>NZ_KQ949023.1:0-914202 GCF_001514285.1 Streptomyces sp. DSM 15324
CAGGACATTTGGACGCTCATTCCCGCGGACTCCATGGCGAGCCCGCTTTTCTCATAGTCGTCCCGCTGCCTTCAGCGCAAGGTAGGCGTCCGCGAGGGCCGGGGCGAGGTCGTCGGGGGTCGCGTCCACGACGGTGACTCCGTGCCGGCGGAGTTGTTCGGCTGTGCGATGGCGTTCGGTCTGGGCCTGGGCGGCGGATGCGGCGTCGTACACCGCGTCGGCACTGCCGCGGAAGGTGGCCATGCGGGCGATGTGGGGGTCGGCGACCGACGCGACGAGAACGGTGTGGCGCTGGGTGAGTCGAGGGAGGACCGGGAGGAGGCCTTCCTCGACCGGGGCGGCGTCGAGTGTGGTCAGCAGGACGATGAGGGACCGGCGGGGAGCCGTACGGAGCGCTGTGGTGGTGAGGGTCCTGGCGTCCGTCTCGACCAGTTCGGGTTCGAGGGGGGCCATGGCGTCGACGAGGGAGGGCAGGACGTCACGGGCCGAGCGGCCCTGCACAAGGGCGCGGACCCTCCGGTCGTAGGCGAGGAGGTCGACGCGGTCGCCTGCGCGGGAGGCCAGGGCGGCGAGGAGGAGGGCGGCGTCCATGGAGGCGTCGAGACGGGGGGCGTCGCCGACACGTGCGGCCGACGTGCGGCCGGTGTCCAGGACCAGGAGGATGTGGCGGTCGCGTTCCGGGCGCCATGTGCGGACGGCGACCGTGGAGTGGCGGGCCGTGGCGCGCCAGTCGATGGAGCGCGTGTCGTCGCCGGGGACGTATGCGCGCAGGCTGTCGAATTCGGTGCCCTCGCCGCGGGTGAGGGCGCTGGTGCGGCCGTCCAGTTCGCGGAGGCGGGCGAGTTTCGAGGGGAGGTGCTTGCGGCTGGTGAACGGGGGCAGGACGCGTACCGTCCAGGGAACCTTGTGGGTGCCTTGACGGGCGAGGAGGCCGAGGGGGCCGTAGGAGCGGATGGTCACGCGGTCGGCTCGGCGGTCGCCGCGGCGGGTGGGGCGCAGGCGGGTGGTGATGCGGCGGCGCTCGCCGGCGGGGACGGTCAGCTGGTGGCGGGACGCCTCGGTTTCTGTGCCGGGCTGCCAGCTGCTGGGCGGCCAGCCGTCGCGGATGCGGGCGCGCAGCGGGCGTCGGGAGGGGTTGGTGAGGGTCAGGGTGACGTCCGCGGGCTCACCGAGGCGTGCGGTGGTGTCACCGGAGCGGGTGAGGCGCAGGGGGCGTACGGGGGCTGCCAGGGCGTAGTCGCAGGCACAGGCCAGGGCCAGGGGGGCGTTGACGGCGAGGATGCCTGTCCAACTGGGGTCCCAGAGGCCGACGGGGAGGGCGCCGAGGGCCGCGAGCAGGGCGGCGCGTCCGGTGAGTGCCATCAGCGGGGGACGGGGACGTGGGCGAGGAGTGCGGTGATGACGGAGTCGGCCGTCACGCCTTCCATTTCGGCTTCCGGGCGGAGCTGGACGCGGTGGCGGAGGGTGGGGAGGGCGAGGGCTTTGACGTCGTCGGGGATGACGTAGTCGCGGCCGGTGAGCCAGGCCCAGGCACGGGACGTGGCGAGGAGGGCTGTGGCGCCGCGCGGTGACACGCCGAGGGTGAGCGAGGGGGATTCGCGGGTGGCGCGGCAGATGTCGACGACGTACGCGGTGATCTCGGGGGAGATGGTCGTCTTGGCGACGGCCGCGCGGGCCGCTTCCAGGTCTGCCGGTCCGGCGACGGGGCGTACGCCGGCGGCGTGGAGGTCGCGCGGGTTGAAGCCTTCGGCGTGGCGGGTGAGGACGTCGATCTCTTCCTGGCGGGAGGGGAGAGGGAGCGTCAGTTTGAGGAGGAAGCGGTCGAGTTGGGCTTCGGGGAGGGGGTAGGTGCCCTCGTACTCGACGGGGTTCTGGGTCGCGGCGACGAGGAACGGGTCGGGCAGGGGGCGGGGGGTGCCGTCGACGGTGACCTGCCGTTCCTCCATGGCCTCCAGGAGGGAGGACTGCGTCTTCGGCGGGGTGCGGTTGATCTCGTCGGCGAGGAGGAGGTGGGTGAAGACCGGGCCGGGCTGGAAGGAGAACTCGGCGGTGCGCGCGTCGTAGACGAGCGAGCCCGTGATGTCGCCGGGCATGAGGTCGGGGGTGAACTGGACGCGCTTGGTGTCGAGTTCGAGTGCGGAGGCGAGGGCGCGGACGAGCAACGTCTTGGCCACTCCGGGGACTCCTTCAAGGAGAACGTGTCCGCGGCACAGAAGAGCGACGACGAGGCCGGTCACGGCGGGGTCCTGGCCGACCACGGCCTTGGAGATCTCGGCGCGCAGGGCTTCCAGGGAGGCGCGGGCGCGGCCCGGGTCCCCGGTGTTCCCGGCGTTGTCAGTGGTCGGGTCCATCATGGACGGCGTACCTCTCTTTCGAGGGCGTCGAGTTGGTCGGCGAGTGCGATGAGGGCCGTGTCGTCGCTGGGCGGCGGGCCGAAGAGAAGGGAGTGCAGGGGCTGTCCGCCGGAGGGGAGGCGGGCGGACAGGGCGGGCAGGAGTGCTTCGGGCATGTGTGCCTGGGTGACGGGGATGCCTACGAGGGGGGCCAGTCGGGTGCGGGTGGTGGAGCGAAGAGCGGTGGCCGCGCGGTCGCGGGCGCGGGCTGCGCGGTAGAGGCGGGCGCGGCCTTCGACGGTTTCCGAGGCGCGGATCGCCACGGGGAGTTTCTCGGGTACGAGCGGGCCGAGTCGGCGTGCCCGCCAGAGGGCGGCGAGCGCTGCCGCGACGAAGAGTTGCAGGGTGCCCCAGAGCCAGCCCGAGGGCAGCAGGTCGAAGAAGGATTTCTCGTCGCCGGGTTCGGTGGCGGAGGTGTCGGAGAGCGAGGGGAGGTACCAGGTCAGATGGCGGCGGGAGCCGAGGAGTTGAAGGGCGAGCGAGGCGTTGCCCTGCTGGTCGAGTCGGGTGTTGTAGAGGATGTCGGGTGCGCCGATGACGAGGGTGTCGCCGCCGCCGGAAGGGTCCGGGATGCGCAGGAGGGTGGCCAGTCGCCGGCTGGGGTAGCACATGTCGGCGTCGAGGTGGCGGGTGCTGTAGCGGATGCCGCCGGTCTCGGCGGTGCCGGCGCGTCGGGCCTCGGGGAGGGCGCAGTCGGGGGCGAGGGCGGAGCCGCGGCTGGCGGCCGGGTCCGCGGTGACCCCGGGGGCGAGGGTGGAGACGGAGGGGCTGCCGGGAGCGATGAGGACGGTGCGGCCGCCGGAGCCGGAGGTCGTGGCACGCAGGTCCTGCTGCTGGCGCTCCGTCAGAAGGTCGGGGGCGGCGACCAGGAGGGTGGTGTCGGGGCCGGTGGCGGCGCGGGCCTCGGCGAGGGTGGTGACGACACGGGTGGAGACGCCCCGGTCGGCGAGGAGTTCGGCGACGGCGCGGCTGCCGTAGGGGTCGGCGGAGCGGGGGTCGAGGGTGCCGTGCCGGGCGTCGGAGCGCAGGACGGCGAGTGCGACGCCGGCCGCCAGGAGGAGCGTGACGGCGAAGGCCACTCCTCGCGCGCGGGTCCACAGGTGGCGGACGGTGGGCGAGGTCGCGGTGGCGGGGAGCGTGGCCTCGGTGGTCATCCGGCGGCTCCCCGGCGGGTGGTGGGGGCCGCGTCGGCGGTGCTGCGGGTGGTGAGCAGGGGTTTGGCGCGCTCCAGGTCGAGGTCGAGTTCGGCGATGCGGCGGTACGCCTGCTCGGTCGCCGGGCGGCCTCCGTACGTCACGTCGTCGAAGACGCGGGCGGCGGTGTGGAGTCGGTCGCTGTGGCCGGGGAGGGTGCGGCCGGCCTCTGCGGCGGCCTCGTCGGCGGTGCGGCCGGGGCGGGTGTCGAGGAGCGCGCGTTCTTCGAGGGAGCGGACGACCGCGCGCATGCGTTCCTGGAGGGCCTGGCTCCAGTGGCCCTGGGAGGCGTGCGCCTCGGCGGCGGCCCGGTGTTCGGCGGCGGTGCGGGGGCGGTCGTCGAACAGGGCGGCGGTAGAGGCGGGTTGGCGGCGGGGGGTGCCCAGGCGCCACCACAGGGCGCCCACCACGGCCACGACGGCCGCGAGGACCACCAGCACGCCGACGATGCCTCCGGGGGTGGCGCCGGACGCTGTGGCGAACAGGTCGCCGATCCAGTCCCAGAGGGTGGTGAGGGCGCGCTGGAGGAGGCTGGGGTCGTGCTCGTGGTACAGGCGTTCGGACAGCTCGCGTCGGGCCGCCTCGCGCGCGGGATCGCGGGGGATGGTCAGCGGAGGCGTGTCGTCGGAGCGGACGAGTGTGCCGTGCGGAAGTGAGGGCGCGGTGAGGGTACCCCCCGTCAGGCTCACCGCATCAGCTCCCCGAGGTGGTGCCGGGGTCGGGGGAGCCGTAGCCCTGGACACCGGCGGCGCGGGCCAGGTCGAGGTCGAGGGCCTCGCGGCGGATGCGCTGGTCGATGTAGAGGAGGACGACGACTCCGGCCGCGATCGGGAAGGTGATCATGGAGCCGATCACCGAGCCGATGCCGCTGACGATCAGGTAGGTCCAGCCGTAGTCGCCCGTGCCGTCGACGAGGCTGCCGATGCCGCTGTCGCTCATCGCGGCGCCGGCGAAGGCGAAGGGGACGAGGACGATCGTCGCGACGATGTTCGCGATGATCAGGGCGAGCAGCTGGATGCCGAAGACCCGCCACCAGGAGCCGCGGACGAGTTTGGCGGAGCGGCCCATCGCCTTCGTGATGCTCTGCTTCTCCAGCATCAGCGCGGGCGAGGAGAGGGAGAGCCGGACCAGCAGCCACAGGGCGACGAAGACCGCGACGAAGGTGCCGAGGACCGACAGCGCGACCCCGCCCTCGCCGGCCCCGGCGGCGCTCGCCAGGATGCCGGGCAGCGCGCCTGCGGCGCCCACCGCGCCCGCGATGAGCAGCAGCAGGAAGATCAGCCCGAACAGCCGGGGGATCCGGGGACGGGCATCGCGCCAGGCGTCCTGGAGGGTGGCGGGCTTGCCGAGGACCGCACGGCTGATGACGGCCGTGAGCAGGGCGGTCGCGAAGATGGTGCCGACCAGCGAGACCAGCAGCAGGACCCCGGAGTTGAGCATGACGTCGCCCATGGCGCGGGTCTGCTCGTCGAGGGTGGCGCTCGGGTCGCTGAGGGCGGAGGTGTCCGTGGTGTGGTCGAGGACCAGGCCCTGGAGCAGGACGACGATGACCTCGGTGACGATCGCGACGGTCAGCGAGATGCCCAGCACCGTGCGCCAGTAGGTGCGCATCGTGGTGACCGCGCCGTCGAGGATCTCGCCGACGCCGAGGGGGCGCAGCGGGATCACACCGGGCTTGGCCGCGGGCGGGGGGCCGCCCCAGCCGTTGCCCCAGGCCGGGTAGGGGGCGTAGCCCGGGTGGCCGTGGGGGGCACCGCCGTACGGGCCGGCGGGCGGGCGGCCGCCCCAGCCGGGGCCGGGCGGTGGCGGCGGAGGCTGGAGGGGGTTCTGCGGAGCGGCCTGGCCCGGCTGCTGGGGGCCTGCGGGCGCGGACCACGGGCCGGGGGGCGGCTGCTCCTTGGACCACTTCGCTTGGGGGTCCGGTGGATTCGCGGCCGACTGGCCCTCGGGCTGCGCGTGGGCGGGCTGGTCAGCGGGGTCGGACGCGCCGGGCTCCCGCCCGTCGGACGGGGCGGATCCGGGCGAGGCCCAGCCCGGAGTGTCTTTCATCGTCGCTCCTTCACGATGCCCGTCCGCGGGCGCGGCGGCAGGTTGGCTGCCATCGTGCCATGGGGTGGTCATGAGGAGACCGGCCGCGGTAAGGGCTGCACACCTTCAATTGTCCGCCGGACTCGGGGCAGACTGACCGCATGGCTGATCAGTACGCGCAATCCGGTGAGGACAAGCGGCAGGCCGAGATACCGGCGATCCGTTGGGAAGAACCACCCGAAGGCCCCGTGCTGGTGCTTCTCGACCAGACGAGGCTGCCGGCCGAGGAGGTCGAACTGGTCTGTACGGACGCGTCGGCGCTGGTGGAGGCGATCCGTTCGCTGGCCGTGCGAGGGGCGCCGCTGCTCGGCATCGCCGGGGCGTACGGCGTCGCGCTCGCCGCCGCCCGGGGCTTCGACGTGGAGGAGGCGGCCACCGCGCTGGCGGGAGCACGGCCCACCGCGGTGAACCTGTCCCTCGGGGTGAACCGGGCGCGGGCCGCCTACCGGGCGGAGCTGGCGGGCGGAGCCGGTCCGGCACAGGGGGCGCAGGCCGCGCTGGCTGCGGCACGGCGACTGCACCGGGAGGACGCCGAGGCCAGCACCCGGATGGCCGGGCACGGGCTGGCGCTCCTGGACGAGCTGCTGCCCGGAGGCGGGCACCGCATCCTCACGCACTGCAACACCGGCGCGCTGGTGTCGGGCGGGGAGGGGACGGCGTTCGCCGTCGCGCTGGCCGCGCACCGCGTGGGGAGGCTGCGGCGGCTGTGGGTGGACGAGACCCGTCCGCTGCTGCAGGGCGCCCGCCTCACCGCGTACGAGGCGGCGCGCAGTGGTATGGCGTACACCCTGCTGACGGACAACGCGGCAGGCTCGCTGTTCGCGGCGGGCGAGGTGGACGCGGTGCTGATCGGGGCGGACCGGATCGCGGCCGACGGCTCGGTGGCGAACAAGGTGGGGAGCTATCCGCTCGCGGTGCTCGCGCGGTACCACCATGTGCCGTTCATCGTGGTCGCGCCGGTGACGACCGTCGACCCGCACACGGCGAGCGGGGCGGCGATCGAGGTCGAGCAGCGCCCCGGGTTCGAGGTGACCGAGGTGACGGCGCCGCAGGCGCCGGTGACGGGCGCGGGAGGCGGGATACCGGTGGCGCCGCTGGGCACCCAGGCGTACAACCCGGCGTTCGACGTGACGCCGCCGGAGCTGGTGACGGCGATCGTGACGGAGGAGGGCGTGGTGTCGCCGGTGACCGCCGAAGGGCTCGCCGAACTCTGCGCGAGGGCCCGTCCGGGGACGGGTGCCTGATGCCCTGGAGATCACGGTCTGTCGGCGAGGGCAGACAGTGACGGTCCCGTACGACTATCGTCACCGGGCGGTGAGGCTTCTCACCTGCGTCACCTTCACCGTTATGAGAATGGGATGATGTCGTTTATGAAGGGACGAGTCCTTGTCGTCGACGACGACACCGCACTGGCCGAGATGCTCGGCATCGTGCTGCGTGGTGAAGGTTTTGAGCCGTCTTTCGTAGCCGACGGTGACAAGGCGCTGGCCGCGTTCCGGGAGGCGAAGCCCGATCTGGTGCTGCTGGACCTGATGCTGCCCGGACGGGACGGCATCGAGGTCTGCCGCCTGATCCGGGCCGAGTCCGGTGTGCCGATCGTGATGCTCACGGCGAAGAGCGACACCGTCGACGTGGTCGTCGGGCTGGAGTCCGGCGCCGACGACTACATCGTCAAGCCGTTCAAGCCGAAGGAGCTCGTCGCCCGCATCCGGGCGAGGCTGCGCAGGTCGGAGGAGCCGGCGCCGGAGCAGTTGGCGATCGGTGACCTCGTGATCGACGTCGCCGGACACTCCGTGAAGCGCGACGGGCAGTCCATCGCGTTGACGCCGCTGGAGTTCGACCTGCTGGTCGCGCTGGCGCGCAAGCCGTGGCAGGTCTTCACCCGCGAAGTCCTCCTCGAACAGGTGTGGGGTTACCGGCACGCCGCCGACACCCGCCTCGTCAACGTCCACGTCCAGCGGCTGCGCTCCAAGGTCGAGAAGGACCCCGAGCGCCCGGAGATCGTGGTGACCGTCCGAGGCGTCGGATACAAGGCGGGGCCGAGCTGACATGCCCGGGGACAGTGCCGCTTCGGCCCCCGGCCGGTCCGGGGTCCGACCGGAGCGGCCTGTCGGCCGGAAGACCATGGATTCACGCTTCGGACGCCTCCTCGAAGGCGGGCTGCTCCAGGGCGGGATGCAGGGCAGCCCGATCCTGCGCCTGCTCCTGCGCTGGGTACGCCGGCCGCTGCTGCCCGTCATGCGGCTGTGGCGCCGCAACATCCAGCTCAAGGTCGTCGCGACCACCCTGCTGATGTCGCTGGGCGTCGTCCTGCTGCTCGGCTTCGTCGTCATCGGGCAGGTGCGCAACGGACTGCTCGACGCCAAGGTCAAGGCCTCCCAGGGCCAGGCCGCCGGCGGATTCGCCGTCGCCAAACAGAAGGCCGACGAGGCGGTCGCCGCGGGCGGCGACGGGAACGCCGTCGACAGAAGCTCCCTGCAGAACGTCACCGAGTGGATGAGCGAACTCGTGTCGTCGCTGTCCAGCGGCGGCCAGGGCGCCTTCGACGTCGTCACCCTCCCCCCGGGCGACGACAGCGGCGGCGGACCGGGACCCCGGTCCTCCGGCTACGTCGACCCCAACAAGAGCGTCCCCGAAGCCCTGCGCGACCACATCAACGGCAACGCCGGAGCAGCCCAGAGCTACTCCCGCATCCTCTACAGCAACGACAAGGAATCCCAGCCGGCCCTCGTCATCGGCAAACAGCTCAACGACCCCAACGGCGACCCCTACGAGCTGTACTACCTCTTCCCGCTCACCCAGGAGGAGAAGTCCCTCAGCCTCGTCAAGGGCACCCTCGCGACCGCCGGGCTCTTCGTCGTCGTCCTCCTCGGCGCGATCGCCTGGCTCGTCGTACGGCAGGTCGTCACACCGGTCCGCATGGCCGCGGGCATCGCCGAACGGCTCTCCGCCGGGCGTCTGCAGGAACGTATGAAGGTCACCGGAGAGGACGACATCGCCCGCCTCGGGGAGGCCTTCAACAAGATGGCGCAGAACCTCCAGCTCAAGATCCAGCAGCTGGAGGACCTCTCCCGCATGCAGCGGCGCTTCGTGTCCGATGTGTCGCACGAGCTGCGCACACCGCTGACCACCGTACGGATGGCCGCCGACGTCATCCACGAGGCGCGTGAGGACTTCGACCCCGTCACCGCGCGGTCCGCGGAACTCCTCGCCGACCAGCTCGACCGCTTCGAGTCCCTGCTCGCCGACCTGCTGGAGATCAGCCGCTTCGACGCCGGCGCTGCCGCCCTGGAGGCCGAACCCATCGACCTGCGCGAGGTCGTCCGGCGCGTCGTCAGCGGCGCCGCGCCCCTCGCCGACCGCAAGGGCACGACCATCCGCGTCCTCGGCGACCAGCAGCCCGTCGTCGCCGAGGCGGACGCCCGGCGCGTCGAGCGGGTCCTGCGCAATCTCGTCGTCAACGCCGTCGAGCACGGCGAGGGCAAGGACGTCGTCGTCAAGCTCGCCGCGGCCGGCGGGGCCGTCGCCGTCGCCGTACGCGACTACGGCGTCGGACTCAAGCCCGGTGAGGCCACCCGCGTCTTCAGCCGCTTCTGGCGCGCCGATCCGGCACGCGCGCGTACCACCGGCGGCACGGGCCTCGGACTGTCCATCGCCCTGGAGGACGCCCGGCTGCACGGCGGCTGGCTGCAGGCCTGGGGCGAACCCGGCGGCGGCTCACAGTTCCGCCTCACCCTGCCCAGGACCGCCGACGAACCCCTGCGGGGCTCGCCGATACCCCTGGAACCCAAGGACTCGCGGCGCAACCGCGGCCTCGGTGACCTGGGACAGGGCGGCAGGGGCGGCGAGAAGAGCGCCACCGTACCCGTGCAGCCCGCCCGCGAACCCCTCTCATCCGCACACGCCCCGCTGGCACCCCGCACGGCCACGGTGACCCCCACTGCCGACCCGACCGCCCTGCCCGGCAACGGCGCACGCGTCGTGGCCCGGCCCGCCGCCCCGGCCACCCGGACCAGCGACGAACCCGCCGACGGCACCGCCGCGGCACGCGCCGACGCGGGGCACAGGGACGCGGGGCACAGGGGCGCGGTGGGCAGAGACGTGACGCGCAAGGACACGGCATCCGGCGACACCCCTGGCCGGCCGGATGCCGGACCGCAGGGTCCGGACGAACAAGGGGAGGCATTCCGTGGGCGCTGACCGCCAGAAGCGCGACCGGCGCACACCGGCGCGCGTGGTGGCGTACGCCGCCTGTGGCGCCGTACTGCTCGCCGGATGCGCCTCCATGCCCGACCGCGGCGACCTGCGTGACGTCGAGTCCACACCGCGCCAGGACACGCAGGTACGGGTGTTCGCCATGCCGCCCCGCGACGACGCTCCGCCCTCCGAGATCGTCCAGGGCTTCCTCGAGGCCCTGACCAGCGACGACCCCAGCTTTGCGACGGCCCGGCAGTATCTGACCAGCTCCGCGGCCCAGAGCTGGCAGCCGGAGCTCTCCACCACCGTCCTCGCCGACGGACCCGGCGCGGAGGCCGGACGGTCGGGCGGCCGGGACGGCGGCGACACCTCCTTCACCCTGACCGGTACGAAGGTCGCCACCGTCGACGCCCAGCAGTCCTACACACCCGCCTCCGGCGGCTACAACCAGACGGTGCACCTCACCCGCGACAAGAAGACCGAACAGTGGCGCATCGACGTACTCCCCCAGGGGGTCGTCATGGGCAAGTCGGACTTCCAGCGGAACTACATGTCCGTCAACAAGTACTACTTCGCCTCCAACACCACCTCCGCCGCCTCCGGGCAGCCCATGGCCGTCGCCGACCCCGTCTACGTACGGGAACGGGTCGACCCCACGACCCAGATGGTCCGCTCCCTGCTCAGCGGTCCCACCAGCTGGCTCCGCCCCGTCGTCCGATCCAGCTTCCCCACCGGCACCGCACTGCGGAAGGGCGTCAGCGCGCTCGCGCCCGACGACCAGAACAAGCTGACCGTGCCGCTCAACGACAAGGCCGCCCACATCGGCCGGGGCAAGTGCGCCGAGATGGCCGCCCAGCTGCTGTTCACCATCCAGAGCGTCACCCCCACCGTGCAGGAGGTCGCCCTGCGGGCAGGCGGCCGCCAGCTGTGCTCGCTGGGCGGCGACGCCGCCGCGGGCGTCGCCACCCGCGGCAGCGAGGCCGACCCCGAGTACCTCTACTTCATCGACGGACGCCACCAGCTCCGTCGCATGCCCTCCGGCGCAGGCGCCGACGGCAACGCCAAGGCCGACCCCGTCCCCGGAGCGCTCGGCGACGGCACCAAACCACTGCTCTCGGTGGCCGTGGCCCGCGACGAACACAGCGCCGCCGGAGTCTCCCTCGACGGCCGGAGCCTGTACGTCACCTCCACCGTGGCCAGCGCCTCCCTCGGTGACCCCGTCCTCACCAGCACCGGCAGGACCGAGGCCGACCGCCTCACCACCCCCACCTGGGACGCACAGGGCGACCTGTGGATCGCCGACCGCAACCCGGTCGCCCCCCGGCTCCTGCTCCTGCAGAAGGGCGGCGGCAAACCCGTCGAGGTGCTCACGCCGCGGCTGGACGGCCGTATCAACGCCGTACGGGTCGCCGCCGACGGGGCGCGCATCGCACTCGTCGTGGACAAGGACGGCAAGCAGAGCCTGCTCATCGGGCGCATCGAACGGGCCGCGGGCAGCGGTGACCAGCCGTCCGTGTCCGTACAGGAACTGCGCTCCGCCACACCCGAACTCGAGGAGGTCACGGCCGTGGCATGGGCCGGCGACAGCCGTCTCGTCGTGGTCGGGCAGGAGTCCGGCGGCGTCGAACAGGTGCAGTACATGCAGTGCGACGGCTCGATCCCCGAGTCCGGCACCCTGCCCGGCCTCACCGAGGTCACCAGCATCGCCGCCTCCGAGAACAGCGACAAACCCCTCTTCGCGACCTCCAAGGACGGGCTGCTGTGGCTGCCCGGCGGGAGCGGGTGGCGCACCCTGAAGGAAACCGCCTCGACGGCGTTTTATCCGGGGTGATCCCTTCGGCGTCCGCCTTTCCGGAGTGGTCCTCCGATTAGGCCGGCCGGGCTCTGAGGAGAGCCAGGCCGGCCTTTTATCTTACTTACCGGTCGGTTTTCCACAGGTCCCCCTCCACGGTTTTCCACAAGGGTGGCCGCCACCCTCTTCCCCCGGCACAGTGAAGACGTGGACGGAGTGCGCAGGTGGTGGCAGGAGATCGCCGGCCTGGTGCTGCCGGCCGAGTGCGCGGGCTGCGGGCGGGCCCGTACGGCACTCTGCCCGCGGTGCCGGGGCGCGCTCCTCGGAAACCGACCGCGGCGGGTACGACCGGAACCGGAACCGGCAGGGCTCCCCGCCGTGCACGCGGCGGCGCCCTACGCGGACGAGATCAGGGCGGTGCTGCTGGCGCACAAGGAAAGGGGCGGGCTGGGGCTGGCGGGGGTGCTGGGGGTGGCTGTGGCGGGGGCGGTGCGGGTGGGGTTGGGGGAGGCGGGGGTGGGGGAGGGGGAGGGGCCCCCGCCCCCGCCTCCCCTTCTCCTCCTGGTCCCCGTCCCCTCCGCCCCCGCCGCCACCCGCGCCCGAGGCCACGACCCCGCCCGCCGTATCGCGCTGGCGGCGGCCGGGGAGCTGCGCCGGGCCGGGGTGCGGGCGCGGGTGGCCCCGGTGCTGCGGCAGCGCCGGGCGGTGGCCGACCAGACGGGGCTGAACGCGCGTGAGCGGCAGGAGAACCTGGTCGGCGCGCTGGCGGTGGTGCGCGGGGGCGGGCGGTTGCTGTGCGGTGGGCCGGTGGTGCTCGTCGACGACCTGATGACGACGGGTGCCTCGCTCGCGGAGGCGGCGCGGGCGGTACGGGCCGCGACGGCGGCGGAGCCTCTGGGGCAGGGGCAGGGGCAGGGGCAGGGGCAGGCGCAGGCGCAGTACGGGACGACTGCCGGATGCGCGCGCGGTGCCCTCGGTGTGACGGGCTTGGGCGGGCCGGCGGCCAGCGGGGCGACGGGGGTACCCGGCGTGCAGGCGGTCCTCGGGGTGCCCGGGCTTCACGGTGCGGACGGCGTCCTCGACGCGACGGGCTACCCCGGCGCGCACGGCGTCCCCGGGCCGGCGGTGCGTCCCGGGTCGGCGGTGCGTCCCGGACCGGAGGGCGGCTCGTACCCGATGAGAGGTCGTCCGGAGGGCGGCCCGGGGCCGACGAGGATTCGCGGTCCCGGGGACGGCCCGGTCCGGGCGAGGGATCTCCGTCCCGAGGCGGACTTCGGGGGTGGTCGTGGTGGGTCGGCCGTGTACCTCGGGGACGGTCGGGAAGGGAGAGGGGTACGGCGGTTCCGGACGGCGGAGGGAGGTGCGCGGGCGGCACGTGGCGGTGACGTGCTCTGCGCGGCCGTGGTCGCTGCGTCGCCGGATTCCTTCGTAATAAACCGGAACTGACTGCGAAGTTGCGTCGTTGCAGCTAATGACAGGGTCAATTCACCTGAACGGAGGTATGGCGCAGTAGAGGGTGACGACATCCGTCCCAGCGAGATATGTTCGGTTGTGAGGGAAAGCCGCAGGCCACACCTCTCATTTCCGAATGCCGTGCTGCGGTTTGGGGAATCGTCCGCCGCACCTGGGGTGTAGATCTCGCCGATGGGGGAGGAGGAGGTGGAAGTCACCAAGTCCGCGGTTCCGGTGCTCACCGGAGCCTGGTGCAAAAGGGAGACGCTCCGCACTGAGGCGGAGTGATCCGGGAACGGAGTTCTGCGTGGACATCGTCGTCAAGGGCCGCAAGACCGAGGTGCCCGAGCGGTTCCGCAAGCACGTGGCCGAGAAGCTGAACCTGGAGAAGATCCAGAAGCTCGACGGCAAGGTGATCAGCCTCGACGTCGAGGTGTCCAAGGAGCCCAACCCCCGACAGGCCGACCGGTGCGAGCGAGTGGAGATCACGCTCCGCTCCCGCGGCCCTGTGATCCGGGCGGAGGCCGCGGCCAGCGACCCGTATGCGGCACTCGACCTGGCGGCGGAGAAGCTGGACGCCCAGCTGCGCAAGCAGCACGACAAGCGGTACACGCGCCGTGGCGCACGCCGGCTCAGCGCGGCAGAGGTTCCCGACCACGTCCCGGGCGTGGCGACGCTCAACGGCAACGGACACCCCGTTCCGGCCGAAGCGTCGGACAGCGTGCCGACAAAGAAGATCGGTTCGCTGGAGGTGCAGGGCGACGGCCCCCTCGTGGTCCGGGAGAAGACCCACGTCGCCGCTCCGATGACTCTCGACCAGGCCCTCTACGAGATGGAGCTGGTCGGCCATGACTTCTATCTGTTCGTCGACTCCGAGACCAAGCAGCCGAGCGTCGTCTACCGGCGCCACGCCTACGACTACGGCGTGATCCACCTCGACACGGACCCCATGGTCGCCCAGGCGCACTCTCCCGAGGCGGGCGGGGCGCTGGGCGGCTGACCCTGCCCGGTGACAGTGGTTGACGCGGTTGTGCCCCTGGAGCGCTGTGTGCGCCCCCAGGGGCACCCGTGCGCGACCCCCAGGGGCAGCGCTCTGTCACCGCTTTGTCGCACGGGCATGGAATCATGGCCGGTGCGGCCCAATCGGTGGGCCGCAGCCTTGGGTTGGCGCTGGCTCAGGACCACAGCCGCAGCCTTGCAGGGGGAGGAACGATGGCGGACAGCTTCGGACCGATGCGGGACGAGGATGCCGACGACGGCGTCGTCGGCATGGGCCCGGACGCGGGTGCTTCACGCAAGGAGCCGATCAGAGTCCTTGTCGTGGACGACCACGCCTTGTTCCGCCGGGGGCTGGAGATCGTGCTCGCGGCCGAGGAGGACATCCAGGTCGTCGGTGAGGCCGGGGACGGCGCGGAGGCCGTGGACAAGGCGGCCGATCTGCTGCCGGACATCGTGCTGATGGATGTGCGGATGCCCAAGCGCGGCGGTATCGAGGCGTGCACCTCCATCAAGGAGGTGGCTCCCAGCGCGAAGATCATCATGCTGACGATCAGCGACGAGGAGGCCGACCTCTACGACGCGATCAAGGCGGGTGCGACGGGCTATCTGCTGAAGGAGATCTCGACGGACGAGGTCGCCACCGCGATCCGGGCGGTCGCGGACGGGCAGTCGCAGATCAGCCCGTCGATGGCGTCGAAGCTGCTCACCGAGTTCAAGTCGATGATCCAGCGCACCGACGAGCGCCGGCTGGTGCCCGCGCCCCGGCTGACGGACCGTGAGCTGGAGGTGCTCAAGCTGGTGGCGACCGGGATGAACAACCGGGACATCGCCAAGGAGCTGTTCATCTCCGAGAACACCGTGAAGAACCATGTGCGCAACATCCTGGAGAAGCTGCAGCTGCACTCCAGGATGGAGGCGGTGGTGTACGCGATGCGGGAGAAGATCCTCGAGATCCGCTGAGGTCGTTCAGCGCAGGGCGGTGGCCAGGGCGCGGGTCACCGCTTGGGTGAGGGGGTCGCGCAGTTCCGGCGCGTCGACCCGTTCCACCCGTACGTCCGTGCAGTCGACCCAGCTCGCCGCCTCGACCAGTGCCTCGGCGACCGCCGGCACCGCCTTGGGGCTGTGCAGGCCGACCTGTCTGGCGACCAGGGTGTGGCCCTCGCGGGCCGGGTCGACGCGGCCCACGAGCCGGCCGCCGGCCAGGACGGGCATCGCGAAGTAGCCGTGGATCCGCTTGGGCTTGGGGACGTAGGCCTCCAGGCGGTGGGTGAAGCCGAAGATCCGCTCGGTGCGGGCCCGTTCCCAGATGAGGGAGTCGAACGGGGACAGCAGGGTGGTGCGGTGGCGGCCGCGCGGCGGGGTCGCCAGGGCCGCCGGGTCGGCCCAGGCCGGCTTGCCCCAGCCCTCGACGGTGACCGGGACCAGGCCCGAGTCGGCGATCACCGCGTCGACCTGTTCGCCCTTGAGGCGGTGGTAGTCGGCGATGTCCGCGCGCGTGCCGACGCCGAGGGACTGGCCGGCGAGGCGGACCAGGCGGCGCAGGCACTCGGTGTCGTCGAGTTCGTCGTGCAGCAGGTCGGCGGGGACGGCGCGCTCGGCGAGGTCGTAGACACGTTTCCAGCCGCGGCGCGTCACGCAGACGACTTCGCCGTACATCAGGGCGCGTTCCACGGCGACCTTGGTGCCGGACCAGTCCCACCATTCGCTGGTCTTCTTCGCGCCGCCGAGTTCGGTGGCGGTGAGGGGGCCCTCGGCGCGGAGCTGTTTGAGGACCTGGTCGTAGGTGCCCTCGGGGAGGTCGTGGTGCCACTGGGGCCGGTTCCGGTAGGCGCGGCGGCGGAAGGCGAAGTGGGGCCACTCCTCGATGGGGAGGATGCAGGCGGCGTGGGACCAGTACTCGAAGGCGTGGGTGTCCTTCCAGTAGGCGTCCTCGACGGCTGCCCGGCCCACGCGTCCGAGGCGGGCGTAGGGGATCAGTTCGTGGGAGCGGGCGAGGACGGAGATGGTGTCGAGTTGGACCGCGCCGAGGTGGCGGAGGACGCCGCGGACGCCGGCCCTGCGGTCGGGGCTGCCGAGGAAGCCCTGGGCGCGCAGGGCGATCCGGCGGGCTTCGTCTGCGGAGAGCTCGGTGCTGGGGCGCGGGGTCGTCATGTCCCGCACGATAGGCGGTGGCACTGACAGTCCGGGGTGAGCTGGGGATTCGTCCGGCGAGGAGGGTGTTCCTACGGCGTGTGCCGGGCCGGTGGCGGCAGGTAGGGGGCGGCCGAGGGCAGGCCGAGGTCGCAGGGGAGGAGGGAGCCGACCCAGCAGTCGCGTCGTACGCCTTTGTTGTTGAGGGCCGAGCGGAGGGTGCCCTCCAGGGTGAAGCCGGCGGCGCGGGCGACCGCGCGGGAGGCCTGGTTGCCGACTTCGGCGCGCCATTCGACGCGGTCGACGGCGAGGTGGGTGAAGGCCCAGCGGGTGGCGGCGCGGGCGGCCTCGGTGGTGTAGCCCTGGCCGCGGTGTTCCTTGGCGGTCCAGAAGCCGATCTCGGCGGTGCCGAGGGAGCGCATGGTGAGGCCGAGCATTCCGGTGAGGGTTCCGTCGGGGAGGAACACGCCGAAGGTGTACATGGAGGCGTCGGCCCAGCCGTCGGGGGCGACCTGTTCGGTGAAGCTGTGGGCGTGTTCGGGGAGGTAGGGGGAGGGGAGGGTGGTCCAGCGCTGGATGTCGGGGTCCTGGGCGGCGGCGAGGACGGCGTCGGTGTCCTGGGCGCCGACGGGGCGCAGCACCAGGCGGTCGGTTGTGAGGGTGACGGGCTCCATCGGGAGATTGTGGTGGGCTCCGGTGGGCGGGCGCCATCGGTTTGCGGGGGGTGTGCCCCTGCCGCGCGGTCGATGACCCCTTCCCGGCCGGGGCGGTCGTGCCGGTTGTGCGGGGCGTGAGCGGGTGATCACGATTCGCGCAATTCATGGGCGGGGGGCGGCACCATCGGCGGGGGCCGGACGTTGTCCCGTTTGAAGAAGATTTTGGCGCGTGTGCGCGACAGTGTGCGGTCCTCGTCATGGCGGGCCTCCCGGCGTGGCGGGGTCCTCGCATACGATGGCCGTTGCTCAGTGAGTCAAATGGAAACCGACCGTGCCAGGCCCGACCGGCAAGGAGACCAACCCCCGTGTCCGTCCTCTCGAAGATCATGCGTGCAGGCGAAGGCAAGATCCTGCGCAAGCTGCACCGCATCGCGGACCAGGTCAACTCCATCGAAGAGGACTTCGTCGACCTCTCCGACGCCGAGCTGCGAGCTCTCACCGAGGAGTACAAGCAGCGGTACGCCGACGGAGAGTCGCTGGACGACCTGCTGCCCGAGGCGTTCGCCACCGTGCGTGAGGCGGCGAAGCGTGTGCTGGGCCAGCGTCACTACGACGTGCAGATCATGGGTGGTGCGGCCCTGCACCTCGGCTATGTGGCCGAGATGAAGACCGGTGAGGGCAAGACCCTCGTCGGCACGCTGCCCGCTTATCTGAACGCCCTGTCCGGCAAGGGCGTCCACCTGATCACGGTCAACGACTACCTGGCCGAGCGCGACTCCGAGATGATGGGGCGCGTCCACAAGTTCCTGGGTCTGGAAGTCGGCTGCATCCTGGCCAACATGACGCCGGCCCAGCGGCGCGAGCAGTACGCGTGCGACATCACGTACGGCACGAACAACGAGTTCGGCTTCGACTACCTGCGCGACAACATGGCGTGGGCGAAGGACGAGCTGGTGCAGCGGGGCCACAACTTCGCGATCGTGGACGAGGTCGACTCGATCCTGGTCGACGAGGCGCGTACGCCGCTGATCATCTCGGGTCCGGCCGACCAGGCGACGAAGTGGTACGGCGATTTCGCCAAGCTGGTGCTGCGTCTGAAGAAGGGCGAGGCGGGCAACCCGCTGAAGGGCCTGGAGGAGACCGGCGACTACGACGTCGACGAGAAGAAGCGCACGGTCGCCATCCACGAGGCCGGTGTCGGCAAGGTCGAGGACTGGCTGGGCATCGACAACCTCTACGAGTCGGTGAACACGCCTCTGGTGGGCTACCTGAACAACGCCATCAAGGCGAAGGAGCTCTTCAAGAAGGACAAGGACTACGTCGTCATGGACGGCGAAGTCATGATCGTCGACGAGCACACCGGCCGTATCCTCGCCGGCCGCCGCTACAACGAGGGCATGCACCAGGCGATCGAGGCGAAGGAAGGGGTGGACATCAAGGACGAGAACCAGACGCTCGCGACGATCACCCTGCAGAACTTCTTCCGCCTCTACAAGCGGCACGACCACGACGGCAAGGAAGTGCCCGGTCTGTCCGGCATGACCGGTACGGCGATGACCGAGGCCGCCGAGTTCCACCAGATCTACAAGCTCGGCGTGGTGCCGATCCCGACGAACAAGCCGATGATCCGCAAGGACCAGTCGGACCTGATCTACCGCACCGAGGTCGCCAAGTTCGAGGCGGTCGTCGACGACATCGCGGAGAAGCACGAGAAGGGTCAGCCGATCCTCGTCGGCACGACGTCCGTCGAGAAGTCGGAGTACCTCTCGCAGCAGCTCTCCAAGCGGGGCATCCAGCACGAGGTGCTGAACGCCAAGCACCACGAGCGGGAGGCGTCGATCGTCGCCCAGGCGGGCCGCAGGGGCGCGGTGACGGTGGCCACCAACATGGCCGGCCGTGGTACGGACATCAAGCTCGGCGGCAACCCCGAGGACCTCGCGGAGGCGGAGCTGCGCCAGCGCGGCCTGGACCCCGAGGAGCACATCGAGGAGTGGGCGCACGCGCTTCCCGCCGCTCTGGAGAAGGCCGAGCAGGCCGTCAAGGCGGAGAAGGAAGAGGTCGAGGAGCTCGGCGGGCTGTATGTGCTGGGTACGGAGCGGCACGAGTCGCGTCGTATCGACAACCAGCTGCGTGGTCGTTCGGGCCGGCAGGGCGACCCGGGCGAGTCGCGGTTCTACCTGTCGCTGGGTGACGACCTGATGCGTCTGTTCAAGGCGCAGATGGTCGAGCGCGTGATGTCGATGGCGAACGTCCCGGACGACGTGCCGATCGAGAACAAGATGGTCACGCGTGCGATCGCGTCGGCGCAGTCGCAGGTCGAGCAGCAGAACTTCGAGACCCGTAAGAACGTCCTGAAGTACGACGAGGTCCTCAACCGGCAGCGTGAGGTCATCTACGGCGAGCGTCGTCGGGTGCTGGAGGGCGAGGACCTGCAGGAGCAGGTCGTGCACTTCATGGACGACACGATCGACGCGTACGTCTCCGCGGAGACGGCCGAGGGCTTCCCGGAGGACTGGGACCTGGACCGGCTGTGGGGCGCGTTCAAGCAGCTGTACCCGGTGAAGATCACGGTGGAGGAGCTGGAGGAGGCGGCCGGTGACCGGGCGGGTCTGACGGCCGAGTTCATCTCCGAGTCCATCAAGGACGACATCCACGAGCAGTACGAGGCGCGTGAGGCGCAGCTCGGCTCCGAGATCATGCGGGAGCTGGAGCGCCGGGTCGTGCTGTCGGTGCTGGACCGCAAGTGGCGTGAGCACCTCTACGAGATGGACTACCTCCAGGAGGGCATCGGTCTGCGCGCGATGGCGCAGAAGGACCCGCTGGTGGAGTACCAGCGTGAGGGCTTCGACATGTTCTCCGCGATGATGGACGGCATCAAGGAGGAGTCGGTCGGCTACCTGTTCAACCTGGAGGTTCAGGTCGAGCAGCAGGTCGAGGAGGTTCCGGTCACGGACGCCGAGCCGGTCGACCTGGACAAGCAGGACGTGGTGCCGGCGCAGGCGGGTGCGCGTCCGGAGATCCGTGCCAAGGGGCTGGACGCCCCGCAGCGGCGGAACCTGCACTTCTCGGCGCCGACGGTGGACGGCGAGGGCGGCACCATCGAGGGTGAATTCGACGACGAGGACGAGCCGGTGCGCTCCGAGGCCGACGGTCTCACGCGCGCGGAGCGCCGCAAGCAGGCGAAGGCGCGGGGTCGTCGCAAGAAGTAGCCGTCAGTCGTGATGAGGGCCGGGTCGCCTCGGGTGACCCGGCCCTTTCGCGTGTCCGCGGCCCCGGGGGGCGTTCTCGGGTGGGGCTCAGTCGTCCTGGTCGCGGGGCCTGCGGGGGCCGTCGAGTTCGACGGCGGTGCAGCGCCAGCGGTGGTCGGTGCCGAGTTCCAGGCGGAAGGCCATGGCGCGCAGTCGGTCACCGGTGCCGATGCGGGCGAAGGCCTCGATGGCGCCGGGGCGGGGGACGTAGTAGCCGATGTCGCGGACGGTCGGGCCGGCGCCGCGGGTGGTGCGCAGGGGGCCGCGTTCGGCGAGGTGGGAGAGGTCGTCGTAGGCGCTGCCGAGGGTGTGGCGGAGCATCGAGTGGACGGGGCGTCGGCCGCTGAGGACCGCGAGGAGGCGGTCGGCGAAGAGATCGGTGGGGCGGGGCTGTGGCGGGGCGGGAGAGGGGCGCTGGGGGCTCGGGGCGGGCGCGGTGGCTGCGGGGGCCGGGCGGCGGGTCGCGGGGGCGTGGGCCTGGCGGGTGCGGGGTGGGGTGCCCGCGGGGCGGCGGGGGTCGCGGCGGCCCGGTGGGCGGGTGCCGGCGGTGGCGGGTGCGGTGGCGGGTGGGCGGGTGCCGGCTGGTGCGGGTGCCGCTGTGCCCGCCCGTGCCGCCCCGGTGGCGCGGCTGCCCGCTGTTTCGCCGGTGACAGGTGCGGGGGCGGTTCGGGGGGCAGGGGCGTGCTTCCTCGTCATGACCTTGTTCATCGTGTCCCCGTCGGATCGACTTGATGGGTGGGCGGCCCCGACCTTCTACCGATCGGTAACTTGCCGTTGCCGATCTTGTACGTGGTTGCGCTGTGTGAGGGCAAGGGGGCGGAGGGTAGTGGCGAGGATGGCGGGCGGTTCACCTATCAGGGTGGTCGAGGCAGGGGAAAGCCCCGGTGGGGGCGGTGTGCAGGGTGAATTCCGGGGCGTGGGGTGGACGCTGCGGCGTCTGCGGGGAGGGGCCCGAAAGGGGACGGCCGCACGTATCCTGAAGGCCTCCGGGCCGAGCGCCCGGGCCGAATCCGACGACGAAAAGAGCGGCCTGCCATGCGCGTCTACGTCCCCCTGACCCTCCCCGGCCTCGCCGAGGCGCACAAGACGGGGGAGCTGGGGTCCGGGCCGCTCGTCGCCTACGCCGTCACGCCCGCGTTGCGCGAGTGGTATCTCTCCGACGACATCGAGGAACTGGAGTACGCGGCGCTGAGCCGGGCCGCCCTCGCCTCGCTGCGGCTGCTCGCGGCGGACGGGGGCGCGCCGCGCCGCAGGGTCGTGGTCGCCGTCGACGTACCCGACCGCGCGACCGGGGTGGACCCCGACCGGGGGCTGGACCCGGCGGCGCTCGGCGAGGTGCGGGTGTCGGGGGTCGTGACGCTGGCGAAGGCGGCCTCGGTGCACGTCGACGCCGGGGACGCGGAGGCGGACGTGGCCGCGGCGGCGGAGGCGCTCGCCGCGGCGGACGGCGGGGACGACGACGCGCAGTTCGTGGTGGACGGCGCCGAGGACCACGAGCTGCTGTGGTTCGCCACGCAGGAGATCCCGAACCTGGTCGGCGCGGGCGGCTGACGGCGCCTCCGCTCTTGAGCGCCGGTGCGGGCGGGTACGTTTGCCGCATGGGGAAGCAGCAGGTGGCGGCGCACATCGTCTGGGACTGGAACGGGACGCTGCTCGATGACAACGACGCGATCATAGGGGCGACGAACGCGGCGTTCGCCGAACTGGGCCTGGAGCCGCTGACGCTGGAGCGGTACCGGGCGCTGTACTGCGTGCCGGTGCCGAAGTTCTACGAGCGGCTCATGGGGCGGCTCCCGACGGACGCCGAGTGGGAGCTCATGGACGAGGTCTTCCACCGGTACTACGCGCAGCACCGGGTGCGGTGCGGGCTCACCGACGGGGTGGTGGAACTGCTCACGGGGTGGCGTTCGGCGGGGCACAGCCAGTCGCTGCTGAGCATGTACCTGCACGAGGAACTGGTGCCTGTGGTGCGGGGTTTCGGCATCGAACCGCACTTCGTGCGCGTGGACGGCCGGGTCGGGCCGTCCGGGGGCAGCAAGGCGGAGCACATGGTGCGGCATCTGGCCGCGCTCGGGAAGTCGGTGGACCCCGCCCGGACCGTGGTGATCGGGGACGCCGCCGACGACGCGGTGGCGGCGCTCCACGCGGGGGCGCGGGCCGTGCTCTACACCGGCGGTTCGCACAGCCGGGCGAGCCTGGAGGCGGTGGGCGTTCCCGTGGTGGACACCCTCGCGGAGGCGGTGGAGGTCGCCTCACGGGCGGCCGCATGACGGTCTAGCGGCCCTCGCGCTGGAGGCCGCGGCGTCCCCTGGGGGCTGGCGCCCCCCCGGCTGGCCGGCCGCCTCCCGGGAGACCGGCGCCCCGGCTTCCTTATCCCCCCTGGGGGGGGGACCCCCGGAGGCAGGCATCCGGACGGCAGGCAGCCCAGAAGGCTGTCGCCATCGGAGGTAGCCCCCTGAGAGCAGGCGCCGCCGACTGGCTGACCACCCCCGGGAGACGGGCCCCCTTTGGGGAACCGGCGCGGCCGGAAGGTCGGCGCGGCCCGGATGCCGGCGCCCCCCCGAAGGCCGGCGCCCCCGAAGGCCGGCGCCCCCAGCCAGCTGACCGCCCCGGAAGGCCGGCGCGCCCCGGACGCCGACGCCCCCCCCGAAGGCCGGCGCCCCCGAAGGCCGGCGCCCCCAGCCAGCTGACCGCCCCGGGAGGCCGGCGCGGTCAGGATGCCGACGCCTCCCGAAGGCCGGCGTCCCCGGGATGACGGCGCCCCTGAAGACCGGCGCCCCCAACTGACTGCCCCCCGAGCGGCCAACGCCGTACCCCCAGCCCCGGTCAGCCGGCCGGAGCCTTCTCCCGGAGTATCTTCAGGAACGCCCGCATCCAGGCCGGGTGGTCGGGCCAGGCGCGGGCCGAGACGAGGGTGCCGTCGACCACCGCCTCGCTGTCCTGGAAAGTCGCGCCGGCCGACTGCATGTCGAGCTCCAGCGCGGGGTACGCCGTGACGCGCCGCCCCTGCAGGGCGTCGGACGCGGCGGTGAGCAGCGGGCCGTGGCAGATCTGGGCGACGGGTTTGTCGCCGTCGAAGAACGACTTGAGGATCTTGCGGAGTTCGGGGTCGTTGCGCAGATACTCGGGTGCGCGGCCGCCGGGGATGACGAGGGCGGCGTACTGCCCGGGGTCGACCTCGGAGAAGGCGAGGTCGGCGGGCCAGGTGTAGCCGGGTTTCTCGGTGTAGGTGTCGAAGCCGGCTTCGAAGTCGTGGACGACGAAGCGGAGCGTCTTGCGGGTGGGGGCGGCGATGTGCACCTCGTAGCCCTCTTCGCGCAGGCGCTGGTAGGGGTAGAGGACTTCCAGGGACTCCGCCGCGTCGCCGGTGACGATGAGGATCTTCGCGGACATGGTGCGGCTCCTCTCTCGGGGGCGCTTCCCCTCTCGGGGGCGCTCCCCCCTCAGGGTCTCGCGCCCGCCGCACCGGCGTCGACCTCTCCGGTCCGCCCGAGGTGGCCGGTTTCCCGCCCGGCCCCTGTGCAGGCCCGGCCCCTGTGCAGAACGTCAAAGTTCTGCCCCTGGTTTTGTACACATACGGCTCATGACGGGTCCCCGGTGAGGAGCGATAGCCTTAGTGGCGTGATCAGCGCGATAGTTCGCGGGGGTTCTGTTGCCCCTGCCCTGCGCCCGGCATGTGCGGACCATCTCCGCGGCCGGGCGGCGGACGCTGGTTCTTGCGGGCGGGACAGGGGCGTATGGGGCCCCGGGACGCCGTACCCACACGCGGAAGGCGCGACGCGGAGAGCAGCGTCACACCTCGCGGTGGTGTCGAGAATGGCCGATAACCCCCCGCTCATCTCATCTTGCGGCATAGCGTCGGAGCAGACCGGAGACCCCGGGCCGTGGCGGCGAGCCGCAAGGGGGGAGACCGTACTTCCTTCTACGTCACGCAACGGCGCGCGACAGGAGTCAGAGGACAATGCAGACCAAGCTGGACGAAGCCAAGGCCGAGCTGCTCGAGAGGGCGGCGCGGGTCGCTGAGAACAGCCCGGTCGGGGGGTACCTACCGACTGGGACGACGAGCGAGGGCACGCCAGGAGCTCCGGGCACCCCGGACCACGACGCCCTGCTCGCGTTCCTCCAGCGCTACTACCTGCACACCGCCCCGGAGGACCTCAAGGACCGCGACCCGGTCGACGTCTTCGGAGCCGCCCTCTCCCACTACCGGCTCGCCGAGAACCGGCCGCAGGGAACCGCCAACGTCCGGGTCCACACCCCGACGGTCGAGGAGAACGGCTGGACCTGCAGCCACTCCGTCGTCGAGGTCGTCACCGACGACATGCCCTTCCTCGTCGACTCCGTCACCAACGAGCTGACCCGGCAGGGACGCGGCATCCACCTCGTCGTGCATCCGCAGGTCGTGGTGCGGCGCGATGTGACCGGCAGGCTCATCGAGGTGATGGGCGGCGGGCACGCCGGTGTGCTCCCGCACGACGCGCACGTCGAGTCGTGGATCCACGTCGAGATGGACCGCGAGACCGACCGCGCCGACCTCAAGCAGGTCACCGCCGATCTGCTGCGGGTGCTCTCCGACGTCCGGGAGGCCGTCGAGGACTGGGAGAAGATGCGGGACTCGGCGCTGCGGATCGCCGACGGTCTCACCGACGAGCACACGCCCGGCGATCTGTCCCCCGCCGACGTCGAGGAGGCGCGTGAGCTGCTGCGCTGGCTCGCCGCCGACCACTTCACCTTCCTCGGCTACCGCGAGTACCAGCTGCGCGGGGACGACTCCCTCGCGGCCGTGCCCGGCACCGGGCTCGGCATCCTGCGCGCCGATCCGCAGCACGCCGGTGAGGACGCGCACCCGGTCAGCCCGTCGTTCGAGCGGCTGCCGGCCGACGCCCGCGCGAAGGCCCGCGAGCACAAGCTGCTCGTGCTGACCAAGGCCAACAGCCGGGCCACCGTGCACCGGCCGTCGTACCTCGACTACGTCGGGGTGAAGAAGTTCGACGCCGAGGGCAATGTCGTCGGCGAGCGCCGCTTCCTCGGACTGTTCTCCTCCGCCGCCTACACCGAGTCCGTGCTGCGGGTCCCCGTCGTGCGCCGCAAGGTCGACGCGGTCCTGACCGGCGCCGGGTTCTCGCCCAACAGCCACGACGGGCGCGACCTGCTCCAGATCATGGAGACGTATCCGCGCGACGAGCTGTTCCAGACGCCGGTCGACGAGCTGCGCTCCATCGTCACCTCGGTGCTGTACCTCCAGGAGCGCCGCCGGCTGCGGCTCTACCTGCGCCAGGACGAGTACGGGCGCTACTACTCGGCGCTCGTCTACCTGCCCCGCGACCGCTACACCACCGGGGTACGGCTGCGGATCATCGACATCCTGAAGGAGGAGCTCGCCGGGACCAGCGTCGACTTCACCGCCTGGAACACCGAGTCGATCCTGTCCCGGCTGCACTTCGTCGTCCGGGTCGCGCCGGGCACCGAGCTGCCGGAGCTGTCGGAGTCCGACAAGGACCGCATCGAGGCGCGTCTCGTCGAGGCCGCCCGGTCCTGGGCGGACGCGTTCGCCGAGGCGCTCACCGCGGAGCTCGGCGAGGAGCGGGCCGCCGAGCTGCTGCGCCGCTACAACAACGCCTTCACCGAGGGCTACAAGGCCGACCACACCCCGCGCGCCGCGGTCGCCGACCTCGTCCACCTCGAACGGCTCACCGAGGAGCAGAATTTCTCGCTCAGCCTGTACGAGCCGGTCGGCGCCGCGCCCGACGAGCGCCGCTTCAAGATCTACCGCAAGGGCGACGCGATCTCCCTGTCGGCGGTGCTCCCGGTGCTGAACCGGCTCGGTGTCGAGGTCATCGACGAGCGGCCGTACGAACTGCGCTGCTCGGACCGGTCGGTGGCGTGGATCTACGACTTCGGGCTGCGCATCCCCAAGGCGCTGGGCGGCGGCAGCACCGATCTGCTCGGCGACGACGGGCGCGAGCGGTTCCAGGAGGCGTTCGCGGCGACCTGGACCGGCCGTGCGGAGAACGACGGGTTCAACGCGCTGGTGCTGGGCGCCGGGCTGAGCTGGCGCCAGGCGATGGTGCTGCGCGCCTACGCCAAGTACCTGCGGCAGGCGGGGTCCACGTTCAGCCAGGACTACATGGAGGACACCCTCCGTACGAACGTCCACACCACCCGGCTGCTCGTCTCCCTGTTCGAGGCGCGGATGTCGCCGGGGCGGCAGCGGGCCGGGCTGGAGATCGTCGACGCGCTCCTCGAGGAGCTCGACGCCGCGCTCGACCAGGTGGCCTCCCTCGACGAGGACCGGATCCTGAGGTCCTTCCTCACCGTCATCAAGGCGACCCTGCGCACCAACTTCTTCCAGAGCAGCGCGGACGGCACGCCGCACGCGTACGTGTCGATGAAGTTCGACCCGCAGGCCATCCCGGACCTCCCGGCGCCGCGGCCGGCGTTCGAGATCTGGGTGTACTCGCCGCGGGTGGAGGGTGTGCACCTCAGGTTCGGGAAGGTGGCGCGCGGCGGTCTGCGCTGGTCGGACCGCAGGGAGGACTTCCGCACGGAGATCCTCGGCCTGGTCAAGGCGCAGATGGTGAAGAACACCGTCATCGTGCCGGTGGGCGCCAAGGGCGGCTTCGTCGCCAAGCAGCTGCCCGACCCGGCCGTGGACCGCGACGCGTGGCTCGCCGAGGGCATCGCCAGCTACCGCACGTTCATCTCGGCGCTCCTCGACATCACGGACAACATGGTCGCCGGTGAGGTCGTGCCGCCGTCCGACGTCGTGCGGCACGACGAGGACGACACGTACCTGGTGGTCGCGGCCGACAAGGGCACGGCGACGTTCTCCGACATCGCCAACGACGTCGCCGGAGCGTACGGCTTCTGGCTCGGGGACGCCTTCGCCTCCGGCGGCTCGGCCGGCTACGACCACAAGGCGATGGGCATCACCGCCCGCGGCGCCTGGGAGTCCGTCAAGCGGCACTTCCGCGAGCTGGGCGTCGACACCCAGGTGGAGGACTTCACGGTCGTCGGCATCGGTGACATGTCCGGTGACGTGTTCGGCAACGGCATGCTGCTGTCCGAGCACATCCGTCTGGTGGCCGCCTTCGACCACCGGCACATCTTCATCGACCCCACCCCGGACGCCGCGGCCTCCTACGCCGAGCGCCGCCGGCTGTTCGAGCTGCCGCGCAGCTCCTGGGCCGACTACAACGCCGATCTGATCTCCGCCGGCGGCGGTGTCTTCCCCCGTACGGCGAAGGCGATCCCCGTCAACGCGCACATCCGGCAGGCCCTCGGCATCGAGGCGGGCGTCACCAAGGTGACCCCGGCCGACCTGATGAAGGCGATCCTGTCCGCGCCGGTGGACCTGCTGTGGAACGGCGGCATCGGCACGTACGTCAAGGCGAGCACCGAGTCGAACGCCGACGTCGGCGACAAGGCCAACGACCCGATCCGGGTCGACGGCCAGGACCTGCGGGTCAAGGTCGTCGGTGAGGGCGGCAACCTGGGCCTGACCCAGCTCGGCCGGATCGAGTTCGCCCGCCAGGGCGGCCGGATCAACACCGACGCCATCGACAACAGCGCGGGCGTGGACACCTCCGACCACGAGGTGAACATCAAGATCCTGCTGAACGGGCTGGTCACGGACGGCGACATGACGGTCAAGCAGCGCAACAAGCTGCTCGCCGAGATGACCGACGAGGTCGGCGGGCTGGTCCTGCGCAACAACTACGCGCAGAACACGGCGATCGCCAACGCCCTCGCCCAGTCCAAGGACATGCTCCACGCCCAGCAGCGCTTCCTGCGCCACCTGGTGCGCGAGGGGCACCTCGACCGGGCGCTGGAGTTCCTGCCGAGCGACCGGCAGATCCGGGAGCGTCTCGGCTCCGGCCAGGGCCTGACCGGCCCGGAGACGGCCGTCCTGCTGGCGTACACGAAGATCACCGTCTCGGACGAGCTGCTCCAGACCTCCCTGCCGGACGACCCCTATCTGCGCGGTCTGCTGGACGCGTACTTCCCGACCGCGCTGCGCGAGCGGTTCCCGGAGCACATCGACAGCCACCCGCTGCGCCGGGAGATCACCACGACCGTGCTGGTCAACGACACGGTCAACACGGGCGGTACGACGTATCTGCACCGGCTGCGGGAGGAGACCGGGGCCTCGCTGGAGGAGATCGTGCGGGCGCAGACCGTGGCGCGGGCGATCTTCCGGTCGGCGCCGGTGTGGGACGCGGTGGAGGAGCTGGACAACACGGTCGAGGCGGCCGTGCAGACCCGGATCCGGCTGCACTCGCGCCGGCTCGTCGAGCGCGGTACGCGCTGGCTGCTGAACAACCGGCCGCAGCCGCTGCAGCTGGCCGAGACGGTCGACTTCTTCGCCGAGCGGGTCGAGCAGGTGTGGTCGCAGCTGACCAAGCTGCTGCGCGGCGCGGATCTGGAGTGGTGGCAGAAGATCTACGACGAGCTGAGCGGCGCGGGTGTGCCGGACTCGCTGGCCGCGCGGGTGGCCGGGTTCTCCTCCGCCTTCCCGGCGCTGGACATCGTGTCGGTGGCCGACCGGATGGGCAAGGACCCGCTGGACGTCGCCGAGGTCTACTACGACCTCGCGGACCGGCTGCACATCACCCAGCTGATGGACCGGATCATCGAGCTGCCGCGGGCCGACCGCTGGCAGTCCATGGCCCGTGCCTCCATCCGTGAGGACCTCTACGCGGCGCACGCGGCGCTGACCGCGGACGTCCTGGCCGTCGGCAACGGCACCTCGACGCCCGAGCAGCGCTTCAAGGCGTGGGAGGAGAAGAACGCGGCGATCCTGGGCCGGGCGCGGACGACCCTGGAGGAGATCCAGAGCTCGGAGACGTTCGACCTGGCGAACCTGTCGGTGGCGATGCGGACGATGCGGACGCTGCTGCGGACGCACTCGTAAGGCGACGCAGTGATGCGGTAAGGGGCGCCTCCCCGTGGGGGGAGGCGCCCCTTACCGTGGGGTGGATGCGGCTCAGTTCGTCGGCGTCGGTTCCGGAGCGGGCTTCGCCGCCCGGTTCTTCGCGGCGGCCTTCTTCTTGCCCTGCTGGTCGCCGCTGAACTCCTCGTAGGCGCTCATGACCTCCTCCGTGGGCCCGTCCATCCGCAGCTCGCCGCGCTCCAGCCACAGCACGCGTTCGCAGGTGTCGCGGATCGAGCTGTTGCTGTGGCTGACGAGGAAGACGGTGCCGGCGTGCTCGCGCATCTCGCGGATGCGGTCGGCCGAGCGCCGCTGGAACTTCGCGTCACCGGTGGACAGCGCCTCGTCGATGAGGAGGACGTCGTGGTCCTTGGCGGCGGCGATGGAGAAGCGCAGCCGGGCCCCCATGCCGGAGGAGTAGGTGCGCATCGGCAGGGTGATGAAGTCGCCCTTCTCGTTGATGCCGGAGAAGTCGACGATCTGCTGATAGCGCTCCTTGATGACTTCGCGGGGCATGCCCATGGCGAGGCCGCCCAGGTAGACGTTGCGTTCGCCGGTCAGGTCGCCCATCAGGGCCGCGTTCACCCCGAGGAGGGAGGGCTGGCCGTGGGTGTAGATACGGCCGTTCTCCACCGGCAGCAGGCCCGCGACCGCCTTGAGCAGCGTCGACTTGCCGGAGCCGTTGGTGCCGATCAGTCCGATGGCCTCGCCCTTGTAGGCGACGAACGAGACGTTCTTGACCGCGTGGATCCGGCGGACGCCCGCCGCCTGCTCGGCCTTCTTGCGGCGCAGGATGCGGTTGAGGGCGACGGTGGCGGAGCCCCGGCCGGCACCCGTGCCGTTGACCCGGTAGACGATGTCGACGCCGTCCGCGATGACGGTGGGGGTCCGCTCGGCGGTGTGCTGCTCGGTGTGCGGTGAGTTCTCAGCCACGGCCGTACGTCTCCTCAGCCTTCCAGAAGTAGATGAAGCCGCCGACGCCGGCGAGCAGGGCCCAGCCGGTCGCCCAGACCCACACGTGCGGCGGCAGCTGGCTCGCGTGGAAGGTGTCGATCAGCGCGAAGCGCATCAGGTCGATGTAGACGGCGGCCGGGTTGGCGCGCAGCAGGTCCGTGGCCCAGGCCGGCCAGTCGCTGTGCTTGCTGAGCAGGTTGTCGATGCTCCACATCACGCCGGAGATGTACATCCAGGTGCGCAGCACGAACGGCATCAGCTGGGCGATGTCGGGGGTCTTCGCGCCCACCCGGGCGAGGATCATCGACACACCGGCGTTGAAGGTGAACTGCAGCAGCAGGGCCGGAACGGCGAGGACCCACGAGACGGCCGGCGGCACGCCGACGGCGAGCAGGATGACCACCAGCGCGGCCATCGAGAACAGCAGCTGCTGGAGCTGCTGGAGGCAGTACGAGATCGGCAGTGCGGCCCGCGGGAAGTGCAGGGCCCGCACCAGGCCGATGTTGCCGGAGATGGCCCGGGTGCCCGACATGATCGAGCTCTGGGTGAACGTCCACACGAACACGCCCGTGACCAGGAAGGGGATGTAGTCCGGGACGCCCTTCTTGGTCTGCAGCAGCACGCCGAAGATGAAGTAGTAGACCGCCGCGTTCAGCAGGGGGGTCATCACCTGCCAGATCTGGCCCAGCTTCGCCTGGCTGTACTGCGCGGTCAGCTTGGCGGTGGCGAACGCGGTGATGAAGTGGCGACGCGCCCACAGCTGACGGATGTACTGGGGCAGGGAGGGGCGGGCACCGCTGACCGTGAGGCCGTGACGGGCGGCGAGGGCCGCCAGGTCGTCGGAGGGGGGTCCGGCCTGTGTCCTGGGCGGTGTGTGGAGTACCTGGCTCACATCCGCTGCTTTCACTCGGGGGGTGGGGGTGTGTGCGGCCGTTCCGGCTGCACGTGGCCGTCGTCGGGCGTTCTCTTACGCTTCTCTTGACGTTTTCTTACGTCGGAACGGGACCGTATCGTCGCATCGTGAGAGTAGGCCCAATCGACGTCGGAACGCAACCGTTTCGTCGTGACGCCCTATGCTGGAAGGCATGACGACGAACGCGACGAACGCCGACGAACCGCAGGCGAAGCCGCGCCGCCGGGCTCCGGCGGGCGCGGCCGTGCTTCGCGAGGATGTGACGGAGGCCATCCGGGCTGCCGTGTTCGAGGAGCTCGCCACCGTCGGCTACGCGCGGATGTCCATCGAGGGCATCGCCCGGCGCGCCGGCGTGGGCAAGACCGCGGTCTACCGGCGCTGGCGCTCCAAGCTGCATCTGGTCCTCGATCTCGTCTCGGCGCTCGCCGTACAGGGCCTGCCGGTCCCGGAGACGGGCAGCCTGGAGGGCGATCTGCGGATGCTGTACGAGGTGACCTCCCGGGCGCTGCGGCACCCCGCGGCCTCGCAGATCATCCCGGACCTCCAGGCCGAGGCGGCCCGCAACCCGGAGATCGCCGAGGCGCTTCAGAAGACGCTGCGCGAGGGTCAGGAGGGGGTCGCGCTGAAGATCGTCGCGGCGGCGGAGCAGCGCGGTGAGGTCCGGATGGGTCTCGACGACGAACTGGCGCTCGACCTGATCTCCGGTCCGTTGTACTGGCGTTCGGTGGTGATCCGCAGCCCGAAGCTGCCCAAGGGCTATCTGGCCGCGCTGGCGCGCGCGACCGCGGCGGCGATCAAGGCGCTGTGACCGGGGCACTTCGGGCACCGTGACGGGAGCCGACCGGGGTCGAGGGGGGTCGGCCCGAACGCCCGGTGCGGTCGCCCGCGCCACGGCTACGTCCGAGCCGCCTGCGGATGCAGCCGCAGCCAGCCCTCCCAGGCCGAGGTGATCATGTCCTGGACGTCGTGCACGGCCTTCCAGCCCAGCTCGGCGGCGATGCGGTCGGCGCAGGCGACCACCCGGGCCGGGTCGCCGGGGCGGCGGGGGGTGACCGTGGGCGGCCGGTGGTGGCCGGTGACGGCGGCGACCCGGTCGATCATCTCCCGGACCGAGACGCCCTCGCCGCGGCCGACGTTCAGGGTGAGGTCGTGGCCGGGGGAGGTGCGCAGGGCCTGGGCGGCGGCCACATGGGCGGCGGCGAGGTCGGCCACGTGGATGTAGTCACGGACGCAGGTGCCGTCCGGGGTGGGGTAGTCGTCGCCGAAGACGCGGGGCGGCGCGCCCTCCGAGAGCCTTTCGAAGATCATCGGGATGAGGTTGAAGACACCGGTGTCGGCCAGGTCGGGGGAGGCCGCGCCCGCCACGTTGAAGTAGCGCAGGCAGGCCGTGGACAGGCCGGTGGCCCGGCCGGTCGCGCGGACCAGCCACTCGCCGGCCAGCTTCGTCTCGCCGTACGGCGACATCGGCGCGCACGGGGTGTCCTCGGTGACGGGATCGACGTCCGGCATGCCGTAGACGGCGGCCGAGGAGGAGAACACGAAGGACCCGACACCGGCCTCGGTGACCGCCTCCAGCAGGACTCGGAGGCCCTCCACGTTCTCCCGGTAGTAGTGCAGGGGCCGCTCCACCGACTCGCCGACCTGCTTCTTCGCCGCGAGATGGACGACACCGGTGACCGTGTGCTCGGCGAGGGCGCGGGCGACCCGCTCCCCGTCCAGCGTCGAGCCCGTCACCAGCGGCACCCCCGCCGGCACGCGCGCGGCGACACCGGTGGACAGGTCGTCGTACACCACCGCCCGCTCGCCCGCCGCGGTCATCGCCCGGACGACGTGCGCCCCGATGTAGCCGGCGCCGCCGGTGATCAGCCAGGTCATGTGGATTCCCCCAAGCAGGATGGCCGGATGCGGGGCGATTCGTCCGCGATCGGCCCGTTCGTCTCACAGTGAAGCAGGCGTACGGCTCTCCCGCAGGGCCTCGGGGCGACTGCCGGCGCGCTCGGGGGCGCGTGTCGTCGTCGCGCGCCACAGGCGGACGTACGACAGCACGGCCGCCGCGAGCAGCAAGCCGTTGCGCAGGACCATCAGCCCGGTGCCGGTCCAGGTGCACTCGATGACCTTGCCGTACTCGACCGGGAAGATCACGGAGCTGATGGCGGTCGACGCGAGGATCAGTGCCACCACCGGGCGCTGGGTGGTGTGCCGGGAGGTGAGGCAGACGGCGGCCAGGCCGACCAGCCAGATCATGTACTGCGGGCTGATCACCCGGCTGGTCACGGTGAACAGCAGGACCGCGCTCAGCGCCGCGTCGAAGGGCACGGCGTCGGTCCAGTGCCGGGCCCGGACCCGCCACAGCACGAGCAGGCCGAAGGCGACCGCGGTCAGGGCGAGCGAGGCGTGCGCCACGCTGGAGACGTACGGCCCGGTGAACTCCATCGCGCCGTACCGGTAGTGGACCGTGCCCGGCCACCCCGCGTGGGTCGCCAGCGAGAGCAGGGTTCCGCCCAGGGACTCGATCTGAACGCCCCGGCCGCCCTGCTGGCGCACGAAGGCGAGCGGATTGCGGAACGCGAAGACCAGGAGCAGGAACAGCGAGGCCCCGGTCAGCGCCACCGACGACCACACCGACCGGGAGTCCCGCCCGCGCCGCACCCCGATCAGTACCAGCGCCGGCCACACCTTCACCAGCGCCCCCACGGCCGCCAGCGCCCCGCACGCGCGCGTGGAGCGGGCGAGCGCCAGCAGGGAGAGCACCGCGAGCGCCGTGACCTGGACGTCGTAGCGGGCGAACGGGACGCGGACCAGGAGGGGCAGCCCGCCCACCCAGACGGCCGCCCCGGCCAGCCGGCGGCCGGGGCGGGTGCCCGCGCGGGCGAGCGCGCAGGCGACCACGGCGTCCGAGAGGACGGTGAGGGCGACGAACGCCTGGAAATACGTCCACCACGGCAGTACGCCCGGCGACAGCAGTACGGGACCGGCGCCCGGCGGGTACTGCCACAGGGTGTCGTGCGCGGGGAAGGCGCCGTGCGCGAGGACGCCGTACCAGTGGTGGTACAGGTGCCACACCTCCCGGCCCACCCGGCCGCCCAGGATTCCGAGGGAGTCGTGGGCGAGCAGCCACAGCATCAGGGCGCGGGAGGCCAGCCAGGTGGCGGCGAGGGCGACGAGAAGGTGACGACGTCTCATGACGGCGGATCGTATGGCGCCCGAATGCCTCTTTAGTTCAGATACTCCGTCAATAGCCAAGAAGCGGTACTAAATCCAACAAAATGGGGTCCGTGCACATCAGGAACAGGGCCGGTGCGGCGGTGCTCCTGCCCGTCGGGGCCGGGCTCGCGCTCGGTCTGTGGGGGCTGGACCGCGGGGGCATGTGGCGTGACGAGGCCGTCACCTTCCAGGTGGCGCGGCGCTCGGTGCCGCAGATCTGGCGGCTGCTGCACCGGGTGGACGCCGTGCACGGCCTGTACTACCTGCTCCTGCATCCCGTCCTCGCCGTGCGCCCCGGCGAGGCCCTCCTGCGCCTGCCGTCCGTCTGCGCGGCGGCCCTCACGGCGGGCCTGGTCGCGGCGCTCGGCGTCCGCCTGGCCCGGCCGCGGGTCGGCCTGTGGGCGGGTCTGCTGTACGCCGTCACCCCGCTCGTGGGCCACTACGCGCAGGAGGGCCGCTCCTACGCCGCCGTCTGCGCCGGCGCGGCCGGGGCCGACCCTGCTGTTCGTCCGGGGGGTGCAGGGGTGCTCCTGGTGGCCGTACGGCGTCGTCCTCGCGCTGACCTGTCTGCTGCACGAGCTGGCGGTGCCGCTGGTGCTCGCCCACGGGGTGACGCTCCTCTACGCGCGCGTGGCGGGGCGGGACGCGGTGCGGTGGGCCGTGGCGGCCGGGGCCGCGCTGCTGGTCCTGACCCCGCTCGCCCTCGTGTCGCGGGCCCAGGCCGCCCAGGTGGCGTGGCTGTCCCGGCCGGGCGCGGGCAGCGCGCTACGGCTGCTGCACGCGTTCCTCGGGCCGGGCGGGCCCGTCTTCTGGACCGGTCTGCTCCTCGCCCTCGCCGCCCTGCCGGGCCCCCGCCGGCTGACCCTCGCCTCGGTGGCCCTGCCGTGGGCGGTCGTGCCCCCGCTGACCCTGCTGGCCGTCTCCCAGCTCCGCCCGGTGTACGACGACCGCTATGTGCTGTACGCCCTCGCGGGGGCGCCGCTGCTGGTGGCGGCGGGGGCCGACCGGGTGCTGCGGGCGAAGGCGGCGAGGTCGCCCCTGATCCCGCTCGCGGGAACCCTGGCCGTCGCCCTCGCGTTCATCCAGTACCTGCCCCTGCACCGCCAGGACCGCACCCTGCGCGGCCGCCCCGACACCCTCGCCGCCGTCGCGGCGCTGGCCGCGCGCGAGGTGCGGCCGGGCGAGGCCGTGGTGTTCCTGCCGTCCATCGGGCGGCGGGCGAAGGTGTCGTACCCCGACACCTTTCGGGGAGTGCGGGACGTGGCGCTCCAGGCGTCCGGCCCCGCCTCCGGCACGCTCTACGGCCGTGAGCGGGACGCCGCCGGACTGCGCCGCGAGCTGCTCGCGCTGGACCGGCTGTGGGTGCTGGCCGAGCCGTACGCGCTGCGCTCCCCGTGGTACCCCCGCAATCCGGTCGAGCGGGTCAAGCTGACCGTCGTGACGGAGGAGTTCGTCCCGAGCGAACCGCGACGGGAGTTCGTCCGCGACGGGGTCACCCTGCGCCTCTACACCCGCCGTCCCGCGCGCTCCCTGCCTACGCCCTGCCCGTGCCCTGGTTCCGCCGACCGCCCGGCTCCTCCTCCAGGGCCGCCGAGTCCAGGGCGTCGGTGAGCCGGTCGAGGCGCTCCCGCAGCTCGCTGATCTCCTCCAGCTCGCACCCGGTCGCCGCGACGATCCGCCGGGGCACCTGCAGCGCCCGCTCGCGCAGCGCGGCACCTTCCTCGGTGAGCCGGATCTCCACCGAGCGCTCGTCGCGCGCGCTGCGCTCCCGGATCACCAGACCGGCCGTCTCCAGCCGTTTGAGCAGCGGGGACAGCGTGCCGGAGTCCAGGCGCAGATGTTCGCCGAGCTTCTTCACGGGCAGCTCGCCCTGCTCCCACAGCACCAGCATCACCAGGTACTGGGGATAGGTCAGCCCCAGTTCCTTGAGGATCACGCGGTAGACGCCGTTGAAGGCACGCGAGGCCGCGTGCAGGGAGAAGCAGATCTGGCGGTCCAGGCGCAGCCAGTTCTCCGAGGGGACGGGGGCGGGGAGAGGGGTCGACGTCGGGGTCATGGCTCCAGGGTAACGCCGGTGAGCCATTTAGTTGTGCACAACTGAATTGTGTGCTCTACTTATCCCCGTGAACGGCCCGGACGCGAGAAGCGGCCGGACCGGCCACCCCCCGACAGACCCATCCGAGAGGGACGGTTCATCCATGGACGCGCTCTACACCGCAGTCGCCACCGCCACCCACGGCCGCGAGGGCCGCGCCGTCAGCAACGACGGAAAGATCGACCTCGCCCTCGCCATGCCGGTGGAGCTCGGCGGCAACGGTCAGGGCACCAACCCGGAGCAGCTCTTCGCCGCCGGTTACGCGGCCTGCTTCGGCAGCGCCCTCGGCCTCGTCGGCCGTCAGGCGAAGGTCGACGTCTCCGACGCCGCCGTGACCGCCGAGGTCGGCATAGGCAAGCAGGGCGAGGGCTTCGCTCTGAAGGTCACGCTGCGCGTCGAGCTGCCGGACACCCTGGACGAGGCGACCGGCCGCAAGCTGGTCGAGACCGCCCACCAGGTCTGCCCCTACTCCAACGCCACCCGCGGCAACATCGAGGTCGACCTCGTCGTCGAGTAACCCCCGGCGGGGCCACCGGGGCCCCACCAGGCCGGGGCCTCCCGAGGGGTCCGAACAGCGGGCTACCCCCTCGGGAGGCCTCTTCCCGCAGGCCGCGCCCCGCGGCAGCAGTCCAGTGCAGCCCCTGGCGCCCCCGCGTCTCACCCCACCCGCGCCAGCACCTCCCCGGTCCGCCGGCTCCACGCCACCACCACCGCCTCCTCGGGCACCCGGTGCCAGCGCGTCAGCAGCAGCCAGCGGACCCGGTAGCGGCGCACGATCGCCGCCCGCCCGGCCCGCGTCGAACCGGGGGCGAGATACGCCCGGACGTCCGCCGCCCGGCGCAGCCGCGCCCGCTCGTCCAGCGCCGCGTCCGGCCAGGGGGGCGCCGCGAGGTTCGGCCCGTACCCGGCGATCGCGTGCACGGCGAAGTACCCGTCGGTGATCACCACCTCCCCGGGCCCGATGTGCCGCGCCGCCCAGTCGTACGCCGGCCAGCGCGGCGGCTGGTCGAAGCCCACCGGATCCAGCGCGCGCGGCACGACCGCCCCCGCCTGCACGGTCAGCAGCCCCACACAGGCCCCGACGGCCGTGACCGCGCCCAGGGCCCTGCGCCACGCCCCCCACGGCCTCGGCGCCGCGAGCTCCACCGCCAGCGCGAACTGCGGCGGCACCAGCGTCAGGCCGAGGATCCGCCCGTAGGTGTAGTGGCCGCTGACGAACCCGTACGCCACCACCGCACAGTCCAGGGCGCACATCAGCACCAGCGGATCGCGCGCCGAGCGCCTCGCCCGCGCCCACAGCGCCGGCAGGCCCAGCAGCGCCAGCCAGAAATGGCCGGCCACGTCGTCGTAGAGCCGCCGGTGCATCCCGTCGACGCTGCCGTCCCCGGCCAGCGCGAACACATCGAAGTACGGCCAGGCGGCGGCGACCAGCAGCGCCGTCGCGGCCGTCACCGCCCAGCGCGCCGCCACCGCCGGCCGCCACGGACGCTGCAGGCCGAGGACCACCGCGACGCAGCCCGTCACCGCCCCCACCGCCGTGATCGGATGCACCAGCAGGATCGCCCCGTACAGCGCGCCGACCCCCGCGTACCCGGTGAAGCCGCGCAGCCCGTCCGGACCGACGTAGCGGACCGGACGGCCGTCCCGCGCGCGTGCCGCCGTCAGCGCCCACGCCCAGAAGGCCAGGCCGATCGCGAAGGTGGACGGATAGCCGAGGTTGCCGGTCATCGACATCAGCCCCAGATAGCCGCTCCACCAGGCGCGTTCCGTGCCCCACAGCAGCGTCATCGCCGCCAGCGCGAGCACCGGCGCCCACGGCCTGGGCGTCAGCGCCCGGACGAACCGGCCGAGACCGGTCAGCAGCACGACCAGGTTCAGCGGCCCGGCGACCCTCAGCACCGCCCAGCCCGCAAGCCCGGTCAGCCGGGCGAACACGCCCTCGGCCAGCGCGTACGGCGAGTAGTACGGGCTGCCCGCGCCCGGCAGATCGGCCATCGGGTGCCGGGGGTGCAGCAGATCGGCCCGCAGACGCTCCACGACCGCCGCGTGCACCCCCGCGTCGCAGCACAGCGGCACCCGCCAGAACGCCAGCGTCGTCACCAGCCAGAACACGAAACCGAAGACCTGGTACGGGCTCGGACGCCACACCCGCCGACGGCGCAGCGCCCCGGCACCGCGCACCGGACGCCGGATCAGGACACCGGCGCTCACCGGGCGCGGACCGGAAGGTGGCAGACAGGGGCAGAGTTGCGCAAGAGGGGCATTGGCCGTACCTTCCCGCCCGCGTCAACAGCCTCGCCCCCTGTCACCCCGCCGGGTGAGCCCGAACGGAGTCCGTCCCGCGCACGGGCCGCCCGGCGCTAGGCCGACGCCAGGTGGTCGTGCGCCGCACCCGGCGCGGGCACCCGTGCCGTCCCGACGTCCGGGAAGTCCTCGCCCAGCAGCAGACGCCGTACGACCCGTTCGGCGGCGTGTCCGTCGTCGTACGCGCAGAAACGCGCCCGGAACGCGGCCCGCAGCCGGGCGGACTCCTCGTCCCGCCAGCTGCCGGAGGCCAGCAGGGCGGCCAGCTCGTCGAAGGAGCGCGAGACATGGCCCGGCGGCTCGGCGGTGATGTCGAAGTAGGCGCCCCGGCTCGCCGTGTACGCCTCCCAGTCGTCGGCGTGCACCACGATCGGCCGGTCCAGATTGGCGTAGTCGAACATCAGGGCCGAGTAGTCGGTCACCAGCACGTCCGAGGCGAGCATCACGTCCTCCACGTGCGGCTCGTCCGTCGCGTCGACGAGCACCCCGCGCCGGTGCAGCTCCGCCAGGCCCATCCCGCGCGCGTGCCCCGTCGCCAGGGACGGATGCAGCCGTACGACGAGGGTGTGCCCCTCACCCAGGCACGCCGCGAACCGGGCCAGGTCGATCCGGTCGACGTGTCCGCCCCGGACGTACTCCCGCCGCGTCGGCGCGTACAGCACCACGCTGTGCCCGGCCGGCACACCCAGCCGGGCCCGCGCCGCCGCGCCCGCACCCGCGTCCGCGCCGACCAGCACGTCGTTGCGCGGGCTGCCGGTGCGGGCGGAGGCGAAGTGGCACGGGTAGGCCCGCTCCCACACCAGCTCAGAGTGCCGGTTGGCGACCAGGCTGTGGTCCCAGCGGTCGGCGCGGCGCAGCATCTGCGGCACGTCCACCCCGTAGCGGGCCCCGGGCCGGTGCAGCAGATCGGCGGCCATGTACTTCAGCGGGGTGCCCTGGTGGGTGTGGACGTGGACGCTGCCGGGGCGCTTGACCAGCGCGCCCGGCCAGTTGACGTTGTTGACGAAGAAACCCGCCCGCGCGGTCACCCGCCGGTAGCCGGGCGAGTCCAGCAGGACGTGCTCGACGCCCGCCGGGAGCCCGGCGGCCGTCTCCTCGTCGCGCACCACCCACACCCCGCGCAACTGCGGCGCGATCTCCAGCGCCTTGCGGTAGACCGCCCCCGGATCGCCCAGCACCCCCCGGTGCGAGAACGCCGAGTACACGACCAGCTGCGGGTCGACCGGCCGGCGGGCGCGCACCCCGTCCACCGCGCGCCGGCCGCGCGCCCCGGCCGCCCGGCGTACCAGCGTCCCGCGCCGCGCCAGCTCCCGCCCGGCGCGCTCGGCCTGCCGCCGCGCCCGGTAGGCCGCGTACCCGTGCTCCAGCACCCGCAGCCCGGCCGGCACCGGTGCGCCGTCCGGCCGGCGGGAGCGGAACATCTCGGCCGTGCGGCGGAAGAACTCCTTCTTGTCGGACGGCGGCAGCCGGTCCGGCTTGGCCAGGATGTCCAGGCAGTGCTCGCCCATCTTGCGGTGCAGATACGGCCGCCAGAGCGCGAGCGCCGGGCGGGAGTCGACAAAGGCGAAGACCCGCTCGTACTGGTCGTGGATGTCGAAGTGCTTGCGGCTGGTGGTGGACAGGATGTTGCCCTGGCGGCGCTGGCGGTAGTTCAGGCAGATCCGGTCCAGCACGGCGATCCGCTCCGCGCTGAGCATGACCGGGAACGTCCAGGGCGTGTCCTCGTAATAGCCGGGCGGGAAGGCGAAGCCGTTCTCCTCGACGAACGCGCGCCGGTAGACCTTGTTCCAGACCACCATCAGCAGGTCGAGGATCTCGGGGCGCTCGGCGGCCGTGAAGGTCGGCGCGCAGGTGCCGTCCACGGCCTCGGCGAGGAGGTGCGCGAGGGCGTTGCGGCGGGTGCCGCCCCACCAGTAGGTGCGTGCGTAGTCGAACACCAGCACGTCCGGATCCGCGGTCTCGGCGAGCCGGTCCGCCATCGCGCCCAGGGCGCCCGGGGTGAGGGTGTCGTCGCTGTCGAGGAAGAACAGGTAGTCGCCCACCGCGTGCGGCAGACCCGCGTTGCGGGCGCGGCCGAGACCCACGTTCTCCGGCAGGTGCAGCACCCGGACCCGCTCGTCGCGGGCCGCGTACTCGTCGAGGATCGCGCCGCAGCCGTCGGGCGAACGGTCGTCGACGGCGATCACCTCGAAGTCCGCGTACGACTGCGACAGAAGCGAGTCGAGACACTCGCGCAGGAAGCCCTGCACCTTGAAACAGGGGACGATGACGCTGAAGCGGGGCACTGCGGGGGTCAGCTCCTCACGGGGGTGGCGGCGGGGGCCGGGACGCGGTCGGCGAGCGGCAGCACGGGCTTGATCGCCTCCGGGGGCTCACCGAGCAGCACTCTGCGCACCACGCGCTCGGCGGCCCGGCCGTCGTCGAACTGGCAGAAACGGGCCCGGAACGCGGCCCTGAGCTCCGCGGCCCCGGGCGAGGCGTACGCGCCGTCGCGGAACACCCGCGCCAGCTCCTGCGGCGTACGGGCCACCGGTCCCGGCGGCGCCGCCATCAGGTCGAAGTACACGCCGCGCGTCTCGGTGTAGACCTCCCAGTCGTCGGCGTACACGACGATCGGCCGGTCCAGGTTGGCGTAGTCGAACATGATCGACGAGTAGTCCGTGATCAGGGCGTCGGCGGCCAGGCACACGTCCTCGGAGGAGGGGTGCCCGGTGACGTCGAGGACCCGGCCCGTCCCGCGGGCCCCGCCCCGGTCGTAGAAGTAGTGGGCGCGCAGCAGGACGACGATGTCCTCGCCGGCCGCCTCGCAGAAGGCCTCCAGGTCCAGGCCGCCCTCGAAGCCGGTCCGCCAGTCGCGGTGGGTCGGCGCGTACAGCACGGCCGTCCGCCCCTCGGGCACCCCCAGCTCGCGCCGGATCCGGGCCACGTCCTCGGCGGTCGCCGTGTACAGGACGTCGTTGCGCGGATAGCCGTACTCCAGGTGCTCGTAGCGGCCCGGGAAGGCGCGCTCCCACATCTGGGTGGAGTGCGTGTTGGAGGAGAGGTTGAAGTCCCAGCGGTCCACCCGCCCGAGCAGCTTGGTGAACGAGCCGCTCGCGGCCGCCACCACCGGGTACGTCGACTGGTCGACGCCCATCTTCTTCAGCGGGGTGCCGTGCTGGGTCTGCACGTGCACACTGCCCTCCCGCTTGACCACGCCCTCGGCGAAGTTGGCGTTGTTGACCAGGTACTTGGCGCGGGCCAGGACCTGCCAGTAGCGGCGGCTGCCGATCACGGCGTGGTCGACGCCCTCCGGCAGGGTGTGCGCCCGGCCGGGCTCGACGAGGAACACCGAGCGGATGTGCGGGGCGAGTTCGGCGGCCTTCGCGTGGATCGCGGCCGGGCTGCACGCGTAACCGCGGCCCCAGTAGGCGCAGTACACCGCCAGGTTCGGGTCGACGGGGCGGCGCAGCTGACGCCGGTAGAACAGGCGGGTGCGCAGCCCCCGGGGGCGCGCGAGGAGCCGGGCGGCGGCCGACAGCCGCTGGTTGGCGCCGCGCAGCGCACGGAACGCCGTGTACGCCCCCGCCGCGAGCAGCCGGTGCTGCACCCCGAGGCTCCCGCCCGGTCCGCGCCAGCCGGCCGGGCGGTGGCGGCGGTGGAGCCGGGCCGCGCGGCGGAAGAACGCCCGGCGACGGCGGCCCGGCAGCCGGCGCGGGTGCGCGGCCGTCTTCAGGACGAGCGCGAAGAGCTGCTCGAACAGCGGCCCCGACCGCTCGGCGGACAGCCCGAGTCCGGCCGCCGCCGTCAGCACCGGCTCGATCCGGTCCAGCAGGTCGGTGTGGTGCGCGCCCGGCCGGTTGAGCCGGTTGCCCTGCCGGCGCAGCAGGTGCCGTACGACGACCGAGCGCAGCACCGCGATCCGCTCGGCGTGCAGGGTGACCAGGCCGCCGAAGCCGAGGTCGGTGAAGTGCCCCTCGGGGAAGGTGATGTGCCGCTCCTCCAGGAAGGCACGGCGGTAGGCGGCGCTCCAGGCGGGCAGCAGCACCCCGGTGACCCGGGGCGCCTCGGCCGGGCCGAAGGCGCCCCGCGGGGCCTTCGCCAGCAGTGGCGCCGCCGGGTTGGCGGGCTCGCCCTCCCACCAGGGGACGCGCTCGTGCTCGACGTACAGGACGTCCACGTCACCGATGGCGGCGAGGCGGGTGTCCAGCGCCGTCAGCGCGCCCGGGGCGAGGGTGTCGTCGCCGTCGAGGAACAGCAGATACGTCCCGTGCGCCGCCCGCGCCCCGGTGTTGCGCGCGCCTGCCAGGCCCTGCGACGGCGGCGAGTGCACCGGCGTCACCCGGGGGTCCCGCTCGGCGTACCCGGCGGCTACGGCGGCGGCCGGGGCGTCCGGCGCGTCGCAGACCGGGATCAGCTCGAAGTCGCCGAAGGACTGGGCGAGGACGGAGTCCAGCGCCAGGGACAGCCGCCCCGCGACCCCATGGGACGGGACGATGATGCTGAAGCGGGGCATGCTGCTCTTTCTCTGTGGGGGCTCTGCGGGGCCATGCGGGGTTCTGCTGGGGTTCTGCTGGGGTTCTGCGGGGTTCTGCGGCGCTCTGCGATGGCTCTGTCGGGTGTGCTGCGCCGGTGTGTTCGTCGGGCCAACGGTGTTCAGTGGCCGTCGGTGACGGGCTGTGCGCCGGAAGGCTGCGGTACGGCCGTGAGCGGGGGGTGGCCCGAGTCCGCCGCCGACGGCACGGGCCGGCGCTCGGCGAGCGGCACCACGGGCGGCAGCTGGGTCTCGCCCAGCACGATCCGCCGGACGACCCGCTCGGCGGCGCGCCCGTCGTCGTACGGGCAGAACCGCTCGCGGAACACGGCCCGCAGCTGGGCCGAGCGGGAGCCGCGCCAGTGGCCGGTGCTGAAGATGTCGATCAGTTCGTCCTCGCTGCGGGCCACCGCGCCCGGCGGGACGGCCCGCAGATCGAAGTAGACGCCGCGGGCCGCCCGGTACGCCGCCCAGTCCTCGTCGGGGGCGTGGACGACGATCGGGCGGTCCAGGTTGGCGTAGTCGAACATGATCGACGAGTAGTCCGTGACCAGGGCGTCCGAGGCGAGGCAGAGCGACTCGACACTGGGATGGTCGCCGACCTCGATGACCCCGGGCGTGCGCCGGGCGACGAGGGAGCCCTGCCAGTGGTGCGGGCGGGCCAGCACGACGAAGCGCGGGCCCAGACGGCGCAGGACGCGCTCCAGGTCCAGGGCGGGGTACTGGGTGCGCCGGTGGTCGCGGTGGGTGGGGGCGTACAGGATCGCGACCGTGTCGCGGGGGATGCCGAGGGAGTCCCGCAGCCGGGCCACGTCCGCCGCGGTGGCCCGCTGGAAGACGTCGTTGCGCGGATAGCCGTACTCCAGGGTCCGGTAGCGGCCGGGGTAGACGCGCTCCCAGGTCAGGGTGGTGTGGCGGTTGGCGGACAGCACGTAGTCCCAGGTGTCGACGCCGCGCAGCAGCGCCTCGAAGTCCATGTCCCGGGCGGCGGCCGGGCGTTCCTGGAGGTCGAGGCCCATGTGCTTGAGGGGGGTGCCGTGCTGGGTCTGCACGAAGACCTGACCGGGCCGTTTGACCAGCCGGCGGTCGAAGTTGACGTTGTTGACGAGGTACTTGGAGCGGGCCAGCGCCGTCCAGTAGGCGGCGGTGCCGGGGGTGAGGGGGCGCGGGCCCGGCGGGACCGCCTGCCGGTGCTCGGGGCGGGCGATCCACGCGGTGCGCACCTCGGGCGCGTAGGTGCGGAACGCGGCCTCCAGCGCCCCCGGGTTGCAGCCGTGCCCGCGCCCCCAGTACGCCCCGAACACCGCGCGGTCGGCGCGCAGGGGCAGCCGCAGCTGGACGCGGTAGTGCGTCTGGAGGAGGCCGGCCCGCAGGGCGCGGGCCAGCTTCACGGCGAGCTTCAGGGTGCGGCGGCGCAGGGTCATGGCGGCCTGGAGGGCCCGGTAGGTGCGGTGCAGGCCGAGGTGGACGAGGGCGTGGCGCAGCCGGGAACGGGGCGGGACCGTGGTGCCGGGGGTGAGGTAGCGGCGGTAGTGCGTGCGGGCGCGGCGCAGGAACTCGGCGCGGGCGGCGCGCGGCAGCCGGTCCCGCTTGGCGAAGATCGTCGTGAAGTGGTCGACCATGCGGCGGAACAGCACCGGCCGCCAGCGCGCCAGTTCGGGGCGCTCCTCGACGAACGCGAACACCCGGTCGTACTGCTCGAAGACGTCGAAGTGCTTGCGGCTGGTGGTGGACAGGATGTTGCCGCGGCGGCGCTGGCGGTAGTGCACACAGACCCGGTCGAGGGTGGCGATCGACTCCGCCGCCATCAGCACCGGGTACGTCCACGGCGTGTCCTCGTAGTAGCCCGGCGGGAAGGCCAGGCCCGTGCGGTCGACGAACTCCCGTCTGCAGGCCTTGTTCCAGGCCACCATGAGCAGGCGGAGCAACTCCGGGCGGTCCTCCAGCCGGAACGGGGCGGGGCCCTGTTCGCCGAGCACGGAGGCGACCTTGTTGCGCTCGGCCTCGCCCGTCCAGTAGGTGCGCGCGTAGTCGTAGACCAGGACGTCCGGCTCGCCGGTCTCCTTCAGCCGGTCGGCGATGGCGCGCAGCGCGTCCGGGGTGAGGGTGTCGTCGGAGTCCAGGAACAGCAGGTAGTCGCCGACCGCCACCCGCATCCCGGCGTTGCGGGCCCGGCCCAGGCCCGCGTTCTCGGGCAGGTGCACCGCGCGCACCCGTGGGTCGCGCGCCGCGAACTCGTCGATGATCTCTCCGCAGGCGTCCGGCGAGCAGTCGTCGACGGCGATCAGTTCGAGATCGGTCCACGACTGGGACAGCACCGATTCCAGGCACTCGTGCAGATACGCCTGAACCTTGTACGCGGGGACGATGACACTGAACCTGGGCAAGGGACATCCATGGGTCGGCGCGGGCAGGGCCTTGCCCGGGAACGGCCGATGGAGTGAATCGGTTACGGTTCGTACGGCATTCGGGGGATCGCGGGTGAACGGGGAAGGGCGGGACCGTGACGTCCCGCCCCCGTGGCGGTTATTTGACGGCGCCCGCCATCACCCCGGACACGAACTGCCGCTGGAACGCGAAGAACACGGCCAGCGGGATCACCATCGAGATGAAGGCGCCGGGCGCCAGCACGTCGATGTTGTTGCCGAACTGCCGTACCTGGGTCTGGAGGGCGACCGTGATGGGCTGGCTGCCGGCGTCGGTGAACACCAGCGCCACCAGCATGTCGTTCCACACCCACAGGAACTGGAAGATGGCCAGGCTCGCGATCGCCGGAGCGCCCAGCGGCATCACCACCCGGAAGAACAGGCGCAGTTCGCCCGCCCCGTCCAGCCGGGCCGCCTCCAGCAGTTCGCGGGGGATCTCCGCGAAGAAGTTCCGCAGCAGGAACACCGCGAACGGCAGACCGAAGCCGACATGGAACAGGATCACCCCGAAGACCGACCCGAACAGGCCGAGCTTGCCGAAGAGTTCGGCGATCGGGATCAGCGCCACCTGCACCGGCACCACCAGCAGCCCCACGACGGCCAGGAACCACCAGTCGCGGCCCGGGAACTCCATCCAGGCGAAGGCGTATCCGGCGAGCGAGCCGATGAAGACCACCAGCAGGGTCGCCGGGACCGTGATCAGGACGGTGTTGACGAGCGAGTCGGTGATGTCGCCGTTCTCCAGGAGCTTGCGGTAGCTGGCGAAGGTGAGCTGGGAGGGCTCGGAGAACACCGTCCACCAGCCGCCGGCGCTCAGGTCCTCCGGGGAGCGCAGCGAGGAGATCAGCAGACCGATCGTCGGCACCAGCCAGAACAGGCCGACGACGAGGAGGAAGCCCCGGACCAGACCGCTGTTGACCTTCCCGACCAGCCATCTGCCCATGGTCGTCATCGCCGCACCTCCCGCCTGAGCCTGCGGACGTTGAACCACATCACCGGGATCACCAGCAGCAGCAGGAACACGGCGATCGCGCTGGCGATGCCGGGCTGGTTCTCCGAGAAGCCCTTGCGGTACAGCTCCAGCGCCAGCACGTTCGCGTCGTCCTGCGAGGAGCCCGGCGCGATGATGAACACCAGGTCGAACACCTTCAGCACATTGATCATCAGGGTCACGGTGACGACCGCGAGGACCGGCGCGAGCAGCGGGACGGTGACCCTGCGGAACACCTGCCACTCGTTCGCCCCGTCGACCCGTGCCGCCTCCAGCAGTTCCCGCGGCACCCCGGCGAGCCCGGCCGCGATCAGCACCATCGCGAAACCGGCCCACATCCAGATGTACGACCCGATGATCGCCGGCGTGACCAGCGAGGGGCCCAGCCAGTCCAGGCCGTTGTACGGCTCCGCGAAGTTGCTCGCGGGCAGCCGCAGCCGGGCCCCGTCGGCCGCGGCGGGCAGGGTGAAGGTGCCGTCGTCGGCGGCCGTGGCGGACGCGACCACCTTGCCGTCCTTCACGGCCTCGATCCTCATCCCGGCGTAGCCCAGCTCGGTGGGGTCGGGGGCGCCCAGGGTGCCGACGCCCTTGCCCCGGGTGAAGTCCTGCCAGGTGGTGCCGGTGATCGCGGCGGGGTCGGCCCCGGCCGCCACGGCCCTCTTCGCGTCGCCGGGCATCCGGTCGGGCGCGACACCCACCAGCGGGAGGGAGACCGTCTCGCCGGTGTGCACGGTCGCCCTGGTGACGTAACCGCCGCCCTCGGCCGTCAGGGGCGAGTCACGGCCGGGGTGGGCCTTCGGGAACGCGGACGCCTGGACGAACGTGTCGTGCACCCCGACCCACACCGCGTTCGCGACCCCCTTGTCCGGGTCCTGGTCGTACACCAGCCGGAAGATGATCCCGGCGGCGAGCATGGAGATCGCCATCGGCATGAAGACGACCAGCTTGAACGCCGTGCCCCAGCGCACCCGCTCGGTCAGCACCGCGAAGACCAGACCGAGGGCGGTCGCCACCGTCGGCGCGAACACCACCCAGATCACGTTGTTCTTCAGGGCCGTGCGGATGCCGTCGTCGGTGAAGAGGGCCTTGTAGTTGTCGACGCCGACGAAACCGTCCCCCGACGGGTCGTAGAAACTGCGCACGACCGAGTACCCGATGGGGTACACCACGAGCGCGCCCAGCAGCACGAGGCAGGGCAGCAGGAACAGGGCCGCCACGGCTTTGCGCGTGCCGGTTACGGACTGCCGCATCGCCGGGTCAGTTCCCGTACGCCGCCGCCGCGTCCGACTCCAGTTTCCGCTGGGTGCCGGCCACGTCCGTCGGGTTCTTCAGGAAGTCCTGGAGATCCTTCCACTCGCCCTTGCCGGGCGTGCCGCCGAAGGCCTGCGGGGCCTGGTCGGACATGTCGAAGCGGAAGTCGTCGCCGGACGCGATCAGCGCCTTGGCGATCTTCTGCTGGACCTCGTTCGGGTACGAGGAGATCGCGACGTTCTTGTTCGGCGAGAGGTAGCCGCCCAGCTTCGCCTGGATCGTCGCCGCGTCCGGTGAGGCCAGGAAGGTCGCCAGCGCCTGCGCGCCCTTGGAGTCCTTGAAGACGACCGCCGCGTCACCGCCGGACACCACCGGCGGGGTGTCACCGGCCTTCGGGAAGGGGAACACCTTGGCGTCTGTGCCCACCTTGGCCTTGGTGTCCGCGATGTTGACCTGCACGAAGTCGCCCTCGTAGACCATCGCCGCCTTCGGCTGGTCGCCGCCGGTGAACGTCTGCGTCACCGAGGCCGGGAACTCCGTCTGGAGCGCGCCGCTCGCACCGCCCGCGATCCAGTCCTTCTTGCCCCAGATCTGCGCCAGCGTGGTCAGCGCCTTCGTCACCGACGGATCCGTCCACTTGATCTTGTGCTGGGCGAGCTGGTCGTACTTCTCGGGGCCCGCCTGGGACAGATAGACGTTCTCGAACCAGTCGGTGAGCGTCCAGCCGTCGGCGCCGCCGATCGAGAACGGCGTGACACCGGAGTCGTACACGGTCTGCGCGGTGCTCAGCAGCTCGTCCCACGTCTTCGGCTCACTCGCGCCCGCGTTCTCGAAGACCGGCGCGTTGTACCAGATCAGCGACTTGTTGGCGGCCTTGTAGTAGACGCCGTACTGCTTGCCGTCGACCTTGCCGATGTCCTGCCAGCCTTGCGCGTAGTTCTTCCGCAGCTCCTTCAGGGCGTCGGCGCCCAGCGGCTTCGCCCAGCCCTGGTCGACCGCCTGCTTGATCGCACCGGGCTGGGGGAGCATCGCCACGTCCGGCGGCGAACCGCCCGCGATCTTCGACCCGAGGAAGTTGATGATCGGGTCCTGCGCGGGCACGAAGGTCACCTTCGCGCCGGTGCGCTTCTCGAACTCCGCCAGGACCTTCTTGAAGTTCGCCTGCTCCGCGCCGGTCCACACGGCGGCCACCTCGAGCGTGGTCCCGTCCAGTTTCGGCAGGCTCAGGTCGCCGCCGGTGTCCTCGGTGCCGGTTCCGCTTCCGCTGCCGGTGCTCTTGTCGTCGTCCCCGCCGCACGCGGTGAGCGAGAGCGCGAGGGCTCCCGCCGCCAGTGCGGCGGCCGTCTTCACGGTCCTGCGTGTCCGGATGGTGCGGCTCGTCCTGCGCATCACGACCCCGTTCTTCGGCTCTCGTCGAACGTCGAGCGCTGTCCCGTGACCACTGGTCTACGCCGCGTGACGGAGGTCGGCAAGAGCGCCCACCCTGTCCACCGGGGGATCGTGACCGCGTCGTGACTGCACGGCGCACGTTCTCGCAGGGGCCTTTCAGACCCCCGAGGGGCTGCGCGAGGCCCGCTCCAGCGCGCTCGCCAGGAGCGCCAGGTCCGTCGGACCGTTGCCCAGCTCGCGGACCGGGCGGCGGGCCGGCGGGTCGCCCATGCGCTGCCACTCCAGGGGGACCACCGTCGGGCGCAGGGTCGCCGTGCGGGGGATGCGGCCCGTGACGCGGCCGCCCTGGAAGGGCGTGAGACGGCCGTCCGCGCCCCGCAGGCGGCCCCGGCCGGGGGCCGGCTCGTCGACGCCCGAACCCGGCGGCTCCAGGCTGACCCGAACGGTGGAACGGCGGGCCGGTTCCGACTCGGCCGTGCGGGCGTCCGGAGCCGTCGCGGCCACCAGGTGCACGCCGAGGCGGTCGCCCTCGCGGGCCACCGCCTCCAGCGCGCGCATCACCGAGCCGGCGGCGGGGCGCCCGGGGGAGCCCAGGGCGGGTGAGACCAGCGCGTCGAGGTCGTCGACCACGACCACCAGACGGGGCAGCGGGGCGGGTGTCTCCTCCTGGCGGCGGGCGGCCGCCGAGGGGCGCAGCCGGATCGTGGCGCTGGGCGGGGCGTCGAGGTCGGCCGCACCGGAGGACGAGGGCGCCGGGGCCGGGGTGCGCTGCGCGACGATCCGGCCGGACACCTCGCGGTGCGTGTGCCACTCCGCGAAGTCGGAGAGCCCGAGCAGCTCGGCCCGCCGCTTCAGCTCGGCGCTCAGCGACTGCGCGAACTCCCGCATCCTGACCGGGTCGTTGGCGGTCAGATGACCGGTGACATGCGGTACGTCCGTGCAGACGCGCAGACCGTCGCCCTGGCCGGCGGTGCCCTTGCCGACGGTGTCGCCGCCGTCCAGCAGCAGCACGCTCAGCCGGTCCGGGCGCTCGGCGGCGGCCAGCGAGGCCACGACCGCCCGCAGCAGTTCCGTACGGCCGCTGCCGGACGGTCCCTCGATCAGCAGATGCGGGCCCTCGGCGGCGAGGTCCACCGCGACCGGACCGCGCGGGCCCGCGCCCAGCACGGCCCAGGCCCGGCCGCCGAGCGCCTCGGTGTCGTCGGCCGCGTCCGCCCAGCGGGCCATCAGGGAGGCCGGGGTGGCCCGGGCCAGGCCCAGTTCGTCGAGGAGCCGCGCGGACGGGGGCAGGGGGGCCGACACACGGGTGTGCCGCTCGCCGCCGCCGTCCGGGCGCAGCGGGGCCAGGGCGCGCGCGAACCGCTCCGCCCAGGCGGGGGAGACCGCGTCCACGGCGGCCAGCGTGCCCCGGCCCACCGGGCCCGACCGGCCGTCACCGTCGAGCGCCACCCGGAACAGCCGCAGCGCCGTCGCCACGTCACCGCTCAGCAGCGCCACCGCCCCGCACGCGCGGAACGCCGGTGCCGCCGCGCAGGCCGTCTCGTAGGCCTGTGTCACCGGGGCGGCCGGCGACACGGCGGACGTCTCGGCCAGACACAGCACATGGATGCCGGCCCGGGGGCCCGCCACCGCCAGCCGCGTCACCGCCTCGCGCAGGTCGGCGCCGCCCGGGTCGCCGTCCACGACGAGCACCGTGAACGGGCCGGGGAATGCCGCCCCGTGCTCGGCCCGCGCCCAGGACGGGCGGTGCGCCGTGGCCGGTGCGGGGGCGCCGCCGTCCGGCTGCCGGTCCGCCAGCCGCCGCAGCAGTTCGTCGGTGCGGGCCGCCGCCTGCTCGTGGTCGTAGGCGAGCAGCAGACGGCAGTCCTGGCCGTGGCCGGGCCGCAGATGGGGCAGCCAGCCGAGCCAGGCCCACTCCGCGGTGCGCTCCTGCTCGCTGCGCGCCCGGTCCGTGCTGATCAGGACGATCTCCAGGACGTCCGGCGAGTGCAGCGCGGCCAGCTGCGCCAGCACCGCGCGGGCCAGCCCCGCGAGCCGCGGGCGGGGCCCGGCCAGGCCCAGCGCACCCGCCTCGCGCAGATCCGCCGTCACCGGGACGGCGGGCAGCAGGCCCGAGCCGTCCGGCGCCGGCCGGTCCGCCGTGCCGAGCCGGACCGTCAGCGCCTCCGGGTGACCGGGGGCGCGCTCCCACAGCCGGGGGCCCGGGGCCAGGGCCGTCAGCAGCAGCGCCGCCGGGTCCGGCCAGGTCTCCGGCGCGGGCGCGGCGACGGCCGAGGAGGGGGGCGCGGCGCCCGGGGTGTCGTCGTGGGCGTCGGTGTCGGGGGCGTCCTGGGCGCCGCCGCGGCCACCGGCCAGCTTCCGGGCCCAGGCGGAGAGACCACCGCGTTTGCGCAGGCCGGGCGGGACGTCGGTGCCGCGCAGGGGCGTGCCCTTGCGGCGGGACGCGGCGGGGGTGTCGTCGTCGGGGGCGGTGCCGTGCGGGCCGCGGGGGTCGTGCGGGTCGCGGGGGTCGTGCGGGTCGCGGGGGTCGTGCGGGCCGTGCTGCGGCTCGGTGCCGTGGGGTTCGCCGTGGTGGGGTTCGCCGCGGTGCGGCCGGGCGAAGGAGCCCACGCCCGCGTGGCCGGCGTGCGTGCCGGTGTGCGGGTCGGTGTGGGGGGCGTCAGGCGCCCCGGCGGACGGCCCGCGGCGCGCCCCGCCGGGGGCCGGGTGGCTCTCGATGTGCGGGGCACCGCCCTGGCCCGGCACCGAGGGGGCCCCGCCCGAGGGGTGGGGGCGCTCGGGCCGGCGCGCGGCGGCACCCGTCCAGTCGACCGTGCCGTAGGCGTGGCCGGTCGGGCCGTGCGGCGGTGCGGGGGCGGCCGACGGGTGCGGGCCCTCGGTCCGCGCGCCCGGCACGCGCGCGGGGGCGGACACGGGGGCGGATCCGGGGGTGCCCGCGGGGCCGCCCGCCAGGCCGCCCGGTCGCGTCCCGGGCGTCTCGCGCGCGTGCCCCTCTGCCGCCGTGGCCGAGGGCGGGGCGCCCTGTGCCGTACCGGCGCCGCACGGCACGCGGACGTGCCCCTCGCCGTCCGGGGTGGTGGCCACGGGGGCTCCCGGGCCGCCGGGCGGAGCGAGCCGCAGGGCCGACTCGCCGACCCGCAGCAGCGCGCCGGGGGCCAGCCGGACGGGACGGGACTGGACCCGGCCGCCGTCCAGGGTGGTGCCGTTGGTGGAGCCGAGGTCGGTGACCGTGGCGCGCCCGTCGGGGGTCAGGGTCACCGCGCAGTGCAGCCGGGAGACGTCCGGGTCGTCCAGCGGGACGTCGGCCTCCGCGGAACGGCCCACCCGGACCTGACCGCCGTGCAGCAGGTGCACCCCGCCGGCGTCCGGGCCCGCGACCACGTGCAGCCGGGCCGGGGCGTCGTCGACCTCGGGATGCGGCTCGGGGTCGGCCGGGGCGCCCACCGCGAGGACCGCGCCGTCGATGAGGGGAGGCTCGCCCAGGGTGCAGCGCCGGCCGTCGAGCCGCTCCGCGCCCGCGTACAGGACGGCGGGCGCGCCGCTCGCGCTCTCCCCGGAGACCGCGGCGGACAGGGCGGACGCGACCTCGGCCAGCGCCGTGCCGGCGGGCGCCGTGACCAGTACGTCGCAGCTCGCGGCGCGGCCCCGCCCCTCCGTGGACGCGCCCAGCGGGTCTACGACGGTCAGCCGGATCTGCATCGCCGTCAGCGGTCCCTTCTGCCCGGGCGCGGACAACCCCCCACCCCGCACGAGCACATCGGCCAGTACTGCAGGCATCCTCGCACCTGTCACCGACAATCCGCCCACCGCCCGCGTGCAAGTGATCTTGATTGGTCGGCTCTGCCCGCAAAAGTGCCTGACCATTCGATCGCCGGCGACCGGACGACGATCAGTTGAGATCGGTCACGCCGGGGTGCGGCAACCGGGGGACCGGGGCGCGCGTCTTCCCTTCGAACGGGCAGGGAAGAAAGCACGTAACCGTACGCAAGGCCCACGGGAAACCGTCCGCAAGGCCCACAGGAAGAGGACGGCCCGGTCCGGGGACCCCGGCACTACAGTGGGTCGGACACACCACCGGCAGTACAGGCAAGCAAGCAGCAGGGAGCGCGTGACGTGCGGCCAGTCGGCAGCAAGTACCTGCTCGAGGAGCCGCTCGGACGCGGCGCCACGGGCACCGTCTGGCGAGCCCGCCAGCGCGAGACCGCGGGCGCCGAGGCGGCCGTGCCCGGTCAGCCCGGGGAGACCGTCGCGATCAAGGTCCTCAAGGAGGAGCTCGCGAGCGACCCCGACGTCGTGATGCGCTTCCTTCGCGAACGGTCGGTGCTGCTGCGCCTGACCCACCCGAACATCGTCCGGGTCCGCGACCTGGTCGTCGAGGGCGATCTCCTGGCGCTGGTCATGGACCTCGTCGACGGCCCCGACCTGCACCGCTATCTGCGCGAGAACGGACCGCTGACGCCGGTCGCCGCCGCGCTGCTGACCGCCCAGGTCGCCGACGCGCTCGCCGCGAGCCACACCGACGGCGTGGTCCACCGCGACCTGAAGCCGGCCAACGTCCTGCTGAAGCAGGAGGGCGGGCAGATGCACCCGATGCTCACCGACTTCGGCATCGCCCGCCTCGCCGACTCCCCGGGCCTGACCCGCACCAGCGAGTTCGTCGGCACGCCCGCGTACGTGGCGCCCGAGTCGGCGGAGGGCCGTCCGCAGACCTCGGCGGTCGACATCTACGGCGCCGGCATCCTGCTGTACGAACTGGTCACCGGCCGTCCGCCGTTCGCCGGCGGCTCCGCGCTGGAAGTGCTCCACCAGCACCTCAGCGCCGAACCGCGCCGCCCCTCCACCGTCCCGGACCCGCTGTGGACGGTCATAGAGCGCTGCCTGAGCAAGACCCCCGAGACCCGGCCGAGCGCCCAGAACCTGGCGCGCGGGCTGCGGATCGTCGCCGAGGGCATCGGGGTGCACGCCAACTCGATGCAGATCGCCGCCGCCGAGGGAGTCGTCCACCTCCTCGCCCCGGACCCGGCTCCCGCGCAGGTGCCGGGCGCGGACGCCGGAGCGGGGCTGTCCCAGGGGGCGTACGACCCGAACGCCGCGACCAGCGTGCTCCCGCACGCCGGTGCCGCCGCGGGACCCGCCGGCTCCGCCGACCCCACCGCCGTCCTGCCGCACACGGGCGGCCCGGGCGGCGGCGCCGACCCGACGGCCGTCCTGCCGCCGGTGCCCGGGCACCAGACGGGACAGCAGCAGCCCGAGCAGCCGCACCCCTGGCAGACCCAGTTGCGGGCGGCCCGCGACCGCAACGAACAGACGCAGGTCCAGCAGTACCTCGACCCCGGCGAGGACCCGCTGCGCCGCCGCCCCCAGCGGCAGGTCTCCCGGCAGCCGCAGCCACAGCCGCCGCAGCGGCCCCAGCAGGGCGGCTACCCGCCCCAGCAGGGTGGCTACCCGCCCCAGCAGGGCGGCGGCTACGGCTATCAGCAGCAGCCCCAGCAGCAGTACGCGCCGCCGCAGCAGCCGCCGCAGCAGCCGCAGCGGTACGCCCCGGCACCGGCACCGGCTCCGCAGCCCCAGCCGCAGCGGCAGGCCCAGCGGCCCGCCCCCGAGCCGCGCCGGCCCCGCGAGCCGAGGCAGCGCAGCGCCAACCCGATGAAGATCCCCGGGCTCGGCTGCCTCAAGGGCTGCCTGTTCACGATCGTCATCTTCTTCGTGGCGGGCTGGCTCATCTGGGAGTTCAGCCCGCTCCAGGAGTGGATCGGCACGGGCCGCACCTGGTGGGGTGAGCTGACCCATCTGTTCCACCAGTTCACGAGCTTCGTCGGGGACCTCGCCGACGTCGGCGGCGACTCCGGAGGCAAGGGGCCCTGAGAACGGGCGGCTCCCGGCCGCGAGTCTGTGGACTTGTCGACATCTGGCGGGTGATTTCCGTCTCCGCGGTGAAGGTTGGCTCGTAGGACGCGTACTTTGTTCGGCAACACGCGTCGGTAGGAGCAGTCTTGGCACGGAAGATCGGCAGCCGGTACACCGCCCACCAGATCCTGGGTCGGGGCAGCGCCGGCACGGTGTGGCTGGGCGAGGGGCCCGAGGGGCCCGTCGCCATCAAGCTGCTGCGCGAGGACCTCGCCTCCGACGAGGAACTCGTGGGCCGCTTCGTACAGGAACGCACGGCCCTGCTCGGGCTCGAACACCCGAACGTGGTCTCCGTACGGGACCTGGTGGTCGACGGCAACGACCTGGCGCTCGTCATGGACCTGGTCCGGGGGACCGACCTGCGCACCCGGCTCGACCGGGACCGCAGGCTCGCGCCCGAGGCCGCGGTGGCGATCGTCGCCGACGTCGCGGAGGGACTGGCCGCGGCGCACGCCGCCGGGGTCGTGCACCGGGACGTCAAGCCCGAGAACATCCTGCTCGACATGCAGGGCCCGCTGGGCCCGGGCGGCTCGCACCGAGCGCTGCTGACCGACTTCGGCGTCGCGAAACTCATCGACACCCCGAAGCGGACCCGCGCCACGAAGATCATCGGCACGCCCGACTACCTCGCCCCGGAGATCGTCGAGGGCCTGCCGCCCCGGGCGTCCGTGGACATCTACGCCCTGGCGACCGTGCTCTACGAGCTCCTCGCCGGGTTCACCCCGTTCGGCGGAGGACATCCGGGGGCCGTGCTGCGGCGCCATGTCACGGAGTCGGTCGCGCCGCTCCCCGGCATCCCCGACGAGCTGTGGCAGCTGATCGTGCAGTGCCTGGCGAAGGGGCCGGCCTCACGGCTGCGGGCGTCCGAGCTGGCGGCGCGGCTGCGGGAGCAGCTGCCCACCCTGGCCGGGATGCCGCCGCTCGACGTGGACGAGCCGGACACCGAGCCGGCGGCCGAGGGCGGCGAGCCCGCGGACCCGGCCGCGCCCGCCCCGGCGGCGCCCTCCGGCCGGGTGCGGCGGGGCTCGGTGCCGCTGGTGCCGGGCGCCAAGCCGGACTCCAACCGGGACACCCACACCTCGATGCGGGTGCCCGCGCCCGACGAACTGGCGGGCGGGGCGCACGGGACGGCACGGGTGCCGAGGGCCGCGGGGGCACCCCGCCCCGGCTCGGCGCGCAACCGGGCGGTCACCCGGCGCCGCCGGATCACCCTGGGCGCGGCGGCGGTCGCGCTGGTCGCGGCGGTGGGCGTCGGCACCTGGGCGGCGACCTCGGGCGACGACGCGGGCGCCTCCCCGCGGGACGCCGGCACCACGGCCCCGTCGGCGCCGTAGCCGCAGGGCCGCGACCGGCGCCGGAGGGGAGCGGATGGCGGGTCCGTTACGCTGGAGGCGTGGCAGTCGTCGATGTATCCGAAGAGCTCAAGTCCCTCTCCTCGACCATGGAGTCGATCGAGGCCGTTCTGGACCTCGACAAGCTGAGGGCAGACATCGCCGTGCTCGAGGAGCAGGCGGCCGCGCCGTCCCTGTGGGACAACCCGGACGAGGCGCAGAAGATCACCAGCAAGCTGAGTCACCTGCAGGCGGAGGTCAGGAAGGCCGAAGCCCTCCGCGCGCGGATCGATGATCTCGCCGTGCTCTTCGAGATGGCCGAGGAGGAGGACGACCCGGACACCCGTGCCGAGGCAGAGTCCGAGCTCACCGCCGTCCGCAAGGCGCTGGACGAGATGGAGGTGCGGACGCTGCTCAGCGGGGAGTACGACTCCCGCGAGGCGCTCGTGAACATCCGTGCCGAGGCCGGTGGCGTGGACGCCGCCGACTTCGCCGAGAAGCTCCAGCGCATGTACCTGCGCTGGGCGGAGCAGCACGGCTACAAGACCGAGATCTATGAGACCTCGTACGCGGAAGAGGCCGGCATCAAGTCGACCACCTTCGCCGTGCAGGTGCCGTACGCCTACGGAACCCTCTCGGTGGAGCAGGGCACCCACCGGCTGGTGCGCATCTCGCCCTACGACAACCAGGGCCGCCGCCAGACCTCCTTCGCGGGTGTCGAGGTCCTCCCCGTGGTCGAGCAGACCGACCACGTCGAGATCGACGAGTCCGAACTGCGCGTGGACGTCTACCGGTCCTCCGGGCCCGGCGGCCAGGGCGTGAACACCACCGACTCCGCGGTGCGCCTCACCCACCTGCCCACCGGCATCGTCGTCTCCTGCCAGAACGAGCGCTCGCAGATCCAGAACAAGGCGACCGCGATGAACGTCCTCCAGGCCAAGCTCCTCGAGCGGCGCCGGCAGGAGGAGCAGGCCAGGATGGACGCCCTGAAGGGCGACGGCGGCAACTCCTGGGGCAACCAGATGCGGTCCTACGTCCTGCACCCGTACCAGATGGTCAAGGACCTGCGCACCGAGTTCGAGGTCGGCAACCCCGAGGCCGTCTTCAACGGTGAGCTCGACGGGTTCCTGGAAGCGGGAATTCGCTGGCGCAAGCAGCAGGAGAAGTAGTTTTGTCGACAAGGCAACCGCCCCTGAATCAGGGGCGGTTGCCTTTCGTCTTGCCTTTTACGTCACATTCACGGCTTCAACCTCGGTCAAAGACTCCCGACTTGGACATTGCGCCCGCAACGACCTTGACGTTGATATGAAAAATCGGGAGGGTGCAGTGTGGCATGCGTATCTTCGGGGCGCATGTGAACCGGGGGGTTTGAGCCAGTAGTTCAGCTATCCCCGTCGATCACCGCCCCGAGCGCGCCCTCATCGACGATTCAGCTACTGGGGGTAGCAGCTATATGACAAAGAAGACGCGGATCCGGGTCGCGCGGCTCGCGGCCGGCGCCGTGATCGCCGCGGGCGCCTCCCTGACCGTGGCGGGGGTCGCCTCGGCAACCGGCGGCGGCGACAGCAACCTCGTTTCCACGGCCGACGAGGCCGTGGCCGGCCAGCGGACGGACCCCGACCCGTGCGACCCGATCGGGGTCTGCACCACCACGGGCACCACGGGCACCACGGGTACCGACACCACGGGGACGACCGGCACCACCGGTACGGACACCACCGGCACGACCGGTACCACGGGCACGACCGGTACCACGGGCACGGACACCACGGGCACCACCGGTACCACCGGTACCACCGGTACGGACACCACGGGTACGACCGGCACGACCGGCACCACGGGTACGGACACCACGGGTACGACCGGTACGACCGGTACGACCGGTACCACGGGGACGACCGGTACGACCGGTACCACGGGGACCACCGGTACCACGGGCACGACCGGCACCACCGGCACGACGGGCACCACCGGCACGACGGGCACCACGGGTACGACCGGTTCGACCGGCACCACCGGTTCGACCGGCACCACCGGTTCGACCGGCACCACCGGTGACGAGTCCACCACCGGTGGTCCCTCCACCGACGGTGGCCCCGACACCGACGGCACCTCCACCCAGGAGGAGGGCACCTCCGCCCTGACCGACACCTCGGACAGCGCCTCCGACACCACCGCCCAGGGCGGCGGCGGGGAGCTCGCCGAGACCGGTGCCGGCCAGACCACCTTCCTGATCCTCGGCGCCGCCACCATGATCGCGGGCGGTGTCGCCTTCCGCGTCCTGCCGCGCGTGGTCGCGGGCCGCGGCGGTGCCGCTGCCTGACGGTAGCCGTACCCGCGCGTGACGTGAGGTGACGTACGCGGGAAGGGCCCGGAGCCGATCGGCTCCGGGCCCTTCCCGCGTCATGGGGTCGGCGCCGTGGTCAGCGGCTACGCGGTCTGGTGGGCCAGCAGCGCCACCGCCGCCACCAGTACCGCCAGCAGCGCGATCAGCGCCATGGGGTTCAGCCCCGAGAGGAAGTTCTCCTGCTGCAGCCGCTCGCGGTTCGCACGGCACACGGGGCACCGGCCCTCGCTCACGGGCGCCGCGCAGTTAGCGCACACCAGCCGGTCGTACGTCATGCGCCTCGCCCTCCTTGCACCGGTTCCACGGATCCCAACGCTCACGCAACCGAGAACGTTCCCCCTCCACTGTGCCAGGTTCCCGGCAGGGCCGCGCGGCCCTGCCGGAGAGGGGCCCGGACGAACTCCCCGACAAAGTCCCGTACAAAAACGCACAAGCCTGCCGCAACCCCTCCCGGCGACTGCGCCCGCGCGCCCTATTCGCGTATGGTCACGCTCATCTACCCCCGGCGACCCGTGGTGCACCCGTGATCCGATTCGACAACGTCTCCAAGGTCTACCCCAAGCAGACCCACCCCGCACTCAGGGATGTCTCCCTGGAAGTGGAGAAGGGCGAGTTCGTCTTCCTCGTGGGGTCCTCCGGCTCCGGAAAGTCCACCTTCCTGCGGCTGATCCTCCGCGAGGAGCGGTGCAGCCACGGCCAGGTGCACGTCCTCGGCAAGGACCTCGCGCGGCTCTCCAACTGGAAGGTGCCGCAGATGCGCCGCCAGCTGGGGACCGTCTTCCAGGACTTCCGGCTGCTGCCGAACAAGACGGTGGCGGAGAACGTCGCCTTCGCGCAGGAGGTCATCGGCAAGTCCAAGGGCGAGATCCGCAAGTCCGTGCCGCAGGTGCTCGACCTGGTCGGGCTCGGCGGCAAGGAGGACCGCAGGCCCGGTGAGCTCTCCGGTGGTGAGCAGCAGCGCGTCGCCATCGCGCGGGCCTTCGTCAACCGGCCCAAGCTGCTGATCGCCGACGAGCCGACCGGCAACCTCGACCCGCAGACCTCCGTCGGCATCATGAAGCTGCTCGACCGGATCAACCGGACCGGCACGACCGTCGTGATGGCCACGCACGACCAGAACATCGTGGACCAGATGCGCAAGCGCGTCATCGAGCTGGAGAAGGGCCGCCTCGTCCGTGACCAGGCGCGCGGCGTCTACGGCTACCAGCACTGACCGCCCCCGCAGACGTTCCCGGAAAGGCCTCAAGTACACGCCATGCGTGCCCAGTTCGTACTCTCCGAGATCGGCGTCGGTCTCCGTCGCAATCTGACGATGACCTTCGCCGTCATCGTGTCCGTGGCCCTGTCGCTCGCGCTGTTCGGCGGGTCGCTGCTGATGAGCGACCAGGTCAGCACCATGAAGGGCTACTGGTACGACAAGGTCAACGTCTCGATCTTCCTCTGCAACAAGAGCGACGCCGAGTCGGACCCCAACTGCGCCAAGGGCGCGGTGACCGACGACCAGAAGAAGCAGATCAAGACCGACCTCGGCAAGATGTCGGTGGTGGAGAAGGTGACGTACGAGTCGCAGGACGACGCGTACAAGCACTACAAGGAGCAGTTCGGCGACTCGCCGCTGGCCGCCTCCCTCACCCCGGACCAGATGCAGGAGTCGTACCGGATCAAGCTGAAGGACCCGGAGAAGTACCAGGTCATCGCGACCGCCTTCGACGGCCGGGACGGCGTGCAGTCGGTGCAGGACCAGAAGGGCATCCTGGACAACCTCTTCGGGCTCCTCAACGGCATGAACTGGGCCGCGCGCGCGGTGATGGCGCTGATGCTGGTGGTCGCGCTGATGCTGATCGTCAACACGGTGCGGGTCTCGGCGTTCAGCCGTCGCCGGGAGACCGGGATCATGCGCCTCGTCGGCGCCTCCGGCTTCTACATCCAGGCCCCGTTCATCGCCGAGGCCGCGGTCGCCGGGCTGATCGGCGGCACGGTCGCCTGCGGCTTCCTGGTGATCGCCCGGTACTTCATCATCGACCACGGCCTGGCCCTGTCCGAGAAGCTGAACCTGATCAACTTCATCGGCTGGGACGCGGTCCTGACGAAACTTCCGCTGATCCTCGCGACCAGCCTGCTGATGCCGGCGTTGGCGGCGTTCTTCGCGTTGCGCAAGTATCTGAAGGTGTGACGCACGCCCCGCGAGCCGTACGGTCAAGCGACCGTACGGCTCTTCGCGTTCCCCTAGACTCACCGCCATGTCAGGCCGCGACCTGTTCTGTCAGCCCCGCCGTTTCGGCCGCGGGGCCGCCCTGACATTGGTGTTCGCGAGCGTGCTCGTCGCCGGTGCCGCGACCGGGGCGCTGCCGGGCGACGGGCGGCGGAGCGCTTCGGGGCAGGCCCGGGAGGTGTCCACCGGGCGGGCCGAGGAGGTGACGCGCGCGGCCGAGGAGGCCGCGGCCGTCGGCAAGTCCCCCCTGGAGGCGGCGGAGCGCGCGGTCAGCCGCAGCGGCGACCGCTGGGCCGCCGTCTACTCCGCGGGCGAGTACGAGGAGTTCGAGGAGTCCCTCGACGGCCGCTACACGGGCGTCGGGCTGTGGGCGCGGCGCGACGCGCAGGGGCGGATCGAGGTCACCGAGGTGCGGCCCGGATCGCCCGCCGCCGGCGCCGGCATCCGCGCCGGGGACCGGCTGCGCAGCGTCGACGGACACGCGGTCGACGGCCGCCCGGTCACCGAGGTGGTCTCCTTACTGCGCGGTGACGCCACGGACGCGGCCGCCGGCACGACCGTCACCCTGGGCCTGCAGCGCGGTACGCGCGCGTGGCGCGAGACGCTGCGCCGGGCCCGGCTCTCGACGGACTCCGTCACCGTCCGCCACGCCACCGGCGGCGCCGTCGTCATCAGGATCTCCGCGTTCACCAAGGGCGTCGGCGACGCCGTCCGCTCGGCCGTCCGAGCCGCCCCGGCCGGCGCCGGGATCGTCCTGGACCTGCGCGGCAACTCCGGCGGGCTGGTCGCCGAGGCCACCGCCACCGCCTCCGTCTTCCTCGACGGCGGCCTCGTCGCCACCTACGACATGGACGGCGACCAGCGCGCCCTGCACGCCGATCCCGGCGGCGACACCGACCGGCCCCTCGTCGCCCTCGTCGACGGCGGCACCATGAGCGCGGCCGAACTGCTCACCGGCGCCCTCCAGGACCGCGGCCGCGCGGTCGTCGTGGGCTCGCGCACCTTCGGCAAGGGCTCGGTGCAGATGCCGAGCGAGCTGCCCGACGGCTCGGTCGCCGAGCTGACCGTGGGCCACTACCGCACCCCGTCCGGCCGCGCGGTCGACGGCACCGGCATCACCCCCGACCTGGAGGTCACCCACGGGGCCCTGGAGCGGGCCGAGACGGTCCTCGGCGGCCTCGGCGACGACCCCTCGTGAACGCCTGCGCGCCGCTCGCGTAATCGGCTTTCCCTCCGGCCCCCTCCGGGTGCGAAAATGGCGGCACTATGAGCAAGGGAATGTACGTACCGAAGGAGTCCCAGCCCAAGCAGGGCGGGGCGGCCGCCAAGGCCAAGGACGGCGAGAAGGGCGGCAAGCGCAAGATCGTCGCCCAGAACAAGAAGGCCCGCCACGACTACGCGATCATCGACACCTACGAGGCCGGGATCGTCCTGACCGGCACCGAGGTCAAGTCGCTGCGTCAGGGGCGGACCTCGCTGACCGACGGCTTCGTCCAGATCGACGGCGGCGAGGCGTGGCTGCACAACGCCCACATCCCCGAGTACAGCCAGGGCAGCTGGACCAACCACTCCGCGCGCCGCAAGCGCAAGCTGCTGCTGCACCGCGCGGAGATCGACAAGCTGGCGGTGACGTCCGAGGAGACCGGGCACACCATCGTGCCGCTCGCCCTGTACTTCAAGGACGGCCGGGCGAAGGCCGAGATCGCGCTGGCGCGCGGCAAGAAGGAGTACGACAAGCGGCAGACCCTGCGTGAGCAGCAGGACCGCCGGGAGACGGACCGCGCGATCGCGGCGGCAAAGCGGCGGCAGCGGGGCGTCTAGCCACCCGGAATGCAGTGGCATCCGCGGGCGTTGGTCACGTACGATGGCACCGCACCCCAACAGAGGGTGCACGCGTTGAAAACACAACATGGGGATGATCGGTTTCGACAGCGGCTGTCGAAGCAGGGGAAGCGTGTCGAGAAAGCGGCCATGATCTCGTAAACCACAGGCCGAAAAAAATAATCGCCAATTCCAAGAGCGATTCTCCCGAGCTCTACGCTCTCGCTGCCTGATCAGGTAGTGATCGTTTAGCTCCTTCATGGGAGTGTCAGCCCGGGCTCGTTCCCGACCCGGTTCCTGGCATCAGCTAGGGGACTAAACCTTGATCCCGGTCACGGGGTGAAGAGGGAAACCAAACAGTGACTGGGCCCGTCGGCGACTTGTTCGCGTGATCGCCGGGGCCGAGAAAATCGCAGCGAACTGCACACGGAGAAGCCCTGGTTCCGCACCGTTGGACGCGGGTTCGATTCCCGCCATCTCCACTCATCCCATGTGCAGAAGGCCCCGTCGCGTTGCGGCGGGGCCTTCGTGCTGCCCGGACGGACCTCGGCGGGCGCCCCACCGTCATCACGTTTCTCACAATTCTCTCAGAAACCCTTGTCCTGAACCCGTCACGTCTGCGTAAGGTGTTCGCCGCGCCCTGCGGAGCCGACCACCTCCGTCACCGTGCGCGACACAAGGCGACCGGGGGGATGTCCGTCGCCACGGGGAGAGACAGACCGTTGCGTCCTGCCGCGAGCCGGCTCTTCACGCATGCCCTGACGCGGGGCCGCCCCCCGGTGCGCCCACATGCGATGAAGGGATGCCTCTTGCGCCCCGTACGAGGGTTCATCAGGCCCGGATCACCACGGTCCGGGCCACTCACCACACTGCTGACGGCCACCGTCGCGGCCGCCGTCCTGGGCGGCCTCGCCGTCCAGCCGTCGCTGCTCGGCCGGTACGCCGCCGACGACATGGCGCCCGTGGCGGACAGCTACGACGGCTTCGACGCGAAGGCGGCCGAACAGCTCCGCCAGGACCAGTGCCTCATGACCGAGGTCCTGCGGATGGGCGGCCCGGCCATGTACGGCGTCGCCCAGACCGGACTGAACCAGCCACCGGACAAGCTGCACACGGCGGCGAACCGGGAGTACTGGAACACCACCCCGCTGAGCACCGCGTTCCAGAAGGACCGCGACGACATCGACAAGATCGACCTGTACGGGCGGCTCCAGGAATGGAAGAAGCCCCTGTCCACCCTGTCCTACCCGGGTGGCTTCAAGAGCGTCGCCGACTTCCAGGACCCGCCGGGTCTGCCCGGAGGCGGCAAGGACTACTTCGAGCAGGTCGGCATCAGCCCGTGGCTCGGCGCCCGGTGGTGGAAGCACGAGAGCGACTACTACGAGGACCCGACCCCGAAGGCCGACGACGCGACCGCGAAGGCCGTCACCGACCTCGGCACCCCGCTCTACGGCAAGGACCCGGACCCGAAGCTTCCGCGTGACGAGTGGAACCGGGCGCTGGCCGAGCAGCGGGCCTGGGAAGACCGCGTCTTCATGCACGAGCAGTGGGCCGACGACGCCCGCATCTTCCTCTCCTCCGGCGGCTTCCCGCGCACCGCGCCCGAGCCGGGCAGCGTCGAGCACCGCATCGCGGTCGAGGACCTGAAGTCCCGGTTCGCGTCCTGCGACTGGCACAGCCCCGCCGACCCGAACAAGGTCCTCGGCAAGCAGGTCGCGGACGCGTCCGCCGAGTGGCAGCAGGAGATCGCCGCCCAGGCGACCCAGCGCAACCAGATCCTGAACGCCAGCCGTGACGCCACCAAGGCCCTCGCCGACGGCTCCACCGCGCTGGGCGAGATGCTGGGCCAGTCCTGGATCGCCGACCATCTCGCCCGCTGGCAGGACTGGTGGTCGGCCGGCGGTCCCGGCTGGATCGGCGACAGCCCGTTCGTGATCCACGCGCACGGTGCCACGGACAAGTGCCTGGAGGTCGCGGGCGCCAAGAAGGACAACGGCACGCCGGTGCAGATCTACACCTGCAACGGCGGCGCCGGGCAGAAGTGGCAGATCGAGGGCGACCACCTGGTCAACGTGAACTCGGGCAAGTGCCTGACCGTCAAGGGCGGCACGAACGCGAACGGCACGGCCGTGCAGATCTCCACCTGCTCCAGCAGCACCGCGCAGAACTGGGAGTACGGCACGCACGGCACCACCCGCCTGTACAACCCGGCGACCGCGAACTGTCTCGACCTGGCCGACTACGCCAACAGCCGTGACGGGCGGATGTGGGACTGCACGGGCAAGGCTCCGCAGCAGTTCGACGTCGTGCCCTCCGGTCACAACGGCACGGACAAGCTGGACTATCCGACGAAGGCGCAGTTCGACAAGGCGAAGAAGGGTGTCACCGATGCCCAGGCCGCGTCGAAGAAGCAGCTCGATCTGCTGAAGGCGCAGGCCGCGGCGGCGAAGAAGGCCGCCACCGACACGGACACCGCGACTCAGGCGGCGTACGCGATCGCGGACAAGGCGGGTGCGCCGCGGGGGCGTGGTCTGCTCGTGGCGCAGCAGAAGGCGCAGGTGACCAAGGCGTCGGCGGCAGCGCTGGAGGCGTTGTCGAAGGCGGGGGAGACGGCGTATTCGGCGACGAAGGCCGCGGCCGGGGACAGTGAGACGATCGCGGCCCGTGCGCTGGCGCAGGCTGCGCAGTCGAAGGCGGCGTTCCGTACGGCGGCCGCGAACGAGGCGCGGGCGCAGGCGAAGGCCGCCGCCGATGCGGCTGCCGTGCAGGCGCAGGCCGCGAAGGCGGCGCGTGATCTGGCGAAGGCGAAGCTGGCCGTGACGCAGAAGGCGGAGGCCGATGCGAAGGCCGCGGCGGCCGATGCGCATGCCAAGCGGCTGGCGGCGGAGGCGGAGGAGGCCACGGCGAAGGCGGAGAAGGAGACCGCTGCCGCCAAGCAGGCCGAGGCCGCCCAGCACCGCCAGAACGCCGAGGGCTACGCGGCCACCGCGAATGAGGCCAAGGGCCGGGCGGAGAGCGCGGAGTCCACCGCCCGCGGCAAGCGTCAGGACGCGGAGGCGGCCCGTGACCGGGCCAAGGGCAAGCGTGACGACGCCTGGGACGCGGAGTCGAAGGCGAATGCGGCCCGGGCGAAGGCGGATGCGAAGGACGCCTACGCCGACGCGCATGACTCCGACGCCAGCGCCAAGGACTCGCGGGCCGCGGCCGATGCCGCCGATGCGGCGGCCGACGACGCGGAGTCCGCGGCGACTTCGGCCCGCGCGGAGGCGAACGCGGCGACCCAGGCCGCCGCCGACGCGGACGCCGCCGCCACCCGCGCGGAGGCCGCGGCGAAGCGGGCCCGTTCGGACGCGGACGCGGCCCAGGCGGCGAAGCTGCGGGCGGACGCCGCGGTCCGTACGGCGACCAGTGCCGCCGCGGACGCGATCAAGGCCTCGGAGACGGCCGCGTCGGCGGCCCGTACGGCGGTGAAGCTGGCGGACGAGGCGGACCAGCACGCGGCTGATGCGAAGGCGCAGGCCGACGCGGCGAAGGCGGAGTCGGTCAAGGCGCTCGCCTCGGCGGCGGATGCGGCCGGGCACGCGTACACCACCGCCCAGGCCGCCGCGGACGCCGGTGCTTCGGCGCAGCAGGTGGCGGCGCCGGCGAACGACGCGGTCCAGCTGGGTTCCCCTTACGTCGACACCGACGCCACGGCGGGGCTGGTGGTGCTGACGGGTCAGTCGTCGAAGACGATCGCCGAGCAGCAGAAGGCGGTCGCGGAGGCGCATGCCGCCAACGCGCAGAAGAACGCCGACCAGGCGGCGAGCCTGGCCGCGGCGGCGACGGGTGACGCGAAGGCGGCGTACACGCTGGCCGCCGAGGCCGCCGCCTTCGCCGCGACCGCCCGCAAGTCGGCGAAGGAGGCGCTGGGTTACGCGTCCGAGGCCGCGCAGTACGCGGCCGACGCGCAGGCCTCGCTGGCCCGCACCATCGAGTACGACCAGCAGGCCGGCGCCGACGCCGCGGCCGCCGACCAGGCCGCCGGGCGTGCCGAGGGCTACGCCACCGACGCCCGCGCGTCGGCCGACCAGGCCGCCCTGGACGCGGAGGCCGCCCGCACGGCGGCCGCGCAGGCCGAGCAGGCCGCCAAGGACGCCCGCGCGGCGGCCGACCGCGCCGACGCCGAGGCCACCCTCGCCGAGCAGGCCGCCAAGGACGCCCAGAAGTACGCCGACTCCGCCCAGCAGGCGGCGGACTCCGCCGAGCGCAAGGAGGCCAACGACCAGGTCCAGGCGGGCGCCGGTACCGGCGAGAACGGTGTCTTCTACGTCATCGAGAAGATGACCGACGCGGCCCCGGCCAAGCAGCTCAACAAGTGCGACTACACCCTCCAGGGCTGCACGGTGACGTACGAGCTGCACCTCGACCTCACGGTCAGCTACTACATGTGCATCAACCCGGACGTCCCGGCCACCGAGTCCGGCTGCCCGGCGGAGGACACCCTCTTCCTCAAGACGGTGGTCCTCAAGAACCAGCAGCAGGAGTGGACCCACCACTTCTCCGCCGGTGACATCACCCGCCTCGGCTGGCAGGCCCTCTTCGGCGACACCCTCGGCGCGGTCCTCTACGAGGTCGTCCTCGGCGACGCCGTCCGCTGCTACCACGGCGACAAGGCGGGCTGCGCCTGGTTCGCGTCCAACTTCATCCCGGGCAAGGCCTTCACCAAGGTCGCCGAGGCGATCCGCGCCCTCGACGCCGCACTGAAGACCGGCGTCGGAGTCGCGGACGCGTACAAGTCGCTGAAGGCCCTGGACCTGTCGGCCGAGACGCTCGCCGACCTGGAGCGGACGGTCAACGCGGCCGAGGACATTGCCGCCTCCTGCAAGATCAACAGTTTCCCCGGCGACACCGCGGTGCTCATGGCGGACGGCTCCCACAAGGCCATCCGTGACGTGCGGGTCGGCGACCTCGTGCGGGCCACCGATCCCGGCACCGACCGGAGCGGCGCGCAGCGGGTCACCGCCACCTACCGGCACGACGCGCCGCACCTGAACACCGTCGAGTTCACCGACGGCACCACGCTGACCAGCACCCCGGGACACCGGGTGTACACCGAGGACCGGGGTTGGACGTTCGTGTCCGCGCTGAGCCCGGGGGTCACGGTCCGGTCCGCCGACGGAGCCCCGCGCACCGTCGCCGGGCTGCGCGTCCAGGGCGGCCGGGAGCACACGGTGTACGACCTCACCGTCGGTGAGACGCACACGTTCTACGTGGGCACCCGGGGCGCAGGCGCCGGGGACCTGCTCGTCCACAACTGCTACAACCTGGCGGACGAGGGCAAGTACCCGGAGACGGGAGCCCACACGCGCCGCGACCACATCGGCAAGACGCGCGCCGAGGCGGAGCGGATCGCGGCTTCCAAGGAGAGCGGGACCAACACGGTCTGGACCGACGAGGACGTCGCGCAGCAGGCCATCGACCGGGTGGTGGCCGACTGGTTCTACCCGGGCGGCAAGCGCAACGCCAAGGAGTTCGAGAAGCTCACCAACTGGATCAACAAGAAGGGCAAGTGGCGGGACGAGCCCTACTTCAAGATCACGGGAAGCTGGGACAAGTACCCTTCGCTGGGCACGATGTACAAGGCGGACCGGTCGGCGCCCGTCGCCGTCGGGAACGACGTGATCATCCTTCTCAAGAGGAACCCGGGCAAGAGCGGACACGGGGGCTTCATCATCTACACGGCCTACCCGGTCTAGTCTCCTGACCCTTCGCATTCCCGCGGCCCGCTCCTCCCCCGACGGGGAGGGGCGGGCCGCTCCGATCGACGGACGGAACGAGAAAAGCAACCATGAGCCCACGACGTGACCGGTACATCGAGCTGTACGACGGCGACTTCGGCCTCAGCGGGGTCACCGAGAGCCTCGCCCGGCCGGGTGCGCCGTCCGTGCTCGACGTGGTGGCGGCGCGAGCGGAGGAGGCCGAGGGGGAGTACGCGCGGGACCTGGGCCGGGAGGTCCGGGCGCTGTGCGGTTCGCCCCTGTCCGACGACCGGATCCGCGCCGTGCTGCTGGCGGCGACCCGGCGGGTCCTCGACCCCGGGCCAGGGTCCGGCCCCCGTGACTGGCTGCGCGCTGTCGCGCAGGTCTGCGACGCGCGCACCCCGCGCGGGGGACGCCCGCAGGCCCGCACCGGCCTGCCCGGCGACTCCGCCACGGGCCCGCAGGACCTCCGGGGGGCGGTCCTGGCGGAGCTGCGGACGGCCTCCGGCGACCTGGAACGGACGCTGGAGACCAGCGGTGCCCCCGTGCCCGACGTGGTGCCCGCTCTGGAGCAGGTCGTCGCCGACGTCGACGCGGACCTCGGACTCAGGCTCCTGCTCAGGGTCCTCAAGGCGTACTCCGTCCCGGTCCCGCTGGGCGGGTACGACCGTCTGTGGGCGCTCGGCGAGGAACTTGGCTACAGCTGGCCGCTCGTCATCGACGGACTGAACGTCCTGTGGCCCCCCTTCGACGACCCGGCCGCCACCCGGCGGCGGTTCCCCGACGACTTCGGGCTCTCCGAGCTGACCGCCGCAGTGGAGCGCTCCTACCCGGAGGAGGAGACCCCCGCAGACGTCCTGCGGCGCGCCGTGGCGGCCGACCCGGACGTTCCGGGCGCCCAGGCCTTCCTGCTGCTCCAGGACGTCTCCCGGTTGCGGGACTCGACGCTCTCCCGTGAGGCGATCACCGCGCTGTGGCGGGCCGCGACCGGTCAGGACCTCGGCGTGGACGGCGTCGAAGGCCGTGACCTGCTGCGCCGGATCGAGGACGCCTGCGTCGAGCGGCTGCGCACCCTGCGGCCGGGCTTCGCACCGACCCCGCCCGGCACACCCCCGACCGCGGGCACGGAGGCGGTGCTGAGGGAGCTGCACGACCTCGCACCCGCACTGGACGCCGCACTGACGGGCCGTACGTCCCGTCCCGTGCAGGGCGCCGTCTCCGCCCTGGAGGAGGTGTGCGCCCGTGTCGATCCCGATCTCGGATTCCGGCTCCTGCTCAGGACCCTGACGGTCTCCTCGGTCTCCCTCACCGGGGCCCGGTACGCCCGGTTCACCGCTCTCGGTGAGCGGCTGGGCCTCGCCGCCGGCCTCGTCGCCGAGGCCGAGCACCTCGTGCGTCACGAGTGACCCGTGCCGGGCCCGACGGCCCGCGGCGCCGTGCTCGCCCGTCGGGTCAGGGTCGGCTGGAGGAGGATCGCCCCCACGTCCTGACCCGAACAGCTAGTCGGCGGCGGCGCGGGTGGTGGTGAAGAGGTCGGCGGCGGTGGTGGCGTGGACGGCGCGCCGGGACCAGGTGGTGAGCTGGTCGAGGTCGGTGCAGGCCTCGACGCGGTCGCGTACGTCGTCGGGGACGGCGATGTCGCGCCAGCGCAGGATGTTCAGGACCATCTCGGCCCGCTCCTGGATCCGACCCTCCTCCCGTCCTTCTTCCCGTCCTTCTTCCCGGCCTTCCTCGGCCCACGGGTGGCGCCAGAAGTACTGCATCGCCGTCATCATGTCCCTCCACATCTGCCGGGCCTGGGCGTCCGCCAGGCACGAGTCGACAAACTGCGCGAGCACCACGGCGGTGTCGCGGTCCAGGGTCCGCAGGGCGGCTTCCAGCGATTCCAGTATCGCCGGGGCGTGCCGTCCACGGCCGTGTGTCATGGCCGAGAGCACCGCAAGGGGTGGATCCTGTCTGGCCTCCTGCTCGGTGGTGATGAGCGGCACGTTCTCCGGTCCGAGGACGAACGGGCGGACCGTCAGCGAGGGCATGCCGTGCACGCCGAGGTGGATGGGCTCGGCCGCCCAGCGGGCGGTGGCCCTGCTCTGGGTGACGACGATGAGGACGGGTTCGCTGCGGTACTTCTCGTGGAGGTAGCTGAGGTAGTAGGGCCAGCTGCTGCGTTTGCGCTCGTCCGGCTTGCCCTGCGACTCGACGACGAGGAGGTAGGTGCCCTCGTCGGTCTCGGCCCGCAGCAGGGTGTCGACGCGGCGCTCGACGGGCTCGATCTCGGTGAGGTCGACGTTCATGCCGGCGAAGTCACGCGGTTCCGGGAAGGGGATGTGCAGCACTTGCTGGAGCGCGCGGGTCAGGAGCGCGGGGTCCTTCTGGAAGATCCGGTGCAGCGCCTCGTGGGACGAGCTGACCATCTACGCGGCCCCCAACTCGCACCACACCAGCTTGCCGGACAGTCCGAGGCGGGAGAGGGGCTGCCATCCCCACAGGTCGGCGCAGGCCCGCACGAGGGCAAAGCCGCGGCCGTTCTCGGCATCTGCGAGTTGGGTGAAGTCACCCGGCGGCTCGGGAGGTGCCGGGTCGGCGTCCCAGGCTCCGATCTGCAGGACACCATCGCGGTGGCGTACGCGCAGGCAAGCGGGGCCCTTGGTGTGCAGTACGGCGTTGGAGACCAGCTCGGAGGCGAGGAGCTCGGCGGTCTCGGTCAGGTGGGCCAGTCCGTGCAGGGCGAGGATCAGGCGGAGGGTGCGGCGGGAGACCGTAACCGATCTGGGGTCGGTGGGGATGTACAGGGTGTACTCCCAGAACTCGGGAGTGGGGGCGGTTTCGGACATGGGGCAGCTCCGTTCGGGTGAGGGGTGCGAGAGGCGGTGGCAGTGCCGCAGCCGTCATGGCGGGACGGGGCGGTGCGCTTCCGCTGCGTGAACCATGCGTCACAGAACGTAGGCGCCAAGCTTGGCCCCGTGCAACGGGTTGTCCTAATCTGGCCCCGAACGAGTGAAGGAGGGTTTCTTGGCCCGCAGAACCGAGGTGACGGCACGTCAGGCGCGGCTGGGCACCGAACTGCGGAAACTGCGCGAGGGGGCCGGGCTCATGGGTCGCGAGGCTGCCGCGCTGCTGGGGACCGACGCGGGGCGGCTGAGTCAGATGGAGTCCGGTGTCGTGGGCGTCAGTGAGGCCCGCGTGCGGGAGCTGGCCGCTCACTGCTCCTGCACGGATGCTGAGTTGATCGACGCGCTGGTTGCCATGGCGACTGACCGGACGCGCGGCTGGTGGGAGGAGTTCAGGGGGCTGCTGCCTCCGCCGTTCCTGGACCTGGCCGAGTTGGAGCACCACGCCCTGTACCGACTCGACGTGGAGTTCCTGAACGTCCCAGGCCTGCTGCAGACAGAGGACTACGCCCGCGGGCTGTTCTCGTACCGGGTACCGGAACTTCCCTGGCCGGCAACCGAGTTGCGCGTCAAGCACCGGATGCGACGGAAGGCCGTCATCGAGGGACCCGGCGCCGTCTCGTACAAGGCGGTGATCCACGAGGCAGCGCTGCGCATCAGGGTCGGCGACAGAACCGGGGCGCGCATCCAGCTCCTCCGCATCTTGGAGCTTTCGGAAGCGGACCACATCACCGTGCGCGTCATCCCCTTCGACGTGGACGGCTTCGGCGGAGCTTGGGCGACGATGATGTACACGGGCGGCCCAGTGCCCAAGCTGGACACCGTCGTCCGCGATGTCACCGCCAACGGCACAGCCTTCGTCGACTCCGAGGCCCAACTCGAAGCGTTTCGAACGCTCTTCCGTAAGGTGGAGGCTGCGTCACTTGAGCCCGAGCGCTCGCGTGACTTCATCCACAACCTTGCGAAGGAACTGTGAGGCGAGCCGTGACCACCCCCGACATCTGGCAGAAGTCATCCTTCTCCGGTGGCGGGGACGGCTCCAACTGCCTCGAACTCGCCTCCACCCCCACCACCCTCCACCTCCGCGAATCCGACACCCCCGCCACGATCCTCACCACCACCCCCACCGCCCTCGCGAATCTCCTGGCAGGGATACGCACCCTCAGGCAACTGGGCTGACCCCGCCCCGGTTTCGCGACCGCGCGGTGGCGACGGCGACGAGCAGGGCCGTCGTCGCCGCCGTGAGCGGGACCGTGAAGGCCGTCGCGGGGGAGGCGTGTTCGGTCAGCCAGCCGGCCGTCGCGCTGCCGCAGGCGATGCCGCCGAGCAGGCCGGTGACCGCGAGGGTCATGCCTTCGTTCAGGCGGGCCACCGGGGTGCGTTGCTGGACCAGGGCCATGGTGGTGACCATCGTGGGGGCCGTCGCCGTACCCGAGAGGAGCAGCGCCGCGGCCAGCAGGGGGAGCGAGTCGAGCACGGTCGCCGCCAGCGCGGGCAGGGTGAGGAGCGCGGCCATCGCCGCCACGCACCAGGGGTGTCGTCGGGCGGCGGGGGCGGCGGGGCGTATCGCCCCGTACACCAGACCGGCCGCGCAGGAGCCTGCCGCCTGCAGGGCGAGCGCGAGTCCCGCCGCCGTACGGTGGCCGTGCTCGTCGGCGAACGCGATCGTCGCCACCTCCGTCGCCCCGAACACCGCGCCGAGGGCGAGGCAGACGGCGAGGAGAGGGGGCAGGCCGGGGCTGCGCAGCGGGGATGCGGCCGTCGGGCGGGGATGCGGGGGCGGCTCGGTCGCGCGCTGGGCGGCGAACGTCAGGATGCCCGTGACCAGCAGCACCACCCCCACCAGCGTGCCCGCCTCCGGGAAGAACGTGCCGCACAGGAAGGCCGCGACCACCGGCCCCAGCATGAAGCACAGCTCGTCGACGGCCTGTTCGAAGGAGTTCGCGGTGTGCAGGGCGGCCGGGTCGCCGTCCAGGAGGTGGTTCCAGCGGGCGCGGGACATCCCGCCGGTGTTGGGGGTCGTCGCGGTGGCGGCGTACGCGGCGAACAGGGTCCAGTTGGGGGCGTCGTAGCGCACGCAGAGCAGCAGGGCCAGGCTGCCGAGTGCGGCGAAGAGCGTCGCCGGCACCGCGACCCCGGCCTGCCCGTACCGGTCGACCAGCCGGGCGATCCAGGGTGCGAGGAGTGCGGTGGCCGCGAGGCCGGTCGCGGTGACCGACCCGGCGAGGGCGTACGAGCCGCGCGCCCCGGCGATCATCATCACCGCGCTCACGCCGAACATGCCCATGGGCAGCCGGGCGAGCAGGGTCCCGACGGTGAAGGCGCGGGCTCCGGGGAGGGCGAGGAGACGGCGGTAGGAGTGGGGTGGAGGTTCGGGGAGACGGCGGTAGGAGTGCGGCGGGGGTTCGGGGGTACGGCGGTCGAGGTCGACGATCACCAAGGCGTCGGCGGTGACCGTGAAGAGGTGCCGCGGTGGCGGGGCGAGGTGCCGCGGTGGTGGATTGCGGTGGGGTGGCTGGCTGTCCGGCATGGGGAAACGGTCCCCCGGGGGTGATCAGGGGGTCCAACACCTCTTCGGCGCCGATTCACGCATCATCGTTGTAAGTTCGCCGGATGTCCGCATCCGGCCGTTCTCCCGTCGACCCCCGTCTGCTGCGCGCCTTCCTCGCCGTCGCCGAGGAGTTGCACTTCACCCGCGCCGCCGCCCGGCTGTACGTCGCCCAGCAGGCGCTCAGCCGGGACGTACGGCGGCTGGAGCGCGAGCTCGGGGCCGAGCTGTTCGTCCGGACCACAAGGCAGGTGACGCTGACGGCGGACGGGGAGCGGCTGGTGCCGTTCGCGCGCCGGGTGCTCCAGGCGCAGGACGATCTGGTCGCCGCGTTCGGGCAGGCCCGGCCGCTGCTGGTCGACCTGAACTCGCCGAACCTGGCCACCGGGCGGCGCGTCCTGCACCGGGCCCGGGAACTCGCCCCCGAGCTGGAGCTGATGGCCCGGTACGAGAGCGGGCTCACGGGCGCGGCGGCCGAGATCGTCGCGGGCCGGCTGGACGCGTCGTTCGGCCGGTACGCCGGGCTGGACCCGGTGCTGCGGGGGAGGCTGGAGCACCGGCTCGTGCGCTACGAGCCGATGGCGGTGGTGCTGCCCGAGGGGCACCGGCTGGCGGGGCTGGCCGAGGTGCCGCTGGCCGCGCTCGCCGGGGAGACGGTGTACGCCGGGGCCGGCAACCCCCGGACGCCGGAGTGGACCGATCTCGCGGAGCGGCTGTTCGAGGGGCGCGGCATCCGTCTCGCTCCGCCCGCGCCGCTCGCCGTCGGGGAGGAGGAGTTCCGGCGCATCACGACCACGGTGGGCAGACCCGTCCTGGCCGTGGTGGGCTTTCAGGCCATGGCGGGGACCGTCTCGCGGCCCTTGACCGACCCGGTCCCGTTGTCCCCCGTGTCACTGGTGTGGCGCAAGGGGCTGGTCCATCCCGGCCTCGACGCGCTGCGGCGGGCCGCGGCCGAGATCGCCGGAGCGGAAGGCTGGCTCCAGCGGCCCGCCGGCGGATGGATTCCCGCCGAGGACAGCGGCCCGCCGGTGGATGGATTCCCACCGAGGGCACGGGTATGACGTCCGCAGGCGCATGACATATCGCCCGGCGACTCGCGCGCCCGTGCCGCCGACCTCTCATCCGGCCGCCGCCGGAGGTGAGAGCAACGTTCCCTTCCGGTCACCGACAGCCACAGGACCGGAAACGCGCCCTCCCTACCTTCGGGACTCATCACCGCTCATCCCCCCGAACCGCCCGAGCCCGGAGCACGTGGAGGCGTCATGACAGCCCCGAGCACAGCCACCGCACCCCCGTCCCCCGCCGCGTCCCCCACCAGGAAGGGGAGCCGCTGGATCGAGGAGTGGGACCCGGAGAACGAGACCTTCTGGCACGACAAGGGCGAGAAGATCGCCCGCCGCAACCTCCTGTTCTCCGTCCTCTCCGAGCACATCGGCTTCTCGATCTGGACGATGTGGTCCGTGCTGGTGCTCTTCATGGGCCCGGAGTACGGCCTCACCCCGGCCGACAAGTTCCTGCTGACGTCCCTGGTGACGCTGGTCGGCGCGGTCGTCCGGGTGCCGTACACCTTCGCCGTCGCCCTCTTCGGCGGCCGCAACTGGACGATCATCTCCGCGGCGCTGCTGCTGATCCCGACCGTCGCCGCCTTCTCGGTGATGGAGCCGGGGACCTCCTTCTCCACCTTCCTGCTGGTCGGCCTGCTCGCGGGCATCGGCGGCGGCAACTTCGCCTCCTCCATGACCAACATCAACGCCTTCTTCCCGCTGCGGAAGAAGGGCTGGGCGCTCGGTCTGAACGCGGGCGGCGGCAACATCGGCGTGCCGGTCCTCCAGCTCGTCGGCCTCGCCGTGATCGGCGCGAGCGGCGGCCCGCGTGTGCTGCTCGGGATCTACATCCCGCTGATCCTGATCGCCGCGACCCTCGCCGCGCTCTACATGGACAACCTCGCGTCCGTGAAGAACGACACCGGCGCCGCGATCGACTCCGCGAAGGACGCCCACACCTGGATCATGTCCTTCCTGTACGTCGGCACCTTCGGCTCGTTCATCGGCTACTCCTTCGCCTTCGGCCAGGTGCTGACGAACCAGTTCGGCCGTACGCCGCTGCAGGCGGCCTACCTCACCTTCATCGGCCCGCTGCTCGGCTCCCTGATCCGTCCGCTGGGCGGCTGGCTCGCCGACAAGTACGGCGGCGCCCGCATCACCCTCTACAACTACGTCGGCATGGCCGCCGCCACCGCGGTCCTGGTCCTCGCCAGCATGCAGAAGTCGCTGCCGCTGTTCGTCTCCGTCTTCGTGGTGCTGTTCGTGCTCAGCGGCCTCGGCAACGGGTCGACGTACAAGATGATCCCCGGCATCTTCCAGGCGAAGGCCGTCGCCCGGGGGCTCGAGGGCGAGGAGGCCGCCGCGTACGGCCGACGGCTCTCCGGGGCCTCCATGGGACTCATCGGCGCGGTCGGCGCGCTCGGCGGCGTCGGCATCAACCTGGCCTTCCGCCAGTCCTTCCTCTCCTACGGCTCCGGCACCGGCGCGTTCGTCGCCTTCCTCGCCTTCTACGCGGCCTGCTTCGCGGTCACCTGGGCCGTATACCTTCGCCGACCGGCGGGGAGGATCACCGCCGCAAGCCCCTCCCCGGAGGCGAAGGCACAGCTCAGCTATGCCGAGGTGTGACGTAACACCGGTGACATGAAGCCGAACCGAGCCTGTCACGCGCCGTTGACAGGCTCGGCGGCACGGAGGCGCAGGGTGACTCGAGCGCGGGACGAGAGTGATGTACGTGGAACAGCAGCGACCGGACGCCACGACGCGGGAATCCGTCGAACACGGCCCCCTCGCGGGTTTCACCGTGGGCGTGACGGCCGCGCGCCGGGCCGAGGAGCTCGGCGCGCTGCTCCAGCGGCGCGGGGCGTCGGTGCTGCACGCGCCCGCGCTGCGGATCGTGCCGCTCGCCGACGACGGTGAACTCCTCGCCGCCACCGAGGACCTCATCGACCAGGCGCCCGACGTGGTCGTGGCGACCACCGCGATCGGCTTCCGGGGCTGGGTCGAGGCCGCCGAGGGCTGGGGGCTCGGCGAGCCGCTGCTCACCCGGCTCGGCCAGGTCGAACTCCTCGCCCGCGGCCCCAAGGTGAAGGGCGCGATCCGCGCCGCCGGGCTCACCGAGGAATGGTCGCCGTCGTCGGAGTCCATGGCCGAGGTGCTCGACCGGCTCCTGGAGGAGGGCGTCGAGGGCCGCCGGGTCGCCGTCCAGCTCCACGGGGAGCCGCTGCCCGGGTTCGTGGAGGCGCTGCGGGCCGCGGGCGCGGAGGTGGTGGGCGTCCCCGTGTACCGGTGGATGCCGCCCGAGGACATCGCACCGCTCGACCGGCTCCTGGACGCGGCCCTCTCGCGCGGCCTGGACGCGATCACCTTCACCAGCGCGCCGGCCGCCGTGTCCCTGTTCTCCCGCGCCGAGCAGCGCGGCCTGCTGTCCGAGCTGCTCGCCGCGCTCCACCACGACGTGCTGCCGGCCTGCGTCGGACCCGTCACCGCGCTGCCGCTCCAGGCGCGCGGCCTGGACACCGTGCAGCCCGAACGCTTCCGGCTCGGCCCGCTGGTGCAGCTGCTCTGCCAGGAACTCCCGGGCCGCGCGCGGGCGTTGCCGGTCGCCGGGCACCGGATGGAGATCCGCGGGCACGCGGTGCTGGTCGACGGCCTCCTGCGGCCCGTGCCGCCGGCCGGGATGTCCCTGCTGAGGGCGCTGTCGCGGCGGCCCGGCTGGGTCGTCCCGCGCGCCGACCTGCTGCGCGCGCTGCCCGGCGCCGGCCGCGACGAGCACGCCGTGGAGACGGCGATGGCCCGGCTGCGCACCGCCCTCGGCACGCCCAAGCTGATCCAGACGGTGGTCAAGCGCGGCTACCGGCTGGCCCTCGACCCCGCCGCCGACGCGAAGTACGCGGACGCGTGAGCCGCGCCTGACGGGCCGGACCGGTGGTACGGGGGTTCCGGCCGGGGCGGGACTCAGGGCACTGTGAGGGGAACGCCGGAACGCTCTTCCCCTTCCTCTCTCGTTCTGCTGTTTCCCGTTCTTCTGTCGGTGCAGGCGGTGGCGCATGACACTGGGCACGGCCACGGACCCCTACGAGCTGCGGTTTGACGCCGGACGCAGTTGTCTCGACCTCCTCGCGACCAGCCATCCCCGGGAACACCTCGACGGCGTCGGCCCGTTGTGCGCCTGGATCCGCGGCGCCGGACTCGTCCCGCCGGGCACCCCGCTCGCCCACGCCGACCCCTCCTGGCCCCCCGCCTTCCGCGAACTGCGCTCCGGCGTCGACCGGTTGGTGCGGGACTGGCTGGCCCGCACCCACCCCGGCCGCTACGACGTCGACCTCGGCCGCCTCAACGACGCCGCACGCGCGGCACCGCCGGTCCCCCGTGCCGTGCGCGACGAGGACGGGACCCTCGTACGGGAGTTGGACGGTCCGCCGGAGTGCGCCGCGCTGCTGGCCGCCGTCGCGCGGGACGCCGTCGAACTGCTCACGGATCCCGTGGCGCGGGCGGGGCTGCGGCAGTGCGCGGGGGACGGCTGCCCGATCGTCTACCTCGACACCTCCCGCGGCCGGCGCAGGCGTTGGTGTTCGAGCGAGGTCTGCGGCAACCGGGAGCGGGTCGCACGGCATCGACGGCGCGCCGCCTTGGCACGCGACCAACTGCCCGGTATACGCCTTCTCTGATGACCTGACAGCAATTGCACAGCGTCACACGACAGCCTGCCGAAAAATCGACGAAGTGATTTCGGCAACATCATGTTTGCCCACGTCTGGGTAAGGGCAACCCGCGTGATTCCGCCCGTGTGGCGAAAAGGTGAAGAAGAAGCGGTGGGAATGTGCCGCCATGTCCCCCTCGTCATGACACCCCGAAGAAAACTGTCGTCTCGGTTTGAACACGCTGAACACCCCTTCCGTACCTGTCACCGAGCGACCGACTGGGGGATCCCCCGGACACCGGAGGTGGGCGTGCGCAAGGATGCGGCCGTGGCCAATGAACATGGATCGAGGGCCCGACATCGCATGTCCCAGCCCTCGGAACCCGACGAGGAGCTGATGCGTGCTCTGTATCGGGAGCACGCCGGACCCCTGCTTGCGTATGTCCTGCGCCTGGTTGCCGGAGACCGCCAGCGTGCCGAGGACGTGGTGCAGGAAACACTCATCCGTGCCTGGAAGAACGCCGGCCAGCTCAATCGAGCGACCGGATCGGTACGCCCCTGGCTGGTGACGGTCGCTCGCCGCATCGTCATCGACGGCCACCGCAGCCGGCAGGCCCGGCCGCAGGAGGTCGACCCGTCGCCGCTGGAGGTCATCCCCGCGGAGGACGAGATCGACAAGGCGCTGTGGCTGATGACGCTGTCCGACGCGCTCGACGACCTGACCCCGGCCCACCGGGAGGTGCTCGTCGAGACGTACTTCAAGGGGCGTACCGTCAACGAGGCGGCCGAGACGCTGGGCATACCCAGCGGCACCGTCCGCTCCCGGGTGTTCTACGCACTGCGGTCGATGAAGCTGGCTCTGGAGGAGCGGGGGGTGACGGCGTGATGAGCATGTACGGGGGATTCGGATCAGGTGGTGCGGGTATGTCTGGCCCCATGCAGGGATCTGTAGGATCTCCGAGCCCGAGCGAACACGAGACCGTGGGCGCCTACGCACTCGGCATCCTCGACGACGCCGAGGCGACCGCCTTCGAAGCACACCTCGCCGGCTGCGAGTGGTGCGCCCAGCAGCTCGACGAGCTCGCCGGGATGGAACCGATGCTCGCCGCGCTCGCGGACCTGCCCGGCTCCGGCACCCCGGCCATCGGCGACTCCCTGTCCGCCCGGCCCAGCCCGCGCCTCGTGGAGAAGCTGGTCGACGAGGTCTCCGAACGGCGCGCCCAGAAGCGCCGGCGCGGCTTCTACCTCGTCGCGGCCGCCGCGGCGCTGATCATCGCGGGCCCGGTCGGCGTCATCGCCGCGACCGGCGGTGACGACGGCGGCAAGGCACCGGTGGCCAGCAGCACCACCAACCCCGCCAAGTCGACCTTCGACACGCTCTCCGACAAGGTCTCCGCGACCGACTCCGGCAGCAAGGTGACGGCGACCGTTGCCATGGGCGAGAAGGCCTGGGGCACCGAGGTCGGCGTCGAGCTGAAGAACGTCTCGGGCCCCGAGAAGTGCTCGCTGATCGCCGTCGGCAAGGACGGCAAGCGCGAGACCGTCTCCTCCTGGTCCGTCCCGGAGTGGGGCTACGGCCTCCCGGGCGCCAAGACCGAACAGGCCAAGAACCCGCTCTACGTCGTCGGCGGCGCGGCCTTCAAGCCGAACGAGATCGACCACTTCGAGGTCATGACCTTCGACGGCAAGAAGCTCGTCCAGGTCGACGCCTGACGAAGACGCCGGGCCCGCCTCCGGGCGGGCTCTCGCCTCCACCGGTCCCCTTCGCGTACGGTTGACGGCTGCCCAGCACGTCAGAAGGGGGCCCGGTGGCCGCACAGGCTCAGCAGGAAACCGCGGTCAGCGCCGCACCGGACACGGTCCGGGACCGCGAGATCGGCGTCGAACAGGAACACCTCGACCGGGTGTACCGGCGCCTCGAGGAGAAGATCCACGAGGCGGAGTTCCTCATGAACGACGCGGCGAAGCGCGGCCAGGTGGGAACACCCGGCGCCCTCGCCGAGCGTGACGCCCAGGTCTTCCGGGCCGGCGTCCACCTCAACCGGCTCAACAACGAGTTCGAGGACTTCCTCTTCGGCAGGATCGACCTCCTCCTCGGCAAGGACGGCAAGAAGGGCCCCGACGGCGCCTACACCGCCGTGGAACCCGCCGAGGGCGCCGTACGCCCCGACAACACCGCGGACATCGCCGAGACCCTCCACATCGGCCGCATCGGAGTCCTGGACTCCGAGTACGCGCCCCTGGTCATCGACTGGCGCGCCCCCGCCGCCGCCCCCTTCTACCGCTCCACCCCGGTCGACCCCGGCCGGGTGGTGCGCCGCCGCGTCATCCGCTCCAAGGGCCGCCGGGTCCTCGGTGTCGAGGACGACCTGATGCGCCCCGAGCTGACGGCCTTCCTCGACGGCGGTGAACTGCCCGTCATCGGCGACGGCGCCCTGATGGCCGCGCTCGGCCAGGCCCGCGGCCACACCATGCGCGACATCGTCGCCTCCATCCAGGCCGAGCAGGACCTGGTGATCCGCGCCCCCGCCGCCTCCGTGACCTACGTCGAGGGCGGCCCCGGCACCGGCAAGACCGCCGTCGCCCTGCACCGCGCCGCCTACCTCCTCTACCAGGACCGCCGCAGATACGCCGGCGGCATCCTCATCGTCTCGCCCACCCCGCTGCTGGTGGCCTACACCGAGGGCGTCCTGCCCTCCCTCGGCGAGGAGGGCCAGGTCGCCATCCGTGCCATCGGCTCCCTCGTGGACGGCGCCGAGGCCACCCTCTACGACGCCCCGGCCGTGGCCCGCGCCAAGGGCTCCTCCCGCATGCTCCGGGTGCTGCGCAAGGCGGCCCGCGGCGCACTGGAGCTGGGGGCGGGCGGAACCCGGGCGAGCGGCGACACCGACGGCGACGGCGACGGACAGCTCGCCTTCGACGACACCCCCTCCGGCACCCCGGCCGCCACCCCCACCCGGCTCAGGGTCGTCGTCTTCGGGCGGCGGCTGGAACTGGAGGGCGCCGACCTGGAACGGATCCGGCAGAGCGCCCTCGGCGGCACCGCCCCGGTCAACCTGTTGCGCCCCCGCGCCCGCAAGCTCCTCCTGGACGCCCTGTGGGAGCGCTCCGGCGCCGCCGGCCGGCACACCGACCCCGAGCTCGCCGCCGAACTCCGTTCCTCCTTCGACGAGGACGTGACCACCGAGGATTCGTTCCTCGCGTTCCTCGACGCCTGGTGGCCCGAGCTGACCCCGGCGGCCGTCCTCGCGGCGATGGCCGACGAGCGCCGGCTCGGCCGCTGGGCCCGCCGCATCCTCAACCCCGGCGAGGTCCGCCGGGTCGCCCGCTCGCTGCGGCGGGACGGCCTGTCCGTGCACGACATCGCGATGCTCGACGAGCTCCAGGCGATCCTCGGCACCCCGGCCCGCCCCCGCAAGAAGCGCGAGTACGACCCGCTGGACCAGCTCACCGGCCTGGAGGAGCTGATGCCGGTGCGCGAGGAGTCCCAGCGCGAGCGCGCCGAGCGGCTCGCCGCCGAACGCGTCGAGTACGCCCATGTCATCGTCGACGAGGCCCAGGACCTCACGCCCATGCAGTGGCGCATGGTCGGCCGCCGCGGCCGGCACGCCACCTGGACGGTCGTCGGCGACCCCGCCCAGTCCTCCTGGTCCGACCCCGACGAGGCCGCCGAGGCCCGTGACGAGGCCCTCGGCACCCGGCCCCGCCGCCGCTTCCAGCTGACCGTCAACTACCGCAACCCCGCCGAGATCGCCGAACTGGCCGCCAAGGTGCTGGCCCTCGCCATGCCCGGCGCCGAGTCCCCCTCGGCGGTCCGCTCCACCGGGGTCGTCCCCCGTTTCACGGCCGTGCGGGACACCCTCGGCGCCACCGTCCGCGCCGAGGCCGAACGCCTCCTCGGCCAGGTCGACGGCACCGTCGGCGTCGTCGTCGCCATGCAGCGCCGCGAGGAGGCCCGCCGCTGGCTCGCCGGGCTCGGCGACCGGGTCGTCGCCCTCGGCAGCCTGGAGGCCAAGGGCCTGGAGTACGACGCCACGGTCGTCGTCTCGCCCGCCGAGATCGCCGACGAGTCCCCGGCCGGCCTGCGGGTGCTGTACGTCGCCCTGACCCGGGCCACCCAGCAGCTCACGGTGGTGTCGGGGGAGCGGGACGACGCGGACGCGCGGGGGGTGCCCGACCTGCTCAGGGACTGACCCCGCCCGGGCCCGGACGAACGTTTTCCGCGAACCGCCCCGCACGGGAATGGTGTTCAGGGATCCGTTTGTTAGCCTGGGTGTGACACCGGCTCGATCCAAGCCCCCGGGCCCAACCTTCGTCGCCACGAGCGACCACTTGCCGCGAGGCGAGCATGGCGGGTCGGTGTCATGAACGGACGGAGAGGCCCACATCCGATGTGATGTGGGCCTCTTCGCGTGGCGTTCCTGCACGAACAAAACGACCGTAACTTGAGGCGACTTTCACGTACTCATCAGTAGGTGCGACGATCGGACGGCAATCCCGCGACCCACCCAGCAGTGCAGAGGAAGTCGGCCATGGCAACGGCGCCCAGCGTCTCCTACTCGATGACGGTCCGGCTGGAGGTGCCCGCGAGCGGAACCGCGGTCTCTCAGCTCACCACGGCCGTCGAGTCCCACGGAGGCTCGGTGACCGGCCTCGACGTCACCGCCTCCGGGCACGAGAAGCTCCGCATCGACGTCACCATCGCGGCCACCTCGACCGCGCACGCCGACGAGATCGTCGAACAGCTGCGCCACATCGAGGGTGTCACGCTCGGCAAGGTCTCCGACCGTACGTTCCTCATGCACCTCGGCGGCAAGATCGAGATGCAGTCCAAGCACCCCATCCGCAACCGTGACGACCTCTCCATGGTCTACACGCCCGGTGTGGCCCGGGTCTGCATGGCGATCGCCGAGAACCCCGAGGACGCCCGCCGCCTCACCATCAAGCGCAACTCCGTTGCTGTCGTGACCGACGGCTCCGCCGTGCTGGGCCTCGGCAACATCGGCCCCAAGGCCGCACTGCCCGTCATGGAGGGCAAGGCGGCCCTGTTCAAGCGGTTCGCCGGCATCGACGCCTGGCCGCTCTGCCTGGACACCCAGGACACCGACGCGATCGTCGAGATCGTCAAGGCCATCGCCCCGGGCTTCGCCGGCATCAACCTCGAGGACATCTCCGCCCCTCGCTGCTTCGAGATCGAGGCCCGGCTGCGCGAGGCCCTCGACATCCCCGTCTTCCACGACGACCAGCACGGCACCGCGATCGTCGTCCTCGCCGCGCTGACGAACGCCCTGCGTGTGGCGGCCAAGAGCATCGAGTCGATCCGCGTCGTGATGTCCGGCGCCGGCGCCGCCGGCACCGCCATCCTCAAGCTGCTGATCGCGGCCGGAGTGAAGAACGCGGTCGTCGCCGACATCCACGGCGTGGTGCACGCCGACCGCGAGGACCTCGTCGACGCCGCCCCCGGCTCGGCGCTGCGCTGGATCGCCGACAACACCAACCCCGAGGGCCTCACCGGCACCCTCAAGGAGGCCGTGCGCGGCGCCGACGTCTTCATCGGCGTCTCCGCCCCGAACGTCCTCGACGGCGACGACGTGGCCGCCATGGCCGAGGGCGCGATCGTGTTCGCGCTCGCGAACCCGGACCCGGAGGTCGACCCGGCGGTGGCCCGCCAGACGGCCGCCGTCGTGGCCACCGGCCGCTCCGACTTCCCCAACCAGATCAACAACGTGCTGGTCTTCCCGGGTGTCTTCCGCGGCCTGCTGGACGCGCAGTCCCGCACCGTCAACACCGAGATGATGCTCGCGGCCGCGAAGGCCCTCGCGGACGTCGTCAGCGATGACGAGCTGAACGCGAACTACATCATCCCGAGCGTCTTCAACGACAAGGTCGCGGGCGCGGTCGCGGGCGCCGTCCGGGACGCCGCGAAGGCGGCCGGGGCGTCGGCCTCGTAGCGCCCCGCCGGACGCACCGGAAACCGCCGCACGGACCGTCGCGGGGACTGTGAGGATCACCACGGCCCCCGCCTCCGGCGCGTCGGGGACCCGGTCCGCCGGGCTGTGTCTATCGTGGCCAGAGCCACAGGCGCGCTTCGGGTGACTCCCAAGGGTGTTCTCCCGACTCCTGCGGGTGCCGGATTGGCTTTCCCGCCGCAGGTAGGGGCAGGATGCGTCCCTGGGCGCGAGCACATCGCACTTCGCTGTGCCCGCTATGCGGCTCCGCCGCGTGGCACGCCGCAACGGCAAGAAGAACACGGGAGTAACAACATGAACCGCAGTGAGCTGGTGGCCGCGCTGGCCGACCGCGCCGAGGTGACCCGCAAGGACGCCGACGCCGTGCTGGCCGCGTTCGCCGAGGTCGTCGGCGACATCGTCTCCAAGGGCGACGAGAAGGTCACCATCCCCGGCTTCCTGACCTTCGAGCGCACCCACCGTGCCGCTCGTACCGCGCGCAACCCGCAGACCGGTGACCCGATCCAGATCCCGGCCGGCTACAGCGTGAAGGTCTCCGCGGGCTCGAAGCTCAAGGAAGCGGCCAAGGGCAAGTAAGCCTCAGTCGTACGCAAAGGGGTGCGTACGAGACTCGGCAACGCCAATGGGGCGGCACCCGGACCGGGTGCCGCCCCATCGCCGTACCGTCGGCTAGCCGAGCGCCTTGCCCGGCAGCTCCACCTTCGCACCGAGCTCCACGAGCTTCTCCATGAAGTTCTCGTAGCCGCGGTTGATCAGGTCGATGCCGTGGACGCGGGAGGTGCCCTGGGCCGCGAGGGCGGCGATCAGGTACGAGAAGCCGCCGCGCAGGTCGGGGATGACCAGGTCGGCGCCCTGGAGCTTGGTGGGGCCGGAGACGACCGCCGAGTGCAGGAAGTTGCGCTGGCCGAAGCGGCAGTCCGAGCCGCCCAGGCACTCGCGGTACAGCTGGATGTGGGCGCCCATCTGGTTCAGCGCCGAGGTGAAGCCGAGCCGGGACTCGTAGACCGTCTCGTGGACGATCGACAGACCCGTGGCCTGGGTCAGCGCGACCACCAGGGGCTGCTGCCAGTCGGTCTGGAAGCCCGGGTGCACGTCCGTCTCCAGCGCGATGGACTTCAGCTGGCCGCCGGGGTGCCAGAAGCGGATGCCCTCGTCGTCGATCTCGAAGGCACCGCCCACCTTCCGGTAGGTGTTCAGGAACGTCATCATCGAGCGCTGCTGCGCGCCGCGGACGTAGATGTTGCCCTCGGTCGCCAGCGCCGCCGACGCCCAGGACGCGGCCTCCAGGCGGTCCGACAGCGCGCGGTGGGTGTAGCCGCCGAGCTTGTCCACACCGGTGATGCGGATCGTGCGGTCGGTGTCGATCGCGATGATCGCGCCCATCTTCTGCAGGACGCAGATCAGGTCCTCGATCTCGGGCTCGACCGCCGCGTTGGACAGCTCGGTGACGCCCTCCGCGAGGACGGCCGTCAGCAGCACCTGCTCGGTCGCGCCCACCGACGGGTACGGCAGCCGGATCTTCGTGCCGCGCAGCCGCCGCGGGGCCTCCAGGTACTGTCCGTCCGCCCGCTTCTCGATCGTCGCGCCGAACTGCCGCAGCACCTCGAAGTGGAAGTCGATGGGCCGGCCGCCGATGTCGCACCCGCCGAGACCGGGGATGAAGGCGTGGCCGAGCCGGTGCAGCAGCGGCCCGCACAGCAGGATCGGAATACGGCTCGATCCGGCGTGGGCATCGATGTCGGCGACGTTCGCGCTCTCGACGTAGGTCGGGTCGAGCACCAGCTCGCCCGGCTCCTCACCCGGACGGACCGTCACCCCGTGCAGTTGCAGCAGACCGCGTACGACCCGCACGTCACGGATGTCCGGAACGTTGCGCAGCCGGCTCGGCTCACTGCCCAGCAGGGCGGCGACCATGGCCTTCGGGACGAGGTTCTTCGCACCGCGGACCCGGATCTCGCCCTCGAGCGGGGTTCCGCCGTGGACAAGCAGTACGTCGTCAGAGCCGTTGACGGTCATGTATCTCGCGTTCCATGGGTGGTGGACTGGGGCAGGGGCCGATGGATCGGGGCAAGGGCCAGAGGAGACAGGGTAATCGCCACCGGGGCCCCTCAAGTAAGCCCGAGGGCGACCCGGGATGGTCATAGCTGTGTCACAACACGAACCGTTCCGCGGCGGGTACGTGCGGTCACCGTGGAGGCCCGTTCCCGTTCGTGTGCCCGGACCGCGTCCGTGTGCCCGCCCGTCTCCCGCCCCTCCCCTCGACCGCGGCCCTGACGGGCGGCACCTGCTGATTCCGCCGCCCGTCGCCCAGGTGTCCGCATTGCCTCCCCACTTCGCGGGAAGATGCGGGATCATGTCTGGCATGACCGAGGTGTCCTCGCTCACAGGGCGGCTGCTCGTGGCCACGCCCGCCCTGGCGGACCCGAACTTCGACCGTGCGGTGGTGCTCCTTCTCGACCACGACGAGGAGGGTTCCCTCGGTGTCGTCCTCAACCGGCCGACGCCCGTCGGCGTGGGCGACATCCTGGAGGGCTGGGCCGACCTCGCCGGGGAACCGGGCGTGGTCTTCCAGGGCGGCCCGGTGTCCCTCGACTCCGCGCTGGGCGTCGCCGTGATCCCCGGCGACTCCTCGGGCGACCGCGGCCCGCTCGGCTGGCGCCGGGTGCACGGCGCGATCGGCCTCGTCGACCTGGAGGCCCCGCCGGAACTCCTCGCCTCGGCCCTCGGCTCCCTGCGGATCTTCGCCGGGTACGCCGGCTGGGGCCCCGGCCAGCTGGAGGACGAACTGGTCGAGGGCGCCTGGTACGTCGTCGAGTCCGAACCGGGCGACGTCTCCTCCCCGGCCCCGGAAAGACTCTGGCGCGAGGTCCTGCGCCGCCAGCGCAGCGAACTCGCGATGGTGGCGACCTACCCGGACGACCCTTCGCTCAACTGATCGCTGTGACCTTCAGTACCCTTGGCCGCATGAGCACTCTCGAGCCCGAGCGCGGTACTGGTACGGGGACCCTCGTCGAGCCGACACCGCAGGTGTCGCACGGCGACGGTGACCACGAGCGCTTCGCGCACTACGTCCAGAAGGACAAGATCATGGCGAGCGCCCTCGACGGTACGCCCGTCGTGGCGCTGTGCGGCAAGGTGTGGGTGCCCGGCCGCGACCCGAAGAAGTACCCCGTGTGCCCGATGTGCAAGGAGATCTTCGAGTCGATGGGCATCGGCGGCGGCGACGACAAGGGCGGCAAGGGCGGCGGCAAGTAGCCTCCCGGTCTTCTGCACCTCCGAGGCCTCCGGGCGCGTTCTGGCGCGCCCCGGGGGCCTTTGCCGTGTCACGGAGTGGTGGAGACCACGGGGGAATGTTCATTGCGCATGGTGCAACGCGACCCGCTGCAACGCCGCGGCGGAGGCATCCCTCATGAAGCATGTCCGGGTGGCGCGAATTCGGCCGCCGCTTCCCCGACGGCACCCTCGACGACTTCCTCGGCCACTTCTGCGGCGGTCGGCTGATCGCGTTTCCTGCCCCGGTCGCCGCGACCGCCGCGACCCGATTCCGGTTTCGCTTCCGGGCCGCCTTGCCGATCATGTTCCAGGGAGTCCGGACAGCGTCCCGGAACGAGCCGCACGCGCTTTCCGCGGTGGATTCCTCACGGCCCGGAAACGGCTTTCTCCGCGCCGAGCCGACCGCATCCGCGGCTCTTACCGGGTAAAGGACTGACGTGACCTCTCCGGCGGATCTCATTCCCGCGCCCCGCGCCGTGCAAGGGCCCCTGCGCGGCGGTGTCGAGCTCGACGGCGACACCACCCTGTGGGCCGGGCCCGGCACCGGGACCACCGAGCGCTGGCTGCGCTCCACCCTGGGCGCCGCCCTCGGGCTGGGCCTGCCGCCGGGCCCCCGGGACGCCCGCGACTGCGTGCGGCTGCTCGTGGACGACACGCTGGGACCGGAGGCGTACCGGCTGAGCGTCGTCGCGCACCGGGGCGTGGAGATCCGCGGCGGAGACCCGGCCGGTGTCTTCTGGGGCGCCCAGACCCTGCGTCAGCTCCTCGGCCCGCACGCCTTCCGGCGCGCGCCCGTGCGCCCCGGTGTCCGCCACGGAATCCCGCACCGGATCATCGAGGACGCCCCCCGCCTCCGCTGGCGCGGTCTCCTGCTCGACGTCGCCCGGCACTTCCAGCCCAAGGAAGCCGTCCTGCGCTACCTGGACCTGATGGCGGCACACAAACTGAACGTCTTCCACTTCCATCTGACGGACGACCAGGGCTGGCGGATCGAGATCAAGAGGTATCCCCGGCTGACCGAGGTCGGTTCCTGGCGGCCCCGCACGAAATTCGGCCATCGCGCCTCACCCCTGTGGGAGGAGAAGCCGCACGGTGGCTTCTACAGCCAGGACGACATCCGGGAGATCGTGGCGTACGCCGCCGAACGGCATATCGCCGTCGTCCCCGAAATCGACGTACCGGGCCACTCGCAGGCCGCGATCGCCGCGTATCCGGAACTCGGCAACACCGACGTCATCGACACCACCCGCCTTGCCGTCTGGGACACCTGGGGCATCAACCCCAACGTACTCGCTCCCACCGACACCACCCTGCGCTTCTACGAAGGGGTGTTCGAGGAGGTCCTGGAGCTGTTCCCGGCGGACGCCGCCCCGCACACGGGGTTCTCGCGGTTCGTCCACATCGGCGGCGACGAGTGCCCCAAGGACCAGTGGCGCCGGTCGCCCGCCGCGCAGGCCCGGAGGGAGGAACTCGGGCTCGCCGACGAGGACGCGCTGCAGTCCTGGTTCGTACGGCACTTCGACACCTGGCTCACCGCGCGCGGGCGCCGTCTGATCGGCTGGGACGAGATCCTTCAGGGCGGGCTCGCGCCCGGCGCCGCCGTGTCGTCCTGGCGCGGGTACGCGGGCGGGACCGCCGCCGTGCGCGCGGGACACGACGTGGTCATGTGCCCCGAGCAGCAGGTCTACCTCGACCACCGGCAGGACGGCGGCCCCGACGAGCCGGTGCCCATCGGGTACGTCCGCACCCTGGAGGACGTCTACCGGTTCGAGCCCGTGCCCGAGGAGTTCACGCCCGAGGAGAGGGCACACGTCCTCGGCACCCAGGCCAACCTGTGGACCGAGGTGACGGAGGACCAGGCGCGCGTGGACTACCAGGCGTTCCCCCGGCTCGCCGCGTTCGCCGAGGTGGCCTGGAGCGCCCTGCCCGCCCCTGCGGAACGGGACTTCGCCGACTTCGCGCGGCGGATGGAGGCCCACTACGGCCGCCTCGACGCCCTCGGGGTCGGCTACCGCCCGCCCGAGGGGCCCCGGCCCTGGCAGCGGCGCCCCGGCGTCCTGGGCCGCCCGATCGACGGCCCGCCGCCGCACCGGTAGCGGCCGTGGCGGTGCCCGCGTACGGCGTCACGGAAAAACCCGGCACTGTCACCGAAGAGTGGCAATTCACTCGCACCGGAGATGCCGTGCGAAAACGGACCATCTCCTGGATGAGGTGGGCGAATGCCTCCTAGCGGACCCCCGTCTTCGGGTGTGACGAACATGTGCCAGAGTTGCCACGTCCGCCCTGTCAGCACGTACCGTACGGCGCACAGGCGGGACCACGTGGGGCAGCGGGAAGGGGCAGCCGGTTTTGAGCACGCATGCACCGCAGGCGGCGCAGGCCGTCACGCTGCCGACGACGCTGGACGAGGCGGTGGCGGCCCTCGCGGCCATGCCCGCCGCCGTGCCCGTGGCCGGCGGCACCGACCTGATGGCCGCCGTCAACTCGGGGCAGCTCCGGCCCGCCGGGCTGGTCGGCCTCGGCCGGATCAGCGAGATCCGCGGCTGGCAGTACCAGGACGGCCACGCCCTGCTCGGCGCCGGGCTCACGCACGCGCGCATGGGCCGCCCCGACTTCGCCGCCCTGATCCCGGCGCTCGCCGCCGCCGCGCGCGCCGCGGGCCCGCCGCAGATCCGCAACGCGGGCACCCTGGGCGGCAACATCGCGAGCGCCGCCCCCACCGGCGACGCGCTGCCCGTGCTGGCCGCGCTGGAGGCGACGCTGATCATCGCGGGCCCGGGCGGAGCCCGCCGCGAGATCCCGGTGTCGCACCTGCTGGCCGGCGTGGACATGCTGCGCGGCGGCGAACTGATCGCCTACGTGCGCGTGCCGCTGCTGCACGCCCCGCAGGTCTTCCTGAAGGCGACCGGCCGCACCGGCCCCGGCCGCGCCGCCGCCTCCGTCGCGGTGGTCCTCGACCCCGCCCGGCGCGGCGTGCGCTGCGCGGTGGGCGCCATAGCTCCGATGCCGCTGCGGCCCCTGGACGCCGAGCAGTGGGTCGCCCGGCTCATCGACTGGGACAACAACCGCACGATCGTCCCGGAGGCGCTGACCGCGTTCGGCGAGTACGTCGCCGCCGCCTGCATCCCGGACCCGACCCCGGGCGTGGACGGCTCCGTACCGGAGCTGCCGCCCGCCGTACTGCACCTGCGGCGCACCGTCGCCGCGCTGGCCCGACGAGCACTGGGGAGGGCGCTGTCGTGACCGACGACCAGCACGGAGAGGGCGCGCAGCCCCGTAGCGGCGGCCGCTGGGACCCGCTGCCCCAGGGCGACTACGACGACGGGGCCACCGCGTTCGTCAAGCTCCCCGAGGGCGGCATCGACGCGCTCCTGGCCGCCGACAGCCCGCTCGCCGCGCCCGGTCACGGGTACGTGCCGCCGCAGATAGCGGCCGCGCCCCCCGCGACGGACGGCACCTGGGCGGCCCCGGCCGGCGGCACCGAGTGGCCCGCGCCGCAGCTGCCGCCGGAGACCTCCGGCGGCGACCGGTTCACGTACAACCCCGGCTCGACCGGCCAGTGGAGCTTCACCGACACCTCGGCCGGCCCGGCCGACCCCGCGGCACCGCACGCGCCCGGACACGACGTGACCGGCCAGTGGTCGATCCCGGTGGCCGGCGGCGACCTGCCGGACGAATCGGGCGAGTTCACTACGTCGGCCCTCGTCGAGCAGTGGGGCGGCACCCCGCCGGCCACCCTGCCGGGCGGCGCCGCCGCGCCCTGGGCGACCGGCTCGACCAACGGCGCGGGCCAGAACTGGGCCCAGCAGGCGCAGCAGGCCGGCCTGGCCGAGGCGGCGCACACCGGCCTCCAGGAGAGCGGCCGACCGGCCCAGGACACCGCCGGGTTCGGGCACGGGACGGAGCCTGACGCCGCGCACGACACGGGCCACGGAATCGCGTACGGGCTGCCGAACGGCACCGCGCACGACAGCGGCCACACGCCCGCGTACGGCACCACCCACACACCCGTGCACGACCCCCCGCACACCCCCGCGCACGGCATCGACCACACCCCCGCGCACGGCATCGAACACACCCCCGCGCACGGCATCGAACACCGGCCCGCGCACGGGGAGGACCACGCCCCGGCGCACACCGCCGACCAGGCCCCCGCGGACTCCGCGCCGCAGGACCCCCCGGCGGCCGGGCCGGAGCCCGAGGGGTCCGCCCCCGCCGAAGAGGCGCAGCGGGCCCGAGAGGCCCTGGAGGACACCTCCGACGCCGATGGGGCCCACGCCGGCGCCCGGGACGCCCACGAGCCCGCGGAGGCCGCTCAGCGCACCGCCGAGCCCCCCGCCGGACCCGACCCGCAAGGCGGCTCGGCCGACCCGGCCGCCCCCGCGCACGGGGACGCCGAAGCCGCCGCCGACGACCCCGACGAGGCGCCCGCGGAGCTGCCCCCGCCCCCGGCGGAGGAACACCCCCTCGCCTCCTACGTCCTGCGCGTCAACGGCTCCGACCGGCCCGTCACCGATGCCTGGATCGGCGAGTCGCTGCTCTACGTCCTGCGGGAGCGCCTCGGCCTCGCGGGCGCCAAGGACGGCTGCTCCCAGGGCGAGTGCGGTGCCTGCAACGTCCAGGTCGACGGACGTCTCGTCGCCTCCTGCCTCGTGCCCGCCGTCACCACCGCCGGCAGCGAGGTCCGCACCGTCGAGGGCCTCGCCGTCGACGGGCAGCCCTCCGACGTGCAGCGGGCGCTCGCCCGGTGCGGGGCCGTGCAGTGCGGCTTCTGCGTGCCCGGCATGGCGATGACCGTGCACGACCTGCTGGAGGGCAACCCCGCGCCCACCGAGCTGGAGACCCGCCAGGCCCTGTGCGGCAACCTGTGCCGCTGCTCCGGCTACAAGGGTGTCCTGCGGGCCGTCAAGGACGTCGTCGCCGAACGCGAGGCCCAGGCCGAGGCGGACGCGGACGGCGACGAGGCACGTATCCCGCACCAGGCGGGCCCGGGCGCCGGCGGCGTCCACCCGTCCGCGTTCGAGAACCCGGCACAGCCCCACCCGCACGACCCCGTGTACGGACAGGGCCAGGACGGAGGCCAGGCGTGAGCAACGAAGCAGCCACCGCGACGACCACCGCGGAGGCCGCCCCGGCCCCCGAGCCGATCCCGCACGGCCTCGGCGCCTCCCTGCAGCCCGCCGACGCGCGCGCCAAGACGGAGGGCACCTTCCCGTACGCGGCCGACCTGTGGGCCGAGGGCCTGCTGTGGGCGGCCGTGCTGCGCTCCCCGCACCCGCGCGCGCGGATCGTGTCGATCGACACCTCCCACGCGCGCGAGATGCCCGGCGTGCGGGCCGTCGTCACCCACGAGGACGTCCCCGGCAGCCCGGTGCACGGCCGCGGCAAGGCCGACCGGCCCGTGTTCGCCTCCGAGGTCGTACGCCATCACGGCGAGCCCATCGCGGCCGTCGCCGCCGACCACCCCGACACCGCGCGGATGGCCGCCGCGGCCGTCATCGTCGAGTACGAGGTGCTCGACCCGGTGACCGACCCGGAGCTGGCGTTCGAGGCCGACGCCCTGCACCCCGACGGCAACCTGATCCGGCACATCCCGCTGCACCACGGCGACCAGAGCGCGACCGGCGAGATCGTCGTCGAGGGCCAGTACCGCATCGGCCGCGCCGACCCCGCCCCGATCGGCGCCGAGGCCGGACTCGCCGTGCCCCGCCCCGACGGCGGCGTCGAGCTCTACCTCGCCTCCACCGACCCGCACACCGACCGCGACACCGCCGCGGCCGTCTACGGCCTGGCACCCGATCGGGTGAAGATCGTCGTCACCGGGGTGCCGGGCGCCACGGCCGACCGCGAGGACCAGGGCTTCCAGCTCCCGCTCGGCCTGCTGGCCCTGAAGACCGGCTGCCCGGTGAAGCTCACGGCGACCCGCGAGGAGTCCTTCCTCGGCCACGTCCACCGCCACCCGACGCTGCTGCGCTACCGCCACCACGCCGACGCCGAGGGCCGGCTGGTCAAGGTCGAGGCCCAGATCCTGCTGGACGCGGGCGCCTACGCCGACACCTCCGCCGAGGCGCTCGCCGCCGCCGTCTCCTTCGCCTGCGGCCCCTACGTCGTCCCGAACGCCTTCATCGAGGGCTGGGCCGTGCGCACCAACAACCCCCCGTCCGGCCATGTGCGCGGCGAGGGCGCCATGCAGGTGTGCGCCGCCTACGAGGCGCAGATGGACAAGCTGGCGAAGAGACTCGGGATCGACCCGGCCGAGCTGCGGATGCGCAACGTCATGGCGACCGGCGACATCCTGCCCACCGGCCAGACCGTGACCTGCCCGGCACCGGTCGCCGAACTCCTCCAGGCGGTCCGGGAGTACCCGCTGCCGCCGCTCCCCAAGGACACCCCCGAGGAGGAGTGGCTGCTGCCCGGCGGCCCCGAGGGCGCGGGCGAACCGGGCGCGGTGCGCCGGGGCGTGGGCTACGGCCTCGGCATGGTGCACATGCTCGGCGCGGAGGGCGCCGACGAGGTCTCCACGGCCACCGTGAAGGTCCAGGACGGCGTCGCGACGGTCCTGTGCGCCGCGGTGGAGACCGGCCAGGGCTTCACCACCCTGGCCCGCCAGATCGTCCAGGAGACCCTCGGCGTCGAAGAGGTGCACGTCGCACCCGTGGACACCGACCAGCCCCCGGCCGGCGCGGGCTGCCGGGGCCGGCACACGTGGGTCTCCGGCGGCGCGGTGGAACGCGCGGCCAGGATGGTCCGCACCCAGCTCCTCCAGCCCCTCGCGCACAAGTTCGGCATGTCCACCGAGCTGCTCCAGATCACCGACGGCAAGATCACCTCGTACGACGGTGTGCTGTCGACGACGGTCGCCGAGGAACTGGTCGGCAAGGAACTGTGGGCGACGGCCCAGTGCCGCCCGCACCCCACCGAACCGCTGGACGGCGCGGGCCAGGGCGACGCGTTCGTGGGCATGGCCTTCTGCGCGGTCCGCGCGGTCGTCGACGTCGACATCGAGATCGGTTCGGTGCGGGTCGTGGAACTCGCGGTCGCCCAGGACGTCGGCCGGATCCTCAACCCGGCGCAGCTCGCGGCGCGGATCGAGGCGGGCGTCACCCAGGGCGTGGGCATTGCCCTCACCGAGAACCTGCGCACCCCGCGCGGTCTGATCCGCCACCCCGACCTCACCGGCTACGCCCTGCCGACGGCGCTCGACGCCCCGGACATCCGGATCGTCAGACTCGTCGAGGAACGGGACGTGGTCGCCCCCTTCGGGGCCAAGGCGGCCAGCGCGGTCCCGGTGGTGACGTCCCCGGCGGCCATCGCCTCCGCCGTGCGCGCCGCGACGGGCCGCCCCGTCAACCGCCTCCCGATCCGCCCGCAGGCCGCGGTGGTGACGGGCCAGTGAGCGATCCGGAGCGCTACGAACCCCCGCCGAGCGTGGGCAAACTCCTGCTGTGGATCGTGGTGTTCGCGCTTGCGGCGCTGGCCGTGGTGCTGGGCGGCGTCTACTTCACCTGAGGTCTCGCGCGGCGGAGGCGACGGACGAGGTGATGGGGGCCCGAAGGGAACGCGCCGGGGCGGTTCGACGTCTCTTCAGTGGGGGCGGCTGCCGCCACCGGGGCGCCGTCGCAGGTCAGGGCCATTGTCAGTGGGCCCGCATAGGCTGCGGAGCAGTGGGACGGCGCACGCACCTTTCACGCACGGGGGACCGATGAGCACGACCAGGAGCACCACCACGATCGTTTTCACCGATGACGAGCTGAACCCGTACGTCACGCACGCCGCGACGCGCCGCTGGCTGACCGGCCCCGGACTGCCGGGCGAGGGCGGCCTGCTGACGTTCGAGGCGCTGCGCATTGACGGCCTGCGCACGGTCGCCGACTCCACCGGCGACCCCGAGGGCCGGCTGGCGGCGGAGCTGCGCGACCGCCTGGTGATCGGCGGCATCCTGGGCACCGACGGCCGCGAGCGGGAGTCCGTCCTGCTGGACGGCGCGACGGGCGAGATCTCCACGACGTACTTCCTGCACGACCGCCCCGACCTGATGGACACCCGCCCGCTGGCGCCCTCCCTGGAGAAGCTGCTGCGCTTCGCCACGGCGGTGGACGAACTCGCCGCCCTGCGCGGCCAGTTCGCCTCCTACGCGGGCCGGCTGGGCCCGCAGGCGGTCGCCGAGGCGAGCCGACAGCTCCTCGCCGTGTTCGAGGCGGGGGCGGCCGGTGACGGAACCGGTCTGTTCTGGAAGCTGGCCGCCGTGATCCGTCCGCTCGCTCTGGTGGCCGGCCCCGGCACCGCGTCCGGACTGGCCCTGGACCTGCCGCCCCGCCTCCTGGAGGACGAGTTCGGCAGCGGCGAGGTCGCCCGTTTCGAGGACGTCGACTGCCCCAAGGCCCTCACGCACGCCCCGACCCGCCGCTTCCTGTGCGAGGTGGGCCTGCCCGAGGAGGTCGTCTGGTTCTCCCTGGAGACGGACATGCCGCTGCAGACCCTCGCCGAGTACTGCGCCGACGCCTACGAGGGCGTCCTCACCGACGAGCGGCTCCCGCTCAACGCGGACCGGCTGATCCGCCTCGGCCACCTCCTGGAGGACACCAGCCTGGTCGTCGACGGCGACTCGGGCGCCGTGCTCAGCTGGAGCGAGCCCGACCTCGCCCTGCGCCCGCTCAACGCCGATGTCTCCACCCTGGCGTTCACCCTCTGGCTGATACGCCGCGAGAAGGCCCTCGACGCGGTCCACGAACTCACCGAGGCCTACGACCAGCTCGCCGAGACGATGTGCCGCACCCTGGCCGCCGTGGACCCGGTCGCCTGCGACCCGACCCCGAACACCCCCACCGACGACGGCTGGCGCTACTGGCCGGGGATGTTCGAGGACGAGCCGGGCGGAGGGCTGTACGCCTGACGCCACCGGCCGACGACGGCCGAGGCCGGCCGACGCACCGAAAGCCGTACGGCCGGCCACTGGTGAGCGGCCGGCCGTACGGCGGTGCGGGAGGCCATGGCGGGAATTGAACCCACGTACCTCGCTTTGCAGGTTTGTCCTGGCTGGTCAGGGAGCGATACGGGCTCGTTCGCCGCTGTTCAACCCAGTACGTCAGCAGTGGTCGTCAGAGTCGTATGAACAGCTCTGGATGGTCGCGAACGCCGGTGAACGAGACGGAAATTGAGACGGTAGGGGAGCGTTCCAGGGCCCCAATGATCTCCGGTGTCAACGTGGTCAGGGCAGGTAGTGGACATGCGGCCAAGACATGGTGTTGCGGATCACGGAGGCCGCTCTTGCTCTGGATTGCCAAGGGCCACCGATGCGCAGGACACACTCCCCGCGCATTCCCCCTGGGGGGAATGTAGACCAATCAATAATGCAATGTGCAACTTCTATTTCGGTTTGCGCACTCGCGGTTTTAGTGATAAGCCGGAACTGTGCACGTGGAGTTGCACGTGGCGGGCGATTGCTCGTATCGGATCAAAGCATCACTCTATGTTTGGCTAGGGGTGCGAGATGAATGAGAGTGCGAAGACCTGTTTTGTCATATCGCCTCTGGGTGAAGAAAAGTCTGACACGAGAATTGAAGCCGACAGGTTGTTTGAATTGGTCATAGAGCCTGCGCTGGAAGTGTTTGGGTTTCAGGTGGAGCGGTCTGACAAGATTGTCGGATCGGGACTCATAACTAGCGACATCGTTCGGATGGTGCAAAACTCGGAGCTTTGCATCATTGATCTCACCGAACACAATGCCAATGTGTTCTATGAATGTGGACGGCGACATGAGGCCGCGAAGCCGTTCATTCAGCTAATTCGGTCTGGTGAGACCCTTCCCTTTGATGTGGCGGGAATCAGAACAATTCAATATGACTTGAGCAGTCCTGAGTCGGTAAGGAAGGCGATAGAAGATATCAGAAAGCCGGTCAGGCAGTTTGAGGAAAACGGCTATGCGGTCACCTCGAGCGGAGCCTCTACGGCCACTCTTGCACAATCCTTGGAAAGAGTAGAAAGGAAGATTGATAGATTGGATTCGTATGCGTCGAAGCGAGTTCGCAAGCGGGCAAGTGCAGTAGGTCTGCCCGCAGATGGCGATGGGGTTGGCCTGCTCTCAAAGGTTGAAGGCGGGGCCGGCGGCTTCCTGAATAAACCGGATGAGCTATTTATGAAGGCGATCGCGATAGGCGACATGGAGGCCGCAGAGGTTGCGCTAGAAAGAATCCTCCAGGTTTCGGATGACCCGAAGAAGATAGTGTATTTCGCTTCCTACCTTGCCGATGCGGGGGACGAGGGTGGCGCCCAGGCGGTGAAGGAAGCTCTGGAAAATAATCCCGATCTCCCCATCAGTACGTTCATCACGGGAGCTAGCGCGTTGGCGCAGTATTACGTGGTCAGGGATCGAGAGTCTGAGGGCGTCGAGGAAGTGGAGAAGTTTATACTCCCAAGGCTTGAAGCGGAGGGAGTCGGTGATCGCGATAAGGCTCGTCTAAACAATCAACTCTCACGCATGTACTATGGGGCTAGCCGGTACGAGGATGCGCAAAGGGTCGGCATTCGCGCTGTTGACCTTGCGCCGGACGTGACGGCGTATAAGTTCAACCTGTCTTTGGTTTATGAAGCAAGAGATCTCTACGACCTGGCAGAGCAAGTCGTAGACGAGTACATGACGCAAAAATCTGATGAAACAGATTCCGACCACCTCGGTCAAGCGATAGACATCTATCTAAAACGCGATCGTCACGAAGACGTTCGGGCGGCATTTTCGAGATTGATGCAGGTTGATCCAGCTGCGGCAGCGTTGAAGACGATGCTCAATGATGAGCTTCGATCGCTTGTTCAATAGCCGGGCTATTCATTGGCGGGTCGGAAAGATTTAACTTCCGCTCACGATGTAGGGACCGCCGCATGCCATGGATGACTGCCCGTTTGAGGTTGCCGTCTCATGTTGCGACCACAGAGACCATCCGCGCTCGGTGTTCCGATTCTGCCAGGTGGTAGCAGTCCATGGCGTGGTCGTCGAACTTGGTTGCGTCCGCCGCGAGTTGGGTCCGATACGAAGTGGTGACCGAAGGTTTTCGGGACGCGGCGTACCTTCTGAGAGGTGATGGCCACGATCGAGGGCCAGGCCCCCTCTATCTGTCGGCGGTTGCTGACGCGGGCCCATGCTTTGGCTTCCTGTCGAGGACTCTGCGCTTTGAGGCACCATGGAGGGCTGGAGCGTGACGACGCGAGACGGATGAGGAGGGTGAGTGTCGCAGCTGGCGAGCCCGCGTGGGACCTTTCAGAGGATCGCTGATCAGCTCAAGGCGCAGATGGATCGCGACCCGGAGATGGTGGAGCTACCACCGATCGCAGAGATCATGCACGATCACCAGGTCTCGCGCGGTGTGGTGCTTCGGGCGTTTGCGGCGCTTCAAAGGGATGGCGCTGCGGGGCCGGTTCCGGGCGGACGCTGGCGAGTGGTCAGGGAGGGACAGCAGACCGACCGCCGGCCCCTCGCCGAGCGGCTCACGGACGTCTTCGCGGATGACGGCCTTGTAGTTGGGGCAGCGTTCCCGAGTGCTTCCGCGCTGTGCGAGAGGTTCGGTGTCTCGCGCCCGACGGTCACCAAGGCGTTGGGGAAGCTGGAAGCCGCAGGATGGCTGTCCGAAGGGGGACAGGGCAAGCTACGTACCGTGCGGGCCCTGCCGAATCGAGAGGAGAGTTCCTCACTGTGACGGGACTGACAGAGTGGGCGTACCCGCTCGCTGAATCGCTGCTTTCCGACCCACTGCCCCGCCGCTGGAAGCACTCGGTTGGAGTCGCCGAGCGCGCACGCACCATCGCGCCGATCCTCGGTGCGGACGCGGAGCTGTTGGAGGCGGCGGCGGTCCTGCACGACATCGGTTACGCGCCGGACCTCGCCAAGACGGGATTTCACCCGCTCGACGGGGCCCGCTACCTTCGCGACATCGCGCACGCCGACGAGCGGGTGGTGAACCTGGTGGCTCACCACTCCTGCTCATGGATGGAGGCAGATGCCCGGGGGCTGCGCGAGGAACTTGAGGGCGAGTTTCCACGCGAGCACGCGCACCTCAATGACGCGCTGTGCTACTGCGACATGAACACGACTCCGGACGGGGTGCCCACCAACCCAGTGGACCGGATCAACGAGATTGCCGGCCGGTACGGGCCGGACAGCCTGATCGGGACGTTCATCCGCCGGGCTGAACCGGAGATCCTCGCGAGCACTTCACGCGTGCTCGAACGCGTCGCCGCCGGGAAGCGTCAGCCGACGTAAGGGGCCGTGCGGGTCCGGTCCATCGCGTGCTCGATCCGGAGCCGCATGGTTGGGTGGACGTCTAGCTTTGTCAGGTCCGATGGGGTGACCCATCGGACCTGCGTCGTCTCATTGCTTGTTCGCACCTCGCCCCCGACCGGACGCGCGCGGAAACAGATGCTGAACTGCTGCCGGACCTCGCCGTCGTCGTACTGCATCACGTGGCCGGGGTCGGTATAGATCCCGGACATGTCGACGACTTCCGCCTTGATTCCGGTCTCCTCCCAGACCTCGCGGACCACGGTGTCACTGATGGACTCGCCGACGTCGTGGCCACCGCCGGGCAGTGCCCACCGGCCGTTGTCGGACCGCTGGATCATCAGCACCTGTCCCGCGTCGTTCTGTACGAACGCAACGACGGACGGCACCACCGAGTTGGCCGGCGGGGCATCGGGGTCATGCAGGTAGTCAATGCGTCCCATGGTCAGGCTCCTGTGATGCTTGCGATGTCTTGATCTGTGAGCGGCCGGGCGTTGTCCCAGGTGTGTTCGATGCTATTCGCGTACGTGTCGAACAGCCCGCCGCCGGGCAGACGGCGCAGATGTAGGACCGGGGCCATGTACGCGCCGATGCCGTAGACGTGGGGGTTCACGAGCATCTCGTCATCGGACCGGTAGATGGAGTTGTAGAGCGTGGAATCGTGCAGCCGGACCCCGATGTCGGGATGACTCCTCATGAGCGGGCGGTAGTGCAGTAGGGCGTTCCGAATCTTGCCGCCCATGATCCGATGTCCCTCGTCTATGCCGCGCTGCTCGACTGCCGCACAGTCGGGGTCCCCGAGCAGGATGCGCACCTGGGCGCCTGCCTCAACCTTCGCCTTGGCGAGGTCATGAAAGACGGGGTCCTCAGACAGGAAGAGCCCGGAGTAGACGAGCACGTCTACGTTCCGTTGGGCCCTCCCATAGATCTCTCGCCAGAGGCCGGACGGCACCGTGTGCCGATGCGGGTAGACCGTGACGATCTCAGCTTTCGTCAGGTCCGCCGCGCTCTCAACGGCCCGGTCGTCGTCCCACAGCGTTGTGACGTCGACCTTGAGCGCTGCGGCCGTCGCGTACTGGTGTCGCCGATACGGAACCTTCCCCTTCGTGATCCAGCGTTCGACGGTCTTCGGGTTGACATCGATCTCTTCGGCCAGTGCCTGAACCGTCATGCCGCTGGCCAACAAGGCAGACCGCAAGCGTTCGTTGGACATCTGTACCCCCGGTGGGACGTCTAGGGACCTCTTGAAGGTACTCAGACGTCCTTGAGGTGTCCACGTACGGGGTGACCAAGTCCCCTGACCTGGGGCGATTCTGATGGTGCGCCAAGAAGTCCCGGCGCAAAGCCAAGAGGTTCCGACGCTGTACTTGACGGAACCCCATGCAGTACCTGTAAAACAGGTACTGCAACGTCCGGAGGAAAGCCCGAGGGGGTGAGTACGAAGGCAGCGTTTGTTCCTTGAGAACTCAACAGAGTGCTTTGAATGATCGGCCCCGGCGTCCAGCCGTGAAGGGCGCGGGATCGAATCCCGCCCGGGGCACTGGCCTGCCGCTTCCTGCGGTGACGGCCCTCAATGACCGTGCGGCGTTCTCCCGGACAAGGACAACGCGCCGCCCGGTCTCCCTCCCGACGTAGCAAGAGGAGAGATCCATCATGCGTATGCGCATGTTCGTCGCTGGCCAGGAAGCGCACGGCGACTTGGAGTTCGCGGAACTGGCGCTCGGTATCGACGTCGACCTGTTCCGGGGCCCGCTGGAGTCCGAGACGGACGACGAGCGGGCCGCCCGTGAGGACGCGGCCCGTGACGTCCTCGCCGACCTGCGGGCGGAGGCGGATGCCGGTGACGAGATCGCCGGTTGGGACGCCCTGTATGCCGACGCGCTGACCCGCACGGTGCCGTTCCTGCGGTCCGTTCGCGGCCTGCGGGCGGGGGCGGGGGAAGCGGCGTGAACGAGACCCGCAAGCCTCTGACCGGGGTTCAGATCGGTGTGCTGTCGGCCGCGTTCGTGCCCATGCTGGCCACGGGCGTGGTCGGCGGTATCGGCACCTACAGCAACATCGGTCACGCCTACGGCTCCGGGACCGCGCTCGGTGCGCTCGGTGCCGGCGAGGGCGCGACGGCCGTGCTCGCGCTGGTCCTGTTGGGGCTGACCATGCTGGGCCAGTCCTCGCCCCTGGTCGTCCGGCTGGGACTGTGGGTGCTGCCGGCCGCCGCGTCCGTCATGGCGGCGATGGCCGCGCCGGACCCGGGTCGCACGGTGGTCTACGCGCTGACCCCGCTGGGCATGTCCGTCTCGGCGGAGGGGATGGCGTTCCTCGCCCGCCGGATCGTCGTGCACACCGACGGCCGAGACGCCGAGAACGAGCGGCGCACCGCCGACCTGGTGCAGGCGCTCGCCTACCACCGGGCCCGCGCCGCCCACCACCCGACCAGCCGGGTGCGCAAGCGCTCGGATCGGGCGTCGTGGCGCCTCGCCCGCAAAGTCGGGGTCGGAGACGTCGCCCTCGGATCGAGGCTGCTGGACGTCCAGCGCACCCGGATCACCGACGGTGCGGACGCTGCCCTCGCCTCGATGTTCGGCACACTGGCTCTCGATTCCTCCCCGGTCATAAATGCGGAGGAATCCACTGGAAGTAGTCGAGAACGGTCTACCTCTGACCTGCCCGTATCGACCCCGGCCACGGTCGTCCTGACGCGGCTTTCGGTGCCCGATCCGGCGCCGGTGGACCTGGGCAAGTCGGGCGGCGGTATGAAGCCGATGCCCGCCGTCGCCCCGATCGTGCAGCCGGTCCCGATCGCCCCGCCGCCCGCCCGTTCGGTGCCTGCCGCGTCGACCGGGCCGCGTCGTGCGACGGGCCGTGTCCCGGTCGCCGCCAAGTCGACCCGCACCCGCCGCACCCCCGACCAGCTCATGGCCGAAGCGCGCAAGGCCATGGCCGGTCTTCCGGACGCTCAGGTGACGGGGGAGGGTATCCGCCGGGCCCTGCGCACCTCGCCGGCGAACGCCCGCATGCTGCGTGACGCGCTGCTCGCCGAGCGCGCCACCACGGCGGTGACGCCGTGAGCACCCTCGCCGCGCTCTTACCGGCCGTGCCGCCCGTCATCGGGTGGGCGGTACACGCCCGGTGGCTGCACAGCCGACTGACCACGGCCCGCCGTGACCCGCTCACCGGATTGTGGACGCGGGACGCGTTCACCCGGCGGGCCCGCCGCCTGCTGCGCGACCCGCGCGCCGTGGTCGTGCTGGCGGACGTCGACCACTTCAAGCAGATCAACGACCGCTTCGGCCACGCTGCCGGTGACGTGCTGCTCGCCACGGTCGCCGCCCGCCTCGCCCACGGCACCACCCCCGGCGGGGTCACGGGACGGCTCGGCGGGGACGAGTTCGCCGCCGTCGTCGTCGACCGCGACGGCACAGCCGCAGACCGGTTGCACACCCTCGCCCGCGTCCTCGCCCGGCCGGTCGACACCGCCCCTGACGTGCACACCACGGTGTCGCTGGGGTGGGTACGGGCCGCCGACCACCCGGGCGAGGACCTGTCCACGCTGCTCCGCCGGGCTGATGAGGCCATGTACGCGGCCAAGCGGTCCGGTCGATCCGGTCCTCGCCGGGCTCGTCTCGGGCGGCTGCTCGGCTCGGTGGCCGGTCGGCGTCCCGGACGGCGCGGGGCGGCATGAGCGCGCTGCCGGTCTTCCGGTGGCGTCTCGCCCCGGACGGCTACGCCACCCGCCGCCAACTGAGGGCCCGCGACCTGCGCCCCGGCGGTCAGGATGTCGCCGCCCAGCTCGAACGCCCCCGGCGGCGGGGCCGCCCGCCCCTGGTCGCCTACCTGTACCGCGTCGACCTCGCGAAACCGGTCCGGCCGATGACACCGGGCCGTTGGCGGGCCCACGCCGCGATGATGCGCGCTCGCCGCACCTGTCCCGAGTGCCGCCGGGATGCCGGGTACGTCATCCCGCCCACGCTCGGAACCTGCGTGACCTGCGCATACCCCGAAGAACAGCGCACTGCCTGAATCGCACATCTGCACGGGGACCGGAATCCGGTCATCGGCTTCCCTCTGCCGCATCGACGATCGCAACCCGGGTCCGGCCGCCCGACCTTCCACAGCAAGCCGGCCGGACCCTTCGACTCCCGAAGGAGTAGGTACATCGTGACCGAGACGACGACGTTCACGCCCGCCGGGGACCCGGAGGGCACCGAGCGGCCGGCGGCCGACGTGCTGCCGTTCCCGCTGAAGAAGACCACCGCCCCCGCCGTGCTCGGTGAGGGCGAGGCCAAGCCGGGGGAGTGGGACGCTGAACTCCCCGACACCGACGACCCGGAGGCCGACGGCCTGAGCGAGGGCGCCCCGGTCGACCCGCCGCGCGAGGTCTACCCGCCGTCCGTGGCGGAGTGGATGGAGGCCAAGGACAAGGCCCGTCTGCCGGTCCTGCCGGACTGGGTGAAGCTGCCGGACCAGCGCGCGGCCGTCCGCAAGTGGGCCGTCCGGCACTACTCGGCTGTGGCGGGCTATCACGCGCTCCGTCTGCCGCTGGTCTATACGCCGAAGATCTGCATGTACTCCCCGCGGGGCGCGTGGCGGTGGTCGACGGCAATCGGCCGGTGGGTGTCCGACGCGGAGGGCAAGCCCTTGCGCCTGGCCGCCGTGGCGGAGGAGAACGCGGCGGACTACCTGAAGCTTTCCCGGCAGCGCAACGACCGCGTGAGGCTGCGGGGGATCGTCGCGACCGTGGGCGGGTTCGTCGGTCTCGCCGCCGCGCTGACCCTGTACGTCATGGCGCCGTCGTGGCTGCTCATGCTGGCCGTGGCCACCCTGACCACGACCCTCGGTGTGGTCGGGGCGCCGGCGGACCGGCCGCTGATCGACCTGGCCAAGGTGACGTTCCGCAAGCGCAAGCTGTCCTCGGACATCGTCATCCGCGCGCACGAGGTGGCCGGGCTGACCAGCAAGGACCAGACGATCGCGTTCCCGCGCCCGATCGGGCGGGACGGCGACGGGTGGCGGGTGGTCGTCGACCTGCCGTACGGCAAGACGTTCGAGGACGCGATGAAGGCTCACGCCCGCCTCGCGTCCGGAATGGACATCGCTCCTACTCAGCTCTTCCTGGACAAGGACGAGACGAGCGGGCGGCGGGTGTCGTACTGGATTGCCGACCGTGACCCGCTCGCCGTGCCGTCGGGCAAGTCGCCGCTGCTGGGGGCGACGCGGGTGGACTTCTGGAAGCCGTTCCCGTGGGGTGTCGACGAGCGCGGCAACCCGGTCATGGCAACCATGCTGTGGCTGTCGCTGCTGGTCGGCGCCGTGCCCCGGCAGGGCAAGACGTTCTCCGCCCGCACCATCGCGCTGGCCGCCGCGCTGGACCCGTACGTGCGCCTGTACGTGTTCGACGGCAAGGCGTCGCCGGACTGGCGCACGTTCGCCAAGGTGGCCCACCGCATCGGGTTCGGCATCGTGCCCAAGAACGGGGTCGACCCGGTTCAGCACCTGCTGACCTCGCTGCGGGAGCTGAAGGCGGACGTCGAGGACCGCTACCACCGGCTGTCCGAACTGCCCCTGCACGTCTGCCCGGAGGGCAAGCTGACCCCGGAGATCAGCCGGGACAAGAAGCTGAACATGCCGCTCACGCTGTTCGTGGTCGACGAGGTTCAGGAGTACCTGACCCACCCCGAGCACGGCAAAGAGATCCTGTCCCTGATGGTCTACCTCGCCCGCGTCGCCCCGGCTGTCGGCGTCTCGGTGATGACGGCGACGCAGAAGCCGGACGACAAGGCGTGCCCCTCTGAGCTGCGTGACCAGCATCAGGCCCGGTTCGCGCTGCGGGTCGGTGCCTACCAGGTGTCGGACACCATCCTCGGCGCCGGTTCCTACAGCGAGGGTCTGGACGCGTCCAAGCTGTTGAAGTCCCACAAGGGCGTCGGTCTGCTCAAGGGCATGTCCGACGGCTCCGGGATCGTGCGCACCTACCTCGCCGACGGCCGCGACGCCGACCGCATCCTGACCCGCGCCGCCGCCCTGCGCGAGGCCGAAGGGACTCTGTCCGGCGACGCGGTGGGCGAGGCCCCGGCCCCGGAGACGTCCACGACGATCCTGGACGACGTCGCGGCCGTGCTCGGCAAGGGCGAGGCCAAGGTGTGGTCCGAGACGATCGTGGACCGGCTTGCCGACCTGCGCCCGGACGTCTACGGCCCGTGGGCCGCACTGGACGCCAAGCCCAAGGCCGAAGCGCTCACGGCCGCGCTCAAGCCGTACGGCATCGGCACCGTGCAGATCAGCCGGCGCATCGACGGCGAGGGACAGGTCAACAAGCGCGGCATCAAGCGCGACGACATCGCCACCGCGATTACGCAGCGCAACAACAAGCGGGACGCCGAATAGGCCTCGCAGCCCGCTACCGGTAGCGCCGGACGTCGCTACCGGTAGCGACCCCGCTAGCGACCCAAACGGCACCTGATCAGGTTGCTAGCGGGTAGCGGCCGACCTGCGGAAACCCCTCGAAACCCCTCTGAGAGGCCCCTGATGAGCTTTGCTCTGCTTGCTTCCGCCTGCCTGTTGGTCATCACGCTTGGTTACGTCGTCAAGTGCTGGCTGAGCCCGTTCGGGGACTGCCGCAAGTGCGACGGCATGGGCCACGGCTTCAAGACCGACCGCAAGGGCAAGACCCGGCGCGGCAAGGACTGCCGCCGCTGCGACGCGACCGGGAAGCGCATACGCGTCGGCCGCTGGATCTACAACCGCGCCGCGCGCACCTACCGCGCCGGCACCCGCTGACCCTCCCGGGAGACAACCCGTGACCCTCACCATCCCGCTCGTGCTGCTGCTCGCCGTTGTCGTCGCGCTGCTGCTGCGCTCCAAGGCCGTCGGCGCCGGAACGGCCGTCGCCGTCGTGCTCTTCGGCTTCTACCTCGCCGACACCGGCGCGGCCGACACCGTCACCCAGATCGTCACCGCCCTCACCGACGCCCTCAACGACGCTGGCCGCTGAACCGAAGGGAGACCCCGCCATGAACGAACCCACCCCGTACGGCCGCACGACGGGACACCAGACGACGACGGCCGTGCACGTCCACACCCCCACCCCCCTCGCCCCCACGCACACCGCCCCGCTCGTGCCCGTGCAGCCGGGCACCATCCCGGCCGTGGCGAGCGTCGTCCTCCCCGATGGCCGGGTCGTCACCGGCTACGCGGTCGCCCCCGTGCAGCCGGAACCGGTGGTCGCCAAGCCGGTCGTCTCGCGGGCGGCGGTGAACGTCGCCCTCGGAGGCGTCGGGTTCCTCGCCGTGTGCGGCGGACTGCTGCTGCTGACCACGTTCATCACCGCCCTGACCGCGCTCGTCACGCAGCTCATCACCCTCGCCGCCGTCGTTTTCGGCGGATGGATCGCCGTGCAGATCTTCAGCGGACGCGGCCATGGCGAGGGCGGGACCACGGTCAACATCCGCAAGGCCGTCATCAAGCGCAACAAGTTCTACGGCTGACAGGAGACGAAAACCCATGCTCAGGCTGCGTATCCGGCTCACCGCGCTGCCCCGCAACGCGCTGATCCTGACCGACACGCCCCGTCCCAACTGCCGCACCTGTGAGGGCTTCGGTGGCATCGAGCACGACTACGGCGACTACGAGACCGGCGAGTGGGCCGGCACCGACATCGAGTTCTGCGGGTGCTGGACGCCGTGGGCCGTAACCCTGCTGCCGCTCCCGCGCCGCCTCCGGTGGCTGCGCCGCCGCCGTGACAGCGGCCGTGACCCGTGGGGCCCCGTCGGCTACAGCGACGAACCGCCCTTCTAGCTACGCCCGAGGGCGGCGACTCCCGGACAAGGACAACCGCCGCCCTCGGTCTCCGTATCCCGACGTTGCAGAACAGGAGACCTACAGCATGACCGAACTGCGCGTTTTCGGCGAGGGGCCCTCGGTCCCGGCCACCCGATCGGGGCGGACGCCCCGGCCGCGTCTGCTGGATCTGTTCTCGTGCGCCGGTGGGGCCGCCATGGGCTACCACCGGGCCGGGTTCGCGGTGGACGGTTGCGACATCGCCGACCGCTCGAACTACCCCTTCCCCTACCGCCGGGGTGACGCCCTGGCCTACCTCGCCCACCTGATCGCGTCGGGCGAGATCCGCCGGTACGCGTTCGTCCACGCGTCCCCGCCGTGCCAGCACGGATGCGCGCTGACGGTGGGCACCAACGCCTCGCAGGGGTGGGGCCGCACGCATGTCGACCTGGTCGCCCCCACCCGTGACCTCTTGGACAGGACCGGCCTGCCGTACGTGATGGAACAGCCCAACGGCCGCGCGGAGATCCGTAAGGACCTGACGCTGTGCGGAGAGATGTTCGGTCTCGGGGTCATCCGTCACCGCAACTTCGAGTTGGGCGACTGGACGGCTGCACAGCCGGCGCACATCCCGCACCGCGGGCGGGTGCGCGGCTACCGGCACGGCCGTTTCTACGACGGTCCCTATGTCGCCGCGTACGGCAACGGCGGCGGCAAGCCCACTGTCCCCGAACTCCAGACGGCCATGGGCATCACGTGGACCGACGTGCGCGAGGAACTGACGGAGGCGATCCCGCCCGCCTACACCGAGCACATCGGCCGCGCCTACCTCGCCGCCACGACGTCCCTGGGGGCGGCGGCATGAGCGCGATGCCCGAACCCCTGCGGGTCGCCCTCGCCCTCGCGGCGGCCGGCGTCCCGGTCCTGCCCCTGCGGGCGGGAAAGGTCCCGTTCGGCAACTGCCGCACCTGCACGGGCCGCCCGCCCCGGTGCGGCGGGCGGCCGAACATGAAGGCGGCGGGCCCCTGCCGGTGCCCCGCGCCGTGCCACGCGTGGGCCGCCGGGACCACCGACCCGCACGTTCTCACCTCGCCCGTGTGGGCGCCGGTGTGGCGTGAGGCCGTGTCGGTCGCCTACCACCCCGGAGGGGCTGGGCTGACGGTCGTCGACCTGGACAACGCTGCGGCCGTCGCATGGGCCCGCGCGACCCTGCCCGCCACCCGCACCGTGCCGTCGACGCGCGGTGAGCACTGGATCTATCGGGGCGCCATGCAGTCGTCGAACGCGGTTCGGCCGGGCGTCGACATCAAATCCACCATGCAGTACGCCCGTTGGCTCGGACCCGGGACCGGCTGTATGGCCGTTCTTCCGGCGGTCGTGCGCGCCCTGCTGGTGAAGGAAGACACCACCCCCGCGCCGGGGGAGGTGGCATCTTCTCTCCCCGCCCCGTGGGGCCGGTCGGTGGCCACCGGGTGCCGCCACACCGAGCGCTACGTCCGCACCGGCTTGGAACGCGGCCTCGCCCTCGTACGGGCCCGCACCGAATCCGGCGCCGGATCACAGGCGTTCGGCGTCGCCCGGTTCCTCGCCGCCCAGCACACCGCATGCCCCGGACCGTGCGGACTCACCGCGATCGGCGAGGAGATCGTGACCGCCGCCGTCTCGGTGGGCGTCCCGGAGGCCTACGCCCGCCGCGCGGTCGCCAACGGCCTTGAGGCGGCCGTGGAGCGCGCGGCATGAACAAAGCATCCCGAACCCCCACGAACGGCGCTCAGGGCGCCGTACAGGGCCCGCCACGGCCGCCGGTGGGCGAACCGAGGGGCGTCGCCCGCAAGGGCGTCCTTTCTGCTGTTGGTTCTGACCCGCACACGGTCACCGTCACCGGCGTCGCCCCGGGGCTGCAAATCCAGTGCGAGGGCGTACCCGTCGCGGACTGGCTGTGCTCGTGCGGGCAGCACGAACGTGCCCGGGGCCGCGCCGCCGTCATCGCGCTGCAAGGCCGCGTCGTCGTCGGCGTCTGCCAGCACACCACTACCGCCGAAGGGAGGACGGCCGCATGAACACACAGCCTGTGGACAACGATCTGTGGGCCGGACTGCCCACCCTGGACGAACCGCCGGGCGAGGACGACGCGGCACCGGACGTGTGGGAGGACCCCATTCCCCTCACCGGCCGCCGTGAGCGCCCCACATTCCCCGCCCACGTCCTGCCCACCTGGTTGGGGGAGTTCGTGGCGGCCGTCGCCGAGGAGACACAGACCCCGGTCGACCTCGCCGGGTCGGTCGCCCTCGCCGTGCTCGCCACGGCGGCCGGCGGCCGGTCGGTGGTCCACGTGCGCGGCAACTGGCGTGAGCCCACCAACCTCTACACCGTGGTGGCGCTCCCGCCCGCCAACCGCAAGTCCGCCGTCTTCGCCCTGCTCACCGACCCCCTCTATGAGGCTGAGAAACAGCTCAAGACCGCCATGCAGCCCGTCATCGTGGAGGCGGAGCTGACGGCGAGGCTGGCCAAGGAAGCGGCGGACAAGGCCGCCGCCAAAGCCGCGTCTGCCGACACGGACAAGCGGCAAGAGATGGTGGCGACCGCGGTCGGCCTCGCGCAGACCGCCGACACCCTCACCGTCCCGGCCGAACCGGTGCTGCTGGCGGACGACTCGACACCGGAGACGGTGACCTCGCTCATGGCGGAACAGGGCGGGCGGCTGTCGGTGATGAGCGCGGAGGGCGGCATCTTCGACATCATCGCTGGCCGCTACTCGGGCGCCCCCAACATGGAAGTCTTCCTCAAGGGGCATGCCGGGGACCGGCTGAGGGTGAACCGGCAGACCCGCCGCGAGTACATCGACCACCCTGCCTTGACCATCGGCCTCGCCGTGCAGCCGGACGTGCTGCGCGACATCGGGAAGGTGAAGGGGTTCGAGGGGCGCGGACTGCTCGCCCGCTTCCTGTACTCCCTGCCGGTGTCCACGGTCGGCGAACGCGAGGTCATCACCGACCCGGTCCCCGAGACGACGGCCACCACCTACACCGCCCGGGTCATCGACCTGACCCTGTCGCTGGCGGAGTGGACCGACCCGGCGGTCATCCAGCTCAGCCCGGAAGCGGACGCGGCACTGATCGCCTATCAGAAGCGCATCGAACCGCAGCTCAAGGCGCGCGGCGGCAAGCTGGGCCACATCTCCAACTGGGCCGGAAAGCTTGCCGGGGCGACCGCCCGCATGGCCGCGCTGCTGCACCTCGCCGAGCACGGCGGCAACGGCTACACCCGCGCGGTCACGGAAGACACCATGCGCTCTGCGATCGAGTTGGGGGAGTACTACACCGCTCACGCCCTCGCCGTGTTCGACGTCATGGGCGCCGACCCGGTCCTGTCCCGGGCCCGCAGCGTGCTGGAAGCGGTGAGGGACAACCGGTGGGAGGACGTCAGCCGGCGGGACGTGTTCACCGTTCTGTCCCGCAGCGAGGTGCCCACCGTCGCCGACCTGGAACCCGCCCTCGCGCTGCTGGAAGACCACGGATACCTGCGGTCCTACCAGCCCGAGCGCACCGGCAAGCGAGGACGCCCACCGGCGCCCCGCCTACTCGTCCACCCCGCACTGCGGTAGGGCGGCCGATGACCCCGGCCGCGCCCTGAACCCTTCCCGCACAAACCGCAAAATCGCAGAAAACCCCGGACACCCCCGCTGACCTGTGGCGGGACCCTCGCGCCACAGCGGCGAGGGGCCCGCCGCACAATCCCGCGATATTCCGCAAAAAACCGAGCACCACCCCGGCCGCCGGGACCGCCCACCGGCCGCCCCTGATTTTTGCGGAATATCGCGGATTTCTGCGGAGCACCACCCACAGCCCCCCGCACACCACATCACCGCAGGTCAGTGACCATCCCGGGCTTTTCTGCGGATTTTGCGGTTTGTGCGGCGGCACCACCCCTTGAACTCAGCCCCACGGAGTGAGCCTTGGACGAACACGCCACCCCCGCCGACGACGACCCGACCCTCGTTTTCCTCAAGGTCGAAGAGGCCGCCCGCCGACTCCGCATCGGCCGGACCACATGCTTCGCGCTCATCCGCACCGGCGAACTGGAGTCCGTCATGGTCGGCGGTCTCCGCAGGGTCCCGGTCGACGCGCCGGCCGCGTACGCGGCCCGTCTCCGCACCGCCCACCGCGCCGCTTGACGACGCCCGGGGCGGCGGCACTCCCGGACAAGACAACCCGCCGCCCCAGTCCCCATCCCGACATCGAGAATCAGGAGTCTGCCGGTGGCAGAGGAACAGAAGCGCACTCGACAGCCCAACGGTCGTAGCTCGATCTACCTGGGCAAGGACGGCAAGTGGCACGGCCGCGTCACGGTCGGCATCCGAGACGACGGCACGCCGGACCGCCGCCACGTCGAACGCAAGACCCGCGCCGAAGTGACGGCCGCTGTACGCGAGTTGGAGAAGCAGCGCGATGCCAAGACCGTGCGGAAGCCGGGCAAGGCTTGGACGGTCAAGACGTGGCTGACGCACTGGATCGAGAACGTTGCGCCCCTCGCGGTCAACGACAACACGATGGTGGGGTACAGCGTCGCCGTGCGGAAGCACCTGATCCCCGGCTTGGGAGCTCACCGTCTCGACAGGCTGAAGCCCGAGCACATTGAGGTGTTCTACGCGAACATGCAGGCCAAGGGCAGCAAGCCCGGCACCGCCCACCAGGTGCATCGCACCTTCCGTACCGCCCTCAACGAAGCCGTACGGCGAGGGCATCTCGGCAAGAACCCGGTTCAGTTGGCCAAGGCTCCGAAGACCGGTGAATACGAGGTGGAGCCCTACAACGTCCAAGAAGTACAGCGGTTGCTCAAGGTCGCTGATCGGCATCGCAACTCCGCGCGGTGGGCCGTCGCCCTCGCCCTCGGACTGCGCCAGGGTGAGGTGTTGGGGCTGAAGTGGGAGGACGTGGACCTTGAGGGTGGGTTCCTCGTTGTCCGCCGTAGTCGCCACCGGCCGCAGTACGCCCACGGGTGCGCGGAGTCCTGCGGACGCAAGGCGGCCGGGTACTGCCCGCAAAGGCGGCGAACCAACCCGGAGTTGTCCACCACCAAGTCCCGCGCCGGCCGTCGTGCGGTCGGTCTCCCCGAACAGCTTGTTGACCTACTCGGTGCGCACCTCAAGGCGCAGGAAGCGGAGCGGCGGGCGGCGGGGAAGCGATGGGAGGAGAACAGCTTGGTGTTCCCGGACGAGCACGGCCGTAGCCCGTCCCACCGCCGAGACTGGGCAGAGTGGAAGTCTCTTCTGGCAGAGGCGAAGGTCCGGGACGGACGTCTTCACGACGCTCGCCACACGGCCGCGACGGTCCTGCTCATCCTCGGCGTTCCCGAGCGTGCCGTCATGGGCCTCATGGGGTGGTCGACCACTGCCATGGCCGCTCGCTATCAGCACATGGTGGACGCCGTGCGGACGGACATTGCGAGGCAAGTGGACGGCCTGATTTGGAAGCCCGAGACGGACCGGCCGGACGATGACGGCGCGGCTGGAGTACTTATGCCAGCCGATTGACAGCAGGCGTCAATGGCCGCGCTCTTGCACCTGGTCATCCTCAGACTGCTGGGCGATCACTTGATCCAAGAGGTAGTCCCCGTCAAGAGGAACGCTCCTGCCGCTATACCTCCGGTGAGCGGCTTGACCTGAGACTCCCAGTGCTGCGCCGATATCTGCCCATGACACGCCCGAGTCTCTGCATCGGGCAATCTCCTTCAAGACGCGGAGTTCGGCAGCGGTTCGCAACTCACCTGCCAGCGACAGTCGCTCGGTGTGCGAGGTGGCGTTCCTCTCCTCACTGATCCTTCGTACGGCTACCTGCATGAGCCTATCCGGGAAGTCGTCCTGCGAGTCGAGGGCTCTCTCATGAGGGGGCACCATCAACACATGTTGACACGCGTGGAGTTCACACTCCGCCCGGTTCGGCATAGTCGCAGGTCAACGGCATTCGTCGCCGAAGTCGCGGCCGGCTAGTGTCAGTGGCGCGGCCTACAGAGTCTTCGTCGGATACGGCGACGGCCCCCTGGTCCTAAGCAGGAGGCCGCCATCACCGTCAGTAACGTCGACACGCGGAGGTCAACATTTCTAACAACGGGGAGTCTAAGCGGCGGGCTGGAAGCCGTCCGATCTCGAAGGCCATCTGCCGCATCAGCGCCCGTTGGCGCGCCCAGTTCGCGGAGCGCTCCGCACGACGCCACTTCGGTCGCCTTCTGCGCTCTGCTGGCGATGAGCTGGTCCGGGTGGCAGTCAAGGCGAGCCTGAGCGGTATCGGGACGCTCGCGCTCTACTGGTGGCACCACCACCGTTAGCAGGTGCTCGCGACGCGGTGACAGTCCGCCTGTGTCGCACAACTGAGACGCCAACTGAGACGGACGGCCGAAAGGGCGGCACCCCTTCGAGGGTGCCGCCCTTTCGTTTTGCCTGGTCACGCAGGTGGAGGCCGTGGCGGGAATCGAACCCACGTAACTCGCTTTGCAGGCGAGTCCCTAAGCCACTCGGGCACACGGCCGGGTCGGGGGCGGGGGGTTGGAGACCCGTTCCCTCTCGGTGAGATGACCGTACGGGCGGGACGGAGGGCGGCTCAAGGGCTCCGGGCGCGCTGCAACGAGGCTGCCATGCTGCGTTCATGAAGCGCGGGAGGCGTACGACCAAAGGGGGAGACCGAGGTCCGTCCTCTGACAGGGGTCAATGTCGGTGGTGGACCTTACGCTTGCGGGCATGACAGCCCTGGAACCCCGCGACGCCGAGGTCGCGGACGACGCGTGTGCGCGTGCCGAAGCCCCCGATGGGGAGCGGGTGCTCGGACGGGACCATCGGGCGCTCACCGTCGGGATCGTCTCCGTGGTGCTGCTCATCGCCTTCGAGGCGACGGCGGTGGGGACCGCCATGCCCGTCGCGGCCCGGGAGCTCGACGGGGTGCCGTTGTACGCCTTCGCGTTCTCCGGGTACTTCACCACCAGTCTGTTCGGGATGGTCCTCGCCGGGCAGTGGTCGGACCGGCGGGGCCCGCTGGGTGCGCTGGGGAGCGGGATCACCGCCTTCGGCGCCGGACTGGTGGTGGCGGGGACCGCGTCGGGCATGTGGGCGTTCATCCTCGGCCGGGCCGTGCAGGGCCTCGGCGGCGGGCTGGTCATCGTCGCCCTGTACGTGGTCGTCGGGCGGGCGTATCCGGAGCGGCTGCGGCCGGCCATCATGGCCGCCTTCGCCGCCTGCTGGGTCGTACCGTCCATCGTCGGTCCGCTCGCGGCGGGAGCCGTGACCGAGCAGCTCGGGTGGCGGTGGGTGTTCCTCGGGATACCCGTGCTCGTCCTGCCCCCGCTGGCGCTCGCGCTGCCGCAGATACGGCGGCGGGCCGGCGGAGCCGTGGGCGAGGGACCCGCGCCCGCCTTCGACCGGCGGCGGATCCGGCTCGCCCTGATGATCTCCGTGGGCGCCGGACTGCTCCAGTACGGCGCCCAGGAACTGCGGCCCCTCTCCCTCCTCCCCGTCGCGGCCGGGCTCGCGCTGCTCGTGCCCGCCGCGCTCGGGCTGCTGCCGCGCGGGACCTGGCGGGCGGCCCGCGGCCTGCCGTCCGTGGTGCTGCTGCGCGGGCTCGCCGCCGGCGCCTTCATCTCCGCCGAGGCCTTCGTCCCGCTCATGCTTGTCACCGAGCGCGGACTGAGCCCGACCCTCGCCGGGTTCTCGCTCGCCGCGGCCGGCGGGACGTGGGCGCTGGGCTCGTGGGTGCAGACCCGGGCCTGGGCCGAGCCGTACCGGGAGCGGCTGATGACGGCCGGGATGCTGCTGGTCGCCGCGACCATCGCCACCGTGCCCAGTGTGCTCGTGCACTCCGTGCCCGCCTGGACCGTGGCGGTCGCCTGGGGGATCGGGTGCTTCGGGATGGGGCTCGTGATCGCCTCCACCAGTGTGCTGCTGCTGAAGCTGTCGGCTCCAGAGGAGGCCGGTGCCAACTCCGCCGCGCTGCAGATCTCGGACGGCCTGTCCAACGTGCTGCTGCTCGCGGCCGGCGGCGCGGCCTTCGCGGCGCTCGGCGGCGGCAGCGTGGCGCACACGGCCGCCGCGGCCGGGGGTTCCGCGGCCGGGTCCTCGCATCCGGCCGCCTTCGCCGCCGTCTTCCTGCCGATGGCCGCGGTGGCGTTGCTCGGCGGATGGGTCACCACCCGCCTGCACGAACGGCACCCCACGGCGTCGCGGGCCTGAGCGCAGGGCGCGAGCGGGGGCACGGCCGGCCCGTGGCCGGTGCCCCGGGCCCGGAGTCCCTGGTCACTTGTCCGTCAGACAGGGGCGGTCGGCCGGCCCGCGCCGAAGACCGCCGCGAGCGCCCCGGCCTCCAGCGGGTCGCCTGCCACGGTGCCGGTCGGGGAGCGGCCCGGCGGGCCGGCGCCTCCAGCTGGGGCCCGCAGCTTCTGACCACCTGCCGCGCGCCGCTTGCCGCCCGGGGCTCGGAGGCCTCGGTCAGTTGTCCTCTCGGGGCCCGCAGGTTCTGACCACCCGCCACCCGCCACCTGCCGCCCGGAGCCCCTGGCCGGTCGTCCCCTGGGGCCCGCATCCCCTGACCACCCGCCGCCCGAATCCTCGCCCCCCGGACTGCTCGCCCCCCGGACTGCTCGCCCCCCGACCTCTCGCCCCCCGAATCCCCGCCCCTGGACTCCCCCCTGGACTCCCCGCGCCCCAACTCCCCGCCCCCCCAAATCCCCTCGCCCTCCGCCCCGCCCCTGCCTACCCTCACCCCATGCAGCCCCTCACCCCAGCCCCAGCCCCAGCGCCCACCTCCGCCTCCACCCCCACCCCCGTCCCCGCCCCGGCGCGCACCACCGTGCTCGAGGTCCCCCTCGGGCCCGGGCTCCATCGTGCTCTCCTGGATCTCGCGGATGCGACCGGGTGCCCGCCGGAGGACATCGTGCTGGACGCCGTACGCGCGCGGCTGGGTGCGGAGGAGGACAGGGTGCGGGAGGTCGCCGAAGGGCTCGCCGGGGCCCACGCCGAGTTGTTGCGGAGGCTCGGGGAATGACCGCAGGGCCCACCACCCCGGCCACGCGGCACCTCACCGTGGCCGAGGTCACCGACATCGCCCGGATCGCGTTCGGCGGACGGGTCCCCGAGGCCCGCGCGCCGGGGCTGCTCGCCTCCGCCGTGCACCGCCCGCGGGCCCGGATGTTCGGCACGCCCGCCTACGAGGACCTCCACGAGAAGGCGGCCGCGCTGCTGCACGCCCTCGCCACGAACCACCCCCTCGTGGACGGCAACAAACGCGCCGCCTGGCTCGCCGCCGCGACCTTTCTCGCCCTGCACGGTGTGGACCTCGTCGGCTGCGACCAGGAGGCGGCGTACGACCTGGTCATCGATGTCGCCTCCGGCGCGGAGGCCGAGATCGGGGTGATCGCGGAGCGGCTGCGGGCACTGTGACGTGAGTCCCACCGCGTGCCGCCCCGGCCCGGTTCGAGGGCTGTCGGTCCCGGGCCGCCGGTAGGGTGGCCCGGTTGTCGTACGCCGACCCCGAACCGGAGACCGTGAGTACTACCGCCGCCACCTCCGCCTCGCACTCCCACCACCTCTCTCCCGCCTTCCCGGGCCGCGCCCCCTGGGGTACCGCCAGCAAACTGCGGGCCTGGCAGCAGGGGGCGATGGAGAAGTACATCCAGGAGCAGCCGCGCGACTTCCTCGCCGTCGCCACCCCCGGCGCCGGCAAGACGACCTTCGCGCTGACCCTCGCCTCCTGGTTGCTGCACCACCATGTCGTGCAGCAGGTGACCGTGGTCGCGCCGACCGAGCATCTGAAGAAGCAGTGGGCGGAGGCGGCCGCGCGGATAGGGATCCGGCTCGACCCCGAGTACAGCGCCGGTCCGCTCAGCAAGGACTACCACGGTGTCGCGGTGACGTACGCGGGCGTCGGCGTACGGCCGATGCTGCACCGCAACCGCAGCGAGCAGCGCAAGACCCTCGTCATCCTCGACGAGATCCATCACGCCGGTGACTCCAAGTCCTGGGGCGAGGCGTGCCTGGAGGCGTTCGAGCCGGCCACCCGACGTCTGGCGCTCACCGGTACGCCGTTCCGGTCCGACACCAACCCCATCCCCTTCGTGACGTACGAGGAGGGCGCGGACGGGATCAGGCGGTCCTCCGCCGACTACACCTACGGCTACGGCTCCGCGCTCGCCGACCACGTCGTGCGGCCGGTCATCTTCCTCTCCTACAGCGGCAACATGCGCTGGCGGACCAAGGCCGGTGACGAGATCGCGGCGCGGCTCGGCGAGCCGATGACGAAGGACGCGATCAGCCAGGCGTGGCGCACGGCCCTGGACCCGCGCGGTGAGTGGATGCCGAGCGTGCTGCGCGCCGCCGACCAGCGGCTCACCGAGGTCAGGAAGTCCATCCCGGACGCGGGCGCCCTCGTCATCGCCTCCGACCAGGACTCGGCGCGGGCGTACGCCAAGCTGATCCGGGAGATCACCGGCAGCAAGGCGACCCTGGTGCTCTCCGACGACGCCGGCGCCTCCAGCCGGATCGACGACTTCAGCGGCAGCACCGACCGGTGGATGGTCGCGGTGCGGATGGTGTCCGAGGGCGTCGACGTGCCCCGGCTCGCGGTCGGGGTGTACGCCACCACCATCTCCACCCCGCTCTTCTTCGCCCAGGCCGTGGGGCGTTTCGTGCGGTCGCGGCGGCGCGGCGAGACGGCGTCCGTGTTCCTGCCGACCGTGCCCGACCTGCTGGGTTTCGCCAACGAGATGGAGCGCGAGCGCGACCACGCCCTCGACAAGCCCAAGAAGGAGGGTGAGGAGGACCCGTACGCCGAGGAGGAGAAGCTCCTCCAGGAGGCGGAGAAGCAGCAGGACGAGGACACCGGCGAGCAGGAGCAGTTCGCCTTCGAGGCGCTGGAGTCCGAGGCCGTCTTCGACCGGGTCATGTACAACGGCGCCGAGTTCGGCATGCAGGCCCACCCGGGGAGCGAGGAGGAGCAGGACTACCTCGGCATTCCGGGTCTCCTGGAGCCCGAGCAGGTGCAGTTGCTGCTGCAGAAGCGGCAGGCGAAGCAGATCGCGCACAGCAGGAAGAAGCCGGACACCGAGGCCGATCTGCTGGAGCTGCCGGCCGAACGGCGGCCGGTCGTCTCGCACAAGGAGCTGATGGAGCTGCGGCGGCAGCTCAACACGATGGTCGGCGCGTACGTCCACCAGAGCGGCAAGCCGCACGGGGTCGTCCACACCGAGCTGCGGCGGGTGTGCGGGGGGCCGGCGAGCGCGGAGGCGACGGCGGGACAGTTGCGACAGCGCATCGCCAAGGTCCAGGAGTGGGCCACCCGCATGAAATGAGGCCCGGTGGCCCTTCTGTGGCCTTTCTTCGGGCTTTCTGTGACCTTTCTGTGCTTTTCCTTTCGACTTTTCACGGTCCGACATATCACGGCAAAAGGGCGGCAAATGTCAGTAGTCCGTACCGGCCATTGACCGGATTCTGGACGTTCTCTTCCGCTCAGCGAACCTGCTTCGCTACTGTCCCGCTACGCACACGCCCCGTGGCAGCGCCGCCGCGGAGCGCAGCCGTGAAGCGACCGGGCCCGGACCTGCCGGGCCCCTCTGCCGATCGGCGGCCTCTCAAGCGCGTCGCCGACGGGACTCGGTGACGCATCCGCCGCGACGGGGACCGCCGACCTCACCACTGAAGGAGTGGGCGTCGTGACCGCGGAGACTTCCCAGACGCTCGACCGGGGACTGAAGGTCCTCAAGCTGCTGGCCGACACCGACCACGGGCTGACCGTCACCGAGCTGTCCCAGAAACTGGGCGTGAACCGGACGGTCGTCTACCGGCTGCTCGCCACGCTGGAGCAGCACGCCCTCGTACGGCGTGATCTGGGCGGGCGGGCCCGGGTGGGCCTCGGGGTGCTGAGGCTGGGCCGTCAGGTGCATCCGCTGGTCCGGGAGGCGGCGCTGCCCGCGCTGCGGTCGCTGGCCGAGGACATCGGCGCGACCGCCCACCTGACGCTGGTGGACGGGGCGGACGCGCTGGCCGTGGCCGTCGTCGAGCCGTCGTGGACGGACTATCACGTGGCGTACCGGGCCGGGTTCCGGCATCCGCTGGACCGCGGGGCCGCGGGGCGGGCGATTCTCGCGGCGCGGCAGAGGCCGGCGGGGGAGCCGGGGTACACGCTGACGCACGGGGAGCTGGAGGCGGGAGCGAGCGGGGCCGCGGCGCCGCTGCTCGGGGTGACCGGGGTCGAGGGCAGCGTGGGTGTGGTGATGCTGACGGACGCGGTGCCGGAGCGGGTGGGCCCGCGGGTGGTGGACGCGGCCCGGGAGGTGGCGGAGGCGCTGCGCTGAGGGATCACCGCGGGATCGCCGTACGATCGCCTCCCCATGTCTCCGGATCGGCCCGGATGACCTGCGGAGCCGGGTGCACACCCGCGCCGGTTACATTGACCTCGTGCTCTCTCGTCTCACGCGTCTCCAGGCCGTCGCCCTCTGCGCTCTGCCCCTCGTGGTGCTGCTCGCGACGGCGCTGTTCGCGCCGCTGCCGTTCTCGGTGGCGCAGCCCGGGATGACGGCCAATGTGCTGGGCGAGAACCAGGGCACCGAGGTGATCACGATCTCCGGGGCGCCCACCCGGGACACCTCCGGCCAACTGCGCATGACCACGATCGAGGCGACCGGCCCCGACGCCGACGTCCGGCTCGGCGATGTGATCGACGGCTGGTTCCGCACCGACCAGGCGATCATGCCGCGCGACTCGGTCTACCCGAGCGGCCAGTCCACCAAGGAGATCGAGCAGCACAACACCCAGCAGATGCAGGAGTCCCAGGACGCGGCCACGCAGGCCGCCCTGCGCTACCTCCACCGCACGGACGACGGCATCAAGGTCACGCTGAAACTGTCCGACGTCGGCGGCCCGAGCGCGGGCCTGCTGTTCTCGCTGGGCATCGTCGACAAGCTCGACGGCAACGGCACCGGCGGCGATCTCACCGGGGGCCGCACCATCGCCGGTACCGGCACCATCGACCCGGCCGGTACGGTCGGCGCGGTCGGAGGCGTCTCCCTGAAGACCCAGGCCGCACGCCGGGACGGGGCGACCGTCTTCCTCGTGCCGAAGGACGAGTGCAGCGACGCCAAGTCCGAGCTGCCCAAGGGGCTCCGGCTGATCCCGGTGACCACCCTCAAGGGCGCGGTGAACGCGCTCACCGCCCTGGAGAGTGGCAAGGGCACCGTGCCTAGCTGCTAGGCGCCGGCGCGGCCGGCCCCGGTGTGGCCAGCCGCAGCCCCACTTCCACGAGGGTCCAGCCGAGCCGGGTGCGCAGGGCGCGGGGGCGCCCCGCGGCAGAGGTGGCCAGACGGTGGGCGGCGGCTAAGGCGTGCAGTTCGGCGGCGCGGGTGTGGTGGAGGGCGAGGTGGGTCTCGGGGGCGATCATCGGGGCGTCTCCTGGTCCGTCGTGAGCGGGAAGGCATGCGTGTGCAGGCGGACCTGTGCGGTGTCGGCGGCGTCCGCGTCGGTGCAGCGGTCGCGGTACGTCGCGATCAGCTCGTGCATCTTCTGGGTGAGTTCACGGGTGAGCTGGGGTGTCAGCCGTAGCGTCGCGCTGCTCATGTCCCAGGAGCGGTTCCAGTCCTCAGGCCAGTCGGCCCGGGTGCCGAGCCAGGTCGACAGGTCGCGGGTCTGGGTGGTGGCGACCTCGTGCAGATACAGGTGCGCCGCTCCGCGTACGGCGGGGTCGGCGTCCACGAGCAGCGAGTCGTCGAACCCCAGGCCCCGGTGGGCGGCCTTCCACCACCGCTCCCGGCCCTTGCCCCGCTCGGGATCGTCCTCGATGAAGCCGTGGGCGGCGAGCTGACGCAGGTGGTAGCTGGTGGCTCCGCTGGACTCGCCCAGTTTCTCGGCGAGTTGGGAGGCGGTGGCGGGGCCGCCGAAGCGCAGGGCGTCGAGTAGTTGCATGCGCAGGGGGTGGGCCAGCCCGCGCAAGGAGCGCGCGTCGAGTTGGCGTACCTCTGTGTCTTGGGGCTCTGGCATGCGTACAAAACTATCCTTGCAAAGGACCCTTTGCAAGGATAGTTTTGCAAGTCACCGCTCCCGATCCTCCTCAGCCGCCTGCTCCACCAGCGGGATGATCCGCAACGGCACCGCGTTCTCCATCACGATCGCCGTCGACGCCCGGACGATCCCCTCGAAGCCGACGACCCGGTCGATCACCCGCTGGAGGTCCGCGTTGGAGCGGGCCACCAGCCGGCACAGCATGTCGCCGCTGCCCGTGGTGGTGTGCAGCTCCAGGACCTCGGGGACCGTCGCGAGGTGGGCCCGTACGTCGGGTCCCTGGCCCTGGCGGATCTGGAGGGTGGCGAAGGCCGTCACCGGATAGCCGATGGCCGCCGGGTCCACCTCCGGTCCGAAGCCCCGGATGACGCCGCTCGACTGGAGCCGGTCCAGCCGGGCCTGCACGGTCCCCCGGGCCACCCCCAGCCGCCGGGACATCTCCAGCACCCCGATCCTCGGCTCCCGTGCCAGCAGCACGATGATCCGGCCGTCCAGATGATCGATCGCCACGCCCGCCTCCCAGATGGTCACCCTGTACGGAAAGTCTGCCGAAACCGTCGTACCGCTGACCGGATTGCCCGGTGAAGAGGCGAACTGTTGCGCACCTTGCGCCCCGGAGTGAGGCTTTCGCTATGACGCAGATCACGCATCCCGCTCCCGGGGTCGCCCGGCAGGCCGATCCCTTCCCGGTCGGGGGAATGGACGCGGTCGTCTTCGCCGTGGGCAACGCCCAGCAGGCGGCGCACTACTACTCCACCGCCTTCGGCATGCGACTGGTCGCCTACGCGGGCCCGGAGACCGGCAGCCGGGAGACCGCGTCGTACGTGCTCACGGGCGGTTCCGCCCGGTTCGTCCTCACCTCCGTCGTCAAGCCGGCCACCACCTGGGGCCACTTCCTCGCCCGGCACGTGGCCGAGCACGGCGACGGTGTCATCGACCTCGCCCTCGAGGTCCCGGACGCGCGCGCGGCGTACGCCTACGCGGTCGAGCACGGCGCCCGGTCCGTCGCCGAGCCGTACGAGCTGCATGACGAGCACGGCACCGTCGTCCTCGCCGCGATCGCGACCTACGGCGAGACCCGCCACACCCTCGTCGACCGCTCCCGCTACGACGGCCCCTACCTCCCGGGCTTCGTCGCCGCCGACCCGATCGTCGAGCCGCCCGCCCAGCCCACCTTCCGGGCGATCGACCACTGCGTCGGCAACGTCGAACTCGGCCGGATGGACGAATGGGTCGGCTTCTACCAGAGGGTCATGGGCTTCACGAACATGAAGGAGTTCGTGGGCGACGACATCGCCACCGAGTACAGCGCGCTGATGTCGAAGGTCGTCGCCGACGGGACGCGGAAGGTCAAGTTCCCGATCAACGAGCCCGCGATCGCCAGGAAGAAGTCGCAGATCGACGAGTACCTGGAGTTCTACGGCGGCGCGGGCGTCCAGCACATCGCGCTCGACACCGACGACATCGTGCGGACGGTCCGCACCCTGCGCGCCGCCGGGGTCCGCTTCCTCGACACCCCGGACTCCTACTACGACACGCTCGGCGACTGGGTCGGCGACACCCGGGTGCCGCTGGAGACCCTGCGCGAGCTGAAGATCCTCGCCGACCGCGACGAGGACGGATATCTGCTCCAGGTCTTCACCAAGCCGGTGCAGGACCGCCCCACGGTGTTCTTCGAGATCATCGAGCGCCACGGATCGATGGGCTTCGGCAAGGGCAACTTCAAGGCGCTGTTCGAGGCGATCGAGCGGGAGCAGGCGAAGCGCGGCAACCTGTGACACCGACGGGCGCCGGGGCGTCAGGACTCCGGCAGCGGCTCGTCCGGCACCTCGCCCAGCCCCGCCAGCGCGGCCCGGGCCGTCCGGGCGTGCAGCGGGGAGAAGTACGGGTTCAGCCGCAGCGCCTCCGCGAGATGCCGGCGGGCGTTCGCCGTCCGCTCCAGCGCGCGTTCGATCATGCCGCGGTGGTAGGAGTACGACGCGCTGAGCACCGCCCCGCCGTGCACCCGGTCGGTGGCGGTCGTCGCGTACGTCAGCGCCTCCTCGTCCCGGCCCGCCCGGTGCAGCGCCCAGCCCAGGGCGTCCGCCACCGCGATGCCCGGCTGGCGCCGCCACTCGGCCCGCAGCCGCCGTACCGCCGACGCCGGATCCCCGTGATCCGCCTCGAACAGCCCGAGCACCAGCGCCCCGTCCACCCCGCCCGCCGCGTCCCGGCGCACCCGCTCCCGCAGCAGCGCGTACTGCTCGCGCGCCGCCCCGGTGCGCCCCGACGACTCGTACAGCTCGCCCAGTTCGAGCGCGTACTGCGGCAGCGGCTGCCCCGCCAGCGCCTCGCGGTACGCGGCGAGCGCCGGCCCGGTCCGGCCCAGCGCCGCCAGCGCCCGCCCCTGCCCGGCCCGCGCGGCCCACTGGTCCGGGTCCAGCCGCAGGGCCGCCTCGAAGTGCCGCAGCGCGCTCTCGCGCTCCCCGCGCTCGAACGCCAGCCGCCCGGCCCGCTCCAGCCACGCCGCCTCCTCGGCGGGGGAGGAGGCCCCGGCCGCCGCGTCCGCCAGCGCCGCCTGCGCGTCCTCCCGCAGCCCCTGCTCCCAGTACACGCCCGCCGCCCGCGCCAGGACCGCCGGGCCCGAGCGCAGCTTTTGCAGCCGCTCCAGCGCCGCACGGGCCTTCTTGTGGTCGCCGAGACCCGTGTACGCGTCGACGAGCTGCCCGTACGTCGTCCAGCGCGCCGCGGACACCCGCTGCGCGGCCCGCGCCCACGTGAGCGCCGCGGGGAAGTCCCGGCGCGCGTTGGCCAGCGCCGCCAGCCCGTCCAGCGCCTCGGCGTTGCCCCGCGGCCGCACCGTCAGCGAGGTCCGCAGCGCCCGCTCGGCCTTCGGATACAGGACGTCGGCCCCCGCGGTACGCCGCCCCTGCTCCAGGTACGCCGTCCCGAGCACCGCCCACGCCCCCGCGTCCCGGGGATGCTCGCGCACCCTGCTCTCCCGCGCGCCGATCAGCTCCGCCAGCCCGGGCAGCGCCGCGGGCACCCCCGCCCCCACCGCCGCGGCCGCCCGCGCCCCCGCGGCCGGCGCCACCGCCCCGCGCCGCGGCCCCTGGCCGGGCACCCACAGCAGCACCGCCCCACCGGCCAGCACCAGAGCCCCCACGAGCGGGCCGGCCACCGCCCGCCGCCGATACCAGGGCACCGCCCGCGCGGTGTGCTCTTCGTTTCGTACGACGTTGTCCGTGGCGTTCTCCATGGCGCTCACTGTGCGCCGGTCCACGGGACGCGCCCGGGCAGGTGACGGCCGCCGGGGACGGGGTTCACACCGATGGCCCCGGGTGCGAACCTTGTGATCATGAGCCGTATCGAAGCGCCACGCGACGAGGTCACGGGCAACCTCCTCGATCGTCTGCTCGCCGGCCTGCCCGCCGACGCCGTCCTCACCGACCCCGACGTCACCGCCGCGTACGCCCACGACATGGCGAGCTTCTGCCCGGCCGGCGCCCCGGCCGTCGTCGTGCTGCCCCGTACCGTCGAACAGGTCCAGCACGTCATGCGCACCGCCACCGAGCTGCGCCTGCCCGTCGTCCCGCAGGGTGCCCGCACCGGCCTGTCCGGCGCCGCCAACGCCACCGACGGCTGTGTGGTGCTCTCCCTGACCAGGATGGACCGCATCCTGGAGATCAGCCCGGTCGACCGGATCGCCGTCGTCGAACCGGGTGTCGTCAACGCCGCCCTCTCGCGCGCGGTGGACGACCTCGGCCTCTGCTACCCGCCCGACCCCTCCAGCTGGGAGATGTGCACGATCGGCGGGAACATCGGCACGGCCTCGGGCGGGCTGTGCTGTGTGAAGTACGGGGTCACGGCCGAGTACGTCCTCGGCCTCGACGTCGTCCTCGCCGACGGCCGGCTGATGTCCACCGGCCGGCGCACCGCCAAGGGGGTCGCCGGGTACGACCTGACCCGGCTGTTCGTGGGCTCGGAGGGCTCCCTCGGCATCGTCGTCCGCGCCGTCCTGGCCCTCAGGCCGAAGCCGCCGCGGCAGCTCGTGCTGGCGGCGGAGTTCGCGTCGGCGGCCGCCGCCTGCGACGCGGTCTGCCGGATCATGGCCGGCGGGCATGTGCCGTCCCTGCTGGAGCTGATGGACCGCACGACCGTCAAGGCGGTCAACGCCCTCACCCGGATGGGTCTGCCCGAGACGACCGAGGCCCTCCTGCTGGCGGCCTTCGACACCACCGACCCGGCCGCCGACCTCGCCGCCGTCGGCGCGTTGTGCGAGGAGGCGGGCGCCACCCAGGTCGTCCCCGCCGACGACGCCGCGGAGTCCGAACTGCTCCTGCAGGCACGGCGTTCGTCCCTCGTCGCGCTGGAGGCGGTCAAGGGCACCACGATGATCGACGACGTGTGCGTGCCCCGCTCCCGCCTCGGCGACCTGATCGAGGGCGTCGAGCGCATCGCCGACAAGCACCGTCTGACCATCGGCGTCGTCGCCCACGCCGGGGACGGCAACACCCACCCCACCGTCTGCTTCGACGCCCAGGACCCCGACGAGTGCCGGCGCGCCCGCGAGTCCTTCGACGAGATCATGGCGCTCGGCCTGGAACTCGGCGGCACCATCACCGGCGAGCACGGCGTGGGCGTCCTGAAGAAGGAGTGGCTGGCGCGCGAGATCGGCCCGGTGGGGCTGGAGATGCAACGGGCCGTCAAGCAGGTGTTCGACCCGCTGGGGATCCTCAACCCGGGCAAGTTGTTCTGACCTCCGCCGCGATCCGCGCGCGCCGCCCCGCTCACTGCGCGAGCAGCTCGGCCAGACCCTCGTCCAGACCGAGCTGCTCGCCCTCGGTGCCCGGCGGCACCGCCCGCAGCGTCCGCTCCAGCCACGCCGACACCTGCGCCGCGGGCGCCTCCAGCAGGGCGTCGCCGTCCGGCGAACTGAGCGCCATCAGCACGACACTGCGCCCCTGCGACTTCGTCGGCCACACCCGCACGTCGCCGTTGCCGCAGGGCCGGAACACGCCCTCCACCAGCAACTCCCGTGCGAACGTCCAGTGGACGGGCTGCTCCGAGTTGATGTGGAAGATGACGTGCACGGCGAACGGGTCGTCGCTGCGGTAGCCCAGTCGGGCCGGGACGGGGATGCTGTGCTCCGGCGACAGGATGAGCCGGAGCTCCAGTTCGCGCTCCACCACGGTGTGCTGCATGGTCGTTCTCCTCTCCGTACGGATGTGTACGGAGGGAGAGAGCGCAAGGGATGCGGAGCATTACGCGGGTTCGGAGAACTTTTTCTCCGCGGGAGAACTTTTCTCCACGCGTTCGGTCGGGGAGCCGCGGCGGACGGTCCGAACGTGTGAAGCGTGTGCACGGGGTTGCCCGGAAAGGGGCGGGTACGGCGGGACTGGCGGTGGTGGTTGCGTCCGTCTGATAGATGTGGATGCCCCCATCCGACCTCCGAGCAGATACGGGACGACGGACATGAGCGCCCCAACCCCGGCCCCCGGCGACGACAGGCCCCGCGAGGGGTATTACCCGGACCCGTCCATCCCCGGATACGTGCGGTACTGGAACGGCTCCGCCTGGGTACCGGGCACCAGCCGCCCGGCCCCGTCGGACGGTATGCCGCTCACTCCTTCGGCCTCACCCGTGGAGGAGACCGGCCCGCACTTCTTCGACGAGGACCCGCACCCGGCCGACCAGGTCGGCGGCGGCCGCCCCGAGCCCGCCTCGGCCTGGGGCGCGGACCGTGCCCACCAGTCCGGCTTCGGCGGCGACCAGGACCGCAGGGTGTCCTGGGGAGCGGCGCAGGGCGCCGACCCGAGGGCCCTGGCGCAGCCGGCGGTGCCGGCCCAGCAGGGCGGTCCGGGGTCCCCGGCGCAGCCCGACGGCTGGTCCGCGAGCACCGACGGGACGGCGACCATCCCGCCGGCCGAGCCGGAGACCGGTGACGTGGCGTCGGGCGGGACGTTCGTCTTCCGCCGTCCCGGTGCGCGGGACGCGGCCGGGGGCGGCGCGGCGGGCAACGCCAAGCCCGGCTTCGGCGCGGGCAAGGCGGCCGCCGAGCGGGCCGCCGCCGCGCAGGCGGCGCAGGCGCAGGGCGCCCCCGGCCTGCCGGGCCCGGCGGCCCGGATGCCGGCCCAGCAGGGCCCCGCGATCCAGCCTCCGGCCGCACAGTCTCCGGCCGCACAGTCCCCCGCCGTACAGCCTGCTGCCGTACAGCCTGCTGCCGTACGGCCTCCCGGTGGACAGCCCTCCGCAGCGCAGCCCCCCGCCCCGCAGCAGGGCCCGGCCGCCTTCCCGCCCGCCGCCGGGCAGACCGGCGGTCCCGGCCCGGCGCCGCAGCCCGCGCCGGGCGTCCCGCAGCAGTCCGCCCCCATGGCCGCCGGCCCCGGCGGGGGGCAGTCCTCGTGGGCGCAGCAGGTGCACCGGCTGGCGGGGGCCGACGAGCAGCCCCTGCCGTGGAAGCCGCCCGTCGAGGACATCTTCCAGGCCGCCGCCCGCAGACAGGCGGCGGCCCGGCCCGCCGGCCTCGGCAAGCGGTTCGCGGCCCGGCTGGTCGACACCCTCGTCCTCGCCGCGGTCACCTCGGCCGCCGCCGTACCGCTCGGCGTGAAGGCCCTGGACCACGTCCACGAGAAGATCGACGAGGCCGAGCTGACCGGACGGACCGTCACGGTCTGGCTGCTGGACGGCACGACCTCCGTCTACCTCGGCATCGTCCTCGGTGTCCTGCTGGTCTTCGGGATCGTCTACGAGGCCCTGCCGACCGCCAAGTGGGGGCGCACGCTGGGCAAGAAGCTGTTCGGTCTGCAGGTGCGCGACATCGAGGGGCACGAGCCCCCGGCCTTCGGCGCGGCCCTGCTGCGCTGGCTCGTCTACAGCCTGCCCGGGCTGCTGGTGATCGGGGCCGTGGGCGTGGTGTGGGGCGTGTTCGACCGGCCGTGGCGCCAGTGCTGGCACGACAAGGCCGCCCACACGTTCGTGGCCGGCTGACGCCCGCGTCCCCGGCCGGACCGACACCCGTACGGCCGCTCGCCGGATGCGGTGGTCCTGGCCGCGGGTTCCACTCGGGCCATGACCACCGAACCGCCCCCCGGCTCCGGCGGCCCGCCGGAGGACGACCCGTTTCGGAAACACCCCCCACAGGAGCCGCCGCAGGAGCCGCCGGGGGAGCCCTCCCGTGAGCCCCCGCGGGGCGGATCGCCGTACGACACCCCGTACGACGGCGAACCGCCCCCGCCGTACTCGGGCGGCGGCGGGCCACACGGTGGCGGCCCCTACGGCGGCGGCCCCTATGGCGGCCGGGGCGGTGACGCCTACGGCGGCTACCCGCCGGACCCGCTCGCCGGGATGCCCCCGCTCGCCGACAGCGGCAAGCGCACACTGGCCCGGATCATCGACATGGTCCTGGTGTACATCGTGGTGGCGCTGCTGGTGTGGGCCTTCCGGGTGGACCAGTACACGGTCGACGCCGACAAGATCTCCTTCGGTAAGACCCTCGGCCGTGAGATCGTCACCGCCGTCCTCTACGTGGCGTACGACACGGTCCTGATCGCGCGGACCGGCCAGACCCTCGGCAAGAAGTGGTTCGGCATGCGGGTCGCCACCCTGGACGACGGCTCCACGCCCTCCGTGCAGACCTCGCTGGTCCGCGCCCTGGTGCTGTGGATCCCGTTCGCGTTCTGCTGCGCCTGTGTGTGGACCGCGATCGCGGGCGGCTGGAGCTACTTCGACAAGCCCTACAAGCAGGGCCTGCACGACAAGGCGGCCAAGACGGTGGTGGTCGGCCTCGGTTGAGGCGCCGAGCACGAAGGAGGGCCCGAGCCGGCAGCGGGCTCGGGCCCTTCCCGTGCGCCGTTCGGTCAGGGGGCCGGTTCTCGGACGGGCTCGGGCGCCGCGGCCACGGAGGCGGGTACGGAGGCGGGTACGGGCACCGGCACCGGCTGGGGCGCCGCCTGCGCCGCCTGCTGTTCCGGCCGCGGCTGCGGCGCGGGGGCGGGCGACGGCGACGACCGCGTCACCGGCACCGTCAGCGCGACGAGCACGCCGAGCGCGAGCGCGGCGACGGCGACGACGGCGATCCCGGGTCCCGAACTCGTCTGTGACAGCAGCAGCATGGCGAGCGTCGAGACGATGACGGTGCAGGAACCGTACGTGAGCTGTGCGACAGTCGGACGAGGCATGGCAATCGTGTCCTCGGAAGCGGGGGAGATCTCGACTCTATGGGCCTGCATGCCCGAGTGGAACGAACGGTAAGCGTGACCTAACCCACGGTGCCGGTGCACAGGGGGCGCACGGAGTCATGGCGTCCAGCAAGTGGACGGTCCCGCGCGCCCGTTCTCGTTACGGTCATGTGTCCGCAATACGAACACCGGCTCTCAATAATGCACTTGATCTGTCCAAGTCAAGGTCTGTCTTTTCTCGTAAACCAGTAGTCAAATGGCGTCACTTGACTACACGCGTATAACAGCGCGCGGACCTTCCTTGACAGGGATCCCCCCTTTTCCGCGCGTACGGTCGCGTTAGGGGAGGACATCAAGTGACCAGCAGATCCTGGACGTTCAGAACGGCCGCGACGGTCGTCGCCCTTGCGGCGGCCACGACGACGTTCACCACGTTCGCCGTGGCACAGGCCGCGGAGCGTGGCACGGGCGCGGCGGTGGACCGGCGGGACCCGCAGCCGGCCAAGGCCAAGGAGCACGACTTCGACGGCCCGCTCAGCAAGACGCAGGAGGCCCAGCGCGAGGAGGCCCTCAAGCAGGTCATATCCGGCGAGGCCACCGTCAGTGACCGCAACGGTTCCAAGGTGGTCAAGCTCGCCAGCCGCAAGGGCGACAGCAAGTACGTCGAACTGGGCCGCGAGAAGACCGACAAGATCTTCACGATCCTGGTCGAGTTCGGCGACCAGGTCGACCCCCGCTACGGCGGCACCACCGGTCCGCTGCACAACCGGATCGCCGCGCCGGACCGCGCGAAGGACAACTCCACGGCCTGGCAGGCGGACTACAACCAGGCGCACTTCCAGGAGCTGTACTTCGGCACCGGCAAGAACACCGAGTCGCTGAAGAAGTACTACGAGAAGCAGTCCTCGGGCCGCTACTCCGTCGACGGCAAGGTCACGGACTGGGTCAAGGTGCCCTACAACGAGGCCCGTTACGGCTCCAACGACGCCCCGACCGGCGCCTGGTACGCGGTCCAGGACGGCGTCAACGCCTGGGTCGCCCAGCGCGAGGCCGCCGGTGCCACGGCCGCCCAGATCAAGGCGGAGCTGGCCGAGTTCGACCAGTGGGACCGCTACGACTACGACGGCGACGGCAACTTCAACGAGCCCGACGGCTACATCGACCACTTCCAGATCGTGCACGCCGGCGAGGACGAGTCCGCGGGCGGCGGCGCGCAGGGCAAGGACGCCATCTGGGCCCACCGCTGGTACGCCTTCGGCACCGACGCCGGCTCCACCGGCCCGGACACCAACAAGCTCGGCGGCGCCCAGATCGGCGACACCGGCATCTGGGTCGGCGACTACACCATCCAGCCGGAGAACGGCGGCCTGGGAGTCTACGCCCACGAGTACGGCCACGACCTCGGCCTGCCGGACGAGTACGACACCACCGGCGGCGGCGAGAACTCCACCGGCTTCTGGACCCTGATGTCCTCCGGCTCCTGGCTCGGCACCGGCAAGGAGTCCATCGGCGACCTGCCCGGCGACATGAACGCCTGGGACAAGCTCCAGCTGGGCTGGCTGGACTACGACGTCGCGTTCGCCGGCAAGAAGTCCCGCCACAAGCTGGGCGTCGCGGAGTACAACACCAAGAACGCCCAGGCGCTCGTGGTGCAGCTGCCCGAGAAGAAGGTCACCACCGACATCGTCACCCCCGCGCAGGGCTCCACCCAGTGGTGGAGCGGCAGCGGCAACGACCTGCGCAACACGCTGACCCGCACGGTCGACCTGACCGGCAAGACCTCCGCGTCCCTCACCCTGGACGCCTGGTGGGACATCGAGCAGAACTACGACTTCCTCTACGCCGAGGTCTCCACCGACGGCGGCGCCAGCTACACCCCGATCGACGGCACCCTGGCCGACGGCACCGCCATCCCGCGTGACGGCAGCGACAAGCCCGCCCTCACCGGCACCGCGGCCGCCTACCAGAAGCTGACGTTCCCGCTGGACGCCTACGCCGGCAAGCAGATCAGCCTGCGCTTCCGCTACGCCACCGACGGCGGTGTGGCCCAGAAGGGCTTCGCGGCCGACGAGATCAAGGTGACCGCCGACGGCGCGACCCTGTTCTCCGACAACGCGGAGGCGGCGGACGCCGCTTGGACCGCGAAGGGGTTCTCCCGCATCGGCTCGACCATCACGGACGACTACGCGCAGTACTACATCGCCGAGAACCGCCAGTACGTGTCGTACGACAAGACCCTCCAGGTCGGCCCGTACAACTTCGGCTTCTCGACGACCCGTCCGGCCTGGGTGGAGCACTACGCCTACCAGAACGGTCTGTTGATCTGGAAGTGGGACACCTCCCAGGCGGACGACAACACCAGCGCCCACCCCGGTGAGGGCCTGATCCTCCCGATCGACTCGCACCCCACCCCGCTGAAGTGGGCGAACGGCACCCTGATGCGCAACCGCGTCCAGGCCTTCGACTCCACCTTCAGCCTCTACCCGACGGACGCGATCACGCTGCACAACGCGGACGTCGCGACCACGATCCCGTCGCGTCCGGGCGTCCCGGTCTTCGACGACGGCAAGTCGACCTACTACGACGCCACGAACCCGCTCGCGGGTGTCAAGGTCACTGACACCAACACCTCCATCAAGATCGTCAGTGAGGCCAAGGACGGCTCGAAGATCACCGTGAAGGTCGGCCCCTCGGCCAAGTGATCTAAGAAACCGCAGGTCAGAAGCGTATCGGCGGCAACCCCTTGGCGGGTTGCCGCCGGTCGTGTTTAGGTGCCTCCTGTGACTCCGTTATTGACACCGACCTTGATACCGACTCGCACGGGGGTATGACCGCATGGCCGCAGGAGGCTTCTGCAAGCTGCCGAACGGCAGGGTGGTGGTGGCCCTGAACCTGCCCAGCCCGAGCGCCGCGGACCCGGACGCCGCCGTCCGCGTCCTCGTCCACGCCCAGAACCGGGCGAGGGCCCTGACCAGGCTCCGCAACCTCGGCCTGCGCGCCGTCTACCTCCGCGGCAACGCGGCCCCGCCGACCCCGGACGAGATCACCGCCGTACTCCACCACCCGGACGGCCTGATCTGGCGCACCACCCCCGACAACGCTGTCCCGGCGACCGTCCCGGAACTCTGGAGACCGATCAGAGCACTGCTCCGCGGAGCGGCCGCCTAGAAGATCTTCACCGATCTCCTGGCGCCGCTCAGCTGACGACCGGCTTGCCCGTCAGTTCCACGCCGGCCGCGCGCAGCTCCTCCAGCGCGCGCTCGGTGGTCTCCCGGGCCACCCCGGCGGTCAGGTCGAGCAGGACCGTCGTACGGAAGCCCTCGCGGGCCGCGTCCAGCGCGGTGGCCCGGACGCAGTGGTCCGTGGCGATCCCGACGACGTCGACCTCGTCGATCTCCCGGGTCCGCAGCCAGTCGCCCAGCGTGACGCCGTTCTCGTCGGTGCCCTCGAACCCGCTGTAGGCGGCCGCGTAGGCCCCCTTGTCGAAGACGGCGTCGATCCCGCCGGAGGCCACCGCCGGGGCGAAGTTCGGGTGGAAGCCGACACCCTCGGTGCCGGCGACGCAGTGCGCGGGCCAGGACCGGACGAAGTCGGGGTTGTCGGCGAAGTGCCCGCCGGGCGCGATGTGGTGGTCACGGGTGGCCACGACGTGCCGGTACCCGGCGGGGGCCTGCCCGATCAGCTCGGTGATCGCGGCGGCGACATCGGCACCCCCGGCCACCGCGAGGCTGCCCCCCTCGCAGAAGTCGTTCTGCACGTCTACGACGATCAAGGCGCGGCGCATGGTCGGTGTCCTTCGACTGAGGGTGAAGTCGACTCTCGGGTGAAGTAAGCAAGCCTAGAGATTTTCCGCCCCCGGCAACAGGGCCCCGCCGTCGACGGACGGGACCCGGTGGGGGGTGCCTGGTGCGGTCACAGCACTAGCGCTCCTGGAGGTACTCCGTCGCCAGCACCGGCTCCCCCCGGGAGAGCTGGGTGGCGGACAGGGGCAGGTTGGCGCGGGCCGCCGTGTGGCGGTCGCGTACGGCGTCCAGGGGCTCGCGGCCGACCACGGTGCCGCCCCTGACCAGCTCCACCAGCAGCTGCCGGTCAGCGAGGGCGGCCGGCACCGGCCCGGTGCCGACGACCTCGGCCTCGGCGACCCCGTCCGCGTCCAGCCGCCGCGCCGCCCACTTGCGGCCGCCGATCGACGTCTTGCCGCCCGTGGACCGCTTCGCGACCGGCACCAGCGGCGCCTTCGGATCGGCCGACTCGGCGCGCGCGACCAGCTTGTAGACCATCGAGCAGGTGGGATGCCCGGATCCCGTCACCAGCTGCGTCCCCACGCCGTACGCGTCCACGGGCGCCGCCGCCAGCGAGGCGATGGCGTACTCGTCGAGGTCGGATGTGACGATGATCCGGGTGTCGGTGGCGCCCAGCGCGTCGAGCTGCTGGCGCACCCGGTGGGCGACCAGCAGCAGGTCGCCGGAGTCGATGCGGACGGCGCCCAGCCCGGGCCCGGCCACCTCCACCGCCGTACGGACGGCCTCGGTGACGTCGTAGGTGTCGACGAGCAGGGTCGTGCCGCCGCCGAGGGAGTCCACCTGGGCCCGGAAGGCGTCCCGCTCGCTGTCGTGCAGCAGGGTGAAGGCGTGGGCGCTGGTGCCCACGGTCGGGATGCCGTAGCGGAACCCGGCGGCCAGGTCGGAGGTGGAGGTGAAGCCGCCGACGTACGCGGCGCGGCTCGCGGCGACCGCGGCCAGCTCATGGGTGCGGCGGGCGCCCATCTCGATCAGCGGCCGGGCGCCGGCGGCCGAGGACATCCGGGAGGCGGCCGCCGCGATCGCCGAGTCGTGGTTGAGGATGGACAGGATCACCGTCTCCAGCAGCACGCACTCGGCGAAGGAGCCCTCCACCCGCAGGATCGGCGAGCCGGGGAAGTAGACCTCGCCCTCCGGGTAGCCCCAGATGTCACCCGAGAAGCGGTAGGCGGCCAGCCAGTCGAGCGTCTCGTCGTCGACGAGGGCGCGGCGGCGCAGGAAGCCCAGGACGTCCTGGTCGAAGCGGAAGTTCTCGACCGCGTCCAGGACCCGCCCGGTGCCCGCGACGACGCCGTAGCGCCGCCCGTCCGGCAGCCGCCGGGTGAAGACCTCGAACACGCTGCGCCGCTCGGCCGTCCCGGCCTTGAGAGCGGCCTGCAACATGGTCAGCTCGTACTGGTCAGTGAAGAGCGCCGTAGAGGGAACGTCCACCGGCAGCCCAAGGTCCGCTGTGTTCATGCCGACAGATGCTACACCCCTTTGCGTCAGTGTGACGATTTGTGGGGCCCGTGGCAGCATGGGCCTTGTGACGTCACCCGCTCCCCTTGAGATCGAACGGACCGAGTCGGCGGAGGAGGTCTACGCCGTCCCCGAGCCGGACGTCCCCTGGGTCACCATCGTCCACAACGACCCGGTCAACCTGATGAGCTACGTGACGTACGTCTTCCAGACGTACTTCGGCTACAGCAAGGACAAGGCCACCAAGCTCATGCTCGACGTCCACCACAAGGGCCGGGCGGTCGTCTCCAGCGGCTCTCGTGAGGAGATGGAACGCGACGTGCAGGCCATGCACGGCTACGGACTGTGGGCCACCCTCCAGCAGGACCGGAAGTAGCCTCCTCACTGATGCCTGGACACTTCGAACCGCTTCCCGGCGGCGGCGCGGCCGTCGCGCTCGACGACGTCGAGATCTCCATCATCCGGTCGCTGGCCGTCCAGCTGCTGGAACTGATCGGGCCCGGCCCCGCCGAGGACGCCCCCGACGACCCGCTCGCCGAGCTCTTCGCCGAGGGCCCCAGCGAGCCCCCCGCCGACCCGGTGCTCCGCCGGCTCTTCCCGGACGCCTACACCGACCCGGAGAAAACCCCGGGGCCGCGGCAGGCGGACGAGCAGAAGGCGCACTCCGCCGAGTTCCGCCGCTTTACCGAGAACGACCTCAGGGCCGGCAAGCGCGCGAACGCCCTCGTGGTGGTCCGCACCCTGGACGTGCTGGCCTCCGAGGCGGCCGGCGAGGGCGGGGCCGTGCTGAAGCTCACGCCGGGGGAGTCCCGGCAGTGGCTCGGCGCCCTCAACGATCTGCGGCTGGCGATCGGGGCCCGGCTGGAGATCACGGACGAGGACGACACCGACGTCCTGTACCGGCTGCCGGACGAGGACCCGCGCAAGCCGATGGTGATGGCGTACCTGTGGCTGGGCGGCCTCCAGGAGACCCTCGTCTCGACCCTTATGCCCTGATAAGCCCTCCTGGAGCGTTCGCTCAGAGGACGCTCAAATCCGGATAACGATCGCGTCACCGCCCCCATGGCTAATGTCCGCTCCGGGGGCAGTTCCTGTGCTTCTTCCTGTGTCGTGCGCCACACGGGAGAGCCGCGATCACTGTTACAGCCGTGATAAATCTTCACGACCGCCCGGCGAACACCACCCGAATGTTCGGCCGGGTGCGCCACCGAGCCGGCGACCGCCGGCCAGGCTCAGCGGGTTCGGGTCGGCCCGAACCCGCTCGCTCCATCATCCGGGGGGATCGAAACCCGATCCGAGGCCGACGAGAGGCCCGGGTCGGCATGGAGAAAGGCGCACCACACACATGACCTCCGCTCAGGTCGACACGGACGGCAACGGCGCCGAGACGGCGCCCGAAGAGGGGTACGAACGCGGACTCGGCAGCCGCCAGGTCCAGATGATCGCCATCGGCGGCGCCATCGGCGTCGGCCTCTTCCTGGGAGCCGGCGCGAACATCGCCAAGGCCGGTCCCAGCCTCATCCTCATGTACGCCCTCGCGGGCGCGATCGTCTTCTTCATCATGCGGGCGCTCGGCGAGCTCCTGCTCTACCGCCCGGTCTCGGGCTCCTTCGCCGAGTACTCCCGTGAGTTCCTCGGCCCGTTCTTCGGCTACTTCACCGGCTGGACCTACTGGCTGATGTGGGTCGTCACCGGCATGGCCGAGCTGACGGCCGCCGCGATCTACGTCAACTACTGGTTCCCGGACGTCCCGCGATGGGTCACCGCCCTGGTCTTCCTGGTGATCCTCTTCGGGGTCAACCTGATCTCCGTGAAGCTCTTCGGCGAGCTGGAGTTCTGGTTCTCGATGGTCAAGGTCACCGCCCTGATCGGCATGATCGTCATCGGCCTCGGCGTGCTGACCTTCGGCTTCAGCAGCGCCGGTGACACCGCGTCGGTCGCGAACCTCTACCAGTTCGACGGCTTCTTCCCCAAGGGCATCGGCTCCTCCCTGATGACCCTCCAGGGCGTGATGTTCGCCTACCTCGCGGTCGAGCTGGTCGGCGTCACCGCGGGCGAGTCCGAGGACCCGGAGAAGACGCTCCCGAAGGCCATCAACACCCTTCCGTGGCGCATCGCCCTGTTCTACGTCGGCGCGCTCACCGTCATCCTGTGCGTCGTGAAGTGGACCGAGTTCGCCCCGGGCGTCTCGCCGTTCGTCGAGGCCTTCGCGAAGATCGGCATCCCGGCCGGCGCCGGCATCGTCAACTTCGTCGTCCTCACCGCGGCCCTGTCCTCCTGCAACTCCGGCATGTACTCCACCGGCCGGATGCTGCGCACGCTGGCCGACAGCGGCGAGGCCCCGGCGGCCTTCCGCAAGCTGTCCGCCACCAAGACCCCGGCCTTCGGCATCACGGTCTCGGTCCTCTTCATGGGCATCGGCGTGGTCCTCAACTACGTCGTCCCGGAGAAGGCGTTCGGCTACGTCACCTCCGTCGCCACCGCGGCCGGCATCTGGACCTGGCTGATGATCCTGGTCAGCCACGTCCTCTACCGCCGCGCGGTCGTCGCGGGCCGCCTGCCCGCCTCGTCCTTCCCGGCGCCGGGCGGCTCGGTGTGCAGCTGGATCGCCATCGTGTTCCTGCTCTTCGTCACCGGCCTCATCGCCTACGACGCCGACTCCCGGGTCTGCCTGTACGTCATGGCCGGCTGGGCCGCCGCGCTCGGCGTCGGCTGGGCGGTCCTCAAGGGCCGTACCCCCGAGGTCACGGACCACCGCGAGCCGGAGCTCGAGAAGACCGGCTGACCGGACCCACCCCAGGACGTCCATCCGCAGGGAGCACTCGTGGCGCCCCGCTGCGGCTGCCGCTCAGGGCGTCCGCCATGTGGGCCGTTCCGTACCGCACCCCGGTACGGAACGGCCCCTCTGTCTATCCTGACGAACATGCTGACCATCACCCAGGCCCTCGTCGACCAGATCGTCGCCCACGCGCGCAAGGACCACCCCGACGAGGCGTGCGGCGTCGTCGCCGGGCCGGCCGGCTCCGACCGCCCCGAGCGCTTCATCCCCATGCTGAACGCCGCGATGTCACCCACGTTCTACGAGTTCGACTCCGGGGACCTCTTCAAGCTCTACCGCGAGATGGACGACCGCGACGAGGAGCCGGTGGTCATCTACCACTCCCACACCGCCACCGAGGCCCACCCCTCGCGCACGGACATCTCCTACGCCAACGAACCCGGCGCCCACTACGTCCTCGTCTCCACCCGCGACACCGACGGCCTCGGCGACTTCCAGTTCCGCTCCTTCCGCATCGTGGAGGGCGAGGTCACCGAGGAGGAGGTCCGGATCGTCGAGGGCTACTGACCGTCTTCCGCCGGCGACCTCCGCCCGCAGGCGTCGCATCTCACTCACCGGCCCGATTCCGTCCACCATGTGGGATCACATTCCGGAAGCCGGGACGGGAATCGATACGATGAGCCCATGGTTTCCCACGACGTGAGCGAGAAGACGCCGGGCGCACTGCTCGTGGCGCGGCTGCACGTCGACCTGTGCAGGCTAGCCAGCGCCATCTGTTGACGCGGACCCCTGCCGCCGTACGGCCGTGAGCCGCGGCGATGTCTCACCACGCACGTATCCCGCGCTGCCCACCTTCCTTCCGACAGGAGCCCTGAGCCATGGCCATCGAGGTCCGCATCCCCACCATCCTCCGCCAGTACACCGACGGTCAGAAGGCGGTGGAGGGCAGCGGTGACACCCTCGCCGACCTCTTCAACGACCTCGAGACCCGGCACACCGGCATCCACGCCCGGATCGTGGACGAGGGCAAGCTGCGCCGCTTCGTCAACGTCTACCTCAACGACGAGGACGTCCGTTTCGTCGACGGCATCAACACCAAGCTGACCGACGGCGACACCGTGACGATCCTGCCGGCCGTGGCCGGCGGCATGGCCTAGGCCGGCAGACCCGGCATGCGTTACGACTCCCCGCTGGCCGCGGTGGGCAACACCCCTCTGGTGCGCCTGCCGCGGCTGTCGCCGTCCGCCGACGTCCGTATCTGGGCCAAGCTGGAGGACCGCAACCCCACTGGCTCGGTCAAGGACCGCCCCGCCCTGCACATGGTCGAGCAGGCGGAGAAGGACGGCCGGCTCACCCCCGGCTGCACCATCCTGGAGCCGACGAGCGGCAACACCGGCATCTCCCTCGCCATGGCGGCCAAGCTCAAGGGCTACCGCATGGTCTGCGTGATGCCCGAGAACACCTCGCAGGAGCGCCGGGACCTGCTCGCGATGTGGGGGGCCGAGATCATCTCCTCCCCGGCGGCGGGCGGCTCCAACACCGCCGTGCGCGTCGCCAAGGAACTCGCCGCCGAGCACCCCGACTGGGTGATGCTCTACCAGTACGGCAACCCGGACAACGCCGGCGCCCACTACGCGACGACCGGCCCGGAGATCCTCGCCGACCTGCCCTCCGTCACCCACTTCGTGGCCGGCCTCGGCACGACCGGCACCCTGATGGGCGTCGGCCGCTATCTGCGCGAGCACAAGCCGGACGTGCGGATCGTCGCCGCCGAACCGCGCTACGACGACCTGGTGTACGGCCTGCGCAACCTCGACGAGGGCTTCGTACCGGAGCTGTACGACGCCTCCGTCCTCACCACCCGGTTCTCGGTCGGCTCGGCGGACGCCGTGACCCGCACCCGTGAACTCCTCCAGCAGGAGGGCATCTTCGCCGGTGTCTCCACGGGCGCCGCGCTGCACGCCGCGATCGGCGTCGGACGCAAGGCCGTCAAGGCGGGGGAGAGCGCGGACATCGTGTTCGTCGTCGCGGACGGCGGCTGGAAGTACCTCTCCACCGGTGTCTACACGGCGGCCACCACCGAGGAGGCCATCGAGACGCTCCAGGGCCAGCTCTGGGCCTGAGGCACCGGGCACGGCTCCGGCACGGCTCCGGCATAGCTCCGGCATAGGGCTCATCAACCACGCGCCAGCCCCCTCCTATGAGGGGGCTAAACGCTGTCCACGGGGCGGCAAAGAACGTCCGGGGGTACTGCCGGTAACCGGTGCCGCGGGGCTACGTTCTGCCCGCAGTCCCACCCCGATCCCCCGAGTGTCATGCTCATGACCGCGCCTCCGTCCGCCGCTACGCGCGTCACGTGCCTGCACCCCATACGAGATCCCCACTCCCGATGGAGGCAGTACCCATGCGCGAGCCACGCCTGCGAAGACTCCTGAGCGTCGCCGTCCCCGCCCTCACCCTCACCGTCGCCGGACTCCTCGCGGCCCCCGCGGCCGGTGCCCAGCCCGCCGCCCGCACCGCGGCGGCCACCTCCCGCACCACCCAGAACGCCAAGGCCCTCACCGCCCCCGACCGGCAGACCGTCCACTCCACCGGCACGGCGGGCGAGAAGGTCCCCACCACCCACCTCTGCGGCGAGCCGGCCCCCGGCCACGCCACCTGCTTCGCCCAGCGCCGCACCGACATCAAGCAGCGCCTCGCCACCGCCCTCGCCGCCGCGGCCGCCGCACCCTCCGGCCTCAGCCCCGCGAACCTGCACAGCGCCTACAACCTGCCCTCGACCGGCGGCTCCGGGCTGACCGTCGCCGTCGTCGACGCCTTCAACGACCCCAACGCCGAGTCCGACCTCGCCACCTACCGCTCCACCTACGGCCTGTCCGCCTGCACCAAGGCCAACGGCTGCTTCAAGCAGGTCAGCCAGACCGGCTCCACCACCTCGCTGCCCACCAACGACACCGGCTGGGCCGGCGAGGAGGCGCTCGACCTCGACATGGTCAGCGCCGTCTGCCCCAACTGCAACATCACCCTCATCGAGGCCAACTCCGCCACCGACGCCGACCTCGGCACCGCCGAGAACGAGGCCGTCGCCCTCGGCGCCAAGTTCGTCTCCAACAGCTGGGGCGGCGGCGAGTCCTCCTCCCAGACCGGCGAGGACACCTCCTACTTCAAGCACCCCGGCGTCGCCATCACCGTCAGCGCGGGCGACTCCGCCTACGGCGCCGAATACCCGGCCACCTCCCAGTACGTGACCGCCGTCGGCGGCACCGCCCTCGCCACCTCCTCCACCACCCGGGGCTGGACCGAGTCCGTCTGGCACACCTCCAGCACCGAGGGCACCGGCTCCGGCTGCTCCGCGTACGACCCCAAGCCGAGCTGGCAGACCGACACCGGCTGCGCCAAGCGCATGGAGGCGGACGTCTCCGCCGTCGCCGACCCGGCCACCGGCGTCGCCGTCTACGACACCTACGGCGGCTCCGGCTGGGCGGTCTACGGCGGCACCAGCGCCTCCGCCCCGATCATCGCGGGCGTCTACGCCCTGGCCGGCACCCCGGGCTCCGGCGACTACCCGGCGAAGTACCCCTACAGCCACACCGGCAACCTGTACGACGTCACCAGCGGCAGCAACGGCACCTGCTCCACCTCCTACTTCTGCACCGCCAGGACCGGCTACGACGGCCCGACCGGCTGGGGCACCCCCAACGGCACCACCGCCTTCACCGCCGGCACCGCCACCGGCAACACGGTGACCGTCACCAACCCCGGCAGCCGCTCCACCACCACCGGAAGCGCGGTCAGCCTCCAGATCAGCGCCACCGACAGCGCGGGCGCCACCCTCACCTACAGCGCCTCGGGCCTGCCGGCCGGCCTGTCCATCGGCAGCACCACCGGCAAGATCACCGGTACGGCGTCCACCGCCGGCACCTACCAGGTCACCGTCACCGCCACCGACTCCACCGGCGCCTTCGGCTCGGCCTCCTTCACCTGGACCGTCGGCTCCTCCGGCAGCACCTGCACCGCAGCCCAACTGCTCGGCAACCCCGGCTTCGAGTCCGGCAACACCGTCTGGACCGCCGGCTCCGGCGTCATCACCACCTCCGGCAGCGAGGCCCCCCACACCGGCTCCTCCTACGCCTGGCTGGACGGCTACGGCTCCTCGCACACCGACACCCTCTCCCAGGCGGTGACGGTCCCGAGCGGCTGCAAGGCGACCCTCACCTTCTACCTGCACATCGACACCGCCGAGACCTCCACCGGCACGCAGTACGACAAGCTCACCGTCACGGCCGGCTCGACCACCCTGGCCACCTACTCCAACCTCGACGCCGCCACCGGCTACACCCAGAAGTCCCTCGACCTCTCCGCCTACGCGGGCTCCACCGTCACCCTGAAGTTCAGCGGGGTCGAGGACTCCAGCCTCCAGACCAGCTTCGTCCTCGACGACACGGCCGTCACCACCGCCTGACCCGGCCGCACCGGTATCACCCGTATCACCCGTACGCCCGGCACGGATCCAGGCGTACGGGTGGTACGTCGAAGGGGGAGAAAGGAGGCCCCCATGCGCCGTACGACCCCTTCCACCGCCCTCGCCCTCGTGGTGCTGACGCTCGCCTTCGCCGGCTGCGGCACCGAGAGCGACGGCGCCTCGGCACCCCCGCCCTCCTCGACGACGGCCACCGACGAGGACTGCACCGCCACCCCGCCCGCCGAACTCACCGCCGCCGACACCGGCCGCACCTTCTGCCTGGCCGTCGGCGGACAGCTCCGCCTGAACCTCGACGGCACCAAGGAACGCCCCTGGTCCGCGGTCACCACCACCGGTGACGTGCTGAAACCCACCAACGCCGGCATCGTCGTGCTGCCCGGCGACGCCCTCGCCGCCTACGACGCGGTGGCCCCCGGCACCACCCGCCTCAGCGCCTCCCGCCCCCTGTGCGCCCCACCCACCGGGGCGAGCCAGGTCGCCTGCAAGGGCATCGAGGAATGGACGGTCACCGTCCGCGTGACCGGGTGAGTGGCGACCCGCGGTTCACGTCGCCAGATGCCGGACCTGGTCCCACAGCACCGGGTCCATCACGCCCACCCGGCGCCGGAAGTCCGCCACCGGGACCTGCCGCAGCTCGTCCGTCTCCAGGAAGCCGGGCCGCCCCCGCGCGTCACCCACCGCGCCCGGCGGCAGCGGGATCACCCCCGCCCGCCCGTCCCGGTACCTGCTGGTGATCTTCGCGACGGTCACCCGTTCGCCCCGCACCCCCAGCACCAGACACGGCCGGTCCTTCTGCCCGGGCCCGTCCTCGAACGGCACGTTCGCCCACCAGATCTCCGCCGGCCGCGGCCGCCCCCGGACCCCGCGCCCGCGGACAGCCCGCCCCGGCGGCCGGGTCCTGCGCCCCTCGGGACGCCGCCCGCGCCCCCAGCCGTCGACGAGCGCGGCGACCAGCGCCAGCAGTACCACCGCGGCGAGCGCGAGCCACCAGGACGTGTCCACGGGACGACGTTACCGGCGCGCGCACGGCATCGCGCGCCCCTGTTCACGCCTCACACACCCCTGGTCCAGCCGAACCGGTGACAGCACAGGTGAGTTCGCCCACAACAGCCCCTGGCGGAGGAGCGACCCGGGGTTTTGCGCCTTACGCTCGACAAACCGCACGACCCCCGTCGCCCCACATCCCTCGCACCACTTTCATATCCCGCCAGCGGAGGTTTCTGCTTTATGAAGCTCACCGTCGTCGGCTGCTCGGGGTCGTTTCCGTCCGCGGAATCGGCCTGCTCGAGCTACCTCGTCGAGGCCGACGGCTACAGGCTGCTTCTCGACATGGGCAACGGCGCCCTCGGCGAGCTGCAGCGTCACTGCGGTCTCTACGACCTCGACGCGATCTTCCTGAGCCATCTGCACGCCGACCACTGCATCGACATGTGCGCCTATTTCGTCGCGCGCTACTACCGCCACGACGGCGGGCGCTGCGACCCCATCCCGGTCTACGGCCCCGAAGGCACCGAACACCGCCTGACCACGGCCTACGCCGACACCCCCTCCGCCTCCTCGATGAGCGAGGTGTTCGACTTCCACACGGTCAAGCCGTCCACCTTCGAGATCGGCCCGTTCACCGTGCACACCGAGCGCGTGGCCCATCCCGTCGAGGCGTACGGCATCCGCGTCGAGCACGGCGGCCGGTCGCTCACCTACTCCGGCGACACCGGCCTCAGCCCGGCCCTGGAGGACCTCGCCCGCGACACCGACCTCTTCCTGTGCGAGGCCGCCTTCACCCACGGCAAGGAGAACATCCCCGACCTCCACCTCAACGGCCGCGAGGCCGGCGAGACGGCGGCCCGGGCCGGCGCGAGACGCCTCGTGCTGACCCACATCCCCCCGTGGACCGACCCCCGGGTCAACCTCGCCGACGCCCGCGAGGTCTTCGCCGGCCCGGTGGAACTGGCGGCGCCGAGGGTGTCGTACGAGATCTAGATCCGCCCCGCCGCCGTACGAGGTTCAGGCGCACGGCGGCGCAGAAGGCCCCGGAGCACGCTGCTCCGGGGCCTTCTGCGTCGACAGTCGGGCTATGCCTTCGTCAGGTCCTCGATCTCCTCCTCGGGCTCACGGCCCGGGGTGGGGAGGTTGAACCTCGTGATGGCGAAGCGGAAGACGAAGTAGTAGATCGCGCCGAAGACCAGACCGACGGGGATGATCAGCCAGGGCTTGGTGGCCAGGTTCCAGTTCAGGGCGTAGTCGATGAAGCCGGCCGAGAAGGTGAAGCCGGTGTGCACACCGAGCGCCCAGGTGACCGCCATCGACAAGGCGGTGAGCACCGCGTGGATGGCGTACAGCAGCGGGGCGATGAACATGAACGAGAACTCGATCGGCTCGGTCACACCGGTCACGAACGAGGTCAGCGCGACCGAGATCATCATGCCCAGCACGGCCTTGCGGCGCTCGGGGCGGGCGGTGTGGGCGATGGCGAGCGCGGCGGCCGGCAGACCGAACATCATGATCGGGAAGAAGCCCGTCATGAACTGGCCGGCGGTCGGGTCCCCGGCGAAGAACCGGGTGAGGTCGCCGTGGACGATGTCGCCGGAGGCCTCCTTGAAGTCACCGAGCTGGAACCAGGCGACCGAGTTCACGAACTGGTGCATGCCGACCGGGATCAGCGCGCGGTTGATCAGGCCGAACAGCCCGGCGCCGAAGGCACCGAGACCGGTGACCCACTCGCCGACGTCCGAGATGCCCTCGCCGATCGGCTTCCAGACCAGGCCGAAGAAGACACCCATGAGCGTGCCGACGAACGCCATGATGATCGGCACCAGCCGGCGGCCGTTGAAGAAGCCGAGCCAGTCGACCAGCTTCTTGCGGTGGTACCGCTGCCACAGCACCGCCGAGAGCAGACCCATCAGGATGCCGCCGAGGACACCGGGGTTGTTGTAGGTGGCGGCTATGTCGGCGCCCGCCTGGACCTTCGCCTCGGTGACCGGGAACGCCTTCAGTACGTTGCTGTAGACCAGGAAGCCCACCAGCGCGGCGAGGGCGGTCGAGCCGTCCGCCTTCTTGGCGAAACCGATGGCGACGCCGATGCAGAACAGCATCGGGAGGTTGTCGAAGATGGCGCCGCCGGCCGTGCCGAACACCGCCGTGACCTTGTCGGGCAGGTGGAGCTTGTCTTGCACGTCCGTCTGCCCGAAGCGGAGCAGGATGCCTGCCGCCGGGAGCACGGCGATGGGGAGCTGAAGGCTGCGGCCGACCTTCTGCAGGCCCTGGAGCAGGCCGGATCCCCGCTTCTTGGCGGGGGCCGCCGATGGCGCGGTGGCGGTGGTCATGGTTCCTCCATCTGGGTGATGGTCTACACCACTCAGTGGTGTAGACCATGTTGTAGCAGATGAAGAAGAGATAAGGAACCCGCTGCGCGCGGCGGAAATCGCCCACGGTGTTGGCGACCGCCTGCCGGGTGGTGTAGACCAGTTCCGGACGATTGGGTTGCTGTCGATCGGGTTGCCGTGACGTCATCCTTCGGTACGCACGACACAATCGCTCGCGAAGCTGGGCCACCTGTGCGTGAGGAGACCGACATGGCCACCAAGGCAGAGAAGATCGTCGCCGGACTCGGCGGCATCGACAACATCGAGGAGATCGAGGGCTGCATCACCCGCCTGCGGACCGAGGTCTCCGACCCCTCCCTCGTCGACGACGCCGCCCTCAAGGCCGCCGGCGCCCACGGCGTCGTCAAGATGGGCACCGCCATCCAGGTCGTCATCGGCACCGACGCCGACCCGATCGCCGCGGAGATCGAAGACATGATGTGACCGGTGACCGGTGACCGGTGACCGGTGACCGGTGACCGGCCCGGTCACGGGCAAGGGACCCCTCCCGCACGATCACCGCGCGGGAGGAGCCCCCACCCCGTCTACGGCTAGGCTCGGCGCCATGTCACGCATCGACGGCCGCACCCCCGAACAGCTCCGCCCCGTCACCATCGAACGCGGTTGGAGCAAGCACGCAGAGGGCTCGGTCCTCATCTCCTTCGGCGACACCAAGGTCTTCTGCACCGCCTCCGTCACCGAAGGCGTCCCCCGCTGGCGCAAGGGCAGCGGCGAGGGCTGGGTCACCGCCGAGTACTCCATGCTTCCCCGCGCCACCAACACCCGCGGCGACCGCGAGTCCGTGCGCGGCAAGATCGGCGGCCGCACCCACGAGATCTCCCGCCTCATCGGCCGCTCCCTGCGCGCCGTCATCGACTACAAGGCGCTCGGCGAGAACACCATCGTCCTCGACTGCGACGTCCTCCAGGCCGACGGCGGCACCCGCACCGCCGCCATCACCGGCGCGTACGTCGCCCTCGCCGACGCCGTCGCCTGGGCCCAGGGCAGGAAGCTGATCCGGGCCGGCCGCCAGCCGCTCATCGGCACGGTCTCCGCCGTCTCCGTCGGCATCGTCGGCGGCGTCCCCCTCCTCGACCTCCGCTACGAGGAGGACGTCAAGGCCGAGACCGACATGAACGTCGTCTGCACCGGCGACGGCCGCTTCGTCGAGGTCCAGGGCACCGCCGAGGCCGAGCCGTTCGCCCGCGAGGAACTCAACTCCCTGCTGGACCTGGCCGTCTCCGGATGCCGGGAACTGACCGCCCTCCAGCGCGCGGCCCTTGATACCGTCCTCGAAAAGTAAAGGGCGTACCAAGAGAAGTGGTGCGCGGTGGCAACCTCACCGCGCACCACGGCGTCTTGGGCAGTACGCACCGCAGTTCAACGGGGAGGATCACCGCAATGGCCAAGACCGCGAGCCGCCGACACCGGGGCCGAGGCCGCCGTACCGCCATCGCCGCGAGCGCCGCGGCCGTCGCCCTCACCCTGGGCTTCACGGTCACCGGCTGCGACGCCGTCAACAAGGCCCTGGACTGCGTCCAGACCGCCGACGCCATCGCCGACAGCGTCACCGACCTCCAGCAGGCCGTGGAGAACGCGTCGAACGACCCGACCCAGCTCGACGAGTCCCTCACCTCCATCGAGAACGACCTCGGCCAGATCGGCGACAAGACGGACAACACCGACGTCAACAAGGCCGTCGACGACCTGCGCACGGCCGTGAAGAACGTCCGTACGGCCGTGGACAACGGCGACGCCACCCCCGACCTCAGCCCGGTCACCGACGCGGCGGGCGAACTGACCAAGGTCTGCACGCCGTAACGACCGGTGGCGGGACCCGGTGGCGGGGCTCGGGATACTGGGGGACATGACCCGCCTGATCCTCGCCACCCGCAACGCCGGAAAGATCACCGAACTCAGGTCGATCCTCGCCGACGCAGGCCTGCCGCACGACCTCGTCGGCGCGGACGCCTACCCGGAGATCCCCGACGTCAAGGAGACCGGAGTGACGTTCGCCGAGAACGCCCTCCTCAAGGCCCACGCCCTCGCCCGGGCCACCGGCCTGCCCGCCGTCGCCGACGACTCCGGCCTCTGCGTGGACGTCCTGAACGGCGCCCCCGGCATCTTCTCCGCCCGCTGGTCCGGCACCCACGGCGACGACCGGGCCAACCTGGACCTGCTCCTCGCCCAGCTCTCCGACATCGCCGACGAACACCGGGGCGCCCACTTCGCCTGCGCGGCGGCGCTCGCGCTGCCGGACGGCACGGAGAGGGTGGTCGAGGGCCGCCTGACGGGCACCCTGCGCCACACCCCGGCCGGCACGAACGGCTTCGGCTACGACCCGATCCTCCAGCCGGCCGGCGAAACCCGCACCTGCGCGGAACTGACGGCCGAGGAGAAGAACGCGATCAGCCATCGGGGGAAGGCGTTCCGGGGGTTGGTGCCGGTGGTTCGGGAGCTGCTGGGCTGACTCAAGGAGCCAGGCCCCGCACCTTTGAATCGAAGGTGCGGGGCCTGTTTCGAAGTGCGCCCGGTCGGATTTGAACCGACAACACCAGGCTTCTAAGGCCTGTCTCTCTGCCGTTGGAGTACGAGCGCATGTACCGCGCTCTACCTTACTGGGCGAGGGGGCCCGGGACTACGAGCTTCGCCTTCGGCCCCCTCGATACCAGGTTGCGGTGACAGAGTGGCAGTTGGGGCACAACAACCGCAGGTTCTCCCGCCGGTCGTCGCTCCAGTCCCCGTTGATGTGGTCGACCTCCAGGGTCATGGGCCTGCCGAGCCACTCGGGGCCGACGCCGCAGCCCACGCACAGTTCCGGCACACCAACCTCCCGGAGCGCACGACGCAGTAGTGCGGCACTCGTCCGGCGCTTGCCCTCATGGCTGACCAGGATTTCCGCAGGATCCTTGGCGTTGTGGCTCCGCTTGCCGCGCCGGTGCCCTTGTCCGAGGAAATGGGCTGTCGAGATGCCCGCTTCGACGGTCCACCGGCGCAGCAGTGTGCGTTGCCAGTGGTTGTTGGGGCGACCCAAGTGCAGTAATGCTTCCGCGAGTGATGTCGATCCGGTGATCGCCCGACGTAGTTCGTCGCGTGTGGGCTGGGAACGCCTCACCGGGCGTCCCGGCCACGGCCCTTGCCGCGCCCTCGGTAGGTGTCCGTCGTGGAGTGGCAGTTCGGGCAGAGAAGGCGAAGGTTGGCGATGCGGTTGTCCCGCCAGTTGCCGTCGATGTGGTCGACCTCCAGAGGCAGCGGTTGCCCCTGCCACACGGCCTCGATCCCGCACAGGGCGCAGCGCTCTTCCTGGCCTTGCGCGAGCAACGCTCGCTTGAGGCGATCGCTCGGCACGCGGCGTGCGTGGGCGTCCCGCGACTCGACGAGCAGTGCTTCCGGCATCCGGCGACGCGTCGCGTCACCACCCCTGGGTGGCACGCGAAAGTGCGACGTGTCGATCCCGTACGCCTTGATCCGGCGGCTGATGTGCGTGTGGTGACCGCCGACCACCTCCAGCCCGAGATGCCGCAGCACCTCGCACATGTTTGTCGAGGCGGCGACGGCGGACTCGAGGATCTCCCTCGTCCACTTCACCTCCCGCTCGAAGTGCGAGGTATCCACGCCCAGCTTCCTCATCCGCTCCCGGATGTAGCCCCGAGTCGGGCTCCCCGGCTCCACGCCCAGCCGCTCCAGCGCCTCCGACAGCGTCCGCGCCACCCGAGCCGCCTCCTCCAGCCGCTCCTTGCTGTACGCACTCGCGCCCATCAAACCCCCTCCGTATCCGGCCACCCGTTCGTGGTCTCGTACGGAGTAACGAACCGTTTATCGGACGCGGGGGAACAGGGGGCCTCAGATCCCCAGATCCTTGATGATCTTGGCTACGTGACCCGTCGCCCGGACGTTGTAGAAGGCGTGCGCGACCTTGCCCTCCTCGTCGACGACGATCGTGGAGCGGATCACGCCCAGGTACGTCTTGCCGTAGTTCTTCTTCTCGCCGAAGGCCCCGTACGCGTCGAGGACCGTCTTCTCGGGGTCGGCCAGAAGGGTGACCTTCAGGGACTCCTTCTCGCGGAACTTGCCGAGCTTCTCGGGGCTGTCCGGGGAGATGCCGATGACGTCGTAGCCGGCGTCGGCCAGGAGGTCGAGGTTGTCCGTGAAGTCGCAGGCCTGCTTGGTGCAGCCGGGGGTCAGCGCCGCCGGGTAGAAGTACACGATGACCTTGCGGCCCTTGTGGTCCGACAGGGACACCTCGTTGCCGTCGGCGTCGGGGAGGGTGAAGGCGGGGGCCACGTCCCCGGGCTGGAGTCGCTCGCTCATCGGTCCAGCGTAACCGGGGGTCCTGACCGTGCGGTCCCGGGCAGAGCTGACAGACTGTCCAGAACAGGTATCGCAACAACGTATCGGCTGACTTCGGAGGCCTCACCGTGGCGGACACGTCGGACACCAGAACCCCGGCGCAGATCGAGGCGGACATCAAGGCCCGCCGTGCGAAGCTCGCCGAGACGCTGGACGAGATCGGGGTGCGGGTGCACCCGAAGACCATCGTCGGGGACGCCAAGGCCAAGGTCGTCGCCAACGTGGACCACACCCTCGGCAAGGCCTACGTCCAGGCCAACCGGGTGGTGACGGACGTCAGGGCGCAGTTCGTGGACGAGGACGGCGCGCCGCGGCTGGAGCGGGTCGTGCCGGTGGTGCTCGTCGTGGTCGGCGTGGTCGGGCTGCTCGCGCTGAGCGGCCGGCGACGGAAGGCGTGAGGAGCCACCCCGTGGCCCACCGGGTACCCCGGCCGGTGGCCCACCCGGTAGCCCTCCCGTACGGCGAAGGCAGGTAGGTTCGAGGCGTGAGCGGTAACAGAAGCGACCACAGCGGTCCTCAGCACGACAAGCTTCCCATCCGGATGCTCCACGACCGTGTCCTCGTACGGCAGGACACCAGTGAGGGCGAGCGCCGCTCCGGCGGCGGGATCCTGATCCCCGCCACGGCGGCGGTGGGCCGCCGCCTGGCGTGGGCGGAGGTCGTCGCGGTGGGGCAGAACGTACGCACCGTGGAGCCGGGCGACCGGGTCCTGTACGACCCGGAGGACCGGGCCGAGGTGGAGGTGCGGGGCGTGGCGTACGTCCTGATGCGCGAGCGCGACCTGCACGCGGTGGCCGCGGACCGGTTCGAGGGCTCGGAGGACACGACCGGCCTCTACCTCTGAATAAATGGCCGAAAGGGGCTGGTGACCCTCGTCACCAGCCCCTTTTGCCGTTTCTTTGCTGGCGTGGAAGTACCCGACCGGCATGGCGGTGCTGGGGGAGCCCGTCACCGCCGCCCGGATCTTCTTCGTGGCCCTGCTGCTGGTCGCCGTGATCGGTCTCAAGGCGACCGGGAAGCACTGAGGCCCCGTCCGGCTGCCCTGCGTCCGGCTGCCCCTAGTCCTAGCCGATCTCTCTGCGGGTCGTGAGCTGCGTCCCCGTCCCCGTCGTCGTGCCCTGGGGGCCGCCCGGGGTACCGGTGTCGCCGGTGCCGGCGGTGGTGCCCGCGTCCCCGGTGCCGGTGGTGGTGCCCGCGTCGCCCGTGCCGGTGGTGGTGCCGGCGTCCCCGGTGCCGCCGTCGGCGGTCCCGGTGGAGGTGCCGCCGCCAGGGGTGCCGCCGGTCGTGCCGGTGGTGGCCGAGCCGCCGTCGGTGCCGCCGCCGCCGGTCTGGCCCTGTGCCTGGCCCTGGTCGCCCTGGCCGCCGGCGGTGGTCCCGTCGCCGCTGGGGGAGGCGGCCGGGGAGGACGGGCCGGTGGGCAGACCGGTGTCCGCGGAGCCGGCCTGGAGGTCGAGGTCGAATGCGTGCACCTTGGTGTTCTTCAGGGCTTCCTTGGTGAACTGCGCCCAGATCTCGGTGGGCGCGCCGCCGCCGTTGATGCGGGCGAGGCCCATGGCGCCCTTGAGGGACTTGTGGGCGGCCGTCTCGGGGTCCTGGCCCATCACGGCGACGACGGTGGCGAGGTCGGGGGTGTACCCGGCGAACCAGGCGGCCTGGTCCTCCTCGGCGGTGCCGGTCTTGCCGGCGGCGGGGCGGCCGGCGGCGAGGGCGGCGGTGGCGGTGCCCTGGTTGACCACGCTCTGCAGGACGGAGGTGGTGGTGTCGGCGGCCTGGCGGCTGACGGCCTGGGTGGTCTTGCGCTTGGGCAGCTCGACCGTCTTGCCGTCCTTGGTGAGCTTGTCGATGATCGTGTACGTGCCGTGCTTGCCGTGGTTGGCGAGCGTGGCGTACGCCTCGGCCATGTCGAGGACGCTCGCGGTGGCGGTGCCGAGCGCGATGGACGGGTACGGCTGGAGGTCGGGGGTGTCGGTGGGCAGGCCCAGGGCGATCGCGGTCTGCTTGACCTTGGAGGGGCCGACGTCGACGGCCATCTGCGCGTACACGGAGTTCACGGACTTGTCCGTGGCCTGGCGCACGGTGATGTTGCCGTAGTTGACGTAGTCCTCGTTCTCGGGGGCGTAGCTGCCGCCGCTCCAGCCCTGCACGGGCCGCCTGTTGGTGCCGTCGTACACCGTGTTCGGCGTGATGGTGCGGCCGTCCTGGGTGGTGGAGTCGTTCTCGACGGCGGAGGTGAACACGAACGGCTTGAAGGTGGAGCCGACCTGGAAGTCCTGGCGGGTGGCGTTGTTGGTGTACTGCTTGATGTAGTCGATGCCGCCGTACAGGGCGAGGATCTTGCCGGTCTTGGGGTCGACGGCGGCGCCGCCCGCGCGGACGTAGGTGTCGACCTTGCGGTTCTTCTTGTCGAGCTTGTTCATCAGCTTGTCGTTGACGGCGTCGACGAAGGCGTTCTGCTTCTTCTTCTGGATGGTGGTGGTGATCCGGTAGCCGCCGGCGTCGAGCTTGTCCGAGGTGACGATCTTGTTGTCGAGCAGATAGTCCTTGATGGCGTTGACGAGGTAGCCGCGCTGTCCGGACATGCCGGTGGCGGCGCCCGAGGTCTCCTTCGGTGTGGGGAACTTCATGCCCTCGCGCTTGGACTTGTCGAGCCAGCCCTTGGTGACCATGCCGTCGAGGACGTAGTTCCAGCGGGCCTGGGCGGCCCTCTTGTTCTCGGGGTGGGCGATCACGTCGTACTCGCTGGGCGCGTTGACCAGCGCGGCGAGGTACGCGCCCTGTTCGGGGGTCAGGGTGGAGGCGTCGATGCCGTAGTAGGCCTTGGCGGCGGCCTCGATGCCGTACGCGTTGCGGCCGAAGTAGCTGGTGTTGAGGTAGCCCTCGAGGATCTCGTCCTTGGACTTCTCGCGGTCCAGCTTGATCGCGATGAAGAACTCCTTCACCTTGCGCTTGGCGGTCTGCTCCTGCGCGAGGTAGTAGTTCTTCACGTACTGCTGGGTGATCGTGGAACCGGACTGCTTGCCCTTGCCGGTCGCGGTGTTCCAGCCGGCCCGCAGCATGGCCTTGGGGTCGACGGCGGACTCGGTGTAGAAGTCGCGGTCCTCGGCGGCGAGGATCGCGTGCTGGGCGGCCTTGGAGATCTGCGAGAGGTCGACGCTCTCGCGGTTGATCTCGCCGTCGCGGGCGATCTCCGTGCCGTCCGCGTACAGGTAGACGTTGGACTGCTTGGTGGCGAGCGCGTTCGCCGGCGGGATCTTGACCGTGGAGTAGCCCAGGTAGAACAGGCCGATGAGGAGGAGCACACCGAGGACGAAGGTGGCGAGCACCATCCGCCAGGTGGGGATCAGCCGCCGCCAACCGGTGCGCTTGGGGCGCTTGGGCATCTTGGCCTCCCCCGGTTGTTCACTCGGTGCCCAGCCCTCGGTCGGCTGCTGCGGCTGCGGCTCGTCGCTCATGTGCTGCTCGGACTCCTGTTTCGCGTCGTACGTTCCCGTACGCCTCGTACGCCATCTGTCCCCCTGTTGGAGACTCTCGCACCAAGCGTTCCGTTCCCGGCAATCGGCACGCATCGTGCCGGAAAACGCGTGGCACGTCAGTGTGCCTGCGGGCTAGGCTCCTGCGCTTCGGTGTCGTAGAGGTGGACGAGCGGGCGAGGAGGAAGGTTGCCGTGGGTTCGGCGCGGTTGTACGCGGCCGTCGCAGCGGGGGGTTTCAGAAGGTACGCGACCTATCGGGCGGCCACGGCCGCGGGGGTGTTCACCAACACGGTTTTCGGCCTGATCCTCGTCTACACATACCTGGCGTTGTGGGACGAGCGGCCGCACCTCGGGGGCTATGACCAGGCCCAGGCGGTGACGTACGTGTGGCTGGGCCAGGCGCTGTTCGCGACGATGGCGATCCAGGGCGGCGGTTTCGAGGTCGATCTCATCGAGCGTATCCGTACGGGTGACATCGCGATCGACCTCTACCGTCCTGCGGATCTCCAGGGCTGGTGGCTGGCGAACGACGTGGGGCGGGCGGTGTTCCAGTTGCTGGGCCGCGGTGTGATCCCTTTCATCTTCGGGGTGTTGTGCTTCCCGACCGCGCTGCCGGGTGATCCGGGGACCTGGCTGGCCTTTCTGGTCACGCTGGTGCTGGCGATGATCGTCAGCTTCGGGATCCGGTTCCTGGTGGCGTTGAGCGGGTTCTGGCTGATGGACGGCCAGGGCGGGCTGCAGGTGCACATGGTCACGGGGATCTTCTGCTCGGGGATGGCCCTGCCGCTGAACGCGTTCCCGGGGGCGGTGGGCGAGGTCGTGCGGGTGCTGCCGTGGGCGGCGCAGTTGCAGATGCCCGCCGATGTGCTGATGGGGGAGGCGGATCCGCTGCCGGTGTTCGCCTTCCAGGCGGCGTGGGCGGCGGCGCTGCTGGCGGTGGGGCGGCTGGTGCAGTCGGCGGCGACCCGGCGGGTGGTGGTGCAGGGTGGCTGAGGATCTGCGGTTCGTCGAGTCCGGCCGGGTCCTGGAAGGGCTGCGGACGTATCGGATGATCGCCGGGATGTGGATCCGTTCCACGATGGCCTACCGGGCGTCGTTCGTGATGACGGCGCTCGGCGGGGCCCTGGTGACCGGGCTGGACTTTGTCGCGATCTTGCTGATGTTCTCCCGGGTGGACAGCCTGGGCGGGTACGCGCTGCCCGAGGTCGCCCTGCTGTACGGGCTGTCGGCGATCTCCTTCGGGATCGCGGACCTGGTGATGGGCTCGGCGGGCCGGCTGGGCACCCGGGTGCGGGACGGCACGCTGGACACGCTGCTGGTGCGGCCGGCGCCGGTGCTGGCGCAGGTCGCCGCGGACCGGTTCGCGTTGCGCCGGCTGGGCCGGGTCACCCAGGGCGCCGTCGTCCTCGGGTACGCCCTGTTCGCCCTGGACGTGCACTGGACGCCGGCGAAGGCGCTGCTGCTGCCGGTGACGGTGGTGTGCGGTGGGGTGATCTTCTGCGCGGTGTTCGTGGCGGGCGCGTCGTTCCAGTTCCTGGCGCAGGACGCCGCCGAGGTGCAGAACGCGTTCACGTACGGCGGTCAGACGCTGTTGCAGTACCCGCCGACGGTGTTCGGCAAGGAACTGGTGCGCGGGGTGACGTTCATGTTCCCGCTGGCCTTCGTCAACTGGGTGCCCGCCGCCTATGTGCTGGACCGGCCGTATCCGCTGGGGCTGCCGCAGTGGGCGGCGTTCGCCCCGCCGCTGGTGGCGGCGGGGTGCTGGGTACTGGCCGGACTGGCGTGGCGGACGGGGCTCAGGTCGTATCGCAGCACAGGGAGTTGAGGGTGAACAGGGAGCCAAGGGTGGACGGAGAGCCGAGGGCGGACGGGGACCTGACGCTGGACGGGGAGCTGACGGTGGACGGGGAGCTGACGGTGGACGGCGGGTCGCGGGGGGACGCCTTCATCGAGCTGGACCGGGTGGAGAAGGTCTTCGACGTGCGCAAGAAGACCGGCTTCCTGAAGCGGGAGGTGCGGCGGGTGCGGGCGGTCGACGCGATCTCGTTCACCGTGGCGCGCGGGGAGATGGTCGGCTACATCGGGCCCAACGGCGCGGGGAAGTCGACGACGATCAAGATGTTGACCGGCATCCTGGTGCCGAGCGGCGGCCGGCTGCGGGTGGCGGGCATCGACCCGTCCCGCGAACGGACCCGGCTGGCGCACCGCATCGGGGTGGTGTTCGGCCAGCGGACGACGCTCTGGTGGGACCTCCCGCTCATCGACTCCTACCGGCTGATGCACCGCATGTACCGCATCCCGGACGCCCGTTACCGCGAGAACCTCGACCGTCTGGTGCAACTCCTCCAGCTGGAAGCCCTGTTGGACGTCCCCGTGCGTCAGCTCTCGCTCGGTCAGCGGATGCGCGGCGACATCGCGGCGGCGCTGCTGCACGACCCCGACGTGCTCTACCTGGACGAGCCGACGATCGGTCTGGACGTCGTCTCCAAGGGGCGGGTGCGGGAGTTCCTGCGCGAGTTGAACGCCGAGCGCGGCACGACGGTCCTGCTCACCACCCACGACCTCCAGGACATCGAGCAGCTGTGCTCGCGGGTGATGGTCATCGACCACGGGCGACTGGTCTACGACGGCGGGCTCGCCGGGCTGCACGAGGCGGGGGAGAGCGAGCGGACCCTGGTGGTGGACCTGGAGCGGGAGCTGCCGCCGATCGAGGTGGCCGGCGCGCAGGTGGTGAAGGTGGAGGGGCCGCGGCAGTGGCTGGCGTTCCCGGCGTCGGCGTCGGCGGCCCCGCTGGTGGCGCGGATCGCGGCGGAGTACCCGCTGGTGGACCTGTCGGTGCGGGAGCCCGACATCGAGGCCGTCATCGCACGGATGTATGTCGAACGGGAGACCGTGGTGCCGGGCGGCCGGAACTCGTAGGCTGCCCGCATGACCGACGATGCGGCAGTCCCGGACCTGAGAGCATCCGACGCCGACCGTGAACGGGTCGCCGAGGTCCTGCGGGACGCCCTCGCCGAGGGCCGCCTCGACATGGCGGAGTTCGAGGAGCGGCTGGAACAGACGTACCGGGCGCGGACGTACGGCGAGTTGGCGCCGATCACCCGCGACCTGCCGGCCGCCGGGCTCGTGCCCGCCGTCTCGCTGCGCAAGGAGCCCGTGCCGGACGGGGCGTGGGCCGGGCGGACGGTCGGCGGCCAGGGGTCGTCGAGCTGGGCCGTGGCGGTGTTGTCGGGGTTCCAGCGCAAGGGGCGCTGGGTCGTGCCCCGGCGGTTCACGGCGGTCGCCTTCTGGGGCGGCGGGGAAATCGATCTGCGCGAGGCGGACTTCGCGGCCGGCGAGGTCGAGATCAGCTGCTTCGCGATCATGGGCGGCGTCCACATCGTGGTGCCGCCCGGGGTGGAGGTCGTGGTCCGGGGCATCGGGATCATGGGCGGCTTCGACCAGCGGGAGACGGGCGTGCCGGGCGAGCCGGGGGCACCCCGGGTGATCGTGAGCGGGTTCGCGTTCTGGGGCGGTGTCGGGGTGGAGCGCAAGCTGACCCGGGCGGCCCGCCGGCAGGCGAAGCTGGAGCGCAGGGCCGCCCGGGCGGACCTGCGCGAGGCCCGCCGGGACCGGCACCGGCACCTGGGGCACTGAGCCCGGCAGGCGCGACGGGCTCCGGGCTCCAGCGGCCGAGCCCTTCAGATCGGCCGAGCCCTTCAGATCGGTCAGGCCCGCCAGGCCGGTCAGGCCCCCAGGTCGGTCAGGTCCCCCACGTCCGCCAGGTCCGCCAGGTCCAGCGTCTGGGCCATCGTGCGGTAGCCGAGGTCGCTGGGGTGCAGACGGTCGCCCGAGTCGTACTCCGGGCGCAGGCTGCGGGGGTCGTACGGGTCGCGCAGGGCCTCGTCGAAGTCGACGACCGTGTCGTACACCCCGCCCTCGCGGATCGCGTCGTTGACCTGGCGGCGCACGTCCTCGCGGTCCGCGCGGTAGCCGCGGTGGCCGCGGAAGGGGGTGAGGGTGCTGCCGACGACCTTGATGCCGTGGGCGTGGGCGCGCGCGACGAGGGTGCGCAGTGCGGCCACGATCGCGTCGGGGTCGGCGCGGCCCGGGTCGCGGAGGATGTCGTTGACGCCGAGGTCGATGATCACGACCTTGACGTTCGGCCGGCCGAGGACGTCCCGTGCGAAGCGGTGCGGGCCGCTGGCGCCGCGGAGGGGGTCGTCGGCGAGGATCCGGTTGCCGCTGATGCCCTCGTTGACGACGCCGTAGCGGGGCGCGTCCGTGCCGGAGCGGGCGGCGCCGCGCAGCCGTTCGGCGAGGACGTCCGGCCAGCGCCGGTCGGCGTCGGCGGTGGCGGTCACCCCGTCGGTGATGGAGTCGCCGAGGGCGACGACGGTGCCCTCGGCCTCCGTGCCGAGGACGTCGAGCGCGGTGAGGTAGCGCCAGTGGACGGTGGTGCCGGTGTAGGCGGTGCCGGTCTCGTCCGCGGTGTGCTCGCCGTCGGCGACATAGCTGGTCTGCCGGGCGTGCGGGTGGTAGGTGACCGGGCCGGAGGAGGCGGGGGAGTAGGTGCTGACGACGACGTCGCAGTCGTGCGGGACGGCGAGGGCGACCGGGTCGCTGACGGTCTGGCCGCCGGGCGGGACGGTGACCGTGGTGGCGCCGCCGAAGGTGAGCCGGCGCAGCGTGCCGGGGGCCGTCGCGGGGCCGTGGTCGCCGGCCGCGACGGCGAGGGTGGCGTGGGTGAGGGTGAGCGGCCGGGTGCCGTAGAGGTTGGACAGGGTGACGCGGGCGCCGGTGCCGCCGACGCTGGTGTGCACGAGGTTGCGGACCGTGCGGCCCGCCATGCCGGTGGTCTCGGTGCCGGGCTCGCCGCCGACGGGGGAGGCGCCCCAGGTGCCGACCCACACCCCGGTCGAGGCGGGGACGGCGGACCCGGCGCCGCCGGGGGGTGCCGCCGGGGCGGCGAGGGCGTCGCCGGTGCGCCGGCCGGGGCCGTGGTCGGCGGCGGCGACCGCGTAGATGGCGGCGGACAGGGCCACGACGAGGGCGACGACCGCGCACAGCAGCGCATAGCCCTTGTGCCTGGTCATGCGGGTCTGGTTCTCCTCGGTGCGGGAGCGCGCGGCTCCGGCGGACAGCGCAGGAGGTCACCGTCGAACTCCCCCGTACGAATGACGTCGGGAACTCTTGTTCCGTTCCGGGAGTCGGTCAAGCAGGGACAATATTTGCGTGCGGGACACGGGGGACCGGGGAACGGGTGGAGTTGTGGAGCGAACGGATGCGGGACCGACGGGGAAGACCCCGGCGCGTGCGATGACCGTCTTCAGTGCCGCCGACGAGGAGAAGCGGCGCGGCGTACGGCGGATGAAGCTGACCGCGGCCGGGCTGCTGCTGTTCGTCGCCGTGGTGTACGGCCTCGCGGAGTGGGCGTCCCACGCGGGCGCCGGCCCCTGGGCGGGGTATGTGGCGGCGGCGGCCGAGGCGGGCATGGTGGGCGCACTGGCCGACTGGTTCGCGGTCACCGCCCTCTTCCGGCACCCCCTCGGGCTGCCCATCCCGCACACGGCGATCATCCCGAACAAGAAGGACCAGCTGGGCGTCTCCCTGGGTGAGTTCGTCGGGGAGAACTTCCTCTCCGAGGACGTCGTACGGCAGCGGCTGCGCGCCGTCGGCATCGGCACCCGGCTCGGTTCCTGGCTGGCCGAGCCGGAGCACGCGGACCGGGTCACGGCCGAGCTGGCGACCGCCCTGCGGGGCGCCCTCACCGTGCTGCGCGACACCGACGTCCAGGCGGTGGTCAGCGAGGCGATCACCCGGCGGGCCGACGCCCAGGAGCTGGCGCCGGGCATGGGCAAGATGCTGGAGAGGATCGTCGCGGACGGCGGTCACCGGCGGGCGGTGGACCTGGTCGTGGCGCGGGCCTACGAGTGGCTGGTGCTGCACGGCGACTCGGTGGTGGACGCGGTGGAGGGCGGCGCCCCCGGCTGGACGCCCCGGTTCGTCGACAAGCGGATCGGCGAGCGCGTCTACAAGGAGCTGCTGCGCTTCTGCGCCGAGATGCGGGACATGCCCTCCCACCCGGCCCGCGGCGCCCTGGACCGCTTCCTGCGCGACTTCGCCGCCGACCTCCAGTCCGACACCGACACCCGGGCGCGGGTCGAGCGGCTCAAGGGCGAGGTGCTGGGCCGCGGCGAGGTCCAGGACCTGATCGCGTCCGCCTGGACCGCCGTACGCTCCATGATCGTCGCGGCGGCCGAGGACGAGCGCAGTGAGCTGCGGCTGCGGGTGCGGGCCTCGCTGCTCACGCTGGGCGCGCGGATGGCGACCGAGCCGAAGGTGCAGGAGAAGGTCGACCGCTGGGTGGAGGGCGCGGCGGTGCACGTCGTGACGACGTACCGCAAGGAGATCACCTCCCTCATCACCGACACGGTGGCGGGCTGGGACGCGGAGCACACCACCCGCAAGATCGAGGCCCACATCGGCCGCGACCTCCAGTTCATCCGCATCAACGGCACGGTGGTGGGCTCCCTGGCGGGGCTGCTGATCTACACGGTGGCGCGGGCGCTGGGGGCGTAGGACCTCCCGGCACGCGGGCGCTGGGGGCGTAGGACCTCCCGGCCGCGCCCTCCGGCGGGCGTACGCCGTGCGTCCGGGGGCATCCGGGAGGGCATGGCCACGACTGATCAGGCGGCGACCGGCCGCACCCTCACCACGGACATCCCGGCACGTCTGGACCGGCTCCCCCGGCCTCACGCGATCGCGAAGCAGACCCTTGGCTGGACCACCCGAAACTCCGCAACTCCGCACGCCTGAAGCCGCTGACCTCCTCTGTGGAGCATTCGGGGAGATCTCTCTGGGGAGCGCTCGAACTGGGGCCATACGGGACAGAACGATCTTGACAGGCCGTCGGGCGCCTTGATGGGCTGACCCAGCCGATCGGGGGATGGCACACACTCTGCGCTTCCGAGTTGGCGCATGCATCCGACCAGCTCTCCAGGAGTAGCACGCATGAAGAAAGTCGCCCATCTCGCCCTCGCGGCGCTGACCACGGTCTCGCTCGTCGGGCTGGCTTCCCCGTCCGCGGACGCCGCCACCAAGTGGTACTGCAGCGGCAATCTGACCAAGCGCTGTATCAGCCACAGTGGCGCCAAGGTCACGGTCAAGTTCTCGAACACGACCTCCAAGTCCGCCAAGGGCCAGTTCGGCGTCACGTGCGCCGGCCCCGACGGCCAGGACGCGAAGGTCCTCAAGGACGGCACGATCCCCGGCTACGACACCTTCTCGAAGTCGTACACGTGCCCGAAGGGCTTCCGTGACCACGCCACCGGCTGGCAGATGAGCAACGGCAAGGTCTACCGCACACCGGAGCTCAAGTTCTAGACCGTTCTGGACCCGTGCGCGTAGGAGGCGGGCGCCGCCGACGGTGCCCGCCTCGGACGCCCGGCTGATCGAGCGTGGCCTGCGCACCCGCGTTCGCAGGGGTGGACCCCGCGGTGCTTCCTCATGGTCCTGGCGACAGTCCTGACGCGTGCGGGACGTCCCAGTCCGGGCCGCGCCCGTCGCGCAGCACGGCTGTCCGCCTTGGGCCAGGCGGCGAGTGAGGTGATCGTCGGGCCGAAAGCGGTCAGAGCACATGGGGGCTCGCTGTCAGCGCCGCCACCGTGGTGGTGGCCCGCGCTGTAGGAAGTGATCGGTACGGCGGAGGGACCCCACTTCACCCGGCGAGGCTGGAAGCGCTTCCGCCGCGCGGTGGGGACGAGCCCCCATGGGTACCGGAGGTCGTTCCGGACGGGCGGTGCGGGGGCGGACGCGCGGACGGCCCCGTGAGGCCGCGGCGACGCTGCGGGCCGACCGGTTCCTCCCGCTGTACGGGCCCTTCGCCCTGTCCGTCGCCACCGCGGCGTCCCTCGGGGCCGGGCGGGTACCGGGCCGGGCAGCGGACACCACCCGGACCGGGCTGGACCGGCCGGACCGGGCTGGACCGGGGCGTCAGCCCCGCCGGTCCGCCACCGCCCACGAGGCCAGCGCAACAGCCCCCGCGACACCGAAGACGGCCGGCCAGGCGCCCACCTTCTTCGCCAGCGGATGCGACCCGGCGAAGGCGGCGACATACGCGGCGCCCAGCGCCCCCGCGGCCCTCCCGCCCGCCCGCTCGCGCCACTGCTGCGCGGCGGCGGCGCCCGCGGCGGCCAGCACCACCCCGCCCAGCTGCCGCTTCTTCGTCCACCGGGCCACCCCGTACCCCCCGACGAGCCCGCCGGCCGCGATCACCGAGCTGGGAACCCTCGCCATGTCTGCCTCCTTTGCACGGTCCTTCTCCTGCGCAAGAGGCTAACCACGCGGCACCCGGACGCCCCCGCCGGTGCCCGGCCTCAGCTGCGGGAGGCGCGCCGCCGTTCGCCCGGCTCCTGGCCCCGCTGGTCGACGACCGCGCGTTCCAGCACGGCCCGGGTGTCGAACACGGTCCCCGCCCGGCCCATCGCGGACGTCCGGGTGAGCACGGACCGTTCGCCGAGGTACCCGAGGGTGCCGGGATCGAAGATCCACTCGGTGCGCAGCCCCATCCGGGTGTCCTCCCGCGCGATGGCGATGCCGTGCCGCCCCGCCGCGTCCACCGCGTCGGCGACCTCCGTCACCCCGGGAATCCGCGCGGTGGCCTGGTAGATCGCGGCGGCCGTGGCGGACGGCAGGAGCTGTTCGGCGACGAGTTCGCCGATCCGCTGGAACACGGCCTGGTCCCGGTCCTCCCCCTCGGAGACGGGCGTCTCGGCGTAGAGCTTCCTCAGCAGAGCGCCGGGATCGGTGGGCAGGGAGGCGAGCCAGGCGTAGGTGGGCCGGTCGATCCCGGCGGCTTCCCCGTCCGAGCCCTTCGGCACCAGGATCCTGATCGGGAAGTCGTCCCCGTTCTCGCGGATCAGCCCGTACTCGACCAGCGGCCCCTGCTTCTGCGAGAACCACACCTCCCGGTCGTGCAGCGCGCCGGGCTTCACCGGCTTCCCCCAGTCGGACTCGTTCTCGGAGACCCGGGTGCGCACATACACGAACTGACCGTCCCGCACCGGCCCGACGTCGGTCCGCATCGCGACGGCGGCGATCCGGTCGAGCGTGCCGACCGCACTGCGGCTCCCGCCGCCCGGCGCGCCGCTCACGGCGGCCCGGTCCGGCGCGCTGCCCGCGTCCCGGCCCGCGCCGACCCCGACGGTCAGCCCGGCGGCCAGCGCGACGGCGACGGCCCCGGCGAGGAGAGCGGGCCAGGGGAGCCGCGAAGGCACAATCCGAGGGCGGCGACTCCGCTGGTCCTGGTGGTCCTGGTGGTCCTGGTGGCTTCGGTGATCCTGGTCGATGAGCTGCATCAGTACGTCCTTGTGGTGAGAGTGACGCTCAGCAGGCAGCCCCCGCTCGACAGGAACGGCCGGCAGCAGCCGCCCCAGTTCCTCCCGCTCGTCGTGCTCGTTCATCGGGCTTCCTCCTGAAGGGGCAGGGCCACGAACGCGGCCTCACTCTCTACCTCTCCGTGACGGGAACGCGGTTCCGTATGTCCCGTACGCGTTTTATGCGCTTCCTGCTCGACGATGTCCCGCAGCCGGGCCCGCGCCCGCGACAGCCGCGACCGTACGGTCCCCACGGGCACCCCGAGCGCCTCGGCGGCCTGGGCGTAGTCGAGCCCGCCCCACACGCACAGCGCGATGACCTCGCGTTCGTGCCGCCGCAGCCGCCCCAGCACCCGCCGTACCTCCGCGAGGCGCCGGGTGTCGTCCACCCGCCCCGCGACGTCCTCGGCGAAGTCGCCGACCGCCTCTTCGGTGGACCGCCGGGCGAGGAAGGCGAGCCGGCGCCGCAGACTCCGGTCGGCGTTGCGTGCCTTGTTGGTGGCGATCCCGAACAACCAGGGCCGCAGCGACCCCCCTTCGGCCTCCACGTCCGCCCGCCCCCGCCAAGCGGCCAGGAACGTCTCGGACATGACCTCCTCGGCCGCCGACCAGTCGCCGGTCAGCCGCAGGGCATGGTGGTAGACGGCCGTGGCGTACCGCTCGTACAGCTCGGCGAACGCCTCACGTTCCCCGTCCCGCACCCGCCCGCGCAGCCGCCCGCCGTCGTCATCGTTGGACCTCACGCTTGTACCTCTCCGGACCGCCGGACCGGTTCCCGTGGCGTGGCTCACAGCGCCCCTGAGGCTCGGGCCGCCCCTCAGCCCCTCCCCGCCCATCCCGCCACCGCGCATGCCCCGGGCTGCCAGGATGGGCGCCATGACGACGACGATCGAGGGTATCCAGGGTGAGGTCGCGCCCGGTTTCGAGCCGGTGCGCGAGGCGTTCGCGGCGAACTTCGAACGGCACGACGACATCGGCGCGGCGGTGTGCGTCTACCACCGGGGCCGCCCGGTGGTGGACCTCTGGGCCGGAACCGCCGACCCGGACACCGGCCGCCCCTGGACCCGGGACACCCTCCAGCTGGTCTACTCGGCGACCAAGGGCGCCACCGCGACCGCCGCCCATCTGCTGGTCCAGCGCGGCGAACTGGACTTGGACGCGCCGGTGGCCGAGTACTGGCCGGAGTTCGCCGCGCACGGCAAGGAGCGCATCCCGGTCCGCCAGCTCCTCTCCCACCGGGCCGGCCTCCCCGCGCTGGACCACCCCGTCCCCCTGGCCGACGCCCTGACCTGGCATCCCATGGTCGCCGCCCTGGCGGCCCAGCGCCCCGCCTGGACCCCGGGCACCGCCCACGGCTACCACGGCCGCACCTACGGCTGGCTGGTCGGCGAGGTGATCCGCAGGGTGTCCGGCCGCACCCCGGGCCGCTACTTCGCCGACGAGATCGCCGGTCCCCTGGGCCTGGACTTCTTCATAGGTCTGCCGGACGGCGAACGCCCCCGCGTCAGCAGGATGGCGTACCGGCAGCCGACGGTCGACTTCTCCACCGTCCCCCCGGAGGCGATCCCGGAGGAGTACCGCGCCGCGGTGGCCGCCATGCTGGACCCGGACTCCCTCTCCAACAGGGCGTTCGCGATCACGGACCCTCCGGAGATCGACTTCAACTCCCCGGAGGTCCAGGCGGCGGAGATCCCCGCCTCCAACGGCCTCTGCACCGCCCGCGGCCTGGCCCGCATGTACGCCGCCCTGGTCGGCGAGGTCGACGGCGTACGCCTGCTCACCCCCGAGACGGTCGCCGCGGCGACGAGCGAACAGTCCTCGGGCCAGGACCGCGTCCTGATGCTCCCGATGCGCTTCGCCTCCGGCTACACGCTCCCCACCGACCAGGCCCCCCTCACCGGCCCGCACGCCTTCGGCCACCCGGGCCGCGGCGGCTCCCTGGGCTTCGCCGACCCGTCCCACGACCTCGCCTTCGGCTACGTCATGAACCACATCGTCGAGGACCCGACGGACGCGCGGGCGGCGTCCCTGGTGAAGGCGGTGGGGAGGTCGCTGGCGGGGTGATCCGTTCCTGGGGCCGCCCGCACCCGGAGCCGCCCGCGCGCGCGGGGGCGTCCAGCGCGGCGGCCTCGGCCGCCGACGCCCGCAGGCGGCCGGTCGTAGTCGGCCGGTCACGCAGGGCGGACTCCCACTGCTCCAGCCCGCTGACGGCCCGCACGTCAACTCATCGGCACTGGCCTCCCGCGGCTCGACCGGCTGCTACGGTCCCTTGCATGACGCTCCCAGAGGCCACCGTTCGCTCCGTAGATCTCCGCGTTCACCCGGTCGGCGAACTCCTCGACCGCGTCGGATGCTCCTTCCAGACGCGCTTGGACCCGAATACCGTGGTACGCAAACGTCGCTCGGTGGGAGCCCGCACGGACCGCGACACATGGATCCGAGTCGAGCGCCGCCCGCTCGACAAGATCGGCGACCAGGGCTGGAACGGAACCGAGCAAGCCGCCCGACTGCATGGCATCGCCCAGCCTTCCTGGCGTGGCTGTACGGTCTGGCGGGACCCGGTCGACCCCGTGATGTGGCGGGCGGACGAGACCGACCTTCTGCCCGGAGGCCCCGTCGGCACAGCCGTGCTGAGTGACGAGCCCGAGCTGACGGCCGCGTGGTGGCAGGCCTTCAACACCTCATTGGACTCCCTCGCCGCACAGCACACCGGCCGAGTGGCCACGCCCGACACCGTCACCATCACCCAGACCCTGGTCACGGAGACCATCCGCAGCGCGTTCCCCGGTGACTTCGACACGACAGTGGAGCGGTGGGTACCGGCGCACGCCGACCTGAACTGGGCCAACATGACTGCTCCGGTCTTCTCCGTCTTCGACTGGGAGGACTGGGGGAACGCCCCGCGGGGATTGGACTCCGCGACGCTGTGGGGAAGCTCGCTCGCCGTCCCGGCCCTGGCCGACCGCGTACTGCACGAACGGCGCCACGACTTCGAGAGCCGGGACGGCAAGCTGATGACCCTCTTCACCTGCTCGAAGATCCTCGGCCCGGGTGCCCATCCTGAGGACCCACGTCTGGAATCCGCCTGCCGCAGGGCGGAGCAGGTCGTCTCGGAGCTTCAAGCGGGCTGAACGAGCTGTCGACTTGAGAGAAGCTTCCGGTATTCACGGATCGCGCGCTCGTCGACCTCACAGGCCAGAGCACTGACGAGTTCGCTCAGATGGGCAGGCTCATCGGTTCCCACGGCAACCGCGCGTACCTGCGGGACGTGGTAAGAAGCCCGAAAGACCGCCTGTACACGCGAGGCTCCGTCACTGTCCCGCAGAAAGATCCGCGGGTCTACCCGGTCCCATACGGACGCGTTCGTGCTGCCTCCGAAGGGACTCATGCCCCACAGCATGTTGTCGTGGAGGTCCCAGGCCACAGCGAGAGCATCTGCGGCTACGAGCGTACGGACGCCGACCAACAGACCGGCCCGGACCATGAGTACGGAGGGTCTCGGTGCGCCCGAGTCGACCAGCCCCGACAGCGGTGACGGGTCCCAGGAAGCGACGCCCCAGGCACCGCACATCCCCTTGGCGGTGGCCTCCTCCAAGGCGGCGCACGCGTGGGCCAGGGCGTCCCTCGCACGACGGTCAGGGTCTCGGAGCGAGTGCTCCGGGTTGTGCAGGAACACCAGGTCCGGCTCTTTTCCGAGGTCTCGGGCGGCCTGTTCCACGGCGTTACGCAGCCGAGGGGCGTCGAGGGAGTGTTCCGCCCCGTGCGGCGTCCAGAAGTAGCCGACCTTGGTGGACACCGTGAACCTTGGCAGCAGATCCGCGGCTGTCCTCGCCAAAGTTTCGTGCGACAGAAAGTCGAGATAGTTGGAGCTCGTGTCGAGCTCGGTGACGCCCAGGTCCAGGGCGCCGGTCAGGAGTCGGCGGTCGTGACGAGACCGGTGTAACCCGAGGACAACTCGGGGGTCAGCGGCGCGCACATCTCCTCCTTCACCAGCACTTCCGCGATGTCCACGACCTCGGATCCGACGGCTGGTACCGCCTGGTCCAGACGGACCGGGCGACCGCTCAGGAGCAGCCGCAGCGAGGGCAGGGCCTTGGCCCTGAACGTGAGCTTCTTGCCGGAGGCCGACACATCGACCGTCTCGCCCTTGTCCTGGATCCGGGGAGGGAAGTGCGTAGTGCACACCACGGCGTCGAGCCTTCCGAAGACGTCCAGGAAGGGCACATGCCTCGGAAGTGGCATCGCTTGCTCGTACGAGGCCAGGAACTCGGCTGGAGGCCGCTCGACGATCAGCTGCGCGGCAGCATCGGTCAGGGGCCGGCCGTCAGCCTCGTGCCGGCGGTCGAGGTCACGTCGGAACACCTCGCTCTCGCGGCACCAGTCGCCCAACCAGGCGAGCCAACTCGCCCCCGTGCGCTTGGTGATGCCGAACGTGACGTGAAGGCTCTTGCCGGACCCGTGACCGTTCCGCGTCGCCTGGTGCCAGTGACCTCGCGGAATGTGCATCACGTCGCCGGTCTTCATGATCCCGGACCAGATGATCTCTCCGCTCGGCGTGCTGTTGGAGTCGGTGTCGCGGTACATGGGCACTGATCGGGAAGTCCCGCGCACCTCCCACTCCTTCTCGCCGGCGAGCTGGACGATCACTACGTCGTGGTCGTCCCAGTGGAGCGGGAAGCCGGATGCCTCGTTCGTGGTCAGGTAGGCGTTGACCTGCACCCGTTCACGCGACCACCACTGCAGAGCCCGGCACGCGACCTCCATCGTCGGATCGAAGACGTTGGCCTGGTCGAGGATGACGGTCGCGCCGTCCCGGAGAAGCATGCCGAGGCTGTGCATGTTGACCATTGGGATGCTCTGGCCCCTGGGACTCACGCTGTCGGTAAAATAGACGGCCGGGTGCACCTCCTCGCCCTCACGGAAGACCCGGAACTGCGGGCGGTTCAGGCTCCTGCGCATGCCGATGTCGAGCAGGCGGTTCGGGGTCAGAATGCGGGACATGAGGTCCGGGGCATCAGTGCTTCCGCGCACGAATCCCTTGCCGAGATCATCCACGCCGCTCCAACCGAGCGCCGTCTCAATGGCATCGACCAACCGATGCTTCATCACTTCCTCCTCAGCCTCGTTGTGCGTTCGACTGTGTGACGCGGTGCGGCAGGGGGTCGGCGTGACGGACCGCGCGGGCCCCCTGCCGTTCGGCGCTATTCGCTGTCGTGGAGGTTGCCGTCACCGCCCGGCCACGGCGCGTCGCCGGAACTTCCCGCGTTGTCGGACCGGAGGCTGTCGTAGCGGTCGTGGACGGCTGCCAGCTCTTCCACAGCGACCAGAAGGCCGTTTCGGGCCTGCGGCGGCGTCGTGCTCTCTGTCATCTTGTGCTCCTTCCTGATCAGGCCTCTCGAAGCCGAAGCCGAGGCCGACGACATACGAAGTACTCGGCTGGGTCGGGCGACGCAGCCGTTGGGTGGTGATGTGCTCTGATGCCATGCCGGAGACCGCCCTCGGCGGAGCGACTTGGGACGACTACGGGATCCATGGGCACCCGTATGGACGGTTGTCGTGTGCTTACGGCTGACCTGTGCTTCGCTGGAGCGCGCACGGACCCAGCAGGGCGAACTCCCCTCTCAGGCAGCCAGCTTGCCCAAACCGCGTTCTGGTTTGTCCGGCAAGAGAAAGCTTCGTTGCCTGACGGACCCCCAGCCCTGACAAACTGTCCGGGTCCGTCATCATGCCGCCTCAGAAGCCGTGCATCACGTCAGCCGACGAGGTGTGCGACGGTGTCGAGCACCGCGGTCCAAGGAAGTTCACGCCCCGCAGGCGCCTCCCGCGGCTCATACAGAGGCCAGACATCCGGGCCGTGAACCAGGTGCACGTCGGCTTCTCGCAGCGTTGCGATGTGGCGTTTCCAGGCCGGGTGGCGGACATGTGCCGCGTTGACCCTGGGAAACACCACGACGGGGAGCCCGAGAGTGCCGATCGCTTCCCCTACCTGCGTCAGTGCTTGGTTGTCGGCGATGCCGGTCGCGAGCTTGGCCACCGTGTTGGCGCTCGCGGGGGCGACGACGTAGCAGTCCACCCTCGGGTGTGGGCTCGCGTCGCCGGGCAGCCGTGCTTCGTCCCGCACGGGCAGACCGGTCAGTTGCTCCAGGAGGTCGGCCTCGCCGCTCATGCGCAGCCAGCGCCCCGCCGTCGGCGTGAGAGTCACCGCCACTCGCCAGCCCCGCGCCAGCGCCGGCTGGACGAGCCCGGTGCGCAAGCTCTCGACTCCTCCAGCGCTGGTACCCACGACCCCCAGAACTCGGCTTTTCCCCGTGCTCACTGCACCGCCCTGCACCGTTGAGCCAGCATGAACAGCTCCGACGAAGGAGCTCCGCCCGTAACCGGAGCCTGCTTGATCAGGTCGCGCAGCGTGTCACGGACACGAGGATTGTTCCGCACGAGCTGCGGCGATGTGGACTCGGCACTGCGCAGGTGCGTGAAGGCGTCGTCCACTCTGCCGGAGAGAGACAGCGCCCTGGCGTAGTCGATACGGTGGGAGACGCTCCGCTCCGCTGCCACGTGTTCCACGTCGATGTCACCGTGCTCCACCACGTACGAGACGTTGTCGAGATCCAGCTCTGCCGACAACCGGTGCAACATCACGTTCGTCGGACCGAAGCAGGTGTGCCAGTGGTTCTCGTCGGTACCGAGCCGGTCCGCCAGTCCTTCGGCGCGGCGCAGCAGGCCAATGGCGGTCGAGCGGTCCTGGTGCCGGGCTGCGGCGATCGCCGCGCGCAGATGAATCATGCCCAGCAGGCTCAGAGCAGCGGGATCACTCTCCTCGATGCGAGTGGAGAGCCACCTCGACGCCGTCAAAGCCAACTCCAGAGCATCGTCGTAGCGGCCATTGGCCAGGAGAGCATGGGTACCCGCCCGCGCGGCGGAGGCCAGGACGAGCGGGTCCTCGGACTCGTCGGCCGCTCTCATGGCCCTCTCGGCGGCGAGCCACGAGATGTCGGACTCCCCCACCTTGGCAAGCGTCGTGGCTGCGAGGTGATGCACACGCGCGGAGACCGCCCAGGAGGCCATGCGCTCTGAGGGGGAGCGGACAGCGTGATCTTCGAGCCCATGAGCGGTCTGAAGGAGGCCGGGAAGCGCAGCGATCACCTTGCCGAGTCGACCGGCCTGATAGTCGTCCCAAGCCTGTTCGACGTGGGGAGCTACGGGGCCCGGCGTCGGGAGCTGACTCTCCGCCTCAGGACCGAACAGCAGCCGGGACAGTCGGCGCGGACTCATCAAAGCGTCCCGGACAGCGGGTACGTCGTCTTGTTGCCGCTCGTCCTCCATCAGCACGGGTTTCCCGAGCAGGTCGCCGAGCGGCACCCGAAGCACACGGGCCAACTCGGCGAGCATGTCGATCCGGGGAGGCTTGCGTCGGCCCGACTCCGCCTTGGCGAGCCAGTCTGTGCTGCGGCCCACCAGTCCGGCCAGTACCTGCTGGGTGTAGCCGCGGCGTCGCCGGTGGAAGGCGATGCGCTCACCGATGGTCAGATGATCGCCGAGCCCATGCATACAGATCCTCCTCGGCTGCAGGAAGTGCGAGGGACAACTCAGGAGATGGACTCCGGCACTGTGGCGCCGCTGGGCACCAGGAGCCTCACCGTCAGCCGAGACCAGGCCTCACAGCATGTACGAAGGCGAGCCAAGCCCACCTTCCGAAGAAAACCTCAGGTCCTCCCTCACTCTTCGAGTCACGGACCACAATGCCGTCGCCGGTGAACGCACACTGGACGCACTCCCCTCCCGCACCATTGCTGTACGACGACGTGAACCACTTCGGACGGCTCGTCCCGTCGGGCGTTGCCATGCTCAACTCGCGTATTCCTTCGAGATCGTCTCGATCAGATGGATCGAACGCAGAGGGCTCAGAGCTGCGGCTCTGAGGCCGTCGAACGCTCGGGTGTACTCACGGACATGATGCTCGCCCTCCAGATAGACGGCATCGGTGATGCCGTCCCGGTAGACGATGTCAGGGTCCTCCGGGGCGGGAAAGCCCAGCATGGTGAAGGAGCCCGTTGCCGGGTAGGCGCCCGAGTCGAAGGGGAGGACCTGCAAGGTCACGGCAGGCAACTGACCGACCTCCAGCACCTGTTCGATCTGCTCCCGCATCAGTCTTCGGTCCCCGATGACATTGCGTAGAGCGCCTTCGTTGACGATGAACCAAGCTTCCGGGGCATCGGGCTGCTTCAACATCGTCTGGCGCTCCATACGCACCTGAACTGCTCTGTCGATGTCCTCGGCAGACATGTGCGCGCCGACCCTGTGCAGTTCCGAGGCGTAGGCAGGGGTCTGCATGAGACCGGGTACCAGCTCGCACTGGTACTGGCGGAACGTGGAAGCGTCCTGCTCCAGGCCGATGTAGATGTTGAACCACTCCGGAACGCCTGAGCCGTGAACCTGCCACCAGCCCCGCAGCTTGGCCTGACGGGCCAGCGACTTGAGGAACTCGCGCAGTTCCTCGCTCGTGCCGTAGAAGCGGCAGAGAGCGTCGATGTCGGAGGGCTGGACCCGTCCGCTGCCCGTCTCCATGCGGTTGACCTTGGACCCGCTCCAGTCGAGAGCCTGGCCGACCTGGGCGCAGGTGAGAGTGCTCTGCTCGCGGAGCTTCTTCAGCTCGATCGAGAGACGGCGCCGGCGTGCGGTAGGTGATCCGGCCATATCAACCCCGTTTTTCGAATAGCGGGCGTTCAGTCTCTCGCCAAGGGGGCTGCATTCCAATCACTCGGAAGTGGGATTCTCGCTGTGCACATTGCATGAGGGGATGCGAGCGCTGCACCCTGATGTCGCAACACTCATCGTGACAGCTCGTAACGCTTCGCGCTCGGCGGGTGTCACGGGGACGAAGGGAGCTTTCGTGGGCCAGGGAGAGTGCATGACGCGCAAGCCGTGGGACCTTGCCTTCACGGCCGATCCGACAGAGGTGGCCGCCTTGCGCCGGGTCATGCGGATGCATCTGGGGATCTGGGGACTGCACGAAGTCGCGGACGAAGCCCAACTCTGCGTCAGCGAGTTGGTGTCCAACGTCATCACACACGTTGGCCTCGGGACCCAGGCCACTCTCTCGGTCTCGATGAGCGGGGTGCATCTCCGCATTGAGGTCCACGACCCTGACACGCGGGCCCTGCCCACCCTCCTCGACGCGAACGTCCACTCGGAGGGTGGACGAGGCATGGCCCTGGTCGACGCGGTCGCCGCCCGCTGGGGCGTCCAACTCCACCTCGACCGAAAGGTCACCTGGTGCGAGCTGGCAACGGGGCTCACCTCACCGAACGGGCACGTGGAGCGCCCCGGTGTGCGGCGAGCCGAGGCGCTGCTGGAGTTCTACACCGGCGACGAGCCACCCCTTCGACCCAGCCAGGGAAGGGTGGGCAAGGCTCTGGCCGAGGAGTCGGTGGTCATGCTCATCGCCGACTTTCTGCACTGGCTGCGGGCGCACGGCTGCGATGCGGACGAGGTCCTGGACCGTGCGCATGCCCGCTTCGACTTGGCACCGGACAGCTGAATCGGACAGCGGCCCGCCGATCAACACTTCGTGCGAGATCGGCAGGACGCTGTTTTGTACTCGGGCTCGGCCCCCGCCGAGCGGAGATCACTGCCGCAACACCTCCACGAAGAAGCCCACCTCGGGATCGTCCGGGGTACCGACAAGCAGTGCGCGATCCAGGAGGACGTTGTTGTGCTCGCAACTAGTCTCCGGGAGCATCACGCAGGCATGGCAGGCCGCCAGGTTGATTCCGCCGGCGCCGGATGCCTCGGTCTCCATGCAGAGCGGATCCGAGGAACACCACTCGGCACGGCGGACGGCCGAACGGGCCGTACGGTCGAGGAGTTCCGGTTCGCCTTGAGCGACCAGACCCCCCAGGCTGCCCGCAGAGTCGCTCGTCGCCGTGTAGACGAGTACCCCCGCCATGTCGTCCGCGGCGTAAAGGCGCTCGCGCAGGGCCGCAGCCGGGTAGCCCGCTTCCAGGCTCCACTCGTTGATGAGGACGTGGGCCAGAGTGTGCAGCAGCACCATACGAGGAGTGGCGGGGGAGGGGGCAACCCGGCTCGGGTCGTTGGCCCGCTGCTCGAGCATCCGCTGGTGGGCGGCACGCATCCGCTCGACCCGGGCTGCCACCGCCGGTGCCTTCTCCCAGGCGTCGAGTCGGTCCTCGTTCAGGCGGAGGAAGACTCCCTCGCCCCGCACCTCCATGGCCGGGAGCCAGGGCAGAGAACGTTCGGACAGCGGCATCTCTTTGGAATTGGTCGTCGACTCGGCATCGATGAGCCGGGTGAACGACTTCAGGGCACGCACCTCGCGAAGCCTCTTGACCAGCATCGGGCCGGTGATGCCGAGCGGATCGAGCACGCTCTGGTCGCCCAACGGGGTCTCGCAGACAAACTGCTCGTCGCGAGAGTGCTCGCTCTCGTCGTTGCCCGAGCGCAGGCGCTCGTACTCCTTGTTGCGCAGGGCACGGTAGCGGTGGTCGAAGCTGGGGGCCGTCTCGCTGTCGGGGTCCTCCTCGCGCTCGGCGTCGAGGAACGCCATCACCTCGTCCAGCGGTACCGGACACTTTCCCTTGAAAACACCTCTGAGATAGATCTCGACGTGCGCGCGGTCGTCGTACTCGCGGAGCGCGTCCCAGTGCTCGGCGAGCGGATCCGCGCGGCCGTTGCTCCATGGAGGGATGGACAGCGCCGACTTCAGCACCGGCTGCCACACCGCTGACGAACCACGCTGCAACGTGCGCAGGGGGTGTCCGCACCCGTCGTCGGGAGAGGACGCACCGAGCCACGGGCGGGTGCCTCGGCACATGAGCCCCAGGTCCTTGAGCGCGCTCCTGCGGAAGGAGCCCTCCATCGAGGCCTCGGAAGCCTCCCCGCAGGTGCAGGAGACGAGGATGGAACGGAGAGAGGCAGTGCGCCCGGTCGTGCGCATTTTGAGCTTTCCTCCGCACTGTCCCGCCGTCGTGGCACCACGATCCGTGGAGCCGTGCACCCACTGCCAATACGGGAATTCGGCGAGGTGCCCGGCCTCGCAGGCGACGACGAAACGGGATGGGACCAGGTCGACCTCGCACGTACCGCAGACGCTTCGTCCGGCGGGCGGGTTGAAGTCGCGGTGCCGTTGCAGGTCGTTGCACTCGGGGCAGGAGTGCATCAAGGGGAATCGCCGGACGCGGAGACCGTCCCTGCTGGTGTCGTCGGAAGCGGGTGGCAGCCGGAAGTAGTCGACGTCGAGCACTCGGGCCAGTCGCCGTTCGTAGATCCGCGGGGACTCGTCACGGCTCCAGCTCTGCTCGGCCTCGTCGAGTCCCGAGACGATGAAGGACTCGTGGTCGACGGCGATGAGAGAACCGACGCCGTAGGTGGTGATCGCCTGCGCGCGGCGGACCGCACCACGCCGAGGGAAGTTGTGGGCGGGTGCGGTGCCGTTCGCACCGGTCCGGCGACGACGGGCGGGGGGCGGGGTCATCGGGTTCCCTCCATGAACAGGGCGGTCTCGGCGTCGACATCACGCAGGCTCCACAACGTGGGATATGCCTCGGCGTGCCGGGACAAGTCGTCGTACGCCTTCAGGAGCGAAGGGGCACGATTGCCCCTCTGAGGCTCGAACAGCAGGTTGTTTTCGATGTCGGCCTCTTCGCACCACCAATCGACGAACTCGTCGAAGGCCCGGGACACGGCGCCGGTCTCCTCCTGGGTGACCGCCTCCACGCGGTCCAGGAGGATCGACTTGATGCGCCCCCGCAGTATGTCTTCGTAGGACTCGACCTGGCCGGCGCCTTCGTTGGGGCGGGCGGCGGGGATCATGATGCGGGCGAGGGCGACGATCACCGCGTGCAGGCCCCGGTCGCGGGCTCGGGCGGAGAACGGGGTGACGGAGGTGGACTCGACCTCGCGGTACAGGGCCGAGTGGAAGTGTTGGAAGCTCTCGTAGTGGGAGCGGTCCCGGGACCGGGTCGCGTTGAGCATGACCGCGACCAGGCCGGGGTGCGCGCGACCGACCCGGCTGGTGGCCTGGATGTACTCGGCGGTCGTCTGCGGCTGGCCCATCACGGCCATGAGACCGAGGCGGTCCACGTCCACGCCGACCGCGATCATGTTGGTGGCCAGGAGGACATCTACGGTGTCATCGTCGGGTAGCCGCTTCTCGATGCCCTTGAGGCGGGTGGGGATCTCGCTGGCGTCGATACGGCTCGTCAACTCGGAGTAGTTGGCGACCGAGCGGACCTCCACCCCCTCGCGCTCGGCCAGCAGCTCCAGATAGGCCACCACGTCGTCATGGACCTGGAGTTCGGCCGCCGACAGCACCCGGAGGCTGTTGAAGTAGCCGACGAGACTCCAGTACGCGTCGCGCACCTCGTCCTCGGTCTTTGCCTGCTTGGCCCGGTGCAGCAGGGTGGCGTACGTGCGGATCAGGAGGGTCGACTGGCTGGTGCCGGGGGCCAGGAGACCGACGTAGCGGCGGCTCGCCTTCTCCTCGCGAGGCGTCTCCACGGCGAACCACGAGTCACGGGCATCCAGACCGGCAGGCGGGAACTGCCGTACTTCGCGGGCGAAGAGATGGCGTCCCTGGTCGGCGGCGCGACGGATGGTCGCCGTGGAGGCGATCACCTTGGGCCGGTCGGCGAGTGCGTCCACAGCGGTCTCGTAGAGCCCGGTGAGTGTCCCCAACGGGCCCGAGATCAGATGGAGTTCGTCCTGGACGATCAGTTCCGGGGGAGGGGTGCCGCCGTCCGGGTCGTCGTCGCGGTTGAAGAGCGCGGAGGTCGCGGGACGCCACGGCATCGACGCGAACTTGTCGACGGTGGCGATCACCAGGGTCGGTCGCGCGTCGTACACCGCCTCGTCGATCAGGTGGACGGGCAGGCCGTCGGCGAAGTCGCAGTCCGCGCCGGGGCATCGGACACGCATCCGCTTGGCGTCCTCGTCGACTTCGTAGTTCCGTGCGTCGAGGCGGGTTCCGCACCAGGGGCAGGCGTGCAATTGGACGGGGTTCTCGGTGGCGAGGCGCTTGTCGAGATTCCTCCGCAGCTCGTCGAGCTTCAGCCCTGCCATGGTCAGAGTGTTGGGGGTGGCCGAACGCCCCACCCACATGCCGACAGAGAACTCCTCATGGCCCAGCTCGGGCGTACTGCGCCGCATGTGCTCCATGGCACAGAGCAGGATCGCCGCGCGCTCGAACTGCTGGAGGGTGAGCAGCCGCAGCGTATAGCGCATGAGGACGGTGACACCGCCGCCGTCCGTGCCCTTGCGGATGCGGCGCAGGAAGGACGTGAGGGCGATCAGTCCGAGGTAGGCCTCCGTCTTGCCACCACCGGTGGGGAACCACAGCAGGTCGGAGATCTGCCGGTCGCTGTGCTCGCGGTCGTCGATGCCGGCCAGGCAGAGCAGCACGAACGCGATCTGGAAGGGGCGCCAGCGACCGGCGGCCGGGTCGGGGGCGCCGACGCGTCCGCCCTTCACCCATGCACTGCGGGCACGCTGGTCTGCCATGGCGTGATTGGCGAGTCGGAAAGCCCTCATCAGATCGGGCTTGGTCCGCAGCAGCTCGATGCCCTCACGGATTCGGTCGAGCGCCTCGCGGCAGGCCCTCACCTGCTCCCGCGCGGGCTTCTCGTGGGGGGTGCCTGTCAGAGCGTCCGCCTCGGCCGACTTGCGGTCGATCCAGTGTTCGTACCCCGTGGCGAGGCCTTCCAGAGCGACCAGGACGTCGGCGTCGGACCGCTCGGCCAGCCCCAGCATGGACAGCGCCGAGCTGTCGATCTCCGGGTTGGAGTCGGTGAGCAGTACCTCCACGGTGGGCACGAACTGGGTCCGCACCTCGCGGACGGCGGGCAGTTCGGATTCGGTCACACCGATCGGCGACGGAGTCCAGTCCCACTCGGCGGCGCAGCCGTGGCCGACCGCGAAGGTCGGGGCGTGGCGGTGCAGCAACCGACTCGTGGCGATCTCCGGGTCGTGGTCGGCGGCCGGGGCGGGACGCTCGACGAACATGGTGGAGCCGTCGGCGGCCCGGACCGTGAGACGGCACTGGAACAGGGAGAAGGCGTCCTGGAGATCCCACTCCCCGACCTTTTGCGTGTTGATCAACGTGATAGTGATCGTGATCGTGCCGTTGGCCTGGTCGAGACGTCGGACGTTGACGTGCAGCGCGGCTTCCGGGGCGAGATCGATCCTCATCCTCGGATCCGGTCGGGTCACATCGATGGTCTGGTCGGGGAGGGCGAGTTCCTTGCGCCGCCACCGCTCCCGCTGGTCGGCGGTGGTTCGCGCCTCGGCGCGGCGGGCCGGGACGCGCTTGCCGTCGGCATCGGTGGGCTCGTAGACAGCCGCACGGGTCGAGACCACGATCGAACTGCTGCTGGCCGGGCGGACTGCGAAGGTGAGACCCATTGAGGAGGGACGCCTGTCTCCCGAGGCGCCGACCTCCTGCGCGGTGCCTGACTCCTCGGCGTTCTCGTGGGCGATCACAGGGGTCGCATCCAGGCCTTGCTGTCCGTCGGCGTCGTCGTTCTGCTGCTCCTTCGCGGCCTTGTCCGCGGCCCGCGGATACAGCACGCCGGTCAGATATCGGTCGATCGGCGCGTCCTGGCTGAGCACCTCGCCCTGGTCGGCCGGCTCGGAGTCCTCAGCGGGGCCCAGGAGTTCACGACGGAGCCCCGCCAGGAGTTCCTCGTCCCGGACCCGGTAGTGCTCGGAGTGTCGGCCTGCCACCTGCGTCATGCGCGCTGCTCCTCGTAGTTGTCGGCTCTCCGGTACCGGCCGATGCCGGTGATCCGCGGGACGATCCACACACCTCGCTCACCGAGACCGGCGTTGGCGCCGGCGGCGGTGCTGCCCGTCACGGTCTCCAGGGTGTCGATCCGCAGGCCGTGGATCTCGTCGGGCCACCAAGGCTCCCAGGTGCGGTTGACCTTCTGCACTTGGAACAGCTCCTCGCGAAACCTCCGCGAGGCCTCGCCGATCTCCTGCCCCTCGTGCACCAGGGCGTACGGCGGGCTTTCCGTCTCACCCATCGGCAAGTTGTGGTGCCTGCGCAGCAGTACCTCCTGGCCTGGACGGACCTGGTTCAGGAGATACGCCTGGGTGGCGACGGCATCCGTCTCCTGACCGGGTGGGTCTTCCCGGTTCACGTCGCCCGGCTCGGCGACGATCCCGTACCTGTCGTACGACCGCCACGACCCGAGATAGCGCCGGCCGTGGTGCCGGCCCCCTGCCCTCCTGAAGAGCGGCAGCTCGGGAGGGGCCACGTGGTACAGGTCCTGGCGGGCACGTGTCATCGCCACGTACAGGGCGCGGGCCTCGGCGGGCAGGTCCAACTCGTCCCGGTACCTCTTGTGGAGTTCGGCGAGAGTCGGTGGCGTCAGGACGATCACCCGGTCGAACTCCAGGCCCTTGGCCCTGTGCACCGTCGAGACGACGACGTGGGCCGTCTCCGGGTCGGCCGCTTCGTCGGGGAATCCTCCCTGTGCGATCGCCCGGCGCAACCGGTCCAGATCGAGGACGCCGCGTCCCGTACCGCGCGCGGTTCGACGCAGCACCGACCACAGTGCGGCGGCGTCGGGTTCATACGGGAGCGGGATTTCCGCCAGGAGCGTACGGAAACGGTCCTCGGTTAGGGCGTTCGCCTCCGTACGGCGCAGCAACTCGGCCACCCAGTACGGCACCGGCCGCTCCTCCAGCGGGCGCCGCAGTCGGTGGTCGACGCCGTGCGCGTGCAGCAGGCCGGAGACCACGAGGGCCTGCTGGTTGTCGCGGGTGAGGAGAGCGCACGTGTCGGAGAGGTCCCGCAGACCGTCCAGGGTGAACTCGTCGTCCAGGTCGCCCATTCCGTTCGCCGGATCCAGGAGAAGGTCACGCAGTGCGTCGTAGAGCGTTCCCGCCTCGTCCGGATCGCTCAGTTGTTGGAGGCGGGGGCCGAGTCCCAACGCGACCCGGGCCTCGGTGGTGGTGGCCCGGAAGTTCCGCGTGAGGTGCAGCTCCACCAGGTCATCGGGGTAGGAGCAGCGCAGCCAGTCGAAGAATCGGCCCGTTTCGTCGACGCGTTCGCCCAGGTCCTCGATCTGGAAGCCGTACACGGACTGGGCGGCGTCGCCGACAACGGTGAAGCCGCAGCTGTCCTGGTACCGGTCGAGAAGCGTCTCCACCAGCTCGCGGCGTCCGCCCAGCAGGTCCTGCACCTCGTCGATCACGACATGGGCGGGCGGGACCGCGTCGCCGATCTCCAGCGCGCCCTTCTCGATCGCGCTGGTCGCGGCGGCGATCCGCTCGTCGAAGCCGACAGCGCCCCACTCGCCGTCCGGATGCGCCTGGAGGAGCACCTCGTAGGCCCAGGCGTCGAAGGTACGGGCGCGCACCCGGTGGGCTCGTTCCCCGTGTCGGGAAATCCGCTCACGCAGCTCCCGGGCGGCGGCCCGGGAGAAGGTGAGCACCAGGATCTCGGCTGCCTCCAACGCCTGTTCGGGGTCCTCATTGCCGCACAGCGTGTCGAGTCGGCGCACGAGGGTGTGGGTCTTTCCAGCACCGGCTCCCGCGGTGACCAGTACACGGGCATCCCAGGGCTGCTCGACCACGGCCAGCTGCTCGTCGGTGAGCGGAGGGCTGTCCTGGTAGACATCGGTCACTTCCGGCTCCAGAGGTGCTCGAAATCATTGAAGGCGAGGTCGGTGTCGAAGTTGGTGATGTTGTCGCTGATGTTGAGGATCAGGCAGCTGTCCTTGCCGCCGTTACGCGGTCCGCGCAGGCCACGACCGATCATCTGTTGATACACGTTGGTGCTGAAGACCGGCCGGGCCACGACCACGGCACGAGTGGCCGGAGCGTCGAATCCCTGGGTGAGCACACCGTAGTTGGTGAGGACCCGGATACGTCCGTTTCGGAAGTTCTCGATGCGAGTACGACGGTCCTGTGCACTGGTCGTCGAGTCCACGGCGGCGGACCGGACGCCCCGGTCGTTGAGCATGGCCGCCAGGTACTTGGCGTGGTCGACGGAGGTGGCGAAGAGCAACGTTGGCCAGTCATCCGGCAATTCGGCCACCGAGTCGACGATGCGCCGACTGCGCGCGTGGTCGTCGGCGAGCCGCTGTTCGGCGGAGCGGGAGAGCATGGCCATGCGATCGGCGTGCGTCTTCTCGTCCCGGGTGAGCTCGATACGGCCGCCCTCAAGGGTGCGGTGCTCGACCTGGGCGAGCATCCCCCAGTCCTGGAGGTCGCGATACGGGTCGCCCGATGGGAAGACTCCTTCGTCGAGTCGCCGATTGCCGAAGCGGCTGGCCAGACGGCGGGTCTCCTCCTCGTTGCGGTTCCGGAACGGGGTGGCGGTCAGGCCGAGGAGATGCCGGCCGGTCTCGTACTGTGTGAGTCCCAACTGGCTCAGGATCTCGGTGTATCGCTTGGAGATGGCGGTGTGCGCCTCGTCCACGATCACCAGCGCTGCCTGGCGCAGCCATGCGTACTGGTCGGTGCCCAGGCACCGTTCCAGCTTGGCGTCGGTGGCGACCACCAGGTGCGGGTGGTCGACCACGTTCCCGACCTCGTTGGTGCTCCACAGCCGGCTGATGGTGAGCGGGCGTTCGGCACCGACCTTGCTCCAGACGAACTTCCAGCTTTGGACGGCCTGTTCGCACAGCTCCTCGGTCTGTGCGATCCACAGCAGCGGACCCTTGAGGTCGCCAACCCGCTTCACCCAGCGGATCACAGCCTCGGCGGTGACCCGTGTCTTGCCGGCGCCGGTCGGCAGCGACAGCATGCCGCGCTGGGGCGCCAGTCGGTCGAGCATGGTGGAGATGTTCCGGACCAGATCTTCCTGGTACTCGTGGAGGCTCGGGAAGTCCCGAGGGCCCTCGACGGTCTCGAACGGAGGCGGGGACGGAGTCCTCGAACCGGCGAACGCGAGTGGCAACCTCAGTTCCGAGACGAATGAGATGGCCGCCGATGAGCCCCCGTATGCGACCGGGGCGTTGGGGAAGCGCGCCTGGATGTCCCGGGCATGCTGCTGGAGTACTCCGTCACCGTGCGCGTTGAACGCCATCTGCGCGATCCGGCGCCCGGACGGCTCAACGCCGTCAGTCGCCAGCAGTTCGGCCTCCATCAATCCCTCGGGGAGGCCGGTTCGGAGCGCGTCGGCACCGATCAGCAGCTCGATCTTGGCCACCACGTCCTCGGCCTCGCGCACCGCCTTCTGCGCCGCCTTCAGCTCGCTGTCCCGCGCCATACGGTCCTGGTGCTCCAGCACCGCTCGGCAGCCGGCGGGGCCGAGGCCCAGGCCGAGTTCGCGGTCGATCAGCCGCAGCATCGGCTCAGGCTCCAGGGGCACGCGGACCTTGACGGTGCCGTCCTGGCGAACGGCGTCCAGAGGGGAGGCGTGCGTGCCGTTGGGCGTACGGGTGACCTCCTCCAGTTCGCTGCACCGTTGCACCATGCTGTTGCGGTTCCCGCTGTTCAGGCGCTGCCGCAAGGCGGGGAACAACTCGACCAGCGGCACGGGGTCGCCCTCCGTGACTTCACGGGTCTCCAGGCTGATCACGTCGGCGTAGCGGAGCATGCCCCACTTCTCGATCATCAGCTCGGCGTCGTCGGCCGTCGGTACAAGCAGCGCTGGGAGCTGCTCGGCGCGCAACGCCTGGTACTGAGCGGCCCCGACGGCGACGGTGATCTCGTTGTCGGGCCGGGTTCCCCAGACGTCGCCGATCCTGCAACGGGTCAGGGAGTCCTCGGGGAAGTCCGCGCCGAACCGGGTCAGCATCACGTAGGTGGCGCCCACGAAGGAGTCGTCCTCGCTGCGGGTCACCTCGTTCAGCAGTGCCTCCCAGCGGTCGGCGGGGACCTCGTCGACGGTGGTCGGGAGCCGCAGCCTGCGGGCCTTCTCGGCAGAGATGTCGGCGACCGGCAGCACGTCTCGGTAACCGGAGAGCTGGGGGCCGACAGCTTCCCTCAGCGGCTTGATCCCCTGGGAGGTGGCGATCGTGCCGAACTTCTTCAGCATCCACCTGATCGGCGAGGGCACCGCCTGTCGGGTGTTGGTCTGCGCACCGATTTGCCGCGTCCAGTTGTCCACGACAGCGTCGTCGGGCAGCACCTTCAGAAACGCGGCGCGGGATTCCTCGGAGAGGGCGCGGAATAGGTGGAGCGGGCCGCCGATCGGGGCACCCTCGACCCTCATCCGGTTCAGCGCGGGGCGCGGGGCGCTACTGTCCAGGCGGCGCAGGTAGTCGGTGTGGAGGGCTTCGCGGTACTCCTCGAACCACGTCTCGCCCTCCTGGGGCCGGACCCCGCCGGACGGTCGTTCCCGCAGACCGACCTGGGAGAAGAAGGGGGTGTCGTCGGAGTGGAAGGCCATGTCGACGGCGATGCTCGGGTCCCGCTTCGCGTCGACCACGACACCCGGCAGCATGCAGTCCTTGATCGGCCTGAACCGACCGTCGGCGTTACGCACCCGGAGCGTCGAGCGTGCTTCGGGCACCCGCTCCAAGACCTTGTGGGTCAGACGACGGACCCCCGCCTGACGGAAAAGCTCCCAGAACCGCTCCCAGTCGGATGGGCTGTAGTGGTCGAAGCCCTGATCGAGAACGCTGTCGAACCGGCCCTCGACATCAGCCTCCCTGATGCCCAGGACGTCAAGCGCGTGCGCCAGCGAGGGGTCTTGGGCGAGCTCGTCGACCACGTACACCAGGGACTCGCGCAGCCCGTCCTGGTTGGTGCGGCGGTAGACCTTGCCGTGCACAGGGGCGACGAGACCATGCTCCTCGGTGAGGACGATGTGGGCTTTGCGGGCCTCTTCGACGAACGGGGAGCTGACCTCGATCATGTCGGCGAGAATGCGGACTGCCGTCGCGGAGGCCCGCGCGGTGCCGCTCTCGACGAGGGCCTCCAACCAGTGGCGAACGTCCGCTCGTTGGTGCTTGGCTGCACCAAGGATGTGTTCGACCTTGCCGGAGCGCAGAGAGTCCACTTCGACGCTCGGATGCAGCCAATTCGACGGACGGTCCGGGCACTCGTGCCACCACCGCAGCCAACGCAGGAGGGACTTCGATTCCTTCCTCGGGTCCTTGGGACGCGGGTGCACCCGCAGGTCCTTCGGCACGCGCAGTACGCCGTTCTGGTCAGGAAGCGACGCATTCACCGCGGTACGCATCCAGATCTCTTCGGTCAGGAACTCGTCCGCCCAACTGATCGCCTCCTTTACACGGCCGGGCAGCAGGGGGAGGTAGGCGGCTGGGTCCTCGACGGGCGCCAAAGCCGGGAGCGACTCGACGACCAGTTGCGCTGCCGCGCGGATCATCTCCTGGTTGAAGGGGGAGGAGTCGAGCAGATTCTGCCGGTCCTCGTTCGTCTTCCAGGCGCCGTTGAGGATGCCGCTCAGCGACATCTCGTACTTGGTCGGGAAGAAGGACCAGAACTTGCCGCGTCCGCGTGATTGCGGGCTGACGTACAGGCCGCTCTCTTGATCCTTCTCCAGGGCCGGGACGCCCCACGCGAGGTCGAGCGAGAGCCGGTCGTGCAGTTCTCCGGCGTCATCGCGGGCAGCCGGACCGGGTTCGTGGCTCGTGGTGAACACGCGCCACCGGTCGGTCGTGACGGCCTTCCCTGTCCGCTCCTCGACCACCGTGTGCAGGTCGCCGGTCTGCCGGGCGGTCAGCGTCCGACGGACCATGGGCCGGGGCCGGCGGTCCTCCAGCACGACCTTCGCGACGTGCGGCGAGAAGAGTTGGAAGCCGGCTGGGAATTCCTCGCGGGGTTCGCCGTGGTCCTTGCCACGTCCGCCGTGCATGTCCCGGCCCAGCCGGTCGTCGGCTTTCGTGAGTAGGGGCAGGCGAACGACGGTGGTGGCCCAGCTCAGCAGCTCGTTCAGGACGCGATCGGAGGCGCGCTCGGCCTGCATGTCCAGAGGTCGGGCCATCCGCAGCACAGGAGCGTCGAACTCGGGGCCGTAGCGTGCCGCCACGCCGGGCACGGCCTTGATCTGCTCGAACGACCAGGCTCGGTCGAATCCGAAACTTCCGGTGCTGCTGAAGAATTCTGGTGCGTCGGTCACGACGAGGACCGATTTAACGCCCACTCCGAAACGCCCGATCTGGCCTCCACGCTTCTTCGACATGCTCATTCGAAGAATTGTCTCCGCGCCTTCTGGGGTCACCGGGTTACCCTCGTTCGCGCAGTACAAGTGGGTTTCCGTGAGGATGAAATAAATTCGACCGCCTCGCTCGTCGGCCATTTCGTCGGCCGCGTTCTGGGCGAGCTCGAAAAGCTGGCGGTCGCCATATCCGCCCTGCGTGATGCGGCGCTCTCCATTGGCGTGCTCGGCCACGAGGCCGGGGTCCACGGCGTATGTCTGCAGGACACGCGATGACTGTTCGAGAACGGTTTGAATTACCGGAGAGGACGAATACGGCACTGCTTCTGCGCTCCTGGGATGTCAAAGGTTCGGCGAAAGATCGAACGGCGGGCCCCTGCTCGTTCGCCATGGCACGTGGGCGTGGGCGTATTCCCACAGTGCCGTGGTGAAGCGGATAACTCGCGGTGAAAGCGTTGGTTGTTGCCAGACCGAGATTCCCCCGGACATGCTCGGGACTCTCTGGGTCAGGCAGGGGGAGTGGTCTAGTTCGGCAGCCCCTGGAACAGCTTGGCCAGGACAGGGAACCTGTCGGTGAAAACCTCCTCGGACAGGTCGTGTTCGCAGAGAATCCCCAGAACTTCGACCTTGCTTTCTGCGGTCTTGATCCTCAGCTCGAACGAGCTGGAATCCCGAAGCGAGTCAAGCGACTCACTGTCCTGTTCATTCATCGAGTGGTGCACCCCTGTCGGTCGTCGCATCCTGCAGCTGCACAGGGGTGTATTCGAGCACACGTCCCCCGTGTGAAACGAAATGGAAAATATCTATGACCTGGTTGAGACTTGCTCCCTCGAAATAAGCTAGCGGATGGGGTCTTGGGTGGCCAGCCGCTTTCGGAAGGGCGTTTCTTGGAAGAGCTCTGCAGGGTGATGGCTAGGCAGATGGTGGGATTTTGGGCGCACTTCTCCCCCGGTCGCCCGGTCTTCCCGTTTTCGGGTTTCACGAGCGAGATGAGATCCCCATCGTCAACAACGCTATCGGCGTTCACTCGAACGTGTCAATCAACTTCCTTCCCCCTGGGCGGAGTTGATGCTTCCGCTTGTGGAAATAGGGCATCTGGTTCCAAAGTCGATCATTCGAGACAAGTTGGACGCTCGACTGAAGTGATTCAAGTGATCAAGATCGATCAACTGTTGGTTGACGCTGCTGCGCGTGTCAAATTAGCCTGGTGGTCCACAACATGCGATCAGCATGGGACTCCGAGGAAAGAGCAGGCGGCGCGTGGAGACAGGTGAGGAGTTCGGGCCCTGGTTGGCCCGACAGCTCAAGCTCGCGGGGAAGACGCAGGCCGAACTGGCCGACGAGCTCAAGCTGACCCGGGCCGCCGTGTCCGCGTGGATCACCGGCAGGTCGACTCCTCGCCCGACCGTCATGACGGACATCGCCAAGGCGCTCGGCACGGACGTGGGCACGGTGCACACCCGTACCACCGACACCCAGGCCGGCCTCCCGATCTCCTGGTACCACCGCCCCGGCTACCCCGACGGCGGCCGTGAATTGGGCAATGCCGCAGCCTTCGCCTTCGACGCCGACGTGCAGGTCCTCGCCCGAGAGACCTGCCAGAACAGCCTCGATGAGCGTCGGAAGGACACAGGCCGCCCCGTCAGGGTCCGCTACACCCTGCACGAGCTGACGGGGAAGTTCCTGGACGACTTCCGCGACGCCATCCTCTGGAACGACCTCTTCCCGCACTACTCCGCCGTCTCGGAGACCGCCGGGAACCAGAAGGTCGGCAGGGTTGTGGACGCCGGGGTGCGCGACATGTACGAGAAGGGGCGCCTCGTCCTGCTGCGCGTCGACGACTACAACGCGTCCGGGCTCACCGGCGACGACTACGAGGACGGCAAGTTTGCCGCCGTGATCAGGCGTCAGTTGGAGAGCCTCAAGTCCGGGCCGGGTGCGGGGGGTTCGTACGGTCTCGGCAAGGCGACGCTGTGGGCCACCAGTGCGCTTGGCCTCGTGCTCGTCAATTCCACCCTGTCGGAGGCCCACGAGGGGCGTACCGAGCGGCGGGTCATCGGCCGCCTGGAACTTCCCTGGCGGGAGGTCAACGGGGAGCCGTGGGCCGGTCCGGCATGGCTCGGGCGCCCCGACCCCGATTCTCCTGGTGCCAAGGTCGCCCGCTCGTGGTGGGCGGACGAGGAGACGGTGGCCCGTCTTCATCTCACCCGGGACAGCGACGAACCGGGCACGTCCTTCCTCGTCGTCGGTGCCCAGGACGTGGCCAGCCTCGACGAACGCTCGTCCCCGGACGGCGACCAAGAGGACATGGACGGGGAGGAGGAAGAAGGCGCCGAGGATACCCGCGACATTCGCAGGATGCACCGCCGCTTGGTCGAGGCCTTGGGGCGCGACTTCTGGGCCGCGATGACCGGTGGGGGCGGCAGGCTTCCGCTCCTGGAAGCCTCTGTCCGTACGATGCGCAACGGTGAAGTCGTCGTGGCGGAGGAGCAGGTCGACCCTTCTGTCGAGCAGCCTTCCCGGACCCGTGCCCTGCGGGCGCACTACGAGGGCGTCACTGTGGATCGGCTCACCGAGGTCGGTCAAGTGGCGTCCCAGAACATTCCGCTGAAACTGCCGCTGTCCGGAGGCGTGAAGAGCGGAACCCTCGGGACACACCAGGCAGTTCTGCTGGTAACCGATGTCTTGAGCGACGGAGAGGAGAAGAAGAACGGGCCGAAGAACCAGATGCATTCGCTACGAGGCAACCGTATGACCGTCAAGAGAGCATTGGTCCCGAACCTGCCAATCGGTACCAATGCATTCCAGGCCGTGCTCCTGGTGGGAGAGGCCGCCGGGGAATCGGCCCCCTTCGCGGCCGAGGCCGAGGAATTCCTGCGGGCGGCGGAACCGCCCGAGCACGACCGGTGGGGGCAGACGGAAGAGCTGGCCCTGCGGTGGTCACCCTCGGCCTACCGGCGGATCAACACGATGACCGCCGAAGCCAACAAGGCCGTCAAAGACCTCGTCGCACGGCCGAAGCGCGGTGGCGGCGCCGAGGGCGGCGAGGCCCTGCGCAAGGCGTTGACCGTGAAGAAGAAGTCGAAGGCCAAGGTGCCCACCGGGCCTGTGGTGCCGGAACTGGACGCACTCGATGCGACGGTCGGCGAAGAAGGGGAGTGGCGGATCACCGCGGAGGTGAAGATCCCGCGCGGCGACGAGATCGTCCCGATGGTTCCGGTCGCCCAGTTGGACGTGCGCTCCGGTGGTCGCCCGAAGCTCGACTGGGCGGAACTCGTGGCCGTCGAGGGTTGTGAGGTGGAGGACGGGATCCTGCGCTTCCCGCCCGGCACACGACGGGCCAAGTTCCGTGGCTCCACCGACGTAACCAGCCATCCCGTGAGGGCCATGTTCACGAGCCTCGTACTCGAACTCCGTGCCGGCAAGGGGGAGTGAGGCGTGAAGTCCTACCCCTACGATCGCCTCAAGCGACCGGTCACGCTCAGGGTGACCTCGGTCTCCCTCAAGCTGCCCGACGGCACCCGGGATCAGTTGGAGACCACCGCGTTCTCCACCCAGCAGCAGGCCGTCGCGCTCGGCATCGCGGGCCACGCCGACTGGGTGAGCGCCACGATCGGGCTCTCCGCCACGCTGCCACCCGGTGCGAACGCGCCCGATGTCGCCTGGTCCGAGCTACGCGTCCTTGCCGTGGTGACCGATGGCGAGACCAATGCCCGTACGTCCACGGATCTCACGCGGGACACGGAGGACGGCCGGGACTGGTCGGGCTCCGTCGAGGTGCTCCGTGACGACCACCTGGGGCGTGCCTCCCTCACCGCATACGCGGTGGGAACGGTCGGCGGGGTGCGGGGGCGGTCCATCGCCGAAACTGACCGGAACTGGGTCATCGACACGGTCTCGGACGACCCGGTCCAGGAGCTCCGACTGGAGGTGCGCAGAGCCTCGTTCAAGAAGAGTTCGCGGGAATGGTTGCAGGCGTATGCCGATGCCCCCTGGGTCGTGGACGCTGCCGCCCGGGTCCCGACGGTGTTCGTGAACACCGATGTCGAGGGAATCCTCGGACTACTGGACAGCAACGGGTCGGCTGTGGAGAGCAAGGTGCGCGACCTCTTGGTCGCGCAGATGTCCACCGACGTTTGGACAGCGGTGTTCCACGGTGCCATCGGCGACCTGGAGGTGGAACCCGGCGCCGGTCCGGTCTTCCCGACCGACTGGCGGGGCGAGGTGCTGCGGGAGATGCTCCCCGATGTGGTCCCCGGCGTACACGTCGAGGAGGCGCTACGGCAGGTGCACCGCCGCCGCACCGGAGACTCGGGCTGGGTGGAACTCCAGACCCGCATCCACTACGCGGCGATCCGCCGCGCCGACGCCACCAAGGCCCTCGCCTATGTCATTCGCGGGCTGGAACAGATGAACCGGGAGAGCGAGACGTGATCACCAAACCGAGCCATGTCCCGGAGCGCCTGGCGCTGCTCGACGCCTCGGCCGCCGACCCGTTTCTCACCGAGGGACTGCTCAAGGGCGAACAGGTGCATGCCGGCATCGACCTCGCCAAGGTCGTGGAGCTGCTTCCGGAGGACGACGCCAGATGGTGGGTCGAGCCGCTCCGAAGCCTGGTGGAAGACGCCATGTTCGAGTTTCGGGAGGACCGCACCCGAGCCGACGCGTGGTTGGCGCCTCGGCTCCACGCCACGCTGCGGCTGACGCGGCGGGAGGCGGCGGACAAGCGTCTGTGGAACCACCTCGCGTTGGCAGTGGCTCCCGACTACGTGGTCTGGCGTCACCTTTCGGAACCGACGGCGAAGAAGCCGGAAAGGCGTGTCCCCGCGGAGCGCTTCCGGGGATCTGCCGATCGGCAGTGTTTTTCACGCCTGTGGTGGGCAGCTGAGCTGTTCAGGAACGGGGCGGACTACGAGCCGGTCGAGGCCGCCTGCAGAAACCAGGACCTCATCCACAGCGTTCTGAAGAAGGAGATAATCGACCACCGCCCCACTGCTCAGGCTGTGGTCCGCCTGCTGAAGAATGGACTGGTCACCACTGGGCGAGAGGTCGATGGCCTCAGCGTCGCGATCAATGCGGCCGGCGCGACCCTGGTCTACGACGTTCTCGCGCCGGATGAACCCCGCGACCCCGTCCATCTGCGGGACTGGATCGCGCAGGCGGAATCCGCGCCACCGGTTGAGCGGTACGAACTCCCGAAGGGGCCCGACGAGGATCCCGTCCCCGAGGAATCCGTGGCGGTGCTCACCAGCTACTTCGCGGACATGTTCGAGACTGCGCCGGTCAGGGGCAGGAAGAGCGGGGATTGACCTGGAGCCGTTCTCGGACTATTTCGCCGACGCCTTCTTGCTCTTGCGCGGGCGCACGGAAGAGGGCGGCGGCACTTGGTCCTTGGGCCGCGGGCACTTGTCGGTGCAGTCGTTGGCGGCCCCACAGCCGTTGCTCCGCAGCTTGGCCCGCTGCTCCTCCGTGGCCGGCTGCCACGGCTTGCTCAACGCTTCCGGGTCCGGCCTGGGAAGCCCGAGAGCTGCGCTCAGCAGGTGTGCACCGAACAGCGGCGGTACGGCGTTGCCCACCTGCTGGGCCTGCGCCGTACCGGACCACGGATAGTCCGGCGGGAAGCTCTGCAGCATCCCAGCCTCGTTCATGCTGAACCGTGCGCCCTCGTAGACGATGCTCTCGTCGAGGTGTTGGAAGACTACGAAGCGGCTGATTTTGCCGGTGACGGTGAAGGCGGGCTGTTGGTCGCTTCGCACGCCTCGTCGTCCGGGGTGGCTGGAGCTGCCGTAGTTCGAGCGAACCAGGAACGGAGTGCGGCGCCCCGGATGTGAGCCCACCTGGTTCGCCAGGGCATCACCCATCGACCTCCAGGGTCGCAGGCCCTCGTCGCCTGTCGCCCGGTGCCCATGGGTCTCCGGTTCGGCGCCATCGTAGAGGGTCGCCTGACGGACTTGGTCTGCGGCGGCCTGGTCCCCCTGCTCGTTCTTCCCGTTCCTTCGGTGCCATCCCTTGGCTTCGTAGGATTGGTGGGTCGGCGAGGGAAGCGAGGGCTCACCAAGCCCCTCGCGCCGAGCGATCAGCACCGCGCGGGATCGCGTCTGCGGAACCCCGTAGGTCTCGGTGTCGAGGACATCGACGACGACCTTGTACTTGGTCCCGTCGGGCAGCCCTGTCTCCTCCAGCACCTTGGCATAGTGCTTCCAGAGCGCCTCGACCTCGCGGACCTGCTCCAGGACGATGACGTCGTACGGGCGGTGCTCCCGGTTAGGGCTCCTGGTCGCCTGAATCGCGTATCGGAGGGGCTCGAGGACCAACGCGGTGCGTGGATCGGTCAGGGTCTTCAGGTCCTCGTCGATCTCTTGGTCGGAGTCGCCCGCCATCAGTCGCTCGATGTACTCCTTGACCCTGTCCAGAGCTTGGCGCCCGGCGCCGTGCCCGGCCACCGAGTACGTCTGGCACGGAGGGCCGCCGGCGAGCACGTTGATCTCCGGCGGTAGCGTCTCGAAGGCGTCCCTGCGTACCGCACTCACATCGGCGTGGAGGGTGTCCAACCCGGCGGCGTACCGGGTCAGGCACGCGCTCTTGTCCCACTCGATACCGAGACTCGGGATGTCGAGCGAGTGACCAGCGACGTCCAGCCCACCAGGACCTGCGAAGAGGTCAAGGACAAAAGGCTGGTCGAGGATGTACTTGAGGGACGCCGTGCTGGTCATGTGGCGGAATTCTAGCCGGCCGGCGGGGCGGGTGGTTCCAGAATGAGGGCAGCGGCGACAGCTCGTCCCAGTGCCTTCCCCACGGGTGGTGGTGTCGCGTGTCCGATCTGGCGGTACCGGGCGGTCTTGCGCCCGGTGATCTCCCACGTCTCGGGGAAGCCTTGCAACAGCGCAGCCTGCGTGGGCGTGATCTTCACCATGTGATCCCTGCCGAGTGTGGGATCCCATACGAAGTCCGCGTCGGGAACCTCGTCGCCCACGGTGTGACCGTTGACACCCATGGTCGCCCAGGTGTTCTTGGCTCCCGTCGGCCCTAGATCCGCGCCGCCCCGGTTCTTCGAGCCACCGACCAGAGTCGGAGCCGGTCGATCGGCTTGGGCGGCCCAACAGGCGGCGTCCCGCCAACCGCGTGCGGCCATGGAAGGCCCCAGAACGGCACCGACCGTCGTCGGCTGCGGCACGGTTGGTGCCGGCGGCCGGAACGCCGCGGCCCACTTCCGCTCGATGGCGACCAGGACGCCCTGCTTGCGGTTCTGAGGCACGCCGAAGTCGACGGCGTTCACGACGAACCAGCTGAACTCATAGCCCAGGTGGGCCAGTTCGGCTCGGGCGAAGTCCCGGAAGGGCTGGTAGGCGGCCGAGTGCGCGAGCCCGGGAACGTTCTCGATGAGTACCGCGCGAGGCCTGATCGCATGGACGAGAAAGATCGTGGCCTCCAGCAACCGCTCCTCCACACGCGAATCCGCGCGTCCGACGCTCGCACTGGACTTCACTCGTGGCAGGCCGGCGGACAGGAGATCCACATCATGGCTCACGGGGTACTCGGCCGGGTCGAACTCCATCAGGTCGGTGTGAAGTACGTTCCAACCCGGCCTGTTGGCCCGCAGAGTGCCGACGGCCAACTCGTCGTCGTCCAGCAACAGGCGCGGCTCGAACCCCGCCTGTTCGAGGCCGAGGGCGAGCCCACCGGCCCCGGAGCACACATCGACGAAGGTCAGTCCACTCATTCTCTTCTCCCCCGGGTCCCTTCCGTCCGCCGCCACTCCACAACTGCTCCCACCCGTCCGGCTACTTCCTCGGGAGCTTCGTGCTCCCAGAAGCGCAGCACTGTCCACCCTGCGGCGGTGAGGTGTTCAGTCGTCTCAAGATCGCGCGCCATGTTCTTGTCGAGTTTCGCCCGCCACCACTCCGCGTTGACCTTCGGATGCGTTGCGTGCACGGGGCAGCCGTGCCAGAAGCAGCCGTCCAGGAAGATCGCGATCTTGGCTTTGCTGAAGACGATGTCGATGGTTCGACGAGGCATTCCCGGTACGGGCACATTGACTCGGTAACGGAGTCCCGACGCGTGCAGTAGCCGTCGGACGGCGACCTCCGGGGCCGTATCGCGGGAACCCTGGCGGCTCATGCGGGCCGAGACGGATGGGGAGGATGGGACAGCACCAGACACGCAAGCATTCTGCCGGCGGGTCCGAGATGTTGCCCAAGCCTTTGTCCCGGGTGTGGTGCCATCCTCGAGACCGAGTCGCCGTGCCTCTGCCCGAGCCCCTTCCAATGATCACGGCACCCGGCGCCGTAGGCCACTCGCTTCCCCCCCCTTGACCCGACCCGCTCCAACACGGGGGAGAAGCGAGCGAGCGGCCAGGGGAACGGGGGGCGCGGGTGGGGGTCCCTTGCGTGAGCTTCGTTCTGGGCGTGGGTGTGGGGGCGCGGTCGCGTCTCGCCTGCACGCCGGGGGGCGGCGGATTTCCCACCGAGTGGTGGCAGGGGCCCAGTGGGGCCTGCCGCCAGGGTCGGCTCAGGGTTTCATCCGGCACATACACCAACGCACCCCCCCGTCTACCGCGAGCGAATCGGGTCGTGTCGGCGTTCACAGACGCCGAAAACCCGCCAGGCTGTCTGGCGGGCTGTGCGGGCGTGCTCCGGGCACGGTGAAGGTCAGGTCTTGAGTCCGTGGCACCCCTCATACGCCGACGCCGACCCACACCAGCAGGAAGCCCCCCGCTGCGGCGGCCAAGCCACAGCCCTCCCCCGCGCTGCCAAAGTCGTCGCGTACTGGGGCAACAGATCACCGTCCCCCGGAGTCGCCCCCTCCGACGCCGCGAAGGCCTCGTAGGAGGGGACCGTGCCCGTGACGATGCCCAGGTTCGGGGTGCCGGAGGCCGCCAGTTCTCGTAGGGACGCCTCTATCGTCGCCAGGTGCTCCTCGTGCGAGGTGTACTCCGTGGAGAGGGTCGGATACGCGGACACCAGTTCCGTCAGTTCGGTCGCCGGCCAGTGCAGGACCGCCACCGGGAACGGGCGGGAGAGGGCCTCGCGGTAGGTGCCGAGTTCGGCGCGGAGGCGGGAGATCTCCGCCTCCAGTTCCGCCGGGTTGTCCGAGCCCAGGGACCAGACGCGCTTGGGGTCGTGGAGTTCGTCCAGGGAGACCGGGGAGGAGTGGAGCGTGTCGGCCAGCGCGTCCCACTCGTCGTGCGCGGCGCCCAGCATGCGCCGTACGCGGTGGCGGCCGAACAGCAGGGCGTGCGTCGCGTACGGAGGCTCCGGTACGTCGGTCAGCAGGACCTTCGCCCCCTCCGTGAACGCCGCCTCCGCCGCCTCCAGCTCGTCGTGGGACTCCAGGGCCTCCGCGACGATCACCCAGGGGGCCGGGTCGCGCGGGGCGGCCGCGCGGATGCCCTCGATGATCGCGCGGGCCTCGGCCTCGTGGCCGTACTCCCAGAGGTTCGAGGCCTTGAGGGCGCGGACCAGGTGGGGGTTGTCCAGGTCGTCGCCGCCGTCCGCGGAGGAGAGCAGGCGGTCGTAGAGCGTGCTCGCGGCGGGGCGGTCGCCGGAGAGTTCCAGGTGGGCCGCGGCCTGGAGCAGCAGCGGCTCGGCGTCCTCGGGGTACAGGCCGGCGGTCCGCTCCAGGCGGGCCGCTTCGGCGGTGTGGTCGACGTTTTCGGCGGGCGTGTCGGGGCGCATGCACGACACCGTACTGCCCGTCGGTGACAAAGGTCAGGTACCTGGTGGGGCAGCTATCGGCCAGGAGCCCGACCAGGAGCTTGACCAGGGCCCCGGTGCGAGACCCGGCCAGGGCCCCGGTGCGGGGCCCGGCGCGGGCCCTCGCCGAGCGGGCCGAGCCCTCGTCGCGGTGCGGCGGCGAGGGCTCGGGGCGGGTGCCGAGGAGCGGATCAGATGGTCACGTTGTCCACCTGGAGCGTCTGCACCGACTTCGCCGGGAAGGACAGCGCCACCGTCTTGCCGCTGAGGAAGGTGTCCGAGCGGGCCTTGTAGAGGTCGCCGCCGCCGGACGTCAGGGTGGACCAGCGCGGGACCAGGCCGCTGGTGCCGCCGGAGACCGTGGTGAAGCGGGAGAGGTCGAAGGTCAGGGTCTGGGCGGAGGTGGAGGTGTTCAGGGCCACGATGACGAGACGCTTCGCCGTCGCGTCGTACGCCGCCACCGCGTTGGCGACGCCCGTGTCGAGGATCTTCATGCCGGGGCGGATGTGCCTGCTGAACTGGGCCATCACGTAGTACTTCGTCTCGACCGCGCCGGCCTGGAGGGTGCTCGCGTCGTACTTGATCACGCCCCAGCCCGCCGTCGGGTCCATGACCTGCCAGTAGACCCACGCCGTCGGGTGCAGCCAGCGGAAGTCGTAGAGGAGGTTGAAGGCCATGGTGTAGCCGGTGCCGTCGCTGTCGCCGGTCTCGGAGTTCCACAGGGCCTTGCCGGCCGTCGTCACCACATCCGTGTACAACAGGTCCCTTCGGCCGCCCGAGCCCTGGTAGCCGTGGACGTTGACCCGGTTGACGTAGCCCTTCGTGGTGGAGGAGAAGGAGTTCCAGGTGGTGCGGGCCAGGTCGTAGTTGGTCTCGTCGCTCGCGGAGATCCTCATCGACGTCAGGCCGCGCTTGTCCAGCTCACTGCGCAGGTACGGCAGGACGGCCGCCTGGACGGTCGCGTCCATGTGGCAGCCCTCCTGCGTGCCGGTCGCCGTCCACCAGGAGGACGAGGGCTCGTTGAAGGGGTCGACCGTCGCGAAGTTCACGCCCCAGTTGTTCTTGGCGTAGAGGGCGACCGCGGCCAGGTGCGAGGCGTGCTGGCGGTAGTTCCAGGACTGGAGGTTGTTGCCGCCGCCGGAGGCACCGGACGGGTTGTGGTTCAGACACATCCACCACATGGGGGAGTTGGCGAAGAGTTCGGTGGTCGCCCCGCGGGAGACCGCCTTCTGGAGCATCGCGCGCTGGGTCGCGTCCGCCGTCCAGTTCCAGGCCGAGGACGTGGGGTCCTCGTTGTTCCAGTCCTGCCAGTAGCCCTCGATCTGCTTGAAGGCGGGGATGCTGGCGGAGGCCACCATCGACTCGCCGCTCACCGTGTTCCAGCTGCACGCGCCGAGGTTGTAGCGGGCGATGTTCAGGCCGAGGCCGGGCAGGCTCGTGCCGTTGTAGGTCACCGACTTGGTGGTGAAGAAGGCGTCGGCGAAGTCGTCCCGGGCGCCGAAGACGTTGGCCCACCAGGCGAGGGAGGTGCCCCAGCCCTCCCAGGTGCCGTAGGAGGTCGACGGGTTGACGGCGATGGTGGCGTCGGCGTGGGCGGTGCCCGTCGCCACTGCGCTGCCGAAGAGCGCGCCGCCGGTGGCGGCCAGCAGTGTCCTGCGTCGGATCATGGCTACTCCGCTCCGAGTTGTGGCCGGTCCCGTGCGGCCGAAACGAAGCATCGGGTGTGGCGCGTGGGGTTGTCGAGAGTTTGGACAGCCCTTTCTCCAACCTGTGGAGGAAGGGGTGGGCCGGGTACCCGGCGAGGGTTCGGGGGCGAATGCGCAGGTCGTGCGCGCAAGGCTCTGGAGAGCTCGTCCGTACGGCCTTATGGTGCCCCGATGGCACGCAGCGTGCGGATCCCCCTCGTGCAGCACAGCTCCCTGCGTCGGCGTGCCCGGTACCGGCGGGTGCTCTGGACCGGCGCCGAACTCCTCGTCACCACCGGGGTGTTGGTTCTCCTCCTCGTCGCCCATCAGCTGTGGTGGACCAACCGGGAGGCGCGGGAGGGCGCCGAACGGAAGGTGGAGGCGCTGGAGCGGGAGTGGGGCGGCGACCGCGGGCACGACCTCTCGGGCGGCGGCGGGGGCGGGGCGTCCGGCGGCTCCGCCACGGACTCGTCCGGCTCCGGTGCGACGGGCGGGACGACCTCCGGTACGACGTCCGGCTCGGGCGGCGGTACGAACCCCCGTGCCTCCGAGGCCTACGCCGTCCTCCGCATCCCCCGCCTCGGTCTCCGGGTCCCCGTCGCCGAGGGCACCGACAAGCAGAAGGTGCTGAACAAGGGGTACGTCGGCCACTACGCCCACACCCAACAGCCGGGCCAGGCAGGCAACTTCGCGGTCGCCGGGCACCGCAACACCCACGGCGAACCCTTCCGGCACCTCAACCGCCTCAGGAAGGGCGACAGGGTGGAGGTGGAGACGAGGAGCACGACCTACACGTACACCGTCGACAAGATCCTGCCGCGGACCTCACCCCGCGACTCGGGCGTGGTCCGGCCCGTGCCCCGCTCCCTGACCGAGCCCGCCTACGGCTACACCCTCCCGGGCCACTACCTCACGCTCACCACCTGCACCCCCGAGTACACCTCGCGCTACCGGCTGGTGGTGTGGGGGAAGCTCGTCGCGTCGCGGCCCCGCGGGTAGCCGGCCCGGGGAGGCCCACCTGGCAAGGGTGGGTGGGCCGGCAAGGGTGGGTGCGCCGGCAAGGGTGGGCGGGCCGCGTGGGTCGTCCGACGAGACGATGTCCCACCGGGTCGGCTGTTCATCCTCCCCTCCCCAGTGCCTCCCGCACCGCCGTGAGGATCGCCTCCGGGCTCGCGCCGATGGCCCGGGCGACCGCGGTGAAGTCGCGGGTGAGGGTGGCGAGTTGGGCGGGGTCGAAGCGGACCGGCCCGGTGGGCAGGGCCGCGACGCGGGTGCCGGCGCCGCGCCGGGTGCGGATCAGTTCGGCGGCCTCCAGCTCGCGGTAGGCGCGGGCCACGGTGCCGGGCGCGAGGCCCAGGTCGGCGGCGAGCTGGCGGACGGTCGGCAGGCGTTCGCCCTCGGTCAGCCGGCCGGTGAGGATCAGCGTGGCGAGCTGCGCGCGGATCTGCTCGTACGGCGGGACCTGGCTGGTCGTGTCGACCCGGACGGCGGCCTCACTCATCGTCGACGGCCCGGGGGACCACGATGGTGAACACGGACCAGCCGAGGGCGAACAGGCTGAGCAGGCCCAGCGGGTAGATCACCAGGGCGGTGACGTTGCCCAGCATTCCGGCGCATCGTGAGTAGAACAGCACTCTGCCGATCATGCCCAGGACCAGCAGCAGCTGGCTGGAGACGAGCAGGCCCCAGGCCGCGGTGATCGCCCAACTGCGGTCGTGGCGCTGCCGGTTCTCGCCCGGGCGGTGGGCGATGCGGCGCAGAGCCCAGGCGCAGGCCGCGGTGCCGAGAGTGACGGAGACCAGGACCGGGGTGGCGTAGTGGAGGCCGGGCCAGGGGGTGAGCCGGCGGGTCAGGCCCACGGCGCAGGTGACGGCGAGCGCCCGGCCGCTGTGGCCCGCGCGGTCGGCGTCGGCCGCGGCGATCCCGATCGTCAGCAGCAGGACGAGGAACGCCGACTGCAGGACGAGCAGCCGGGCCATCCGTGGCGGTACGTGGTCGCGGACCCGGCGCGGGGAGAGGGCCGCCCTGCGGACCCGGTCCTGCGGGGCGGGGGTGAGGGAGTCGCCGAGCAGGACCCCGCCCACGGCGCACAGTCCGAAGGCGGTGACGGCCGCCACGAACGGCATGGCCATGTCGTCACTGTCCATCGTGGCCAGCCCCTGGGCGACCGCCGCCCCGAGCGCGAGCCCCGCCCAGCGGGCGCAGAGGTCGGCCCGGGCCAGGAGTCTCTCGGGCGTGACGGTGTCGATCATGTCGTCCCCCGGTGGAATGCTTGTATCAAGTGGTGAGTACAAGATGCCGGGGGCGGCTTCTTGTGTCAAACCCTTGATACAAGGCGGCGGTGCGCCGAACGCCCCGGGTGTGGAACCCTGGTACCGGTCCCGGACGTCCATAGGGGAGACGGGCGAGACCTGCGAGACGTGCGAGAAGCGAGACGTGCGAGAAGGGGGAGGGGGGAACGTGATCCGCAAGCGGCTCACCGCGCGTTCCGCGCCGCTGCTCCTCTTCCTCGTGCTCGACGTCCTGCTCCTCGACACCGGCAGCCTCTCGGCCGCCGTCGCGCTCGCCGCGACCGCCGCCGCCTCCTCCGCGCTCGCGGTCTGCGCCCTGGTCGCCTCCCGCAGCGCGCCCGTCGTCCCGCCCACCCGGGTACGCACGGCCATCAGGGACCGCGCCCGGCGCACGGCCTTCCTGCCGCAACGCGACCCGGACGCCTCCGGCCGGCCCCGCCCCCGAGCCCCCGGCCCCGCCCTCCCGGCGACCGCCGCGTAGGGCACGTCCGTCTTCTCCCCGTGACCCCGCGCGGGTCGTCATGCCGCCCCTTTCCGCAGTTCCGGCACGACGAGACCCCCGGAGGGCTCCTCACCCATGTCCGTTTTCGCCACCCTGGTCGAGCACCTCGCCGACCTGCTCCAGCCGCTGTTCGGCGCGTCCGCGGCGGCTGCCGCGATCGTCCTGTTCACGGCGGCCGTACGACTCCTCGTCCACCCCCTGTCCCGGGCGGCGGCCCGCGGCCAGAAGGCCCGGACGGCGCTCCAGCCGAGGATCGCCGAACTGCGCAGGAAGCACGCGCGCAACCCCGAGAGGCTCCAGCGGGCGGTGCTCGACCTGCACGCCGAGGAAAAGGTGTCGCCGCTGTCCGGGCTGCTGCCCAGCCTCTGCCAGGTGCCCGCGTTCTTCCTGCTCTACCACCTCTTCTCCAGCACCTCGATCGGCGGCGAGGCCAACGCCCTGCTCGCCCATCGGCTCCTCGCCGCGCCCCTCGGCGACCGCTGGACCGACGCGCTGGGCGGTGACGGGCCGTTCGGGCCGGCCGGGCTGGTCTACCTGGCGCTGTTCGCCGTCGTCGCGGCCGTCGCCACGGTCAACTTCCTGCGGGCCAGGCGGGTCCCGCTGCCCGAGACCGGCACCGGCCAGGAGGTGCCCGGCCTCGGTGCGATCACCAAGGTCATGCCGTTCCTGTCCTTCTTCACCCTGGTCACCGTGGCCGTGGTCCCGCTCGCCGCGGCGCTGTACGTCATCACCAGTACGACGTGGAGCGCGGTCGAGCGGGCCGCGCTGTACCGGTGACCATGGTGACGGTCCAGTACGTGAACCGGGTATTGCGGAGTGCAGGCGCAGCTTGGAGGATCGGCCAGACATCGGATGGCTGCACCCGGAGATGGTGATCATGAAACTTCTGCGAGTCGGTACGGCGGGCGCGGAGCGTCCCGCGCTCCTCGACGCCGACGCAACCCTGCGGGACCTGTCGGGTGTCGTGGACGACATCGACGGCGCGCTGCTCGCCGACGCCGACGCGCTCGGCCGCGTCCGCGCAGCCGCCGAGGCCGGCGACCTGCCCGCGCTCGACGCGACCGGGCTGCGGATCGGGCCGCCGCTGGCCCGGATCGGCAAGATCGTGTGCATCGGGCTGAACTACCACGACCACGCCCGGGAGACCGGCGCCGAGCCGCCGGCCGAGCCCGTCGTCTTCTTCAAGGCGGCGGACACGGTCGTCGGTCCGTACGACACCGTGCTCGTCCCGCGCGGGTCCGTGAAGACCGACTGGGAGGTGGAGCTGGCCGTCGTCATCGGGCGCACGGCCCGCTACCTGGAGTCGGCCGAGGAGGGGCTCGCGCATGTCGCCGGGTACGCGGTGGCGCACGACGTGTCCGAACGGGAGTTCCAGATCGAGCGGGGCGGGACCTGGGACAAGGGGAAGAACTGCGAGACGTTCAACCCCCTGGGACCGTGGCTGGTGACCGCCGACGAGGTCGGCGATCCGCAGGAGCTGTCGCTGCGGCTGTGGGTCAACGGGGAGCTGAAGCAGGACGGGACCACGGCCGAGCAGATCTTCCCCGTGGGGGAGGTCGTGCGGTACGTCAGCCAGTTCATGACGCTCTACCCCGGGGACGTGATCAACACGGGGACGCCGGCGGGGGTGGCGCTGGGCGAGCCCGAGCCGAAGCCGTTCCTGAGGGCGGGGGACGTCGTGGAGCTGGAGATCTCGGGGCTGGGTAGGCAGCGGCAGGAGTTCAAGGACGCGTGAGCGCTCCGCTTGGGGGGCGGGGAAGTGCGGTGGTGTGTCGGGTGCGGGCCCGGTGTGGCTTGTCGCGCAGTTCCCCGCGCCCCTGAAGGATGCGCAGTTCCCCGCGCCCCTGAAGAGATTGCGCAGTTCCCCGCGCCCCCGAAAAGATTGCGCAGTTCCCCGCGCCCCCGGAAAGAACGCGCAGTTCCCTGTGCCCCCGAGCAAGGTCCTTCTACAGGTACTTCTCCAGGAACCGTTCCAGTGCCTCGACCACGAAGCGGTGGTCCTCCAGTTGGGGTAGGCCCGAGACCGTCACCGCGCCCACCACGCCCACTCCGTCCACGGTGATGGGGAAGGAGCCGCCGTGGGCCGCGTAGGTGTCCTGGTCGAGGCGGGAGGACTCCTCGAACGTCGTGCCCCTCGCGCGGAAGCGGGCGCCGACCAGGTAGGAGGAGGCGCTGTAGCGTTCCACCACGCGGCGCTTGCGGGCGATCCAGGCGTCGTTGTCGGGGGTGGAGCCGGGTAGGGCCGCGTGGAAGAGCTGCGAGCCGCAGCGGTGGATGTCGACCGCCACCGGGGCCTCGCGCTCGCGGGCCATCTCCACCAGGAGCGAGCCGAGCGCCCAGGCGTCCTCGTGGGTGAACTGGCGGAAGACCAGCCGTCGTTCCTGCGCCCGGAGCTCCTCCAGGCTCGGGGTGATCTCCGGGGTGAACTTCGGGGTCAGCTCGTGGGTGCTCATGACAGCGTCACCGCCACTCCGTCTCGTGCCGAACGGCGGGCCGCCTCCAGGACGTCGAGGGCGGCGGCCGCCTCGGCGGCGGTCACCGGGTTCGGGCCGCCGTCGATCAGTGCCTTGGCCACCGCAGCGTAGTAGGCGGGATAGTTCCCGGGGAGGGTCCGTACGGGTCGGCCGCCGCCGGTCAGGGGGGATTCCCCGGCGCCGACGCGGCCCCACAGCTCCTCGGGTTCCTCGCCCCAGCCGGGTCCGGGGCGTCCGCCCTCGCGCAGCGCCGCCTCCTGCGGGTCCAGGCCGTACTTCACGTAGCCCGCCGTCGAGCCCAGGACCCGCAGGCGCGGACCGAGCTGGGGGGTGGTCGCGGACACGTAGAGGTGGGAGCGGACCCCGCTGCGATGCGTGAGCGCGACGAAGGTGTCGTCGTCGGCCTGCGCGCCGGGGCGCCGGACGTCCGCCTCGGCGTACACGGACGCGGCGGGGCCGAACAGGGTCAGCGCCTGGTCGACGACATGGCTCCCGAGGTCGTACAGCAGACCTCCGATCTCTGCGGGGTCGCCGGACTCCCGCCAGCCGCCCTTCGGCTGCGGCCGCCACCGTTCGAAGCGCGACTCGAACCGTCGTACGTCGCCCAGCTCGCCGTCGGCCAGCAGGGCGCGCAGGGTGAGGAAGTCGTTGTCCCAGCGTCGGTTCTGGAAGACGGAGAGGAACAGGCCCCGCTCGTCGGCGAGGGCGGCGAGGGCGCGTGCCTTAGCGGCGGTGCCGGCGACCGGCTTGTCCACGACGACGGCGAGGCCCGCCTCCAGGGCGGCCGTGGCCAGCGGGACGTGGGTGCGGTTCGGGGACGCGACGACGACCAGGTCCAGCTCGTCGGCGCGGGCGAGGAGGTCCTCGGCGGTCGCGGCGAGCCGTACGTCCGGGAACTCGGCGCGGGCCTGGTCCTGCCGCTCGGGGTTCGAGGTGACCACCGTGTCCAGGGTCAGGCCCTCCGTGGCGGCGATCAGCGGGGCGTGGAAGACCGATCCCGCGAGGCCGTAGCCGATCAGGCCCACGCGCACCGGGGTCTCGCCAGTCTTGCGTCCAGTCATGGCCCCACTTTCGCAACGCTGTTGCCAAAGTGCAAGCAAGGGGGAGAATGGAGGGGTGAACGGGACGAACGGAACCGGGCGCACGACCGGCGTGAACCTGCCGGACCTGCGCAACCACAACGCCGCGCTGGTACTGGACCTGCTGCGGGCGGCCGGCCGGGACGGCATCAGCAGGCTGGAGCTGGCCGACCGCACCGGGCTCACCCCGCAAGCCGTCAGCAAGATCACCGCACGGCTGCGGGAGGAGGGATTCGCGGCCGAGGCGGGTCAGCGCGCCTCGACCGGCGGCAAACCGCGCACCCTGCTGCGCCTGGTCCCGGGGGCCGGGCACGCCGTCGGCGTCCATCTGGACCGCGACGAGCTGCGGGCGGTGCTGACCGACCTCGACGGGAGCGTGGTGGGGGAGCGGCTGGTACCGCTGGACCTCGGCGCGGGCGCCGAGGCGGTCCTGGACACGGTGGTGCGGGAGGCCGGGGGACTGGCGCACGGCACGAGCGGCTCGCTGCTCGGGGTCGGGATCGCGCTGCCCGGCCCGCTCGACCACGTCAACGGGGTGCTCCACCGCGTCACCGGCTTCGCGGAGTGGGACGGCTTCCCCCTGCGCGACGCCCTCGCCGATCGCCTCGGGGTGCCGGTCGTCGTCGACAAGGACACCAACGCCGCCGCCCTCGGACTCGCCGTCGGCGGCGAACGCGGCTCCTTCGCCTACCTCCACCTCGGTACGGGGCTCGGGGCCGGCCTGGTGATCGGCGGGACCGTGCACCGGGGCGCGCGCACCGGGGCCGGCGAGTTCGGCCACCAGGTGATCCAGATGGACGGGCTGCACTGCTGGTGCGGCAACCGGGGCTGCGTCGAGGCGCTGTGCCTCGCGGCGATCGGCAAGGGTGACGTGAGCGAGGCCGCCCGGGTGCTCGGCGAAGGGGCCGCCAACCTCGTCGGACTGCTCGACATCGACCTGGTCCTGCTGGGCGGCCGTACCGTCACGGCGACACCGGGGCCCTTCGTCCGCGGGGTCACCTCGGTGCTCGCCGACCGCGCCCGCCGCGAGGGCCTGCCCGAGGCCGTACCCGTACGGCTCGCCCCGGGCGGGGACCGGGCGGTCGCGGACGGCGCGGCCCAGCTCCTGCTGGCGCCCGTGTTCGGCAGGGGCGACGGCTGACGGCACCCGCACAAGCCTGCACCGAGGGGGTGAAAAATAGGTCCATCGCATAGTCGTACGGTCGTGTCGGCGCCCCGGACCCCCTCCCGCCCGGCAGGCTCACATGACCATGCGAGTGTCCACGCCCGACGCCCTCCGCCGTGCCGCGACCGCAGCCGCCGTCGCCGCCGCGACCGCCGCCCTGCTCGCCGTGCCCGCGCACGCCGAGGACGGCGCGCCGTGTGCCGGTCCCGACGCCACCGCGTTCCCCCTCACCACCCGGCTGCACGGCGGCCCCGACTCCTACCGGGCGGGCGGCGGCTACGGCACCTGGTACCTCGACCTCACCAACACCACGGACCGCGCCTGCGCGGGGGTCCACCCGGTCGTCGTCCTCGTCGACTCCGGGCGCGCCCTGCGGCCCGGCCAACCGCACCTGGACTTCTACGCGGACGGCCGGCCGCATCCGGTCCGCTTCGAGACGACCGACGAGGACGAGCTGGTCGGCGTCTTCACCGACGGCCCCGACGGGGAGCCCGGCGCCTTCCCCGGCTTCACGGTCGCCCCCCGCGAGACCCTCACCGTCCGGGTGCGGCTCGCGCTCACCTCGGACACCGCGGCCGACGACATCACCGCCAACGCGGCGCTCGTCCAGCGGCACGGCGACGACGGCGACTGGATCGGGCAGTCGAACGACTACCGGTTCGCCGTCGAGGGCGGGCCCCGGACGAGCGCCGCGCCCGAGGCCCCCGCGAGCGAGACACCCACCGAGGGCGGCGCCACCACCGCGCCCGGGACCACCCCCGTCACTCCCCCCGCCCCGTCCGCCTCCCCGTCCTCCTCCGACTCCTCCGCCTCGCCCCGCCCCACCGGCACCCCCTCCCTCGCCGACGAGGCCGCCGAACTCGCCCGCAGCGGCCTCGGCTCGATCTCCGCCCTCCTCGCCGCCACCGCCTGCTTCGTCGCCGCCGGCATCGCTGTCCTGCTCGCCCGCCGCCGCAACTGAGCCGCTCCGGTCCCGGGGAGCGTCTCCCCGCCCTCGGATGCTCCGATTCCGGGCATTCCCTCAAGATCGGGCGGTGATTAGGCTGGGGCGGCACCCGCGTACGGCAGGAGATCCCGCACATGGCAGACCGCAAGCCCATCGAGTCGTGGCTCACCGACATGGACGGTGTGCTCATCCACGAGGGCGTTCCGATCCCCGGAGCCGACGCCTTCCTGAAGAAGCTGCGCGAGTCCGGCAGGCCGTTCCTGGTGCTGACCAACAACTCGATCTACACCCCGCGCGACCTGCACGCCCGGCTGCGGCGCATGGGACTGGACGTGCCCATCGACAACATCTGGACCTCGGCCCTGGCCACCGCCCAGTTCCTGGGCGACCAGCGGCCGGGCGGCACGGCGTACGTCATCGGCGAGGCCGGCCTCACCACCGCCCTGCACGACATCGGCTACGTCCTCACCGACCACGAGCCCGACTACGTCGTCCTCGGCGAGACGCGCACGTACTCCTTCGAGGCCATGACCAAGGCGGTCCGGCTGATCAACGACGGCGCCCGGTTCATCTGCACCAACCCGGACGAGACCGGCCCGTCCACCGAGGGCCCCCTCCCGGCCACCGGGGCCGTCGCCGCGCTGATCACCAAGGCGACCGGCAAGCAGCCGTACTTCGCCGGCAAGCCGAACCCGCTGATGATGCGCACCGGCCTCAACGCGATCGGCGCGCACTCCGAGACCAGCGCGATGATCGGCGACCGCATGGACACCGACGTGCTGGCCGGCATGGAGGCCGGGATGCAGACCTTCCTGGTGCTCACCGGCCTGACCCGCCCCGAGCAGGTGGAGAACTTCCCGTACCGCCCCTCGCAGGTCGTCGACTCCATCGCGGACCTCGTCGACCGGATCTGAGCCGCCGGAGCCGAAACCCGGCCGGCCCCACAACCCACCCGTACGGAGTAGTGAGACCCCGCCGGAGGATGCGCGCGGGGTCTCGGCGGGGGAGTCTCCAGAGAGCTGGAGGTTCACGATGAGTTCACTGAAAGTCACGCTCTGTGCGGGCGCCGCGGCTGCCGCCGCGATGCTCCTCCCCACGGTCCACGCCTTCGCCGAGGACGGCGGCGGCAAGGGCGGCAGCGTCTCCGTCACGCCCGAGACCCCGACGCCCGGCGCCGAGGTCGTCCTGAGGGTCAGCGGCTGCGGCGGGAAGACCGCCACCGCGGCCTCTACGGCCTTCGTCGCCGACGCCCGCCTCGTCGTCGTCGGCACGGGCGGCACCCTCGTCGGCGAGACCCGGGTCCGCTCCTCGATCACGGCCGGCACCTACGACGTGCGGATCACCTGCGTCGACTTCCAGGTCAAGGGCCGCATCACGATCGTGGCGCCGGGCCGCGGACCGTCGCAGTCGCCCGCGCGGCCGACGGTCCCCGGCGACACCCCCGCCTCCCCGGTCGCCCCCGTGCACGCGGGCGGCGGCGGCACCGCGCCGCTCGCCGCCGCCGACGAGGCGCGGGTGGAGGGCCCCGGTACGGCGCAGACCGTCACCGGGCTGGTGCTGGCGGGTGTGGCCGCGGCCGTGGTGGCGTACCGGGGCACCCGGGCCACCCGCGCCGCCCGCCGGGGCCGCGGGACGGGCTGAGCGATGGCCGACCCCGAACGCTCCTCCGGCCGCGTGGTCACCGGAGTGGCCTGGGCGGTGCTGCTGCTCGGGCTGTGGCTGTGGGGGCGCGAGGTGACCGACGTACGGCCGGGGGCGTCCGCGCCGACCACGGGTGACGTGGCCGCCGTGGGCCGCCCGGCCGACGCCGAGCTGCCGCCCGCCGCCACACCGCTCACGGCCGCGCTGCCGCAGCGCATCGACATCCCCGAACTGGGCGTGCAGGCCCCGGTCGTCGCGCGGGGCCTGGACGCCGCGGGCGGGATCGACCCGCCGCCGTTCGACCAGGCGGGCGTCGTCGGCTGGTACGCGGCCGGTGCGAAACCCGGCGCCCGGGGCACCGCGCTGATGGTCGGGCACGTCGACACCGAGACCCGCCCCGCCGTCTTCTACAAGCTCAGCACCATGCGGGCGGGCGAGACGATCCGGGTGGTGCGCGACGACGGCAGGGTCGCCGAGTTCACCGTGGACGAGGTCGAGGTCGTCCAGCGCGCCGACTTCGACGCCCGGGAGGCCTACGGCACCCGGCAGGCCGACCGCGCCGAACTCCGTCTCATCACCTGCGGCGGCACCTTCGACCGGGTGAGCCGCAGCTACACGGCGAACGTGATCGTGTCGGCGTACCTGACCGGCCGAGCCTGACCGCGCGAGGGGATGCGGATGGATGCCGGAAGGGGAGCCACGGCCCTGCGGGGCGCGCTCCTGAGTACGGCCGTGGGCGCGCTCCTGCTCCTCACGGGCTGCACCTCGGGCCCGTCGGGAGCCGACGACACCGAGACCGGCGCTCATGGAAGCGCCGAGACCGGGAAGCTCCGGGCCGGGGGTACCGCACGCGGGGAGTCTCAGGCGGGTGATGCCCCGGCCGGGGAAGCCTCGGCTGGTGATGCCCCGGCGGGTGAGGCCATGGCTGGGGCGAGTGCGGCCGGGGAGCCCCCGCCCGGCGGGGCCGCTCCCGGCGGCGCCGCTCCCGCAGTGGGCACGACCGGAGGTGCCGCACGTGGGGAGGCCCGGTCGGGTGAGAACTCGGCGGGCGAGACCTCAGCTGGTCAGGCTCACGCGGGGGAGGCGCAGGCGGGTGAGCCCCTCGCCGGGGAGGCCCAGGCGGGCGAGGCCCCCGCCCGGCAGGCCCCGGTGGGGCAGGGCGCGGTCGGTTCGCGGGGCGGGCAGGGGGGTACCGCCTTCGACGAGCCCTTCTGGGCCGACCCCGGGAGCCCGGCCGCCCGGCAGCTCGCCGTGTACGAGGGCGAGGGCAGGGCGGCCGAGGCGGCGGCGGTCCGGCGGATCGCCGGGCGGGCGACCGGGGAGTGGCTCGGCGGTGCGGAGCCGGAGGCGCGGGCCCGCGCCGTCACCGAGGCCGCCGCACGGGCGGGCCGGATCCCGCTGCTCGTCCTCTACGACATCCCGCACCGCGACTGCGGCCAGTACTCCCGGGGCGGCGCGGCCGACGGCGCCGCCTACCGTGCCTGGACCGCTGCGGTGGCCCGGGGCATCGCCGACCGCCCCGCGTTCGTCGTCGTGGAGCCCGACGCACTCCTCCACCTGGTCGACGGCTGCACCCCGGCCGCCCTGCGCGAGGAGCGGTACGCCCTCCTGGCGGACGCGGTCACCACCCTCACGTCGCTCAAGCACACCAAGGTCTACCTGGACGCGGGCAACGCGGGCCGGGGCCGGACGGCCGGGATGGACCGGGCGCTGCTGCGGGCGGGCGTGGCCCGGGCCGACGGCTTCGCGGTCAACGTCGCCAACTTCTACTCCACCGGGGACTCCCTGGCGTACGGCAGACAGCTGTCCGCGGCGGTCGGCGGCAAGCACTTCGTCGTCGACACCAGCCGCAACGGCAACGGGCCGTACCGCGAGGGCGACCCGGCGAAACGCTGGTGCAACCCCCCGGGCCGGGCCCTGGGCACCCCGCCGACCACGAGGACGGCCGACCCCCTGGTGGACGCCTACCTGTGGGTGAAGACCCCGGGGGAGTCGGACGGGGAGTGCAAGGGGGGTCCGAAGGCGGGCCGGTGGTGGCCGGAGTACGCGCTCGGCCTCACCCGCTGATCACGGCGACCCTCGACCGCGCCACGCGAAAGGCATGCGCAAGGCACGCGAAAGGCACGCGAAAGGCCCCCCGCTTCCGCGAGGGGCCTCTGCCGTCTGTGCGCCGCCAGGGACTCGAACCCCGGACCCGCTGATTAAGAGTCAGCTGCTCTAACCAACTGAGCTAGCGGCGCCTGCTGACGTCGTAACTCTACAGGACGCCGGAGGGTGCCCCCGACCACCCCGGCCGGGGCCGCCCTCCCCTCCGGGCCGGGGTACATCATTCGGACCGTCAGCATGCGCGCCGGAGCGTCAGTTGAGAAACTGACGGACGTGCACAGCCGCGGACATTTCCATCTGGAGTGTGAGGGGAATCGCATGGAGGCTCCGGTATTCGAGGAATTCGATCCCGCGAGTGACTGCGACTGCCCCGGATGCGCGCACTGGCGCCTGCTGCATCCCCATTCCGCCGTGTCGGGGTCCTCCCGGTTCGGCGGTCATCCGGCCCCCCGGCGGACGCTCGTCGTCGCCACCGCGGCGGCCGCGACGCTCGGCGCGGGCCACGCCGTCCCCGCCCTCGCCGCCCCGCAGGCCCCCGCCCGGCCGGGAATCCCCGCAGGTGACGAGCCGGAAACCCCTCAGGGCGGCACAGCGCCGCTGCACGGTCCGGGCGGGCGGCCCGCCCAGCCCGAGGCCACCGTGAGAACTCCGGCGACGACCCGCGCGGAGATCATCCGGCGGGCCAAGGAGTGGGTCGCGGCGCAGGTGCCGTACAGCACGAGCGCGTACTGGTCCGACGGTTACCGGCAGGACTGCTCGGGATTCGTCTCGATGGCCTGGCAGCTGCCCGGGAACGAATGGACGGGCACGCTCGCCCAGTACGGGACGCGTATTTCCAAGGAGGAACTCCAGCCCGGCGACATTCTTCTCTTCCACAATCCGGACGACCCCCAGAAAGGCTCGCACGTCGTCATTTTCGGCGGCTGGACGGACTACACCCACACCTACTACCTCGCCTACGAACAGACCCGCCCGACCGCACGCGGCCAGGCCACCCCCTACGCCTACTGGAGCCATGCCGACCGCTATGTCCCGTACCGCTACAAAGGCCTCGTGGCGGGGTCCGGTACACAGGCGTCCGGGCCGCAGGCGACGGACGGCGAGGGCGCCGGGAGCGCCGGGTCGGCCGTGGCCTACCCCGGCCCGTCGTTCTTCGGTCCCGGGGCGAACAACCCGTACGTCACCCGGCTCGGCCGGCTCCTCGTGGCGCGCGGCGGGGCCCGCTTCTACGTCTCGGGGCCCGGCCCCCGCTGGTCGGAGGCGGACCGCCGGGCCACCCAGGCGTTCCAGCAGGCGCAGGGCTGGCGCGGCGCCCAGGCGGACGGTCTTCCCGGCCCCCAGACCTGGCTGCTGCTGAGCACGGGAGGGGGCCGGGACATCGCCCCCGCCGCGTCCGCCCCCGCACCCGCACCCGGGCCCCCCGCGTCGCGCGCGCCGGCCTTCCCCGGCCGCGGCGCGTTCCGGCCGGGGGCGCAGAACGCGTATGTCACGCAGCTGGGGAGGCAGCTCGTGAAAAAAGGGTTCGGCAGGTACTACGCCCAGGGTCCCGGAGCGCGCTGGGGCGAGGCGGACCGGCGGGCCGTCGAGGCGTTCCAGCGGGCCCAGGGCTGGCGCGGCGGCGCGGCGGACGGCTACCCGGGGCCGGAGACCTGGCGGCGCCTGTTCGCCCAGGGGTGACGGGAGCCGACCGCAGCCGTTCCGTTCGTACTCCTCGGCCCGTGGGGTCCCCGTGGGGTCACTCGTGGGCCGCCCACTCACTGTCATGGCGTATCTGGCGCGGAGGCTGGAGGCACGCAATGCACCCGACCACTTCACACACACCCGAGCCCGGCAGGTCCTCGGACCCCGGCGCGGCGGCGGACGGGACCGCGGAGTCCGGCCCCGCCGCACCGGTGCCGTCGGCGCCGCCCCCGCCCGTGGGGGAGGGGCGCGGCGGGCGGCTCATCCAGAACGAGGCGACCACCGAGATCCCCGTCCATCTGCTGTTCCGCGACGAGGCCGGACCGCGGTCGGTCGCGGTGGGGCCCGCCGTAGTGGGGCCCGCCGTGGTGGGCGCCGCCGTGGCGGGGAGCCCGAGCGGGGAGCCGCCGCGGCTCAGGCGGCCGGTGGCGGCGAAGGCGCGGCCGCAGGCCGAGGTCGACCCGGCCCTGGTGGAGCGGGCCGCGCGGGTGCTGCCGGGTGCGGCCGGGGTGCTCGCCGGGGTCTGCGGGGCGGCGGGCTGTGTGGCCGCCTCCTGGTGGGCGGGGGTGCTGCCGCCGCTGGTGGAGCAGGCGCTGCGGCTGCCCGCGTGGGCGGGGGCCGGGCTCGGTCCGGCGCAGTGGGCGGCGTACGCGGGAGCCGGGGCCCTGGGGCTGTTCGGGTTCGGGGGGCTGGCCCGGGGGCGGACGGGGCAGGCCTGGGTGCTCGGTCTGTTCGGGCGCTACCGGGGGACCGTCCGCCGTACCGGTCTCCTCTGGGTCAATCCGCTGCTGCTGCGCCGGCGGGTCGACGTCCGGCTGCGGCACTGGCGCGGTGAGCCGATGCCGGCGGCCGACGGCAGCGGGGTCGCGCTGCGGGTGGTCGTCCTCGTGGTGTGGCGGGTGCGGGACACCGCGCGGGCCACGCTGGGCGTCGAGGACCACGAGACGTATCTGCGGGAGTGCGTGGAGGCGGCGCTCGCCCGGATCCCGGTGGAGCCGCCGGGGGCCGGCCGGGGGTCGGTCGAGGCGGCGGGGGAGGCGCTGACCCGGCGGGTCGCGCGGGACGCGGGCGCGGTCGGCGTGGAGGTGTTCTCGGTGCAGCCCCTGCGGATCGAGTACGCCCCGGAGGTCGCCGCCGCGATGCACCGGCGGCGGATCGCCGCGCTCGACGCCCAGCACCGGGCGACCGTGCTGACCTCGGTGGTCGACTCGGTGGAGGACACGGTGACCCGGCTGACCATGCGCGGTCTGGTGGAGCTGGACGACTACGAGCGCAAGGCGCTGGTGAAGGACCTGACGGTGGCGTTCGCGGCGGGCCGCGGAGAACAGACCCCGTGATTGGTCTGGACATGCTCATGGAACGGCCATAATCTCGCACTTGGTCTAGACCTGCACGGCTCGGCTCAGTGAACTCCCCACGTTCTCCAGGAGCGGCAGCATGCGCGAAAAGACCAAGTGGTACGCCGCCGCGCTCGGGCTCACCACGGCGGGAGCCCTCGTGCTCTCGGCCGGCGGCGCGAGCGGTCACGGCTACACCGATCTGCCCGTCAGCCGGCAGAAGCTCTGCCAGAACGGCACGGTCACCGGCTGCGGCGACATCCAGTGGGAGCCGCAGAGCGTCGAAGGTCCGAAGGGCTTCCCGGGCTCAGGGGCGGCCGACGGATCGATCTGCTCCGCGAACAACGCCCGCTTCGCCCAGCTCGACAGCCCGAGGACCCCCTCGGGCGGGGCCTGGCCGGCCACCCGGCTGACCGGTGGCCGGAGCTACACCTTCCGCTGGCAGTTCACCGCGATGCACGCCACGACCGACTTCAGGTACTACGTCACCAGGCAGGGCTGGAACCAGAACCACAACCTGGCCCGCTCCGACCTCGACCTCACCCCGTTCCTCACCGTCCCCTACGGCGGCGGGCGTCCGCCCGCCACCCTCTCCCACAGCGGCACGCTCCCGTCGGGCCTGTCCGGCCGTCATGTGATCCTCGCGGTCTGGACGATCGCCGACACGGGCAACGCCTTCTACGCCTGCTCCGACGTCACCTTCTGAGGGCCCGTCGGCCGGCCAGGGTCCGCGTGCGCAGCCGACGGGCGTGCGCGGACCCCGGAGGAGGCCACCCGCGTCCGCCCGGGAGTTCTGAGCTTCTCTTGAGTCAACGCCGCCCCGCGCTCGGGTACGTTCCCTGCACACCGGCCGGGCAGGCCGGTGACCGAAGCTCGGGGGGCTCGTATGGACATCTTCTTCCTGGTCGTCCCATCGATCATGATCATGGGCGTTCTCTTCGCCATGTACACGGTGATCAGGCGGACGCGCCGCGTCAGCCGGGCCTGGGGCAGCGGGCTGACGGCCGAGGCGCGCTGTCTGCGGACCTACACGACGACCAGGACGAGCACGGGTGAGCACCGCCGGGTGACGACGGTCCTGCACCACGTCTACGAGTTCACCACCCGCGAGGGCCGCACGGTCCGGTTCGAGGAGGAGAACGGCCCGGGGACGATCCTGGAGGGCGACATCGTCACCGTCTTCCATCCCGCCGACCGCCCCGAGCAGGCCACCGCCCACCCCCCGGCGCACGGGCGGCTCTTCGCCCAGTCCGGCTCTCTGCTGCTCTTCCTCGGCCTGGTGCTCGCCGGCTGCGTCGCCTTCATGATCGGCGCCCAGACGGAGATCTCCGCCTGGAGCGACGTCGCTCCGTAGGGCCGTCGCGCCGTAGGGCCGTTAGGGCCGTTAGGGCCGTAGGGCCGTGACCGGGGTGCGCGCAGGGCCGGCCGTGTCACCTGCGCCAGAAGAGATGGTGCGTCACGCCGCTCGGGCTGGGCACGACCTCCAGGTGGAACCGGTCCAGCAACTCGTCGGGAGAGTCCCACAAGCGGAGCCCGGAGCCGATTTCCACCGGCGTGACGACCACGTGCAGGGTGTCGACGAGGTCGGCGTCGAGGAACTCCCGGACGGTGGTCACGCCGCCGCCCAGCCGGACGTCCTTGCCCCGCGCGGCCTCCCGTGCCTGCGCGAGCACGTCGGCGGGGTCGCCGGCCACGAAGTGGAACGTGGTGTCGGAGAGCGTGAACGACGGACGCGGGTGGTGGGTCAGGACGAACACCGGCGTGTGGAAGGGCGGCTCGTCACCCCACCAGCCACGCCACTCGTGGTCGCGCCACGCTCCGCGCTGGGGTCCGAACTTGTTGCGGCCCATGATCTCGGCACCGATGTTGTGGCCGAAGTCGCGGGCGAAGTAGTCGTCGAGGCCGCGGCTTCCGCCGGGCTCGGTGCGGTTGGGCCAGCTCGCCGTGGCGCCGGCCCAGGAGAACAGCCGGGCCGGATCCACGGCGTGGCCGAACGGCCGCTCCAGGCTCTGGTCCTCCCCGGCGGCGACGCCGTCGCTCGAGACGGTGAAGTTCTGCACGCGCAGCAACTGATCCATGACTGTCCTCATCAGGTCCGGTCGCCTCCACGGAAGGCGATTGTGCGGAGGACCATTGCGTCCTCCGTCAGGATGTCGAACGGAACGCGGCCGGATCGACAACGGCGCCCGGGTTTCTTCCGCACGTGCCCCGCTCGGCCGTTCCCGCGCGCCGTCCGCATAGTCATCTGACGCCATGTCAGCTACCGTGCGCCCCCATGGAGTCCGTCGCCGCACTCGTAGCGCACCGCTGGGACGACCACCGGCCGGGACTGTGGTGCGAGGACACGGTGCTCAGCCATCACGAGGTCGCGGCCGGTGCCGCCGCCCGGGCCGCGCTCCTCGCCGAGCTGCTGCCGCCTGGCGCCGCCCCGCATGTCGGCGTGCTGCTGGACAACACCCCGGAGTTCCCGCTGTGGCTGTCCGCCGCCGCGCTCGCCGGCGCGGCGGTCGCCGGGATCAATCCCACCCGCCGGGGCGCCGAGCTGGCCCGCGACATCCTGCACACCGAGTGCGCCCTGCTGATCACCGAGCGGGTTCACCTCCCGCTGCTCGCCGGGCTCGACCTGCCCGGCGTCCGGGTCCTGGTGACCGGCACGGAGGAGTACGAGGCTCTCCTCGCGCCCTGCGCGGGCGCCCGCCCCGACCCGTCCCTTGCCCGCCCCGGCGACCGTCTCCTGCTCTACTTCACCTCCGGTTCGACCGGCGCTCCCAAGGCCGCGATCTGCACCCAGGGCCGGCTGGTCGCCGCGGGCCGGTCCCTGGCGGCGCGGTTCTCCGTCGTACCGGAGGACGTGCACTACGTGTGCATGCCGATGTTCCACGGCAACGCGGTGATCGCCGACTGGGCCCCCGCGCTGGCGGCCGGGGCCGGGGTGGCGCTGCGCCGCCGCTTCTCGGCCTCCGGGTTCCTCGCGGACGTGCGGCGCCACCGGGCGACGTACTTCACCTATGTCGGCCGGGCGATCCAGTACCTGCTGGCCACCGAGCCGGGCCCGGCCGACCGGGACCATGTGCTGCGGCTCGGCTTCGGGACCGAGGCCGGGGTGGTGGACGCGGCGGCCTTCGAGCGGCGCTTCGGGGTGCCGCTGGTGGAGGGGTACGGCTCGTCGGAGGGCGGCGCGGCGGTGCAGTGGACGCCCGGCACACCGGCCGGCGCGGTGGGGCGGGCGGGCCCCGGGCTGGCCGTCCTCGACGCGGAGTCGGGCCAGGAGTGCCCGCCGGCCCGCTTCGACGCCGCCGGGCGGCTGCTCAACGGGGACGAGGCGATCGGGGAGCTGGTCAACCGCGGACCGAACCCGTTCGAGGGGTACTGGCGCAACCCGCAGGCGGAGTCCGAGCGCCGCCGGGACGGCCTGTACTGGACCGGCGACCTCTTCTACCGCGACACCGGCGGCTACCTCTATTTCGCCGGGCGTACGGAGGACAGGATCCGCGTGGACGGCGAGAACCTGGCCGCCGCGATGATCGAGAACATCCTCGCCCGGTACGAGGGCGCGGACGCCGTCGCCGTGTACGCGGTGCCGGACCCGGTGACCGGGGACCAGGTGATGGCGACGCTCGCGGGGGAGTTCGAGCCGGCCGCCTTCGCCGCGTTCCTCGCCGCCCAGCCGGACCTGGGGACGAAGATGGCGCCCCGGTTTGTCCGGGTGGTGGAGCGGATGCCCGTCACCGCCACCAACAAGATCCACCGCGCGCTGCTGAGGCGGGAGGGGGTGCGGTGCGCGGACCCGGTGTGGTGGCGCCCGCCGGGGGAGGCCGGCTACCGGCCGCTGACCGAGGGGGACGCCGAAGGGCCCCTCGTGTCTCCACGAGGGGCCCTTCCTGTGTGCGCCGCCAGGGACTCGAACCCCGGACCCGCTGATTAAGAGTCAGCTGCTCTAACCAACTGAGCTAGCGGCGCATGACTCCCGCCCTCCGCCCTTCGGCGGCCGGCGACAGAGAAAATACTACCTGGTCCTCTGGGGTGCTTCGGACCAGCCCGCCGCCCCGGGCAGACGGGACTTTCGAAACTCGCTCTAGATCGCCAGGGAGAGCAGGACCGGGGCCGCGTTCCTGTTCAGGGCGTCGGCCGCCTGGCGCAGGCGGTGGGCGTGGGCGACGGGCAGGGACAGGGCGAGGCAGCCCACGGAGGAGCCGGCGGTGATCGGGACGGCCGCGCAGACGGTGCCGACCGCGTACTCCTGGAGGTCGAGGTGCGGGACCGTCGGCGGCTGGGACTCCAGCCGGGACAGCAGCAGCCGGTCACTGGTGATGGTGCGCGAGGTGAGGCGGGCCATCTTGTGCCGGGAGAGGTGGTCGCGCCGGCCGTTGTGGTCGAGCTGGCCGAGCAGGCTCTTGCCGAGCGCGGTGGCGTGCGCCGAGGAGCGGAAGTCGAACCACTCGTGGACGGCGGGGGTGGCGGGGCTGTCGGCGTACTGGGCGATGGTGACCTCGCCGTCGACGTACCGGCTGACGTAGACGGCGGCGCCGATCGAGTCGCGCAGCCGGTCCAGGGTGCGCTGGAGCTGGGCGCGCAGGGCCTGCTGGTGGCCGTGGGCGGAGCCCAGGCGGGTCAGGGCGTCCCCGGTGACATAGGCGCCGCCGGTGATCTGCTCGACGTATCCCTCGCGGCGCAGCATGCGCAGGAGCGTGGTCAGCCGGTCCCGGTCCAGGCCGGTCTCGCGGGCGAGCTCGGTGTCGGTGACACCGGTGGAGTGCCGGGCCACCGTCTCCAGGACGCGCAGGGCGTCCTGAGCCGAGTGGTACGGCGCGGTCGGCTCGTGCTTCAGCGCCACGGTGTTCCCCCCTGGTCGCTTCCTCTGGCCGTGATCCATGAGCGGTGATCCATGAGCGGTGATCCTGGCAGCGAATCACTTCCACGATAACGGCCAAGGAGGCGGAGGGGAGGGGTTGTTGGCGAGAAGATGGTGTGCCTTTGGCGTCCTCAACTGCGACACTGACCCTCTGGCATATGCCCAAGGCATGCCCAGTCGCTCCGGCCCGGTGCGCGACCTGCCCCGTTACCGCACCGCGCTCAGGAACTCCCGGGTCCGCTCCTCCTCCGGCGCGCCGAAGATCTGCTCCGGCGGACCCGCCTCGACGACCCGCCCCGCGTCGAACATCAGTACCCCGGTGGACGCGGTGGCCACGCGCGCACAGCCCGCGGCGCCCAGCGCGCCGAGCGCCGTCGGCTGAGGGGAGTGTGCTGACCGTCAGCGGCCGGGGACGTATCCGCGCGCCTTGTCGACCACGTTCCGCAGCGGCCGGCCCGCCGCCCAGCGCTCGAACTGCTCCACGAACTGCGCCCCCAGCTCGTCGTGCCGGCCGACCGCGGCGCCACTCATGTGCGGGGACACCAGCAGGCCCGGGACCTGCCACAACGGGCTTTCGGGCGGCAGGGGTTCGGCGCCGAACACATCCAGGGCGGCGCCCGCGATCCAGCGGCTGCGCAGGGCCCGTACGAGGGCCTCCTCGACGACCAGGCCGCCGCGGCCGACGTTGAGGAAACGGGCCGAGGGCTGCATCACGCCGAAGCGTCGGGTGTCGAACAGGCCCCGGGTCAGCTCGGTGAGCGGGGCCGCCGCGACCACCCAGTCCGCGCGGGCGAGCAGCCGGTCCAGGTCGTCGGGGCCGTGGATGCCGGTGCGCGGGACCCGTCCGACGAGCGCGGTGGTGACGCCGAGCGCCTTCAGGGTGCGGGTGATCGCCCGGCCCACCGGGCCCGATCCGACGACCACGGCCCGGGTGCCGGCCACCCGCCGGCTCTCCCGCGGCCGCCACTCGCGGCGCGTCTGCGCCGTCCAGGTCCCCGGCAGGTCCTTCGCCATCGCCAGGACCAGCGCGGCGACGTACTCGGCGACCGGCTCGGCGAAGACTCCGCGCGCGTTCGTCAGCACCGTGTCGGACGCGGCCAGTTCCGGGGAGAGGACCCGGTCCACGTCCGCGCCCGCGGTGTGCACCCAGCGCGGGCGCGGCCCGGTGCCCGGCCAGGCGGCGCGCACCGCGTCCGAGGAGGTGTCCCACACCAGCAGGACGTCGGCCCGCGGCAGCAGCGCGCCGAGGGTGGAGCCGTCGGCGTGCAGCACCCGCACCCGGCCCGTGAGCCGGCCGAGGCGGGGGAGGGGCTCCGCGTCGAGGACGAGGAGCGTGGGGACGGCGGCCATCCGGTGCCTTCTCATGACCAAGGGCCTGACGTGCGCGGACGGAACACGGTCGCACCCCGGCCGACGGCCGTCAACACGTCCGGACCGCCAACCAGGTGAGGATGGCGGCCGTGGGCTGCGCACACGGGGTACCCGGGTACCTCCGGAAGAAGAGCAGCAGCAGGAAGGCCGTCATGACCGCACTCGGATTCCTCCACCCGGGCCACTGTGCCGAGGACGACTACCCCCGTATCGAGCAGCTCCTGGCCGGCGACATCCGGGTGGACCTCGTCCGCGCGGACCCCGGGCAGGAGGGCGGGGAGGACGGCGGGCTCACCGACGCCTCCCTGCGCCTGGGCGCGCCGCACCGGCTCGCGGCGGGCGTCGAGCAACTGCGGCTGTCGGGCGCGGAGGCCATCGTCTGGGCCTCCACGCGCGGCAGTTTCGGCTACGGCCAGGAGGGTGCCCGCGAGCAGGTGCGCACCTTGGCCACGGCCGCCGGCATGCCCGCCTCCTCGACCTCGTTCGCCTTCGTGCACGCGGCCCGGGAAGTGGGCGCCGCCCGGGTCGCGGTGGGGGCCACCTACCCGGACGGGGCCGCCGCGCAGTTCGCGGAGTTCCTGCGGGCCGGCGGACTGGAGGTGACCGCGGTGCACGCCGCCGGGGTCACGGCGGAGCGGGCCGGGGCCTACGGCGAGGCGGAGGTGCTCGCCCTGGCGCGGGCCGTCGACGCCTTCGGCGCCGACGCGGTCCTGCTGCCCGACACGGCCCTGCACACCGTCGCCTGCCTCCCGGCTCTCGAACGGGAGCTGGGCAAACCCGTCCTGACCGCGAACCAGGTGACCGTGTGGGAGGGGCTGCGACTGACGGACCGGCGGGTGAACGCGCCGGAACTGGGGGCGCTGTTCCGGCGGGAGCCGATCGTGCAGGTGTGAGCGGCCTCCCGGGCGGCTGCGGGCGGGAATAAACGGGGACACCCTCCTGTTAGTGGGTGGAGGACACCGCAAGCCCGACAACAGGAGGACTCCGTGGCGGCAGACGAGACGGCGACGGCCGGGACGGCGGCAGACGGGACGGCGCCCGGCGGCACCTCGACGGCCGGCACCGCGACGCCCGGCGGGACCGCTACGGCCGGGTCCGCGACGGACGGCAGGGCGCCCGGCGGCACCGCGACGGCCGGGACCGCTACGGCCGGCACCGCGACGCCCGGCGGGACGGCTACGGCCGGGTCCGCTACGGCCGGCAGGGCGCCCGGCGGCACCGCGACAGCCGGGACCGCTACGGCCGGCACCGCGACGCCCGGCGGGACCGCGACAGCCGGGACCGCGACGGACGGCACCGCGACGCCCGGCGGGACCGCTACGGCCGGGACCGCGACGGACGGCAGGGCGCCCGGCGGCACCCCGATGGACGGCACCGCGACGCCCGGCACCGCGACGGACGGCATACGCGCCACCGCCCACGGCACCGCCCCCGCCCCCCTCTCCGTCCTCGACCTCGTCACGGTCGGCTCCGGGCGCACCGCCACCGACGCCCTGCGCACCAGCGTCGCCCTCGCCCGGCTCACCGAGTCCCGCGGCTTCCACCGCTACTGGGTCGCCGAGCACCACTCGATGCCCGGCGTCGCCTCCTCCTCGCCCGCGGTGATCCTCGCCCACCTCGCCGCCCACACCGACCGCATCCGGCTCGGTTCGGGCGGCGTCATGCTGCCCAACCACGCGCCCCTCGTCATCGCCGAGCAGTTCGGCACCCTGGAGGCCCTCGCGCCGGGCCGGATCGACCTCGGCCTCGGCCGCGCCCCGGGCACCGACGGCGCCACCGCCGCCGCCCTGCGCCGGACGGCCACGCTGCACGAGGGCGCCGACGACTTCCCCGAGCAGCTCGCCGAGCTGATCCGGTTCCTGGACGACGACTTCCCCGACGGGCACCGCTACCGCCGTGTCCACGCCGTACCCGGGCCGGTCCAGGCGACCGCGCCCGGGGGCGTCCAGTCCCGGCACCGCCCGCCGGTCTGGCTGCTCGGCTCCTCCGGTTTCAGCGCCCGGCTGGCCGGACTCCTCGGCCTGCCCTTCGCCTTCGCGCACCACTTCTCCGCGCAGAACACCGTCCCGGCCCTCGACCTCTACCGGGAGTCCTTCCGCCCGTCCGCGGTGCTCTCCGAGCCGTACGCCGTGATCGGCGTCTCCGTCCTGGCCGCCGACGACGCACGCGAGGCGCGCCGCCAGGTCCTCGCCACGGGCCTCAACATGGTCCGGCTGCGCACCGGCCGCCCCGGTCTCTTCCCCTCCCCCGAGGAGGCGGAGGCGCACACGTTCAGCGAGCTGGAGCGGGAGTTCGTCGACTCCTGGTCGGCGAACATCGTCCACGGCACCGCCGACGAGGTCCGCACCGGCCTCGACGACCTGCACAAGCGCACCGGCGCCGACGAGCTGATGCTCACCAGCCACGCCCACCGCGGCGAACTGCGGCTGCGGTCGTACGAGCTGGTCGCGGACGCGTACGGACTGCCGGCGGTCGGCTGAGAGCCGGTCGCCCGGGGGCACCCTACGGGTTCTGCGGTGCCCCCACGGGTGCGGCCCGGTCCGGGCCCGCCGCCCGCAGCTCGGAGATGCGGTCCGGCGACACCGCCCGCGAGTACAGCCAGCCCTGGCCGGTGTCGCAGCCGATGCTGCGCAGCCGGTTGGCCTGCGCGGCGGTCTCCACGCACTCGGCGGTGACGGTGAGGCCGAGGCGGTGGGCGAGGTCGATCATCGCCTCGACGACGACCTCGTCGGCCGGGTTGGGCGCCGCGCCGGTGCCCTCGTACTGGAAGCCGCGGACGAACGACCCGTCCAGCTTGAGGACCGAGACCGGCAGCCGGCTCAGATAGGCGAGGTTGGAGTAGCCGGTGCCGAAGTCGTCGATGGCGATGTGCACGCCCATGTCGCTGAGGGCCTGGAGGGCCTGGAGCGGGCGGCCCGCCGAACCCATGACGGCCGACTCGGTGAGTTCCAGCTGGAGCAGGTGCGGCGGCAGCCCGGTCTCGGCGAGGATCTCCGCCACGTCCGCCACCAGGTCGGAGTCCCACACCTGACGGACCGCCACGTTGACGCTCACGAACAGCGGCGGCTCCTCCGGCCGGTCCAGCTGCCAGGCGCGGGCCTGACGGCATGCGGTGGCCAGAATCCATCGGCCGAGCGGGACGATCGAGCCGTCCTCCTCGGCCAGCGCGACGAACCGATTCGGCGGCAGCGAACCGAACCGCGGGTGGTCCCAGCGCACCAGCGCCTCCACCCCGCGCAGCCGTCCGTCCGACATACCGACCAGCGGCTGGTACTCCAGCCGGAACTCCCCGCGCTCGATGGCGGGCCGCAGGGTGGAGGCGAGGGCCTGGCTGGTCATCAGATGCGCGTTGCGCTCCGGGTCGAACAGCGTCCAGCGGTCCTTGCCGTCCACCTTCGCCCAGTACAGCGTGGTGTCGGCGGCCTGCATCAGCGCGGTCGCGGTGGTCCCGGCGGCGTGCCGTTCGACGACCCCGATGGACGCGGAGACGTTCATCCGCTGTCCGGCGAGGTCGAAGGGCGCCTGGAGCGCCTTCAGCACGGACTCCGCGAGATCCGCGAGCTGTTCGGTGCCGGTCGAGTCCTCCACCAGCAGTGCGAACTCGTCCCCGCCCAGCCGGGCCACCAGCGGCTCGCTCGGCCGGTTCTGCCCGGCCTCCTTCGCGCACTCCGTCAGCCGGTCGGCCACGGTCGCCAGCAGCCGGTCGCCGACGCGGTGGCCGAGGGTGTCGTTGACCGCCTTGAAGCCGTCCAGGTCGAGGTAGCACAGGCCGATCCGGCCGGTTCCGCTCTGCTCGTACGACTCCGCCTCCAGGGCCGCCGACACCCGCTCGAAGAACAGGGTGCGGTTGGGCAGCCGGGTCACCGGGTCGTGCATCTGCAGGTGCCGCAGCCTCGCCTGGAGGTCACGGCGGTCGCTCACGTCGGCGACCGACAGCAGCACCCCGGGCGGCCCGCCCCCGTCCAGGGGGGCGACGGTGACCTGGGCCCACAGCGTGCGCCCGTCGGGGTGTTTCAGCCGCCGGGTGCAGCGCAGTTTCGCCTGGCGGCCGCGGAGCACCTCGCGGTAGGCGTGCCAGGTGCGGGCGTCGGAGGCGAGGTCGAGCAGGTCGGCGGCGACCCGCCCGACCAGGTTCGCCCCGTCGCCGCCGAGCAGCTCGCCCAGCGCCTGGTTGGCGTCCACGACCTGACCGTCACGATCGACGAGGGCCATGGCCAGAGGCGCTGCCGCGAACACGGAACGGTAGGCCGGGGGGTCGGCTCCGTCCAGGCTCTCCGCACAAGTAGCGGCATGACTGTCACGCTCCGTGACGGCGGACCGGTCGAGGTCTGCCGCGGGCGTCGACCCTTCGGACGTTCCGCTCACCGCTCGCTCCCGCAGTGCACTCGATCGCTGTCCTGGCAGGAAAGTGTGCCGATCATAGATGCTGCCCCCGGAGTTGCGCAGCCACTGCCCAGTGTCCCGGAACACCCCACCGTTCTGACAGATCGTTTCTGCCCGCAGGTGGACCGCTTCTGCGGGTGCTCGATCGCTTGTGACGGACCGTGAGAATTCCGGGGGTGTCGGGATTGATGCCCGCTTTCTTCCTCCTCACTCTTCTGGGGCAGACAAACAGGGCATAGCGTGACAAAGTCGAACAGGCTGGGGGCGGTGTCCCGCGAACCGCCCCCGGAGGTCCGAAGTGCCGCGACTGTTCCCGCGCCCCCGACTGCGCAGCACTGCGGCCCTGTGCACCACCCTCTCGGCGATCGCCGCGATCTCGCTGGCCACCGGCCCCTCCATCGCCGAGCCCTTCTCCGCCGCCCCCTGCGTCCTCAAGCGCACCGACGCCCACCACTCCGAGGGGCTCGACACCTGGAACACCGCCTACCCCCGCCCCACCCGCGCCCTCGACGCGGTGATGGTCTTCCTGTCCTTCCCGGACCGCGCCCCCGCCACCACCCCCGCCGAACTCGCCGCCGACCACTTCCCGGCCACCAGCCGCTTCTTCCAGCAGGCGTCCTACGGCCGGTTCACCCTGCGCGCCCACCCGCTCGAACGCTGGATCCGGATGCCGAAGCCGTCCACCGCGTACGCCATACAGCGCGACTGGAACGCCGAGCGCCGCGCCGCCTATCTGCACGACGCGCTCGCCGCCGCCGACCCCTCGGTCGATTTCTCCCGGTACGACCTGGTCTACTTCGTCGCCGACCCGGACGCGCCCGGCGTGGACTCCGACGCCACGAAGGTCGTCAACCTGGACGAGCCCCTGCACGCCGACGGCACCGACATCCGCCGGGTCGTCACGGTCTTCGAGCAGCACCCCCCGGACCGGCTGGTACTGGCCCACGAGACCGGGCACGTGTTCGACCTGCCCGACCTCTACCACCGGCCGGTCGACGGCAAGGGCGACTGGGACACCTACGTCGGCGACTGGGACCTGATGGGCAGCCAGTTCGGACTCGCCCCCGACCTCTTCGGCTGGCACAAGTGGAAGCTGGGCTGGCTGGCGCCGCGCCAGGTGGTGTGTGTACGGAAGGCGGGGCCGACCCGGCTCACCCTCGAACCGCTCGGCGCCGGCCCCGGGGTCCCCGTCACCGGCACCTCCGGCGCACCCGCCTTCGGCCTCGGCGACGGCGCCAAACTGGCCGTCGTGCGCACCGGCCCCGACTCCGTCCTCGCCTTCGAGGCCCGCGGGCCCATCGGCAACGACCGCGCCGCCTGCCGCTCCGGCATCCTCGTCTACCGGATCAGCGGCGACGCCCAGTCCGGCCGCGGCCCGGTCGAGGTGATCGACGCCCACCCGCGCACCGACGCCTGCTGGGAATCCTCCGTCTACCCACCCCTCGCCGACGCCCCGGTCGCCCTCGGCGAGAACTTCACGGTGCCGGGCACGGGCGTACAGGTACAGGCGGAGAACCGAACCCCCACAGGGGCCTGGAACGTGAAGATCACGCTGCCGCGCGTCTGAGTACATCCAGACGCCGGGCGGCTGGTCCGACGCGGAAGGGGGTGTGGGTGGCGGAGCCCCCACCGCGCGCGGCCCGGCCGCGCAGAAAAAGACGAGGGCGAGGCTGGTTCGCGCTTTCCGCGAACAAGCCTCGCCCTCGACGTCGTGCGCCGCCAGGGACTCGAACCCCGGACCCGCTGATTAAGAGTCAGCTGCTCTAACCAACTGAGCTAGCGGCGCCTGCTGACGTCGTAGACCTTAGCATCCTGGTCCGCCGGGGGAAAAATCGATATCCGCACCGCCGCACGGGCCGCCCGCACGGCCGCCCAGAGCAGCACCTCGGGCCCCGGCAGCCACGGGTGCCGGCAGTCCGGGGCGACCACCCAGCGGGTGGGCCCGTGCTCCCGCTCCGGGGTGAGCGCGGGCACGGTCACCGCGTCCCCGGTGCCGTGGCACAGCAGCGGCGGCACGGAGTGCGTACGGCCGTCCGGCCGGCCGCGCGTGCCCCACTCCTCCCACTCCAGCAGCGACGGCAGCCGCTGGGCCGTGCCCGGCGCGGCGAACAGCAGCGTCCGCCCCCGCAGCACCGCCACCGGCCCGGAACCCGGCCCCTCGCGCCACAGCCGGTCCAGCATCAGCCGCCCGAACACCGCCGGCGCGCTCACGATGTCGAACACCGAGCCACAGGGCAGCACGACCGGGGCGTGCGGCCGCTCCTCCCACAGGGCGAGGGTGCTGCGCGGATACGTTCCGGCGGAGGCCAGCCAGACGGCGCCGTCCGCGGTGACACATGCGCTGCTCATGCCCACCTGTCTACCCGCTGTGAGGGGACGGATCCCGAGAGTTGCGGAAAGCCGGGACAGGGGGTCGGGAAGCGGAGTATCTTGCCCGCCTGCCCGTCTGGCATATGCCGTTCGGGTGGTGCCGGTCCCGCGGGGACTACAGCGGGTCCACCGGCCCGCGGCCCTCGGCGTCGCCTCGCAGCAGGTCCCGGCCGAACTCGACCATCTTCTTCGCGTAGTCCTCGGTCCACTCGGCCCGCCGGGCGATGTCCGCGGGCGTCAGCCGGTCGAAGCGGCGCGGGTCGGCGAGCTGGGCCGCCGCGACGGCCTGGAACTCCAGCGCCCGGTCGGCGGCCGCCTGGAACGCCACCGTCAGCTCCGTCGCGCGTGCCAGCAGCGCGCCCGGGTCGTCGATCGACTCCAGGTCGAAGAAGTGCTCCGGATCACCGGCCGCCTCCGCCGGCTCGAAGAGCAGGGGCGCGGGGCGTAGCCGCGGTTCGTGCCGACGCGGCGTGGGCTCCGCCATGTCTTGTCCTCCTCGTACGTCGTACGTCGTGCGGGCGCGCGGGCGCGCGTTCCTGTGCGGACCACCTTCCATTGTCCCCCGGCGGCGCAAGAGCCCCCGGGTCCCGCACTCTCAAGGAATCCGCACCCCGGGATGTTCCCCCGCCCCGACCCGTTCCAGGCCTGCGGCCGTACCCCCGCCCTCCGCGGAGCCGGGGCACGTACGTTCGCCGGTCCCACGGGCCGGGGTCCCGCCCGCCTACCAGTGATCCCATGTGGACATCATTGCCTCCCAGCCGTCCGGGCTGTTTCCCGTGGCCGCCTCCGGCGGCGGGCCGGACTCCGTCCGGCGGGTGGGGCGGCGTGGCGCTGATCGTCTGCCCGGGCAGGTGCCGGAGAGGCGGTCAGGGACGCCAGACCACCCGGTGCTCCCCGAGGCAGGCCAGCACCGCGTGATTCGCCTCCCAGCCGTCCGGGAACTTCACGAGCGTGCCCAGCTGGACCGGTTCCGTGGACGGGTAGTCGTCCAGGAGGTCGCTCACACCCGCGCGGCAGACCACGATGCACGCGTGACGGTGGCGGGAGGCGAGGACGCAGAGGCGGCCGGTCTCCAGGTGGAAGGCGGTGGCGTCGGGGCGGCCGGAGAGCGGGTGGAGGATCACCGTGACGTCGAACTCCATGCCCTGGAGCCGGTTCGCGGTGTCCACCGTGACGTCCGCCACGCCCAGCTCGGCCAGCGCCGCCCGGACCGCCGCCGCCTGGTCCCGGTGCGCGGTGCCGACGGCGATCCGGCCCGCGGTCACGGGCGTCGGGTGCGGGGAGCGCTCCGAGACGGCCGAGCCGCCCCGGTCCAGCAGACGCCGTACGACCGTCGCCACCGCCCTGACCGCCTCGGGGTCGGTGCGGGGCGTGTGCCGTGCGGGCAGCTCCAGCAGGCCCCAGCCGGACTCCGCCGCCTCGTCGATCACCCGGTCGGGACCCGAGCCGTCGGAGGGCACGCCGAAGGAGAGCCGCCGGTCGCCGTGCCCGGTGCCGCTGCGGAAGGGTGTGTACGGGTAGAACGCGTCGGAGACCAGGGGCGCCGCGGAGGCCGGGAGGCGCCAGGAGACCGGCAGACGGTGCTGGGGCAGGTCCGGGTTGTGCGCCAGCAGGGTGGTCACGGCGGAGCCCGAAGGGTCGTACGACAGGCCCGCCCACTGCTCGCTGCCCACGATCGCGAACGGGTCCAGCTGCCCCGGGTCGCCCACGAACAGCGCCCGCTCGAACAGCCCGGCCACGGCCAGCAGCCCGTCCGAGCGCATCTGGTACGCCTCGTCCACGATCGCGTGCCGCCACGGCTCGTCGACCTTCACATGCGCCCACTTGGCGGCGGTGGAGATCACCACCGGCAGGCCTGCCAGCTCCGCGGCCTTCGCCGACTTCTGCACGTTCTCCAGGCGGTCCAGCGCCTTGTCGTACGGGTCGGCGTCGCTGCTGTGCAGCCGCCCGACCGGCAGTTCGGGGCTCTTCTCGGCGAGCCGCAGCACCAGATCGTCGACCTGCGCGTTGGTCTGCGCCACCACCATCAACGGGCGCCCCGCGTCCGCGAGTTCCAGCGCCGCCCGGACGACGAGTGTGGACTTCCCCGCGCCGGGCGGGGAGTCCACGACCACCCCGCGCGTGGTGCCGTGCAGCGTGTCGTGGAGGATCGCGTCGGTCGCGCGGGTCGCGGCCGTACCGGGGTCGAAGGCGGCCTCGGTGGTCACAGGACGTCCTCCCGGGTGACGGAGTCGGGGGCTTCGGGCACCGGCTCGCCGGGCGGTCCGCCGTGCGTCCACGGCGTCTCCTCCGGGTCCGGCAGCCTGGCGCCGCCCCGCTGCTCGTGTTCGAAGAGGGTGAAGCAGATCAGGTCGCCCTTCTCCGGCACCGATCCCTGCTCCGGCTCCTTGCCGCGGCCCATCCGGTCGACGATCCGCAGCACCAGCAACCCGTCCTCCGGCCGCTCCACGCACTCCGCCGCCTGCGGCTTCCCGCCCAGCGACCGGTACGCCTTCGCCCGCTCCCCGAGATGCGGGCGGTCATCGGTCCGTACGGTGACCAGCGGGCGGGGACTGGGCCGTCTGCCCTCGCTGTACGCCATGGTGACGTCCACGACCTCGCCCTCGAACGCCTCCCCGGCCAGCCGCCGCCCGGCCATCACCAGCGGGTCGTCCAGGGCTTCCTGCGCCTCCAGCCGGGCCTGTTCCCGCTCGCGCGTGGCCAGCTTGTTCGCCGCGGTCACCGCGTCGTCGCGGCGCGGCTGCGGGGGCTCGCCCGCGGCGACCCGGTCGCGGTGGCCGGTGAACGACCAGCGGTCGCGGGTCCACCGCTCCTCGACGTGCGCGCCCTCGGGCAGCTCCCGCAGCAGGTCGAGCCCCCGCCACACCGCCTGCCAGGTGGGCAGGGTCCGGCTCAGCACCAGCTCGCGGATCTCCCCCTCGGCGGCGGCGAGCGCGCCCAGCCGGTCGTCGGCCTCCAGCCCGTCCTCGGCCGCGGCGAACGCCGTCCGCGCGCGGTCGTAGCGCTCGATGGCCGGGGCCAGCAGCTTGTTGTCGAAGGCGGGGTCGGTGGCCGGACCGGCGGGCGGGCACAGCAGCTGCCCCGCGGCGTCCCGGCCCCGCTCCGCCCGCTCGGCCGCCTCGGCGCCCGTGACGCCCGCGTGAGGGTCCCCCCGGTCGGGCGAGGCCGAGGCCGGGGGAGGGTCGATCCAGGCGAGCAGCGCGCCCAGGTGCTGGTCCTCCAGGCTGGACTGGCCGGTCGCCCAGTGCCGGCCGAGGACCTCGGTGAGGGCGAGCAGCAGCGCGGAGCCGGGCACCCGGGCGCGCTCCCCGAAGTGCGTCAGCCACCGGCCGAGCAGCGGCACGCGCGGGGGCGCCGGATGCGGCGATTCCGGGTCCTGCTCCGCCGTACGCCGGAAACGCATCGAGCGGCCGAGGAGGCGGACGTACTCGACGCCGGCGCGGCTCGGGACGATCAGCTGGGGCGCGTCGGCGCACAGCTCGACCTCGACCTTGACGCGTTTGCCCGTCTCCGGGTCGGTCTCGCTCCGCTCGGCGGCCTCCACGGTGTCGGCGTAGGAGTCGAGGTACGGCAGGACGGCGTCGGCGAGTTCGGCGAGGAACGCGAATCGCAGGTCGCGGTCGCGGGGCTGCGGTACGACGAGCAGCCGGGGCGCGTCCCGGTCGGTGCCGACGAGCGCGCCGAGCGGGGCGCCGGCCTCACCCGCGGTGGTCAGCGGCACGAACACCAGCGGCCGGTCGGACAGATGGCGGTGCCGGACGGTGGCCATGGGCTGGGCGCGGCCGGTGGTGACGGCCTCGAGGCGGGCGAGGGCGGCGATCAGCGACATGTCGCCCCCCGGCCGGCGAGCGCCTCGGCGCGCAGCCGCGCGGCCCGGCGCAGGGCGGCCACGGCCGGGTCGTCCGGGTCCCCGGACGCGCCGCGGGCCGCGGCGAGGACGTCCTCGACGGTGCTCAGGCCGCCCAGTTCGGCGCGGAGCGAGCGGCCCAGGGTGGTGACCGCGCCGGCCGCGCGGGAGCGGGCACGGCAGTGGAACGCCAGCTCGCAGGCGGCCAGGCACTCGGGCGCGTAGGCCGCCGGGACCGCTTCGACGGCCGCCGTGAGCTGCTCGGCGGGCAGCTCGGGGGAGAAGCAGGTGCCGTCGGGGAGGGTGTCGGCGATGTCCTGGATGCGGGTGAGGCGGGCGAGCTGGCGGCTGGTGACCGCGCGCTGCTTGCGGATGTCCACGGCGGACGCGGTGGGCAGGTTGGAGAAGTCCTTGGGGCAGACGAGCAGGACCCGGTGGCGGACCCGGGGTGCCGGGTCGAGGCGGGCGGCGACCTCCTCCAGGGCCAGCACGTAGACGGCGGCCTGGCGGGCGGCGGCGCCCACCTTCGCCGGGTCGGCCGAACCGTCCAGCATCGGGAAGGACTTGATCTCCACGACCGTCCAGCCGCCGTCCGGGTGCACCACCACCGCGTCGGGCTCCAGGAAGGCGGTGGAGCCGGCGACGTCGAGGGCCAGCATCGGGTGGTCGAGGAACGTCCAGGTGCCGAGGGCCTGTTCGGTGGCCTCGCGCAGCGCCAGCGCGGTCCGCGCGGTGCGGCCCTCGGGGCCGGAGGCGGTGAGGTCGGGGGTGCTCCTGGTGGTGGGCGGTTCGGCGCCCGGGTCCAGTCGTTCGTGTACGAGCCGCAGCAGTTCCGCGCCGCCGTCCGCCTTCACCTTCGCCTCGAAGGCGTTGCCGCGGGTGAGGGCGAACTGGGACTGGCCGAAGGCCGACGGGGAGCCCAGGGCCCCGGCCAGCGCCGCCTTGTCCACCCCGGCGCCGTCGAGGATCGCGCGCCGCTTGCAGCCGGGGTTGGCGGCGAGGGCCGCGAGGGCACGCGCGTCCAGCGCCTTGGCCGGTACGTCGGGGCCGCGCAGCTCAGCGAGCCGCTGCCGGAGCGCCGTCCCCCGCGTCCGAGGGGGAGGCACCCGGTCCGGTTCCCGCCCCGAACCGTGACTCGCGCTGCCGTGGAATTCGTTCACCCGTCGAAGTCTGGCATCCGCCACTGACATTCGGGGCGCTGGTGTCCGGGGTGGCCGTCGGCGTGGTGTCCGCGGTGGCCGCCGGGGAGGGCGTGGCCGGGGCGGCCGCGGAGGCCGCCGCCGGGGCCGGGATCCGGGCCGCGGGTGACGGGACCCCGGCGGCGGCCGCGGTCCGCAGCCGGTCCGCGGTCCGCGTCACGAGCGGTGTCAGCAGCAGTCCGACGCCCATCACGGCCGCGCCGGCGACCGCGTCGAGGAAGTAGTGGTTGGCGGTGCCCATGACCACGATCGTCGTCAGCAGCGGGTAGAGCACGGCGGCCGTGCGCGCCGTGCGGGTGCGGCCGTGACGCCACAGCATGACACCGCACCACAGGGACCAGCCGACGTGCAGGCTCGGCATCGCCGCGTACTGGTTGGTCATCCCGCCGAGTCCGCGCGGCGCGCTGGCCTCGCCGCCCCACCAGCCCCACGAGCTGTACTGGGCCATGGTGTCCACGAAGCCGTGCTCCGCCGACAGCAGGCGGGGCGGGCAGGTGGGCAGCAGGGTGAAGCCGATCAGACCTATGAAGGTGGACGTCATCAGCCAGGTGCGGGCGGCCCGGTAGCGCAGGCTGCGGGAGCGGAACAGCCAGACCAGGATCGCCGGGGTCACCAGGTAGTGCAGCGACGCGTACCAGAAGTCGGCCGGGACGCCGAGCCAGGCCTCGCTGGTGAACAGCCGGTTCAGCGGGTGCTCGGCGTTGAGGTGGAGGTACTTCTCGATGCGCAGGATCGCCAGGCCGTGGTCGACGGCGGTCGTCACGTCCCCGCGCGCGAGCAGCCGGCCCGCCGAGTAGCAGGCGTACACCAGCAGGATCAGCGGCAGCTCCGTCCACCAGCGCAGCCGGATCCGGGGGGCCGCCTCGGTGCCTGGTGTCTCGGTCTGCGGCATCCGATCGCCTCCCCCTTCGTGTCGCTGATGCGTCGCTGCTGTGTCGCTGCGCCCGTGGTCGCGGGACGTGTCACTTTACGGCGTATGCGCGCGCCCCCCGCGGGGCGCCCCCGGCCCTCAAAGACGCCGGGATCGCCCGCCGGGTTGCCCCGTTTCAGGGTGAGCGATGATGGAGGGGTCCCGCCTCCGCTTTCTCCCCTGAGACGTCCCAGGGATTCCCCGGAAAGGTCCCTCATGGCACCGCGCATCCTGCTGGCCCGGCACGGACAGACCGAGTGGTCGCTGTCCGGCAAGCACACCGGCAGGACCGACGTACCGCTGCTGGAGGAGGGCCGCCGGGGCGCCAAGCTGCTCGGCGAACGGCTGCACCGGACGCCGTTCGACGGGCTGCGGGACGTCGAGATACGCACCAGTCCGCTGGCCCGCGCGCGGGAGACCTGCGACCTCGCGGGCTTCGGCGAGCGGGCGACGCGCTGGGACACCCTCATGGAGTGGGACTACGGCGCCTACGAGGGCATGACCCCGGCCGACATCCAGCAGGTCCGGCCCGGCTGGCTGATCTGGCGTGACGGTGTCCCGGAGGGGGAGTCGCTCGCCGAGGTCACCGCGCGCGCGGACGACGTCGTCGCCTGGGCGCGGTCGGCGGACCGGGACGTCCTGGTCTTCGCCCACGGTCACATCCTCCGCTCCATCGGCGCCCGGTGGCTGGGCCTCCCCCTGGACTTCGCCGCCCGCATCCGGCTGAACCCGACCTCGCTGTCGGTCCTGGGCTGGGCGTACGGCGAACCGGCGATCGAGAGCTGGAACGACCTCGGTCACCTCACGCCGTAGCGCCCGGCCTCGGGCCGGCCGACCGCGGTGTCGACGCGTGCCGGTCCAGGAACTCCTGCACCCCGTCGGCCCGCCGGTGCGGCAGCAGCACCCGCGCCGTGCCGGCCAGCATCCCCTGGATCCGCGAGGACTGGACCTGGCCCAGCAGATCCAGCACCCGCAGGCCCGCCACCGCCGCCTCGCCGGGCCGCCCGCCGCGGGCCAGATCGTCGGCCAGCTCGGCCGTGTACAGCGCGATGTTGCGGGTGAAGTGCGGGTCCTGGAGGTCCGCCGCGCGCCCCGCGTGCCGGGCCGCCCGGGTCCAGTCGCCGAGCGCGGACCAGCACTGCGCCTCCAGGCCGGCCAGCTCGGCCTCGCCGTAGAACGTCATCCACTCGGGGTCGGCGTCCGAGGGGCCCCGCTCGTAGAGGGCGTGGGCCCGGGCGAGGGACTGTTCGCAGCCGGCCCGGTCGGCGAGCCCGGCCCAGCCGCCCGCCTCGCGCAGCGCGAGCAGGGACATCAGCCGGGGGGACCCGAGGGGGCGTGCGACGCGCTGGGCGGCCTGCGCGGCCCGTACGGCCTCGCGGGGGCGCCCGGCGTCGCGCGCGAGGAACGCGGTGTTGCAGAAGGCGTGCGCCTCCAGCGCGTGGTCGCCGCTCATCCGGGCGGTGGCGAGGGCCTCCGCGTAGTGCGAGCGGGCGTCGTCGAAGCGGCCCGAGTCGTGTGCCAGCCAGCCCACGGAGATGGCGAGTTCCCCGGCGCCCGAGTGCAGCCGGTCGGCGGTCGTCTGCCGGGTGGTGCCGGCGTCGAGCAGTGCGTAGGCGGCGCGCAGGGGGGCGGCCGCGCGACGGTAGAGGCCGTCGGCGCCGTGCCGGTCGTCCAGCAGACGGATTCTGCGGACCGCGTCCTCGAGGACACCCGCCTCGCTCGACCCGACGCGGCGCACCCGGCGCCCGGCGGCCGGCGCGGCCGGGTCCCCGCCGTTCGGGCGGGGCCGTGAGGACGGGACGGCGAGGGCCAGGGGGCCCAGCGAGACGGAGGCCACGGTGGCGCCCCCGCCGGTCATGAATGCGCGACGCAGCACGTCGCTCTCCTCGTGGTTGTGGTGCGTGTCGTACGGGGTTTGCGTGTCATACGGCTCACGCGCCCCGCATGTCTCACCCGCCTCCCGCGTCTCACCCGCCTCCCGCGTCTCACTGGTGGTGAGCGCCGGGCTGGTGGGGTGCACGGGGGGCGCGTCCCCGGCGGCGCGCGCTCCTCGTCCGCGGACGGACGCCCGGGGCGCGAACCCCAGGTCGGTGAGCGTCCGGCCGGGGAACATGTGCAGGAAGACCCGCTCGTACGCGTAGTTGGGGCAGCGGATCTCCCCCGCCTCGACCCGCCCGACATAGCGTGCGTCGCAGCTGACCCGCTCGCCGATCTCGCGTGCCGCCCGCCGTACCAGTGCGGCGAACTCGGCCGGCGAGCGTTGTCCGCGCAGGTGCCGGAAGGCGAGGTTGGGCCGTGGTGGCCGGTCGGGCCGGGGTGGGGTCACCGTTGACGACGCCATGGCCGGGTCCTCTCATGCGAACCGTCGAACCATGCCGGAACCGGGGTGACGCAGCCGATGCCCGGCGGTGATCACCTGATGTCCAGCGAGCAAGAACGTACCTGCTGTGATGGGGCGGCCACGCGGTGTTTGGCCACAAACCGGATTTCTCCCCCACGATCTGCCATGAACTGCCATCCTTTGCGGCGGACTTCCGCCGTAGCCGTTGACGCGGTCGTGCGTTGAACGCTGTGGACTGCAGGAGCGGGCTGTGTGGTGGAGGCCGGGATGGAGACCAGCCGGAGCAACGATCCTTGTGCGCCGTCGTCGGCGTTCGGGCCCGCGGGCCCGGCGTGCGACCTGGTGACGGTGCCGACCCGGCAGGGACTGGAGGCGGTCGACATCCTGCGCCGGGGCGCGGCCGAGGCGGTGGGGCCCGTGCTGCACGACGACGGCGGCGACACCCTCGGCTTCCTGGTGCCCCGCGGCACCGCCGCCGCCTGGGACCTGCCGGGAAGCGTCTGCACGGCGACCGAGGGGCGCGGCCTCAGACGCGACCCCGAGCCGCCGGTGGAGGGCTCCGACTGGCTGCTGCCGCCCGGCGAGGCGGACCTCGCGACCGATCCCGCGGTGCTGCGCCGGGCCCTCGGCGAGGCGGCCCGGACCATCGAGGCGGCGGACAACTGCCGGTGAGGTGACCGCCGCGCCGGCGCGAGCCGACCGTGCCGCCTGCGAAGATGCCCTCATGGGGAAGTCCAGGAACACCCGGCGCGAGCGCGGCGCCGACCCGGCGGCCGTCGTCGAGGCCGTCGACGGGGGGCTCGCGGAGCTGCTGCCCGACCGGGACCGGGCGCGGGCCTGGACCCTGCTCATCGACGGGGCGCCGCAGTCGCACGTGGACCTCGACGACCCGGCGTACCTCTCCTTCGAGTACCAGCGCCGCTTCGGCCATGTCGTCGACCTCGCCGCGCCGCCCGGCCGCCCGGTCCACGTCGTGCACCTCGGCGGCGGCGCGTTCACCCTCGCCCGGTACGTGGCCGCGACCCGCCCCCGCTCCACCCAGCAGGTCGTCGAGCGCGACGCCGCCCTGGTCGCCCTGGTGCGCCGGGAGCTTCCGCTGGATCCGGGGGCCCGCATCAGGGTCAGGTCCGTGGACGCGCGGGACGGGCTCGGCAAGGTGCCGGACGGCTGGGCCGACCTCGTGGTCGCCGACGTCTTCAGCGGCGCCCGCACCCCCGCCCACCTCACCTCGACCGAGTTCCTCGACGAGGTGCGCAGGGCGCTGAAGCCGGGTGGTCGCTACGCCGCCAACATCGCCGACGGCCCGCCACTGGCCCATCTGCGCGGCCAGATCGCCACCGCCGCCGCCCGCTTCGCCGAGCTGGCCCTCGTCGCCGACCCCACGGTGCTCCGGGGGAAACGGTTCGGCAATGCCGTGCTCCTGGCCGCTGACCTCCCCCTGCCGATCGCCGAGCTGACCCGCCGCGCGGCCTCCGACCCGCATCCGGCCCGCGTCGAGCACGGCCGCCCGCTGCTCGACTTCACCGGCGGCGCGACCCCGGTGACGGACGCCGCGGCGGTCGCCTCCCCGGCCCCGCCGCCCTCGGTATTCCGCTAGACGATGGTGGTTTTTGTTGGTTCGTGCCGCAGAAGGCTGTCGCTCAGGACGTCTGGCGCTCAGAACATCTGGCGCTCGGGACGTCTGGCGCTCAGAACGTCTGTACGTCGACCCGTGGCGGCCCGTCGTGCCAGGTGCAGAAGACCGACACCCGGTCCGCGCCCGAGGCGAAGTCCACCCGGATCCAGGACTCCGTCTTCCACACCTGCACCGACCAGCCGGCGGCCGGGGTGGCGGACACGAGGGTCGCGTAGGTCCCGGTGAGGTCGAGGACGACCCGGCCGCCGTCGGTGTCGTAGCTCTTGACCGTCCCGGCGGGGCTTGTCTTCGCGGCCGCCGGGGTGCCGGCCGGGCTGCCGCTCCGGGTCGGGGACGCCGAAGGGCGCGCCGCGGAAGGGGTGGGCGAGGCGGACGTGCCGGTAGGGGAAGAGGGGCGGGGGCTCGGCTGCCGGGGGGTGGAGGTCACCTCGCCCACCGTCAGCGGCAGGGCGCGCGGGGGGTCGTAGGCCGTGCCCGCCATCACGGTGTGGACGCCCCACCACGACAGGGTGACCGCGGCGCCCGTGGCGAGCGTCCAGGCCAGTAGGTGTACGAGTCCGCTCCGCATAGCGGGCCATCTTGCCGCACCCTTCGCACGGGTGTCGCACGGACGGGACACCGGTTGTCCACAGAAGCGGAGTTGTCCACAGGCCCCGGCCGGGTTCGAGGGCATGGCGTACGGTGCGGCGCATGGCACGTGTGCTCGTGGTCGAGGACGACCAGTTCGTCCGCTCGGCGCTCATCCGGCATCTGACCGACGCCTCGCACCTGGTGCGCAGCGTCGGCACCGCGCTGGAGGCGCTGCGCGAGGTCGCGCATGTCCGCTTCGACGTGGTGATCCTGGACCTCGGACTGCCCGACCTGGACGGCTCCGAGGCCCTGAAGATGCTGCGCGGCGTCACAGACGTCCCGGTCATCATCGCCACCGCACGCGACGACGAGACGGAGATCGTCCGGCTGCTGAACGCGGGCGCGGACGACTACCTGACCAAGCCGTTCTCGGTGGAGCACCTGTCGGCGCGGATGGCGGCGGTCCTGCGCCGGGCCCGCTCCGGAGCCGGTGCGCCCCCGCCCTCCGGAGTCCTGCGCGTGGGCGGTCTGAGCGTCGATCCGCTGCGGCGCCAGGCCGAGTTGGACGGGGCACGCCTCGACCTCACCCGCCGTGAGTTCGACCTGCTGGCCTTCCTGGCCGGCCGGCCGGGTGTCGTCGTCCCGCGCAGGGAACTGCTCGCCGAGGTGTGGCAGCAGTCCTACGGCGACGACCAGACGATCGACGTCCATCTGTCCTGGCTGCGGCGGAAGTTGGGGGAGACGGCGGCCAGCCCGCGCTATCTGCACACGCTGCGCGGTGTCGGCGTGAAGCTCGAACCGCCGGAGGACGCGGGGGCCGTGGGATGAGGTGGGCACTGGTCAGGGTCTGTCTGGCGGTCACCACGATGGTCGTGGTCGCCTTCGCCGTCCCCCTCGGTCTCGTCGTCAGGGAGATGGCCCGCGACCGCGCCTTCTCCAACGCCGAGCGGGAGGCCGCGGTGGTGGTCCCGGCCCTGTCCATCACCACGGACCGGGAGGAGTTGGAGCGCGTCGTCGCCTCGGCCGGCTCGGACGACGGGATGGCCGTGCACCTGCCGGCCGGTGACGGCCGGGCCGCCGTGGACCTCGGCCGGCGGCGGGCCGCCGAGGCGGACGTCGTCGCCGTACGGAAGCTGGGCCGCGCCTCGACGGCGGATGTGCCGGGCGGCTCCGTGCTGCTCCAGCCGGTCGCGCTGGGCCTGGGCACGGTGGTGGTCGAGGTGTACGTCCCGGAGTCCGAGGTCACCAACGGCGTCGGCACGGCGTGGGCGGTGCTGGCCGGGGTCGGGACCGCGCTGGTCCTGGGCTCGGTCGCGGTCGCCGACCGGCTGGGTGTGCGCATGGTGCGGCCGGCCCGGCGGCTGGTGGAGGGGGCGCACGAACTGGGGGAGGGGAAGCTCGGGGCCCGGGTCCCGGAGGAGGGGCCGGACGAACTGCGCCGGGCGGCCGTGGCGTTCAACTCGATGGCCGACCAGGTGGTGCAGCTCCTGGCGAACGAACGCGAGTTGGCGGCCGACCTGTCCCACCGGTTGCGCACCCCGCTGACGGTGCTCCGGCTGAACGCGGCCTCCCTCGGCGACTCCCCGGCCGCCGAGCAGACCCGCACGGCGGTGGCCCAGCTGGAGCGCGAGGTCGACACGATCATCCGTACGGCCCGGGAGACCAAGCCGCAGACGACGGCGCCCGGTGCGGGGGCGGGGTGCGACGCGGCGGAGGTGGTCCGGGAGCGGATGGCGTTCTGGTCGGCGCTCGCCGAGGACGAGGGCCGCAAGGTCCGCACCGCCGGGGTCGACCGCCCGGTCCGCATACCCGTGGCCCGCGCCGACCTGGCCGCGGCCCTGGACGCCCTCCTCGGCAACGTCTTCCGGCACACCCCGGAGGGCACCGCCTTCGCGGTCGACGTCCACAACAGCGAGGACGCGGTGATCGTCCTGGTCTCGGACGCGGGCCCCGGCATACCCGACCCGGAGGCGGCGATGGCCCGCGGCCGTGGTTCCGGTGCCACCGGCTCCACCGGGCTGGGCCTGGACATCGTCCGCCGCCTCGCCGAGTCCACCGGCGGCGACGTCCGCATCGGCCGCTCGGTCCTCGGCGGCACGGAGATCCGCATCTGGCTCCAACTGGACGGCCGGGAACCCCTCCGCCGGGGCCACCGGGGAACGGTACGCAGACGACGCCGGGCGACGACCGTGTGACCCGGGCGGGGCCGCCGGGCCCCGCGCCGCTGGGCCGCGAGTCGCCGGGCCCTGCGCCGCCGAGCCCCGCCGGGCCGCCGAGCCCTGCGCCGCTGGGCCGCGAGTCGCCGGGCCCCGGGCCGCCGAGCCCCGCCGGGCCGCGAGCCGCCGAGCCCCGGGCCCCGGGCCTCGCGCCCCCCGGGCCGCGAGACGCCGAGCCCTGCGCCCCCGAGGCTTGCCGGGCCGCCGGGCCGCCGGGCCGCCGGGCCGCCGGGCCCCGCGCCCCCGGCCGCGAGACGCCGGGCCGCCGAGCCCCGCGCCCCCGGCCGCGAGACGCCGGGCCGCCGAGCCCCGCGCCCCCGGCCGCGAGACGCCGGGCCGCCGAGCCCCGCGCCCCCGGCCGCGAGACGCCGGGCCCCGGGCCGGGAGCCGCCGGGCCCCGCGCCCCCGGCCACCGAGCCCCGCGCCCCCGGGCCGCGAGTCGCCGAACCCCAGGACGACGACCGGGAACCGGGCCCGACCAGTGGCGTGAAGGACTTCAAAAGCCGGCCTTCCTGACCCGACGGCGGCGGCTGTACGCCGAAGTGGGGCGGGGTGACGGATCTCGCGGGCGACGCGGTGGCGGCCCGGATCGGGGCGCTCCGGGCGAAGGGCGGGGACGTCCGGGTCTCCTTCGGCGGGCGAGCGGCTCCTCGGGGGACGCCCCGGCGGCGGCGTACGGGAAGGTCGTGGACGCCTACCGGCTCACCCAGGTCGACTTCGACGTGGAGGGCGGGGCGCCGCCGAACGCGGCGGCGAACACCCGGCGCGCCCGGGCGGTCGCGAAGCTCCGGCGGCAGCACCCCGGACCGGACGTCTCCTCACCTCCCGGTGACGCCGGAGGGGCTCACCCGGGACGGCGTGACTTTGCTCTCGGACGCCAAGGCAAATGGTGTGAAAGTCGACACTGTGAATGTCATGGCGATGGGCTACGGTCCGGCGTACGGCGGTGACATGGGCACCTGCGCCGAACAGGCGGCCACCGCTGTCCAGGCACAGGTCAAGAGCGGGTTCGGCCTCGGCGACGGCGCGGCCGGAAGGCGGTGGCGGCCACTTCCGTGATCGGGGTGAACGACGTCGCCACGGAGGTCTTCACGGTCGAGGGCGCCACCCGGCTCGTCGCCTTCGCGAAGTCGAAGGGGCTGGCGTGGCTGTCGATGCGGTCGGCGGCGCGGGACTCCTCAAGGGCCTTCGCCGCCCTCGGGTGGCCGGAAATGATCATGGAATGGCCGAGAAGGTGATCAAGGTGTGTCGATTACGTTTCGACAAATGAAGGTGGCGGCTCTTGACGCATGAGTGGACATACGGCTGTTATTGCGCCACCCCGATGTTCGGTCAAGTTGATTTCTGGTCGATTAAGACCGGAAGTCTCAGCCAGACCTCCATGACCGAACCTTGCTGTCAGGAGCCGCTTCATGCACGACCTCTCCCCGTCCGGCCGCCTCCACCTCCCCTCCCCGAGCCGTCGCACCCTGCTGCGCGGCATAGGCGGCGCGGCCGTCCTCGGTGCCGGCATACCGCTGCTGTCGGCCTGTGGCGGCAGCGGCACCTCCTCCGACCCCAAGTCGGTCAGCCTCGGCTCCAACGCGTCGGACGCGGTGCCGAAGAAGGCGTTCGCCGAGATCTACGCGGCCTTCAAGAAGCAGTCCGGTATCGCGGTCGACGTGAACACCAAGGACCACAACACGTTCCAGGAGCAGATCAACTCCTACCTCCAGGGCACCCCGGACGACGTGTTCAACTGGTTCGCCGGCTACCGCATGCAGTTCTTCGCGGCCAAGGGCCTGGCGTCCCCGATCGACGACGTGTGGCAGAAGATCGGGGACAACTTCCCCGACGCCATGAAGAAGCTCAGCAAGGGCGCGGACGGCAAGTACTACTTCGTGCCGCTGTACACCTACCCCTGGGCGCTCTTCTACCGTAAGAGCGTCTTCCAGCAGCACGGCTACACCGTCCCGACGACGTGGGACCAGCTGGTCGCGCTCTGCAAGCAGATGAAGAAGGACGGGCTGACCCCGATCGCCTTCGGCGACAAGGACGCCTGGCCGGCCATGGGCACCTTCGACCAGATCAACTTCCGGCTCAACGGCTACGACTTCCACGTCGAGCTGATGGCGGGCAAGGTCGCCTGGACCGACGCGAAGGTCAAGGCCACCTTCGACCACTGGGCCGAGCTGCTGCCGTACCACCAGGAGGGCTCGCTGGGCCGTACCTGGCAGGACGCCGCCCAGACGCTGGTGTCGAAGAAGGCGGGCATGTACCTGCTCGGCTCCTTCGTCGCCCAGCAGTTCACCAACAAGGCGGACCTGGACGACCTCGACTTCTTCGCCTTCCCGGAGATCAACCCGCAGTTCGGGCAGGACACCGTCGAGGCGCCCACCGACGGCTTCATGGTCTCCAAGGCCCCGAAGAACAAGGAGGGCGTCAGCAAGCTCCTCCAGTTCCTCGGCACCCCCGAGGCCGAGCAGATCTACCTCAAGGCCGACGCCAGCGTGGTGGCCGCCTCCAGCAAGGCCGACACCTCCTCCTACACGCCGCTGCAGAAGAAGGCGTACGACATGATCTCGGGCGCCAAGAGCCTGACGCAGTTCATGGACCGCGACAGCCGCCCCGACTTCACCTCCACGGTCATGCAGCCGGCGCTGCAGAAGTTCGTCCGCGACCCGAAGGGGATCGACAGCCTGCTCACCTCGATCGAGCGCCAGAAGAAGACGATCTTCGCGTCCAACTGAGAGCCGGGCGCCCGATACCCATGAGCACCGACACCACCACGAAGTCCTCGCAGGCGGCCACCCGGCCGCCTCGGGGCGCGTCCCCCAAGAAGCGGGCTCCGCAGGGCCACCGCCGCCTGCTGACCCGCCGTGACCGGCTCACGCTCGGCCTGATGGCCGGCGTGCCGACGATCCTGCACGTCGCCCTCGTCTGGCTGACGGCCCTCGCCTCCATCGCGCTGGCCTTCACCACCTGGGACGGCATCGGCTTCGACTCCATCAAGTGGGTGGGGCTGGACAACTTCAAGGAGCTGTTCACCAACAACCCGCAGTTCTGGCCGGCCGTCCAGCACAACGTCATCTGGTTCGTCGTGCTGATCCTGATCCCGACCCCGCTCGGGCTCTTCCTCGCCGTCCAGCTCGACAAGAAGATCCGCTTCTCCCGCGTCTACCAGACCGCCTACTTCCTGCCCGTCGTGGTCTCCCTCGCGGTCACCGGATTCGTCTGGCAGCTGGTCTACAACCCCGACACCGGCCTGATCAACAGCATCATCGGGGCCAACAAGCCCGGCCACTACATCGACTGGATCGGCGACCCGCACCTCAACCTGTGGGCGATCCTCGTCGCGGCCTGCTGGCGCCACACCGGCTACATGATGATTCTCTACCTGGCCGGCCTCAAGGGCGTCGACCCGTCCCTGCGCGAGGCCTCCTCGCTGGACGGCGCGAACGAGTGGCAGACGTTCAAGAACGTCATCTTCCCCACCCTGCGCCCCACCAACACCGTCGTCCTCGTCGTGACGATCATCGAGGCCCTGCGCGCCTTCGACCTCGTCTTCGTCTTCAACAAGGGCGCCCAGGGCACCGAGCTGCTGTCGATCCTGGTCACCAACAACATCATCGGCGAGTCCAGCCGCATCGGATACGGCTCCGCCATCGCCGTCGTCCTGCTGCTGATCTCCCTCGCGGTGATCATCCCGTACCTGATCTCGACCTTCCGGAAGGAGCGGAGCGCATGAGCACCCCCGCCCTGCCCCTGAAGCAGCGCACCCCCGTGCGCCCCGCCCGGATCCTGCTGCACACGTTCCTCGTCGTCACCTCCCTGGCCTGGCTCGCGCCGCTGCTGTGGGCGCTGTTCGCGGCCCTGCGGCCCTACGCCGAGACCAGCGAGAAGGGCTACGTCTCCTGGCCCGACAAGCTGAGCCTGGACAACTTCACCAACGCCTTCACGCAGTCGGACATGGTCCACTACTTCGGGAACACCCTGCTCATCGCGGTCCCCGCGGTGCTGCTGACCCTGTTCCTGTCGTCCTGCGTCGCCTTCTACGTCAGCCGCTTCGACTTCCGGGTCAACCTCTTCCTGCTCCTGGTCTTCACCGCCGGCAACCTCCTCCCGCAGCAGGTGATCATCACCCCGCTGTACCGGCTGTACCTGCTGGTGGACCTGCCCGGCATCACCGTGAGCGGCAAGCTGTACGACTCGGCGCTGGGGCTCGTCCTCATCCACGTCGCGTTCCAGTCCGGCTTCTGCGCGTTCGTGCTCAGCAACTACATGCGCTCGCTGCCGCACGAGCTGACCGAGGCCGCCCTCGTCGACGGCGCGTCCGTGTGGCGTCTGTACTGGCAGATCGTGCTGCCGCTGTGCAAGCCCGCCATGGCCGCCCTCGCCACCCTGCTCTCCATCTGGATCTACAACGATTTCTTCTGGGCGATCGTGCTGATCTCCACCGGCGAGAACATGCCGATCACCTCGGCCCTGAACAACCTCTCCGGCCAGTACTTCACCGACCCCAACCTGGTCGCCGCCGGTGCCCTGCTCACCGCGATCCCCACGCTGATCGTGTACTTCGCGCTCCAGCGGCAGTTCGTCAGCGGCCTGACGCTCGGCGCCAACAAGGGCTGAGCCCTCCCGTCCGAAAGAGACCCCCGTGCACCACCCCTTCACCCCGGTGGCTGCCGTCCCCGTGGACCCACGGCGCGCCCGTGTCCACGAGGAGGGCCGGCAGTCCCGGAGTCCGAGCGGCGCCTACGCCCTCGACGCCCGCCCGCACCGCCCCGGGGGCGCCGGCCCCGGGGGGGTCTTCCAGGGCGAGGGCCTGCTCGCGCTCGACCCCGGCGACGGCTCGCCCGTCCGCCTGTGGGCCGCGCCGGACCCGGTCCGCGAGGTGCCCTCCATCCGCCTCGCCACGGCCGGGCCGGTGGCGGAGATCAGCGCCGACCGGCCGGTGAAGGAGTTCACGGGCACGGACATCCAGTCGGTGCTGGCCGAGTGGGCGTCCGGCCTCGGGGTCCCGGCGCCGCGCCCGGCCCCCACCGTCTGGTGCTCCGGGTACGCGTACGCCACCGAGGTCACCGAGGACGACATCCACGAGAACCTCCGCGCGATGGACACCCTGGACCTGCCGATCGACGTCGTCCAGATCGACGACGGCCACCAGAAGGCGCTCGGCGACCGGCTCACGCCCTCCGGCCGCTTCCGCTCCCGCCGGGGGATCGCGGAGGCCATCCGCGCCCGGGGCCGCCGTGCCGGCATCCGGATCGCGCCCTTCCTCGTCGACCCCGGCAGCGACCTCGCCGCCGGGCACCCCGACTGGCTGGTCCGCTCCACCGACGGCGGCCTCGCGCGCGCCGCCCACCACGGGGGCCACGACGTGTACGCCCTCGACACCACGCACCCCGGGGCGGCGGCCCACCTGAGCGAGGTCTTCGCCACCCTGCGGGCCGAGGGCTACGACTGCTTCCGGCTCGACTTCCTGGACGCGGGCGCCCTGGACGGCGTACGGCACGCACCCGTGGACCCGCTGACGGCGTACCGCGACGGGATCGCGCTGATCCGCGCCGCGGTCGGCCCCGAGGCCCACCTGCTGGGCGGCGGCGCGCCGATCCTGCCGTCGATCGGCCTGTTCGACGCGATGCGGGTCAGCCCGGACACGGCACCGCACCGCACCCCCGAGGGCGGCGACCTCAGCCGGCCCGGGCAGGCCGCGGCCGAGTTCACCGGCGCCGCCCGGCAGTGGCAGCACGGCCGGTTGTGGACCAACGACCCGGACTGCCTCCTGGCCCGTCCGGCGGTGGAGACGCGCGAGCGATGGGCCGCGCACCTGGAGGCGACGGGCGGCCTGAGGGCCTCGGGCGACCGTCTCCTCACCCTTGATCCGTGGGGCGTGGACACCACGCGCCGGCTGCTGTCGGGAGGCGAGTGATGGAACGAGAACTGAAGGTCCCCGGGATCGCGTACGGCGGTGACTACAACCCCGAGCAGTGGCCGGAGGAGGTCTGGGCCGAGGACGTGCGCCTCATGGCCGAGGCCGGGGTGAACATGGTCAGCGTCAACATCTTCTCCTGGGCGCTGCTGGAGCCGTCCGAGGGCGAGTACGACTTCGCGCGCCTCGACCGCGTCCTCGACCTGCTGTACTCCCACGGCATCGCGGCCGACCTCGCGACCCCGACGGCGGCCCCGCCGGCCTGGTTCTTCAAGGCCCACCCCGAGGCGCTGCCGGTGGACCGGGACGGCCGCGGGCTGGCGTACGGCAGCCGTCAGACGTTCTGCCCGTCGAGCCCGGCCTACCGCGAGGCCGCCCTGCGGATCGCGCGGGCGCTGGGGGAGCGGTACGCCGCGCATCCGGCGGTCGTCATGTGGCACGTGCACAACGAGTACGGCTGCCACAACGCCGAGTGCTACTGCGACACGAGCGCCGCGTCGTTCCGCCGCTGGCTGCGGGCGAAGTACGCCGACGACCTCGCGGCGCTCAACGACGCCTGGGGCACCACCTTCTGGAGCCAGTGGTACTACGACTGGGACGAGATCATCCCGCCGCGGGCCACGGGCGCGGTCCCCAACCCCACCCACCGGCTGGACTGGCGCCGCTTCTGCAGCGACGAGCTGCTGGCGCTGTGCGCGGCGGAGCGCGAGGTGCTGGCCGAGGCCGCTCCGGCGACCCCCGCCACCACCAACTTCATGGTGATGTACAACTTCGACGCGCTGGACTACTGGCGCTGGGCGCCGACGCTGGACATCGTCTCCAACGACCACTACCTGCGCTCCACCGACCCCGAGTCGCAGATCGACATCGCGATGAGCGGCGATCTCGTACGGTCGCTGGCGGGCGGTCCCTGGCTGCTGATGGAGCACTCCACGGGGGCGGTGAACTGGCAGCCCGTCAACCGGGCCAAGGGGCCGGGCGAGTTGCAGCGCAACGCCCTCGCGCACGTGGCGCGCGGCGCCGACGGCATCGCCTACTTCCAGTGGCGGGCCGCGAAGGCGGGCGCCGAGCAGTGGCACTCGGCGATGCTGCCGCACGCGGGCACGGACAGCGTGATCTGGCGGGACGTGGTGGCCCTCGGCGCGGACCTCAAGGCGCTCGCCGAGGTGCGCGGCAGCACCGGCACCGCCGAGACGGCGATCGTCTGGGACTGGGACGCCAAGTGGGCGCTGGCAATGCCCTCGCAGCCCAGTGAGGCGGTCCGCTTCCTGGAGGTCGTGCGTTCCTGGTACGAGCCGCTGTGGCGGGCGGGCGTCGCCGTGGACTTCGTACGGCCGGACGCGGACCTGTCGGCGTACCGGCTGGTCCTGGCCCCCAGCCTGTACCTCGTGGACGACGCGGGCGCCGCCAACCTCACCGGTTTCGCCGAGCGCGGCGGCACGCTGGTCGTCGGCTTCCACAGCGGGGCCGTGGACCAGAACTGCCATGTGCGGCTGGGCGGTTACCCGGGTGCGTTCCGGGAGGCGCTGGGCGTGCGGACGGACGAGCTGTTCCCGCTGCTGCCGGGCCAGGAGGTCGCCCTGGACTCCGGCGGGTCGGGGGCGCTGTGGTCCGAGCGGGTGCGGCTCGCCGGAGCGCAGGCCGTGGCCTCGTACGCCGACGGCCCGCTGGCCGGTGTCCCGGCGATCACCCGGCACGGCTACGGCGCCGGTACGGCCTGGTACGTGGCGACCCTGCCCGACGCCGGGACCCTGGCCGCGCTGCTGCTGCGGATCCGCGAGGAGACGGACGTACGGCCGGTGCTGGACGCGGTGCTGCCGCCGGGGGTGGAGGCGGTCCGGCGCCGGGGCGCCGAGGCCGACTATCTGTTCCTGATCGACCACGCGGGCTCGGGGGCGGAGATCGCCGTCGGCGCCGGGGCGGTGGAACTGCTGGGCGGCAAGCCGGTGCTGGGCGGTTCGGTGTCCGTGCCCCCGGGCGGGGTGGCGGTCGTACGGGAGCCGCGCGCGGTGTAGTCCCCGACCTGGAGGCCCCCTTGTCGTCGACTCGGGGGCCTCCTTACGCTGTCCCGCACCCTCGACGGCCTGGGCACCCTCATCGAGCGGCGGGGCGGGGGTGCGACGGACGATCCCGGAGCGGGGCCCGGTGAGGGACGGCGGCGATGATGGATGACGACGCGCGAGAAGTCCGGGCGGGCCGGTCGGGGCTGATCGTGAGGGTTCCGGAGGCGGAGCCTTTGGTGCGGGCATGGCGTGAACGGCTTGACCCCTCGGCCGCTGCCGGTGTTCCGGCTCATGTCACGGTTCTCTTCCCGTTTCTCGACGCGAGCCGCCTCGATGAGGGGGTCTGTGCCGCGATCGGTGAGGTGATGGGCCGGCACGCGTCCTTCGAGGCCCGGTTCGACCGCTGCGGACGGTTCCCCGGAGTGCTGTACCTCGCCCCAGAAACGGGCGCCGGATTCAGGAGCCTCACCGAGGCGATCGTGGAACGGTGGCCGGAGCACCCGCCGTTCGGCGGTCGGTTCGACGAGGTGGTCCCGCATCTGACGGTCGCCCAGGGCCAGGACGAGGCGGTCGTGGAGAAGGCCGAGGCCGACCTGCTCGCCGGTCTCCCCGTCGTCACGCGGGTCTCGGCGGTCGACTTGCTGGTCCACGACGGGACGCGGTGGCGCCGACGGGCCGCCTTCCCGCTGATGTACCCAGGCTTCAGCGGGTGAGGGTGCCGGACTTCAGGGCGCGCAGAAGTTCCGCGAGGGCGTCAGGGGCGACGGCGGCGATCTCGTGGGGGTGGTCGCTTTCGCGGAGGTGGAGACGGGAGGGGGCGGACTCGGCCAGTTCTATGCAGTTCCCCTCACCGCCCGAGCTGAACGACGACTTCTGCCAGGTGAGTTGGGGCATGTGTTCCTCTCACAAGGTGTACATCACGTGCTGGACGAGGCTCAGCGAGTCCCGGGACTCGTGCGACTCCGGTGCCGACTCGGGGTCGACCGGGGGCAGGGCCAGTTCCGAGAGTCGCTCGAACATCTTGGCGTACTCGTCGAGCTGCTTTCCATCCCGGAGGAAGAGCGACTGGGTCGGATGCTCCAGGTAGACCGTATCCAGCTCGGGAGCAGAAGCGCCGTAGAGGACGAACGACTGGGTGTGAGCGGCGTAGTTTCCGGCCTCGAACGGGAAGATCTGTACGGTCACATTCGGCAACCGAGACACCTCGATCAGCCGCAGGAGTTGCTTGCGCATGACTGCCGTTCCGCCCACGCGTGTGTGGAGCGCGGCCTCATGGATGACCGCGTGATACGTCAGGGGGGACGCGCCGGTCAGCACGCGTTGTCTCGCCAGGCGGAACTGGGCATAGCGGGAGGCCCGTTGGGGATCCGATTCGGTGGTCGCGAGGACGGCACGGGCGTACTCTTCGGTCTGCAGCATTCCCGGGACGAGCATCGGCTCGTGCGTCCGTAGCACGGTTGTACGGGATTCGAGCTCGGCCAGATCCCGAGCCGCCGGACCGATCGTGTCGCTGTACTCGCCCCACCAGCCCCTTCCACTCTCGTGGGCCATCTCCATCAGGCTCTCGAAGTAAGCGCCCTCAGGGCATCCATAAGCGCGGAGCAACCGGTAGAGGCCGTTGCGGGGCACGTCCACCCTGCCGCTCTCGATGTGGCTGATCCGGGTTCGTTCGGCCTCGATCACCTCGGCGGCGGCATCCCCTGACAGTCCGGCCCGTACACGGAGTCTGCGCAGTTCCACGCCCAGGCGTCGCTGGCGTTCGCTCGGGTTCGTCCTGGGTGGCATGCGGCGCAGTGTCTCTTGGCGTCCGTGGGATCGTCCACCCGCTTGGGCGGCCGTCACCCATGAGAGCGTAACTCGGCGTACACGGTTGTAACTTCACCAAGCGTGCTTCTACCGTCGACAACAAGCCCCACGAGGAAGTACCCCCGCCCTCACCCCACTTGTCGAGGCCCGGACCTGGTCACCGCGTGGAACCCCACGACATCCGCCGACCCGGGAGCCCCCATGGAAGACCCGCCCAGCGTCACCCTCACCTTCCCGCCGCACCCCGCCTGGGTCCGCGCCGCCCGCGACACCGTCCGTACCCTCCTCGTCAACTCCCCCCACCCCGAACTCACCGACACCGCGGTGCTCCTCACCTCCGAGGCCGTCACCAACGCCATCAACGCCTGTGCCGACAAGGGCTGTGCCGACCCCGTCACCCTCCACGTCGGCTGGGCCGACGCCGCCTGCCTGCGTGTGCTCGTCCAGGACGCCGCGCCGGGCCTGCCCGTCGTCCGCACGTCGGCCGCCGGTCCCGACGACGAAGGCGGCCGCGGCATACAGCTCATCTCCTACGGCGCCGATGCCTGGGGTGTCTGCACCCATGGGCCGGGGCCGGGCAAGTCGACCTGGTTCGAACTGGGAAACCGCTGAGCGGGGCCGGGTGGCGACACGCGAAGAAGCTTCGGATGTCCAGGAGGCCCTCATGCTCAAGATGCGCGCGCTCGCTCTGGCCCGGCTCGCGGCGCGAGCGGACGCCGGCGCCTTCGACCTGTTGCTGGAGAAACCACCGGGGCGCGGCACGCCCCCTCGACGTGCCGCGCCCCTCCCCTGCCCCCGGTCAGGTGGTTTCGGGTGACGGTGTCGGCAGGGTGCCCGTGCGGGCCGCCTCGCCGTACCAGTGCGCGCTCGACTTCGGGGTCCGGGTGAGCGTCGCGTAGTCCACGTAGACCGCCCCGAACCGCTTCCCGTAGCCGTACGCCCACTCGAAGTTGTCCAGCAGGGACCACAGGTAGTAGCCGCGCACGTCCGCGCCGTCGGCGATGGCCCGGCGCACCGCCGCGAGGTGGCCGTGCAGGTAGGCGATCCGCTCCGGGTCGTGTACCCGGCCGTCCGCGTCGGGCTTGTCGTCGTAGGCCGCGCCGTTCTCCGTGACGTAGAGCGGCAGGCCGGGGGCTTCCTTCGTGTACCGCATGATCAGCTCGTGCAGGCCCGACGGGTCGATGGTCCAGCCCATCTCCGTGCGGTCGCCCGGGGTCTGATGGAAGGCGACGTCGTCCGCCGCCGGCCAGGGGGAGTGCTCGCTCGCGCCGTGGCCGTCCGTGCGCGGGCCCTTCGGCTGTTCCCGCGTCGCCGAGACCAGCGTGGGTGTGTAGTAGTTCAGGCCCAGCGCGTCCAGCGGCTGGTTGATCGCCCGCAGATCGCCGTCGAGGACGTACGACCAGTCGGTGAGGGACGAGGTGGCCTCCAGCAGCGTCTCCGGGTACGCGCCCTTCAGGATCGGGCCGTGGAAGACGCCGTTGGCCAGGTCGTCGATCCTGCGGACCGCCGCCAGATCGGCGGGCGACTCCGAAAGAGGCCGTACGACCGAGGAGTTGAGGCTGAGCGCCACCGCGTTGCGGGCCGGCATCACCGAGCGGAGCGCCGTGGTGCCGAGGCCGTGGGCGAGGTTCAGGTGGTGGGCCGCGCGCAGGGACGCCGCCGGGTCGGTGCGGCCGGGCGCGTGCACCCCGGAGGCGTAGCCCAGGAACGCGCTGCACCAGGGCTCGTTCAGGGTGATCCAGTTCTCCACACGGTCGCCCAGCGCCTCGCCGACGATCTGCGCGTACTCGGCGAACCGGTACGCGGTGTCGCGCTCCGGCCAGCCGCCCGCGTCCTCCAGCTCCTGCGGCAGGTCCCAGTGGTAGAGGGTGACGGCGGGCTTGATGCCCTTCGCCAGCAGCTCGTCGACCAGCCGGCGGTAGAAGTCCAGGCCGCGCTGGACGGCCGGACCCCGGCCGGTCGGCTGCACCCGGGACCAGGAGATGGAGAAGCGGTAGGCGTTCAGGCCCAGCTCCGCCATCAGCGCGACGTCCTCGCGGTAGCGGTGGTAGTGGTCGACAGCGATGTCACCGTGCTCGCCGCCGAGGGTCTTGCCCGGCGTATGGCTGAAGGTGTCCCAGATCGAAGGGGTGCGGCCGTCCTCCCGCACCGCCCCCTCGATCTGGTACGCGGAGGTCGCCGCGCCCCAGAGGAAGGCGGGAGGAAAGGTCACAGGGGTGACGGGATCAGTCATGGAAGCGCTCCCATGGATGGTCGTCGAGACCGACTAGGCCGACGAGATTGGGGGGAAGTGGGGTGAGGAGGGGCGGGGCGGCGGTGACCCGGCCCCCGTATCGCGAGAGGTCAGCCCTTCACCGCGCCCTGCATGATGCCGCCCACGATCTGCTTGCCGAAGATCGCGAAGATCACCAGCAGCGGCAGCGTGCCCACCAGGGCGCCCGCCATGATCAGTGACTGGTCCGGAGTGTACCCGCGGCCGAGGCCCGCGAGGGCGACCTGCACGGTGGGGTTGCCGGTCTGGCTCAGCACCAGGAAGGGCCACAGGAAGTCGTTCCACGTCTGGACGAACGTCAGCATGCCCAGCACCGCCATCGCGGGGCGCGCCGCGGGGAACACCACGTGCCACACCACGCGCCAGCTGCTCGCGCCGTCCACCCGGGCCGCCTCGATGATCTCGTCGGGCAGCGCCTGGATCAGGTACTGCCGCATGAAGAACACACCGAACGCGCTCACCAGCGACGGCAGGATCACCGCCTGGAGCTGGTCGGTCCACTCCAGCTTGGCGACCATCATGTACAGCGGGATCACGCTCAGCTGCGGCGGCACCATCATCGTGCCGATCACGATCAGCATCAGCGCGCCCTTGCCCCTGAACCGCAGCTTGGCGAAGGCGAAACCGGCGACCGTGGAGAGGAACACGATCGTCGCCGCCGAAACCCCGGCCACGAACGTCGTGTTGACGAAGGCCTTGCCCAGGTTCGCGTCGTTCCAGGCCAGGTCCACGTTGTGGAAGAGGTTGGAGCCGAACACGAACGGCGGCGGGTTCTGCGCCAGCCGGTTGTTGTCGCGGGACGCGGCGATCGCCGTCCACACCAGCGGGAACAGCGAAACGAAGGTGAACACGCCCAGGACGAGGTAGGCGATCGGGCCGCCGTGCATCTGCCCGCCGGCCCGCGCGGACTTGGGCCGGCGCACCTTGCGGGCCGTCGGCACGGCGTCCTCGGGTTCCGCGGACATCGCGGTCGTTGTCGTCGTCGTCACGGCCGGTACTCCTAACTACTGGCGCGCAGCCGGCGCGAGATGACGTAGTTGACGATGCCGATCACGATCAGGATCAGGAACATCGTCCAGGCGATCGCCGAGGCCCGGCCCAGGTGCTGGTTCACCCAGCCCTGCTCGTACAGGTACAGGCCCAGCGTCTGGAACTGGTGCTCCGCGCCGCCCGAGGCGCCCTTGTTGGCGTCGAACAGCAGCGGCTCACCGAAGACCTGGCTGGCGCCGATCGTGGAGACGACGACCGTGAACAGGATCGTCGGCCGCAGCGACGGCAGCGTCACGTGCAGGAACTGCTGCCAGCGGCTGGCGCCGTCCAGCGCCGCCGACTCGTACAGGTCCTGCGGGATCGCCTGCATCGCGGCCAGGTAGATCAGCGCGTTGTAGCCGGTCCACCGCCAGATGATGATCGAGGAGACGGCGATCTGCGACGGCCACTTGTCGTTCTGCCAGTCGATCGCGTCGATCCCGACGAAGTGCAGCCCCCAGTTGATCATGCCGTAGTCGCGCCCGAAGAGGAGCACGAAGACCAGCGAGGCGGCCGCGATCGAGGTCGCGTACGGCGCGAGCATGGCGACCCGGTAGAAGGTCGAGGCGCGCAGCTTGTAATTGAGGATGTGGGCGAGGCCCATGGCCATCAGCAGCTGGGGAACGGTCGAGATGATCCCGATCGTCAGGGTGTTGCGCGCCGCGTTCCAGAAGAAGTCGTCGTCGAAGATGCGTGTGTAGTTGCGCATCCCCACCCACGTCATGTCGGTGGGCGCGGTCAGCTCCACCTGGTGCAGCGACGCCCAGCCGGTGTAGACGAGCGGGAACAGGCCGAACGCGAGGAACAGCAGGAAGAACGGCGAGACGAAGGCGTAGGGACTCCAGCGCTTGTCCCGCTGCCAACGGCGGGACAGCCGGGCCCGGCGCCGCTGCTCGGCCTCCGAGGCGACGGAGGGCGGGCGGCCCGGGGCCGCGCCCCCCTCCTTCGCGGGGGGCGCGGCGGTGTCGTGACGGGTGGCCATACGGGTCACTTGTCCAGGTTGTTGTCGATGGTCTTGGTGGCCGTGGCCCAGGCCTCCGCCGCCGACTTGCCCTTCGTGACGAGGAAGACGCCGTTGTCGGACAGGCCCTGCTGGATGATCTGGTCCTTCGGGCCGATCACCTGCACCGGGGCGGTCTTGGCGGCCTCGGAGAAGACCGTGCCGACCGGCGAGTCACCGGTCATCGCGTTCTTGGCGCCGGTGACCTCGGCCATCGTGTACGTGGCCGGCGCGCTCGGGAAGTTGCCCTGCACCTTGAAGAGCTTCGCCTGCTGCTCGGGCGCGGTCAGCCACTTGACGAGCTCCTCGGCCTCCTTCACGTGCTTGCCGCTCTTGGGCACGCCCAGGAAGGATCCGCCCCAGTTGCCGGACTTGGGCGCGACGGCCACGTCCCACTTGCCCGCGTCCTCGGCCTTGGCGTTGGCCTTGATGGTGCCGAGCATCCACGGCGGGCAGGCGATGGTGGCGAACTTGCTCTGGGCGATCGTCGTGTTCCAGGGCTGCGTGAACTGCGACTGGGCCTGGACCAGTTCCTCCTCGGCGGCCTTCGCGCTCAGGTTGAACGCGGCCCGCACGGCCGGGTTCGACTTGTAGATGATCTCGCCGGAGGAGTCGTAGAACTTCTCCTTCTCACTGCTGAGGATCGCGTTGAGGAGGCCGCCGGGGGAGTCCATGAAGAACGTGCCCGCCTTGGCCTTCTTCTTGTACTGCTCGCCGGCGGTGATGAACTTGTTCCAGTCGCCCGCCCACAGCGCGCCGACCTTCTCGCGGTCGGTGGGCAGACCGGCCGCCTGGAAGAGGTCCTTGCGGTAGCAGATGGCCATCGGGCCGACGTCGGTGCCGAGGCCGATCGTCTGGCCGTCCTTCGTGGTGGCCTGGGACCACTTCCAGTCCAGCCACTGGCTCTTGTCGACGCCCGAGACCTTCGACAGGTCCTCGAACTTGGCCGCCTGCGTGGCCACGACCTCCGCGATGTTGCCCACCTCGATGGCCTGGACGTCCATCAGGCCGCTGTTGGTGGTGAGGTGGTTGACGAGCGCCGGGTAGTAGTTCTCGTTCTTCTCCGTGACGTTCTCGGCGATCTTGATGTCGGGGTGGAGCTTCTCGTACTCCGTGTAGAGCCCGGCCTCCTTGAAGCCGAAGGTGCCGAAAAGCCCCAGGGTGATCGTGGTCTTGCCCTTGCCGCCGCCGGACGACGAACCGTCGGTCGCGTCGTCGCCGCCGTCGTCGGCACAGCCGGCCAGCAGCCCGGCGCCCAGCGACGCGACCGCCGCGAGGACCACCACCCGGCGGGCGGTTCGGGTACGTGCGCGCATTGCGTCCTCCTGTTGCCCTGACGTGCCGACCCCCCGGCCAACTGCATTGTTGGGCCCGTTGTCTCTCGCTGCGGCTCGGGCGGGGAACGTGCGGGATGTGTATGTGTCAGGTACCGTGGGAGCGCTCCCACAAGTGATGTGTTGAAGAGTCGTCGGTTCGGGCGGGGGTGTCAAGGGTGGGAACACGGAGAGGTGCGTTCAGTTATCCGCCCGTTAGCTAACCCCGGCGAGTGACGCAGAGGTGGTCCAGTTCAGGACAAACCGACCGATGGGCTCCGGAGGGGCCGAGCGGTCGGGACTGTTAGATTCCAGGCCAGCGCGATGACGACGGCGGGAAGGCGGAGCCCATGGCAAGCCACGGAGTGCGGGGCCGCAGCGGTGGCAGGCCCACCCTCGAAGAGGTGGCCGCCCGGGCCGGCGTGGGCCGCGGCACGGTCTCCCGGGTGATCAACGGGTCGCCCCGGGTCAGTGACGCGACCCGGGCGGCGGTGGAGGCGGCGGTCGCCGAACTCGGTTACGTCCCCAACACGGCCGCCCGCGCCCTCGCCGCGAACCGCACGGATGCGATCGCGCTCGTCGTGCCCGAGCCGGAGACCCGCTTCTTCACCGAGCCGTACTTCTCGGACATGCTGCGCGGTGTGGGTGCCGAACTCGCCGACACCGAGATGCAGTTGCTGCTGATCTTCGCGGGCAGCGACCGGGAGCGCCGGCGCCTGGCCCAGTACCTCGCGGCGCACCGGGTGGACGGCGTCCTGCTGGTCTCGGTCCACGCCGACGACCCGCTCCCGGACCTGCTGGCCCAGCTGGAGATCCCGGCGGTGATCAGCGGTCCGAGGTCCGCCGGGGAGACGCTGCCCTCCGTGGACAGCGACAACTACGGCGGCGGCCGCTCGGCCGTGGAACACCTGCTGGCCCGGGGCCGGACCCGGATCGCCCACATCACCGGCCGCCTCGACGTGTACGGCGCCCAGCGCCGCCTCGACGGCTACCGCGACGCCCTGCGCGACGCGGGGTACGCGGCGGACGCGGGGCTCGTCGAGCACGGTGACTTCACCGAGGAGGGCGGGCACCGGGCCATGGCCGCGCTGCTCTCCCGCCACCCGTCGCTGGACGCGGTGTTCGCCGGCTCGGACGTGATGGCGGCGGGCGCCCGCCAGGCCCTGCGGGAGGCGGGCCGCCGTATCCCCGAGGACGTGGCGCTGGTCGGGTACGACGACTCGGCCATCGCCCGCCACATGGATCCGCCCCTGACGAGTGTGCGCCAGCCGATCGAGGAGATGGGGCGGCGCATGCTGGACCTCCTCCTGACGGAGATCGCGGACCGCCGCCCGGCGGCCTCCCGCGGCCTGGAACGACGCCAGGTGGTCCTGGCGACGGACCTGGTGGGGCGGGCTTCGTCCTAGGGCCGGAGCACCGCCTCCGGCGGCGGGGTGTCGAGACGCCAGGTGGTCTCGCCGTCCTGCTGTTCCCCGGTGGGGGAGAGGCCCGCCGCGCGGGCCACGGCGGCCGAGGCGTGGTGGGCGGGGTGGATGTGGGCGGTGATCGTACGGACGCCCTGCTGCCGTAGGTGCCGTACAAGTCCCCGGGCCGCCTCGGAGGCGAGACCGTGGCCCTGCCAGGGGGTGCCGACCACCCAGGCGATCTCGGCGTCCTGCGTGCCGCTCAGCGTGGCCTGGACGGTGCCGGCCAGTCGCTTCTCCCCGGTGAGCAGCAGGACCCAGTTGTGCCAGGAGACGGCCGGGTCGGGGGAACCGGCGACGAGACGCTCGTAGCGGAGGCGCAGCTCCTCGGGGGTGCTGGGGGTGCCGCCGATGAAGGTGTGCAGGGCGGGGTCGGCGAGGACGGCGGCCATCTCCGTGGCATGCGTCACCTGGAGGGGGAGGAGGGTGAGACGGTGGGTGGAGATCGGTGCGGTGCGGATGGCGGTCCCCCGTGCTCCCGGTGCTGCCTGCAAACGCATCAGCCGGTGACCTCCCTCTCGGGAAGTCACCGGCTGATGACTCAGGGTGAGTGACGGGACTCGAACCCTTTTTTTGAACCAACCGTGACCTGCGCCGATGCGGGAAACCTGGACATTTGCGTGTCATTCGATGACGTTCGATGTCGCTGGGTGTAGCTCGATGCAGGGCCGTGTTCCCGTGGGAACACCGCCCCCGGCGGACAGTAGCAGGGCGGGCGAGGGCTGAGTAGAAACCCGCGTATCCGCGATCACGGGAAATGGCAGCGCCCCCGCACAAGGCCTTCGAATCCAAGCTGGGCACAGAAAGCGGCCCCGGCGGCGTCGGAGGGCGTCGGCCGGGGCCGATCTGGTGCTACTTCAGCCGTTCGCTACAGGGCGGGCGCTCCGCTGCCTGGACACGTCTCCGTGCCGGTGCCGTTCCGCTGGTGCATGGTTGTCGGAGTGCCAGGTGCCGAGCCGACCCCTGCGCCGCAGACGGGGCAGTTTCCTGCCACCTGGCCGGGATCGAAGCGATGGCCGCGTGACCGTTCACACATGATCAGTTCTCCCTTGCTCGCTGGGATGGTGCCGATGTGCGGTGCACTCCGCCGCGCACCCCGCGAGGGGCCGCAGGGAGGTCTCAGAACTTGCGGACGAAGGCGCGCTCGCCGTTGTGGAAGAACACGGTCAGTCCTTCGCTCGACTTGCCCTCGTGGGTCGACCAGACGTCGATGAGCTTGATCTCCGGCGAGTCCGCGGCGCCGATGACGGTGGCCAGCCACGCATCCGGCGCGCCGCCAGCGGGAGCGGCCTGCCAGGCGGCCGGCTGTCCGTGGACGGCGGGGGTGGGGATGTCGTGCTTGGCTCCCTCGGCGAGCTGCCCGATGATCTGCCACCGCTGCTCGCTGCCGCCGGCGGTCACGGTCAGGGCGTAGGGGTGCGGACCGCCTTCGATGGTGTCGACGCGCTGCACGTCGGGCGTGTTTTTCAGCAGGTCAACCAGGTAGTCACGGTATTCCAGGGGGCGCATTTGTGATCATTTCCTCTCTTGGCAGCCCGGTCAGTCTATGAGCCGCCCGGGCCTGAAGAGCCGGATGTTCAGTGAACGGATACGCATCCGAGAGGTCGCGCCGTCCTCGTTGGTGAGTGCGGCCCCGGTCGGCGACACGGGCCGTCGGCCGGGGCCGCGTTCCCGTCCGCCCCCGTGACGCCTGGGGTGCGGGGGCGGGCGGGAGAACGAGGGCTGTCAGTGTCTGCCGTGGGCGCGCAAGCCGATGTTGCAGTCGATGACTCGCGAGTGGTCCTCCGCGGCCTGAGCCGCACGCCGGGTACAGTCCAGGCGCGCGCAGACGGCGCACCCGGGTACGGGCTCGGGAGGCCGGGGCGGGAACAGGCGGTCGACGGCGTTGTTCGTCATCGGGTACTCCCGTGGCAGGTGCAGCGGCAGCGCGGCATCAGGACCACGCCAGAGGAGTGCGGCAGGTGGATGTCCCGGGTCTGGCGGCACTGGCCGTGCAGGTCTTTGTAGCCCGGGGTGCGGGCGACCGCGCACTCGGCGGACAGGGTGCCGGTGTCGGTCATGGCTGGTCCGCGATGGGGGTGAGGTCGTAGGCCTGTCGGCAGGACAGGCAGGCGAACAGCCGGGCCCCGCTGGAGTCCCGCACCGGCCTGGCTGTGTTGCTGTACGCCTCATGCCAGGCACACCAGGCGATGGCGGAGGGTTCCGCGACGGTGCCGTCAAGGGTCGGCTTACGCAGCGGATCCGTCGTCTTCGGCACACGTCCTGTACTCATGCCGCGATGATGGCCGTGCAGGAGAAAACGCAGCTAGGCCGTCGCGTGGCCATCCGTGGCCACGTGGCGGCCATGGCCGGGGGACGGACCGATGGCACCTCACACTGGACGCGTGGGCCGAAACGACGCACTCAGGGCCGCACGGCTGCGGGTGGGCTGGCGGACCATCGAGCAGGCCGCCGACCAGCTCACCCGGCAGGGGCGCCAACTCCTCGACGACGCGCACTTCAACGTGTCCGCGCGCACCTGGCGCCGCTGGGAGGGCGAGCACCCCGGCTGGCCCCCCGAGGAGACCGCGATCGTCCTGCACGACGCCCTCGGCCGCTGGCCCGAAGACCTCGGCTTCAGCACCCCGCCCGGCTGGATCCGCCCCGAGCACCACGAAGAGGCCGACATGCGCCGCCGAGCGTTCGTCTCCGTCACCGCCGCCGCGCTCGTCGCCGGACCGGTCGCACCCCAGCACGTCGACCCCGCCCTGATCGACTACTTTCAGCAGCAGCTGGAGGGGCATTACCGGGCGGACATGTTCCTCGGCCCGCACGACCTGATCGGCACGGTGTCCGCGCAGTACCAGCTGATCGACAAGCTGGTGCGTTCGGCGAAGGGCGAGACCCGCCGCGGCCTGCTGAGGGCCGGCGCCGCCTACGCCGCGCTCGTGGGCTGGCTCTACCAGGACGCCGGCGATATGGACGGCGCGGCGTTCTGGCGGGGCGTCACACAGGAGATCGCCATGCGGTCGAGGGATCCGCACCTGATCGGCTACTCCCTCGTCAACCAGGCGCAGGTGCGCACCGACCTCGGCGACGGGCCCGCGGTCATCGACCTGTGCGAGGCCGCCCTGGAGGACTCGGAGCGCCTGGTGCCGAAGGTGCGGATCATGGCCATGCAGCAGCAGGCGCACGGTGCGAGCCTGACCCGTGATCGCGGGGCCGTTGACCGGCTCCTCGACGATGCCGGCGTGCTGCTCGGCCGGGTCGACGACGACCTGCCGTGGGGCAACGCCTGCCGCCGGACGCCCGGATACCTCGAAGTGCAGCGCGCCACCTGCTACGGGCGGCTAGGCCTCGGCGCAGAGGCCGTCTCGCTGTGGTCGCAGGTCCTCGACGTCGTCCCGGAGACGGCCCGCCGGGACCGCGGCGTGTACCTGGCGCGGCACGCCACAGCGGCGGCGGGAGCGGGCGAGCCGGAACAGGCGGTGGAGATTGCCCGCACGGTCGCCGACATCGCCGTAGAGACCCGCTCAGCCCGTATGCGCAGGGAGCTGGCAACCCTTCAGCGGGCTATGGCTCCGTGGCACGATGCCCCGGTCGGCCGGGACCTCACGGAGGTTCTGGCGCCCGTGACTGAGGGGAGCTGACGTGGCAGAGGCACCCGTGCCGCTGACCGAGGACGAGATCGCCGTCGCGCTGCAGGAAGCGCCGGGGTGGCGGCGGGAGGGCGACGAGATCACCCGCACGTACTCGATCCGGTATCACGGCGGTGTGGCGATGATCGTGCACGTTGCTGACGTTGAGCGGCTGATCAGCCACCACGCGGACATTGATCTGCGGTGGGGGAAGGTCCGGTTCGCGATCACCACGCACGACGCCGGCCACCGGCTGACGGCCGCGGACTTCGACCTTGCCCGCCGGATCGACGCCATCGCTGCGGCCCACGACGCCGAGCCTCTGGACGAGTGAGAAGTGGGCACCAGCGCCCACCCTTGGACGCACGAAAGCGGCCCCGCCCTCCCGAAGGAGAGCGGGGCCGCGGTCATCGTGTGAAGAGGGAGAGCGCGCCCGTCGCGGCGCCGGCCAGACCGGCGAGGACGCCGATCGTGGGCAGCGGCCACCGGGCCCGCTCCAGGGTACGGAGGCGGGTCTCGTGGTCCGCGACGTCCTTGCCGAGGTCGGTGAGTCCCTGGCCGATGCCGTCGAGCTTGGTCCTACCCGGGTCAGGCCGTCGCTCAGGGATCTCAGCTCCTGGTCCATCTGGGCCGGGCTGATGTAGACGCCCGGGTCGGGGACCGGGGCGGTCACTCGCGGCCGCCGTCGTCGGTGCGCAGCCAGGAGGGCAGCAGCGCCTGCACGCCGGGGACGGCCATGACGCGGGTGACGCCGCCCGCGACGGCGAGCGCGCCGGCGACCCACGGCAGGGCTGCGGGGACGCCGGACGCGTCGACGACCGCGGGCAGGACGACGGCGATACCGAGTCCGGTCTGAAGGATGGTGCGCAGCGTGCGCTTGGCGTTGTCGGACAAAGGGGGGGCCCTTCAGACGCGGGCCCGGGGCGGGCCGGCGGCGGGCGCCGGCCCGTTCCGGACGCCCTCGGACCGGTGGTCCGCGAGCGCCTTCTCCACTCGGAGGACCTCCGCCTTGTAGGAGGTGTGGCCCTGCGCAGCGGGCGGGTCGTGGCGGGCCGCGTACACGATGTGCGCCAGCGACACCTTCGGCTTCGCCGGGGTCGGTTCGGTGGCGGTGCCCGCCGGGCGGGGCGCGCCCTTCTTCACCCAGGCGTACAGCGGGCCGCCGGGGCAGTCGGTGGCGTAGCTGTCGCGGTGGCCCTTGATCTCGTCCCCGGCGCCGTGCTGGCGCAGCAGCTCGATGCCGTCGCGGATCGCGCCGAGCATGGCGTCCGTCGGCTGGGTGAGGCCCTCGTCGCCGACCAGGCCGACGATGGCGTAGTGCGCGCGGTTGAGTTCCTGGTTGCCGTTGGCGCCGGTGCGCTTGCCGATGCCGCGGCCCTCGAGGAGGTAGCCGTGCGGGCAGGCCGCGTAGTTGTACGCGACGTCGGAGTAGTTCTCCTTGGTGTTCGCGAGGTGGCTGGCGCGGATGGCCTTCCACTCGGCGATGCAGGCGTCGTGGTCGGTGAGCAGCCTGGTGCTCACCGGCGTCCCCTCGTAGTGGACCTTCACGCCCAGGGTGGACGTCTGTATCGGCGCGGCCGAGGGGGCCAGCCGAGCTGTTCTCTCGTGACGAGCTTCAACGCGGGCTCCAGACATGACGAGCGCCCCGGCCATCGGCTCGGGGCGAAGAGGGTTGGGGGAGGTCAGACGACTTCGGTGATCGTGACGCTGATGGAGCAGTTGACGCCCTGGATCGTCTGGTTGGCGACGGGCGAGGCGACGAGCTTGAGGGTGTGCGAGCCTGCCGCGGCGAGGGTTCCGCTGTAGGTCTGGACCGCCATGAGCCGGTCGGTGGCGACCTCCTGGCCGAAGACGGCGAGTGGGCTCTGCGGGGTGCCGTCCGCGGCGAGACGGGCGGTGCCGGTGGACGTCGTGGCGCCGGTGAGGTCCACGTCCCACACGCACTTGGCTTCTTAGGTGGCGTTCGCGGCCTCGGTCGTGAAGGTGACCGTGGCGGAGGGGACGTCGGCGTTGGTGGCCGCGCCGGCGACCGTGCCGGAGCCGATGGCGTAGTACTGCTTCGGTTGCAGCCGGTTGGTGCGCCCGGCGGTCATCCGGTCGCCGGCGGCGTAGGCCATGGAGCCTCCCTAGAGTGCGATGTAGGCGGGCAGGGCGAGGCGGACATCAGCGGCCGCGGACTGGGCCTTGACCATGCCGTTGACCGCCCGGGTCATGCCGCTGAAGACCTGGGGGTTGAGGACCTCGAAGTCGTCGTAGCGGATGGACGGGGAGACGTTCGTGCTGGAGGCGTGGGCGATCGAGCGGCACCCCACGTAGTTCGACGTCGTGACCGAGGTGTCGGTGCCGGACTTCTGCGGTCGTTCCACGATGCTCGCCATGGCAGGAACATAGGCTGCGATTTCCATGATCGGTTCCCACGATGTTCCCATGGTGACGAGAAACACCAAGGGCTGACCTGTTTTACCAGGTCAGCCCTTGATCATTCAGGGTGAGTGACGGGACTCGAACCCGCGGCATCCTGGACCACAACCAGGTGCTCTACCAGCTGAGCTACACCCACCACGACCGGCTGTTGACTTTGTGTCGTCTCCGACCGGCCGAGAAAAAGTGTACAGGGTCCGAAGGGGTGCTCGCGCACACCTTTTCCCGGAGCCGTCCGGGCGCCGCCCGCGGCGCCTACTGGGCGGGCAGCACGTGCTTCGCGGCGATCGTCCGCGCGGTGTCGGAGTCGGGTCCGGGCTGCGGTACGAAGACGGCCTCGCGGTAGTAGCGCAGTTCCGCGATCGACTCGCGGATGTCGGCGAGGGCGCGGTGGTTGCCGTTCTTCTCGGGGCTGTTGAAGTACGCCCTCGGGTACCAGCGGCGGGCCAGCTCCTTGATGGAGGAGACGTCGACGATCCGGTAGTGGAGGTAGTCCTCCAGGGTCGCCATGTCCCGGGCGAGGAAGCCGCGGTCGGTGCCGACGGAGTTGCCGCACAGCGGGGCCTTGCCGGGTTCCTTCACGTGCTCGCGGACGTAGGAGAGGACCTGGGCCTCGGCCTCGGCGAGGGTCGTGCCGCCGGCCAGCTCGTCCAGCAGCCCGGACGCGGTGTGCATCTGGCGCACCACCTCCGGCATCGTCTCCAGCGCCTTGGCCGGCGGCCGGATGACGATGTCCACCCCCTCGCCGAGGATGTTCAGCTCGGAGTCGGTGACGAGGGCGGCAACCTCGATGAGCGCGTCGTCGGACAGCGAGAGGCCGGTCATCTCGCAGTCGATCCACACCATGCGATCGTTCATGCGACCACCCTAAAGCGGAGGTCCGCTTTTGTGGCGCCCCTGTGCTGCGGCGGGCCCGCACAGGGGGCTCCGCCTCGGGCCCCCGGCCCGTGCCGCACAGGGGGCTCCGCCTCAGGCCCCCGGCCCGTGCCGCAACGGGGGCTCCACCTCAGGCCCCCGGCCCGTGCCCGCCCATCAGCCGACTCGGTCGCAGGGCAGAAGAACGGGCAAGGCGGCGGGGCCGACATCATCGGCCCCGCCGCCCCGCTCACGCTGCTACATCCCGCTCCGCTGACCCGGCAGGCTCGCCCGCGACGTCGCGTACGCCTCGTGCGCGAGGCCGGACGCAGGGCCCAGCGCGCCCGAGGTCGCCGTGCGCCTGATCTGGGGCGGGACCGGGCCCGGGCCCTCCGGGTGCAGGGACGGGGGCGGACCCGCCGGTGACGGCGGTTCGGCCTCCAGTACCCGCTCGCCCTGCGGCCGGCGCGCCCGGTACGCCGCCCGGTAGGCGGCCGGGGACGAGCCGAGCTGGCGGCGGAAGTGGCCGCGCAGCGCCACCGGGGACCGGAAGCCGCAGCGGCCCGCGACCTCGTCCACCGAGTAGTCCGACGTCTCCAGCAGACGCTGCGCCTGGAGCACCCGCTGGGTGATCAGCCACTGGAGCGGCGCGCTGCCGGTCAGCGAGCGGAAGCGGCGGTCGAAGGTGCGGCGCGACATGTACGCCCGCGCGGCCAGCGTCTCCACGTCGAACTGCTCATGGAGGTGTTCCAGCGCCCAGGCGACGACCTCGGCGAGCGGGTCGGCGCCGATCTCCTCCGGTAAAGACCGGTCGAGGTAGCGCTCCTGGCCGCCCGACCGGCGCGGCGGGACCACCAGTCGGCGGGCCAGTGCCCCGGCCGCCTCGTTGCCGTGGTCCGTCCGCACGATGTGGAGACAGAGATCGATGCCGGCGGCCGTGCCCGCCGACGTCAGGACGTCGCCGTCGTCCACGAAGAGCTCTCGTGGGTCGACGTGCACCGACGGGTAGCGCTTGGCCAGCGTCGGTGCGTACATCCAGTGGGTGGTGGCCGGGCGGCCGTCCAGCAGGCCCGCGGCGGCCAGCACGAACGCGCCGGTGCACAGGCCCACGATGCGGGCACCCTCTTCATGCGCCCGCCGCAGTGCGTCGAGCGCGTCCTCCGGTGGCGGAGAAGTGATCGAACGCCAGGCCGGCACGACGACCGTGCCCGCCCGCGAGATCGCTTCCAGGCCATGCGGCGCGGTCAGTTCCAGGCCCCCTGTGGTCCGCAGTGGGCCTTCCTCGCCGCCGCACACCAGAAGGCGATATCGCGGCACGCCGGCGTCCTGGCGGTCAATCCCGAACACCGACAGCGGAATGGAACTTTCGAAAATGGGGCCGCCGCTGAACAGCAGCACCGCGACGATCTCCTTGCGGCGTCGCCCGGAAAGCTTCCGGGCCGCGGCTTCCGGCGCGGCAGTGGAGTCGTGGCTCATCCTGCTAAGCCCCCCTCGGTGGTCGCGGCTCCTCGGTTGTGTCGCTCCTGCACGTTTCCCCTCGGTCCTGCACGAGTCCCCCGCCGTAGACAGTCAAGATCGAATCTACTGTGTCGCGCGGCGCCGGAGTGGCCAGTTCAGCACCCGGCGGATTGTCGACTTGGCAACTTGGCGTGAAGCATTCGATCACGAAGCGTTGCACTCGGGGAGCGTGCAGGGAAGTGCGCCTCGTCGTAGTGGCCAATCCCCGTAGGGTGCGCAGGGCTCCCGAGGGGTTATACGCGCAGGTGGCACGGGGGGTGGGGGGTGGTTACGGCAAGAGATGCGCAGGGGGCGGAAGTTGGCTGAAAAGCACCGGTCCTGTGCGTGAAAACCGGTCAACCGGCCGGTGAGTTTCCCCCGGAGTGACGACGGCCACGGTGGGACCCCGTTCCGGTGCGCTGGTGGCGCCCCCGGTGGTGCGCCTGCGGCGCGTGTTCCGCGGCTCCGGCGCCCCGCGCATCCTCCTCCTCGGCGAGCAGCCGGGCCGCGCCCCGCTCGGACTGCCTCAGCAGCAGCCGGCAGACGGCCGTGACGGCGGCGAGGCCCGCGGCGGTCCCGGTGGCGCCGGCGAGGGAGGTGCCGTACCAGAGGAGGACCACCGGGACGAGGACGCAGGAGAAGGCGGCCCAGCGGATGAGGTCGGTGGTCGCGCGCTCGCCGCCGGGGCGGGGGGTGGACGGCGGGCGCGACGGGGGCATGGAGCGCGTTCCTCCCTGGGGCGGCGGTAGGGTGCGGCCGGGGCGACTCCCGGCGCACGGTGCTCAACGCCGGCGGGGCCGGTCGGTCACTCCGCGGTCCCCTCCGGTCGGCCACGGGTAAGTGAATCCTGTGCAAACCGCCTGTACGGGGCAGCAACCATTGCGTTACGGGCGCCCCCTCGTGCATGCTCCCTGGAACCCCCACCGAGGGTGCTCGGGGTCTGGGCGGAGGAGGAGTGGCGCCGTACCCTTGGGGGTATGGGGTGGGGAAGGCAATTCCCGGACACAGCTCCGACGCTCCAGCCGTCCAACCCATACAAGGATCGATACGCCGAGACAGCCATGGCCGGTCACGAATTCTTCGAACCCGCGGACCGCAAGCGGCCCGTCGCCGACCCCACGGCGGCCGAGCCCCTGGCGGCGGAAGAAGCACGCCCCACCTGCGATCCCGCCTTCAAGCACGGCGTGGTCGTCGGCTTCGACGGCTCCACCTCCAGTGAGCGCGCCCTCGCGTACGCCATCGGCATGGCAAACCGCTCCCGCGCGGGTCTGATCATCGTGCATGTCGCCAACCGGCTGCCCACGACCGTGTGGGCGGGCTGCGAGCCGCCGGTCTTCGTCGATGTGCCCGACCACCGCACCGAGGTGCTCGGACTGGAGCTGGCCTGCGCGGACTACCTCGCCGAGGTGCCGTGGATCCTGGTCGAGCGCGGCGGTGACATCTGCCACGAACTCGAAGAGGTGGGTCGCGAGTACGAGGCGGACGCGATCGTCGTGGGCTCCACGCACGGCATCGTGGGCCGGATCTTCGGCTCCGTCGCCGGGCGCCTCGCCAAGCGGGCGAAGCGGCCGGTCATCGTCATCCCGTAGCCCTCTCCAGGCCCTTGCGCCACTCTCCCGCGCCCCCTTCGTACGGTGCGCGCGCGCCCCCCGAATTGCCCTGCCCCCGCAGGTGTTTGTGCCCTTGTGAAGGGCATATATCGGTCACCGCGCATCGCACCACCGCATGAAGGGAGCCCGCCGTGGACAATGACGTCTCCGCGGGAAGCAGCACCACGATCGTCGGCCGACTCGCCCTGGGCATCACCCTGTTGGCGTTCGGACTCGGGAACACCGACCTGCTCGACGGCGTGACGGCGGCGGACGCCGTGACCATCGCTCACTACATCGGCGGCGTCGCCCTGTTCGTCGCCGGTCTGCTGGCTCTGCGTGACCGCGACACGGCGGGCGGCACGGCCTTCACCGTTCTCGGCGCGTTCTGGTTCACCTGGGCCGTCTCCGCCGGCTCCCGGGCCTCCGACAACGCCACCGGGCTCTTCCTGCTCCTGTTCGCCCTCGTCGTGCTCTCGCTGGCCGCGGCGGGCGGGGACCAACTCACCCGTGGGACCTATGGGTTGTTCCTGGTGGCGCTGGTGCTGATGGCCGTCGCCGCGTTCGCCGGCAACGACTCGCTCACGAAGGTGGGCGGTTGGTTCGCCGTCGCGGCCGGAGCGGTCGCCTGGTACGCCGCCACGGCGGCGTCGGCCCACTGGCCCACCGCGCTCCCGCGACGGGCTGCCGGCCGCGGTGTGACGGCCGCCGGCTGAAACGGCAGCCGACGCCGGGGAGTTCGGGCAGCCCCCCGGCCGATCGGGCGGACCCCCCGCGACCGACGAGGTCGCGCGGGGTCCGTTCCCGTTGTCGCCGACGGCTACTCGACCGTGACCGACTTCGCCAGGTTGCGCGGCTTGTCGATGTCCCGGCCCAGGGCCTTCGCCGTGTAGTAGGCGAGGAGCTGGAGCGGGATGCCCATCAGGATCGGGTCGAGCTCGTCCTCGTTCTTCGGCACGACGATCGTCTGGTCGGCCTTCTCCTGGTGGTCGTGGGCCACGGCGAGGATCCTGCCGCTGCGCGCCTTGATCTCCTCCAGGGCCGCGCGGTTTTTCTCCAGCAGGTCGTCGTTCGGGACGATCGCGACCGTCGGCAGGGCCGGCTCGATCAGGGCGAGCGGGCCGTGCTTCAGCTCGGAGGCAGGGTACGCCTCCGCGTGGATGTAGGAGACCTCCTTGAGCTTCAGGGAGGCCTCACGGGCCACCGGGTAGCCCCGGACGCGGCCGATGAAGAGCATCGAGCGGGCCTCGGCGAACTCGTCGGCCAGCTTCTTGATCTCGTCCTCGTGGGAGAGGATCTCCGCGATCTGCCCCGGCAGCTTGCGCAGGCCCTCGATGATCCGCTTGCCGTCGCGGACCGAGAGGTCGCGGGTGCGGCCGAGGTGCAGGGCGAGGAGGGCGAAGGCCACCGTGGTGTTGGTGAAGCACTTGGTGGAGACCACGCAGACCTCCGGGCCGGCGTGCACGTAGACGCCGCCGTCGGCCTCGCGGGCGATCGCCGAGCCGACCACGTTCACCACGCCGAGGACCCGCGCGCCCTTGCGCTTCAGCTCCTGCACGGCGGCGAGGACGTCGTACGTCTCACCGGACTGGGAGACGGCGATGTACAGGGTGTCGGGGTCGACGACCGCGTTGCGGTAGCGGAACTCGGACGCCGGCTCGGCGTCGGCGGGGATCCGGGCCAGCTCCTCGATCATCTGGGCGCCGATCATGCCCGCGTGGTACGAGGTGCCGCAGCCGAGGATCTTCACGCGGCGGATCTGCCGCGCCTCACGGGCGTCCAGATTGAGGCCGCCGAGGTGCACGGTGGAGAACCGGTCGTCGATGCGGCCGCGCAGCACGCGGTCCACGGCGTCGGCCTGCTCGTGGATCTCCTTGTGCATGTAGGTGTCGTGGCCGCCCATGTCGTAGGAGGCTGCCTCCCACTCCACGGTGGTGGGCTCGGCCGTGGTGCGGGTGCCCTCCGTGGTGTAGGTGCGGAAGTCGTCGGCCTTGAGGGTGGCCATCTCGCCGTCGTCCAGCGTGACTATCTGACGGGTGTGGGCGACCAGCGCGGCGATGTCCGAGGCGACGAACATCTCCTTCTCGCCGATGCCGAGGACGACCGGGGAGCCGTTGCGGGCGACGACGATGCGGTCCGAGAAGTCGGCGTGCATGACGGCGATGCCGTAGGTGCCCTCGACGACCCGCAGGGCCTGGCGGACCTTCTCCTCCAGGGTCTCCGCCTGGGAGCGGGCGATGAGGTGGGTGAGGACCTCGGTGTCGGTCTCGGAGAGGAACTCGACGCCGTCCGCCTCCAGCTTGCGGCGCAGGTCGGAGGCGTTGTCGATGATGCCGTTGTGGACGACGGCGACCTTGTTGTCGGCCGACATGTGCGGGTGGGCGTTCACGTCGGAGGGGGCGCCGTGGGTGGCCCAGCGGGTGTGGGCGATCCCGGTGGTGCCCTTGAAGCGCGCCGGGACCTTGGCCTCCAGGTCGCGGACCCGGCCCTTGGCCTTGACCATCTTCAGACCGGCCGTCTTCGGCGTGGTCACGACGATGCCGGCCGAGTCGTAGCCGCGGTACTCCAGCCGCTGGAGGCCTTCCAGCAGCAGCGGGGCCACGTCACGCTTCCCGATGTATCCGACGATTCCGCACATGTAAGAGGTGTCCCCAAGCTTTCTGTGGTGGTTGCTGTCACCCGTAGACGATGCGCCGCAGCTGCCGTACGGACAGCTCCGGCGGCGCGACGGCCCGGTACTGAAGGTCCGCCGCGATCCGTTCGAAGATCTCCGCGTTCACCAGGCCGTCGGCCTGGAGCTCGCGGTGGCGGCGACGGACGTAGTCCTCGGTCGTCTCGTCGAAGAAGGCGAGCACGTCCTGGATCACCCGCAGCGCCTCGCCCCGCTGGAGGGGCGTGGACCGCGTCAGATGATCAACCAGTTCGTCGTGCACCCGGTAGATCCTGAGGTACCGGAGCGGGTTTCGCAAGAATTCTGCCCGATTTCGGGCAGGGCCCTGTTAAGGGGCCTTGGGGGAACCTTGAATGTGTTATGAGCGCCTGTTCGCGAACCGTCCATTTGGCGTCTTGCGGTCCGTCGCCGGGGGCGACGACTTTCAGACGTCATGGACACTCCTCGCATGGGCGTACCCGACCGGCTCGCCGAACGCATGAGCATGGCCGAGCAGCACGAGTACCTGCGCGCAAGATTCTCCCGGCGCACGATGATCAGGGGTGGCGCGGTCACCCTGGGCGCCGTCACCGGTGGTGCGTTCGTGACCGGGGCCACGGCCCAGGCCGCCGTTCCCACCGAGCCCCTGTCGCACACCGAGGAGGTCGACGGCTCCCTCGTCGCCCCCTTCGGCCGTCACCTCGCCTGGGGCAACGACCCCCGCACGGAGATCACCGTCTCCTGGCAGGTCCCGGTCGCCGTGAAGAAGCCCTTCCTCCGCATCGGCGCCCACCCCTGGGACCTCTCCCGCAAGATCGAGGCAGAGGTACGCACCCTCCACACCCCGGCCGGGGTCGGCGCGTCCGGCGACCACACCCAGTACTACCTGCACGCCAAGCTGACCCATCTGCGCCCCGGCCGGACGTACTACTACGGCGTCGGCCACCAGGGCTTCGACCCGGCCGAGGCGCACCTGCTGGGCACCCTGGGCACCTTCACCACGGCCCCCGCCCACAAGGCGCCCTTCACCTTCACCGCCTTCGGCGACGAGGGCGTCAGCTACCACGGCCTGGCCAACAACAGCCTCCTCCTCGGCCAGAACCCGGCCTTCCACCTGCACGCCGGCGACATCGCCTACGCCGACCCGGCCGGCCAGGGCAAGACCGCCGACACCGGCTTCGACTCGCGGATCTGGGACCAGTTCCTCGCCCAGACCGAGTCCGTCGCCAAGTCGGTGCCGTGGATGGTGTCGTACGGCAACCACGACATGGAGGCCTGGTACTCGCCCAACGGCTACGGCGGCGAGGAAGCCCGCTGGAACCTCCCGGACAACGGCCCGGACCGCAAGAACCTCCCCGGCGTCTACTCCTTCGTCTACGGCAACACCGCGGTCATCTCGCTGGACCCCAACGACGTCTCCTTCGAGATCCCGGCCAACCTCGGCATCTCCGGCGGCACCCAGACCACGTGGTTCGAGGGCCGGCTGAAGACGTACCGCGCCGCCAAGGACATCGACTTCATCGTCGTCTTCTTCCACCACTGCGCGTACTGCACCTCCACCGCCCACGCCTCGGAGGGCGGTGTCCGCCAGGAGTGGGTGCCGCTGTTCGAGAAGTACCAGGTGGACCTGGTCATCAACGGCCACAACCACCAGTACGAGCGCACCGACGTGATCAAGAACAACACGGTCACCAAGAAGCTCCCGATCGGCGGCACGGCGTACCCCGAGACCGAGGGTGTCGTCTACGTCACGGCGGGCGCCGCGGGCCGCAGCCTGTACGCGTTCACCGCCCCCGACTCCTACGAGGGCCACGTCAACGAGGTCGACTCGGTGGCGTCCTTCGTCAACACCAAGGACGGCAAGGTCAACGAGACCGTCGCCTGGTCCCGGGTCCGCTACCTGAACTACTCCTTCCTGCGCGTGGACGTCACCCCCGCCCCGAAGGGCCACTTCACCACCCTGAAGGTCCAGGGCATCGCCGAGACCGGCGACCGCATCGACCACTTCACGGTGGCCCGCAAGGCCAAGTAGCAGCGCGGCCGCAGGCGGTCCTCCCCGGCGTCACAGGCGCCTGAGGACCGCCTGTTTGGCCAGGGCGAACTCCTCGTCCGTCAGCACCCCGTCCCGGTGCAGCGCGCCCAGCTCACGCAGCCGGCGCAGCAACGCGTCGTGGTCGTCGGCGGCGGCCCGCGCGGCGGGGACCTCCGGCTCCGGGCCGGACGGCGGTACGGCGGCCCGTACGGCGGTCCCGGGGGCCGCGGCCGGATGCGGCAGCCGGGCCTGTACGGCCGCCGCGACCAGCGCCATCAGCGGATCCTTCTTGAAGCCCCACAGCTCCACCGCGTTCGGGTCGTACTTGGGCGGCGCCTTCGTGGGAGCGTTGCGCACCGTGAACCGCAGATGCCCGTTCTCCAGACCGACCGCCGGCTGCCACTCCACGCCCACGATGTCCTCCACCCGGATCACGCGGGTCCCGGCGGCCGCCTTCGCGTCCTCCGTCTTCCAGTTCCACTCCAGCCGTACCCGCTCCCCGTCGAAGCTCGCGGTGGCGTCCCCGGCGGAGACGGACAGCGGCACGGCCGGGCCGGGCAGCAGGAACGCGTCCACCGGACCGGTGGGCACGCGGTCCAGCAGCAGTGCCTGCCGCACCTCCTCCACGACGTACTCGGCGACCCCGTACCGGTCGGCGTCCACGAGCAGCTGATACGGGTCGTGCGGTTCGCCCAGCCGGCCGCCCGTGGCGTGCAGCAGGGGATCGGCACCCTCCCGCAGGCGGAGCCTCAGCCGCCCGCTCCGCTTGCCCTGCTCGAACGAGACGCCCGCCAACGCCCCCAGCGGGACCACGAGTTCACCGAGCTCCTTGCGCAGCAGCCCGACGCCCTTGTCCCGGCCCGGCGTCAGCCGCAGTGCGTCGCCGTCGAAGACCCAGGTGCCGTCCTTCTGGAGTAATTCCGCCATGGGGTGATTCTGGCACCGGGCCGTCGGGGCCCCGACACCCGTCGGGGCCCCGATCAGTACCCTGTGACGGGATTCTTCAGGGTGCCGATCAGCTGGAGGGCGCCCGCGGGGTCGGCCAGGTCCACCATCTGCCGGTTGTCGCGCAGCTGGAGCCGGTTGAGGCAGGACAGGGCGAACTCGGGGGCGAAGATGTCGTACTGGCGGAACCTGTCGGCGAGTTCGGGGTTCGCCTCCTGGTAGGAGCGGGTGACCTCGGCGACCGTGCGCCAGAAGGCGTCCTCCTCCAGGACCCCCTCGGCGGCGAGGTTCGCCGCGAGGAAGCGGAAGAAGCAGTCGAAGACGTCCGTGAAGAGAGACAGCAGTTTCTGGTCCTCGGGCACGTCGACCCGGATGCGCCGCACCTCGGGCGGCAGCACCGCGTCCGGGTCCAGCACCGCGATCTCCTCGGCGATGTCCTTGTAGATCGCCCGCTGCACGACCCCGTCCCGCAGCACGAGGATCGTGTTCTCGCCGTGCGGCATGAAGACCAGGTCGTAGGCGTAGAAGCTGTGCAGCAGCGGGGTGTAGTACGCCTGGAGGTAGTGGCGCAGCCACTCGGCGGGCGCGAGCCCCGACCGGGCGACGAGCGCCCCCGCCACCGACTTCCCCTCGTGGTCCACATGGATCAGGGCGGCCATGGTCGCGAGCGACTCGCCGTCGCGCAGGGAGGGCACCGGGCTCTCGCGCCACAGCGCGGCGAGCATCTTGCGGTACGGCGAGGAGCGGTCCGTCGCCGCCTCGTACTCCAGGTGCCGGTAGCCGACGGCCGCCCGCTCCCGGATGATCGACAGACCGGTCGACCTCAGCACCGGGTCGTGGTCGATGAGCCGCGCCAGCCAGTCGTTGATGGCCGGGGTCGCCTCCATGTACGCGGCGGAGAGTCCGCGCATGAAGCCCATGTTGAGGACGGACAGCGCCGTCTTCACGTAGTGCTTGTGGGGGTGCGAGGAGTTGAAGAAGGTCCGGATGGACTGCTGGGCGAGGTACTCGTCGTCGCCCTCGCCCAGGCAGACCAGGTTCCGGCGGGCGATCTCGGCGGCGAAGGTGACCGAGAGCTTGTTCCACCACTGCCAGGGGTGGACGGGGACGAGAAGGTAGTCGGCCGGGTCGAGGTGCTGCGCGCGCAGGATCCCGTCGAACCGCTCGACGGTCGCCGCGCCCAGCTCCTCGCGCAAAAAGCTCTCGTACTCGATGCCGGCGCCCGCCGTGAAGGCCGCCCGCGACCGGTGCGCGGCCAGCCACACCAGGCGGACCGGGCTCGCGGTCTCGGGGGCGTACGCCAGGTACTCGTGGACGCCGAAGCCGAGCCGTCCGTTGTTGGCGACGAAGCAGGGGTGGCCCTCCGTCATGCCGGTCTCGATGGCCTGGAAGCCGGCCTGGACGAGTTCCGTGGAGGTGACCGGCGGTTTGGTGAGCTTGTAGCAGGTGCCGGAGAGGGTGGAGGAGATCTCCTCCAGATAGACCGGCAGGATCTCGTCGCTCAGGCCGAGGGTCTTGTGCAGCTCGATGAAGAAGTCCAGCGCGGCGAGGGGGAGTTCGGCGCCGTCGCGGGTGCGGGTGATCGAGTCGGCGTCCACCTGCCAGTGGTCGAGGGCGCGGCGGACGGCCGTGAAGCGGTAGGACGTCAGACCGTCGTCGCTGCGGACGACGTACCGCCCGTCCCGCTCCTCGGGGGTGATCAGCCGCTCGTGCGCGAACTCCGCGAGGGCCTTGCGCAGGAGCAGGCGGTTGGCCGTCTCCCAGCGTTCGGGGGAGAGGTGCGCCACGGCGTCGGAGAGGCTCACGCGGCGACCCCCGTCGCCGCCAGGAACCGCTCCCGGGTGCAGAAGCTCAGCAGCGCCCTTTTCTCCGGCTTCTCGATCTCGCGCGCGGCGGCGAAGCCGACGGCCTCGTTCAGGGCGTGGACGGCCGTGTTGGCGACGTCCGGCTCGACGACGACCCGGGAGGTGGCCGGGTCCTCGAAGAGGTGCGCCAGCACGGCGGTGATGACGGCGCGGGTGAAGCCGTGCACGGGCGTGTCGGTCGCCGGGGTGAGGAAGTGCATGCCGACGTCACCCGGCAACGGCTCGTACAGACCGACCAGTTCACGGTGGACGGGGTCGTACTTCTCCATCAGGAAGACCGGGGTGCCGTCCTCGTCGAGGCCGAGCAGCGCGTGGTGGTGCGGGTCGGTGGCGATGTCCGTGTAGACGCGCTCGACGTCCGCCGGCGAGGCGTCCTGCATCATCCAGTAGACCGCCTTGGGGTGGGTCACCCAGGAGTGCAGCAGCTCGGCGTCCCGCAGCGGGTCGAGCGGGCGGAAGGTGAAGGTCATACAGAGAACTCCTGGAACGCGATCGTCTTCTCGACCGGGTAGTACTCGCTGCCGAGCAGCTCACGGATGATGGTGCTGTTGCGGTACGGGCCCATGCCGAGGTCGGGGGACGTGACGGAGTGCGTGTGGACGCCGGCGTTCTGGAGGAACACGCCCCGGCCGGTGGTGTCGACGGCGTAGTTGCGGGCCACGTCGAAGCGGCCGTGCGCGTCGAAGCGGAGGCGGTCGCGGATCGGCTCCAGGAAGGCCGGCGGCTCGTAGTGGTAGCCGGTGGCCAGCACCAGGCCCTCGGTGGCGATCTCGTAGTCCTTGCCCTGCTCGTCCTGGCGGAAGCCGAGCCGGTACTCGCTGTCCTCCCAACGGGCGCTGGTCAGGCTGGAGTTGGTGAGCAGGCGGGTGGGGACGGGCCGGTCGCCGTATGCGACGTCCTTCTGGTAGAGCAGATCGAAGATCGAGTCGATGAGGTCCGAGTTGATGCCCTTGAAGAGACCCTTCTGCTGCTTCTCCAGCCGGTAGCGGGTCTCCTCGGGCAGCGCGCGGAAGTAGTCGATGTAGTCCGGGGACGTCATCTCCAGGGTCAGTTTGGTGTACTCCAGCGGGAAGAACCGCGGGGAGCGGGTGACCCAGTTGAGCCGGTAGCCGTACACGTCGATCTCGGAGAGCAGCTCGTGGTAGATCTCCGCGGCGCTCTGCCCGCTGCCGACGATCGTGATCGACTTCTTCGTCCGGAGCTCGGCCTTGCGCCGCATGTACTCGGCGTTGTGGAACAGCCCCCCGTCCAGGCCGCGGCAGGCCTGGGGGACGTACGGGGTGGTGCCGGTGCCGAGGACCAGCCGGCGGGCGCGGTAGACGTCACCGGCCGTGGTGCGCACGGCGTACAGCGCCTCGCTCTCGTCGTACGTCACCTCGGCGACGGTCGTCGAGAAGCGCACGCTGTTCAGCTTGCCGGCGGCCCAGCGGCAGTAGTCGTCGTACTCGACGCGCAGCGGGTAGAAGTTCTCGCGGATGTAGAACCGGTAGAGCCGCCCCTTCTCCTTCAGGTAGTTGAGGAAGGTGTACGGCGAGGTCGGGTCGGCCAGGGTGACCAGGTCCGACATGAACGGCGTCTGGAGGTGGGCACCGTCCAGGAACATCCCGGCGTGCCACTCGAAGTCGGGCTTGGACTCCAGGAAGACGCCGTCGAGCGTGTCGATCGGCTCGGTGAGGCAGGCGAGGCCGAGGTTGAAGGGGCCGAGCCCGATCCCCACGAAGTCATGGGTGCGGCTGGCTTCAGCAAGCGCGGTCAAGGGACTCTCCCAGGTACTGCTCGGCGTGGCCGGCGATCAGGTCGAGGACGGCGGCGATGTCGGCCGTGGTCGTCTCGGGGTTGAGCAGGGTGAACTTGAGGTAGTGGCGGCCCGCGACCTTGGTGCCCGCGACCACCGCGTCACCGGAGGCGAACAGGGCGCCTCGGGCGTGCAGGTTGGCGCGGTCGATCTCGGCCGGGTCGGTCACGGCCCGCGGGAGGTAACGGAAGACCAGGGTGGACAGCGAGGGCCGCACGACGACGTCGAAGCGCGGGTCGGCGGCCAGCAGGCCCCAGCCCTCGGCGGCCAGGTCGCACACCTCGTCGAAGAGCTGTCCGACGCCGTCGGCGCCCATGGTGCGCAGGGTCATCCACAGCTTGAGCGCGTCGAAGCGGCGGGTGGTCTGGAGGGACTTGTCCACCTGGTTGGGGATACGCTCCCGCACCATCCGGCGCGGGTTCAGGTACTCGGCGTGGTAGGTGGCGTGCCGCAGCGTGGCGGCGTCCCGGACCAGGACAGCGGACGAACTCACCGGCTGGAAGAAGGACTTGTGGTAGTCGACGGTGACGGAGTCGGCGCGCTCGATGCCGTCGATGCGGTGCCGGTACTTCAGAGAGGCGAGCAGCCCGCAGCCGTAGGCCGCGTCGACGTGCATCCAGGTGCCGTACTGGGCGCACAGCTCGGCGATCTCGGGCAGCGGGTCGATGGAGCCGAAGTCGGTGGTGCCGCCGGTGGCGACGACGGCCATGGGGACGAGACCGGCCTTCGTGCAGCGCTCCAGCTCATGGGCGAGCGCGACGGTCTGCATCCGCTTGTCGTGGTCGACGGGGATCGACACGACCGCGTCCTGGCCCAGTCCCAGCAGTTTCGCGGACTTCTTCACGCTGAAGTGGCTGACCTCGGAGGCGAAGATCCGCAGTTTCCCGAGCGAGTCGCTCTTGGCCTCCTCCCGGGCGAGCAGCAGCGCCTGGAGGTTGGACTGTGTACCGCCGGAGGTGAACACCCCGTCCGCGGCCGGGCCGAGGCCGATGCGCCCGGTCGTCCAGTCGATCAGTTTCCGCTCGATGAGCGTGCCGCCCGCCGACTGGTCCCAGGTGTCCAGGGAGGAGTTGACGGCGGAGAGCACGGCCTCGCCGAGCACGGCGGGGATGACCACCGGGCAGTTGAGGTGGGCGAGGTAGCGCGGGTGGTGGAAGTAGACCGCGTCGCGGAGGTAGACCTCCTCCAGCTCGTCGAGCACCGCGGCGGTGTCGTGCAGGGGCTGGTCGAGGTCGATGCCGTCGATGCGGGGGGCGAGGGTGTCGACCGTGACGCCGGTGAACGGACGGTCGGTGGCGGCGAGTTTGGCGGCCACCCGCTCGACTCCTTCGGTCACGGAACGGCGGTACTGCTCCGCGGTGGTGTCGTTGAGCAGGTGCGAGCGCATGGGAGGCCTTCCTGAGGTGGGGAATGGTCCACTGCGGGACGGACCGAGGGGCGGAGCCCCGGGTTCAACTTAGGTTAGCCTAACCTAAGTTTGATCCCCAGGGTTCCACCCCTCCGGTGAACCCCGTTCTTCAGCTGACCTTCTTCGCCTTCTCCAGCGCCTCGGCGAGGTTCTCCAGGAGCGGCACGCACTTGTCGTACGACAGGATCGGCTCCGGCGACCGGGCGATGACCTGACCCGCCTTCACCGCGGGCAGCTTCTTCCACGTCGCCTCCGTGATCGCCGCAGGCTGCAGCGCCGAGGTTCGGTCGTCCATCATGATGATGTCCGCCGCGTACTTGTCGACGTTCTCCCAGCTCAGCGACTCGTACCAGCCGCCGCCTTCCTTCTTCGCGCTCTCCGGCGGCTCCACGAAGTTCACGCCGAGCGCCTTGAAGTACTCGAGGTCGACGGAGAGGTTCGAACCGGAGACGTAGAACAGCTCGGCGCTGGCGGACCCGGCCATGACCTTGATGTCGGGCTTGGCCTTCGCCGCGGCGCGCAGCCGCGTCGCCGCCGCCTCGAACCGCTTCTTCGCGTCGGTCGCCTTCGCCGCGGTCAGGTCCGCGCCGAGCGACGCGGCCAGTTGCCACATCCGCTCCAGCGGGGCGGTGAGCTGACGGTCGTACACGGAGATGCCGACGCTCGGCGCGAGCTTGGCGATCTTGTCCTTGGACGCCTCGGGGACGTACCAGAGGGTGCCGGCGTCGTCGAACATCGTGGAGATGAGGACGTCGGGCGCGAGGGCGGCGAACTTCTCCACGTTGAACTCGTCCCAGACGTTGCCGAGGACCGTCACCTGGGAGAGGTCCATGTCGCCGGCCTGGACGTCGGCCTTGCCGTCGGTGGTCTTCGTCGGGCCGAACACACCCTTGACCTGGATGCCGTAGTCGTACAGGGCGGCGCCGACGCCGGTGAACGCGACGATGGCCGTCGGCGTCCCGTCGAGCTTCACGGTGGTGCCGCGGTCGTCCTTGAAGGTCCAGGGACCGGACGTGGCGGAGGTGCTCGCCGAGGAGTCCGACCCACTGCTCTTCGCGTCGTCGTCCCCGCAGGCCGCGAGCACGGCACCGAGGCCGAGGGCGCCACCGGCGGCGAGGATGCCGCGGCGGGTGGGGTGGTTGGCTCTGGCGTTGGGCATGGGAGTGGCTGCTTTCGAACGTGCGGATCACCGCCGGACAGGTTCGAAGGAAGGTTAGCCTAACCTCAGAACCTGTCCGTCGTCCGGTCAGCCGGCGAGCCCCAGCTCACGGGCGATCAGCATCCGCTGCACCTCGCTCGTGCCCTCCCCGATCTCCAGGATCTTGGAGTCGCGCCACATCCGGGCCACCGGATACTCGTTCATGAAGCCGTATCCGCCGTGCACCTGGGTGGCGTCCCGGGCGTTGTCCACCGCGACCGTCGACGAGTACAGCTTCGCCAGCGCCGCCTCCTTCTTGAACGGCTCGCCCGCCACCAGCCGCGAGGCCGCGTCCCGCCACGCCAGCCGGGCCGTGTGCGCCTTCATCTCCATGTCGGCGATCTTGAACTGGATGGCCTGGTTGGCGCCGATCGGCCGCCCGAACGCCTGCCGCTCCCGGGCGTACTTCACCGACTCGTCCACACAGCCCTGCGCCAGCCCGGTGGCCAGCGCGGCGATCGCGATCCGGCCCTCGTCCAGGATCCGCAGGAACTGCGCGTACCCGCGCCCCTCCTCGCCCAGCAGGTTCGCCGCCGGCACCCGCACGTCGGAGAAGGACAGCTCCCGGGTGTCCGAGGCGTTCCAGCCGACCTTGGAGTAGGGCTGGGCCACCGTGAAGCCCGCAGTGCCCGACGGGACGATGATCGCGGAGATCAGCGGCCGGCCGTCCGGCTTGCGTCCGGTGACCGCCGTGACCGTCACCAACCCGGTGATGTCCGTCCCCGAGTTGGTGATGAAACACTTGGTGCCGTTGATGACCCATTCATCCGTCTGCGGATCGAGGCGGGCCGTCGTCCGGGTCGCCCCCGCGTCGCTGCCGCCGTCGGGCTCGGTCAGCCCGAACGCGCCCAGGATCTCGCCCGAGCACAGTCGCGGCAGCCACTGGCGCTTCTGCTCCTCGGTACCGAACAGATGGAGCGGCATCGCGCCCAGCGAGACACCCGCCTCCAGGGTGATCGCCACGGACGAGTCGACCCGCGCCAGCTCCTCCAGGGCGATGCCGAGCGCCAGGTAGTCGCCGCCCATCCCGCCGTGCTCCTCGGGGAAGGGCAGTCCGAACAGGCCCATGCGGCCCATCTCGCGGACGATCTCGTAGGGGAACTCGTGCCGCTCGTAGAAGTCGCCGATCTTCGGCGCCACCACGTCGTGCGCGAACTCCTCTACCGTACGGCGGAGTTCCTCCAGCTCGGGGCTGAGACGGTGGTCCATGCTGATCACTGGTCCTTGTGGGAGAGGGCGCGGACGGTGCGGGACGGGCTGGGTCGGCCCAGGTGGTCGGCCATCCACACGCTGGTGGCGACGAGGCGGCCGAGATCGACCCCGGTGTCGATGCCGAGACCGTGCAGCATCCACACGAGGTCTTCGGTGGCGAGGTTGCCGGTGGCGGACTTGGCGTACGGGCAGCCGCCGAGGCCGCCCGCCGAGGCGTCGACGGTGGTGACGCCGTGTTCGAGGGCGGCGTAGGTGTTGGCCAGCGCCTGCCCGTAGGTGTCGTGGAAGTGCACGCCGAGCACGTTCGTCGGCACGCCCTCCTCGTTGAGCAGGGCGAGCAGTTCGAGGACGTGGCCGGGCGTCGCGACCCCGATGGTGTCGCCGAGGCTCAGCTCGTCGCAGCCCATGTCGCGCAGCGCCCGGCAGACCCGGACGACCTGGTGCAGCGGTACCGCGCCCTCCCAGGGGTCGCCGAAGCACATGGAGACATAGCCGCGCACGTGCACCCCCTCGTCCTTCGCGCGCCGCACGACGGGCTCGAACACCGCGAGGGACTCGTCGAGCGTGCGGTTGAGGTTGGCCTTGGCGAAGGACTCGGTGGCGCTCGCGAACACGGCGACCCGGCGGGCGCCGAGCGCGAGGGCGCGGTCCAGCCCGCGCTGGTTGGGCACCAGGACCGGCAGCGCCGCCGGCACGTCCGCGACCCGTGGGAACAGGTCCTCGGCGTCGGCGAGCTGGGGCACCCACTTCGGGTGCACGAAGCTGGTCGCCTCGATCGTGGTCAGGCCCGCGTCGGCGAGCCTGCGGATGAACTCGGCCTTCACCTCCGTCGGCACGGCCGACTTCTCGTTCTGCAACCCGTCGCGCGCGCCGACCTCGTGGATCCGCACCCGGACGGGCAGATCCTGGGCGGGCACGGTCATCGGGAGCCCTTCGGCGGTCATGGCGCTGCCTCCTCGTACGGGGTGACGACGGCCAGCACCTGGTCCATGGCGACCGTCGTGCCCGGGGTGACGTCCAGTTCGGCGACCGTGCCGGCGTGCGGGGCGGAGACGACGTGCTCCATCTTCATCGCCTCGACCACCAGCAGGCTCTGCCCCGCGGTGACCTCGTCCCCGACGGCGACCTTCACGACCGTCACCGTGCCGGGCATCGGCGCGGTGAGCGAGTCGGCACCGGCGTGCGCGGAGCCGGTGAGGGACGCGGCCACCGGGTCGTGGTCGCGCACGTGCCAGCAGTCGCCGTCGCGGCCCAGCCAGGTGCCGTCCGGCAGGGCGGCGAAGGGATGACGGACGCCGTCGAGTTCGCACGTGAACCGGTGCCCGGTGACGCGCCGCGGAGGCACGCCGGCCCCCCGGAGCGGGTGGTCCGCGCCGGGCAGGAGAACCTCCGCCGCGCCGCCCGGCGTGCTGCGCACGCGCACGGTCACCGGCTCGTGGCCCGGCACCCGCAGGTGGTGCGGGGTCCAGGCCCGCTCGCCGCCCATGCGCCAGCCGTCGGCGGCGTCGAACGGGTCGGTCCAGCCGGAGCCGTCGGCGGGGCCGAGCGCGCCGTGGCGCAGCAGCGCCGCCGCCGCGTAGACCTCGGGCGGCACCGCGTCCGGGACCAGCCCGGCCACCTCGCGCTCCACCAGGCCCGTGTCCAGCTCGCCCGCCACCACCGCCGGATGGCCCAGCAGCCGCCGCAGGAACCCCGCGTTGGTCTGCACGCCCAGCGTCACCGTCTCCGCGAGGGCCGCCCGCAGTCTCCTGAGCGCGGTCGCGCGGTCGGGGCCGTAGGCGATGACCTTGGACAGCATCGGGTCGTAGAGACTGCCGACCTCGGTGCCCTCGCTGAGCCCGGAGTCGGTGCGCACGCCGTCGCCCTGCGGTTCGTACAGCTTCAGCACGGTCCCGCCGGACGGCAGGAAGCCACGGGCCGGATCCTCCGCACACACGCGTGCCTCGATCGCGTGCCCGGTGAGCCGTACGTCCTCCTGCGCGAAGTCCAGCTCGGCGCCCGCCGCGACCCGCAGCTGCCACTCCACCAGGTCGAGGCCGGTGACCAGCTCGGTCACCGGATGCTCCACCTGGAGGCGGGTGTTCATCTCCATGAAGTAGTACGAGGAGGGGTCGCCGCCGGGGACGATGAACTCCACCGTGCCGGCGCCCCGGTACCCGCAGGAGCGCGCCGCCTGCACGGCCGCCGCGCCCATCGCGGCCCTGGTCCCCTCGTCGAGGAGCACGCTCGGCGCCTCCTCGATCACCTTCTGGTGCCGCCGTTGCAGCGAGCACTCGCGCTCGCCGAGGTGGACGACGTTGCCGTGGCCGTCGGCCAGGACCTGGATCTCGATGTGCCGGGGGCGGTCCACCCAGCGCTCGACGAGGAGCGTGTCGTCGCCGAAGGAGGCGCGGGCCTCACGGCGGGCGGCGGCGATCTCCTCCTCCAGCAGGGTCAGGTCCCGCACCAGCCGCATGCCCTTGCCGCCGCCGCCCGCGGACGGCTTGAGCAGGACCGGCGCGCCCAGCTCATGGGCCGCCGCGGCGAGGTCGGGGTCCCGGCCGCCGGGGACGACCGGCACCCCGGCCGCCCGCACGGTCTCCTTGGCACGGATCTTGTCGCCCATGAGGGAGATGGCGTCGGCGGGCGGCCCGACGAAGACCAGCCCCGCCTCCTCGCAGGCGCGCGCGAAGGCGGCGTTCTCCGCGAGGAAGCCGTACCCCGGGTGGACGGCCTGGGCTCCGGTGCGGGCGGCGGCCTCCAGCAGCCGCTCCGCCGACAGATAGCTCTCGGCGGCCGGCGCCGGGCCGATCCGTACGGCGGTGTCGGCCTCCCGGACGTGCCGGGCGTCGGCGTCGGCGTCGGAGAAGACCGCCACCGAGCGCACGCCCAGCGAGCGCAGCGTGCGGATGACCCGGACGGCGATCTCGCCGCGGTTGGCGACCAGTACTGTCTCGAACATCGGTGGCAAGCCCCTCACATCCGGAAGACGCCGAACTGGGGGTCACCCAGGGGCGCGTTGGCACAGGCGGTCAGGGCGAGGCCGAGCACCTGGCGGGTCTCCAACGGGTCGATGACCCCGTCGTCCCAGAGCCGGGCGGTGGCGTAGTAGGCGTTGCCCTGACGCTCGTACCGGTCGCGGATCGGGGCCTTGAAGGCCTCTTCCTCCGCCGCCGGCCAGCTCTCGCCGCCGGCCTCCAGCTGGTCCCGCTTGACGGTCGCGAGGACCGACGCGGCCTGCTCGCCGCCCATGACGGAGATCTTGGCGTTGGGCCACATCCACAGGAAACGGGGGGAGTAGGCCCGTCCGCACATCGAGTAGTTCCCGGCGCCGTACGACCCGCCGACCACGACCGTCAGCTTCGGCACGCGCGTGCAGGCGACGGCCGTCACCATCTTGGCGCCGTGCTTGGCGATGCCGCCGGCCTCGTAGTCCTTGCCGACCATGAACCCGGAGATGTTCTGAAGGAACACCAGCGGGATACCGCGCTGGTCGCACAGCTCGATGAAGTGGGCGCCCTTCTGGGCGGACTCGGAGAACAGGATGCCGTTGTTGGCGACGATCCCGACCGGGTGGCCGTGGATCCGGGCGAAGCCGGTGACCAGGGTCTGCCCGAACTCGGCCTTGAACTCGGCGAACCGCGAGCCGTCCACCACGCGCGCGATGACCTCCCGCACGTCGTAGGGGGTGCGGGAGTCCACCGGGACCGCGCCGTACAGCCCGAAGGGGTCGACCTTGGGCTCGACGACCGGCGTGGTCTCCCAGGGCAGCGGCCCGCGCGCGGGGAGCGTGGCGGCGATGGTGCGCACGATCCGCAGGGCGTGCGCGTCGTCCTCGGCGAGGTGGTCGGTGACCCCGGAGACCCGGGAGTGCACCTCGCCGCCGCCCAGCTCCTCGGCGGTGACGACCTCACCGGTGGCGGCCTTCACCAGCGGGGGACCGCCCAGGAAGATCGTGCCCTGGCCGCGCACGATCACGGCCTCGTCGCTCATCGCCGGGACGTACGCCCCGCCGGCCGTGCAGGAGCCGAGGACGGCCGCGATCTGCGGGATCCGGGCCGCCGACATCCGGGCCTGGTTGTAGAAGATCCGGCCGAAGTGCTCGCGGTCGGGGAAGACCTCGTCCTGCATCGGCAGGAAGGCGCCGCCCGAGTCCACCAGGTACAGGCAGGGCAGCCGGTTCTCCAGGGCCACCTCCTGCGCCCGCAGGTGCTTCTTCACGGTCATCGGGTAGTAGGTGCCGCCCTTGACCGTGGCGTCGTTGGCGACGATCACGCACTCGCGCCCGCTGACCCGCCCGATCCCGGCGATCACGCCCGCGGCCGGGGCCTGCCCCTCGTACATCCCGTCGGCCGCGAGCGGCGCGAGTTCGAGGAAGGGCGAGCCGGGGTCGAGCAGCCCGTCGACCCGGTCCCGCGGCAGCAGCTTGCCGCGCGCGGTGTGCCGCGCCCGCGCCCGCTCGCCGCCCCCGAGCCGGGCCGCGGCCAGCTTGCCGTGCAGTTCCCCGACGAGCTCGCGGTGCGCCCGCTCGTTGGCCCGCCAGGCCTGAGACGCGGGGTCCGCCGCGCTCGTCAGCTCCGGTGCCTGCTCCATCCTGCGGTTCCCCTCACCCGTCGTCCGTCACGAGGATCGTCTGTTAATGAGCGTTAACCATTTCCTTCAGGTTAACGAGCGCTAACCTCCCTGTCTAGAATTACTTCCATGGCCACCAGAACCGACGCCCCCACCCGCCGCGAGCAGATCCTCAAGGAGGCCGCGCGGCTCTTCGCCGAGCGCGGTTTCCACGGCGTCGGGGTGGACGAGATAGGGGCCGCGGTCGGCATCAGCGGCCCGGGGCTGTACCGGCACTTCCCGGGCAAGGACGCGATGCTCGCCGAGCTGCTGGTGGGGATCAGCGGCCAGCTCCTGACCGGCGCGAAGCGCCGTCTGGCGGAGGCCGACGGGGGCGGGGCGGAGGCGGTCCTCGACTCGCTCATCGAGGGGCACATCGACTTCGCGATCGACGACCGCCCCCTGATCACCCTGCACGACCGGGAGCTGGACCGCCTCCGCGACAGCGACCGCAAGCTGGTCCGCCAGCTCCAGCGGCAGTACGTCGAGCTGTGGGTGGAGGTGGTCCGCGAGATCTACCCGGCCCTCACCGAACCGGCGGCCCGCTCGGCCGTCCACTCGGTCTTCGGCCTGCTGAACTCCACCCCGCACCTGGCCCGCCCCGGCTCGGTCCCGGGCCGCACGGCCACGGCGGCGCTGCTGCACCGGATGGCGCGGGGGGCGTTCGCGGCGGCGGGCGCCTGACGGCGGCGCGGGTCCGCCCGGCGGCGTGACGAGCGTTACGGGCACCGCCCCCCCGAAGGCCCTGGACTCCTCTCCCTACCCACCGGTACGGTAATCATCTGAGCAAGCGCTTAGATTCGGACCCTTTGAGCCAGGTGGAGGTGGCGGCGGTGCGCCGTACGGTGTTCAACGAGGATCACGAGGCGTTCCGGGAGACCCTTCGCGCCTTCATCGAGGCCGAGGTCGTCCCGGTCTACGACGCCTGGCTCGAGGCCGGCCAGGCGCCGCGCGACTTCTACTACAAGCTCGCCGAGCTGGGCATCTTCGGCATCCGTGTCGACGAGGAGTACGGCGGCGCCGGCATCGAGTCCTACAAGTTCGAGGCCATCCTCTACGAGGAGACCGCCCGCGCCGGCATCACCTTCGGCGGCTCCGGCGTGCACGTCCTGCTCGGCCTCCCGTACATCAAGCTCCTCGCCACCGACGAGCAGAAGAAGCGCTACCTGCCGAAGTTCGTCTCCGGCGAGGAGATGTGGGCCATCGCGATGACCGAGCCGGGCACCGGCTCCGACCTCGCCGGCATGCGCACCACCGCCAAGCTCTCCGAGGACGGCACGCACTACGTCCTCAACGGCGCCAAGACCTTCATCACCGGCGGCGTGCACGCCGACCGCATGATCGTCTGCGCCCGCACCTCCGCGCCCTCCGCCGAGGACCGCCGCTTCGGCATCTCCCTCTTCGTCGTCGACACCAAGGCCGAGGGCTACTCCGTCGGCCGCAAGCTCGACAAGCTCGGCCTGAAGACCTCCGACACCGCCGAGCTGGCGTTCGTCGACGTCAAGGTGCCCGCCGAGGACCTCCTCGGCGAGGAGAACAAGGGCTTCTACTACCTCGGCCACAACCTCGCCTCCGAGCGCTGGGGCATCGCCTACGGCGCCTACGCGCAGGCCAAGGCCGCCGTCCGGTTCGCCAAGGACTACGTCAAGGAGCGCACCGTCTTCGGGCAGCCGGTCGCCGCCTTCCAGAACACCAAGTTCGAGCTGGCCGCCTGCCAGGCCGAGGTGGACGCCGCCGAGGCCGTCGTGGACCGCGCCACCGAGGCCCTCGACGCGGGCGAGCTGACCCCTGCCGAGGCCGCCTCCGCCAAGCTGTTCACCACCGAGGTCGCCCACCGCGTCATCGACCGCTGCCTCCAGCTGCACGGCGGCTACGGCTTCATGAACGAGTACCCGATCGCCCGTCTGTACGCCGACAACCGCGTCAACCGCATCTACGGCGGCACCAGCGAGATCATGAAGTCGATCATCGCCAAGGACATGGGCCTGTAAGGTCCCGGCAATCACTGCCCGGTACAACCAGACGCCATGAGCCAGGCACTTCAGGATCTCCTCGATCTGCTCGACCTCGAGCAGATCGAGGAGAACATCTTCCGCGGCCAGTCCCGCTCCGCCGTCGTCCCCCGGGTCTTCGGGGGACAGGTGGCGGCGCAGGCGCTGGTCGCCGCCGGGCGCACGGTCCCCGCCGACCGGCACGCCCACTCCCTGCACGCGTACTTCCTGCGCATGGGCGACCCGGGCGCCCCCATCGTCTACAACGTCGAGCGGATCCGCGACGGCCGTTCCTTCACCACCCGCCGCGCGGTCGCCGTCCAGCACGGCCGGCCGATCTTCACGCTGTCGGCGTCCTTCCAGGCGTACGAGGAGGGCCTCGACCACCAGGCCCCCATGCCGCCCGCCCCCGACCCCGAGTCGGTCCCCACCGGCCAGGAGCGGCTGCGCGGCTACGACCATCTCGACCCGGCGGTCGTCGAGCGGTTCCTCGAGGCCCGCGAGGCGATCGACCTGCGGTACGTCGACGACCCGCCCTACGGCAGGTTCGGCGAGCCGCGCGAGCCGCACAGCCAGGTCTGGTTCCGCACCAACGGCAAGCTCGCGGACGACCCGCTCCTGCACGTCGTCCTCGCCACCTACGTCTCCGACATGACCCTGCTCGACTCCATCCTGCTCGCGCACGGGCGCGGCGGCTGGGCCGTCGGGGACGTCGTCGGGGCCTCCCTGGACCACGCGATGTGGTTCCACCGCCCGTTCCGCGCCGACGAATGGCTGCTCTACGACCAGGAGTCGCCGTCCGCGTCCGGCGGGCGCGGCCTCGGCCAGGCCCGCATCTACACGCAGGACGGACGGCTCGCGGTCTCGGTGATCCAGGAGGGCGTGGTCCGCGTCCCACGGGCCCCGGAAACACCCCCCAGCGCTACCTGAGGCCGGCTTCCGCCAGCAGGTACGCGACCATCGGGTCGTAGTGCCGCGGGCTGGGCACGTGGTCGTCGAGGGGGACCGCCACCTGGACGGTCCCCTCCGCCTCCGCGAGGAACAGCGCCGGGTCGTTGCAGTCGGCGTACCCGACGGAGTCCACGCCGTGCTGTCCGGCGTACCCCGCCCAGCCGTGGTCGGCGACCACCAGGTCGGGCAGCGGGCGGCCCTCCCGCTCCAGCGCGGTCAGGATCGCCTTCATCGGCTCGCCCGAGTGGGTGTGCCACAGGGTCGCCCCGTGCTCCAGCACCGCCACCCCGGCGAGCTGCCAGACGTACCCCTCGTCCGTCTGGAGCCCCTCCGGGATCACCACGATCTCGCAGCCGGCCGCCCGCAGCGCGGCGGACGTCTCGTGGTGCACGTCCAGCAGACCGCCCGGGTGACCGGTCGCGAACAGCACCCGCTGCCGCCCCTCGGCGGCCTTGCGCAGCCGCGCCGCCATCCGGTCCAGACCGTCCACGGTCAGCTCCGGGTCGATGGTGTCCTGGCCGTAGCGGTGCTCGGCGTCGTCGTTGACCCCCACCCGCTCCGCCATCACCGCGAGCACGTCCTGCTCGTCCGTCCAGCGCTCGCCGAACTCCAGGCCGAACCAGAAGTTCCGGTTGCCGTTCGCGAGCTGACGGTAGTGGGAGAGGTTGTTCTCGCGCGGCGTGGCGACCTCCCCCGCGATGCGGGTTCTGACGAGGTGGTCGACGAGTTCGGCGCGGCTGGGGGTCCCGGGTATCGGCATGGTCCCCATTGTGGGGCAGCGGACTGTGGCCGTCGTCACCGTTCCGGGCGCTGGGACGTGCGTCACTGTTCGCTCGCGCGCAGGGCGAACCACAGCTCCATGCGGACGTCCGGGTCGTCCAGATCCGTCCCGAGGAGGGAGGCGCACCGGGCCATCCGCTGGCGGACCGTGTTGCGGTGCACGGAGAGCGCGACGGCGGTTCTGTCCCAGCTGCCGTGCAGCGAGAGCCAGGTGCGCAGGGTCTCCTTGAGGGCGGGGGCCGCGGCGAGCGGGGCGAGGAGGGCGCGGGCGTCCTCCGGGGGGAGCAGGGAGGCGAAGGCCCTGTGGGGGGTGTGACGGACGAGGGGGGTGCGGGTCGCCCGCGCGCGGGCCAGGGCGCGGGACGCCTGCCTGTCGGCTGCGGCGAGGTGGTGCGCGGGTACCTCGCCGCTCACGCCGAGGACCCACTGGGGCTGGGGTTCGGGGCTGCGGTCGGCCGGCACGAGGACGCGGACGACGTCGGGCGTGACGTCGACCAACGGGGAACCGAGGGCTGCGCCCAGCGCGTCGGCCGACAGCTGCTCCGGCGGGTGCGGGTGCGTCGTGGCTGCTCGCGCGGTCGGGTGGGGACGCTCCCGCCGGCCGGAGGGCGAGGCATGGACCACGAACCATCGTCCGCCGGGGTCCAGCAGGGGCGTCACCTCCTCGGGGGTCGCCCCCAGGAGCAGGCGCACCAGGGCCGAGGTGCGGGCCGTCGCCGAGCCCGTCTCCCGGGTGCTCGTGAGGAGCGTCAGGAGGACCGCTGCGACGGAGGCGATCGTGTGGTCGCCCGGTTCGTGGGCGGGGGTGGCGACGGCCAGGACGAAGCCGTGGCTCAGGGCGTAGGCCGTGAGGTGGGTGCCCGTGGGCGTGGTGTCGCTGGCGGTGGCGGAGCCGCGGGCGGTGAGCCGCCGGGCGAGGGCGGCCAGGGAGCCGTCGGTGTCCGCGGCCGGGCCCGCCGCCGCGATCTGCGCGCCCTCGGGGCCGTGGAGCACCGCCCTGCCCCCGGTCCGAGCGGCCAGGCGGCTCAGGACGGACGGGACCGGGTCGGGGCGGGCGGCGGCCGAGGCGAGGCTCTGCTGGGCCTCCGTCACACGGCGCAGCTCGGCCGTGCGGGCCCGCTCCATCAGCTGCCAGACCGCGCGGGCCACGGCCGCGAACGTCGTCCGGGGCGGGACCTCGACCAGGGGGAGCCCATGGGTGTCGCAGGCCGCGATCAGGGCCGACGGGACCGTGTCGTGCACCGGCGCCACCCCGAAGCCGAGGGCGGCCCCGCCCGCCGCCGTGATCCGGGAGACATAGCCGTCGAAGTAGGCGCCCGGGTCGGCCGCCTGCGGGACGTGGACGCCGGCCGTCAACAGCAGCTCCCCGCCCAGCAGATACGGGTACGGGTCGGCCATCTCCGAGGCGTGCGCCCCGTACAGGACCGTGCCGGGGGCGGCCGGCCCGGCGATCAGCCGCAGGCCCAGGTCCTCGCGGGCCAGCAGCGCGGCGAGCGGGACGGGCGGGGTGAGGGGGACCGCGGGCTGCTCGGACATGGTGTGCGTTCCCTCCATTTCCTGGCCGCCGTATGGAGGAAACGTACGCTTCGCAGCCGTCGGCCTGCCACCTACCGTGGAGACACCCCCCAGAAAGAAGGCCTGTGACCATGAGCGGCAACGACACGCCTCGCGGACCCGTCGACTCCTCCCGCATCCCGCGGTACGCCGGACCCGCGACCTTCGCCCGGCTGCCCCGCCTCGACGAGGTCGGCCGCGCCGACGTGGCCGTGGTCGGTGTGCCGTTCGACTCGGGGGTCTCCTACCGGCCGGGCGCCCGCTTCGGCGGCAACGCGATCCGTGAGGCCTCCCGGCTGCTGCGCCCCTACAACCCGGCGCAGGACGCCTCCCCCTTCGCCCTCGCGCAGGTCGCGGACGGCGGCGACATCGCGGTGAACCCGTTCAACATCAACGAGGCGGTCGAGACGGTCGAGGCCGCGGCCGACGAACTGCTCGGCACCGGCGCCCGGCTGATGACCCTCGGCGGCGACCACACCATCGCGCTGCCCCTGCTGCGGTCCGTGGCGAAGAAGCACGGCCCGGTCGCGCTGCTGCACTTCGACGCCCACCTGGACACCTGGGACACCTACTTCGGGGCCGAGTACACGCACGGCACCCCGTTCCGCCGGGCCGTCGAGGAGGGCATCCTCGACACCGAGGCCCTCTCGCACGTCGGCACCCGCGGCCCCCTCTACGGCAAGCAGGACCTCACCGACGACGAGAAGATGGGCTTCGGCATCGTCACCTCCGCCGACATCTACCGGCGCGGCGCCGACGAGGTCGCCGACCAGCTCCGCCAGCGCATCGGCGACCGGCCGCTGTACATCTCCATCGACATCGACTGCCTGGACCCGGCGCACGCCCCCGGCACCGGCACCCCGGAGGCCGGCGGCATGACCTCCCGCGAGCTGCTGGAGATCCTGCGCGGACTCGCCTCCTGCAACCTGGTCTCCGCCGACGTCGTCGAGGTGGCGCCCGCGTACGATCACGCGGAGATCACGTCGGTGGCCGCGTCCCACACGGCGTACGAACTGACGACCATCATGTCCCGGCAGATTGCGGAGGCCCGCGCGCAGTGACCCACGACCACGACCTGGTGCTCCGCCCGACCGCCGCGCAGACGGAGGCCGCGCTCAACCCGCCGCCCGGCCGGATCGGCGGAGACCTGGTCGTGGAGACCCTGGCCGCGCTCGGCGCGACCACGGTCTTCGGACTGCCCGGCCAGCACGCGCTGGGCGTGTTCGACGCGCTGCGCCGCTCCTCCCTGCGGTACGTCGGCCTGCGGGTGGAGAACAACGCGGGCTTCGCGGCGGACGGCTACGGCCGGATCACCGGGGAGGCCGCCCCGCTGCTGCTGTCGACCGGCCCGGGCGCGCTCACCTCGCTCGCCGCGCTGCACGAGGCGGCCTCCGCCTCCGCGCCCGTGCTGGCGATCAGCAGCCAGATCCCCACGGCGGGACTGGGCGGCGGCCGCCACGGCTATCTGCACGAACTCCCCGACCAGTCGGCGTCCTTCCGCGGGGTGGTGAAGTCGGTCCACACGGTCCGCAGCGCGTCACAGATCCCCTCGGCCGTCGCGGCGGCCTGGACGTCCGCGCTGACGGCCCCGCACGGGCCGGTGTGGGTGGAGATCCCCCAGGACGTCCTGCTCGCGCCGACGTCGATCCCCGTCGTCACCGGCGTCGACGCCTTCCCCGAGGACCTGCCGCCGCGCCCCGAACTGACGGCGGTGGCGGCCGACCTGCTCGCGCGCGCGACCCGGCCGGCGATCATCGCGGGCGGGGGAGTGGTGCGGGCGGACGCCTCCGGCAAGCTGAGGCAGCTGGCGGAACGGATCGACGCGCCGGTCGTCACCACCTTCGGCGGCAAGGGCGCCTTCCCCTGGGCGCACCCGCTGTCCCTGCGGTCCTGGATGGAGGACCGGCACACGACGGACTTCCTGGAGGACGCGGACGTCCTGCTGGTGATCGGCTCGGGCCTCGGCGAACTCTCCTCGAACTACCACACCTTCAGCCCGCGCGGCCGGGTGATCCAGATCGAGGCCGACCTCGGCAAACTGGAGTCCAACCACCCGGCCCTCGGCATCCACGCCGACGCCCGCCTCGCGCTCCAGGCCCTGCTGGAGACGGTGGACCGACGCGAGGACCCGCAGGCACCGGCCCGGGTACGGACCGTCCTGGCGCGGGTCGCGGAGCGCATCGCCGCCCAGGACCTCACCCTGGAACAGGACCTGCTGACCTCGGTCAGAAGGGCCCTGCCCGCCGACTCCCCGTCCTTCTGGGACATGACCATCCTGTCCTACTGGGCCTGGTCCGCCTTCGACCCCGCGGGCCCCAACACCATGCACTCCGCCCAGGGCGCGGGCGGTCTCGGCTATGCCTTCCCGGCGGCGCTCGGCGCGGCCGTCGCCGACCCCGGCCGCCCTGTCCTGGCGGTCTCCGGGGACGGCGGCGCCCTCTACTCGATCGCCGAACTGGCGACGGCGAAGCAGTACGACCTCCCCGTCACCTGGCTCGTCGTCGACGACGGCGGCTACGGCATCCTCCGCGAGTACATGACGGACGCCTTCGGCGCCACCACGGCGACGGAGCTGACCCGCCCGGACTACGCGGCTCTCGCGGAGTCGTTCGGCGTACCGGGCGTGCTGACGTCCCCGGAGACCCTGGAGCGGGATCTGGCCAAGGCCCTGGCCGCCCCCGGCCCCTCCGTGGTGGTCCTCCCGGCCCTGCTGCGGATGTTCGCCCCGACGCACCTCGGCTGAGCCGCCTTCGGGCGCCCGGCGGGGCACACCCCGCGCCCCGCCGGGAAGTTCAAGCTACGGCACCGGCGGCCCGGCCGCGGCCGGAGCCGAGGTGCCCCCGCCGGGCCCGGTGCGCGGCGGGGGCCTTTCGGGTTCCCGCCGGTCAGCCGAACCAGAAGAAGATCGAGTCGTCCCTGCGGCCGAGCCGGCGTGCCGTCTCCCACTCCTGCGCCTCGAACCGCATCAGCTCGGCGAGCCGCCTCGCCGGGCCGGCGAACTCCTCGTCCAGCAGGCTCAGTACCCGCTCGTACGTCTCCGCCAGCAGCGCCGCCCGCTCGGCCGGCAGCACCCCGATCTGCGGGACCGTGTCACCGGGGTGCGGCAGCCGCAGCGGTGGTCCGCTGAAGAGGAAGGTCGCGGGCAGGACCTCCCTCGGGACACCGTGCCGGGCCAGCTCGCTGTCCAGCGCGAAGAACCAGGACGGCCGCTGCCAGGTCCCGAGGGAGGTGACGTCGGAGAAGTACGGGGCCACGGCCTCGCGGAAGGCGTACGTGTACGCCGGACACAGCTCCGCGCTCGGCGGCCCGCCCTCGATGAGTTCCTCCAGCGCCCGCGCGACCGGCACCCGCAGGTCGCTGCCCGCCTCGCGCAGCCGTGCGTCGGCCTTCCGGCACCGCTCGCGCACGATGGCGAGCATCCGTTCCTGTTCCTGCGTCCGCTCCACCGCCGTGAGCAGCCGGATCACCCCTCGCATGTCACCGGTGCTCATCTCCAGGCAGTAGCCCACTGATTGGTCCTCCCCGCTCACACGCTCGCCCTGGCGATCATCATGACCATGATCCACCAAGACGCCCATGCCGCAGGGCCCTCCCGGGAACACTCCGGGAGGGCCCTGCGGCGGGGCTGTGCGACGCGGTGTCCTACCAGATCGCCTCGACCCACTCGGGGTGGTCGATGAACGGGTTGCGGTTGTGCTGGTAGGTGTCGTAGATGACCTGGTTGCGCTTCTCCTCGAAGGCGCTCGGCGGGTCCGCCTCGTTCCACGCCTTGAGGACGGAGAGCTTGCCCATGAACGGGTCGCTGCCGTTGTTGACCTTCTCGTTGGGCTCCAGGTCGGCGAAGCCGTCCCCGCCGTCGTAGCGGACGGCCATGTAGAGGATCATGCGGGCCACGTCGCCCTTGTCGGCGTCGCGCGGCTCGAAGGAGTCGGAGTCGACCTTGCTGCCGCCGCCGCCCGCGACCGCGCTGCCGCCGTTGTCGAAGTCGAGGTTGCCGCGGGTGCTGTTGACCTGGACGTCGCAGGCGCGCAGGTGGTGCAGGTCGGTGCCGGGGCCGGTCACCTCGCCGAAGTCGCCGTGGGACTTGGCCCAGGTGTGCTCGCGGTTCCAGTCGCCGACGTCCCCGCCGTTGAGGGACTTGCTGCGTGAGGCACCGCTGTACAGCAGGAGCACGTTGCTGCTGTTGTTCGGGTCCTGGTCGGTGACCTTCAGCGCGTTCCAGACCGCGGAGTACGAGATCTTCGAGACGCCGCTGCTGATGATCGTGTGGAGGGACGACTTCAGGCTCGTACCCGTCTTGCCCACGGCGTTCTTGTAGTACGTCGAGTCGTACGCCGTCGTCGTCGCCGCGGCGGGGGTCGCGGTGAGCGCGGGCACGGTGAGGCCGACCAGGACGGTCGCGGTGCCGAGCGCCACCGACTTCCATCGGTGGATGCGTGTCGCCAGCATGTGGGGTGTCCGATCTACGCGGGTTGATGGGGGCGGCACTCGGGAGCGTGACATGGACATGCGATCGTGTAAATGGACTGCGCGTGTCCATTCGGTGACCGGTAGCGGCAAATCGCCCCTTGTCTACGCGAGTTGACAGTGTGTGAACCTACGAAAACGGTCCCTGACGGGATGTCAGGGACCTTGGGGCCGTACCGGTCAGCCGGGTGGTGTCAGCTCACGTCGGACGGGTCGAGCCGGTAGATCGAGGAACCGGAGGAACCGGAGGAACCGGAGGAACCGGAGGAACTGGAAGAGCCGTACTCGCTCTCCTTCACCGCCGTCCCGTGCTTCTGCACCCACGTCGTCAGCTCCTGGTTCCGGCTGTCGCCGCCGCCCCTCCCCATGCCGCCGCCGAGCTGGATGTAGTGCAGCTCGCCCTGCTTCACCAGCTCCTTGAGCCTGGCGAGGGTCATCGCGTGGTCCGAGCCGGTGAAGCCGAACATCGAGATGACGGGCTTTCCGGTGCTCAGGATCATCTGGCCCGCGCTCTGCGAGTCGGACACCGCGATCAGCCAGGTGGCGCCGTCCTGATGCTTCTCCAGGTAGGAGACGAGCCCGCTGTCGGCACCGCCCATGCCGCCCCCGGCCATACCGCTCCCGCCGGGGCCGCCGCCGCCCGTCCGGCCGCCGCCGGGGAACTCACCGCTCGCCCGGTCGCCGCCCTGCTGGGTACCGCCCGGCGGCTGCCCGCCGGGACCGCCGTTGCCGCCGCCGAAGCCGCCCCGGCCGCCACCGCCGCCGGGACCGCCCATGCCGCCCCCGGTGGAGGGGCCCGCGGTGGGGTTGGTGCCGCCCATCATGCCGCTGGAGCCGCCGAGGGCGGGCGAGGCCGCGTAGGCCGTGGGACCGGCCAGGGCCGCCACGACCGCCGCGGCGACGGACGCGCCGAGCAGCCGCAGCCGGGTACCGGAGGCCGCGGAGCGCAGCAGGAACAGACCCGTGATCGCGAGGGCCATGAGCACACCGACGACGGGCCACAGCCAGGTGTTCCAGTCCGTGGCCCGGCGCAGCAGCACGATCGCCCAGACGCCGGTCACGGCCAGCCCCGCGGGCAGCACCCACGACCAGCGCACCTCACCGCCGCGGAAGGCGCGCCACAGCATGACCCCGCCGCCCCCGGTGAGCGCCGCGACGCCCGGGGCGAGCGCGGTCGTGTAGTAGGGGTGCATGGTGCCCTCGGCGAGGGCGAAGGTGACGTAGTGCAGCACGGTCCAGCCGCCCCACAGGACCAGTGCGGCACGCGTGGCATCGGTGCGCGGGGCGCGCCCGCACCGCACGAGACCGGCGACGAGCGCGATGCCGGAGAAGGGGATCAGCCAGGAGATCTGGCCGCCGAGGACGTCGTTGAACATCCGTCCGATGCCCGCCGTCCCGGCGAAGGTGACGCCGCCGCCCCCTCCGCCGCCGTTGCCCTCACCGCCGAGGACGCGGCCCAGGCCGTTGTAGCCCATGATCAGGTCCCAGGCGCTGCCGTCGGTCGAACCGCCGATGTACGGCCGGTCCTCGGCGGGTACGAGCGAGACCGCCGTCGCCCACCAGAAGCTGGAGACGGCCAGCGCCACCGCTGCGAGGGCGAGGTTGACGGCCTTCTTCCTCCAGCCGAGCCTCGACGCGTAGGCGTACACGGCGAAGACGGCCGGCAGGGCGATGTAGCCCTGGAGCATCTTGGTGTTGAAGGCGAGTCCGAAGCACACTGCCGAGCCGATGAGCGGCAGCAGCCGGTCCTCGCGCGTGGCGCGCAGCGCGAGGGCCGCGCCGGCCACCATCAGCAGCACGAGGATCGTGTCGGGGTTGTTGTCGCGGTTGATGGCGACGGTGATGGGCGTCAGCGCGAGCACCAGGGCGGCGATCGTGGCCGCGGCAGGCCCGAAGGCCCGCTTCACGCAGGCGTGCAGGATCCAGATCGTGGCGAGCGCCGCACCGATCTCCGGCGCCATCATCTGCCAGGTGCCGAATCCGAGGATCCGGCAGGACAGGCCCATGATCATGAGTGCGAACGGCGGCTTGTCGACGGTGATGAAGTTCCCGGCGTCGAGCGAGCCGAAGAACCATGCCTCCCAGCTCTTCGTACCGCTGTAGACGGCGGCGCTGTAGAAGCTGTTGAGGCTGTCGCCCGACAGGTTCCAGCCGTAGAGCACCGCCGCCAGGACCAGGATCGCGAGCAGCGCGGGCAGCGACCAGCGCGGCGCCTTCTCCGGCGGGGGTGCCGCGGGGGCCGCTCCGGACGGCGTCGGCGGCGGCCGGTCGGGGGACACGGTCGTCTCGTGCGGGGTCAGTGGATCGGTGGCAGATGTCACCCTTCGCATGCTGTAGGCCAGTTGTGGGCGGCGGCTGTGCCGGACCTGGCCGCAACCTGTGAAGATGTCAGGGGGCCGGTAACGGAATGCCCACGCTTTGCCCAATCCCCGCGACTCGTACAACCATTCGCCCGAACTGGTGCGTCAACAGGGCATGACACACCGGACTCCCAGACGCAGCAGGGTGCTGGCCGTCACCGCCCTCGGCACCGGCGTCCTGCTCGCGGGCGTGGCCACCGCCGCGCCGGCCTCGGCCGTCACACCCACCGTCAGCTGTACGTCCAGCAAGGCGGCGCTGGCCACCAAGCTGAAGACGGACATCACGGCGGCCCTCGCCAACCGCAGGGGCACCGTCGCGGTCGGCCTCTACGACCGCTCCACCAAGACGACCTGCACCCTGCGGGCCTCCACCGCCTACGACTCCGCCAGCGTCGTCAAGGTGACCGTGCTCGCGACCCTGCTGTGGGACGCGCAGAAGACCAACCGGGCGCTCACCAGCACCGAGAAGTCGCTCGCCACCAAGATGATCACCCAGTCGGACAACACCTCCACCTCCGCCCTGTGGCGGCAGCTCGGCATGACCAAGATCAAGGGGTTCCTGGCCGCCGCCGGGATGACCCAGACCAAGCCGGGCGCGAACGGCTACTGGGGCCTGACCCAGATCACGGTCACCGACGAGCAGAAGCTGCTCAAGCTGATCACCGCCTCGAACTCGGTCCTCACCACCGCCTCACGCACCTACATCAGCACGCTCATGGGCAAGGTCGTCTCCTCGCAGCGCTGGGGCACGCCCTACGGCCGGCCCTCGAACGTCACCTGGCACGTCAAGAACGGCTGGCTCTCCCGGGCCACGCACGGCTGGCGCGTCCACAGCGTCGGCACCTTCAACGGCGGCGGCCACGACTACATGATCACCGTCCTCACCCAGGACAACAGCACGATGGACTACGGCATCACGACCATCCAGGGCGTGGCCAAGGTCATCCACAAGGACCTGGCCGCCTCCTAGTCGGGTAGTCCGGCTCCTGGGCGGCTCGCACCCCGCCGGGGCGCGGGGAACCGCGCGACCAGCCCATACGGCGCCGCACCCGCCACACCACCGCACCGGGCAATTGTTAAGGCGGGATGAAATCCGCCCCCGCCGGCGTTGGTGCCTTCCGGTAGATCGGCGAAGCGGAAGGCACCGGCGTGAGCGGAAAACAGGGTTGGGCGCGGCGGCTGGCCGGATACGCCTGGCGGTATCCGAAGGACGTCGTGCTCGCCCTCGGCTCCTCCCTCGCGGGCATGGCCGTCATGGCCCTCGTCCCCCTGGTCACCAAGGTGATCATCGACGACGTCATCGGTGCCCACACCCGGGACATGGCACCCTGGGCGGGCCTGCTGATCGTCGCCGCGCTGCTCGTCTACGTCTTCACCTACGTCCGCCGCTACTACGGCGGCCGCCTCGCCCTCGACGTCCAGCACGACCTCCGCACGGAGATGTTCGCGACGATCACCCGCCTCGACGGCCGCCGCCAGGACGAGCTGTCCACGGGCCAGGTCGTCGGCCGGGCCACCAGCGACCTCCAGCTGATCCAGGGCCTGCTCTTCATGCTCCCGATGACCGTCGGGAACCTCGCCCTCTTCGTGATCTCCCTCGTGGTGATGGCCTGGCTGTCCCTGCCCCTGACCCTGGTCGCCCTCGCGGTCGCCCCGGCCCTGTGGTGGATCGCCAAGCGCAGCCGCAGCCGTCTGCACCCCGCGACCTGGTACGCCCAGGCCCAGGCCGCGGCGGTCGCGGGTGTGGTGGACGGGGCCGTCAGCGGCGTACGCGTGGTGAAGGGCTTCGGGCAGGAGGAGCAGGAGACCGGCAAGCTCCGCGAGGTCGGCCGCCGGCTGTTCGCGGGCCGCCTGCGCACCATCCGGCTGAACTCGCGCTACACCCCCGCCCTCCAGGCCGTCCCCGCCCTCGGCCAGGTCGCGATGCTGGCGCTCGGCGGCTGGCTCGCCGTACGCGGGCACATCACGCTCGGCACGTTCGTCGCCTTCTCCACCTACCTCGCCCAGCTCGTCGGCCCGGTCCGCATGCTGGCGATGGTCCTCACCGTCGGCCAGCAGGCCCGCGCCGGCACCGAGCGCGTCCTGGAGCTCATCGACACCGAGCCGTCGATGACGGACGGCACCAAGGAACTGCCCGCCGACGCGCCCGCCACCGTCGAGTTCGACGACGTCTCCTTCGGCTACGACGCCGCCCGCCCCGTCCTCGACGGCCTCAGCTTCGAGATCCGCCCGGGGGAGACCCTCGCCGTCGTCGGCTCCTCCGGCTCCGGCAAGTCGACGGTCTCCCTGCTCCTGCCGCGCTTCTACGACGTGACGCGCGGCGCCGTCCTGATCGGCGGCCACGACGTCCGCGAACTGACCCAGGACTCGCTGCGGGCCGCGATCGGCCTGGTCCCGGAGGACTCCTTCCTCTTCTCCGACACGGTCCGCGCCAACATCGCCTACGGCCGCCCCGACGCGACCGACGAGCAGATCGAGGCCGCCGCCCGCGCCGCCCAGGCCGACCGTTTCATCGCCGAGCTGCCCGACGGCTACGCCACCAGGGTCGGCGAGCACGGACTGACCCTGTCCGGCGGCCAGCGCCAGCGCGTCGCCCTCGCCCGCGCCATCCTCACCGACCCCCGGCTGCTCGTCCTCGACGACGCGACCTCGGCGGTGGACGCGGCCGTCGAGCACGAGATCCACGAAGCGCTCAAGCAGGTCATGCAGGGCCGCACGACCCTCCTGATAGCCCACCGCCGCTCCACCCTCAACCTCGCCGACCGCATCGCCGTCCTCGACGCCGGCCGGCTCGCCGACCTCGGCACCCACGAGGAGCTCCAGGAGCGCTCGGCGCTGTACCGGCGCCTGCTGACCGACCCGGACGAGCTGGGCGGCGTCTCACCCGGCCACGTCCAGCGGGGCGAGAGCGCCGAGGACACCTCCGTACGTCAGGAGCTGGACGCCGAGTTCGACGCCGAGCGCGGGGTGACGCCCCGGCTGTGGACCGCCGACCGCCAGCCGAAGGACACCGCGCTGGCGGGCATGCCGGCCACGCCCGAGCTGCTCGCCCAGGTGGAGGCGCTGCCGCCCGCCACCGACACCCCGGACGTGGACGAGTCCCGCGCGGTCACCCCCGAGGAGTCGTACGGCCTGCGCCGGCTGCTCCGCGGCTTCGGCGTCCCGCTGCTGATCAGCCTCGCTCTGGTCGCCGTGGACGCCGGGATGAGCCTGCTGCTGCCGATCATGATCCGGCACGGCATCGACGACGGCGTGACGCGGCTCGCGCTCGGCGCGGTCTGGACGGCGTCGTTGCTCGCCCTGCTCGCGGTGGCCGTGCAGTGGGCGGCCCAGACCGGTGAGACCCGGATGACCGGCCGCACCGGCGAACGCGTCCTGTACAGCCTCCGGCTGAAGATCTTCGCCCAGCTCCAGCGCCTCGGGCTCGACTACTACGAGCGCGAGCTGACCGGCCGGATCATGACGCGGATGACGACGGACGTCGACGCCCTCTCCACCTTCCTGCAGACGGGCCTGGTCACCGCCTTCGTCTCGGTCGTCACCTTCTTCGGGATCATGGTCGCCCTGCTGGTGATCGACGTCCAGCTGGCCCTGGTCGTCTTCGCGACGCTGCCGCCGCTGATCGTCGCCACGTACTTCTTCCGCAAGGCGAGCGTGAAGGCGTACGAGCTGGCCCGGGAGCGGGTGTCGGTGGTCAACGCCGACCTCCAGGAGTCGGTGTCCGGGCTGCGGATCGTGCAGGCCTTCCGGCGCGAGCGGGACGGCGGGGCGCGGTTCGCCGAGCGCAGCGACAGCTACCGTCAGGCCCGCATCCGGGGCCAGTGGCTGATCTCGATCTACTTCCCGTTCGTCCAGCTGCTGTCCTCCGTGGCCGCCGCGGCCGTGCTGATCGCGGGCGCGGGCCGGGTGGACGCGGCGACGCTGACGACCGGCGCCCTGGTCGCGTACCTGCTCTACATCGACCTGTTCTTCGCCCCCGTGCAGCAGCTCTCCCAGGTCTTCGACGGCTACCAGCAGGCGACCGTCTCCCTGGGCCGGATCCAGGAGCTGCTGCGCGAGCCGACCTCCACCCGGTCGGCCGACGTGCCGCTGGAGGTCCCCGCCCTGCGCGGCGAGATCGCCTTCGAGGGCGTGCGCTTCGCCTACGGCACGGAGGAGGAGGCGCTCGCCGGCATCGACCTGCGCGTCCCCGCCGGGCAGACGGTCGCCTTCGTCGGCGAGACCGGCGCCGGGAAGTCGACCCTGGTCAAACTGGTGGCCCGGTTCTACGACCCGACGTCGGGCCGGGTGACGGTCGACGGCACGGATCTGCGCACGCTCGACATCACGGCGTACCGCCACCGTCTGGGGGTCGTCCCGCAGGAGGCGTACCTCTTCCCCGGCACCGTCCGCGACGCGATCGCCTACGGCCGCCCGGACGCCACGGACGCCGAGGTCGAGGCGGCCGCGCGGGCGGTCGGCGCCCACGAGATGATCGCCACCCTCGACGGCGGCTACCTCCACGAGGTCGCCGAACGCGGCCGCAACCTCTCCGCCGGGCAGCGCCAGCTCATCGCCCTGGCCCGCGCGGAGCTGGTCGACCCGGACATCCTGCTCCTCGACGAGGCCACCGCCGCCCTGGACCTGGCGACCGAGGCCCAGGTCAACCAGGCCACCGACCGTCTGGCCGGCCGCCGTACCACGCTGGTCGTCGCCCACCGGCTGACCACCGCCGCCCGCGCGGACCGCGTGGTCGTCATGGACCACGGCCGGGTCGTCGAGGACGGCACCCACGACGAGCTGCTCGCCCTCGACGGACGGTACGCCCACCTGTGGCGGACCTTCGTCGGCACGTCCGAACCGGAGGAGCCCGTCGGCGCGACCCGGTGACGGCCGTGCAACCTCCGGCGCGTCTCGGGCGTCCGTACATCAGTACGGCAAGCGCGTGTGCGGCACGTGTGTGCGGCATCGCGTACGGCGAACGTGGGAGGGGTCGGGGACCGTGGGCAAAGACGCGCGGGGTGGGCTGGGACGACGCCTGGCGGTCGGCATGGCGCTGCTGAGCGCTTCCGGGCTGCTCGCGCTCGCGGCGCCGGCCGAGGCCGGGGCCGCGGCCGCGCACTGCGGGGGGCACAAGGTGCGGACCCTGACCTTCGCCACCGGCTATGTGAACGTCTACAAGCGCAACGGCACGGTCTGCGCCATGACCTTCCAGAAGAACCCCGGCAGGGGCCGCAGCATGACGGTCAGCGTGCAGGCCCGCGGCCTCTTCCCGGTGCCCGCCGCGGGAGTGGACCCCCGCAGCATCGGCCCGGTACAGACCCACGCGGGACACCGCTGCGTACGGGTGAAGGGCTCGGTCGGCCCCGGCTCGATCAGCACCGGCTGGATCCTCTGCTGACCCCGACACTCACCCCCTGAGCCCCAACGCCCCCTGGTGCGACGGGTGTTGACCCGGATAGCTTCCGGATCACATCTGTCTCACAGGGAAGGGTGCACGCGCATGCGCAAGGCGCTCAGATGGCTGCTGGCCCTCACCGTGCTCATAGGCACGCTGAGCACGGCGGGGGCGGCCACCGCCGCCGAGCCGGACCCCGGCGGCACGGACATCAAGGACCGGCTCCTCTCCGTCCCGGGCATGAGCCTGATCCAGGAGAAGCCGTATCCGGGCTACCGCTACTTCGTCCTGAACTTCACCCAGCCGACCGACCACCGGCACCCGTCCGCCGGCACCTTCCAGCAGCGGATCACGGTGCTGCACAAGGACGTCAGCCGCCCCACGGTCTTCTACACCGGCGGCTACAACGTCTCCACCACCCCCAGCCGCCGTGAGCCGACCCAGATCGTCGACGGCAACCAGGTCTCCATGGAGTACCGCTTCTTCACCCCGTCCCGCCCCGACCCGGCCGACTGGTCCAAGCTGGACATCTGGCAGGCGGCGAGCGACCAGCACCGCATCTTCGAGGCGCTGAAGAAGATCTATCCCGCGAACTGGATCTCCACGGGCGGCTCCAAGGGCGGCATGACCGCGACGTACTACGAGCGCTTCTACCCCCGCGACATGGACGGCGTGGTGGCCTACGTCGCCCCCAACGACGTCGTGAACGACGAGGACTCGGCCTACGACCGCTTCTTCGACACGGTCGGCACCAAGGAGTGCCGCGACCGGCTGAACGCGGTGCAGCGCGAGGCACTCGTGCGCCGCGCGCCGCTGGAGACGAAGTACGAGGCCTACGCCGCGGAGAACGGCTACACGTTCACCACCATCGGCGGTCTGGACCGCGCCTACGAGGCCGTCGTCCTGGACTACGTCTGGGGCTTCTGGCAGTACAGCCTGCTCGCGGACTGCGCCACGATCCCCGCGGACGCGGCCACCGCCACCGACGACGAGATCTGGACGTCCATCGACACGATCTCCGGCTTCTCGTTCTACACGGACCAGGGCCTGGAGCCGTACACCCCGTACTACTACCAGGCGGGCACCCAACTCGGCGCGCCCACCATCCACTTCCCGCACATCGAGAAGAAGTACGTCCGCTACGGCTACCAGCCCCCGCGCAACTTCGTCCCGCGCGACATCCCGATGCGCTTTTGGCCCCGAGCCATGCGCGACGTCGACACCTGGGTGCGGCACCACGCCCAGCACATGCTCTTCGTCTACGGCCAGAACGACCCCTGGGGCGCCGAACGTTTCCGCCTCGGCAAGGGCGCCCAGGACTCCTACGTCTTCACGGCCCCCGGCATGAACCACGGCGCGAACGTGGCGGGCCTGACGGCGGACGAGAAGACCCTCGCCACCGCCCGCATCCTGTCCTGGGCGGGCGTTGCGACCCCCGCGGTCACCGCGGCCAGGCCGCTGGCGAAGTTCGACGCGAAGCTGGACGTCCGGGACGCGGAACGGGAGCCGGCCCTGCGCCCCTGACCTGACGCGTTCAGTACGTCAGCCCGTGGCCCAGGGGATACAGCACCCGTGCCGGGTCGTCCGCCCGTGGCACCGGCACCGGGAGCCTTCCCCGCGGCCCGGCCGCCCCCGCGATCACCCGGGCCGCGGCGCGCAGTTCGACGTCGGTCCAGGAGTAGGCGGCCAGGAAGGCCGGTACGGACGGCAGTAGGGCGACGTCGTACGGGTTGCGCACGGCGACCACCACCACCGGGCGGCCGGTCGCCGTCAGCCGTTCGACCAGGGTGCGCTGGGGGCTCGCGGCGGTGACGTTGTACGTCGCGACGACCACCGCGTCCGCCGCGCCCGCCGCCGTCACCGCCCGCTCGATCGTCCCGGCGGACGGGTCCGTCCCGGTGGACAGCGCCGACGCCGTGAAACCGAGGGCGGTGAGGGCGTCGGCCAGGACCGTGGTGGGCGGGCCCGTGGTGCCGGAGGGGGAGGCCGGGTCGGCACCCAGGACGAGGAGCCGGGGGTACGCGCGGGGCGAGAGGGGCAGCAGCGGACCCTCGTTGACCAGCAGGGTCGTCGTCCGTGCGGCGATCCGGTCGGCCTCCGCCGCATGACCGGGGCGGCCCACCACCCGGCCGACGGCGCCCGGATCGGCGTACGGCTCGGCCAGCAGCCCCAGCTTCTCCTTCAGCCGCAGGATGCGCAGCACCGACGCGTCGAGCCGCTCCTCGGTGAGTTCCCCGTCCGCCACGGCCTTCAGGACCGCGCCGTGCGCGAGCGCGAGGTCCGGCGGGTCGAGGAGCTGGTCGACGCCGGCCTTCAGGGCGAGCACCGGCACCCGGTCGTCCCCGTACCTGGTGCGGACGCCCGCCATCCCGAGCGCGTCGGTGACCACGACCCCGTCGTAGCCGAGGCGCTCGCGCAGGATGCCGGTGATGACGGGGCGGGAGAGGGTGGCCGGGTCACCGGAGTCATCCAGCGCGGGGACCAGGAGATGGCCCGTCATGATCGCGTCGACGCCCGCCGCGATCGCCGCGCGGAAGGGGGCCGCGTCCAGCCGCTCCCAGACCTCGCGGGTGTGCGTGATCACCGGGAAGCCGGTGTGGCTGTCGACGGCGGTGTCCCCGTGCCCCGGGAAGTGCTTGGCGGTGGCCGCGACCCCGGCCTCCTGATAGCCCCGCACCTCCTCGGCGACCAGGGCGGCCACCGCCTCCGGGTCCGAGCCGAAGGAACGGACGCCGATCACCGGGTTGGCCGGGTTCACGTTCACGTCGGCCACGGGGGAGTAGTTCTGCCGGACGCCCATCGCCCGCAGTTCGAGCCCGGCGATCCGGCCGAGGGCGCGGGCGTCGGCCGGATCGCCGCCTGCCCCGAGGGCCATCGCGCCGGGGAACAGGGTGGCCGGTCCGCCGATCCGGCAGACGATGCCGTGCTCCTGGTCGGTCGAGATCAGCACGGGCACACCGCCCGGCTGCCCGAGCGCGGCGCGCTGGATGCCGTCGGACAGCTCGGCGATCTGGCGCGGGTCGCGGGTGTTGTGCGCCCAGCTGAAGTAGATGATCCCGCCCACCCGGTACTTCGCGACCAGCTCGGCGGCGGTGCGGACGCCGAGTTCCGCCCGGTTGGCGTCCGCGTCGGCCCGGTCGGGCTCGGTCGCCGAGTGGCCGTACACCCGGGCCACGAAGAGCTGGCCGACCTTCTCCGCCGGCGTCATCCGGGACAGCAGCGCGGCCGGGCGGCCGTCGTCCGCCCGGGCCGTACCGCCGACGGCGAGCGCGGCGGTGACGCCCGCGCCGGCGGCGAGGACGGAACGTCGGGAGGGCATGGGCGCGCTCCTTCACGGGGTGGGGGAGGTGCGGGCGGGCGAGGGCGGCGAGGGGGGGAGGGCGGCGTGGGGGAGGGCGGCGGGGGAGGGCTGGGGCGTACGCCGCACGCTACCCGCGCCGGCACCGCCCTCGGCGCATTGACCGCCCACGGATGCCGCTCACGGCGGTACGCGCAGAGGGTGCTGACAGCTGGGCATGGGGAGAATGGTGACGGCCGTTCGAGCGGGTGCCGTTCACGGTCGGCCGTCCACGCGGGTGGTGGTGACGGCCGTTCGAGCGGGTGCCGTTCACGGCTGCCCATGCGCCGACACCCTCGGCCACCACTCCCGCAGCACGCGTACCGTCTCCGCGATCGCCGGCCGCCGGGCCGCCCCCGTGCGCCACACCGCGTACAGCCGGCGTACCGGCATCGGGTCGAGCGGCACCTCCGCCACCCCCGCCGGCAGCGGGCCGCGCCCGAGCCGGGGGATCAGGGCGACCCCGAGGCCGGCCGCGACGAGCGCCACGAGGGTCGGGTTCTCCTCGGCGGTGTGCACCAGGTCCGGTTCGTGCCCCGCCGCGCGCATCGTGCGCACCAGCCAGTCGTGGCACACCCGGCCGGGCGGCTGGCCGACCCACCGCTCGCCGCCCAGCTCCTCGCGCCGTACGGCCGTACGTCCCGCGAAGGGATGGCCCTCGGGGACCAGCAGATCGCACAGGTCGTCCCCGATCACCGCGTGCTCCACACCGGCCGGCGCGGGCAGCGGGGCGATGTCCCAGTCGTGGGTGACGGCGAGGTCCACCACGCCCCTGGCGACCAGGTCCACCGACAGATGCGGATCGATCTCGGCGAGCCGGGCGTCCAGGGCCGGGTGGTCGCGGGCGAGGTCCGCGAGGACCGACGGCATCAGCCCGCGCGCCGCCGAGGCGAACGCCGCGACGGCGAGCTGCCCGGCCGGCACCCCGCGCCGCTCCTCCAGCTCCGTCTCGGCCCGTTCGACGATCGCCAGCAACTCCTGTGCCGTGGCCGCGAGGTGAAGCGCCTCGTCGGTGAGGCGGATACCCCGGCCCTCCCGCTCCAGCAGGACCGTCCGGGTCTCCCGCTCCAGCTTGGCGATCTGCTGGGAGACGGCGGACGGGGTGTAGCCGAGCGCGGCGGCCGCGGCGCCGACGGTGCCGTGGACCGAGACGGCGTGCAGGGCGCGCAGTCGCTGGAGATCGAGCACCAGACCCTCCGAACATTAGCGTTGCTTCATCCGATCGTGCAGCAATCATCGCTGGTGCTTAACGATCCCGGCGGGTGATCCTCGACGCATGCGACCCGCCCACTTCGCCCTCGCCGTGCTCGTCGCCGCCGTATGGGGCGCGAACTTCACCGTCGTCGAGATCGGCCTCGGACACTTCCCGCCGCTGCTCTTCTCGGCGCTGCGCTTCCTGACGGCCGCCCTGCCCGCCGTGTTCCTCGTGGGCCGCCCCACGGTGGCCTGGACGTGGATCGTGGCGGTCGGGCTGGTCCTCGGCGTCGCCAAGTTCGGCCTGCTCTTCGTCGGTATGGACGCGGGCATGCCGGCCGGCCTGTCCTCCCTCGTCCTCCAGATACAGGCGGTGTTCACGGCGGTCATCGCCTTCGCCGTCCTCGGCGAACGCCCGGGCCGGCTGCGGCTGTTCGGCATGGCCGTCGCGCTCGCCGGCATCGGGGTTGCGGCGGTGGACGAGGGGACCTCCGGCCCGCTCGGCGCCTTCGCGCTGGTTGTCGCCGCGGCCGTCTGCTTCGGCGCCTCCAACGTCCTCACCCGCAAGGCCGCCCCGCCCGACTCCCTGAACTTCATGGTGTGGGTGAGCACGGTCCCGGTGCTGCCCCTGCTGGCCCTCTCCCTCCTCACGGAGGGCCCGAGCCGGGACTACGACGCCCTGCGCGCCCTCGACTGGCAGGGCGCCGGCACCGTCCTCTACGTCGCCTGGGTCACCACCGTCCTCGGCTTCGGCGCCTGGGGCCGGCTGCTGCACCGCTATCCCGCCTCCACCGTCGCCCCCTTCGCGCTGCTGGTCCCCGTCTTCGGCATGTCGTCGGCGGCCCTGTTCCTCGGCGAGCCGATCAGCGGCCTGCGCTGGTGCGCGGCGGCCCTCCTGGTGGGCGGGGTGGCCCTGACCTCACTGGCACCGGCCCGGGCGGCGGCCGCGTCCCCGCCGCCCGCCGCGTCCCCGGTCCATCCCGTGGACTCGGCCCCGTCGCAGCCGGTACGCACGGGATCATGAGGGCATGGCCCTCGTCGACATCCCCGGTTCCAAGTCCATCACCGCCCGTGCCCTGTTCCTCGCGGCCGCCGCCGACGGTGTCACCACCCTTCAGCGGCCCCTGCGCTCGGACGACACGGAGGGCTTCGCCGAAGGGCTGGCCCGGCTCGGCTACCGCGTCGGCCGCACCCCGGACAGCTGGCAGATCGACGGCCGCCCCCAGGGCCCCGCCGTCACCGAGGCCGACGTCTACTGCCGCGACGGCGCGACGACCGCCCGCTTCCTGCCCACCCTCGCCGCCGCCGGCCACGGCACCTTCCGCTTCGATGCCTCGCCCCAGATGCGCCGCCGCCCCCTCCTGCCGCTCACCCGCGCCCTGCGCGACCTCGGCGTGGACCTGCGGCACGAGGAGGCCGAGGGCCACCACCCGCTCACGGTCGCCGCGCACGGCGTTGAGGGCGGCGAGGTGGTGCTGGACGCCGGCCAGTCCTCCCAGTACCTGACCGCCCTCCTCCTGCTCGGCCCGCTCACCCGCACCGGGCTGCGCATCACCGTCACCGACCTGGTCTCCGCGCCGTACGTGGAGATCACGATCGCGATGATGCGCTCCTTCGGCGTGGAGGTCGCCCGCGAGGGCGACACCTATGTCGTCCCGCCGGGCGGCTACCGCGCCACCACCTACCCGATCGAACCCGACGCCTCCACCTCCAGCTACTTCTTCGCGGCGGCCGCGCTCACCGGCGGCGAGGTCACCGTGGCGGGCCTCGGCGAGGGCGCGCTCCAGGGCGACCTGGGCTTCGTGGAGGTGCTGCGCCGGATGGGCGCGCGGGTGGAGACCGGCGCGGACCGCACCACCGTCACGGGCACCGGCGTACTCCACGGCGTCACCGTCACCATGCGGGACATCTCCGACACCATGCCGACCCTCGCCGCGATCGCCCCCTTCGCCTCGGGCCCGGTGCGCATCGAGGACGTCGCCAACACCCGGGTGAAGGAGTGCGACCGCCTCGACGCCTGCGCCGAGAACCTGCGCAGGCTCGGCGTGGACGTGGCGACCGGCGAGGACTGGATCGAGATCCGGCCGGGGGCGCCGAGCGGCGCGGAGATCAAGACGTACGGCGACCACCGCATCGTCATGTCCTTCGCGGTGACCGGCCTGCGCACCCCCGGGATCTCGTTCGACGACCCGGGCTGCGTCCGCAAGACGTTCCCGGGTTTCCACGAGGCGTTCGCGCGGTTGAAGGAGGAGATCGTCGGCTGAGTTCCGTCCTGCGGGGGCCGGTGCTCCGGGGCACGCTGGTGTGGCTGGTGTGGCTGGTGCAGCTGGTGTGGCTGGTGTGGCTGGTGCGCTGTGGCGGCCGGAGCCGCCGGAGCCGCTGGGGAGGCGGCATGCTCGGCGAAGTCGACCGCCACGGCGCCATCGAGCTGCCCGGCGTCGAGCGCGGTGGCCAGATCCGGCGGCTGGGCCTCGACGACGTCGCCCCGCAGCCGCGGCAGCCGCGGCAGCCGCTCGCGCAGCCCGCGCAGCGCGGTGGGTGGCAGCCCCAGGATGGGGCTGGAGAAACAGCCGACGGTCACCGTGCCCGGCCGCCGTCGGCGTGCGCCGCGAGAGCGGCGCGGGCCCGCTCCAACTGGGCGGCGATGACGTCGGCGTGGGCGAGCAGGACCCGGGCCTGTCCGGTGAGCCGTACGCCTCTGCCGTCGCGTTCGGTGAGGGGGACCCCCAGGTCACGGGCGAGGGCGGCGAGCTGCTGGGCGACCGCCGAAGGGGTCAGCCTGCCGCTGGACCTGGCTGACGGGGCAGGAAATGATCCCAGCATGCCCACCACGCCCTCACCCACCTCCTCCGCCTCCCCTGCCTTCCTCGTCCTCCACGGCTGGCAGAACCGCCGCCCCGAGGCCCACTGGCAGCACTGGCTGGCCGACCGTCTCACCGCCCTCGGCCACTCCGTCACGTACCCCCAGCTCCCCGACCCGGACACCCCGTCCCTGGAGGCCTGGCTGACCGAACTGGAGGGCCTACTGGCCGACTTCGGCCCCGCCGCCTCCGAACGGGTCGTGATCGCCCACAGCCTCTCCGCGGTCCTCTGGCTGCACGCCGCCGCCCGCGACCTGCCCGGCGTCACCGCGCCCGACCGCGTCCTCCTGGTGGCCCCACCCTCCGCCTCCGTGGTCCGAAGCCACCCGGAGATCGCGGAATTCGCACCCCCGCCCCTGCCCGGCCTCCGTCTCCCCACCCCCACCCACCTGGTGGCGGGCGACGACGACCCCTACCTCCCCGAGGGCGCCCAGGCCGCGTACGGCACTCCGCTGGGCCTCACCGCCGACCTCCTCCCCGGAGCGGCCCACCTCGACCTGGACGCGGGCTACGGCCCCTGGCCGTCCGTACTGGAGTGGTGCCTGGACCGGACGGCACGATTGCGGGTACGCCCTTAGGGCAGCGGGGCCAGGCGCCGAAGGTGCGTGCGGCGGGGGTCGCTGGTAAGTATCCGTCCGGCGGGGGCGCGGGTGTTCCGGCGGGGGTGCGGGAGAGGGTTCGGGTCTTGCGTGGCCGCGGGTTCGGGTCTTGGTTTGCTGCGGCTGCGGCTGCGGCTGCGGCTGCGGGTGTGGGTGCAGGTGCAGGTGCAGGTGCCGGTGCGGGCGTGGGTGTGGGTGCGGGTCTGGCGTGGCCGCAAGTGTGTGTCCGTGCGGGACCGGCACCTTCGCAGCCCACGTCGGCTCGATCAGCCCGTCCGGCGCTTGAGGACGAGGCCCGTTCAGGGCCGAAGCGGGGCCCCGGGGGCGGCAGCCCCCGGAGACGGCCGCTCCAGCACCGGGCCCCCGAACAAGCGAACGGTGCCTAGACCCGCGGCCCCCCGGAGGACCCCCGCACCATCAGTTCCCCCCGCACCGTAGCGATCCCCCCGGGCGGCGGCTCCTCCCGCCCCATCGCGATCCGCCCCGCCCGCGCCCCCGCCTCCGCCAACGGCAACCGCACCGTCGTCAGGGCAGGCACCGCGTCGATGCTGAACGGCAGATCGTCGAACCCGGCCACCGACACGTCCTCGGGAATCCGCAGCCCCGAGTCCCGCAGCGCCGCGCACGCCCCCAGCGCGACGGAGTCGTTCGCGGCGACCACCGCGGTCAGGGTCGGGTCCCGCCGCAGCAGCTCCAGCGTGGCCTCGTACCCCGCCCGCCGGTCGTACCGCCCGTGCACGGTCCACCGGGGGTCCTCCTCGATCCCCGCGGCCTCCAGTGCCGCCCGGTGCCCCTCCAGCCGGTGCCGGGTCGTCGTGCGCTCCTCGGGACCGGCGATGTACCCCAGCCGGCGGTGCCCGAGCCCGATCAGGTGCTCGGTCAGCTCCCGCCCGCCGCCCCGGTTGTCGAAGGTGAGCGCGATCGCCGAGGTGTCCGGTGCCGGCGGCCGCCCGCACAGCACGATCCGCGTCCCCGCCTCGCCCAGCTTGCGCAGCTTCGCCGCCATCGCCGCCGCGTGCGGCTCGTTCTCCATGGCCCCGCCGGTCAACACCACGGCCGCGGCCCGCTGCCGCTGCAACAGGGTCAGATAGGTCAGCTCGCGCTCCGGCGAGCCCCCGGTGTTGCAGACCACCGCCAGCCGCTCGCCCCCGGCGCGCCCGCCGGGTCCCCCGATCTCCCCCTGGATCGCACTGGCCATGATCCCGAAGAAGGGGTCGGCGATGTCGTTGACCAGGATTCCCACCAGGTCGGAGGTCGCCGCCGCGAGCGCGCTCGCGGGTCCGTTCAGCACATAGTCCAGCTCGTCCACAGCCCGCAGCACCCGCTCACGGGTGGATGCGGCGACGGGATAGTTCCCGTTCAGCACGCGCGACACCGTCGCGGGCGAGACCTGCGCGCGGGCCGCCACGTCCGCCAGGGTCACCGTCATCTCGTCGTCCTCCGGTCACGCATCTCGTCGTACGTCCCCATACGTCCACGTACTCATACGTCCACGTAAGACAGGCCGGCCGCGGTCGCGGTTCCGGGCGTGTCCGAGCAGACCCTACGGCCACAACCCCCTCTTGTTCGCCCCCTCGAACAACTCGGGATGGACACGGTCTTGTCCGGACCACCGGTCAGAGGCTAGCTTCTTCTTGTATAGAAAGCGCTTGCTGTAACGCTGATCAGGAAGAGGCGTACGCGGCGCACATCACCGCGTACTACGCCTACGAAAGGACCGACGTGACACGCAAGACGGTGCGTATCGCCATGAACGGCGTGACCGGACGCATGGGCTACCGACAGCACCTCGTCCGCTCCCTCCTCGCCCTGCGCGACCAGGGAGGACTCGACCTCGGCGACGGCACCGTGCTGTGGCCGGAACCGATCCTCGTCGGCCGCCGCGAGCACGCCCTGAAGGCGCTCGCCGAGCGGCACGGCCTGGAGCACTGGGCGACGGACGTCGACGAGGTCCTCGCCGACCCGACCGTGGACATCTACTTCGACGCCCAGGTCACCTCCGCCCGCGAGGAGGCGCTCAAGAAGGCGATCGCCGCGGGCAAGCACGTCTACACCGAGAAGCCCACGGCCACCGGCCTCGACGGCGCCCTGGAGCTGGCCCGCCTCGCGAACGCGGCCGGCATCAAGCACGGCGTCGTCCAGGACAAGCTGTTCCTGCCCGGCCTGCTCAAGCTGAAGCGCCTGATCGACGGCGGCTTCTTCGGCCGCATCCTGTCCATCCGCGGCGAGTTCGGCTACTGGGTCTTCGAGGGCGACTGGCAGACCGCCCAGCGCCCCTCCTGGAACTACCGCACCGAGGACGGCGGCGGCATCGTCGTCGACATGTTCCCGCACTGGGAGTACGTCCTGCACGAGCTGTTCGGCCGGGTGAAGTCCGTCCAGGCCCTCACCGCCACCCACATCCCGCAGCGCTGGGACGAGAGCGACAAGCCCTACGACGCGACGGCCGACGACGCCGCGTACGGCATCTTCGAGCTCGACGGCGGCGCCATCGCCCAGATCAACTCCTCCTGGGCGGTCCGCGTCAACCGCGACGAACTCGTCGAGTTCCAGGTCGACGGCACCGAGGGCTCCGCCGTCGCGGGCCTGCGCAACTGCCGCGTCCAGCACCGCTCGCTCACCCCCAAGCCGGTCTGGAACCCCGACATCCCGGCCACCTACTCCTTCCGCGACCAGTGGCAGGAGGTCCCGGACAACGGCGACTTCGACAACGGCTTCAAGGCGCAGTGGGAGCTGTTCCTCAAGCACGTCTACGCCGACGCCCCCTACCACTGGGACCTGCTCGCCGGCGCCCGCGGCGTCCAGCTCGCCGAGCTGGGCCTGAAGTCCTCGGCCGAGGGCCGACGCCTCGACGTCCCGGAGATCGCGCTGTGACCCTCCAGCTCCCCGCCCCCGACGGCACGCTGCGGACGTACGACCCCCGCACCGAGCCGCTCCTCCTCACCCCCGGCACCCCTTTCACCTCCCGGACGGTCTACTCGGCGGCGCACGTCGTCGCCGACCCCTTCGCGGACACCACCCCCGATTCCCCCGCCGCCGTCGACTGGGACGCCACCCTCGCCTTCCGCCGCCACCTGTGGTCGCACGGGCTCGGTGTCGCCGAGGCGATGGACACCGCCCAGCGCGGCATGGGCCTGGACTGGGCGGGCGCCGCCGAGCTGATCCGCCGCAGCGCCGCCGAGGCGAAGGCGGTCGGCGGCAGCATCGCCTGCGGCGTCGGCACCGACCAGCTCACCGGCCCGGCGTCCCTCGCGGAGGTCCGAACGGCGTACGAGGAGCAGCTCGCGCTCGTCGAGGCCGCCGGCGCCCGGACGATCCTGATGGCCTCCCGCGCCCTGGCCGCGGCGGCCTCCGGCCCCGAGGACTACCTCGAGGTCTACGGCCACCTCCTGCGCCAGGCCTCCGAGCCGGTGATCCTGCACTGGCTCGGCCCGATGTTCGACCCGGCGCTGGAGGGCTACTGGGGCTCGTCCGACCTGGACGCGGCGACCGACACCTTCCTGGAGGTCATCGCCGCGCACCCCGACAAGGTCGACGGCATCAAGGTCTCGCTCCTGGACGCCGCGCGCGAGATCGACATCCGCCGCCGCCTCCCGCAGGGCGTGCGCTGCTACACGGGTGACGACTTCAACTACCCCGAGCTGATCGCGGGCGACGAGCAGGGCTTCAGCCACGCCCTGCTCGGCATCTTCGACCCGCTGGGCCCGCTGGCGGCCGAGGCGGTACGGCGCCTGGACACGGGCGACAAGGCCGGCTTCCGTGCCCTGCTCGACCCCACGGTCGCCCTCTCCCGCCACCTCTTCCAGACCCCCACCCGCTTCTACAAGACGGGCGTGGTGTTCCTGGCCTGGCTGGCCGGCCACCAGTCGCACTTCACGATGGTCGGCGGCCTTCAGTCGGCGCGCAGCCTCCCGCACTTCGCGCGTGCCTACGAACTCGCCGACGGCCTGGGCCTGTTCCCCGACCCGAAGCTGGCCGAGGACCGTATGAAGACCCTCCTCGCCCTGTACGGGGTGAACCAGTGAGCGATCTCGCGCGTTTCAGCATCAACCAGATGACGGTGAAGCAGCTGTCGATGCCGGAACTGGTGGATGCCTGCCTGGAGTTGGGCGTCCCCGGGGTGGGCCTGTGGCGCGAGCCGGTCCAGACGTACGGCCTGGAGGCGACGGCCAAACTGATCCGCGACGCGGGCCTGACGGTCACCACCCTCTGCCGCGGCGGCTTTTTCACGGCGATCGACCCGGCCGAACGCACGAAGGCCCTGGACGACAACCGCCGGGCGGTCGAGGAGGCGGCCACCCTCGGCACCGAGGTCCTGGTCCTGGTCTCCGGCGGCCTCCCGGCCGGCTCCAAGGACCTGCACGGGGCGCGGGAGCGGATCGCCGACGCCCTGGGCGAACTGGGTCCCCATGCCGAACGGCACGGAGTGAAGCTGGCCATCGAACCCCTCCACCCCATGTACGCCGCCGACCGCTGCGTGGTCTCCACCCTCGCCCAGGCCCTGGACCTCGCGGAGCGCTTCCCGGCCCACCAGGTCGGCGTGACGGTCGACACGTACCACATCTGGTGGGACGACCGGGCCCCCGCCCAGATCGCCCGCGCGGGCGCCTCGGGCCGTATCCACACCTTCCAGCTGGCCGACTGGACGACCCCCCTCCCCGAGGGCGTCCTCACCGGCCGCGGCCAGATCGGCGACGGCGCGATCGACATGCGCGAGTGGCTGGCGTACGTCGAACAGGCCGGCTACACGGGACCCGTCGAGGTCGAACTCTTCAACGACGGCCTGTGGGCCAGGGACGGCCGCGAGGTACTGGCGGAGACGGCGGAGAGGTTCGCCCGGCACGTCCTCTGACCACCTCGGATCCACCGAACCCGCAGACGGCCGCCGGATGTCGAAAAACACTCCGGCGGCCGTCTGACGGCACGTCGCTTTGCAACTGCTCATGCGATAATACGTTCGACGGATTGCCGGTGGGGGGAGCGGTGTGACGGGCTGGGACATAGACGTCGCCGGGGTGCGCGGAGTTCTGCGGAACACCGGCACGGCGGCGAAGTCACTGTCGGACACGGGCCGGGCGATGCAGGGCAACCTGGAGGAGGCGGCCTCGGCGGCGGGGACGATCACCAGCCAGTACGGCCCGTACAGCAGCACGGCCGGACTGGTGGGCGCGGCGCTGGCGGAGTTCCTCGACCAGTGGGCGCGTGATCTGGTGTACATCGCCGAGCGCACGTCGAAGTCGCTGAACGGCGCGGCCGAGGCCACGGGCCACTATGCCCAGGGCGACCTGACGATGGCGGCCACGGCACAGCGGGAGGCGGCCAAGGAGCCGAAGGTCGATCTGCCGGGGGCGGCCAAGTGAGCGACGGGGCAACCCTGATCGACCCGTCCGGCATCCCGCACTTCATCGGCGACCTGTCCACCCTGGACACGGACGTGATGTTGCTGACCGCGAACGCGGCCCAGTTCCGGGCGTCGGGCGCGAACGTCCACACCACCTTCCAGAACCTCTCCGCCGTCTACCGCACCCCCGACGCGGCCGAACTGCTCTCCTCCACCCTGCCGGTGAAGACGAAGGCGGACGGCTTCGCGGACGACCTGGAGAAGGTCGCGTCGGCGCTGTCGGACTACAGCGCCGAGGTGCAACCCCTGGTGGAGCGGCTGGCGACCCTGAAGACGGAGGCCACCGCCTTCGTGGACTCGCTCTCCGGGGACGACGACTGGCGCAAGGATCAGGACAAGGTCGACCGCAACAACCAGCTCTGGCGGGACGTCAACCACACGGTCGCGGCCTTCCAGGCGGCCGAGCGGACCTGCCACAACAAGATCACCGCGCTGGTCGGGGGCTCGAGGACCACCGTCGACGACGGCTCGCACGGCAAGCACATGTACGGCTACCGCGCCGAGGACCTCGACCACGCGCCGGCGACCCCGTGGGGCGCCCCGGCCGAGCGGGAGTACGAGGGCTGGGACTGGCTGACCCACCAGGCGGGCCAGGTCTGGGACGGCATCTGGACCGACGGCGTGATGGCCACCATCCACGGCGTGGGGACCCTCTTCGGCGCCGACGGCGCGGACGCGGCGGGCCAGGCGTGGAAGGGCCTGGCCCAACTCGCCACGGCCTCGGCCCTGACCAGCGCCACCCTCGGCACCTGGTGGCTGGTCCCGGAGGACGAACTCCCGTCCTGGCTGCGCGAATCCCGTACGGCCTACAAGGAGACCGTCAAGGGCCTCGTCGCCTGGGACACCTGGAAGACCAACCCGTCCCGCGCGGCGGGGGCGGTGGGCTTCAACGTGCTGACGCTCCTGGGCACGGAGGGCACGGGCGCCGCGGCCTCCGGAGCCGCCAAGTCCTCCGCGGCGGCCCGCGCCCTGTCGACGGCCGGCAAGATCGGCCGCGCCATCGACCCGATGACGTACGCGGGCAAGGCGGGCACGTTCGCCTTCACCAAGGTCGGCGACACCTTCCGCACCCTGAGGAACCTCCACACCGGCACCACCTTCAACCTCCTGGACCACGCGGACGCCCTCCGCTCCCCGAAGATCCCGGACAACGCGATCCCGTACGTCGACGCCAGGGGTGACATCGTCTACCTGACCGAGGACGGCCATGTCCTGAACGCCGACGGGGGGCTGCGCCAGCACGCAGATGAGGCGGCGAGGGAACTCGGGTCCCATGACCGCGGTCTTCTGGATTCGACCACCTCGATGCCTGCGTCGCGGATGCAGCAGCCCGAGCTCGTTTCGGCGTCCGGTGGCGCCGATCCGGTGCACGGTGCATCCGCGAGTCACGACTCACCCGCTGCCTCGGGCGGTGGCCACGCCGACGGTTCGGGAGCCGGTGGTGATCATGCTGTGCCCGGACACGAGATCGCCCCGCCCGGCGACCACGGGGGTTCCTGGCCGGACACCGGCGGTCACGGTGAGGCAATGCCGCCGGGCGGTCACGGTGAGGCAATGCCGCCGGGCGGTCACGAACCGGCCGACGGAGCTTCGCCGCCCGAGCAGCCGCCCGGCCATGAGCCCATGGTGCGAGGAGGCGAGACGGAGCAGCAACTCCGAGACGCCATCAAACAGATCCCGGGCGACAAGCGACCCAAGCCCGACGTCCTGGACAGGGCGCTCCAACGCCTGGCCACCGTCCCGAACGGCCAGCAGGTGGCGGAGATCATCGCTTCAGGGCGTTTCGGCCGAAGTGACGGCTTCGGGCAAGTGGTGTCGTCGTTGGGTGCCCGTAAGGAAGCGATGTTCCAGCCCGGCGTCGACCAGATCGTCTTTGCCGAAGATCTGGCCCGAAGCGGGGTTCCGGCGCAGAACATCGAATTCGAGTACAAGATTCCGGTGGGTGCGGATGCGGACATTCGCATCACCGATGAATCCGGATCTGTTTACACCTATCAAATGAAACACCTCAATAATCCCATTGATCAGGTCTCCGAGATCACCAGGGGCAAATATCTCCTCCAACTGGCGGTGACCGAGGCTGAGCACCGCGTCATGCTGGTGGATGGCGGTAGGGGCACACGGGCTGAGTGGATGGCGAACGGCTCCTACGAAGCTCTCCTGGACATCCATAACGGCGGACGTGGTCGAAAAGGCCAAGGCATTACATTCGTCGTGCGCTTGGAGGATGGCACACTGGTGATTCCGCCTGGCGCTAAGACCGACCCCAAGGACATGTTGTGATCACCACCGACTCGATCGGCGACTGGCTCTGGGAGATCGCCCCGCGCCACGAGGTCAAGCCCTCACGCGCCATCGACCACGCAGTAGCCGTGTGGAACATCCTGGCCGCGGCGGGTGTGGCTATCCCCGTTGCTGAGGTCAGTGTCGGCGTTCGTGCCGGTGACGACATGCGCGGGGTTCGCTTCGAAGCGTCTGGTCTCCCCCTGGAATCGGTGCCGCTCGTGCCGGGGAGCGCCCTCGCCAGTGCCGCGGAGCAGGTCGATGCAGTGCAGGGCGACACCGTCGTCAGAGTTCGAATGCGTTGCCCTGGCGAATGGCGGGAGGCAGGGGTCCGGCACCGGGTGGAACAGCTCTTCACGCTCCAGGTCGATATCTGGGACCGGAGCCTACTGACGGTGCTGCTGGAGACCTACTCCGACGCATGGCTGACCATGGACACGCGTGGGCGTGAACAGCTCGCCGTGCACGAGGAAAACGCCCCTCGGCTCGAGTTCGCCCTGACGGAGATCTCAAAGTATTTCGGATGTTCCCCAACGCCCGGGGATGAGAACCGTTACGCCATTCCGACCGAGACCGGATTCGAAGACGTGAGGATCGAGGGGCCCGCGTACATTGACGCGTGGCGGACTTTCGAGGTGCTCGACCGGTCCCGGCGGCTCCGGTCCTCGCTGCCGGATTCGGAGCAGGAGTATTCAGCGACGACGGAACAACCCGTCCGGTACTACACCGTTCAGGAAGGAGGACAGGTCCTGGGCTATGTGTGGGCCGCGCAAGGGGACGACGCGGCAGGTTTCGAACCGCGGACTGCCGCGGGGGAACCGGCTTTCGAGGCCGGGCGGGCATGGCTCCTGCGACTGCGTCAGGCTCGTCGACAAGGCATCTCTGCCTCCCAAGTCCTGCATTGGCTCAATGAGCAGGGAACTCCCGCCGGCATCGGCCACTTGGTCGAGGACGAACCCCGGAACTGCCCTTCGCTCGAAGAGCTGGAAGATCTGTCAGGCCGCTGGTAGCCAGGGCGCCTTGATCGCAAGCCCATCGTCCTGAGCTTACGGAGACTCAAGATGACCGTAGACGTCATCGCCCTTACCCCGAAAACGCCCGACCAGGCGTCCCTGCTGGCCGCTCTCCACGCCGGTGGCCCCGATCTCGAACTGACCGCGACCGACGACGGTGCGGTCCTCCAGCTGTGCACCGCCGCGGGCCGCCCGCTGGTGGCCGTAGAGGCTCCGCTGCTCGTCCACGTGCCGGGTGAGGCAGAACGTCTCCTGGGCGCCGCGACCACCCCTCCCGAGCCGCCGTACTGGTGGACCGAGGTACGCGCCACCACGACCGCTCCCGAGGCGGAGCGGCTCGCCAAATCCGTGTGCGGGCGCCTGACCATGCTCCTCGGCGGCACCACCTGGCCGCCGGGGGCGGCTCGCACCTCCCGTGTCACCGTCCCGGACGAACCCCCCGGTACCCAGGACTTCCCGACCGTCGACGCGCTGACCGACTCGACCGCCGTCGTCCTCTCCGACCGTCCGCTCCTCCCGCTCACCGCCTGGCTCTCGGACACGCTCCGAGCCGCGGCGCAGTCGAACCGCGCCCTCCACCTCGTCACGCCACCGCACGTCCGCCTCACCCTGCCCCTGCGCACCGCACTCGGCGGGGCACCCAACCGCTGGGTCGTCCAGGACCCGCAGGGCGGTTATTACGACGGCCTGTCCGGGGCGCGTCTGGCCTGGCAGAGCGGCAGCGGCACCTTCACCCCCGTCGACGGCACCCTCGCCGACGCCTTCACCGCCGGGGCCGCGCCCACCGAGCACCGGCAGCTCACCCTCACTTTCCGTGCGGTGCACGTACCCGACGAGCGGCTCGTGCTCGGCCGCGCGCTGGAGACTGCCTGGCGCCACCTCACCGGCTCCCCGCCCCTCGGCTGGGGCACGGCTGAGCCAGCCAATCTCCCCTGGTCGCCGCACCAGTTGACCGACCTCGCCCGGGACCGGGCCCCGGCCCCCACCCACCTCGTCGCCGTCGGCGCCCCCTTCCATCCGGCGTCCATCGCCACCCAGCGCGTCGCCCGTACGACGGCGGGCGTCGCCGAAGAGGTCACCCTCACCCTCGGCTACGAGCGCCCTGAGGACATGCCGCTCGGCACCTTGGAATCCCTCGCCGCGACCCTCGTCACGGAACACGCCCTGACGACGATGCTCGTCACCGTCCGCGCGGCCCGCGCCGACCTCACCCTGCCGCCACGGGTGGAGGGACCACCCCTGCCGGTCTCGTTCACCCTGGGGCCACGCGACGTGAAGAGCATCGGCCTTCCCCGCGCCGAGCGCCCACCGATCCCCGCCCAGCCGCACCGACTCGGCTCACCGGCGTCCCCGGCCCTCCACTATCCCCTGGGCGACGGCACCGACCCGAGGGCCTGGAAAGCTCTCCAGACCCTCGGCGCCCACCTCAAGACCGCTGCGGGAGGACCAGCTTCCCGTCCCTGACGCCCGTCACGCAGTCACTGCCCCCTCCCCGCCGCCATGATGCCGACGCATTCTTCGAGCGCCGCGTGCAATGCCGGTACGAAGGCTGCGAGTTCGGCATCCGTGGATCTGCCTGCCTCCAGTACGGCGCCGACGACCGTCACCAGTACGGCGGACGCCTTCAGGGCGTGCGCGTCGGCCAGCTCCTCCAGGAAACCGCCGGGGCGCGCCATCACGAACGCCTCTTTGCCGGTGCCGGGGTCGACGCCGACGCTGCGGAATCTCCTCGCGCTGCTCATGCGGCGGCCTCCAAGGGGACGTAGTCCTGGCCGAGCGTCGCGAGAACCGCCGCGCGGCGCCGCTCCTGCTGGAGGTGCCTGCGGTCTCGTTCGTCCCGCTCGCGCTCCCATACGGCGAGGTACGGCCGGACGAGGGGCAGACCGTCGGCCGGGATGGTGTCCGGGCGGCACGCCCGCGTCCGACGCAGAGGCGGAGAGGCGGTGGAGAAAGGGGCCACTGCAAGGGCCCGGTGCGCCCCGCGAGGCGGCAGGAAGAGGCTCAGGATCGCGGCCAGTAGGCTGCGCATAGGTCGACTCCTATCTCAGTCGGCTCAGCCCCGGCACGGAAGCTCTCACCCTTCCCGCCGGGGCGCTTTCATTTCGCCCTAGCTTACCCGTATAGCGGTAGTGGTAGGTAGTAGTTGGTAGTAGTACTAAGTGATGCGTGGTTGCAGGCAGCGGCATACGTTCAACGAGTGGACGAGATCAGCCCTGATTCACCGCAGTACGTGTACGAACAGCTCGCCGCGATCATCGAACGCAGGATTCGCACCGGCGTGCATCCGCCGGGCACTCGACTACCCGGCGAACTGACCATGACGCACGAGTACAAAGTCGGTCCCGGCACAGTCCGGCGCGCCCTCGACATCCTTCGCGACCGGGGCTTGGTGGTGACCGTGCGGGCCCGTGGGTCGTTCGTGGCCGATCCTCTGCCGCCCGCCCCCGACGCCGCCGTACGCCCGTCATAGAGAAGCGCGTGCGCCAGAATTCTGCGGCGGGACTGCGTCACCGGTCGCCGCAAGCGGAGTCAACCACTGGGGTATTGCCCCGATGTTGTCCGTGACTCGACGCAGGAGTACGGCCGGACCAGGAGGCGCGTGAGGCGTCCCCTGGTCCGGTCGTACCGTCAGATCGCCGCAGAATTCCGGGCGAGGAATGCCGGGATGACAGTCCTCCTTCGTGTCACCGACAGATCCCTCACCATTCCCCCGAACGGCCCGACGCTCCCGTAAGGAAACACCGTGTCGACATTGATGCGTGCGCCTCGGGAGTGTGCCTCCTGGTTCTGGGATCTTTACGACTTCGGCTCGCCGGGCCTGGAGTCGGCTCTCTCGCTCGCCGCTCGGACGAGTGAGGTGCTGAGCCGGCATGCGCTCCTCGTCCCGGTTCGCCTGGAATACGTCTGGGGCGTCGCAGGTGTGGGGACCACGGGCATCACGACCTCGCTTGATCTGGCGGTGAGGCCACTTGGCGATCCGGGCCTCCCGGCGCAGGTGAGAGGCAGCCGCCCCGCAGCGCACCCCACCGCCGATATCGCCGACTTCAGCGTGCTCGGTACGGGGACCTGGATCGACGCGGACGATCAGCCCGGGAACGAATACCGACTGGTGGACCTCTCCTTCTCCACGGCTCCCACGGGATTGTCGGCCGAGCTCTCCGTGCACCATGACATCTGGGCCCGCTATGACTTCTCAGGACGTCCCCATCCGGAGATCCAGCGGAGAAACGCACCACGGCTGACTGCCGCTCTGAAAGACCTCACCAGCTTGTTCGGAACCCCACCGGAGCCGGGCGAGCGGACGTATTTCGGAATGGCGACCGTGGAGGGGCTTGCTGAGCCGGAAGCGGATGAGAACGGCATGGGCCCTGACCTGACCGGCCGACTGTGAAGCCAGGAAGGCCGCCGTCCCAAGGGACTGACACCTGCGGCGGCCTCCGCGGGAACGTAGTCCTGGCCCGGGGGGCGCGGCGACTGGCAGCCTGGCCGGATGCTGCCAAGTGAGGCCCAGCTCGTGCAGCGCTACGGAATCGCGCGGACGACCGTGCGGCGAGGGCTCGGCCTGCTGGCCGACGAAGGCTGGGTGTATGCGGTTCCTCAACGGGGTTGGTTCGTCTCCGACCCCTTGCCGCCCGCCCTCGCCTGACACCGCTCTGCCGGCCCTTCGCGCCTCCGTGCGGGCGGGTGACAGCCGTAGGATCGGGCGCGACTCGCGAACGAACGGATGCCGACACCCATGTACGTCAGCCGGATCATCGTCAAGGACATCAAGTCCTTCCACGGCCCGCGCCAGGTCGATCTGACCCTGACCCGTCCCGATGGCGGCCACGCCGGCTGGACGGTGCTCGCCGGGCGCAACGGGTCCGGGAAGACGACGTTGCTCCGGGCGGTGGCTCTGGCGCTCAGCGGACCCGTGGTGGCCCGCAGTCTGGTTCCGGGGTTCGAGAACTGGGTCGCCCAGGGCGCCGCTGAAGGCCGGGTCGAGATCGAGATCGCGTGGGACACGAAGGAGGATCGGTTCTCGCAGGGGCGGCGACCCGCCGGTGCCGTCCGGGCCGGGCTCCTGTGGACAGCGCCCCACGACGTCTCGGGCGCCAGAGCGTCGGTCCGTAGGGGGACCCAGCCCGCGCTGGACGAGATCAAGTACACGAAGGCGCAGAACAGCGTGGCCCGCCGGGGCCCCTGGGCCGACAATCCGGCCGGGTGGTTCTGTGCGGCGTACGGGCCCTTCCGACGCATGGCCGGAGGTTCCGGCGAGGTGCAGCGGCTGATGCTGGCATCCGGTCCGGTGGCACGGCAGGCGAGTCTCTTCCACGAGGACGCCTCGCTCGCCGAGGGCGTCGCCTGGCTGGTGGAGCAGCACCTGAGGGCGCTCGAGAAGAGGCCGGGCGCCGCCGAACTCAAGCGAACCGCACTGGCGATCCTCCAGGACGGGCTTCTGCCGGACGGGTACCGGATCATCGACGTCGACTCCGAGGGCCTGTGGGTCGAGCGTGACGGCCGGCGCTTTCCCCTGCGGGAGATGAGCGACGGATTCCGCACGGTGGCGGCTCTGGTCGTTGACATCCTCAAGCAGATGCACGACGCGTCCGGGCTGTCCGTCCGGGATGCGGAGGGGCAGCCGCTCTTCAACCGTCTGCCCGGCGTCGTCATCATCGACGAGATCGACGCCCACCTGCACGTCTCCTGGCAGCGCCGGATCGGCCCCTGGCTGACCGATCACTTCCCCCACATCCAGTTCATCGTCACCACGCACAGCCCGTACATCTGCCAAGCCGCCGACCCCGGCGGCCTGATCCGGCTGCCGGGGGTGGACGAGGCCCGGCCGCCCGAGGTCATCGGCCCGGACCTGTACGACCGAGTGGTGTACGGCAGTGGCGACGACGCCGTGCTCTCCGATCTCTTCGGTCTCGACACGCCCTACTCCGAGCGGGCCGAACATCTGAGGGCCGAGTTCGTGGAGCTGGAGGCGGAGATCTACGACGGGGCCTCGTCACGGGAGGTGCTCGCCCGCTACCGGGAACTGAAGGAGCGGCTTGCCAGTTCGCCGTCGGCCCGTCTGGACGAGATGAGCGCGCACCTTCACCGCAGGACACGGGAGATGGCCCGGCGCCCGCGGGACGGAGAAGAGTGATCCGCCTCCGGCGCGCCGTCCTGTCGCCGGCTACGAAGGAACGACTGACGGCCTACACCGACGACATCCGGCAGCAGGCCACGGAGAAGGAACGCAAGGACAGGGCCAAGAAGCTCTGGGCGAACAGCCGACAGGTCCGTCCGGCGCTCCGGGCGGGGCTCGTGGAGATGGCCCCCGGCCACGAACGCTGCATGTACTGCGGCGACGGCCAGGGCACCGACATCGACCACTTCGAGCCGAAGAGCCTCGCTCCCCTGCGGACCTTCGACTGGCTCAACCATCTGCTTGCCTGCTCTTTCTGCAACAGCAACCAGAAACGGAGCCTCTTTCCCACCGCACCCGACGGCAGCCCCCTGCTCGTCGACCCGACCACCGAGGACCCCTTGGACCACCTGCGGCTGGTGCTCCCGCTCGGAACGTACCGGGGGCTGACCGACCGAGGACGGGCCTGTATCGAGGTGTTCGGGCTCAACGACAGAGCGGTCCTGGTCAAGGGACGTGTGGACGCCTATGAGCGGGCCGGGATCTTCATGCGGCAGTGGCGCATCACCATGGACGACGGGGAGTGCGACGAGGCGAGGAAGATCGTCCGGATCGCCTGGGACCACCCCCTCATCGATGTGCTGGTCAACATGTTCCACCAGTCCGCACATCCGGCGGCCGATGCCCTTTTCGCGGGGGAGGAGAAGATCCTCGACCTCCTCCGCGACCCCGAACTGCGGACCGCGTTCCTGCACTTCCGGGGAGTCCGCTACTGACGAGCCCGTCTCGCACGGCCCCACCGAACGCGTCCCGGCCGCTCGCCGACTTCGCCGTACCCGCCGCCATGTCGGCGGCTGCGCCCCCGCACCGGAGAAGCGGTGCGAGGGCGCAGCTTTACGGTGCCGGTGAGGTCAGAACCGCTCCAGCAGCCACGCGCACAGCTCCTCCGTCGGAAGCGTGTGCGGGGTCGTCGTGGACGAGCAGCGGAACTCGTCGACGCCGCTCTGGGACGGGTCCAGGCCGTCGACCGGCGCGTACAGGTCTCCCTGCTGTGCGAAGTCCGCGATGTCGACCGCGCTGACCGACGGGACGAAGCACACGTGCGGCTGGCGCAGGTCCGCCTCGCCGCCGGCCTCGATCATCGAGTGGGCGAGGATCTCGTACGTCGCGAGTGTCCCGCCCGGTGCGCCGTCCAGCTCGGGGAAGTCGCTGGTCGTGATGGTCCGCTCGGTCGGCGGGAGCAACCGGTGCAGGTAGGCGACCGTCACGTCGTCGCCCTGCGCCTGGGCGTAGAAGGTGGTGCCGGGGTAGCGGACGTCGAGCCGCAGCGTGACCTCGCCGGGCTGGACGTCGGGCAGCCCGATGCCGTCGCCGCGGCCGTTGGCGACGGCCAGCTTGCGCGGGATCCGCGGCCACTGCCCGACCCGGTCCAACTCATTGAGCAGCGCGCTGCGTTCGGGGGCCACGCCGATCTTCTGGGTGGTCTTGTCGTAGTGCTGCCACAGCATCTGCCGTGCCGCCGGGCTGTTCATCTGCTGCGCGAAGGGGTGCGGCTTGAGGTCCAGGCCGTACGGGAGCAGGTACGCGAAGGCCTGGACGCCGACGGGGATGGTCGCGCCGCGGTGCGGGGTGTCGAACGAGAAGTACACGGCGGTCTGGTGCTCGTCCTCGTGGAAGTCGGTCTCCATCCGGGCGAGGGTGTAGCGGGTGATGAGGCCGCCCATGCTGAAGCCGCCGACGATCAGCCGCTCGGAGCCCTCGCGGAGCTCGATGGCCTTGCGGATGGTGGCCTCGGCCGCCTTGGAGTTCTCCAGGATGGACGCGGTGCGGTTGTCGAAGCCGAGCAGGATCACGTCCCGGCCGCCGCGGCGGAGTTCGCTGATGAAGGGGTAGTCCTCGCCTTCCAGGAACTGGTAGAGCTTGTCGAGCTCGCTCCTGCCGTGGTTGAAGCCGTCGGCGATGATCACCGGCTGGGTGAGGCGGCGGTCGTCACCGGCGTGGAAGACCCAGGCGAAGCCCTTGTCGATGTCGGCGTCCCACACCTCGTGATCGGGTACGTCGATCGATCGGGTGGGTGCGTCGAGCGGGTCGCCGATCCTGATCGGGCCGACCTGGGGCTCGGTCTTCTCGGACATGGCCGTACTCCTCGTGGGAGGGGGGAGGGGGACGACATCATCATGTGGCATATTTCGGGCAAATCGCCTGTTGGGAAATTTCTGGAAACCCCTGCGGCAGCCGTACAACCCTTCCCGTCACCGGCGTGTCGTACAGGGCGTCGGGACCTCTGGAGGGGGATCTGGGGGGATCGCGGGGGGTTTCGACAGCTGGAGGGGGAAAGCCGAGGGGCCCGGTCGACGGACCGGGCCCTTCGAAGGGTTTCGCGGCGTTTCACCGCCGAGTGGTCCGGCGGCTCAGAAGAACACTCCGCAGCGCAGCAGCACGTTCGCGTACGGCCGCGCCTCGCCCGTGCGGATCACCAGCCGGGCCCCAGCCGACAGCTTCTTCAGTTCCTCGTGCGGGACGTACGCCAGTCGGGTGAAGTGCCCCGTCAGAAGGCTCGCGGCGGCCGGATTCGCCTCCCGTACCTCCGAGGCCGCCGTGGCGCCCTCCACGACCAGCTCCTCCAGCAGGCCCTCCAGCACCTCCGCGAAGGACGGCACCCCCGCCCGGAAGGCGAGGTCGACCACCCGGGGGCCGTCCGGGATCGGCATCCCGGCGTCGCACACCAGCACTCCGTCCCCGTGCCCCAACTCGGCCAGTGCCCCTGACAGGTGACGGTTCAGGATCCCGGTCCTCTTCACAGGGCGTCGACCTCCTCGGCGGTGGGGAAGGACACCTGGGCGCCCTCCTTGGTGACCGCGGCCGCCCCGACCCGGGCGGCGTACGCGGCGGCGACGGCGAGTGGCTCGGCGAGACCGAGCCGCCAGGCCAGCGCCGCGGTGAACGCGTCGCCCGCCCCGGTCGTGTCCACGGCCGCGACCCGCACGGCCGGGATCCTCGCGGTCCCGTCCGCGTCCGCGACCAGCGCGCCCCGCGCGCCCAGCGTGACGACCACCGAGCGCGGGCCGAGGGCGAGCAGCTCCCGCGCCCGGTCCTCGGGCTCGGGGCCCACGAGGTCCCCGAGCAGCACCCGTGCCTCGTGCTCGTTCACGATCAGCGGGTCGCAGGCCGCCAGCACCTCGGCCGGCAGCGGCCGGGGCGGCGACGGGTTGAGGACGAAACGGTGGCCGGGAGCCAGATTCCGTACCACCTCCACGACCGTCTCCAGCGGGATCTCCAGCTGCGCCGAGACCACCCGCGCGGACCGGAACAGGTCCCCGGCCGCCCGGACGTCGGCCGGGGTCAGCCGGCTGTTGGCACCCGGTGAGACCACGATGCTGTTGTCTCCGGACGGGTCCACCGTGATCAGCGCGACCCCGGTGGGAGCCCCGCCGGTGAGGATGCCGGCGGTGTCGACGTCGGCCGCTCGCAGGGAGTCGCCGAGCAGCCGGCCGTGCGCGTCGTCGCCGACCCGGGCCAGCAGCGCCGTACGGGCCCCCAGCCGGGCGGCCGCGACGGCCTGGTTGGCGCCCTTGCCGCCCGGGTGGACGGCCAGGTCGGAGCCGAGGACCGTCTCGCCGGCCGCCGGGCGGCGGTCGACGCCGATCACCAGGTCGGCGTTGGCCGACCCTACGACCAGCAGGTCGTAGCCGTGCATCGTTGTGTTTCCTTACGTCGGTTCGGCGTCCCCGTGCGGGACGACGTCAACTGGTGCGCGGACGACGTCAGGAGGAGAACTCGGCGACGTTGGCCGCGGTGACCACCTTGACAGGCACCTTCACGGTCGTGTCGACCTTCTTGCCCTTGGCGGCCTTCACGGCGTTCTCGACGGCCAACTGGCCCAGCAGCTTGGGCTGCTGCGCCACCGAGGCGAACAGCGTGCCCCCCTTGACCGCGGTCAGACCGTCCGGCGTGCCGTCGAAGCCGACGACCTTGACCGTCTTGCCCGCCTTGCTGCCCAGGGCCTTGATCGCGCCGAGCGCCATCTCGTCGTTCTGCGCGAAGACACCGGTGACGTCCGGGTGGGCCTGCAGCAGGTTGGTGGTGACGTCCAGGCCCTTGGTGCGGTCGAAGTCGGCCGGCTGCGAGGCGACGACCTTGATGCCCGGGTAGGCCTTGAGCCCCTCGGTGAAGCCCTGGCCGCGCTCGTTGGCGGCGGAGGTGCCGGCGGTGCCCTGGAGGACCAGGATGGTGCCCTTGCCGCCGAGGGCCTCGGCGATCGTCTTGGCGGCGAGCTTGCCGCCCTCGACGTTGTCCGAGGCGACGGTGGCGGCGACGGTGGCCTTGTTGACCGTGCGGTCCGCGGCGATGACCGGGATGCCGGCGTTGTCGGCGGCCTTGACGGACGGGCCGGCCGCGTCGGAGTCCACCGGGTTGATGATGATCGACTTCACGCTCTGGCTGGTGAAGTTGTCGATCTGGTTGGCCTGCTGGGAGGCGTCGTTCTGGGCGTCGGTGACGGTGAGCTTGACGCCCTCCTTCTCCGCCTCGGCCTGGGCGCCCTCCTTCAGCTGCACGAAGAAGGGGTTGTTGAGGGTGGAGAGCGACAGGCCCACCTTGAGGTCCGAGGAGCCGGACGACCCGTCGTTGCAGGCGGTGGCGGTGAGGGCGAGGGAGGCTATGACGGCGGTGGCGACGGAGATCTGCTTGATGCGCATGACGGTTCCTTGCGGGTGAGGGTGGGTGCGGGTGCGGGGGGACCGTGGGGACGGGGGGACCGTGGGGACGGGGGGGCGGAGAGGCGGCGGACGGCTACGAGCGCCGGCGCAGCGTGTCCAGCAGCACGGCGAGCGCGATCACGACGCCGATGACGACCTGCTGCCAGAAGGCGGAGACCGACAGCAGGTTGAGGCCGTTGCGGAGCACCGCGAGGATCAGCGCGCCGATGAGGGTGCCCGACGCCTTGCCGACACCACCGGAGAGGCTGGCGCCGCCGATCACGACCGCGGCGATGGCGTCGAGTTCGTAGCCGTACGCCGCCTGCGGCTGGGCGGAGGCGAGCCGGGAGGCGAGGACGATGCCCGCGACGGCCGCGAAGGCGCCGGCCAGGGCGTAGATGACCAGCTTCTGGCGCTTGACGCGGATACCGGAGAGCCGGGCGGCCTCCTCGTTGCCGCCGATCGCGTACATGGCGCGGCCGATGTACGTGCGGTTCAGGACCACGGCGGTGACCAGGCCCATCGCGATCATCACCAGGACCGGTACCGGCAGCCAGCCGCCGATGGTGGTGCCCAGCTCGGACACGGAGTCGGGGAAGGCGATCGGGCTGCCCTGCGAGATGACCAGGGCGAGGCCGCGGCCCACCGACAGCATGGCCAGGGTCGCGATGAACGGCGGCAGCTTGCCGAAGGAGATGAGCGCGCCGCTGATCAGGCCGCTGCCGACGCCGGTGGCGAGGGCGAGCAGGACCGCGATCCACACCGGGACGCCCTGGTCGGTGGCGGCCCAGGCCAGCACGGTGGCGGAGAGCGCGGCGACCGAGCCCACCGACAGGTCGATGCCCGCGGAGACGATCACGAACGTGACACCGAACGCCAGGATCGCGGTGACGGCCGCCTGGACGCCGACGTTGAGGAGGTTCTGGGTGGCCAGGAAGTCGCCCGACAGGAACGACATCGCCACGGCCAGGACGACCAGCGCGGTGAGGGCGCCGTTGTCGAGGAGCATCCGGCGCAGTGCGGGGGCACCACCCGTGTGCGTACTACTGCTCTTGAGCGTGTCAGTGGCCACGGGAGACCTCCACATCCTTTGCTGCTGAGTTCGTTGTCGCTGAGTTCGTTGTCGCGGTGTCCGTCGCCGCGGTCGCGCTGACGGCCAGCGCCATGACGGCGTCCTGTGTCGCTTCCTGGGCGGAGAGTTCGCCCGCGATCCGGCCCTGGGACATCACCAGGACGCGGTCGCTCATGCCCAGCACCTCGGGGAGGTCGCTGGAGATCATCAGAACCGCGTGCCCGGAGGCGGTCAGTTCGTTGATCAGCTGGTAGATCTCGACCTTGGCGCCCACGTCGATGCCGCGGGTCGGCTCGTCGAGGATCAGCACCTTGGTGTCGGCCAGCAGCCACTTGCCGATGACGACCTTCTGCTGGTTTCCGCCGGACAGCGTCCGTACCTGCTGGTGCAGTCCGGCCATCCGGACCTTGAGCTGCCCGGAGATCCGGTCGGCGGCCCGCCGCTGCCCGGCCCGGTCCACGAAGCCCGCGCGGGTGGAGCGGCCCAGGGTGACCAGGCCGAGGTTCTCCTGCACGGTGGCGTCCAGCACCAGGCCCTGTCCCTTGCGGTCCTCGGGCACCAGGCCGAGTCCGGCGTCCATGGCCGCGTTGACGTCCTGCCGCCGCAGCGGGTGACCCTGCACCTCGACGCTGCCCAAGTCGTACGGGTCGGCGCCGAAGACGGCCCGGACGACCTCGGTGCGGCCGGCGCCGACCAGGCCCGCCAGTCCGACGACCTCGCCGGCCCGGACCTCGAAGTCGATGTCGTGGAAGACACCGGCCCGGGTGAGGCCGCTGACCCTGAGCAGCGGCGCCCCGGCAGCGGCGCGTTCGCGCGGGTACTGCTGCTCGATGCTCCGGCCGACCATGAGCCGTACGAGGTGGTCCTCGGGGGTGTTCGCCGGGACCTGGTCGACGCTGCGGCCGTCGCGCAGGACGGTGACGCGGTCGCCGAGGGCGGCGATCTCCTCCAGGTGGTGGGTGATGAAGACGATGCCGACGCCGTCGTCCCGCAGCCTGCGCACGATCCGGAAGAGCTTCTCGACCTCTTCGGTGGTCAGGACGGCGGTCGGCTCGTCCATGATCAGGACGCGGGCGTCGAGGCTCAGCGCCTTGGCGATCTCGACCATCTGGAGCCGGGCGATGCCCAGGTCGCGCACCCGGGTGCGGGGGTCGACGTCGACACCGACGCGGGCGAGGAGCTCGGCCGCGTCCGCGTTCATCCGCTTCCGGTCGAGGAGGCCGAAGCGGCGCGGCTGGCGGCCCAGGAAGATGTTCTCGGCGACCGTGAGGTCGGGAACGAGGTTGAACTCCTGGTAGATCGTGGCGATGCCGAGCCGTTCGGCGTCCTGTGCGCCCTGGATGCGGGTCTCGGCGCCGTCGACGAGGATGCGGCCCTCGTCGGGGCGGTAGGCGCCCGAGAGCATCTTGATGAGGGTGCTCTTGCCGGCTCCGTTCTCGCCGAGCAGCACGTGCACCTCGCCGCGGCGCAGAGCGAAGTCCACGCTGTCGAGCGCGACGACACCGGGAAAGGTCTTGCGTATTCCTTCGATACGCAGCAGTTCGTCGGGGTGGCTCACGTGATGCTCCTCGGGTCCTTCGGGGAAGAGGCGGCCTCGCCGCACGAGCGGCGCACGACGAGACGGGCGGGGAGGGCGACGGACCGGGAGGGCCGCCCCTCGATGCGGTCGACCAGGGCGCGTACGGCGGCCCGGCCCAGTTCCCCCGTCGGCTGGGCGATCGCTGTGATCGGCGGATCGGTGTGCACGAACCACCGGATGTCGTCGAAGGCCGCCAGCGCGATGTCGTCCGGAACGCGCAGCCCGCGCGCGCGGACGGCGTCCAGCGCGCCCAGGGCCATCAGGTTGTCGGTGGCGAACACGGCCTCGGGCGGCTCGGGCAGGTCGAGGAAGCCGTCGGTGACGCGTCGTCCGCTCTCGGCCTTGAAGTCGCCCTGCCCTATGTAGGCGTCCGGCAGGGGGAGCCCGTATTCGGCCATCGCGGCCCGGAAGGCCTCGATGCGCTCGCTGCCGGTGGTGGTGGCGGCCGGGCCCGCGATGATGGCGAGCCTGCGGTGCCCGAGCCCGTGCAGATGCGCGACGAGGTCCCGTACCGCCGCCCGTCCGTCGGCCCGTACGACGGGCACGTCGACGCCGGGGATCCAGCGGTCGACGAACACCATCGGGGTGCCCGCGCGCGCGGCGTCGAGCATCAGCGGCGAGCCGCCGTCGGTGGGGGAGACCAGCAGACCGTCGATCCGGCGGTCCAGCAGGGTCCGTACGTGGTGGTCCTGGAGGTCGGGCCGTTCGTCGGCGTTGCCGATGATCACGCTGTAGCCGAGCGCGCGGGCCTCCTCCTCCACGGAGCGGGCCAGCTCGGTGAAGTAGGGGTTCATCACGTCGCTGATGACCAGGCCGAGGGTGCGGGTCTGATCGGTGCGCAGCGACCGGGCGACGGCGTTCGGGCGGTAGCCCAGCGCCTCGACGGCGGCCAGCACGCGGGTGCGTGCGTCCTCGCTGACCGACGGATGGTCGTTCAGGACGCGCGACACCGTGGCGACGGAGACCCCCGCCTCGGCGGCCACGTCCTTGATGCTCGCCATCGCCGCTCCACCTCCTCGTGGACTCGGTACCGGAAGCGCGTGGAATCGATTACATCCGCGCGCAGAAAGGATTGGAATCGATTACATGGGCGTAAAGCAAGCCCTCGGAGTGGCTGAAATCGATTTGTGATGAACCCCGGACCGGGGCGATCTAGGCTTCCCCTGTCCCGGCGCGGGTGGCATGCCCGTGCCAATGAAGTCCGACAGGGGAGAAAGAGACATGCGCGCACCTCGGATACTCGGAGCGTCCCTGGGGGCGGCCGCCCTGGTGGGGGCCGGAGTCGTCCTCGCGAGCCCGGCGGCCGCGGCGTCCTGCACGGCGACCGCCCTGGAGACGGTCGTCATCCGTTCCACCACCAGCACCAGCGGTACGGCCCTCGCGCAGGTCAACAAGGGACAGAGCGCGTCGGCGTCCTGTGTGTCGTACTACGGCACCTCCACGTACGAGAAGTGCGGCATCGTCAGCAAGCGCTGGGTGAAGGTCACCCGCAGCGGCGTCACCGGCTATGTGGTCGGCACCTGTGTGACGCTCGCCGAGAACTGACGCCCGACGGGAATGTCGGTGCCGGGCGGTACCGTCGGATCATGACCGATCAGGCGGGGGCCTCCCCGGCGGGGGAGCGGCGACTGGCCACCCTGGAAGGCGTACTGGAGCGCATCACGTACGCCAACGAGGAGAACGGCTACACGGTCGCCCGGGTGGACACCGGCAGAGGCGCCGGCGACCTTCTCACAGTCGTCGGCGCGCTGCTCGGCGCCCAGGTCGGCGAGTCGCTGCGGATGGAGGGCCGCTGGGGCTCGCACCCCCAGTACGGCAAGCAGTTCACCGTGGAGAACTACACGACCGTGCTGCCGGCCACCGTCCAGGGCATCCGGCGCTATCTGGGATCCGGCCTGGTCAAGGGCATCGGCCCGGTCTTCGCCGACCGCATCACGCAGCACTTCGGCGTGGACACCCTGACGATCATCGAGGAGGAGCCGAAGCGCCTGATCGAGGTGCCCGGCCTCGGTCCCAAGCGCACGAAGAAGATCGCCGACGCCTGGGAGGAACAGAAGGCGATCAAGGAGGTCATGCTGTTCCTCCAGACCGTCGAGGTGTCCACCTCCATCGCGGTGCGGATCTACAAGAAGTACGGCGACGCGTCGATCTCCGTCGTCAGGAACCAGCCCTACCGGCTGGCCGCCGACGTCTGGGGCATCGGCTTCCTCACCGCCGACCGGATCGCCCGGTCCGTCGGCATCCCGCACGACAGCCCGGAGCGCGTCAAGGCGGGCCTGCAGTACGCGCTCTCCCAGTCCACCGACCAGGGCCACTGCTATCTGCCCGAGGAGCGGCTGATCGCCGACGCGGTCAAGCTCCTCCAGGTCGACACCGGCCTGGTCATCGAGTGCCTGGCCGAGCTGGCCGAGCCGGACGAGGACTCCGGCGAGCCGGGTGTCGTACGGGAGAAGGTCCCCGGTGCGGACGGCGAGGAGGTCACCGCGGTCTACCTGGTCCCCTTCCACCGCGCCGAACTCTCCCTCTCCGCCCAGGTGCTGCGTCTGCTGCGCACCGAGGAGGACCGGCTGCCGGGGTTCCGCGAGGTGGCCTGGGACAAGGCGCTGGCCTGGCTGAAGGGCCGTACCGGCACAGAGCTCGCGCCCGAGCAGGAGGCGGCCGTGCGGCTCGCGCTGACCGAGAAGGTCGCGGTGCTCACCGGCGGCCCGGGGTGCGGCAAGTCCTTCACCGTGCGCTCGATCGTGGAGCTGGCCCGCGCCAGGAAGGCCAAGGTCGTGCTGGCCGCGCCCACCGGCCGCGCCGCCAAGCGGCTGGCCGAGCTGACCGGCGCCGAGGCCTCGACCGTCCACCGGCTGCTGGAGCTCAAGCCGGGCGGCGACGCGGCGTACGACCGGGACCGCCCGCTCGACGCCGACCTCGTGGTGGTCGACGAGGCGTCGATGCTGGACCTGCTCCTGGCCAACAAGCTGGTGAAGGCCGTACCGCCGGGCGCGCGGCTGCTGTTCGTCGGGGACGTCGACCAGCTCCCGAGCGTCGGCGCGGGCGAGGTCCTGCGCGACCTCCTCGCCGACGGCAGCCCGGTGCCCGCCGTGCGGCTCACCCGGGTGTTCCGCCAGGCCCAGCAGTCCGGTGTGGTGACGAACGCCCACCGGATCAACGCCGGGCAGCACCCGGTCACCGACGGCATGAAGGACTTCTTCCTGTTCGTCGAGGACGACACCGAGGAGGCCGGCCGGCTCACCGTGGACGTGGCGGCCCGCCGGATCCCGGCGAAGTTCGGCCTGGACCCGCGCCGGGACGTGCAGGTGCTGGCGCCCATGCACCGCGGGCCCGCCGGCGCCGGCACGCTCAACGGACTGCTCCAGCAGGCCATCACCCCCGGCCGCCCGGATCTGGCGGAGAAGCGGTTCGGCGGGCGGGTGTTCCGTGTCGGCGACAAGGTCACCCAGATCCGCAACAATTACGAGAAGGGGAAGAACGGTGTCTTCAACGGCACGGTGGGCGTGGTCACCTCGCTCGACCCGGTGGACCAGCGCCTGACGGTACTGACGGACGAGGACGAGGAGGTCCCGTACGAGTTCGACGAACTGGACGAACTGGCCCACGCGTACGCGGTGACGATCCACCGTTCACAGGGAAGTGAATATCCCGCCGTCGTGATCCCCGTCACCACGGGAGCATGGATGATGTTGCAGCGGAACCTGCTGTATACGGCCGTCACCCGTGCGAAGCGCCTCGTCGTCCTGGTCGGCTCACGCAAGGCGATCGGCCAGGCGGTGCGCACGGTCTCGGCGGGCCGGCGCTGTACCGCCCTCGATTTCCGCCTCTCGGGCCGTTGAGCACGCGGTTCTCGAACCCAGCACAAAAAATGATCGATCAAATGAGTCGCAAAGGTCACACAGCACTTCCCCAACCGTGACCAAGGCGGCAGTATGTGCAAGTTGGCGGCACTGAGTGCCGTCGATGAGCCCAGTGGTCGACCCCGAGTGCACTCTCCTGCGCCAAATGGGGGAGGGTGGAGACAGTCAGGGCAACCTCGAAGAAGAGGCACAACGTCGGTGAGGGATGACGTGAGCGACAACTCTGTAGTACTGCGGTACGGCGACGGCGAGTACACCTACCCGGTGATCGACAGCACCGTCGGCGACAAGGGCTTCGACATCGGGAAGCTCCGCGCCCAGACCGGTCTGGTGACCCTGGACAGCGGCTACGGCAACACCGCCGCCTATAAATCCGCCATCACGTACCTCGACGGCGAGCAGGGGATCCTCCGGTACCGCGGCTACCCGATCGAGCAGCTCGCGGAGCGGTCGACCTTCCTGGAGGTCGCCTACCTGCTGATCAACGGCGAGCTGCCGACGGTCGACGAGCTGAGCGTCTTCAAGAACGACATCACGCAGCACACCCTGCTGCACGAGGACGTCAAGAACTTCTACAAGGGCTTCCCGCGCGACGCCCACCCGATGGCCATGCTGTCCTCGGTGGTCTCCGCGCTGTCCACCTTCTACCAGGACAGCCACAACCCGTTCGACGAGAAGCAGCGCAACCTCTCCACGATCCGTCTGCTCGCCAAGCTCCCGACGATCGCGGCGTACGCGTACAAGAAGTCGATCGGTCACCCGTTCGTCTACCCGCGCAACGACCTCGGTTACGTCGAGAACTTCCTGCGCATGACCTTCTCGGTCCCCGCCCAGGAGTACGACCTCGACCCGGTCGTGGTCTCCGCCCTGGACAAGCTCCTCATCCTGCACGCGGACCACGAGCAGAACTGTTCGACCTCCACGGTCCGCCTCGTCGGCTCCTCGCAGGCGAACATGTTCGCCTCGATCTCGGCCGGCATCAACGCGCTCTGGGGCCCGCTGCACGGCGGTGCCAACCAGTCCGTCCTGGAGATGCTGGAAGGCATCCAGGCGGGCGGCGGCGATGTCGACTCCTTCATCTCCAAGGTGAAGAACAAGGAGGACGGCGTCCGCCTGATGGGCTTCGGCCACCGGGTGTACAAGTCCTTCGACCCTCGCGCCAAGATCATCAAGGCCGCGGCGCACGATGTCCTCTCGGCCCTCGGCAAGTCCGACGAGCTGCTGGACATCGCCCTCAAGCTCGAGGAGCACGCGCTCTCCGACGAGTACTTCGTCCAGCGCAACCTGTACCCGAACGTCGACTTCTACACGGGTCTGATCTACCGCGCGATGGGCTTCCCGACCGAGATGTTCACGGTCCTCTTCGCCCTCGGCCGCCTTCCGGGCTGGATCGCCCAGTGGCACGAGATGATCAAGGAGCCGGGTTCCCGCATCGGCCGTCCCCGGCAGATCTACACGGGCGTGGTCGAGCGCGACTTCGTTCCGGTCGAGGAGCGCTAGAGCCTTAGGCGGGGGAGCCGAACGGGTGCCCCCGCCACCGGTGCGTTGTCGGGCACGGGTGAGTGGGGGCGTTCGCGCAGGTTCCGCGCCCCTTCGGGTGGGGCCGGCCCGCCCCCGTGACCATGCACCCTCGCTGCCTGCGACAAGGAAAAGCGGAAGGCGCCCCGGCGTCAGTCCCCCCACGGGCCGACGACCAGGGCGCCTTCCCATGTCCCGGTGCGGATTCCCCCCACGGGATCCGGCCGGGCGTTATGAGGACAGCGCCTGAATTCGCTGTGTCGATATGCGGTTGTCCTGCGGTTGTCGTGCCTGCGGTTGAGCACCGCGGGGGGAACCCGCCGTACTACCGCGTGTGCGGTCTGCCGGGACGCGCACGCTGGGAGGGCCGCTCAAAGCTTCCCGGTGTACGTGCCCCGGCAACGCATCTCTGAGGAAGTCCCCCAAGACATCCCCAGATGCCGGTCCGCGCCCCCCAAGACGCTTTCCGACACCGTCAACTTAGACCGTCGAACCCCTTCGGTGGTTACGTTCACGTCACTGTGATCTGTGTCTCTTGCATATGTCCGTTAGATGCGCAAGAGCCCGGATACAGCGAGCGAGGCCCAAGCGTAAGGATGATGCGCGAGCCTTGTGAAGAGCTTATGTGAGGCTCGCGCAGGACTCCAGGGGGTCTCAGTCAAAGGTGCGCAACCTGAGACTGTTCGTCACCACGAAGACCGACGAGAAGGCCATCGTGGCCCCGGCGATCATCGGGTTGAGCAGTCCGGCGGCGGCCAGCGGCAGCGCGGCCACGTTGTACCCGAAGGCCCACACCAGATTGCCCTTGATCGTGGACAGGGTCCGCCGGGACAGCCTGATGGCGTCCGCCGCCACCCGCAGGTCCCCCCGTACCAGCGTCAGATCGCTCGCCTCGATCGCCGCGTCCGTTCCGGTGCCCATGGCCAGCCCCAGATCGGCGGTGGCGAGCGCGGCCGCGTCGTTGACGCCGTCGCCGACCATCGCGACGACCCGCCCCTCGTCCCTCAGCCGCCGGACGACGTCGACCTTCTCCTCGGGCAGCACCTCGGCGATCACCTCGTCGATCCCGACCGCCGCCGCGACCGCCTCCGCGACGGCCCGGTTGTCCCCGGTCAGCAGCACCGGGGTGAGCCCCAGCGCGCGCAGCTCCTTGACCGCCTCGGCGCTGGTCTCCTTGACCGCGTCGGCGACCGTGAGCACCCCGCGCGCGCTGCCGTCCCAGCCGACGACGACGGCCGTACGACCGCCCCGCTCGGCCTCGTCCTTGGCGCGGGCCAGCTCGCGCGGAAGCTCCTCGAAGAGCCGCCCCACGGCCACCTCGCGTCCCTCCACCCGCCCCCGTACGCCCCGCCCGGGCACGTTCTCGAAGTGCTCGGCCGCCGGCAGGTGCCCGGCGCGCTCCTGCGCGCCCGCGGCCACCGCGCGGGCGACCGGGTGCTCGGAGGCGTGCTCCAGGGCGCCCGCGAGCCGCAGCAGCTCGGTCTCGTCGGTGCCGTCCGCGACGTACACGTCCTGGAGGGTCATCCGGCCGGTGGTGACGGTGCCCGTCTTGTCGAGGACGACGGTGTCGACGCGGCGGGTGGACTCCAGGACCTCGGGCCCCTTGATGAGGATGCCGAGCTGGGCGCCGCGCCCGGTGCCGACCAGCAGGGCCGTGGGGGTGGCCAGGCCGAGCGCGCACGGGCAGGCGATGATCAGCACGGCGACGGCCGCGGTGAACGCGGCGACGGTGTCCCCGGTCGCGCCGAGCCAGCCGCCGAAGGTGGCGGTCGCGATCACCAGGACCACGGGCACGAACACCCCCGCGATCCGGTCGGCGAGCCGCTGCACCTCGGCCTTGCCGTTCTGCGCGTCCTCCACGAGCCGCGCCATCCGGGCGAGCCGGGTGTCGGCGCCGATCCGGGTGGCCTCGACGACGAGCCGCCCGCCGGCGTTCACGGTCGCGCCGGTGACGGCGTCGCCCGGCCCGACGTCCACCGGCACCGACTCACCCGTCAGCATCGAGACGTCGACCGCGGAGACGCCCTCGACGACCGTGCCGTCGGTGGCGATCTTCTCTCCGGGCCGTACGACGAACCGGTCGCCCACGGCGAGCCGGTCGGCCGGGATCCGGGTCTCCCGCCCGTCGCGCAGCACGGAGACGTCCTTGGCGCCCAGCTCCATCAGGGCCCGGAGCGCCGCCCCCGCGCTCCGCTTGGAGCGGGCCTCGAGGTAGCGGCCGAGGAGGATGAAGGCGGTGACCCCGGCGGCGACCTCCAGATAGATCGCGGAGGCGCCGTCGGTGCGGGAGACGGTGAGTTCGAACGGGTGCCGCATGCCGGGCATGCCCGCGTCGCCCAGGAACAGCGCCCACACCGACCAGCCGAAGGCGGCCAGCGTGCCGATGGACACCAGGGTGTCCATGGTGGCGGTGCCGTGCCGCAGGTTCGTCCAGGCGGCCCGGTGCAGCGGCGCGCCGCCCCAGACGACGGCGGGCGCGGCGAGCGTCAGCGAGAGCCACTGCCAGAAGTCGAACTGGAGGGACGGGACCATCGCGAGCAGGACGACGGGCGCCGCGAGGAGGACGGTGACCAGGAGTCGGTGGCGCAGAGCCGAGAGCTCGGGGTCGCTCCCGGCCGTGTTCCCCGCGCCTTCCCCGGCGGGCTCCTCGCGGACGGGTTCCTCGGCGGTGTACCCCGTCTTCACCACGGTCGCGATGAGGTCGGCGACCCCGGTCCCGGGCGGGTAGCTGATCTTCGCCTTCTCGGTGGCGTAGTTGACCGTCGCGGTCACCCCGTCCATCCGGTTCAGCTTCTTCTCCACGCGGGACGCGCAGGTCGCGCAGGTCATTCCGCCGATCAGCAGTTCGACCTCGGCGGTCGGGGCGGCTATCGGCGCGCCGGTGGCGGTGCTCGTCGTCATGGCCGTGGGGGCGATCGGGTCAGGCCCGGCCGGCCAGCTCGAATCCGGCCTCGTCGACCGCGGCGCGCACGGCCTCGTCGTCGAGCGGGGTGGCGGAGACGACGGTGACCTCGCCGGTGGCGGCGACGGCCTTGACGGAGACGACCCCGGCCAGTTCGGAGATCTCGCCGGAGACGGCGCCCTCGCAGTGGCCGCAGCTCATGCCGCTCACCCGGTAGACGGTGGTGACGGAGCCGGCGGTGTCGGTCGATGCGGTCATGTCGTTCTCCTGGGGGGAGGCGGATGGGGTCGGCGGAGACCTGAGAGGTCTCCCAGTAACCCCACACTATACCCCTAGGGGGTATTTCTCCAAGAAGGGTCCTGGCGTGCCAGCGAGCGCACCCAGGCCACCCCGAGCAGGGCCACGCACACCGTCGCGCCGACCGAGAACAGCGTGAGCAGATGCTGCTGCTCGGTGGTCGGCCGCGGGATGTACCCCTCGGCGAAGAGCCGTCGGTCAAGGCCGCCGGCGGTCAGCCGGGCCACCAGCCAGATCGCGATCCCGTGGGTGGAGTCCCACAGAGCGTGCAGCAGCGCGACCCCGACGCAGGTGCCGAGGACGGGCGCGGCGAACGGGAAACGCCCGTTCGGACGGCGGTACTCCAGCAGGACCCCGCCCGCGACCGCCGTCCACAGCCCGTGACCGAAGGGCGCGAGCACCCCGCGCAGGATCTCGGTCTCCAGCAGCGCGCCGAGGTCGATGCCGACCGTGGAGACGGCCGCCTCGAAGGCGTACCCGGCGCTCTCCAGGGCCGCGAAGCCGAAGCCGACGGCCGCGCCCAGCACCACCCCGGCGCGCAGGCCCCGCAGCCGGGTCTGCCGGCGCAGTACGAACATCAGCGCGCCGAGCTTCGCCGCCTCCTCGATCAGCCCGACCCCGACGAACATCCACAGCGAGGGGTGCAGCAGGTAGGACTCCATCACCGACGCGCCGAGCACACCCAGCGTGCCGCCGGTCAGGAAGCAGCCGAGGATCAGGCCGATGCCCAGGTCACGGCCGTGCCGCTCGTACGCCCACAGCACGAAGCAGACCGGGACGAGGAAGCTGCCGAGCAGGATCAGGGTCGGCAGCAGGGTGGGGTTCGCGGTGGCGTACGTGACGAGCGCGGTCAGCGCCCACAGGAGCAGCCCGCCGCCCAGGCAGCGCTTCCACAGTCCGGCCGGGATCCGCGGGGCCGACGGAGGGGGCTGCTGCGGTCCGGGGATGCGGGCCCGGGGCGCGCCGGGCGGCGGGGAGTGGGTCACGGCAGATCCCCTCGTCGTCCAGGGTCGTCCGGGCGGGAGCGAGCACCCGGAGCGGATTTACCGGCACTTTATGTAGGTACGTCCTGAAGCGCAGTCCGGGACGGTCGTCCGGAGGAGGGCCGTCCGGGTGCTCGCCGACCGGAGCCTGCGGATAGCGTTCCAGTCCCGCCCTGTCAGCGACCGGCCACGACGGACCGCGGACGACAGGTGCGGACGAAAGCGGCGACGACACAGGCGACGGGAGCCCAGATGCGAGCGGTGGTCTTCGAGAAGTACGGCGCACCGGCTGAGATACGCGAGGTCCCCGACCCCCGCCCGGCCCCGCACGGAGTCGTCGTCCGGGTCGAGGCCACCGGTCTGTGCCGCAGCGACTGGCACGGCTGGATGGGCCACGACCCCGACATCGTCCTGCCGCACGTCCCCGGCCACGAACTGGCCGGCACCGTCGAGGCGATCGGGGCCGGCGTCACCCGCTGGCGCCCCGGCGACCGGGTCACCGTCCCCTTCGTGTGCGGCTGCGGAAGCTGCCCGTCCTGCGCGGCCGGCGACCACCAGGTGTGCGAGCGCCAGACCCAGCCCGGGTTCACGCACTGGGGTTCCTTCGCCGAGTTCGTGGCCCTGGACCACGCCGACGTGAACCTGGTCGCGGTCCCGGACGACCTGTCCTACGGCACCGCGGCCGCCCTCGGCTGCCGGTTCGCCACCGCGTTCCGGGCGGTCGTGCAGCGGGGGCGGGTCGCGGCGGGGGAGTGGGCCGCGGTGCACGGCTGCGGCGGGGTCGGCCTGTCCGCGGTGATGATCGCCGCGGCGAGCGGGGCCCGGGTGGTCGCGGTGGACGTGTCGCCGCGGGCGCTGGAGCTGGCGCGGACGTTCGGCGCGGCGGAGTGCGTGGACGCCCGGGGCGTGGCGGACACGGCGGCGGCGGTCCGTGACCTCACCGGCGGCGGCGCCCATCTCTCCCTGGACGCCCTCGGCTCCCCGGCCACCTGCGCCGCCTCGGTGAACGGACTGCGGCGCCGGGGCAGGCACCTCCAGGTCGGCCTGCTGCCCTCGCCCGAGGGCACCACCCCCGTCCCGCTCGCCCGCGCGATCGCCCTCGAACTGGAGATCCTCGGCAGCCACGGCATGGCCGCCCACACCTACCCCGCGATGCTGGAGGCGGTACGGGCCGGGGTCCTGCGGCCCGACCTCCTGGTGACCTCGACGATCACCCTGGACGCCGTACCGCGAGCGCTGGCGGAGATGGGGACGGCGCCGGGGGCCGGGGTCACCGTCATCGAGCCGTGGAGCTGAGAGCCGCCGGGCCGGACGGCCCCGTGTCCCGCACGAGGCGCGGGGAGTGAGGTCAGCCGGATCTGCGGCCGCGGTTGCCCGGCCGGGCGGCGGCCCAGTCCTGGACGGTGGCGGCGAACCAGTAGGGCTTGCCGCCGTCGACGCGGTCGGGCGGGGGGAGGAGCCCGTGCTTGCGGTAGGACCGTACGGTGTCCGGCTGCACGTTGATGTGCGCCGCGATCTCCTTGTAGGACCAGAGCCTTCGGTCGGTCATGCGTTGCACCTCCCTGCGCGCGCGGGGGTGGCGGCCGGGAGGCCGCCAGGGGGAGCCCGGCGCTGCGCTGGCGATCACCAAGCCTGTGCCCGGCGAACGACGCAGAGTGACGGCACGACCGCGGATGTCGTCCGTGCGTGACCGAAAACCCGCGTAGGCGGGACATGGGTGACAGGGAGGGGGTATTTGTGACGAAGGTGGTGCGAAGGCACGCGAGGGACGCGTGGGAGTGGCGCCTTGACAAGTCCGCGCGTACATCCCCGTCGTCGGCACGGGGCTCCGTCGCGTGGGCGCGGCGGGCCCCCGCAGCCCGCACACCACCTACGGCCTACGCCCCGCACGACCTCAGGAACGCCCGCGTCCGCTGAGCGATCGGCAGCGGCTTGTCCTGCTCGCAGGGGTACATGTCCTGCTCCACGATCGCGAACAGGTCCACGTCCAGCTTGCCCGCAGCCTCCAGGACGGGGCCGAGCGCCGGCACGCCCGCGGGTGGCTCGCACATCACGCCCTGGGCCACGGCCGGCCCGAACGGCGTTCCCTTGGCCTTCACGTCGGCGAGGATCTCCGGGTCCACCTGCTTGAGGTGGAGGTACCCGATCCGCGACCCGTATGTCTCGATCAGCTTCACGCTGTCGCCGCCGCAGTAGGCGTAGTGCCCGGTGTCCAGGCACAGCGACACGAGGTCGGAGTCGGTGCCGTCCAGGAAGCGGACGACGTTCTCCTCGCTGTCGATGTGGGTGTCGGCGTGCGGGTGGACGACGATCCGGAGCCCGTACCGCTCGCGCACCTCCTTGCCGAGCCGCTCGGTCAGCGTGGTGAGGTTGCGCCACTGCTCGGGTGTGAGGGTGTCGGACTCCAGCACCTCGCCGGTCTTGTCGTCCCGCCAGAAGGACGGGATGACGACGAGATGCTTCGCCCCCATGGCCTGGGCGAGCACCGCGTTGTCCGCGACATGCGCCCAGGTCTTCTCCCACACGGCCTCGCCGTGGTGGAGGCCGGTGAAGACCGTGCCGGCGGACACCTTCAGACCGCGCTTGGCGGTCTCCTCGGTGAGCACGGCCGGGTCGGTCGGCAGATAGCCGTAGGGGCCGAGTTCGATCCACTCGTAGCCGGACTGCGCGACCTCGTCGAGGAAGCGCTGCCAGGGGACCTGTACGGGGTCGTCCGGGAACCAGACGCCCCAGCTGTCGGGGGCCGATCCGATCCGGATGCGCGAGAGTGAAGCCTGCGGGGGCTGAGGTGACAACGACGTCATGGGCGCCAGCGTGCGGGCTCTCCCCAGGGGTGTCAAGGCCTGGTCCGAATGTCTGGACAAACTATTGACAGGGTGCCCGGAGCCGGACTACAAAGCCGTGGAGAGCCGACACGGGACCGATCCCGACGGGACCGGGCCGACACGAAGGGAACTCGATGGCGTACGACCTGATCACCATGGGGCGGATCGGGGTGGACCTCTATCCGCTGCAGACGGGTGTGCCGCTCCCGCAGGTCACGTCCTTCGGGAAGTTCCTCGGCGGCTCGGCGTCCAACGTCGCGGTCGCCGCGGCCCGCCTCGGCCGGTCCGCCGCCGTGATCACCCGCACGGGCGACGACCCCTTCGGCACGTACCTGCACGAGGCCCTGCGCGGCTTCGGCGTCGACGACCGCTATGTCACGCCGGTGCCGGGCCTGCAGACGCCGGTCACCTTCTGCGAGGTCTTCCCGCCGGACGACTTCCCGCTGTACTTCTACCGCCGGCCCAAGGCCCCGGACCTGGAGATCGACGCCCACGAGCTGGACCTCGACGCCATCCGCGAGGCCGGGATCTTCTGGGTCACCGGTACCGGTCTGAGCGAGGAGCCCAGCCGCACCGCGACCCTCGCCGCCCTCGCGCACCGCGCCAAGGCCGGCATCACGGTCTTCGACCTCGACTGGCGCCCGATGTTCTGGACCGACCCGGACGCGGCCCGCCCGTTCTACGCGGAGGCCCTCAAGCACACCACCGTCGCGGTCGGCAACCTCGACGAGGTGGAGGTCGCCACCGGCGTCCGCGAACCGCGGGCCGCCGCCCAGGCGCTGCTGGACGCGGGCGTCGAGCTCGCCGTCGTCAAGCAGGGCCCCAAGGGGGTCCTCGCCGTCCACCGCAGCGGTGAGTCCGCCGAGGTCCCGCCGCTCCCGGTGAACGTCCTCAACGGCCTCGGCGCGGGCGACGCCTTCGGCGGCTCCCTGTGCCACGGTCTGCTCGCCGACTGGGACCTGGAGCAGATCATGCGCCACGCCAACGCGGCCGGCGCGATCGTCGCCTCCCGGCTGGAGTGCTCCTCCGCGATGCCGACCGGCGACGAGATCGAGGCCGCGGTCGAGGCGGGGGCCGTCCTGTGACCGTCGACATCTCCGACATCGTCCGGCTGCGCGCCGAGCGGCCCGAGGCGATCGCCGAGGCCGCCGCCCGCCGCCCCCGCCGCCCGCTGCTGGGCGACAACGGCCGGCTGATGATCGTCGCCGCCGACCACCCCGCCCGGGGCGCGCTCGGCGTCGGCGGAGACAAGCTGGCCATGGCCAACCGCGCCGACCTGCTGGAACGCCTGATGCTGGCGCTGTCGCGGCCCGGCGTGGACGGCGTCCTCGCCACCGCCGACATCCTCGACGACCTGCTGCTGCTCGGCGCTCTCGACGCCAAGGTCGTCATGGGCTCGATGAACCGCGGCGGTCTCCAGGGCTCGGTGTTCGAGCTCGACGACCGCTTCACCGGCCACCGCGCCGAGGACATCGAGCGGCTGAACTTCGACGCCGGCAAACTGCTCCTGCGGATCGACTACGACGACCCGGGCTCCCTGACCACCATGGAGACCACGGCCCGGGCCGTCGACGACATGGCGGCCCGCAGACTGCCCCTGTTCGTCGAGCCGTTCCTCAGCCGGCGCACCCCCGGGGGCAAGGTGCAGAACGACCTCTCCGCCGAGGCCGTCACCAAGTCGATCGCCATCGCCTCCGGCCTGGGCGGCACCTCCGCCTACACCTGGCTGAAGGTCCCGGTCACCGACAACCCCGACGACATGGCCCAGGTCATGGAGACCTCCACCCTCCCCGCCGTCCTGCTGGGCGGCGAGGTCGGCGACGACCAGGACGGGGCGTACGAGAAGTGGCGCGGGGCGCTGCAACTCCCCACCGTCCGGGGCCTGGTGGTCGGCCGTTCGCTGCTGTACCCGGCCGACGGGAAGGTCGCCGCCGCCGTGGACACCGCCGTAGGACTGCTGTGAGGGCCGCATGACGAACGACAGCCTGTACGTAGCGCGCGGCACCACCGCCGACGCCGACCACGTCCTCGACATCGACCCGAAGCGGGCCGGCTGGACCTACAGCAGTCTGAGGATCATCGAGCTCGCCCCGGGCGGCAGCCACACCCTCACCACCGGTGAGAGCGAGTGGATCGTGCTTCCGCTCGAAGGCGGATGTACCGTGCAAACAGACGAGAACGAGTTCCAACTCCTGGGCAGGGAAAGCGTGTTCGCGTCGGTCTCCGACTTCGCGTACGTTCCCCGCGACGCCCGGGTCACGATCGCCTCCGGCGCGGGAGGCCGCTTCGCCCTGGCAGGAGCGAAGTGCGAGCGACAACTCCCCGCCCGCTACGGCCCCGCGCCGGAGGTCCCCGTCGAAGAACGCGGCAGCGGCACCCAGTTGCGCCATGTGCGCAACTTCGCCTCCGCCGACGCCTTCCACTGCGACAAGCTGATCGCCGTCGAGGTGATCACCCCCGGCGGCAACTGGTCCTCGTACCCGCCGCACAAGCACGACGAGAACCGGCCGGGCGAGGAGGCCGAGCTCGAGGAGATCTACTACTTCGAGATCGACGGCCCGCACGGCTTCGGCTACCAGCGCGTGTCCCCCTCCCGCGAGGGCGGCTCCGACGTGCTCGCCGAGGTCCGTTCCGGTGACGCCGTCCTCGTCCCCGACGGCTGGCACGGCCCGTCGATCGCCCAGCCCGGCCACGCCATGTACTACCTGAACGTCATGGCGGGCCCCGGCGAGAACCGCGAGTGGCGGATCTGCTTCCACCCGGACCACACGGAGGGTTACCGATGACCATCAGGCTCACAGTGGCCCAGGCCCTGGTGCGCTTCCTCGCCGCCCAGTACACCGAACGCGACGGCGTGCGGCAGCGGCTGATCAGCGCCACCTGGGGCATCTTCGGGCACGGCAACGTGGCCGGCCTCGGCCAGGCACTGATCGAGTACGGCGACGACATGCCGTTCCACCAGGGCCGCAACGAACAGTCGATGGTGCACGCGGCCGTGGGCTACGCCCGCCAGTCGAACCGGCTCTCCACGCACGCCGTGACGACGTCCATCGGCCCCGGCGCGACCAACCTGGTCACCGGCGCCGCGCTGGCCACGGTCAACCACCTCCCCGTCCTGCTGCTGCCCGGCGACATCTTCGCCACCCGCGTCGCCGACCCGGTGCTCCAGCAGCTGGAGGTGCCGTACGCGGGCGACGTGTCGGTCAACGACTCGCTGCGCCCGGTCTCCAAGTACTTCGACCGCGTCACCCGCCCGGAGGCGCTGATCCCGGCCGCCCTCCAGGCCATGCGGGTCCTCACCGACCCCGTGGAGACGGGCGCGGTCACCCTCGCGATGCCGCAGGACGTGCAGGCCGAGGCGTACGACTGGCCGGAGGAGTTCTTCGCCGAGCGCACCTGGGTGGTCCGGCGCCCGGGCGCCGACCCGACCGAACTCGCCGAGGCGGTCCGGGTGATCCGCGCGGCGCGGCGCCCCCTGGTCGTCGCGGGCGGCGGTGTCCACCACAGCCGCGCCGAGGAGGCCCTCGCCGAGTTCGCCGAGGTCACCGGCATCCCGGTCTCCTCCACCCAGGCCGGCAAGGGCTCCCTGCCGTACGACCACCCCCAGGACGTCGGCGGCGTCGGCCACACCGGCACCGCGACCGCCGACGAACTGGCCCGCACCGCGGACCTGATCATCGGCGTCGGCACCCGCTACACCGACTTCACCACCGCCTCCCACACCCTGTTCCAGGGCCAGGGGGTGCGCTTCCTCAACCTCAACATCGCCGCCTACGACGGCCACAAGCTCGCCGGGCAGCCGCTCATCGCGGACGCGAGCAGCGGCCTGGCGGAGCTGACGGCGGCCCTGCGTACGCACGGCCACCGGGTCGCCGACGCGTACGTCACCGAGTACACCGAGGACAAGGAGCGCTGGGAGCAGCGCGTCGACGCCTGCTACGAGGCCGAGGAACCCGACGCCCGCCCCACCCAGCCGCAGGTCCTCGGCGCGCTCGACGCGCTCGCCGACGAGTCCGACGTGATCATCAACGCGGCCGGTTCGCTCCCCGGCGACCTGCACAAACTGTGGCGGGCCCGCTCCCGGGACCAGTACCACCTGGAGTACGGCTACTCCTGCATGGGGTACGAGATCCCGGCGGCCATCGGAGTGAAGATGGCCGCGCCCGAGCGCAACGTCTGGGCGCTGGTCGGCGACGGCACGTATCTGATGATGCCGACGGAGATCGTGACGGCCGTGCAGGAGGGGATCGCGATCAAGATCCTGCTCGTGCAGAACCACGGCTACGCCTCGATCGGCGGGCTCTCGGAGTCCGTCGGCGGTGAGCGGTTCGGCACCGCCTACCGCTTCACCTCGCAGGACGGCACCTTCACGGGTGCGCCGCTGCCCGTCGACCTGGCCGCCAACGTGGCGAGTCTGGGCATGCGCGTACTGCGCGCGAAAACCGTCCGTGAGCTGCGTGAGGCCCTCGCCGAGGCACGCGCCGCCGACACTCCCACTTGTGTCTACGTGGAGACCGAAACGGCCGACACTGTGTCGGGCCCGCCGCCCGCGCAGGCCTGGTGGGATGTACCTGTCGCCGAGACCGCGACCCGATCGTCCGCGGTGAAGGCACGAGAGCTGTACGAACGGCACGTCTCCACCCGACGCCGCCATCTGTGAAGGAGTACTCGGTCATGACGAAGATCGTCAACCACTGGATCGGCGGCAAGACCGTCGAAGGCGCGTCGGGCACGTTCGGTCCGGTCACGGACCCGGCGACCGGCGCGGTCACCACCAAGGTCGCGTTCGCGACGGTGGACGAGGTCGACGCGGCGGTGCGGACCGCCAAGGAGGCCTTCGTGAGCTGGGGCCAGTCCTCGCTGGCCCAGCGCACGGAGATCCTCTTCCGCTTCCGCGCGCTGCTGGACGCCAACCGTGACGCCATCGCCGAGCTGATCACCGCCGAGCACGGCAAGGTGCACAGCGACGCGCTCGGCGAGGTGGCCCGCGGCCTGGAGATCGTGGACCTCGCCTGCGGCATCAACGTGCAGCTGAAGGGCGAGCTGTCCACCCAGGTGGCGAGCCGGGTGGACGTCTCCTCCCTCCGCCAGCCGCTGGGTGTGGTCGCCGGCATCACGCCGTTCAACTTCCCGGCGATGGTCCCGATGTGGATGTTCCCGATCGCCATCGCGACCGGCAACACCTTCGTGCTGAAGCCCTCCGAGAAGGACCCCTCGGCCTCGATCAAGCTCGCCGAGCTGCTGGCGGAGGCCGGTCTGCCCGACGGTGTGTTCAACGTCGTCCACGGTGACAAGGTGGCGGTGGACCGCCTCCTGGAGCACCCGGACGTCAAGGCCGTCTCCTTCGTCGGCTCCACCCCGATCGCCCGCTACATCCACGCCACGGCCTCGGCGAACGGCAAGCGCGTCCAGGCCCTGGGCGGCGCCAAGAACCACATGCTGGTCCTGCCGGACGCCGACCTGGACGCCGCGGCGGACGCCGCCGTGAGCGCGGCCTACGGCTCCGCGGGCGAGCGCTGCATGGCGATCTCGGCCGTGGTCGCGGTCGGCGCGATCGGCGACGAGCTGGTGGAGAAGATCCGCGAGCGCGCCGAGAAGATCAAGATCGGTCCCGGCAACGACCCGACCTCGGAGATGGGCCCGCTCATCACCGCCGTCCACCGCGACAAGGTGGCGTCCTACGTCACCGGCGCGGCCGCCGAGGGCGCCGAGGTGATCCTCGACGGCACCGGCTACACGGTCGACGGCTACGAGGACGGCCACTGGATCGGCATCTCGCTCCTCGACAAGGTCCCGACGACCGCGAAGGCCTACCAGGACGAGATCTTCGGTCCCGTGCTGTGCGTCCTGCGCGTGGACTCCTACGACGAGGGCGTGGCGCTGATCAACAGCTCCCCGTTCGGCAACGGCACCGCGATCTTCACCCGGGACGGCGGCGCGGCCCGCCGCTTCCAGCTGGAGATCGAGGCCGGCATGGTCGGTGTGAACGTCCCGATCCCGGTCCCCGTCGGCTACCACAGCTTCGGCGGCTGGAAGGACTCGCTCTTCGGCGACCACCACATCTACGGCAACGACGGCACGCACTTCTACACCCGCGGCAAGGTCGTCACCACCCGCTGGCCCGACCCGGCGGACGCCCCGGCAGGCGTGGACCTGGGCTTCCCGCGCAACCACTGACGCAGGGACAGGGGCCGTCCGCAGAGCGGACGGCCCCGTTTTTTTGCGCTCCGCACCTACGGTTCCCGTACGACCGAATGAGGCGAGTTCCCGCACAGGTGTGCCGTATCCGGGACCGAAAGGCGATTTGATCTACGGATTTCGTAGGTAGAGGGCTATTGACGCGCTGGTTTTCGTTGGGATTCCATGCAGCACACTCTGCTGCTCCCCGGCGATCGGAACCGCGCATGACCGACACGCTCCGCCCCGTCGACACCGCCGCCGACACCAACGTCGGCACCGCCGTCGACGCGCCCCACGGCGCTCAGCTCAAGCGCTCCATCGGCGTGGTGGGCGGAACACTGCTGACCCTGTCGTGCGTGACCCCCGCCTCCACCCTCTTCGTCGTCGTCCCGGACCTGTTCGGCTCGCTCGGCACCGCGACCGCCCTCACGATCGCGATCGGCTCGCTGCTCTGTATCGCCGTGGCGTTCTGCTACTCGGAGCTGGGCACCCTCATCCCCAGCGCGGGCGGCGAGTACGCCATGGTCTCCACGCTCGCCGGACGCCTCGCCGGCTGGCTGGTCTTCGTCCTCTCCCTGCTGGTCGTGATGATCGTCCCGCCGGTGATCGCCATGGGCACCGCCGACTACCTCGCCCCGGTCGTCCACCTCGACCCCGCCCTCGCGGGCGCCGGCGTCATGCTGCTCGCCACCCTCGCCGGGCTGCTGGACCTGCGCGCCAACGCCTGGATCACCGGCGTCTTCCTGGTCCTGGAGGTCATCGCCGCGGCCGTGGTGGCCGTCCTGGGCTTCGCGCACGGCCACCGCGGCCCCGGCAGCCTGGTCTCGATGCAGGTCGCGGACGCCCACGGCGGCACCGACACCGTCACCGCGATGCTGGTCGTCTCCGGCCTCGCCATCGCCCTCTTCGTCACCCAGGGCTTCTCCACCGCCGTCTACCTCTCCGAGGAGCTGGAGCACCCGCGCCGCAACGTCGCCCGCACCGTCCTCGCCACCCTCGCCATCTCCTCGGTGATCATCCTGGTCCCGGTCGTCGCCATCACCTTCGGCGCCCCGGACCTCGCCCGGCTCACCGGCGGCGACATCGGCTCCATGGTCACCGCCTGGTCGAACTCCGCCGTCGGCACCTTCGTCAGCCTCTGCGTGGCCCTGGCGATCATCAACGCCGGCATCGTCATGGTCATCCAGAACTCCCGCGTCCTGTTCGCCTCCGCCCGGGACCAGGCCTGGCCCGGGCCGGTCAACCACGTCTTCGCCAAGCTCGGCCGCTTCGGCTCCCCCTGGGTCGCCACCCTCGCCGTCGGCGTCCCCGGCGCCGCCCTGTGCTTCGTGAACCTCGACACCCTCTACGGCGTCACCGGCGTCTCCGTGACCGGCATGTACCTGCTCGTCGCGGTCGCCGCCCTGCTCTCCCGCCGCGGCCACCACCGCCACACCCCCGCCTGGCGCATGCCTCTGTGGCCCGCCGTGCCGGTCCTGCTGATCGCCGTACTCGCCTACATACTGACCCAGCAGGAGACGGCCTACCTCCTGTGGACCGGCGGCATCACCGCCGCCGCCACCCTGTACTGGGCCCTCTACCTGCGCCCCCGCCCCGACACCCGCTGGCTGGTCACCCTGCCCGAGGACGCGCAGGCCTGACAGCGCGCCCGACAGCACACCTGATACCGCGCCTGCTGTACGTACGAGCGCTCACGTACGCCCCAGGTAGGGCGGGCAGTTCGGCCTCCGGTCGACAACCCCCCTTCAGGCCGACCCCGTACCGTTGAAGCATGGATCTTCGACTGCCCGGTCTGCGTGGACCACGGCGGCCGCGACGGCTCCTCGCCGCCGCGGCCGCCGTCGTCGTACTCGCCGGTGCCGGCACGTGGACGGCCGTCGCCGACGACGACCGGCCCGCGGTGCACCACAGCGATCAGGTGATGTCCGTGGACGGCGTCCGCCTGGACACCTCCTACTTCACCTCCGGCGCCTCCGGCCGCCGCCCCGCCGTCCTCCTCGGCCACGGCTTCGGCGGCACCAAGGACGACGTACGGCAGCAGGCCGAGGACCTCGCCCGCGCCGGGTACGCGGTCCTGACCTGGTCGGCGCGCGGCTTCGGCAAGTCCACCGGCAAGATCGGGCTGAACGACCCCAAGGGCGAGGTCGCCGACGTCTCCAAGCTGATCGACTGGCTCGCCGGCCGGCCCGAGGTGGAGCTGGACAAGAAGGGCGACCCGCGCGTCGGCGTCGCCGGCGCCTCCTACGGCGGCGCGATCTCCCTCCTCGCCGCCGGCTACGACGACCGGGTCGACGCCATCGCCCCCTCGATCACCTACTGGAACCTCGCGGACGCCCTCTTCCCCGACGGCGTGTTCAAGAAGCTGTGGGCCGGCGTCTTCGTCAACTCCGGCGGCGGCTGCGACCAGTTCGAGCCCGTGCTGTGCGCGATGTACCAGCGGGTCGCCGAGTCCGGCACCCCCGACGCCGCCGCCCGCGCGCTGCTCGACGCCCGCTCGCCGTCCGTCGTCGCCGACCGCATCAAGGTCCCCACCCTCCTGGTGCAGGGCCAGGCCGACTCCCTCTTCACCCTCGCCCAGGCGGACGCCGCGGAGAAGGCCATCAAGGCCAACGGCGCCCCCGTGGACGTCGACTGGATCGCCGGCGGCCACGACGGCGGCACCATGGAGACCAGCCGCGTCCAGGCCCGCGTCACCGCCTGGTTCGACCGCTACCTCAAGGACGAGAAGCACACCGACACGGGGCCCGCCTTCCGGGTCACCCGCACCGGAGGCGTCGACTCCACCGACGGCACGGTCCCGCTGCGCGGCGCGAGCGGCGACAGCTACCCCGGCCTGGAGAACGACCCCCGGGACATCGCCCTGACCGGCCGCGAGCAGTCCTTCGAGAACCCCGCCGGCGCCGGCCCGCCCGCCATCTCCGCCCTGCCCGGCCTCGGCGGCACCGGCCTCGGCCAACTCTCCGCGTTCGGCGTCGGCGTCTCCCTCGACTTCCCCGGCCAGTACGCCGCCTTCGACTCCGCCCCCCTCACCCGCGCCCTGCGGATCACCGGCTCCCCGACCGTCACCGTCCACGTGAAGTCCACCGGCGACACCGCCGTCCTCTTCGGCAAGGTGTACGACGTCGGCCCCGACGGCAGCCGGCAACTCCCCTCCCAGCTCGTCGCGCCGATCCGGGTCGACGGCGCCCGGGCCGGCAAGGACGTCACGCTCACCCTCCCGGCCATCGACCACGACATCGAGGAGGGCCACCGGCTGAGCCTGGTCCTCGCCTCCACCGACCTCGGCTACGCCTCCCCGGCCGCCCCGGCGACCTACACGGTCTCCCTGAAGAGCGAGCTGCGCGTGCCCACGGCCCCCGGCGTCACGACCGCCGCCGCCCCGCTCCCCTCCTGGGTGTGGTGGCTGCCCCTCGCGGGCGCGGGCCTCGCCCTGCTGCTCCTGCTGACCGGCCGCCGCCGCACCGCGATGCCGGCCCCCGACCCGGAGCTGGCCGAGGTGCCGCTGCAGATCGCCGGCCTGAGCAAGAAGTACGCGGGCGGCGACCGCTACAGCGTCCGCGAACTCTCCTTCCAGGTGGAGAAGGGCCAGGTGCTGGGCCTCCTCGGCCCCAACGGCGCCGGCAAGACCACCACCCTGCGCATGCTGATGGGCCTCATCACACCCGACGAGGGCGAGATCCGGGTCTTCGGCCACGCCGTCCGCCCCGGCGCCCCCGTCCTCTCCCGGGTCGGCTCCTTCGTCGAGGGCGCGGGCTTCCTGCCGCACCTCACCGGCCGCGAGAACCTCGACCTCTACTGGAAGGCCACCGGCCGCCCCGCCGAGGACGCCCACCTGGAGGAGGCCCTCCAGATCGCCGGCCTCGGCGACGCCCTGGCCCGCGCCGTCCGGACGTACTCCCAGGGCATGCGCCAGCGCCTGGCGATCGCCCAGGCCATGCTGGGCCTGCCCGACCTGCTGATCCTCGACGAACCGACCAACGGACTCGACCCGCCGCAGATCCGCGAGATGCGCGAGGTCATGATCCGGTACGCGGCCGCCGGACGCACGGTGATCGTCTCCAGCCATCTGCTGGCGGAGGTCGAACAGTCCTGCACCCACCTCGTGGTCATGGACCGCGGCCGGCTCGTCCAGGCCGGCCCGGTCGGCGCGATCGTCGGCTCCGGCGACACCCTCCTGGTCGGCACGGCCGCCCCGGTGGAGGAGCCCGTCCTGGAGAAGGTGGCGGCCCTGCCCGGCATCGCCTCCGCGGACCGCACCGACGAGGGCCTGCTCGTACGGCTCGACGCCGACGGCAGCGCCCAGCGCCTGGTCGCCGAACTCGTCCGGCTGGACGTGCCCGTGCAGTCGGTCGGCCCGCACCGCCGCCTGGAGGACGCCTTCCTCACCCTGATCGGAGGTTCCGCATGAGCACGCTCACCGAGGTCGCCTCCGGCTACCGGCCCGGCCGCACCCTGCCGTTGCGCGTCGAACTGGCCCGCCAGTTCAAGCGCCGCCGCACGATCGTCATGGGCGGCATCCTCGCCGCCCTGCCGTTCGTGCTGCTGATCGCGTTCGCCGTCGGCGGCGAGCCCGGCAGCCGCAACAACGCGGTGACCCTGATGGACACCGCGACCGCGTCCGCCGGCAACTTCGCCGCCGTCAACCTGCTCGTGTCGGCGGGCTTCCTGCTGGTCATCCCGGTCGCCCTGTTCTGCGGGGACACGGTCGCCTCCGAGGCCGGCTGGTCCTCCCTGCGCTATCTGCTCGCCGCCCCCGTGCCCCGGGCCCGGCTGCTGTGGTCCAAGCTCGTCGTCGGCCTCGCGCTCAGCCTGGCCGCGATGATCCTGCTGCCGGTCGTCGCCCTCGCCGTCGGCACCGCCGCCTACGGCTGGGGACCGCTGCACCTGCCCACCGGAGGCACCCTCGACGCGGTCACGGCGGCGCAGCGCCTGGTGGTCGTCGTCGGCTACCTCTTCGTCTCCCAGCTCGTCACCGCCGGGCTCGCGTTCTGGCTGTCGACCCGGACCGACGCCGCCCTCGGCGCGGTCGGCGGCGCGGTCGGACTGACCATCATCGGCAACGTCCTGGACGCCGTCACCGCCCTCGGCGACTGGCGGGACTTCCTCCCCGCCCACTGGCAGTTCGCCTGGGCCGACGCCGTCCAGCCCACCCCCGAGTGGTCCGGCATGCTCCAGGGCACGGCCGTCTCCGTGACCTACGCGCTCATCCTGTTCGCCCTGGCCTTCCGCGGGTTCGCCCGCAAGGACATCGTGTCCTGAGACCGGTCCGCAACCTCCCGTACCGCACGTTGCGGCCCCCTGTCCCGTCACACACGCGAACGGCGGGCCACCGGAGAACCGGTGACCCGCCGCGGCGGTACGTCGGACTGCTGGGTTCAGCCGTTCTGGACGCCGTTGCCCGACAGGGCCGAGATGTCGTCCAGGATGTGCGACAGCGGCTCGTCGCCCTTGGCCTGGGTGGAGTTCTCGACGCACTGCTGGTTCTGCGGGGCGGACAGGACCGGGATGTCCTGGAGGGCCGCGCCGATGCCCAGGGCGAGACCGCCGAGGTTGGCCTTGAGCGGCAGACCCACACACGGCTTGTTCAGGGAACCCTGGACCAGCGAGAGCTGCGGGCTCATGTCGCCGAACGTGGCCGAGTTGCCGAACTCCTGCGAGGCACCGTTGCCGCTGGCGGAGGTGGTGCCGCTGTCGTCGCCGATGGCCAGGGCCTGCGGCGCGGAGGCGACCGCGACACCGGCCAGGGACGCGGCGACGGCCGCGGTTGCCCACAGCTTCTTCATGATCTTTCCCTTTCGAAAAGCGGACTCCGGGGGAGGAGCTGCGTGATCGTCAACGCGTCGTCCCCGGGGAATGTTGCGCACTTTGCCCCGTTCGGAGCAGCGCATCGGGCAGGGACCGTGCGCTCCTCACCCGGATGCGGAACAGCGGGCCGCCGGTGTCCGGCGACCCGCTGTCGGTGGGGAACGTCAGTGGTTGCCCGCACCGTTGCCGGCGAGCAGCGAGATGTCGTCCAGGATGTGCGACAGCGGCTCGTCGCCCTTGGCCTGGGTGGAGTTCTCGACGCACTGCTGGTTCTGCGGGGCCGACAGGATCGGGACGTCCTGGACGGCGATACCGGCGATGCCGCCGATTCCACCGAGGTTGAGCTTGGCCGGCAGACCGATGCAGGGCTTGTTCAGGGAACCCTGGATGAGGGCCATCTGCGGGCTCATGTTGCCGAAGGTGGCCGAGTTGCCGAACGACTGGCTGGCGCCGTTGCCGCTGGCGGAGGTCGTGCCGCTGTCGTTGCCGATGGCGAGCGCCGGAGCTGCGGCAGCGGCGCCGACGCCGACGACGGAAGCGGCGACCGCGGCGGTGGCCAGTACCTTCTTGATCACTTGCTAGTCCCTTCTGGAGAAACCCCGGCCATCGGAGCGATCTGATCAACTGCCCCCGCCGTGTTTGGTTCCTGCCCTTCACTCCGATGGCCTATTTCTCCGAGGAGTGGATCAGCGGTGGAACCCCTATTGAGTGAAGCGCCGCAACCATTCCCGGCGGCCTGGGTTGAGTCGGGCGCAGACACATGGTCCTGGCGTCGGAGCCGGGGCAGGGAAAGGAAAAGCGAAATGCTGAAGAAGGCAATGGCCGTGGCGGCGGTCGCCGCTTCCGTCGTGGGTGTGTCGGCGGCGGTCGCGCCTCAGGCGCTTGCCATCGGCGACGACGCGGGCACCACCTCCGCCAGCGGCAACGGCGCGCGGGAGGCGTTCGGCAACTCCGTGACCAAGGGTGACATGAGCCCCCAGGCCACGCTGGTCCAGAGCTCCCTGAACAAGCTCTGCATCGGCCTGCCCGCCAAGCTCAACGCCATCGGGTTCGGTGTGGTCGCCGGAATCGCCGCCCAGGACATCCCGATCCTCTCCGCGCCGCAGAACCAGCAGTGCGCCGAGAACTCCACCCAGGCCAAGGGTGACGAGCCGGCGTCGCACATCCTGGACGACATCTCCGCGCTCTCGGGCAACGGCGTGCAGAACGGCTGACGGCCCGCACCACCCGTCACGGACGGCCCGCACATCGGTGCGGGCCGTTCGGCTTTTTATATGAAGACTTTCGAGTGAATACCACGACCGCACGCGTTCGTCGCTTTCCCTCGCCGTCAATCTCTCGTGTGCAGCCTGCGGGTCATGGTGCGAGCCCATCCGACTGCGCTCGCTCGGTTCCGACCGTCAACGAGGCATGGCCGCAGAGAAGGGAAAATTCATGAAGAAGAGTGCTGCTGTCGTCGCGGGCCTGGTGCTGGCCCTGGGCGCCGCCACTCCGGCGTTCGCCGACAACGAGACCACCGGTGTCGCCGTCAACTCCCCGGGTTTCCTCTCCGGGAACGTGGTCCAGATCCCGATCGACGTGAACGCCAACATCTGCGGCAACTCCATCAACGCGTTCGCGTTCCTGAACCCGGCCTTCGGCAACCACTGCAGCAACGGCTGACGCCACGCCACCCCAGCCCTGCGGCTGGGCCGAGGCCGGTCACGGGACAGCTTCCACGCGTTCCGGGGCCGGCTTTCCCACTTCTTCGAGCAGGAAGACAACGAGAGTGCGACAGACCCTGAGAAAGGGGATGGTCGCGGCCGCCGCCGCGACGAGCATCCTGTACCTGTGCGGAGGCACCGCCGTCGCGGACACGCACGAGGACGGTACGGCCGCGAGTGCGCCGGGCGTGGTGTCGAGCAGCCCCGACGCACCCCAGACGGACGAACCCACCAGCCACACCCACGAGACGTCGTCGTCCGGCGACCAGGAGTCCGCCCCCCGCGGCTACGGCGACGAGGACTCCGGCTACGGCAGCTCCGAGAAGCCGAGCCATGAGAAGCCTGGGCACGAGAAGCCCGGCTATGAGAAGCCTGGTTACGAGAAGCCGGGTCATGAGAAGCCTGGTTACGAGAAGCCCGGTCACGACAAGCCCGGTCACGACAAGCCCGGCTACGGCGGTGAGGAGAGCCCGAGCCAGGGGGAGCACGAGAAGCCCAGCCACGAGAAGCCCAGCCACGAGAAGCCCAGCCACGAGAAGCCAGGGCACGAGAAGCCAGGGCACGAGAAGCCAGGGCACGAGAAGCCCGGCCACGACAAGCCCGGTTACGGCGGTGACGAGAGCCCCAGCCCGAGCGGGCACGAGAAGCCCGGTCACGGCAAGCCGAGCCACGAGAAGCCCGGGCACGAGAAGCCCGGCCACGGTGACCACGGCAAGCCCGGTCACGGCAAGCCCGGTCACGACTCCGGCTACGGCGACCACGGCAACGGCGGCTCCGACTACGGCCAGGGCCACGACGACGACAGCCACGGCTCGCACCCCCCGCACACCAAGCCCCCGTACACGCCCCCGCCGACCCACAGCTACCCGCCGCACACCCACCCCCCGCACACCGCCCCGCCGGAGCACACCTACCCGCCCCACAAGCCGCCGGAGCTGTCCCACACCGGCAGTGAGGCGATGCTGGCGGCCACCGGTGTCAGCGCCGCGCTGATCGCGGGCGGCGCCGTCCTGTACCGGCGAGGCCGGACCGCCTCCCGCCGGTGACCGCGCCGGGTGCCGGACGCCCGCGCGCCCGGCACCCGCGCCGCCGGAGCCCGTACGCCCGTCAGCGGCTGCCCGCCTTCTCGTCGTCCGCCTGTTCCGCCGGGGGCGGCGGCACGCGGCCGAGCAGGGCGGCGGCGTGGGGGCCCGGCGCGCCGGAGCGGGGGAGGCGGTCCCGCAGCCGCCGGGTGACATGGGCGCACCACAGCCGCCGCATCGCCCGGCCGGGGGCGGGGTCGTCCCCGGCGTACCAGGCCAGCTCACGGCCGTGCGGGGCCGGACGCAGCGCCGCGAGCGGGGCGTAGTTCTCGACCACGAAGGTCCGCCCCGGCAGCGGCTCTCCGGCCGGCAGTGGACGGTCGGTCAGATCCAGGTGCTGGGCGCGTACGACGTCCAGTCCGGCGGCATCGGCGAAGAGCCGGAACTGCGCTCCGGGACGGGGGTTGAAGTCGAGCAGGTGATAGGCGCCGGTACGGCCGCACCGGCGGAAGTCCAGGTCGAGGACGCCCCGGTAGCCGAGCGTGCCGACGAGCCGTTCGGCGAGCGTGCCGACCTCGGGGTTCCCGGTCCACTCACCCACCGCCGTCAGTCCGGCCCCGCGCGGCCAGGCGCACAGCTTGCGCCCCGTCCCGCCGCCGTGCAGCGCGCCGTGACGGTCGGCGTACCCGTGGAAGAACCAGTCCCGGTCCGGGCCCGGCGGCAGGAAGGCCTGGAGCAGCAGCCGGCTGCCGGCCTCCTCGGCGCGCAGATACAGCTCGCGCGCGTCCCGGGCGGAGCGCACGACGACCGTGCTGCGCAGTCCGCTGCCGGCCGGGAGCAGCCAGGGCCGGCTCCACTTCGCCACCAGCGGCAGCCCGAGGCGCCCGGCGGCCCGGGCGGCCTGCTCGGCGCTCTCGGGGACGGCCGTCTCGGGATGCGGTACGTCGGCCGCGGCGCACAGTGCCGCCAACTCGGCCTTGTCGGCGACCTGTTCGGGCAGCGCGCCGGGCTGCTGCGGCAGCACGAGGGCGGGCGCCAGCTCCTCGCGCAGCCGCGCCACGGCGACCGCGCCCGCGTCGTCCATGGGGATCAGCACGGCGGGCCGTTCGATGCGGGCGGCCACGCGCAGCAGGGCGGCGGCGATGTCGGCGGGCGTGGCGCCCGGCGGCGGCGGGGGGTGCAGCCGGCGTACGAAACGGGATCTGGCCACGGGGCTTCCCGTCGCGTCGGCGACCACGTGCACCTCGATCCCGGCCCGGCCGAGCGAGCGTACGGCGCCGAGGGTTCCGTGGTGGAAGGGGTTCCGGTCGATCCGCAGCAGTACGGCGGGGACGCGGGTGTCGAGCAGCGACACGGGCATTGCGCTCCTGTGATGGGGCCGGGTCACCGGTTCGGGCGAGCAGGGCACTCGAACGCCGTAACGGCGGTGGCGGCGCGTCTTTTTGTGTGACTTTCATGTGACTACGTATCAGTAGTGCGATTTCATCCCCCGGCGGGGAGGACGGAGCCGGCATGGCCTCACAGCAACGACGCGCCCGGTCCCGGCGGCCGGCCCTCGCCGTCGCCACGGCGGCGGCCGCGATGTCGGTGGTCCTGGCGTCCGGCCCCGGACCCGCCGTCGCCGACCCCGCCCCGGTGCCGAGCACGACAGCACCGGCGCGGACCGAGCAGGCGGCACCCCCGCAGGACCCCGGCCCCCAGCCCGAACCTCCCACCGCCCCGGCCGCGCAGACCGCGGGCACCGCGCCCACCGCCCCGGCCGCGGAGACCGAGCCCCCCGTCCCGCCGCCCGACCCGGCGGTCACCGAGTCCGCATCCCCCGCCGCCCCGTCCCCCCTCCAGCCGACCGCCCTCGCACCCACCCCCACCCCCACCCCTTCGACCACTCCCGCCACGGCCCCCACCCCCGCCTTCGGGGCCTACCTCGACTTCGGAGCGCGCGGGGTGGCCCGGATCGCCCAGCTCAGCGCCTGGCTGGGCGGGGTCGAGCTGCGGGTCGGGCACACCTATCTGCCGGGTGACCAGTGGCGGAACATCGAGGGCCCGCCCGGCTTCCTCGACGTGTGGGCGCACTGGCGACGGGAGAAGGACGACCGGATGCTCGTCCTCAACGTGCCCATGCTGGAACGCAACGAGGAGGGCGTCTCCGACCCCGAGGTCCGCGACCTGCTGCAACGGGGCGCGGCCGGGGAGTTCGACCACCACTTCCGCGCCCTCGCCGAGCGGCTGGTCGCGCTCGGCGTGCCGGACACCGTGATCGTGCTCGGCTGGGAGATGAACGGCACCACGTACACCCACCGCTGCGGCCCGGACCCGCAGGCCTGGAAGGCGTACTGGGACCGGATCGTCACCGCCATGCGCGCGGTGCCGGACCAGCGGTTCCGGTTCGACTTCGCGCCCACCCGCGGCGAGGACGCCGTGCCGTGGACGGAGTGCTACCCCGGCGACGACACGGTCGACATCATCGGCATGGACGCCTACGACCAGCCGAGCGGACTCTCCTTCGACGAGCAGGTGTCCGAGCCGCTCGGCCTCCAGGAGCACGTCGACTTCGCCCGGGCGCACGGCAAGCCCGTCTCGTATCCCGAATGGGGCCTGTTCCGCAACGGCGACAACGCCGAGTACATGCGCCGCATGCTCGACTGGATGGACCGGCACGGAGCCCTCTACAACACGCTGACCGACTACTGCCCGCACGGGGTGTGGCAGTGCCGCAGGAACCCCCGGGCGTCCGCGGTCTACCGCTCCCTCCTGTCCCCCGAGTCCCCCGAGCCCGGTGGGGCCTCCGCGTCCCCGGCATCCGCCGGGACCACCGGGACCCCGAGCGCCCCCACGGCGCCCGCGTCCCCCCAGCGCCGGGACGACTGCACGCCGATCGTGCTCGGGGCCTGGCTCGAGAGCCGGCTCGGCGTCCGGCTCTGCCTGCGGCTCGGCTGGTGGTCGCCCGCCCGCTGATCCCACCCCGGCGGGCGGGCCCCCGTCAGGTCCCCCCGTCACCGGCGCGCTCCTTTCGCCGCTCCCGGCGCAGCAGCAGTTCCTTGCCCTTGCGGCGGGCGGCCACGTCACCGACGACCGCCAGCAGCAACGGGGCGGTCCGCCGCCGGGCCAGCAGCAGCCGCTGGTTGACGACCGGTTCCGGCCGCCAGTGATGCTTGTACGGCTCGTCGCCGCGCAGCAGGCTCAGGGCGGCCCGCCCCCCGTCCCGGGTGTGCTCGGCGCACGCGTCGAGCAGCATCACCGCCACGTCCGCCTTGCGCTCCCGCAGCCGGGGATGGGCGCCGTAGAGGTACCCGCCCGCCAGCCGGTGCGACAGCAGGGTCAGATCGACGGCGACCACGTCGTCGTCCAGCCGGAACTCGGTGACCACCGCGTTGCCCGAGCGCACCATCGGCCCGACCGAGCGCACCAGGTGCTCGCGGAAGCGCGGTCGCAGATGCTCACCGGTCACCTTGCGGCCCTGCCACTGCAACCGGTGCAGGTCGAGGAGCCGGTGGAGCGCCGCGTCCACCTCCTCGGGCCGTACGGCGTGCCGCTGAACGCCGAGCGCGGTCAGCTTGCGCAGCTTCGCCCGCACCCGCTGGGCCTTCGCCGCCGGCAGCCGGGCGACCAGCTCGTCCATGGGCAGGGCCGGCAGCTCCAGGCACAGCGAGTCGCCCACCCGTCGGCGCGGCCCGCGCCAGCGCTCGTAGACCTGCTCGACCGCGCCGCCCGGCCGGACCTCGCGGAAGTCGACGAGGGCTGTGCGGGCGGCCGCCGCGAGGCCTTCGGTGAGCGCGGTGACGGCCCGCTCGCCGTGGCCGTCGTCGACGAGGACGTCCGCGTAGTCGGAGATCGCCCCGCCGAGCGGGACCAGCGAGGGCACCGGGCGGCGGACGGCCATCAGCGGGGCGACGGCGACGAGTTCGGCGCCGTCGTGGACCACGAGCAGCCGCAGCCGGCCGGGTGTGCCGTACGACAGCCACCAGGAATGCAGCCAGGCATGGCTCTGGAACGGGGTGGCGCTCGCGCACCGCCGGTAGAGGCGGTCCCAGGCGGGCGCGAGCCCGGCGAAGTCCCGCTCCTCGGTGATCAGTCCGGTGACGAGTCCGGTGACGAGTCCGGTGACGGGTCCGGTGACGGGTGTGGTGACGAGCCCGGCGCTGCGGCCCGTGCTGCGGCCGGCGGCGCGCGCGGCGGTGTACGGCGGTTTCACAGCGCTCCATGCAGCACGTCGTCCCGCGCGGCCGGGGCCGGTACGGCGGTCGGGGCGCCCGGCGTCTCCCGTTCCCGTCGCGGCCGTACCAGCACCACCAGCCCGCCGAGCAGCCCGCCCGCGCTCGCCCCCACCAGGGAGGTCAGTGCCGGGGACGGCGAGGACGGGTCGGTGGGCTCGACCGCCCGGGCGAACTGCTGGAGCTCGACGCGGGTGGTCTTCCGGGTGCTCAGCGCGTGCTCGGTCAGCGAGCGGGACACCGCGTTGGCCATGGCGGCGGCCAGGGCGGCGCGCGGGGCGGTGGCCGTGACGGAGACCATCGGCGCGTCCGGCGAGGTCGCCGTCGTCACATGGCGCTGGAGCGTGCGGGCCGGTACTCCGGCCGCCGACTCCGCGTCCCCGAGCACCGCGAGCTGGGTGGCGACCCGCCCGTAGGCCTGCGCGAAGCCCAGCGCGGACGCCGGGTCGGACTTCTCGGTGGGGACGGCGACGACATAGGCGGTGGCCGTGTACTCGGGCGGGGTGAGGGCGCCGTACGCGCCGCCGGCCAGACCGCCGGTGACGACCCCGGCGGCCAGCAGGGACCACGGCGGGAGCGTCCTGGCGCGGCGCAGGGCGGAGGGTCGGCGGCGGTGGTGCTCGGTCATGCGGAACTGACTCCCTGGGAGGTCGGGGAAGCGGCGGAGGAGGCGGGGGGCGGCAGGGGCCGTCCGGTGACGGCGGCCGTGTACACGTCCATGAGCCGGGCGGCGCTGCGGGCGATGTCGTAGCGGTGGGCCGCGTCGGGCGCGGTGCGCGGCCCGGGGGGCGCGGCGCGGGCCTCGGTGAGCGCGCGGACGAACGCCTCGGTGCCGCCGGTGACCCGGTGGGCGCCGGGGGCGGTGAGGCCGTCGAGGGCGGGGCAGGAGGCGTAGCGCACGGGCAGTCCGCAGGCCAGCGCCTCGACCACGGCGAGCCCGAAGGTCTCCTCGGGGGACGGGGAGACGAGCACGTCCATCGCGCAGACCAGGGACGGCAGATCGGGGCCGGGGGTGCCGTCGGGGACGTAGGGGCGTTCGCCGGTGAGCAGGACCCGGTCCTCGACCCCCGTCCGCCGGGCGAGGCGGCGCAGCGCCTGTGCCTCGGGGCCGTCGCCGACCAGCAGCAGCCGGCTGTCGGCGGGGAGCCGGGAGAGGGCCGCCACGGCGATGTCGAAGCGTTTGCCCGCGGTCAGCCGGCCGATGCCGCCGACGACGTACGCGTCCGGCGGCAGGCCGAGCTGCCGCCGGGCCCGCTCGCGGGCGGCCGCGTCGAACCGGAAGCGGGCCAGGTCGATGCCGTTGGGCACCACCGCGATCCGGGTGTTCGCCACGCCCCAGCCGCGCAGCCGTCCGGCGACCGCGGGGGAGACCGCGACCGTGGCCCGGCCGAGCCGCTCACTGGCCAGATACAGCGCCCGGACCCCGGCGGTCAGCCGACGGCCCTCCAGCTGGGTTCCGCCCAGGGAGTGTTCGGTGGCGACGACGGCCCGTACCCCGGCGAGCCGGGCGGCCGGGCGGCCGTAGACGCAGGCCCGGTACAGATGGGTGTGGACGAGGTCGTAGCGGCCGGCGCGGATGATCCGCACCAGGCGGGGCAGCGCGGCCAGGTCGCGGTTGCCGCGCATCCCGAGGTCGACGACCCGGACGCCGTCGGCCCGCAGCCCCTCGGCCACCGCGCCCGGGTTCGTCAGCGTCACGACCTCGCAGTCGGCCGGCAGATGCGGCAGCAGCAGCCGCAGTTGCTGCTCGGCGCCGCCCACGCCGAGGCCCGTGATGATGTGCAGGATTCTCACCGCGTCGCCTCGACCCGGCGGCGGCGCAGCGGGTGCAGCCGGTACTTGAGGAAGAGGCGCGCGGAGGTGTCGTTCTGGCCGACGTGGACGCGCGGGAAGGCGTGCGGGCCGGTGAGCGGGCCGGGGTCGATGGCGCAGGCGTAGCGGTATCCGGCGTCCCGGACCGCGTCCACGGCCCGCCGGTCGATCGTGCCGTAGGGGTAGCAGAAGCCGGCGGGCGCCGTGCCCAGCAGGTCGGCGAGGGCGTCGCGGCTGCCGGCGGTCTCCGCCTTCAGGGTGAGGTCGTCGGCGCGGGTCAGGTCGAGGTGGGTGAGACCGTGGGAGCCGATCTCGACGCCCTCGGCGGCGGCCTGCCGGATGCCGTGGGCGGTGAGCAGTGGTCTGCGCGGGCCGAGCGGGTCCCAGGCGTTGTCGCCGCCGAGCCGGCCGGGCAGCACGAACAGGGTGGCCGTGCAGCGGTGGCGGCGCAGGACGGGCAGGGCGTGGGTGAGGAAGTCGGCGTACCCGTCGTCGAAGGTGAGGCCGACGAGTCGGCCGGGGGCGGGCGCGGCGAGCAGTTCGGCCATGGAGACGCCCCGCAGGCCCCGCCGGGCCAGCCAGGCGAGCTGCCGGTCCAGCCGCTCGGGCGTGACGGTGACGCGGTACGGGTCGTCGGCGCGGTCCTCGGTCACCGAGTGGTACATCGCCACCCAGGGGACGGAGTTGCGTCTGGTGGTGTCAGGAGCGGCCATGGGCGAGCCTCCGGGTCGCGGAACGTACGGTGCGGAGTGCGCGGGCGACGCCCTGGACACCCAGGGCCCGGCCCAGCAGGACGAAGACGGCGGTCACGGTGAGGGCTCCGGCGACGAGCCCGGTGAGGGTGCCCGTGCAGCGGGCGGTGACGAGGAGCCCCGCCACGGTCGCGAACACCGCGGCGAGCACCGGGCGGCCGAGTTCGAGCAGCACGGCCCGGGTGCGCAACGGGACGCTGCGCGGACCCGTCCCGGCCAGCAGGACCGTCGCGGTGACGGTGATGCCGGCCGCGTTGGCGACGGCGATCCCGTACACCCCCCAGGGGCCGACGCCCAGCGCGCCGACGCCGGACGTCACCAGGATCCCGGTGGCCATCGCGCCCACCGGGTACCAGCGCCCGCGGCCGCCCGAGAAGTAGGAGCGGACGAGGACGCCGGTGAGGGTCTGGCCGAGCAGCCCGAGCGCGTACACCCGCATCACGCCGGCCGTGGCCGCGGTGTCCCCCGCGGTGAACGCGCCCCGCTGGAAGAGGATCCCGATGATCTGCGGGGCGCAGGCCACCACGGCGGCGGTGCCGAGCAGCACGATGCACGCGGCGAGCGAGAGGTCCCGCTCCACCCGGTTGCGGGCCCGCTCGGTGTCCCCCTCGGCCAGGGCCCGCGCGACCACCGGGAAGGTGACCGTGCACACCATCACCGACAGGATCATCGGCATCTGGGCCACCTTCTGCGCGTAGTTGAGGTGCGAGATCGCCCCTGCGGGCAGGTTCGAGGCGAGGAACCGCTCGATGAGCACCTGCGACTGCCGGCACAGGGCGAACAGCAGCACGGTGGTCAGCAGCGCGGTGTCCAGCGGCCGGGGCTCCTCCCCGGCACCCTCCCGGTCGACCGCCCCCTTCCTCAACTGACGTACCAATGAGGGGAGTTGTACGAGAAGCATCAGTACCCCGCCGACCGCCACCCCGGCCGCCGCCGAGCGCACCCCCCACCGGCCGCCGAGCGTGAACATCCCGCCGACGATGCCGACGTTGTACGCCACGTAGATCGCCGCGGGCGCCACGAACCGCCGGTGCGCGCGCAGCGCGGCGCTGCAGTACCCGGCGAGGCCGAAGCTCACCACACAGGTCGCCGTGAGCCGGGTGCAGTCCACGGCGAGCGCCGGGTCGGGCAGTCCCGGGGCGAGGATGCCGACCAGGCGCGGGGCGACACCGGCGAGCAGGGCGCCGATCGCCACGAAGGCCAGCGACAGCCGCGGGAGCGTGCCCGCGACCAGGGCCCGGACCGGATCGCCGGGGGCACCCTGGGCGCGCCGGGCCAGCGCCATGCTGAACGCGGGGATCAGCGCGAACGCCAGCCCGTCCTCGATCAGCAGGGTGGCCGCGAACTCCGGGACCGTCCAGGCGACGAGGAAGGCGTCCGTGTCGCTGCCCGCCCCGAACAGCCGCGCCAGCGCCTGGTCCCGGACCAGCCCGAGCAGCGACCCGGCGACCGAGAGCACGGCGGTGACCAACGCCGCCCTGGCGAGGAACCCGCCGGAGGCCGGGGGCAGCCCGGCGGCCCCACCGCCGCCCGACTCCGCCCCGCTCTCCACGGCACCCCGCGCCGCGGGCATGACCGCACCGCCACCACCGGACCGGCCCGTCCGCCGGCCCGTCCGCCGGCCCCGCCGAGAGGACAACACCTTCACGCCCCACCCTCCCCGACACCCGAGCCCCGCGCCCCCGCCGCGCTTTCCCCCACGCGCCGAGCCGTCCCACGCCTCACGTGCTCCCCGACCAGCGACACAGGCGCCGGTCCTCGCGGGTCCCGCACCTCCGTCGCGGCTCCTCCGGTTCGTGGGGCCCGCGCATCTGCCGCCGTACCGCCGGTCCGTGCGGCCCCTGCGTCCGTCGTGGAGTGCCCGTCACTCGAGGCCCGCGCCCCTGCCGCGGCATCCCCGGCTTCCCCGGCCTCCGAGGCCCGCGCACCCGCCGTGCTCTCGCCCCCCGTCAGGGCCCACCACGCGACCAGGCCGAGGACCACGGCCGTCAGGACGGTCGAGGGGCCGCCGATGTCGGCGTACATGAAGTCGACGAGCTGCCAGACCAGCAGGCCGCAGGCGGCGAGGGCGCAGTCCAGACCGGGGCCGGCGCGGCGGACCCCGAGCAGGCCGCGCACGGCGAGCAGGAGCAGCGCCGACCAGCCTCCCGCCAGGGCCAGCAGCCCGATCAGCCCCTGCTCGCTGAGGATCAGCAGATACATGTTGTGCGGGGACAGCAGCGGCTGCCGGACGAAACCGGAGCCCGCGCCGTCCGTGTCGCTGCCGGAGGACAGCGCCAGCGAGGCGTGCGCGTCGCGGTGCTCGGGGAAGCCCTTCAGCCCGACCCCGGTCAGCGGATGCTCGCGCCACATCCCGACCGCGGCCGCCCACATGGTGTACCGGTCGGTGACCGACTGGTCCGGCGCGTCCGTGACCTGGGTGATGCTGCCGACCCGCTCCTGGAGCATCGCCGAGCCCACCCCGAAGCCGCCGACCAGCACCACCCCGGCCGCGACCCCGACCGCCCCCACCTTCAGCGCCCGCACCGGCCCGGCCAGCACCAGCTGCACCGCGCAGGTCACCGCGGTCGCGATCCAGGCGCCCCGGCTGAAGGAGAGCGCCAGCGGCACGCACAGGGCGAGCGCGGCCAGCGCGGCCACCGTCCGCTGCCGTACGCAGGCCCGGCCCAGCGCCAGCCCCACCGCGCAGACCAGCCCGAAGGACACCACCGTCGCCATGCCCATCACGTCCTGCGGCCCGAACGTGCCGACCGCGCGGATCATCTCGCCCTGGTAGGACGCACCGGTCCCGGTGACGAACTGATGGACGCCCACCGCGCCCTGCCAGCCCGCCAGCGCCACGAAGGACCAGGCCAGCACCCGCAGATCGCGCCGGTCCCGGACGAGCAGCAGCACCGCCGCCGGGACCAGCACGAACACCTGGAGATAGCGGCCGAGGCCGGTCAGCCCCTCGCCCGGCGAGGACGCGCCCGTCGCGGCGAGCGCGAGCCCCGCCACCGGCAGCCCCAGCACCACGGCGGCCGTACGGGACAGGGGGCGCCGCCGCTGCCGTACCAGCCGGACCAGGCAGAACAGCACGACGAGCGCGGAGACCGCGTCCGCCGGCCCGGCGCCGCCCTCCCCGCCGGGCGAGACGGGCAGGGCCAGCAGGGCGATCACCGCGACGACCGGCAGCACCGGCGACACGGACCGGGCGGCACCCGGCAGCGGCAGCACATGCGTCATGGTCGGGCTCAGCTCCCGGTCGGTCGCACGAGCGAGGCCGCGGTGCGCACCAGGATGCACACGTCCTGCCACAGCGACCAGTTGTCGATGTACGCGTTGTCGAAGCGCGCCCGGTCCTCGATCGAGGTGTCGCCGCGCAGCCCGTACACCTGGGCGAGCCCGGTGATGCCGGCCCGCATCCGGTGCCGGGCCGCGTAACCGGGGTACGTCTGGCTGAACTGGCCGACGAAGAAGGGCCGCTCGGGACGCGGCCCGACCAGGCTCATGTCGCCCCGCAGCACGTTCCACAGCTGGAGCAGCTCGTCCAGCGAGGTCTTGCGCAGGAACCGGCAGAACGGGCTCATCCGCATCTCCCCGGCCACGCTCCAGCGGGTCGCGGACTCGTGTTCGTCGACCGGCCGCAGCGTGCGGAACTTCAGCAGCGTGAACGGCAGCCCGTCCTTGCCGATGCGCTCCTGGCGGAAGACCACCCCCGGCCCGTCGGTGCACCGCAGCACCGCCGCGCACACCAGCAGCAGCGGGCTGATCAGCAGCAGCAGCGTCCCCGACACCGCGACGTCGAGCAGCCGCTTGCCGATGCTGCCCCGCCCGGACCCCAGGTCCAGCCGCCGGCAGGCGAACCCGGCGAGCTGCTCCCGGCCGGTGTACGAGGGCGAGTCGGCGTCGACCTCCCACACCGTGCAACCGGAAGCGGTCAGCGCCCGCAGCAGCGGGCCCTGCTTGGAGCGGACGGCGGGGTGGACGCACAGGACGTCCCGGACGCCGTTCTGGATGAGGGCCCGCTGCACCTCCTGGCCGGTCGTCAGCACCGGCAGCCCGTCGGGGCCGTCCGGCCGCTCCGCGACCACGCCCACCGGCCGCACCCCGCAGCGCGGATGCCGCAGCAGCGCGGCGGCCACCCGCTGGGCGGTCGCGGCGGGCCCGATGACCAGCGCGGCGCGCGGATGCCTGACCATCGTCCGGCGGCGGCGCAGATGGACCAGCGCCCGGCCCGCGCAGGCGGTCAGGGACTGTACGGCGAAGCCGGTGGCCAGGGTGGCCGCGGTGAGCGCGTGCCCCGGGTGCCAGGCCGCGGCGAGCGCCCCGAGCGCCAGCCAGGCCACCGTGACCCGGCCGCAGACGGTGGGCAGCTCGTCCAGCACACCCGGCACGGGTGGCTGCCGCCGGGGCCGCACCGCTAAGGCCAGGGCCGCCAGCACGGCCATCAGGGCACGGTGGTGGCCGGCGCCGAGCAGCACCGCCCCGCCCGCCAGCGCGGCGAGCCCGTCGGCGAGCAGCAGGAGCGGGGGCGCGGTGGCCCGGACCGGGGGCCGCCGGGCCGGGAACCTCAGGTTCGCGCCCGTGCTCTCCGGCCGGGGGATGACCGACAGGGGTGGATAGCCGCCCTGGACGCCGGGCGGGGAGACAGTCGATTCCGCAGTACTTTCGGCAGTCACGGGTGGAGGGACTCCCTGGACTCGGTGGGCACGACCCGGGGCGCGGGCCTGGGACGGAGCAGGTCGCGGTACACGTCCGCGACCGCGGCCGCCATGTGCCGCGCATCGTGCGTGGACAGGACGTGGCGGCGCCCCCGCTCGCCGAGAAAGGCCCGCAGGGGCGCGTCGGACAGCAGCGCGGCGACGGCCCGGGACAGCGCCGCGGGATCACCGGCGGGCACCAGACAGTGGGGGGCGAGCGCGGCCGGCAGGCTCTCCCGGGCGCCGTCCACCTCGGTCACGACCACCGGCCGCCCGCAGGCCAGCGCCTCCAGCGGGGCCAGCGCCATGCCCTCCCAGCGGGAGGGCAGCACCACCAGGTCGGCGGCCCGGTACCAGGGGACGGTGTCGTCGACGGCCCCCGCGAACAGCACCGACTCCGGCGCCCCGGCCCGCAGCCGCTCCGCGTCGGGCCCGTCGCCGACGAGCACCAGCCGCGCCCCGGGCACCTGCCGTACGACGTCCGCCCAGGCCTCGAGCAGCACGTCCTGCCCCTTCTGCCGGCACAGCCGCCCGACGCACACCGCGAGCGGTGCGGCCGGGTCGACCTCCGGCAGGAGGGCGGCGCGTACGGCGTCGGCGGCCCCGGGCCGGAACCGCTCGGTGTCGACGCCGTTGGGTACGACGCTCCACCGGCCGCTGATCCCCGCGCCGAGCCCGGTCGCGCGCTCGGCCTCGCTCACGCACACCAGGCGGCCGGCCCAGCGGGCCCCGAACCGCTCCCACCGCAGGGCGAGCGCGGCGGTGGCCCCGCCGACCGCCTCGAACGACCAGGCGTGCGGCTGGAACACGGTCGGGATCCGCCCCCGCACGGCGAGCCGGCCGGCCAGTCCCGCCTTCGCACTGTGGGCGTGCACCAGTGCGGGGCGTACCTGGTCGAGCAGGCGTACGAGCCGTCGTACCTCACCCGGCAGCGAGGGCCCGGGGGACCGGGTCGCCTCCCAGCGCCGCACCTGCGCGCCCAGGGCGCCCAGGCCGTCGGCGAAGGGGCTGTCGGGGCAGGCCACGGTGACGTGGAGCCCGGCCGCGAGCTGAGCCCGCGTCAGGTCGGTGACGACGCGGGCGACGCCGCCGTCCACAGGCTGGGTGAGATGCAGGACCCGGGTTCCTCCGTCGGGTTCTGGCTGGTGCATCGCGCGGTTTCCTCGCTCGTGGTGGCGCTCGGGACGGGCCGGAACGCGCCGACGGCTTCGTCCGTGTCCCGATGGCCGCGAAGAGCGCCCCGGTACACGCCGCGTCCCGGTGGAAAACGAGCCTGAACGTCCGCTGGTCACCACCGGGCCGCAACCCGCGCCGAGATCGAACACGTCACCGCAACGGCCCATGACGTCGTCATACGCCGGGACGTGCGCCGCCGGAGCCGCCCCGGCCCGCTGATCACCGTGTTCAACACATCGTCGGATGGGCAGACCGGCGCGCCCGGGGCCGGGCGGGAGCGGCGCGACCGCGTGGCGATCGAGCACATGGGCGAATCAGTTCACTCCTTTGGCGGCACAACCCCGGGCGGTACAGCGCGTTGACACAGCGCCGGGCATCCCCGCCCGGGTGATTGGTGTCAAAACCCCAAGGAGCACTTCTCCATGTCGCGTATCGCGAAGGGCCTGGTCCTGACCTCCGTTGCCGCTGCGGCCGTCGCCGGCGCCTCCGGCATCGCCGCCGCCGACAGCGGCGCGAGCGGTGTCGCCGAGCACTCCCCGGGCGTGCTCTCGGGCAACGTCGTCCAGGTTCCGGTCCACATCCCGGTCAATGTCTGCGGCAACACCGTCGACATCGTCGGCCTGCTGAACCCGGCCTTCGGCAACACCTGCGTCAACGACTGACGCCACCCCACGTCCTCGTCGAACGGCCGCTTTCCCCCGGGAGAGCGGCCGTTCGACGTCCGTCATCCCTTTTTTGACCACGCCTCCTGACCACTCCTCCTCATCACTCCTGATCACTCCGCCTGACCACTGATCTCGTTGGAAGGAACCCGATGAAGTCCCTCAAGGCCGTCGTCGTCGTCGCAGGGTCCGTCGTCCTCGCCGGAGCCGCCGCGCCCGCGTTCGCCCACGACACCGCCGACCTCACGCCCACCAGCCTCAACGGCGCCGTGAACACCCTCACCAAGGGCGATCTCACCGCCCGGGACGTGATGCCGCTCCAGCAGCAGTCGAACGCCCTCGACACCGAGAACAAGGGCTCCCTGCTGAACGCGGTCAACGGCGCGGCCGGTGCCCTCAACCAGCACACCAAGCTGCTCGGCGGGCTTCCCCTGAACGGCTGACCCTTCCCCTTGCGCGGGGCCGGTCCCGTACGGACGGGACCGGCGTCCCTCGTTCGTGTGGAGCACCCCCGAGGCGTCCCCCGGTCGGGTGAGAACACCCCCGGCCGCCCGCCGCGGCGCTTGTAGGGTCGCGCGGTGACCTCAACCCCAAGCACAACCCGCCCCTTCAGCGTGGCCGACCTGGGCACCCTCGTCGTGATGCCGTGGAGCGGCGAGGCCCCCGACGGCAGTGACATGCCCTATCTGCTCGCCTACTCCCTCGGTGACGCGGCGGACGGCGGCGCCGAGACCACCGCCGTCGCCATCGAGCGGCTGCTCGCCGACAACGGCCTGCCCGTCGGCGGCGACCTCGTGGACGGCGGCGAGCGGCCCAGCCTGCCGGTCACGCTGCTCGTCACCGCCGGCTCCGCCGTCCTGAACATGCCGATGCTCAACGCCCAGTGCGTGCCGCCGCCCGAGTGGCTCGACGCCGTCGAGGCCCGCGGCTACGCCTACCTCGTCTTCACCACCCGCCCGTGGCCCGACGCCGTCCCCGGCCGGCCCGTCGAACCCGAGGCGCTGGCCGCGTTCGCGGGCGCCGAGGAGACCCTCACCGCGGCGGCCCACATCGTGCTGCCCGCCCGCAGTCTGCGCGGCTGACACAGGTGCCGGGGGCAGCCGAGCCGGAGTCCGCGGCCCCGGGGGCCGGGCGGGCGGGCACCGGCCGGGGTTTCGCCGTACTCCTCGTCCTGTGCGGCGCGGCCGGGCTGCTGGCCTCCTGGGTCATCACCCTCGACAAGTTCAAGCTGCTGGAGAACCCGGACTTCGTGCCGGGGTGCAGCCTGAACCCGGTGGTGTCCTGCGGCAGCGTCATGAAGAGCGACCAGGCCTCGGCGTTCGGGTTCCCGAACCCGATGCTGGGCCTGGTGGCCTACGGCGTCGTCGTGTGCGTCGGGACGAGCCTGCTGGCCCGGGCCGCCTTCCCCCGCTGGTACTGGCTCACCTTCACCGCCGGATGCCTCTTCGGCGTCGGGTTCGTGACCTGGCTCCAGTTCCAGTCCCTGTACCGGATCAACGCGCTGTGCCTGTGGTGCTGCCTGGCCTGGATCGCCACCATCGTGCTGTTCTGGTACGTCGTCTCCTTCGACGTACGCCGGGAATTCCTCCCGGCACCGCCGGCCGTGCGCGCCTTCTTCGCGGACTTCACCTGGGTCCTGCCGCTGCTGCACCTCGGGGTCGTCGGCATGCTCATCCTGACCCGCTGGTGGGATTTCTGGACGAGCTGACCGGCTGAACACCGGACGGTCCGACGAAAGGACGTTCTGACGAACGGACGGTCTGACGAACTGCTCGTCGGGCGACTGCGGCGTGCGGGGGAATTGTGCGCTGGTGGCGATTTCAGGCTCGTTACCCGGTACGGACGTACAGCCGCACAGTCCCACGGCCGTACAGCCGCACAGCCGCCGACCGTGACGAAAGGGCCCGTACCGAGATGAAGCCGACCACCCGAGGAACCCTCGCCGCCGTGCTGACGTGTGTGGCCGCCGCGGCGGGAGCCGCCGCCGCGACCCCCGCCGCGGCGATCGGCACGGTCCCCGTCCCCGTCCCGCTGAACGGCCTGGAGAACTCCCTCGGCATGGAACTGCCCGAGGTCGGTGGCGAGATCCCGCTGCCGACGCCCGGCTCGCCCGAGGGCCCGCGCTACGCCGAGGGCCGGCTGATCCCCGAGCGGGCCGTCCCGCAGCTCCCCGTGAGCGCCGGACTGCCCGGCGCCGACGTCCGGGCACCCCTGCCGGAGATCCCCGGGAACGGCTTCCAGCATCTCGGTCTGGACGCCCCGGCCACCGACCTGCGCACCCTCGGCCCCGGTCTGGCCCTCGACGCCCCGCTCACCCCGCCCAACCCGGACAACTTCGGCCTGCCGGAGCCGAAGCTGCCCCAGGCGGGTGTGCTCACCCCGATGGCCCAGGCCGTCCCTGTCGCCCACCTCGGACTGGGCCAGGGCCTGTAGTCCCGAGCGGACGACGACGCCACGCCCACGAGCCCGGACGGCCTCCCGTCCGGGCCCGTCCGTGTGCTTCGGGCGCCCCAAGGTGACCCGGAGGGCCGCCGGGCGGTTACCGCTACGGACAACCGCACACGAGAAGGAGCACCCCATGGTCGTCGACGTCGACGGAGTACCCGGATCCACGAGGCAGCCCGGGCCGGCCAGGGCCGGTACCCGGCGGGAGACGCTGCGCGGGCTGCTCGGCGTCGCCGCCGGGCTCGCCCTCGTCCCGGTCGTCGCCGCCGCCTGGCCCGGCCGGGTGGACGACACGGGCGCCGCCTCGCGCACGGACGACGCGGCCGGCACCGGCTTCGACGAGGTCTACCGCGGTCGCCGTATCCAGGGCGTCCCCACCTCGGCCGGCCGCTCGGCCGTCGGCGGCGCCCAGTGGGAGGTCACCGTCGACGGCCGCCCGCTGCACCTGATGCGCCGGGCCGACGGCACCTGGCTGAGCATGGTCGACCACTACCGCTCGTACCGCACCCCGCTGGAGGCCGCCCGCGCCGCCGTGGACGAGCTCGGCCCCGGCGAGATGCTGCGCGAGGGCGACGACCCGGCGTACGGCGGCCACCCGCACGAGATGGGGGGACGCCGTGGTCTATACGCGTAAGGATGTCAGCACCCTGACCGCCGACGAACGCCGGCGGTTCGTGAAGGCACTGCTGGAGATCAAACGGCGGGGCGAGTACGACGAGTTCGTACGGATCCACATCGACTACTACGTCTCCGACGGCGAGGGCGGCCTGCGTACGGCCCACATGGCGCCCTCCTTCCTGGCCTGGCACCGGCGGTTCCTGCTGGAGCTGGAGAAGGCGCTGCGCCGGGTCGACCCCTCGGTGACCGTGCCGTACTGGGACTGGACGCGCAATCGCAGCGCGACCGCCGTGCCCTGGACCGCGGACCTCCTCGGCGGCAACGGACGCCGTTCCGACCGCCAGGTCACCACCGGGCCGTTCGCCTACGCCACCGGCAACTGGACCCTCAAGGAGAACATCACCGACGGCGAGTTCCTCACCCGGGACCTCGGCCGCTCCGCCGGGCCCATCGAACTGCCCACCGCCGCCGAACTGGAGTGGGCCATGAAGGACCCGGTCTACGACACCGCGCCCTGGGACTCGACGGTCACCGAGGGCTTCCGCAACAAACTGGAGGGCTGGGGCACCGGCCGGGGCAGCGTCGCCTGGCGCAACCACAACCGGGTGCACCGGTGGGTCGGCGGGGAGATGCTGGGCGGCGCCTCCGTCAACGACCCCGTGTTCTGGCTCCACCACGCCTTCATCGACCTGGTGTGGACCCGCTGGCAGGCCCGCCACCGCGTGCACCGCTATCTGCCCGCGGAACCGCCCGGACCGTCGAGCCGGCAGTACCGCCGGGTCGTCTCCCGCAAGGAGAAGCTGCCGCCGTGGAACGTGACGCCGGATCAGCTGGAGGACCTGTCGGGGATCTACAGGTATGCGTAGGCAGGTAGGCAGGTAGGCAGGTAGGCAGGTAGGCAGGTAGACCTGTGGGCCTGTGGACCTGTGAGCCCGAAGGCCTGTGGCCGGTAGATCTGTGGCCGTAGACCTGTGGCCGTAGACCTGTCGGCGGGACAGGCGAGAGCCCCGGCGCTCGAGGTGCCGGGGCTCTGCCGATGCGTGGGGGGACGCGTGCGTCAGTCGCCGTAGCCGGCGCCGCCGCGCTTGCCGCCGCCGTTGCTGGAGCTGCTGCCGTGGCGGTCGTGACCGTAGTCGCCGCCGTGCTCCTTGCCCTTGTCGTGGCCGCTGACGTTGGCGCACGTGTTGCCGAAGGCCGGGTTCAGCAGAGCGAGCCCGTTGAGGGTGTTGCCGCAGATGTTGACCGGGACGTGGACCGGAACCTGGACGACGTTGCCGGACAGGAAGCCCGGCGAGCCCACGGCCGCACCCTGCGCACCCGCGTCCGCCATGGCCAGGCCGGCCCCGCTGACCACCACGGCGCCGGTGCCCAGGGCAACGGCCGCCACCTTCGCGATGCGAGACATCACGTTCTCCTTTAAGTGATTCGGTTCGCGCGACAGCAGGGAACGCCGTCGCACATGCCCTTCAACGCCGCCGCCCCGGCGGGGTCACGGCGCTTCGGTCCGGATCACCCTTTTTGAACAGGAGAGACCTACGGCCGGGTGCCTACCCGGCCCGGAGGTGTGCCGCGACGAAGCCGGCGAGCGTGGCGATGGACTCCAGACTGTCCAGGCTCAGGTCCAGCGCGGCGACGTCCACGCCGAACCGGGCGTCGATCGCGCCGAGCAGGGTCACCCCGGCCAGCGAGGTGAGGGCGATCTCCGGGCCGAACAGCGCGGTGTCCGCGGGGAGTTCCGCCACCACGCCCGGGTCCAGCCGGGCGGCCTCGGCGATCATCGCGCGCAGTTCCCCCTCCACCGCGGGCGGGTCCTGGATGTCGGTCACGCCTCGGCGTCCTCTCGGTCGGTCACGTGCAGATAGGGGGGCGGCTTCGGGAGCTCGCCGTGCAGCGCGCGCCCGAGGACGGCCGAGTCGGGCGTCGCGCCCTCGGTGTCGTCCACCCGGCGCAACCCCGCCTGGCGGAGCAGGATCCGCATCTCCAGGTTGGCGTCGGTGGGGCGCAGGGTCACCCGGAACTCCTCGGCACCGGCCTGCCGCGCCCGTCCCATCAGCGAGAACAGGAAGGCCGCCGCCGCGCCCCGGCCGGCGACCCGGCAGGAGAGGGCGAGCAGCGGGATCGACCAGGTGGTCGCGCTCGCGCCTGCGCCGCCGCGGTCGACGAGTGCGGCGCCGATGATGCCGTACGAGCCGAAACGGTCCGTCATCCGTGCCGTGTACAGCTCGTACCCCTCCGAGCCGGCCAGCTCGCGCAGCCGGTCCGGGGTGAGGCCGGAGGAGTTCAGCCGGTGGGTGCGGGCGGCGAGTTCCAGGGCGCGCGGGATCTCCTCGGGCGTGGCCGCGCCGACCGTGAGCCGCATGGCGCACCAGCTCAGGAACTCCTCCCGGCTGCCGTGGAAGCGTTCGCCCTCGGCCCGGCGCGCCTCCTCGGTGCGGTAGCGGTCGACCCGGGCGCGTGACTCGGGGGTGACCTCGCGGCCCTCGAACGCGGCCAGCAGCGCGGGCACGTCCTCGGGGGCGAGGGTGCCCACCGCTGGAAGCAGGGCCTCGACCTCGGCGCGTTCGTAGGGCGAGTCGTCGACCAGCACGAGAGCGTCCACCGCGATCCCCAGGCTGTCGGCGATCCTGCGCAGCGACTCGCTCTTGTCCTGCCAGGACACCTGTGGGGCGAGGAACCGCTCGCGGACCTCGGGCCGGGTGGCCGCGAGCCGGTCGAGCACGGCGGGCGCGCTGCGGCTCGCGACGCTGCTGAGCACGCCGCGCGCCGCGAGCGCGTCGATCGCGGCCAGCATCTCGGGGCGGGGGACGGGCAGTTCGTCGGTGGGGGACTCGACGGCGATGTCGTCCCAGAGGGTGCCGTCGAGGTCCCAGACGACGCACTTGACGCGGTCGGCGTCGAAGGCGGTCATCGCTCACTCCGGGGCAGGAACAGCTTCATGGAGAGGCTGGTGGGGTCGAAGCCGAACTTGCGGTAGACCGTGCGCATCGGCACGTTGCCGACGTGGACCCGGCCGGTGACCTCGGTGATGCCGCCCGCCAGACAGAACTCCAGGCCCGCGGTGAGCAGGAGTTCGGCGACGTCACTGCGGTTGTCCACCGGGGCGACCGCCAGGGAACGGAAGTTGGCGTAGCGGTCGCCGGTCATCGCGTTCTGGTTGATGCTCACCCAGCACCAGCCGACGGGTTCCCCGCCCGGCCGCCCGGCGACGATCATGCCCTGCTTCGACTTCTCCATCGCCTTGCCGAGGCGGGTCGCCCAGCGGACCGGGTCGTCGATGGCGTCCTCACCGAAGGAGACCCGGGCGATCTCCGCCTCGAACGCCCCGATCGCCGGAAGGTCACGCTCGTCGGCCTGGCGGGTGACATAGGGGTGCGCGCGCTTCTCGAGGGCGGCACGCTCCTCGGGGGTCGGGAGGTGCCAGCCGATCGTGCGGGTGGTGGACGGCACGGCGGGGGTGACCGGGACGTCCGCACGGACGGTCGCCGCGCGTTCCTGCCGCTCCTGACGCCCCTGCCGCTCCTGCCGCTCCTTCGGCTCCTGACGCCCCTGTGCCTCGGAGGGCGCCGCCGCCTTCGACGCGTGCGAACGCTCCTGCGCCTCCGAAGGTGTTGGGGCCTCCGCGCGCTCCTGCGCCCCCGAAGGTGCTGGCGCCTCCGCGCGCTCCTGCGCCCCCGACGGCTCCGTCGGCTTCATCGGCTCCGGTGCTTCCGAGACCAGTCGTCCCGGCCGGAAGGGGCCCTTCCCGCAGTTCGGACAGCCCTCGGCGCGCAGGGCGGCGACCTGGGCCCAGCGGGCGCCGGGGCCGACACGGACCTTGTGGCCGCAGGCCACGCACTCGTACTCGCGCTGCCGGGTCCGCTTGTCGCCCGTGTAGAGGGGACCGCTGTAGTCGCCCTGGCGGGAGGCGGTGGAGGTGGTGGTGAGGAGCTGCTGGAAGAAGCCGACACCGCCGAGGATGCCACTGCCCTCGTACTCGTTGAAGTTGCGGATGTAGCCGTGGGTGACCAGGCCCAGGGCCATGATCTCCCGCTGGACCTCCAGCATCTCGTCCGGGCTCTTGCCGCCGAAGGAGAAGAAGACACTGTGCGCCGGACCGGGCCGCAGGCCCTCCACGGCGCGGGACAGGAAGAGCCGGGCGCCTTCGGGCGTGTACGGCGGGTCGGTCATCGCGACGTCGTGCTGTCCGTGCAGCCGCTCGGGCAGCGGGTGCCGCAGATCGTGCTGCACCGTCTCGACACGGGTGCCGAGTCCCCCCGCCACCTTCTGGATGTAGTCGAGGATCTCGGCGGAGATGTCGACCACGGTCACCCGCTCGACGATCGGCCCGCCCAGCACGTCGCCCACGACGGCCACGGCCAGCGACACCAGGTCGTCGTCGCCGATCAGCAGCAGCGAGCCGCCCGGCAGCGCGCCCGCCGTCAGCAGCGCCAGCACCCGGCGCACCTTGGTCTCGGCCGTGCAGTGCGACTGGTCGATCGCCATGTCGGCGGCGGGACCGGACTCCATGAGCGCCCGCAGCCGCCGTACGGCCTCGTCGAGCACCTCGGGGATCACCAGCTCACGGCCGTCGCAGGTGCGGCAGGTGGCGTCCATGGTGAGGTCCATGCCGAGCCGGGCGACGAGGTCCGAGCCGGCCTCGGTCAGCCGGCTGGGGCGCTCCTTGGTGACGAGACCGCGGCGCCGCAGTTCGTTCCCCAGGGCGGCGACGATCGGCACCGGCAGGCCGGTGGCCCGGCTGAGGTCCTTGGTGGAGGCGGGGGCCAGACGGCGCAGCGCACGCAGCACGGACCGCACCCCGGGCGGGCCCTCCTGAAGCCGGACGGCGTCCGCGACTTCCGTGAGCAGTTGATCGGCGGTGGTACTCCGGGGGTGCCGACGCGCGTTCGTCACAATGCTGCTCCAGGGAAGCTGATGGATTCCGTGGGTATCGAGTATACGGGCTGGTAGGCGCCCCGATCGGACGTGGTACGGCGACCGCGAATGCGGAGAGGGAAGGGCAATTCCGGTGACGGGCCCCCACCCTTCCGGCAGGCGGCATTCCGCACCCCGGAGGGAATGTTTTAGCGGAAGGGTTTACCGGAAGCGGTTACCGGAATTCCCCCCATCGTTTCCGGCCGAATATGCCCCCGGTCTTCCCGCCCCCTTGACGGGAAGCGCTCGCGAGCCCCATAGCGCCCCGGATGCTAGGCTTGGCCCGACCGAGCGCCAGCAACCGGCCTCGCGACCTTCCTCTTCAGCCGCGCGGACCAGCGCTGATCTATCTGAAAGGAGACGGGGGCAGCGGTTCCTCACCCCCGGTTCCCCATGACCAACTCCACCGACCTCGCCACCGAGGGCATAAACGTCGACGATCTCTGCTCTTATGCCGTCGACGTATGGGTGAGCGACCACAGCATCCTGACCGACGAGGAGCGCCTCCTCCAGGTGCTGCGCACGGCCGCCGAAAAGGGAAACGCCACGGTACTCGGTGAGGCTTCCCACGTTTTCCCGAACGGCGCCGTGACCGCCATTCTCCTGCTTTCCGCCTCGCATCTGAGCATTCACACCTGGCCCGAATTCAGCCTGGCGAACGTCGACCTGCTCGCGTACGGCCGGCTGAACGGCGAGCGGATGATGCAGAGCGTGGAGCTGGGCCTTTCGCCGACGAAGATCAACGTCACGCGCATGCTGCGCGCCGTGCACTGACCTTCTCCCTCGTCCTCCTGTCCCCGGCATGCATTCCGTGCAGGTCTCGTGGGCGCGCTCGGCCGACGCCCACGAGGAACTGCTGGCCACGCTCGACCTTGTGGAGCGCGCCCGCTGGTCGGCGACGGTGGACCCCGCCACCCGTGACCGCTTCCTCGTCGGCTGTGCCCTGAGCCGCCGGCTCCTGGGCGAGCTGCTCGGCGTACCCCCCGAGGACGTCCCCCTGCGGCGCGTCTGCCCGACCTGCGGCGGACCGCACGGCAAGCCCCGGCTGGCCGTACCTGCCGGGTACGCCGGGTACGCCGAGTACGACTTCTCGGTCACCCACAGCGGCGATGTCGTCGGGGTGGCCGTGTGCCGGGGCGCCCGGGTGGGCCTCGACGTCGAGGAGGCCGGCACCCCCCTCGACGTCGACGCCGCGGCCCGCACCGCCCTCTCCGCCCGCGAGTCGGCCGCCCTGTACGCCCTCCCCCCGGACGCACGGGGGGCCGCCTTCCTGCGGATCTGGACGCGGAAGGAGGCGGTGCTCAAGGCACTCGGCGTGGGCCTGCGCGCACCCCTGCGGCAGTTGGAGGTCTCCGCCCCCGACACCGCCCCGGCGGTACTGACCTGGCCGGACCGGCTCGCCGCTCCCAGCCCCACGCCCCTGACGGACCTGACGGACCTGACGGACCTGACGGTGAACGGCCTCCACCCGGCGGCGCTGGCGGTGATCCCCCCGGCCGTCCGAACGGCATGAAAAACCCCTGCGACCGACGAGGACGAGGGCACACGCACGTGCTCCGGCTGATGGCAGTAGGCCGTTGGAGATCAGCGGAACAGCTGCGGCACCGGGCAGACCTCCAACGGCTCCTCGGGCCGGTCGGCCCAGCCCCACCAGACATGCCGACCTGCACACCTCCACAGCGACCGGCAGGCCCGTCGGCCGTCGTCGTCCCGCCCGGACAGTACGAGGCCACCGGATTCCATGGGCAGGCCGCAGTCGGGACAGGCCGGAGCGTGGTGGGTCATGCAGCGGACCCTAACGCTGCTGACCCCGTGGGTGCGGCGAGTGGAGGCGGAGCCGGGCCTCGACGCACTGGGTCTGGAAGGATCTCCCCCATGCTCGAAGAGAAGCTCGACGCGCGGGCTTGACCGGGCTCACAGCGGCGCTCGGCAGAGTTCTGCCCGCGATCGATGACGAGTACGGGGCCAAGCACAACACGCATGTGCACGACATGGCCATGCTGGCGGCCGAGATCGAGACCTCGCGCGACGAGCAGACCTCCAACCGCCGTTCCCTGGACGGGGCCCCACCCTGCCCGGCGTGGCACCATGCTCCCTCCAACACACCGTTCCATGGGGGAGACATGCGTATCCGCGCGGCCATCACACTCGCCACCGCCCTACTCGCCACCCTCGCCGCCTGTTCATCGTCCAGCGACGACAAAGCCGAGCCCCCGAAGCGCAGCACCACCACGGTCGCCGAGACGCCGACCACCACCCCGACGCCGCCCGACGCCATCGAACTGGAGCGCGTCGCGGACACCTACGTGAACCTCTACTTCGGAGGGGACGGGGAGGGGGCGTACGCCTTCCTGTCGAAGCGCTGCCGCGCCAAGGCGGGCTCGGCCAGTTTCGCGGCCACCGTGGAGCAGGCAGCGAAGGCGTACGGTCCCGACCACCCGGCGACGGACGTGCACGCCACCGTCTCAGGGGACACGGGCCGCGTCTCGTACAAGGTGAGGGGCCTGCCGAAGCTCGACCAGCAGGGGCAGCCGTGGACGGTTGAGGGCGGTGCCTGGAAGTACGACGCCTGCTGACTCCGCATCAACGCCTGCCTGTGAACCGCCCGTTCGGCTTTCCCGCGTGGAACCCTTCCCAGACGGACGCTGTACTGCGCCGAGGGGTGCCGTCACGCGTGGCACCACCTGCCGGGTCCGCCGCTGGACGCGGAGAGGTCGGCCAGCGGTTGATCGGAATCTCGTGAGGTTGCCCGCAGACCCGAAGACAAGGCGCCCCGATCCGATGCGGGACCCGGTCCGGGTGTACGCAGGCTGGTCGAGAAGCTGTTGGAGACTCCCAGCCTGAGCGGTGCGTGGCTGAGCGGCTGCCATGTCCGCCGAGTCCTCGTGCGGTCACCGCACCGGTGACCTGTGCGACGGCTGTGACGTGTCTCACCGGAACCCGCCCGCACCGAACGTCAGTGCAAGACGTGACCACAGATATGCGAACCCGGGTGCGAAGCGGAGATCCGGACGCCTTCGCGGAACTCTTCGACGAGTGCGCCCGCGCGGTGTACAACCACGCCTTTCGGCTGACCGCCGACTGGTCGCTGGCCGAGGACGTGTTGTCGACGACCTTCATGGAGGCGTGGCGGCGCCGGGCCTCGGTCGAGGCCGAAGGTGGCTCGCTGCGGCCGTGGCTGCTGGGCATCGCCACCAACGTCGCCCGCTCCCACCACCGCAGCAACCGCCGCTACCGCAACGCGGCGAGCGCCGCGGCCGCCGCGCACGCCGCTGAGGAGCGGGTCGAGGACCACGCTGAGGAGACCGCCGGACGCCTGGACGACCGGCGCCGTATCAACGCCACGCTCGCCGCCCTCAGCCTGCTCAAGCGCCCCGAGCGTGAGGTCCTGACGCTGTGTTTGTGGGAGGGGATGGAGTACGCCGAGGCGGCCCGCGCCCTCGGTATCCCGGTCGGCACCGTCCGCTCCCGCCTCTCCCGCGCCCGCGCCAAGCTGCGCAAGCTCGCCGATGCGCAACTGCTCGAAGAAAAACGGGAACCCACCCGCACGAACCGGCAGATAACAGGTGATCGCGGATACGCGGTCCGGTCCGCACAGGAAGGAAACCGATGAACGCCAGCCCCTCCCACCGGCCCCACCCGGCCGAGTGGACGGAGACGCAGAGTCTGCTGCCCTCCGCCGAGCGGGATCTGCCGGCGGGCCGCCACCAGTTCCACAAGGAGCAGATGATGGCCCGGATCCACGAAGACCTCCGCACCCCCTCCCGCACGTCCGTTACCTCTCCGGTCGCGCCCGTGAAGCGCTCCAACCCGTTCCTGCGCCGTACGATCCTCCTGCCCGCCGCGGCCTTCGCCCTGGCCGGCGCGGTCGCGGGCGGCCTCGCCCTCACCGGTGGCGGGACCGACGGCGGCAAGACCGCCCTGGCCACCGGCCCGGCACTGACCACCAGGATCGGCGTCGCCGACGCCAAGGGCGCCCCCCAGCTCCTCGAACGCATCTCCCTGGCAGCCGCCGACACCTCCGAGCCCACCCCGCGCAAGGGCCAGTACATCTACATCGCCTCGAAGGTGGCCGACAGCTACATCAAGACCGTCGGCGACAAGAGCGAGGCGGTCAGCGACGAGCTGCACTCCCGCCAGGTCTGGAACTCCCTCGACGGCAGGGACGGCTGGCTGATCGAGGCCGGTCAGACCAGCGACAAGGGCATCACCCTGAAGGGCGACACCCCGTTCAGCGGCGCCTACAACGCCCTGGCCGCGCTGCCGACCGACCCCGACGCGCTGCTCCAGCGGATCTACCGCGAGTCGGACGCCGTCCGGGACCCCGAAGTCCCGCGCGACCAGGCCGCCTTCGTCGCGATCGGCGATCTGCTGTTCGAGAGCTACCCGCCCGCCGAGGTCGGCGCCGCCCTCTACCAGGCCGCGGCCAAGATCCCCGGCGTCGTCTCGGTGGATGACGCGGTCGACGCCACGGGCCGGCACGGGGTCGCGATCGCGCGGGAGAACGACGGCGAGCGCACCGAGTGGATCTTCGACAAGAAGACGCTGCGGTTCCTCGGCGAGCGCATCGTGGTGGTCAAGGCCACGGCGGGCAATCCCCTCAAGGTCGGTACCGTCACGCACACCAGCGCGATCACCGAGCGCGCGGTCGTCGACGCCGCCAAGCAGGTCCCCGGGCAGGCGAGCTGAATGCGCGACAGAACCACCAGCGCCTCGCTGGCCGCCCTGCTGGTGGCGGGGCTGATGACGGGTGTCTCGGTGGCGGCCACGGGCTCCGGCCTCGGCGTACGGACGCAGGACACCGCCACCGTCGCGGCGCCCGGCAGCCACGCCCTCGGCGCACGGGCCCCCGGCTCCGCTTCCGCGGCAGGCCGGTACGTCACCCTCCTCACCGGCGACGGGGTCCGGCTGGACGCCCGGGGCCGGGTGACGGGCGTACGGCGGGCACCGGGCCGTGAGCATGTCCCGGTGTCCGTGCGCGGCGCCGGGGGCGATCAGTACGTCGTTCCCGCCGACGCCGCCGCCCTGATCGGCCAAGGCGTCCTGGACATGCGGCTGTTCGATGTCAGCGGCCTGATACGCGCCGGCTACGACGACACCCGGCGCGGCACGCTCCCGCTGATCGTGGCGTACGAGGGCACGTCCGCCCAGCGCCGGAGCACCCAGAAGTCGCTGGTCGCGGACGCGGACGCCACCGTGCGCCGGGAACTGCCCAGTGTGGCGGGCGCCGCGATCACCGTCCCCAAGGCCGGGGCCGACGACATGTGGCAGGCCCTCACCGAGGGGAAGGGAGTCGCGCGGGTCTGGCTGGACGGCCGGTTCAGGGCGCCGGCGGACGAAGACGGCGCGAAGGCCGGGGAGGCGGGCGGCGGCGTCGCGCAGATCGGCGCCCCGGCCGCCTGGGCGGCCGGATACGACGGCAAGGGCGTCAAGGTCGCCGTCCTGGACACCGGCGTCGACACCACACACCCGGACCTCGCCTCGGCGGTGAAGGCGTCGAAGAACTTCACCGGCACCGGCAGCACCGACGACATGGCCGGCCACGGCACCCATGTGGCCGCGACGCTGGCGGGGTCGGGCGCACGGTCCGGCGGCCGGTACAAGGGGGTCGCGCCCGGTGCCGGGATCCTCAACGCCAAGGTGCTGGACGACAGCGGTGAGGGCAGCGACTCCAGCGTCATCGCCGGCCTGGAGTGGGCCGCCGGGCAGGGCGCCAAGGTGGCCAACCTCAGCCTGGGCCAGGCCGACACCCCGGGCGAGGACCCGGTCGAGGCGGCGGTGAACGCCCTCTCGAAGAGCACCGGCATGCTCACCGTCGCCGCGGCCGGCAACGAGGGCCCCGACGCGGGAACCGTCGACTCCCCGGGGGCCGCGGAGTCGGCGCTCACCGTGGGCGCCGTCGACGGCGAGGACCGGCTCGCCGACTTCTCCAGCACCGGCCCGACCGCCGACAGCGCGCTGAAACCGGACCTCACGGCGCCGGGCGTGGGCATCGTCTCGGCGAGGGCGGCGCACGGCAACCTGGGCGACCCGGCTGCCGACGGCTATGTCTCCATGTCCGGTACGTCGATGGCGACGCCGCATGGCGCGGGGGCGGCCGCGATCCTCGCCCAGCGGCACCCCGACTGGACCGGCGCACGGATCAAGCAGGCGCTCACCGCGTCCACCACCCCGGCCACCGGCGCGACCGGCTACCAGCAGGGGACGGGCCGGCTCGACGTGTCCCGGGCACTGGAGGGGGCGGTGGCGAGCGAACAGACCTCCGTGTCCTTCGGCAAGCAGCTGTGGCCCCACACCGACGACCGGCCGGTCACCCGGCACCTCACCTACCGCAACGACGGCGACCACCCCGTCACCCTGGACCTGACGGCCACCGCGACCGGCCCCGGAGGCAGTACGGCCCCCGAAGGCATGTTCACGCTGAGCACCACACAGCTCACCGTCCCGGCGGGCGGCACCGCCGGTGTCGACCTCACCGCGGACACCCGCGTCGAGGCGGCGGACGGCGCCTACTCGGGCGCGCTGGTCGCCACCGCGCGGAACGGCGCCGACCCCGCGGCCGTACGGACCGCCTTCGGCGTCGTACGCGAGGCCGAGGCACACGACCTCACCCTGAAGTTCCTCGACCGCGGCGGCAAGCCCGTGAGCGCGCCGCTGACCGAGATCCTCGGGTACTCGGGCACGTACTGGACCACGAACCTCAGGGACTCCGAGCAGATCTCCCAGGGCGTGTACCGGGTGCGGGTCCCCCGCGGCGACTACGTCGTGGACACCGTGCTGGACGACGCCAGGGGCACCTCCGCGCTGGTCCGGCCGCGGCTCTCGCTGACCGGGGACACCACGGTCGTCTTCGACGCGCGCAAGGCGAAGCCGGTCCGGATCACCGCGCCGCAGGGCGCGAAGATGTCCGACGGCCAGCTCAACCTCGCCGTGGGCACCGGAGACACCGGGAGCGAATCCCACAACAGCACCCTGTTCTGGGGAACGTTCAAGGACCTGCGCACCGCGACCCTGGGACCGACCGCCCCGGCCGGGAGGCTCAGTACGCAGCTCGGCGGCCTGTGGCAGAAGGGCAGCACCACCTACCACCTGCTCCACAACCTGCCCGACCGCTTCCCCACCGGCTATCGGCACACCACGCGCATGAACGAACTGGCCCTGCTGAAGCGGGACTTCGGCTCGTCCATCGCACACCGCAAGGGCATCGTCAACGTCCTGTGGAGCGGCCCCACCCTGTCGCTGGGCACGGTGAGCGACCCCTTCCCGCTGCCGACGACCGCGAAGATCTACGTCACCACGCCCAAGGGCTTCAAGTGGACGGCCAACCTGGGCCAGCGAAACGCCTCCGGAGACGACGACGTCTTCTACGGCACGGAGAGCGCGCAGTCGTACCAAGCGGGCCGGACCTACGCGGCCACGTACAACGTCGGTGTCTTCAGCCCGGTCACCGGCGGCCCGTACGGCGCACGGCGCGACGGCGACACCCTCGACCTGTGCGTCCCCGACCTCGCCGACGGGAGCGGACACCCCGCCTCCTCCACAGCGAAACGCCGCACCACGGTCACCGCGGACGGCAGCACCCTGCTCGACAACGACGGCGACCTCTGCCAGAGCGTGGCGAAGCTCCCGTCCGTCCCGGCCCGCTACACGATCCGAACGGACCTGACCCGCCCGCCAGGCGTGGCCACGACCACGAGCCGCCTGACAGCGGCCTGGACCTTCACGTCCAGCCCGTCCGACTCCGGCTCCCTGCCCCTCTCCACGGTCCGCTTCCACCCGAAGCTGACCCCGACGGGCACGGCCCCCGCAGGCCGCCGCACCACGATCCCCCTCTCCCTCCAGGGCCCGGCGGCCACTGACCTGAAATCCCTGACGGTGAAGGTCTCCTACGACGCCGGCAAGACCTGGTCCCCCGCCCCGGTGACCACCACCCACGGCAAAAGGACCCTCACCCTGACCCACCCGGAAAACGCCCGCTCGGTCTCCCTCAAATCCACCCTGACCGACACCACCGGCAACACCTACGCGGTGACGATCCTGAAGGCATACCTCCTGACCTGACGTGGTCCAGACACTGCGGGCACGGAGGGCTGCGGGCGTCACGGCCGAGCTGCGACTGGATCCGGAGCCGGCCGCGGGGCGGGAAGCGGCTGCACGCGTTCTTCGCCAGGCTGTACCACGGCGCCTCGCGACCGGAGGAAGCCGTAGCCATGCGAGTGCAGGACGTGACGATTCCGGGCCTGATGCCGCAGATCAGTGGTGCGAGCCGGTGATCCACACGGCGACCCCGGAGGTCGGCAGTGCCGGTGCTGCCGGCCACCTACGCGAGGTGCGTCAAGGGCAGCTTCCTGACCTGAAAAGGCGGGTGGAAGCGGCGGGAGACCTTCCCGAGCCGCCCGACGCGGGCTGAGACTCCCGCCGAGAACATCGACACGTATGCGACAGGGCCACCCGCCAAAACCCGGCGACAGCCGGACAGCCCCGGAACCTCCCCATGATCGCCGGGGGGGGTGTCCGGGGCTTCGCCGTGTCACGTGAAACATGCTCTGAACAGCAAAAATGCCCTCCCGGAGGGAGGGCGGAGACTTGCGCCCCCGGCAGGACTCGAACCTGCGGCCAAGCGCTTAGAAGGCGCCTGCTCTATCCACTGAGCTACGGGGGCCGGATGGGATGGCCTCGTACGTACTGCCCGGGTGTGGGGCGATCCGTGACGTTGCCGGGGACAAGGATAGGGCTCCCGGTTCCTTGTCCTGGTTGCTTCGCCTCCGTGGCTCAATGTGGAGGTTCGGTGAAGCGGTCCTGATAATCGCAGGCAGGTGCGAATCGTGCATCGCTTTTGGCGTCTCGCAACCCGGGTGTTGTGCACTCGTTATGCCTGGGCTGTGCCTGTGTCCCAGTCATCCCCTCCGCCCCTTCTGTCCTATCGGCGCGCAGACATGCCTATATGCTTCATAAATCCCCTAAAATTGGGCATTCTTCGCATGTGGTGACCTTGGACGTACGGCCTCAACTGCTCGACGCACTCTCCGCCCTGCGCGACCGTGTCGCCGCCGCACGCTACCCGCTGCCCCTGGCGGGCGCGCCACGCGCGCGTGCCAACCGCGACGAACTGCTCGCCCAGCTCGACGACTATCTGGTGCCCCGCCTCAGACAGCCCGAAGCGCCGCTCCTCGCCGTCATCGGCGGCTCCACCGGCGCGGGCAAGTCCACCCTCGTGAACTCCCTGGTCGGACGGCGCGTCAGCGAGGCGGGCGTGCTGCGGCCGACCACCCGGACCCCGGTGCTGGTCTGCCATCCGGAGGACCATCACTGGTTCAGCGGCATGCGCGTCCTGCCCGGCCTCACGCGCGTGTGGGTGCCCCATCAGGAGCTCACGGACGACCTCTTGCTGCCCGGCGAGGACGGCCGGCGCGTCCTGCGCATCGAGACCGCCGAAACCCTCCCGCCCGGCCTCGCCCTCCTCGACGCCCCCGACATCGACTCCCTCATCGCCGACAACCGCGCCCTCGCGGCCGAACTGATCTGTGCCGCCGACATCTGGGTGATGGTCACCACGGCCGCCCGCTACGCCGACGCCGTGCCCTGGCATCTGCTGCGCACCGCCAAGGAGTACGACGCCACCCTCGTCACCGTCCTGGACCGCGTCCCCCACCAGGTCGTCGCCGAGGTGTCCCGGCAGTACGGCGCCCTCCTCACCAAGGCCGGCCTCGGTGACGTGCCCCGCTTCACCGTCCCCGAACTCCCCGAGTCGGCCTGGGGCGGCGGGCTGCTCCCGGCCACCGCCGTGGCCCCGTTGCGGACCTGGCTCGTCCACCACGCCCAGGACCCCGGCGCCCGCCACCACGCCCTCGCCCGCACCGCCCACGGCGTCCTCGACTCCCTGAAGTCCCGGATGCCGGAACTCGCCGGTGCCGCCGCCGCGCAGTACGCCGCCGCCCTGAGGCTCACCACGGCTGTGGAGAAGGCGTACGACAGCGAGTACGCGCGCGTACGGGGCCGCCTGCAGAACGGCGCCGTCCTCGCCGGGGACGCCCTCAAACGCTGGCGCGCCTTCCCCCTCGACTGCACCGCCGGCGAACTCCTCGACGCCCTCGCGGAGAGCCTCGCCGCCCTCCTGCTGTGCGCCGTCACCGCCGCCGACGAACGCGTCGACGAGGCCTGGCGCCGCGAACCCGCCTCCGCCGCACCGGCCCTGACCGACGCCGAGTCCACCCCGGAACACGCCGAACACCGCATCGCGATGGCCGTACGGCGGTGGCGGCGGGAGCTGGAGGAGTACGCGGAGGACGAAGTACGCGCCCTGGAACGCGGCGCCGCACCCGACCCCGAGGCGGTCGCCGCGCTCGTCGCCACCGCCCTGCTGGGCGGCCGCCGGGCCCGCACCGCGGGCGAGGGCCTCGCCGAACGGCTCGGCGCACACGGCGCGCTGAGGCTGCGCGACCGCGGCGGACGGCTGCTCACCGAACATCTGGACCGCGTCCTGCACGCCGAACGCGAGCGCCGCCTCGCCCCCCTCGACGGGCTCGACGTCCACGCCGAACCCCAGGCCGAACTCATCGCCGCGCTGTCCGTACTGCAGAAGGAGAGGTGACCGGTGACCGCCGTCACTGACGAGGACCACACGGATCACACGGATCACACGAACCATACGGACCACACGGGGCGCTCGGAAGCCTCCGACCGCACGGCAGCGCACGCGGGCGGCCGCGACGCCAAGGGGCTCGGGGACGGCGGGCGCGGCGGGCCGCGGGACGCCTCCCAGGGCGCCCCCGAGCAGGCCGCTTCCCGCGCGGAGGCCGGTGGCGCCGATGCGGGCGACCCCGTCGCCGAAGCGGTCGACGCCTGGGACGACGGTCTCATCGCGCGCCGGGTGAACGAGGGCGCGGGCGGCGAGCACGGCCCGGTGCCGGTCCGCACCGGTGGCGCACCCCCCGCGGGCCCACCCGTCTACGACGGCCCCCTGCGGTCCCGGCTCGACGCGCTGCGCGAACTCGTGGGCCTGTCCCGCACCCGCCTCGACAACCGGACGCTCGCCGAGGCCGGCCGGGTGCTCGACGAGGCGGCGGCGCGGCACAAGCTCTCCGGGCAGCACACGGTCGTCGCCCTCGCCGGCGCCACCGGCAGCGGCAAGTCCCAGCTCTTCAATGCCCTCGCCGGAGTGCCCATCTCGGAGACCGGCGTACGGCGCCCGACGACCGCCGCGCCCATCGCGTGCAGCTGGAGCGACGGCGCCGCGAGCCTCATCGACCGCCTCGGCATCCCGGGCCGGCTGCGCCGGCGGCCGGTGCAGAGCCCGGAGGCGGAGGCCCAGCTGCGCGGACTCGTCCTGATCGACCTGCCCGACCACGACTCCGCCGCCGTACAGCACCGCGAACAGGTCGACCGCATCCTGAAGCTCGTCGACGCGGTCGTCTGGGTGGTGGACCCCGAGAAGTACGCCGACGCCATGCTCCACGAGCGGTATCTGCGCCCCCTGGCGGGGCACGCGGAGGTGATGTTCGTCGTCCTCAACCAGGTCGACCGGCTGCCCGGCGAGGCCGCCGAACTGGTCCTCGACGATCTGCGCCGGCTCCTCGACGAGGACGGCATCGCCCTCGGCGAGTACGGCGAACCCGGCGCGACCGTCCTCGCCATGTCCGCGCTCACCGGGGACGGCGTCGGCGAACTGCGGGAACTGCTGGGGCAGTTCGTCACCGAGCGGGGCGCGGCCGGCCGCCGGGTCTCGGCCGACGTGGACGCCGCTGCGGCCCGGCTGCGGCCCGTCTACGTCACCGGGCAGCGCACCGGGCTGAGCGAGGAGGCGCGGGAGGAGTTCTCCGACCGGCTCGCGGACGCGGTGGGCGCCACCGCGGCGGGCGAGGCGGCCGAGCGGGCCTGGCTGCGCAACGCGGGCCGGGCCTGCGGGACGCCGTGGCTGCGGCTGTGGCGGTGGTGCCAGTCCGGCGGGGACCCGGTCACCGGGCGGCTCCCGGCCCGCGCCCAGGCCGACGAGGAGGCCACGGCCCGCCAGCGGGTCGAGCAGGCGGTGCGCACGGTGTCCGAACGGGCCTCCGCCGGGCTGCCCGCGCCCTGGGCGCAGGCGGTACGGGAGGCGGCCGTCCGTGGCTCGCAGGGGCTGCCCGAGGCGCTGGACGAACTGGCCGCACGCGCCGGACTGCCGCCCGGACGGCCGCCGCGGCCGGGGTGGTGGCCGGTGGCGGTGCTGGCGCAGGCGGCGATGACGCTGCTCCAGGTCGTCGGCGGCCTGTGGCTGGCGGGGCAGATCGCCGGGGTCATGGACCCGAACCTGGGGGTGCCGGTGCTGCTGATGGTGGCCGGGATCGTCGGCGGCCCCCTGGTGGAGTGGAGCTGCCGACTGGCGGCCCGGGGCCCGGCCCGGCGGTACGGGCAGGACGCGGAACGCCGACTGCGGGAGGCCGCCGCCGGCTGCGGCCGGGCTCGCGTCCTGGACCCGCTGGCGGCGGAGCTGCTGCGGTACCGGGAGGTGCGGGAGCAGTACGGGCGGGTGGTGGGCGCGGGGGTGCGCTGAGCCGGGACGGGGCGGCGGGGGCGGGACGTGATCCGGCCGGAGCCGTGGCTCACTCGTCCGGGTGACGGGGTTGTCCACAGGCGGGCGGCGGTCCACAGGGCGCGGCGGGCTCGGTCCGGTGGCGGCAGTCTGGCGGTGCGGCGATCGCGACGGACGCGGTCGGCGCGACCAGGCAGCCGTACGGGACGGGCCCGTAGGCGACTTAGCCCGGCGGGACGGCCGGGCTACGGGAGGGGTTCGGGACATGAACGAGACGATCGTGTGCGCGGTGGGGAACGTGGCGACGCAGCCGGTCTACCGGGAGCTGGCGGCGGGGCCGTCGGCCCGGTTCCGGCTGGCGGTGACCGCGCGCTACTGGGACCGGGAGAAAGGCACCTGGGCCGACGGGCACACCAACTTCTTCACGGTGTGGGCCAACCGGCAGCTGGCCGTGAACGCGGCCGCGTCGCTGAACGTCGGCGATCCGGTGATCGTGCAGGGCCGGCTCAAGGTGCGCACGGAGACACGGGAGGGGCAGCAGAACCGGACCTCGGCGGACATCGACGCGGTGTCGATCGGCCATGACCTCGCCCGCGGCACCTCGGCCTTCCGGCGCTCGGGCCGGCCCGAGCCGGCCGCTGTGGGCGCCCCCGCACAGCCCGAGCCCGACTGGGAGACGCCCGCGCCCGCGGCGGACTCCGGCGGGGTGGAAGCCCAACAGCCGCGTGAGGCCGTGGCCGTGACGTGAGATCGGGTCACCCGAGGGCGGGCGGCGCCCCGGGCCGACGGGTGGGTGGCACATCGCCGGATCCCTCCGAGTCGCCCGGTGGATTTGTCGACAAGTGCGGCTTGTTCCCCGCCTGTTGGCGATCTTGGGGATAACGATTCCGAGTCGGATCACCCATCCGATGACAGGACCGGGAAACCGGGTGCGCGGGCGTCTCTAGGATGCCGATCGTGGCTCACGGGGCTTCTGATGCTGCTGACGGGACCGTACCCCCAGGTCAACGGGTCCTGCTCGAAGGGGAATTACGTTGATTTCTTCGTTCTCCGCGCCGTTCGCGCGCACGCGCGGCGCCGCCCGCCTCGCCGCGTCGGCGCTGGTCGGTGGGTTCGTCGCCATCGCGGGCGTGATCGTCGCCGCGAGCCCGGCCGCCGCCGACGAGACCGCGCAGACCCCGGGCGGAGCCACCGCCACCATGGGCGGCCTCAAGACGTACGGTGCCGCGGTCCTCCATGACGACGGCGGCGACCAGGAGATCTCGGCGGGCCTGTTCGAGATGTCCGTTGACGGCGGCGGCACCCTCCAGACCTACTGCGTCGACCTGCACAACCCCACCCAGCGGGACGCGAAGTACCAGGAGACGCCGTGGAGCGGCACCTCGCTGGGCGCCGACGACGACGCGGGCAGGATCCGTTGGATCCTGCAGAACTCCTATCCCCAGGTCAACGATCTGGCCTCGCTGGCGACGAAGGCCGGCATCTCCGGCGGGCTCACCGAGCAGGACGCGGCGGCGGGCACCCAGGTGGCGATCTGGCGCTACTCGGACGGCGCCGACGTGGACGCCGTCGACCCCCAGGCCGAACAGCTCGCGGACTACCTCCAGAAGGCCGCCCGCGACACCGCCGAGCCGCAGGCCTCCCTGACGCTCGACGCGCCGGCCGTCTCGGGCCACCCCGGCGAGCCCATCGGACCGGTGACCGTGCACACCGACGCGAGCGCGGTGACGGTCACCCCGCCGCTGGACGCCGGGATCACCGGGGTGCGGATCGTCGGCAAGGACGGCAAGCCGGTCACGACCGCGACGAACGGCAGCCAGCTGTTCTTCGACGTGCCCGCCGACGCCGACCCCGGCTCCGCCGCACTCACGGTCCAGGCCTCCACGACCATCCCCGTCGGCCGCGCCTTCACCTCCGACAGCCGCAGCCAGACCCAGATACTGGCCGGCTCCAGCGAGTCGACCGTTTCGGCGACGGCGAGCGCGACCTGGGCGCAGCAGGGCGCCGTACCGGCCCTGTCGGCCGCGAAGAACTGCGCCGAGAGCGGTGTGGACATCACCGTGGCCAACCAGGGCGACGAGGCCTTCACCTTCGAGCTGATGGGCGCCGAGCACGCCATCCCGGCGGGCACCGTCCAGACGGTGACGATCCCGCTCCAGGAGGATCAGCCCTACGACTTCACGATCACCGGCCTTCAGGGCGCCGAGTCCCGCTTCACCGGCCTCCTGGACTGCCGGACCCGGACCGCGGAGACGGCGAACGTGACCACGCAGACCCTCAGCGACCCCAGCCCGGCCACCGTAGGGGGCACCGGAACCTCCGTCACCGACACCAACCTCGCCGAGACAGGCGGCTCCAGCGCCACCCCGATCATCGCGGGCACGGCCATCGGCCTGGTGGTGATCGGCGGAGCGGTCCTGGTCCTGGCGGGCCGCAAGGAGAACGCCTGAGGGGGGAGCGGCGGGCCTCGCCACTGACGGCCGGACGGTCAGCGCAGTGCGGCGGCCTCGCCGCCACGGACGGCCCGCAGGGCGCGTCCACGGTCTCCTCGTTCTCGCCGACGGGGGCGACGTAGTCGAGGCCGCCCCGCGCGGCATCCATGCCGACCGTCCTGCCGATCACCCAGGTGGCCGGGTAGCCGTCCAGCAGCCCGAGCCGGGCGAGCAGCCGGTCGTCGGCGGCCGCCTCCCGCGCCTTGATCCCGCTGCCGATCAGCACGACGGCGGCTCCTCCTCACAGCACAGCACAGCACAGCACAGCACAGCACGGCACATCACGGCACGAGGGATCACAGTCTCGCAGCCGCGCGCTGCGCCCGGGTGCAACTGCCGGTGCGGGAAGGTCGTCGTATCCGCTGTGACGGAAGCATGCGCACGACGTGAGTCGAGGTGGTCGCCGGCCGTCGCCGCGGCGGCGGGCACCGGGGCCCTGGCGCTCGCCGCCGTGGCGAGCTGGAGCAGTTTCCTGCTGGTCGTGCGGGGCCGGGTGGTACCCGGCTGGGGTGTGAGTGCGGCCTTGCTGGTCCTTGTGCTGGTCCTGCGTCTGGTCCTCGCCCGCAGGAGCCGCCGTCCGGGCGCCGCGGCGCTCCCGCCGACGTACGCGAGAGGGGCACGGCTGGGGGGCTGGCTGCTGACGGGCCTGGCCGTGCTCGGCGTCGCCTGGGGAGCGATGGACGATCTGATCTCGGACGCGAAGTACTACGTGCTGCGACCTGCGGGGCCGGAGGGCTGCACGGCCGTGGTGCGGGAGACGTCCTTCCTCGTGCTGGGCACCGCCGAGGCCTACGCGGTGGGGCCCACCGGCCTGGCCCTGGGCGCGGCGGGGCACTGGACGGTCGACGACAACGGCCGGCCCGTCGGGGCGGGCGCGTACGCACTGACCTGGGGGCGGGACGGGGGCCGCCTTCAGGTGGACGGTGCGGCCGGCGATCCGGTCTTCGACGGGGGAGCGGTCGACATCGACTGCTGACGGCGGCACGGAGAAGATTGCCGCAATTTCTCAGTCGAACCTGACGCAATAGACGAACGGGACGGCGGCCGTGCGGCGACCCGACGTCAGATCGATCGCGCGAACCTGGGCGTTCGGGTTTCCGGGAGCGCACGGTCCGGTGAATCCGGGGACGAATCCGAAGCTTCCGCCGGCATATCCGGAGTGCCTGGTGGCTGTGATCGTCCAGGATTTGCTGACCGCTCCGGAAAAGACGAGGCGGACCTGGCCGTTCACGTTGAAGTGGTCGCCGCTGACCTTGAGGGTGCCGTTCTCCGTGGTGACCCACAGCCGCACCGCCAACCGCCGGTCGTCGGCCCGGCTGTTGTCGTACCGTGCCTGCGCGCGGGTCTGCGGGGTCACACACGTCAGGTCGTCGGAGCCCCACGCCTCACGCCAGACATAGCCCTGCTTGCAGTAGCCGTTCGGGAGGGTGCGGCCCGGGGCCAGGGCGTTGTCGTCGGCGGTGTCCGCACGGGTCTGCGGCGTGACACAGACGAGGTCACCGGCCCGCGCTTCCCGCCAGACATACCCCTGTCTGCAGGTGTTGGGCCCGTAGTCCTGGGCGCCTGCGGTCGACGGCGCGATCAGCGCGCCCCCTGCACCGGCGGCAATCACCATCGCGGCAGCCATGATTCGCCTGAACATAGTCTCCTCCGCTGTTCCGAGGTCGCTATGTTTCTATCGTCTGCCGGTGCCGCGGGGTCATCAAATTCTACGGAGTGAAAAAATTCAACGGATTAGGCCGTCAAATGTCGAACGCTAATCAATTGAGGCGTGGCCGTGTCACCTGTGGAGGCTCGAATGCATTCGTGTTTATTTCTCGGGGTCGGCCCACGTCGCCGCGAGCGCGCGCCGATCCGGAAAGCGGGGACCGCCGACCAGGTCCTGGGTGGGTTCACCGTTGAGCCAGCACACTTGCTCGGGGGCGCCGTCCCCGGTGTCGAACAGGCAGCACACTCCTCCGCTGTCGGCCGTGAGGTCGGTGAACGCCTTCCTGATGTTGGCCGACCGCTCGAACAGACGGCTCATCTCCGACGTGGCCGCCCAGCACTCCACCGACGCGTAGTCAGGGCGCAGCCCGGACTCGAACCGGATCGTCGCGTAGATGTACCCGATCCGGACGCGTCCGTCCGCCTCGGGCCGACGGTCGTTCGTCCGCGCGTACTCGCGCAGTGCGTCATCGGCGTCGAAGAGGAGGGAGGTGTCGAGGTCGAGGGTGCCGCTCGCGGAACAGTCGACCGGCTCGCTCTTGAAGCGGGACGTGAACGGGAGGTCGAGCAGCGCACCACCGGGCAGGGTGACCTCGAGCGGCGGCACGGCACCGTCCGGCGGCGCCAGCCGGGCCAGATTGGCCAGCGCCCTGGCGACATTCCGAGGACGTAGATAGATGTCGTAGCCGTAGGCCAGCCCCATGTCTCCCCCTACTTCAGACCGAACCGCACCCTTTCACGTCCCACGCCGTGGGCGCTTGCCGTTTTGTCAGCCTCGACGAATGCGAGGCCGACCGCTTTCCTGCCTTCGTCGGCACGGCTGTGGCGCTATTCCGCTCCGGAGGGAGGGACGGGGGCCGGGGGTGCCTGCCGCAGTGCGGCACGGCGGCGCAGCACGGCCCTGCGGCGCCGCCATGTGCGCTGGGCCCGGCTGGTCTGCATCAGTCGGTTGACCGTGTCGTGCGGCATGTCCTGCGCGTCGGACGCGAAGTCCTCCAGACCGCGGAGCAGATACTGTCCGCCGGTACCCATGACCTCGCGCTCGCGCAGCACGAACGGCCCGACCGCCGCCCACACCTTGACCACGCGAACCCGGAGCAGCGCCATCATCTCGTCGTCCACGATGTCGGCCAGCCGCAACACCGCGATGTTCTGGTAGTAGTACACGATGTCGTACACCTGCCGGCGCACGTCGTCCGGCAGCCCGGAAAGGCCCAGTGCCGGGTCGTACTCGGCGAGCAACCGCTGCGTCACGAACTGGTAGCGGTCGTGGAACTCCACCGAGCGGAAGTCCGCGAGCAAGTCGACGTACGCCGGTAACTGGTTGTTCCGGCGTTGCAGACCGGCTTGCGAGACGGCCGAATACGACGTGACAAGCAGCGCCACTATCGACAGCCCTGTGGCCACGAGATTGAACACCATGACTTCGCCCCCCGGCCGCCTGCCCCATCAGCCTGCCCCTGTCATAGTGACCCTTCCGAGGCGACTGCGTAGGCAAATGCCACAAACCTGACGACGTATTGGCCGCCGTCAGGGCACTTGCGGCGTGTGCCGATCGGGGCCCGGATGCGCAAGGGACCGGGCCCCGAGTGCGGGCCGGGGTCAGAGCCCCTGGGTCAGGAAGGCGGCGTCCGGTACCTGGACGGTTTCGGGGGCCGTGCGGGGGAGGAGGCCGTGGATCTGGGCGGTGACGTACTGCGCCGACATCATGGCTCCCTCCTGCCAGCCGGGCAGGGGAGAGGCCTGGTCGCCGACGACGTAGAAGCGGCCCTCGCCCTCGGGCTGGAGGAGCTGCTTGTAGGCGACCTGGTGGGCGGGGTCGGACGGGTCCCAGTCGGCCCAGCCGCCGAGCTGGTGGGGCACCTTGTGCCAGGCGATGGTGACGCCGAGGTCCTGGGGCACGGTGGTCTTCTCCAGGAACTCCTTGTGCAGCTGCGCCGCTCCGTCCCGGGCCAGGGCCAGCCGCTCGGCCGGCGAGCGCTTGCCCATGTCCTCGGCGTGGTCGCCGAAGTTGTAGGCCCCGGTGAGGGTGCCGGCCTGGGAGAAGTAGTCGTTGGACGGGTACCAGAACTGGGTGATGGGGTGATCGGTCCAGCTGATGCCGCCGTAGATCTGGTGGTGGTCGTCCTCCCAGAACCGCCGGTTGGCCTGCCAGCCGACCTTGCACGTCGGCGCGTAGTCCACCGCCGTCACCGCGTTCGCGAACTCCCGGGAGAAGCCGGTCAGCGTGAGCTGCTTGAGCACCGGCAGCGGGATGTTGCTCACGCAGTAGTCGGCCTTCGCCGTCATCTCCTTTCCGCCCGAGCGGTAGGTGACGCCGACCCCGTCGCCCGTCAGGTCGACCGAGGTGACCTCCGCCTTGAGCGCGACGGTCACGTCGTACGCGGAGGTGATCCGCTCGGTGAGAGCCGTGACGATCTTGTCCATGCCGCCGACCGGCTGGAACATCATGGCCTGCCAGAGGTAGTCCACCGGCTGGTAGAAGCGGTGCTTCCAGAACTCCGAGGTGACCAGATCGGCCAGGCCCAGCGGGGGCGCGGGCGCGGGGAAGTCGTGGACGTCAAGGGGCTCGGTGTAGCCGGAGCGGGTGGAGCCGTGGTACTCGCCCTCCTCGTCGAGGTCGCCGAACTTGCGCAGCAGGTCCCGCAGCAGCCCGGTGAATTCGTCGCGCCCGGTCAGGGTGGCGGACAGGAGCGCGGCGAGGTGGCCGCGGGTGTCGTTGGCGATGCGCCGGTTGCGCCAGGGCCGGCCGGGCGGGGTGTGTCCCGCGCGGTGCAGCACGTTCGCCGTGGTCTCCATGACGTACGGCTCCAGCGCCACCTTGAGGTCGGTGCAGTACTTCAGGACCCGGCGGTGGTGGTACGGGATGCGGCCGGGACCGAGGTTGAGGTACAGGCCCTTGTCGAAGCCGCAGGTGTGGGTCAGTACCGGCGCGTTGCCCTCGCCGTCGAGTTCGTACAGCTTGTCGCCGTTGCGGGCGGTGCGGTTCCGGCCACCCGTACGCTCCTGGGGCTCCAGGACCGTACACCGGTAGCCGAGCTTGCCCAGTTCGTAGGCCGCGGTCAGGCCGCCGACCCCCGCGCCGAGGATCAACACCGACTTCTCTTCGCCGGCCGCCGCTCGCGGTGCGGCAGCGAAGTCCGGCGCGGCACCCTCGCCGGAGCTCAGCGGGCCGGCGAGGCCGGACATGGCGTGGTGGAGCGACTGCGCGGATTCGGACGGGGTGGCAGACGTGCGGGTACTCATGGCTCACCTTTCGGGTCGGTCACACCAGGGCCGCTCCCGGTTCGTCTGGCTCCTGTGGCTTGTGGTGACGAAGCCCGGAGGACCCGGCCGCGGGATGGCCCCGAAGGAGACGAAACCCGGCCATGAAATGCCACGCGAAGTGCGAGGACGGCCTGCACACGGGGGTCCTTCCCGATCTTGCGGAAGCGGACGCCGACCGTCCGGGGGGCGCACGAAGTGCAGCGTCGCGCCCGCTTGCACGCCCCCGCACGCCCGCCACCGTGGTCGCCCCTGGGCCGTACGAGGTCACCGGAGGCCACTCGACAGCAACCGGTGACGACGGACGTCCCGCACCTGTCAAGTGTGAAACCCCAGGTCACAGCCCCCCGCCCAGACGGGTTTCCCCCCAGGGGTGGCCGTCCGGCAAGATGGGGTGTATCTGCCCACTGCCAGATTTCAAGCTGCCGGACGGTTTCTCTTGGCTGAGTACATCTACACCATGCGCAAGACGCGCAAGGCACACGGCGACAAGGTCATCCTTGACGACGTAACGCTGAGCTTCCTGCCCGGCGCGAAGATCGGTGTGGTCGGCCCGAACGGCGCCGGTAAGTCCACCGTTCTGAAGATCATGGCGGGCCTCGAGCAGCCCTCCAACGGTGACGCGTTCCTGTCGCCCGGGTACAGCGTCGGCATGCTGCTTCAGGAGCCGCCGCTCGACGAGTCCAAGACCGTCCTGGAGAACGTGCAGGACGGCGCCGCCGAGGTCATGGGCAAGCTCAAGCGGTTCAACGAGGTCGCCGAGCTGATGGCGACCGACTACTCGGACGCCCTCCTCGACGAGATGGGCAAGCTTCAGGAGGACCTCGACCACGCCAACGCGTGGGACCTGGACACCCAGCTGCAGCAGGCCATGGACGCCCTGGGCTGCCCCCCCGGCGACTGGCCCGTCACCAACCTCTCCGGTGGTGAGCGCCGCCGCGTCGCGCTGTGCAAGCTGCTGCTGGAGGCCCCCGACCTGCTGCTGCTCGACGAGCCCACCAACCACCTGGACGCCGAGTCCGTGCAGTGGCTGGAGCAGCACCTCGCCAAGTACCCCGGCACCGTCGTCGCCGTCACCCACGACCGGTACTTCCTCGACAACGTCGCCGAGTGGATCCTGGAGCTCGACCGCGGTCGCGCCCACCCCTACGAGGGCAACTACTCCACCTACCTCGACACCAAGGCGACCCGCCTGAAGGTCGAGGGCCAGAAGGACGCCAAGCGCGCGAAGCGTCTGAAGGAAGAACTGGAGTGGGTGCGGTCCAACGCCAAGGGGCGTCAGGCCAAGTCCAAGGCCCGTCTCGCCCGGTACGAGGAGATGGCGGCCGAGGCCGACAAGATGCGGAAGCTGGACTTCGAGGAGATCCAGATCCCGCCGGGCCCGCGCCTGGGCTCCATCGTCGTCGAGGTCAACAACCTCTCCAAGGCCTTCGGCGAGAAGGTCCTCATCGACGACCTCAGCTTCACGCTGCCGCGCAACGGCATCGTCGGCGTCATCGGCCCGAACGGCGCCGGCAAGACCACGCTCTTCAAGATGATCCAGGGCCTCGAGACCCCGGACTCCGGCGACATCAAGGTCGGCGAGACCGTCAAGATCTCCTACGTCGACCAGAGCCGCGAGAACATCGACCCGAAGAAGACGCTGTGGGCCGTCGTCAGCGACGAGCTCGACTACATCAACGTCGGCCAGGTCGAGATGCCGTCGCGGGCGTACGTCTCCGCCTTCGGCTTCAAGGGCCCCGACCAGCAGAAGCCGGCCGGCGTGCTCTCCGGCGGTGAGCGCAACCGTCTGAACCTCGCGCTCACCCTCAAGCAGGGCGGCAACCTGCTGCTCCTCGACGAGCCGACCAACGACCTGGACGTCGAGACCCTCTCCAGCCTGGAGAACGCGCTGCTGGAGTTCCCCGGCTGCGCCGTCGTCGTCTCCCACGACCGGTGGTTCCTCGACCGGGTGGCGACCCACATCCTCGCCTACGAGGGCGACTCCAAGTGGTTCTGGTTCGAGGGCAACTTCGAGTCCTACGAGAAGAACAAGATCGAGCGGCTCGGACCGGACGCCGCGCGTCCGCACCGCGCCACCTACAAGAAGCTGACCCGGGGCTGATCGATCTTGCGGCACCTCTACCGCTGTCCGCTGCGCTGGTCGGACATGGACGCGTACGGTCATGTCAACAACGCGGTCTTCGTCCGCTACCTGGAAGAAGCCCGTATCGACTTCCTCTTCCGCCCGGAGAAGGACTTCCAGCAGGGGTCCGTGGTGGCGCGCCACGAGATCGACTACAAGCGCCAGCTCGTCCACCGGCACTCGCCCGTGGACATCGAGCTGTGGGTCACCGAGATCAGGGCGGCGTCCTTCACCATCACCTACGAGGTGAAGGACGGCGACCACGTCTACGTCACGGCGTCGACGGTCATCGTGCCGTTCGACTTCGAGGCACAGCGACCGCGCCGGATCACGGCTGAGGAACGCGAGTTCCTCAACGAGTACCGCGACGACGCCGAGGAGGCCGTCGCCGCATGACGGTGCTCCACCTCGCCGACGAGGGGGAGGCGGCGGACCTCGCGGCCTTCCTCTCCCGGCTGCTCCACTACGACCGTGGAGCCGCGGTGCGCCTCCAGGCGGCCGGGACGGCACTCGCCGTGTTCGGCCGGCCGCCCTCCTTCGAGGTGCTCGCGATCCGTGCCGTACGCCTCGCCAAGCCGTACGAGGACGGCCTCGACGTCACGCTGGACGCCACCGTGTCCGCGGGGCAGATGCTGGAGACGGTGGCGGAGAGCGCGGCCACGGCCGCGGTGCCGCCCGCCGTCACCGGGCCGCCGTGGGCCGGGGTCCTGCCGCCGCGCGGCGGCTGGCGGTCCGAGGCGGGTCTGCCGGCGCCCGACGCGCTGCGCTCACTGGTCGGCGCGGCCGTCGCCGAGTTCCGGGGCCGTACGGAGGAACTCGCCCCCGAGGGCCGTACCCGCGCCGCACTCGACCGGATCGGACGGGACATCTGGTCCCGCACGGTCGGCGACACGGGGCTTCCGGTACGGGCCGTGCACGCGGCCCAGTCCCTCGGGTTCCTGCGTCCCTCGGCCGGGGCGCGGGACCTGGCGCTGCTCTCGCTCGGCTCCTGGCTGCGCCTGCGCACGCCGTACGGCTCGGTCGCGGTACGGCGGGCGGGGCTCGGGCCCCTGGACGTCACCGTCCGCTGACCCCTGCCGCCTGACCCCGCCCCCTCACCTCAGATCCCTGACCTCAGATCCCTGACCGTCAGCCGGCCGCGTTCACCATGGACGCGGCGGCGTACGTCAGGTACTTCCACAACGTCTCCTCGTGCTCCTCGGAGAGCCCGAGCTCGTCGACCGCGTCCCGCATGTGCTTCAGCCAGGCGTCGTGCGCCGCCCGGTCGACCACGAACGGGGCGTGCCGCATCCGCAGCCGCGGGTGGCCGCGGTTCTCGCTGTACGTCGTGGGGCCGCCCCAGTACTGCATCAGGAACAGGGCGAGGCGTTCCTCCGCCGGGCCCAGGTCCTCCTCCGGGTACATGGGCTTGAGCAGGGGGTCCTCGGCCACGCCCTGGTAGAAACGGTGGACCAGTCGGCGGAAGGTCTCCTCCCCGCCGACCTGCTCGTAGAAGGTCTGCTCCTGAAGCGTGCCGCGCCGAATCTCTTTCACCTCCCCATGGTCTCAGACGGGGGGACCGAGGACGGAGGGCTTAGGACCGCGGACCCGCGGCTGCTCGCGCCCCCCGGCCGCTCGCCCCGGCCGCTCGCCTCCGCGTACGTTCCGCCGCACAGTGGAGGCATGGGTGGGCACACAGGCGGTCGCCTGGGTGGTCGCACGGGTGGGCCCGGGCTCGACCGCCGTCTCGACGACCTCGCCGCCTCGGCGCGGGCCGCGATGGTGCGCGCCGTCGACGCGAGCGGGGCCTTCGCCGCCGATCCGGGCTGGCGGGAAGCGTTCGGGACGGTCCCGCGCCACCTCTTCGTGCCGTACTACTACGCCGGTTCCGGCGCCGGAGGGTTCGAGCGGTGCTGGGGCGAGAGCCCCGACCCGCGCGTCCGCGAGCGCTGGGTGCGCGGCGTCTACGAGGACACCCCGCTGGCCACCCGGCTGCGCGACGGCGAGCTGCTCACCTCCAGCAGCCAGCCCTCGCTGATGGCGCTGATGCTGGCCGAGCTGCGGGTCGAGCCCGGCGACCGGGTGCTGGAGATCGGGGCGGGCACGGGCTACAACGCGGCGCTGCTGTCGTACCGGCTCGGCGACGACCACGTCACCACCGTCGACCTGGACCCGGAGATCACCGAGTCCGCGCGCCGCCATCTCGCCGCCGCCGGCTACCACCCGACCGTCGTCACCGGGGACGGCGCGCGCGGGGTGCCGGAGCGCGCCCCCTTCGACCGGATCGTGGCGACCTGCCGACTCGCGTCCGTGCCGCGCGCCTGGATCGCCCAGTGCCGGCCGGGTGCGCTGATCCTGACCCCGCTGGCCACCGGTCTGGTCGCGCTGACGGTACGGGACGCCGGGCACGCGGAGGGCCGCTTCCTGCACACCCCCGCCTACTTCGTGCCCCTGCGCGGCGCGAGCCGCCCCGCGCCCGAGCCGGCCGTGCCGAGGGGGGTGCCGCGCCGGGCCGGGGAGAGCGACCTGTTCCGTTTCCTGCTGTCGCTCACCCGGGGCAGCCTCGAACCTCAGGAGGCGTACGCCCTCTGGGAACGCGAGGGCATGCCGGACCGGCGGCGTTACGGCGTCACGGTCGGCGTACGGCGCGCCTGGGCCTGGCTGGACGATCCGGAGGGGCCGTACGCCTGGCCCCTGCCCGGCTCGGCGGGGGCACGGCTCGTCGAACCGTAGCCCCCGACGAGCGGGCCGTTCTCAGCCCCGGCGGACCGTGATCGTGGTCCAGGCGCCCACGTGCACCCGGTCGCCGTCCTGGAGCGGTACCGGGACGAACGGCTGGATCGGCTCCTCGCCGCCGTTGACCGTCGTACCGTTCGTCGAGTTCTGGTCGACGACCGCCCAGGTGCCGTCCGGCTGCTGGACCAGGACCGCGTGCTGGTGCGAGACGCCCGGGTCCTCCGGCGGCACCGACAGGTCTATGTCGGGGGTCTCGCCGGTGGAGTGCCGGCGGCGGCCGATGGTGACCTGGTTGCCGGTGAGCGTGCGCTGCTGCTCGGGCGAGTACGCGGGCAGGTTGAGCCCCGCGGCCTCCGGGCCGGAGCGGTGCATCATCGCCATGAAGTAGGCGCGGTCCGGGCCGATGGTCGCCGTCCAGGTCGCCGGCTGCTGCGGGTACGCCGGGCCGGGCGGGGGCGGTGCCTGGGTGGACCCGGGCTGCGGGTAGCCGTAGCCGCCGCCCCCCTGGCCGCCGGGGCCCTGGCCCTGGCCGGGAGGGGAGATCACCCAGTCGTCGTCGGCGCCGCCGAAACCCTGGCCGCCGGGCTGCGGCCGGCCGGTCTCCGGGGGGAATCCGGGCGGGGCCGTCCGGCCTCCCGGGCTCGGAGGCTGGAAGGCCTGCGGTATCCCCGGACCGCCGGGGCCACCCGGACCGCCCTGACCGGGCGGCGGCGGGGCACCGAACACGCCGGGGCCGCCACCGGGACCACCGGGACCACCCGGGCCCGAGGGGTCACGTCGGAAGGGATCCGCGTACGGACCCGAAGGCTCACGCCCGAAGGGGTCGGCGGAGGGCTGGCCACCGGGACCGGAGGGATCGCGCCCGAACGCGCCGGGCCCACCGGAGCCACCGGACGTGCCGCCGGGACCGGACGGTTCACGTCCGAACGCACCGGGGCCACCGGGGCCACCCGGTCCGCCCGGACCACCGGGCTCGTTCCCGAACGCTCCCGGCCCGGGGGACGTGACCCCGGGCTCACGCCCGAACGCCCCAGCACCACCGGGACCACCAGGACCACCGGGCTCACGCCCGAACGCAGCGGGCCCACCCGCATGACCCGGACCACCGGGCTCGCGTCCGAACGCCCCGCGACCGCCCGGGTCGTTCCCGAACGCGCCGGGACCACCGGTGACCCCGGGTTCACGCCCGTAGGGACCCGGACCGCCCGGCCCACCAGGCGCACCGGGACTCCCCGGGCCCGACGGCTCTCGCCCGAACGCGCCCGGGCCGCCGGCCGTCACCCCGGGACCCGAGGGCCGGGACGGCTCGCCGCCGAAGGGCGGGATCGGCTCCGCGGGCCGGTTCACCTGCGAGGGCCGTGAGCTCTGGTAGTCGAAGGAGTCGCTGCCGCCGAAGGACGGCGGCGGCCCCTGGAAACGCCCACCCGGACCACCAGGCCCACCCGGACCACCCGGGCCGCCGGCCGGCGGGCGCGGGGCGGCCGGGGTGTACGAGGTCGCCGTGTTGGTGAGGAAGTTCCACCGGCACTCCTCGCAGAACGGCGCACCGCCCTCACGGGGCGTCCGGCACTGCGGGCAGAGCTCCGCCTCGTGGCCGGGAGGGGCGGACGGATGCCGCCCGCCGCCGGGCTGGGTGTTCTGCGGGGGCGGGAAGCCGTAGCCGCCCGTGGGGGGCGGGGGCGGGGGCGGCGGGGGCGGGGGTACGGCACCGGCCATGCGGTGACCGCAGACCTCGCACCAGTCGTCGGAACCCGACTGGTGTCCGTTCGGGCAGGTCGGCATGTCGGCGCGTCCCCCTCTCTCCTTCGGTGACCTCTTCGGTGACCTCGTGGTCGTCTGACGTCACTTCTTTACACGAACAGTCTTGGTGGACCGGGTCTCGAGAGTCATCTCGTCTGCCTCCGCGACCTTCGCCTTCAGTCGCACAGTACCTGTCGTCGCGTCGACCACGTCCACCACCTTCGCAAGCAGTTTCGCAGTATCGGCGTTCCCCGAGACGCTCGCGAGCTGGACAGCACGGCCCAGTTTGGCGGTCGCTCCATCCATGTCACCCGATTTGCGCAGGTCCAGGCCCTGCTGGATGACCTGTGCCAGTTCGGCCTGACCCGTGTAGTGCGCGACCTGAGGGTTGATCGACGTCGAGGCCGCCATGTCGTCGGTCCACACGGCCCGTACGAGCCCCTGCGCACCCAGGTTCTGGACCGAACCTCCCCCACTCTCGGCTCCGCTCGAGCGGGAGGTGCCCCCAGGCTGCGGGACGACCAGCGAGACCCGTGCGGCCAGCATCTCCTGGCCCAGGTGGGCGGCCGGGACCTCGACGCACACGTGGTAGTCGCGGGACTCGTCGCCCCAGGAACCGGTGGGGTAGTCGCCGGCGCGCGGCCCCGCCTCGGTGCGGCGGTCGGTGAGCTGCTCGACGGTCGGCGCGACCTGCTTGACGAACTTGATCGTGGTGCCGACCGGGGTCCACAGGCGCAGCGCGACGTCCGCGACCTCCTTGCCCATCGCCGTCTCCATCATCTGGGTGAAGTCGGCGGCCAGCCCGGCCGGGTCGGCGACGATGTCCGCGGTGCCGAGCAGGGCGGAGGCGACCCCTGTGACTTCTTTCACTTCCCAGTCGGTGCCCACGCCGCGGGCGTCACAGGTGAACCGGCCCGCGCACTCGTCGAGGGCGGCTCTGAGGTCCTGCGGCGACTCGTGTTCGTTGCGGCCGTCGGTGAGCAGGATGCCGTGCCGGATGCCGGCCTCGGTCGAGGACAGCAGCCGGTCGGCCAGCCGCAGCCAGGTGCCGATCGCGGTGCCGCCGCCCGCGCTGAGCCGGCGCAGCGCCTGCTTGGCCTGCGCCCGGGTGGTGGCGTCGGCGACCGCGAGCCGCCCGCCGCCCGGGTACACCTCCTTGGCGATGTGCGTGCCGCCGATCACCGCGAACTGCACTCCGTCGCGCAGGGTGTCGACGGCGGCGGCGGTCGCGTCCCGCGCGTTGCGCATCTTCGCCGGCGGGTAGTCCATCGAGCCGGAGCAGTCCACCATGATCGCCACGGCGGCCGACGGGCCCTGGCCCGGCGCGTACAGATGCGGTGCGGTGACCGCGGTGCCGACGGTGCCGCCGCCGGTGGCGGTCACCGTGACGATCGCGTTCACCTCACGGCCGCCCTCCGGCAGGTACTCGTTCTGGTAGACGTCCACCGAGAACTGCGGCACGTTCGATTTCGACAAATTGGCCATGGCTGATCGAATCCCCCTCGCAAGGTGCGGACCGGTCCCCTCCGGCCCGTGGGCGTGTCACCCGTGGATGTCCCCGTTTGCGCCCTCAGGCGTTTCCTGCCCCCTGAGGCGGTGCGGGGAACGGTACGACGGCCACTGTTACGTTGTCGTGGCCCCCGCCGTCCAGGGCGTGGCCGACGAGGACCTGGGCGCAGTGCAGTGGTCGTACGGCGGCGTCGGGGGTGACGACCTCGGCCATCTCCTCGGCCGCCTCCGCGTAGTTCCACAGGCCGTCGGTGCAGACCACCACCACACCGGGGCGGTCCGGCTTGAACGACGCGGTGTGCGGCTCCAGTTCGTAGGCGTCGGCGCCGAGCCAGCCGGTGATCGCGTGGGCGCGTTCGTCGGCGTACGCCTCCGCCTCGCTCATCAGGCCCGCGGCGACCATCTGGGCGGCCCAGGAGTCGTCCTCGGTGAGCCGGGCCGGGGGAGTGGCGCGATCGGCCGGCACCCAGTAGGCGCGGCTGTCGCCGACCCAGCCCACGACCAGCAGCCCCTGGGTGACGACCGTGCCGACCAGGGTGCAGGCGGGGGAGTTCTGGTGCGGGGTGTGCTCGCGGGCGGTGGCGGGCTCGCCGGCCAGCGCGTTGACCGCGTGCGAGGCGGCGACGATCGCCTCGTGCATCGCGGCCTGCGGATGGGCGCCCTGCGGCAGGGCTTCCAGCAGCGCGTCGCCGGCCGCGCGGGCCGCGGCCATCGAGGCGTCGTCGGGGCGGGTCGCCGAGGAGACGCCGTCGCAGACGATCGCGACGAGCGCCGGGGAGCCGTCGGGCAGGGTGGCGTGGCCGAGACTGAAGGAGTCCTCGTTGCGGTGGTGGCGCAGCCCGCGGTCGCTGACGGCGGCCACCGGGCCCGACTCCAGTTCCATGTGGTCGCGTTCACGCGGCTGGGCGTGCCCGCAGTTCTCGCAGTAGCCGTCGTCGTCGACCCGCCCGGCCCGGCAGGCCACGCACACCTTGACGGCGCCCGCCTCGGCGGCGACCCGCGGGTCCGGCGCCTGCAACGGGTACTCCTCGGGCTCGGCGGGCCGGTCGAACCGCACTCCGCCGGTGGGCGGCGCCGCGGGCGTGGCCCACGCCGCGAGGGCCTCGGGGGCGGCCGGTGCCGCCGGAGCCGCGGGGGCGGTCGGTGCCGCCGGAGCCGCGGGGGCGGTCGTGCCGGTCATCGCGAGGGTCGGGTGGTCGTCCGGGCGACGCGGCGCGACCGACAGGTCGAACCCGCACGCGCCGCAGTAACGGTCACCGGCGTCGAGCGGCTCCGCGCAGCTCGGACACGTCGGCAGGGCGGCCTGCCGGGGCATCTGGGACATCAACTACACCCACGTCCGGGGGCGGTAACGATTGGCACGTTCCACCAGGTCGATCCTCTCCTCGCCGCGTGTCGCCAGCCGGGCCAGCGTGCGGTACGAGCGCTCCAGGCCGAAGCGCAGCCCCCGCTCGTCCAGTGGGGCGCCGAGCAGCGACCGCCGGGCGTCCGGGCCGGAGCCCCGGCCCCCGGAGAGTATCCAGTCCAGCGCACAGCCGAGGACTTCCGCGGACAACTGCTCGCGGCGCGTGGGGTCCAGGCCGTATGCGTCGAGCGCCTCGACCTGCGCCGCCGCCGCGGTGAGATCCTCCTGGAAGGGTACGTCGGCGGCGACCGCCGTCCGCTGCCTGAGCCGGGCCCGCACCGCGGCGACCCGGGCCGCCGTGTAGTGGATGGACGACTCCGGCACCGACTCCAGCGTCCGTACGGCGGCCCGCCGGTCCCCGGCCGCGAGCTGCACGCGCGCGAGGCCGAACGCCGCGCTCACATAGCTCGGGTCGGTGGCCCACACCAGCCGGTAGTACTCGGCCGCGTTGTCCAACTGGCCCAGCACCTCGGCGCACAGACCGAGCGCCAGCTTCGGCGCGGGCTCCCCGGGGAAGGCGTCGTAGATCGCGTCGAAGGCGAGGGCCGCGCCCTCGTGGTCGCCGGTGGCCAGCGCGGCCACGCCCCGGTACCAGACCACCCGCCAGTCGTCGGGCCGTTCGCCCTCCAGTCGGGACAGGGACTGGAGCGCCGTCTGGTGGTCGCCGTTCTCCAGCCAGGCCCGGACCTGCCGCAGCCGGGTCTCCACGGACGGCGCGGGAGCGGCCGTGAGGGCCGTGATCAGCTCGCCCGGCGCGGAGGCCGAAAGGCCCGCCAGGAAACCCGCGTTGGGGTCGGCCGGGTCCACGTGCGGCACGGGGAGCGCGAGCCCGGCGGCGGGCGCGGGGACGGTCCGCACCAGGCCCGGGGCGAGGGCGGCGGGCGCGCCGGCCGTCGCGGCGGCCGTCGGCGTGGAACTCCCGCCGGTGCGCGGGGAGGTGACGACCCGTGCCCCCAGCCGGGACACCTCCCCGTCCAGCTTCGGGAACAGCTCGCTGTCCGTGACCTTCACCTCGGGCGCGAACAGCGTCGACAGGGCCGGCCGGGCCGTGCCGCTCTGCACCGAGACGACCTCCCGCAGCACCCCCGTGAGCTGCTCGGCCATCTCCTGCGCCGAGGCGAACCGGCGGGCCGGGTCGGGATCGGTGGCGCGCACGAGCAGCCGGTAGAAGGACTCGTACCGGCGGAAGACCTCGATGGTGTCCGGGTCGGGCAGCGAGTCGGCGAAGACCGTCGTGTAGCCCTGGAAGTCGAAGGTCAGGACGGCCAGCGTGCGGCCCACGGTGTAGAGGTCGCTGGCCACCGACGGGCCGACGTCCGCCACCTCGGGTGCCTGGTAGCCGACCGTGCCGTAGATGGCCGACTCCTCGTCGTCCATCCTGCGCACCGCGCCCATGTCGATCAGCTTCAGCTGGTCCTCGGTCTGGATCGCGTTGTCGACCTTGAAGTCGCAGTACAGCAGGTTGCGGCTGTGCAGGTGCCCGAGCGCCTCCAGGGCCTCGATGCCGTACGCGCACGCCTGCTCCACCGGCAGCGGGTCCCGCTTGCCGTCGGCGGTGCGGCGGGTGTTGGCGATCTCCTTGAGGGACTTGCCGCCGACGTACTCCATGACGATGTAGCCGTCGAGCGAGCCGGTGCGCTGGTCGAGGTGCTCGACGAAGTTGTAGATGCGCACGATGTTGGCGTGCTCGATCTCGGCGAGGAAGCGCCGCTCGGAGATCGCGGCGGCCATCGCGTCCTGGTCGCCGGTGTCCAGCAGGCCCTTCAGCACCACCCAGCGGTCCGCGACCGCCCGGTCCACCGCGAGGTAGATCCAGCCCAGCCCGCCGTGCGCCAGACAGCCCGCGACCTCGTACTGGCCGTGCACGACGTCCCCGCCGCGCAGCTTCGGGACGAACGAGTAGGGGTTGCCGCACTTGGTGCAGAAGCCCTCCGTGCGCCCCGGCAGGTCACCGCGCGAACGGCCCACCGGCGCCCCGCAGTCGGAGCGCGAGCAGAACCGCTTGCGCTCGGGCACCTCCGGGTCCTCCAGCACCATCGCCCGCGGGTCGGGGCGCGGCACCTGCGGCACCGTCACCAGACCGGCCCCGAGCCGCGCCCGCCCGGAGGAGCCGGCCGTCGCGCCGGAGCTGCGCACCGACACCGAGCGCCCCGTCGCCTTGCCCGACAGGGAGCGCGAGAGCCGTCCCGACACCGAGCGGCGCGACTTCGCCGACTGCGACGACGTACGCGCGCTGCGGGCGCTGCGGGAACTGGCCGGGGTGCTGGAGCTGCCGCGGCCACCGCCGGGCGAGCCGTCCAGGCCCCCCGCCGAGACGACCGGGGCGAGCCCGCACGTGTCGCAGTACAGCTCGCCGCCGCCCACGTCCTCGTACGACCCCTCGCAGCCCGGCCGCTGACATGCCTGCCCCGCCTGACTCATGGCTACCGCTCCCCCCTGTGGTCCTCAGGCCCGCCCTGCTCCGGTACGCGCGGGGCGGCCAGCAGTTCGGCGGCCGCCCGCTGGTAGCGCAGGACGGCCTGTTCGGCGACGCGCAGATCGCAGGGCGCGCTCCACAGCATGCGGCGCGCCGCGTCGTAGCGCTCGATGAGGAACGGGTCCTCGGCGAGGCCGTGCCGCGCCACCTTCGCCTTGTACGCGTCGAGCCGGCCGCGCAGCTCCGCGCGCACCGCCAGCGGCGCGGTGACCGCGGTGAGCGACTCGCGGGCCCGCAGCAGTTCGTCCTCCGCCTTCTGCTCCAGCGACTCCAGCAGCGGGGACAGCCGGTGCCACTGCGCGTGCCGCCGGTACTCGGCGGCCGTCGCCAGCTGCTCCTGGAGCACGGTCGGCGGGCCGCTGACCACCGGCACCTCCGTCGCCGCGATCTTGGCGAGGACCTCCCCGCGCGCGGTGCGGGCCTCGGCGAGCGTGCGGTCGGCCCGGCTGAGCACGTCCCGCAGTCTGACCAGCCGCTGCTCGGCGTCCTGGCGGACCGTCAGCACCGCGTCGATCTCCCGCCGCACCTCCTCCAGGGCGCGCGCCTCACGGTCGTACACCGTGGTGTCCGGACGGCCGCCACCGGGCGCCGAACTGCCCTGCGTCGGCACCCAGTACGCCAGCGGGTCCGACACCACCTCCTCGCGCAGCCGCGTCAGCGTGGCCGTGATGCGCTCCAGGTCGTCGCCCGCCGGATGCTCGCCCGGCCGCACGCCCACCGAGTGCGCGAGCTGCCGGGTGCGCTGGAGCTCCGCGGCCAGTAAATCGATCCGCGCGGGCAGCGCCGACCACACCGCGTCGGCGGCGACGACCATGTCCAGCGACGAGGCGTACAGCTCGTTCATCGTGTCGACGAGGGCGGCCAGGGAGAAGCTCTGGCTGAGCTTGCCGGTGCCGACCAGCGCCGGCGCGTTCACCGTGGCCGTGGCCGAGCCGGCGACCGTCACGGACTCGCCGCGCAGCAGCTCCGTCAGCTCCACCAGGTCCTCGCGGCTGGACCAGCGGCGGCGCGAGCGGATCTCCCGCGCCGCTCGCAACGCGTCGGTGTACGCGTCGAAGTACGCCCACAGCAGGGTGATCTGGGCCTCGGCGGCGCCCCAGCGCCGCTCGGTGACCCCGGTCAGCCGGGCGCCCTCCAGGAGCCGTCGGCCCGCATGGTCCTGCAGGGCGAGGAGCGAGGTCTCGATCGCCTCGTGCTCCGCGCCGAGCCGCGCCAGCGCACGGTCGACCTCGTCCCGGTCCATCACCGGCCCGGGGGCTCCCGTGACGCCCATCGATCACCTCTTTCGCCGCCGTGCGGGTCGTTGACCCGCTGTGTCGCCTGCCTGTCGGTCCGTCAGCCCTTGCGCAGATACACGGGAGGCGGCGGCTCCGACAGCGTCGCGTCACGGTCCAGTGTCGCCGACAACCACTTCGCGTACGACGCCTGCCAGCCGTTCGCCCGGTACTCCACGAGGATCTGGTTGACGCGGCTGACCAGGTCGTTCGCCTTCAGGTTCATCGCCACGCCGTAGTACTCGGTCGTGAACGGGGCCCCCTTGAGCTGCACCGTCGGGTCCTGGGCGGCCTGGCTCGCCGCGAGCGCGCCGTCGGTGACGACCGCGTCGACCTCGCCGAGTTGCAGCCGCACGAGGCAGTCCAGCTGGCTGGGGACGACCGTGTCGAGATTCACGCTCTTGGGTATGCGGCCCGCCGCCCTGTCCGCCCCGAGACGGAGGAACGCGGTCGAACCGGACGCCGTGCAGACCCTCTTCCCGGCCAGGGTGGCGTCGTACCCCTTGATCGGCGAGGACTTGGGCGCGAGGACCTGCTGGCCGGTCTTGAAGTAGGGCGCGGAGAACGCGACCTGCTTGATGCGGTCGCAGTTGATCGTCATGGTGCGGACGACCATGTCGACCTGCTTGTCCTGGAGGGCAGGGATGCGCTGGTTGGTCGGGATGGCCTTGAACTGGACCGCGTTCGGGTCGCCGAGGATGTCCTGGGCGATCCGGTGCACCAGGTCGATGTCGAAGCCCTCCAGCTCGGTGCCCGCGTTGTTCGGGTCGCGGTAGCCCCAGCGGTAGCTGTTCTGGTCGACGCCGACGATCAGCTTGCGCTTCTCGCCCTTGCGGGCCTTGATCGCGTCGATGGTCGGCCCGTCCGCGCTCGACGGCGGCAGCGTCTGCTTCTCCGGGTCCGGGCACGTGGTGTCCGCCGCCGGGGTACCCGCGGCGATCCGCGGGCCCGCCAGGCCGGTCGAGCCGTCGCCCCGGTGGCCGGTGGCCAGCGGCAGCAGCAGCACACCGGTCAGCGCGAGGGCGCAGACGGACGCCATCGCCCCCACACCGCCCCAGCCCTGCAGACCGTCCCGCACACGTCGTGCACGCATCGTCGCGCCCCCTCTCACCGGTACTCCGACAGCCTGCGGCCGATGCCGAGGACCGCGCCCGCCGCACCCAGCACCGCGAGGACGGCCGCGCCGGCCGTCAGACCGGTCATCGCGTCCAGACCGTCCCCGGCCGCCAGCCGGAACTCCTTCTGCTCGTGCGCGAGCGCCTTCTCCAGGTTGTCGTCGACGCTGTCGAAGCACTCGGCGGTCGCGCCCTTGTCACCGATCACCAGGGCCAGCGCCTGCTCGTAGTTGCCGTAGTCGTCCTGCTCGCGGGCCGCGGAGTGGCGCGTCTTCCACACCTTCATGTTGCCCTGCGCCGAGGTGACCGGCTGCCGGCCCGCCCGGTCGTCGGCGAGCTTCGCCGCCTGCGCGAGGCGGGCGGTGAGGTCGTCGATGTCGGTGGTGAAGTCGTTGTCGTACTTGTCGACCGTCTTCACCTCGCCGTCGACCGTGATCTTCTCGGTCTCGGCACCGCGCGCCACCAGCGTGAGGTTCTCGTTGCCGCGCGCCTTCAGGGACGCGATCCGCGCCTCGTGCAGCACGTTCAGCGAGCGGACGCCGTGGTCGTAGGAGTCGTTCAGGCCCGCCCGGGCCACGGTGTGGCCGACGACGAGCCACAGCAGGACGACGGTGGCGGCCGCGGTGGCCGAGACCAGGCCGTGGTTCAGGACCCGGTTCGTACGGCGGTAGTTGCGGTGCTGCGCCCACGCCAGGGCGGCCAGCGCCAGGACGCCCAGCCCGATCGCCGCCCACGGGTAGGGGGTCGCGTCGGCGTAGTCGACCTCGAGGCGCCGGTTCTCCTTGGTGTAGAGCTTCCGGGCCTCCGGGAGCATCTCGTCCTGCATCTTCTGGTTGGCGTAGCGCAGATAGGCGCCGCCGACCGGGAAGCCCTGACGGTTGTACGTCCGGGCGCGCTCGACCAGGCCCTTGTACTCCGGGAGCAGGGTGTTGAGCCTGGTGATGGAGTCGGCGGCGGGGGAGTCGGGGTCGGAGCTGGCCGCCGCCCTCACCAACTCGGCCGCCGCCTTGTCGATGTCGTGCTCGTACTGCTCGCGGGAGGCGGCCGTTTCCTGGCCGCCCGCGAGGAAGCCGCTGGAGGCCGCCGTGTTGGCGTCGGCCAGGGAGCGGTAGATGTCGGCCGCGGCCGCGCTCAGCGGCTGGCTCTTGTGCAGCACGTCGTCGGCCGCGGCGGCGCGGTCGGCGGTCTGCCAGGCCGTGACGGCGCCGAAGGCGACCACGAGGAGGGCGAGGACGGCGCCGATGATCCGGAGCCGGCCGGGCTCCGTCGTCGCCGCGGCGCGGGCCTTGTCCACGCCCTCCGCGAACGCCGTGCGGCGTGTCGGTGGAGTGGCTGTTGCCGGTTCTGCCACGTCTGACCTCCCCCATGGTCATGCCTCGCCGCAAGTATCGCTGGCGGGGCTGACCTTGCACACCGGCCTTCACTCGATCTTGATCAGATCGCAGTCACCCCTGTCCATGAAAACGCGTTCGGCGGGTGTTCGGTTCCTTCGCGGGGGGTGTCATGTCTTCGGGGTGCGGATGCGTTCGGGCTGGTCGCGCAGTTCGCCGCGCTCCTGGGCGGGACGGGCTCGCCCGGTCTCGAAGTGCGAGCGCACCCTCTCCTGCGCCCGCGCCCCCGCGCTCAGCTCGTCCAGGCCCAGCAGCGCGGCCCCCAGCACCGGGCGGGCGCGTACCACCGTGGCCACCGCCTTCGGGGCCCGTGCCGTCAGGCGCTCGCGGATGCCGTCGTCCAACTGGCCGTGGCCCGCCGTCAGGACGCCTCCGCCCAGCAGGACCGGCGTCTCCTCCTCCAGGAGGTCCAGGCGGGTCAGGGCGACCGTCGCCATCGTGACGACCTCCTCCGCCAGGCGGTCGACGATCCCGCGGGCCACGGTGTCGCCGCGGGCCGCCGTCCCGAAGAGGACGGGGGTCAGTTCGTGGCGGCGCAGGTCCGGGATGCGCTCCAGGTGGAAGGCCTCGATGAGGGCGTACATGCCGGGGTGGCCGAAGTGGGCGGGCAGGGTGCGGGCCAGGGCGGTGGCGGGGCCCCTGCCGTCCTCCGCGCGGGCCGCGTGCCAGATCGCCTCCTCGGCCAGGCCCCAGCCGCCGCCCCAGTCCCCGGAGAGACGGCCCAGGGCCGGGAAGCGGGCGGTGCGGCCGTCGGGGCGCATGCCGACGCAGTTGATGCCGGCGCCGCAGACCACGGCCACGCCCCGGGGCTCGGGCACACCGGCCCGCAGGATGGCGAAGGTGTCGTTGCGGACGTCCACGGTGGAGCCCCACGCGCGCGCGTGCAGGGCCGCCGCCAGCTGCTCCTCCTCCACCGGCAGGTCGGCGTTGGCCAGGCAGGCGGAGACATGGGCCACCGAGGTGACGCCGGCCGAGGCGTACGCGCGCGTGACGGTCTCGGCGAGGGCGTCCACGGCCGCGGTGACCCCGACGGCGGGCGGCCGGAAGCCGGCGCCGCGGGCGGTGGCGAGGACCTCCCCGTCGGCGGCCACCACCGCCACGTCGGTCTTGCTGTTGCCCGCGTCGATGGCGAGGACGCTTGCGGTCAGGCCCACGCGAGGTGCTCCCGGTTGTGTGCGATCAGACGGTCGGTCAGCTCGTCGGCGTACGCGTGCTGGGCGATCAGGGGGTGGGCGAGGAGCGCCTTGGACACGCGGTCCCGGCCGCCGCGCAGGGCCGCGTCCAGGGCCAGGTCCTCGTACGCCGTCACGTTGGCCATCAGCCCCGCGTACAGCGGGTCCACGGGGGCCACGGGCAGCGGGGAGGGCCCCTTCCGGCCCACCGCCGCCTGCACCTCGATCACCGCGTCGTCGGGCAGGAAGGGCAGCGTGCCGTCGTTGCGCGTGTTGACCACCTGGTACGGGTTGCCGGCGCCGGTGAGCAGCGCGGCCGCCAGGTCCACCGCCGCCTCCGAGTAGTAGGCGCCGCCGCGCCGGGCGAGCAGCTCCGGCTTCTCGTCGAGCGCCGGGTCGCCGTACATCTCCAGCAGCTGCCGTTCCATGGCCGCCACCTCGGCCGCCCTGGACGGCTTCGTGCGCAGCTCTCGTACGACCTCGTCGTGGGCGTAGTAGTAGCGCAGGTAGTAGGACGGCACCACGCCCAGCAGGCGCAGCAGGGGCAGGGGCAGGCGCAGGTCGCCGGCGATCGTGTCGCCGTGGGCGGCCAGGAGCCCCGGCAGGACGTCCTCGCCCTCCGGGCCGCCCAGGCGTACGCCGGTCTCCCAGGTGAGGTGGTTGAGGCCGACGTGGTCCAGGTGGACGTCCGCCGGTGCGACGTCGAGCAGGGCGGCGAACCTGCGTTGCAGTCCGATCGCCACGTTGCACAGGCCGACCGCCTTGTGGCCCTCCTGCAGCAGGGCGCGGGTGACGATGCCGACCGGGTTGGTGAAGTCGACGATCCATGCGCCGGGGTTGGTCCGGCGGATCCGTTCGGCGATGTCGAGGACCACGGGGACCGTGCGCAGCGCCTTGGCCAGGCCGCCGGCGCCGGTGGTCTCCTGGCCGACGCAGCCGCACTCCAGGGGCCAGGTCTCGTCCTGTTCGCGGGCCGCCTGGCCGCCGACGCGCAGCTGGAGCAGGACGGCGTCGGCGCCGTCGACGGCCGCGTCCAGGTCGGAGGTGGTGACGATCCGGCCGGGGTGGCCCTGCCGGGCGAAGATCCGCCGGGCCAGTCCGCCGACCAGGTCCAGGCGGTCGGCGGCCGGGTCGACCAGGACCAGCTCCCGCAGCGGCAGCGTGTCGCGCAGCCGGGCGAAGCCGTCGATCAGCTCGGGGGTGTAGGTCGAACCGCCGCCTACCACGGTGAGTTTCATCCTTGTTAACCCTTCACTCCGGTGAGGGTGACGCCTTCGACGAACGCCTTCTGGGCGAAGAAGAACACGAGGATCACGGGGGCCATGACCAGCACGGTGGCCGCCATGGTGAGGTTCCAGTCGGTGTGGTGCGCGCCCTTGAAGGACTCCAGGCCGTAGGAGAGGGTCCAGGCGCCCGGGTTCTCCGAGGCGTAGATCTGCGGGCCGAAGTAGTCGTTCCAGGCGTTGAAGAACTGGAAGAGGGCGACGGCGGCGATCCCGGGCTTCGCCATCGGCAGGACGACCCGCAGCAGGGTGCGCAGCTCGCCGCAGCCGTCGACCTTCGCCGAGTCCAGGTATTCGTTCGGGATCGTCATCAGGAACTGGCGCAGCAGGAAGATGGAGAACGCGTCGCCGAACGCCAGCGGGATGATCATCGGCCACAGGGTGCCCGAGAGGTCGAGCTGCTTGGCCCAGAACAGGTACATCGGGATGACGACGACCTGCGGCGGCAGCATCATCATCGAGATCACCAGCATGAGCGCCAGATTGCGCCCCGGGAAGCGGAACTTGGCCAGCGCGTACGCCACCGGGATCGAGGAGACGACGGTGAGGACCGTTCCCAGGCCCGCGTAGACCAGGGTGTTCTTCCACCAGGTGAGGAAGCCGGGGGTGTCGAGGACCTTCCGGTAGTTGGCCCACTCCCAGGTGTGCGGGATCAGGTCGCGGCTGAGCGCCTGGGAGTCGCTCATCAGGGACGTCAGGAGGACGAACACGAAGGGGAGGGTGAAGAAGAGGGCCGCGGCCACGCCGAGGGAGTGGATCGCGATCCACTCCAGGAACGCCTTGCGGCGCGCGGTGCGCTCGGCGGGGGTAACGGGGGCCTTCAGCTCCACCGGCCGCTCCAGTACCTGGGTCATGTCAGTCACCTGCCTGGATGAGACCGCCCCGGCGCCGCATCAGCAGCGCGGTGAACGCCGTCGACAGGGCGAACAGGACCAGGGCGACGACACAGGCGGAGCCGTAGTCGAAGCGCTGGAAGCCGAGGTTGTAGACGAGCTGGGGGAGGGTCAGCGTGGAGTGCTCGGGGTAGCCGGGCTCGAACATGGTGCCCGCGCCCTGGATCACCCCCGAGGCGACCTTTCCGGCGACCAGGGGCTGGGTGTAGTACTGCATGGCTCCGATCACGCCGGTCACGACGGCGAACATGATGATCGGCGAGATGGTGGGCAGGGTGACGAACCGGAACCGCTGCCAGGCCGACGCGCCGTCCAGTTCGGCCGCCTCGTACTGCTCCTTCGGTACGTCGAGCAGCGCGGCCATGAAGATGACCATCAGGTCGCCGACGCCCCACAGGGCCAGCAGGGTGAGGGCCGGCTTGGACCAGTCCGGGTCGTTGAACCAGCCCGGGGCCGGGACGCCGATCTTCTCCAGGATCGAGTCGACCGGTCCCGTACCGGGGTTGAGGAGGAAGGCGAAGGCCATGGTGGCCGCCACCGGCGGGGCCAGGTAGGGCAGGTAGAAGAGGGTGCGGAAGACGCCCGTCCCCGTCTTGATCTTCGTGATCAGCACCCCGATGCCGAGTCCGAACAGGACCCGCAGGGTCACCGTGATCACGACCAGCCAGAGGGTGTTGCGCAGGGCGGGCCAGAAGAACGGGTAGGAGTCGAAGACGTAGGTCCAGTTCTTCGTGCCGCTCCAGGTCGGCGGCTTGAAGCCGTCGTAGTGCATGAACGAGAAGTAGACGGTCGAGATCATCGGGTACGCGAAGAAGACCGCGAAGCCGATCAGCCAGGGCGAGAGGAAGGCCAGGGTGCGCAGCGCCGACCTGCGACGCTTCACCCGCAAGGTGAGGGCGCTCATCGCTACTTCGCCTGCGCGATGTCCGTGTCGATCTGCGCGGCGGCCTTCTTCAGGCCCGCCGACAGGTCGGTGAGCCTGCCGCTCTCGTAGTCGTAGCCGAGCTGCTGGATGGTGGTCAGGTAGACGCCGCCGTTGACCGAGGCCGGGGAGGTGGTCGAGTTCGGGTTCGCGGCGATGTCCAGGAACGTCTTGAAGCGCGGGTCGTACGTCAGCGCGGGCGACTTCAGCGCGTCCAGCGTCGAGGGCACGTTGTGGATGGCGTTGGAGAAGCCCACCACCGCGTCGGTGTCGGTGCTGATGTACTTGACGAACTCCCAGGCCGCGTTCCGCTTGGTGCTGGTGGCGGCGATACCGGCGATGGTGCCGGTGATGTAGCCCTTGCCGTACTGGTCGGCCTGGTCGTCCGGGACGGGCAGCGGGGCCACGCCGATCTCGAAGTCCGGCTTGGTGGCGAGCGCCATGCCGAGACGCCACTCGCCGTCCAGCTGCATGGCCACCTGGCCGGTCTGGAAGGGGTGCTTGGGGCCCCACTCGTCACCGAGTCCGGAGCGGAACTTCTCCAGCTTCGTGAAGCCGCCGAGGTCGTCGACGAGCTTCTTCTGGAGCCGGAGGGCGTCGGCGACGGCCGGGTCGGTCGCGATCGTCGACGTGCCGGACTTGTCGAAGTAGGTCGGCGAGAACTGGCCCAGGTAGTGCTCGGTCGTGGTCTCCCAGCCGTGGTAGTCCGGCATGAAGCCGAGCTGCTGGTACGTGTCGCCCTGGGGGATCGTCAGCTTCTTGGCGTCGGCCGCGAACTCGGACCAGGTCTTCGGCGGGCTGCCGATGCCGGCCTTCCCGAACGCGGTCTTGTTGTAGTAGAGGCCGTAGGCGTCACCCAGCAGCGGCACCGCGCAGCGGTCGAGCTGGTACTGGGTGTACTCGTTCATCGCCTTCGGGAAGGTGGTGTTCGGGTCGATGCCCGCCTTTTTGAACAGAGGGTTGAGGTCGATCAAAGCGCCGGAGGAGCAGAACTTTCCGACGTTGTTGGTGGTGAACGACGAGATCACGTCGGGCGCCTTGCTGCCGCCCGCGCGCAGGGCCTGGTTGATCTTGTCGTCGGTCATGTTGCCGACGACGTTCACATGGATGGTGGGGTGCGCCTTCTCGAAGCCGGCGACCAGCGCCTTCACGGCCTTGACCTCGTTCGGCGCGCTCCAGGCGTGCCAGAAGGTGATGGTCTGCTCCTTGGACGCGTCGTCGCTCGCGCCGGAGGACGAGGCCTGGCCGGTACAGGCGGTGGTGCCGAGCAGCAGAGCCGTCGAGGCGGTCAGGGCGAAAGCCGCCTTTCGGGCGGCTGAGGGGATGCGTGCAGACATGACGGGACCTCCCGGGGGCAGGGCAGGGTGAGGTGATCTGCGAAGAGGGGTGAGAAAGAGGGTGTGCGGGGCGTCGTCGCTAGCGCGAGGTGTCGAAGACCTCGTCGCGGGTGGCCGCCAGCGCGCTCTCCAGCGCGCCGCGCAGCACGGGCCGTTCGGTGACGTCGCCCAGGACCAGCTGCGGCCGGGACGCGGCCAGTTCCTCCAGTTCGGCCTGGACGAGGGCGCGCAGCACCTCGCCGCCGGCGGTCAGGGAGGCGCCGCTGAGGACGACGAGTTCGGGGTCGAGGACGGAGACGAGCGAGGCGAGACCGGTCGCGAGCCGGGTGGCGTACGTCTGGAGCAGCAGCCGGTTCAGGACGGTGTCCTCGGCCGCGGCGCGGTGCAGGAGTGCGGCGGCGACCTCGGCGTAGGGGCCGTCGGGGATGCCGGTCATGCCGAGTTCGCGGGCGAGCCGGGGGATGGCCTGGGAGCCGGCCAGTTCCTGGTAGCCGCCGCTGTTGGCCTTGGTGACGTGCCGGACCAGGGGTGCTCCCGGAACCGGCAGGAAACCCACCTCTCCCGCGCCGCCGGTCCAGCCGCGGTGCAGCCGGCCGCCGAGGACGAGGGCGGCGCCCAGTCCGCCCTCGTTCCAGACGAGGACGAAGTCGTCGTGTCCGCGGGCCGCCCCGAGGCGTTGTTCGGCGACGGCGACGAGGTTGACGTCGTTCCCGTACTCGACCGGCATCGGCAGCGCTGCGGCGAGTTCGTCGAGCAGCGTCGGCGCGTGCCAGCCGGGCAGGTGGGAGGCGTAGCGCAGCCGGCCCGTGGTGGGGTCGAAGGCGCCGGGGGTGGCGACGACGAGCCGCCGTACGTCGTCCCGGGTCAGCGCCGCGGCCTTCACGGCGCCGTCGAGGGCCTCGGTGACCTGGCGTACGACGGTCCCGGCGGTCCTTCTGCCGGGAGTGGGCACCTCGTACGTGCCCACGGTCCGGCCGGTGACGTCGGCGACGGCGGCGAGGACGCGTTCGGGGGTGACGTCCAGGCCGGCGGCGTAGGCGGCGGCCGGGTTGACCTCGTAGAGCTGGGCGTTGGGGCCGGGTCGTCCCTCGGTGGTGCCGGTGGCGAGGACCAGGCCCGCCGCCTCCAGGCGGGCGAGCAGCTGGGAGGCGGTCGGCTTGGACAGGCCGGTGAGCTTGCCGATGCGGGTGCGGGACAGGGGGCCGTGCGCGAGGAGGAGATCGAGGGCGGCGCGGTCGTTCATGGCGCGCAGGACGCGCGGGGTGCCCGGCGTACCGGCGGTTCCTGCCATGGGGATCGACACCTGCCTTTCTGGACGCCCAGCTTTTCAGTGACGCGGGAGGCACGTCCACTTCCCGCCACTGTTAGGAAAGTTTCCTATCGATGGAAGGGAAGGTAAGCCCGGCACGAAGGGGGCGTCAAGGCAGGAAAGCGCAAACCGCCCCCGGGGCAACGCAGTCGTTACCCGGGGGCGGTGCGGTGGTGCGGGTGGTGCCGGTGCCGTGCCTACTTCACGTCGACGTAGTCGGCGGCGGCCGTCCTGGCCGCGGTGGTGGCCGTGCCGGCGAAGGCGAAGCGGTAGTAACCGTCCTTGCCCGCCTTCACGGTGGTGGACAGGGCGCCACCCGTGCCGGAGGTGATCGTCCTGACCGTGCTGTAGGAGCTCGCGCCCTTGGCCTTGAACTGGAGGGTCACCTTCTGGCCGCGGTAGCCGCTGTAGACGCCCTTCTTCCAGTCGGCGCGGGTCAGCTTGCCCTTGACGGTGAGGGTCCGGCCCTTCTCGACGGGCTCGGGGGTCGCGTCGACGGTGAGCTTCGCGGCGTGCTGGATCGTGGCGGTCGCGGAATTGGCCCACACGTCGTAGCCGAACTCCAGGCTGATGTGCCCGTCGGAGTCGTCGACGTCGGAGGCGCTGTGGCCGTAGAAGCCGGCGGTCTTCCAGGTGCCGGCGTCGGCGGCCTCGTAGAGGGTGTCCCACGGGTCGATGACCAGGGTCTCGGTGCAGGACGCGGTCACGGTGGTGGCGGTGGTCGCGGTCGTGGTGCAGGTCGGCGCGGTGTCCGGCTCGATCGAGCTGTCCTGCTCGGCCAGGGGGCCGCGGTACAGCATGACGCCCGCGAAGTTCTTCTTGTAGTCGAGGGTCAGGTCGGCCGGACGGGTCAGCGTGTACGTGACCGGCACCTTCACCTTCGCCGTGGTGCCCACGACGATCTTCTTGCCGTGGTTGACCTTGACACCGGCGAACGTCAGCGCCGGCGAGTCCGCCTGTGCGGCCGGTGCGGCCAGAACCCCCAGGGCCAGGGCACCGGTCAGGGCGGTGCCTATGGCGAGCTTCCTCATGTATCCCCACATTCGAGCGGACCCCTGGGCGTTGCGCTCCAGAACAAGGGCCCGGTGTCTGAGTGACGATATGGGGTGATGTGACGCGGTGGACAGGCGGGGCGCCTGTGAAGATCCTCAGACGTCGGCGGCGAGGAAGGGGGCCGTCTCCAGGGTCGGGTAGGGCGCCGGGAGGGGGAGCGGATCGCCGAGGTCGACCTTGGTGTCGGTGGCGTAGTAGGCCTCGGTGGGGTCGTCGGAGGGGAGGACCGGGTCGGTGTGGCAGTGGGCGGTATTGGTGTGGCGGTCGATGAGGACGTAGACCGGGATGCCGGCGGCGGCGTAGGTGCGGAGCTTGGGACCGGTGTCGGTCTCGTGGTTGGTGGAGGTGACTTCGCCGACGAGCGCGATCATGTCGATGGGGTACCAGCCCTTGTGGGCCTTGCGGTAGGACTCGTCGAGTTCGGTCGGCCTGCGGCGACGGACGTAGAAGTCCGGGATGAGCAGAGCCATCGTCCTGCCGTCCTTGTGGGCTGCGCGGTAGCCGTTGCCCATGCCCACCAGACGGAATCCGGCTGAGCGGAACTGGAAGCTCAGTTCGAACGCGCCGTCGTTGTGGTTGTCGTTCGGCGTCGGCGGCACGATGGCCATCCCCTCGACGTACTCGGGTCGAATCGGCATGGGGGCCGCCTCTTCGATCGCGCTCAACAGGTCGATGGGGTCCATGTGCGTCATGACCGTCTCCCTGATGGGGTCGGCGCTCATCCGTGGTTCTCCTCGTCGCGCTGTTGCCAGGCTAAGCCCGCGCCGGGTGCCCCGGCAGAACGATGGGGCACCCAGCGACCGGTCGGCGCCGCATGCCCCTGCCGTTCACTCGAACGAGCGTGCAGAAACCGTTCCCCCGCTTCCGCGCCCTCCTTCGCCCTCCTTCGCCCTACTTCGGAGAGGGCGTCACCGCCCGCTGCGGAGCGATCGGCGAGGCGGCCGCGACCTGCGGCGAGTCCGCGTTGGAGAAGACCGACGGGGCCGCGACGGCCGCCGTCGTGTCGACCGGGTCCTCCTCGGCGGGAGCCGTCGCGCCGCCGACGATCCGGATGTCCGCCGCGTCGAACGCACGCTTGACGCGCCAGCGCAGCTCGCGCTCCACCGACAGCGCCTTGCCCGGCATGGTCTTCGCCGAGACCCGGACGACCATCGAGTCCAGCAGCACGCTGTCCAGGCCCAGCACCTCGATCGGGCTCCACAGCAGCTCGTTCCAGGGCTCTTCCTTGCTCATCTTCTCGGCGACCTCGTCCAGCGTGGCCTTCACCCGGTCGAGGTCCTCCGACGTCTTCACGGTGACGTCGACACCGGCCGTCGCCCAGCCCTGGGAGAGGTTGCCGATCCGCTTGACCTCGCCGTTGCGGACGTACCAGATCTCGCCGTTGGCGCCGCGCAGCTTGGTCACCCGCAGACCGACCTCGATGACCTCGCCGGTGGCGACGCCCGCGTCGATCTGGTCGCCGACGCCGTACTGGTCCTCCAGGATCATGAAGACGCCGGAGAGGAAGTCCGTGACCAGGTTGCGGGCGCCGAAACCGATCGCCACACCCGCGACACCGGCCGAGGCCAGCAGCGGGGCGAGGTTGATCTCGAAGGCGGACAGCGCCATCAGCGCCGCCGTGCCGAGGATCAGGAAGCTCGCCACCGAGCGCAGCACGGACCCGATCGCCTGCGACCGCTGGCGCCGCCGCTCGGCGTTGACCAGCAGGCCCCCCAGCGTGGGGGAGCCCTCGGCGGCCGACTCGACCGTACGGTTCATCCGGTCGATGAGCTTGGTGATCGCCCGCAGCACGAACTTTCTCAGCACCGCCGCGATCACCAGGATCAGCAGCACGCGCAGACCGATGGCGAGCCAGGTCTGCCAGTTCTGCTCGACCCAGCTGGCCGCGTTCGTCGCGCTCTCCTGTGCGTCCTGGAGCGACGGCACCGTCACGGTCGGCGACTCCGAGGGGGTCGGCGAGGGCGAGGGGCCGGCGGCCAGTAGGACGGCGGGCAAGGACACGGCAGGTACCTCCAGGTGCAGCGGTCCGCCTCCGGTGCGATGGTCAGGTCGTCAAGGTCGTACAGGTCACGAAAGGATCACCGGACGGGCAGAACCACCACACTAACGGGGCATTGTGTGTGGGTCCGTCCGATGCGGCAAGGAGAGACAGTGCTCACCTGCGCTTGAACAGGCCATGATCCGGGGGATGTATCCGGGTGTGGTCGAAAACACTCCCAGCCCGTTACCGGGACATGGTGGCGCGTCCGCCAGGCCAGAGGAGAGACTGACTGCAGATCGTCCCGGCGCAAGCCACGCGCCGCCGACGCCCAAGGAGGCATCCGTGCCGCATGTCCTGGTCCTCAACGCGTCGTACGAGCCGCTCGGCGTCGTACCGCTCCGCCGCGCGCTCGTCCTCGTCCTGGAGAACAAGGCAGTCTCCCTCGAGGAATCCGGCGCCTTCCTGCACAGCGCGACCGTCACAGTCCCCGCACCCAGCGTGGTCCGGCTCAAGCGATTCGTCCGGGTTCCCTATCGGGGGCCCGTTCCTCTGACCCGTCGGGCGCTCTTCGCGCGGGACGGGGGCCGGTGCATGTACTGCGGTGGCGTCGCAACCAGCGTCGACCACGTCATCCCGCGCAGCCGCGGGGGCAAGCACGTGTGGGACAACGTCGTGGCGTCCTGCCGCCGCTGCAACCACGTCAAGGCCGACCGGCACCTCGTCGAGATCGGCTGGAGACTGCGCCACAAACCCGCCCCGCCCACCGGTCTCGCCTGGCGCATCATCGGCACGGGCCACAGGGACCCGCGCTGGCTGCCGTACTTGCAGCCGTACGGCGCGGACGACGCCCTGGCCCGGATCGACGGCATCTCCGCCTGACGGTCCGGGCTTCTTCATGCCCCGTGGCACCGGCGCCCGCCGGTTCAGCCACGGGGCCCTTCGGGGCGGGCGCCCCGTGTGACGTACAGGGCCGTGCCCAGCACGCACAGGCACCCGGCCGCGACCCACGCCGCCGTCACGTCCCCCGCCTGGGTCGGCCAGGCCCACACGGTGACCGCGCGTCCGCGCACCCCGTCCGACGCCAGGGACACCGCGCCGACGTAACCGCAGGCCGGCAGCCAGCTCAGCCGGGCACCCAGCAGGACGGCGGAGGCCGCGACGAGCCCGGTGCAGCCCAGCAGGTTGCGCAGGACGGCCGGTGCGTCCCCGGGCACCGCGACCGGCAGCAGGACCGCCGCCACCGCCGTCAGGCCGAGCAGCTGGGCCAGCCGGAGCGGCCACCAGGGGCGCACGGCCGTACGGTCCAGCTCGTCCGAGGCCGAGTGCAGACTCGCCCCGGTCACCGCCGCGGCCAGCAGCGGGGTCACCGTCACCAGCGGCAGCAGCCGGTCCGGAGCCCCGCCGGAGCCCGTGCCCGCCGCCGTCCCCAGGGTCAGGACGGCGGCCGCGGCGAGTACGGCGAGGGCGCGGGGGACGGCCCGCGACCGGGCGTACAGCAGGACCCCGCTCACAGCGCCGGCACCTTCCGCGCGTCGCAGTCGCCGGCCGTCGCGAAGTACGCCGACAGCCACGCCCGGCGCGCGCCGGCCCCCATCGAGGCCAGCCGCTCCCGGGCCGCCCTGCGGTCCGCGAGCCCGGCCCGCCGCTCCTCGTCGCCCCGCGCGGCCAGCCGGTCGACGTACCCCTCCGCGGGACTCGGCGCGAGGTAGTGCTGCACGGCGTCGTCCGCCAGGCTCATGCGCCGGTCGAGCGTCCCGCAGTCCCCCCGGTCCTGAAGCATCGCCACCGCCTCCCAGGCGTACTGCCCGGGATCGGTCAGCCGCCCCCGCACCAGCGACGAGCCGAGTGGGGTGAGCATCGGCAGCTGCACCTCGCCGACGCGCGGCTCACCGGGCCGGTCCACGAACCGGACCGGCAGGTTCCGTACCCCGTCCAGTCGGCCGGTGATCCCCGACAGGGCGGCTGTGACCTGCGGCAACAGTGCGCCGTAGCGGGCGTTGACGCACACCTGGGGCGTCGTCGAGGTGTCGCACACCTGCCGGTTCCCGACCGGGTTCGTCCGCCACAGCCCGTCCCCCGTCTGCACCAGCAGCCCGCCCGCCGCGACGGCCGCCGCGAGCGGCAGCAGGACGGTCCACCGGCGCCGCGCCGCGTAGGCCAGCACGGCCGCCGTGGCGAGACCGGCCACCCACACCGCCATCGCCCACGGCTGCCGTCCGACGGGGACCAGTCCCTCCGCCACGGGGAACGCCGGGCTCAGGAAGCGACCCGGGCCGGTGTCCGCCCGCCCCCACAGGCCCAGCGCCCCGTACCCCCCGAGTGCCAGCAGCGGGGCCGCGAACCGCGAGGGGACCAGCCGCCCCACGACCTGGCCGACCACGACGAGGGCAGCCAGCGCCACCACGTCCGTCGGCAACAGGTCCGCGTAGGGCCGGTCCCCGGTCGCGTACGGCCAGGTCGCGAGCAGCGCCCCCGCGGCCGCCAGCGTGTACCCGCCCGTCACCCACAGCGCCAGCGGCACCGCCGACGCCAGGAACCGGGCCAGCGGCCCCCGCACGGCCGTCCCCCACAGCTCCTCGGTCCGCCGCCGGCGCTCCCGCCCGCCCTGCCAGCAGCCCGCGGCCGCCCCGAGCGGCAGGACGATCAGCAGCACACTGTGCAGCTCGGAGCGGGTCTCCGCCCAGCCGCCCTGCCAGCGGTCCGCCACGACACCCAGCGCCACGGCCGGCAACAGGAAGGCCACGGCCCCGGCGAACGGCGCGAACCCCCGCGCCACCTCGGCCCGCAGCGGATGCGTCAGCACCGGCCGCGCCGCCGCCCTTTCCCGTACGAGGCTCATCCCGCCGCCTCCGCCCCGGCGCGGTGGGCCCGCAGGGCGGCCGTGTAGCCGCGCTCGATGACGCTGTCGCCCACCCCCGGCGCCTCACCGAGCGCGCTGAGCGACGCGGGGGTCCCCCGGTAGGCGACCCGCCCCGCGTCCAGCAGGGTGACCTCGGTGCAGGCGGCCGCCACGTCCTCCACCAGGTGGGTGGAGACGATCACGGTCGAGGTGGAGCCCAGCTCCCGCAGCAGCGCGCGGAACTCCACCCGCTGTTCCGGGTCGAGGCCCGCCGTCGGCTCGTCGAGCAGCAGCACGTCCGGGTCGTTGACCACGGCCTGCGCGATGCCGACCCGGCGGACCATGCCGCCGGACAGCGTCCGCACCTTGGCGTCGATGCGGTCCTCCAGACCGACCCGGCGCACCGCCCGCTCGACGGCGGCCGGGGTGCCGGCGGCGGGCATCTCCTTCAGCCAGGCCACGTACGCGACGAACTCGCGCACGGTGAAGCCCGGGTAGTGGCCGAACTCCTGCGGCAGATAGCCGAGCCGGGCGCGGACCGTGCCGCGCCGGGCGGGCTCGCCGACGTCCTCGCCGAGGATCTCCACCCGCCCGGCGTCCGGCCGCGCGACGGTGGCCAGCACCCGGATCAGGGAGGTCTTCCCGGCGCCGTTGGGGCCGAGCAGACCGTGCACCCCGACGCCGAGATCGAGGTCCACGCCGTCCAGGGCGACGGTCCTGCGGTGCCGGACACGCACTCCGGACACACGTATGGTGCTCACTTCATCTCCCGAGAGGGGGTTCGTGGTGGGGCTCGGGTTGGTGGGACGGCTCACCGTCGCTCCAAGCCGTCGAGGGCGCCGCGGCGGGCGGCCAGCACGGCGGCGCACAGCACGGCCGCGGCCGCCCACGCGCCCTGGGCCGGGGCGCCGTCCAGACAGCGCGAGAGCTGCTCGGCGAGCCGGCTGACCGCAGTGCCGCCGGGCGAGGTCAGGACCGGGGCGAGGACGGCGGCGAGCCAGCCGCCGCCGGTCACCGCCGTCGCCGTACGGCAGCCGACGTACCCGGACAGGGCGAGCGAGGCCAGGGTCAGCGCCAGGCCCGGCAGCAGCCAGGCCGCCGCGCCCGGGGCCCCGGAGGCGGGCAGCAGCAGCCCCGTCACGGTGAGCAGCGGCACGCTGACCCCGAGGACGGCGGCCGTCCGGGTCAGGGCCAGCCGCAGTCCGCCGGAGGGGGTGGCCGCCGCGATCTCGTGCAGCGGATCGGCGTACCGCCCGTAGGACACGGCGACCCCGGCCACGGGCACCACCGGTGCGAGGGCGAGCAGCAGCGGTCGTACGCCGTCGACGTCCGCGCCGTACGCCAGGCCGAGCGCCCCCAGCGCGACCAGCAGCACCGCGGGCAGCCAGCCCCCGCGCACGGCGGGCCCGGCGGCCCACACGGCCCGCGCGAGCAACGACGACCACTGGCGGGCCCGCGGGGCGGGCGGCGCGGGAAGGGGCGCGCGGACGTCTCCCGGTACGGGGTCCTCCAGTACGGCCTTCCGGACCTCCGCCAGGACCAGCGCGGGCACAGGCAGCCGCCGTACCGCCGCCGCGACGCGCGCCGCGCACCCCCCGCACCGCTCCACATGGCTCTCCAGGGACCAGGCGTCGGCCTCCGCGAGGGTGCCGTCGGCGTACCGGGCGGCCACGTCGTCCGACACGTGCCGGACATCGGTGCGCCTGCCGAGGCGATCGGTGCTCATACCAGGCCTCCCGAGGCCGGAGCGGGGCTCAATCGGGCGAGTGCCGCGCGCAGTTCGGCGCGGGCACGTTGGGCGCGGGTCTTGACCGTGCCCTCGGGGATGCCGAGCAGCCGGGCCGCCTCCCGGGTGGTGAGCCCGTCGACGACCGTCGCGCGCAGCACCTCCCGCAGTTCGGGCGAGATCCGCTCCAGGGCGGTGCCCACGTCGCCGAACTCCAGCCCGGCCAGCACCCGTTCCTCGGCCGAGGGCGTCTCGGCGGAGGGGGTGGCGGTGTCCAGGGGAGCCGTCTCGATCCGGCCGGCCCGCTCCTGCGCCCGCCGGGTGTCGACGAGCCGCCGGGCGGCGATGGTCCACAGCCAGCCGCCCGCCTCCCCGCCCCGGTGCCCGGCCGCCGACCGCCACACGGTCAGGAAGGTGTCCTGCAGCACCTCCCGCGCCACCTCGGCATCCGCGCACCGGCGCACGAGCCGGGCGTACACCCACCCGGCGTGCCGGTCGTACAGCGTGGCCAGCGCCCTCGCGTCCCCGTCCGCCACGGCCCGCAGCAGCGCCGCGTCCGTATCGCTCTCCCCGTGGCCCCTCATGGGGCGGAACAGTCTCACACCCCCTCTATCGACGACGGTCCGGCGACCGGTTCACGGGCAGGGCTCGGCGAGGGCCGGGGCGACCGTGTCCCGGTGCGGGGATCGCGAGTTGGACGGGACGTGAACGAGAACAGCCGGACCAGCCGGCAGCGGCGCTGCGCGGTGTGCGACCTCATCGTCGGAATGGGGTGCCCGGGCTGCGGCACGGGCACGGCGAGGGCGCTGAGCCGGGGCGCGCCCGCCGCCGCGGGCCGCGAGGCGTGGCGCCGCTTCCCGCCCGGCGCCCTCCTGATCTCCCGGACCGGGTACGCGCACCTCCCCGGCTGCACCCATCTGATCGAGGACCTGGTGAAAGCGCCCGAGTGGGGGTGGATCCCCGAGCCGGCGGCCGGCCTGTGGGACCGGGCGAGCGCGGCGCATCCGGTGCCGGCGACGGAGGGCAACACCCGGCTCAGCGCGGTACGGCGGTGCACGGAGTGCCAGTCCTGGCTGACCGACCGCGTCTGACGCGGTCCGGACGTCTGTCCTGGCGTCCGCTGGGTAGGCCTGCGGTGACCGACGCCCCACCCCGACGCCCCACCCCACGAGGAGCCCACCGTGACCGCGCCCGCCCCCTCCAAACGCCCGGCGGAAGCCTCCGCCGCCCCGCTCGACGAACCCCGCCAGGGCGCCTTCAGCGCCGAAGGCGCGTGCGCGCAGGCCCCGCTGACCAGTGAGCCCCCGCTGCCCGACGCCGAGCCCCTCACCAGCGAGCCGCCGCTCGCCGCCGTGGACACCGACACCACGAGGCCCTAGATGACCGCACCCCTCGGCGAGGAACTAGCCCGGCTCGCCGCGCTGCACGGTGTCGCCACCTCCTACCGGCCCGCCCCCGACCGCACGGTCACCGCCTCGCCCACCGCCGTCACCCGCGCGCTCGCCGCGCTCGGCGTCGACGCGGACACCCCGCGGGCCGTACGGGACGCGCTCGACGCACGGGAGCGCGAGCTGGCCGCGCGCCTGCTGCCGCCGACGGTCGTCAGCTGGAGCGACGGCCCGTGCGCCGCGCTCACCGCCCTCCCCGGCGGCACCCGGCTGCGCGTCGAGACCGAGCAGGGGGAGGTCCGCGACACCGCCGACGGGCTGCCGCACGGGGTGCACCGGCTGACGGCCACCGCGCCCGACGGCCGCACCGCCCGCGTCCACCTGGTCGTGGCCCCGCCCCGGCTGCCCACGCCGCCGCGCCGCTCGTACGGAGTCCTCGTCCAGCTGTACTCCCTGCTGTCCCGCCGCTCCTGGGGCATGGGCGACCTCGGGGACCTCGGGGAGCTGGCCGACTGGGCGGGGCGGGTCCTCGGCGCCGGGTTCGTGCAGGTCAACCCGTTGCACGCGGCCGTACCGGGGGCGCCGACCGATCCGTCGCCGTACCGGCCGTCCTCGCGCCGCTTCCCCGACCCCGTGCATCTGCGCGTCGAGGAGATCCCCGAGTACGCGTACGTCGAGGACCGCGCGGCGGCGGAGCGCGGGGCGCGGCTGCGGGAGGCGGTGCTGGAGAAGGGGGAGCTGATCGACCGGGACGCCGTGTGGGAGGCGAAGCGGGAGGCGCTGGAGCGGGTCGCCGCGGTGCCGCTCGGGCCCGGCCGGCGGGCGGCCTACCGCGACTTCGTCGCCGGCCAGGGGCAGGCCCTGGAGGACCACGCCACCTGGTGCGCCCTTGCCGAGGTGCACGGGCCGCGGTGGAGCGACTGGCCCGAGGAGCTCAGGGACCCCCGCTCGGCGGGGACGGCCCGCGCCCGGCGCGAGCTGGCGGACCGGGTCGGCTTCCACTCCCGGCTCGCCTGGCTCACCGACACCCAGCTCACCGCCGCCCAGCGCACCGCGCGCGAGGCCGGGATGGCGATCGGGATCGTGCACGACCTCGCGGTCGGGGTGCACCCGTCCGGCGCGGACGCCTGGGCGCAGCAGGAGTACCTCGCCGCCGGGATGTCCGTCGGCGCCCCGCCGGACGCCTTCAACGCGCGCGGCCAGGACTGGGGCCTGCCGCCGTGGCGCCCCGACCGGCTCGCCGAGTCCGGCTACGCGCCCTACCGCCGTCTCCTACGCGGCCTCTTCCGCTACGCCGGCGCCCTGCGCATCGACCATGTCATGGGGCTGTTCCGGCTCTGGTGGGTCCCGCAGGGGCAGGCGCCGACCGAGGGCACCTACGTCCGCTACGACGCCGAGGCCATGCTCGCCGTCCTGGTGCTGGAGGCCGCACGGGCCGGCGCGCCGGTGATCGGCGAGGACCTGGGCACCGTCGAGCCGGGCGTCCGGGAGGCGCTGCGCGCCCGCGGGGTGCTCGGGACGTCCGTGCTGTGGTTCGAGCGGGACTGGGACGGCGACGGGCGCCCGCTGCCGCCGGAGCGCTGGCGCGCCGACTGCCTCGCCACCGCCACCACCCACGACCTGCCGTCCACCGCCGCCCGGCTCACCGGGGAGCACGTCGAACTGCGCGACCGGCTGGGCCTGCTCACCCGGCCCGTCGAGGAGGAACGCGCGGAGGCCGCCGCCGACACGGAGGAGTGGCTGGCCCTGCTCACCCGCCTCGGGCTGCTGGCCGGGGGCGCGGTGCTGCCCGGGGGCGCGGGCGGCGGGGACCGCTCCGCCGAGGAGGCCGAGGTGCAGGCCCTCCACCGCTTCCTGCTGCGCACCCCCGCCCGCATGATCGGCGTCTGGCTGCCGGACGGCGTGGGCGACCGCCGCCCGCAGAACCTGCCGGGCACCTGGGACCAGTATCCGAACTGGCGGCTGCCGATCGCCGACGGCCGGGGCCGCCCGATGCCCCTGGAGGAGCTGGCCGCGGCACCCCGGCTGCAGCGGCTCTTCGACGTCCTCCGGGAGGCGGCGCGGGAGTGATGGGCTCCCCTACGGCACCCCGGGCGCGCGGCCCCGCGAGGCGTTCGCTACTTTTGCTCTGTGGACAAGAAGAACGCCCTGCGCGCCGGCGCCCTGGCTGCCGGTACGACGCTGATGATGCTGCTCATGTCGTCCCCCGCCCTCGCGCTGACCCGCGACGACGGCGACGACCCCGGCACCGGCCTGAACGTCGGCGAGACGCTGGGCCTCTATGTCGTGCTCCCGCTCGTGATCTTCGCTGCCATCACCGGCCTGGTCATGGTGCTCGACAAGTCCAACCCCGACCACCGCGTCTTCAAGCCGGGCAAGGCCAAGGCCAAGGCCTGACCCTCCGCTTCTCGGCACCGCATCCCACCTGAGGCCGCCGCCCCCACCGCCCGCGCATCCCACGCGACCGGGCACGGGGGCGGGGCCTTTTCGCGTGCCGTGCCTTGTGTCCTTGTGCCCTGGTGCCAGGTTGCAGCGGGGAGCTTGCGGGAATCTTGCCTGGCAGGTGGCGGGGTGGTTGGGTGGCGCCCGGCGGGGAACGCGCGAGGGGGATCGCGCGGTGGGCTCGGCGCGGGCAGGGGGACGGCATGACGGGATTTCGGCTGCTGGGGCCCGTGGAATTATGGGTGTCGGGCCGGCCGGTGGACCTGGGCCCCGCCAAACGGCGCACCCTCCTCGCGGCGCTGCTCGTGGACGCGGGCCGCTGGGTGTCCGCCGAGACACTGATCGACCGGGTCTGGGGCGAGGAGCCGCCCGCCCAGGTCCGCGCCACGCTCTACGCCCATGTCGCCCGGATCCGCGGGGCGCTCGCGGAGGCGCTTCCGTACCTCGGTGACGGTGAGACGGGGAACGCCCCCGCGCGGCCGCCCCTGGTGCGCGGCTCGGGGGGCTACCGGCTCGACGTCCCGCGCGACCTGGTCGACGCCCACCGGTTCCGCGACCTGGTCACCACGGCCCGCCTGAGCGGCGCTTCCGCCGCCGCGCGCGTGGCGGTGCTGCGGGAGGCGATGGGGCTGTGGCGCGGCGAGCCGCTCGCCGGACTGCCCGGCGACTGGGCGGCCCGCACCCGGGAGAGCTGGACGCAGCAGCGCATCCACGCCGTCCTGGACTGGGCGGACGCCGAACTCCGCGTCGGCGGACACCCCGTGGTGGTCGACGTGCTGTCCGCCCTGGTCGCCGAACACCCGCTGGTCGAGCCGCTCGCCGTGGCACTGATGCGCGCGCTGCACGCGGCCGGGCGTGCCCCGGAGGCGCTCGCCTGCTACATCGCCCTGGGCAAGCGCCTGGCCGAGGAACTCGGCACCGCCCCGGGAGCCGAGGCACGCCATGCCCACCGGACGATCCTCGGCGGGAAGGCCGCCGGACCGGGGACCCGCCGCCCGCCGCCCGCCACCGCCACGGCTCCCGCCGTCGCCACCGGGCGGCCCAGCAGCGTCCCCGCGCAACTCCCCATGGAGGCCGCGGGGTTCACCGGGCGGGAGGAGGAACTGGCCCGGCTCGACAAGCTCCTGGTCGGGGCATCGGACCGGCCGTCCGCCGTGGTGGTCTCGGCGGTGTCCGGGACGGCGGGCGTGGGAAAGACGGCGCTGGCGGTGCACTGGGCGCACCGGATCCGGGACCGCTTCCCGGACGGCCAGCTCTATGTGAACCTGCGCGGCTACGACCCCGAACGGCCCGTGACCGCCGCCGACGCGCTGGTCCGGTTCCTCACCGCGCTCGGGGTCCCGGGCCAGGACGTCCCGCCGGAGCCGGACGACCGGGCGGCGCGCTATCGCAGCGAGATCGCCGACCGGCGGATGCTGATCGTCCTGGACAACGCCGCCACCGTCGAACAGGTCCGCCCCCTGCTGCCCGGCGCCGGCACCTGCGCCGTCCTGGTGACCAGCAGGGACAGCCTGGCCGGACTGGTCGCCCGCGAGGGCGCCCACCGCCTCGACCTCGATCTGCTGCCCGCCGACGCCGCCCGCGCCCTGCTGCGCCGGCTCGTCGGCCCCCGCGCCGAGGCCGAGCCCGACGCCGTCGACGCGCTCGCCGCACAGTGCGCCCGGCTGCCGCTGGCGCTGCGGGTCGCCGCGGAACTCGCCGTCGCCCGCCCCGCCACCCCGCTGGCCGACCTCGTCGGCGAACTCACCGACCAGCAGCGACGCCTGGACCTGCTCGACGCGGACGGCGACCCCCGGGCCGCCGTCACCGCGGTGTTCTCCTGGTCGCTGCGGCAGTTGCCGACGGACGCGGCACGCGCCTTCCGGCTGCTCGGCCTGCACCCCGGCCCCGATCTCGACGTCCACGCCGCCGCCGCGCTGACCGGCTGCGACCCGGCGGACGCCCGCCGGATGCTCGACGTCCTCGCCCGCGCCCATCTGGTGCAGCGCGTGGACGGCACCCGCTACGGCATGCACGACCTGCTGCGCGCCTACGCCACCCGGCTCGCCACGGCCGAGGACGCCCCGCAGGCCCGCGAGGCGGCCCTCGACCGGCTGTTCGACCACTATCTCGCCACCGCGGCCGCCGCCATGACCTGCCTCCACCCGGCCGAGGCCCATCTGCGGCCTCCCGCCCCCGAGGCCGCCACCCCCGACCTGTCCGATCCCGACGCCGCGCGCGCCTGGCTGAACGCCGAGCGGGCGTGTCTGACGGCGATGTCCGCCCACACCGCCACCCACGGCCGGCCCAGCCACGCCATCCGGCTCTCCCTCACCCTGTACCGGCACCTCATCACCGGCCGGCACACCGACGGCCTCACCATCCACGGGCACGCCCGGGACGCCGCCCGGCTGCTCGGGGACCCGGCGAGCGAGGCCCGCGCGCTGCTGGGCATCGGCACCGCGCACTGGCAACTGGCCCGGCACGAACCGGCGCGGCGGTACCTCCAGGAGGCGCTGACGCTGTTCCGGCAGGCCGACGACCCGCCCGGCGAGGCCCGCGCCCTCGTCAACCTCGGTCTCGTCGACGAGCGGCTGGGCCGCTTCCGGTCGGCCGTCGGCCTCCTCGAACAGGCCCTGGTGCTGTACCGGAACGCCGGGGACCGCTCGGGCGAGGCGGTCGTGCTGAAGGACCTCGCCACCGTCGAGGGCCAGCTGGGCCGCTACGGAGAGGCCGCCGACCGGCTCCAGCAGGCGTTGGCCCTGCTCCGCGCGGTCGGCAACCGGTACCTGGAGGCCCACGCGCTCAACGACCTCGGCACGGTCGAGGCGCGGCTCGGCCGGCTCGACTCGGCGGCCCGCCACCAGGAACAGGCCCTGGTCCTGCTCCGGGAGGTCGGCGACCGGTACGGCGAAGCCGGGGCGCTGCACAGCCTCGGCGTCGTCCACACCCGGCTCGACCGGCCCGCGGAGGCCGCCGAGTGCCACCGGCAGGCGCTCGCCCTCTACCTCCAGAACGGCGACCGGGACGGCGAGGCCAGGGCGCTCAACGGCCTCGGCGAGGCCGCCCGGGCCGCGGGCCGCCCTCTCGACGCCGTCCCCCACCACACCGACGCCCTCGCCATCGCGGAGGACATCGGCAACCCCGGCCAGCAGGCCCGCGCCCACAGCGGTCTGGGCGACGCGCACCGGGCACTCGGCGACACCCCGCTCGCCGTCACCTGCTACGAACGGGCCCTGACCCTCTACACCGACCTGGGCATGCCCGAGTCGGCCACCCTGCGCACGACCCTGGCCGCCCTCACCGGCACGGAGTCATAGAGAAGTGGCGCCCGGTACGGCACCGGGCGCCCCATCGACGTACGAACGACCGCCGTACGAACGATCGCTGTGCGAACGGACTACTGCGCGTCCGCCGCCTGGGCCTTCAGCGCGCGCTCCACGCCCGCGCGGGCCTCGGAGACGAGGCGGCGCAGGGCCGCGTTCGGCTCGGCGGCGGCCAGCCAGGCGTCCGTGCGGGCCAGGGTCTCCTCGGAGATCTGGATCGCCGGGTAGAGACCGATCGCGATCTGCTGGGCGATCTCGTGCGAACGGGACTCCCAGATGCCCTTGACCACCTCGAAGTACTTCTCGGTGTACGGGGCGAGCAGCTCGCGCTGGTCGGTCTGGACGAACCCGCCGATGACGGCCTCCTGGACCGCGTTGGGCAGCTTGTCCGACTCCACGACCTGCGCCCAGGCCTCCGACTTGGCCTCCGGCGTCGGACGGGCGGCCCGGGCGGTCGCCGCGTGGCGCTCACCGGCGGCGGTCTTGTCCCGCTCGTACTCGCCGGCGATCTCCGCCTCGTCGAACCGGCCCACGGCCGCGAGACGCTCCACGAACGCCCACCGCAGCTCGGTGTCGACGGCCAGGCCCTCGATCGTCTGCGAGCCGTCCAGCAGGGCCTCGAGCAGGTCCAGCTGCTCCGGCGTACGGGCGGTGGCGGCGAAGGCGCGGGCCCAGGCCAGCTGGTGGTCGCTGCCTGCGGCGGACGTCCGCAGGTGGGCCAGGGTGGCGTCGGTCCAGCGGGTGAGGAGGGCCTCACGGGTGGCCGGGGCGCCGTACAGGTCGATGGCGAGCTTGACCTGACGGTGCAGCGACTGCACCACGCCGATGTCGGACTCCTTGCCGATGCCGGACAGCACCAGGGACAGGTAGTCGCGGGTGGGCAGTTCGGCGTCCCGGGTCATGTCCCAGGCCGAGGCCCAGCACAGGGCGCGCGGCAGGGAGGACTCGAAGTCGCCGAGGTGCTCGGTGACGAAGGCGAGGGACTGCTCGTCGAGCCGGACCTTGGCGTAGGACAGGTCGTCGTCGTTGAGCAGGACGACCGCCGGACGGCGCGTGCCGACCAGCTGCGGTACGGCGGTCAGCTCGCCGTCGACGTCCAGCTCGATGCGCTCGCCGCGCACCAGCTTGCCGCTGTCGTCGTCGAGGTCGTACAGGCCGACGGCGATGCGGTGGGGGCGCAGGGTCGGCTCGCCCTTGGCGCCCGCGGGGAGGGCCGGGGCCTCCTGCCGGATCGCGAACGAGGTGATGACACCGTCCGCGTCCGTCTCGATCTCGGGGCGCAGGACGTTGATGCCGGCCGTCTCCAGCCATGCCTTCGACCAGGCCTTCAGATCGCGGCCGGAGGTCTCCTCCAGCGCGCCGAGCAGGTCGGACAGGCGCGTGTTGCCGAAGGCGTGCGCCTTGAAGTACGCCTGGACGCCCTGGAAGAACTCGTCCATGCCGACGTAGGCGACGAGCTGCTTCAGCACGGACGCGCCCTTGGCGTACGTGATGCCGTCGAAGTTGACCAGGACGTCGTCGAGGTCGCGGATCTCGGCCATGATCGGGTGGGTGGACGGCAGCTGGTCCTGCCGGTAGGCCCACGTCTTCATGGAGTTGGCGAAGGTGGTCCACGAGTGCGGCCAGCGCGACTCGGGGTGGTACGCCTGGCAGGCGATGGAGGTGTAGGTGGCGAACGACTCGTTCAGCCACAGGTCGTTCCACCACTCCATGGTGACCAGGTCGCCGAACCACATGTGGGCCAGCTCGTGCAGGATGGTCTCGGCGCGCAGCTCGTACGCCGCGTCGGTCACCTTGGACCGGAAGACGTACTGGTCGCGGATGGTGACCGCGCCCGCGTTCTCCATCGCGCCCGCGTTGAACTCCGGCACGAACAACTGGTCGTACTTCTTGAACGGGTACGCGTAGTCGAACTTCTCCTGGAACCAGTCGAAGCCCTGCCGCGTCACCTCGAAGATCGCGTCCGAGTCGAGGAACTCGGCGAGGGAGGGCCGGCAGTAGATGCCGAGCGGCACGGACTGCCCGTCCTTCTCGTACACGCTGTGCACGGAGTGGTACGGCCCCACGATCAGCGCGGTGATGTAGCTGGAGATCCGGGGCGTCGGCTCGAAGGCCCAGACGTCGTCCTTGGGCTCGGGCGTCGGGGAGTTGGAGATGACGGTCCAGCCCGTCGGCGCCTTCACCGTGAACCGGAAGGTCGCCTTCAGGTCCGGCTGCTCGAAGGAGGCGAACACCCGGCGGGCGTCCGGCACCTCGAACTGCGTGTACAGGTAGGCCTGCTCGTCGACCGGGTCGACGAACCGGTGCAGGCCCTCGCCGGTGTTGGTGTACGCACAGTCGGCGACGACCCGCAGGACGTTGCGGCCCTCCAGCAGGCCCGGCAGCGCGATCCGGGAGTCCTGGAAGACCTCCGCCGCGTCCAGCGGATCGCCGTTGAGCGTGACCTCGTGGACGGCCGGGGCGACCAGGTCGATGAAGGACTCCGCACCGCCTTCGGCGACGTCGAAGCGCACCGTGGTCACGGACCGGTAGGTGCCGCCCTCCTGAGCGCCGGAGAGATCCAGATCGATCTCGTACGAGTCAACGGTGAGCAGCTTCGCCCGCTGCTGCGCCTCTTCGCGAGTCAGGTTTGTGCCAGGCACGCGGTCATCTCCTCGTTATGGGTGGGTTGCGCCATCCTTCCACGGGTCGGGTGCCCGGGGCGACGACGTTAGGGGTGGTCCGGCGGGCGCGTTGGAGGGGCGACCGGTGCTTTCCACTCCCCCCACCCCCTCTGTCTCGGCAACGGTCTACGCGCCCCGGCGGTCCGTGCCCCGGCCCCCGGCTCCGGTGGAGCCGCCCGTGGTTCCGGTGCCGCGGTTGCCCGTGCGGCGGCCGGAGCCGCGGCCCGGCTTGGTGGAGCCGTTGGCGCCGGCCGTGCCGGAGGTGGTGCGGCGGGTGGTGCCGCGGCCGCCCGTTCCGTTCGTGCCCGGGGCGGCGCCGGATCCGCGCGCGGCCTTGCCGGTCGCCGGGGCGGCCGCGGGGCGGCGGGTGGTGCCGCCGCCGTTCGCCTCGGCCGTGGTGCGGCGGGCGGTGGTGCGGCCGTTCGCCTCGGCCGTCGTGCGGCGGGTGGTGCCGTCGTCGTTCGGCTCGCGCCTGGTCCGGCGGGGGGTGGTGCGGCCGTTCGGGTCCGGCGAGGTCGATCGGCGCGTGGAACCGCCGGTGGCCGTCGTGGTGTCCGGCGTGGGCGTGCCCCGTGTGCCCCTGCGGCGCCTCGTTGCGCTTGTGCTTGCGGTGCGGCGGCGGGGTGTGGGCGGTTCGGCCGGGGCGGGGAGTTCGATGGTGACCGCGACGCCGGACGGTTCGCGGGCGCCCGTGAGGGCGGCCAGCTCCGTGTCGCCGGAGGTGATGCGGGCCGTCCGGGGGCGGATGCCCGCGTCCGACAGCAGCCGGGTCATGTCCCGCTTCTGCTCCGGCAGGACCAGGGTGACCACGCTGCCGGAGCCGCCGGCCCGGGCGGTGCGGCCGCCCCGGTGCAGGTAGTCCTTGTGGTCGGTCGGCGGATCGACGTTAACGACGAGGTCGAGGTCGTCGATGTGTATGCCCCGGGCCGCGACGTTGGTCGCCACCAGCGCGGTGACCTGGCCGTTCTTGAACTGCTCCAGCGTGCGGTTGCGCTGCGGCTGGGAGCGGCCCCCGTGCAGGGCGGCCGCGCGCACGCCGACGGACAGGAGCCGCTTGGCGAGCCGGTCGGCGGACCGCTTGGTGTCGAGGAAGAGGATGACCCGGCCGTCACGCGCCGCGATCCGCGTGGTCACGGCCTTCTTGTCGGTCTCGTCCTGGAGGTGCAGGACGTGGTGCTCCATCGTGGTCACCGCCCCGGCGGACGGATCCACGGAGTGCACCACGGGATCGGTCAGGAACTGCTGGACCAGGCGGTCGATGTTGGCGTCCAGGGTGGCCGAGAACAGCATCCGCTGGCCGTCCGGCCGCACCTGCCGGATCAGCTTGGTGATCTGCGGCAGGAAGCCCATGTCGGTCATCTGGTCGGCCTCGTCCAGGACCGTGATCCGCACCTGGTCGAGGACGCAGTCCCCGCGCTCCACGAGATCGTTGAGCCGGCCGGGGCTCGCCACGACCACCTCGGTGCCGCGCCGGAGCGCGTCGGCCTGCTTGGTGATCGACAGCCCGCCGACCACGGTGGCCACCCGCAGGTTCACCGCCGTCGCGTACGGCGTCAGCGCGTCCGTCACCTGGAGGGCGAGTTCCCGCGTGGGCACCAGCACCAGGGCGAGCGGCGCCTTCGGCTCCGCCCGCAGTCCGGCCGTACGGGCCAGCAGCGCCAGCCCGAACGCGAGGGTCTTGCCCGAGCCGGTGCGTCCCCGCCCCAGCAGGTCACGGCCGGCGAGCGAGTTGGGCAGGGTGGCGGCCTGGATCGGGAAGGGCGCGGTCATGCCCTGCGCGGTGAGCGTCTTCAGCAGCCCCGAGGGCATGTCCAGGGCCGCGAAGTCCTCGACGGCGGGAAGAGCCGGCGTCGTGTTCTCCGGCAGCCGGAATTCCCTCGGCGACGATGTGGACGGTGGGGGTGACGAGGGACGCCGGTTCGTTTTCCGGGGTCTGCGGGACATGCGGGGGTCTGCCTTCCTGGAAACAGCACAAACCGGGGTCTGCACCATGACGGTGCGGACCCCGGTGAGCGGAATACGCGTCCGGCGATCAGGCGGGGACGATGTTCTCCGCCTGCGGGCCCTTCTGGCCCTGCGTGACGTCGAAGGAGACCCGCTGGCCCTCCTGCAGCTCACGGAAGCCCTGGGTCGCGATGTTCGAGTAGTGGGCGAAGACGTCGGGGCCGCCGCCGTCCTGGGCGATGAAGCCGAAGCCCTTTTCGGAGTTGAACCACTTCACGGTGCCCTGCGCCATTGTTTTCTCCTTCAGTAGGCGTTCTATAAGCAGAGGCCCCATCCGGAGATGCCGGTAAAACAAATAATGCGCCTGGAGGAAAAACATTCCCAGCAGGCGCACATAGGTTCATGGGTACCACAACTGCAACACCACGACCGTAGCACAGCTCGGGGTTCGACGTCCGGATTCCGCCGGTGACCCGCCCGGCGCGGCGCCAGAGTGGGACGCATGACCGAAACCGCGAGCACCACAGGCCGCACCCACCTCCCCCGCCCCATTGCGCCGGACGTCGTCGACGCACTGCGCACCCGCGACGACGCCGGCCGGCGGACCGTGGCCTTCGTCGACCGGGAGGGCGGCGCGCCCCTGCGCTGCTGTCTGCGCCGCAGCGAGCCGGGGGAGACGATCGCGCTGGTGTCGTACGCGCCGTTGCGCCGCTGGGCGGCGCTGCACAGGGCCGAGCCGGGCGCCTACGACGAGCAGGGGCCCGTCTTCGTCCACGGCCGGGACTGCCCGGGGCCGGCCGGCGGCGGGCTGCCGTTCCCGGGGGAGCACCGCACCGTGCGCCGGTACTCCGCCGCCGGGCACATCCTCGGCGGGGAACTGGTCGCCGACGGTGACATCGGTCGCGCCTGCCGCGACGCGTTCGACGACCCCGACGTGGCGCTCGTCCACGTCAGGGCCGTCGAGTACGGCTGTTTCCTCTACGAGGTCCGCAGGGACGCCGTGGGCGCGCCCTAGCCCTTCAGCTCGGCCGCCACCAGCTCCGCGATCTGCACCGCGTTCAGCGCGGCGCCCTTGCGGAGGTTGTCGTTGGAGACGAAGAAGGCGAGGCCGTGGTCCACCGTCTCGTCGGCGCGGATGCGGCCGACGTACGACGGGTCCTTGCCGGCCGCCTCGAGGGGCGTCGGGATGTCGGTGAGGACGACGCCCTCGGCCGAGGCGAGCAACTCGGTGGCGCGCTCCACGGACAGGGGCCGCGCGAAGCGGGCGTTGACCTGGAGGGAGTGGCCGGAGAAGACCGGGACGCGGACGCAGGTGCCGGCGACCTTGAGGTCGGGGATCTCCAGGATCTTGCGGGACTCGTTGCGGAGCTTCTGCTCCTCGTCGGTCTCGTTCAGGCCGTCGTCGACGATCGAGCCGGCGAGCGGGACGACGTTGAAGGCGATCGGGCGCCGGTAGACCTGCGGGTCGGGGTAGGCCACCGCCCCGCCGTCGTGCGTGAGCCTGTCCGCCTCGGCGACGACCTTCTGCGCCTGGCCGTGCAGTTCCGCCACGCCCGCGACACCCGAGCCGGACACCGCCTGGTAGGTGGCGACGACCAGCGCCTGAAGGCCGGCCTCCTGGTGCAGCGGCTTCAGGACCGGCATCGCGGCCATCGTCGTGCAGTTCGGGTTGGCGATGATGCCCTTGGGACGGTCGGCGATCGCGTGCGGGTTCACCTCGGAGACGACCAGGGGGACCTCCGGGTCCCTGCGCCACGCGGAGGAGTTGTCGATCACGACCGCGCCCTGCGCGGCGACCTTCTCCGCCAGCGCCTTCGACGTCGCGCCGCCGGCCGAGAACAGGACGATGTCCAGGCCGCTGTAGTCGGCGGTCGCCGCGTCCTCCACGGTGACGCCGTCCAGCTCGGTGCCCGCCGAGCGGGCCGAGGCGAACAGCCGCAGCTGCGTGACGGGGAAGTTCCGCTCCTTGAGGATCCTGCGCATGACCGTGCCGACCTGACCGGTGGCTCCGACGATTCCGACCCTCACGGCGACTCCCTAACGTTCACTCTTGACCGGGGCTTTTCCATCATGCGGCCGACCCCGGTCCACCTGTCCAATTCTTTGCGCCGCATGCCCGAGGACTGGGACGCCCCGACCTGATCAACGGTTTCGGAACTTCCGTCGCACCCCTGTTGATCTGCAGGAATTCGCCCTACGGTCACGTCGTGCCGCAAGCCGTACGGCCCGGCGCCCGGATGTGACGTACGCCTCCGAACGTTCGCGCGCCCTGCGGCGTCGTAGGAGAAACGCGGCGAGGGGAGGGGTGTCCGTGCTGCGCAGAATCGCCCGTCGCGTCCAGGGGGACGACCGAGGTGATCCTCTGGACGTGACGCAGGAACGCCGGGTGCGGGCGGTGCTCGCGCTGGGCGGGGTGCCGCAGGCGGACCTGCCGGACGGGGTACAGCAGGTCCGCCTGCGGCTTCTGGAGCGGGCCGCCAAGGGGCAGGAGGCGCCGCGTGACGTCTCCGCGTGGGCGGCGGTCGTCGCCTCCAACTTCGCCATGGACTGGCACCGCGCCCGGCGCCGTCAGGAGCGCCTCGGCGAGCGGCTGGCCTCGTTGCGCCAGCACGCACACCCTTCGGGCGAGGACACCAGCGTGCTCTCCCTCGCCGTCGCCCAGGGCCTGGACGATCTGCCCGACGCCCAGCGCCAGGTCGTCGTCCTGCGGTTCTTCGCCGATCTGCCGGTCGCCTCGATCGCCCGGGAGCTCGGCGTCCCCGAGGGGACGGTCAAGAGCCGCCTGCACACGGCGGTCCGGGCTCTGCGCGCCCGCCTGCACGAGGACGAGGTGGTGTGACATGCCCGGACAGCGGCACGAGAACCCCGACGGGCCCGAGGGACTCGACGGCATGGACGGCATGGACGGCATGGACGGCATGGACGCCCTCATGGCCGCGATCACCGGAGATCCCCTCCCCGAGGAGGCCCGCGCCGATGCCGCCCTGCTGGCCGCGCACCGCTCGGCGACGGCGGACGTGGCGCTGCTGAGGGAGCAGCTCGCTCTCCTCGCGGAGGCGCTCACGGAGCCCGTCGAGGGGCCCGCCCCGCCGGTCGTACGGCCGCTGCGGCGGCCCCGGTCCCGGCTGCGCCCCCTCGCCCTGCGGGCCGTGGGCGCCGTCGCCGCCGGTGCCCTGGTGTTCGGGGCGGGGTGGGTGGTCGTGCAGGCGGGTCCGGCCGGCGTCGGGTCGAGCTCCGACAGCGGGGCGAAGGCCGCCTCGGGTGCGGAGGACGCGGGCAGTCCCCTGGGCGACTCCGCCTACCTGGCCTGTGCGCGGCTGGTCGTCGAGGGCGATGTGACGGCCGTACGGGCGGTGCCGGGGACGGACGAGGAGCGGATCACCCTGCGCGTGACCCGCTCGTACAAGCCGGAGAAGGCGCCGGGGGAGGTGCGGTTCGTGCTGGCGAGGGACATGGATCCGCTGGTGGCCGAGGGCGACCATGTGCTGGTCGCCCTGGCGCAGGGGTCGTCCTCCCCGGACGTCTGGGCGGTCGGCGAGGCGGACATCGCCGCCGAGCGCACACCGCTGCGGCGCGCCCTGCCGCAGGCGGCGGGAACGGCCTGCGAATGACGAAGGGGCGGGTGTCCCCCCGGACACCCGCCCCTCCCTCCTTCTGTACGGGTGTTACGGGGTGACCTTCTCGATCGCCACGTTGCCCGAGCCCGTGACGGTGCCCCGGGCGTTCACCAGCTGGACCTGGCCGAAGAAGGCCCGGCCCTCCGGTGCGGCGGCCGCGGCGGTCACCTTCGCGGAGACCTGCGCCGAGGCGCCCGTGGCCAGCTTCACCGGCGCGGAGCCGTCGACGGAGATCGTGCCGAGCGAGGCGGCGTAGAAGACGTCGAAGTAGTCGTACGCCGTCTTCCCGGCCGGGACCGCGTAGCCCGACACCACGATGGTGTAGGTGCCGGCGGCGGGCGAGGCGAGGGAGACCGCCTCCTCCGAGTCGCCGTCGGCGGAGATCCCGACCTGCTTGCCGTTCGCGTCGAGGACCACCAGGTCGAGGTCGGCGGAGGGGTCGGAGACCTTGCCGATCCGCACGTCGAGGGACTTGGCGCCCGCGGGGACGTCGACCGTGGTGGTCTGCTCCTCGCCCTGCGCGATGGTCGGACGGGTCGTCTTCGAGGAGCCGAGCGGGCCGTCCACCAGGTGGCCGTCGACGGCCGCGTAACCGTTCGTCACCGTCCAGGAGGCGGTGGCCGGCTGGCCGACCTTCGCCTCGGGCACGGTCACGGTCGCCGGGTCGAACGCGGCGCCGTAGACGGTGGCGTCCAGCGTGTACGGGTTGTCGAGCAGCGGCGAGGTGCGGCGCGACTCGACCTCGATCTCCCAGACGCCCGGCAGCGGGTCGGCGTAGGAGCGGACGTCCGGCTTGCAGCCGTTGCCGTCGAGGTAGTTGTTGTAGCAGAAGGGCGTGCCGCTGTCCTCGACGGCGACACCGTAGGGGTGGATCGAGATGAACCGGGTCTGGCTCTTGTCCTTCAGCCCGCCGATCGCGACCTCGAGCGTCTTGGCGCCCTCGGGCACGGTCAGGAAGTAGTGCTGCGAGCTGTTGCGCTGCACGGTGTTCGCGGCGTGGAAGGCGTACGTCACCGGGGTGGAGACGATGACCGTGTTGAGGATCTGCTTGTCGACGCCCTTGGTGTGCGGGTCGTCGACCTCGAGGATCACGCTCTTGATCCCGGCGGACCGGGGGGGCGGCCTCGATCTTCACGGTGACCGGCTTGTTCAGCTCCAGCTTCACGGTGTTCGGGCCGAGGATGCGGAAGGCGCCGTCCGCGTTGTTCTTCAGGCGCAGCTTGTGCCGGACCGCCTCGTCGGCACCCGTGGTGCGGGTGACGACGACGTCGTAGGTCTTCTTCTGGCCGGCCTTCAGGCCGCCCTCGCGGTCGTAGATGCCGGTGCCGAACCCGGGGGTCTTCAGCGCCTGGTCGAGCGCGGTGTCGACCGGGGCCTTGACCGTGTACTCGTGGGCGGTGGCGCCCTTCCTGATGTCCTTCCAGGCGTCGACGATGTCGATGAGGCCCGCGCCCTCCTCGTAGGCCTGCACATCCTTGATGTGGTGGGCCGTGGAGGTCAGTGCCGTGCGCAGGTCCGCCGGGCTGAGGGCGATGCCCTTCTGCTTGGCGGCGGAGATCAGCAGCGCCGAGGCGCCCGCGGCCTGGGGGGAGGCCATCGAGGTGCCCTGGAGCATGGAGTAGCCGGCGGGCAGGGTGTAGCCGGACTCGGCGACCGGGCTGCCGGGCAGCCAGGTCTGGGTGGTGTTGACGGCGGCGCCGGGCGCGACGAGCGTCGGCGTGAAGCCGCCGTCCTCACGCGGGCCGCGCGAGGAGAACGGCAGCAGCGCGTACTTCTTGGTCACCTGGGAGCCGTAGTTGGAGGCCCAGGTCTCCTTGGAGATGGCCGCGCCGACGGAGATCACCTTGTCGGCCAGACCGGGGTCGCCGATCGTGTTGGCGCCCGGGCCCTCGTTGCCCGCGGCGATCACGAGCTGGACGCCGTAGGTGTCGATGAGGCGGGTGTACAGCTCGGCGCGCGCGTTGTTGCCGTCGTTGAGGCCCGGCAGACCGCCGATCGACATGTTGACGATGTCGACGCCGCGGTTGACGACCAGGTCGATCATGCCCTCGGTGAGCGCGACGTTGGTGCAGCCGCCGGTCCAGTTGCAGGCCCGGGAGGAGACGATCTTCGCGCCGGGCGCGGCACCGTTCATCCTCCCGCCGAACAGGCTGTTCGCGGCGGTGATGCCGGCGACGTGGGTGCCGTGCTCGGACTCGATGATGCCGATGTTGACGTAGTCGGCCTTGGCCCCGGCGGCGTTGTAGACGACGTCCTTGCGGGTCTCGACGACGAACGGGATGCGCTCGGCGACGTCGGTCGCCGGGTTGTCGGTCCCGAAGTAGCCGATCTGGTAGCCGGCCTTGTACGGCTTCATCGGCGCGTCGTCGGTGAAGTCGAGGTTGTCGTTGGCGTCGACGCGGACGGTCCCGGTGGCGGCGTCGTAGAGCACGCCGAAGGCGTCGGTGGTGTCGCCGTCGCGGTTGACGTCGCCCTTCTCGTCGCCGCCGGCGGTGATGGACTCGTAGAAGTAGTTGAACTTGTACGAGCCGGCCGGGGCCTTGAAGGTCTCGGGCACACCGGTGGTGGCCGGGGTCGCGGAGAACTGCGGGCCGCTGACCGAGGTGAGCATCCGGCGCCAGGTGCCGTCGTTGTCGGAGACCGGGTCGGTGGCCGTCACCCAGTCGACGATCTTGCGTTCGCCGGTGGTGGTCTTCTGCAGCGCGGGGTGCGCGAGGTCCACGCCGGAGTCGAGGATGCCGATGGTGACACCGCGGCCGTCCGCCTTCGGGTTCTTCTTCACGAAGTCGACGGCGCCCGTCTCGAAGGACGGGTTGTACGGGTTCTCGGCGCGGGTCTTGCTGCCCGGCGCGGCGTAGGTGTTCGTCTTCGACGAGGACCCGGCGCCCTTGGCGGTGTCCGCGCTCGGCGTCGGGTCGTCCAGCGCGATGTCCTGGCGCAGGTCGATGGCGTGCACGGAGGACAGCTTCGCGGCGGCGGCGATCGCGGCGTCCGCCTTCGCGGTGGGGACGGTGGCGCGGACGTAGCCGACCTTGTCGAAGGTCCGGCCGACGATGCCGCCGTTCACCGCGTCCAGCTGCTCGGCGACCTGCTCGGTCTTCCCCGGCGCGGTGGCGACCATCATCGTGACGGTCTTGTCGCCCTCGGCCTTGGCCTCGGCGAGCAGTCCGGCGTCGTCGGAGCCGAGCTTGTCGTGGGCGGACTTCACGCCCGGGTCGGCCGCGGCGGCGGGGCCCGCGTCGGCGGCGAACGCCAGGGGTATCGGTCCGGCCGCGGACAGCGCGGCCACCAGGCCGACGGCCGCGGCGATGCGAGCCGCGCGTCTGGGGCCGGATATCGGTTCGCGCTGGGGGGTGAAAGTCATCGGCATCCCTTGTTGGTAAAGGAACGGTCGACCGGGCTGGTCATACCTGATCGAGAACGTCCGGGACATGGCACCGGACGAGCCGAAAGCTTTACGCAACAGACGGCCGTTTGGGGAGTGTTGACCGAAACGATATGGATCTATGGGGAAAACCCTCTACGGGAACCCTGTGCGGCGAATATTCGCTCCCTGTGCGGGACCTTCGCCGCTAACGTGCCCATATGCGCAAGAAGTTGAGGGTGGCGGCCTACGCCGTGGTCGTTCGCGACGGTCGGCTCCTGCTCGCCCGCTCACCGGCCGACGGTGGCGGCCACGAGTGGGTGCTGCCGGGCGGCGGCATGGACCACGGCGAGGACCCGCTGGACACCGTCGTACGGGAACTCGACGAGGAGACCGGCTACCGCGTCGAGGTGACGGGCCTGCTCGGCCTGGACTCCTCCCGGCATGTCTTCGGCAGCTGGGCCGGTCTCCAGGGCCCCGTCGACCACCAAGGGCTGCGGATCGTCTACGAGGCCCGCGTCGTCGGCGGCGAACTGCGCGACGAGGTCGACGGCTCCACCGACATGGCGGCCTGGCACGACCTGGACGCGGTGCCCGGCCTGCGCCGGGTCCGGCTGATCGACATCGCGCTGAAGCTGTGGCGAGAACGGCCCGTGGACGGACGGGTGTTCGTCCCGGCGGATCCCCCGGTTACCCCGTGAGATGAACACGGAGTGACCGGTTCCCGGCCGTCGCCGGGCGGTTTCCCGGCGGCGCGAGGAGCGGTGGCGGGCGCTCCCGGACGCCCGTGATCCACGTACGGTGATCGGCGCTTCACGTTGCGGAGGTGTTCACGCGCAGGCCATACCCGGTGTCGAGCATCCGATACGAGCGGGACGTTCGCGGCTGCGAGCGCCCCGCGTCCACTGTCGACGCGTTCGCACTCGGGGAGACCGCGCCATGTCGCGCTCACACTCTGTCACGTCCTCCGCGCTGGGGGTCGACCGTCGTACCGTCCTCGCCGCCTCCGCGGCCGTCTCCGTCTCCGCGGGCGTCGGTTACGCCCTGCGGCCCACCGACAGCCAGGCCGCATCCGTGCCGCCGCAGGCACCGGCCCCGGCCGCCGGACCCGCGGCGGCCTCCGCGAGCCCCTCCGCCGCTCCCGTCGCCGCCCCCCTCGCGCCCTACACCAAGGGCACCACCCTCGCCTCCGTCGCCGCCCCGCGCGCCGGCTCCGGCTACCGTCGCCTCGGCAGCGCCGCGGGCTGGAAGCGTGTCGTCCGTGACGGCCTCGCCGCCGCCAGGTCCGGGCGCGCGGGCCGCCGTACGAAGCTCGCCGCGTTCGTCCAGCTCACCGATCTGCACCTGATCGACAGCCAGCACCCGCTGCGCCTCGAGTACCTGCGCGCCGCGAGCGAGATCGCCTGGCGGCCGCAGGAGGCGCTCACCGTGCAGGGCGCGGTCTCGCTGATCGAACGCGTCAACTCGCTGCGGGCTGCCCCCGTCACCGGCGCCCCGCTGGACTTCGTCGTCACCACCGGCGACAACACCGACAACAACGCCCACACCGAGCTGGACTGGTACCTCACCGTGATGAGCGGCGGCCGGATCAGCCCCAACTCCGGTGACCCGCGCCGCTACGAGGGCGTCCAGAACAGCGGCATCCCCCTGTACTGGCAGCCCGACGCCGGCTCGCGCGACGCCTACAAGCAGCGCGGCTTCCCCCACCTCGACGGTTTCCTCGCCGCCGCGATCCGCGAGGTCAACAGCCCCGGCCTGACCCTGCCCTGGTACTCCACCGTCGGCAACCACGACGCGATGCCGCTCGGCTGCTACGCGCACGGCGACTCCTGGCTCGCCGAGTACGCGGTCGGCGGCCGCAAGCTGATGGAACTGACCACCGCCGAGGCGAGCCGGCTCCAGCGGAGCATCAGCCAGGACCAGGACCCCCGGGGCGCGGTCATCCGCGACCTGCTGCAGTCCAAGACCCGCGCCATGCGCACCGTCACCCCCGACGAGCGCCGCGCCCCCTACACCCCCGCCGAGCACATCAGGGCCCACCTGGACCCGGCGTACCGGGGCGCCGGCCCCGTCGGCCACGGCTACACGGCCGGCAACCTGGCCGCCGGCACCCAGTACTACACCTTCCCCGTCGCCGAGAACGTCATCGGCGTCAGCCTCGACACCACCGACCCCGGCGGCCACTACAACGGCTCGATCGGCACCGCCCAGCTGAAGTGGCTGGACGCGACCCTGCGCGCCCACAAGGACACGTACGCGATCGTCTTCAGCCACCACACCAGCCAGAGCATGTCCAACACCCGCCCCGACCCGGCCCGCCCCGGCGAGCGCCGGCACACGGGCGCCGAACTGACCGCGCTCCTCGGCCGCCACCGCAATGTCGTCGCCTGGGTGAACGGCCACATCCACCGCAACGACATCACGCCCCACCAGGGTTCCGCGGGCGCCTTCTGGGAGATCTCCACGGCCTCCCACGTGGAGTTCCCGCAGCTCGCGCGAGTCATCGAGCTGGTCGACAACAAGGACGGCACCCTCTCGATCCACACCACCCTGATCGAGTCCGCCGCCCCCCACCGCACCGACTTCACCGACCTCTCCCAGACCGGGCTCGCCGCCCTCTACCGCGAGCTGTCGGCGAACGCCCGCTTCGACGGGGCCCGGCTCGGCGGCGAGGCGAAGGACCGGAACACGGAACTGGTGCTGAAGAAAGTCTGAAGATCAGGCGTGGAAAGCACGCGAAACCGGCGGCGACGCTTCCGTCATCCAGGCTGCGCACACATGTGACGTCCCGTTCACGCGAACGAAACGTCCGTACCGCCTCATATCGGCTACCCGGCACTTCCCGGGGGTGGCTGGTAATCGGTGTGAGGCGGGTGAGGGTGTGTTTACGGGACGCGGACTTCGGGTGCTGTCGGTCTACGAGGGGTTCTTCTCCGGAGGAGCCCGGATTGTGCACAGCGATGTGGTGCTGGGACTGCGGGAGGGCGGCCAGCACCACCGGGTGCTGAGCATCCACGGCGAGGTGCACCGCGAGGCCACCCGCCAGCGGATGGAGGACGACGCCTGCTACCGGGCGCTCACCGGCGCCGACGTGGGCGTCACCTCCCTCGGCCGGACGTTCGGGATCGGGGGCACGGATCCGGCCGCCTTCAGCGGTCCGGAACTCGCCGACACCGCCCGGGCGACGGCCGACGCCGACGTGATCCTCTCCCTCAAGGAGCAGCCGCTCGCCCTGCTGCGCCAGGCGGGCCTGCCGCGCCGCCCGGTCGTGGTCTGTCTGCACCGCTCCGACCCGGAGAACCAGGGCCGCGCCCTGCACGACCTCAAGGCCGGGATCGCCGACGGCACGGTGGCGGCGGCCGTGTGCTGCGCCGAGTCGACCCGGGCGGCGTACGAGGCGGCCGGCGTCCCGGCCGCGCTGCTCCACGTCATCCCCAACGGGGTCGACCTGATCCGCTTCCGCCCGGACCCGGCCCGCCGGCTGGCCCTGCGCACCGCGCTGGACGTCCCCGCCGAGGCCCCGGTGGTCGTCTTCGCCGCCCGCTACGACGGCATGAAGAACGTGCCCCTGTTCCTGGCGGCGGCGAGCGCCTGGCTGGACGCCGTCCCCGAGGGGCACGTCCTGATGTGCGGGGCCGGCATGTCGGCCGCCAACCCGGGCCTCGCGGCCGACATCGCGGAGGCCTTCGAGGGGCGGGACGGGGGCCGGGACCGGCTGCGCCTGCTCGGCGTACGGCACGACATGGAGACGGTGTACGCCGGCGCCGACGTGGTGGCCCTCACCTCCTCCTGGGGCGAGGCGGCCCCGCTGTGCCTGATCGAGGGCATGATGTGCGGCGCGGTCCCGGTCGCGACGGACGTGGGCGACAGCGCGGCGATCGTCGCGGGCCACGGCCTGGTCACCCCGCCGGACCCGGAGGCGATCGCGGCGGCCTGGTCGGAGGCGGTGGCGAACCGGGAGGCGTACGCCCCCGCCCTCGCCGCGAGCCGGGAACGCTTCAGCCGCACCCGCATGATCGCCTCGTACGCGGCCCTCATCGACCGGGTGTACGACACGAGGAGGGGCCACCCGTCGCCGGTGGCCCCTCCGCTCCCCTCCTGACGTGCCGTGCCGCCCCGGTCCTCCCTACCGGGGCAGCACCACGACCTGCGCCGCCGGTTCGCGGTCCCCCGCCGCCATCAGCGCCGTACGGACCACCGCCGCCTGCTGCTCCATGGCGTCCCGCAGCTTCTTCGGGGTGATGTACACGACCGTGATGCCGAGCCGCTCCAGGTGTTCCCGCTTGCGGGCGTACTCCGACCAGAGCGCGTCGTCGTCCTGGCGCGGGGCGCGCGTGTCCAGTTCCACCGCCACCGCCTGCTCCGGCCAGTAGGCGTCGAGTCCGCCGAGGTGCGGGCCGCCGGGCAGGCGCAGGTCCACGTTCCAGACCGGGTCGGGGAGGCCGTACTCGACGACCATCCGGTAGAGGCGGTCCTCGGCGATCGCCCGGCCCTCGGCCAGCAGGGAGTCCACCGCGTCCACCACATGGGGCCGCCCCAGCAGCTTGGCGTCGTTCAACTCCCGCACGAGGGCGGCCGGTTCGCAGTGGCCGCCGCGCACCGCCTCCGAGAGCAGGCGCCGGACCGCGCCCGCGTCCGTCAGCTCCGCCACCGCGTCGGCCAGCGCCCGCGGGACGGGCGCCACCGGAACGCCCGTCGCCTGCTCGGGGACCGGCAGGCTCGGGGTGCGCACGACGTGGGCGCAGCCCGTCGAGCGCAGCCGGCGAAGTCGCGGGACCAGGACGTCGATCCGCTCCAGGGAGGACAGGGCGGGGGCCGAGGTGAAGCCGTACAGGGTGAGCGCCGCGAGGCCGGTGATCATCGCCTCCCGGTACGTCGGGCGGTGCGGGCCGTCGGCGTCCGGCTGGGCCGGCACCCCGGCCGGCTCGGGCTGCTCGCGGGCCGCGTACAGCAGGACCGCGTGCAGCCGCTCCTCGCTGGTCGGCGGGCCCTGGTGCAGCAAGAACACGCCGGGGAGGAGCTGCTGCCAGGGGCCGCCGGGGCGGCACTGCTCGGTGGCCTCGGCGCCGGAGACGCCGTGCGAGCGGAGCTGGGCGGCCGTCAGGACCCGGTGGCGGCCGTCGGGGGAGAGGTGGCGCAGCGGGCGGGGGGCGGCCGGGGGGAGCGGCGTGTTGTGGTTCATGCAACGGGGATTCCGCGCCCGATCCGCCCCCTAACCGCTGTTACACGCCTGTCGACAAACCAGGACAAGACAGTGCTAAAGGACGGGTGTTCGGATGCCGAGTGGGCATCGAAAACCCCTGGTCCCGTCGGGTGGCCCCAGGGAGTGTGAGCAGGTGGTGGTTGAGGGGGGCGCGGATCTCGGCACTCGGCCGTTCTTCGGCACAACGCAGCGCGCGGCACGAAACGCCGGCGTGGTGGCCGCTCCACGGCCTCGGCGGCCCGGTCGACCGTGAGCCCGGCGCCCATGCTCTCCAATCCGCCGAGTGCGTGTTCGGTCCGGGCGGAGACCGGCGCGGCGGCTTCCTCGTCGCGGCCGGCGGACCCGCGACGTCGACCAGCGTGGCGAGGGATGTCTCGCCCATGTGCGGAAGCAGCAGGGTGAACGCCAGGTTCGCTGCCACGTGGGTGCGGCGTCCTCCTTGTCCGAGTGCGCGATCACCAGCACCCCGTCGAGATCGGCGGTCACCGTCCCGCCCGCATCAGGCGCTTCGCGGTCGGCCAACCGCCAGACATGTCGGCGGACTTCGGCCCGCGCGGCACGGATGGCCCGCAGGGCCTTGTCTCCGGAGGCTGCGAGGGTGTCGATGAGGCGGGAGACCGTCGGGTCGGAGGCCACCGGCCCGACCACGGCGGACTCGGCCCGCAGCATGCCGACATCGGCCAGGCAGTTCCCGACCAACGCGACCGCCAGGGCCACATCCAGCTGGATCTTCCCCGGATCGTGCACCGCCCGAGCCTTCCGCCACGGTGTCAGCGCCGCTGATATCGCGGTGTCGAGGCCGGCCTTGCGGATGACCCGATACGCTTCGTCACGTTGCAGGTCAGGAGCACTCTTCGGGTTTCCGATCACCCACCGGACACATGATGGGGCGTGAACTCTGCCGCCCCCGAGCGTCACACCAGCAAGGGAAAATTCCCGCGATGACAGACGAACACGAACCTGACGGCGATCTCTACGTCCTGTGGCACGCGCGCCATCTCGCGGTGGAGCAGGACGAACGGGTCATCCATCTCGATGCGGACGGCACCATCCACCTGAACGAGGAGGAATGGAGGATCATCGGCATCTATCCGGACCAGGCGGTCGCGGAGAGACAGCGGGAGATCGCCAGGAAGCTTCCAGGGTTCCGGGACGAACCTGATTGTTTCGAGATCGCACCCGTGATCGTGGACGAGGATGTGTGGACCCAGGGGTTCGTCACGGTGTACCCCGAAGGGCTTGGGCGAGAGTGATGGACCAAACGCTCTACCTCCTGGTGCACAGGCATCACTTCGCGGACGAGCCGGGTGCTCCCACCACCGTCGACTTCATGGAAGACGGCGAACCGCTCTTCTGGGACGACAGCGAGGACAGCTTCACGTTCCTCGGCCTCTACTCGAGCCGGCAAGGGGCTGAACAACGCATCGAGCAGGCGCGCACCCTACCCGGATTCAGGGACCATCCCAACGGCTTCCACGTGCACGAGTACATCGTGGGTCAAACCCACTGGGCCGAAGGATTCCTCGTCGGCGAACACACCAACGGCTGAGCAGGCATCACGGACGCGCACGTCCTACCCGGCAGGCTCTGTCACCTGGAAAGTGCTCTTTCCCCCGCAGCCGACAGGACCCTCAGCACGTCCCATCATTGCAGGGTCAAGAGCACTTTCCATGGTCTGATCGTCCCCGGACAGGCTGCTTCGTGAAAGCGCGAGGCTAGTGGCGTTCTTCGGCCCTGGCGTCACAGGCCTGCCCGCGCAGGCCGCGGGCCAGGTCGTCCCACGCCTCCAGGACCAGCCGGCGCAGCGCCGGGGGCGCCGCGTCGTGGGCGGCGAGCCAGACGTCCGTCTCCACCAGGGTCTGCGGGGAGTCCTGGAGATAGGGGTACAGCCCCTTGACGACGGTCATCGCGATCTGGATGGACCGCTCGGACCACACCCGGTCGATCGCCGCGAAGTACTTCTGCGCGTACGGCGCGAGCAGCTCCCGCTGGGACGGCTGCGCGAAGCCCGCGATGGTCGCCTCCACCAGGGCGTTGGAGAGCTCCTCGGACTCCACCACCTGCGCCCACGCCTGCGCCTTGACCGCCGCCGAGGGACGCGCGGCCAGGCAGCGGACCTGGTGGCGCCGGCCCGACGCGGTGTCGTCCCGGGCGAGCTCCGCCTCCAGCGTCTTCTCGTCGGCGTACCCGTGCGCGACCAGCGGCTCCAGGAACGTCCACCGCAGCTCCTGGTCGACGCCCAGCCCCTCGATCACCGAGGTGCCGTCCAGCAGACCCTGGAGCAGCTCGAAACCGCCCTGGTCCTCGGCCGTCTGGGCGAAGAACCGGGCCCACGCGAGCTGGTGCTCGCTGCCCGGCTCGGCCGCGTACAGCTCGCGCTCGGCGCCCTCGGCGAGCAGTCGCGCCCCGGTCGCCCGCAGCGGCGGCGCCACGTAGTGCACCAGCGCCGACTCCGCCCAGGCGTGCAGCATCTGGAGCACCCCGATGTCCGACTCACGCCCGGCGAACCGCAGCACCAGGGCGATGAAGTCCCGCGCGGGCAGCATCGCGTCCCGGGTGAGGTTCCACAGCGCCGACCAGCACAGGGCGCGGGCCAGCGGATCGGCGATGTCGCCGAGGTGCGTGTGCAGCGTCTCCAGCGAGGTCTCGTCGAAGCGGATCTTGCAGTACGTGAGGTCGTCGTCGTTGACCAGCACCAGCTCCGGGGCGGCCTCGCCGGCCAGCTCCGTGACGACCGTGCGCGGCCCGTCGACGTCCGTCTCGACCCGCGCGTACCGCACCAGCGCGCCGCCCTCCTCGAGGCGGTACAGGCCGATCGCCACCCGGTGCGGCCGCAGCTCGGGATGCGACTCCGGGGCCTCCTGCACCACCGCCAGCTCCGCGATCCGGCCCTCGGCGTCCAGCAGCACCTGGGGGGTCAGCGAGTTCACCCCGGCCGTCTGGAGCCAGGACCGCGCCCACGCCCCCATGTCCCGGCCGCTGGTCTCCGCCAGCACCGACAGCAGGTCGCCGAGGCGGGTGTTGCCGTACGCGTGCCGCTTGAAGTAGCGGCGGGCGCCCTCCAGGAACGCGTCCCGCCCGACGTACGCCACCAGCTGCTTGAGGACGGACGCGCCCTTGGCGTAGGTGATGCCGTCGAAGTTGAGCTTGGCGTCCTGCAGGTCGCGGATGTCGGCGGTGACCGGGTGGGTGGAGGGCAGCTGGTCGGCGCGGTACGCCCAGGCCTTGCGGCGGTTGGCGAAGGTGATCCAGCCCTCGGTGAAGCGGGTGGCCTCGACCATCGAGAAGGAGCCCATGAAGTCCGCGAAGGACTCCTTCAGCCACAGGTCGTCCCACCACTCCATGGTGACCAGGTCGCCGAACCACATGTGCGCCATCTCGTGCAGGATGACGTTCGCCCGGTTCTCGTACGACAGGCGGGTCACCTTGCCCCGGAAGATGTACTCCTCCCGGAAGGTCACCAGCCCCGGGTTCTCCATCGCCCCCAGGTTGTACTCCGGCACGAACGCCTGGTCGTACTTGCCGAAGGGGTACGGGTAGTCGAAGTGCTCGTGGAAGAAGTCCAGCCCCTGCTTGGTGATCAGGAAGACGTCCTCGGCCTCGAAGTAGGGCGCGAGCCCCTTGCGGCACATCGCGCCGAGCGGGATCTCCAGGGTCGTGCCGTCGGCCAGCTCACGGCGGTAGAGGTCCGTGACGTAGTGGTACGGACCCGCCACCACACAGGTGATGTACGTCGAGATCGGCTTCGTCTCCGCGAACCGCCACACCCCGTCGGCGCGCTCGCCCGCGCCGTTGCTCCACACCGTCCACTCCTCCGCCGCCCGCACCTCGAAACGGAACGGCGCCTTGAGGTCGGGCTGCTCGAAGTTCGCGAACACCCGGCGCGCGTCGGCCGGCTCGTACTGCGTGTAGAGGTAGACCTCGCCGTCCTCGGGGTCGACGAACCGGTGCAGGCCCTCGCCGGTGCGGGAGTACGCGCACTGCGCGTCCACGACCAGCTCGTTCTCGGCGGCCAGGTCCTCCAGCAGGATCCGGGAGCCGTCGAACACCTCGCCCGGGTCCAGATCGCGGCCGTTGAGGGAGACCGACGTCACACTCGGCGCGATCAGATCGGCGAAGCTCGCGGCGCCGGGCTCGTTGCAGCGGAAGCGGATCGTGGTGACCGAGCGGAAGGTGCGCGGCTCGTCGGCCCCCCCGCCGACGGCCGAACGCACGTCGAGGGACACGTCGTACCCGTCGACGGACAGCAGGGCGGCCCGCTCCTGGGCCTCGTCGCGGGACAGGTTCTCACCGGGCACGGGCGGTACTCCCTCGTTGGTGGCCGGACGGCACAAGGACACGAGTGATCCTGCCATGCGCCCCTGACCGGCAGCGGGGAATGTGTGCCGCACGCGACGGTGTTGACGTGGGGAAGGCCCTTTCTCTCAGGTTCCCCGTTCCTTTGCCGATCTTCCGAGGAGACACATGTCCGAGAAGACCCCCGTCGACTTCTGGTTCGACCCGCTGTGCCCCTGGGCGTGGATGACCTCCCGCTGGGTCCTGGAAGTCGAGAAGGTCCGTGACATCGAGGTGCGCTGGCACATCATGAGCCTCGCCGTCCTCAACGAGAACAAGCTGGACGAGCTGCCCGAGGAGTACCGCGAGATGCTCGCGGTCAAGGCCTGGCAGCCGGTGCGCGTGGTCACCGCCGCCTGGCAGCTGCACGGCGCCGACGTCCTCGGCCCGCTCTACACCGCGCTCGGCACCCGTATCCACAACAACGGCGAGGGCCCGACGGTCGAGGCCATAGCCGGCGCGCTGGCGGACGTGGGCCTGCCCGCCTCCCTCATCGACTACGCCGAGCAGAGCGACTTCGAGTTCGACGCCCAGCTGCGCGCCTCCCACAAGGAGGGCATCGAGAAGGTCGGCCAGGACGTCGGCACCCCGGTGATCGCCGTCCCCGGCCCGGACGGCGAGCAGATCGCCTTCTTCGGCCCGGTCGTCACCCCCGCCCCGAAGGGCGAGGAGGCCGCCCGCCTCTGGGACGGCACCGTCGCGGTCGCCTCGGTCCCCGGTTTCTACGAGATCAAGCGCACCCGTACCAAGGGCCCCGACTTCAGCAACCTCTGACGGCTCCCGCGCGGAACCCGCCCCCGCGAGCAGCCCTCGCGGGGGCACCAGCGCCTCGCAGGGGTGAGACGGGCAGAAAAGCCCAGTGGGCGGCCCCTCCGCCGCCGCGGAGGGGCCGCCCACGATCCGGACGCGTCCGGTACGCAGCGTGTCTAGGCCGCTACGGCCGTGTAGTGCGCGGCACTGCCCTCGATCGAGTGGCTCTCCTTCCCGTCGACGCCCACCGGCACGTCTCCCGCGGCCGTCACCCGGTGCAGCCGGCGCGGCGCGCCGTCGTAGTTGTCGATGGCGTAGTGCTGGGTGATCCGGTTGTCGAAGATGACGAGCTGGTTCTTCGACCAGCGGTGGCGCAGGACGTTCTCGGGCCGGGTCACGTACGACTGGAGCAGATCGAGGATCTTGCGGGACTCGGCCACCGACAGCCCCACGATCCGCTGGGCGAACCCGCCGATGAACAGCCCGCGCTCACCGGTCAGCGGGTGGACGCGGACCACCGGGTGGACCGTGCGGTACTTGATGGAGGTGAACTGGGCGCGGGCGGCGGCCTGGGCCTCGTCGACGGCCTCGTCGGGCACCGCGTAGTCGTAGTCGTTGGTGTGCTCGGCCCACAGGGTGTCGGCCAGCAGCCGCAGCGGCTCGGGCAGGTCGCGGTAGGCGGCCGCGGAGTTGGCGATCAGCGTCTCGCCGCCGTACGGCGGGACGGTCAGGCTGCGCAGGGTCGTGGCCTGGGGCGGGTTCAGGACGAAGGTCACGTCGGTGTGCCAGTGGTTGGCGGCCCGGCCGCGCTCGCTGTCCACGGGCAGCACGTTCGGGGCGCCGTCGACCGAGGCCACGGTCGGGTGGGCGGTGGTGACCTCGCCGAAGTGCCGGACGAAGGCCTGGTGGGTCTCGTCGTCGAGGTCCACCTCGTCGAAGACCAGCGCCTTGTGGACGTTGAGCGCCTCCCGCAGGGCGGCGTAGGTCTCCTCGTCGAGGGGCTTGGAGATGTCGACGCCGAGGACGTGGGCGCCGATGTGGGCGGTGACCTTGCGGATGTCGAGCGTCATGGTGGTGTCCTCTCAGACCAGGGCGGGTGTCTTGACGTACTGGTTGGCGGGGCGCGGCAGGCCGTAGCGTGCGCGCAGGGTCTGGCGGGGGCCGTACTCCGTGCGGAGCAGACCGCGGGCGCGCAGCAGGGGGACGACCTGGTCGACGAAGGCGGTCAGGCCGGAGGGCAGCACCGCGGGCATGATGTTGAAGCCGTCGGCGGCACCCCGGGTGAACCAGGTCTCGATCGTGTCGGCGACCTGCTCGGGCGTGCCGGCGAAGGTGAGGTGCCCGCGCCCGCCGCCGAGCCGTCCGATCAGCTGCCGTACGGTCAGCCGCTCCCGGCGGGCCAGCTCCACGACCAGGGTGTAGCGGCTCTTGGCGCCCTCGACCGCGTCCTCGGAGGGCAGCTCCGCCGGCAGTTCCGCGTCCAGCTCCAGCGACCCGGGCGGCAGCTGGAGCAGCCGCTCCAGGTTGGCCACCCCGTGCCGGTGGACGATGTGGTCCTCCAGCAGCTGCTCGTTCGCCCGGGCCTCCGCCTCCGTGGAGCCGAGCACCGGCACGATGCCCGGCAGCACCTTGAGGTGCCGGGGGTCGCGGCCGGCCGCCGCCGTGCGCGCCTTGAGGTCGGCGTAGAAGGCCTGCGCGTCGGTGAGCGTCTGCTGCGCGGTGAACACCGCCTCCGCGTACCGGGCCGCGAACGCCTTGCCGTCCTCGGAGGACCCGGCCTGCACCAGCAGCGGGTACCCCTGCGGGGTGCGCGGGACGTTGAGGGCGCCCTCCACGCCGAAGTACGTCCCCCGGTGCCGGGGCGGATGGATCTTGGCGTCGTCGCCCCACACCCCGGACGCCTTGTCGGCGAGGATCGTGTCGTCCTCCCAGCTGTCCCAGAGCTTCAGCGCCACGTCCACGAACTCGGCGGCCCGCGCGTACCGCTCGGCGTGCGCGGGCTCCGCGTCCAGGCCGAAGTTGCGGGCGGCCTCCGCGCCCGCCGTGGTGACGATGTTCCAGCCCGCCCGGCCGCCGCTGATGATGTCCAGCGAGGCGAACGTGCGGGCCAGGTTGTAGGGGGAGTTGTAGGACGTCGAGGCGGTCGCGATCAGCCCGATGTGCCGGGTCGCCGTGGCCAGCGCGGTGAGCAGCGTCAGCGGCTCCAGCGCCCCGGCCGGGCGCTGCGCGACACTGCTCCACAGCTGCGGCCCGTCGGCCAGGAAGAGGGAGTCGAAGGTGCCGCGCTCGGCGGTCCGCGCGAGCTCGACGTAGTGGTCCAGCTCCACGTGGGCGTGCGGGTCGCTCTCCGGGAGCCGCCAGGACGCCTCGTGGTGCCCGGTGTTCATCAGGAACGCGTTCAGGTGCAGCTTTCTCGAACTCACTGGTGGTCCTCCGTGACGCCCAGCGCGGCCAGCAGCCGCTCGCGGTACTCCCCCAGCAGCGGATCGCGGTACGAGCGCGGATGGGGTCGGTCGATGGTCAGGTCGAGGCCGATCCGGCCTCGGTCGAGGACGAGGACCCGGTCGGCGAGCACGATCGCCTCGTCCACGTCGTGGGTGACGAGCAGCACGGACGGGCTGTGCCGCTTCCACAGCTGGCGCAGCAGGGCGTGCATCTTGATCCGGGTGAGCGCGTCCAGCGCCCCGAACGGCTCGTCGGCCAGCAGGAGTTCGGGCTCCCGGACCAGTGAGCGGGCGAGTGCGGCACGCTGTGCCTCGCCGCCGGACAGCTCGTTCGGCCAGGCCCGCTCGCGGCCGGCGAGCCCCACCTCGGCGAGGGCGGCCCGTCCCTTCTCCTCGCCGGCCGTCCCCAGCAGGACGTTGTCCAGCACCCGGCGCCAGGGCAGCAGCCGGGCGTCCTGGAAGACCACCGACACCCGCTCGGGCGCCGTCAGTTCGCCGCTGCCGGCGACCTCGTGATCCAGGCCCGCGACCGCCCGCAGCAGGGTGGACTTGCCGGAGCCGCTGTGGCCGAGCAGGGCGACGAACTGTCCGGCGGGGATGTCCAGGTCGATGCCGTCGAGGACGGTCCGTCCGCCGAAGGACCGGGTCAGGCCCTGCAACCGTACGGCGGGACGGGTCAGTTGCTCAGTGTGCGGCGCCATGACAGCACCCTCCGTTCGACGAGACGGACCGCGCTGTCGGAGACCAGGCCGAACACGCCGTAGATCAGCAGGCCGACCAGGATGACGTCCGACCGGCCGTAGTTCTGGGCCTGGAACATCAGGTAGCCGAGGCCGCTGGTGGCGTTGATCTGCTCCAGGACCACCAGGCCGAGCCAGGATCCGGTGACGCCGAGCCGGAGTCCCACGAAGAATCCGGGCAGGGCGCCGGGGATCACGATCTGCCGGACGAACTGGAGCCTGGACAGCCCCTGCACCTCGGCGAGTTCGACGAACCGGTGGTCGATGCCGGACAGCGCGGCGTGCGTGTTCAGATAGATCGGGATGTAGACGACGATCGCGATGATCGCGATCTTGAAGGTCTCGCCGATGCCCAGCCACAGGATGAACAGCGGGATCAGCCCGAGCACCGGGATCGCCCGGTTGAGCTGCACGGTCCCGTCGATCAGCGCCTCGCCGGTCCGGCTGAGCCCGGACGCGAGGGCCAGCGCCACTCCGGCGGTCAGCCCGATCGCGAAGCCGTACCCGGCGCGTTCGAGGGAGGTGAGGACATCGGTGGGCAGGGTCCCGTCGGTCCACAGCCGGGCGCCGGTCGCGAGGACGGTCCAGGGCGCCGGGATCGCGCCGGGGTCGAGCCGGCCGGCGGCGGAGGCGGCGGCCCACAGGGCCACCAGCAGGAGGGGCCCGGCGAGCCGGGCGGCGGGCAGGCGTTTGCCGGGGGCGAGGCTGCGGCGCCGACGGCGCGGCTGCTCGACGGCCACGGCGACGGGGGCGGCCGTGCCCAGCGTGGTGGTGGTCATGGCGGTCAGCTCCGGTACTCGGCGGGTACGGACTTCGCGGCGATGCCCTCGAAGCGGTGGTCGAAGAGGGAGGAGACGTCGAACTTCTTCACGAAGCCGCCCTCGGCGAGCAGATCGGCGGTCTCCTGCTCCCAGGCGATCGCCTCGTCCCAACGGGGCGGGAACAGCGGCTTGTTGGCGAGATCGGAGATCGACTTGGCCTGGGCGGAGGTCAGGTTCTGCGTCTTGACGTAGAACTCCTCGTTCCAGATGTCGGGGTGCTCGTACTGCCACACCTGGCCCTCGGCCCACTGCGGGATGTACGCGGCGATCGCGGCCGCCTTCGCCCTGTCGTTCAGCACCGACACCGGCGCCCACAGCAGGTTCAGCAGGTCGACGACGTCGGTGGTGATCGAGCGGGCCCCCTTGGAGCCGTACTGCTGGAGGTAGGCGGGGGCCTGGCTGTTGGCGAGCGGGGCGATGTCGACCTGGCCGGACTGGAGTGCGGTCAGGAACTGGTTGCTGGTCAGCGGGACCAGCGTGACCTCGTCGTACGCCAGACCGGCCTTCTTCAGCGCCCGCAGCAGGACGACACCCTGCGCCTGGCCCTGCGAGAACGCCAGCTTCTTCCCCTTGAAGTCCGCGACGGTGCGGATGTCGCTGCCGGGCCTGGTGGCGAAGAGATAGTTCGGCTTCCGGGTGATGTTGATCGCGACGATCTTCGCGTCATAACCCTGGTAATGCGCCTGGATCGGTGGGATGCCCGCGTTGTTCGCCAGGTCCAGGGATTTCGCCCGGAACGCGTTGATGACATCCGGCCCGGCCCCGATGTTCACCCAGCTCGACACCGTGAACGGCAGGTCGGGCAGTTTCGCCAGCTTGAACTGGAGCTGTTGCGCGTTCAGGTACGAGGCGATCTTCAGGCTGGTGCCGGCGGGCACCTTCGTGGCGAGCGGGGCCGTGGCGGCGCCCTTGCCGGCGGTGGCGGCACTGCTCTCGGCGCAGCCGCTGAGCCCGGCGACACCGGCGGCGGCACCGAGCAGCGAGGTGAGGAACAGGCGGCGGTCGAAGCTCGAAGGCATGGGAGTACCCCTTGGGGAAAGCGGTGAAAAATGGCATGCGGAATTCCACGGACGGAAAGGGGAACTCACGCGGGAAGGCAGCAGGAAAAGCTGCGGTAAAAGCCGGGCGGGAAACGCAGGCGGAAGGGCGCGCTCCCGGCGCACCGGGGCGTCAGCAACAGAGAGTGCGACAGCTCATGGAATCATCGTCCGTTCCGCGTGCGATGTCTGTCAACATTCGGAGTTTCTGAATTAATTCGGGACGGGTGACGCGGTGAGCGGATCCCGGTACAGCACGTCGAGGGCCACCGCGCCGCCCGCCACGGCCAGCACGGCGTCCCCGAAGCTCGTCGGCACCACACTCGCGGCCCGCTCCGCCCCCACCTCCGCCCGCAGCGCGGCGAGGCAGTCCTCCCGGTACAGCACGCCCACCTCGGTGACGACGACCCGCTCCGGGTTGAGGACGTCCAGCAGCAGCCCCGCCGCCCGTCCCGTCATCCGGGCACGCTCCCGCAGCAGCCGGACCGCCTCCGCGTTCCCCGCCCCGGCCGCGGCGAGCACCGCCATCGGGTTCACCCCGTCCACTACCCCCGCCTCCCGGGCCCGCCGGCACAGCGTCCGCTCGCTCAGCTCGACCTGGAGGCAGCCGGTCCGGCCGCAGGAGCACGGCTCGGTGCCGCCGGCCAGCGGCAGGTGCGCGACGGCCCCCGCCTGGGAACGGGGGCCGTGGTGCACCTCGTCATGGGTGGCGAACGCGGCGTCGACGACGTTCCCCACGAACAGATGCAGCACGCTGCGGCTGCCGCGCACCCGCCCGAACAGCCGCTCCGCGTTCACCAACGCCCGCGCGTGCCCGTCCACATGGACCGGCAGCCCGGTGTGCGCGCCGAGCAGCTCCCGCACCGGCACCTCGCGCCAGCCGAGCAGCGGATGCTCCACGACGGTTCCCGAGTCCCGGTCCACCCAGCCGCCGACGGCGACCCCGACCCCCAGCGGCCGGCTGTCCGCCGCCTGTGCGAGCAGCCCCGCCAGCCCCTCGGCGGCCCGCTCCAGCACCTCGTACGGCTCGGTGCCGCGGTGCTTGACCTCCCGGCGGGCCAGCACCCGTCCGCGCAGATCGAGCAGCGCGACTGTGGTGTACGGCACGGCCACGTGCACCCCGCCGACCACGAACCGCGACGCGTCCAGGTCGACGGGGACGTGCGGCCGGCCGGCCCCGTTGCTGCGCCGGGGTGCGGCCGACTCCCGGATCAGGCCGAGGGCTGTGAGCCGGGTGCAGTGGTCGGTGACGGTGGCCGGGGACAGCCCGGTCAGCCGGGCGATGGTGGAGCGGGCGACCGGTCCGTGCTCCAGCACGGATCGCAGGATCACACTGGCGCTGGTGCGCCGCCGGTCGCTGTCGGCGACACGGGGGACGGGGGACTCGCGGGGGGCGGGGGGTGCCGCGGTGCGGGGCATGGTTGACCGTCCTCGGGAACGGGGCCGACACGTCTCGGAAGCCGAGGCGGGTCGGGGCCCGCCTCAGACCGGGCGGCGACAGGTGGCCGTGCCCTGGCGTCGCAGGTCGACGTAGCGACGCGACGTGAGGTTCAGGGACTGGGCGGCAACCATGGCTGGAAGGGTAGGGCAGGAAAGGCGAATCCGACCAGAGCACTAGGATTGCTTTGGTGAGTGTTCACAATCCGTCGACCAGGTGCCGGGTGAGCGAAACCTCGCCACCTCAGTGATCGTCGTCACGCCCGGGCCGGTGTAGCGGACATCCTTTGTGAAGATCCCATCAAGCTTCCGTCGCCCTCTTTGTCGACCGCTGACGGTGGGCGGCCCGGGACCGCTGGGATAGCGTCACTCCGTCCCCAACCTCCCCTCCTCTCCGCGGAGTCCCCATGAGCACCGCCGCCGCCAGCGCCAGCCCCGGACGGGTCCTCGCCGACCTCCTGCCCGCGTCCCGCGTCCGTGACGTCGCGCTCGTGCTCGGCGGAGCCGCGCTCACCGGCCTCGCGGCCCAGATCGCGGTGCCCGTCCCCGGCTCCCCGGTCCCGGTGACCGGCCAGACCTTCGCCGCGCTCCTCGTCGGCACCTCCCTCGGCGCCCGCCGCGGCGTCTTTGCACTCGTGCTGTACGCGCTGGCCGGCCTCGCCGGTGTCCCGTGGTTCGCGGACGGCTCCGCCGGCCTCTCCGTCTCCTTCGGCTACATCCTCGGCATGGTCCTCGCGTCCGCCGCCGTGGGTGCCCTGGCCCGCCGGGGCGCGGACCGCAGCGTGTGGCGCACCGCGGGAGCCATGCTGATCGGCGAGGCGATCATCTACGCCGTCGGCGTCCCCTACCTCGCCTACGCGGCCGGCATCCCCTTCGCCACCGCGGTCTCCGTCGGCCTCACCCCCTTCCTCGTCGGCGACGCGGTCAAGGCGCTGCTGGCGATGGGCCTGCTGCCCACGGCCTGGAAGTACGCCGACCGCTGACGCTGCACGCCTTCGCCGGGTGCTGGACGCCCGGCCGGTGCCGACGCTCCCCGACCCGCGCCCCGCGTGGCCCCACCCGGCCCGAGGTGTCTGCGCGGACGCCGGGTCGGCTGGCGGGGGTCCGAGGCCCCGGACACGCGAGCGGGTACGGCCGCCTCCGGTCCTCCGCCGCCTCCCGGCGGAGGGGACGGATCCTGGCCGGGACAAGGGGCCCACAGGGTGTTTCGAAAATCCCGTGCGGCGCCCGCGCCCCGGCGCCGCCCCCTCGGCCGCCGTCGACCGCGAGGTCCCCTGACTTGCGGGAGGGCGAGCGCGGCCCCCCGGCGACCCGCATGACACACTCGTCCCATGCGCGTGTATCTCGGCTCGGACCATGCCGGCTTCGAACTCAAGAACCACCTCGTCGAATGGCTCAGGGCGGCGGGCCACGACCCGGTCGACTGCGGCCCCCACATCTACGACGCCCAGGACGACTACCCGCCCTTCTGCCTGCGCGCCGCGGAGCGCACGGCCGCGGACAAGGACTCCCTCGGCATCGTGATCGGCGGCTCCGGAAACGGCGAGCAGATCGCCGCGAACAAGGTGAAGGGCGTCCGTGCGGCCCTCGCCTGGAGCGAGGAGACCGCGTCCCTCGGCCGCCAGCACAACGACGCCAACGTCGTCGCCGTAGGCGCCCGGATGCACACCACGGACGAGGCCACGAAGTTCGTCGAGACCTTCCTCGCCACCCCGTTCTCGGGCGACGAGCGCCACATCCGCCGCATCGACATGCTGGCCGACTACGAGACGACGGGCGACCTCCCGGCGATCCCGGCCCACCACCCGCAGCAGGACTGACAGCAGGACCGAGCCCGGCAGGCGGCGGGGGAGGGGGCCGGCTCCGAGGCCCCCTCCCCTCCCACCGGGGAAGGACACGGCGACCGTGCCAGAGGGGCACACGATCCACCGGCTGGCGCTGGACTACGGTGAGCGGTTCCGCGGCACGGCACCCCGGGTGACCAGTCCCCAGGGCAAGTTCTCCGACGCCGCCGCGCTCCTGGACGGCGCCGAACTCACCGGCACCGAAGCCCACGGCAAGCACCTCTTCCTCGGCTTCCGCGACGACGAGTGGATCCACATCCACCTCGGTCTCTTCGGCAAGGTCGCCTTCGGCCCGGCCCCCGCGCCCCCGCCCACCGACACCGTCCGCCTCCGCCTCGCGCACACCACCGCCTACGTCGACCTGCGCGGCCCCACGACCTGCGCCCTCGTCACGGATGCCGAGAAGCAGGCCATACACGCCCGCCTCGGGCCCGACCCCCTCCGCCCCGACGCCGACCCCGCCACGGCGTACGCCCGCGTCTCCCGCAGCCGTACGACGATCGCCGCGCTCCTCATGGACCAGAAGGTCATCGCCGGCGTCGGCAACGTCTACCGCGCCGAGGTCCTCTTCCGGCACCGCATCGACCCGTACCGCCCCGGCCGGGACGTCACCCCCGCCGAATGGGACGCGATCTGGGCCGACCTGGTCGCCCTCATGCGCGAGGGCGTCCGCAACAACCGCATCGACACCGTCCGCCCCGAGCACACCCCCGAGGCGATGGGCCGCCCGCCGCGCGTCGACGACCACGGCGGCGAGGTGTACGTCTACCGCCGGGCCACCCTGCCCTGCCACCTCTGCGGCGACGGGATCCGCACCGCCGACCTCGCCGCCCGCAACCTCTTCTGGTGCCCCACCTGCCAGCAGGACTGACGACCGGCGCGGCCGGCGGAGCCTGCGGGACGGGCCGGACGCGGCCTCAGAAGCCGTGCGGCAGCCAGGGCGCCACCGCCGACCCGAACCCCGCGGCCGCCGCCGCCAGCGCCCCCTCCCGCAGCTCACGCACCCGGCCGGCCGCCCCGAGCGCGGCCAGGCTCACCCCGCCCAGATACGCCGCCCCCAGCTCCCGCACCGACAGGGCCAGGTCGGCGGCGTCCGTCGTACGTTCACAGACCGCGCCCTCGGGATCGCCGGAGAGCCGCCAACGCCCCGCGTTCCACGGGCAGAACGCGTCCTCGACCTCCAGCACCACGTCCACCGGCGCCTGGTAGGTCCGCGCCTGGAGCGCCGCGCCCAGGTCCACCAGCCGCACGTACAACTGGTCCCGCACCCGCAGCCCGCACCGGCGGATGTCGGACACCTGGTACTGCCACGCCTCGTCCAGCGGGCGCCCCCGTACCTTCAGCGAGCTCGTCAGGTCGATCCCGAACAGGAACCGCCACAGCGCCGCCTGCGACAGCGGGTCCAGCGCCGCGAGGTCCTGGAGCTGCACCTCGCCGTTGTGCCCGCTGTCCGTGTACCGCGGCTGCACCCGGAACCGGACGTAACCGCTGACGCGCCCCTCCCGCTCCGCGAGCACGCACTGCAGAGGCGACGCCCCGTCCCCGGTCTGCGCCCCCAGCACCGCCACCTCCTCCCAGCCGGGCCGCCGGTCGAGCATCCCGGGCCGCAGGGCCACCGTGCGCGCGTACACCGCCTCGCAGGCGTCCAGCGTGGCGCGCGGATCGGCGTACGTCAGCCGTACGTCGTCCGTACCCTCCGGTACGGACAGCCGGACCCGGCCGGTGTCGATCTCGGCGTGCAGACCGAAGGTCGCCGCCGCGTAGCCGAACCGGCCGTAGATCTCCGGCTCCGAGGCCGTCAGGACGGCGAGCGGCTCGCCCCAGGCCCGGACGTCGTCCAGCTGACGCCGCATCATCGACGTCAGCAGCCCGCGCCGCCGGTGCGTGGCGCTCACCCCGACCATCGTCACGCCCGCCGCCGGCACCGAGGCCCCGCCCGGCACGGTCAGCCGGAAGTCGAACGCCCCCGCCGTGCCGACGAGCTCCCCGCCGTCCCAGGCGCCCACGGACCGCTCGCAGGAGGTGAGCCGCCGCCACAGCTCCCGCTCCTCGGCCTGCTCCGGGACCCCGCCGAAGGCGCGCAGCAGGACGTCGTACCACCGGTCCCAGTCCTCGGCGCGCAGCACGCGCAGCTCGGCCCCCGGGGCCTTCGCAGCGTCAGAAGAGGTCGCGCGGCCCGTGGACCGTGGCGTCGTCGTCCCAGTCGTCATGCGTCCATGCCTAGCAGCCCGATGCGGGACGAGCCAGGGAATTTCTCCCTCCGTGCCACGTCAGCGCTTTCCATGAAGTTCACTGTGAAGTTGAACCTCGGACGGGGGACAAGTGGGACCTCCCGTGCCAAGCGGTGGGTTGGATGGATAGGGTCCCGAACTAATGGCAGAAGGACGACAGCGGCGCGCGGAAGCCGAGACGTTGACGGCCCGGTTGAAGCACTTGATGCACCGGGTCCGCACCGGCGTGCGCCGAAGCGCCGTCGACTACTTCCGCGGCGACGGTTCGGACTGGATCGCGCTGGCCTTCCTGCTGCTCACCGTCCCGCTGATCGCGGCCACCACCCTCGCCAACTCGGTGTGGTGCTCACCGGCCGCGCTCGTCCTGCCGATCGTCGCCGGCGGTCTGCTGCTGCGCCCGTCCAGCCTGCTCGGGCTGTACGCGGCGGCCGCCACCGCGCTGATCGTCGAGTCCGTGCAGCTCGGCCCCTACACCCAGGGGCCCTCCCGGGTCACCCCGGGCGTGGTCCTGGTCGTGGCCGCATGCGGTTTCTTCGGCCTGCTCATCGCCCAGTTCCGCAGCCGGGTCGGCGTGCCCTGGAGACGCGGCGGCACCATGCTCTTCGACCTGCGCGAACGCATCCGGGTGCAGAGCAAGCTGCCGAAGCTGCCGCACGGCTGGCACCGCGAGATGGCCCTGCGCCCGGCCGGCGGGCAGTCCTTCTCCGGCGACTTCGTCGTCGCGGCCCGCACCAACGGCGGCCGCACCATGGAGGTCGTCCTGACCGACGTCTCCGGCAAGGGCATGGACGCGGGCTCCCGCGCCCTGCTCCTGTCGGGCGCCTTCGGCGGCCTCCTCGGCTCCCTGCCCCCGCACGCCTTCCTCCCGGCGGCCAACGGCTACCTCCTCCGCCAGGACTGGGACGAGGGCTTCGCCACCTCCATCCACCTGGTCCTGGACCTCGACTCCGGCGACTACGAGCTCTACTCGGCCGGACACCCGCCGGGCCTCCAGCTCAGCGCGGGCAGCGGCCGCTGGGAGGAGAAGGCCGCCGAGGGGCCGTTGCTGGGCGTCTACGAGGGCGCCCAGTTCGACCCCGTGAAGGGCTCCCTGCGCCCCGGTGACGTCCTGATGCTCTTCACCGACGGCCTGGTGGAGACCTCGGACCGCGACATCGTCGAGGGCATCGACCGCCTCACCGGCGAGGCGGACCGCTATGTCGCCGGCGGCTTCCAGGGCGCGGCGTGGCACCTCATCGAGGCGGTCGCGAAGGACGTCAACGACGACCGGGCCCTGCTCCTGGTGTGCCGCGAAGGCCCGACGGCGGCGGCCCCGACGGCGCATCCGGTCCCCTGACCCTCCGTTTGTGCCACCCCTGTAACTCCTGCCGCTTCGCGATTGCACTGGCGTTCGAGGACTTGGTACAGATGGAGGTGCGTACGGTCACGGACGGGACGGACGGACCCCACCGGGGGAGGCGGTTTCGACATGAAGTTCGACATGGGTGCGCAGACGCTGTCGACGTTGCAGCGTGATTCGCGTGGGTCGAGTGATGATCTGGGTTCGCTGATCAGGCAGTTGGTGCAGGCCGCGACGCCGTTGGAGGGGAAGTTCAACGGTGCGGGCCGGGTGATGTTCGATCAGTTCAAGGCGCGCGCGGATGAGATCACGAACGACTTGAACGCGTCCTTGTCGGCGATCCTGGGTGGTCAGTCGGGGATGGACTCGGCGTTCTCGTCGGGTGACCAGGAGCAGGGTGACAACGCGCGGCAGCAGATGTCCGCGGCGAACTTCGACGCGGCGCGGTTCGGCGCTCGCTGAATCCCGAGGGGAAGTGGTTCGTTTCGGGATGAACCGGCCTGTGTGTCCCCATGTGTTGGTCACGGACTTGTGGTGGCTCTGTGGGGATGGCCACCCTCGATTGCACGGGCAATCGGTCAGTTGATAGCAATGACTCTGCGCGCAGTGCGCGTGAGGTGAGACGAGTGAGCCGAACGGGGGCCTTCATGAAGTTCGACATGGGTGCGCAGACGCTGTCGACGTTGCAACGTGATTCGCGTGGGTCGAGTGATGATCTGGGTTCGTTGATCAAGCAGTTGGTGCAGGCCGCGACGCCGTTGGAGGGGAAGTTCAACGGCACGGGCCGGGTGATGTTCGATCAGTTCAAGGCGCGCGCGGACCAGATCGCCGGCGACCTGAACGCCTCCCTCTCCGCCATCCTGGGCGGTCAGTCGGGGATGGACTCGGCGTTCTCGTCCGGTGACCAGGAGCAGGGTGACAACGCGCGGCAGCAGATGTCGGCGGCGAACTTCGACGCTGCGCGGTTCGGCGCTCGCTGAGGTTCGCACGTCCGGTTCGGTCGGGTTCTTTCTTCTTTCCACGGGGAGTGTGTGATGGCTGGTGCGGGTTCGGATCGTCGGTCGTACGACACGGGTGCGTCTGCGGACGCGCAGGGGAACATCCAGGCGGTGGTGGCGCGGCTGGAGGAGGTCATCGGTCAGCGTGACCGTCAGGTGAAGGCGGCGATGGCGGACTTCACGGCGGACGGGGTGGCCGAGGAGTATCACGGCAAGGAGCAGCGGTGGAACCTCGCGTCGAATGAGGTGCGGAACATCATCAGTCTGCTGAAGTCGACGCTGGAGCAGAACGACGGTACGGCGCAGTCGACGATCCAGCGCGCGAAGGCCGCCGTCGACAACATCGGCTGAGGCAGTCGTCGGGCAGGGAACGGGGGTTGACGGATGCCGGGCTGGGACCTGCAGCCGCAGGGTATTTCGGGTGTGGTGAAGACGACGGGGGAGACCGCGTCGCACTTGCAGAAGCACGCGACCGCTTTCGGTGAGCACCTGACGTCGGCGGCGTCGAGTGCCGGGACGATCTCGGCGGATGCGCCGGCCGCGGGTGGTGAGCAGGCGCAGGGCGGCCTGGTGGCCCTTGCGCTGTCGCAGTACGCGGAACGCGCGTCGAAGGATCTGTCCTTCGTCGCGGCGCGCGCCGGCAAGTCGCTCCAGGGCGTGGTGGACGCGACGACCGCGTACCTGAACGGCGACGAGCAGATGGCGCTGGAGGCGCAGCGCAACACGCTGAAGGCGCCGAAGCCGGACATGCCGGGGACGGGCAAGGCGTGATCAAGCCCGAGCAGATCCCCCAGTTCACCGGCGACCTGGCGCAGTTGGAGCTGGACCACGCGCGTCTGAAGAAGGACGCCGGGAACGTCCGGGACACCGGCAAGGACGTCAACACCCAGTTCCAGGGCCTGTCGGCGTTCTACAAGGCACCCGAGGCCGAGCAGCTCTTCGGCACCACCAAGCCGGTGCAGGACCGGGCGGACGATTTCGCGACGGACCTGGAGACGGTGTCGTCGGCCCTGTCGTCGTATGCGACGGAGATCCGTCCCCTGGTCTCGAAGCTGCGGGAGCTGAAGACGCAGGCGACCACGTTCGTCGCGTCGGTGAAGGACGACGACGAGTGGGAGTACGACGAGGACAAGGTCGACGAGCACAACCGGCTCCGGGACGACATCACGGCGACGGTGGCGGCGTTCTGGGCGGCGGAGCGGACCTGCCACAACAAGATCACCGGGATCTGGGGCGGGACCCAGATGGTCGCGGGGGACGGCTCCGAACGCAAGGACCAGTACGGCTTCAACGCCGCGGACCTGAAGAACGCGAAGCTTCCCTGGGGTGACCCGGTGGAGGAGAAGCACCACTGGTACGAGGTCGGCCACTGGGTGAAGTCGTTCGTGTGGGACGGCCTGATCGTGGACGGCATCTGGGGCACCATCAAGGGCCTGGGCACGCTGGTGGGCTTCGGCGGCTGGGACGCGATGGGCCAGGCATGGAAGGGCCTCGCCCAGCTCGCGACCGGCCTCGCGCTGGCCTCCATCCCCGGCGTGGGCACCGCGTTCTGGCTCATCCCCGACGACAAGCTTCCCTCCTGGATCCGTGACTCGCGGACCGCGATGAAGGAGACCGGCAAGGCGCTGGTGGCGTGGGACGAGTGGGGCAAGAACCCCGGCCGGGCGGCCGGCGCGGTCACCTTCAACGTCCTGACGACGGTCTTCACCGGCGGCGCGGGCGGCGCCGCGGCGGGAGCGGGCAAGGCGGGCGCGGTCGCCAAGGCGCTGTCGATCGCGGGCAAGGCGGGTCGCGTGATCGACCCGATGACGTACGTCGCCAAGGGCGCGGGCGCGGGCCTGTCGAAGATCGGCGACATCGCCAAGGGGCTGAAGGGCCTCGGCAAGATCGAGATGCCCACACTGCCGGACGGCTCGGTCCACCTTCCCGACGGCCGTCTGCTGGATCCGAACGGCAACCTCGTCTCGCCCGACGGCACCATCGACACCACGCCGGTCCCGCACGAGTCCGTACCGGCGTCGTACCAGACCCCCTCCGGGCTCCCGTCCCACTGGACGATCCAGACCCCGGACGCGACACCCTCGTACGCGGCCCATACGGCCGACAGCGGCTCGTACGCCGGGGCGCACGCGACGAGCGACGGGATCCACGGGGGTACCCCGCACCCCACGGCGGCCACGGGGTCGTACACCGGCGGCGTCCCCGCGACGGGCGACGGGATCCATGGCGGCATCCCGCACTCCACGGGGGCCACGGGGTCGTACACCGGCGGCCTGCACGCCACCTCGGACGGCATCCACGGCGGCATCCCGCACAGCACGGGCGACGCGGTCTCGACGGGCGCGCACGCCGGTACGACCCCGTCGGCCTGGTACCACGACACGGCGGCGACCGGCGCGGCACACGACGTGCCGACCACGACCCCGCACGACACCGCCCCGCACACGGGCGGCCACGACACCCCCGCCGCCCACCCGCACGACGGCTCGCACGGCGCCGGTCACGACGGAACCGGTCACGACGGCGCGGGGCACGCGGACGACGCGGCGCACACCGGCGACCACGCGGGCGCCTGGGACCACGTGGACGCCGGCGACGGGGGCCTGGACGCCGCCGGTCACCACGTCCCCGACACCCCTGTCGTTCCGGGCCACTCGGGCACGGACCTGCCGGGACATCCCGGGGCCGGGGAGCCGTTCGAGTACAAGCCGGTCATGTCGGCGGACGAGTTCGACAGCCTCTCCACCGACGCGGAGAAGCACGCGGCGGCCGCAGCGGAGCTGGAGCGGGGCACGAATCCCTGGCCGAGCAGCAGCGACACCGCGGGGCAGACGTACGGCGACGCATACTGGAACGACTTCCTGGACCACCTCGAACCCGAGCCGAGGGCGGCACTGCGCAAGTACAGCGACTTCTACTACACGTCCATCAACGGCCAACTACGGGCCGGCATGGGGCTCGAGGACTCCATCTCCAAGATCGTCGACGACATGGACAAGGTCATGGGAACCCGGCCCGTGCCGGAGGACATCATGGTCGTACGCGGCACGGGAGTCGATCACCTGCCCATCCGGCACGAGATGGAAATGCAGGGCCGCGAATTCTCGGACGCCGGCTACACGTCGACGTCCCTCGGTTCGACCCCGGCGTTCGAGCACAAACCGGTGATCATGCATCTGCGCGTGCCCAAGGGCACACCCGCCCTCTGGATCGACCACATCTCCGCCAACCCCGGAGAGCGGGAACTGCTGCTCGCCAAGGGTACGACGTACAAGGTGACGCGCGTCTTCTTGGACGAGGCCGGGAAGTGGCAGGTCTACGGCGAGGTGCTGCCGAGGGCGACGCCGTAGCCTTCCTCCTGGACGACCAAGACATTGAGGAATGTGGATTTCATGAGCAGTGAGCAGCAGCCTGCCCCCTCTCGCTTCGAGGAGGACATGCACTTCACGGAGCAGCCGGGCGGTCCGGCGCGCTACCGGGACTGGACCGAGAAGCCGGTGCGGTACTTCACGGTCGTGGACAAGGAGAGCGGCGCGGTCCTCGGGTACCTCTGGGCCGGTGACGAGGACGACGCCGCCGCCTTCGAACCGCGACGGGCCGGGGGGCCGCGAGCGGTGAACGAGAGCGGCTTCTGGATCCGTCGACTGCGCAGCGCCAAGGAGCGGGGGCTGCTGCCGTCCCAGGCACTCGCCGAGTTGGCGGCCGACCCGGAGCCCGCCGGCAGGGGCCGCGTCCTGCCGGACTCCCTCACCGACGCGCCCAACGCCGCCGCGGTCGACGCCCTGGCCAAGGGTGACTAGCGAACAACCTCGTGTGAACCCGCGCTTGGCCGAGGACCTGCCGTTCACCGAGGTGGACGCCGCTCCGAGGTACAACCGGCAGACCGGTGGGCCGGTGACGCACCTGAGCGTCGCCGACAGGACGGGCACGGTGATCGGGTACGTGTGGGCGAACGACACGGACGACGCCGCCGGTTGGGTGGTGCCGCCCGGACTCCCGTCCGCCGCCGTCAACGCCGGTGGACCATGGGTGCGGGCTCTGCGCGACGGCAAGGCACGGGATCTCGCGCCGACCGCTCTGCTGGCGGAGCTGGCGCGAGGCGCCGAGGACGGCGAGCACAGCCACGTCGTGCCGGACTCTCTCACCGAGGCCCCGTCCCTCGTTGCGCTGAAGGAGCGGGCCGCGGTGGCCGAACCCGTGCCGGTCAACCCCCGCTTCGACGACGACATGCATCTCCACCTCGTCGCGCCGGGGCCGCCGCGGTACCGGACCGGGACGGACGGGCCCGTGCGGTACATCACGGTGGTCGACAAGCAGGGTGGCGCGGTCCTCGGCCATGTGTGGGCGAGCGACGAGGACGACGCCGCCGCATGGAAACCCCGGCAGGCGGCCGGAAACCGGGCGCTTGCCGAGGGCGGTCACTGGCACGCCCGTCTGGAGGAGGCCAAGGGGCGGGGCGTTCCGCCGTCCCAGGCCCTCGCGGAGATGCTGTCCCGCCCGGAGGGCAACCGCGGCCGGGTCCTGCCGGGTTCGCTCGCCGATGCCCCGAACGCGAACGCCGTCACGTCCCTCGCCGAGGGCGGCCCGGACCCACGGGTGAGCGCCCCCGCGGCCCCCGAACGACCCACGGAGAATCCCCACCCCATGACCACCCCGCCCCCCGGCAACCCCTACGCCACCCCCGCCCCCCAGGCCGTCCCCAACCCGTATGCGCAGCCGGGCGGTCACCTGCAGCCGGGCGGTCACCCGCAGCCGGGCGGTCACCCGCAGCCGGGCGGTCACCCGCACGCGGGCGGTGTGCCGCAGCAGGCCGGGCCGTACGGGTATCCGGCCCCGCACGGCGGGCAGGGCTACGCCGCCTACCCGGGGCACCCCCAACCTCCCGCCCCCACCTGCATGTTCTGCGCGGGCGCCCCCGCCGTGCACGTCACCTTCCGGGCCCATCGCGGGCTCCTGATCCTGATGACCTTCGGGAAGCAGAGCGGGATGATGTGTGCGACCTGCGGGATCGCGGTGTACCGGGAGTTGACCACGCGGACGTTGTGGCAGGGGTGGTGGAGCCCGTTCTCGCTGTTCCTGTTCACGCCGTTCACGCTCGTCCACAACCTCGTCGTCGCCCGCAAGGTGAAGAAGCTGCAGGCCCCGGCGCCCGGGCAGCACGGGCCCCAGGTCGACCCCGGAGTGCCCGTCCACCGGCGGCCGTTGGCGTATGTCGCGTTCGTCCCGGTGCTCTGGGTGCTGTTCATGATCGTGACGGGTCTGACGCAGGGCTCCTGACGGGGACCGCCGGGGCATACGACCCGCACCCCGGGTGTACGCCCCCGCCTCCCGTGCCTTATGTTGCACGGGCAAAGTAAGGGGGAATTTGCATGCTGCACCACGGGCACGACCCGAGGCGCGCGCCGTGACGATGAGTCTCGCCGAGATCGAGGCCGTCGCGTGCGCCGCGCACGCCGGGCAGACGGACAAGGCAGGGCGGCCGTACACCGAGCATCTGCGGGCCGTCGCCGAGGGCGTCCGCGCCCGGGGCGGCGGTGCGGAGCTGATCGCCGCGGGCTGGTTGCACGACGCCGTCGAGGACCGGGCGCTGAGCGAGGAGTGGCTGCACGAGGCCGACCTCGACGCACGCACCAAGGACGTCGTCCTCGCCGTGACCAAGCGGGCGGGCGAACCGCCCGAGGCCTACGCGCGGCGGATCCTGGCCACGCCCGGCGCCCGGCTCGTCAAGGCGGCCGACCTCGCGCACAACGCCGACCCGGACCGTCTCGCCGTTCTCGACGAGGCGACCCGCGCCCGGCTGGAGCGGAAGTACAGCGCCATGAGGCAGTACCTCGGCCTCACCCCGCACGACTGACGGCACACCACAGAAGCTACGCACAGGACGACGACGAATGGCACGGGACTACGACAGCCAACTCCTCGAGTCGGTGGCGGTGCGGCGGCGCCGGATGCGTGACGCGCTGCTGTTCGGCGCGCAGCGCGGCCGGCGCACGCTGGACGAACGGCTCGGCAAGGTGTTCGCGGGCATAGCGATCGCGGCCGTGCTCTGCGCCGGCTGCGTCGGCTGGTCCTTCCTGCAGGCCACGCTGGCCAAGCAGAAGGCCGAGCAGGAGAAGCAGCAACAGCGGCAGGAGCAGCTCTACGATCCCGCGAGCAGCAGCCCGTCCACAGGCGCGAGTGGGGAGAAGCGGTGAAGAGGACGAGCATGGGTGTCGGATGCACGGCACATCGGCCGGATGGCCGGAAAGACGCGATGATAGGTTCCGGTGAGTGGTGAGCACTGCGACGACGTCTCGGACCCAACTCAGCCGTATCACCCTGATCGGTGAACGGCGGCGCGCCGACCTCGTACTTCCGTCGGACACGCCCATCGGCCAACTGCTCCCCGACATACTGCGGTTGCTCGACGACCGGGTCGCGTCCCGGCCGACCACCCGCCAACTGGTCACCTCCGACGGCTCGGTGCTGCCGAACGACGCCACGCTGTCCTCGGCCCAGGTCGCCGACGGCGCCGTGCTCCAGCTCGTCCGGGCGCACGCCGCGCCCCCCGCGCCCGTCGTGCACGACGTCACCGACCTCGTCGCCGACGATCTCGACCTGCACGCCTGGCGCTGGCGCCCGGCCGCCCGCCGGGTCAGCGCCGGGGTCGCCACCGTCGTCTTCGCCGTGGCCGCCGCCGTCCTGGCCCGGCGCGAGTTCGCACCGGCGTCCGTCGCCACCGCGCTCGCCGTCACCACCGCGGTGTTCCTGCTGGCCGGCGCCGCCGTCGCGAAGATCGGCGACGGCAACCGGGGCCTGGCGACCGCGCTGCTGGCCGCCTCCGGCGGACTCGGCCTGCTCACCGCGTGGACCGCGGCCGACGCCCACGACTGGTCCGGCGAGGCCCGCCTCGCCGGTGTCGTCGCCGCGGCCGTCCTCACCCTGGTGCTGCTCGCCTACTTCTCGCCGCTCGGCCGGGGCGGGCTCATCGGCGCCGGGGCGGCCGTCGGCATGGCCGCCGTGTGGGAGGCCGTCGCCGCCGTACAGGACCGTCCGGACCGGCTCGGCGCCGTGATGACCGTGTTCTCCGTGGTGCTGCTCGGGCTGCTGCCCCGGCTCGCGCTGATGGCCTCCGGGCTCACCGGACTGGACGACAAGCGGTCCTCGGGGGTGTCGGTGAGCCGGCACCAGGTCTCCAACGCGCTCGCCGCGACCCACCGCGGCCTGGCGCTCGCCACCGTCGTCACGGCCGCCTCGGCCGCCGCCGGCGGCTGGCTGCTGACCACCGCCGACCGGCCGAGCGTCTGGACGGTGACCCTGGCCTCGCTCACCGCCGTGGTGCTGCTGTCCCGGGCCCGGGCCTTCCCGCTGGCCGCGGAGGTCGTGGCGCTGTTCACGGCGGCCGGCGTCCTCGTCGTACGGCTCGCCGTGCTCTGGCTGGACCACGCCGGCGGCGCCGGCGCGCTGGCCCTGCTGGGGGCCGCCGCGCTGCTGCCGCTGCTGGTCCTCGCGATCGAACCGCCCGAGCACGTCCGGATCCGGCTGCGGCGACTGGCCGATCTCGTCGAGTCCCTCGGGGTGATCGGTCTGTTCCCGCTGGCCGTCGGGGTGTTCGGCATCTACGGGCAACTGCTCGACAAGTTCTGAGGTCTGGGAGAAGGGCGACATGCCGAGCGGTGAGAACTGGCAGAACGACGTGCTGCGCGACCTGAGGGGCGGCGGACCGGGGGGTCCCGGGCCCGGCGTACCCGCGCAGCAGCCCGCGGCGGACAGCGCCCGGGCACCCGGCCCGCAGGCCGAGAACCCGGGCTACGGCTACCCGCCCCAGCAGTCCCAGCAGTCCCAGCAGCATCAACCGCAGCCCGCCTACGGCTATCCCCCCCAGCACCAGCACCAGCACCAGCACCAGCAGCCGCAGCCGTACCCGGAGCAGCCCTCGCAGCAGCAGCCGCAGCCGTACGCCGAACAGCCCGCCCCCGCCCCCCAGCGCACCCCCCGCCGCGCCGCCCCCGACACCCGCCCCGTCGTCGACAAGCGGCTCGCCGCCACCGGGCTCAAGCCGCGGCACGGCGAGCCCTTCGCCGCCCGCGCCCTGCGCGCCGTACGCCGGACCGTCTCGTCCTCCGCCGCGCGCGAGGTCGCCGAGACCACCGCGACCGCCGAGACGCTCCAGCGGACGGTCACCACCGGCCGCCAGATCGCCGTGACCTCCATCCGCGGCGGCTCCGGCAAGACCACCGTCGCCGCGCTGCTGGGCGCGACCTACGCCCACTACCGCCAGGACCCGGTGCTCCTCGTCGAGGCGGACCCGGCGCTCGGCTCGCTGCCGCTCAGGCTCGGCGCGGAGAGCCTGCGCTGGACCACCGGCGACCTCGCCGCCCTGGTCGAGCCGCAGATGTCGCTGCTCGACATCACCGGCTACCTCGTCCAGCTCCCGGAGAACGCCTGGCTGCTGCCCGGCAGCCAGGGTCAGGTGGGCGCGATGCTCGACACCCGCGGCTACGAGCGGGTCATGGTGTCGCTGCGCCGCTACTTCGGGGTGACCGTCGTCGACTGCGAGACGCTGCCCGCCGAGGTGGCCCGTACCGCGCTGTCCGCCGCGCAGGCCCGGGTGCTCACCGCGCCCGCCACCCTGGAGGGCGTCGCCAGCACCCGCTCGGTGCTGGAGTGGATGCGCGGACTGCCCCGCGACATCACCACCACGACCGTCGTCGTCCTCACCGAGACGTCCCCGCACCCCGGCCTCGACCTGGACAAGGCCGCCGAGCAGCTCAAGGCGACCGGGGCGAGCGTCCGCGTCCTGCCGTACGACCGCCATCTCGCGGCCGGCGGCGCCATCCGCACCGATCTGCTCGCCCGCCCGACCCGGCAGGCCGTCACCCGGCTGGCCGCCGAGGTCTTCGAACTGTCCCAGAAGCGCCGTTGACCTCCCTCGACCGGACCCCTCGAAAGGCCCCCTCGCAGGGAACCCCGAAGGACAGACGATGAGTACCCGACTGATCCACCGCCCGGCGCGCACCACCCGCCCGCCGGCCGCCTCCGAGCCGCGCACCATAGAGGCCCCGCCCAACCTGCCCGAGGGCAAGGCGGGTTCCATCGCCACCTCGCTGCTGCCCGTCGCCGGCGTGATGTCCTCCGTCGTGATGATGACGGTCGTGCGCAACAGCCAGTTCGCCGGGCTCGGCGCGATCATCCTCGTCGTCACCCTGGTCGGCTCCCTCACCCTGGTCTTCTCCCAGCGCGGCAAGGCCCAGCGCACCCGTCGCACCCAGCGCGAGGCCTACCTCGCCTATCTGGAGGACCTGCGCGAGGAGCTCAGCAAGGAGGAGCGGGAGCGCGCCGAGACCGCGCAGGTGCTCAACCCGCCGCCGGACGCGCTGTACGACATCGTCCGCGACCCGGCGCGGCTGTGGGAGCGCCGCCGCGTCGACGGCGACTTCCTGCGGGTGCGGGTCGGCACCGGCGAGATGCCGGTCCGGGACCTGAAGGTGGGCCAGCAGGGCTCCTCGGTGCTGACCCCGCCGGACCGGTTCATGCTGAACGAGGCGTCCGCGCTGATGTCCCGCTTCCGCACCGGCACCGACCTGCCGCTCACCGTGCCGCTGGACCGCGTCGGCAACATCAGTGTCGTCGGCGCCCGCGAGGACACCCTGCGGGTCGCCCGCGCGCTGCTCGTCCAGGCCGCCGCCACGCACGCACCCGACGACGTGGCGTTCGCGCTCGCCGCGCCCGGCGACCGGATCGCCGACTGGGAATGGGCGAAGTGGCTGCCCCACCTCCTCGACCCCGAGCAGTACGACGGCCCCGTCGCCGCCCGCCGGATCGCGCCCTCCGTGCCCCAGCTGGCCCGGCGGATCGGCCCCGAGCTGCGCCGCCGCGCCTCCTTCGCGGCCGAGGTGCGCCGTGGCCTGTCCGGCAAGGACGCCCTCGGTATGACCTCCCGGCTGCTCGTCGTCGCCGACGCGCACGGCGACGACGCCGTCGACCTGCCCCGCCCCGACGACGCCGTCGGCCTGCGGGAGATGGGTGTCACCATCCTGCACCTGCTCGACGAACGGGTGCAGGAGCCCGGCAGCGTCGGCGTGCGGATCACCGTCGACGGCGAGCGGATCGCCATCGAGGACCTGCGCGAGGAGGAGCCGATCGGCGCCCACGGCACGGTCGACGAGATCGGCGTCCCGTTCGCCGAGGGCTTCGCCCGGATGCTCGCCCCGCTCAGGCTGTCCGCCGACTCGATGGCCGCCGACGCCCCGCTCTCCGGCCCGGTCGACTTCGCCGAACTCCTCGGCATCGAGGACGTGGCCGACCTCGACCTGACCCGGCTGTGGGCGCCGCGCGGCGAACGCGCCTTCCTGCGCGTGCCCATCGGCGTCAGCGACTCCCACGAACCCGTCCTGCTCGACCTGAAGGAGTCCTCCGAGCTGGGCATGGGCCCGCACGGCCTATGTGTCGGCGCCACCGGCTCCGGCAAGTCCGAACTGCTGCGCACCCTGGTGCTCGCCCTCGTCGCCACGCACCCGCCGGAGGACCTCGCCATGGTCCTCGTCGACTACAAGGGCGGCGCGACCTTCGCCCCCTTCGCCGGCCTCCCGCACGTGGCCGGCGTCATCACCAACCTGGAGAACCAGGCAGGGCTCGTCGAACGCGTCCACGCCTCCCTGGCCGGCGAGGTCAAGCGCCGCCAGCAGGTCCTCAAGGACGCCGGGAACGTCGCCGACATCGGCCACTACGCCGCCCTGCGCGCCGAGAAGCGCCCCGATCTCGACCCGCTGCCGCACCTCTTCGTGGTCATCGACGAGTTCGGCGAACTCCTCACCGCCAAGCCCGACTTCATCGACCTGTTCCTCTCCATCGGCCGCATCGGCCGCTCGATCGGCGTGCACCTGCTGCTGTCCAGCCAGCGCATCGAGGGCGGCAAGCTCAAGGGCCTCGACACCTACCTGTCGTACCGGCTCGGCCTGCGTACCTTCTCCGCCGACGAGTCCCGCACGGTCCTCGACACCACCGACGCCTTCCACCTGCCGCCGCTGCCCGGCTTCGGCTACCTCAAGGTCGACACCAGCCACTACGAGCGCTTCAAGGCCGGCTACGTCTCCGGCGCCTACAGCGGCCCGGTGCGCCGCGAGCAGGAGGACACCGGCCCGCTCGCCCTGGAGTACGAGGCCTACAACACCCTCGGCCAGGAGGAGGGCGCCGCCCCGCAGGAGCCGCAGATGCGGCGCCGGGAGACCGGGCCCACCGAGATGGGCGTCATGGTCCAGCAGATCGAGGGCGCCGGCGCCCGCCCCGTACGCCAGATCTGGCTGCCCCCGCTGCCCGAGGCGATCGCCCTCGACAAGGTGGCCGGTCCCCTCGAGGTCGGCCCGCGCGGCACCCAGCTCGCCAAACGGCGCGGACCGCTCCAGGTGCCGTTGGGCGTCCTCGACGACCCCACCAAGCAGTGGCAGGGCCAGTGGTACCTGGACCTCACCATGGCGGGCGGCCACGCGGCGGTCATCGGCGGCCCGCAGTCCGGCAAGACCACCCTGCTGCGCACCCTCGCCCTCTCCCTGGCGCTCACCCACACCCCGCAGGAGGTCGGCGTCTACGGCCTCGACCTGGTCGGCGGCGGACTCCAGGCGCTCGCCGGGCTCCCGCACGTCGGCGGGGTCGCCGGCCGTGCCGACCGGGAGCGCGCCGCCCGCACCATCGACTCCGTGCGCGGCATGCTCGACCAGCGCGAGGAACTCTTCCGCGTCCACACCATCGACTCGCTGGAGCAGCTGCGCACCCTGCGCGCCGCGGGCCGCCTCCCCGAGCTGGCCTCCACCGAGATCGTGCTGCTCATCGACGGCTTCGGCGCGCTGCGCGACGACTTCGAGGAACTGGACGACGCGGTCGTCGACATCCTCAAGCGCGGCGGCGGCTACGGCATCCACGTCGTCGCGGGCATGCTCCGCTGGAACGACGTCCGCATCGCGACCCAGTCCCAGTTCGGCACCCGCGTCGAGCTGCGCCTGAACGACCCGAGCGAGTCCAGCATCGAACGCAAGCTCGCCCAGACCCTCGCGCCCGACGAGAAGGGCCGGGTCCTCACCGACGGCAAACTGTTCGCCCAGGTCGCGCTGCCCCGCACCGACGGTCTGGCCGACACCGCCGACCTCGGCGCGGTCCTGGAGCGTGCCGCCCGGACGATCCGGGCCACCTGGACCGGCGAGGTCGCCCAGCCCGTACGGGTCCTCCCGCACCTCCTCGAACCGCACATGCTGCCCGGCCCGTCCGCCGAACCCCGCCGGGTCGCCGTCGGCCTGGACCAGACCCACCTGGCGCCGGTCCTGCTCGACCTGTTCCACCACGACCAGCACCTGCTGATCATGGGCGACAGCGAATGCGGCAAGACCAACCTGCTCAAGGTGATCGCCCAGGGCCTGATCGAGCGCTACGGCGACGACGAGCTGGTCTTCGGCATCATGGACCCGCGGCGCGGGCTGCGCGGCGCGATCCCGGAGGAGTACCGGGGCGGCTACGCCTACAACGCCAAGCTCGCCGCCGGCCTCGCCGCGGGCATCGTCACCGAACTCGACAAACGGCTGCCCGACGAGAGCACGGACGCCTCCGACCTGGAGCCCGGCAGCTTCTCGGGCCCGCGGATCGTGATCCTGGTCGACGACTACGACGTCCTCACCACCGCCGGGCAGCAGCCCCTCGCCCCCTTCCTCCCGTACATCCCCTCGGCCCAGGACATCGGTCTGCACTTCGTCCTGACCCGACGGGTCGCGGGCGCCTCCCGCGGTCTGTACGAGCCGCTGCTGATGGGCCTGCGCGAGTCCGGTGCGGCGGCGCTGGTGATGTCCGGCGACCGCAGCGAGGGCCAGCTCTTCACCGGTGTCTACGCCTCCCAGCAGCCGCCCGGCCGCGGTGTGCTGGTCCGCAGGGGCGAGCCGAACCGACTGATCCAGACCGTCCACGCGGGGACGAGGTAGAGGGACCCATGACGAAGGACGTCGTCGCGCTCACGAAGAAGATGCCCGACCCGCTCAGCGTGATCGCCGGCCTGCTCTCGGGCGGCCCCGACACCCTGGTCGGCGCGGAGGAGGACGGGGCGCTGGTCCGGCTGCACGACGAGCAGGGCCGCCCCCTGCTCTCGGTGGAGGCCCCGCTGCTCGTCCAGGTCAGGGGAGAGGCCCGGCGGCTCCTCGGCGCCGACGAACCGGAGGTCCCGTACTGGTGGACCGAGGCCCGCGCCACCACCGGGGTGCGCGAGGCGGAGGCCCTGGCCGGCACGTTCGCGGCTCGGGTCGCGACCCTGGTCGGCGGCACCGCCTGGCCCCCGGAGGCCGCGTCCTCCCTCGCCGTGGTGAACACCGAGGGGATGACCGCCGTCCCCGTACCGGCCGCCGCGCAGCCCGCCGTCGACGTGCTCACCGACAAGGTGGCCGTGGTCATCCAGGACCGCCCGGTGGTGGCGATGACGGCCTGGCTCGCGGACACCTTCCGCGCCGCCGCCGAAGCCGAGCTCGGCCTGCAGATCGTGACGCCGGCCGGCACCCGGCTCTCCCCGGCGGTCCGGGGAGCGCTGCCCGGCTGGCCCTCGCGCTGGGTGGTGCAGGACGAGGGGTGCGGCTACTACGACGGCCTGTCCGGCGCGGTCCTCACGTGGGCGAACGGCGCGTTCGTGACGGTCGGGTCCCCGGAGGCGACCCCCGAGGACCCGCGCACCCCGGTCGCCGAGTCCTTCACCCACGAGATCGCCGACTCCGGCGAGCGCCAGCTCGCGATCTCCTTCCGCTGTGTCCACCCGGCCGACGACCGGCTGGTCCTCGGCGGCGCCCTGGAGGCGGTCTGGCGCGAGATCACCGGTGAGCCGCCGGCCGGCTGGGGCACCGAGGAACCCGCCAACCTGCCCTGGTCGCTGCGCCAGGTGACGGACGTGGCGTTCGAGCGCGCACCGGCGCCGACCTGGCTGGTGGTCGTCGGCACCCCGGAGCGCCCGGCGCTGGCGACGGTCCGGGTCTCCCGTACGAAGGGGGGCGTGGAGGAGGACGTCACGCTGGCCTTCGGCTACGGCCCCGGCGAGACCGTCCCCACGGACGCCTCGATCATGAGGGCGGCGGAGATCCTGGCCACCCGCCACGACCTGCAGTCGATGCTGGTCCAGGTCCGCAGGGCCCGCCGCGACCTCGCTGTCCCGCCCCGCTTCGAGGGCCCGGGAGTCCCGTACGCCTTCGTCCTCGGCGCCGAGGAGGTCCGTACGATGCCCGGCGACCGGGCCAGGCGTACGCCCCTGCGCCAGAAACCCCGCGAGCTGGGTCCGAAGACCCGGCCGGCCCTCTACTACCCGTTCCCGGGCAACCCGTCGGACCTGTCGGGCTGGAAGGACTTCGAGGAACTGATGAGGCACCTGAAGGGCTGAGGAGACCCTGAGAAGACCCTGAGAAGACCCGTACCTCAGGCGGACGCCTTCCCTCTCTCCCGGGCGCCCCGCAGGGGATCCTCCCGGAACGCCCACTCCATCCGGGGCTCGATCACCACCCGGAACACCCGCCGCACGGGCGAGGTGCACAACAGCGTGACGGCCACGGCGATCAGGACACTGACGGCGATCTCCCCGACATGCCGGTGCAGCCAGGGGTGGTCGAACCACCCCCGGTACTCCGCTGCCTTGAGCAGGAACCCGTGCAGCAGATAGCCGTACAGCGTCCCCGCCCCGAGCGAGGTGAACCACAGCGTCCGCCCCGGCACCCAGGAGAGGAAACCGGCGGTCAGCACCAACGAGCATCCGAACAGCGCGAGTTGCATGACGGGCCCGACCCACCACGGAGCGCCCAGCTCCTGGGCGGAGTCACGGTGGTAGAACCACGCCGCGTTCATCCGCGGCACCGCCCACCAGGCGAAGCCCAGCGCGAGGACGAACACCGGCACGGCCGCGACACGCACCGAACGGCGCCGCACCAGCCGGACGTGCTCGGCCCGCAGACACAGCCCCAGCACGAAGAACGGCAGGAACTGCAGCACCCGCTGCAGATCGAGGTCGTCCCCGATGCCGGGGCTGACGGACGCCAGCACGGCGATGCCGAGCGCGACCGGCAGCGGATGGCGCAGGGTCTTCCACAGCGGAGTGGTCAGCCGCCAGATGAACAGCGCGATCAGGAACCAGGTCAGGTAGTAGGGCTCGAGGAGACTGATCTCCTGGCCGGGGCTGTGATCGCCGTAGCGCTTGAAGAGCGAGTAGCCGGTCTCGAACACGACGTACGGTACGACGAGCCCGGTGACCAGCCGCTTCACCCGGCTCGGGCTCGCGTCGAAACTCCGGGAGAAGTACCCGGAGACGATGATGAACGCCGGCATGTGGAAGGCGTACACGACCAGGTACGCCGCCTGGAGCAGTCGGCTGTCGCCCTTGAGGGGCTCCCAGGCGTGGGCCACGGCCACCAGCACGATCGCCAGGTACTTGGCGTTGTCGAAGAACGCGTCACGCCGGCCCGACGGCCGCTGCGACGGTCGCCCGGCGGATCTGTCCGGGGCCGGGCGGTGCTGGTCGTTCCGGTTCTGGGACGAGCGCGGGCTCCGAACGAGAGACGAGACGGCGTGGAACATTTGAGGCACCCTAGTGCCGCTCGTGCGTATGCGTAAAACATCGCAGGTCATTCTCGTAAGGACGCAAGCGGTCCGCCGATCACACCGCTCGTCTGCCCGAGATGTCATGATTCATACCGACTAAAAGGCGCATAACGCCCTGCCGCGTGCGGGTGTTGACGTGCTGTCGGCCCTCATTGCGAAATAGCCGCGCCCATGGTGGGTGGAGAGGGAAACGATCTCCCGCAATTCCCGTGCGGGGCGCGCCTCGAATTACCGCGCGGCACAACCGTTCCCGAACGGTCACCGCGATGATGCGTCACGGGCCGCATGGGAAGCCCGTGTTGGTGGCACGATGGTCTCGGGAGTGCGGACCAATCGAGGGTGTGTGATCAGTCGTGGCGATTTCACTGTCAGTGGTGCTGCTGTTGGCCATCATCCTGGTGGTGCTGATCCGAGGAGGCAGCATCAAGGCGGGCCCCGCCATAGTCGCCATCCTCTTCGGCTTCTTCCTCGCCTCCAGCGGCATGGCGCCGTCGATCAACCGGTTCCTCAACTCGCTGGCCGACACCATCAACTCGATCAGCTTCTGAGGCCGCGGCGGCTACGGACGGCGGTAACCGTCACTCTGGGTCGGCGAGGTGCCGTGCATCGACATCGCGTTGTAGGAGACGCGGTCGTGGTGCGCCCGCAGCCGGCGGTCCTGCTCGATGAGGAGCCCGTCCGCGTTCTCGGTGGCGCGGTTCCCCCGGCGCAGCAGCTTGACGATCAGGAAGACCGCCAGCGCGATCATGACCCCGAACACGACCCCCAGCTCGACCACCGCAACCCCCGTCCGCGCGCGACCCACTCCCGCGCCCCACGGTAGCGGCGACGCCGGGGCGCACTGAAGACGCGGGGAACGAATCAAGCCACCGGCCCGGTCGGTCACCACCGGCCCGGTCGGTCACCGATCCGGCAGGGGCATGCCACCCGTCACGGTGATCATGAATGATGGGCACATGGATCCTCGATTAAGCCGCATCGTCGGCACAGTGCTCCTGCTGCTCGGCATCACCGTCGTGCTCTGGCGGGCCCTCGGCAGCCCCCGGGACTGGGAGGGCGACATGAGACTGCTCCGCAGCGCCCTCATGCTGGGGGCCCTCGGGGTGATCGGCCTCAGCGCACGACTGATCTTCCCCGGCACCCGGAGCGAGGCACCGGACGACACGTCCGAGAAGGCCGACAGCTGACGGCGCCCCCGCCCGGACCCCGGGAACGACCGAAGGCCCAGGGAGAGGATTCCGACCTCTCGCCTGGGCCTTCGGCGTGAAGAGCGGGCGACGGGAATCGAACCCGCGTAGCTAGTTTGGAAGACTAGGGCTCTACCATTGAGCTACGCCCGCACAGCGCGCGCCGCAGGTCAGCGGACCACGGCACTGCACGCATCGTAGCGGGTCGACGCCGCCGCCCGCACATCCCTTCCCGGTGCGCGCCCCCGCCCGCTCCCCGTGCTCCGCAAATGCGGCGGTCAGGCGGCCTGCGGGCATGTACCCTACGTGTCGCACCAGACGGGGTGTGGCGCAGCTTGGTAGCGCGTCCGCTTTGGGAGCGGAAGGCCGTGGGTTCAAATCCCGCCACCCCGACCACCTGCGCGATCACCCGCGCCGTCCACCTGTGTGATCACCCGCGCCGTCCACCTGTGTGATCACACCCCGTGCCTGGCCAGTGATCGACTTTTGGGCGGTTCACCCGCTGCGGTTACTATGCAAGCTGCGCGCTCGTGTGTCCCGGCCCACCCGGCCGGTGAAACCTCCCGGGCGGCGAATCGCCGGGCCTGTCGGGCTCCGGCGAACCCCAAGAAGTCAGCCACAAGGAGACCGAACCGTGAAGAGCGCCGTGGAGACCCTGAACCCGACCCGGGTTCGGCTCACTGTCGAGGTGCCCTTCGAGGAGCTCAAGGACAGCCTCGACGCGGCGTACAAGAAGATCAACCAGCAGGTCACGGTGAAGGGCTTCCGCAAGGGCAAGATCCCGGCCCGGGTCATCGACCAGCGGTTCGGCCGCGGTGCGGTCCTGGAGGAGGCGGTCAACGACGCGCTTCCGAAGTTCTACACCGAGGCGGTCAACGAGGCGGAGATCGACGTCCTCGGCCAGCCCGAGGTCGACATCACGGAGCTGAAGGACGGCGAGACGCTGAACTTCACCGCCGAGGTCGACGTGCGCCCCGCCCTGGAGCTTCCCGAGGACTTCTCCTCGATCGAGGTCGAGGTCGACGCCGTCGAGGTCGACGACGAGGACATCGACAAGTCGGTCGAGCAGCTCCGTGAGCGCTTCGCCTCCACCTCCCCGGTCGAGCGCGCCGCCGAGGACGGCGACGTCGTGACCGTGGACCTCGAGGCCAAGGTCGACGGCGAGGTCCTGGAGGACGGCGTCGCCAACGGCGTCTCCTACACCATCGGCTCCGGCGAGCTGCTCGACGGCATCGACGACGCCGTGAAGGGCCTTCAGGCCGGTGGCGAGGCCACCTTCACCTCCGAGCTCAAGGGCGGCTCCGCGGCCGGCAAGGAGGCCGAGGTCACCGTCAAGGTCACCCAGGTCGCCGCTCGCGAACTGCCCGAGCTGGACGACGAGTTCGCGCAGCTCGCCTCCGAGTTCGACACCCTGGAGGAGCTGCGCGCGGACAGCCGCAAGCGCCTCGAGAACATGAAGCAGTACGACCAGGCCACGCAGGCCCAGGAGCGCGTCCTGGAGAAGCTGCTGGAGCTCGTCGAGGTGCCCGTCCCCGAGAAGCTCCTCGAGGACGAGATCAACACCCGCAAGCACAACCTGGAGCACCACCAGCTCGGCCAGATGGGCCTGACCCTCGACAAGTACCTGGAGATCCAGGGCAAGACCGTCGAGGAGTTCGAGACCGAGACCCGCGAGGCCGCGGTCAAGGGCATCAAGACCCAGTTCGTCCTGGACGAGCTCGTCAAGCGCGAGAAGCTCAACGTGAACCAGGAGGAGCTCACCGAGCACCTCATGCGCCGCGCCGCCTCCTCCGGCATGTCCCCCGACCAGTTCGCCCAGGCGGTCGTCGAGGGCGGTCAGGTTCCGCTGCTCGTCGGCGAGGTCGCTCGCGGCAAGGCCCTGGCCACGGTCGTCGAGTCCGCCACGGTCAAGGACACCAACGGCGAGATCATCGACCTGGACGACGAGGACGAGGTCGAGGCCGCCACCGAGACGGTCGAGGCCGCCGAGGGTGCCGCCGAGACCGAGGCCGAGCCCGAGGCCGAGGGCGACGAGAAGGCCGACGCCTGATCCCCACCCCGCTTCGCTGTGACGGGCCCCGGAACCTTGTGTTCCGGGGCCCGTTCCGTTATTCGGGCGACTACGCGCCGCTACGCCCCCGGCGAACACCCACCTCTCCGGGATTCTCCGGCGGGACCCGCGCGTTAGGGTCCATGAATACGAGGGCAGGGGAGTCCCCGTTGCCCCCGGCAGTACACGTGAGACGGCCCGGCGCCGTCGTAAGACGAGCAGGTGGAGACGTGACGAATCTGATGCCCTACGCCGCCGGCGAGCCTTCCATCGGTGGTGGCCTCGGCGACCAGGTCTACAACCGGCTGCTCGGCGAGCGGATCATCTTCCTCGGCCAGCCGGTCGACGACGACATCGCGAACAAGATCACCGCACAGCTGCTGCTCCTTGCCGCGGACCCGGACAAGGACATCTACCTGTACATCAACAGCCCCGGCGGTTCGATCACGGCCGGCATGGCGATCTACGACACCATGCAGTTCATCAAGAACGACGTGGTGACCATCGCCATGGGCCTCGCCGCCTCGATGGGCCAGTTCCTGCTCAGCGCGGGCACCCCCGGCAAGCGCTTCGCGCTGCCGAACGCCGAGATCCTGATCCACCAGCCCTCCGCCGGCCTGGCCGGCTCGGCCTCGGACATCAAGATCCACGCCGAGCGGCTGCTGCACACCAAGAAGCGCATGGCCGAGCTCACCTCGCAGCACACCGGCCAGTCGGTCGAGCAGATCACCCGTGACTCGGACCGTGACCGCTGGTTCGACGCGTTCGAGGCCAAGGAGTACGGCCTCATCGACGACGTCATCCCCACGGCCGCCGGCATGCCGGGCGGCGGCGGTACCGGGGCGGCGTAGGAACACGACCGACGGCAGCGGTCCCCGCGGGTCCACGGCCGGCCGAGGCCCGGGTGATCCCCGGGACGCGGGTCGCACGCTCCCACCCCCCAGGTCGACGGAGACTTGTCGGGTGGCACGTGATCCCACCGGACCCCGCAGGTCCCTCCGGACCTCACCGGCCCCGGCAGCCCCGCGGCTCGCGGTCCGACGGGTCCGCCCGACGGCGGCCCGCGGCGCCCGGAGGGTCGCGCACCCCGCGGGGGCCGACCCGGAAGGGCACCGGTTCCGCAAGGGCCGGCGCGCCCCGCAAGGGCTCGCAGGTCCCGGAAGGACCATCGGCCCCGCAGGCGGCGGGTCCCGCGAGGGCACGGCAGGCCCGAAGGGCCCCAGGAGCCGCGTGAAGGCCTGCACGGGCCCCTCAGGGGTCACGAGGCACCCGCGGGAGCCCGTGGAACCCGCCAGGGCCCCCACGGAGTCCCGAGGCCCTCGTGAAGCCCGACAGGGCCCACGGGGTTCGCGGAGCCGACCGGGAACCAGCCGCAGTCGGCATCCGGTCTCGGTCGAGCGTCCGGCCCGCCGGGACCCCGCCCGCCCCGCCCGTGAGGACGCCGCCGTCGCCAGACCCAGAGGGACCCTGCCGTCAGAGTCCCGCCCGCCCCTCCCAGCCCACCGCCCCACCCTCTCTCCAGGAGACACCGTGAACGACTTCCCCGGCAGCGGCCTCTACGCCCGCACGGCGGCCGAGTACACCGGCCCCCGCGCCGAGTCCCGCTACGTCATCCCCCGCTTCGTCGAGCGCACCTCCCAGGGCATCCGCGAGTACGACCCGTACGCGAAGCTCTTCGAGGAGCGCGTGATCTTCCTCGGCGTGCAGATCGACGACGCCTCCGCCAACGACGTCATGGCGCAGCTGCTGTGCCTGGAGTCGATGGACCCCGACCGCGACATCTCGGTCTACATCAACAGCCCCGGTGGTTCCTTCACCGCGCTGACGGCCATCTACGACACGATGCAGTTCGTCAAGCCCGACATCCAGACGGTCTGCATGGGCCAGGCGGCCTCCGCCGCCGCGATCCTGCTGGCGGCCGGTACGCCGGGCAAGCGCATGGCCCTGCCGAACGCGCGCGTGCTGATCCACCAGCCGTACAGTGAGACGGGCCGCGGTCAGGTCTCCGACCTGGAGATCGCCGCCAACGAGATCCTCCGGATGCGCGCGCAGCTGGAGGAGATGCTGGCCAAGCACTCGACCACGCCGATCGAGAAGATCCGCGAGGACATCGAGCGCGACAAGATCCTCACGGCCGAGGACGCCCTGTCGTACGGCCTGATCGACCAGATCATCTCCACCCGGAAGATGAACAACAGCTCTCTGCGTTGACGCACAGGGCCCTCTCGTCCGTACCCCTTGGCACGGTGTGACACGGTCCACGCGGAAGTGAACCGTGCCAAGGGGGGCCCGAACGGGGGTCCCGGCAAGGTACCGTCGGAATAAGGCAGCACCAGGAGCCGCTGGATTCGAAAGTGTCCAGGCGTCTCCCAGGCGAAGGGGAAGCACACCGTGGCACGCATCGGTGACGGCGGCGATCTGCTCAAGTGCTCGTTCTGCGGCAAGAGCCAGAAGCAGGTCAAGAAGCTCATCGCAGGGCCCGGTGTGTACATCTGCGACGAGTGCATCGATCTCTGCAACGAGATCATCGAGGAGGAACTCGCCGAGACGAGCGAGGTGCGCTGGGAGGAACTCCCCAAGCCCCGCGAGATCTACGAGTTCCTGGAGGGGTACGTCGTCGGCCAGGAGGCCGCGAAGAAGGCCCTCTCGGTCGCGGTGTACAACCACTACAAGCGGGTCCAGGCCGGTGAGAACGGCGGAGCCCAGGGCCGCGACGACGCCATCGAGTTGGCGAAGTCCAACATCCTTCTGCTCGGCCCCACGGGCTCGGGCAAGACCCTCCTCGCACAGACCCTCGCCCGCATGCTGAACGTGCCGTTCGCCATCGCCGACGCCACGGCGCTGACCGAGGCGGGGTACGTCGGCGAGGACGTCGAGAACATCCTCCTCAAGCTCATCCAGGCCGCCGACTACGACGTCAAGAAGGCCGAGACCGGGATCATCTACATCGATGAGATCGACAAGGTCGCCCGGAAGAGCGAAAACCCCTCCATCACGCGCGACGTGAGCGGCGAGGGCGTACAGCAGGCGCTGCTGAAGATCCTGGAGGGCACCACGGCCTCCGTCCCGCCGCAGGGCGGACGCAAGCACCCGCACCAGGAGTTCATCCAGATCGACACGACGAACGTGCTGTTCATCGTGGGCGGCGCCTTCGCGGGCCTGGAGAAGATCATCGAGTCCCGGGCCGGCGCCAAGGGCATCGGCTTCGGCGCGACGATCCGCTCCAAGCGCGAGCTGGAGGCCAAGGACCAGTTCGAGGACGTCATGCCCGAGGACCTGGTGAAGTTCGGCATGATCCCGGAGTTCATCGGCCGCCTCCCCGTCATCACCAGCGTCCACAACCTCGACCGCGAGGCCCTGCTCCAGATTCTGGTCGAGCCCCGCAACGCGCTGGTCAAGCAGTACGAGCGGCTGTTCGAACTCGACGGCGTGGAGCTGGACTTCGAGCGCGAGGCGCTGGAGGCCATCGCCGACCAGGCCATCCTCCGCCAGACCGGCGCCCGCGGTCTGCGCGCCATCATGGAGGAGGTGCTGATGTCGGTGATGTACGAGGTCCCGTCCCGCAAGGACGTGGCCCGCGTGGTCATCACGGCCGACGTCGTCCGCTCCAACGTCAACCCGACCCTGATCCCGCGCGAGCAGCGCGGCGGCCGGGGCCCGGGCGAGCAGAAGACGGCGTAAGGCAGAGACGGCACATGCGAGGGGGCCCCGGTCGACCGACCGGGGCCCCCTCGCATGTGCCGTCTCTGCCTTACGCCTTGACGCGGACCTCGTCGCGCAGCTTCTCGGTGATGTCGGCCGCCACGTCCTTGGTGACGCCCTTGGTGACGTCACCCGGCGAGACCATGGCGATGGTGCTGTAGTCGGCCCAGGCGCAGAACCAGTCGGTCTTCTTCTGCTTGGTCGCGAGGATCGTGCCGGCGGCCGCCTGGCACTTCATGACCGCGCCGTCCAGGTCGACCTCCTCGGCCTCGCCGAGGAGTTCGACGTTCGAACCGCTGCTGCTGGAGGAGCTCTGCGCGGAGGACTTCTTGAAGTTGGCGAAGAACGTGTCCAGCGCCTTCTCGGGGTCGGCGATCGAGCCGTACGCGCCGACGAAGGTGATGCCCTTGGCGGTGGCCATGGCGGTCGGGTCGGGCGCGGTGCTCGGGTCGGAGGGGTCGTAACCGCTCAGGTCGGCCGTGGAGTACATGCCGAGCACGGTCTTGCCGTCCTTGACACCGCTCTTCTCCAGATCGGACGCCGAGTCTTCACCGGCGTTCGCGCCGTCGTCGGAGACCCGCTTGTACTCGGAGAGCACGGTGGCCGGAGTGGTCAGTTTGTGGGCGCCGTCGTCCGTCAGGCCCCCCGAGCCGCCGTTCGTGCCGAGGACGAAGAACGCGCCCACGCCGATCGCCACGACCACCGCGACCGCGCCGAGGACGATGCCGACCTTCTTGCCGCCGCCCCCGCTGGGCGCGGGGGGCTGCGGGACGCCGTAGGGGGCCTGGCCGTACGGGGGCTGCTGGCCGTAGCCGGGGACGGTCGCCGGCTGGCCGTACGCCGGCTGCTGCCCGTAGGGCCCGGCCTGCGGGGGCTGCGCCGGGTAGCCGTAACCGGGCTGCGGGGCGGGGGGCTGCGCCGGGTAGCCGTAACCGGGCTGCGGGGCGGGGGGCTGCTGGGGGTAGCCGTAGCCGGGCTGGGGAGCCTGCGGGGGCTGGCCGTAGGGGCCGGGCTGCCCGCCGTAGGGTCCGGGCTGCTGGGGCTGCCCGCCGTACGGACCCGGCTGGTGCTGACTCATTCTGGGTTCCCCTCCAGATGCTTATGTGATTTTCACATCCTGGCTTAAACCTGATGCCTGCTCGGCGGCGGGGGCCCGACCGTTACACGGCAAACACGTTTCGGGACGGCCCCGTGACACCCCTAAACTGGCCCCGTGACCGAGAACGCTCATCAGCAGCCATCAGCGCCCCACACCGAACTGCCGACCCAGTACGCGCCGGCCGACGTAGAGGGGCCGCTGTACGAGCGCTGGGTGGAGCGGGGTTACTTCGAGGCGGACGAGAAGAGCGACAAGCCGCCGTACACCATCGTCATCCCGCCGCCGAACGTCACGGGCAGCCTGCACCTGGGCCATGCCTTCGAGCACACCCTCATCGACGCCCTCACCCGCCGCAAGCGCATGCAGGGCTTCGAGACGCTGTGGCAGCCCGGTATGGACCACGCCGGCATCGCCACCCAGAACGTCGTCGAGCGCGAGCTGGGCAAGGAGGGCAAGTCCCGCCACGACCTCGGCCGTGAGGCGTTCGTCGAGCGCGTCTGGCAGTGGAAGGGCGAGTCCGGCGGCCAGATCAGCGGCCAGATGCGCCGCCTCGGCGACGGGGTCGCCTGGTCCCGTGAGCGCTTCACCATGGACGAGGGCCTCTCCCAGGCCGTCCAGACCATCTTCAAGCGGCTCTACGACGACGAGCTGATCTACCGCGCCGAGCGCATCATCAACTGGTGCCCGCGCTGTCTCACCGCCATCTCGGACATCGAGGTCGAGTACCAGGACGACGACGGCGAGCTCGTCTCCATGAAGTACGGCGAGGGGGACGACACCATCGTCGTCGCCACCACCCGCGCCGAGACGATGCTCGGTGACACCGCCGTCGCCGTCCACCCCGACGACGAGCGCTACCGGCACCTGGTCGGCAAGGAGATCCGCCTGCCGCTGACCGACCGCTCCATCCCGGTCGTCGCCGACACCCACGTCGACCCGGAGTTCGGCACCGGCGCCGTCAAGGTGACCCCGGCGCACGACCCGAACGACTTCGAGATCGGCCAGCGCCACAACCTGCCGTCCCTCACCGTCATGGACGAGCACGCCGTCATCACGGCCCACGGCCCCTTCCAGGGCCTGGACCGGCTGGAGGCCCGCTCCGCCATCGTCGCCGCCCTGCGCGCCGAGGGCCGGATCGTCGCCGAGAAGCGGCCGTACGTCCACTCCGTCGGCCACTGCTCCCGCTGCAAGACGACGATCGAGCCGCGCCTGTCCATGCAGTGGTGGGTCAAGGTCGGCCCGCTCGCGAAGGCCGCCGGTGACGCGGTCCGCGACGGCCGCGTCAAGATCCACCCGCAGGAGATGGAGAAGCGGTACTTCGACTGGGTCGACAACCTCCACGACTGGTGCATCTCGCGGCAGTTGTGGTGGGGCCACCGCATCCCCGTCTGGTACGGCCCGAACGGCGAGGTCGTCTGCGTCGGCCCCGACGACGAGGCCCCGAGCGGCGAGGGCTGGCGCCAGGACACCGACGTCCTCGACACCTGGTTCTCCTCCGGCCTGTGGCCCTTCTCCACCCTCGGCTGGCCCGAACGGACCGAGTCGCTCGCGAAGTTCTACCCGAACTCCGTCCTGGTCACCGGCTACGACATCCTCTTCTTCTGGGTCGCCCGGATGATGATGTTCGGCCTGTACGCGATGGACGGCACCCCGCCGTTCCACACCATCGCCCTGCACGGCATGGTCCGCGACCAGTTCGGCAAGAAGATGTCCAAGTCCTTCGGCAACGCGGTCAATCCGCTCGACTGGATGGACAAGTACGGCTCCGACGCCCTCCGCTTCACCCTCGCGCGCGGCGCCAACCCGGGCGTCGACGTCCCGATCGGCGAGGACTGGGTCCAGGGCTCCCGCAACTTCGCCAACAAGATCTGGAACGCGACCCGCTTCGCCCTCATGAACGGCGCGACGGTGGACGGGCCCCTCCCGGACGCCTCCGCGATGTCGGCGACGGACCGCTGGATCCTCTCCCGCCTCAACTCGGTCGTCGCCGAGGTCGACGCGTTCTACGAGGACTTCCAGTTCGCCAAGCTCTCCGACGCCCTCTTCCACTTCGCGTGGGACGAGGTCTTCGACTGGTACGTCGAGCTGTCCAAGACGACGTTCCAGGCCGGCGGCGAGCCCGCGAAGGTCTCCCAGCGCGTCCTCGGCGAGGTCCTCGACGTCACCCTGAAGCTGCTGCACCCGGTGGTCCCGTTCGTCACCGAGACCCTCTGGACCACGCTGACCGGCGGCGAGTCGGTCGTCGTCGCCGACTGGCCGACCGACTCGGGCTTCCGGGACCCGGCCGCCGAACAGGAGATCGAGAGCCTCCAGTCGGTGATCACCGAGGTCCGCCGCTTCCGCGCCGACCAGGGCCTCCAGCCCGGCCAGCGCGTCCCGGCCCGGCTGACCCTGGAGGGCACGGCCCTGGCGCCCCACGAGGCCGCCATCCGCCAGCTGCTGCGCCTGCAGCCGGAGGGCGAGGCCTTCTCGGCCACCGCCACCCTCCCGGTGGCCGGCGCCACGGTCGCCCTGGACCTCTCCGGCACGATCGACGTGGCGGCCGAGCGCAAGCGCCTCGCGAAGGACCTCGCGGCGGCCGAGAAGGAGAAGGCCCAGGCCCACGCCAAGCTCGGCAACGAGGCGTTCCTGGCGAAGGCCCCGGACCAGGTGGTCGACAAGATCCGAGGCCGCCTGGCCAAGGCGGACGAGGACATCGCCCGTATCACCGCCCAGCTGGAGCGCCTGCCGGAGGCGTGAGCGCCCTGTAGGGGCGCGGGGAACTGCGCGACCAGCCATCATGTTCCCCGCGCCCTCAGGACGGGACCAGTCACCCTCCTCCATGGACACCGGCTTAGACTGAACCCCGTGAGCGACAGCGACTCCTTCGACGAGATCATCGAGGCCACGCAGACATCAGCCGCTGACGCGGCGGGCGAGCGCGACCCGGATCTCGCGGTCATCGAGGCCGGCAGCCGCACCCTCCGCACCCAGGGCGGAGCCCCGAGCGCCGACGTCCCGACCCGCCCCGAGGACCCCGAGGTCGACAAGGCGCTGCGCGCGGTCGAGGCCGATCTGGCCACCCGCTGGGGCGAGACCAAGCTGGAGCCGTCCGTCAGCCGGATCGCCGCGCTGATGGACGTCCTGGGCGAGCCGCAGCGGACGTACCCCTCGATCCACATCACGGGCACCAACGGCAAGACCTCCACCGCCCGCATGATCGAGGCCCTCCTCGGTGCCTTCGACCTGCGCACCGGCCGCTACACCTCCCCTCACGTGCAGTCCGTCACCGAGCGCATCAGCCTCGACGGCGCCCCGATCTCCGCCGAACGCTTCATCGAGACGTACGACGACATCAAGGCGTACGTCGAGATGGTCGACTCCCAGCAGGAGTACCGGCTCTCCTTCTTCGAGGTGCTGACCGGCATGGCGTACGCCGCCTTCGCGGACGCGCCGGTCGACGTCGCCGTCGTCGAGGTCGGCATGGGCGGCTCCTGGGACGCCACCAACGTCATCGACGGCGACGTCGCCGTGGTCACGCCCATCGACCTCGACCACACCGACCGGCTGGGGGAGACCCCGGGCGAGATCGCGGGCGAGAAGGGCGGGATCATCAAGCAGGACGCCACGGTCATCCTGGCCCAGCAGCCGGTCGACGCGGCCCAGGTCCTGCTGAAGAGGGCCGTCGAGGTCGACGCCACGGTGGCCCGGGAGGGCCTGGAGTTCGGTGTCGTGGCGCGCCAGGTCGCCGTCGGCGGACAGCTGGTCACCCTGCGCGGGCTGGGCGGCGAGTACCCCGAGGTGTACCTCCCGCTGCACGGCGAGCACCAGGCGCACAACGCGGCCGTCGCGCTCGCCGCCGTCGAGGCGTTCTTCGGCGTCGGCTCCCAGCGGCCCGAGCCGCTCGACATCGACGCCGTCCGCAAGGCCTTCGCGGCCGTGTCCTCGCCGGGCCGGCTGGAGGTCGTACGGCGCTCCCCGACCGTCGTCCTGGACGCCGCCCACAACCCGGCCGGCGCGCGGGTGACCGCCGACGCCGTCCGCGAGGCATTCGACTTCAGCCGGCTGATCGGCGTGGTCGGGGCGAGCGGCGACAAGAACGTCCGCGGGGTGCTGGAGGCCTTCGAGCCGATCTTCGCGGAGGTCGTCGTCACACAGAACTCCAGCCACCGCGCCATGGACGCCGACGAGCTGGCCGCGATCGCCGTGGAGGTGTTCGGCGACGAGCGCGTCCAGGTCGAGCCGCGGCTGCCGGACGCCCTGGAGGCGGCGATCACGCTCGCCGAGGAGGAGGGCGAGTTCGCCGGCGGCGGCGTGCTGGTCACCGGTTCCGTCATCACGGTCGGCGAGGCCCGGCTGCTCCTCGGGAAGGGCTGAACACCCCGCCATGCGTACGCTCTGTTCCTCGACCCTGATCGGCGAGTTCTTCATCATCGGATTCGCCGGTCTGGTCGCCATGAAGGACCCCGACCTGTCCATGACCACGGTGTGGACGGTGTGCGGGATCGCGATGTTCCTCAGCGTGCTGCTGTGTGCCGTGGTCACCCGGCCCGGCGGCGTGGCCCTCGGCTGGGCGCTCCAGATCGCGCTGGTCGCGTCCGGTTTCTTCGTCCCGATGATGTTCGTCGTCGGGGTCCTGTTCGCCGGCCTGTGGTGGGCCTCGGTGCACTATGGGCGCAAGGTCGACGAGGCGAGGGCGCGCTTCGCGGCACAGGCCGGGACCTGACCGCCGGTCCTGCTGACGCTGTGTGACAGGTTCACGGACAATCCCTGTAATCTCGTCCCACCGCACCCCGGCAGTAGTGCACCTCAGCAGTCCCTAAGGAGTCCCCCGTGAGCCAGCGCACCCTCGTCCTCCTCAAGCCCGACGCGGTCCGTCGCGGCCTGACCGGCGAGATCATCAGCCGTATCGAGCGCAAGGCGGGCTGGCGGATCACCGCGCTGGAGCTGCGCACCCTGGACCAGGACACGCTGGAGCAGCACTACGGCGAGCACAAGGGCAAGCCCTTCTACGAGCCGCTGGTGGAGTTCATGGCGTCCGGTCCGGTCGTCGCGCTGATCGTCGAGGGCGACCGGGTCATCGAGGGCGTGCGCGCGCTGGCCGGCCCGACCGACCCCATCGCGGCCGCTCCCGGCTCGATCCGCGGCGACTACGGCGTCATCGTCCGCGAGAACCTGATCCACGCCTCCGACTCCGAGGAGTCCTCCGAGCGCGAGATCAAGATCTTCTTCCCGGGTCGCGCGTAACCGTTCCGAGACGACCGGACGGGCGATCGAGGGAACGAGACTCCCCGAACGCCCGTCTCCGGAAGCGAACCCGCACAGCATCTGCTGACAATGGCCAAGACCCTTCCGCAGTGTCCGAGAAGGCGCGTCTACGATGGAAGCCTTCACGTCACCGCACCCACCTCGCCGACCTGAAAAGCCCTCAAAAGCTCAGGGAAGGCCAGTCGAATCCTGATGGGGAACTCAATGTCGTTCATCGGCCGTGACATGGCTGTCGACCTCGGGACCGCCAACACGCTGGTGTACGTCAGGGGTCGCGGGATCGTACTCAACGAGCCGTCCGTCGTCGCGATCAACACCAACACCGGTGGCATCCTCGCGGTCGGCGCCGAAGCGAAGAAGATGATCGGGCGCACGCCGGGCAACATCGTGGCCGTGCGGCCGCTGAAGGACGGCGTGATCGCCGACTTCGAGATCACCGAGCGGATGCTCCGCTACTTCATCCTGAAGATCCACAAGCGGCGGTATCTGGCTCGTCCGCGGGTCGTCGTCTGTGTGCCGTCGGGCATCACGGGCGTCGAGCGCCGCGCCGTCATCGAGGCGTCGACCCAGGCCGGCGCCCGTCAGGTGCACATCATCGAGGAGCCCATGGCCGCGGCCATCGGTTCCGGCCTGCCGGTCCACGAGGCCACGGGCAACATGGTGGTGGACATCGGCGGCGGCACCACGGAGGTCGCGGTCATCTCGCTCGGCGGCATCGTCACCGCCCAGTCCATCCGTGTCGCGGGCGACGAGCTGGACAACGCGATCATCCAGCACATCAAGAAGGAGTACAGCCTCCTGCTGGGTGAGCGCACGGCCGAGCAGATCAAGATCACCATCGGCTCGGCGTACGACCTCGACTCCGACGAGCACACCGAAATCCGTGGCCGGGACCTCGTTTCCGGGCTGCCCAAGACCGTCGTCATCTCGGCCGCCGAGGTGCGCAAGGCGATCGAGGAGCCCGTCAACGCGATCGTCGACGCCGTCAAGACCACGCTGGACAAGTGTCCGCCGGAGCTGTCCGGCGACATCATGGACCGCGGAATCGTTCTGACCGGCGGCGGAGCGCTGCTGCGCGGTCTGGACGAGCGGCTGCGCCGCGAGACGGGCATGCCGATCCACATCGCCGAGGACCCGCTGGACAGCGTGGCCCTCGGTTCCGGCAAATGCGTCGAGGAGTTCGAGGCGCTCCAGCAGGTTCTGGACGCCGCCCCCCGCAGATGACGTAACGCTTCGGTTCCGCCGTACGGGATGATCCCCTCTCGTACGGCGGATCGTTGACATTCCGGCATAAGCTCCCACAAAGCGCCCTTGGTCATCCTGGCCAGGGGCTACCCGAATTCCTGTAGAGATTTCCCTATCGAGGAAGGGCACGGCCGCCGCACGTGAGGGACACACGAGAGAGCCGGCTGCTCCTGGTGCTGCTGATCGCCATCGCGTTCGCACTGATCACGGTGGACATCCGCGGTGGTGAGGACTCCCCGGTCGACGGTGCCCGGCAGGCCGCGGCCGCGGTCTTCGGTCCGATCGAGGAGGGGGTGTCCTCGGCGGTGGACCCGGTCGGCAACGCCGTCTCGGCGGTCCGCGACTCCGGTGAGCGCCACGACCGGATGGCGCTGCTGGAGAAGGAGAACGCGGCCCTCAAGGCGAAGCTCGGCAGCGACGACCGCAACCGCAGCCGGCTCGCCCAGCTCGACAAGATGCTCAAGATCGCGGGCGAGGGCCAGTACGGCATCAAGGGCGCCGAGGTCATCGCGATCGGAGCGGCCCAGGGCTTCTCCTGGACGATCACCATCGACGTCGGCGCGAACGACGGCATCAAGCGCGACATGACCGTCCTCAACGGCGACGGGCTCGTCGGCCGGGTCACCACGGTCGGCCCGAACACCGCGACCGTGCTCCTCGCCAACGACCCCGACTTCACCGTCGGCACCCGCATGGAGGGCAACGACGAACTGGGCTTCGCCTCCGGACAGGGCGACAGCCCGCTGCGCGTCGAACTCCTCAACGGCAAGGCGGACGTGAAGAAGGGCGACCGTCTGGTCACCTTCGGCTCGCAGGCCGACAAGCCGTTCGTGCCCGGGGTCCCGGTCGGTGTGGTCTCCCGGGTCGACCCCTCCGGCGGCGACCTCACCCGCACCCTCTACGTCACGCCGTACGTCGGCTTCACCAAGCTGGACGTCGTCGGGGTGGTCGTCGAGACCCCGAAGAAGGACCCGCGCGACACCGTGCTCCCGGCCAAGCCCAAGCCGGTGCCCACCCCGACCGTCACCGTCACCGTGACCCCGAACGCCGACGGCCAGCAGCAAGAGCAGCAGTAGGAGCTGACAACCCCCATGCGCGTCAACCGGATCCTGCTCTCCGTCCCGCTGGTCGTCGTCGCCCTGGTGGTCCAGGTGAGCGTCCTCGCCCGCCTCCACCTCCCGGGCGCGGTCCCCGATCTGCTGCTCCTCACCGTCCTCGGCCTCGCCATGGTGTACGGCCATGTCGGCGGCGCCCTCATCGGCTTCGGCGCCGGCCTCCTCGCCGACCTCGCGCCGCCCGCCGACCATGCGGCCGGGCGCTACGCCCTGGTGCTGTGCGTGATCGGGTACCTCGCCGGGCTGGTCAAGCCGGAGACCGGGCAGATCAAGTCGGCCACCGGTCCGATGGCCGTGGTGGTCGCCGCCGCGGTCGGCTCCACCCTGCTGTACGCGGGCGTCGGCGCCCTCGTCGGCGACACGGCGGCCCGTCATGTCGGCCTGACCGGGCTGCTGTTCTCGGCCGCCCTGTACGACCTGCTGCTCGCCCCCTTCGTGGTCCCGGGCGTGATGTTCCTGGCCCGGCGGGCCGACAACGATCCGCTCGCGGAGACCAACTCGGCGGCCAAGGGCTCGGACATCTCCTCGGGCTGGCTGTCCTCCGGGACGGGCCTGAAGATCGGCGGCCAGCGCGGCGGCCTCAAGATGAGGGCCGCGAAGTCGCGGGCGACCCGGGCGGGGCGCATCAAGGGGGTCAAGCGGCTGTGAGCACCCAGGAGTTCACCCGAACGGGTCACTTTCGGCGGAACGCGGCCTCACAGGCCGATCGTTCATCATTCGTACGCACGGCCAGCCGCGCACATGTGTTCGCTCACTGAGAGGGGGAGGCAGCCGCAGTGACCAACATTCCCGAGACCGGCCGGACGCCACGCGTCCAGATCCGGCTCGTCGTGATCCAGATCCTCGTCCTCTCCCTCCTCGGCACCCTCGGCGGCCGGCTGTGGTACCTCCAGATCCGCGAGGGCGCGGCCTACGCCAAGGAGGCCTCCGGCAACCACGTCCAGCAGGTCGTCCAGCCCGCCGTGCGCGGCTCCATCCTGGACGCCCGCGGAGTGCCCCTCGCGGACAACGAGACACGGCTGGTGGTCTCCGCCTCCCGCACCGACCTCCTCAAGCAGCAGGACGACGGCAAGGCGGTCCTGACCAAGCTCGCGGGCGTCCTCGGCATGGACCCCGCCGAGGTGATGCAGAAGGTCCGGCTGTGCGACGCGAAGACCCCCCAGCCCTGCTGGAACGGCTCGCCCTACCAGCCGATCCCCATCACCGACGAGGCCACCGCCAAGCAGGCCCTGCAGATCCGTGAGCGCGCCGAGGACTTCCCCGGCATCACCGCCGAGCCGGAGGCCGTGCGCCGCTACCCCGCGCCCGGCAAGTCCAACACCGCCCAGGTCCTCGGCTACCTCTCGCCGGTCACCGACGACGAGATCACCAAGGCCCAGGACACCGACTCGCCCTACCTGCGGTCCGACCAGGTCGGCCGCTCCGGCCTGGAGCGCCAGTACGACAAACAGCTGCGCGGCAAGGCCGGCGTCACCCGCTACGAGGTCGACAACCTCGGCCGGGTCATCGGCCAGGCCGAGGCCACCCCGGCACAGCCCGGCTCCAACCTGGTCACCAGCATCGACTCCCGCGTCCAGCGCGTCGCCGAGTACGAACTGAACAACGCGATGAAGGTCGCCCGCCAGCAGTTCGACAAGATCACCGGCACCAACTACAAGGCCGACTCCGGCGCCGTCGTCGTGATGGAGGCCAAGACCGGCCGGATCGTCGCCATGGCCTCGGCGCCCACCTACGACCCGAACGTCTGGGTGGGCGGCATCTCCGCCAAGGACTACAAGAAGCTCACCGGGAAGAACTCCGACTACCCGCTGCTCAACCGGGCCATACAGGGTCAGGCCGCGCCCGGCTCGACGTTCAAGGTGGTCTCCACGGCCGCCGCGGTCGAGGCCGGTTACGTGTGGGACGGCGGCTACCCCTGCACCAGCTCGTACTCGGTGGGCGGCCAGGTCTTCAACAACTTCGAGGGCGAGAACTTCGGCCCGATCTCGCTCGGCCGGGCCCTTGAGGTCTCCTGCGACACCGTCTTCTACGCCCTCGCGGACCGCGAGTGGAAGAAGGACGGCGGCATCAACCCCAGGAAGGGTGAGCCGAAGGACTACTTCTACAAGGCGGCCCACCAGTTCGGCCTCGGCAAGGAGACCGGCGTCGACCTGCCGAACGAGGTCACCGGCCGGGTCCCGGACCGCCAGTGGAAGGAGTCCTACTGGAAGGCCAACAAGGGCGCCTGGTGCAAGTACGGCAAGAAGAACGGCACCTACGTCGAGAAGATCGCCTACGAGAACTGCCTCGAGGGCAACAAGATGCGTGAGGGCGACTCGATCAACTACTCCATCGGCCAGGGCGACACCCTCGTCACGCCGATCCAGGAGGCGGTGATCTACGGCGCCCTCGCCAACGGCGGCACCATGTACCAGCCGTCCATCGGCAAGGCCGTCGTCAGCCCCGACGGCAGGACCGTCACCGAGCTCAAGCCGAAGAAGACGGGCAGACTGCCCATCAGCAAGGCGACCCTGGCCGGCATGGACGACGCCCTCGCGGGCGTGGTCACCCGGGGTACGGCCGCCTGGAAGTTCGGCGGCTGGCCGCAGGACAAGATCGAGCTGCACGCCAAGACCGGTACCGCGGAGGTCTACGGCAAGCAGACCACGTCCTGGCTGGCCACCTACAGCAAGGACTACACGGTCATCATGACCATCGCCCAGGCCGGTACCGGTTCGGGCGCCTCCGGTGAGGCCGTGCGCCACATCTACAACGCCCTCTACGGCGTCTCCGCGGACGGCACGATCGACACGAAGAACGCCCTGCTGCCCACCCCGCAGAAGGCCCTGCCGGCCATCCAGACGGACGGCACGATCAAGTCCCCGAAGGTCGCCAAGGACCCGGCCAAGGACCAGCGCGCCAGCCAGGAGAAGGCCCCCGAGCCGGACGCCTCGCAGCCCGCCGCGACCACCGGGCAGAACACCACGAACCAGAACACCCGCAGACGACGACGGCGGCGACGGGACGGATGCGGGAAGGCCGCGGGCCGGCGGTCGGTCGGCAGGAGGTCGCTCGCATGACCGGTGTCAACAGCTTCTCCGTCTCCGGATACGGGCCCGAGCGGGCCGGCTGGACCCGGGTCCTCGCCCGTGACTCGCTGGCCCGCCGGCTGGACTGGCCGATACTGTTGTCGGCCGTCGCCCTCTCCCTGATCGGTTCGGTGCTGGTCTTCTCCGCGACCCGCAACCGCACCGAGATCAACCAGGGCGACCAGTACTACTTCCTGATCCGCCATCTGATGAACACCGGCATCGGGATCGCCCTGATGATCGGCACCATCTGGCTCGGCCACCGCACCCTGCGCAACGCGGTACCCGTCCTCTACGGCCTCTCGCTGCTCGGCATCCTGCTGGTGCTGACCCCGCTGGGCTCGACGGTCAACGGCGCGCACTCCTGGATCGTGTTCGGCGGCGGCTTCTCGCTCCAGCCCTCGGAGTTCGTGAAGATCACGATCATCCTGGGCATGTCGATGCTGCTCGCGGCCCGGGTCGACGCGGGCGACAAGATGTACCCCGACCACCGCACGGTCGTGCAGGCGCTCGGTCTCGCCGCCGTCCCGATGCTGATCGTGATGCTCATGCCCGACCTCGGGTCGGTCATGGTGATGGTGATGATCGTGCTCGGGGTGCTGCTCGCCTCCGGCGCGTCCAACCGCTGGGTCTTCGGCCTGCTCGGGGCGGGCGCGGCCGGCGCGGTCGCCGTCTGGCAGCTGCACATCCTCGACGAGTACCAGATCGCCCGCTTCGCCGCGTTCGCCAACCCCAGCCTCGATCCGGCCGGCGTCGGCTACAACACCAACCAGGCGCGCATCGCGATCGGATCCGGCGGGCTGACCGGTGCGGGCCTGTTCCACGGCTCGCAGACCACCGGCCAGTTCGTCCCCGAGCAGCAGACGGACTTCGTCTTCACCGTGGCGGGCGAGGAGCTGGGCTTCGTCGGCGCGGGTCTGATCATCGTGCTCCTCGGGGTGATCCTGTGGCGCGCCTGCCGTATCGCCCGCGAGACGACCGAGCTCTACGGCACGATCGTCGCCGCGGGAATCGTGGCGTGGTTCGCGTTCCAGTCGTTCGAGAACATCGGGATGACGCTCGGGATCATGCCGGTGACCGGTCTGCCCCTGCCGTTCGTGTCGTACGGCGGCTCGTCGATGTTCGCCGTGTGGGTGGCGATGGGGCTGTTGCAGTCGATCCGGGTGCAACGGCCGATGTCCGCCTGAACGAGGGTTTTCCAGCCGTTGGTCGTGAATTCAACGGAAGTTGACCCTGCCATCGCGGGCGGACTGCGACTAGATTCATTTCATGGCGGAGACGAAACGCGAGATCGAGCGCAAGTACGAATCCGACGACAGCGGCCTGCCCGACCTGACCGGCGTCGCCGGCGTGGCGAGCGTCCTGGACAAGGGCACCACCGAGCTGGACGCCACCTACTACGACACCTCCGACCTGCGCCTGGCCTCGGCCTCCATCACCCTGCGCCGCCGCACGGGCGGCTCCGACGCCGGCTGGCACCTGAAGCTTCCGGTCGGGCCCGGCGTCCGGGACGAGATCCGAGCCCCGCTCTCCGACACCGTCCCGGACGAGCTGGCCGCACTGGTGCGCTCCCGGGTGCGCGAGGGCCAGCTGGTGGCAGTGGTCCGGCTGCGCTCCGCACGGGACGTGAGGGACCTGGTGGACACCGAGGGGAGACTGCTCGCCGAGGCGAGCGTGGACACCGTACGGGCGGAGCGGCTGTTCGGCGGGCAGGGCAGCGCCCAGTGGAGCGAGATCGAGGTCGAGCTGGCCGACGACGGTCCCCCTGCCCTCCTCGACAAGGTGGAGAAACGGCTGCGCAAGGCTGGCGTACGGCCCTCGCGGTCGCCGTCGAAGCTGGCGCGGGCACTCGCGGAGACCAAGGGCGGACATCCGCGCCCCGTGGACGACGGCCCCGGCGAGCCCGTCACCGCCCTGGACCACGTCATGGCGTACGTCCGCGCCCAGCGCGACGCGATCGTCGCGCTGGACCCCGAGGTGCGCCAGGACGCCGAGGAGGCGGTGCACGACATGCGGGTCGCCACCCGGCGGCTGCGCAGCACCTTCCGCTCCTTCGGCAAGGTCCTCGACCGGGACGTCACCGACCCGGTCGCCGCCGAGCTGAAATGGCTGGCCGGCGAGCTGGGGGTGGGCCGCGACCACGAGGTGCTGGCCGAGCGCCTGACGGCGGCCTTCGACGAACTGCCGCCCACCCTGGTGGCCGGCCCGGTCCACAAACGGCTGAGGACATGGTCGAAGGCCGGGGAGAAGGGGTCGAGGCGCCGGCTGCTCGGGGTGCTGGACTCCGCGCGCTATCTGACGCTCCTCGACACCCTGGACGCGCTCGTCGCCGATCCGCCGGTGCGAAAGGCTGCCGGCAAGAAGCCGAAGAAGGTGCTGTCCAAGGCCGTGCGCAAGGACTTCGCGAAGGTGTCCGCGCTGATCGAGGAGGCCGTCGAGCAACAGCCGGGCGCGGACCGCGACCTCGCCCTGCACGAGGCCCGCAAGAAGGCCAAGCGCACACGGTACGCGGCGGAGACGTCCGTGCCCGCCCTCGGCCGTCCGGCGAAGGACCTGGTCAAGTCCATGAAGTCGCTCCAGAGCCTGCTCGGCGACCACCAGGACAGCGTGATGGCCCGGACGACCCTGCGCGAGCTGTCGGCCGTGGCCCACGCGGCGGGGGAGAACGGCTTCACGTACGGCGTGCTGTACGCCCGTGAGGAGCGGCGCGCCCAGCGGGTCGAGGAGGCGGTGCCGGGGCAGTGGAAGGAGACCAGCGGTTCGATGGAGGTTTAGAACGGTGCCGCTCGTGATTTTCGCGGGCGGGGGAGTGCTCCGGGCGCGTTAGGCTGGATGGCCACCCTGTCAGCTCACGAAGGTAACGCCGCGATGTCTGTCGAGTCGGTCTTCCCGCAGCTCGAAGCCTTGCTCCCGCACGTGCAGAAGCCGATCCAGTACGTCGGGGGCGAACTCAACTCCACGGTCAAGCCGTGGGAGTCCTGTGACGTCCGCTGGGCGCTCATGTACCCGGACGCCTACGAGGTAGGCCTGCCCAACCAGGGCGTCATGATCCTCTACGAGGTGCTCAACGAGCAGGAGGGCGTCCTCGCCGAGCGCACGTACAGCGTGTGGCCGGACCTGGAGGCGCTGATGCGGGAGCACGGCGTCCCGCAGTTCACGGTCGACAGCCACCGCCCGGTGAAGGCCTTCGACGTGTTCGGCCTGTCCTTCTCCACCGAGCTGGGCTACACCAACATGCTCACGGCCCTGGACCTGGCGGGCATCCCGCTGGAGTCCAAGGACCGCACGATCGACGACCCGATCGTCCTCGCGGGCGGCCACGCGGCCTTCAACCCCGAGCCGATCGCCGACTTCATCGACGCGGCGGTCATCGGCGACGGCGAGCAGGCCGTGCTCGACATGACGCGGATCATCAAGGAGTGGAAGGCCGAGGGCCGTCCCGGCGGCCGCGAGGAGGTCCTCTTCCGCCTCGCGAAGACCGGTGGCGTCTACATCCCGGCGTTCTACGACGTCGAGTACCTCCCCGACGGCCGTATCGCCCGCGTGGTCCCCAACAAGTCGGGCGTCCCGTGGCGTGTCTCCAAGCACACGGTCATGGACCTCGACGAGTGGCCGTACCCCAAGCAGCCCCTCGTCCCGCTCGCCGAGACGGTGCACGAGCGCATGTCGGTGGAGATCTTCCGCGGCTGCACGCGCGGCTGCCGCTTCTGCCAGGCCGGCATGATCACCCGCCCGGTGCGCGAGCGCTCGATCACGGGCATCGGCGAGATGGTGGAGAAGGGCCTGAAGGCGACGGGCTTCGAGGAGGTCGGTCTGCTGTCGCTGTCGAGTGCGGACCACTCGGAGATCGGCGACATCGCCAAGGGCCTCGCCGACCGCTACGAAGAGGACAAGATCGGCCTGTCCCTCCCCTCCACCCGCGTCGACGCCTTCAACGTCGACCTGGCGAACGAGCTGACCAGGAACGGCCGCCGGTCCGGCCTGACCTTCGCCCCCGAGGGCGGCTCGGAGCGGATGCGCAAGGTCATCAACAAGATGGTGTCGGAGGAGGACCTGATCCGCACCGTCGCCACCGCCTACGGCAACGGCTGGCGCCAGGTGAAGCTGTACTTCATGTGCGGCCTGCCGACGGAGACGGACGACGACGTCCTCCAGATCGCCGACATGGCGATGAACGTGATCGCCAAGGGCCGCGAGGTCTCCCGCTCCAACGACATCCGCTGCACGGTCTCGATCGGCGGCTTCGTCCCCAAGCCCCACACCCCCTTCCAGTGGGCCCCGCAGCTCTCGGCGGAGGAGACGGACGCGCGCCTGACCAAGCTCCGTGACAAGATCCGCGGCGACAAGAAGTACGGCCGTTCGATCGGCTTCCGCTACCACGACGGCAAGCCCGGCATCGTCGAGGGCCTGCTCTCCCGCGGCGACCGCCGCATCGGCGCCGTGATCCGCGCGGTCTACGAGGACGGCGGCCGCTTCGACGGCTGGCGCGAGCACTTCTCCTACGACCGCTGGATGGCCTGCGCCGACAAGGCCCTCGCCCCCTTCGGCGTGGACGTCGACTGGTACACCACCCGCGAGCGCACCTACGAGGAGGTCCTCCCCTGGGACCACCTGGACTCGGGCCTCGACAAGGACTGGCTCTGGGAGGACTGGCAGGACGCGCTCGACGAGACGGAGGTCGAGGACTGCCGCTGGACGCCGTGCTTCGACTGCGGCGTGTGCCCCGCCATGGACACGACAATCCAGATCGGCCCCACCGGCAAGAAGCTGCTGCCGCTGACGGTCAAGAAGGAGCCCGCGACCAGCGGACACACACACGGGCACGGACACTGAGGCGAGCGAGGAGGCGCCGCGACCGAGGAGGCCGCGGCGCCCGGTCTGCCCATGACTGAGGCGTCCGTCTCCGCCGTACCAGGCCTGGTCGTCTCCTTCTCGATCCTCGCCGCGCATGGCTGCCGGTCTGGCGGGTCGGCGTCGCCCGGCGGGCCGTCACGATCGATGCCGTCACCGGCGAGCGCGTCGTCGACGAGGGGTGACGGTCCTGGCGGCCGCTTCCCGGCCGTCAGGCCGGTGGACGCGACCGGTCCAGCTCGCTCCCGATCCCGTCCCGCAGCACGTCGTGGTGCGGACCCAGCCTGAAGCGCTCGTCGCTCCACCGGTCGCCCGGATACAGCCACACGGGCCTGCCCACCAGCTCGGCCGGCTCCCAGGCGAACCGTGGCCAGACGTGGGCGTGCAGGAACGGATCGGTGTTGCCCAGGATCTCCAGGTTGACCCGGCGGAAGGCGGGGTCGAGGCGTCGGCAGACCCGCTCCACGGCCTCTCCGAGCCGGTCCATGTCGGACAGGAATGACAGCCGCCTCGCCCTCGGCAGATCGGTCAGCCGCTGGACACCGGGTTCGTCCACGAGCAGAACCGAGTACCCCGGCAGGAACTGGACGTCGCCGATCACCGCGAACCCCGACTCGAGCCGCCGTATCACCGTCGGGTTCTCGCCCCGCAGGGCCGCCCCGATCCGATCCGTCCTCCAGTCATCCGTCATGACCGTCAACCTAAAGCCGGAGCGTGCCGGGCGGCGGGGAACCACCCGTGGCGGGTGAGGCCGGGGAAGGCATGCGCGGTGATGCTGCTGGAGGGGATCGGGGGACTCGGCGGCGAAGGGCGAGCGGGCGATGGGCGACGAGAGGGCCGAGCGGATCGCGGAGTTCGTCCGTCCGTTGCGGGTCGAGCCCGGCCGCAAGGTGCGGCTGGAGCAGGACTTCGACCCGCGGTACAAGGCGGGCATCCGCAGGAAGCGGGACGGCGTCGAGCTGCTGCGGAGCGGGGTCGAGCTGCTCGCCGACTACCAGCGGCGGCTGGCCGCGCAGGACACGCACGGGGTACTGGTCTGTCTCCAGGCGCTGGACGCCGGCGGCAAGGACGGCACGATCCGGCATGTGATGAGCGGCGTCAACCCGCAGGGCGTCCGGGTGGCCGGCTTCAAGGTGCCCTCCGACGACGAGCTCGACCACGACTTCCTCTGGCGCTACCACCGCGAACTGCCCCGGCGCGGCGAGATCGGCATCTTCAACCGGTCCCACTACGAAGAGGTCCTGGTGGTACGGGTGCACCCGGAGAACCTCCTGCGCCAGAAGCTGCCCGGCGCGGCCCGGGGTCCGGGCGTCTGGAAGCGGCGCTACCGGGAGATCAACGACTGGGAGCGCTACCTCACCGACAACGGCTTCACCATCGTCAAGATCTTCCTGAACCTGTCGAAGGAGGAACAGCGCACCCGTTTCCTCAAGCGCATCGACGTCCCCGAGCGGAACTGGAAGTTCTCGCCCGCCGACGTCCGTGAGCGCGCCCACTGGGACGACTACCAGAAGGCGTTCTCCAAGATGCTGTCGGCCACCAGCACCGCCTGGGCGCCCTGGTACGTCATCCCCGCCGACCGGAAGTGGTTCGCGCGGGTGTGTGTGAGCGCGGTGCTGGCCCACACCCTGATCGGCATCGACCCCCGCTACCCGGAGGTCGGCGGCGAGACCCGGCGCGAGCTGGCCGAGGTCAAGCGCGAGCTGGAGCGCCAGGCCCCCGAGGGCGAGCCGGCCGACCCCTTCGCCGCGAAGGAAACGGGCGAGGGAAAGGCCGAGGGGAAGGCCAAGGGAAAGGCAAAGGGGAGGGGCAAGGGAAGGGGCAGGGGCAAGGCCGCGGGCAAGGGTAGGGGCGGGAAGCATGGGGGGCGGGCATGAGCGCCCCGGCTCGCGTCCCGCAGCCGCAGCCCCGGCCGCGGGTGGCAGGCGATCGGTCCTGGTACGCGCTGCCCCCGGACGAGGTCGCCTCGGCCCTCGGGGCCGAGCCCGAGCGGGGGCTGTCCGCCGACCGGGCGGCCGAGCTGCTCCGGGCGAACGGCCCGAACGCGCTGCCGGAGGAACAGCCGGTGCCGGGCTGGCGCCGCTTCCTCGCCCAGTACAGCAGCTACATGCAGATCGTCCTGGTGGCCGCCGCGGCGGTCTCCCTCGCGATCAAGGAGTGGAGCACCGGCGTCCTGCTCCTGGTGCTCACGGTCCTCAACGCGGTCGTCGGGATGCGGCAGGAGGGCAAGGCGGAGAGCGCCATGAACGCCCTCAAGTCGATGATGAGGGCGACCGCGCGGGTGCGCCGGGACGGGGCGGAGTCGGAGATACCGGCCGAGGAGGTCGTCGTCGGTGACGTGGTGCTGCTCGCGGCGGGCGACGAGGTGCCGGCCGACGGGCGGATCGTCACCGCGAACGCCCTCCAGATCGACGAGTCCGCGCTGACCGGCGAGAGCGTGCCCGCGGTGAAGGACCCCGGGACGCTCACCGGCGCGGATCTGCCCCCCGGGGACCGCACGAACATGGCGTTCATGAACACCCCCGTCACCCACGGCAGCGCGACGGTGATCGTCACGGCCACCGGGGCCGACACCGAACTCGGCCGTATCTCGGGGATGCTGTCGAGCACCACCCGGGAGGCCTCCCCGCTGACCCGGGAGCTGGACCGGCTCACCCTGTGGATCGCGGGGACGGCCGGGCTGACGATGATCGTGATGTTCGTGCTGGGGCGCGGCCGCGGTACGGCGTGGGACGCGCTGTTCGTGAGCGCGGTCTCGCTGGCCATCGCCGCCATCCCGGAGGCGCTGCCGACGGTGACGCAGACGATCCTGTCGATCGGCGCGGTCGACCTCGCCCAGCGCGAGGCCATCGTCAAGGACCTGCCGTCGGTGGAGTCGCTGGGGTTCACCTCGGCGATCAACTCCGACAAGACCGGCACGCTCACCATGAACCAGATGACCGTGGTGGAAGTGCTCGATCCCGGTGACCGCTACACCGTCTCCGGCACCGGGTACGGCCTGGAGGGCAGGATCAGTCACCCCGTCGGCTCGGCGCCCGACATGGAGGAGGCGATCCTGCCGTACCTGGTCGCCAACGACGCCGCACTCGTCGGGGGCGCGGTGGTCGGCGACCCCACCGAGGGCGCGCTGCTGGTGCTCGGGCACAAGGCCGGCCTGGACATCGACGCCACCCGGGAGCGGCTGCCCCGGCTGGCCACGCTGCCCTTCGACCCGTCGTACAAGCTGATGGCCACCTTCAACCGGGCGACGGACGAGACGGGCCGCCCCGTCGTGCGCTGCTTCGTGAAGGGGGCGGCGCCCGCGGTGATCGGCCGGGCCGCGACGGCGCTCTCGGGCGGGAAGGCGGTGCCGTGGGACGAGGACGCCGGGGCGCGGGCGCAGACCCACATCGAGCGCATGGGCGGGGAGGGCCTGCGGGTGATGGCGGCTGCGCGCCGGGACCTCGACCCGGCGGACTTCGACGCCGACGGCGACCTCCTCGGGTACGTCACCGAGGTGCAGATGACCAGCCTGGTCGGCATGGTCGACCCGCCCCGCGAGGAGTCCCGGGCCGCGGTGGCCGACGCCCAGGCGGCCCACATCCGGGTGCGGATGGTCACCGGCGACGACGTCGTCACGGGGGCCGCCATCGCCCGGCAGCTCGGCATCGAGGGCGAGGCCGTGCTCGGCGCCGACTTCGCCGCGCTGCCGGAGGAGGAGCGGCTGGCGCGGATCGACGACATCGGCGTGGTCGGGCGGGTCGCCCCCGAGCACAAGGTGCTGCTCGCCGACACGCTGAAGGCGAAGGGGCATGTGGTGGCGATGACCGGGGACGGCGTCAACGACGCTCCGGCCATCAAGGCCGCCGATGTAGGGATCGCCATGGGGTCGGGCACCGAGGTCGCCAAGAACGCCGGCCGCGTGGTGCTGTCCGACGACAACTTCGCGACGATCGTCTTCGCCGTCGAACAGGGCCGCAAGATCTACGACAACCTCACCAAGTACATCCGGTTCGTGCTGGTGCTGCTGGTCGTGTTCGTGCTGACCTTCCTCGGCGCGACGCTGTTCGACATCGCCGCGGGGGAGCCGTTCACCCCGGCGCAGGTCCTGTGGATCCATTTCTTCGTCAACGCCGCCTTCGGTTTCGCGCTGGGCTTCGACCGCCAGAGCCCGGGACTCATGGCGCGCCGGCCCCGCCCGCGCGGCGAACCGGTGCTGACCACAGGGGTGATGGTCACCGTCGGGCTGTCCGGGCTGGCGATCACGGTCGGCCTGCTCTGTCTGATCCAGCTCGGCACCTCGCGCTTCGACAGCGTCGAGATCGGCCAGTCCATGGCGTTCACGTCCTTCGCTCTGTGTCTGATCGTGGCCGCGCTGGAGTGCCGCAGCGAGACGGAGACCGTGCTCACCACCGCCAGCTTCGACAGCAGGCAGATGAACATCGCGATGTTCGTGGAGTTCGTGCTTGCCGTGCTGGTGACCCAGATGGACGGCTTCCAGCGGCTCCTCGGGACGACCGACCTCGACCTGGAGCAGTTCGGCTGGTCGCTGCTGCCCGCGGTGGCCCTGCTGGCGCTGTGGGAGCTGGGCAAGGCCCTGGTCAGGCGCATCCGCGCCTGACATCGACCCCGCCCAACTCAGAAAGCCCACTCAGAAAGCCCAACTCAGAAAAGCACAACTCAGAAAGCACCACTCAGAAAGGTGATCCCGCCATGGCAACTGCATCCGAGACCCCTGTCCTCGACACGCTCGCCGCCATGACCATCGACTCCGTCGAGCGTTGTCACATGGACGACCGGACGCTCATCCTGACCCGTATCGCGGCCCTGGTGGCCGTCGATGCGCCGGCCATTTCGTACCTGGCGCACATCGACCCGGCGGTCAAGGCCGAACTGACCGTCGAGGAGCTCCAGGACGTCCTCGTCGCGATCGCGCCCGTCGTGGGCAGCGCGCGCGTGATGTCGGCGGCCGGCCACATCGCGCAGGCCTTCGGCGTCGCCATCGAGCTGGCCGAGGCCGAGGCGGAAGCCATCGCCACCGCCGAGGCGCAGAGCCGCGGCACGTCCTGAACTGCGCACGCCGGTCACACTTTTGTCGTCCGTCCGGCTGATGCGGTGCATCCGGTGAGCGGTCCGCGGCGTCTACACCTGTATGGACCTGCAGAAACCGCCCGCCGAGCCGCGTCAGCCGGAGGGATGTCTCGTCGTCGCGATCCGGCTGCCCGTGCGGATCGTGGTGCTCGTGCTGGTCGTGCCCGTGCGGATGGCCTGGGACGCGCTGGTCGTCACCGGCCGCTTCCTGCGGGACACCCTGCTCCGGCCCCTGGGCCGGGCCCTGCTCCGGCTGGGGAAGGTCCTGGTGATCGCCCCCGCCGTCGCCCTTCACCGGTACGTCCTCACCCCGCTCGGCCAGGCCGCCCGGTGGCTGGCCGAGGGGGTCGCGGCGGGGCTCGCCCGGCTGTACGCGCGCGTGCTGACGCCCGTGGGGCACGCGGTGGTGTGGCTGGTGCGGTACGGGATCGTCCTGCCGGTGCTGTGGACCGTGCGGTACGCGGTCGTCGTACCCGTGCGGTGGCTCGTCCGGTACCTGGTCGTCGTCCCGGCGCGGTGGGCGTACGCGTGGATCCTCGCCCCTGTCGGACGGGCCGCCGCCTGGTGCGCGGTCGGGCTGTGGCGGCTGCTGGGACTGCTGGTCACGGGGCTCGGGACGGCCGTTTACTGGATCGCGCGGGTGCTGCTGGTGCTGCCCGCGCTCGCGCTGTGGCGCTGGGTGCTCGTCCCCGTCGGGCGCTTCCTCGGCGTCCTCGCCCGCGAGGTCGGGGACGCGCTCGGACACGCCTGGCGGATCGCGGGGCACCTCTCGCGCGCCGTCGGACGGTTCCTCGCGACCCTCTTCCGGTGGGTCGTCGTCGAGCCGGTGCGCCTGGTGTACCGGACCGTCCTCACCCCGGTCGGACACGCCGTGCGCGACGCCGTCCTGAAGCCCGCCGCGCAGGCCGCGCGCGCCGTCGGCCGGGCGACCCGGCAGGCCCTCGCCTCCGCGCGCGAGACGGCCCGGCAGACCCGGGCCGACGTACGGCGGCTGCTGTTCGGGGAGTCACGGGAGGGGGCCGTGCGGACCCGGGAGAGGGAAGCGGTGCTCCGGCGGGAACCGTCGCCGCTCGGCACACGTACTCTTGATAGCAGTACGACCGCTCTCACGAACCTCACGAAGGACTGAACGACACTGGGCAAGCGACAGCCCGAAGGCCCGCCGCCCGCACCCGCGGTGCAGCGCATCCGACTGCGCTACACCAAGCGCGGCCGCCTCCGGTTCACCAGCCACCGTGACTTCCAGCGTGCCTTCGAGCGCGCGCTGCGCCGTGCCGAGGTGCCGATGGCGTACTCGGCGGGGTTCACGCCGCACCCGAAGGTGTCGTACGCCAATGCCGCGCCCACCGGCACGGGCAGCGAGGCGGAGTACCTGGAGATCGCGCTCACCGCGGCGCGCGAACCGCAGACGCTGCGTGCGCTGCTCGACGAGTCGCTGCCCAGCGGGCTCGACATCGTCGACGCGGTCGAGGCCCGCACCTCGGGCCTCGCCGACCGGCTCACGGCCTCCGTGTGGGAGCTGCGGCTCGACGGAGTCGACCCGGCCGACGCCGAACGCGCCGTCCAGGCCTTCAACTCCGCCGGGTCCGTCGAGGTCCAGCGCATGACCAAGAACGGCGTGCGCACCTTCGACGCCCGCCCCGCGGTCGTCCGTCTCGAAACACAGAGTGATGCGGCTGATAGGCCGACCGACCGGGCCTGTGCGATACTGCGCCTGGTTGTTCGGCACGTGACGCCTGCCGTACGACCCGACGACGTCCTGTCCGGTCTCCGCGCCGTGGCCGACCTGGCGCCGCCGGTCCCCGCAGCGGTGACCAGGCTGGCGCAGGGGCTGCTCGATGAAGAGACCGGCGCCGTGACCGACCCGCTCGCGCCCGACCGCGAGGCAGCCGAGGCCCTCACAACGGCCTAGCGACTGCCGCCGCGAAGGCGTCGACGCACGGAAGGTTCCGCATCGGGACGGGCGTCGTAGCGCAGCCCTCGGACTCGGGAGCCACCTGGGTCGGGCGGCGCACCCACCAGAAGACTTTCGCCAGGCCGTCGCAACAGGGCTACGGAACCGGCGAGACAGGACACAGAGAGCTCCCGTGCGGCGGCCGCGCCCCGGACGGCGGCAGCGCGCAGGCGCGCGAGCCGCGGACGTCAACGGCGACCGATCCCTCGTGATCGGCGCCGGGCCCGGTGCGGCGCCCGGGAGCCTGACGGGAGACACACCCGCATGCTCGAACCGACCGAACCCACCCAGGGTTCCGAAGAACAGAACAACACCCCCAGCGACACCCTGCCGCCGCGTCGTCGGCGCCGTGCCGCTTCCCGCCCGGCCGGCCCGCCGAGCGGCGCCGCCGAGGCCCCGGCCGAGATCACCGCGCCGGCCATACCGGCCGTGGAGACCGCCGAGCAGCTGGCGGACGAGGTCGACGAGACCGAAGAGGTCGCCGTGACCGGCGCGACCGAGGAGGCCGTGGCGGAGAAGGCCGAGGAGGCCGCTCCCGCGCCCCGTGCCCGGCGTCGGGCCACCCGTCGGGCGTCGGCGCCCGCCGGTGCCCCGGCCGAGGCGGCCGAGGCCGCCGCTGAGACGGTGGTGCCGGTGACCGCTGCCGCCGATGCCGCCGAGGTGACCGAAGCCGCCGAGGTGGAGGCCGTGGCGGAGAAGGCCGAGGAGGCCGCTCCCGCGCCGCGTTCCCGGCGTCGGGCCACCCGTCGGGCGTCGGCGCCCGCCGGTGCCCCGGCTGCTGCCGAGGCGGCCGAGGCGGAGCCCGCGACCGAGCCCGTGACCGAGGTCGAAGCCGAGGTCGCCGCTCCCGCCGAGGCCGAGGTCGAGGCCGAGGAGGCCGCTCCCGCGCCGCGTTCCCGGCGTCGGGCCACCCGTCGGGCGTCGGCGCCCGCCGGCGCTCCGGCCGAGACCGCGGCCGGCGAGGAGACGGTCAGCGAGGAGACGGTGCAGACGGAGCCCTCCGCGGCCGAGGAGCCCGCCGAGGCCGCGCCCGCCGTCCCGGAGGTCGCCGAAGAGGCTGCCCCCGCGCCCCGTGCCCGGCGTCGTGCCACCCGCCGGGCGACCGCGCCCGCCGGTGCCGCCGCCGAGAGCGAGGCCGAGCCGGCCGTGACCGCCACGCCCGCGCCCGCTGCCGAGGCCGCCGTGACCGAGCCCGCCGCCGTCGAGGCGACGGCCCCTGCCGCCGCCCAGGCCCCGGCCGTCGATGCCACCCCCCGTACCCCGGCCGTCGCCGAGGCGCCCGCCGACGAGGAGACCGGTACCCGACGGGCCCGTCGGCGCGTCGTGCGCCGGGCCGCCGGCGGCTTCTCCGAGCCCGCGCCCGTGCGCAACGGCGAGGGCGACGCACCGCGTCGGCCCGCGCGACCCGCGGTCGCCGTGTTCCAGGCGCCCGTGTTCGCCGAGCCGCAGTTCCAGACGCCGCAGCGCGCCGCCGCCGAGGCTGCCGCCGCGTCCGCCGAGGAGCCGGTCGAGGCCGAGGAGACCGAGGAACTGCCCACCGAGGAGGTTCCCGCCGAGGAGCAGGCCAGCTCGCGCCGTCGCCGTCGTCGCCGGGGTGCCGCCTTCGCGGAGGAGACCGAGGCCGCCGAGCCGACCGTGACCGCCACGCCCGCGCCCGTCGCCGAGGCGCCGGACGAGACCGAGCCCGAGGAGGCCGACGAGGCCGCCGAGGACGGGGTCGAGGGCGACGAGGAGAGCGAGGAGACCGGTTCGCGCCGTCGCCGTCGCCGCGGTGGGCGTCGTCGCCGCCGGGGCGAGGCCGCCGACGGCGAGAGCGACGGCGTGGACGCCGAGTCCGACGAACTCGCCGCCGAGCAGGCCGCTCAGGACGCCGAGGACACGGCCGAGCAGACGGAAGAGGACGCCGAGGACGCCGAGGACGAGGCCGGCGGGTCCACCGCGGGCAGCCGTCGCCGGCGCCGCCGCCGTCGTCGCGCCGGAGACAGCGGCACCGACACCGAGCCGGGCGACGGCGACCCCGAGCGCACCGTCGTCAAGGTCCGGGAGCCGCGCAAGCCCGCCGAGCCGTCCGACGAAGTGCAGTCCATCAAGGGCTCCACGCGTCTGGAGGCCAAGAAGCAGCGCCGCCGCGAAGGCCGCGAGCAGGGCCGCCGACGCGTCCCGATCATCACCGAGGCCGAGTTCCTGGCCCGCCGCGAGGCCGTCGAGCGCGTGATGGTCGTCCGCCAGAGCGGCGAGCGCACCCAGATCGGCGTCCTGGAGGACGGCGTGCTCGTCGAGCACTACGTCAACAAGGAGCAGTCGACCTCGTACGTCGGCAACGTCTACCTGGGTAAGGTCCAGAACGTCCTGCCGTCGATGGAGGCCGCCTTCATCGACATCGGCAAGGGCCGCAACGCCGTCCTGTACGCCGGTGAGGTCAACTTCGAGGCGCTCGGCATGGCCAACGGGCCGCGCCGTATCGAGTCCGCGCTGAAGTCCGGGCAGTCCGTCCTCGTCCAGGTGACCAAGGACCCGATCGGGCACAAGGGCGCTCGGCTGACCAGCCAGGTCTCCCTCCCGGGCCGCTACCTCGTGTACGTCCCCGAGGGCTCGATGACCGGCATCAGCCGCAAGCTGCCCGACACCGAGCGGGCCCGGCTGAAGACGATCCTGAAGAAGATCGTCCCCGAGGACGCGGGCGTGATCGTGCGCACCGCCGCCGAGGGCGCGAGCGAGGACGAGCTGCGCCGTGACGTCGAGCGCCTCCAGTCGCAGTGGGAGGACATCCAGAAGAAGTCCAGGAACGGCGGCGGCTCGAACGCCCCGTCGCTGCTGTACGGCGAGCCGGACATGACCGTCCGGGTCGTCCGCGACATCTTCAACGAGGACTTCTCCAAGGTCGTCGTCAGCGGCGACGAAGCCTGGTCGACCATCCACGGATACGTCTCGCACGTCGCGCCCGACCTGGCCGAGCGGCTGTCGAAGTGGACCTCCGAGGTCGACGTCTTCGCCACCTACCGGATCGACGAGCAGCTCGCCAAGGCGCTGGACCGCAAGGTCTGGCTGCCCAGCGGCGGTTCGCTGGTGATCGACCGGACCGAGGCGATGGTCGTCGTCGACGTCAACACCGGCAAGTTCACCGGTCAGGGCGGCAACCTCGAGGAGACGGTCACCAGGAACAACCTGGAGGCGGCCGAGGAGATCGTGCGCCAGCTGCGGCTGCGCGACCTCGGCGGCATCATCGTGATCGACTTCATCGACATGGTGCTGGAGTCCAACCGGGACCTGGTGCTGCGCCGACTGCTGGAGTGCCTGGGCCGCGACCGTACGAAGCACCAGGTCGCCGAGGTGACCTCGCTGGGCCTCGTGCAGATGACCCGCAAGCGGGTGGGCCAGGGTCTGCTGGAGTCCTTCTCCGAGACCTGCGTCCACTGCAACGGCCGCGGTGTCATCGTCCACATGGAGCAGCCGACCTCCGTCGGTGGCGGCGGCAAGCGCAGGAAGCGCGGCCGGGGCGGCGACGCCCACGAGCACGAGGCCGTGGCCGTCGAGACCGCCGAGCCGCTGGTGGACGTCGAGGAGGAGACCGAGAGCGAGGCCGAGGTCGCCGCCGAGGTGGCCGAGCCGCTCGTGCTGACGCCCCCGGAGTTCGCCCCCGACGAGGAGCTGTACAGCAGCGTCGCCGAGGCGGAGGCCGCGGCCACGCGTGGGCGGGGCCGTCGCAGGACGAGCCGCCGGGCGTCCGCTCCGGCCGGTGCGCCGAGGGGTGCCGGGCGCCGGGGCCGTGGCGAGGTGTTCGCCGCGGAGGAGCCGGCCGAGCAGCTCGTCGAGGAGGCTCCCGTCCGGACGCCCGTCGAGGCGCCTGTCGAGACGCCCGTCGAGGAGCTCGCGGAGGTGCCCACCGCGCAGGACGTGACCGCCGAGGCGGAGGCCGCGCGTCCGGTGCGGCCGGCCGAGACGCTCGCCGCACAGGCCGAGCCGGTCGCGGTGGAGGACCCGGTCGTCGAGGCCCCCGTCGCCGAGACGCCCGCTGCCGAGGAGGCCGCGCCCAAGGGCCGTACCCGTCGTCGCGCCACCCGCAAGGTGTCCGCGCCGGCCGGTTCGCCCGCCGGGGCCGAGGCCGCCGTGGTGACGGTCGTCGAGCCCGCCGTGGAGGCCCCGGCCGCCGAGGCGGAGCCCGTCGTGGCCGAGCCGGTCGCCGAGGCCGAGCCGGTCGCCGAGAGCGCGGCCCCGGCCCGCCCGCGGCGCCGTGCCGTGCGCAAGGCCACCGCGCCGACCGCGCCCGAGGAGACGGCCGTCGTGGTCGTCCCGTCGGCCGCGGCGGAGGCCACGGAGACCGAGGCCACGGACGAGCCCACGGAGGCCGAGCCCACGGAGACCCGGGCCCCCGAGGCTGAGGTCACCGAGGCTGAGGCCCCCGAGGCCGAGGGTGTCGTCGGTGAGGAGGCCGCTCCCGCCAAGAAGACGGCCGCCCGCAAGACGGCCAAGAAGGCCACGGCGAAGAAGGCCGCCACCAAGAAGACGGTGACGGCCAAGAAGACCGCGGCGAAGAAGACCGCGGCCAAGAAGACGACGGCCAAGAAGGCCGCCAAGGCGACGGTCGCGAAGAAGGCGGCTGCGCAGACGACCGAGGACTGACCCCCTCACCTGCGGTGCGACACGACGCGGGCGTCCGGCTCTCACCGGGCGCCCGCGCCGTCGTCCGTACGCCCCTCGGCCCCTCACCTCGTGTCGCACTGTGTTCACCGGAGAGTTACGCTGTGTCTTGCTTGTGATCGAGGGCACCCGGGGTGGTGGTTTCTCTGTGGTAACACTCGGGAAAATCGCCGTCCGCGTGCTGGTAACGTGCAGTCTGGTCCCGGTGGCCAAAGACATGCACACCGTGACCACAGCCGATGAGCACACCCGGTCCCGCACCGGGTACGGCTGACTTCCCGCAAGGAACCCTCGGGGGGCGGGGTCCTGTGTACAAGCCGTCCATCCGCCCACAGGCGGCCATGGACAACCAGGGATGCGGCCGTGCTGAGCATCGACATGGCCCTTCCCGACCGCATGACGTGGTGCGCCTTCGAGGTCGCCGTAGAGGAGGGGTACGTCGATGACCGACGCCCATGAGTTCATACCGGCCGCCAAACCCGTGATCGACGAGGACGAGATCGAGGCGGCGGTGCGCGTGCTGCGCAGCGGCCGGGTCGTCCAGGGTCCGGAGGTGGCCGCCTTCGAGGAGGAGTTCTCGGAGCTGGTAGACGGGCGTCACTGCGTCGCCGTCAACTCCGGCACCTCCGCCCTCCACCTGGCGCTGATGGCCCTCGGCCTCGGCCCGGGCGACGAGGTGATCGTGCCCTCGTTCTCCTTCGCGGCCTCCGCCAACGTGGTGCGGCTCGTCGGGGCCGACGTGGTCTTCGCCGACATCGACGCCGACACCTTCTGTCTCGACCCCGCCGCGGTCGAGGCGGCCATCACCCCGCGCACCGCCGCGATCATGCCGGTCCACCTCTACGGCCACCCCGCCGCGATGGACAGGATCATGGCGATCGCCGCGCAGCACGGCCTCGCCGTCGTCGAGGACGCCTGCCAGGCGCACGCCGCCGCCCTGAACGGCACCCCCGTCGGTGCCTTCGGCGCCGCGGGCACCTTCAGCTTCTACCCGACGAAGAACATGCACAGCCTCGAGGGCGGCATGATCTCCACCGGTGACGCCGAGGTCGCCCGCACCCTGCGCCTGCTGCGCAACCAGGGCATGGAGCAGCGCTACGCCAACGAGATCGTCGGCGCCAACGTCCGTATGACGGACGTCTCGGCCGCGATCGGCCGTGTCCAGCGCGGCAAGCTCGACGGCTGGACCGAGCAGCGCATCGCCAACGCCGCGTACCTCACCGAGCACATCAGCGCGCCGAACGTGGTCGCGCCGAAGGTCGCCGAGGGCGCCCGGCACATCTACCACCAGTACACCGTCCGCGTCCAGGGCGACCGCGATGCCTTCATGACCGGGCTGACCGAGGCCGGCATCGGCAACGCCGTGTACTACCCGACCCCCATCCACCGGCTGAAGCCGTACTGGGAGCCGGACCAGAAGGCCGGCCGCACCTGGGACCTGCCCGAGACGGAGCGCGCCGCCGCCGAGGTCGTGTCGCTGCCCGTGCACCCCTCGCTGTCCACGAACGACCTCGAGCGGATCGTCGCCGCCGTGAACACGCTGGGGGAGCAGCTGTGAGCAACGGGAAGCCGCTGCGCGCGGGACTCGTCGGCCTCGGTTCCATGGGCCGCCACCACGCCCGCGTGCTGGCCGGACTGGAGGGCGTCGACCTGGTCGGCGTCGTCGACCCGATGGGCGACAAGTTCGGCGCCGCCCAGGGGACGCCGGTCCTGGACACGGTCGAGGAGCTCATCGCCCTCGGGGTCGACTACGCGGTCGTGGCCTGCCCCACCCACCTGCACGAGCAGGTCGGTCTGGCGCTCGCCGAGGCCGGGGTGTGCGCGCTCATCGAGAAGCCCGTCGCGGAGACCGTGGAGGGTGCCCGCCGCCTCGTCGAGGCGTTCGAGTCCCGCTCCCTGGTCGCCGGTGTCGGCCACATCGAGCGCTGCAACCCGGCGCTGCGCTCGCTGCGCGCCCGCCTGGAGGCCGGCGAGCTCGGTGACGTCTACCAGGTCGTGACCCGCCGCCAGGGCCCGTTCCCGCACCGCATCGCGGACGTCGGCGTGGTCAAGGACCTCGCCACCCACGACATCGACCTGACCGGCTGGGTGACCGGACGCGAGTACGTGTCCATCGCCGCCCACACCGTCTCCAAGAGCGGCCGTGTGCACGAGGACATGGTCTCCGCGGTGGGCCGCCTCGACGACGGCACCATGGTGAACCACCTGGTGAACTGGCTCAGCCCGCTCAAGGAGCGCTTCACCTCGGTGACCGGGGAGCGCGGCTGCTTCATCGCCGACACCCTCACCGCCGACCTGACCTTCCACTCCAACGCCGCGGTCACCACCGAGTGGGAGGCCCTCCAGGCCTTCCGCGGGGTGTCCGAGGGCGACATGATCCGGTACGCCATACCCAAGCGGGAGCCGCTGCTCGTCGAGCACGAGCTGTTCCGGGACGCGGTGCTGGGCAAGGAGGCCGACATCTGCACGCTGCGCCAGGGCATGCGTACGGTCGAGGTGGCGGCGGCCGTGCTCGAGTCGGCCACACAGAACCGCAGCGTCTCCCTGCAGGTGAAGGACCTGGCAACTCATGGTAGTTGAGCATCGCACAACGGGGGAAGTGGAGCAGGGGAATGAGCGCTGCGCCTGAGGTCACCGTGGTCGTCGCGGTGTACAACACGATGCCTTACCTGACCGAGTGTCTGAATTCCCTGGTCGGGCAGAGCATCGGCCGGGAGCGCCTGGAGATCGTCGCCGTGGACGACGGCTCCACGGACGACAGCGGCGCCGAACTCGACCGGTTCGCGGCGCTGTACCCGGACACCGTCAAGGTGATCCACCAGTCGAACTCCGGCGGCCCGGCCGCGCCCAGCAACCGCGCGCTGGACGTCGCCACCGGCCGGTACGTGTACTTCATCGGCTCCGACGACTACCTCGGCGAAGAGGCGCTGGAGCGCATGGTGAAGTGCGCCGACGACAACGACTCGGACGTCGTCGTCGGCAAGATGGTCGGCACCAACGGCCGGTACGTGCACCAGGCGCTGTACAAGGAGAACGCCGCGGACGTCAGCCTGTACGACTCCGCGCTGCCGTTCACCCTGGCGAACACCAAGCTGTTCCGGCGGGACATGGTGGAGAAGTACCACCTGCGCTTCCCCGAGCACCTGCCCGTGGGCAGCGACCAGCCGTTCACCATCGAGGCGTGCGTGCGCGCCCGGAAGATCTCGGTGGTGGCCGACTACACCTGCTACTACGCGGTCAAGCGCGGCGACGCCAGCAACATCACCTACCGCGCCGACCATCTGGCGCGGCTGCGGGCGGCGGCCGAGATCATGGACTTCACGGCCGGGCTGATCGAGGCGGGTCCGGGCCGGGACGCCGTGCTGCGCCGGCACTTCACCTGGGAGCTGGCCAAGCTCGTCCAGGACGACTTCCCGTCCCTGGACCGGGAGTTGCAGCGGCAGATCTGCACGGGCATCGGCCGGCTGGCGGACGTGTACTTCACCGACGGCCTCCGTGACGCCATGGACGTCAAGCGCCGGGTGCGGATCGCGCTGGCGCAGGCCGTGGCCATCGACGACCTCGCCGAGGCGATCTCCTCGGAGGCGGAGCACGGGGCGCCCCCGTTCGTGGTGGAGGGCGAGCGCGCCTACGCCCGCTACCCGGGCTTCCGTGACCCCCGCATCGGGGTGTCCGACCGGGTCTACGAACTGGTCGGGGAGGCCGTACCGGGCCGCCTCGCCAAGGGCACCGTGCTGCTGGACTCCGCCTGGGAGCAGCAGGGCGAGAAGCTCGCCTACACGGCGTCCGTTCAGGTGCCGGTCCTCGGTGACGTGGAGGGGGCCGGCTTGGCGTTGCGCCTGGTCAAGGGTGCGATGCCCAAGTCGGCGGACAAGCCGGGCGCGCGCCGGCTGAAGCCCGGGCACGAGCTCGGGCCCGTGGTGGGCGAGATGAGGGTGGAGCCGGCCGTGCACGGCACCGCCGCCACCGTGCTGCACGCCCGTGTCCCGCTGGAGCCGGCCACCGGCAAGTGGGGCGTGCGGGTGTACGTCGACGTGGCCGGTTCGACGTACGAGATCCCCGTGAGCGGCAAGGGTCTGCCCATGCCGCTGGCCCGCAAGTGGGGCAGGGACGACGACCCGTACCGGGCGTCGGCACTGGTCAACCCCAAGGGACGCGTGGTGGTCGACACGGCCCAGATGTACCCCCCGAAGAGGACTGTGGTCCGGCGGGCGCTGGGGGGCCTTGTCCGGAAACTGAAGTCCCGTTCCAAAAGGAAGAAGTAGCGACCCTCCATGAACATCTGTGTAGTAGCGCTCGGCAAGATCGGGCTTCCGCTGGCGGTGCAGTTCGCCTCCAAGGGCCACCGGGTCATCGGCGCGGACGTCAACGAGAAGGTCGTCGAGCTGGTCAACGCCGGTGTCGAGCCGTTCCCCGGTGAGCACGACCTCGACGTCAAGCTGAAGCAGGCCGTCGACGCCGGTCTGCTGAGCGCGACCACGGACACCGCGTCCGCGGTCGCCGAGTCCGAGGCCGTCGTCGTGGTCGTCCCGCTGTTCGTGGACGCCGAGGGCACCCCGGACTTCGGCTGGATGGACGCGGCGACCAAGGCGATCGCGCACGGCCTCAAGCCCGGCACGCTGGTCTCGTACGAGACGACCCTCCCGGTCGGCACCACCCGCACCCGGTGGGCTCCGATGCTCGCCGAGGGCTCGGGCCTGACCGCCGGCGAGGACTTCCACCTGGTCTTCTCCCCGGAGCGCGTCCTGACCGGCCGGGTCTTCGCCGACCTGCGCCGCTACCCCAAGCTGGTCGGCGGCATCGACGAGGCGTCGACGGCCCGCGGCGTGGAGTTCTACGAGCAGGTCCTCGACTTCGACGAGCGCGCCGACCTGCCGCAGGCCAACGGCGTGTGGGACCTGGGCACCGCCGAGGCCTCCGAGCTGGCCAAGCTGGCCGAGACGACCTACCGGGACGTCAACATCGGGCTCGCGAACCAGTTCGCGCGGTTCGCGGACAGCAACGGCATCGACGTCAAGAAGGTCATCGAGGCCTGCAACTCGCAGCCGTACAGCCACATCCACCAGCCGGGCATAGCCGTCGGCGGCCACTGCATCCCGATCTACCCGCGGATGTACCTGTGGAACGACCCGTCGGCGACCGTCGTGCGCTCCGCCCGTGAGGCGAACGCGGCGATGCCGCAGTACGCGGTGGACCTGCTCGCGGCCGCCTACGGCGACCTCACCGGTGTGAACGTCCTCGTCCTGGGCGCCGCCTACCGCGGCGGTGTGAAGGAGACCGCGTTCTCGGGTGTCTTCCCGACCGTCGAGGCCCTCAAGGCGCGCGGCGCGGTGCCGTACGTCTCGGACCCGATGTACACGGCCGAGGAGCTGGCCGCGCACGGCCTCCCCCCGCACGCGGGCGAGAAGGTCACGGCGGCGATCCTCCAGGCCGACCACGCCGAGTACCGCACCCTGACCCCGGCGGACCTGCCGGACGTCACGGTCCTCGTCGACGGGCGCCGTACCACGGACCCGGAGGCCTGGAAGGGCGTGCGTCGGGTGGTCATCGGCGGCTGACGCCACTCGGTAAGGGACAGAACTCAAGGCCCCGCCCCGGTGTCGGGGCGGGGCCATTTCAGGAAGGCTTTGCATGACCTGGCTGATCACGGGTGGGGCCGGTTACATCGGCTCCCACGTGGTGAAGGCGATGGTGGGCGCCGGTGAGCGGGTCGTCGTCCTCGACGACCTGAGCACGGGCCGTGCCGAGCGGCTGCCGGACGGCGTCGTCCTGGAGGTCGGCACGGTCCTCGACCGGAACGTGCTCGACCGGGTCCTTCGCGAGCACGGCGTGACCGGCGTCGTGCACATCGCGGGGAAGAAGCAGGTCGCCGAGTCCGTGGCGCGACCCCTGTACTACTACCACGAGAACGTCGAGGGCCTGCGGACGCTGCTCGACGCCGCGGCCGAAACCGGCGTCGTCCGTTTCCTGTTCTCCTCGTCCGCCGCCGTGTACGGAATGCCGGACGTCGACCTGGTCACGGAGAAGACGCCGTGCGCGCCCATCAACCCCTACGGTGAGACCAAGCTCGCCGGGGAGTGGCTCGTGGCGGCGGCGGGCGCCCGGTACGGCCTCGCGACGGCCTCTCTGCGCTACTTCAACGTGGCCGGGGCGGCCACGCCGGAGCTGGGTGACGACGGCGCGTTCAACCTCGTCCCTATGGTCTTCGAACGCCTCGACCAGGGCGAGGCGCCGTGGATCTTCGGCGACGACTATCCGACGCCCGACGGGACCTGTGTCCGTGACTTCATCCACGTCGAGGACATCGCCGCCGCGCACGTGGCGGCGGCCCGCAGGCTGGTCGTCGATCCCGCCGCCCGACTGGTCCTCAACGTCGGCCGCGGCGAGGGCGTTTCGGTCGCCGAGATGATCCGCATCATCGCGGAGATCACCGGCCGCGGCGACCTCGAGCCCCGGGTCCGGGAACGCCGCCCGGGTGATCCGGCACGGGTCGTGGCCTCGGCGGACCAAGCCCGCGAGGAGCTCGGCTGGACCGCGCGGCACAGCGTACGCGCGATGGTCGAGTCGGCCTGGACGGGCTGGCGGCTGCGGCATCCCTAGACCGCGGACGCGACCGGCGCAGGGCACGGAGAAAGGGGCCCCGGGACACTTTCGGGGCCCCTTTCTCCGTGGCTCAGCTCTCGTCGAGGAACAGCCGCTCGAAGTGCTTCTGCACCACGGGCCAGTCCCACACCGTCAGCGCGTGCTCCGCCGCCAGCTTGCCGGCGGCGCGCCAAGACTCCTCTGTGGCCGTCGTCTTCAGGATCTGCTCGGCCGCCGCCGCGGGTGAGGGGACGACCCAGCCCTGCGGGTAGAGGGTGCGGGCACTGTTGGGCTTGCCCGCGTAGAAGGGCCAGTCGCGGACGACCGGAACGGCACCGCTCGCAGCGCCCTCCATGAGACCGACGTGGCAGCCCTCGCGCACGGAGGAGCTGAGGATCGTACCGATGTCGACGAGCTTGGACGGGACGTCGTCCGTGGGGCCGAGGCGGACGACCGCGCCGGACTCCTCGAGCGGCTCCAGCAGCGCCTCGAACTGCTTGAGGTACTCCTTGGTGGCCTGGCTGGTCTTCGGATCCATGTCGCCACCCACCAGGATCAGCCGGTAGCGCTCGTCGTGCTTGCGGACCCGCTCCAGGACGTCCAAGGCCCACTTGGGGTCCTTGGCTACCTGGCTGATGCCGATCAGGCCCAGGTTGAAGCGGGCCTCGGCCGGCTTCGGCCGGTTGAAGCCCGACAGGTCCATCGCGTTATCGATGAAGTGCATGCGGGGTGCCTGCTTGCCGCGGAGCACCGGCACCAGCGACGTCGTCAGGTCCTGCACATGCGGTGCCACGAAGACGAGGTCGTCGACGCGCGAGAAGTCCGTCAGGTGCGGCCAGCGCGTGAACGCCTCGTAGCTGTGCAGGCGTACGACGATCCGGGTGTCGCCCGGGTCGATGGTGGTGAGCATGCCGGCCGGTCCGGCCGCCCACTCGAGGAACACCGTGTCGGCCCAGTCGAGGTGGGGGCGCATCAGGCGCTCCACCTCTTCCTGGTAGTCGGTGGTGCCGTCCGCCAGCCGGTCCTTGAGCATCCGCGTGGCCGCCCACGAGATGCGCTTCAGGTGCTTGTTCGCGGCCAGGTCCAGATAGCGCAGCTCGACGCCGGGGTGGTCGGCGAAGTGTGCCTTGATCAGATGCAGGAAGTTGTCGTTGGCGCTCGTCGTCACCAACAGCCGCAGCGGGCGGTCGCCGGGCAGCGGAGCGGCGGGAACCTTGCGGCCGCGGGGGCGGCTGAGCGCCTGGAACGCCTTCGACGTGTGCAGAACGGCGGCGAACCCCTCGGCGTCCTTGGCCAGCGGCGAGGACAGCTGGTCGATGTGCAGCACGCGGTGGAAGTGCAGAAACAGCGCCCGGTTCAGCGCGTCGGCCGCCTCGTCGGTTCTTCCCTTGGCGAACTCCGCGTCGGCGAGTGTCAGATGGGCCTTCACCGCCTTGTCGCAGTCGCGGGGGCTGATGCCCTTCTTGATTTCCTGCATGGCGGACTCGTAGTACAGGTCGGCCCGCAGGGACAGATCCGGGATCTTCGCGGCGGCATCCGCGAGGGTCAGTGCGGCCCCGCTGACGCGGCCCGCCCACTGCATGCCCTCCGCGACGTACCGCGAGGTCGCGGCGCGCACCTTTATGGGCATGCCGGGCGCGGTCACGGCCGAGCGCCACAGCCGGGCGCCGACACCGGAACGCATCACGGGCCGCGGGGTCGCCGCCCGCACCAGCTGGGCGGGAAGCTGGTCCACCCCGCGGCGTACGTCACGGGCGACGGCATGCAGCGGTGGCAGGACGGAGGAACGCCGGGCCGTGGTGCCGCCCTGGGCCTGCAACTCCGCCACGGCTCTCAGGGCGGGCGCGATCCCGAACTTTGCGGGCGCGGTGCGGTTGTACTCGGCCAGTCGCCAGACCGTGTACACGGCGCCGGCGTCCAGGGCGACCAGCACGTCGGCCTTGCGGGCCCGGGAGCGCAGCCAGGAGTCCCCCTTCACCTGGATCCACTGGCGCAGTCCGCGCGGGGCCTTGCCCACCCGGCGGCGCAGTGCCTGGCTGCGATGGCGCAGGTTGCGCGGCAACTGGTGCGCCTCGGCCAACGCGACTTTGGCGAGCTCCTCGGGGACGCCCTCGGCCTCCAGGTGGAAGCTGCCGGCCAGGTGCACGCGGGCACCCTGGGCGTTCAACTTGGCCACCGCGTCGGCGAGCACGCCGAACTGAGGGCGGGAGGTGGCGACGAGCAGGACTTCGGTCACTTGGCGAGCTCCTCGACAAGGTTCTTGACGGCGACGGACATCAGCGCCTCACGAGTGAACTGGTCGGCGTGGGCCATCGCGTCCGCGTGCTCCTCGTCGGTCGTCTCCACGGCCATGTGGGCGGCCTTGACGAACGATTCCGTCAGACCGGCCTCGTCGATGCCCGGAGCGCCCGTCCACAGCGGATGCCCCTTCAGCACATTAGAGGCGTCGTGCTCGACGGCGTGCGCCGACACGATCGGCAGCCCGGTTGCCATGTACTCGTACACCTTGCCGGAGGTGACGTAGCGGCCGCCGATGAGAACCAGCACCATGGCGTCCCAGCGGGCGTAGATGTCGGCGACCTCGGCCTTGGCGGCGGGCCCGCCGTAGAAGACGCCGTCGGCCTCGGCCTCCTTGAGGACCTCGGCGTGCCGGTTCGCCCCGCGGCTGGCTCCGTTGCCGAGGTGGCCGCGCAGCTCGAAGCGGGCGTTCGCCAGCAGCGGCTCCTTCGCCCGGGCGGCCCGCCAGGCGTTCAGGACGATCTCCAGGTGCTGAACGGTGAAGTTGACCGTGCCGAGGTAGCCGAAGACCAGACCGGACTCGGGGTCCGGATTGTGCGCACGGCCCGGCGAGCTGTCCGCGTCGTAGCCGTTACGGACGACGTGCACGCGGGAGGTGAGCTCGGGGTACCGCTTGCGGTAGTGCTCGGCGATGGGATCGTTGACCACCCACAGGGAGACCGCCTGGTCGAGGACCTTCTTCTCCCAGCGGCCCTCCTCGGAGTCCCGGGCGAACGCCTCGACGCCGTCGATGACGTCGATGGACCAGCCGTCGCGGAAGTCCACCGCGAAGGGGACCTTCGCCTCCTCCCACAGTTTCCAGGCAGCTGCGAGGTTCACATAGGGAACGCAGCTGGCCAGCACCAGGTCCGCCGGCTGCCTGCGGTGGATGCGCAGCACGGCCTGCTCCAGGTCGCCGCGCCACTCGCCGAAGTTGGGCTCGGGGAAGGTCTGGGTCTGACGACGGCGGAGCTCGGAGACCCAGCCGTGCGGATCCAGGGCACGCGCCTCGTCGTAGAGGCGGATGTCCGTCTCCAGGTCCTCGCGGACCAAGGGCAGTTCCTCGATCTTCACCCTGGGGTCGACCTGGTCGAGCAGGGAGAGGTCGATGCCGGAGTCGAGTTCCCAGGACTCACGGGCGATGTTGACGACCGTGACGTCCCAGCCGGCCTTGGCGAACTGGTTGGCCGTCTCGCGCATCCGGTACGTGGAGCTCTTGGCGGCCGGCGGAAAACCGATGGCGAGGTAGATGACGTGGGGTCGTCTGCCCTTCGCAGGCGACGCGGGCGAGGGAGCGGATGACATAGCGATTGACGCTAGCACGCTGATGTGCGCGGGCTGTGGGACGCATGTGACCGACGGTGTGCTTCGGCCGCCCCACGGGTCCGCATCAGCCGCGCCGGCTGCCTCCCTTCGCTTCTTCCATGAGACGGATGACGTTGCGTGCCGCGGTGCCGTCGCCGTACGGGGTGCCCGGGTCGTTCGTCGGAACGGGACGCGTCACGGTTTCGGACCACTCCTGCGGCGACAGGCTGTGGGGGTCGGGAACGAGGACGTTCCAGCCCGTGTTGACGGTCTCCACCCATTCGGTCTCCGGACGGATGGTGGTGCAGATGCGCTCCAGCAGGAACGCCTCCTTCTGCAGGCCACCCGAGTCGGTGACCACGCCGACGGAGGCGAGGACGGCGGCGACCAGGCTCGCGTAGGGCAGCGGGCGGCCGACGTGGAGGTTGCCCTGCGCCAGGTCGATGCCGTGCTCCTCGGCACGGGCGACCAGACGCGGGTGGGCGGCGAGCGCCACCGGCACCGGCAGCTTGGCCAGCGAGCCGACGATCGCGGCGAGCCGCTCGGGATCGTCGGTGTTGTCCGGGCGGTGCAGGGTCGCCAGCAGGAACGGCTGCGCCGGGTCGATGCCCTCGGGGAGCTCGGGAGCCGGGAAGGCGCCAGCCCGCACCTGGTCGCGGATGCGCAGGCAGATGTCGACCATCACATCGCCGGCCAGTCGGGTGCGGTCGGCGAGGCCCTCGTTGGCCAGGTGGCGCACGGCCTCCTCGGTCGGGGCCAGCAGCAGGTCGGCGCAGTGGTCGGTGAGGACGCGGTTGTGCTCCTCGGGCATGCGCCGGTTGAAGGAGCGCAGGCCCGCTTCCAGGTGGGCGACCGGCAGGTGCATCTTCACGGCGGACAGCGCCCCGGCGATGGTCGAGTTGGTGTCGCCGTAGACGAGCACCCAGTCCGGCTGCTCGCGCTCGAGTACCGGGTCGAGCGCGGAGAGCACGGCGCCGGTCTGTACGCCGTGGCTGCCGGAACCAACGCCAAGGTGGACATCGGGGTCGGGGATGCCCAGGCCGGAGAAGAAGACGTCGGAGAGATCGGCGTCATAGTGCTGCCCCGTGTGCACGATGACGTGCTCATGGTCGGTCTCGGCGAAGGCGGCCGCGATGGGGGCCAGCTTCACCAGTTGGGGGCGGGCACCGACGATGCTGATTACTTTCACAGAGCAACTCTTCTTCTGGGGTCTGCTGGGTTTGCTGGAACGGTTTCGGGCAGGGAAATGGCTGGCAAACCTTTGGACGCGTCAGATCCGTGGCAGGTTGCGCCCGGAGCGGCGCATCGTGTCCGCATCGTGATGGGAGTCGGGGCGGACCGGGTGGCCGTCAGACACCGCGCTCGACCAGCGTGCCGTCCTTCTCGTCGTGCAGGGAGCCGGTCCGCGGGCACTCCCAGACGCCCGGCTCGTCCGCCTGTTCGACCAGTCGTACTCCCGCCCGGCCGACCCAGCCGATGCGGCGGGCGGGGACACCGACGACCAGGGCGAAGTCGGGCACGTCCTTGGTGACGACGGCGCCCGCGGCCACCATGGCCCACCTGCCGATGGTGAGCGGCGCCACGCAGACCGAGCGCGCGCCGATCGAGGCGCCGTCGAGGATCTTCACGCCGACGGCCTCCCAGTCGCCGCCGCGCTTCTGCTTGCCGTCGGGGTCCACGGAACGGGGGTTGTGGTCGTTGGTGAGGACCACGGCCGGCCCGATGAAGACGCCGCTGCCCAGCTCGGCGGGCTCGTAGACGAGGGCGTAGTTCTGGAGCTTGCAGTTGTCGCCCATGCGCACGCCCGATCCGACGTACGCGCCCCGGCCGATCACACAGCCTTCGCCGAGCCGGGCGCCCTCGCGGATCTGTGCGAGGTCCCAGACGCTGCTGCCGGCCCCGATCTCGGCGCTCTCGTCTACCTGCGCACTGGGCTGGACCCTGTAGTTCACTTCGTCGCCTTCCGGTATCCGGGTTCGGGGTTCGGGGTAATGCGCAGCATACGGGCCGGAGGCGAACGGGCCGTGGCGAGCGGGGAGGGGAGGCGTCCCGGTACCGGCCTCGACAGCGACGTACGGGATCTTTGTGACCGATATCACGTTCGTTCGGCGTCGAGCTCGAGCGGTGACCATCCGGAAGTCCCGGCCGGCTTGGCCGGGAAGAGGGTCCCTTGCTCGCGCGGATGCCCGGGTGCACCTTGAGGTTGCGTATGCGTCGCCTGTGATTCTTGTCATGTTCCGGGGGACTCGGGGGGTATTGCATGTGCACTTCACGCAAAGGGATGATCCCTTGACGTTCTTTAGGTTCTCTTTATCCACGGGGTGCTTGTGTCAAGGGTGGGGAAAGTGTGGCGGCGTGCTGCCGCCACCGCTGTGGCAGGGACCTTACTGGCATGGGGCGTCGGGACCGGCGGTGTTCCCGCCGCGGCCGCGGTCGCATGTCCGTCAGGCGTCGAGTCCGACTTCAACGGTGACGGTGTCAGGGACATGGCAATCGCCGATCCCGAGGCGACCGTCGACGGCGTGGCCAAGGCCGGTGCCGTCCACGTCGTGTACGGCGGCGGCAAGGGCAGCGTGACCATCTCCCAGGCCCCGGACAACATCCCGGGCGCCCCCGAGCGCGGCGACCAGTACGGCTACGCGCTGGCCGTCTACGACGCCAATCTTGACGGATGCAGCGACCTGGTGGTCGGCGCCCCGTACGAGGACCTCGGCACCGTGCCCGACGCCGGACTCGTCCAGGTGATCTACGGCGCCACGACCGGGCTGGGCAGTGGCACCGCCGCCAAGGAGTTCCTCCAGGGCACCGACAAGCCGCTCGGCGGCGCCGCGGAGGCGGAGGACTGGGTCGGTTACGCCGTCGCGGCCGGGAAGACCGCGGCCGGCACGCCCTACCTGCTGATCGGCAGCCCCGGCGAGTCGATCGGCACGGTCGAGGACGCGGGTGCCTTCTACTACGTCAGCGGCACCGCCCAGACCGTCGCCGGCGTCAACCAGAACACCGAGACCGCAGGGCCCGTGTCCGGCACCGCCGAACAGGACGACCGGTTCGGCGCCACTCTCGCCGCCACCCCGACCCACTTCGCCGTCGGCGCACCGGGCGAGGCACTGGGCACCGTGGCCTTCGCCGGTGGCGTCGGCTACTTCAGCCACACGCTGACCTCCAACTCCCCCAAGCCGCTGGGCGGTCTGGGCCAGGACCAGGACGAGATCAGCGGAGCCGAGGAGGCCGGCGACCAGTTCGGCGCCGCGCTCGCCATGGTCCCGTACCGGCCTTCGGGCGCCACCTCCACCACCGAGTCGCTGCTCGTGGTGGGCGTCCCCGGCGAGGACCTGTCGACCACCGTCGACGCCGGGGCCGTCCAGGTCTTCCGGCTCACCGCGAGCGGCGCCTTCAGCCAGCTGGCCTGGATCGACCAGAACACGGAGAACGTGGAGGAGGTGGCCGAGGCCGGCGACCTGTTCGGCAAGCGCCTCACCGCCGTCAACACCTCCCCGAACGCCACCTCCACGGCCACGACCACCAAGGTCGCCATCGGTGTGCCCGGCGAGGAGTCCTCCGAGGAGTACGCGGACAAGGGCGGTGTGCAGATCGTCCCGCTGGTCGGCGCGCCCGGCGCCTCCGACCAGTGGCTCGACCCCGGTTACGGCGTGCCCTCCACGCCCGCACCGCGCATGCTCACCGGCCTGTCCCTGGCCGCCACGCCTTCCCTGCTCTACGTGGGCGTGCCCTACGGTCCGGCCGACGGCCACGCGGTCTACGGCTTCCCGTGGAACGTGACCTCCGGCGGGGCGCCGACGACGACGGTCAAGCCCGGTGAGGGCGGCATCCCGGCGGGCGACGTGGCCTTCGGGGCGACCGTCCGCTGACGCGGCCTCAGGACACGGTGCCCGGACGGCCCAGCCGCCGTCGGGCACCGTGCCCCACCGGCCGCGGGTGTCCCCGGTGAGGGGTCTCGGCGCCACCGCCGACGTGGGCCCCACCGGACCGACCGGAACATCGACGGGGCCGAGGGGGAGGCCGGAACCGGCGACTTCTCCGGCCGGCGGCACACCGCCGTCGACACCACCGCCGACATGGTCGGTACGGCATCCAGGCCCTCCCCCCAGATGACGTAGAAGCCCGGTGAGGGCGGCATGTGCGCAGGTGGCGTCGCCTTCGGCGCGACCGTCCGACGACCGGACCCGAGACAGACATGAAGCAACGGGAGAGTGGACGCGTGTCCGCAGACAGACAGAGACCGATACGGCGTGGCGTGCTCAGGCGCGTCGCCGTCGCGGCCGCCGTCGCCGGCGCGATGACGGCCGGCACCCTGGCGGTCCTGCCGGACGGTGACCCGGGCCGGAACCAGACGCCCATCGCCGCCGACCAGCCGACGGTGACCGAACAGCAGGCCATGGCCGTGGCCAAGGAGAGCGGCAAGAAGACCGAGGTCGTCGGCGCGCGCACCGAGCGCCGGGAGATCTTCGCCGAGCCCGACGGCACCTTCACCGCCCGCGAGTACACCGAGCCGGTGCGCACGGTCAAGAACGGTACCTGGGTCCCGGTCGACGCGACGCTGGTGAAGCGGGCCGACGGCACCTGGGGGCCCAAGGCCGCCACCGTCGACCTCGCCTTCTCCACCGGCCAGGCGGACAAGCCGTTCGTGACGATGCGCAGGGCGGGCCGTGAGTTCGCCCTGACCTGGCCCTACGGCAGGCTGCCGGCGCCCCGGGTGGAGGGGGACACCGCCACCTACGCCGAGGCCCTGCCCGGCGTCGACCTGACCGTGCGGGCCGAGGCCGACGGCTTCGGCCACCTGCTGGTCGTCAAGACACCCGAGGCCGCGGACGATCCGCGACTGGCCCACATCGACCTCGGGATGACCACCGACGGCCTCAAGGTGTCGGAGGACACCACCGGGGCGATCCTCGCCCAGGACGCCGCCGTCGGCGGAACCGTCTTCCAGGCGGGCAAGCCATCGATGTGGGACTCGGCCGCCGTGAAGGAGGCTTCCACCCGGAAGCAGGGTCCCCAGGCCGTGGCGAGGGCGCTGAAGTCCGCCGCCGCGGGCACGGACGCGACCGCCGCCACCCCCGCGGCCGGCCCGGGCCCCGGGGCGGCCGTCGAACCCGCCATGGAGGGACCGGGCGGCGGCGGCCGGGTCGCCCCGCTGGGCGTCGAGGTCGGCAAGGGCAGGCTGAGCCTGGTCCCCGACCAGAAGCTCCTCCAGGGCGCGGACACCGTCTTCCCGGTCGTCATCGACCCGATCTCGCGCACCACCTCGCGCACCTCCTGGACCGGCGTCATGTCCGGGATGCCCACCGAGCAGGACTGGAAATACTCCGGCAGCGCGGGCGCCGGCAAGTGCCCGACCGACTACAACCCGGTCTCCTGCAACGGCGTGGGCGTCCGCCGCGTGATGTTCACGATGCCGCTCTCCTTCTACAAGGGGAAGCAGATCCTGGGCGCGACCTTCTCCGCCCGGGTCGAGCACATCTACAGTGCCAGCCCGACCGCGGAGCCCATCCGGCTCTACCGCATCGGCGGCAAGAACTACTCCCTCTCGTCCTCCAGCAACTGGTCCAACACCTCGGACGACTGGGACGACCACATCGCGACGGTCGACAAGGCGATCTCGCCGACCTCCTGCTCCAGCCAGGCCAACCTGAACTTCGAGAGCAGCGAGAAGACCAACCCCGAGCTGACCAGCGAGATCAAGACGGCGGCCGCCGACGGCTGGAACTCGATGACGCTGGGTCTGCGGGCCGCCGACGAGTCCCGCTTCGCCGAGTGGAAGCGGATCTGCGGCAACGCCTACCTGTCGGTCAAGTACAACAACCTGCCGCGGCAGATCAAGACGTCCGACATGACCACCGACCCGGGCGGTCTGTGCAAGTGGGGCGGCAGCCGCGAGTACACCGAGGTCCCGCCGAAGCTCCAGGCCATCGCGAGCGACCCCGACCACGGCAACGGCCAGACCGACAAGGTCAAGGTCGAGTTCAAGGTGGAGTGGACCGACCCCACCACCAAGGCGGCCAAGTCCTACACCTACCTGACGCCGGACTGGCTCTCCCCGACCACCGGCACCAGGTTCACACACACGGTCAAGTCGTCCATCCCGCAGAACACCGTCATCTACTGGAGCGCACGCGCCACCGACGGTGACGGCTACGGCCCGTGGAGCTACGACGGCGATCCCGCCCAGCGCTGCGAGTTCATCTACGACAAGACGCTGCCCGGCAAGCCGAACGTGCTGTCCAAGCAGTACCCCTCCGACACCGTCTACCACGACGGCGTGGGCACCTACGGCACCTTCACCTTCGCGCCCAACCCGAACGACTCCATCCCCGACACGGACGTCGTCAAGTACCGCTACGCGTTCGACAGCACCGCGAGCCCGGCGACCGTCGCCACCCCGTCCGCGGCGGGCGGCTCCGTCTCCGTGCAGTGGATGCCGACCCGGGCCGGGCGGCACTGGGTCGACGTGATCGCCGTCGACAAGGCGGAGAACCCCAGCACCAAGGCCCACTACGAGTTCCTGGTCAGCGAGGGAACCCCGGTCGTGGCCCAGTGGAACCTCGCCGACCAGGCGGGCGACACCGAGGCCCACGACGAGAGCGGCGAGTTCTCGGCGACCGCGGGTACCGCCGTCTCCTTCGGCGCCGAGGGCCCCGGCGGCAAGGTCGACAAGGCAGCGCACTTCGACGGCACCACCGAGTCCTACCTCGACGCCAGCGAGACCGTCCTCGACACCGCCAGGAGCTTCTCCGTCAGCGCCTGGGTGCGGCCCACCGCCCTGGACAAGGACATGACGGTGATCAGCCAGGACGGCACCGGTGAGCCCGGGTTCACCTTCGGCTACGACGCCTCCGCGCAGACCTGGAAGTTCGCCGTCCCGGTCGACGACGTGGACTCGCTCGGCGAGTGGAAGGCCGTCTCCACCGGAGTCACCCCGGTCAAGGACCAGTGGGTGCTGCTGACCGGCGTCTACGACGCCCAGAAGAGCACCGGCCCCGAGCTCCAGCTCTACATCAACAAGGACCTCAAGGGCTCGGCCACCCGGCGCTCCACCTGGAAGTCGTACGGACCGCTGCAGATCGGCCGCGCCACGGCCAAGAGCGGCTACCGCGACAACTTCACCGGTGACCTCGCCGAGGTCCGCGTCTTCGACCGGGTCCTGCCGGCGGCCCAGGTCGCCGAGCTGATGACCGTCAAGCCGCAGCGCAAGGCCTACTGGCAGCTCGACACCGCCACCGGCGGTGCCTCCGCCGAGACCGGTGGCGGCCAGCCGCTGACCCTCGCGGGCAACGCCTCGATCTACCGCCCGGCCGACCCGCTGTTCGACACGGCCGCCCTGGTCGGCGACGGCAACCTGGTCCTGGACGGCGACGGGGACTACGCGTCCACCGCCACCGCCCCGGTCACCGGCAACAGCAGCTTCACCGTCACCGCCCGCGCCCAGCTCACCTCGCTGGACCCGGCGAAGTCGCAGACGGTGCTGTCCCTGCCGGGCGCCAGCGCCAACCGCCTTCAGGTCCGCTACCAGGCGACCACGCAGCAGTGGGAGCTGGTCGTCGCCAAGACCGACGCGGCCTCCCCCGAGGTCGTCACCTTCACCGACGACCAGGAGCTGCCCGACACCGGCGGCTCCGGCCAGCACCTGGCGGTCGTCTACGACGCCTTCGCCAACTCGATCCGCCTCTACGTCGAGGGCCAGCTCGTGGCCGGTGCCTACGGCACCAACAACACCCTGTGGTCCGCCACCGGCGGCCTCCAGGTGGGTCGTTCGCTGCGCGGGGCGAGCGAGTACTTCGCCGGCGCGATCGACGAGGTCCGTGTCTACAGCGGTGCGGCCGACCAGATCGCGGTGCAGCAGATGGCCGCGCTGACGGCCCTCCCCGATATGTGACCGAGCGTCACTTGTGGTGTGTGCCGGGTCCGTACAGGGCCCGGCACACCTGGTCCTGCCTCCGACCCCGCCCTCTGCCCCCGCCCCCGTGCACCTTCATGACGTCTCCCTACGATCAGGAAGTTGTCGAATGTTCTTCCGTGGCCGCTCCCTGAGCCGCCGCATGCCTCGACAGACGGTCGTCGCCACAGTGCTGGGGCTCTCCCTCGCGCTGTCCGCGTCGTCGGTCCAGGCGGCGGCGCTCGACGGCGACCGGGGCCGTACCAGCCGCCCCGGTGTCCAGGACGACGGTGATCCCGCCGAGGGATCCGATGCGAAAGCGAAGCCCCGTCCCTCCGACCCGGCGCGCAAGGCGGCGGTCAAGGGCCTGGAGAAGGCTGCGTGGCCCAAGCGCGGTGGCGCCGAGCTGAAGGTCGGCGCCACCGCGGAGGCCGGCGGTCTGCCGGTCGGGGTCACCAGGGCGAAGGCCGCGGTCAAGGCGGCACAGGCGGCCGGTAAGGTCCGGGTCGACGTCCTCGATCCGAAGCGGGCCGCCCGGCTCGGTGCCGATGTGCTGCTGGGTGTGGAGCGGGCGGACGGTGCCGCGCGAGCGGGCAAGGTCCGCCTCACGGTGGACTACTCGCAGTTCGCGGAGGGCTTCGGCGGCTCGTACGGCTCGCGGCTTCGGCTGGTCCAGCTTCCCGCGTGTGCCGCTCTTGGCACGCCGGGTAGCAAGGAGTGCCCGGAGCGGCCGAAGGTGCTGCCGACGGTCAACGATGTCAGGGCGGGTACGGTCTCGGCGGACGTGACCGCCGCTCCGGCCGCCGCCGGGGGCGTCTCGACGATGGCGGCGACAGCGACCTCGCTGGTCGCGGTCGCGGCGGGTCCGTCGAGCGCGCAGGGCACCTACAAGGCCACGGCGCTGGCCCCCTCCGCCAGCTGGACGGTCTCGAACTCCTCCGGTGGCTTCTCCTGGAACTACCCCTTCCGTTCGGTGCCGACCCCGGGCGGTCTGAGCCCGACCGTGGGTCTCGGCTACTCGTCGCAGTCGGCGGACGGCCGTACCGCGGCGACGAACAACCAGGGTTCGTGGGTCGGTGAGGGCTTCTCCTACGACCCGGGGTACATCGAGCGCCGCTACAAGCCCTGTTCCGAGGACGGCCATGACGGCTCCGGCGAGCAGTGCTGGGCGTTCGAGAACGCCACGGTCATGCTCAACGGCAGCTCCGGTGAGCTGGTCAAGGACGACACCACCGGCAAGTGGCACATGTCGTCGGACGACGGCTCGAAGGTCGAGAAGCTGACCGACGGCATCAACGGCGACAACGACGGTGAGTACTGGCGTATCACCACCTCGGACGGCACGGAGTACTACTTCGGCAAGAACCGGCTGCCGGGCTGGGCGTCGGGCAACGAGGAGACCAACTCGGTCTGGACGGCGCCGGTGTTCGGCGACGACTCCGGTGAGCCCTGCTACAACGCGACGTTCACGTCCGCGTACTGCCAGCAGGCGTGGCGCTGGTCGCTGGACTACGTCAAGGACACGCACGGCAACGTGATGTCCTACTTCTACGAGCGTGAGACGAACTACTACGCGCTGAACGGCAAGACGGACGTCAACGGCACGGCGTACCACCGTGGCGGCTGGCTCAAGCGGATCGACTACGGCCAGCGCGACGGCCAGGTCTACGCCGCGAAGGCCCCGGCGCGGATCGTGTTCAACACCGCCGAACGCTGCCTGCCCACCGCCGACTTCGACTGCGCGGAATCCAAGCGCACCAAGGCGAACGCCTCGCACTGGCCGGACGTCCCGGTCGACCAGGAGTGCAAGTCGGGCACCAAGTGCACGGTCGGCCAGACCTTCTGGACGACGAAGCGGCTGACGTCGGTCGTCACGCAGATGCGCAAGGACGCCACGACCTACGACGACGTGGACGCCTGGACCTTCACGCATCTGTTCACCGACAACGGCGACGATTCCAAGACCCTCTGGCTGTCGAAGATCGAGCACGAGGGCCGGGCGGGCACGGCCGTCAAGCTGCCGTCGGTGGAGCTGTTCGGTGAGCAGCTCGCCAACCGGGTCGACGCGGTGGGCGACAACATCGCCCCCTTCTACCGCTTCCGCCTCTCCATGGTTCTCAGCGAGACGGGCGCCCAGCTCGACGTCACCTACGCCCCCGCCGAGTGCACCAAGGCCGCTCTGCCGAAGCCGGGGGAGTCGACGAAGCGCTGCTACCCGGTGAAGTGGTCCCCGCCGGGCTACACCGACCCGATCACGGACTGGTTCCACAAGTACGTCGTGTCGGCGGTCATCGAGACCGACCGCACCGGCGGCAGCGACCAGCTCGTCACCCGCTACAGCTACCAGGGCGACGCGGCCTGGCGTAAGGCGAAGCCGGACGGCATCACCGACGAGAAGTACCTCACCTGGGGCGGCTGGCAGGGCTACGGCAAGGTCACCGTGACCTCCGGCAGCGCCGACGAGCAGAAGACCCGGGTCGACTACACGTACCTCCAGGGCATGAACGGCGACGCGAAGCCGGACGGGGGCACGCGCTCGGTCTCGGTGACGGACTCCACGGGAGTCTCCTACACCGACTCCGAGGAGTTCACCGGACACGAGCTGGAGGTCGCGACCTACGACGGCGGCAAGCTGATCTCCAAGGCGATCAGCGAGCCGTGGAAGCACACGACCGCGACCCAGACCAGGAGCTGGGGCACCACGCGGGCGGCCATCGTCAAGGCGGACACGGAACGCGGGTACAGCCTGCTGTCCAACGGCACGTGGCGGCAGACCAAGTCGACCACGAAGTACGAGACGGACCTCGGCACCGGCCGGGCGACCGAGGTCGACGACCAGGCCGACGTCTCGAAGAGCGACGACGACACCTGCACCCGCCTCTGGTACGCGGACAACACCGCGAAGAACATCCTCTCGCTGCCCTCGCGCAGCGAGTCCGTGTCGGTGAAGTGCGCGACGGCGCCCGACCGCAGGACCCAGGTCCTCGCGGACGAACGCACCTCCTACGACGACCTCGCCTTCGGCGCGGCGCCCACCAAGGGCGACGCGACGAAGACCGAGCGCCTGACGGCCCACAACGGCACCACGGCCACGTACCAGGTGACGGGCACCACCACGTACGACGACTTCGGGCGTCCGAAGATACAGAAGGACGCCAAGCAGAACCCGACGCGGACGGACTACGTCGAGACGAACGGTCTGCTCACCCAGACCAAGCTGACGAACGCCCTCGGCCACATCACGACCACCGACTACGCCTCCGCGTGGGGCCTGTCCAGGGGGCAGACCGACCCGAACGGCAGGCGGACGGACCTCGCCTACGACAGTCTCGGCCGGCTGACCTCGGTCTGGCTGCCGGACCGCGCGGCGTCGCAGACGCCGAGCATCAAGTACGTGTACAACGTCCGCAAGGACAAGGTCACCTCGATCAAGACCGAGAAGATCGAGAACGACGGGTCCTACGGCGCCGAGTACCAGCTCTACGACAGCCTGCTGCGTCCCCGCCAGATCCAGACCGAGGGTCCGGACGGCACCCGTATGGTCGCGGACTCGTTCTACGACGGCGCGGGCAAGATCAAGCAGACCAACAACACCTACAACGCGGTCGGCGCCGCCTCGGACGAGCTGCTGCTCGTGCACAACGGCGAGGTCGGCGCGCAGACCCGGGTGGAGTACGACGCCCTCGGCCGCCCCACGGCCGACATCTTCGCGGTGTCCGGCGTCGAGCAGTGGCGCACCACGACCACGTACGACGGTGAGCTCACGCACGTCGACCCGCCGGTCGGCGGTGTGCCCACCACGACCGTCTCGGACGCCGAGGGCAACACCACGGAGGTCCGGCACTACAAGGGGGCCTCGCCCGCCCCGCTGACGGCGTACGACTCGACGAAGTACACCTACACGCGGGCCGGCAAGCTGGAGACGGTCACCGACGCCCAGGGCAATGTGTGGCGGTACACGTACGACCAGCTGGGCCGCAAGAAGACGTCGGTCGACCCGGACGCCGGAACCTCCCGCACCGAGTACGACGAACTGGACCGGCCCGTAGCGGCCTGGGACGGGCGCGACAAGAAGACGTCCACGGCCTACGACGCGCTCGGCCGGGTCACCAGCACCTGGACCGGTGACGTCGACACCGGGACGAAGCTGACCGAGACCCGCTACGACAAGGCCGGCTGGCTGGGCCAGCCGTACGCCCAGCTCAGCTATGTCTCCCCGACCGAGTACTTCGCGTCGGTCGTGCAGTCGATGGACGAGTTCTACCAGCCGCTGAAGACGGCGTACTCGGTGCCCGCGTCGCAGGGCTCCCTGGCCGGCACCTATGTCTTCACGTCGACCTACAACCGCGACGGCACCCTCCAGTCGGCGGGTCTGCCCGCAGCCGGCGGCCTGTCCGCCGAGGCCATGACCTACGGGTACGACGCGCTCCAGCGCCCGACCACGATGACGGGCACGACCTCGTACGTCACCAACACCGTCTACTCGAAGAACAGCCTGCTGCAGCAGCTGGAGCTGTACACCGGCTCGGGCAAGAAGGTGTGGCAGACCTTCGACCACGAGACGGGCACCGACCGCCTCACCCGGTCCACCGTCGACGTCTACGGCGCGACGGCCCCGGCCAAGCAGTCGTCCTACTCCTACGACCAGGCCGGCAACGTCCTGTCGATCGCGGACACCGCGAACACCTCGTCGCCGGACGTGCAGTGCTTCGCCTACGACAGCCAGCAGCGGCTGGCCGAGGCGTGGACGCCCGCGGCCTCGGTGGCGAACGCGGCCGGCTCCGGCACCGTCGGCTCGGCGGCGCCCGTCGAGGGCTCCCGCCCGAGTGCCTGCACCGCTGCCCCGGGCACGAGCGCGCTGGGCGGCCCCGCCGCGTACTGGAAGTCGTACGAGACGGACGCCATCGGCAACCGGAAGACGGAGACCATCCACGACACCGGGCTGAACGCGTCCAAGAACATCACGCGCAGCTACGAGTACGGCGGCGCGGGCGCCCTCGGCGACGGTCCGCACCAGTTGACCAAGGTCACCGAGAAGACCCCGACCGGCACCAGGCAGTACGCGTACGAGTTCAACGACGCGGGCGCCACCACCAAGCGGACGATCGGCGGAGACGCCCAGTCGCTCGATTGGGACGACGCGGGCCGGCTCACCAAGGTGAAGGAGGCGAACGGCTCCGAGACGACGTACCTGTACGACGCCTCCGGCAGCCGGATCCAGCGCAAGGACACCTCGGGCACCACGGTCTACCTGCCCGGCATGGAGCTGAAGCTCTCCGCGGACGGCACCAAGAAGTCGGCGACCCGGTACTACTCGTACGCCGGCCAGACCGTCGCGGTCCGCACCGACGACGGCAGGCTGTCGTTCCTCGCGGCCGACCACCACGGCACGGGCGAGCTCGCCGTCGAGGCGGCGACGGGCGCGGTCTCCCAGCGCCGCTTCGACCCGTACGGCGTCCAGCGCGGCACGGCCACCGGCACCTGGCCCGGCGAGAAGGGCTATGTCGGCGGCACCACCGACACCTCCACCGGCCTGACCCACCTGGGCGCCCGGGAGTACGACCCGGCGATCGGCAAGTTCATCTCGATCGACCCGGTCATCGACTACACGCAGCCGCAGCAGATCAACGGTTACGCCTACGCCGACAACAGCCCCGTCACACTGTCCGACCCGAGCGGACTGCTGTCCTCGACGACGTGCAGCCTCTTCCCCGGGGCGCTCGGCTGTGGGACGTCCGGCTGCGACCTGCTGTGCGCGCCGGGCTCCGAAGGCGCGAAGGTCACCGAGGCGCAGAACGAGGTCAACCAGGCCCAGAAGCAGCAGTCTTCGGCCAAGCAGCGCATCGGTTCCGCCGGCAAGGCGCTGGTCAAGATCGTCCGGGACATCCTCGGTGTCGACGCGGCGCTCGACTGTATCTCCACGGGTGACGTCGGCGCCTGCGGCGAAACGCTGCTGAACATCGCCGGCAGCTTCGCCGGCGGCCTCGCCGGCAAGATCATGGCGAAGTACGGCATGCCCTGGAAGTGGGCGAAGGGAGTCAAACTCGCCAAGCGGGTCGTCAATCTCGTCGGTGATCTCATCGGCGGGGTCAAGGACCTGCTCAAGGCCAACAAGGCACTCGCCAAGGCCAAGGACGGCCTGGCCATGGCCCGCAAGAAGGCCGCGGACGCGCTGCGCAAGCTGCAGAAGGGGAAGTGCCACAGCTTCCTGCCCGGCACCAAGGTCCTTCTCGCCGACGGCTCCACCAAGCCGATCGAGGACGTCGAACTCGGCGACAAGGTGGTGGTGACCGATCCGGAGACCGGGGAGACCACCGTCCGCGAGGTCGCGGGGACCATCGTCACCGAGGCGGACAAGCAGTTCTCGGACCTCACGGTGAAGCCGGACTCCGGTCGCGAGGAGACGCTGGTCGCCACGACCACGCACCCCTTCTGGGTCGAGTCCGAGCAGGCGTGGATCCCGGCCGGCGCTCTCGAACCCGGTATGAAGCTGCGCACCCCTTCCGGCGACACCGTCGAACTCACGGCCAACCGCCACTTCGACAAGCGCCAGCGCACCCACGACCTGACCATCACGGGCATCCACACGTTCTACGTGCTGGCGGACGTGACACCGCTGCTGGTGCACAACTGCCCCACCGCCTCCGACGCCCCCGACACGTCCGGATCGGCCACGGTCTACCTGGACGCCGGTGCCAACCCCAAGCACGCCTCGGTCAAGGTCGAGTACAACGGGGAGTCCCTCCACAGCGAGCAGCTGGGCACGCCCGGTACGGACGCCGTGGGGGCCTTCTACGAGGGGGAGGTGTCCAGCCTGTCCTTCGCCATCAGGATTCCCCTGCCCAACGCGAAGAACGCGCAGGCGTTCCAGCGCGCCACCGAAGGACATGTCTTCGATCCCTACGATCTCGACACGCGGAGTTGCGTCACGTACTGCGCGGACGTGTTGCGCGCCGGTGGGATCGGCCCTCAGGACCTGCCCAAGGGAATGAAGACCGACGAGATCGAGCGATGGCTGCTCAGCAAGTTCTGACGGCCGCGAAGAAGCGAAGGGAGGACAACCGTGGAGAAGACCGCGGACGGGACGTTCGACACCGCCGGTGAAGCGCTCTGCTGCGCCGCGGCCGTGCGACTGGGCGGAGCACTGCGCGTGCTCGCCGCCCTGGGCGGGCTTTCGGACCGCTACGACAAGGTCGAGGCGGGACTCGGGAGCATCAGGGCCTTCGTCGGTGGGCGGGAGCGTGACGACGCCGCGCTCGCCGACGCCTTCGTCGCCAACTGGTCGCTGGGCACCAGGTACGGGGAGCAGTTGCCGGGCGCGGCCTTCTTCCGGGCCGGGACGCGGATCGCGGACGTCGCGATCATCGTCGCCCGGACGGAACAGCCCGTGGACCCCGTGCAAGGGCTGAGCCAGGCCCTTGAGGCGGCCGCCGCCTGGCCGTCCGAGATCCGCATCGGCTCCTTCACCCGGCTGGCCGACTTCGAGCGGGCCTGCCAGGCGGAGGCGGAGGACCGGCTCCGGACGGGCGGTCTGCCTGCTTTGTGGGAGCTGGCCGAGGCACAGGCCGTCCCTTACCGCCGCGCAGCGGAACTGCTCGTCGCGTAACGCGGATCACGGGAGACGGGGCTCGGTTTGTTCCCTCAAGCCGGGCCCCTGTCCGTGTGATGCTCCGTCACTCCGCCTTCCGGGGCGGCTTTTCGACGCCCCGCTCGACCCTTCATCCCTCTCCCTTTCCTCACACGCCCGACGATCAGAGAGGTGACAGATGTTCTTCCGTGGCCGCTCAGTGAGCCGCCGTATGCAAGGCGGCGCAGGCCGCGGACAGCGTCCGGGCCGAGGTGGTCGACCCGAAACGGGCCGACCACCGCACCCCGGGCCGCTCCTGGGACATCGGGCGCGCCGACCTGTTCGCGCAACTCCGCTCCGTATCCCCTGACCTCTTCTCTCTTCCTGCCGCGGCGCGAGCCCTGCGCCGCGGCCGGTACTCCCTGTCCACAAACGGAGATCATTGATGTATTGGAAGAGTCGGCCCTTGAGCCGACGAATACCCAGACGCATTCTCGGCACGACGGTGCTGAGCCTGGCCCTGGCGCTCTCCGCGTCCACGGTCCAGGCCGTGCCGCTCGCCACGGACGCCAAGGGCCGCACCAGCCGCCCCGGTGTCCAGGACGACGGCGATCCCGCCCGGGGGCGGGACGCCAAGGCGAAGTCCCGCCCCTCGGACCCCGCGCGCAAGGCGGCGGTGAAGGGGCTGGAGAAGGCGGTGTGGCCGAAGCGGGGCGGCGCCGAGGTGAGGCTGGGCGCCACCGCGGAGGCCGGCGGTCTGCCGGTGAAGGTCAGCAGGGCGAGGGCCAAGGTCAAGGCGGCGCAGGCCGCGGACAGCGTCCGGGTCGAGGTCCTCGACCCGAAGCGGGCCGACCGGCTCGGTGCCGAGGTGCTGCTGGATGTCGAGCGGGCGGACGGAGAGCGGCAGGCGGGCAAGGTCCGCCTGACGGTGGACTATTCGGAGTTCGCGGAGGGCTTCGGCGGCTCGTACGGCTCGCGTCTTCAGCTGGTCCAGCTTCCGGCGTGTGCCGTCGTGGCCGTGCCCGGCAGCAAGGACTGCCCCGAGCGGCCGAAGGTGCTGCCGACGGTCAACGACGTGAAGACGGGTACGGTCTCGGCGGACGTGACCGCCGCTCCGGCCGCCGCCGAGGGTGTTTCGACGATGGCGGCGACAGCGACCTCGCTGGTCGCGGTCGCGGCGGGTCCGTCGAGCGCGCAGGGCACCTACAAGGCCACGGCACTGGCCCCGTCGGCGAGCTGGAGCGTCGCCACTTCTTCCGGCGCCTTCAACTGGAACTACCCCTTCCGATCGGTCCCGACCCCCGGTGGTCTGTCCCCGACCGTGGGTCTCGGTTATTCCTCGCAGTCGGCGGACGGCCGTACGGCGGCGACGAACAACCAGGGTTCGTGGGTCGGTGAGGGTTTCTCCTACGACCCGGGGTACATCGAGCGCCGCTACAAGCCCTGCTCGGAGGACGGCCACGACGGCTCGGCCGAGCAGTGCTGGGCGTTCGAGAACGCCACGGTCATGCTCAACGGCAGCTCCGGTGAGCTGGTCAAGGACGACACCACCGGCGAGTGGCACATGTCGTCCGACGACGGCGCGAAGATCGAGAAGCTGACGGGTGCCACGAACGGCGACAACGACGGCGAGTACTGGCGTATCACCACCTCGGACGGCACGGAGTACTACTTCGGCAAGAACCGGCTGCCGGGCTGGGCGTCGGGCAACGAGGAGACCAACTCGGTCTGGACGGCGCCGGTGTTCGGCGACGACTCGGGTGAGCCCTGCTACAACGCGACGTTCACGTCCGCGTACTGCCAGCAGGCGTGGCGCTGGTCGCTGGACTACGTCAAGGACACGCACGGCAACGTGATGTCCTACTTCTACGAGCGTGAGACGAACTACTACGCGCTGAACGGCAAGACGGACGTCAACGGCACGGCGTACCACCGTGGCGGCTGGCTCAAGCGGATCGACTACGGCCAGCGCGACGGCCAGGTCTACGCCGCGAAGGCGCCGGCGCGGATCGTGTTCAACACCGCCGAGCGCTGCCTGCCCACCGCCGACTTCGACTGCGCGGAATCCAAGCGCACCAAGGCGAACGCCTCGCACTGGCCGGACGTCCCGGTCGACCAGGAGTGCAAGTCGGGCACCAAGTGCACGGTCGGCCAGACCTTCTGGACGACGAAGCGGCTGACGTCGGTCGTCACACAGATGCGCAAGGACGCCACGACCTACCAGGACGTGGACGCCTGGTCCCTGACCCACCTCTTCACCGACAACGGCGACGACTCCAAGACCCTCTGGCTGTCGAAGATCGAGCACGAGGGCCGGGCGGGCACGGCCGTCAAGCTGCCGTCCGTCGACCTCTTCGGTGAGCAGCTCGCGAACCGGGTCGACGCGGTGGGCGACAACATCGCCCCCTTCTACCGCTTCCGCCTCTCCATGGTTCTCAGCGAGACGGGCGCCCAGCTCGACGTCACCTACGCCCCCGCCGACTGCACCAAGGCCGCTCTGCCGAAGCCGGGGGAGTCGACGAAGCGCTGCTACCCGGTGAAGTGGTCCCCGCCGGGCTACACCGACCCGATCACGGACTGGTTCCACAAGTACGTCGTGTCGGCGGTCATCGAGACCGACCGCACCGGCGGCAGCGACTCGATGGTGACCCGTTACGACTACCAGGGCGACGCGGCCTGGCGTAAGGCGAAGCCGGACGGCATCACCGACGAGAAGTACCTGACCTGGGGCGGCTGGCAGGGCTACGGCAAGGTCAAGGTCACCAGCGGCACCTCGGACGTCCAGAAGACCCGGGTCGACTACACGTTCCTTCAGGGCATGAACGGGGACAAGGACGCCGACGGCACCACCCGTTCGGTGTCGGTCAAGGACTCCACGGGTGCGTCGTACCCGGACGACGAGGAGTTCACCGGCCACCAGCTGGAGGTCGCCACCTATGACGGCGCCAAGCTCATCTCCAAGTCGATCAGCACCCCTTGGAAGCACTACAGCGCCACCCAGACCAGGAGCTGGGGCACCACCCGCGCGGTGATCGTCCGCAGCCAGGTCGGCCGCGGCTTCAACCTGAAGTCCGACGGCACCTGGCTGGAGACGAAGTCCACGACGACGTACGACACGTCGAACGGCACCGGCCGCGTCCTGACGGTCGACGACCAGGGCGATGTCTCCACCACCAAGGACGACAGCTGCACCCGCACCACCTACGCGGACAACCCGGCGAAGAACATCCTCTCGCTTCCGGCCCGCAGTGAGTCGGTGTCCGTGAAGTGCGCGACGACGCCCGACCGCAAGACCCAGGTCCTCGCGGACGAACGCACCTCCTACGACGGCGGCGCGTTCGGCGCGGCGCCCAGCAAGGGCGACGCGACCAAGACCGAGCGTCTGACGGCGCACAACGGCACCACGGCGACCTACCAGGTCACGGGCGCCACGACGTACGACGACTTCGGCCGTCCGCTGACCCAGCAGGACGCCAAGCAGGTCGGGACGACGGACGAGACGAAGACCGTCTACACCGAGACCAACGGCCTGCTGACCAGGACGAAGGTCACCAACGCCCTCGGTCACGCCACCACCACCGACTACGCCCCGGCCTGGGGCATGTCGTCGGGCCAGACCGACCCGAACGGCAAGCGGACGGACCTCGCGTACGACGCGATGGGTCGCCTGACGTCCGTGTGGCTGCCGGACCGGGCCTCGTCCCAGACGCCGAGCATCAAGTACTCGTACAACGTCCGCAAGGACAAGGTCACCTCGATCAAGACCGAGAAGATCGAGAACGACGGCTCCTACGGCGCCGAGTACCAGCTCTACGACAGCCTGCTGCGAGCCCGTCAGATCCAGACGGAGGGCGCGGACGGCACCCGCATGGTCGCGGACACCTGGTACGACGGTACGGGCAACCTCAAGAAGACCAACTCGACGTACAACGCCGCCGGCGCCGCCGCGGACGAGCTGCTGCTCGTGCACAACGGTGAGGTGGGCGCGCAGAGCCTGCTGGAGTATGACGGCCTGGGCCGCACGACGGCACAGATCTTCCAGGTGTCGGGCGTCGAGCAGTGGCGCACGACGACCCGGTACGACGGCGAGCAGACGCACGTAGACCCGCCGGTCGGCGGTGTGCCCACCACGACGATCACCGACGGCCAGGGCAACGTCTCGGAGATCCGCCACTACCGCGGGTCGTCACCGGGTGTCGGCGTGGCGTACGACGCGACGAAGTACACGTACAACAACAGGGGCCTGCTGGAGACGGTCACCGACGCCAAGAACAACGTGTGGCGGTACGAGTACGACCAGCTCGGCCGCAAGAAGACGTCGGTGGACCCGGACGCCGGCACCTCCCGGACCGAGTACGACGAGCTGGACCGGCCGATCGCCACGTACGACGGCCGGGACAAGAAGGTGTCCACCGTCTACGACAAGATCGGCCGTGTCCTGAGCACCTGGCAGGGCGACGCCGACACCGGCACCAAGCTGAGCGAGATCAAGTACGACAAGGCGGGCTGGCTGGGCCAGGCCTACGGCTTCCTCAGCTATGTCTCGTCGACCGAGTACTTCGCCACCGCCGTCCAGTCGATGGACGAGTTCTACCGTCCGCTGAAGACCGCCTACCAGGTCCCCGCCTCGCAGGGTTCCCTGGCCGGCACCTATGTCTACACCGCCTCCTACAACCGGGACGGCACGCTCCAGAGCACCGGACTGCCCGCCGTCGGCGACCTGCCGGCGGAGGCGCTGACCTACACGTACGACGACCTTCAGCGTCCGAAGACGATGACAGGCTCCACGTCGTACGTGACCAACACCGTCTACTCCGGCAAGAGTCTGCTGCAGCAGCTGGAGCTGTCCACGGGCAGCGGCAAGAAGGTCTGGCAGACCTACGGCTACGAAACGGGCACCGACCGGCTGACCCGCTCGACGCTCGACGTCTACGGCGCCACCGCGCCGGTGAAGCAGTCGACGTACTCGTACGACCAGGCCGGCAATGTCCTGTCGATCGCCGACACGGCGAACTCCGCCTCGCCGGACGTGCAGTGCTTCGCCTACGACACCAGGCAGCGGCTGAAGGATGCCTGGACCCCGGCGGCCACCGCCACCACGGCAGCCGGCGTCGGCACCCGCGGCTCCACGGCACCGTTGGACGGCACCGGCCCGACGGCCTGTGACTCAGCCGCCGGTGCGAGCCCGCTCGGCGGCCCCGCCCCGTACTGGAAGTCGTACGAGACCGACGCCATCGGCAACCGCACCAACGAGACCGTCCACGACACCGGGCTGAACGCGGCGAACAACATCACCCGCGACTACGAGTACGGCGGCGCGGGCGCCCTCGGTGACGGACCGCACCAGGTCACCAAGATCACCGAGCAGACCCCGACGGGCCAGCGGCAGTCGACGTACGAGTACGACGACTCCGGCAACACCACCAAGCGGACCATCGGCGGCAACGCCCAGTCGCTGGTCTGGGGCGACTCCGGCAGGCTGAGCGAGGTCACCGAGGCGAACGGCTCGAAGACCAGTTACCTCTACGACGGCTCCGACAACCGGCTTCTGCGCAAGGACTCCACCGGGACCACCGTCTATCTGCCGGGCACCGAGCTGAAGCTGTCGGCCGACGGCACGAAGAAGGAAGCCACCCGCTACTACGAGTACGCCGGCCAGGTGATCGGAGTGCGTACCGCGGGCAAGGTGTCCTTCGTCGCCTCGGACCACCACGGTACGGGCGAGGTGGCGATCGACTCGGCGACCGGGGCGGTCAGCCAGCGCCGCTTCGACCCGTTCGGTGTCGAACGGGGTGAGAAGACCGGCGTCTGGCCGGGCGAGAAGGGCTATGTCGGCGGGACCATCGACGCCCAGTCCGGCCTGACCCACCTGGGAGCGCGTGAGTACGACGCGGCGATCGGCAAGTTCATCTCGGTCGACCCGGTGATCGACTACACGCAGCCGCAGCAGATCAACGGCTACGCGTACGCCAACAACTCGCCGGTCACGCACGCCGACCCCAGCGGCATGATCATCCCGGAGTGCCGGGAGGGCCTGATCGAGTGCCGGGGTGGTCTGCCGGTCATCCATCAGACTCAGGAGGAGAAGGCACAGTCGAACTACGACAGCGCCTCCCGGAACGTGTCGGCGGCCGAGGGGCAGCAGTCCGCGGCGAAGCAGCGCATCAAGTCCGCGGGCAAGGCCCTTGTCAAGATCGCCCGGGACATCCTGGGTGTGGACGCGGCCCTGGACTGCATCTCCACCGGAGACGTCGGCGCCTGTGGGGAGACCCTGCTCAACATCGCGGGCAGCTTCGCGGGCGGTCTGGCGGGCAAGATCCTCGCCAAGTACGGCGCTCCCTGGAAGTGGGCCAAGGGCATCAAGCTCGCCAAGCGGGTCACCGGCCTGGTCGGCGACCTGATCGGCGGCGCGAAGGACCTGTGGAAGGCCAACAAGGCGGTCGGCAAGGCGAGAGCCGGTCTGGCCAAGGCCGCGGACAAACTGGCGGAGGCCAGGAAGAAGGCGGCCGCAGCCCGCAAGAAGAAGGGGGCCGACGACGACATCGGCGGCTCCTGCCCGACTGAGGGGAAGCACAGCTTCCTGCCGGGTACGAAGGTGCTGCTCAAGGGTGGCATGACCAAGCCGATCGAGCAGGTGAAGCTCGGCGACCAGGTCGTGGTGACCGACCCGAAGACGGGCGTCACGAAGGTTCGCGAGGTCGTCGGCACCATCGTCACCGAGGACGACAAGCACTTCGTCGACCTGACGGTCAAGGCCCCGACGGGGGAGCCCGAGACCCTGGTCTCCACCACGACCCACCCGTTCTGGTCGGACTCCGAGCAGGCATGGATCGAGGCCGGCGACCTGAAGCCGGGCATGACCCTGCACACCGCCGACGGCGCCCAGGTCACCCTCACGGCGATCCGTGCGTTCGACCGGCGCCAGCGCACGCACGACCTCACGGTCGAGGACGTCCACACGTACTACGTGCACGCGGGGGCGATCCCGCTGCTCGTGCACAACTGCGGAACGGCTACCGTCAACTGGGACGACGACATCAAGCACGCCACGATCAAGGTGGAGTTGGACGACGGCCGATCGTTCGAAACGGAGCAGGTGCACTTCGGGGAGGAGGGCGTCGATCCCACGGGGGCCGACACGACCGCCCAGTTCGTCACCGAGAAGCTGGGACCGAACACGAAGCAGCTGACGTTCCGCCTTCCCGACGCCCGAGCTGCCGTCAAGGCCCAGTTCAAGTCCATCAATGCGGATCTCGGCCCGTACAGCACGGGAAGCAACAGCTGCGTCACCTATTGCGTAGGCATTCTGCGAGCGGGCGGGGTCGACATACCTGCGGGCAGGGCCGGAGCTGTGACACTCGCCAGAATGGCGAGGGAATCCTGAATGGGGAAGAAAGATGCTGGACGGAGAAGAGCACTGGAACGCCACGCTGGCCGAAATTTTGCTGAGCCGGAAGATCGGAGCTGCCCATGTGAAACTGCTGGGTGATCTCATCTCGGTCACCGCTCAGCTGGACATGGCCGCACAGCGCCGTCAGCCGGCCTTCGGGCTGGACGACATCATCGAGTTCGACGAGAAGGTCGGCCCGCTGGAGGAGGCGTATCAGTCCGCTTGGCGGGCGGTGGACGCCGCACCGGACAGGGAGCGGCGAGCCCCTGAACTGCAGAGGCTCGCGACCGCGCTGACGGAGGCCGTGGAAGGCATCGTGGACGTGGCTCGGCGGCGCGGAATTCCGGTCGAGCTGCACCGTTTCGGCGACTCCGAGGGCTGATTGAACCGCCGCATACCCAGACCGGCGTTCGCCGCGACAGTGCTCGGGCTCACGCTCGCGCTGTCCGCATCGTCGGTCCGGGCCGTGGCGCCCGACGGCGACCGGGGCCGCACCAGCCGCCCCGGCGTCCAGGGCACGGGGATCCAGTGAAGGGTCCGACGCGAAAGTGAAGTCCCGCCCTTCGGGTCCGGCGCGAAAGGCGGCGGTCAAGGGGCTGGACAAGGCGGTGTGGCCGAAGCAGGGCCGTGGAAGAGGGCGGCGGAGGCCCTCAAGAAGCGGAAGAAGACCGAGGAGGCCGAGACGAGATTCACCACTGAGGTGGAGCGTGTACTGCGTCTTTCCGGCTGGTCTCCCGGCCGGCGGACGGACATCGCGGTGTGGAAGGAGCAGCTTTCCGGCTTCAGCTGGCACCCGGCCGCCGAGCGGTTCCTGACCGAGTTCGGCGGAGTCTCGGTGGACGTGAGCGGCCCCGGCGTCGATGTCGCACGGGAGCCGTTCACCATCGACCCGGAACTGGCCGTCGGGGAGGAAGAAGCGTTCGAGGAGCTCTCGGAACGCTTCGGCCGCAGGTTCTTCCCCCTCGGGGAGATCGGGCAGGGAGAGTTCTTCCTGGCACTCGACGAGGACGGAGTCCTGTACCTGCTCGCGGCCTGGGCCTTCCGTCTGGGCCCGGTGGAGCAGGGGCTGGAGAACTTGGTCACCGGGGTCAAAGCGGTGAAACTGTCCCTTCCCGAGTGAGGGCCGGGGCCCGGTTTGACCCCTCAAGCCGGGCCCCGTAGCCTTGACCCTCGGCGTGTTCCCTAGACGCGCCACATCCCCGTAAACCTCTTCCTCCCGGACACCGGTCCGCCGGTGGCACAGGGAGAGGCCGTCCGTGACTCTTCCCGGGCGGCTGGACTGCGGGGGTGCCGTTTCCGAGCGAGAGAGTGAGATCCGCGTGTACGCCATCGTGCGCAGCGGTGGTCGCCAGCACAAGGTTGCTGTCGGCGACATCGTTGAGGTTGACAAGATTTCCACCGCCCAGGTTGGCGACACGGTCGAGCTCTCGACCCTGCTCGTTGTCGACGGCGACGCCGTGACCAGCGACCCGTGGGTGCTGGCCGGCATCAAGGTCCAGGCCGAGGTCGTGGACCACCACAAGGGCGTCAAGATCGACATCCTTCGGTACAAGAACAAGACCGGCTACCGCCGTCGTCAGGGCCACCGCCAGCAGTACACGGCGATCAAGGTCACTGAGATCCCCGCGGCTGCGAAGTAAGGGACTGAGGAGACATGGCACACAAGAAGGGCGCATCGTCCACCCGGAACGGTCGCGACTCGAATGCCCAGCGGCTCGGCGTGAAGCGCTTCGGCGGTCAGGTCGTCAACGCGGGTGAGATCCTGGTCCGCCAGCGTGGCACCCACTTCCACCCGGGCGCCGGTGTCGGCCGCGGTGGCGACGACACGCTGTTCGCGCTCGAGGCCGGTTCGGTGCAGTTCGGCACCCACCGTGGCCGCAAGGTCGTGAACATCGTTCCGGTCGCCTGAGTCTCTGCTCAGGGCTACAGACCGAACGTTTCGCGAGGCGGACCTCACTTCCCTTCCGGGAAGGCGGGTCCGCCTTTCGCGTGTTAACCCAGTAATACCCGTACTGCTCTGGAGGCACTGAACCATGACCACCTTCGTGGACCGCGTCGAGCTGCACGTCGCCGCGGGTAACGGAGGCCACGGCTGTGCCTCCGTCCACCGTGAGAAGTTCAAGCCGCTCGGCGGCCCCGACGGGGGCAACGGCGGACGCGGCGGCGACGTCATCCTCACCGTCGACCAGTCGATCACCACGCTCCTCGACTACCACCACTCCCCGCACCGCAAGGCCACCAACGGCAAGCCGGGCGAGGGCGGCCACCGCTCCGGCAAGGACGGACAGGACCTCGTCCTGCCCGTGCCGGACGGCACCGTGGTGCTCGACAAGGCGGGCAACGTCCTCGCCGACCTCGTCGGTCACGGCACCTCCTTCGTCGCCGCCCAGGGCGGCCGCGGCGGTCTGGGCAACGCGGCCCTGGCCTCCGCCCGCCGCAAGGCGCCCGGCTTCGCGCTGCTCGGTGAGCCCGGCGATCTGCGGGACGTCGTCCTGGAGCTGAAGACCGTCGCGGACGTGGCCCTGGTGGGCTACCCGAGCGCCGGAAAGTCCTCGCTGATCTCGGTGCTCTCCGCCGCCAAGCCGAAGATCGCCGACTACCCGTTCACCACCCTCGTGCCGAACCTCGGGGTGGTGACCGCGGGTTCCACCGTCTACACCATCGCCGACGTCCCCGGGCTCATCCCCGGTGCCAGCCAGGGCAAGGGCCTCGGCCTGGAGTTCCTGCGGCACGTCGAGCGGTGCAGTGTGCTGGTGCACGTCCTGGACACCGCCACCCTGGAGTCCGACCGCGACCCCGTCTCCGACCTCGACATCATCGAGGAGGAGCTGCGGCAGTACGGCGGCCTCGGCGACCGGCCGCGGATCGTCGTCCTGAACAAGATCGACGTCCCGGACGGCAAGGACCTGGCCGAGATGGTGCGGCCGGACCTCCAGGCGCGCGGGTACCGCGTCTTCGAGGTGTCCGCCGTCGCGCACACGGGCCTCAAGGAGCTGTCGTTCGCGCTGGCCGAGCTGGTCGGGCGGGCGCGTGCCGCCAAGCCCAAGGAGGAGGCGACCCGGATCGTCATCCGGCCCAAGGCCGTGGACGACGCCGGCTTCACCGTCACGCTGGAGGAGGACGGCCTCTACCGCGTCCGGGGCGAGAAGCCCGAACGCTGGGTCCGCCAGACCGACTTCAACAACGACGAGGCCGTGGGCTACCTCGCCGACCGCCTCAACCGCCTCGGTGTGGAGGAGGAGTTGATGAAGGCCGGCGCCCGGGCGGGTGACGGGGTGGCGATCGGTCCCGAGGACAACGCGGTCGTCTTCGACTGGGAGCCGACCGTCATGGCCGGCGCCGAGATGCTGGGCCGCCGCGGCGAGGACCACCGCCTCGACGAGACCCGCCCGGCCGCCCAGCGCCGCCGCGACCGCCAGGCCGAACGCGACGAGGCCACCCAGGAGTTCGAGGGCTTCGAGCCCTTCTGAGTCACGCGTCCCTTCAGGCCTCGCACATCCGCATGAAGGCTGTGCCCGTACGCGGGCAGGGCCGTGGAGGTGCGCTCCGGCGCACGGAGGAGGCGAACCGGGAGTCGGGCGAGATCTCCCACTGCACGGCGACGTTCTGCCGCGGCATCCCGCCCCCGTGCAGCGGGTCGGGGGCGAGTCGGGTCCAGAGCACGATCCCCTCGGGCAGGGGGGCGCCGGAGGCCACGCCGAGGCTGAACATGTTCTCTGGGAGGGTGTGCGCGGCCGTGTGCGCGGCGGCGTGCGCGGCGGCGGGCAGCAGAGCTGGGCGGAGGCGGCGGCACCGAGCACGGCGGCACCGGCGGTGAGGAGACGACGGCGGGCCGGGACTACTGGTACCGCTTCCGCGCCGGCGGCGCGGATCTCCCCGGTCGGCCGCACCCGCACGGCGCCCCGGCCCCTGGCCTCGGGCGGTTCGCTGCGCCTGGCGCTCGCCTCCTGCCAGAACTGGCAGCACGGGTACTTCACCCCGTACGCCGACATGGCGGCCCAGGACCCGGACGTCGTCCTCTTCGTCGGCGACTACGCGACCGCCCGTACGCCGGCGGGACTCAGGGTCGCGGACGGCGGGCCGGGTGTCCGCACGGTGGGGGGATGATCGCCCGAGTGAAATGCCGCGGAATCTCAATAAAAAAGAATTCCGTGGCAATGGACTGCCGGACGAACTTTATTCGAAACTTATCCGCAACGGCGTCGTGATGCATATGAAGAACGCGTGCAGCCCCACGTCACGGGACGTGAAGATCTCCACCCCCACCGGGTGGGCGGTGGAGGCGGCCGCCGGGATCGGCGCCGAGACGGCCGAGAGCGTCACCGCAATGGGCGTACGGGGCATCGGTGATCCGGCGCTGCTGTCCGGGGGGCGGAAACCGGCCGCCTGCCACGGCCGCGAGGAGCCCCGGACGGCTCCCGAGGTGGCCGCTCAGGCCCGGTACGGACCGCCCGGCTTGCCCCAAGCGGCTGCGCCGTCGCTGAACGACGTTCACCGTTACTCTCAGGTATCGCACAGCTCCTGTGGAGTTACTCACAGGATTTCCAGGGAGCATCCTCATGGGTCTTGTACACGTCTTACGAATCACCAGCGGTTCAAGGTGAATGACAGGTGGCGCGCACATATGCGGTGAAGGGCGCTCACCTTGCATCGCGGTAACCGCAAGTGGGACCATTTCCCCGTTCCCTGTCGCCCCAAGGTAGGTCTTCTGGTGTCCCAGCACATAGCCAAGCCCCGTACGACCGCAGTGATCCTGGCCGGTGGCACCGGTCAGCGCGTGGGTCTGTCGATCCCCAAGCAGCTGCTGAAGATCGCAGGCAAGGCCGTCATCGAGCACACCCTGACCACCTTCGAGAAGGCCGACTCCGTCGACGACGTCATCGTGCTGATGGCGCCGGGCTATGTGCCCGACATCGAGAAGATCGTCGCCAAGGCCGGGTTCCGGAAGGTCTCCCGGATCATCGAGGGCGGCGCCACCCGCAACGAGACCACCGAGCGCGCCATCACGGCCCTGGGCGAGGGTCTGGCCGAGGGCGAGGACCTCAACGTCCTCTTCCACGACGCCGTACGCCCCCTGCTCTCTCAGCGCGTCATCGACGACTGCGTGACCGCCCTGGAGCGCTACCAGGCCGTCGACGTGGCCATCCCGTCCGCCGACACCATCATCGTCACCCGGACGCACGGCGAGGACGGCGAGTTCATCACGGAGATCCCGGACCGCTCCCGGCTGCGCCGCGGCCAGACCCCGCAGGCCTTCAAGCTGTCCACCATCAAGCGGGCCTACGAGGTGGCGGCCGGCGACCCCAACTTCCAGGCCACCGACGACTGCACGGTCGTCCTGCGCTACCTGCCGGACGTGCCGATCCACGTCGTCGCGGGCGACGAGTACAACATGAAGGTGACTCAGCCGGTCGACGTCTTCATCGCCGACAAGCTGTTCCAGCTCGCCTCCACCGCCACCCCCGAGCAGAACGGCGAGGAGGTCTACCGCGAGCTGCTGACCGGCAAGACCGTCGTCGTCTTCGGCGGCTCCTACGGCATCGGCAAGGACATCTCCGAGCTCGCCGAGTCCTACGGCGCCACGGTCTACGCCCTCGGCCGCTCCACCACCGGCACGCACGTCGAGAACCCGGAGGAGGTCGACGACGCGCTGTCCAGGGCCTACAGCGAGACCGGACGCATCGACTACGTCGTCAACACCGCCGGGGTGCTGCGCATCGGCAAGCTGGCCGAGACCGACAACGCGACCATCGAGGAAGCGCTGAAGGTGAACTACCTGGCGCCGGTGCAGATCGCCCGCTCGGCCTACAAGTACCTCGCCGAGACCAAGGGCCAGCTGCTGCTCTACACCTCCAGCAGCTACACCCGCGGCCGCGCCGAGTACAGCCTCTACTCCTCGACCAAGGCCGCCATGGTGAACCTCACCCAGGCCCTGTCCGACGAGTGGGCCGCCGACGGCATCCGGGTGAACTGCGTGAACCCGGAGCGCACGGCGACCCCCATGCGCACCAAGGCCTTCGGGCAGGAGCCCGCGGGCAGCCTGCTCTCCTCCGAGGCCGTCGCCCGCACCTCACTCGACGTCCTCCTCTCCGAGCTCACCGGGCACGTCATCGACGTCCGTCAGCAGGACCCCACGGCCCCGGCCGGCAAGGCCTCCGGCTTCGAGCAGGCCCTGGCCTCGGTGCTCGACCGACAGGACGGCGTGGCATAATCAACCGCAAATAGCCATCGAATTTCAGGCCTCTGTGGCTCCCTGTTTACGGAGAATTCACAGAGGCCTGAAGCGTAAGAATCCCGAAACCTTCACAAAGGACCTTCCGGACTTTTCGGCTTCTATGACCGGCACCCCTCCCAGAGCAGGTTTCTCCGTGATATCCACTGCCATTCGCGTGGCCCGGGTGGGCAGCGCGGCCGAACTGGCCGCGGCGGTCCTCATGATGCTGGGTTACCCCGGCCTCATGCTGGCCGCGCTCGTCCCGAGCACCCCCGCCTTCGCCGCCGCGGCCGCCGTCACGTACCTGGCGGACCTCTATCTCCACCGCAAGGGCACCTACCTCATCAGCCTGCTGAACAAGGTGAGGGCCGGCCTGTCCACCCGGTTCCTGGTCCGCGAGCTGCTGCTGATCCTGCTGCTGGCCCGGCTCGACCTGTCGGAGGAGCCGGTCTTCTACGCGGCGATCGCCTGCTTCACGGTCTTCTTCGGTCTCCAGGCCCCGCACGGCGCCCTGGTCACCCTGATCGGCAAGCGCCGCCAGATGCCGGTCGTGACCCGCAACGTCGACCTGGCCTCCCGGCTGACCGTCCCGGACGCCCCGCCGCGCGCGCTGCTGGCCGGGGCCGGGGAGAAGATGCTCCACCTGGACCTGGCGGCCATGGCCGGCCTGCTCGTCTGGGCCCTCACCGGCGTCGACCTCGCCGGTTACGCGGGCGTCGCCGTGACCACGGTCCTCGGCGCGCTGTACGTGGCCCTGCTGGTGCCGCACCTGCGCGCCCGCCGGCTGCCGCCGAAGCCCGACAAGGTGCTGTCCACGGTGAGCGCCTGGCTGCGCGAGTACCGCCCGGAGACGGTGCTGTACTTCTCCGGCTCCAAGGAGTCCGCCTACCAGGTCAACATGTGGCTGGAGACCATGGAGCAGCTGGACAGCCGGCCGCTCATCATCCTGCGTGAGCGCCCCGTCCTGGAGCGGATGGCGCCCACGACGGTTCCCGTCATCTGCGTGCCCGGGGGGGTGCACCTGATGAACATGGACCTCTCCATGGTGCGGGTCACGCTGTACGCCGCGAACGTCGGCAAGAACATCCACATGCTGCGCGTGCCCACCATGAAGCACGTCTTCATCGGTCACGGCGACAGCGACAAGCTCGCCAGCGTCAACCCGTTCAGCAAGGTGTACGACGAGGTGTGGACCGCCGGCCGGGCCGGCCGCGACCGCTACGCCATCGCCGACGTCGGCATCCGCGACGAGGACATTGTCGAGGTCGGCCGCCCGCAGCTCGCGCCCATCAGGACCTGGGAGGGGGCGCCTGCCGACCGCATCCCGACCGTGCTGTACGCGCCCACCTGGGAGGGCTGGGACGACAACCCCGGCAACACCTCCCTCCTGCTGGCCGGCGAGAACATCGTGAAGAAGCTGATCGCCGCCGAGCCCCCGGTCCGCGTGCTGTACAAGCCGCACCCGTTCACGGGCACCCGCAGCGCCGCCGCCGGGGCGGCGCACCGCCGGATCACCGCGCTCATCAAGAAGGCCGCCGAGCAGCGCGCCGGCGACTCGCGCTTCCGGGGCGACGCCGCCGCCCAGGCCGCGGCGAAGGCCGAGCTGACCCGTCTCAAGGCCCGCCTCGAGGACCTCTCGCTTGCCTTCGACGAGAAGGCCGACGAAGCGGTGACCAGCCGCGACGGCATCGTCGACATCCGCAAGCACGAGGAGGCGGCCCGGCTGCGCGCCGAGTGGAACGACGCCTACTGGCGGAGCTTCCCCGACTTCGAGCACCGGGTGATCACCGGCGTCGAACCGCGCCTGTACGACTGCTTCAACGCCGCCGAGGCGATGGTCTCCGACATCTCCAGCGTCGTCTCCGACTTCATCGCGAGCGGCAAGCCGTACGCCGTCACGGACTCCGCGCAGCTGGGCGCGGAGGAGTTCCGGCGGCAGAACACCGCGGTGCGCGCGGCGGTGATCCTCACCAACTCCGCCGACGAGCTGGACCAGCTGCTCGGCGCGGTGCGCGACCCGGCCGCCGACGCGCTGGCCCAGGACCGCAAGGAGCTCAAGGAGTACCTGCTCGGCCCCGACGAGCCGACCTCCCTCGAGCAGTTCAACACCGCCGTCGCCGACCTCGCCCTCAAGGCGGAGGCCCGCAATGTCGGCCAGGCCACCCGGGCCGCCGCGGCGGAGGGCGCGGCCGGCGCGGCGCCCGGTGACGGCGCGGAACTGACCAAGGGTGTTACGGCCGGCTGACGGGCGTGTGACGAAGGGCCCGGCCCCCGGGAGGCATTCTCCGGGGGCCGGGCCCTTCGGGTTTTTGTGATGTGGAACACCTTCGGGAACCGGGACAACCCCTTCACGGGGCCGACCGTCTATGGGGTTGCTGGAACATGGAACAAAGGCAACCGTTGCGTGATGAGAGGGAAAAGTGACTCGTGCGCAGCCTGACGTCACGGTGATCATCGGGGCGTACGAAGCGATGCCGTATCTGGTCGAGTGCCTCGCGTCGGTCGAGGCACAGACCCTGGACCCCGCGCGGATCGAGGTCGTCGCCGTCGACGACGGCTCCCGGGACGGCACCGGGGAGTACCTGGAGGAGTTCGCCGCCCGCGCCCCCATGCCGGTCACCGTGATCCGCCAGGAGAACTCCGGCGGGCCCAGCGGCCCGCGCAACGTCGGGCTGGAGAGGGCCACCGGACGGTACGTGTTCTTCCTCGACGCCGACGACCGGCTCGGCGCGGAGGCGCTGGAGCGGATGGTCGCCCTGGCCGACCGCAACGGCACCGACGTCTGCCTCGGCCGGGTCGAGGGCGTCAACCGCAAGGCGCCGCGCTCGATGTGGGGCCGGAACGAGGACCGTACGGACGTCTTCTCCTCCAACATCAAGTTCACGCTCAGCGCCCAGAAGCTGTTCCGCCGCGCCCTGCTGGAGCGCCATCACATGCGTTTCGACGAGTCCCTGTGGACCGGCGAGGACGCGCTGTTCACGATGGAGGCCTATCTGCGGGCCGACGGCGTCTCGATCGTCGCCGACTACACCTGCTACTACCTGGTGGGCCGCGACGACGGCAAGCACGTGACCAAGAGCGGCGGTTACCAGCTGCGCTTCGACTCCGCGCGGGCCCTCATGGGCCTGCTGGAGCGGATGGTCCCGCCCGGCCCGAAGCGGGACGTGCTCATGGTCCGGCCCTTCCAGGTCACGCTGCTGCCGCAGTTCGGCCCGGTGTTCCTCCGGCAGGACGAGGAGATCCGGCGCACCAAGTTCGAGATGGCCGAGCCGCTGATGGACGCCTACTGGAACGAGGGCGTCGCCCAGCGGCTGACGGTCCAGGAGCGGCTGCGGCTCCAGCTGGTCGCCATGCGGCGCCCGGACCTCCTGGTGGACGTCCTGGAGTTCCTCAAGGCCAAGCGCGAGCCCACGCCCGTCCTGAAGAAGGGCGGCAGCCAGCTCTATCTGGCCTACCCCGGCTACCGCTCCCGCAAGGACGGCGTCCCTGACCGCGTCTACCTCGCCGAACCGCGCGAGGCGAAGGCCTACCCGGGCTGGCGCCAGACCCCCGCCGAGACGTTCCTGCGCGGCGCGACCCGCAAGGTGCGGCGCCGGCTGGGACGGCTGAGGAGGCGGGTGCGCGGGCCGCGTGGCCGGCTGGCCGCCTGAGCGCCCCCCGGGTCCTCACTTGGAGGGCTTCAACGCCCTGCCCATCACCCGGCGCGCCCTGCGGTACATCGAGGGCGTCGGGACCGCCTTGGCAGCGGCCTTGGCGGCCGCCTTGGCCCCCGCCCGGGACTTCGCCAGCTCCCGCTGCAACTGGGTGTTGTGGGTGTCCAGTTCGGTGATGCGCTGCTGGAGCCAGCCGAACCGGCTCGTCAGCGAGGCGGGGTCCGCGTCGATCCACGGGCGCACCCCCTCCGGGAAGCGCAGGGCACGCAGCCGCTCGTCGAAGGCCTTGCCGCCGTCGCCGTGCGTGAAGGTGTTCTCCAGCCCGTTCTTGTCCAGGAACGCGGTGAACCGGTCGAAGCGCTCCTGGTGGTTGCCGGTCAGCGCGCTGAAGTCGGCCTCCTCGTACAGCTCGGCCGGGTCGAGGTCGGCGGGCACCTCGCTCAGCAGCCGGTGCGGTATCTCGAAGTAGCGGCACAGCTCCAGCGTGCGCGAGTCGAAGGCCAGCACGGTGGCCGGCGTGCCCGCCAGCAGGGCGGCGATGTTGCCGTGGATGCGCGAGCCGAAGGAGTAGTCGAACTCCTTCAGGTCGTCGATCCAGGTGACCGGGTCGATGTACACCCGGACCTTGTCCTCCCGGTACATCGGGTGGTCGGGGTGGGTGGGCATCTCGCGGATCCGGCCGGCCGGGGAGTCGGTGTCGCGCCAGTGCAGCTGGCGGGCGTCGGTCAGGTTCTGCCCGATGTAGCGCAGGTGGGGGTAGTTCGCGTGGGCCCGGCCGATGATCCTGCCGAGGCCGGCGCGCACCGCGGTGTGCGAGCCGTTGGTGGAGATCCTCGACTCGGGGGTGATGGCCGCGGCCCTCTTGGTCACCTCGAGCCGCTCGCCGTGCAGGAACAGCGACGGGCAGCCGATGATCTCGACGTCCTTGAAACCCAGGTCGGTGAGGTACTTGGCGGTGAACTCGCCCCGTACGCCGATGGAGGCGCTGTGGTCCAGCACCGCGGAGACGAACTCCCGCACGGTGGACTCCATGGACTTCAGCCGCGCCGGGTCGTTGTCCAGGCCGGCCTGGGCGCCGACGCCGACCACCACGACCGGGATCTTCAGCTTCGAGATCAGCTGCGTCAGCCGCTTGAGCGGACCCTCGAACGTCGGCCGGAAGGCGTTGGCCAGCGGTACGACGAACGCGTCGTACTCCTCGTTGATCCGCCCCGCGGCACTGACCTGGGTCGCGATGCCGTTGGAGACCACCTCCGTGCTGCCGGGCACACTGAGGATCTTGTGCGTGGCGTCGCTGAAGATCAGATTGCCGGAGTTGGTGGCAAAGACGTCGCGGTGGAGGGCTTCCTCGACGGGCACCACGTCGAAGGGGCTCTTCCCCGACCTGAGGAGTATGCGCTTCACAGGGCGAACTGTAGGTGACACAAACTTCAAAATAAATTTGTAATCCCTTCAGTTTCTCTGTGGAACCAGGGCAACCTTTTTGCCGTCGGCGAAGCGTGACGGAGCGACTACGGAGGGGAACTGTCCGGGGAGTGGAACTCGCGCGCGGCCCCGGGGCGCGTTCGCGTAGATTGCGTAAGGAGTGGGACAGCCGCGCGAGGGGACGAAGAACAAGGTGGCAGGCGCAAGGCAGGCCGTGGGCGAAGCCCGCAGGATCGTCGTCAAGGTGGGCTCCTCGTCGCTGACCACGGCCGCCGGAGGACTGGACGCCGACCGCGTCGACGCCCTCGTGGACGTCCTCGCCAAGAGCCGCAGCGGCGGCGAACGTGAGATTGTCCTCGTTTCCTCGGGCGCCATCGCCGCCGGCCTCGCCCCGCTGGGCCTGCGCCGCCGCCCCCGCGACCTGGCCCGCCAGCAGGCCGCCGCCAGCGTCGGCCAGGGCCTCCTCGTCGCCCGCTACACCGCCTCCTTCGCCCGCTACTCCGTGCGCGTCGGACAGGTGCTGCTGACCAGCGACGACATGAGCCGCCGCGCCCACCACCGCAACGCCTCGCGCACCCTCGACAAGCTGCTCGCGATGGGCGCGTTCCCCATCGTCAACGAGAACGACACCGTCGCCACCGACGAGATCCGCTTCGGCGACAACGACCGCCTCGCCGCGCTCGTCGCCCATCTCGTCCACGCCGACCTGCTGGTGCTCCTGTCCGACGTCGACGGCGTCTACGACGGCGACCCCAGCAGGCCGGGCACCTCCCGGATCGCCGAGGTGCGCGGCCCCGAGGACCTCGCGCACGTCGAGATCGGCAGTGCCGGCAAGGCCGGCGTCGGCACCGGCGGCATGGTCACCAAGGTCGAGGCGGCCCGCATCGCGACCGGCGCCGGCATCCCCGTGGTCCTCACCAGCGCCGTGCACGCCGCCGACGCCCTCGCCGGCAACGACACCGGCACCTACTTCCACCCCACCGGCAAGCGCTCCGCCGACCGGCTGCTCTGGCTCCAGCACGCCTCCACCCCGCAGGGCTCGCTCACCCTGGACGACGGCGCGGTGCGCGCGGTCGTCGAGCGGCGCACGTCGCTGCTGCCCGCGGGGATCGCCGGCGTCGAGGGCGAGTTCAGCGCGGGCGACCCCGTCGAACTGCGCGACACCGCCGGCCACGCGGTGGCCCGTGGCCTCGTCAACTTCGACGCCAAGGAGATCCCCCGGCTGATCGGGCGGTCCACCCACGAGCTGGCGCGCGAGCTGGGCGCGGAGTACGAACGGGAGGTCGTCCACCGCGACGACCTGGTGATCCTGCACCCCTGAGGCCGTCGAACGGCTGTCTGCGCAGCGCCCCGAACGGTCCGTACCGGTGGGGGACGTTCCGTGAAACCGCCCCAAGGACCCGTGCGGCCTGCTCAACTTTGTCTCAGGGAGACCAGCCGCACGAGCGCTGCGTATAAGGAGGCCGTCGTGAGACGAGTGCGCCCCGGGGTGGCAGCGGCGCGTGGCAGTACCGGCGCGGCGGGCGAGGAGCGCGCGCTGACCAGCGTGGCGGCGGGGGAGCGGTACGAGGAACCGGCCGAGCTGCCCCGGCTCTGGCATGTCACCCTCAGTGTCTCCGGCGAGGAGGCCCCGCTCGGGGAGGTCCGGCGCGCCCTCGAACAGCTCGCCCACGACCATCCCTTCCTCCTGACCAGCCGCTACGCGGTCGATCACGCGGAGATCCGCTACTGGGAGGAGGCCCGCGACCTCCACGACGCCGCCGCCGTCGCGCTGCGCCTGTGGGGCGAGCACCGGCGCACCTCCCGGCTGCCGCCCTGGGAGATCGTCGGCCTCGAAGTGATCGACCGGGAGACCTACCACCAGCGCATCGCCGAGGGCTACGGCCCACGACCGGCCAGCCCGGTCGGCGTTCACCCCTTCTGACCTCACCGTATGGGGCCGCCGCCCCTTGGGGGACGTCTCGGTGCTTGGGACGGCCCGTGGACGACCATGGCGCCCTCCGCCCGGCGCACTACCCTTCCGGTATGACCACGCTCTCCCCGTACGACGCCATGTCCCCGGTCACCCAGGCCGCCTACCGTGCCAAGGCCGCCGCCGCCGATATCGCGCCACTGCCCCGGGCCGCCAAGGACGACGCGCTGCTCGCCATCGCGGACGCGCTGGAGGTCCGTACGAGCGAGATCGTCGAGGCCAACGCCAAGGACATCGCCAAGGCCCGCGAGGCCGGCACCGCCGAGTCCGTCATCGACCGGCTGACCCTCACCCCGGAGCGGATCCGGGCCATCGCCTCCGACGTGCGGGACGTCGCCGCCCTGCCCGACCCGGTCGGCGAGGTCGTCCGCGGCTCCACCCTCCCCAACGGCATCGACCTGCGCCAGGTCCGCGTCCCGCTGGGCGTCGTCGGCATCATCTACGAGGCCCGCCCGAACGTGACGGTGGACGCCGCCGCCCTCTGCCTGAAGTCCGGCAACGCGGTCCTCCTGCGCGGCTCCGCCTCCGCCTACGAGTCCAACACCGCCCTCGTCCGGGTCCTGCGGGACGCCGTCGGCGGCGCCGGGCTGCCCGCCGACGCCGTCCAACTGGTGCCCGGCGAGGGCCGGGAGTCCGTGCACGAGCTGATGCGGGCCCGCGGCCTGGTCGACGTCCTCATCCCGCGCGGCGGCGCCTCCCTCATCCGGACCGTGGTCATGGAGTCCAAGGTCCCCGTCATCGAGACCGGCACGGGCAACTGCCACGTCTACGTCGACGCCCACGCCGACATCGACATGGCCGTCGACATCCTGATCAACTCCAAGGCCCAGCGGGTCAGCGTCTGCAACGCCGCCGAGACCCTGCTGGTCCACCAGGACATCGCCGCGGAGTTCCTGCCCCGCGCCCTCGACGCCCTCGCCGAGGCCGGGGTCACCGTCCACGCCGACGACCGGGTGGCGGCGTACGCCAAGGACTCCAAGGCCACCGTCGTGGAGGCCACCGCCGAGGACTGGGAGACCGAGTACCTCTCCTACGACATCGCCGCCGCCGTCGTCGACTCCCTGGACAAGGCCGTCGAGCACATCCGGCTGTGGACCTCCGGCCACACCGAGGCGATCGTCACCACCTCGCAGCAGGCGGCCCGCCGGTTCACCCAGCTGGTCGACTCCACCACGGTCACCGTGAACGCCTCCACCCGCTTCACCGACGGCGGCCAGTTCGGCTTCGGCGCGGAGATCGGCATCTCCACGCAGAAACTGCACGCCCGGGGCCCGATGGGCCTGCCGGAGCTGACCAGCACCAAGTACATCGTCACCGGCGACGGACACGTGCGGCGCTGACCGCCGCGGGGGCGGCCGTGAGAGGCGTCTCATCCGGTGGACGAATTTCCCCGTCGCCTGCCCAAATTGACCCCCCAGGTCTACTCTGGATCCGTGCCGGAGGACGTGGGGGGCATGCCGTTCCCTGACGGCTGGGAGCCCGACGACGACCACGACCGCGGGGTGTCGGACGAAGAGTTCGCCTCCGTGGTCTTCGACGAGGCCTTCGTACGGGCGGCCGTGGTGCACGAGCCGTCCGCCGTGGAGCGCCTCCTGGCCGCCGCCGAGGCGAGAGCCGAGGCCGAGGCCCGCCGCGCCCGCGCGCGCCGCGACCGCTACGACGACGCCTACGGCTCCGACGGACCCGGCGATTTCGGCCATGATCCGGACTTCGACGACCTGGACGACGACGACCCGGACGGCCACCACAGCCCCTTCGGGGCGTACGGCAGACAGATCCGCTGGCACCGCCCCGTCGCCTGGATGCTCGCCGTCGTGATGGGCGTCGGCATGGTCGCGCTGGCTTTCGCCGCGGTCTACCGGGGTTCCTCCTCCAGCAGCCGGGACCAGGTGCCGCCGCCCGCCTCGACCGGGCTGGAGCAGGGCGGGCCCGCGACACCCTCCGCCTCCCTCGACCAGTCCCGGCCTGCGGTCTCGGCCGTGCCCCGCACACCCTGAGGCCCGGCTCCGTCCGACCCGGCGAACCTGGTGAGAACCTGTCAGAACTTGTCGCGCAGCGGGGCGTTTACCCGAGCCCCGCGCGACCTACCCTGAAAGTATGAGCGGGCCTGGCGACCCACCGGAGGGAACCCCCGAGGGCGCTCCCGGAGGGGGAGAGGACGAGTACCGATCCGTCGTCTTCGACGAATCGTTCGTCCGCGCTGCCCGCCTCCAGGAGTACTCGGCCCTGGAGCGGATGGCCGACCACGCGCCCGCCGTACGCCGCCGCCCGCCCCTGCACCGGGGTCTGTCCCGGCAGGCCCTGGTCCTGTTCCTGCTGATCGCCGTCGCCTTCGGCACCGCGATCTACATGGGTGTGCGCAACCCGTACCAGAGCTCCGCCGCACGGCGGGCCGTGGACCCCCTGCGGATGACCGTCGTCCCGCTGGCCCCGCAGGGAGCGGTGCCCGGCACCGCCGACACCGCCTCGCTGTTCGCCCACAGCCCGGCCGCGAAGTTCCGCGTCGGCGCCGAGGGGATCCCGCTGCCGGCCGCCCGGCGCACCGCGCACTTCTCCGACAGCCAGGTGGTCACCGCCCTGACCACCGCCAAGGAGTACCTGGTGCGCTCCTCCCTCTACCCGGAGGTGCTCACCGGGCAGGAGGTGCAGCCGGTGCGCGGGCTGATCGCCGCCGAGCAGCTCGACCAGTTCGACGAGAGCTTCAGCCGGCCGGCCGCCGACGGGCGGCATGCCCCGACCGGCTGGCTGGTGCGCTTCGACCCCGCCCGGGTGGAGCTGGCCGACCGGGGGGTCCGGGTCCAGGGCACGCTGACGGTCACCGAGACCGACCCGGCGACGCTGGAGGTCGCCGCGGAGCACACCTTCGTGTACGCGCTGCGCCCGGCCGGAGCCGACGCCAAGGCCCCGGCCTCCCTGTTCACCGTCCGCCGTGAGCTGCTGTTCCGGTTCGACCGGGCGGACCTGCGGACCCGCCAGACGCAGATCGTCGCGGCGACCGTGCAGGCGGGACCGCTGTCCTGCGCGGAGGACTCCGCGAACCGTCTGCGACCGCTGCTGGCGGGCCGGACGGCGGCAGGCCGTCCGGCCGGTACCGATCCGTATACGACCGGGAGCGCGGTCGGGTTGTGCGGGGTGCTGGCCCCGAGTGCCGAACCGAAGTTCTGATCCGCTCGGTCCGCTCGGTCCGCTCGATCCGCTTACGGGGCGCTCTCCGCCGGAGGTTCCTCGTTCCGCCCCGGCGTGCTGGTGAAGCCGTCGAAGCCACGGCGGACCCGTCCGCCCAGGCCGCCGGCGCCGCCCGCGATGTCGGTGACCAGCTTCATCAGCGGGTCCTTCGAGGTCTTGATGGTGCTCGCGTAATGCGAGGCGGACTCACGGAAGGAGTCGGAGACCGAGGTGCTCTTGTCCTCGTCGCGGCGCGGGTAGTGGCCGTCCATGATCCGCTGGTGGTCGCGGGACTCGGCCCACTTCTTCAGCTCCGCCGCCCGGACCGTGGCGAAGGGGTGCGTGCGGGGCAGGACGTTCAGGATCTTCAGGACCGAGTCGCGCAGGTCGCCGCTCTCCTCGTACTCCTCGGCCTGCTTCAGGAACGCGTCCACGTTCATCTCGTGCAGGTGGTTGCCGCCGGCCAGCTTCATCAGGCCGCGCATCGAGGCCTGCAGGTCCTGGCCGACGAGGAGGCCCGCGCGGTCGGCCGACAGCTCCGACTTGCGGAACCACTCGCGCAGCGCCGTGACGATCGCCATGATCGCGACGGTGCCCAGCGGGATCCAGGCGACCCGGATGGCCAGATTCGTCAGGAAGAGCAGGATCGTGCGGTACACCGCGTGCCCGGACAGGGCGTGGCCCACCTCGTGGCCGATGACGGCCCGCATCTCCTCCTCGTCGAGCAGCTCGACGAGACCGGTGGTGACCACGATGATCGGCTCGTCCAGGCCGATGCACATCGCGTTCGGCTGGGGGTCCTGGTTGACGTACATCGGCGGGACCTTCTCCAGGTCCAGGATGTAGCAGGCGTCCCGCAGCATGTCGTTGAGGTGCGTGAACTGCTGGTCGGAGACCCGCACCGAGTCGGAGAGGAACAGCAGCCTCAGGCTCCGCTCGGGCAGCAGCCCGCTGAGCGCCTTGAACACCGTGTCGAACCCGCTCAGCTTGCGCAGCGCCACCAGGGCGGAGCGGTCGGCCGGGTGCTCGTACGCGCGCGAGGAGATCCCGGGGAACCGGGTGCGCTGCCTGCTCGGCACGTTCTCGGAGCCGTGGTTCTGGCGGCCGTCGTCGGACATGTACTCCCCCATGTGCGTCTGTGTGGCCCTCGTGGTGCGGCCCGCCCTTTGCGGACCCTTGTGCGGCCCTTTGCGCCCCCGAAGCAGAGCCCAGCCTAGGCGGAGTTACCGTGGACGGGCACTACACCGAAGGAGTCCCGAACCATGGAGCAGTACCCCGCGGCCGCCTGGCTGACCGAGGCCGCCCAGCAGCAGGGGGCGGGGAACCTTCTCCGTGTCGTACTGATCGTGATGATCCTGGGCTGTGTGCTCACCGCGTGGTTCCTGCTGCGGGGCTACAAGCGGAAGGACGACTGAGTCCGCGGGAAGGTTCCCATGGGCGGAGTCGGCGTGATCGCCGCCGAGCGCCCCGCTTACCATGGGCCGACATCTTTTATCCCGCCCCCATCGGATAGGTCGTCCCGAAGATGAGCCTTCACAGCGCCGCCGCCCAGCTGGTCACCCTCGCCGCCGAGGGCGAGGAGCACGGTGGTAACCACGAGAGCCTGAACCCGCTGCTCACCGGCGGTGGCGCCTTCATCATCCTGATGCTCCTGCTCTGGATCACCACGCGCTTCAATCGCGACCGCTGAGGCACTCGTGGTCATACCGGGGTGGATACCGGGGTACTTCGGGCACCGGCCGTCCGGTGCCCTCAGGACGGGCCGGTAGGGTCTGCACGCATGGGAGAGCAGGACATGCCTACCGGCCGGTCGAACCGGGGCAAGCGTCGCCTGGGCGTCATGGGCGGAACGTTCGATCCGATCCACCACGGACACCTCGTGGCGGCCAGCGAGGTCGCCGCGCAGTTCCACCTGGACGAGGTCGTGTTCGTCCCGACCGGTGAGCCCTGGCAGAAGAGCCACCGCCGGGTCTCCCCGGCCGAGGACCGCTATCTGATGACGGTCATCGCGACCGCCGAGAACCCCCAGTTCTCGGTCAGCCGCATCGACATCGACCGCGGCGGTGCCACCTACACCGTGGACACCCTGCGCGACCTGCGGGCCCTCAACCCCGACACGGACCTCTTCTTCATCACCGGTGCCGACGCCCTCGGCCAGATCCTGAGCTGGCGCGACAGCGAGGAGCTGTTCTCCCTGGCGCACTTCATCGGGGTCACCCGGCCCGGCCACCACCTCACGGACCCCGGTCTCCCGGAGGGCGGCGTCTCCCTCGTGGAGGTTCCCGCGCTGGCCATCTCCTCGACGGACTGCCGTGCGAGAGTCGCCAAGGGAGACCCCATCTGGTACATGGTGCCGGACGGAGTCGTGCGTTACATCGACAAGCGCGAGCTGTACCGCGGCGAGTGAGCCGAGAGGGGTACCGGTGAACGACCGATACGACGCGGGGTACGGGGCCGACCCGTACGAGCTCGTCGGCTACGACGAGTACGGGCAGCCGATCTACCGGCAGGTCACGCCCTCCCAGCCGGCCCAGCAGCAGGGCTACGACCCCTACGGGCAGCAGGGGTACCAGACCCCGCAGGGCTACGGGTACGACCCGTACGCCCAGGGCGCTCAGCAGGCACCCCCGTACGACCCGTACGACACCGGGGTGCAGCAGACCGGTGCCGGCTACGCCCCCTACGACCCCTACGGGCAGACCGTCGCCGGCGGACAGCAGCAGGCCGAGCAGCCGCGCGCCGCCGAGCAGACCGCGTACATCCCGCAGCAGGCCGGACCGGCCGACGACGGGACGGACGGGCGGACCGGGGAGCGCACTCCGGAGCAGACCCCGGAGCGCACTCCGGAGCGGACCCCGGAACGGGACGAGCGGGAGTACCACACCGCGCAGTTCGCGTTCGTCGAGGAGCCCGACGCCGACTCCGAGGACGTCATCGACTGGCTGAACTTCACCGAGAACCGCACCGAGCGCCGCGAGGAGGCGAAGCGCCGCGCCCGCGGCCGGCTCGTCGCGCTCGCCGTGGTCCTCTCCCTCGTCGCGGTCGGCGGCGTGGGCTACCTCTGGTTCGCCGGGAAGCTGCCCGGAACGTCGTCGTCCTCCGGTTCCAAGGCGGGCGCCACCACCGCGAGCGCCGCCCAGAAGCGGGACGTCGTCGTCGTCCACCTCCACAACACCTCCGGGGGCGGCACCAGCACGGCCCTGCTCGTCGACAACACCACCACCAAGCGGGGCACCACCGTCCTGCTGCCCAACTCCCTCGTCCTCACCGACACCGACGGCACCACCACGACCCTCGCCAAGTCCGTCGACGACGACGGCTCCGACGGCACCCGGGACGCCCTGGACACCGTCCTCGGCACCGACATCGAGGGCACCTGGCGGCTGGACACCCCCTATCTGCAGAACCTCGTCGACCTCGTCGGGAACATCGAGGTCGACACCGACACCGACGTCCCCGACCCGGCCGCCAAGAAGAAGGGGCAGGCCCCCCTCGTCAGCAAGGGCGAGGACCGGACCCTCAGCGGGAAGATGGCCGTCGCCTACGCCACCTACCGCGCCTCCGGCGAGGCCCAGAACGCCCAGCTGGAGCGGTTCGGCCAGGTCATGCAGGGCGTCCTGCGCAAGGTCTCCTCCGATCCGGGCGCGGCGACCACGACCGTCCAGACCCTCGCCCAGATCCTGGACCCCTCCCTCACCGACAAGGACCTCGGCACCTTCCTCGCCAAGCTCTCCGACCTCGCCAAGGGCGGCGACTACAAGACCGCCCTGCTGCCGGTCCGGGCGGACGGCACGCTCAGCGCCGAGGAGAGCGAGAGCGTCGTCAAGGACGTCCTCGGAGGCACCGCGAAGAGCCCCGACAAGGACGCGGCCGTCAGCGTCTCCGTGCAGAACGCCAGCGGCACCAAGGCCGACACCGAGGACGCGCGCGTGGTGCTCCTCAACGGCGGCTTCACCTTCCTGGACGGCGGTACGGCCTCCGCCGCGCAGACCGCCTCCCAGGTGCTGTACGCGGACGCCGCGGACAAGGAGAACGCCACCGAGGTCGCCAAGACCCTGGGGCTGCCCACCGGCGCCGTGAAGAAGGGGAAGGTCTCCGGGAACGCCGACGTGTCGGTGGTCCTCGGCCAGGACTACAAGCCCTCGTCGGCGTAGCCGCCCGTAATCGCGTGGGGGGCCGTCGGCGGTCCGTGAGACCCTTGAGGTCAAACGACCGCCGACGGAAAGCCACGCAGTGACCGCCACCGACCGCTCCATCGAGCTCATCACCACCGCCGCCCAGGCGGCCGCCGACAAGCTCGCGCACGACATCATCGCCTACGACGTCAGCGATGTGCTGTCGATCACGGACGCCTTCCTGCTGGCCTCCGCGCCCAACGACCGCCAGGTCAAGTCGATCGTCGACGAGATCGAGGAGCGGCTGCAGAAGGAGCTCGGCGCCAAGCCGGTCCGCCGCGAGGGCGACCGCGAGGCCCGCTGGGTCCTGCTCGACTACGTCGACATCGTCGTCCACGTCCAGCACAGCGAGGAGCGCGTCTTCTACGCCCTGGAGCGGCTGTGGAAGGACTGCCCCGAACTGGCGCTGCCCGAGGACGCGCAGGCCACCAAGGGCAAGGCCGCGGAGTACGCCAAGCTGCGGGCCGAGGAGGACGACACCGCCGACTTCGGGGACCTGCGGTGAGCGCCCCCGGCCGCGGCCGGCGCGTCATCCTGTGGCGGCACGGCCAGACCGCGTGGAACGTGGAGCGCCGCTTCCAGGGCACCACGGACGTCGAGCTGACCGCGACCGGCGTGGCCCAGGCCCGCCGTGCCGCCCGGCTGCTGGCCTCCCTCAGGCCGGACGCCATCGTCGCCTCCGACCTCTCGCGCGCCGCGGCCACCGCCGCCGAGCTGGCCGCGCTCACCGGTCTGGAGATCGCCCACGACGAGGCCCTGCGCGAGACCTACGCGGGCGTGTGGCAGGGACTCACGCACGAGGAGATCGTCGACCGGTACGGCGACGAGTACGCGGCGTGGAAGCGCGGCGAGCCGGTCCGCCGCGGCGGCGGCGAACTGGAGACCGAGGTCGCCGACCGTGCCGCGCCCGTGGTGCTGCGGCACGCCGAGAAGCTGCCCGAGGACGGCACGCTCGTCGTCGTCAGTCACGGCGGCACCATCCGCACCACGATCGGCCGCCTCCTCGGTCTGGAGGCGCGCCACTGGGAGAGCCTCGGCGGCCTCTCCAACTGCTGCTGGTCCGTCCTCGGCGAGGGCGCCCGCGGCTGGCGGCTGCTCGAGCACAACGCCGGCACCCTGCCGGAACCGGTGCTCGGCGACGACGACTGAGCCGATTTCGCTTTCCGGCAGGTCGCAGGCTAAAGTTCTTCTTGTTCGGCCCGCGGGAGCGGGGGGAACAGATGGGGCTATAGCTCAGTTGGTAGAGCGCCTGCATGGCATGCAGGAGGTCAGGAGTTCAATTCTCCTTAGCTCCACAGCGACGGGACCCCGTCCGATCGACAGATCGGACGGGGTCCTTCCCGTTCAACGGGCCATCTCCTCGTGGTACACGCTGCGCATCCGGCTGCGGGCCCGGGTGAAGGCGCTCTCGGCCGACTTGTACGTGATCCGCAGCGCCGTCGCCGTCTCCGCGGTGCTCAGACCGCGCGCCCGGGCGAGCAGCACCTCGCGCTCCCGGCGGCCCAGTGCGGGGACCTGGGTCAGCAGCCAGGCGCCCGCCGCCCGTTCGCAGGTGCGGTGCTCGACCTCCGAACCGGTGCCGGGATCGTTGCGGTGCAGCAGATGGGCCCGGTCGGCCAGTCTGCGGTCGCGCTGGGTGCCGCGCTGATGGTCCACGCACAGGCGCAGGGTGATCGTGGTGAGGAGCGCGGCGACCCGGGACTCGTCCAGCGCCTCGAAGGTGACGGCACGGATCATGGCCTCCTGGACACAGTCCTCGGCGTCCGCCGAGCGCCCCAGCCGGCCCTTCGCCAGGCGCAGCAGCCGCTCGCGCTCGGCGAGCACCAGGGCCCAGCGGCGGTGGTCGCGGTACTTCTCGGTGAAAGTGGCGTCGGTGCAAGTGTCGGACGACGTGCGCGTCACAGCAGCTCCCGCGGGCGAGGTCGTGGTGGTGAGGACACCCTCGGCGGGTCCGGTGTCGAAAACCTTGACGCATTCATGGGCGCGTTCCACGGGCGTTGCGGACGCCGTTCAGTGAAAATCAAGAAATGCCTCATGATGACGATGTTCGTTCGTCAGTACGAAGTCGATCGCGTAGGGGCACAACGATCCGAGACAGCGCACACCCGGGGGGATGGGAGCGTGGTTCTTGTTCAGTTGTTGGGGCCTGTCGAGTATCGGGCCGTGGGGGAAAGCCCGGTGGAACTCGGTCAGGCCAGGCAGCGTGGCATCTTTGCCATGCTCGCCATGAGTGCGAATGAAGTCGTCATGCCCGACGAACTCATCGACCGGGCCTGGGGCGCCGAACCGCCGCAGTCGGCCCGCAACATGATTCATTCCTACATCTCCAGGCTGCGCGGCGCCCTGGAGAACGGCGGAGGCGGAGCGGGAGCCACCCTGCGCCGCCGCAACGGCGGTTACACCCTGGAGGTGGACCCCGACTCCGTCGATCTGCGCCGATTCCGCCGCATCGTGGCGGCCGCCCGTGGCGCGGCGGACACCCGCACCGCGGTGCAGCTCTTCCGGGAGGCGCTCGACGCCTGGCAGGGCAGGGCGCTCGGCGGAATCAAGGGCGAGTGGGCCGAGCGGACCCGGCGGCTGCTGGAACGGGAACGGGTGTCGGCCCTCGTCGCCTGCCATGAGGCCGAGCTGCGGCTCGGGAACCACCTCGGGCTGCTCGACGAACTGCACTCGCTCGCCGACCAGCACGCCGACAACGAGCTGGTCATCCGCAACCTCATGACGGCGCTGCACCGCTCGGGGCGGCGCGCCGAGGCGGTCGAGGCGTTCGACGCCCTGCGCCGCAGGCTCGCCGACCGGCTGGGCGTGGACCCCGCTCCCCAGACCAGGGAGCTGCACGCCCGCATCCTGCGCGGGGACACCGAGGTGGTGTCCGTGCCGGCGGCGGCCGACGTCTCCCCGACCGTGCCGCGCCAGTTGCCGCGGGGCACCCGGTGTGTGGGCCGGGAGCAGGAACTGGCCATGCTGGACGGGTTCGTCACGGCGGACGACGGCCGTCCGTCCACGCGGGTCATCGAGGGGCCGCCCGGGATCGGTAAGACGGCCCTGGCGGTCCAGTGGGCCCACCGGGTCGCCCACCGCTTCCCGGACGGGCAGATCTTCGTGGCGCTGCACGGCAGCGGCGGCGAGGGGCGGCAGGGGAGGGCGTGGCCGACCGCGCGGACCGCGGTCGCGCTGCGGCAGGACGGGCCGCCCGCCGTCCGGGTGCCGGTGCCGCGTGCGGCGCCGGCCCGGGAGCGGGCCCCGTCCGCCGACGACGTGCTGCGGTTCGTGCTGCGCAGCCTCGGGGTGACCGTGCCGCGGACGGAGAGCGATCCGGTGGGGTTCGGGCAGCGGGTGCTGAGGGAGTTGAAGCTGCTCGTGGTGCTCGACGACCTCGCCTCGGCCGACCAGCTGGCGGCACTCCTGCCGGGTCCCTCCGCCGGGGCGCTGCTGGTCACCACGCGCGATGACGGCCGCCTCGACGGACTCGACGGCCTGCGCGCCGTACGGCTGCGGGAGCTGAGTGCCCAGCAGGCGCGGCGGATGCTGGCCGGGATCCTCGGTGAGCGGCGGGTGGCGGCGGAACCGGAGGCCGTGGCCCGGATCATCGAGCTGTGCCGCCGCACCCCGCGGGCGCTGAGCGAGGCGGCGGAACACGCGCTCGTGCGGCCCTGTCTGCCGCTCGCGGACCTCGCGGAGGCGATGGCGGCCGGAGCTGTCGGGGCCGGGTGACCGGGCCCGCGGGCGTCAGCGGCCCGGCACTGCCAGGGCGTCGAAGAGCAGGCGCAGCTCGGTCAGGCTCGCGTCGAGGGCCTTCTGCTGGTCCTCGGCGCGGGCCACCGCCATCGCCGTCTCGCACAGGGCGCCGTAGAGCAGATGGGTCAGGGAGGTCACGGAGTGCGGGGCGATGTGGCCCTTCTCCGTGGCGCGCCGGACGCCCTCCTCCATCATCTTCAGACAGCCGGTGTTGATCTCCCGCATCTCCTCCGTGCCGAGCGCGCCCGGCGCGTCCAGCAGGTTGATGCGCTGCACGTCGGTGGCGAGGACCTCCACCAGGAAGGCCCGCGCGCCCACGTACACGGCCTCCCAGGAGTCCGGCTCGGCGGCGTCCAGGTAGGCCTCGGCGACGATGTGGGCGAGCCGGCTCTGTTCCCGCTCGTATACGGCCCGGAAGAGGTGCTGCTTGCCGGAGAAGTGGTGGTAGAGGGCGCCCTTGGTGAGATGGGCGGCCTCGACGACGGCGTCCAGCGACGTCGCGTGGTACCCCCGCTCGGCGAACAGCGTGCGAGCGGCGCGCAGCAGTTCCTCGATGGTGCCGTCGGACCGCTCACGCTGCGTCAGACGTGTTCTCGTACGAGTCGTGGGCATGTTCACACTTCCCGGGTCGGACCGCCTTCAGCTTGGCCTTCCAGGTTACACGCACTTTCATTCCAACCATACGTATGTGTTCCGGCTCGTGCCGGTACGGCTCACCCGGCGCCCACCCGCGCCGTGAAGCGCAGCACCCGGGCCCAGGCGTCCGCCGAGGCGTCGGCGTAGGCGTCGCGCTGGGCGTCGAAGAAGCTGTGCGGGGTGCCGGGGTAGGTGACGACCTCGTGGTCGGCGCCGGCCGCGGCGAGGGCCTCCTCGAAGGCGCTCACGTGGGCGGGCGGGATGCCCGGGTCGTCCCCGGCCATCAGCGCCAGCACCGGGGCGGCCAGGTCGGCGGCCCGGCGGGTCGGTCCGGGGGAGCCGTCCGGCCCGTCGGCGGGCCAGCAGTAGAAACCGATCACCCCGGCCAGGTCCAGGCCCCCGGCCGCCGCCATCACCGCGAGCCGGCCGCCGATGCAGAAGCCGGCGGTGAGGACGGCGCGCGCGGCGCCGCCCCCCTCGGAGCGCAGATGGGCGACGCCGGCGGCCAGGTCGGCGTAGAGCTCGCGGGGGCTGAGCTTGGCCATGTGCTGGGCGTACGGGAAGTCCTTCGTGCGCTTTCCGACGCCCGCCGTCCGCCCGTAGTAGTCGATGACCAGGGCCCGTACGCCGTTCTCCGCGAAGCGTTTGGCCAGTTCGGTGTAGAACCCGTACAGGCCGCGTACGTCGGGAAGGATCACGACGGCCGTTCCGGTCCCGTCGGCGGGAGCCGCGGAGAAAGCGGCGAAGGTGTTTCCGTCCTTCGCCGTCAATTCCAGATAGCCGCTCTCGATCACGGCGTCCGGATTCTGCGGTACGGGTGGAACGGCGTCTTCGTCGAAGCACATGGGCCGGGGGCCTCCGTAGCGTTTGTTGCTTTTTTGTTTCGGGGCGTTCGGGATTCTTGAAAAGAACGGGTTTTCTACGGCTCGACCTCGTCGAGTCCGAACGGAACCCGGAACGGGGGCACACTCGTGCCCTCGATCCGGTACCGGTTCCACAGGTCGGGTTCGGTGATACGGCCGGCCGCGTGACCCTCGGTCGTGCGCAGTTCCACTCCGGCGCTGCGGTCGCCCACCAGCCGGGTCAGCTCCTCGTGCGCCTCCAACCGTCCGTACCAGCGGTAGCGGCCGTCGAGCGGCTGGAAGCCGCCGGTCAGCGTGGCCCGCAGGGTGAACTCCGTGCGGCCCTCCACGACGAGCACCGCCAGACCCTCGTAACCCTCATCCTCCACGGTCAACTCCCTTGAATCTAGGCGTCCTTGAGCCAACCAGCCTCGCGCCACACCTTCTCCGAGCGGCCGCCGATGAGACCCAGCGACCGGTAGTAGGGGGCGATCCGCTCGGCTCCGTAGCCGCCGTTGGCCTTGCTGATCGGGTTGTTGCGGCCCGCCTCCACGGCGGCCTTGGGGTCCAGGCCGGCCCGCTCGTACATCAGCGGGTTGTAGCGGTCCCGGCGGACGGACTTGACCACGGCCGCCAGGAAGTTGCGCAGCAGCTCCAGACGGCGCTTGGACAGCGTCGGGACGAAGCGCTCCAGCTCGGTGCGGGCGAAGCTGATGTGCCGGGCCTCCTCCACCACATGGATCCGGGCCACCGTGCGCACCAGCGGCTGCACCGTCTCGTCGGCCGCCTGCTCGCGCTGGAAGCGGTCGAAGAACTCCTCGGTGAGCAGCAGCATCGCCCACAGCGCGGGCACCGGCGCGAACGTCTTCAGCAGCAGCCCGCTGCGCTGGGTCTTCGGGTTGAGCGGGTAGAACTCCGTCCCCGTCTTCTCCACCAGCCGGGCGAACATGATCATGTGGCGTACCTCGTCCGCCACCTCCGTCAGCGCGAACTGCACCTGCGGGCTGGTGATGTCCCGCTTGTAGGCGTAGCGCGACACCAGGTGCAGCAGGATGTGCTCGGTCCACACCCCCGCCGCCAGCGACGACGCCAGCTCCTCCCGGCTGAGCAGCAGCTTCTGCTCCAGGCTCAGCGAGTCGTACAGCTCCGTCCCGTACAGCGAGATCCGCTTCTCGGGGAGGAACCACTTGCCCTCCTCCAGGGGCTCGTCCCAGTTGACGTCCACCCGCGGGTCGTAGGAGTGCCGGGCCGACGCGACGAGCAGCTGCGCGGCCTTCTTGGTCTGCCGGACCAGCGGGTCCTCCGAGCGGCGGCCCGGACGGTCGGTTGCGGTGGTCATCGAGGCTCCTCAGTCCTGTGTGCGCTGGTTGGGGTCGGATGGGGTGTCCGCCGAGACGAGCCGGTGCACGTCCACCGTGATCTGCTCCCGGACCGGGCGGCCGGCCAGGATCTCCACCACGTAGCGGGCCGCGAGCACACCGAACTGGTGCGACGCGTAGACGAGCTGGGGGACGCTGTAGTCGGGCTCCGAGCGGTGCGCGGTGACGTCGGCGATCAGGTCCGCCGGGACGATCTCGCGGGGGATCACCCGCAGCAGCAGCGTCCACAGGGCGTCCTCGGCGATGTCCTCCTCGGCGATCGCCCCCGCGAGCGGGACGGACTCGGCACGGTAGTCGTAGTGGCGCACGTGCTGGGTGCCCGACAGGTCGTAGCCGGAGACCACGGGCAGCCGGCGGCGGGCCGCCGCGGTGTGCAGGGCGTACTTCGCCCGCCAGCCGCCCAGGGTGGTGACGTCCACCCCGTCGACCACCACGTCCACCCCGTCCAGGAGCAGCTCGGGGGCGTCCGGGCGGATACCGGCGGTGTCGACGCGGATTCCGGCGTGCGGGTTGACCGACCGGATGCGCTCGGCCGCCACCTCCGCCTTGTTGCGGCCGATGTCCGCGTAGCCGGCGCTCTGCCGGTTGAGGTTGTTCAGCTCGTACGTGCCCGGCTCGGCGAGCACGAAGTTGCCCGTGCCGAGCCGGGCCAGCGGTTCGACGACCGCGCCGCCCGTCGAGCCGCACCCCGCCACCAGGACGGTGGCGGTGCGCAGCCGCTCCTGCACGGGGGCCGGGATCAGGCCCCGGTTGCGTTCGGTGAGGGACCGGTAGTACGACTCCGGGTCCTCGGGGACGCCGGCCGGGACCGTCGGCGCCGGTCCCGCGGTGGTGGTGCTCATATCCTCACCCTCCGGATCTCTCCTGAGACCTGGCCGACCAGCTGCCGGAAACCGGCCAGCGGGTTCGTCGCGTCCAGCGCGCGGGCCAGCCAGCCCACGAGCTGCTCCAGTTCCGCGCCGTGCGGGACGCGGGCCACGAACGGCTTGACGACCGCGCGCTCCACGTAGGCCGGGAAGAGCAGGTCGTCCTCCGGCAGGCGGGGGCTGGTGCCCTCGATGACGGTGATGTCCTTCAGACTGCGGGTCAGCCGCCGTACGGCCAGGCCTTCCTCGCCGTCGCCGACCAGGAGCCTGGGCTGCGGCGACAGACCGGCCAGCACCGTGTAGAAGCCGAGCATCAACTCCAGGGACAGCCGCAGCCGCCGGGTGGGGGAGGTGTCGCGCTCCGAGGGACGCTGCATCAGCCGCTTGACCTCCCACACCTCGTGGCCGGTCACCGGCTCGTCCAGGGGCACGTGGTCGAAGAGGTTGATGCCGTGGGCGACCTCGCAGGGGAACCGGGCGCGGTCCGGGTGGGTCACGGGCAGCGGGGCGGCGTCCGTGGTGCCGATCACCGACACATAGCGCAGGATCGCCCCGGACCGCTCCTCCATGCCGATGACATGGATCTCCTCGCCGTGCCCCACGCCGAGCGGTTCCGCGAACAGACCGCGCGCGAAGGCCACGCGGTCGCTGGCGAAGCGGGACCTGAGGTACTGGGCGAGCCGGAAGCCGTAGATCGCCAGCCGGTAGCGCTCCGGCAGCCGGGACTGCGCGACGGCGACGACGGTGAGGCCGTCGGGTCTGCGGGCCAGGTACAGCGGCTCGGCCTCCTCGGGCAGGCCCGCGAGACTCATCCGGTCGTGCAGCGCCAGTACGTGGGCGACATAGCGGGCGCGGCGGGCGTCCTCGTCCGGGACCGGATCCCCGCCGACCGCCCTTGCGCCCGCGACGGTCGGGGCACTCATACCGACACCTCCCTTCGACCGGGGGCCTCCGGCGAGGACGCCGGCGCCGGTCCCGGCTCTCGGTTCGACTCCGGCTCCGGGTCCGGCGTCAGGTCCAGGACCAGTCCGGAGAAGCGGGCCGTCGTGGCCAGGGTGGCCTCGATGTAGCGGGTCGCGGAGAGCGTGGCGGCGGCGCGGGCCCCCGGGGCCGAGAGGCCGACGGGGGGCCGGGGCGGCGGGGGCGTCGTGGCGGTGCCGGCCCGGGGGGCGGAGGGCGGCGTGGTGGGTCGGGGGCGGCGGGGCGCCGTACCGCCTGGGGTACGGCCCGGCGTGCGGGGCGCCGTCACAGTCGGCGTCCGTACAGGGCGCCGGTGACGGCGAGGGCCAGGACCTCCGGGGTGCCCTCGTAGATGCGGGCGCCGAAGGACTCGCGGACCAGCTTCTCCACCGCGTGGTCACGGCAGTAGCCGCGGGCCCCGACGATCGACATGGCCTCCTCGGCCACCTCGATCGCCGCACGGTCGGCGAACAGCTTGGCGACGGCCGGCCCGTAGACGGGCGCGGGCAGCATGTTGTCCGCCTGGTAGGCCGCCTGGAGGTACAGCAGGCGCGAGGCCTCGATCTTCGAGGACATCTCGGCGAGCTTGCGCGCCGTGAACTGGTGCTCGTACAGCGGCTTCCCGGCCTGGACCCGCTCGCCCGCCCACTCCTTGGCGATCTCGAAGGCCCCCCGGGCCACCCCGGTGGAGATCGCGGCGACGATCGAACGGGCCTGGTTGGACTGGACGGTGAGGTAGTTCCACGCGCCGCCCTCGCCGAAGGCGATGTTCTCCTCCGGCACCCGGACGTCCTCGAAGTGGAGCGTGGTGCCCAGGCAGGCCCGGTACCCCATCTTGTCGGCGACCGCGCCCCGGGTGACGCCCTCGCTGTCCAGCGGCACGATGAACACGGTCAGCCCGGTCGCGCCGGGGTGGCCCTCGATGTTGGCGAACACGGCCGCCCACTCGGCGACCTTGCCGTTGGTGATGAAGCGCTTGACGCCGTTCAGGACGAAGTGATCGCCGTCGCGGCGGGCCGTCATCACGTCCTCGGCGAGCTCGGCGTGCTCCGGTATCAGCAGGTCGCAGCCGGCGGTCTCCTCGGTGATGGCGTTGCAGGCGAGGACCGGCTTGTCGCCGAGGAAGGACGGCAGGAACCGGGCCTGGAGCTGCTGGTCGCCGGAGAACAGCACCGACGTCTGGCCGAGCAGCGAGGCGCCGAAGATCAGCGCCGTGCTGGCGCACACCGACGCCAGCTCCTCCATGGCGACGGCCACGCCGAGCACGCCCATGCCGCGGCCGCCGAACTCCTTGGGCATGGTCAGCCGCAGCAGGCCCAGCCGGTGGCCGGCCTCGACCATCTCCCAGTCGAAGTCGTCGGCCGGGGCGAGGTCGTTGTCGAGGACCCGTGGCTTCACCACGGTCTGCGCGAACTCGCGCACTTCGTCACGGAGTTCCTCGACCTCGGGCGGGAGCCGGAACATCGACGGCATCGCCGCCGCGTCGAGGGCGCGCAGATCGGACAGGGTCGGGGCGTTCGGCACGACGGTCGTGGTGGTGGCGATCACAGTGGTCCGCTTTCTGTGGTGGGCGAATTGCTGTGGTGACGGGCGAAGGGGATACGGGGGCCGCGACCGCCGCTCAGGAGGCGGCGGGCGCCAGGGCGAGCCGGGCGTACTCGCGCCCCAGCACCGGCAGGTAGTCCGCGAGCGAACGCAACCGGGCGACCGGGCCCTTGACGACGAGCCGGCGGGCGACGATCGCCTGCGTCACGCCGAGCTGCCCGAGGAGGACCAGGTGCAGTGCCTCGGCCTGCACCTCCAGCCGCAGGCTCGCGGGGTGCGGGGCGCCCTCGTGCACCCCGTCGGAGTCCAGCAGGAAGGCCGCGTCGGCGGCGCCGGTCACGACGAACTGGAGGGAGAAGTCCCGCTCCTTGAGCAGCGCGGCGAACTCGGCGTCGGCGAGGGCCGCCCGGAAGGCGTCGATGAACAGCTGCGGGTCCTGGACGGTCACAGGCGTACTGCCTTTCGTTTGGTCGTTGCTGTGGTCGTTGCTGTGGTCGTTCCGGTGGTCGGTCGTTGGGTGGAGCCGGCGGCCAGGATCAGTTCGGCCGCGCGCTCCGCGAGCATCACGGTCGGCGCGTGGGTGTGGCCGCGCGGCAGGGAGGGCAGGGCGGAGGCGTCGACGACCCGCAGCCCGGACACGCCCCGCACCCGCAGCGCCGGATCGAGCACGGACTCGGGGCCCGCCCCCATGCCGCAGGTGCCGACGGGGTGGTACAGGGTCTCCGCGTACGTCCGGGTCACCGTGTGCACCGTCGCCGGGTCGGGGTCCAGCGCGCCCGGCGTCAGCGGCCTGCCGAGGCGGGCCGCGAGCGCGGGCCGGGTCAGGACGTGCTGGGCCCGGCGCACGCCCTCGGCGAGGACGCGCAGGTCGTCGCCGTCGGGGTCGGACAGATAGCGCGGGTCGATCACCGGGTGGGCCGCCGGGTCGGCCGAGGCGAGCCGGACCGTGCCGTGGCTGCGCGGCCGCAACAGGACCACCCCGAGGGTGACGCCATGGGTGCGCGGCGCCTTCCCCTGGTCCAGGAACGGCACCAGCATCCAGACGAACTCCAGGTCGGGCGCCGCCAGTTCCGGGTCGCTGCGCAGGAACGCCACGGCCTCCGCGAGATTGGACGTCAGCCGGCCGCGCCGGCCGCGCAGGAACGCCCCGATCTCCTCCTGCGGGTCGGTGACACCGGGGGTGACCCGGCCGTTCGCCTCGAAGGCCAGCGGTACGTACAGGTGGTCGGCGAGGCGGTGGCCGACCCGGGGCGCGTGGGCGTGCACCGCGATGCCGTGCCGGCGCAGCTCGTCCGCGTCACCCACCCCGGACAGCATGAGCAGCTGGGGGGAGCCGATCGCGCCCGCCGCGAGGACGATCTCGCCCTCGGCGCGCACGACGTACGGTCCGTCCGGTGTCGTACAGGCGACCCCGACCGCGCGGCCGTTCTCGATCAGGATCCGCTCGACGCGGACGTCGGTGAGGACGGTCAGGTTCGCCCGGCGCGCGGCGGGCCGCAGATACCCGTCGGCCGCGCTCCACCGCCGGCCACCGCGCTGGGTCGCCCGCACCGGCCCGGCCCCCTCCGGCTCCAGGGGCCGCCCGTCGTCCAGCGGGGGCAGCCCCGCCTCGGCACATGCGGCCAGGAACTCGGCGGTGGCGGGACTCGGGTCGCGCAGGTCCTCGATCCGGATGGGCCCACCGGAGCCGTAACCACCCGCACCGGAGCCGCCCGCACCCGAGCCGTCGGCACCCGAGCCGTCGGCAGCGGAGCCGTCGATCCCTGGGCGGTCGATCCCCGAGCGGTCGATCCCCGAGCGGTCCTCCGCGCGGGTGAAGTACGGCGTCACCTCCGCCGTCGACCAGCCCGTGCAGCCCTCGTCCTCCGCCCAGCCGTCGAAGTCCGCGCGGTGGCCGCGGGTCCAGATCTGGGCGTTCAGTGAGGACGAGCCGCCCAGGGTGCGGCCGCGCGGCCAGTTCAGGGCGCGGCCGTCGAGGCCCGGCTGGGCGACCGTACGGTAGCCCCAGTCCGCCGAGGAGCCGAACAGCGCGGGGAACGCGGCGGGGATGCTGATCTCGGCGCGCCGGTCCGGGCCGCCGGCCTCGATCAGCAGCACCTCTCCGTCGTCCCCGGCGCTCAGCCGGTCGGCCAGCACACAGCCGGCCGAACCGGCGCCGACGACGATGTGGCGTACCGTGCGGTCGCCGCCCATCAGCCCTCCGTCCGGTCCGGGATCCGGGAGCCGAGGGCCTTCACGATCTCCGCCGTGAGGGCGGCGTGCCCCTCCATCGCGAAGTGGATGCCGTCGGCGCTCATCAGGTTGGGGCGCAGCCGCACCGGGTGGTGCCACATCTCGATGAGGACGGCGTCGTGCCGCCGGGCCACCGCGCGGATACGCTCGTTCAGGGCCGCCGTACGCTCGCTGAAGACCGCCAGCTCCGGTACCGACTCGAAGACGTTCGTCACCGTGAACGTGAAGATGTCCGCGCCCTGGGCGCGCAGGGCCCCGTACATGGCTTCCAGGTCGGCCTCGACACCGTCGAGGTCCGGCTCGGCGTCGAACAGGTCGTTGCCGCCCGCCGCCACGTTCACGAGATCGGGTGAGAAGGCCAGGACCCGCTCCAACTGCTCGGCGCGCACCGCACCGGTCCGTTTGCCCTTGACCCCGGTGTTCAGATAGCCGAAGTCGGGCTTGCCGGCGCCGAGCGCGGCCGCGATCCGCTCCGGCCACGGCACGGTGGCGTACCCCGGGCTCGGGTCGCCGAGACCGGCGGCGAAACTGTCGCCCATCACGGCGAGCCGCTGCCACGGCGCCCCGCGCAGCAGCCGTACCGACTCGTCGTGGGTGAGCGCCAGCGGGTCGTCCGCCTCACTGCGCAGATCGTGGGTCGTCATCTTCTCGTGGTACCTCTCTGGGATGGGTGGGATCAGGCGGCGTCGCTCGGCACCGCCTGCTGCTGGTCGACGAAGTCCTCGATGTCCTTGACCGTCGTGATGTCGGGCGTGCCGCCCGTGCCGAGGTCGACCAGCGCGAACTCCTGCTCGATGCGGAGCGAGAGCTCGATGACGGCGAGCGAGTCGTAGCCCAGCTCCTCGACGAGACGGTCCTCGGACCGCGCCTCGCGGGCGCCCAGCGGGCTCATCTCCCCGACGATCCGCCGGACCTGCGCGCGCAGTGTGGTGTTGTCCATGTCTCTTTCGTCCCCTTCTGCTGGTGTGGTCGTCAGGCCGCGGCCGCGGCCGCGCGGATCGGGTGCGGCGCGTTCCAGCGCTCCTCGTAGGCGTCGAGGGCGGTGTCGACCGCGAGGTCCCAGGCGCCGCCCGCCTTCTCCACCAGGTGCGGCAGACCGACCAGGCGCAGCTGCTTGACCAGGCGTTCCCGGGCTATCTCGACGCTGCCGCGCAGCTGGGCGGCGCGGCTGAGCAGGGCCGCGCGGATCGCCGGGGACGGGTTGTGCCGGGAGGGGCCGATCAGCACCCACGCGGCGGCGCCCAGCGATTCGAAGTGCGCGTCCTCCACCACCTGGGCGTGGCCGCCGGCGACCCCGTCCTGGGCGGCGCGCAGTCCGAAGGAGACGTGCCGCGACTCGTCCCGCGTGACGTTCGTCAGCCCTTCCTCCAGCGCGTCCAGCTTCAGCCGCCTGGCGAGGAAGCGGGTGGTGCGCAGGGCCGTCGCCGCGAGGACGCCCTCGGTGATCAGGTGGTAGTAGACGAGCGCCCGGTACCAGGACTCGCGGTCCTCGTGGTCGGCCCGTACCGCGTCGGTGGCCCGGGTGAGCACCGGTGCGAACACCTCGGCGTAGTCGGCGCCGTCCTCGGCCTCGTCGAGCGAGGCACCGCACGCGTCCTCCAGATACGTCTGGAAGAACCGCACGTGCCGGGCCTCGTCGGCGAGCTGCGTGCACAGGAAGATCCGGTCGTCCTCGGTGGGCGGCGCCTCGATGAGGGCGCCGAGGGTGTGGGTCACCGTGACCTCGCCCACCTCCAGCTCGGCCAGCGAGCCGAGCATCTGGCCGCGGGAGAAGGGGCTGAGCGCCTGCCAGGTCCGTGCGTCGCCGGCGGGCGCGACCTGGGCGACGGCCCACTGCTGGCGCTCCCAACGGCGGTACAGGTCGGCGGAGTTCGCCAGCCGTCCGCGCTGTTCGGCACTGACTTCGGGGGCCGTCTCGGTGACGTCGAGTACCAGCCCGGCGGTCGTGACGCTCATGTCGCTGCCCCATCCAGGTGTGTCGCGGTCGGTTGCGGTGCGGTCGGTGGTGCCGGGCGGTGCGTTCGGTGCGGGGCGCGCAGTACGTCGCCGGCGAGGGTGCCCTCGGCGGCCTGGCGCCACAGCAGCCGGCGGCGCGGTTTGCCGCTGGAGGTGCGCGGGATGGTGCCGCGCCGGGCCCGGACCACGGTCACCTCGACGGTGGTGTCCAGGGCGGAGCGCAGGACGCCGGTCACGGCCTCCAGCCACTCCTCGCCGGGGGCCTCCACGACGACCACGGCGCCGCCGCGGCCGTCGAGGGTGCCGAGCGCCACCGCGCAGCGGCCGGGCGGCACCCCGGGCAGGGAGACGAGCGCCGCCTCCACGTCCTCGGCGTGCACCTTCCGGCCGCGGACCTTGAGGCTGTCACCGATCCGTCCGACGACGTACAGCTCGCCGTCGTAGAGGAACCCGGCGTCGCCGGTGCGCAGTCCGTCCGCACCGAAGGGCGCGCTCGCCGCCGGATCGGGCGACTGGTAGCCGTCGGCCACGGAGGTCCCGCGGACCCTGATCTCGCCGAACGTGCCCTCGGGCAGCGGTGCGCCGTCCTCGTCGACGACGTCCACGGCCGTCTCGGGCACCGGGGTGCCGCAGGCGGCGATCCAGCGCGCGGGGTCCTCGGGGCGGTCGACGCCGAGGACGCCCGTGTCGGTGACGGTCACCGGCGCCCCGGTGGCGAGCGGGCCCGCCGTACGGACGATCCGGGCGCCCGTGCCGGGACGTACGCCGGTGACGGCGAGGGTCGTCTCCGCCATGCCGTAGCAGGGCGTCAGGGCCCGGGAGTCGAAGCCGTACGGGGCGAGCTTGGCGGTGAAGTCGGCGACCACCCGCGCGTCCACCCGTTCGGCGCCGCTCATGGCGACCCGCCAGGCCGAGAAGTCCGTACCCGCCAGCTCCTCCTCCCGGACCCGCGAGGTGGCGTACCCGTAGCCGAAGTTGGGGGCGGTGGTGATGGTCACCCCGTGCCGGCCGTGACAGTCGAGCCAGCGGGCCGGGGAGCGGATGAAGTCGACCGGGCTCATCAGCCAGAGGTCGATCTGGGCCACGACGGAACCCAGGAACGTCCCGATCAGGCCCATGTCGTGGTACAGCGGCAGCCAGGAGGAGCAGGAGTCCTCGCTGCTCACGCCGAGCCAGCCGTGGATGGCGCGGACGTTGGCGGTGAGGTTCTCGCCGGTGACCCGGACCCCCTTGGGGGTGCCGCTGGAGCCGGAGGTGAACTGCAGCAGCGCCAGGTCCGCGGTGCGGCGCGCCAGTGCGTCGGCGGCGGGCAGCTCCGCCGGGTCGGGCAGCACGAGCGGTGTGCCCGTGCCGGCCTTCGCGCACGCCGTGGCGGCGAGCGGGGCCAGGGCCGCGTCGGTGAGGACGGCGGCCGGTTCGGCGGCGCCGAGGACGGCGGCCGCGTGCTCGGTGAAGGCCTCGTGGCCGCCGAAGGTGACGGGCGAGGCGATCGGGGACGGGGTGGCCCCCGCGTACATGACACCGAGGAACGCCGGTACGAAGGTCTCGGGCTCCTCGATCAGCAGGGACACGACGCCTTTGGTGACGCCGTTGGCGTGCAGGAAGGCGGCCGTGCTGCGGGTGGCCGCGGCGATGCCGGCGTAGTCGCGCAGGTGCCATTCGCCGTTTCGGTGGTAGTGGATTCCACGCTCGGGTGCGGGGGAGTCCAGCCAGTCGAGGACTGTGTTCATCAATTCCCCTCATGAACCGATGGGCTCTCGTCCTGTGTTACGGGCTGGTGGGACCGCCCCCTCGCGGGAGTTCCGGGATGTCCCGGGGGCTTCGGGGCAGGTGCCGTACCGGAACGCGGGGGGGCGGGGCCGCGGGTCCGAGACCGCGGCCCCGCCCGGGACCGGCCGCGGCCGCGGGGGGTGTGAGTCGCGGCCGGTGTGCGAGGGATGAGCCGGGGTCAGGCCCGGTCCACCGCGGGGGTTCCGTCCGCGGCCTGGGCGGCTGCGGCCCGGGCGGCGGCCTCGGCCTGTGCCTTCATGTAGGCCTGGATCTGCCGCTGGGTCTCGGCGATCTCGGCCATCGACTTCTTGGTGAACAGCCACAGGGCGGGCACCGCGGAGGCGGCGATGAAGATGCCGGCCAGCAGGAAGGCGTCCAGGTAGGGCTGGGGGGTGCTCAGGTCGCCGGCCGCGAACACCGCCGCCATCGAGGCGACCCCGACCGATCCGCCGAACTGGCGCGCGGTGGTGTTCATCCCGGTGCCGGTGGCGAACTTCAGCGGGTGCACGGAGATGGAGGCGGCGGTCGTCACGCTGGTGAGCGCGGCGCCGATGACCGCTCCGCCGAGGGCGCCGTACGGCAGCCACAGGGCCAGGAACTTCTCCTCGCCGCCGAGGCCGTAGTACGCCCAGAAGCTCAGTCCGAGGAAGGCGAGCGCGGAGACGACGATCACCGGACGCTGCTTCTCCGGCGGCACCCGGCGGCCGACCGAGATGGCGGCGACCGCGGAGAGCACGGCGCCCGGGGTGACGGCGAGGCCGGCCTTGAGGACGGAGTAGTGCCAGATGGTGGTGAGGTACAGCGGCCCGGACAGGAACCAGACGAACAGTCCGGCGCCCAGCAGGAACGACGTGAGGTTGGCCGCCGCGAACATCGGGCTGCGCCACAGTTCGGTCTCCACGGCCGGTGCCGGGTGGCTGCGGGAGCGCAGCAGCGACAGGGCCACGAAGAGCACGCCGGCGCCGATCCAGATCCAGGTCTTCGCCGCGTCCCAGCCCCAGTCGCCGCCCTTCGTCAGGCCGATGACGATGCCCGCGATGCCGAGGGTGACGGTGGCGGTGCCGAGCAGGTCGGGCAGCTTGGAGTCCTCGACGGGGCGCTTGGGCAGCTTCAGTCCGCCCATGATCACGGCGAGGCCGATCGGGACGTTCAGCACGAACACCGCGCGCCAGTCGATCTCACTGACCAGCAGACCGCCCAGCGAGGGTCCCGCGGCCGCGGCCATGGAGCCGGCCGCTCCCCAGATGCCGATGGCCTCGGCGCGTTTCTCGGCGGGTGTCTCGGACAGGACGAGTCCCAGGGCGGCGGGGATCATGCCGGCCGCGCCGATGCCCTGGACGGCGCGGGCCGCGACGAGGCCCTCGACGTTCGGGGCGAGGGCGCAGGCCAGCGAGGCGGCGCTGAAGACGCCGAGCGACCAGAGGAACAGATTGCGCCGGCCGAGGATGTCGGCGAAGCGTCCCGCCGGTGTCAGCAGAGCCGCGAAGAGGATGCCGTAGCTGGTCACCACCCAGGTCAGGTCGGTCAGGGACTCCTTGGGGAAGTCCTCGTGCAGGGCCGGGAAGGCCACGTTGACGATCGTCGTGTCGAGAAAGGCCATGAACGTCGCTGCCGATGTCAGCAGCAGTGTCTTCCCCGCGCTCGACGGCTCGGCGCGAGACGCAAGCGTGCCTGAGGTCACTGTCGATCCCTCCAACTACCCAACTAACATTCCTTGGGTATGTGAGTACATACCGTAGGTATGTAGTTGTCAAGCGGAATCCGTGCGGAGGGTCGCCGAAACGTCACGGCGGGTGTCACAGGGGGTGGCGCGGTCCGCGTGCGTAATCCCCCTGAAGGGAGCAAGCAGGAGCAGAACCAGCAGCTGCGAAGGAGTCCGTGTGAACACCACGTACGCCGTACCCGCCCCCGGACCGGCCCGCCACCCCGCGGCCCTGCTCGGCATCGGTGCCTACCGGCCCCGACGGATCGTCACCAACGAGGAGATCTGCCGCACCCTGGACTCGTCCCCCGAGTGGATCCTGCGCCGCAGCGGCATCAGCACCCGCTGCTTCGCCGGACCGGGGGAGACCCTCGCCGAGATGGGCGCGACCGCCGCCGGCAAGGCGCTCGCCGACGCCGGGGTCGCCCCGGACGAGGTCGACGAGATCCTCGTCGCCACCATGTCGGACACCGGTACGGCGGGCTCCGGCGCCCCGCCCGGCGAACTGGCCGCGGAGATCGGCCGCCGGCTCGGCGTCCCCGCGGCCGCCCGTCAGGTCGGCGCCGCCTGCGCCGGGTTCACCGTGGGGCTCGCCCTGGCCGCCGGGTCCGTCGCCACGGGGCAGGCACGCACATGCCTGGTCATCGGCGTGGAGCGCATGTCGGACATCCTCGACCCGCGGGACCGCTCGACCGCCTTCCTGTTCTCGGACGGAGCGGGCGCCGCGCTGGTCGGCCGCGGCACGGAGCCCGGGATCGGCACCGTGGTCTGGGGGACGGACCCCGGCATGCGGGACGCGATCACCGTACGGGAGGAGCCGGAGCCGGTCGGGCCCGTCATCCGGATGCGGGGCGCCTCCGTCTTCCGCTGGGCGGTGACCCACCTGCCCGACGTCGTCCGCGAGATCCTCGCCCGCTCCGGCGTCGGCCCGGCGGACGTCCAGGCCTTCGTCCCGCACCAGGCGAACCTGCGCATCATCGAGGCGGTCGCGCAGAGCGTCGGCTTCCCCGCCGAGGTCGCCGTGGCCAGGGACATCGTCGACCAGGGCAACACCTCGGCGGCCTCCATCCCCCTCGCCCTGGACCGGCTGCGCACCTCGGGAACCCTTGCCGAGGGCGACCTCGCGGTCCTGATCGGCTTCGGCGCGGGCCTGACGTACGCCGGAATGGTGATCCGCATCCCGTGAGCGCCCTGGCCCGGCGGGGTCAGGCGGGTGTCGCCGCCGTGGGGGCGTGGCGCAGCAGGGTGCGCAGCGTGTCCGCCTCCGGAACCGCCAGGGGGTCGGCCAGACGCAGGGCGTGTTTCCACGGGCGGGCCGGGTGACCGTGGCCGGGGGCCGTGGCGGCGGCGCGGCCCCAGGACAGCAGGGCACGGATCTCGCCCAGGCGGTGGCCCGCCGCCCGGTACCGCGCGGCCGCCCGCCGGTACGCGGCGATCGCGGCCGCGCACCGGCCCGAGGCCAGGGCGCAGTCCGCCTCCACCATGAGGGTCTGCGCCCGGACCAGCTGCATGTCACAGCCCCGCAGGACGCGCCGGGCGCGCCGGCAGGCCGCCAGCGCCTCCTCGTACAGGCCCAGCCGCACGTACGCCGCCGCGCTCTCGGCGTGCGCGCGCGCCGCCGCCTGCGGGTAGTTGACCTGCTCCGCCATGACCAGCGCCCGGCCGAAGCTGCGCATGGCCAGCTCGGGGTGGTCGGCCGCGGCCTCCACGCTGCCCAGCCGGATCAGACAGTCCGCCTCGATGCGCGGGTCGGACAGATGCGGGATCGCCACGTGCGCCTCGCGCGCCGAGGTCACCGCCTCGGCGTGCGCGCCCACGTCACCGAAGAGCTCCGCCCGGCAGGACAGCGCGATCGCCACCCCCTCGTGGAAGTCCATCTCACGGCTCGTCAGGATCGCCAGCTCGCACCACTGCTGCGCCTCGGCGTGCTCCCCCAGCTGCCGCAGCGACAGCGCCACATAGGCCGGCAGCCGGATCTGCCCGAACCGCGACCCCGACTGCTCCGCGAGCCGCAGCGCGTCCCGGAAGCCGCTCAGCGCGGCCCCGGGGCGACCGGCGTCGTAGGCGTTGCGGGCCAGCCGGGCCACCGCGTTGGCCTGCCCCGCGAGATCACCGAGCTCCTCGTGGATCCGCAGGGCCGCCCGCATGTACCGGTCCGCCAGGCCCAGCACCCCCACCGACCAGTACGTCCGGCTGAGCACCGCCAGCGACAGCGCCTCGCCGGCCCGCCACGACGCGCCCCGGCTCACGGCCAGCGCCTCCCGGGCCCGCTGCCGCTCGGCCTCGTACCGGCCCTCCCGGTAGCGCGAGTCGGCGACGTTCAGCAGCATCGCCGTGTTCGCCCGCTCATGACCCGAGCGGGCGGCCGCCCGCTGCGCCGCCTCCACCGCCGCGGACCAGTCGTCGCCGCCCGGGTGCAGCCGTATGTAGCCCAGCATCGCGTCGGCCAGCCGCCAGCTCGCCGGTCCGAGCCCCAGCTCCGAGGCGAGCCTGATGGCCGCGCAGAGATTGGTCTTCTCCCGGTCCAGCCAGGCCACGTCGATGCCGGTGCCCCTCCGCCCGGCGGCGTCCTCGGCCCGAGCGCCCGCCGCGCCCGCCGCACCGGCCGTACAAGGCGTCGTCCGCGGCCGTCCGGCCCCCGTCATGAGCGCCGCCACCGCCCCCCGGTGCACCCCCGACATCTGGATCCCGTCGGCGAGACTCGCCCGCTCCACCGCCTCCCGGTACCACTCCAGCAGCCGCAGCAGGACGTCCCGGCGCACCTCCCACGGGTCCTCCTCGGTGGCGCGCCCCACCGCGTACTCCTTGACCATGTCGTGCATCCGGTAGCGCCGCGGCCCGTGCTGGGCCAGCAGATTGGCCCGTACGAGCGCCCCGATCGCCTCCTCCAGCACGGCGAACGGGCAGTCCGTGAGCGCCCCGACCGTCTCGCGGCCGAACTCCGTCCCCGGTAGGACACCCAGCTGCCGGAACACCCGCCGCTGCACCTCGGTCAGCTTGCCGTACGACAGGTCCAGCGCCCGGCCCATCGCCCCGTGCGCGTCCGCCCCGTCCGTCGTCGGGACGTGCGCGAGCAGCAGGCCCAGCGGTTCGTCGGGATGGCTCGCGGCGTAGGCGCCGCTGAGCCGCACGGTCAGCGGCAGCCGGCCGGACGCCTGGACGATCCCGGTCGCCGCCTCCGGCTCCTGCGCCACCCGGGCGCGGCCCACCAGCGACGTCAGCAGTTCCAGCGCCGACGCGTCGTCCAGCGCGTCCAGCAGCACCTCACCCGCGAAGTAGGTCGCGGTCAGCCCGGGCAGCCGTTCCCGGCTGGTCACCAGGACCGCGCTGCCGTCGACGCTCGGCGGCAGCAGATGACGTACCTGCTCGGGGCTCGCCGCGTCGTCCAGGACGAGCAGCACCCGCCGGCCGACGAGCAGTGTCCGGTACAGCGCGGCCCGTTCGTCGAGCCCGAAGGGGATGTCCGCGGCGGGCAGGCCCAGCGCGAGCAGCACCGAGACGAGGATCTCGGAGGGTTCGAGAGGCGGCAGATGCCGCTCGTGGCCCCGCAGCGGCACGAACAGCTGCCCGTCGGGGAAGGCGCTGCCCGCCCGCTGGGCCCACCGCAGCGCGAGCGTCGTCTTGCCCGCCCCGGCCATGCCGCTGATCACGGCGAGGTTCGTGCCCTGCGACCCGCCCGCCTCGCGCGGGGGCGTCAACAGCGCGTCCAGGGCGTCCAGTTCACGCACCCGGCCCGCGAAGTAGCCGCTGCTGACCGGCATCCGCAGCCGTTCCCGGGCCTGGGACGCGACGGGGGCGCCGGTGACCTCGGCCGCCGGGTGCGGCGCGGGGCGCAGCAGCTGCTCCCCGGCCCGGCGCAGCGCCTCGCCGGGGCGCGTCGACAGCTCCCGGGCGAGCCGGGACCGTACGGCCTCGTAGGTGCGCAGTGCCGCCGCGGGGTTCCCGCTGTCGCGGTGGGCCCGGATCAGCCGGAGTGCCAGCTCCTCGTCGTAGGGCCGTTCCTCGGTCATCTGCTGCAGCGGGGGCACGATCTCCTGGGGCCGGCCCAGCAGTAATCGGGTGTCGTAGTACTCCAGCAGGGCCGTCTGCCGCTCGCCCTCCAGCGTCGTGCGCAGCGAGTCGACGTGGCTGCCGTCCAGGTCGCCGAGCGCGGCGCCCGACCACTGCGCCAGCGCGGCCGCGAGCAGGTGGGAGCGCTCCTCGTCGTCCCCGGTCTCGGCGGCCCGGGCCGTCAGGTCCCGGAAGCGGCACAGGTCCACGGCCGCGGGGTCGACCCGCAGCACGTATCCGTTGGCCTCGGACGCCAGGACCGGCCGGCCGGGTGCCGCGGCCAGTACCTTGCGCAGCCGGGTGGCGTATCCCGCGAGCGCGTTGCGCGCCCCGCGTGGCGGGCGGTCGTCCCACATGAGCGAGGTGAGCCGCTCGGTGGGCACCACGTTGTTCACGTCCACCAGGAGGATCGCCAGCAGGCTGCGCTGCCGTGCGTGCCCGATGTCCAGGTCGTGCCGGCCGGCCAGCGCCCGTACCGGTCCCAGCACCCGCAGGTCGATCACTGTTGACTCCGCTCGAGAGTTGGATCGGACGCGAAGCTGTCGTGGTGCTTCTCCGCGGTGGGGACCCAAGGATTCCGGAGTCCGCGCGGCGGGGCAAAGCGCTCCGGGATATTCCGTCGCCGTGTCGGCGGCGTGCTTGAGTCGGAACGGCCCGCCGGGCGTATACCTCTGGGGACGCGCTGCCGTGTCCGGACTGGTACTGAGGCGTCGCTGACCGTATTGGCCCGGCCGTGGCAGAATCAAACGGCCGGAAGGGGGCGCGGCCCGACGGGAGGGAGTAGCGATGCCTGCGAGCATCCTCGGAGAGGTCGGCCACCTCTCCGGAGCGGCGTTGACACGGGGCAAGGCCACCCGGCTCAGCTGCCCTTCCTGCGGTTCGGCCTTCGTTGCCCAGGTTCTCGGCGACAACGGCGGGATCTCCTACGTCTGCACGGCCTGCGGCCACAGCTGGAGCTGACCCATGGGTGCACACAGGCGGAAGTGCGACTGGTGCGGCAGCGGCACCCCCATCGTCCGTGACATGGAGCCGGTCAACCCCGACTACCAGTACTGGTGCGAGGAATGCGCACGGGCGCTGATCATAAAAGGCGACCCCATCGAGACGTACCGCGAGCTGGAGGGCGAGCCGATCTACGGCCGGCTGCTCGAGGAGCACTGCACACTCAAGCGGTTCTATTCGTTCGTGACGGCCTGACCGTTAATTTCCGGGCAAGTCGGACAGAACGGAAACGATTTGGTGGTCCACCCCCCGGACCGTGTAATGTTGGCGTCGTCGCCAGGGAAACCGGGCGGAACAAAGCAAGGGGCTATAGCTCAGTTGGTAGAGCGCCTGCATGGCATGCAGGAGGTCAGGAGTTCAATTCTCCTTAGCTCCACAAGAGAAAGATCCCGCCGGTTCGCATCCGAACCGGCGGGATCTTTCTTTGCGTTCCCTCATGTCGCGCTTTCGTACGACGCCGAAGGGGCCGCCCGTTTCCAGGCGGCCCCTTCCGGTGTCCGACGTCAGCGGCCCAGCGCGCGCCGGCCGCGGCCCTGGGAGAGCACCGGGAGGTTCTTGGCGGGCGCGGAGCCGCGCGTGTCCTCCTCCAGGCGCAGGGCGAGCGCCGGGCAGCGGCGTACCGCCCGCAGCGCCTTCGCCTCCGCGTACCGCGGCACCTTCGCCTGGGCCACGGTCGGGAAGCCGTCGGCGCCCAGCTGGAAGACCTCCGGCAGGATGTCCGCGCACAGACCGTGGCCCCGGCACAGGGTCCAGTCGACGAAGATCTTCTGACGGCTGTCGCCGCTGTCCTGGGGAGCGCCGCCGCTCGTGAGGGCCGCCGGGGCCATGCCCGCCTCGAAGAGCGGGAGAACGCCCTCCACCGGCCGGCCGCAGCCGTTGCCGAGGACGTGCGCCGCGAGGTCGTCGGTGAACGCCTTGATGGTCGACTCCAGGAACATCGCGGAGCCGTCGGGGTGCGAGCACGCCCCACGCCGCTTGACGTTCTTGGCGACCTGCTTCAGGGCCTCCAGCGCGGCCGGCCCGCCGCCGTTGATGATGTCCTCCATGCCGCGGGCCGCGGCGGGCAGACCGAGGTAGCAGGGACCGCACTGTCCCGCGCTCTCGTCCGCCAGCCACTGCGCCACGCGCAGCGACTCGCCCAGCGGGCAGGTCTCCTGGCTGATCGGCAGGATCGCGCCGGCGCCCAGCGCGCCGCCGACCGCGTCCAGCGAATTGCGCGAGACGACCGCCTCGTTCACGGTCGCCGCGTCGATCCACCGGCCGTGATAGCCGCCGGTCAGCACGCCCTGCGGCACCGGCGGGGCGCCCGCCAGCTGCAGGACGTACCGCAGCGGGACGCCCGTGGGGACCTCGATCACCATGGGGCGGGCGACCGCGCCGGAGACCGTGAGCATGACGGTGCCCGGCTCGTCGTAGAGGCCGGTGTTGCCGTAGCGCTCGGGGCCGATGCGGGCGGCGATGGCGAGCTGGGCGAACGTCTCGGCGTTGGACAGCAGGGTCGGCGCGCCGCCGACGCCGCTCTGCGAGGCGCTGGTCTTGCGGCCGGGCGGGATCGCCGGGCCGCCGTCGATGGAGCGGATCAGCGAGGCGGCCGCGCCGGTCACCATGCGGATGGGGTTGCGCTGGACGAACGCCTTCAGCGCCGAGCGGCGGCCGGTGCCGAGGCCCCGCTCGGCGAGGGCGGCCTCCATGGAGCGCTCGGTCGACTCCCGGGTGACACCCACCACGAGCGTGCGGGCGCCCAGGGCCTCCGCCACCAGCAGCGCGCCGTCCAGGATGAGGTGCGGGGCACGGTTGATCAGCACCGTGTCCTTGCGGCAGGCCGGTTCGTCCTCGCTGCCGTTGATGACGACGACCGGCCGCACGCCGCGCTTGATCGCCGCGTCGGCGACCGAGCGCAGCTTCTTGTGGAACGGGAAGCCGGCGCCGCCGCGTCCCTTGAGGTTGATGCGTTCGGAGAGCTGCGCGAGCTTCTCCCCGCCCATGGGTTCGAGCGGCCCGTGCACCTTGAGGTGCATGGGCAGGTCAAGTCTCTCGACAAGGTCGAAGCCCGACGTGAGCTGCGGAAGGCCGACCACGCGGACTTCTGGGACGTCGGGCAGGGCCTCGTTCACCTATAGCCTCCGGAAGGCGTGTTCCAAGGTTCGCCCGAACCCGGGTTGTCCGTGGACGCTCCGGGAGCTGGTGCACTGGCGGGACCGCTGTTGTACGTGTCGTTCGAGTTGTACGTGCCGTACGGGGCGTTCGTCTCACCGGTGTTGTACACATCACGTCCGCCGTACCCCGGGTTGCCCGCATTGTCGTAGACCGGGATGTTGAACCCCGTGTCCTGCATCGGGTCGTACGCCGACGGGGGCGCCTCGCCGACCGGCGGCGGGGAGGGGATCGGCCAGCTGCCGGAGGTGCTGCCGCCGGTGTCCATGCGCGGCATCGCGGCCGTGGCCTGCATGTCGGCGGCCATGTTCATGCGCCCGGTCTGGTCGGCCGCTCCGGCGTACGACTGCTGCCCGCCGGGCGTGTTGGCGGAGCGGTAGGCGGCGGCGTACCCGCCGGCCCCGGTGTCGGCGCCGGCCGGCATGCCGAACAGCGAGGAGGTCTGCGGGTTCCCGCGGCCGGCGTCACGGTCCCTGCCCTCGTCCCTGGCCGCCCGGGAGGGCCGCGAGGGACGGTCGTAGTCGCCCTCGGCCATCCGCGCGCGGGACGCCTCCAGGTCCTCCATGGCGTAACGGTCCCGGGTGCCCATCATCATCGTGATCTGGTCGGCGACCTTGCGCTTGAACTCGCGCGGGGCGGCGCGCAGCAGCAGGGCGGCCATGACGCCGACCAGGCAGAGCTGGTACGAGATCATGAAGAACGGCTTGGCCGCTCGACCCGCGTAGAGACCGTGGATCAGGGCGGCGCACAGGGCCGGGTAGGCCAGCATGTGCATCGCGCGCCAGCGGGCGGCGACCTCGGCCGGGGCGGCGAACTGGTTGCGCAGGGCGCCGGTGATGCCCACGAAGATCATGAGCAGGCCGGCCGTGGAACCGAGGCCGATCAGGAAGCCGATACCGGTGACGCCCTGGGAGAACGGGATGAGCGCGGCGAGCAGGACGGTGTGCTGCAGCGCGATCTTGACGGTGACGTGCACGAACAGGAAGGCGATCGAGCCGACGGCGGTCACCCGGTGGATGCCCTGGGCGATGATGCGCTGGCGGGTGTTGAGGATCAGCCGGTCCTGGGCGACGAGACCCCAGATGACCGAGCAGGTGAGGCACACCAGCGACAGGACGCCCGCGCCGAAGTTGAGGAAGGACTGGACCTGGTCCCCGCCGGCGAGCACGACCACGGGTATGAGGACCAGGACGACAGCCGAGGCCACCCCGTAGGCCGATCGGCCGGGCTTGGGGATCGAGCTGTTGTTGAGAAGAGGGTTCATGGGGGCAACTCCGAGCAGTTTCGGGAAAGCGGTCCCGCTGCCGAACTCTAAGCGGCTCCATACCGATGGGTACGAGGTTTGAGTTATTGCGTTGTTATCAAGTGACCATCTGGGCGGGACGTTGTCCCTTTAGTTGCTGTTACGCGAAGTAATCCTTGACCTTTGTTCAACTTCGGCCGGGTGTGCCCGGTGTCCGTAGGTCATACGTAAGTCCGTCGCAGCTTGCTCAACCCCTGCGGTACCCTAGCGCCATGCGTGCCGTACGCCTTCTGCTTAGCGGGCCGCGCTGATCAGTCCCGAACGCCGGTGGACCGGACGGTTCGGCATCGGCGCGGCGTCCCCTCCTGTGCGAGGGGATTTTTCGTTTCCGGGAAGTCCGGGACGTCGCAGCAGTCGGCAGAGACGATCGATGGAGCTTTGAGGATCATGAGCGAGACGAACCCCGCTGCCGCCCCTGGCATGGCGGCGGATGCCGCGCCACACCGCTACACGGCGGCCATGGCCGCCGACATCGAGGCACGCTGGCAGGACTTCTGGGACGCGGAGGGCACCTACGCCGCGCCCAACCCCAAGGGCGACCTGGCCGGGGACCCCGCGGTCGTGGCCCGCCCCGAGAAGTTCATCATGGACATGTTCCCGTACCCCTCCGGTGCGGGCCTGCACGTCGGCCACCCCCTGGGCTACATCGCGACCGACGTCTTCGCGCGCTTCCAGCGCATGACCGGCCACAACGTCCTGCACACCCTGGGCTTCGACGCCTTCGGCCTGCCCGCCGAGCAGCACGCCGTGCAGACCGGCGAGCACCCCCGGGTCACCACCGAGGCCGCCATCTCCAACATGAAGTCCCAGCTGCGCCGGCTGGGCCTGGGCCACGACAAGCGCCGGTCGTTCGCCACGATCGACCCGGACTACTACAAGTGGACCCAGTGGATCTTCCTGCAGATCTTCAACTCCTGGTACGACGACGAGGCGGCCAAGGCCCGCCCCATCGCCGAGCTGATCGCCCAGTTCGAGTCCGGTGAGCGCGGCGTCCCGGGCGACACGCGCGCGTGGAACGAACTGACCGCCAGCGAGCGCGCCGAGGTCCTGGGCGGCTTCCGCCTGGCCTACGCCTCCGACGCGCCGGTCAACTGGTGCCCCGGCCTGGGCACCGTCCTGGCCAACGAGGAGGTCACCGCCGACGGCCGCTCCGAGCGCGGCAACTTCCCCGTCTTCAAGGCCAAGCTGCGCCAGTGGAACATGCGGATCACGGCGTACGCCGACCGCCTGCTCGACGACCTGGACGCGCTGGACTGGCCCGAGGCCATCAAGCTGCAACAGCGCAACTGGATCGGCCGCTCCGAGGGCGCCCGCGTCGACTTCCCCATCGACGGCGAGCACATCACGGTCTTCACCACCCGCCCCGACACCCTGTTCGGCGCGAGCTACATGGTCCTGGCGCCCGAGCACCCGCTGGTCGACACCTTCGTCCCGGCCGCCTGGCCCGAGGGCACCCGCCCCGTGTGGACCGGCGGGCACGCGAGCCCCGCCGAGGCCGTCGCCGCCTACCGCGCCCAGGCCGGCTCCAAGTCCGACGTCGAGCGGCAGGCCGAGGCCAAGGACAAGACCGGCGTCTTCACCGGCGCCTACGCGACCAACCCGGTCAACGGCGAGCGGATCCCCGTCTTCATCGCCGACTACGTCCTGATGGGCTACGGCACCGGCGCGATCATGGCCGTCCCGGCCGGCGACCAGCGCGACTTCGAGTTCGCGCGCGCCTTCGAGCTGCCGATCGTCTGCATCGTCGAGCCGACCGACGGCCGCGGCACCGACACCGCCACCTGGGAGACCGCCTTCACGTCCTACGACGCGAAGATCATCAACTCGTCCAACGACGACATCTCCCTGGACGGCCTGCCCGTCGCCGAGGCCAAGGCCCGCGTCACCGAGTGGCTGGCCCGCAAGGGCATCGGCCAGGGCACGGTCAACTTCCGGCTGCGCGACTGGCTGTTCAGCCGCCAGCGCTACTGGGGCGAGCCCTTCCCGATCGTCTACGACGAGGACGGCGTCGCCCACGCCCTGCCCGAGTCGATGCTGCCGCTGGAGCTGCCGGAGGTCGAGGACTACTCGCCCCGCACCTTCGACCCGGACGACGCGGACACCTCCCCGGAGACCCCGCTCTCCCGCAACGAGGACTGGGTCAGCGTCACCCTGGACCTGGGCGACGGCCGCGGCCCGCGCCCGTACCGCCGCGAGACCAACACCATGCCCAACTGGGCCGGTTCCTGCTGGTACGAACTGCGCTACCTGGACCCGCACAACAGCGAGCGGCTGGTCGACCCCGAGATCGAGCGCTACTGGATGGGCCCGCGCGAGGGCCGTCCGCACGGCGGCGTCGACCTGTACGTCGGCGGTGCCGAGCACGCCGTGCTGCACCTGCTGTACGCCCGCTTCTGGTCCAAGGTCCTGTTCGACCTGGGGCACGTCTCGTCCGCCGAGCCGTTCCACAAGCTGTTCAACCAGGGCATGATCCAGGCCTACGTCTACCGCGACAGCCGTGGCTTCCCGGTGCCGGCCGCCGAGATCGAGGAGCGCGACGGCGGTTACTTCTACGCGGGCGAGCCGGTCAAGCGCGAGCTGGGCAAGATGGGCAAGTCCCTGAAGAACTCGGTCACCCCGGAGACGATCTGCGCCGAGTACGGCGCCGACACCCTGCGGCTGTACGAGATGGCCATGGGCCCGCTGGACGTCTCCCGCCCGTGGGACACCCGCGCGGTGGTCGGCCAGTACCGGCTGCTGCAGCGCCTGTGGCGCAACATCGTCGACGAGACCACCGGCGAGGTCACCGTCGTCGACGCCGAGCCCGACGAGCCCACCCTGCGCGCGCTGCACAAGGCCGTCGACGGCGTGCGCCAGGACCTGGAGGGCCTGCGCTTCAACACCGCCATCGCCAAGATCACCGAGCTGAACAACCACCTCACCAAGGCGGGCGGGGCGCTGCCGCGCAGCGTCGCCGAGGCCCTGGTGCTGCTGATCGCCCCGCTGGCCCCGCACATCGCCGAGGAGCTGTGGCGCAGGCTGGGCCACACCGACTCGGTCGTCCACCAGGACCTGCCCGTCGCCGACCCGGCCTACGTCGTGGACGAGAGCGTCACCTGCGTCGTCCAGATCAAGGGCAAGGTCAAGGCCCGTCTGGAGGTGTCCCCGGCCATCTCCGACGAGGAGCTGGAGAAGGTCGCCCTGGCCGACGAGAACGTCGTCAAGGCGCTGGACGGGGCGGGGATCCGCAAGGTGATCGTGCGGGCGCCGAAGCTGGTGAACATCGTTCCGGCGTGAGCCGCCGGCCCACCGGGTGATCGTCGTCCCCTAGGGGACGGGTGCGGGCAGGTTCGGGGTTCCGTCGGAACTCCGGGCCTGCCCGTCTCGTTTACCGTTTGTTGGGGGAGGCATCCGATGACGGATGTCGATCGCCGATCGCCGTAGGAGGAGTTCGTGGAAGCAGTGATCGCAGTCATCGCCCTGCTCTTCGTGCTGCTCACGGTGCTCGGCGTCTATGCGACGGTGAAGGCGGTCGGCGCCGCCAAGCGCGGGGTGGACCGCACCATCGACCAGGCCCGGCGCACGGTCGAGGACCACACCCTGCGGGCCAAGTCCTTCGCCCAGCTCGGACCGGTCGGTGAGATCGCCCAGCTCCGGCTCAAGCTGCGCACCTCGATGCGGGCCACCCAGGACGCGCTGCGTGCGGGCGTGGCGGAGGACGAGTCCCTCAGGGAGTCCCTCGGCCTGTTCCAGCGACTCAGCGCCCACGGCCATGAACTCGACGGCGAACTCAAGCGGCTGGAGTCCGAGCCCGACCGGGCCAGGCTCGCCGAGCGGCTGCCGCAGCTGCGCGAGCGCACCGAGCGCGTCATCGGCTCGGCGGACTCCCTGCGCTGGGCCGCCCGCGACCGCGCCGGCCGCTTCGCCGACGACGATCTGGACCACCTCAGCGCCCAGATCGACGTCGAGACCGGCGCCCTGCGGCACTGGACCACCGACGACACCTCGCAGACCCCACAGACCCCACAGACCCCACAGACCCCACAGACCCCGCGGACCTCGCGGCCGCAGACGGGACCCCGGACCGAGGGTGCGCCCGCCGCGCAGGAGCCCGCCCGGCCCGCGATCGACCCGACGGCGCCGCGGCCCACCTACCCCTGGCAGAAGAAGCCTCGCCCGGAGACGTCCGGTATGTGATCCCTACCGGATTCGGTCAAGGCCTGTCCAGGCGAGAGGGGCCGGGCTGCCGTCCACGCGCTACGCCAGGTAACCTCCAGCTCATGTCCCGCCATGTCGCGATCGTCACGGATTCAACGGCCTACCTGCCGCAGGGGACGATGGAGCGCCACGGCATCACCGCGGTGCCCCTGACCGTAGTCCTCGGCGGCGAGGCCCTGGAAGAGGGCACCGAGATCTCGACGCGCTCCCTGGCCCAGGCACTGCAGAAGCGACGCCCCGTCACCACCTCGCGCCCCAGCCCCCGGCTCTTCGCCGAGACCTACCGCAGGGCCGCCGAGGCCGGCGCCACCGGCATCGTCTCCCTGCACCTGTCCGCCGAACTCTCCGGCACCTACGACGCGGCGGTGGTCGCGGCACGGGAAGCGCCGGTGCCGGTGCGGGTGGTGGACACCGGCATGGTGGCCATGGCCCTCGGCTTCTGCGCGCTGGCCGCGGCCGAGGTCGCCGAAACGGGCGGCACCGTGGACGAGGCGGTCGCCGCCGCCGAGAAACGGGCCGACGGCACCGCCGCCTACTTCTACGTCGACACCCTCGACTATCTGCGCCGCGGTGGCCGAATCGGCGCCGCCCAGGCCCTGTTGGGCTCCGCCCTCGCGGTGAAGCCGCTGCTCCAGCTGGACGCGGGCCGCATCGACCTCCTGGAGAAGGTGCGTACGGCGTCCAGGGCCATCGCCCGGCTGGAGGAGCTGGGCGCCGACCGTGCGGGCAGCGCCCGGGTCGACATCGCCGTGCACCATCTCGCCGCTCCCGAACGGGCGTCGGCGCTGGCGGACCGGCTGCGGGCCCGGGTGCCCGGCGTGGCGGACCTCCATGTGAGCGAGATCGGGGCGGTGATCGGGGCGCACACCGGGCCCGGGTTGCTGGCGGTTGTGGTCTCACCGCGGTAGAACGCGGCGGAGGGGGCCGCGGAGGCGCTTCTCCTCACCCGTGCGGGTGGTGAAGTTATCCACAACTGGCCAGTGATCCCCGGAAATTGAGCAAGATCATCGCGATCCGGTGAGGTGTCAGATCCTCGGGGCATGGCACTTCGATCACGCTCGACCACCCGCCCACGCGCCCGGCACGCCACCAGCGGCCCCGGCCGGGCGCCCGGCTCCGACGGCCGCACGCGGCAGTCCTCGGCGGAGGAACTGCGCCGCCGGGCAGAGGTGTTGTTCGCGGCACGCGGCGATGAAGGGGAACGGCACGAAGAGGACGTTGTCGGTCTCGGTCTTGGTGTGGGTGTCGGTGAGGTACGGGAAGGACCACCCGACGAGGCGCAACCGTCGGCGCTCGACACGGGTCGGGCGAACGGCCGACGGGAGCGGCTCGCGTCGGCCCTGCGGGAGCGGATGCCGGTGTGGGTGCAGACGCGCTGCGGGATGGAACGCGGCAGCGCACTCGCGCTGACGGTGGTCCTGGTCGTCGCCGTCGGCTTCGCCGCGCACCACTTCTGGACGGGGCGCGCCGAGCCGGTCCGTCCCCCGGAGGTGGTGCGGGCGGCGGCCGAGGCATCCCCCACGGAAACGCCCGGGGCCGAGATCGTGGTGGACGTCAGCGGCAAGGTCCGCAAGCCGGGCATCCACCGTCTTCCGGCCGGTTCCCGGCTCGTCGACGCGCTGAGCGCGGCCGGCGGGGTGCGGCCGGGGACCAGCACCGAGGGCCTCAACCGGGCACGGTTCCTGGTGGACGGCGAGCAGGTGGTCGTCGGCGGACCCGCCCCACCGGAGCCCGCGACAGCGCCGGGACCCGGCGCGGCGCCGGGCGCGCCTTCGGCCCCCGTCTCCCTCAACACGGCCACCGTCGAGCAACTCGACACCCTCCCGGGCGTCGGCCCCGTCCTGGCGCAGCACATCGTGGACCACCGCACCCGCAACGGCGGCTTCCGTTCCGTGGACGAACTGCGCGAGGTCGACGGCATCGGCGAGCGCCGCTACGCCGATCTGCGCCCCCTGGTCCGGCCATGAGCCCGAGCGAGAAGCCGGAGCCATGTCCGCCGGGCCGGGGAGGGCACGGCGGCACGCGCCCTGGCGGCACGCGGCCGTCCGTCACGCGGCTTGGCGGCGTCCGGCCTCCGGGTGGGGTTCGGTCCGGTGGGGTGCGGTCCGATTGTGCTCGGCGTGGCGGTGCGGGGCCCGACGCGGCGCGGCTCGGCGGCGTCCGGTCAGGGTCTGATGGCGTTCGGCCCGACGGTGCTCGGCTCGGCGGCGTCCGGCCGGGTGGGGTGCGGTCCGGTGGGGTGCGGTCCGATTGTGCTCGGCCTGGCGGTGCGTCGCCCGACGCGGCGCGGGGCGGCGGGGTCGGGGCCGACCAGCCACGCCTCGGCCAGCCACGCCTCGGCCAGCCACGCCTCGGCCAGCCACGCCTCGGCCAGCCAGGCTCCGGCCAGTCACGCCCCGACCCCGCGCGGCCCGCAGACACCCCTGCCGCCCGTCCTCGCCGCCGGATCCACGTCGAGTCAGGGAAGCGGCTGGGTGACGCGCATCCGCGGCAGGAGGGGCCGGTCGATCTGCGGCTGGTGCCGCCCGCGTCGGCGGCCTGGGCCACGGCGGCGCTCACCCTGGACGCGGCGCCGGGGATCGTGGTGGGACTCGCGCTCTGCTGTCTGGCGGGGGCGGTCGTGCTGCTGGCGGCGCGGGGTCCCGGCCGCGGCCGGGCGAGGTTCACCGTGGCCGCCTCGCTGCTCTGCGCCGCCGCGGCGGCGGCCTCGGCCGGACTGCACGGCGCCGATCTACGGCGGGGCCCGGTGCCGGAGCTGGCGGACAGGCAAGCGACGGTGACCGCCGAGCTCGAACTGACCTCCGATCCACGGCTCACCCGGCCCCGGATCAGCGGGGACCACGCGGTCCCGGACTCCGTCCTGATCGGCGCGGAGGTCCGCAGGATCGAGGGGCCCGAAGGGGAGGCGGCCGCGACACGGACACCGGTGCTGATGCTGGTGGACGCGCGGGCGGCCGGACGGGCGACGGCCAGGCACTCCCCGTGGCTGCGGCTGCTGCCGTCCACCCGGGTACGGGTGCGGGGGCGGCTCGCTCCACCGCTGACGGTGGGGGACCGGATCGCGGCGGTGCTGCGGGTGCGCAGCCCCCGCATGCCACAGGTCGTGCGGGAGCCGTCGGCGGTCCAGCGGACGGCCGGCCGGCTGCGGGCGGGGCTGCGGGAGGCCACCGACGGACTCCCGGCGGACGCCCGGGCGCTCCTGCCCGGGCTCGTCGTCGGGGACACCGCGCGGATCACGCCCGAACTGGACGAGGCCTTCAAGGAGACCGACCTCGCCCATACGCTCGCCGTGTCCGGCAGCAACCTCACGATCGTCCTCGCCCTGCTCCTCGGCCCGCCCGGACTGGCCCAGCGGGTCGAACGCCGTGGTCTGGCGCCCCGCCTCGGCATCCCCCTGCGGGCCACCGCGCTGCTCGGCGGGGCGCTCACGCTCGCCTTCGTCGTGGTGTGCCGGCCCGACCCGAGTGTGCTGCGGGCCGCGGCCTGCGGAGCGGTGGTGCTCCTCGCCCTCGCCACCGGCCGCCGCAGATCCCTGGTCCCGGCGCTCGCGACGGCGGTCCTGCTGCTGGTCCTGTACGACCCCTGGCTGGCCCGGAGCTACGGCTTCCTGCTGTCGGTGCTCGCCACGGGCGCGCTGCTGACGCTGGCGCCGCGCTGGAGCGCCGCGTTGCGCGGGCGCGGGGTGCCGCCGCGGCTCGCCGAGGCGCTCGCGGCGGCGGGGGCGGCGCAGGCCCTGTGCGCACCGGTCGTCGCGATGCTGTCGGCGCGGGTGAGCCTGGTGGCGGTGCCGTGCAACCTCCTCGTGGAGTTCGCTGTGGCGCCCGCGACCGTCCTGGGCTTCGCCGCGCTGGCGACGGCACCGGTGGCCATGCCGGTGGCCGAGGCGCTGGCCTGGTGCGCGAGTTGGCCGGCCGGCTGGATCGCGTGGATCGCGCGGGCCGGGGCGGCGCTGCCCGGCGGGGGAGTGGACTGGCCCGGCAGCTGGGCCGGGGCGCTGCTGCTCGCCCTCGTCACGGCGATGGTGCTGCGGCTCGGCGGACGGCTGCCGGGCCGGCCGTGGCTGTGCGCGGTCTGCGGGTTGCTGTTCCTGCTGGCCGTGGTGCGGCCGCCGCCGCTCACCCGGGTGCTCACGGGCTGGCCCCCGCCGGGCTGGCGGCTGGCGATGTGCGACGTGGGACAGGGCGACGCGACGGTCCTGGCGGCGGGGGCGGGCACGGCGGTGGTGGTGGACGCCGGACCGGACCCGGAGCCCGTCGACCGGTGTCTGCGCACCCTCGGCGTCACCCGGGTGCCGCTCGTGGTGCTCACCCACTTCCACGCCGATCATGTGGCCGGACTGCCCGGGGTGCTGCGCGGACGGGAGGTGGGGGCGATCGAGACGACGGGGTTCGAGGAGCCCCCGGAACAGGTGGAGTTCGTACGGAAGCAGGCGCGGGCACGGCACGTTCCGGTGCTGCGGGCCCTGGCGGGGGAGCGGCGGCGGGCCGGGCCGCTCGACTGGGAGGTGCTGTGGCCGCCCCCGCGTCCGGCGCCGGAACCGGACGGGCCGAACGACGCGAGCGTGACCCTGCTCGTACGGTCGGGCGGGCTGCGGATGCTGCTGCTCGGCGATCTCGAACCCCCGGCCCAGCGGGCGCTGTTGCGGTCGCCGGCGGGCGGGTCGCTGCGGCGGGTGGACGTGCTCAAGGTGGCCCATCACGGCTCGGCCTACCAGGATCCGGACCTGATACGGGCGGTGGCGCCGAAGCTGGCGTTGATCTCCGCCGGGGCGGACAACCCCTACGGCCACCCTGCCCCGAGCACGGTCGCGGCGCTGAAGGCGGGAGGTGCCATGGTGCTCCGGACGGACCGGGACGGGGCGCTGGCGGTCGCGGGTACGGACGGGGCGCTGCGGGTCGCGCGAGACTGAGGGCATGGATGACGCTCACCTGGATGCCGCGCACCCGGACGCCGCTCCCGTCGACGCCCGGCTGGTCGACGCCTCGCTGGTCGACGCCTATCTGCGCCGCCTCGGGACCGCCCGCCCGCCCCGGCCCACCGCCGCCGCCCTGGCCGAACTGCACCTGAACCACCTGCTGGCCGTGCCCTTCGAGAACCTCTCGGTGCACCTCGGCGAGCGGATCGTGCTGGAGGAGAGGCGGCTGGTCGAGAAGGTCGTGCAGGAGCGCAGGGGAGGGTTCTGTTACGAGCTGAACGGCGCGTTCGGGACACTGCTGGCGGCGCTCGGGTTCGAGGTCACCTTCCTGGCGGCCCGGGTGTTCGGGGCACCGGGGCGGCTCGGGATCCCCTACGACCACATGGCGCTCCGGGTGGGGACGGCGGACGGCGGGACCTGGCTGGCGGACGTGGGCTTCGGGGCGCACAGCCATCTCCCGCTCCGCTGGGCGGACCGGGGCGAGCAGCAGGACCCCGGTGGGGTGTTCCGGATCGACGAGGTCGAGGCCGAGCGCCCGGCCGGCGGCAGGGGCACGGGAACGGGCGCGGGAGATCTGGACGTCGTCCGGGACGGCTCGCCGCAGTACCGGCTGGAGGTCAGGCCGAGGGCGCTCGGGGACTTCGTGGCCGGGGCCTGGTGGCACAGCACCTCGCCGGAGTCGCATTTCACGCGGTCGCTGGTGTGTTCGCGGGTGACGCAGGACGGGGGGAGGATCACGCTCAGCGGGCGGCGGTTGAAGGTGACCGGGCCCGAAGGCAGGAGCGAGGAGAGGGAGTTGGTGTCGGACGAGGAGGTGCTCGGGGTGTACCGGGAGCGGTTCGGGATCGTGCTGGAGCGGGTGCCGGAGGTGAGGACGGCGCAAGTGGGCCCGCAGGGGTAATTGGGATCGTGTTGCCTCGAAAGCCGCATCGGTGATCGAATGGTTCTTCGGCAACAAGTGGAGTCAAGTCGCGCAGGGGTGGCGTTGATGTTCGGCGGCTGGATGGGAAATCGTACGAACCGGGTGCAACGGACGAGTCCCCTCGCGGCGGTCCCGACCCCGGAGAACGCCGGGGTGCTGAGCTGCCGGGTGCTCGATCCGGTCAACGAACCCGTGCGCAACGCGGAGTTCGCCGTGAGCGACACCCTGGGGCGCAAGGTCGTCAGCGGCGGGACCGATCCGTTCGGGGCGTTCGTGACGACGGTGCCGGCCGGTGAGTACCGGCTCGCGGTGTCCGCCGAGGGGTTCACCCCGTACCGGGCGACCGCGACGGTCGGGGAGAACGCGCTGGCCTCGCTGGGCGATGTGACGCTCCAGCTGGCTCAGCCGCCGGAGCTCCCGGCGCCGGGGGACTGGGACATCGAGCCGACGCACTCCTCGATCGGGTTCACCGCGCGGCACATCGGGCTCGCCCGGATCCACGGGCGGTTCAACTCCTTCGCCGGGGTGGTGCGGATCGCGGAGCAGATGGAGCAGTCGGCGATGCACGTGGTGATCGACGCGGCCTCCATCGACACCAACGTCCGGATGCGGGACGACCACCTGCGGTCGGCGGACTTCCTGGACGTGGAGCGGTACCCGACGCTGGAGTTCTACGGCGAACGGTTCACGCACAAGGGCGGGAGCCGGTGGGCCGTGACGGGGGCGCTGTCGCTGCACGGCGTGACGAGGACGGTGACCCTGGACACGGAGTACCTCGGGCTCGGCAACGGCATGGGCGGCGAGCGGCGCGCGGCCTGCCGGGCGCGGACCGAACTGCACCGGGACGACTTCACCGTGAGCTGGCAGACGATGCTGGCGCGCGGGATCGCGGTGGTCGGGCCGAGCATCCGGGTCGAGCTGGACGTGCAGATCGTGCCCAGGGCCTGAGGCGCGGGCGGGAAGCAGGCCCCGGGTGCCGGAAAATGGTTCCGTGAGCGATGTGAGACATGTGCTGGTGCTGCCCGACCGCGATGCGGCGGAGGAGGTGGCCCAGGCCCTCGTGGAGCGGTTCGGGGTGCGCGAGGAGCCGTTGATCGTCCGGGACGCGCTGGCGGGGGAGGACGACGCCGAGGACGCGCAGTGGCTGGTGGTGCTGCGCGACGAGGAGGACCGCCTCGCGGCACAGGCCCTGGACGAGTTCGCGGCGGAGTGGGAGGGCTGGCGCGAGGAGCCGTAGACGGGGGCGGGGTGCCGCTGCGCAGGAACGGGACCGCACCCCCCGGGGGCGCGGGAACTGCGCGATCAGCCCCCACGCAGCCGCAGCCGCATCCGCATGACGTGACTGTCAGTCCCCCGTGCCATCCTTGTCCCGATGGCCAGGAAGACTGCGAATGACGATGTCCTCGCCGCGGTGACGCTCGCCGTGGGGCAGGAGGAGTTGCTGCTCGACCGGGCGGTGCAGGAGGTCGTGGCGGCCGCCAGGGCCGCGGACGCCGACACCGACGTCCGGGACCTGACCCCCGACCAGTTGCAGCCCGGCACCCTCGCCGAGCTGACCAGCCCCTCGCTCTTCGCGGAGCGCAAGGTCGTGGTCGTACGCAACGCGCAGGATCTGTCGGCCGACACCGTCAAGGACGTGAAGGCCTATCTCGCGGCGCCCGCCGAGGAGATCACGCTGGTGCTGCTGCACGCGGGCGGGGTCAAGGGCAAGGCGTTGCTGGACGCCGCCCGCAAGGCCGGGGCGCGGGAGATCGCCTGTCCGAAGATGACCAAGCCGGCCGACCGGCTGGCGTTCGTGCGGCAGGAGTTCCGGGCGACCGGGCGGTCCGCGACGCCCGAGGCCTGCCAGGCGCTCGTCGACGCCATCGGCAGCGATCTGCGCGAGCTGGCCTCGGCGGTGACGCAGCTCGTCGCCGATGTCGAGGGGACGATCGACGAGGCCGTCGTGGGGCGGTACTACACCGGGCGGGCCGAGGCGTCGAGCTTCACCGTCGCCGACCGGGCGGTGGAGGGGCGGGCCGCGGAGGCCCTGGAGGCGCTGCGCTGGTCGTTGGCCACCGGTGTCGCGCCCGTGATGATCACCAGCGCGCTGGCGCAGGGCGTGCGGGCCATCGGCAAGCTGTCCTCGGCGCGCGGCGGCCGGCCCGCCGACCTCGCGCGGGAGCTGGGCATGCCGCCGTGGAAGATCGACCGGGTACGCCAGCAGATGCGCGGCTGGACCCCGGACGGCGTGGCCGTGGCGCTGCGGGCGGTGGCCGAGGCGGACGCCGGGGTGAAGGGCGGCGGGGACGACCCGGAGTACGCGCTGGAGAAGGCGGTCGTCGCCATCGCGCGGGCCGCCCGCTCCAGAGGACGGTAGGCACTCCGCAGAGGAGAATCGTCCGTACCGGGCCCTGTGGTCCCCCTCGGCTGCCTTCGGCGCCCGTCGGGCCGCATCGGCCCCCATCGGCCTCTATCGCCCGACAAGGAGAGGTGGCGATCGCCGTGGCTGAACACCCGCACGCGAAAATAGTCCGCGAGGGCTACGAAGCCTTCCAGCGGGGGGACATGGACACCCTGCGCGCACTGATGACCGGGGACTGTACGCACCACGTTCCCGGCTCCCACCCGCTCTCCGGGGACTACAAGGGAATCGAATCGGTCATCAACGACTACTACGGCCGGCTCTACTCGGAGACCGGCGGCTCGTTCCGCGTCGAGCTGCGCAACCTGTTCGTGGACGGCCGCGGGCATGTCATGTCCGTGCACCACTTCACCGCCGACCGGGCCGGCAAGCACGTCGACGAGATGGGCGGGATCGTCTTCCGGATCATGGGAGACAAGATCACCGACCTCGACGAATGCGTCGCGGACATGGAGAAGGTCGACCAGTTCTGGATGTGACCTGGGCCGGACGTGATCTGGGCCGGATGTGATCCGGTGCTGGTGATGGCCGGACACGCCGAAGGCCCCGGCCCCCCGCCCTGGGGAAGGGCGGAGGCCGGGGCCTTCAGATCAAGATGGTGAAGCTGATGAAGCTGCTGAGCCCATACCCGCGTGGCGAACGCAGGCCGCGTACGGGCTCGGGTGCCGGTCGGGGGCGGATGAGAGAGGGCCCGCCCTGGGTCCTTCCGGCGGCTCGGATCCCGGGGGATCCGGTCAGACCAGAGGGGTTCAGCCCTGGAGGGTCGCGACCTTGGAAGCCAGCGCCGACTTCTTGTTGGCGGCCTGGTTCTTGTGGATGACACCCTTCGAGACAGCCTTGTCGAGCTGACGCGCGGCGGCGCGCTGCAGCTCGGTGGCCTTCGCGAGGTCACCCGCGGCAGCGGCCTCACGGGCCTTGCGGATCGCGGTCTTCAGGGAGGACTTGACGGCCTTGTTGCGCAGCCGAGCCTTCTCGTTGGTCTTGATCCGCTTGATCTGGGACTTGATGTTCGCCACGAAATAAGCCTCTTCTAATTCCTGGATTCGTTGGTGCCTCGCGCTGAGAGGGCATGAGACACAGCTGCCCACACTACCAGCGGCCCCGAGAATGGCCCAAACCGGCCCCCGGTCGCCGCCCATGGGACCATGGAGCCTACGTATCGATCCGACCCGAGGCATAAGGCGCCTCAAGAGACAGGACCCTGCGTGCCCGCGACCCCTAACAATGTGCCCGAGCCGAGCCGTACCGACCCGGCTCTGATCCGCAACTTCTGCATCATCGCGCACATCGACCACGGCAAGTCCACGCTCGCCGACCGGATGCTCCAGCTGACCGGTGTGGTCGAGCAGCGGCAGATGCGTGCTCAGTACCTCGACCGGATGGACATCGAGCGCGAGCGCGGCATCACGATCAAGTCCCAGGCGGTGCGGCTGCCGTGGGCTCCCACCCACGACAAGAACAACACGCACATCCTCAACATGATCGACACCCCCGGGCACGTCGACTTCACCTACGAGGTCTCGCGGTCGCTCGCGGCCTGTGAGGGGACCATCCTCCTCGTCGACGCCGCCCAGGGCATCGAGGCCCAGACCCTCGCCAACCTCTACCTGGCGATGGAGAACGACCTCACGATCATCCCGGTGCTCAACAAGATCGACCTGCCCGCGGCGCAGCCGGAGAAGTTCGCCGAGGAGCTCGCCAACCTGGTCGGCTGCGACCCCGACGACGTGCTCCGGGTCTCCGCGAAGACCGGCGTGGGCGTGGACGCGCTGCTCGACCGGGCCGTGCGGGACATCCCGGCGCCCGTCGGCGTCAAGGACGCCCCCGCCCGAGCGATGATCTTCGACTCCGTCTACGACTCCTACCGGGGCGTGGTCACGTACGTCCGTGTCATCGACGGCCAGCTCAACAAGCGCGAGCGCATCAGGATGATGTCGACCGGCGCCACCCACGAGCTGCTGGAGATCGGCACCAACTCGCCCGAGATGCTGGCGGCCGACGGCCTCGGCGTCGGCGAGGTGGGCTATCTGATCACCGGTGTGAAGGACGTCCGCCAGTCCAAGGTCGGTGACACCGTCACCAGCCAGGTCAAGGGCGCCACCGAGGCCCTCGGCGGGTACAAGGACCCCAAGCCGATGGTCTTCTCGGGCCTGTACCCGCTGGACGGCTCCGACTACCCGGAGCTGCGCGAGGCGCTCGACAAGCTGCAGCTCAACGACGCCGCCCTGGTCTACGAGCCGGAGACCTCCGCCGCGCTCGGCTTCGGCTTCCGCGTCGGCTTCCTCGGCCTGCTGCACCTCGACGTGATCCGGGAGCGCCTGGAGCGCGAGTTCGGCCTCGACCTCATCGCCACCGCGCCGAACGTGGTGTACCGCGTGGTCATGGAGGACCGCTCCGAGCACGTCGTCACCAACCCGAGCGAGTTCCCCGAGGGGAAGATCAGCGAGGTGTACGAGCCGGTCGTGCGCGCCACCATCCTGGCGCCGACCGAGTTCATCGGCTCGATCATGGAGCTGTGCCAGACCCGGCGCGGCACCCTGCTCGGCATGGACTACCTGTCCGAGGACCGCGTCGAGATCCGCTACACGCTGCCCCTCGCGGAGATCGTGTTCGACTTCTTCGACCAGCTGAAGTCCAAGACGCGCGGCTACGCCTCGCTGGACTACGAGCCCACCGGCGAGCAGACCTCCAGCCTGGTGAAGGTCGACATCCTGCTGCACGGCGACAAGGTGGACGCCTTCTCGGCGATCACCCACAAGGACGCCGCGTACGCCTACGGGGTGCGGCTCGTCGCCAAGCTGCGCGAGCTGATCCCGCGGCAGGCCTTCGAGGTGCCGATCCAGGCCGCCATCGGCTCCCGGGTCATCGCCCGCGAGACCATCCGCGCCATCCGCAAGGACGTCCTCGCCAAGTGCTACGGCGGTGACATCTCCCGGAAGCGGAAGCTGCTGGAGAAGCAGAAGGAAGGCAAGAAGCGGATGAAGATGGTGGGTTCCGTGGAGGTTCCGCAGGAAGCCTTCATCGCCGTGCTGAGCAGCGACGACGGCGCGGGCTCCGCCAAGGGCAAGAAGTAGCCTTTCCGATGTCCGGACCACGGGCCCGTCGTGCTGTCGCGCGGCGGGCCCGTGGTGCGTGGCCCGGAAAGTGACAGTACGTGGCCCCTTACGTGCCGGGCGGTCGCCCTTTACCCTGATCCCCTGCTCGATAGTTACTCGCGAGTTAAACAACAGCCGCAAGAGCCAGCCGCGCCGTCGCGGGCCCCGGAGGATGTCGTGAGCGACACACAGACCCTGATCGAGAACCGTCCGCCGTCCGTGGCGGGCCTCTTCCTGGAGCGCGTGGCCGCCACGCCCGACGCCGAGGCCTACCGCCACCCGGTGCCCGCCGCGTCCGGAACGGGCCCCGACGACTGGAAGTCGCTGACGTGGGCGCAGGCCGCCGAGCGGGTGTACGCGATCGCGGCCGGGCTCGTCGAGCTGGGGGTGCAGCCCGAGCAGCGCGTCGCGCTCGCCTCCTCCACCCGGATCGAGTGGATCCTCACCGACCTCGCCATCATGTGCGCCGGCGCCGCGACGACCACCGTCTACCCGCAGACCAACGCCGACGAATCGGCGTACATCCTCTCCGACTCCGAGAGCCGGGTGCTGGTCGCCGAGGACGCGGCGCAGGTCGCCAAGGCCGTCGAGAAGCGGGCCGAGCTGCCCGCCCTCACCCATCTGGTCGTCCTCGACCCGGCCGGCGTCGACACCGCGGAGGACTGGATCCTCACCCTCGACGAGCTGGAGAAGCGCGGCGCGGCCCGGCTGGAGAAGGACCCCCAGCTGATCAAGGAGCGGGTCGGCGCGATCACCAAGGACCAGCTCGCCACCCTCATCTACACCTCCGGCACCACCGGCCGTCCCAAGGGCGTGCGTCTGCCGCACGACAACTGGTCGTACATGGCCAAGGCGATCGCCGCGACCGGGCTGATCAGCGCCGAGGACGTGCAGTACCTGTGGCTGCCGCTCGCGCACGTCTTCGGCAAGGTGCTCACCTCCGGCCAGATCGAGGTCGGGCACATCACCGCTGTCGACGGCCGCGTCGACAAGATCATCGAGAACCTGCCGGTGGTCCGGCCGACCTACATGGCGGCCGTCCCGCGGATCTTCGAGAAGGTCTACAACGGCATCGCCAACAAGGCCCGGGCCGGTGGCCCCGCCAAGTACAAGATCTTCCGCTGGGCCTCCGAGGTCGCCCGCGAGTACGCCAAGGTCACCCAGGACAACTTCCGCCGCACCGGCACCGCGAGCGCCCCCTTCGGCCTCGCCGCCAAGCACAGGGCCGCCGACGCGCTGGTGTACGCCAAGATCCGCGAGGCGTTCGGCGGACGGCTGCGCGCCTGTATCTCCGGCTCCGTCGCCCTGGCGCCGGAGATCGGCTTCTTCTTCTCCGGCGCCGGCATCCACATCCTGGAGGGCTACGGCCTCACCGAGTCCTCCGCGGCCTCCTTCGTGAACCCCGGCGAGGCCTACCGCACCGGCACGGTCGGCAAGCCGCTGCCCGGCACGGAGGTGCGGATCGCCGAGGACGGCGAGATCCTGCTGCGCGGCCCCGGGATCATGGAGGGCTACCACAGGCTGCCCGAGAAGACCGCCGAGGTGCTGGAGGCCGACGGCTGGTTCCACACCGGTGACATCGGCGAGCTGTCGCCCGACGGCTACCTGCGCGTCACCGACCGCAAGAAGGACCTGTTCAAGACCTCCGGCGGCAAGTACATCGCGCCCACCGAGGTCGAGGGCCAGTTCAAGTCGGTGTGCCCGTACGTCTCCAACGTCCTCGTGCACGGCGCCGACCGGAACTACTGCACCGCGCTGATCGCGCTGGACGAGGCGTCCATCCTCGACTGGGCCAAGGAGAACGGCCTGGCGGGCAAGTCCTACGCCGAGGTCGTCGCGGCTCCCGAGACCGTCGCGCTCATCGAGGGCCACGTCGCCGAGCTCAACGCCGGGCTCCAGAGGTGGCAGACGATCAAGAAGTTCCGGCTGCTGCCGCGGGACCTCGACGTGGAGCACGGCGAGATCACGCCGAGTCTGAAGCTGAAGCGGCCGGTGGTGGAGCGCGAGTACCGGCACCTCATCGAGGAGATGTACGCCGGTACGCGGGAGGCGTAGGGCGGTTCGGGGCGCGCGGGCGGCTCGCGTGCGGAAGCAGTCGCTCGCGCAGTTTCCCGCGCCCCCGCCGTACGCGGTGGCGTCGCTCGGCGCTCGAAAAGTGGCCCTTGTTCGTCCCTCATCGATCACGTACGTACACAGGTGAAGCAGTAACCCCTCCCCACCCGATCCCCTTCGGTCACTCACCGCATATGGCCGGGATCCGTCTGTCACTCTGAGGGCATCCGAACTGCCCGGGGAGCTGCGCATGGGGGCCATTCCGACCCAGCGGGAGACCGTCTTCCCCGGCATCGGCGCGCCGTCGCCCGCGACCCCGCACGCGCCCCCGGTCGCCCGCGCCACCCTGGCCGGCGGCCCCCACGCCCCCGGCGCCGCACGCGATCTGGTGCGGACCGCGTTCACGGAGTGGGGGGACCTTCCCGAACGCCTCGCCGAGGACGTGACCCTCGTCGTCAGCGAGCTCGTCACCAACGCCGTCGTGCACGCCGGCACCGACGTGGACGTGCTCTGCCGGCTGGAGGACGATCCCGAGCACGGGCACGCGGTCGTCGTCGAGGTCGGCGACCACCACCCCTCCCGCGCCCCGCGCGACCACCCGCCCGGGATGCCGCCGGACGGGACACCGCACGAGACACCGGAGTACGGCCGCGGCCTGCGGCTGGTCGCCGCGCTCGCCGACGCCTGGGGAGTGACGTACCGCAGGGCGGCGAAGACGGTGTGGGCGCGGCTGCTGCCCCGGGCCCCCGAGCCGTACGACGCCGACGGGACGTACGCCACCACCGACGAGACGTACGGCGCCTCGCCCGTCGCGCCCCTCGACCCCCTCCTGGAAGCCCTCGCCCCCGAACCGCAGCCCTCCTGCCGGGGCGGGGACTGGCTGAACCGGGGCGCCCTGTCCTTCCTCGCCGAGGCCTCCGACCTGCTCGCCGGGCAGCTCGACGAGGATCTCGTCGCCGCGCTCACCAGCCAGCTCCTGGTGCCCCGGCTCGCCGACTGGTGCGGGGTGTGGCTGGAGGACGAGGTCAGCGGACACGGCGGAGGCTGGGGCGAGTGGGCCGGAGGACCCGGGCCGCGGCTGGCCCGCGTCTGGCACGGCGACGAGAGCCGTATCGAGGAGCTGCGCCGGGCCCTGGAGAAGGAACCGCCGCGCCCCGCGGAGCCGCCCCGCTCGGGCCCCGAGCCCTTTCCCTGGCCCGGTGCGGCGCTCGGCCCGCGCGGCGCCGCCCTCGCCTACCGGCTGATCGCCGGCGGCCGCCCGCTCGGCACCCTGGTCATCGGACGGTCCGCACCCGGCGCCTTCGCCGACGAGGTCACCGGGCTCGTCGAGGACCTGGGCCGCCGGGTGGCGCTGGCGATCGGCGCGGCCCGCCAGTACGCCCGCCAGGCCACCATCAGCGCCGTCCTCCAGCGCGGCCTGCTGCCCGGTGCCGTCGCCGAGATCCCCGGGGTGCGCAGCGCCCTCGTCCACGAGCCGCGCGAGCAGGGCGGCCCGAGCGGCGACTTCTACGACCTGTTCCCGGCGGGCGACGGCCGCTGGTGCTTCGCCATCGGCGACGTCCAGGGCAAGGGCCCGGAGGCGGCTGTCGTCATCGGCCTCGCCCGCCCCTGGCTGCGGCTGCTGGCCCGCGAGGGCTACGGCGTCCCCGACGTCCTGGACCGTCTCAACCAACTCCTCCTCGACGACGCCACCGAGGCCGCCGACGCCGCCGCCCGGGCCTTCGTCGGCCCCACCGGTCCCTGCGACGGCCCGCAGACCCGCTTCCTGTCGCTCCTCTACGGCGAGCTGGCACCCTTCGAGGGCGGCGTCCGCTGCACCCTGGCCTCCGCCGGGCACCCGCTGCCCCTGCTCCTCCGTCCGGACGGCTCCGTCGCCACGGCCGCGCGCCCCCAGACCCTCCTCGGGGTCATCGAGGACGTGACGTACACCAGCGACGTCCTGGAGCTGCGGCACGGCGACAGTCTGCTGTGCGTGACCGACGGGGTCACCGAGCGCCGCTCGGGCATCCGCCAGTTCGACGACGGCGACGGGCTGGCCGTCGCGCTCGCCGGCTGCGTGGGCCTGGAGGCCGAGCTGATCGCCGAGCGCATCCGCCGGCTCGTCCACGAGTTCGGCGAGCGGCCCCCGGAGGACGATCTGGCGCTGCTGGTGCTCCAGGCGGAGTGAGCGTCGTCGTACGGGACGGTCGTACGGGACAATGGAGGGCATGCCTTCCGCACTCCCCGACGGTGAGCCCGTCCCCGACGACGGCGCGCTCCCGGCGCACGCGCTCACCGGCGCCGCCGACCGCCCCCTCGGGTTCTATCTGCACGTCCCCTACTGCGCGACCCGCTGCGGGTACTGCGACTTCAACACCTACACCGCCACCGAGCTGCGCGGCACCGGCGGCGTCCTCGCCTCCCGCGACAACTACGCCGACACCCTGACCGACGAGATCCGGCTGGCCCGCAAGGTCCTCGGCGACGACCCGCGCGAGGTCCGCACGGTCTTCGTCGGCGGCGGCACGCCCACGCTGCTGGCCGCCGATGACCTCGTCCGGATGCTGGGCGCGATCCGTGACGAGTTCGGCCTGACGCCCGACGCGGAGGTGACGACGGAGGCGAACCCGGAGTCCGTCGACCCGGCCTATCTGGCCACCCTGCGCGCGGGCGGCTTCAACCGGATCTCCTTCGGCATGCAGAGCGCCCGCCGGCACGTCCTGAAGGTCCTCGACCGCACCCACACCCCCGGCCGCCCCGAGGCATGCGTCGCGGAGGCCCGGGCGGCGGGCTTCGAGCACGTCAACCTCGACCTGATCTACGGCACCCCCGGCGAGTCCGACGACGACTGGCGGGCGTCCCTGGAGGCCGCGCTCGGCGCCGGCCCCGACCATGTCTCCGCGTACGCCCTGATCGTCGAGGAGGGCACCCAGCTCGCCCGGCGCATCCGGCGCGGGGAGGTCCCGATGACCGACGACGACGTCCACGCGGACCGCTATCTGATCGCGGACGAGGTGCTGTCGGCCGCGGGCTACGACTGGTACGAGGTCTCCAACTGGGCCACCTCGCCGGCGGCCCGCTGCCTCCACAACGAGCTGTACTGGCGCGGCGCCGACTGGTGGGGCGCGGGACCGGGGGCGCACTCCCACGTGGGCGGCGTGCGCTGGTGGAACGTGAAGCATCCGGGGGCGTACGCGGCAGCCCTGGCGTCGGGGAAGTCGCCGGGCGCGGGCCGGGAGCTGCTGTCCGAGGAGGACCGGCGGGTCGAGCGCATCCTGCTGGAACTGCGGCTGCGCGAGGGCGTCCCGCTGGACCTGCTCCGGGCGGAGGGCCTGAAGGCCTCACGCCGGGCACTGACGGACGGGCTGCTGGCGCAGGGGCCGTACGACGAGGGACGAGCGGTGCTGACGCTGCGGGGGCGGCTGCTGGCGGACGCGGTGGTGCGGGACCTGGTGGACTGATCACTGGGGCGAGTGAATCCCTGTGGAACGCGGGTTCGTTCCCTAACCTGGTTCGTAGGCTGCCGCCGACAGTACGCGGCGGATGTGGAGGCCACGGAGATGACCGCTGTGGACGAGCGTGGGATGACCAAGTTCTTCGAGGAGTTTGAACCTCCCGAGGGAATCAAGGTTGAGCTTCTCCGGGGGGAAATCGTGATGATGGCCACTCCCGATCTGGTGCATAACCGGATCGTGGTGGAGGTGCAGGACCAGATCCCGCGCAAGCTCTGGGAACGACTCCAGACCACGGACGTGGACATCCTCGGTGAAGCCAGCGAGCCCATTCCGGACCTGTTGGTGCTGGAACGTGGTGCGGGCCCCGCCTCGGGCCATCTGGTGCCGTCCCAACTGGTAACCCTGGTGGTCGAGGTGGTCTCGAAGACGAGTGTCGACAGGGACTACGGGATCAAGCGTTCCATCTACGCTGCAGGCAGAATCCCTGCCTACCTGATCATCGATCCGATCATGGCGCACTGCGTTCTGCTGACCGACCCCGTCGGCGCAGGCGACCAAGCCGACTACCGTGGGCAGTGGATCACGAAGTTCGGTGACCCCGTGCTGCTGGAGGTGCTCGGGGTGGAACTGGACACGAGTGAATTCGGAACGCTCACCGGGGTCAGACGTCACCGCCTCCCGTGACGAAGTCGATCAGCTCCTCCACCCTCCCCAGCAGCTCCGGCTCCAGGTCCTTGTAGGACGTCACCCGAGCCAGGATCGCCTGCCACACCGCCCCCGTGTTCTCCGCCGGCCACCCCAGCGCCCGGCACACCCCCGTCTTCCAGTCCTGGCCGCGCGGGACCTTCGGCCACCCCGCGATCCCCAGCGACGACGGCTTCACCGCCTCCCAGACGTCGATGTAGGGGTGGCCCACGACCAACGCGTGTTCGCTGGTCACGGACTGGGCGATACGGAACTCCTTCGTGCCCGGGAGCAAGTGGTCCACGAGCACCCCCAGCCGCGCGTCCGGGCCCGGCGCGAAGTCGGCCACGATCGCCGGCAGGTCGTCCACGCCCTCCAGGTACTCCACCACCACGCCCTCGATGCGCAGGTCGTCGCCCCACACCTTCTCGACCAGCTCGGCGTCGTGCCGGCCCTCGACGTAGATGCGGCCGGCGCGGGCCACCCGGGCGCGGGCGCCGGGGACGGCGACCGAACCGGAGGCGGTACGGGTGGGACGTACCGGAGCGCCCGACGACGGGCGGACCAGCGTCACGACCCGGCCCTCCAGCAGGAAGCCCCGCGGCTCCAGCGGGAACACCCGATGCCTGCCGAAGCGGTCCTCCAGCGTCACCGTGCCCGCCTCGCAGCGGATCACCGCGCCGCAGAAGCCCGTGCCGGGCTCCTCCACCACCAGGCCGGGCTCCGCCGGGACCTCGGGGACGGGCTGCGGCTTCTTCCAGGGAGGGGTCAGGTCCGGCGAGTACGGGCGCATTCGGATGACGATAGGAGAAGCCCCGGCCCGATCGCACCCCGCTCAGCGCGACACGCCGAAGCGCGCCGCCAGCGCGTCCCGCTGCCGCCGTACGAAGGCCGCGTCCACCACCGCCCCGTGACCCGGCACGTACAGCGCGTCCTCGCCGCCGAGGGCGAGGAGGCGGTCCAGCGCCGCCGGCCAGTGGGAGGGGACGGCGTCGGGGCCCGCCTGGGGCTCCCCGGACTCCTCCACCAGGTCGCCGCAGAACACCACCTCCGGCGGGCCGGGGACCAGGACCGCGAGGTCGTGCGGGGTGTGCGCCGGGCCCACGTTCGCCAGCAGGACCTGGCGGCCGGCCCCCAGATCGAGGGTCCACTCCCCGGAGACCAGGTGCCGGGGCCGGACCAGGGCGTCCGCGGCATCGGTCGCCGTCGCCTCGTCCAGCCCCTCGCGCACCGCGTCCGCCCGCAGCTCCTCCGCCGGGACCGAGTCCATGCCCACCGCGCCGTACACCTCCGCACCCGCGAAGGCCGCAGCGCCGAACACATGGTCGAAATGCGGATGGGTGAGCGCGAGATGGGTCACACGCGCACCGGTCAGCTGCTCGGCCTGCGTCCGCAACCGCACCCCCTCCGCCAGCCCCGATCCGGCGTCCACCATCAGCACCGCGCCCGCCCCGACGACCAGCCCCGCCGTGCAGTCCCAGCCCGGCAGCCGCACCCGCCCGACCCCGGCCGCGATCCGCTCCCACCCCAGCTCTTCCCAAGTCACCGTCATACCGGGACGCTAACGGTAAGTGGTCCGGGCGTCGGCCGACCTTGCCCCCGGTGTACCCCACAGCCGTACACTGGCCGGGGAACGTCTGGCACTCGGGAGCGAAGAGTGCCAGTGCAGACGCCCAGGGCACTGAGGGACGACCACGGGAGGTGTGCGCGGGTGCTGAGTGAACGCAGGCTGCAGGTGCTGCGCGCCATCGTCCAGGACTACGTCGGCACCGAGGAGCCGGTGGGGTCCAAGGCCCTCACCGAGCGGCACAACCTCGGCGTCTCCCCGGCCACCGTGCGCAACGACATGGCCGCCCTGGAGGACGAGGGATACATCGCCCAGCCGCACACCAGCGCCGGGCGCATCCCCACCGACAAGGGCTACCGGCTGTTCGTCGACAAGCTGGCCGGCGTCAAGCCGATGACCGCGCCCGAGCGGCGCGCCATCCAGAACTTCCTCGACGGCGCCGTCGACCTCGACGACGTGGTGGCCCGCACGGTACGGCTGCTCGCGCAGCTCACCCGGCAGGTCGCCGTCGTGCAGTACCCGTCGCTGACCCGGTCCACCGTGCGGCACGTGGAACTGCTGTCGCTCGCGCCGGCCCGGCTGATGCTCGTGCTGATCACGGACACCGGACGGGTCGAGCAGCGCATGGTGGACTGCCCGGCGCCCTTCGGGGAGACCTCTCTGGCGGATCTACGCGCGCGGCTCAACAGCCGGGTCGCGGGCCGCCGGTTCAGCGACGTGCCGCGCCTCGTGGAGGACCTTCCGGAGGCCTTCGAGGCGGACGACCGCGGCACGGTCTCGACGGTGCTCTCCACCCTGCTGGAGACCCTCGTCGAGGAGAACGAGGAGCGGCTGATGATCGGCGGCACCGCCAATCTCACCCGCTTCGGACATGACTTCCCTCTCACCATCCGGCCCGTCCTGGAGGCCCTGGAGGAACACGTCGTTCTTCTCAAACTCCTGGGCGAGGCGGGAGATTCGGGCATGACCGTACGCATCGGTCACGAGAACGCCTATGAGGGACTCAACTCCACGTCCGTGGTCTCGGTCGGCTACGGTTCGGGCGGCGAGGCAGTCGCCAAACTCGGCGTGGTCGGCCCGACCCGCATGGATTACCCGGGAACGATGGGAGCGGTACGAGCGGTGGCACGGTACGTCGGACAGATCCTGGCGGAGTCGTAAGTGGCCACGGACTACTACGCCGTTCTCGGCGTGCGCCGCGACGCGTCGCAGGATGAGATCAAGAAGGCGTTCCGTCGGCTCGCCCGCGAGCTGCACCCGGACGTCAACCCGGATCCGAAGACCCAGGAGCGGTTCAAGGAGATCAACGCCGCCTACGAGGTGCTCTCGGACCCGCAGAAGAAGCAGGTCTACGACCTCGGCGGCGACCCCCTCTCCCAGGCGGGCGGGGGTGGCGCGGGCGGCTTCGGGGCCGGTGGCTTCGGCAACTTCTCCGACATCATGGACGCGTTCTTCGGTACGGCGTCCCAGCGGGGGCCGAGGTCCAGGACGCGGCGCGGCCAGGACGCGATGATCCGGCTGGAGGTGGACCTCGAGGAGGCCGCCTTCGGCACCACCAAGGACATCCAGGTCGACACCGCGATCGTCTGCTCCACGTGCAGCGGCGAGGGCGCCGCCCCCGGCACCAGTGCCCAGACGTGCGACATGTGCCGCGGCCGGGGCGAGGTCTCCCAGGTGACCCGGTCCTTCCTCGGCCAGGTCATGACCTCCCGCCCCTGCCCCCAGTGCCAGGGCTTCGGCACCATCGTCCCGAACCCCTGCCCGGAGTGCGCGGGCGACGGCCGGGTGCGCTCCCGGCGCACGCTCACCGTCAAGATCCCGGCCGGTGTCGACAACGGCACCCGGATCCAGCTCGCGGGCGAGGGCGAGGTCGGCCCCGGCGGCGGCCCCGCCGGCGACCTCTACGTCGAGATCCACGAGCTGCCGCACTCCACCTTCCAGCGGCGCGGCGACGACCTGCACTGCACGGTCACCATCCCGATGACCGCGGCTTCCCTCGGCACCAAGGTGCCGCTGGAGACGCTGGACGGCCTGGAGGAGGTCGACATCCGGCCCGGTACCCAGTCCGGCCAGTCGATCCCGCTGCACGGCCGGGGCGTCACACATCTGCGCGGCGGCGGCCGGGGCGACCTCATCGTCCATGTCGAGGTCATGACCCCGACCAAGCTCGACCCCGAGCAGGAGCGGCTGCTGCGCGAGCTGGCCAAGCTGCGCGGCGAGGAGCGGCCCCAGGGCCAGTTCCAGCCCGGCCAGCAGGGGCTGTTCTCGCGGCTGAAGGACGCGTTCAACGGCCGCTGAGCCGCCGCATCACCGCAAGGCCAGGCCTGAATTCGGTGTTGTTCGGAGGACGTGACAACATGCCGTCATGTCCTCCGAGCTGACCGATCTCTTCCCCCACCCGATCGTGCAGGCGCCCATGGCGGGCGGTGTCTCCGTGCCCCGGCTCGCCGCCGCCGTGTCCGAGGCGGGCGGGCTCGGGTTCCTGGCCGGCGGGTACAAGACGGCCGACGGCATGTACCAGGAGATCAAGCAGCTCCGCGGACTGACCGGCCGCCCCTTCGGCGTCAACCTCTTCATGCCCCAGCCCGAGTACCCCGGCGCAAGCGCAGGCTCCACCGGAGCGCCCGGCGCAGCCCCCCTCGACGCCGGCGCCGTCCAGCTCTACGCCGAGCAGCTCGCCGGTGAGGTCAGCTGGTACGGGACCGAGCTGGGCGACCCCGACAGCGGCCGCGACGACGGCTACGACGCCAAGATCGCCGTACTGCTGGACGACCCCGTGCCGGTGGTCTCCTTCCACTTCGGCGTCCCGAACGCCGACACGCTCCAGTCGCTGCGCCGGGCCGGGACCTTCACCCTCGTCACCGTGACCTCCGCCGAGGAGGCGCTCGCCGTCGAGCAGGCCGGCGCGGACGCGGTCGTCGTGCAGGGCGTGGAGGCCGGCGGCCACCAGGGCACCCACAAGGACATCCCCGAGAACGACGGCTCGGCCCTCGGCCTGCTCGCCCTGCTCGGCCAGGTCCGCGAGACCGTCGGCCTGCCGATCGTCGCCGCCGGCGGCATCATGCGCGGCAGCCAGATCGCCGCCGTCCTCGCGGCCGGCGCGAGCGCCGCCCAGCTCGGCACCGCGTTCCTCGCCACCCCCGAGTCCGGGGCACAGGCCGTGCACAAGGCCGCCCTCACCGACCCCCTGTTCGTCCGCACCGAGCTGACCCGCGCCTTCTCCGGCCGCCCGGCCCGCGGCCTGGTCAACCGCTTCCTGCGCGAGCACGGCCCGTACGCCCCCGCCGCCTACCCCGAGGTCCACCACCTCACCTCCCCGCTGCGCAAGGCCGCCGCCAAGGCGGGCGACGCCCAGGGCATGGCCCTGTGGGCGGGCCAGGGCCACCGCATGGCCCGCGAGCTGCCCGCCGCCGAGCTGATCGAGGTCCTGGTGGCGGAAGTCGCGACCGCGCGGGCCGCCCTGGCCGAGGGCGACGCGCGATGACCGCGCCCGTCTTCGTCGTCGACCGGCTCGACGCCACGGGGCAGTTCGTCCTCGACGGGCCCGAGGGGCGGCACGCCGTCTCCGTGAAGCGGCTGCGGCCCGGCGAGGACGTCGTCCTCACCGACGGGCACGGCCGCTGGGCCGAGGGCGTCGTCCGGGCGGCCGAGGGCAAGGACCGGCTGGTCCTGGACCTCGGGCCGGTGCGGGACGAACCCGAGGCGTCCCCCCGGATCACCGTCGTCCAGGCCCTTCCCAAGGGCGACCGTGGCGAGGTCGCCGTCGAGACGATGACCGAGGTCGGCGTCGACGCGATCGTGCCCTGGCAGGCGTCCCGCTGCATCACCCAGTGGCGCGGCGAGCGGGGACTGAAGGCACTCGGCAAGTGGCGGGCCACCGCACGCGAGGCCGGCAAGCAGTCCCGCCGGGTCCGCTTCCCCGAGGTCGCCGACGCGGCGGCCACCAAGCAGGTCGCCGCCCTGCTCGCGCGGGCCGACTTCGCGGCCGTCCTGCACGAGAGCGGCGAGGAGCGGCTCGCCACCGCCGCGCTCCCCGCCCACGGCGAGATCGTCCTCGTCGTCGGCCCCGAGGGCGGCGTCTCCCCCGAGGAACTGGCCCTCTTCGCCGAGGCCGGCGCCCGGCCCTACGTCCTCGGCCCCACCGTGCTGCGCACCTCCACCGCGGGCACCGCCGCCGCCGCTCTCCTCCTGGGCCGCACCGGCCGCTGGTCCTGACCCCCGGAGCACCCGTTGGAACTCGCCCAGATACGGCTCCTCGTCACCGACTTCGCCGCCTGCTACCGCTTCTACGACGACGTCCTCGGCCTGACCCCGCAGTCCGGCGCGGCCGAGGGCCCGTACGAGAAGTTCAGCCCGCGCACCGGCTCCGCCGGGATCGCGCTCCAGGACCGCGCCATGATGGCCGCGGTCCTCGACGACCTCGACGGCCCGGCGGCGGGACACCGCTCGCTGGTGGTGCTGCGCGTCGACGACCTCGACGCGTACTGCGCGCGGATCACCTCCCGGGGCGCCACCCTGCTCCACGGCCCCGCCCCCCTGACCGACCGGATCCGCGTCGCCCACCTCAAGGACCCCGAGGGCAACCTGGTGGAGCTTCAGGAGTGGCTTGTGCCGCGCGGCTAGGGGGTGTTGCCCAGGACCGGGCCATCCTGGCCGCATCCGGGCTTCCGCGCCGTGGGCCGAAGTGGCAGGCTGCCGTCCATGGGGGCATTGCGGCGGTTATGGCTTCTCGTGTTCGTGCCGGTCGCCCTGGGCGGCGCCGTGGCCTGCGAGCCGGGCGGCGGGGTGAGCGGCATCTCCGTGGCGTACACGACCGACCGGGCCGCCACGGCCGAGATCGAGCGCCGGGACCTGGACGTGCGCTGGCTGACCTGCACCGCCGCCCGGGACGACCACCTCGTCTCCGTCGACTGCCGGGGGGAGACGGCGGACGGCAGGGACCTCACGGTCACCGGCAAGGTCGAACGGGCCGTCGACGGGAAGTGCGTGCGGGGCGATCTGCGGGCGGCCGTAGGGAAGAAGGAGCTGTTCCGGGTCAGCGGGCTCGGGGACTGCGGCTCCGCAGCGCCCTCGCCGGTCGAGGCCCCGTCCACCACGGCCGGACCGTCCGGTTCCGCCCGGCCCGGCGAACCGTCCGGCGTACGGCCGACCGTCACGGTCACCGTGACCGTCACCCGGACCGTCGGCGCCCAGGGCGGACAGAAGTGATCGAAACCCCTGACCTGCGGTCCCCTCCCTTAATACAGTGATCTGGTGACCCAGTCCGCGACGCCTGCCGCATACTTCCGACACCCGCATCCGCACGGCGAGTTGGTGGCGTTCGCCGCCGAGGACGACGTGTGGCTCGCCCCCCTGGACGGGGGACGCGCCTGGCGGGTCAGCGCCGACAACGTGCCCGTCTCGTCCCCCCGCGTCTCACCCGACGGCACCACCGTCGCCTGGACCTCCACCCGCGACGGCGCCCCCGAGGTGCACCTCGCGCCCGTCGACGGCGGACCGGCCACCCGCCTGACGTACTGGGGGAGTTGGCAGACCCGGGTGCGCGGCTGGACCCCCGACGGCCGGGTCCTCGCCGTCAGCACCCACGACCAGGCCACCCTGCGCCGCAGCTGGGCCCGTGCCGTCCCGGTCGACGGCGGACCGGCCACCACCCTGCCGTACGGCCCCGTGGGCGCCGTCGCGTACGGCCCGCACACCGTGCTGCTGTCCGCGCCGATGGGCCGCGAGGCCGCCTACTGGAAGCGCTACCGCGGCGGTACGGCCGGAAAGCTCTGGATCGACCGGGACGGCAACGGCGAGTTCGTCCGGCTGCACCAGGAACTCGACGGCAACCTCGAATGCCCGGTGTGGGCGGGGGACCGGATCGCGTTCCTCTCCGACCACGAGGGCACCGGCGCGCTCTACTCCTCCCTCGCCGACGGCTCCGACCTGCGCCGCCACACCCCCCTCGACGGGTTCTACGCCCGCCAGGCCGGCGGCGACGGCACCCGGATCGCGTACGCCTCGGCCGGTGAGCTGTGGCTGCTCGACGACCTCGACGGCGCCGAGCCCCGCCGCCTCGACATCCGCCTCGGCGGACAGCGCACCGACCGCCGCCCCCACCCCGTCGCCGCCGCCCGCTGGCTCGGCGGCGCCGCCCCGGACCACACCGCGCGCGGCAGCGCCGTCGAGGTGCGCGGCGCCGTGCACTGGGTGACCCACCGCGCCGGGCCCGCGCGCGCCCTCGCCGCCGAGCCCGGGGTGCGGGCGCGGCTGCCGCGCACCTTCCGCACGGAGGGCGAGGAGTGGGTGGTGTGGGTGACGGACGCCGAGGGCGAGGACGCCCTGGAGTTCGCGCCCGCCACCGGACCCGTCCCCGGCACCACCCCGCGCCGGCTCGCCGCGGGACGCCTCGGCCGGGTCCTGGAGCTCGCCATGGCCCCCGACGGCGGACGGGCCGCCGTCGCCGCGCACGACGGCCGGCTCCTCCTCGTCGAACGGGAGAGCGGCGAGGTCCGCGAGGTCGACCGCAGCACCGACGGAGAAGTCTCCGACCTGGTCTTCTCCCCCGACTCCGGCTGGCTCGCCTGGTCGCACCCAGGCCCGCCCCCGCTCGCCCAGCTCAAGATCGCCAACGTCACCGACCTCTCGGTCACCGAAGCCACCCCCCTGCGCTTCCGCGACTACGCGCCCGCCTTCACGCTGGACGGCAAACACCTCGCGTTCCTCTCCACCCGCGCCTTCGACCCGGTCTACGACGAACACGTCTTCGACCTCGCCTTCCCGGCCGGCGCCCGCCCGCACCTGATCACCCTCGCGGCGACCACCCCGTCGCCCTTCGGCCCCCAGCGCCACGGCCGGCCCTTCGACGCGCCGGACAAGGACGAGACCCCCGACAGCGAGGGCACCCCCGCCACCCGCATCGACCTCGAAGGTCTCGCCGACCGGATAGTGCCCTTCCCGGTCGAGGCCGGCCGCTACTCCTCCCTCGCCGCCGCCAAGGACGGCGTGCTGTGGCTGCGGCACCCGGTGCGCGGGGTGCTCGGCGCCTCCCGGGCCACCCCCGACGACCCCGACCCGCACACCGAGCTGGAGCGCTACGACCTCGTCCACCAGCGCATCGAACACCTCGCCGCCGACGCCGACGGCTTCGAGGTCAGCGGCGACGGCAAACGGCTGCTGCTGCGCACCGACGGCAAGCTCAAGGTCGTCCCCAGCGACCGGCGCGCCTCCGGCGACGAGGACAGCGACACCAACGTCACCGTCGACCTCGGCCGGATCCGGCAGACCGTCGACCCGGCCGCCGAGTGGCGCCAGATGTACGACGAGACCGGCCGCATCATGCGGGACAACTTCTGGCTCGCCGACCTGGGCGGGCTCGACTGGGACGCCGTCCTGGACCGCTACCGGCCGCTCCTGGACCGGGTCGCCACCCACGACGACCTGGTCGACGTGCTGTGGGAGGTGCACGGCGAACTCGGCACCTCCCACGCCTATGTCTCCCCGCGCGGCGGCTACGGCCGCGGCGCCCGCCAGGGGCTGCTCGGCGCCGACATCTCCCGCCACGCCGACGGCAGTTGGCGCGTCGACCGGGTGCTGCCCTCGGAGACCTCCGACCCCGACGCCCGCTCCCCGCTCGCCGCGCCCGGGGTCGCGGTGCGGGCCGGGGACGCGATCCTCGCCGTGGCCGGGCACCCGGTGGACCCCGTGACGGGCCCCGCGCCGCTGCTCGTCGGCACGGCGGGCAAGGTCGTCGAACTGACCGTCTCACCGGCCGGCGGCGGCGAGCCGCGCCACGCGGTCGTGGTGCCCGTCGACGACGAGGAGGCCCTGCGCTACCACGCCTGGGTCGCCGACCGGCGGGCCTACGTCCACGAGGTCTCCGGCGGTCGCCTCGGCTACCTCCACGTCCCCGACATGCAGGCGCCCGGCTGGGCCCAGATCCACCGCGACCTGCGCGTCGAGGTGGCCCGTGAGGGCCTCGTCGTGGACGTCCGGGAGAACCGCGGCGGCCACACCTCCCAACTGGTCGTGGAGAAGCTCGCCCGCCGGATCGTCGGCTGGGACGTACCGCGCGACGCCCGCCCGTTCTCCTACCCGCTGGACGCCCCGCGCGGCCCCGTGGTCGCCGTCGCCAACGAGTTCTCGGGCTCCGACGGCGACATCGTCAACGCCGCCATCAAGGCCCTCGGTATCGGCCCGGTCGTCGGCACCCGCACCTGGGGCGGCACGATCGGCATCGACAGCCGCTACCACCTGGTCGACGGCACCCTCGTCACCCAGCCGAAGTACGCCATCTGGCTGGAGGGCTACGGCTGGGGCGTGGAGAACCACGGAGTCGACCCCGACGTGGAGGTGATCTGCACCCCGCAGGACTACGCGGCGGGCAGGGACGTCCAGTTGGACGAGGCGGTGAGACTGGCTCTTCAGGCGCTGGAGGAGCGTCCGGCCAAAACTCCGCCGAGTCTGCCGGGTTAAGGGGTGCCGGGCCGCATCCCTGTGCGGCTCCGCCGCGGGGCGCGACCAGCCACGACGGCACCCGCCACCGACAACGCTACGATGCCCGATATCAACTACCCCCCGGAGGAAACATGGCGGGCGAGCCGCAGGAAGACTGCCTGTTCTGCAAGATCGCCGAAGGCCACATCCCGGCGACGATCGTCCGCGAGACGGAGACGACCGTCGCCTTCCGGGACATCAACCCCCAGGCGCCCACCCACGTCCTGGTGATCCCCAAGGCGCACTACGAGAACGCCGCGGAACTGGCCGCCGCCGAGCCGGCCGTCGCCGCGGACGTCCTGCGCGAGGCGAAGTCGGTCGCGGACGAGGACAAGCTGGAGAGCTACCGCATCGTCTTCAACACCGGCAGCGGCGCCGGTCAGACCGTCTGGCACGCCCACGCGCACGTCCTCGGCGGCCGCGGCCTGCAGTGGCCCCCCGGATAGTCCGCCATGTCCGTACGCGAACTCGTCGTCCTCGGCACCGCCAGCCAGGTCCCCACCCGGCACCGCAACCACAACGGCTATCTGCTGCGCTGGGACGGCGAGGGCATCCTGTTCGACCCCGGCGAGGGCACCCAGCGCCAGATGCTGCGGGCCGGGGTCGCCGCCCACGACCTGAACCGGATCTGCGTCACGCACTTCCACGGGGACCACTCGCTCGGCCTGGCCGGGGTCATCCAGCGCATCAACCTCGACCAGGTCCCGCACGAGGTCACCGTCCACTACCCGCTCTCCGGCGAGCGCTTCTTCGACCGCCTCCGGTACGCCACCGCCTACCGCGAGACCGTCGCCCTGACGCAGGTCCCGGTGAGCGCGGACGGGGTCCTCGACGCCCGGCCCTCCTACACCCTCGACGCCCGCAGGCTCTCGCACCCGGTCGAGTCCTACGGCTACCGGCTCACCGAGCCCGACGGCCGCCGGATGCTCCCCGACCGCCTCGCCGCGCACGGCCTCAAGGGGCCGGACGTGGGCCGTCTCCTGCGGGAGGGCTCGGTCGGCGGGGTGACGCTCGACGACGTCAGCGAGATCCGGCGCGGACAGCGGTTCGCGTTCGTCATGGACACCCGGCTGTGCGACGGCGTCCACGCGCTCGCGGAGGGCGCCGACATGCTCGTCATCGAGTCGACCTTCCTCGACGAGGACGAGCGGCTCGCCGTCGACCACGGCCATCTGACCGCCGGCCAGGCCGCCGGGGTCGCCGTGGAGGCCGGTGTCCGCCATCTGGTGCTCACCCACTTCAGCCAGCGCTACACCGACCCGGACGAATTCGAGCGGCAGGCACGGGCGGCGGGCTTCGCCGGCGAACTGACCGTGGCGCACGACCTGCTGCGGGTGCCGCTACCGAAACGGCGATAAATCAGCCGTACGATGCGTTGATGCCCCTCCCGAAAGCTGAACTGCACCTGCACATCGAAGGCACCCTGGAGCCGGAGCTGGCCTTCACGCTGGCCGCCCGGAACGGGGTCGCCCTCCCGTACGCCGACACGGAAGAGCTGCGCGAGGCCTACCGGTTCGAGGACCTCCAGTCCTTCCTGAACCTGTACTACGAGCTGATGGCCGTCCTGCGCACCGAGCGGGACTTCGAGGACCTCGCGCACGCCTACCTCGCCCGCGCCGCCGCCCAGGGCGTCCGGCACGCGGAGATCTTCTTCGACCCGCAGGCCCACCTCGCCCGGGGCGTCGGCATGGGCACGGTGGTCGAGGGGCTGTGGCGGGCGCTCGGCAGCAGCGAGACCACCCACGGCGTCTCCACCCGGCTGATCCTCTGCTTCCTGCGCGACGAATCCGCCGAGTCGGCGCTCGAGACGCTGGACGCGGCGAAGCCGTACCTCGACCGGATCACCGGCATCGGCCTGGACTCCGCTGAGGTCGGGCACCCGCCGGTGAAGTTCCGCGAGGTCTACGAGGCCGCCGCCGCGCTCGGGCTGCGGCGCGTGGCGCACGCGGGGGAGGAGGGGCCGCCGGAGTACATCACCGAGGCCCTGGACGTCCTCGGTGTCGAGCGCGTCGACCACGGGCTGCGCTGCATGGAGGACCCGGCGCTGGTGGAGCGGCTGGTGCGGGAGCGGATCCCGCTGACGCTGTGCCCGCTGTCCAACGTCCGGCTGCGCACCGTCGACACCCTCGCCGACCACCCGCTGCCCGCGATGCTCGACGCCGGGCTCGTCTGCACGGTCAACTCCGACGACCCGGCCTACTTCGGCGGGTACGCGGGCGACAACTTCGACGCCGTACGGCAGACCCTCGACCTGACCGAGGAGCGGCTGCGCGAGCTGGCCCGCAACTCCTTCACCGCCTCCTTCCTGGAGGACGACGAGGAGCGGCGGGCACGGTACCTCGCCGAGGTGGACGCCTACCGGTTCTAGGTCGTCGGGTGGACGGCGTCCCCCGTGGCCACGGGGGACGCGGCCGAGTCGTGGGCGCCGGGCGCACCGCCCCGGCGCCGTACGGTCCCCGGCAGCACCGGGTGCCCGCTCGCGTGCAGCGCCACCCCGGTCATCGGTACGGCGACCACGAGCAGCGCGGCGCCCAGCACCAGGCCCATCGCGGGGAACCCGGCCTGCGCGGACAGCACGCTCCCGGTGAGCGGACCGGCCGCGGTGCCGAGCGAGCCCGCCGAGCCGACGAGCACCGCCCAGCGCCCCCGCGGGTCCAGCGAGGCGGCCAGCCCGATGAGGTACGACAGGACGACCGGGTAGAGGACGTTCCAGAGGATCTGGCCGGTCGCGAAGCCCGCCGGGGTGGTGGCCGAGGCGTTGCCCGCGACACAGACCGCGATGAGGACGGTCCCGAGCCCGACCGGCAGCGCCAGGCCCAGACGCGCCCCGAGCGCCCCGGCGGCCAGGACGCCCGTGAGCCCGGCGGCCAGCGCCACCGCGAACACCGCGCCGACGGCCGCCTCGCCGAGGTGCGCCTGCGTCAGCCCGATCCGTCCGCTCACGCCCCACAGGGAGTTCTGCACCAGCGACCAGAACGGCATGGCGGCCGCCAGCACCAGTCCCGCCCGCAGGTTCGGCAGCGGGACGCGGACCGTGCGCAGCGCCGGGTCGGCGGGGGCGCCGCGGCCGGGCAGACGCCCCGTCAGCGGCCATACCGCGAGCGCGGTCAGTGCGATCGCGGCGAGCGGCTGGCCATGGCCCGCGCCGAGGTGCGGAACCGTCAGATAGACGGCCCCCGCGAGCGCGGACACCCCGAGGAGCCCCAGCGTGGAGGCGCGGTGCGGGTCGGGTTCGGCGGCGATCCGGGTGGCGGCGACCGCCGTGGCCGTACCGGAGCCGAACCCGCCGAGGACCGCGCCCGCGACGACGGCCGGGACCGAGCCGGCGAGGGCCGCCCCGCCGTAGCCGAGCACCGCGAGCAGCAGCCCGGCCCGCGCCATGGTCCGGGCGCCGATCCGCTCCACCCGGGAGGCCAGCAGGAAGCCGGCCGAGGACGAGCTGAGCAGCAGCGCGCTGCCGACGGCGCCCGCCTCGGTGGCGGTCAGGGGCAGTCCGGCGTCGAGGCGGCCGACGACGGTCGGCAGCAGGTAGGGCGCGAGATACCCGGCCGTGAAGAGGGCGACGAGGGGCCAGGGGACGGGGGTACGGCGGGCGAACACGGGCGTTCCTGCACAGGCGAGAGGTAAGGGCGCGGGGAGGGGCGCAGGCCGTCGACGGACAGGAGCGCGCGGGCCCATTCATATCAAGCGCGTGCTGCCCGAAAAAGCTCAGGATGCATGATCCGGGTCACATACTGTTTACAGGCGGAAATGGCGGGTAGACGAGCGGCTTTTCGGCGCTCCCTAGCGCCAGTTCACGGTCCCGCCGGCCCCCGGTCCCGTCGCCTCGATCTTGGCGCGTATCTCCCGCATCACCGCCACGATCCGCTCCTCGTGCCCGGCCGTCAGACGGGCCACCGGCACCGAGCAGCTGATGGCGTCCTGTGCCGGATGCTCGTACCGCAGCGCGAACCCGAAGCCGACGATCCCGGTCACGCTCTCCTCGCGGTCCACGGAGTACCCCCGCGCCCGCACCCCGGCCAGGTCCGCCCGGAGTGACTCGCGGTCGGTGTGCGACGTGGGGGTGAGCGCCGCGTAGGGCCCCTCGGGCAGCTCGTCGTCGGGGCGCTCGGCCAGGAGCGCCTTGCCGAGGGCGCCGACGTGTGCGGGGAGGCGGCGGCCGACGCGGCTGATCGTGCGCGGATACGCGTGCGACTCGCGGGTGGCGAGGTAGGCCACGTCCCGCCCGTCCAGCCGGCCCAGGTGGATCGTCTCGCCCAGCGCGTCGGACGCCTCGTCGAGATACGGCCGCACCAGGCGCACGCGCGGGTCGGAGTCGAGGTAGCCGGTGCCGGTCAGCAGCGCGTGGATGCCGATGCCGTACAGGGAGCCGGTGACGTCCGTGCGCACCCAGCCCCGGCCGATCAGGGTCCGGAGCAGCGCGTACATCGAGCTCCGCGGCACCCCCAGCGCGTCCGCCAGCTCCTGGAGCCGCGCCGGGCGGTCTCCGCGCTCGGCGAGCAGTTCCAGCAGCTCGATCGTGCGCGCGGCCGATTTCACCTCGCGGACACCGCCTGTCTCCGACATGTGCCGATCGTAAGCGGGGGCGCGGGCGGCATTGACGGCCGCCGTTCGCCTATCTAACCTCCATCTTCATCCATGGATGACGTCTACATAGGGAGATGAGGAAGGTGGGCCTCGACACCGACACGGTCCGGCGGCTGCGGGAGGGCATGGCGGCGGGCGTGCTGTCCTTCCCGCTGACGAGCTTCCACCAGGACGGCTCCCTCGACCCCGACGGCTTCCGCGCCCATGTCGCGAGCCGGCTCGCCGCCGGCCCCGGCGCCCTCTTCCCCGCCTGCGGCACCGGCGAGTTCTTCTCCCTCGACGAGGACGAGTACCGCACGGTGGTGCGGATCGCCGTCGCGGAGGCCGCGGGGCAGGTCCCCGTCGTCGCCGGCACCGGGTACGGCTGGGCCCAGGCCGCCCGCTTCGCCCGGATCGCCGAGCAGGAGGGTGCCGACGCCCTGCTCGTCCTCCCGCACTACCTCGTCGCCGCCCCGCAGGACGGCCTCGTCGCGCAACTGGAGCAGCTCGCCGCCCGCACCCGGCTCCCGCTCATCGCCTACCAGCGCGGACAGGTCCGCTACGGGGTCGACGCCTTCCGCCGGATTGCCGCGATCCCCTCGGTCGTCGGCCTCAAGGACGGCCACAGCGACCTCGACCGCCTCCAGCGCCTCACCCTCGCCGCCCCCGAGGGCTTCCTGCTCTTCAACGGCGCCGCCACCGCCGAGATCCAGGCCCGCGCCTACGCCGCCGTCGGCGTCCCCGCCTACTCCTCCGCCGTGCACGCCTTCGCCCCCGAGATCGCGGGCGCCTTCTTCACCGCCCTGCGGGACGGCGACGCGAGCACCGTCGAGAAACTGCTGCGCGCGTTCTACGTCCCCCTCGTCGAACTCCGCGACCGGGCACCGGGCTACGCCGTGTCCCTCGTCAAGGCAGCCGCCCGGCTGCGCGGCGCCCCCGTCGGCCCGGTGCGCGCTCCGCTCACCGACCCCTCGGCCGCCGACCTGGCCGACCTCAGGACCCTCCTGACCACCGGACTCGACCTCGTGGGAGCCGCCCTGTGAACCTCGCCATCACGGACGTACGCCTGACGCCGATCCTGGTCGCCGACCCGCCGCTGCTCAACACCCAGGGCGTCCACCAGCCCTACACCCCCCGGCTGATCGTCGAGGTGGAGACCGCCGACGGTGTCGTCGGGGTCGGCGAGACGTACGGCGACACCAAGTACCTGGAGCTGGCCCGCCCCTTCGCCCGGCGGCTGATCGGCCGGCCGGTCAGCGACCTGAACGGGCTGTTCACGATCGCCGACCAGGTGGCGGTGGACTCCTCCCGGATCTCCGGCCAGGTCGACGTGGGCGGCCTGCGCGGCGTCCAGACCGCCGACAAGCTGCGGCTGTCCGTCCTTTCCGGGTTCGAGGTCGCCTGCCTCGACGCCCTCGGCACCTCCCTCGGGCTGCCCGTGCACGCGCTGCTCGGCGGCAAGGTCCGCGACACCGTCGAATACAGCGCCTACCTCTTCTACAAGTGGGCCGCCCACCCCGAGGGCGCGCCCGGCGAGGCGGACGACTGGGGCGCGGCGACCGACCCGGCCGGGGTCGTCGCACAGGCCCGGCGCTTCACCGAGCGCTACGGCTTCACCTCCTTCAAGCTCAAGGGCGGGGTCTTCCCGCCCGACGAGGAGATCGCCGCCGTACGCGCCCTCGCGGCGGCCTTCCCCGGCCACCCGCTGCGGCTCGACCCCAACGGCGCCTGGAGCGTGGCGACCTCGCTGCGGGTCGCCAAGGAACTCGGGGACGTCCTCGAGTACCTGGAGGACCCCGCGCTCGGCACACCGGCCATGGCCGAGGTCGCCGCGGCGACCGGCGTGCCGCTCGCCACCAACATGTGCGTGACGACCTTCGCCGAGATCCAGGAGGCCTTCACCCGCGGCGCCGTGCAGGTCGTCCTCTCCGATCACCACTACTGGGGCGGGCTGCGCAACACCCAGCAGCTCGCCGCCGTCTGCCGGACCTTCGGCGTCGGCGTGTCCATGCACTCCAACACCCACCTCGGCATCTCGCTCGCCGCCATGACCCATGTCGCGTCCACCGTGCCGAACCTCCACCACGCCTGCGACTCCCACTACCCCTGGCAGTCGGAGGACGTCCTGACCGAGCGCCTCACCTTCGACGCCGGAAAGGTCACCGTCTCCGACGCCCCCGGCCTGGGCGTCGAGCTCGACCGCGACCGGCTCGCGTTCCTGCACCGGCGCTGGCTCGACGACGACGGCACCCTCCGCGACCGCGACGACGCGGCGGCGATGCGGGTGGCCGACCCGCACTGGGTCACGCCCTCGGTGCCCCGCTGGTAGGCGCCACCGGCCGCGCCTGGTGACGGCGCGTGCCCGGGGGTCGCGCGACGTGCGGGGGCCGGTGTGCTCCCGTTCGCGGTGTGACGGGAGGGCGACGGGGGGCGGTCCGGTGGCCGGGTGGTGCAGACTGGCCAGATCCGCACCACGTCAGGGAGCGCACCGTGACCGCGTCCACCGCGTCCACCGGAGAGGGACACCACCGACAGAACGACCGGGCCGCCCTGGTCGACCCCCTGGCCGCCCGGCGGGCGCCGGGCGATCCCCCCTGGGACGTCTACCTCACCGGCACCGTCTTCCTCGACATCATCTTCACCGGCCTCGACTCCGCCCCCGTGCGCGGCACCGAGTCCTGGGCACGCGGCATGGGCTCCAGCCCCGGCGGCGTCGCCAACATGGCCACCGCCCTGGCCCGTCTGGGCCTGCGCACCTCCCTCGCCGCCGCCTTCGGCGACGACCACTACGGCGAGTACTGCTGGGACGCCCTGGAACAGGGCGAGGGCATCGACCTCGCCGCCTCCCGCACGGTCCCCGGCTGGCACTCGCCCGTCACCGTCTCCATGGCCTACGAGGGCGAGCGGACCATGGTCTCCCACGGCCACGAACCGCCCCCGCAGACGATGCTCGTCCACAGCGGCGCCCCCGACCGCCCACCGCACTCCCGCGCCGCCGTCGCCTCCCTCACCCCCGGCAGACGCGACCCCTGGATCGCCCGCGCCGCCGCCCGCGGCACCCGGATCTTCGCCGACGTCGGCTGGGACGACACCGGCGCCTGGGACCTGGCCGGCCTCGCCGACCTGGAACACTGCGAGGCCTTCCTGCCGAACGCGGAGGAGGCCATGCGCTACACCCGCGCCGACTGCCCCCGCGCCGCCGCCCGCGCCCTCACCGCGTACGTCCCGCTCGCCGTCGTCACCCTCGGCGCCGAGGGTGCCTACGCGGTCGACGGGCGCACCGGCGAGACCGCCGAGGTGCCCGCCATCGCCGTCGAGGCCCTCGACCCCACCGGCGCCGGGGACGTCTTCGTGGCCGGTTTCGTCACCGGCACCCTCGCCGACTGGCCGCTCGCCGACCGCCTCGCCTTCGCCGGCCTCACCGCGGCGCTCTCCGTCCAGGAGTTCGGCGGCTCGCTGTCCGCCCCCGGCTGGGCCGAGATCGCCGCCTGGTGGCGCAGGGTCCAGTCGGTCGAGGGCCAGGCCCCGGAGGCGCTGCACCGGTACGCGTTCCTGGAGGCCGTACTGCCCAGGGACGACACCCCGCCCTGGCCCCTGCGCCGCGCGGTCCCCACGATCGGCTTCGGCCGCTCCGCGTAGTCACCCGGGTGGCCACCGGGCCTGACCGGGCCCATGACAAAACCGCTCGGCGTTGTCAGCCCCCTGGCGTACGCTTGAACTCGCCAGGCCGCCACTCGTGGCAGGCGCGTCACATCCGGGAGGACGTAGAGGCCTTCGGGCCGGCCTATGACTCAGACACCCACAGCTCACACGCCCGCGCAGGGCAAGGCGAGAGCACAGTTCACGGTTCCCGCCCAGCACCCCATGGTCACCGTGCTGGGGTCCGGCGACTCCCTCCTGCGCGTGATCGAGACGGCTTTCCCGGCGGCCGACATCCACGTCCGGGGCAATGAGATCAGCGCTACCGGCGACCCTCGGGACATCGCCCTCATCCAGCGCCTGTTCGACGAGATGATGCTGGTGCTCCGCACCGGGCAGCCGATGACGGAGGACGGAGTGGAACGCTCGATCGCCATGCTGCGGGCGAGTGAGAACGGGACGAGTGACGGCCAGGAGACCCCGGCCGAGGTACTGACTCAGAACATCCTGTCCTCGCGCGGCCGCACCATCCGGCCCAAGACCCTCAACCAGAAGCGGTACGTCGACGCGATCGACAAGCACACGATCGTCTTCGGCATCGGCCCCGCCGGTACCGGCAAGACGTACCTGGCCATGGCGAAGGCGGTCCAGGCCCTGCAGTCCAAGCAGGTCAACCGGATCATCCTGACCCGCCCGGCGGTCGAGGCCGGCGAGCGCCTCGGCTTCCTGCCCGGCACGCTCTACGAGAAGATCGACCCCTACCTGCGCCCGCTGTACGACGCGCTGCACGACATGCTGGACCCGGACTCGATCCCGAAGCTGATGGCCTCGGGGACGATCGAGGTGGCGCCGCTGGCGTACATGCGTGGAAGGGCGCAACCGATCTTCACGAATGTCCTGACACCGGACGGCTGGCGCCCTATCGGCGACCTTCAGGTCGGGGACCTGGTCATCGGCTCGAACGGTGAGCCGACTCCGGTCCTCGGGGTGTACCCGCAGGGGGAGAAGGACGTCTACCGCGTCACAGCTCAGGACGGTTCCTGGACGCTGTGCTGCGGCGAGCACCTGTGGACGGTCAGGACGCGCGACGACAAGCGCCGTGACAAGCCGTGGCGGGTCCTGGAGACCCAGGAGATGATCGGCAATCTGCGGGCAGCCCACGCTCGCCGGTACGAGCTGCCGATGCTCACGGCACCGGTGTGCTTCCCGGAGCGCGAGGTTCCCATGGACCCGTACGCGCTGGGGCTGCTGCTGGGTGACGGATGCCTCACCGGTTCCACCACCCCGTCCTTCGCGACCGAGGACGCGGAACTGGCAGGTGCGCTGGAGTCCGCGCTGCCCGGTGTCGCGGTGCGGCACAAGGGCGGGCCGGACTACGTGCTCCAGCGCGTGAAGTCCCCGGGCGACGTAGCGACTCTCGAGAACCCTGTCACACGTGTTCTGCGTGAGCTGGACCTGTTCCGGACCCGCTCACACACGAAGTTCGTGCCGGACGACTACCTGTACAACTCCGCCGAAGTACGACTGGCCCTCCTCCAAGGGCTGCTCGACTCGGACGGCGGTCCGGTCACCCAGAAGGACCGTACGTCCCGCATCCAGTACACGACCACGTCGATTCTGCTGCGCGACGACGTCATCGCCCTGGTCCAGTCCCTGGGCGGCGTCGCCTACACCCGCCGCAGACCTGCCGAAGGCCGCAAGCCGGGCTTCGCCAACGGTCGGGAAGTCGAATACCGCCGTGACGCCCACATCGTCGACATCCGCCTCCCCGAAGGCGTCGAGCCCTTCCGCCTCGCCCGCAAGCGCGACAAGTACCACGCGGCAGGAGGCGGCGGACGTCCGATGCGGTTCATCGACTCCATCGAGCCGGCAGGCAGGGAAGAGACCGTCTGCATCCAGGTGGCCGCCGAGGACTCCCTCTACGTCACCACGGACTACCTGCTGACCCACAACACGCTCAACGACGCCTTCATCATCCTGGACGAGGCCCAGAACACGAGCCCCGAGCAGATGAAGATGTTCCTCACCCGCCTCGGCTTCGACTCGAAGATCGTGATCACGGGTGACGTGACCCAGGTGGACCTGCCCAACGGCACCAAGTCCGGTCTGCGCCAGGTCCAGGACATCCTGGAGGGCGTCGAGGACGTCCACTTCTCCCGGCTGTCGTCCCAGGACGTGGTACGGCACAAGCTGGTGGGCCGTATCGTCGACGCGTACGAGAAGTACGACAGCACCAACGGCACGGAGAACGGCACCCACAAGGGCGGCCGGACCACACGGAAGTAGACAAGCCAGCACATGTCGATCGACGTCAACAACGAATCCGGAACCGAGGTCGACGAGCAGGCGATCCTCGACATCGCCCGCTACGCCCTCGCACGGATGCGCATCCACCCGCTCTCCGAACTCTCGGTGATCGTCGTGGACGCCGACGCCATGGAGCAGCTGCACATCCAGTGGATGGACCTGCCGGGGCCGACGGACGTCATGTCTTTCCCGATGGACGAACTGCGTCCGCCGTCGAAGGACGACGACGAGCCCCCGCAGGGCCTCCTCGGCGACATCGTGCTCTGCCCCGAGGTCGCCGCCAAGCAGGGCACCGAGGCGCCCACCCAGCACTCCATGGACGAGGAGCTCCAGCTGCTCACCGTCCACGGAGTGCTGCACCTGCTCGGCTACGACCACGAGGAACCCGACGAGAAGGCCGAGATGTTCGGCCTCCAGGCGGCCATCGTGGACGGCTGGCGCGCGGAGAAGGGCCTGACCGGCCCGTCCCCGGCTCCGACCGTCTCATGAGCCCCACCCTGGTCTCCGGCGCGATCGCCCTGGTCGTCGTCGCCTGGCTCGCCGCCTGCGCGGAGGCGGGCCTCGCGCGCGTCTCCAGCTTCCGTGCCGCGGAGGCCGTACGGTCCGGGCGGCGCGGCAGCGCCAAGCTCGCCCAGATCACCGCCGACCCCACCCGCTACCTCAACGTGGCGCTGCTCGTGCGCGTCGCCTGCGAGATGGCGGCCGCGGCGCTGGTGACGTACGCCTGTCTGCGGGAGATCGACGGCACCGCCCCCGCGCTGCTTGCCGCGATCGGCGTGATGGTCCTCGTCTCCTACGTCGCCGTCGGGGTGTCCCCGCGCACCATCGGCCGTCAGCACCCGCTGAACACGGCGACGGCGGCGGCGTACGTCCTGCTGCCCCTCGCCCGGATCATGGGCCCGATCCCGTCCCTGCTGATCCTCATCGGCAACGCGCTCACCCCCGGCAAGGGCTTCCGCCGCGGACCCTTCGCCTCCGAGGCGGAGCTGCGCGCCCTGGTGGACCTCGCCGAGCAGGAGTCCCTGATCGAGGACGAGGAGCGCCGGATGGTGCACTCCGTCTTCGAGCTCGGCGACACCCTCGTCCGCGAGGTCATGGTCCCGCGCACCGACCTCGTCGTCATCGAGCGGTACAAGACGATCCGCCAGGCCCTCACCCTCGCCCTGCGCTCCGGTTTCTCGCGGATACCCGTGAGCGGGGAGAGCGAGGACGACATCGTCGGGATCGTGTACCTGAAGGACCTGGTCCGCAAGACGCACATCAGCCGGGACGCCGAGTCCGACCTGGTCTCCACCGCGATGCGGCCCGCAGCCTTCGTGCCCGACACCAAGAACGCCGGCGACCTGCTGCGCGAGATGCAGCTCCAGCGCAACCACGTGGCCGTCGTCATCGACGAGTACGGCGGCACGGCCGGCATCGTCACCATCGAGGACATCCTGGAGGAGATCGTCGGCGAGATCACCGACGAGTACGACCGGGAACTCCCGCCCGTCGAGGACCTCGGCGACGACCGCCACCGGGTCACCGCCCGCCTCGACATCACCGACCTCGGTGAGCTGTACGGCCTGGAGGAGTACGACGACGAGGACGTGGAGACCGTCGGCGGACTGCTCGCCAAGGCGCTCGGCCGGGTCCCCATCGCCGGGGCGGCGGCCGTGGTCGACCTCCCGGACGGCCGGGCCCTGCGGCTCACGGCGGAGGCGGCGGCCGGTCGCCGGAACAAGATCGTGACGGTGCTGGTGGAGCCCGTCGAGCGGCCTGCGGAGGGGACCGAGGAGGAGAAGCCGGAGTGACCCCGGAGCAGCTGCGCGCCCTGTGCCTGTCCTTCGAGGCGGCCGAGGAGGACTTCCCCTTCCGCCCCGAGATCTCCGTCTTCAAGGTCCTCGGCAAGATGTTCGCGCTGAGCTGGACCGAGCAGCGCCCCCTGAAGGTCAACCTCAAGTGCGACCCCGAGGACGCGGTCCGGTTGCGTACCGACCACCCCGGCCTGATCGCTCCCGGCTACCACATGAACAAACGCCACTGGAACACGGTGACCGTCGACGGCGACCTGCCCGAACGGCTCGTCCGCGAGCTGGTCGAGGACTCCTACGACCTGGTCGTGGCCGGCCTGCCCCGCGCGGAGCGCCTGCGCCTGGACCGCCCCTGAGGGGTGCGCGCGTACGGGGGTACCCGTGGCGGGGCGCTGTACGGGCCGCTCCGTATGCTCGGACCATGACCGACAGCAACGCGCTCGACCCCGAGGACCGCAAGATCGTCACCCTGGCCCGTTCGGCGCGGGCCCGAGGCGGTGTGCCCGAGGGGGCGGCCGTCCGGGACGACACCGGCCGTACCTATGTCGCAGGGACGGTGGAGCTGCCGTCGCTGAGGCTGAGCGCCCTGCGGACGGCGGTGGCGATGGCGGTGGCGTCGGGAGCGGCGTCACTGGAGGCGGCGGCGGTGGTGAGCGAGGCGGAGGGGCTCGCCGAGGAGGATCTGGCGGCCGTACGGGATCTGGGCGGGCCGGGGACACCGGTGCTGCTGGCCGCGCCGGACGGGTCGGTCCGCAGCACCGTGTCCGCCGGCTGACCCGCCTCTCAACTCGGCCTGAAATCGACCTTGTCGTCTCCCCGTCCCTCCCGGTCAATGGAGCCGTAACGTCCGACGGACCGTCAGATCCACCCCCCACCGGGCCCGGTGACCGCACCCACCGTCCCGCTCCGACGCCCGTCTCCCCACATCCGGGAAGGAGCCGGAACCCATGAGCAAGCGAATCGGATCAGGTGCGGCACTGCTGGCCGGGGCCCTCGCGGTCACCGGGCTGGCTCTCGCGCCCTCGGCCGCCGCCGTCACCCCGGACACGGCGACCATCACCGCGAGCTGCGGCATCTTCGGCGGCGGGGCGGCCACGCTCACCGCCACGCAGTCCGGTACCTCGGCGACCCTCACCCTCACCTCCTCGATCACCACGCCCCTCTCGCTCGGGGCCAACAGCATCAACTCGACGCTCACGATGGCGAACTCGACCGGTCCCGCCCGCGTCTTCAGCGGATCGGTCAACCCGGCCATGGCGGCCGGCAGCACGATCACCGTCGGCCCGCTGCCCGGCACCGTGGCCTCGGGCGACAGCCTCGACTTCAAGGGCGGATCGCTGAAGATGGTGATCTTCGGCATCACCGTCACCTGTACGACGAGCGCGGCGCAGGCGCCGGGTCCGTTCGTCTTCTGACCGGTAGCGGCCGGAAATCCCTTCTACGGGCCGTCGGTTTCCCAGCGGGACCAGGAAGCTGACGGCCCATCAGTTGACCTCTTCCCGGCCATTGACTTCTTTCGCGATCCGGCCGTCAATGCCCCCTGTCGGCGCAGAAGAGCCGCTGCGCCCGCACCCTGGAGGAGGGGGCAAACATGGGTTCAGCCCGAAGTGCCCGAAGTTCCCGAAGACGGCGCTGGGCCTCGCTGCTCGGGGCGAGCGCGCTCGCGGTCACCGCGGGCGGCGCACTCGCGTGCCCGGCCGGCGCCGCGACCAACGTGGACTTCCCGACGCACTGCATCCCGCCGGCGATCGCGGGCATCCCGCCGATCGACGGCACCAGCACCGCGCAGATCACGGTCGACAACACCAGCCCCAAGGTCGGCGACACGGTCACCGTGACCTACACGGTGGTCAAGGCCGCCGCGAGCAACCCCACCGTGATCGATCTGCCGGCCGACATCATGACGCCGACCGGAGTGGTCGCTCTCGGTGGGGCGCAGACCGGCACCGTCACCGTCGCGGGTCCGAAGAAGAACCCCCCGGTGCCCGGCAACGGTGCCTTCCCGTCGTTCTCGATGACCGGCACGTTCACGGTCACCTCGCCCGGCGCGATCACCCTCTCGCCCGGCGCCTACAACATCCACACCAGCTACATCCTGGAACTGGACACCGTCTGCACGGTGACCAACCCGCCCGCCCCGGTGTCGGAGACGGTCACCGCGGCGGACAACCCGCCCGCCAACACCCGTAACCTCGCACTCGGTTCGGCCTCCGGCGGCCCTGGCGACCCCGTCTCCTTCACCGGCGGCGGCTTCACCAAGGGCGCGACGGTCACCGTCGCCGGGCGCTCCGGATCCGACGAGACCGCGGACAGGACCACCGTGACCGCGGACTCCTCGGGACGCATCTCCGGCTCGCTCGCCGTCCACGCCCTCACCACCACCGGGATCGTGGCGTACGAGGGCAGCGCCTGGAGCGCCGACCTGGGCACCTCGACCGCCGCGTACGTCGTCATCGACGACACGCCCGTCCCCGAGGGCAGCCAGAAACTGACGACGACCGTCAAGGCGGGTGACCTGTCCATGGAGCAGTCCGGGGACAGCGTCACGATGTCCGCGGTCGACTTCGGCTCCGGCGCCCCCTCGACCGGCGGTCTCAACGCGGTGACGGTCAAGGACTACCGCGGCGGTCCCGCGGGCTGGTCCCTGACCGGCAAGGTCACCGACTTCAGCGGACCCGGCGCCAAGATCGACGCCGGCAAGCTGAGCTGGACGCCCGTCTGCACCACCAAGGCGGGCAGCCCGAGCACCTGCCGGGCCGGCTCGGCAGGCGTCGTGGGCAGCGCGGGGGCGACCCTCGCCTCCACCCCGGACGGCACGCTCACCGGTGGTGAGTTCACCGCGAAGGCCGGGCTCTCCCTCGACGTACCGGCGTTCACCCCGCCGGGCTCGTACGCCGGTGTCCTGACGCTCACGCTCACCTGAACCACCCGTCCGCACGGTGGCCGGGCGGCCGCCCCACAGGCCCGCACCCGCCCGCCCACCGAGCCCGTCCCATCACTCGTGGAACACCTGTGGGGGTCCGCACCCATGTCGCCGCGCAAACCGTACGCCGCTCTCCTCCCGCTGCTCCTGCCGTTCCTGCTCGGCCTGCTGACCGCCGCGCCCGCCCGGGCCGCCGACAACGGAAGCTGGTCGGTCTACCCCGTCGCCTCGGCCGTCGCCGCACGGCCGTACTTCTACGTCTCTGCCGATCCGGGCCGGAGCGTCCAGGACAAGGTCGTCGTCGCCAACAAGACGGCCGGGCCCCTCACCTTCCGGCTGTACGCCGCCGACGCCTACAACACCGCCCGCGACGGCGGTTTCGCCGTGAAGTCGCTCGGGGAGCGGATGCGGGGCGTGGGCGCGTGGGCCGTCCTGCCGAAGGACCGGATCACCGTGCCCGCGCACAGGACCGTCACCGTGCCGTTCACCGTCAAGGTGCCCGAGGACGCCGAGCCCGGGGACCATCCCGGCGCGATCGTCGCCCTCGACGAACGGATCGACCGGGGCGACGGCTCGGTCGCCCTCGGCGTCCAGCGGGCGGTCGGCGCCCGCGTCTACCTCACGGTCGGCGGTCCCACCCTGCCCGCGCTGGCCGTCGAGAACGTCCGCATCAGCCACCGCCAGCCGCTGATCCCCGGCCTCGGCGACAGCACGGCGACGATCTCCTACACCCTGCACAACACGGGGAACGTCACGCTGAAGCCGAAGGTCGCCCTCAAGGCGGAGGGCCTTTTCGGCCGCACCCTGCTCACCCGCGACCTGAGGAACCTCCCCTCCCAGCTCCTCCCGGGCCAACGCGTCCGCCTCACCGAGACCTGGCGGGGCGCACCCCAGCTGGACTGGGCGGACGTGAAACTGACGGCGACCGCCACGGGGACGAAGGAATCGGCGACGGTCTCGTTCGTGGCGGTGCCGTGGCTGCTGGCCGGGGTGGTGATGGCGGGTACCGCCCTCGGGGGGTGGCTCTTGATCAGACGGCGCCGAACGCGCCCTGAAGGGGCGCGGGGCGTCGACATCATGCGGCTCCCCCGCAGGGCGCGACCGGCCCCCACGGACTCGCACCCGAAAGCCCACACACCAACCGGCGCTTAAAGGGCATCCGGCCCCCGCTCACCCGTCCGTACCCGCACCACCGTCTCCACCGGCACCGCCCACACCTTGCCGTCCCCGATCTTCCCGGTGTGCGCCGCCCGCACGACCGCGTCGATCACCGCCTCGGACTCCGCGTCCTCGACGACGACCTCGATCCGTACCTTCGGCACGAGGTCGACCTGGTACTCGGCCCCCCGGTACACCTCGGTGTGGCCGCGCTGCCGGCCGTACCCGCTGGCCTCGGTCACGGTCAGCCCGTGGACGCCGAGCTCCTGGAGCGCCGTCTTGACCTCGTCGAGGCGGTACGGCTTGACGATCGCGGTGATGAGCTTCATCGGGGTTCCTCAAACGGACGTGTGCGGAGAAGGCAAGCGCTGGCTTACAGGGAAACTGATAGAGTGTGAGACATGGTGCAGCAGGTGAAGCGGGCATTCAAGTACCGCTTCTACCCCACGGACGAGCAGGCGGCTGAGCTGTCGCGCACGTTCGGTTGCGTCCGCCTTGTGTACAACAAGGCGCTTGAGGAGCGCACGCGGGCTTGGTACGGCGAGCAGCGCCGGATCTCCTACGTGCAGTCCTCCGCCGCGCTGACGGACTGGAAGAAGACCGAAGAGCTCTCCTTCCTGACGGAGGTGTCCTCCGTCCCGCTCCAGCAGGCGCTGCGCCACCTGCAGACGGCGTTCGGGAACTTCTTCGCCAAGCGTGCGAAGTACCCGCGCTTCAAGTCGCGGAAGAAGGCCCGCGCATCGGCCGAGTACACCCGCAGTGCCTTCACCTGGCGTGACGGGCGTCTGACGCTGGCGAAGATGGCGGAGCCGCTGGACATCCGCTGGTCGCGTCCTCTGCCCGAAGGTGCCCGGCCGACCACGGCGACCGTCTCGCAGGACGCCTCGGGCCGCTGGTTCGTCTCGCTGCTCGTCGAGGACACCGTCACCGCGGCCCCCGCCACCGGCGCGGCGGTCGGGCTGGACGCCGGGATCACGTCGCTCGTGACCCTGTCCACCGGTGAGAAGGTCGTCAACCCCAAGCACGAACGCCGTGACCGCGTCCGTCTGGCGAAGGCCCAGCGGGAGTTCTCCCGCAAGGTGAAGGGCTCGAACAACGGGGAGAAGGCCCGTGTGAAGGTCGCTCGCGTGCACACGCGGATCGCCGACCGGCGCCGGGACTTCCTTCACAAGCTGACCACTCGACTCGTCCGTGAGAACCAAACGGTCGTGATCGAGGACCTCACCGTCCGTAATCTGCTGAAGAACGGCAGGCTCGCGCGCGCCATCTCGGACGCCTCCTGGACGGAACTCCGGTCGATGCTGGAGTACAAGTGCGCCTGGTATGGGCGTCAACTCGTCGTGATCGACCGCTGGTTCCCCAGCTCGAAGCTGTGCGGGGCCTGCGGCACGGTTCGCGAGAAGCTGCCGTTGAACGTCCGAGAGTGGACGTGCGACGATTGCGGCGCTGTGCATGACCGCGACACGAACGCGGCCCGCAACACTCTGGCCGCCGGGCTGGCGGCAGCAGCCTGTGGAGACGGTGTAAGACCTCAACGGGAGTCCTCCCGGACGGGCCGTCGTCGGTGAAGCAGGAAACCCAGCGGGCAACCGCTGGAATCCCCCGCCGCCAGGCGGGAGATGAAGTCAATCCTGCGGCTTGACCTTCTTCTTCCTCTCCTCCTTCTCCTTCTGGGCGGAGGGGAGGACCGAGTGGCCGACCGGGGCACCGTGGCCCAGGACGCCGTGATCGTATGCGGTCTCGGCGTGCACCGTAAGGTCCAGTCCGGTGTGCTCCTGGTCCTCGTCCGCGCGCAGGCCCAGCGTGCGGTCGAGGAGGGTGCCGATGCCGTACGTGACACCGAAGGCGTACGCCGCCACGACGACCACCGCGACCAGCTGCCTGCCGAGCTGGGTGAACCCGCCGCCGTACAGCAGACCCTCCGTGCCGCCGGTCATGGTGTCGACGGCGAAGACGCCGATGAGGAGGGTGCCGAGCACGCCGCCGACCAGGTGGACGCCCACGACGTCGAGCGAGTCGTCGTAGTTCAGCTTGAACTTCCAGCTCACGGCGTACGAGCAGACGGCGCCCGCGGCGAGACCGACGACGAGCGCGCCGAGCAGGGAGACCGAGCCGCAGGAGGGGGTGATCGCGACCAGACCGGCCACCGCGCCCGAGGCCGCGCCGAGGGTGGTCGGATGGCCGTCGCGCTTCTGCTCGACGAAGAGCCAGCCCAGCAGACCGGTGCAGCCGGCGGCGAGCGTGTTGAGGAAGACCGCGGCGGCGAGACCGTTGGCGCCGAGCGCCGAGCCCGCGTTGAAGCCGAACCAGCCGAACCAGAGCAGACCGGCGCCCAGCACGACCATGGGGAGGTTGTGCGGACGCATCGCGTCCTTCTTGAAGCCCAGGCGGGGGCCGAGGACGAGACAGAGGGCGAGTCCCGAGGCGCCTGAGGTGATCTCGACGGGAAGCCCGCCCGCGAAGTCGAGCGCGCCGAGCCGGGCGACGATCCAGCCGCCGGGGCCCCAGACCCAGTGGGTGACGGGAACGTATACGAGCAGCGCCCAGACGGGGACGAAGACCAGCCAGGCCGCGAATTTCGCCCGGTCCGCGATCGCGCCGCTGATCAGGGCCGCCGTGATGATCGCGAAGGTGAGCTGGAAGGTGGCGAAGAGGAGCGTGGGGACCGTGCCCTGGACGCTGTCCGGGCCGAGACCCGCCATGCCCGCGTGTTCCAGCCCGCCGATGATCCCGCCGCCCACGTCGTCCCCGAAGGCGAGGGAGTAGCCGGCGGCCAGCCACACGATCGTGACCAGCGCGATCGACACAAAGCTCATCATGAGCATGTTGAGCACGCTCTTCGTGCGGACCATGCCGCCGTAGAAGAGGGCCAGACCCGGGGTCATCAGCAGGACGAGCGCGGTGGCGGCGAGCAGCCAGGCGGTGTCGCCGGTGTCGACGTGTGCGGCGGCGAGGGACGTCACGAGGTCTCCAACGGTGGGGTGGGCTCGTCAGAGGGTCACCGGTCCCGGTTTCCGGTCGCGTACAGGTGTGTTTCCGTGACGTTTCGTTGCGGGCGGGTTTCCGGAAGCTCACCGTGGGGGGCGGGGCCGCTCGTGTGTGCGGCGGGGCTTCATGGATCAGGGAGAATGGGGGCCATGAGCGTTCGTAACCAGTCATCCGAGCAGCCGGCCGGGACCCTGCACCGTGCCGGCTTCGCCTGCTTCGTGGGCCGCCCCAACGCGGGCAAGTCCACCCTCACGAACGCTCTGGTCGGGAAGAAGGTGGCGATCACCTCCAACCGGCCGCAGACCACCCGGCACACGGTCCGGGGCATCGTGCACCGCCCCGACGCCCAGCTGATCCTGGTCGACACCCCCGGTCTGCACAAACCGCGCACGCTCCTCGGCGAGCGCCTCAACGACGTGGTCCGCACCACCTGGGCCGAGGTCGACGTGATCGGCTTCTGCCTCCCGGCGAACGAGAAGCTCGGCCCCGGCGACCGGTTCATCGCCAAGGAACTGGCCGGCATCAAGAAGACCCCGAAGGTCGCCGTCGTCACCAAGACCGACCTGGTGGACTCCAAGGTGCTCGCCGAGCAGCTCATCGCGATCGACCAGCTCGGCAAGGAGCTGGGCATCGAGTGGGCGGAGATCATCCCGGTCTCCGCGGTCGGCGACCGTCAGGTGGACCTCCTCGCCGACCTGCTGGTCCCCATGCTCCCCGAGGGCCCCGCCCTCTACCCCGAGGGCGACCTGACCGACGAGCCCGAGCAGGTGATGGTCGCGGAGCTGATCCGCGAGGCCGCCCTGGAGGGCGTCCGCGACGAGCTGCCGCACTCCATCGCCGTCGTCGTCGAGGAGATGCTCCCGCGCGAGGACCGCCCCGCCGACCGGCCGCTCCTCGACATCCACGCGAACATCTACATCGAGCGCACCAGCCAGAAGGGCATCATCATCGGCCCGAAGGGCCGCCGCCTGAAGGACGTGGGCATCAAGTCCCGCCAGCAGATCGAGGCCCTGCTCGGCACGCCCGTCTTCCTCGACCTGCACGTCAAGGTCGCCAAGGACTGGCAGCGGGACCCCAAGCAACTGCGCAAGCTGGGGTTCTAGCCCGCACGGCGGCGGTCGTACGGCCGCGGACCCTCAGTCGCCCCCCGCCCCCACCCCGCCGGGAGCGAAGTCCTGCAACCCCACCACCCGCAGCAGCCGCAGGCGTTCGTGGGTGTCCGTGCCCGGGCGGGCCGTGTGCACGACCAGGAGCTGGTGGTGCTCGTGACTGAGCAGGACCTCGCAGTCCAGGTCCAGCAGGCCGACCAGCGGGTGCAGGAAGCGTTTCGTCGCCTTGTGGCGCAGGGACACCTCGTGGGCGTCCCAGAGGCGGGCGAACTCCTCGCTGCCCGACCGGAGTTCGGCGACCAGCGCGGCCGGTTCCGGGTCGTCGGGGCGGGCGGCGGTCACCGCGCGCAGATTGGCCACCTGGGCGCGGGCGTGGTCCGGGCGGTCCTCCTCCGGGAACAGGGTGCGCGCGGCCGGGTCCAGGAAGTACCTGCGGACGAGGTTGCGCTCGCGCCGGGGCCGGGACATCACGTCGAGGGTCAGCGCCCTGGCCATCGCGTTCTGCGCCAGCACCTCACCGCAGTCGGTCACCACCTGCGCCGGGGTGTCGTCCAGCCGGTCCAGGATCAGCATCAGCCCGGGCGACACATGCGTCGACGCCGTCTCGCGGCGCGGCGGCTCCTCGCCGGCCAGGTGGAAGAGGTGGTCGCGTTCGTCGGCGGTCAGGCGCAGGGCACGCCCCAGCGCCGTCAGCGTCTGGCGGGACGGACGCGGCCCCCGGGACTGCTCCAGGCGGGTGTAGTAGTCCACCGACAGGGCCGCCAGCTGGGCCACCTCCTCGCGGCGCAGGCCGGGGGTGCGACGGCGGGCGCCCAGGGGCAGCCCCACGTCCGAGGGCGCGAGGCGGGCCCGGCCGCGGCGCAGGAAGTCGGCTAGTTCGGCTCGGTTCACCCCTCCAGGCTGCGTCCTCGCGCCCGGCTTATCCAGGGACCGCCGGTCCCCCGATCGACGGGTCCCTCCCGCCCGGCCGGGTCCCGCCCCAGGGTGGGAGCACAGACCGAGAGGGGAAGACCATGCTGACACTCGTGACCGGCGCCACCGGACAGGTCGGCCGGCGGTTCGTGCCGCGGCTGCTGGCCCAGCGGGAGCCCGATGAGCGCGTACGCGTCCTGGTGCGGGAGGCGGCGCGCGGGGAGCGGTTCGCCGCACTGGGCGCCGAGGTGGTGACCGGGGACCTGCGGGACGAGGAGGCGCTCGGCAGGGCCGTCGCCGGCGCGGACGCCGTCGTGAACGTCGCCGCCTCCTTCCGCGGGGTGCCCGACGAGGAGGCGTGGGCCGTCAACCGGGACGCGGCCGTGACCCTGGGACGGGCCGCGCGCAGCGCCGGGGTACGGCGGTTCGTGCAGGTCAGCACGGGGATGGTGTACGGCGTGGGACGGGGCCGGCCGCTCACCGAGGACGACGAGACCCGGCCCGGCGGCATGATGTGGGGCGCGTACAACGAGTCCAAGGCGGCCGCCGAGCGGGAGCTGCTGGCGCTGGAGGGGCTTCAGGTGAGGATCGGCCGGCTGCCCTTCGTCTACGGCGACGGCGACCCCCACCTCGCCCAGGCCCTGGAGTGGGCCGCGAGCTGGGCGTCGGCCCAGCGGCTGCAGATGGCCCACCACGCCGACGTCGCCCAGGGGCTGCTGCGCCTGCTGTACGCGCCCGCGGTGGGCGGGCCGGTCTACAACATCGCCGATGACGCCCCCGTCACGACGGTCGAGCTGTACCGCCTCAACGGGGTCGAGGTGCCGGCCGGCCTCGGGACCGGGACCGGCACCGACCCCTGGTTCGGGATCATGTCCACCCGGCGCATCCGCCGGGATCTCGGCTTCCGCCCGGTCTACCCGTCGGCGTGGACCGCCCGGGACGCCGGAGCCCTGTAGCCCCCGCAGGCCGGAGCCCCGGGCCAGGGGTTCACTCCACCCCCCTGATCCGCCCCACCAGCACCGCGCCCGCCAGGCTCACCACCGCCGCCACCAGGTACAGCATCCGGTAGCCGCCGAGGTAGGTGACGATCGGGGCGGCGAGGACGGGGGCCGCGACCTGGGGCAGGGAGTTGGCGACGTTGATGACGCCGAGGTCCTTGCCCCGGTCCAGGGCCTTGGGCAGGACGTCGGTCATCAGCGCGAAGTCGACGGAGGCGAACACGCCGTAGCCGATGCCCTGCACGGCCGCCGAGACGATCGCCCCCGGCCAGGTCTGCCAGATGACGAGCCACGCCGTCCCCACCGCCATCAGCACACCGGACCAGACCACGAACGGCTTGCGCCGGCCCACCCGGTCCGACCAGACGCCCGCGACGACCACGGTGGCGAGCAGGGTGAGCCCGTTCACCGCCGACAGGATCAGCACGCCCTGGTCGGGGTCGGCGTAGTGCAGGCGGTCGCGCAGGTAGTACAGCAGGTACAGCAGCACCAGCCCGTTGCTCAGGTTCATCAGGAACCGGGTGATCCAGGCCCAGCCCAGGTCGGGGTACTTTCTCGGGCTCAGCCAGAAGCCCTTCAGGAAACCCGGCCAGGACCAGGCCGGCCGGTCGCTCACCGGCAGCCGCAGATCCTCGTAGCGCAGGACGTACGGCAGCACGCCCAGCGCCGTGAACACCGCGCACGCCACATAGCCCGCGCCCACGCCGCCCGCCGCCGTGGCGAGGGCCGTGCCGCCGACCACGCCGAAGACCTGCGCCACCCCCAGCCAGCCGCCCACGGCACCGCGCTGGGACCGGGGCACCCGGTCCGGTACCGCCGCCGTGACCGCCGCGAAGGCCGCGTTCAGGGTGAGCTGCACCAGGCACCAGCCCAGCGCCATCGTCCACACCCCGTCCGCCACCGCGAGCAGCAGCAGGGACAGGGCGCCGCCCACGGCGCCCGCGACGATCCACGGGGTACGGCGGCCGTACCGGGACACCGTCCGGTCAGACAGGGCGCCGAAGAGCGGGTTCGCCCACAGCGACACCAGGGCGCCCACGCCGGTGACCCAGGCCAGCATGGTCTCCTTCGACATGCCGGAGCCGGGCGCGAAGTCCTTGGCCTGGGAGGCCAGCAGGATCTGCAGCGGGCCGTACCAGCCCGCCCAGATCGCCCCGTTGGCGAGGGACAGGGCCGATGTCCAGCCCTTGCCCACCCGCTCGACGGGCTCGGCCAGCGCGGCCCCGGGGGCGGCGGGGGCGCCGCGGTCCGGCGCCCTGTCCTCGGTCGTCATCCCCGCGCCCGCGGTGCCTGCGCCCGCAGCATGTCCCGGTACCAGTGGTAGGAGGCCTTCGGGGTGCGGGTCTGGCTCGCGTAGTCGACGTGGACCAGGCCGAAGCGGCGCGCGTAGCCCTCCGCCCACTCGAAGTTGTCCAGCAGCGACCACACGAAGTAGCCGCGCACGTCCACGCCGGCCTCCAGCGCCCGGTGCAGCGCGCGGACGTGGGTGTCGAGGTAGGTGATGCGGTCCTGGTCGTCGAGGCCGTCGTAGGAGCAGCCGTTCTCGGTGATGACCACCGGCGGGAGGCGGTCTCCGTAGCGGTCCTTGAAGGTGGTGAGCAGTTCGGTGAGGCCCTCGGGGACCACCGGCCAGCCGAAGTCCGTCACCGGGACGCCCTCGATCTCCTGGACGGAGAAGGGGAGTTCGGCGGGCATGGTGATCCCGCCGAACTCGATCTCGGTGCCCTGCGGGGCGCCCACCCTGGTCGGTGCGTAGTAGTTCACGCCGTACCAGTCGAGCGGCTCGCCGATGATCTTCAGGTCGGCGGCGACATCGCCGGGCATCAGCTCGCCGATCCCCTCCGGGTACTCGCCCAGCAGCAGCGGCTCCGCGAACAGGCGGTTGAGCAGGAGGTCGTAGAAGCCGGCCGCCTCCAGGTCGGCCGGCTCCCGGGAGGCGGGCCAGGTCGGGCCGTGGGAGTTGGCGATGCCGATGTCCGTGGCGCCGGCCGCGCGCAGGGCCCGTACCGCGAGACCGTGGGCGAGGAGCTGGTGGTGGGCGACCGGCAGCGCGTCGAAGAGCAGCTGCTTGCCGGGGGCGTGGGTACCGAGGGCGTGACCGAGGAGGGTGTGCTCGGCCGGCTCGTTGAGGGTGATCCACTTGGTCACCCGGTCGCCGAGGCGGTCCACGACCGTCGACGCGTACTCCGCGAAGAGCGAGGCGGTGTCCCGCTCCAGCCAGTCCAGGTGGGCCGGCAGGTCCCAGTGGAAGAGGGTGGGGACGGGACGCACGCCCGCCGCCAGCAGTTCGTCCACCAGGGCGTCGTAGAAGTCCAGACCGCCGGGGGAGTTCACCCGGGGCCAGGATATGGAGAAGCGGTACGCGCCCACCCCGAGGTCCTTCAGGAGGGCCACGTCCTCGGTGTGGCGGTGGTAGTGGTCGCAGGCCACCGCCGCCGTGGAGCCGTCCTTCACCCGTCCGGGCTCGGCGGAGAAGGTGTCCCACACGGACGGCTCGCGCCGGTCCGCGGCGCCCTCGATCTGATGGGCTGAGGTGGAGACGCCCCACAGGAAGTCGGCCGGGAACTGGGGGATCGGGTGCACCGCGTCGCGCGGATCGTTCGCCATGGGCGGGATCATCCTTACCCACCGGTAAGGAAGTCAACGCCCGGGCGGCAACTACCGGTTGCACGCCCCGGCGCACGGCGGCCTAGGCCCCCTCCTTCAGCACCCGTGAGATGAGCTTCCGCTGCTCGGGGGTGAGCCGGGGATCGGCCGCGTACACCGTCGTCCCGTCCACCGTGATCTCGTAGCTGAACCCGTCCGGGACGCCCTGCGGACGGGTGGCGCCGCCGTCCGCCAGCGCCTGCTCGGCCAGGTCCTCCCACTCGCGGGCATCGGGGCGTCCCGAGGTGTCCACCTCGGCGTGCCGCTCGATGCCCGCGAAGCCGCCCGTGCGACTCACTCGAATCCGCATGGGATCGTGTCTAGTACGGATCTACAGGATCCGCACCCCCACCTGTTCCCATGCCTTCTGCACGGCCCGGAGCTCGTCGCCGCCGTCCCCGAACCTCGCCCGCGCCGCCTTCACGGTCAGCTTGGCGAAGTCGGTGAACAGCGCCCGCTGGCCCAGCTTGCCGCCGGTGAGCACGTCGTACCAGATCTGGCCCGCCTTCTCCCAGGCGTGTCCGCCGAGGGCGGTCGCGACCAGGTAGAAGGCGTGGTTGGGGATGCCCGAGTTGATGTGCACACCGCCGTTGTCGCGGCCGGTGCGGACGTAGTCGTCCATGGTCGCGGGCTGCGGGTCCTTGCCGAGGACGTCGTCGTCGTACGCCGTGCCCGGGGCCTTCATGGAGCGCAGGGCCGAACCGGTGACGCCGGGGGCGAGGATGCCCGCGCCGATCAGCCAGTCGGCCTCGGAGGCGGTCTGGCCGAGCGTGTACTGCTTGATGAGCGAGCCGAACACGTCGGACATCGACTCGTTGAGGGCGCCCGGCTGGCCGTAGTAGGTCAGGTTCGCCGTGTACTGCGTGACGCCGTGGGTGAGTTCGTGCCCGATGACGTCGACGGAGTTGGTGAAGTCGACGAAGATCTCGCCGTCGCCGTCGCCGAACACCATCTGCTCGCCGTTCCAGAAGGCGTTGTTGTAGCCCTCGTCGTAGTGGACGCTGGCGTCCAGCGGCAGACCGTCGCCGTCGATGGAGTGACGGGCGTAGGCCGTGAGGTAGAGGTCGAAGGTGGCGCCGAGCCCGGAGTAGGCGCGGTTGACGGTGGCGTCCTGGCCGGGGTCCTGGCCCTCGGAGCGGACCTTGGTGCCGGGCAGGTCGGTGCCGTGCCCGCAGTCGTAGATCGAGCGCAGCGGCTGGTCGGCCGGTGCCTTCGGGATCGCCGTCGGGCCGGCCCACAGACCGTACTCGGTGCCCACCCGGCGGCGGTTGCGCAGCTCGCCGTCGCGCAGCAGGGTGCGCTGGGCGGGCCGGGACAGGGCGGGGTCGTCGTTGCTCGCCAGCTTGTCGAGGACATGCGGCGGTACGACGGTGCAGAAGACGGGCTCGAAGCCCCCGTTCGTCGTCATACGTCGCACCCTTGCACTGTGTGATACGAGTGTCACGAGGTGCAACCATGATCGGTGAAGAACAGTGACAAACGCGGCCGATCTGCGGCGAGGAGTGGTATAGCGCACGTTTCGCCCCTTTGGTTCCCTCGGTCCCGCATACTGATACGGACCCACGCGACGGGAGCGGCTCGGCTAGGCTGCGGAGCACTATGCGTTTCGGGCTGCTTCTCCTTAGCTGCCGCGGCGAGGGCCTGTAAGACAGGTCGACTCCCTCCCCGCGGAGCTTTGCGTTGCATCGTCGGCCGTCCTTCCGGACATCCTGAGGAGCCCCGCCACCATGGCGAACCGCCAGCAGCCCAGCCAGATGCCGATCCACAAGTACGGTCAGTACGACCAGGTCGACATCGCCGACCGCACCTGGCCCGACCAGCGGATCACCGTAGCCCCCCGCTGGCTCTCCACCGACCTGCGGGACGGCAACCAGGCCCTGATCGACCCGATGTCGCCCGAGCGCAAGCGCCGGATGTTCGACCAGCTGGTCAAGATGGGCTACAAGGAGATCGAGGTCGGCTTCCCGGCCTCCGGCCAGACCGACTTCGACTTCGTGCGCTCGATCATCGAGGAAGAGGGCGCGATCCCGGACGACGTCACGATCTCCGTGCTGACCCAGGCCCGCGAGGACCTGATCGAGCGCACGGTGGAGTCGCTGAAGGGCGCCAAGCGCGCGACCGTCCACCTCTACAACGCGACCGCCCCCGTCTTCCGCCGGGTGGTCTTCCGCGGCTCCAAGGACGACATCAAGCAGATCGCGGTGGACGGCACCCGTCTGGTGATGGAGTACGCCGAGAAGCTGCTGGGCCCGGAGACCGAGTTCGGCTACCAGTACAGCCCCGAGATCTTCACCGACACCGAGCTGGACTTCGCGCTGGAGGTCTGCGAGGCGGTGATGGACGTCTACCAGCCCGGTCCGGGCCGCGAGATCATCCTGAACCTGCCGGCCACGGTCGAGCGCTCCACCCCCTCCACCCACGCGGACCGCTTCGAGTGGATGGGCCGCAACCTGTCCCGCCGCGAGTACGTCTGCCTGTCGATCCACCCGCACAACGACCGGGGTACGGCGGTCGCGGCGGCCGAGCTGGCGCTGATGGCCGGCGCCGACCGCGTCGAGGGCTGTCTGTTCGGCCAGGGCGAGCGCACCGGCAACGTCGACCTGGTGACCCTGGGGATGAACCTGTTCTCCCAGGGCGTCGACCCGCAGATCGACTTCTCCGACATCGACGAGATCCGTCGTACGTGGGAGTACTGCAACCAGATGGAGGTCCACCCGCGCCACCCGTACGTGGGCGACCTGGTCTACACGTCCTTCTCCGGCTCCCACCAGGACGCCATCAAGAAGGGCTTCGACGCGATGGAGGCCGACGCGGCCGCGAAGGGCGTCACGGTCGACGACATCGAGTGGGCGGTGCCGTACCTGCCGATCGACCCCAAGGACGTCGGCCGCTCCTACGAGGCCGTCATCCGCGTCAACTCGCAGTCCGGCAAGGGCGGTATCGCGTACGTCCTGAAGAACGACCACAAGCTGGACCTGCCGCGCCGGATGCAGATCGAGTTCTCGAAGATCATCCAGGCGAAGACGGACGCCGAGGGCGGCGAGGTCACCGGCTCCGACATCTGGGCCGTCTTCCAGGACGAGTACCTGCCGAACCCGGAGAACCCCTGGGGCCGCATCCAGGTCCGCACGGGCCAGTCGACCACCGACACCGACGGCGTGGACACCCTCACCGTCGAGGCCACGGTCGACGGCCAGGACACCGTCCTGACCGGTACCGGCAACGGTCCGATCTCGGCCTTCTTCGACGCCCTGCAGTCCATCGGCATCGACGTACGCCTGCTGGACTACCAGGAGCACACGATGAGCGAGGGCGCCTCCGCCCAGGCCGCCTCCTACATCGAATGCGCGATCGACGACAAGGTCCTGTGGGGCATCGGCATCGACGCGAACACGACGCGTGCCTCGCTGAAGGCGGTCGTCTCGGCGGTCAACCGCGCCACCCGCTGACCGGTCTGACCGGCTGTTTCGGGGCCTTGACCGTCGTATACGGCGATCAAGGCCCCGTCGCTTATCGGCCACCGTTCCGTGGAGGTCACGGAAAGGTCTCGTCCTGGGTGCTGACTACGCCTCCCCCCTGTGGCTAACATCACGCAGACGTGGCGATGTTGCCGCGGGGTTACGGAGGTGCGACGTGCTGCCAGGACGGGGACGAGACGGCCAGGTCACCAGGCTTGCCCGCATCCTGGGCACCCGCACCGCGTGGACACCCGTCGGGGACGGCGAGTTCTTCTGCCCCGGCTGCGGCGGCGACCGCAACTACCAGCGGCTGACCGGCCGCCGCAGATTCACCCTCCTCGGCCTGCCCGTCCTTTCGCGCGGCGAGACCGGCCCCGTCGTCGAGTGCGCGGCCTGCCGGTGCCAGTACGGCACCGACGCCCTCGACCACCCCACCACGACCCGCTTCTCCGCGATGCTCCGCGACGCCGTCCACACCGTCGCCCTCGCCGTCCTCTCTGCGGGCGGCACCTGCGCCCGCCCCTCCCTCGACACCGCCGCCGACGCGGTCCGTGCGGCCGGCTTCGCCGACTGCACCCGCGAACAGCTGGCCGCCCTCGTCGACGCCCTCGCCGCCGACACCGGCCGCACCTACGGCGAACCCTGCGGCGCCGGACTCGCCATAGAGCTCCACGAGGCCCTCGACCCCCTCGCCCCCCACCTCGCGCCCACCGGCCGCGAGGCGATCCTCCTCCAGGGCGCGCGCATCGCCCTCGCGGACGGCCCCTACACCCCCGCCGAACGCGAGGTCCTCGCCACGGTGGGCGCGGCCCTGACGATCGGTGCGGAGGAGGTCACCCGCCTGCTGGCGGCGGCGGGGACGCCCTCCTGACCGCCGGGAGGCCGGTCGGGCGCCACCGGGACGGGCCCGCCGTCGTGGCGTACGGGCCGGGGGCGGTGGCGCCGGGGACGATGTGAGGAGCCGTCCAAGGAGCCGCGATGACCCCGCTGAGCCGTGCCCTCCTCGCCGCCGCCGTGGTACTGACCTCCCTCGGCGCCGTCGGCCCGGCCGCCGCGACCGCCGGTCGTTGTACCTCCTCCGTGCCGTACGTCTCCGGCCGGGACGGCTACGCCTCCTACCGGATCCCCGCCGCCGTCAGCACCCGGCGCGGCACCCTCCTGGCCTTCGCCGAGGGGCGCCGGGACGGGCCCGGGGACACCGGGGACATCGACATCGTGCTCCGCCGCTCCACCGACGGCGGCTGCACCTGGGGCCCGCTGTCCGTGGTGGCCGCCGGGGACGGCGACACCCGGGGCAACCCGGCGCCGGTGGTCGACCCGCGCACCGGGACCGTGGTCCTGGTGAGCTGCGCCAACCCGGGCGCGGCGACCGAGGCGCAGATCATGCGCGGCGAGGCGCCGGGCCGCCGGGTGTACGTGCAGCACAGCGCGGACGACGGCCGCCGCTTCACCCCGCCGAGGGACATCACGGACGAGGTCCGGCTGCCGTCCTGGCGCTGGTACGCCACCGGCCCCGGCCATGCCCTCGCCCTCACCCGGGGCCCGCACCGGGGCCGGCTGGTCGTCCCCGCCGACCACTCCGCCGCTCCGCCCGCCGGCTCCGCCGACACCGGCCGGGAGGCCCGCCACTACGGTGGCCACGCCCTGCTCAGCGATGACGGCGGCCGCAGCTGGCGGCTGGGCTTCGTCGACGCCGGCCACGACGGCACCGTCCACCCCAACGAGAGCACGGCCGCCCAACTGCCCGACGGCCGTGTCTACTTCAACGCCCGCAACCAGGGCGGCCGGGCGCCCGGCAACCGGGTGGACGCCGTCTCCGCGGACGGCGGCGAGACCCTGCTGCACCCCTACGCCCCGCAGCTCACCCTCGCCGACACCCCCGTCGTCCAGGGCAGCACGCTCCAGCTCCGGGGCCCCGGTGCCCCTTTGCTGTTCTCCGCCCCCTCCGACCCCACCGCCCGCCGCGCCCTCGCCGTCCGGCGCAGCACGGACGCCGGTTCGTCCTTCACCCGGGCGGTGACCCTCTCGGGGCTCCCCGCCGCCTACTCCGACCTGGTGCCGGTGGACACGCGGACGGTGGGGCTGCTGTACGAGACGGGGAGGGCGGGGCCGTACGAGACGATCGCGTTCCGCCGCCTGGACACGTCCGGCCTCTAGCGCCCTACGGCAGGGCGCGGTCGTACGTCGTGTCGGTGTCGGAGTCGTAGACCCGCTTGCCGGCGGCGTCGTAGCCCATGACGTGCGGGGCGAGTTCGACCTGCTTGTCCAGGGTTCCGTACGCGACGTACCAGCCATGGTCCAGCACGGCCGGGTCGACGGTGCTGTCGCCGTAGGTGACGGTGACCCGGGTGACCGACGCGTCGACGTAGCCGATGGCGGCCCAGCGGAACGGCAGCTTCCACTTCCCCTTGTCGATGACCGACTGCATGTACAGCTTGGCGGCGTTGGGGTCGGGCACGACCGGGCCCGCCTCCGGGGACGCGGAGTCCCCGGTGCTGACATTGATGCCCTCGGACTTGCCGTCCTTGATCGTGCAGATCAGCCGGAACCCGCGGGAGCCGTCCTTGACCGCGACGACATGGAAGCCGTCGCCGGGGGCGTTGGAGTCGCCGGTGGCCTTCGCGGCGAGGATGATCCGCAGGTCCTCGGCCTCGACCGGGGTTCTGATGGCCGACCCCACCCGCTCGGCCTTCAGGCAGTCCTTCAGCCCGGCGGCGGCCTGCGCGAAGGTGATGCCGTCGAGCAGCTGCGCGTCGCTCGCCGGCCGCGCGGGACCGGAGGACGGCTCCGCCGCAATCGGGCCGGCCGGGGCGCTGGCCGAGGTCATCGGCGCCGCCGTGTCGGCGCTCCGGTCCCCGTTCCCGCCGGCCCACGCGTAGGCCCCGACGGGCACGACGGTCAGTGCGACCAGCGCCGCTCCCACCGCCGTCATCCGGCGCCGTCGTTCCGCCAAGCCCTGCCTCCTGATCGCCGGGTAGGGGGCCGGTGCGGGGCGGACGATGTCGGCGTCCCGTACCAGCAGCTCCCGCAACTGCCGCTCGAACACCTCGTCAGCCCCGTCGGTGTGCCGCTCGCCGTTCACCTGGTGCCTCCCTGCCCCGAGACCGCGTGGCTGGGTGCCAGTCCCGGATATGCGCGCAACTTCGCCAGCCCCTTGGACGCCTGGCTCTTGACCGTGCCCGGAGAGCAGCCGAGCACCTCGGCGACCTCTGCCTCCGAGAGGTCCTCCCAGTACCGCAGGACGACCACGGCCCGCTGCCTCTTGGGCAGCTGGGCCAGCCCGGCCATCAGGGAGCCGCGCTCCTCCACCCGCCCGGTGACCTCGTCCCGCCCCGCCCGGTCCGGCGGGGCCGCGGTCAGCGCCTCGGTGACCCGCCGCTTGCGGAACCGGTCGCTGTTGCAGCTGACCAGCATCCGCCGGACGTACGCCTCCGGGTTGTCGGTGCGCGCGATCCGCTTCCACGAGCGGTACGCCTTGGCCAGCGCGGTCTGCGTCAGATCCTCCGCGTGGTGGACGTCCCCCGTGAGCAGATACGCGGTCCGCACCAGCCGGGACCACCGCGCTCTGACGAACTCCTGGAACCGATCCTCTAGTTCGGCCTGCATCAAGCACCCTCCTCGCCCTCCAGACCACCGGCCGGGGGGAATCGGTTGCCTGTGCGGGTGGGGAAGGTTTGGATGGGGGGATGGAGGAATCCTCGGAGCCGGCCGGGGGCTGGCGGGCCGGTGAGCCCGGTGTGCTGGTGCTGCCGTCGGGGCGGACCGTGCGGGGGCGCGGGCTGCGGCGGGAGCTGGATCCGGCGGCGCCGCCGCCGTCGTACGGGATCTATCTGCTCGGCAAGCAGCCGCCGCCGACGCCCTGGGAGGGGCGCTGGGTGCGCTGGCCGGACTTCCGGCTGCCCGCGGACCCCGCCGACGCCCGCGCCGCGTTCGCGCAGGCGTGGCGGCGGGCGGCGCACGAGCGGGTGGAGGTCGCCTGCGGCGGCGGGCGCGGGCGGACCGGGACGGCGCTGGCCTGTCTGGCGGTGCTGGACGGCGTACCGGCGGCGCAGGCCGTGGGGTTCGTGCGCCGGTACTACGACCGGCACGCGGTGGAGACACCGTGGCAGCGGCGTTTCGTACGGCGGTTCACAGCGTCAGCGACATGAGCAGCCGGTCCTCGCCGGGACCGAAGTAGTCCTTGCGGGGACCGCCGGGGTCCGGGGCGAAGCCCAGGGAGAGGTAGAGGGCGACGGCCTTCTCGTTGCCGGGCTCCACGGAGAGCCAGACGGAGTGGGTGCCCTGGACGCGCAGACGGCTGAGGATCCCCGTCATGAGCTGCCGGCCCAGGCCCCGTCCGCGCAGGGCGGGGGCGATGGCGAGGCTGAGGATCCAGCTCTGCGCCTCGTGCGGCGAGGTGGCGAGCACATAGCCGTGCACCTCGCTGTCCTCCTCCACGAGGAGCAGGAAGTCGGGGAACGCGGTGATGAGTTGGCGCAGCACGAAGAACGGGTAGGGACCGTGGGGGAAGGCCTGTTCGTCGAGGCGCGCCAGGTTCGGCAGGTCGTCCTCGGTGGCCCTCCGGATCCGTAACCGCGTTCTCCCCGGCACCTGGCCGATCGTCGGACCGATGGTCGGACCGGTGGCCGGACCGGTGGCGGGACCGGTGGTCGACCGGAAATGATCTCCGGGATGTGGAGTCATGTCGTCCCCTTGTGAATGTCGACATATCGAATTGGGGCCTTGTGTGATTTCCGTACCCGATCTCCATCATTGGCCAGGTGTATCCCCGCCTTCAAGACCCCCGCGCGTTGGTAGACTTACGGTAAGGTGAACCATGACTTCTGGGACCACCGCCGATTCCAAACTGAACGCCGACGTGCGCTGGGACGACTTCGACCCCCAGGCGTACATCGGGCGCAACTACCTCCACATGCAGGCGGTGGACAAGGAGATCGTCTCCCGGGTGCGGGACCACTTCGGTGATCATTTCCGGGGGAGCGGCAGAGTCCCCTCCGGTATTGACGTCGGCGCCGGCCCCAATCTCTATCCCGCGCTCGCCATGCTCCCCTGGTGCGACCGGATCACGCTCCTGGAGCGGTCCGCCCGCAATCTCGCCTACCTCGGCGGCCAGATCGCCGAGTACGACCCGCACTGGGACCAGTTCTGGGACGTCCTGTGCGAGGACCCGGCCTACGCCGAACTCGACGTCACCCCCCGGGTCCGTTTCAAGGAAGCCGTCCAGCAGCCCGAACCCGGCAGCCTCTTCGACCTCTGCTCCGACACCCGCCGCTGGGATCTCGGCACGATGTTCTTCGTCGCCGAGTCCATCACCACCTCGCTCGACGAGTTCCAGCGCGGCGTGGGCTGTTTCATGAGCGCCCTGAATCCGGGCGCGCCCTTCGCCGCCGCATTCATGGAGCATTCCCGGGGATATCGCGTCGGTGAGGTGGATTTCCCGGCCACCCATGAAATCGACGACGAAAAAGTCGAGAGCGCACTCGCTCCTTTCACGCAGGACGCGAAGATGTACCACTTCGACGATCCGGGTCATCTCGTGCGCGACGGATACGAGGGGATGATTCTGGTCTGCGGCCGCCGGAAAGAATGACCACGGGGGCAGCGGAATTCCGTAGGGACCGGCCTGTGCGAGGGGAATGGGCATGCAGATCAAGCCGAGACAGAATCTGCTCGAGGTGTGGCAGGCCATCGCCCGCCATTCCTTCGACGACGGCACCTGGAACTGGGGCGAATGGGGCGGCCTCAGCAGCGTCGCCGACGCCGAGCGACTGCTCTGCCTGCTCTACCCGGCCACCGAGATCGAGCCCTTCCGCCTGGACGACCCCGACACCACCCAGCTCGACGTGGAGCGGTCCCTGCGCCATGCGGGCGACTCCAGCCAGATCCCCGCGAACCTCGTGGAGATCCTCGGCGACTTCATGGAGAAGCACCGCGGCGAGGAGGGCCCCACGTTCGCGGGCGGCTACTACTTCGCACCCGAGGACCCCGGCCTCGAACTCTCCAAGGAACAGCGGGAGGTCGGCGTCGTCGACTCCTACTCCATGTCGATCACGCTGTGCCTGGCCACCCTCGGCTTCCTCAAGGTGTACCGCGGCAAGACCCGCCGCGCCTCCACCCTCGCCCGTATCGACAAGCTCCGCGAGGAGACCAGCACCCGGCTCACCGCCGCCATGGTCAGCCTGCTGCGCTCCTTCACGGTCAACGTCGTCGACATCACCTCCGACCAGGGGCAGGCGCTCGCCCGCCTCCTCGGCCGCGGCCGGCTCTCCGACCGGCAGGTCCTCGCCCGCTTCCAGGACCGCTTCAAGTCCCTGCGCGCCCTCATCACCGAGAGCGTCACCCTCGGCCTCGACGGCGACGTCACCGACGAACTGCGCAACGAGAACCGCCTCTTCGAGTGCGGCTGGGCCTGGACCCTGGTGAAGGGCGCCCCCGAGATCGAGGTCGAACCGGCCACCGCCCAGGGCATCGGCAAACAGCCCGAGGGCGTCGCCCGCGCCGTGCCCTACCTGTACTTCACCGTCGTCGCCCTCGACGGCATCCCCGACCTGTCCTCCGAGCGCACCCTCGTCCTCGGTCTGCTCACCGCCGAACAGCAGAAGCTCGCCGACGCGCTGCGGCTGCGCTGGGAGATCACCCAGCAGTACTGGTCCGCCATCGCCCGCTTCGACGACGCCACCTGGCCGCTGGAGGAGATCCCCTGGCGCACCACGCTCCAGCAGCTGGAGTCCGAGTACTTCTCCCTGTCCGTCGCCTCCATCCTCGTCCACGACCTGGTCCGCCGGCGCGCCACCGACGACGACCTCACCCGCACGGTCGCCGTGATGGAACGGCTCGCCGACCGCGGCCGCATCACCAGCCGCCCCACCCGTGAGGACCCGGCGGTCGGCCTGCACAACCCCGGCGTCACCCTGCCGCTGCTGGGCAGCGAGAAGATCGGCCCCGCCATGAAGTGGACCATGGGCGACTTCTCCGCACAGCTGCTCAAACGGACCCTGCAACTGTGCGCGCTGTCCAGGAACATCGCCTCGCAGGACCGGCTGCTGCGGCTCGCCGAGAGCATCCTCGACCACCTCTGGGCCCGCCGCATCACCGACGGCGACGGCGTCGGCCTCTGGGACAACGTGCACGCCGTGTACCCCGAGTTCCCGGTCCGTGAAGGGCCGTTGTCCTGGAGCATGACCGAGCGCATCACCGAGTGCATGGTCGTCGCGCGCGGCCTCTACACCCAGAACCCGATCCGCAGCAGCGAGATGACCACCCTCGCCCAGGCCGCGATCAGCGAGGCATCCCACCTCTTCGGCAAGGAGCAGCTGGAGCAGCCCGCGCCCGCCCCGAGGAGCCCCCAGGCCGAACAGGTGCGGGCCATCGAGGCCGACCTGCGGCGCGCCCGCGAACTCCTCGACAAACAGCCCGGAACCTCCCACTCCCTGGCTCTCGGCGTCCTCGCCCGGCTCTACGAACTCGACCGGGCCCGGAGCGACTCCGGCCCCGGGGGGGTGTGATCCGTGCTCGTGTTCGCCGCCTCCGACAAGGGAGGCACGGGCCGCTCCGTGACGAGCGCCAACCTCGCCTACCACCTGGCCCTCGGCGGTGACTCCGTCTGCTACCTGGACTTCGACTTCGGCTCCCCGACCGCCGCCGCCGTGTTCGACCTGCCCGACGTGCTCACCGAGGCCGAGGGGCGCGGGCTGCACTCCTACCTCCAGGGCAAGACCGGCACCCCCCTGCGGGTCGACGTCTGGGCCCGCACCGAACACCCCGACCTGCGCAGCAGGCCCGGCGGCTCCGGCCGGCTCGTCCTGCTGCCCGGCGACCGCACCGGCGGCGAATTCGTCACCGACGAGGAGAACCTGCACCGCTGCGTCGATCTGATCCTCGGTCTGAAACGCGAATTCGACGTCATCATCGTCGACCTGAGCGCCGGACGCAGTTATGCGATGGACCTCGCCCTGGTCGCCACCTCCCCCCACGGCGGACTCGGCCGGCTCAAGACCCGCTGGCTCGTGTATCACCGCTGGACCCGACAGCATGTGATGGCCGCCGCCGAACTCGTGTACGGGAAACAGGGAATCGTGCAGGCCGGTATAGCCATGGGGCACCGGCCGGACGCGCTCAACGGCTCGACCCGCTTCGTCCGGGCCGCCGTACCCGATCTCGAGTCGCCCCTGTGGTCACAGGTCTCGCCCGCGCAGTACGCCTGGATGCGCAAGTGCGACAAGGAACTCGAACAACTCGCCGCGGCCCGCGGAATCGGCAAGACCCGGGTCCTGGCCTCCATTCCGCTGGAACCCGTCCTGCAATGGCAGGAACGCCTCATCACCGACGAGGACGTGCACGACCGCAGGATCGCCAACAACGAGACCTGGCAGGCCATGGGAGATCTCGCCCAGCGGGTGAGCGACGACACGTTCTGGGGGGAGTTGTGAACCGGTCCGCGGCCGTCTTCCGGGAGACCAGCGCCGAACCACGCACGGAATCCGTTCCGTTCTCCCATCTCTCCCTGGAATTAGGCCACTTGTACATGGAGGACTTCGTCGAGGGGCCCGCCCGGCTGCGCCGGCACTTCGCCGCCGTACGGCCCTGGGTGGACGCCGCCCGGGCCGGCCTCGGCCCGCTGGGCACCGGGCGGCGCCCCCGGATCAGCACCTGCTTCCTCATCGACGACTACTTCTCCCGGCTCTCCACCCCCGCCGAACTGATCCCGCCCCTGCTGGCGGCCGCCGCCGACGCCGGGCTCACCATCGACTACCTCGCCCGCGAGTCGGGCTGCGCCGTGGCCGACCCCGCCCACCGCGACCGGGCCGAACTCGCCGAGGCCGTCCTGCACCGGCTCGTGGAGTCGCCCCCGCCCGGCAGCAACGGCTTCCGCCCGCCCGTCAGCCGCACCGGCTGGCTCACCAACGGCCGCCGCGCCCCCGCCCGGCGCACCTCCGCCGCACTCGACTCCACCGGCGCCGTCTGGCAGCCGCCCAGCGAGACCGGCGCCCGCGGCCACTCCGTCTTCATGGACGTCGAACTCTGGAGCGGCCAGGGCGACGACCGCACCTGGTCCTGCGCCTTCCTCGCCTCCGTCTGGCAGCTCGTCCGCCTCGGCCTGCTGCGCGACAACGGCCGCGCCGTGCTCACCCCCACCCCCTGGGACGACAAGGAGTTCCCGGCCGAGTGGGACGCGCTGCCGCCCGTGCTGCGCCTCAACCCGCAGGCCGCGCCCTTCACGGCCTACGTCACCTGTAGCGTCCTGCCCGCCCGCTTCCTGCCCGTCGAGCACGCCGTACGCGTCATCCTCGACCAGGTCCACGTCGAGGCCGCGGCGCTCGCCCAGGTCGCCGAACGGTCCGCCGCGGAGGGCTTCGCCGTACCCGCCGGCGTCGTCGACCGCACCTCCTACGTGTTCCCGCCGGGGCTGTGATGGACGGCCTGGGCACCGCCTCGGGTCCCGTCCTCGTCTGCGGCGAGGTGCGCACCTGTCTGCTGCCCACCCGGGACGCGGTCGACGAGCGGGCCGCCGTGGAACTGCTGCGGCTGCGCGCCGACGAACGCGTACGGGTCTCCCGGCACCCCAACCGGCACGCCGTCTCCCCGGACGTCCTCACCGGCGTCGACTGCCGGCTGCCCACCGCCACCGGCGCCCGCAGCCGCGCCGTCGGCACCGTCACCGCGCGGGCGGCGCTCACCGAGGGACGGGTCCTCCAGGCCACCGCGTACTTCTCCGCGCCCGCCGCCGGCCCCGACCGGCGCCGGCCCTGGGGCTACTACCTGGTCCGCCCCGGCACCCTGGTCCCGGTCGGCCGGCTGCCCGTCCAGGCCCTCACCGAAGGCTTCCTGACCGGCCACCAGCCCGGCGAGCTCGACCTCGGGTCCATCGCCGACAGCCTGCTCGCGAGGATCTGCCGGCAGCACCGCATCCTCGACCACGACGCCCCGCTCACCACCGCCGACACCAGCCTGCGCTGGACGGCGGCAGCGGCGGCCGACGGCGAGGAGGCCTCGGTGCGGTTCACCAAGGCCGAGGACGGGCTGCGGATCGTGGAGCTGCGGCTGCCGCCCGGCACCGCGCCCACCGCCGCGGCCGGACTCTGCGAGGACCTCGCGCTGCACGACTGGCTGCTGACCACCGTCGCCGACAGACTCGACGGACTGCGCGTCGGCTCCGAGGACGGCCGCGCCGTCCTCAAGGTGCTGCGTCCCCTCGTCGACCACCTGCTGCACCTGTGGATGCCCCGGGCCCGCGTCGACGGCGCCCTGCACCCCGCCTGGCGGGAACTCGAGGGGACCCCCGGCTACAGCAGGCAGTGGAACGCCCTCGCCCAGCGCATCCGCGACCAGCTCGTCCTGCAGAACCTCGCCGTCCCACGACAAGCAATGCCCACAGCCTGACGCACGATCCCAACGGGGGGAGAAAGAGAGTTGAATGCACGGCATGTAACACAGAAGCTCCTGGTCACGGTGGTGGTGGGCGGAGTCGTCTACCTGCTGACCAACGTGATCTCGTCCGACGACGACGGCCCCTGGCAGCTCGTGCTGTCCGTGCTCTGCGGCGGCATCGTGCTGATCGTGCAGTTCCTGGTGTCGTTCGTGAACCAGATGCACGCCGTGAAGGTCTCCGTCGACCAGCGCTTCGCCGACATCGGCAAGGCCACCAAGCTCTTCAACGAAGTGGAGAAACTCCGCGACGACGGCGTGCCCCGGCTCGCCGAGAACGCCACCAAGGTCGTCTCCGGCGGACCCAGGATCCTCCAGGACTTCGCCAACGAGGAGATCAACCGCCTCGCCGGGGTCATGGAGGACCTCACCAGCCTCAGCGCCGAGACGCCCGGCGAGAACCACGACTGGCTGATGACGCTCACCCGGTGCACCCGGCACAGCATCGACGCCATCAGCACCACCGTCGTCGACGACGGCTTCTGGTCCACCGAACCCGCGAACCGCTACCTCACCGCCCAGCACGAGGCGATCGTCGAGCGCGGCATCACGGTCCGGCGGCTCTTCATCGTCAAGGAACGCGGCGAGCGCGCCGCACTGGCCCCGATCTGCGAGGAACAGCGGGACCTGCGCATCCAGGTGCGGGTGGTGGCCCTGGACCAGCTCCCGGCGCACCACCGGCGCGGCAACATGATCGACTTCATCGTCTTCGACCAGGCCCTGTCCTACGAGATCCACCCCGACCAGCTGGGGCTGAACTCCCGGACCGCCGTGAACGCCCGGCGCGAACTCGTCCAGCCCCTGGTCCGCCGGTTCGAGCAGCTGTGGGACGCCGCCGAGGAACTCCAGCTGCCCGTGAACAACCACCCCGGCGCGGACGGACTGCGGTCCCTGACCAACAGCGGCGGCCCGGGAACCGGCCCGGACGGCGCCTGACCCGAGCGAGCCGGCGCACCACCGGGGGACCGATCCCGGCGCCCCCGGCACACGGCGGGCGCCGCGTGGGCGAGAATGGGCGGCATGAGCCAGTTCCGCTCCCAGCGGTGCCGCGGTGGTGTGCGATGAGTCTCTTCCGGGACGACGGCATCGTCCTGCGGACGCAGAAGCTCGGCGAAGCCGACCGCATCATCACGCTGCTCACCCGCGGACACGGCCGGGTGCGGGCCGTGGCCCGCGGGGTGCGGCGGACGAAGTCCAAGTTCGGCGCCCGCCTGGAACCCTTCTCCCACGTCGACGTGCAGTTCTTCTCCCGGGGCGGCGAGCTCGTCGGACGCGGGCTGCCGCTGTGCACCCAGAGCGAGACCATCGCGCCGTACGGCGGCGCCATCGTGGCCGACTACGCCCGCTACACCGCCGGGACGGCCATGCTGGAGACCGCCGAGCGGTTCACCGACCACGAGGGCGAACCGGCCGTCCAGCAGTACCTGCTGCTCGTGGGGGCGCTCAGGACCCTGGCCCGCGGCGAGCACGCCCCGCACCTCGTCCTCGACGCGTTCCTGCTGCGCTCCCTTGCCGTCAACGGCTACGCGCCCAGCTTCGACGCCTGCGCGCGGTGCGGCATGCCCGGCCCCAACCGGTTCTTCTCGGTCGCCTCGGGCGGCAGCGTCTGCGTCGACTGCCGGGTGCCCGGCAGCGTCGTACCCTCGCCGCAGACCCTGGTACTCCTGGGGGCCCTGCTTACGGGAGACTGGGAGACGGCGGACACGGCACAGGCCCGGTACGTCAGGGAGGGCAGCGGGCTGGTGTCCGCGTACCTCCACTGGCACCTGGAGCGCGGGCTGCGCTCGCTCAGGTATGTCGAGAAGAGCTAGAGGGAGACGAGAGGCACATGGTCGTACGCGGGTTCCTGGGGCGGCAGCGCAAGGAGTACAGGGCGCCGGAGCCGCACCCGTCCGGCGCCCGCGCGCCGAAGCTCCCCGGCGAGCTGGTTCCCGAGCACGTGGCGATCGTCATGGACGGCAACGGCCGCTGGGCCAAGGAACGCGGACTGCCCCGCACCGAGGGCCACAAGGTCGGCGCCGAGCGCGTCCTCGACGTCCTCCAGGGCGGGGTCGAGATCGGCGTGCGGAACATCTCGCTGTACGCCTTCTCCACCGAGAACTGGAAGCGCTCGCCCGACGAGGTCCGCTTCCTGATGAACTTCAACCGCGACTTCATCCGCAAGACCCGCGACCAGCTCGACGCGCTCGGCATCCGGGTGCGCTGGGTGGGCCGGATGCCCCGGATGTGGAGGTCGGTCGCGAAGGAACTCCTGGTTGCCCAGGAGCAGACCAAGGGCAACGACCGCCTCACCCTGTACTTCTGCATGAACTACGGCGGCCGTGCCGAGATCGCCGACGCCGCGCAGGCCCTCGCCGAGGACGTGAAGGCGGGCCGGCTCGACCCCTCCAAGGTCAACGAGAAGACCCTCCAGAAGTACATGTACTACCCCGACATGCCGGACGTGGACCTGTTCCTGCGCCCCAGCGGCGAGCAGCGCACCTCCAACTACCTGATCTGGCAGAGCGCGTACGCCGAGATGGTCTTCCAGGACGTACTGTGGCCGGACTTCGACCGCCGCGACCTGTGGCGTGCGTGCGTGGAGTTCGCCTCCCGTGACCGCCGTTTCGGCGGCGCGATCCCGAACGAGGAACTTCTGGCCATGGAAGGCCGCACCGAAGACCCACAGGCCACTTCGTAGCCGCCGCGCGTTCATCCGCCCGTCGACGCTGCGGGAGATCACCTCCCGATCCCCCGCTCGTCGAAACGGGCCGCCCCCGCATCCGGGTACGAGCACGAGGTGGCGGACAGCGAGGAGACCACAGCGGGACCGAATCCCCCGGATTACCCCCTGCGGCCCGGCACCCCTACTAGCATCGGCGCATGGCCGTGCGGCGAAGCCCGGTCACGTGCGTCCGCGGGGTGGGGGATCGTGCAACGCTCAGTGGTTTTCGTCCATGGCACCGGTGTGCGCGAGAAGGCGTACGACAGGACGTTCGCGACGGTACACGAGGAACTGGCCGGGCTGCGGCCCGCGGTCGGGGTACGGGGCTGCTTCTGGGGGCGGGAGGCCGGCGCCGGACTGGCGCTGGACGGCGCGAGCATCCCGGACTACACGGAGTCCCGCGGCGGCCGGCGCGTGGAGGACGAGGACATCGCCGTATGGGGCGTCCTCTACCGGGATCCCGGCTACGAGTTACGCCTGCTCGGCCTGCGCCCGGCGGTCGTCTCGGGGATGGACCGAAGCCGCAGCGGCGCGCAGAAGCTGCTCGACGAACTCTCCGGATACGCCCCCTCCAGCCAGGTGCGCGACGCCTTCGCGGCACACGGTCTGGGCGACGCCCTGGACCGCGCCCTGCGCAGGGTCACCGAGTCGCCGGAGCTGCGGGACGCTGCGGTCACCGCCGACGAGGACGGCTACGAGCACCGGCACGCCTTCGCGAGGGCCGTCGTGGCAGCGGCACTCGCGGACGCCGTGGACGCCGGAGCCGATGCCCCGGACGGCCTTCGACGGGACGCCCTGCTCACCCTGATCGGCGCCGATCTGCACAGCCAGGGACGCGCACTCGCCGGAGCGGTCGCCAAGGCCGCCGCCGCACCGGCACTCCTTGCCCTGACCCGGCACGCCCGCCGCCGCCGGGGCGCACACAGCGACGGCCTGCTCGTGCCCGCGGTCGGTGACATCCTGCGCTACCAGGCGCGCGGCCTCGCCCTGCGTCGGCTGATCAAGCGCACCATCGAGCACGCCCCCGGCGACGCCGTCACCTTGATCGCCCACAGCCTCGGCGGTGTGGCCTGCGTCGACCTGATGGTGGAGGAGCGGATCGACCGAGTCGACCAGCTGATCACCGTCGGCTCCCAGGCGCCGTTCTTCTACGAGATCGGAGCCCTCGTCTCCCTGGAACACCCCAGGCAGCCTCCCGCCCACTTCCCGCGCCGCTGGCTCAATCTCTACGACCCGCGTGACCTTCTCTCCTTCCGTGCCGCGCAGGTCTTCCCGGCCGTGGCCACCGACCACGAGGTCGACAACCGCCAGCCGTTCCCGTTCGCGCACAGCGCCTACTGGGGCAACCGCGAGGTCTGGGACGCGATCGGCACATGGCTGGGCTGAGAACCGTCGACGACCCCGCGCGCGTGCACGCCGTGGTCGTCGGCGTCGAACGCTACCCCCGGCATTCCGGCTGGGATCTGCCCGGCGCGGTGGACGACGCCCTGCGCTTCCACAGGTGGCTGCGCAAAGGAGGGGTGCCCGAGGCCAACGTCCAGTTGCTGCTGGCACCGGGGGAGGACAGCCGCGTCCGGCTCGACGCGCTGGCCGGGGAACTCACCTGGCGGCAGACCTGGACCCGCGACCAGCTCATGGACGCGTTCACCGAGGGCCTCGACGAGCGGACCGGCGACCTGCTGTACGTCTTCTGGGGCAGCCACGGAGTGCTCGGCCAGGGCGATCACCGGCTGTTGCTGTGCCCGGACGCCTCACCCAACGACAAGCGCTGCGTCGACACGGCCAACCTGATGGAATACCTCCAGCGGGACGACCTCACGGGCTTCGGACAGCAGGTGCTCGTGTTCGACGCGTGTGCGACCTTCCTCGAGCATCACAACCAGTCGACGGGTCCCGCCGTCGCGGGCTTTCCCACGGTACGCCGACGCCGTGTCGAGCAGTTCGCCCTGTGCGCGGCCGCCCCCGGCCAGGTCGCGGAGAACAATCCGGCGTTGCGCAGCGGGGTCTTCTCGAACGCCATGCTCGACTGGCTGGAGACGAACGCCGCCGATCTGCGCCCGGACCTGGCCGCACTCGTCGCCCATGTCCGGGCCGAGACGCCCGAGATGCAGACCCCGGTCAGTATCGAGGTCCGTGGCCTGGACGGTTCCAGGGAACAGCTGTTGTGGCCGGGTCGCGCCCCCCTTCCGCCGTCGACCGACCGGTCCCGGCTGGCCCTCGCCCTGCACGACGCGCTGGGCGACGCGGACCTGCGGGCGCGTTGTGTCGAACACCTCGCCGTGCAGTGCCCGGAAGCCGGCCTGGGGGCGTGCCCCTCCGAGGAGCGGATCGCCCACGCCCTGCTCACGGTCGAGCGGGCCATGGCCGCCCTTGTGGAGCTCGTGCACACCCGGAACCGGCGGGCCGCCGACCAGTTGCTGGCGCTGGGACGCACCCATGGCGTGCCCGGCCTGCTGTCCCCCCTCGAGCACCGCTCGCTGCAGGAGTCGTTCGGCCGGGCACCGCAACTCCCGCCGACGGCACGGGTGATCGCGGCCGTACGAGCAGCCCAGCCATTGGGGAAGGCCTGGCTGCCGCCGCCCACCGCGGCGGAGACGGACGGGCCCTCCGTCGACCAGCTCATGGCCTGCGTGGAGCATTTCGAGGAACTCACCGGCGGACAGAGCGTGGCGCATCCGGGACGACAGCTGGTACCCGCTGTCCTGCGCTTCACCGAACTGCTCGCCGCGCTCGTCCCCGCGCTCCGCAGGGAACTCCACGAATGGGCGGACCAAGTCGCCCACCGGCTCGGCGTCGACGACGGTGGTCTGGCCGAGCGCCGTGCCGAGGCGCTGGCTTGGGCCGACTCACTCGGACCGGCGGCCTGCCGGCCCCGTGTCCTCGCGCAGCTGGACGCGGCGCCACTCGACGCGGCCGATGACGAGGACGACCACTACACGTGCGTGATGTGGGTCGACACCGGTGCGGGGGACCTCGTACAGGCCGCCGAACAGAGCCTCGAGCCCCTTTCCTCCCGGGGCGTGGTGCGCCGGATAAAGCGGACGGTGAAGCTGCTGCGCACGGAGACCGATGAGACCCCGGTTGTGGAGATCCTGCTCCAGCCGGACGCCGTACACCTGCCCGTGGATGCGTGGAACGGCGCCGACGACGGCGATGCGCTGCCCTGCCTGTTGGGTGTGGAGTGGGCGACCGCACTGCGCTGCGCTCCGCTGGCCGACGCCGAGCGGGAGGAACAGCGGCAGGAGGGACTGAAGAACCGTCGGGTGGGGCGGCACAACGACACGGTGGTCTTCCTCGACGACGGGCATGCCAAGGGATACATGGGCTACGGAGCCCTGATGGCGGACGTCCGCGCGGCCCGCGCCGTGGTACGGGCGGGCCCGGATGGCCGGGACCGGCTGGTGCAGGCGGCGCTGCGGCTCGGCTACCCCGTCGTGCTGTGGGACCGGCAGGCGCCGGCTCAGGTCCCGGTCACGCACTTCGACCCGCTCCGCCCGGAGCGAGCCGCGGACGGGCTGCCCTGGCGGATCCGGGACTACCGGGCCCAGGCGTGCATGAACCCGGCGGCCCATCCCGTATGCCCGGCGGTGCTGCTGGAATCCGCCGAACGCCCCCTTCCGCCCGTCCTGTCCCTGACCGGACTCTCCGACCGGGCAACCCGTTCCGATCCCCCAGAGGCGAAACCCTGATGACCTCAGAACCCTCAGAGCCCCCAGAGACCTCAGCATCCGAAATGCAGGACGGCGGCACCACCGCCGCGGACGAGAACTGGCGGCTCTTCCGGGGAGACGGACAGCGCCGCACGGTCGCGATTCCCGTGGCCCCGCCCTGGCGCCGCTTCGCGGCCGCCGCCGGCGGCACCGAAGCGGCCGGAGCCCACTACGTCATCGGCCGAGAGGAGACCGACGTCGTCAACGCCGCCATCCATCTGCGCCGGCCCCTGCTCGTGACCGGCCACCCCGGCACCGGCAAGTCGTCGCTGGCCGCGGCCATCGCGCACGAACTCGATCTGGGTCCCGTGCTGTACTGGCCCGTCAACAGCCGCTCCACACTGCAAGACGCCCTCTACCGCTACGACGCCATCGGCCGACTCCAGGAGAGCAACCTCGCACGGGACCCGGACGGGACCCGGTCCGGCATCGGCTCGTTTCTCCGGCTCGGCCCGGTGGGCACGGCCTTCGTCGCCGTGGACCGCCCCCGGGTGCTGCTCGTGGACGAACTCGACAAGGGCGACATCGATCTGCCGAACGACCTGCTGACCGTGTTCGAGGAAGGCACCTTCGAGATCCCGGAGCTGTCCAGGCTGCCCGAGCACCAGGCGCAGGTCGACGTCCGCACCGTCGACCCGCACATGACGGCGCGGGTGACGCGGGGGATCGTACGCTGCGCCGAGTTCCCGCTCGTCGTCATCACCAGCAACGGTGAGCGCGACTTCCCGCCGGCGTTCCGCCGTCGCTGCCTCCCGCTGCACCTCGGAGACCCGGACGAGGCACGGCTGCGCGGGATCGTCGAGGGCCATCTCGGGCCCGACGCCCTCGCCGACGCCGGTGACCTCGTCATGGCGTTCCTGGCCCAGCGGGCGGTCGGGGAACTGGCCACCGACCAGCTTCTCAACGCCGTGTTCCTGCGCCGGGGCGGGGCCCGGCTGGACGCCGACGGACTGCTGAAGACGGTGTTGCACCGGCTCAACGCGGACGGCTGAGCCATGTTCGAGGAGCTGCGGAGGGTACTCGGACAAGAAGGCCGGCCGTCCCTGGGGCAGGAGGAACTCCTCGACATTCTCTGGCTGGCGGCACGTGTTCCGTCCGGCCCGGCGGCACCACTGGCCGCGCGCATCCCGCCCGGCACCGACCCGGAGTCCCCGGACGCCGAGGTCTCCCCGCTCGGCGGGGAGCCGGACCCGGAAGCGACCGCACCCCCCGGCACCACGGCGGGAAAGGGACGGGGGAGCACCCGGAGAACCGCCCGCCCGGACGACCCCCAATTGCCGGTCGTCTCCGGTCCTCTGACCGCCGAACCGCCGACCGGAGCCCTGTGGACCCCGGGCGCCCGGGCCCTCGGCCCGACCCTTGCCCTGGGCCGGGCCCTGCGTCCGCTGAAACGGCGCGTCCCGAGCCGTCGGCGCAGTGAACTCGACGAAGCGGCCACCGCCGATCTCCAGGCCGACACCCGCACCCCCCAACTGGTACTGCGCGCCCAGCCGGAGCGATGGCTGCGGTTGACCCTGATCATCGACGGCGGCGTGTCCATGCCTCTGTGGCAGCGGCAGTGCGCCGAACTCCAGGGCCTCTTCGAACGCAGCGGCGCCTTCCGCCAGGTGGAGACCTACCAGATCCGCTACGGCACCGAGGGCGCGGAAGTCCGTCTTGGCCGCCCCTGGACCGCCACGACGCCGACCCGGCCGGCCGACACCGTCTCCGACACCGCCGGCCGGACCATGGTGCTGGTCGTCACCGACGGTGCGGCGGCCGCGTGGCGCGACGGACGCCTGCGGCCGGTGCTCGAAGCCTGGGCCCGCTGCGGTCCCACGGCGGTGCTCCACACCCTGCCTCGCCGACTGTGGGCGGGCTCCGGCGTGCGAGCGGACGGCTGGCAGGTCGTCTCCCCTCGTCCGGGCGCGGCGAACACCGCGTGGACGGTGACGGACCAGGTGCTCCCCCCGAGCGTCGCGCCGCCCCCGCCGGTGCCCGTCCCCGTTCTGGAACTGACCCCGGCCGGCTTCTCGACCTGGGCCGCCCTGAACACGGTCGTCGGACGGCCGGTCCCGGCCCGTCTGTGGGCTCCCGAGCCGAGCCAGGTGCCGGCCGCACCGGTCCGCGTCTCAGTCCGGGACTTCGCCCGCGCCGCCTCACCCGAGGCCCTGCGCCTGGCCGCGCATCTGGCGGCCATGGCCCCGGTCACCGTGCCCGTGATGCAGCTCGTCCACTCCTGCCTCGACCAGCGTCAGGACACCGCGCCACTGGCCGAGGTCTTCCTGGGCGGCCTGCTACAGCCCGTGGAGCCTGAGGACACCGGCCGCACCGGACGCCATCGGCTGTTCGACTTCACCCCGGAGGCCAAGGACCTGCTCCTGGACGCCGTCCCCACCGCGGAACTCCTCGACTGCAGCCGCCGTGTGGGGGAGCGCATCGAGAGCTTGACAGGCCGCTCGTCGGACTTCCCGGCCTGGCCGCTGGACCGGGACGAGACGGGAGAGACCGCACCGTTCGCCTACCTCGGACCGGCGATGCGGGCACGGCTGGGGGTGGCGGGCTCGGTCTCCGACGGCGTGGTCCTGTCGCCGCAGGCTGAGGAGACGGCGTCCGTGTGGGTACCGGGGGAGGCTTCTGCCGAGCCTCCTCGCTGGGACCGTCTCATGAGCCAGGCGGCGAGGATCGCCGAGTCACTGGGCGAGCCGCCCGCCGATGTACGGGCCCGGCTGCGCGAGCAGTATGTCGACGCGTTGCTGTCCCGGTGCCCCGAGGAGGTCCAGAGCGCGTTCGCCCGGGTGCGCGGGGTTCCGCGGGACGCCGATGTGCTGCTTCTGCATCTGCTGAGGTACGTCCATGACGAGCCCGGCGCGACGCGCAAGAGCGAGGCGGAGATCGCCGGGGACCTGTTGCGGTATCTCGACGAGCGGGGCCTCTATGTCGTACGCGAGCGTCATTCTTCACGGAAGGGGGTGGGCAGGCACGACTTGGTCTGGCGCGGTGACGGCTGGAGCTGCCCGGTGGTGATCGAGCGGGCGGCCTCACCCTTCGGCTGGCTGATGCCCTGGGACACCTTGACGGTGCCGGTCTTCCTCCTCGCCGTGGACGATGACGAGAAGCCGGATGGACGGGTCCCGTTCGACGAGTGTGCGGTGGCCTGGCCGGACCGGTCGCTCATCGGCCTGCGCTTCCAGAACCGTGCCCCGACCGGCTCACCGGGCTCGCCGGGAACGCCCAGGATCTGTATCGCCGTCGACATCGTCGGCTACGGGAAGATGGACAGCCGTACGGGACTGCGGATGCAGGAAGCCCTGCACGACGTCCTCGACCTCGCGATGAGGATGACGGGGGTTCCCCGCCGCTTGTGGGTCCGCCAGGACCGCGGGGACGGCACACTCGTCCTGCTGCCCCACGGGGTGGACGAGGCGAGAGCGGTCCGCGGCTTCGTGGACGGTCTCGCCGAGGGGCTGCGGCACGTACGCGAGCGGGGAGTCCGGATGCGGGTGCGGGCCGCACTGGCCCTCGGCGCCGCGGGCGTGAGCGAGCGAGGTGCCGAGGGGGACGCCGTACTCCATGCCGCCCGCCTGGCCGACTCGGCCGCCCTGCGCGGGTCACGGGCCGACTGCGCGCTCATCGTGTCCGAGTCGCTCTACGAGAGCGTGCCTGAACTCCACGGCCGCCTCCAGCGGGTACGCGTAGCGGAAAAGGCACTCCGGACCTGGGCGTGGCTGCGGCCCGATCCGCCCCGGCTTCCCGACCCGGATCGCTCCAACGCGGTGCTGATCGGGGTTGGCGCCTACACGGAACTGCCCCGTCTGCCGCAGGTCGGCGTGGGACTGCGAGAGCTGTCGCTGCTGTTCACGGATCCGTCGGAGGGTATCTTCAGCGGAGCACGTACCACGGTGCTGCCGGACCCGGACGACGGAGCGGCGGTCCTCGGCGTCGTCGCCCACGCGGCAACCTCAGCCGTGGACACCCTGCTGGTGTACTTCGCGGGACACGGCCTGTACGACTCGGTCTCCGGCGAGCTGAGCCTGGCTCTTCGCCGCAGTCGTCCGTACGCGCCCGTCACGGGCGTGCCGTTCGACGACATCCGGAGAGTGGTCCGCAGCAGTGCGGCTCGGCACAAGATCGTCATCCTGGACTGCTGCTACAGCGGGTCCCCGGGGGCCGACGGTTTGCCCGGGGTCTTCAACGCCGTGCCGTCGGACGATGTGACCGTCCTGGCGGTGTCGGCTCCGCCCGGGGACGGGTGCATGGCGCTCACCGGAGAACTCGTCGACGTCCTGGCCGCAGGTCTGGACGACGGGTCGGAGGTCGTCTCGCTGAGGGTGCTGCATCAGGAGTTGCGGCAACGGCTCAGGGCGGCCGGACTTCCTGAGCCGACGCTCAAAGTCCCTGACGACAACGGTGAGATCGCGTTCGCCCGAAACCGGAGCCGTCACCGGTAGGAGTGCGCCGGTTCGGGCGAGCGGCCGCTCCTAGGAAACCGCTCCCGCGCACTCCGCGCAGGTCCCGAAGATCTCCACCGTGTGCGCCACGTTCACATACCCGTGCTCCGCGGCGATCGTCTCCGCCCACTTCTCCACCGCCGGGCCCTCCACCTCGACCGCCTTGCCGCAGGTGCGGCAGACGAGGTGATGGTGGTGGTCGCCGGTGGAGCAGCGGCGGTACACGGACTCGCCGTCGGAGGTGCGCAGGACGTCCACCTCGCCGGCGTCGGCGAGGGACTGGAGGGTGCGGTACACGGTGGTCAGGCCGACGGAGTCGCCCTTGTGCTTGAGCATGTCGTGGAGTTCCTGCGCGCTGCGGAACTCGTCGACCTCGTCCAGTGCCGCCGCGACGGCGGCGCGCTGCCGGGTGGCACGGCCCTTCACGGGCGGTCCAGCGGTCGTCACCGTTGCCTCCTCACGTCTGCGGCTTGCCGGGCCATTGTGCCAGCCCGCCCCGAGCCGAGTCAGACACCGGCCGCGCCGCCCGCCCCCCGAGTGGCCGGAATCGTGCACTCCGCCGGGTCCCCGGCGGGGTGGGCGGCGGCGGCCGCGCGGGCGCGGCGGCGGGCCAGGGGAGCGGCCAGCGCGCCGAGCGCGAGGAACGCGGCGATGGTCAGCAGCACGATCGTCGCCCCGGGCGGGACGTCCTGGTAGTACGAGGTGACGGTGCCGCCGACGGTCACGCTCACGCCGATCGCCACGGCGATCGCGAAGGTCGCGGCGAAGCTGCGGCTGAGCTGCTGGGCGGCGGCGACCGGGACCACCATCAGGGCGGACACCAGCAGCAGGCCGACGACCCGCATGGCGACCGTCACGGTCACCGCCGCCGTGACCGCGGTCAGCAGGTTCAGGGCGCGCACGGGGAGGCCGGTGACGCGGGCGAACTCCTCGTCCTGGCTGACCGCGAACAGCTGGCGGCGCAGGCCCACGGTGACCAGGACGACGAACGCGGCCAGCAGGCAGATCGACGTGACGTCGGAGGCCGACACCGTCGACAGGGAGCCGAAGAGGTACGAGGTGAGGTTCGCGTTGGAGCCGCCCGGCGCGAGGTTGATGAACATGACGCCGCCGGCCATACCGCCGTAGAAGAGCATGGCGAGGGCGATGTCGCCGCGGGTGCGGCCGTACCAGCGGATGAGTTCCATCAGCACCGCGCCGAGGACGGAGACCGCGGTCGCCATCCAGACCGGGGACGCGGAGAGCAGGAAGCCGAGGCCGACGCCGGTCATGGCGACATGGCCGATGCCGTCGCCCATCAGGGCCTGGCGGCGCTGGACGAGGTAGATGCCGACGGCGGGGGCGGTGATGCCGACCAGGACGGCGGCGAGCAGCGCCCGCTGCATGAAGGCGTAGTCGAGGAAGTCCATCAGCTCAGCAGTCCTGTGCGCATCGGTTCGGCACCCGCCGGGGCGTGCGGGTGGACGTGGTCGTGGCCGGGCAGGGCATGCTGGCCGACGGCCTTCGGCGGCGGGCCGTCGTGCTGCACGCAGCCGTCGCGCAGGACGACCGCCCGGTCGATCAGGGGTTCCAGGGGGCCCAGTTCGTGCAGGACGAGCAGGACCGTCGTACCGGCCGCGACCTGGCTCTTCAGGGTCTGGGCCAGGACCTCTTGGCTGGCCAGGTCCACGCCCGCCATCGGCTCGTCCATGATGAGCAGTTCGGGCTCGGAGGCGAGGGCGCGGGCGATCAGGACGCGCTGGTGCTGGCCGCCGGAGAGCGCGTCGACGTTGTCCCTGGCCCGGTCCGCCATGCCGACGAGGTCCAGGGCGTGCCGTACGGCCTCCCGGTCGCCCTTGCGGAAGACGCCGAAGCGGGTGCGGGAGAGGCGGCCGGAGGAGACGACCTCGGTGACGGTGGCGGGGACGCCGCCGGCGGCCGTGGTGCGCTGGGGCACGTAACCGATGCGCGCCCAGTCCCGGAACCGGCGGCGGGGCGTGCCGAACAGCTCGATCTCGCCGGAGCCGATCGGTACCTGGCCGATGACGGTCCGCACGGCGGTGGACTTGCCGGAGCCGTTGGCGCCGAGCAGCGCGACGACCTCACCGCGGTGCACGGTGAGGTCGATGCCCCGCAGGACCGGGCGCGCGCCCAGGTCGGCGCGGACTCCGCGCAGGGAGATGACGGGCTCCGTCATACCGCTTCCGGTCATGCCGCTTTCTCCGATCGGCTGGTCACTTGGCTCCCAGGGCCTTCTGGAGCGCCTTGAGGTTCGCCTGCTGAACCGAGAAGTAGTCCTTGCCGCGGGACTTGTCCGTGATGCCCTCGATCGGGTCGAGGACGTCCGTCTTCAGCCCGGCGTCGGAGGCGATGGTCTTCGCGGTCTTGTCGCTGACGAGCGTCTCGTAGAACACGGTGGTGACGCCGTCGGCCTTCGCCATCTTCTCAAGCTCCTTCACGCGCGCGGCGCTGGGCTCCGACTCGGGGTCGAGGCCGTTGATGGCCTCCTCGGTCAGGCCGTAGCGCTCGGCGAGGTAGCCGAAGGCGGCGTGGGTGGTGACGAACACCTTGGACCTGGTGTCCGCCAGGCCGTCCTTGAACTCGGTGTTCAGGGCGTCGAGCTGCTTCACCAGGGCCGCGGTGTTGGCCTTGTAGTCGGCCGCGTGGTCCGGGTCGGCCTTCTCGAAGGCCTTGCCGACGCCCTCGGCGACCTGGGCGTAGCGCACCGGGTCGAGCCAGATGTGGGGGTCGAGGCCGGACAGCTCCTCGTTCTCGTGGTCGTCGTGCTCGGCCGCGTGGCCGCCGACCTCGTTGCCGTGCTTCTCCAGGGAGGTCAGGGAGGCGGCGTCGATCTTGGTCTTGACCTCGGACTGGGCCACCGCGTCGTCGACGGAGGGCTGGAGGTTCTTGACGTAGAGCACCGCGTCGGACTCCTGGAGCTGCGCGGTCTGCCGGGCGCTGATCTCCAGGTCGTGCGGTTCCTGGCCGGGCTGGGTGAGACTGGTGACGTGGACGTGGTCGCCGCCTATCCGCTCGGCGAGGAAGGCCATCGGGTAGAACGACGCGACGACGTCGAACCTGTCGGTGTTGCCGGCGGCACTGGCCCCCGAGCAGGCGGTGAGGGTGCCGAGCCCGAGGGCGGCGGTAGCCGCCATGGCTATGCCGGATATGCGCTGACGCCGTACGTTCATGACAGTCATTTTCAACAAATATGGAAACCGTTGTCAACAAGCCCGTCCCAGGTCCGGTGCAGGAGTGGGTAAGGGCTGGGCAAAGGGCCGGGTAAGGGAACCGATTTGATTCAGGGGGAGCCCCCGCCGGTACCCTGAACCATTCGCTGGAAGCATCTCGCTTCGTCGCCCGTCGTCGTTATGAAGAGAGCACCGTGGCCGCCGACAAGATCGACACCATCGTCAGCCTGAGCAAGCGCCGTGGCTTTGTATTCCCCTGTAGTGAGATCTACGGCGGCCAGCGTGCCGCCTGGGACTACGGACCGCTGGGTGTCGAGCTCAAGGAGAACCTGAAGCGCCAGTGGTGGCGCTACATGGTGACGTCGCGCGAGGACGTGGTCGGTATCGACTCGTCCGTCATCCTGGCCCCCGAGGTCTGGGTCGCCTCCGGTCACGTCGCCACCTTCTCCGACCCGCTGACCGAGTGCACCTCCTGCCACAAGCGGTTCCGCGCGGACCACCTGGAGGAGGCCTACGAGGCCAAGCACGGCCGTCCCCCGGCGAACGGCCTGGCCGACATCAACTGCACCCACTGCGGCACGAAGGGCCAGTTCACCGAGCCCAAGCAGTTCTCGGGTCTGCTCTCGACCCACCTCGGCCCGACGCAGGACACCGGCTCCGTCGCCTACCTGCGCCCCGAGACCGCCCAGGGCATCTTCACCAACTTCTCCCTCGTGCAGACCACCTCGCGCCGCAAGCCGCCGTTCGGCATCGCGCAGATGGGCAAGTCCTTCCGCAACGAGATCACGCCCGGCAACTTCATCTTCCGCACCCGCGAGTTCGAGCAGATGGAGATGGAGTTCTTCGTCAAGCCGGGCGAGGACGAGACGTGGCAGGAGTACTGGATGGAGCAGCGCTGGAACTGGTACACCGGCCTGGGCCTGCGCGAGGAGAACATGCGGTGGTACGAGCACCCGAAGGAGAAGCTCTCCCACTACTCCAAGCGCACCGCTGACATCGAGTACCGCTTCCAGTTCGGCGGCAACGAGTGGGGCGAGCTGGAGGGCGTCGCCAACCGCACCGACTACGACCTCTCCGCCCACTCCAAGGCCTCCGGCCAGGACCTCGCGTTCTACGACCAGGAGGCCCAGGAGCGCTGGACGCCGTACGTCATCGAGCCCGCGGCCGGTGTCGGCCGCGCGATGCTGGCGTTCCTCCTCGACGCCTACGTCGAGGACGAGGCCCCCAACGCCAAGGGCAAGCTGGAGAAGCGCACGGTCCTGCGCCTCGACCACCGCCTGGCCCCGGTGAAGGTCGCGGTCCTGCCGCTGTCCCGCAACCCGGAGCTGTCCCCGAAGGCCAAGGGCCTCGCCGCCGCGCTGCGCCAGCACTGGAACATCGAGTTCGACGACGCGGGCGCGATCGGCCGCCGCTACCGCCGCCAGGACGAGATCGGCACGCCGTACTGCGTCACCGTCGACTTCGACACCCTCGACGACAACGCCGTCACCGTGCGCGAGCGTGACTCCATGAAGCAGGAGCGCGTCTCCCTCGACCAGATCGAGGGCTACCTGGCGGGCCGCCTGCTCGGCGCCTGACCCAGGATCCTCACCGGTGCCGGGTCCCTGTTCCCAGGGGCCCGGCACCGTGCTGTCTCAGAGGTCCAGGTCCACGTACAGGGCCGCGTGGTCCGACGCCGATTCGAGCTTCGACTTCACCGTGTCGAAGGACTTGATGCCCTCCGCGTAGATTCCGCGAGTCTCCAGGCCGACATGCTGCACCTCGGGCCACAGTGACGGCGGGAGCAGCACGTAGTCGAGCTTGTCGTCGGTGTTCCGGCAGTCCCCGTGGGTGCCGGGCAGTCCGCGGTAGGCGGGGTGGCTCATGACGTCCCGCAGGCCGGTCTCCCCCAGCTCCACGGCCGGTGTGCTGTCCGGGTCGTCGTTGAGGTCCCCGGCGACAACGACGTGCGGGGTGCGCTCCGACGCGGCACGGTAGATCTCCGCGACCCGCCGTGCCTGGGCCAGCCGCAGATCCGGGTCGTCCTGGAACTTGCTCTTGAGGTGGTTGCCGAGGATCACGAGCGTCGATCCGTCGAGCTCGATCTCGAACTCGGGGCAGTCCCGGCTGAAGAGGCGCTCGTCGGGGCGGTCCGGGCGGGTGTCGAAGACATGGGTGCGGACGGAGGTGATCGGGTACCGGCTGAAGATCCCGACGTCGATGCCCCGGGGGTCGTTGCCGTCGACGAGCAGGTTGTACGGGTACGGCCGCCTGCCCAGTGCCCCGTGCAGGACCTGCGTGTTGAACCGCTCCAGGGCGAGCCGGTCCTCCACCTCCACGGTCAGCAGGATGTCCGCGTCGACCTCCGAGACCACCCGGCCGGTGTTGCGTACGACGCCCAGATCGAGGTCGTCCTGTCCCAGCTCCGCCCAGCCGGCCCACCCGGCACGGCCGTTGGCGGTGACCTCGACCCGGGTGCTCTCGCCCGACCCGGTCGTCTTGAACAGCCCGGAGCCCTTGCCGGGGCGGGACTGGTTGACGAAGATCGGCGGCGGGTCCTCGGGGTTGATCTCGTACGCCCGGTGCTTCTCGATGAGCCTGGCGATCTCCCCCTTGTCCGCGGGCTGGTACACCGGCAGATCGAGGAGCGCGACCAGCTTGGCGAAGTCGCTGACGATCTCATCGCGCTCGGCCGCCTTCTCGAGACGGAAGGCCGTGGGCCGGCGGAACAGGTTCTCCATGTTGAACGTGGCGATACGGATGCTCATGGCAGACCTCCACGGCGGCGCGCAAGGGCCGCTCGGCCGGTGGCAGGCGCCGCCTGGGTGACTGCGCACCGACATGTCCCATTGTCCTCGCCATGCCCGGCGCGTCGACCGGACAGGTGCCGGTCGACGGGTGACAGATGACAGATATTGAAATCTGTCATCTGTCATGTCAGGGTGGAACCCATGACCCTCCCCACCCGCCCCCTCGGCAGCACCGGCCCCCACGTCTCCGCCCTCGGCCTCGGCTGCATGGGCATGACCGCCCTCTACGGCGGCGCGGATCCCGCCGAGTCCGTCGCCACGATCCACGCCGCGCTGGAGGCCGGCGTCACCCTGCTGGACACCGGCGACTTCTACGGCATGGGCAGCAATGAACTCCTCATCGCCGAGGCCCTGCGCACCGCGCCCGCCGCCCGGCGCGAGCAGGCCCTGCTCAGCGTGAAGTTCGGCGCCCTGCGCGGCCCGGACGGCTCCTGGCTCGGCTACGACGGCCGGCCCGCCGCCGTGAAGAACTTCGCCTCCTACTCCCTCCAGCGCCTCGGCGTCGACCACCTCGACGTCTACCGCATCGCCCGCCTCGACCCCGACGTCCCCATCGAGGAGACGGTCGGCGCCCTCGCCGAACTCGTCGAGCAGGGATACGTCCGGCACATCGGCCTCAGCGAGGTCGGTGCCGCGACCATCCGCCGGGCCGCCGCGACCGCCCCGATCGCCGACCTCCAGATCGAGTACTCGCTCATCTCCCGGGGCATCGAGCGGTCGATTCTGCCCGTCACCCGCGAACTGGGCATCTCCGTCACCGCGTACGGCGTCCTCGGCCGGGGCCTGATCTCCGGGCACTTCACCGCCGAACGGCAGCTCGCCGCAGGCGACTTCCGGACCTTCTCGCCCCGCTTCCAGGGCGACAACCTCCGGCACAACCTGACCCTGGTCGAGGCGCTGCGCGCGGTCGCCGACCGCAAGGGCGTCACCGTCGCCCAGACCGTGATCGCCTGGGTCCTCGCCCAGGGCGAGGACATCGTCCCGCTGATCGGCGCCCGCAGCCGGGAGCGGCTCGCGGAGTCGCTGGGCGCCCTGGACGTCGTCCTCGACAAGGCGGACCTCGCGGAGATCGAGGAGGCCGTGCCCGCCGACGCGGCGGCCGGTGCCCGCTACGCCCCCGCCGCGATGGAACACCTCGACAGCGAGCGCTGACCCACCTGCCCGGTACCGTCTGAACCATGGCCCCGCCGCAGACCTCCGAGATCCTGACCCCCGAGCGCATCCTCGAAGCGACCGAGGAGGTGCTGCGGCGCCACGGCCCCGCCAAGGCCACCGTGGTCGACGTGGCCCGCGCGCTCGGGGTCAGTCACGGCAGTGTCTACCGCCACTTTCGCACCAAGGCGGCGCTGCGCGAGGCGGTCACCCAGCGGTGGCTGGACCGCACCTCCGAAGCCCTCGCGGGGCTGGCCGCCGACGAGACGCGCGCCCCGCGGGCCCGGCTGCGCGCCTGGCTCGCCGCCCTCTTCGAGGCCAAGCGGCGCAAGGCGGGCGACGACCCCGAACTGTTCGCCACCTACCTGGTCCTGTCCGACGAGAGCGGCGAGGCCGTCGGCCGGCACATCGCCGACCTCACCGGCCAGCTCGCGACGATCGTCACGGCGGGCGTCGCGGCCGGCGACTTCGCCCCCTGCGACCCGGCCGTCGCCGCCCGCACCGTCTTCCACGCCACCGCCCGCTTCCACGACCCCCGCCACCGCGCCCTGTGGGAGCGGCCCGAGGCGCAGGCGGACTTCGAGGCGCTGGTGGACCTGCTGCTGAGGGGCCTGGGCGCCGCACAGGCGGCTCACATCCCGGCGGACTAGAGTGTGCGGCCGACCGCGCGCGGGACCGACCCCACGCGTGACACCGAGACGAACCGGGAGAGACCCCATGCCCCCGACGATCCGCAGGGCGGTGATCCCCGCCGCCGGACTCGGCTCCCGGCTGCTGCCGCTGACGAAGGCGACCCCCAAGGAGATGCTCCCGGTCGGCGACAAACCGGTGATCGAGCACACCGTGCGCGAGCTGGTGGACTCCGGCATCACGGACATCACCATCGTCGTCTCCGGCGGCAAGTCCCTCATCCAGGACCACTTCCGCCCCAACCCCGCGCTCGTCGAGCAGCTCCGCGCCGACGGCAAGCCCGCCTACGCCGACGCCGTCGAGGAGATCGCCGAGCTGGCCCGCCGGGGCCACATCACCTACCTCGACCAGCGCGGCCCCTACGGCAACGGCACCCCGGTCCTCAACGCCGCCCGCTCCTTCGGCGACGAACCCGTCCTCGTGCTGTGGCCCGACGACGTGTTCGTGGCCGAGGTCCCCCGTGCCCAGCAGCTCATCCGCGCCCACGAGCAGACCGGCTGCCCCGTCCTCGCCCTCATGCCGATGGACCCCGCCGACTCCCAGCGCTACGGCGTCCCCCTCGTCAAGGAGGACCTCGGCGCCGGCACCCTGCGCATCACCGGCCTGGTCGAGAAGCCCGAGCCGGAGGCCGCACCCTCCTCCTACGCGGCCATCGGCGGCTATGTCATCACCCCCGGCATCGTCGACGAACTCCGCGAGCAGACCCGCCGCTGGTACGAGCACCGCACCGGCGAGATCTACCTGACCGACGCGATCAACGCCTACGCCGCCACGCGCGCCGTCTACGGCCAGGTCATCCAGGGCCGCTGGTACGACACCGGCAACCCCGCCGACTACCTGATCGCCCAGATGGCCCACGCCCTGGCCCACCCCGAGTACGGGCCGCGGCTGCGCGGCCTGGTCAGCGACCTCGACGGCACGCCCGACGGTACGCCCTAACGGGCCTGCGCCGTCGCCGCGCACCGCCAGAAGTCCCGCATCAGCGGGGTCGGCGTCGGGTTCTCCATCGCCACCTGGGTCAGCAGGACCGTGACCGTGCCGGTGGCCGGGACGAGGTGCGCCGTGGTGCCCGTGCCGCCGACCCAGCCGTAGCGGCCGGGCACGTTCCACGGGGCCAGGGGAGCGATGTCCACCTGGCCGCCGTAGCCCCAGCCCTGGCCCTCCAGGAACAGGGCGCCCCCGTCGCGCTGACCCGCGCCGAGGTGGTTGCTCGTCATCCGGGCGACCGAGGTGGGGGAGAGCAGCCCGCCGGCGCCGTCCAGGAGCAGCCGGGCGAAGGCCAGCCAGTCGTCGGCCGTGGAGACCAGGCCCCCGCCGCCCGAGGGGAAGGCGGGGAGCCGGCTCCACTGGCCGTCCGGGCGGTCCGTCACCTCCAGTGCCCCGGCGCCGTCGGGACGGTACGCGGTCGTGAAACGGTCCCGCTTCTCCTCGGGGACCGTGAACGCGGTGTCCTTCATGCCCAGCGGCTCCAGCAGCCGCTCGGCCAGGAACCGCGGCAGGGACCGGCCCGACGCCCGGGCGATCAGCACACCCTGGAGGTCGGACGCCGTGCCGTACAGCCAGGCCTCGCCCGGCTGGTGCAGCAGCGGCACCCGGGCCAGCTCGGCCAGCCAGACCTCCGGGGCCGGGTACGCCTGCGGCGCCCGACCGTCCTTCTGCACCCCGAACAGCGCCTGCACCGCCGGGAGCGTGAAGTCGGACGGAAAGCCCCAGCCGGGACGGGAGGACAGCAGGTCCTCGACGGTGATCGGGCGGGCCGCCGGGACGACGTCCGTCACAGGACCGGACGGCGTGCGCGCCACCACGGGGCGGGCCAGCTCCGGAAGCCACTGCGCCACCGGTGCGTCCAGGGCGACCACGCCCTCGTCCACCAGCATCAGCAGCGCGGCCGCCGTCAGCGGCTTGGTGATCGACGCGATCCGGAACAGCGAGTCCCGGGCCATCGGGGCGGAGCCCTCGGCGTCGACCGAGCCCACGGCCACCACCTCCACCTCGTCCCCGCGGGCCACCAGGCCCACGGCCCCGGGAACCGTCCCGTCGTCGACGTACCGTCGCAGGGTGGTGTGGAGCGTGCTCATGGCGGGGGCCTTCCGTGCGGGAACCACGAGAGCTGTCCTGCCTACGACTCCCCGCGCGCCCGGAACTCATCGCCGGTCATGGCCGGTCGCCTCAGGTCATCGCCGCTCCTCGCCGGACCGCCCCTCGGCCGGGTCCACCGTCGCCTGGTGTGCCTCCGCGAGATGGTCGGCCGCCTTCAGCCACGGCAGGAACTGGGCGCCCTCGCGCCAGCCGCACGTGTCGCACTCGACGGTGCGCCGGACGCCCGCCCGCCGCACCCGGACGACATGCCCGCGCCCGTGCCGGTCCCAGCGGCTCACCTTGCTCTCGTCGATCCGCGCCACGACGCCTCCCGCATCCCGGTCCGGGCCCACCCCGGTCGGCAAGGAGTGTGCAGCACGGGCGACGGCAACGGGGCGCTTCCGGGCTGGAGTTGACCAAGCCGTTCCCTCGCGGTGACGGACCCGGTGACCGACGTGCCGACCCACGCGCCGGCCGGCCGGACCGGCGTCAGCCGATCCTGCGGGGCAGACGCAGGCTCAGCAGCCCCGTCACCACCACGCCCGCCACCTGCACGGCCAGCGTCGCCACCAGGGCGTCCCGCACGCCCGACCCCGGGACCAGGGAGAGGAACAGGGTGCCGAGGGTGGCCACCCCCAGGGCCAGCGAGGCCTGCTGGGTGGTCACCATCATCCCACTGCCCACACCCGCCCGCGCCGACGGCACCTCGGACATCACCAGCCGCATGACGACCGGGAGTTGGAAGGCCTGCCCGGCACCCGCCACCGCCGTGCCCGGCAGCAGCTCCAGGACGCCGACGTCGGGCCAGTCGGCGCGGACCGTCAGCAGGATCAGCAGCACACCGATGCCCTGGAGCGCCGCCCCCGCCGTCACCACCCGCGACCCGAACCGGGCCACCAGACGGGGGCCGGCCAGTGAGGCGAGGAAGAACGCCACGGCCATCGGCGCGAGCGCCAGCCCCGCCCGGACCGGGCCGAGCCCCGCCCCGCTCTGCAACGCCACCGCCACCACGAACATGAACCCGCTGAAGCCCACCGCGAGCGGCGCCATGATCGTCAGCCCGCGCCGCAGCGTGGTGAGCGCGAGCAGACTCGGCGGGACCAGCGGCGTCCGGCCGAGCCGGTCGGCGCGCCGCTCGACGCCGTAGAACGCCGCCGCCACCAGCGGGAACGCGGCCAGCGACAGCCAGGTCCAGAGCGGCCACCCGGCCGCCCGGCCCTCGGTCAGCGGGGCGAGCAGCGTCAGCAGGGCGGCGGCGAGCAGGACGGTGCCGGGGCCGTCCACCGGCTCGGGGTGCGGGGAGCGGCTCTCCGGGACGGTCCGCACGGCCAGGACCAGGCCCACGACGACCACGGGCACGTTCACCAGGAACACCGAACGCCAGCCGGTCCCGGCCAGGTCCGCCGCCACCAGCACCCCGCCCAGGATCTGGCCCGCCACCATGGACAGGCCGGCCGTGGCGCCGTAGAGGCTCATCGCCCGGGCCCGGCGCGGACCCTCCGTGGACGACTGGATGGTGGCGAGGACCTGCGGGACCATCGCGGCGGCCGAGGCGCCCTGCGCCACCCGCGCCAGGACCAGCGGCCACGCGCCGGGGGCGAGCCCGCAGGCCAGCGAGGTCAGACCGAAGGCCGCCATACCGCCCAGGAACAGCCGGCGCCGGCCGAAGAGATCGCCGAGCCGGCCGCCGAGGACCAGCAGCACGGCGTACGCGACCCCGTACCCGGCGACGACGAGCTCCAGGACGGACTCGCCCGCGGCCAGGTCCCGGCCGATGGTCGGCAGGGCCACGTTGACGATGAAGAAGTCGATGAGGGGCAGCGCCGCACCGAGCAGCACGGTGAACAGGCCGAGGGGGCCGAGAGGACGGGCCGGGACCGCGGCGCGGACGCCCGACGCGGCGGTGGTGGTCGTTGACTGGGTCACGTCCCCGAGCGTGCGCCGCGCCCCAGACGGGTACCAGAGTGTCCTTATCCTGGTGTCAGCACTACCTGGCAACAGGGTCCGCGCCCCGGCAGGCTGGAGGCATGACGACGATGTTCCAGGAGACCGCGCCCACCGCGCCGACGTCCAACGGCTCCGGCGCGGCGATACGGCGGCACGAACTCGCCGGTTTCCTGCGCAGCCGCCGCGAGCGGATCACCCCGGAACAGGTCGGCCTCCCGCGCGGCGCCCGCCGCCGCACCCCGGGCCTGCGCCGCGAGGAGGTCGCCCATCTCTCGGCGGTCGGCGTGACCTGGTACACCTGGATCGAACAGGCCCGGGACATCCATGTCTCCGTGCAGGTCCTGGACGCCCTGGCCCGCACGCTCCTGCTCGACGCCGGGGAACGCGCCCACCTCTTCCAGTTGGCCGGCGCCACCGACCCGACGCCCGCGGCGAACTGCGAGGGCGTCACCGACGCCATGCGCATGACCCTGGACCAGCTCGACCCGCTGCCCGCCTGCGTCCAGAACAGCCGCTACGACATCCTCGCCTACAACCGCACCTACGCCCGTCTCTTCAACGACCTCGACGCGATCCCGCCCGAGGACCGCAACTGCATGCTCCTCGTCCACACCCACCCCGACTGGCGGGCCGCGATCGTCCACTGGGAGGAGACCACGCGGCTGATGGCGGCCAAGCTGCGCGCCGCCATGGCCGGGCACCTCTCCGAGCCGGCCTGGAAGATGCTGGTCAAGCGGCTCCAGGCGGAGTCCCCGGAGTTCCGCGAGAACTGGGAGCGCTACGAGGTCGTCGCCCACCGCACCAAGAGCAAGGAGTTCCGCAACCCCTACGTCGGTCTCCTCACCCTCCACCACACCGACCTGTGGCTGAGCCCGGACCACGGGGCCCGCCTGGTGTCGTACACACCGGTGGACGAGGAGAGCCGGGGGCGGCTGGAGAGGCTGTACGCGTTGTTCAACGGGAACGGCACAGGGTGACCTTGTCACCGGGGTGCAGGACGACCGGCAGCCGCCAGCTGCTGACCGTCGAGGAGCGGCCGGCCTTGTCCACCGCTACGAGATAGGGCCGCCCCGAACCGTCCGTGCAGGACTGCAGGACGACCTTCGATCCCCACTCCGTCATCTTGATGTGGTCCTCGCTCAGGGTTTTCGCCAGCTCCTGTCGGTCCACCTCACGCAGGCTGCGCTTCTTCAACGTGAGCGTCACGCTGCCGTCCCCGTGCCGCTCCACCGCATACGCCCCCGACCCGCCCGCCGACCCCGGCACCGCGACCGCCACCGCCGCCGCGACGGCACAGGCCCCCAGGGCGAGGGAGACCCGCCGCCGGGTGACGAGCGGCCGCGGCCTCGGGGCGCTCACCTCCTCCCGCAGCTCGATCTCCCGCCGCAGCTCCGCCAGCAGCCGGTCCTCGAAGCTCTCCCGCGCGCTCATGCCTCTCCTCTGACCACGTTCAGCACCGACAGGTCCGGCACCACCGACGCCTCCGTCTCCGCCTCCGCGCGCAGCGCCTTGCGGGCCCGGTGCAGCCGGACCCTGGCCGTCACCTGGCGGATGCCGAGCGCGGTGGCCGCCTCCGCGACCGTCAGCTGATCCACCGCGACCAGCTCGATCACCGCCCGTTCGCCCTCGGGCAGCCGGGACAGCGCGGCCAGCAGCCGCCGGCCCGGGCTCTCCGCGTCGAGCTTGTCCTCCAGCCGGACGATGTCGTCCGCCTCGAGCAGCCGGCGCCCCGAGAACCGCCGGTTCCGCTCCGCCTCCCGCGCGACCCGGCGCCGCTCCGAGGAGACGACGTTGCGCGCGATGCCGTACAGCCAGGCCGTCTCGCTGCCGAGGCCCGGCCGGTAGGTGTGGGCCGAGTCGAGCACGGCGAGGAAGATCTCGGCGGTCAGATCGGCCGCGGTGTGCGGGTCGTCCACCCGCCGCGCCACGAACCGCGTCACCGCGTCCACATGCCGCCGGTAGAACTCCTCGAACCCCGCTAAGAGCCCTGTTCGCTCCCCGCCCTCCACGGACGCCTCCCTCTCCTCGGCTGCACCCGTACTTGGTACGGGCCCCGGGAAGCGTTACGGCGCCTCGGCGGTCAGGCGTTCACCCCGGACGCCGCCCCCCTGGCGTCCCGCGGCTCCTCCTCCAGCCGGCGGGCCGTCCGCTCCGCCGTGCGGCGGGCCCAGGGGCCGGTGGTCAGGGTGCCGAGGGCGAGCACCAGCAGGCCGCAGGCGGTGAGGATCCACCAGCCGGGGACGGCGGCGGCGACGAAGGTCTCGCGGTACGAGGTCACGCTCACGCCCGCCGCCAGCACCGCGCCGACCACCGCGACACCGAGGGTCTGGCCCAGCTGCCTGCTGGTGGAGGCGACCGCCGCCGCGACCCCGGCCTGGCTGCGGGGCATCCCCGAGACCGCCGTGTTGGTGATCGGCGCGTTCACGAAGCCGAAGCCGATGCCGAAGAGGGTGTAGCCGAGGAACAGCGTGACGTTCGAGGTCTCCGCGTCGAGGACCGCGAACAGCAGCGCGCTCGCCGTCATCGCGACGCCCGCGACGACCAGCGGCAGCCGGGGGCCGCGGCTGCCCACCAGCCGGCCGGACAGCGGCGCGCACAGGAACATCGGCACGGCCATCGGCAGCATCCACAGCCCCGCCTCCAGGGCGTCCAGCCCGCGGACGTTCTGGAGGTAGAGCGTGGACAGGAAGAGGAACCCGCCGAGCGCCGCGAACGCGCTGATCGCCACGACCGTCGCCCCGCTGAACGGAGCCGAGCGGAAGAAGCGCAGGTCGATGAGGGGTTCGGCGCGGCGCGGCTCGTAGATCAGCAGTCCGGTGAGCGCGCCGAGCGCCAGGGCGGCGAAGGGGCCGCTGGTCGCGAGGCCCGCGCCGGGCGCCTCGATGATCGCGTACGTCAGGGAGCCGAAGAGCGTGATCACCAGCAGCTGGCCGACGGGGTCGGGGCGGCGGGCCCGCGGCGCGCGGGACTCGGGGACGAAGCGGAGGGTGAGCAGCAGGGCCGCGAGGCCGACCGGGAGGTTGACCCAGAAGATCGCGCGCCAGCCCACCGCCTCCACCAGCGCCCCGCCGAGCAGGGGGCCGGCCGCCATCGAGATGCCCACGACCGCGCCCCACACCCCGATCGCCCGGGCCCGCTCCCGGGGGTCGGTGAAGGTGTTGGTGATGATCGACATGGCGACCGGGTTCAGCATCGAGCCGCCGACCGCCTGCACCATCCGGGCCGCGATCAGCAGGTCCAGGCTGGGCGCGAGGGAGCACAGCAGCGAGCCGAGGGAGAACACCACCAGGCCCGCCATGAACACCTTGCGGCGGCCGATCCGGTCGGCGGTGGAGCCCGCGAGCATCAGCAGCGCGGCCAGGACGACGGTGTAGGCGTCGATGGTCCACTGGAGTCCGGCGGTGGAGGCGTGCAGATCGCGCTCCATCGCGGGCAGCGCGACGTTCAGGGCGGTGGTGTCGAGGCTCACGATCAGCAGGCTCATGCAGCAGATCGCGAGGACGAGCCGACGGCGGCGGGGGCTGAGCTCGGGCATGCGTGAATAGTACGCCTAACTAATGAATATGGCTCGTGGGGCGTGCCGTACGTGAGAATGGGCAAATGTCCACGACCGCGCCCTCGCCGAACACGACCCTGCGGATCGGCCCGCACGCCGTCCAGCCGCCCGTAGTCCTGGCCCCCATGGCCGGCATCACCAACGCGCCCTTCCGCACCCTGTGCCGGGAGTTCAGCGGCGGCAAGGGCCTGTTCGTCAGCGAGATGATCACCACCCGGGCGCTGGTCGAGCGCAACGAGAAGACCATGCAGCTGATCCACTTCGACGCGACGGAGAAGCCGCGCTCGATCCAGCTGTACGGCGTCGACCCCGCGACCGTCGGCAAGGCCGTCCGCATGATCGCGGAGGAGGGCCTCGCCGACCACATCGACCTGAACTTCGGCTGCCCGGTCCCGAAGGTGACCCGCAAGGGCGGCGGCTCGGCCCTCCCCTACAAGCGCCCCCTGCTCCGCGCGATCCTGCGCGAGGCGGTGTCCGGCGCCGGGGACATCCCGGTGACGATGAAGATGCGCAAAGGCATCGACGACGACCACATCACCTACCTCGACGCCGGCCGCATCGCCGTGGAGGAGGGCGTCACCGCCATCGCGCTGCACGGCCGCACCGCCGCCCAGCACTACGGCGGCACCGCCGACTGGGAGGCCATCGCCCGGCTGAAGGAGCACGTCCCCGAGATCCCCGTCCTCGGCAACGGGGACATCTGGTCGGCCGAGGACGCGCTGCGGATGGTCCGCGAGACCGGCTGCGACGGGGTGGTCGTCGGACGCGGGTGCCTGGGCCGGCCGTGGCTGTTCGCCGACCTGGTGGCCGCGTTCGAGGGACGCCACGACGACTTCCGCAGGCCGCCGCTGCGGGAGGTCGCCGACGTGATGGTCCGGCACGCGACCCTGCTCGGCGAGTGGATCGGCGACGAGTCCAGGGGAGTCGTCGACTTCCGCAAGCATGTGGCCTGGTATCTCAAGGGCTTCGCGGTCGGCAGCGAGATGCGCAAGCGCCTCGCCGTCACCTCCTCCCTGGAAGAACTCCGTTCCGGGCTGGACGAGTTGGAACTCGACCAGCCCTGGCCCGTCGGCGCCGACGGGCCTCGCGGCCGTACGTCCGGCAACAACCGGGTGGTGCTGCCGGACGGCTGGCTGAAGGACCCGTACGACTGCGCGGGCGTCGGCGAGGACGCGGAACTGGACACCTCCGGCGGCTGAACCGCCCGGCCGCCCGCGGTCGGTGGGGCGGTCAGTCCTTCTTGGGGTGCATGGTGGAGCCGTAGGCCGTCAGGAAGCGGTCGCGGAAGGAACTCATCTTCCACACCGGGGCGTTGTGGGCGGGCCGCAGACCGTCGGTCCACTTCCAGCTCGCGATCTTGTCGAGGACCTTCGGGTCCTTGGCGACGATCGAGATCGGCACGTCCCGGCTGGCGTTCTCCCCGCTGACCCGGGAGATCGGCTGGTGGTCGCCGAGGAAGACCAGGACGGTGTCGTCACTGCCGTAGCGCTCCAGCCACTCCGTCAGCGCGGTCACCGAGTACTGGATCGACTTGCCGTACTCCTCCTTGGACTTGGTGGGGTCGGCGATGACGTCGGACGCCTTGTTGCCGGCCGCCTCGATCGCGTCGAAGACCGAGCCGTCACCCAGCTCGTCCCAGCCGACCATCTTGGGGATCGGCGCCCACGGCTGGTGGCTGGAGGTCAGGATGATCTCCGACATCAGCGGCTTGTCGCGCCGCTTGGAGTGCTCCAGCTGCTGGAACGCCTCCAGCGCGTACTGGTCGGGCATCGTCGACCAGCTGAACTTCGGTCCCCGGTAGCCCATCTGGAAGGCGTTGTAGACCTTGTCCAGGCCGTAGAACTTCGCCTCCGGCCAGCCCTTCTGCACACCCGGCATGATCCCGACGGTGTCCCAGGCGCCCGTCTTGCGAAACGCCTTGGTGAGGGAGAGGTGGTCGCTGGCCATCACCGTGCGGTAGCGCTGCTGGTTGTCGACCCACAGCCCGGACAGGGTGGTGGAGTGGCCGAGCCAGCTGCTGCCGCCGTACGTCGCCGAGGTCAGCCAGCCGCTCTTCGCGCGGAAGCCGGCCTTCGCGAGGGCCTCGGTGCGGGCCTGGAGGGTGGCGTCCACGCCGGGGGCCATGATCGGGTCCTCGATGGCGCTGCGGCCGTAGCTCTCGATGAACGTGAAGATCATGTCCTTGCCGCGCAGATCGGGCACGAGCTGGTCGGCGGGGGTGTTGCCGAAGGTGTCGCTGCGGGTCTCCTTGCCGAACGCGGCCTCGTCCCGGATGGTGTCCCGCACCTTCCGGGCCTCGGACTGGAGCTGGTTCGCCACCCGGTCGGAGGCGACCGGGATCCCGGCGTACTGCAGGCCCAGCACCGAGCAGGTGATCCAGGCGGTGCCCGCGATCAGGGTGCCGCGGGTGGCCCTGCGGGGGTCGCGGACCAGGATGTTGCTCAGCCGGACGGTGGCCAGCGCCGTCACCGTGATCACGAGGACGACCAGCAGGACCACGCCGACCGCCGCCGCGAGGGCGGCGGTCCTGCCCAGGGTGTCCGCGAGATACGACTGCGCGTCGTCCAGCAGGCCCCAGTCGAGGACCAGGTTGAAGTCCCGGCCCAGGTAGTCCACGAAACCGATGTCGAGCAGGTTCAGCACCGTCAGCGCGCCGAGCACCGCACCGCCGAGCGCCGCCAGCGCGATGCGCGGCCTACGGGGCAGCGCGAGCAGCACCGCCGCCCCGATGATCGCCTCACCCGGCAGCCGGATGAACCGGTTCACCTGCAACGCGGCCATCCGGTTCGGCAGCAGCAACGCCCCGATCACCCACACGAGCGACAACAACGTCACCGCCCACCACACCCCCCGTGCGGCCCCGGGATGCCGCCCCCGCCAGCCCCGCAGATAGGCGATCCGGGCCTTGAGGGAGGGGTGCGCGGCGGAGGCACCCTCGGAATCGGTGACCGGCTCGGAGACGGATTCGGTGACGGGCTCGGTGACGGGCTGCTCCGAGGGGGAGTCCGCCGGTTCCTGCTCGGGTGCCGAAGGGGGCACGTCGGCGTCCTCGGGGTCTTTCGAAGCCGCCGGCTGGGGTGAGGGAGTGGAGACAGGCACCCGAGGGTCCTTCCGTACGAAGCCCGGTGTTCGGCGGACCCGGCGCGGGAAGCCGGATCCGCCTCAGTTTCGTACGGCCTGCCCCCGGCCCGTGTTCAGCCCCCTCGGCCAGTGGTCGGCAAACACCGTGCAAACCTCACCCCAAGCTCCCCGCCCGGCCGCCGCTACGCCCCGCCGACCGCCGTGAGCAGCGCCAACGGGGTGGCCGCCGCACGGGACTCCCGTACGCACGCGTGCGGGTAGGGAACCGGTTCGGCGTGGGTGTCCCGGCCGTAGCCGGCGAGCACCTCGGGGAGCCGGTGCCCGGTCGCCGTCGCCGCGTCGACCAGCGCGCGGGCGACCGTGCGGGCCTCGTCGTGCAGCCCGTACCGCGCGAGCCCCAGGGTGATCAGCGCGTTGTCGTGCGGCCAGACCGAACCCCGGTGGTAGGAGAGCGGGTGGTACGCCGGCTGCCCGGCGGCGAGCGTGCGTACGCCCCAGCCCGAGAAGAAGTCGGGTTCCAGCAGGCGCCGGCCGACGACTTCGCCGTACTCCTTGTCCAGGAGCCCCGACCACAGCAGATGCCCGGCGTCGGAGGCCAGCGCGTCGACCTGGCGGCCCGCCCCGTCCAGCGCGAGCGCAGGGAAGGAGTGCTCCGGCATCCAGAAGTCCCGCTGGAAGCGGTCCCGCAGGTCGGCGGCCGCCTGTTCGAGGAGGGCGGCGTACGTGGTGTCCTCCCACACCGTGCGCGCCACCCACGCCGTGCGGCGCAGCGCGTCGTACGCGTACCCCTGCGCCCCCGCCGCCATGACCGCCCCGGTGGCACGGGTGCCGTCGGCGGAACAGATGGAGCCGGGGGAGTCCTTCCAGTTCTGGTTGGCGAGGCCGCCCTGGTCGGCGCGGTAGATCAGATAGCCGCGGGTGGTCAGGCCGCCGTGGTCGAGCATCCAGGCGACCGCCGCGCGGGCGTGCGGCTCCAGTCGGCGGGCCAGCGCGGTGTCGCCGGTGTGTTCGACGTACGCGCCGAGCACGACGAGGAAGAGCGGGGTCGCGTCGACCGAGCCGTAGTAGCGGCCGTAGGGGACCTGCCCGAAGTGGGCCAGCTCGCCGTGCCGCACCTCGTGGACGATCTTGCCGGGCTGGGACACCGACGGCGCGTGGGACTCGGTCGCCTGGGCGGCGGCGAGCGCCGGGAGTGTGGCGGCGGCCAGCTCCGGTCGGTAGGGCAGCGCGAAGAGGGAGGTGAGGAGGGCGTCGCGGCCGAGGAGGGCGAGGAACCAGGGCGCTCCGGCGGCCGGTACGCGCAGCTCCTCGCCGTCCGGACCCTTGGCCTGAACTTGGAGCGTGGCGAGATCGGCGAGCCCTCGAACACAGGCGGTCGCCAGTTCGGGCCATTCCGTAGGAAAAGCGACACCTTCCATGAACTGTCCCTCAAGCGCAAGAGCCTTTTCAGCCATTGCGGAAGGGGAGCAGGGGACGCGTAGCGCACGCTTCTCGCCATGCGGCCGGGCCATCACGCGCAGGATCAGCTCGGCGCTGCCGTGCGCCTCCAGCTCCAGCGTCCACACCAGCCGGCGGGCGCCGGTGCCGGTCTCCTCGACGGCGTCCGGGGCGGGTTCGGCGGTCACCGTCGTACAGGACCGCCACTCCCCGCGCCGGTAGCCGAACTCCACGCCGTCGTCGAGGATCTCGCGGCGGCGGACGACGCCCGTCTTGGCGTACGTACGGTGGTCGGCGCGCAGCTCGAACTGGTCCGTGAAGTCCGCGTCCACGGTCAGGGCGAGCCGGACCGTGGTCGGCACCGGACGGTTGCCGACCACCCGTACCGACTCCACGAACGAGCAGTCCCCGACGGCCTGTTCACGGAAGAGCGTGCAGGACGGCGGCTCGTCGCGCCCGCCGCGCGGGACGAGCACACAGCGGGTGGTGTCCCCGCCCGCGACCGGCGCGAGTTCCTCCGGCACCGCGCCGTCCACCGTGAGCTGCCAGCGGCTGAGGTGCCGGGCGTCCCGGACGAACAGCCCCTGCGGGGCGGAGCCGACGCCCCTCACCCCGCTGATGTCCCCGCGCTCGCCGACAGCGGCGAACGTCCCGCCGTACACGAGCAGATGATGCCGGTCCGTCATCCCCGGTCCCCTCCCTTGTCGGTCGCGGTGTGCTGGTGGAGCAGGTCGAGCGTGAGTGCGGCGGTCCAGCTGAAGCCGGTCGCGCCGCAGGCCTCGCCGGTGTACGGATCGACGTACTCGGCGAAGTCCGAGGCCGGCGCGGTGTCCAGGACGTCCTGGCGCAGCGCGTCCGCCTCCGCGAGGTGGCCGTGCAGCCGCAGGCCGCGCTCCAGGAGCCAGGCCGTGTTGAACCAGGCCGGGCCGCGCCAGTAGCGGTGCGGGTCGAAGGCCTCGGCGAGCAGGTCGTAGCTGGGGACGAGACGGGTCGTCGTACCGACCCCGAAGTGCGGGCCCCGCAGCGTGCGGACGACTCCCGCCACCACCTCGCGCGGCAGGTCCGGCAGGAGCAACGGCACCAGCCCGGAGACCCCGCGCTCGCGGATCAGGGCGTCATCGGGCCGGGGCCCGGAGCCTCCGCCTGCGCGGACCTCGACGGCTTGAGGCCGCGGCTGGGAGCCGCCGCGTTCACCGGCCGGGTCGCCCTCGGCTCGGGGCTGGGGGGTTCCGCCTTCGCCGGCCGGGGCTCCCTCGGGGTGGGTTTCGAAGTCCGCGCGTGCGCCGGTCGGGTCGCCTCGGTCGGCGTCCCCGGCGCCTACCGCGGCGTAACCCGGGCGGGACCGTGGGCCGCTGCCTTCGCCGGCCGGGTCGGCCTCGGGGTGGGTCCCGAAGCCCGCGCGTGCGCCGGTCGGGTCGTCTGCCGGGCGGGACCGCGGACTGCTGCCTTCGCCGGTCGGGTCCCCCCAAGGCCGGGCTTCGGAGCCTGCGCGGGTGCCGGCCCGGGGGTCCTGGGGCCGGGCTCCGGAGTCACTGTCCGACCGGACGCGGGCGTCTTCGGGCCGGGGCCCGCGCTCTCCGCCCCCGTGCCCTGGCCCCGGCACGGGCCCGCAGCCCCCGCGTCGGCGGCCCTGGCTCTCGGCGCCCCGCACGTCCCGGCAGAAGAACATGCCCTCCACCGGGTCCCACAGCCGTTCCACGAGCGCCGCCGTGAGTCGCTCGGCGCGCGCGTGGCGGGCGGTCGCCGTCGCCCCCAGCTCGCGCGCGATCCGGGCCAGGGCGTGCTCGGAGGCGATGAGCAGCGCGTTGAAGGAAGGATCCTCCACCGCGAAGTCGCCCCTCCCGTCCGCGTACCCGGCGTCCCGGTAGTCCGTCGCCAGCCGGACGTAGCGCCCGTAGTCGAGGTCCGTCGGCCGGTCCTCGGCCGCCCCGTGGTCGAGGTCGGCGCGCCGGAAGGAGCGGGCCGGGGCCGGGGCGACCCGGGAGAGCGGGGCGTCCCAGCTCGGCGCGTTGTCCATGCCCTGCTCCCAGGGGTGGACGACGCAGACGAGGCCGGCCCCGCCCAGGTCACGCCGGTGCAGCAGATAGCGGTGCCAGGCGGCCAGCCGTGGGTAGACCCGGGCCAGGAAGCCCCGCGCCCGGGACAGCCCCGGGTCGGCGCGGTGCACCAGCCAGGCCGCGAGCGCGTGCACCGGTGGCTGCACGATGCCCGAGGTCTGTACGGTGCGCGGGGCGCCCGCAGCGCGCCCCGCGGTCGAGGAGCGCCAGAAGTCGGGGCTCGGGAAGTAGGCGTCGAGCGGCACGGAGGGGTTGAAGACGATGTGCGGGATGCGCCCGTCGCCCCACTGGGCGGCCAGCAGGGTCTCCAGCTCGGTCTGCGCCCGCAGCGGCGAGACGTGCCGCAGGCCGATCGCGACGAACGCCGAGTCCCAGGACCACTGGTGCGGGTACAGCCGCCGCGAGGGCACCGTCGAGGTGCCCGTCCAGTTGCCCTCCAGCACCTTCACCGCGCCGTCGTGCACCGCTCTGAGGTGCGGCGGACCCGGTGGCGCCGAAGGATCGTATACGGCGGTGAACTCCGCCGGGCGGGCGATGAGCTGGGCGGTGCGATCCACTCGGGGCTCCCCGAAAGACGTCAAGGCGGCCCCCTGGTTCGGCAGGGGCTACCGTAGGGTTACGTCTATTTAACACGCAAAACTCAATATGTAATGCAAGCTTGAGAAGCACAAGGGGGTGCGCATGACTGGGCGTCCGGGACGGACCGGCAGGGCGGGTGGTCAGGCCGGCGCCGGAGAACTGCTCGAACTGGTGCGTAGCGGGCGGGCGACGACCCGCGGTGCCCTGCAACAGGCGACGGGCCTCTCCCGGGCGACGGTCGGACAGCGTCTGGACCGGCTGTTCCGGGCCGGCTGGCTGCGCGAGGGCGCGGGCGGGCCGGTCGGCTCACCGCAGGGCGGGCGGCCCTCGATCACCCTGGAGTTCGACGACGACCACGCGGTGGTGCTCGCCGCCGACCTGGACACCCGGCACGCCCGCGCGGCCGTGCTGTCGCTGACCGGCGAGATCCTCGCGGAGCACTCCGGCGCGCTGGCGGTCGAGGACGGCCCGGACCTCGTCCTCGGTGAACTGGGCGGCTGGTTCGCCGAGTTGCTGGAGAAGGCGGGCCACCGGTCGCAGGAGGTCTGCGGCATGGGCCTCGCCGTGCCCGGTCCGGTGGACAGCGACACGGGCCGGGTGATGCAGCCGCCGATGATGCCCGGCTGGGACGGCTACGACATACGCGGGCGCCTGGCCAGGTCGTTCACCGAGCGCACCGGAGCCCCCGCGGTCCCCGTCCTCGTCGACAACGACGCCAACCTGATGGCGTACGGCGAACAGCGCACCGGCCACCCCGACTGCTCGGCGTTCGTCCTGGTCAAGGTCTCGACGGGGATCGGCGCCGGGGTCGTGGTGAACGGCTCGGTCTTCCGCGGCATCGACGGCGGCGCCGGGGACATCGGACACATCCGGGTGGGCGCCGAGGCGCTGTGCCGGTGCGGCTCCTACGGCTGTCTCGCCGCCGTGGCCAGCGGTGGTGCCGTGGCCCGCAGGCTGGCGGAGACCGGGGTGCCGGCGGCCTCCGGCTCGGACGTACGGGACCTGCTGGCGGCCGGGCACCCGGGGGCGGCGGCGCTGGCCCGGGAGGCCGGGCGGCAGGTGGGGGACGTCCTGGCGACGGTCGTGACCCTGCTGAACCCCGGGGTGCTGATGATCGCCGGGGACCTGGCGGGCACCCCCTTCCTCACCGGGGTGCGCGAGCTGCTCTACCAGCGTGCCCTGCCCCGCTCCACCGCCCGTCTGGACGTGGTGACCTCGCGGCTGGGGGAGCGGGCGGGGCTGGTGGGAGCGGGTGCGCTGGTCGTGGAGCACCTGTATGCACCCGAGCGGGTGGAGGAGCGGTTGCTGGCCCTGGGGGTGTGAGGGACGCTCGTGAGTGCACCGCGGTGGTCCGGATGGTGAAATCCGAGCCGCTGCGACGGCGTGATTCTCGCCACCCTTGAGGGGGGTATTGCTCAGATGAGCGGATCATGGATCGAATGCACTTCCTCAAGGGGTGGCACTGGGTGCCACCCTTCGATCGTTCATCGATCGAAATCAGACGTGCGGGATGGCTGCTCATCTGAGCGGAAAAACGCACCTGTGGGCGGCATCGCGTTCAACAAGTGAAAACATGCGCCGGTCTTCGCTTGCCAAGCCTTGACTTTCGATCCACTGGCTGACGACGGGTTACGGGCGCATGACGCACAAGTGGACGTACCCAGGCTCCTTCGATCTGGGTATGTTCCTCGCCGTCAGGGCAGCCACCGCGTCCTCGAGGAGTCGAGACCCGTGTCGGAAAACAAAGAACCCCACGTAGTGAAGTTCGTTTACGACTTCACCGAGGGCAACAAGGACCTCAAGGACCTCCTGGGTGGCAAGGGCGCCAACCTCGCCGAGATGACCAACCTGGGCCTCCCCGTCCCGCCCGGCTTCACCATCACCACCGAGGCCTGCAAGGTCTACCTGGAGAGCGGCGAGGAGCCGGCGGCACTGCGTGACGAGGTGAGTGCGCACCTCGTCGCCCTCGAGGAGCGGATGGGCAAGAAGCTCGGCCAGGCCGACGACCCGCTGCTCGTCTCGGTCCGCTCGGGCGCCAAGTTCTCCATGCCCGGGATGATGGACACGGTCCTCAACATCGGTCTCTCCGACAAGTCGGTCCAGGGCCTCGCCCGGCAGGCCGGCGACGACCGCTTCGCGTGGGACTCCTACCGCCGCCTCATCCAGATGTTCGGCAAGACCGTCCTCGGCGTCGACGGCGAGCTCTTCGAGGAGGCCCTCGAAGGCGCCAAGGCCGCCAAGAAGGTCACCGTCGACACCGAGCTGGAAGCGGCGGACCTGAAGAAGCTCGTCACCAAGTTCAAGAAGATCGTCAGGACCGAGGCGGGCCGGGACTTCCCGCAGGACCCGCGCGAGCAGATGGACCTCGCCATCAAGGCGGTCTTCGACTCCTGGAACGGCGACCGCGCCAAGCTCTACCGCCGCCAGGAGCGCATCCCCGGCGACCTCGGCACCGCGGTCAACGTCTGTTCCATGGTCTTCGGCAACCTGGGCCCCGACTCCGGCACCGGCGTCGCCTTCACCCGCGACCCCGCCTCCGGCCACCAGGGCGTCTACGGCGACTACCTCCAGAACGCCCAGGGCGAGGACGTCGTCGCGGGCATCCGCAACACCGTCCCGCTCGCCGAGCTGGAGCGGATCGACAAGAAGTCCTACGACCAGCTCCTCGGCATCATGGAGACGCTGGAGAACCACTACAAGGACCTCTGCGACATCGAGTTCACCATCGAGCGCGGCCAGCTGTGGATGCTCCAGACCCGGGTCGGCAAGCGCACCGCCGGTGCCGCCTTCCGTATCGCCACTCAGCTGGTCGACCAGGGGCTCATCGACGAGGCCGAGGCGCTGCAGCGGGTCACGGGCGCCCAGCTCGCCCAGCTGATGTTCCCGCGCTTCGACGAGGACGCGAAGGTCGCCCAGGTCGGCCGGGGCATCGCCGCCTCGCCGGGCGCCGCCGTCGGCAAGGCCGTCTTCGACTCGTACACCGCAGTGAAGTGGTCCCGCTCCGGCGAGAAGGTCATCCTGGTCCGCCGGGAGACCAACCCCGACGACCTCGACGGCATGATCGCCGCCGAGGGCATCCTGACCTCCCGTGGCGGCAAGACCTCCCACGCGGCCGTCGTCGCCCGCGGCATGGGCAAGACCTGTGTCTGCGGCGCCGAGGAGCTCGAGGTCGACACCAAGCGCCGCCGGATGACGGTCCCCGGCGGACACGTGGTCGAGGAGGGCGACGTCATCTCCATCGACGGCTCTTCCGGCAAGGTCTACCTGGGCGAGGTCCCGGTCGTCCCGTCCCCCGTCGTGGAGTACTTCGAGGGCCGCATGCACGCCGGCGCCGACGACGCCGACGAACTCGTCGAGGCCGTCCACCGGATCATGGCCTTCGCCGACCGCAAGCGCCGGCTGCGCGTGCGCGCCAACGCCGACAACGCCGAGGACGCGCTGCGCGCCCGCCGCTTCGGCGCCCAGGGCATCGGCCTGTGCCGCACCGAGCACATGTTCCTCGGCGACCGCCGGGAGCTGGTCGAGCGCCTGATCCTCGCGGACACCGAGGCCGAGCGCGAGGAGTCCCTGGCACAGCTCCTGCCGCTGCAGAAGAAGGACTTCGTCGAGCTGTTCGAGGCGATGGACGGCCTGCCCGTCACCATCCGCCTCCTCGACCCGCCGCTGCACGAGTTCCTGCCCGACATCACCGAGCTGTCGGTGCGCGTGGCGCTCGCCGAGTCCCGCCAGGAGCCGCACGAGAACGAGCTGCGCCTGCTCCAGGCCGTCCACCGCCTCCACGAACAGAACCCGATGCTGGGCCTGCGCGGCGTACGGCTCGGCCTGGTCATCCCCGGCCTGTTCACCATGCAGGTCCGCGCCATCGCCGAGGCGGCCGCCGCCCGCAAGAACGCCAAGGGCGACCCGCGCGCCGAGATCATGATCCCGCTCGTCGGCACCGTCCAGGAGCTGGAGATCGTCCGCGAGGAGGCCGACCAGGTGGTCGCCGAGGTCGAGGCGGCCACGGGGGTCTCCCTGAAGCTGTCCATCGGCACGATGATCGAGCTGCCGCGCGCCGCACTGACGGCCGCGCAGATCGCCGAGGCCGCCGAGTTCTTCTCCTTCGGCACCAACGACCTCACCCAGACGGTCTGGGGCTTCAGCCGGGACGACGTGGAGGCGAGCTTCTTCACGGCGTACCTCGAGAAGGGCATCTTCGGGGTTTCCCCCTTCGAGACGATCGACAAGGACGGCGTCGGCTCCCTGGTCAGGGCGGCGGCGACGGCCGGCCGCGCCACCCGCCCCGACCTCAAACTCGGCGTCTGCGGCGAGCACGGCGGCGACCCCGAGTCGGTGCACTTCTTCCACGAGGTGGGCCTCGACTACGTCTCCTGCTCCCCCTTCCGTATCCCGGTGGCCCGCCTCGAAGCGGGCCGCGCGGCCACCCAGTCGGCGGGCAGCGACCACCGCTGAGCCCCTCCGGGGGCCTGTGAACCCCGGAGCCGCCGTCGGTCCCCGACCCTCAGCACCGATCGGCGGCGGCTCCGGCACGCAAGAGGAGGGCGGCACCCTGTGCAAAGGTGCCGCCCTCTTGGGCTGTCCACACCGCTGGTCCGGCATCTCCTGTGCCACGCCAAGACGCCGGCCCTGGACGACACGGTCCGCGCGAACATCGCGTGCGCCAGGCGAAAATCGTCGACGCGGCGAAGGCGGCCGACGCGCACGACTTCATCACCGCACTGCCCGAGGGCTACGACCCGCAGATCACCCTGGCGCACGGCCCGGCTCCCCATGGGCCGACTCCCACCCCTCACCATCGCCCGCACGGTCCTGCGCGACACTCCGGCCCTCGTCCATGACGAACCCACCACGGGCGTCGACGCCCTCGCGATCCACCACATTCTCGAATCCCTGCGCCGTCTGATGACGGGCCGCCACCACGAACTCGGCCGCTGGGCACGGAATACACGCATCTGTACGGCTCCCAGAACCTGGCGACGACGACGGCCTCTGCCCTGCCATGACGAGGGAGGCGTACGCGCTTGCGGGGCAGGGCGAGGGCGGCGGGTACTGGGCGGGCCGGTGGCTTGGCCTGCGCCCCGTGGCGCTTTTTCGGTGTCCGGTTTTCGATCACCTGATGTGGTGGTGGATCGGAGACTAAAGGATTCGCCATGTGAACCTGACGCTACTTTCTGTAGCGGCCGAGGTCGATGGGACTTCCGGGTTCAGGAGTGTAGGCATGAAGAGCGCTGTGCTCGGTGCAGTGGCGGCAGGGCTGTTGGTGGCCGGAACGGGGGCCGCAGTGGCCGATTCGTGGCACAGGATCTCCCTGATGGAGACCACTGGTGCCTCCTTCCGGGAGGGGCGTTACCGCTTCAATGCGCCAGAGCGGGAGCACGGGTCGTTCGAGTGGAAGGGCAAACTGAGCGACACGGAGCGTGAGGACGGACACAACGTCTACATGTTGGTACGTGTTGAAGGACACTCCTGGGTCCGCTATCGCGGCAAGCAGGGGAAGGCGGTCTCCCTGCATGGCTCGAATTGGGACGGTGCCCAGCTCTACACCAGCAAAGCGGAGATGAGGGTTTGTCGTGATCGCGGCAGCCTCAGGCCCGACAACTGTTCTCGCACCAGGCCGTTCTCCAACCCCCGATAGAAGCCTTTCGGAATCGTGGGGCCCAGATGCCTGCATCTGGGCTCCCGCTCGTCATAGGGAAACTGTCATCAATACGCCAGAAGTCTTGTGTGCCAGAGGCCTCGAACTCTTCTACGGGGAGACGCCCGCTGTCAGGAACGCCGACATCAGCCTGCACCAAGGTGAAGTCGTAGCGATCACTGGGCAGAGCGGCTCCGGCAAGTCCTCGTTGCTGTACTGCCTCGCCGGGGTCCTGCCTGCGGCGGGCGGTGTAGTCCGCTTCGAGGGACGCGACCTCGGTGAGCTTGACGATGAGGAACTCAGCGCGCTGCGCCGTGAGCGCTTCGGCTTCGTATTCCAGTACGGCGAGCTGATCCCGGAGCTCACCGTGGAGGAGAACACGGCTTTGCCGCTACGTCTGGCCGGACAGCGCAAGGCGGAAGCGCTGACCGCTGCAGGCGAGGTTCTGGGCCGGCTCGGCCTTGCTGACCTACGACAGCGGCGGCCATCCCAGGTATCTGGAGGGCAGAGTCAACGCATCGCGGTTGCTCGGGCATTGGTACATCAGCCGGCCGTGATTTTCGCCGACGAACCGACTGGATCGCTTGACAGCGCCAATGCCACGGCGGTGTTGGAGGAGTTTCTGTCCCTTGCGCGCTCTCAAGGGGCAGCGGTAATCCTAGTCACGCACGACCCCCAGGTGGCCTCTCGCGCCGACAGTCAATACGTCATGTGTGACGGCATTCTCGCGGCCTTGGCCCGGGAGGGGAAATGAGCGAGCTCCTTTTGGGTTTGCGGTTGCTGCTGGGCAGTGGTCGGGGTAACCGCATCCGGTTTCTTCTCATGGCGGGAGGCAGCGCGGTCGGCGTGTGCTGCCTAGCCATGGTGCTTGCGATTCCCGGGATCTTGGCCGCGCAGGACGGACGCAAGGCGGCCCGCGAGTCGGAATGTCGTCGCGACGAGAGCCGAGTTTGCGTTGGAGCTGGAAAAGCTCCACTTGAGCTCGAGCTCACTGATCCTTACGGCTCCCGGCCCATGACCCGCATCTTCCACGCACCGGGCGCCACCACCGTCCATCCAGCGCCGGGGCTAAGCGCGATGCCCGCTCCCGGCGAAGTGTTCGTCTCACCTCGACTGCACGAGGAGCTCAAAAAGGAGCCAGGTCTCATCCAGCTGGTTCCCGGGAGGGAACGGGGAATCATCGGCGCTCAGGGCCTGGCGCACCCTGACGAGTTGTATGCGTACATTGGTGTCAGTCGAGACAAGCTGAAGAACGGCGAGCCCGTTACGTCCTACGGCTGGCGGTTCACCAATGACGAAACAGTCGAGCCTTCAACGCTGGACATCGTGCGGTTCACACTCGCTGGTGTTGTACTTCTTCCGCTAACCGTCTATTTGTCCGTATGTGCGCGATTGTCAGCTTCTGCGCGGATCCGTCGCCTTGCTGCGCTACGGCTGCTCGGGCTGAGCAAGAAGGGCGTTCAACGCGTCAATGCAGCTGAGACGGTGGCTGCGGCGCTGCTTGGTGCCGTACTCGGTCTGAGTATCTATGCGGTCGCCAATCAGCTCATCTCCCGCATCGGTCTTCCTGGCTTCCGGTGGTACCCGTCAGATGGTGCGTTGTCCCTGTCCACCGTGCTCGTCTGCTTGGTCGGTTGTCCGGCGCTCGCGTGGGTCGCAGGAGTAGTGGGAGCCAGGAAGGCTGCGGCGAACCCGTTGGCTGTCCGGCGGAGTGCTATGGAGGAGCCTCCCGCCAAATGGGGGTTGCTCCCGCTCCTGCCAGGACTGGGCATCGTTACCGGGTATTGCGTAGCAGGGGCAACAGGGCATGCGCCGAGGGACACATCGCTCTCATCGATTCTCATGCCACTGGCCGTCACTCTGGTCGGTATTGGGCTCGTATTGTCGCTTCCTGTGCTCTCGCGAACTCTGGCCCGAATCCTGGCACGCGCCAGCCGCTCCTTGTCCCTCGGTCTGGCCATGAGGCGCAACGAGGTGGAACCGGGCGGGGCCCTGCGAGTAGCGACTGGCTTGGTGCTGTTGATCTACGCCGGATCGCTTGTGCAGGGCGTTCTCATCGAATTGGATCAGGTTTCCAAGAATACTGCTCCAGTGCAGACTTACGAACTCCCGCTCGATAGCGTCTCAAGAAAACGACAACAGGAATTTGAGAAAGTCTCGGGAGTTCAGGGTCATGTGGTCGAGGCGAGCACATGGACGGACCTCAATGCCGACACGACAGAGGAAGCTGTCAGCGTCGTGATTGCCACGTGTGCTCAGTTGCACGGGGTCGCGCCTATGGTGAAAGGCTGCGTGAATGGGCGGCCTATGCGGTTGGTGGCCCCGAAGCAGGTATATAACGAGGCCAGTAGGCCTGGAGAAATCTATCCGCTCCACCTACGCGACCAGGTAAATCGACGGCGTGTTTTCAAGGTTACGGTGCCGAAGGATGCGGTCCGCTACCAAGACAGCGCGGCAATCTCCATTGTCGAAAGCGGCGCCGTGCTCCTTCCGCCCTCTTCCCTTCCTGCCGGGTTCCGCCCCGAAAAATCTACTCTCGTCCTCCTCAGCAGCTCCGATCCTGCCACCGTCCGGGCTGTTCTGGACGACTTCGGTGCGGTCGATCCCACGGCCAGGGTGGAGACTCCCGGCGTTGTGGTCAGTGCCCTTCAACAGATCGCCGTGGTCAGGACGATCCTCGCTATGGGGATGGTCCTCGGCCTCATCATTGGCGTGGCTGCCTATCTTGTGGCCGCCACCGACCGCGCTATCGAACGCCGACCGCAGGTCACCGCCCTGTCTCTCCTCGGCGCACGGCCCCGCACCTTGCGAGCTGTGCAGGTGACGCAAGTTGTCCTCCCCCTGGCTGCTGGTTTGGTGCTGGCCGTCATGGCTGGCAAGGCTGCCGAGTCCAGTTACCTGGTAACGGGGGGAGGAGCGATTTTCTGGGACGGGGACGGGGTGCCGTTGTTGCTGGCCTGTGCTCTTGGGGCTGTCGTGATTGCCGGCCTTGGGTCTCTGCCGCTGATCGGCCGGCGTATCGATCCCGAGCTCATCCGACGGGACTGACCGTCGAGGGGTTGGAGAAGAGAGGGGCGGCACACTCCCGGGGGTGTCGTCCCTCTCCTGTGTGGGGTCCATGGGGAGTTCCGGGTGTCCTTGCGCTGCTGGGGGCGGTCGCCAGGCGCAGGACAAGGGATTCGTGTGTATGAGTTCGAGGGAGCGTGGGCCCTGGGGTGGAGGTCAACGTCCTGCATAACCCGGGGCGTACTCCTCTGTGTGGTGTGGGGCGAAGTCGTCCGGCATGGAGGTCGTGTCCAGGTAGAACCACTTGGCGGTGGGGCCGGGGGGGTGGAGGTGTGCGGCGGGGGAGGGGGGTGGGGTGGGCCGGTTTCGGAGGGGGCGGTGGGCCAGTCGGTTTCCGTGGGCCGGTTGTGGGTGGGGCGTGAGGGGTGGGGCTGGTTGGGAGAGGGATGGTGGTCCGGGGTGAGTGTGCCCGGCAGTAGGAGTTCCACCCGGGTGCCCTTGGCTCGTTGTTGGGTCGTGAACTGGTTCACCTGGCTGCGGCACGCGTGGTCCAGGTGGGTGACGCCGGTCAGGTCGAGGCGGATGCGGGGTTTGCCGGATTCGGCGGCCGACTCCAGGGCCTCGATCACCTGCGGCAGGCGCAGGAAGGTCGCGTTGCCAGTCATGACCACCTTCGCCGTGTCCTCCTCCAGGTGCTGCCACCAGGGACGCCGTGATCTCCGTGGCCAGGTCGGGCTCCGCGGCCTTCGCCGGGCACTGGGCCATATTCTTCACAGGGTTCTTCGTCTTCGGGGTCCGGGCCCTCGCTCCCCTTGTCCTTGTGGCGTGCGCGCCGCTCATGCCGCGTGCACCCGGAACAGGCCGTCTTCGTCCAACTCGTGCACCCGGCCGGTGTCCACCTCGTAGTACCAGCCGTGCAGCCGCAGCCGACCACTGTCCAGCCGACGTCGAGCGGACGTCGAGTTGCATGTCATGGACAAGGGGCCCGGGATGACCGAGGAGCAGCGCCGCCGTGCGTTCGAGCGCTTCTGGCGCGCCCCGGGCGCCCCGAAGGGCGGTACGGGGCAGGGGCTGGCCCTGGTGCAGCGGCTGGCCCATGCGAGCGGGGGCGAGGCGGTGCTGCGGTGGGCGCCGCTCGGCGGTCTCGACGCGGTGGTCCGGCTGCCGGTGGCGCCGGACCGGGCCGGCGGCGGTCCGGGGGTCCCGTCGCAGGGCTTGAGGAGACCGCTCCAGACGGCCGCCCCCGGGCGGGCGGCGCTGACGGCGTACGGAAGGACCGACGGCGACCCGGGTCGACGCTGACCCGGGTCACCGTGGGGCCCACCGCCGCCGGTGGGGCTCACGCCTGCCGGTGGGGCTCACGCCTGCCGGTGGGGTTGGCCGTCTCCGGTGGGGCTCACGCCTGCTGGTGTGGTTCCCCGCCGCCCTCGGGGCTTGCCCCCCGCCGGTGGGGTTCCCCGTCTCCGGTGCGGTTCAGGCCCGCCGGTGTGGCTCCCCGCCGCTCCCGGGGCTCACCCCCTCCGGTGGCGCTCGCCGCCGCCCGCGTGGCTTCCCCGCCGGCTCGCGTGGTCAGGCCGCCGCGCGTACCTCGTACGTCGCGATGCGTACCGTCTCGTCGTCCAGGCACTCCCCCGACACCAGGTCGAAGCGCTGCTTGAGCAGCGGCGAGGCGACGAACGGGCGGCCCCGGTGGGTGCCGGTCAGGCCGCGGGAGAGGACCGCCGCGCCGCTGAACGGGTCACGGTTGTCGACGGCGTACAGCTCGCCCGCGCGGTCGCGGAAGAGGGCGACCTGGCGGCCGTCGGGCAGCAGGGCGGCCACGCCGCGGCCGGGGGTCAGCGCGGTCAGGTCGCAGACGGTGAACCAGTCCTTGTCCAGGCGGAGTTGGATTTTGAGGTCGGTCGTCTCGGGGGCCAGGGTCATCGCTGGGCGCTCCCTTCCAGGGGACGGTGGCCGATGGTCAGCAGCGGCAGGTCGGGCTTGATCTGGTCGCGCTCGGGGACGAAGCCGACGACCGGGTCGGGGGTGTCGGGCGCGTTGACGAAGGACACGAACCGGGCGAGCTTCTCTGGGTCGTTGATGGTGGTGGCCCACTCGTCGGCGTAGTGCGCCACGTGGTCCGCCATCAGCGACTCCAGCTCCTCGCAGATCCCGAGGGAGTCCTCCACGACCACGTCACGGACGTGGTCGAGGCCGCCGGGGATCCGCTCCAGCCAGGTGGAGGTGCGCTCCAGACGGTCCGCGGTGCGGATGTAGAACATCAGGAAGCGGTCGATCAGCCGGATCAGTTCGGCGTCGGTGAGGTCCTGGGCGAGCAGGTCCGCGTGGCGCGGGGTGGCGCCGCCGTTGCCGCCGACGTACAGGTTCCAGCCGTTGGAGGTGGCGATGACGCCGAAGTCCTTCGACTGGGCCTCGGCGCATTCGCGGGCGCAGCCCGAGACGGCGGACTTGAGCTTGTGGGGGGAGCGCAGGCCCCGGTAGCGCAGCTCCAGGTCGATCGCCATGCGGACGGAGTCCTGGACGCCGTAGCGGCACCAGGTCTGGCCCACGCAGGACTTGACGGTTCGGAGGGACTTGCCGTACGCGTGGCCGGACTCGAAGCCGGCGTCCACCAACCGGGTCCAGATGAGAGGGAGTTGCTCGACTCGGGCGCCGAACATGTCGATCCGCTGACCGCCGGTGATCTTCGTGTAGAGGCCGAAGTCGCGGGCGATCTCGCCGATCACGATCAGGCCCTCGGGGGTGATCTCACCGCCGGGGATGCGCGGGACGACGGAGTACGAGCCGTTCTTCTGGAGGTTGGCGAGGAAGTGGTCGTTGCTGTCCTGGAGCGCCGCCTGCTCGCCCTCCAGGACATAGCCGCTCGCACCGATCGTGGGGGCCAGCGAGGCGATGATCGAGGCGATGGCCGGCTTGCAGATCTCGCAGCCGTCGCCGCCCCGGGCCTCCTCGCGGCCGTACCGGTCCAGCAGGCCCTGGTAGGTGTTGATGCGCAGGGCGAGGACGATCTCGTACAGCTCCTCGCGGGTCTGGGTGAAGCAGCCGCACAGGCCCTTGTCGACCTCGACGCCGGACGCCTCCAGTTCTGCGGTGACCAGCCGGCCGAGGACCTTGACGCAACTGCCGCAGCCCGTACCTGCCTTGGTGCACTTCTTGACCTCGGGCACGGTGGTGCAGGAGTGCTCGGTCACCGCGCCGCGGATCGCGCCCTTGCTGACGTTGTGGCAGGAGCAGATGATCGCGTCGTCGGGGAGGGCGGACGGGCCGAGCTGGGCGCCGCCGCTCGCGCCGGCCGGCAGGACCAGCGACTCGGGGGAGACCGGCGGGACGGACCCGGTGAACGCCTTCAGCGTGCCGTACGCCTCGGCGTCGCCGACCAGGATGCCGCCGAGCAGGGTGCCGTCCCGGCCGATGACCAGCTTCTTGTACAGGCCCGCGCGGGAGTCGGAGTAGACGACGTCGAGGCAGTCGGCGGTGGTGCCGTGCGCGTCGCCGAAGGACGCCACGTCCACTCCGAGCAGCTTCAGCTTGGTGGACAGGTCGGCGCCGGTGAAGGCGGCCTCGTCGGCGGCGATGGTCGCCGCGGCCGTCTCGGCCTGCTCGTAGCCGGGGGCGACCAGGCCGTAGACCCGGCCGTCCGCCGCCAGCGCGCACTCGCCGATCGCGAACACGTGCGGGTCGTTCGCCGTACGGCACTGCGCGTCGACCGCGATGCCGCCGCGCTCGCCGACGGTGAGGCCGCAGTCCCGGGCGAGCTGGTCCCGCGGCCGGACACCGGCGCTGAACACCACCAGGTCGGTGGCGAGTTCGGAGCCGTCGGACAGCTTCATCCCGGTGACGGCACCGGTCTCGTCGACCACGATCTCCTGGGTGCCCACGCCCGTGTGGACGCTCAGGCCCATCTCCTCGATGGTGCGCAGCAGGGCCGCGCCGCCGCCCTCGTCGACCTGGACGGGCATCAGCCGGGGCGCGAACTCCACGATGTGGGAGGTGAGTCCGAGGCCCTTGAGGGCGCCGGCCGCCTCCAGGCCGAGCAGGCCGCCGCCCACCACGGCACCCGTCGTCGCGGTCCTGGCGTACTCCTCGATCGCGAGGAGGTCCTCGATGGTGCGGTAGACGAAGCAGCCCCGGGCGTCCTGGTGGGGGACGGGCGGGACGAAGGGGAACGAGCCGGTGGCGAGGACGAGGGTGTCGTAGGCGACGACCCGACCGGACTTCGCGGTCACCGTCCGGGCCGTGCGGTCGACCGTGACGGCCGGGTCGCCGACGTACAGCTCGATGCCGTGGGCCGCGATGAACTCCATGTCGGTCAGGGAGAGGTCCTCGGGCGTCCTGCCCGAGAAGTACGAGGTGAGCGCCACGCGGTCGTACGCGGGGCGGGGCTCCTCGCAGAGCACCACCACGCGGTGCGTGGCGGTCAGGCCGCGCTCGGCGAGCGCTTCCAGGAAGCGCTGGCCGACCATGCCGTGGCCGACGAGCACGATCGTGGGGGTGGCCTCCGTGGCCTCCGGGGTGGCGGTCATCAGGAGCCTCCGTCGTGGGTGAGCAGGTGGAGCAGGGGGCCGCCGTCGGACGGGAGCGGCTCTGCTCCCTCCCAGGCGCGCGCCAGCGCGCCGACGGTGCCGAGTGCGCCGACGAGGACCCCACCGACCAGGCGGTCGTCGCGGACGACGACCTTGCGGTAGGTCCCCCGGGTGGCGTCGGCGAGCTGGACGACGTCGTCGCCGGGGCGCGGCTCGGTCTCGCCGAACGCGGCGAGGTCGAGGACGCCGTTCCCGGAGAGGGTGAGCCGGGTGAGGGCGCGGGTGCCGGTGTAGCGGGCGGCCGGGTCGCCGGCGAGCGACTCGGCCAGGATGTCGGCCTGTTCGAGCGCCGGGGCGGCGAGGCCGTACACGGTTCCGTCGTGCTGGGCGCAGTCCCCGATCGCGCGGATGTGCGGGTCACAGGTGCGCAGCGTGTCGTCGACGAGGATGCCCTGGTGGACGGCGAGCCCCGCCTCCTTGGCGAGCCCGGCGCGCGGGGAGACCCCGCAGGCCAGCACCACCAGGTCGGCGTCGAGCGCGTAGCCGTCGGACATCTCCACGGAGCGGACCGCGCCGCCGACGCAGCGCACGTCGCGGACCCGGCACTCGGTGTGCACCTCGACGCCCAGGTCGGTGAGGTGCCGGCGCACCAACCGCGAGGCGGTGGGGTCGAGCTGACGCTCCATCAGTCGCTCGGACTGCTGGGCCAGGACGACCTGGGCGCCGCGCGTGGCGAGGGCCCGGGCGGCGGACACCCCGAGGAGTCCGCCGCCGATGACGACGGCCCGCGCGCCCGGCCGTACGGCCTTCGACAGACCGAGGCAGTCGTCCAGGGTGCGGAACGCGTGGACGCCCTCGGGCAGCACGTGGTCCGGGGTGAACAGACCGCGCAGGGGCGGCAGTACGGGGTTGGAGCCGGTGGCCAGGACCAGCGTGTCGTATGCGATCTCCGAGCCGTCCGCGCAGGTGAGGGTGCGCCGGGTGCGGTCGATGCCGGTGACCTTGGCCCGGAGCAGTCCGGCGGGCGCGGGCAGCGCGATCACCTCGGGGGCGTACCGGCCGGCCAGCACCTCGGCGAGCAGGACCCGGTTGTACGGGCGGTGCTCCTCGTCGCCGACGAGCAGCGCGGGCACGCCCAGCTCACCGAGCCGGCGGGCGAGTCGGACGCCCGCGAGGCCGGCGCCGATCACCACCACACGCGAATTCGAGGTCATGCCCTTGAGCGTGCGGTGCGGAGGTTACCCGGTCGCATCACGGCTGTTTCCCCGGAGGAACGCTGCCCTCAGCGGGGGAGGGGCGGGGGTGTGAGGGTTTCCGAGGGGTGCGTGGCCTGTGCATTCATACGGGCCGTAGGGTCCTGACCATGCCCGACATACCCCTCGCCATGATCGCCCTCCTCTGCCTGGCCGCGCTCGCCGCGGGCTGGATCGACGCGGTGGTGGGCGGAGGCGGGCTGCTGCTCCTGCCGGTGCTGCTGCTCGGCCTGCCCGCCGGGACCCCGGCCGCGTTCGCGCTCGGCACCAACAAGGCGGTGGCGATCGTCGGCACCTCCGGTGCGGCGGTGACCTACGCCCGCAGGGCGCCGGTGGAGGTGCGCACCGCCGTACGGATCGGCCTCGCGGCGCTCGCGGGGTCCTCGGCGGGGGCGTTCTTCGCGGCCGGGATGAGCACGGAGGTGCTGAAGCCGCTGATCATGGTGGTGCTGCTGCTGGTGGCCGCGTTCGTGATCCTGCGCCCCGCCTTCGGCACCGCCCCGGCCACCGGCCCCGCCACCCGCCGCCAGGTCCTCGCCGCGATCGGCCTCGCGGGCCTCGGCATCGGCTTCTACGACGGTCTGATCGGCCCCGGCACGGGCACCTTCCTGGTCCTCACGCTCACCGCGACCCTCCACCTCGATCTGGTCACCGCCTCGGCCACCGCCAAGATCGTCAACTGCTGCACCAACGCGGGCGCCCTCGCCACCTTCGCCTGGCAGGGCAGCGTGCTGTGGCAGCTGGCCGCGCTGATGGCCCTCTTCAACCTCGCGGGAGGCACCCTCGGCGCCCGCACGGCCCTGAAGAAGGGCAGCGGGTTCGTGCGGGTGGTCCTGCTGACGGTGGTGTTCGCGCTGGTGGGGAATCTGGCCTGGCAGCAGTGGGTCGCCTAGCCCCGCCTAGCCACGGCTGCCGGTGAGGTGGGCGAAGACGACCACGTTGCCCTGGTAGCCGGTGGTCTTCGCGTAGGCGCCGCCGCAGGTGATCACCCGTAGCTCGGGGCGGGCGGCGGCGCCGTAGACCCTGGCGTCGGGGAAGTGGCGGGCGTCGTAGACCTCCACCGCGTCCACGGTGAAGACGGCGACCGTGCCGTCGCGGCGGTCCACCTCGACGGTGCTGTGCTTGCGCAGGGCGCCGAGGTCGTAGAAGACGGCGGGGCCGTCGGCGGTGTCGACGTGGCCCGCGACGATCGCGGTGCCCCGTTCGCCGGGGGTCGTCCCCGCCTCGTACCAGCTGGCCAGGTTCTCGCGGTTGGCGGGCGGGGCGGCGAGGCTTCCCGCCGGGGTGAGGGACAGACCGGTCAGCGGGGCGTCGACGTGGAGGGCGGGGATACGGATACGGGTGGGCGGGGACGGCGGGAGTGCCGGGAGCGCAGGGGCGGAACGTATCGCCGTGTTCGTGCCGTTGCGGTTGCCGCCGCTGCTACGGCCGGTGCCGGTGCCCGTGCCCGCGTCCTCGCCCGAGTGCGCCTGGGCGGCCGTCGGCTGCGGCGGGGCGTGGGTCTCGGTGCCGTGGTGCAGCAGCCAGGTGCCCGCGCACAGGGAGGCCACGGTGACGGCGGCTATGAGGGTGTTGCCGACCCTGCGCATGCGGATCCCGACCTCTCTGTCTACGGGCGCCCCGTACCCCCCTCCGGGCCGCGAGGGGCGTCGGGCCCGGAGGGGGAGGGGACATGCGGTACCGCTGGACGGACAGCGGAGGGTGTCCGTCAGATCCCGTCGCCTCTCGCCCGGCGATGCAGGAGCCAGGTACCGCCCGCGGCGGCGACGGCGAGTGCCGCCACGCCGGCCGCGGTCTGCACGGGGTCGGGGCCGAGTGCGCCGCCGACCCCCGTCTTCACACTTCCGCGCGGGGCGACCGGCCGCCGCGCCGAGGCCAGCGCCACCTCCAGGTCCCCGGTGAGCCGTGGGCCGCCCCGCGCGCACTGCGCGACGATCTCGTACGTCCCCGGCTGCGCGCTCGGCGGCACCCGGAACGTGCCGCTCGCCCCGCCTCGCTGCCCGCCCGGCACGAGGGTGAACCGGCCGGCGCCCACCGCGCCCGCGTCGCCCGCCGCCGTGCCGTCCGTGCCGCACGCCGCGGTGTGCACCGTGACCGGGTCGCCGGGGACGACCCCGACGGGGCGGATCTCCAGGTCCGTGCCCACCCCGCGCGCCCCGTTCGCCGGGACGGCGGTCCCGCCCGCGACGGCGACGGCGAGCGCGGTGCTGGTCAGCAGACGGGTGGTACGTCGCATCGTCGCTCCCTCGCAGCGCCTCGGATCGTGTCCCTGCCCTTTCGAGGTAAGTCCCCGCAGGACGCCGGCGCTCCCTGAAGGGCTGTCAGGAATGGGGTGAACGGGTGTCGGGGCGCGCCGGGACCGGGGGGTGCGGGCGTCCGTTTCGGCAGGTCACCGGGGTGGGTCCGCAGGGCCGGGAAAAGGCGGCGGAAAAGGTGCCCCCAGGGGGTGTGAACGGGTGACCGAGGCCGGTCAGCGGCGGGCCGACCAGTCGCCGCCCCGCAGACGCTCGCCCCGTGCGCGCAGCCGGGCGGCCACCGCGGGGGCCGCCAGATAGACCCAGGCCCGCACCGGGCCCGCCTCCGTCGTCACCTCGCGGACCACCCGCTCGTACAGGCTGCGCGGATCGCCCGGCGTGTACTCCTCCAGCCGGTCCAGTTCGGCGAGCAGCCGCCCGTAGGTCCCGGGGCGGGCGGTGACGAGATCGCCGGTGACGGTCCCGCCGGGTTCGTCGACGGCGTAGGGGTAGCCGGGGCCGTCGTAGAGCACGGCGTCCGTCAGCCGGGCCGGTTCCTCGCGCAGGGTGCGGCCGCGCAGGAAGAGGCCGTGATTGACCTCGCCGGGGCGCAGGGTGCCGTAGACGAAGAACGGCAGGTGGGGCCGGGGCGGGGTGGTCGGGTCGCTCACGGGGACGATTCTCTCCCGGGCGGGTGCCTGCCGGGAGTGCCTCCCTTTCACCGGCCCCTCCTCGTGGTTCAGGGGCGGAGGCACTCTGGACATGACTTGTCATGCCCTCTTAAATCGCAGGACGGCATCAGGCACCGCTCTCAGCACGACCTCAGGCACGACCTAAGGCACCGCTTTCAGGCACGACCTCAGGTACCACCTCTGCGCCACCCCCACACGCGCCCCCACGGCGCCCTTCCGAGGAGACCGAGCAGACTGATGAGTCGGATACGGCAGCACGTCCGAGGTTCCCGTCTCGCCACCGCCGGCATCGCCGTCACCACGGCCACCCTGCTGGCCGCCGTACTCTCCCCGGCCGCCGACGCGGCCGGCAGACCCACCCGCGCCACCGCGCTCGACCACGCCGCGGCCGCCCTCGTCGAGCACGCCGCGAGCCTGGGGCTGACCGCCCCCCAGGACACCGCCGTCCGGGACGTCGTCATCGACAAGGACGGCGCCCAGCACGTCCGCTACGACCGCACCTACCGCGAACTCCCCGTCCTCGGCGGCGACTTCGTCGTCCACCTGGCGCCCGACGGCACCTACCGCACGGCGAACCGGGCGACCCGGGCGGCGATCTCGCTGCCCACCATCACCCCCCGTATCTCCGCGCCCAAGGCCGCCGACGCCGCCGTGAACGCGCTGCGCGCGGCGGCCGGCCTCGGCAAGGCCCTCAAGCAGGTCAAGGCCAAGCCGCAGCTGGTCGTCGACGCCCTGCACGGCACCCCGAAGCTCGCCTGGCGCACCGACGCCGTCGGCCTGGACTCCCTCGGCAACCCGGTCGCCCGCACGGTGCTGACCGACGCGCGCACCGGCGCGCAGATCGACGCCTGGGACTCCATCGAGACGGTGACCGGCGACGGCAAGTCCCTCTACGGCGGCACGGTGCCGCTGGAGACGACGCTCTCGGGATCGTCGTACCAGCTCAAGGACCCCAACCGCGGGAACACGTACACCGGTGACGCGGCGAACAAGACCGACCTGTGCATCTTCGGCATCTGCATCAGCCGCGCGCCCGCGACGCTGTTCGCCGACACCGACAACCACTGGGGCACGGGCGCCTCCTCCGACCGCTCCACGGCCGCGGTCGACGCGCAGTACGGCACCAACGTGACCTGGGACTACTACAAGAACGTGCACGGCCGCAACGGCATCGGCAACGACGGCAAGGGCTCCTACAACCGCGTCCACTACGGCAACGCCTACAACAACGCCTTCTGGGACGACAGTTGCTTCTGCATGACCTACGGCGACGGCGACGGCACCCAGCTCGGCCCGCTGGTGGGGCTGGACGTGGCGGGGCACGAGATGTCCCACGGCGTGACCTCGAAGTCCGCCAACCTGACCTACTCGGGCGAGTCCGGCGGCCTGAACGAGGCCACCTCGGACATCTTCGGCAGCCTGGTCGAGTTCTACGCCAACAACGCCTCCGACACAGGTGACTACCTGATCGGCGAGAAGATCGTCCGCTCCGGCTTCGGCCGGGACGCCCTGCGGTACATGGACAAGCCCAGCAAGGACGGCAGTTCCGCCGACTACTGGAGCAGCTCGGTCGGCAACCTCGACGTCCACTACTCCTCGGGTGTCGCCAACCACTTCGCCTATCTGCTGGCCGAGGGCAGCGGCTCCAAGACCATCAACGGCGTCACCTACAACTCCCCGACGTACAACGGCTCCACGGTCACCGGGATCGGCCGGGACAAGCTGGGCGCCATCTGGTACCGGGCGCTGACGGTCTACATGACGTCGTCCACGAAGTACGCGGGCGCCCGGACGGCGACCCTCAACGCCGCCCGTGACCTCTACGGCTCCGGCAGCACGGAGTACAACGCGGTCGCCGCCGCGTGGACCGCGGTGAACGTGAACTGAGCCCGGCCGCGGGGCCGTTCGGTCCTGCGCGGTGTGCGGGAGGCGAGTGCGCCAGGTGAAGGGGGCGTGAAAGCTACTCGCTTTCCCGCACACCGCACATCCGGTTAGGCTCCCTGCGCGCACGACCGGCGCGACCAGGGGGAACCGGGGGTAACAACGCATGACCGAGGAAGCCGGGAGAGTCGCGGCGACCGGGCGGGGGCCGAACGCGTGGGTGCAGGTCATCTCGGCGTTCGTGGTGGTGGCGGCGCTGGCGGGGGGCTTGTGGAAGGCCCAGAAGGACCACGTCGCACGGGAGGACGCCGCCGCGGCGGCGCCCGTCGGGCCGATCTCCTGCTCGTCGGCGGCACCCACCGGGGTGCCGACGATGGTGCGGGCCGGGGTGAAGTACGTCTCCGCCAACCAGCTCTGCCAGGCGCTGAACCGCCCCGACCTGGCCGCCCTGCTCGGCACCCCGGGGGAGCGGGCGCTGTCGTACAGCGGTGACGACGACTCCGTCACCCTGGGCGGCAGTGACGTCCCGGCACCCGAGATGAACGTCACCCTGCGCACGTACTCCGTCGAACTCTCGGCGTCCTTCGACCACTTCGCGGTCCAGGACATGGCCGGCCTGCTGGGCGGCGACGCCCGGGAGCGCACCTTCCTCGGGCGCCCGGCGGTGCTGTACTCGGACCGGACCTACTCCTACTTCTGGGGCATCCGTCCCCCCGAGGACCGGGCCGCCGGCGCGCCCAGCCACCCCACCCGCCGGCTCGTCGTCGCCCGGGACCCGAAGGACGGCGGCGGCTCCTACGACATCGCCCTGTGGCGCGAGGACGCCGAGCGCCCGGACGACGCGGTGCTCCTGCGGCTCGCCGCGCGGATCCTGCCGACCTTGCCGGGGTGGGGCGGTTCCGGCTCCTGACGCGCCGACGGCCGGCACCCCGCACGGGGTGCCGGCCGTCGGCGGTGGCGGGGCTCAGGCCGCCGTCTCCCGCTCCCACGAGGCGGGCTGCTGCGGGGCGGGCTGCTGCGGGGCGGTGGCCGGCCGCGGCGCCCGCCCGGGGTTCCGCATGACCAGCGCCGCCAGGACCGCCGCCGCCAGGGTGCCGATCGCGCCGACCGTGAAGGCCGTGGTCATCGACGCGGTGAACGCCTCGCGGGCCGCGTGGACCAGTGCCGGGTCGCCGTGCGCAGTCGCGAGCGCACCGGCGATCGAGCGGCGGGCGGCCTCGGGGGCGTCGGCCGGCATCCGCTCGGTGTAGCCGCCGGCGAGGAGGGAGCCGAGGATCGCGATGCCGAGGGCGGTGCCGGCCTGCTGCACGGTGTCGTTCAGGGCCGATCCGACGCCCGCCTTGTCCTCGGGGATGGTGCCCATCAGCGCGCTCACCGCGGCCGGCATCGCCATGCCCGCGCCGAAGCCGAGCAGGCCCAGGGCGACGGCGGGGACGGTGAACCCGGAGCCGGCGTCGACCGTGGTCAGCAGGGCGAAGCAGACGGCCATCACCAGCAGGCCGGCGACGACGACGCGCCGGTTGCCGGTCCGCGCCGCCAGCTTCACGCCGAGTGCGTTGCCCGCCAGCGCGGCGACGGCGAGCGGCAGGAAGGCCAGGCCCGCCTCGATGGGGGAGCGGCCGAGGACGAACTGAAGGTACTGGGTGAGGACCAGCAGCAGGCCGCCGTTGCCGATCTGGACGAGCGCCAGCGACAGCGAACCGCCGCTGAAGTCACGGTGCTTGAACAGGACCAGCGGGACCATGGGGGTCTCGGTGACGTTCTCCCAGACCACGAAGCCGGTCAGGGCGAGGACGGCCACCGCGAGGGAAAGGGCCGAGCGGCCGCCGAAGGCCCCGTGCTGCGGGATCTCGATGATCCACCAGACCAGCGCGGTCATGCCGACCGCCGAGAGCACGGCGCCCAGCGGGTCCGGCTTCTGCCAGGGTGCCCGCGACTCCGGCATCAGGACCACACCCGCGACGAGGGCCAGGGCGACGACCGGGACGTTCAGGAAGAAGATCGAGTGCCAGGAGAAGTGGGCGATCAGGACGCCGCCCAGCACCGGACTGCCGACCAGGCCGAGCATCGACACCGAACCCCAGGCCGCCATGGCCTTCCCGCGCTCCTCCTCGTCGAAGACCGTGATGAGGATGGAGAGGGTGGAGGGCATGATCAGCGCGCCGCCCACGCCCATCGCGGTGCGGACGGCGATCACCTCGCCGGGGCTGGTGCAGACCGTCGCCGCGAGGGAGGCGGCCCCGAAGAGCACCAGGCCGATCAGCATCACCCGCCGGCGGCCGAAGCGGTCGCCGAGGCTGCCCGAGGTGAGCAGGAGACCCGCGAAGACCAGGATGTAGGAGTCGAGGATCCACTGGGTGTCCTGGGCGCTCGCCCCGAGGTCCTCGGTCATCGAGGGCACCGCGACGGTCAGCGCCATGCTGTCGATCGTCAGGACCAGCGTGCTCAGGCACAGCACCACGAGGATCCACCAGCGGCGTGGAGTGCGGCTTTCCATGGGGTCGGGTCCCTTCCCGTCGGGGTGCGTACGGTGTTCCGCCGTGTGCGTACACCGTTCCGCTCGGTGCGTACAGCGTTCTAGGCGATGCGTACGGTGTTCCGTGCGATGCGAACACTGTACGCAGAGCGGAACGGTGTGCGCAAGGCTCGAACTCTGTACGCTTGAGGCGCACGATGTACGCCACCCGTCCTTCGACCCCGATCCGGAGGGGATCTCATGGCCGCCGCCCGAACGAAGAACCCGAACCCCGTGCCCTCCGTCTGGACCCGGCAGAAACGCGAACCCGACCAGCCCTCGCTGAGCCGGGCCGCGATCGTGCGGGAGGCCGTCGCGATGCTGGACTCCGAGGGCATCGAGGCGCTGAGCATGCGCAAGCTCGGCGCCCGGCTGGGCGCGGGCGCGACCTCCCTCTACCGGCACGTCGCCACCAAGGACGAGCTGATGGAACTCGCGGTCGACGAGGTCGCGGCCGAGGTGCACGTCCCGGCGATCGAGGGCGCCGACTGGCGTACGGCCGCCACGGGGGCCGCCGCCTCCTTCCGGGCCGCGGCCCTGCGGCACCCCTGGCTGTCCTCGGTCCTCGGGCAGGCGGGCCTCGCCTACCTCGGCCCCAACCTCATGGCCTTCTCCGAGCGCCTCGCCGCCCTGTTCACGGCCGCCGGGTTCCCCGAGCCGAACCGGGCGGCCGAGCCGCTGCTCAGCTATGTCATCGGCATCAGCACCACCGAGGCGGCCTGGCTCACCACGGTCGCCCGCTCCGGCGAGACCGAAGCCGAGTTCCTCGCGCGCCTCATGCCCGCCGCCCAGCGGGCCGCCGCGCCCTACGAACACCTCGCGGTGGAGTACGCCGTCGAGACGGCCGACCCCACCGCCCTGCGCGAGGAGAAGTTCCGCTACGGCCTGGAGACCGTCCTCGACGGCCTCGCCCTGCGTCTGCCCCGCTGAGTCCTACGGGGCGGCGATCTCCACCCGCACCGCGCACACCTTGAACTCCGGCATCCGCGAGGTCGGGTCCAGGGCCGGGTTGGTCAGGGTGTTGGCGCGGCCCTCGCCCGGCCAGTGGAACGGCATGAAGACGGTGTCCGGGCGGATCCCGGGGGTGATGCGGGCGGGTGCCACGGCCCGGCCGCGCCGGGACACCACGGCCAGCGGATCGCCCTCGGACGCGCCGAGCCGCGCCGCGAGCCGGGGGTGCAGCTCCACGAACGGGCCGGGCGCGGCGGCGTTCAGCTCGTCCACCCGGCGGGTCTGCGCACCGGACTGGTACTGCGCGACGACCCGGCCGGTGGTGAGGAGCACCGGGTACTCCTCGTCCGGCTCCTCGGCGGCCGGCCGGTGCGAGACGGGCACGAACCGGGCCCGCCCGTCCGGGGTCGCGAAACGGTCGAGGAAGAGACGGGGAGTGCCGGGGTGCGCTGCCGACGCCGGTGACGGGTCTGTCGCCGACGCCGGCCCCGCCGCCGGGCACGGCCAGAACACGCCGTTCTCCTCCGTCAGCCGCCGGTAGGTGATCCCGGAGTAGTCCGCGATGCCGCCCGCGCTGGCCCGGCGCAGTTCCTCGAAGACCTCCTCGGGCTCGGTGGGGAAGCCCTTCTCCACGCCCAGCCGGTCCGCCAGTTCGTGCAGGATCTCCAGATCGCCGCGGACGCCGTCGGGCGGGGTCAGCGCCCGTCGGCGCAGCAGCACCCTGCCCTCCAGGTTGGTCGTCGTGCCCGTCTCCTCCGCCCACTGGGTGACCGGCAGGACCACGTCCGCGAGGGCCGCCGTCTCCGACAGCACCACGTCGCACACGGCGAGGAAGTCCAGCGCCCTGAGCCGCTCCTCCACATGCGCGGCCCGCGGCGCCGACACGACCGGGTTGGACCCCATCAGCAGCAAGGACTTCACGTCCGTGCCGAGCGCGTCCAGCAGTTCGTAGGCGCTGCGTCCCGGTCCGGGCAGCGTGTCGGGGTCGACGCCCCACACCTCGGCCACGTGCCGGCGCGCCGCCGGATCGTCCAGCTTGCGGTAGCCGGGCAGCTGGTCGGCCTTCTGGCCGTGCTCACGCCCGCCCTGCCCGTTGCCCTGGCCGGTGAGGCAGCCGTAGCCGGACAGCGGCCGGCCCGCGCGTCCCGTGGCCAGGCAGAGGTTGATCCAGGCGCCGACCGTGTCGGTCCCCTTGGACTGCTGCTCGGGTCCGCGCGCGGTGAGCACCATCGCGGCCTCCGGCTCGCAGAACAGCCGTACGGTCTCGCGGAGTTCGGGCACGGACACCCCCGTGATCCGTTCCACGTACTCCGGCCAGTGCGCCATGGCCGTCGCGCGGGCGTCCTCCCAGCCGACGGTCCGTTCGGCGACGTACTCCTCGTCGACCAGCCCCTCGGCGACGACGAGGTGCAGCAGTCCGAGCGCCAGCGCGAGGTCGGTCCCCGGCCGCGGCGCCAGGTGCAGGTCGGCCTGCTCGGCGGTCCGGGTGCGGCGCGGGTCGACGACGACCAGCGTGCCGCCGTTCTCCCGCAGTTCGTGGAGGAAGCGCAGGAAGGGCGGCATGGTCTCGGCGGGGTTCGACCCGACGAGGATCACGCACCCTGTGCGCGGGATGTCCTCCATCGGGAACGGCAGCCCCCGGTCCAGGCCGAACGCCTTGATGCCGCCCGCCGCCGCCGAGGACATGCAGAAGCGGCCGTTGTAGTCGATCTGCGAGGTGCCGAGCACCACGCGCGCGAACTTGCCGAGCGCGTACGCCTTCTCGTTCGTCAGCCCGCCCCCGCCGAACACCCCGAGCGCGTCGGCGCCGTACGCGGACCGTACGCGGGTCAGCTCCCGGGCGGTCCGGTCCAGCGCCTCCTCCCAGGAGGCCGGCACGAGTGCGCCCCCGGAGCGCACCAACGGCGAGGTCAGCCGCACGCCCGGCGCGAGCACCGCCGGCGCTGTGCGGCCCTTGCCGCACAGCGCGCCCCGGTTCACCGGGAAGTCCGGGCGCTCGACCACCTCGACTCCCCCCGTGGGCAGGGGCGACAGGGCCATCCCGCACTGTAGGGCGCAGTACGGGCAGTGGGTGGGCGTCGAGGTGGTCCGCATGCGGTTCAGCGTGCGTCGCCCGTGTTACGCCCCGTGCGGTCTCCCGTTACGGCGGTGTGGTCGTGCCCTCCCCGGCGCGCGGGCGTCGGCGTGAGGGGTGCGTGAGGAGCGGGTGTGGCGCAAGACACCTCACGTGTCTCATTTTGTCCCGTAGTTGGCCGGTCTCCCATGGTTGAGAGTGGAAAAGTCGCCACTACAGTCGAGAGACGCGTACGACCCGCACGTCATCGCACGGCATCGCACGACCGCACGGCGTTCGAAATCCCGGGCACGTCACGGCCCCGGACATGTCACCCGACACTCGAACCAGCCTGGAGGTCCCCCGAACATGCCTCTGCGCCATCTCACCCCCCATGACCGGCAGCTCTTCCTCCGGTACGGCCGCGGCCCCGCCGTCCACGTCCCGGATCCGCTGATCCACCGGGCCGTCGAACGGCAGGCCGCCGCCCATCCCCACGCGGTCGCCGCCGAACACCAGGGCGCGACCCTCACCTACGGCGAACTGGACCGGTACGCCGACGCCGTCGCCGCCCGGCTGGCCCGCGAGGGCGTCCGACCCGGCGATCACGTCGGACTCTTCGTCCGCCGCTCGATCCCGATGCTCGTCGGCCTCCTCGGCATCCTGAAGGCCGGCGCGGCCTACGTCCCCCAGGATGTCGGTCTCGCGCCGCGCGCCCAGCTCGACCACGTGGTGCGCACCGCCGCGGCCGCCGTCGTCCTCACCCAGCGCGAGCACCTCGCGCGGGTGCCGGCCGGCCCCCGGGTGATCGCCCTGGACGATCCCCTGGACGACTCCCTGGACGACTCCCTGGAACCGGCTCCGGCGCCCCGCCCCCGGATCGCCCCCGACGACGGCTGCTACGTCCTGTTCACCTCCGGCACCACAGGCCGCCCCAACGGGGTGAAGGTCACCCACCGCAACGTCGCCAACATCCTGCTCACCGAGCCCGGTGCGCTCGGCATCCGCCCCGGCGACCGCGTGGCCCACCTCCTCAACGTGGCCTTCGACATGGCCGCCTGGGAGATCCTCGGCTGCCTGGCACACGGCGCCACCCTCGTCCTCCGCGGCAAGGACATCGCGGCGGCCGCGCGCACCGCCACCGTGCTGATCGCCACCCCGACCGTGCTGTCCGGCATCGACCCGGCGGCCTGCCCCCGGGTGCGGGTGGTGGCCGTCGCCGGGGAGCCCTGCCCCCGCCCGCTCGCCGACCGCTGGGCCCGCGGCGCGGCCTTCTTCAACTGCTGCGGCCCCACCGAGACCACCATCGTCAACACGATGAGCCGCCACGACCCGGCCGACCCGCTCCTCACCATCGGCCGCCCCACGCCCAACAACACGGTGTACGTCCTCGACGCCGACCGCCGTCCGCTGCCCATCGGCGAGACCGGCGAGATGTGGGCGGGCGGTGACTGCGTCTCGGCGGGGTACCTCGGCGACGAGGCCCTGAACGCCGAGCGGTACGCCCCCGACCCCTTCCTCGGCGGCGGCCGTCTCATGTTCCGCACCCGCGACCTGGGCCGCTGGACCCCGGACGGCCGGCTGGAGCACCTCGGCCGCACCGACGACCAGGTCAAGGTGCGCGGCTTCCGGGTGGAGCTGGACTCGGTCTCCTCGGTCCTGGAGCGGCTCCCCGGCTGCACCCGGGCGGTGACCCTGCGGCGCGACGCCCGCAGTCTGGTCTCGTTCGTGTGCCCGGCGGACGTCGACCCGGACGCGGCCCGCCGCGCGGTCGCCGAGGTGCTGCCGTACTACTGCGTCCCCGTTGATGTCATGCCCCTGACATCCTTACCCGAGACCGACCGCGGCAAGATCGACAAACCGGCGCTGCTGCGGCTGGCCCAGGACAGGGCGACGGTCCCCGGGGACCGGGACGGGGTGGCGGTGTCCGAGGGCCGGGACTGTGCGGTGGTGTCCGAGGGCCGGGACGGGGTGGCGGTGTCCGAGGGCCGGGACGGTGCGGTGGTGTCCGAGGGCCGGGACCGTGCGGTGGTGTCCGGGGACCGGGACGGGGTGGCGGTGTCCGAGGGCCGGGACGGTGCGGTGGTGTCCGAGGGCCGGGACTGTGCGGCGGTGTCCGAGGGCCGGGACTGTGCGGTGGTGTCCGGGGACCGGGACGGGGTGGCGGTGTCCGAGGGCCGGGACCGTGCGGTGGTGTCCGGGGACCGGAACCGGGTGGCACTCTCCGAGGGCTCCGACCGTGCGGCGGTGTCCGGGGACCGGGACCGTGCGGCGGTGTCCGGGGACCGGGACGGTGCGGCGGTGTCCGAGGACCGGGACCGTGCGGCGGTCTCCGAGGAGCGCGACCGAGCGACGGGGTCCGAGGGCCGGGACCGGGTGGCAGTCTCCGAGGGCCGCGACCGTGCGGCGGTCTCCCAGGACCGGGACCGGGACCGGGTGGCGGTGACCCGGTGACGACCTCCCTGGACCGTGCCTCCCTCGGACCGCCCCCGCTGCTGTCCGCGCCCCGCCGCCTCCTCAAGCACCCCCGCCTGATGCACTACAACCGCCTCGCGGCCCTGGTCCTCACCGTCAACGCGGCCTATGCGGGGCTCAGCCGGCCCCTGGCCGACCGCTCCCTCGCCCACGCGGCCCTCGCGAACCTCGCCCTCGCCGTCCTCGTCCGCCAGCAGTACGTCGTCAACCTCCTCTTCAAGCTGGCGACTTCGGCCCCGACCCACTGGCCGCTCCGGCTGCGCTGGACGCTCGGCAAGGTCTACCACTTCGGCGGACTGCACGTGGGCGGGGCGCTGGCGGGCGCCGCCTGGTTCCTGGCGCTCACCCTGCGGACACGGAACGGGCCGCTGCTGGCGGTGAGCTGGACCCTGGTGGCGCTCCTGGCACTGATCGTGGCGACCGCCCTGCCCCCCTTCCGCTCCCGCCGCCACGACACCTTCGAGAAGATCCACCGCTTCGGCGGCTGGACCGCCCTCGCCCTGTTCTGGACGCACACCCTGATGTCGGCGCCCGGCCCGGTGCCGGTGGCGGTGCTCGCGGTCGTCACCTTCAGCGTCGCGCTGCCCTGGCTGCGGCTGCGCAAGGTCGCCGTGCACATCGAACGCCCCTCCCCGCACGTGGCGTTGGCCCGCTTCGACTACGGCGAGACCCCGTTCGCCGGCTCCTCCACCGCCATCAGCCGCAGCCCGCTGAGGGAGTGGCACTCCTTCGCCAACGTCCCGGCCCCCGGCGAGTCCGGCTTCCGGCTCACCATCTCGCGGGCCGGCGACTGGACCGGCTCCTTCATCGACGACCCGCCCGCGACGGTCTGGACGAAGGGCATCACCACGGCCGGCGTCGCCAACATCGAGGTCCTCTTCCGCAAGGTGGTGTACGTGGCGACCGGCAGCGGCATCGGCCCCTGCCTGCCCCATCTGCTCGCCGCCGAGGTCCCCTCCCGGCTGGTCTGGGCCACCCGCGACCCGCGCGCGACCTACGGCGACGCCCTCGTCGACGAGATCCTCGCCGTCCAGCCGCACGCCGTCGTCTGGGACACCTCCCGCGACGGCAAGCCCGACATGGTGGCCCTCGCCTACGCCGCCTACCGGGACTTCGGGGCGGAGGCGGTCATCTGCATCTCCAACAAGAAGCTGACCTGGCAGGTCGTGCACGGGCTGGAACGGCGCGGGATTCCGGCCTACGGCGCGATCTGGGACTCGTGAGAGGAGCCGCCGGGATGACGAACCTGAAGCTGGAACGCGAGGGCGCGGTCGTGACCGTGACCCTGCACCGCCCGCACGTCCGCAACGCCCTGGACTCGGCGCTGCTGGCCGAACTCATGGACGCCTTAAGCCCGTTGGAGGAGGACCCCACCGTCGGCTGTGTGGTCCTCACCGGCTCCGGGCGGGCGTTCGCCGCGGGCGCCGACATCCGGGAGATGGCCGACCGGACGGCCGTGGAGATGAGGGACGCGGACTGGTTCGGCGGCTGGGAGGAGTTCGCCGACCTGCGCCTGCCGAAGATCGCCGCGGTGGACGGGTACGCCCTGGGCGGCGGCTGCGAGCTGGCGATGATGTGCGACCTGGTGATCGCGGGGGAGTCCGCGCTGTTCGGCCAGCCGGAGATCACCCTCGGCGTGATCCCCGGCATCGGCGGCACCCAGCGGCTGACCCGCCTGGTCGGCCGCGCCAAGGCGATGGACCTCATCCTCACGGGCCGCACCATGGACGCCGCCGAGGCGGAACGCGCGGGCCTGGTCTCCCGCGTCGTCCCGGACGGCCGGGCCCTCACCGAGGCCCTGGCGGCGGCCGCGACGATCGCCTCGTACGGCCGGCTCGCCGTGCGCGCGGCCCGGGAGTGCGTGGACCGGGCCCTGGAGACCGGCCTGCGCGACGGCGTCCGCCACGAACGGCGCGTCTTCCACGCCCTGTTCGCGACCCAGGACCAGAAGGAGGGCATGACGGCGTTCCTGGAGAAACGCCCGCCGGTGTTCCGGGGCCGCTGACGACCGGGGGCGGGAGCGGCGGCCTCACTCCCGCCCCCGGTCACTCCCTGTCACTTCCCTGCCGCGAGCGCCCGCGCCACGCCCTTCTCCTTCGGGCCGAGGAACCGCGGATCCGGCTCGAACAGCGCGTCCAGGGCCGCCTTGCCGGCCGCGAAGATCTCCCGGGTGCCCCCGTAGTACCAGGTCACATCGTGCTTGGCGGCGACACCGACACCGTAGGAGTCCACGCCCGCCGCCTCGCACAGGGCGACCGCCCGCCGGATGTGGAAGTCCTGGCTGATCAGCACCGCCCGGTCCACCCCGAAGATCTTCCTGGCGCGGACACAGGAGTCCCAGGTGTCGAACCCGGCGTAGTCGCTGACGATCCGCCCGTCCGGCACCCCGTGCCGGGTCAGGTAGGCGCGCATCGCGTCCGGCTCGTCGTAGTCCTCGCGGCTGTTGTCGCCGGTGACCAGGACGACCTCGATCCGGCCCGCCCGGTACAGCTTGGCCGCCGCGTCGAGCCGGTGCGCCAGGTACGGCGACGGCTCGCCGTCCCACAGCCCGGCCCCGAAGACCACGGCGACCTCCCGGCGCGGCGCCCCGGCCGTCGTGCCGATCCGGTCGCCCGTGGACACGAACAGCCAGGTGGCCGGCAGCAGCGCGAGCACACACCCGGCCATCGCCGTCTGCACCAGCCGGCGCCACCCGGCACGGGTGCGCGGCAGCCGCGGTCGACGGATCTTCATGAGGTGCCCCCTGCGTGCGTCCGGGTCGCGTGGATCGGCGTCGGAATCCCGTTCGGCCAGGAAAGACGCGGCGTACGGTGATCCGGTTCGCTCCCGCACCGGAGGTTCCTCCCACCCGGACCTCACGGCGCCCCGGCGCCCGCCGTGAGCGCCCGGAAAATTCTCGTGACGGTCAGGCAACGGGGGTGCAACCTCGCCCCGCGACGATCGGAGCATGAGCCAGCCACGCCTCGTCCAGCTCGACGCCCGCCGGCGCCCGGCCCCGCCCGCACTGGTGGTCGTCGCCCACGGCAGCCGGGACCCGCGCGCCCTGAGCACCGTACGCACCCTGCTCGACCGGGTCCGCGACCGGCGCCCCGGCCTGCCGGTGCACCTCGGCCACATCGAGCTGAACGAGCCGCTGCTCACCGACACGCTGGCCGCCCTGGACGCCCGCGGCACCACGGACGCCGTCCTGGTCCCCCTGCTCCTCGCTCGCGGCTACCACGTCAGGCGGGACATCCCGGAGATGGCGGCGACCGCCCGGGTACGCACGCGCGTGGCGGCCCCGCTCGGCCCGCACCCCCTCCTGGTCGACACCCTGCACACCCGTCTGCTGGAGGCGGGCTGGCCCCCGGCCCTGACCTCCGACGACCGCCGCGCGAGCGCGGTGGTCCTGGCGGCGGCGGGCTCCCGCGACCCGGACTCGGCGACCGACACCCGCCGCACGGCACAGCTGCTGGCGAAGCGCCTGGGCGTCCCGGTGGTCCCCGCGTACGCCTCCACGGCCACCCCGACCGTCGACACGGCACTGCGCGCGCTGGCGGCGAGGGGCCGGGACCGGGTGGCGGTCGCCTCGTACTTCACCGCGCCGGGCCGCTTCGCCCGGGAGTGCGCCGAGCAGGCCCCCTGGATCGCCTCGGCCCCCCTGGGCACCCACCCCGCGATGGCCGACCTGCTGCTCCACCGCTACGACCGGGCCCGCTCGGCCCCGACGGTCGCCGCGCCCGAACGCGCGTCGGCCTGACGCCGGGGCGGCGCCCGACGACTCGCCGTCGCCCTCGACTCACAGCGCCTGCCGGGCCGCACGGTCCGACGTCGGCCACACGTAGGGCAGGTCGTCGGGGACACCGGGAAACAGACCCGCGTACAGGTCACGGTCCTTGCGGACCAGCGCCGAGCGGTGGCTCTCGTGGAAGGCGTCGTCGCCGAGCCACGGTGGCAGCTCCCCGGCGGCCGCCAGCTCCACCTGGCCGCGCACCGCGACCCCCGGCCGGGACGCGGCCAGACCGGTGACGAGGGAGGCGGCGCAGCTGTCCTGGTGCCCCTGCTCCCGCCAGACCCGGCAGATCTCCAGGCCGTAGCGCACGAGCGCCTCCTCGTACCCGGCCCACATCCGTACGGCCGGGTGCCTGCGCCACCCGTAACCGGGCACGGTCAGACCCCGCAGGACCTGGAGTGCCTCGACCCGCTGCTTGCCCAGCCGACGCCGGTCCAGGAGCAGCGCCGTACGCCGGAAGTCGGGGTCGGGCAGGAACGTCTGCATCGATGGTCTCCCTTCGCACGCGGCGCCGCGTGCGGCGTGGGCCGCGAGCCGGTACGACGTCAGGGGCGCCGCCGGGACGCCGCACGGTCGGCACGGCCGCCCGCGCCGAGCGGCCCGGTGTACCGGAGCGGCCCCTCGGCCTCCAGCCGGGGCAGGACCCGCCGCGACACCCGAAGGACCACGGACGGCAACGCCGCGCGCACCGGCTGGACCAGGCGCAGCCACGCCGGCGCGTAGACGGCCGTACGGCGGCGCTCAAGGCCCCGTACCAGGCGGGCGGCGACCAGGTCGACGGGGTACACCCGGCGGGCGGGCGGGGGCATGTGGGTGCGCAGTTCCCGCAGGACGACGTACCGGTCCGCGTCGCGGATCATGTCCGTGTCGGTCCAGTTGATGTAGGCGATGCCCACGCCGACCCCCCGGTGCGCCACCTCCGCCCGCAGGGTGTGAGCGAAGGCCTCCGCCGCCGCCTTGGACGTGCAGTAGGCGCTCATCAGGGGGGCGGCGCCGATCGACGCGAGGGAGCCGATCTGGAGGAAGTGGCCGGCCGTGTCGAGCAGGTCTGGCAGGAACACCCGGGCGGTGTGGGCACTGCCGGTGACGTTGACGTCGATCACGCGGCCCCAGGCGGCCGGATCGCAGGCGAGGAACGGACCGCCCTCGGCGATGCCCGCGTTCGACACCACGGCCGAAGGGGGTCCGAGGCGGGCGCGCACGGTGTGCGCCGCGGTGTCGAGCGCGGCGAGGTCGGTGACGTCGACGCCGATCGCCACGGCCGGTCCCGGCAAGGACGCGGCCACCGCGTCCAGCGCCTCCTGCTCGTGGCCCAGCAGGGCCACCCGGGCGCCGCGCCGGGCGACCTCCCGCGCCATCGCCGCACCGAGGCCACGGGCGGCTCCGGTGACGACGACGGTCCGACCGGCGAGCGGGCTCCTGCGCACGTGTTCCCTTCCTTCCGCGGCTCGGGCTTCCTTCCGGACCCGTGACGGCCCGTGACTGGTCAGTGCCGGGTTCGGGTGCGGTCGCGGCGGGTCAGGAGCCGTTGGGTGCGGGCGAGGCCGGGCGGGCGGTGGCGGTGCAGCGCGCCGCGTCGGCCGACCCGTCACACCGCCGACCCACCACACTCGAATGCCCCGCGCGGCACAGAGCACACACGAAGTGCGCAAAGTGCGCACATCACCACGGACACCCCGGGTGCCACCCGATCGTCACCACCACCTCGCTTACTGTCGAACCATGCCCTATGACCTGCCGTCAGCCGAACGCTGGGCCCCCGAACCGGACAAGCGCCCCGGCCGCACCGCCTTCCAGCGCGACCGCGCCAGAATCCTGCACTCCTCGGCGCTGAGAAGGCTCGCGGGAAAGACCCAGGTCGTCACCCCGGGGGAGCCCGGCCAGGCGTGGGACGCCACCCCCCGCACCCGCCTCACCCACTCCCTGGAGTGCGCCCAGGTCGGCCGCGAGCTGGGCGCCGCCCTCGGCTGTGATCCCGACCTCGTCGAAGCGGCCTGCCTCGCGCACGACCTCGGCCACCCCCCGTTCGGCCACAACGGCGAACAGGCACTGAACGACTTCGCCCACGACTGCGGCGGCTTCGAGGGCAACGCCCAGTCGCTGCGCCTGCTCACCCGGATCGAACCCAAGCGCTTCACCGCCGAGGGCTCCGTCGGCCTCAACCTCACCCGCGCCACCCTCGACGCCGCCACCAAGTACCCCTGGCCGAGGGGCGGCCACCCCACGGACCCGGCCTCCCCCAAGTTCGGCGTGTACGAGGACGACCGGCCCGTCTTCGACTGGGCCCGCAAGGAGGCCCCCGGCACCCGCACCTGCTTCGAGGCGCAGATCATGGACTGGTCCGACGACGTGGCCTACTCGGTGCACGACGTGGAGGACGGTCTGCACGCCGGCCACATCGACCCCGCCCGGCTGCGCGCCGCACCGGAGCGCGCCGAGGTCTTCCGGGTCGCCGTCGGCCGGTACGTCCCCGCCGGCACCGACCCGGCCGAACTCGCCGCCGCCCTCGACCGCCTCCAGGACCAGGAGTGGTGGCCGCACGGCTACGACGGCTCGGCGGTCGCGCAGGCCCGCCTCAAGGACGCCACCAGTCAGCTCATCGGCCGCTTCTGCCTCGCCGCGGAGGGCGCCACCCGCGCGCGCCACGGCTCTGGGCCCCTCACCCGGTACGGCGCCGCGCTCGTCGTACCGCACGAGACGCGCCTGGAGTGCGCGGTCCTCAAGGCCGTCGCCGACCTGTACGTCATGCAGCGCGCCGAGCAGGAGCGGCTCCGCGCCGACCAGCGCATCGTGATCACGGAGCTGGCCGAGGCGCTCACCGCCCGCGCGCCCGAGGGACTCGACCCCCAGTTTCGCGCCCTGTTCGAACAGGCCGGCGACGACCGCGCCCGCAAACGCGTGATCGTCGACCAGATCGCCTCCCTCACCGACGCCTCCGCCCGCTCGCTCCACTCCCGCCTCACGGGGCACCCGTGACAGGGGAGGCACAAGTGAACGCAAGTGCACCCAAACGGACCCGAACGTGACCCAGCGTGGCCTGATCGGGTCACGTCCCCTTCCCCCATCACGCTCCGTGCGGGACGCTCGCATGTGGCGGTTCCCTTACGAGGAGGCATCACGTGGTCGACGCGGATCAGACATTCGTCATCGTCGGAGGAGGCCTGGCCGGTGCGAAGGCGGCCGAGACGCTGCGGGCGGAGGGCTTCACCGGCCGCGTGATACTGATCTGCGACGAACGCGACCACCCCTATGAGCGCCCGCCGCTGTCCAAGGGCTTCCTGCTCGGCAAGGAGAGCCGCGAGAGCGTCTTCGTCCACGAGCCCGCCTGGTACGCGCGCCACGACATCGAACTGCACCTCGGCCAGACCGTCGACGCGATCGACCGCACCGCGAAGACGGTCCGCTTCGGCGACGACGGCACCCTCGTCCACTACGACAAGCTGCTGCTGGCCACCGGCGCCGAGCCGCGCCGCCTGGACGTCCCCGGCACCGATCTCGCCGGCGTCCACCATCTGCGCCGGCTCGCCCACGCCGAGCGCCTCAAGGGCGTCCTGAGCGCCCTCGGCCGCGACAACGGCCACCTGGTGATCGCGGGCGCCGGCTGGATCGGCCTGGAGGTGGCGGCGGCGGCCCGCGAGTACGGCGCCGAGGTCACCGTCATCGAGCCGTCCCCGACCCCGCTGCACGGCGTTCTCGGCCCCGAGCTGGGCAACGTCTTCGCCGAGCTGCACCGCGAGCACGGCGTCCGCTTCCGCTTCGGCGTCCGGCTGACCGAGATCGTCGGCCAGGACGGCATGGTCCTCGCCGTGCGCACCGACGACGGCGAGGAGCACCCGGCGCACGACGTGCTCGCCGCGATCGGCGCCGCCCCGCGCACCGCGCTCGCGGAGGCGGCCGGACTGACGCTGGCCGACCGCGCCCACGGCGGCGGTGTGGCCGTGGACGCCCGGCTGCGCACCTCCGACCCGGACATCCACGCCGCCGGGGACGTCGCCTCCTTCCCGCACGGGCTCTTCGACACCCGGCTGCGGGTCGAGCACTGGGCCAACGCCCTCAACGGCGGACCGGCGGCCGCCCGCGCGATGCTCGGCAGGGACGTCACCTACGACCGGGTGCCCTACTTCTTCACCGACCAGTACGACCTGGGCATGGAGTACAGCGGTTGGGCGCCGCCGGGCTCGTACGACGAGGTCGTGATCCGCGGTGACGCGGGCAAGCGGGAGTTCATCGCGTTCTGGGTGAAGGAGGGACGCGTCCTCGCCGGGATGAACGTGAACGTGTGGGACGTCACAGAGCAGGTCCAGAAGCTCATCGCGGCCGCGACCCCGGTGGACACGGAGGCGCTGGCCGACCCCCACGTCCCCCTCGACCGTCTCCTCCCGTAGCTGTCCGCGCGCCCCCGTAGAATTCACGCGTGGCAGGACGGATCAACGACGAGGACGTGAAGGCGGTACGGGACGCGGTCCCGATCGACGCCGTGGTGTCCGAGTACCTCCAGCTGCGCAACGCGGGCGGCGGCAACCTCAAGGGGCTGTGCCCGTTCCACGACGAGAAGTCGCCCTCCTTCCAGGTCAGCCCCAGCAAGGGGCTCTTCCACTGCTTCGGCTGCCAGGAGGGCGGCGACACCCTCACCTTCGTGATGAAGGTCGACCACCTCACCTTCTCCGAGGCGGTCGAGCGGCTCGCCGCCCAGGCCGGCATCACCCTGCGCTACGAGGAGGGCGGCTACAACCCCTCCCACCAGCGCGGCGAACGCATCCGCCTGGTCGAGGCCCACAAGATCGCCGCCGACTGGTACACCGAACAGCTCGCCACCAGCCCGGAGGCCGACACCGGCCGCCAGTTCCTCGCCGAGCGCGGCTTCGACCAGGCCGCCGCCCAGCACTTCTCCGTCGGCTACAGCCCCCAGGGCTGGGACCACCTCACCCGCTTCCTGCGCGGCAAGGGCTTCACCGACAAGGAACTGCTGCTCTCGGGCCTCTCCCAGGAGGGCCGCCGGGGCCCCATCGACCGCTTCCGCGGCCGGCTGATGTGGCCCATCCGCGACATCGGCGGCGAGGTCGTCGGCTTCGGCGCGCGCAAGCTCTACGAGGCGGACAACGGCCCCAAGTACCTCAACACCCCCGACACGGCGATCTACAAGAAGTCCCAGGTGCTGTACGGCATCGACCTCGCGAAGAAGGACATCGCCAAGTCCTCCCGCGCGGTCGTCGTCGAGGGCTACACCGACGTCATGGCCTGCCACCTGGCCGGCGTCACCACCGCCATCGCCACCTGCGGCACCGCCTTCGGCGGCGAGCACATCAAGATCCTCCGCCGGCTGCTGATGGACAACGGCAGCGCCCGCGTGATCTTCACCTTCGACGGCGACGCCGCCGGACAGAAGGCCGCCCTGCGCGCCTTCGAGGACGACCAGAAGTTCGCCGCCGAGACCTACATCGCCATCGCCCCCGACGGCATGGACCCCTGCGACCTCCGGCTGATCAAGGGCGACGAGGCGGTCGCCGACCTGGTCGAACCCCGCACCCCGCTCTTCGAGTTCGCCCTGCGCCAGATCGTCGTGCGCTACGACCTCGACACCCCCGGCGGCCGGGCCGCCGCCCTCGACGAGGCCGCCCCCATCGTCGCCCGCATCAAGAACAGCGGCGCCCAGCACGAGGTCGCCGTCCAGCTCGCCGGCATGCTCGGCATCCTCGACACCCAGTTCGTCGTCAAACGCGTCGCTCAGCTGGCCCGGTGGGCCCGCGACCGCGGCGGCCAGGGCCCCGCGCCGGCCGGCCGCGGCGGCCCCCAGCAGCCCTACGAGGCCGCCCCCCGCCCGGCCACCGCCGGCCCGGCCCTCACCCTGCGCAACCCCGTCTACGCCACCGAGCGCGAGCTGCTCAAGCTCGCCCTCCAGCGCCCCGAACTGGTGTCCCCGGCCTTCGACGCGTACGGCGTCGACGAGTTCACCGCCGCCCCCTACGCCGCCGTACGCCAGGCCGTCCTGGACGCGGGCGGCGCCGAGTGGGGCGTGCAGGACGCCCAGGAGTACCTGATCCGCGTCCGCGAGGCCGCCCCCGACGACACCGTCCGCGCCATGGTCACCGAACTCGCCGTCGAGCCGATCATGCGCCGCACGGTCGACGAGGTCTACGCCGGCACGGTCCTCGTCCAGGTCCGCCGCCGCGCCGTCGAACGCCGTGTCCGTGACGTCCAGTCCCAGCTGGCCCGCCTCGGCGCCGGCGGCGACCAGGCCCAACTGGCCGCCGTGCAGAACGAACTGTGGGTGCTTCAGCAGTACGACCAGGCCCTCCAGGCACACGGCGCCGCAGCGCTCTGAACAGCTGGTTACGGACCGGACTCAAAAAGTCACCGCACGCCCCTCGTGGCGGGGATGTGTCGTACCCCACACTGGGTCCGGTGCCTGAGTCCTCGGAGCGGCCCCCGCAGTACCGCTGCCGCTCACCTCAGCAGCGATCATCCTGGAGGTCGCCCCCGTGCAGACCCAGACCCTGACGCAGAACGCCGGCACTGCCGACGACACGGAACCGGACGCCGAGAACGACGTCCTGGTCGCGGTCCCGCCGCAGCACCGTGCCGCGCACCACCCGGAGGCGGAACCGCCCCCGGAAGCCCTGGAGGAGGCCGCCGAGCCCGCCGAGCCCGTGGAGGCGCCCCCGGCCCGGACGGCCGCCGACACCAGCGGACCCTCCTCCGACCTCTTCCGCCAGTACCTGAGGGAGATCGGGCGCATCCCGTTGCTCACCGCGGCCGAGGAGGTCGAACTCGCCCGCCGGGTCGAGGCCGGGCTGTTCGCCGAGGAGAAGCTGAGCAGCGCGCCCGACCTGGACAGCGACCTCGCCCTCGACCTCGACCGGCTGGTCGTGATGGGCCGCATGGCCAAGCGCCGCCTCATCGAGGCCAACCTGCGGCTCGTCGTCTCCGTCGCCAAACGGTACGTCGGACGCGGCCTGACCATGCTCGACCTCGTCCAGGAAGGCAACCTCGGGCTCATCCGCGCGGTGGAGAAGTTCGACTACGCCCGCGGCTACAAGTTCTCCACCTACGCCACCTGGTGGATCCGCCAGGCCATGTCCCGCGCCCTCGCCGACCAGGCCCGCACCATCCGCGTCCCGGTCCATGTCGTCGAGCTGATCAACCGGGTGGTGCGCGTCCAGCGGCGGATGCTCCAGGAACGCGGCTACGAGCCGACCGCCGACGAGGTCGCCGGCCAGCTCGACCTCGCCCCCGAGCGGGTCGGCGAGGTGCTGCGGCTGGCCCAGGAGCCCGTCTCCCTGCACGCCCCGGTGGGGGAGGAGGACGACGTCGCCCTCGGTGACCTCATCGAGGACGGCGACGCGACCAGCCCCGTCGAGTCGGCCGCCTTCCTCCTCCTGCGCGAGCACCTGGAGGCGGTGCTCTCCACGCTCGGCGAGCGCGAGCGCAAGGTCGTGCAGCTCCGCTACGGCCTCGCCGACGGGCGGCCGCGCACCCTGGAGGAGATCGGGCGGATCTTCGGGGTGACCCGGGAGCGGATCCGCCAGATCGAGTCGAAGACCCTGAACAAGCTGCGGGATCACGCTTTCGCGGACCAGCTCAGGGGCTACCTGGACTGAGGGTCGCCCGCCCGGAGGTGGGCAACCCCCACACGCCCTAGTCCACCTCCGCCACCGCCTGCGCGAACTGCGCCTGGTACAGGCGGGCGTACGCCCCGCCCGCCGCCAGCAGCTCCGCGTGCGCGCCCTGCTCCACGATCGAGCCGTTCTCCATCACCAGGATGGTGTCCGCGTCCCGGATCGTGGAGAGACGGTGGGCGATGACGAACGACGTCCGGCCGTGGGCCAGCTTCGCCATCGCCTTCTGGATCAGCACCTCGGTACGGGTGTCGACCGAGGAGGTCGCCTCGTCCAGCACCAGGATCGTCGGGTCGGACAGGAACGCCCGCGCGATGGTGATCAGCTGCTTCTCACCCGCGCTCACCCCGCTGCCCTCGTCGTCGATCACGGTGTCGTACCCGTCGGGCAGGGTCCGCACGAACCGGTCCGCGTGGGCCGCCCGTGCCGCCTCCTCGATCTCGCCCCGGGTCACCTCGCGCGAGGCGCCGTACGCGATGTTCTCCGCGATCGTGCCGCCGAACAGCCAGGTGTCCTGGAGCACCATGCCGATCCCGGCGCGCAGTTCGTCCCGCGACATCAGGGCGATGTCCACGCCGTCGAGGGTGATCCGCCCGCCCGAGACGTCGTAGAACCGCATCAGCAGGTTGACCAGGGTCGTCTTGCCGGCGCCCGTCGGGCCGACGATCGCGACCGTGTGGCCCGGCTCCACCGTCAGCGAGAGGTCCTCGATGAGCGGCTTCTCGGGGTCGTACCGGAACGAGACGTGCTCCAGCGCGACCCGCCCGCGCAGCTCCTCCGGCGTGGCGCCCGCCGCCGGGTCGGCCTGCTGCTCCTCCGCGTCGAGCAGCTCGAAGATCCGCTCGGCGGAGGCCACGCCCGACTGCACCAGGTTCGCCATCGACGCGACCTGCGTCAGCGGCATCGAGAACTGACGGGAGTACTGGATGAAGGCCTGCACATCACCGATGGACAGGGCGCCCGACGCCACCCGCAGACCGCCGACCACCGCCACCAGCACATAGTTGATGTTCGACACGAAGAGCATCAGCGGCTGCATGATCCCGCTGTTGAACTGCGCCTTGAACCCCGCCTCGTACAGCGCCTCGTTCTGCTCGGCGAACTGCCGGGCCGACTCCTCCTGACGGCCGAACACCTTCACCAGCGTGTGGCCGGTGTACATCTCCTCGATGTGCGCGTTCAGCTTGCCGGTGGAGCGCCACTGCTGCACGAAGTGCGGCTGCGACCGCTTGCCGACCTTCGCGGCGACGACCGCCGACAGCGGCACGGTCACCAGCGCGACCAGCGCGAGCAGCCAGGAGACCCAGAACATCATCGCCAGCACGCCGATGATCGTCAGCAGCGAGTTGATGAGCTGGCCCAGCGACTGCTGGAGGGTCTGCTGGATGTTGTCGATGTCGTTCGTGGCGCGGGAGAGCACCTCGCCGCGCTGACGCTTGTCGAAGTACGACAGCGGCAGCCGCGACAGCTTCGTCTGCACGTCCTCGCGCATCCGGAACACGGTGCGGTTGACGGCCCGGTTGACCAGGCGCGTCGCCCCCGCCATCAGCAGACCGGCGACCAGGAACACCCCGACCGCGAACAGCAGGACCTCACCGACCTGGTCGAAGTCGATGCCCTTGCCGGGTGTGAAGTCGGTGCTCCTGAGCATGTCGGCGACCTGACCCTCGCCGCGCTCGCGCATCGAGTCGAGCACCTGTTCCTTGCTCGCGCCGGCCGGCATCTGCCGGCCGATGATGCCCGAGAACACCAGGTCGGTGGCCTTGCCGAGGATCTTCGGGCCGACCACGTTCAGCCCGACGCTGACGACCACGCACAGGAGCATCACGTAGAGCGTCAGCCGCTCCGGCTTGAACTGGGCGAGCAGCCGCCTGCCGGACACCTTGAAGTCCAGCGAGCGGCTGTCGGGACCGGTGCCGGCCATCATGCGCCCCATGGGCCCGGCCATCAGGCAGCCTCCGCTTCCGTCAGCTGGGAGAGCACGATCTCCCGGTAGGTCTCGTTGTCCGTCATCAGCTCACGGTGGGTGCCGCTGCCGACGACCCGGCCCTCGTCGAGGACGATGATCCGGTCGGCGTCCCGGATGGTGGCCACCCGCTGGGCGACGATCACCACCGTCGCCTCGGCCGTCTCCCGGCCGAGCGCCGCGCGCAGGGCCGCGTCGGTGGCGTAGTCGAGGGCGGAGAAGGAGTCGTCGAAGAGATAGATCTCCGGCCGCTGCACGAGCGTCCGGGCGATCGCGAGCCGTTGCCGCTGACCGCCGGAGACATTGGTGCCGCCCTGGGCGACGGGGGAGTCCAGCCCGTTCTCCAGCTTGCTCACGAAGTCCTTGGCCTGGGCCACCTCCAGCGCGTGCCACAGTTCCTCGTCCGTCGCGTCCGGGTTGCCGTAGCGCAGATTGCTCGCGACGGTGCCCGCGAAGAGGTACGGCTTCTGCGGGACGAGCCCGACGGTCCTGGCGAGCAGGACCGGGTCGATGTCGGCCACCGGCACCCCGTCGACCAGCACCTCCCCGTCGGTCGCGTCGAACAGCCGGGGGACCAGACCGAGCAGCGTGGACTTGCCGCTGCCGGTGGAGCCGATGACGGCGGTGACCTCGCCGGGCCGCGCCACCAGGTCGATCGCCTTGAGGACGGGCTCCTCGGCCCCCGGGTAGCGGAAGCCGGCCGCCCGGATCTCCAGGTGCCCGTGCCGCCGCAGCTCGGTGACGGGCGCCACCGGCGGCACCACGGAGGACGAGGTCCCGAGCACCTCCTGGATGCGCTCGGCACACACCTCGGCGCGCGGCACCTGCATGAACATGAAGGTCGCCATCATCACGGACATGACGATCTGCATCAGATAGGCGAGGAACGCGGTCAGGTCACCGATCTGCATCTGGCCGCTGTCGATGCGGTGCGCGCCGAACCACACCACCGCGATCGAGGACAGGTTCACCGTGGTCATGACCACCGGGAACATCAGCGCCAGCATGTTGCCGGTCTTCAGCGAGATGCCGGTGAGGTCGCTGTTGGCCTTCCGGAACCGCTGCTGCTCGTACTCGTCGCGGACGAACGCGCGGATCACCCGGTTGCCGGTGATCTGCTCGCGCAGCACCCGGTTGACGGTGTCGAGGCGCACCTGCATCGACCGGAACAGCGGCCGCAGCCGCCGCACGATCAGCGTCACGCAGATGCCCAGCACCGGCACGACGGCGACCAGCACCCCGGACAGCGGCACGTCCAGGCCGAGCGCCATCACGATGCCGCCCACACACATGATCGGCGCGGACGCCATCAGGGTGAACGCCATCAGCGACAGCATCTGGATCTGCTGGACGTCGTTCGTGGTCCGGGTGATCAGCGACGGCGCGCCGAACTGACCGACCTCCCGGGAGGAGAAGGACTGCACCCGCTCGAAGACGCCCGCCCGGACGTCCCGGCCGAGCGCGGAGGCGGTCCGGGCACCGTGGTAGACGGCGCCGATGTTGCAGACGACCTGCGCCAGCGAGATGCCGATCATCAGGCCGCCGTAGGCCAGGATGTAGCCGGTGTCCCCCTTGACGACGCCGTTGTCGATGATGTGCGCGTTCAGCGTGGGCAGGTAAAGGGTGGCGCAGGTCTGCAGCAACTGCAGCAGCACCAGCACGGTGATGGGTTTCTTGTAGGGCCTGAGGTAGGTCCGCAGAAGTCGTATGAGCACGCTACGTCTCTCGGAGTCGGCGGTAGGGGGCATGGGTTGCCCCTGGCACCTATCGTCGGACACTCCACCCGCGTTACCTCAACCGATTAAGCCGAGAGCTGTGTGATACGGGGTTCGGCCAGGATGGGCCCTACCCCCGGAACGCCCCCGGGTGCGTCTGCTCCCGCACCGACACGTACTGCTGGCGCACCGCCTGCCCCACCGCCAGATCCTCGCCCGGATCCAGCACGACCGCCGCCGCGCCCTGCCACACCGGCGGGGTCCGCGGATCGAGGGTGCCCTGCTTCGCCCCGAGCGCCCAGGCCGCCTGCCGGGCCGCCCCGATCGCCGCGTAGTCCGCCGGCTGCGGTACGACGACCTGGGCGCCGAAGAGCGCCGGTGCCGCCGCCTGCACGGCCGGCAGCTCGGCCGCCGCGCCCAGCAGGAAGATCCGCTGCACGCTCACGCCCCGCCCGCGCAGCACGTCGAGCGCGTCCGCGAGCCCGCACAGCATGCCCTCGAACGCGGCCCGCGCGAAGTGCTCGGGCTTCATGGACTCCCGGCGCAGACCCGCCAGCGTCCCGGCGGTGTGCGGCAGGTTGGGCGTCCGCTCGCCCTCCAGGTAGGGCAGCATCACCAGCCCGTGTGAGCCCGGCGTCGACTTCATCGCCAGCTCGGACAGCCCCTCCAGATCGGGCGCGCCGAGCAGTTCGGCGGCGCCGCGCAGGGTCCGTACGGCGTTCAGGGTGGTCACCACCGGCAGGTGCATGCCCGTCGCGTCGGCGAGCGAGGTGATCATCCCGGACTGGTCGACCAGCGCCTCGGGATGCACGGCCATGACGGACCCGGAGGCGCCCAGGGACACCACCACGTCCCCCATCCCCAGCCCGAGGCCCAGTGCCGCCGCCATGGTCTCGCCGGTACCGGCGGAGATCAGCAGTCCCTCCGGTGTCGTACCGGCCGCGTCGGACGGCCCGATCACCTCGGGCAGCATGGCCTGGTGACCGAGCGCCAGCTCGACCAGATCGGGCCGGTAGCCGCCCATCGCGGCGGACCAGTAGCCGGTCCCGGAGGCCCCGCCCCGGTCCGTGGTCCTTCTCACAGGCCGGCCCAGCAGCTGCCACACCAGCCAGTCATGGGCCTGCATCAGCACGGAGGTGCGCAGCGCGGCCTCCGGCTCGGTCTTGGCGAGCCACCTCAGCTTGGTCACCGGCTGGGCGGCCTGCGGTACGCACCCCACGGCCTGCGCCCAGGCCTCGCGCCCCCCGAGCGCGTCGATCAGATCGGCCGCCGCGACCTGGGCGCGCTTGTCGCCGCCCACCATCGCCGGCCGCACGGTGTTGCCCTGCGCGTCCAGCGGGACCAACGCGTTCTGCTGCGAGGACACCCCGATGGCCTGCACCCCCTCCAGCAGACCCCCGCCGGCCGCCTCCCCGAGGGAGAGCAGCCAGGCCTGGGGATCGACGTCGCTGGGCCGACCCCCGCTGTCCGGATTCTCCACCGGGTGCGGCGCATATCCCTGCCTGAGCACGGCTCCGGTGTCCGCGTCGCAGACGACGATACGAGTGAAATCGGGCGAACTGTCCAGCCCGGCGACTATCCCCATACCGAAAATTCTGCCGCACGCGCCGCCGAGGTTTGGCCCTCGGGCGCCGTAGGGGCGCGGGTGGGGGGTCGTGGGCTGCCCCGTTGTGGCTGGTCGCGCGGTTCCCCGCGCCCCTCAGGTGGGATTCGGCACCCGGCGCCTACGGGTTACCGGTTCCCCAGTCGTCCTCGGCGCCGTTGTGCGAGCTGCGGTCGCGCAGGGAGCGGACCCGGCCGGCGACGGACTCGGGCATGCGGTCGCCGACCTTGGTGCTGACCGCGTGGTACGCCTTGCCCGCGTACTGGCGGCCCTGCTGGGCGGCCGTCTCGGCGGTGTTGCGCACGGCGGGGTTCTGCGCGACCTGTCGCGCGGACTTCTTCAACTGCTCGTAGCGCTCACGACCGGCGCGCGTGCCCAGCACGTAACCGACGGCGAGCCCGACGAGGAACGTCAGCTTGTAGCGCATGGCGGCCACCCTTCCCTTCCTAGGTCCCTGGTGCGGCGTCGGTGCCGGGGGGGAACCGATTGGCGGAGCACCCCCCTGCTTGCGCTAATGTATGTGTCGCAGCGAGCGCCCGCCCCCTGGCGAATACCCAGGTGGGTACGTTCGATGCAACGAGGCATTCCTCCGTAGCTCAATTGGCAGAGCAGCCGGCTGTTAACCGGCAGGTTACTGGTTCGAGTCCAGTCGGGGGAGCTCGGTCCTCCGTAGCTCAATTGGCAGAGCAGCCGGCTGTTAACCGGCAGGTTACTGGTTCGAGTCCAGTCGGGGGAGCATCGTGAACGAGGACCCCGTCGGGGTCCTTTTTCATGTCGGTTCCGGCCGGCGCCACGCCGACGGGAACCGCGCAGGCCGCAGCGGTGTCTCCCTGGTCGGGCAAGGTCGACCAGCCGAAGCGTGAGATCGTATGAGCGGCTATGCTGCGGCACACGGCGCGTACACATGTACGCGACACGCCGCTATGGGGCGGTAGCTCAGCCGGTTAGAGCAGCGGACTCATAATCCGTCGGCCGTGGGTTCGAGTCCCACCCGCCCCACCCCAAGGTTCTTCCAGAGAACCGTTTCTACCTGCGCATACGCGAGGGCGGGGGTCACCACTCCAGGGTGGGGACCCCCGATCATTCGTTCAGACCAAGATCCCGGGGACACGCAGGAGCGCCCGTACCCCGCTGCCGGCCATGGTTCTGCGGGCCGAGTCAGTAGTGGTATCGAGCCTGGACGATGATCAACTCAGGCGTGGGACGTGAACGAGATCTTCACGCACGCTCCGCGTCGGGGCCGATCAGCGCGCGATTGTGGGCCTTGCCGGCCTCCGCCCGGGATCAGCGCGCGGCTGGTCACCGACGCGGTCGAGGGTTCCTACGACTGGTCGCCGAGCGGCTGCCGCGATGCGACCGCCCCGGTGCCTGATGAGCACCGCGGGCTTCCCCGCGAACGCCTGAGCCCGCGCTCGGCAGCCGCCTCATCCCGATGCCGGTCCTACAGCCGGACCGTATGGCGCACCGGGAAGACGGCGAATCCCGTGCGGTGCGCCAGCGTTCCCCACAGCCCCCGCGGCAGGTACAGCGAAACCACGATGGCCGCCGCGCCCACCACGATCAGGTACCAGACACCGCTCTGTGCGAAGTACTTGTCGAGGAGGAAGTACGCGATCGCGCCGACGACGGGGCCCTCGATCGTGCCGATGCCGCCGATGATCACCATGAAGACCATCAGGGCCGAGTACTGCACCCCGAAGATCTGCGTCGGCGACGCCACTCCCAGGCTGTTGACGCAGATCACCGCACCGGCGGCGGAGCATCCGGCGGCCGCGGTGATGTAGATGATCCGCTTGCCGCGCGTGACGTTCACGCCGAGGGAACCGGCCGCGGTGTCGTCGTCGCGGATGGCCTGGAGGCTCAGGCCGAGTCGGCTTCGCAGGACGGCGTAGGTGCCGAGCACGGCCGCGGCCATGACGGCGAGCGCCAGCCAGTAGGTGAAGGCCCGCCGCAGCACCGGATCGGCGGTGACGTCCGAGAGGTTGCGTCCGCTCGCCGCGCCCAGGGAGTCGAAGCGCACCACGATCAGGCGTACGACCTCGGCGATCACCCAGGTTCCGACGGCGAAGTAGCCGCCGCGCAGCCGGAAGGCGAGGTACGACACCGGCCAGGCGAGCAGCGCCACCAGAGCGGAGACGACGAGCGTGCCCGCGTAGACGTTCACGCCGTGGTCGTTGACGACGAACAGGAGGTAGGCGCCCAGGCCGATGAACGCCTGCTGGCCCATCGACATCATGCCCGCGTACCCCGCGAGCAGGTTCCACATGGAGGCCAGGGCCACCAGGTAGCAGAGCTTGACGAGTTGGGCCGTGACGCCGGATTCGACGAGGTAGGGAAGGGCCGCCATCGCCAGCAGGACGACGGCCGTCGCGGTGAGGCCGAGGGCGGTGGCGCGGCCACCCCGGTGGACGGCCGGCAGCGCGGTCGTCTCAGCGGCGGGGGCTGTCTGGACGGTCATGCGGGAACGCTCCTGCCGAACAGGCCCTGTGGGCGGAACACCAGGACGAGGAGGAAGACCACGTGCCCCGCGAGCAGGGGAAGGTCCGGGGAGATCTGGGCGCCGACGGACTGGGCCACACCGAGCACCACACCACCCGCGAGCGTGCCCCACAGTGAGCCGAGACCGCCGATGATGACCGTCTCGAAGGCGAACAGGACGGTGAGCTGCCCCTCGAAGGGGGTGACTCCGCCCTGCCGCATCGTGTACAGGACACCGGCCAGGGCCACCGTCGCGAAGGCGATGACCGAGGTCAGGGCGTACACACGGCGGTTGTCGACGCCCATCAGGCGGACCACCGCGCGGTCGTCGGACGTGGCCCGGACGATACGGCCGGGCTGCGTGCGGAAGAGGAAGAGGTGGAGGGAGGAGAGGACCGCCACCGCCGCCGCTACCGTGATCAGCGGGAACCAGCCGATGGCCAGACCGCCGCCGAGGTCGATGCTCGCGGTGCCGAGCGAGCCGATGGGCAGGGGCTGCGCGTCGCTGCTGAACACCTGGACCAGCACGTTCGGGATGATGACCGAGATGCCGAAGGTGACCAGCATCGGGGCGAGTTCGCCCAGGCCCATCGCGCGGTCCAGCATGGAGCGTTGGACCAGGTAGCCGAGCCCGCCCACCGCGATCATCGACACGACGACGGTGACGGGGACGGGGACGCCGTAGTGCGCCGCGGTCACCGAGGCCACGTAACCGCCGAGGATCATCAGGTCCCCGTGGGCGAGGTTGGCGATCCGCATCACACCGAAGACGAGGGACAGCCCCGCGGCGGCCATGGCGAAGATGCCGCCGAGCAGGACGCCCTGCAGAATTGCGTTGAGCCAGGTCATGGGGTCTTCACCTCCGGGAAGGCACCGGTGCCGAAGTACGCGGCGGTCACCTGGTCGCGGGTGAGTCCGGCCGCCGTGCCGGTCAGCACGATCCGGCCCTCCAGGACACACGCGATGCGGTCCGCCACGGCGAACGTGCGGCCCAGGTCCTGTTCGACCAGGATCACGGTCGTTCCCTCGCCACGGATACCGGGCAGCGCCGTGTAGAGCTGGTCCACGACGAGCGGGGCCAGGCCCAGGGAGACCTCGTCGAGGAGCAGCAGACGCGGATTGCCCATCAGCGCGCGGCCGATGGCGACGGCCTGCTGCTCACCGCCGGAGAGCCGGGCCGCCTTGCGGGTACGGCGGTCGGCGACGAGCGGCATCGCCTCGTACACCGTGGCCAGGTTCCAGGGGCCCTTGCGCCCGGTGGCGGCGCCCACCTGGAGGTTCTCCTCCACGGTGAGCGACGGGAAGAGCCGGCGACCCTCCGGGACCAGACAGACGCCCTTGCGGGCCCGGCGGATGTCCGGCTCTGCGGTGACGTCCTCACCGGCCAGGCCGATCGTGCCGCGGAAGGGCTTCAGGGCTCCCGCCATGGTTTTCAACAGGGTTGATTTCCCGGCTCCGTTGGCGCCGACCAGGGCGAGCAGCTCACCCTCGGCCACCTCGAGGTCGATGCCGAACAAGGCCTGGAAGTCGCCGTATCCGGCGTCGACGGAGGCGACTCGCAGGAGGGGGCTCGTGCTCATGCCGCCGTACCCCCCAGATAGACCTCCGCGACCTCGGCGCTGGCCAGTACCTCGTGCGGGTCGCCGTCGACGCGGATCTGCCCGTAGGCGAGGCAGACCAGCCGGTCGACGACCTGGACCAGGGCCTTGACGACATGCTCGATCCACAGGATCGTCACGCCGGACTCCTTCAGGGACAGCACGGTGGCGACGAGTTCCTCCGCCTCGGCCTCGGTGAGACCGCCCGCGATCTCGTCGAGGAGCAGCAGGTCGGGACCGGTGGCCAGCGCCCGGGCCAGCTCCAGCCGTTTGCGGCCGAGCAGGGGCAGGGAGCCGGCGGGCTTGTTGGCGAGGTGGAGCAGTCCGGCGGTCTCCAGTGCGCGCAGGGCCTGCTCGCGGGCGGGGCCGCCCCGCAGCCGGGCCCCCCGCTCGGCGCCGACCAGTGCGTTCTCGAAGACGGTCAGGTCGCCGAAGGGGCGCGGTATCTGGAAGGAGCGGCCGACGCCGAGCCGACATCGCTGCGCCGCGGAGGTCCGGGTGACATCGCGGCCCGCGAGCCGCACCGAACCGGCGGTCGCGCGCTCGACGCCCGAGATCGCGCTGAGCAGGGTGGACTTGCCCGCGCCGTTCGGGCCGACGATGCCGACGGCCTGCCCGCGGGGGACGGCCAGCTCGACGTCCTCCAGGACCCGCAACTCACCGAAGTGCACGGCGAGATGGTCCACTTCGAGCAGGGGGGTGGTCACAGTTCCGCCGCCTTGGCGTCGGGCTTGACCTGCGGCAGCAAGCTGTTGCTGATGACCTTCAGTTCGTACGCGTCACCGCTCCCCTTGATCCACTGGGTGCCGACCATGGGGATGGTGGCGACGTTCTTGACCGGGTTGGCCGGACCGCCGCCGGTCCAGGTGAGGTGGCCGAGGACGGTGTCGAGGCTGGTCTTCGCGATCTGGGCGGCGACGGCCTCGCGGTCCTTGGGGTTCGCGTTGCGCAGGACGTGGTTGGCCACCTCGAACAGCGCGTGGTTGGGGCCGAGCCCCTGGTTCCACGTGCGGCCCTTCGCCAGCGGGGACTTCTCGTAGTCGTCGGCGAGCGCGGTGGCGGTCTGACCGGTGATCGTGGAGGTGAACGGGAACTGCGGCACCCACCAGCTCGCCGTGCACAGCCCGTTGCCGAGGTTGTTCGGCAGGGAGGCAACCGTCGACTCGAAGAGGATGGCCTTGGAGATGGTGGCGACCTTGGGCTTGAAGTTCTGCTGCGCGGCCTGGGTCCAGAACGTCGCGAAGTCGGGCGGCGAGGGCACGCCGGCGAGGATCTCGACGCCCTCCGTCTTGAACTTCGCGATGATCGACGAGAAGTCCTTGGTGCCGGGCTCGTAGGAACCGGGGTCGACGAACGTGAAACCCTTGGTCGAGGGCTGCGAGCGGTAACCGGTGGTCTTGTCCCGGAAGGCGTTGCCGTCGGAGTCGTTCGGCCACAGCACGCCGACCTTCTTGTTGGTGTCGTGCTGCCGCCACATGTCGGTCTCGACCCTGGACAGGTGCTCGATGCCGTCGAAGAAGTGGAACGTGTACTTGAAGGTCTTCTTCGGCGTTGCGCCACGCCCGAAGAACCAGGCCTGCCAGGGCTCGATGGTCGAGACGCAGGGCACGCCCTCGCTCTCGCACTTGGCCGCCACCGGGTGGATCGTGTCCGGCGTCGCGGTGACGAGGACCAGGTCGACCTGCTGCTGGGAGATCAGCTCGTCCGCGATGGTGGCCGCCTGCTGCGGGTCCGAGCCCGTGTCGCGGTCCAGGATCTTCACGTCGTACTTCTTGCCGTCGTGGGTGATCCCCTTGGCGAAGAAGGCACGCACCTGCTCGAGAATGTAGGCGTCGGACTCGGCGAAGGCAGCGTAGGCGCCGGTGCGCGGGCTGACGTAACCGATCCTGATGGTGTTGCCGGTCGAGCCGCCCGAGCCCTTGAGGCCGGAGGAACAGGCGGACAGGACCGGGGCGGCCACCACAGCGGTGGCTCCGAGGCCTCTGAGGACGGTGCGGCGGGAGGGCTTGATCGCGGGGTGTTCCATGGTGGGCTCCGGAGGGCCTTGAGCCGCAGGTCGGGGGCTGCGGCGGGCGGAGGAAGTGGCCGCGAACGTAGGCCCGCCGTCCCTGCCAGGACAGGGCACGGATTCGATATGAGAGACAGTGAAGCCGTCGGTGACCTTAATGAGACATCAGCTGTACGCAGAGAGACGCAGAGGAGATACGGCACGCCCATAACGGGACGGGTGGGATGCCTGGGGCTCCTGTGGCCGACTGGAGCTCCTGCGGCCGACTGGGGCTCCTGTGGCCGACTGGTTGCGGTGGTACGGCATGGTCGCCCGGCGGCTCACCCGCGCGGGCAGCGGTCGACACCCGCTCCACGACGCCGAAGCGTAGGGCATCGGCTGGACCACGGTCCGGGCCGAGTACTCCCGCGACGCACCCATAGTCTCGCATTGCGAAACAGCCCCGTTTCACCTGCGGCGGCGAGGCCCCTAGGGTCCGCCCATGCAAACCGCCCTCTCCCGGCTCGCCGCCGGGACGCTCACCAGCGTCTCGCTCACCGAGGAACTCATCGCGGGCGCGGAGCGGGCCGGTGACCTGGGTGCCTTCGTCACCCTCGACGCCGACCGCGCTCTCGCCGAGGCCTCGGCTGCGGACCGGGGCCCCGTGCGGGGCCCGCTGCACGGGCTGCCGATCGCGGTCAAGGACAACATCCACGTCGCCGGGCTCCCCAACACCGCGGGCTGTGAGGCTCTCGCCGGTTTCGTCCCGGACCAGGACGCGCAGGCGATCACCCGGTTGCGCGCGGCCGGCGCGATCGTGCTCGGCAAGACCAACATGCACGAGCTGGCCCTGGGAGCCACCAGCACGGGCGGCCCGTACGGCCCCGCCCGCAATCCGGCCGACCCCGACCGTTTCGCGGGCGGAAGCAGCGGCGGCACCGCCACGGCCGTCGCCGCCGGTCTGGCCCCGGCCGGGCTGGGCACCGACACCGGCGGCTCGGTCCGCGTCCCGGCCGCGCTCACCGGCATCGCCGGTCTTCGACCGACGACGGGCCGTTACCCCACCGGGGGCGTGACGCCGTTGTCGCGGACGCGGGACACCATCGGCCCCATGGCCGCGACCGTCGCCGACCTCGTCCTGCTGGACACCGTCCTCGCCGCCGACCACGGGCCGGCCGAGGCACCCGGCCCGCGCGAGGTCGTGCTCGCCGTCCCCGAACACCACTTCACCGAGCCGCTGCATCCGCGTACCGCCGAGGTGTGGGAGCACTGCCTGGACGTCCTGAAGACCGCCGGGGTCCGGCTCGTGCCGGTACGGCTGCCGGAGGTCGAGACGGCCGAGGAACGGGCCGGATTCCCCATCACCCTCCACGAGGCCGCCAGACAGCTGCCCGGGTACCTGAGCAGGGCGACGGGCGCGGAACCGGCGGCACTCCTGGCCCGGATCACCCACCCCGACGTACGCGCGACGATGGAACGGGTCGTGTTCCCGCAAGCGGTCACCGAGTCGGCGTACCGGGCCGCCCTCGACGTCCGCGACCGTGTCCTCGTGGACGGCTACCGGCGGATCTTCCGCGAGACCGGAGCCCACGCCGTGCTCTTCCCCACCACCCCCCTGCCCGCCGGACGGATCGACACCGACACCGAGCGGGTACCGCTCGACGGTGTCCTGCGTCCGGCCTTCCCCACCTACATCCGCAACACGGGACCCGGCAGCGTCGCCGCTCTTCCCGGCCTCACCGTGCCCGTCCGGTCGGCGGGCCCGGGGCTCCCGGTGGGTGTGGCGCTCGACGCGCCCTGGAACACCGACCGACGGCTCCTGGGCCTCGGCCTGCTGGTCGAAAAGCTCCTGGAAGCGGGAGCATGAAGAGAAGGAGACGATGGGACATGACCGAGACCACTCGCCGCTTCAAGGCCGCGGCCGTCCAGGCCGAGCCCGCCTGGCTCGACGCGGAGGCCGGCGTCGCCAAAACCGTCGCACTGATCGCGGAAGCGGCCCGGGGCGGGGCCTCGCTCATCGCCTTCCCGGAAGTGTGGATCCCCGGCTACCCGCACTTCCTGTGGCTGGGCGCGGTCGCCGACCAGGTCCCCTTCGTCGGCCGCTACCACGCCGCCTCGCTCGCCCCCGACGGCGACGGCCTGACCACGATCCGCCGCGCCGCCCGGCAGCACGGCATCACCGTCGCGCTCGGATACAGCGAGAAGGACCACGGCACCCTCTACATCACCCAGACCGTGATCGCCGCCGACGGCAGCGTGCTCCTGCACCGCCGCAAGCTCAAGCCGACCCATGTCGAGCGCAGCCTGTTCGGCGAGGGCGACGGCAGCGACCTCAAGGTCGTCGACAGCGCGCTCGGCAGGCTCGGCGCCCTGAACTGCGCCGAGCACGTCCAGCCGCTCAGCAAGTACGCGCTGTACGCGCAGAACGAGCAGGTACACGTGGCCAGTTGGCCGTGTTTCGGTCTCTACCGCGACCTCGCCTTCCAGCTCAGCGCCGAGGCCAACATCGCCGTGACCCAGGTGTACGCCATCGAGGGCAGCACCTTCGTCCTGATGCCCACGCAGGTCATCTCCCCGGCCGGCATCGACGTCTTCGCGTCCACCCCCGAGCAGCGACGCCTGCTCACGGCCGGCGGCGGCTGCTCCCGGATCTTCGGCCCCGACGGGCGTACCCTCACGAAGGACGTCGACGAGGGTGAGGAGGCACTGGTGTACGCCGACATCGACCTCGACGAGATCGCCCTCGCGAAGAACGCCTTCGACCCGGCCGGGCACTACGCGCGCGCCGACGCCACCTACCTCGTTCACCGACGCGAAGCCCGCCGGCCCGTGGTCCGGGAGGGAATCCCCGCCGAGAACGTGTCCCCGGCGTTTCCGGCGCTGGACGACGAGATCCCCGAGCCATGACCGGACCCGGCGAAGGCCCCCCGCCGCCGGGCCGGTCCCCCGTCCAGACCCTGGACCGGGGCCTTCGGCTGCTGGAAGTGATCGCGCTGTCGGACGTACCGCTGACGCTGGCCGAACTGAGCCAGCAGATGGGACTGCACCGCTCGATCGTCTACCGGCTGCTGCGCACCCTCCAGGACCACCACCTGGTCGCGCACACCACGCACGGGTACGTCATCGGCACCCGCGCGCAGTCACTCGGCCGGCGCACCCTGCCCATGCTGCAGCGCATCGCCAAGCCGGAGATCGCCAAGCTGGCCGCGCGCGTGGGCCTGACCTCCTTCTTCGTCGTCCGGGACGGCGAAGAGGCGGTCACGCTGGTCTCCGTAGAGGTCGAGAGCACCCGCTCGCGCACCGTCTACAGCCCCGGCGACCGGCACCCGCTGACCCTGGGCTCCCCGGGCATCGCCATGCTGTCCGCCGAACCGCAACTGCTCGGTGAGCGAACGGAGATCGGCCGGGCCCGGGCCTGCGGCTACGCCACCACACGAAACGAGGTCGTGCGTGGCCTCGGGACGGCCTCGGCGCCGGTCGTGTCGGCGCCGGGCCACGCCGTCGCCGCCGTGTCGATCGCCTTCACCGTCGAACACCCCGGCCCGCCGCAGATCGAGGCCGTCCTCGACACCGCCCGCCTCATCACCGGCCGGCTGCGCGCAGAGCTGTCCAGCGGAGCGGTCCTGCCCGGGGTCGACTGACCCGGGCGACTGCCCGAGGTACGGCACGTTTCGCATAGCGAACGTGCCCGTGGCCCGCCGGGGTTGGGCGGCTTAGCGTCCAGTCCTGCCAGAAAGGGGACCCGCGATGACCACGGCCGCCCACCCCAGGACCGTCAAGGAACAGACCTTCGACGTCCTGCGCCAGTACGACCTCACCACCCTCTTCAGCAACCCGGGCTCCACCGAGGTCGGCTTCCTCGCCGACCTGCCCGCCGACCTCTCCTTCGTGCTCGGCCTGCACGAGGGCTCGGTCGTCGGGATGGCTTCCGGCAGCGCCCTGGCCACCGGCCGCCCCGCGCTCGTCCTGCTGCACACCACCGCCGGATACGGCAACGCGGTCAGCGCCCTGGCCACCGCCCGCGCCAACCGGGCGCCCCTGGTGGTGATCGTGGGCCAGCAGGACCGCCGGCACCTGGCCCACGATCCGTTCCTGGCCGGGCGGCTGGACGGCCTCGCGGGGGAGTACCCGGTGTGGCAGCACACGCCGGCCCGTCCGCAGGACGTACCCGGTGCCGTGGCCCGCGCCTGGCACGAGGCTCAGGAAGGCCGCGGTCCGGCGGTCGTGGTGGTCCCGATGGACGACTGGTTCGCCGAGGCCGACGACGACGTCGCGCGGGCCGCGCCGCGCGGACCGCTCGCGGTACGAGGCGGTCGTACGGCCTCCGACGACGCCGTGTCCGCCCTCGCCACGCTGCTGACGGCCGCCGACTCGCCCTGTCTGGTGGCGGGCGCCGGCAACGACACCGCGGACGGCTGGCAGGCGCTCGTCGCGCTGGCCGAGCGCCTGGACTGCCCGGTCTACCAGGAGCCGTTCGGCGCCCGCGCCGGATTCCCCCAGGACCACCGTCTCTTCGCCGGCCACCTGCCCGCGGTGCGCCCCGCCCTGCGCGAGGTGCTCGCGCCGTACGACACGGTCCTCACCGTCGGAGCCGCCGCGTTCCGCCAATACCCGTACGCCCCGGGCGACTTCACCGAGCAGGGCACCCGGGTCGCCGTCATCACGGACGACCCGGAGGAGGCCCACCGCAGCCCGGCAGAGCTGGTGCTGCTCGCCGAACCGGCCGACACCGTACGCCGGTTGACCCCGCTGGTGCCCGCCGTCCCGCATTCCTCGGTGCCGAACCGGCCGACCGCGCCCCAGCCGCCCGTGCCCGGTGAACCACTGCGCGCCGCTCACGTCCTGGCCGCTCTTGCCGAGCGGCTCGACCCGAATGCCGTGGTGGTCGAGGAGACCCCCTCCAGCCGTCCGGACCTGCACCGGCTGCTGCCCGCCCGGGCGCCGCTCGGCTTCCTCAGCGCGGCCATGGGCGGACTGGGCTTCGCCATGCCGGCCGCGATCGGCGTCCGCCACGGCGCCCCCGACCGGCCGGTCGTCGCCGTGCTCGGCGACGGCTCCTCCCTCTACTCGATCCAGGCCCTGTGGAGCGCCGCCCACTACGGCATCGGCGTCCTGTTCGTCGTCCTCGCCAACGGCCGCTACGCGATCATGGACCGCCTCTCCGAGCGCGAGGGCGCCGCCGCTCCGGCCTGGCCCGCGTTCACCGAGCTGAGCGTGTCGACCCTGGCCGAGGGCCTGGGCTGCCCGGCCGAACGGGTCGAGGACCACACCGCGTTGCTGTCCGTCCTGGACAAGGTCCTGCCGTCACTGGCGGACCGGCGCGAGCCACTCGTGCTCGAGGTCGCCGTCGAGGCCGACGCCCACTACTCCTCCTGACCCGCAGAACCGGAAGGCACAGACACGTGAAGGTCGTCATCATCGGAGGCGCCGGTGGCATCGGCTCCTCCGCCGCGTTCAACCTGCTCTCCGCGCAGGGGACGTACGAGATCGTGCTCGTCGACACCCGCCCGAACATGATCACCAGCCACACCATGGACCTGGAGAACGCCCTCGGCCTCGGCGCCACCGCGGACACCGTGCGGGGCGGCACCCCCGAGGACGCGCTCGACGCGGACGTGGTCGTGCTGAGCGCGGCCGTCCCGCTGCGGCTGAACTCCTCCCGTTCCGTGTTCCTCGCCGACAACGCGCGGATCGTGAACGAGTGCCTGCGTCCCCTTCGGGAGGCGGGAGCGGACTTCGGCGGGCTGGTGCTCATGCTCACCAACCCCGTCGACCCGCTGCTGACCTGGGTGCACCGGCAGGGCTGGCTGCCGCGCGAGCGGCTGATCGGCTACACCCTCAACGACAGCCTCCGGCTGCGCACCGGTATCGCGTTCGCGCTCGGCGTGCCACCGAAGGACGTCGACGCCTGGATGCTCGGCGAGCACGGCGAGGGACAGGTGCCGTTGTACAGCCGTGTCACGGTCGGCGGGGAACCCGTCGTGCTCACCGACGAGCAGCGGTCGGCCGCCGAGGAGTACGTGGACACCTGGTACTCCAAGCACGTCGCCCTCGACTCCGGCCGCACCTCCACCTGGACCACCGGCCTGGGCACCGCCCGTCTCATCGAGGCCGTCGCCACCGGTTCCGGAACCCTCGTCCCGGCCTCCGTCGTGCTGGACGGCGAGTACGGCGTGCACGGCACCAGCCTCACCGTGCCCGTCGAGCTCGGCCCCGAGGGCGTACGCCGCATCGCGGCCTGGGACCTGCCGGCCGAGGAAGCGGACGGCATGGTCCGCGCCGCGGACCGTGTCGAGGCAGGAGCCTCCGAACTGGCCGACCAGGTCGTGGCCCAGCAGCCCTGACACCGCTCACCACGCATAACGAAGTATCACGATATATCACGACGCATCACAACGTATCAATGACGCTACGCAGCAAGGAGATCGACCTCATGGCCCTCACCCGAGACCTGTACATCGCCGGAAAAGACGTGCCCGCCGCCTCCGGCCGGACCGCCGACGACATCAACCCCTTCACCGGGGAGGTGTACGCCACCGTGGCCGCCGCCGGTCCCGAGGACGTCGTGCGTGCCGTGGACGCGGCCGACGCGGCGTTCGAGGAGTGGGCCGCGTTGGCCCCCTTCGCCCGTCGGGCGATCTTCCTCAAGGCCGCCGACCTGCTGGACGGGCGCGGCGCACAGGTCGCCGACCTGATGGCGCAGGAGGCGGGCGGCACACGGCCGTGGGCGTTCTTCAACGTGATGCTGGCGGCGAACATCCTGCGCGAGGCGGCGGCCGCGATCACCGCGCCGCGCGGTGAGGTGCTCAGCGCGCAGGAGCAGGGCGCGCTGGGCCTCGCGGTACGCGAACCACTGGGCGTGGTCGCGGCGTTCGCGCCCTGGAACGCGCCGGTCATCCTGGGCGTGCGGGCCGTGGCGGCACCGCTGGCCGCGGGCAACACGGTCGTCGTCAAGGCGAGCGAGGACGCGCCGATCGCCTGTGGGCTGCTGGTCGCCGACGTGCTGCGGGAGGCCGGGCTGCCGGACGGCGTGCTCAACGTCATCACCAACGCACGTGAGGACGCGGCCGAGATCGCCGAGACGCTGATCGCCGACGAGCGGGTGCGGGCGGTGAACTTCACCGGCTCCACTGCCGTCGGACGGATCGTCGGAGAGCTGGCGGCCCGTCACCTCAAGCCCGCGGTCCTGGAGTTGGGTGGCAAGAACGCGGTGCTCGTCCTTGACGACGCGGACGTGGACTACGCCGTGGACGCGGTGACGTTCAGCGTGTTCATGAACGCCGGGCAGATCTGCATGTCGGGCGACCGGATCCTCGTCCACGAGTCCCTGGCGCAGGAGTTCACCCGGAAGTTCGCCGCGAAGGCGGGTTCGCTGCCGGCCGGCGACCCCGGTGAGCCGTACACGGTCGTGGGCCCGCTGGTGAGCGCCGAGGCCGCCCGGCGGGTGGCCGACCTGGTCGCGGACGCCGTGGCCAAGGGCGCGAAGGTCCTGGTCGGCGGCGGCGAACCGGACGGCGCGGTCCACCCGGCGACCGTCCTCACCGACGTCCCGAGGGACGCGGACCTGTACCACGCTGAGGCGTTCGGTCCGGTCTGTGTGATCGAGACCTTCACCGACGACGACACCGCAGTGGTCCTCGCCAACGACACCGAGAACGGCCTGACCTGCGGCATCCTCACCGAGAACGCCACCCACGGACTGGCCGTGGCGCGCCGGATCCGTACGGGCATCGTGCACATCAATGATCAGTCGGTGGCCGACGAGCCGCAGGCCCCGTTCGGTGGAGCGAAGGCCTCCGGGTATGGGCGCTTCGGTGGCCGTTGGGGTGTCGAAGCGTTCTCGAACACCCGCTGGGTGACCATCGCCACGCAGCAAGCGCACTACCCCTTCTAGGGGGGTGCTGGAGCGTCGTACTCAAGCCCGTGGTCGTGGCGGCCGCTGAGGTCCGGTCTTTGGCCGCGCGGGTCAGTTCCCGCTGGACGGCGGGTGCATACGTTTCCTCGAACAGGCCCGAGACGGGACGAACGAGGAGGCAGGCCCGTGAAGGAAAGCCACACTGACACGTGCGTGATCGGGACGGGACCTGCCCGGCCGGCGGCCGCCAGGGCACTGGCGGAGCGGAATCTGCCGTACACGCATCTCGAGCGGCACACCGGGCCCGGCGGCATCACGAACGAGATGCTGCACGTCGTCAACCCCGCCACCGGGGAGCCGATCGCCTCCCTGGCCGCCGCGAGCGCCGAAGACGTCGCCAGGGCCGCCGAGCAGGCCCGACAGGTCCACGAGACCGGGGTGTGGTCGCGGCTCCCGGTCCGCGAGCGTGGCGCGGTGCTCCTGCGGCTGGCCGACCTGATGGAACGCGACGCCGAGATCCTCGCCCGGCTGGACAGCGAGGACGCGGGCAAGCCGATCACGGAGTGCCGTACGGGCGACGTACCGGAGGCGATCGAGTCGATCCGCTGGTTCGCCGAGGCTGCCGACAAGGTCTTCGGCCGCATCGCGCCGAACGGGCCCGACGCTCTCGGCCTCATGAGCCGCGAGCCGGTCGGGGTCGTCGCGGCGATCCTGCCGTGGAACTACCCCCTCGCCATGACCGCCTGGAAGGTCGGCCCCGCCCTGGCCGCGGGCAACTGTCTGCTCGTCAAGCCCGCCGAGGCGAGCCCGCGCTCCGCCCTGCACATGGCCGCACTCGCGACCGAGGCCGGCCTGCCCGAAGGAGTTCTCACCGTGCTGCCAGGGTACGGCCGGACGGCCGGGGCGGCCCTCGCCCGCGACCCCCTCGTCGGTGCGCTCTCCTTCACCGGGTCCACAGCGACCGGCCGCACCATCCTCAAGGCCGCCGCCGACAGCAACTTCAAGCGCGTATCACTGGAGATGGGCGGCAAGAGCCCCCAGGTGCTCATGGCCGACGCGCTCTCCTACGGCGATGATCTCATCGAAAACATGATCGAAGCCGCGTTCCTGACCATGGGGCAGAACTGCACGGCCGGCTCCCGGGTTCTGGTGCACCGCAGTATCGCCGAGGAGGTGATGGAGCGGTTCACGGCCGCGGCGAGGAAGCTGGTCATCGGTGATCCGGCCGACCCGCACACGCAGATCGGTCCTCTCATCGACCACGCTGCCTTCGATCGGGTCGCGGCAGCCGTGGAGGCCGCACGGGCCGGCGGAGCCCAGATCCACACCGGGGGACTGCCCCACGGGCTGCCTCCGCGCGGCGCCTATTACCCGCCCACCGTGATCACCCGAGTTCCTGACGGCAGCGACGTCCTCACCAAGGAGCTCTTCGGCCCCGTCGTCACCGTCCAGACCTTCACCTCTGAGGATGAGGCGGTACGCAGGGCGAACGCCACCGAGTACGGACTGGCCGCCTCCCTGTGGACCCGCGACCTCGACGCCGCGCTGCGGCTGGCACGTGGCATCGAGGCCGGCGTGGTCTCCGTCAACGCCTACAGCGAGGGCGACATCACCACACCTTTCGGCGGCTGGAAGCAGTCCGGATTCGGTGGCGTGGAGAAGTCGACCAACGCCTTCGACCAGTGGACCCGCGAGAAGACGATCTGGATCCGCACCCGCCGACCCGGGCCGCCAACCGGCAGCCACCGGTAGCCGACTCGTCATTCCGTGCGCCCCGCCCCCCGGAGCACCCGCTCCCGCAGGTGAACCGGGGAGGCGCCGTGCCAGCGGTGCACCGCGCGGCGCAGCGCCCCTTCGTCGGAGAATCCCCCCTGGTGGGCGATGTCGTGCACTGTCAGGTCCCGGCGGAGCGACAACTGCTCCACGCGCTCCCGGCGCACTCCCCCGACGAGTGCCTCGTACGTCGCGCCGCACTCGGCCGACCGACGGCGCGGCGTCCGCTCGGTCGTCGACCGTCCCCGCCGTGACCGAACGCGTCCCCGTGTGGCCCTGACCCTCGGTTCGTGGCCGGCCCGGACGGGGCCGTTAGTGTCGGGGCATGACGTCACCCCTCGCCGCAAGTGCCTTCGACTCGCTGCGCCTCGACGCCGTGCCCGACCAGGAGGCGCTGCGTCAGGTCTACGAGCTTCCCGGCGACGCGGCCGTGCGCAAACAGATGACCGAACTCACCGAGCAGACACGGAAGTTGATTGCGTGTTCGTCGCTGGTCCTGGTCGCCAGCGTGGACGCCGAGGGCAACTGTGACGTTTCCCCGCGCGGCGGCCCCGCCGGGTTCGTCGCCGTCCTGGACGCGCGGACGGTGGCGATACCCGACGCGACCGGCAACAAGCGTCTGGACACCCTGCAGAACGTCGTCGCCACCGGGCGGGCCGGGCTGCTGTTCGTCGTCCCGGGGCGCACCACCACTCTCAGGGTGAACGGCCGGGCCTGTGTCTCCACCCGCCCGGAGCTGCTGACGCAGCTGACGGCCGTGGGCAAGCCGCCGGCCAGTGCGCTGGTGGTGGGGATCGAGGAGGTCTACCCGCACTGTCCCAAGTCGCTTCTTCGCAGCGGGGCCTGGAAGCCGGAGCAGTGGCTGCCCGCCGACGCCCAGCCGACCTCGGCCGAGGTGACGCTGGCGCAGCTGCGTATGCCGGAGCTGACGGTCGCCGACATCGAGCAGGCGGAGGCGGATTCGCTGAGGTACCGGTACGAGTGACGCCGGCCGACGCCGCACCCGGTTACCGCGTGGTGCGGGGGACGGCGTTTGAGATGGTCCAGCAGCTCCCGTGAGGTGGAACACCAGGAACGGCACCTGCCGCTCGTACCCCGTGGCTCTCTCGCGCAGGATCGCCATGCCGCGCCGGTGCGCCCGGGCGCGGACCTCCTGACCGGGGGCGTCGGCGCGGCGATGAGTTTGTCCGGGTCCCCGGGTCTACCTTGCGACCGAAACGTGACTGACGTGACCGACGTGACCGACGTGACCACTCACCGGGAGCAGGACATGGGCCTCATTCATATCGAGATGTTCGCGACGCTGGACCTGGTCGGGCAGGCGCCCGGGGGGCCGGACGAGGATCCGGAGGGGTTTCCCTTCGGGGGCTGGCAGGCGCCGTTGCTGGACGAGGTCTCGGGGGCGCAGGTCGGGGCGGCGTACGAGGGGACGGACGCCCTTCTGCTGGGGCGGCGGACGTACGACATCTTCGCCGCCTACTGGCCGAAGTACCAGGAGGGCGGCGAGGACAACGAGATCGCCGAGCTGTTCAACCGTGTGCCGAAGTACGTGGCCTCGCGCGGTACCCCCGATCTCTCGTGGGACGGGTCCGTGCAGCTGGGCCCGGATCTGGCCGCCGCGGTGCGCGAGATCCGTGACCGGCATGAGCATGTGAAGGTCGTCGGGAGTCTGGACCTGGTGCAGACGCTTCTGCGCGAGAGGCTCTTCGACCGTCTCGACCTCTGGGTGCACCCGATCGTGCTCGGAGTCGGGAAGAAGGTGTTCGACGGAGGCGCGGTGCCCACGAGCCTCACCCTTCTCGAACCGCCGGCGGCCGGTGGGAAGGGGACGGTGTACCTGCGGTACGGGCTGGCCGAGGGCACGCCCGGTACCGGGGACATGAGCGCACCTGATCGGGGAGTGGGGCGCGACCACTGACGCCGTGTCGCGACGGATCGGCGTGCCTCGGATTCGGCAAGGGGCTTGTCACCGGCGCGGGCGACGTGCCAATGTCCGGCCATGGTTACGTAACCATGGCCGGTTTACGTGGGTCTGGGGGTCCGTCGGCGGACGCCCGGGCCAGCAGTGCCTCGGCTCAGGTGACGAACCCGCACTTCGCCCTCCGCGCTTCCCGTCACTGGAGACGACATGACGAAGACCCTGAAGGGGTCGAGAAAACTGGCCGGTGTGATCATGGCCGGTTTCGGTGCTTCCCTCATGTTCCTGACCGCCCCCGCCCTCGCCCAGCCGGCCACCACGGCGTCGGCCACCACGGCGTCGGCCGCGGCACACACGTCGGCGAGCCTCGCGGCGAAGCGCGGCACCAGTGACTTCCGCGGCGTGAACTGGGCGGACCCGCGGGACAACTACGCCAGTGACGCCGTCGTGCCCAGCGGGCTGTCGGTGACCGACGACTACCGCACCGTCTACCGCACCACGACCCGTATGGTCCGCGGCTTCAAGAAGAACCTGGGCGCCAACACGCTGCGCCTGCCGATCAACCCGGCGAGTGTCGGCACCACCTGGTGGAAGTCCTACCGGGCGACGATCGACGCGGCCACGGCCCACGGCGACAAGGTCATCGTCAGCTACTGGGAGGCGAACACCAGCAAGGACGGCCTGGTCGACGACCCGGCCGCCTGGAACGCGATGTGGAAGACCGTGGTGCGGGCGTACAAGCACAACCCGCGGGTCTACTTCGAGCCGATGAACGAGCCGCACGGCTACACCCTGGACCAGTGGGTGTCCGTCACCAGAGGCTGGCTGGCCCGGCACAAGGACGTGCCGCGCGGCCGGGTCGTGATCAGCGGTACCGGCTACAACGACAACGTCACCGGTGTCGGCGCGGCCCGCGCGCTGAAGGGGACGCTGCTCTCCCTGCACTTCTACGGCTACTGGAACAACTACACGAAGCAGGCGGACTGGACCGCCGACCTCGCCTCCCGGATCGGCGGCTACGGCGGCCGGACCATCATCGACGAGGCCGGCGCCCCGATGACCATCGGTCTGAACTACGGCGCCTGGAACGGCAACGTCTACACCTCCTACCTCGCGGCCGTGGCCAACACCGCCCGCAGCAAGGGCATGGGACTGGTGTACTGGCCGGGTCTGCGGTTCGGTGACGCCTACTCGATCGAGTCGCTGGACTCCGCGGGCAACCTGGTGGACAACAGCACCACCGGAGTCGCGCTGCTGCGCTGGGGCTACGGCTTCGGCACCACCCCTCCCGTCAACGACCTGCCGGCCGCGCCGCCCGGTGAGGTCCTGCGTGGGGTGGGCTCGGGCCGCTGCGTCGACGTGCCCGGCTTCAGCACCACGAACAACACGCAGCTCGACCTGTGGGACTGCAACGACGGCGGCAACCAGTCCTGGAACTGGAACGCCGGCAAACAGCTCACCGTCTACGGCAACAAGTGCATGACGCTGGGAGGCACCGGAGCCACCGCGGGAGACCCCGTGGTCATCGCCGACTGCACCGGCGCGGCGGCACAGCAGTGGAACGTGAACGCGGACCTCACGATCACCAGCGTCGCGAACCCGGCGCTCTGCCTGGACGCGTCCGGCGCGGGCACCGGCAACGGCACGGCGGTCGACGTCTGGTACTGCAACGGAGGCAGCAACCAGCAGTGGACCAGGAGCTGACGCCGGCACCCCCTCCCGTCGACCGCTGACCGCTGACTGCTGACCGCTGACCGCTCCGCACGGGCCCGCCGCGTACCCTCGGGTACGTCCGGCGGGTCCGTGCGTCGTTGCCCGCCCGTCATCGCCCGCCCGTCCCTGCCGGCCGTCAGTGCCCGAGGGGCAGGGCCGGGGGCGCCGCGGTGCTGGCGCGGACCACCAGCCGGGTCGGGACCAGGGTCTTGTCGATCACCTCGGGACCGGTACCGGCGATCTTGTCCAGCAGCTTCTGGAGGCTGAGCCGGCCGACCGCTGCGAAGTCCTGCCGTACGGTCGTCAGCGGCGGCCAGAAGGCGTGGGCCTCCTCCATGTCGTCGAACCCCACCACGCTGACGTCGTCGGGGATCCGGCGGCCGAGCTCGTGCAGGGCACGCATCACACCGAGGGCCATGTGGTCGTTGGCGGCGAAGATCGCCGTCACCTCCGGCCTGCGCCCCAGATCCAGGCCGTGCCGGTATCCGGATCTGGTGGTCCAGTCGCCGTACAGCACCGGCGGCGGGTCGATGCCCGCATCCCGCAGGGTGCACTGCCAGGACTCCACGCGACGGGTCGCGGAGAACGAGGTCGGGGGACCGGCGATGTGCCATACCCGGCGGTGGCCGAGTTCCAGCAGGTGTTCCGTGGCCTGACGGGCGCCCTGGGCCTGATCGGTGTCCACCACGGTGTAGCCGGGGCCGGTGTCCGAGTCGACGACCACCATCGGTACCCCCGGCGGGAGGCTGAACTCCGCGTCGTCCAGGAGATGCGCCTCGAAGACGAGGATCACCCCGTCCACGGCCGCCTCGCTGAGCCGGTCGTAGGCACCGGAGACCCGGCCCAGGGTCGGATCCGAGACGGGGATGAGGGTGACCGCGTACTTGGCACGGGCGGCTTCCTCGGCGATGGCGTCGAGCGTGCGCGTGTTGCCGAACGTCCTGAGCGTGAACGTGATGACACCGATCGTGTTGAAGCGCCCGCTCTTGAGGGCGCGCGCGGCTCCGTTCGGCCGGTAGCCCAGCGCCCGCATCGACTCCACGACCCGCTGCCTGGTCGCCGGGTCGACGTTGCTGTGGCCGTTGGACACGCGCGAGACCGTCTGCGGTGCGACGCCGGCATGCCGGGCGACATCCGCCATCGACGGCCGGGGGCGTCCGGGCACACGCTTGTCCGCCATCGCCATGATCCCGTGCTTCCCCTGCTCCTGGGGGTTTCCCCGGTTTTTCCGGGCCTGACCCCAGCCTAGGGCCTGCCGTCCGGATCAGGCCGGGCGCAGCGGCCGTCGCCGGTCTCGCCCAGGGCCTGTCGGTAGGCCCGCTCGTCGGTCTCCTCGTACACGGTGAACACCACGCGGTCGAAGCGTCCGGGACGGGCCGCGATCCAGTCCGCGACGGTCCGCAGCGCGACCGGGGCGGCCTCCTCCTTGGGGTAGCCGAAGACGCCCGGGCTCACGGCACAGAAGGCGAGGGTCCGGATGCTCTCGGCCCGGGCAGGGAGCGGTCAACCGGGGGGTGATGTCCCGCGTGCACAAGGAGTTGCGGTCCACCCGTGGGCCGACGCCGGCCGAGACCCTCCGGATGGAGACCGGCTCCTCGACCCGGCCCCCTCGACCCGGCCCCTCGGTCAGGTCGCCGACCCCGGCACCAAGCGCTCCCCGGGGACGACCCCGCCCCACCGCGTGCGACGGCTGAACGGGGCGGCTCACTCCCGCCGTCCCCAGAGGCGTACGCCGCCGACGCCGCCGCCGGTGAACAGAGAGTCGACCGTGTCGTAGAAACGCCTCAGCCGGGTGGCGAGCGGTGCGCCGTGCAGCCGTACGTGCTGGGGCAGGTCCCGTCGGAAGCGCTCGGCCCGGTCGCCGACGAAGGGCAGCCAGAGGTCGGTGACGTCCGTCCAGGTCACGTCCGTCAGGCCGGCCTCGGCGAGATCCTGGCGGTAACGGCTCTCGTCCGGGAGGTAGGGACAGGCGACGAGAGCGGCCAGGTCGGTCCGTTCCCCGTCGGTCAGCGGGCGGCGGGCGTAGAAGTCCTCGACGTAGAAGGTGCCGCCGGGCCGCAGCAGGCCGTGCAGGACGTCGAAGAGCTCCGCGCGGCGCGGGATGTGCAGGATCGTCAGGAGGGAGACCACATGGTCGTACCGCTGCGACCAGGGTGCCCCGCGCAGCGTCAGGGCGTCGGCCCGTACGGCGGTGACCCGCTCCGACAGCCCGCAGAGCGCGGTCAGTTCCGTGCTCAACTCGTGCAGTTCCGGCTGTAGTTCGACGGCGGTGACCCGGCATCCGTACCGCTCCGCGAGATAGCGGGCCGGCCCCCCGAGCCCGGCGCCGATGTCCACGACGCTCGCGCCGGGCGCGGCACCCAGGCGGGCGACGGCGTGGTCGAGGGCCTGGTGTCCGAGGTAGTGGAGCTGGTCGTACGGTTCGAGATCGGCCGGGGTGAGGGGGCCGGGGCGGGCCGGCCGGTCGGCCAGGGCGTTGCGGACGTGCTGGAGGTCGTACAGGGCCATGTCGTCGAGGCGAGGGCTGGGTGGTTCCGTCACGCGGGCATTCTCGCGGCGCCCCGGGTCCCCGGGGCGGACGTCGCCGGTGCGCCGCCCGGGTGGGTGACGGGGGTTGACGGGAGCGGTCCGCCATCCCGCGCCCGGGAGGCACGAGGTACCGTCGGTGGCGGTGTGGGCGGTCGGTTCCGGGCCCGCCCGTGGGAGAGGGGTCGGGAGAGGGGTTGGTGGAGATCGGCACGCAGGGCGGCTCCGTCGCGCAGCAGCGCGCGCCCCTGAGCCGGAAGCGGGTGCTGGACACCGCCGTGGCGCTGGCCGACGAGGGCGGGGTCGACGCGCTCAGCATGCGCAGGATCGCGCAGGCGCTCGGTGTCGTGCCCATGGCGCTGTACAAGCACGTCGCCCACAAGAACGCGCTGCTCGACGGCATGATCGACGCACTGGTCGCCGAGATCGACCCGCCGTCCCCCGACGCCGACTGGAAGACCGCCGTCCGCGGGCGGGTGCTGTCGGCCCGTCGCATGCTGCTGCGCCACCCCTGGGCGCCCGGGGTCATCGAGGCCCGCATGAAGGCGCGGGCCACGCCGACGCCCGCCGTCCTCGCGTACCTGGACTCGATGATCGGGATCTTCCGGGCCGGCGGTTTCCCGGTCGACCTCGTGCATCACGCGATGCACGTCATGGGCAGCCGGCTGCTGGGCTTCTCCCAGGAGCTGTTCGAGGACCGGACCGACCGCGTGCCGGATCCGGACGCGCCGTCGCCCGAGGAGATGGCGGCGCGCTATCCCCACCTCACCGAGCTGGCCAGGGCGGTCGCCCATGACGAGGCGTCCGTCGTCGGCTCGGGCTGCGACGACCAGTACGAGTTCGAGTTCGCCCTGGATCTGACCCTGGACGGCCTCGAACGGCTCCTGCGCACGGCCTGACGCGAGGCCCTTCGCACCCACCCCGGTCCACTGCGGCGCCCCCTTCCGCCCGCCGCACCCCTTGACGGGTGTACGCCGTACACCTACCGTGCCGTCAGGAGGTGTACGGCGTACACCAGAGGGAGGCGGGGGAGGCCCTCGGGGAGGATCGGAACGGCCAGTAGCGACATCTGGCCGATCTTGATCCCGGTTCGATGACTCTCCCTGTTTCCGCTGATCAGGGCCCCTACCTTCCGGGTCATGCCAGTTGAATTTCTCTCTGACGACCAGGTCTCGCGCTACGGCCGGTTCGCTGCCGCTCCGACGCCCGGGGAGCTGGAGCAGTTCTTCCGTCTGGACGCGAAGGCGGTGGAGTCGGCGCGGTCGAAGCGGGCGCCGGCGAACCGGCTGGGGTGGGCGGTGCAGTGGGGCTGTGTACGGATGCTCGGGGTGTTCCCTACCGAGGACTTGTCCGTGGTCCCGGAGGTGGTGGTCCGCTTCGCCGCCGAGCAGCTGGGTGTCGATCCGGGCGAGTTTGCTGCGTACGGGGCCAGGCGGCAGAGCCGGTACGAGCACGCGTGGGAGATCCGGGACTCGTATGCCTACCGGGAGTTCCCGGCAGCGGAGGCGGAGGTGCGGGAGTTTTTGGCGGCGCGGGTGTGGGCGTCGTTGGAGGGGCCGCGGGCGTTATTCGACCGGGCGGTGGTGTGGCTGGTCGACAACCGGGTGCTGCTGCCGGGGATCACGACACTGACCCGGCTGGTGGCGGAGGTCCGCGCGCGGGAGAACGCCTCGCTGTACCGGACGCTGGATGAGGCCGTGCCGGACGGGCTCCGGCACTCGATGCGGGACCTGCTGAAGGTTCCAGAGGGCAAGCGGGTCTCGGAGCTGGAGCGGCTGCGGACATCCCCGATGCGGGTGTCCGGGTCGGCGATGACAGCCGCGCTGGAGCGGGCGAAGGACGTCCGCTCGCTGGGTGCACATCTGGTGCCGGTCTCGGTGGTGCCGGCGGCGCGGATGGCGGGGCTGGCCCGGTACGGGATGGGGTCGAAGGCTCCGACGCTGCGAGAGCTGGAGGAGACGCGGAAGACCGCGACGCTGCTGGCGACGGTGCGGCATCTGGAGTCGGCGAGCGTGGACGACGCCCTGGACCTCCTCGACGTCCTGATGGCCTCGCGGCTGCTCGCGCAGGCGGACCGCGTCGGCAAGGAGGAGAAGCTCAAGGCGCTGCCGAAGCTGAAGCGGGCGGCCGGCCGGGTGGCGAAGGCGGTCGGGGTGCTGCTGGAGACCGCCCCGGCGACCGATACGGGGGAGCTGGTGTCGGTGGTGGACGCGTGGGCGGCGATCGAGAAGGCCGTTTCCCGCGAGAAGCTCGCCGAGGCCCTGGCCGTGATCGCCGAGGTCGTCCCGGACGAGGAGGGGGATGAGGACGCGGAGTGGCGGGCCGCGCTCGCCACCCGCTACGGCACGGTGCGCGGTTTCATCCGACTTCTGGTCGATGTCGTCGACTTCGGCGCCGTCGAGGCTGGCGCCCCGGTGGTGAAGGCGCTGAAGCAGCTGCCGCATCTGATCCACCGCAAGAAGCTCCCGGCCGCGGAGATCGAGCGGGATCTGGTGACCGGCTCGTGGCGGCGCCTGGTCTTCGCCGCCCCTGGCAGCGAGCCGGGCCTGGCGGACAAGGCGGCGTACTCGTTCTGCGTGCTGGAGCACCTCCACCGGGCCTTGCGCCGGCGGGACGTGTACGCGCGCGGCGGGGACCGGTGGGGCGACCCGCGTGCCAAGCTCCTGGCCGGGGACCGGTGGGAGAGCGCGCAGCCGACCGTGTTGAGGGCGCTGGGTCTGGAGGCGGAGCCCGCCGCCCACCTGGCCGAACTTGCCGGAGCGTTGCACGGGGCCTACCACCAGGTGGTGGCCGGGCTGCCGGGGAACACTGCGGTGTCGGTGAAGGACGGCAAGCTGTCACTGGACCGCCTGGGGCCGGCCGGGGAGCCGAAGCTGATGCCTGCCTTCCGCCAGCTCGCCAACAGCATGCTGCCCACGGTCGACTTCCCCGAGCTGCTCCTGGAGGTCGCCGAGCTGACCGGCATGACGTCGGCGTTCACCCACATCTCCGGCGCCGACCCCTCGATGGAGGAGTTCGAGCTCAGCGTCTGCGCCCTGCTCCTGTCGGAGGCGTGCAACGTGGGGCTGACCCCGGTGGTGAAGCCGAACGTGCCCGCCCTGACCCGCGGCCGGCTGGTCCAGGTCGACCAGGGCTACCTGCGTGCCGAGACCATCTCGGCCGCGAACGGGATGCTCATCGACGCCCAGCGCGGGATCGACGTGGTGCGGGCCTGGGGCGGCGGGCTGATCGCCTCCGCTGACGGGGTCCGCTTCACTGTCCCGGTGCAGTCCCTGCACGCCGGTTACAGCCCGAAGTACTTCGGGCTGCGCCACAAGGGCGCGACCTGGCTGAACGTCGTCAACGACCAGGTCATGGGCTTGGGCGGCGTCGTCGTCCCCGGCACGTTGCGGGACTCCCTGTTCATCCTGGACGCGCTGCACAACCGGGACGGCGGCCCGAAGCCGGAGACCGTGATCACCGACACCGCGTCGTACTCGGACATCGTGTTCGGGCTGTTCGCGATCTGCGGCTACCAGTTCTCCCCGCGGATCGCCGACATCGGCGACGCCCGCCTGTGGCGCACCCACGCCACCGCCGACTACGGGCCCCTCCAGGGCGCCTCCCGGCACATGATCCGCCTGGACCGGGTCCGGGCGCACTGGGGCGACATGCTGCGGGTGGCCGGGTCGCTGACGACCGGGGAGGTCCGCGGCTACGACCTGATCCGGATGCTGTCCCGCGACGGGCGGACGACGGGGCTGGGCGACGCGTTCGCGCACTACGGGCGGATCTTCAAGACCCTGCACCTGCTCCAGTTCGTCTCCGACACCGGATACCGCCGCATGATCGGCAAGCAGCTCAACATCACCGAGGCCCGTCACCGCCTGGCCCGGAAGATCTTCTTCGGGCAGCGCGGCGAGCTGCGCCAGCACTACCGGGAAGGGATGGAGGACCAGCTCAGCGCCCTCGGCCTCGCCCTGAACGCGGTGGTCCTGTGGAACAGCCTCTACCTCGACCGCGCGGCAAAGCAGCTCGCCGCCGACGGGTTCCCCGTCACCGAGGACCTCCTCGCACGCCTGTCACCACTCCAGTTCGACCACATCAACTTCCTCGGCCGATACGCCTTCTTCCGCCCCCAGGCCCCCGGCGGGCGCCCCCTGCGGGACCCGGCCGAAGTCGAGAGTCCGCACGAGTAGGGCGTATTCCATCGATCGTCGCAACATGTCGGTCGGTTGGGCCGTGCTGTTCTCTGGGCTGCGGGCGGTACCCGCCCCCAGCTGGCTCCTCTTGGGCTCCCCGGCCGGATGTCGGTGGGCGATGGCGCAGGGCCCTGCCGAGGGGCAGGGCCCTGGTGGTGTGATCACCAGTAGAGCCTGTGCAGGGTGCCTTGCGCGTGGACGGCGTCACGTTGCCTTTCCCCTGCCATGCCGGCCCCCGGAGCAGGTTCTGAGAACTCCGTCGGCTTCGGCCTGCGCTACCCGGGCACGCCAAAAGAGGGGGAGGCGGTGGGGTGGGTGGGTGGGTGTCAGGTGGCTGTGCGGCGGTAGATCACGTGGAGGTTGCCGCCGAAGTAGACCGCGGCTGGTGTCTCCTTCGCGGTGATGCCGGCGATTTTCTGGGCGCCGGCCCATGCGCCGTCGTATTCGGCGCTCCACAGGGCGGCGTCGGTGCCGCGCATGATCAGGGTCATGGTGCGGCCGTTGCCGGCGAGTGCGGGGGCGTGGGAGGCCCGCCAGTTGTCGTTGGGGATGCCCTCGCTGACCCAGACGCCGCCGCCGTTGATGGCGGTGTGGATCTTGTGGGCCTTGCCGGTGGCGATCCGCCACAGGCGCCGGTCGCGGGGGGCCAGCGCGACGTGGGTGTTCAGTTCCCAGCCGAGGTTGTCCTTCTGCCATCCGCTCCAGGCGGTGCCGTTGTGCCGGGCGTGGTAGAGGTTTTCGTCGAGTCCGTAGGAGACGAGCCACGCCTGGTTCTCGTAGGTGGCCAAGGCAGGGCTGAACTTCTTCCTCCCCGACATCGTGTGGTGTCCGCTCCACCCTGTGGCCGGGGTGTAGGTGCGGGTGTACACCTTGCCGTCCTTGCCGGTGACGGCGTAGTGCAGCTTGCCGTTGGCCGAGGTCAGGGTCGGGGCGTAGAAGGACTGGTCGCGGTGGATCTGCGCTGGCTGGGTCCAGTTCCCGCTCACGTCCGTGCTGGCCCACATGACCGCCTGGTCGCTGGGGCGCAGGAAGCAGATGTAGAGCCGGTCCCCGTGGACGGCCAGGGCGGGGGTGGTGATGGTCTTGTAGGCCAGGGGGATCCCTGTCCGCCAGGAGGTGCCCGAGCGGATGGAGTGTTCGAGGTATCCCTCGGCGAAGGGGATGGTGTCGCCGGACCACTTCACACGCAGGTCGTGGTCTCCGTCGCCGTCGAACCGCCAGCCGGCCCTGCCGACGCGGGAGAGGATGGCCAGTTCGTAGCGGCCCATCCCGATGGCGCGCTGGCAGGAGATGTCGCTCTTGTTCTGGAAGAAGCCGATGAACTGGGCGATGAACGAGGCCGCCGCGGTGGCCACGCCCACCCACGTGGGGAAGAACCCGTAGTAGTTGTCGAAGTCCAGCAGGAAGTTGATTTTGGCCATCGCATCGCTCAGCGCCTTTTGCAGGCCCGCCCACCACTCGTCGTTGACGTCGTCCTGCTCCCAGCAGATGATCTGCGCTCCCAGATAGTCACCGCTGGTGGTGCCGTCGAAGAGGACCTTGCGGCCGGGTGAGAAGAAGCGTTCGTCATGCTTGTCGACGTTGCCGAACGTCTCCGAACGGAAGGTACTGCCCGGGCCGACGCCCGTGCCGACCGATGCGGTCCAGAAGATCTCGTCGCTGGTCCCCCACCGGTCACCGACCGCCCGACGGACGTAGAAGCTCTCCGCCTCCAGCTTCGCCCTGTACGTCGGGGCAGCACCGGCCTCCGGGCCTTCGGCCGCTTCACCTTCCGCTTGCCCGGCACCCTCGGCCGTGGCGCTGCCGAAGCCGGCAGTTTCGCCGGTGACGGCAAACGCGCTGACCGCGAACTTCGACGCGCGCATGGCCTCCAGGAACGCCGGATCATCGATGTCCCGCTCCGGCCTGCGGGGATCGAGGATCTGCGTGTTCCCCGCCGCCATCGCCTCAGCGACCATGTCCGGAAGGTCGCTGCGGAGGTCCGCAATGGAGTAGCCCTCGCTGACGGGCCGATGCGCGAACACCTGCGGGATGACCGCCATAGTGGCGCCGCTGTCGGCCACCTCCCGGTACACCCGGCCCCACGCCTGGGTCTCCTCCTCGGAGAGGACCGACTCCACGGCCTCCAGCATCAGCTGCTCCAGATCGGTGGGCTCATGCCCCTGCCGGAGACGGTCCGCACCGTGCAGGAACACGCCCAGCAGCACGCTCCCGTACGAACTCTGCGCCTGGGGTTCCGCACCATCGGGTGTGTTCGTTCCAGACAACAGGGCCCGGACCCGTTCCAGCCGGTCCTGCTCCGTCTGCTCGACCTTCTGCTCAGTCACAGCACTCCTCACACCGAAGGCTCTCCGTAGCCGAATAGAAACGGAGAGTCACAGGCTATGGGGTGGGGGACGACGGAAAGCGCCAAAGCGCTCAACTAGCCACAGAAGGCCCTGAAATGGCTCATCAGGACGCCTTCGAAGGTCAATCCACGTGATTACCGCACCGCGCCCCGGCGGGGCCGGTCCGACATCGTCTGCCGGTCCAGCGCGGCAACCCGCCGCCTACCGCAACCAACCCCTCGGCGGCTCGCCTGACCCTCGTGGCGATCCTCCCCAATCGCGGGCATGGGCCAGAGCTGCGCCGGGGTGCTCTCACAAACGGTCCTTTCCCGGAACGGGATCACCGGCAGGCCGGGGAGACCCTCCAGCCCCCGGATTGGTTCTCACAACCCGCTCTCACTCAAGAGCACGACACGCCCTGTTCTGAGAACTGCATTGTGAGAAGATCCGGGGCCATGACGGACCCTCACGACCCCGCCCCGGCTGACGCCGGCGACGTCGAGCGCCACCCCTGCCCCCGATGCGCGGCCGAACCCGGATCGCCGTGCCGCTCGCGCGGCGGCGCGGTCACCGGGACCTACCACACCGGCCGTTTCACGAAGGTGCCCCGGCTCGCGAAGCTCCTGCGGGTCCAAACTCCGGCCGACCGGGGACCGGGACAGCCGTGGCGGCCCGGCACCCCGCCACCGGCGCCCGTCGATCCTGCCCTCCCGGGCGCGGACATCCGCATCGGATACGCCCGCTGCTCGACCCTGGGCCAGGAACTCGACTCCCAGCTCGACGCGCTCGCCGCGCACGGCATCGACCGCGACAAGGTGTTCAGCGAGAAGATCAGCACACGTATCCGGGTCCGCCCCCAGTTCGAGGCCGCGCTCGCCGCGGCCCGCGAGATCAAGGCCCATGCCCCGCACTGCCGGGTCATCTTCACGGTGTACGAGATGAAGCGGCTCGGGCGCGACGCCGCCGAACTCACCGCTCTCGCCGACCACCTCACCGCCCACGGCCTGGTCCTGGAAATGCTCGCCGGACCCCTGCCCGGCATGTACGACCCCAGCGGGCCCGGCCGACTGCTGTTCGCGTTCTTCGCCGCGATGGCGGAGACCGAACGGGAGAACGTCCGCGAATCCACCCTCGAAGGCCTCGACACCGCCGCCCGCAAAGGCAAACACGGCGGCCGGCCCCCCGTCATCACCGACGACATGCTCCACACCGTGCTCCGGCGCCGCGCAGCCGGCGAGTCCGTCGAGCAGATCCAGCCCGACCTCATCATCCCCACCGGCAAACGCAAAGGACACAGCCCCTCCATCGCCAGCATCTACCGCGCACTCGCCGAACACGAGAAGAAGCAGGCGTACCCCGAAGCCGTCGAAGCGGCCCACGCCGACTTCGCCGCCCTCCGCCAACGCTCGGCGGCTACGCCCACCACTGCTTAGCGGAGTCTCTACCCACCGGTCAGACCCTCCCCAACCAAGGGTCGGACGGGAACGTTCAATGGCTCACTTGGACCACTGTTCGATTTCGAACCTGTACTCGTGTTGGGAGATGTTCATCAGCCGGGCCTGGGGAGTCCTAGAGGCCGCAACAGCGTTCCCGGCAGCCACGACCGGCAGCGCCACCGGAACGTACTTGCCGCCACTGGCGACGATGATGGGCTGGCCATCGTGGTACTCGATCGCCAGCGTGGCGATGTCCTCGGGCCTGACCTCCGATGACAGGACCGGTTCGGCTACTTCCGGAGTGAGCTGGATCGGGGCCGGCCCCTTGGAATTGGGCGTGGTCTCAGTCATGGCGTCTCCTCGCTGGTCGGCTCCCTGCCTTCCTGTTCAGAGCGTTGCAGATCGGGGCTTCACCGGAAGGCAAAACGCGCCAGAACAGCTGAGAACCGACAGAGTGACGCGAAAGCGGCGTCCAGCACGCATCCTGACGCCGGGCGCCGAGTCGTAAGTCGCTACTCACCGGTCCGATCCTCCCCAAGGGCCGGGGAAGACCGATGAAGGCGATCGTCCAGGAACGGTTCGGCACGCCGGACGTGCTGCGGCTCGCGGAGACCGACCGGCCCGAGGCGGGACCGGGCCAGGTGGTCGTGCGGGTGAGGGCCGCCGCGCTCAACCCGTACGACTGGCACATGCTCCGCGGCGACCCGTACGTGGCGCGGCTGATGGGAGGCGTGGGGCTGACCCGGCCCAAGGAGCGGGTGGCCGGGATCGACGCGGCCGGTGAGGTGGCGGCGGTCGGCGCCGGCGTGTCCGGACCGCGGCCCGGCGACGCGGTGCTCGGGTTCTGCCCCGGCGCCTTCGCCGAGTACGCGCGCACCACCCCGGACCTGGTGGTCCCCAAGCCGGCGGGACTCACCTTCGAGCAGGCCGCCGCCGTACCCATGGCGGCGGTCACCGCACTGCGCGGCATCCGGACGGTGGGGCGGGTCCGGGCCGGGCAGCGGGTGCTCGTCAACGGCGCCGCCGGGGGCGTCGGCACGTTCGCCGTCCAGATCGCCGCAGCCCTGGACGCGGAGGTCACCGCGGTGTGCAGCGCGCGCAACGCCGGCCTGGTGCGCTCGCTCGGCGCCGCGCACGTCGTCGACCACGCCCGGGAGGACTTCACCGAACGGCGCGGCCATTACGACGTGATCCTCGACAACGTGGGGAACCACCCGCCGGGACGGCTGCGCCGGGCGCTCGCCCCGACCGGGACGCTGGTGGCCAACGCAGGCGGCTCGCCCGGCCGGGTGTTCGGGGCGGTGGGCGCACTGCTGCGGGTCGCGGCCGTGGATGTGGTCGTACGGCAGCGGCTGCGGCCGGTCCTTCCCTCGGCACCGGCCGGACCGGTCCACGAGGACCTGCTCGCGGTCACCGCCTTGATCGAGGCGGGCGCGCTCGCGCCGGTGGTCGACCGGACCTACGCCCTGGCCGACACCGCCGAGGGGCTGCGCCACGTGGAGCGGGGGCACGCCCGGGGCAAGGCCGTGATCCGGGTGGCCGGGCCGGCGGGGTGATCCGCGGCCACCGGCGCCACGAGAGGAGACCGGGGCCCGCGCGGGGCAACCGGGACCGCCCCTCGTGGGTCTAGGCAGCGTGACACATCATCAGGTCCGCCGCGCGCAGGAGCCGGCGGGCCCGAGCGTCCCGAAGGGGGAGTCCATGCGTATCCGCTCGGCCGTCGCCGTCGTATCCCTTGCCACCGCCGTGTCCGCCTCGATCGTCCCGGCCGCCGCCGGGGCCGCGGACGGCGCCGCGGCCGGCCCGACGACGTTCACGCACGTCGTCGTCAACGGTGGCAAGGACATCGTGCTCGGCCCCACCACCCGCAGGACCGTCACCCTCACCTGGACGGCGACCGACCCGGAGGGGGTCGCCAAGACCTGGGCCCATCTGTGGCACGGCCCCAACACCGACGACGCCGACGGTCATCTGCCGCACTACCCCCCGGCGGGCACCTGCACCGTCTCGCCCGCCGACCCCGCCACCTCCACCTGCACGCTGTCGTTCGAGGTGGACGCCGCGCGAGATCTCCACCGCAACAGTCTGGCCGGCACCTGGAACGTGCTCACCGAGGCGCAGGACACCACCGACGACTGGACGGACGTGGACGTCGCGGCCACCGCGAAGATCAAGCGGAACGCCAAGGTCACGGTCAACGCCTCGCCCGAGCCCGTGAGGAAGGGCCGGACCATCAGCGTCACCGGCAAGCTGACCCGCGCCGACTGGGAGACCGGCGCCTACGCCGGGTACCGGGGGCAGTCGGTGAAGCTCCAGTTCCGCAAGAAGGGCAGCAGCACGTACACCACCGTGAAGACCATCACCAGCGGTAGCGGCGGCACCCTGAGGACCACCGTCAAGGCCACGAAGGACGGCTACTTCCGGTACGTGTTCGCGGGCACGGGCACCACCGGTCCGTCCACGGCGGCGGGGGACTTCGTCGACGTGAGGTGAGACCCCGGCACGGAGCACGGGCCCGGCCTGCTCCGGGGGTGGGAGGCCCAGGTGTCGACGGTCCCTCCCGGAAGCGGGCCGGAAGCGGGCCGGAAGCGGGTGGTGGCTGTCGGGGGAAGCGGCTGCCGATCTTTGCTGGGGGAGTGACCAGCTCAACTCGTGTGCGTCGGCCCGATCGCCGACCGTTCGTCCAGGTCCCGCAGGAAGGCCTCGACCGCCGACAGGTCCGTCCGCTCCAGTTCGTCGTCCCGGATGACCACCCGCAGCTCGGGGGAGACGGCCGGGTCCTCGCGGAGGCTCTCCGTGAAGGTCTCGACGATCAGCAACAGCAGCTGGGTGCGGTCGAGTTCGACGACCCGGGCCAGTCCCGAGCCGATCAGCGGGACGGCCACCGGCTTGAACAGACCGTGCACCGCGACCGCAGGCCACAGGCGCTCCAGGCTCAGCCGCAGGTCCGCGGGGGCGGAGCGGGCGCGCAGATCGTTGCCCAGCCGGGAGTAGGCGAGGGCGAAGACCCGGCGGGCGCCGACGGGGACGACCACCGCCGTACCGACCGGATAGCGGGTGCGGCGGCCCCGCCGCTTCGCCCGGACGCTCTCCGTGGCCAGCGGGGCGACCTCCTTGAGCCCGCGGCGCAGCCCCTCGTCCAGCAGCCGGTGCCGCCCCTCGAAGAGCCGCTCCACCAACTGGCCCTGCACGCTCTCCCGGCTGATCACGACGTCGTCGGCGGAGGTGTCGAAGGTGTCGGAGAAGCCCACGACCAGATTCGCGTCCTCCTGGTCGAACAGGTCGCCGCGCACCACGACCACGTCCACCCGCAGTCCGCGCAGGGTGTGCCGCAGCAGCTCGCCGCCGTGCCGCTCCCGCAGCCGGGCGTGCAGCCGGGTGAGCGTGGCGGTGGCCTCGGGGTCGTCCGGCCGTTCCCGTGCGGTCTGCTCGGCGACCGGCAGCGCGAGGTCGTAGCGGCCCAACGCACTGTGTCCCGCGATCAGTTCACGCAGGGCCGTCTCGCGGAGCTGGGTCAGCCGCCGTACCGCGACGGCGGCGAACGCCTCGTCGTGCGCCTCGGCCAGCGGGCGGCCCCGCCACAGGCGCAGCGCCTCCGCCAGCAGCCGGACGGCGGAGGCCGGCGCCGCCCGCAACGCGTCACCGACCAGCCGGGTGAACTCGGCGCTGTCCAACTCCGCGGTGGTCAACACCAGTTGGTAGCTGCTCTCCACCCCGCGCGCGGTCGGCAGCTGAGCGGTGCGGACGATCCGGGCGCCGAGACCCGGGCCGGCGAGGTCGAGGGCGCGGCGCAGCTCCAGGATCCGTTTCTGCACCTCGTTGCGGCCGCGCAGGTCCTGGCGGGGCAGTTCGACGGTCGGCTGCCAGACGTCCCGGTAGAGCCGCCGGGCGGGTACGGCCTCGCCGTCGGCGGCGACCAGCCGCACCAGCAGCCGGGCGGTCAGCGGGGTGAGGTGGGCGTCTTCGCCGTTCACGCGCAGCCGGACGGGGCCCAGGACGCTCACCCGCACGCTCGGTGTCCGGGTTTCCACGCGCCCCGCCCCCTTCACCGCGTGATGGCCCGTCAGCAGTGAACTCAGCGTACCAAGGCGTTCTGGAGGGATGTATGCGATCGACCGGGCCGTCCGCGCCGCACCGGACCCCACGGGTGCGGCTGCCGGGATCACGGCGTGGCAGGCGGGTGTTCGCCGCGAGTGTGCTGGTGGCGTTCGGGGCGGTGTCGGCCGTCGTGCAGTTCGTCGGCCAGCTCTTTCCGGACCTCGTCCGCCGTCCGGGCTGGGTGCTGGCCGGCTCCGTGGCGCTGTGCCTGGCCTGGGGGCTGCTGCGGACCCGTCCGCAGGCGGCCGTACGGCAGGAGTTCGCACGCCCCGGGATGACCGTGGTGGTGGAGGAGGGCGATCTCTTCGACCAGCCCGGCCATCTGGTCGTCGGCTTCACCGACACCTTCGACACCCTCGTGGACGACGGCTTCGTCATCAACGACACCAGTGTGCAAGGGCAGTTGCTGGCCCGCCGCTACGACGGGGACGCCGCACGGCTGGACGCGGAGCTGGCCGCGGCACTGCACGGGGTGGCCCCGGTGCAGCGGGAACGGGCCCGGGACAAGCCGCGGGGCAAGCGCGACCGGTACCCGATCGGCACCGTCGCCGTCCTCGGCGCACGGCCGCGCCTGGTCTTCGCCGTGGCCTACAGCAGGATGGGCACCGACTGCGTCGCCTCCTCCAGCGTCCAGGACCTGTGGGTCGGCCTGGACCGGCTCTGGGACGCCGTCCGCCGCCACGGCCAGCTCGAACGCGTCACCATGCCGCTGACCGGGGCGGGCCTCGCCCGGCTGCACGACCTCGACGAGGACAGCCTGCTGCGGCTGATCCTGCTGTCGTTCGTCGTCCACGCCTGGGAGCGGCCGCTCAGCCGGGAGCTGCACGTGGTCGTCCGCCCCGGTGAGCTGGGGCGGATCGACCTGCCGGAGACCGCGGCGTTCCTGGCGGGCCTCGCGGCGAGCGCCCGGCGCCCTCTCTGACGCCGGGCGGCGGTACGGGCCCCTCCCCCGGCCGTGGACGACCACGGGGCCCGTACCGCGGTTCACGGGGTGGGCGGTACTCCCCGCCCGGTGCGGCCGTAAGCCGCCAGACGGCTGTACGGCCAGGTCTGACGCCAGTCGGAGCCCGTGTCGTTGACCCGGCAGCCGGCACCCTTCAGCCGCTCCACGATCTTGCCCAGGGCGGCCGCCGAGCCGTCGAAGCGGATGACGTTGCGGCCCCCGATGTCGGAGACCGGGCGCAGCTCGCCGATCTCCACGATCAGCGTCCGCTCCGGGTAGGCCATCAGCACCATGCCCAGTTCGATCAGCACGTTCGGCCGGGGCTGGCAGATCGGCTCCGTCTCGTACGGCGGCTCGACCGGGCCCCGCAGCGCCGGGTGCAGCTGGACCACGTCGTCCGGGGTGAGCAGCACCAGTGCGGCCTGCGCCCGCGCGGGGGCACCGGCGACGACCTCGCCGAGGAACGGCGCCGTCTGCCCGGTGGCCCGGACGAGGTCCTCCCACTCCAACGGACGCAGGTCGAGCAGGCGCAGCAGGTCGAACATCTTCATCCGCACCTCCTCGTCCCGCCCGTGCACGACGAAGACGTTGCGGCTGACGTCCGCGGCGGAACCGTCGTCGCCCGGCCCCGCCCCCGCCCCCGCCTCCGGCCGCACCCGCGCGGGTGCGGGGGCCGCGGGGGCCGGCGGGGCGTCGTAGAAGTTCTGCGTCCCGGAGTTGGTGGTGTTGTTGTTCCCGGTCACGAAGTTGTTGCCGTGCCCGAAGTCGTTGCCGTGCCCGTAGTCGCTGCGGTGACCGCCGCCCGTCGAGGTGTCGCTCATGCGGTGCCGCCCCCCTGTGCCGCGGCGGGGGCGCGGTGGAAGTTCTGCGTCCCGGAGTTGGCCGTGTTGTTGTCGCCGGTCATGAAGTTGTTGTTGCTCCCGTAGTCGTTGAGGATGTTCGTCTGGCGTGCCTCGTGCTCGGCCAGGTCGACGTGGTGCTCGTGCAGGAAGTCCCTGACCACGTGCAGGAGTTGGCGCTCCACGATCTGCGTGTACTTGATCGTGTCCGTCTCCTGGAAGAAGTGCAGGAAGTCCTCGCTGGTGGCCATCTCCCGGATGCTGGTGAGCGCCCCGAGGTCGAGCACGGTGTCCGCGTAGCGGCCGAGGCGGAACTCGCTGGTGTCCAGGGGCAGCGGCACCCGGATCCGGTTCCCGCGGCGCCAGGACAGCCGGCCGGGCAGCCAGGAGCCCAGCCGCGTGACGACGGGCCGCACCAGGGCCTCGGGCGCGCCGAGCAGGGTGTCCCAGCCGACGCGGGCCAGCAGCCGCGCGTCCAGGGCGGCGGGCAGCCGGTCCACCAGGTGGAAGTCGGCCTTGATCGGGGCCAGCACGTACGAGTAGAACTCGGTGTGCAGGGTGTTGCCCTTGAGGTCGAAGCCCACGAACGCCGTGGTGACCAGCTCCTGCTGCCAGGAGCCCACCCGCACGCACAGATAGGCGCGTGCGGAGTCGTAGACCTCGTCCCAGCGTCCCTCGCCGTCCGCCGGGGAGGGCCCGGCCGGGCCGCGCCGGGTCGTGACGCCCGTGGTGAACGCGGACCGCTCGACGGCGAGGCCGTCGATCCGCTCCGACTCGCGTGCCCGGTCGCGCAGTTCGGCGTTCATCCGGTCGGCGACGTAGGCGGTGATCTCCTCGACGGTGAAGGGGACCACCTCCTTGCGCTGCGGTTCCTGGACGTCCGGTGTCCCGGGGGCCGGTGGCGCGCCCGGCGGGCGGTGACCGTGCTCCACCACCGTGAGCGGCGCACCGGTCAGCAGTTCGGCGGTGGACCACCGCCGTACCGGCTCGCCCGCGCCGACGAACGGCTTGTACCCGCCGTAGCGGACCAGGGTGCCGTCCGAGGCCTGCTCCCGGTCGATCTTGGACGCCAGCTCGGGTGTCAGCCGGGGGTGCCGCGGGTACGCGCCGGTGAACCCGTCGCCGCCCCGTCCGAGCCGGCCCACCAGGGCCTGGAGGGTGACGACCCGCCGCAGGTAGGCGGTGACCCAGCACAGCCACAGCGCGGTCAGGAACCCGGTGAACCCGCCCAGGACGCCGGCCCCGGTCAGGAAGAGGGTGCCGACGAGACCGACGCCCAGGACGGCCAGCCGGATCCGCTGCAACCGGCGCGCGGCCAGGGCGTGCGCGAGCACGGGCACCGCGTCGTAGCCGTACGACGGTGCCACCACCCGGAACCGGTGCGTCAGTAACTCCCGTATGACGGAGGCGCGGTAGAGCGGATCGAGATAGGTGCCGGCGCACAGCAGCCGGGTCGCGTTGCTCGTGGCGTTGCTGGTGGCCTCGCGCGGCGCGCGGTCCGGGGCCGGTCCGGCGACGGAGAGGGTGGTGTCACTGGTCATGGCGTCGCTGCTCCGCTCTGGCCGGTCCGGTTCATCGAGCCCCTCGTGATGACGCCGTCCACCACGGTGTAGGTACCGCGGTACGTCGTCCGTGTGCCGTCGGTCCCTTCGGCGACGAGGCCGACGGTGACGGTGTCGCCGTCGACGGACTCGACGGTGGGCTCGGTACGTGCCGTGTCCTGGTAGCCCAGCACGAAGGCCTGGTAGCCCCCGCTGTTCGGGAGGTTCTTGCCGCCGAGCTCCCAGGCGGTCTCGTAGTCCTGCGCGTTGATGGCGTCGTAGTAGGCGAGGACGGTCGCCTCGGGCCCGCGGGTGGGGGTGACGGTCTCGGAGGGACTGGGGGAGGGCACCCCCTGCCCCGAGTCGTCGTCGGTCCCGGTATACCCCTCGCTGGGGTACGGCTCGGTCGGGTACGGGTCGGTCGGAGACGGCTCGGTGGCGTACCCCTCGCCGGGAGACGCGTACCAGGCACCCCCCGCCCCGCCGGATGCCCCGGACGACCCGGACGACCCGGAGGACCCGGAGGACCCGGAGGACCCGGAGGACCCCGTGTCCGCGGACGCCAGTGAGGGCAGGACGGTGATCAGCAGGATCAGCAGCAGCGGGATCCCCGCGACGATCAGGGCGTACGTCCGTTCCTGGCCGGCGGCGGGTAAGAGGGTCGGCGTCTCGTAGGTGCCGCCCGGTCTCGTGCGGGCGTCGGGATGGATCGGCTGGCTCATGGGCCCCTCGCAACTCCCGGCAGGCTGCCGGGTTTTCACTGTTCTCGCGGCACGACCAGAGTCACTCTGCCCGACATCCGTGGGGCGCGATCCGGTTTCGCGCTGACGAGATGTGACCAGAAGCCCCGCTTCCCGGACCAGCCTTTCCACCTGCCGATCCGCTTCCGATCCGCTTCCGGGAGCCCGGCGGGACACGGCCGGGTCCGCCAGGGCGGCGACCCACTCAGCGCAGCAGCGGCGTCCGGCCGCCCCGTACCGCGCACCGGCGGCGCCGGATTCGTCGGCCTCCGGGACACCGGGACGCCGACCGCCTGGAACCCGTATCGGTCCCGGGTTCGCAGTCCGTAAGCGCCGACCACGATCCGCTTCCGCGTCCCCGCGCCGGGCTGCGAAGACCCGCTTGCCCCGTGCCGCCGGGCGTGTCGGGAGCGCGTGGGCTTCGGGCTGGGTCCCGCCGGTTCGGCCTGCCCTGCGACGCCGGGCGGGTCGGGAGCGCGTGGGCTTCGGGCTGGGTCCTCCCGGTCCCGTCTGCCCTGCGACGCCGGGCGTGTCGGGATCACGGGCACTTGGGGCTGGGTTCGCGCAGGCCCGTCTGCCCTGCGACACCCCGCCCGCAGCAAGCTCCCCGCGCCGCGCAGCACCGCTTCGCTCCCTGGGGAGGGCCCCCGCGACGCCGTGCGGCCCGCCTCCCCCCCCCGGCCGAGGACCGGACGTCGCGGGCACCGCCTAGAGAGCGGGGGCCGGCCGTCCCAAGGCCCCCAGTACCGCCGCCAGTTGCCCCAGCGGTTCCGGGCCGATCACGCGGAGCACCACCGTGGCGGCGCCGGCCTTCGTGAGGTCGTCGATCGCGGCGGCGGCCTCGCGTGCGGTGCCGGAGACGGTGAAGACCTCCTCCTGCGGGCGCCCGAGCCAGGCGCCGTGGCCCTCGGTGTGCGGGTGGAGGGCGCGGGACACCTCGTCGGGGTCGTCGCCGACGCAGGCGAAGGAGAAGACGGTGAGCGTGTGCTCGGGACCGGCGCCGCCCCGCTCGGTCAGGGTGCGGACCCGGGCGAGGTCGTTCGGGCCGTGGCCCTCGGCGATCAGCGTGCCGTCCGCGACCCGACCGGACAGCTCCAGCGAGCGGGGCCGTACGACCCCCGCGACGACGGGCGGCACCTCGGTCGGCGGATGCACCAACTTGATCCCGTCCAGATGGACTTCACGCCCGTCGAGGTCCACCCGCGCACCGCGCAGCAGCGCCCGCACCGAGGTGATCGTCTCCTCCAGCAGCGCCAGCGGGGAGCGGGGCGCGACCCCGGCCCGGGCCATCCACTCCGGCACCCCGTGCCCGATCCCGGCCACCAGTCGGCCGGGGAACACCCGGGCCAGCGTGGCCAGTTCCATCGCCAGCAGCGCGGGGCTGCGCAGCGGGGCCGGGGCGATGCCGATGCCCACCCGGAGGCGTTCGGTCGCGCCGAGGGCCACGGCGGCCGCCGACACCCCGCCGTTCCAGTCGAGGTCCTCCACCACCCAGAGGTCGTCCGCTCCGAGCGCCTCGGCCCGCCGAGCGAACGCGGGCAGCCCCTCGGGCGCCCAGTCGCGGTCGTACATCACACCGATGCGTACGTTCGTCATGCTCCGGACCTTTGCGTGGGTGACGGGGGAAGCTCGACAGAAGGCACAGAAGGCGGTGACCGGCCCGCCGGTGTCAGGGACGGCGGGCCGGTCCGTCCGGGTCAGCCCTGGACGGGCCTGCCGCGGCCCCAGGCCCAGGCGAGGCGGTCGGCGCCGGACTGGTTGGTGGTCTCCAGCCACGGACGGCTGACCGGGCCGACGAGCTTCTGCACGGAGTAGATGTCGTCGGTGCGCAGCCCCGGCCAGTACACCGAACCCATCTTCAGTTCGCGGAAGGTGTCGGTGACGGCCTGGATGAAGTTGACGTAGTTGTTGTCCGGCGTCTTCACGTCGTAGTTCAGGCCGTCGGTCATGGGCGCGCCGAACTCGTCCGCCACGGTCCGGTTCGCGCAGTCCCCGATGCGCACCTTCAGGTCGGCGACCCACTGGTCGTAGGTGGCGTACGACTTCCAGAAGCCGTAGTGGTGCAGGGAGAGGTAGGTGCCCTTCAGGCGTGGGTCGGCGCAGACCGTGGTGACGTGGTCGTTGTAGCCGGCGCCGCTGACGAAGACCCGGTTGCGCGGCACGGACCGGTAGGTGTCGAGCCACTTCGCGGCGAGGTCGGCCCACTCGGTGTCGGTGTAGCCGTGCGGCTCGTTCATCGGCTCGAAGTAGACACGCCGGTCGCTCTTGTAGGCCTTGACGACGGTCTTCCACATCGGCCAGTAGGTGGCCTCGTCGTCGATGTAGCCGTCCTTGCGGGTGCCGGTGCCCTCCCAGTAGGACACGATCACTTTGAAGCCCCGGTCGGAGGCCGCGTCGATGACCCCGCGGTACGACTTCCAGTACGCGCCATTGACCGTGTACGGGTTGATCGGCAGCCGGACCGTGTTGGCGCCGAGGTTGGCGCGGAAGGCCGCGATGATCCGGCTCGCCTTCCTGTACGTCTGCCGGTAGGTGTCCGAGGTGGACAGACCGGACAGCTGGAGGTAGTCGTCGGCGAAGTTGTCCCGCGGGTCGGCCCAGTTCACGCCCTTGAACTGCGTGGTGTCGGCGGCCAGGCCCGACGCGGCAAAGGCGTGCGTGGCGGAGGCGGGGGCCGGGGCGGCGGAGGCGGGCGCGGCGGCGAGGGTGCTGCCGGCGAGCGCGGCCACCGCGACGGCGGCGAGAGCGGTCCGCAGCCGGGGCGAGCGGGAGGAGCGGGCGGTACGGGAGGAGCGGGAGGAGGCTCTGACGGGGGTCCTGCGCATCGACTTGCCCTTTCCGAACGACGATGTTTACGCAAACATCGCTCTCCGTCCAGGGGTGATGTTTACGTAAACATGGCGGCGCCGGAAGCTTGGCACTGTGCCCGGTGATCGTCAAGGTTTCGCGCACGTAACGTTTGCGGGCGAGGGGCATCGCGGGCGGCCTCGCGGGGCCCCTCAGGATGTCGCCAGCGGATTGAGGGTCAGCGGCGCGATCTTGCCCTCCAGCATGGCGCCGAGGCCCTGCGCGGCGCAGATGTCGGGCCGCTCCGCGATGTGGACCGGCATCCCGGTGGCCTGCCGCAGCATGTGGTCGAAGCCGGGCAGCAGGGCGGAGCCGCCGACCATCATGATCCCCCGGTCCGCCAGGTCGGCGACCAGGTCCGGCGGGCACTCCCGGAGCACCCTGCCGATGCCGTCGAGCACGGCCGTCAGCGGGGTCTCGATCGCGTCCCGCACGGCGGCGGTGTCGACGAGGACGGAACGGGCCAGGCCCGTCGCCACGTCCCGCCCGTGGATCTCCGTGGAGGCCGGCCCGTGCGGGGTGAGACCGTTGCCGGACAGGGCCAGCTGCAAGGGCCGTACGGACTGGCTCGGCAGCATCAACTCGTGCTCCAGCCGCAGGTGTTGCACGATCGCGTGATCCACGGCCTCGCCGCCCACCGGGATCCGCTCGGCGGTCACGATCGAGCCGAGCGAGAGCACCGCGATCTGGGTGGCGGCCGCCCCGCACACCATGATCATCGTGGCCTCGGGGTGCTCGACCGGCAGCCCGCAGCCGACGGCGGCGGCGATCAGGGTGTCCACCAGCTCCACCCGGCGCGAGCCCAGTCCGACGAGCGTCTCGATCGTGGCGCGGCGGGCCAGCGGGTCGGCGTCGTGCGGGGTGCAGGCGGCGGCCCGCAGGAACGGCTTGCGGCGCAGCTGCCGGCGCACCTTGTCGCCGAGCAGGTGCCGCAGCATGCGCTGCGCCATCTCGATGTCGACGACCGTGCCGCCGGACACCGGCCGCATCACCCGGATGTAGTCCGGGGTGCGGCCCGTCATCCGCTCGGCGAACTCGCCCACCGCGATCAGCGCGCCGGTACGGGTGTTCACGGCGGCGACCGACGGCTGGTCCACGACCAGCCCGGCCCCCCGCACGTACACCCGGGTCCGTGCCGCCCCGAGGTCGACGGCGAAGTGGCAGCGGCGCAACTGCTCCAGACTGGCGGTCATGGCGGGTCCTCCCGAGAGCGCAGACCATGGGGCCGCCTGGCCGGCGGGCCTCCTGCGGGGTGGGCCGCCGGGCGGCCGGCCTCCCTCGCATCCTGCGCGGGCCGTGCGGGGGGACGCCTCTTCAAGGGGGCCGGGCGGGGCGCGCCCGAATGGGGGGTTGTCCCGGCGGCGCGCCTCCCGCCCTGTCCGGCGGTGCCTCGGCTGCGGTCGGGGCGGGGCGCCTCCCGCCCTGTCCGGCGGCGCCCCGGCTGCGGTCGGCGGACGGTCTCCAGGACCTCCGAGGCGCCGGTGACACGGGCGCGGCGGCGGCCCCCGGCCCGCCGCCACGGGCCGACGGTCAGCGGCCCTTTACCGACTCTCCCCGGCCCCTGAGCGGGCCTACAACGACTCGCCCCAGCCCTTCGCCAGCCCTCACTGGCCCTTCAACGGTCCTTCCCGGCTCTTCCCGGCCCCCACTGGCCCTTCAACGGCCCTCCCCGGCTTCCCGGCCCTCAGTGGCCGTTCACCGGCCCTCGCCCACCCCCCCGGCCCCTCTCTGGCCCCTCACCGGCCGTTCGCCAGCTCTCATCGGCTCCTCACCGGCCGTTCGCCAGCCCTCCCCGGACCCTCACCATCCCTCACCCGCCCCTCAACACCGCTTCCGGAGCAGGTTCCGACGGCTCCCCGAGCCGGCCGCCGGTCCGGTGGAACAACCCGCTCGGCCACCACATCCACCGCCCCACGTCCAGCGTCAGCGCGGTGACCAGGACCGAGCGGACGACCAGGGTGTCCAGCAGCACCCCGAACGCCACCGCGAACCCCAGCTCGGCTGCGAACACCAGCGGCAGCGAGGCCATCGCCGCGAAGGTGCCCGCCAGCACCACCCCCGCCGAGGTGATCACACCGCCGGTGGCCGACAGCCCCGTCAGCGCCCCGCGCCGGGTGCCGTGCCGGACGGCCTCCTCGCGCACCCGGGTGACCAGGAAGATGTTGTAGTCGATGCCGAGGGCGACCAGGAACACGAACGCCAGCAGCGGGAAGGAGGCCTCCTCCCCGGCGAAGTGGAAGACGTGCTCGAACACCAGGGCGCTCACCCCCATCGCCGCCCCGAACGACAGCACCACCGTCGCCATCAGCAGCAGCGGGGCGACGACCGCCCGCAGCAGCAGCGCGAGCACGAGGAACACCGCCACCAGCACGATGGGGATGATCACCACCGAGTCGCGGTCGGCCGCCTCCCGTGTGTCGAGCAGCACCGCCGTGGTCCCGCCGACCTGCGCCCGCCCGCCCTCGACCTCGTGGACGGCGGCCCTGGCCCGCTCGACCGCCCGCATCGCGGCCGTACTGCTGGGATCGTCCCGCAGCTCCCCGGCCACCAGTGCCTCACCCCCCTTGACCACCGGCGCGGCGACGCGGGCCACCCCCGGGACACCGGACAGCGCGCTCCGCACCTCCTGTGCCGCGTCCGCCCGCGCCACCACCAGGACGGGGTCGCCCGAGCCGGCCGGGAAGTGCCGGGCGCGGATCTCCTCGCCCACGGCCGACTGCGGGCGGCCGGTGAACTGGTCCTTCCCGGCCAGCCCGTCGGCCCGCAGCGTGAACATCCCGAGCGTCATCGCGCCGAGGACCAGCGCGGTACCGGCCCACACCAGCCGCGGCCGCCCGGAGACCGCGGCGCCCACCCGGGCCCAGACGCCGCCGGCCCCCGCGCCGGCGGGCGTCGCGTCGTACGAGGGGGTCGTCGGCCAGAAGATCCAGCGGCCGCAGACCACCAGCAGCGCCGGCATCAGGGTGGTCATGGCGAGCAGACCGACGAGGACGCCGACCGCGCACGCCGGGCCGAGCCCCTGGGTGGAGTTGAGGGAGGCCAGGGTCAGCAGCGTCAGGCTGACCGCGACGGTCGCCGCGCTGGCGACGATCGCGGGACCGGAGCGCCGCAGGGCCCGCTCCATCGCCTCGTGCCGGTCCTCGTGCCGCCGCAGCTCCTCCCGGTAGCGCGAGGTGAGCAGGAGGGCGTAGTCGGTGGCGGCGCCGAACACCAGCACGGTCAGGATGAACCCGGTCTGCTTGTTGACGGTGAGTCCGGCGTTCCTCGCCAGGACGTAGATCACCGCCTCGGAGGTGACCAGTGCCGCGCCCGCGGTCAGCAGCGGCAGCAGCGGGAGGACCGGGCTGCGGTAGGTGAGCAGCAGGATCAGGACGACCACGGACGCGGTGATCGCCGTGAGCCCGCCCCCGCCGCCGAAGGCCTTGATGGAGTCGGCGGCCTGCCCGGCCGGCCCGGTGACATGGAACCCGGGACCGCCGCCGCCGTCCGTCTCGCCGACCTCGGTCAGCGCGTCGACGACCCTGCCGATCCCCTCCCATCCCGTGCGGTCCTTGTGCACCTGGACCACGGTCTGGATCGCCCGCCCGTCCGCCGACCGCACCGGGCCCTGCGGCGCGCCCTCGACCCCGTCGACCGTCCGGAAGGCCTCGGCGTCGGCGCGGGCCTTCGCCAGATCGGCGGCGGTGACGCCACCCGGCCGGTCGTAGACCACGATCGCGGGCACGGTGTCGGCGGGCCGGAACCGCGCCACCCGCTCGACGACCCGCGTCGACTCCGCGTCCCCGGGCAGCCAGGCCGAGTTGTCGTTCTGCTCGACCTCGCCCAGCCGCCCGGCCAGCATCAGGGCCGGGACCAGCAGGACCGCCCAGAGGGCGAGGACGACCCACTTGCCGACCCGGCCGCCCGGCAGGGACACCAGCGTGCCCGCCCTCACAGGGACCTCGCCGCGGTGCCGATGTGGGCGAGCTTGTCGGGGTTGGCGACGGCGTAGATCCCGCACACCCGGTCCCCGTCCGGGGTGAGGTCGAGGACGAGGACCGCGTACGGGGTGTCGCCGGCGAACAGCAGCGCCGACGGATCGCCGTTGACGCTGCGGTAGGCGATGCGCAGGCCCTGACCGGAACGCGGCGCGACCGAGGCGAGCAGCCGGGCCACCTTGTCCCGGCCCCGCAGCGGCCGGGGTCCGCCCGCGCCCTTGCCGCCGCCGTCGCCCCACAGCGTCACGTCCGGCGCCAGCAGCCGCAGCAGGGCGTCCAGGTCACCGCCGAGGGCGGCGTCCAGGAACCGCTCGGTCACCTGCCGCCGGACCTGCGGATCGGGCGCGTACCGGGGGCGCCGGGCGTGCACGTGCTCGCGGGCGCGGTGCGCGAGCTGGCGGATCGCCGAGGGGCTGCGGCCGAGGATCTCCGCGATCTCGGTGTGGGGGTAGCCGAACACCTCGTGCAGCACGAACACGCCCCGCTCCAGCGGGGTGAGGGTCTCCAGGACCACCAGCAGCGCCATCGACACCGACTCGGCACGCAGGGCCGCGTCGGCCGCGTCCGCGGTGTCGGCGGGGGCCGCGGCGTCCGGGAGGGGCCCGACCAGCGGTTCGGGCAGCCAGGGCCCGACATAGGTCTCCCGGCGTCGGCTGACGGTGGCCCGGTGGGCGAGCGCCCCGTTCACCGCGATCCGCACCAGGTAGGCGCGCGGATGCCCGATCCGCGCCGCGCCCTCCGCCTCGTGCCGTGCCGCCCACGACAGCCACGTCTCCTGCATCACGTCCTCGGTGTCGCAGACGCTGCCGAGCATGTTGTAGACGATGGAGAACAACAGCTCCCGGTGGTCGGCGAACACCTCGGTCGCGGTGCGTGCCACCGGGTGCGGTGGGTGGGACATCGTGGGCCTCCCGTCGCGGATGCTTTCGACACTGAGAGGGACCCGGCCGCCCGGAGTGTGACATGACCACCCTCGTATGTGACCCACGTCTCACCCCCGTGGGGGACTACAGCGACCGTGCGGGTACTGTCCTGTTCCCCGGCCCGTTTTCACGGCGTCTGCCGCTCCGGCGGCCGGATCACCCCGAGTTCCACCAAGTCCTGCGGTCGGATACGGAGTTGACCGGCCGTCGCCTCCACCTCCCCGGGCGGCCGCTTGAGGATCGCGGCGGCCATCTCGGGCGCGATCACGGAGAAGTAGCTGTCCGGCGCGGCCCAGGTGCGGCCGGGCGCGGCCAGCGCGAGCGCCCCGCCGGAACCGCCCTCGCCGATCACCAGGGTGGTGACCGGCGTCCGCACGGTGGCGAGGACCCCGAACAGCTCCGCGATCGCCGCGCCCGCGCCCTGCCGTTCCGCCTCGGCGTCGTTGGCCGCGCCGGGGGTGTCCACCAGGGTGAGCACCGGGATGCCGAGCCGGTCCGCGAGCCGGATCAGCCGGGTCGCCGTACGGTATCCGGCGGGCCGGGTGGCCGCCCCGGTCTGCGCGGCGTACGCGACGGTACGGCCGTCCTGCTCGCCGAAGCCGCACAGCATCCCGTCCGGGTCGGTACCCCCGCACCGGTCGCCACAGAGCGCGACCCGCCCGGTGAGACAGGCGTCCAGGTACTGCGCGGCGCGCGGCCGGTGCGGGGAGCGGGCCCGGCGTACCGCGTCCCAGCCGGAGACCGGCAGATCCCGCGCGCCGAGCGGCTCCGGCACCGGGGCCGGCTCGCCGGACACCCCGGTCAGCAGCCGCAGCCACCGCCCGAGCGTCTCCCGCAGCTCCCCCTCGGGCACGACGGCGTCCGCCGCCCCCGCCGCGACCTGCGCCTCGGCCGTGTACGCGGCCGGATCGGCGTCCGCCGGCCGCACCCGGGACCCGGCGAAGCCGACCTGGGCCCCGGGCAGCGCGAGGACGACGTCCGCCCCCGCGCCGAGCGTGGCCCAGCCCCCGCCGGTCGTCGGGTCCCGCACCACCGCGATCTGCGCCAGCCCCGCCTGCCGGGTCAGCGCCGACTCCCGCGCCACCCGCTGGAGTTGGCTGAGGGCGAGCATGCCCTCCTGCATCCGGCTGCCGCCCGTCGCGACCAACGGCACGACGGGCAGCCGGTGTTGGCGGGCATGGGCGTACGCCGCCGACAGCCGGTCGCCGGTGCGTTCGCCCAGCGAGCCGCCCAGGAAGCCGAACTCGAAGGCGATCAGGACCGCTTCGGTGCCCTCGACCCGGGCGGTGCCGCAGACGACGGACTCGCTCTCCCCGGTGCGCTCGGCCGCGCGGGCGCGCGCGAGGTCGTAGCCGGGCCAGGCCAGCGGCCCGTCGGGGCGTACCTCCCGCGCCGGGTGGGGGAGTTCGGTGAAGGAGTCGGTGACGAGGGCGATGATCTCGCGGGCGCTCGCACGTCCCGTCATGACGGCAGCGCCCGCTTCATGATCTTCCCCATGTCGTTGCGGGGCAGCGCGTCGAGGTACCGCACGTCCCGGGGCCGCTTGTGCGGCGCGAGCCGCCGGGCCACGTGAGCGGCCAGCTCGGCGGCGTCCGGCGGGGACTGCGGGTCGGCGGGGACGATCCAGGCGACGATCCGCTCCCCGAGGTCCGCGTCCGGCGCCCCCGTGACGGCCGCCTCGCGTACCCCGGGATGCTCCAGCAGCGCGTTCTCGATCTCCCCGGCCCCGATCTTGTACCCGCCGCTCTTGATGAGGTCGGTGGCCTTGCGCCCGACGATCCGCACGTACCCGTCCGGATCGCGCACGGCCACGTCACCCGTGCGGAACCAGCCGTCGGCGGTGAAGGCGGCGGCGGTCGCGTCGGGCCGGTTGAGGTACTCCGTGAACAGGTTCGGCCCGTGCACCTCGATCTCCCCGACGGTCTCCCCGTCGTACGCCGATACGGCCGCCCCGCCCTCGTCGACCAGCCGCAGCTCCACCCCCGGCAGCGGCACCCCGACGGTCCCCGGCCGGGCCTCCCCGTCGGCCCGCACCGCCGTGTTCATCAGGGTCTCCGTCATGCCGTACCGCTCGATCACCCGCCGCCCGGTCGCCGCCGCGATCCGCTCGTGGTCGTGCACGGGCAGCGCGGCCGAGCCCGACACCAGCAGCCGGGCCCCCGACAGCGCCTTGACCAGCTCCGGGTCGGCCGGGAGCGTCTCGGCGATCCGGTGGTACATCGTCGGCACCCCGAACAGCATGGTCGCGCCCCCGCTCAGCTCCCGGGCCACTCCCTCCGTGGTGAACCGCCCCAGATGCCGTACCGACCCGCCCCGCCGCAGCGGCCCGAGCACGCCCAGCACCAGTCCGTGCACATGGAACAGGGGCAGCCCGTGCACCAGCACGTCCTGCGCCGTCCACTGCCAGGCGTCGGCGAGGGCGTCCAGGGTGGCGGCGACGGCCCGCCGGGGGATGACCGCGCCCTTCGGGGGGCCGGTGGTGCCGGAGGTGTAGACGACGAGGGCCGGGTCCTCGTCGGCCACGGGCTCCGGGGCGGCGCCGCCGACGGCGCGCACGTCGACGTCCACGCGCTCCACCGGGTGCAGCGCGGCGGGCAGTTCGTCCCCCGACGCGGCGAGCACGAGCCCCGGCGCGCTGTCACCCAGGATGTGTGCCAGCTCCTTGTCCCCCGACTTCGGGTTGAGCGGTACGGCGGCGGCCCCGGCGAGCAGCACGCCCACCACCGCCACGGCGGTCTCCAGCGTGGGCGTGGCCCACACCGCCACCCTGCCCGCCCCGCGCACCCGCTCCGCGACGGCCCCGGCCGCCGCCGCGAGCTCGGCGTAGGTCAGGGCCCGCTCACCGAACCGCACCGCCGCACGTTCGGAAGGGTCACCCGTGAGGGCGGGGAAGAGAGAGGACACGCGGACGCTCCTTGAACCGGTGGACCTGAGGTCATGTGCCACCGATCCTGCCCCGGCTCAGGCCGCTTCCACCAGGCCGGCCGTCACACGGCTCACGTCGTCGCTGTTAGCCTTCCGGGGACCGGTCGTCGGACATGAGTACGAAGAGGGAGTTCCGCGTGTCCCGTATCGCCCTCGTCACCTGCCGGCCCGGACCCGAGGTCGCCGTCGACCGGGATCTGCCGGGGCTGGTCGCGGCGCTGACGGAGGCCGGGGCGCAGGCGCGGGCCGTCGTCTGGGACGACCCCGGGGCCGACTGGGGCTCGTTCGACCTCGCCGTCATCCGGTCCACCTGGGACTACAGCTGGCGCGCGGCCGAGTTCCTGGCCTGGGCCGGGAAGGCCTCGGCCGTCACCCGGCTGGCCAATCCGGCCGACGTGATCCGCTGGAACAGCGACAAGCGCTACCTCGGCGCGCTCGCGGCCGCCGGGGTCCCGACCGTCCCGACCCGCTACCTCGCCCCCGGCGAGCCGGCCGGCCTCCCCGACGACCACGAGTACGTCGTGAAGCCGACCTCCGGCGGCGGCGCCCGCTTCGCCGCCCGCTACACCCCCGACGAGCACGACACCGCCGTACGGCACCTCGCGCGCCTGCACGCCGAGGGCTTCACCGCGATGGTGCAGCCCTATGTGCGGGGCATCGACGCGGCGGGCGAGCGGGCCCTCCAGTTCTTCGGCGGACGCCTGCTGCACGCCAGCCGCAAGGGGGCCGTCCTCGCGCCCGGCACGCCGTACGACGAGCGCAAGGTGGCCCACCCGGGCCTGGTGGCCTGGCAGCCCACGGACGCCGAACTGGCCGTGGCCGAGCAGGCGTTGGCGGCCGTCCCCAAGGCCCCCGAGCTGCTGTACGCGCGCGTGGACCTCGTGGACGGCGAGGACGGCCGACCCCAGGTCATGGAACTGGAACTGGTCGAACCGAACCTGTTCCTGTCCCTGCACACCGGCTCGGTGGCGGCGGTCGTGACGGCCATCCTCGCGGCGGCCCGCCAGGGGGTGTGACACCCCCTAGGAATTCCCGTACTGCCCGTGGATTCCGTACAGCCGCTCGTGCTGTTGCTGCTGTTCGTAGAGGTCGTACTGTGCCCGCTCGTGCGGGGCGGGCCCGGGGCCGTTGCCGTCCCGGACGGTCGTCCGCTGGAGCAGCCCCCAGGTGAACTCGGCGACCGCCTCCCGGGGCGTGCCCAGGGCGTCCGGCGCCGTGAACGCCAGCCCCCAGCGGGTGGGGGCGGTCCCCTCCAGCGGGCGGGCCGGGGCGAAGGCGCGGGCGACCTCGTCGACCGTGCAGGACCAGGGGGCCAGGTCGTCCAGGGTGCGCGGCGCCGGGGCCGGCCGCTGCGGGGCGCGCACCAGCCAGTCGTTCCAGACGGAGTTGTCCGGCGCGAGCAGCACCTCGAAGCGCAGATCGGGCCAGAGCGGGATCGGCCACTGCCAGGACTCGCAGTCGACGTCGCCGACGCGGCGTGCGGTCCTCGACTCGGGTTCACCGAGGACCGAGCGGTAACGGGAGAGGGCGCCCCGCGCGTGCGGGGAGTGGATCATGGCCTGCCAGCGCTTGTTGGCCTCCCTCATCTGCGCCAGGGACACCCCCAGGCCATGGCGGGCGTCGTCCACCAGATCCGGGTTGTGGTCGGCCATGCGGCGCAGCAGTACGAGTTGGAAGTCGGCGACACTGAAGGTGCCGGCGAGACGTTTCGGGGTCGGCATACCCCCATCCTGGCCCACCGGAGCGTTTCAGGACCATTGCCCAGCGCAGCGCCATATGACAGCCTGTGTTCGTCATGCCGATCGCCTGTTGAAATTTCGAACGCAGGCCAGGGACGAAACAGGGAGGGGGCCGGTCGTGGGACGCCTCGTACCAGCCGTGACCCGAGCTCTCGACATTCTCGAGCTCTTCCTCGACGGGGACGGGACGCTCTCCGCCCCCGACATCGTGCGCAGACTCCAGCTCCCGCGCACCACGGTGCACGAACTGGTGACCACGCTCGCCGCGCGCTCCTACATCGTCCCCGTGCCCGGACAGCCCGGACGGTACCGCCTCGGGGTCCGCCCTTACCAGCTCGGCAGCCGGTACGCCGAGCACCTCGACCTCGCCGCCGAGGGTCAGCAGGTCGCCCGCAGTGTCGCCGAGACGTGTGACGAGACGGTCCACGTGGCGATCCTGGAGGGCACGGACGTCATCTACATCGCCAAGGTCGACTCCACGCACGCGGTGCGCATGGTCTCGGCCGCCGGCCGCCGGCTGCCCGCCCACTGCACCTCCGTCGGCAAGATGCTGCTGGCCTCCCTGCCCGAGAGCGAGCTCTCCGCCCGGGTCCCCGACGACGCCCACCTCGTGCGGATGACCCCGAACAGCATCACCGAGCCCGCCGCCCTGCGCGCCGCGCTCGCGGAGATCAGGGAACGGGGCGTCGCGGTGGAGAGCCGTGAGTCGAACCCCGACGTGAGCTGTGTGGCCGCGCCCGTCCGCGACCGCACCGGCCAGGTCGTGGCGGCCCTGTCGATCTCCGTCCCCATGATCCGCTGGAGCGACGAGCGCCGCATCGAGCTGGAGCAGCTCGCCGCCAAGGGCGCCGCGGAACTCTCCGAACTCCTCGGCTACCGGAGCGTGGCATGAGCATCTCCTACGACGTCGCGGTACGGGCCGAGGCCACCCTCGGCGAGGGCCCCACCTGGGACCCGGCCACCGGCCGTCTGCTCTGGCTCGACATCCTCGGCTCCCGGCTGCACACCTACGACCCCTCGACCGGCCGCCGCACGGTCCGGGTGACCGACCAGCACGTGGGCGCGGCCAAGCCCCGCGAGGGCGGCGGTCTCGTCCTCAACCTCCGTGACGGCGTGGCCCTGCTGGACGAGGACGGCGCCTTCCGCTGGCTGCACCACGAGCCGGTCCCCGGCCGCCGCGCCAACGACGCCGCCGTCGCCCCCGACGGCTCCCTGTGGGCCGGCACCATGCGCTACGACGAGGCACCCGGCGGCGGCACCCTGACCCGCCACACCGGCGACGGCACCGCCGAGGTCTTCCTCGACGACGTGGCGGTGAGCAACGGCACGGGCTGGAGCCCGGACCACTCGCTCATGTACTACGTCGACTCCCCGACCCGCCGGGTCGACGTCTTCACCTTCGCCGACGGCCGGATCTCCGACCGCCGCCCCTTCGTCGTGATCGAGGACGGCGCGGGCTTCCCCGACGGCCTGACCGTCGACGCGGACGGCTGCGTCTGGGTCGCCCTCTGGGACGGCGCGGCGGTACGCCGCTACACCCCCGCGGGCGACCTCGACCGCGTCATCACCCTCCCCACCCCCCGGGTGACGGCCTGCGCCTTCGGCGGCTCCGACCTCAGTGACCTCTACGTCACGACGGCGAGGGTGGGGCTGACCTCCCCGCACCCGGTGGCGGGCTCCCTGCTGGTGGTGCCGGGGGCGGGCAAGGGACTGCCGCAGCCGGCCTTCCGCGGCTGAGCGCGGGGGCGCGCCGCAGGCGGCCAGGTTCTGTCCGGCGGATCACTGCCGAAGCCAGAGGCGGATCGCTGCTGCGGTGACGTGCCGTGGAAGACGTAGGCCCGCTTTCCACGGCCCGTGGCGTTCCGGCAGGTCACGCCACCTCTCGCCGCCCAGGCGGCGTGCGGATGGGCCGGCAGATGCCGCCTGGAGGTCACTGGCGCCTGGGTATCAGGAGGGTGTCATGCCAGGTGGTTGTATGCCAGGGAGGGGTTGTGGGGGTAGTAGCGGATCCGCGACGTGAACGGTGCCGACGTGTTGCCGGTGCCGAGGTAGAGGTACGTCAGGTTCCGGCTCTTGTCGTATGCGAGCAGGTCGGGGCGGCCGTCGTGGTTGGCGTCGCCGATGCCCACGAGGTCGCTGTAGAGGTTCCAGCCGCTGCCGATCCTGACACGTGAGGCGAAGGTGCCGTTGCCGTTTCCGCGGGAGAGCCACAGCACGCCCCTGCTGTCGCGGGCGAGGAGGTCGCTCGCGGTGGTGCCGCCGACGTTCCCCACAGCAATGATCTTGTTGTAGGTGCCCCAGCCGCCGCTGACCTTCACCCGGGTCGCGAACGGAGCGGCGTGGTTGCCGGTGCCTTTGAAGAGCCAGAGCACCCCGGCAGCGTCGGTGGCGAGCAGGTCGGCCCGGCCGTCCCCGCTGTAGTCGCTGCCACCGGTGATCTTGTTGTAGATCTGCCAGCCGCCGCCGATCCTGATGCGGTTGGCGAAGCCCCCGGCGCCGTTGCCCGGGTACAGCCACAGCGCACCGCTGCCGTCACGGGCGATCACGTCGGCGTGCTGGGAGCCGCCTACGTTGCCGACGGCCTCGATCCGGTCGTAGATGCCCCAGCCCGAGCCGATGAGTCTGGTCTCGTGATCGCTCAACTGCCCGGGGTTGTGGGGGTCGTAGTAGGTGTCGCCGGTCCACAGGCGTCCGGCGGTGTCCCGTGCGAGCACGTTCGGGGCGCCGTTGTCGTCGAAGTCATGCGGTTTGGCGGTGCGCACGACCGTGAACGTGCCAGAAGCGGTGAGGTCGGGGCCGATGCCGTTGAGGGGCTTGGCGATGAGTGTCCAGGTGTAATCGCCGTTGTACGCGTTGCCCTGCTCCGGCCACTGCAGTTCGCCGTCCCAGTCGAAGGTGACGGATGTAGTCGGTGGATTCGGGAAGTACGCGGTCACGGTCCTGCCTGTGCGGACGTGCCGCAGTGTGACCGTCATGTCGACGTTGTCGCGGGACAGCTTCCATGCCATCGTGCTCTGGCCGCCGCCCGGGTCGAGGTTGAGGACAGCGGGGACGCCGGCGCCGGTCAGCGTGACCCGGGTGGGCTCGCCGGTACCGGCGACCAGGGTCGCGGCCGGGAGAGCGTCCTGGCCGGACGTGATGCGGTACACGCCTTCGTTGTCGGCGACCGTGCCGCCGCGCGCGAACAGCGTGCCGTCGGGGGCGGTGGCGGCGGAGGTGAGGTGGTCGAGGAGCTTGCGGGTGGCGCCGCTCGTCAGGTCGTAGGCGGTCAGCGCGTCTGAGGAGTACGTCCCGTCCGCGTCCAGTGCGCTGCGGTTGCCGTACGTCACCCAGGCGCCCTGCAGGCCGATTTCCAGCCTTCTCTGCGCTGCCTTGCCCACCGGAATGGTCTGCCGCGTATCCGTGGAGCGGTCGGTGACGACCACCGTCGCGTCATACGTCGCGTCCGGCGCGGCGTTGTACTCGACCCACGCCACGTGCGTGGTCGAGACCGCGATGTCCGTGCCCGCCGCAGCGGCCGGAAGCTCGTAGGTCTCGGTCACGGTACCGGCCGCAAGGTCGAGGAGGCCGAGGTAGCGCCGGGTGTCTGTACCGGTCCCGGTGGCGTAGGTCACCTGGGCATGGGTGGCGGTGGCGGGCACGACCCTCACCTCTGTGGCCGTGTCCGGCAGGCCGGTCACCGTGCGCAGCGCCGCGTCCTTGGTGTGCATGCGGAGCGTCTTGCCGCCCGCGGCGTTGTCCAGCGTGGTGAAGAGGCAGACGCCGGCAGCGCCCGCGAAGGTGGCCCCGGTGGCGGAGGGGCCGGGGTAATAGGAGTAGACGACCGTTCCGGTCGCCATGTCCGTGATCGTGCCGGTGGTGTTGGTGGGGGCGGCGTACGTGGCGACGAGGTCGCCGGACCCGGTGCCCAGGACCGTGTAACTCGACGGCCATTTCGTGGGGGAGCCGCCCGGGGCGGGAAGCCAGGTCCGTCCGGTGGCCGGGTTGTAGGTCAGGTAGCCCGAGGCGGTTGCCCCGGTGATGACGTCCCTCTTCGGGAAGGCGGTGACGGATTGGTCCGCGGCACCCGTGGCGGCGATGACGTCGGCGGGCGCGGCCGTCGCGGAGGAGGGCAGGGCGCCACCGGCGGCAGTGAGAGCGAGGACGACGGTGATGGCCGCGGCGAGGCGTGGCCGGGCGATGCGCAGGGGGAGCAAGGAGTGGATTCCTTCGTTTCAGGCGAAGAGGTCGCAGGATGTATATCTCTAAGAAGTGGACGTCGACCGGGGCGCGGACAGCACAAGTTTCGTGCCGGCGGGCCGCGTTCATGAAGGCAAGGAACCTCGCTGCTGTACTGCACCCGGGGCGCCGCGCCAGTACGCGGTGGCCAGCAGCACCCGGCAGATCCGGGGGCGAGTCGGACAGGGCCGCGTCAGCGCCGGCAACCAGCTGAGCGAGACGGCGTCGCGCGTCATCGTCCCCCGCCACGCACATCGCGACGAAGCCCGACAACACGTCGAGCCGGCGCGACACCTCCGCCCGCTGCCAGATCTCGTACAGTCCCGCCATCCACCGTTCCCTCGCCGCCGACCACGTCTCCGCGCCCCGAACCCTATGTCGCGCCACCGCCACCGGGTCCAACGGTTTTCTCGGGCTCAGCGAACGAACCTCATGCCGGCTCCGTGCGGCGCACGGTCTCCTCTCACAGCTCGCCTGTCCGCGAGCGCGTGCTTCTTGATCATTGCGGGACAGCCCTCAGTCCAGCCCCGCCCGCTTGCGTTCGTCGCCCGTCAACGGCGGCCCGCTCAACGCCGGTCTGAGCGGGCCCACCGCGGCGGCCAGCAGCACTCCGGGCGACAGCAGGACCTCGGGGCCCCGCTCCAGGGACGTCACGTCCGTCACCCGGCGGGCGACGCGGCCGTTGCCGGTGGCGGTGTACAGCAGGCGTCCGACGTACGCGGCCAGCAGACGGTCCCGGAGGCCGGGGCCGTTCTCGGTGGCACCCGGATAGAACACGTCCATGCCGAGGGCCAGGTCCCACGCGGTCGACGCCGGGCGGGACACCGCCTTCTGGACGCGGCGGGCCAGGCCCGGTGAGCCCGTTCCGTGGCGTCCCGCCATCTTCTTCAGCGCCAGTGCCCCCTGGGCGGCGACCGACATGCCGTGACCGTAGATCGGGTTGAGGGCGCACAACGCGTCACCGAGGACGACGAAGTCCTCGGGCCAGCTCCGCATCCGCTCGTAGAAGAGACGCCGGTTGGCGGTCGTCCGGGTGAACGCCACCTCGCCCAGCGGCTCGGCCCGTTCGACGAGGTCGGCGATGATCGGGTCCCGCAGTTCCTCGCGGGCGTAGCGGACGAAGTCCGAGGCGTCCGCGGTCGGTTCGCCGCCGCGGGACCCGAACAGCGTGACCAGCCACTGCCCGTCCTCGATCGGCAGCAGCACTCCGCCCCGGCCCGGCTCCCCGGTCCGGGGGGCGGGCTGCACGTTGACGACGGGAAAGGCGTCGCGGGCCGCCTCGGGCGCCCGGAACAGCCGGCTCGCGTACGCGACACCGGAGTCGACCACCCTGCGCTCCGGTTCGGGCAGACCCAGTGCGGTCAGCCAGCGCGGGGCCCGTGAGGCACGCCCGGTGGCGTCGACGACCAGCGCGGCCGGGACCGCCTCCTCGGTGTCCGCGGCGCCGCCCCGGTCACCGGCCGGACGCAGCCGTACGCCGGACACGGCCGCCGCCGTGCCGGTCAGACCCACCGCCAGGGTCCCTTCCCGGACCTCGATCCGCTCGTCCGCGAGCACGGCCGCCCGCACGGTCGCGTCCAGCAGGTCCCGGCCGGCGAGCAGCATGTGGTGCGACTCGGCCCACCGCCGGTACCAGCCGTGCGGTGACAGCGCGACCATGTCCGTCGTGACCGGCAGCCGGCGCACCCCGGCCGCGCGGAGCCGGTCCCCGACGCCCGGCACCAGCTCCTCCAGCGCCCGTGCACCACCCGACCAGAGCTGGTGGGCGTGCCGGGCCTGGGGCAGGCCCCGGCGCGGTGCGGGCCCGGTCGGCAGCGTGTCGCGTTCGACGAGGATCACCCGGCCGGTGACGTCCGCGAGGGCGCGGGCGGCCAGCAGGCCGGCGAGGGAACCGCCGAGGACGACGGCGGGGGTGCGGTCAGTCGTGGATCTCATGGACGGGAAAGGCCGCTCTCTGCTGCGGGAGCCCGATGGCCGGGCTCCGTCGGGTCGGTCACACGGGCACGGATCGCCGCCAGGTCGTCGGATGCGCGAAGGGCCCGTGACACGGACCCGATCTCCTGGAGCAGGTCCGTCGTGTCGGGGTTCTCGGTGCCCGTGCCGTCCGTCTCGCGGATCTTGCGGGCCGCCGCGTCCTGGATGCTCAGGGCGGCGGCCAGCGCCCTCGACCGCTCCGGGGGGAAACCGAGGGCGAGGGCGGCGGCGTACGCGTGGCGTACCTGTTCCTCGTCGATGTGGCGGGCCAGTCCGAGGAGCACGTCCCTGATGAACGTCTCACGGCGGATCAGCCGCAGTTCGGGGGTGGCGTACAGCCTGAAGCAGACCCCTGAGCCGTTGACGCTCCGCATCAGCATGTACAGGGGCCGCAGTTCACGGCGGGCCGTGCGGATCCGCCAGCGGTCGTGCAGGTACTGGCCGGCGTGCGGCAGGATGAAGCCGGCCGCGACGAGGATGGCGGACAGACAGGCCGCGAGCGGCGCCACGTTCGTGCTCAGCCAGTCCAGGTCGTGCCCCGTCCAACGCGCCCCCACCGCGGTGAGCTTGAGGGCGTCGAAGATCAGGTTCAGGCCGTAGCCGACCACCAGGCAGACCAGCCCCGAACGGAGCCAGACGTCGAGCCCCTCGGTGCGGACCCAGTTCCAGATGAGCCGGGAGGTGATGAGGACGGCCACGCAGTGCGCGAGGAGGTAGAGCAGGATCAGCTCACGCATGTAGGGCGTGTTGGCGTAGTAGGTGTCCAGGTCCCGCAGCCGCTCGACGGAGGCGTCCGCGAGGAAGAACAGCACCCACAGGGCGACGATCACACCGGCGTAGGTGCACAGCACCCAGAGCATGGCGCGGCGGGTCGCCGGCGACCGCTCGGACAGACCGTTGCGCCAGGCGATGATCAGCAGCAGGCAGGAGCCGGCGAAGGCGGTGAGGAGCGAGTAGCACCACGGTGCCGAGATGTTCGGCACTCCCGTGACCCGGTTGGTCCAGGCGATGGTCGAGGGAGCCACGAACACGAAGACCGTGCAGGCGAGCAGCAGGAGACCGCCGACCGCCCGCAGGAGGGGGTCCCGCCACAGCCGGATGATGGTCGGCAGCTTGATCGCGAGGGCGGCACACAGGACCGCGGTGGGGATCCAGAAGGAGATGTAGAGGTGGTCCAGCAGTCCGGATGAGCCGGCGGCCAGCAGTTCCGTGGGGGCGTTCGCGCGGGTCACCGGGCCGCGCCCCCGCGTCCGCGGTAGCCCAGCGTCCGCTGCACCGGCGAGCTCTCCCCGCCGGCCGCGCCCTCGGCGAGATAGCGCCGGAAGCGGGCCGCGAGCCGGTGCCCGAAGTCGTCGGCCTCGGCCTCCTCGGTCTCGCGGGACCCGTTGCGGGCGGCCACCGTCAGCGCCATGGACTCCCAGCCGCGCCGGTCGGCGAGCATCCCCGCCGCGTCCCGGCCGACCCCGTGGTGGTGCCGATGCCCGGCGTGCAGGTGCCACAACTCATGCCCCAGGATGACCAGTTGCTGCACGGCCTCGGCCCGCTCCTCCACGATGACCAGGTCGAAGTCGCGGAACTCCACCCACAGCCCGGTCACCCCGATCTCGTCCGGGAACCGCTCGAACCGCAGCTCCACGGGGCGTCCGCCACGCCGCGCGGCCATCGCCTCGCACAGGGCCCGGGACACCTCCCGCACCCCGGCCGGCCGCCGGGGCCTGGCTCGCAGCGCGGCGGAGAGCCCGACCGTCAGTTCGCGCATGGCAGGTCCGGTCCTCGGGCGCCGCAGCGCGGAGGCGATCCGGGACGCCGTCCCGCGCGCGCCCGCGATGTCCATCAGGTCCCGCCCCCTTCTCACCGCCGTACGGCAGCCCGCCCGGCGCCCTACGGCCGCGGCTTCGAGCCTACGCGGATGGTTGTGTCCGCGTCACGAAAAGCCGCGACGAGCGGGACGAGAAGCCGCCGACCGGGACGGAAAGCGCTATCAGGCTCCGGGGGAAACCATTGACGCGCACGCGCATCGATCTTACGGTCGCGTTCGAAGTCACGTGCGTGATCCGAGATACCGAACGGTAGTGAGGTGATGGACCGACCGGCCGTCACCCACCCTCGGACAGGAACCGAACCGAAAGGCAGCCATGCGCACCGCCCGCTTCACCCTCGACCCCGCCTTCACCGTCGGCGACGTCAACCCCCGTCTCTTCGGCTCCTTCGTCGAACACCTGGGCCGCTGCGTCTACACCGGCATCTTCGAACCGGACCACCCCACGGCGGACGAGGACGGCCTGCGCCAGGACGTCCTGGACCTGGTGCGCGAACTCGGCGTCACAGCCGTCCGCTACCCCGGCGGCAACTTCGTCTCCGGCTACAAGTGGGAGGACTCGGTCGGCCCGAGACAGGACCGTCCGCGCCGTCTCGACCTCGCCTGGCGCTCCACGGAGACCAACCGCTTCGGCCTCTCCGAGTACATCGCCTTCCTCCGCAGGATCGGCCCGCAGGCCGAACCGATGATGGCCGTCAACCTCGGCACCCGCGGCGTGGCCGAGGCCCTGGAACTCCTGGAGTACGCCAACCACCCCTCCGGCACCGCCCTGTCCGACCTGCGGGTCGCGCACGGCGACAAGGACCCCTTCGGCATCCGGCTGTGGTGCCTGGGCAACGAGATGGACGGGCCCTGGCAGACCGGCCACAAGACGGCCCAGGAGTACGGCCGGCTGGCCGCGGAGACCGCCCGCGCGATGCGCCAGCTGGACCCGGGCGTCGAGCTCGTCGCCTGCGGCTCCTCCAGCCAGTCCATGCCCACGTTCGCCGAGTGGGAGGCGACGGTCCTCGCCGAGACGTACGACCTCGTCGACCACATCTCCCTGCACGCCTACTACCAGCCCGAGGACGGCGACCTCGACTCGTTCCTGGCCTCCGCCGTCGACATGGAGTCCTTCATCGAGAACGTGGTCGCCACCGCCGACCACGTGGGCGCGCGGCTGAAGTCGAAGAAGAGGATCAACCTCTCCTTCGACGAGTGGAACGTCTGGTACATCTCGAAGTGGCACGAGATCGAGAACTCCGGCGCGCGGGACTGGGCGGAGGCCCCCCGCCTGCTGGAGGACAACTACAGCGTCCTGGACGCCGTCGTCTTCGGCTCGCTCCTGATCGCGCTGCTGCGGCACGCGGACCGCGTCAAGGTCGCCTGTCTGGCCCAGCTCGTCAACGTGATCGCCCCGATCATGACCGAGCCCGGCGGCCCGGCCTGGCGGCAGACGACGTTCTTCCCGTTCGCCCAGGCCGCCCGCCACGGCCGGGGCCGGGTGCTCGACGTACGGGTGGACTCGCCGACGTACGAGACGCAGAAGTACGGCGAGACCGACCTGCTGCACGCGACGGCGGTCCGGGCCGAGGACGGCACGGTCACCGTCTTCGCCGTCAACCGCAGCCGCACCGAGTCCCTGCCCCTGGACGTCGTCCTGAACGGCCTCGATCTCACCTCGGTCGTCGAGCACACCGTCCTGGCCGACGCCGACCCGGACGCCCGCAACACCCTGGCCGAGCCCGAGCGGGTCCTCCCGCACCGGGCCGAGGGCACGGCCCTGACGGACGGCACGCTCACCGCCGTGCTCGAACCGCTGTCCTGGAACGTGATCCGGCTGGCGTGAGCCCGCCCGCGGGCCGCGCCGCGCGTCAGAATGTGCGCATGAGGATCTCGGCACGCGCGGACTACGCGGTACGGGCGGTACTGGAGCTCGCCGTACGGCAGGGCGGCGACCCGGTGAAGGCGGAGACGGTCGCCGCCGCACAGGACATTCCGCACAAGTTCCTGGAAGGGATCCTCGGCGACCTCCGCCGGGCCGGTGTGGTCGACAGCCGGCGCGGCGGAGGGGGCGGCTACCGTCTGGCCCGCGATGCCGCGTCGATCACCGTCGCCGACGTGATCAGGGCGGTCGACGGCCCGATCGTCTCCGTCCGGGGCGAACGCCCCACGGGTCTGTCCTACACGGGTACCGCCCAGCCCCTGCTCCCGCTGTGGATCGCCCTGCGGGCGAACGTCCGCCGGATCCTGGAGGGCGTCACCGTCGCGGACATCGCGGCGGACGCCCTGCCCGACCCGGTGAAGGAACTCGCCGCCGAACCGGCGGCCTGGGAGAACCCCTAGTGGGAGGGGATGCAACGGTCAACACCCCGTGATCTCACACGAGTTGGGACAAGTGCCGGTCAGTGGCGGGACGTCGTCCGCTTCGGCGGCGCTATGCGGACCCGCTTCTCGGCGGGCGCGCTCTCGATGTCGTCGAGCTGCGCGACGATCGTGGCGCGCAGGTCGTCGTAGTCCTCGAAGCGGTGGTCGTGGAAGAGCGTGTAGCCGGTCCACATCAGGTTGGCGCACACCCGGGCCGGCACCCGGCCGGTCTGCGCGCCCAGCCCGACCAGCGCCACCGAACCGATGCCGCCGGGCGCCGCGGCGTTCACCCGGTGGATCGCCTGGAACGCGGCGGCGCAGGCCAGGGCCACGTTCAGTGTCTCGCTCACGTTCTGCGAGGACTGCTCCATGGTGGGCGTCGAGATCAGGAACCTCGGGTTCGTCGCCCCGGACGGCACGCACACCGCGCTGCCCACCGGCAGCCGCCCGCCGAACTCGTCGCGGATCGCCCGCTGCACCCGCAGCTGGATGCCCGCGCCGAGGTGCCGCTTGACCACGGCGTCCACCCCGCCGTTCATCAGGCCGCGGGCGTTGGTGGGGCTGACCCAGGCGTCGGCCGTCACGTCGAGGATCGAGCCCTTGCGGATCACGACCTCCGGGGTGTCGGCGAACGCGGCCCGCCAGGCCTCGACCACCTTGGTGTTGACGTCGGTCAGAACCACCTTCAGCGGCGGCTGCACACGGTTCTCGGTCATCTTCCACACTCCCGTCGGGGACCCGGTCCGTCCAGTGATCACGACGCTACAAGGACCCACTGACAACGCCCCGCGGCCGAAAGGCGTTGTCATACCCCGCTGTTAGCGTCGCCGCCATGATCGAAGCCAACGCCTCCGCGCAGCCCGACCCGAACGACCCGCTGGCCCTCGCCGAACTGTTCCAGGGCGGCGGTGAGCCGTGGCTCGACCTGCTCAAGCCGGTCATCGAGGCGCAGCCGGGCGCCGCCTCGTTCATCGGTCCGGGCCGCGGCCCGGACGTGGTCCCGGTCCGTGAACTGACCTTCCAGGCGCTCAAGCCGAACCCGCCGCACAAGTGGAAGGTCGTCGTCTTCGGGCAGAACCCGTACCCGCGGCCGGAGAGCGCCACCGGCATCGCGATGTTCGACAACACCTTCCACGACTGGAAGGACAGCCAGTTCGGCCGGGTCGTCAGCATCCGCTGCCTCATCAAGGCGGCGGCCATGTGGAAGTACGGCATCCCGAAGAAGACCCCGATAGCCGACGTCCGCGCGCTGCTGAAGAAGCAGGACACCGTCCAGCCGCCGGAGTGGTTCCAGGCGATGCTCACCCAGGGTGTCCTCCTGCTGAACGCGGCCCTCACCGCGAGCAGCGACGGACCGCGCGGGGCCGATCCGCACACCGCGTTCTGGCGGCCGGTCGCCGAGCGGATCGTCGAGGAGATCCTCAAGGCCAAGCAGGACGCCGAGGACGAGGAGGACCGCGGTGTCGTCTTCGCCTGGTGGGGAGCGCACGCGCGCAGCCTGAAGTCGGTGGTCCAGCGGCTGGAGAAGAAGTACCCGGACGTCGAGGTCCGGCACATCGACCACTGCAATCCGGCCGCCCAGGGTGACATCTTCTGCGACGGCGACCACTTCGCCCTGGTCAACGACGCCCTCCAGGCGGTCGGCGCCGAACCGGTCGACTGGCTGCCGAGCAGCGGCTGGGACCGGCGGGCGGGGGAGGGCGGCGGGGCCGACGACGGTGTGGCCGCACGCATGGGCGCGTTCATCACGTCCACGATGGAACTGCACCAGCTCTATCTGGAGCGGCTCTCCAGCGTCAAGGACGAGGGTCTCGTCCTCCCCGAGATCACCGGGGTGTTCGACACCCCGCTGCTGGACTTCCGGGACGCCGTCGGCCCGGTCGCCGGCCTGCTGCGCGGCCTCGACCGGCATGTCGAGCGCTCGCACGAGTTCGGCAAGCGGCTCGCGGACCAGCAGACGGGGAGCCTGTCCGCCGACGCGGTCGCCGCGCTCTACCTCTACACGTGCGAGTCGGCGTTCTACCGGGAGATCAACGCCGTCCTGCGCCACCCCGACCGGTCGAGACTGGCCCCGTATCTGCCGTATCTGCGGCTGCTGTTCTCGGCCGTGTCGGGGCTGCCCGTGCGCACCGAGCCGCTGTGGCGGGGTGTGCCGCTGGACCTGCGCGCGCAGTACCCCGTCGGACGGACCGTCACCTGGTGGGGTGTCTCGTCCTGCACCTCCGAACTCGGCGTGGCCCGCGCCTTCCTGGGCGGCCGCGGCAAGCGGACGCTGTTCGAGGTGCGGCCCGCGCGGGCCGTCGGCATCCGGCAGTTCTCCGCGTTCACCGGCGAGGAGGAGTTCATCCTGCTGCCCGGCACCCAGCTGAAGGTGACCGAGGTGACGGCCGAGCGCGGCGGCCTGTGCACCGTGCGGCTGACCGAGTCGGAGGAGCAGCCCCTGGTCTCCTGAGCAGGGGCCGACGGGCCGGGGTGTGAACGGGCCGGGGTGAATGGCCGGAGTTCATCCTGACCGGTTCCCGACGGCCTCCCTACGATGCGATCGCCGCGGTGCTCCACAGAAACATCACAGGTTCTCCACGCTTCAACGAAGTGCTTCCTCGAAGAGGAGAGACCCCCCATGGCAAGTGGACTGCTCCTGGGTGGCGCCGTCGCCGCCCTCGTCACCGCGGCGATGCCCGCGCCCCACCAGAGCGGGATCTCCAACCCGCCCCCGGACAAGATCGTCATCGATGTCGCCACGGTCAACGGCTCCGGCTGCCGGCCCGGCTCGGCGGCGGTCGCGGTCTCCGAGGACAACACCGCCTTCACCGTGACCTACAGCGAGTACCTCGCCCAGGTCGGCGGCAACTCCGACCCGACCGCGTTCCGCAAGAACTGCCAGCTCAGCCTGATCGTCCACGTCCCCCAGGGCTTCACCTACGCCATCGCCCAGGCGGACTACCGCGGCTACGCCTCGCTCCAGTCCGGGGCGAACGCCGTGCAGCGGTCGTCGTACTACTTCCAGGGTTCGTCGCAGACGGTGTTCAAGAACCACACCTTCAACGGCGCGCTCAACGACAACTGGCAGGCGACCGACATCACGGACTGGGCGAACCTCGTCTACGCGCCGTGCGGCGTCCAGCGCAACTTCAACATCAACACCGAGCTGCGCGTGAACGCGGGCAGTTCCCCACGGTCCAAGGTCAGCTTCATGACGATGGACTCGACCGACGGTGATATCAACACCACCTACCACATGGCGTGGAAGGAGTGCCCCGCCAAGTGAGCCGGCGCTGACCCTCGGGTCACCTCCCCGCGTGGGCCACGAACTCGGCCCACGCGGTGGGGGAGAGGGTGAGATGGGGGCCGCCTGTCCTGTCCTTGGAGTCGCGGACGAGGATCTGGTGGGGGCAGGGGGCTACCTCTACGCAGTCATCCCCGGAGCCGCTGCTGTATGTGGACTTGTGCCAGGTCAGGGCGACCTCTACGCAGTCCCCGTCGCCGCCGCTGCTGTAGCTGCTCTTGAACCAGGCCGGTTCGGACGCGTTCATAGGTCTCCTCGGATCTGCCGCAACAGGCTCGTGGAGTCCTCCGGTCGCTGAGCCTGTGAAAGCATCCTGGCATAGCGCATGTGCAGGATGCTGACCTCTTTCGCGTCGGAGGTCAGCAGGCCGCCCCGCTGCCCTTCGCAGTAGGCGAACCACTTGTTCTGCGGAGTTTCGAGCAGCTGGATGGGGCCGTCCAGTCCGGCGTGCGACGCACGGACCGTCGGCATCACCTGAATCTCGATGTTCCGCAACTCCCCGATCTCCAAGAGGTGATCGACGGCATCGCGGGTGATCTGCCCGCCCCCGGTCTGCCTCCGCAGGGTGTGCTCCTCGATGATGAAGCTGAAGTTGGTGTTCGGCCGTTCGCGGAGCAACCGCTGCCGCTTCGCCCGCGCCGCCCAGTTGACCTCGATCTGATCATCATCCATGGGCGGGAGTTGCTGGGTGAACAGATGCCGCGCGTACGCCTCCGTCTGCAATAACCCCGGAATCATCCGCGACTCGTACACGTACAACGTGATCGCCGTCGCCTCCAGCCGAGCCCACCGCTGGAACCAGGTCGCCAACCCGGCCTGCCGTTCGACGAACCCCGCCGCCCGCCTCAACGCCCCCGTGTTGCCCAGGGCCCCCTCCGCCGCCTCCACGAACTCCTCGTCCGGCATCCGCCTCCCCAACTCCACGGACGCCACCGTGTGTTTGGAGAAGCCCACGACGTCGCCGAGTTCCTCCCTGCTCAGCCCGTGGTGCTCCCGCAGGCCCTGGACGACCGCCCCGAACGTCCGCAGACTGTCCGAGGACTCCGGCTCACCGCTCTCGACCGCCATGGTCACCTCCCGCGCCCCATGCTCACGGTGGGTGATCGGTACTGTCCAGTGCGTCACCGCGTACGCTTGCGCAGCGTACGCGCCTCCCACCTGGCGTGCCGGGGGCCGGGCCCGACACATTGGCCCCATGACAGTCCGTCCCACCCCCCAATCCCCGGTCACCGTACGTGTGTTCACCCAGCGCTTCAGTGCGACGCCCCGGGGCGCCCGCCTGGCGAGGCGTCTCGCGCTGCATCAGCTCGACGCCTGGGGGATCCCGCACGGAACCGAGGCTTCCGACACGGTTGCGCTGATCGTCGCCGAGCTGGCCGCGAACGCCGTGACCCACGGCCGGGTACCCGGCCGGGACTTCGAGCTGTGTCTGTCCCTCGTGACCGGAAGTGTCCGCGTCGAGGTCAGCGACACGTGTGCGGGGGCCCGTCCACCCGGCCCCCGGGCCGTGCGCGCCCCCGGTCCGCTCGACGACGCCGGGCGTGGGCTGTACCTCGTGGACGCCCTGGCGGCCCGGTGGGAGGTGGTGGACCGGGAGCCGCCGCCGGGGAAGACCGTGCGCGCCGAGGTCGACGTCCTCAACTGGCTCTCCCTGGCCCGGCGGCCGTCCTGCCGCCCTGCGGATCAATACGCTCCCTCTCCAGGGGGAGAAACGGGGAGAGCATGAATCAGGGCACCGCGGTGGTCGTCGGCGGGGGCATAGGCGGGCTGGCCGCGGCGGTCGGGCTGCGGCGGATCGGCTGGGACGTGACGGTGCTGGAGCGCGCGCCCGTCTTCGCGGACGTCGGCGCGGGGATCTCGATGCACGCCAACGGCGTACGGGCGCTGGAGGCGCTCGGGGTCGGCGAGGCGGTGCGAGCCGTCGTACGCCCCCTCTAACCCGGCGGCACCCGCACCCCCCGTGGCCAGCTGCTGGCCCGGATGGGCGGCGCGGCCCTGGAACGCCGGCTCGGCACGCCGGTCGTCGGCGTCCTCCGTGCCGACCTGCACCGCGTCCTGCGCGAGGCGCTGCCGGCCGGGTGTATGAGGAACGGCGAGGAGGTGACCGGTCTGGGCGAGCTGCCGGACGCCGACCTCGTCGTCGCGGCCGACGGCTGGCGTTGCCAATAACGCGGGCAGAAACAAGGCCCGGCACCCCACCTCAGTGGGGTGCCTTCGTGTCAGGAGCTCGAGTACTACGAGGTGACGGAATACTGGTCAGAGCATTTCTGTCCAGCGTTGCCACCTATGCAAACCCAGAACTTGTAGGACTTGTCCTCGGTCAAGTTCCCACCCGTTTTGGCCGTGTAGGGAGAGCTGTGGCCATACGTGCTTGCCTCACGCACCGGGCTGGTGCTCAGGTAGGCAGCGATACCGAACCCGTCCGGGTGGGGGTCGACGGCCTCAAGAGTGTCCCCGTCGGCGTGCCAGTAGCCAATGCCAGAGTAGGTGCCGTTGACGAAAACTTCGACGAACCGCGACCCGTCACTCATCTTACCGCTGTCATAGAATCTGACGTTCTCCGGGACTGCCGCGGAAGCGGTTCCCGAACCAACCGTCATGACGGCACCCACCGTGATGACGGTTGCCGTGAGAAGATTCATGCCACGCTTGAGCGTAGACGTATTCATTTTCCCCCTTAGTGCAGTGGCTGATGGTCGAAAAAGATCGTAACTGAACTCTCACGAAAGCGCGAGCGAAAAATCAAATTACGCAAAGTAGGCCCATGTCGCTTATTGGAAATAGAGGGTAAAATGGGGCAAACTTTATCGCTTTTGTGACTCGCTCGGGGTTGTGAGTTTGGGCGAGGGAATGTCCAATATGGGCGCTCGGCGTAGGCAGGGCTAGTCTTCAAGCCGCGCAGCGGAATCGGTACTGCCATTCGAGCATTGGTGTAATTACGGGTGTTGTCGTAGCGTCTTTGTTCAGATCCCCACGGCGAAACCGGCCGACCAATCCTGCAAAGATGCAATCATACTGTCCCAGGCACCTGTTAGAAGCAGCACGCCAGTCAGGATCATCATGCTTCCGCCGATACGCATGACCCAGACGTATCGCTGCTTCACCCAAGCGAAGGCGCCTAGCGCCTTACGGAATGCGATCGCGGCCAGGATAAAGGGCAACCCGAGACCAAGACAATACGCGATTGTCAGAAGTGCTCCACGACCTGCACTGCCCTCATTGGCTGCGAGGATCGTCACCGAGGAGAGCGTGGGGCCCAGGCAGGGCGTCCAACCGATACCGAACAGCGCCCCAAGTAGAGGGGCGCCAGCGAGTCCTGACAACGGCCGTTTGTGGATACGAAATTCGCGTTGCGTCATCCACGGAAACAAGCCCATGAAGAAGATGCCCATCAAGATCATTAGGATGCCTAGTGTCTTAGACAGGATGCCCCGGTACTCCTGGAGCGTGGAGCCGAAGTAGCCGAACAAGGCACCACCGGAGACGAAGACCGCGGTGAAACCAAGCACGAAGAGAGAGGAGCCGACCGCCATCCGGCCGCGTCGAGCGGTTGCCAAATCGGTACCGGTGATACCCGTGACGTACGAGAGGTAGCCCGGCACTAGCGGTAGGACGCATGGTGAGAAGAAAGAAACGAGACCGGCAAGCACACAGATAGGAAAGGCGACGAGAATCGCCCCGCCGAGAACCGTGTTGTTCACCCCAACTTCTGCGGCAAAGGTTTCCACGGAATCAATTCTCCGCAATCAATGGATCGATCATCTTCAGTAGGCTATCTTCGGTTGGTGGTCGCAGCGCGCGAGCCGCCATCTTTCCCTCTCGATCAAGAATAACTGTGGAGGGAATGGTCTGGGGGTTCAGGGTTCCCTTAGGGAATCCATCCAAGATCAATTTGCCTGTCGGGTCGTACAGGCTGGGATATTCAATGTCGTATGCTTTCTCAAATGCGAGAGCCGGAGTCCGGCTGGTGTCACGTGTGTCGATTCCCACGAACGCCACACCCTGAGACTCAGTATCCTTTGCGACCTTCGCGAAGGTGGGCGCTTCTGCACGGCACGGTGGGCACCATGAGCCCCAGACGTTCATTACGACAACCTTCCCTCTGAAGTCGGCAACGTTGAGTTTCCTTCCCTGAAGGGTTTCGCCCGCTAGTTCTGCAGTGGGGCGACGTTCTCCCTTTGGGGCGGTGGAGACGCCATCTGTACCGGCAATAAAGTTCGGCTGCCCGCCGCCTTCGGAGGCTCCGCCGTCGCCGCAAGCAGACAGGGAGAGTGCGCCTACTGCGGCCGGCCGGCAAGGCGGCGCGAGGCACGCGGCTGAGACTCATGTGAAAAGTTTCGCATGGGCGGCCCATCGGGCCTCTCTCGCCCCCTCGATTGGTTAATATGGCCAGTAGGTTGAATTCTATCCAGTTAGCCCCCAAGATAACCGTTTAGGTCAATTTGGTATCGAGCGGATTCGGGTGGTTTGCACACAAACCGCACGCCGAGGGGTCAGGCTAGGGCCATCCACGTCGATGGCTCCGAGTCCGAGACATCATCCCGCGCATCGCCCGCAAGGGCATCGAGCCCTCTCATCGGCTGGGCTGTCACCGTTGGACCGTGGAGCGGACGGTGGCGTGGCTGGCCGACTGCCGTCGCCTGCACGGGCGGGTACGAACGCTCGCGCTCACCGACGACCGGGGCCGCCTGCTGTGGGTCTCGGCGGCCCGCCCCGGGCGATCCTCGGAGATCAGCGTCTGCCGCCACGACCAGCTCACCGCGAAACTGCGGGCGGCCGGGCTTGGCGGCATCGCCGACCTCGGGTTCGTCGGCCTCGACGACAGCGGCCCGGATGCCGACCCGACGGTGATCACCGGCTACAAGGCCGCCCGCAACCGGCCCCTGACCCGAGGGCAGATACTGTCCAACAAGGCACTGGCCGCCGTCCGGGCGCCGGTCGAGCACGGCTTCGCCCATCTCAAGAACTGGCGGGTCCTCGCCAAGGTCCGCACCGACCCGAAGCGGGCGACGGACCTGATCAGGGCCCTGCTGGTCCTGACGAACCGCGAAGTCTCCCGATGGCCGACGATCTTCAACGAAGTCATCCACCCGCGACCGGCACGAGTATCGAGAACCCGCGCACACCAGACCCGTGACCTGCAACTTCACGAAGCACACTGCTCAATGGGGCACGGCCTCACCCACCCCCTGGCCACTGCCCTGCGCGACACGGCCCTGCGGCCGGCCCCCTCCGGACTCACCCTCCGCGCGGCCCTCCGACACGCGGACTGGGCGCCGCCGCGGTTGCGGTGACGCCCAGCCGGAGGACGGAGAAGAGCTCAGGTGTCGACACCCAGGGTCAGGGTGCCCGCGTACCCGGAGGAGGTGGAGCTCCCCAGGGCGGTCAGGGTCAGCAGACCGGAGGCGGCGCCTGCGCCGTCGTAGATGGAATCCTGGGCGAGCGTGGTGCGGGTGACCGTGTTGGTCGTGTACGGGGAGACCCTGGCGACGGCGGTGGTGATGGTCTCGCTGAAGAACAGCTGGCCGGTGTGGAGCTCCCGGCCGCCGGAGAAGTGCCCGTCGGAGGAGACCGTGACACCGGTGGCGACCTTGACGTGGACGTGGATGCAGCGGCCGCGGTACCAGCCGGGGTAGATCGTGGTGATCGAGGCGAGTCCGCTGGAGTTGGTGAGCACACCGCCGCGCAGGAAGGTGCCGTCGTCCGGTTCGCTGTGGCCGTTGTTGCCGACGTAGCCGGAGTACTCGCCGAGGGCGTCGGCGTGCCAGATCTCCACCAGGGCGTTGCCGAGCGGGGCGCAGCTGCCGGCGTCGACCACGGTGAGGGCCAGCTTCAGCGGGATGCCGGCCTTGCCTTCGGTGACGTCGGAACGGACGTACTGTCCGTCGAGGTAGTAGGGGCCTTCGGTCATCTCCCTGGTGAGGGTGCAGACGGCCGCGGCGGCGACGGGAGCGGTGCGGTCGGCCGTGACGGTGGGGGCTTCGGTCGACGCGGCGGCGCCGACGGCGAGGGTGGCGGCGGTGGCACCCGTCGCCATCAGCACCGTACGGCGTCCGATGGGGCTGCGAGTTTCCGAGGTGTCTGTCATGAACACGGCACCGTAGGAACGGTTTCTGTTGGGAAGCTGTCAGACCATTAAAGTGAGCGCCCGTCAAGTTACTTGCCGGGCGCGTGTCGACAACCGGTGGCCCGCGTCTCCGACGGCGCCTACCCGGCCTGCCCCATCCCGGCGGCATTCGGCCACGACTGGGCCGGCTGAACGTTCGGCCACCCCGTGGCGGGCGCGGGGGTCAGGCCGTTCGTGCCCCGCACCTGCGCGGCGGTGAGCCCCCCGCGAGCGGGGACACCGGGCGGAGTCGGGCCGGGAGCCGGGGCGGGAGCCGGGGCCGGGGGCGGCACAGGAGTCATCGGCGCCTGCATGGCCGGAGTCATCGGGGCCTGCATGGCCGGAGCCATCGGCGCCTGCATCGCGGGAGCCATCGCCGGTGCCATCGCCGGAGTCATTGGCGGCGCCATCGCCGGAGCCATCATCGGCGCGGGGGCCGGGGGCGCGGGGGCCGGCGCCGGGGCCGGAGCGGCCGCGGGCACAGGCTGGGGGAAGACCTGTGCGGCGGCCGGCAGCGGCATCCCGGCGCCGTTGGACGGGGCGGCCTGCGCCGCCGCGGGCGCCTGCATGGGCAGGCTCGCGGCGGCCGCCGCCGGGACCAGTCCCGGCATGCCCATGGCCTGAGCGGCGAGGCCCTGCATGCCCGCCCCGTTGGTCGCCTCCACCAGCAGCCGGTCCACGGCGGCCGTGCCCGAGCTGTAGCTGATCCCCGGGCTCAGCTCGGGTACGGGGGCTCCCCGCTTCGTCCCGTAGAGCACCTGCTCCAGGCCGGACACCAGGCGACGCACATCCACCTGGGGGCGCACCACGAGCCGCGCGAAACGGCTGGAGGAGCCGATCTTGTTGCCGCACTCACGGATCAGGATGCGGTGCTCGGTGAGCAGCCGGTCCCGCACGACCGTGCCCTCGGCGCCGACGGGAAGGCGTACGAAGAGGAAGTTGCCCTGGGAGGGGTAGACCGTCAGACCGGGGAGGGCCGAGAGCTGGCTGGCCATGTCGAGGCGGTCCCGGCGCACCTGTATCAGGCTCTGCAGGTACTCGGGGCCGTGCTCCTTGAGCATGAAGACCACGTACTCGGCGAAGGCGTTGAGGTTCCACTTCGGCAGCATGGAGCGGACCTTGCCGGCCAGGGAGGGGTTGGCCACCATGTAGCCGAACCGGATGCCGTGCAGACCGAAGTTCTTGCCGAGGCTGCGCAGGACGATGACGTTCGGGCGGATCATCGCCTCCTGCACGACGCTGGGTTCCTGCTCGGCGTCGGCGAACTCCAGGAACGACTCGTCGATGATGATCAGGTCGAGGTCGGCCATCGCGTCCATGAACTGCACGAGGGCGCGCTTGTGCTGGAAGCCGCCGTCGGGGTTGTTCGGGTTGCAGATGACCGCGACCCGGGTCCCGCGGGTGCGGATGAAGTCGGCGTACTGCCCGAGGTCGAGGGCGAAGCCGCTGGACTCCTGGAGCGGGAACATGTCGACCCGCTTGCCGGTCTCCATCGGCTGGTCGGTCCAGCGGCCGAAGGTGGGCACGGGCACGGCGACGGACTCACGGATCAGCAGATGGTCGATCCAGGTGATCAGCTCGGTGGAGCCGTTGCCCATGGCGACGGCGGACGGGGGCAGCTGGAGGAGGTTGCACAGCTCGGCGGTGATCGTCTCGGCGCTGCTGGGGTAGTAGGTGACGATGTCCCGCAGCCTGGCGGACATGGTGTCCATCATGGCCGGAGTGGGGAAGTAGGGGTTGCAGGGGATACAGAAGTCGACCGGCCCCGTGCCGTCGCCGCCTTCTCGTGTCAGCGCCGCCATCGACGGGCTGTGCGCCGCCGTACTGCGGAACAACGAGGTGACGTTGTCGGCCATGGAACCTCCGTAGGGGGCGGGCCCGCTGGGGACGACCGGGCCCGTCGTCTGGGTGGCCCGAGCGGGGGAGCACGGGCCACTCGTACATACGGGGATGTGTGTCATCCCGTTCAACCGATGTGAAAGAAATGTGAGGTGCGGAACGGCCGCCCCGGGTTTGGCATCCGTGTGCGCGGATCAGGTGCCGGGGCCGCGGGGCCTGCCGTCAGACCCCGAAGGTGTGCACCGTCGTCGAGCGGTACGTCTGTCCGGGCCGCAGGGTCGTCGAGGGGAACGACGGCTGGTTGGGGGAGTCCGGGAAGTGCTGGGTCTCCAGGCAGAGCGCGTCGCCCTGGCGGTAGACCCGGCCGCCCGGGCCGGTCAGGGTGCCGTCGAGGAAGTTGCCGGAGTAGAACTGGAGACCCGGCTCGGTCGTGGCGACGGTCAGGGTGCGACCCGAGGACGGGTCGCGCAGGAACGCCACCGGGACGGGCTCCCGCGTGACGCCCTTGTCGAGGACCCAGTTGTGGTCGTAGCCCTGGCCGTGCAGCAGCTGCGGATCGGCGACCCGCAGGTCCCGGCCGATCTCCTTGGGCGTCCGGAAGTCGAAGGGGGTGCCCGCGACCTCGGCCAGCTCGCCCGTGGGGATCAGCCCCGGGCCGACCGGGGTGTAGCGGGCGGCGGCGATCGACAGTTCGTGGTCCGTGACCGGGCCGCTGCCCTCGCCGGCCAGGTTCCAGTAGACGTGGTTCGTCAGGTTGACCACCGTCGGGCGGTCGGTGGTGGCCTCGTAGCCGATCCGCCAGCCGCCGTCCGCGGTGAGGGTGTACGTCACCTCGACCGCGAGCGTGCCGGGGTGGCCCATCTCGCCGTCGGGGCTGGTGCGCGACAGCCGCAGGCCGACCTCCCCGCCCTCCTCGAAGGGCTCCACGTCCCAGACCCGGCGGTCGAAGCCCTCCGCCCCGCCGTGCAGGCTGTTCGGCCCGTCGTTGACGTCCACCTGGTGGGTCACGCCGTCGAGGGGGTAGCGGCCCGCGCCGAGCCGGTTGCCGTAGCGGCCGATCAGCGCGCCGAAGTACGGGGTCTTCCCGACGTACTCCTCGATCGTGGCGAACCCGAGGCTGACGTTCACACGGCGGCCCTCGCGGTCGGGGATCTCCAGGGACCGCACGATCCCGCCGTAGGAGAGGACCTCCAGCCGGGTCCCGCCGTTCTCCAGCGCCCAGCTGTGGATCTCCGTGCCGTCGGCCAGCTCGCCGAACAGCGACTTCACCGGCATTGCGCCTCCCTGTTCACAGGACCTCATGGGAAGGGCCCCGCCGTGCGGCGGGGCCCGATCCGGTCGGTTCGATCGTTGTGGTCTACGAGCCGGACTTGCGCTTGTTCCAGACGTCGAAGCCGACCGCGAGCAGCAGGGCGAGGCCCTTGATGACCTGCTGCCAGTCGGTGCCGACGCTCAGCAGGTTCATGCCGTTGTTCAGGACACCGAGGACGAGACCACCGATGATCGCGCCGAGCACGGTGCCGACACCGCCGCTCATCGACGCGCCGCCGATGAACGACGAGGCGATCGCCTCGAGTTCGAAGCTCAGACCCGCCTTCGGCGAGGCCGCGTTCAGCCGGGCGGCGACCACGAGACCCGCCAGCGCCGCGAGGACGCCCATGTTCAGGAAGACGTAGAAGGTGACCTTCTTGTCCTTCACACCGGACAGCTTGGCCGCCGGCAGGTTGCCGCCGATCGCGTAGATGTGCCGGCCGAAGACGGCGTTGCGCATGATGTAGCCGTACCCGACCACCAGCAGGCCCAGGATCAGCAGCACGATCGGCGCGCCCTTGTAGCTGGCGAGCAGCATCGTGACGGTGAGGACCGCGGCGACGATCGCGACGAGCTTGAGCAGGAAGAGGTTGCGGGGCGGCACGTCGAGCGAGAACTCCTGCTGGCGCTTGCGGTCGCGGACCTCCTGGAGGACCACGAAGACCAGCAGGACGATGCCGAGGAGCAGCGTGAGGTTGTGGTAGTTCGTCTTCGGGCCGACCTCCGGGAGGAAGCCGTTGCCCATCTTCTGCAGGCCGTCCGGGAACGGGCCGAGGGTCTGGCCCTTCAGCAGGATCTCCGTCAGACCGCGGAAGAGGAGCATGCCCGCGAGGGTGACGATGAAGGACGGTATGCCGAGATAGGCGATCAGGAAGCCCTGCACCGCGCCGGCCACCGCGCCCACGACCAGGCACAGCAGCAGGGCGAGCGGCCACGCGATGCTGTGCTGCACCATGAGGACGGCCGCGAAGGCGCCGACGAACGCGGTCAGTGAGCCGACCGACAGGTCGATGTGGCCCGCGATGATCACCAGCATCATGCCGATCGCGAGGATCAGGATGTAGCTGTTCTGGAGTACCAGGTTGGAGACGTTGCGCGGCAGCAGCAGGTCGCCGCCGGTCCAGATCTGGAACAGGACGACGATCAGACCGAGCGCGATCAGCATGCCGTACTGGCGCATGTTGCGGCGCAGACCGCCCAGCACCAGCTGGAGCAGGTTGCCGTCGGACGATCCGCCGCTCTTGCCGGGCGGCGCGGCGGCCGGGACCTTGTCCGTGACTTCGGTGCTCATCGGGTTACCTCTTTGTCCTTCGTCATCTGACGCATCAGCACTTCCTGCGTGGCCTCGGCCCGCGGGACCTCGCCCGTCAGCCGCCCGGCGGCCATGGTGTAGATGCGGTCGCACATGCCGAGCAGTTCGGGCAGCTCGGAGGAGATGAAGACGACCGCCTTGCCCTCGGCCGCCAGCTGGTCGATGACCGTGTAGATCTCGTACTTGGCGCCGACGTCGATACCGCGCGTGGGCTCGTCCAGGATCAGCACGTCCGGACCCGCGAAGATCCACTTGCTGAGGACGACCTTCTGCTGGTTGCCGCCGGACAGCTTGCCCACCGGCTCGAAGACGGTCGGTGCCTTGATGTTCATCGTCTTGCGGTAGCCCTCGGAGACCTGCCGCTCCTCGTGCTCGTCGACGATGCCCCGCTTGGCCACCTTGTTCAGGGCGGTCAGCGAGATGTTGCGGTTGATGGTGTCGATGAGGTTGAGGCCGTAGTGCTTGCGGTCCTCGGTGACGTACGCGATGCCGTGGCCGACCGCCTCCGCGACGGTCTTCGTACGGATCTCCTTGCCGTCCTTGAGGACCGTGCCGCCGGTGTACCGGCCGTAGGTCCGCCCGAAGACGCTCATCGCCAGCTCGGTGCGGCCGGCGCCCATCAGGCCCGCGATGCCGACGATCTCCCCGCGCCGCACCTGGATCGACACGTCGTCGACGACCTTGCGCTGCTGGTCGATCGGGTGGAGCACGGTCCAGTTGCGGATCTCCAGGGCGGGAGCCGCGTCCACCTCCGTCTCGTGCGGGGTGCGCTCGGGGAAGCGGTGGTCGAGGTCGCGGCCGACCATGCCGCTGATGATCCGGTCCTCGGTCGTCTCCGGGGCCTTCACGTCGAGGGTCTCGATCGACCGCCCGTCCCGGATGATCGTCACCGAGTCGGCGACCTTCCGGATCTCGTTGAGCTTGTGGGAGATGATGATCGAGGTGATGCCCTGGTTCTTCAGCTCCAGGATGAGGTTGAGGAGCTTGTCGCTGTCCTCGTCGTTGAGCGCCGCCGTCGGCTCGTCGAGGATGAGCAGCTTCACCTTCTTGGAGAGCGCCTTCGCGATCTCCACCAGTTGCTGCTTGCCCACGCCGATGTCGGCGACGCGGGTCTCCGGGTGGTCGTCGAGACCGACCCGGCGCAGCAGCTCGCTGGCGTGCCGCAGGGTCTCCCGCCAGTCGATGAACCCGCCCTTGGCGTGTTCGTTGCCGAGGAAGATGTTCTCCGCGAGGGAGAGGTACGGCGACAGCGCCAGTTCCTGGTGGATGATGACGATGCCGCGTTGCTCGCTGGCCCGGATGTCCTTGAACGAGCAGGTCTCTCCGTCGAAGAGGATCTCGCCCTCGTAGCTGCCGTGCGGATGGACGCCGGAGAGCACCTTCATCAAGGTGGACTTGCCGGCGCCGTTCTCACCGCAGATGGCGTGGACCTCGCCTTGGCGGACGGTCAGCGTGACGTCCGACAGCGCTTTCACACCGGGAAAGGTCTTGACGATCGAGCGCATTTCCAGGACGGGTCCCGCCATGGTCGTGCCTTCCAATCAGTAGGTTCCGCTGGTTACTTGAGCTCGTCGGCGGTGTAGTAGCCGCCGTCCACCAGAACCTTGGAGTAGTTGGTCTTGTCCACGCTCACCGGCTGGAGCAGGTAGGCCGGGACGACCTTCGAGCCGTTGTCGTAGGTCTTGGTGTCGTTGGTCTCCGGCTTCTTGCCGTTGAGGACCGCGTCCACCATGTTCGCGGCGACCTTGGCCAGCTCACGGGTGTCCTTGTAGACCGTCTGCGTCTGCTGGCCCGCGATGATCGACTTCACCGAGGCCAGCTCGGCGTCCTGGCCGGTGAGGACCGGCAGCGGCTTGCTCTTGGTGCCGTAGTCGTCCGACTTCAGCGCCGACAGGATGCCGATGGAGATGCCGTCGTACGGCGAGAGGACCGCGTCGACCTTCTTGCTGGAGTACGACTTGGTCAGGATGTCGTCCATGCGCTTCTGGGCGGTGGCACCGTCCCAGCGCAGGGTCGTGACCTGGGTGAGGCCGGTCTGGCCGGACTGGACGACCAGCTTCTTCTTGTCGATGTACGGCTGGAGCACGCTCATCGCGCCGTTGAAGAAGTACTTGGTGTTGTTGTCGTCGTTGGAGCCCGCGAACAGCTCGATGTTGAAGGGGCCCTTGCCGGCGGCCAGACCGAGCTTGTCGACGATGTAGTTGGCCTGGAGCTCGCCGACCTTGGTGTTGTCGAAGGACGCGTAGTAGTCGACGTTCGGCGTGCCGAGGATCAGGCGGTCGTACGCGATGACCGGGATGTCCGCGTCCTTGGCCTGCTGCAGGACGTTGTTCAGCGACTTGTTGTCGATCGCGGCGACGATCAGCGCCTTGACGCCCTGGGTGATCAGGTTCTCGATCTGGGAGACCTGCTGGTCGGGGTCGTCCTCGCCGTAGACCAGCTTGGTCTTGTAGCCGGCGGACTCCAGGTTCTTGACGACGTTCTTGCCGTCGGCGATCCAGCGCTCGGAGGACTTGGTCGGCATCGCGATGCCGATCGTGCCGCCCTTGGTGCTGCCCTTGTCCTCCTTGCTGCCGCCTTCGCTGTTCTGGCCGCAGGCGCTGAGCGTGAGGGCGAGGGAGGCGGCTCCGGCTATGGCGGCGAGTGCGGCTCTGCGGTTACGCATGATCATCATCCTTGATGTATGGCGGGACTCGGTACTGCGGTGCGAGGACGCCCGGGAGGGACGCCGTGAAAAGACCGAGAAGGAGGTGTGTGGGATTCTGCGCGCCTGTGTCGGCTTGTGTGAAGCGAGGTTTCCGGAACGTTATGACCGGGCGTCAAACCTGTTCAGTTCGCCGGGCAACCGGGAGCCCAGAGGGGCCATGTCGCCGTCGGCGCCGTGCCGCGCGAGCAGGTCGAGCGCGAGCCGGCCGCGCCGGACCCGCTCCCGCGCGGTGGACAGGGTCAGATCCCTCATGTGGTGGCCGTAAGGGTAGATCCCCGGGGCCTTGGACAGACCGAACTTCAGGTACAGAGGGGCGCCGCGCCGGATCAGCTCGGCCACTTCGTACATCCGGATGTACCCGCCGAGGTCGTCGGGTGCCTCGATGTACATGTCCATCGGGGCACCGGAGACCCGGCGGATCTCGGTCAGGTGGTCCAGCGTGAGGTCGCTGGGCACGTTCACGGAGTCGGCGCCGAGCCGCTCGTACACGGCGTACGCGGCCGGGTTCACGGGGCCGATCAGCGCCGACACCTTCAGCGTGGTGTCGGCGGGGATGATGCCGGACGTACGGGCCCGGTGCAGTGTCCACAGCACGCCCTCGTCGGCGACGAGCAGGCACTTCACGCCCAGCTCGGTCGCGCGGACGGCGTCCTCGACACAGCCGGCGACGGCGTCGTGCCCGCGGGCGCGCAGACCCCCGCCGCGCGAGTCGGTCCGGGTGGAGCCGCCGATGTCCCAGGTGCCGCGCGGGCCGGTGAACAGGCAGAGCTCGATGTCACGCTCGTTCGTCGCGTCGACCATCTCGGTGATCTCGGCGTCGGACAGCATCCACACGCCGCTGCCCTGGCTGATGCGGTGGATCGGCACGTCGAGCCGCGAGGCCTCCTTCAGGATGACGGCCAGCGCCTCGGGGCCCTCGCACGAAGGGACCTCGGTGCGCCAGCGGCCGCCGCCCGGGAAGGAGTGGGGCGAGGCGTCGGCGGGGTCGAGGGCGGGCGCGCCCAGGCCGAGTGCGGCGAGCGCCTGCTCACCGGGTCGACGGGCTGCCGGGGCGGAAGCGTCGGTCACAGGGTGTCCTTAGTGTTCGGTATTTCGGACAAGGTTCGCGGCTCAGGGTGCGGGTGGGTCTGGATGTACGCCGGTGCGGGGACCGTCAGGTCGCCCCCGCACCGGCGTACGACTCGAGGGGCGTGCCGCTACGGCTTGAGCAGCACCTTGCCCACCTTCGGATCGCCGGATCCCACCAGCTCGATGGCCTCGGGGAACTCGGCCAGCGGCAGTTCGTGCGTGACCAGCGGCAGCGGGTCCAGCAGTCCGGCGCCGAACACCCTCACCGTGTGCGACCAGGCGTCCGGCGGTGCCCCGAAGACGGTGTGCACCTCCAGCTGCCGTACCACGAGATCCGTCGGGTCGAGACCGTCGGCGCCCGCGGCGGGAATGCCCGTGAGGACCAGACGTCCGCCCCGGCGCAGCAGCGCGGCGGCCGTTCGGGCGGCACTCGCGGACCCCGCGGTCTCGATCACGACGTCGAAGTCGTCGGGGAGCTCCTGGTCCTTGGTGCGGAAGTCGGTCGCGCCGAACCGCCGTGACAGCGTTTCCCTGTCGTCCCGGGTGCCCACGACCAGCAGTTCCGCCGGCGAGCCCGCCTTCAGGAACTGCACCGCGAACATGCCGAGCGTCCCGGTGCCCACCACGGCCACCTTCTCGCCCGGCAGCGCCCGCGCCTTGATGGCGGCGGCCGCGATGCACGCGGCCGGCTCCAGCAGGGCCGCGGCCGTGAGGTCGGCGTCCTCGGGCAGCGCGTGCAGCAGCCGCGCCGGGAGGGTCAGGGTGGTGGCCATCGCCCCGGGCTGGGTGAAGCCCGTCTCCTCGTACCCGTCCGTGCACAGCGTCGTCTCGCCCGCGTGGCAGCGGTCGCAGACCTGGCAGTTGCGGAAGCCCTCGCCCACCACCTTCCGGCCGACCAGGGATACGGGCACCCCGGCGCCCACGGCCTGTACGGTCCCGGACCACTCGTGGCCGGGCGTGAGCGGGTAACGGACGTACCCCTCCGGCCGGTTGCCCTGGTACACCTCGCGGTCGCTGCCGCAGATGCCCACCGCGTGGACGCGTACCAGTGCCTCGCCCGGGCCCGGCTCACGCGGGGTGTGCGCGGTGAGCCGGTGCTCGCCGGGCGCCTCGATGACGACCTCGGTGCTCACTTGGTGCCCTTCGGCTTCCGCTGCTCCCAGCCCTCGGCCCACAGGTCGAAGCGGGCCTGCTGCTGCGGGAACTCGGCGGCGGCGTCCACGTCCAGCTCGACGCCGAGGCCGGGCTTGTCGGAGAGGTGGAAGTAGCCGTCGACCACCTCGGGCGCCCCCTTGACGACCTTCTTGATCTCCGCGTCGGCGAAGTCGTTGAAGTGTTCGAGGATCTTGAAGTTGGGGGAGGTGAAGCCGACCTGGAGGGAGGCGGCGGTCAGCACCGGGCCGCCGACGTTGTGCGGGGCCACCAGCACGTAGTGCGTCTCGGCGGTCGCGGCCAGCTTCCGGGTCTCCCAGATGCCGCCGATGTGGCCGACGTCCGGCTGGATGATGTCCACGGCCTGGCTCTCGAAGAGCTCGCGGAACTCGATGCGGTCGTGGATGCGCTCACCGGTGGCGACCGGGATGTCGACCTTGGCGGCGACCTTCTCCAGCGCCTTCAGGTTCTCCGGCGGGCAGGGCTCCTCCAGCCACGCCGGCTTGAAGGGGGCCAGCTCCTTGGCCAGTCGCACGGCGGTGGCGGGGGAGAAGCGGCCGTGCATCTCCAGCATCAGCTCGGCGTCCGGCCCGATGGCGTCGCGCACGGCCTCGATGAGGGAGACGGCGTACAGGCTCTGCTCGTGGTCGAGCTCGAAGTGCCCGGTGCCGAAGGGGTCGATCTTGAGCGCCTTGTAGCCGCGCTCCATGACGCCCTGGGCGGCCTTGTGGTAGGCCTCCGGGGTGCGCTCGGTGGTGTACCAGCCGTTCGCGTACGCCTTGACCTTGTCGGTGACCTTGCCGCCGAGCAGCTGCCACACCGGGACGCCGAGGGCCTTGCCCTTGATGTCCCAGCAGGCCATCTCGACGACGGCGATGCCGGACATCACGATCTCGCCGGCGCGGCCGTAGTCGCCGTACTTCATCCGGCGGGTGAGGTCCTCGACAGCGAACGGGTCGGAGCCGAGAATGTGGTTCTGCTCGGCTTCTCTCAGGTAGCCGATCAGCGCGTCGGTGTGGCCCAGCATGCGGGTCTCGCCGACACCCGTGAGGCCCTCGTCGGTGTGCACCAGGACGTAGGTCAGGTTCCGCCACGGTGTCCCGACCACGTGCGTGCTGATTCCGGTGATGCGCACGGAAGTTACCCTTCGGCTGTTCGAGATTTCGTCACATGTTCGAAATGCTGGGCAGACAGTAAGGACGGGGCGAGGGGAGTGTCAATGGGTCGAACAGGTAACGGTTTGACGGTTTCGATGCACGTTTCGCCGTTCGAGGGTGTCGGAGGTGTGTGACAGGTCACCCGGGCCGCCGCACCGGTATGGCCGGTTTCCCACACAACTTTCACAGCCGGGCCCAGGAACGTGCCCGCCGGGAAGCCTAGTCTTCCCGCGTCATGGACTACTGCCACCCGTGCCGACGGCACCTCAACGGCGCCCTCACCTGCCCGGGGTGCGGCGCACCCGCTGCTCCGCCACAGGCCTGTCCCGAGGACGCGTTCGCTCCGCGGCCGTACGGCGATGACGGGGGCCGGGCCGAGTGGGACGGGCGCGAGGCCGAGGGTGACGGCGCGGGCGCATGGGACGGTCGCGAGGTCTACGGCGGTGACGCGGGCCGGGGCGGCCAGGCCGGGCGCGGGGCCCTTGGGGGCGACGGCCGGGAGGCGGAGGCCGGCCGCGCGGCCCATGGCGACGCGCGGGGTGAGTGGGCCGGTCGCGAGGTTCGTGGCGGCGGTGAGGGCCTGGCGGCTGACGACTGGGGCGGGCATGCGGCCGCTGACCAGGGTGAGCGTGCGGCTGATGGCCGGAGCGGACATGGGCATGCGGCCGATGGCCGGTTCGGCCATGCGGCCGATGGCCGTTTCGGCCATGCGGCTGATGGCCGGGGTGGGCATGCGATCGACGGGCGGGGCGAGTGCGCGGTCGGCGGGCCGGACGCGTACGCGGTCGGTGGGCGGGGCGGCTATGCGGCTGATGGCCAGGGCGGGCCTGCGGTTGACGGGCGGGGCGCGTACACGGCTGACGGGCCGGACGCGTATGCGGTCGGTGAGCGGGGCGGGCGCCCCGGTTCCGGTGGTCGGGGCGCCCGGGAGGGTGACGGTGGTGCGCCGCAGGGGCGCGGTGCGCGTCGGCAGGGGCGGGGCGGGCGCGAGGACGCGGTCGGCGCCTCGGACGCGAGCCGGGGGGACCGCAAGGCGGCCGTCCACCGCAGACGCCGTAGGCGTACGGTCCTGATCACCGCCGGTTTCGTGCTGGCGGCGGGCGGGCTGAGCCTGGCCGAACTCGGCGTGGACGCGCCCGGGTTCTCCTCGAAGCCGAACCCGGCGGCGGCCGGCGGCGAGTCCTCCGAGGTGGACGACTCGGTGGCCGAACCCAGCGCGTCCACGCAGCCGTCGGGCGACCGGAAGGGCTCGGGCGAGGACCGGGCCTCGGCGTCCCCCAGCGCCTCCGCGTCCCCGTCTGCCTCGAAGTCCCCGGACGCGGAGGGCGCGAGCCGGACCCCGGACAGGGAAGCCCAGTCGGCGGCCGTCCCCGGTTCCTCCGGTGCCACCTCGGGCGGGAGGACCCCCTCCGGCTCCACCCCGACCGCCGCCCCGACGGCCTCCGCCCCCTCCTCGCCCGCGCCCTCCCCCTCGGAGACCTGCACCCGTTTCCTGTGGTGGTGTTCCTAGCGCCGGGCCGGCCCCGGCGACCCCAAGAATGGCTCAACTTCGCTGGTGTGAGCGGTGGTTGAGCATCGTTGGACGAGCGTCCAAGCAACTCCGCCCACCAGGCGCGTTATTCAACCGTGACGCCGTTCCGTTGCAGCCCTCTTGACCGCCATGAATTGTTAGCGCTCACAATGACGTCCGCATTCACCGGTCGGTGTCCAGCGTCAGCGTGGGAGGTATGAGCGTCGTGCCCGAAGTGCCCCAACTCGCCAGTCACGGCAGTGCTGTTGGGCGCACGGACAGCGCGGAGTGAAACCGGCCGCGCGCAAACCGCCGCCCCCGAACCAGGATCCGTCCGCAGAAGACCGCCAAGGAGGTGCGACCGTGTCACCAGCGCAGCTGCGGCCGCCCACCATGGCCGACGTCGCCCGCCGGGCCGGCGTCTCCCACCAGACCGTCTCCCGCGTCCTCGGGGATCACCCCAACGTCCGGGAGGAGACCCGGGCCAGGGTGCTCCGCGTGATCGAGGAGATGGGCTACCGCCGTAACTCCTCGGCCCGGGCCCTGGCCACCCGCCGCACCCGGACGCTCGGCGTCATCGCCTCCGACACCACCCTGTACGGGCCGGCCAGCACCCTGTTCGCGCTGGAGGAGGCGGCGCGCGCCGAGGGCTACCTCGTCTCCACGGTCAGCCTGCGCGAACTGACCATGGCGACCCTCTCCGAGGCCCTGGACCACCTCAGCGACGGCGGGGTCGAGGGGGTGGTGGCCATCGCCCCCCAGCGGTCGGCGGTGGATGCCCTCGGCGAACTCCGCAGCCCCTTCCCGGTGGTGGTCGTGGGCAGCGGGCAGGGCATCGACATCCCCAGTGTCGGCGTGGACCAGCGGCTGGGGGCCCGCCTGGCCACCCGGCACCTGCTGGCCGCCGGTCACCGCAGGGTCTGGCATCTCGCCGGACCCGAGGACTGGCTGGAGGCGGCCGACCGGGCCGCCGGCTGGCGGGCGACCCTGGAGGCGGCGGACATCGAACCGCCCCTGCTGCTGCGCGGTGACTGGAGCCCGCTGTCGGGCTACCGTGCCGGGCAGGAGCTGGCCGGCTGGGTGGGCCGGGGGCTGACCGCCGTCTTCGTCGCCAACGACCAGATGGCGCTGGGGGTGCTGCGGGCGCTGCGCGAGGCCGGGGTGCGCACCCCGCAGGACGTCGCGGTGGTCGGCTTCGACGACATCCCGGAGTCGGAGTTCTTCGCACCGCCCCTGACCACCGTCCGGCAGGACTTCTCGGCGGTCGGGAAGCGGGGCATCGCACTGCTCCTGGAGATGATCGAGGGCCGGCCCCCCGGCGCCCCGTCCCCGATCGCGATCGAGCCCCAACTCGTCGTGCGCGCAAGCACCTTCCCGCACGCCGCCCAACCCGAAGGCGTGCCCCTCTGACGGATCCGTAGGCCGCACTGCCGCGCAGTATGGCCGAAATGCCGAACGATGATCGACAGGCTGGACGCAGTGCGGCCGGTCCCCGAGTACCAGCAGGTCCGTCCCCGGGCCGGCTCTTCAAAGGAGAAGAACATGCTCAGCAGAAGGAACTTCCTCACCGCGGCGGTCGGCGTGGCGGCGGCGGGCGGCCTGGCGGCCTGTGCCAAGAAGGACGACAGCTCTTCCGGCTCGTCCTCCGGGGGCAGCAAGACGATCACGCTCGGCTTCTCCCAGGTCGGCGCGGAGAGCGGCTGGCGCAGCGCCAACACCACCTCGGTGAAGGACGCGGCCAAGGAGGCCGGCTACAACCTGAAGTTCTCCGACGCGCAGCAGAAGCAGGAGAACCAGATCTCCGCGATCCGCAGCTACATCGCCCAGAAGGTCGACGTCATCGCCTTCTCGCCGGTGGTCGTCACCGGCTGGGACGCCGTGCTCAAGGAGGCCAAGGCCGCGAAGATCCCGGTGGTCCTCACCGACCGCTCGGTGGAGACCTCGGACGACTCGCTCTACGTCACCCTCGTCGGCTCCGACTTCACCGACGAGGGCCGCCGCGCCGCCAAGATGCTGGCGACGGTCGTCCAGAAGGCCGGCCTCAAGGGCACGGTGAAGATCGCCCAGCTGGAGGGCACCACCGGTGCCGCCCCCGCCATCGAGCGCGCCAAGGGCTTCAAGGAGGTCATGGACGCGGAGCACAAGGACTGGAAGATCGTCGTCAGCCAGACCGGTGACTTCACCCGCGCCGGCGGCAAGCAGGTCATGGCGGCCTTCCTGCAGTCCAACCCCGACATCAACGTCCTCTTCGCGCACAACGACGACATGGCCATCGGCGCCATCCAGTCCATCGAGGCGGCCGGCAAGAAGCCCGGCAAGGACATCCTCATCGTCTCGATCGACGGCGTGAAGGACGGCTTCGTGGCCATGTCCGAGGGCAAGATCAACGGCATCGTCGAGTGCAACCCGCTGCTCGGCCCCCAGCTGATGGAGGTCGTGAAGCAGGTTCACGAGGGCCAGAAGGTCGAGCGCTGGATCAAGACCAAGGAAGGCGACTTCCTCCAGGACCAGGCCAAGGCCGAGCTCCCGAACCGCAAGTACTGACCCACGGCACCCACCGCCACAGGAGCCTCCGGCCGGCCGGCATCACGGCCGGCCGGGCCCTGTGGGCCCGCAGGGGCCCGAGTTCTCGTATCACGCAATGAAGTCACCCACCGGGCGAAGCCGGTGATCCCTCACTAGGAGAGGTATGGCAGAGCCGCGGCCCGTCCTGGAAATGGCGGGCATAGTCAAGGAGTTCCCGGGGGTACGGGCTCTGTCGGACGTCGACTTCCGGCTCTTCCCCGGCGAGATCCACGCCCTGATGGGCGAGAACGGCGCGGGCAAGTCCACCCTGATCAAGGTGCTCACGGGGGTCTACTCCCTGGACGGCGGCACGATCACGCTGGACGGCGAGTCCGTGCGGTTCGCCAGCCCGTTGCAGGCCCAGCAGGCCGGCATCAGCACCGTCTACCAGGAGGTCAACCTCTGCCCCAACCTGTCGGTGGCGGAGAACATCTTCATCGGCCGCGAACCGACCCGCATGGGCCGCATCCAGTGGAAGCGGCTGCGCCAGGAGGCGGCCCGGCTGGTGGACCGGCTCGGCCTCGACATCGACGTCACCGCCCCGCTGTCCTCGTACCCCCTGGCCGTGCAGCAACTGGTGGCGATCGTACGGTCGTTGGGGATCGGTGACGACGACGGCGAGGGGAGCGGCGGCGGGCCGGGCACCAAGGTGCTCATCCTCGACGAGCCGACCTCCAGCCTCGACCGCGACGAGGTCCTCCAACTCTTCGCCCTGATGCGGCGGCTGAAGGACGAGGGCGTGGCGATCCTGTTCGTCTCGCACTTCCTCGACCAGATCTACGAGGTCTGCGACCGGATGACGGTCCTGCGCAACGGCACCCTCGTCGGCGAGCACCTGGTGAGCGACCTCGACCAGGTGGGCCTGGTCCAGCTGATGCTCGGCAAGGCCATGGGCCAGCTGGAGGAGCTGCACGAGCACCAGCTGCGCTCCGACGCGGGCGAGACCCTGCTGAAGGCGGACGGGCTCGGCCGCACCGGCAGCATCGCCCCGTTCGACCTGGAGATCGACAAGGGTGAGGTGATCGGCCTCGCCGGACTGCTCGGCTCGGGCCGCACCGAACTCGCCCGGCTGCTCTTCGGCGCCGACCACCCCGACAGCGGCACGGTCACCGTCGACGGCAAGCAGGTCTCGCTCAGCGCCCCGAACGGGGCGATCGGCGCCGGGGTCGCCTTCTGCTCCGAGAACCGCAAGACGGAGGGGCTGGTGCCCGACCTGACGGTCCGGGAGAACATCATCCTGGCCCTCCAGGCGGCCCGCGGCTGGACCCGGCCCGTCCCGGCCGCCCAGCGCGACGAACTGGTCGCCAAGTACATCAAGGCCCTCGACATCCGCCCCGCCAACCCCGAGGCGAGGGTCGGCCAGCTCAGCGGCGGCAACCAGCAGAAGGTGCTGCTGGCCCGCTGGCTGATCACCCAGCCCAAGCTGCTGATCCTCGACGAGCCCACGCGCGGCATCGACATCGGCGCCAAGGCGGAGATCCAGAAACTCGTCGTCTCGCTCTCCGAGGACGGCATGTCCGTGCTGTACATCGCCGCCGAGCTGGAGGAGGTGCTCCGGCTCAGCCACACCATCGGAGTGCTGCGCGACCGACGGCTGGTGGCGCGGATCACCAACGGGCCCGAGATCACCACCAGCAAGATCCTCGAGACCATCGCGAGCGGAGAACACCAGTGACCACCACCTCCCGCTGGCGAGCACTGACGCACCACCAGCTGTTCTGGCCGGTTGCGGTCCTGATCCTCCTGCTGCTCGTCAACGTCCCGTTCACCCCCGACTTCTTCTCGATCAAGATGACGGACGGCCACCTCTACGGCAGCCTCGTCTCGATCGTGCTGTTCGGATCGCCCCTCATCCTGGTCGCGGTCGGCATGACCCTGGTCATCGCCACCGGCGGCATCGACCTCTCCGTCGGCGCCGTCGTCGCCATCACCGGCGCGCTGACCTGCTCCTACATCAGCGACCAGGCCGACCAGGGCGCCCTGTCCGGGGTGCTTCTCGCGATGGGCCTGGGGCTTGTCGCCGCGGTCGTCTGCGGCCTGTGGAACGGCTTCCTGGTCGCGCGGATGGGCATCCAGCCGATCATCGCCACGCTGATCATCATGGTCGCCGGACGCGGTGTCGCGCAGTTCATCACCGACGGCCAGATCATCACCATCAACAGCGAGCCGTACAAGCTGATCGGCGGCGGCTACTGGCTGACGCTGCCCTTCTCCATCTTCGTCGTCGCCGTGGTCGTGGCCGTCACCGTGGCGCTGACCCGCCGTACCGCCCTCGGCCTGCTCGTCGAGTCGGTCGGCGGCAACGCCGAGGCCAGCCGGCTGGTCGGCATCAGGTCCAGCCGCATCAAGATCATGGTGTACGTGTTCTGCGCCCTGTGCGCCGGTATCGCGGGCCTGATGATCAGCTCCAACACCTCCGCCGCGGACGGCAACAACGCCGGCCTGTGGATCGAGCTCGACGCGATCCTCGCCGTGGTCATCGGCGGCACCTCGCTGCTCGGCGGCCGGTTCTCCATCGGCGGCACGGTGGTCGGCGCCCTGGTCATCCAGACCCTGACCACCACGATCTACACCATCGGCGTCCCCACCCAGACCAACCTGGTCTTCAAGGCCGCCGTCGTCATCGTCGTCTGTCTGCTCCAGTCCCCGAAGTTCCGCGCCAAGGTCTTCGGCGCGAAGTTCGGCGCGAGGTTCGGTGCCCAGGGCGGCGCCCGGCCGGCCGCCGCCCCGGCCGACCCCGCCTCGCCCGCCGACGCCGCTCCCAAGATGGAGGTGTCGTGATGACCACGACCACCCAGAGCCCCCAGGCCGCCCCGGACAGCCGTACGCCGTCCAGGGCCGCGCGGCTGCTCGCCGACCGGCGCCTGCCCGTCGCGGCCACGGCCCTGCTCTTCCTCGCCATGTACGGCGTGGGCCTGAGCCGCTACCAGTTCTACGGCTTCGCCGAACCGCAGGTCTTCCTGAACCTGTTCATCGACAACGGCTACCTCCTGGTGGCCGCGGTCGGCGTCACCTTCGTCATCCTGTCCGGCGGCATCGACCTGTCCGTCGGCTCGATGATCGGCTTCACCACGATGTTCACGGCGTGGCTGGTGGAGCGCCAGGGGCTGCCGCTCGCCCTCGTGATCCCGCTGGCCCTCGCCGTCGGCGCGTTCGGCGGCTTCCTGATGGGCTACGTGATCCACAACTTCGAGATCCAGCCCTTCATCGTGACCCTCGCCGGCCTCTTCCTCTTCCGCGGCCTGTGCCTGGTCATCAGCAAGGAGTCGATCTCCATCAGCGACTCCGGGGTCAGCAGCATGGCCCAGGCGCAGGTGTCGCTCGGCATGGGCTTCCTGTCGATCGGCGCGGTCGTCTCGCTGGTCGTCCTCGCCATCGCCTTCTACGTCCTGCACTACACCCGCTTCGGGCGCCGGGTGTACGCCATCGGCGGCAACGAGCAGTCGGCCCTGCTGATGGGTCTCCCGCAGGGCGGCACCAAGATCGCGGTGTACACGGTGAGCGGCTTCTGCTCGGCGCTCGCCGGCCTCCTGTTCACCCTGTACATCCAGTCCGGCGACCCGCTGCACGCGACCGGCATGGAACTCGACGCGATCGCCGCGGTCGTCATCGGCGGCACCCTGCTGACCGGCGGTTCCGGCTATGTCCTCGGCACCCTGTTCGGCGTTCTGGTCCTCGGCCTGATCAAGAGCCTCATCCAGTTCGAGGGCACCCTCAGCTCCTGGTGGACCAAGATCGCCACGGGTGTGCTGCTCTGTGCGTTCATCCTGATCCAGCGCTTCATGACGACGCGTAAGAAAGCCTGACCCGCAGAGCCGGCGGACAACGGCGGAGGTCCGGCGCACGGCACCCGTGCGCCGGACCTCCGCCGTTGTTCCGGGAACCGGGGCCCGGCCCGCCGGGCCGGCCTCCGGAGCAACAGCACGGGCCGGCACGGCTGAGGGCCCTGACCAGGGCCCTCGGGGCGCGGGGAACCGCGCGACCGGCCGCGACCGACCCGCGGGCGCACGACGGACCGTCGTGTCAGCTCCGGCCGGCGCTCACCTCTTCCCGTTGTCCACGATCACCGGCGTCCCGTTCGCGTCCGTCCCGCAGGGGACCGCGTACACCGGGTTGGCCTTGGCGGCCTCCTTGTACGCGTCCAGGCACTGGTTGTAGAGGATCTTGTCGGTCAGCGAGCGCTCGATGATCTTGTTGGCGTCGGCGATGCCCTGCGCCTCGATGCGCTTGCGCTCGGCCTCCGCCTTGGCCGTGCGCGCCGCCTCCAGGGAGCGCTCGGTGGCCTGCTCCTGCTGGATCTTCTTGTCGATCTGATCCTGGAGCTCCTTCGACGGCTTCACGTTGCGCAGGTTGACGACGGCCACGTCGATCCCGCGCGGCGCCAGCCGCTCCTTGATCGAGGCGGCGATCTCCGCGCCGATCTGCTCCCGGGCCGAGGCGTAGCCCTCCTCGCTGGTGTGCTTGGCGAAGACGTTGCGGATGATCTCGCGGCTGTCGGGCAGCACCAGGCGGGCCTGGACGGCCTCCGCGCTGCCCGCCAGCCGGTACAGCTCGACCGCCTTCGACGGCATCACGGCCCACTTGACGGTGACGTCCACGTCCAGCACCCCGCCCTCCGAGGAGCGGACCTCGACGACGTCCTTGTCGTAGAGGTTGAGGTCGACCGGACGCGTGGAGAAGGACGTCACGTCGGTGAACGGCGACGTGAACTGGATGCCGGACGTCATGGGCGAGCCGACCTTGCCGAAGGTCACCGGCACGCCGACCTCGTAGGCGTTCACCACGTGCACGCACGAGAACACCCCGAACAGCAGGCCCCCGACGACGCCGAGCGCCGCTCCGATCCTCCACCCCGACTCCTCGCGGGCCCGGCCGACGAGAAACAGCACGACCGCCGCGATGAGCAGCAGTACGGACAGCACGAACACAGAGATCCCCCCTTGGACGCGGTACCGCGTCGCCGCCGGTGCGACAGCGCGGCGCAGCGCATCGTAGAGGGCCCGGTACACGGACCGTAATGGGTCCGCATCTCCGGTCGTCAGGGATTCACCGCGATGTCAGACGCCGTTCGCCTCGTCCGTCAGCATCCGCCGGAGCAGTCCCCGCAGTATCACCCGTTCCTCCTCGGCGAGTCCGGCCAGGGGCTCGCGGGCGAAGCGCAGGGAGGCGCGCAGGCCCTTGGCGACGCTGCGCCCCTCCTCCGTCGCCGCGGCCAGCTTCACCCGGCGGTCGGCCGGGTCGGGCCGGCGCTCGACCAGGCCGCGGGTCTCCAGGCGGTCGACGATGCCGGTGACGTTGGACGGCTCGCACTTCAGCTTCTGCGCCAGCTTGCGCATGGGCAGCGGTTCGAGGGAGAGCAGGCTGAGCAGCCGGGCCTGGGCGCCGGTGAGGGTGTGGTCGGAGGCCGCCTCCTCGTAGTCCTCGTAGTAGCGGGCCACGACCTCGCCGATGAGTTCGACGACCTCCAGCGTGAGGGCGTCGGGCGGTGGGGTACTGGGTGAGCTGGCCATGGCGTCGAGAATACCCCTTTACTTGACAACATGAAATATTCAGGCGCATGGTTGTTTCAGGTAGTGAAACATTTGGTTTTGATGTGAGAGGCACCACCCATGACTGACTCCGCCCTGCCCGCCACCGGCCGCGAATGGCGTCTGCTCAGCCGTCCCGTCGGCTGGCCGAAGCCCGAGGACTTCGAGCTGGCCGAGGCGGAGATCCGGCAGCCCGGCGCCGGCCAGGTGCTCGTGCGCAACGCGTACGTCTCCGTCGACCCGTACATGCGCGGCCGGATGAGCGCCGCCAAGTCCTACGTCGCCCCCTTCGAGCTGGGCAAGGCCATGCAGGGCGGGGCCGTCGGTGAGGTCGTCGCCTCCGCCGCCGAGGGGATCGCCGTCGGCGACCACGTCCTGCACTTCGGCGGCTGGCGCGAGTACGCCACCATCGACGCGGCCCAGGCCGTCAAGGTCGACCCCGAGGCCGCGCCGCTCTCCACCTACCTCGGCGTCCTCGGCATGACCGGCCTCACCGCCTACGCCGGCCTGCTGCGCACCGGCGCCTTCAAGGAGGGCGACGCCGTCTTCGTGTCCGGCGCCGCGGGGGCCGTCGGCAGCCAGGTCGGCCAGATCGCCAAGCTGAAGGGCGCCTCCCGGGTCATCGGCTCGGCCGGCTCCGACGACAAGGTCAAGCTCCTCGTCGAGGAGTACGGCTTCGACGCCGCGTTCAACTACAAGAACGGCCCCGTCGCCGAGCAGCTGCGCGCCGCCGCCCCCGACGGCGTCGACGTCTACTTCGACAACGTCGGCGGCGACCACCTGGAGGCCGCCATCGGCTCCCTCAACCAGCGCGGCCGGATCGTGATCTGCGGCATGATCTCCGTCTACAACAACACCGAGGCCGCCCCCGGCCCGAAGAACCTCGCCCGTCTCATCCAGACCCGCGGCCGTATCGAGGGCTTCCTGGTCGGCGACCACTACGACCTCCAGCCCGAGTTCGTCCGCGAGGTCGGCCGCTGGATCCGCTCCGGCGAGCTGAAGTACCGCGAGACCGTCGCCGAGGGCATCGAGAACAACCTGGAGGCGTTCCTCGGGGTCCTGCGCGGCGACAACACCGGAAAGATGATCGTCAAGCTCTGACCGTGACGCGGCTCTGCCGCCGGTCGTTGCATAGGGAGAAGGCCGCACCCTTGGACGTGGGGTGCGGCCTTCGCCCTGCGCCGGATCACCCGGCGAGCGCCGCCCGGTGCACGGCCGCCGCCAGCCGGTCGTTCTCCGCGGCCGGCCCGCCCCGGAACGCGATCCGGCGCCGGGTGTACCCGTAGGCCAGCCCGCTGCGCGGATCCGCGAACGCCTGGCTGCCCCCGCCCCCGCCGTGCCCGAACGTCCCCGCGCCCAGGAACGGGTGGTGGACGTCCGCGGTCGCCTGGAAGCCGAGCCCGTACGCCCGGTGCCCGCGGAACACCAGGTCGTACCCGACCGAGTGCACCTGCCCGAACTCCGCCGCCGTGTCCTCCTTCAGCAGCGGCGCCTTCCCCTCCCGCTCACTGATCGCCGCCGCGTACAGCCCCGCGAGACCGCGCGCCGAGGCCACCCCGCCCACCGAGGCCGGACCCTTGGCCCGGACCAGCGGGTCGTTGGGCAGCGCCTCCGGGTCGGCAGGCTCGGCCGTGTGCCGGTTGAAGGCGATCGAGGTGAGCGTGTGCGGTCCACCGGCCTCGGCGTCCAGCAGCGCCCGCTGCTCGGCCGTGGGGGTCATCGGCAGCGTGGTGCGGAACCGCGGCTCGTGCGCGGCGGGCAGCCCCAGGAAGAAGTCCAGCCCGTAGGGGGCGCGCACCCGCTCCTCGTACACCTCCTGGAGCGTACGGCCGGTGGCCCGTCGTACCACCTCGCCCGTGAGCGCGCCGATGACCATCCCGTGGTAGCCGAACGCGGCGCCCGGACGCCAGAACGGCCGCTGGTCGGCGAGGCGTTCGGCGAGCTGCCGGTCGTCGGCCAGCTCCCGCAGGGAGAACCCGGTGTCGGTGCCCACCACCCCGGCCCGGTGCGCCATCAGCTCGCGCAGGGTCAGCTGGCCCTTGCCCTCGGCCGCGAACTCCGGCCAGTAGTAGGTCACTTTGCGGTCCAGCTCCAGCGTGCCGTCCTGGACCAGCAGGGCGACCACGAGATGGGCGGCGCCCTTGGTGGACGAGAACACGCCGTACAGGGCGTCGGCTTCGCACCCCGCCCAGAGGTCGACGACCCGCCGCCCGTGCACATACGCGCACAACTGGCCCTCGTAATCCGGCTGTTCCTCCGCCACGAACGCGCTGAACTCGTCCCGCACCGCTTCGAAACCGTCGGCCACGGTGCCGTGGATCTCCCTGGTCATCCGCTTCTCCTCGCACTCAGCCGCTCCTGGAGATCGGTACGGCGAGGCGTGCCCGTTCGACTCAACATAGAGTGCGGGCATGCGAGATCTCGGGGTGGGTTTTCAGTATCTGGTGGAAGGCCAGCGGTGGGTGGCCCGCAACGGCCGGCAGTACGGGTTCGGGCTGCTGCCGGGGCTGATCACCCTGGTGCTGTATCTGGCGGCGCTCGTGGCGCTCGCCGTGTGGGGCGGGGACTTCGTGGCGTGGGCGACGCCCTTCGCGGACGACTGGTCGAGCCCCTGGCCGGGTCTCTTCCGGGGCTTCCTCCTCGTCGTGCTGTTCGCCCTCGGTCTGCTGCTCGCCGTCCTCACCTTCACCGCCGTCACGCTGCTCATCGGCCAGCCCTTCTACGAGAGCCTCTCCGAGGCCGTCGACCGTGACGTGTCCCCCGACGGCACCGCCCCCGAGTCCGGGCTGCCGCTCTGGCGCGAGCTGTGGATCTCCGCGCGGGACAGCCTGCGCATCCTGGTGCGCGCCGGGGTGTGGGGCATCCTGCTGTTCGGCCTCGGGTTCGTCCCCTTCGTCGGGCAGACCGTCGTCCCCGTGATCGGCTTCTTCGTCACCGGCTTCTTCCTCGCCGAGGAACTCACCGCCGTCGCACTCCAGCGCCGTGACGTCGACCTGCGCGCCCGCCTCGCCCTGCTCCGCTCCCGCAAGACCCTGGTCTGGGGCTTCGGCACCCCGCTCGGCCTCGCCTTCCTGGTCCCGGTCGTCGCGGTGTTCCTGATGCCGGGCGCGGTCGCGGGCGCCACCCTCATGACCCGCGACCTGCTCGGCGAGGAGACCCGCGACGGCGACGACCGCCCCGAGCGCGACCACCTGGCAGTCGGCCACCCGGAGGACGAGCCGACCGGGTGATCCACCTGCCGGCCCCGAGACCCGCCTACTCGGTTTCCTCGCCCAGCAACCGCAGGAAGTCCCGGAACGCCGCCGTCATGTCCACCGACTCCGGGTCCAGCAGCCACTGGTACTGGAGGCCGTCCATCACCGCCACCAGCAGGGGGGCCGTGCGCTCGGGCGTCAGCCCGTTCGGGAGGCGGTCGCCGTACTGGGCGCGCAGGGCCTGCGCCATGGTCCGCCGTACGCCCGTGTACCGCTCGGTGAAGTACTCCCGCGCCGGATGCCCCTCCGTGACGCTCTCGCCGAGCAGCGCCGAGAAGGTCTGGATGATGCCCGGCCGCATCGCGTTGTAGTCGACGAGCGAGGTCAGCAGATCGAGCCGCCACCGGGTGTCGGGCACCGCGTCCCACTGGTCGCGTTCCTTCAGGACGGCCACCAGGAGCGCCTCCTTGGTGGGGAAGTGGTGCAGCAGCCCCTGCTGGGTCAGCCCGACCCGCTCCGCCACGGCCGCCAGGCTCGCCCCCCGGTAGCCGCGCTCGGCGATCACCTCCAGCGCGGCCCGGACGATCTCGGCCCGCCGCTCCTCGCTCCTGGTTCTGGCGCTCATGCCGTCACCGTACGGCATCCCTCCGTGGTAGATAACGGCGCGATAACGAAACCTACCGTTCGCCAGGTGATCGATGCACGATGGGGACAGCGCACGACACGCACTCAACGAGGAGGCACCGCCGTGGCGGGAACGGAGCAGGCCGTCGAGGCGGCCCTCGGCAAGCTCGACCTGGACGCCAAGGCCCGGCTGCTGGCCGGGCAGGACATGTGGTCGCTGCCCGAGCTGCCGGAGATCGGCCTCAGGTCGCTCGTCATGTCCGACGGCCCGATCGGCGTCCGGGGCGTGCGCTGGACCGCCGACGACCCGTCCGTGGCGCTGCCCTCGCCGACCGCCCTCGCCGCCACCTGGGACCCGGAGCTGGCCCGCCGCGCGGGTGTCCTGCTCGCCCAGGAGGCCCGCCGCAAGGGCGTCCACGTCCTGCTCGCCCCCACCGTCAACCTGCACCGCTCCCCGCTCGGCGGCCGCCACTTCGAGGCCTACAGCGAGGACCCCTACCTGACCGGCCGGATCGGCACCGGGTACGTCACGGGCGTCCAGGAGGGCGGCGTCGGCACGACCGTCAAGCACTTCGTCGCCAACGACGCCGAGACCGACCGCTTCACCGTGAACAACCTGGTCGGCGAGCGCGCCCTGCGCGAGCTGTACCTCGCCCCGTTCGAGGCCATCGTCGCCGACGCCCGCCCCTGGGGCATCATGACCGCCTACAACACGGTCAACGGCACCACCATGACCGAGCACCACCACCTGGTGAACGAGGTCCTGCGCGGTGAATGGGGCTTCGACGGCTACAACGTCTCCGACTGGATGGCGGCCCGCGACACCGTCGGCGCCCTCCGCGGCGGCCTCGACGTCGCCATGCCCGGGCCGCAGACCGTCTACGGCGAGGCCCTCGCCCAGGCGGTCCGCGACGGCCGGGTCGCGGAGTCCGAGGTCGACGAGGCCGTCCGCCGCGTCCTGCGCCTCGCGGCCCGGGTCGGCGTCCTCGCCGACGCCGAGCCCGCGGTCACCGAACTGCCCGAGCCCGTCGACGGCGAGGCCCTGGCCCGCGAGATCGCCGGCCGCTCCTTCGTCCTGCTGCGCAACGAACGTGCCGCCCTGCCGCTCAAGCCCGGCACGGTCGCCCTCATCGGCGCCGCCGCCCGCGACGCCCGGGTCCTCGGCGGCGGCTCCGCCACCGTCTTCCCCGCCCGGATCGTCTCCCCGCTGGAGGGCCTGACCGCCGCCCTCCCCGAGGGCACCCTCAGCTACGCCGTCGGCGCCGACCCCACCACCGAACCGGCCGTCGCCGACAAGGGCTTCACCCTCAGGGCGGTCTGCCGGGACACCGCGGGGACCGTCCTCGGCACCGCCTCCGCCCCCAACGGCCAGATCCAGTGGGCGGGCACCGACCTCCCCGAGGGCGTCACCCACGAGGCCCTCCACACCGTCGAGCTGACCGGCACCTTCACCCCGCGCGAGAGCGGCACCCACTCCTTCGGCATCAAGGGCACCGGCGCCTTCACCCTCACCGTCGCCGGGACGACGTACTTCGACGGCCCCCAGCTCCCCGCCGACGTCAGCGACCCCTTCGAGGCCTTCTTCGGCGCCCCCGTGCCGCACGCCCGCGTGGATCTGACCGCCGGCGAACCGGTCGAGGTCTCGCTCACCCACGTCTTCGCGCTTCCCGACGGGATCCCCTTCAAGGTCGTCGCCTTCGCCCTCGCCCACCAGGAGCCGCAGCGCGACCCCGACGAGCTGATCGCCGAGGCCGCCCGGGCCGCCCGGGCCGCCGACACCGCGGTCGTCGTGGTCGCCACCACGGACCGCGTCGAGTCCGAGGGGTTCGACCGCAAGGACCTCACCCTCCCCGGCCGCCAGGACGACCTGGTGCGCGCGGTCGCCGCCGCCAACCCGAACACCGTGGTGGTCGTCAACTCCGGCTCTCCGGTCGAACTGCCCTGGCGCGAGGAGGTCGCCGCGGTGCTGCTCACCTGGTTCCCCGGCCAGGAGGGCGGCGCGGCCCTCGCCGACGTCCTCACCGGCGCCCGCGAGCCCGGCGGCCGCCTCCCCACCACCTGGGGCTCCCTCGCCGACGCCCCCGTCACCCAGGTCGTCCCCACCGACGGCGAACTCCGCTACACCGAGGACCTCTTCATCGGCTACCCCGCCTGGGAGAAGGCGGGCCGGACCCCCTCGTACCCCTTCGGCCACGGCCTCGGCTACACCGACTGGGCCTACGAGTCCGTCGAGGTGGCCGCTGCGACGGTGACGGTACGGGTCCGCAACACCGGTGAGCGGGCCGGCCGCGAGGTCGTCCAGGTGTACCTGGCGCCCACCGCCCCCGGCGCCGACCGCCCCGCCCGCCGGCTCGCCGGGTTCGCCGCCGTCGAGGCCGGCCCGGGGGAGGAGGCCGAGGTCACCGTGGAGATCCCGCGGCGCGCCTTCGAGATCTGGGACGAGGCCGCCCACCGGTGGTTCTTTGTGAAGGGTTCGTACGAAATCCAGGTGGGTAGGTCCCTCGCGGACCGCAGGATCACCGCGACGACTAACGTCTGAGGCGGGTACTCCTCACCCCATGAACAGCCCCGGCCCGGGACCTGACCCCCGGGCCGGGGCTATGTCTCACCGGACGCCGAACCCGTACACCGTCTCCGACCGGTACACCCCGCCCGGCCGCAGCACGGTCGTGGGGAACTCCGGGCGGTTCGGCGAGTCGGGGAAGTGCTGGGTCTCCAGCGCGATCCCCTGGCACGGCGCGAACGGCTCGCCCAGATGGTCCGCCGTGTACACCTGGATGCCCGGCTCGGTCGTCGACACCGACAGCACCCGCCCGCTCGCCGGATCGTGCAGCTCGGCCACCTCCCGCGGCTCGGCCGTGACGCCCTTGTCCAGCACGAAGTTGTGGTCGTAGCCGGCGCCGGTCTTACGGGCCGTACGGAAGTCGAAGCGGGTCCCCGCCACCTCCGCGAGCTCCCCGGTCGGAATCAGATCCGCGTCCACCGGCGTGTACCGCGCGGCGGCCAGCCGCAGTTCATGGCCGCCCGCGTCGCCGCTGTCAGGGCCGCCCAGGTTGAAGTAGCTGTGGTTGGTCAGGTTCACCACCGTCGGCGCGTCCGTGACCGCCTCGTACGCCAACCGCAGCGCCCCCGACGCGTCCAGCGTGTACGTCGCCGAGATCTCCAGCCGCCCCGGGAAGCCCTCCTCGCCGTGCGGGCTCACCCGGCTCAGCCGCAGCCCGTGCTCGACCGGCTCCACCTCCCACACCCGCTTGTCGAAGCCGCGCGGACCGCCGTGCAGCGAGTTCGGCGCGTTGTTGGGCTCCAGCGCGTACGTCAGCCCGTCCAGCGGGAAACGGGCCCGGCCGATCCGGTTCGCGTACCGGCCGATCAAGGCACCGAGGAACGGCTCGGGGTGGGAGAGATAGCCCTCCAGGTCCGCGAACCCCAGCACCACGTCCGCCGTCCGCCCGTCCCGGTCGGGGACCTCCACGGACTGCACGATCCCGCCGTACGACAGCACCCGCACCCGGGTGCCCGCCCGCTCCAGGGTCCAGCGGTGTACCGGGGTGCCATCGGAAAGTGTTCCGAAGTGTTCGCTCATGGTCGGAACACTAAGTCACCCGACCCGCGCGGTGACTTTCCCATAGGCGATCTCCGCGAGCCGCGCCTGACCGTCCTTGCTCGGATGGAACCAGTCCCAGTGACTCAACTGATCGGTGCCGAACCGGAAGTCGTACACCGCGCCGCCGTCGAACCGGCACCGCGCGTCCTTCGCGCAGACCTCCTCCAGCACCCGGTTGTAGTCCTCCACCCGCCGCTGCACGGTGTCCCGCCGCGCAGTCGCCGCCGCGTCCAGCGCGTCCGCGTCACCCAGCATCGAGGGACAGATCCCCAGCTTCCAGATCTGCTTGCCCAGCGCGTTGGTCCGCCCCTGCGACCACAGCCGCTTCAGGTTCGGCACGCTCGCCACGTACACCTGTGCCTTCGGCAGCGACCGGCGCAGCGTGCGCAGCGCCCCCTCGAACTCCGCCCGGAAGTCCGCCACCGGCGTCATCGCCCCCGGCGACTCCCGGCAGGCGTCGTTCGCCCCCGCCATCACCGTCACGAGCTGCGGTTTCTCCGCCGCCGCCCGGGTCATCTGGTCCGTCAGATCCGCCATCCTGGCCCCGGTCACCGCGAAGTTCCAGCTGTGCGTGGCCGCCTTCGACGCGCCCAGCAGCCGCACCGCGAGACTCTCCACCCCGGCGCTCGCCCCCGTCGCCCAGGACACCTCGGGGCAGTCCTGGAGGACCGTACAGGCGTCGAAGCCACGGGTGATGGAGTCACCCACCGCCGCCATCGACGCCGGGCTCGTGTCCCACAACGGCGCCCTCGCCGCCCTCGCCTCGCGCGCCCCCGCGTCCCCCGGGCTGCCGCCCCCGCCCAGCGCGTCACAGCCGGCCAGCCCCAGGACGGCTGCGCCGGTGACGGCCAGTACCGCCCGCACCCGCCGGTTTCGCATCCGCATCCCCTGGTGATCCCCTCGCTGCTCGGACAGACGGCCCCACCCACGACAGGCCCCACCCATGACAACGCACAGGAGTTCCCGCGCACCCGGACCGCGCGCCGGGACCGGGACAGGACAGGACCCACAAGATGGAACGCATCACACCCGTACAGGCGTCCTGCCGAGTGAAAGGCGGACGTTCACGGCACCGGGACCGACGGTACGTCACACTCCTTGCGCCGCCGCACGGTAGCCTCGCCATCAACGCGGCTGCCCCGCCACCGCCGCCCTGCCCGCCTGCAAGATGTCCCGCTCTGCCCGGAGGTCCCGGTGACGACACGTGGAGTTCTGTACGTGCACTCCGCGCCGCGCGCGCTCTGCCCGCACGTCGAGTGGGCCATCGCCGGGGTGCTCGGCACGCGCGTCAACCTCGACTGGATCCGGCAGCCCGCCGCGCCCGGCACCTGGCGCTCGGAGTTCTCCTTCAAGGGCGAGGCCGGCACCGCCTCCAAGCTCGCCTCCGCCCTGCGCGGCTGGCAGATGCTCCGCTTCGAGGTGACCGCCGAACCCTGCGCCACCGCCGAGGGCGAGCGCTACAGCTGCACCCCCGACCTCGGCATCTTCCACGCCGTCACCGGCATCCACGGCGACATCCTCATCCCAGAGGACCGGCTGCGCGCGGCCCTGCTGCGCAGCCGGCGCGGCGAGACCGACCTCGAGGCCGAACTGTCCAAGCTCCTGGGCAAGCCCTGGGACGACGAACTGGAGCCGTTCCGCTACGCCGGCGAGGGAGCCCCGGTCCGCTGGCTGCACCAGGTCGTCTGAGGCCGACCCGACCACGGGAAAGGGCCCCCACCTCGCAAGGTGGGGGCCCTTCACCTGTGTGAGGACGTTTCTCAGACCGAACGGAACGCCAGGACGACGTTGTGCCCGCCGAAGCCGAACGAGTCGTTCAGCGCGGCGATACGGCCCTCCACGGGCAGCTTGCGGGCCTCGCCCCGGACGATGTCCGCGTTGGCCTCGGCCTCGGGGTCGAGGTTGTCGACGTTGATCGTCGGCGGTGCCACCCGGTGGTACAGGGCGAGCACGGTCGCGACGGTCTCTACACCGCCCGCGCCACCGAGCAGATGCCCGGTCATCGACTTGGTCGCCGAGACGGCCATGTGGTCGGCGTCGTCGCCGAAGACCTTGCGCAGCGCCTTCAGTTCGGCGATGTCACCGGCCGGAGTGGAGGTCGCGTGCGCGTTGACGTGCACGATCTCCGCCGGGTCCAGATCGGTGCGCTCCAGCAGGTTCTGGAGGGCGTGCGAAATGCCGCGGCCCTCCGGCTCCGGCTGCACGATGTCGTGGGCGTCGGCGGAGATGCCCTGCCCGACGGCCTCGGCGTACACCCGGGCCCCGCGCTTGGCCGCGTGCTCCGCGGACTCCAGGACGATCACACCGGAGCCCTCGCCCATCACGAAGCCGTCGCGAGCCACGTCGTAGGGGCGGGAGGCGCCCTGCGGGTTCTCGTTGTTCTTGGACATCGCCATCATGTTGCCGAACGCGGCGATGGGCAGCGGGTGGATCGCCGCCTCCGTACCACCGGCGACGACGACGTCGGCGCGGCCCGTACGGATCATCTCGATGGCGTAGCCGATGGCCTCGGCGCCCGACGCGCAGGCGGAGACCGGGGTGTGCACACCGGCGCGGGCGCCGACGAGCAGACCGACGTTGGCGGACGGGCTGTTCGGCATCAGCATCGGCACGGTGTGCGGGGAGACCCGGCGGACGCCCTTCTCCTTCAGCACGTCGTACTGGTCGAGGAGCGTGTTGACACCGCCGATGCCGGACGCGATGACCGCGCCGAGGCGGTCGGGGTCGACGGCGCCGTCGCTGCCGTCCTCGCCCGCCTTGCCGGAGAAACCGGCGTCCTTCCATGCTTCCTGGGCCGCGATCAGCGCGAACTGCGCCGAGCGGTCCAGCTTGCGGGCCTGCGGACGCGGGAGGACCTCAAGAGGCTCCACAGCGATCGGGGCCGCGATACGGACGGCCTGGTCGGCCGCCCACTCCTGTTCCAGGACCTTGACACCGGACTTGCCGGCGACCAGGCCCTCCCAGGTAGAGGCTGCGTCGCCACCCAGCGGTGTGGTTGCGCCGATACCGGTGACGACCACGGTGCGATTGGTCGGGCTCACGGATTCTTTCTCCAACGTTACGAGGATTCAGCGGCGCCACCGCCGGGTGGCGGGGCAGTTCAGCCCAGAGGATCGGAAGATCAGCCCTGGTGCTTGAGGATGTAGTCGGTCGCGTCACCGACGGTCTTGAGGTTCTTGACGTCCTCGTCCGGGATCTTGACGTCGAAGCGCTCTTCGGCGGCGACGACGACCTCGACCATGGACAGCGAGTCGACGTCCAGGTCGTCGGTGAAGGACTTGTCCAGCTGGACGTCCTCAACCGGGATGCCGGCGATCTCGTTCACGATGTCGGCGAGACCGGCGACGATCTCTTCCTGAGTGGCGGCCATGATGGCGCTCCTTCGTTGTGTTCCAGAGGGTGTGGCAGTGGTGCTGTCCGCCACCGGATCGCATGATCCGGTACGGAGTGCCTAGGGGAGGGTAACGACAGTCGCGGCGTAGACGAGACCCGCCCCGAAACCGATGACGAGCGCGGTGTCGCCGCTCTTCGCCTCACCGGTCGCCAGGAGCCGCTCCATCGCGAGCGGGATCGAGGCGGCCGAGGTGTTGCCGGTGGTGCGCACGTCACGGGCGACGGTGACGGACTCCGGCAGCTTGAGAGTCTTGACCATCGAGTCGATGATCCGCTCGTTGGCCTGGTGGGGGATGAAGACGTCCAGCTCGTCGGCGGTGATGCCGGCGGCGTCCAGCGCCTCCTTGGCGACCTTGGCCATCTCGAAGACGGCCCAGCGGAAGACCGCCTGGCCCTCCTGCGTGATCGCCGGGAAGCGCTCCACGGTGCCGTCGCGGTAGTCCGTCCACGGCACGGTCTGCTTGATGGTCTCCGACTTGTCGCCCTCGGAACCCCACACCGTCGGCCCGATCCCCGGCTCGGTGGCGGGACCGACGACGACCGCGCCGGCGCCGTCGCCGAACAGGAAGGCCGTGGCCCGGTCCTCCAGGTCGGTCAGATCGCTCAGCCGCTCCACGCCGATGACGAGGACGTACTCGGCGGAGCCCTCGACGACCATGCCCTTGGCGAGCGTCAGGCCGTAGCCGAAGCCCGCGCAGCCGGCCGAGATGTCGAACGCGGCGGCCTTGTCGGTGCCGAGCTTGTCGGCGATCTCCGTCGCGACGGCCGGCGTCTGCTTGAAGTGCGAGACGGTCGAGACGACCACGGCGCCGACCTGCTCGGCGGTGATCCCGGCGTCGGCGATCGCCTTGCCGGCCGCCTCGACCGACATGGCGGCGACGGTCTCCTCGCCGTTCGCCCAGTGCCGGGTCTCGATGCCCGAGCGCGAGCGGATCCACTCGTCGGAGGAGTCGATCGTCTCCAGGATGACCTCGTTGGGCACGACCCGGGTGGGCCGGTAGCCGCCGACGCCGAGGATGCGCGCGTACGGATGGCCCTTGCTGGGCCTGATCTTCGCCATCAGGGCTCCTTGTCAGGCGGCGCCGTGCTCGGAGAGGAGCTCACGAGCGGCGTCGAGGTCGTCGGGGGTCTTCAGCGCGAGCGTCTTCACGCCGGGCAGGGCGCGCTTGGCGAGGCCGACCAGCGTGCCGCCGGGGCAGACCTCGATGATCGCGGTCGCGCCGAGCTCCTTGAAGGTCTCCATGCACAGGTCCCAGCGCACCGGGTTGGCGATCTGGCCCACCAGCCGCTCCAGCACCTCGGCGCCGGTCGCGACGGTCCCGCCGTCCTTGTTGGAGACGTACACGACCTTCGGGTCGGCCGGGGCCAGCTCCGCGGCGGCCTCGGCGAGGATCTCGACGGCCGGGGCCATGTGGTGCGTGTGGAACGCGCCGGCGACCTTCAGCGGGACGACCTTGCGGACGCCCTCGGGCTTGTCCTCGTTCAGTGCGGCGAGCTGCTCCAGGGTGCCGGCCGCGACGATCTGGCCCGCGCCGTTGACGTTCGCCGGGGTCAGCCCGAGCTTCTCCAGATGCGGCACGGTCACCTCGGGGTCGCCGCCGAGCAGCGCCGACATCCCGGTCGCGGTGATCGCGGCGGCCTCGGCCATGGCCAGGCCGCGGCGGCGGACCAGGGTCAGCGCGGCGGTGTCGTCGAGGACGCCCGCGAAGGCGGCCGCGGTGATCTCGCCGACGCTGTGACCGGCGACCGCGCCGGGCGTCACGGCACCCAGCGCCGTGGCGGAGACGATCCCGGCCGCCACCAGCAGCGGCTGGGCGATCGCGGTGTCACGGATCTCGTCGGCGTCGGCGTGCGTGCCGTAGTGCACCAGGTCGAGATCGACGGCCGCCGACAGGGTACGCAGGCGGTCCTCGACACCGGGGAGGTCGAGCCAGGGGGTCAGGAAGCCGGGCGTCTGGGCGCCCTGGCCGGGAGCGACGAGTACGAGCACTCTCACACTCTCTCTTGTGGACGGCCGAGGCCGCCCGTGGGGACAGGGACGAAGAACGGCAGGGGGTTTTGTGGGCCCCCGACAAAAGCCTATGTCTGGGGATCCCCGTCGACGAGGCGCCCCAGGATGAGCGCGATCCTCAGGGTGAATGCGGAGCGTACATCGGATGGCGACCAACCGGTGACGTCAGTCACACGTCGGAGCCGGTAGCGGACGGTGTTGGGATGCACGAACAGCATCCGCGCCGCGCCCTCCAGACTGCTCGCCTGTTCGAGATAGACCGAGAGCGTCTCCAGCAACGCGGAGCCGGCCTCCTCCAGCGGTCTGTAGATCTCCTCCACCAACTGCTCGCGCGCGCTGGGATCACCGGCGATCGCGCGCTCCGGAAGCAGATCGTCCGCCAGGACCGGGCGCGGCGCGTCCTGCCAGGCGGAACACGCCTTGAGGCCCGCGGCGGCGGCCTGCGCGGACCGGGTGGCCGCCAGCAGGTCGGGCACCACCGGCCCGGCCACGACCGGACCGGCGGCGAACGGCCCGATCAGGGACTTCGCCACGGCGATCGGATTGTCGCTGCCACCCGCGATGACGACCAGCCGCGAGCCGAGCACCCCGGTGAGCACCTGGAGTTTGGCGTGCCGGGAAGCGCGCCGGATGGCCTCGACGGTCAGCTCGGAGTCCCCGTCGGGCGCGGTGCCGAGCACCACGCACACATGTTCGGGAGCGTTCCAGCCGAGCGCGGCGGCCCGGCTCACGGCACCCTCGTCGGCCTCCCCGCTGAGCACGGCGTTGACGACCAGCGACTCCAGCCGGGCGTCCCAGGCACCGCGCGCCTCGGCGGCCTGCGCGTACACCTGGGCGGTCGCGAAGGCGATCTCGCGCGCGTAGACGAGCAGTGCCTCGCGCAGCACGCCCTCGTCCCCGGGCGCCGCGACCTCGTCGATCGCGGACTCCATGACCTCGATCGTGGTGCGCACCATCTCCACCGTCTGGCGCAGCGTGATGGCCCGGGTCAGCTCCCGGGGAGCGGTCCCGAACACATCGGTGGAGATCGCCTGCGGGGCGTCCGGGTGCCGGAACCACTCCGTGAAGGCGGCGATGCCGGCCTGGGCGACCAGCCCGATCCAGGAACGGTTCTCCGGGGGCATCGCCCGGTACCACGGAAGCGTCTCGTCCATCCGTGCGATGGCCTGCGCGGCGAGGCTCCCGGCGGACTTCACCAGCCGCTTCAGGGTCGCGGGATGCGGGTGGGCGGGGTGCGCTGCCGCGTCGGGGAGGGTGGTTTCGGGTTCGGGCACGTGCACAAGGTTGCCTTATCGGGAGGGCGATGTGCGTGGCCGGGGCCTCATGGGGGCCGACTCGCGCGCCCGAGGGCTACCGTGGGGGCGTGATGGACGTACGCCGCGCCGACGAGCGCTACCCCGGAGGGGACCCGGCGGCCGGCATCGAGACCCGGCACGCCTTCTCCTTCGGGTCCCACTACGATCCCGACAACCTCCGCTTCGGCGCGCTGATCGCCTGCAACGAGGAGCGGCTCGCCCCCGGCGCCGGCTTCGACGAGCACCCCCACAGCCACACCGAGATCGTCACCTGGGTCGTGCGGGGGCAGCTGACGCACCGCGACTCACGGGGACACGAGACGACGGTCCGGCCGGGGGACGTGCAGCGCCTCAGCTCGGCGGACGGCGTCCGGCACGTCGAGCGCAACGACGGCACGGCCCCCCTCACCTTCGTGCAGATGTGGCTGGCCCCGCTGGACCCCGGCGGCGACCCGACGTACGAGATCGTCCACGGCATCGCGGACGCCACGCCCTACGCCGTCCCCGCCGCCGGGGCGATGCTCCACGTACGACGGCTGGTGCCGGGGGAGCGGACGGCGGTGCCGGACGCGTCCCGCGTGTACGTCCACGTGGTGCGCGGCACCGTCCGGTTGGGCCCGCACGACCTGGGCCCCGGGGACGCGGTGCGCGCCGCCGACGAGAAGGACCTCGACCTGCTCACCCTGACCGGCCCGGCGGAGGTGCTGATGTGGGAGCTGTCGGGCTAGCGGGCGTTGCCCCTAGGAGCCGGCCGCCGCGGCCTCCGCCAGCACCGCGTCCGTGAACGGCGGCCACGCCTCCACCGCCCACGGCCCGAAGGCGCGGTCCGTCAGCGCGACGGTCGCCAGCCCCGCGGCCGGGTCGATCCACAGGAACGTACCGGACTGGCCGAAGTGGCCGAAGGTGCGCGGGGAGGACGAACTCCCCGTCCAGTGCGGGGACTTGCCGTCGCGGATCTCGAAGCCGAGGCCCCAGTCGTTGGGGTTGTGGTGGCCGAAGCCCGGCAGGACGCCCTTCGTGCCGGGGTACTGCACGCTCATCGCCTCCGCGACCGTGCGCGGGTCCAGCAGCCGCGGCGCCTGCACCTCGGCCGCGAAGCGGAGCAGGTCCTCGACCGTGGAGACGCCGTCCTTCGCGGGGGAGCCGTCCAGCGTGGTGGCCGTCATCCCCAGCGGCTCCAGCACCGCCTGCCGCAGATACTCCGCGAACGGGATGTCCGTGGCCTTCGCGAGATGGTCGCCGAGCTGCTCGAACCCGGCGTTGGAGTACAGCCGCCGCTCCCCGGGCGCCGCCGTCACCCGGTGCTCGTCGAAGGCGAGTCCCGAGGTGTGCGCGAGGAGGTGCCGGACCGTCGCCCCGGGCGGACCGGCCGGCTCGTCCAGCTCCACCGCCCCCTCCTCGTAAGCCACGAGCACGGCGTAGGCGGCGAGCGGCTTGGTGACCGAGGCCAGCGGGAAGCGCCGCCCGACCGGCCCGTGGGTGCCCAGGACCGTGCCGTCGGCCCGGACGACACCCGCGGCGGCGGAAGGAACCGGCCAGTTCTCGATCAGCGCAAGGCTCTTCAGCGACATGCCGACGAGCCTAAGGGCTCACAGCGGCAACTCCGGCAAGGGGGTCGGGCTCGGACTTGAAGCCCGGAGACACCTACGGCGGCCCGGCCTCGGCGGACGGCGGCGGCGTCCTCGGGCAGCGCCCGGCGCGCAGCGGTCACGGTCCCGCGCGTCCATCGGCGTGATCAGGCCGCGTCCCCTCAATTCTTACCGATTCCGCTTGCTTGGAGCCCACTCCAAGGTCATAGCGTGGAGGCCATGACGGTGTTGCAGACCACGCCCGTGACCACCGAGCAAGCCCCGAGCCCCGCAGACGTCTGCTCCGCGCCACCACCGCGGCATCCCCGCCCCGACGGGCAGGACAGCTACACGATCAGCGAGGTCGTCGCGTTCACCGGCCTGACGGCCCACACCCTGCGCTGGTACGAGCGGATCGGGCTGATGTCCCACATCGACCGCTCGCACACCGGCCAGCGCCGCTACAGCAACCGGGACCTCGACTGGCTCGACCTCGTCGGCAAGCTGCGGCTCACCGGCATGCCGGTCGCCGACATGGTGCGGTACGCCGAGCTGGTGCGCGAGGGCGACAGCACCTACGGGGAGCGCTACGCGCTGCTGGAGGCGACGCGGCGGGACGTCACGGCCCGGATCGCCGAGCTCCAGGACACGCTCGCCGTGCTCGACCGCAAGATCATGTTCTATGCGGACGCCTCACGCGTCCAGGCGTACGAAAGGGAGAGGACCACCCGATGACCGACAGCAGGATCCCGACCGTGCGACTCGGCGCCGACGGCCCCGAGGTCGGCGTCCAGGGCCTCGGCTGCATGGGCATGAGCTTCGCGTACGGCCCCTCGGACGCGGCCGAGTCCCGGGCCGCCCTGGAGCGCGCCCTGGAGCTCGGCGTCACCCTGTACGACACGGCGGACGCCTACGGCGCCGGGGAGAACGAGCGGTTCCTGTCCCCGTTCTTCCGGGCGCACCGCGACGAGGTCGTCATCGCCACCAAGTTCGCCCTGTCGATCCCTGCGGACGACCCCACGCGCCGGGTCGTCCGCAACGACGCGCCGTACATCCGGGAGGCCGTCGAGGCGAGCCTGAAGCGGCTGGACGTCGACGTCATCGACCTCTACTACATGCACCGCCGCGATGTGGACGTGCCGATCGAGGACACCGTCGGGGTGATGGCCGAGCTGGTCCGTGAGGGCAAGGTCAAGCAGCTGGGCCTGAGCGAGGTGACGGCGGCCGAGCTGCGCGCCGCGCACGCCGTGCACCCGATCGCCGCCCTGCAGTCAGAGTGGTCCCTGTTCAGCCGGGACATCGAGGCCAGGGTCGTCCCGGCCGCCGCCGAGCTCGGCGTGACCCTGGTTCCGTACTCCCCGCTCGGCCGGGGCTTCCTCACCGGCTCCTTCGCCGACGCCGCCCAGGACCTCACCGCCGACGACTTCCGCCGGACGCAGCCCCGCTTCACCGGCGAGAACGCGGCCGCCAACGGCGCCCTGCTGGAGCCGGTCCGCGCGCTGGCCGAGGCGCGCGACGCGACGCCGGGGCAGATAGCCCTCGCCTGGGTCCACCAGCAGAGCGAGATCCACGGTCTCCCGCTGGTCCCGATCCCGGGCACGCGCAAGGCGACGAGGGTGGAGGAGAACACGGCGGCGGCGGCGATCCGTCTGACGCCGGAGGAACTGGCGGTGCTGGACCCGATCGCGGCCCAGGTGGCGGGCGACCGTTACGCGGACATGCGGTTCGCCTCGGCCGGCCGCGAGTAGTCACAGCTCGGACAGCAGTTCCGCCTTCTTCGCGGAGAACTCCTCGTCGGTCACCAGACCGGACCGGTGCAGTTCTCCCAGATGCCTGATCCGTTCGGCGATGTCCGAGGGATCACGCCGGGGGCCCGTGACCGAGGCCACGGACCCCCGCGTGCGGACGGCGGCCAGGACCGCAGCCGCGAACGGCAGCGACTCGTGCACCGGCCCGTACCCCAGCCCGAACACCACGGTCCCCGGGTCCTGGTCGGCCTGTGCCGGGGAGTCTTCACCGCGCACCAGCCGCAGATGCCCCTCGAACACCTCCGGCGACCGCCACTCCACCCCGCTCAGCTCGGACACCGCGAAACTCTGGTCCCCGGCCTTCCACTTCGCCGACGACGCCCCCGTCCAGGACCATCTGAACCGCACGGTCCGGCCGTCGAAGGACGCCTTCCCGTCGTACGCCTTGAACGCGCGCGGCGCCTCCGGCGCGGGCACGAGGAACCGTTCCGCCGGGCCGGACTCCTTCAGCTCCGCCAGCCGGGAGCGCAGCTCGTCGGCGTAGTACTCCGCGAGCACCTCCCGCTCGGCGGGCAGCACCAGCCGGTAGGGGTCGGAGCCGTCCTTGAGCTGGCCCGCCGCCGCCTCGATCAGCGGATCGGCCCCCGCCCGCGGCTCCGCGCGCAGCACGACGGTCCCGCGCCGGCCCGGGGAGAGCGTCACCCCGGCCAGGGCGGTGAGCGGAATTCTTCGTTCACCCAGCGCCGACAGCAGCTTGGGTGTGCGCATCCCCCGTTCGTAGCGGATGAGGACGGAGTCGGACTCGAACTCCCAGGCGGCATGAAATCCGGCCAGTACGTCACCCATGCGGCTCATCGTATGCGGGACACGCATCGTCGTCCCCTCCCCGCGCACGCCGCGATTCCTGCGTCTCTACGCGCGTCCAGCCGTCGTCGTGTCGGACAAACCCTCCCGGCAGGCGCCGAAGTCGTCGGCGCACTCCACCGAACGGTACGCGCCGGAGCCGATGTCGGCGAGGTTGCGCAGACTGTCGGTGCCGGGCACGAAGTAGCCGCCGTGGCCCTGCGCGTCCTCGGAGGACAGCACCCGCGCCCCGAACGCCCGCGCCATCGGGTCCTCGCCGTGCCCGAGCCCGCCGACCTCCAGGTGCGGGACGTCCCCCACCCAGTCGTCGGCGTCCCGCATCGCCCACACCCGGGCGCCGGTGCCCAGCTCGGCGGCCTTCTCCACCCGCATGCCGGGGCTGCCCGCCACCGCGATGTCGCTCACCCGGTCCGGCAGCGTGTGCGCGGCGACCCCGCACAGCACCGAGCCGTAGCTGTGGCAGAACAGGGAGACGGGCGAGGTGCCCGGCAGGGCGCGCAGCAGGGCGGTGAGCCGTACGGCGCCGTTCTCGGCGCGCATCGCGGTCGCCGAGTCGATGCCGAGGCCGTCGGGGGCGGTGTAGTCGGCCCAGGCGATCACGGCGGTCCGGGTCGAGGGGCTCGCCTCGCGCTCGGCCGTGTACAGCGCCTCGGCCATGCCGACGGGCGCCGCATACCTGCGGTTGGTGCGCTGGAAGGTGAGCAGATCGGTGTCGACGCCGGGGACGACGACGGAGATCCGCTCGGCGGTGTCCAGGTCGCCGAAGACCTCGGCGGCCCGGCCCGAGCCCTCCGGGTCGAAGGCGAGGATGTGCCGGGCGGGGTCGCTCAGCGACTCGTAGCGGTGCATGCGCCGCCCGGCCTCCTGCTGTCCGGCGGGCGTGAGCCGGCTGTCGTGCATCCGCCGGCGCTCGACACGGGTCTGCTGGTGCAGCGCGATCCGGTTGGCCCGGTAGCGCAGCTGCACGGGGGCGCCGTTCATGTTGCCCACGGCGAGCGCGTAGTCACGGGCGAGGCCGGTGCGCTCGGCGGCGGTCAGCGAGGCGAAGAAGCGGGAGATCCGGCCCGGTGCCGTGTCCGGGTCGGGCAGGGCGCGGCCGTCGATCCGGCCGTGCTCCCAGGCCGAGCGGGAGGCCTTCAGCGCGGTGGTCCCCTGGTGGTGGCGTACGGCGGTCCAGCCGGTGGTCGCCAGCATCACGAACACCACGGCCAGGGCGGGGAGAGCGCGCCAGAGGCTCAGTTGCGGGGAGGTGTCGAAGGAAGTCACTGGGAGGACACACTAGGAGAACGGGAGGATCTCAGGTTAATAAAGTGGCGGGGATCACGTTTCGACCGGCGTGTCGAGGGTCATAGGACCTTTCAGCCCTTTCGCCAGTCTCCCAGCAGAGCCGGTCCGACCTGGTCGAGGCAGCGGGAGATCACCGTGTGGATGCCGGCGAGGCTGAACTCCCCCTCCGCCTGGGCCACCCACTGCCGCTCGGCCATCCGCATCACTCCGCTGAACACCGCCACCGCGAGCCGCGGCCGCGGATCGGCGTCCACGTCCAGGCCCTCCCGCCCGGCGATGACGCGGGCGAGGGTCTCCTCGACCTCGGTCGACCGCCGAAGATACGCGGCGAGCAGCACCGGCGTCGACTCGATCACCCGGTACATCCGCAGATACAGCTCCACGGGTACGACGGTCTCCACGACCTCGTGGAGGGAGGACCAGCCGTCCAGCACGGCCTGCCGCAGCGCCTCCAACGGCGGCTCGTGCGCCGGACGCTCCCGCACGGCCTGCACGAACCGCTCCACGGTCAGCTCCGCCAGGCCGAGCGCGGCCTCCTCCTTGCCGGCGAAGTAGCGGAAGAAGGTGCGCGGGGAGACGTCGACGGCCTCGGCGACCGCGTCGACGGTGGTGTGCTCGTACCCGCGCGACACGAACAGCTCCACGGCGGCCCGCAGCAGCGCGTCCCGGGTGCGCCGCTTCTTGCGCTCGCGCAGCGTCTGTTCACGCGGTGTCTGCATAGGTGTCAGTTACTGACTTGTGAACTCGTTTGTCAATTGTCAGCGGCTGTCCCTAGCCTCGGGCGCATGACTAGTCAGACCACCATCGACGCGACGGGGTCGGGGGACAAGGCGTCAGCGGCCCCGTCGGACCCGCTCCCGGCCCGGGGGCTGCGCGGCCATCCGTGGTTCACCCTCATCACCGTCGCCGTCGGCGTCATGATGGTGGCCCTCGACGGCACCATCGTGGCCATCGCCAACCCGGCCATCCAGAAGGACCTGGGCGCCAGCTTCGCCGAGGTGCAGTGGATCACCAACGGCTACTTCCTCGCCCTCGCGGTCTGCCTGATCACCGCGGGCAAGCTCGGTGACCGGTTCGGCCACCGCCAGACCTTCCTGATAGGCGTCGTCGGCTTCGCCGCCGCCTCCGGCGCGATCGGCCTGTCCGACAGCATCGCGCTGGTGGTCACCTTCCGCGTGCTCCAGGGCCTCTTCGGCGCGCTGCTGATGCCGGCCGCGCTGGGCCTGCTGCGGGCGACCTTCCCGGCCGAGAGGCTCAACATGGCCATCGGCATCTGGGGCATGGTCATCGGCGCCTCCACCGCGGGCGGCCCGATCCTCGGCGGCGTCCTCGTCGAGCACGTCAGCTGGCAGTCGGTGTTCTTCATCAACGTGCCGGTCGGCCTGGTCGCCCTGGTCCTCGGCGTGCTGATCCTGCTCGACCACCGCGCCGAGAACGCGCCCCGCTCCTTCGACCTGCTCGGCATCGCGCTGCTGTCGGCCGCGATGTTCTGCCTGGTCTGGGCCCTGATCAAGGCCCCGACCTGGGGCTGGGGCGACGCCAAGACCTGGGCCTTCGTCATCGGCTCCGTCGTGCTGTTCGCCGCCTTCGCCCTGTGGGAGACGAAGGTGAAGGAGCCGCTGATCCCGCTGGCGCTGTTCCGGTCCGTCCCGCTGTCGGCGGGCGTGGTCCTGATGGTCCTCATGGCCATCGCCTTCATGGGCGGCCTGTTCTTCGTGACGTTCTACCTGCAGAACGTGCACGGCATGAAGCCCATCGACGCCGGTCTGCACCTCCTCCCGCTCACCGGCATGATGATCGTCGGCTCCCCGCTCGCGGGCGCGATGATCACCAAGCTGGGCCCGCGCATCCCGCTGGCCGGCGGCATGGCGGCCACCGCCATCGCCATGTACGGCATGTCCACCCTGGAGACGGACACCGGCAGTGCCGTCATGTCCCTCTGGTTCGCCCTGCTGGGCCTCGGTCTCGCGCCGGTCATGGTCGGCGCCACCGAGGTCATCGTCGGCAACGCGCCCATGGAGCTGTCGGGCGTGGCGGGCGGCCTCCAGCAGGCGGCCATGCAGATCGGCGGCAGCCTCGGCACCGCCGTCCTGGGTGCCGTGATGGCGTCCAAGGTGGACGGTGACCTGCCGGGCAACTGGACCGCGGCGGGCCTGCCCGCACTCACCCCCGCCCAGCTCGACCAGGCCTCCGAGGCGGTCCAGGTCGGGGTGGCGCCGGTGACGCCGGAGACGCCGGCCGAGGTCGCCGCGAAGATCACCGACGTGGCGCACGACACCTTCATCTCCGGCATGAGCCTGGCGTCCCTGGTGGCGGCCGGGGTCGCGGTCGTCGCCGTGTTCGTCGCCCTGCTCACCAAGCGCGGAGAGAACGCGGAGGCGGGCGCCGGGGTCGGCCACATCTGAGACCGGGCCGGACAGGGGAGATCCGACGGCGGAGATCTGACGGAACTTCAACAAATTTCCCCTATCCGGGTGATGAGGCTAAAGGTGCCTCGCCTCCGGAACGCGCCACAGGTCACAGTTAGTCAAGCCCTCCGGATGGGAGGGCGGCAAGGGCCGCGACGCGCTGCCGGAGGGGGACGGCGCGCCGCGGCCCTGGTCCGCGTCCGGCGGGCATGAACCGCGAGCAGTGGGTACCCGGACATCGAAACATCCCCGGAAACCAGGGAGTTGACGATGGCCGGCTTCGGACACGGCACGCGCAGGTACCCCCGCTCACCTGGCCGCACGAGGTCAGGGACCGGGCCGGATCGCGCGACGCTCGGGATCGTCGGCCTCGTCTGCGCGGTCGCCGGTTTCTTCACCCTGGGCATCGTCCTGGGGCCCGCGGCGATCGTGTGCGGCCGGCTGGCCATGGGCCGCGGGTGGTCGGGTTCCCGGCCGACCCCGGCCCTGGTCGCCGTCGTCCTGGGTGCGATCGACACCCTGCTGGCGATCATCTGGCTGGCCGGGGTGGCGACACCGGGGCTGTGACGCGGGAGCCCGTGGCAGGCCGCTCGCGCTCCTGCCCGCAGGTGCCGAGGGACTCGGCGTCCTCGACGCCGTGGCGGCGCACTCACCCGCCCGTGACCGTGTCGCCCGTGAGGGCCTCGTGCTCCCGCGTTCCGTGCCGGAGTCCCGCCACCTCGGCGCGGAGCGCGCGGACCTCCTCCGTCAGCGCGAGGATCGCCGCCGTCTGGGCCCGCTCCTCCACGTCGTCCTTCTCGAAGCGCTCGATGAACCAGGCGGCGATGTTGGCGGTCACCACACCGAGCAGCGCGATGCCGGACAGCATCAGCCCGACCGCGATGAGCCGGCCCATCCCGGTGGTCGGCGCGTGATCGCCGTACCCCACGGTCGTCATCGTGGTGAACGACCACCACAGGGCGTCACCCAGGGTGCGGATGTTCCCGTTCGGTGAGTCCCGTTCCACCGACAGCACGGCGAGCGAGCCGAACATCAGCAGCCCGACGACCACCCCCGCGACATACGTCGTCACCTGGATCTGCGTGGCCATCCGCGCCCGCCGCCCCAGCAGCAGAAGCGTGGAGACGAGCCGCAGCAGCCGCAGCTCCGCGACGAGCGGGAGCACCACCGCGCACAGGTCCAGCCAGTGGGTGCGCACGAACGTCCGCCGGTCGGGCGTCAGCGCCAGCCGCACCAGGTAGTCCGTGGCGAACGCCCCCCACACCACCCACTCCACCACGGTGCAGCCGGACGTCACCGTGTGCCCGGCCGACGTGTCCACGATCGGCACGGCGTAGGCGACCGCGAACACCAGGGCGAGAGCCAGCAGCGGCCGTTGGCTCAGCTCTTCCCAACGCTCCTGCGCCGTTCGTTCGTGCATGCTCGCATCGTAAAGAAAGCGTAAGGGGTGGTGGAGCCATCGGCCCCACCACCCCTCACGGGCGCCGCACGCTACGCGTCGCCCCCGGCAGCCCCCGGGTCCGCCGCAGCCACGTCGAGGAGCTGGTAGCGGTCGATGGCCTGCTTCAGCACCGACCGGTCGAGCTTGCCCTCCCGGGCCAGCTCGGTGAGCACGCCCACCACGATCGACTGCGCGTCGATGTGGAAGAAGCGCCGCGCCGCACCCCGGGTGTCGGCGAAGCCGAAGCCGTCCGCGCCCAGCGACTGGTACGTGCCCGGCACCCAGCGCGCGATCTGGTCCGGCACCGCCCGCATCCAGTCCGAGACGGCCACGAACGGCCCCTCGGCCCCGGACAGCTTGCGCGTCACGTACGGCACCCGCTGCTCCTCCTCCGGGTGGAGCAGATTGTGCCGCTCGACCTCGACGGCCTCGCGCCGCAGCTCGTTCCAGGAGGTCGCGGACCAGACGTCCGCCTTGACGTTCCACTCCTCGGCGAGGATCTTCTGCGCCTCGACCGCCCACGGCACGGCCACACCCGAGGCGATGATCTGCGCCGGGACCGAGCCCGCCGTGCCCCGGCTCATCCGGTGGATGCCCTTGAGGATGCCCTCGACGTCCACGTCCTCCGGCTCGGCCGGGTGCTGGATCGGCTCGTTGTAGACGGTGAGGTAGTAGAAGACGTCCTCGCCGTGCGGGTGCTCCGCCGAGCTGCCGTACATCCTCCGGAGCCCGTCCTGCACGATGTGCGCGATCTCGTACGAGTACGCCGGGTCGTACGCCACACAGCCCGGGTTCGTCGAGGCGAGCAGCTGGGAGTGGCCGTCCGCGTGCTGGAGACCCTCACCGGTCAGGGTGGTGCGGCCGGCGGTCGCGCCCAGCACGAAACCGCGCGCCAGCTGGTCCGACATCTGCCAGAACTGGTCGCCGGTGCGCTGGAAACCGAACATCGAGTAGAAGACGTAGACCGGGATCAGCGGCTCGCCGTGCGTGGCGTACGACGAACCCGCCGCGATCAGCGAGGCCGTGCAGCCCGCCTCCGAGATGCCGTCGTGCAGCATCTGGCCGGTCGGCGACTCCTTGTAGGCGAGCAGCAGATCGCGGTCGACCGACTCGTACTGCTGGCCCAGCGGGTTGTAGATCTTCGCGCTCGGGAAGAACGAGTCCATGCCGAAGGTGCGGTACTCGTCGGGCGCGATCAGCACGAACCGCTTGCCGAGCTCCTTGTCCCGCATGAGGTCCTTGAGCAGTCGGACGAACGCCATGGTCGTCGCGATGGACTGCTGCCCGGACCCCTTCTTCACACTCGCGTACGTCTTGTCCGCGGGCAGCGGGAGCGGCTTGGAGCGCACCACCCGGGTGGGTACGTACCCGCCCAGCGACTGGCGCCGGTCGTGCATGTACTGGATCTCCTCCGAGTCGCGGCCCGGGTGGTAGTACGGCGGCAGGCCGGACTCCAGCTCCCTGTCGGAGATCGGCAGGTGCAGCCGGTCGCGGAAGCCCTTGAGGTCCGCCACCGTCAGCTTCTTCATCTGGTGCGTGGCGTTGCGGCCCTCGAAGTTCGGGCCCAGCGTCCAGCCCTTGATCGTCTTGGCGAGGATCACCGTCGGCTGGCCGGTGTGCTCCACGGCCGCCTTGAACGCCGCGTAGATCTTCTTGTGGTCGTGGCCGCCGCGCCCCAGGTGCAGGATCTGGTCGTCGGTCATGCCCTGGACCATCGCCCGCAGCCGCTGGTCGTCGCCGAAGAAGTGGTCGCGGATGTACGCGCCGGACTCGGTGGCGTACGTCTGGAACTGGCCGTCCGGGGTCGTGTTCATCTTGTTGACGAGGATGCCGTCCCGGTCCTGCGCGAGCAGCGGGTCCCAGGTGCGGTCCCAGATCAGCTTGATCACGTTCCAGCCGGCGCCCCGGAAGACCGACTCCAGCTCCTGGATCACCTTGCCGTTGCCGCGCACCGGGCCGTCGAGCCGCTGGAGGTTGCAGTTGACCACGAAGGTCAGGTTGTCCAGGCCCTCACGGGCGGCCAGGGAGAGCTGGCCGAGCGACTCCGGCTCGTCCATCTCGCCGTCGCCGAGGAAGGCCCAGACCCGGGACTTCGAGGTGTCGGCGATCCCGCGCGCGTGGAGATAGCGGTTCATCCGGGCCTGGTAGATCGCGCCGATCGGGCCGAGGCCCATGGACACGGTCGGGAACTCCCAGAAGTCCGGCATGAGCCGCGGGTGCGGGTACGACGACAGGCCGTACGGTGCCTTGGACTTCTCCTGGCGGAACGCGTCCAGGTTCTGCTCGCTGAGCCGGTCGAGCAGGAACGCGCGCGCGTAGATGCCGGGGGAGGCGTGCCCCTGGAAGAAGACCTGGTCGCCGCCGTCGCCCTCGTCCTTGCCGCGGAAGAAGTGGTTGAAGCCGACGTCGTAGAGGGACGCGGAGGACGCGAAGGTGGCGATGTGACCGCCCACGCCGATGCCGGGCCGCTGGGCCCTGGACACCATCACCGCCGCGTTCCAGCGGGTCGCGTTGAGGATCCGGCGCTCGATCTCCTCGTTGCCGGGGAAGAACGGCTCGGCCCTGGTGGGGATGGTGTTGACGTAGTCCGAGCTGCGCATCTCCGGCACGGCCACGCGCTTCTCGCGGGCGCGCTCGATCAGCCGCAGCATGAGATAGCGGGCCCGCTCCCGGCCGCGCTCGTCGATCGCGGCGTCGAGGGAGTCGAGCCACTCCTGGGTTTCCTCGGGATCGAAGTCAGGAACCTGACTCGGAAGGCCGCCAATGATGATCGGGTTGCGATCGGATCCGGAAGCCACGCTGTTCCTTACTCTCGCTGTTAATCTCGCTGGTTCTCCAGTATCTGCACCGCCCCCATCGTGTACCTCGGAAGTCCAAACGTCATCTCTACCCCGGGGTAACCAGTGTCTGTTCGAGTCTCGTACCCTTGGATGGTTCTCAAATACGCAAACGGGGCAGATAGGTGTGGTGTACGTCACCATCCGTCCCGATCTCGTGCCTGGAGTTGCGTCGACACGGCCAGGATCGTCACCGTTTCGGCGGTCTGAACCGCCGGGTACTTGCGCGATCCGCCCCGCCCGTGTGGACTACGGCCAATGCTTCGCGCACGCGCGTGGCTGAGATATTCCCAAGACATGATCAGGAGGCAACCCGTGAGCGCGACCGCGGACCACGCGGAGGAGCGGACCAACCCTGCCGTCAGGCTGGGTTTCCAGCCCGAGCAGGTGGTCCAGGAGATCGGCTACGACGACGACGTCGACCAGGAGCTCCGCGAGTCCATCGAAGACACCATCGGCAGCGAGCTGATGGATGAGGACTACGACGACGTGGCCGATGCCGTGGTGCTGTGGTTCCGCGACGAGGACGGCGACCTGACGGATGCGCTGGTGGACGCCACCACGTACATCGAAGAAGGCGGCTCGATCCTCCTCCTCACGCCGAAGACCGGCCGTGACGGCTACGTGGAGCCGAGCGACATCTCGGAAGCCGCGACGACGGCGGGCCTGTCCGCCTCCAAGAGCGTCAGCGTGGGCAAGGACTGGAGCGGCAGCCGGCTGGTGACGCCCAAGGCCGCGAAGTCCAAGAAGTAGTCCGTCCCCGGACGGGCCGAGCCGTCGGGCTCGGCCCGTCCGTCGAGCGCGGGCGGCGGCTGCGTAGGGTGGTCTCACCCAGACAGCCCCACCCGAAGGGACATCCACGCGATGGCGATCCAGGTCGGCGACAAGGCCCCCGACTTCGAGCTCAAGGACAACCACGGCTCCACCGTGAAGCTCTCCGACTTCCGCGGTGAGAAGAACGTCGTCCTGCTCTTCTATCCGTTCGCGTTCACCGGCGTGTGCACCGGCGAGCTGTGCGAGGTGCGCGACAACCTGCCGAAGTTCGCCGACCGCGACACCCAGGTGCTCGCCGTCTCCAACGACTCCATCCACACCCTGCGGGTCTTCGCCGAGCAGGAGGGCCTGGAGTACCCGCTGCTCAGCGACTTCTGGCCGCATGGCGAGGTCTCCCGCGCCTACGGCGTCTTCGCCGAGGACAAGGGCTGCGCGGTGCGCGGCACCTTCGTCATCGACAAGGAGGGCGTGGTCCGCTGGACCGTCGTCAACGCGCTGCCGGACGCCCGCGACCTCGGCGCGTACGTCCAGGCGCTCGACACCCTCTGATTCGCCGGCTCCAGGGCATGCGTGGGCCGGGAACCCGTCACTAGGATCGACTCGTTGATCCGATAGATCCTTATCCACGCACGGTGGGGCGCCCTGCCCCCCGGACACCAATGGAGGACTCGTGGGAGTCAGCCTCAGCAAGGGCGGCAACGTATCGCTGACCAAGGAGGCCCCTGGCCTGACCGCGGTCATCGTCGGTCTGGGGTGGGACGTGCGCACCACGACCGGCACCGACTTCGACCTGGACGCGAGCGCGCTGCTGCTGAACAACGCCGGCAAGGTCGCCAGCGACGCCAACTTCGTGTTCTTCAACAACCTCAAGAGCCCCGACGGCTCGGTCGAGCACACCGGTGACAACCTCACCGGTGAGGGCGAGGGCGACGACGAGGCGATCAAGGTCAACCTGGCCACGGTCCCGGCCGACGTCGAGAAGATCGTCTTCCCGGTGTCGATCTACGACGCGGAGAACCGCCAGCAGTCCTTCGGCCAGGTGCGCAACGCGTTCATCCGCGTGGTGAACCAGGCCGGCGGCACCGAGATCGCCCGCTACGACCTGAGCGAGGACGCCTCGACGGAGACCGCCATGGTCTTCGGCGAGCTCTACCGCCACGGCGCGGAGTGGAAGTTCCGCGCCATCGGCCAGGGCTACGCCTCCGGCCTGCGCGGCATCGCGCAGGACTTCGGCGTCAACGTCTGAGCCGCAGGGCGCCCGAAGGATTCACCCTCGTCCGGCGCCGCACCGTTTAGGGGCGGCGCCGGACGCGCAGGACAACCGAAGAAGCACCACGTGGCAGTACCAGGGGAGGACCAGCAATATGGGCGTCACGCTCGCCAAAGGGGGCAACGTCTCCCTGTCCAAGGCCGCGCCGAACCTCACACAGGTGATGGTCGGGCTCGGCTGGGACGCGCGCTCCACCACCGGAGCCCCCTTCGACCTCGACGCCAGCGCGCTGCTGTGCAACAGCGGCCGGGTGCTCGGGGACGAGTGGTTCGTCTTCTACAACCAGCTCAAGAGCCCGGACGGCTCGGTCGAGCACACCGGTGACAACCTCACCGGTGAGGGTGAGGGCGACGACGAGTCGGTGCTGGTGGACCTCGCGAAGGTGCCCGCCCACTGCGACAAGATCGTCTTCCCGGTCTCCATCCACCTGGCCGACGAGCGCGGCCAGACCTTCGGCCAGGTGTCCAACGCCTTCATCCGCGTCGTCAACCAGGCCGACGGCCAGGAACTCGCGCGCTACGACCTCAGCGAGGACGCCTCCACCGAGACCGCGATGATCTTCGGCGAGCTCTACCGGTACGGGGGCGAGTGGAAGTTCCGGGCGGTCGGACAGGGGTATGCGTCAGGGCTGCGGGGCATCGCCCTGGACTTCGGGGTCAACGTCACATAACGCGTTATGAGCAAAAGCCGGTCCCCCCTGGGCCACGAAGGGGACGGGACTAGACTTCGGCTTCAAAAGTTCGTAAAGAGCCGAGTACGGCGCGGGGGAGACCCGTACACACAGGGATTGGGTAGCCAGTGCTTCTGAAAACCTTCGGATGGTCGTTCGCGGTCACCGCGCTCGGTCTGGCCGCTGCGGTCTTCTACGGGGGGTGGGAGGCCCTCGGCATCGTGGCGATCCTCTCCGTCCTCGAGATCTCGTTGTCGTTCGACAACGCGGTGGTCAACGCCGGAATCCTGAAGAAGATGAACGCCTTCTGGCAGAAGATCTTCCTCACCGTCGGCGTCCTCATCGCGGTCTTCGGCATGCGGCTGGTCTTCCCCGTCGTGATCGTCGCGATCAGCGCCAAGATGGGCCCCATAGAGGCCGTCGACCTCGCGCTCAACAACAAGGACCGCTACCAGGAGCTCGTCACCGACGCGCATCCGTCGATCGCCGCCTTCGGTGGCATGTTCCTGCTGATGATCTTCCTCGACTTCATCTTCGAGGACCGGGACATCCTGTGGCTGCGCTGGATCGAGCGCCCGCTCGCCAAGCTCGGCAAGGTCGACATGCTGTCGGTCTGCATCGCCCTGATCGTCCTGCTGATCACCTCCTTCACCTTCGCCACCCACGCCCACCAGCACGGCGGCGGACATGTCGACAAGGCCCAGACCGTCCTGATCTCCGGCATCGCCGGTCTGATCACCTACATGGTCGTCGGCGGTCTCTCCGGCTACTTCGAGGACAGACTCGAGGAAGACGAGGAACGCGAGCACGAGGAGGAGGAAGAGGCCGCGCGGAGCGGGAAGCCGAAGTCCGCGGTGCTGCTGGCCGGCCAGGCCGCGTTCTTCATGTTCCTCTACCTGGAAGTGCTGGACGCCTCCTTCTCCTTCGACGGCGTGATCGGCGCGTTCGCCATCACCAACGACATCGTGCTCATGGCCCTGGGCCTCGGCATCGGCGCCATGTACGTCCGTTCGCTCACGGTCTACCTGGTGCGCCAGGGCACCCTGGACGACTACGTCTACCTGGAGCACGGCGCCCACTACGCGATCGGCGCCCTGGCCGTGATCCTGATGGTCACCATCCAGTACGAGATCAACGAGGTCATCACCGGTCTCGTCGGCGTCGTCCTGATCGCCTGGTCGTTCTGGTCCTCCGTCCGCCGCAACAAGGCACTGGAGGCGGCTGAGGGAAAAGCTGAGGGCTCGGACGAGAAGACCGAGGTCTCGTCCGGGGTCTAGGCGTGGTCCAGGCGGCACCCTGGGTGGAGCCCGGCCGTGTGAACCGGGGTGCGCCGAGGAACGCTCTTTGCGGGGCGGTCGGTGAGGACGCTGTCCTCCACGGCCGCCCCGCCGGTATGTCGTGCGAGAAACGTGGGGGCGGGAATGGGCTTCTTCGACGGGCTTCTGGGCAGCCGTACGGCCGAGTTCGACTCGGGCAGCGCGGCGACCAACGCGATCGAACTGACCAAGCGGCATCACTATGTCTCCCTGACCAAACAGGGTGCGGCCACGGGGAACCTGCGGGTCAACCTGACCTGGCGGATGCGGACGTCCGACATCGGCGGGCCACAGCGGGAGAGTCTGCTGCGGCACCCCTTCAGGGCGCTCAAACCGCCGGAGGTCATCGGGCACAGCCAGAGCATGGTCAACGTCGACCTCGACCTCGGCTGTCTGTACGAGCTGTCCGACGGCACGAAAGGGGTCGTACAGCCGCTGGGCGGCCTGCTGGGCGACGTCAACGCACCGCCGTACGTGAAGCTCAGCGGGGACGACCGGTTCGGGTCGGCGTCGGGGGAGACGATGTACGTCAACCTCGACCACCGGGACGCCATCAAGCGGCTGCTGGTGTTCGTGTACATCTACGACCAGACGCCGGCCTTCGACCGGACGCACGCGATGGTGACGCTGTACCCCAGCAACGGGCCGCGGATCGAGATAGGCCTGGACGAGCGGCATCCCCAGGCCCGGTCGTGCGCCGTGGTGATGATCGAGAACGTGAAGGGGGAGCTGGTCGTGCGCCGGGAGGTGCGGTTCGTGTACGGGTTCCAGGCGGAGCTCGACCGGTTGTACGGGTGGGGGCTGCAGTGGGGGCGGGGGTACAAGACGAAGGTGGAGAAGTAGGGCGGGGCGCCGGGCACCCCGCTTTTCCGTGGTGTCCTCCCGTCACCGCCTCCCGCCGGCGCCTCCCGTCACCGCCCGATGAACTGGGGCCCTTGCGGCGGCAGCTGGAAGGAACCGTCCGGGTAGGCGTAGCCGTGGGTCGGCAGGTTGTTCGGGTAGCCGTAGGCCGGCTGCTGGGGAACCTGCGCGGTGGGCTGCTCCGGCGGCAGGGGCTGCGACAGGCTCGGCGTGGGCGGGAGCGGCGCCGGGTCCACGGCGCCGGCGGCCGCCTCCTCCGACTCGTCCACCGAGATGCCGAAGTCCGTCGCCAGGCCCTTCAGGCCGTTGGAGTAGCCCTCGCCCAGGGCGCGGAACTTCCACCCCTCGCCGCGGCGGTACAGCTCGCCGCAGATCAGCGCGGTCTCCTCGCCCGTCTCGGGGCGGATGTCGAACGTGGCGATCGGATCACCGTCGGTGGCCGCGTCGTACAACAGGATGCTGAGCGCCCGTACGGCGTCGAAGGTGGCGCCGTCCGCCGACGCGACCAGGAGAATCTGACCGACACCGGGCTCGACACCGGCCAGATCTGTCTGGATGGTGTCGGTGAGGCCCTCGGCGCCCCGCTTCTTGCCGAGCCGCCAGACCTTCCCGGACGGGTGCCGGGGCTGGTTGTAGAAGACGAAGTCCTCGTCGGAGCGCACGCGGCCGTCGGGGCCGAGGAGCAGAGCGGAGGCATCGACGTCCGGCACCCCTTGCCCGGGCGTCCAGCGCAGTACAGCGCGTACCGTGGTTGCCTTGAGCGGGACGTTGGACCCCTTCAGCATCGCGTGCGTCATGCGGTCATCCTGCCCTCTCGGTCCTGATCACGACAACGCGGGGTACACGGGACACACAGCGGAACCCACACGGGCGAGTTACCTGAAATTCATGCCCCGAGGGAACCCCTGACATGGACCTCTACGTACTATTACCGGCCACCTCATGTCGAATCCACAGCCTGACCTGCAACACGGGGGAGTTCTATGCGTCATTTCGGTCACCTCGCCCCCGAGGTGCGGCAGCGTCTCTTCCACCGGGAGCCCTGTGTCTTCGACGCCGACTCCCCGGCCCGGCTGCTCGCCGCGGCCCTGGGCGCCACGCTCTACAGCCCGGCCACCCGCCCCCGGCTGGCCGACGACGTCGTCAAGCAGACCGCGCGCGGCGTGGTGTCGATGGTGCTGTGCCTGGAGGACTCCATCGGCGACGAGGACGTCCCGGCGGGCGAGGAGAACCTCGTCCGCCAGTTCGCCGACCTCGCGGGCCGCGCCGACCAGGACCGGCCGCTGCTGTTCATCCGGGTGCGCACGCCCGAGCAGATCCCCGACCTCGTCCACCGCCTCGGCCCGCACGCGAGCCTGCTGAGCGGATTCGTGTTCCCGAAGTTCACCGAGGAGCGCGGCATCCCCTTCCTGGAGGCCCTCACCGCCGCCGAGAACGCGAGCGGCCGCCGGCTCTTCGGCATGCCCGTCCTGGAGACCCCCGAGCTGATGTACCGGGAGTCCCGGGTGGACGCCCTGGAGGGCATCGCCCGCGCGGTCGACAAGTACCGGGGCCGGGTCCTGGCGCTCCGCCTCGGTGTGACCGACTTCTGCTCCTCGTACGGCCTGCGCCGGGCGCCCGACATGACCGCCTACGACGTCCAGATCGTCGCCTCCGTGATCGCCGACGTGGTGAACATGCTGGGCCGCGCCGACGGCACCGGGTTCACGGTGACCGGGCCGGTGTGGGAGTACTTCCGGGTCCCCGAGCGCATGTTCAAGCCGATGCTGCGGCACAGCCCCTTCCTGGAGGGACAGGCTGTGGAACTGCGCGAGAGACTGATCGAGCACGCCATGGACGGGCTGCTGCGCGAGATCTCCCTCGACCAGGCCAACGGTCTGCTCGGCAAGACCTGCATCCACCCCTCGCACGTCCCGGCCGTACACGCGCTGTCCGTCGTCAGCCACGAGGAGTACAGCGACGCGGCGGACATCCTGCGGCCGGAACGCGGCGGCGGGGGTGTGCTCAGGTCCCAGTACACGAACAAGATGAACGAGGTGAAGCCGCACCGCGCCTGGGCCGAGCGCACCATGCTCCGGGCGGAGGTCTTCGGTGTGGCCAACGAGGACGTCAGCTTCGTCGACCTGCTCGCCGCCGGCATCCCCGGCTGACGGCTCACCACCTCACTCTCTAGGGACGCATGAACAACGCAGTGAACAACGGGGTCTGGTCCGGCAGCTGGGTCGCCGAGCGGCTCGGGGTCGGGATCTCGGGGGACGACACGCTGACGCAGATGCTGGGACTGGCCCTGCGCCGCAACCCCAAGCGGGCCCACCTGCTCGTCTCCCACGTGCTGGGCAAGCACGTCCCGCAGCTCCCGTCCGTGGTGTACGGCCACGGTCTCGCCCTCGGCCGCAGGGTGCGGGACCTGCTCGGCGAGGCGGACAGCGGCCGGGCGGTCGTGCTGGGCTACGCCGAGACCGCCACGGGCCTCGGCCACTCCGTCGCCGACGGCCTGGGCCTCGCCCCCTACCTGCACTCCACCCGCCGGCCGGTGGCCGGTGTCGCCCCCGCGGGCGGCTTCGAGGAGTCCCACTCCCACGCGACGTCCCACCTGCTCCTGCCGGAGGACGCGACGCTGCTGGTCGGCACCGGCCCCCTGGTCCTCGTCGACGACGAGTTCTCCACGGGCAACACCGTCATCAACACCATCAGGGACCTGCACGACCGCTACCCCCGCGGCCGGTACGTGGTGGTGGCCCTGGTGGACATGCGCTCACCGGCGGACGCGGCCCGCCTGGAGGCCTTCGCCCGGGAGATCGGCGCGCGGGTGGACCTGGTGGCGGCGGCGAGGGGCACGGTCAGCCTCCCCGAGGACGTCCTGGTCAGAGGCCGGGACCTGGTGACCGCGCACGAGTCGGCCGACCCGGGGGCGCGGGGGCTCGCGCGACCCGACCCCACCGGCCGGCAGCCGGCACACCACCGGGTCGACCTCCCCTGGCCCCCCGGTCTCCCCGACGGCGGCCGCCACGGTTTCACCCCCGCGCACCGGACCCGCCTGGAGGCCGCCCTCCCGGAGATGGCCGCCCGCCTCGCGGAGGCGATACCCGAGGGCGCCCGCAGCGCCCTCGTCCTCGGCTGCGAAGAGCTGATGTACGCCCCCCTGCGCCTCGCGCAGGCGCTGGAACCGCTCACGGACGCCGACATCCGCTACAGCACCACCACCCGCTCCCCGGTCCTCGCCGTCGACGACCCCGGCTACGCCATCCGCAGCCGTCTCGTCTTCCCCGCGCACGACGACCCGGCCGACGGCCCCGGCGACCGGTACGCGTACAACGTGGCGGGCGCCGGGTTCGACGCCGTCGTGGCCGTCGTCGACTCGGCCGCCGACACCCCCGCGCTGCACGCCCCCGACGGCCTGCTGGCGCAGCTCGCCGCACACACCCCGCACGTGGTCCTGGCGGTCATCCCCTCGTACGTCCCCGAAAGGCTCCCCATGCTGCCCGAGCCCCTCCGCGGCCCCGCCTTCTCCTCGTACGCGCCCGAGGAGGTCGGCTGGCTGCTCCAGGACCTCTCGGACGTGACGCTGGAGGCACCGACCGAGGAGCGGGAGGAGGCCATCCAGAGCGGTGGCGCGCACTACGCGGAGTCGCTGCCGGTGGAGTACCAGCCGAGCGCGCAGTACCAGGAGCTGTTCCAGGCGGCGCTTAAGACCTCGGCCGCGCGGATCGCGCAGGCCGTGGGTGTCGTCACGGAGACCGTGATCGCCGAGCGCTCCCCCCGGCCCGTCCTCGTCTCCCTCGCCCGGGCCGGCACCCCCGTGGGCGTCCTGATGCGCCGCTGGGCCCAGTTCCGGCACGGCCTCGACCTGCCGCACTACGCCGTGTCGATCGTGCGCGGCCGGGGCATCGACGCCAACGCGCTGCGCTGGCTGGCCGCCCACCACGACCCGCGGGACGTGGTGTTCGTCGACGGCTGGACCGGCAAGGGCGCCATCACCCGGGAGCTGGCCGCGGCGATCGAGGAGTTCGAGGCGGCGGGCGGCGCCGCCGGGTTCGACCCGGAGATCGCGGTGCTGGCGGACCCGGGCTCGTGCGTGCGGACGTACGGCACCCGGGAGGACTTCCTGATCCCCTCGGCCTGTCTGAACTCGACGGTCTCGGGGCTGATCTCACGGACGGTGCTGCGGGCCGACCTGGTCGGTCCGGACGACTTCCACGGCGCGAAGTTCTACCGGGAGCTGGCCGGCGCGGATGTCTCCGTGGCCTTCCTGGACGCCGTCGCCGCCCGCTTCGGCGAGGTCGCGGAGGCGGTGGCCGCCGCGGCGAAGGAACTGCTCGCGAGCGACCGTACGCCCACCTGGGAGGGCTGGGCGGCCGTCGAGCGGATCAGCGAGGAGTACGGCATCCACGATGTGAACCTGGTCAAGCCGGGCGTCGGCGAGACCACCCGGGTGCTGCTGCGCAGGGTGCCCTGGAAGATCCTGGCGCGGGCCGGGGCGGGCGCCGATCTGGACCACGTACGGCTCCTGGCGGAGCAGAGAGGGGTGCCCGTGGAGGAGGTCGGCGAGCTGCCGTACACCTGTGTGGGGCTGATCCATCCGAAGTACACGCGCGGGGCGACCGGCGCCGACGGCAAGGCGGTGGCACTCTGATGGGCGTGCTGGTGGCGAGCGACCTCGACCGTACGCTGATCTACTCCTCCGCGGCGCTGGCGCTGACCATGCCGGACGCGCGGGCACCCCGGCTGCTGTGCGTGGAGGTGCACGAGGCCAGGCCGCTGTCGTTCATGACGGAGACGGCGGCCGCTCTGCTCACCGATCTCGGGGACGCGGCGGTGTTCACGCCGACGACCACCCGGACGCGCAAGCAGTACCTGCGGATCAATCTGCCGGGGCCGGCCCCGAAGTACGCGATCTGCGCCAACGGCGGCCACATCCTGGTCGACGGGGTCACCGACCAGGACTGGCACGCGGGGGTGCTCGCGCGGCTCGCGGAGCAGTGCGCGCCCCTGGACGAGATCCGGGCGCACCTGGAGGCCACCGCCGACCCGCTGTGGGTGCGCAAGCACCGGGTCGCCGAGGACCTGTTCGCCTATCTCGTCGTGGAGCGCGAGCTCCTGCCGGAAGAGTGGGTGAAGGAGCTGGCGGCCTGGGCGGAGAACCGGGGCTGGACGGTGTCGTTGCAGGGCCGCAAGATCTACGCGGTGCCGAAGCCGCTGACGAAGAGCGCGGCCGTGCGCGAGGTGGCCCGGCGCACCGGCGCCGAGCTGATCCTGGGCGCCGGCGACTCCCTGCTCGACGCCGATCTGCTGCTGGCCGTGGACCACGGCTGGCGGCCGGGCCACGGCGAGCTGGCCGACACGCAGTGGACGGCCCCCGGGATCACCGCCCTGCCCGAGCGGGGCGTCCTCGCCGGGGAGCGCGTCCTGCGGGAGTTCCTGAAGGCCGTCGGAGGGCCGCGGTAGCGGCGGTCAGCCGCAGCAGCCGCCGCCGCAGCAGCCGCCACCCCCGCCCCCGCCGCCCGCCCTGGGCGCGGGGGCGTTCGCCGTGCCGCCGACGGCGACGGCGGAGAGCAGTTTCACCGTGTCGTCGTGGCCGGCCGGGCAGGCGGCGGGGGCGGCGGACTCCGCCATCGGACGGCTCAGTTCGAACGTGTCGCCGCAGGTCCGGCAGCGGTACTCGTAGCGAGGCATGCCGACAGGTTAATGCTCATATGCCGGGCAGACCCCGTCACAGTTTTCCCTCTGTTTGCTTCTGTCGATTTCTTATGTGGAGAACTTGCGAAGGGCGCTGGTAATTTGAGGGTGCCGCGATGAACCGCGAGGTCGGGGGGATTCAGGGTTTGCAGCCGAGTCCACGGCAACCATGTCAGACCCTCGTACGTCTGTACGTCTGCCTGTGCGAGCAACACGAAGGTGCGGAGGGAGACGCGTAGTGGACCAGGTGGGGCAGGGGGAGGAGCCCCAAAGGCCGGACGAGACCATGCAGTTGAAGCTCCCCGCCGCTTTCCGGGCGGACGAGACCATGCAGCTGCGGGTGTCGGACATTCCTCAAGTTCCTGATGCCTCCGGGAGTGCGGAAAAGTCGCGCACTTCGGGAAATCGCCGCAAGGCCCCGCGTCCCTCCGTGTTTGCCCGAATATCCACGGTTCTGCGCGCCTGGCTGGCTCCCCTCGCCGCGATACTGGGCCCCTATGTGACTCGTGTCACTCCCTATGTCCGCAGGCTCCGCCCGCAGTACCCGCGCCCCGGCCGCAGCGGCTGGCGGCGCTGGATACCCTCCTGGCGGCAGAGCCTCGGAGGCTTCTTCGCCTCCCTGGGGCTGAGCACCTTCCTCCTCGTCGTCGCCTACGCGGCCACCGACGTCCCGCAGAACCTCAACTCGTACGCCACCCAGCAGGACAACGTCTTCTTCTGGTCCGACGGCACGCCCATGGCCCGCACCGGCTGGGTGCAGCGCCAGGCGATGCCGCTGAAGGACATTCCCGAGGACGTCCGCTGGGCGGTCCTCGCCGCCGAGAACGCGAGCTTCTACAGCGACCCCGGCATCTCGGTCAAGGGCATCGGCCGAGCCCTGTTCCGCACCGTCGGCCAGGGCGACACCCAGGGCGGCTCGACGATCACCCCGCAGTACGTGAAGAACGTCTACCTGAACCAGGAGCAGACGCTCGGCCGCAAGTTCACCGAGGCGATGATCTCCCTCAAGCTGGACGACCAGATGAGCAAGGACGACATCCTCGAGGGCTACCTCAACACGAGCTGGTTCGGCCGCGGCACCTACGGCATCCAGCGTGCCGCCCAGGCCTACTACGGCAAGGATGTCGGCGAGCTCAACGCCAGCGAGGCCGCGTTCCTCGCCTCCCTGCTCAGGGGCGCCGGCCTCTACGACCCGACCCTGTCCGGCGCCAACCGCGCCCGCGCCGTCGAGCGCTGGGGGTGGACCCTGGACCGGATGGTCAAGATCCACAAGCTGTCGAAGGCCGAGCGGGCCACGTACACGAAGTTCCCCGAGCCGCTGAAGAGCAACCCGCTGTACGACACCGGTGAGCAGAGCGACTACCTCGTGGAGCTCGCCACCCAGTACGCCAAGAAGTCCGCGGGCATCTCCGACAAGGACTTCGACCTGGGCGGCTACCAGGTCTACACGACCTTCGACAAGAAGCGCGAGGACAAGCTCACCAAGGCCGTCACCGCCGCCCGCAAGAAGGCCCTCGAGGACGACCCGAAGAACGCGAAGGCGGCCCACTTCGGCGCCGCCTCCGTCACCTCCGACGGACGGATCCTCGCCGTCTACGGCGGCCCCGACCACCGTACGCAGGGCTACAACGAGTCCAACGCCACCACCGTCCCGGCCGGCTCCGCCTTCCTGCCCTTCGTCTACGCCGCAGGGCTGGAGAAGGGCATCCACAAGACCCGCGACGGGGACGCCGCCACCGTCACCGGCGACTCGCTCTACGACGGCAACGACAAGGTCCTGCTGACCACCCCCGAGGGCTACTACTGGGACCGCAGCGGCAAACGCGTCGCCGCCGAGAACGACGGCGGCAGGTCCTACGGGCAGATCTCCCTGCACCGCGCGCTGGCGCTGTCGGTGAACACGCCGTTCATGCAGCTCGGCATGGACACCGGCCTGGACACGGTGCGCCGGACCGCGGAGGCCTCCGGCTTCCTCCCGTCCAGCATCGGCGCCCTGGTGCCCGCGCTGTCCCTGGGCAGCTCCACGCCCAGCGCGATCCGGATGGCGAGCGGCTACTCCACCTTCGCCGCGGACGGCAGGCACACCGAGCCGTACTCGGTGCTGCGGATCACCCGGAACGGCTCCGACATGCCCCTGGACACGCCGAAGCCCAAGCGGGCCATGCGCACCGCGGTGGCCGAGGAGGTCACCTCCGCGCTCACCGACTCCTTCCGCACCGCCCACCCGTCGGACGTGCCCCTCTCCTCCGACGGGTCCGCACCGGCGGGCAAGGCCGGCACCACCGCCAAGGACACCGCGGCCTGGTACGTCGGTACCGCCAAGAAGGTGTCCACCGCGGTCGTCGTGTACCGCATCGACCTCACCAAGAGCCTGGAACCGCTGCCTCTGGCGGGCATCGCCGGAACCACCGGCGACAGCGTCCCCTACGGCATCTGGTCCAGTGCCATGCGCCCGCTCGGCTGACCACCGAACGGGCCCCGCGTCCCCAACCCGAGAATGAGCCGCACATGAAGTCACCGTCGGGCCGCCGCCGCAAGGCCGTGGAACCGCGCCGCACCGCCGCCGCGCACCCAGGGTTCCTCACCCTGGCGGCGCTTCTCGTCGTCGCCTCGCTGATGGGCGGCTACCTGGTGCTCGGCCGTACCGGCAACACCCAGCCCACGGCGTCCTCGGGGGACACCAAGAAGGCGTCGGCGAAGGCGACCAAGGAGCCGGAGTGGGACGGCAAGACCCATGTCCTGGGGGACGGCTCCACCTCGTACACCGGTCCGCAGAAGGACCAGTTGAAGGCGGTACCCCTCAAGCCCGGTGAGCAGCCGCCCCAGTTCGTCGTCCTCTCCTGGGACGGCGCGCTCGCGGGCGACGACGGGCTCTTCGAGCACTACCGCGAGATGGCCAAGCGGTACGACGCCCACATGACCTTCTTCCTCACCGGCATCTACCTGTTGCCCAAGAGCAAGCGCGACCTGTACTCCCCGCCGATGCACGACAAGGGCGCGGCGGCGATCAGCTTCGCCACCGACGAACACATCCGCACCACGCTCGGACAGCTCTCCAAGGCCTGGCTGGAGGGCAACGAGATAGGCACCCACTTCAACGGGCACTTCTGCGGGGCCAAGGGCGGCGGCGACTGGAGCGTCGCGCAGTGGAAGAGCGAGATCGACCAGTTCTACGCGTTCGTGGAGAACTGGAAGACCAACACCGGTGACAAGGACATGGCCCCGCTGCCCTTCGACTTCAAGAAGGAGGTCACCGGCGGCCGGGCGCCGTGTCTGGAAGGGCAGGAGAACCTGCTCAAGGCGGCCAAGAGCTACGGCTGGCGCTACGACGCCTCCAACCCCGGCGGTCTGCAGGTCTGGCCGACGAAGAAGGACGGCCTGTGGGACTTCCCGCTCCAGGGACTCCCCTTCGGTGACATCCAGGCCCTGTCCATGGACTTCAACTTCCTCTACAACCAGTCGAACGGCGAGACCGAGGGCGACCCCGCCAGGTACGCCGAGTGGCAGCAACAGACCATCGACTCCTACATGTCCGGCTTCAACCGCGTGTACTACGGCAGCCGCGCACCGCTGTTCATCGGCAACCACTTCGAGAACTGGAACGGCGGCATCTACATGAAGGCCGTCGACCACGTCATCGAGAACGTGTGCACCAAGAAGGACGTCAAGTGCGTGTCCTTCAGGGAGTTGGCCGACTGGATGGACGTGCAGAAGCCCGAGACGCTGGCGGCGCTGCGCAGCCTGGACCCGGCCCAGTCGCCGGCCGACTGGTCGACCGTCGTGAAGTGACTGCGAAGTAACCAAACCTCAACCGAACCCCTCTTCACATCACCCACACACGCCGTGCAAAGATGCCCTCCCCGGCATCCCTCCGCCGGGCAAGAGGGGAAACATCAGTGAAGTCAAGGAAATTGAGCCGTTCGAGGCGCCGCGCCACGATACTCGGGGCGGCCGCCGCCTCGGTCGCGGCGGGGGCGGCGCTGCTCCCGAACTGGTCCGCGGGCGCCGCGGTCGTCGACGACCCCACGGTCGACGCGAAGACGAAGGCCACCTTCCAGCGGCTGGCCGACGCGGTCTTCACCGACCGCACCGATGCCCTGGTCACCGGCAAGCAGGGTGACCGCGAGACGCCGCTGACCGACGGCTTCTCCGGCAGCGTCAAGCTGTCCGCGGGCACCGCCCGCAAGGAGGACGCCGCCCTGTCCTCACTGGGGCAGCGCAAGGACAAGCTCGCCAAGGTCGGCGAGAAGTACAGCAAGGCCGCCACCACCGTCACCCTGAACGCCACGCGCGTGACGGGCCGTACGGCGAAGGCCGCGGTCACCGAGACCACGACCCTGACCTACGCGCACGCCACCGCCGGCCAGCCGCGGACCACCGGCTTCCAGGCGCGGCACGAGCTGACCTTCACGGCGGACCGGCGCGGCAACTGGCAGCTCACCGGCATCGCGGACACCGACCAGGGTGGCCTCGCGGTGAACACGCTGGCCAAGCCGGTGGCGTCCGTCAAGGTCACCACGGCCGACGACACCATGCCGAACGCCGCGCGCGCGGCGACCACCTGGAACCCGCCCGCCGTGCCGAAGACGGGCACCACGTACGACTACAAGGCCATGGCGGCCTACGCCGAGAAGTACGTGTTCAGCTACAACAAGGACTACCCGGACTACAACAACCACACCGCGGGCGGCGACTGCACGAACTTCGTCAGCCAGTCGCTGAAGGCGGGCGGCTGGAAGCACGTCCCGGGCTACGTCTACGACTACACCAAGTGGTTCGGCAACGCCGACATCCAGTCGGACTCGTTCGTCGGCGTCAACGAGTGGTCGTGGTTCGCGCAGAACTCCAAGCGGACCACCGCGCTGGCGAACGTCTACCAGCTGGAGGTCGGCGACGTCCTCCAGATGGACTTCGACCGGGACGGGTCCAAGGACCACACCATGATCGTCACGTCCAAGGCCAACGGCATCCCGTACGTGACGTACCACTCGAACAACACGTTGCGCCGGTCGGTGGCGAGCATCGTCGCGTCGTACCCGAACGCGTACTACTACGCCTACCGCACCTGATCGGACGACGGGGGCGATGACGGGGGCCAGTTCTCCCTGAGCTCCCGGTGGCGGTCCCGCTCCTCCGCGTACTCGGGGTGGCGGGCCCGCCAGTACGGGTTGTCGTGCGGCAGGGCCGATCCGACTCTGCCGTACATCCCGAAGACCAGCAGCAGGATCCCGATCACGAAGCTCAGCATGCAGTTCTGGATCTTGAACGCCAGGAAGTTGTAGTCCGTCTCCAGCAGCGCCATGTTCAGGAAGCCGCTGAGGATGAACAGGATCCCGAAGGTCATGTTGAGGGTGGACGCGAAGTTGCCGCCGATCACCATGCCCACGAAGAGCAGCAGTCCGACACCGATCGACAGCCAGCTCAGCGCGCCGTTGGTGTTCAGCCCCCAGACCTGGTCCCCTCCGGTGTCGAAGGTGCCGATCGCGTCGAGGACGCCGAAGATCCCGAAGACGACGAGCCCCAGGCCCATCAGCCCGGCCCCGATCCGGTAGACCAGGTTCAGCCGGTGGTCGACCGGCAGGTGGTCGTCGAGCCTGATCCGCCGACGGGCGTGCAGTGCGTGTGCGGCCATCTCCGCCTCCTTGCGCGTGGATGTGCCGGAAGAGGCCCTGTACGTACCCCAATATCCGCCCGCCCGGCCCCGGCGGCAAACGTCGGCGCGACGGCCCTCAGTGGCCCGCGCCGCGCTCCTCGCGGATCCGGGCCACCACGGCGGCCACCGCCTGACGCACCCCCTCCGTCTCGGTCAGGAAGTGCCAGTAGTCGGGGTGGCGGCCCTCCAGGGTGCCGATCGCCCGCTCCAGCCGCGCCACCGCGTCGTCCAGGGGGCGCGCGTCCCGGGGATCGGGCGTGTTGCGCCCGGCCATCGCCAGCCGCTGCGCGTCCCGGATCGCGAACCGGGTCCGGTCGATCTCGGCCTGCGGGTCCTTCTGCACGGCGTTCAGCCGGTTCAGCCGGTCACCGGCCGCGGAGACCGCCTCGTCGGTGGTGTTGAGCAGCGCCCGTGCCGTGGACAGCAGCGAGGCGGCGTCCGGCCAGCGCTGGGCGTCCCGCGCCGCCTGCGCCTCCCGCAGCCTCGCCTCCGCCTGCCGTACGTTCTCCGCGGCCTGCTCGGGCACCCGCTGGAGGTCCTGCCAGCAGGCCGCCGAGAACCGCCGCCGCAGCTCGCTCAGAATCGGGTCGACCTGGCCGGCGCGGGTCGTGAGCGCCTGCGCCCGCGTCCGCAGCGACACCAGCCGGTGGTCGATCTCCGCGGCCTTCTCCGGCAGCCGCTCCGCCTCCGCCCGGACCGCTGCGGCCTCCCGGGCCACCCGCTCGGCCCGCTCCAGCGTCTGCGGCACGCCGTGCTGTCCCGCGCCCTGGTTCATCCGGGTCAGCTCGGGCCCGAGGGCGGCGAGCCGGGCCGCCAGGTCGTCCGCCGTCAGCCCCGTCCGCCGTACGGCGTCCAGCGCGTCCGACGCGGCCAGCAGCGCCTGCCGGGCCCGCTCCACGGCGGGCGCCAGCCGGGCCAGCTGGGTCTCCGCCTTGCCCAGCAACGGGCCGAGCCCCTCGGCGAAACGATCCAGCTCCTTCTTGACGTTGCCCAGCTCGTCCTTGGCCCGGGTCAGCTCGGTGCGCGCCCGCGCGGCCGCCGAGGCCTCCAGGTCGTCCCGGTCGAGGTCATGGGCGTCGACCGCGTCGATGTACCGGCTGCTGGCCTCGTCGATGCGCCGGCCGATCTCCTCGAAGCCGGAGACCGCGCGCCGGGCCGCCGGGCTGTCGTCCACCGCCGTGATCGTCTCGATGGAGATCCGCAGATCCCGCTGGGCGGTGTCCAGCTCGTAGAACGCGGCCGCCGCCGCGTCCTTCGCGGCCTGCGCCTCGGCGCGCTGTCCCTCCGCCCGCCCGCCGAACCAGCGCCGGGTGCCGCCGCCGGCGAACGCGGCGGGCACCGCGAGCGCGACGACGAGCGGCAGGGCGAGCAGGGTGAGGGCGTCCCGCACCGGGCGGTGTGCGCGCGGCCCCAACGGCGAGTACGGCTGCGGTGGTGTCGCCGTCACATCCCTCTCCCGTGCTGTGATGCGCCTGAACCGGTGTTCATTCTCCCACCGGTTGAAGACGAACACACGGGCCGGTCAGTTCACCGTGCGGACCGGGACTTTCCCACCGGCGCCGATACATGTTTGCGGGACACGGCCCGGGGCAATGTAGGCTGTCGACTCGTCCTGGGTGCGTAGCTCAGGGGTAGAGCGCCTGCCTTACAAGCAGGATGTCGGCGGTTCGAAACCGTCCGCGCCCACCAGGAGACCGAAGGGCCCCCGGAGAGATCCGGGGGCCCTTCGCGTGCCCGGGGCGCGCTGTGTCTAGGATGGCCGCTGTGAACGGACTGTGGCGGCGGGCGGTGTGCGTGCTGGGGCTCCTCGTGGGCCTGCTCGGCATGCACGGGCTCGCGCCCGGGGGAGCGGCGTCCGCGCACGCGGAGCCGCGCCTGATGACGGCCGTCGCGGCCGTGGTGTCCGTCGCCCCCGCCGAGGGCCACGACGGCTGTGCGGGGGACGAGGGCCACTGCGGTGGCGGACACATCCGGCACGCCGACTCCACCTGCGCCTCGGCCGCCGTGAGCGGGGGACCGGTGCTGCCGGGCCTGCTGCCCGACCCCGTCCCGGTCGCCGGGGCGGACGAGACGCCCTGCTCCTTCGCCGTCGCGGCTCCCGACGCCGCCCGCGCGCCACCCTCCCTGGCGGAACTCCAACTCCTGCGGATCTAGACACCGCTGCGCGCACCCACGCCCCCTGTGACGGGCCGGCGGGGTGCGCCGACGTGTCCACGCACCCTTTTCTTCCCAGGAGTTCCCGTATGACCAGCACCACCCGCAGCCCGATCCGCCGTGCCGCGCTGACGGCCGTGACCGCGACGGCCGCGCTGCTCCTCACCGCGTGCGGCGGTGACGGCGAGTCCGCCTCGTCGTCGTCCGCCTCCTCGCCCTCCGCCTCGGCGGCGGTCTCCGGCGGCGAGCACAACGCCCAGGACGTCACCTTCGCGCAGGGCATGATCCCGCACCACCGGCAGGCCCTGCAGATGGCGGAGCTCGCCGCCGACCGTGCCTCCTCCGCCCGGGTCAAGGACCTCGCGGCCCGGATCGAGAAGGCCCAGGACCCGGAGATCGAGAAGATGACGGGCTGGCTGAAGGCCTGGGGCGAGGACGTGCCCGCGGAGGGCGCGTCGGCGGACGACTCCATGCCCGGCATGGACCACGGCTCCGGCGGCATGGCCGGGATGATGGACGACGCCCAGATGAAGACGCTGGAGAAGGCGTCCGGGGCGGCCTTCGACAGCGCGTTCCTGACGCTGATGGTCGAGCACCACGAGGGCGCCGTCGCGATGGCCGGAACCGAGCGGGACAAGGGCCGCTACCCGGCGGCCAAGGACACGGCCGACGACATCGTCACCGGCCAGACCGCGGAGATCGCCGAGATGAAGGGGCTGCTCGCCGGGAAGTCCTAGTCCGCCTCGCCGGGTGGGGTGTCGTGCACGTGCTTGAGGCGCGTGCGGGCCTCCACCCGGTCCTCGGCGGCGACCTCCGACCAGAAGCGGTGGCAGCTCACGAACACCGCGAGCTCGTGCTCGCGCCGCCGCAGCTTCTCCACCTCGGCCTGCTCGTCGGCCGTCCAGCCCGGGGACGCGGGGCGCTCGATCTTGCGCCAGCCGCCCGCGTCACTGAAACCGTCCAGGGGCTCCACCGACCAGGGGAGCCGCTTCAGCAGGGCCGAGAGCTCGGCCCGGACCTGATGCAGCTCCTCCTGACCGGCGCGCAGGTCGCTGGGAAAGTCATAGGTCTTAGCCACACGGCAATGGTACGCCTGTTCGATTTTGCGGGGCGAGCTCCTTCGGGGGGTTCCTGTGAACGTCTGTTCGACTAAGGGGCCGGGGGTCAGGGACCGGCCGTGCGGTCCCGCTTGAGGGCGGCGACGCCCATTCGGTCCGTGGCGTCCACGGCCCCGTTGAGGCGGTGGACCACCACCCAGGTGCCGTCCGGCAGGGCCCCGGCGAAGACCGAGGCACGGCCCACCGCACCGTTGTGCCAGAGCAGCTGCCCGGCCGTCTGCCAGCTCGGCGCGGGGTCCCCCAGCCGGCGCTCCACGAGCAGCCGTACGACCAGGTCGGCGGTCGCCCGGGGGGTCGCCCACAGACCGCCCCCGGGCAGCATCGCGCCGGTCATCGTCCAGGGCCGCCGGGTGCGGCCGAACCGTCCGGGAGCGAGCAGCCGCCGCTCCGGAGCGGGACGCGCGCTCACCTCCGTGACGTCCAGCGGGCGCAGCACGTGCTCCGTCACCAGCTCCTCGTACGACGCCCCGGACGCGGCGGCGGTCAGCACCGCGCCCAGCACCGCGTACCCGAGGTTGGAGTACTCCTCCGCCTCGCCCGGGGGACGGGTGACGAGCGTGTCCAGACGGCGGACGAGGGCGTGCAGCGCGGGGCCGTCGAAGGCGGCGTACGGGTCCCGGCGCGGGAGCGGGACGGGGGGCAGCCGGGGGAGACCGGAGGTGTGCCGGGCCAGGTGCAGCAGGGTGATCCCGGTCGCGGGGGCCTCGGGCAGCCACCGTTCGAGCGGGTCGTCCAGGGACAGCGCCCCGGCCGCCGCCATCCGGGTCAGCACGGTCCCGGTGACGGCCTTGGTGAGCGAGCCGATCTGGACGTACCGGTCGACGGCGTGCCCGTCGGAGAGGGCGGGCGGGGCCGCGGAGGTCAGGACACAGGTCGGGACACGAGACACGACGGGCCTCATTTTCCGCGCGGCGGTACCGCGCAAGCGGGCGTTCCGCCGGGCAGACGGTGACGGTTGACGGAGACCCAGCGGTAGACCGCCCGGGCGCAGGAGCGGATGCCGGGCAGCCGGACGACGCCGGCGAGTATCCGGTACGCCGCTGAGGGCGAGGTCGCCGTATAGCGGGCCAGGGCGTCGGCCCCGCCCGCGAGGACCGTGCCGCTCCGAAGCAACAGGACCTCGTGTTCGAGGCGTTCGCGGTGTGCCGAGGTCACCGAGGAGGGCAGGAACTGCCACGGAACGGCTTCCACCGTCGGCGCGGCGAGGGCGCGTAGGCGGTCGATCGACGTCTGGCAGAAGCCGCAGTCCCCGTCGTAGGCGAGCACCGGGCCGGGGCGGAGCGGGGGTGCTGACGCCGGGGCGCCGGGATGAGTCACGGGTTTTCCGTCCACTGGTGCGACAGGGCCTCTCGTTCGGCGGGGCGCGGGGCGCGGGGCGCGCGAGCTCGGGAACGACCCGGCCCGCGGTCGTCCGCGCCGGAACGTCCCCGGCCGTCCCGTGTCCTCGATTGATCGGCTCCTCGCGTGCTCAACCGGTATTCTCCCGCAGCGGCAGGGGAACCCTGTCCCTTTTCGGCCACCCCAGCCGGCCCTGGACGTGGCGCGACAAGGAGGAAGCGCACCGGGTCGCCAGGCTCAGCGCCTCGCTGATGCCCCGGCTGAGGAAGATGAGGTCGCAGGCCACCATGGTCAGCGCGAAACCCGTCAACCCCATGAAGACCGCGATCGAGAGATGGAAACCGATCGACACGACCGCGGCCCAGGGGCGAAGCTTCGGCACGAGGATGCCCAGGGGGAAGTACACGAGGAAGGCGACGGTGGCGTACGTGCCGCTGAAGACCAGGAACTCGTTGTCGTAGACGATCTCCGAGACGCCGGGCAGGGTGAACTCGGGGACACGCATGACGTAGAACAGGGCGGTGCCGTCCTGCCAGAGCCGTCCCTGCACTTTGTACAGACCGCTCGTCACGTACACCAGACACATCTGTACGGCGACGGAGAGGACACCGAGATTGTGCAAGGGGGTGGCCATGGCCCTGAGTACGGCCGGCACACGTGCTGCGAGGGTCCGGGCCAGGCCGGTCGGCAGCGAGAAACGGCTGTAGCAGCGGGTGAGCAGCAGCATTGGTATGACGACGTAGGCCAGGTTGTCCCCGCCGTCCAGGATCGTTATCTGGCGTTGGTAGACCGACCAGAGGAAGATCCAGTGAACGAGCAGGACGGCACGTCCGCCGATGCCGACGGTGACGGCCAGGGCGGCCAGCATGCCCAGGTGGAACACGGTCTCGAACCACACCGTCGAGTCGCTGACGGTGTACAGGCTGAACGTGCCCGACTCGTGGACCTGATCCACGAAGTCCTGCCAGGGCAGGACGCCGTCGGGACCGAACATGTACCGCCGGTCGCTGTAGTCACCGGCGTAGAACATGAAGCCGACGAACCCCAGAAGCACCCGGGTTCCCGACACGCCGACCAGGCTCAAGGGGCGCGTGGTCAGGGCGTCGACGCGCGAGAGAAGATTGTTCACCGCAGATCCTCTGCCTTCAGCCATTCAAGATCCTGAGCGGAGACCTTTCCGCCGGTGAGCGGTCTATTTCGCTGCGACCACGGCGGCATCTCGTGGTAATAGACACGGACTTGGATGCTTTCGGTCCCGTCGGCGCAGGCCTGGGGCATCTGCGTCAGTGAAAAGCGGGCAAGGAAGCGCGCCGCATCGTCGCGCGAGGTCCGTTCTATGGGCAGCAGGGGGAGAACCGGGCTTTTCTTCTGCTTTTCGGCCTCACGTATGCGGCTCAGGACGGGGTCCGACTGGGTGAGTTGTTGGAGGGTGCTGGAAATCAAGCGGGCCGTGCGCGGGGGGAAGAACCGGCTGTCCTGCGTGCTCTTGATGGTGGGCGTCGTGACGTCGTAGTAGGGCGTTACGCTCCCGTCCCCGCAGCGGGCTCTTGCCAGAATCCCCCGGTCGTCCGTCAGGGGATCGGGGGCGAAGAGCATCCAGTTCTGGGTGAAATATGGATGCAGATAGCGGGTCATTGCGTCGTAATAGCGGAGCTTCGGCGGGGACAACGGGGCCTGGGAGAACGCCGCGACGAGGAAGTGGAAGCCCAGGAGGGCGGCGCCGACGAGCAGCACCGCCCTCCTGGCAGCGACGTGCTGCGTCACTTGTCGAAGATCCCCTCGGCCGACCCGGCCGGGGCGCCGGGACCGTCCTTGGGCGCCGAGCCGAGGCTGGCGATCACGGAGGCGTGCTCGAGGGCGTTGTTCACGGCGGAGCTGCTGATGGCGGCACGCGCGTGGACCGCCGCCCGCGCGACGGCCGACCTGATGATCGCGGGCTGCTTGTCCGAGTCGACGGCAGTCGTCTTCTGGGAGACGACGACCGGAGCCGCGGTCCCGGCCTGGGCCGCCCCCTGGGTCGCGAGCACGATACCGGCGCCGGCCAGGGCGGTGCCCACGGCGATGATGGCCTTGCGATTCATATCCGTCCAATCTGCGAGACGGCAGGGGTGAGCCCTGCCGTGTCGTCGGCGAGTCGACTGAGTTCGGCCGCGGTGGAAGAACGCGGCTGACGGGGGTGTCGCGCGGGGCTCAGCGATCGAAGATCGATGCGGCCGGGAGGGAGCCCGAGTCGGGGGAGACCGCAGTGGCGGAGCCGAGGCTCGCGATACGCGCGACCTGCGTCACGTCGCCGGCCGCCTGGCGGACCGCGGAGGTGCCCGCCGCGGCGGTGACATGCACGGCGGCCCGTTCGGCCGCGGAGACGGCGCTGCTCGCCACCCTGGCCGCGACGGACCTGATGACCTGCGGCTGATCCGCGGGGGCGGTGGAGGTCGCCTGAGGGGAGGTCGCCACCGGAGCGGCGGACGGAGTGCCGGCCTGTGCGGGGCCCTGAGTGGCCAGCATGATGCCGGCGCCGGCCACGGCCACGCCGACGACGGATAATGACTTTCTGTTCATTGAGTGGGTCCGATCTGCCTTCGCGCGGGGCGTGAAGGCTGGATGTCTCGGCTGACGGGGGAATTCCCGACGACCTCAACTATCCTGGCGGGAAGGCAGATCGGCCATTGTCACTTACGGCATGACCGCATCCGGCATCACCACATCAGGCATTGCCACTTCCGGCATCACCACATCAGGCATCACCACATCCGGCATTGCCACTTCCGGCATTGCCGCATCCAGTGGCGAGGCCTCCGGGAATGTCGTGTCGGACGCCAGTCGGACGCGGTTCCGGTCGCCCACTAACGCTGCTTCCGTTCGTGACTGAAGTTCCAGCTTGCGAACGATGCTGAATATGTGTGCTCGAACGGTACGTTGGGCGATTCCGAGCCGGTTTGCCAGGCCTTGGTTGGTCAGACCGTCGGCCAGCAGCAGGAGGACCTCCCGCTCACGCTTCGTGAGCTGGTCCATCCCCTTCGGCAGGCGATCCACCGGTCGGGTGGATCGGTGGCTGCATAGGGTTCCTGCGCGCATGAATCCCTCCGTTGTTTTGTTCCCCCTTGGACGACTCGAACATAACGCAAAAGTTCGATCACGTTCAGGGGAAAGGAGTCGTCGCCGAGGGGTGGGCCGACGCCGTCCGCCCGCAGCCGCGCGACAAGAGGGAGACTGGGGACATGTGCCGGAGCATCAAGACGCTGCGTCCGCCCGCGTTGCCCGAGCAGGCGACCCCGGAGGACATCCACGCCGCCGCCCTGCAGTACGTCCGCAAGGTGTCCGGGTTCCGGGCGCCGGCCGCCCACAACAGGGAGGTGTTCGACCACGCCGTGGAGGCGATCGCCGAGGTCACGGCCCAGCTGCTCGGCGGCCTGGAGGTGCGGGGCGCGGCGAGCCGGGCGTCCTGAGAGCTGAGCCCGCATCCGGCGCGCGGCCCGTCGTACCGGGCCGCAGCCCGGCTACGCCGACGGGCGGCGCATGACGTACGCCGCTCCCGCGCCCGCCCCGAACAGGGCCAGCACGGAGACCCCCGTGGCCAGCCAGCCGGCGCCCAGCCAGTGTCCGCCGAAGTAGCCGAGGGCCACGCTGTACGCGGTCCAGGACAGTCCGGCCAGCGCGGACCAGGGCAGGAAGTCACGGGCCCGGCGGTGCGCGGCACCGGCGATCAGGGAGACCACCGAGCGGCCGGCGGGCGCGAACCGGGCGAGGACGACCAGGGCGCCGCCGCCCCGGGCCAGGGCGTCGCCGAGACGTTCCTGCGCGGTGGTCAGCCGCCGGGAACGGGAGATCGCCCGGTCCAGGCGCTCACCGCCCCGCCAGGCCAGCCGGTAGGCGACCAGATCGCCCAGCACGGACGCGGTCGTCGCGGAGAGGATCAGGGCCAGGATGTCGGGCACCTCGTGCGGCACCCGGCCGGTCGCCGCGCCCGAGCCGGCGGCCGCCGCGGTGGCCGCCGTGATGACCAGCACCCCGCTCGGCAGGACCGGCAGAAACACGTCCAGCAGGACCGACAGGCCCACCAGCGCGTAGATCCAGGGGCTGCCCAGCAAGGCCCCCACACTCTCGAACACCGTTCGCTCCCCCGTGACAATGACAGCCATACAGCGTACGCGGGGGAGGTGACAGAAGGGTCACGAGGGGTGTTTGTGTTCGCAGCGCGCATTCACTCCCGGACCCGCTCGCAGTCCTCGGCGGCCGCGCCTGTGAACACGGGTGCCCTCCCGGTCGTCGTGGCGAGGGCACCCGGCGCACGGCGTTCTGTTACGGGGTCAGGCCGTGACGGTGGCCTGCTGGGCGGACGGCCCGCGCTTGCCGGGCGAGCGCCTGGTGATCAGCCCGTCCAGGCTCAGCGCGCCGGAGCCGGTGAAGACCAGCAGCAGGAAGGCCCAGCAGAACATCGCGGAGGGCTCGCCGCCGTTCTCCAGCGGCCACAGGGCCCCCGGCTGGTGCACCTTGAAGTACGCGTACGCCATGGAGCCCGAGGCCAGGAACGCGGCGGCCCGGGTGCCGAGGCCGATCAGCACCAGGACGCCGCAGACCAGCTGGATCGTGGCCGCGTACCAGCCGGGCCAGGAGCCCGTTTCGACGGTGCCGCCGTCCGTGCCGACGGCGCCTCCCAGGATGCCGAAGAGGGAGGCGGCGCCGTGGCAGGCGAACAGCAGGCCCACGACGATGCGGAACAGCCCTAACGCGTAGGGCTGCGCGGTGTTGAGGCGAGCGGACATGGTGGGGGGCGCTCCTTCGGTGTCGGATCGGTGGGACCGTCCTGATGGGGCAGGGGGAGGACGGTCCGTCGGTGGGGCGGCGGTACCGAACGAAAGATCAACGCTAGGCGCACCTAATCAATGCTTTCAAGTTCAACATTGAGCCACGACCCGGGCTCCGTCCGGGGCCCCGACTCCGCCGTCGCCGCACGTAGGACGGCTCTCGCCACCGCGTCCGCGTCCGAAAGCATGACCGAATCCACGCCCGGACGGGCTCCCGCCGCCGTCACCCAGTGCACCCCCTCCGTGGGCACCCCGAAGGCGAACCGCCTTGTGTGCGGCCTGCCTTGACGGTCTATCAGGTGATAAGGCCGTGGTGTCACATCCAGTCCGCCGGTGACATGCCCGTCGACCGCGTGGGGCCGGCACCGCCCGGTCTTCAGCAGCCGGGCCAGCAGGACGTCGGCGGTGCGGCGCAGCTCCGGTTCCGGCAGCCGGGCCTCGACCAGCGTGGTCACCCGGACCGCCGAGCCCGGAACCTCCGGGGAGCGGGCGACCCAGGCCCCGCCCTCCTCGCGCACCTCCAGGCGCGGGCCGAGCACCTCCACCACGCCCGCCTCGATCAGCGCGGTCAGCTCCTCGATGCGGCGCCGGGGCGGGCCGATGGACAGGAAGGCGTTGAGCGGGGTGTACCAGCGGTCCAGGTGGTCCCGGCGGGAGGCCCCGGCGAGCCCGCCGTGGTCGACGACCAGCCGCAGCTCGTTGCGCAGATCGCGCAGCACGTCCAGGGCCGCCTTCAGCGGGCCCGCCACGTTCCCGCGCGCCGCTTCCCGTGCGTCCCGCCGCAGATGGGCCAGCAGCCACTCCCGCCACTGGCCCGGGTGCGCGAACCGCCGTTCCGCGTACGGCCGTGAGATCCGGTCCCAGCTCCAGCGGTCGCCCTCCGCCACACCGAACGCGTCCAGGACGCGGGCCTCCTCGGGGTGCCGGTGCGGCACGGCCAGGAAGCGGTCGGCGAACTCCGCCCGGCCCGTCAGGGCCGTGTAGTACACCGTCTCCACCTCCTTGGCCACCAGCGGCCAGACGTCCGCCAGGAAGTCGGGCGCCTCTCCGGAGTCCGCCCGCTTGCGCAGCCCCGCGATCACCTCCGGCGTCAGCACCAGCGGGAGATGCCGCCCGTAGGGCCCCTTCGCGTTGTCCCCCCGCGCCTGGTACGGGACCCCGCGCCGCGAGCCGGCGTGGATCCGGGGCTCCCGGCCGGACGGCACGTAGCGCAGTCCGACCGCGCCCGGGGCGGCCCGCTCCGCCCGGACGAAACGGCCGCCCCGCCCCGTCGTCAGCAGGGCCATGTGGTCGAAGAAGTTGAGGCCCAGGCCGCGCAGCAGGACCGGTTCGCCGGGGGCGACGGCGGAGAGGTCGACGTCGGCCGGGTTGGCGGGGGCGACATGGCGCAGACCGTGCCGTTCGGCGTAGGCCGCGTGGCGCTGTTCGGTGCCGTCGGCGACCAGCGGCAGGTGGCCCTGGGCCAGGACGACGGCAGCGAGGCCGAACAGGACCCGGCCGTCGTCGAGGGTGAGGACCTGACGGCCGTCGGCCGCGTCGTCCAGGCGCACGGCACGGGCCGCGTGCGTCTTCACGCGCACCGAGGGCGGCGCCTCGCGCACGGTCCGCGCGAACACCCACTCCAGGTAGCGGCCGTAGTGCGCGCGGGTCGGATACGCGTCCGGGTCCAGCGTGCCGCCCGCCCATTCGTGGAGGCTGGGGCCGGGGCGGATCGGGCCGGCGCAGTCCACGCTCTCGTCGGTGAACAGCGTCACCTGGGAGGCCACGGTGTTCATCAGCAGCTCGGGCGACTGCGTGGTGCGCCACACCCGGCCGGGCCCCGGCGGATCGGGGTCGACGACATGGACCGTGAGCCGCACCCCCGGCGGGAGGAGGTCCGGCGCGGACGCGCAGAGACGTTCCAGGACGCTGGTCCCGCGCGGCCCGGCGCCGACCAGGGCGAGGGAGACGGACACCGTCGGCGCTTGCGCTTCCGCGTTCACTGATGGCAAAGGGGTGACTCCCGGGCGTGTGGGGCGCGATGGAGTGGACCGTCCGCGTGCGGTACTGGAGGCGGACGGTCCGCCTCATCATGCCTCCCCCAAACTCTTCGAGCACGGGGGGACCCCCACCGTCACAGAAGCCAACGCGGGCCCCACCAGCCCCAGTTGTCGCGGTTGACCCTCATCTGAGGGTCAAGTCGGACTCCTCCACGGTGGTCAACCCGCCCTTCGCGCGCGCCTGTTCCAGCGTCAGCCGGGCCGAACGGCCGTGCAGGGCCAGGGTCATGAGCTGGTTGCCGAACCAGGGTCCGCCCGTCTTCCGCCAGGAGACCGGCGGCCGGGCGCAGCCGCCGTGCCCGGCGAACCGCCGCCCGAGCGCCCGGGCCACCGCGCTCCAGCCGATCCGGAAGCCGACCCGGATCGACAGCGGGATCGAGTTGTGCACCGGAGAGCAGGTGAGCTGCAACACCCGCGCGTCCGGGCCGCTGCTGTTGCTGCTGCTGCTGCCGCCGCCGCTGCCGCCGCCCTTGCCGTTGCTGCTTCCGCCGCTGCCGTCGCCTCGGCCGCCGCTGCCGCTGCCGTCGCCTCGGCCGCCGCCGCTGGTGCCGGGCCACCGCGGCTCGGCCACGTACGCGTGGTGCACATCACCGGAGAGGACCAGCACCGTCGCCGGCGCGTCCGGACCCGAGCCGGCCTCGGCGATCAGTTCCGCGAGCGCGGCGAAGGACCCGGGAAAGGCCGCCCAGTGCTCCAGATCCGCCGCCCGTCGCAGCCGCTCCCCGAACCGCGCCCAGCGCGCACCCCGTTCGCCCCGGCACAGGGCCGCGTCCCAGGCCTCGGCGTCGTGCACCAGATGCGGCAGCAGCCAGGGCAGCGAGGTGCCGATGAGGAGATGGTCGTAGGAGCCCCGGTCCTGGAGGGCCTGCTCACGCAGCCACCGGGCCTCCCCGGGGCCGAGCATCGCCCGCGCGCCCTCCTCCAGCACCCGGGCGGCCCGGGTGTCCACCATCAGCAGCCGCACCCGCCCGAAGTCCCGCCGGTAGCTCCAGCGCACGGACGCCGGGTCGGCGTCGGCACGGCAGGCGAAGGCGCGCAGGACGTCGGTGGCGTCGGGGGTGGCGCGTACGGCGGCGTAGAGCGGGTCGGCGGCCAGTTCGGCGGGGGAGAGGTTCCCCAGGTGCTGATGGACCCAGTACGACATCAGGCCGCTCAGCAGCCGCTCCCGCCACCAGGGCGTGGCCCGCAGGTCGGCGAGCCAGGCGGCGGAGGTGTTCCAGTCGTCGATGACGTCGTGGTCGTCGAAGATCATGCAGCTGGGCACGGTGGACAGCAGCCACCGCACCTCGGGGTCCAGCCAGGACTCGTAGTACAGCCAGGTGTACTCCTCGAAGTCCGCGACCTCGGCGCCGGGCGCGTCCGCGAGGCCCCGGCGGGCCCGTATGCGCTGCCTGACGGCGTCGGAGACCTCGTCGGCGTACACCTGGTCGCCCAGCAGCAGGAGCGCGTCCGGCCGTTCGGCGGCGGGGTCGGCGGCGAGCCGGGCGGCCAGGCTGTCCAGGGCGTCGGGGCCGACCGGGTCCTCCGCGCCGGCCGGGGGCGCCGCCCAGCGGCAGGAGCCGAAGGCGACCCGGACGGTGCCGCCGCCCCCGGCCGGGGTCCGGATGACGGAGGGCGGGAAGCGGGAGTCGGGCGGCGGCCACACGGTGCGGCCGTCGAGGAGCACCTCGTACGCCGTCGTCGTCCCCGGCGTCAGACCGCCCACCGGGACCAGGGCGTAGTGATGGCCCGCCACCTGGAAGGTGCGGGCGGTGCCGCCGGCGCCGTCCGCGCAGCGCACCTCGGCGGCGCACGGACGGCTCGCCTCGACCCAGACGGTCGCGGACGAGGGGTCGGCGTATCTCAGCAGGGGGCCAAGCCGCAGTCCGGCCACGGGATCACTCTCCTCCGTCGCCCCGTACGGTACGCAGCGACGGAGGAGTGTGGGGAGGGCCCGGCACCGGTCGTCCGGTCGCCGGCCCGCCGCGCGGGCGCGCGTCAGCAGCTCGCGAGGTAGCTGGTGAGCGCGGACTTCTCGGCGGAGTCGACGGACAGGCCGTAGTAGTACTTCACCTGCACCCAGGCGCGCACGTAGGTGCAGCGGTAGGAGGTGAGGGACGGCATCCACTCGGCCGGGTCCTGGTCGCTCTTCGACTGGTTCACGTTGTCGGTGACGGCGAGGAGCTGCGGGCGCGTGATGTCGTTGGCGAACGCCTGGCGCTGGGCGGTGGTCCAGGCGCCGGCGCCGGAGTCCCAGGCCTCGGCGAGCGGCACCAGGTGGTCGATGTCCAGGTCGGAGGCGGCGGTCCAGGTGGCACCGTCGTAGGGGGAGTACCAGCTGCCGCTGGTGGCGGTGCAGGCGGAGTTGGTCACGACGTTCGTACCGTCCCGCTTGAGGATGTACTCGCGGGTGTTGCAGGTCCCGCTGATGGTGATCCAGGTCGGGAACAGGTCGCGGTTGTAGCCGGTACGGTTCTCGGCCGCGACGGTGAGCGAGGCGAGGTAGCTGCGGGCGGTGGCCGCGCTGACCGGGGTGGGGAGCGCGGCGGAGGCGGTGGGGGAGTCGAACAGCGCGGCGGAGGCCAGGAGACCGGTGAGTGCCGCGAGTATGCTCAGGCGTCGACGCGCGTAGAACTTGGGCATGCGAACTCCCTTGAGGAGCGGGGGTGTTGGGGCGCGGGCGAGGGGAATGCTCGTCGCGCCGCATTGCGCGGAGATGTGTGCGCGGTAAGAAGTTAGTGACGCGTACATGACATGACAAGGTGCACGGCGAAATGATCTCTGCCGCTTTCTCGTACACTGGGGGGAGCAGAAGGGGAGTAGCTCTTCGCCGGACCGTCGACATACTGCTCAGCTCGTCTGAGCCGGCGCCCGGAGGCAGGCCCGTTCCCGGGCCGGCCAGCGAGACCTTCGGCAAAGCAGTGCACATCCGTGCCCCACGGCACGGATGCCGTGTGCTGCCGTGCCGAGGTGTCATTGCTCGCGAAGTGCGCGGAACTCTCGGTGGGGCAGCCCCCGACCGATTGAGGAACCTTGATCAGCTTCACCGTCACGGCGCTCGTCTTCGGCGTCGTCTTCCTGGCCGAGCTGCCCGACAAGACCGCGCTCGCCGGTCTCGTCCTCGGCACCCGCTACCGGGCCTCCTACGTCTTCGCGGGCGTCGCCGCCGCCTTCGCCCTGCATGTCGTCCTCGCCGTGGCGGCCGGCAGCGTGCTCACCCTGCTGCCGCAGCAGATCGTGCACGCGCTGACGGGCGTGCTGTTCCTGGGCGGCGCCGCGGTGCTGCTGTTCAGGAAGGACGAGAGTGAGGAGGAGGTCCGGCGACCGGAGAACCAGTCGTTCTGGAAGGTCGCGGGCGCCGGGTTCATGCTGATCCTGGTCGCCGAGTTCGGCGATCTGACCCAGATCATGACGGCCAACCTCGCCGCCCGCTACGACGACCCCCTCTCCGTCGGCCTCGGCGCGGTGCTGGCGCTGTGGGCGGTGGCCGGACTCGGGATCGTCGGCGGGAAGGCGCTGATGAAGCGGGTGCCGCTGAAGCTGATCACGCGGATCGCCGCGCTGCTGATGCTGGCGCTCGGCGTGTGGAGCCTGTGGGAGGCGATCGCGGGCTGAGGCGGGTCCGCCGGGCGCCGGGCGGGGGCGGGGCCCCTCCGCGCCGTCCCCCACGTCCGGGCCGTCCGGGCCGTCCAGGCCGTCCAGGCCGTCCAGGCCGTCCGGGCCGTCCGGGCCGTCCGGGCCAGGGCGCCGGGGCGGATGTCGGCCCCTGCGTCGAGCTGAACGCTCGGTGAACGCTTTCCGGGGCGGGTGGCGGTGGACGCCCCTTGTTTTGTACCGTGGGTGAACAAAGTGGCTCCCGCCCGTTTTCCCTGACCGGCGGGCGGGGCCGCCTTGGCTCGTACGACGCTTTCGTGGGGAGCTGCTCATGCCGGTCCTGTCCGCCCGTGCCCTTCTGCTCGACATGGACGGCACCCTGGTGAACTCCGATGCCGTCGTCGAGCGCATCTGGCGGCGCTGGGCCGAGCGGCACGGGCTGGACGGCGACGAGGTCATGCAGGTGGTCCACGGCCGCCAGGGGTACGCCTCGATGGCCGTCCTGCTGCCCGGCCGGCCCATGGAGCAGAACTTCGCGGACAACGCGCGCATGCTCGCGGAGGAGACCGCCGACCTGGACGGTGTGGTGCCGGTGCCGGGCGCGCCGGAGTTCCTCGCCTCCCTGATCGCGCAGGGCGTGCCGCACGCGCTGGTGACCTCGGCGGACGTACCGCTGGCCACGGCGCGGATGGCGGCGGCGGGGCTGCCGCTGCCCGCGCTGCGGATCACGGCGGAGTCGGTGGGGGCGAGCAAGCCGGACCCGGAGGGCTTCCTCAAGGGCGCGGCCGAACTCGGGATCGCGCCGGAGGACTGCGTGGTGTTCGAGGACTCCGGGGCCGGCATCGAGTCCGGGCGCGCCGCCGGGATGCGCGTCGTGGGCGTCGGCGCCCGGGCCGGACTGCACGGACCGGACGCGGTGGTGCGCGACCTGCGCGAGGTGCGGGTGGAGACGGTGGCGGGCGGAGTGCGGATTCACGTGGGGTAGGGGCGCCGGCCCCTGCTGCCGGTCACCGCCGCGGCCCCGCCGCTCTACGGCTCCTTGGTCTCCGACTCCAGGCTTGCCCTCGTTGCCGCGCCGTAGACGCCCGGCTCGTCCTCCTGGAGGCCGCGGGCCCACTGGTAGGTGCGCACGGCGGTTTCCACTTCGCTGGTGAAGGTGCCGTTCGCCTCGCCGTCGTAGAGGGACAACTGGGCGAGCCGGAGCTGGAGTTCGGTGACCTCGTCACCCTTGTCGCCCAGCCGCAGGACGGGCGTGGCGATGGTCTGGCGGCCGCCGTCGGCCCGACGGTCGGTGCCGATGGTGGCCGTGGCGGGGGCCGTGGGGACCGTCGTGCTCGCCGTGGCCGACGGTGCGGCCGAGGGTGAGGCGCTCGACTCCGCGGGGGTCGGTGAGGGGCGTTCGCCGTGCGCGGCGGGCGGTGGCGGGGCGCTCGACTCCGAGGGGGAGACGGTCTCGCGCGGGGCGGACGCGGAGGCCGCGCTGGCCGAGGAGTCGGGGACGGAGGCCCGTACGTCCTTCGGGGCGGCCCCGTCCCGCGTCGGCTTCTCGTAGGTGAACAGACCGCTCGCGAACCCGGCCGCGGCCACCACCGCCACGGCGGCACCGGTGGCCGCGATCACCAGGACCCGCCGTCGCAGCCCCCGCACCGGCTCCGCGTCCCCAGGACCGGGCCGGCCCGCCGCCTCGGCACGGCCGGGCTCACCTGCCGACGGACCCCGCCGGAACGGCCGTGGCACGGGCGGGACCCGCGGGAGCCGCATCGTCGCGTCGGAGGCAGGCGAGGCCCCCGGCGGCGCGGTCGCCTCCGCGCCGGGCACCGCCCGCAGGGTCATGGTCGCGTCGACGGCGTTCCCCGTCCCGGCGCCTCCGGCCCCCGGCCGACCGGCGGCAGGCGTTTCCTCCAGCTCGACGTACGGCCGTATCCGCAGGGGGTCGAAGTCCTCCGCCGCGGCCGCTTCCGCCGTACGGGTGTCGCGCAGGGCGTCGGACGCACGCCGGGCGCAGGTGCAGGACGGGGTGTTGTCGGCTGCGCGCAGCGCCCCGCACTCGGGGCACGGATGCCCGTGCGGCGGCCCCGGTCGCCCCGGCCAACCCGTCCGATCGCTCACGTGTTCGTCCCTCCCCCTGAGAACTCCCGAGTCTATGCAGATCCTCCACACGGCCGACGCGCCCCGCCCGGGAATGCCGCGTGCCGTCGGGTTTTCCCTCGGTGCCCGCGAGGACTCGGGAGGCCATAACCGGTCACACCGATCACGATGGACATGGCACGACAGCCTCAGGAGGTATCCATGGCCTTGGACGCGCACAGCAGGACCGCGGATCCACGTGAGGAACACGTGTCCGGAAACGTCCTCGTCTCCATCGGCGCCCTCCTGCTCGGCATGCTCCTCGCCGCCCTGGACCAGACGATCGTGTCCACCGCCCTGCCCACCATCGTCAGCGACCTGGGCGGTCTCGAGCATCTGAGCTGGGTCGTCACCGCGTACATGCTCGCGTCGACGGCCGCGACCCCGCTGTGGGGCAAACTCGGCGACCAGTACGGGCGCAAGAAACTCTTCCAGGCCGCGATCGTGCTCTTCCTCATCGGCTCGGCCCTCTGCGGAATGGCGCAAAACATGCCCCAGCTGATCGCCTTCCGGGCGCTCCAGGGGCTCGGCGGCGGCGGGTTGATGGTGCTGTCGATGGCGATCGTCGGCGACATCGTCCCGCCCCGCGAACGCGGCCGCTACCAGGGCCTGTTCGGCGCGGTGTTCGGCACCACCAGTGTCCTCGGCCCGCTGCTGGGCGGCCTGTTCACCGAGCATCTGAGCTGGCGCTGGGTGTTCTACGTCAACCTGCCCGTCGGCGTCGTCGCGCTCGCCGTCATCGCGACCGTCCTGCACGTCCCTCGCCGGGGGACCCGGCACGTCATCGACTACCTCGGCACCCTCCTCATCGCCTCCGTCGCCACCTGTCTGGTCCTGGTCGCCTCGCTCGGCGGCACCACCTGGGACTGGGCCTCGCCGCAGATCGCCGGACTCGCGGTGCTCGGCGTCGCCCTCGCCACCGTGTTCGTGACCGTGGAGCGGCGGGCCGTCGAACCCGTCCTGCCGCTCAAGCTGTTCCGCATCCGCACCTTCACGCTCTCCGCCGTCATCAGCTTCATCGTCGGCTTCGCGATGTTCGGCGCGCTGACCTATCTGCCGACCTTCCTCCAGGTCGTGCACGGCGTCTCCCCGACCATGTCCGGGGTGCACATGCTGCCGATGGTGGCCGGCATGCTGCTGTCGTCCACCGGCTCCGGACAGATCGTCAGCCGCACCGGCCGCTGGAAGGTCTTCCCGGTCCTCGGCACCGGCGTCACCACGATCGGCCTCCTCCTGCTGCACCAGCTCGACGAGAACAGCTCCACGGGCGAGATGAGCACCTGCTTCTTCGTCTTCGGGCTGGGGCTCGGCCTGGTCATGCAGGTCCTCGTCCTGATCGTGCAGAACGCCGTCGGCTACGCGGACCTCGGCGTCGCCACCTCCGGCGCCACCTTCTTCCGCTCCATCGGCGCCTCCTTCGGCGTCGCCGTCTTCGGCACGGTCTTCGCCCACGGCCTCGGCGACAAGCTCACCGACGCGTTCCGGGGCGCCGAGCTGCCCTCCGGTGTCTCGGTGCGGGGCCTCGAGTCCGACCCGCGCGACATCGCCGAGCTGCCCTCCTCCCTCCAGCCGCAGGCCCTGCACGCGTACGCGTCCGCCATCACCGACGTCTTCCTGTACGCCGCCCCCGTCGCCCTGCTCGGCTTCGTCCTGGCCTGGTTCCTGAAGGAGGACCCGCTGCGCGGCTCGGTCACCGCGCCCGACGTCACCGAGACCCTCGCCAGCAACCCCGTCGAACGATCCTCCTACGACGAGGTGTGCCGGGCGCTCTCCGTCCTCGGCACCCGCGAGGGCCGCCGCGAGGTCTACCGCACGATCACCGCCCGCGCCGGGCACGACCTCCTCCCGGCCGCGAGCTGGCTGCTGCTGCGGATGAAGCGGTACGGCAGCGTCGAGCCGGGTGTGCTCGCCGAGCGGACCACCGTCCCGTTCCCGGTGGTCATCGAGGCCGCCCGCCAGCTCGAGGAACGGCGGCTCGCCGTACGCCGGGGACTGGACCTGCAGCTCACCGCGCGGGGCCGGGAGGTCGCCGAGGACCTGGCCCGGGTACGGGAGGAGTCACTCGCGGAGCTGCTCGGCGACTGGTGGGGCCCCGACCGGCCCACCGACCTGGTGCAGCTGGTCAGGGAACTCAACGACGAGCTGTGCGGCTCCGACCGCGAGCAGCCGCACGAGGGACGGCCGGAGCCCGGGATCAGATGAGCCCCCTGGTGAACCAGTGCTCGGCGTACGGGTCGTCGTTGTGCCGTGCGGTCTCCGTGTAGCCCAGCCGCGCGTACAGGGCCCGTGCCTCGACCAGGTCACTGCGGGTGTCCAGGATCATCCGGGTGGCCCCGAGCGCGCGGGCGGCGTCCTCGGCGGCCCGCACCAGCAGCGGTGCCCCGCCCTTCCCGCGCAGCCCCTCCCGTACGAACACCCGCTTGAGCTCGGCGGTCGCCGCGTCGAGCAGCAGCACGCCCGCGCAGCCGCCCGGCTCACCGTCGTACCGCCCCACCAGCAACCGGCCGCCCGGCGGGGTCAGTTCCGCCCAGGTCCGGGCGGCGATCTCCCGCTCCAGCTCGCCGGGGTCGGTGCGGTGGCCCTCGTGCAGCAGGTACCAGCGGTCGCTGACCTCCGTGTAGTACTCCCGCCAGAGGGCGGCGGCGACGGCGGAGTCGGCGGGTTCCGGGGCTACGGTCCAGGTCATCCGCTCATCCTGCGGAGACCGTGGGCGGGGCGCGCAACCGGTTATGCGCGCTCCGGCCACGCCTCCCGTCGCCTTTCCCGTGTCCTGCGCGGCGGGCGCCCCGCCGCCGGACCCGTTTGGGAGGGGGCCCACGGGCAACCCGGAACGGGAACCGGCCCGAGGGGCCGACACACCGGAAGGCAACCATGTCCACAGGCGTGATCATCGCTCTGATCGTGGCCGCGGCGGCCGTCGTCGCCGTGGCGGCGATCCTGTTCGTGCGGGCCAGGGGCGCGCACGGCGGACGGAGCCTGAAGCAGCGCTTCGGGCCCGAGTACGACCGGGCCGTGGCCCGGCACGACGGAGACGTCAAGGCGGCCGAGCGGGAACTCGGCGGGCTCGTGGAGCGGCATGGCGGGCTGCGTGAACGGCCGCTGGAAGCCGCCGAGCGCGAGCGGTTCGAGAGCCGCTGGACGGCCGCGCAGGAGCGGTTCGTCGACTCCCCGCGGGAGGCGGTCGCCGAGGCCGACCGGCTCCTGGCCGAGGTGGCCGGCGCCCGCGGCTTCCCGGACGGCACCCGGTACGAGGACCAGCTCGCCGCGCTCACCGTCCACCATGCCGACCACGTCCACGGCTACCGGCGCGTGCACCGGGTGGCGGCGGGGGCGCGGGCCGGTGTCGGGAGCGGCGGAGGCGCCGCCGGAGCGGACCCGACGGCGGTCGAGCGGCTCGGCTCCGCGCCCGGCACGGAGGACCTGCGGGCCGCCATGGTCGAGGCCCGCGCCCTCTTCGACGACCTGCTGGGCCGGCCCCGCCGGCACCGGCGCCAGACGAAGGAAGCGTGAGACGCGATGACCGACATGAGCCGGGACGCCACCCGGGAAGCGCAGGACGCGCGGGACGCGCACGACGCGGAGAGCCGGCGGCCGCTCACCCCGCTGGAGAAGGCACGAGCGGCGGTGCGCTCCCGTACCACCGCGCCCGCCCCGGCGGGCCGGCCGTCCGAGACGGCAGTCGCGGGCGGGACGGCGGGGATGGCAGCGACCGCACGACCGCAAGAGACCTCGGGGATGGCAGCGACCGCAGGGACGGCAGAGACGACGAGGACGGCAGAGACGACGGGGACGGGAGCGACCACGGCGTTGCTGCCGCAGGAGGAGTGCGACGAGCTCGCCTCGCGGATGCGGCACGCCGTCGTCGGCTTCGTGGACGGACCCCGGGACGCCGTCGCGGAGGCCGACCACGTACTGGAGGAACTCGCCGAGCGCGTCACCGACGCCGTGAACCGCCGTCGCCGCACCCTGCGCGGCTCGTGGCAGCCCGCGGACCGGGAGAGCGAGGCGACCGCACCGGACACCGAACAGCTCCGGCTGGCCCTGCGCGACTACCGCGAACTGTCGGAGCGGCTCCTGCACGTGTGATCCGTCGCCGCCCGGCGCTCCCGCCACTCCCGTACGACCGCTTCCACGTCGTACGGCTTCATGCCCAGCGGGGGGCCGGGCGGTGGCTTGAACATCATGTCCCGGAGCTTGACGTTGACGTCCGTGATGATCTTCCGGACGATGCGCTCCGAGGGCGCCGCGTACGCCGCCGCGAGGGCGTCCTCCGCCTCCTTGCGCAGGGCGAGCGTCGGAGGCAGCACCGACAGCCCCTCCCGGGCCATCTTGGCCTTGATCCACCACAGTTCGTCGTACACGGTGTCGGTGCCCGGCGGCAACGGCTTCCCCGCGCCCGGCAGTTGATCGAACTCCCCACGCCGTTCGGCGTCACGGATCTGTTTGTCGACCCACGACTCGAACGGGACACCGGGTGGCTTTCGCTCGGTCATGCCTCCATTGTGCCGGACGTGACCGGGCCGGGCGATTTATCATGCCGCCGCTGTGCAAACACTGTTCAGCGGCTTTTCCAGTCGTCACCAGCCGTCGCGTCACGGCTTCATGAAGGAGCGCATGTGCTCGAACTCACCATGGCCACCGTCTCCGGGGCGGAAGAGGGTGCCACGGCCGGCATGCTCATGGCCGACGCGCCCAGTGACCCGGGCGCCGTGCTGCGGGTGGGCCGGGACAAGTCCGTGTGCCGTCTCGTGACGCCCGAGGACTGGCTGTTCGTCTCCCGGGTGCACCTGGAGTTCCTGTGCGGCCCCGAGGGCACCTGGCAGGTCTCCTGGCTGCGCGGCTCCCAGGACGAGCCGTCCTCCGAAGTGCGGCTGCTGGTCGGCGAGTACGCCCAGCAGGTCGCGTACGGCGGCACGGTGCCGCTGCCGCGCGGCGGCTCCGGTGAGATCGTCGTCATCGACCGCACCGGGCCTCGCAGCGTCAACGTGGGCTTCTACCACGAGATGTAGCCCGTCCCCGGCCGCCGGAGGGGCTACGCCAGGACGCGGGCCAGCGCGAAACCGTCGTAGCCCTTGGACCCCACCGTCTGGACCGCGGTCCCGCTGAGCCGGGGGTGGGAACCGATCAGTTCGATCGCGGCGCGGGTGCCCCGGATGTCCCCTTCGGTGCTGCCCGCGTCGACCACCCGGCCGCTGCGGACGACGTTGTCCACGACGATCAGGCTGCCCGTGCTGGTGAGTCTGAGCGCCCATTCCAGGTAGTGGGGGTTGTTGGCCTTGTCGGCGTCGATGAAGACCAGGTCGAACGGCGGCGGGTTCTCGTCGGCCAGCCGGGGCAGCGACTCCAGGGCCGCGCCGACCCGCACCTCCACCACCTTGTCCAGGCCCGCCCGGGCGATGTTGCGGACGGCTACCTCCGCGTGCCGGGGGTCGTACTCCAGCGAGATCAGCCGGCCGTCGGTGGGGAGCGCGCGGGCCAGCCAGATCGTGCTGTAGCCGCCGAGGGTGCCGATCTCCAGGATCGTCCGCGCGCCCTGGATCTCGGCGAGCAGCTGGAGCAGCTTGCCCTGGTTCGCCGTGACGTTGATCGCGGGGAGCCCGGCGGCCTCGCTGTCGCGCAAGGCGGCCGCGGTCACCTCGTCGTCCGGGGCGAGGTGGTCGGTGAAGTAGGCGTCGACGGCCTCCCAGACCTGCGACTCGCTCATGCGCTCTGCCTCCCGTGTGCCTGCGACCGGTCAGCACCGCTGACCGGTCCTGTCAACGCGCGCCGCCGCGCCCGGGTTCCCGCCCAGCGGACCGGCTCCGTTTTCCCGCCCCACGAATTCACCCGTTCGGCCCAGGCATCACGGGAAGGGTGAAGGGCTTCGGGGGCGCGGGGGAGTGCGGGGGCGTGCCGGGTGGGCGTGCGGCGGGGCTTTCCTGCACGGTCGGCGGCCGGAGCGGCGGCGGAGGAGGCGTCCGAGGGTTCTGCCGGCTCTGCCGGGTCTGCCCCGGAAGGACTCGTTGCGACCACTGCGACCACTGCGACCGACGCGACCGCTGCGGCCGTTGCGCGGACTGTGCGTGCCGCCCGGCCGCCCGGGGCTGCGGGACCGCCTGCGAGCTGGGCGGCATGGGCGGAACGGCCGGCACGGGGGGTGCGGCCGGCACGGGGGGCGCGTCCGGCATGGGGGGCGTGTCCGGCACGGGGGGTGCGTCCGGCCTCGGGGGCACACCGGTCGCGGTGGGGCGAGCGGTGGGCATGGGAGGCGTCTGAGGGGCACGGGCCGCGGTGGGGCGAGCGGTGGGCATGGGGGGCATCTGAGGGGCACGGGCTGCGGTGGGGCCTGCCGTGGGCGTGGGAGGCATCTCAGGGACACCGGTCGCGGTGGGGCGAGCGGTGGGCATGGGAGGCATCTGAGGGGCACGGGCCGCGGTGGGGTGAGCCGTGGCCATGGGAGGCACCCGAGGGACACCGGTCGCGGTGGGTCGGGTGCGGGGCACCGGAGGCACGACCGGGGCGGCCCGCCGCCACGACCACGCCCGAGCACCGCCCCACCACCGCGCCACCCGGCCCACCCCGAAACCGGCCACCCCACCCGTTTCTTCACCGGGCGCCCCGCCCGGATCCGCACCCTGGCGGGGGGATCGGTGGGGGTGACGTCTGTGGAGGGCCAAGGTGATCGACACCGCGGCGGTCGCGAGGAGGCCGGCGATCACCGTCAGGAGCCACACCGGTATGCCCCGCACCCTGAGCAGCCGGTCCTCGTGGATCGCCTGCCGGAACGTCGTGTCGGCGGACGCCCGGCGCAGCGCGTGGTCCCCGGAGATCGTCGCGGGGCGCGGGAACTCCTGGGCGACGGCCGTCCGGAACGGCGTGCCCCGGGCCAGGTCACCGAGCGGGCCGCCGGCCGAGGCGCCGACCCGGCCCGCGAAGGAGACGCGGGGCCGCTCGCCGCCGATCCGGGACGCCGGCTCCATGCGGTGCGCGGCGAGCGACCCGAGCTGGAGCGCCAGCAGCACCAGCAGCGCCAGGAGGACGGCGAGGACGCGCGCGTGCGGCCGTGCCCCGGCGCCCCGCCGCTCCGCGCGCGCTCTTGCGCGCTCCCTCGGTGAACCGATCGTGCCGACCAAGCCGCCCATGTGCCGCAGCCCCTCCGTGGGTCCGTCGACGTCCGTCGCCGTCCGCCGATGCCGGTCAATGCCCGCCGCTGCCCCTCTTCACCGCACGCAGCCGTCCCGCTGCCCTCAGTGTCGTACGGGCGTACGACGGTACGGCTGAACCGGCCGTTCCGTTCGTGCGAAGTGCCAGTTCCGGCCGTGCCGTGACCCACATCGCGCCCCGCGGAGGCAACCTCGCCCCCGGCGCACTATCGTCTTCCGGACAAAAGGAGAGTCGACGTCAGGTGAAGCGGGGATGGCCTGCGTCTCTCTCCGGGGGCGGCTCGAGCCTCATAGGGTTCGTTCAGGACACACCCACGCGAAGACGCGTGGGACGCACGGGGCGGGAGGCCGACGAGGCGTGGCGAATGCGGAGCACAGTGGGCGACCGGCGGAGGCCTTCGGGGCGACGGCGGTCGGCACGGCGAGGGCGGCACGGCTGCGCGTGGCCCGTCTGGGCCTCTGGATGCTCGCGGCGGTCCTCGCCGTACGCCAGGTGGCCGTCGTCCTCGGCACCCCGCGCGGGGAACGGCTGACGGACCTGGAGACCTGGGTCGGACCGAACGGCGTCCTGCACGTCAACGGCTCGCTCTACGACTCCACGCGCTTCACGGGCACCCCTTTCGGGGGACTCGTCCTCAAGCCGCTCACCAAGGCGGCGGAACAGGCCCTCGGCTGGGGCTGGACCTTCGGCACGCTGCTCCTGGTCGTCGCCCTCGGCCTGGTGGCCGCGCGCGCCCTGCCGCAGCCGGTGAGCAGACGTACGTCCCTGCTCGCCGCGCCCGTCGCGATCAGCCTGCTCATGCTGTCGCTGCCGGTGCGCAACACCCTCTGGCTCGGCCAGACCAGCATCATCCCGGTGCTTCTGGTGCTGCTCGGCTGCTTCGTCGTGCGGGGCCAGAAGGCGGGCGGCGCGCTGATCGGCGTGGCGGCCGCGCTCCAGCCCACGGTGCTGCTCTTCGCGGCCCTGCTGTGGTTCACCGGCCGCCGCCGGGCCGCCGCCGCGACCGGTGCGACGTTCGCCGGGCTCACCGCGCTCGCCTGGGCGGCGATGCCGCACGACTCGTACACCTACTGGGTGCACCACATGGCGGGGGTCGGCCTCGGCGGCAGTGCGGACGCCCTCGCCAACCAGTCCCTGCACGGCGCCCTGCTGCGCCTCGGCCTGACCGGCCCGCTGGAGATCGGCCTGTTCCTCGCGCTCGGCGCGGCCGTCGCCGTCCTCGGCGTGCGCCGGGCGGTCCGCTACGCCCGCGACGGCCAGCTCCTGCTGGCGGTGGCGCTCACCGGCTGCGCGGCGATCGCGGTCTCCCCGACGACCTGGCAGCACCAGCTGCTGTGGGTGCTGCTCGCGGTGGTGGGACGCGTCGGCAAGCGCGCCTCCGACCGGTACGTCTGGCCGGTCGCCGTCGTCCTCGTCATGACCCTCCCGGCGCGCATGATGCTGCCGAACATGTCGGCGCTCTACCCGCTGCGGGACAACGCCGTCCTGCTCGCGGCCGTCGCCGCGGCGACGGTGGTCCCGTTCCTCTCCCGGACCTCGCCCTACTACCGCGCCCCGATCCCCACCGAGTACGCGCCCCCGGTCCCCGCACGGCTGCGCGGGGTCCCGCTGCTGCCGTTCCTCAAGCGCGTCCTGACCCGTCCGAACCTCCTCCTCGAACTGCTGCTGATCCGTGTGACCTACGCGGCGTACCAGCAGGTCCGGCTGGCGGCGACGGGCGGCTCGAACTCCGCGGGCCGGGTCCGCGCGGAGGCTCACGGCCAGCAGATCCTCGACCTCGAACGCTTCCTGCACATCGACATCGAGCACACGGTCAACCACTGGGTGGTGGGCGTCGGCTGGCTCCGCGACTTCTTCGACTTCTACTACGAGTCCTTCCACTTCGTCGTGCCGCTGACCGTCCTCGCCGTCCTGTACTGGCGCCGCCCGGTCGACTACCGCTGGGCCCGCGCGTCCCTCGGCTTCGCGACCCTGCTGGCCCTGGTCGGCTTCTGGCTCTACCCGCTGGCCCCGCCGCGCCTGATGCCCGCGCTCGGCGTCATCGACACGGTCCACGGCGTCCAGGACTTCTCCAAGCCCGACTACGGCACTCTCACCGCCCTGACCAACCAGTACGCGGCGATGCCGTCCCTGCACTTCGGCTGGTCCCTGTGGTGCGGGCTCGTCATCGCGATCGTCGCCCCCCGCTGGTGGATGAAGGCCCTCGGCCTCCTGCACCCCTTCTTCACGGTCTCGGCGATCGTCGCGACGGGCAACCACTGGGTCCTCGACGCGGCGGGCGGCGCGGTGGTCGTCCTGGCCGGCTTCGGCCTGTCGTACGCCCTGATGGGCCCCCGCGCCCGCACGGCCGACCTCCCGGCCCGCACGGACGCGGTCCCGGCGACGAGACAACCGACCGCGAGCGGCTGATCTCGACGGGGCAGCACCCGCAGGAACCTACGGGGTCGGCGGACCGCTCGAGTGCGCCCCGTGATGATTGCTTGACTCAAGGTTAGAAGAGGGTTTGAATACGTTCGGATTTTGAAGATCTTGTGCGCCTGGAGCGGGGGGTCCGTGGTGTCGGTGCAAGGTGGCAGGAAGAAGCTGCCATGTCATGGGCATGACTGGAGAACGTCTGTAGTGGCCTTAACGGCCGGGTTCACCACAGTGATGGTCCTGCTGGTGGCACCTTCCTCCCAAGTGGCCGCTGCACCCGGTAAGTCTGATGCCCCGACCCTCACCGAGGCGCAACAGGCGCTTTCTGATGCACAGGAGTCCGGTGAGCGCGTGGAGGTGACGGGAGAGCGCACGGACCGGACCACGGTCTACGCCAACCCCGATGGATTGACCTTCACACTTGAGGAGTCGGTCGTTCCTGTGCGGGTGCCCAAGCCGGGTGGCGGCTGGCAGCTTTGCGGAGGCCGGTGCGCAGGGCAAGTGCGTACACCGCGTGCAGTCGATCGGTGCGGGCTGCAGCGAGGAACTGGCGGGCTTCGGCTGCGGTGAACGGTCGGAATCGCCGAGGACGAGGTGCGGTGGCCTTGACACACCGGGCGACGTTGCGGGGCAGATCGTCTTCGCGGATAGCGTGCTCCAGCGCCGACTTGAGCACCGAGTGCCCGTACGTCACGGTCAACGGGGACAGCCGCTTCTGGCAGCACTCGCCGACCGCGCAGCAGCTCTTCCGTTCGGCGTCCAGCCCTTGGGTGCAGCACTGGCACGTGGTGCGCAGGCGGTCGAGGAAGGTGCGCACGTCTTTGGCGGTCAGCCGTGCGACCTTCTTGGTGCCGAGGCCGGGCATGAGGTGGAGACGGATGCAGGCGGCGTATCGGGCGTGGGTGTTCTCCCGAAGCCGGTGGACAGCGACGCCGTTCAGCCAGTAGGTCAGGTAGTCGCCGACCGTGCTGTCGGCGGTGGCGACGGGGAGGCCGCGGCTGCTGGCGGCGATCTTTTCGGTGAGTTTGTCGGCCGCCTCTCTGCGGGTGGTGCGCTGTCCTGCCAGGCTGGCCCTGCGGTCTTGCGCTCCTTGTCCTGCCCGCCAGAGCTGGCCACCGTCGCCGATCGACCCGCCGTCGGGCGAGCAGCCGACGCCCGCGCGAGGCGCAGGCAGACGGCCAGACGCGGGCGCGAGCGGGAGCTGACTTGGTGCCGCCGGGCGCACGTTGTGGGCGCTGGAGCCCTTGACGTCGCACAGCAAGTTGTCGCCCACGACCGTCCTACGGCCGGATCGCAGGCACAGGGCCGGCCAGGGGGCCGACCATTCGCGTACATCGCCAGGCTCACCGAGGGCGGTGGCCGACGTTGCCTCTGGCAGGGGAGCGTGAAGCTCCCGGCCACTGGCCGTCGGCCGGAGGCTCTTCCGTCCCGACCCCCGCGCTGCCGGACTGACCGACGCACCAGCCCCGCCGCATGCCGACCGAGGGCCGCCCCGGAAGTCGAGCGCCGAGCCGCTGAAAGCCCCCGGACCGCCAACTTGCCCGGGGGCGGGGCCCGGGATCGGGCAGGCCACCGGCCCAAGGCCGCGCCAACACCCGCGCGGATCGTGGCTGCGGCAGGTGGACAGGAAGTGAAGGGGGATCAGTCGGTGGCTTTGGGGTGTCCGGTGCCTGCGTAGGTGATCCAGGCGGTTCGGTTGGCGTCGTCGACCAGGTACCAGATGCGGCCGCCGCCGGTGACCTCGTACTGCCAGCGCTCCAGCGTCTGTCCCTTCCACACCGTGTAGCCGAGCTTGCCCTTGAGGCGGTGGTGGCGCTCGGGGTCGTCGGCGGCGCGCGGAGCGGATCGGATCTTGTCGAAAGCGCGGCGGAGGTTGCCTGCGGCGTGGCGGGAGAGGTGGTCCCAGCCGTTGGCCGCCTCGGTGTTGGCGAAGCGTAGGTCGAATTCGTCGCCGATCGGGGGTGGGGCTGCGCGGTCACCGCGCTTGGGGCTCACTCGGCGGTCTTGCCTTCGGCTACGGGGACAGGGCCGAGGTCGCCTTCGGGCTCGCGGGTGAGCATGGCATGCAGGGCTGGGTCGGCGTAGATCTCGGCACTGTGCCGCCACTGGGCCAGCAGCAGTGCGATGGGCGCCAGGTTTTCCAGCGCGGCGGCCCCGCGGGCGGTGTCCACGAGTTCGCCGAGCATTGCCTCGACGTCGTCCTCTGGGAGGAAGACCGACCAGGGCAGGGCATCAGGCAGGGCCTGTCGCAGTGCGGCGGTGTTCTCGGTGCGGACCAGCCCTGCGAGCAGGCGGGCGGTGAAGTCGACCACGGTGGAGTCCTGCTCCAGCTGGTCGGCGCGGATGAGCGCCAGGTCGCCCGCGTCGCGTCGGCGTAGGCGCAGTGCGCGGACCGCGTCCAGGCGCCGGGCGGTGGCAGCGGGGTGGTGGAGCAGCTCGCTGAAGGGTACGTCCTCGTAGGCCGTCGTCATGACATCCACAGTAGCTCGGATGTCCTGGCTCGGACAGGGGGTAGCGGTCCGGGCGCTGCTCTACAGGTGACCAGAAACGGGCTGTCGGCGCGTCGCCTCCGACGGGGAGCGAAGCCTGCCCCTCCGAGCGGCGAACCCTTCCCGCCCCGCCCTGGCCCACACTGCCGGACCGGCGGACGGCCGAGCCGCCGCGAGGCCTCAGCCCTGCCACCAAGACCGTCGGTGTCCAGCGGCAGTCCACCGGCACGGCAGGGCGGATCGAGAGCGCCCAGGTCAGCGTGCACCTGTCCGACGGCTTCGTTGCCGGGGCCGCACACACGGCGCTGGGCCGAGCAGGGCACCTTGAACTTGGCCAGTACCGCACGCAAACGCTGGACCATGCGCTGGAAGGCCGCGCTCCATGCGATCCGGGCACAGTCAAGGCATGCCCGCTCCTCGATGGAGAGCAACTGGTGCATGTCCAGTTACAGCATCGACCGGGGCGGCGACCGCGTCGAGATCACCGGAGAACCCCCTCCGCCGTCGCCGCCCGCGACTCCACGAACCCGGCGGGCCCGGTCGTCGCGCCCGTGCTCGCCGGTTTTTCCGCCTTCCCCGCCCGGACTACAGCCGCTGGATGATCGTCCCCGTCGCCACCGCGCCGCCCGCGCACATCGTGATCAGGGCGAACTCCTTGTCCGTGCGCTCCAGTTCGTGCAGGGCCGTGGTGATGAGGCGGGCGCCCGTCGCGCCGACCGGGTGGCCGAGGGCGATGGCGCCGCCGTTGACGTTGACCTTGTCGAGGTTCTGGTCGAAGACCTTCGCCCAGGACAGGACGACCGAGGCGAAGGCCTCGTTGATCTCGATCAGGTCGATGTCCTTCAGTGACATGCCCGCTTTGCCGAGGACCGCGCGGGTCGCGTCGATGGGGCCGTCCAGGTGGAAGTGGGGGTCCGCGCCGACCAGCGTCTGGGCGACGATGCGGGCCCTCGGCTTCAGCTTCAGTGCCCTCGCCATCCGCTTCGACGCCCACATGATGGCTGCCGCGCCGTCGCTGATCTGGGAGGAGTTGCCGGCGGTGTGGACGGCGGTCGGCATGATCGGTTTGAGGCCGGCGAGGGCTTCGGCCGTCGTGTCGCGCAGGCCCTCGTCCCGGTCGACCAGGCGCCACATGCCCTGGCCGGACGCCTGTTCCTCCTCGGTGGTGGGGACCTGGACCGCGAAGGTCTCCTCCTTGAAGCGTTCCTCCGACCAGGCGACGGCCGCCCGCTGCTGCGACAGCAGCCCCAGCCGGTCGACGTCCTCCCGGGTCAGGCCCCGGTGGCGAGCGATGCGTTCCGCCGCCTCGAACTGGTTCGGCAGGTCGACGTTCCACTCCTCCGGGAACGGCTTGCCCGGGCCGTGCTTGGAGCCCGATCCGAGCGGCACCCGGGACATGGCCTCGACGCCGCAGCTGATGCCGACGTCGATGACGCCCGCCGCGATCATGTTCGCCGTCATGTGCGAGGCCTGCTGCGAGGAGCCGCACTGGCAGTCGACCGTCGTCGCCGGGGTCTCGTAGGGGAGGCCCATGGTCAGCCAGGCCGTGCGGGCCGGGTTCATGGACTGCTCGCCGGCGTGGGTCACCGTGCCGCCGACGATCTGTTCGACCGCGTCGGCGGGGATGCCGGTGCGGCCGAGGAGCTCGCGGTAGGTCTCGCCCAGGAGGTAGGCGGGGTGAAGGTTGGCCAGCGCGCCGCCGCGCTTGCCGATGGGGGTGCGGACTGCTTCCACGATCACGGGTTCGGCGGCCATGGGTGCGGATCCTCCTCCGAGGAACTAGTACGTGTTCTAGTTCTTCCGAGCAGTCTGCGGACGTGATGTGCGTCACCGCAAGGGTCTTGCAGCCTTCCGTGGTCTGAACTACCTTCTCGGCAATCTATTTCTGATGAACCGTCAGAAAAGCTGCCCTCTGGCTGGAGCCGCCGATGCCCTGTCCAGCGCTTCCCGACGGGTTCGACTTCACCGACCCCGACCTGCTGCAACACCGTGTGCCCCTGCCGGAGTTCGCCGAGCTGCGGCGCGCCGAACCGGTCCGCTGGATCCCGCAGTCGGGCAATGCCGCCGGTTTCCAGGACGAGGGGTACTGGGCCGTCACCCGGCACGCGGACGTGAAGTACGTGTCCACGCACCCCGAGATCTTCTCCTCCTACCTCAACACCGCGATCATCCGTTTCAACGAGCACATCCGGCGGGAGTCGATCGACGCCCAGCGGTTCATCATGCTCAACATGGACCCGCCCGAACACACCCGGGTGCGGCAGATCGTGCAGCGCGGGTTCACCCCCCGCGCCATCAGGGGGCTGGAGGACCGGCTGCGGCAGCGGGCCCGGGCCATCGCCGAGGGCGCCGGCGCCCACGAGGGCGCCTTCGACTTCGTCACTTCCGTCGCCTGTGAGCTGCCCCTGCAGGCCATCGCCGAGCTGATCGGCATACCCCAGGACGACCGGGCCAAGATCTTCGAGTGGTCCAACAAGATGATCGCGTACGACGATCCCGAGTACGCCATCACCGCCGAGGTCGGCCAGCAGTCCGCCGCCGAGCTGATCGCGTACGCGATGAACATGGCGGCGGAGCGGAAGCAGTGCCCGGCGCAGGACATCGTCAGCACGCTGGTGGCCGCCTCGGACGAGGGCAACCTCAACTCCGACGAGTTCGGGTTCTTCGTGCTCATGCTCGCCGTCGCGGGCAATGAGACGACCCGCAACGCGATCACGCACGGGATGCACGCCTTCCTCACCCACCCCGAGCAGTGGGAGCTGTTCAAGGAGCGCCGGCCCGGGACCGCCGCCGAGGAGATCGTGCGCTGGGCCACCCCCGTCGTCTCCTTCCAGCGCACCGCCACCCAGGACACCGAACTGGGCGGCAAGCAGATCAGGAAGGGCGACCGGGTCGGGATCTTCTACGCCTCCGCCAATCACGACCCGGAGGTGTTCGACCGGCCCGACGAGTTCGACGTGCTCAGGGACCCCAACCCCCACCTCGGGTTCGGCGGCGGCGGACCGCACTTCTGTCTGGGCAAGTCGCTCGCCGTCCTGGAGATCGACCTGATCTTCAACGCGGTCGCCGACGTCCTGCCGGGGCTGCGGCTCGTCGAGGATCCGCGCAGGCTGCGGTCGGCCTGGATCAACGGGGTGAAGGAGCTGCGGGTCACCGCGGGCTGAGCCGGTCCAGGAAGCCGGCGATCAGCGGGGCGATCTCCGGCAGATGGGTCTCCAGCGCGAAGTGCCCGGTGTCGAACAGGTGCAGCGCGGCGTCGGGCAGGTCGCGCAGGTACGCGCGCGCCCCGGGCTCGGGGAAGAAGGGGTCGTGGCGGCCCCAGAGGATCAGCGCGGGCGGCGTGTCCTTGCGCAGCCAGGCCTGCCAGCGGTCGTACCGCTCGACGTTGGAGCGGTAGTCGAAGGCCAGCGCGACCTGGGCCTCCTTGCGGCCCGGCAGGTCCAGGAAGTGCTGGTCCAGGGTCCAGCCGTCGGGTGCGATCAGCTCGGGGTCCGGCACGCCGGTCTCGTACTGCCCGCGCGTCCCGGCGAGCGTGAGCATGCCCCGTACGGCGTCCTCCGCGCCCGGCGCCCCCGGCGTGAGCGCGACGAGGCCGCGGGCCGCCTCCGAGAGGCCCTCCTCGTAGGCGTTGCCGTTCTGGACGACCAGCCCGGCGATCCACTCCGGGTGGCGTTCGGCGATCCGGAAGCCGACGGGCGCGCCGAAGTCGAAGACGTACATCACGAACCGGTCCAGACCGAGGCGCCGCAGGAAGCCCTCCGTGATGTCGGCCAGGCGGTCGAAGGAGTGGGTGAAGCCCTCGGGGGTCTCGGTGTGGCCGAAGCCCGGATAGTCCGGGGCGATCAGCCGGTAGTGCCCGCCGAGTACGTCGATGAGCCGGCGGAACTGGTGGGAGCCGGACGGGAAGCCGTGCAGGAGCAGGAGGGCGGGCGCGTCGGTGCGGTCCGGGAGGGACTCCCGGTAGAAGACGCGGACCCCGTCGACGTCGAGGTGGCGGTGGAGTGTGCGGGCGGGAGAGACGAGCACGGCTAATCCTTCCATTGCCGGTTCATGCATTAGGTGCGACGAGGGGACCGTATCGCCCGCCTGACTAATAGGTCAACGGGGAGAGGTAGCATTAGAGGCGTGAGTGATCTCGTGCCCCTCATCGGCGAACCGCTGGCGCTGGACCTGGTCAACACCCGTTCCTTCGCGGGTGATCTGCTCGTGCGCCCGGCCGACCTGCTGGCCTGGTGGGAGCAGGAGGCCGACCGGCTCCCGGAGGCGGTCCCCGCCCAGGCCGGCGCCGACGATCTGGCCGCCGTGCGCGCGGTGCGCGAGCAGGTGGCCCGCGCCCTCGACCACGTCCGGCGGGGGGAGCGGCCCCCGTCCGCCGACCTGGAGGCGCTCAACCGGGCGCAGCGCGCCGCGCCCGCGATCGACGAGGCGGTGTGGGACGGGGAAGCCGTCACCCTCGTACGGCGCCGCGAGGGCTCACCGGGCCTGCGGCTGGCCGCCTGCCTCGCCGAGGACGCCGCCCGTCTGCTGGCCGACCCGGCGATCGCCCGGATCCGCACCTGCGAGGCCGAGGACTGCGTGATGCTCTTCCTGCCCACGCATCCGCGCCGCCGCTGGTGCTCGCCCACGCGCTGCGGCAACCGGGTCCGGGTTGCCCGGCACTATCAGCGGCACAAGGTCCGCTAGCCGCGATAGGTCCGGTAAGTCCGGTAGGTCCGGTAGGCCCAGGAAGCCCGGCGGGGGTGGGGGCCTGGGGTCTGGCGAGGGTGCGGGGTCAGGGGTCCGGCGGGGGTGCGGGGCCAGGGGCGCGGCGAGGGCGCGGGGCCAGGGGCGCCGCGGGGGTGCGCGCTCACTCCCGTCCGGACGCCAGCAGCGCCAGGCAGCCGGAGGTCGCGGCCGCGAGGAGCAGGGGGAGCGCGAGGCTGTGGCGCAGGACCAGGGCCGCGCCCAGGGCCGCTCCGGCGAACATCGCGATCACGGCCGCCGTACGACGGACGGTGCGGCCGCCCGGGCCGCCGCCCGCGGACGAGTCGGAGGCCAGGCCGGTCAGGGTCATCGTCAGGACGGTGGTCGTGGTGAGGCCGGGCACGGCGAGTTTCTGCACGACCGCGTTGCGCAGGCCCATCGCGTAGGCGGTGAGCGCGATCACCGCGTAGATCCGGACCCGGCCGTGCTCGGCGGTGACGAAGGCGACGGCCGAGGCGCCGGCCAGCAGGACGGCCTCTACGGCGAACGTGATCCGGGCCCGCGTGCGGCGGGAGCCGTCGCCGACCCGCCGGGCGACCCGGCCGCCCGTCGCCGCGCCCGCGAGGAAGAGGGCGAGGGAGGCCGCCGAGTGGCCGGCGGAGAAGCCGGGGGCGCCCGCCGCGGCGAAACCGAGGACGACCACGTTGCCCGTCATGTTCGCGGTGAAGACATGACCGAGACCGAGATAGCTGATCGCGTCGATCAGGCCGCTCACCGCGGTCAGGACGAGCAGGACGGGGGTGAGGCGGACGCCGCGTGCCTCGGGGTCCTTCGCGCCGGGCTCGGTGGTCACCGGCCCAGTGGACCACGCCGGTGTGGAGAAACGGCGAAGGCGGCGGTTCCCGGGATCGGGGACCGCCGCCTCAGGGGCCGGCGCTGGGTGC
>NZ_KQ949023.1:914735-944244 GCF_001514285.1 Streptomyces sp. DSM 15324
ATGGCGGTCGCGGTGCGCTTGCGGGGTGACCGGCCGGTGGCCTGTCTGGCTGCCTGCGTGCGTCGGCGCCGAGGCCCGGGGGGCGGGTCGGCGCCGTGCGACGTCATCCAGAGAAGCAGGGTCGGGAGCCGTCCGCAAAGACCCCTTTTGCTAGTTGTGGCCGTAGTGGGGGTGATGGTCGCTTGTGTGACGTGGCTCGCAAAGTGCAGGTCAGAGGGGGTGATGGCATGGGCATGGCATCCGATATGCACCACTATAGTGGATAGTAGGTGATGTGGGTCATGTGGGGTGGTTCACCGGTCAACGGTCCGGGAAAGTGACCGCGGTCTCGAACGCGCTAGGTTCTGGCCATGACCACCACGGGGAGGGCGCCGGTCCCGGGCAGACTGCTCGGCTCCGGCCGTACGGCGGACGTGTACGAGATCGACGGCGCGTGGGTGCTGCGCCGTGACCGGGAGGGCTGGTGCGACGCGGCCGCGGAGGCGGCGGTCATGGAGCACGTACGGCGGCACGGCTATCCCGCGCCCGCCGTACGCACCGTCGCCTCGCGCGCCGACCTGGTCATGGAGCGCCTCGAGGGGCCGACGATGCTCCAGGCGTTCGCGGCGGGCACGCTGGACTTCGCCACCGGGGGCACCCTCCTCGCCCGGCTGCTGCGCGAACTGCACACCGTGCCGGGCCGCTCCCCGTCCAGGCCCGGGCTGCGCGTCCTGCACCTCGACCTCCACCCCGAGAACGTGATCCTCACCGCCGACGGCCCCCGGGTCATCGACTGGGGCACCGCGGAGGACGGGGACCCCGGCCTGGACTGGGGCATGTCCGCGGTGATCCTCGCCCAGGCCGCCGTCTCCGCCGAGCGGTACGCCGAGGCGGCCCGCGCGACCCTGACGGCGCTGCTCGCCGCCCGTTCCGGGCTCGACTCCGGGCTCGACGCCGGGCTGGTTGCCGCGCCCGATCCCGCGCCGGAGTCCGGGCTCGACGAGGAGGGCCTGGAGGAGGCGCTGCGGCGGCGGGCGGCGAATCCGACGATGAGCGAGGAGGAGGTCGGACTCCTGGGGGCGGCAGGGGAGCTGATCCGTTCGCTGGCGGCGGCCGACGGGTGGGCCGGGCGGCGAAGGAGAGGGAACAGTTCCCTCCTGCGAACGGCACGGCTCCCGCGTGACACGGGCCGCGCCTAGGCGGCCACGTACGTCACCGGATCGCTCCCCGGTACCGCCTCCGCCCGCCCCAGCTTCACCAGGCGGCGCAGATGGGACTCGGCCTCCGAGACGGCGATGGTGCGAGAGCCGTAGGGGATCTGTTCCCAGGGACGGTTCCACTCCATGCGCTCGGCGAGCTGCCAGGGGGTGAGGGGGGTGGCGAGCAGGGCGAGGAGACCGGTGAGGCGCGTCTCGTGGTGGGCGAGCAGCTCTTCCACCCGGGACGGGGCGTCGGTGAAGGGGTGCTGGTGGGCCGGGAGGACCTCGGCGGGGGCGAGCCGGCCGACCCGTTCGAGGGAGTCGAGGTAGTCGCCGAGGGGGTCGGTGACGGTGGTGTCGTCGGGGTCCTCGTACAGCCCGATGTGGGGGCTGATCTCGGGGAGCAGATGATCCCCGGAGAACAGCCGGCCGCGGCCCGGCAGGCCGGCCGGGTGCTCCTCCTCCAGGTGGAGGCAGACATGGCCGGGGGTGTGGCCCGGCGTCCAGATCGCGCGCAGCCGGCGGCCGGGCAGTTCGAGGAGCTCGCCGGGCACGATCTCCCGGTCGGGCAGCGCGGGCGAGAGCCCGGGCAGCGTACGGCGCCGGGCCGACCGGAGCGGGGCGATGTGTTCCTCGGGTGCGCCGGCTGCGGCCAGCTTGGCCGACATGTACGTGTACCAGCGCTCGGCGCGGGTCTCCCGCGTGCGGCGCACGATCGAGGCGTCCGCCGCGTGCATCGCCACCCACGCCCCGGACCTCTCGCGCACCTTGCCCGAGAGCCCGTGGTGGTCGGGATGGTGGTGCGTGATGACGACCCCGTGCACCTCCGACACGGCCGTCCCGCAGGCGGCGAGCCCGTCGACGAGCGCGTCCATCGACGCCGGGTCGTCCCACCCCGTGTCGACCAGCACCGGTCCCCGGTCGGTGTCCACCACATAGACCAGCGTGAACCCCAGGGGATTGTCAGGGATGGGAACCCGCAGGGACCGCACCCCGCCGCCGTGATCGAACGTCGCGCTCGCCGCCATCTGCCCTCCGTCCCCCGGCCGATCCGTGGCCATTGCCCACTATAACTAGAACTGGTATCAGTTTCTGAAACACCGTCAGAAATGATGCGGACGAAGGCAGTGGCCATGGCTGAGCTCGTGGAACACGGAAAGCTGTTCATCGGCGGAGAGTTGACGGACCCCCTGGGCGATGCCGTCATCGAGGTGATCTCGCCGCACACCGAGGAAGTCATCGGGCGGGTGCCGCACGCCTGCGCGGCCGATGTGGACCGGGCCGTCGCCGTCGCTCGGCGGGCCTTCGACGAGGGGCCCTGGTCGCGGCTCTCCCTCGACGAGCGGATCGCGGTCGTCGGCCGGATCAAGGACGGCATCGCGATACGCCACGAGGAGATCGCCCGCGTGATCTCCTCCGAGAACGGCTCGCCGTACTCCTGGAGCGTCCTCGCCCAGGCCCTCGGCGCGATGATGGTCTGGGACGCGGCGATCACCGTCGCCCGGGACTTCACCTACGAGGAGCGCCGCGCCGGCGTGCTCGGGAAGATCCTCGTCCGGCGTGAGCCGGTGGGCGTGGTCGCGGCCGTCGTCCCCTGGAACGTCCCGCAGTTCGTCGCCGCCGCCAAGCTCGCGCCCGCGCTGCTCACGGGCTGCTCGGTGATCCTCAAGCCGTCGCCGGAGTCGCCGCTGGACGCCTATCTGCTGGCGGACATCGCGCGGGAGGCCGGGCTGCCGGAGGGGGTGCTGTCGATCCTGCCGGCGGACCGTGAGGTCAGCGAGTACCTGGTCGGTCACCCCGGTGTCGACAAGGTCTCCTTCACCGGCTCCGTCGCCGCCGGCAAGCGGGTCATGGAGGTGGCCGCGCGCAACCTCACCCGCGTCACGCTGGAACTCGGGGGCAAGTCGGCCGCGATCGTGCTGCCGGACGCCGACCTGGAGTCCGCCGTCGCCGGGATCGTCCCGGCCGCCTGGATGAACAACGGGCAGGCCTGTGTGGCCCAGACCCGCATCCTGCTGCCGCGCCCGCGCTACGACGAGTTCGCCGACGCCTTCGCCGCCGCCGCGAGCGCCCTCGTCGTCGGCGACCCGCTGGACCCGGCCACCCAGGTGGGCCCCCTGGTCGCCGAGCGCCAGCAGCGCCGCAACCTCGACTACATCCGCATCGGCCAGGAGGAGGGCGCCAAGGTCCTCACCGGCGGCGGCCGCCCGGCGGGCCTGGACCGCGGCTGGTACGTCGAGCCGACCCTCTTCGGCGACGTCGACAACTCCATGCGGATCGCCCGCGAGGAGATCTTCGGCCCGGTGATCTGTCTGCTCCCCTACGGCGACGAGTCCGAGGCGCTGAAGATCGCCAACGACTCCGACTACGGGCTGAGCGGCAGCGTGTGGACGGCCGACGTGGCGCACGGCATCGACGTCGCCCGCCAGGTCCGTACGGGGACGTACTCCGTCAACACCTTCAGCCTGGACATGCTCGGCCCGTTCGGCGGCTACAAGAACAGCGGACTGGGGCGGGAGTTCGGGCCCGAGGGCTTCGGCGAGTACCTCGAACACAAGATGATCCACCTGCCGGCGGGCTGGGAGGGCTGAGAGGGCCATGGGGGACCGCTGGCACGTGGAGGTCGACCGCTCGCTGTGCATCGGCTCGGCCCAGTGCATCCACCACGCCCCGGACGGCTTCCGCCTGGACACCGCCCGTCAGTCCCACCCGCTCGCCCCGGACGCGGACGCGAACGAGCGGGTGCTGACGGCGGCGGAGAGCTGCCCGGTGGAGGCGATCGCCATCACCCTGCTCGACAGCGGGGAGGCGGTGTTCCCGCCGGAGGACTGAGACCCCCGGCGAGTGAAAAAATCTTCCCTTTGGGGGGTTCCATCCGGTTTGAGGAGTTCTATCCTGGTAGTGGCCTACGAGGCGAGTGAGGGAGTCCGACCGGAGTAGCCGACCACAGCGAGACGCGAAGGCATCCGCTGAGGCCGACGTCGACGGTAGGGCTGAGAGGCCGAAAGGCAGCAGTCGGGCCGGACGGCGACCCCCAATACCTGATCCGGGCAATACCGGCGAAGGGAACCCGTCTCGTAGGTTCTTCGCGTCCAGGCGGCTCCTGCCTGGTCACAGGAGACTGCTCAGCAGGCTCCGCACCTCCTCGGTCCGCGGGTCCTGCAACAGCTCCATGATCTTCAGCGCCTCCCCCAGCGCTTCGCGGGCCACATCGAGGTTCGACTCGATCCGAAGCCGGCCCAGCTCCACGAGGGACTCCGCGAGCCCGGGGCGGTCGTCCGCCCTGCGCCGGACGGCGACGGCTTGTCCGTACCAGTCCATGGCCGCCGTCCGGTCTTCCAGACGACTGCTGGCCGCACCCAGCTGGTGGAGGACCGCGGCCTCGGTCAGCAGATCCTCCGCCTCCCGGCACAGCGGAAGCGCGGCCATGAGGTGTTCAAGTGCTCTCTGAGGTCGGCCGAGGATGAGACTTATGGTGGCGAGTTCATTGAGGCTGATCGCCTGACTGCGCTGGTTGCCCTCCCCGGTGTGCTGCCGCAGGGCTTCTTGCTGCTGGACGTACGCCTCCTCGTAGCGGCCGGCAACCCGCAGTGTCCACGCCAGGTTGTAGCGGGCGATGGTTTCCCAGTGCCGGTCGCCGGTTCTCCGGCTGAGGTTCAGCGCATTGGTGAAGTGTGTGGCGGCCTCGGTGTGCCTGCCGACCTCGCCCGTCGCCCCGCCGAGGCAGATCTCGGCCCAGATCTCCGCCCAGGTGTTGTGGCTCAGACGGGCGGCCCGCAGGGCGATGGCGGACAGATCGTGGCGATATGCGTGATGGTGGCGGACCACGAAGTAGTAGATGAGGGCGATCGGGATCTTCCAGGCCATGTCGTGCATGCGGCGTTGCATGGCCTGATCGACGGCGGCCGCCAGGCTGACCATCTCCGCATCGCACCACGCGAGCGCCGACGTGTGGTCGTCGAAGCCGAAGACGGGCAGCGGCTGCGGCAGGCCGTCGTCCTCATCCAGCGGGACGTGCCGGCGCTGCGGCGCGAGCACTCGGTCGACGCTGTCGCAGCAGCGGAGGTAGAAGCGGAGTTCGCGGCGGATCGCGGCGTCGCGAACGGCCTCGGGCTCTTCGGCGAGAACCCGTTCGCGGGCGTAGTCCCGGATCAGGTCGTGGAACCGGAACCGCCGGTCGGACACCTCGTCCAACAGATTGTCCGACTTGAGGGCGCGCAGCAGACGCAGTGCTGTCCCGGTCCGGACACCGAGCAATGCCGCGGCGGAGGCGTGGGAGAAGTCGGGGCCCGCGTGCAGCGCGAGCAGCCGGAAGGCATGAGCCTTCTCCGGCGTGAGTCCGTTGTAGGACCACGAGAGCACCAGCCGCATGCCCGTCTCCTCGTCGGCGCTGGTCAAGACAGCCAGCCGCTCATCGGGATCGGTCAGGTCCTCGATGAGGGCCGCGATGTCCTCGGGGCCCTGGCTCTGCTGAGCGACGATGCGTACGGTGAGGGGCAGCCTGCCGCACTGGCTGATCAACGTAGCGACCTGCTGGGTCTTGGTCTGTCCTGACACGCGGGAGAACAGCTCGACCGCGTCCCGTTGCGGGAGCGGTCGCAGGGGCACTTGACCGGCTCCATGGGTTGCTGCGAGAGAGTTCAGGTCGCTGCGGCTGGTGACGACCACACAGCACTCAGGGGTGCCGGGCAGCAGGGGCACCACCTGTTCGGCGTTCCGCGCATTGTCGGCGACGATCAGCACTCTTCTGCCGTGGAGCAGGGAGCGGAACCTGGCCGACATGGCGTCGAGATGACCTCGCAGATCGTCCATCGGGGAGTTGAGAGCCAGCAGGAACGAGTGCAGCGCCTCTTCGGGCGGCTGTGGCGGCAGCGTGTGATAGCCGCGCAGGTCGGTGTAGAGCTGACCGTCGGGGAACCGGTCCTTCATCCGGTGCGCCCACCACACCGCCAGTGCGCTCTTGCCGACACCGGCCTGCCCGGACACCACCGTGAGGCCGTTGTTCTCGTGGGCTGCCGCGTCCAGCCGTGTGATCTCCATGGTGCGGTCGGTGAAGAACGTGGCCGCTCGCGGCAGTTGATGAGGAGCGGCGGGCCGGGAAAGCGGCGGGGCGAGGGCGTCCGGGACTGCCCCGGGAGCCCTCGCCCCGCCGTCCGGCCGGCCTGATCCGGAAGGCGTGCTGTGATCCCGCATGGCTCGCTCCCCTCCTGCGCTGTCGCCGCACACGCGCCCGTCTTCAGGGCGTGATGCGAAGGCTCATGATGCCGCCCGTCGGGCTCCGGGCAGCCGACGGCACGTCATGAACGCCCTGCCCCAGGGAGATATGTGCAGGCCCGGCGGACCCGAAACGCCCGGGTGGCGGGCCCTCGCGCCCGCGCCTGCCGTCGCCGCCCTTGCGGGGCCCTTCAGGGTGACTGGGGAGTCGTCCGACGCCAGACCGATGGCACGGTGAGCCCCGTCGGCCAAGGGGACTGCGGTCCGCCCGAAGGCAGCAGACCCGCCGGTGCCGTGCCGCGGGCACCGGTGAAGTCGAGAGTGCCGCCGGAGACGGTCCTGCGGCCGAAGTCGACCAGGGTGCCGATGAAGGCCGCGTTGTCGAAGGCGACGGTTCCGCCGGCGAATACCGTGCGGGTGAACTTGACCGTTCCGGCGGAGAACACGGTGTCGGTGAAGTTCACCGTGCCTCCGGAGAACCGGGTGCCGTCGAAGCCGACCCGGGTGCCGGAGAACTCCGCGCCGGCGAAGGTGACCAGGCCCCTGGAGACGGTCACCCGGTCGAGTACGACCCGCCCGGCTGAGAACGCCGCGTCACCGAAGTCCACCGTCGCGCCCGAGAACTCTGTGTCGGCCGAGGCGGTCGAGGACGGCGTGCTGCTGAAGGAGACCGTGCCTCCGGTGAACCGGGCGCCGTGGAACAGGACCGTGCCGCCCGTGAACACACAACCGCTGAAGTAGACCGTTCCCCCGCGGAATTCCGCCCCGGTGAAGTCAGCGACGCCGCCGGAGAAGGCAGAGCCACCGAAGTCGGCTGCCCCCGTGGCGAAGACCGTGTGCGTGAAATCCGTCGTACCGCCTGATGCGAACCGGGCACCGGCGAAGGTGATGTCCCCCGCGAAGGTCGCGCCGGTGAACCTGGCCGCACTGTCGCCGAAGTCCGCCCGGGAGAAGTCGCCACCGTCGAAGACCACTCCGGTGAAGTCGAAGTCGTGGCCCTGCCAGGAGTGCTGATGCTCCCGCTGCAGGCGCAGGTGATCACGGACAAGACGGATGACGGTGTGCCGGACCTCCCGTAGCGCTCGGTAGGTGTGCCGGGCTTCCGGGATGCCGGGCGGCAGATCGCCTTCGGCCGTGTAAGGGAGCCGCAGGTAGGCGCAGAGGACGTCGATGCAGGTCTGCCGGAGCGCGCGGGTGGGGGCATCGTCGGCGAGACCGGCGAGGGCGTGCACTCCGCCGAGGCGGACGGCGGGCGATTCGGCGCCGAGCTGGGAGACAGCGGTGGTGAAGCGCTCGGTGTGCAGCCGGGTGGCCTCGCGCAGAGCGCCGTCCTCGTCGACGCGCTGACGCCGGTAGGCGACGACAAGGGCCACCAGGGCTCCAGCACCGGCCACGACCCCGAACGACAGTTTGACCAGGTCGAACAGGGTGCTGGAGTCGATGCGGCGTTCCGGCTTGAGGCCGTGTGCATCGAGCAGGCCCCACCCGGTGAAGAACACGGAGGCCGCCACCAGGACCGCGGTGGTGAAGGTGACGCCGAGTGCGAGGCCGACCGGCCACAGACGTAGACCGCGTCGCTCGAGGCGGCGCCGGGACGGATGAGGGATCACTCTGGTCAGGACTGCCCTCGCCTGCGGTCGGTTGCGGTGGGCGCCGCTGTGTGCGCCGACCGGAGCGGCGGCCCCGCCGGGTCCGTCACGTCGATCAGGCGGCACACCGTCTCGATGTCGATCCGGACCTGGGCGATCGAGGCCCGCCCCGAGAGCCAGGTGATCAGGGCCGAGTGCCAGGTGTGCTCGATGACGCGGACCGCCGAGAGCTGCTCGGGCGTCGGGTCGGTCAGGCCCATCGCGTCGAGGATGATCGCCGTCGTCTGCCGGGACACCTGGTCGACCTCGGGGGAGACGCTGCGGTCGGCGAAGGTCAGCGCGCGCACCATCGCGTCGGCCAGGTGCGGCTCCCGCTGGAGCGCGCGGAAGGCGCGCATCAGGGTCTCCGCGACCCGCTCCGCCGGACGCTCCCCGGACGGCGGCTTCTTGCGGAGCGTGCCGTGCATGTGCTCCAGCTGGTCCTGCATCGTGGCGACCAGCAGATGCACCTTGGAGGGGAAGTACCGGTACAGCGTCCCGAGGGCGACCTGCGAGGACTCCGCGACCTCCCGCATCTGTACGGCGTCGAAACCGCCCCGGCTGGCCAGCTGCGCGCTCGCGTGCAGGATGCGCCGGCGGCGGGCCTGCTGCCGCTCGGTGAGGGGAGAGGAGGCGGGGCGCTGGGTGGAGTCTTCCGCAGGCATGGATCCCGTTCCGTGACAGTCGGTGAGGCTCTGTGATCACACAGCATGGCAGGGCCGCCGGGGCGCGGTGAGCCGTGGCGGGAATCACCTGATCCACTTCTCCCGGCACCCCTACCAGCCGGTAGATTCGGAGCCTCCCGAACGATCAAGTCTGAAACTTGTTCTAGGTTAGCGTCTCGTCGTAATGTCGCGGGACAGCGCAGGCAGAAGGGGGCCCGGAGTGACCGCTGAGGCCATTCGGGCGGGGTCCCGGCGTGACCCCGCCGCTGACGGCGGGCGACCGCTCGACATCGCGCTCCTCACCTATAAGGGGAACCCGTTCTGCGGCGGCCAGGGCGTCTACGTCCGGCACCTGTCGCGCGAACTGGTCCGGCTCGGCCACCGGGTCGAGGTCATCGGCTCGCAGCCGTACCCCGTCCTCGACGAGGGCTACGAGGGCCTGACCCTCACCGAGCTGCCCAGCCTCGACCTCTACCGCTCCCCGGACCCCTTCCGCACCCCCGGACGCGACGAGTACCGGGACTGGATCGACGCCCTGGAAGTCGCCACCATGTGGACCGGCGGCTTCCCCGAGCCGCTCACCTTCTCCCTGCGCGCCCGCCGCCATCTGCGCGCCCGGCACGGCGAGTTCGACGTCGTGCACGACAACCAGACCCTCGGCTACGGCCTGTTGGGCGACGTCGGCGCACCCCTCGTCACCACCATCCACCACCCCATCACCGTCGACCGCCAGTTGGAGCTCGACGCCGCCGAGGGATGGCAGCGCCGCTACTCCGTACGCCGCTGGTACGCCTTCACCCGGATGCAGAAGCGCGTCGCCCGCCGGCTGCCCTCCGTGCTCACCGTCTCCGGCACCTCCCGCCAGGAGATCGTCGACCACCTCGGCGTCCGCGACGACCGGATCCACGTCGTCCACATCGGCGCCGACACCGACCTGTTCTCCCCCGACCCGTCCGTGCCCGTCGTGCCCGGCCGGATCGTCACGACCTCCAGCGCCGACGTCCCCCTCAAGGGACTCGTCCACCTCGTCGACGCCCTGGCGAAGGTCCGCACCGAGTACGCCGACGCCCACCTCGTCGTCGTCGGCAAGCGCCCCACCGAGGGGCCCGTCGCCCAGGGCATCGAACGCTACGGCCTCGAAGGCGCCGTCGAGTTCGTCAAGGGCATCTCCGACGCCGAACTCGTCGACCTGGTGCGCTCGGCACAGGTCGCCTGCGTGCCCTCCCTCTACGAGGGCTTCAGCCTGCCCGCCGCCGAGGCCATGGCCACCGGCACCCCGCTCCTCGCCACCACCGGCGGCGCCATCCCCGAGGTCGCCGGACGCGACGGCGAGACCTGCCTCGCCGTACCCCCGGGCGACGCGGGAGCGCTCGCGGCGGGCCTCGGCCGGCTCCTCGGCGACGCCGACCTGCGCGCCCGGCTCGGCGCCGCCGGACGCGAGCGCGTGCTCGCGAACTTCACCTGGGCCCGGGCCGCCGAGGGAACCGTGGCCCGCTACCGCGAGGCGATAGCCGGGGGCGCCCGCCGCCCGACGACCGCCGTGCCCGAAGATGTTGACGTCGTAAACCGAGCATCCGATCGCGAAAGCAGGGCCACGTGCTGACCGTCGACTTCTCCCGGTTCCCGCTCGCGCCGGGCGACCGAGTCCTGGACCTCGGCTGCGGGGCCGGACGCCACGCCTTCGAGTGCTACCGGCGCGGCGCCCAGGTCGTGGCCCTCGACCAGAACGGTGAGGAGATCCGCGAGGTCGCCAAGTGGTTCGCCGCGATGAAGGAGGCCGGCGAGGCTCCCGAGGGCGCCACCGCCACCGCCGTGGAGGGCGACGCCCTGGCCCTGCCCTTCCCCGACGAGTCCTTCGACGTCGTCATCATCTCCGAGGTCATGGAACACATCCCCGACGACAAGGGCGTCCTCGCCGAGATGGTCCGGGTGCTCAAGCCCGGCGGCCGCATCGCCATCACCGTGCCCCGCTACGGCCCCGAGAAGGTCTGCTGGACCCTCTCCGACGCCTACCACGAGGTCGAGGGCGGCCACATCCGCATCTACAGGGCGGACGAACTCCTCGGCAAGATCCGCGAGGCGGGACTCACGCCGTACGGCACCCACCACGCCCACGCGCTGCACTCGCCGTACTGGTGGCTGAAGTGCGCGTTCGGCGTCGACAACGACAAAGCCCTGCCGGTACGCGCGTACCACAAGCTCCTGGTCTGGGACATCATGAAGAAGCCGCTGGCCACCCGGGTCGCCGAACAGGCACTCAACCCGCTCATCGGCAAGAGCTTCGTCGCCTACGCGACCAAGCCGCACCTGCCCCGCACCGACGTCGAGGCGGCCACCCGGTGACGACCCCCCGGACAGAGCACCTCGTCCTGCCCGGGGTCCTCACCGCCGAGCAGGCCGCCGCGACCGTCGCCGGGATCCTCGCCGTCCAGCGGGAGGACGGCGCGATCCCGTGGTTCCGCGGCCACCACCTCGACCCGTGGGACCACACCGAGGCCGCCATGGCCCTGGACGCGGCCGGTGAGCACGAGGCCGCCGAGCGCGCCTACCTGTGGCTCGCCCGCCACCAGAACGAGGACGGCTCCTGGTACGCCGCCTACGCCGACGGCGCCCACGACGACGTCACCGACCCCGGCCGCGAGTCCAACTTCGTCGCCTACATCGCCGTCGGCGTCTGGCACCACTACCTCTCCACCGGCGACGACACCTTCCTCGACCGCATGTGGCCGGCCGTCTACGCGGCCGTCGAATGGGTGCTGCGACTCCAGCAGCCCGGCGGACAGATCGGCTGGCGGCAGGACGACGACGGCACACCCACCGCCGACGCTCTGCTCACCGGGTCCTCCTCGATCCACCAGGCCCTGCGCTGCGCCCTGGCCATCGCCGAGCAGCGCGAGGAAGCACAGCCGGACTGGGAACTCGCCGCGGGCTCACTGCGGCACGCCATACGACGCCACCCCGAGCGGTTCCTCGACAAGGACCGCTACTCCATGGACTGGTACTACCCGGTGCTGGGCGGCGCGTTGACCGGCGCGGAGGCCAAGTCCCGCATAGAGCAGGACTGGGAGCGGTTCGTCGTGCCCGGACTCGGCGTGCGGTGCGTCGTGCCCAACCCGTGGGTGACGGGCGGGGAGTCGGCCGAACTCGCCCTGGCGCTGTGGGCGGTGGGCGAGTCCGACCGGGCGCTGGAGATCCTCCAGTCCATCCAGCACCTGCGGGACCCGGAGTCGGGGCTCTACTGGACCGGGTTCGTCTTCGACGACCGGGCGATATGGCCCCGGGAACTGACCACCTGGACCGCCGGGTCGCTGCTGCTCGCGGTGGCCGCGCTGGGCGGACACGAGGCCACCTGTGCGGTGTTCGGCGGAGAACAACTGCCCTGGGGGCTTGAGGCGGACTGCTGCGGCTGACCCGTTCGCCGTTCGCCGTGGGGCGCGCCCGGCGCGGCGCGCCCCACGGCGGGTCGCGTCTCAGCGGCGGTGGACCCGATTGGCTATGGCATGGCCGACGAACAGGTACACCACCGCCGCCAGGCCATAGCCCGCCACCACCCTCGCCCATGCCTCGTCGAAGGTGAACAGGTCATGCGACCAGCCCGCCAGCCAGCGGGCCACGTCATGCACGAACTGGACGAACTCGTTGCCACGGTTGGCGTCCAGCAGGTACATCAGGATCCACAGGCCCAGGATCAGGGCCATCACGTCGGCCACGACCGCGATGACGGTGCCGGCCTGGTTCGCGCCGTTGCGATATCTGGACATGCTCCTGCGGGTTACCGCTCCCACCCGTCCGAAACCCGCCCGCGAGGCACCGTCATCCCACCGCCCTCGGCGGGGGATTGCTACGAGTTGAGCTCGGCCAGCACGCGCAGCGTCTCCGGATCCGGTGCCACGACCAGCAGGTCCGTCACCGGCCCCTTGCGCCACGCCTGAAGCCGCTCCGCGATCCGCTCCCGCGGGCCGACCAACGAGATCTCGTCCGCGAAGGCGTCGGGCACCGCCAGCACCGCCTCCTCCCGCCGCCCCGCCAGGAACAGCTCCTGGATCCGCCGCGCCTCCTCCTCGTACCCCATGCGCCCCATCAGATCGGCGTGGAAGTTACGGGTCGCGTGCCCCATGCCCCCGATGTAGAACCCGAGCATCGCCTTCACCGGCAACAGCCCCTCGGACACCTCCGCACAGACCTGGGCACGCACGAGCGGCGCCACGACGAACCCCTCGCGCAGCCCCTCCAGCCCCGGCCCGTACGCATCCGGCCGGCCCGGCGACCAGTACAACGGCAGCCACCCGTCCGCGATCCGCACGGTCTGCGCCACGTTCCGCGGCCCCTCCGCGCCCAGCAGCACCGGCAGATCCGCCCGCAGCGGATGAGTGATCGACTTGAGCGGCCGCCCCAGCCCCGTACCGTCCGCCCCCCGGTAGGGGTGGGCGTGGAACCGCCCGTCCAGCTCCACCGGCGCACGCCGCGCCAGCACCTGCCGTACGACGTCCACGTACTCCCGGGTCGCGGTCAGCGGCGACGCCGGGAACGGCCGCCCGTACCAGCCCTCCACCACCTGCGGACCCGACAGCCCGAGCCCCAGCATCATCCGCCCGCCCGACAGATGGTCCAGCGTCAGCGCCTGCATCGCGGTCGTCGTGGGAGAACGCGCCGCCATCTGCGCCACCGCCGTCCCCAATCCGATCCGCGAGGTCCGCGCCGCGATCCAGGTCAGCGGAGTGAACGCGTCCGACCCCCACGACTCCGCCGTCCACACCGAGGCGTACCCGAGCCGCTCCGCCTCCAGCGCCAGCTCCACATGACCGGGCGCGGGGCCACGGCCCCAGTAGCCGAGCGCGAGACCGAGCCGCATGCCTACCTCCTGACGAACCGTCAGACACGGGCTGCGACTGTACGACAACGGCCCCCCACCCGGAAGGGCGAAGGGCCGTCGACGAGGACTTCGAACTCAGCCGCGCTGGATACCCGAGGTGTCCCGCAGCACACCACGCCGCCCGTCCTGCGTCTGCGCGACCAGACCCTGGGCACCCTGCTCCACCGCCAGGTACCACGTGCCCGGCGCCAGCTCCGCGATCGGCATCGGCGCACCGTCCTCCCCATACAGCGGCCGCGGCACCGGCACCGCGAACCAGAACGGCGAGAACTCCGGCGCCGGCGGCTGCGCGGCCGGCCCCGGCTGCGCCCCGAACGGCTGCCCCTGCTGCGGCTGCCCACCGAAACCGCCCGGCTGCTGCGCCCCCGGATAGCCGTAACCGGCCGGCGGCTGCGCCCCGTACGGCTGAGGCGTCGGCGGCTTCGGCGCCGGCACGAGCCCGGCCTGCAGCGCGGGCACGAGGGGGGTGGCGACCGCGGCACCGGCCAGGAGCAGGGTGGCGATCAGGGCGATGATCAGGCCTGTGCCGGCGTCCGGTCCGTTGGAGCTGTCGCCGAGATTGTCGTAGCCGCCTGCCGGGTCGAAGACGTTACCGAGCGCGCCCCATGCGGCGAAGACCGTGAAGGCCACACCGAACTGACGCAGGTCCAGCCCGAGGACCTTGCGCTCCTGCGGCAGCATCCTGCTGACGATGACGATCGCGGCACCGATGATTCCCGCGAGGACGACACCCAGCAGAACGGGTCCACTGCCCCACAGGCTCGGAAGGTCGATGTTGTCGGGCACGCCGTCGATCGAGTAGAGGTCGAGGAACGACGCGATGAACAGCAACACCGCTGCTCCGATCACCACGCCGTCGCCCCGAGTGAGGGAGCGGATATTCACTTCAGGTCCTTCGTCAGTCGTCTCGTCGTCATCGGTACGTCGGTAGAGGCGTCGCTGTTACCTTGCCGCCCTCGGGCCCCGGTGTGAAGCGCGTGGAACCCCCTGATTGCAGGGACGACACTATCGCCCGCGCGATCGGACTGTCCGCCGGGATCGGCGTGCGGATCACTACCCGCCCAGGAAACACACGATTCCCTCAGAGATCCCCTGCGCCGCCGTCTGCCTCCGGGCGCCGCTGGTCAGCGGTGCCGTGTCCTTCGTATCGCGCGGGAAGCCGCACGCGATGAACGCGGACGGAACCGTTGACAGATTGAGACCGCGCAGGTTCTCACGTGTGACGAGAGCGGCGTTGCGCCAAAGCGATCGCAGTGAACGCCAGTGACGGTGGCGGAGGGTGGTCGGTGTCGGACCTCGCGCCGAGTCATCAAGACGACGAGCGGGACTTACCTCTCCTTGTAGGTGAAGCAGACGCCGATCGGCTTGTAGGCCTTCTTGTTCCGCTCGACGATTTTCTGCGAAAGGTTGTCGAAGATGTCGAACTTCTTCCCGCTGTACTTCGCGTAGGCGGTCAGAGTGCCGTGCTTTCCTCGGGAAACGTCTCGGCTTCCGCTGACCGTGATGCTGCGGCTCTTCTGGACATTCCAGCCGACGCCCGCGCTGATGACCTTGTAACTCACGCCGATGTCGGCGGAGAGCGTCGTGCTCACCGACTTGGTTTCGGAGATGGTGAGCCTGATACCGCCGGACCCGGACGCCTTCGCGATCGGAGACGTGCCACACTTCGTCCCGGCGGACCTGACGTTCACCAGCTTGCCGAGCGGGTAGGCGGCGGCCGCGGTGACGGCGTGGATGTCGGTGGAGCGTTCTGTCGGCTGAGCTTCGGCTGTTGAGCCGACGCCGACCAGGCATGTGGTCAGAGCGGTGACCGCGGTCCCGAACCGGATCAGGTGACGGCTTTTCATTCTGCTCCCCCTTTGATCGTTGAAGAATTTCTTCGATCACGTTTGGCCGATCGGAGTTGATCAAAGGGGCGCAGGAGTCCGCAATGGACTTGAGAAAGATCTGAGCATGGCCATGACGACATTGAGCCAGTGTCGTGCGAGGGTCATGTGCGCAAGAAGGCCGCAATCCCCTCGGCGATGCCCTGCGCCGCCTTCTGGCGCCAGGCGGCGCTGGTCAGCAGGGCCGCGTCCGAGCTGTCGCGCATGTTGCCGCACTCGATGAACACCTTCGGAACCGTCGACAGATTCAGACCGCCGAGATCCTTGCGGATGTCGAGCCCGGTGCCGTCGCCGATGTAGTTGGACGGTGAACTGCCGGTGCTGTGCGCGAAGTCGTCCGCGATCAGCTTCCCCAGGGCCTTCGACGGGCCGACGATCGACCGGGTGTCGGCGGCCCCCTCGTGCACCAGACCCGGCAGGATCACATGGAAGCCCCGGTTCCCCTGCGCCGATCCGTCCGCGTGGATCGACACCACCGCGTCGGCGTGCGCCGCGTTCCCGATCCGGGCCCGCTCGTCGACGCACGGACCGAACGGCCGGTCCCCGTCCTGCGTCAGCCTCACCGTCGCGCCCAGCCCCAGCAGCAGCGTGCGCAGCCGGTGCGCCACATCGAGCGTGAACCGCGCCTCGCTGTACCCCGCGTTGGTGGACGTCCCCGTGGTGTCGCACTCCTTGAAGTTGGTGCCGATGTCCACCTTGCGGTTGATCTCGGCGGTGTGCTGGGAGTTGGTGACGTTGTGCCCGGGGTCGATGACGACGACCTTGCCCCTGAGGGGGGTGGCCGCGTCCTGACCGGGGGAGGCGGCGGCAGTCGTGGCGGAGAGGGTGCCGGGCTTGTCGTCCGGGGTGCCTCCGGAGGGGGAGCCGACGGCCCCTGTCGAGGCCCCCGCCCCCGCCGCCCCGTTCCCGCCGTTTCCGCCGTTCCCGTATCCGCCCAGAGCCTCGTACACCAGCCATCCCAGCAGCGCCCCGGGCACGAGCGCGGCCAGCGCGACCGTCAGCGTGCGCCGCAGCGGTGAGCGGCGCGGCCGGGGAGAGCCGTAGGGGTCGTACGGGTCGGTGGGGCCGAAGGGGTCGGAGTGCGGACCGGTGTAGGACACGCCTGCCACCCTAGCGGGCACCCCCGCCGGGACTGGCGAACCGCGCCCCCTCCCGGCCGTCGCGCCAGACCGTCATCGCTGTGGATCTTCGCCTTCGGGGCGAGGGGCGCGCGGACCCGTTCTCCCGTTCTGCCGTCCCCCCGCCTGGCCCCGTTTCCCCAAGAGAAGCTAAAGAAATCGTTAGGGGGCTGAAGCATCGGAATAGTTGCCCGTGCATACAGGTTCAGGCTCCACGTACCCCTGAACGTCCCGCCCCGGAGGCCCCACCCCATGACGCACACGACCGACCGGCCCACCCGCCAGGCGAGCGGAGCCGTCGTCCCCGTGCTCGCCTTCGCGGGCATCGTGGTCGCGGTGATGCAGACCCTGCTGGTCCCGGTCATCAAGGACCTGCCGCAGCTGCTGGACACCGCCCCCAGCAACGCCACCTGGGTCCTGACCTCCACCCTCCTGTCCGGCGCCGTCGCCACCCCGATCATGGGACGCCTCGGCGACCTCTACGGCAAGCGGCGCATGCTGATCCTCAGCCTCGCCGTGATGGTCGTAGGCGCCCTGGTCAGCGCGCTCACCAGCACCCTGCTCCCGATGATCGTGGGCCGCACCCTCCAGGGCTTCGCGATGGGCGCGATACCGCTCGGCATCGGGCTGATGCGCGACATGCTGCCCCGCGAGAAGCTCGGTTCGGCGATGGCCCTGATGAGCTCCTCGATCGGCGTCGGCGGCGGCCTCGCCCTGCCCGCCGCGGCCCTGGTCGCCCAGCACGCCGACTGGCACGCCCTCTTCTACGGCGCCGCGGGCCTCGGTGCCCTCTCCATCGGCCTCACCCTCCTCGTCGTCCCCGAGTCCCCGATGCGCGCCGAGGGCTCCTTCGACCTGCCGGGCGCGCTCGGCCTCTCCGCCGGCCTCGTCCTCTTCCTGCTGCCGATCACCAAGGGCAGCGACTGGGGCTGGACCTCCGGCACCACCCTCGGTCTGTTCGCCGCCTCCGCCGTCGTCCTCGTCCTGTGGGGCGTCTACGAGCTGCGCAGCGCCGCCCCGCTGGTGGATCTGCGCACCACGGCCCGTCCCGCCGTCCTCTTCACCAACCTCGCCTCGATCATGGTCGGCGTCAGCTTCTACGTCGTCTCGCTCGTCCTTCCGCAGCTCCTGCAGCTGCCCACCGCCACCGGCTACGGCCTCGGCCAGTCCATGGTCGTCGCCGGACTGCTGGTCGCCCCGCTCGGCCTGACGATGATGTTCACCGCGCCCGTCTACGCCCGGGTGTCCGCCAAGTACGGTCCCAAGGTCACCCTGATCCTCGGCATGCTGATCATCGCCGTCGGCTACGGCGCCGGCCTCGGCCTGATGAGCGCGGCCTGGCAGAGCCTGGTCATCGCGGTCGTCCTCGGCGCGGGCATCGGTCTCGCCTACTCCTCGCTGCCCGCGCTGATCGTCGGCGCGGTCCCGGCCTCCGAGACCGGCGCGGCCAACGGCCTCAACACCCTGATGCGGTCCATCGGTACGTCCGTGTCGAGCGCCGTCATCGGCATGGTGCTCGCCAACACGGCGAACGACGTGAACGGTGTCGCGGTCCCCACCATGCACGGCTTCCGCGTCTCCTTCCTGATCGCCACGGGCGCCGTCGCCGTCGGGCTGTTCTTCGCCCTGATGCTGCCGAAGACGAAGCGGGCCCCGCAGCTGCGGGCGAGCAGCGCCGAGGACGAGGTCGTCGAGCGGGCCGAGGAGGTGCTGCGCGGCTTCCGGGGGCTGGTGCTGGACGCCGAGGGCGCGCCGGTGGCCCGCGCCACGGTCACGCTGATCGACCACCGCGGGCGGCAGGCCGGGGCGACCGTCTCGGGCGAGGACGGGAGCTATGCGCTGACCGTCCCCGCGCAGGGGGCGTACGTCGTCTCCGCCGAGGCCCTCGGCCACGGGCCGCTCGCGTCGTCCGCGTCCCATCACGGGGAGGAGCGGACGGTCGAGCTGGATCTGTCCCTGCCCGGGGAGACGGTGACCGCCTAGAAGCGGCTGTCGGGGTGCGGGGCGCGGGGCGCGGGGTGCGGGAGGCGGGGCGCGCGGGGCGGGGTTCCCGCGCTCCGCACAAGCGCCCCCGGACAACCCTCCTCACATCCCTGACGGGCGCCCCCCACGCCCCTCGGAATCCCTCTCCGTACCCCCTGTCGCATGCCCGGCAGGGGGTACGGCAGCATGGGGCCGCCGACCTCCCGTACGACCGAAAGGCGCCCCATGCCTGCCGCCGCCCCCAAGCCCGAGGTAGTCGCCGCGTTCGAGGCGGCCAAGGGGTTCATGCCCGTGGACGAGGGGCTCGCGCTGTACGCGGCTGCCGTCGGGGCGGGGGCGCTCGGGCTGCCGCTGCTGGAGGTCGGGACCTACTGCGGGCGGTCCACGGTGCTGCTGGCCGACGCGGCCCGGCAGGCGGGGGTCGTCGCGCTCACCGTCGATCACCACCGGGGCAGCGAGGAGCAGCAGCCGGGCTGGGACTACCACGACCCGGAGACCGTCGATCCGGAGATCGGGCTGATGGACACCCTGCCCACCTTCCGCCGCACCCTGCACCGGGCCGGGCTGGAGGAGCACGTCGTCGCCCTGGTCGGACGCTCCCCGCAGATCGCGAAGATCTGGAACTCGCCGCTCGGTCTCGTCTTCGTCGACGGCGGTCACACCGACGAGCACGCCACCGCCGACTATGAGGGCTGGGCCCCGCATGTCGCCGAGGGCGGCCTCCTCGTCATCCACGACGTCTTCCCCGACCCCGTCGACGAGTTCACCGGCCAGGCCCCTTACCGCGTCTACCTGCGCGCCCTGGCCTCCGGCGCCTTCACGGAGGTCTCCGACACCGGCTCACTGCGGGTGCTGCGGCGCACCGGCGCCGGGATCTGAATCCTTCTCCCGGACGGCGCGACTGGCGCGACCGGCGCGACCGGCCCGGACGGCAGGGACGTTGGGGACGGCGTAGATGGCGCGGACGGGTCCGGCTGGCGCGGACGGCACGGAGGCGGGGGCGGCGCGGACGGGTCCGGATAGTGCGGACGGCCCGGATGGCCTGGATGGCCCGGACGTTGGGGACGGCGCGGACGGTGCGGAGGCGGGGGCCGCGCGGATGGCGCGGACGGGTCCGGATAGTGCGGACGGCCCGGACGGCCCGGACGGCCCGGACGGCCCGGACGGCCCGGACGGCAGGGACGGTGGGGACCGCAGGGACGGCAGGGACGGTGGGGACGGTGGGACTGCCGGGCCGGGGGACTGCCGGGACGCCGAGGACCCTGTCCGCTACAGCCAGCCCTGGCGGCGGGCCTCGCGTAGGGCCTCCGTCCGGTTGCGGGTGCCGGTCTTGCCGATGGCGGCGGAGAGGTAGTTGCGGACGGTGGACTCCGAGAGGTGCAGCCTCGCCGCGATGTCGGCGACCGTCACCCCGTCCGCCGACGCCTTCAGTACGTCGCACTCGCGGGCGGTGAGAGGGTTGGGACCGGCGCTGAGCGCGGCCGCCGCGAGCGCCGGATCGACCACCGTCTCGCCGGTCAGCACCCGGCGGATCGCCTCCGCCAGCTCCTCCACCGGACCGTCCTTGACCAGGAAGCCGGCGGCCCCGGCCTCCATGGCCCGGCGCAGATAGCCGGGCCTGCCGAACGTCGTCAGGATGAGCACCCGGCAGCCGGGCGCCTCCTCGCGCAGGACGGCGGCGGCGTCCAGCCCGCTCATGCCGGGCAGCTCGATGTCGAGCAGGGCGACATCGGGGCGGTGGACCAGGGCCGCGTCCACGATGGCGTCCCCGGTGCCGACCTGGGCGACGACCTCGATGTCCGGTTCCAGCCCCAGCAGCAGGGCCAGCGCCCCGCGCATCATGCCCTGGTCCTCCGCCAGCAGGACCCTGATCGAGCGGGCGGGACGGCGGTCGCGGGGCATCTCGTTCACCGGCCGGCCACCGGGCATGTCGTTCACGGCCCAAGCGTAGGGCCGACCTGGAGGGACGGCACCTCCCTTGCGGGTGCGGTCGCGGGGGCCGAGGCGGACGGGGAGGTGCACATGGTGATGGCGGGGGTGCCTGGTCCCGGACCGGATGCGAAGAGGCCGAGCAGGGCGTCTGGCCGCTCCGGTCCCCCGAAGCCCGGCTCCACCGGAAGGTCGGCGACGACCGTGAAGCCGCCGCGTCGGCCCGGGCCCGCCGTCAGGGAGCCGCCCGCCGCCGCCAGGCGCTCCCGCAGGCCGGTCAGACCCGTGCCGGTGCCGTGGGCGAAGGCGGCAACAGGACCGGTGCCGGTGCCCTCGGGGTCGCTGCCGGCGGTGCCGTCGCTGCCGGCGGTGCCGTCGCTGCCGGCGGTGCCCCTGCCGTTGTCCGTGATCGTGAGGGAGACCCGCTCCGGCGTCCCGGAGACGGTGATCTCGCAGCGGGTGGCGCCGCTGTGCCGGACGACGTTGGTGACCGCCTCGCGCACCACCCAGCCCAGCAGGGCCGCGGTCCGCGGTTCCACGGGCGCCCCCTCCCGGTGCACGGACGGTTCCACGCCCGCCGCGGTGAGCGCCGAATGGGCCCGGTCCAACTCGGTCGCGAGGCTGCCCTCGCGGTAGCCGGTGACCGCTTCCCGGATCTCCGTCAGCGCCTGGCGGCCCACCGACTCTATGTCCGCGATCTGGGTGAGCGCGTCGTCGAGCCGGGCGGGGGCCAGTCTGCGGGCCGCCTCCGACTTCACCACGATCACCGAGAGGGTGTGCCCGAGCAGATCGTGCAGATCCCGGGAGAAACGCAGCCGCTCCTGGTCGACCGCCTGACGGGCCAGCTCCTCGCGCGCCGCCCGCAGCTCCCGGACCGCTTCCGACAGGCTCAGGATCACGGCCGTCACGATCGTGGAGATCCAGGTGGCGTACGCGGTGTCCAGGCCGCCCCAGCCCTCGCGGCGGAAGGCGACCGCGGCCGCCACGACGGCCAGCGCCACCCCGGCGTACTTCAGCGGCCGGCCGCGCAGGGACGCGCCCGTCGCGAGGCCGAGCAGCGGGAAGAACAGCACCCAGCTGCCGCCGTAGCCGAGGGCGAGACCGATGGTCACCAGCGCCATGACCGCCAGCGCCACCCGGGTGGAGAGCGACTCCCGCTTCTCCTTCACGAAGGCGCGGACGGCGACGTAGATGTAGCAGGAGTTGAAGGTGAGCACGCCCAGGCCGCCGAGCAGCGGGTTGGGGGTCTCGCCCTGGAAGAGGTTCGAGAAGGCGCCCATGCCCAGCAGCAGCCAGGGCAGCAGGGCGAAGGGGTGCGACGGCGGGCCCGGGGGCTCGGGCTCCTTGCACTCCGGGCCCCGCTGCCCGGCCCGCCGGACGCGCGCCCGCCAGCTCTCCCGGCGGGTGGCGAGCGCCCGCCACCACCCGGAGCGGCCCTCAGCCGGTGTCGACCTCGTCATCTTCGCTGCCCCCGTTCGAGCGGTGTCCACACCCTCGACGCTACGGCCCCCGGCGGCGCTTCGGCAGAGCGGGATGTCACCGGTGCACCGGTACGAATGTCACAGCCCCGAGCCGGCCCGGAGCCCGACCCGAGCCTGCCCCGGCCCGGCGTCGAGCCGCACCCACCCGCATCTCTGACACCCCGTCAGGAGCCTTCACAACTGTCGAGCCCTGGGCTATACAAAAGGCGCCGGACTGGAACGCGTTCTAGATCGGCGCGCAACGGCCTCGGTGCGCCCGATCGGTGCGGACGGTCGCACCGAGGTCTCGGACAGGACCGTGCCCTCGAAGGACACACAGGAGCCCCATGCCCATCGACGCAGCCAAGGCCCTCGCCGCCGAACCCCGGTCCGGCGAGATCTCCTGGACCCGTAAGGACGTCCAGCTGTACCACCTCGGGATCGGCGCCGGAATCCCCGCCACCGACCCCGGCGAGCTGCGGTACACCCTGGAGTCGCGCCTGCACGTCCTGCCGAGCTTCGCCACCGTCGCGGGCTCCGGCTCACCCGGGGTGATCAGCGGGCTGTCCATGCCCGGCGTCGACGTCGACCTCGCCCGCGTCCTGCACGGCGGTCAACGCCTGGAGATCCACCGCCCCCTGCCGACCGAGGGCACCGCCACCGCGACGGGCCGTATCGCCGCCGTGTACGACAAGGGCAAGGCCGCCGTCCTGGTCATGCGCACCGAGGTGGCCGACGCCGAGGGCCCTCTGTGGACCAACGACGCCCAGATCTTCGTCCGCGGGGAGGGCGGCTGGGGCGGTGACCGGGGGCCGTCCGGACGCCTCGACCCACCCGCCGGGGAACCGGACCGGACCGTCGAGCGGGCCGTGCGCGAGGACCAGGCGCTGCTCTACCGCCTCTCCGGCGACTACAACCCGCTGCACGCCGACCCCGAGTTCGCCAAGCGCGCCGGGTTCGACCGGCCCATCCTGCACGGCCTGTGCACCTACGGGATCACCCTGAAGGCGGTCGTCGACACGCTGCTCGACGGCGACGTGAGCCGGGTGCGGTCGTACACCACCCGCTTCGCCGGGGTCGTCTTCCCCGGCGAGACCCTGCGCATCCGGATGTGGCGCGGGCAGGGCGAGGTGCGGGTCGCCGTGAGCGCCGTGGAGAGGGACGACGCGCCCGTCCTCGCCGACACGATCGCCGAACACTCCTGAACCTGCTACCTGCACCCGCCCCCCCAGACCAGCTCGAAACGCGAACCAAACCCAAAACCCGAACCCCGAACCCGACCCCGAAACCCGACCCCGAAACCCGACCCCGAAACCCGACCCCGAAACCCGAACTCGAAACCCGAACTCGAACCCTGGACGCCCCGAGGGGAGCCGCACCATGCGCGCAGCCGTACTGCACGAGATCGGCCAGGACAAGCTGGAGGTCCTCGACGACGTCGAGGCGGTGGGGTTCGGACCGGGCCGGGTCAGGATCCGGGTCCGGGCCACCGGGCTGTGCCACTCGGACCTCTCCGCGATGGGCGGGGTGCTGCCGCAGCCCGCGCCGTTCGTGCCCGGACACGAGGGCGCGGGCGAGGTCCTGGAGGTGGGGGAGGGCGTCACCCGGGTGAAGCCCGGTGACCGGGTGGTGGTCTGCTGGCTGCCCGCCTGCGGCGCCTGTCCCGCCTGCAGGCGCGGCCAGACGGAACTGTGCCTGGCCGGGTTCATGAACGCGGGAACGCCCAACTTCCGGCGCCCCGGAGGGGATGTGTTCGGTTTCGCGGGCACCGGGACCTTCGCCGAGGAGGTCGTCGTCGACGCGGGCTGCGCGGTCCCGATCCCCGACGACGTGCCTTTCGACATCGCCGCCCTCATCGGCTGCGGGGTCACCACCGGCCTCGGCGCCGCGCTCAACACCGCCGATGTGGCGGCCGGTTCGTCGGTCGCCGTCATCGGCTGCGGCGGGGTCGGCATCTCCGCCGTGCAGGGCGCGCGGCTCAAGGGCGCCGCCGAGATCGTCGCCGTCGATCCCGTTTCCTCCCGCCGTGAGTCCGCGCTCAGGTTCGGCGCCACCCGGGCGGTGTCGCCGGAGGAACTGCCCGGCGCCAAGCAGGAGGTCACCGGCGGCGAGGGCTTCGACTACGTCTTCGAGGTCGTCGGCCGCTCCGCCACCGCCCGCACCGCCTACGAGAACACCCGGCGCGGCGGCACGCTCGTCGTCGTCGGCGCGGGCGCCATGGACGACCACCTCCAGCTCAACATGTTCGAGCTGTTCTTCGACGAGAAGCGGATCCTGCCCTCGATGTACGGCGGCGGGGACGTCCTGACCTCCTACGAGCGGACCATCGCCCTGTGGCGGGCCGGCCGGATCGACCTCGCCGGGCTCATCACGCACCGCGTCCCGCTCGCGGACGTCAACGAGGCCCTCGATCAGATGCGCACGGGGACCGCCCTGCGCACCTGCATAGAGATCTGAGGGGGCGACCCACGGATGGCACCACCGATGGAATCACCTATCGAATCGCCGATGGATTCACCGATGGGATCGCCGACGGATTCACCGGTGGGATCGCCGATGGAACCACGGACGGCACGGCTGTCACCGCCGCTGGAGGGGCTCACGGCGATCGTCACCGGCGCGGGGCGCGGGCTCGGCCGGGCCGAGGCGCTCGAACTGGCCCGGCTGGGCGCGGCGGTCGTCGTCAACGACTACGGGCAGCCCGGACGCGACGGCTCCGGGGAGGCGTCGGCGGGCCCCGCCGAGGAGGTCGCGGCCGAGATCCGCGCGGGAGGTGGCACCGCCCTCGTCCACACGGGCGATGTCTCCGACTTCCGGCAGGCCCGTGACCTGGTCGAATCGGCGATCACCGAGTTCGGCAAGCTCGACGTGGTCGTCAACAACGCGGGCATCCTGCGCGACCGTATGGTCTTCTCGATGGCCGAGGGCGAGTGGGACTCGGTGATCCGGGTCCACCTCAAGGGCCACTTCAACACCACCCGCTTCGCCGCCGCGCACTGGCGGGAGCGGTCCAAGGCGGCGGGCGCCCCGGTGTACGGGCGGATCGTGAACACCTCCTCGGAGGCGTTCCTCGCCGGATCGGCCGGACAGCCCAACTACGCGGCGGCGAAGGGCGGGATCGTCGGCCTGACGACGTCCAGCGCGCTGGCGCTCGCCAAGTACGGCGTGACGGTCAACGCGATCTGCCCGCGCGCCCGGACCCGGATGACCGAGGACGTCTTCGCCGGGTTCGACCAGCCCGCCGAGGGCCTCGACCCGCTCGCGCCCGAGCATGTCGCGCCGCTCGTCGGGTACTTGGCGTCACCGGCCGCCGCGCGCGTCAACGGGCAGCTGCTCGTGGTGCACGGCGGGATGGTCGCGGTGGTGGAACGGCCTCGGGTGCGGGCGAAGTTCGACAGCAAGGGGGACACGTTCGGCTTCGAGGAGCTGGACACCGTCCTGGGCGCCCACTTCGCGGACCGGCCGGCGGGGGAGACGTTCGCGGCGGCGGAGGTGCTGGGCCTGAGGAGGGAGCAGCCGTAGCGGAGAGGGCGTCGACGCGGCGGCGTGACGTGCGAAGGGGCTCCGCCGTCCGGGGATGGACTGCGGAGCCCCTTCGGCGTACCGTCAGGCAGCCGCCTCGGCCTTGTCCTCGGCCGGCTTGCGGTGCCGCCCGCTGGGGGCGGCGGTGCCGTCCTGGGCCGAGACCTGACCCCGGTGCCGACCGTGCCCGGCCGTCTCCTGGGCGTCGGTGGACAGCGGCTGCGTCGTGCTTGCGTCGCTCATCTGGTGAATTCACCCCGTCAACATGATCTTTCTTACAGCCGGGCGATTTTATCCGGCGCACCACGGGGCGGATCCAGGCGGCCACGCCAACCGCAGCTAGTTCGTTACAAGTCGGCTCAGGGGAGCCTGTTGCAACGGGACGGGGCGAGGCGCGGCGGGCTCCGGAACCGTCACTTCCGGTGCGGCGGGCTCGGGTTGCACGGGGGTGGCCGGGGGGATCAGGTGGGCCACCGCGCAGGGTTCGTCCCGGGTGGCGTACGGCAGTCTCAGCACGCCGTCCGGTGTCCACAGGCCGCTGCCCGCCAGCCAGCCCTCGGGAGCCGCGAGCTGATGGAGCTGCCGTTCGGCGGGGCGCCAGGTGCCGACCCAGGTGCCGAAGGAACCGTCGATGCGCAGCGCCACCGCGCAGCGCTCCGGAAGCAGTATCTGGCCGGGCTGGACGGCGAACGGCGTGAGCGCGCAGTCGGGCAGGCGCAGGGACTCCGGGAAGCGGACCGGCAGGGTGCTGCCGAGCACGCCCCAGCCGAGCCGCGGGGCGCCGGGGGAGGGGGCGTCGGAGCGGATCAGCAGCAGGCCGCTGTCCAGGTCGGCGAGCAGCAGTCGGTCGTCGCTGTCCGCGGCGATCTGGAGCAGCGGGGAGACCTCGCCGTGCTCCAGGTCCACCGCGACCGTCTTGGTCCGGCCGCCCAGCTCGCGGTCCAGGGCGAGCATGCGGCCCGTACCGTCCAGCCAGACGCCGCCCGAGCAGCGGCCCGGGACCTCGGCGAGCAGCTCGGGGCCGAAGGCGCCGCCGGCGACCAGCCACACGGTGCTGGTGCGCTCGCCCACGGCGAGGGCGTACGCGCGCTCGCCGCAGGGGGCCGGGGGGAGCAGCCGCACGCGGGCCCGTGCCTGCGGGCACTCCACGGCGCCCAGGGGGAGCTCGCCGGTGCCGGGGCCGGTGGGGTACAGCAGCGAGAAGGTGTGCCGCTCCTCGACGTACCGGCGCACCAGCACCCGGCCGTCGGCCAGGGGCTGCACCTCCGTGCCGGGCTCCTCCGGCTGGTGGACCGGCAGGGAGACCGCGTAGGGCTCGGGCCCGTCCAGGGTCCAGCGCTCCGGGAACCACGCGTCGGGGTGGGGTCCGCGGGCGAGACGGGCGGCGTAGGCGCCGTCCGCGGTGATCACACAGGGGGCCGGGGGGACGGGCGGGACGGGGTCCTCGTCGCCGCCCTCCGCGGTGGGTTCGATCGCACAGGCCGTCATGGGTCGGTCACCTCCGGCGAAGAAGCTAGTTTTCGCACGCGCGGACGGGGGAGCCGGAGGCGGGGGGCTTCCCTCGTACGAGTGGTGCAGAAGCGATTCATCAGAGGCGGATGGGGTGGCTGTGCTGCTCCTGAGGGGACACGGGGCTTGACGCGGCGGGGGGCGGGCGCCGACCTGCGCGACCAACGCGCTGTCATGTGCACACACTCCCGCCCGTCCCAGCCCCGCAGAGCGGCCAGGTAGCCTTTTCCCCGTGCCCCGTCTGTCTGAAGTCATCGCCGCGCTGGAGAACCTGTGGCCCGCCGAGCGGGCCGAGTCCTGGGACGCGGTCGGCACCGTCGTGGGGGAGCCGGATCGGGACGTCTCCCGGGTGCTGTTCGCCGTCGATCCCGTCCAGGACGTCGTCGACGAGGCGGTGAAGCTCGGGGCCGGTCTGCTCGTCACCCACCACCCCCTCTACCTGCGCGGGACGACGACCGTCGCGGCCTCCACCTTCAAGGGCCGGGTCGTGCACACCCTCATCAAGAACGACATCGCCCTGCACGTCGCCCACACCAACGCCGACACCGCCGACCCCGGCGTGAGCGACGCCCTCGCCGGCGCGCTCGACCTGCGGGTCGTACGGCCCCTCGTGCCCGACGCGAGCGACCCCGACGGGCGGCGCGGCCTCGGCCGGATCTGCGCCCTCGACCACCCGGTCACGGTCCGCGAGTTCGCGGCCCGTGCCGCCGAGCGGCTGCCCGCCACCGCGCAGGGCATCCGGGTGGCCGGCGACCCCGAGGCGCTCGTCCGCACGGTCGCCGTCAGCGGCGGCTCCGGGGACAGCCTGTTCGACCACGTCCGGGCTGCCGGCGTCGACGCCTTCCTCACCGCGGACCTGCGCCACCACCCCGTCTCGGAGGCCCGCGCCCACAGTCCTCTCGCGCTGCTCGACGCGGCGCACTGGGCCACCGAATGGCCCTGGTGCGAGCTGGCCGCAGCCCAGCTCGACGAGATCTCCGACCGCCACGGATGGGGCCTGCGGGTCCACGTCTCGCGTACGGTCACCGACCCCTGGACCGCCCACGCGGCGTCCACCACCTCTAACGCAATGGGAGCCCCCAACTGAACGCCGCGCCCGCCGACCAGATCCGCCTTCTCGACGTCCAGGGCCTCGATGTCCGCCTCCAGCAGCTCGCCCACAAGCGCAGGTCGCTGCCCGAGCACGCCGAGATCGAGTCGCTCACCAAGGATCTGACGCAACTGCGCGACCTGCTCGTGGCCGCGCAGACGGAGGAGAGCGACACCGCCCGCGAGCAGACCAAGGCCGAGCAGGACGTGGACCAGGTGCGCCAGCGCGCCGCCCGCGACCAGCAACGCCTGGACTCCGGCGCGATCACCTCCCCCAAGGACCTGGAGAACCTCCAGAAGGAGATCGTCTCCCTCGCCAAGCGCCAGGGCGACCTCGAGGACGTCGTCCTGGAGGTCATGGAGCGCCGCGAGTCCGCGCAGGAGCGGGTCGCCGACCTGACCGAGCGCGTCGGCGCCGTCCAGGGCAGGATCGACGACGCGACCGCCCGCCGTGACGCGGCCTGCGAGGAGATCGACGGCGAGGCGGCCTCCGTCACCAAGGAGCGCGAGGTCGTCGCCGGGTCCGTCCCCGCCGACCTGCTCAAGCTGTACGACAAGCTGCGCGAGCAGCAGGGCGGCATCGGCGCGGCCAAGCTGTACGCCCGTACCTGCCAGGGCTGCCGTCAGGAGCTCGCCATCACCGAGCTGAGCGAGATCCGCAAGGCCGCGCCCGACACCGTCGTACGGTGCGAGAACTGCCGTCGGATCCTCGTGCGCACGTCCGAGTCCGGGCTGTAGGGGGGCCGCGGCGTGCGGGAGTTCATCGTCGAGGCGGACGGCGGGTCGCGGGGCAACCCCGGGCCCGCGGGGTACGGCAGTGTCGTGATCGACGCGGCGACCGGGGAGACCCTCGTCGAGCGCGCCGAGTTCATCGGGGTGGCCACGAACAACGTGGCCGAGTACCGGGGTCTGCTGGCCGGTCTGCGGGCCGTCCTCGAACTCGACCCGTCGGCGACGGTGCGGGTGCGGATGGACTCCAAGCTCGTCGTCGAGCAGATGTCGGGCCGCTGGAAGATCAAGCACCCGGACATGAAGCCGCTGGCCATGGAGGCCGCCCGGCTGCTGCCGCCCGCACAGGTCACCTACGAGTGGATACCGCGCGAGCGGAACAAGCACGCCGACCGTCTCGCCAACGAGGCGATGGACGCCGGCCGGCGCGGCGAGCAGTGGGACCCGGAGGCGTCCCGCGCCGCCCTGGACCCGGCCGCGGCCGCCCGGGCCGCCGCGGCCCCGCCGGAGCCCGCCGGCCCGCCCGGAGACGCGGCGGCGGGCGCGGCGAGGGCCCGCGAGGCGCTGGCCCAGGCGCGGACATCCCCCTCGACCGCCTCAACCGCCTCGGCGGAGGCGGGGACGCCCAGCCCGGCAGCGACCACCGGCGGCCCGGCAGCGACCACCGGCGGCCCGGCAGCGACCACCGGCGGCCCGGCAGGCGCCGCCGGCACCGACCCCACCCCT
>NZ_KQ949023.1:945138-1418159 GCF_001514285.1 Streptomyces sp. DSM 15324
GGCACCGATCCCACCGCCGTGCCGAAGGCCGCCGCCGATCTGCGGGCGGCCCGTACGGTCGCCACGCCCGCCGGCAGACCTTCGGTCGGCTGGGGTTCCGCCCCCGACCTCGGTGCGCCCGCCACGTTCGTCCTGCTCCGGCACGGCGAGACCCCGCTCACCCCGCAGAAGCGGTTCTCCGGCCGCGGCGGCACCGACCCCTCCCTCTCGGACGTCGGCCGGGAGCAGGCCGAGCGGGCCGCCGAGGCGCTCGCCCGGCGCGGCACGATCCAGCACGTCCTCGCCTCCCCGCTGGCCCGCACCCGGCAGACCGCCGGGGCCGTCGCCGCCCGCCTCGGTCTGGAGGTGACGATCGAGGAAGGGCTGATCGAGACGGACTTCGGCGCCTGGGAGGGCCTCACCTTCGGCGAGGTCCAGGAGCGTCACCCCGAGGACCTGACCCGCTGGCTCGCCGACCCCGAGGCGGAGCCGACCGGCGGCGGCGAGAGCTTCGCGGCCACCGCCGCCCGGGTCGCCGCCACCCGCGACAAGCTGGTCGCGGCGTACGCGGGCCGCACGGTCCTGCTGGTCACCCACGTGACCCCGATCAAGACGTTCGTCCGGCTCGCCCTGGGCGCCCCGCCCGAGTCCCTGTTCCGCATGGAACTGTCGGCGGCCTCGCTGTCGGCGGTGGCGTACTACGCCGACGGCAACGCCAGCGTGCGCCTCTTCAACGACACGTCCCACCTGCGTCCCTGAGCCGGGAGGCGGCGCGCGCCAGGCCCTCGATCCGGGCCCAGTCCCGCGCCGCCACCGCGTCCGGCGGAAGCATCCAGGTCCCGCCCACGCAGGCCACGTTGGGCAGCGCGAGGTACTCCGCCGCGTTGTCCGGGCCGATCCCGCCCGTCGGGCAGAACCGGGCCTGGGGCAGCGGCCCGGCGAGCGACCGCAGATACGCCGTGCCGCCCGCCGCCTGCGCCGGGAAGAACTTCATCTCCCGCACCCCGCGCTCCAGCAGCGCCACCACCTCGGACGTGGTCGACACCCCCGGCAGACACGGCAGCCCCGACGCCCGCATCGCGCTCAGCAGCCCGTCGGTCCAGCCCGGGCTCACCAGGAACCGCGCCCCCGCCGCCGCGCACGCCGTCACCTGCTCCGGCGCGATCACGGTCCCGGCCCCGACCACGGCCTCCGGGACCGCCCCGGAGATCTCCCGGATCGCGTCGAGCGCGACCGGCGTCCGCAGCGTGACCTCGATCGCGGTCAGCCCGCCCGCCACCAGCGCCCGCGCCAGCGGCACCGCGTCGGAGACGTCGGTGAGGACCACGACGGGCACGACCGGCGCCAGATCCAGGACCGGGGCAGCCGAGACGAAGGGCAGCGATGAGCTCATGCGGCTCATCCTGCCCTTGGGGTGCAGCATGCGCAAAGGTCATTGCACATGTTGCAACAGGCCTGGCTGTCGGCTCAGTGCACCTCGTCCACCAGCACGTCCAGCGTCCAGGGCGTCCCCGCCCGCGCCGGCTCCCGGACCTCCACCCCGTACCCGAGCCCGCGCAGCGCCTCCACCAGCTCCGCCGGGCCCTTCGGCGCGATCCCGGCCGTCAGCAGGCTCCGGACGATCCGCCCCTTGGTCGCCTTGTTGAAGTGGCTGACGACCTTCCGGGTCGGCGCGTGCAGCACCCGTACGGTCGCGGTCCGTCCGGCGACCTCGCCCTTCGGTTTCCACGCCGCCGCGTACGCCGCCGACCTCAGGTCGAGCACCAGCCCGTCCCTGGCTGCCTCGGGCAGCACGGCCGCCATCGGCGCCCGCCAGTGCGCGCCCAGCGCGCCCAGCCCCGGCAGCCTCACCCCCATCGAGCAGCGGTACGACGGGATCCGGTCCGTCACCCGGACGGCGCCCCACAGCCCGGAGAACACCAGCAGCGAGCGCGCCGCCCGCCGCTTCGCGGCCGCGTCCAGGGAGGCCAGGTCCAGGGCGTCGTACAGGACTCCCGTGTAGATCTCCCCGGCGGGCCGGGCGCCCGCCGTCCGCAGCTGCGTGTTCTTGGCGATCTCGCCGCGCAGTCCCTCGCTGAGCCCCAGCACCTCGCGCGCCTTCTCCTCGTCGCCCGCGCACAGCTCGGCCAGCTCGTCGAGCACGGCCTCACGGGCGGCGGTCAGCCCCGGCAGCGCCAGCGACTCCGGCTTCAGCGGCGCGCCGCGACCGGACGAGGCCTTTCCCTCGGAGGGCGGCAGCAGGACAAGCACGGGGGTCTCCTTCTCGGTGGGGCTCCGGGACAGCGTACGGCGTGCCACCGGACCGCCCCCGCCCTACGCTCGCCGTATGCCCCGCCGCCACATCCGCGTGACCGGCGCCCCCGAAGCCGCCCTGCGGGACGCCCTCGACCGGCTGCGCACCGAACTCGGGGCGCCGCTCGCCTTCCCGCTCGGTGTCCTGACGGAGGCCGAACGCGCCGCCAGGGCCCCGGCCCTGCCGCCGCACGACGCCACCGACATCCCGTTCCTCACCCTCGACCCGCCCGGCGCCGTCGACCTCGACCAGGCCCTGCACCTGTCCCGGCAGGGCACCGGCTACCGCGTCCGGTACGCCATCGCCGACGTCGCCGCCTTCGTCGTACCCGGCGGACCGGTGGACGAGGAGGCCCACCGTCGCGTCACCACCCTCTACTTCCCCGACGGGAAGCTCCCGCTGCACCCGGCCGTCCTCAGCGAGGGCGCCGCCAGCCTGCTGCCCGGCCGGGACCGGCCCGCCGCCCTGTGGACCCTCGACCTCGACGCGGACGGCCGTACCCGCGCCGTCGACCTGCGCCGCGCCCTCGTCCGCAGCCGCACCCGGCTCGACTACGCCGAGGCGCAGCGGCGGATCGACGACGCGACGGCGGAGGAGCCGCTGGCCCTGCTCGCCACGGTGGGGCGCCTGCGCGAGGCGCTGGAGGCGGAGCGCGGCGGCATCTCCCTCAGCGTGCCCGAACAGGAGATCGTTGAGCAGGACCACGGCTACGAGCCGACCTACCGCGCCCCGGTCCCCGCGGAGGGCTGGAACGCCCAGCTCTCCCTCCTCACCGGCATGGCCGCGGCCGACCTCATGCTGGCCTCGGGCACCGGCATCCTGCGCACCCTGCCGCCCGCCCCCGACGGCGCCGTCGGCCGGCTGCGGCGCGTCGCGCACGCCCTGCGCATCGACTGGCCGCACCACGTCTCGTACGCCGCCCTGGTCCGCTCGCTCGACCCGCACCGCCCCGCCCACGCGGCCTTCCTCCAGGAGTGCACGACCTTGCTGCGGGGCGCCGGCTACACGGTCTTCCGCGACGGGAGGCTGCCGGACATCACCACCCACTCCGCCGTCGCCGCCCCCTACGCCCACTGCACGGCGCCCCTGCGCCGCCTCGCCGACCGGTACGCCACCGAACTCTGCCTCGCCGCCGTCGCCGGTGAGACCCCGCCCGAAGGGGTGCTCGCCGCGCTGGACACCCTGCCGAAGGAGATGGCGGGGGGCGGCCGCCGCGCCCACGCCGTCGAGCGGGCCTGCGTCGACCTGGTCGAGGCGGCGCTGCTGAAGGACCGGGTGGGGGAGGTGTTCGAGGGCTGTGTGGTCGACGTGGACGACCACCGCCCGACCACCGGCACCGTCCAGCTGGAGTCCCCGGCGGTCGTCGGCCGGGTCGACGGCGACCCGCTCCCCCTCGGTGAACGCCTGCGCGTCCGCCTCACCGAGGCCGATCCGGCACACCGGACGGTGCGTTTCGCTCGCGCGTGAGGGCGTGTACGAGGCTGTCGGCGTCGTCGGTGGCCGTGACGCCGCGGCGGGGTCGAGCGTGGGCCCCTGCTCGCGCACACCCCTTGACGGCTAACGACGTTAGCCCTACGGTCGAGGTGTGGCTAACGCCGTTAGCCGCCGATCACGGCACCCACTCGGGAGGCAGCCATGAGCACGGCCACCAGCACCCCCACCAGCTCGCGCACCAGCTCGCCCCTTCGCCTCCTTCGCCGTACGGCCTGGCTGGGGGCGGCCCTCTTCTGGACGGCCTTCGCCGTGCTGGAAGGCGTCAACCACGGCTGGCTCGCGGGCGCCGCGGCCGTGGCCTTCTTCATCGCCCCCGACCTGACGTTCCTCGTGGCCGTGGACGAGGCACCCCGCATGGCGAAGGGGCAACTCCCGCCCCGCGCGGTGCCGTACTACAACGCCCTGCACCGCGCGCTCGTGCCGTTCGCGCTGCTGGTGGCCTACGCCGTCGGCCCGGTCGCCTGGCCGCCGTTCTTCGCGGCCCTGTGCGGCTGGCTCGCGCACATCTCGTACGATCGCGCCTTCGGCTACGGACTGCGTACGAAGGAGGGCTTCCAGCGTGGGACCGACCACGAGCGCGGCACCGGAGAGGGCTTCCGGCGTGACTGACCGGCTCACCCCCCGCGCCCGCGAGATCGCGACGGCCGCCCGGACCCTCCTGGAGGAGGCCGGGCCCGCCGCCGTCACCATGCGGGCACTCGCCGACCACCTGGGCATCAAGGCCCCGTCCCTGTACAAGCACTTCCCCGACAAGCACGCCGTCGAGGTCGAGCTCACCGCGCAGATGCTGGAGGAGTCGGCGGTGGCCCTGGAGGAGGCCGAGGAACGCGAACCGGGCTCCCTGCCGGCGCTCGGGGAGGCGTACCGGGCCTACGCCCTCGCCCACCCCCACCTCTACTGCCTCGCCACCGAACGCCCCCTGCCGCGCGCCCAGCTGCCCGCCGGCCTGGAGGACCGGGCCGCGATGCCACTCATGCGGGCCTGCGGCGGTGACGTGGACCTGGCCCGCTCGGTGTGGGCGTTCGCCCACGGGATGGTGATCCTGGAGATCCACGGCAGGTTTCCGGACGACGCGGACCTGGCGGCGGCATGGAAACAGGGCCTGAAGGCGTTCCACCCCCAGTGACCTTGCTGAACGGGGGAGTGGCATGAGCCGTGAACAGGCGTTGTGGACGAGAACCAGACTCGGCCGCTGCGGCCCGCCCCTGGACCTCCTGACCGCCCGCTTCGACAAGCACGTCTACGCGCCGCACGCGCACGACGAGTTCACGGTGGGCGTCTGCGTCGGCGGCTCGGAGATCATCGACTACCGGGGCGGCCGCATCCACAACGGCCCCGGCGCCATCGTCGTCCTCGCCCCCGGCGAGATGCACACCGGCGGCCCCGCCAACACCACCGACGGCTACGCCTACCGCGCCCTGTACGCTGGCCCGGACCTGCTCACCGAGGGCGTCCTCGGCGGCGTACCGCACTTCCGCGAACCGGTGATCGACGACCCGGAACTCGCCGCCGCCCTCCGCACCACCCACACCGAGCTGAGCGCCTGCCCCGACCCCCTGGAGGCGGAGTCCCGCCTGCCCTGGCTGCTGACCGCCCTGGCCCGCCGCCACTCCACGGCCCGCCCGGTCGGCGACGCCGTCCCCGGCGCGGGCCGCATCGCGAGGGCCGTCCGCGACCGCCTGGCCGACGAACTCCTGGCACCCCCGTCCCTGGCCGACCTGGCCGCGTCCCTCGACCTCTCCCGCTACCAACTCCTGCGGGCCTTCCGTACGACGATGGGGGTACCCCCGTACGCCTGGCTGGCCCAGCACCGCGTGCACCGCGCCCGCGCCCTCCTGGACGCCGGCCTGCGCCCCGCCGAGGTGGCCCCCCTGGTCGGCTTCGCGGACCAGGCGCACCTGACCCGCTGGTTCCGCAGGGTCCTGGGCGTGACGCCAGCGGCGTACCGCAACAGCGTTCAAGACGCGAGGGGCTGAGACCCGCGATGGTGGGTGCATGACTGCACGCGGCTGGTTCCTGTTCTCCCTGATGGGAGTGGTCTGGGGCATTCCCTATCTGCTGATCAAGGTGGCGGTGGAGGACCTCTCCCCGTCCATGGTGGTGTTCACCCGGTGCGCGCTGGGCGCGTTGCTCCTGCTGCCCTTCGCGATCCGCCAGGGCGGCTTCGCGTGTACCGTCCGCGCCCACTGGGCTCCGATGCTTGCCTTCGCGTGCATAGAGATCATCGGCCCCTGGTTCACGTTGACGGACGCGGAGCGGCATCTGTCGAGCTCCACCGCCGGGCTGCTGATCGCCGGGGTCCCGATCGTGGGCGTACTGGCGGCCCGCTTCCTCGGGCAGGGCGAGGTGCTGGGCGCCCGCCGGATGACGGGCCTGGCGGTGGGCCTGGCGGGAGTGGGAGTCCTGACCGTCCCGCACCTGACGGGAGGCGACGCCCGCTCCCTGGCCGAGGTACTGCTGACGGTGGTGGGCTATGCGACGGCCCCCCTCATCGCGGCCCGCCGCCTGAAGGACGTCCCGACCCTGCAACTGATCGCCCCCTGCCTGGCGCTCTCCGCGCTGGTCTACGCCCTCCCGGCGGCGATGACCTGGCCTTCCGAGACGCCGTCCGCCTCGGTCCTGTCGGCCCTCGCGGCCCTGGGCACGATCTGCACGGCGATCGCCTTCGTGGCCTTCCTGGAACTGATCAAGGAGATAGGCCCGACTCGCTCGACGGTGATCACCTACGTCAACCCGGCGGTGGCGGTGGCGGCGGGCGCCGTGTTCCTGGAGGAACCGCTGACGACGAGCGTCCTGCTGGCCTTCGCCCTGATCCTGGCGGGCTCGGTCCTGGCGACGGCGGCGGGTCCTCGGCGCGACCGCCGCCCGGTACCATGGTCCACACGGCAGACGAGCCGGGCGGACGGCCGCGTGGAGTCCCCCTAGGGGGCTTCCCGAGGAACGTCCGGGCTCCACAGGGCAAGGTGGTGGCTAACGGCCACCCGGGGTGACCCGCGGGACAGTGCCACAGAAAACAAACCGCCCGGTGCTTCGGCGCCGGGTAAGGGTGAAACGGTGGTGTAAGAGACCACCAGTGCCCAGGGTGACCTGGGCAGCTAGGTAAACCCCACCTGGAGCAAGGTCAAAAGGAGCGCCGTAAAAAGCGCTCTGCGCGGACGCTGGAGGGCTGCCCGCCCGAGTCCGCGGGTAGACCGCACGAGGCCGGTGGCAACACCGGCCCTAGATGGATGGCCGTCTCCCCGGCTGCCGCGAGGCGACCGGGTGACAGAACCCGGCGTATAGCCCGACTCGTCTGCCGCTCCATATTTCCGCAGTTCAGAGGCCATGTTTATCAGCTGAACAAACCCTCGGGGGCGAATCCGGGTCGAATCTGCGCCACAGGTACCGTCGTTTCTGTCTGCCGTCCATGCGGCATATCCGGGCATGTCGGTCGTCAAATGCGGTCCAGAGTCGCTCTGTAGCGGACATCTCGGTTTTTGATGCACTCGGAAGTACATGTACGAAGTGTCTTCATTGCCTAGCTGCTCTGACTGAACCTGAGCACCGATGGCGCGTCCTCCAGTGAGCCGTGCCCGGGCCGGAACGGGTGACATTGCTCGCGGCGTGTCGAGACAGCTGCCCATGCCGCCCTCTCGGGCGTCGCGGGACGCGTCGGACTGAACCCCCGTGCGGAGGTCAGGGCTGCCGTGAATGGGCATGGGCGCCCTGGAGGGCGCTTCGGCGGGGCGGTGGTGTTGTCGCTGGTCAGCAGTGTGCGGTGTCCTGCCGGGGGTAGTCGAGCCGCCTTCGTGATGCCGCAGATCGCGGCGCTGATCCGCCCGCCACCCGGGAACTTGTCGGCATGCTGCCGTTATCAGCCCGGCTCAGCCGCGCGGCCCGATCCCAGGCCATACGGACCAGTGATGACGCCGTTGGGCCCCCGTCGGGTCGTAGTGCGCCTGTGGGTGCGCCGGTACTTCTGTGACTGGAAGAACTGTTCTCGCCGGAGGTTTATTGAGCAGGTGCCGTCCGAGCGGCTCCGCCGCTCCAGCACGGACTGACGGGCCGGCTGCGTTCGGTCGCCGTCGGGTGGGCGGTCGGCCGCGAGGTATGCCGTCGGCTGCGGCTGGCCGCGGGCCGGAACCGGCTGCTCAGACCGCTGACGGCGCCGGCGGTGCCGGACCGTGCCCCGCGGGTGCTGGGGACGCATCCAGTGCACCGGCTCCTGGTGACGCAGGGTGTGAAACATGCGCCACGGGGTGGTCCCGTCGGTGAAGTTGTCGAGGTCGGCGAGGTTGACGTCCGCCAGCGGCATCGACGTGATCGGGCAGTACGAGCTGAAGCTCGAATCCGGCCGGCGGCCGGAACTGCGCCACCACGTCGACCTGCTCTACGACGCCTACCGCGATGCCATCCGCGAGGCACTGGCCTGCTTCGACGTGTCACAGGAGATGACGGAGATCGTCTTCGCGGCCCTGGACGGCCTGGTCTTTCACCAGGTCACGTCCAGCGCACCGGACCGTACCGACGAGAGCGTCGCCGCCTTGCGCTGACTCCTCGCGGCCCATCGCGCGCAGGCGTCACCGGGGACGACCGAAACTCTCCTGCACCGACTTCAGGAGCGGCGATGATGAGCACTTTTCCGAGGGCGTGACCAGGCAGCCCGGCCGCTCGGCACGTCGTCCCCGGCCAGGCCGACGCCCGTCGGCGCGACCGCGGTGCTGGACCAGCACCTGCAGTTCACCGGGTGGAGCCGGGAAGCCGAGGAGCTGTTCTCTTGCGTTCGAAGAAGTCCTCGGCCGGTCCGCCGGCGCCGTCCTGGCCGACACCGAGACGGGTGCCGGCGTTTCAGCCGCTGGTGGCGGTGGTGCGCCATGGCCGTGATCTAAATCCCCCGTACCCTCCCCCAGCAACCGGGCGTGGAAGTGCCGCCAGCTCCAGCCAAGGTGCCAGGAACCTTCGCAGACGAGCGATCCCGGGCTCCCTCGTTCGGGACCGTCGCTGCTCAGGCCTTACGGCGGCCGCTGCGGCGTGGCGCCGGGGCGGCACCGCCCAACAGATCCTGGCGGCGCTCCTCGCCGTTCTCCTCCACCTGCAGCACCACCCGGCGCAGTCCGTCGGCGACGGTCCGGCAGTCCGCGTCGCTGAGCCGCCCGGTGACGAAGGCTTCCTCCTCGTTGAACGCCGGAAAGTGGCGCTGCATCAGCTCCTCCCCTTCGTCGGTCAGGCTCAGCAGTACCAGTCTTCCGTCAGTGGGATGGTCTGCTCGCCGCACGAGCCCTCGTCTTTCCAACGTCCGGGCAACCCCCGTGAGCGTGCCCTTGGAAATCCCGGCCTCTTCGGCCACGTGCCGCGTCTCCGACTCGCCCCAGATCCAGACGACCCAGAGCACCACGAAGGCGGTCCAGGTCAGGTCGACGCCGCGCAGCACGGAGTTCTCCAGGTGCTGCCGCACCGCCGAGGCGGCGCGATAGATGTTGGCGACAACGGCCATCTGGTCATGCCGGACGGGGACACCGCCGAGCCTGGCCGCTGCCAGTTTCTCGGCTTCGGCGATGGATCGATGGCCGGGCACGAGCACGCTCCGCCTGCGAAGGCATGAGACATGAGAATTGTTCGGATGCAGATCATACGGTGCCTCGTTGCCCTCGGCCTCATGGGGGCGACCCCTCTGGGCTCGGGCGCTGCGTGCTCGCACCCCACGCGGACAGCTTCCTCTGTCCTCGGACCCGCTGCGGACCTGCCCCGACCTGGCCCAACGCCATCCCGGTCGAGGACAGGGAGACGCGCCTGCCGCTCGAAGTGATGGAGCGCGCCTCGTGATGAGCGTGCCAGGAGTCGTCGAGCACAAGAGTGGAGAGCCTCCTCCTGGGCGCGGGGCGCGGGGCGCGGGGCGCGGGGCGCGGGGCGTGGGGCGTGGGGCGTGGGGCGTGGAGGAGGAAAAGGCTCCCCCCCGTTGAAGGGAATACCGGGGACGGTCAGATGGAGCTGCCGCTGGTCGTGCGGCTCGGGTCGGCCGCCCATGAGGCCAGCATGCGCAGGCTGTCGTGGGTCGGGGTGCCGGACTCGGCGGTCCAGACGATGATCTGCAGGTCGGGGTCGGCGGCCCAGGTGACGGCGTTCCAGTCCAGGTGCAGGTCCCCGACGACAGGGTGGCGCAGGTGTTTGGTGCCGGTGTCGCAGACGGCGACGTGGTGCGCGCCCCACCACTCGCGGAACTGCTCGTCCCGGGCGGAGAGTTCCTCCACCATGGCAACGAGTTGCGGGTCCCCGGGGTTGTTCGTGTTGTGCATCCGCATCAGGGCGATGGCTTGCCGGGTGACACCCTCCCAGTCCGCGTACAGCTGACGCATCGCGGGGTCGGTGATGAGCAGCCTGATGTGGTAGCGCTGCTTCTCGGGGATCTTGGCGAAGTCGGTGATCAGGGCGGCGCCCATGGCGTTCCAGGCGACGATCTCGGTGCGCGGTCCGATCACGAAGGCGGGGGTGTGCGCCATGTCGTCGATCATGCGCCGCAGCTGCGGCTGCGCCTTGGGGCGAGGCTTCCTGCGGGGCGGGCGGAACTCCTCCCTGGCCGCGAGCTCGTACAGGTAGGCCCGCTGGTCGTCGTCCAGGTGCAGGACGCGGGCCAGGGACTCCAGCACGGACGGCGAGGGCTGGATACGGCCCTGCTCGAGGCGGGCGTAGTAGTCGGTGCTGATGGCCGCCAGTACGGCGACCTCCTCACGGCGCAGACCCGCGACGCGCCGCCGGCCGCCGCCGGGCAGGCCGACGGCGGCCGGGTCGAGCTCGGCGCGGCGCGCCTTGAGGAATTCCCCCAGATCGTGGCGGTGAGGATCGCGGTTCATGCCATCACCCTGACATCGGAGAGCGGTGTTGTCAGGGGGAGAGATCTGTCCCTGGAAGCCTCACCTTCAAGATGATTCAAGATGAATTGCGACGGTGTAGTCCTCGATGCGGGTGACGTGGTCACCGGCTCGGTCCAGCGCACGACGTACAGGCCGTCACGGAGCTGGGTGGTTCTGGGTTCGGACACCCCATGTCGTTTGAAGTCAGGCGGCGAGGGCGGCGCGGCCGGCGCGGAAGAACGCGGTCTGCTGCGCGACGCGGGCGCCGAGGCCCTCGGCGGTGGCGATGTCCGCCTTGTGGACCGCTTCCGGACCGGCATCGACCGGGGTCTGGGCGCCCGCTCCGACGAAGTAGCCCAGCCGGTTGACGTCGTCCTCGCTGCCTTCGGTGGAGGCCCAGCCCGGCTGCACGCCGAGGCTGACCCAGTGCATGCCGTGCTGGGCGGCCAGGGTGAAGAAATAGCCCAGGGTCGAGGACTTGTCGCCGTTCTTCGCACTGGAGTTGGTGAACCCGGCGGCGATCTTGTCGGCCCAGGTCTGGGTGTACCAGCGCTTGCTGCTGGCCTCGGCGAAGGCGTGGAAGGCGGCGGAGGCGGTGCCCATGTAGGTGGGGGCACCAAAGATGATCGCGTCGGCGGCGTCCAGCCGCACCCACTGCTCATCCGTGATCGTGTCCACAGGAATGGAGATCACCTCGGCGCCGGCCTGCGCAGCACCACGCGCCACGGCCTCGGCCATCACGGCAGTGTGGCCGTAGCCGGAATGGAAAGCGACGGCGACAGCGGGACGGGAGAGAGCGGACATAGGATTTTTCTCCTCGAAAAGCATTGCGTGAACCGGGCTCAGGAAGCGTGGCACGGAATTCGAATGCGAAGGTAGGAAGGATTGGTCCCTGGCTGCGCTGCCCCCGCTTTCGTTCCGGGCCACCTGTTGGTTTTACGAATTCATGGCGCAGGTTTCCGGTCAGGAGGAGGGGAAGCGCAACCCCGCAACCCTTGACATCCACAGGGGCATCGCGCTCGACCTGCCATATGCGCTCGCGCAGGCGCCTTCGGCCCGCACCTGGGCCTGATCCTGTTTGGCGGACATCGAAGATCAGTGGCTGCCGCTCCAGAAGGATGATGTCCGTCAAAGGGGATCAAGCCCAGCGCAGTGGACAACCCGCTCGACCCGAGCGTCACATCATGTGACACCGAACCGCACTCGCTGTATGGCTCCTACTCGCCCCCGTAGGTACCGGGCGTCTGCCCGGTCACGCGCTGAAAGGCGGCGATGAAGGCGCTGGGCTTTCGGTATCCCACAGCCCGCGCGGTGGCCTTGACCGATGCGCCGGTCGCCAGATGGCCTACTGCGGCGCGGACACGGACCCGAGTCCTCCACTGCGAGAAGGTCAGCCCTGTCTCGGCGAGGAAGAGCCGTGACAGAGTACGCACCCCGCTGTGCACCTCCGCCGCCCACATCGCCAGTTCTCGCTGGTCTCCGGGCGAGTCTATGAGTCGCTCGGTGATCGTACGCAAGCGCGGTTCGGCGGGCATGGGCACCTGGATCGAGTGGGTCGGCAGCGGCCGGAGGACCTTGAAGAGGAGAGCTTCGGCATGCCGGCGGCTCGCCGCGTCCGGCTCGGCGCGCAGGTATCGGATGAGCTCACGCAGCAGCGGCCCGACGGCGACGCCGGTGGGCTGCGCCCAGTCGATGGGGCAGCGTGTGGCCATGAACCGGATGACGCACAGTTCACCGGCGTGCCGTGTCGTCCCCGTGTGCTCGACGCGGCCGGGAATCCACAGGCCGTGTCCCGGAGGCACCAGCCAGTCGTGCGAGACCGTGCGCAGGGTGACGGCAGTGGTCGACGCCCACAGCAGCATCGGCTCCGCATGGGTATGGGGTGCCACCGGGAGGGGCGGATGCGCATGCTGGTGATCGATGCTCAGGATCGGCGAGGCGGTTCCCTCGCCCGGAGCTGTCACCTGAGCCAAGACGCTCACCTCTCCATCCGCCGATCCGATCCGATCCGATCCGTCCCGGCAGTCCCGTTCGCCCCGTGCTCCGATCACGGTCTGGCCGTTCCGGGGTATCGCATGGCCACCATGCGCACAAGCGCCATTCTACGGTTAGGCATGCCTTAGTTGATGCCCGGGCGTGGTGCGTACCCACCTCGCGTTGCGGCGTCGTCGCATGGGAAGAGGACGTCACCATGAACCGGATCAAGCCCGTCAGCCGTCGGGTGCTGTCGGTCGAAGTCGTGCGCAAGGAGTGGAGGCCCGGAAACTTCCTGCTGGTGACCGTGGGCGGAGAGGACCTCAAGGACTTCCGGCCGATCGGAGTCGACCAGCAATTCAGGCTTCTGTTCCGGCGGCCCGGCCAGGACCGGCTCTGGCTGCCCTCCCGGTCCGACGCCACATGGATGGCGCAGTACATGATGACGGGCAAGGCGGCACGCCCCTACGTCCGTTTCTACACGGTCCGGCACTTCTGGCCCGACCGCAACGAACTGGACATCGAGTTCGTACTCCACGAAGGGGACAGTCCGGCCTCCACCTGGGCGCGGGGCGCCCGCCCCGGCGAACCGGTCGGCATCCTCGACGAGGGAGCCACCTACAGCCCGCCCCATGACGTGGAATGGCAACTGCTCGTGGGGGACGAGACCGCGGTACCGGCCATCCTGTCCATCCTGGACTCCGACGAGGGCGCGTTGCCCAGCGAAGTGTTCCTCGAGGTACCCAGCAGCGCGGACGTCCAGAAGCTGAACACGCCACAGCACGTCAGCGTGCACTGGCTTCCGCGCGACGGCCGCCCCGGACTTCCGGGGCGCTACGCGCTCGACACCGTGATCAAGGCCGACCTGCCGCCAGGGCGCTTCGCCACCTTCGTGGCGGGTGAGAACCACCTGCCCACGACGCTGCGGCGGCACCTCGTCCGTGAGCGCGGCGTCGACAAGTCCGACATCGCTTTCGTCGGTTACTGGCGGCACGGCAGGGCGACTCCGGGATGACGGCCGCGGTGTCCGGTCGAGGCGGCCCGCGTGGACCGCCCTCTCACCCCACTCCGGTGGCAGATCTCGCCCTGCCCCCCATCGTCACCCAGCGACGTGCCCTTCGCGGGTCGGTTCTGTTCACGGGGCACCTCCATGACCGAGGCGACCTCTGAGCGCCGCCGCCCCGCCCGTTCGCCCGGTGACTCCTCTTCTCCGACCGAAAGGAACAACCTTGAAGTCCCCAGCACCCGCTGACGCCAGGATCAGCATCATCGGCGCCGGACCCGGCGGACTGACCTGCGCTCGCATCCTCCAGCAGCAAGGCATCGCGGTCACCGTCTACGACCGCGACCCGAGCCGCGACTTCCGCAACCAGGGCGGCACCCTCGACCTGCACGCCGACCACGCCCAGGTCGCCCTGCGCGAAGCCGGCCTGCTCGACGAGTTCTTCGCCCTCGCCCGTCCCGAAGGGCAGGAACTGCGCCAGATGGACCCGACCGGCGCGATCACGTTTCACCGAGTCCCGGCGGCCGACGAACTCTTGAAGCCGGAAATCGACCGCGGCGACCTGCGCAACCTGCTGCTCGACTCCCTGGAAGAGGGAACGGTGCGCTGGGGCCGCTCCCTCGACTCGATCGATGGGCCCGCCGACGGGCCGCGGCGATTGCACTTCGCCGACGGCACGAGCATCGAGACCGATCTGGTCATCGGCGCCGACGGCGCCTTCTCCCGGGTACGTCCGGCCGTGTCCCCCGCCCTCCCCGAGTACACCGGGATCAGCTTCCTGGAAGCATGGTTCTCCGATGTCGACGACCGGCACCCCGAGATCGCCGAACTGGTCGGCTCGGGCAGCGCCCACGCGGCTGATGGCGAGCGCAGCCTGTTCGCCCAGCGCAACAGCGACAATCAGCTCCGCGTCTACATCATCCAACGCCTTCCCGTCGACTGGATCAGCGCCAGGGGTCTGACCGCCGAGGACACCGAAGGCATCCGCGCCGTACTGCGTGACGAGTACGCGCACTGGTCGCCCCGCATGCGCCGGATGATCACCGAGAACGACGGCCCCTACATCCACCGCCCGATCTTCGTGCTCCCCGTCTCGCACACCTGGGAGCACAACCCGACGGTGACCCTGCTCGGCGACGCCGCCCACCTCATGCCCCCGCTCGGCACCGGCGTCAACCTCGCCATGATCGACGCCGGCGAACTCGCCCTCGCCCTCGCGAACGCAGCCACTGTCGACGACGCCGTCCGCGTCTACGAGAAGACCATGTTCCCTCGCTCCACCGAGACGGCCCAGGCCATCGAACATGGCACCGAACGCCTGCTCTCCGCCGATTCCTCCGCGCGGAAACTGAGCGCCATTGTGGCCGACTCACTCGCCAGGTAAAACGCTCAGAGGGCGCTATGAGAGGGCGTCTGGTCGCTGGCGTGGACGGTGTTGGTCCAGCCGGTGAGTCGCGCCACAGCGCCAGGATCGGGCCGAGCCGGTAACGGCGGCCCTGTCGACGGCGCGGATCGGGTAGCACGTCAAGGACGGCGGCAAGGTCCAGCAGGTGGTCGGGGTCGTCGGGGATGGAGCCCGAGTTCGGCCAGGACCGCCGCGGCGAGCCGGTCCAGGGCGGCAGGGTTGGGGAAACCCGCTGAGCCCCAGCATGCTCGCCGACCATGCTGCCGTCACGCCGCGTTCGCCGCTCTGGGCGACCCGGCATCGCGGGCCCACTAGCCTGCGCGTTTCGCTTGCTGCCGTGTCCGGATCTTGAGCGGAAACACGAAAGTGCCTTCTGAGCTGGGATGATGAGGCTTGTCTAGGGCTTCTGTCACCACAGCAGGAAGGCACTTTCTGCGTGCACACTACCGGGTCGCGTCCCAAGCTTGTCGTCTCGGCCGACGGCCGCGGAGTGGTCAGCCACGCCGGATCCCGCCTGCTGGCCGATCTCGCCGACGCCACTGGCCTGACCGGCTCCTTCGCCAACGCGCTGCACCGGTTGCGGCCGCGCGGCACCGGCCACGATCCCGGCCGGGTGGCGGTCGACTTGGCGGTGATGCTCGCCGACGGGGGCGAGGCAATCGCTGACCTGGCCCTCTTGCGCGACCAGCGCGAGGTATTCGGTCCGGTCGCCTCCACCCCCACCGCCTGGCGTGTCCTGGCCGACATCGACACCACCACACTCGCGGCACTGCGCACGGCCCGCGCCGCTGCCCGGGAAGTCGCCTGGCTGCAGGCCGCCGAGACCCGGCACGGGATACCGGTTTCCCGCGCAGGCGGACGCGATCTGCCCGGCCTGGTCCTGGAGCTCGACGCCACCCTCGTCACCTGCCACTCCGAGAAGGAACAGGCAGCCGCCACCTACAAACACGGCTTCGGTTTCCATCCGCTGCTGTGCTTCCTGGACAACACCGGTGAGGCTCTGGCCGGCCTGCTGCGGCCGGGCAACGCCGGCGCGAACACCGCGAGTGACCACATCGCCGTCCTGGACGCCGCCCTCACCCAGATCCCCGATGCCCATCGCCACGGCACCGACATCCTCATCCGTACCGACAGCGCAGGCGGCGCCAAAGCGTTCCTGGCCCACCTGCGAAGTCTGCGGGCTCAGGGCATCCAGACCTTCTTCTCCGTCGGACACCCCGTCACCGAACCGCTCCGGCGCGCGATCCGGGCCCTGCCCGACCGGGTCTGGCACCCGGCCTTGGAACAGGACGGATCCCTGCGCGGCTCAGCCGAGGTCGCCGAGCTAACCGGTTTGATCGACCTGGCCGGATATCCCGACGGCACCCGCATCACCGTGCGACGCGAGCGCCCGCATCCCGGCGCCCAGCTCTCCCTGTTCGACCACGACGAGGGCATGCGCCACCAGGTCTTCCTCACCGACACTCCCATCGCGGGCGGCGGATCCATCCAGCACCTCGAAGTCCGCCACCGCGCGCCCGCCCGCGTCGAGGACCGTATCCGCTGCGGCAAAGCGCGAAGCGTGACGCACGAGAGCCCTGCCGCCCGATAAGGACCGGCAGGGCTCTCGCGTACGTACGACCGTCAGGCCTCCCCGACAAACCCCGCCCAGGCTTCGTGTGTCACACGGATGACCGGCCCGGCCACTGCCTTGGAGTCCCGGATGTGTACAACTCCCGTATCGGCCGCGACCTCGACGCAGTCGCCGCCCTCGGTGTCGCTGTAGCTGCTCTTGAACCAGGTGAGTTCGGACTCGGTGGCGTTCATAGCTCTCCCAGCAACTTCTCGATGAACTGCGAGGACTCTCGCGGACTGAGAGCCTGCGATCGGATGATCCCATAGCGGGCTCCGGCGAGAGTCACCTGTTCTGGGTCGGTCTGCAGGGCGCTCATGCCCTGTGCCTCGGCGTACAGAAACTTCTTGCCGTCCTTGCGCGTGACTACCGTGAACGACCCGTTCACCCCTGCGTTGTCCTCGCACTCGGTGGGCATGACCTGGATCTCGACGTTCCGCTTCTGTCCGATCAGAAGGAGATGCTCCAACTGCCCCCGTAGTACGCCAGTTCCCCCATACCGGTGCCGGAGAACCGCCTCGTCCATCACGAAGCTCAGCAAAGGCGAAGGGTGGCGGTCGAAGATGGCCTGCCGCAAGAGCCGCGCGGCTACTCGCTGTTCGATCGTCTCTTCGTCCAAGGGTGGACGCCGCATCGCCAGCAGGGCCCTCATGTACTCCTCGGTCTGGAGCAGGCCTTTGACCACGAGGGCGTCATAGGCGAGCAGCTCAATGGCCTCCTTCTCCAGCTTCGCCATCCCCTGAAACCGAACCGGATACTGAGCCCTCTCCACCTGCTCCTTCCACAAGGTCAGCAACCCACCCGCCCCCAACACCTCATCCGCCTGCTCGATCGTCCTCGGTGACGGAATCCTCCGCCCCTGCTCGAACGACGCGACCGTGGACGCCGAATACCCGATCCGCCGCCCGAACTCCTCGCGCTCCAGCCCCGCCCGCACCCGCAGCGTCTTCATGCTCTGCCCGAACGCGGTGACGACCCCCTGCCCGGACTTGTCCGCACCGGCCTGGACGCCGCCCGCCTCGCCGTCGTTCTCCCAGCTGTCCCCGAAGCTCACCGTCACCTCCTCGCCGGCCGTCACGGTCCCCGCCTCCGCGCTCGTACCCTCGGTCACCACTACCCCTTCCCTGGCCCAACGCCCGCCGAGGAGAGCCGTCACGCCGCGTGTCTCGTACCGCTGCCGACACCGCGCGTACAACCGGCCCGCGTCGGTGCGTCACCACTTGTCACGCTACGTGACCGGCGACACCGTTGTCGGCATGACGAACAAACCCGGCACCCCCACCCGCACCGCTCGACCAGACCGCCCCGCGGACTACTTGATCACCCCTCACGCGCCCCTCGACCGCACGTTCGAGATGCGCTTCACCTCCACCCCGCGCGGCGCCCGCCTTGCCCGGAGGCTCGCCGCGAACCGGCTCGACGCCTGGGGGGTCCCGTACGACTCCTACCGGCACGACGCCATCGTGCTGGTGCTCGCCGAGCTGACCGCCAACGCGGTGCGGCACGGCCACGTCCCCGGCCGGGACTTCCACCTCCACCTTCAGGTGATCGCGCACACGCAGACCGTCCGGATCGAGGTCACCGACACCCGTGCCGAACGCGTACCGCCCCGCCCGGACGCCCTCCGGACGCCCGGCGCCGAGGACACCGGCGGCCGAGGGCTGCTCCTGGTCGCCGGACTCGCCTCCCGCTGGGACTGGTACCTCCGGCCCGACGGCCCGGGCAAGACGGTCTGGGCTGAGTGTGCTCTCGCGCCGGCCCAGTGACCTCGACGGGTACGTACCCGTACCCGTATCCTGGCGGCGTCCGAACGAGGAGGCAGCCATGTCCGACGCCAACGTCCGCATCCCCGCCGAAGCGCGCGACCGACTCGCCCGGATAGCTTCCTCCGAAGGCATGTCCCTGCGCGGCTACCTGTCCCACCTCGCCGAGACGCTGCTCACCCCCGAGGAGCGTGCGGAACGGGCCGAGCAGGCTCGTGCCGCCCTGCGGGAATGGAACGGCTACGACCCGAGCGCGGCCGAACAGGCGTCGCTCGACGCCGAGTTGGAGCAGCGCCTGCGTGAGGCGGGAACCCGGTGACCGAGCCCTTGCACATCGTCCTCGACGACACGGCGATGGTCGCGGCCGGGCAGGGCAACGTGCTCGCCTCGCGCCTGATCCACCGCGCCCACGCCGAGGCGGGCTGGTTCCTGTACGCCCCGGCGTGTGCCCTCGTCTCGGCGGACCGGGTACGGCCCGGCACGGCGGAGCATCTCGCCGCGCTACCGGGGGTGACCGTTCTCGACCTGGACCTGCCCGCCGCGCTCGCCCTGGCCCGCGAGGACTCATGGGCGCCGGCGCACACGCGGTACGCGGCCGAGCCGACGCCGGAGCGGCCGAACGGCGCTGTGGTGGCCACCACCGAACCCGAAGTCTGGAAGGGGCAGTCAGTGAGGGTCATCGACCTCGGACCCTGACCCCGTAGGCCCCGCCGGGGAGGAGAAATCCGGCATCGAGGAATTCGTGACGACCGGCACCGGCTCCGGCAAGACGGAGTCCTTCCTCATCCCCGTGCTCGACCACTGCCGCCGCGCGCGGGAGGCCGGGAAGGCGGGCATCAAGGCCGTACGCCCGTTCACTCGTGTTCATCGCCGCTACCCGCGCACGTGACGAGCTGATCGTCACATGGAGCGGCGAGGCCAGCCGCTTCCTTCCCGAGGACGCCGACGAAACCGCCCACCGAGCCACCAACCTGCTGAGACACGACGGACCGCCGTCCGGTTCGTCGGGATCTGCCGCCGCCTGACAGCGGCGGTGACTGTCCTGTGGGCGGGCTGCCCCGCCCCGCTCGACGGCATTTCAGCAGGCGTCGTCCCACGGGCGCTGTCCGCCGCCGTGAGATCGAGGGCCTCTATCGGCGCCCCCTCTGCGCGGTCCGAGGAATCCTGGCGCAGGTGGGCGGTCGACAGGTGGGAGCGCCGTCAGTCCCGACCCCTTCGGCACCCTCGCGACCTTGGCCGATTCGGGGCCAGACAGAGGGCGATTGCCTCTGACTGGCCCCGAGCAGCTCGGGTCGAACCCGGGTCGAATCAGAGCGGTTTCCTCTGCCTGCCTCCGATCGCCTCTGCAACCCGACCTAGCAGGTCACAACCGATCCAGCCCGCAAAAGCCCAGGTCAGAAGGGTGCTCAGGAATACCCGGCGTACAGCCCGACTCGTCTGCCGCTGCGAGCGGGTTCTGGACGCGCCTCGGCCTGGGCACATCGGGACGCTCCTCGTCGGCGCGGTCGTTCCATGGCGGCCGCCCGGGCAACGGCACTCTGCACCTTCGGCGGCCTCGGCGGGCTCGTCCGCCAGGTCAGCCGCGTCGGCGTTGGCTGTCAGGACTGTCAACTTCCGCGTAGGGGCGGCCCGTTCTTGGTGAAGGTCGCCTTCCCGGTGACGATCGACATCGTGAGGGGGAGTCGGCCCGGACGCCACCGTCACACGCATGACGAGGTCTCAACGGAGAAGTCGGAGTAAGGCCTTTGGAGTGCGGAGCTACTGTAGGTTCCTGCCATGAAGCAGGGTAAAGACGTCGAGAACCCCGAGTCGCGTTTCTTCACGCTGTTGCTGGCCGCAGCGAAGCTTCCGGGTGTGCGCATCAAAAGGGAGGCATACCTCCGAAGTGCGCTGGCTCGCCGCTGCTCCGAGGACGAGATCCGAATAGCGGTAGAAGAGACCCCCGCTGCGGCGGGCATCAGCGTCGAGCTTCTCGACAAGGTGGCCAACGACTCCATCCGCTACGAAACCGCCAAGGTCAGCGCCCTCTCCGCCGCCGCCGGGGTACCCGGCGTCCTCGCCCTGCCCGCCACGGTGCCCGCCGACGCGGCCCAGTACGTCGGCCACATGCTGCGTATCGCGCAGAAGCTCGCCTATCTCTACAGCTGGCCCGACCTGTTCTCCGACGAGGGCGACGACGTCGATGACGCGACCAAGGGGGTGCTCACGCTGTTCTTCGGCGTGATGTTCGGCACCCAATCGGCGAACGCCGCGGTGGGGAAAGTTGCGGGGATGATGGCGGAGCAGGTCGCCAAGCAGCTGCCCAAGAAGGCACTCACCCATGGGGTCGTCTATCCCATGGTGAAGAAAGTCGCGGGCTACCTCGGTGTCAGGATGACGACGCAGTCCTTCGCGACGACCGTCTCGAAGGCCATCCCCCTCATCGGTGCTGCTGTCTCCGGCGGACTCACCTTTGCGACCTACCTTCCCATGGCCAAGAGGCTCAAGAAGCACCTTGCCGGCCTGCCACTGGCGGAACCGTCGCCCCGTGTGGCGGATGGGGAAGTCGTGGACGGCGAAGTCGTGGAAGACCAAGAACCTTTCGCCCCCGTACACGCCGAGCAGCACGGCGCGGACACCGCTGCCGTCAAGCTGGAGGAACCTCAGTCATGACGAGGCGAGCGGCGCGGGAGGGCTGACTTCTCACGCCGCCTCGCTGATCACCCTGATCACCGCGCCCCGCGAAGCCCCGTCGGCGTGCCGGACCCCCGCGGCGGGGTCAGCGGGGCGATCTCCCGCTCGAAGAAGGCGTGGAACCCCTCACCACGCTCATAAAGCGCATCGAACCCGGCGTTCGTTTCCCGGATCAGTGAGCCATCGGCGTACCGCTTGGCCCCGGCCGCGTTTCCGTCCTCGTCGTACACGACCTCGTACATGACGACATCGCCGAGAATCACTACTTCCGGAACCGGGCGAGTTCGCTCGACGCTGGAAATGTCACGAGCATCGATAATCCTGATGTCGTCGCCCACTTCCACGCGCACACGCAGCACGAATAACTCCCACTGCACGTACGGCGTGACCGGGAATTCCACGACCCGGAGGCGGCGGTGTCTGATGCCCAGTTCCCACGCCCGCCGGATTTCCTGGGCGTAGTCCTCGCGCCTCTCGTCGGCCAGGGACAGGGCCCTCTCCCAGTCGCCGTCCGCGAACGCCTCCCAGCTCGGGAAGCCGCGCTCCTGGAAGTGCTGGCCGCGTTCGAGCTTGTTGAGGAAGCCGATCCCGCCGGCGTAGACCCGGCCCAAGTCCGCGTGGTACGTGGGGCGGTCCAGGCGTTCGGAGGCACCGTCGGGGAAGGAGTCAAACACTGGGGATGTCCGGCTTCGCCGCGATGAGCATGTTCCTGGGGATGACCACCAGGCGCTCGTCCGACCCGATCGAGACGCCGTCGGGCAAATTCTTGCCGAGTGAGGGGGTGAGGTCCCGGCCGATGACGGCGATGTCACCGTTCGCGAGTTCCCAGATGTCCGGGCAGTCAGGGGTTCCGGTGGTGTTTCCGAGTTCCTGGGGTGTTTTTCCCAGACGCCGTTTGAAACTCGTGTCCGGATCCGCTTCCCATGGCCTGGCCATTTCCCATCGCCCCCTCGATCGGTCGGGATGTCTCACTGTAGCGTGCAACTTGCCTGCCTCACCACGTGTCAGACCCGGCCTGCGAGGGTAATGGCGAGGATTGATTCCTCCTTGTCTCATGTCGCACAGGGCTGGAATGATATTGATCGGAAAGAAAAATCATGTAAACGCCCGACAGGTGACACTTCCCATCTGTGCTGTCGGAAAAATCGGGTGAACGGAGGGGCGGCTGTGGACCCAGAAGTGGCCGCGCTCGCACAGAGCGCGGGGGTCACCTTGGTCACGTTGATGGCGACCGATGCGTGGCAGCACGCGAGGGACGGGATCATGCGGCTCTGGCGCCGTGCGCAACCTGAGAGCGCCGAGTCTGTCGCCGCCGAGTTGGAGGCCGGCCGCGAGGACGTGCTGGCCGCAGTGGTGGTGGACGATCAGGAGACCCTGGACGAACTGCGCCTTCAGTGGCAGGGAATGGTGCGGCGGCTGCTCGTGGCCCGGCCCGCCGCCGTCGAGGAACTGCGGGGTTTACTCGACCAACTCGATCCCGACGGCGCGACCGCCCGGCAGATCAGCCAGCACGCCACCGCGTCCGGTCAGGCCCGGGTCTACCAAGCGGGACGTGACCAGCACATCGCCGAGCGATGACGGGCGGGATGGGCGGGACGGACGGCCACGCCGAGGACCAGGGACGCGTCTACCAGTCGCGGGGCGACCAGCACATCAGCGAACACCACCACCACTACGGCGGTGACGGGCCGGAGCACGGCGGACCGGACTCGGTGCGACGCCCGGCGGTCGGCCGGCCCCCCGTCGCGCTGCGCGACCGCAGTGAGGTGATGGAACGCCTGCGGGCGAGCGTCGAGGCGGAGCGCGGCGGCCAGGTCTACGTGCTGTACGGCATGGGCGGCTCGGGCAAGACGGCGGTCGCCTGCGCTCTCTTCCAGGAGGTCACCGGAGAACGGGGAAGGGTGGGGCTGTGGGTGAACGCTTCAGACCGTGCGAGCCTGCGTGCCGGTATGCTCGCCGTCGCCGCCGACCGAGGGGCGGGTGACGGCGAACTGCTCGCCGCGCGCAACGGCCTCAGACCCGCCGCCGATCTGGTCTGGACGTACCTCGACCGTTCCGCCGAACCCTGGTTACTGGTCCTGGACAACACCGACGAGCCGGAGATCCTGCGGGACGGCAGCTGGCTGCGCACCAGCCCGCGCGGCATGGTTCTGGTGACCACCCGGCGCGCGGCGGCCCGCTGGTGGCCGGGTGCCGAGCTGCAACACATCGGCGTACTGCCACGGGAGGACGCCGCGCTCGTGCTGCGCGATCTCGCCCCGCACAGCGGTACGACAGAGCAGGCGGCGCGGGTCGCGGACCGGCTCGGGCGGCTGCCCCTCGCCCTCACCCTGGCGGGCGGCTTCCTCTCCCACCAGGTCATCGACCCCTGGACGATGGACGCCTACGAGGACCAACTCGACGGAGACGGGCGGGTCCAGCTGATCGACCGGGGCGCCGACGCGCTGTCCGAAGCGGACCCCCGGCACCTGGTCGGCCTCACCTGGCAGCTGACCCTCGACGCGTTCGAGAGGCGCGGACTGCCCGAAGCCGCGGCCCTGCTCAGGCTGCTGGCCCGGTTCGCCGCGGAGCCGCTGCCGCTGTCTCTGCTCAACCACGTCGACATCAGCACCGTACTGCCTCGTGCTCGCACCGAGACGGCCCTCAGAGCACTCCTCGACCAGTCCCTGTCCGAGCTGGTCGACGCCGCCGGCGCGCGCTGCGTACAGAGCCACGGCATTCTCCTCGACAGCGTCTCGGCGGCGACGCCTGCGGACCTGGTGCCAGTCCTCGACGCGACAGCCGTCCGGCTGCTCGACGCGGCCGTGCCCGCCGTACCCGACGCGGGGCCGCACGATCCGCGACTGCGCCTGCTGGTACCTCACGCGCTGGCCCTGCTGAGGCACATCGACGGGCCGTCCGCCGCCGACGCCCTGGCCGTCGCGACGCGGCTGTCGGTAGCCCTGCACCGGACCGGTGACTACCTCTCCGCCTGGGAGACCTCCCGCACCGCGGCGGACCTCGCACAGCGACACCTCGGTGGGGACCACCGCACGGTCCTCGCCGCCCGCTCCAGGGCAGGGCGGGCGCTGTTCCGGCTGGGCAGGTACCCCGAGGCCGATGCGGCACTGCGCGCAGTCCGGGACGCCCAGGAGCGTTTGTTCGGCGCCGACGACCGCGACACCACCGACACCGGCTATGGCCTCCAGCTCGTGCTGGCGAACCTCGGCAGACGTGAGGAATCCGTCGCGCTGCTCCGTGACACCGTGGCCGGGCGGTGCTCGGCGCTGGGCCCCGCGCATCCGCTGACCCTGCGGGCCCGTGCCAGCCTGCTGGAGATGCTGCCCGCTGCCGAAGTGGTCACCGAGGAGGGCGGCACACTTCTCACCCTGCCGTCGGAATGCGATCGCTCCCTCGGCCCGGACCACACCGTGACACTGGGCGCCCGGCACAACCATGCGTGGGCGCTGTACCTCCTGGGCCGCTTCGACGAGGCCGACAGTGAGATCCGGCAGGTCACAGAGGCGTATGCGCGGCGCTTCGGGCCGGACCACCCGATCGTGCTCGCGGCCCGGCAGCTCCTTTCCCGGACCCGGGTCGCACTCGGACGCGTGGATGAGGGGATCGAGCTGATGGCCGACGTCGTCGCACGGCGAGAACGCGGGCTGGGCCCCGAGCACCCCTTCACGCTGGCGGGTCGACAGCTCCTGGACGCGTACCGGTCGAGCCGATGACGCGATGGCTCGTGCCGCGACGGGGAGCAGCGGGATCAGTAGTGGTAGCGCGCCTTGAGGATCTTGACTTCCTTCTCGTCAACCCGGTAGACGAGCCGGTGCTCGTCGTCGATCCGGCGTGACCAGTAGCCGGACAGGTCGCCCTTGAGGGGCTCCGGCTTGCCGATGCCGCTGAAGGGGGTGCGCTGAATCTCTGCGATGAGCCGGGTGATCCTGCGGGCCATGGCGCGGTCCGAGCCGAGCCAGAACAGGAAGTCCTCCCATCCGGCCGGGTCGAAGTGGACACTCCTCACCCGTCACCCGCCAGGTCTTCCAGCTCGGCCATGGTCTTGGTGATCACGGCCTCGCCGGCCCTGTCCCGTGCGACGGCTTCCATGAGGCTGCGCGCGTTGGCGGGAGAGCGCAGGAGATAGACAGTCTCCTGCCAGGAGTCGTAGTCCTCGGCGGACATCAGTACCGCGTCGCCGTTCTTGGAGCTGATGCGCACCGGGGTGTGGTCGTCGTTGACGCGCTTGATGAGCGGGAAGAGGTCCTTACGGGCCTCGCTGGCGCTTATGGTCATCTGCGGCACCTCTTTCCTGGTGGTACTGGAAAACGGTACCGCACTGGTACGAGATTCTGGTACGAGCACGCGGGGCGCTCCTCGCCCGCGCGGTTGCTCGGCGAGGGCCCGGTCGAGAGGCCCCGGCGCTGAGGGCGCCCTCAGTGGGGCACCCTCAGCGTGTCATCTGCTCAGGCCCATCTACCCGAAGGGGATCCATGTCCGCCCGGCGTCGGAGGCGGAGTTCGCGGTGCTGAAAGAGCGCCATGACCTCCCCGCAGGGGATGCGGGATTCACCTGGATGATCGAACCGGGCGGGGAAAGCTTCGTCGTCTCCGCCGAGCCAGCGTGGCGCGAGGCGGCGCGCGAGTTCGAGGACCGAATTTCATAAGAGAGAGACGTCTGTTCCGGGTGGTCAGCTTGGCGGCGTCACACCGGCAGCTGTCTTGTCGACAGCCGTGGCGTCGCTGCGCAGCACCCCGTGGAGTACGGCAGCGTCGGCTGACGCGGCGGTGCCCTTGTTGCTCCCTGGTAGGGGGCCGGTCTGCCGAGCGGGCCCGGCGGGCGTTGTCCGAACAGCGCGAAACCGCTGCACCCGACACCGTCCACCCGGCAACGGCGGCGGGTGCGCCGCGCCGGGAGGATCACCATTCCGCCATTCGGGCTCGTACACTATAGTTATCGCGTAGCGGTGAGCTCCGTCAGCCAGGCCCGCCGCCCCGGAGTCTTTCGGGACCACGGACCACGATCAACTGCGTAGCCATCGGGGGGTTTCCATGCGCGTTCTGATCGTCGAAGACCAAGCTGACACCGCTGACGCGCTCCGGAGCGGACTCAGCGACCACGGGTTCGAGACAGAGATGGCGCACACCTGCCAGACGGCGCTGGAGCGTTACGCGGACGTGGACGCCGTCCTGTTGGACGTCGGCCTGCCGGACGGCAACGGCATGGACGTCTGCCGCACCATCCGCGCCTCCTCAAACGTCCCCATCATCATGGTCAGCGGACGGGATGACGAGTTCGACCGGGTGCTCGGCCTGCGGATGGGGGCCGACGACTATGTCGTGAAGCCGTGCGGCCTGCGTGAACTCATCGCCCGCATAGAGGCGGTGGTCCGGCGGGCCGTCGGCGGCTGGGCGCGGCTGGGCGGCGGATCGCGCGTCGTCGGCCCCCTCACCATCGACCTCAAGCAGCGCCGCGCCTTCATGGACGGTGTGGAGATCGTCTTCACCCGCAAGGAGTTCGACCTGCTCGTCCTGCTCACCGGGGAGCCGGGCAAGGTCTTCGACCGGGAGGCGATCATGCGGCACGTCTGGGGGCACCCCAGTGTGGGGGACACCCGGACGCTGGGCGTCCACATGGTCAGTCTGCGCCGGAAGCTCGGAGCGCCGGAACTGATCCAGACCGTGCGCGGTGTCGGCTTCCGCTTCGTCCTCTGAGCATCGCCGCTCACAGCGTTTCCCCACCGCACGGAGAGGCACACGTCGATGCTCCTGCCCCTGCTCGCTGCCGTTGCGTGTCTCGCCCTGGCGCTCCTGGGCGCCGCCTACCGAAGCTGGTGCGTGCGGCTGCTCGGCTCACTGAACGCGGTCACCAGGACCGTGAGCCAACTGGAGCGCGGCGAACCCGTGGAACTGCTGGCCGAACACACCGGGCCACCCCAGACCCGTGAACTGGTCGAGGCCGTCAACCGGATAGCCGCCACCGCCCAGGCCGTGGACGAGCGGTACCGCATGCTCCTGTCGGACATAGCCCACCAGCAGCGCACCACCCTCCATCTGCTCGGTATCCGCCTGGAGAGGCTGGCCGCCCAACTGCCGCCGCAGAGCGCTGACGTGCACCGGATGATCACCCAGGATGTGGAGCAGTTGAGCGCCACGGTCGTGGAGTTGAGGGCCGCTTCGACCGCCACCGTGAGTCCCCCCGTCGAGGTCGACGCCGCCGCCGTCGTCCGGGAACGGGCCGCCGCCTGGGCCGACGCCGCCGCCGAACGCGATCTGGTGCTCGGCGCCTCGCACGCGGGCGGCCGGGCGACCGTCCTGACCCGGAGCGGCACCCTGGAACGGGTGATGGACATCTTCCTCGACAACGCTGTCCGGATGTCCCGGCCCCGCGGCGCGCTGATCGTGCGTACCGCGGTGACCGACGGCCAGGTGCACATACGGGTGACCGACGAGGGCCCGGGGATGACCCCGAGGGAGCGGGAGCAGGCCATGCAACGGGGCGGGTCCGGCGGCGGGGCCGCCCGCTACGGCATCGGCGGGAACGAGGGCTGGGGGGTCGGGCTGTCCGTCGCCCACATGCTGGTCGCCTCCCAGGGCGGTGAGCTCACCCTGGAGAACGGCCCCGGCGGCCGGGGGCTGACGGTGCACGTGCGGTTCCCGCAGGTGACGTCGGCCGGAGCCCGCCCGCGCCACCCCCTGCCGCAGGGCCCGCCGGGCCCCGGTCAGCCGATGACGCCGCCGTCCACCCGGAGCACCGACCCGGTCACGTAGGACGCGTGCACCAGATAGGAGACGCCGTCGGCGACCTCCTCCGCCGTCCCGAACCGGCCCAGCGAGATCGAGGACAGCAGGCCGCCCCGGGTCTTCTCGGACAGTCCGCCGAGCATCTCGGTGTCGATGAAGCCCGGCGCGATCGCGTTGACCCGGATGCCGAACCGGCCCACTTCCTTGGCCAGGGAGCGGCTGAACCCGATGATGCCCGCCTTGGTGGCCGCGTAGTTGGTCTGGGTGGCGTTGCCGAGCACCCCGGACACCGAGGAGACGTTGACCACGCAGCCCGACTTGCGCTTCATCATGGGGAAGACGGCCGCGCGACACACGTTGTAGGTGCCGGTGAGGTTGACGTCGACGACGTCGTGCCAGTCGGCGTCGTCCAGACCGGCCAGGGGACCGTCCCGGACGATGCCCGCCGACGTCACGACCGCTTGCAGCGGGCCCAGTTCCTGCTCGGTCCGCGCCACCCAGTCCTGGACGGCGCCCCGCTCGACGACATCGGCGCGGGAACCGACGGCGCGTCCGCCGAGTGCCGACGCCTCCTTCTCCAGCGTCCGGGCGTCGTCGCCGCCGGACCGGTGGCAGAAGGCCACGTCGAAGCCGTCCCGCACCAGACGGAGGACGACGGCCCGGCCGATGCCGCGCGAACCGCCGGTCACCAGGGCGACGGGGCGGGACTGCTCAGTGATCTGCATACGTGTCTCCTGGTGGCGACTGGGGCGACCGGTGGCGTCTGTAACAGGCAGGGAAGGGGCCGTGTCCCGCCCGGACGGGCCGGGCGGGACACGGGCGGGACAGCACGGTCCGGGCCCGCCGCCGCACCGGCGGGCCCGGACCGGGGAGCGGACGCGGACCGAAACCGGGGGCCCGGTTCCGCCCGTGTCCGCGGGCGGGGCGTGACCCGGCCCGCGCGTACCGGGGTCAGGGTCCGGCGACGCGCAGCAGGGCGGCGGCGGCCATGCCGCCCGGGTCGACCGAGGTGATCACGGCGGTCCGCCCCGCCGAGGACGGGTCGTGCTCGGCCAGGCCGAGGACCGAGGCGATCTGGAACGCCGAGGACGCCGAGTGGGTCTCGCCGATCAGGTCCGCCACCGGCGGGAGCACCGTGTCGGAGCCGAACACCTCGGTCAGCAGAGCGAGTTCGGCCCGGCCGGCCGCGTCGGCGGCACCCGAGGGGGACACCGCCCAGACCTGGTCCGGTTTCTCCTCGGCAGCGGACAGGACCCCCTCCAGGCAGCGCCCCACGGCGGTGCGCCAGTCGTCGTCGACGACCATCCGGGTCCGTACGGAGAGCACCGACGCGAGCGGCCGGGTGCCGGGCGCCGGCTCCATGCCCAGCAGGAAGATCGCACAACCCTCGCCGAGCACGGGGCCGCCCTCGCCCTCGGGCCGCCCGTGGTGCTCCACCCAGGACCGGGCCGGGGAGAACTCCTCGGCCGCCCCGCAGAGCACCTGCCGGGCCCGTCCGGCCAGCAGCAGCCGCCGTGCGTAGGTCAGCCCGACCATGCCGGTCGGCCGGCCCGCGGCGATCGTGCTGTTCGGGCCGCGCAGGCCGTACCAGATGGCGCAGCGGCCGGCCGCGCCGTTCATCACCGCGTAGGGAATCGTCGCGGGCTCCACGTGGTAGGGCTGGGCGCCGGTCAGGGAACTGTGGGTGATCTCCATCGAGCTCTGCAGACTGCCCGCCGTGGTGCCCAGCACCAGCGCGACGTCGTCGGCACCGCCCTGCGGATGGTCGACCTCGTCCAGCACATGGCCGACCGTCGTGATGGTCAGTCCGGTCACCCGGTTCATCATCCGCGTGCCCTTGCGGCCCAGACTCTCCCGGACGTCGAAGCCGGGGACCACACAGCCGTGCGTGGGGGGCACCTGCCACGTGTCGGGGTCCAGCGGCCCGCTCGTCGGCCGGCGTTCGGCGATCCCGGCGGTGAACGCCGGCCGCCCGATCCCGAACGGCGAGGTCGCCGACCATGTGCTGATCACCGGATACGGCATGCCGCTCACCGCGCCTCCTTGTCGTGACGGCCGAGCACGACCACGGAGTTGTTGCCGCCGAAGGCGAGACCGTTGTTCTGCACGATCCGCAGGTCCGCCGGGACCGACTCGTTGGGCACGCAGTCGATCTCGCACTCCGGGTCGGTCTCGACGTGGTTGATCGTCGGCGGGATGAAACCGTGGGTGATCGCCAGCGAGCAGGCGATGGTGGCCAGCGCGCTCGCCGCGCCCATGGCATGGCCCAGCATCGACTTCAGCGAGATGGTGCGGGGCGGCAGATCGTCGTAGACCTGGCGGATCGCGCGCGACTCGGTCGTGTCGTTGGCCCGGGTGCCGGTGCCGTGCGCCGAGATCAGATCGACCTCGTGGGGGGCCACCCCCGCGTTCTCCAGCGCCGAGGTCATACAGCGCGCGACGCTGGACTGGTCGGGGACGGCCGGGTGGTGCGCGTCGCAGCTCAGTCCGTACCCGAGGACCTCGGCGTAGATCCGCGCGTCACGGGCGAGCGCCGACTCCAGGCTCTCCAGCATCACCACCCCGGCGCCCTCGCTGTTCAGCAGGCCCCGCCGGTCCTTGTCGAAGGGCCGGCACACATCGGGGGCGACCGTGCCCAGCCGGTAGAACGAGACGAAGTTCTTCAGGCAGACGGCGTCGGCCCCGCCGCACAGGGCGAAGTCGGCGTCGCCGACCCGGATCGCGTCGAAGCCGTTGCCCACGGAGTAGTTGCCCGCCGAGCAGGCGGTGCCCAGGGTGAGGGCCTCGACGTCCGTGAGGGAGAACTCCCGGGCCACCGCCGCGGACAGCCCCTGCACGCCGAGCCGTCGCGCCAGCGCGCGGTTCACCGCCTTCGGATCGCCGGTGATCCGCTGCGCCACCAGGGTGTCGGCGTCCCGGGACTCCCCGTCGGTGGTGCCGATGGAGATCTGGCCGCGCAGCCCGCGCAGATCCGCGTCGGTGAGCCCGGCGTCCTCCACCGCCATACGGGCGGCCGCCACGGAGAACTGGGTGGCCCGGCCCAGTGTCTCCACCGGAGTGTGGTGGATCCATTTCTCCGGCTCGAACGCGGCCACCTCGCAGCCGTTGGCGTATTCGAAACCGGTGGTGTCGAAAGCCGTGATCGGTGCCACGCGGCTGCGTCCGACACGCAGTCCCTCGGTGAACTCAGCGACACCCGTTCCTATGCTGGAGAAAACCCCGAGCCCGGTGATGACAACGCGTTGGGACGCCGGCCTGCGGTCAGCTCGGGAAAGAGCTGAATTCATGAGTACCCCTCATGGGTCGATTCCGGTTCCTTTTGAGGTGCGCCCCGGTGGGGACGCCGGCCGCTACCGGGTCTTCGTGCCGGCCTTCGCCTTCGCCTCGGACAGCACCTCGTAGATCCCTTCGAGGTTCACCATGCGCTTCATCTCCGCCTGCTCGATGGAGACTTGGAGGGCCACCTCGATGGAGGCCAGGATCTCGATGGACCGCAGGGAGTCGGCGTCGTGCTCCTCGGCCAGCAGGCTGGTCTCCGTGACCTCCTCGGGTTCCACCTCCAGAATGTCGCAGACGATGTTCTTCACGAGCGTGCGGGTCGCTGCGTCGATGACGGGCACGATGCCTCCAATGAGGAAAGAGAGGGAATGAGAGGGAATCCGCCCTACCAGCTTTCCGGTCCGGCAGGGGGCGGGCAAGGTGCCCACTTCTAAGATTGCGCGAAATCCGAAGGGGCGGATGTCCGGTTCACTGCGGCGGATTTCCGTGCTTTCGGGACGGCAGTTCGGCGTGCTTGTCGGCCAGCATCGTCAGCGCGCGGATCAGCACCTCACGGGTGGCCGCCGGTTCGATGACGTCGTCCACCAGCCCGCGTTCGGCCGCGTAGTAGGGGTGCATCAGCTCGTCCCGGTACGCCTTGACCATCTCCGCCCGTACGGCGTCGGGGTCGTCCGCCTCGGCGATCTGCCGGCGGAAGATCACGTTGGCCGCGCCCTCCGCCCCCATCACGGCGATCTCGTTGCTCGGCCAGGCGAAGGTGAGGTCGGCGCCGATGGACCGGGAGTCCATGACGATGTACGCCCCGCCGTACGCCTTGCGCAGGATCAGGGACACCCGGGGCACCGTGGCGTTGCAGTAGGCGTACAGCAGCTTGGCGCCGCGCCGGATGATGCCGTTGTGCTCCTGGTCCACGCCGGGCAGGAACCCCGGTACGTCCAGCAGCGTGACCAGCGGAATGTTGAAGGCATCGCACATCTGGACGAAGCGGGCGCCCTTCTCCGAGGTGTCGATGTCCAGCACCCCGGCCATGGACTGCGGCTGGTTGGCCACGATCCCCACCACCTGGCCGCCCAGCCGGGCCAGCGCGCAGATCAGATTGCCCGCCCAGCGCTCGTGGACCTCGAAGCAGTCGCCGTCGTCGACGATCTCCTCGATGACCCGGCGCATGTCGTAGGGCGTGCCGCCGTCCAGCGGGACCAGGTCCGCCAGCTTCTCGCAGCGCCGGTCCGGCGGGTCGTCGCTGGGGACGGACGCCGGGTGCTCGCGGTTGTTCTGCGGCAGCAGCGACAGCAGATAGCGCACGTCCTCCAGACAGGACTGCTCGTCCGCGTGCGCGAAATGCGCCACGCCCGAGGTCGAGCTGTGCACATCGGCGCCCCCGAGCCCGTTCTGGGTGATCTCCTCGCCGGTCACCGCCTTCACCACGTCGGGCCCGGTGATGAACATCTGGGACGTCTCACGGACCATGAACACGAAGTCCGTCAGCGCCGGACTGTAGGCCGCGCCGCCCGCGCAGGGACCGAGCATCACGCTGATCTGCGGGATCACCCCGGAGGCCCGGGTGTTGCGCTGGAAGATCCCGCCGTAGCCGGCGAGCGCGCCGACCCCCTCCTGGATGCGCGCTCCCGCACCGTCGTTGAGGGACACCAGCGGCGCGCCCGCCGCGAGGGCCATGTCCATGATCTTGTGGATCTTCGCGGCGTGCGCCTCGCCGAGCGCGCCGCCGAAGATCCGGAAGTCGTGGGCGTAGACGAAGACCGTCCGGCCGTGCACCGTGCCCCAGCCCGTCACCACCCCGTCGGTGTACGGCCTCTTCGTCTCCAGCCCGAACCCGGTCGAGCGGTGCCGGCGAAAGGCCTCCACCTCGGTGAAGGAGCCCTCGTCGAGCAGCAGGTCGATCCGCTCGCGCACGGTCAGCTTGCCCTTGGCCCGCTGGGCCGCCGTCGCCCGCTCCCCGGGCCCGTCCAGGACCGACTGCTTCAACGCGGCCAGTTCCGCGATCCGGTGGTGCAGCTCCGTCGGCGGGGCGCTCATCGGCCCCGCCCCAGGACGGCCACATGGGCGGTGTCCGACCGGGGGTCGGTGTCGCACAGCACGAGGGTGTCGTACTCCTCGCGCCACCGCGTCCAGTGTTCGGCCAGAGCCGTCCAGACGCTCGTGCAGTAGCTGCCGGGCGGCACCCGGTGACAGTCGACGCCCGAGGGCAGGGCAGCGGGGTCGGTCCACGGGCCCGCCACCACCAGCGGACGGGGAGCCCCCGCCGTCAGCGCGGTGAGCCGCGGTCCGAGCAGTGCGGCGTCGCGCAGCCGGGCGACGGAGGAGACCTCGCCGAAGCCGGTCCCGCTGTCGAACAGCAGCAGGACGCCCGAGTCGCGCAGCGGGACACCGTCGTGCACCACGGGGTCGTGGGCCGGCAGCGTGGTCTGCTCCAGCACCGCCAGCAGGAACGCGGAGGAAGCGCCGGTCCGCTCGTGCGCCGCCCCGATGCGCAGCGCGGTGAACGCCGCGCCGAGACCCTGCTCGGTGACCGAGAAGCACTGGTCCGCCCGCCCGCCGGTCAGCAGGCCCAGGTAGGCCGAGACCGAGCGGACCGGGTTGAGATCGGGCAGCGCGGCGGCCAGCACCACCAGGTCGGGCCGGACGTCTTCGGCCGCGAGCCGCCCCACGAGCAGGTCCGCCATCAGGGTGTGGCTGGCCTGGCCGCCCGCCCGCAGCAGGTCCTCGTCCAGTTTGCCGCCGAAGAGTTCGACCAGGTCGCGGTGGTAGCGCAGGACGGTCTGATTCGGCTCGTAGGGGGCGCCGGGGGGTGTCACCACAGCGCCGGCGTGAAGTCGCAGAGGCACGGTTACCGGCCCTCCCTTTCCGTTGTCGCGGTGAAGACCATGGCGGTGAACGTCGAGCCGATCCCCGTGGCCAGGAACAGATAGGTGCGGCCCGGCACCAGACGGCCCTCGTCCCGCAGGGTGACGTAGTTGACCATCAGGTCGGCCGTCAGACAGTGGCTGTAGCGGGGGATGTTCTCCAGATAGAGCTTGTCCGGTGGCCAGCCCAGGGCCTCGACGATCCCGCCCCAGAACGTCCGGTTGGGATGCGTGGGGATCACGAGGTCGATGTCGTCGAACGTGCACCCCGCCGACTCGACCGCCTCCCGGACCAGTTCGGCCATGACGCCGGGGCGCTGCTCGCCCGCCACCCGGTGCTGCTCCGCCGTCATCTCCACACCGGCGGCGTACTCGCCGAAGGTCCGCACCGCGAAGGAGCGCACGGGGTCGCCGGGTCCGTTCCACGACAGCAGACAGGCGCCCGCGGCCTCGCCGATGACACAGGAGTTGAAGATGATCTGCAGGTCCCGGGTGAAGACCTTCTCGCCGGTCAGCACCAGCGCCCTCGCCTCCGGATCGCCGTCGGCCTGGAGCAGCCGTCCGGCGACGTCGATGGCCGAGACCGTGCCGGCGCAGTTCTGCTGGGTCAGCGCGAAGGCCGTGGCGTGTTCCAGACCCAGCATCGTGAGCATCTCCTGCACAGGGTCCACCGTGGACGGACCCGTGTGCGGCACGGCGTGCGGATACACCACGTACCGCACCGAGCCCGGGTCGACGCCCGCGAGCACCTTCCGCGCGGGCGGCAGCACCAGGTCGTACAGGCTCAGCTCGGGGTCGTACCGCAACTGGTCGAGGCCGTGGATGCTGCGGAACAGATGGACCTGGGCCGGGCTCAGGCCGAAGGCCTCGGCCCGTTCCTCCACGGTGGTCGTGCGTTCCGGCAGGAAGATCTCGACGGCGTCCATAGTGAGCGTGCCGCTCAGCATGACGGCTCCTCTCCGGTGTCCATGGCGTACAGGCAGGCCAGCAGCGTGCGTGCCTGGACGTTGATGTAGTGGGCGTGCCGGACCAGCCAGGTCAGCTGGCCCGCCGTCACCCAGCGAAAGCCCTCCGGCGGCACCAGCGGGGCCTCGTCCTCCGTCGCCTCCACCACCAGGTAGCGGCTCTCGGCGTCGAGGAAACGCCCGCCCTCCTCCGAGTGCACGGCGCGGTAGCGGATCCGCTCCGGCCCCGCGGACAGCACCGTGTCCAGGAAGCGCGGCCGTCGCTCGGGCGGCAGATGGGCGACGTTGCCCGGCCCGCACTGCACGGTCGGCCCCAGTTCCACCGTGTCCAGGAACCCGCCCTCGACCTTGGCGTGCGCCAGATAGTGCGGCACTCCGCCGATGAGCCGGGTCAGGAACGCGGTGACGCCGAGGCCGCGCGGCGCGAACAACGGCTGCGTCCACGAGGTGACCTCGCGGTTGCCCGCCCGCACCGCCACGGCCACGACGTCGAAGTACCGCTCGTGCTCGTGCCGGATCCGGGTCTCCTCCCGCACCCAGCCCCGCACCCCCGACAGCGGGATCAGCTCGGCCGCCACGTCGTGCCGTGACCGCTCCCCGGTGATCCAGGACAGAAGTTCGGTGTCGGAGTGCAGCGCCTCCTGCGCGGGAGCCGGGACGGGCAGACAGGACAGGACGGTCCGCGAATCCATGTTGACCAGGTTGTCCTGGCGCAGCAGGGCGTGGATCTGCCCCAGCGTCAGCCAGCGGAAGTCCTCGTGCGGCTCCACCGCGCCGTCCGTCTCCACGATCAGGTTGCGGTTGGCCTTGCGGTAGAACCAGGAGCCGTGCTCGGACTGGAGCGTGTCGGCGACGACCCGCTCGGGCCGCAGGAAGTGCTCCAGGTACCGCACGGGCGCCCCCCGGTGCACCCGGGTGTAGTTGCTGCGGGTGGCCTGCACGGTGGGGGAGAGCTGGAGCAGGTTGGGGTTGCCCGGCTCCATCTTGGCCTGCATCAGGAAGTGCAGCACCCCGCCGAACTCCTTGGCGAGGATGCCGAGGATGCCCACCTCGGGCTGCTCGATCACGGGCTGCTCCCACTCGGCCGCGGACGGGCCGCCGACCCGGGCCCTGAGCCCCCGGACCGTGAAGAACCGCCCGCTGCGGTGTCCGAGGTCGCCCGTGCCCGGGTCGAACGACCAGGCGTCGAGCCGGGTGAAGGGGATGCGCTCCACCTCGAAGCGATGCGCGCGCCTGCGGTCGGCCAGCCAGCCGGGGATGTCCTCGCCACGGAGGTCCTCGCCCTCCGTGGCGGCGGCGGACCGGGCGAGCCGGCCGGGCAGTGCGGCGTCGTCCCTCGGGCGCGGTAGGACGAGCACGGGGCTCGCCGTGTGCCGGGTCATGGATCGCTACCTCTCCGTTCGGTGGTGTTCCAGGGCCAGGGAGGCCGCGTAACCGTCCAGCACGCCGCGGTAGTAGTGCGGCCCGAAGCCCAGGGCCACCTCGGGGACGAGGCGGCGCAGCCGGTCGACGCCGACCGTGCACCCTGAGCCGGTGTCCTGGAGCTCCCGCCGGCAGACCAGCCCGAGCCGCTCTTCGAGGAAGTCGACGACGGCCGCGACCGGCACGGCCGTGCCCGACGCCACGTTGACGACCGTGTCCTTGAGATCCAGAGCCAGCAGCCGGTCGACGACGGTGACCACGTCGGCCACGCCGATCAGGTCCCGGGTGGCGCGCAGATGGACCTGCACCAGGCCCTCGCGCAGCTGCCGCACCAGCGTCGGCAGCAGCTGGTGCGACGGCTGCCCCGGCCCGACGACATGGCTCAGCCGCAGCACCAGGTGGTCGGCCCCACAGGTGCGCAGCCGCTGCTCCAGGGCGAGTTTGTGGCGCGCGTACGGGGTGCTCGGAACGACCCGCGCGTCCTCCCGGCCCGGTCCGTCGCAGGTGCCGTACATGCCGGTGGAAGCCGTGGAGAAGAACAGCAGACGCCGGCCGGAGGCCCGGCACGCGTCGATCGTCTCCTCCAGGAGCCGCTCCTCCCGGGCGAACTCCTCGGGGGCCGTCGTGCTCGCCAGGGAGACCCCGGCGGCCAGGATCACCGTCTCCGGGTGCCGTTCGGCGACCGGGGCCAGGTTGCGGGCGAGGAAGCCCCGGCCCACCACGGTGCCCGCCGTCGCACGGCCCGCGCTCATGAAGCCGACCTCGCACGGTCCTTCACGGCCTTCCACCAGTCCGGGTTGTCGCGGTACCAGGCGACCGTGGCCGCGAGGCCCACGTCGATGCCGATGCGCGGTACGAAGCCCAGCTCCTCGCGGATCTTCCCGGCGTCGAGGGAGTAACGCAGGTCGTGGCCCTTGCGGTCGGCGACCCGCCGGATCATCGACCGGTCGCCGCCGCACAGGTCGAGCAGCCGCTCGGTGAGGGCCAGGTTCGTCAGCTCGCTGCCGCCGCCGATGTTGTAGACCTCCCCGGCGCCGCCACCGGTGAGCACCGTGTGCAGGGCCCGGCAGTGGTCGTCCACGTGCAGCCACTCGCGCACGTTGCCGCCGTCCCCGTACAGTGGGACCGGGCGGCCCTCCATGAGGTTCGTGACGAACAGCGGGACGACCTTCTCCGGGTGCTGGCGCGGGCCGTAGTTGTTGGAGCAGCGGGTCACGGACACATGCAGTCCGTGGGTGCGCCAGGCGGCGCGGGCCATCAGGTCGGAGGCCGCCTTGGAGGCGGCGTAGGGCGAGTTGGGCAGCAGCGGGCTCTCCTCGGTCCACGAGCCCTCGGCGATGGAGCCGTACACCTCGTCCGTGGACACGTGCACCATCCGCGGCACCCCCGTGGCCCGGCACGCGTCGAGCAGGCTCTGGGTGCCGGAGACGTTCGTCCGGACGAACTCCGCCGCGGACAGCAGCGACCGGTCGACGTGGGACTCGGCGGCGAAGTGCACCACCGCGTCGTGGCCGGGCAGGACGTCGAGCAGCAGCGGCAGGTCGCAGATGTCGCCCTCGACGAAGTCGAGGCGGTCGTGGGCGGCGGGCAGGCTCGCGCGGTTGCCCGCGTACGTCAGCTTGTCGACCACCGTGACCCGGACGCCCTCGGTCCCCGGGTACATGCCCTCCAGCAGACGGCGGACGTAGGCCGAGCCGATGAAGCCCGCCCCGCCCGTGACGAGGATCCTCATGAGTACTCCGTTCCGGAAAGGGATGGACGGGCGGGCGCGAGGCCGAGACCTGCGCGGTGCAGCACCTCGGCCAGCAGGTCCGCCTGGAGCAGCGAGGCCTCCTCGGCCCGGCCGACCGGCAGGGGACGCGCACCGGTGCCGGCCGCGCGCACGGCGCGGGCGAACCCCCGCACGGTGTTGGTCACCTGGTCGTCCGGACCGAGGACGATCTCCCGGGTCCCGGTCCGGTCCGCGACGCGCAGCACCGGGCGGTGGCCGGCCGGCGGGGTGAACGCGTGCTCCACCGTGACGCCGCCCTCACTGCCCCAGAGCGCGTACGACGAGCGGTAGGCGTGGTCCAGGCCGAACTCCAGGTGGCCGCCGACGCCGTCCGCGGTGCGCAGCAGCACGCTGCCGGCGGTGTCCACCTGCCGCCCGTAGCGGTCCCGGGTCAGCACCGCCCCCGCGACGCGCAGCCCGGCCCCCAGGAAGTGGACGGCGGCCCGTACCGGGTACACGCCGACGTCCCACAGCGCGCCGCCGCCCAGCTCCGGGACCAGCCGGATGTCACCGTCGGGGCGGCGGGGCACCGCGAACGCCGCGTGGAAGGAACGCAGTTCACCGATCAGGCCGTCGGCCACCAGCCGGCGCACGGCCGTGTGCTGCGCATGGTGGACGAACATCACGTTCTCCCACAGCACCAGCCCGCGCCGGCGCGCCAGCGCGAACAGGGCGCGGCTGCGCTCCGGATCGGTGGTCAGCGGCTTCTCCGCGAGGACGTGCTTGCCCGCGCGCAGGGCCGCCTCCACCCACGCGGCGTGCAGCGCCACGGGCAGCGGGACGTACACCGCGTCGACGTCCGGCAGCGTGACCAGCTCCGCGTAGTCGGCCACCACCCGGCAGCCGTACGGCATCGCGGTCCGCGCCGCCGTCTCCACGTCGCGGCTGGCGACGGCGGCGATCTCCGTGTCCTCGAGAGCCGCCAGGGCGGGCAGCATCCGGCGGCGCGCGATGTCCGCGCAGCCCAGGACGCCGACGCGGACGGGGGACGGCACGGCTACCCCGCCACTTGGACGTGGCTGTGGTCACCGATCACCAGCCGCTGACGGTCGCCGTCGTCCGTGACCGGGCCGACCACCGCGAAGCGCCCGATGACCGATCCGTGCAGCCTGCCGACCTGGTGGATCTCCGCGCCGTCGAGCACGATCGAGTAGTCGAGGCGCGAGCCGGTCAGCGCGCAGTCGCGGCCCGCCGAGGTGTGCGGACCGATCACGCAGTCCTCCACCCGGGTCCCCGCCCCGATGATCGCCGGACCCTCGATCCTGGACCGCACCACCACGGCGCCCGGCTCCACGACGACCGCCCCGCTCAGTTCGCTGGCCTCGTCCACCTCGCCGTCGATCCGCCGCACCAGGCCGTCGAGGAGCTTGCGGTTGCACTCCAGGACGTCGTCGATGCGGCCGGTGTCCTTCCAGTAGCCGTGGTACCGGCCGGCCCGCACCTCGGCGCCGTCGGTCACCAGCCACTGGATCGCGTCGGTGATCTCCAGCTCGCCCCGGTCGCTGGGCTCGATCGCGGCGATCGCCCGGTGGATGCCGGGCGTGAAGAAGTACACGCCGGTCAGGGCGAGGTCGCTGCGCGCCTGCCGGGGCTTCTCCACCAGCCGGCCGACCGTTCCGTCGGGGTTCAGCTCCACCACCCCGAAGGCGGACGGGTCGGCCACCTTGTGCACGACGACATGCGCGGCGGGACGCACCCGCGCGAACTCCTCGGCCGCCTCCGCCACGCCCCCGACGAGCATGCAGTCGCCGAGGTACATCACGAAGTCGTCGTCGCCGAGGAAGTCCCGGGCGACGGACACGCAGTGGGCGAGCCCGCGTGGCTTGTCCTGCCGCAGATAGGTCAGCCGGGCGCCCAGCCGTGAGCCGTCGCCGAGCGCCGCGGTGATCTCTGGCTCCCATTCGCCGACGACGACGCCGATGTCGGTGACGCCGATCGCGACGATGTTCTCCAGGACGTGTTCGAGGACCGGCTTGTTGGCGACCGGGATGAGCTGCTTGGGCATGGAGTGGCTGAACGGTCGCAGGCGGGTGCCCGCCCCGCCCGACAGCACCAGGGCTTTCATGGGAACAATGCCTCCTCGTGCGGCCGCGGATCCGGCCGTCGCGGTCACAACTTCTCGAGCACGCCGACCAGTTCGGCCGGCGGCGGCATCTCGGAGATCTCCTGGGCCAGGGCCTTCGCCCGCTCGGTGTAGGAGGACTCGGTGAGCAGCGCGCGGCAGGACTGCGCGAGCCGCACCCGGTCGGCCTCGCCGGGCTGGAGGGTGACGGCCGCGCCGTAGGCGGCCAGCCGCCGGGTCGGAGGGCCGAGGATGCCCCACTGGGGCAGCAGCAGCTGCGGGACGCCCGCCCCCATCGCGGTGAGGGTGGTGACCCCGCCGGCATGGCCCACCAGCAGGTCGCAGGTGCGCAGGACGACGTCCAGGGGCACCCAGCCCGCGCGGACGCCCGGCAGCTCGGCCCGCAGGTCGGCGGCCACGCTCTCCGGCGCGGCGATCACCACCTCCGCGTCCAGCGCCGTCACGTCGAGCGCGAGATCGCGCAGGAACACATAGGCCTCGCGCAGGTACGCCGTGCCGTCGTCGTTGGCGACCCGGCTGCCGGCCGTGACGCACACCCGGGGCCGGCCCCCCCGCGTGTACATCCACGGCTCCAGAGCGCGCTGGGTGTTGGCCGGCCGGCAGGCCATCGGATGGGCGGGCGCCGCGTCCGGGGGCCGCAGGCTGGGCGGGCAGACGTCGATGAACAGGTCCGGCGCGGGCAGCCCGGACAGGCCCAGCCGCTCCAGTTCAGGCCGGAGTTCGTCCTCGGCGCCGGGATCGATCAGGGTGGCCTCGACCGCGTCCCAGGCGTGGCGCACATAGGGCACGCCCTGTCGGCGGGCGAGCAGGCCGGCGGCGTACATCATGGTGCCGCCGACGACCAGGTCGGGCCGCCAGTCGTGCGCGAGGTCGGTCAGCGGGCCGAGCGTGGCGGCCGCCATCCGTCCGAACCAGCGTCCGGTGAAGGCCGGTTGGTCCTCGGGGTCGGTCGGCGGTGTCACGGGTGCGCCGTCCCGGTCCCGGTAGATGAAGTCACGGATCGGGGAGGAGGTCATGGAGACGCCGGGCAGGCCGACCGCGGCGACCACCGGCACGATGTCGCCGACGGCGGCCATGACGACCTCGTGCCCGGCCCCCCGGGCCGCGGTGGCGAGCGGGGCCAGCGCGAACACGGTGGCCGCGCTCCCTCCGGCGACGAAGAGGATCCTCACGGCGTCCCCCGTTCCGTCCGCCGGGGCCGCCGCTCCGCCTGCCAGCTGTGGGCGGTGCGGTAGCCCAGCCCGCGGCCGTGCCGGCGCCAGCGCGGCGCGGACCGCACCGGCCCGTCCTCGGCGGGGCCGACGGTGTTCGCCCGGGCCAGCAGCACCGTGACCACGGCCGCCAGCTCCGCCTCGGTCGGCCGGCCCCGGTGCACCCGGATCAGTCCGGCGCCGGGGTGCGGCTCCCGTGGGCCGGGAGCGGTGCCGGGTGGGGCGCCCGGGGCGGCGGCGGGCGGGGCGGCGGCCCCGGCCGGTGTTGCGGTGGTCCCGTCGCCGTCGGCGGGGCCGCCGAGGCCGGGGACGACGACCACGACGTCCACGACGTCACGGATACGGACGGGGGAATGCTGGAGCAGGCCGGTTGTCGGCACGGTGTGTCCCCTTCGGCGGAGGCGTGGCGGTGGAGGCGGGCTGCGGTCAGACGCTGTAGGGCTGTGCCCGGCGGCCCGCCCGCAGGGTGCGCGCCCACCACACGAGCTGGTCGAGCATCGTCTTGACGGCGGCGTCGCAGCCCGCGGGCTCGACGGGGAACTCACCCTGCTCGCCCAGCTGCTCCCAGACGTTGTGGAAACTGACGGTGTCGCGCACGCCGACGGTGTGCGTCTCGGCGAACACCTGGCGCAGCTGCTCCACCGCCCGCAGACCGCCCGCCATGCCGCCGTAGGAGACGAAGCCCACCGGCTTGGCCTGCCACTCGGTGCGGAAGCAGTCGACCGCGGTCTTCAGGGGAGCGGGGAAGCTGTGGTTGTACTCGGGTGTCACCACCACGAAGGCATCCGCCCGTTCCAGCCGCGGCGCGAGCGCGGTCACCTGCGGGGCGGAGGTGTCGAGATTGCTCGGGAGGCCGGCCTCGGCCAGGTCGATCACGTCGACGGCCAGGTCGTCGTGGCGGGCGGCCCGGTCGGCCAGCCAGGCCGCCACGAGAGGGCCGACCCGCCCCGAGCGGGTGCTTCCCACGATCACGGCCAGATGCAGCGGAACGATGTCGGACACGGTCTTCCTCTCGGACGGAGCGGGTACGGGCTCGGTTGCGGTGCGGGTCCGCGCGGCGGCGGGCGGGTGAAGGGCGTCGTGCGGTGGTGGTCCGTCAGCCGTCCCGGTGCCGGTGCTCCGGGACGGCGGTCAGGGGCGCCCGGCGGCGAGACACCCCCGCGGCCACGGCGACCGCGAACCCCGCCACCCCGACCGCGGTCACGAAGGCGAGCGCGGCGCGTCGGGCCCCGTGCGCCCCCGCGGCGAGCAGCGACGCGACCGGCGCGGTGGTCAGGGCGCCCGCCACCTGGACCGAGGTCTGGTACACGGCGCCGGCCATGCCCCGGTCGGTGTCGGGCACGCCGGCCATGGCCTGGGTGTTGAGCGCCGCGAACTGCAGGACGAAGCCCAGCCCCACCAGCAGCAGGGCCGGGAGCGTCGTGGACGGGTAGGAGGGGTGGTCGCCGGCAAGCAGGCACCACAGATATCCGGCGGGCGGCGCCCAGGCGCCCAGCGCGATCAGCCGGGCCGGTCCGAACCGGCCGACCAGCCGCCCGGAGAACCCCGTGGCCACCGCCACCGCCAGCGGCAGACTCGCCGGCAGCAGCCCCAGCCCGGTGGCGAGCGGTGACCAGCCCCGGCCGGACTGGAGATCGAGGGTCACGACGAACAGGAAGCCGAGATAGGACCCGTTGAGCGCCGCGGCCCCCAGCGCCGACCACCGCAGCGGCCGGTGGGCGAGGAGCCCGGTGCGCAGCAGCGGACGGGGTGCGGCCCCCTCGACGTGGACGAACGCCACGCCCAGGGCCGCGGCCGACAGCAGCCCGGCCACCGTCAGCGGGTCCGTCCACCCGGCGCCCGGCCCCCGGGTGAGCGCCCAGGCCAGCGCGAGGAGGGCGCCGACGGAGGTGACGGCACCGGGCAGGTCGTAGCGGTGCGCGATGCCGGGGCGGGGCGGCGAGGGATTCCCGCCCCGGGTACGGCCGGGAATCAGCCGTAGCCCGCACAGGAACAGCACCAGGGCGACGGGCCCCGGGAACAGGAACGTCCAGCGCCAGCTCACCTCGGTCAGCAGCCCCGAGAGCACGAGCCCGGCCGAGAACCCGCCGGCCCCGAACAGCGCGTAGACGGACACCGCCCGGTTGCGGGCCGGACCGGCGGGAAACGCGTCCGCGATGATGGCCAGCCCGGTGGGCGCGGTGAGCGCGGCGCAGCAGCCCTTCACGATCCGTCCGGCGATCAGCAGCGGCCCGCTCGTCGCCAGAGCGCCCAGCACGGAGGCGACGGCGAACACCAGCAGCCCCGCCAGGTACACCCGGCGCCGGCCGAGCTCGGCGACCAGCCGCGCCGACAGGAGCAGCAGGCCGCCGAAGCCGAGGGCGAAGCCGCTGACCACCCAGCCCAGGGCGGTGAGCGACAGACCGAGGTCGGCGCCGATCGACGGCAGGGCGACGACGGCCACCGACACCTCCAGGGCGTCCAGGAGCATGTTGCCGGACAGCACGAACAGCAGGCCCCGTGCGAAGACGGTCCCGGTGGAGGCGGCCGTGGCGGCCCTGTCGGTGGTCATGCGCGTGCTCGCCCTCTCGTCGTCGCCCCGGCCCGGCCCATCCGGCCGGGCGCCTGGTGTGCCGCCGTCAGCCGCCGAGCAGCGTGCCGCCGCTGGCGTCGAGGAACGCGCCGGTGATCCAGCGGGCGTCGTCCGAGGCCAGGAACGCCACCACGTCGGCGATGTCCCGGGTCTCGCCGACCCGGTTGAACGCGGACAGCGCCGCCATCTGCTGCACGACCTCGGGCATGTCGAAGACCGGGGTGCCGTTGTTCGTGATGCCGGGAGCCACCGAGTTCACGGTGATGCCCCGGCCCGCCAGGTGCTTGGCGAAGTGCAGGCTGAGCTGCTCGATCGCGCCCTTGGTCATGGCGTAGGCGACTTCCTGCGGATTGGCGAAGCGGGTCAGCCCGGAGGAGATGTTGACGACGCGTCCGCCGTCCCGGAGGACTCCCAGCGCACGCTGCACGATGAAGAACGGAGCCTTGGCGTTGACCGCGACCAGCCGGTCGAACTGCTCCGGGGTCAGCTCCTCGGGGGCCACCCCGCCCATCACGCCCGCGTTGTTCACCAGGATGTCGAGCCCGCTCGCGCCGTGCTCCGCGAGACCGGCCGCGAGGCCCTCGAAGAGGGTGTCGACGTCACCGGGCACGCCGAGTTCGGCCTTGACGGCGAAGGCCCGGCCGCCCGTCTCCGCGATTCCGGCGACGACCTTCCCGGCCGCCTCGTCGTCGCTGTTGTAGTGCACGGCGACCAGGGCGCCGTCGCGCGCCAGACGCTCGGCGGTCGCCCGGCCGATTCCTCGGCTCGAACCCGTGACGAGGGCGGTCTTGCCGGCAAGCCTGCTCATGAAGGTCCTCCAGGGTTGGGGTGTTCGGTGTCGGGCAGCCCGAGCCAGCGGTGCAGCGCCCTCTCGGGACTCGTTCCGTCGGAGTCGGTCCAGACGACGTGTCCGTCCGGCCGCACGAGCACGGCTCCGACGTCGGACAGCTCGCCGTCGTGCGGTACGGCGGCCACGGTGCGCACCCGGTCGTGCCAGGGCGCGGCCACGGCGGCCAGCCGTTCGGCCCGGTCACGGTCGCCGGACAGGCTCAGCAGCAGCCCGCGTCCGGTGCGCAGCAGCCGGGCGGTGCTCACCGGCCCGCCCGCCCCGCTGTCCAGGACGGTGGGCGGGATCCGCCTGCCGAGCAGCGGATGGGTGCCGGGGCCGACGTCGTAGCGGATGTCCAGACCGCTGATGGTGGCCGCCAGATGGCGGCGGGTTACGTCGCCGCGCAGCAGTTCGCCGAAGACCGCGCGCAGCGGTTCGACCTCCTGCCCGGACAGCAGCAGCAACGCCTGGGCCCGGATCCCGGACAGCACCCGGCGGCCCACCGCGTGGCGTTCGTCGTGGTAGCTGTCCAGCAGCCCCGGCGACCCCTTGCGGGACACCTGGACGGCCAGCTTCCAGCCCAGGTTGACGGCGTCCTGGAGCCCCAGGTTGAGGGCCTGGCCGCCGATCGGCATCTGTGCGTGGGCGGCGTCCCCGGCCAGCAGGACCCGCCCGTCGCGGTAGCGCGCGGCCTGCCGTGACACGTCCCCGAAGGCGTTGATCCACAGCGGGGTGCCGCCGCTGACGTCCTCTCCGGTGACCCGCTTCCACACCGTGGCCAGCTCGGCGAACCCGGGGGCCGCGTGGCGGGGTGCCGCGGCGCGGCCGAACTCGTGCACCATGATCCGCGTCACGCCGTCGCCGCGCCGGGCCGCGATGGCCAGCCCGCCCTCCAGCCGCTCGAACCGGCGGTCGGGTACGTCGATGCCGGCCACGTCCGCCCGGATCAGCTCGCGGGTGGCGTCGGTACCGGGGAAGTCCAGGCCCGCCAGCCGGCGGACCGTGCTGTGCTCGCCGTCGCAGCCGACCACGCACAGGGCCCGCACCCGCACCGGGCCGGCCGGTCCCACGGCCTCGACCTCGACGAAGTCGTCGGCCACGGTCAGCGCGGTCACCTCGTGCCCCCGCCGCACATCGGCGCCGAGCCGTCGCGCCCAGGAGCCGAGCAGGGCCTCCGTGCGGTCCTGCGGCACCTTCCACTGGCCCGGGTGGCTGCCGGGCAGGGTGAGGTCCAGCGGGATCCCGCCGAAGTGGCCCCGCGGGTCGTTCGGCACGGAGCCCAGCGCGTCGAGCAGACCACGGCTGTCGAACAGTTCCATCGTGCGGGCGTGCAGGGTGGAGGCGCGCGACTCGGTGGTGGGCGCGGGCAGCTTCTCCAGGACGATCACGTCCGCGCCGCCCAGCCGGAGCTCCGCGGCGAGCATGAGCCCGACCGGGCCCGCGCCGACCACGATCACCTGGGTGTGTTCCTGCGGCTCGGCCATGGTCAGGCCCGCTGCTCGGCGTGGTCCTTGGCGTGGCCCAGGGTGGCCCGGCTGTTGGTGCTCAGCGCCGAGCGCACATACTCCCGGGCGTCCGCGACGGTCGCCTCGTCCCCGAGGATCCGCGCGATGTTGGCCGTGTTGAGCACGACCGTGTGCTGCGAGGTGGCGACGACGCCCCCGTCCGCTTCCGTGAACGTCCAGATCCCGGTGTGCAGGGTCATCAGCGCGGGCAGTGTGACCTGTTTGTAGGCGATCCTCTGGTGCGGGAAGGCCACCCGGTACGACTTGGTGGTGTGCGTCGAACCGTCCTTGGCGCGGGTGTCCATCTCCAGGACCTGGAGACCCGGCGTGTCCTCGGTGAAGCGGACCGACGCCACGTGCGGCAGCCGCTCCACCCACAGGTCGGCCTCGTTGATGAAGTCGTACGCGTCCTTGGCGGAGCCGGCGATGAGCACGCTGTCCTCGAAGGAGAACGTCAACTCCTCGGACGCGTGGGCCAGTTCGACGTTCGACTTCAGCGCCGCCAGCTCCGAGCGGGAGTTGCGGTCGACGGCCTTGTCGATCCACTCAAGGCCCTCGGGATCGTCGTCCACCGCCCGGTAGTCGTGCAGCAGCCGCACCCGGGAGGAGGTGCCGGACAGCGGCTCGATGATCCAGGTCCCGCCCATCGCGGCGACCGGCGGGGTGGAGACCTCCTGGCGGAACGTGATGCGCAACCCGTCCGGGTCCAGGGTGCGGCGGGACGTCCAGTTCTTCGCCTCGCCGTTGGCGGTCGCCCAGATCTCGATGCGTTCCTCGCCCTCGCCCCGCTCGACGTGGTCGACGTAGATGGTCGGCGGGAAGATCCGGGGCCAGTTCTCCACCTCGGCGATCAGCCGGTAGACGGCGTCCGCCGGGGCGTCGACCGTGATGGTGTGCTCGACCTCGCGGAGGCCCTTCTGCGACATGTGCTCACTCCTTGCTGCCGGGGAGGTTCAGAAGTTGCCGAGGCCGCCGCAGACGTTCAGGGCCTGCGCGGTGATGGAGCCGGCGGTGTCGGTGGCCAGATAGCCGACGAGTCCGGCGACCTCCTCCGGGGTGGAGTAGCGGCCGAGCGGGATCTTGGCCTGGAACTTCTCGAGGATCGCGTCCTCGCTGGTGTCGTAGGCCGCCGCGTATCCCTGCCGCACCCGCTGGGCCATGGGCGTCTCGACGTAACCGGGGCAGACCGCGTTGACCGTGATGCCGGTCGGCGCCAGCTCGTTGCCCAGCGCCTTGGTGAAGCCGACCACGCCGTGCTTGGACGCCGAGTACGGGGCGCCCAGGACCACGCCCTGCTTGCCGGCCGTGGAGGCGATGTTGATGATCCGGCCACGGGACTTCTCCCGCATGCCGCCGGTCGTCAGCACCTCCCGGGTGACCAGGAAGACACTGTTGAGGTTGGTGTCGATGACGTCGAACCACAGGTCGTCCGCGAGGTCCGCGGTCACTCCGCCACCGCTGCGGCCCGCGTTGTTGACCAGGACGTCCACCGGGCCGAACCGCTCGACGACCGTGCGCACGAGCGCGCCGATCTCCTCCCGCGACCGTACGTCGCAGGCCGCGCCGTCCGCGGTCAGACCCTCCTCCCGCAGCTGCTTGACCGTCGAGTCGACCTTCTGCGCGTCCCGCGCGCAGATGAACACCCGGTGCCCGGCCCGGCCCAGGGTCCGCGCGGCCGCCAGACCGATACCGCTGGTGGCACCGGTGATCAGAGCGACCCGCTCGCCTTGCTGTGACATGTGCTCCCCTTGGTGAAGTGGTGGTGATGCGGTCCGGGCCCGGCGGGTCCGCGGCGGTGGCACCCGCGCTCAGGGCGCGCCGGCGGCCACGAGCTGGTCGTTGACGAGCCGCAGCAGGGTGCGGGGGGTGTCCGTGATGGTCATCGAGTCGTCGTCGATGCTGACCCCGAACTCGCGTTCGATGCTGCCGCAGGTCTCCAGCAGCGCCAGCGACTCGTAGCCGAGGCCGTCGAAGGCGACGTCGAGGATGTCGGCGTCGAAGTCGACCCCCTCGGGCACGCCCGCGGACGCGTGCAGGATCCGCTTGAGGTCGTCGATGGTGAAGGGACGGTTGCTCATCTGGCTGGTCACTCCCTGTCGTGTGGGGGTCGTGAGGGGCGCGCGCCCCCGCCGTCAGGGGCGCGCGCCGGCTGCGGTCAGCCGGCGCGCCGGACGACGACCGCGGAGTTGAATCCGCCCTGCCCGCGGGCCACCACCAGCGCGGTGTGCACGTCCGCGGACCGGGGCTGCCCCGTCACCAGGTCGAGTTCGTACGCCTGGTCCGGCGACACGTTCACCGTCGGCGGGATGACGCGGTCCCGGATGGACAGCAGGGCCGCGACGACGTCGAGGGGCGCCGCTCCGGAGTGCAGCCGGCCGGTCATCGTCTTCGGGGCCGTCACCGGGACCTGGCGCGGCCTGAACACCGCGTTCAGGGCCTCCGCCTCCACCCGGTCCAGTTCCGGTACGCCCGCGGCGTCCGCGAACACCACGTCGATCTCGTCCGGCTCCACCCGTGCGTCGTCCAGGGCCAGTTCGATCGCCCGGCGCAGCCCCGGCGGACGCCCGCTCTCCGGGGCGGGGTCGAACGTCGCGGCGTACCCGGCGAGTTCGCCGTACACCCGGGCTCCGCGACGGCGGGCCGCCTCCGCGTCCTCCAGGACGAGGATCGCGCCGCCCTCGCCCGGCACATGGCCGCCCGCCTCCGCGTCGAACGGCAGGTAGGCGCGTGCCGGGTCGTCGCTGGTGCTCAGCCGCCCGCCCGCCTGCTGGGCGACCCAGCCCCACGAGCAGATCGAGGCGTCCACCCCGCCGGAGACGATGACCCGGGAGCCCTTGCGGATCTGCCGCCGCGCCTGGGCGAGGGCGTCCAGACCGCCCGCCTGGTCGCTGACGACGACCCCGCTGGGGCCGCGCATCCCGTGCCGGATGGAGATCTGGCCGGTGTTGACCGCGTAGAACCAGGCGAACGACTGGTAGGCGCTGACGTGGGCCCCGCCCTTGCTCCACAGGTTGCGCAGCTCGCGCTCGCCGAACTCGAAGCCGCCGGACGAACTCGCGGTGATGACGCCCGCGTCGAACTCCGGCAGTTCCTCCGGCTCGATACCGGCGTCCGCCAGGGCCCAGTCCGCCGCCAGCAGCGCCAGCCGGGTCATACGGTCGGTCTGCGCGATCAGCCGGCTCGGCAGGTGCTCCTCCGCCACGAAGCCGCGGACCTCACCCGCGATTCGGGACGGGTAGCCGTCCGCGGTGAAGCGGGTGACCGGTCCGATGCCGCTGCGGCCCGCGCGGGTCGCGTCCCAGTACTCCTTCGTACCGAGCCCGTTGGGGGCCGTGACGCCCACGCCGGTGATCACGGCTGCCTGTGTCACGCCGTGCTCCTCTCTGCCCGCGCAGGGGCTGTCAGCCGCGATCGGCCGTGGTCAGGACCATGGCGCTCTGGAACCCGCCGAATCCGCTGCCGACGGTCAGGACCGTGTCGGTGCGCCACTCGCGGGCGGTCAGCGGCACGTAGTCCAGGTCGCACTCGGGGTCGGGGGTGTGCAGGTTGGCCGTCGGCGGCACCAGGTCGTTCTCGATGGCGAGTGCCGACGCCGCGATCTCGATGGAGCCGATCGCGCCCAGCGAGTGGCCGACCATCGACTTGATGGAGCTGACCGGTACACGCCGGGCGTGCTCGCCGAGACTCCGTTTGAACGCGGCGGTCTCGTGCCGGTCGTTCTGCTTGGTGCCCGAGCCGTGCGCGTTGATGTAGTCGATGTCCTCGGGAGCGAGCCGGGACTCCTCCAGGGCCATCCGGATCGCCTCGGCCATCTCGCGGCCGTCCGGACGCAGCCCGGTCATGTGGAAGGCGTTGCACCGGGAGGCGTAGCCCGCGATCTCGGCGTACAGGTGCGCGCCGCGCCGCAGGGCCGCCTCCCGTTCCTCCAGGACGAAGACCGCGGATCCCTCGCCGAGGACGAAGCCGTTGCGGGTGCCGTCGAACGGCCGGGACGCGTGCTCGGGGTCGTCGTTGCGCGGCGTGGTCGCCTTGATGGCGTCGAAGCACGCCACGGTGATCGGCGAGATCGGGGCGTCCGTGGCGCCCGCGATCATCACATCGGCCGATCCCTCCCGGATCAGGTCCACCGCGTGGCCGACCGCGTCCAGACCCGAGGTGCAGCCGGTGGAGACCACGGTGGTCGGGCCCTCGGCACCCACCGCCCACGCCACCTCGGTGGCGAAGGAGCTGGGCACGAAGTGGTTGTACAGATGCGGTACGGCGTAGGTGTGGTCCACCGGGTCGAGGCGGCCGCCGTCGCTGACCACGTTGTACTCCTGGTCCAGGCTCATGGTGGCGCCGACGGCGCTGCCGATGGTGACGCCGGTGCGGCACGGGTCGAGGTCGGTGCTCTCCAGCCCGCTGTCGGCCAGCGCCTCGCGCGTGGTGACGGTGACGAACTGGGCGGCCCGGTCCATCCGCCTGATCTCCTGCGCGGTCAGACCGTGGGCCTCGGGGGAGAAGTCGATCTCGGCCGCGACCCGGGAGCGGAACTGCGAGGGATCGAAGAAGGTGATGCCGCGGGTCGCGGTGCGGCCCTCGCTCAGCAGGCTCCAGAAGTTCTTGACGCCGATCCCGCCCGGAGCCAGGACCCCTATTCCGGTGATGACCACCCGACGCCCCACGGGACGTGTCCTCCGTTTCCCACCCTGCCGGGTGCTCATGTGGCCGGGTTCCAGTGGTAGAACCGGGTGGCCATCGCATCTGCCGGCGACCGCCAGGTGGCCGGGTCGTAGGCATCGATGAAGGGCTTGAGGTCGTCGCTGATCCGTAGGAACGCCGGGTGGTTCTTGGCCTGCTGGATCGCGGCGCCGCCGTCGTCGGCGTCGAAGTCCTGGAGGTGGAAGTACAGGCCGCGGTAGGAGAAGAGCTGCCGTCGGCGGGTGCCCATCAGATGGGGCATCTCGGTGGTGTCGAACTCACCGAACAAACGGGCCACGTCACCGCCGGAACCGGGGTCCATGCGGGCGACGATCAGGGTGCTGTGCATGACGTGCGTCTCCTTCTGCCTGCGCTTCGACCGGGGCGGAGGGGTTCCGCCGCGGGATCGGACGGGTGACTCGGGCGGCTCTGGCGGGCGGCTCGGGCGCGGGTCAGGCGGGACCGAACCATTGCTCCAGGGCGGCGCCGAGGTCCCGCGGACTCGGGGCCGTCCAGGCCACATGACCGTCGGGGCGCAGCAGCACGGCGGCGGTGTCCGCCAGCGGGCCGGTCTCGTGCGGGGTGGCGGTGACGACGTCGACCCGGTCCGCCCAGGGCGCGGCCGTCCCGCGCAGCGCGGCGTCGTCGGACAGGTCGAGCAGCACGCCCCGCGCCGGGTGCAGCAGCTCCGTGGTGCTCGTCTTGGCGTCGCCGCCGACGAGTTCCGTGTGCGGCAGCCGGCGGCCGAGCAGCGGGTGGTCGCCCTCGCCGACGTCGTAGCGGATCTCCAGGCCGCTCACCATGCGGGCCAGATGCAGGGTGACGTCCGGGTAGGCGGTCAGCTCGCGCAGCACGTCGCGCAGCGGCTGCATCTCCGAGCCGCTCAGGAACAGCAGTCCCTGGGCCCGGGTGTTCATCATCAGCCGCGCTCCGACCGGATGGCGCTCGCTGTGGTAGGTGTCGAGCAGCGACTGCGGCGCGGTGCCGCGCACCACGGCCGCGAGCTTCCAGCCGAGGTTCACGGAGTCCTGGAGGCTGGTGTTCATCCCCTGGCCGCCGGCGGGCAGATGGATGTGGGCGGAGTCGCCGGCCAGCAGCACCCGGCCCCTGCGGTACTCGGTGACCTGGCGGGTGGCGTCCCCGAAGGAGCTGATCCACACCGGTTCCCCGTGGGAGATGTCCTCGCCGGTCAGCCGCTGCCAGGCCGCCGCCACGTCCTCGTAGGGGACGGGCGCGGTGCGCTTCTTCGGCGGGGTGCCGCCCTCGCACACGATGAGCCGGGTGATGCCGCCGTCGAGGTGACCGACCATCACCATGCCGCCGGGGAGGGTCTCCCCGATCATGCGCTGGCGCAGATCGAGACCCCGCACGTCGGCCAGGTACATCTCCAGCGTGGCGGCCGTGCCCGGGAAGTCGAAGCCCGCCTGTTTGCGGATCGTGCTCCGCCCGCCGTCGCAGCCGACCAGGTAGGCGCCGCGCAGCCGCCGCGTTCCCTGCGGACCGCGGACCTCCACCTCGACGTGGTCGGCGCCCTGGGACAGCGAGAGCACCTCGTGTCCGCGCAGGATGTCCGCGCCCAGCTCGGCGGCCCACTCCTCCAGGACGCCCTCGGTGCGCGACTGCGGGATCGTCTTGTTGGGCAGGTGCGCGCCGTCGAGAACGGACAGGTCCAGCGGGATGCCGCCGAAGTGCCCCTGCGCGCTCGTCTCCAGTTCACCGAAACGGGGCAGCAGTCCCCGCTGGTCGAACACTTCCATGGTGCGGGTGGTGAAGCCGAGCCCGCGGGACTCCCCGGTGGACTCGGGAAGCCGTTCCAGCACGGTCACCTCGACGCCGGCCAGACGTAACTCACCGGCCAGCATGAGCCCTGCGGGACCGGCTCCCACAACTATCACCGCGGTGTCCATGAACCACCCTCCTCGGCCGAACCGCTCGGCTTGTCTTCGGCATTGTGAAAACCCTGGATCGCCCCTTTTCGAACCCGGGATACACCGGACCGGGCACACCGATTCCGCAGGAGAACTGCGTCAGGAAATCGAGTGGAGAATTCTCGGACCGTTTCCCGGTGATCGCTGGGATGTGCAGGGCGTCGCGCTAGAGCGATCGATTGTCTTCCCCGGCCGCCGGCGGCAGTCCGTCAGGCGGTGACCCTTAGCCTTGTTGTTCGATCGAGGGACGGTCAAGGACCTTCCTCTAAGCCAGGATGAAGTTTTCGCTAGGCGTTGCGGAGTTCCGCTTGCTGCTCGTTTCCGGCCGCTTGTCCTGAATCGGCCCCTGGTGCCGCGGTGATCGGGGCCGTCCGTCCTCACGGCGGGGCGTCCGTGATCGGACGGGCCGGTCCCCGTCGACGCAAGTCGGCGCGCCGGACGGATTTCCCGTGAGTGGCCATTGGAATTATCTATTGGATCGGGGGCGCCGCCGATCGGGCCGTTTGCCGCGGATGGGGCTCGGGTACGTGATCGAATTACCGAGGTTGAACTCGTGATGTCGTGCGGTCGCGGTAGCCGCGCCAGGAGAAGCTCGTGCGCCCGTCGCGTCGGCCGTCGTCCCGGCGGGGCCGGTGGATCAGCCAGGACCGGGGGCCGGGTGTGCAGCAGGTCGGTGCGGCGACGGCGATGCGGCTGCGGGACCGGCCGCGGACCCGCCACCGGGATCCGGGCCGCGCTGTGACCAGGACATGGCCTGCGGCGGCGTCATGGAGAATCCTCCTTGACCCACCCGGCCACCGCGTCGGCGTCCCGTTCGCTCGCGCGTCGGGCCGCGACCTGGCAGGACCAGCCGTTGCGGACCAGCAGTGTGCGCACGCCCTGGATCGTGTAGGTCAGGTGGAAGCGCCGGCCGATCACCGTCCTGACGCGCGCCAGCGTCCACCGCTGGTCCTCCCAGCCATGGGCGGCCGGCCCCCTGGCCAGCTCCGCCTCCAGCTGGGCGAACTGCTGCCCGCTCAGCCTCGGCACGGACGCCGGCCCCCGCGACCGCAGAGCCCGCGGACCGTCCTCGTCCCACGTCCGCCGCCACCGCTGCACCGACCGGACGCTGACCCGCAGATCCTTGGCGATCACCGAGTTCACCTCGCCCCGGGCGAACCTTTCGGCCGCCTTGAGCCGTAACTCCTCGCGAAACTGCTGCCTTTCGGAGGTCAGCCCGCCCCCTTGTGGATACCGCATGCTCCGGTGATACCGCACGAGCGACGAGGCGTCAGTCCCTGCGACACCACGAGTTCAACCTCGGTAGTCGGCTTCCGGAGCCGGGACTGTCAAATGTTACGGACGTGTAAATGTTTGTGCCCTTCGGTCCGGTGGGTTAGGGTTGGCGAGACCGTAGATATCCGACAGCACATACTTTCGTAGGGGGAGTATGAGGAAGCGCAGGTTGCGGCGGCGATGCCGCAGTCTTTTACGGGACCTTGAAGTCGGATATCCGCTCGACGTGCATGAATTATGCAGGCGTTTGGGCGAGCGCCGGGGGCGGGAAATCCGGTTGATTCCGTACCCGCTCGAGTCACCCGGCCCCTTGGGTGTCTGCGTCGCCACCGAGACCGCCGACGTGATTTTCTATCAGCAGGACACCACGCGTCCGCATCAGGACCACATCATTCTTCACGAGGTCGGCCACATCCTGGTCGGCCATCTCTCCGCGTCCGCGACGGTCATGCGTCACGAGCCCGGCGCCGGCCCCGTCCGCATGCGCACGGTCTACGACTCGGAGGAGGAGCTCGAGGCGGAGCTGATCGCCACGATCATCCTGGAGCGTTCCGCCATGCGCGGTGTCTGCCAGGGCTTCGACGGCGCCGGCCCGGAGGACCCCGTGCTCGAACGCATGGGGCAGGCCCTCAGGAACGGGACGTCCTGGCTGTGACCCGCACACCGCCCGGTACGGGGTGAACCGTGCACCTGAGGACGCTCATCTGCAGCTACGTCGACCTCATGGTGTGTCTGTGCGCGGTGAGCCGTGTCGTCCACGCCCGGCGGGCGCCCGACGACCGGCCCCTGAAGGCCGTCACCTGGTGCACCGTCTGCATCGCGGCGGCCCTGCTGCTCTTCCACCCCAGCCTCTACTCCTGGCTGCTGACCGCGAGCAGGGGCTTCAACGTGCTGGTCGCCAGCGCGGTCTGCATGTCCGCGGCCTTCTGGCTGCTCCAGTTCTTCCGCCGATCGGCCGCGGGGCCCGAGGGAGGCCGGTCCGAGAGGCTCGCCGTCGCCTGCCTCCTGCTGGCCGTGACGGCCGCCACCGTGGTGTGGGCAGCCTCTCCCGAAGCCCTGCGCGCCTCTCCCGCCGAGTGGCTGAACCGCAACGACGGCAGCGCGGCCGTCTTCGTCGTGGTCGTGTCCGGCTACATCGGCGGCGTCGCCGCCATGGCGATGCGCTGGTCGCTGGTGTACTCCGTCGTCGCGATCCGCCGGCATCTGCGCGCCGCGCTGCGCATACTCTCGATCGCGCTGGTCACCGAACTCTTCGCCTGTGTCCTCAAGGTCTGCTCGGTACTGGCCCAGCAGATGTTCACCGTGGACCCGGGGCTGCGGAGCCTGATGAACGGAATCTGGTACGTCCTCGCCCTGTTCGGCGTGTGGATGCTGGTCGGCGGGGTCACCCACCCCGTCACCGTCGAACTGGTCTCCCGGGTGACGGCCGTGGTGGCGCGGCACGCGGTGTTCCGCGAACTCGGTCCGCTCTGGCGGGCGTTGCACGACGCCTACCCCGAACTGGCCCTGCCGCGCACCTCCGAGTCGTGGTGGACCCGTAGTCCGTACGTCTGGCCCTGGCGCGCCCGTGCCTACTACCGGCGGGTGATCGAGATCCGGGACGGGCTGGTCCGGCTCACGCCGTACTGCGCCCTCGACGTCGAGCGGGACGCGCGGGCCGCCGGGGAGGCGCGCGGGCTCGTGGGCCGGGACCTGGACCTCCACACGGGTGCCGCGGTGGTGGCCGCGGCGCTGGTGCGCAGGGCCGGTGACACCCCCGCCGACGAGCGCTGTGCCGTCCCCGGCGGCGGCGGCCACGACCTGGACTCGGACGCACGCTGGCTGGTGGGTCTGTCCAGAGCGTTGACAACCCTTCAGGCTTCGGGCAAGGTCCCAGCAGCCCCGTCCCGTCCGCACACGGGGACCCCCGGGTCCGCACACCGCTGACACCTGCTGTCCCGGGAGGACTCCCGTTCCCACGCGCCCCGTGCCACCCGTGCGGTACCGTCCGTCGGGTCGGCGCGGCGTCGCCGTCGCGCGGAGTCAAGCGGGACACGCTGTCTGCTCAGGGTTTTCTCCTGTAAAGTCGTGAGCCGGTATGCGCTTTCACCAGGAGAGGAGCAGGCGGTGGCGGGTGGTGACGGCGGCACCGGGAGCTGGCCTCGGCCCGCCGGTGACTTCACCCAGTGCCTCAACGGACTCTTCGCGTCCGTGACGTACGAGGACAACCACGGCCGCACCCAGTCGTACTCCACGCCGTACGTGGCCCGGAAGATCACCGAGGACCCCTCCCACGACACGACGGTCTCCCGTGTCTACCTCGCGGCACTGCGCTCCGGGCGCAACACCAATCCGACGATCGCGGTCGTCAAGGCCATCGCCAAGTTCTTCGACGAGCGCCGCACGCCCGGCATGCCGCACATCACGGCCGCCTATCTGCTCGGCGTCGAAGAGGTCGAGGAACTGGAAGAGCTGGAGCGCAAGCTGACCGATCGTCAGGTGCGCACCATCGCCATGCGCGCCGGTGAGATGACCCCCGCGATGCGCCGTCAGCTCCTACAGATGCTCGACGCCCTCGACGCGCAGGCCGACTCCTCGGCGCCGGACCGCGGCTGACGCCCTCGGCCCGTCGGCGGCCTTTTCCTTCACCGCGGCCCGGCTCCCGTTCCGGCCTGTGCGGCCAGTCCTGTGCGATTTCTGGCGCGGGAGCGGATGGTGTGGTCCTCCCGCCTGCAAGTAAAGTATAGTTTACGTCCAGGCGGGGCGGTGAATGCCGTGCACCTTCCTGATCAGCAGCCTCACACACCACTTCCACCGGAGCCGTCCTGTCCTGTGCGGACGGCGGATTGGGCATGGGTCACTGAGCACCATGAGTGGAATCCTCGCAGGCAAGCGCATCCTGGTCACCGGCGTCCTGACCGACTTCTCCATCGCCTTCCATGTGGCACGTCTCGCACAGGAGGAGGGGGCCGAGGTCGTCCTGACCGGCTTCGGCCGGCTCGCCGTCGTGGAACGGGCGGCACGGCGGCTCCCGAAGCCGGCACCCGTCATCGAACTCGACGTCCAGAACCAGCAGCACCTGGACAGCCTCGCCGGCCGCGTCGGCGAACACCTCGGCGAGGGCGTCGGTCTCGACGGGGTCGTGCACTCCATCGGCTTCAGTCCCCAGGACGCCCTCGGCGGCAACTTCCTCAACACCCCCTGGTCCTCGGTGGCGACGGCGGTCGAGATCTCCGCGTACTCCCTGAAGTCCCTCACCACGGCGCTGGTGCCGCTGCTGGGCCGACGCGGCGGATCCGTGGTCGGCCTGAGCCTGGACTCGCAGGTCACCTGGCCGATGTACGACTGGATGGGCGTGGCCAAGGCCGCACTCGAATCGACGTCACGCTACCTCGCGCGCGAGCTGGCCGAACAGGACATCCGCGTGAACCTGGTCTCCGCCGGGCCGGTCAAGACGGTCGCCGCACGCTCCATACCGGGTTTCGCCCACCTGGTCAGGGTCTGGGACGAGCGCTCCCCGATGGAATGGGACATCAACGACCCCGAACCCGCCGCACGAGGTGTGGTCGCCCTGCTGTCCGACTGGTTCCCGAAGACGACGGGCGAGATGGTCCACGTCGACGGCGGCCTGCACGCGGTCGGCGGCTGAGGCCCCGAAGGAGCGGCGTTCGGTGCGCGCACCCGCGTCGCCCGGCGCGGTCGGTGCCCCGCATCGACGCCCCTCCCGCCGTGCGGCCGCGCGCACCGGAACCCGCCCACCCCCGGTGAACGGCCACCCCCGCCTTCCTCCGACCCGATCCGCCGGCCCGGCGCCAGCGCCGGCCGCCCCCCCACCGAGCACCGAACTCCTGAGGAGTGTCATGCAACAGCGACCGGCAGCCCGTCCGGACACCGCTTTATGGACGCTGGTCATCGCCAGCGTGGCCGGCTTCATGGCCGCCCTCGACAACCTGGTGGTCACCACCGCGCTGCCCTCCATCCGCGAGGACCTCGGAGGCGGACTCGGTGATCTGGAGTGGACGGTCAGCGCCTACACCCTCACCTTCGCCGTGCTCCTGATGATGGGCGCCGCCCTCGGCGACCGGTTCGGCCGCCGACTGCTCTTCACCGTCGGCCTCGGCATCTTCACCGCCGCCTCCGCCGGTGCCGCCCTCGCGCCCGGCATGGAGGCCCTCATCGCGGCACGGGCCGTCCAGGGACTCGGCGCCGCGATCATGATGCCCCTCACCCTCACCCTGCTGTCCGCCGCCGTACCGCCCGAGCGGCGAGGCGCCGCCTTCGGCATCTGGGGTGCGGTCAACGGCCTCGCCGTGGCCGCCGGTCCGCTCATCGGCGGCACGCTCACCGAGCACCTCTCCTGGCAGTGGATCTTCTGGATCAACGTGCCGCTGGGAGCCGCACTCGTTCCCCTGGCGCTGCTGCGCCTGGAGGAGAGCCGTGGCCCCTCCCCCCGGCTCGACCTCCCCGGCACCGCGCTCGTCAGCGCCGGCCTGTTCGGCATCGTCTACGCGCTGATCCGCGGCAACGGCGACGGCTGGTCCAGCCCGCGCGTCCTCACCGGCCTGATCGGCGGCACCCTCCTGCTCGCCGTGTTCGTCCTCTACGAGACACGCGCCAACAACCCGATGCTGCCCATGCGCCTCTTCCGCAGCCGCGCCTTCAGCTCCGTCAACGCCGCCAGCCTCTTCATGTTCGTCGGCATGTTCGGGTCCATCTTCCTGCTCAGCCAGTTCCTCCAGGACGTCGGCGGCTACTCGCCGATGGAGGCCGGTGTGCGGATGCTGCCCTGGACGGCCATGCCCATGATCGCCGCGCCGATCGCCGGCACGCTCTCCGACCGATTCGGCGGACAGCCGGTCGTGGTCACCGGCCTGCTGCTCCAGGCCACCGGACTCGCGCTCCTCGCCCTGGTCGTGTCTCCCGGCGTGTCCTATCCGGAACTGGTCCCGTCCCTCGTCATCAGCGGCCTCGGCATGGGCTTCTTCTTCGCCCCGACGGCCAACCTGGTCATGAGCAGCGTCCGTCTTGAGGAACAGGGCATCGCCTCCGGCTCCAACAACGCGCTGCGCGAGGTCGGCGGAGCCCTGGGGGTCGCGACCATGTCCGCGGTCTTCTCCGCACAGGGCGGCTACGCGTCGGCCCGGCAGTTCGTCGACGGACTGACGCCCGCGCTGTGGGCCGGGACCGCGGCCGTCGTGTGCGCCGCCGTCGCCGCCGTGCTGGTGCCCCGGCAGACGGGACGCGTCCAGGAACCGAGCGCCGAACGCCCGGATCCCGTCACGGCCTGACGGCCCTCGTTCCTCCTCCGTCCCCGGACCCCGCGTCGAGGCCCCGCGTCGAGGCCCGCCCCGGCGTCCGGCGGACGGAGGTGGCGTTACGGGAGCCGGCTGCGCCCGCAGACGACGGTTCCCTTTCTCCTACAGCGCAGAGGAGCGCAGCATGGCCGTTTTCGGCAACACGGTGGAGTTCAAGCCCGGGACGGGCACGTACACCATCGACCCCGCACAGTCCACGGTCCGGTTCCGGATCCGCAATTTCTTCGGCCTGGCCGTCGTCCGCGGCACCTTCGCCGTCTCCGGGGGCGAGTTGGTGGTGGGCGATCCCGCGGAGTCCTCGACCGTCGAGGCGGTCGTCTCCGCCGCCAGCATCGACACCGGCAACGAGAAGCGTGACGCGCACGTCCGTGAGGCCGGGTTCCTGGACGTCGCCACGCACACCGAGATGCACTTCCGGGGTGAGCGCGTCGAGGCCGGTGACGGGGCCTACCTGGTCCACGGGCGGCTGACGGTGCGGGGGATCAGCAAGCCGGCCGCGCTCACCCTGGACGCCGTCTCCGGAGACGAACGGCGCCTGGTGTGCCACGCGGTCACCACCGTCGACCGGTACGCCTTCGGCGTGACCAAGGGCAAGGGGTCCATGGGCCGTCACCTGACCCTCGATCTCGACGTGGTCGCCGAGCGGCGCTGACCCCCCCAGGACCGTCGGCCGGAAACTTCGCGGAATCTTAGAGAAATTTCCTTGCCCGTCGGATTCCCGGACTGTGAAGCTGTAGCCCGAATTCCCGGGCAATAGCGCCGGCGTGGAATCAGCCGCCCTGTCGCACATTCCGTGCGGGACGGGCGCCGAAATTCATTCCTTCCGGAGAACAGCCGGGAAACCGAGGGGCCCCTGAGGGGAACCACCGCGGAAATCCAACGAAGCCAACGGAAAGGGAGAGGGTCATGGGCGCGGACATCACGGCTCTGGTCATCGGAGCCACCGGAAACGTCGGCCCCAACGTGGTCCGTCAGCTGATCGGCGAGGGTGTCACCACCCGCGTCCTGCTGCTGGCGGACGACCCCCGGGCGGGACGCCTGCCCGACGAGGGAGTCGAGGTCTTCCACGGCGACCTGGCCGACCCCGACAGTCTGCTGCCCGCCCTCGACGGCGTGGAGTCCGTCCTGCTGATGTGGCCGTTCTTCACCCTGAACGTCGACACCGCCCCGGCGGTCCTGGAGCGCATCGAACGCCACGCCCGGCGGGTCGTCTTCGTCTCCTCGATCGGCGTGCACATCGGCTACGAGCACACCGACAACAACTGCCACGCCTACCTGGAAGGACTGATCGAGAAGACCGGCCTGGAGTGGACGTTCCTCCAGACCACCGGGTTCACCGCGAACGCCCGGCTCTCCTATGCCCAGCAGATCAAGGCCGGCGGCGTGGTGCGTTCTCCCTACGGCACCGCAGCCCGTTCCTCCATCCACGAGGAGGACGTCGCCGCCGTCGCCGTCCGTGCCCTGACCGGCAGCGAGCTGGCCGGCCGCCGCCTGGTCATCACCGGCCCCGAGGTCCTCACCCAGATCCAACAGGTGGAGATCATCGGCGAGGTGATCGGACGCGAGCTGAGCTGGGAGGACGTACCGGCCGAGGCCGCGCTCGAGGCCATGGTCGGCGCGGGCTGGCCGCCCGCCTACGCCAGCGGTGCCCTCGACTACTTCGCCATGCTCACCGAGGAGCCCGAGCTGATCACCACGACGGTGGAAGAGGTCATCGGCCGTCCGCCGCGCACCTTCCGCGAGTGGGCCGTGGAGTTCGCCGATGACTTCCGCTGAGCCGATGACGTCCGCCGAGGCGACGGCTTCCGCCGAGCCGATGACGTCCGCCGAGGCGATGCCCTCCCCCGACGGGACGGGCGAGGGGTTCCGCACCTTTCTCACCCTGCGCACGGACGGACCGCCGACCTCGCGGCAGGCGGTCACCGCCCTGGAGGAGGCGGTCGACGGCTGGATCCGCCGACTGGACGGGTTCCTCTCCTCCCGCATCCACCTGGGCCTCGACGGAGCGACCGTCGTGCACTCCGTGGCCTGGCGGGACGAGGCGAGCGCCCGCGACTCCTACCCGGCCGGCATCGGCGAGGCCCTCCTGAACCGCCTCGGCCCAGCGGTCACCGGCCCGGACCTGGTGGGCGGCGTCCCGTCCCCCGGCGTGCGGGGACCGGCGGCCGACAGCCCGCCCGGCCTGGTCTGCGTCGCCACCCGGTACGTCGCCGACCGCGGGGCCGCCGAGGCCATGGCGGACCTGCTGCGCCGCAGCGGCGACTGGAAGAAGGACTTCCCCGGGTTCATCGCGGCGACGCCGTACATCAGCCCCGACGGCAGGACGTACGTCAACTACCCGCAGTGGGCCGACCGCGACGCCTTCGAGGCGTACATGGCCGATCCGCGCAACGCGGCCGGACAGCAGGACATCGGCGACCTGGAGGTCGCGCCGCCGGACCTCCTGCTGTGCACCCTGGTCGCCGAGACCCTCGCGGCCGGGTAGACGACGGCTCTTGCCGCCTCCCGCGCCCCCACCGCCGCCCGACCGCATCCGCCCGGAGGAAGTGACAGGCATGACCACGGACGCACAGGCCGCCCGCAGCACCGGATCGCTGACCCAGGGGCAGCTCTCCCCGCTCGACCAGATACGGCTGTTCGAGAAGAAGTACGACGTGGTGACCACCGGCATCATCGGCCGGCTGCCCCTCGCCCCCACCTGGCGGTGCCTCGACCTCGGGGCCGGCGCCGGATCCATGGCGTACTGGCTGGCGGAACGGGTGAGCGGGGGATCGGTGCTCGCGCTCGACACCGACACCGAGTACCTCGAACCCGGCCGGGCCGCCAATCTGAGCGTACGTCAGGCGGACCTGACCACGGCCGAGTTACCCGAGGGAGCGTTCGACCTGATCCTGGTCCGGGCCGTCCTGGAGCATCTGCGGGAGCCCGAGGAGGCGCTCGGCCGGATCACCCGATGGCTGGCGCCGGGCGGCTGGCTGGTGGCGGAGGACTTCTACTACCTCCCCGCGGAGCACGCCCCCACCCCGGTCGGCAGAGCCCTCGTCGGGGCCTATGTGCGGCGGATGGAGGCCCAGGGCGCCGACATGCGGTGGGCCAGGGCCCTGCCCGCCGCCCTGAGCCGGGCGGGACTGGCGAACGTCGACTCGGAGGTCACCCCCGCGGGCCCCGGCCAGTCGGCCGCCGACGACGAACTGATCGGCACCCGGCTGCGCCAGGAGGGACACACCCTGGTCGACAGCGGCCTGGTCACGGCCGAACAGCTCACCGACTTCCTCGACGCCCTCGGCACACCCCGGGGCCAGGACATGACGACCCTGCTGATCTCCGCGTGGGGACAACGGCCGACAACAGGCTGACCGGAAAAGGAAGAAGAAAGCGCCATGCCCTTGAGCCGCCGGGAATTCCGGACCGGTTCCGTACCGCCGTTCTTCGTTCTCCTCGGGCCGGACTACGCGGGAAAGTCGTCGGTGCTCGCCGAGCTCAGGCGCACGGCCACGCCCTGGCGCCTCGTCTCCGTCGACGACACCTTCCTGGCACCCGAGCACGCCCTGATCGGACGGCTGCGCCGGGACGTGGTGAAGGACGTGGCACCGCACGAGAGCCGGTGGTCCCCGGACTTCCTCGCCGCGATGATGCACACCGCCGTCGTGCACCTGCGGGACCAGCTCGTCAACGGCGATCCGCTGACCCCGGCCGTCGTCGACTCCTACTACTACAAGTTCCTCGCGAAGTGCCGGCTGGCCGGTGTGCCCGACGACCCCCTCCTGACCTGGTGGCGGTCCTTTCCCCCGCCGGGCCGGATCATCTACCTCGATGTCAGCCCCGAGAACGCCTGGCGCCGGTCGCGGGACGGCGCCGACCTCAACGTCCTCGAGTACTACGGCCCGCAGCCGCAGCCGTGCGGATTCAAGCGCTACCAGAGGGACCTCGACCGGCTCGTGCGCGAGGAGATACGGGACCTGCCCGTGACCGTCCTCGCGGAGCAGACCGACGCCGCGCGGACCGCGGCCACCGTACGGGAGCTGATCACCCATGAACTCGGCTGACCCGCAGCCAGGCACCGACCGCACGGACCGCTACACCGCGCGGGTCTACACGGAACGGGCCCGGCTGCTGGCCGCCCTCGCCGACCCGGCCGCACACCAGCGCCACGTCCTGGCCGACCTGCTGGAGTTCAACGCCAGAACCGACTACGGCACCGCCCACGGCTTCGGCCGTATCCGCACCCTCGACGCCTACCGCCGGGCGGTGCCCATCCAGACGTACGCCGATCTCGAACCCTGGATCGAGCGGAGCGCGGCCGGTGAGCCGGACGTCCTGACCGCCGACCGGCCCGCCGTCTTCTTCACCAGCAGCGGCAGCACCGGCGCCCACAAGAAGATCCCGGTCACCCCGCGGTTCATGCGGACCTCGTTCTTCCCCTTCTACTACGCGGCATGGGCACCGCTCATCGCCCACTTCCCCGAGGTGCTCCGGCGTCCCGACGCGGTGCTCAACCTCAAGCACGACCCGCTCGCCGCCCCGCCCACCACCAGCTCCGGCAAGCCCCATGTGGGCGCCAGCCAGGTGGACTTCGGCGCGACCTTCGGCGAGCCCCTCTCCGCCGAACCGGGCACCGACGCCCCCTGGGCACGGCTGCCGGTGCCGGTCGACGCGCGCGACCACCTGGAGAAGACGTATCTGCGGCTGCGCCTCGCGGTCGCCGCCGACGTCCGCTGCGTCATCGGGATCAACCCGGCCATGGTGGCGGCCCTGCCCCACCAACTGAGGCTGTGGTGGCCGCGGATCATCAAGGAGATCCGTGACGGCACGCTCGGCGGCCGCCCCCATGGGAGCCCCGATCCGCACCGCGCGGCCGAACTGGAACGGCTCGCCGACCGGTTCGGCACCGTGCGCCCCGCCCATGTGTGGCCCAGGATGCGTGCCCTGTTCTGCTGGACCACCGGTCTGGCCACCCTCTATCTGCCCCGGCTGCGGGAGGAGTTCGGCGCCGGCGTGGCCGTGCTGCCCGCTCCGGTGGCCGCCTCCGAGGGCCCCGTGGCGGTCCCCCTGGACCGGCACGGCAGCGCGGGCACTCCCGTCCTCACCGCGTCGGTGTACGAGTTCGTCGACGCCGACCTGGACCTCGTGCCCGACGCACCGACCCTGCGGCCCGAGGAACTCGAACCGGGACGCGACTACCACGTCGTCTTCAGCCATGTCGGCGGCCTCTACCGGTACGCCGTCGGGGATGTCGTCCGGGTCGTCGACCGGGCACACGGCGTCCCCCGGGTCGCCTACGCCGGACGCGCCACCCGCAGCGACCACGCCGGGGAACGGCTGCGCGAGGCCCATGTCGTCCGGGCCCTGTCGGCCGCCGCCGACGCCACCGGAGTCGAACTGCGCAATGCCGCCACCCGGGTGGACACCGCCGGCGGCACCGCCCGGTACGTGTTCGCCGTGGCGCCCGCCGGCCCGTGGCACGACGAGGAGGCCGACGCGTTCGCGGCACGGCTCGACGACCGACTGGCCCACGAGTCCGCGGGCTACCGCGCCGCCCGCGCCACCGGCCGCCTCGCCGCGCCCACCGTCCTGAGGCTGCCCGCCGACGCCTTCTGGCGCGACTGGCAGGACACCGTCGCCGCCGGGGTACGGCCCACCCAGGTCAAGGACCGGCTCTTCCGCCAGGACCCCGGCCAGTGGGAGCGGCTCGTCGGCCCCACCGGCGCGGCACCGGCCCCGCTGCCGCTGGAGGAGGGCGCATGACCACGCACGAGAACCCCACCGCCACGGACCCGGCGGAGCTGACCGCGCTGGAACGCACCGCGCTGCTCACCGCGGCGTTGCGCGCCGCCGAGTCGAGCCGCGCGGACCGGCTGTACACCGACCCCTACGCCGCCGGACTGGCCGGAGCCCGCGGCCGGGCGCTGCTCGCCGAGATCGCCGCGGTCACCGGCCGCCGCACAGACCGCCAGGAGGTGCCGAGCACCCCCGACTTCAACGCCATCCGCACCCGTTTCCTCGATGACCGGCTGCGCCGCCTCACCCACGAACACGGCGTACGGCAGGTCGTGCTGGCGCCCGCGGGCCTCGACACCCGGGCCTGGCGGCTGGCCTGGCCGGACGGCACCCGGTGGTTCGAGATCGACCGGCCCGCCGTGCTCGGCCACAAGGGACGACGGCTGGCCGGCCGCCCGCCCCGGGCGGACCTGCGCACCGTCGCGGCCGACCTGACCGGACACGGCTGGGAGGAGAGCCTGCGCAACAGCGGCTACGACCCGGCCCGTCCCTCGGCGTGGGTGCTCGAAGGCCTGCTGTACTACCTTCCGCGGGACGACGTGCGCCGGCTGCTGACCAGGATCGCCGCCTGCTCCGCACCGGGCAGCGGGATCGCCGCCGATCTGGTGAACACCGCCGCCCTGACGCTGCCCCACATGAAACCGCTGCTCTCGGTGTTCGAGGGCTGGGGAACGCCCTGGGTGTCGGGCTTCGACGAGCCCGAGGCCCTCTTCGACGCCTGCGGATACACGGTGACGGCCCTCCAGCCCGGCGAGGAGGGAGCCGACTTCGACCGCTGGCCCGATCCGGTGCCGCCCCGGCACCTGCCGGGCGAGGGCCGCGTCTTCTTCGTCCACGGATCCCTGCGGGCACCCCGGTGAAGGGGACCGGCACAGGAACGCCCCGCGCGGCGACGGCCGTGGCCACCCCGGCCCCCGCGCCGGGCCGGCCCGCGTCCCGGTCCGCCGGGCACCGGGTTCTGCTGGCCCCGGTCACCGTCACCCCGTCCAAGCCGCTCACCCCCAGCCACCTCAAGGGACTGCTGTGGTCGGACGTGATGTACCGGGCCACCCGCCATGTCGCCGAGGTCACCCTCCGCTACAGCCACACGACCTACCACCCGACCGAACAGACCCTGGGCTTCTGGGAGTTCCTCGACCGCCGGTACGGCGACCTGGACTACACCTCCCTCGACGAGCGCGCCGTCGGAGAGCTGTACGTCGCCTTCCGCGCGGCCGGCGAGGACGTCCCGGCAGCCGCCCTGCGCCCGTACGCGCAGGCCGTCGAACACGGCTGGACCCACCCCGCCGCCACCACGGTCCTGCGCGTCTGGGCCGAGCAGTACACCGCACTCGGGCTGACCGATCCCGGACTGCTCGCCCACCAGCCGCCGGGACTCGGCCTGACCGAGGTGATCGCCCGGCTCGGCACCCTCGGGATGTGCCTGGACCAGCGGGCCCTGGGCGGCCCCGTCTACCTCGACCTGACCCGCCACGGTCTTCCCCTGCGGACCCTGGTGAGCGCCGACGGCCGGCCCAACTACCTGGCCTGCGCCCTGCGCGAACTCCTGCCCCTGGCACCGGCGTACGACGAGGTCGTCCTGCTCTACGACAGCCAGCTGGACCCCGACTACCAGCGTCTCGCCCGGGTCCTCACCGCGCTCGGGCCCACGGTGGTCCGGGTACCGGTCGGACGCGTGCCGGTCGACGGCAGGATCCGTTCCGCGCGGGAGGGCGGCTGGCACGACCACGACGCCCGCGCCCTGCTCGCCGCCGCCCGATCCGGACACACCCCGGCGGCCGTGCGCCTCGGCATGCGTCTGTACTTCATCGCCGTCCTCGGCCCGGGGCAGTCCGAGGGCCACCGGCCCGACCTGCTGCACCAGTGTCTCGGCCGGGCCGAGCGGCTCCTGGCGGCGGCGGACGGGGACCCGGAGCCGCCCGTGCCCCCGCTCGCCGAACGCGTGGCCCGCCACCGCGGATCCCACCTCCACGTCGATCCCTACCGTCTGACGTCGTCACTCCTCGGCAGACGCCGCCGCCCGGCGGGCGACCTGCTGACGGGGGTGTACCTGTGACCCCGACCGAGAACGCCTCAGCCGCGGCGCAGCGGACCCTGCGGGCCGCCGTGGCGCAGCGCCTGCGCCGCGCGCGGCCCGAACTGGCCGCGCGCCACGACCTCTCGACACCGGCGGGCCTGGCGGCGGCCGCCGCCCAGGCCGCCGAAGCCGCCCACGACACGGTCGTGGCCGTGGTGGTACGGGACCTGGACCTGGCGGCCTGGGCCCGGCAGACCTGTGCCTACACCCTGGGGCTGGGCGTCGAGGAGGCCGGCGCCTGGCGGCGGTCCCTCACCCGGACCGTGTTCCTCGCGGGCAATCCCGAGCACCTCGGCGCACGCTTCCCCCTCGTCCGCCTCGCGCCCGACGGCTCGGCCGCGTGGACCGTCCCCGGCCCGCCCGCGGCCACCGTCGCGTTGCGCCGCCTCCTGAAACTCCTCCAGGCCCCGGCCCAGGTCCCCACCGGCCGGGACGTGTCCTTCGAGGTACCCCACCCCGCGTCGTACGACGCTCCGGGGGCGGTCCGCCCACCTGTCCGCCCGCCCGTCCGCCGGGACCTCTGGCTGGCCACGGCCGACTGCACGACGGCAGCCGCCCTCATCCACCTGAACCACCTCCTCGCCGAGGCCGTCCTGGACGGTCTGATCGCCCCGGGAGACCGGCTGACCCTCCGCAGAACCCCACGCCTCGCGCCCCGCCAGTCCGACTACGCGGCCGTACGGGCCGTCCCGGACGACCACGACCCGCGGCGCCTCCGACTGACGGCGGCACTCACCACGCCGTCGGTCCAGGACCTGTCCGACCTGTCCGACCTGTCCTCAGGCGCGGGGGCGGCTTGCTAGGGGGTTTCAGTCGGGGCGAGGTGACCGAGCGACCGCTCCGCCACCCGCCCCAGATGTTCCCCGAACACCCGCTCGGGCTCCGGTGTCAGCGTCCGCAGCGCCACCAGCGCCGTGATCACGACGTCGCACAGCTCCCCCTGTACGTCCTCCCAGCTGTGGCTGTTCCCCTTCCTCGGGTTCTGGCCCATCGCGCCGATCACCGCCTCCGCGACCTCGCCGACCTCCTCCGACAGCTTCAGCATGCGCAGAAGGAGGCCCGTGGAGCCGTCGTGCGGGCGGTGGGTGTCCAGCCAGGTCCAGAGGGATTCGATCGTGGGCCAGATGTCGTCGGAGGTGGGGGAGACGGCGTCAGTCATGGGGGCAGCTTGGCATGAGCGGCCGAGCTGGTGACACCGCCCGCCTCATCCCATCAGCAGCTCCCCCTCCTCGAACAACGCCGCCTGCTCGCCCTCCTCCCGGCGCCGGACCCGGCGGTTGCGCGTGCCCACCACCACCGCTGTCAGCACGCCCGTCGCCGCCAGGGCCGTCGGGACCATCCAGCCCCGGTCGAGGACGTGGCCGAGGGCGTGGTCGAGGGAGAGGCGGCCGGGGCCCGTGATCGCGAGGCCGGTGGCGGCCAGGCCCAGGGTGGCCGCGTACTCGTAGCCGCCCTCCATGTTGAAGAAGCCGTTCGGGGTGTGGACCGCCGCCGCGCCCGCCATGCCGCCGGCCGCCGCCGCGCCCGCCGCCGGGGTCGCCAGGCCCAGGGCGAGGAGTGTGCCGCCGCCCGCCTCGGCCAGGCCCGCCGCCGTCGCGCTGGCCCGGCCGGGCTTGTAGCCGACCGACTCCATGAACTGGCCCGTGCCCTCCAGGCCGTGGCCGCCGAACCAGCCGAAGAGTTTCTGCGCGCCGTGGGCGGCCAGTACGCCGCCCGTGCCCAGCCGTAGCAGCAGCAGACCCACGTCACGGCGGTTGAAGGAGGTGGTCACAGCGACTCCCTGAGTGGACAGCAGGACAACCCCCCTCGCGTTTCCACCCTCGCATCCCTCACACGCCCCCGCCCCCCGCCGGTGGCGTTCGGGTGGCGGGGGGCCTGGCGCGGTGTGACGCTGCCCGTATGACGATCCAGACCGGAAAACTCACCGACCCGGCCGTCCGGGCCTTCGTCAACGCCGTCAACGACGGTGACCAGGAGGCGTTCCTCAAGATCCTGACCGAAGACGCGACCATGGCCGACGACGGCACCGACCGGGACATGGTCCAGTGGATCGACCGGGAGATCTTCACCCCCAGGGGCCACATGGACGTCGTCAACCAGTCGAACGACGGCCACGACCTCGTCGTGAACTACCGCAACGACACCTGGGGCGAGATGCGGACCCGCTGGCACTTCGACGTCACCCGTGACGGGCACATCGCCCGGTTCGAGACCGGGCAGGCGTAGCCGGGGCGGGAGGTTCCCGGGTTCAGTGGCCCTGCCGCGCCGGCGCGTACGCGTGGTGCGCGTGCTGCTCGGTCAGCGTGATCCGGCCCGCCTTGATCGTGGCCAGGCGCGGCGCGCGGCGGGCGATCGACGAGTCGTGGGTGACCATGACGAAGGTCAGGCCGTACTCGTGCCACAGGCCCTCCAGCAGTCCCATGATGTCGTCGCGGGTGCCCTCGTCGAGGTTGCCGGTGGGCTCGTCGGCGAGCAGGACCTTCGGCTTCTTCACCAGCGCGCGGGCGATCGCGACGCGCTGCTGCTGGCCGCCGGAGAGCTCCGCGGGGGTGGGGTGGGCAATCTGGTGGAGCCCCTGAGCGAGGGCGGGACCCCGGCCTCACCTTCCGCCGCCGTCCACGCGGGCTCGACGGCCGCGCCGAAGGCCGACGAGTCGGGTGCGGCCCGGGGCGCGCTGGGCGCGGCGGGAGCGCTGTCCGTCCTGGCGGCAGGCGCATACACAGTGCGAAGGAGACTCCGGGCGCGACGAGCCACCACGGACCCGCACCCCGCAGACGACAGCACCCACACGCCCGACCCGGCCCGGCCACGAAATAAGTGGCAGCCGCTCCACGCCACCGGCGCAAACCTCGCGGTCCCGGCGAGGCCCACCCCCACCCGGTGCCGTGGAGCGGCTGCCCTTCCCCCCCTCGGTATGGCTCGATGGGCTCCGTCAGCGGAGCGTCCCCGTGGGGAAAGTGTGAAGTTCTCGTGGAGATCAGTTGAGCACAGGTCCGCTACCGGCCGCAATGGCACGGATGGCCAAATTCCGCTTGTACGGGTGGGGGAGTTGACGACCCGTGAGGCCCTCACCCGCGCCCCACGTACGGCATCGCCGTCGCCAGCACCGTCGCGAACTGCACGTTCGCCCCCAGCGGCAGCTCCGCCATGTGCCGCACCGTGCGCGCCACGTCCGTCACGTCCATCACGGGTTCCGGCGCGATCTCGCCGTTGGCCTGGAGCGCGCCCGTCTCCATCCGGGCTGTCATCTCGGTCGCCGCGTTGCCGATGTCGATCTGTCCCACGGCGATGCCGTACGCCCGCCCGTCCAGGGACAGGGACTTGGTCAGGCCGGTCAGCGCGTGCTTGGTCGCGGTGTACGGCGCCGACAGCGGGCGCGGGGAGTGCGCCGAGATCGAGCCGTTGTTGATGATCCGTCCGCCCCGCGGCTCCTGCTCCTTCATCTGCCGGAACGCCGCCTGGGCGCACAGGAACGCCCCGTTGAGGTTGGTGTCCACCACGTGCCGCCAGGCGTCGTACGGCAGATCCTCGAACGGCACCCCGCCCGGCCCGAACGTGCCCGCGTTGTTGAACAACAGGTCCAGCCGTCCGAACCGCTCCCGCACGGCGGCGAACAGGGCGGCCACGTCCGCGGGGTCCGAGACGTCCGCCCGTACGGCGAGGTGCGCGCCCCCCGGCACCAGTGCCGCCGTCGCCTCCAGCGTCCCGGGGCGCCGGCCGGCGAGCCCCACCGCCCAGCCCGCACGCAGCAGTTCCACGGCGACCGCCCGCCCGATGCCGGAACCGGCGCCGGTGACGATCGCGACCCCTGCGGTCCCCGCACTCTCCTTGGCGTCCATGGAGCCGCAGCGTACGGCAGGCGGAAAGGCGGCGTCCCTCATCCGGACGACCCGCCTCAGGCCCGCCCGGGGGTGCTCACGGCCGGGGCGGCCAGGCGTCGCCCCAGTCCGCGTCCCGGGCCGCCCTGTACAGCTCGCCGTGCTTCTTCGTCACCGTCGTCCGGGCCAGCCGCTCCTCGGTCTCGCACAGGTCGAGGAGCACCTGCCCCTTGCGGATCTGCGGCCGGCGCACGACACGGGAGGAGGCGAGGGAGACCGGGAAGCGGGCGGCGGCGACGTACGAGAACTTCTCGTCCTCGTACGGCAGGGAGCCCCCCTTGACCTGCCGGTGCAGGGAGGAGCGGCTGACCCGCGCCGAGAAGTGGCACCAGTCCGTGCCGGGCGCGATCGGGCAGCCGGCGCTGTGCGGGCAGGGCGCGGCGATGTGGAAACCGGCGCCGACCAGCCGGTCACGGGCCTCGATCACCCGGGCGTAGCCGTCGGGCGTGCCCGGCTCCACGATCACCACGGCCTGCGCGGCGCCCGCGGCGGCGTCCACCAGCGCGGCGCGGTCGGGGGCGGCCAGCTCGTTGAGGACGTACGAGACCGTCACGAGGTCGGCCGGGTCCAGCGCGAGGGCCGACCCGATCCGGGCGCGCCGCCAGCGGACCTCGTCGAGCGCCGGGTTCGCGGCGGCGATCTCCCGGCCCAGGGCCAGCGCGGGCTCCGCCCAGTCGAGCACGGTCACCGGACGCCTCCCCTCCCAGACGGCGCTCACCGCCCAGGTCGCCGCGCCCGTCCCGCCGCCCACGTCCGTGTGGCTGCCCGGCGTCCACCGCGGCACCGCGTCCGCGAACGCCTCCAGCGCCGAGCACACCGCCTCGAAGGTCGCCGGCATCCGGTACGCGGCATAGGCGGCCACGTCCGCCCGGTCGCGCAGGATCGGCGCTGCGGTGGGGGTGGCCCCCCGGTAGGTGGCGATGAGCCGCTCGACGGCCTGGGCGGCCTGCCGGGGCGGCAGACCGTCGAGGAGTTCCCCGAGGGCGCTACGGAGGGTTTCGGCGGCGGAGACGGAGACGTTCACCCGCCGATTTTCTCAGGTCGCGGCCGGCGGGTTCACCGCACCGCCCGCGCCAGCCGCGTCGCCGCCCGCGCCCGCGGCCCGCTGTCCGGGGCCCTGCGCACCGGATGCACCGTGTTCGCCAGCAGCACGAGGTAGGTGTCCGTGGCCGGGTCCAGGACCAGGGACGTACCGGTGAAGCCGGTGTGGCCCGCCGCGCCCCCGCCGGACAGCTCGCCCATGAACCACGGCCGGTCCACGGCGAAGCCCAGCCCCGGCGGGGCCAGCAGCAGCTCCACGAAGTCCGGGCCGAGGACACGCGCGCGGCCGTAGCAGCCGCCCGCGAGCAGGGTGCGGCACAGGACCGCCAGGTCGCGGCCGGTGGAGAAGAGTCCCGCGTGCCCGGCCACCCCGCCCAGCGCCCAGGCGTTCTCGTCGTGCACCTCGCCCCGCAGCATGCCCCGGTCCGCCTTCGCCCACGGCCGCCGCTGGTCCTCGGTGGCCGCCGCGCCCGGGCAGGGGCCGAAGCGGGTCGCGGTCATGCCCAGCGGACGGGTGATCCCCTCGTGCACCAGGACGTCCAGGGTCCGGCCCGAGAGGCGCTCCAGGAGCTGCTGGAGCAGAAGCATGTTCAGGTCGGAGTAGACGTACGCGCCGGGCTCCCCGGCCGGCGTCTCGGCCCGCAGCAGCTCCAGCCGCTCCCCGGCGTCCGCGCAGTCGTACAGCGGCAGCTCGGGGCGCAGGCCCGAGGTGTGGGTGAGGAGCTGGCGGACCGTGACGCCGTGCGCGGCGGCCCCGCGGAAGTCGGGCAGATACGCGCCGACCCGGGCGTCGATGCCCAGCGTGCCCCGCTCGATCTGCTGCACCGCCGCCACCGAGGTGCACAGCTTGGTCAGGGAGGCAACGTCGAAGGGGGTGTCCACCGTCATCGGGACCCGCGCCCCGGGCGGCAGCTCCACCCCGGCACCGGCCTCCGGGTCGTAGGAGGCGTACCGCACCGCCCAGCCCGCCGCCTCCTCGACGGCGATCACCGGGCCACGGCCCGCGACCACCACGGCGCCCGCGGCCCAGGGCCGCTCACCGGTGGTCAGGGTCCTGACGTCGTCCACGAGGAGGCGCATCTCCTCCGGGTCGAGCCCGGCCCGTTCCGGGGTGTCGACGCGCAGTCTCGGCGCGCTCAGCTCTCCTCCACGGTCTGTCTCCAGGGACGGCACAGTCCCACGAAACAGGCCAGCGCCACCAGCGCGGCCGCCAGCTGGACGACGGCCATCGGGACGGCGGTGTGCTCCCCGGCGATCCCGACCAGCGGGGAGGCGACCGCGCCGATGAGGAAGGAGGAGGTGCCGAGCAGCGCGGAGGCGGACCCGGCGGAGTGCCGGACCCGGGTCAGGGCGAGCGTCTGCGCGTTGGGCAGCGTCACACCCATCGCCGACATCAGCACGAACAGGGCCACCGCCACCGGAGCCAGACCCACCGCGCCGAACACACCCGACGTCATCAGCAGCAGCGCGGCCGCCGCCAGCGCCACCACCGTCAGCCCCGCGGCCAGCACCCGGTCCAGCCGGACCCGGCCCACCAGCAGCTTGCCGTTGATCTGCCCGACCAGCACCAGCCCCACCGAGTTCACCCCGAACAGCAGACCGAACATCTGCGGGGAGGCGCCGTAGATCTCCTGGACGACGAAGGGCGAGGCGCTGATGTACGCGAACAGCGCGGCGAAGGCGAAGCCGCCGGCGAGCAGGTAGCCGGTGAAGGACGCGTCGGCCAGCAGCCCGCGCATCGACCGCAGGGCCTCGCCCACCCCGCCCGCGTGCCGCCCGGCGGGCTCCAGCGTCTCCGGCAGCCGTGTCCACGCGAGCACCGCCAGCGCCAGCCCCACCACCGAGAGCAGCGCGAACACCCCCCGCCAGTCCGTCGCCCGCAGGAGCTGCGCCCCGATCAGCGGCGCCACCACCGGCGCCACCCCGGAGATCAGCATCAGGGTGGAGAAGAAGCGGGCCATCGCCACACCGTCGTACAGATCGCGCACCACGGCCCGCGCGATCACGATTCCCGCCGCGCCCGCGAGGCCCTGCGCCAGCCGGAAGGCGACCAGCAGCTCCACGGTCGGCGCGAGCGCGCACAGCACGGTCGCGACGACGTACACCGCGAGCCCCGCGAGCAGGGGGCGCCTGCGCCCCCACCGGTCGCTCATCGGCCCGACCACCAGCTGCCCCAGCGCCATGCCCGCCAGACAGGCGGTCAGCGTGAGCTGGACGGTCGCGGCGGGCGCGTGCAGACCACGGGTGACCTCCGGCAGCGCCGGGAGGTACATGTCCATCGACAGCGGGGGAGTGGCCGTCAGACCGCCCAGCACCAGGGTGAGAAGCAGACCGGTCCGGCGCGGGCCGGCCGACGGCGGCGCGACGGCCGTCGTCTCCGGCACCCGCGGTATCGCCCCACCCTCCGGCATGCCGCCGCCCCTCCCTCTGCCCGGTCCTCGCCCCTATGCTCTCAGCTCGGAACGACTGCTGGTACGGCACGAGGACGGGACGGGGTATGACGACGGACACGGTGCGATGGGGAATCCTGGCGACCGGCGGCATAGCCGCCGCGTTCACGGCGGACCTGGTCGACCTGCCCGACGCGGAGGTCGTCGCGGTCGGCTCCCGCACCGAGGCCTCCGCCCAGGCCTTCGCCGAACGCTTCGGCATCCCCAGGGCCTACGGCGACTGGGGCGCGCTCGCCGAGGACGCGGACATCGATGTCGTCTACGTCGCCACCCCGCACGCCGCCCACCGTGCCGCCGCCGGCCTGTGCCTGAAGGCCGGCCGGGGCGTGCTGTGCGAGAAGCCCTTCACCCTCAACGTGCGCGAGGCGGAGGAACTCGTCGCCCTGGCCCGCGACAACGGCCGCTTCCTCATGGAAGCCATGTGGATGTACTGCAACCCGCTGATCCGCCGCCTGAAGGCGCTCGTCGACGACGGCGCCATCGGCGAGGTCCGCACCGTCCAGGCCGACTTCGGACTCGAAGGCCCCTTCCCTCCCTCGCACCGGCTGCGCGACCCCGCCCAGGGCGGCGGCGCCCTCCTCGACCTCGGCGTCTACCCCGTCTCCTTCGCCCACCTCCTGCTCGGCGAACCCGACGGCATCCGCGCGCAGGCCGTCCTCTCCGCCGAGGGCGTCGACCTGCAGACCGCCCTCGCCCTGTCCTGGGACTCCGGCGCGCTCGCCGCCCTGCACTGCTCGGTCTCCGGCGGCACCGGCACCACCGCCTCCGTCACCGGTTCCCGCGGCCGCATCGACATCCCCTCCGGGTTCTTCCACCCCGACCGGCTGGTCCTGCACCGCGCCGGACGCGACCCCGAGGAGTTCACCGCCGACCCCGCCGACGGTCCGCGCACCACCTTCCGCCACGAGGCCCGCGAGGTCATGCGCGCCCTCAGGGCCGGCGAGACCGAGTCCCCGCTCGCCCCGCTCGACGGCACCCTCGCCGTGATGCGCACCCTGGACGCCGTACGGGAACGGATCGGCGTGCGCTACCCGCACGAGTAGGCCGTACCGTCGACCCATGGTCACCCAGCCCGCCAAGCCCGCTCAGCCCGCCCGACCGGCCCCCGACACCAGTCGCCGCAGCGAGAGGTCCCGCCGCGCCATCTACGAGGCGGCCCTCGCGCTCGTCGCCGAGGCGGGCTATCCGAAGACCACGATCGAGGGGATCGCCGCCCGCGCCGGCGTCGGCAAGCAGACCATCTACCGCTGGTGGGGGTCGAAGGCCGACGTCCTGCTGGAGGCGTTCCTCGACCTCGGCGAGCGGGCCGCCGAGGCCGCGGGGCACGCCCCGGACTCCCTGCCCGACACCGGGGACCTCGCCGCCGACCTCAAGGCCGTCCTGCGCGCCACCGTCGACGAACTCCTCGACCCCCGCTTCGAGGCCCCCGCCCGCGCCCTCTCCGCCGAGGGAGTGGTCAACGAACCCCTCGGCCGCGAGTTCGTCGCCAAGCTCCTCGAACCCCGGCTCCAGCTCTACGTCGACCGGCTGCGCTCCGCCCAGCGCACCGGCCGGCTCCGCACGGAGATCGACCCGCGCATCGCCCTCGAACTCTTCGTCTCCCCGCTCGCCCAGCGCTGGCTCCAGCGCACGGGCCCCATCTCGTACGCCTACACGGACACCCTCGTCGACTACGCCCTGTACGGACTCGCACCCCGCTGACGGGCCCTTTGCCCCGTTTGGGGGTACGGAACCCCCGATGCGCCGGATGATGGGACCATAGGGCATGCTGTCCGCATCACCAGCGAGGCGAGGGGATAGATGAGCGCGGAGTTCGCCGGCCTGAGCGGCCTGCGGGGCAGACTCACCCAGTGGCTGCGCGGAAGCGGCCCGAGCGGGGCCGCCGACGAAGGCGGCCGGGAAGCCCTGCTGCTCGCCGCGGCCGGGGCCGGACTGCCCCTCGCGCCCGCCGCGTACCCCGCCGCCGACTACCGCTGCTCCTGCGACCGCGTGGGCTGTCCCACCCCGGCCCGGCACCCGGTGTCCTTCGCCTGGCAGACCCAGTCGACCACCGACCGGGCCCAGATCGAGCGGTGGGCCCGGCACCAGCCGCAGGCCAACTTCATCACCGCGACCGGCATGACCCACGACGTCCTCGACGTCCCCCTGGAGGCCGGCCGCGAGGCCCTCGACCGGCTCCTCGGCGCGGGCGTGGAGGTCGGCCCGGTCGCCGAGAGCGACGACGGCCGCCTCCTCTTCTTCACCCTCACCCGGGGCACCCCCGAGGACGAGGACGAGTGGTGGCCCTGCGAGCTGGACTGCCACCCCGAGACGATGGACGAACACCCCGGCCTGCGCTGGCACTGCCGGGGTTCGTACGTCCTGGTCCCACCGGCCCGTCTCCCGGGGGACGACGGCCGGTCCGTCCACTGGCTGCGGGGCCCCGAACACCCCCTCCCGGAGCCCCTGAGCCTCCTGGAGACCCTGACGGAGGCCTGCGCCCGGCACGCGAACGCCTACGGCTCGTAGGTTTCCTGTCCTCAGGGGCGCGGGGCGGTATCGATGTGCGGCTCCGCCGCGTGGGCGCGACCAGCCGCCACGCGCCCGCCGGCGAACGACGGCTTCACCCGCCCTTCGCGCCGGTCAGCCCCTCCAGCCGGCTCAGCAACGCCACCTTCCCGTCCCCGGACCCCTTCACCGGATCGAGCGCGATCGCGTTCGCCACGAACTCCATCGTCAGCGACTGCTTGATCTCCCCCGTGGTCAGCGCCTTCACGCTCACGTTCGGTGCCGGCACGGACGCCCCCGTCGCGGCCGTCTGCTTGACGTAGTGGTGGGAGGCGAAGAAGACCAACGCCCCGCCGTCCGCCGTCCGCAGCGCCAGGGGAGCGAACTCCCCGCCGGCCAGCGGCTCGTCGACGTACTGCTGCACCAGCCCCGGCTTCTCGGCGTTCTTCGCCCGCGTGGTGCGCAGGGTGCTGGTGTACGCGCCGTCCGCGAACACACCCCCGCCGTCCCCGAGGTAGGCGGTGTACTCCTTGCTCAAGTCCTCCGGCGCCCGCGTCAGTTCGGCCGAGTCCGCCGGTACGGCCTCGGCCCAGCCGTCCTTGTCCTTGCTGAACTCCGGCAGCGCGCCCCGCGCCACCAGCGTCAGGTACGCCGCCTGCCACGGCTCGGAGAGGTCGCCCCGGGTGAACACCAGCACCCACCGGGCGTCACCGCCCTTGTTGGCCCCGGCGTCGGCGACGAACCAGCGCGGCCAGCCCGCCTTCTTGGGGATCGTGTACGTCACGTCCGACAGCACCAGCGGGGTGTGCTGCGGGTTGCCGCCCGGGTTGTTGACCTTCCCGGCCTTCAACCGCGCCGCGTCGATGGCCCCGAGGGCGCCGGTGGTGTACGCGGCGTCCAGCGAGGGGTCGTACGCCTGGTCGGCCTTGTTGTACGCGGCCGTGAACTGATCGAGCGCCTTCGCGGCCTCCGCGCGCGTCGCCGAGGGGAGCACCACCCGCTCCCCGTGGACGACCACACAACCGCTCGCCGTCAACGACAAGGCCGTCGCGCAGGCCGCCCACAGCGCGCCCCGCTCAAGCCTGCGGAGCCTTCGACTGCCGGGAACCCCGGTCGTCAGGTGCGTCATCAGGAGCCTTCACCTTCCCCTTCCCGGAGGCGAACCCTACCGGGGCGAGGAACAGCGCGAGCGTGGGGACCAGGTACAGCAGCCACACCGTGACCTGGAGGACGGTCGGATCGGGCTGGAAGTTGAACACGCCCTTCAGCAGCGTTCCGTACCAGCTGTCCGGCGGGATCGTGCCGCTGATGTCGAAGGCCAGGCTGTTCAGGCCCGGCAGCCAGTCGGCCTCCTGGAGGTCGTGGAAGCCGTACGCCAGCACGCCCGCGGCCACGACGACGAGCATGCCACCCGTCCAGGTGAAGAACTTCGCCAGGTTGATCCGCAGCGCCCCGCGGTAGAACAGCCAGCCCAGGAACACCGCGGTCGCGAGGCCGAGGGCCACACCGATGAGCGGACGCGGGGTGCCGTCACCGGCCGCGTGCACCGACGCCCACACGAACAGGGCGGTCTCCAGGCCCTCCCGGCCCACCGCGAGGAACGCGGTCGCCACCAGCGCGCCCGTGCCCATCGCGAGGGCGGCGTCCAGCTTGTCGTGCAGCTCGGAGCGCAGATGCCGGGCGGTGCGCCGCATCCAGAAGACCATCCAGGTCACCAGGCAGACCGCGAGGACCGACAGGGAACCGCCGAGCGCCTCCTGCGCCTCGAACGTCAGCTCCTGCGAGCCGAATTCGAGGACGCTGCCGAAGCCCAGCGCGATCAGCACGGCGATCGCGATACCGGTCCACACCGGCTTCAGCGCGTCCCTGCGGCCGGTCTTGACCAGGTAGGCGATGAGGATGCAGACGACCAGCGAGGCCTCGAGACCCTCGCGCAGGCCGATCAGATAGTTGGAGAACACGGGCTACGCCTCCTCGGAGAACAGCGTCCGGCCCCACCAGTCGTCCTTGTCCCGGACGCCCGGCGGCACGGCGAAGACGGCCGAACCCACGTGCTGGATGTACTCGTTGAGCGCGTCGGTCGCGAGATTGCGCTGGATGCGGATGAACCCGTTGCTCACGTCGCGCATGTAGGCCAGGAAGAACAGGCCCGCCTCCAGGCGCCCCAGACCGTCGGTGCCGTCGGTGAAGGAGTAGCCGCGGCGCAGGATCGTCGAGCCCTGGTTGGAGTCGGGGTGCGCGAGCCGGACGTGCGCGTCGGGCTTCATCGCCTTCAGGAACGGCTCGTCGTGCTCCTTCGCCTTGCCGACGGGCGCGCCCTCGCCCTTGTCCCGCCCGAACACGTCCTCCTGCTCCTGGAGCGAGGTGCGGTCCCAGGTCTCGATGTGCATCCGGATCCGCCGGGCGACGACGTAGGAGCCGCCCACCATCCACTCGGGGCCGTCCTTCTCGCCGACCCACACGAACTTCTTCAGCCGGTCGGTCTCGGTGCCCGCGATGTTGCGGGTGCCGTCCTTGAACCCCATCAGGTTGCGCGGGGTCTGCGCGTCCGGGGTGGTGGAGGAGGTCTTGCCGAACCCGAGCTGCGACCAGCGGATGGAGACCTTGCCCATGCCGATGCGGGCCAGGTTGCGGATGGCGTGCACGGCGACCTGGGGGTCGTCGGCGCAGGCCTGGACGCACAGATCGCCGCCCGAGCGGCTCGCGTCGAGGGCGTCCCCGGCGAACTTGGGCAGGTCGACGAGCGCGTCGGGCCGCTTGTCGGCCAGATCGAACTTCGCGAAGAGCGACGGGCCGAAGCCGAGGGTGAGCGTCAGCCGCGAGGGCTTCAGGCCCAGGGCCTCCCCGGTGTCGTCCGGCGGGGCCTCGGCGAGCCCGCCGTACGCCCCGTCGCCGACCGCCTTGCCGGCGGTCATCCGGCGCGCGGCGGCCGTCCAGTCCTTGAGCATCCGGACGAACTCGGCGCGGTCGGTGGTGTCCACGTCGAACGCGGCGAAGTGCAGCCGGTCCTGGACCGGGGTGGCGATACCGGCCTGGTTCGCGCCGTGGAAGGCGACCGCGGCGCCGGTCTCGGCGGCCGTCGGCTCGACGTCGTCGCCGGTGCGGGCCATGGCCACCGCGCCGCCGGCCACGGCGGCCCCGAGCGCGAGCCCGGCCCCGCCCCAGCCGATGAGCGACCGCCGCGAGGGGTGGTGGTCGTCGTTCCTGGTCTCGGTGATCTCGGTCATCGCCGTCCCCCTTACTTGGCCACGGCCGCGGCGAGCTTGGACAGGGGCTCGGCGAGCGCGTTCACCGCGTCCGAGAGCTCCTTGCGCTGCGCCTCGGTGACCTTGTCGTAGGAGACGAAGTCGTACGAGGCCTTGTCGGTGCGGTACGTGTCGAGCAGCGTGTTCAGCGCGGCGAACTGCTTGTCGAGTTCGGCGGTGAGCGCCGCGTCGTTGGTCTGCGCGACCGGCTTCAGCAGGTCGTACGCCTTCTGCGCGCCCTCGACGTTGGCCTTGAAGTCGACGAGGTCGGTGTGCGCGTAGCGGTCCTCCTCGCCGGTGACCTTGCCGGTGGCGACCTCGTCGAGCAGCTCCTTGGCGCCGTTGGCCATGGAGGTCGGGGTGATCTCCGCCTTGCCGACCCGGCCCTGCCAGTCCTTCAGGTCGGTGACGAGCCGGTCGGCGAGGGTCTTCTCCTCGTCGCCGATCTTCTTGTCCTGCCAGAGGGCCTTCTCCAGCCGGTGCCAGCCGGTCCACTTCTGGCCGTCCTCCAGGCCGTCCGCGCGGGTGTCGACCAGCGGGTCGATGTCACCGAAGGACTCGGCGACCGGCTCGGTGCGCTCCCAGCCGAGGCGGGAGGGCGCGTAGGCCTTCTGCGCGGCGGTGAGGTCGCCGGCCTTGACCGCCTTCACGAAGGTCTCGACGAGCGGGATGGTGGCGTCGGCCTGCTCCTGCGCGTACTCGCGGTAGTCGGCGACGGCCTGGTCGAGCTTGGGGTCGCGCTCGGCCGCGCTGCCGCCGCCGGTGACCTTGAGCTCCTGGCGGATGCCGGCGCCCTTCATGCCGGGCTTGCAGGCGATCCGGTAGGTGCCGGCCTTCACCTCGGCGGTGACGTGCTGCTTGGTGCCGGGCCCGATGTTCTCCCGCTCGGTCACCACCCGGTCGTCCGGGAACAGCACGTACACCTCGGTGACCTTGGAGCCCTTGTTCTCGATGGCGAGCTCGACGTGTCCGGCGGAGATCTCCTTCCTGGAGGTCTCGCACCGGGAGTCCGTGGCCGTCACGTTGATGACGCGGTCGCCGTTCTTCGCATCGCTCTTCTCGGTGCAGCCGGTGACGGTGGTCAGTGCGGTCACGGCGGTGACGGCGGTGACGACGGACAGTCTGGCGGCTCGCATGCGGGCTCCCGGCGATGGCTGAATATTCACGTGACGGCACTCACAGGATTGGTGAGCCTCGCCTAACTTATCCAAGGCTTACCTAGGTAATGCCCGCCCGTGCCGTGATTCAGCTCTCATAGACGCTGTAAGAGCACGAGGCGATCACGGTGGCTCAAAACAGACCCCAACGGAAGGTCAAAGGAGATTCAAGGATTCCGCATCCGGGTCGCACCCTCCGGTCGGTGTTTCAATTCCGGAGTGACTGATTACGACGTGCTCCGCGTCTTCTGCGCGCCGAACGGCGGCTACGGCAACGAACTGGGCGTGGTCCGCGAAGGCTCGGTGCTGCCGGACCGCGAGGACCGCCAGGCCCTCGCGGCGAAACTCGCCTTCAGCGAGACGGTGTTCGTCGACGATCCCGAGCGCGGGATCATCGACATCTACACCCCCACCGCCCGCCTGCCCTTCGCCGGCTACCCCTGCGTCGGCGCCGCCTGGCTGCTCGACGTCCCCGAACTGGTCACCCCGGCCGGGGTCGTCGGCGCCCGGCTGGACGGGGAGTTCAGCTGGATCGAGGCACGCGCCGAGTGGGCGCCGCCGCGCACGTTCCGCCAGTACGCGAGCGCCGCCGAGATCGACGACCTGAGCGTGCCGCCGCCCGGCGAGTGGATCTATGCCTGGGCCTGGGAGGACGAGCCCGCCGGGCGGATCCGCGCCCGCGGCTTCCCCGGCCGCGGCGACGGGATCGAGGAGGACGAGGCGACCGGAGCCGCCGCGCTCCTGCTCACCGAACAGCTGGGGCGGGCCCTGAACATCACCCAGGGCGCGGGTTCGCAGATCCTCACCGCCCCGCAGCCGTACGGCTGGGTGGAGATCGGCGGCCGGGTCCGACTGGAGGGCGCCGAGCGCTGAGCGCCGGGGCGGGCGCCGGACGATACCTCCGATGACCGGCGTTCGTGGTGTTCCGGGCGTCCGTACGGGTGGTCCCGCGTGTGCGCCGGGAGGCGAACGGTTACCTCTGGCGTGACCACTCAGCCTCCGTGAGAGGAGCATCATGCGTATCCGATCAGTCCTGGCCGCCACCGTCCTGGGGGTCGCGCTGGCCGCCGCCGGCGCGACGAGCGCCACCGCCGACGAGGGACCGCGCCACGGCGGCCACTACGGCTCGGAGGCCACGTACGGCGGTGAGCACGAGCCCGTGTGCAGCCCGTACTTCGGCAAGATCGACACGGTCTCCAGCGACATCTTCTGGGGCGGCGCGCACTGCGGCTGGTTCTGACCGGACCGGACCGTGCGACGGACAGTGGGCCCCCTCCCGCCACGGGAGGGGGCCCACCTGTCTCCACGCGGGCTCCGCCCGCTACGGGAGCGTGAGGATCTCCGCGCCGGTCTCCGTCACGACCAGCGTGTGCTCGAACTGGGCGGTGCGCCGGCGGTCCTTGGTGACCACGGTCCAGCCGTCGTCCCACATGTCGTAGTCGTGCGTCCCCAGGGTCAGCATCGGCTCGATCGTGAAGGTCATCCCCGGCTGCATCACGGTCGTCGCGTGCGGGCTGTCGTAGTGCGGGACGATCAGGCCCGAGTGGAACGAGGAGTTGATCCCGTGGCCCGTGAAGTCCCGGACCACGCCGTAACCGAAGCGCTTGGCGTACGACTCGATGACCCGCCCGATGATGTTGATCTGGCGGCCCGGCCGGACCGCCTTGATCGCGCGGGCCAGGGCCTCCCGGGTCCGCTCCACCAGCAGCCGGCTCTCCTCGTCGACGTCCCCGACCAGGTAGGTGGCGTTGTTGTCGCCGTGCACCCCGCCGATGTACGCCGTCACGTCGAGGTTGACGATGTCGCCGTCGCGCAGCACCGTCGAGTCCGGGATGCCGTGGCAGATCACCTCGTTGACGCTGGTGCACAGCGACTTGGGGAAGCCGCGGTAGCCGAGCGTGGAGGGGTAGGCGCCGTGGTCGCACATGTACTCGTGCGCCACCCGGTCCAGTTCGTCGGTCGTCACCCCCGGCGCGATCAGCTTGGCGGCCTCCTCCATCGCCCGCGCGGCGATCCGCCCGGCGACCCGCATCGCCTCGACGGTCTCCGGGGTCTGCACCTCGGGGCCGGTGTACGGCTTCGGCGCGGGCTTGCCGACGTACTCGGGACGGCGGATGTTTCCGGGCACGGAACGGGTGGGGGAGAGTTCCCCGGGCACGAGCAGCGACTGGCCTGACATACCGGCGAGTCTATCGAGCGGCCACGGGGGAACATGGGGGTGGCGAGAGGAGCCGGTCATGCCCCTGTTCAAACGGCGCGTCACGGGAAAGCCGGGCGAGTGGTACTACTGCCTGGAGCACAAGAAGGTCGAGGAGGGTCCGGACTGTCCCGGCAAGGACCGCTTCGGCCCGTACGCCTCCCGCCAGGAGGCGGAACACGCGATGGAGAGCGCCCGCGAGCGCAACCTCCAGTGGGAGAACGACCCGCGGTGGCACGACGCGCCGAAGAGCGAGGCCGACGACTGACGGCGGGTGCGGGGCCGGCCGTCGTGGCCGCTCGCGCGGTTCCCCGCGCCCCTTCAGGGCGCGGACACCGCCCCCGCCCCCGCCGCCGCCCGCCGCTCGCGTTCGCGGGCCGCGTGTTCGTCGGTCCGCACGTCGTAGCGCATCAGCGCCGGCAGGCACAGGGCCAGCAGCCCCACCGCGCCGGCGCACAGCGCACCGCCCGACCACACGGACGTGCGCACCCCCAGCCAGGCAGCGAAACCGCCGCTGCGGACCTGGCCCACCGTCGGTCCCGCGGAGTAGGACAGCAGCTCGATCCCGGCGAGCCGCCCCCGCAGCTCGTCCGGGATCGTCTGGTTCCACATCGCCCCGCGGAAGATCCCGCTGACCATGTCGCACCCGCCCGCGAGCGTCAGGCACAGCAGCGCCAGCCAGACGTTGCCGACCAGCCCGGCGCCCGCGATCGCCACGCCCCACAGCGCGGCCGCGACCACGACCGCCCGTCCGTGCCGGTGCACCCGGGAGGTCCAGCCGCTCGTCAGGCTCACCAGCATCGCCCCGGCCGGCAGGGACGCGTACATCAGGCCCAGCGACCACTCGGCGTCCAGCTCGTCGGCGAGGAACGGCAGCACGGCGAGCGGCATGGCCAGGAACATCGCGGCGAGGTCCACGGCGTACGTCCCGAGGAGTTCCTTCCTGCCCCAGGCGTACCGGGCTCCCTCGGCGATAGCCCGCCAGGACGGCTGCGCGGCCTCGTGCGCGGCCGGGGAGGCGGCGATCCGCACGGTCAGGGCGACGGAGACGGCGAAGGTGAAGGCGTCGGCGGCATAGGCCCAGCCGAGGCCCGCGTACGCCACGACGATCCCCGCGACCGCCGGTCCGGCGACCCCGCCCACCGTCCAGCGCAGCGAGTTCAGCGCGGTGGCCGCCGGCAGGTGCTCATGGGCGACGATCCGCGGCCACAGCGAGTCCAGCGCGGGCCGCTGCACGGAGAACAGCACGGCGGAGAGCCCCGCGACCAGGTACAGCGGCCATACGGCGGGCTCCGGCAGCAGCGCGTTCACCAGCAGCGCGGCACTGAGCAGGCCCTGCCCGACCTCCGTCCACACGATCAGGGTCCGCTTGTCGAGAGCGTCGGCGAGCGCGCCCCCGTACAGCCCGAACACCACCAGCGGCACCAGCTCCACGGCCCCGATCGCCCCCACCGCCGCCGCGGACCCGGTCAGCTCCTTCACCTGCACCGGAAGCGCGACGAACGTCAGGAAACTCCCGAAGTTCGAGACCAGCCCCGAGAACCAGAGCCGTCTGAAGTCACGGGAGGCGTGCCAGGGGGCGAGATCGGGAAGAACCGCACGCAGGGAGTCGATGGCCACGAGGGGCCATGCTCGGCGGACCGGGGGAGGAGGGCAACGGGTTTTCCCAGGCGGCCGCACGTTTCCCGCCGCGAACCGGTTCCGGGGGAGGTGGTCCGTCGGGCGAGTCACCAGGAGGGTGGGGGCGGGGCGGTCAGGGACTCCGCCAGTCTGGAGAGGCGGTCGCGCAGACCCCGCCGTGCCCGGGCGGAGCGCCCGCACTCGCCCGCCGCCGCGCTGACCAGGTGCTGCACGGTGTCCAGGTCCAGCTCCGAGCCGTCCGGCACGGTCAGCGCCTCGTGGGACAGCGCCGTCAACTCGTCCTCACCCGGCCCGAGGGACAGCACCGTGAGCCCGGAACGCCGCGCGTCCGCCACCCGCTCCAGCAGCTCCGGATCCCCTTCCGGGGACGCCACCAGCAGCGTCTCGCCCCGCCGCGCCGCCTCGATCCGCCCGAGGCCCACCGCGAGATGCGCGGGGTCGCCCGCACGCGCGTGATGCCGTACGAGCGTGGGCGCCAGTTCCGGCGTACCGGACCACGCCGCCTCGTCCACCAGATGCGCCGCGAGATGCCAGGGCTCGTACGCCGCCGTCCCCACCAGCAGCAGCCCGCCCCCGTGCGAGACCACCGATCCGCGCAGCACCGCGCCGAACCTCCGCGTGGCCCCGAGCCACTCCGTCCCGGCGAGCACCTCGCGCAGCAGCGCGACCCGTACGGCGTCCATGCGCCCGCATCCTGCCCCAGCGGCCCCACCCCCGCCCCCGCTTCGCCCCCCCATTCACCCGACACGGCGAAAGCGTCCTCGCCGGCCCCGCGTAAAGTCGGCCCATGACCTCTACCGACAGCGCACAGAACGCCCCCGCGAAGGCCCCCGCCAAGGACCCGTGGGACCTCCCCGACGTCTCCGGACTGGTCGTCGGCGTGCTCGGCGGCACCGGCCCGCAGGGCAAGGGTCTCGCCTACCGGCTCGCCAAGGCCGGCCAGAAGGTGATCATCGGCTCGCGCGCCGCCGACCGCGCGCAGTCGGCCGCCGAGGAGCTCGGGTACGGCGTCGAGGGCGCCGACAACGCCGAGACCGCCCGCCGCAGCGACATCGTGATCGTCGCCGTGCCGTGGGACGGGCACGGCGAGACGCTCGGCTCGCTGCGCGAGGAACTGGCCGGCAAGCTCGTCGTCGACTGCGTCAACCCGCTCGGCTTCGACAAGAAGGGCGCCTACGCCCTCAAGCCCGAGGAGGGCAGCGCCGCCGAGCAGGCCGCCGCCCTGCTGCCGGACTCCCGGGTCGCCGCCGCCTTCCACCACCTCTCCGCCGTCCTCCTGCAGGACCCGGCGATCGAGGAGATCGACACCGATGTGATGGTGCTCGGCGAGGAGCGCGCCGACGTGGAGATCGTGCAGGCCCTGGCCGGCCGCATCCCCGGGATGCGCGGCGTCTTCGCGGGCCGGTTGCGAGGCGCCCACCAGGTCGAGTCCCTGGTCGCCAACCTGATCTCCGTCAACCGCCGCTACAAGGCACACGCGGGCCTGCGGGTCACCGACGTCTGAGCACATGGGGGACACTGGACGACGCACGCACCCACCCGGTGTCCCCCGACAGGAGAGCAGCACCATGCCCCGCCTCGCGATCTACACCCTCGTCGTCTGTCTCCTCGCTGTCGCCGCCGCGATCGTCTCGTTCGCGCAGGGCAGCTTCCTCGGGGTCGTCTGGGTGCTGCTGGCCGGGCTGTCGTCCAACATGACCTGGTACTACGTCAAGCGGGACAAGGCACGCAGGTCCGTCACCGGCTGACCGCGCAGTAGGTGTTCGTCTCCTGCCAGAAGCGGTAGAGGTTCTGACCGCAGTACGTGTCGAAGTCGCTGATGCCGAGACCGCGCAGCACCGCGTCCACCCCGTCGAAGAACACCGCGTTGACCGACGGCACCCACAGCAGTGCGAACACGAACAGCAGTCCGAACGGTGCGAACGGCTCCACCTGCCGCTTCACGTCGTACGACAGCCAGGGCTCGATCACGCCGTACCCGTCGAGGCCGGGCACCGGCAGGAAGTTCAGGATCGCCGCGGTGACCTGGAGCAGCGCCAGGAACGCGAGCGCGAAGCGGAAGGCGGCCGGCACCCCGTCCAGCGCGCCCAGCCAGAACGGCGCCGTGCACACGGCCGCGAACAGCACGTTCGTCAGCGGGCCGGCCGCCGAGACCAGACTGTGCTGCCAGCGCTTGCGGATCCGCTGCCGCTCGATGAACACCGCGCCGCCCGGCAGACCGATTCCGCCCATGACCACGAAGATCACCGGCAGCACGATGCTGAGCAGGGCATGGGTGTACTTCAGCGGATTGAGGGTGAGGTACCCCTTCGCGCCGACCGTGATGTCACCGCTGTGCAGGGCCGTCCGCGCGTGGGCGTACTCGTGCAGACACAGCGAGACGATCCAGGCCGCCGTCACGAACAGGAACACCGCCAGGCCGGGCTGCTCGGCGAACCCCGTCCAGGTGGCCCAGCCGGTGACCGCGGTGACGGCGAGGATCCCCACGAAGACCGGGCTGATCCTCCGGTCGCCGTTACGGGTGGTGGCGGTGGTCATGGGGCTCCCCTGAGCTGCTCGGCACGCGTGGAACGGCCCGACCGTACCGGGCGCACCGGGAAAACGTCTCGCGGTGGCCGCCGGGTTCCGGGGAAGGTGGGGACATGGGGCTGTGGCAGGTGTTCTACCTTTGATCTTGGCCAGTGCTCCGGCCTTCAGGCCGGATGGTGAAGGCCATCTCGGAACTGCGCTGACCCGCGCATGAGTACGGGTCCGCAGTATCAAGCTCAGCCTGTGGGGCGCTTCTGCCGCTCGATGTACTGCTTCACGACGGTCAGGGGCGCTCCGCCGCAGCTTCCGGCGAAGTAGGAGCCGGACCAGAAATGGCCGCCCCACAGGTACCGGCGGACGTGCGCATCGTACTCCTTGCGTAGCAGCCGGGCGGAGACGCCTTTGAGGCTGTTGACGAGCTTGGAGAGTTGGACTTTCGGCGGGTAGTGCACGAGCAGATGCACGTGGTCCTCCTCGCCGTTGAACTCCTTCAGCTCGGCCTCGAAGTCCGCGCACACCTCTCGCATGATCTCTTCGCAGCGCATCAGCATGGCGTCGGTCATGGCCTTGCGCCGGTACTTCGTGACGAAAACCAAGTGGACATGCAGGTTGTAGACGACATGGCGGCCAGTGCGTACATCGGGATTCGGATCCCATCGAGGTGACATGAACCAAATGATAGAGTGATCGCATGACCTCGGAACTCGGCCTGGCGAAACGGCAGTTCGGGCACCGCGCCCGACTGGCGCTGTCCCCTGCCGAGACTCGTGTTCTGGACGACCAGGCGCATGCAGCCCGCACCCTGTGGAACTGCCTGCACTCCTGGTGGACGATGCTGCCGAAAGAAAAGCGCAACCTGTCCGCCGCCGACGAGGCGATCCGGCAGGGCCGCAAGGATCTCGATTACCTCGGCAAGCTGCCCGCCCAGGCCGCGCAGGCCGTCTTGAAGACGTACTTCCAGAGCTGGAAGAACTGCTGGGACGGCCGGGCCGACGCCCCGAACTACAAGGGTCGCTTCCGCTCCGCGATGACGGTGGACATCCCCCAGGGACGGGACCTGCACATCGTCCGCGTGCACCGCCGGTGGGGCATGGTCAACATCCCCAAGGTCGGCCGTGTCCGCTTCCGCTGGACCAAGGATCTTCCCGTGGGCAAGAAGGCTGACGCCGACAACCGGATCACCGGCGCCAGGCTGGTCAAGAATGCTTTGGGCTGGCACATCGCCTTCCGCGTGCAGGCATTGGAGGCCGAGCCCGAGCCGCACCAGGGGCCGGAAGTCGGCATCGACGCCGGAGTCAACATCCCCCTCGCCCTCTCGAACGGGGACCATCAGGACCACGGGCGTGCATCCCGCCTGCCGGACGGCACCGCCGACCGCGACAAGTGGCTGACGCCCAAGGAGAAGGCCAAGCTCCTCAACCTGGAGCGGCAGGCCGCGCACCAGAAGTCTTTCCGCAAGAGGGGGGAGAAGACCTCCCGCCGCTTGCAGCACACCTACGACCAGATCAAGCAGCTCCGAGCAAAAGCCACGCGACGAGTCCTCGACTGGCAGCACCAGACCACCACCCACCTCGCCCGCACATACGGCACGGTCGTGGTCGAACAACTCAACATCCTCGGCATGACCAAAGCCCCCGCACCGAAGCCCGACCCCGACAACACGGACGAGTTCCTGCGCAACGGCGCCGCAGCGAAGGCCGGGCTCAACCGCTCCATCGCCCAGGAGGCGTGGGGCCGGACCGTGACGATGCTGACGTACAAGACCGCCCGCTTGGGCGGCCGGCTCGTCAAGGTCCCCGCCCCGCACACCTCCCAGCGATGCTCAGCCTGCGGCTTCATCACCCCCTGCAGCCGAGAGACCCAAGAGAAATTCGCGTGCAAGAACCCCGACTGCGGCTTCGTCGGCAATGCCGACTGGAACGCGGCCCGGAACATCTTGCACCTGCACCGGATCGGCCACGTCATCGTGGAGGTCCCGGCCGCCGGAAGGCGCGGTCGCAGGGCGGGTAAAACCGTCAAACCTGCCGCAGCAATGTAGGCAGGAATCCCCTTCCTGAGCTTGCGAAGGGAGGGGAGAACTTCAAGAGGACTGGCAGATGGAGTGCTGTGGCGAACCGTTCGCCGTGGGCGACGAGGTGAGCTGGCCGCTGCTGCTGCGGCCCTGCGGTGAGGTCCTCGGCGAAGGCTGGGACGAACACCTCACCGAGGTCTCAGGGCCGGTGGAGGACGTGCGGGACGACGAGTCCGGCGCGGGCGCGGTACGGGTGGTGCGCGAGGGGCCGACGACGGCGGTGCCGGTCGGTGACGCCTGTGACGAGCTGTCCCCCGGGGACCCGGTCCGCGTGGTCGGGCTGCTCGTCGTCAACGGGCACGGCGGCGGACCGCGGGTGACCGGCCGGGTGCGGGCCGTCCGGGTGGTCACCGAGGTGTACGAGGAGAATCCGCCCGGCTCGCGCACCTGGGAGCCGGTACCGGGGGAACGCGGGCTGCGTCCGGTGGACCGCTGTCCGAAGTGGTTCGACGACGGGACACCGGACGAGCGGGGCCGGCGGCCCGCCGAGTCGGGCGTCCTCGCGACCCTTGAGATCCCCGATCCCGATCCCGACCTGGGTGTCCGCGCCACCCCGGCGCAACTCCGTGACCGCTCCCGTTCCCGCCGGAGACAATGAACCCCGTGCGCTACCGCATTCTCGGCACCACCCAGGCATTCCGCCCCGACGGCACCCCCGTCGCCGTCGGCGGGGCGCGGCTGCGCGCGCTCCTGACCGTGCTGGCGTTGCGGGCCGGGCGGAGCGTGCCCGCGGCGCTGCTCGTGGAGGAGGTGTGGGCCGGGGATCCGCCCGCCGACGGACACGCCGCGCTCCAGGCCCTGGTCGGACGGCTGCGCCGGGCGCTGGGCGCGGGCGAGATCGTCTCCGGCGAGGGGGGCTACCGGCTCACCGCCGCCGCCGACGCCGTCGACCTGCACCGGTTCGAACGGCTCACCGCCGACGGCGTCCGCGCCCTCGCCGACGGCGACCCCGCCAGGGCGGCCGTCCTCCTCGACGACGCCCTCGCGCTCTGGCAGGACCCGCCCCTGGCGGACCTGCCCGACCGCACCACGGAGGCCGCCCGCCTCCAGGCCCGCCGGCTGGACGCGGTGCGCGTCCGGCACACCGCCGCGCTCGCCCTCGGCCACGCCGAACGCTCGCTGCCCGAACTCACCGCCCTGTGCGACGCCCACCCGCTGGACGAGCCGCTCCAGGCACTGCGGCTGCGCGCCCTGCGCGACGCCGGCCGCCCGGCCCAGGCCCTGGCGGCCTACGACGGTGTCCGCCGCCTCCTCACCGACCGCCTCGGCTCCGACCCGGGCCCGGAACTCCAGACCCTCCACGCGGAACTCCTCAACCCCCCGGCCCCCCGGCCGCCGTCCACCCAGAACGGGGGGCCCGGACCGGCCTCGGCCGCGCAGCCCCTGCATGGGGGTCCCGGGCCGGCCCCGGTCGCAGGGCCCCTGCATGGGGGGTACGGCGCCTCTTCGGCTGCGCAGGCTCCGCTAGGGGGTCCCGGGTCTGCTCAGGCCGCGCAGCCCCTGCTCGGGGGCGACGGCCAAGTCCCGGCCGCGCAGCCCTCGCACGGGGGCGACGGGTCGGCCGCGGCCGCGCAGGCCCTGCATGGGGGTCGCGGGGCCTCTTCGGCCGCTGGGCACCTGTACCGGGGTGCCGGGTCGGCTCAGGCCGCGCAGCCCTCGCTCGGGGGCGACAGCCGAGCCCCGTCCGTACAGCCCCCGCATGGGGGCCACGGGCCGGCGGCGGCCGCGCAGCCCCTCCTGCATGGGGGGCACGGGGCCTCTTCGGCAGTAGGGCACCCGCACGGGGGTGCCGGGTCTGCTCAGGCCGCGCAGCCCCTGCTCGGGGGCGACGGCCAAGTCCCGGCCGCGCAGCCCCCGCACGGGGGCCACGGGCCGGCCGCGTCCGCACAGCCCCCGCACGGGGGCCACGGCGCCTCTTCGGTCGTACAGCCCGCGCACGAGGGCTACGACCCCACCCCCTCCACCTGGCCCGCGGACCCGGGCTACGACCCCACCCCCGCCACCCGGCCCGCGGACCCGGGCCACGGCACCACCCCGGCCGCCCGGCCCCCGCTCCCGGACGGCCCGCCCACCCCGGACGGCTCCCGCCCGCCTGCGGCACAGCCGCCCGTCGGGCCACCCATGACCAACGGTGCCGCCGGTCCGACCGAGTCTCGGCTCCCCGCCGGGCCACCGGTATCGAACGGTGTCGCCGGTCCGACCGAGGCCCAGCCGCCCGCCGGCCCCCATAGCGCCCCCTGGCCCCGGCCTCACCCGCCCGCCGGCCCCCACAGCGCCCCCGCGCCCCCGCCCGTCGGCCCGCCCGCTGCGGGCGTCTTCCCGGCCAGCACCGGCACCGGCGCCGCCGCCGTCGCGGGAGACGGGAAGCTCTCCTCGGTGCCCCTCGCGCCCCCGGGCCGTTCGCCCGGACTCACCGCGCCGCCCCCCGGCAACCTCCGTGCCCGTCTCACCTCCTTCGTCGGCCGGGAGGGGGACATCGACGCCATCCGGGGGGACCTCGTGGAGGCGCGGCTCGTCACGCTGCTCGGGCCGGGCGGCGCGGGGAAGACGCGGCTGTCGCAGGAGGCCGCCGAGGGTGTGCGGGACATCGCGCGCGACGGCGTCTGGCTGGCGGAGCTCGCCCCCGTCGCCGACCCGGACGCCGTACCGCAGGCCGTGCTGACCGCCGTCGGCGCGCGGGAGACCGTGATGTACGCCGCCGGCGCGGAGGAGATGCGCGCGGTCGCCGAGCGCATGGACGACCCGGTGGAGCGGCTGGTCGAGCACTGCGCCCGGCGCCGCATGCTGATCGTCCTCGACAACTGCGAGCACGTCGTCGAGGCGGCCGCCCGTCTCGTCGAGGAACTCCTCGTCCGCTGCCCGGGCGTGACCGTCCTCGCCACCAGCCGGGAACCCCTCGGCGTCCCGGGCGAGTTGCTGCGCCCCGTGGAGCCGCTGCCGGAGCCCGTCGCGCTGCGGCTGTTCGCCGACCGGGGCGCCGCCGCCCGCCCCGGCTTCCGGATCGCGGACGATCCCGAGGCCTGCGCCGAGATCTGCCGCCGGCTCGACGGCCTGCCCCTCGCCATCGAACTCGCCGCCGCCCGGCTGCGCATGCTCACCCCGCGCCGGATAGCCGACCGCCTCGACGACCGCTTCCGGCTGCTCACCTCGGGCAGCCGTACCGTCCTGCCCCGCCAGCAGACCCTGCGGGCGGTCGTGGACTGGTCCTGGGACCTGCTGGACGAGGAGGAGCGCGAGGTCCTCGCCCGGCTGTCGGTGTTCGCCCGCGGCTGCGACCTGGCCGCCGTCGAGGCCGTGTGCGGGCCCGCCGCGCGCGACGCGCTCTCCTGCCTCGCCTCCCTCGTCGACAAGTCCCTCGTGGTCGCGGCGCCGGGCCCGGACGGCGAGATGCGCTACCGGCTCCTGGAGACCGTCGCCGAGTACGCCGCCGAGCGGCTCGACGAGACCGGTCGGCGTCACGAGGCCGAGTGGGCGCATCTGACGTACTACCGCGAACTCGCCCGCACCACCGAGCCCTCGCTGCGCGGCCCGCGCCAGCAGGCGGCCGTCGCGCTCTTCCAGCTCGAGTACGAGAACCTGCGCACCGCGCTGAGCCGCGCCGTCGCCGCCCGCGACGAGCAGGAGGCCCTCTCCCTCTCCCTCTCCCTCTCCTGGTACTGGCAGATGCGGGACCTGCGGATCGAGGCCCGTACCTGGTGCGGCGCGGTCATGGCGCTCGGCCCCGACCCCTTCGCCGAGCCCGTCCGCCCCGCCGCCGCGGTCCTCAGGCCGGTCATCGAGACGCCGCCACCGCTGTCCGGCGAGGTCCTCGCGGAGGCCCGGCGCGGGGTCCACCTCGTCCATCTCGCCTGTATGGAGACCGAGCTGGACGCCTGGAACACCCCGGAGGCCCGGCGCAAGCTGCGGATCGTCAGCGAGACCTACGCCCCCGGGCTGCCGCAGACCTGCCGCCCGCCGGGCCTGCTCTGGTTCTACGCCGTGATGATGACCGGGGACATGGACCGCATCCGCGTCATCCTCGACGCCAACGTCGCGACCTGCCGCACCACCCCGGGCTTCGAGTGGGAGCTCGCCACCACGCTGCAACTGCGGGCCAACCTCCTCGCCAACCGCGCCGACTGGGCCGGCGCCGCCGGCCGGGACGCCGACGAGGCCCTGGAGGTCTTCCGCCGGCTGGGCGACGCCTGGGGCGCGGGCGAGGCCCTCTCGGCGCGCGCCGAGGCCCGTGAGCGCACGGGCGACTACCGGGGCGCCGCGGCCGACTACGAGGAGGCCCGGCGCCAGGCCGAGCGGCTCGGCGCCCGCCACCAGTCGGCGGTCCTCGGCGCCCGGCTGGGCAGCGCGCTGATCGAGGCGGGTGAGGAGGAGCGCGGCGAGCGCCTGCTGCGCGAGGTCGTCGAGGCCACGGCCGACGGCCACAACGAGGCCATGCCCGCGGCCCGGCTCTTCCTGGCCTCGTACCTCGGGCTGACCGGCCGCGAGGCCGAGGCCCGGGAACAGCTGCGGCTGCTGCGCGAGACGTTCAGCCAGGCGCACTTCGTGGTCTTCGACGCCTTCATCCTGGGCGCGGAGGCCTGGGTGGACGTGGTCGACGGCCGGTACGCGCCGGCCCTGGTCTCCGTCCGCAGGGCCATGGAGCACGCGGCCGACCCGCTGGCCATGAACGTCGCCCCGCACATGCGCAGCTTCTACCTGGCCATCGGGGCCTACGCCCTGGCCTGCGTCGAGGGCGGCGCCCGCGCCCGGGACGCCGCCCGGTGTCTCGGCGGTGCGGCGGCCCTGCTGCCCCCGGGCCATGTCGCGGTCCGCCTGGAGCGCGAGACGGTCGCCCGGGCCACTGCCGCCGCCCGGGCCGTACTCGGCGACGCGGCGTTCGAGGCCGCGTACGCCGAGGGCGGCGCCCTCTCCTACGAGGAGGCCGCCGCCCTGGTCTGAGGGCCCCGCAGGACCCGGCTCGGCACCGAAGGGCCCGGCTCAGCTCTTGGTGCGGAACGTGCGGATGGCGACCGGCGCCATCACCGCCGTCAGCCCGACCGACCAGGCCAGCGTCACCCACAGGCCGTGGGCGACCGGACCGCCCACCATCAGCCCGCGGGCCGCGTCCGCCAGCGAGGACAGGGGGTTGTATGCGGTGAAGGTCTGCAGCCAGCCCGGCATCGAGGCGGTCGGCGCGAAGATCGACGAGCCGAACTGGAGCGGCATCAGCACCAGGAAGCCCATCGCCTGCACCGACTGGGCGCTCTTCATGACCACGCCGAGGGTGAGGAACACCCACATCAGCGCCGAGCCGAACACCGTGGCCAGCCCCACGGCCGCGAACAGCCCCGGCCAGTGCGTGATGTCGAAGCCCACCAGCACGGCCACGACCATGAGGATCACGCAGGCGACCAGCATGCGCATCAGCTCGACCACGATCTTGGCGAACAGCACCGACCCCCGGCCGATCGGCAGCGACCGGAAGCGGTCCATGACCCCGGAGTTGAAGTCCGTGTTGAAGCCGGTGCCCACGCCCTGGGCCATGTTCATCCCCATCATGGCGAGCAGACCGGGGATGACGTACTGGACGTAGCGCTCCTGTCCGCCGCCCAGCGACTGCCCGATGGACCCGCCGAAGACGTACACGAACAGCAGGGTGAAGATCACCGGGAACAGGATGGCGTCGAACATCGACTCCGGGTCCTGCCTGATCCACAGCAGATTGCGGCGGATGAGGGCACCGGTGTGCCGCAGATGGCTGCGCAGCGGGATCCGCGCGTCCGCCGCGCCCTTGATCTCGACGGCGGTGGGGGTGGCGGTGGCGGTGGCGCTCATACGGCGACCTCCTCGCGGTCGGCGGCGGGCACGGCGTCCTGCACGGCACCGGCGCGGTGGCCGGTGAGGGAGAGGAACACCTCGTCGAGGCTGGGCAGTTCGGTGGTGACGGAGGAGAGGGTGACGCCGCGCGCGGTGACCGCGCCGACGACGGCGGTGAGCTGCTCGTCGCTGAGCACCGGCACCAGCAGCGAGCCGCGTTCGGTGTCCACGACGGTGCCGGCGAGGCCGGTGACGCCGAGCTCGTCGATCCAGCCGGCCAGCGGGCGCAGCTGGAGCGGATCGGCGGGCCGGATGCGCAGGGTGCGTCCGCCGACCTTCGCCTTCAGGTCCTCGATCTCGCCGCCCGCGATGACCCGGCCCCGGTCCACCACGGTCAGCTCGGAGGCCAGCTGCTCGGCCTCCTCCATGTACTGGGTGGTCAGCACCACGGTCACGCCGTCCCCGACCATCGTCTTGACCTCGTCCCACACCTCGTTGCGGGTGCGCGGGTCGAGCCCGGTGGTCGGTTCGTCCAGGAAGAGCACGGTGGGCCGGCCGATCATGGACGCGGCGAGGTCCAGCCGCCGCCGCATACCGCCGGAGTACGTCCCCGCCGGCCGCCGTGCGGCCTCGGTCAGCGAGAACCGCTCCAGCAGTTCGTCGGCGCGGGCCCGTGCGTCCTTGCGGGACAGGTCGAGCAGCCGCCCGATCATGTACAGGTTCTCCCAGCCGGGGAGCTTCTCGTCCACGGAGGCGTACTGCCCCGTGAGGCCGATGACCCGGCGCAGCTGCCGCGGCTGGCGTACGACGTCGTAGCCGGCGACGGTCGCCTGCCCCGCGTCGGCGGCGAGCAGCGTGCACAGGATCCGCACCAGGGTGGTCTTGCCGGCGCCGTTCGGCCCCAGCACCCCCATCACGGTGCCCTCGCGCACATCCAGGTCCACCCCGTCCAGCGCCTTGGTCTCGCCATAGTGCTTGACCAGTCCCCGGACGGTCACGGCGCTGCCGGCGCCACCGGGGTTCGTGTCGATTCGCGTCATGCCAGGAACGGTGCCAGCCCCGACCGACAAACCACCGACAGCTCACCTACAGGCGTTCACCCGCGCCGACAGTCCGCCGACAAGCCCGCCGACAGTCCGCCGACAGAACGCGGCAGCCCGCCGACGGGGGAAGATCGGCGGGCTGCACTGTGCGGGGATGGTTCTAGTGGACGGAGTGCTCCTCCAGCGGGAACGTCCCGCCGACGACGTCCTCGGCGAACGCCTTCGCGGCGTCGCCCATCACCTCACGCAGGTTGGCGTACTGCTTGACGAACTTCGGCATCCGTCCGCCGGTCAGCCCGAGCATGTCGGTCCACACCAGCACCTGGGCGTCGCACTCCGGGCCCGCGCCGATGCCCACGGTGGGGATGTGCAGCACCCGGGTCACCTCGGCGGCGAGCTCGGCCGGCACCAGTTCCAGGACGACCGCGAACGCGCCCGCGTCCTGGACGGCCTTCGCGTCCCGCAGCAGCTGCTGGGCCGCCTCCTCGCCGCGGCCCTGCACGCGGTAGCCCATCGCGTTCACCGACTGGGGGGTCAGCCCGATGTGGGCCATGACCGGGATGCCGGACTCCACCAGCAGCTCGATCTGCCGGTGCGAGCGCTCGCCGCCCTCCAGCTTGACGGCCCCGACGCCGGCCTCCTTGACCAGCCGGGTCGCGCTGCGCAGCGCCTGGACCGGGCCCTCCTGGTACGAGCCGAAGGGCAGGTCGCCGACGATCAGGGCACGCCGGGTGCCGCGGACGACCGCCGCCGACAGCATGGTCATCTCGTCGAGGGTGACGGGTACGGTCGTCTCGTACCCCAGGTGGCAGTTGCCCGCCGAGTCGCCGACGAGCATGACGGGGATGCCCGCCTCGTCGAAGACGGACGCGGTCATCGCGTCGTAGGCGGTCAGCATGGGCCACTTCTCGCCGCGCTCCTTGGCGAGGGCGATGTCGCGGACGGTGATACGGCGTGTGCCCTTGCCCCCGTACAGCGCCTTGCTGCCGTCGGAGGGGTTCGTCTGGGCAGCCGAAAGCTGCGTCATTGCAACGGCTCCTTACGTCATCTCGAGGCGCCCTCACGGCGTCCCCGGACCACCCCCCATGGTGGCACCTCGTGCCACGCGGGGCCAGACCGCCCCGTGGGTCCGAGCGCAAGTAAAAGCTGGGTAAGAGAACCGCGTGTCGATCAAATACGAGACGGTCTCGTATCGAAAAAGCTCTACCCTCGACGGCATGACTACTCCTGCCGTACCCGCCGCGCCCCGGATACCGGAACAGGTGCACCGGCGCCGCTGGGCGATCCTCGGCGTGCTGATGCTGAGCCTGCTGATCGTGGTGCTGGACAACTCGATCCTGAACGTCGCGATCAAGACCATCTCCACCCCGGCCCCGACCGGGCTCGGCGCCACGCAGAGCGAGCTGGAGTGGGCCATAAACGCCTACACCCTGGTCTTCGCCGGTCTGCTGTTCACCGCCGGTCTCCTCGGCGACCGCATCGGCCGCAAGAAGGTCCTGCTCGGCGGACTGGCCGTGTTCGGCATCGGCTCGGCGCTCGCCGCCGAGTCGGGCTCGCCCGCCCAGCTCATCGCCTTCCGCGCGCTGATGGCCGTCGGGGCCGCCTTCGTGATGCCGGCCACCCTCGCCGTCCTCATGAACGTCTTCGAGCGGGACGAGCAGCCCAAGGCGATCGGCATCTGGGCCGGCGGCGTGGGCCTCGCCATCGCGATAGGGCCGATCACCGGAGGTCTCCTCCTCGACCACTTCTGGTGGGGCTCGGTCTTCCTCATCAACGTGCCGATCGTGATCCTGGCGTTCGCGCTGATGCTCTGGCTGGTGCCCGACTCCCGCGACCCCCGGCCGGGCCGGATCGACGCCGTGGGCGTCGTCCTGTCCGTCGTCGGCCTCGTGCTGCTCGTCTACGGCATCATCAAGGGCGGCGAGCTGGCCGACTTCACCGACGTCAAGGTGCTGTCGACGATCGGCGCCGGTCTCGCCGTACTCGCCGCGTTCGTCGTGTTCGAGGCGCGCAGCGACCACCCGTCGATAGACGTCACCTACTTCAAGAACAAGGTGTTCTCGGCCGCCATGGCCGTCATCACCCTGGTCTTCTTCGCGCTGATGGGCGTGACCTTCTTCTCGGTCTTCTACACCCAGAGCGTGCGCGGCTACTCGCCGCTCCAGTCCGGTCTGCTCCTGCTGCCGCTCGCCGCCGCCCAGCTGATCTTCGCGCCGCGCGCCCGGCTGGTCGTCGACCGCTTCGGGGTCCGGGCCACCACCACGGGCGCCATGCTCGTGCTCACCGCGACCCTGGCCGCGTTCGCCACCCTGGACGCCGACACGCCGATCTGGCTCCTGGAGATCGTCTTCTTCTGCATGGGCACCGGCATGGCCCATGTGATGACCCCGACCAGCGTGGTCATCATGCAGGCCCTGCCCCGGGAGAAGGCCGGCTCCGCCTCCGCCCTCAGCAACACCTTCCGCCAGCTGGGCGGCGCCCTCGGCATCGCCGTCCTCGGCTCGGTGCTCTCCACGTCGTACCGCACCGGCATCGAGGACAAGCTCGGCGCGCTGCCCGCCGGCCTGCGCGAGACCGCGGGCGAGTCCATCGCGGCCACCCTGGGCGTCGCCGCGCGGCTCGGCGCCCGCGGCAAGGGCCTGGTCGGGCCGGCCAACGACGCCTTCCTGCACGCCATGCACGTCACCGCGCTGTGCGGTGCCGTGGTGGCGCTGGCCGGGGCGGTCGTGGTGGCGGTCTTCCTGCCCCCCAAGCCGAAGGCACCTCAGCAGGGCGCCGCAGAGGAGGAGTTGGTCCGCACGGAGTCCTAGCACCGTCGTCAGGGGAGGCCCCGTGGGCGAGAATCCCCCCAGGAGACGAAAGGAACGATGGACGTGAGCCTCGTCGGCAGTGGCACCGCTCCGGACCAGCCCACCAGGGGCCGGCCCCGCAGCGAGGCCGTGGAACGGGCCATCCTCGAGGGGACGATGAAGCTCCTGGAGGACGGCGTGCCCCTCGCCGAGATCTCCATAGAGCGCATCGCCCGCACGGCGGGTGTCGGCAAGGCCACCATCTACCGGCGCTGGAGCGGCAAGGAGGAACTCTTCGTCGACGTCCTGCGCAGCGCCGAACCCGAGGACCCCGAACAGCTCCCGGGCACCTCCATGCGGGACGACCTCATCGTCCTGCTGGAGTCCCTGCGCCAACGGGGCCTCGCCAACCGCTCCTCGGCGATCCTGCACAACGTGCACGCCCAGATGAAGAGCAGCCCGAAGATCTGGGCGGCCTACCACAACGCGGTCATACTTCCCCGGCGCAGGGCCGGCATCGAAGTCCTGCGCCGCGGCCAGAAGAACGGCGAACTCCGCGCCGACCTGGACGTGGAACTGGTGAACGACATCGTCGTCGGCCCGATGCTCGTGCGTGCCGTCCTGCGCCCCGAGGCCGACCTCCCCGAGGACCTGGCGGAACGGATCGTCGACACCCTGCTCGCCGGACTGCGGCCCGTCGACTGACCCGGCGGCCGCTGCAATGTGCGCGTTCCGTCACAGGTCGGTCCACGCGGCGCCGCTCAGGAACTCCCGGCGCGGCACCGTTCGTCCTCGTGCCCGTACAGCCGTCGAGGGACGGCAGGATGGAAGCCGATCATCCCCTAGGGTCTATGCCCGGGGGAGAGACGGTGTGCACGGCAGGCAGTGAGGCGACGGTATGGCGCAGCAGGCGTACATGACGGAGACGGACGACGGCGGCAGCTCGGGACCCGAGCGCCGAGGAGACCGGTTCCGGCGCCTGATCGGACGTCTGGTCTCGGGCTGGCGCGGTGACCCACGCATCTGGCGCCGAGGTCTGGTGGTCGCGGCGCTGGCGCTGCTGCTCTCCCTGGTGATGCTGCTGCACTCGCGCATCCCCAACCGCTTCGGCAACCTCGGCAGCCTCACGGAGACGTTCCTGCCCTGGTTCGGGCTGTTCATCCCGGTGCTCGTGCTGCTCGCCCTGGTCCGCAGGTCGGCGAGCGCGCTGATCGCGCTGGTCCTCCCTGCCGTCGTCTGGCTGAACCTCTTCGGCGGGCTCCTCAGCGACAAGACCGGCAGCGGCGGCGACCTCACCGTCGCCACGCACAACGTCAACGCCGACAACCCCGACCCCTCCGACACCGCCCGGGACGTGGCCGCGTCCGGCGCGGACGTGGTGGCGCTGGAGGAGCTGACCGCCTCGGCGGTGCCGGTGTACGAGAAGGCGCTGGCGGCGACGTACCGGTACCACTCGGTGCAGGGCACGGTCGGCCTGTGGAGCACGTACCCGCTGAGCGGGGTCGAGCCCGTCGACATCAAGCTGGGCTGGACGCGCGCGATGCGGGCGACGGTGACGACCCCGGAGGGCGAGGTCGCCTTCTACGTCGCCCACCTCCCCTCGGTCCGCGTCAAGCTGCAGGCCGGCTTCACCGCCCGTCAGCGCGACAAGAGCGCGGACGCGCTGGGCGAGGCGATCGCCGACGAGCCGCTGAGCCGGGTGATCCTCCTCGGCGACCTCAACGGCACCATGAACGACCGCTCGCTGAACGCCGTTTCCTCCCAGATGCGGTCCACGCAGGGCGCGGCCGGCGACGGCTTCGGCTTCAGCTGGCCGGCGTCGTTCCCGATGGCACGGATCGACCAGATCCTGGTGCGGGGCGTGGAGCCGGTGACGTCGTGGACGCTGCCGCAGACGGGCAGCGACCATCTGCCCATCGCGGCACGCGTGAAGTTGACCGGCTCGTAACCCGCAGGAATACCGGACCGGGGAGACTTTGTTCCGTCGTTGAACATACGGAGTGTATGGCCGTACGACGGCACGACCCCCTGATCCGAAAGGCCACGTCCCCTCATGCCTCTGGCGCTGCTCGCCCTCGCCGTGGGTGCCTTCGGCATCGGCACCACGGAGTTCGTGATGATGGGCCTGCTGCCCGACGTGGCGGCAGACCTGCGCGTCTCCCTCCCCACCGCCGGCCACCTCGTCTCCGCCTACGCCCTCGGCGTCGTCATCGGCGCGCCCCTGCTCGCCGCCGTGACGGCCCGGATGCGCCGCCGCACCCTGCTGATGTCCCTGATGGTCCTGTTCGTCGCCGGCAACACCCTCTCGGCGCTCGCCCCCGGCTACGACTCCCTCCTCGCCGCCCGCTTCCTCAGCGGCCTCCCGCACGGCGCCTTCTTCGGCGTCGGCGCGGTCGTCGCCACCGGCCTGGTCGCACCGGAGCGCAAGGCGCGCTCGGTGTCGCTGATGTTCCTCGGCCTGACCGTCGCCAACATCGCGGGCGTCCCCGCCGCCACGCTCATGGGGCAGCACCTCGGCTGGCGGGCGACCTTCCTCGGCGTCGGCGTGATCGGCCTGGCCGCGGTGGCCTCCCTGGCGGTCCTGATCCCCCGGGACACGGGCGGGGTCCCCGCCACCGGCCTGCGTCACGAACTCGCCGCCCTGACGTCCCTCCCGGTCTGGCTGGCCCTCGGCACGACGGTGGCGGGCTTCGGTGCCCTCTTCTCGGCGTACAGCTACATCACCCCGATGCTGACCGACGCGGCCGGCTACGCCGACGGGAGCGTCACGCTCCTCCTCGCCCTGTTCGGCGTCGGCGCGACGATCGGCAACCTGCTGGGCGGCCGCCTCGCGGACCACGCGATGCGCCGCACCCTCTTCGCGGGCCTGGCCTCGCTCGCCGCCGTCCTCGCCCTCTTCCCGCTGATGATGCGCACCCAGGGGACCGGAGCCCTGGCGGTGGTCCTGCTCGGCATCGCGGCCTTCGTCGCGGGCACCCCCCTGAACCTCATGGTCATGGAGAAGGCCGCCACGGCCCCCTCCCTGGCCTCCTCCGCCAACCAGGCCGCCTTCAACCTCGCCAACGCGGGCGGCGCCTGGATCGGCGGCCTGACCCTGGCGGCGGGCCTCGGTGTCACGTCCCCGGCCCTCGCGGGCGCCGCACTGGCACTCCTCGGGCTGGGCGTCGCGGGGGTGGCGTACGGGGTGGACCGCCGCCGTGCCGCCGCCCGCGGATTCGAGCGGATCGTGGCGACCCACGTACCGGAGCCGGCGGAGGCGGCCGCACACCACTGACAGCGGTGGTGGACGGTCGGCCGGGCACCGGTCTCGGTCGTCCGCCAGGCGCACTCGCGTCACACAAGAAGGTCCATCGGCACGGCCCCCGTCACGAACGCGAGTCCCGCAGGCTGGTCACGGCTCGGTCCGGGCCGGCTCGGCCGGGTGAGCCGCGGTGGCCGTGAGCATCGGCAGTGAGGAGAGGTGCTCCTCGGGGACGTCGAAGGCGTCCGTGAGCGCGGCGAGATGGGGGGCCAGGCGGGCGATCAGCTCGCCCCGTGTCCGTGGCAGCGCCCTGACCTGGGGGGCGGTGAGCGCCTTGTGCGCCAGCAGCAGTCCGGCGCGGGCGTCCACCTCACCGAGCAGGAACAGCGCGCACAGGGATTCCAGGGCGGCGCGCGCCGAGGGGGCTGTCACGCGTGCGCACGCGGCGGTGAACGCGTCGGCCGCCTGCCCCACGGTGAACGCCTCGACCAGGGCCAGCGCGGCGTCGGACGCGTTGTTCCAGCGGCCCAGCCCGTCATCGCTGCGGCCGCTGCGGAGGTCACGCCGGGCGGTCAGGTGCCAGTGGCGTTCCGCGGCGGTGACGGCGCTTCGCAGGAAGCCGAGGTCGGTGAGGCTCTCCAGGCCGGTGGCCTGCGGAGGCTGCGGGGCGAGCTCGTGCCCGAAGATCATTTCGGCTCCGGCCTTGCACCAGACGGCCAGGTTGTCGCCCTCCGCCGTGATCGCGCCGTCGGCGTTGGCGGAGTACTCCGCCAGGCCGTTGACCGGGAACAGCCCCTGGGCGCCGCAGCGTTCCCGGCTCTCGGTCGTGATGTCCCGGGCCTTCCAGGTGACCCAGCCCTTGGTGACCGCCACCAGGCGCTCCGCTTCCGCGTGTTCGCCGGGGCGGTGGGTGATCCAGCGGTCGGTGACCGCGCGGTGCAGGAAGGTCGTGGCGTAGGCGGTGGCCACGCACTCCAGCAGCCGGGCGTGGTGGCTGCGGTGGGCGGCCAGCGGGATGCGCTGCCCGGCCACCGGGCCGGAGATCTGCCGGACATGGGCGTAGCGCACCGCGGTCGCCAGCGCCGACCGGCAGCCGCCGAGGGTGCTCGCGCTCATGCAGAGCTTGCCGACCGTCACCCGGCGGATGGCATGCAGGAACCGCTTGCGCGGACTGCCCACCGCACTGCTGAAGGTGCCGTCGGGCCCCAGCCGTCCGTGCGGGCCCTGGAGCAGGGCGGTGCGGGGCAGGCGGACCCGGTCGAAACGGGTGACACAGTGGTCCACCGGGCTGCCGATACGTTCCGGCAGCAGCGTCACGGTGACACCCGGCAGCGTGCCGCGGTGGTCGCTGAGCGGGGTGAGGAAGAGAAAGACGCCCTGGTCCACGTCGTCGACGAGCAGCCGGGCCGCGACGACCGCGGTCTTCGGCCCGCCCACCGGGCTGGTGTTGGGCATGTACGTGCGCGCGCCGTCGTTCGGGGTGTGCAGGACGAACTCGTCGCGTTCGCGGTCGTAGCGAGCGACGGTCTCCAGCGCCGCGGCGTCGTTGCCGTGCGCCCGCTCGGTGCACAGGAACGTTCCGACCCGGGCCAGCGACCAGAACGCGTCCAGTTCCCGGGCCGGCGACTCCTCGTCGTCCAGCACGCTGCCGAGGAAGAGGTTGAAGTGGATGCCGGCGACGGTCGCGGTGGCCCCGTCGACCACGGCAGCCCATTCGTGCAGGGCGGCGAGCCCGCGCGGGTCCGCGACGAACCACTGCGGGGAGACGGGCAGTTGCTCGTTCACGGCACGAAGACGGTCGTACGCGTGCTGCCACCTCTCCTCGACGGATGCCGAGGGACGGTGGCGGAACAGCTCGGCCGAGACGACCTTGCGCCGGTGCCCGTGCACGTAAGGACCGTCGGGCCCGTCCTGGAAGAGGGCGTCGGTCAGTCCGGTGCGGTCGAGATCGGTGGGGGAAGAAGGAGTGATCAACACGGCCGTTCAACGACACCGAACGACACACGGAAACGATCATGACTGTTGCCGTTGGGTTAAACCGCGGGACTCCCCCGCCCGGAAGGGCCCTAGTCGTCGAACCGGGCGAGATCCCGCAGCCACGCCCGCGCCGAGCTGTCCGACGGTGCCCGCCAGTCACCGCGCGGTGACAGCGAACCCCCCGCCGACACCTTCGGCCCGTTCGGCATCGCCGAGCGCTTGAACTGGGCGAAGGCGAAGAAGCGGCGGCAGAAGACCTCCAGCCACTGCCGGATCTCGGGCAGGTCGTACGCCACCCGCTTGGCCTCGGGGAAGCCGGGCGGCCAGGCGCCGTCCGCCGCGTCGTGCCAGGCGTGCCAGGCCAGGAAGGCGATCTTCGAGGGGCGGAAGCCGTACCGCAGGACGTGGAAGAGCGTGAAGTCGTGCAGCGCGTACGGGCCGATCTTCGACTCGGTCGACTGCATCTCCTCGCCCGGGACCAGCTCCGGGCTGATCTCGGTGTCGAGGATCGCGGCGAGCGTCCCGCCGGTCTCGTCGTCGAACTGGCCGCTGCTGATGACCCAGCGGATCAGGTGCTGCATCAGCGTCTTCGGCACGCCCGAGTTGACGTTGTAGTGGCTCATCTGGTCGCCCACGCCGTACGTGGACCAGCCGAGGGCCAGTTCCGAGAGGTCGCCGGTGCCGAGCACGATGCCGCCGCGCTGGTTGGCCAGCCGGAAGAGGTAGTCGGTGCGCAGGCCCGCCTGGACGTTCTCGAAGGTGACGTCGTACACCGGCTCGCCGGAGGCGAACGGGTGGCCCATCTCCCGCAGCATCAGCCGCGCGGTCGGCGTGATGTCCAGCTCGGCCGCGGTGACGCCGAGCGCGTTCATCAGCTTGTGCGCGTTGTCCTTGGTGTGGTCGCTGGTGGCGAAGCCCGGCAGGGTCCACGCCAGGATGTCGCTGCGCGGGCGGCCCGCGCGGTCCATCGCGCGGGCGGCGACGATCAGCGCGTGCGTGGAGTCCAGGCCGCCGGAGACCCCGATGACCACCTTGGGGCCGCCGATCGAGGCCAGTCGCTGCTGGAGGCCCGCGACCTGGATGTTGTACGCCTCGAAGCAGTCCAGCGCGAGCCGGTCGGCGTCGGCCGGCACGAACGGGAAGCGCTCCAGACGGCGGCGCAGGCCCAGGTCGGCCGACGGCGGGTCGAGCTCGAAGGAGACCGTCCGGAAGTCGGCGGTCCGGGCGTGGTGCGTACGGCGGTTCTCGTCGAACGTGCCCATCCGCTGCCGCTCCTGCCGCAGCAGGTCGAGGTCCACGTCGGCCACCGCGTACTCGTCGCCGAGCGGGAAGCGCTCGGTCTCCGCGAGCAGCACGCCGTTCTCGTAGACCATGGCCTGGCCGTCCCAGGACAGGTCGGTGGTGGACTCGCCGAGGCCGGCGGCCGCGTAGACGTACGCGGCGAGGCAGCGCGAGGACGCCGAGCGGCACAGCAGCTTGCGGTCCTCGGCCCGCCCGACCGTGATCGGGCTGCCGGAGAGGTTCACCAGGACGGTCGCACCGGCCAGCGCCGCCTCCGCGCTGGGCGGCACCGGCACCCACATGTCCTCGCAGATCTCCGCGAACAGCGTGAGACCGGGGACGTCGTCGGCCGTGAACAGCAGGTCCACGCCGAACGGCACGCTCGCGCCCCCGACCCGGATCGAGCCGCCGCGCTCGTCGGCGCCGTCCGCGATCTGCCGGCGCTCGTAGAACTCACGGTAGTTCGGGGGGTACGACTTCGGCACGACCCCGAGGATCCGGCCGCGGTGCACGATCACCGCGCAGTTGTAGACCCGGTTGCGGTGGCGCAGCGGGGCGCCGACGACCAGCACGGGCAGCAGCCCGGCCGAACCGGCCACCACGGTCGCGAGCGCCTCCTCGACCTGGTCGAGCAGCGCGTCCTGGAGCAGCAGGTCCTCGATGGAGTAGCCACACAGGCCCATCTCCGGGAAGACGGCGACGGCGACGCCCTCCTCGGCGCACCGGCGCGCGTGGCGCAGCACCGCCTCGGCGTTGGCGGGCGGGTCCGCGATGACCGTGTGGCCCGTACACGCGGCGACGCGCGCGAAGCCGTGCTGATAGATCGACCAGAAGTTCAACGGAGGCACGCGGCCCAGTGTAATCGCTGTAATCGTCAGAGCGACGCGATGGGGGTGCGGGAGTCCGGGGCGTCCCGCGCCGGGTCCGGGAGCCGGTTCCTGGTCACGGCGCCCCGGCTCAGGTCGGCTCGGCCGCAGGGCTGTTGGGGGCGGGTGAGCGTGCCTTCAATGGGACGTATGGCGTACACGAGGTCACAGGCGGAGCGTGCGGGCCGCCGGGCGGGCTGGGGCTGGTTCCTGGCGTGGTTCGCGGTGGGAGCGTGCGCCGCCGCGGGGTTCGCCGCCCTTCTGTCGGTGGGGGTGGTCCTGCTGGTCCTGGCCGCCGTGGCTGCGGGGCTGCTGTTGTGGAAGGGGCCCGGGCGGGCCGTTCTCGGAGGGCTCGCCGGTCTGGCGCTGCCGCTCTTCCACGTCGCGTATCTCAACCGCGGTGGTCCGGGGAACGTCTGCCGTTCCGTGCCGGGCGGACAGACGTGCACCGACGAGTACGCCCCCCTGCCGTTCCTGGTGGGCGGTGCTCTTCTGCTGGCGGCGGGTTTCGTGATCTTTCTGGTGATCGAGCGGTCCGGGCGGGGCCCTCGCTGAAGCGTGCTCCTGTTCCGGGGATTCAGGAGCACGCCTTGCGCTATTTCGCCGTGGAACCGGTGGGTGCGTCGGTGTTCCCGGACGGCTGGCCGTCCGGGAACGGGTTGTTCCGGGCGTGCTGCCGGGTCAGCGGCTGCGGTGCGGACGGAAGGAGTCGATGTAACGGCTCGTCGGGGTGCCCACGCCGGTGACGTCGTCGTAGCCCTTGACCGCGGACAGCGAGCTGTCCTTGCCGAGGCTGCGGACCGAGGTGCTCAGGCCGTCGGCGGCGTCGAAGCCGTTGACGAAGTCCACGCGGGCCACGGCCAGGTCGGAGCCGGTCGGGCTGTCGGTGACGTCGTGGTAGACGCCCCGACCGGACCTGGCGTAGATCGACGGGTTGGCGAAACCGATCGGCCGGCAGCCGTGCGCCTCCTGGGCCAGGGCCTGCACCGCCGCGATCACCGGGGCGGCGAGCGAGGTGCCGCCGATGCGGTACTCGCTGTACTGCTGCGACCCGTCCGGGAAGGTCTGGGTCTGGCCCACCTTGAAGCCGGTGTTCGGGTCGGCCAGAGCCGCGATGTCCGGGACGACCCGGTTGCCGGCCGCGCTGTTCGCGGTGGCCAGCGCCTTCGGGACGACGCCCCTCTGGTAGAAGGGCTCCGCGACGGTCTTGCTCGTGCCGCCTCCCGCGCCCGAGGTGAACACCCCCGGGAAGTCGGTCCAGCTCTTGCCGTCCGCGGACAGCACCGCCTTCTCGGTGCCCCAGCCGGTCTCCCACTGGTACGTGTCGCCCTTGCCGACCGCCAGCGACGTGCCGCCCACCGCCGTGACCCAGGCCGAGTTGGCCGGGCTGTCGACCTGCTTCGTCCCGGTGTTGGCGACCTCGTCGCCGTCGTCGCCGGAGGAGAAGTAGAAGCCGATGCCCTCGACCGCGCCGAGCTGGAACACCCGGTCGTAGGCGGCCGCGAGGTCCGGTGTCTGGCTGGCCTCGGTGTCGCCCCAGGAGTTGGAGACGATGTCGGCCAGGTGGTTGTCGACGACCTTGCTGAGCGCGTCGAGCAGATCGTCGTCGTGGCAGGAGGCGGATCCCACGTACGTGACGTTCGCAGCCGGCGCGACCGCGTGCACGGCCTCGACGTCGAGGGTCTCCTCGCCGTACCAGCCGGCCGCCGAGCACTCCTCGGTGTTGGTGTAGTCCTTCGGCAGGACCTGGGTCAGCTGGCCCGTCTTCCAGGCCGCGTCGCCGTGCTTTTGCGCATAGGTGGCCGCGTCGGAGGCGATCGTGGGGGAGGCGTACGCGTCGGTGATGGCGATGCGCACGTTCTTGCCGGTGTAGCGGCCGGCGCCGTAGGCGGAGCGCAGCTGCTTGCCGGTGTAGCCCTCGACGGCGTACGGGATCTTCGTGCCGTACGCGTCCGGGAGGGTGCTCGCGACGGCGGAGCCGTAGTACGAGGAGAACGGCCCGGAGTTCTTGAACACGGCGTCCGGCGGCGGCAGCTGGTCCTTGCTCCTGGCCTTGTGCGGCGCGTTGTCCAGGCCGGTGACGGTCAGTACGGCACCGTCGAGGCTCGCGGGCGCGGACGCCGACTTCGAGGGCGCGCGGTAGGTCTTCGAGCCCTTGGCGTAGTTGTGCAGGTCGGTGCCGAACGCCTTCTCGGCGGCGGCGACGTCACCGCTGACGGAGACGTAGTGCGGGGTGGTGCCCGTGACCTTCAGACCGGCCGCCGTCAGCCATGCCTTGACCGCGGCGACCTGGGTCGCGGTCGCGCCGAAGCGGGCGGCGGCCTGCTGGGCGGAGAGGAACTTGCCGTAGGCGGGGGAGCTCGGGTCGGACACCGCCTTTGCGTAGGCGGCGAGGCCTCGGGCGTCGCGGCCCGCGAGGTACACGCGGGCGTTCAGCCGGGCGCTGTTCGAGGTCGAGCCCTTGTCCGCCGTGGCCGTCGCCCACGCGGGCTTGGTCCCGGCCAGCGTGTCACGGGTCGGAGCGTCCGCGGCGTGGGCGGCGGGTATGCCGAGCGCGAGGGCGCCGGCGATCATGGGCAGTGTCGCCGCCATGCTCACCCCGGCGCGCAGCGCGGCGCGGTTGGATCTCATCGGACCCCCTGTGTGTGGTTCGACGCGAGTTGATCACTCGACGTGACGGCCACTCTTGCGACGAACCGTTCATGCAAGGGGAATACGAAAACCAAGAAGCGGCCAAGTGACCGCTTGCTGGGGTGATTTGACGGACAAGTCCGCGAAGTCGAGGGAAAACCCTACGGGTGGCCTACGCCTTCGCCCCACGCGCCTTCAACATGTCCGCCATCAGGGCGATTTCGGACTTCTGCGCGTCGACCATGCCCTGCGCGAGCCGCTTCTCCACGCCGACCGTGCACTGGGCGACACAGCCCTCGGCCATGTGGATGCCGCCCTTGTGGTGAGCGGTCATCAGCTGGAGGAAGAACACCTCGGCCCGCCTGCCGTTCAGCGTGCCCAGCTTCTTCAGCTCGGTGTCCGTCGCCATGCCGGGCATGAGCGCGCCGTCCTTGCCGTCGGCCATGTCGCCCATCCCCATCCAGGTCATGGGCGCGTCGGAGGACACCTTCGGCAGCCCCCACAGATCGAGCCAGCCGAGCAGCATCCCGCGCTGGTTGGCCTGCGTCTGGGCGATGTCGTAGGCGAGCCGCCGCACCTCCTCGTCCGTCGTCCGGTCGCGCACGATGTACGCCATCTCGACGGCCTGCTGGTGGTGGACGGCCATGTCCCGGGCGAACCCGGCGTCGGCGGAGTCGGCGGCGGGGACCGATCCGCCGCTGCCCCCGTCGTCCGCGGCGACGGCGTAGGTGATGGCGCCGGCCGCGACGAGCACCGCCGCCGCGGCCGAGGCGATCCAGCCCGCCGACGTCCTCACTTCATCGTCCCGCCGGTGCAGGAGGCGCCCGGCTCGGGCGTCTGCTCACCCTGCACGAACTTCTCGAAGAACGTGGCGACGGCGGGGTCGTCCGCACCGGTCACCGTGCGCTGCTTGCCCCAGGCGCTGAGCATGATCGGGTCGGCCTGCTTGTCGTCCGGACTCATGAACGTGTACGGCGTCTTCTTCACCTTCGCCGCGAGCGCGTCGACGTCGGCCTTCTCCGCCTTGCTGGTGTACGTCACCCAGACCGCGCCGTGCTCCAGCGCGTGCACGGCGTTCATGTTGTTCACGGGCTCGGTGTAGACGTTGCCGTTGCAGTTCAGCCAGACCGGGTCGTGGTCGCCGCCGACCGGGGGCTCCATCGGGTACGTCACGGTCTTGGCGACATGGGTGCGCCCCAGGGTGCCCTTCCAGGTCTTCACCCCGTCCGAGCCGGTGACCCAGTGCCCCGACGCCTTGGAGTCGGAGGCGGTGGTGGAGGAGTCGTCGTCGGACTGCGACTTCACGACGAACACCCCGCCGACGACGAGCGCGGCGACCGCGACCACGCTGCCCGTGATCACGAGGATCCGGTTGCGCCGCTCTCGGGCCTGCTGGGCCCGCCGCATCTCTTCTATGCGCGCCTTGCGCGCGGTGCTGCCGGTCTGGTCGGCGGAACCCATGGGGCCTGTCCTTCTGGGGAAAGGGGGCGGGACGGTGGCGGTGGTGCGGCTGGTGTCCAGCGAGTCCACTGATCGTAAGGGGGAGGACGCGCGAAGGCGTAGACACCCGCCCGGCCACTCCATAATTTGAAGCCCAGATGCGTATTATCTACGCTTCTCCCATGCGGCTGCTGCGATCCACCGACCTGGCCCTGCGGGTCCTGATGCGCCTCGCGGTCGCGGGCGAGACCACCCCGACGACCCGTGAGGTGGCGGCCGCGATGCAGGTCCCCTACACGCACGCGGCCAAGGTCGTGGCCGAACTCCAGCACCTGGGGCTGCTGGAGGCCCGCCGGGGCCGCGGCGGGGGCCTCGCCCTGACCGGAAAGGGCCGTACGGCGTCCGTGGGCGGCATCGTCCGCACCTTCGAGGGCGACGGCGACGTCGTCGACTGCGAGGGCTCGACCCCCTGCCCCCTGAACTCGGCCTGCCGCCTGCGCGGCGCCCTGCGCCGGGCCCAGGAGGCCTTCTACGCCTCCCTCGACCCCCTCACGATGGCGGACATCGTGGCGGAACCGACGGGGCCGCTGCTGCTGGGCCTCACGGGCCCCGGGTCCGGCGCGCACGCCCTCTGACGCGCGCCCCCGGGAGAGTTCGTAGGTCAGGCCGCCGCCAGCCACAGGTCGGGGCCGAAGACCTCGTAGTGGATGTCGGCGGGGGCGACGCCCTTCGCGATCAGCTGGGCGCGCACCGCCCGCATGAAGGGGAGCGGGCCGCACAGGTACGCGCGCGTGCCCGCCGGGACGGTGACGTCCGTGAGGTCGACCAGGCCCTCGGCGGCCCCCTTGGGGGCCTCGCGCTCGTACCAGAGGTGCACGGACGCCTCCGGGAGCTTCGCCGCGTACGCCTCGTGGTCGGCGCGCAGGGCGTGGGTCGCGGGGGTGCGGTCGGCGTGCACGACGGTGACCGGGGCCCGGTGACCGCGCCGCGCCAGGTCCGCCAGCATCGCGACCATCGGGGTCACGCCGATGCCGGCCGAGGCCAGCAGCAGGGGCGTGCCGTCGGTCCCGTCGAGGACCAGGTCGCCGTACGGCTCCGAAAGGTCGAGCACGTCCCCCACCCGCACGCGCGCGTGCAGGTGGTTCGAGACCTCGCCGTCGGGCGCGGCGCCCTCGCCGCGCACCCGCTTGACGGTGAACTGGCGGACCGAGTCGTCCGGCGCCCCCGAGAGGCTGTACTGGCGTGTCTGCCGGGCGCCGTCGGGCAGTGCGACGCCCACGGAGACGTACTGCCCGGCCCGGAAGCCGCGCACCCGCCCGCCGTCGGCCGGGCGCACCCGGAAGGTCACCACGTCGTCGCTCTCCAGGATCCGCTCGACGACCTCCCAGGGGCGCGGCCCGGCCGCGCCGCTCTCCTCGTACAGCCGCTTCTCGACGGCGACGAGCGCGTGCGCCATCAGCCAGTAGACCTCGTCCCAGGCCGCCGCGACCTCGGGGGTGACGGCCTCGCCGAGCACCTCGGCGAGGGCGGCGAAGAGGTGCTCGTGCACCACCGCGTACTGCTCCGGCGTGACGCCGAGCGAGGCGTGCTTGTGGGCGATGCGGCTCAGCAGCGCGTCGGGGCGCCGGTCGGGATGGTCCACCAGGTGCGCGGCGAACGCGGCGATGGAGCCGGCGAGGGCCTGGCGCTGGGTCCCGGCGGCCTGGTTGCCGCGGTTGAAGAGGTCCCGGAGCAGTGCGGGGTGGGCGGCGAAGAGACGGGCGTAGAAACGCTCGGTGATCTCGCCGATGGCCGCGCCGACGGCGGGGAGGGTGGCGCGGACGGTGGCTGCGGACGGCTCGGACAGCATCGGGACTCCTCGGGGCTCGGCCGAACGGCTCGGTGGCCCGACGCTATTAAAACTTGCATCTCAGATTCAATTTTAAGGGCCGTGGTTTCCGTCACCCCGGGGAGCCGATCCGGCCATTACGGATGCGGGTGCGAACAGGCAAGATGGGCGGGGAAGCAGTACACCCGGCGTACCCGAGCCGTTCAGGCCGGGGACGCCGCAGCGATCAAGGTCCGCAACGCGCATGAAATGCTGTTGTGGTGTGATGCGCAGGTGCCCGACCGCCTCCCGTGGGACGGGGAGACAGGCGGCCTGACCAGCAAGGATGGGGAAGCGGAAGATGGACAAGCAGCAGGAGTTCGTGCTCCGGACGCTCGAGGAGCGCGACATCCGGTTCGTACGCCTGTGGTTCACGGACGTGCTGGGCTTCCTGAAGTCCGTCGCCGTGGCCCCGGCCGAGCTCGAGCAGGCATTCGACGAGGGGATCGGCTTCGACGGCTCCGCGATCGAGGGCTTCGCCCGGGTCTACGAGTCCGACATGATCGCCAAGCCGGACCCGTCCACCTTCCAGATCCTGCCCTGGCGCGCCGAGGCCCCCGGCACCGCCCGGATGTTCTGCGACATCCTCATGCCGGACGGCTCCCCCTCCTTCGCCGACCCCCGCTACGTCCTCAAGCGCGCCCTCGCCCGCGCCTCCGACCTGGGCTTCACCTTCTACACCCACCCGGAGATCGAGTTCTTCCTGCTGAAGGACCGCCCGCTGGACGGCTCCCGTCCGACGCCCGCCGACAACTCCGGCTACTTCGACCACACCCCGCAGAACATCGGCATGGACTTCCGCCGCCAGGCCATCACCATGCTGGAGTCGATGGGCATCTCGGTGGAGTTCTCCCACCACGAGGGCGCCCCCGGCCAGCAGGAGATCGACCTGCGGTACGCCGACGCGCTCTCCACCGCCGACAACATCATGACGTTCCGCCTGGTCATGAAGCAGGTCGCGCTGGAGCAGGGCGTCCAGGCGACCTTCATGCCGAAGCCGTTCTCCGAGCACCCCGGCAGCGGCATGCACACCCACCTCTCGCTCTTCGAGGGCGACCGCAACGCGTTCTACGAGTCCGGGTCCGAATACCAGCTCTCCAAGGTGGGCCGCTCCTTCATCGCCGGTCTGCTCAAGCACGCCGCCGAGATCGCCGCCGTCACCAACCAGTGGGTCAACTCCTACAAGCGCATCTGGGGCGGCTCCGAGCGCACGGCGGGCGCGGGCGGCGAGGCCCCCTCGTACATCTGCTGGGGCCACAACAACCGCTCGGCCCTCGTCCGCGTCCCGATGTACAAGCCCGGCAAGACCGGCTCCGCCCGCATCGAGGTCCGCTCTCTCGACTCCGGCGCCAACCCCTACCTGGCGTACGCCATGCTCCTCGCCGCCGGCCTCAAGGGCGTCGAGGAGGGCTACGAGCTCCCGCCGGGCGCCGAGGACGACGTCTGGGCCCTCTCCGACGCCGAACGCCGCGCGATGGGCATCGAGCCCCTCCCGCAGAACCTCGGCGAGGCCCTCGCCCTCATGGAGCGCAGCGACCTGGTCGCCGAGACCCTCGGCGAGCACGTCTTCGACTTCTTCCTGCGCAACAAGAAGCAGGAGTGGTACGAGTACCGCTCGGAGGTCACCGCCTTCGAGCTGCGGAAGAACCTGCCGGTGCTGTAGGCACGGCGGGAGAGCCGTCCGCCGGCCGGAACCGCTTGCCCCCTGTGGCTCGTCTTGTGCGCTGACTGTGTACGAAACGGGCAAGTGGGGGACGTCGTGACGCGGAACGTGACGAAGGCCGGGCTCATCGCGGTGGCCATGGTGACGGTGCTCGGGGCCTCGGCCTGCGCGGGGGAGGCCGGTGCGGCGGCCTCCGGGGGCGGGGCGCCGGCCCGCTCGGCGGGGGTGTCCGACGGCGGCCTGGCGAAGCTCGCGGCCCCGGCCACGGCCGCGCGGCTCACCCGCACCGTGCCGTGGAACCTCGACATCCTGGACCAGCGGTCACGGCCGCTGAACGGGAAGCTCACCACCACCGCCACCGGCAAGGGCGTGCACGTCTACGTGATCGACACCGGGATGGACATCGGCCACAAGGAGTTCGGCGGACGGGCCCACCTCGGCGCCGACTTCGTGGGCCCGAAGGACTCCGGTGACTGCTTCAGCGAGGCGGGGACCGGGCACGGCACCTTCGTCGCGGGCATCATCGGCGGCGCGAAGTACGGCGTGGCGCCCAAGGCGGAGCTGGTACGCGTCCAGGGCGTGCTGTGCGAGAGCGACGGCGGCGGCTCGGCGGCGGCGGCCGAGGCGGCCCTGGTGAAGTCGGTCACATGGGTCACCGCGCACGCCCAGAAGCCCGCCGTGGTGAACATGTCGCTCAACCTCGACCACCGCTCGGCGGCCCTGGAGACCGCCGTGAAGAAGATGGTCGCCGCCGGGATCCCCACGGTGGTGTCGGCCGGCAACTTCCACGACGACGCCTGCAAGCACTCCCCGGCCGGCGTCCCCGGCACCATCGTCGTGGCGGCCGCCACCTCCACCGACCGCCCGTGGACCGACAGCGGCTCGTACGGATCGGGCTACGGACGGTGCGTGGACCTGTACGCCCCCGGCCAGAAGGTGACCTCCGCCCTCGCCGGCGGCGGTACCTACACCGAGACCGACGGCGCCACGTCCTGGGCCGCGCCGCACGCGACCGGCGTGATCGCCCTCTACCTGTCGGCCCACCCCCACGCCACGGCCGACCAGGTCCACGTCTGGCTCGACCACACGGCCACCCGAGGCGTCCTGCGCGGAGTCCGCTCCGACACGCCCAACCGGCTGCTCAACACCGGCGGCATCTGAGCCGACGGGCGGGTCAGGAGGTCTGCCGGGCCAGCTCCGCCAGGACCTGGTGCAGGGGTTCCTCGGCCCGGCGGCGGTACTCCTGGATCGCCCAGCCGTTGCCGTCCGGGTCGCTGAAGTACAGGAACGTGGCGCCGTCGTCGGGGGTGTAGCGGACCGGCTCGGAGACCTCCAGGCCCCGCTCCAGCAGTTCCACGCGGGCGGCGTCGATGTCGGCCACGCACAGCTGGAGCCCCTGGTAGGAGCCGGGGGCGGGGCGCGGGCCCCGGACCGCCTCCCAGATGCTGTCGCCGAGCGCGACCGAGCAGCCCGAGCCCGGCGGCGTCAGCTGCACGATCCGCATGCCGGGCATGACCTCCTGGTCGATGTCCACGTGGAAACCGACCTTGTCGCGGTAGAAGTCACGGGCCCGGTCGATGTCGCTCACGGGCAGCGGGATCACTTCGAGCGTGTACTGCATCCTGGGCCTCCGGAGCCTCGGTCGTACCGCCACGCCCGGCTCGGGCCGGACCGCTCCCCCTACCGAATCCGAAAACCGTCCCCGGCGCCACCGCGGGGACGGCAGCACCGCTCATCCGCCTCCCCTCGCCCCGGCGCTTCCCCGGACCTCTCCGGTTACGCTCAAGTGCGTACGACCTTGATCGGAGTCAGCGGAGCCAGTGGAGTCGAGGAGGCCGGGGATGACGGCGGCGCCGGGGCGCAGGAGCAGTACCTTCACACGGCTGCTGCGGCACGGGTTCACCGATCCCTCCGCCGCCGAACGGCTGCTGGACGGGCCGGAACTGGCTCCGGTGCGCAGTGATCCCATCCTGCTGGAGGCGCTGGGCGCGGTCGCCGACCCGGATCTGGCGCTGCGCGGTCTGGTCGGGCTGCTGGAGGCACAGGCCGACCACACGGCCCGGCGCGGCCTGCTCGACACGCTGATAGCGGCCAAGCCCCTGCGGGACCGGCTGCTGGGGGTGCTGGGAGCCTCCGCCGCACTCGCCGAGCATCTGGCCCGGCACCCGGGGGACTGGGAGGCGCTGCTCACCTATGAGCCGCGGGACCTGCACCCCGGGGTGGAGGAGTTCGAGCGGGGCCTCGCACCGGCGGACGACCCGGTGTCGCTGCGCGTCGCCTATCGGCGCTGCCTGCTGTCGATCGCCGCCCGGGACGTCTGCGGGACGACCGACGTCGCCGAGACCGCCGCCGAGCTCGCCGACCTCGCCACCGCCACCCTGCGCGCGGCGCTGCGGATCGCGACGGCGGCCGCCCCGCAGGACGCCGCGCTGTGCCGGCTCGCCGTCATCGCCATGGGCAAGTGCGGCGGCCACGAGCTGAACTACGTCTCCGACGTCGACGTCATCTTCGTGGGGGAGGCCGCCGAAGGCGCCGACGAGGGCAAGGCCCTGCGGGCCGCCACCAAGCTGGCCTCGCACATGATGCGGATCTGCTCCGAGACCACCGTGGAGGGCTCGATCTGGCCGGTCGACGCCAATCTGCGGCCCGAGGGGCGCAACGGGCCGCTGGTGCGCACGCTCAGCAGCCATCTCGCCTACTACCAGCGGTGGGCCAAGACCTGGGAGTTCCAGGCGCTGCTCAAGGCCCGGCCGGTGGCGGGCGACCTGGCCCTGGGCACCGAGTACGTCGCCGCCGTCGAGCCGCTGGTGTGGAAGGCCGCCGAGCGGGAGAACTTCGTCGTCGACGTGCAGAAGATGCGGCGGCGGGTCGTCGAGAACATCCCGGCCGCCGAGGTCGAGCGCGAGCTGAAGCTCGGGCCCGGCGGGCTGCGGGACGTCGAGTTCGCCGTACAACTGCTCCAGCTCGTGCACGGGCGCTCCGACGCCTCGCTGCGCAGCGGCACCACCCTGGACGCCCTCCAGGCGCTGGCCGCGGGCGGGTACGTGGGGCGGGCCGACGCCGTGCAGCTCGACGACGCCTACCGGTTCCTGCGGTCCATGGAGCACCGGATCCAGCTGTACCGGCTCCGGCGGACCCATCTCGTCCCCGAGGACGAGGACGACCAGCGCCGCCTCGGGCGCTCGCTCGGCCTGCGGACCGATCCGGTGGTGGAGCTGAACCGGGAGTGGAAGCGGCACGCGGCCGTGGTCCGGCGCCTCCACGAGAAGATCTTCTACCGGCCGCTGCTCGACGCCGTCGCCCAACTCTCCCCCACCCTCGAATTGGCTCGGGCGGGGGGACCCCCATCCGGAGAGGCCCGGTTGAGCCTGGAGGCGGCGCGTGAGCGGCTGATCGCCCTCGGGTACGCCGACCCGGCCGCCGCACTGCGGCACCTGGAGGCGCTCGCCTCGGGCGTCACCCGCAAGGCCGCCATCCAGCGCACCCTGCTGCCCGTGCTGCTCGCCTGGTTCGCCGACTCCGCCGATCCGGACGCCGGACTGCTCAACTTCCGCAAGGTGTCGGACGCCTTGGGCAAGACCCCTTGGTATCTGCGGCTGTTGCGGGACGAGGGGGCAGCCGCCGAGAACCTCGCCCGGGTGCTGTCGGCCGGCCGCCTCGCCCCCGATCTGCTGCTGCGGGCCCCCGAGGCGGTCGCCCTGCTCGGTGACGGCGACGGGGACGGCGGCGGGCTCCAGCCGCGCGGGCGGGCCCAGTTGGAGCAGGAGACCCTGGCCACGGTGGGGCGCGCGGGGAACGCCGAGCAGGCGGTCACAGCGGCCCGCGGAGTGCGCCGGCGCGAGCTGTTCCGTACGGCGGCCGGGGACATCGTCAGTTCCTACGGCACCGAGACCCGGCCCGCCGAGCCCGACCAGGGGGCGCTGGTGGACCGGGTCGGCGCGGCCGTCTCCGATCTGACGGCGGCCACACTCGCGGGGACGCTGCGGGCCGTGGTCCGCGAGGGCTGGGGGGACACCCTGCCCACCCGGTTCGCGGTGATCGGCATGGGACGCTTCGGCGGGCACGAACTGGGCTACGGCTCCGACGCCGACGTGCTGTTCGTGCACGAGCCCAGGGAGGGCACCGACGAGAGGGAGGCCTCCGAGGCCGCGAACCGGGTGGTCGCCGAGATGCGCCGGCTGCTCCAGGTCCCGAGCGCCGACCCCCCGCTGCTGATCGACGCCGATCTGCGGCCCGAGGGGAAGTCCGGGCCGCTGGTGCGGACGCTGAAGTCGTACGAGGCCTACTACCGGCGCTGGTCGCTGGTGTGGGAGTCGCAGGCGCTGCTGCGCGCCGAACCCGTCGCGGGCGACGAGGAGCTGGGGCGGCGGTTCATCGAGCTGATCGATCCGTTGCGGTATCCGGCGCAGGGGCTCGGGGAGGACGCCGTACGGGAGATCCGGCGGCTGAAGGCCCGGATGGAGTCGGAGCGGCTGCCGCGCGGCGCCGACCCCAAGCTGCACACCAAGCTCGGGCCGGGCGGGCTGTCCGACGTGGAGTGGACCGTGCAGCTGCTCCAGATGCGCCACGGATGGGCGCAGCCGGGGCTGCGGACCACGCGGACCCGGGAGGCGCTCGCGGCCGCGCGGGCGGCCGGGCTGATCACGGCGGAGGACGCGGAGACCCTCGACGAGGCGTGGGTGCTGGCCACCCGGGTGCGCAACGCCGTGATGCTGGTCCGGGGCCGGGCCGGGGACACCTTCCCCTCGGAGAGCCGTGAACTCACCGCCGTGGGGCGCTATTTGGGGTACGGCCCGGGTCGGGTGGGCGAGCTGCTCGACGGTTACCGCCGCACCGCCCGGCGGGCCCGGGCGGTGGTGGATCAGCTGTTCTACGGGGGGTGACGGCGGGCGTCATCCGAGGGCTGACGTGGGCGGGCGTCATCCGAGGGGGCGTGACGTGGGCGGGCGTCACCCGAGGGCGTGACGCGGGCGGGCGTCATCCGTGGTCGTGCGTGGGCGGGCGTGACCCGTGGCCGTGCGTGGGCGGGCGTCATCCGAGGCCGTGCGTGGGCGGGCGTCATCCGAGGGCGTGACGCGGGCGGGCGTGACCCGTGGCCGTGCGTGGGCGGGCGTCACCCGTGGCCGTGGCGGCCGGTGGGGTGGTGAGCGGGGCGGCGGACGGGACGGCTGGTGGGGCGGCGGACGGGTCGGCGTCCCGCCCGGCAACAGTCCCGTCGTCACGCCCGGGAACACGCCGGGCAGGAGTCCCGTCCGCGCTCGGGAACACGCCCGTCGGCACGCCCGTCCGCGCGCTCGGGAACACGCCCGTCGGCACTCCCGTGGCCACGCCCGTCGGCAGCCCCGCCGGCAGCCCCGTCGCCACGCCCCTCGGCCGCCCTGGGCGCGGTGCCGCGTCCGCGGGTCAGCGCCACGCCCACCAGGACGACCGTCATCCCGGCGAGGGTGCGGGCGCCCAGGTGCTCGTCCAGGACCAGCGCGCCGAGCGCCACGGAGACCACCGGCAGCAGATAGCCGACCGTCGCCGCCGCCGTCGCGCCCTCGTCCGCTATCAGACGGTAGTTGAGGTAGAAGGTCAGCCCCGTGCCCAGGACGCCCAGGGCGGTCACCGCCAGCAGGCCGACCGGGTCCGGGCGGAGCGGGCCGGCCGCCGGGAGGGCGAGCGTGGTCCACGCCGTGGCGGTCAGGAGCTGGGCCGCCGACATGGCCAGCGGGGCCTCCCGTACGGCGAGATGGCGGGCCATGTAGGCGAAGGCCACGGCGTAGCTGGCGGCCGCCGCCAACAGGGCCAGGGCGGGCCCGCCGAACAGGCCCTCCTGCTGCCACGGGGCGAAGATCAGAACCGTACCGGCGAAACCGAGGACCAGGCCGGCCAGGCGGAGCGGGTGGGCGCCCCGGTCGGTGCCCAGGGTCAGGCCGACGAGGAGGGACCACAGCGGGGTCGTGGCGTTGAGGACCCCCGCGAGCCCCGAGTCCACCCGCTGCTCTCCCAGGGCGAACAGGGCGAAGGGGAGCGCGTTGCAGAACAGGGCGGCCACGACGAGGTGGAGCCAGGTGGTGCGCCCGCGCGGGAGGCGCTGGCCCGATCGGCGGGCCAGGAGGAGGAGTACGGCCGTGCCCAGGGCGCAGCGCGCGATCGTGATCTGGACCGGGGTCAGTCCGTGGGTGAGGGCCAGTTTGATCCAGAGGAAGCCGGAGCCCCAGAACAGGGCCAGGGCCGCCATACGGAGAGTGGAAGCGAGGGGCATGCCACCACCGTGGCCCCCTTCTTCTGTGAGGACAAGTGAAAGGTTCTGGATGATTCGTTAAGCTGGACTGCATGCTTGATGTGCGACGGATGCAGATGCTGCGGGCGGTCGTGGGCAGCGGGTCCGTGACGGCGGCGGCCGGGGTGCTGGGATACACGCCGTCCGCGGTGAGCCAGCAGATCGCCGCGCTGGAGAAGGAGGCCGGGACCGCACTGCTGGAGCGGGTGGGGCGCGGGGTGCGGCCCACGGCCGCGGCGCTGTTGCTCACCGAGTACGCCGAGGCCATCGGGCGGCAGGTCGCCGAGGCGGAGGCGGCGCTCGCCGATCTGGCGGCGGGGCGGATCGGGCGGCTGTCCGTGCGGTACTTCGCGACCGCCGGGGCGGGGCTCGTGGCACCGGCCATGGCCCGGCTGCGGGAGCGGCACCCGGGCGTCCGGGTCGATCTGCGGCTGACCACCGACACCGGGGACGCCCTGGCGGACGTCCGGGAGGGGCGGGCCGATCTTGCCCTGGTGGTGCGCGGCGCGGACGAACCGGCGGAGCAGGGGGTGCGGCGTGCGCCCCTGCTCGACGACCCCTACCTCGCGGTGCTCCCGCGCGGACACCGGCTGGCCGGGCGGCGCGCGCTGCGGCTGGCGGAGCTGGCCGAGGAGGCGTTCGTCGGCAGTGAGTGGCCCGGCCCCTGCCTCGACGCCCAGCTCGACGCCTGCGCGGCGGTGGGTTTCCGGCCACGGTTCGTGGTGGAGAGCGAGGACTACGGGACCGCGCAGGGGTTCGTCGCGGCCGGGCTGGGGGTGGCCCTCGTGCCCCGTCTGGGGCTGGGGAGCCGGCATCCGGGGGTGGTGGTGAAGGAGGTACGGGATCCCGTACCGGTCCGCACGATCCACACGGCGGTGCGCGCGTCCGCCCCGCCGCAGGCGGCTCTGGAGGCGTTCGTCGAGGCACTGCGGGAGGCGGCCCCGCCACCCGCCTGAGCCGCGCCCCTGCCTCTGTTCCTTTTAGCGGACGTAGCGGACGAGGAGGGCGCGGGCGTGCTCCAGCAGGGCCTCCAGGCCCACCTCGAACGCCTGGTCGGCGCGGCCCTCGGGGACCGCCGCCAGCGCCTCGGCCAGGCGGGGGGTCGGGGCGGTCTCCGTCAGTTCCCGCATCGCCTCGGGGGCCGCCTGGTCCAGGGCCGAGCCGAGGACCAGGTTCTCCAGCGCCATGATCAGCGGCATCACGGCCGCCGGCGCGAAGCCCGCGTCCAGCAGCACGGTCACCGCCCGCTCGTACGTCACCAGCGTCCTCGCCTCCCTCCTCGCCTTCCACAACGCCATCAACCGCTACGTCCTCGCGCTCGCCGAGGAGGGTGTGCTGCCGAAGACGCTGGGCCTACGGATGCCCCCGGCCCTGGCCCCCGACCCTGCCCCCGGCCCCGCCCCGGTCCCGGCCCGGCCCTGGCCCCGCCCCGGGCTGGGCGTTCCGGCGGGAGGCCGGCCGTGGAGGGCGTATCGCCGTGGGCCTGCGGGCCGATCTCACGGCCTTCGGTCTGGACCCGGTCGCGGCTCCGGCGGACGAACTCGCGGAGGCACCGGTATGTCTCACGGTCACCGGAGGGGGTGACCGAGGGTGACCGGTGGCACTGCCGACGCCCCCGACGGCCAGCGCAGCCGTCCCTGAGGGGCACCGCGGCCGTCCCCGAGAGGCGCCGCGGCCGCCCCGCGGGCTACGCCTTCGTCGGCAGGAGGGCTCCGCCCCGGCCCCGGGGCGGGACGTGGCGGGGCAGGGAGTAGGGGAGGGCGCCGTACCAGAGGGCCGCGACCGTGAAGCCGAAGGCGAGGCAGATGATGCCGCCCACCGCGTCCAGCCAGAAGTGGTTGGCGGTGGCGACGATGACGATCAGCGTCGCCGCCGGGTAGAGCAGGCCCAGGATCCGCACCCAGGGCAGTTTCGCCAGCGCGAAGATCGTCAGCCCGCACCACAGGGACCAGCCGATGTGCATGGACGGCATCGCGGCGTACTGGTTCGACATGTTCTTCAGGTCGCCGGAGGCCATCGAACCCCAGGTGCGGTGGACCATGACGGTGTCGACGAAGTGGCCGCCGGTCATCAGCCGCGGCGGCGCCAGCGGATAGAAGTAGTAGCCGACCAGGGCGACCGCGGTGGTGGCGAAGAGGACCAGCCGGGTCGCGGCGTAGCGGCCCGGGTGGCTGCGGTAGAGCCAGACCAGGACGGTCAGCGTGATGATGAAGTGCAGCGTCGCGTAGTAGTAGTTCATGCCCACGATCAGCCACGTCACCGAGTTCACGGTGTGGTTGACCGAATGCTCGAAGGCGAGCCCCAGGTGGTGCTCCATGCGCCAGATCCAGTCCGCGTTGCCCAGCGCCTCGGACCGCTGCTCGGGCACCGCGTTGCGGATCAGCGAGTACGTCCAGTAACTCACCGCGATGAGCAGGATCTCGAACCAGAGGCGGGGCCGGCGGGGGGAGCGGAGCCGGCCGAGACGGCGCTCGCCGGCCCCGGCCGCGACGGCCTGTGGAACGGCCTGTTCACGGCCTTCCAACGGCGTCACGGTCGAGTCACCCATGGACACAAAGTCTGCCAGAAAAGCCCTCTTCGCCCGATCATCCTCCGGTCGGGTTGCCCCCGCATGTTCTACGGCGCACACCCACCATCGTCTCCTACCGGCGCAGCGGAGAAAACCCCCTTTTCCTCCACCCTGAGGACGACCTCCCGAGGACGATCCGACGAGCTAAGGGCGGTTCCGGTCCCCGGGGGCCGAAGCGGTCGAACCCCGCACCACCAGTTCCGGCATGAACACGAATTCGCTGTGCGGCGCGGGCGTCCCGCCGATCTCCTCCAGCAGCGTGCGCACCGCGGCCTGGCCCATCGCGGGGACCGGCTTGCGGATGGTGGTGAGCGGCGGGTCGGTGAAGGCGATCAGCGGGGAGTCGTCGAAGCCGACCACCGAGATGTCCTGGGGGACCGCGAGGCCCCGCTGCCGGGCCGCCCTTATCGCACCGAGCGCCATCATGTCGCTGGCGCAGACGATCGCCGTACAGCCCCGGTCGATCAGGGCCGTGGTCGCGGCCTGCCCGCCCTCCAGGGTGTAGAGGGAGTGCTGCACCAGCTCCGTCTCGATCTGCTCGGCGCCCAGCCCCAGCTGGTCCTGCATGGTGCGGACGAAGCCCTCGATCTTGCGCTGCACGGGCACGAACCGCTTCGGACCCAGGGCGAGCCCGATCCGGGTGTGGCCCAACGACGCGAGGTGGGTGACCGCGAGGGTCATCGCCGCCCGGTCGTCGGGGGAGATGAACGGCGCCTGCACCTTGGGGGAGAAACCGTCGACCAGGACGAAGGGGACGCCCTGCGCGCGCAGCTGCTCGTAGCGCTGCATGTCGGCCGTGGTGTCCGCGTGCAGCCCCGAGACATAGATGATGCCGGCGACCCCGCGGTCCACCAGCATCTCGGTCAGCTCGTCCTCCGTGGAGCCGCCCGGGGTCTGGGTGGCGAGCACGGGGGTGTAGCCCTGGCGGGTCAGCGCCTGCCCGATGACCTGGGCCAGGGCCGGGAATATCGGGTTCTCCAGCTCCGGCGTGATGAGGCCGACGAGGCCCGCGCTGCGCTGGCGCAGCCGGACCGGGCGTTCGTAGCCGAGGACGTCCAGTGCGGCGAGCACGGACTGGCGGGTGGTGGCGGCGACGCCAGGCTTGCCGTTGAGGACGCGGCTGACGGTCGCTTCGCTCACCCCCGCCTGCGCGGCGATGTCGGCAAGCCGTGTGGTCACAGACGTGGACTGTACCGGCCAGGTGTCGCCTTGCACACCAATCGGACGCCGCGGCCGACCCGCTGGCCTGCCTCGTCCCGGCTGCTGCGTCATCGCGCTCCCTCGTGATCCTTCATGACAGTGGATGGCAAGAGCTTGCAGAGTCTTGCACAGGCCGTCCCACCTGCTCGACGGGCGTAAACAAGCGTCTCATGACGGTCGCCGTCCGGTCACGCCCGAGTAACTTCCGAGCCGTCTTGCAAATTTTTGCAGCAAGTACTTTCGCCACGCTTACAACGCTGTTACGTTCGGCCACGCCCGGCGGCGTCCCCCACTCTCGAACGAACGCGAGCGGGAGGGGCCCCATCGACGCGGTCGGCCAGTCGGCAGGGACGGTGGACGGGACCGCCCCCTGTAGCTACACGGGCTTTCACCCTCAAGGAGAACTCATGCGGCGTGGCATAGCGGCCACCGCGCTGATGGCGTCCCTCGCCCTCGCGGCGACGGCCTGCGGCGGAGACGACAGCGGCAGCGACAACTCGGGCGGGCCGGTCACCCTCACCTGGTGGGACACCTCCAACGCCACCAATGAGGCGCCGACGTACCAGGCCTTGGTCAAGGAGTTCGAGGCCGCCAACAAGAACATCAAGGTCAAGTACGTCAACGTGCCCTTCGACCAGGCGCAGAACAAGTTCGACACCGCCGCCGGTGCCTCCGGCGCCCCGGACGTCCTGCGCTCCGAGGTCGGCTGGACGCCCGCCTTCGCCAAGAAGGGCTACTTCCTGCCGCTGGACGGTACCGAGGCCCTCTCCGACCAGGCCAAGTTCAAGTCCAACCTGATCGAGCAGGCGAAGTACGACGGCAAGACCTACGGCGTGCCGTTCGTCACCGACACCCTCGCGCTCGTCTACAACAAGGCGCTGTTCGCGAAGGCCGGCATCACCGAGGCCCCCAAGACCTGGGACGACCTCAAGAAGGCCGCCGCCACCGTCAAGACCAAGACCGGCGTCGACGGCTACTGGGGCTCCACCCAGGCCTACTACGCCCAGACCTTCCTCTACGGCGAGGGCACCGACACCGTCGACGTCGCCGCCAAGAAGATCACGGTCGACTCCGACGCCGCGAAGAAGGCGTACGGCACCTGGCTGAGCCTGTTCGACGGCACGGGCCTCCACAAGGCCGACACCACCGCCGACGCCTACGCCCACATCCAGGACGCGTTCGTCAACGGCAAGGTCGCCGCGATCATCCAGGGCCCCTGGGAGATCACCAACTTCTACAAGGGCACCGCCTTCAAGGACAAGGCCAACCTGGGCATCGCCACCGTCCCGGCCGGCTCCACCGGCAAGGCGGGCGCCCCGACCGGCGGCCACAACCTCTCGGTCTACGCCGGCTCGGACAAGGCCCACCAGGCCGCCGCGCTGAAGTTCGTCGACTTCATGACCTCGGCGAAGTCCCAGTCGACCATCGCGCTGAAGAACTCCACCCTGCCGACGCGCGACGACGCCTACACCGCCGAGGTCAAGGCCGACCCGGGCATCGCCGGGTACGGCACGGTCCTCGCCGCCGCCCAGCCGCGCCCCGCGCTGCCGGAGTACAGCTCCCTGTGGGGGCCGCTCGACACCGAACTGCCCAAGATCGCGGGCGGCAAGGAGACCCTCGACAAGGGCCTGAGCGCCGCCGAGACCGCCATCGCCAAGCTGGTGCCGGACTTCGGCAAGTGAGCCCCGCGTGGCCGCCGGATCCCCCGCAGCACGGGGGAGGGATCCGGCGGCCACCGGCCTGTGAGCCGTACACCCCCTCGAAGATCCAGCGTGCAGACCCAGAAGGTGCCGAACCATGACAGTCGTCATCGACCGCGCGACCGGCAGACGCCGCGGTGACCGTGAGCCAGGACCCGGCCTGGGCGGGCGCCTGAAGCGGGGCTACCACAAGCACTGGTACGCCTACGCCATGATCGCCCCGGTGGCGGTCGTCCTCGGCGTCCTCGTGCTCTACCCCCTGGTGTACGGCCTCTACCTGACCCTCACCGACGCCAACAGCCTCAACACCGCGCGCACGATCGGCGTCAACCACATCGACGCCACGTACACGTTCGTCGGCCTCGACAACTACGCCGACATCCTCTGGGGCCCGACCGCGTACGACCGCTTCTGGTCGCACTTCGTCTGGACGATCGTGTGGACGGCCCTCTGCGTCGCCCTGCACTACACCCTCGGCCTCGGCCTCGCCCTGCTGCTCAACCAGAAGCTGCGCGGCCGCACCCTGTACCGGCTGGTCCTGGTGCTGCCCTGGGCGGTGCCCACCTTCGTCACGGTCTTCGGCTGGCGCTTCATGCTCGCCGACGGCGGCATCATCAACTCCGCCCTCGACGCCCTGCACCTGCCGTCGCCGTCCTGGCTGGAGGACACCTTCTGGCAGCGGTTCGCCGCGATCATGGTCAACACCTGGTGCGGTGTGCCGTTCATGATGGTCTCCCTGCTCGGCGGCCTCCAGTCGATCGACGCCTCCCTCTACGAGGCGGCCGAGATGGACGGCGCGAGCGCCTGGCAGCGGTTCCGGTACGTCACCGTCCCCGGCCTGCGGACCGTCAGCTCCACCGTCGTGCTGCTCGGCATCATCTGGACCTTCAACCAGTTCGCCGTGATCTTCCTGCTGTTCGGCAACACCGCCCCCGACGCGCAGATCCTCGTCACCTGGGCCTACTACCTCGGCTTCGGACAGCAGCCGCGCGACTTCGCCCAGTCCGCCGCCTACGGCATCCTGCTGCTGGCGATCCTGATCGTCTTCACCTCCTTCTACCGCCGCTGGCTGGGCCGCAACGAGCAGCAGCTCGCGATCTGAGGCAGGAGTTCCCGATGAGTACCACGACCGCTCCCACCCCCGCCTCGGCCCCGGTGAGCAAGGAGAACCCCGTGAAGGCACCGAAGGCATCGCGCCGGGTCCGCCGCCGCGGCGAGACGGGCCTCGCCGGTTCCCTCGCCTCCCACGCCGTCCTGACCGTCGCGAGCCTGATCGCGCTGTTCCCGATCCTCTGGCTGGTGTACCTGTCCCTCGGCCCGGACAAGGACGACTACCTGCACCCGGGCGGCATCTGGGACAAGATGACGTTCGCCAACTACACGTTCGTGCTCGAACACACCCAGTTCTTCGACTGGCTGAAGAGCTCGCTGATCGTCACCCTCGGCACCACGGCCATCGGCGTGCTCATCGCCGCCACCACCGGCTACGCCGTCTCCCGGATGCGCTTCCCCGGCTACAAGAAGTTCATGTGGGTGCTGCTGGTGACCCAGATGTTCCCGGTCGCCGTCCTGATGGTGCCGATGTACCAGATCCTCTCGGACCTGAAGCTCATCGACAGCTACGTCGGCCTGATCCTCGTCTACTGCACGACGGTCATCCCGTACAGCGCGTGGCTGCTCAAGGGGTACTTCGACACCATCCCCTTCGAGATCGACGAGGCGGGACGCGTGGACGGGCTCACCCCGTTCGGCACCTTCTTCCGGCTGGTCCTGCCGCTCGCCAAGCCCGGCCTCGCCGTGGCCGCGTTCTACAACTTCCTCACCGCCTTCAGCGAGGTCGCCTTCGCCTCGACGTTCATGCTCAGCGACACCAAGTACACGCTGGCCGTCGGCCTGCAGTCCTTCGTCAGCGAGCACGACGCCCAGCGCAACCTCATGGCGGCCACCGCGGTGCTGATCGCCCTGCCCGCCGCCGCGTTCTTCTACCTCGTGCAGAAGAACCTGGTCACGGGCCTCACGGCCGGTGGCACCAAGGGCTGACCCATGAACCCGGGGCGGCCGCGGTGTCATCCGACCCCGCCGGCACCGCGGCCGCCCCGTCTCCCACCGACTCCTCCACCCCGACCCGATGAATCCGTTACGTACCAAGGACGCCATGAGCCAGCAGCACTCCGCAGCCCCGGCCCCCACCCCCGCCTCCGCAGCGGCCGTCGCCACCGTCGGCGCCCGCCGTGACTGGTGGCGGGACGCGGTGATCTACCAGGTGTACCCGCGCAGCTTCGCCGACAGCAACGGCGACGGCATGGGGGACCTGGAAGGCGTACGCTCCCGCCTGACGTACCTGCGCGACCTCGGCGTGGACGCCGTGTGGCTCAGCCCCTTCTACGCCTCCCCGCAGGCCGACGCCGGCTACGACGTCGCCGACTACCGGGCCGTCGACCCGATGTTCGGCAATCTGCTCGACGCCGACGCCCTGATCCGTGACGCCCGCGCGCTCGGCCTGCGCATCATCGTCGACCTGGTCCCCAACCACTCCTCCGACCAGCACGAGTGGTTCAAGCGGGCGGTCGCGGAGGGGCCGGGTTCCCCCCTCCGGGACCGCTACCACTTCCGCCCCGGCACGGGAGAGAACGGCGAACTGCCGCCCAACGACTGGGAGTCCATCTTCGGCGGCCCGGCGTGGACCCGCGTCGAGGACGGCGAGTGGTACCTGCACCTCTTCGCCCCCGAGCAGCCCGACTTCAACTGGGACCACCCGGCCGTGGGCGACGAGTTCCGCTCGATCCTGCGGTTCTGGCTGGACATGGGCGTGGACGGCTTCCGCATCGACGTCGCCCACGGCCTGGTGAAGGCCGCCGGTCTTCCCGACATCGGCTCCCACGACCAGCTCAAACTGCTGGGCAACGATGTCATGCCGTTCTTCGACCAGGACGGCGTCCACGACATCTACCGTCAGTGGCGGCTCATCCTCGACGAGTACGCCGGTGAGAAAAAGGGGACCGAAGGGCTCGCCGCGGAAGGGCGGTGGCGGGAGTCGGGCGAGCGGATCTTCGTCGCCGAGGCCTGGACCCCCACCGTCGAGCGCACCGCGAACTACGTCCGCCCCGACGAGCTCCATCAGGCCTTCAACTTCCAGTACCTGTCGACGGAATGGGACGCGAAGGAACTCCGCGCCGTCATCGACCGCACCCTGGAGGCGATGCGCCCGGTCGGCGCCCCGGCGACCTGGGTCCTGTCCAACCACGACGTGACCCGGCACGCCACCCGCTTCGCCAACCCGCCCGGCCTCGGCACCCAGATCCGCACGGCCGGCGACCGCGACCTGGGCCTGCGCCGCGCCCGCGCGGCCACCCTCCTCATGCTGGCCCTGCCCGGCTCCGCCTACGTCTACCAGGGCGAGGAACTCGGCCTGCCCGACGTCGTCGACCTCCCCGACGAGGTCCGCCAGGACCCGGCCTACTTCCGCGGCGCCGGCCAGGACGGCTTCCGCGACGGCTGCCGGGTGCCGATCCCGTGGACGCGGGAAGGGGCGTCGTACGGCTTCGGCACGGGCGGCAGCTGGCTGCCCCAGCCCGCGGAGTGGGCGGAGCTCAGCGTCGAGGCCCAGCAGGGCGTGGCCGGCTCCACCCTGGAGCTCTACCGCTCCGCCCTGCACCTGCGCCGCACCCAGCCCGACCTGGGCGCCGGTGACGCGGTGGAGTGGCTGAAGGCCCCGGAGGGCGTCCTCGCCTTCCGGCGCGGCGAGTTCGTGTGCGTCACGAACACCTCCGGCGAGTCGGTCCGCGTCCCGTCGTACGGCCGTGTCCTCCTCACCAGCGGCGAGGTGGCCGAGACGGACGGCGAGCTCAAGCTCCCCGCCGACACGACCGTGTGGTGGACCACGGCCTGACGAACCGTCAAGGACCCCGCCGCTTCCCCGGGAAGCGGCGGGGTCCTCTGTCGTCCCGGGCGTCGATCCATGGGCTCGCGCGCACTTCTTTCACGCCGCCCCCTGCCTTTTCCGGCCCGCGCACCGTTAACCTCGCGCCACCGCAAGGTTTCTGAAAGATTGCAGCAAGAGCCTTCAACGGAGAAGGAACCCCCATGGTCAGCAGCAGAACCCTTTCGGGCGCCGTCGCCCTCGCCGCCGGGGCGGCCCTCCTGGCCCCCGCGTCCGCAGCCCACGCCGCCCCGCCCGGCACCAAGGACGTCACGGCCGTCCTCTTCGAGTGGAACTTCGCCTCTGTCGCCAAGGAGTGCACCGACACCCTCGGCCCGGCCGGCTACGGATACGTCCAGGTCTCCCCGCCCGCCGAGCACATACAGGGAGCGCAGTGGTGGACGTCGTACCAGCCGGTCAGCTACCGGATCGCCGGTCGCCTCGGTGACCGCGCCGCGTTCCGGAACATGGTCACCACGTGCCACGCGGCGGGTGTGAAGGTCGTCGTCGACACGGTCGTCAACCACATGGCCGCGGGCAGCGGCACCGGCACCGGCGGCTCCTCGTACACGAAGTACGACTACCCGGGCCTGTACTCCTCCTACGACTTCGACGACTGCACCTCCCCGGTGACCGACTACCGGGACCGCTGGAACGTCCAGCACTGCGAGCTGGTGCACCTCGCCGACCTGGACACGGGCGAGGAGTACGTGCGCAGGACCCTCGCCGGATACCTGAACGACCTGCTCACCCTCGGCGTCGACGGCTTCCGCATCGACGCGGCCAAGCACATCGACACCGCCGACCTCGCCAACATCAAGTCCCGGCTCACGAAAACCGGCGTGTACTGGAAGCAGGAGGTCATCTACGGCAGCGGCGAGGCTGTCCAGCCCACGGAGTACACGGGGAACGGCGACGTCCAGGAATTCCGCTACGCCTACGACCTCAAGCGGGTCTTCAACAACGAGAACCTCGCTTACCTGAAGAACTACGGCGAGGGCTGGGGCTATCTGAGCAGTTCCGTCGCCGACGTGTTCGTCGACAACCACGACACCGAGCGCAACGGCTCCACCCTCAACTACAAGGACGGCGCGAAGTACACCCTCGCCAACGTCTTCATGCTGGCGTACCCGTACGGCGCCCCGGACATCAACTCCGGCTACGAGTGGTCCGACACGGACGCCGGTCCGCCCAACGGCGGTGCGGTCACAGCCTGTTGGCAGGACGGCTGGAAGTGCCAGCACGCCTGGCCGGAGATCCGCCGCATGGTCGCCTTCCGCAACGCCACCCGCGGTGAGGCCGTCACGAACTGGTGGGACAACGGCGGCGACGCCATCGCCTTCGGCCGGGGCGGCAAGGGGTACGTCGCGATCAACCACGAGAGCGGCTCGCTGACCCGGACCTACCAGACCTCCCTGGCCGCGGGGACGTACTGCGACGTCCAGAACAACACCACCGTGACCGTGAACTCCGGCGGCCGGTTCACCGCCACCCTCGGCGCGGACACCGCCCTGGCGATCTACGCCGGCAAGTCCAGCTGCTGAAGCCCCCTCCCGGGCCCCGCACCCCGCGCACACCGGCTGTCCAGGCCGGCTCCGGTGAAAGTTCTTGCTGCTGGTTGCATGACTCTTGCTGTAAACCTTGCGCCAGCGATACGGTCGCGCGGGGTCGGACCCAAGAGAGCCGCCATCGCTAGGAGTTCACACCGGTGATACACGTCAGACGGGTCGCGGCCGGCGCCGCCGCGGCCCTCGCCGCCGCGCTCGTACAGCCGCTCGCCGCCCACGCGGACAGCCCGCCCCCGCCGCCCTCCGACACGAGGCTCGCCGCCGAGCCCGCCCGGCACGACGACACCCGCGAGCAGTTCTACTTCGTCATGCCGGACCGTTTCGCCAACGGGGACACCACCAACGACCGGGGCGGTCTGACGGGTTCACGCCTGACCACCGGCTACGACCCCACCGACAAGGGCTTCTACCAGGGCGGCGACCTCAAGGGTCTGACCCGGCGCCTCGACTACATCAAGGGCCTCGGCACCACCGCCATCTGGATGGCCCCGATCTTCAAGAACCGCCCCGTGCAGGGCACCGGCAGCAACACCTCGGCCGGCTACCACGGCTACTGGATCACCGACTTCACCCAGGTCGACCCGCACTTCGGCACCAACAAGGACCTCTCGACCCTCATCACCCGGGCGCACGCCAAGGGCATGAAGGTGTTCTTCGACGTCATCACCAACCACACCGCCGACGTCGTCGACTACGAGGAGAAGTCCTACGACTACCTCTCCAAGGGCGCCTTCCCCTATCTGACCAAGGACGGCCGGCCCTTCGACGACGCCGACCACGCGGCCGCCGGGGAGACGTTCCCGGCCGTCGACGCCGACTCCTTCCCGCGCACCCCGAAGGTCACGTCCCGGTCCAAAGTGCCGTCCTGGCTCAACGACCCGACGATGTACCACAACCGCGGCGACTCGACGTACGCCGGCGAGTCCACGACCTACGGCGACTTCGCCGGCCTCGACGACCTGTGGACCGAGCGCCCCGAGGTCGTCAGCGGCATGGAGAGGATCTACCAGCGCTGGGTCGGGGACTTCGACATCGACGGCTTCCGGATCGACACCGTCAAGCATGTGAACATGGAGTTCTGGACCCAGTGGGCGACCGCCCTCGACGCCTACGCGGCGAAGCGGGGCCGCAAGGACTTCTTCATGTTCGGCGAGGTCTACTCTGCCGACCCCTCGATCACCTCACCGTACGTCACCCGAGGCCGCCTCGACGCCACCCTCGACTTCCCCTTCCAGGAGGCGGCCCGCCAGTACGCCTCCCAGGGCGGCAGCGCGCAGAAGCTCGCGGGCGTCTTCGCCGACGACTACCGGTACACGACCGACAAGGCCAACGCGTACGAGCAGGTCACCTTCCTCGGCAACCACGACATGGGCCGCATCGGCGCCTTCCTGAAGCAGGACAACCCGAGGGCCACCGACGCCGAACTGCTCAAGAAGGACCGGCTCGCCACCGAGCTGATGTTCCTCAGCCGCGGCAACCCGGTCGTCTACTACGGCGACGAGCAGGGCTTCACCGGCTCCGGCGGCGACAAGGACGCCCGCCAGACCATGTTCGCCTCCAAGGTCGCCGACTACCTCGACGACGACGAGCTCGGCACCGACCGCACCCACGCGAGCGACGCCTACGACCCGAGCGCCCCGCTGTACCGGCGGATCGCGGCCCTCGCGGGGCTCCGCAAGGCCAACCCGGCGCTGACCGACGGCGTCCAGACCGAGCGGTACGCCGCCGAGGGCGCGGGCGTCTACGCCTTCTCCCGCACCGACGCGAGGACCGGCACCGAGTACGTCGTCGCCTTCAACAACGCGGACACCGCCCGGACGGCGACCTTCGCGACCGGTTCCGCGGCCATGGCCTTCCACGGGATCTACGGCACCAGGAGCACGGCGACCTCCGGCGCCGACAAGAAGATCACGGTGACCGTCCCGGCCGGGTCGGCGATCGTCCTCAAGGCCGCCCGTAAGCTCGACCGGCCCGCGAGCAGGCCGACGATCACTCTCCGTGCCCCCGCCGTCGGCGCCACCGGCACCGTCGAGCTCGGCGCGGACGTCGACGGCGGTCAGCTCAACCGCGTCGTCTTCGCCGCCCGGACCGGCAACGGGAAGTGGCGGACCCTCGGTTCCGCCGACCACGCCCCCTACAAGGTCACCCAGACCATCGGCGAGAACGTCCCGGCCGGAACCGCCCTGCGCTACAAGGCGGTGGTCGTCGACTCGGCCGGCCGGACCGCGTCCGCGACCGCCGGGTCCACCACCGGCACCCCGCCGGCCAGGGAGATCCCCACCGCCTCCTCCCGCGACTACGCGATCGTCCACTACCGGCGCACCGACGGCGACTACACCGACTGGGGCCTGTACGCCTGGGGCGACCTCGCCGCCGGCGAGGCCACGAACTGGCCGGCCGGCCACCCCTTCACCGGCCGTGACGCCTACGGCGCCTTCGCCTACGTCAAGCTGAAGCCCGGCGCCTCGAACATCGGCTTCCTCGTCGTAGACAAGGACGGCACCAAGGACGTCGCCACCGACCGCACGATCGACGTCACCAAGGCCGGCGAGGTCTGGATCGAGCAGGGCAAGGAGGACGTGCGGACGGAGCGACCCGACCACCCCGCCCAGGACACGTCGAAGGCGATCCTGCACTACCACCGCGCCGACGGCGACCACGACGGCTGGGGCCTGCACGTCTGGACGGGCGCCGCGAACCCCACCGAGTGGTCCCACCCGCTGAAGCCGGTGAGGACCGACGCCTACGGGGCCGTCTTCGAGGTGCCGCTCACCGCCGGGGCCACCAGCCTCAGCTACATCCTCCACAAGGGCGACGACAAGGACCTGCCCGCCGACCAGGTGCTCGACCTCACGGCGAACGGCCACGAGGTGTGGCTGCTGGGCGGCCAGGAGAAGTACCTGCTCCCGCAGCCCGCCGGGTCCGCCGCCGCGCTCGACCTGACCACTTCCAAGGCGGTCTGGATCGACCGGGACACGGTCGCCTGGAACGGCTCGGACGCCGCCGCCTCCACCCAGCTCCTCTCCTCCCACGACGGCTCGATCACCGTCGACAAGGGCACGCTGACCAGCGACGACGAGCGCTGGCTGCGGCTGACGAAGACCACGCTCAGCGACGCCCAGAAGGCGAGGTTCCCGCACCTGAAGGACTACACCGCCTGGTCCGTCGACCCGCGCGACCGCGACCGGGTGCGCGAGGCCCTCGACGGTCAGCTCGTCGCCTCCCAGCGGGCAACGAACGGTGCGGTCCTCGCCGCGACCGGCGTCCAGATCGCCGGAGTGCTCGACGCGCTGTACCCCGCCGCGACGAAGGCGAAGCTGGGCCCGACGTTCGCGAAGGGCCGCCCCACCCTGTCCGTCTGGGCGCCGACCGCTCAGCAGGTGTCCCTGGAACTCGACGGCTCCCTCGTGAGGATGAGGCGTGACGCCACCACCGGCGTCTGGTCCGTCACCGGCCCCACGACCTGGAAGGGCAAGGCCTACCGGTACGTCGTGAAGGTCTGGGCGCCCAGCGTCCGCAAGGTCGTCACCAACAAGGTCACCGACCCCTACTCGGTCGCCCTGACGGCGGACTCCGCGCGCAGCCTGGTCGTCGACCTCGACGACGGGACCCTGGCGCCGGGCGGCTGGTCCTCGTACCCGAAGCCCAGGGCGGTGCCGCTCAAGGACGCCGAGATCCAGGAGCTGCACATCCGGGACTTCTCCGTCGCGGACCCGACCGTACCGGCGAAGGACCGGGGCACCTACCTCGCCTTCACCGACAGGAACAGCGACGGCTCCCGGCATCTGCGCGCCCTGGCGACGTCGGGCACGTCGTACGTCCACCTGCTGCCCGCGTTCGACCTCGCCACCGTCCCCGAGAGGAAGGCCGACCAGCAGAGTCCCGGCTGCGACCTGGCCTCCTACCCGGCCGACTCCGAGCGGCAGCAGGAGTGCGTGGCGAAGACCGCCGCGAAGGACGCCTACAACTGGGGCTACGACCCGTACCACTACACGGTCCCCGAGGGCTCGTACGCCACCGAAGCGGACGGCACCGCCCGCACGGTCCAGTTCCGCGAGATGGTCAAGTCCCTGAACGAGGACGGCCTGAGGGTCGTCATGGACGTCGTCTACAACCACACGGCGGCGAGCGGCCAGGCGGACACCTCCGTCCTGGACCGGATCGTCCCCGGCTACTACCAGCGCCTCCTCGCCGACGGATCGGTCGCCGTCAGCACCTGCTGCGCCAACACCGCCACCGAGAACGCCATGATGGGCAAGCTGGTCGTCGACTCGATCGTCACCTGGGCCAGGGAGTACAAGGTCGACGGCTTCCGCTTCGACCTCATGGGCCACCACCCGAAGGCCAACATCCTGGCCGTCCGCAAGGCGCTCGACGCGCTGACCCCCGCCGAGGACGGCGTGGACGGCAAGGGGATCATCCTGTACGGCGAGGGCTGGAACTTCGGCGAGGTCGCCGACGACGCCCGGTTCACGCAGGCCACGCAGAAGAACATGGCCGGCACCGGCATCGCGACCTTCTCCGACCGGGCCCGGGACGCGGTGCGCGGCGGCGGACCCTTCGACTCCGACCCCGGCGTCCAGGGCTTCGCGTCCGGCCTGTACACCGACCCCAACTCCGCCACGGCCAACGGGACGAGGGCCGAGCAGAAGGCCCGCCTCCTGCACTACCAGGACCTGATCAAGGTCGGTCTGTCCGGCAACCTCGCCGCCTACCGGTTCACCGACACCGACGGCAAGGAGGTCACCGGCGCCCAGGTCGACTACAACGGGCAGCCCGCCGGATACGCGGCCGCGCCCGGCGACGCCCTCGCCTACGCCGACGCGCACGACAACGAGTCCCTGTTCGACGCCCTCGCCTACAAGCTGCCGTCGTCGACGAGCCCCGCCGACCGGGCCCGGATGCAGGTCCTCGCGATGGCCACGGCCGTCCTCTCCCAGGGACCGTCGCTCTCGCAGGCCGGCTCCGACCTGCTGCGCTCCAAGTCCCTGGACCGCAACTCCTTCGACAGCGGCGACTGGTTCAACGCGATCCACTGGAACTGCGCCGACGGCAACGGCTTCGGCCGCGGGCTGCCCCCGGCCGCCGACAACGCCTCCAAGTGGCCTTACGCCAAGCCCCTGTTGACGAGCGTCGAGGTGGGCTGCGCGCAGATCACCGGCGCCTCTGCCGCCTACCGGGACCTGCTGAGGATCCGTACGACGCAGAAGGCGTTCTCGCTCGGCACGGCCGCCCGGGTGCAGTCCGCGCTGTCCTTCCCGCTGTCCGGCACGGACGAGACGCCGGGGGTGATCACCATGGAGCTGGGCGATCTGGTCGTCGTCTTCAACGCCACGCCGGACGAGCAGAGGCAGCGGATCGTCTCTCTCGCCGGCCGGGGCTACCGGCTCCACCCGGTGCAGGCGTCGGGCGCGGACTCCACCGTCAAGGCCTCGTCCTACGTGCGGGAATCGGGCACCTTCGCCGTCCCGGGTCGTACGGTCGCGGTCTTCTCCCGGGTCTCCTGATACGGGACCGGCGGCCCCTTCGCCCACGGCCAGGACGACGACATCGCCAGGCCGGCACTGCGGCTAGGGTGACGTGACCGACGCCGTCGTCCTGGACCAGGAGCGCTCATGCCGAACATCACCGTCGACTACTCGGCCGCCGTGACCCACGCCTTCGACCGGGAGGCCTTCGCCCGGGCGCTGCACACCGCGGTGGTCGAGATCGCGGTCGCCAAGCCGGAGGCCTGCAAGACCCTGTTCCGCCGGGCGGACGAGACCGCGTACGGCTACGAGGACCCGCTCGAGCAGCAGCACGCGGTCGTCCACGTCTGTCTTGGTCTGCTCGCCGGCCGCACCGACGACACCAAGGCCCGGCTGACCGAGGCGGTCCTGGAACTGCTGCGGGGGCACATCGCGGACGAGGGCATCACCCTGCACGCCTCGGCCGAGATCCGGGACCTCGACCCGTCGTACCGCAAGTTCGACAGGTGATCCTCAGGAGGCCAGCGCGATGAGCCGGGCCGCCAGGTTCCCGAAGGGACCGTCGGCCGGCTCCGCGGCCAGCACCGGGTGCAGCAGCCTGCGCAATTCCTCGTCGTAGGCCGCGCTGACGGCGGTGAGCGCGGCGAAGTCGTGCACCAACTGCACCTCCAGCTCCTCGCGCGGGATCCGCCGCCCGTCCAGCCAGATCAGCGCGGTCGACTCGGCGAGCGAGATCCAGGAGCGCACCACCAGCTCCAGCCGGACGGGCGGGTCCGTGATGCCCAGGTGGGACAGGATCTGCTCGTAGGCGGCCTGGCGCACGGAGTCGATCAGGGCGTTCGTCGTGGACGAGCCGACGGCCGGGCCGCCGCGCATCAGGGCGGAGAAGCCCGGGCCGTGCTCGTCGACGAAGTCGAAGTAGCGGCGCATGGCCCGCAGCAGCCGGGAGCCGAGCGGGCCCTCGGGGGCCTCGACGAAACGGGCGGCGAGGTCCTCCGAGGCCCGCTTCAACGCCGCCTCGTACAGGCTGAGCTTGCCGGGGAAGTAGTGGTAGACGAGGGGGCGCGAGATACCGGCGGCGGCCGCTATCTCGTCGATGGAGACCTCGTCGGGCGAGCGCTGGGCGAACAGTTCGAGGGCGACGCCGATCAACTGCTGCCGACGCTCCTCGACTCCCATTCTTCGACGAACCCCGGTAGTCATGCGCACACCTTACCGATCGGATCCGGCCTCGAACGGACCGGATCGGCCTCGGGTGGACACCTGTCGGGCACGTCCCGGCGCGGCCTGCGATCAGTTGAGACCGCTCACCCGACGCCCGTTCGCCAGCGTGCCCTTGAGGTCCGCCTTCGCCCCCTTCTCCGCGGCGGCGGTGAGCAGATGGCCCGGCGCGAAGCCGCGTACCCCGCCGGTCGCCCGCACGTTCCGGGTCCCCGAGTCGCCGGCCGCGAGGAGGTACCAGTGGCCGCCCTGCGACTTCCACAACACCCCGGCCAGCACATGCGGATCGCGCGGCCCGCACGCGGGGACGTCCCCGGCCTTCGCCACGGCCGCCCCGAACAGCCCGCCCGGGGTACGGAACTGGGCCAGCACCCGGCTCCCGTCGCCCCGCCAGGTCTCCGCCCGGGTGCACACCCATTCCGCCGAGCCGCTCGCGTCGGGCAGCGGCTGGCGCGCGTACGACCACACGTTCACCGTGCGCACACCCTGCCCGCGCACATCGGCCAGCGAGCAGGCGTACGGCGCCCAGGTGCCGAGCGCCTCCGCTCCCGTGGCCTCCTTCGGCGCGGTGGGCCGGCCGCCGGTCAGCCGGGCGGGCACCAGCTCGCCCAGGTCGGTCAGGAGATGGGTGCCGGAGGCTTCGGTGAGCTGGAGGACGTTCCAGCCGGTGCAGCTGCCGGTCCGGGTCACCGGGCTGGCCAGCGGCGAGGTGATGCCGTCGGTGAGCGTCAGGGCCATCACCCCGGCGCCCGGCTTGCCGAGGTCCCGCTCGCCCGCCGCGGTCACCCAGGGCGCCGTCAGCCAGCGGACGTTGCCGTCGGCCCGGTCCAGGACGATCGCGGACGCCTCGGCGCCGGTCGCGCCGTCCACCCGCGCGAAGTCCAGGGCGGCCCCGGCCGTGCCGTCCTTCGGCTCGGCATAGCGGGCGATGCGCCAACCGTCGTGGAAGAGCACCACGCGCGCGTTGCCGACCTCGGCCGCGTACAGGAGCTGGGGCGGGCCGGACGGGCCGCCGGAGGGGGTGTCGGGGGTCGCCGAGACCTGCACCGACGCGCCGGGGCGAGCCCAGACCGCGAGGGCGCGGCGCAGCAGAGCGGTGTCGCGGACCAGGGCGCCACGGGCCGGCCAGACGGAGAAGTCGGTGCGCGCGGACGTCTTCCAGGCGACGGGGGAGACCCGCAGCAGCCGGCCCGGGTCGAGCGCGGCCTCGGCGGCCGGGTTCTGCGCGTACACCGGGGCGGCCGCGCCGTCCGGTCCCCAGCCGTCGCCGGGCAGCGCGACCAGTGCACCGCACACCGCGAGGGCCGCGGCGGCGGCCAGCGCGGCCGTGGTGTGCCGGCGGCGGCGCAGCAGATCGGTGGGCCGGGCCTGGAGGGAGCAGGGGTCGAACTCGGGGGAGTCGAGCAGCGCGTACCGGGCGGGCACCGCGTCGGCCTCGTCCAGCGCCGCGTCGGTGTCCGCCACCCCCGCCTCGGCGAGGACCTTGCGCACCTCGCCGTCGGCGAGCTTCTCCAGGCCGCGCAGCACATAGGCGGCGCGGGCCGGGCCGTCCAGGGCGGACAGCCGCTGGTCCAGGGCGAGTTCGTCGGCGCCGCCGGAGTGCGGGAACAGCCTCAGGCCCCGGACCTGCGGGAGCAGCGGCGGCAGCTGCGCCCGCCTGGGCCAGGCCGGGCGGGCGAGCGGCAGACCCGCCTGGAGGGCCGTCCGCACCACCTGGAGGCGGACGTAGGCGTACCCGGGGTCGCCGTCACGGCCGCCGGCCTGCGCCTGGGCCGGGATCACCGGGGCCTGGGCGCGACGCCGGGGCAGGGCGCGCTGGACGAGGGCGTGGGCGGTCAGGACCCGGCGGCCCCGGCCGAGGCCCGGCGGCAGCACCAGATAGGCGAGCCGGACGAGGCGCGGATAGTGCTCGACGAGCGCGGCCTCGGCCTGCTCGACGTCGACGGCCCGGTCGGTGACGGAACCGGGTGCGGGGCTCGGGGCGACATCCTGTGACTGCACGCCCAGCGCAACGAGCGGCACGGAGGATGGTCACCGCCGTAGGGGCCGACGCCCGGCCTACGACTCCACCTGCGACTCCGCCTACGACTCCACGAGCGCCCGTGCGTAGTTCGCCATCGAGCGCTGGTACCGGGGCAGATGGGGGGCGAGGGCGCCGAGGGTCAGGGACAGGGCCTCGCGGTCGCGGCCGAGGCTGGACAGGCACAGGGCGAGCGCGGCGCGTACCGCGTCGTCCAGTTCGTCGGAGGGGGCGTCCAGTTCGGGGGTGAGCAGCGCGACGCCCTCCTCGGCCTGCCCGGTGTTCCGCAGCGAGCTGGCGAGCTGGATCCTGGCGCGGCGGCCCTTGTACCCGGTCAGACCGAGGGCGAGGGCCTCCCGGTAGAGCGGTACGGCCCGGTCGCTGTGGCCGGTGGAGTCCCAGGCGCAGGCCCGCTCGAAGGCGCCGAGGGGGCTGTCCCCGGGCAGTTCGGCGACGAGTTCGTCGATCACCGCCCGGAAGTCGGCGGCCCGCGCCTGCGGGTAGTGGTCAAGGGTGGCCCAGGCGGCCGTCACGCGCTCTTCCCAGTCGTCGTTCACCGGCCCACTCTCGCACGTGTGTGCCAGGCCGTCAGCGTATTTTGAGCGGACCGTACGCGGGAGCCGTATCCAGGACGAAGCTCACGCAGGGAGGACAGATGAAGGTGACCCGACCGATCCTCGCGGCAGCGACCGCCGTGGCGGCGCTGGTGCTGGCGGGGTGCGCGTCCGGAAGTCAGGGCAAGGCCGAGGTGGCCGTCCCGACGGCGGCCACCGGCAGCCTGGAGCACCTGGCCGCCGAGGTGGACTGCACGCCCGACATGCAGACCGACGCCGACGAACTCCGCCAGGCCATCTGCAAGACCGCCGCGGGCAAGTTCCTCCTGCTGACCTTCGCCACCGACCGGGGCCAGCGCGAGTGGATCAACGGCGCCAAGGACTACGGCGGCCACTACCTGGTCGGCCGCAAGTGGGTGGTCGTGGGCGAGAAGGACAGCACGGTGACCTCGCTGCGCAAGACGCTCGGCGGCGACATCGAGGAGGGCACGGACCACTCGGCGCACGAGTCGGGCGAGGCGTCTGGGAGCGCGACGCACTCCGGCCACTGAGCACGTCGGCACGGCACACGAAAGGCACACGAGAAAGGCCGGCGGTGAGGATTCCTCACCGCCGGCCTTCTCAGTGTGCCGTCCCGGTCATCGACCGGGGTCGGCGACTACTGGCACTGCTTGCCGGTGTTGATGCAGTTGACCATCTTGTTCATCGTGTTCGCGGAGAAGAAGTTGATGAAGTCGTTGTGGTCGGTGATCGGCTTGTGCAGGTTCTCCGGGAAGGTGTCGACCGCGTAGGCGTTCTTCACGACGCCGTTCTGGATCGACGGCCGCGGAACGTTGTAGACCAGCCGGACCTTCAGCTGCGGGATCGCCTTGAAGCCGTTGGCGCAGGTGCCGTCCCCACGGACGAAGGACACGTGCGTACGGTGGTTGGCGGAGTCGATGTTCTTGCCGTCCCAGCAGCTCTGGAAGAACGTCGTGCGCACCACCTGGCTGCCCTGCGGGCAGATCGGGTACTGGGTCTCCAGCTGCACCCGGTTCTCGAAGCCGGTGCAGGACCAGTTCACGTTGGCGTTGGCGTTGCCGTTGACGAAGGCCTTGGCGTCACCGGTGATGATGCGCAGCGCCGTCGGCATCGCGACGACGTTGCCCCGCTTGTTGCCGAGGAACGTCAGCTGGGCCTGGGCGGGCTGGAGGATCTTGCCGACGTTGCCCTCCTTGCCACCGCCGTCCCTGTTCTGGTCGAAGTCCTGCTGGCCGTTCTGCACGCGCAGCACCGGCCAGAAGTAGGACGACTTGTCGCCCTGGTTCTGGCAGCTCGTCTGGGCCGCCGCCAGCTTCTGGTCGCTCGCGAAAGCGTCGTTGGACTGGTTGCCGACGTAGTCGTGCAGGTGGTGGGCGCCGTTGCTGACACCGGGGGCCACGATCACGTTGTCCGTGTTGTGGTTCTTGTTGCCGTTGGTGCCGCACCGGGTGGTGAAGCTGCCGCGGGAGCCGGAGTTGCCGTTGGCCGCGAGGCCGTTGGCGCCGACGCCCAGCTGCGCGTTCGGCTGGACCTTCGTGATGTCCACGAAGTCGGCCGCGGTCGGACCGTTGCCGCCCTGGCCGTTGGCGCCGGCCTGCTGCTGACCGTTGTTCTGCTGGCCGTTGTTCTGCTGACCGTTGTTCTGGCCATTGTTCTGCTGGCCATTGTTCTGCTGGCCATTGTTCTGCTGGCCGTTGTTGTTGTTCTGCTGGCCGTTGCCCGCCTGGCCCGCGGTGGTGTTGGCGTTGGCCGCCTGCGTGGTGCAGGCCGCGAGCTGGCTGATCTGGTTGTCGAACTGGCCGCCGACCCGCTGGATGTCGATGCGGATCCGGTCGATCGTGGCGGCCCGCTTCTCCTTCAGGGGACCGACGATCGCGTTCTGCACGAAGCCGGGGTCGTTCGCCTGCGCCTGACGCGAGGAGGCGAGCCGGGCGTAGGCCTCGGTGATCTGCTTGTCGAGGTTCGCGAGCTCGGCGGCGACGCCCTGCTTGGCCCTGTCCGGCACGTTCGTCAGCTTCTGCCCCACGTCCGGGCAGGAGATGGTGGCGACCTGCGCTGCCGCGGTGGCGGCCTTGGTCGTGTTCTGGCCCGAGTCGCCGGACTCGTGGGCCGAGGCGTAGAAGTTCGCCCAGATCAGCCCGCCCCCGCCGAGCGCTAGGGCCGCCGATGCTGCCACGGCCTTCGTGGCCATCGACGAGCGGCGTTTACGAATGTTGCGTCCCATGGAACTCCTCTGACTTCCTTGGCGGGGTCGCATCGAGGCGCCCGACAGGAGTGAAGCTGCCCCCTCCCATACGCAGCCCGTCCCACAGGTGTTCAGCGCTCTCAGAAATTGATGAGAGACCCGTACGACAAACCCTCCCCAACGACCCCACAGTCCGAGGTAGTTGGCCGTCTATCGGTCCCGGTCCAGATAGGCCAGCACCGCCAGTACCCTGCGGTTGTCGTCGTCGGAGACCTCCAAACCGAGCTTCACGAAAATATTCGCGGTGTGCTTGGCGACGGCCCGCTCGGTGACGACCAGTTTGCCGGCGATCGCCGCGTTCGACCGGCCCTGCGCCATCAGCTCCAGAACCTCCCGTTCGCGGGGAGTGAGCCGCTCCACCGGCCCCTGCCCGTCGCCCGACCGGCGGGCCAGCAGCTGCTGGATCACCTGGGGGTCCATCGCCGTACCTCCCGCCGCGACCCGCCGTACGGCGTCCACGAACTGCTCCGCGTCGAACACCCGGTCCTTCAGCAGATAGCCGACCCCGCCGCTGCCGTCGGCGAGCAGCTCGCGCGCGTACAACTGCTCGACGTGCTGGGAGAGGACGAGCACCGGGAGGCCGGGCCTGCGGCGGCGGGCGGCCAGCGCGCACTGGAGGCCCTCGTCCGTGTGCGTGGGCGGGAGCCGGACGTCCACCACGGCGACGTCCGGCTCCAGCTCGGCGAGGGCCCGCTCCAGCTCGGGCCCGCTCTCCACGGCGGCGGCGATCTCGAAGTCGTAGGCCTCCAGCAGCCGCACCAGCCCGTCCCGCAGCAGGAACAGGTCTTCGGCTAGGACAACGCGCAAGGAATCTCCATGGTCACCATGGTGGGACCGCCCGCCGGGGAGCTGACGGCCAGGACGCCGTCGAATGTACCCAGCCGCCGCTCCACCCCGGCCAGGCCCGACCCGGACCCCGCCCCGATCACCGCGCCGCCGCGGCCGTTGTCGGTGACGGAGATCCGCAGCCGGCCCTCCGCGTGGTGCAGGTCGGCCCAGATCCGGTCGGCGCCGGAGTGCTTGACCGCGTTGGTGAGGATCTCGCTGACCGCGAAGTACGCGGCCGACTCGACCGGCGCCTCGGCCCGTCCGGACACGTCCACCGCCACCTCGGTCGGCACGGGCAGCCGGAGCGCCAACGCCCGTACGGCGTCGCCCAGCCCGCGCTCGGCCAGCACCGGCGGATGGATCCCGCGCACCAGGTCGCGCAGTTCGGCGAGGGCCTCGGCCGACGACTGCCGGGTCTGCGCGAGCAACTGCCTGGCCTTCTCGGGGTCCTTGTCGAGGAGCATCTCGATCGTGCCCAGGTCCATGCCCATGGCCACCAGCCGGGCCTGCGCCCCGTCGTGCAGATCCCGCTCGATGCGCCGCAGTTCGGCGGCCGAGGTGTCCACGGCGTCGCGCCGGGTGTCGGTCAGCACCTTGACCCGTTCGGCGAGTTCGGCCTGGCCGGGGGCGAGCAGAGCGCGGGTCATCCGGAAGTGGACGCCGAGCGCGCTCACGGCGAACCGGTCGGCGACGACCAGCAGGAGGACCGCGAGCGCCCCGGCGCCGATCGCGGTCGCCTGGTCGTGGACGGGCACGAAGGCGTACCAGTAGGGGCCGTGGCCGTCCGACCCGTCGGCGTACCAGTAGGGGCCGTCCGACCCGTCCGACACCACCCGCCACAGCCCCGCCGCGAGCGCCAGCCCCTCCAGCGGGTAGACCACCAGGACGACCGGCAGCAGCACGGTGACCAGCCCCGCCACCGTGTCCGCCATCAGCCACCGCAGGTCCCGCCAGGTCGCCGTATCGCGCAGCAGCGCGTGGGTGCGCCGCACCGGGTTGGCGGTCGCGGGCAACGGCCGGTAGGCGGACGGGATGTGGATCCCGCACCATCGCTGCGCGAGCTCGCGCCGGTTGTCGGCGAGGGCGCGCGCCGCGGCCATCACCCAGGGGGTGGTGACCAGGCCCACTCCGACGGGGATCAGGGCGAGGGAGACGAGGGCCAGGCAGTAGACCACCACCGTCCAGGGCCACACCGCCAGGGCCAGCACGAGCCCCCGTACGGCGGCGAGCGCCATCTCCCGTGTCCTGGAACCGCGCCGGCCGCTCTTCGTGTCGGTGTTCATACGGTCAGTCTGTCCGACCGCCCGGGGCCGGTCACGGGGCCGAAGCCCCCGGTCAGGGGGTGGTGCCGGGTACACCACCTGCCCCGGCCAGCACCCGTGCCTCCACCCGTGGGTCCAGTCCCTTCACCGCCCGGTCCGAGCGGTGCGGTGCGGTGCCGCCGATCGCCTCCAGCCAGGCCCAGGTGTCGGCGACGGTCTCCTCGACCGGACGGCAGGACAGTCCCGTCGCCACCGCCCGCGAGACGTCCGCGGCGTGCAGCGCGTCGTGCAGGTCGGTGCCCGGCGGCACCCACACCGGCAGCTGGACCCAGGGCTCGATGCCCGCGTCGAGGACGGTCTCCGGGGCGGTCCAGCGCAGCCGCGCGTCCGACCCCGTGGCCCGCACGCACGCGTCCAGGAACCCGCCCATGGTGGCGTGACCCTGGGGGCTCATCAGGTTGAACGGGCCGCTCAGCTCCCGCTCGACGGCGCCGAGGATCCAGGCGGCGAGGTCGCGGGCGTCGACGTACTGGAGGGGAAGGTCGCGGGGCCCGGGGGCGAGGACCGGGCCGCCGCGCGCGATCCGGCCCAGCCACCAGGGCAGCCGGCCGACGTTCTCGTACGGGCCGAGGATCAGTCCGGCCCGTACGAGCACCGACTCGCCCGTGCCGAAGGCGTCGACGGCGGCCAGCTCGCCGCCCCGCTTGTCGCGGGCGTAGTCCGTCGGTCCGGCGTCGGGTGCCGCGCCCTCGACCACGGGCGCGTCCTCCGTGTACCCGGCGGGCGGGGCCCAGGTGTACACCGAGCAGCTCGACACGTACACGTACCGTCCGGCGCGGCCCCGCAGCAGCCGCGCCGCCTCGTGCACCGGGCGGGGCGCCGACGACCAGGTGTCGACCACGGCGTCCCAGTCCCCGTCGTCCGCGGCCAGGGCGGCGGCCAGGCCCCCGGGCGCGGTGCGGTCCCCGGTCAGGACCCGTACACCGGGGGCGGGTGCGTGCCTCCCCCGGTTCAGGAGCGTGACCTCCCAGCCGCGCCCGAGGGCCGCCTCCACGACGGCCCGCCCCACGAACTCCGTACCACCCAGCACCAGAAGTCTCATGCGGGTGACTGTGCCCGGCCGGTCCGGGGGGCGGAACCGTCCTCTGCTCAGGGCAGAGCGTCAGCGGCCGGTCGGCGGGGTGTACTTGTAGCCGACGCGGCGCACGGTCTGGATGGTGCCGCGGTGCTCGGCGCCCAGCTTGCGGCGGAGCCGGGCCACATGGACGTCGACCGTACGGCCGTCGCCGACATGGCCGTACCCCCAGACGGTGGTGACGAGCTGGTCGCGGGTGTGCACCCGGTTCGGGTGCGCCACGAGATGCGCGAGCAGCTCGAACTCCAGGTACGTCAGGTCGAGTTCACGTCCGTCGACCGCCGCGGTGCGCTGGACCGGGTCGATGCGCACGAGGGGGTCGCCCGCGGCGGAACCGCTCTGCGTCGCCGGCACCGGCACGGGCTGGAACGGCTGCTGCTGGTCCGCCGGGATCAGCACGAGGTAGCCGACCATCGCCGGGTGGCCGGGCAGGTCGGGAAGGGAGTGCTGCGGCGCGGGCAGCCAGGTGGCGCCGGGCGGCAGCAGATCGGTGACATCGGCCACCTCGTCGGGGCCGACGGCCCGCAGCCGGTGCCGCGGGGCGTCCTGGACGGGGTGGGGGAGGGTGGCGGTGGAGAAGGAACGGGTGGTCGCCATGAGAGGTCAGCTCTTTTCGCGCGAGAAGTCCGTCGGGGAGGTCGACGGCCGCGATGCCTGGTCGGGCTCGTCGAGGGACGTACGTCGTGCGCGCTGGCCGAAGGCCGGTGTGTACGGCTTTAGAGGGCCGGCGCGTTCGTCGCGCGGCAACACACCCGGTCGAAGTCGTGGTGCTGACGGGAAGGCCAGAAGGGCTCGAGGTCATGGCGACCCGTCGCGGTGTACTTCTGGAAGCTGGCCATGCCCCCATTGAAGCAGACACACGCCCGCAACAGGACCCTCCTCTCACAGCTTGGACGCTTTCCTTGACGCGAAGTTGACGTCACGCGCGGGACGCACCCCGAACACGCGCGAGGGGGGCACCCGGAAACACGCGCGGGACACACGGAAGGGGCGCCCCGCCGGACCGGCGGGGCGCCCCTTCCGCGTTGCCGTGGGACGGATCAGACCTGGCCGGCCTTCTCCAGGGCGGCGCAGCAGGTGTCGACCAGGAGACGGGTCACCGTGTAGGGGTCGACGTTGGCGTTCGGGCGGCGGTCCTCGATGTAGCCCTTGCCGTCCTTCTCGACCTGCCACGGGATACGGACCGAGGCGCCGCGGTTGGAGACCCCGTAGGAGTACTCGTTCCACGGGGCGGTCTCGTGCAGACCGGTCAGGCGGTCGTCGATGCCGGCGCCGTAGTTCTTGACGTGGTCGAGCGGCTTGGAGCCCTCACCGAGCGACTCGCAGGCGGTGATGATCGCGTCGTAGCCCTCGCGCATCGCCTTGGTGGAGAAGTTGGTGTGCGCGCCGGCGCCGTTCCAGTCGCCCTTGACCGGCTTGGGGTCGAGGGTGGCGGAGATGCCGAAGTCCTCGGCGGTGCGGTAGAGCAGCCAGCGGGCGACCCACAGCTGGTCCGAGACCTCGAGCGGGGCGAGCGGGCCGACCTGGAACTCCCACTGGCCGGGCATGACCTCGGCGTTGATGCCGGAGATGCCGAGGCCGGCGGCCAGGCAGTTCTCCAGGTGGGCCTCGACGACCTCACGGCCGAAGATCTCGTCGGCGCCGACACCGCAGTAGTAGCCGCCCTGCGGGGCCGGGAAGCCGCCCTTGGGGAAGCCGAGCGGGTAACCGTCCTGGAAGAACGTGTACTCCTGCTCGATGCCGAAGATCGGCTCCTGCGCGCCGTACTTCGCCTCGACCTCGACGAGCGCGGCACGGGTGTTGGACTCGTGCGGCGTCATGTCGATGTTGAGGACCTCGCACAGGACGAGGACGTCGTCGCCGCCGCGGATCGGGTCGGGGCAGGTGAAGACCGGCTTCAGCACACGGTCCGAGGAGTGCCCCTCGGCCTGGTTCGTGGAGGACCCGTCGAAGCCCCAGATCGGCAGTGCGTCCAGACCGGCGGGCTCATCCGTGATGATCTTGGTCTTGGAGCGGAGCTTCGCCGTCGGCTGGGTGCCGTCGATCCAGATGTACTCAGCCTTGAAGGTCACGGGCCACTTCCTTCGGGGGTGTGTCTGACGCACTTGCGGGTGCTGTTGCTGCTGCGGCGCTGCGGCACTGGGGCGCCTTCTGTGTTGATCGGCAGCTTGTCAACAGGCGATTTCCCGGTCATTGCTCGCATGTGAACCCCGTGTTACCTGGCGGTGCTGTGGCGCGGGTCACCGCGCGGGGGATCGCTCGGCCGTGCCGCGCGGCCCGCGTGCGGGGGTCCCGCTGTTCGTGGCCGCGAACAGCGGGACCCCGTCAGCCGCCGGTCACGTCTGACGGCGGGGGAACCTCACCCCACCTTCTCGATCACGGCCCGGCGGATCAGGAACTTGCCGGGTTCGCGGACCTGCTCGAAGGCGGCGTTGTTAAGCAGCGCACAACTGCCGGAGACCGAGGTCACCTGGACGGTGACGGACTTGTTGTTGTCCAGGTTGGTGACCTTCAGTTTCGTACCTGCCGGGAACTGGTTGCTGGACGCGGCGGGCGCGCCGCCCTCTCCCGAGAGGGTGACCGTCGAGCCGTTGCAGACCTGCTGACCGGAGGCCGCGGCACCGCCGTTGCCGGCGCCGCCCGCGTTCCCGGTTTTCCCCGCGTTCCCGGCATTGCCCGCGTTCCCGGTGTTCGCCGCGGGGGCCGAGGCCGTCTGCGAAGGCTGGGCCGGCTGCGCCGCCTGGGAGTCCTGAGCCGACTCCCCGACGGTGCACCCCGACGCCTTCTGCTGGACCTTGATCTGCGCGATGACCGCCTCGCGGTTGGCGATCCGGGCCGCCGACTGCGCGTCCGGAGCGGCCCGCTGGCCGTCGATGAACTTCTGGTTGTTGCCGAGGGCGGTGGCGAGCCCCTGGCAGACGGTCGAGTTCCCGGCGGACAGGGTCTGCGGCGTCTGCGAGGCGTTCGAGCTGCCCGCCATGGCGAAGGCCCCACCGCCCGCCACCGCCGCCGCGCCGACGAGCAGTGCGATCGTCTTCTTCGTGCCGAGTGTTCTCCTGCGCGACATGCGCGCCTCCTGAAAGGGATAGGGGAGCGTACGCCGCTATGTACGAGATCCCGAACGAAGGTACTCAGGGGTCACGGAAGTCGACGGGAGTGGCGCGCATCACATCACGGCCCGTGCGGGGCGGTTAGCGGGACAGCGCGTCCCGTACGGCCTCGTCCGTGCGGGCCACCACGGCCGTGCCGTCGTCGGCCGTGATGATCGGCCGCTGGATCAGCTCGGGATGCCCGGCGAGCGCCGCGATCCAGCGTGAGCGGGACGCCGCGTCCCGCGCCCACTCCTTCAGCCCCAGCTCCCCGGCCGCGGCCTCCTGGGTCCGGGCGATGTCCCACGGCTCCAGACCGAGCCGGTCCAGTACGTCCCTGATCTCGTCCTCGCTCGGCACCTCCTCCAGATAGCGGCGGACGGTGTAGTCGGCACCCTCCGCGTCGAGCAGCGTCAGCGCGCTGCGGCACTTCGAGCAGGCCGGGTTGATCCAGATCTCCATGGGGTCACGGTAACGGCCTGCCGCACGGGGAGCCCGGGCGGCGACTCTGTTCGAATACTTGGCGTCTCTCGCGCACCGTGCGAACCTCGGGTGACACGGCACCAATTTCCTTGCTCACCTGGGCATTTGAAGGAGATTGCGGACTGCTGAATGTCAGTGGGGGGCAGTAGACTGGATGCAGTGTTCGAGAGTTCCGCCGGAGATCCCGGCGGGGTTCCGACCGCGACAGGAGGATGTTCGTGCCCGCTGCCGCACTGAAGCCGAAGCCGCTGCCGACCCAGTCCACCGCGAAGCGTTCCGTCCAGCTCGACCTGCCTTATGGGCCCGTGGCGAAGCGGCCGTTGCCGGCCGGACGGCCCCGGGAGTGGTACGTGGCGCACAACCGCCGCCTCAAGGCGATGCGCCTCGCCATCGCGCTGCTCGACCTCGGTGTCTACCTGCCGAACCAGGCCCGCAACGAGAAGATCCGCAGCACGGCGGAGCTGATCGGCGTCCACCCGCCGTCGGACACCACGTGCCACATGGTCAGGGCCTACCTGCGCTACAACCGGTGAGCCGGGCGCCGGGTGCCGTCCCTCGGCACGGCACCCGGCGTCCCTCACGCCGCCGGCTCCTTCTCCACCGGCCCCTTCACGCCGCCAGCTCCCTCTCCACCGGCGTCCGGAACCGGGGCGTCACCCGCGCCCCGCCCAGCAGGCCGGCCAGCCGCTCCGCCTCGGCGGCCACCGCCGCCCGCCCCTCCCGGCCGATCCCCTCCCCGGTGAGGATCCGCCAGACGACCTCCCCGTCCGCCCGCTGGGCCCAGGCCCCCACCACCCGGCCGTTCCACCACACCGTCGGCCCGATGTTGCCGCTCCGGTCGAACAGGGCGGGCCGCAGCTCCGGCGCCAGATACCAGTCCCGGCCCTGCCAGCCCATTGCCGTCGGATCGAGAGCGGGCAGCAGGGCCGCCCAGGGCTCCTCGGGCCCCGCCACCGGATCGGCGTCCCCCTCGACGACGTACGCCGTGCCCTCGTCCACCCCCACCGCCCGCGCCCCCATCGCCTCCAGCGCCCGCCGGACGTCGGTCACCTTCCACCCCGTCCACCACTTCAGATCCGCCTCGGTGGCCGGACCGCACACCGTCAGCCAGCGCCGCAGCAGCTCCGCCCGCGCCCGCCCGGGATCCAGCTCCGGATGGGCCGGGGCGAGGGCCCAGCGGAACTGGCTCGACGTCCAGGAGCCCAACGGCCGTCCCCGGACCACCTTCCCCTCCACCCCCAGCAGCCGCAGCAGCCGGGTCGAGACGGTGTGGACCCCCTCGTAGCTCTTCCCCGCCGCGTACACGAACTGCTCCCGCAGCCGCGGCTCCTCCCGCGCCAGCTCGGCCGCCGTCGCCTGCCCCAGCCGCCCCAGCGCGGCCAGCGCCGACTCCTCGACCTCCTTCAGCCAGGCCGCGTCCGGAGCACCCGCCTTCGCCATGTCCGCCACCAGCGAGGCCCGAGTCCGGGCGGCGACCGCGAGACCGGTCGAGGCGTGCACGACGGCCGTCAGCTCCGCGGGGAACACGAACACCGTGTCCCGCATGCCGTGCATCCGCACCAGCGTCCGGTCCTCGTACAACGCCCGCTCCGTCGCCGCCACCGGTCCCGCCGGGTCGGCGAGCCGCGCCCCGACCGCGAGATACACCGTCGCCGGATCCGTCCCGTGCAGGGCGACCAGGGAAGCGGCCACCGCCTCGGGCGTCGCCGCCCGCCCCGCCGCGGTCAGCCGGTGCCGCAGCGCCAGCCGGGCCCTGCGCTCCGCCCCGTCGATGAACCGCATGTCCTCACCCATCCCCGACCACCGCCCCGTCCTCACCGGTCCCTGCACGCATCATCCCCGACCCCACTGACCATCGCGCCCGGCCCCGCGCGTCACCCGTTCGCCGGACCCGGCATGCGCGCCCGGGCACCCGGCTCTTCACTGCGAACAAGGGCGTGTCGGCGGCGTGTTCGAGACGGGAGACCGGCGTGGTGCGGAGACGAGGAACATGAGCGCCCCCGGCGCCACCGGCACCCCCGAGGAGCGGGCCCGGCGCGGCAAGGAGGCCCGCAAGCGGGTCCCCCGCTCCGCGCACGCGGACTGGCTGCCCCCACTCGACCGGCCCGACCCCGTCGTCGTCCTGGAACGGCAGGGCCGCGACCGGCTGCCCGAACTGCTGCCCGTCCGCTACGGACGGATGGCGGCCTCGCCCTTCGCCTTCCTGCGCGGCGCCGCCGCCGTGATGGCCGCCGACCTTGCCGCCCGGCCGCACACCGGACTCACCGTCCAGCTCTGCGGCGACGCCCATCTGCTCAACTTCGGGCTGTACACCTCCCCGAAGCGGGCGCTGATGTTCGACCTGAACGACTTCGACGAGACGTTCCCCGGACCCTTCGAATGGGACGTGCAACGCCTCGCCGCCTCCGTCACCGTCGCCGCCCGCGAGAACGGCCACGCCGGGCCCCGGGCGCGCGCCGCCACCGTCGAGGCGGTCGCCGCCTACCGCACCGCGATGTTGCGGCTGGCCCGGCTCGGCGAACTGGACGTCTGGTACGAACGCATCGACGCCGACCGGCTGCTGCCCCTGTTGCGCGCCTCCCGCCACCGCCGGCGCGCCGAGGCCAGCCTCACCCGGGCCCGCCGCCGCACCAGCCTCCAGGCCCTCGGCAAACTCACCGAACGCGTCGACGGACGCCACCGCATCATCCACGACCCGCCGCTCCTCTCACCCGCCGGAGTCTCCGACTCCGCCGCCCTGCGCAAGATCTTCAGCGACTACCGCTCCACTCTCTCCGAGGAGCGCCGGCTGCTCCTCGACCGCTACCGCTTCGCCGACGCCGCCCGCAAGGTCGTCGGCGTCGGCAGCGTCGGCCTGCGCTGCTTCCTCATCCTGCTGACCGGCCGCGACGCCGACGACCCGCTCTTCCTCCAGATCAAGGAGGCGCGCGCCTCCGTCCTGGAGGCCCACCTGCCGAGCGGGCCCCACCTCCACCCCGGCCACCGGGTCGTCGCCGGACAGCGGCTGCTCCAGGCGGCCGGCGACGTCTTCCTCGGCTGGACGACCGGACCCCAGGGCCGCGCCTACTACTGGCGGCGGCTGCGGGACATCAAGGGCTCCGCAGACGTCGCCGGCATGACCCCCGCCGACCTCACGGCGTACGCCCGGCTCTGCGGCACCGCCCTGGCCCGCGCCCACGCCCGCTCCGGCGACCGGATCGCCCTCGCCGGCTACCTCGGCACCGGTGACACCTTCGACCACGCGATCGCCGACTTCGCCGAGGCCTACGCCGACCGGACCACCACCGACCACGCGTCGCTGTGCGCCGCCATCGCGGCGGGAGTGGTCACGGCGGCCCCCGACGTGTGACACGGCCGTACGACACAGACGTACGCCACGGAGGTACGACACGCCACCACGCGCCCGAAAAACGGGATGCACGGTGAGTGACGGTCTCCCTACGCTGGACGCATGGCCACCGTCATCATCACCGGGACCTTCGTCCTGGTCGTCCTGGGATTCGGAAACCCCCTCTACTGGCTGGCCGCCGTCGCCCTGCTCTACGTCCACGTCCAGTACGGCAGGGACACGACCAGGTCCTCCTCGTCGACCCCGCCGCCCACCTCCACCCCTGCCCCGGGCCCCGCCCCGACCACCTACAAGGCCTACCGCGCCCGCCGCGACCTCCAGACCAAGTGGGAGCGCCGCTACGAGCGCGAGCGCGGCAGGTAGGGGAGCGGGGGAGGACCGGCTCACAGGCCGGGGGCGCCCCACACGGGGAACCAGCGGCTGAGGTCCTGCTCGATCCGCAGGTCGTTCGCCAGGACGGCCTTCACCTGGAGTTCGAGCGCGTTGTCGCGCCGCTGTCCCCGCCCGGGCAGCGGCGCGAACGGAAAGAACGTGCCGCGCTTGTAGAGGTACACGAGCGCGAGGGGCCGCCCCGAGGGGTTCGTGAAGGCCGCCAGCGAGCACAGCAGCTGGGGCCCGAAGCCGTTGATCTCCATGGCGCTGTTGACCGCGTGCAGGTCGTTGACCAGGGCGGAGAGGTCGTCGGGGGAGCGGTGGGAGAGGAGCCAGGAGTAGCCGTAGTCGTCGCGCAGGAGCTGCACCGGGGGCCCGGTGCGCTCGGTGTCGGCGTCCAGGAGGGCCTGGACCTCACGGTGCGTCTGTTCGAAGGCGGCGCCCTCCACGGTCGCGAAACAGACGGCGCCCTGCCCGGTCGGGGTGAAGCCGGCCGCCGCCTCCAGTGTGATCGCAGCCGAAGGCAGTGCGAACAGCTGATCGAGGTCGGGGACGACCGGCTTGGTCCGGCCGAGCAGGATGTCGAGCAGCCCCATGCGTCAGCCTGCCTTCCCGGGGGTCGCCGACTCACCCAGCTCGGCGGAGATCCGCCCCAGCTGGTCGAGCCGCTGCTCAAGGCTCGGGTGGGTGGAGAAGTAGCGTTCGATGCCGGGCTCCTTGCCGGTCGCGGGGGTGAAGTAGAAGGCGTTGAAGGCCTGGGCCGTGCGCAGGTCCTTGGTGGGGATACGGGCGATGTCCCCGGAGACCTTGGTGAGCGCGGAGGCCAGCACGGAGGGGCGCCCGGTCAGCAGCGCGGCCGCCCGGTCCGCGGCCAGCTCCCGGTACCGGGACAGCGCCCTGATCAGCAGGAAGCTGAGCGCGTACACGGCCGCTGACACTCCCATCACGGCCGCGAAGACGACGGCCGTGTTCTGGTCCCGGCGCCCGCCGAACAGCTGCGAGTAGAAGGCGAACCGCACGATCAGGCCCGCGATCACCCCGAGGAACGAGGCGATCGTGATCACGGCCACGTCCTTGTGCGCCACGTGCGACAGCTCGTGCGCGAGCACGCCCTCCAGCTCGGCCGGTTCCAGCCGCCGCAGCAGCCCGGTCGTCACGCACACCACCGCGTTGTCGGGATTGCGGCCGGTGGCGAACGCGTTCGGCATGTCCAGGTCGGACACGGCGACGACCGGCTTCGGCAGGTCGGACAGGGCGCACAGCCGGTCCACCACGGCGTGCAGCTCGGGGTACTCCTCGCGCTCCACGACCCGCCCGCGCATGGCGAACATCGCGATCCGGTCGGAGAACCAGAACTGCGCCACGAACATGGCCGCGACCAGCACGACCACGAGCAGCCACGACTTCAGCAACACGATCAGCGCGGCGACGAACGCCACGTACAGCAGCCCCAGCAGAAACATGGTGACCGTCATTCGCACGGTCAGCCCCCGGTCGCTCCGGAAACGGCTCCGCATCTGCATCACCCCGCAGGCAGTCAGGCACTCGCCCCCACAGCCAGTGTGCACCCGCGCACTCCCATGAAGTGCTCCTGAGCCGGCCTAGGAGCAGCAAAGCCTCAGAGGTCAGATGGGGACGCCGGCTTCCCACTTCCTCAGCCGCAGCGCGTACGCACTGAACAGATGCGCAGACCGGTCCAGCAGCGCCCCGGCCTCGGCGACCGCCTCCCGCGGTACGTCCCCGCGCGCGTGCCAGCCCTGGACCGACTGCCGCGCCCACTCCCGGATCCGCTCGTCCGGGTCGTCGAGCGCCGCGACCCCTGCCCGCAGCCGTACGATCCCGCCGTGCGCCTCCAGCAGCCGGAACGCGGCGACCCGCACGTGCCGGGGTCGCCCGGCGTCGAGCCGCTCGGTCAGGTCCTCCTCGGGCACGTCGCCCGCCGATGGCAGCAGCGCGGCCGTCACCTCCCGCACCACCGCTGGCGCCGGATCGTCCAGCATCGGCCGCAGCCGTCGTACGTCCGTCACGTCCAGGGTCCGCAGTCCGGCGACGGCCCGGGCCCGCACGCCCGCGACCGGGTGCCCGAGCAGCGTCCCCAGCACCGCGGCGTCGGCCCGCTCCCCGCACTCCGCGAGCCCGATCACGGCCCCCGGCGGCAGCCCCTCGGGCTCGGCGCACCGCTCGCGGTACCAGGGCAGCGGATCGCCGCCGCCCTGCCGTACGACATACCGGGCACAGGCCCGCACCACGCCGGACCGGTCCGCGAGGAACCCCACCGCCCGCTCGGTCCGCCCGGCCCGCCGCAGGGCGGTGACGCCGGCGGCCCGCACCTGCGGACCGCGCGCCCCGAGCAGCAGGTCCAGGACGCCGTCCTGCTCCCCGCCGTCCGTCAGGGCGGCCACGGCGGCGTCGGCACAGAGGTTCTGGACGATCGTGTCGGGGTCGCGGGCGGCGGTGCGGGCCAGTTCGGCGGCGGAGAGGTGCCGCCCGTCGACCGCGAGCCGGTGCGCGTACCGCCGTACGGCGCGGTCGGGGTCGGTGTACAGCGGCGTGAGGAACTCGGGCGGCGCCGCGCGCAGCAGCCGGTCCGCGAGGCCGGCGGCGAAGTCCCCGCGGCCTCGGCGCCGCAGGCGCAGGATCAGGGGCGTCAGCCGTACGGCGGTCCGCGCGTCGAGCGCCGCCGTCAGCAGCAGCCGGGCGGGCTCGTGCACCTGGGGAGCCCAGTCGGCGCTGCGCAGCACCACCAGGGGCAGCAGCGCGGGGTGTCCGGCGGCCTGTTCGAGGGCCGCCTGCCGGTTCCTGCCGTCCCAGTGGCACAGCGCGAGCGCGAGCTGGGGCTCGGTGAGTGCGGTGAGTGCGGGTTCGGCGGGCGGTTTCGCGCGCCGCAGGAAGGCGGTCAGTCGGCGTGCCGGGCGCCGGTGCAGGGCGGCGAGAACGGCGCGTCCGCCCTCGGTGACGGCCCAGGGGTGCCTCCCTACGCCGTCGTCTTCCTGCCACACCCTCTGCCGGACGCCCGCGTCGAGGGCGATCCAGGCCGCCGGGTCGTCATCGGGCAGCACCGCGCCGACCGGCTCCCCCTCCGCGAGCCGTACCGCGGCCGCCACTCCGGCTCCGCCGGTGACCGTGCGCATGCCTAGTACGGCGCCTGGAACCGCGTGTACCCCAGGATCAGGATCACCGCGGCCACGCACCCCAGGACGATCACCGTCGACAGCCACGACGACCGCCGCGGCCCCACGTGCTCCGGCTCTCCCCGGAACGGCACCGGCTCCGGCGGGTTCTCCTTCCAGCGGGCGGCCAGCATCCGGGCCCGGGCCGAGGGCTCCTTGTGCTCGGCCTGGTCGGCCCACTTGATGTCGAACTCGCGCTGGTCGTCGTCCGGTTCGGACATCCCCGTATCCCCCGTTGCCTGGTCTCGAACAGCAGTGCCAGAAACCATACGACGGCGCCCCCGCCCTGAGAAACAGGAAACGGGGGCGCCGCCTACGGCAGAGGCTCGATCACACGTCGAAGTACAGCTCGAACTCGTGCGGGTGCGGGCGCAGCTGGAGCGGGGCGATCTCGTTGGCGCGCTTGAAGTCGATCCACGTCTCGATCAGGTCGGACGTGAAGACGTCACCGGCGAGCAGGAACTCGTGGTCGCGCTCCAGCGAGTCGAGGACGGCCGGGAGCGAGGTCGGGACCTGCGGGACGCCCGCGTGCTCCTCGGGGGCCAGCTCGTAGAGGTCCTTGTCGATCGGCTCGGCCGGCTCGATCTTGTTCTTGATGCCGTCGAGGCCGGCGAGGAGCAGGGCCGAGAAGGCGAGGTACGGGTTGCCGGAGGAGTCGGGCGCGCGGAACTCGACGCGCTTGGCCTTCGGGTTCGACCCCGTGATCGGGATACGCATCGCGGCGGAGCGGTTGCGCTGCGAGTACACCAGGTTGACCGGGGCCTCGAAGCCCGGGACCAGGCGGTGGTACGAGTTCACCGTCGGGTTGGTGAAGGCGAGCAGCGACGGGGCGTGCTTGAGGATGCCGCCGATGTAGTAGCGGGCGGTGTCCGACAGACCCGCGTAGCCGGCCTCGTCGTAGAACAGGGGGGTGCCGTTGCTCCACAGCGACTGGTGGACGTGCATGCCCGAGCCGTTGTCGCCGAAGATCGGCTTCGGCATGAAGGTGGCGGTCTTGCCGTTGCGCCAGGCCACGTTCTTCACGATGTACTTGAAGAGCTGGAGGTCGTCGGCCGCGGCGAGCAGCGTGTTGAACTTGTAGTTGATCTCGGCCTGGCCGGCGGTGCCCACCTCGTGGTGCTGGCGCTCGACCTGGAGGCCGGAGGCGGCCAGTTCCAGGGAGATCTCGGCACGCAGGTCGGCGAAGTGGTCGACCGGCGGGGTGGGGAAGTAGCCGCCCTTGTAGCGGACCTTGTAACCGCGGTTGTCCTCCAGCGCACCGGTGTTCCAGGCGCCGGCCTCGGAGTCGATGTGGTAGAAGGACTCGTTCTCCGAGGTCTTGAAGCGCACGCTGTCGAACACGTAGAACTCGGCCTCGGGGCCGAAGTACGCGGTGTCGGCGATACCGGTCGACGCCAGGTACGCCTCCGCCTTCTTCGCCACGTTGCGCGGGTCACGGGAGTACTGCTCGCCCGTGATCGGGTCGTGGATGAAGAAGTTGATGTTGATCGTCTTGTCGCGGCGGAAGGGGTCCACCCGCGCGGTCGACAGGTCGGCGCGCAGGGCCATGTCCGACTCGTGGATGGCCTGGAAGCCGCGGATCGACGAACCGTCGAACGCCAGCTCCTCGTCCGGGTCGAACGCCTCGACGGGCAGCGTGAAGTGCTGCATGACGCCCGGCAGGTCGCAGAAGCGGACGTCGACGAACTTGACGTCCTCGTCCGCGATGAACTTCTTGGCCTCGTCGGCGTTCTGGAACATCCAGCTCCTCCTACTCCCGGCCGTCGAGCCGGGGTGGTAGTTCGTTCGTGCGGCCAGTGCGGTGGCACACGCTGTCCCCGACCCTAGGGATGCGTGATTTCTCGGGCGTGACCCATTTGTTTCGCACAAGTTAACCGGACTCCGTCCGAATCACCCACCTGTCCGCATCGCGAAACGGGGGCAGTACCGTGGACGCGTGGACAAGAGGGAAGCAATCGGATCGTGGCTCTCGGGCCCCCGCGCGGCGGCGGAGGAAGCCGGTGTCGACTTCGGATACAGGGGCGAGCAGCTGGGCCTCCCGGAGGAGGGGCCGGGCTCGATCGCCCGCCCCGGCCGACGTCTCGGCGCCCTCGCCGTGGACTGGGGCCTGTGCCTGCTGATCGCATACAGCTTGATCACCGACGGCTACACCCCCTCCACCAGCAACTGGACCCTGCTGGTCTTCCTGCTGGTGAGCCTGCTGACGGTGGGTACGCTCGGCTTCACCCCCGGCAAGCGGATCTTCGGTCTGCGGGTGGTGTCGCTGGACACCGGCACGGTCAAGCCGCTGCGCTCGGCGATCCGCACGCTGCTGCTCTGCCTCGCGCTCCCGGCCCTGATCTGGGACCGCGACGGCCGGGGCCTGCACGACCGGCTGGCCCGTACGGTCGAGGTGCGGATCTAGGACTTCGGGACGTATCCAGGACTTCGGGACGTACGACGACCTCGGGGTCGTACGACGAGGGGGCGCCCGGTGATCACCGGGCGCCCCCTCGTCGTACGGGAAGCAGGAAGGACGAGCCCCAGGGGCTCAGCGGGCCTTTCCGCCCTTCGGCAGGCGCATGCCCTTGGGCATGGGCCCCTTGGGGAGCGGCATGTTGCTCATCAGATCGCCCATGGCGCGCAGCCGGTCGTTCGTCGCGGTGACCTGCGGGCCGGTGAGGACGCGCGGGTACTTCAGCAGGGTGGTCCGCAGCTTCTTCAGCTCGGTCTGGCCCTCGCCCGTGCCGACGATCACGTCGTGCACCGGCACGTCCGCGACGATGCGGTTCATCTTCTTCTTCTCGGCGGCCAGCAGGCTCTTCACCCGGTTCGGGTTGCCCTCGGCGACCAGGACGATGCCGGCCTTGCCGACGGCCCGGTGCACCACGTCCTGGCTGCGGTTCATCGCCACCGCGGGGGTCGTCGTCCAGCCGCGGCCGACGTTGTCGAGCACGGCCGCCGCGGCGCCCGGCTGGCCCTCCATCTGGCCGAACGCGGCCCGTTCGGCCCGTCGGCCGAACACGATCGCCGTCCCGAGGAAGGCGAGCAGGAAGCCGAGGATGCCCAGGTAGACCGGGTGGCCGATCAGGAAACCGATCGCGAGAAAGACACCGAGGATGAGGATGAAGACGCCCGCGAGCACCAGACCGATCGTCTTGTCGGCCTTGCGGGTCATCTTGTACGTCAGGGCGATCTGCTTCAGTCGCCCGGGGTTCGCGGCGTCCGCCGCGCTGTCACTTCTCGCCATGCCAGGAAGTCTACGTGGCCCCGGAAGTGCCGACGACGGCAGTGTCCGGGAGGCGGGCGGCGGGGGAAGCGGAGGGGGAGGCGCGGGGAGGGGTGTGGGGTGGGGAGTGGGTGGAGCGGTGGGTCAGGAGGTGCGGGCGGAGGTGACCGCTTCGAGGACGCGCTGCGCCTCGACCCGGTCCTTGGCGCGGCGGCGGTCCTCCAGGACGGAGGTCCAGGCGTTGCGGCGGGCGGTGCGCTGTCCGCTGCTCAGCAGCAGCGACTCGACGGCGCGCAGGGCGGTGGTGAAAGACGGGATCGCGGTGGCGCGAACGGGCGCGGCCTGCATGGGATGGTCCCCCTCGGGCAGGTTGGGGTGGGTCTCTACGAGGTGTGACACCAGCGTCACTGTTCGGTGTTACCAGGGCGTGACCGACCGGTCAAACGCCCATGAAGCCTTGATGAGGGGCCCTGCGCGGCCGGGGAACGCCGACGCGGTCCCGACCGGGGCCCTCATCTGCGAGGACGGTCGGGACCGCGCCGTTTCGGCCGTTACCGGCCAGTAGCACCTTGTGCGCGAGTTCACACGCTTGCCCGACGCCCGGACGGCGCAAGGCGGGTGGCGGCTGTCGCCCAGGTCACACGGCCTGCGAGGCGATGTGGGCGCCCCCCTGCTGCGGAGCGGCCGAGTGCCGCTGCTCCACGGCCATCTGGTACAGCCGGCCCGCGCGGTACGAGGAGCGCACCAGCGGACCCGACATCACCCCGGAGAAGCCGAGCTGCTCGGCCTCCTCCTTCAGCTCCACGAACTCCTGCGGCTTGACCCAGCGCTCCACGGGGTGGTGGCGCACGGACGGGCGCAGGTACTGGGTGATGGTGATCAGCTCGCAGCCGGCGTCGTGCAGCTGCTTCAGCGCCTCGCTGACCTCCTCACGGGTCTCGCCCATGCCGAGGATCAGGTTGGACTTGGTGACCAGGCCGTGGTCGCGGGCCTCGGTGATCACCTTCAGGGAGCGCTCGTAGCGGAAGCCGGGGCGGATCCGCTTGAAGATCCGCGGGACCGTCTCGACGTTGTGCGCGAAGACCTCGGGGCGGGAGGCGAAGACCTCCGCCAGCAGCTCGGGCACGGCGTTGAAGTCGGGGGCGAGGAGCTCGACCTTGGTGCGGCCGGCCTCCCGGGCCGCCGTCTGCTCGTGGATCTGGCGGACCGTCTCGGCGTACAGCCAGGCGCCGCCGTCCTCCAGGTCGTCACGGGCGACGCCGGTGATGGTGGCGTAGTTCAGGTCCATGGTGACCACGGACTCGCCGACGCGGCGGGGCTCGTCACGGTCCAGCGCCTCGGGCTTGCCGGTGTCGATCTGGCAGAAGTCGCAGCGCCGGGTGCACTGGTCGCCGCCGATGAGGAAGGTCGCCTCGCGGTCCTCCCAGCACTCGTAGATGTTGGGGCAGCCGGCCTCCTGGCACACGGTGTGCAGGCCCTCGCTCTTCACGAGCTTCTGCATGGCGGTGTACTCGGGGCCCATTTTCGCCCGGGTCTTGATCCACTCGGGCTTGCGCTCGATGGGCGTCTGGCTGTTGCGGACCTCCAGGCGCAGCATCTTGCGTCCGTCGGGGGTGACTGCGGACACGACCGGCTCCCTGTGACTTCGATTCCTCGGCGCACACCAGGGTACGCCCGTGTTTACTGAGCCCTGCCGTCAGGCCGACCCCGACGGACCCAAGGCCTTTCTCTGCGTCAGGCCGTCGCCGGCTCGACGGTCCGCGGCTTGAGGTCCGCGTTCCCGAGGACGTCCCGCAGATGGCGCTCGGCGACCGGCAGGACCTCCTCGATGGTGAGCTCCCGGCCCAGTTCGTGCGCCAGGGAGGTGACACCGGCGTCACGGATGCCACAAGGGATGATCTTGTCGAAGTTGGACGTGTCCGGATTCACGTTGAGGGCGAAGCCGTGCATGGTCACGCCCTTGGCGACCCGGACGCCCATGGCGCAGATCTTGCGGTCCTCGCGGCGCTGGCCGGCGTTGGAGGGGGCGTACTCCGGGCCGTTCAGCCGGGGGTCGAACTCGTCGTCGGTCAGCCGGGGGTCGAAGTCGAGGGAGAGTCCGCCCACCGCGGGCCGCTTCTCCACCGGATCGCCCAGCACCCAGACGCCCGCCCGGCCCTCCACCCGGCTGGTCGCGACGCCGAACTCCGCGCAGACGCGGATCATCGCCTCCTCCAGCCGGCGCAGGTGCGCCACCACGTCCACCGGGCGGGGGAGCTGCTGGATGGGGTAGCCGACCAGCTGGCCGGGGCCGTGCCAGGTGATCTTGCCGCCGCGGTCCACGTCGACGACCGGGGTGCCGTCGAGGGGGCGCTCGTTGTCGGCGGTGCGCCGGCCGGCCGTGTAGACCGGCGGGTGTTCGAGGAGCAGCACGGTGTCGGGGATCTCGCCGGCGAACCGGGCCGCGTGCACCCGGCGCTGTTCGTCCCAGGCCTCCTGGTACTCCACGGCGTCGGCTCCGAAACCCATACGGACGAACCGCAACTCACTCACGGCAAGCGCCTCCCTGGAAGGTCGTAAGGCACGAAACGCGCCCACGCCACTGTACGTCCGCGCCCGCCGCGTCAGCCGCACGGCCAATCCTCACACGATCGGATGAATGCGGGTCGAGATGTGCGACCGGCTGCTTACGCTCCGCTACATTCGCGCCGTTCACGAGGCATCACACCTGATCACAGCCCTCAGGGCACTTCATCCGGGCATGTCAGACGCCCGGGAGGCAGGAGACCGCACCGCAGATGACGGAACGACCCGCGCAGCGCACTCCCAACCGCCAGCTCGCCGCGCTCATCGCAGAAGCCGGGTTCTCCAACGCGGGTCTGGCCCGTCGCGTCGATCAGCTGGGCCTCGAACACGGACTGGACCTCAGATACGACAAGACCTCCGTCACCCGGTGGCTGCGCGGCCAGCAGCCCCGGGGCACCACCCCGGCGCTGATCGCCGAGGTGTTCACCCGCCGCCTGGGCCGCCGCCTCACGGCCCAGGACCTCGGCCTGGACGCGTGCGCCCCGGTGTACGCGGGGCTGGAGTTCGCCGGCACCCCCGAGGAGGCCATCGAGATCGTCGGCGGCCTGTGGCGCAAGGACTCCGGCAGCCACGCCGAACTCCGCAAGATCGCCTTCACCCCGGCCGGACTCGTCGTCCCCAGCCGCGACTGGCTGATCGGCCGGGCCGACGAGAAGGTGGCCCGCGGTGCCGAGACGGTTCCCCGGGTACCGGTCCAGAGCCGTCCGGCGGTCCCCCGGGCCACGGCCGGGAAACCCGGCGGGCCGCTCCTGCCCGCCGTCCCGCAGATCGCCGTCCCGCGCCAGCGCGGCCAGGGCGCCGAACGCGGCCCCGGCCAGCGGGTCACCGGCGGCGACATCTCCGCCCTGCGCTCCGTCGGCGAGCTCTTCCGCACCCTCGACGACATGTACGGCGGCGGGCACGCCCGCCAGGCCCTCGTGCGCTACCTGGAGCACGAGTGCGAGCCGATGCTGCGCGGCACCTACGGCGAGCAGACCGGCCGCCGGCTCTTCGGCGCCGCCGCCGACCTCACCCGGCTGGCCGGCTGGACCTCCTTCGACATCGCCGCGCACGGCCTCGCCCAGCGCTACTTCGTGCAGTCCCTGCGGCTGGCCCAGGCGGCCGGGGACCGCGCCTACGGCTCGTACGTCCTGGTCACCATGAGCCGCCAGGCCGTCTACCTCGGGCACGGCCGCGAGGCCGTCCAGCTCGCGCGGGTCGCCCAGCAGGGCATCGGCGGCGGCGCTCCGCCGGTCGTCCAGGCCCTGCTGCACGCGGTGGAGGCGCGCGGGCACGGGGTGCTCGGCGAGGTGCGGGCCGGCACGGCCGCGCTGGTGCGGGCCGAGCGGGCCCTGGAGGCGGCCCGCCCCGGCGACGAGGTGCCGCACTGGGCGCGCTGCTTCGACGAGGGCCAGCTGGCCGACGAGTTCGGGCACTGCCACCGCGACCTCCAGCAGTTCCGGGCCGCCGCCCAGCACGCCGAACGCTCCCTCCAGCTGCGCCCCGCCGCCTACGCCCGCAGCCGCCTGTTCAGCCGCGTCGTCCTCGCCACCGCCCGCCTGGGCCTCGGCGAACTCGACCAGGCCTGCCACCTGGCCGCCGAGGCGGCCGTCCAGGCGGCCGAGATGCGCTCGGTCCGCGCGCTGGAGTACATCAGGGACTTCGAACGCAGACTGGAGCCGTACCGGGACGCGGCCCCGGCGAGGACCTACCGGGACAAGGTGTCGGCGCTGGGCTGACGCACCCTTGCATCGCGGGGGCGCGGGGAACCGCGCGACCGGCCCCCGCGCCGCCGCACCCGGACAACGGGGTCACGCGGCCTCGGCGGCGGCGCCCCGCACCGGATCGGCCCGATGCATGGATCCCCCCGCCCCCAGGTCGGACAGGATCGCCGCCGCCGCCCGGTGGGCGGAGTGCAGCGCCCCCTGGACGGTACTGGTGTCCCGGTGATCCCCGCACACGTACAGCCCCGCGAGGAGCCGTACCGCCCGCCGCAGATCGTGCGGCGGGCGCATCGCGGGCACGGCCTCGGCCGTGTGGTGGACGGCGAGCGTCTCCCACCGCGCGGTCGAGGTGCCGTACAGCCGTGCCAGGTGCATCCGGACGGCGGTGTCGACGCCGTCGGGCGGGGTGCCGAGGACGGTGGAGGAGATCAGGGCGCGCCCCTCGGGAGCCCGCGAGGGATCGACCGCGCTGGTCACGGCGGTGTGCGCGACCGGGCCGCCGCGGTCGGCGTCCAGCAGCAGGGACCCGCCGGTCGCCGGGGGCTCGTCCGTGGTGTGGTGGACCACCGTCACGGGGTGGAAGTCCGGCACCCGCAGACCGGGCAGCAGCTCGGCCGCGGCGCGCGCGTCGGTGGCCACCAGGACCGCGCGGCAGCGGAACACGCCGTGCTCGGCGGTGGTCACCGAGGTCGTGGAGACCGAGGTGACGCGCACTCCGGTGTGCACCACGCCCGGCGGCAGCGTCCGGGCGAGCAGCTCCGGCAGCACCTCGGCGCCGCCCTCCGGCACACAGAGCCGGCCCGCCGCGAAGGCGCGCAGCGCGAGGTCCGCGCACCGGCTGGAGGTGGTGAGGTCCGGGTCGCACAGCAGCGCGGCGAGCAGCGGGCGCAGGAACCCGTCGATCGTGCGGGCGGGCAGCCCGCGCGCGGCGAGGGCCTCGGCCGCCGCCGCCTCCGGGCGGCGCAGCAGCCGTTCGGCGGGGGTGGCCGCGATCCGGGTGAGGGCGGCGCCCAGCCGGGCCTGGTCCACGGCCGTGCCCAGCGGGGCGCCCGGCCGCACCCGGGGCGGCGGGACGGACTGCCACGGCCCGCCCGGGCGGGAGCCGGGCAGCGGCACGGCCCGTCCGCCGGGCAGTGCCCCGGTCCGGGCGGCGGCCGCGCGCGACCGGGGCAGCGCACCCGGCCGAGGGGCGTTCGCCAGGGCGCGTACGGCGTGGAGCGCGCCCCTCGCGCTCCCCACGCCCGCCTGCGCGCCGGCCCGGTGGTGGCGCCCGTCGCTGTGCAGCAGGACTCCGGGGGCGAAGGGGCGCAGGACGAGCGCGTCGAGCCCCGGGGTCAGGCCCAGTTCGGGGTAGGCGGTGGACAGCAGCTGTCCGATGCGGTCGAGCCGGAAGCCGTCGACCTTCTCGGTCGACATGCGGCCGCCGACGCAGTGGGCGGCCTCCAGGACTGCGGTCGTCATTCCTGCGCTGGTCAGCCGATGTGCGGCGGAGAGTCCGGCGACTCCGGCTCCCACGACGACGACGTCTGCCTGGTACGCGGGCTCAAGCACGTGCCCCTCCTCGAGGTTTGCGCGGCCGGTGGAGACGTCATGCCCCCAACGGGCTCCCGGGATGCCCGAGTTCGGATCGAGGTTAGGGCCCGAGGCGGTCAGGGTCAGTCGCGCATCGACAGGGCACGGTCGCACGGCGGTCGCATATGGTCGTCGCGGGTGGGCACGTCCGGTCGCACACCGCCGTACGCGCCCTCTCACGCCGCCCGCACGGCGTCCTCGATTCCCGGGAACGCGAAGGTGAACCCGGACTCCAGCAGCCGCTTCGGCACCACCCGTGCGCTGCCCAGGACGTCCCCGGCCATCTCGCCCAGCACCGTGCGCAGCACCGGCGCCGGCACCGGGAACAGCGTCGGCCGCCGCAGCACCCGCCCCATCGCCTCGGTGATCTCACGGTTCGTCAGCGGCTCGGGAGCGGTCAGGTTGAACGGCCCCGACAGGTCGTCACGGTCCAGCAGCCACCGGATCGCCGCGACCTCGTCGTGCAGCGCGATGAACGACCAGTACTGCCGGCCGTCGCCCATCCGCCCGCCGAGGCCCGCCCGGAACAGCGGGAACAGCTTCGCCCAGGCCCCGCCGTCGCGCGCCACGACCAGCCCGGTCCGGGTGAACACCGTCCGCACCCCGGCCCGCCCGGCGGGCGCCGCCGCGGCCTCCCACTCCACGCACAGCTCCGGCAGGAAGCCCGTGCCGGCGGGGGAGTCCTCGTCGACGATCCGCTCGCCCGTCTCGCCGTAGATGCCCATCGCGCTGCCGTTGACGAACACCCGCGGCGGCTCGTCGAGTGAGGCGATCGCCCGCGCGAGACCCGCCGTGGCGTGCACCCGGCTGTCGTGGATGCGCCGCTTGTAGTCTTCCGTCCACCGCCGGTCCCCGACCCCGGCGCCCGCCAGGTTGACCACGGCCGCGCACCCCGTGAGCCCCGCCGCGTCCACCTGCCCCCGCTCGGGGTCCCAGCGCACCTCGTCCGCGCCCCGGGGCGCGTGCCGCACCAGCCGGACCACCTCGTGCCCGTCGGCCGTCAGGGACCGCACCAGGGCGCTGCCGATGAGACCGGACGCGCCGGCCACCGCGATTCGCACACGTTCCTTCTGCATGGACTCATCCTGCCGGGCGGTGGCGTAAAACCTCCGTCGGTCCCCGCCCCGCGCGGCCTAGGGTGACGCCATGTCCGACGCTCCCGCACTCCGCATCCGGCCCGCCCGCCCCGCCGACGGCCCCGCGCTCGCCCGGCTCGACCACGCCACCTGGTCGCACCTGCACTCCGTCTCGCCGCGGCCCGCGCCCGACGCCGCCTTCTTCGACGAACGCCACGAGCCCGAGGACCACCTCGTCGCCGAACTCGGCGACGACGTCCTCGGCTACATCCGCCTGGTGCCGCCGACCTCGCTGGCCGCCACCGCGCACGTACGGCAGATACAGGGCCTCGCCGTCGCCGACGAGGCCCGCGGCCGGGGCGTTGGCCGGGCCCTGCTCCGCGCGGCCGTCGAGGAGACCCGCCGCGTCGGCGCCCGCCGCATCACCCTGCGCGTCCTCGGCCACAACACCCCGGCCCGGCGGCTCTACGCGTCCGAGGGCTTCGAGGTCGAGGGCGTCCTGCCGGAGGAGATGTTCCTGGCGGGCGCGTACGTGGACGACGTCCTGATGGGCCGCCGGGTGTGAGCTTGCGAGGGCGGGGGGCGCCGCACCCGTCCCTCCGGGGGCACCTGGAACGGCGGCGCGAGCAGCCGCCACGGCGCCGCACCCGCACCCACCCGTCAGCTCGTCAGCTCACCCGTGTCCACCGCGGCCGTGGCCTTCGCCGCCTTCGCCGCGTCGGCGGAGACCTCCGCCGCCGTCAGCACGTACCCCGTCTCCTTGTCGGACGTGGACCGCGCGAAGACCACCCCGTACACCTCGCCGTCCGTGGTCAGCAGCGGGCCGCCGGAGTTGCCGGGGCGGACCGTCGAGCGGATCGAGTAGATCTCACGGGTCACGGTCGAGTTGTTGTAGATGTTGCGGCCGGTCGCCTTCACCCGGTGCGCGACCGTCGCTGCCTGGAGATTGAGGTCGCCGTCCTGCGGATAACCCGCCACGACCGCCTCGTCGCCGCGCTCCGCGGAGTCGTCGAAACGCAGCACGGGGGCGCGCAGCTGCGGCACGTACAGCACGGCCACGTCCTTGTCCGGATCGAAGAGCACCACCGTCGCGTCGTACGAGGACCCCACCCCGCCCACCCGCACGCTCGGGTGGTCGATCCCGGCCACCACGTGCGCGTTGGTCATCACGTGCTCGGGCGCGTACACGAACCCGCTGCCCTCGCGGCCCTGGTCGCCCGAGGACCCCTCGATCTTCACTGTGCTCAGCTTCGCCGCGTTCGTCGCGCTCGCCGTCACGCTGTCGCCGCTGGGCTCGGCCACCTCGGCCGTCGACTCGTTCTCGAACGGGTTGAAGACCTGCGGGAAGCCCGCCTGGGTGAGCGCGGAGGTGGCGTTGGAGAACCAGGCCGGGGTGGTGTCCGGCATGGCGTCCTGCACCGCGCCCAGCAGCTTGGAGTCCCGGATCGCCGACGTCACCACCGGTGAGGAGGGCGAGGCGCCCAGCACGCTCGCCGCCACCCAGGCCACGATCAGCACGGCCACCGCGTTCGCGACGGCCCCGCCGATCCCGTCCGCCACCCGCAGCGGCCCCCGGTCCAGCTCGCGCCGCAGCCGCAGCGCCAGCCGCCCCGCCAGCTCGTGTCCGAATGCCGCCGGCACCAGGACCGTGAACACCGCGGCCACCGTCGCCGCCGTGGTCCCCGGCGTCACCAGCTTCATCACCCAGGGCAGCACCCACACACCGACCACCGCGCCGCCGACGAACCCGGCGAGCGAGACACAGCCCGCCACCAGGCCGCGCCGATAGCCGGAGCCGGCGTAGGCGAGGATCACCAACGCCAGCAGGATGTCGAGCAGGTCCACGGGGCCGCCTTTCTCTAGGACCCTTCAGTACGTGGGGGACGGGCCCAGTGATCAGCCGCACGCGCGCATGGCTGAACACGATCGGGCCCGCGTGCGTGCACCCCTCAGAACGCCGTGGACGGGGACGATGGTTCCACCAGGTGGCACAGCACACATCGCGGGCGGGACGGAACCGGCCGACAGTGGGTCCATGTGCGCCCTTCGACCGGCCCCGCGCGGGAGCCGGGGAACGCGACGAGGACGGCGCCCGGCGCGAATACCGGGGTCGCTCCTCGCGCTGCTGGGCTGTCTGCCGGGGTTCGCCGCCGTCACCGCCCTGGTGCTGTGCACGGGCGGCGCCGACCACCTCGTCACGGCCCGGCCGGCCGCCCGCGCCGGGCTGCCCACCCCGGCCCGCAGCCCGGCGGCGCCCCCGCACACCGCGGTCCGGCCGCCGATCGTGCCGCGCACCGTGTGGCTGGACGCCCGCACCCGGCGCCGGCAGCCGCCGCCGCGCTACGACGACAAGGTCGTCGCCGTCTTCGTCCACCACACCGACTCGCCCAACGGCTACGACTGCGCCGACGCGCCCCGCATCATCCGCTACCTGTACACGGGCCAGACCGGCGCCCGCGACTGGGACGACATCGGCTACAACTTCCTCGTCGACCGCTGCGGCACCATCTACGAGGGCCGCGCGGGCGGGGTCGACCGCCCCGTCACCGGCGCCCACACCCAGGGCTTCAACCACCGCACCGCGGGGATCGCCGCCCTCGGCACGTTCACCGCGGGGGTGCCCGTCCCGCAGCCCATGGTCGACGCGATCGCCGCGCTGACCGCCTGGAAGCTCGGCCTCGCCGACGTCGACCCGCGCACCATGGCCCGCCTCACCTCCAGCAACAACCTCAGCCGGTACGCCGCCGGCACCACCGCCACCCTGCCCGCCCTGGCCGGCCACAACGACGGCTACATGACGAGCTGTCCCGGCGCCGCCCTCACCGCCCGCCTCCCCGAGATCCGCGCCACGGCCGCCCGGCTCCAGGGCCGGGAGCCCGTCGCCGCGCCCTCGGGGACGCTCACAGGAACACCTCAGGCGGCATTCAGAGTCCTCCCATTTCCGCCTCCTAACGTCAGGGTCGACACCACGGGGAACGACCGGAGGCGGGGACGATGAACAACAGTCACACGAGCGAGCGCACCACCACCGGCCCGACGGTCGCCGGCCGGACCACCACCGGCTGGACCAGGACGGCCCGCGGCCCCTGGGCGGTCCTGTGCGCCGTCACCGCGGTGGTCCTCGGCCCGGCGGCCGTCACCGCGTCCGCCCTCGAACAGGCCAACAAGGCCCCGCTGCACCACGCGGTGCGCGCCGAGGGGACGCAGGCGTACATCCCGGCGGACGGCACCCGCCGCAGGACCGCCCCCTGAGCCTCGCCGGCACTCACTCCTTGAAGCGGGCCCACAGCCGGGGAAAGCGCTCGGCGAGCGCCGCCTCGTTCTCGAAGTCGACGGGCGTGCCCTCCGGTTCGGACGGCGCGGGCTCGATGCCGAGGTCCGGGGCGACGATCCCGGTGAGCTGCTCGTAGGCCTCGTCGGCCGCGTACCCGAGCTCCTCCCCGTCCCCGTCGATCTCCTCGTCGAACTCCTCCAGCAGCTCCGCCAGCGCGTCCGGATCGTGCACCGCGCCCTCGAAGGTCTCCCGGCCCTGCCCGATCAGCCAGCACCGGAAGAAGTCGAAGGCGTCGTCGCTCGCCCCGTCGAGGAGCACCCACGCGGCGCCCCACAGGTCCCAGGTGTAGGCGCGGTTGTAGCGGGACTCGAAGTGCCGGGCGAAGTCGAGCACGGACTCCGGGTCCAGCCGGATCAGCCGCTCCACCAGCAGGTCGGCCTGCTCCTCGGGGTCGCCGTCCGCGGCCGTACGGGAGGCGTCCACCAGCTCCCAGAACTCCAACTCGTCCATCACGGGTCCAAGCATCGTGCCTGCGGGGGTGCGGCGCACCCGGAGTGCAGGGGATTGTCACGCCCGCCGGTACAACTCCGCCAGTCGTCCCGCGTCCTCGGCGAACCGCCGCCGCAGGGACTCGGGGGAGACCACCTCGGCCTCGGCGCCGAGCCCCGTGAGCTGGCTGTGCGCCACGTCTTCCGACTCCACCCGCAGCGTCAGCGTCACCCAGCCCCGGGCGTCGGGTTCCCCGGCCGTCGCCAGCGCGCCCCGGGCGGCCACCGGATCCACGGCGTGCGCCAGCGCGCGCAGCCCGGCCTGCGACAGCCGTACGACGACCTCGGCGCGCAGGATCGAGCGCGCGAAGCGCTCCGCCTGCTCGCCCCAGAAGCCCGGCAGATCGAAGTCCTCATCCCGGATGAAACGATCCTTCAGCCCCTCCACCCCGACGAACCGGTCGATCCGGTACGTCCGGAAGGTCCCGGCCACCCGCGCGCACAGGTACCACACCCCCGCCTTCAGGACGAGCCCGTACGGCTCCAGCTCCCGCTCGGCCTCGGCCTCCCCGCGCCGGTAGCGCGCCCGCACACACCGGTCGTCCCACACCGCCTCCGCGAGCGCCGCCAGCGCCCCCGGGGTCTCCGGCTCCCGGAACCACGCGGGCGCGTCCAGATGGAACCGCTGCGCCGCCGCCTTCGGGGCGTCCCGCAGCGAGGGCAGCAGCGCAGCGGACACCTTCAGCCGGGCCGCCGACGCCGCGTCCTCCAGCCCCATCTCCCGCAGCGCCCCCGGCACCCCGCTCAGGAACAGCGCCTCCGCCTCACTGCGGGCCAGCCCGGTCAGCCCCGTCCGGTACCCGCCGACCAGCCGGTAGCCACCGGCCCGCCCCCGCTCCGCGTACACCGGGACGCCCGCCTCCGACAGCGCCTGCGCGTCCCGGGTGACGGTCCGCTCGGACACCTCGAGCTCCCGCGCCAGCTCGGCGCCGGTCATGGCGGGGCGGGATTGCAGGAGCAGCACCATCTTGATGAGGCGGGCAGCGCGCATACGGTCATGATGCCGGGGCCCGCGCACCGGGAAGGGGCGTACGGCGGTCGCCGCACACCCCTTCCCTAAACCGTGACCTACGACGGCCGCCGGCTGCTACAGGCCGTAGCGCTCGCGCGCCTCCTTCACCGCGGTGGCCTTGACCTCGCCGCGCCGGGCGAGCTGGGCCAGGGCCGCGACGACCACCGACTGGGCGTCCACGCCGAAGTGGCGGCGGGCGCCCTCACGGGTGTCGGAGAGGCCGAAGCCGTCCGCGCCCAGCGAGGACCAGTCCTGCTCCACCCACTGCGCGATCTGGTCCGGGACCTGGCGCATGTAGTCGGAGACCGCGAGCACCGGGCCCTCGGCACCCTGAAGCGCCTGGCGGAGGTACGGGATGCGCTCCTCGCCGCGCAGCAGCGCCGCGTCGGCCTCCAGGGCGTCCCGGCGCAGCTCGGACCAGGAGGTCGCGGACCACACGTCGGCGGCCACGCCCCACTCCTCGGCGAGCAGCTTCTGTGCCTGAAGAGCCCAGTGGATCGCCGTGCCGGAGCCGAGCAGCTGGATGCGCGGGGCGTTCGCCGCCGGGGACAGGCCCGCCGACTCCGCCGTGTTGAAGCGGTACAGGCCCTTGAGGACACCCTCGTCGACACGGGGGCCGGCCGGCTTCGCGGGCTGCGGCAGCGGCTCGTTGTAGACCGTCAGGTAGTAGAAGACGTTCGGGTCCTCGCCCGGGGCGGACTCGCCGTACATCCGGCGCAGACCGTCCTTGACGATCACGGCGATCTCGTAGGCGAACGCCGGGTCGTACGTCAGTGCGGCGGGGTTGGTCGCGGCGATGACCGGGGAGTGGCCGTCGGCGTGCTGGAGACCCTCGCCCGTCAGCGTCGTACGGCCCGCGGTGGCGCCGACGAGGAAGCCGCGGCCGAGCTGGTCGCCGAGCTGCCACATCTGGTCGGCGGTGCGCTGCCAGCCGAACATCGAGTAGAAGATGTAGAACGGGATCATCGCTTCGCCGTGCGTGGAGTACGCGGTGGACGCGGCGATGAAGTCGGCCATCGAACCGGCCTCGGTGATCCCCTCGTTGAGGATCTGGCCGTTCTCGGCCTCCTTGTAGTACATCAGCTGGTCGCGGTCGACCGGCTCGTACGTCTGCCCCTTGGGGGAGTAGATGCCGAGCGAGGGGAACAGCGACTCCATGCCGAAGGTGCGCGCCTCGTCCGGGACGATCGGCACCCAGCGCTTCCCGGTCTCCTTGTCCCTGACCAGGTCCTTGATCAGGCGGACGAAGGCCATGGTGGTGGCCACGTTCTGGGAGCCGGAGCCCTTGTCGAACGAGGTGAACGCCTTCTCGGCCGGGGCGGGCAGCGGGGCCAGCGGGTGCACCCGGCGGGCCGGGGCGGGGCCGCCGAGGGCCGCGCGGCGCTCCTGGAGGTAGCGGACCTCGGGGGAGTCGGCGCCCGGGTGGCCGTAGGGCACCACGCCGTCGGTGAAGTCGCTGTCCTTGATGGGCAGTTCGAGCAGGTCGCGCATCGCCTTGAACTCGTCCACCGTCAGCTTCTTCATCTGGTGGTTGGCGTTCTTCGACGCGAAGCCCTCGCCGAGGGTGTGGCCCTTGACCGTCTGCGCCAGGATCACGGTGGGCGCGCCCTTGAACTCGACGGCGGCCTTGTAGGCGGCGTAGACCTTGCGCGCCTCGTGGCCACCGCGCGAGAGGTGGAAACACTCGAGGATCTTGTCGTCGGACAGCAGCTTGGCCATCTCGACGAGCGCCGGGTCCTTGCCGAAGAAGTCCTGGCGGATGTAGGCGGCGTCGCGGGTCTGGTACGTCTGGACCTGGGCGTCCGGTACCTCGCGCAGCCGACGGACGAGCGCACCCGTGGTGTCGAGCCGGAACAGCTCGTCCCAGGCGTTGCCCCACAGCGTCTTGATCACGTTCCAGCCGGCGCCGCGGAACTGGGCCTCCAGCTCCTGCACGATCTTGAAGTTGGCGCGGACCGGACCGTCGAGGCGCTGCAGGTTGCAGTTGATGACGAAGGTCAGGTTGTCCAGACCCTCGCGGGAGGCGAGGGCGAGTGCGGCGGTCGACTCCGGCTCGTCCATCTCGCCGTCGCCGAGGAAGGCCCAGACGTGGGACGCGGAGACGTCCTTGATGCCGCGGTTGGTCAGGTACCGGTTGAACCGGGCCTGGTAGATCGCCGACAGCGGGCCGAGGCCCATGGAGACGGTCGGGAACTCCCACAGCCAGGGCAGCCGGCGCGGGTGCGGGTAGGACGGCAGGCCGTTGCCCCCGGCCTCACGGCGGAAGTTGTCCAGGTGGGACTCGGTCAGCCGGCCGTCGAGGAAGGCGCGGGCGTAGATGCCGGGGGAGGCGTGGCCCTGGATGTAGAGCTGGTCGCCGGACCCGTCGGCCTCCTTGCCCTGGAAGAAGTGGTTGAAGCCGGTCTCGTAGAGCCAGGCCGCGGAGGCGAAGGTGGCGATGTGGCCGCCGACGCCGTACTTCGCGCCGCGGGTCACCATGGCCGCCGCGTTCCAGCGGTTCCACGCGGTGATCTTCCGCTCCATCTCCTCGTCACCGGGCACGGAGGGCTCGGCGGCGGTGGGGATGGTGTTGACGTAGTCGGTCTCGAGGAGCTTCGGCAGCGCGATGCCGTTGCCCTCCGCCCTCTCCAGCGTGCGGCGCATCAGGTACGCGGCACGGTGCGGGCCGGCCGCCTTGGCGACCGCGTCCAGCGAGGCCTGCCACTCGGCGGTCTCCTCCGGGTCCCGGTCGGGGAGCTGGTCGAGCTCGCTGGGCTGGATGGCGTTGGGGTCGGTCATGTCGCCGCCTTCCTCAGTCGAAGGGGGTTCCCTCATCGGTAAGGGTTCGGGGGTGCCCTTGGTCTTTGGCAGGACAGGGCTGAGGGCCCCGGTGGGAGCCCGTCGGCGACTCTAACTCCCTGATCGATGATCGATCAAAGGGTTGAAGGGAAAAACCTCTCGATTACGAGAAAGTCGGCACGGGGTGTCTTTCGGACAGGCACCCGGTGCCGCTTATATCGGGCGTTTTCGCAGGTGAGGGCCCACGCATGAGCGCGTGTACGCTCCACTGGACCAGCGCGGTCACTAGGCACGCGGCGCGCAGCCGAGGACGTGCGCCTTCACCAGCTCCGCGATCCTCGGGTCCCGGCGGCGGAACGCCTGCACCAGCTCCTCGTGCTCCTCCGCGTACGACTGCTGGACCGTGCCCAGCCAGCGGATGGACAGCGCGGTGAACACCTCGATGCCGAGGCCCTCCCAGGTGTGCAGGAGCACCGAATTGCCGGCGGCCCTGACCAGCTCGCGGTGGAAGCCGACCGTGTGGCGGACCTGGGCGGTGCCGTCGGCGTTGCGGTCGGCCTCGTAGAGCGCGGCCACGTGCGGCTCCAGCGCCGAGCAGTCCTCGGCCAGCCGCTGGGCCGCCAGCTCGGCGGCGATGGCCTCCAGACCGGCCCGCACCGGGTAGCTCTCCTCCAGGTCGGCCGCGGTCAGGTTGCGGACCCGGACGCCCTTGTTCGGCGCCGACTCGATCAGCCGCAGGCTCTCCAGCTCGCGCAGCGCCTCGCGCACCGGGGTCTGGCTGACCTCCAGCTCGGTGGCGATCCGCCGCTCCACGATCCGCTCGCCCGGCTTCCAGCGCCCGCTGACGATCCCCTCCACGATGTGCTCGCGGATCTGCTCGCGCAGCGAGTGGACGACGGGCGCGGTCATGAGTGCTCCTTAGGCAGGGGCCGCCCTTGGGCCCCGGGGGCGTTGACGTTTAGACAATACGGCCGGTTCGCGCCGCCGGTCAGGCGGGCGGGGGCGCTTTTACGCAGGTGAGACATGGCGCACACGGTTGTCGGGGGCGCCTTGAGAGGGTGGGAGGCGGTGTCGTCGGGCGGGCGCGGGTGCGGGTCGTACGCCAAAAAGCGGCGCCCCGCCCGGGTGAGCCCGGGCGGGGCGCCGTACCGCGTGATCAGGTGGCTCAGAGGCCGAGCTCGACCTCGAACTCGCCCGCCTCCAGGATCGACTTGACCGCGGTCAGGTAACGGGCCGCGTCGGCGCCGTCGACCAGACGGTGGTCGTAGGACAGGGTCAGGTACGTCATGTCGCGGACGCCGATGACCGTGCCCTCCTCCGTCTCGATGACGGCCGGACGCTTCACCGTGGCACCGATGCCGAGGATCGCGACCTGGCCCGGCGGCACGATGATCGTGTCGAAGAGCGCGCCGCGCGAACCGGTGTTGGAGATGGTGAAGGTCGCGCCGGACAGCTCGTCCGGGGTGATCTTGTTGCCGCGGACCTTGCCGGCCAGGTCGGCCGTGGCCTTGGCGATACCCGCGATGTTGAGGTCGCCGGCGCCCTTGATGACCGGGGTCATCAGGCCCTTCTCCGAGTCCACCGCGATCCCGACGTTCTCGGAGTCGAAGTAGGTGATCGTGCCCTCGGCCTCGTTGATCTTGGCGTTGATGACCGGGTGGGCCTTCAGCGCCTGGGCCGCCGCCTTCACGAAGAACGGCATCGGGGAGAGCTTGACGCCCTCGCGCGCGGCGAAGGAGTCCTTGGCCTGGGCGCGCAGGCGCATCAGACGGGTGACGTCGACCTCGACGACCGAGGACAGCTGCGCCTGCTCGTGCAGCGCCTTGACCATGTTGTCGCCGATGACCTTGCGGATGCGGGGCATCTTCACGGTCTGGCCGCGCAGGGGCGAGACCTCCAGCGCCGGGGCCTTCTTGGCGGCGACCGGAGCGGCGGCGGCCGGGGCCGGGGCGGCGGCGGCCTTCGCGGCCTCGGCGGCGGCGATGACGTCCTGCTTGCGGATACGGCCGCCGACGCCGGTGCCCTTGACGGAGCCCAGGTCGACGCCGTTCTCGGCGGCGAGCTTGCGCACCAGCGGGGTGACGTAGGCACCCTCGTCGGCGGGCTGGGCGGCGGCGGGCGCGGGCGCCACGGGCGCCGGGGCGACCGGGGCCGGAGCGGCCGGAGCCGGGGCCGCGGGCTGGACCGGCGCGGGGGCGGCGGCGGCCGGGGCGGCCGGAGCAGCCGGGGCCGGGGCCGGAGCGGCGGGAGCGGCCGGGGCCGGGGCAGCGGCGGCGGGCGCCGGCGCCGGGGCGGCCGGGGCCGGAGCCGCGCCCGGGGCGCCGATGACGGCGAGCTTGGCGCCGACCTCGGCGGTCTCGTCCTCACCGACGACGATCTCCAGCAGGACACCGGCGACCGGCGCCGGGATCTCGGTGTCGACCTTGTCCGTGGAGACCTCGAGCAGGGGCTCGTCCTCCGCGACCTCTTCGCCGACCTCCTTCAGCCAGCGGGTGACGGTGCCCTCGGTGACGGACTCGCCGAGCGCGGGCAGGACCACGTCCGTGCCCTGCGCGGAGCCGGCGCCGGCGGTGGCCTCGGCCGTGGGCGCCGGGGCGGGGGCGGCCTGCTCGGTGGAGGGCTGGGCGGCCGGAGCCGGCTCGGGAGCCGGAGCGGCGACCGGCTCGGCGGCCGGGGCCGGGGCGGCGGCCGGGGCGCCGGTGCCGTCGTCGATGATCGCCAGCTCGGCGCCCACCTCGACGGTCTCGTCCTCGGCGACCTTGATGGACGCCAGGATGCCCGCGGCGGGCGCGGGGATCTCGGTGTCGACCTTGTCGGTGGAGACCTCGAGCAGCGGCTCGTCGGCCTCTACGCGCTCACCCTCGGCCTTCAGCCAGCGGGTGACGGTGCCCTCGGTGACGCTCTCGCCGAGCGCCGGAAGGGTTACGGAAACCGCCATGGTTTCGGTTGCTCCTTACGAGTTGCGGAAGTCTGTGTCGTCGCTTCGTCGACCGAGGGGTCAGTCGTGCGCGTGCAGCGGCTTGCCCGCGAGGGCCAGGTGGGCCTCGCCGAGCGCCTCGTTCTGCGTCGGGTGGGCGTGGATGAGCTGGGCGACCTCGGCCGGCAGCGCCTCCCAGTTGTAGATCAGCTGGGCCTCGCCGACCTGCTCGCCCATGCGGTCGCCGACCATGTGGACGCCGACGACGGCGCCGTCCTTGACCTGGACGAGCTTGATCTCGCCCGCGGTGTTCAGGATCTTGCTCTTGCCGTTGCCCGCCAGGTTGTACTTCAGAGCGACGACCTTGTCCGCGCCGTAGATCTCCTTGGCCTTGGCCTCGGTGATGCCCACGGAGGCGACCTCGGGGTGGCAGTACGTCACCCGCGGGACGCCGTCGTAGTCGATCGGGACGGTCTTCAGACCGGCCAGGCGCTCCGCCACCAGGATGCCCTCGGCGAAGCCGACGTGCGCGAGCTGGAGCGTCGGGACGAGGTCGCCGACGGCGGAGACGGTGGGGACGTTCGTCCGCATGTACTCGTCGACCAGGACATAGCCGCGGTCCATCGCGACGCCCTGCTCCTCGTAGCCGAGACCGGCGGAGACCGGGCCGCGGCCGACCGCGACCAGCAGGATCTCGGCCTCGAACTCCTTGCCGTCGGCCAGGGTGACCTTGACGCCGTCGGCGGTGTACTCGGCCTTCGAGAAGAAGGTGCCCAGGTTGAACTTGATGCCGCGCTTGCGGAAGGCGCGCTCCAGCAGCTTGGAGCTGTTCTCGTCCTCGACCGGGACGAGGTGCTTCAGACCCTCGATGACGGTGACGTCCGCGCCGAACGACTTCCACGCGGAGGCGAACTCGACGCCGATGACGCCGCCGCCCAGGATGATCGCGGACTGCGGCACGCGGTCCAGGACGAGGGCGTGGTCGGAGGAGATGATCCGGTTGCCGTCGATCTCCAGACCCGGCAGCGACTTCGGCACGGAGCCGGTCGCCAGCAGGACGTGACGGCCCTGGATCCGCTGTCCGTTGACGTCGACGGACGTGGGGGAGGACAGCCGGCCCTCACCCTCGATGTAGGTCACCTTGCGGGAGGCGACGAGCCCCTGGAGCCCCTTGTACAGGCCGGAGATGACCCCGTCCTTGTACTTGTGGACCCCGGCGATGTCGATGCCCTCGAACGTGGCCTTGACGCCGAACTGGGCGCTCTCGCGCGCCTGGTCGGCGATCTCGCCCGCGTGCAGCAGGGCCTTGGTGGGGATGCAGCCCCGGTGCAGGCAGGTGCCGCCGACCTTGTCCTTCTCGATCAGGGCGACGTCCAGGCCCAGCTGCGCCCCGCGCAGGGCCGCGGCGTAACCGCCACTACCACCGCCGAGGATCACTAGGTCGAAAACGGTGCTGGCGTCGTTCGCCACGTCACGTCCTCCATGCATGTGCGCCGTGCGCCGGTCGTCGCTGACCGCCGGCGGCTGGTGTCCGGCCGCTCTTTCTTCGGCCCTGTGTGGGGGCCCTGTCCTGCCGAGCCCCATCCTCGCACTTGTCGGAGGCCGACGAGACACGGGGCACCTATGTGAGACGCCCCACGTCTCGCAACCCGGGGGGCGCGGGGCCGGGTCGGTCCGCCGCTCCGCCGGGCGGGCGTGACCGGCTGGGTTCCCTGGTGACGGGCGTGACCGGTCCCCACCAGGGGCGCGGGGGACTGCGCGACCGGCCGCACACGGCCCTCCGCCCGCCCCGCGGACGGGTGGAACCGAGTGATCAGGCGCACAGTCCCCCGGCTCGGGCACCTAGCCCAGCTCACCCGCCGCGGTCAGTTCGGCGAGGCGCACCAGCGTCCGCACAGCCGTCCCCGTGCCGCCCTTCGGCGTGTACCCGAAGGGGCCGCCCTCGTTGAACGCGGGCCCGGCGATGTCCAGGTGCGCCCAGGTGATCCCCTCGCCCACGAACTCCCGCAGGAACAGCCCGGCCACCAGCCCGCCGCCCATCCGCTCACCCATGTTCGCGATGTCGGCGGTGGGGGAGTCCATGCCCTTGCGCAGGTGCTCCGGCAGCGGCATCGGCCAGGCCGGCTCGCCGACCTCCTCGGCGGCCTCGTACACCGCGGTGCGGAACGCGTCGTCGTTGGCCATGACACCGAACGTCCGGCTGCCCAGCGCCAGCATCATCGCGCCGGTCAGCGTCGCCACGTCGACGATCGCGTCCGGCTTCTCCTGGGACGCCGCCCACAGCGCGTCGGCGAGGACCAGCCGGCCCTCCGCGTCGGTGTTCAGCACCTCCACGGTCTTGCCGCTGTACATGCGCAGCACGTCACCCGGGCGGGTGGCGGTGCCGGACGGCATGTTCTCGGCCAGCGCCAGCCAGCCGGTGACGTTGACCTCGAGGCCGAGCCGCGCGGCGGCGATCACGGCGGCGAAGACCGCCGCCGCCCCGCTCATGTCGCACTTCATCGTCTCGTTGTGACCGGCCGGCTTCAGCGAGATGCCGCCCGAGTCGTAGGTGATGCCCTTGCCGACGAAGGCGAGGTGCTTGTCCGCCTTCGAGGAGGTGTACGACAGCTTGACCAGGCGCGGAGCCGCGGCGGAGCCGCCGCCGACGCCCAGGATGCCGCCGTAGCCGCCCTTGGCGAGGGCCTTCTCGTCGAGCACCTGGACCTTGATGCCGTGCTCCTTGGCGGCGGTCTGCGCCAGGGTGGCGAACGCCTCGGGGTCGAGGTCGTTCGGCGGCATGTTGATGAGGTCCCGGGCCCGGTTGAGCTCCTCGCCGACGGCGGTGGCACGGGCGAGCGCGGCCTTGTGGGCGGCGTCGCGCGGCTTCCCGCCGAGCAGGGCGGCCTCGGCGAGCGGCGCCTTGGCGCTCTTCGCCTTGGCGTCGGCGCCGTTCTGCTTGTAGGCGTCGAAGGAGTAGGCGCCCAGCAGCACGCCCTCGGCGACCGCGCCGAGGTCGGCGGCGTCCGTCAGGGGCAGGGCGAAGGCGGCCTTCTTGGAGCCGGTGAGGGCGCGGGCGGCCACGCCGGCCGCCCTGCGCAGCGCCTCGGCGTCGTAGGAGGCGTCCTTCTCGGGCTCCCCGCCGAGCCCCACCGCGAGCACGAGCGGCGCCTTGAAGCCGGCCGGGGCGGGCAGCTTCGTCACCTCGCCCTCGGCGCCGGTGGCGCCGAGGGTTTCCAGCACGCCGGCGAGGCGGCCGTCGTAGGCCTGGTCGACGGGCTCGGAGCCCGGGGCAACGATCAGGCCCTTTACGCCCTTGGCGACACCGATCACGATCGCGTCGGCCCGAAGGCCGGGCGCCGCGGCGGTGCTGAGAGTGAGAGCAGTCACGGTGGTGAAATCTCGCTTCCGATGTGGAGTTGCTGTGGCCGGGATGTGTGGGTCGACCGGGCCCGGCAGCAGACCCTAGACGGTGTCTGATCGCGGCCGGAGACGCGGTCGGGTCCGGGGTGCGTCGCATCGGCGCGGCGAACCGGCGTGACGAACCCCGCAACGAGCCTACGCGTGCCCGCGCATTCGCTCATGCACGCGAGCGTTCACCTGTCTGTGGCGTCGTAGCCATTTCTGGATCCTGGCACTCCATGAGGTGGGTCACACTCGTCGGGTTCCGGCGAAGAGATCACTTCGCTGTTTCGCACGATTTCCACGGATCCTTCGCCGTATCGGCACAGCCATGCCTGCTGCCCGCGCGCGGAGATCCATCTCTGGGGGAGGACACACCATGGCGCAGCGTGCGCACATGTGGAGAAACGCCAAGAACGCCGCCGCCTTCATGGCGGCCGCGGGGCTGACGGCGCTGAGTCTGGGGGCGGCACCCGGCGCCACCGCGGCAGGGGAGCCGCGGATCGACCTGAGGGTCCTGGTCGTGGACAACGGGGACACCCCCGTGCAGGCCATCACCGCCCAGCTGAAGAGCACCGGCATCCCGTACACCGTCGTCGACCTGAACTCCGCGAGCCGGCCGACGATTACCGCGGCCTTCCTGGCCGACACGGTGAACGGGACCGCGCGGGCCCGGTTCCAGGGCGTCGTACTGCCCAACGAGGCACCGTTCGGGGCCGGTTCAGCCGAGCAGACCGCGCTGGAGACGTACGAGAGGACGTACGGCATCCCGCAGGTCGACGCCTACACCTGGGCGCACCCCGAGGTCGGCCTGGAGTACGCGAACTACTCCGGTTCCCTCGACGGGCGGGAGGCGTCCGTGACCACGGCCGGCAAGGCCGGCTGGTTCGGCTACCTCGACGGCGGCTTCACCTTCGAGGACAACTCGCCCACGATCGGCGAGAGTTACGGCTACCTGGCGGCGCCCAGGGCCGGCTACACCAGCTATGTCGACGCACCGCTGCCCGGGGGCGGCGGCACCGGCAGCCTGGTCGGCGAGTACGCCCACGACGGACGCCGCGAGCTGGTCGTGACGTTCGCCTACAACCAGTACCAGCAGCAGTTCCGGCTGCTCGCCCGCGGCATCGTCGAGTGGCTCACCCAGGGCATCCACCTGGGCCAGGCCCGCAACTACTTCGCCGTCCACGTCGACGACGTGTTCGCGCCCGACGCCCGCTGGGACGCCGCGCGCAACTGCACGCCCGGCGACATCGACTGCGTCGGCGGCGGGGGCGACAGCGAGACCCCGATCCGGATGACGGCCGACGACGCGGCCTACGCCGCCCAGTGGCAGCGGGACCACGGTTTCACCATGGACCTGGTGTACAACGCCGGCGCCGGGGAGGAGTGGAAGACCGAGAACGGCGGCACCGACGCCATGGCCGACCGGCTCCTCGCCGACAAGGGCGAGTACCGCTGGATCAACCACACCTACACCCACCCGTTCCTCGGCTGTGTGCAGGACACCTCCACCGTGCCGTGGAGCTGCGCGAAGAACGCCGACGGCTCGACGCAGTACATGAGCCGCGCCGACATCTCCGCGCAGATCCGCGACAACAACGACTGGGCGGCGGCCAAGGGCCTGCCCGTCGACCGCACCGAACTGGTCACCGGCGAGCACTCGGGCCTCAAGACCCTGCCGCAGCAGCCGAACGACAACCCCAACCTCGCCGGCGCCCTCTCCGACAACGGCGTCAAGTGGATCGCGTCCGACAACTCGCGCGAGCCCGACCAGCGTTCCGTCGGGAAGGCGTCGACCGTTCCGCGCTACCCGATGAACGTGTACTACAACACGGGCACCAAGGCGGAGATGGCCGACGAGTACAACTGGATCTACACCTCCAGGGCCGACGGCGGCAGCGGTGTCTGCGAGGGCAACGCCTCCTCCACCTGCCTCTCCCAGCCGCTGGACACGGCCACCGGCTACGACGACGTCATCGTCCCGCAGGAGGCCCGCACCGACCTGGGCCACGTCATCAGCAACGACCCGCGGCCGCACTACGCCCACCAGTCCAACCTGGCCGAGGACCGTCTCCTCTACCCGGTCATGGACAAGGTCCTCGCCGACTACAAGGCCCTGTTCGCCGACAACACCCCCGTGGAGAACCTCCGCCAGAGCGCCATCGGCACCGAACTCCAGCGCCGCGCCGCCTGGCAGGCCGCCGTCGCCGCCAACAAGGTGACCGCGTACCGCATCGGCAACACGGTGACCATCACCGCGCCGAACGGCACCCAGATCCCGGTCACGGCACCCGAGGGCACCAGGAAGCAGCAGCTCATCGGCGGCTCCGTCTTCGGCACGCCGTACGCCGGCCGCCGCTCGGACTGGACCACGCCGAACGGCCTCCAGACCGCGGTCACGCTCAAGCTGCCGTAACCACCGACGACAGCGCCCCGAAAGGGGCGCGGGGAACTGCGCGACCGGCCACGACGGACCCGCACCCGGGCTCCGGTCCGCGGTTCCCCCCACATCATCCGCACCACCACAGGGGGAAGCGGCGCAGCCATGCGCACAGGCCGAAGCGTCACCATGCTCACCGAAGGCACCTACCCGCTCGTCCACGGAGGCGTCAGCACCTGGTGCGACCAACTCGTCAAGGGCATGCCGGAAGTCGACTTCCACGTCGTCTCGCTCTCCGGCAGCGGCCGCGAACCCGTGACCTGGGAACTGCCGCCCAACGTCCGCCGGCACAGCTCCGTGCCGACCTGGGGCCCGCGCCCCGGCCGCCGACGGCCGCCGTACGGCAGGGACCTGCGCCGCTTCGGCGACGCCCTCGAACGCCTGCTGCTCTCGATCCTCGACCCCGCCTCGCCCTGCGACTTCGGCGAAAGCCTCTACGAGCTGGCCGCACTCGCCCGCGAGGGCCGGCTGACCGCGGCCCTGCGCACCGAGACCGCGCTGCGCTCCCTGCTGGCGACCTGGACCCTGCCGCACTTGCCCACAGCGGCCGCCGCCCCCACCGTGCACGACGCGCTCACCGCCGTCGACCTGCTGGAACACGCCCTGCGCCCGCTGGGTTTCCGGGTCCCCGCCGACTCGGTCGCACACGCCGTCAGCAGCGGCCTCGCCACCCTGCCCGCCCTTGCCGCCCGCCACTTCGACGGCGTGCCGTTCCTCCTCACCGAGCACGGCATCTATCTGCGCGAGCGCTACCTCGGCAGCCGCCGCGATCCCCGGCGCTGGCCGGTGAAGGCCTTCATGCTCGGCTTCCACCGCGCCCTGAACTCCCTCGGCTACCGCGCGGCGGACCTCATCACCCCCTGCAGCCAGTACAACCGCCGCTGGGAGGAGCGCGGCGGCGCCGACCCGCGGAAGATCCGCACGGTCTACAACGGCGTCGACCCGCACGCCTTCCCGCACGCCGGACCCGAGCCCGACGTGCCCACCCTGGCCTGGTGCGGCCGCATCGACCCCATCAAGGACCTGGAGACCCTGCTGCGCGCCTACGCCGCCGTCCGCGCCGAACTCCCCGACACCCGGCTGAGGCTGTTCGGCCCGGTGTCCCCCGGCTGCGAGGTGTACGCGACCCGGCTGGCCAAGCTCGCCGCCGAACTCGGCGTCACCGACGGTGTCACCTTCGAGGGCCGTGTCACCGACGTCTCGCGCGCCTACGCCGCCGGCCATCTCGTGATGCTGTCCTCGATCTCCGAGGGCTTCCCGTTCTCCCTCATCGAGGCCATGTCCTGCGGCCGTACGACGGTGTCGACGGACGTCGGCGGAGTGCGCGAGGCCGTCGGCGACACCGGTCTGGTCGTCCCGCCGCGCGAGCCGGAGAAGCTCGCCGCGGCCGCCCTGACCCTCCTCCAGGACGACGAACGACGCCTGAAGCTGGGGGAGTTGTCCCGGCAGCGGGTCATCGACCGGTTCACGCTCCGCCGTTCGGTCGACCACTTCCGCACGATCTACCAGGAACTCGCGGGCCTGGACGTCTACGAACCCGGCGTCGAGACGGTCGCCGACTGGACCGAGGAACTGCGCGACCCGTGGTACCGGGCCGTGGCCACGGACGGGACGCTCTGGTGAACCGCACGAACGGCGGCCGCGAGACGGCCGCACCCCCGCTCGTCCCCCACCAGCGCACCGCGGCGACCCCCTCCGGGGCCGCCCCCGACCCGGTCGACCGACTCGCCGCACAGCTCGGCGACTGCGCGGCCGCCGCCGTCCACCCGGACGAGATAGCCGCGGTGCTGGAGTCCGACGGCCTCTCCGACGACCAGATCCGCGAACGCTACGGCGTGCGCGACTCCTTCGCACTCGCCGAGGAGCTCTACGCCCGCGTCCCGCGCCACCACCCGGAACCCGACGCACCCCCGCACGACCCCTGGCGGATCGGCCTGCCCGCCTGCCTCCTGCGCGGGCTCCTCTTCGCCCTGCCCGGCCTCGCGTATGTCCTCGGCGCCCCGCTGCTCACCGGCCCGCCCGGCGCCCTCGGACTGCCGCCGGGCACGGTTCCCCTGCTGGCCGGCGCGCTGTTCGGCTGGACCTGGAACCAGGGCCTGGCGCACCGGGCGTACGCCTGGCTGGGTCTCGGCGAGCGCGCGGCCGCCCGGCGCTGCCTCCTCGTCGGGGCCCCGGTGGGCGCCCTGCTCGGCGCGCTGGTCCCGCCGCTCTTCGCCGGGCCCGCGGACGGGGCGGCCGTGCTCTTCGCCGCCGGCCAGTCCTGCTACCTCGGCGCCTCCACCACCCTGCTCGTCCTCGGCCGCGAACGGGCCCTGCTGGCCGCCCTGACCCCACTGACGGCGGGCGCCCTCCTGGCCCTCGCCCGCCCCGTCCCCGACCCCCTCGCCCTGGCCCTGCTGGTGGGTTCCCTGACCGCGGTGATGCTGCTCGGGCTGCTCTCCGTCGCCCCCGCCGTCCGCGCGCCGGCCTCCGGGGCCGACGCCCCCGCCGCAGCGGCCTCCCTGCCGTACGCCCTGTTCGGCCTCGGCAGCGGCGCCCTCGTCCTGTACGCGGCCCTCGGCGACCTCCTGGCCGGGCGGGAGCACGGTGCGCTCGCCGCCCCGTCGGCCGTGGCGCTCACCCTCAGCATGGGCCCCGCCGAATGGCTGCTGTACCGCTTCCGCAGCGGCAGCCTGGCCGGACTGCGCACCACGGGCACCCCGCACGCCTTCCGGCGGGCGACCCTGCGCACCGGCGCCGCGTGCCTCACCGCCTACCTGCTGGTCCTCCTGGCCCTCGGCCTGAGCGCCACCGCGCTGTGGCCGGACACCCCCGCCCTCACCGCCGTACGCCTCGCGGACCTGCTCCTGCTGGGCGTGGTGCTGTGGACCGGGCTGCTGCTCCAGTCCTTCGGCGCGGTCCGCGGCCCGGCCGCCGTCTGCTGCGCCGCGGCCGTCGCCCAGACCGTCGCCCTGCTCACCCGCCAGGCCGACCCGCACGGGGTGGCCCTTACGGTGTACGCAACGGCGGCCGCCGTCCAGGCGCTGCTGGTCCGCACACTCCTGGGAAGAGCGACGGCCCACCGATGAACACGCGATCCCTCCTCGCGACCGCGTCCCTGCTCCTGCTGCTCACGGGCTGCACGACGGCCTCCGACGGCGGCGGCGACGGCGGCGACGAAGGCGACGGCCCGTCGACCGGCGGCGCGTCCGCGGCGAAGCGCTGGCAGCCGCGGCCCGGCACCGACTGGCAGTGGCAGCTCAGCGGCCGGCTGGACACCTCCGTGGACGTGCCGGTGTACGACATCGACGGCTTCGACCACTCCGAGGAGACCGTCGCCGCCCTGCACCGGGACGGCCGCAAGGTCATCTGCTACCTGTCCACCGGAGCCTGGGAGGACTGGCGCCCGGACGCCGGCGACTTCCCGAAGGCGGTGATCGGCGAGGGCAACGGCTGGAAGGGCGAGCGCTGGCTCGACATCCGAGCGGTGGACGTCCTCGAACCCCTGATGGCGGCGCGCCTCGACATGTGCCGGGACAAGGGCTTCGACGCGGTCGAGCCGGACAACATGGACGGCTACAAGAACACCACCGGCTTCCCGCTGAAGGCGGCGGACCAGCTCCGCTACAACCGGCTGCTCGCCCGCCTCGCCCACGAACGGGGCATGTCCGTCGGCCTGAAGAACGACCTCGACCAGATCCCCGCACTCGTCGACGACTTCGACTTCGCGGTCAACGAGCAGTGCGCGCAGTACGACGAGTGCGCGGACACGACCCCGTTCATCGAGGCCGGCAAGGCGGTCTTCCACGTCGAGTACGAACTCCGGACCGACGACTTCTGCGCCGAGTCCCGGCGCCTGAAACTGAGTTCGCTGCGCAAGAAGTACGAGCTGGGGCCGTGGCGCGAGAGCTGCTAGCCACCCAGCGTCAGGGCCACCAGGGCCGTCGTCGCCGCGGTCTCCGCCACCCCGCCGAACACGTCTCCCGTCACTCCGCCGAAGCGGCGGGTGCAGTGGCGTCGGAGCAGTTCGGCGCCGGCCAGTGCGGCCAGCAGCGCGAGGGGGGTGCGGACGGCGTCGGGGGCGCCCGCGAGGGCCCCGCAGGCCGCCGCGGCGGCCGTGAGGGCCGCGGTCAGCGTCAGGGCGGCCGGGACCGGGACCACGCCCGCCACCGCCGCGCCCAGGCCCTCCGGCCGGGCCGGCGGGACGCCCGCCCGGGCGGCCAGGGTGAGGGCGAGGCGGGCCGCCACCGCCGAGACGACGGCCGCGACCGCGCCCCGGGCCCACGAGCCGTCGTACAGCCGGGCCAGCGCCGCCACCTGCGCGAGCAGCACGAACACCAGCGTGAGCACCCCGAACGGCCCGATGTCCGACTGCTTCATGATCCGCAGCGCGTCCTCGGCGGGCCTGCCGCTGCCCAGACCGTCCGCCGTGTCGGCCAGCCCGTCGAGATGCAGCCCGCGCGTGAGCACGGCGGGTACGGCGGCGGAGCCGACGGCGGCGAGCAGCGGGCCCGCGCCGAGGAGGAGCAGCAGCAGACCGAGGCCCGCCGCACCGCCCCCCACGACCAGCCCGACCAGGGGTGCGCACAGCATGCCGCCGCGCGCCGCCTCCCGGTCCCAGCGGCTCACCCGTACGGGGAGCACGGTGAGGGTGCCGAAGGCGAAGCGGAGACCGTGCAGCGGTGGAGGGGTCATGGACACGGCGGCAGACTAGCCCGGACGCCGTTCCCGTGAGGCAGCCCACCCCACCTCCCGCGACACTGGGAGGCATGGGCGACTGGTGGCAGCGCAACATCGTCGAGCCGGGCAAACTCCCCCTGCTCCTCGCCCTGACCGCCTTCGTCCTCACCTTCCTGATCACCCGGGTGATCACCCGCATGATCCGGGCGGGCAAGGGCCCCTTCGGCAACGTCAGCTCCGGCGGGGTGCACATCCACCACGTCGTCCCCGGCGTCGTCCTGATCGTCGCGGGCGGCTTCGGCGCGGTGGCGAGCGGGGTGCGCGGCTTCGGCTCCGGGGTCTTCGCGGTGGTCTTCGGCATCGGGGCGGGGCTCGTCCTCGACGAGTTCGCGCTGATCCTGCACCTCGACGACGTGTACTGGACGGAGGCGGGGCGCAAGAGCGTGGAGGCGGTGGTGCTGACGGCCGCCCTCGGGGGGCTGCTGCTGGTGGGGTCGGCGCCGTTCGGGGTGAACGACATGAGCGACGCGGAGCTCCAGGACCGGGGGACCGTGCTGGTGACCGTCGCCGTGAACTTCCTGCTGTCGCTGACCGTGCTGTTCAAGGGCAAGATCAAGATGGCCGTGTTCAGCGTGTTCGTCCCGTTCATCGGGCTGGTCGGCCTGGTGCGGCTGGCCCGGCCCGGGTCGCCCTGGGCGCGGCGCTTCTACCGGCGCCGGCCGCGCGCTCGGGCCCGGGCGCTGCTGCGGGCGTACCGGCACGACCGGCGCTGGATCGGGCCGGGGCGGGTGCTGGGGGACTGGCTCGGGGGGAAGACGGACGCGGAGCTTTCGCGCAAGGGCGCCTAGTGAGAGTGGGGGTGCTTGTCCTGGTGCGGCTGCCGCGTCGGCGTGGTTGCTCGCGCAGTTCCCCGCGCCCCTTTGGTGGGACATCGTGCCGCGCCCAGTAAAGCCACCGCCGCCATCGCCGCCAGGTGCTCCTTGCCCGCCAGGTTGTTCTTCACGGCGACCTCCAGCACTATCGCCGCGGCCACCGCCGCCGCCGTCATGTACGCCCGATAGCGCCGGCCCAGGTACACCGCCAGGCCCACCACCGCCGCCGACGGGCCCGTGTCGATCACCTGGGCGTCGGTGGCGGGGAGGGTGTCCAGGGCGACGGCCGCGCGGGCGTACAGGGTGCCGGCGAGGGTCGCGACGTAGGCCACGGCCAGGGTGCGCCGGCGGCCCAGGCAGATCTCCGCGAGCCCGAACACCAGCAGGAGCTGGGCGAGGGCACCCCAGACCGGCAGGTCGAGGGCGGGGACGAAGAGCGAGAGCGGAGTGCGCAGGAGGGCGAGCCAGAGGGGGTCCGCGGCCCGGACGGCACCCAGGTCCTGCACCGGCCCGTAGCCCCAGGACCGGTTCTGCACGAGCTGGAGGACCGACGTCAGACACACCGCCGCGAGCGTCATCGGCACCGCCCGCCACCGCCGCCGCACCAGGGGCCTGCGCACGGCCGCGTACAGGGGTCCCCACTCGGCGCGGGCCCACCGGGCGACCCGACGCCGCACCGACGACCCGTCACCCACGGGTGCCCTTCGGCAGCCCAGGCGCCGTGGGCCGGGTCGTCAGGAAGCCCTCGGCCCGGGCCGACGCCAGGGCGATGCGGGGCAGGTCGGCGCTCTTCTCGAAGAGGAGGAACCGGGGCTCCCAGATGGGCCGGTACTTGGCGTTGGCGCGGTACAGCGACTCGATCTGCCACCAGCGGGAGAAGAAGCTCAGCAGGGACCGCCACAGCCTCAGCACCGGCCCGGCGCCCAGCCGCGCGCCCCGTTCGAAGACCGAGCGGAACATGGCGAAGTTGAGCGAGACCTGGGTGATCCCGACCTCCCGGGCCCGCCGGAGGAGGTCGATCACCATGAACTCCATCAGGCCGTTGTCGCAGTCCCGGTCGCGCCGCATCAGATCGAGGGAGAGCCCCTGCGGGCCCCAGGGCACGAAGGAGAGCAGCGCGCGCAGCTCGCCGTGCGCGTCCGTGCACTCCAGCATCACGCAGCGCCCGTCCTCGGGGTCCCCGAGCCGCCCCAGCGCCATGCTGAACCCGCGCTCGGTGGGCCCGTCCCGCCAGTCGTCGGCCCGGCGCAGGAGATGCGCCAGCTCCTCGGCCGGGATGTCCTCGTGCCGCCGTACCCGGACCGTGTACCCGGCGCGGCGGACCCGGTTGTACGCCTGCCGGACCGTCCGCATGGCCCGCCCCTCCAGCGTGAAGTCGGCGACCTCGACGATCGCCTCGTCGCCGAGTTCGAGGGCGTCCAGCCCGTGCCGGGCGTACACCGTCCCGGCCTCCTCGCCCGCCCCCATCACCGCCGGGATCCACCCGTGCGCCCGTGCCTCGGCGAGCCACGGCTCGATCGCCCCCGGCCAGGCCTCGGGGTCGCCGAGCGGGTCCCCCGAGGCCAGGGACACCCCGCCGACCACCCGGTAGGCGACGGCCGCCTTCCCGGTCGGCGACCAGCGCACGCTCTTCTCCCGGCGCAGCGCGAAGTACCCGAGCGAGTCCCGCTCGCCGTGCCGGTCGAGCAGCTCCCGCAGGCGTTTCTCGTCGTCCTCGGTGAGCGGGTCCACGGCCCGCCGGGAGCGGAAGGCCGCGTACAGGACGGCGAGGACGAGGGCCGTGCTCAGCACGTTGACGGTGACGTCGACCCAGTTCGGCGGGGCGATGCCGGGGGAGCGGAAGTCGGTGATCGAGACGAGGCGGAGGGTTCCGTAGCGCCAGCGTTCGGCGAAGGTGGAGTGACCCCGGTCCTGGTTGGTCGCCGTCACCAGCAGGGCAGCGAGCAGCGACGCGACGAGCAGCCCCCCGGCGGCGACGGTCACCGCGAGTCTCGGGTTGGCCCGGTCGCCCTTGGCGTAGAACTCCCGCCGCCCGAGCACCAGCGTGCCCACGAAGGCGGCGGTCAGCACCAGCGACACCCAGTTCTGCGGGTGCCGCCGGATCTCGGGGAACACCATGGCGAAGGCGAGCAGCGCGAGGAAGGCCCCGCCGAGCCCGAGGTTGAGGATCCACGCGGCGCGCTTGCGGCGCCGCATGGTGATCGCCAGGAACGCCGTGAACACACCGGACGCGAAGCCGGCGGTCAGCAGATACGGCGTGAACAGGTCCTCCTGGTTGTGCCGCCGCACGTCCTGACCCAGGGAGACCCAGACCGCGCTGAGGAAGTTGACGAAGGCGACGGCACGCAGATACCAGACGGCGAAGACGGCGGCGACCCGGGCGTTTCCCATAGGAGGGGATGATATGTCCCCTTTTCCGCCACGGCGGCGCTAAGCCACGACGGCGCAGCCGGGCAGGTGCCGGACCCGCCGCCGCCGTGTCACTCCTTCTCCGGCTCCTCCTCGGAGACCTCTGCCTTCTCCGGCCGCACCGGGAGTTCGGCGGCCAGGGCCGCCGCGGCCTGTACCAGCGGCAGCGCCAGCAGCGCCCCGGCGCCCTCCCCGACCTTCACGCCCTGGTCGAGCAGCGGCTCCAGCGCCATCCGGTCCAGCGCCTTCGCCTGCCCCGGCTCGCCGGTCCTGTTCGCCGCCAGCCACCAGTCCGGCGCCCGGAACGCGATCCGCTGCCCCACGAGCGCGCACGCGGCCGCCACGACCCCGTCCAGCACGACGGGCAACTTCCGTACGGCGCACTGGAGCAGAAAGCCCGTCATCGCGGCGAGGTCGGCCCCGCCGACCGTCGCCAGCAGGTGGAGCTGCTCCCCGAGGACCGGCCGCGCCCGCCGCAGCGCGTCCCGGATGGCCGCGCACTTGCGCATCCACGCCAGGTCGTCGATGCCCTCGCCGCCCCGCCCGGTCACGACGGAGGCGTCGGTCCCGCACAGCGCGGCGACCAGTACCCCGGCCGCCGTGGTCCCGCCCACGCTGACATCGCCGAGGACGACCAGGTCCGTACCGGAGTCGGCCTCCTCGTCCGCGACCGCCACGCCCGCCCGGAAGGCGGCCTCGGCCTCCTCGACCGTCAGGGCGTCCTCGATGTCGATCCGGCCGCTGCCCCGCCGCACCCGGTGCCGTACGACGTCCTCCGGGAACGCGTCCGGCTCGCAGTCCAGGGCCATGTCCACGATCCGCACGGGCACGTCGAGGCGCCGGGCGAGCACCGAGACCGGGCGGCCGCCCTCCAGGATCTCCCGCACCAGGTCCGCGGCGGTGCCGGCCGGCCGGGCCGAGACCTCGAGCTCGGCGACGCCGTGGTCGCCCGCGAACAGCACCACCCGCGGCCGGACGACCGGCCGCACGGGCACCGAACCCTGTGCCGCCGCCAGCCACTCACCCAGGTCGTCCAGGCGCCCCAGCGATCCGGGCGGCACGATCTGACGTTCCCGGCGGGCCTCCGCGTCGCGGCGGACGCCGCCGTCGGGGCGCTCGATCAGATCGGTGAAGTCGTCGAGATTAAGCGAGCTCATTCGCCGAACAGTACCGGCACCGGACGACCGGTTCGGCGGCACATGGGCACCCCACGGGCGCGACGTCGTTGCACCCAAGATCGATATCCCATACGTTCCGTTTTGCTGCGGAATGTCGTAGCGCTCACCCTGCCCTTCCCGGAGCCGCTCATGCCCTCCCGGCCCAGGCCCATCCACGATCCGCGCCGCGACGACTGCCCGTGGTGCGGATCGAAACGCCTGCGCACCCGACTGCGGTCACCGGACCTGCGCCGGCGCAGACCGGGCACCTTCGTGGTCGACGAGTGCCGGGACTGCGCGCACGCCTTCCAGAACCCGCGCCTGACCCCCGAGGGACTGACGCTCTACGACGGTCCGCGCGACCGGCGCCACAGCCCCCGGCACCTGCGGGCGACGGCGCGCGCGATGCTGCCCTTCCCGGAACCGGAGAGCTGGCTGGACGTGGGGACGGGGGACGCCCGCTTCCCCCTGGCGGCCAAGGCGCTGTTCGCCTACACGGCGTTCGACGGGGTGGACGTGACCCCGCGCGTGCAGCGGGCACGGGCGGCCGGCCGCCTGGACGAGGCCCACCTGGGCGCGCTCACCGCCCCCGACGTCCTCTCCCGGCTGCGCGGGCGCTACGACGTCGTCAGCATGCTCCACCACCTCCCCCACACCAGGGAACCCCGGCAGGAGCTCGCCGCCGCACTCACCGCCCTGCGGCCCGGCGGTCACCTCCTGCTCGAACTCCCGGACCCCACCAGCGCGTTCGCGACGGTCCTGGGCAAGTGGTGGCACCCGCACGACCAGCCCCGCCACCTCCACCTAATCCCGCCGGCCAACCTCCTGCTGGAACTCGAGTCCCAGGGCTGCGCCATCGTCACCACCGACCGCAGCGCCGCCCACACCCCCCACGACCTGTCGACGGCGGTCTCCCTCTACTTGAACCGCACCCGCCTGCACCGCGCCGCGGGGCCCGCCACCGCCGCCGCCGCGCTGGTGGACCATGTCCTGGCCCCGGCCCTGCGCCGCACCCGCTTCTCGAACGCGTACCGGGTGATCGCCCGAAAGGCCGGGTGAGCGCGGCGAGCGCCGGCCGTCGGGCGAGTACGGGCGCGTGGACGGACGCGGGCGCGTGGACGAGCGCGGGCGCGTGGACGAGCGCGGGCGGGTGGACGAGCCGGGCGCGTCGCGACCGGTCGAGCGGGGCCCCGCGCCCCCGGTGCTCACCCCCGCAGCACCACCGCCTGGCCCGCCACCACCAGGACCACCTCCTCGCACTCGGCCGCCACCGCCGCGTTCAAGCGCCCCAGCTCGTCCCGGTACCGGCGCCCGGACGCGGTCGCCGGCACGATCCCCGACCCCACCTCGTTCGACACCAGCACCACGGTCCGCCGGGCCCCCCGCACCGCCCCCGCCAACTCCGCGACCCGCCCCCGCAGGCCCCGCTCACCCCCGTCCGCCCACACCGCGTCGTCCCACGCGCCCACCGCGTCCATGACGTCCGTCAGCCACAGCGACAGACAGTCGATCAGCACCGGCGCCCCCGCCTCCGCCAGCAACGGCACCAGGTCGCACGTCTCCGCCGTACGCCACGAACCCGGCCGCCGCTCCCGGTGCGCGGCCACCCGGGCCGCCCACTCGGTGTCCCCGCCCCGCGTCCCCCCGGTCGCCACGTACAGCACATCCGGGAACGACTCCAGCCGCCGCTCCGCCTCCACCGACTTCCCCGACCGCGCCCCGCCCAGCACCAGCGTCCGCCGCGGCACGTCCGGCACGTCCTCGTACACCCCCGCCACCAGCGTCGTCCCGTCCGGCACCGCCCGCGCGCCCGCCGCCGCCAGCCGTCGCGTCAACTCCGCGCCCGGCGGCACGTCATGGTCCAGATGTACGGCGACCACGTCCGTCGTCGGCCCGACCGCGCCCACCGCCCGGAGCTTCGCCAGCGCGTCCGGCCGCCCCACCGGATCGGCGAGGACCAGGTCGTACCGCTCGGCGGCCTCCGCCCCCTCCTCCAGACCGGCCGGCGCGCCCCCGGGCGGCAGATACAGCAGCCGCTGCCCGTCCGGACCGGTCACCGCGTAACCGGTGCCGGGCGCGTCCATCGCCACCGCCCGCACCCGATGCCCCGTCAGCAGCGCCAACTCCCGCCCGTCCGGGACCCGCCCCGGCTGCGGCAGCCCGGCCGGCACCTCCACCGGCGGCCCGTCGTGCGGATGCGACAGCAGCACCTGACGTACCCCGCCCAGCGAATGCCCCACCCGGGCCGCCGCGAAGGCCGCACCGGGCGTCAGATCGAGGAGCAGTGCCCCGTCCACGAGCAACGCGGTCGCCGCACGCGCGTGCGGTCCCAGCGACAGCGCGCACACCGCGCAGGGGCAGTCGGGGCGGGGCAGCCCCGCCGGGGCACCGGTTCCGAGCAGAGTCACTTCCACACAGCGTATTTTCGCGTCTCTGACCTGGTCTTGCGCATCCGACTAGGCTGCTCGGCAGGGACCGGACCAAGATCCGGCCTCTGCTCTGCACGTGGTCACTTCAGGGAGGCGTACATGGCGGCATGGACGTGGCGGTTCGAGAAGACCGACGGGACGGAGGTCCCGCCCGCGGTGGAGCCGGAGGAGTTCACCACCCAGGGGGACGCCGAGTCCTGGATCGGGGAACAGTGGAAGGCCCTCCTCGAAGGCGGCGCGGACCAGGTGCGGCTCTTCGAGGACTCCACCGAGATCTACGGCCCCATGAGCCTGCACGCGAACGAGGCCTGACCCCGTAACCGCGGCAAGGGGCGGCCCCGACACGGCCGCCCCTCCGCGCACCGCCTCCGCACCGCCTGCGCACCCGCCTCACTGCTCACCCAGCGTCACCCGGGCCGTCTTCTCCTTGCCGTCGTGGGTGTACGTCACGGTGGTCCGGTCGCCCGGCTTCTCCTCGGCCAGCGCCTCCGTCAGCGAGGCGATGGTGGTGATGTCCGTGTCGCCGAGCCGGACGATCACGTCCCCCGGCCCGATCCCCGCCTTCTCGGCCGCACCGCCGCTCTTCACCTCCACCACGACCACCCCGGCGGGCTGGAAGTCCGCGTCCACGAAGGTGCGTCCGGTGATGCCGAGCGCCGCCCGGCCCGAGTCGGTCACCCGGCCGCTGCGCACGATCTGGTCGGCGATCGTGCGCACGGTCGACGCGGGGATCGCGAACCCGATGCCGGGCGCCGCTCCGCCGCCGAGCTCGGGATCGGTCGCGGCGAGCGTCGGGATCCCGATGATGCGCCCGTCCAGGCCCACCAGCGCGCCCCCGCTGTTGCCCGGGTTGATCGCCGCCGAGGTCTGCACCATGTTGGCGAGGGTCGCCCCCGTACCGCCGCCGTCACTGCCCTCGCTGACGGTCCGTCCGGTCGCCGAGACGATGCCCTCCGTCACGCTCGACGACAGCCCGAGCGGCGATCCCATCGCCAGCACGACCTGCCCGACCTGCACCTTCGAGGAGTCCCCGAACGACGCCGCCCGCAGCCCGGCCGGCACACTGTCCAGCTTGACCACGGCGAGGTCCTGCTCCGGGTAGGCGGAGACGAGGGTCGCCGTCAGCGGCTTCTTGCTGTTGGCGGTGGTCACCCGGAACGTCCGCCCGTCCGCGACGACGTGCGCGTTGGTGACGATGTGGCCCCTGCCGTCGTAGACGACCCCCGACCCGAGCCCGCTGTCCGTCTCGACCTGCACCACCGAGGGCAGTACGTCCTTGATCACCCGCTGGAAGTCGCCCTGCAACTCCTCCGCGGCCTGCCCGGGCGGCCGCACGACGGGCTGCGCGGCCTGCGCGGCCTGTGCGGTGGTGGCCTGCGGAGTCCGTGCACCGGCGGGCGCCCCGAGCCCGGAACACCCGGCACAGCACACGAGCAAGGCGATTCCCAGGGCACGGAAACGGGCAGCGTCCATGTGCCGAGTCTCAGGGCGGGGCACGGGACGGGCCCGGTGGACCCACCCGAACGAGTGAAGCCCGTACCGGCCGCACAAGGGGCGCGGGGAACCGCGCGATCAAATCCCACGGAACCGCACCCGTACGGCGACCCGACCTCAGGCCCCCCGAACCCCACAGAGGTGCAGCAACGCCGCCACCCCCCGGTAGGGGTCCGTCCTGCCGGCCCGCTCCTCCACCGCCAGCAGCGCCTCCGCCTCCGCGGGATCCTCCGGCGCCGCCGTGTCGTCCGAGGCGGTGTCGGTGAACACCCGCACCCCGTACCACGCCTGCAACGGCGCCCCGATCCCGGCCAGCGCGTCGGTCAGGGTCGCCAGCCGGTCGGCGCGCACGTCCAGACCGAGCCGATTGGTGTAGGCCACCGTGTCGAAGGAGGCCAGCGCGTCCGCCCACTCGCCGCTCAGTCCCGGCCGCATGGCCAGCGCGTCCGCGTTGCGCACGAGCAGCGACAGCAGCCCGCCCGGGGCCAGCATCCGGCCCAGACCGGCCAGCAGGGCGTCCGGCTCCTCGACGTACATCAGGACGCCGTGGCACAGCACCACGTCGAAGCTGCCCGGCAGGAAGTGCACCCCGGTGTCCCGGCCGTCGCCCTCGATGATCCGCATCCGCTCCCGGATGCCCTCCGGCTCCCCGGCGAGTGCCTCCCGGGCCACCGCGGCCATCGTCGTGTCCTGCTCCAGACCGGTCACCTGATGACCGAGGCGGGCCAGCCGCAGCGCCTGCGTGCCCTGCCCCATGCCCACGTCGAGCACCCGCAGCCGCTGCCCGACCGGATAACGCCCGGTGATCTGCTCGTCGAGCTGCCGGGCCACCAGCTCCTGCCGTACGACATCACGCAGCCCGCCCAGCCTGCTCAGCCAGGCCTCGGCCGCTCCCCCGGAGAACGCCGTCGTGCTCAGGGCCGCTCTCCGCGCTTGACCTGCGGCTTCGGCAGCCGGAGCCGGCGCATCTGCAGGGAGCGCATCAAGGCGTAGGCGACCGCGCCCCGCCTGTTCTGGTCGGGGAAGCGCGCCTGCAGCGCCTTGCGCAGCCGGAAGGCGGAGACGATCGAGTCGAGCACGATCAGCACGATCACGACCAGCCACAGCAGCAGCGCGACGGTCTGCAGCGAGGCCACCCGGACCAGGCTCAGCACCAGGATCGCCACGGCCATGGGCAGGAAGAACTCCGCCACGTTGAACCGCGAGTCGACGAAGTCGCGCGCGAACTTGCGGACCGGCCCCTTGTCACGGGCCGGGAGGTACCGCTCGTCGCCGCCCGCCAGCGCCTGGCGCTGACGCTCCAGCTGGGTGCGGCGCTCGTCGCGCTGCCGCTTGGCGGCCTCCTTGCGCGTCGTCGGTGTGTGGGCGACGCTGCGGCGCTGGGACTGGGCCTCGCTGCGCTTGGGCGTCGGCCGGCCCTTGGGGGCCTGCGGGTCACGGGTCTGCTTGGAGTCGGTCACCGCCGCCTTGTCGGCGGGGGCCTTCTCTTCCTTGGCACGGCTACGGAACACAAAACCCAAGGGTAAGCGCTCGCGGGCATGGACCCCAGTCCCGCGGGGAACGATCCGGCAACACCACGCGTCTGTAGTGGAGACGGACCGGGACAGTCGGGGGAAAACGGAGGAAGAGGGGACGTAAGGGCGGGCGGGTGCCCACCCTGAGGGTCACCTACTCCTCACGCCGGATCAAAGGACCCCGTCAGTCGTTCTCGGGGAGGAGCGCATCCGCCCCCGAACAGTGCGTCAATGGATGCAGGGCCCGTACTGTGGGTTCTGTCGCAGAGCTCGAGCTGGACGTCAGAAGGGGGCGCGCGAAGCCCATGAGCGGTGTCATGAAGCGTATGGGGATGATCTTCCGCGCGAAGGCGAACAAAGCCCTTGACCGGGCCGAGGACCCGCGCGAGACCCTCGACTACTCGTACCAGAAGCAGCTGGAGCTCCTGCAGAAGGTCCGCCGCGGCGTCGCCGACGTGGCCACCTCGCGCAAGCGCCTGGAGCTTCAGCTCAACCAGTTGCAGTCGCAGTCCTCGAAGCTGGAGGACCAGGGCCGCAAGGCGCTCGCGCTCGGCCGCGAGGACCTCGCCCGCGAGGCCCTCTCCCGCCGGGCCGCCCTCCAGCAGCAGGTCACCGACCTGGAGACGCAGCACGCCACGCTCCAGGGCGAGGAGGAGAAGCTCACGCTCGCGGCGCAGCGCCTCCAGGCCAAGGTCGACGCCTTCCGTACGAAGAAGGAGACCATCAAGGCCACCTACACCGCCGCGCAGGCCCAGACCCGCATCGGCGAGGCCTTCTCCGGCATCTCCGAGGAGATGGGCGACGTCGGCCTCGCCATCCAGCGCGCCGAGGACAAGACCGCCCAGCTCCAGGCGCGGGCCGGCGCCCTCGACGAGCTGCTCGCCTCCGGCGCCCTGGACGACCCCACCGGCATCGCGAAGGACGACATCCAGAGCGAGCTGGACCGGCTCTCCGGTGGTACGGATGTAGAGCTGGAACTGCAGCGCATGAAGGCCGAGCTGGCCGGGGGCTCCTCCTCCGGGCAGCAGGCCATCGAGGGCGGCACGGGCCGGCAGTCCCCGCAGCAGCAGCAGGACACCCCGCGCTTCGACAAGCAGTAACAGCCCGGCGCCGGGGACCGGAGCCGAGGAGGGCCGACATGATCGTACGGATCATGGGGGAGGGCCAGTGGAAACTGGCCGACTCCCACTTCGCCGAGCTGAACACACTCGACGACGAGCTGCTCGCGGAGATGGAGGGCGGCGACGACACGGGCTTCCGGCGCACCCTGGGCGCCCTCCTCGACGCGGTCCGCCGCCTCGGCGAGCCCCTGCCCGACGACGCCCTCGAACCGTCGGAACTGATCCTGCCGACCCCGGACGCGAGCCTGGAGGAGGTCAGGGAGATGCTGAGCGACGACGGACTGATCCCGGGGTAGGGAAACCAGCCCCGGCGGACGAGGCCCCTTCAGGGCCGAAGCGGGGGTCCGGGGGCGGTGAGCCCCCGGGCACGGCCAGGAGAGCGACGGTAAGCAGAACGTGACCCCCCTCGCACGGGCCCGGCACCAGCTGACGGCCCACCCCCTCGCCCTGGACTCGGCCCTCGCCGCGGGCGTCCTGCTGTGCATGCTCGCCGGCTCCTTCGTCGGCCCGCACAGCGGCCACACCGTCAGCTGGAGCGTCCGTCCCCCCGCCCCCCTCAGCCTCCTGCTGATGACGCTCGGCGCCCTCACCCTGGTCTTCCGCCGCCGCGCACCCATGACGGTCCTCGCCGTCACCGGCACCCTGTCCGTCGTCGAGTGCGTCACCGGCGACCCCCGTGCCCCGGTCGCGATGTCCGCCGTCGTCGCCCTCTTCACCGTCGCCGCCACCACCGACCGCCGCACCACCCTGCGCGCCGGCCTGCTCACGATGACCGCGCTCACCAGCGCCGCGATGCTGGCCGGCCCGCTGCCCTGGTACGCGCAGGAGAACCTCGGCATCCTCGCCTGGACCGGCATCGGCGCCACCGCCGGCGACGCCGTCCGCAGCCGCCGGGCCGTCGTCCAGGCCATCCGCGAGCGCGCCGAGCGGGCCGAGCGCACCCGCGAGGAGGAGGCCCGCCGCCGCGTCGCCGAGGAACGGCTGCGCATCGCCCGCGATCTGCACGACGTGGTCGCCCACCACATCGCCCTGGTCAACGTCCAGGCCGGGGTCGCCGCGCACGTCATGGACAAGCGCCCCGACCAGGCCAAGGAGGCCCTCGCCCATGTCCGCGAGGCCAGCCGCTCCGCGCTCAGCGAGCTGCGCGCCACCGTCGGCCTGCTGCGCCAGTCCGGCGACCCGGAGGCCCCCACCGAACCGGCCCCCGGCCTGGACCGCCTCGACGAGCTGGCCGGCACCTTCCGCAACGCCGGCCTGCTGGTCGAGGTGGCCCGCGCCGACCACGACGCGCCACTCCCCGCCGCCGTGGACCTGGCCGCCTACCGGGTCATCCAGGAGGCCCTCACCAACGTCCAGAAGCACGCGGGAGCGGACGCGAAGGCCGAGGTCAGCGTCGTACGCGTGGGACCGCACATCGAGATCACGGTCCTCGACGACGGATCCCCGGGGCCCGAGGAGGCCCCGGTCGGCGGCGGGCACGGTCTGCTCGGCATGCGCGAACGCGTCACCGCCCTGCGCGGCACCCTCACCACCGGTCCCCGCTACGGAGGCGGTTTCCGGGTGCATGCGATCCTGCCCGTCAAGCCCCGCCCCCGGACCGCCGAGGACCCCGTATGACCATCCGTGTCCTGCTCGCCGACGACCAGGCGCTGCTGCGCAGCGCGTTCCGGGTGCTCGTCGACTCCGAGTCCGACATGGAGGTGGTGGGGGAGGCGTCCGACGGGGCGCAGGCGGTCCGGCTGGCCCGCGCGGAGCGCCCGGACGTCGTCCTGATGGACATCCGCATGCCCGGCACCGACGGCCTCGCCGCCACCCGCGAGATCAGCGCGGACCCCGACCTCGCCCAGGTCCGGGTGGTCATCCTGACCACCTTCGAGGTCGACGACTACGTGGTGCAGTCGCTGCGCGCGGGCGCCTCCGGCTTCCTCGGCAAGGGCAGCGAGCCGGAGGAGCTGCTCAGCGCGATCCGGATCGCCGCCGGCGGCGAGGCCCTGCTCTCGCCGGCCGCCACCAAGGGCCTGATCGCCCGCTTCCTCGCCCAGGGCGAGGCGCCCCACGACCACGACCCCGCCCGGGCACAGCGCCTCGGCGCCCTCACGGTGCGCGAGCGCGAGGTCCTCGTCCAGGTGGCCGGCGGTCACTCCAACGACGAGATAGCCGAGCGTCTGGAGGTCAGCCCGCTGACCGTGAAGACGCACGTCAACCGGGCCATGGCGAAGCTCGGCGCCCGTGACCGGGCCCAACTCGTGGTCATCGCCTACGAGTCGGGGCTGGTCCGCCCGAGGGTGGAGTGACGCCGCCCCCTCGTACTGCGGTCGGAGTATGAGGGGGTTAAGGAAATGGACCTGGGGCTTACGGATCGCCCGGTGGTGAGGGCACAGGGTTGAAGGGCCGCATCCGGCACTTCTGCCGCTCACAGAAGAGAGACCCCCACCCATGTCCTGGCTGTCCCGCTTCAGCCTCGGACAACGGGCCCTGATAGGCCTGATGTCCCTGATCGCGCTCGTCTTCGGCGCGATCACCGTCCCGCAGCTCAAACAGCAGCTGCTCCCGACCATCGCCCTGCCGATGGTGTCCGTGCTCGCCCCCTACCAGGGCGCCTCCCCGGACGTCGTCGAGAAGCAGGTCGTCGAACCGATCGAGAACAGCCTCGAAGGGGTCGACGGCATCACCGGCGTCACCTCCACCGCGAGCGAGGGCAACGCCCTCGTCGTGGCGTCCTTCGACTACGGCAACAACACCAAGCAGCTCGTCGCCGACGTCCAGCTGGCCGTCAACCGGGCCCGCGCCCTGCTCCCCGCCTCGGTGGACCCGCAGGTCATCGCCGGTTCCACGGACGACGTACCGGCCGTGGTCCTCGCGGTCACCTCCAGCAAGGACCCGCGGGCCCTCGCCGACCAGCTCGACTCCACCGTGGTGCCCGTCCTGAAGGACATCGACGGCGTCGGCCAGGTCTCCGTCGCCGGCGTCCGCGACCTCCAGGTCACCGTCACCCCGGCCGACGCCGCACTCGCCAAGGCGGGCCTGACCACCCAGTCCCTCGCGCTGGCCCTCCAGGCGGGCGGTGCGACCGTCCCGGCCGGCTCCTTCGACGAGGCGGGCAGCAACCGCACCGTCCGGGTCGGCGACGGCTACACCTCCGTCCGGCAGATCGAGGACCTGCGCATCCCCGGCGCGGCCGGCCAGAAGCCGGTGCGGCTCGGTGACGTCGCCACGGTGCGGCAGGAGGAGGCACCCTCCGACTCCCTCACCCGCACCGACGGCAAGCCCAGCCTCGCCGTCACGGTCACCATGGACCACGACGGCAGCGCGGTCGCCATCTCGAAGGCCGTCGAGGACAAGCTGCCCGGTCTGCGCCAGAACCTCGGCTCCGGCGCGAAGATCACCGTCGTCAGCGACCAGGGCCCGGCCGTCTCCAAGGCCATCGAAGGCCTCACCACGGAGGGCGCGCTCGGACTGCTCTTCGCGGTCCTCGTCATCCTCGTGTTCCTGGCGTCGGTCCGCTCGACGCTGGTCACCGCGGTCTCCATCCCGCTGTCGGTGGTCCTCGCCCTGATCGTGCTGTGGACCCGCGACCTGTCGCTCAACATGCTGACCCTCGGCGCGCTGACCATCGCGGTCGGCCGGGTCGTCGACGACTCGATCGTCGTGCTGGAGAACATCAAGCGCCACCTCGGTTACGGCGAGGAGCGGCAGGCCGCCATCCTCGCCGCGGTCCGCGAGGTGGCCGGCGCGGTCACCTCCTCCACCCTCACCACGGTGGCCGTGTTCCTGCCGATCGGTCTGGTCGGCGGCATGGTGGGCGCGCTGTTCGGCGCGTTCAGCCTGACCGTCACGGCGGCCCTGCTGGCCTCCCTCCTGGTCTCACTGACCGTCGTACCGGTGCTGTCCTACTGGTTCCTGCGGGCTCCCAAGGGCACCTCCGAGGACGCCGAGGAAGCCCGTCGCGCGGCGGAGGAGAAGGAGAACAACAGCCGGCTCCAGCGGATCTACGTCCCCGTCCTCAGGTTCGCGACCCGGCGCCGGCTCATCAGTGTGGCCCTCGCCGTCGTCGTCCTCCTCGGCACCTTCGGCATGGCACCCCTGCTGAAGACCAACTTCTTCGACCAGGGCGAGCAGCAGATCCTGACGGTGAAGCAGGAGCTGAAGCCCGGCACCAGCCTGGCCGCGACCGACGTCCAGGCGAAGAAGGTGGAGAAGCTGCTCTCCGGTGTCGAGGGCGTGAAGGACTACCAGGTCACCGTCGGTTCCTCCGGCTTCCTGGCGGCTTTCGGCGGGAGCACCGACACCAACCATGCCTCGTTCCAGGTCATGCTGGAGGACTCGGCGCACTCCGAGGACGTGCAGAGCCGGATCGAGGACGGGCTGAAGAAGCTCGACGGCATCGGCGAGACCACCGTCGCCGCCGGTGACGGCTTCAGCAGCCAGGACCTGAGCGTCGTGGTGAAGGCGGCCGACGCGGACGTGCTGCGCACGGCGTCCGAGCAGGTCCGCAAGACGGTCGCCGGGCTCGACGACGTCACCGACGTCACCAGCGACCTGTCGCAGAGCGTGCCGCGCATCTCCGTCCAGGCGAACTCCCGGGCGGCCGCGGCCGGTTTCGACGAGCAGACGCTGGGCGCGGCGGTCAGCCAGGCCGTGCGCGGGACGACGGCGGCGAAGGCCCTCCTCGACGACACCGAACGCGATGTCGTCATCCGCTCGGCGCAGCCCACGCGGACCCTGGCCGAACTGAAGGCGCTGCGGCTCGGCGCCGTACGGCTCGGTGACGTCGCCACCGTCCAACTGGTCGACGGCCCGGTGTCGATGACCCGGATCGACGGGCAGCGCGCGGCCACCGTCACCGCCCGGCCCACCGGCGACAACACGGGCGCGGTCAGCTCCCAGCTCCAGTCCAGGATCAAGGCGCTGAAGCTCCCGGCGGGCGCCACCGCCGAGATCGGCGGTGTCTCCTCCGACCAGGACGACGCGTTCAAGAACCTGGGCCTGGCGATGCTCGCGGCGATCGCGATCGTCTTCATGCTGCTGGTGGCGACCTTCCGCTCGCTCGTGCAGCCGCTGATCCTGCTGGTCTCCATCCCGTTCGCGGCGACCGGCGCGATCGGTCTGCTCCTCGCCACCGGCACCCCGATGGGCGTCCCGGCGATGATCGGCATGCTGATGCTCATCGGCATCGTGGTGACCAACGCGATCGTCCTGATCGACCTCATCAACCAGTACCGCAAGCAGGGGTACGGCGTCGTCGAGGCCGTGGTGGAAGGCGGCCGGCACCGGCTGCGCCCCATCCTCATGACCGCGCTGGCGACCATCTTCGCCCTGCTGCCGATGGCTCTCGGCGTCACCGGTCAGGGCGGCTTCATCGCCAAGCCGCTGGCGGTGGTCGTGATCGGCGGTCTGATCACCTCCACGCTGCTCACCCTGCTCCTCGTCCCGACGCTCTACGCGATGCTCGAACTGCGCAAGGAACGCCGGGCCGGGAAGCGGGCCTTGAAGCGGCAGTCCGCACAGCCCGAGAAGTCCCCCGAACCGGCGGGCGTCTGACGGCACGTCGGCGCGGCGGACACCCTGTCCGTCGCGCCGACGTTTTTTCATTTCCGGCCGGTTCATCAGGAGTTCGCGGCTGTTCGCAGGGTGCCCCGGACGCGGCCGAGTCCCGCGCCGGGGCATCGGCGTGCCGCGCAGCGCGGCCCTGCCGGTCTGCCTTCCGCACCGCCTTTCCCTATCCTGTGGATGCGAACTGTCCGGCGGGGGAAGGGGAACCGGGACGTGCCGCTGACCAAGGGCGACCCGAAGGCGCTCGGCGGATATCGGATCGTCGACCGCCTCGGGGCGGGCGGGATGGGCGTCGTCTACCTCGGCCGGTCCCGTTCGGGACGGGACGTCGCCGTCAAGCTGGTGCACGCGCAGTACGCGGAGGACGGGGTCTTCCGGGCCCGGTTCCGGCAGGAGATCGAGGCGGTCCGCAAGGTGAGCGGTGCCTTCACCGCCCCGGTCGTGGACGCCGACCCGGAGGCCGTACGGCCCTGGATGGCCACGCAGTACGTACCGGGTGCCGCGCTCTCCGCCCGCATCCGCGAGGACGGCCCGCTGCAGGGCGCCGAGCTGCGCCGGCTGGCACTCGGGCTGGTGGAGGCGCTGCGGGACATCCACCGGGCCGGGGTCGTCCACCGCGACCTCAAGCCCGCCAACGTCCTCATGGCCGAGGACGGCCCCCGGGTCATCGACTTCGGCATCTCCCGCGCCACCGAGAACCAGACCCTCACCGAGACCGGGCACGCGATCGGCACTCCGCCGTTCATGTCCCCGGAGCAGTTCAAGGACGCCCGCTCGGTCGGCCCGGCCTCGGACGTGTTCTCGCTCGGCGCGCTGCTGGTGTTCGCCGCCACCGGTCACGGCCCCTTCGACGCCGACAGCCCCTACATGACGGCGTACCGCGTCATGCACGAGGAACCGTCGGTCGACTCCGTCGCCGAGCCGCTGCGCTCGGTGCTGGTGCGCTGTCTGGCCAAGGAGGCCGACGAGCGGCCCGGGCTCGACGAACTGGGCCGGGCGCTGGCGAGCGCGCTGCCCGAGCCGGAGACGGGCGAGGTGGCGACGGTGACCCTGCGGACACCGCCCGTGCGGCCCGTACCCGAGGGGCCCTCCCGGGCGTTCCCGCCGGACCGCGGTCCCCGCCTGCTGCGGTGGCCGGTCCTGGCCGCGGTCGCGGGTGTCCTCGCCGTGGCCCTCACCGGCTACCTCCTGTTCGACCCGTTCCGCGGGGCCGGTGCCAGGGCGGAGCCGGACGCCACGGGCGCCGCGTCCTCCCGCTGGGCCCCTCTTCCCGAGGGCTGGAAGCCCTGGCGGACGTCGCTGTTCGCGACGGCCGCGAGCGGGGTGCGCGAGCCGCTGGGCGGCGCCGACGACATGGTGGACGGCGGCTCCCTGTCCTGCACGACGGGCAGGGGCGCCCTGTACTGCGGAGGGAACGGCACCCTGCCGATCCGGGTCGACGGGGCGACGGGGCGGATCGTCTGGCGCGCCGAGCCCCTGCCCGCGGGGGTGACGCGGGAGCGCTACGACAGTACGCCCCTCGGAGTGCACGACGACGTGGTGCTGGTCTCCCAGTCGGTCCTGAACCGCGCGGGCAACGACTCGCAGGCCACCCTCCTGGCCCTCGACGCGCGCACCGGCGAGCGGCGCTGGTCGCGCGCGACGGCGTCCCCCTACGAGATGCCCGCCGTCGTAGGGGATCTGCTGCTGAGTTCGGACGGTCTTCGGGTGACCGCCCGCGACCTGCGCGACGGCGGTACCCGCTGGACCACGACGCTTCCCGCCGGGGCCGGCTACGGCTGCAAGGTCCACGACGTCGACGGTCTTCCGTACGCGGGCTGCACCAATGCGGGCACACCGTCGCGCACCGTGTTCTACGCCGTCGACCCGGCCGACGGAACGCCCCGCAAGGTGAGCGTGCCGGACGGCGACGCCGAGTACCTCGGCACCGTCGACGGCGATCTGGTCTTCGTGATGCACCGGCGGCAGGACCGCACCCTGGCCGACACGACGTACAGCGAGGTGCTGCTGATCGACCCGGACACCGCGGCCGTACGGAAGAAGAAGCTGGCGGGCGGTCCGCGCGGCAGGGTCTCGCTGGCCGGCGGCGTGCTGTGCTTCGCCTCCTCCAGCGGCCTGCTGACCGCCTACGCGCCCGCGACCGGCGAGCGCCTGTGGGCGACCTCGACCACCCTCCAGCAGCCCGGGGAGCCCGTCGCCGACGGGCAGGGCCGCACGGTCTTCGCGGCCAGCGCCTCCGGGCGGGCCGCGGCCCTGGACGCGGCCAGGGGCACCCTGCTGTGGGAGTCCCCCGCGCGCGCCGACCATGTCGCCGAGCCGGGCTACGCGACGGCGCGCGTGTTCCTCGACGAGGGCGCCCTGATGGTGCTCTGTCCGGACGGGACGGTCGTCACGCTGGACCCGGGCCACCCCGACCTGGAGCCGGTGTCGGGGTGATCCGGGGCCGGCGCGGGTCCGGGGCTACGGCAGCGCCAGCATCCGCTCCAGCGCCAGCTTCGCGAACGCCTCGGTCTCCCGGTCGACCTCGATCCGGTTGACCAGCTTGCCCTCGGCCAGCGACTCCAGGGTCCAGACCAGGTGGGGGAGGTCGATGCGGTTCATCGTCGAGCAGAAGCAGACCGTCCGGTCGAGGAAGACGATCTCCTTGCCCTCGGGCGCGAAACGGTTCGCCAGCCGGCGCACCAGGTTCAGCTCGGTACCGATGGCCCACTTCGAGCCGGCCGGGGCCGCCTCCAGCGCCTTGATGATGTACTCGGTCGAGCCGACGTAGTCCGCCGCGGCGACGACCTCGTGCCGGCACTCGGGGTGCACCAGCACGTTCACGCCGGGGACGCGGGCGCGGACGTCCTCGACCGACTCCAGGCTGAAGCGGCCGTGCACCGAGCAGTGACCGCGCCACAGGATCATCTTCGCCGCGCGCAGCTGCTCGGCGGTCAGCCCGCCGTTCGGCTTGTGCGGGTTGTAGACGACACAGTCCTCCAGGGACATGCCCATGTCCCGGACGGCGGTGTTGCGGCCGAGGTGCTGGTCGGGCAGGAAGAGGACCTTCTCGCCCTGCTCGAAGGCCCACTCCAGGGCCCGCTGGGCGTTGGACGAGGTGCAGATCGTGCCGCCGTGCCGGCCCGTGAACGCCTTGATGTCCGCGGACGAGTTCATGTACGAGACGGGCACGACCTGCTCGGCTATGCCGGCCTCGGTCAGCACGTCCCAGCACTCGGCGACCTGCTCGGCCGTGGCCATGTCGGCCATCGAGCAGCCGGCGGCGAGGTCGGGCAGGACCACCTTCTGCTCGTCGGAGGTCAGGATGTCCGCCGACTCCGCCATGAAGTGCACACCGCAGAACACGATGTACTCGGCCTCCGGGCGGGCGGCCGCGTCCCGGGCCAGCTTGAAGGAGTCGCCCGTGACGTCCGCGAACTGGATGACCTCGTCGCGCTGGTAGTGGTGGCCGAGCACGAAGACCTTGTCACCGAGCTTCTCCTTGGCCGCCCGGGCCCGCTCGACCAGGTCCGGGTCGGAGGGCGAGGGCAGGTCGCCGGGGCACTCGACACCCCGCTCGCTCTTCGGGTCGGCCTCGCGGCCGAGCAGCAACAGGGCGAGCGGAGTCGGCTGCACGTCGAGCTCCGTGGGCTGGGCGGTGGTCACGTCACGCACCCTTTCTACTTTTCGTCGAACTGACGCTATCTATGATAGCCTGCTTCACGTCACCTTGACGATGGTCATCGCGTCGATGTGACATGAATCCCGGAAACGGCACGAGGATGGCGAGGACAGGCCGCTGGGCGGGCCGGGCGGTCGCTGTTCGCTTCGCCGCCGGTGTGCGAGCATGAAGAGGCACGCGAAAGCACCACGCGACGAGAAGTGCCCGGCCCGGAATGAATCCGCGGCCCCGTCGGTTGCAACCGTCGGCAAGCAGCCTCCGTACAACCCGGGAGAGATGTAGATGTCCGTATCGGACGAGACCAGCACCGCCACCGACGGCATCATCCTGTCCGACGCCGCGGCGGCGAAGGTCAAGGCCCTGCTCGACCAGGAAGGCCGCGACGACCTGGCGCTGCGCGTCGCCGTGCAGCCCGGCGGCTGCTCGGGCCTGCGCTACCAGCTCTTCTTCGACGAGCGCTCCCTCGACGGCGACGTCGTCAAGGACTTCGACGGCGTCAAGGTCGTCACCGACCGGATGAGCGCCCCGTACCTGGGCGGCGCCTCCATCGACTTCGTCGACACCATCGAGAAGCAGGGCTTCACGATCGACAACCCCAACGCCACCGGCTCCTGCGCCTGCGGCGACTCCTTCAGCTGAGCCTCGCCCAGACGTACGACGAAGGCGGCGGCCCCTCTCCGGGGCCGCCGCCTTCGTCGTACTCCCGCAGCGGTGCCTACTGGGCGTCGGGCAGTCGCGCGCCCGCCTTCTCCAGCGGTACGGCCCTGCCGTCCGAGCCGACCACCTTCCGGCTGCCGAGCGGCGCGTCCAGCCGTACCGTCTCGTGGTACTCCTTGGCGATCAGGATGCAGACCTTGTTCGGCCAGGGCGTCTCCGTCACGGTGACCGTCACCCGGTCGCCGGACTCCTTCGCGCTCGCCGCATAGTCGGCGCACACCCCGCCGGTGAAGCTCACGACCAGCTCGTCGCCCTCGGCCGTGTAGCCGTCCACCTGGACGTCGCGGGTGCCCGAGGTGGCGCTCGGCGCCGGGGCGGGGATGGCCGCGTCCTTCAGGTAGGCCGGGTCGACCGCAGGCTGCGTCACCCGGTACCCGTCCGCGGCTCCGGTGCCCCGCACCTCGAACAGCCAGGACGGCACGAGCACCTGTCGCCCGCCCGAGGTGTGCTGGGCCAGCCCGAGCACCGCGTCCTCGACGGTCACGGTCCGTGCGGCGCCCGCCGAGCCCGCGGAGCCGGTGGACGAGCCGCACGGGCTCTCCAGCCGGTCCTTCAGCGGCACCGGGCTGGCGCACCCGCCGATGCCCATCCGGTGATCGGTCCTCGGCGCCGCGTTCAGCTCCTTCAGCGCCTTCTCGGCGGTCAGCAGGGGGTACGTCGCCCCCTCGACCGGCGCCTTCAGCTGCCCGTTGGCGCCGATGACGACCCCGTCGGCGCCGACGCTGATCCCGGTCGTCCACCCGTAGGTGAGCAGACCGCCGACCTCCGGGTCCGCGTTCACCACCCGCTGGGCGCCCATGACCTGGCTCGCGTCCACCTTGGCGTCGTCCTGCCCGACCGCCTTCAGGATCGGCGCCGCCGCCTTCTTCGCGGCCGCCTCGCTCACCGGATCGGCGGCCGGGGCCGCCGGGTCCTTGGTGCACTTGGCGATACCGCCCTTGCAGGCGTCCGTGCCCGGTGCGTACCGGCTGAACGTCCACATGCCCGGCGCCTGCCGGTTCACCCGCAGCACCGGCCCCGAACCGTCGTTCCCGGCGCCCACCGTCCAGGCCCCGCCGTCCGCCACGGGCGTCCCGTCCACCCCGAGCGCCTTCGCCAGCCGGGCCACCTCGCCCCTGCCGACCTCGCCCTTCGCCCAGTACACGGGCGCGGAACGGGGACCCTCGGGGAGGTCGCCGGCGGCCCGGTACGTCACCCCGTACGGGTTCGGCTCACCGGGCGCGATGCCGTTCGGCCCCCCAGCGGAGGCGGTGCCGGCGTAGTCGTCCAGCGCCAGCGGTACGGGGGTGCCGCCACCGGAGGGCGCCCCGGCACCGGCGCCGCCGCCGGTGGCCTGCGCGCTGAGATATGCCCCGCCACCCCCGACCAGCAGCACGGCGGCGGCGACGGAGAGAACGAGAAAGGGTGAGCGCCGACGGGGCACCGACGAGATCTCATCCCCGCCCCCACCCCCACGACCGACCGCCAACGGCCCCGAGACCTCCTGGCCCACTGGCGCGTAAGAGCTGTCCGAGCCTTCCCGGCCCGCCGGGCCCTCGGGAACTCCCCGCCCGGCCTGGGCCTGCGGGCTGTCCGTGGTTTCTCGGGCGGCTTGGGCCTGCGGGCTGTCCGTGGTTTCTTCGGCGGCTTGGGCGTGCGGGCGGTCCGCGGCTTCCTGGTCCGCCGGGGGCTTCGGGGCATCCGGGACGGCCCGGCCCGCGTGGGCTTGAGTGCGGTCCGGGGCTTCCTGGGCGGCTTGGGCGTGCGGGCTGTCCGGGGTTTCTTGGGCGGCCTGGGTCTGGGGGTTGTCGGCGGCTTCCTGGTCCGCCGGGGGCTTCGGGGCATCCGGGACGGCCCGGCCCGCGTGGGCTTGAGTGCGGTCCGGGGCTTCCTGGGCGGCCTGGGTCTGGGGGTTGTCGGCGGCTTCCTGCCCCGCCTGGGACTCCGGGCCATCCGGGACGTCGCGGAACCGCGAAGCGTCCTTCACGTGCCGCGCCTCACCGGCCCCCTGGGCCTCACCGGCCTCGGAGGCCTCCCCAGCCTCACTGGCTGTCGAGGCTTCCCTCGCGTCCCGGGCCCCGGCCTCGTCGGCCGCCGCGGCTTCCCCGGCCTCACTGGCTTCCGGGGCTTCCCCCGCCGCCTCCCGTGCCACGGGCTCGTCGGCCTCCGGGGCTTCGCCGGCATCCCGCGCCGCACCGGCATCCTGCGCCGCACCGGCATCCTGCGCCGCACCGGCATCCCGGGTTTCCCCGGCCTCCCGGGTTTCCCCGGTCTCACCGGTCTCGGAAGCTTCCCGCACGCGCGCGGTGTCGTCGTTCTCGGGTCGCTCGGTGTTCACCGCATCGCTCCTTCGGCTGCCCTGCTGTCGTACCTCGCATCCCCCCGACGAGGGACAGCGATGGGACGCGCCGGGGGAGCGCACGGTTCCCCGTGAGCGCCCCGGCCGGAACAGCCGTAAGGAAATGCGGGACTAGTTGCCGTACTCCGGCATGGCCTCCAGCAGCCGTGCCGACCTCGCAGGGACGGAGACACCGTGAATGCGGGACGGGGAGACCGGACGGGAAACGACCTTCTCCGGGGCGGCCCAGTGCGGAGCCATCCGGGCGCAGTCGCCGCGCAGGGAGGCGAGGCCGCCTTCGAGGTCGGCCGGGGCGGGGGCGATGCGGAACTCGACGTTGGTCATAGCCGAACCGTAAGCACCGAGGCGCCCGCGAAGAAAGATCTACTATCGGGTAGTTTCGGCTGCTTCAGTGGCGCCGCTCCACCGGGTAGCGTGAACTGTCAATCCCCCTCCCCACAGGAGAGTCCACGCCGTGCGCATCGCAGTCACCGGCTCCATCGCGACCGACCACCTCATGACGTTCCCCGGACGTTTCTCCGACCAGCTGGTCGCGGACCAGCTCCACACGGTCTCGCTCTCCTTCCTGGTCGACAACCTGGACGTCCGCCGGGGCGGGGTGGGCGCCAACATCGCCTTCGGGATGGGACAGCTCGGCACCCGGCCCGTCCTGGTCGGGGCCGCGGGCGCGGACTTCGACGAGTACCGCGCCTGGCTGGACCGCCACGGCGTGGACACCGAGTCCGTCCGTATCTCCGAGACGCTGCACACCGCCCGCTTCGTGTGTACCACCGACGCCGACCACAACCAGATCGGCTCCTTCTACACGGGCGCGATGAGCGAGGCCCGCCTGATCGAGCTGAAGACCGTCGCGGACCGCGTCGGCGGCCTCGACCTGGTCCTGATCGGCGCCGACGACCCGGAGGGGATGCTCCGCCACACGGAGGAGTGCCGCTCCCGCGCCATCCCCTTCGCCGCCGACTTCTCCCAGCAGATCGCCCGGATGGAGGGCGAGGAGATCCGGATACTGCTGGAGGGCGCCACGTACCTGTTCTCCAACGAGTACGAGAAGGGCCTCATCGAGTCCAAGACCGGCTGGTCCGATGCCGAGATCCTCGCCAAGGTCGGCCACCGCGTCACCACCCTCGGCGCGCGCGGCGTCCGGATCGAGCGCGCGGGCGACGACCCGATCGAGGTCGGCTGCCCCGACGAGGAGCGCAAGGCCGACCCCACCGGCGTCGGCGACGCCTTCCGCGCCGGGTTCCTCTCCGGGCTCGCATGGGGGGTCTCGCTGGAGCGTGCCGCGCAGGTCGGCTGCATGCTGGCCACGCTCGTCATCGAGACCGTGGGCACGCAGGAGTACCAGCTGCGGCGCGGGCACTTCATGGAGCGGTTCACGAAGGCGTACGGGGAGGACGCGGCCGCGGAGGTCCGGGAGCACCTGGGCTGACGGGTCCGTCCGGGCGCGGGTGCGGGGGGCAGGCCGCCCGGCTCCCCGCGCCCCCGGAGTGGGTCAGCCGAGCCGGCGGACCACGTACGCCGCTCCCCTCTCCGACGGTTCCTCGCCCTCGTACGCCTGGCCCGTCATCTCGCACCACGCCGGGATGTCCAGACGGGCCGCCTCGTCGTCGGAGAGCACCCGGACCAGGCCGCCCACCGGCACGTCCCCGATCACCTTCGCCAGTTCGATGACGGGGATCGGGCAGCGCTTGCCGAGGGCGTCCACGACCAGGACGTCCTCCGCCACGGCCGTGGCGGGTGCCGGTGCCCCGAGCTTCTCCCGGACCCCCGCCACCACCCCCGGCAGCACCCCGAGGAACCGCTCCACGTCCTCCTCGGCCGCCCCCGCAGGCAGCGACACCCGTACGTTCCCCTCGCTCAGCACCCCCATCGCCTTGAGCACATGGCTCGGCGTCAGGGTGCTGCTCGTGCAGGACGAGCCCGACGACACCGAGAAGCCCTCCCGGTCCAGACCGTGCAGCAGCGCCTCCCCGTCGACGTACAGACAGGAGAAGGTGACGATCCCCGGCAGCCGTCGCTCCGGATCGCCCACCACCTCGACGTCCCCGACCAGTTCGGGCACCCGCAGCCGGATCCGCTCCGTCAGCTCCCGCAGCCGTACCGCCTCCCGGTCGGCCTCGGCCCGTACCGCCCGCAGGGACGCCGCGGCCGCCACGATCGCCGGCAGGGCGCCGAACTCCTCCGTCCCCCGGGCCGCGTACCGCACCCCCTTGCGCACCACCAGCAGCCCGACCCCGGACGGCCCGCCCCACTTGTGGGCACTGGCGGTCAGCACCGACCAGTCACCCTCCACCCGCCCCCAGCCGAGCGACTGCGCCGCGTCCACCAGCAGCGGCACCCCGGCCGCCCGGCACGCCTCGGCGACGGCCGCCACCGGCTGCTCGGTGCCCACCTCGTGGTTGGCCGACTGCAGACACGCCAGCGCGGTGTCGGGGCGCAGCGCCTGCGCGTACCCCTCCGCCGCCACCGCCCCGCTCCGCGCCACCGGCACCCGCGTCACCGTGCCGCCGTCCGCCTCCAGCGCTTCGGCCGAATGGAGCACCGAGGAGTGTTCGACGGCTGACACGATCAGGTGACGTCCGATCCGCCGACGGCCGGCCAACACCCCTGCGACTCCCGTCCGGACGGCCCGGGTCCCGGACGAGGTGAACACCAACTCGTCCGCGCGACACCCCACCGCCTCCGCGGCGGCCTCGCGGGCGGCGTCGAGCAGGATCCGCGCCCTGCGCCCCTCCTGGTACAACCGCCCCGGATCGGCCCACCCCTCGTCCAGGGCGGCCAACAGGGCCTGACGGGCCACGGGGTGGAGGGGAGCGGCGGAAGCGGCATCGAAGTAGGCCATACGGCCACGTTAGAACGTGGGTGGGCGCCCCAGGGCGCGGGGAACTGCGCGACCGGCCACGAAAGCACCCGCACTCGCCGAACAGCCGCACTCGGCGCACTACTAGGCGCTTTCGGCTGACCCGCGGCGCGTATGGCACCCCTCCCCGAGAACCCCCGGAGGGCGTCGGCTAGGGTTTGGTCCGCATAAACATCCAAACCCCTGCCCGACGCAGGGCGGCGACCGACCAGCGAGAAGGCCGCAGCCGATCAGCGCGGGCGAGACTCTCGGGAAGGCGCTACGTGAGTCCCAACGGCTCCGACCGCTCGCCGCGGCGCCCGATGCGGCGGAAGCTGCTGCAGGCAATGACCGCGGGCCTGGTCCTGGCGACCGCCACCGGTTGCACATACAAGGACTTCCCCCGCCTTGGCATGCCCACCCCCGTCACAGAAGAGGCTCCGCGGATCCTCTCCCTGTGGCAGGGCTCCTGGGCGGCCGCGCTGGCCACCGGCGTGCTGGTGTGGGGCCTGATTCTGTGGAGTGCTTTCTTCCACCGGCGCAGCCGCACGAAGGTCGAAGTTCCTCCGCAGACCCGGTACAACATGCCGATCGAGGCGCTGTACACGGTGGTCCCGATCATCATCGTCTCGGTGCTGTTCTACTTCACGGCCCGCGACGAGTCGAAGCTCCTCAGCCTCGAGAAGAAGCCCGACGTCACGGTCAACGTGGTCGGCTTCCAGTGGAGCTGGTGCTTCAACTACATCGAGAACGTCGAAGGCTCCACCGGCGACGCGAAGACCGACGAGAACCTGGCCGCGATCCCGGACCGGTACAAGAAGGACTTCCCGGCCGACGCGGGCGGCGTCTACACCTGCGGTGTCCCCAACGAGCGGAACCCGCAGACCAACAACCCGGGCCCGACCCTGTGGCTTCCTGAGGGCAAGACGGTCCGCTTCGTCCTGACCTCGCGTGACGTCATCCACTCCTTCTGGGTGGTGCCGTTCCTCATGAAGCAGGACGTCATCCCGGGTCACACCAATGCCTTCCAGGTGGTCCCCAACCATGAGGGCACCTTCCTGGGCAAGTGCGCCGAGCTCTGCGGCGTCGACCACTCCCGGATGCTGTTCAACGTGAAGGTCGTCTCTCCCGAGCGCTACGCGCAGCACCTCAAGGACCTCGCCAAGAAGGGGCAGACCGGTTACGTTCCCGCGGGCATCGAGCAGACCGCCCATGAGAAGAACCGGGAGACGAACAACCTGTGAGCATCCTCAACGAACCCCAGGGTGCCGCGGCAGCTGAAGGCTCATACGAGAACGAGCTGCCGGTCCGGCGCAAGCAGCCCGGCAACGTCGTGGTCAAGTGGCTCACCACCACCGACCACAAGACCATCGGTACGTTGTACCTGGTGACGTCGTTCGCGTTCTTCCTGATCGGCGGCGTGATGGCGCTGCTCATGCGCGCCGAGCTGGCCCGTCCGGGCCTGCAGCTGATGTCGAACGAGCAGTTCAACCAGGCGTTCACGATGCACGGCACGATCATGCTGCTGATGTTCGCGACGCCGCTGTTCGCCGGCTTCACGAACTGGATCATGCCGCTCCAGATCGGCGCGCCCGACGTGGCGTTCCCGCGGCTGAACATGTTCGCCTACTGGCTGTACCTGTTCGGCTCGCTCATCGCCGTCGCCGGCTTCCTCACCCCGCAGGGTGCGGCCGACTTCGGCTGGTTCGCCTACTCCCCGCTGTCGGACGCGGTCCGCAGCCCGGGCATCGGCGCCGACATGTGGATCATGGGTCTGGCCTTCTCCGGCTTCGGCACCATCCTCGGCTCGGTCAACTTCATCACCACCATCATCTGCATGCGCGCGCCGGGCATGACCATGTTCCGCATGCCGATCTTCGTGTGGAACGTCCTGCTGACCGGTGTCCTGGTCCTGCTGGCCTTCCCGGTCCTCGCGGCCGCGCTGTTCGCCCTGGAGGCGGACCGCAAGTTCGGTGCCCACGTCTTCGACGCGGCCAACGGCGGCGCCCTACTGTGGCAACACCTCTTCTGGTTCTTCGGCCATCCAGAGGTGTACATCATCGCCTTGCCGTTCTTCGGCATCATCAGTGAGATCATCCCGGTCTTCTCCCGCAAGCCGATGTTCGGCTACATGGGCCTGATCGCCGCGACGATCGCCATCGCCGGTCTGTCCGTGACGGTGTGGGCGCACCACATGTACGTCACCGGTGGCGTCCTGCTCCCGTTCTTCTCCTTCATGACGTTCCTCATCGCCGTCCCGACCGGCGTGAAGTTCTTCAACTGGATCGGAACGATGTGGAAGGGCTCGTTGTCCTTCGAGACACCGATGCTCTGGGCGGCGGGCTTCCTCATCACCTTCACCTTCGGCGGTCTGACCGGCGTCATCCTGGCCTCCCCGCCGATGGACTTCCACGTGTCCGACTCGTACTTCGTGGTGGCGCACTTCCACTACGTCGTCTTCGGCACCGTCGTCTTCGCGATGTTCGCCGGCTTCCACTTCTGGTGGCCCAAGTTCACCGGGAAGATGCTCGACGAGCGCCTTGGCAAGATCACCTTCTGGACGCTGTTCTTCGGCTTCCACGGCACCTTCCTGGTCCAGCACTGGCTGGGCGCCGAGGGCATGCCGCGCCGGTACGCCGACTACCTGGCCGCCGACGGCTTCACCGCCCTGAACACGATCTCGACGATCAGCTCGTTCGTCCTCGGTCTGTCGATCCTGCCGTTCCTCTACAACGTGTGGAAGACGGCCAAGTACGGCAAGAAGATCGAGGTCGACGACCCGTGGGGCTACGGCCGCTCCCTGGAGTGGGCGACCTCCTGCCCGCCGCCGCGGCACAACTTCCTCACCCTGCCGCGGATCCGCAGTGAATCCCCGGCGTTCGACCTGCACCACCCGGAGATCGCCGCGCTCGAGCAGCTGGAGCACGCCGGCCACGGTGCCATCGCGGGCAGCAAGGAGGCCGGCAAGTGAAGGTCCAAGGCAGGATGTTCACGTGGCTGAGCGTGTTCATCCTCATCATGGCGGTCGTCTACGGCGTCTGGTCGAAGGAGCCGGCGGGCACCACGGCCCTCTTCCTGGCCTTCGGTCTGTCCATCATGATCGGCTTCTACCTGGGCTTCACGGCCCGCCGGGTGGACGCGGGCGCCCAGGACAACAAGGAGGCGGACGTCGCGGACGACGCCGGCGAGCTGGGCTTCTTCAGCCCGCACAGCTGGCAGCCGCTCGCGCTCGGCGTCGGTGGCGCCATCGCCTTCCTCGGTGTCGCGATCGGCTGGTGGCTGCTGTACTTCGCCGCCCCGATCATCCTCATCGGCATCTGGGGCTGGGTCTTCGAGTACTACCGCGGTGAGAACCGCACCCAGTAGCACGCGCCGAACCCACGGGAGCCCGGACACTCCGTCGAGGAGAGTCCGGGCTCCTTCGTTCGCCGCAATCCCTGTCCTCCATACGTGGCGTCCAGCGCGCCGTGGTTGACGCGGCTCCCTAGCGTGAAGCCATGAGCCACACACCCCGCCCCCGCACAGTCGTCAGCTGCACGGTGCTGGTGATCGCCCTCGGAGCGGGCGTCGTCACCGCCTGCGGATCCGACGGCAACCCCCTCGCCGAGCGCCCCTACGACGCGAGCGACCGGATCTCCTTCAACGGCCCCGACGGCGACGGCAGGAAGGCCGACCCGGACAAGCCGCTGGAGGTCGTCGCCCGGGACGACGACGAGCCCCTCACCGACGTCACCGCCGTGGACGCCTCAGGGCGCTACGTGGCGGGCGAACTCGCCGCCGACGGCAGCCGCTGGCACAGCACCGAGCCGCTGGCCGCCGACGCCCACTACACGGTCCGGGTGAGCACCGAGGACGCCGACGGCGCCCCCGGCCGCCGGGTCCTCACCTTCGACACCGGCAAGCCCAGCGGCGAGAAGCGCCTGACGGTCGAGCTCGGCCCGGACCAGGGCACGTACGGCGTCGGCCAGCCCGTCACCGCCAAGCTCAGCGAGCCCGTCAAGGACCCGGCCCAGCGCGCGATAGTCGAGCGCGGTCTCAAGGTCGACTCCACGCCCTCCGTGCCGGGCGCCTGGTACTGGGTGGACGACAAGGAACTCCACTACCGTCCCCAGGAGTACTGGCCGGCCCACGCCACGATCCGCGCCCACAGCAACCTCGACGGCATCCGGATCAGCGACCGTCTGTGGGGCACCACGTCGAAGGACGTCACCCTCACCATCGGGGACCGCGTCATAGCCGTCACGGACGCCTCGTCCCACTCGCTGACGTTCTACAAGAACGACGAGGTGATCAACACCATCCCGGTCACCACCGGCAAGCCCGGCTTCGAGACCCGCAACGGCGTCAAGGTCGTCCTCGGCAAGGAACAGTTCGTCCGGATGCGCAGCGCCACGGTCGGCATCGCCGAGGGCTCCTCCGAGTCGTACGACCTGCCCGTCTACTACGCCACCCGGCTCACCTGGAGCGGCGAGTACGTCCACGCCGCGCCCTGGTCCGTGGGCTCGCAGGGCTACGCGAACGTCAGCCACGGGTGCACCGGCATGAGCACCGCCAACGCCGAGTGGTTCTTCGACCACGTCCGCCAGGGCGACGTCGTCAAGGTCGTCAACAGCTACGGCGACACGATGGAGCCGTTCGGCAACGGCTTCGGCGACTGGAACGTCGACTGGACGAAGTGGAAGACCGGCAGCGCCCTGACCACGGGCAAGCACAAGACCCAGCCGGACACGTCCACCCTGCGGCCCACGGCTGTGTAGCTCCCTTCAGGGGCGCGGGGGACTGCGCGATCAGCCGGCGCCGGCCCGCAGTCGCCCCACCACCCGCACAGGCACCCTCTCAGGCGCTCTGCAGCCTCTTCTCCCGCAACAGGGAAGCCAGCGCGCCCGCGAACTCCACCGGCTCCACCGGCAGCGTCACAGCCGCCTCGGCCCGGCTCCACGTGGCCAGCCACGCGTCCTGCGGCCGGGCGATCAGCAACAGCACCGGCGGACACTGGAACACCTCGTCCTTGATCTGCCGGCACACCCCCATCCCGCCCATCGGCACGGCCTCGCCGTCCAGCACGCACACATCGATCCCGCCCTTGTCCAGCTCCCGCAGCACCGCGTCCGGAGTGGCGCACTCCACGAACTCGACCACCGGTACGTCGGGAGCCGGCCGCCGGCCGGTGGCCAACCGCACCTGCTCACGCGTGCGGGAGTCGTCGCTGTAGACCAGCACCGTCGCGGTCGCCTGCATGCTTCCTCCGTGACCTCAGCGTCGTACGGACAGAACCGATGCGGCGGATGCTACTCCCTTGAACACCTCGTCAACAGCGCTTGGAACACCACTTCGATGGGCCATACGGGGCCTACCCGGCCTGCTAACACTCCGAACGGCACCCCCCGGAGTGAGGGCGGGATAAGCGACCGACATAATGTCGGTCGTGGCGACAGCAACGACAGTAGAAACCGGGCACGCGCACCCGTCGGTCAATCGGCCGAACCTCACCAGCGTCGGAACCATCATCTGGCTGAGTTCCGAGCTGATGTTCTTCGCGGCCCTCTTCGCGATGTACTTCACCCTGCGATCGGTGACGGGTACCGAGTACTGGAAGAGTCAGGCCGAGTTCCTGAACTTCCCGTTCTCGGCGACGAACACCACGATCCTGGTGCTCTCCTCCCTCACCTGCCAGCTCGGCGTCTTCGCCGCCGAGCGCGGTGACGTGAAGAAGCTCCGGGGCTGGTTCATCGTTACGTTCATCATGGGTGCGATCTTCGTCGGCGGTCAGATCTACGAGTACACCGAGCTGGTGAAGAGGGACGGGCTCTCGCTCTCCTCCGGCCCGTACGGCTCGGTCTTCTACCTGACCACCGGCTTCCACGGACTGCACGTGACGGGCGGTCTCATCGCCTTCCTGCTGGTCCTGGGACGTACCTACGCGGCCAAGAGGTTCACCCACGAGCAGGCGACCGCCGCGATCGTCGTGTCCTACTACTGGCACTTCGTCGATGTCGTCTGGATCGGCCTCTTCGCCACGATCTACATGATCAAGTAGCACGGGCCCGTTCCCGCATACGCAAGCATCGACGCAGAAGATCCTGACACCGGGGTAATCCGTGAAAAAGCTCTCCGCACGACGACGCCATCCGCTGGCGGCGCTCGTCGTCCTACTCCTCGCGCTGGCGTGCACGGGGGGGCTGTACGCCGCGTTCGCGCCCGCGAGCAAGGCGCAGGCAGATGAAACCGCCCAGTCCCTGGCCATCGACGAGGGCAAGAAGCTCTTCGCCGTAGGCTGCGCCAGCTGCCACGGCACCAAGGGTCAGGGCAGCTCCGACGGCCCGAGCCTGGTCGGCGTCGGCGCCGCCGCCGTCGACTTCCAGGTCGGCACCGGGCGTATGCCCGCCGCGACCTCCCAGGGTGCCCAGGTGCCGCGGAAGAAGGTCATCTACACCCAGGCCCAGATCGACCAGATGGCCGCCTACATCGCCTCGCTCGGCGCGGGTCCGAACGTCCCGACCGATGCCGAGTACGGCACGCAGGACGCCGACATCGCCAAGGGCGGCGAGCTGTTCCGCACCAACTGCGCGCAGTGCCACACGACCGGCGGCAAGGGCGGTGCCCTGACCCACGGCAAGTTCGCACCGCCGCTCGACGGCGTGTCCCCGAAGCACATCTACGAGGCCATGCAGACCGGCCCGCAGAACATGCCGTCCTTCCCGGACACCACGCTCACCGAGCAGAACAAGAAGGACATCATCGCGTACCTGAACGCGATCGACGGCGACGAGACGGTGAACCCGGGCGGTCTCGACCTGGGCGGCCTCGGCCCGGTCAGCGAGGGTCTCTTCGCGTGGATCTTCGGTCTCGGTGCGTTGATCGCGGTCGCCGTCTGGGTCGCCGCTCGGACCGCAAAGGCCAAGAAGTCATGAGTAGCCAAGACATTCCAGAAGAGAACCTGCCCGCTGAGCAGGACAGCCACGGCCACGGTGGGGTAGCCGTCGCGGACGAGAAGAACCCGTTCGCCGACCCCGGACTGCCGCCCCACGAGCACCGCATCCAGGACATCGACGAGCGGGCCGCCAAGCGGTCCGAGCGCGCGGTCGCCCTGCTGTTCACGGTGTCGATGCTCGCCACCGTCGGCTTCATCGTCTCGTACGTGGCGATCCCGATCGACAAGTCGATCTTCGTCTTCCCGATCGGGCACATCAGCGCGCTGAACTTCGCGCTGGGTCTGACCCTCGGCACGGCGCTGTTCACCATCGGCGCTGGCGCGGTCCACTGGGCCCGCACGCTGATGTCCGACGTCGAGGTCGCCGACGAGCGTCACCCGATCGCGGCCGAGCCCGAGGTCCGCGCCAAGGTCCACGCGGACTTCCGGCAGGGTGCCAAGGAGTCGGTGATCGGCCGTCGCAAGCTGATCCGCACCACGATGTTCGGCGCGCTCGCCCTGGTGCCGCTCTCCGGTGTCATGCTGCTGCGCGACCTCGGTCCGCTGCCCGAGGACAAGCTGCGCCACACGCTGTGGGCCAAGGGCAAGCTCCTCGTCAACATGAACACGAACGAGCCGCTGCGTCCCTCGGACGTGGCCGTCGGTTCGCTCACCTTCGCCAAGCCCGGCGGCCTGGAGGAGCACGACGAGGACTTCCAGAACGAGATCGCCAAGGCGGCCCTGATGATCGTCCGGCTCCAGCCGGAGGACATCAAGGACAAGCAGGAACTCGAGTGGTCCCACCAGGGCATCGTGGCCTACTCGAAGATCTGCACCCACGTCGGCTGCCCGATCTCGCTGTACGAGCAGCAGACGCACCACGTGCTGTGCCCCTGCCACCAGTCCACCTTCGACCTCTCCGACGGCGCCAAGGTCATCTTCGGCCCGGCCGGTCACGCCCTGCCGCAGCTGCGCATCGGCGTGAACGACGAGGGCTACCTCGAGGCGCTCGGCGACTTCGAAGAGCCCGTCGGTCCTGCCTTCTGGGAGCGCGGATGAGCACCAACGAGAACGCACAGTCCCGCGACCGCGGGAAGGCACCGGCCGGCGAGCGGATCGCCGACTGGGCCGACGGCCGGCTGGGGATCTACTCCCTCGCCAAGGCCAACATGCGCAAGATCTTCCCCGACCACTGGTCGTTCATGTTGGGCGAAGTGTGCCTGTACAGCTTCATCATCATCATCCTCACGGGTGTGTACCTGACGCTGTTCTTCCACCCGTCGATGAACGAGGTGGAGTACCACGGCAGCTATGTCCCGTTGCAGGGACAGCTGATGTCCGAGGCGTTCAACTCGACCATGCACATCTCCTTCGACGTGCGCGGTGGTCTGCTGATCCGGCAGATCCACCACTGGTCGGCGCTGATCTTCCTCGCCGGCATGTTCGTGCACATGATGCGTGTGTTCTTCACGGGCGCGTTCCGCAAGCCGCGTGAGATCAACTGGCTGTTCGGCTTCCTGCTGTTCGTCCTGGGCATGTTCACCGGCTTCACCGGTTACTCGCTCCCGGACGACCTGCTCTCCGGCACCGGTGTCCGCTTCACCGAGGGCGCGATCCTGTCGATGCCGATCGTCGGCACGTACATCTCGATGTTCCTCTTCGGCGGCGAGTTCCCGGGCCACGACTTCGTGGCGCGGTTCTACTCGATCCACATCCTGCTGCTGCCGGGCATCATGCTCGGCCTGGTGGTGGGGCACCTGATCCTGGTCTTCTACCACAAGCACACGCAGTTCGCGGGCCCCGGCAAGAGCAACAAGAACGTCGTCGGCATGCCCCTGCTGCCGGTGTACATGGCCAAGGCGGGCGGCTTCTTCTTCCTGGTCTTCGGCACGATCGCGGCCATCGCGGCGCTCGCGCAGATCAACCCGGTGTGGGTCTTCGGCCCCTACCGTCCGGACCAGGTGTCCACCGGCGCCCAGCCCGACTGGTACATGGGCTTCGCCGAGGGTCTGATCCGCTTCATGCCGGGCTGGGAGGTCAACCTCTGGGGCCACACACTGGTCCTGGGCGTCTTCATCCCGCTGGTCCTGTTCGGTGTCGTCCTCGCGGCGATGGCGCTGTACCCGTTCATCGAGTCGTGGGTCACCGGCGACAAGCGCGAGCACCACATCCTGGACCGTCCGCGCAACGCCCCCACGCGCACCGCGCTCGGCGTCGCCTGGGTCACGATGTACATGATCACGCTGGTCGGCGGTGGCAACGACCTGTGGGCCACCCACTTCCACCTGTCGATCAACTCGATCACCTGGTTCGTCCGGATCTTCTTCTTCGTCGGACCGGTCATCGCGTACATCCTCACCAAGCGCATCTGCCTCGGCCTCCAGCGCCGCGACAAGGACAAGGTGCTGCACGGTCGCGAGACCGGCACCATCAAGCGCCTGCCGCACGGTGAGTTCATCGAGGTCCACGAGCCGCTCAGCCAGGAGCAGCTCTTCACCCTCACGGCGCACGAGCAGTACGAGCCGGCCGCGGTCGGCCCGGCGGTCGACGAGAACGGCGTCGAGCGCAAGATCAAGCGGTCCGAGAAGCTGCGTGCCAAGATCAGCGGCGCGTACTTCGGCGAGGACCAGCAGATCCCGAAGCCGACCGTCGAGGAGTACAAGGAGATCACGAGCGGCCACGGCCACCACTGATCGTCCGGCGTCGCCACGCCGTGTGTGAAGGGCCCCGTCCGGTGTGCGGACGGGGCCCTTCGCCGTGTCCTGACCTGGATAAGGTGGCCCCACATGGTTCTACGACACCCAGGAGCGGCTATGAGCGCTGTGACCCCCGCTGGAGGCGACACCGCGGCGGGCCGTTCCTGGCCCGACGTGCTGAACGCCCTGCTCTACGGCCGTGACCAGAGCGCCGACGCCACCGCCTGGGCGATGGACCGGATCATGCGGGGGGAGGCGACGGACGCGCAGATCGCCGGGTTCGTGGTGGCGCTGCGGGCCAAGGGCGAGACCGTCGAGGAGATCAACGGGCTCGTGCGGACGATGTACGAGCACGCCAACACGATCGAGGTGCCGGGCCGGACCGTCGACATCGTCGGCACCGGCGGCGACGGCGCCAAGACCGTCAACATCTCCACCATGTCGGCGATCGTGGTCGCCGGCAGCGGCGCCACCGTCGTCAAGCACGGCAACCGGGCCGCGTCCTCCGCCTCCGGCGCCTCGGACGTGCTGGAGAAGCTGGGCGTCAATCTGGAGCTGACCCCGGCGCGCGTGGCCGAGGTGGCCCGGGAGGCCGGGATCACCTTCTGCTTCGCCATCAAGTTCCATCCGGCGCTGCGTCACGCGGGTGCCGCGCGCGGCCAGTTGGGCATCCGCACGGTCTTCAACATCCTCGGCCCGCTGACCAACCCGGCCCGGGTGCGGGCCCAGGCGGTCGGCGTCGCGGACCCGCGCATGGCCCCGGTCGTCGCGGGCGTCTTCGCCGAGCGCGGCCACTCCTCGCTGGTGTTCCGGGGCGACGACGGCCTCGACGAGCTGACCACCACCGCCACCTCTCGGGTGTGGGTGGTACGCGACGGCAAGGTCACCGAGGAGGTCTTCGACCCGCGGGACGTCGGCATCGAGCTGGTACCGGTGGAGGCCCTGCGGGGCGGCGACCCGTCGTACAACGCGGAGGTCGCCCGCCGCCTGCTGGAGGGCGAGCAGGGCCCCGTGCGGGACGCCGTGCTGCTGAACTCGGCGGCGGCCCTGGTCGCCGTGGAGCCGGGCCCGGGCACCCTCGCGGAGCAGATCCGCGCCGGTATGGACCGCGCGGCCGAGTCCATCGACTCGGGCGCCGCCAAGCGGGCCCTGGACCGCTGGGTGGCCGCCACCCGCGTCTAGGGTGTGGAGCGCGGTCCCGCCATGCGGACACGAGTTGCGGGACCGCGATCACTTCCCGTACGTTCCTGTACCAGGTCATGAGTGACAGTCATGAGGCCCCGGCCGACTGTCCGGCAACCCTCCGTCCGTGGCGGGGTGCCCCGGGTGAAGACCAGGCCGTGGGCAGCGAGGTCTACGGCAAGCGCGGACCCCTCGCGAAACACCAGGGGTCCTGGTCGTCGAGGGAGCCTTCTGTGAGCAAGCGAATGCGTTAGGGCGCCGAGCCCCGCCTCCGCACACCCCCTTTCACTTTTCCCCGTGCTCGAGCCGTAGCGGCTCGCACGGTGATTCCGCTTGCCCTTCACAGGAGTTCGCCATGTCTGTCTCCAGCGCTGCCACCGTCCGCCCCGTTGGTGACCTTTCGCAGGAGCTGCCCGTTCTCGGCAGGGATGTCACCGTCCCGCTCGTCACCGGCGGCGAGGTCACCTACGCGGCGCTCGACTACGCCGCCAGCGCCCCCGCCCTCCAGCGCGTCTGGGACGACGTGGCGGCCTACGCCCCGTACTACGGCAGCGTCCACCGCGGCGCCGGCTACCTCTCCCAGCTCTCCACGGACCTCTTCGAGAACGCCCGCCGCACGGTCACCGCGTTCCTGGACTGCCGCGAGGACGACCAGCTCGTCTTCACCCGCTCCACCACCGACTCCCTGAACCTGCTGGCCGCCGCCCTGCCGGCCGGCTGTCAGGTCTTCGTCTTCGAGACCGAGCACCACGCGAGCCTGCTGCCCTGGAAGGACGCCCGGGTCACCTACCTGGACGCCCCGCGCACCCCGCAGCAGGCCGTCGAGACCCTGGAGCGGGCCCTCGCCGCCCGTGACCCGCACGGTCCGGCCCTGGTCTGCGTGACCGGCGCCTCCAACGTCACCGGCGAGCTGTGGCCCGTGCGCGAGCTGGCGGCCGCCGCCCACGCGCACGGTGCCCGGATCGTCCTGGACGCGGCCCAGCTCGCCCCGCACCACCCGGTGTCCGTCCGCGACCTGGACGTCGACTACGTGGCCTTCTCCGGGCACAAGCTGTACGCCCCGTTCGGCTCCGGCGTGCTGGCCGGACGCGCCGACTGGCTCCGGGCGGCCGACCCCTACCTCGCGGGCGGCGGCGCCAGCCGCAAGGTCACCCGGCGGGAGGACGGGGGAGTGGACGTGGAGTGGCACGAGACCGCGGCGCGCCACGAGGCCGGCTCCCCGAACGTGATCGGCGCCTACTCCATCGCCTCGGCCTGCAAGGCCCTCACGGAGGCCGGCTTCGACACCCTCGTCGCCCGTGAGCAGCACCTGATCGCCCGGGTGCGCGCGGGCCTCGCCGAGGTCCCGCAGGTCAGGATCCTGTCCCTGTTCGGCGACGACGCCCCGCGGGTCGGCGTGATCTCCTTCGTCGTGGAGGGCTGGAACAGCTCCCACTTCGCCGCGGCCCTCTCCGCGGAGTACGGCATCGGCGTCCGCGACGGCCTCTTCTGCGCCCACCCCCTGGTCCGCACCCTGCTGGGCAGCGAGCCCCAGGCCCAGGGCGAGTGCGGTGCCCCCGAGGCGGCCCCCGGCGAGAAGTCCCTCAACGCCATCCGGGTGAGCTTCGGCGCCGGCACCCCCGACGAGCACGTGGACCGCTTCGTCGCGGCGGTCCGCGAGCTGGTGAGCGAGGGCCCGAAGTGGACGTACCGCACGGAGGACGGCCGCTGCGTCCCGGCGCTGTGAGGCGTCGTCCCGCCGGGGGCGGGGTTCAGCCGGTCAGGAGTCCAGGCCGATCGCGAACGCCGCCTCCAGGTCGTGCTGGGAGTACGTACGGAACGCCACGTGGGTGTCCGTGGCCTCGACGCCGGGGATCTTGCTGATGCTGCCCGGGATGACCTCCGCGAGGTCCTCGTGCTGCTGCACCCGGACCATGGCGATCAGGTCGTACGTCCCGGTCACGGAGAACACCTCGCTCACGGAGTCCAGCGCCGCGATCCGCTCGGCGATCTCGGGGATCCGGTCCACGCTGGTCTTGATGAGGACGATCGCGGTGATCACGGCTGGTTCTCTCCCTCGGGAGCCGGGACTGGGGCGGCCCTCACTCTAGTCGTACGGCCGAAACGCGCCCACGCGTAGGCGAACCCCAGGCCGAAGCCCACCAGGTGCGCCAGGTACGCCACGCCGGGCCCCTGGGCCGCCTGCCCCACGGCGATCCACTGGAGCGCCGCCCAGAACGGCAGCACCACCCACGCCGGGAACCGCAGCGGCAGGAAGAACAGGAACGGCAGCAGGCTGGTCACCCGGGCCCGCGGGAACAGGTACAGGAAGGCGCCCAGGACCGCCGAGATCGCCCCGGAGGCCCCCACCAGCGACTGCGGGGACCCGGCGTGGGCGGCCGCGTACCCGAGCAGGGCGAGACAGCCGCAGAAGAGGTAGAGGAGGGTGAACTCGACGCGGCCCATCCGCTGCTCGGTCATCGCCCCGAAGACGTACAGGAAGAGCATGTTGCCCAGCAGGTGCACCCAGCTGCCGTGGACGAAGAGGGCCGTGGCGGGGGTCAGGACGGCGCGCGCCGAGCCCGCGAAGAGTTCCACCGGGACCACGCCCCAGCGGCGGAAATAGGCCCGCTGGGCGGCCATGAGCCCCTCCCCGGTGCCGTACGCCGGATCGAGCCCCGAGGCCGGGCCGATCACGAAGACCAGACAGCACACGGCGATCAGCCCGTACGTCACCGGCGCGCAGGGGCCGCGCAGCGCCTTGCGGACGGTCGCGCTCCAGTTGCCGATCATGGCTACAGAGCATGACGTAACAGGGCAGAACGGACCGCTCCGCCTCGCGGTCGCGGACGGATGGGCGGCGAGTACCCGCCAGGCCGTAGGGTTACGAGCCATGCACAGCGGGGAGCCTCCGGCGCGACCCCGCTGGAAGACCGACACTAGAAGGACAGTCACGATGACGGTTCCCCTGCCGACCGCGACCACGCGGTGGCGCTGCACCCTCTGCGGCAACCTGACCAGGTTCGACGTGACGCGCTCGTCGAAGGTCGTCGAGTACGTGCACCTCGATCTCGCCGGGGAGCCGAAGGTGGAGGAGCGCGAGGTGGTCAGTGAGACCATCGAGTCGGTGCGGTGCCGCTGGTGCAACGCCGTGGATCAGGTGGAACTCGTGGATCGGCCGGGCGCCGGCTCCTGAGCGGAGTCGTCCCCGTACAGGTATTGGGGTGTGACGGATGGTGGAGAGCGCAGGCGGGGGGCCGGGCGACGGCGCCGCCGAGATGCTCGACCGTCCGCTGCCCGACGGCGTGCGCCGCCGGGTCGTGCAGATCGTCTCCGACGGCTTCGGCGGCCTGACCGTCGCCGAACTGCCGGCCCAGTTGCGGCAGTACGCCCGCTTCGCCCCGAATCGCCGGGCGAAGTTCGCGGGCAACGCGATGGCGGCCGCGCTGGAGACGGATCCGCTGTTCCGGCAGCGTATCGCCGAGAAGTTCAGAGACGCCCAGCCGGAGCTGTCCGGCGCCCTGGACTCCGGCTCGCCGACCCCGGCCGCGGATCCGCTCGATGTGGCGGCCGCGGCCTATGTGCTGCGGCCCCCCGGCTGGGTGAAGCTGGTGACGGCGGCCGGCGAGGAGGCCCAGCGGGCGGACGCCGAGCGGGCCGACGAGGAGAGCCGGGCGGAGCTGGAGCGGCTGCGCGAGGAGCTGGCGCAGGCCCGTGAGCAGACCCGTGCGGACACCGAGCGGCTGCGCGCCGAGCTGGAGGCCGCCAAGAAGGACGCGGAATCGCTGCACCGCAAGCTGCGTTCGGCCCTCAGTGACGTCAAGCGCGGCGAGGCGGCCCTGCGCAAGGTGCAGGGCGAGATCGAGGCCGTACGCGCCGAGGGGCAGGCCCAGGTGTCCGCCGCCGAGAGCGAGAGCCGGCGGCTCAAGGCGCGCCTCGGGGAGGCCGAGGCGGCCCTGGAGGCCAGCCGGCGGGCGGCCCGCGAGGGGCGCAGCGTCGAGGACATGCGGCTGCGGCTGCTGCTGGACACCGTCCTGGACGCCGCCCAAGGGCTGCGCAGGGAGCTGGCGTTGCCGCCGGTGTCGGTCCGCCCGGCGGAAACGGTCGATGCGGTCGAACCGGGGCGAATGACCCCGAAGGACATCGCGGCGCGCGCCCTCTCGGAGCACGATCCGGCCATTTTGGACCAGTTGCTGGCCCTGCCCCAGGCGCATCTGGTCGTCGACGGCTACAACGTGACCAAGACCGGCTATCCGCAGATGCCGTTGGAGAAGCAGCGGCTGCGGCTGCTCGGGCAGCTCTCGGCGCTCGCCGCCCAGACCGGCGCCGAGGTCACCTGTGTCTTCGACGGGGCCGAACTGGCCGCTCCGGTGCTGCTGGCGCCGCCGCGCGGGGTGCGGGTGCTGTTCTCCAAGGCGGGGGTCACCGCCGACGAACTCATCCGCCAGCTGGTGCGGGCCGAGCCTCCGGGCAGACCGGTCATCGTCGCCTCGACCGACCGCGAGGTCGCCGACGGGGTGGCGAAGGCGGGTGCCCGACCTGTGGCTTCCGCGATGCTTCTCAAGCGACTGTCCTGAAAACCGAAGGTGCAGGTTTAATGCCCGAATTGGCGGGATCGTCACGCAACGTAGGGTCAAGCGCGCATCACGCCACGTGAGTTACGTGAAAAAACTGCGTTGCGTGACGTGATTTTTGTGGCTGGGGATTTGAACTGATCACGGCGAGGTCACTAAGGTCTGGTGCTCGAACCTCCACACGGGTGATCACTCAAAAGAAGGAGCCCGTCTCCGTGGCGTCCCACCGTCGACCGAAGCAGCAGTCCCGCGCCCGCGTGACCGTGCTGACCACCGCAGCCGCCGCTGCCGTCGTGCTGAGCTCCCAGGCCGCCAACGCGGCCCCCAGCGAGAAGCTCAGCAAGGACGAGGTGAAGACCAAGGTCGACAAGCTCTACGAGGAGACGGAGCAGGCCACCGAGAAGCTCAACGGGGCCGAGGAGAAGCAGGAGAAGCTCCAGAAGGAGATCTCCACCATCCAGGACAACGTCGCCCGCGGCCAGGAGGAGCTCAACGAGCTGCGCGACTCCATAGGCCTGGCGGCCGCCGCCCAGTACCGCACGGGCACCATCGACTCCTCCCTCCAGCTCTTCCTGTCCTCCAACCCGGACGACTACCTGGACAAGGCGTCCACCGCCGACCAGCTCAGCGCCCAGCAGGTCGAGGCGCTGAAAAAGATCCAGGAGAAGCAGCGCGAGCTCGCGCAGGAGCGCTCCGAGGCCGCCGACAAGCTCAAGGACCTCTCGGCCACCCGCGCCGAGCTGGCCAAGCAGAAGAAGGCCGTCCAGAGCAAGCTCGCCCAGGCGCAGAAGCTGCTCAACACCCTCACCGCCAAGGACAAGGCCGCGTTGGCCGCCGCGGACGCGCGCGCCAGCCGCTCCTCCGCCGACCGTGTCGACCTCGGTGACACCGGGAGCGCCTCCGGCCGCGCCGCCGCCGCCTTCTCGGCCGCCCAGTCCAAGATCGGCTCGCCGTACGTCTACGGCGCCTCCGGCCCCTCCTCGTTCGACTGCTCGGGGCTCACCTCCTGGGCCTACGCCCAGGCCGGCGTCTCCATCCCGCGCACCTCCGAGGCGCAGTCCAGCTACGGCACCAAGATCTACTCCGTCGGCGACCTCAAGGTCGGCGACCTGGTGTTCTTCTTCAACGACCTGCACCACGTGGGCCTGTACGCGGGCAACGGCCAGATCCTGCACGCGCCGCGCACCGGCACGGTCGTCCGCTACGAGTCGATGGACACCATCGGCGGCCCCTTCATGTGGGGCGTCCGCGTCTGAGCCGTCCGGAGCCCCGGTCCTTCCAAGATCAGGACACGGCACCGCCCGAACGGGCGAATTACGGCAACCCGAAGTGACCCCGCGCCCCGCCGGTGACCTGCGTCAGCGGCGGGGCGTCACGGTGTGTGCCCGCGAAGGTCTTTGGCCGCCCCCCTGACACGGGGCTACTGTCTGCCGCGTTTCGTCCGCCAGTGGAAGGAGCGCGGCTTCCCGTGGGGTCCCATCGCCGCCTTGCACCGTCCGGGTTCGACCGGGGCGCCGTCAGCGCCCTCGGTGTGCTGTCCGCCGCGGCCGCCGCCCTCGGCGCCCTGACCGCCGTACCGGCCTCGGCCACGCCGCACGACGACACCCGATCGGAGGTGGACCGCCTCTACGAGGAGGCGGAGCAGGCCACCGAGGCCTTCAACAAGGCCGGTGAGCGTGCCGAGGCCCTGCGCCGGCAGCTGCGCCACGCCCAGGACCGGATCGCCCGCCAGCAGGGTCACATCAACGATCTGCGCGAGCAGCTCGGCTCGCTGGCCGGCGCCCAGTACCGCTCCGGCGGGCTCGACCCGTCCCTGGCACTGCTGTTCTCCGACGACCCGGCCGACTACCTGGACAAGGCGTCCGTCCTGAACCGGATCTCCGCCCACCAGGCGGGCGAGCTCAGGGAGCTCCAGGCCGCGCTGCGCGACCTGGCCCAGGAGCGCACCGAGGCCGCCGGGCAGCTCGCCGAGCTGGAGAGGAGCCGCAAGGCCGTCGCCGGTCACAAGCGGACCGTCGAGCGCAAGCTCGCCCGCGCCCGCCGGCTCCTCGACGCCCTGCCGGCCGCCGAGCGCGCCGCCTACGACCGGGCCTCCCGTTCCGGCCGCTCTGGCCTGCCCGGCCTCACCGGCGCCGTCCCCGCCTCGGGCCGTGCGGCCGCCGCCCTCGCCGCCGCCCGCTCCGCCCTCGGCAGGCCGTACGTCTGGGGCGCCAACGGACCCACCGGCTTCGACTGCTCGGGCCTGATGCAGTGGTCGTACGCGCAGGCCGGGGTGGCCCTGCCACGCACCTCGCAGGCCCAGGCGCACACCGGGCACCGCGTCCCGCTCTCCGAGGCCCGGCCGGGCGACATCGTCACCTACCGCTCCGACGCCAGCCATGTCGGCATGTACGCCGGCAACGGCCAGGTCATCCACGCGCCCTACCCGGGCGCGCCGGTGCGTTACGACCCGGTCGGGATGATGCCGGTGTCCTCGGTGACACGGCCCTGACCGCGGTCCCCTCCCGGGGACGGCCGTACGATCGGGAGGATGGCTGGTCGTGGGCGGGTGCGCGGATCCGGGGTCCCGGGTCTGTGTCTGCTGCTCGTCGGCCTCTTCCTCGCCGGCCCCTTCCTGGTCGGCTGCGGCGGCGGGCCCGCCACCGGCACCTCCCGCGCCGAGGTGCAGCGCCTGCTGGACCGGCGGGCGGCGGCCGTCCTGCGCCACGACGCCGACGCCTACGCCGCCACCGGCGCCCGCGCGGACTACGCGCGGCTGCGGACCGTACCGCTCGCCGCCTGGGCGTACCGGGTGACCTCGGTGCGCCGGGACGGCGACACGCTGACCGCCGGCGCCGAGCTGAGCTATCGCGTCCGCGACTACGACGGCGCCCCGGTCACCGTCGCCCGCACCCTGCGGCTGGCCCGGGACGCGGGCGGGCGCTGGCGCGTGACCTCCGAGCGGCCCGCGCAGAAGGCGGCCGAGCAGCTGTGGGACCAGGGCACGGTGACCGCGGTGCGCGGTGAGCACAGCCTGGTGCTGGGCACCGGACAGACCGCGGCGCGGCTGCGGGCCTTCGCCGACCTCGCCGACGACGCCGTCCCGTCGGTGTCGGCGGCCTGGGGTACCGACTGGGCGGGGCACGTCGTGGTCCTCGTACCGAAGTCGCTGGACGGCATGGCGGCGCTGCTCGGCTCGCCCGCCGCCTCCTACCGGGGCATCGCCGCGGTGACGACCGGCGAGACCGGCGGCGGGGCCGACGGCCGCTCGCGGTTCCCGGCCGACCGGGTGGTGGTCAACCCCGACGCGTACGCCCTGCTCGGCGCGCTCGGCCGGCAGGTCGTCCTCACGCACGAGACCACCCATGTGGCCACCCGCGCCCACACCGACGCAGCCACCCCGCTGTGGCTCTCGGAGGGGTACGCCGACTGGGTCGGCTACCGCGACGCCGGGCGCACCCCGCGCGAGGTCGCGCCCGAGCTGCGCGGCGCGGTCACCGGGGGGCGTCTCCCGGCCGCGCTGCCCACCGACGCCGACTTCGGCTTCTCCGGCGACCCGGACCGGCTGGCCCGGGCCTACGAGGGCGGCTGGCTGGCCTGCCGCATGATCGCCGGGCGGTGGGGCGAGGTGAAGCTGGACGCGTTCTACCGGGCCGTCGGGGCGCACCAGGAGCGCGCCGGGGCGGTCGAGGGGGCGCTGCGGAGCGTGCTGGGGGTGTCCCTGCCGGAGCTGACCGCGCACTGGCAGGCGTATCTGCGGGCGCAGCTCGGCTGAGCGAGCGCGTGGGTCCGGGCGCCTGGATCCGAGGGCCTGGGGCCGGGCGACGGGGGGCCGGGCGCGTGTGTCAGGGAGCGGCCGGGGCCGTCTCGCCCGTACGGCCTGCCCGGTCCGGCACGGGATCCGCATCCGGCGCGCGCCCCGCCCCGGTCGAGCGCCACAGCCGTACGGCGGCCGTGAGCGCGGCGGCCAGCAGCAGGCCGTTGCGCACGACCAGCAGGGTCACCCCGAGGGGCGTGCCGGCGACGACGTCCGCGAAGTACACCGGGAACTCCAGCACGGTCACCGCGGACGCCGCCAGGACCAGCACAGCGGGGCCGGTCATCGCGGTCGCGCGGGAGCACAGGCAGACCGCGGCCAGGCCCACCAGCCACACCAGGTACTGCGGGCTGATCACCCGGCTGGTCACCGTGAACAGCAGGACGGCCGTGAACGCGGCGTCGGCCGGGGTGTGCGGCGCGATCCGGCGGGCCGTCAGCCGCCACAGCAGCAGCCAGCCGAACGCGAGGGCCGTCAGGAACAGCGCCACCTCGCTCACCACGGACACGTACGGGCCGAGGAACTCCACCGAGCCGTAGTTCAGCAGCACCCGCCCCCGCCAGCCGAACTGCCGGGCCACCTGGAGGACGAGGGCGCCGAGCGACTCCACCTCGGTGCCCCGGTCGCGCTGGAAGGCGAGGAAGGCGAAGGCGCCCGGCATCAGCACCGCGAACAGGCCCGACAGCGCGGCTGCCGTCAGCGCCGCCGCGCCCCACGCCCGGCGCCGCACGGCGCCCGCCAGCAGCAGCACCGGCCACACCTTCAGCAGCGCGGCGAAGCCGGTGAGCGTGCCCATCGCCCGGGGGTGCCGCACGCCCGCGAGGAGGGCCGCCACGGCGACCGCGGTGACCATCACGTCGTAGCGGGCGTAGACGGTCGGGCCGAGCAGCGGCAGGCCCGCCACCCACAGCCGGGCGCCGCGCGGCGAGCGGCGGGGACGCAGGCCCGCGTGCAGCAGCAGCACCAGGACGGCCAGGTCGGCCAGGAAGGCCAGGACGAAGAACGCCTGCGCGTAGCCGAGGAACGGCAGCAGGGCGGGGGAGAGGATCGCGAGGGCGGCGGCGGGCGGGTACTGCCAGGTGACGTCCGCCGACGGGAAGCTCCCGGTGCGCAGCACCTCGTACCAGCCCTGGTAGATGGACGACACGTCGGTCGTCACGTCCGGGCCCGGGAACAGGAGCACCCGGAAGACGAACAGCAGCAGCACGAGCCGGGTCGCGCCCCAGGTCGCCAGCAGCCGGACGAGCGGCCGTCTCGCCTCCGTGATCTCCACCGGTGTCCGTCCCGTTGTTCTCTGCGGGGTGTGTACTGGTCTGTGCGGGACTGTCCGTCCCCCTGCGCCCATGATCCCCCCCGTCGCCTGTGAGGCGCGGCCGGGCGCGGCTGTGAGCGGCGTTTGGGTAGGGTCGGCCCCGATGCACAAGACCCTGATCGTGACGAACGACTTTCCGCCCCGTCCCGGTGGTATCCAGGCGTTCCTGCACAACATGGCCCTCCGGCTCGACCCCGGCCGGCTCGTCGTGTACGCCTCCACCTGGAAGCGGGGCCGGGAGGGCGCCGAGGCGACCGCCGCCTTCGACGCCGAGCAGCCCTTCACCGTCGTACGGGACTCCACGACGATGCTGCTGCCGACCCCCGGGGCGACCCGGCGGGCCGCAGCCCTGCTGCGGGAGCACGGGTGCACGTCGGTGTGGTTCGGGGCCGCCGCGCCGCTCGGACTGATGGCGCCCGCGCTGCGCGGGGCCGGCGCCGAGCGGCTGATCGCCACCACCCACGGGCACGAGGCCGGCTGGGCGCAGCTGCCCGCCGCCCGGCAGCTGCTGGGCCGGATCGGGGACGCCACGGACACCCTCACCTATCTGGGCGAGTACACGCGCTCGCGGATAGCGACCGCGCTGAGCCCGGCGGCGGCCGGGCGGATGGTGCAGCTGCCGCCGGGCGTCGACGAGAAGACCTTCCACCCGGGCTCGGGCGGCGACGAGGTGCGGGCGCGGCTCGGGCTGACCGACCGGCCGGTGGTCGTCTGCGTCTCGCGGCTGGTGCCGCGCAAGGGCCAGGACACGCTGATCCTCGCCCTGCCCCGGATCCTCGCCGCCGAGCCGGACGCCGTGCTGCTGATCGTCGGCGGCGGGCCGTACGAGAAGGACCTGCGCCGGCTGGCCCGTCAGACCGGGGTCGGCGCCTCGGTGCGGTTCACCGGGCCGGTGCCCTGGAGCGAGCTGCCCGCGCACTACGGGGCCGGGGACGTCTTCGCGATGCCCTGCCGGACCCGGCGCGGCGGACTGGACGTCGAGGGCCTCGGGATCGTCTACCTGGAGGCGTCCGCCACCGGGCTGCCCGTGGTCGCCGGGGACTCCGGCGGGGCGCCCGACGCCGTGCTCGACGGCGAGACGGGCTGGGTCGTGCGGGGCGGTTCCCCGGCCGAGACCGCCGAGCGGATCGTCGCCCTCCTCGGGGACGCCGAGCTGCGCCGCCGCATGGGGGAGCGGGGGCGGCGCTGGGTGGAGGAGAAGTGGCGCTGGGACCTGCTCGCGGAGAAGCTGAAAACCTTGCTCTAGACTTTTCCCCTTTTGCTCTAGCCGGACGGCGGAAATCCGCTGATGCTGCGCACATGACAGCCAAACTGATGCAGCATCAGCTGACGAGACGTCAAATCCTTGGTATGGCCGCCCTCCAGACGGCGGCCACCCTCGGCTTCACCCGCATCGGCCTGCAGTCGGCCCGTGCGGACGAGCCCGCCGCGGTCGAGTCCGCACCCGCGATCGTCGTCGGCTCCGGCTACGGAGCCGCCGTCGCCGCCCTGCGCCTCGGCCAGGCCGGCATCCGCACGCTCGTCCTCGAGATGGGCCGGCTCTGGAACACCGCCGGCGCCGACGGCAAGATCTTCTGCAACACCGCCGCCCCCGACCAGCGCGCCATGTGGTTCAAGACCCGCACCGAGGCGCCGCTGGCCAGCTTCCTCTGGCTGGACGTCGTCAACCGGGACATCAGCCCCTACCCGGGCGTCCTGGACCGGGTGCACTTCGACCACATGTCCGTCTTCGTGGGCCGCGGGGTCGGCGGCGGCTCCCTGGTCAACGGCTCGATGGCGGTCACCCCGCTCCAGTCCTACTTCGCCGAGCAGTTCCCGACCGTCGACGTCACCGAGATGTACAGCACGTACTACCCGCGCGCCCGCGCCATGCTCGGCGTCAACAGCGTCGACCCTGCCTGGTTCGAGTCGACCGAGTGGTACCGGTTCAGCCGCACCTCCCGGAAGGCCGCCGCCACCACCGGTCTGAAGACCACCTTCGTGCCCAGCGTCTACGACTTCGGCTACATGCAGCGCGAGGCCGCCGGCACCGCCACCAGGTCGGCCCTCGGACAGGAGGTCATCTACGGCAACAACTACGGCAAGAAGAGCCTCGACAAGACGTATCTGGCGTCCGCGCTCGGCACCGGCAAGGTGACCGTCCACACCATGGAGAAGGTCACCGGGATCAGCCGGGCGGGCGACGGCACCTGGCTGCTGACCGCCCAGCGCATCGACGACACCGGCGCCGTCGTCGAGACCAAGCAGTACGGCTGCACCTATCTGTTCCTCGGCGCGGGCAGCCTCGGCACCAGCGAACTCCTGGTCCGGGCCCGGCAGACGGGGGCGCTCCCGGCGCTGGACGCCAGCGTCGGCACCGGCTGGGGCACCAACGGCAACGTGATGCTCGGCCGGGCCAACCACCTGTGGGACACGGTCGGCGCCAACCAGTCGACCATGCCGGTCATGGGCATCGACGACTGGGCCAACGCCGACAACCCCGTCTTCGCCGAGATCGCCCCGCTGCCGACCGGCCTGGAGCACTGGGTCAGCCTCTATCTGGCGATCACCAAGAACCCCGAGCGGGCCGCCTTCTCCTGGGACAACGGCGCGCTCAGGCTGAACTGGAGCGCCGCCCAGAGCGCGGTCTCCGTGAGCATGGCGAAGAAGCTGTTCGACCGGATCAACTCCGCCAACGCGACGATCTACCGGTACGACCTCTTCGGCTCGCCCAGCAAGATCTTCGCCGACGACTTCACCTACCATCCGCTCGGCGGCTGTGTGCTGGGCAGGTCCACCGACGACTACGGGCGTGTGAAGGGGTATTCCAGGCTCTACGTCACCGACGGCTCGCTGGTGCCGGGCAACATCGGCGTCAACCCGTTCGTCACCATCACCGCGCTCGCCGAACGCACGATGGCGCGGGTCCTCGCCGAGGACACCGCGCCGTGATCGTGCTGCTCGTGTGACTCCTGTCCGCCGGACTGCTCGGCGTACCGCTCGGCGTTCTACTTGGCGTAGATCGCCTCGATCTCCGCCGCGAAGTCCTTCGCCACGACGTTGCGCTTGAGCTTCAGCGACGGCGTCAGATGACCCGAGTCCTCCGTGAACTGGGAGGAGAGAATGCGGAACTTCCGCACCGATTCCGCCTTCGACACCGCGGCGTTGCCGTCGTCGACCGCCGACTGGATCGCGGCCAGCAGGTCCGCGTCCTGGTGCAGCGACGCCGCGGTGGACCCCGCCGGCTTGCCGTGCTCGGCGGCCCAGCGGCCGAGGAACTCCTCGTCGATGGTGACCAGCGCGCCCACGAACGGCCGCCCGTCGCCCACCACCATGCACTCCGCGACCAGCGCGTGCGCCCGGATCCGGTCCTCGATCACCGCCGGGGCGACGTTCTTGCCGCCCGCGGTGACGATGATCTCCTTCTTGCGGCCGGTGATCCTGAGGTAGCCGTCCTCGTCGAGGGTGCCCACGTCCCCGGTGTGGAACCAGCCGTCCGCCAGCGCCTCGGCGGTCGCCGCGGGGTTGTTCCAGTACTCCTTGAACAGGTGCTCGCCGTGCAGCAGCACCTCGCCGTCGTCGGCGATCCGCACCACCGAACCCGGCAGCGGCTGCCCGACCGTACCGATCTTCTGCCGGTCCCAGGGGTTGAACGCGGTCGCCGCGCAGGACTCGGTCAGACCGTAGCCCTCCAGGACCGTGAAGCCGATGCCGCGGAAGAAGTGACCGAGCCGTTCGCCGAGCGGCGCACCGCCCGAGATCGCGTACTCGCCCCGGCCGCCCAGCACCGCCCGCAGCTTGCTGTAGACCAGCCGGTCGAACACCTTGTGCTTGATCTTCAGACCGAGGGACGGCCCCGAGGGCAGGTCCAGCGCCCGGCTGTAGGCGATCGCGGTGTCCGCCGCCTTGTCGAAGATCGCGCCCTTGCCGTCCGCCTGCGCCTTGGCCCGCGCCGAGTTGTAGACCTTCTCGAAGACGCGCGGCACACCGAGGATCAGCGTCGGCCGGAAGGAGGCCAGCTCGTCGGTGAGGTTCTTGATGTCCGGGACCGTGCCCAGCCTGATCGGCGCCATCATCGGGGCGATCTGCACCAGCCGGCCGAAGACGTGCGCGAGCGGCAGGAAGAGCAGCACACTGCACTCGCCCGTGCGGAACAGCGGACGCAGCCGCTCCACCACGTTCCCGCACTCGGCGAAGAAGCTGCGGTGGGTGAGCACACAGCCCTTGGGCCGGCCGGTCGTGCCCGAGGTGTAGACGATGGTGGCCGGGTCGTCCGCCTTGGCGAGCGAGCCGCGCTCCTCGACGGTGGCGTCGGAGACGTCCTGGCCGAGCCGCCCGAGCTCCTCCACACCCCCGCCCTCGATCTGCCAGACGTGCTTGAGCGCCGGCAGCGTCCCGCGCACCGACTCGACGGCGGCCGTGTGCGCGTCCAGCTCGACGATCATCGCGGTGGCGCCCGAGTCGGAGAGGATCCACTGCACCTGCTCGGCCGAGCTGGTCTCGTACACCGGCACGGTCACCGCGCCCGCGCACCAGATCGCGAAGTCCAGCAGCGTCCACTCGTAGCGGGTCCGCGACATCAGGGCGACCCGGTCGCCCGGCTGCACACCGGAGGCGATCAGGCCCTTGGCGGCGGCCTTCACCTCGGCCAGGAAGGCCGTCGCGGTCACGTCCTGCCAGGCACCGCCCACCTTGCGGGCGATGACGGCGACATCGGGGTGCTGCGCGGCGTTTCTGCGGACGATGTCGGTCAGATTGCCGTCCGCGGGGACCTCGTACATAGCCGGAAGGCTGAACTCGCGCAAGACTGCTGCTCCTCATAGGGCGCCGGCGCCACGACGTTGTGTGATGCGACGGTGCGGTCCACGGCTCGGGCGGTGCTCGGACCTCGATCGTTGAAATCCTGAGCACGACTGGACTGCCCGGACGTTACCCGCCGGTATGGCGTCTTCGACAGGGGGGCCGACCGAGATGTTCGCTGCGTCACACAGATTGGGGTTTCCTCGCGCACAGTAGTCCACCCCTTTACTGACTGGCCAGTAACCGCTATTTCGGTCGGCACTGTTCACTCCTGCCGCGCAGGCCTACCCTTGATCGCCATGGCCTCCACACCCGCCGGTAACCGCAGGACACGCATCCACGTGGTCAGTGACGTGCACGGCAACGCCCGTGACCTGGCCCGGGCCGGGGAGGGCGCGGACGCGCTGATCTGTCTGGGCGACCTCGTCCTCTTCCTCGACTACGCCGACCACTCCCGCGGGATCTTCCCCGACCTCTTCGGCGTCGAGAACGCCGACCGGCTCGTCGAGCTGCGCACCGCCCGCCGCTTCGAGGAGGCCCGCGAACTCGGCCGCCGGCTGTGGAGCGGCGTGGACGGCGAGCGGGCCGACGTCATCGAGAAGGCGGTGCGCAAGCAGTACGGCGAGATGTTCGCCGCCTTCCCCACCCCGACGTACGCCACCTACGGCAACGTCGACATGCCCCAGCTCTGGCCCGAGTTCGCCGGCCCCGGCACCACCGTCCTGGACGGCGAACGGGTGGAGATCGGCGGCCGGGTCTTCGGCTTCGTCGGCGGCGGGCTCCGCACGGCCATGCGCACGCCGTACGAGATCAGCGACGAGGAGTACGCCGCGAAGATCGAGGCCGTCGGCGAGGTCGACGTGCTCTGCACCCACATCCCGCCCGAGGTCCCCGAACTCGTCTACGACACCGTCGCGCGCCGCTTCGAACGCGGCAGCCGCGCCCTGCTGGACGCGATCCACCGCACCCGCCCCCGCTACTCCCTCTTCGGACACGTCCACCAGCCGCTGGCCCGCCGGATGCGGATCGGCGCCACCGAGTGCGTCAACGTCGGGCACTTCGCGGGGAGCGGCAAGCCGTGGGCGCTGGAGTGGTGACGGGCGCGGCGACCTGATCACGAGGCGGGGTGAAGGCGGCAGGCCGGGCGCGCGGTAGCCTTCACGCTGCACACACGTACCTTTACGGGCCCGTATCCGGAGGAGTCACGGCGATGGCGGAACACACCAGTTCGAGCATCACGATCGAGGCGGCACCGGCCGACGTCATGGCCGTGATCGCGGACTTCGCCCGCTACCCCGACTGGACCGGCGAGGTGAAGCAGGCGGAGGTCCTCAAGGAGGACGCCCGGGGCCGCGCCGAGCAGGTGCGGCTCGTCATGGACGCCGGCGCGATCAAGGACGACCAGGTGCTGGGGTACACCTGGACCGGGGAGCACGAGGTGTCCTGGACGCTGGTGAAGTCCCAGATGCTCCGCCAGCTCGACGGGTCCTACCTCCTGAGGCCGGCCGGTGCGGGCGCCACCGAGGTCACCTACCAGCTGACCGTCGACGTCAAGATCCCCATGCTCGGGATGATCAAGCGCAAGGCCGAGAAGGTCATCATCGACCGGGCGCTGGCCGGCCTGAAGAAGCGGGTCGAGTCCGGCAAGTAGGCTGAGGGTGCGTCTCGGTTAGCGTTCCTCCTCATGCGCACCATCTTGATCATCGGGCCCGGTGGCAGCGGGCGTACGACCGTCGCGGCCGCCACCGCGCTGGACGCCGCCCGCGCGGGCGTACGGACCCTCGTCCTCAGCGCCGACCGGGGCGACAGCCTCGGCGCCGCCCTCGGCGTCCCGACCGGGGGCGAGCCGGTGCGGGTCCTGTCGCACCTCACCGCCTGGCGGCCGGACGCCACCACCGCGTTCCGCGACGACCTCACCGCCTTCCAGGACCGGGCCTCGACCGTGCTCGATCTGCTCGGGGCCGCCCGACTCGACACCGAGGAGGTCACGCCGCTCCCCGGGGCCGAGGAGCTGACCCTGCTGCGGGCCCTGCGCGACGCCGCCCTCGCCGAGGCGCACGACCTGCTCGTCGTCGACCTGCCGCCCACCGCCCAGGCCCTCGCCCTGCTCGCGCTCCCCGAGGAGCTGCGCCGCTATCTGCGCCGGCTGCTGCCACCGGAGCGCCAGGCCGCCCGTGCCCTGCGGCCCGTCCTCGGACGGCTCGCCGGGGTGCCGATGCCCGCCGAGTGGCTGTACGAGACCACCGGCCGCTGGGACCTGGAGCTGGCCGCCGTCCAGGCCGTCCTCGCCGACCCCCGCACCGCCGTACGGCTCGTCGCCGAACCCGGCCCGGCCGGGGCCGACGCCGTCCGGGACGCCCGGCTCGGGCTCGCCCTGCGCGCCCTGCCCGTCGAGTCGCTCGTCGCCAACCGGGTCCTGCCGGAGAGCGCGGCCGACGACGGCTGGCTCGGCCGGCTCGTCGGCCAGCAGCGCAAGGCGCTCACGGAGTGGGAGGGCGCGGCGCGGACCGTCGCCCACCTGGGCCACGACCCGCGCGGCGCCGACGACCTCACGGCGCTCGCCGTGCCCCCCGTCAACACGACCGGCTCCCCGGTCGAGTGGGCCGTCGCCGACCGGCTCGCCGAGGACGGCGTCCTCGTCTGGCACATCCCGCTGCCCGGCGCCCTGCGCGACGAACTGGACCTCATCCGCCGCGGCGACGAACTCGTCCTCGCCGCGGGACCCTTCCGCCGGATCGTCCCGCTGCCCTCGGCCCTGCGCCGCTGCACCGTGGAGGGCGCCGCCCTGCGCGACGGCGAGCTGCGCATCCGGTTCGCACCGGATCCCGGCCTGTGGCCGCAGGGGCGGTGAACGGCATACCCCCGTTCGGGTAACGTCGAGAGGGGCGATCCGTCATCGGCGTCGTCCCGTCAGGACAGCACCAGCAGGACCGCAGAAGCCACCAGGAGTCCGTCATGAGCGAAGAGCGCCCCACGCCCGACGCCGCCCGGGACGAGGCCGCCGAGGAATCCCGCGCCGCCGACGCGGACGCCTGGGCCACCGCCTGTGCCGAGGACCTGGCCCGCGAGAAGGCCCGCCGCCGGGCCGAGCAGGGCCGCCCGGAGGGCTCGGCTGCCGAGGAACTGCGCAAGCTCGTCGAGACCGTCGCCGACAAGCTCTCCGGCATCCAGTCCCCGCTGTTCGGCGCCGTCGCGGGCGGCGCCGCGCAGCAGGTGGTCCGCCAGGTCGTGCAGCAGGCCAAGGCCGCCGTCGAACCCGTCATCGAGCGCAACCCCGACGTCTTCGACCACCTCGCGGCGGCCGGCGGCGAACTCCTCGCCGCCTACCGCTCCGCCGTCCAGCACCAGGAACAGCGCTGGACGAGCCCCGACCGAGACCTGAAGGACGACCCGCGCGACGACCCCCGCGACGGCGGTGAGGGCACCGGCCCGGGACAGCGCATCGACCTCGACTGACCGCGCGGACCCTCAGAAAGACGCCCCGGGGCGCCTGTCCGCCCGGCGGACGACGGGAATCCGGCAACAGCGGCTCGGGTACCGTTGGCCGTAGCGGGGCTCGACCGAAACTGAGGGATTCATGGGACTCACCATCGGCGTCGACATCGGCGGCACGAAGATCGCGGCCGGCGTGGTCGACGAGGAAGGCAACATCCTCTCGACCTTCAAGGTGCCGACCCCCAGCACGCCCGAGGCCATCGTGGACGCCATCGCCTCGGCCGTGGAGGGCGCCCGCGCGGGCCACGAGATCGTCGGTGTGGGCATCGGCGCCGCCGGTTACGTCGACCGGCAGCGTTCCACCGTCTACTTCGCGCCCAACATCGACTGGCGCCAGGAACCGCTCAAGGACGACGTCGAGGCCCGCGTGGGCCTCCCGGTCGTCGTCGAGAACGACGCCAACGCGGCCGCGTGGGGCGAGTACAAGTTCGGCGCGGGCAAGGGCCACCGCAACGTCATCTGCATCACGCTCGGCACCGGCCTCGGCGGCGGCATCATCATCGGCAACAAGCTGCGCCGCGGCCACTTCGGCGTCGCCGCCGAGTTCGGCCACATCCGGATGGTCCCGGACGGCCTGCTGTGCGGCTGCGGTTCGCAGGGCTGCTGGGAGCAGTACGCCTCCGGCCGCGCCCTCGTGCGGTACGCCAAGCAGCGCGCCAACGCCACCCCGGAGAACGCCGAGATCCTGCTCGCCCTCGGCGACGGCTCCCCCGAGGGCATCGAGGGCAAGCACATCTCCATGGCCGCCCGCCAGGGCGACCCGGTCGCCGTCGACTCCTACCGCGAACTCGCCCGCTGGGCCGGCGCCGGCCTCGCCGACCTCGCCTCCCTCTTCGACCCCTCCGCCTTCATCGTCGGCGGCGGCCTCTCCGACGAGGGCGAACTGGTCCTCGACCCGATCCGCAAGTCGTACAAGCGCTGGCTGGTGGGCGGCAACTGGCGCCCGGTCGCCGATGTGATCGCCGCCCAGCTGGGCAACGAGGCGGGTCTGGTCGGCGCGGCGGACCTGGCGAGAGAGCCCGACCCCATCATGTGACGCTCACGCGTCCCACCCCGGGGGCGCGGGGAACCGCGCGACAGGCCACGCGAACCGGCCCTCGCGCGCAACCCTCGCGCCCCACCTCCTCGGGCGTAGATTGATCCGCATGCCGCCGCTCCCGAATTCCGGTACCGAGCCCGACGGTTCGGCCGTCATCAGGGTCCTGAGCTACAACATCCGCTCCCTGCGCGACGACACCGACGCCCTCGCCCGGGTCATCACGGCCTGCACACCCGATCTGGTCCTCCTCCAGGAAGCCCCGCTCTTCTTCCGCTGGCGCAAGAAGCTCGCCCGCCTCGCCGCGGCCACCGGCCTGGTGATCCTCACGGGCGGCGGCACAGCGGCCGGACCGGCGATCCTCTGCTCCCTGCGCGTCATGCCGGAGCGCACCGAGGACGTCCTGCTCCCCCTCACCCCCGGCCGGTACCGCCGAGGCCTCGCCACCGCCGTGGTCCGCATCGCCGGCGCCCGCCTCGGCGTGATCAGCTGCCATCTGAGCCTGCACCAGGACGAACGCCACGACCAGGCAGGACTGCTCCTCGACCGGCTCGCCGGGATGGACGTGGACCACGCGATCGCCGGCGGCGACCTCAACGAGCGCCCCGGCGGCCCCGCGTTCACCCGCCTCGCCGACACCCTCAGCGACTGCCGCGCCACCGCGCCCTGGGGCACCGAGCACACCTTCCCCGCCGCCGCGCCGGACCGCCGTATCGACGGCATCTTCGCGACGAAGGCCGTGGAGATCCTCGGCTGCGGCGTCCCCCACGGCCTCCCCGGCGTCACCGAGAACGACCTGAGGGCGGCCACGGACCACCTCCCGGTCCTGGCCGCCCTCAGAATCCCCGCGCACTAGAGCAGGACTAGACCACGGCCCCCCGGCCGGGATCCTGGTCGTCCTCGTCGTCCGAGCGCATCCGGACCACCAGCGTGGCGAAGCCGCCGAGGAAGCCGCCGACGCAGACCGTGGTCAGCCACCACGTCATCTCCCAGCCCAGCAGCACCGCCAGCAACAGCAGCAGCGGCCCGCCGATCACCCCGAGCCAGGCGAACTTGGCCGTGGTGTCGGCGGCCGGCAGCGGCGGCGGCTCCGGCGGCACGAAGTGCCCCTCGTCCTCCTCGTCGAAGTCCTCCTCGGCCGGCTCCGCCGCGCTGTAGTCGCGCGGGCCGACACCGGGCGCGAACGAGACGGAGCTGCCGAGCGGCTTGGCCGGTTCCGGCTCCTGGTCCTCCGCGGAGTCCCGGGGTTCGTCCTCGTTCGTCCGGGTCTCCAGCAGGGCCAGGTCCTCGATCGACTTGAACGGCCTGGCCCCCGGCGGGTCCGGCGGTTCGTCCCCGTACCCCGCGACGATCGCCGCCCACGCGGCGTCCTCGTCGAAGGGCACGTTCTGCTCCTTGGGCTCCCGGCCCCGACGGGCCTCCTGGCCGTCCGGGCCCTCCCGTCCGTCCCGGTTCTCCCGGTCCTCGCGGTCGGAGTCGTGCTCAGCCACCTACGGCCGTCCCTTCCTTGCCGACACTGGGCGCGATCCGGGCGATGAACGCGTAGCTCTCCTCGAAGATCCGGTCCGCATCGTGGTCCAACGTTGCCACGTGGTAGCTCTGTTCCAGGAGGATCTCGGTCACGTCCGTGGACGAGACCCGGCTCAGGACCCGGGCCGAGTCGGCCGCCGGGACGACATGGTCCCGGACGCTGCGCAGGAGCAGCAGCGGCTGCGTGACCTGCGGAAGCTCCCCGTCGATCTGCCGCAGCAGGATCCGCAGCGCGTGTGCCGCGCGCAGCGGCACCCGGTCGTACCCGATCTCGACGCTCCCCTCGCGCGCGATGTCGCTCGCGATCCCCTTCGTCGACCGCACGACGTGGTGGGCCACGGGGAGGGCATACGCCGACAGCCCGTGCACCTTGTTCGCCGGGTTGACCACGACCACGCCCTCGACGTCCGCGCCGTGCCGGGCGGCCAGCCGCAGCGCGAGCGCGCCGCCCATGGACAGTCCGGCCACGAACACCCGGGAGCACCGCTCGCGCAGGGCCCGCAGCTCGCGGTCCACCTCCGCGTACCAGTCGGGGCCGCCGGTGAGGGCCATGTCCTCCCAGCGGGTGCCGTGCCCCGGCAGCAGGGGGACCGCGACGGTGAGCCCCCGACCGGCCAGGTACCGGGCCCAGGGACGCAGCGACTGCGGGGAACCGGTGAAGCCGTGGCAGAGGAGGATCCCGACCTCCCCGCCCTCGTGGCGGTACGGCTCGGCTCCAGGAAGGACCGGCACCTTCGGTCTCCTGTCTTCGTCTGTTCTTCATGAGAGGGGCGTGAGGTTCACGGTACGCGACCCCACTGACACCGACCAGGGCCGTCGGGGCCTTTGCCGCCGCGCCGGGTTAAGGTCTGAGAACACATACAGGAGGCACTGGGTTGTTGTACGGCGCGATGAAGGTCGCTATCGGGGGACCGCTGAAGGTCACCTTCAGGCCCTGGGTGGAAGGCCTCGAGAACATTCCCGCCGAGGGCCCCGCGATCCTGGCGAGCAACCACCTCTCCTTCTCGGACTCGTTCTTCCTGCCCGCGGTCCTGGACCGCAAGGTCACGTTCATCGCGAAGGCCGAGTACTTCACCACGCCCGGCCTCAAGGGCAGGCTGACGGCCGCCTTCTTCAAGGGCGTCGGCCAGCTCCCGGTGGACCGCTCCGGAGCGCGCGGCGCGGGGGAGGCCGCGATCAAGAGCGGCATAGAGGTGCTGGAGCGCGGTGAGCTGTTCGGGATCTACCCCGAGGGCACCCGCTCGCCCGACGGCCGCCTCTACCGCGGCAAGCCGGGCGGCCTCGCGCGCGTGGCGCTCGCCACCGGAGCGCCCGTCATCCCGGTCGCCATGATCGACACGGAGAAGATCCAGCCGCCGGGCAAGGTGATGCCCAAGGTGATGCGGCCCGGCATCCGGATCGGCGCGCCGCTGGACTTCAGCCGCTACGAGGGCATGGACCACGACCGTTTCGTGCTGCGGGCACTGACGGACGAGGTGATGTACGAGATCATGAAGCTCTCCGGCCAGGAGTACGTCGACATCTACGCGACCGCCGCCAAGCGGCAGATCGCGGAGGCGGCCAAGGCCGACAAGGAGGCCGAGAAGGCCGCGCGGGCGGCGCTCGCGCAGGCCGAGAAGGACCAGGCCAAGAAGGAACAAGAGCGGTAGTGGTACCAGAGCGGTAGCGGTACGAGAGCGGCAGGGGCGCTCCGGGGGCGGGGGGACTGGACGGATGGCCAGGCGCGAGAGAGTCATGAGGATGTCGGTGGAGCTGCCGCTGTGGCGCGCGCTCTCCGGCTACCGGGTCCTGACGATGCTGTACGCGGTCGGCCTGTTCGCCACCGCCTACGACGACTACGACCGTCCCGGCGTCGCCATCGCCTACTTCGCCGTCCTGTTCGTGTGGACGCTCGCGACCCTGCCCCGGGTGCAGAACGCGGCGGCCTGCACCAAGCGCTTCCTCACCGTCGACCTCGCGGTCGCGCTGACCGGGATCGTGCTGACCCCGTTCGTCGTCAGCGACCAGCACATCCAGGACAGCGGGCCCACCCTGCCCTCGATATGGACGGCCGGTTCGGTCCTCGCCTTCGCCATCAAGGGCGGCTGGCGCTGGGCCGCGTTCGCCTCCACGCCGGTGGCCGTCGCCAACCTGATCGAGCGCGGCCACCCGGCCCGCGACACCGTCCACAACGTGATCCTGGTCTGGGTCGCCTCCATCGCCATCGGGTACGTCGTCGAGGTCGCCCGCGCCTCCGAGCGCACCCTCGCCCGCGCCCTGGAGATCGAGGCGGCCACGCGGGAGCGGGAGCGGCTCGCCCGGGACATCCACGACGGCGTGCTGCAGGTGCTGGCCATGGTGCAGCGGCGCGGCGCGGTCCTCGGCGGCGAGGCGGCCGAGCTGGGCCGACTGGCCGGCGAGCAGGAGGTCGCGCTGCGCACCCTGGTCTCCGGCGGGCTCGTCCCCGTCTCCCGGGTGTCGGAGGACCTCGCCGAGGGGGCCGTCGTACGCCTGGTGGAGGTGCCCGATCAGCCGGCGGGGAGCGACGGTCCCCTCGATCTGCGCACGCTGCTCGCGCCGTACGCCGCCGCGAGGGTCGCGCTCGCGGAGCCGGGCGCGCCGGTGCTGCTGGAGCCGGCCGCCGCCCGGGAGCTGGCCGCCGCGGTGGGCGCCGCCCTGGACAACGTACGCCGGCACGCGGGCGAGGAGGCCCGTGCCTGGATCCTGGTGGAGGACGAACCCGGCGAGGTGATCGTCACCGTGCGGGACGACGGGCCGGGCATCCCGGAGGGGCGGCTGGCCCAGGCCGAGGGCGAGGGGCGGCTCGGGGTCGCCCAGTCGATCCGGGGCCGGCTGCGCGACCTCGGCGGCCGCGCCGAGCTGATCTCGACGCCCGGACAGGGCACCGAAGTGGAGTTGACCGTGCCGAAGGCCGTGGCGGGGAAGGACAGCAGGCGATGAGCATCAAGGTCATGGTGGTCGACGACCATCCGATGTGGCGCGACGCGGTCGCCCGGGACCTCACCGAGGCCGGCTTCGAGGTGGTCGCCACCGCGGGCGACGGCGAGCAGGCGGTGCGCCGCGCCCGGGCGGCCGTGCCGGACGTGCTCGTCCTGGACCTCAACCTGCCGGCCAAGCCGGGGGTCCAGGTGTGCAAGGAGGTCGTTGCGGCGAACCCCGCGCTGCGCGTCCTGGTGCTCTCCGCGAGCGGCGAGCACGCCGACGTCCTGGAGGCGGTCAAGTCCGGGGCGACCGGCTACCTGCTGAAGTCGGCGTCCACCGAGGAACTCCTGGACGCGGTGCGCCGTACCGCCGTCGGCGACCCGGTGTTCACGCCCGGCCTCGCCGGACTGGTCCTCGGCGAGTACCGACGGCTGGCCTCCGACCCCGCCTCCGCCTCCGGCTCCGACGAGCCCGACGCGCCGCGGCTGACGGACCGGGAGACCGAGGTGCTGCGGCTGGTGGCCAAGGGGCTCAGCTACAAGCAGATCGCCGAACGCCTCGTCATCTCCCACCGCACGGTCCAGAACCACGTCCAGAACACCCTCGGCAAGCTCCAGCTGCACAACCGGGTGGAACTGGTCCGGTACGCGATCGAGCGGGGTCTCGACGACGAGTGAGGCCCGCAGGACACTGACTCCTCGTCAGGCAGCCATCGGCTCTCGGCGAAGGGACCTCTTCCATGCGCGTCGGAGTACTGACCGGAGGCGGTGACTGCCCCGGGCTCAACGCCGTCATCCGGGCGGTCGTCCGCAAGGGCGTCCAGGAGTACGGGCACGAGTTCATCGGCTTCCGGGACGGCTGGCGCGGTCCCCTGGAGGGGCGGTCGGTCCGCCTCGACATCCGGGCCGTGCGCGGGATCCTCCCCCGGGGCGGCACCGTCCTCGGCTCCTCCCGCACGAACCCGCTGAAGGAGGAGGACGGCATCCGCCGGATCAAGGACACCCTGGCCCGGCAGCGGATCGGGGCCCTGATCACCATCGGCGGCGAGGACACCCTCGGCGTCGCCGCGAAACTCTCCGGCGAGTACGGCGTCCCGTGCGTCGGCGTCCCCAAGACCATCGACAACGACCTCTCCGCCACGGACTACACCTTCGGCTTCGACACCGCCGTCGGGATCGCCACCGAGGCCATCGACCGGCTGCACACCACCGCCGAGTCCCATATGCGGGTCCTGGTCGTGGAGGTGATGGGCCGGCACGCGGGCTGGATCGCCCTGCACTCGGGCCTGGCCGGCGGCGCGAACGTCATCCTCGTCCCCGAGCAGCCCTTCGACGTCGAGCAGGTGTGCGCCTGGGTGACCTCCCGGTTCCGGGCCTCCTACGCGCCGATCGTGGTCGTCGCCGAGGGCGCCCTGCCCAGGGACGGCGACCTGGTCCTCAAGGACGGCTCGCTGGACTCCTTCGGGCACGTCCGGCTCTCCGGCGTCGGCGAGTGGCTCGCCAAGGAGATCGAGCGGCGCACCGGCAAGGAGGCCCGCACCACCGTCCTCGGGCACGTCCAACGCGGCGGCACCCCCAGCGCGTTCGACCGCTGGCTCGCCACCCGCTTCGGTCTGCACGCCGTCGACGCCGTCCACGAGGGCGACTTCGGCACGATGGTCGCCCTGCGCGGCACGGACATCGTCCGCGTCCCGCTAGCGGAGGCGACGGCCCGGCTGAAGACCGTCGATCCGGCGCTGTACGCGGAGGCGGGGGTGTTCTTCGGCTAGCCGACCGGCCGCAGCGCCCCCATCAACTCCCGCACGATCACCGCCCCGTTCACCGTCAGCACCGACTCCGGGTGGAACTGCACCCCCGCGAACCCGGGCCCCCGTACGGCGTGCACCTCCGCGTTCGGGGCCCGGCTCACCTCGACGCCGTGCCCGGCCAGCTCCTGTGCGGTCCCCTCGTCGCACCGTGCCACGAAGCTGTTGTAGAAGCCGACCGTCTCCACCCGTCCGAACAGGTCGATCTCCGTCTGCGCCCCCTGATACGGCACCTCCTTGCGGACGATGTCCAGCCCCAGCTCCGCCGCGATCAGCTCGTGCCCGAGGCAGACGCCCAGCACCCCGTGCCGGTGCTCCCGCAGCACCCGCGCGGTCAGCTCCCGCAGGAAGCGCATCTTCGGGTCGCCGAGGTCGGCCGGGTCACCGGGGCCGGGGCCCAGCACCACAGGACCCTCGTGCGCCGACACCACCTCGGGCAGCCCGCTCTCGTCGTAGCGCCGGACGGACACCTCCAGACCGCAGGAGCGCAGCACGTGCGCCAGCATCGCCGTGAACGTGTCCTCCCCGTCCACGACCAGCGCATGACCGGTGAGGTCCCGCGTCCGCTCCTGCATCCGCAGCCAGAACGGCGCCAGCGACGAGCGCCGCCCGTCGAGCGCGGCCCGCACCCGGGGGTCGTCCGCGAGCCGGGGACGCGTCCGCTCCCGCGCGGGCCGGCCCGGCCGTACGCCGAGCGCCGCCAGCACCCCCGCCGCCTTCGCGTGCGTCTCGGCGACCTCGCCGGCCGGGTCCGACCCCCGCACGAGCGTGGCGCCGACCGGCACCCGCAGCCGCCCGGCCTCGTCGATGTCGGCGGTCCGGATGAGGATGGGGGAGTCGAGGGTCTGCGCCCCGCCGGAGTCCCGGCCCAGCAGCGCCAGCGCCCCCGCGTAGTAGCCCCGGCCGCCGGCCTCGTGCCGTTCGATCACCCGGCAGGCGTTCTGCACCGGCGACCCGGTGACCGTCGCCGCGAACATGGTCTCCCGCAGCACCTCCCGCGCGTCCAGCGAGGACTTCCCGCGCAGCTCGTACTCGGTGTGCGCGAGATGCGCCATCTCCTTCAGCCGGGGCCCCACCACCACCCCGCCCATGTCGCCGACGGTGCACATCATCTTGAGCTCCTCGTCGACCACCATCGACAGCTCCTCGATCTCCTTGCCGTCGGCGAGGAAGCCGAGCAGGTGCTCGGGGGTGGGCCCCTCGGCCGGATAGCGGTACGTCCCGCTGATCGGGTTCATCACGACCGTCCCGCCGGACATCCGCACATGCACCTCCGGACTCGCGCCGACCAGCGTGCGCTCCCCGGTGTGCACGACGAACGTCCAGTACGCGCCCCGCTCGCCCTCCAGCAGCCGCCGGAACAGCGCGAGGGCGTCGGCCCTGCCGAATCCGGCGATCCGCCCCTCGTACGTCCGGCGGATCACGAAGTTCGCGCCCTCGCCGCGCCCGATCTCCTCCCGCAGCACCCGTGCGACGATCCCCGCGTACTCCTCGTCCGTGACGTCGAAGCCCCCGCCCCCGACCTCCACCTCGTGCGCGGGGAGCTGGGCGAGCGCCTCCGCGAGCGGCAGGGTGTGGCGCTCCTCGGGGGTGAGCACGGCGAGCGGGGTGCCGTCGTCGCGGACGTCGAAGCCGCGCTCGCGGATCTGGCGGAAGGGGACGAGCGCGAGGCACTCGTCCGGGAGGTCGGCCAGCCGTTCGCAGGTGGTGACCGGGCCGAGCAGCAGCTCCACGGTGTTCTCGTCGTGGCCGGGGGTGCGGCGGCGCAGCAGGGCGAAGGGGCGGTCGTCGTGGGACAGCCGGGTCAGGTCCATGGTTCCTCTGCAGGGTAGGGCGAGGAACGGACCCCGGAAACGCCGAAGGCCGCCCCTCGGGCGGCCTTCGCGACGTCGTGCGTACGCGCAGTCAGTGGGCCGCCGGCTGGACGGTCCACCACCAGGTACGGGTCGAGTGCGCGAACATGTGCCGCACCCTACCGCACGCCCACCTGAGCGTGGGGTCGTCTCACCTGTCGAGCCGGGGCGAAAAGGACTCGACACGACCCCGTAATGTTGAGGACGTGACCGTGAACGCTAAGACCAGCGCGAGCGCTGGCAACACCTGGCGAGACCTGCCCGCGGCGCAGCAGCCCGAGTACCCCGACACCGAGGCTCTGCGCGCAGTCGTTGCGGAGCTGGAGTCGTATCCGCCGCTCGTCTTCGCGGGCGAGTGCGACCAGCTGCGCGCCCGGATGGCTGCCGTCGCCAAGGGAGAGGCGTTCCTCCTCCAGGGCGGCGACTGCGCCGAGGCCTTCGACGCGGTCTCGGCCGACCACATCCGCAACAAGCTGAAGACGCTGCTCCAGATGGGCGCCGTGCTGACGTACGCCGCGTCCGTCCCCGTGGTGAAGGTGGGCCGGATCGCCGGCCAGTACTCCAAGCCGCGCTCCAAGGGCACGGAGACCCGCGACGGCGTGACCCTGCCGACGTACCGCGGCGACTCGGTCAACGGCTTCGACTTCAACGAGGCCGCCCGGATCCCGGACCCCGAGCGCCTGAAGCGCATGTACCACGCCTCGGCCTCCACGCTGAACCTGGTGCGCGCCTTCACCACCGGCGGTTACGCCGACCTGCGCCAGGTGCACGCCTGGAACCAGGACTTCGTGAAGTCCTCCCCCTCCGGCCAGCGCTACGAGCAGCTGGCCCGCGAGATCGACAACGCGCTGAACTTCATGCGGGCCTGCGGGACCGACCCGGAGGAGTTCAAGACCGTCGAGTTCTACTCCTCTCACGAGGCGCTGCTGCTGGACTACGAGGCCGCCCTGACCAGGGTCGACTCGCGCACCGGGCAGCTGTACGACGTCTCCGGGCACATGGTGTGGATCGGTGAGCGCACCCGGCAGCTGGACCACGCGCACATCGAGTTCGCCTCGAAGATCCGCAACCCGATCGGCATCAAGCTCGGCCCGACGACCACGGCCGAGGAGGCGCTCCAGTACATCGAGCGCCTCGACCCCGACCGTGAGCCGGGCCGGCTGACCTTCATCGTCCGCATGGGCGCCGACAAGGTCCGCGACAAGCTGCCCGAGCTGGTCGAGAAGGTCACCGCGTCCGGCGCGGTGGTGGCCTGGGTGACCGACCCGATGCACGGCAACACCTTCGAGGCGGCCTCCGGCCACAAGACCCGCCGCTTCGACGACGTGCTCGACGAGGTCAAGGGCTTCTTCGAGGTCCACAAGGGCCTCGGCACGCACCCGGGCGGCATCCATGTCGAGCTCACCGGTGACGATGTCACCGAGTGCGTCGGCGGCGGCGACGAGATCTTCGTCGACGACCTCCACCAGCGCTACGAGACGGCCTGCGACCCGCGTCTGAACCGCAGCCAGTCCCTCGACCTGGCGTTCCTCGTCGCGGAGATGTACCGGGACCAGTGACCTTCCGGTCAGCGGAGTGGGGCGCGGATCACAGGCGATCCGCGCCCCACTCCACTTTTGTCGGCACCGAGTGCCGGGTAAGGTTAGGTTAGCCTTATTGATCTCGGCGGGAGGTGAATCCGCGTGTACGTCTGCAGCTGCTTCGGAGTGACTGAAGCGCAGGTCCAGCAGCATGCGGACGACGGAGCCTCCACACCCCGCCAGATAGCCTCCGCCTGCAAGGCCGGCACGGACTGCGGTTCGTGTGTGCGCCGTATCCAGGCGATCCTCGGCCGGGGCACCTGCCCGCGCCGCGAGCTCGCCGATCAGGGCCGGCCGGTGCTGTCCTCGCTGGACGGGCTGGACGAAGCGGCCTAGTTCCCGGGCCGCTCGGCTCTCGGACTGCTCAGCTCTCGGGCTGCTCGATCAGCTGCGCGATGTACAGCGCGTCACCGAGCTTCTCGACCAGCTCCAGCTGGGTGTCGAGGTAGTCGATGTGGTGCTCCTCGTCCTCCAGGATGGACTCGAAGATGTTCGCCGAGGTGATGTCGCCCTTCTCGCGCATCACCTTGATGCCGCGCCTTAGGCGGTCGATCGCCTCGACCTCGATCTGCCGGTCGGCCTCGAACATCTCCTTGACGGTCTGGCCCACCCGCACATGGAACAGCCGCTGGTAGTTCGGCAGGCCGTCGAGGAACAGGATCCGGTCGGTGAGCACCTCCGCGTGCTTCATCTCGTCGAAGGACTCGTGCCGCGTGTACTTCGCGAGCTTCGTCCAGCCGAAGTTCTCCTGCATCTTGGCGTGGAGAAAGTACTGGTTGATCGCGGTGAGCTCACCGGTGAGCTGCTCGTTCAGGAACTCGATGACCTCGGGGTCGCCCTGCATCGCCAAGGCTCCTTCCACCTGGGGGGTCGGGGAGGTTGCCGCCGCATGATTGCACCGGCGGGGAAGATCGTCCAGTAAGTGCGTACTTAGTAAGTAAGGGCATGCTTGGGCGGTGTTGCCCGATTCGGGAGATGGCCGGTCATGTGCACTGTGTCGGGTCTGTCAGGATGGAGACATGGAGCCGGTGGAGCGCGAATCTGGAGAAGCAGTGGCGTCCGAGCTTCCCCCGGGACAGCGACTCCAGCGCGGCTGGCCGGTCACCCACTACGGTCCGGTCCCCAAGTTCCGGCCCGAGCGCTGGGATTTCCGGGTCTTCGGCGGCACCGCCGACGGGGAGAAGCGCTGCTGGAACCACGAGCAGTTCACCGCCCTTCCGTACACCACCGTCGTGGCCGATCTGCACTGTGTGACGAAGTTCAGCATGCTCGGCGCCGAATGGGGCGGGGTCCCGGCCCGGACGGTCCTGGAGATCGCCCCGCCCGCCGCCGACGTCACCCATGTGATGGTGTGGGCGGAGTACGGCTTCAGCTCCAACCTGCGCCTGGCGGACTTCGCCGCCGAGCGCACGATCTTCGCCACCCACAAGGACGGCGAACTCCTCACCGCCGAGCACGGCTTCCCCGTCCGGCTCGTCGTGCCCCACCTGTACGCCTGGAAGGGGCCCAAGTGGGTCCGCGGCATCGAGTACATGACCGCCGACCGCCGCGGCTTCTGGGAGGAGCGCGGCTACCACAACATCGGCGACCCCTGGAAGGAGCAGCGCTACTCCTATCAGGAGGAACCCGGGGACGGCCCCGAGCTCTGAGCCTCAGTGGTGGTGCCGGTGCACCACCGCATGGCCCTTGCCGCGGCCGATCATCCACTTGTTGACCGGCACGGTCACCACGAAGGCGACGGCCAGCGAGACCGCCAGCGACCCCCAGAACAGCGCGTCGGAGAGGGTCGCGTCCATCGCGTCCGGCCACAGCGCGATCACGCCGTTGTCGATCAGCTCCATCACCGCGATCGACAGCGTGTCCGCGGCCAGCGCCACCCGCAGCGCGGCCCGGAAGCCGAGACCGGCCCTGAGGACCCCGCGCAGGGTGAGGGAGTAACCGAAGAAGAAGGCCAGGACGATCGCCAGCACCGTGGTCGGCAGATTGCCCCAGCCCAGCGCCGTGCCCACGACCATGCCGAGCACCTCGCCGATGGCGCAGCCGGTCAGGCAGTGCAGGGTGGCCTGGGCGGCCATGGCCCAGGTGGCGGCGGGTGCCGCGGTGGGACGGGTGTGCGGGGTCTGGTGGGCGTGTGCCGTGTGCGTCTCGTGCTCCATGGGTGGCCCCCAATGCCGGATGACGGTTCCTGTGTCGCTCCTCCCGGCAACCGTATACCCCCCTGGGGTATTCCGAACCTTCCCGAACCCCCGAACCTTCCCGAACCTCTCGCCCGGCCGCTCCTATCCGTCCCGGAGCCGCTTCAGCCGCTCCACGTCCGCCGCGTGGCCCTCCTTGCCGCCGGGCGTCTCGATGATCAGCGGTACGCCCCGGGTCGCCGGGTGGGTCATCAGCGCACGGAACGGGTCCTCGCCGATGTGTCCGGCACCGATGTTCTCGTGCCGGTCCTTGTGGGCGCCGACCACGTCCTTGGAGTCGTTGGCGTGGATCAGCTTCAGCCGGCCCTCCCCGACGGTGTCCACCAGCAGGTCCAGCGTCCGGTGCATCCCCGACGGGCCGGTCAGATCGTGCCCCGCGGCGAAGACGTGGCAGGTGTCCAGGCAGACGCCGAGCCGGGGATGCGCGTCCAGCGCCTCGAAGTACGGCCCGAAGTCCCAGGTCCGGGAGCAGAGCGAGGAGCCCTGCCCGGCGGTGGACTCCAGCAGCAGGAACGGGTCGTCGTCGTGGGTCAGCTCGTCCAGCAGCGGCAACAGATGTTCCCGCACCTGCTTCAGCGCCACGGACCGCTCCCGCCCGCCCGTCGCGCTCCCCGTGTGCACGACGACCCCCAGCGCCCCGATCGCCCGCCCCCGGCGCAGCGAGTGCCGCAGCGACTCCACCGACCGCTCCACCGTCGCCTCGGTGTGCGACCCGAAGTTGATCAGGTACGGCGCGTGCACGTACGCCGGGACCGACTCCGCCGCGCAGGCCTCCCGGAACGCCTCGTCCTGGGCCGGGTTGCCCGCCGGGGTGGCCCAGCCGCGCGGGTTGGCGACGAACACCTGGACCGTCTCGGCCTTGAGGTCGCGGGCGTACGACAGGCCCACGGAGTGCAGTCCGCCGGCCACGGGCACATGGCCGCCGACGGGGTTGCGGGAGGGGAAGGACACTGCTGGGCGGGGTGGCTGACTCACCCGTTCAGGGTGTCATGCGGCGCCCGCACCCCCGTCACCGGATGGTGATCGTGATCGTCGAACCCTTGGGCGCGGTGTCGCCGCCGTCCACCGACTGCTTCTTCACCGTGTCGCCGAACAGCCCGAGCAGCCCGCGGTCCTCCTTGACCTCGAAGCCGGCCTGTTCGAGCGCCGTCCTCGCGTCGTCGACGCTGTCCCCGACCACGTCCGGGACCTCGACCATCTCCGGACCCTTGGACAGCGTCAGCGTCACCGTGTCGCCGTCGGCGGCCTGGCTGTCGGCCTTCGGGGTCTGCGCCGCCACCTGGCCCTTGTCGAACTCGGAGGTGACCTGCTCGGCGGAGACCTCCACCGTCAGACCGGCCTCCTCCAGGGCGGCCTTCGCGTCGTCCAGGTCCTCGCCGGTGACGTCCGGGACGTCGACCGCGCGGCCCTGGCTCACGACGATCGAGACCGCCGAGCCCGCCCGGCGCTCCGTGCCCGCCCCGGGGGAGGTGCTGATCACGAAGCCCTTGATCACGTCGTCGCTGAACTCCTCGGTGACCTGCCCCGGCTCCAGCCCGTCCGACGTCAGCAGCGCCTTGGCCTTGTCCAGCCGGGACCCCGTCACATCCGGCACCTTCACCGTCTGCGGGCCGTCGGAGACGGTGAGCGTCACCGAGTCGTGCTTGCGGATCCGGGAGCCGGGCCCGGGATCCGTGCTGATCACGGTGCCCCGGTCGACGGTGTCGCTGTAGGCGTGGCGGACCGCGCCCACCTCGAGGCCGGCGGCCTTCAGCCGCTGCTCCGCCTTCGCCCGCGACTGCGTGAGCACCGCCGGCACCTTGGTGAACTGCCCGGAGTTGATGTACCAGACGCCGGCGCCGAGACCGATCACCAGCAGGACCGCGGTGACGAGGGCGACCAGCCCGCGCCGGGGCCGCGCCCCGCGCCGACGGGGAGGCGGCGGAGGAGGGCTCTGGAACCGGGCGGTCCGGTTGGCCTCGCCCGGGTCGAAGCCCTCCTCCTCGCCGACGGGAAGGGGCCGGGGCACGGTCAGCGAGCGCGGGATCACGCTCGTGCGGTCCTCGGCGTTGTCGTGGGCGGCGGACACGGCCTGCGGAGGCACGGCGTCGAGCTGCTCCTCGGTCAGCCCGGCGCGGGCCTCCCGCACCTCGCCGAGCAGTGCGACCGCGTCCTGCGGCCGGACCTCCCGGGTGCGGGCGGTGGCCGACGCGACCAGCTCGTCCAGCGCGAGCGGCAGGCCGGGGACCTCGGCGGAGGGCGGCGGGACGTTCTCGTGGAGGTGCTTGTAGAGCACGATCGCGGGGGATTCGCCGTCGTGCGGCTTCTCCCCGGTGAGCATCTCGTAGAGCACGACACCGCACGCGTACACGTCCACCCGGGGGTCGGCGGCGCCGGGCGTCTCGATCTGCTCGGGCGCGAGATAGGCGACGGTCCCGAGCACGGCGCCGGTCGTGCTGGTCACGGTGTCGACGGACCGCACCAGCCCGAAGTCCGCGACCTTGACCCGCCCGTCGTCCCCTATCAGCACGTTCTCGGGCTTCATGTCGCGGTGCACGAACCCGGCCCGGTGGGCGGCGCCGAGCGCGGCGAGCACCGGTTCCAGGATGTCGAGCGCGGCCCTCGGCTGGAGCGCCCCGCGCTCGCGCAGCACGTCCCGCAGGGTGCAGCCGGCGATGTACTCCATCGCGAGGTACACGTACGACCCGTCCGTACCCTGGTCGAACACCTGTACGACATTGGGGTGGGCGAGCCGGGCGACGGACTTGGCCTCCCGGATGAACCGCTCGACGAACGACCCGTCGGCCGCGAGCGCCGGATGCATCACCTTGACGGCGAGCACACGGTCGAGACGGGTGTCCACGGCCCGGTAGACCGTGGCCATCCCGCCCACGGCGATCCGCGCGTCGATGCGATACCGCCCGTCGAGCACCTGCCCGACCAGAGGGTCCTGAAGGGTCGTGTCCACGCAGCGAGTCTACGAGCCACGACCGACACCCCACCCGTACCCACACATTCGGAGCACGACTGCAGCCGACCTGTGACGCGAGAGACGGGTGGGGGCGGGTGCAGGCCGCCAAGGGCGCACGGGTCAGAAGGCGGGGCGTTCCGGGTCCAGGGCGGCCAGGCCGTCCGTGGGGGACGACGCCTGAGCGAAATAGCGCCGGGGGATGCGCCCCGCCAGCCGCGCCAGCCGCCCCGCCTCGACGCCCGCCCGCATCGCCGACGCCATCCGCTCGGGATCCGGCGACCGCGTCACGGCCGACGCCAGCATCACCCCCGCGCACCCCAACTCCATCGCCAGCGCCACGTCCGACGCCGTCCCGGCCCCCGCGTCCAGGATCACCGGCACCCCGGCCCGCTCCACGATCAGCTGGAAGTTGTGCGGGTTGCGGATCCCGAGCCCCGACCCGATCGGCGAACCCAGCGGCATCACCGCCGCACACCCCACGTCCTCCAGCTTCCGCGCCAGCACCGGGTCGTCGTTCGTGAACGGCAGCACCGTGAACCCGTCGTCCACCAGCGTCTCCGCCGCCTCCAGCAACTCCACCGGATCCGGCAGCAGCGTCCGCTCGTCGGCGATGACCTCCAGCTTCACCAGCGACGTCCCGAGCGCCTCCCGCGCCAGCCGCGCCGTCAGCACCGCCTCGCCGGCCGTGAAGCACCCCGCCGTATTGGGCAGCACCCCGATGCCCAGCCGCCGGAGCACCGACAGCACCGAGCCCTGCACTCCGGGGTCCACCCTGCGCATCGCCACCGTCGTCAGCTCGGTCCCGGACGCCACCAGCGCCCGCTCCAGCACCTCCAGGCTCGGCGCACCCCCCGTACCCATGATCAGACGCGACGAGAAGGACGTACCGCCGAGGAGGAACGGATCGTCGGCCATGGCGCTCACCCTCCCTGCACGGCGGTCAGGACTTCCACCCGGTCGCCCTCGCGGAGCGGCGTCGCCGACCACTCCCCGCGCGGGACGACCGTCTCGTTCAACGCGGCCGCCACTCCGGAGGGCGCCGCCGTCAGGGACCGTACGACACTGTCGAGGCCCGTACCGGGAGCGACCACCCGCCGCTCGCCGTTCACCGAGATGTTCATACGAGTTGCTCCGTCCGAGCGGCGGCGCCGAAGCGCCGGGGGGTGAAGGGGCGTGCTTCGTCCGGGAGTTCACCGGTGGCCAGGGCATGTGCCAGGGCGTCCCCGGTCACCGGCGTCAGCAGCACCCCGTTGCGGTAGTGCCCGGTGGCCAGCAGCAGTCCCTCCAGTGCGGTCGGCCCGAGCAGCGGCGCGTTGTCGGGGGAGCCGGGCCGCAGTCCCGCGCGCGTCTCCGTCAGCGGCAGTTCCGTGATCCCCGGCACCAGCTCGTGGGCGTCGCGCAGCAGTTCGTACACACCGCCCGCCGTCACCGACGTGTCCCAGCCGAGTTCCTCGCTCGTGGCGCCCACGACCAGCTCGCCGTTCTCCCGCGGCACCAGATACACCTGGCTGCCGCGCACCACGGCCCGCACCGTACGGCTGAGGAACGGCGCGTACCCGGCCGGCACCGTCAGCCGCAGCACCTGCCCCTTCACCGGCCGCACCGGCGGCAGTACGTCCTCCGGCACCCCCGCCAGCCGCCCGCTGAGGCTCCCCGCCGCCAGCACCACCTGCCCCGCCGTCAGGGCCGTACCGTCATCGGTGACGACCCCCGCGGCCCGTCCGCCCGTAACCGACAGCCGCTTCGCCCACGCGCGGTGGAGGACCACCCCGGCCCGCTCGCACGCCACGACCAGCGCGTCGGCCAGCCGCCGGGGATCGATCTGGTGGTCGCCGTCCACCCGCAGTCCGCCCCGCACCCCGGGCGCGAGCATCGGCTCCAGGCGCCGGCACTCCCGCCCGCTCAGCCACTCCGACTCCAGCCCCGACCGCACCTGCAACGCGTGCAGTTCCCGCAGGTGGGCGCGGTCGTCGGCGTCCAGCGCCACCGCGAGCGTGCCGCACCGGCGGTAGCCGAGGTCCCGCCCGGTCGCCTCCGTCAGTTCGGCCGCGAAGTCCGGATACCGGCGCGCCGAGGCCAGGTTGAGCCCCAGCAGGGTCTGCTCGCCGTGGTGCAGTTCGGTGACGGCGGCCAGCATCCCGGCCGCCACCCGCGCGGCCCCGCCGCCCGGTTCGGGGTCCACCACCGTCGTGGCGAACCCGCGCTGCGCGGCCCGCCACGCCGTGACCAGCCCGATGATCCCGCCCCCCACGACGAGGACGTCGGATGTACGTGTACGCGACATGGGCGTCCAGCCCCTCCCTTCGCCGGCATGACCCGGATCAGGTTCGTACGGTCGGAGGCCGGCCAGCCTCCCTCTCAGCCCGGTGCGTCCGGGCTCCCGCGAGTGCTCTACGTTGGCCACACCCTAGCCCGTGCTTCCGTGCCCCTGTAAAGGGAGCCTCCCGCCCCGTAAGGAGCCCTCTTTCCGTGTCCCGCTCGCTCGACGGCCTCGTCCTCGCCCCCGTCGCCGACCAGGCCCCGGGCCAGGTCGGCACCCGCACCCGCTTCACGTACCACGAGGAGGACGGCGTGATCTGGGCGGACTACGCGGGCGGCGACGTCGTACGCGGGCATCTCGTGGGTACCCGTGAGGGAGACCGGCTCGACTTCCGGTACGTCCAGCTCAAGCACGACGGCACGACCTCCTCGGGGCACTGCGTCTCGACGGTCCTCGCCCTGCCGGACGGCCGGGTGCGGCTGGAGGAGACCTGGTCCTGGGAGTCGCAGGAAGGCAGCGGCACCAGCGTTGTGGAGCAGGTCACGGAGCACGACGGCTGACTGACGGACCGTCAGGTATCTATGGTGATCAGGTGAGCGAGCTGAGCAGGGAAGAGAGCCGGGAAGAGAGCCGGGAAGAGGACGGACGGCCGGGGCGGCGCGTGGTCGTCGTCGGCGCGGGCATGGCCGGGGTGCAGACCGCGGTCGCCCTGCGTGAACAGGGCTTCGACGGCACCGTGACGCTGATCGGCGCCGAGCCCCACCAGCCCTACGACCGGCCGCCGCTGTCCAAGGCCGTGCTGCTCGGCAAGGCCGAGGGCTCCGCCTTCGACGTCGACTTCGAGGGCCTCGGCATCGACCTGCTGCTCGGCCGCGAGGTGCTCGGCCTGCGCCCCGCCGACCACGAGGTGGACACCGAGGCCGGGCCCGTCCCGTACGACGTCCTCGTCCTCGCCACCGGGGCCCAGCCGATCCGGCTGCCGGGCGCCGAGGGCGTGCCCGGCGTCCATCTGCTGCGCACCCTGGACGACGCCGAACGCCTGCGGCCCGTCCTCGCCGGCGCCCACGACATCGTGGTCGTCGGGGCCGGCTGGATCGGCGCCGAGTTCGCCACCGCCGCGCGTGAGGCCGGGTGCGCGGTCACCGTCGTCGAGGCCGCCGACCGGCCCCTGGCCGGCGCCCTGCCGGCCGAGGTCGCCGCCCCGATGACCGCCTGGTACGCCGACAGCGGCACCGATCTGCGCACCCACGCGCGCGTGGCCCGCGTCGAGGCCGGCGCGGTCGTCCTCGACGACGGCACCCGGCTGCCCGCGGGCGCCGTGGTCGTCGGCATCGGCGCCCGCCCCGCCACCGCCTGGCTGAGCGGCTCCGGCGTCGCCCTGGGCCCCCACCGCGAGGTCCTGGCCGACGACCGGCTGCGCACCTCCGTCCCGGACGTGTACGCGGTCGGCGACTGCGCCTCCTTCCCCTCGGCGCGCTACGGCGAGCGCCTCCTCGTCCACCACTGGGACAACGCCCTCCAGGGGCCCCGCACGGTCGCCGCGAACATCATCGGCACGGCCACGGACGAGCCCCCGGCCGTCTACGACCCGGTCCCCTACTTCTGGTCCGAGCAGTTCGGCCGCTTCGTCCAGTACGCCGGTCACCACACCGCGGCCGACCGCCTCGTCTGGCGCGGCGACCCCACGGGCCCGGCCTGGAGCGTCTGCTGGCTCCGCGACGGCCGCCTGACCGCCCTCCTGGCGGTGGGGCGCCCCCGCGACCTGGCCCAGGGCAGACGCCTGATCGAGTCGGCCACCCGCATGGACGCGACGGCGCTGGCGGACCCGGCCCGCCCCCTGAAGACCGCGACTGCCTGACCCGTGCGAGGGGGCGACCCCCGGGGCGCGGGGCCGTGACACACGCGGGCTCCGCCGCGTGGGCGCGGTGCGGCCACCCGCGCGGCCGCACCGGGAGAACCACCCATCGCGGCCCGCGGGGAGATGCGCCTACCCTTGACCCCGTGACCGAGATTGACGCAAAGACCGATGCTCTCGTCCCTGCCTGGCTGACCGTGCCCGACATCGCGGAGATGCTCGATGTCGACGTGATCCGCGTCCGGCAGCTGATCAAGGAGGGCCAGCTCATCGCCGTACGCCGCGGTGAGAACCGCGCGCTGCACATCCCCGCCGCCTTCATCGACGGCGACAAGGTCGTCAAGGGCCTGGCCGGGACCCTGACGCTGCTGCGGGACGACGGCTTCACGGACGAAGAGATGCTGGAGTGGCTCTTCACGCCCGACGACAGCCTGCCCGGCACCCCCGCCCAGGCCCTCAGCGAGAATCGCGGGACGGAAGTGAAGCGCCGCGCCCAGGCGCTCGCCGTCTGAGCCGGCCGTACCGACACCCCGGGGGACCTCGATGACCGACACCGCTCGCGCGCGCCTGGCCGACGCCCGGCTCTACCTGTGCACGGACGCCCGCACCCGCCAGGGCGACCTCCCGGAGTTCCTGGACGCGGTCCTCGCGGGCGGTGTCGACATCGTGCAGCTGCGCGACAAGGGCATCGAGGCCGCCGAGGAGCTGGAGCTGCTCGCGGTGTTCGCCGAGGCCTGCGCCCGGCACGGCAGGCTCCTCGCGGTCAACGACCGGGCCGATGTCGCCCACGCGGCCCGCGCCGACGTCCTCCACCTCGGCCAGGGCGACCTGCCGGTGCCCGCGGCCCGCGCGATCCTCGGCGACCAGGTCCTCATCGGCCGCTCCACCCACTCCGAGGCGGAGGCGGAGGCCGCCGCCGTCCAGGAGGGCGTGGACTACTTCTGCACCGGCCCCTGCTGGCCCACGCCCACCAAGCCCGGCCGGGCCGCCCCCGGCCTCGGCCTGGTCCGGCACACCGCCGCCCAGGGCACCGACCGCCCCTGGTTCGCGATCGGCGGCATCGACCTCGGCACCCTCGACGAGGTGCTGGAGGCCGGAGCCCGCCGTGTCGTGGTCGTCCGGGCCCTCACCGAGGCGGACGATCCGGGCGCGGCCGCGGCGGAGTTCGCGAAGCGGTTGCGCGACCCCGGGCTCTAGGACGCCTGCCCGCGTGTCTGCCCGTATGCCTCTCGCCCGTCTGCCCGTATGACTGGCCGGATGTGTGTCCGGATGTGTGTCCAATGGGTGGACAACGAGCCGACAATTCGGGCACATATCCGGCATCCGGTTGGGCGACCGTCGGCCCCTGGTTAACCTGCGGGTATGGCCCTCGGAACCGCATCCACCCGGACGGACCGCGCACGCACCGTGCGTGACACCCTGGCGACCGGCAAGACGACGTACTCGTTCGAGTTCACCGCGCCGAAGACGCCCAAGGGAGAGCGGAGCCTGTGGGACGCGCTCCGCAGGGTCGAGGCGGTCGCCCCCGACTTCGTCTCGGTGACGTACGGCGCCGGTGGCTCCACCCGGGCGACCACGGTCAAGGAGACCGAGCAGATCGTCGCCGACACCACCCTCACCCCGGTGGCGCACCTCACCGCGGTCAACCACTCCGTCGCCGAGCTGCGCAACATCATCGGCCAGTACGCCGACGCCGGGATCCGCAACATGCTCGCGGTGCGCGGCGACCCGCCCGGCGACCCGATGGGCGACTGGGTGCCGCATCCGCAGGGGCTCACCTACGCCGCCGAGCTCGTCCGTCTCATCAAGGAGTCGGGCGACTTCTGCGTCGGCGTCGCCGCCTTCCCCGAGATGCACCCGCGCTCCGGTGACTGGGACACCGACGTCGCGCACTTCGTCGACAAGTGCCGGGCGGGCGCCGACTACGCCATCACGCAGATGTTCTTCCAACCCGAGTCCTATCTGCGGCTGCGCGACCGGGTCGCGGCAGCCGGCTGCGAGACCCCCGTCATCCCGGAGGTCCTGCCGGTGACCAGCGTGAAGATGCTGGAGAGGCTGCCCCAGCTCAGCAACGCGCACATCCCGGACGTCCTGAAAGAGCGGATCCTCACAGCCAAAGAGGATCCGGCCGCTGTACGCTCCATTGGCATCGACTTCGCCACGGAGTTCTGCGCTCGGCTTCTCGCCGAGGGAGTGCCCGGACTGCACTTCATCACGCTCAACAGCTCCACGGCGACACTGGAAATCTACGAGAACCTGGGTCTGCACCACCCGCCGCAGGCCTAGACCGGTCGCACCGCATTACGACACACTGCGTAGCGGCCACTGGGAGAGGGGCGTACATGGGCTGGACGGTCCTCTACATCGCGTTCGGCATCGTCGCGCTGTGGCTGCTCGGTGAGGTGCTGCTGCAGTACAAGGCGCGCCTGCGCTGGCGACTGCTGGCCTTCGTGGGCTTCCTCGGTGTCGTGCTCGGTGTGCTGATCCCCTCGGTGATCGTCATCGGGCTGGGCGCGGCCGCCTTCGCGGTCGGCCAGACGTACGTGACGCTCTCCTTCCGCCGCGGATTCGCCGAGGGCTGGGCCGTGCGCCGCGGCGACGGCGAGGGGCCGTTCCCCAAGAGCTTCGGCAAGGGCCGCCGCACCAAGGACGACCGCGAGGACCCGGACCTGGACGGCGCCGAGCCGGGCAGGGGAAGCCTTCCCGGTTACGGCGACCTCGACTCCTCCTCGTTCGGCGACGGCCCGGCCTACGGCCAGGACAAGGACGCGGGCGCCTTCGCCGATGACGACTTCGACCGCGACGACGTCTTCACCCCGGCCGCCCGCCCGTCCCAGGCCTCCGCCGCGGAGAGCACCACGGTCTACTCGCCGCAGCCCATGCCCGACGACACCAACGCGTACGGCATATACACCGATTCGGCGTACGAGGAGGCCACCGGCCGGTCCCAGGACCAGTACGCGACGGCCGCCCAGGGCACCGACCAGGGCTACGGCTACGACGGCTACTCCGGGTACAACCAGCAGCAGTACGGCTACGACGCCACCGGCGAGCAGCAGTACGCCGCCTACTCCGACCCCTACATCGGCACCCAGACCTACGGTGGCGGCTCCTACGACGGCGGCTACGACCAGCAGCAGTACGGGCAGCAGGGCTACGGCCAGGAGCAGTACGGCACCGGCGCCGCCGGGGGCTACGGGGAGACCCCGGCGGGCGGCGTCTGGGTCCCGCAGCAGCGCACCGACGACCCGTTCGGCAGTGAACTCCCGCCCGAGCAGCAGCAGTACCCGTACCAGGGGGACGGCCGGCAGGGGCAGCAGGGCACCGGGTACGACGACCAGCAGTACCGCTTCTGACGCCCGGCCGCCGGGCTCTCACTGCGAGCCGCGGAACTCCGGTCCCTCCACGATCAGTCCGGCCACCAGCGCGCCCGACATGCCCGCGTGGGGCAGTCCGCCCCCGGGGTGCGACCAGCCGCCGGCCGTGAACAGCCCGTGCAGACCGGTCGAGTTCGCCGGGTGCAGCAGCCGGCCCCCGGCTGCCGCCAGCGACGGCGCAGGGACGGCGCCGCCCGGAGCGCCGGTCTCCGCGGCGATGTCGGCGGGGGTGCGCACCTCCCGCCACAGCACGCGCTCGCGCAAGCCCGGCACGGCCCGCTCGGCGGCGGAGACCAGCGCCTCCACGTGTTCCTCGTCCACCCGAGCCCCCGCGGGCACCGTGGCGCCGAGCGTGACCGTCTCATGGCCGCCGTCCGGTACCAGCGCCGGGTCGCCGGGCCGCAGCACCGTGACCGTCGGCCGCGCGGGCACCGCGGGCGCCGTACCGAACAGGCTCTCCAGCTCGCCCTCGCGGTCCGCGGTGTGCACCACCGTCCGGTGCGCGGTCCCCTCCGGCCGGGCGCCGCGCAGCGCGAGCAGCACCGTCAGCCGGCTGGGCAGGCCCCGCTGGGACGGCACCTCGCCCTCGCCCCGCGCGGGCAGCCCCGCCACGCCGCCGGGCGCGACCACGAAGTCCGCGTCCACCACCTCACCGCCGGCCAGCTCGACCCCCGTCGCCCGGCCGTCCTTCTCCCGCACCCGGACGACGTCGGCGCCGAAGACGAACTCCACCCGGCGGGCCTCGCACCGCTCGTACACCGCGCGGGCCAGCTCCCGCAGACCGCCGCGTACGTACCACATGCCGAAGGCGTGCTCCATGTACGGCAGCACGGCCGCGCTCGCCGGGGCACGACGGGGATCCAGGCCGTACGCCAGCGCGTGCCCGTCCAGCAGGGCGGCCAGCCGGGGGTCGCGCAGCTCCCAGGCGCCCACCTCGGCGAGGGTGCCCGCCCGGCGGGTGCGCAGCAGCTTCCTGTGCGGCACCGCCGGATACGGCTCCCGGTCGGCCAGGACCCGCCAGTTCGGCCACAGGGGCTCCTCCAGGAGGGGCCGACGGGTGCGGTCCCAGGTCTCACGGGCCCGGACCAGGAAGTCGCCCCAGCGCAGCCCCGCGCCCCGGCCGAGCGCCTCGTCCAGCGCGGAGACGACCCCCGCGCGCGAGGCGTTCGGCAGGGACACCTCGGTGCCGTCCGCGAACACGTGCCGGGCCGACGGATCGACCTGGACCAGCTCGACACAGGCCTCCAGCGGCTCCTTGCCCGTCTTGACGAACAGGTCCCGGTAGACCGCGGGCAGGGGCAGCAGCCCCGGCCCGGTGTCGAAGCCGAAGCCGTCCCTCTCGAAGCGGCGCACCGCTCCGCCGTACGTCTCCGTACGCTCGTACACCGCCACCCGGTGGCCCGCGACGGCCAGCCGGGCGGCGGTCGCCATCGCGCCCAGCCCGGCGCCGATCACCGCAATCCGTGCCATGCCCGCGACTTTATCGGCCGCCACCGACAGGTACGGCGACGGAGGCGCTGGTGACCGGACGGGCGCGGAGCGGCCCGGGGTTGAGCACCCAGCCCTGAGTACACGTACCTAGTCGGTGAGTTGAGTACGCGCGCGGATGGGGGCCGACCGGCGCGGACGCGACAGTGGAGACACGGAAAAGGGGCGCGGCTCCGGCACCGGCGACACGGGGCGCCGGAACGGAGCGGCCCTCGCTCCGCTCCTTCCGCCGACCGCTCGGCGGGAGCGAGGCACGGGGGAGACCCGGGGGAACGACCGCACGGGGGAACAACGGGGGAAACCGGGGGAGGGAAGGGGGGAACGGGGGAGCACGGCGAAGCGCCGGTGCGTGGTGGCCCGCGGGGGACGCGGCCACGGCGGACCGGCGCTTTCGTGTGCGCCCCGCCGTCAGCGGGGACCGCTCACCCGCCCCTGCAGCAGCCGGGACAGCGCGGAGTGGACGTCGTCCAGCGAGCGCTCCGGCTGGAACGCCCGCCAGTCCAGGGCCGCCACCAGGACCATCCCGACCAGCGCGGACGCGGTCAGCTTGACGTCGATCTCCTCGCTGAACTCGCCGTTCTCCACACCCGTGCGCAGCACGCCCTCCACGACGGCCACCGCCTGCTCGCGCACCACCATCAGCGTGGACTGCCAGGTCCGGTTGGTGCGCCACAGCTCGGCCACGTACAGCTGGGTGAAGGACGGGTAGCGCTCGATGAAGACGAGGCCCGCGCGGACCATCGCGTCCAGTGCGTCGACCTTGCTGCCGCCCCGTCGCTCGGTGTCCTCGGCGGCCTGTCTCAGGGAGGCCGTGAGCAGACCCACGCCGTGCCGCAGCAACTCCTCGAAGAGGACCGACTTGCTCGCGAAGTTGTAGTAGACCGTGCCCTTCGCGACGCCGGCCCGCTCGGCGATCTCGTCCACCGTGGTGGCGGAGAAGCCCTGTTCGGCGATGAGAGTGACGGCCGCCTCGTAGAGCTTCTGCCGGGTGGCCTCGCGGCGGGTGCGGCCGCCCGACGTGGTGCTGCTTTCCATGGTCCCGATTGTCACAGGTACCCGACCTCCCGTACGCCGCATCGTCACAGGCTCAGTTCCGGGTGCAGCCGGTCCAGCGTCCACACCTGGCGGCGGCGGGCCGACAGGGCGGTCAGCGCGAGCGCGCCCGCGGTGAACAGCACGAGCACCACGCACGCGTGCCACACCGGTTGCAGACCGCCGCCCGTGATGAGCCTGCGCAGCGCCTCCACGACGTAGCTCATCGGCAGCCAGGGGTGGACGGCGTTGAAGAAGCCGGGGCTCGTCTGCACCGGATAGGTGCCGCCCGCCGAGGTCAGCTGGAGCATCAGCAGCGCCAGGACGAGGATCCGGCCCGCCGCGCCGAAGCGTGCGTTGAGCCATTGCACGAGGGCCGCGAAGCACGCCGTGACGAGGAACAGGAAGCCCACCGTCCCGGCCGCGCGGGCCATCTCCAGGCCGATCGCCCAGTGCAGCACGGCCATCAGCGCCGTCGTCTGGAGCACCCCGACGGCGACCACCGGCAGCCAGCCCGCCAGCGCGATCCGCCAGGCCGAGGCGCCCACGGCGAGGGCGCGCCGGTTCATCGGCGGGATCAGCATGTACGCCACCATCGCCCCCACCCACAGCGACAGCGGGATGAAGTACGGGGCGAATCCGGTGCCGTAGTTGGCCGCCTTGTGCAGGTCCTGGGCGGCGAGTCGTACGGGGTCGGCCATGACGGCGGTCCGCGTGTCGCGCTGCCGCTCGTCGTAGTCGGGGATCTTCGCGGCGCCGTCGTGCAGTCCGTCGGCGAGTCGTCCGGAGCCGTCGGAGAGCTTGAACATGCCGCCGGTGAGGTCCTCGGCCCCCGACCTGAGCCGCCCGACGCCCTGGTCCAGGGTGCCGGCGCCGGAGCTGGCCGTGCCGAGCCCGGTGTGCAGCTCCCGCGCTCCCGCGGCGACCTTGCGGGCGCCGGTGTTGAGGGCGTTGATCCGGGTCACGGCGTCGTCGAGGTCCTCGGAGAGGCGCGGGGCCCGGTCGGCGAGGGCCTGCGCCTGCTCCTGGAGCGTGCCGAGGTGGGCGCGCAGGGTCTTCAGGTCGCCGTCCTGGTCGGCGATCAGCGTGTTCAGGTCGTCCGCGACCGTGGCGACCTCGGCGGCCGTGTCCCGGGCCTTCGCCAGGTCCGCGCAGGCGGGGTCCGGCGCCACCGGGTCGGCGCAGCGGGTCCGGTAGAGGGCGGCGAGCGTGTCCGCGGCGGTGTGCGCGCCCTCGGCGGCGGTCGGGGCGGCCTTCACGAGCGTGTCGAGGTGGGCGGCGACCGTCCCGGCGGAGTCCGCGACCAGCTGCGCGGTGTCGCCGATGGTCTGCTCGTTGTCCTTGAGGAAGGGACCCACCTTGCCCGCGACGCCGTTGACCCGGTCGGCGAGCGTCTGGGTGCCGTTCGCGACCCGTCGGGTGCCGTCCGCCAGGTCGCCGGAGCCCGCGTCGAGCTTCTCCAGTCCCGTGGCCAGCGAGCTGCTGCCCTTCTTGGCCGCGGACAGCCCGTCGGCGAGGTCCTTGGACCCCTTCTCGGCCTTGCCGATGCCGCTGGTGAGGTCGTCGGCGCCGTCGGCCGCCTCGGCCGTCCGGCCGTGGAGGTCGGAGAACGAGACGAAGATCCTGTCCAGGAACGACCGCGAGGCCTTCGTGGAGGCCGCCGTGCGGACCTCGCTGAAGACGGTCCGTGAGATCTGCCCGACGATGTAGTTGTTCGCGTCGTTCGTACGCACCTGAAGGGCGCCGGTCTCCGGCGTGTCGCCCGCGTTGGAGGCGATCCGCGTGCTGAGGTCGGCGGGCATGGTCAGCGACAGGTAGTACGTGCCGTCCTCCACGCCCGCGCGTGCCTGCTCGGCGCTCACCTCGTGCCAGTCGAACACCTCGCTGTCCCGCAGCCCCCGGGTGATGTCGTCCCCGGCCGTGATCCGCTTCCCGCCGGCCGTCGCCCCCTTGTCGTCGTTCACCAGCGCCACCGGGATGCGGTCGAGCCGGCCGTAGGGGTCCCAGAACGACCACAGGTACAGCGCCCCGTACAGCAGGGGCAGCAGCAGGAGGGCCACCAGGGCGGCCCGCGGCAGCTTCCCCCTGCCGAAGCGGCGCAGCTCAAGCGCGGCCAGTCGGGGCGAGCGCATCGGCCTTCTCCTTCTCGTCGGGTCCGGGGGTGGAGACCTCGGTGGCGGGCCCCTCGGTGTCCGGGGTCCTGTCGCCGGGGGTGCGGGTGGACACCGCGGTGATCCCTTCGGGGGCCTCGGCGCAGACCGCCAGGACGGTGGTCCCGGACGCGGCGATCGCTCGCAACAGGTCCCAGACCGCGTCGCGTTCCGCCTCGGACAGCTTCAGGTCGGTGTCGTCGACGCCGAGCAGGGCCGGCCGTCCGACGAGCGCGAGGGCCACCGACAGCCGCAGCTCCTCGATCCGTTCCAGGTCGCGTACGGCGGTCCGGCCGCCCTTGGGCAGGGCCGCGCGGTCGAGACCGGCCGCCTCCAGCGCGGTGTCGGTCCGCAGCGCCGCCGCCGCGGCCCGCTCCGCGCGCGGGCGCAGCAGCTCCCGCACGGATACGCCGAACCGCCGCTGGAGCAGCGCCCGTTCGCGCAGGTGCTCGTCGACGGTGAGCGCCGGGTCGAGGTCGGTGACGCCGGCGACATGGGCGAGCGCGCCGGTCCGGCGCACGGCCGCCGCCTGCTTCGGCAGCCGTGCCGTGCCCACGGTCGCCGTCCCCTCGGTGGTCCTCATCCGGCCGGTGAGCGCGAGGAGCAGGCTCGTGCGGCCGGAGCCGGACGGTCCCTCGATCGCGAGCAGCGAACCGGGTTCCGCGTCGAGGTCCACGCCGCGGAAGGCCCATCCCCGGGGGCCCTCGAGGCCGAGGCCTTCGGCTGTGATGCGGACGCCGCCCACAGTCCCCCCTACTTTTGAACTGACTGGTCAGTGCAAAAGTAGCCCGAACTTCCGATCGAAGCAAAAGCCCAGGTCAGAACGGATTGTCAGTGGCATACCGCACGATGGGCCCATACGGCACCACCGGACACGGAGTGCCGTCACCCAGACGACAGGAGGTTCGTCATGGCCAGCTCCCACGCAGCCGCCGCACACCGGCGCCGCGCCACCGGCCCTGCCCCCTCACTGACCGGCCCGGCGAGCGACGTCCACCCCGTGCTGCGCCGGACGACGGCACCGCCCGCCGCACTCGACCTGCTCGCCCAGGCCCGCGCAGGCCTGGAGGAGGCGGCCGTCCTCGAAACGCCCAACGAGCGCTACGCCACGGCCCATCTCGCCGCCCTGCGCACCGCCGCCGCCGTCCTCGCCGCCCGCGGCCGCCCCGACCCCTCACCCCGCAAGCGGGCCCGCATCCGCAGCGCCTGGGAGGTGCTCCCCGAGATCGCGCCCGAACTGACCGAGTGGAGCGCCCTGTTCGCCTCCGGGGCCCGGCGCCGCGCGCGGGCCGAGGCGGGCATCCAGGGCGCGGCAAGCCGCCGGGACGCCGACGACCTGATCCGCGACGTGGCGATGTTCGTCCGCCTCGTCGAGCGCATGCTGGTCCTCCAGCCCGTCCTGCCCCCGCCCCGCCCGGACGGCGACGCGCCGGAGGGCAGGGCGGCGGGAAGGGCGATGCCGGACGCGGGCTGAGGGCGAAGCGGTCCGCGGGCGGAAGCGGTCCGCGCGCCGACCGGGCTCCGGTGCTGTCGGTCGTCGCTGCCTTCGGGCGGCCGCGGGCGGCCGCGCGGGACCGTCCTGCGGGGCCGGATCAGGGCCGGTCGGGGATGTCGGACTCGGCGGGACGCAGTGGCCGGTCCCGGCCTCGGAGGCAATAGGGTGGACGGTGTTTGAAGCCTTCCCTCCGCCCGGCCCGCTCCGGTCGCGCCGGTCCGGGAGGCAGCCCGTTCGCTCCGCCGCGCAAGAGGCGGTGCCGCGCCGAGGAGTCAACCGCCGTGCCGGACCCGATCCGCCCCCGTGCCGCTCTCCGTACCGCCGTGGTCTGGGAGGTCCTCCAGGACGCCCTCGAGCGCCGGGTCAAGGCCACCGGCCGCGAGGCGCTCGACGTCCTCGACACCGGCGGCGGCAGCGGCAACTTCGCGGTGCCCGTCGCCCGCCTCGGTCACCGGGTCACGGTCGTCGACCCCAGCCCCAACGCGCTCTTCGCGCTGGAGCGCCGCACCGCCGAGGCCGGCGTCGCCGACCGGGTGCGCGGCGTCCAGGGCGACGCCCACGGCCTCTTCGACGTGGTCGAGCGCGGCGGCTACGACGCCGTCCTGTGCCACGGCGTCCTGGAGTACGTCGACGACCCCGCCGAAGGCGTCCGCAACACCGTGGCCGCCCTGCGCCCCGAGGGCGTCCTCAGCCTCCTGGCCGCCGGCCTCGGCGGAGCCGTCCTCGCGCGGGCGCTCGCCGGGCACTTCAAGGAGGCCCGGCAGGCGCTCTCCGACCCGGACGGCCGCTGGGGCAGCGGTGACCCCGTGCCGCGCCGCTTCACCGCCGAGCAGCTCACCGGGCTCGTCGAGCGCGCCGGCCTCGGCGTCACCGCCGTGCACGGCGTACGGGTCTTCGCCGACCTCGTCCCCGGCGTCCTCGTGGACACCGAGCCCGGCGCCCTCGACGCCCTGCTCAAGCTCGAGGAGGCCGCCGCCGAACTCCCCGCCTTCCACTCCGTCGCCACCCAGCTCCATGTGCTCGGTGAGACCCGGGGGACCGAGGAGGCCTGAGCGCTCCCGGACCCCGCCCGCTGATCAGGGGCTTGGCGGCACATGGAGTACGCCACAGGCCCCCCGTTCGGGCGCGGTGCGCCGTATGATCGAGGGAGACCGCCCGGCATGACGGGTCGGCCGCCGGGGAATGGAAGCCTCAGCGGACCGGGACGCCCATGGCGGGCTCCGGTTGGCCAATTGGCGTAGAGGGGCGGGTTTCACGGGGGCGAATCCCTGCCTATCCTGAAGGGACCCCCGAGTCGCCCCGGCGACTGCACGATGAGGAGGACTCCGTGCCGCTCTCGGAGCACGAGCAGCGCATGCTCGAGCAGATGGAGCGAGCGCTGTACGCCGAAGATCCCAAGTTCGCGTCGGCGCTCGAGGGAAGCGGGCTGCGTACGTACACCCGACGGCGGGTCTACCAGGCGGTCGCGGGCTTCCTCGTGGGTATCGCGCTCCTCATGGCGGGCATGGTCGCCAAGCAGGTGTGGCTCAGTGTCGTGGGCTTCCTCGTCATGCTGGGCTGTGCGGTGCTCGCGGTCACCGGCTGGCGCAAGGCGCCCAAGCCGGGCGAACACCCCGCGGGCGTCCAGCACACCCGCGGTCAGGGACGGCAGAAGCGCTCGCTGATGGACCGGATCGAGCAGCGCTGGCAGCGCCGCCGAGACGAGCAGGGCGGCCACTGACCGGCCCCCACCCCGGACGACGTCGAGGGGGTGACCACCCACCGGGTGGTCACCCCCTCGACGTGTCCACCTCTCGGTGTCTTCGTCCTCCGGGGCTCAGCTCTGCTGGCCCGAGGGGCGCCGGCGCAGCAGTCCCGCCAGCTGGGCCGCCCGGCCCGCCCAGGACGCCTTGAGGGCCGTCCAGCGGTCCGCGAGGTCCCAGACCGCCCGGACGGCCGAGCGGGGTGCCACGACCGCCCGCACCCGGGTGGTCCAGCCCACCCTCGCCCGCAGCGCCGCCCGCACCCGGTGGACCTCCTGCGACAGCCCGGTCCCGGCGCGCGGGTGCGGAGCGAACAGCACCTGCTCCACGGCTCCGGCCACCCGGTGCACCGACCCGGCCGCCGACTCGTCCAGCTCCCCGATCCGCACGATCCGCGCCGCCGCCCGCCGGGGGGTCAGCGCGTCGTCCGGCTCGATGCCGTAGTCCCAGGCCGTGTCGATGAGCTCGCGCCAGACCGCCAGCACATGCGCCGAGGCGGCTTCGGCCGCCTCGTGGGACGGCTCGTCCAGCAGCACGGCGGAACCGGAGGGCTTGTCCTCCGCCGCGAGCCCCTCGGCGCCGCCCCCCGGACGTCCCTGGGCCGCCACGGCCCCGGAGTGCCGGGCGGACGCCAGCCGCACCGACCGCCGCCGCAGCCGCCACAGCATCGGCAGCAACGGCAGGGCGAGCGCCAGGGCGCCCAGCAGGATCCAGCCGACCGTCTCGTACACCGGGGTGCCCTGGTCGCCCTGGTCCGCTTCGTCCAGCGGGAGCGCCGCACCGCAGCCGTCGAGCTTCTTGTCCTGCGCCGAGCAGCTCGTGCTCGCCGAGGGCGCCGCCGACGGGGCCGCGTCCGCCGACTGCGAGGACTGCGGCACGTCGGGGGTGCCCGCGTCGGAGGAGTCCGGCACCGTGTACGACGGTGTCGTCCCGCGCGTCGGGGTCGGCTCGAAACGGGTCCAGCCCACGCCCTCGAAGTACAGCTCGGGCCAGGCGTGCGCGTCCTTCAGGCTCACCGCCACCGAACCGTCCGCCTGCGGCGAACCCGGCGCGAAGCCCACGGCGACCCGGGCCGGTATGCCCAGCGTGCGGGCCATCGCCGCCATCGCGAACGAGAAGTGGACGCAGAAACCCTGCTTGTCCCGCAGGAAGCGGGCGATCGCGTCCGGCCCGGAGCCGACCTCCACATCGGTGTCGTACGCGAAGCCGCCCGTGAGCGCGAAGTAGTCCTGGAGCGCGACCGCCTTCGCGTAGTCGCTGGTCGCGCCCGCGGTGATCTCCCGCGCCTGGCGCGACACCGCCTTCGGCAGCGACCCGGGCACCTTGGTGTACTCGTCCCGGATCGAGCTCGGCGCCTTAGGAGCCGCCTCCAGCTGCTTCGCCGTCGGCTGCACATCGAGGCTCGTCACCTCGTACGTCTTGCCGCTGGTGTCCTCGCCGTGGTCGCCGACGAGGGTCATGCCGACCGGTTCGTACCTCCAGTCGCCCTTGATCTTCACGCCGCTCGGCGGGTACGGCATCGGCAGCCAGGCCTGGGCGTAGCCGGTGGCGGCCGAGATCCGGGTGTCGACCACCGTGCGCTTGATCTCCTGCCCCAGGCCGGTGGGCGTGGGGAGCTCGTCCGGCACGGCGACGATGTGGCGCTTGGAGGGCTTCCAGGTGGTGCCGTCGAAGTCGTCCAGGGAGACGATCCGGAGGTACATGTCCGACAGGTCTTCGGCGTTGGTGCTCAGCGTGAGGACCGTGCGGTCGTCGTTCACGTTCAGGCTGTCGCGCAGCGAGACCACCGGGTTGACCGCGGAGATCGTGCCCCCGCCGCCGCCTCCCGCGCCCGCGCCCGGCCCGGCGCCCGCCAGCAGGCCGCCCTGGATCGCCGGCAGGGGCAGCAGCGGCACCACCAGGGCCACGCCCAGCGCGGCCATGCCGATGCGCCGCCCGGTGCGCACCGGAGCCACCGTCGCCGGTGGACCGCCCGCGGTGCGCGGGGCGCCGGCGAAGACCCGGCCCCACTGGGCGAGCCGCTCGCGGCCCTCGGCCAGCAGCAGCATCAGATAGCCGACCGCGGCGGCCAGGAACCACACCCAGGCGCTCGACCCGTTCGACAGGCCCGCGGCCACCGAGTACAGCGCGAGCAGCGGCAGACCGGCCGGCGCGGCGTTGCGGTAGGTCACCGCGAGGGTGTCCACCGCCAGGCCGATCACCAGCACTCCGCCGACCGTCATCAGCCGGATGCCGGCGGACAGGGGGGCGGGGATCGCGTACCTCCCGACGTCCTCGGCGCCCGCTTGCAGCAGCTCCCCGAGGTGCCGGACCGCCTCCGGGCCGGGGACCACGCCGAGCAGCGCCTGCTCCCGGGCGAAGACCAGGGTGAGCAGCAGCAGCGTGACCAGCGCCTGGGCGGCCACCGTCAGCGGCCGGGCCAGCGGCACCCGGCGGGCGGCCGCGCCCACCCCGGACTGGATCGCCAGCAGCACCGCCGCCTGGAGGATCCAGGTCGCCGGGTCGACGAGGGGCAGCAGGGCGCACGACGCCATCAGTGTGGCCGCCGCCGAGCACAGTGTCAGCCGAGCCCGTCCGCTCATGATCCCGCCTCCCCCGCACGTGTCCCGCCCGCCGTGACGACGCCCGCCCGCTCGCGGTCGGCCTGCCGCCACAGCTCGTTCAGCGAGGTGCCCCGCGGTACGCCGAGGACGGTCCAGCCCGCCTCGCGCAGCAGCCGCAGCCGCTCCTCCTGACCGTTCATCGGATGGGCCATGCCGTTCGGTTCACGCCCCCAGGTGTCGCCGTCCAGCAGGAAGGCGACCGCGCCCCCGCTGCGCTGGCGCATCTTCGCGGCGATGGCCGCCTGTTCCTCGTCGATGTCGCCGAAGAACGCCACCAGCAGTCCCTCGTTGCCGCCGCGCAGCACGTCATAGGCGCGCGACAGGCTCGCGCCGTCGGAGTGGTCGATCACCGCGAGGGTGTCCATCATCAGCCCGGCCGCGTCCGCCGACTCCCCGCCGGCCCCGGCGTACCCGTCGGCGCCCTCCCCGGGCACCGAGGTGCCGGTGTCCGTCAGCAGCCGCACCGAGAAGCCCCGCTCCAGCATGTGCACCAGGACGGACGCGGCGCCGGAGACCGCCCATTCGAAGGCCGAGTCCGGGCCGGCGCCCGCGTAGGCCAGGGCGCGGGTGTCCAGCAGCACCGTGCAGCGGGCCCGCTGGGGCTGCTCCTCGCGGCGCACCATCAGCTCGCCGTACCGGGCGGTCGAACGCCAGTGCACCCGGCGCAGGTCGTCGCCGTAGCGGTAGCCGCGCGGGATCACGTCGTCCTCGCCGGCCAGCGCCACCGCGCGCTGCCGCCCGTCGCCGTACCCCTTGGCCTCGCCGGTCAGCCGCACCGGCGGCAGCGCCTCCACGCGGGGGATCACCGTCAGCGTGTCGTACGTCGAGAAGGACCGGGTCAGTTCGCACATGCCGAACGGGTCGCTCAGCCGGAGCTGGAGCGGGCCCAGCGGATAGCGGCCGCGCAGATCGGAGCGGACCCGGTAGGACACCTCGCGCCGGCCGCCCGCCTCCACCCGGTCCAGGACGAACCGGGGGCGCGGGCCGAGGACGTAGGGCACCTTGTCCTGGAGCATCAGCAGGCCGGTGGGCAGCCGCGAGACGTTGTCCATCCGCAGGTGGACGCGGGCCTCGTCGCCGGTCGGCACGCGCGCGGGGGCCAGCCGGCGGCTGCCGGAGACGCGGTAGCGGGTGCGGTAGACGACGGCCGCGCAGATCAGCGGCAGCGCGGCGAGCAGCAGCCCGACCCGCAGCAGGTTGGGCTGGCCGAGCACGTACGCGCAGACGGCGGCGGCTATGCCGGCCGCCAGGAAGGAGCGCCCGCGGGTGCTCAGACCCGCCAGGGCGGTCCGGGCGCCGCCCTTCTCCAGGCGGCTGCCCCGGGGCTGTCCGGTCCCCCCGGTGGTCATCAGATCCTCCGCGGCGGCTGCTGCGGGTACGCGGGCGTGTTCTGGCCCAGAGCGCCGTAGGCGTGCTGCTGGCCGCCGGTGGGCACCGGGGTGCGCTGCAGGATCTCCTCGACGACCTGTTCCGCCGTACGGCGGTTGAGCTGGGCCTGCGCGGTGGGCAGCAGACGGTGGGCCAGGACCGCCACGGCGAGGTTCTGCACGTCGTCCGGCAGCGCGTAGTCCCGGCCCGCGAGGGCGGCGGACGCCTTCGCCGCGCGCAGCAGGTGCAGCGTCGCGCGCGGCGAGGCGCCGAGTCTGAGGTCCGGGTGGCTGCGGGTGGCGCCGACCAGGTCGACGGCGTATCGGCGAACCGATTCGGCGACGTGGACCGTGCGGACCGCCTCGATCAGCTTGACGATCTCGTGCGCGTGGGCGACCGGCTGGAGGTCGTCCAGCGGGCTGACCCCGCCGTGCACGTCGAGCATCTGCAGCTCGGCCTCCGCGCTCGGGTAGCCGATGGAGACCCGGGCCATGAAGCGGTCGCGCTGGGCCTCGGGCAGCGGGTAGGTGCCCTCCATCTCGACCGGGTTCTGGGTGGCCACCACCATGAAGGGGCTCGGCAGCTCGTAGGTCTGCCCGTCGATGGTGACCTGGCGCTCCTCCAGGGACTCCAGGAGCGCGGACTGCGTCTTGGGCGAGGCCCGGTTGATCTCGTCGCCGATCACGATCTGGGCGAAGATCGCGCCCGGCTTGAACTCGAAGTCACGGCGCTGCTGGTCCCAGATCGACACGCCGGTGATGTCCGAGGGCAGCAGGTCCGGCGTGAACTGGATCCGGCGCACCGAACAGTCGATGGACCTCGCCAGCGCCTTGGCGAGCATGGTCTTGCCGACGCCGGGGACATCCTCGATCAGAAGATGTCCCTCGGCGAGCAGCACGGTCAGCGAAAGCCGTACGACCTCGGGCTTGCCCTCGATCACTCCCTCCACCGAACTGCGGACTCGATCCACAGTGGCGGTCAGATCCGTGAGGCTCGCTCGCTCGTCATAGGTCGTCACCCGGCCCTCCTCGGCCCTTACATTTCTCCGGGCCGACGCTCTTCACCGCGAACCGGCCCACCCCGAATCACGTGCGCCACCCGTGAAATGTTCGGCGTGGCGTCACAACCGCATTCTTGCTGCCGTTACCGATTCGTGTCACTCGCGCGTGGACAACTGCCGGCGATATGTCGGTTCTCTGGCCTTTTGGGCATCGACGCGAGGGAAAATCAACAGGTAAACGACAGCGAAGAGGCCACGGTACGCGCGTCAGGCGGGGTCGATCTCGCGCAGCAGGCCCGTCCGCACGTCGAACACGAAGCCGCGCACGTCGTCGGTGTGCAGCAGGAACGGCGAGGTGCGCACCCGCTGCATGGACTGCCGTACGTCCTGGTCCACGTCCCGGAACGCCTCCACCGCCCAGGCCGGACGCTGGCCGACCTCCATCTCCAGCTCGGTGCGGAAGTCCTCGGTGATCGCCTCCAGCCCGCAGCCCGTGTGGTGGATCAGCACGATGCTGCGGGTGCCCAGCTTGCGCTGGCTGATCGTGAGTGACCGGATCACGTCGTCGGTGACCACCCCGCCCGCGTTGCGGATCGTGTGGCAGTCGCCCAGCTCCAGACCGAGCGCCGCGTGCAGGTCGAGCCGGGCGTCCATGCAGGCCACGACCGCCACGTGCAGCACCGGCCGGGCGTCCATGCCGGGATCGGTGAAGGCGGCGGCGTACTGCTCGTTCGCGTCGACGAGACGGTCGGTCACCGTGCCGCCGGGTATGGCGCCTTCGGACTCGGTGGGTACGGATGCGGAAGTCGTCATAACCATGACGGTACTGGTCACGGCCGTCGCGGTCCCGTCGTGAGAAGGGAAAAAGAGCGTCATCACGTCGTGCTTGTGAGGTAAGCCACAGGAGTGAGGTCGCGCCACCCGGCCGGGTGATTTCCCCCGCCCACGCGCTTCGCCCCGGCGCCCGCCCGCGACGCGCAGGCCGGTTGATTGACCGCGAGACACCGTGGACTAAAGTGACGCGAAGCGGGAGGCGGCGATCTCGACGGCGATCTCCCTGCTGGACTGACTTCCCCGCACGCCGCGGCAGGCCTTCCCCAGACGAGAGGGCGGGGACCCGGCGGTGCGCGTTCCCGCCGGATCTGAGAGGGCCCCGTGAGCCAGAGTCGACACGTCCCGGTGATGCTCCAGCGGTGCCTGGACCTGTTGGCCCCCGCCCTGCGGCGGCCCGGAGCCGTCGTCGTCGACTGCACCCTCGGCCTCGGCGGCCACAGCGAGGCCCTGCTGACGCAGTTCCCCGAGGTACGGCTCGTCGCCCTGGACCGCGACAAGGAGGCCCTGCGGCTCTCCGGCGAGCGTCTCGCCCCCTTCGGCGAGCGCGCCACTCTCGTGCACGCCGTCTACGACGAACTCCCCGACGTCCTCGACCGGCTCGGCCTCCCGCACGTCCAGGGCGTCCTGTTCGACCTCGGTGTGTCCTCCATGCAGCTCGACGAGGCCGGCCGGGGCTTCGCCTACGCCCAGGACGCCCCGCTCGACATGCGCATGGACCAGACGACCGGCATCAGCGCCGCCGAGGTCCTCAACACCTACCCGCCCGGCGAACTGGTGCGCATCCTGCGGGCGTACGGCGAGGAGAAGCAGGCCAAGCGGATCGTCTCCGCGATCGTCCGCGAACGCGAGAAGGAGCCGTTCAGCAACAGCGCCCGGCTGGTCGAGCTGATCCGCGGCGCCCTGCCGCAGGCCGCCATGCGCACCGGCGGCAACCCGGCCAAGCGCACCTTCCAGGCCCTGCGCATCGAGGTCAACGGCGAGCTGTCGGTGCTGGAGCGGGCGATCCCGGCCGCCGTCGAGGCGATCGACGTGGGCGGACGGATCGCCGTGCTGTCGTACCACTCCCTGGAGGACCGCCTGGTCAAGCAGGTGTTCGCGGCCGGCGCCGCCACCACCGCCCCGCCCGGGCTGCCCGTCGTCCCGGAGCGCTACCAGCCCCGGCTCAAGCTGCTGACCCGCGGTGCCGAACTTCCCACCGAGGAAGAGGTCGCGGAGAACCGGCGCGCGGCACCGGCCCGGCTGCGCGGCGCCGAACGCATCAGGGAGTCCATCGAATGAGGGCGCGGCGGGCGCAGGTGGGAAAACCGGACTCGGGGGAGGGCGAGTGAGCAGGAAACCCGAACTCAAGGGGCGGGCGGCCCGGCTGGCCCGGCTGTTCCCCGCGGGACCGCGCCAGGCGGCCCGCACCCCCTTCGTCCTCCTCGTCGTTCTCCTGCTCGGCGGCGGCCTGATCGGGCTGCTGGTGCTGAACTCCGCGCTCAGTGAGGGCTCGTTCCGGATGGGCGACCTCCAGCGGGACACGAAGAACCTCACCGACGAGGAGCAGGCGCTCCAGCGCGACATCGACTCCTACTCCGCCCCGGACGCCCTGCGGCGCCGCGCCGGCGAACTCGGCATGGTCCCCGGCGGCGACCCCGCCTTCCTGGAGCCCGACGGCACCGTCAAGGGCGTCCCCTCGGCCGCGGCCGGGCAGTCCGCGCAGGGCGCCGCCGACGTCGTACGGCCGCCCGAGGCGATGACGCCGTCCCAGCCGGTCGCCTCGCCCCCGGCGTCCCCCTCGGCCGCCCCGCCCGGCGGCACCCCCGCGCAGAGCGCCTCGCCGGCTCCGACCGCAGCCCTTCCCACGACCCCCGGCAGGTGACGGAAGTGTCCGACAGGGAACCGCCCCGCCGCCGCGTGCCCGGCCCCGCCCGGCCCTCCCGCCCCGCCTCCGCCCAGCGACGGCCCGGCCCCGGCGCCCGCCCGGCCCGCCGTCCGCCCGCCCCGCGCGCCCCGGCCCCGCGCGCCCTCCGGCTCGGCAGCCCCCGCCCCCGGCTGCGCATGGTCGGCCTCGCCCTCACCCTGGTGATGGCCGCCTTCGTGGTGCGCCTCCTCCAGGTCCAGGCCGTCGACGCCGGCACCTACGCCGCCAAGGCCGACCGGAACCGGTACGTCGGCCAGGTGCTGGCCGCCGAGCGCGGCGAGATCACCGACCGCAGCGGGGTCGCCCTCGCCAGCAGCGAGGACGCCTACGACATCACCGCCGACCCGACGATGTTCAACCGCGAGAACCTGCGCATCGACGACGGCCCCGAGCAGGCCGCGGCCCTCCTCGCCCCGATCCTCGGCCAGGAGCAGTCCGCGATCGTCGCCAAGCTCCGGCCCCGGAACACCAGGTCGCAGTACGCGCTGCTGGCCGTCCGGCAGACCCCGGAGGTCTGGAAGCAGATCAAGGACCTGCGCTCCGCGCTCGCCGCCAAGTCCCGGTCCGACGGCACCACGGTCAACGTCCTCGCGGGTCTCTTCGCGGTCCCCAGCAGCAAGCGCGTGTACCCCAACGGCGACCTCGCCGCCTCCGTGCTCGGCTGGGTCAACGCCGAGGGCAGGGGCGGCGGCGGTATCGAGCAGCAGCTGAACTCCGTCCTGGCCGGCAAGAACGGCAAGATCCGCTACGCCCAGTCCGGCGGCCTCCAGGTCCCCACCGCCGGCTCCACCGAGACCCCCGCCGTGCCCGGCTCCGACGTCGAGCTCACGATCGACCGGGACATCCAGTGGGCCGCCCAGAACGCCATCACCGAGCAGGTCAAGGCGTCCAAGGCGGACCGCGGCTACGTCGTCGTCCAGGACACCCGCACCGGCGAGATCCTCGCCATGGCCAACTCGCCCGGCTTCGACCCCAACGACCTCACCCGGGCCGACCCGAACGCCCTCGGCAACGCGGCCCTCCAGGACGCCTACGAGCCCGGCTCCACCGCCAAGATCATGTCGATGGCGGCCGTCCTGGAGGAGAACGTCGCCACCCCGCTCACCCATGTCGTCGTACCGAACCGGCTGCACCGCGGCGACCGGCTCTTCAAGGACGACATCGACCACCCGACCTGGAACCTGACGCTCAACGGCGTGCTCGCCAAGTCCAGCAACATCGGCACGATCCTCGCCACCGGGGAACTCGGCAGGACCCAGGCCGAGGCCAACCGGGTCCTCTACTCCTACCTGCGCAAGTTCGGCCTCGGCAGCTACAGCGGACTCGGCTTCCCCGGCGAGACGAAGGGCATCCTCGCCGCGCCCGGCACCTGGTCCACCTCGCAGCAGTACACGATCCCTTTCGGACAGGGCGTCTCGCTCAACGCGCTCCAGGCCGCCTCCGTCTACTCGACCATCGCCAACGGCGGCGTACGGATCGAGCCGACCCTGGTGCGCGGCACCCAGGGCCCCGACGGCCGCTTCACCCCCGCCGCCGCACCCGAGAAGACCCGGGTGGTCAGCGCGAAGACGGCGAAGGCCCTCGCGCAGATGCTGGAGTCGGTCGTGGACGACCAGGAGGGCACCGGCACCAGGGCGCGCATCCCCGGCTACCGCGTCGCGGGCAAGACGGGCACGGCGAACCGCGTGGATCCGGCCACCGGCAAGTACAAGGGATACACCTCCTCCTTCGCCGGCTTCGCCCCCGCCGACCAGCCCCGGGTCACCGTCTACTGCGCCATCCAGAACGCCACCCAGGGCAGCTACTTCGGCGGCCAGATCTGCGGCCCCATCTTCAAGCAGGTCATGGAGTTCGCCCTGAAGACCCTCCAGATCCCGCCGACCGGGGCGAAGGCGGCCAACCTGCCCGTGACCTTCTCCCCCTGACGTCCCGTCCATCGCTGTTCAGCGCCGAACCAGCCAGGAACCAGCCCGTGACCATGATCACTCCCGACCCCGGTAACCACGCGTCCCCCTCCGCCTCGCTTCGCCCGCAGGCGGGTGCGCCCGGTACGCTCACCGCCGTGCCACACGCTGATCAGTCCCAAACCACCCAGAAGGGCGCTTCCGTGACATATCCGGGACCGCCCAGGCCTGTTCAGGTCTCCGCCACACCCCTCGCGGAGCTCGCCGACCAGCTGGGGGCCACCGCCGTGCGGAGCGAGGCGACCGTCACGGGCATCACCCACGACTCGCGCGCCGTCCGCCCCGGCGACCTGTACGCCGCGCTCCCGGGCGCCCGGCTGCACGGTGCCGACTTCGTCACCCAGGCCGCCGGCCTCGGCGCGGTCGCCGTGCTCACCGACCCGACCGGCGCCGAGCGCGCCGCCGCGACCGGACTGCCGGTCCTGGTCGCCGACGACCCGCGCGCGCGGATGGGCGAGCTGGCGGCCACGATCTACGGCCGCCCGGGCCGCGACCTGCTCCAGATCGGCATCACCGGCACCTCCGGCAAGACCACCACCGCCTACCTGGTGGAGGGCGGGCTGAAGTCGCTGAAGTCCACCGGGCTGATCGGCACGGTCGAGATGCGCATCGGCGAGGAGCGCATCAAGTCCGAGCGCACCACCCCCGAGGCCACCGATCTTCAGGCCCTGTTCGCCGTGATGCGCGAGCGCGGGGTCGAGGCGGTGGCCATGGAGGTGTCCAGCCACGCCCTCGTCCTCGGCCGGGTCGACGGCTGCGTCTTCGACATCGCCGTCTTCAACAACCTCAGCCCGGAACACATGGAGTTCCACTCCGACATGGAGGACTACTTCCGGGCCAAGGCGCAGCTGTTCACTCTTGAACGCAGCAAACTCGGCGTGGTCAACCTCGACGACGCCTACGGCCGCCGGCTGGCCGGCGAGGCCGAGGTCCCGGTCGTCACCTTCTCCGCCGAGGGGCACCCCGACGCCGACTGGCGCGCGACCGAGGTCCACATCGGCCCGATGGACTCGACGTTCACCGTCCTCGGCCCGGACGGGGTGCGGGTCGCCGCCAGGGCGCCGCTGCCCGGCGCGTTCAACGTGGCCAACACCCTCGCCGCGATCGTCGCCCTCGCCGCCGCCGGACTCGACCCGCAGACCGCCGCCGACGGCGTCGCCGCCGTACCGGGCGTGCCGGGCCGCCTGGAGCGCGTCGACGCCGGCCAGCCCTACCTCGCGGTCGTCGACTACGCCCACAAGACGGACGCCGTCGAATCGGTGCTCAAGGCGCTGCGCAAGGTCACCAAGGGCCGGCTGCACGTCGTCATCGGCTGCGGCGGCGACCGGGACCGCACCAAGCGCGCGCCGATGGGCGCCGCCGCGGCACGGCTCGCCGACACCGCCGTACTGACCTCCGACAACCCCCGCTCCGAGGACCCCCTCGCGATCCTCGCGACCATGCTCGAAGGGGCCGCGTCGGTGCCCGCGCACGAGCGCGGCGAGGTGCTCCTGTTCGAGGACCGGGCCGCCGCGATCGCCGCCGCCGTCGCCCGCGCGCACACCGGGGACACCGTGCTGGTCGCGGGCAAGGGCCATGAGCAGGGCCAGGACATCGCCGGAGTGGTCCGTCCGTTCGACGACCGCCAGGTGCTTCGCGAAGCTATCCAGCAGACCCAGGGATGAACTTGTGATCGCCCTCTCCCTCGCCGAGATCGCAGCAGTCGTCGGCGGGCAGACGTACGACATACCGGATCCGTCCGCGGAGGTCACCGGACCGGTCGTCCGGGACTCCCGCGAGGTGGAGCCCGGCAGCCTCTTCGTCGCCTTCGTCGGTGAACGCGTCGACGGCCACGACTACGCGGCCGCGGTCGTCGAGGCGGGCGCGGTGGCCGTACTGGCCTCGCGCCCGGTCGGCGTGCCCGCGATCGTCGTGGACGACGTCCAGGCCGCCCTCGGCGCCCTCGCCCGGCACGTCGTGCACACGCTCGGCACGACCCTCGTCGCACTCACCGGCTCCGCCGGCAAGACCAGCACCAAGGACCTCATCGCCCAGGTGCTCCGGCGCAAGGCGCCGACCGTCTTCACCCCCGGCTCCCTCAACAACGAGATCGGGCTGCCGCTGACCGCGCTGTCCGCGACCGAGGAAACCCGGTTCCTGGTCCTGGAGATGGGCGCCCGCGGCATCGGGCACATCCGCTACCTCACCGACCTGACGCCGCCGAAGGTCGGTCTCGTCCTGAACGTCGGCACCGCCCACATCGGCGAGTTCGGCGGCCGCGAACAGATCGCACAGGCAAAGGGCGAGCTGGTCGAGAGCCTTCCCCCGGCGAGCGACGGCGGGGTCGCGATCCTCAACGCCGACGACCCGTTGGTCCGGGCCATGGCCTCCCGTACGAAGGCGAAGGTGGTCCTTTTCGGAGAGTCCGGCGAAGCGGACGTACGGGCTGAGAACGTACGACTCACGGACAGCGGACAGCCCTCCTTCAGCCTTCACACACCCTCCGGGTGCAGCGATGTGACCATGCGCCTGTACGGTGAGCACCACGTGTCGAACGCGCTCGCCGCGGCCGCCGTCGCCCATGAGCTGGGCATGTCCGTAACAGAGATCGCCACCGCGCTCTCCGAGGCGGGCTCCCTCTCCCGCTGGCGGATGGAGGTCACCGAGCGCCCGGACGGCGTGACGATCGTCAACGACGCCTACAACGCGAACCCCGAGTCCATGCGAGCCGCTCTGCGCGCGCTGGCGGCCATGGGCAAGGGGAGGCGGACCTGGGCGGTGCTCGGCAAGATGGCCGAGCTCGGGGACGAGGCGCTCGCCGAGCACGACGCTGTCGGGCGGCTCGCCGTCCGGCTCAACGTCAGCAAGCTCGTCGCGGTCGGGGGCAGGGAAGCCGCCTGGCTGCAACTGGGCGCATATAACGAGGGTTCGTGGGGTGAGGAGTCGGTGCACGTGTCCGACGCACAGGCGGCGGTCGACCTGTTGCGCAGCGAGCTGCGCCCGGGGGACGTCGTACTCGTGAAGGCGTCCCGATCGGTGGGCCTCGAGAGCGTCGCGCAGGCGCTGCTCGCGACCGGTGCCGAGGGTGAGGTTTCCGCCCGATGATGAAGCAGATCCTGTTCGCGGGTGTCATTGGCCTCTTCCTGACGCTGATCGGCACGCCGCTGCTGATCAAGCTGCTGGCGCGCAAGGGCTACGGCCAGTACATCCGCGACGACGGCCCGCGCGAGCACGCCAGCAAGCGCGGTACGCCGACCATGGGCGGTATCGCGTTCATACTGGCGACGGTCGCGGCGTACTTCCTGTCCAAGCTGATCACGGGCAAGCCGCCGACCTACTCCGGTCTGCTGGTGCTGGGCCTGATGTGCGGCATGGGCCTCGTCGGCTTCCTCGACGACTACATCAAGATCGTCAAGCGGCGCTCGCTCGGTCTGCGGGCCAAGGCGAAGATGGCCGGCCAGCTGATCGTCGGTATCGCCTTCGCGGTGCTCTCGCTGCAGTTCGCGGACTCCCGCGGCAACACGCCGGCCTCCACGAAGCTGTCGTTCATCACGGACTTCGGCTGGACGATCGGCCCCGTGCTGTTCGTCGTCTGGGCGCTGTTCATGATCCTCGCCATGTCCAACGGCGTGAACCTCACCGACGGTCTGGACGGCCTGGCCACCGGCGCCTCGGTCCTCGTCTTCGGCGCGTACACGTTCATCGGGGTCTGGCAGTACCAGGAGTCCTGCGCCAACGGCGAGACGCTGACGAACCCCAACGCCTGCTACGAGGTGCGCGATCCGCTGGACCTCGCGGTGGTCTCCGCCGCGCTGATGGGTGCCTGCCTGGGCTTCCTGTGGTGGAACACGTCACCGGCCAAGATCTTCATGGGCGACACCGGTTCGCTGGCGCTCGGCGGCGTCCTCACGGGCCTCGCCATCTGCTCCCGCACGGAGCTGCTGGTGGCCATCATGGGCGGTCTGTTCGTCCTCATCACCATGTCGGTGGTCATCCAGGTCGGCTCGTTCCGGCTGACCGGGAAGCGGGTCTTCCGGATGGCACCGCTCCAGCACCACTTCGAACTCAAGGGCTGGTCCGAAGTCCTGGTGGTGGTCCGCTTCTGGATCATCCAGGGCATCTGTGTGATCGTCGGACTGGGCCTCTTCTACGCGGGATGGGCAGCAGACAAGTGACCGATGGGCAGGGGCTCTCCTGGGAGGGCAAGCACGTCACCGTCGCCGGACTCGGGGTCTCCGGCGTCCCGGCGGCCAAGGTGCTGCACGGGCTCGGCGCCCGGGTCACCGTCGTCAACGACGGCGACGACGCACGCGCGCGTGAGCAGGCCGCCGAACTGGAGGCGCTCGGCGTCACCGTGCGGCTCGGCGACGGAGCGACCCTGCCCGACGGCACCGACCTCATCGTCACCGCCCCCGGCTGGAAGCCGGACAAGCCGCTCTTCGCGGCGGCCGCCGAAGCCGGCGTGGACGTCTGGGGGGACGTCGAGCTGGCCTGGCGCCTCAGGGGCCCGGGCGCAGCCCCTTGGCTGTGCGTCACCGGCACCAACGGCAAGACGACCACGACCCAGATGCTGGCCTCCATCCTGAAGGCGGCCGGACTGCGCACCGCGGCCGTCGGCAACATCGGCGTCTCCCTGCTCGACGCCGTCCTCGGCGACGAGGAGTACGACGTCCTCGCCGTCGAACTGTCCAGCTACCAGCTGCACTGGGCGCCCTCCCTGCGGGCGCACTCGGCCGCCGTGCTGAACCTCGCCCCCGACCACCTCGACTGGCACGGCTCGATGGAGGCGTACGCGCGCGACAAGGGCCGCGTCTACGAGGGCAATCGCGTCGCCTGCGTCTACAACGTCGCCGACAAGGCCACCGAGGACCTGGTGCGCGAGGCGGACGTCGAGGAGGGCTGCCGCGCCATCGGCTTCACCCTCGGCACCCCGGGACCCTCCCAACTCGGCGTGATCGACGGCATCCTGGTCGACCGCGCGTTCGTCGAGAACCGGCAGAAGAACGCCCAGGAACTCGCCGAGGTCACGGACGTCACCCCGCCCGCCCCGCACAACATCGCCAACGCCCTTGCCGCGGCGGCCCTCGCCCGCGCCTTCGGCGTGCCTCCCAGGGCCGTACGGGACGGCCTGCGGGCCTTCACACCGGACGCCCACCGCATCGCCCACGTGGCCGACGTGGACGGCGTCGCGTACGTCGACGACTCCAAGGCCACCAACACGCACGCCGCGGAGGCCTCGTTGGCGGCCTACCCGTCGATCGTGTGGATCGCCGGCGGGCTCGCCAAGGGCGCGACCTTCGACGAGCTCGTCGCCAAGTCCGCCCCACGGCTGCGCGGGGCCGTCCTGATCGGCGCCGACCGCGCGCTGATCGCCGAAGCCCTCGCGCGACACGCCCCGGAGGTACCCGTCGTGGACCTCGACCGGACCGACACTGGGGCGATGCTCGCGGCTGTCCAGGAGGCCCGGCGCCTCGCCCGCGCGGGAGACACGGTCCTGCTCGCCCCGGCCTGCGCCTCCATGGACATGTTCGTCAACTACAACCAGCGCGGGGACGCGTTCGCCGAAGCGGTGCGCGGACTCGCCTGACGGCGGGTCTTTGGGAGGGCGCGTGACGGTGTCGTTCAGGTGCGGGCCGGTGGGGGCTTGTCGCGCCCGCGCCGCGGAGCCGCACATGTCAGGGTCCCACGCCCCTAGGGGGTTGTAGTCACGTGTCCAGTAGTCGTACCGGGAGGCCGCCCGCTCAGCGGGCCGTCAGGAGACCGCCGGCCGCGCGGTCTCCGCGTGACAACCCGGTCCTACGGCTCTACACGCGCGCGCGTAAAGCCTGGGACCGGCCGCTCACCGCCTACTACGTGATCCTCGGCGGCAGTCTGCTGATCACCGTGCTCGGGCTGGTGATGGTGTACTCCGCCTCGCAGATCACCGCGCTGCAGATGTCGCTGCCCGGGTCGTTCTTCTTCCGCAAGCAGTTCCTGGCCGCCTCCATCGGGGCCGTGCTGCTGCTGGTCGCCTCCCGGATGCCGGTCAAGCTGCACCGGGCGCTGGCCTACCCGATCCTCGCCGGAGCCGTCTTCACGATGGCCCTGGTGCAGGTGCCCGGGATAGGGATGGCCGTCAACGGCAACCAGAACTGGATCTCCCTCGGCGGCTCCTTCCAGATCCAGCCCAGCGAGTTCGGCAAGCTCGCCCTGGTGCTCTGGGGCGCCGACCTGCTCGCCCGCAAGCAGGACCGCAAGCTGCTCGCCCAGTGGAAGCACATGCTGGTGCCGCTGGTCCCGGTGGCCTTCATGCTGCTCGGGCTGATCATGCTCGGCGGCGACATGGGGACGGCGATCATCCTGACCGCGATCCTGTTCGGGCTGCTGTGGCTCGCGGGCGCGCCCACCCGCCTGTTCGTCGGTGTGCTGTCGATCGCGGCCGCGATCGGGTTCGTCCTGATCAAGACCAGCCCCAACCGGATGGCCCGGCTCGCCTGCATCGGCGCCACCGAGCCCAAGTCCGGGGCCGCCGACTGCTGGCAGGCCGTGCACGGGATCTACGCCCTCGCCTCCGGCGGGATCTTCGGCTCAGGACTCGGGGCGAGTGTGGAGAAATGGGGACAACTCCCTGAAGCCCACACCGACTTCATCTTCGCCGTCACCGGTGAGGAACTGGGCCTCGCGGGGACGCTGTCGGTGCTCGCCCTGTTCGCGGCTCTAGGCTATGCGGGTATCCGCGTGGCCGGACGCACGGAGGACCCCTTCGTGAGGTACGCCGCGGGAGGTGTGACCACCTGGATCACCGCGCAAGCCGTGATCAACATCGGTGCGGTGCTCGGTCTGCTGCCGATCGCCGGTGTCCCCCTCCCGCTGTTCTCCTACGGGGGCTCCGCCCTGCTGCCGACCATGTTCGCGATCGGGCTGCTGATCGCCTTCGCACGTGACGACCCGGCTGCACGGACGGCGCTTGCGATGCGGCAACCCCGCTTTGGTAGAAAGCGGGGTGCCGGGGGTTCCCCGGTGAAACGGGAACCCCGGAGATGGAACACGATGCGACGGCGTGCCTCGGCGGCGCGTCCGTCCGGAGAGCGGTGAATTTCGGTGCATGTCGTACTCGCTGGTGGGGGGACCGCCGGCCACATCGAGCCCGCGCTCGCCCTCGCGGACGCCCTGCGCAGGCAGGACCCCACCGTGGGGATCACGGCCCTGGGCACCGAGCGCGGCCTGGAGACCACGCTCGTTCCGCAGCGGGGCTACGACCTCGCGCTGATCCCGGCCGTACCGCTGCCGCGCAAGCCCACCCCCGAGCTGATCACCGTCCCGGGCCGGCTGCGCGGCACGATCAAGGCAGCCGAGCAGATCCTGGAGCGCACCAAGGCCGACGCCGTCGTCGGCTTCGGCGGTTACGTGGCCCTGCCCGGCTACCTCGCCGCCAAGCGCCTCGGCGTGCCGATCGTGGTCCACGAGGCCAACGCGCGCCCCGGCCTGGCCAACAAGATCGGCTCCCGGTACGCCGCCCGCGTCGCCGTCTCCACGCCCGACAGCAAGCTGCGTGACGCCCGCTACATCGGCATCCCGCTGCGCCGCTCCATCGCCACCCTGGACCGCGCCGCGGCCCGTCCCGAGGCGCGGCACATGTTCGGCCTCGACCCCAACCTGCCGACGCTGCTCGTCTCGGGCGGCTCGCAGGGCGCCCGCCGGCTCAACGAGGTCGTCCAGCAGGTCGCGCCCTGGCTCCAGCAGGCCGGTATCCAGATCCTGCACGCGGTCGGCCCGAAGAACGAACTGCCGCACGTCCAGCAGATGCCGGGAATGCCCCCCTACATCCCGGTACCGTACCTGGACCGGATGGACCTCGCGTACGCCGCGGCCGACATGATGCTCTGCCGCGCGGGCGCGATGACCGTCGCCGAACTCTCCGCCGTCGGACTCCCGGCCGCCTACGTCCCGCTGCCCATCGGCAACGGCGAACAGCGGCTGAACGCCCAGCCGGTGGTCAAGGCCGGCGGCGGGCTCCTCGTCGACGACGCGGAACTCACCCCCGAGTGGGTCAGGGAGTCCGTCCTGCCGGTGCTCGCCGACCCGCACCGGCTGTACGAGATGTCCCGCGCCGCCAGCGAGTTCGGCCGCAGGGACGCCGACGACCTGCTCGTCGGCATGGTGTACGAGGCGATCGCGGCGAGTCGCGCCCAGCGATAGGACGCAGCGGCGGGTCCCCCCGGGCCGAACGCCGGGGGGCCGAGCCGGGAAAGGGAGTGCGCGTGGCCGGATCCGCCACCGTCGAGCGCGGTGCACGCCAGGAGGAGCCGTCCGGCCCGCCCCTCGTCCGAAGGCTGGGCGGCCCCCGCCGATTCCGTATGATGATCATCATCGGGCTCGCCGTCCTGCTCCTCGGCGGTGGCACGGTCTGGGTGTTGTACGGCTCCCCGTGGACGAGGGTCGAGCGCGTCGCGGTGTCCGGCACGGACGTCCTGACGCCCGACCAGGTCCGCGAGGCGGCCGCCGTACCGGTCGGATCGGCGCTCGTCTCGGTCGACACCGGGGCGATCGCCGCGCGGCTGCGCGCACGGCTGCCCAGAATCGGCACGGTCGACGTGGTGCGTTCCTGGCCCCATGGAATCGGCCTGAAAGTGACGGAACGGCAGCCCGTCCTGCTCATCGGAAAAGGGTCGAACTTCGTGGAAGTGGACGACAAGGGCGTCCGTTTCGCCACGATTTCCCGGACACCGAAGAACGTACCCCTGCTCGAAATGGCCGTCTCCGCGTCGGGTTCGGGCGGGTCCGGTGCCGCGAGCCTGCGCCGCTTCGGCGAGGACCGGCTGGTGCGTGAGGCGGTGGAGGTCGCCGGCGACATTCCGGACGCCGTCGCTCAGAAGGCCCGTGCCCTCAAAGTCCGTTCCTACGACGACATCTCGCTGGAGCTGACCGACGGCCGTACGGTCGCCTGGGGAAGTGCCGACCAGGGAGCCCTGAAGGCGCGTACGCTCGGTGCTCTCATGAAAGCCTCCCCGGCCGCGCGGCACTTCGACGTCAGCGCTCCCACGGCCCCCGCGTCATCAGGGAGTTGACGCACATCAGCGCAGGCCAGCACCCTGGTTGGGCAGCGACACGGCTGATCACATAGGGTGAAAAGAAAAACGGGAGGTTCGGCGTGTTCGTTGAACGGGCGCCACTTGTCGACTTAGTGTCCTGTTCAGAAGACTCCAAGGAACAGGCACACTGGTAACCCTAAACTTCAGCGTTAGGGTTCGGGTCGGCGAAACGGACCGTCCCATTCGGCATCAGTCGTCGGATCGCACCATCTGCGAGGCGGCGACACGTAACTCGAGGCGAGAGGCCTTCGACGTGGCAGCACCGCAGAACTACCTCGCAGTCATCAAAGTCATCGGTGTCGGCGGCGGTGGTGTCAATGCCATCAACCGGATGATCGAGGTCGGTCTCAAGGGCGTCGAGTTCATCGCCATCAACACCGACGCGCAGGCGCTGTTGATGAGCGACGCCGACGTCAAGCTCGACGTCGGCCGCGAACTGACCCGCGGACTCGGCGCCGGCGCCAACCCGGCCGTCGGCCGCAAGGCCGCCGAGGACCACCGCGAGGAGATCGAGGAGGTCCTCAAGGGGGCCGACATGGTCTTCGTGACGGCCGGTGAAGGCGGCGGCACCGGCACCGGCGGCGCGCCCGTCGTGGCCAACATCGCCCGCTCCCTGGGCGCCCTGACCATCGGCGTGGTCACCCGCCCGTTCACCTTCGAGGGACGGCGCCGGGCCAACCAGGCCGAGGACGGCATCGCGGAACTCCGCGAAGAGGTGGACACCCTCATCGTCATCCCCAACGACCGGCTGCTGTCCATCTCGGACCGCCAGGTCTCGGTCCTGGACGCCTTCAAGTCGGCCGACCAGGTCCTGCTCTCGGGTGTCCAGGGCATCACCGACCTCATCACCACCCCCGGCCTGATCAACCTCGACTTCGCCGACGTCAAGTCGGTCATGTCCGAGGCCGGGTCCGCGCTCATGGGCATCGGCTCGGCCCGCGGCGACGACCGCGCGGTGGCCGCCGCGGAGATGGCGATCTCCTCGCCGCTCCTCGAGGCCTCCATCGACGGCGCCCGCGGCGTGCTGCTCTCCATCTCCGGCGGCTCCGACCTCGGCCTGTTCGAGATCAACGAGGCCGCCCAGCTGGTGAGCGAGGCCGCCCACCCGGAGGCCAACATCATCTTCGGCGCGGTCATCGACGACGCGCTCGGCGACGAGGTCCGGGTCACCGTCATCGCGGCCGGCTTCGACGGCGGCCAGCCCCCGGCCCGCCGGGACAACGTCCTCGGCTCGGCCACGCCCGCCGCCCGCCGCGAGGAGCCCGCTCCGGTGCGGCAGCCGGAGAGCCGCCCCTCCTTCGGCTCGCTCGGCAGCGTCACGCCGAAGGAGGAGCCGGAGCCGGCCCCCGAGCCGGTGGCCGAGATCCCGGTCGCCCCGCCGGTCCCGCCGTCGCGGACCTACTCGGACAGCGCGGCCGAGGAACTGGACGTGCCGGACTTCCTGAAGTGATAGGACAGCGCGAGAGCGTGAGCGGCGCGCACTTCGCCTTCACCGACCGGTGGGGCGGGGTGAGCGCCGCTCCGTATGAGGAGCTCAACCTCGGCGGGGCGGTCGGCGACGACGCCGCGGCCGTGCATGCCAACCGGGAACTGGCCGCCGGGTCGCTGGGGCTGGACCCGTCGGACGTGGTCTGGATGAACCAGGTGCACGGCGCCGACGCCGCGGTCGTCGAGGGCCCCTGGGGTGACCGGCCGGTGCCGCGGGTCGACGCGATCGTCACCGGGCGGCGCGGACTCGCCCTCGCCGTCCTCACCGCCGACTGCACTCCCGTCCTGCTGGCCGACCCGGTCGCCGGAGTCGCCGCCGCGGCCCACGCGGGCCGGCCCGGCATGGTCGCCGGGATCGTCCCCGCCGCCGTACGCGCCATGGTCGAGCTCGGCGCCGAGCCGTCCCGGATCGTCGCCCGCACCGGACCCGCCGTCTGCGGCCGGTGCTACGAGGTGCCGGAGCAGATGCGCGCCGAGGTCGCCGCCGTCGAGCCGGCGGCGCACGCCGAGACCAGCTGGGGCACGCCGGCGGTCGACGTGACCGCGGGGGTGCACGCGCAGCTCGACCGGCTCGGGGTGTGCGACCGGGAGCAGTCGCCGGTGTGCACCCGTGAGTCCGGGGACCACTTCTCCTACCGCCGCGACCGCGCCACAGGGCGACTCGCGGGATATGTCTGGCTGGACTGAGGGGCATGACGGACCGTAAGGACGAACTCGCCGTGAACCTGGCGAAGGTGGAGGAGCGCATCGCCCGTGCGTGCGCCGCCGCCGGCCGGGCGCGGGAGGAGGTGACCCTGATCGTGGTCACCAAGACCTATCCGGCCGACGACGTGCGGATCCTCGCCGACCTCGGGGTGCGGCACGTCGCCGAGAACAAGGACCAGGACGCCGCGCCCAAGGCCGCGACTTGCTCGGACCTGTCGCTTTCCTGGCACTTCGTCGGTCAGTTGCAGACCAACAAGGTGCGATCGGTCGTCGGTTACGCCGACTTCGTGCAGTCCGTGGACCGCTCCCGGCTGGTGGGCGCGTTGTCGAAGGAAGCGGTGCGCGCCGGGCGGGAGGTCGGGTGCCTGATCCAGGTCGCCCTCGACGCCGGCGAGAGCGGACGCGGGGACCGGGGCGGCGTGGCGCCCGGCGGGATCGAGGAGTTGGCCGCGCTGGTGGCCGGCGCACCGGGACTGAGACTCGCCGGACTGATGACCGTCGCACCTCTGACCGGTGAGTACGCCGGTCGTCAACGGGCCGCGTTCGAGCGGTTGATGGATTTGTCGACTGACCTGCGCCGAACCCATCCCGGTGCCACCATGGTGTCCGCGGGGATGAGTGCGGACCTCGAGGAGGCCGTGGCCGCCGGAGCGACACATGTACGCGTCGGCACTGCGGTACTCGGAGTCCGCCCCAGGCTCGGGTAACGTCGCCAAGAAGTCGGACCACAGCAGAAAATATGGTCATTACCGCCGGTAGGCGGGCACAAGGGCCACGTGGATCGCGGGACTTGGCAGTCGAAAGCCGATCCACCACAGAGCGGAGGACTCAGAGCATGGCCGGCGCGATGCGCAAGATGGCGGTCTACCTCGGCCTCGTGGAGGACGATGGGTACGACGGCCGGGGCTTCGACCCCGATGACGACTTCGAACCCGAGCTCGACCCGGAACCCGAGCGGGACCACCGGCGACACGAGCCGTCCCACCAGTCGCACGGAGCACATCAGTCCCAAAGGGACGAAGAGGTGCGCATCGCGCAGCCGCCCGCGCCGCGTGAGCCGGTGGCCCGGTCCGCCTCCCTCGCCGCGGAATCCGGGCGTCCGGCGCGCATCGCGCCCGTGGCATCCATCACACAAGAACGTCAGTCCCTGGAGAAGAACGCACCGGTGATCATGCCCAAGGTCGTGTCGGAACGAGAGCCGTACCGGATCACCACGCTTCACCCCCGGACCTACAACGAGGCCCGTACCATCGGGGAACACTTCCGTGAGGGCACCCCGGTGATCATGAATCTGACTGAGATGGATGACACAGACGCGAAGCGACTTGTCGACTTTGCGGCCGGTTTGGTGTTTGGTCTTCACGGCAGCATCGAGCGGGTGACCCAGAAGGTGTTCCTGTTGTCTCCTGCTAACGTCGATGTCACGGCGGAGGACAAGGCCCGCATCGCAGAGGGCGGGTTCTTCAACCAGAGCTGAGACACAAGACCGGACACAGGGGAGAGGGAAGCACCGAACATGAGCGTGGTTCTGCAGGTGATCTACGTCGTGCTGATGGTCTTCCTGATCGTGCTCATCTTCCGATTGGTCATGGATTACGTCTTTCAGTTCGCCCGCTCATGGCAACCCGGCAAGGCGATGGTGGTCGTTCTCGAGGCCACCTACACTGTCACCGATCCACCGCTCAAGCTTCTGCGGCGAGTCATCCCGCCGTTGCGTCTCGGGGGCGTGGCACTCGACCTGTCCTTCTTCGTATTGATGATCATCGTCTACATCCTGATCACACTCACCCAGGCCGGGATGTGAGCGATGTGAGAGATACGGTCCTGCCGAATGCCGACGACTACGTTGAGGTGAAGAGATGCCGTTGACCCCCGAGGACGTGCGGAACAAGCAGTTCACGACCGTCCGCCTCCGAGAAGGCTATGACGAGGACGAGGTCGATGCCTTCCTCGACGAGGTCGAAGCCGAACTGACCCGCCTGCTCCGCGAGAACGAGGACCTGCGCGCCAAACTGGCCGCGGCCACGCGTGCCGCTGCCCAGAACCAGCAGAACATGCGCAAGCCCCCGGAGCCGCAGGACCAGCAGGGCGGCATGCCTCAGCAGGGTGGGATGCAGCAGGGCGGCATGCCTCCGCAGGGGATGCCGCAGCAGGGCATGCCTCCGCAGGGGATGCCCCAGCAGGGAATGCCCCAGCAGGGGATGCCCCAGCAGGGCATGCGAGGTCCCGGCGCTCCGGTGCCCGCCGGCATATCGGGCCCGCCGCAGCAGCAGATGGGTGGCCCCATGGGTGGCCCGCCCCAGCTGCCGAGCGGTGCCCCGCAGCTGCCCGCCGGTCCCGGCGGTCAGGGTGGTCCGCAGGGTCCCGGCCCGATGGGTCCGGGGCCGATGGGCCAGGGCCCCATGGGTGGTCCCATGGGCGGTCAGCCCCCGATGCAGCAGCAGATGGGCGGTCCGATGGGCGGCCCCATGGGCGGTCCGATGGGCGGCCCCGGTCAGGGCCCCGGTGGCGACAGCGCCGCCCGAGTCCTCTCGCTGGCCCAGCAGACCGCCGACCAGGCGATCGCCGAGGCCCGCTCCGAAGCCAACAAGATCGTCGGCGAGGCGCGTTCGCGTGCCGAGGGTCTGGAGCGTGACGCCCGTGCCAAGGCCGACGCCCTGGAGCGGGACGCGCAGGAGAAGCACCGCGTCGCGATGGGCTCCCTGGAGTCCGCCCGCGCCACGCTGGAGCGCAAGGTCGAGGACCTGCGCGGCTTCGAGCGCGAGTACCGCACGCGTCTGAAGTCGTACCTCGAGTCCCAGCTGCGTCAGCTGGAGACCCAGGCCGACGACTCCCTCGCTCCGCCGCGCACCCCGGCTGCCGCTTCCCTGCCGCCGTCCCCCGCGCCCTCCATGGCTCCGGCCGGCGCCGGCGCGCCGTCCTACGGCTCCGGTGCTCCCGGCATGGGCTCGGGTATGGGGTCCGGCATGGGCTCGGGCATGGGTTCGGGCATGGGCGCGCCCAGCCCCGCCGCGCCGTCGTACGGCGGGCAGCAGCAGATGTCGCCGGCCATGACTCAGCCGATGGCACCGGTTCGTCCGCAGGGTCCCTCCCCGATGGGCCAGGCTCCCTCGCCGATGCGTGGCTTCCTCATCGACGAGGACGACAACTGACGGCCAGTAGTACGCCTTAGGCGTCGGCAGCGTTCAAAGGGCGGGCCCCGGATTCCGATCCGGGGTCCCGCCCTTTTTACGCGTGTTGACGATGGTGCAGGTGGTGACGGGTGTGGCGGGCGGTGAACACGAGGGGCCCGGTCTCCTGGAGACCGGGCCCCTCTCGTACGCCCTTACGCCTTGCGCAGGCGGAACGTCAGCGTCAGGCCCTCGTCGGTGAACGACGTGCCGTACGTCTCATCCGCCTCGCCCCGGGCGAAGTCCGTCGCCAGGACCTCGTCGGCGATCAGCCCGGCGTGACCGGTGAGCGCGTCGACGGTCGCCGGGTCGGTCGCGGTCCAGCGCAGCGCGATGCGGTCGGCGACGTCGAGGCCGCTGTTCTTGCGGGCCTCCTGGATCAGCCGGATCGCGTCCCGGGCGAGGCCGGCGCGGCGCAGCTCCTCGGTGATCTCCAGGTCCAGGGCGACGGTGGCGCCCGAGTCGGAGGCGACGGACCAGCCCTCGCGCGGGGTCTCGGTGATGATGACCTCGTCGGGGGCGAGGGTGATCGTCTCGCCGTCCACGTCCACCGAGGCGGTGCCCTCACGCAGGGCGAGGGACAGCGCGGCCGCGTCCGCGTTCGCGACGGCCTTGGCCACCTCCTGGACGCGCTTGCCGAACCGCTTGCCGAGGGCCCGGAAGTTGGCCTTGGCGGTGGTGTCCACCAGCGACCCGCCCACCTCGGAGAGGGAGGCGAGGGACTCGACGTTCAGCTCCTCGGTGATCTGCGTGTGCAGTTCGGGGGAGAGCGCGTCGAAGCCGGCCGCGCCGACGAGGGCACGGCTGAGCGGCTGGCGGGTCTTGACGCCCGACTCCGCGCGCGTGGCGCGACCCAGCTCCACCAGGCGGCGGACCAGGACCATCTGCTTCGACAGCTCCGGGTCGATCGCGCTCAGGTCGGCCTCGGGCCAGTCGGCGAGGTGCACGGACTCCGGGGCGCCCGGGGTGACGGGCACGACCAGGTCCTGCCAGACCCGCTCGGTGATGAACGGGGTCAGCGGGGCCATCAGCTTGGTGACCGTCTCCACGACCTCGTGCAGGGTGCGCAGCGCCGCCTTGTCGCCCTGCCAGAAGCGGCGGCGCGAGCGGCGGACGTACCAGTTGGACAGGTCGTCGACGAACGCCGAGAGCAGCTTGCCGGCGCGCTGGGTGTCGTACGCCTCCAGCGCCTGGGTCACCTGGTCGGTCAGCGCGTGCAGCTCGGAGAGCAGCCAGCGGTCGAGCAGCGGGCGCTCGGCGGGCGCCGGGTCGGCCGCGCTGGGCGCCCACGCGGACGTGCGGGCGTACAGGGCCTGGAAGGCGACCGTGTTCCAGTACGTGAGGAGCGTCTTGCGGACGACCTCCTGGATGGTGCCGTGGCCGACGCGGCGGGCCGCCCAGGGGGAGCCGCCGGCGGCCATGAACCAGCGGACGGCGTCGGCGCCGTGCTGGTCCATGAGCGGGATCGGCTGCAGGATGTTGCCGAGGTGCTTGGACATCTTGCGGCCGTCCTCGGCGAGGATGTGACCGAGGCACACGACGTTCTCGTACGAGGACTTGTCGAAGACCAGGGTGCCGACCGCCATCAGCGTGTAGAACCAGCCGCGGGTCTGGTCGATGGCCTCGGAGATGAACTGCGCCGGGTAGCGGGACTCGAACAGGTCCTTGTTCTTGTACGGGTAGCCCCACTGCGCGAACGGCATCGAACCCGAGTCGTACCAGGCGTCGATGACCTCCGGCACGCGCGTGGCGGTCCGTGCGCAGCCCTCCTGCGGGCAGGCGAAGGTGACCGCGTCGATGAACGGGCGGTGCGGGTCCAGCTCGGACTGGTCGCTGCCGGTGAGCTCGCTCAGCTCGGCGCGCGAGCCGACGACGGTGAGGTGGTCGTCCTCGCAGCGCCAGATCGGCAGCGGGGTGCCCCAGTAGCGGCTGCGGGAGAGCGCCCAGTCGATGTTGTTGTTCAGCCAGTCGCCGAAGCGGCCGTGCTTGACCGTGTCCGGGAACCAGTTGGTCTTCTCGTTCTCCTGGAGGAGACGGTCCTTGACCGCGGTGGTGCGGATGTACCAGGACGGCTGCGCGTAGTAGAGGAGCGCGGTGTGGCAGCGCCAGCAGTGCGGGTAGCTGTGCTCGTACGGGATGTGCTTGAAGAGGAGGCCGCGCTGGTTGAGGTCCTCGGTGAGCCGTTCGTCCGCCTTCTTGAAGAAGACACCGCCGACCATCGGGACGGACTCCTCGAAGGTGCCGTCCGGGCGGACCGGGTTGACCACGGGCAGCCCGTAGGAGCGGCAGACCTTGAGGTCGTCCTCACCGAACGCGGGGGACTGGTGCACCAGGCCCGTACCGTCCTCGGTCGTGACGTACTCGGCGTTGACGACGAAATGCGCCTCGGCCGGGAACTCCACGAGCTCGAACGGACGTCGATAGGTCCAGCGCTCCATCTCGGCGCCGGTGAAGCGCTGACCGGTGGTCTCCCAGCCCTCGCCGAGCGCCTTGGCCACCAGCGGCTCGGCGACGACGAGGTTCTCCTCGCCGTTCGTCGCGACGACATAGGTGACCTCGGGGTGCGCGGCCACGGCCGTGTTGGACACCAGGGTCCACGGGGTCGTCGTCCACACCAGGAGCGCGGCCCGGCCGGCCAGCGGACCGGAGGTGAGCGGGAAACGGACGTACACGGACGGGTCGACGACCGTCTCGTAGCCCTGGGCCAGCTCGTGGTCGGACAGGCCCGTGCCGCAGCGCGGGCACCAGGGGGCGACGCGGTGGTCCTGGACCAGCAGCCCCTTGTTGAAGATCTCCTTCAGCGACCACCAGACCGACTCGATGTACTCGGGGTCCATCGTGACGTACGCGTCGTCGAGGTCGACCCAGTAGCCCATGCGGGTCGTCAGCTCGGAGAAGGCGTCGGTGTGGCGCAGCACGGACTCCCGGCACCGGGCGTTGAACTCGGCGATGCCGTACGCCTCGATGTCCTTCTTGCCGGCGAAGCCCAGCTCCTTCTCGACCGCCAGCTCCACCGGCAGGCCGTGGCAGTCCCAGCCGGCCTTGCGGGCCACGTGGTAGCCGCGCATGGTGCGGAAGCGGGGGAAGACGTCCTTGAAGACGCGCGCCTCGATGTGGTGGGCGCCCGGCATGCCGTTGGCGGTGGGCGGGCCCTCGTAGAACACCCACTCGGGGCGGCCCTCGGACTGCTCCAGGCTCTTGGCAAAGATCTTCTGCTCGCGCCAGAAATCGAGCACGGCGTGCTCGAGGGCGGGCAGGTCGACCTGGGCGGGCACCTGTCGGTACTGCGTCATCGATCTTCCTCCGGCGGACGTACTGCCTTCCGTCGGAGGGACGAGAGCCTTCGTTTCCTGCTACGCCGTGTGCGGCGCGCTCCCGCGGTACCACCCTCCTTGGCCCTCCGGCGCGCCCTGCGCTCCGGTGAGCCCCCTCATTGGGGTCGCGATGCCGGTTCTACTCGCCGCTCTGTCGGGACTGCGGCTTTCTTCCGGCGGCTCCGGGGTGATCTTCACGTCGCGCTCGCCCCCGGGCTTCCACCGTCCCCGGGTCGCTCTGGGCTGCGTACGTCGCTACTCGTCCCCATCCACGCTTCTCGCTCCGCCCAGTGTACGGCGCCGCACGGACAGCGGCCGACCGGTTTTCGCCGTCTCCGGGCGCGGTGGCCGGAGCGCCGCGGGGTGACCCGATTGGTGGGCCCGCGGCGGGGTACGCGGGTTCGCGTTCCGGGGCGGCCCGCCGGGCGGATTACCCGTCGGGGAGCTGGGCACAACGCAGGCAGGCCGACCGCGTGGCGTGCGCGAGGCGGGCGATTCGGGCGGTGTGCCCCGTTGCCGCGGCTCTCAAGTCGATTTATCGTCCCAGCACGATTCGCGCACAAGATCACCATATGTGAAGGGGCCGCGGCCATGGCGGCGAAGAAGACCACTGCCGAGCAGCCGAAGGTGACTGCCGACAAGCCGGCGGCGCAGGCGAGGGCCGCGCGGTCGGCGGGCGCCGTGCAGGGCGCTGCCGAGAAGCCGGCAGGGCGCGAGAGCCCCGCCAGGAAAACCACCGGGGAGAAGTCCCCCCGCGGCAAGCCCGCCGCCGTGCGCACGGCCGGTGCCGCGGGCACGCCGAAGAAGGCGAACACCGACACGAGGGCGGCTTCGGGGGGCGCCGGTGGGAAGGCGGCGGCTGCGGCAGGCGCCGGCGGCGCGGCTCGTGGCGATACGTCCGCTGGTGGGAAGGCGGCGCATTCCGAGGTGCCGGGCAAGAAGGCGGTGGCCGCGAAGAGGGCGGGCGTCGCGCGGACGGCCGGGAGGAAGGCGGCGGTCGCCGATGCGGCCGACGGGGAAGCCGGGGCTTCCGGGACCGGGCGCGGGAAAGCCGTGGCTTCCAAGGCGGCAGGCGGGAAAGCTGCGGTTTCCGCGGCGCGGGGTGGGAAGGCTGCGGTTGCCGGGGCGGCGGGTGCTGCCGAGGAAGCGCGCCCGAAGGCGACGCCTTCCGGGACGGCCGGCGGGAAGGCTACGGCGGCCAAGGCGGCGGCTGGTGGGAAGGCGGCGGCTGCTGAGGATGCCGGCGGGAAGGCGGCTGCTTCCGAGGCGGTCGGCGGGAAGGCTACGGCGGCCAAGGCGGCCGGCGGGAAGGAGACGCTTGCCGAGGCGGCCGGCAGGAAAGGCACGGCGGCCGGGACGGCTGTTCTCGGGGAGGCGGCGGCTGCCGAGGAGGTCCGTGGGAAAGCGGTTGCTTCCGAGGCGCACAGCAGGAAGGGTGCGGCCTCCAGGGCGGCCGGTGGGAAGGCGGCGGCTGCCGCCGAGGTGGACGTGGGGAACGCGGGGCGTGGTGGGGGCGCGGGGGCTTCCCGGGTGGCTGCCGATGAGGGGGCCGTTCGGGCGGGGGCCGCCGCGGAAGGGGCGGCGGTCGGCGAGGAGGGGGGTGCTTCCGGGGCGGCCGGGAAGAAGACGGCCGGGAAGAGGGCGGGCGGCAGGAAGGCAGTCGCCCGCGGCAAGGCCGCGGACGCCGAGGGCGTGGCGACGGCGGGCGCGGGAAAGAAGAGCACGGCCAAGAAGGTGGGCGCGGCCACGGCCGCGGAGCAGACGGGAGCCACGACGGTGGTTGCGAAGAAGACTCCTGGCACGGCCACGGCGGCGAAGACCGCCGTTCCCAAGGCGCGGCCCGCCGCGGTGGAACCCGGCGAACTCGCGGTACGCCCCGGAGAGGAGCCCTGGACCCCCGGGGAGGTCGAGGAGGCCCGGGACGAGCTCCAGTCCGAGATGGAGCGGCTGCGGGCGGAGCTGGCCTCCTCCGAGACGGCCCTGGTGGGCCTGATGCGGGACTCCGGGGACGGCGCGGGCGACGACCAGGCGGACACCGGGACGAAGAACATCACGCGCGAGCACGAACTGGCGCTGGCCGCCAACGCGCGCGAGATGCTGATCCAGACCGAGCACGCCCTGGAACGGCTGGACGCCGGTACCTACGGCCTGTGCGAGAACTGCGGCAGGGCCATCGGCAAGGCCCGGATGCAGGCGTTCCCCCGGGCCACGCTCTGCGTCGAGTGCAAGCAGAAACAAGAGCGCCGGTACTGATCGCGTGCCGCTGCGGGGGCGTGTCGTACCCTCGTCCTCAGTCAGGTACCTAGGTTGAGGGACTCACGTGGCAGAGGCGGAGCGCGTCATCGGTACGCCGGACATCCCAGAGGCGGCGGGAGCCGAGCCGGAGCAGTCCTCCGGCCCGGACCTCCCGGACGGGCAGGAGAGCACCGGGGCGCGGTCCAGGGGCAAGCGCCGGATCGCCGTGCTCTTCGCCGTCGCCGCAGTCGCGTACGCCATCGACCTGGTCAGCAAGATGATCGTGGTCGCCAAGCTGGAGCACCACGCGCCGATCGAGATCATCGGGGACTGGCTGAGGTTCGAGGCGATCCGCAACGCGGGCGCGGCCTTCGGCTTCGGCGAGGCCTTCACGATCATCTTCACCGTCATCGCGACGGCGGTGATCGTGGTCATCGCGCGGCTCGCCCGCAAGCTCTACAGCCTGCCCTGGGCGATCGCGCTGGGCCTGCTGCTGGGCGGTGCGCTGGGCAACCTCACCGACCGGATCTTCCGCTCGCCGGGTGTCTTCGAGGGAGCGGTCGTCGACTTCATCGCGCCGAAGCACTTCGCGGTCTTCAACCTCGCCGACTCGGCGATCGTGTGCGGCGGCATCCTGATCGTGCTGCTGTCCTTCAAGGGGCTCGACCCGGACGGGACCGTCCACAAGGACTGACCGACCGTCCCCGAGGTTGTCCACAGGCCCGTACGGGGCGGTGGAAGCCGTCCGGCATACTCGACGGGTGAGCACGATTCCCGAGATCCGTACCCTGCCCGTGCCGGACGGCCTGGAGGGCGAGCGCGTCGACGCCGCCATCTCCCGCATGTTCGGCTTCTCCCGCACCAAGGCCGCGGAGCTCGCCGCGGCGGGGAAGGTCTCGGTCGACGGCTCGGTGGTCGGCAAGTCCGAGCGGGTGCACGGCGGGGCCTGGCTGGAGGTCGAGATGCCCCAGGCGCCGGCCCCCGTGCAGATCGTCGCGGAGCCCGTCGAGGGCATGGAGATCGTGCACGACGACGACGACGTCGTGGTGATCGTCAAGCCGGTGGGTGTGGCCGCGCACCCCTCGCCCGGCTGGAGCGGCCCCACCGTCATCGGCGGGCTGGCCGCCGCCGGCTACCGGATCTCCACCTCCGGCGCCGCCGAGCGCCAGGGCATCGTGCACCGCCTCGACGTGGGCACGTCCGGCCTGATGGCGGTCGCCAAGTCCGAGCGGGCGTACACCTCGCTCAAGCGCCAGTTCAAGGAGCGCACGGTCGACAAGCGCTACCACACGCTGGTCCAGGGGCACCCGGACCCCACCAGCGGCACCATCGACGCGCCCATCGGCCGCCATCCGAACCACGACTACAAGTGGGCGGTCACCGCCGACGGCAAGCCGTCCGTCACGCACTACGACCTGATCGAGGCCTTCCGCGCGGCCTCCCTGCTGGACGTGAAGCTGGAGACCGGCCGGACGCACCAGATCCGCGTCCACATGTCAGCCCACCGCCACCCCTGCGTCGGCGACCTGACCTACGGCGCGGACCCGACGCTCGCCAAGCGGCTGCGGCTGACCCGCCAGTGGCTGCACGCCGTGCGGCTGGGCTTCGAGCACCCCGGCGACGGGCAGTGGGTGGAGTTCGCCAGCGACTACCCGGCCGACCTCCAGAAGGCCCTGGACCAGGTCCGCGAGGAGACCTGGGGGTGAGCGGCACGCCCGCGTACACGGTGCGGGTCGCCGCGGACCCCGCCGACCTGGAGGCGTGTCTCGCCGTGCGCAAGGAGGTCTTCGTCCGCGAGCAGGGCGTCCCGGAGGACCTGGAGTACGACGAGTACGACGCCGGGGCGGTGCATGTGCTGGCGGTCCGCGCGGACGGCACCCCCCTCGGGACGGGGCGCCTGCTCACCGGCGCGGCGGCCGCGCAGCGGACCGGCGGCGACCCCGCGGTCGGGTCGCTCGGGCGGCTGGCCGTGGCGCGGGAGGCGCGCGGGCTCGGCGTCGGGGTCGCGCTGGTGCGGGCCGTCGAGGAGGCGGCACGCGCGCGGGGGCTGACGGCCGTCGACCTGCACGCGCAGACCCAGGCCCTCGGCTTCTACGAACGGCTGGGGTACACGGCGTACGGCCCGCAGGAGCTGGAGGCGGGGATTCCGCACCGGTCCATGCGGCGGTCTCTCTAGCGACCGGTGGCGCGTGCGAGGCTGGACGTCTGGATGCCCTTGATCGTCTAGCCGTCCGGAGCGCCGCCCGTGGACCAGTTGGCCCTGCTGTTCGTGCTGTTGCTCGGGGCCGTGGTGAGCGTCCCGGTCGGGGACCGGTTCGGGCTGCCGTCGCCGGTCCTCATGACCCTGCTCGGGATCGTCCTCGCGGTGCTGGACTTCGTGCCCAACGTCGACGTCCCGCCGGACCTCATCCTGCCGCTGGTGTTGCCCCCGCTGCTCTACGCGGCCGTACGGCGCACGTCCTGGCGGCAGTTCGCCGCCAACAAACGGCCCATCTTCCTGCTCGCCGTGGCGCTGGTGTTCGTCACCACGGTCTGTGTGGCCGCCGTGGCCCACTCGGTGATCCCCGGACTGCCGGTCGCCGCCGCCGTCGCTCTCGGCGCCCTGGTCGCCCCGCCCGACCCGGTGGCCGCGACCGCCGTCGCCGGACAGCTCGGGCTGCCGCGCCGGCTCGTCTCCATCCTGGAGGGCGAGGGTCTGTTCAACGACGTGACGGCCATCGTCCTCTACCACGTGGCGATCGCCGCCGCCGTCAGCGGGGACTTCGTGCCCGGCGAGGCGGCCCTGGAGCTGGTGCTGTCCGCTGTGGTCGCGGTCGCCGTGGGCGTCGGGCTCGGCTGGGGCGCCAACCGGCTGCTCGACCTGCTCGGCGACGCGACCCTCCAGATCGGGCTCACCCTGCTCGTGCCGTACGCCGCCTACGTGCTGGCCGAGGAACTGCACGGCTCCGGGGTGCTCGCCGTGCTGACCTGCGCGCTGTTCCTCGCCGAGTACGCCACCGACCCCGACGACGTGCTCACCCGGCTCGCCGGGCACGCCTTCTGGGACATCGTCGACACACTGGTGACCGGGGTGGCGTTCGGGCTGATCGGGCTCGAACTGCACAACGCGATCCGTACGGCGTCCGGCCGCTGGGGCGAGATGCTCGGCTGGGCCGGGATCGTCGCGGCCGTGGTGATCGTCGTACGGCTGGCGTGGCTGCTGCCGGCGACCTGGCTGACCAAACGGCTGCACGCGCGGCGCGACTACGACGAGGACATCCCGCTCGGCTGGCGGGAGACCGTGATCATGTGGTGGTCCGGGATGCGGGGGGTCGCGTCGGTCGCGCTGGCCCTGGCCATTCCGCTTCAGACGGAGGCGGGGGACGCCTTCCCGGACCGCGACGAGATCATCTTCGTCGCGTTCGGGGTGATCATGGCCACGCTGGTGCTCCAGGGGCTCACCCTGCCGTGGCTGGTGAAGCGGCTCGGGGTGCGGGCCGACACCGAGCGCGAGAAGGCGTTCGAGCGGGAGCTGGCGGTGCGGGCGGCGAAGGCGGCGAAGCGCCGGCTGCGGGAGATCGAGGAGGTGGAGGAGCTGCCGGAGGAGCTGAGCGAGCAGATGCTGCGGAGGGCGTACGAGATCGGGGTGCGGATCAGTCCCGAGATCGGGGAGGAGGAGCGGCGGGAGGCGCACGAGGCGCGGGTGCGGAGGCTGAAGCGGGTGCGGCGGATCCGGGGGGAACTGCTCAGCGCGGCCCGGCACGAGGTGCTGGCGGCGCGCGGTGAGGCGGGGGCGGACCCGGAGGTGGTGGACCGGGTGCTGCGCCAGCTGGACGTACGCAGCCTGCGGTGAGTCCCCGCACGCGGGTGAGGGGGCGTGTGGGGGCCGGGCGGCCTGGCTCCTCACAGCACTAGCCTCGGATCATGGCACGCAATGTGGTGATCAGCGGTGGTGGTACGGGAATCGGGCTCGCTACGGCCCGGGTCTTCGCTGCGGACGGGGAACGGGTGCTGTTGCTCGGGCGGCGGGGCGAGGTGCTGGAGAAGGCGGCCGTCGACGGGGCGCTCGTGTACGCCGCCGACCTGAGCCGGGCCGACGAGGTCAGAGGGGTCGCCCGGCTCGTCGCGGAGGAGTTCGGGACGGTCGACGTGCTGGTGCACGGCGCGGGCGGCGCCGGGCATCTGGAGCCGCCGAGCGCGAGCGAGGACCCGCTCGACCGGGTCGCCCACGACTGGACCGTGAACTTCCGGATCAACACGCTCACCGCCGCCCTCCTCACCGAGGCCCTCAAGGACCGGCTGGCCTCGCCCGGCGGACGGGTGCTGTTCATCAGCTCCATCGCGGCCTACCGAGGGTCCGGCAACGGGGCGTACGCCGGTGCCAAGGCCGCCCTGCACCCCTACGCCCGTGATCTCGCCCGGGAGCTGGGCCCGCGCGGGATCACCGCCAACACCGTCGCTCCCGGATACATCGAGGACACCGGGTTCTTCGGCGAGGCCATCGACCCCGCGCGGCGGGAGCGGCTGATCGGCGAGACCTTCGACGGGCGGGCCGGGACGCCGGGAGATGTCGCCGCCACCCTGCACTGGCTCGCCTCGCCCGGCGCCGCGCACATCACCTCCCAGGTCGTCCAGGTCAACGGCGGCGCCGAACGCGGCAGCTGAGCCCCCGCGTCACGGGTGATGTGCCGCGGCCCCGTCCGGGGAGGAGGAACGGGCACCGGGGATCCGGGCCGGGGGCGGCGTCGCGTCCGCCGTGTTGACGCGTGGCAGGGCGTACGGGTGCTCCTTGGCCAGCCAGCGGACCATCTGCTCGCGGACCGTGACCCGGACCGTCCAGATGTCGTCCGCGTCCTTCGCGGTGACCAGGGCCCGCACCTGCAGGGTGTTCGGGGTGGTGTCCGTCACGTCCAGCCCGCAGGCCCGGCCGTCCCAGGCCGGGCACTCGCGCAGGATGTCCCGCAGCTTCTCGCGCATCGCGTCCACCGGCGCCGTGTGGTCGACGTGGAAGTAGACGATCCCGGTCATCTGCGGCGTCCCGCGCGACCAGTTCTCGAACGGCTTGGAGGTGAAGTACGACACCGGCATGGTGATCCGGCGCTCGTCCCAGGTCCTCACTGTCAGGAAGGTCAGCGTGATCTCCTCGACGGTGCCCCACTCGCCGTCCACCACGACCGTGTCGCCGATGCGCACCATGTCGCCGAAGGCGATCTGGAGCCCCGCGAACATGTTGCTCAGGGTCGACTGGGCGGCCACACCGGCGACGATGCCGAGGATGCCGGCCGAGGCCAGCAGCGAGGCGCCCGCCGCCCGCATCGCCGGGAACGTCAGCAGCATCGCCGCCACCGCCATCACCCCGACGATCGCCGACACCACCCGCATGATCAGCGACACCTGGGTCCGCACCCGCCGCACCCGCGCCGGGTCGCGGTGCACGCGCGCGTAGCGGGAGTACGACGTCTCCACGACCGCCGCAGCGATCCGGATCACCAGCCAGGCCACCGAGCCGATCAGCACCAGCGTGAGCGCCCGGCCGATGCCGGTGCGATGGTCCTCCAGCAGCTTCACCTGGTCGTAGGAGCCTCTGAGCAGGGCCGCGCACAGCACCAGCTGGTACGGGATGCGGCCGCGCCGCAGCAGACCCCACAGCGGTGTCTCACTGTGCCGGGCGTCGGCCTTGCGCAGCAGTAGGTCGGTGGCCCAGCCGATGAGGACGGTCAGCAGGACCGAACCGCCGACCACGATCACGGGGCGGATCAGGTTCTCCATGTCCCCGAAAGTAACCGGGCGGGCGGGACCTTGAACATGTGACTTCCGTGCAGGGACGCACACAGGGCGTTGTCGGTGCCGGCTGGCACCATGGGCGCATGAACATCATGCTCTTTCACTCGGCCCACGGACTGCGCCCCGCCGTGCGCGCGGCGGCCGACCGGCTGCGCGCCGCCGGGCACGAGGTGTGGACCCCGGACCTCTTCGAGGGGCGCACGTTCGAGACGGTGGAGGAGGCCAGGGACTACGAGGAGGAGACCGGCAAGGACGAGCTGCTGAAGAGAGCCGTCCTGGCCGCCGCGCCCTACTCGGAGAGAGGGCTGGTGTACGCCGGGTTCTCGCTGGGCGCGGCGATCGCGCAGACCCTCGCCCTCGGCGACGACAAGGCGCGCGGCCTGCTCCTGCTGCACGGCACCTCGGACCTCGCGCCGAACGCCTCGGTGGACGAGCTGCCGGTACAGCTGCACGTGGCGGAGCCGGACCCGTTCGAGCCCGACGACTGGCTGAGCGCCTGGTACCTCCAGATGGGCCGGGCGGGCGCCGACGTGGAGGTCTACCGGTACACGGGCGCCGGGCACCTGTACACCGACCCCGAGCTCCCGGACTGGGACGCGGAGGCCGCCGAGGCCACCTGGCGGGTGGCACTCGGCTTCCTCGACAGCCTCTGACCGGATCTGGCGGATCATGGCCGGATCGGGCCGGATCGGGCCGGCTCAGACCGGGTCGTACGTCCGCTCGACCTTCTGGGTCCCGCTGCGCGTGCGGTACGAGCGGGACCAGGAGGAGGTCGCGGTGGCGCTGGTGCGGTCGGACAGCACGTAGTAGTCCATCTGCGCGCGGTCGGCGGTGATGTCCAGGATGCCGTAGCCGTGGCGGTCGGTGTCGACGAAGTGGACGTGCCGGTTGGCGGCCCGGATGAGCGGCGAGGCGAGGGCGGTCAGCGTGCCCTCCGGGACCTTGACGATGTCGTCGAGGTTGTCGGAGGTCACCGAGGTGACCACGAACTCCGTGGCGGCGGACGCCGACAGCGGGTACGTCCCGGCGTCCACCGGCACGTCGTTGGCCCACGCCATGTGGATGTCGCCGGTCAGGAAGACGGTGTTGCCGATGGCGTTCGAGCGCAGATGGGCCAGGAGTTCGCGGCGGTCGTCGGTGTAGCCGTCCCACTGGTCGGTGTTGAGGCCGATGCCCTCCTGCGGCAGACCGAGCAGCTTGGCGAGCGGCTTGAACAGGTCGGCGGAGAGGGAGCCGACGGCGAACGGCGAGATCATCACCGAGTTGCCGACCAGCCGCCAGGTGGTGTCGGACGCCTTCAGCCCGGCCTTCAGCCAGTCGAGCTGGGCCCGGCCGGTGATGGTGCGGTCGGGGTCGTCCACCGAGCCGTTGCCGACCTTGACCTGCTGCGAGCGGAAGGATCGCAGGTCGAGCAGGGAGAGGTCGGCCAGCTTGCCGAAGCGCAGTCGGCGGTAGGTGGTGCCGGCGATCGCCGGGCGGACCGGCATCCACTCGAAGTAGGCCTGCTTGGCCGCCGCCTGACGGGCCGTCCAGGCGCCCTCGGCGCCCTCGGTGTGGTTCTCGGCGCCGCCCGACCAGGAGTCGTTGGCGAACTCGTGGTCGTCCCAGATCGCGACGACCGGCGCCTTGGCGTGCAGGGCCTGGAGGTCGGGGTCGGTCTTGTACATGCCGTGCCGGGTGCGGTAGTCGGCCAGCGTGAGGATCTCGTGCGTGGGCGAGATCTGCCGGACGACCCTGCCGCGCGCGGCGTACTCACCGGTGCCGTACTCGTAGATGTAGTCGCCGAGGTGCAACCAGGCGTCCAGGTCGCCGCGGGCCGCGAGATGGCGGTACGAGGAGAAGTAGCCCGCCTCCCAGTTGGCGCAGGAGACCACGCCGAAGCGCAGACCGGCCACCGTGGCGTCCGCCGCCGGCGCGGTGCGGGTGCGCGCCACCGGGGAGTTCGTGCCACCCGCGGTGAAGCGGAACCAGTAGTCGGTGGCCGGGGCGAGGCCGCGGACGTCCGCCTTGACGGTGTGGTCGGAGGCGGCGGTCGCGGTCAGGGAGCCCCGGCTGACGACGTTCGTCAGGGCCTTGTCGGTGGCGACGACCCACCCGACCTCGGTGTCCGGGCCGAGCCCGGAGCCCGGTACCGCCTCGGCGGTGGGCGTCACCCGTGTCCACAGCAGGACGCCGTCGGGCAGTGGGTCGCCGGAGGCGAGACCGTGCAGGAAGGCCGGGGCCTCGGCGGCCGCGCGGGCGGGTATCGCCGCGGCGAGCGGTCCGGCCAGGACGGCCGTCGCCGCCGCGGCCTTGACGACCGTACGGCGGCGGGGGGACAGCGAGTCGGCGCGCTCTGACGGGGTGTCGGCGCTCTCGGCTGATCTGTGTCGACTGGTCACGGGCGATGAGATTACTGACCAGTACGACGAAAGAGCGGGCGAACATGAAAAGTTCGCCCGCTCTTCGGCTGCGCGTTCTGCGTCCGCGCCCCGGGCTAGCCCTTGAGGGCCGCCGTGATCGCCGTGGTGAAGTCGGCGACCGTCATCGGGGCGTTCTTCCCGCCCGGACCGGTCAGCGTCTTGCCGTCCATCTTCAGGGTCGGGGTGCCCGAGACGCCGCTGGCGTCGAAGGTCTTCGACATCTCCAGCGCCCAGCGGTCGTAGGTGCCGTTCTTCACCGCGTCCTGGAACGCGGTGTTGCCCTTCAGCTCCTTGACGGTGTCCGCGACCTTGATGAGGTAGGCGTCGTCCTTGAACTTGTCGGTCGTCTCGTCCGGGTGCCACTTCGCCGAGTACATCGCGGTCTTGTACTCGAGGAACGCCTCGGGGCTGACGTTCAGCGCGGCGCCCAGGGCGCTCAGCGCGTTCTTGGAGCCCTCACCGGTGAGGCTGCGGTCGAGGAAGGTGGCGCCGACGTACTGGATCTTGAACTTGCCGGCGTCGAAGTCCTTCGTCACCGTCGCGCCGACGGTCTGCTCGAACTGGGCGCAGACCGGGCAGCGCGGGTCCTCGTACATCACGAGGGTCTTCTTGGCGCTCGCCTTGCCGAGGACGACCGTCGTGCCGTTCTTGCCGCTGGTGTTGGCCGGCTCGACCAGCTTGGCGGTCTTGGCCTCCTCCCAGTAGCTGGGCTTGTTGGCCTGGACCACGGCGTAACCTATGCCGCCCGCCGCGGCCAGCACGCCGACCGCCGAGGCGGCGACGATGATCTGCCGCTTGGCCTTGGCCCGCTTGGCCTGCTTCTCGCGCTCGATGCGCAGCCGCTCCCGGGCCGCCGTCTTCGCCGCCTGGGTGTTCCGCTTGCTCATGTCGGTGTTCTCCATCGGGGACGCGCACGCTCGTGCGCGGATACGTGTGAGGGACTGCTCGTGCTCGGCGTTCTCGGGTGTCGCCGGGGCGTGCCGCTCAGGCGGCGAGGGCGAGGGCGGACGGGCGCGGTGGTCCGCGCCGGCCCAGGGAGTGCACGAGGGTGAGGTCCCGGGCGATGGCCGTACGGTGCGCGGGCCGCGGCAGGCGGCGGGCCGCCGGGGCGCGTCGTACGGTCACGGCACGGACCGCGAGGAGCAGGGGCCGGAAGGTGGTGGCCCCGGCCGCCCGCAGCAGTTGCCCCAGCGCCCGCTCGCCCCGGCGCAGCCAGGCGGCCGCGATCAGGCCGACGGTGAGGTGCGCGGCGAGCAGCAGCCAGGCGGTGACCGGGTCGGTGTGGGCCATCAGCCCCGCGAGCCGGTCGGGGTCGGCGCCGGTGACCCGGGCCAGCGGGATGCCGACCCGGCTGCCGTCCCCGCACAGCACGTCCCAGCCGACCGCGGCCAGCGGGCCGGCGACCGGGCCGCCGGCCCGGCCGTAGCAGACGTGCTGGCCGGTGGTGAAGATCGTGTCGGCCGCCAGCTCCAGCGGGATCAGCGCGGCGGCGATCCGCCCGAAGCCGCACTCGCGGCCCGCGAGGGCGTGGGCGAGGACGAACACGGCGGCCGCGACGGCGGCCACCGTGTTGAACGGCAGCGGGGCCCGGGACAGCAGGACGTGCGACGCGGTGCTGAGCGTCACGACGACCGCCGTGAACAGCGCCGCGCGTACGGCTCTGAGTCTGGTCCCGGATATGTCCATTGCGCTGGAAGTGTGTCACGCCCTCCCGTAAGGGACCCCTAAAAGGTCCCTGTGAGAACGCCGACTGTTAGAGACCTGTTGCCGACGCCCCCTCTCGGGGCCGCCGTCACAGGCCGGGGATGCGGCCGTTGCGGAACAGGTCGACGAAGATCTGGTGGTCGGCACGGGCGCGGGCGCCGTAGCTGTGCGCGAAGTCCACCAGGAGCGGAGCGAAGCCCTCCTCGTCGGCGGCGATGGCCGCGTCGATGGCCCGCTCGGTGGAGAACGGCACCAGGGACTCGCCCGAGGTGTCGTCCGCCGCGGCGTGCATGGTGGCGGTGGCCCGCCCCAGGTCGGCGACGACGCCCGCGATCTCCTCCGGGTCGTCGATGTCGCCCCAGTCCAGGTCCACGGCGTACGGCGAGACCTCGGCGACGAGCTGGCCCGCGCCGCCCAGCTCGGTCCAGCCCAGCCACGGGTCGGCGTGCTGCTGCAGGGCGCGCTGGGAGATCACCGTGCGGTGGCCCTCGTGCCGGAAGTAGTCGCGGATCGCCGGGTCGGTGATGTGCCGGGAGACCGCCGGGGTCTGGGCCTGCTTGATGTAGATCACGACGTCGTTCTCCAGGGCGTCGCTGTGGCCCTCCAGGAGGATGTTGTACGACGGCAGGCCCGCCGAGCCGATGCCGATGCCGCGGCGGCCCACGACGTCCTTCACCCGGTAGGAGTCGGGGCGGGCCAGGGAGGTCTCCGGCAGCGTCTCCAGGTAGCCGTCGAAGGCCGCGAGGACCTTGTAGCGGGTGGCCGCGTCCAGCTCTATGGAGCCGCCGCCGGGCGCGAAGCGGCGCTCGAAGTCACGGATCTCCGTCATGGAGTCCAGCAGCCCGAAACGGGTCAGGGAGCGGGCGTCGCGCAGGGCGTCCAGCAGCGGGCCCTCGGCGGTGTCCAGGGTGAACGGCGGGACCTCGTCGCTCTTGGCACCGGTGGCCAGGGCGCGCATCCGGTCGCGGTACGCGCCCGCGTACACCCGCACCAGCTCGGTGATCTGGTCGTCGCCGAGCGCCTTGGCGTACCCGATGAGGGCGATCGAGGCGGAGAAGCGCTTGAGGTCCCAGGTGAAGGGGCCGACGTAGGCCTCGTCGAAGTCGTTGACGTTGAAGATCAGCCGTCCGGTGGAGTCCATGTACGTGCCGAAGTTCTCCGCGTGCAGATCGCCGTGGATCCACACGCGCGAGGTGCGGTCGTCCAGGAACGGCCCGCCCCGCTTCTCGGCGTCCAGGTCGTGGTAGAAGAGCGCCGCCGTGCCCCGGTAGAACGCGAACGCCGAGGCCGCCATCTTGCGGAACTTCACCCGGAACGCGGCCGGGTCGGCGGCCAGCAGCTCGCCGAACGCGGTGTCGAAGACGGCGAGGATCTCCTCGCCGCGGTGCTCGTCGTTGAGCTGCGTGACCGACATCGCGGTTGCCTCCTGGTGCATACGTGTACGACAGCGTTTCTGTCGACTCCAACGGGCGGGGCCGTGCGAACGTGCCCGCGACGACCCCCGTGTGAAGGTACGCGGGGATGCCGCTTCCGTGTCAGTGGCGAGGCATAGACTTCGACGCTGACCCCCGGACTGTCCGCCCGCCAGTCGTCGAGTGTTTCCCTTGGAGGCCACGCCGTGTCGAAGCCGCCGTTCACGCACCTGCACGTCCACACCCAGTACTCGCTGCTGGACGGTGCCGCGCGGCTCAAGGACATGTTCAACGCGTGCAACGAGATGGGCATGACCCACATCGCCATGTCCGACCACGGCAACCTGCACGGCGCCTACGACTTCTTCCACACCGCGAAGAAGTCCGGGATCACCCCGATCATCGGGATCGAGGCGTACGTCGCGCCCGAGTCGCGGCGCAACAAGCGCAAGATCCAGTGGGGCCAGCCGCACCAGAAGCGCGACGACGTCTCCGGTTCCGGCGGTTACACCCACAAGACGATCTGGGCGGCGAACGCGACGGGCCTGCACAACCTCTTCCGCCTCTCCTCCGACGCCTACGCCGAGGGCTGGCTCCAGAAGTGGCCGCGCATGGACAAGGAGACCATCGCCAAGTGGTCCGAGGGGCTCATCGCCTCCACCGGCTGCCCCTCCGGCGAGCTCCAGACCCGGCTGCGCCTCGGCCAGTACGACGAGGCCCTGAAGGCGGCCGCCGACTACCAGGACATCTTCGGCAAGGACCGCTACTTCCTGGAGCTGATGGACCACGGCATCGACATCGAGCACCGGGTCCGCGACGGCCTGCTGGAGATCGGCAGGAAGCTCGGCATCCCGCCCCTGGTGACGAACGACTCGCACTACACCTACGCGCACGAGGCGACCGCGCACGACGCGCTGCTGTGCATCCAGACGGGCAAGAACCTCTCCGACCCCGACCGCTTCAAGTTCGACGGCACCGGCTACTACCTCAAGTCCACGGAGGAGATGTACGCCATCGACTCCTCGGACGCCTGGCAGGAGGGCTGCGCCAACACGCTCCTGGTGGCGGAGCAGATCGACACCGCGGGCATGTTCGAGGCCCGCAACCTCATGCCGAAGTTCGACATCCCCGAGGGCTACACCGAGGTCACCTGGTTCCGCGAGGAGACCATGCGCGGCATGCACCGCCGCTTCCCCGAGGGCATCCCGGACGACCGCATGAAGCAGGTCGAGTACGAGATGGACACCATCATCTCGATGGGCTTCCCGGGCTACTTCCTCGTCGTCGCCGACTTCATCATGTGGGCCAAGAAGCAGGGCATCGCGGTCGGCCCCGGCCGCGGCTCCGCGGCCGGCTCGATCGTCGCCTACGCCATGGGCATCACCGACCTCGACCCGATCCCGCACGGTCTGATCTTCGAGCGGTTCCTCAACCCCGAGCGCATCTCGATGCCCGACGTCGACATCGACTTCGACGAGCGTCGGCGCGTCGAGGTGATCCGGTACGTGACCGAGAAGTACGGCGCCGACAAGGTCGCCATGATCGGCACCTACGGCAAGATCAAGGCCAAGAACGCGATCAAGGACTCCGCGCGCGTGCTGGGCTACCCGTACGCGATGGGCGACCGCATCACCAAGGCCATGCCCGCCGACGTCCTCGGCAAGGGCATCGACCTCAACGGCATCACCGACCCCTCGCACCCCCGCTACAGCGAGGCGGGCGAGGTCCGCGCGATGTACGAGAACGAGCCCGACGTGAAGAAGGTCATCGACACCGCCAAGGGCGTCGAGGGCCTGGTCCGCCAGATGGGTGTGCACGCCGCCGGCGTGATCATGTCCAGCGAGACCATCACCGAGCACGTTCCCGTCTGGGTGCGGCACTCCGACGGCGTGACCATCACCCAGTGGGACTACCCGAGCTGCGAGTCGCTCGGCCTGCTGAAGATGGACTTCCTCGGCCTGCGCAACCTGACGATCATGGACGACGCCGTCAAGATGGTGAAGTCCAACAAGGGCGTCGACATCGACCTGCTCGCCCTGCCGCTCGACGACCCGACGACCTTCGAACTGCTCCAGCGCGGTGACACCCTCGGCGTCTTCCAGTTCGACGGCGGCCCCATGCGCTCCCTGCTGCGCCTGATGAAGCCCGACAACTTCGAGGACATCTCCGCCGTGTCGGCGCTCTACCGTCCCGGCCCGATGGGCATGGACTCGCACACCAACTACGCGCTGCGCAAGAACAAGCTCCAGGAGATCACCCCGATCCACAAGGAGCTGGAGGAGCCCCTGGAGGAGGTCCTCGCGGTCACCTACGGCCTGATCGTCTATCAGGAGCAGGTGCAGAAGGCCGCCCAGATCATCGCCGGCTACTCGCTGGGCGAGGCCGACATCCTCCGTCGCGTGATGGGCAAGAAGAAGCCCGAGGAACTGGCGAAGAACTTCACCATCTTCCAGGCCGGCGCCCAGAGGAACGGCTACAGCGACGAGGCGATCCAGGCCCTGTGGGACGTCCTGGTCCCGTTCGCCGGCTACGCCTTCAACAAGGCCCACTCCGCCGCGTACGGACTGGTCTCGTACTGGACCGCCTACCTGAAGGCGAACTACCCGGCCGAGTACATGGCCGCGCTGCTGACCTCCGTCAAGGACGACAAGGACAAGTCGGCGATCTACCTCAACGAGTGCCGCCGCATGGGCATCAAGGTGCTGCCGCCGAACGTCAACGAATCGGTGCACAACTTCGCCGCCCAGGGCGACGACGTGATCCTCTTCGGCCTGGAGGCCGTCCGCAACGTCGGCACCAACGTCGTCGAGTCGATCATCAAGAGCCGCAAGGCCAAGGGGAAGTACGCCTCCTTCCCCGACTACCTGGACAAGGTCGAGGCGGTCGCCTGCAACAAGCGCACCACGGAATCGCTGATCAAGGCGGGCGCGTTCGACACACTCGGGCACACCCGCAAGGGCCTCACCGCCCAGTTCGAACCGATGATCGACAACGTGGTCGCGGTCAAGCGCAAGGAGGCCGAAGGCCAGTTCGACCTCTTCGGCGGCATGGGCGAGGAGGAGAGCAACGAGCCCGGCTTCGGCCTCGACGTGCAGTTCACCGAGGACGAGTGGGACAAGACCTACCTGCTCGCCCAGGAGCGGGAGATGCTCGGCCTCTACGTCTCCGACCACCCGCTGTTCGGCCTGGAGCACGTGCTGTCCGACAAGGCGGACGCGGGCATCGCCCAGCTCACCGGCGGCGAGCACGCGGACGGCGCGGTCGTCACCATCGGCGGCATCATCTCGGGCCTCCAGCGCAAGATGACCAAGCAGGGCAACGCCTGGGCCATCGCCACCGTGGAGGACCTCGCGGGCTCCATCGAGTGCATGTTCTTCCCGGCGACCTACCAGCTCGTGTCGACCCAACTCGTCGAGGACGCCGTCGTCTTCGTCAAGGGCCGCCTCGACAAGCGCGAGGACGTGCCCCGGCTCGTCGCGATGGAGCTCCAGGTCCCCGACCTGTCCAACGCGGGCACCAACGCGCCGGTGATCCTCACCATCCCGGCCACCCGGGTCACCCCGCCGATGGTCAGCCGGCTCGACGAGATCCTCACCCACCACCGGGGCGACAGCGAGGTCCGCATCAAGCTCCAGGGCCCGACGAAGACGACCGTCCTGCGTCTGGACCGGCACCGGGTCAAGCCCGATCCGGCGCTGTTCGGCGATCTGAAGGTGCTGCTCGGCCCGTCCTGCCTGGCGGGCTGAGACCCGGGCCTGACCACGAGCGCGAGGGGCGCGTCCGGAACCGGACGCGCCCCTCGGTGTGCCTGGGCCGCAACAGCCCGCTGGGTGGGCGTCAGTTGTGCCCGAACCGCTTCTGCCGGCCCTTGCGGGCGATGTCGGCCGGGGTCACCTGGGAGATCCGCTGTTCGGCCTGCTCCTGCATCGAGGACTGCTGGGCCTGCTGCTGACCACGCTCGGACTGCGGCTGTTTACGGTCCTGCTTCTTGTTCTTGGCCATGGGGATCTGCCTCCTGCGGGGGATGTAGGGACCAGAACCGCGACCAGATTCACATAGGCTGACTTAAGGCGCATTTCGGATAATTACCGTCCGTGACAGGGGTTCTCGGAGCGCATCGCCCCGAAACGCCACGCCGAAGATCGAGTTCGGGCCGTTAACCCCCGCACGGTCGGGCAGACTCGAAGGAAGCCCGAAGCAAACCTCCCGGGAAGAGGGTGAGTCGTGTGGACCGCTGCATCGTCCTGGTGGACGCCGGGTATCTGCTGGGGGCCGCCGCGAGCCTCCTCGCCGGGGAGCCCTCACGGTCCCGCATCACCGTCGACCACTCCGCCCTCGTCCAGGGGCTGCGGGAACAGGCCGAGTCGGACACCGAACGCCCCCTGCTGCGCATCTACTGGTTCGACGGCGCCCCCGACCGCGTCCCCCAGCCCGAACACCGCAGGCTGCGCGTGATGCCCCGGGTCACCGTCCGGCTCGGCGCCCTGACCCGCAGCGACGGCCGCTGGGCCCAGAAGGGCGTCGACGCCGCGATGCACGCCGAACTGACCGAACTGGCCCGCAACCGCGCCTGCTCCGACGTGGTCCTCGTCACCGGCGACGGCGATCTGCTGCCCGGCATGATGGCCGCCAAGGAACACGGCGTCGCCGTCCACCTGTGGGCCGTCCAGGCCGCCGACGGCGACTACAACCAGTCCGAGGACCTGGTCGCCGAGGCCGACGAACGCCGCGTCCTGGACCGTACGTGGATCACCAAGGCCGTACGCGCCAAGGAGCTGGGCGGGGTGTGTGCGCCGCCGCCCGTCCCCCGGCCCGAGATCGCCGCGATCCTCTCCGCGCCACTGCCCGACACCGGGCTCGCCCCCGCCGCCGAGCGGCCCGCCGAGGAGACCGAGCACGCCGGCGCGGACGCCTCCGACCGCTCCGGCGCCCCGCAGCGCGTGCCCGCCACCAAGGGCGTCCCCACCCCCAAGGACCTGGCCGCGCTGCGCGCCCCCGGCAGCCACCCCGCCCCGCACCCCGCCACCGCCACCCTGCGCTGGTCCTCCGACAAGGGCTGGGTGGACCGGCCCGGTGCCGTCGCCGAGCCCCCCGAGGTCTCCGCCATGCCGACGCTGGCCCAGCTGACCACGGCCGAGCAGCGCTGGGCCGACCGGGAGGAGGACATCACCACCGTGGGCGGCGACCCGTTCGAGGTGGGACAGGTCTTCGCCCGGCGCTGGATGGGGCGCCTCGGCGACCAGGGCCACCTCCAGAAGCTGTCCGGCATGTACCCGCGCATCCCGCACCGCATCGACGGCGAGCTGCTCCGGTACGCGGCCCGCTTCGGACTGCTCGCGCACAAGGACGACCAGATCGACGAGCACGACCGCTACGCCATCCGGGCGGGCTTCTGGCGCGAGGTCGACGTCCGCACCGCCGCCGAGCACGCGCCCGCCGGGGACTGACGGCCCCCGGGACGTGTCCGCGGGATCCCGACGGGCCGGGCGTCGCGGGGCGGGCCGGGCGTCGCGGACACGGCCCGGGGCGGCCCCGAGGACGAGCGAAGCCCGCCGACCCCGTAGGCTCGTCCCTTGTGAGTACGCGCGCGACATCGGCCATCCGGCACCCGGACGAGGTCGTGTGTGCCGTGCGCGGACTGACCAAGACCTATCCGGCGGTACGGGGCCGGCGCGGCACCCCGGCGACCGCCGAGGTACGGGCCACCGACGGGGTGGAGCTGGACATCCACCGCGGCGAGATCTTCGGGCTGCTCGGCCCGAACGGCGCCGGCAAGTCCACCCTCGTACGGCAGCTCACCGGGCTGATGCGGCCCGACTCGGGCACCGTGGAGATCCTCGGGCACGACATCGTGCGCCACCCCGAGCGGGCCGCGCGGATCCTCGCCTACCTCGGCCAGGAGTCCACCGCCCTCGACGAGCTCACCGTCTCCCTGGCCGCCGAGACCACCGCACGGCTGCGCGGCCTCGACGTACGGCAGGCCCGGCGGGAACGGGACGCCGTCCTCGACGAACTGGGGCTCACCCCCCTCGCCGGCCGCACGCTGCGCAAGCTGTCCGGCGGACAGCGGCGGCTGGCCTGCTTCGCGTCCGTGCTAGTGGGGGAGCGGCCCCTGCTGGTGCTCGACGAGCCGACCACCGGGATGGACCCGGTCGCGCGGCGCGCCGTGTGGTCGGCCGTGGACCGGCGGCGCGCCGAGCGCGGCACGACCGTCCTGCTGGTCACCCACAACGTCATCGAGGCCGAGACCGTCCTCGACCGGGTCGCCGTTCTCGACCGGGGCCGGGTCATCGCCTGCGACACGCCGGCCGGGCTCAAGGAACAGGTGGCCGGCGAGGTCCGGGTCGAGCTGGTGTGGCGGGAGCGGGCGCCGCTGGACGTCCCCGAGGTCGCCGCGCTGCGCGAGCGGGCCGTGGAGTCCGGGCGCCGCTGGACGCTGCGGCTGGCCCCCGACGAGGCCCGCGCGATCGTCGCCACCGTCACCGGCGGCGCCGCCTTCGCCGCCCTGGACGACTTCACCCTGGCCACGCCCAGCCTGGAGGACGTGTACCTGGCCCTGGGCGGGGCCGCGCGGCAGGGGCTGGTGCGGGCATGAGCGGTCTGAGCAGCGCGGGCCCGGAGGCCGTATGGTCCCTGGGGCCCGTACGCTCCGCAGGGGGAGTGGGGGACGGTATGAGAGCCGCAGGGAAGAGGAGCAGCGCCACGTGAGTGTCGTACCCGCCGGGGTTCTGCCGGGCGGCGCCGGGGCCGTCACCGGCGCCGTCCGCGCGGCCGCCGAGCTGGGGCCGCGCGCGCGGCTGTGGCCGTCGCTCGTGGCCATGTACCGGGCGCAGCTCTCCCGCGCGCGGGTGGCGCGGATCCCGCTGCTGTTCGTGGCGACCTTCCAGTCGGTCGGCATCCTGATCATGATGCGCGGTGTCGTGGACGGGGGCAGCGAGGCGGAGGCGGTCGTCGCGGGCTCCGCGGTGCTCGTCGTCGCGTTCGTCGCGCTCAATCTGCTCGCGCAGTACTTCGGGCAGCTGCGGGCGAGCGGCGGGCTGGACCACTACGCCACCCTGCCGGTGCCGCCGGCGGCCGTGGTGCTGGGCGCGGCGGGGGCGTACGCCTCCTTCACCGTGCCGGGGACGCTGGTGACCGCGGTGTTCGGGTGCGTGCTGTTCGGGCTGCCGCTGACGCATCTGTGGGTGCTGGCGGCCGTGATCCCGCTGGCCGGGGCCGCGCTGTCCGGGCTGGGCGCCGCGTTCGGGCTGCTCGCGCCGCGGCCGGAGCTGGCGACCGTGCTGGGGCAGCTGGGGATGTCCGCCGCGCTGCTGCTGGGGGTGCTGCCGCCGGACCGGATGCCGGAGGCGGTGCGGTTCGCCCGGGACCTGCTGCCGTCGACGTACGGCGTGGAGGCCTTCGCCCGCACCTTCGGGGCGCACCCGGACTGGGCGCTGGTGCTCGGGGACCTCGCCGTGTGCGCCGGGGTGGGCGTCGTCTCCCTGGCCGTCGCCACCTGGGCCTACCGCCGGGCCGCCGTCCGGTGACGCGCGGCACGGCCGGGCCTGGCACGATGTCAGGGTGACCGCACCGCTGACTCCGCCTCCGCCACCGCACGAACCGTCCCCGCCGGGGGCCGCCTGGCCGCCTCCGCCCGGAGGGCCGCTGGGTGTGGCGGCCGTGCCGCAGGACGCCGCGTACGGACAGGACGGGCCCGGGATGAAGACCGAACTGCGGGAGGCCGCCGTGGTGACGGTGGCGGTCGCGGTGGCCGGGGCGCTGCTCGGGGTGCTGTGGAAGTACCTGGCGCCCTCCGTTCCGCTGGTGGGGGACGTCGTGAACGGCGGGTGGGTCGTCTACCTCAAGGACACCGAGGGGGAGCAGGCGATCGGGGTCGACGGGACGTTCACCCTGCTCGCGCTGGCGTTCGGGGCCGTGAGCGCGGCCGTCGTGTTCGCCTGGCGGCGGCGCGGGGGCGTGCCGCTGGTGGTGGCCCTGGTGCTCGGGGGGCTGCTCGGGTCGGTGCTGGCATGGCGGCTGGGGGTGTGGCTGGGGCCGGGGTCGGACGTGATCGCGCAGGCCAAGGCCGCCGGCAAGAACGTGACGTTCTCGGCGCCGCTGAAGCTGGGCGCTCACGGTGCCCTGCTGGCCTGGCCGTTCGCGGCCCTGGTGGTCCACCTGGGCCTCACGGCGCTGTTCGGCCCCCGTGACCCGGACCCGTACGGCCAGGGGCCCACCCCGCCGGGGGGCTCCGCCGCCTGGACCCCCGACCGGCCCTGACTCAGGGGCTGTGATCGGGGCCCGGAGCGGGCCTCGTCCTTCGAACGCCGTACGGGCTCGATGAAGCCCGTACGGCGGCGGACAGCCCCCGGGGGGCTCTCTCAGCCGCGGCCGATCGGGGCCAGGACGGCCCCGGTCAGGGTGGCCAGGTCGGCCGGGGCGAGTTCCACCTCCAGGCCCCGGCGGCCCGCCGAGACGCAGATCGTGGAGTGGGCGGTGGCGGAGGCGTCGAGGACCGTGGGCAGCCTCTTGCGCTGGCCGAGGGGGGAGATGCCGCCCCGGACGTAGCCCGTGGTGCGTTCGGCCAGGGCGGGGTCGGCCATCGCGGCGCGTTTGCCGCCCACCGCCGAGGCCAGGGCCTTCAGATCGAGGGACCCGGCCACCGGGACCACCGCGACCGTGAGCGCGCCGTCCACGTCGGCCACCAGCGTCTTGAAGACCCGGTCGGGGGAGACGCCCATCGCCTCCGCGGCCTCCTCGCCGTAGGAGGGGTGGCCCGGGTCGTGGTCGTAGGCGTGGACCGTGAAGTCCACGCCCGCCGAGGTGAGGGCCACCGTGGCGGGGGTGCCGCCGGACTGCTGCTGCTTCTTCGGCTTCTTCGCCATGGGTTCGCGCGCCTTCGGGAATGCGGTTCGGCTGTTCAGTTGAGACTCGTCGGGCCGCGCGTCAGGTCCGACGCGGGCAGCGAGGGCAGGCTACGGATGATCGACGTCTCGGTGCGAAGGAGTCTCAGTTCGTCACGGAGCCGGGAGGCGGTGTCGGGGGCCTGGAGCAGGCGCTGCTTCGTGGGCGTGTCGAGCATCATCGCCGCGGCCACCAGGTAGGACACCACCCCGGGGTCGTCGGGCAGGTCGGCGCCGGTGGTCAGGGAGCGTTCCCGGGCGCCCGCCAGGCGTTTCTGGTACTGGCGGAAGGCCCGCAGCACCCCTTCGGCGAGCGCGCCGGCCTCGTCGCCCGGTGCCTCGGGCAGTTCCTCCAGTTCCGCCGTGAGGAACGGGCCCGAGGCGTCCACCGACACCAGGCGCACCCGCCTCGTGCCCGTCGCCAGGACCTCGAAGGTGCCGTCGGCGCGCTCACGGATCGTCGCGGCGTCGGCGACGCAGCCGGTGCCGTGGAAGGCCTTGAGGGGGTCCCCGCCGAAGCCGGCCGACGGGCCGCGCTCGGGCAGCGCGGTCTGGTCGGGCAGTCCCGGCGCGCTGGGCGCGACCTCGTGGCCGTCGCGGATGGCGACGACGGCGAACCGGCGCGGTTCGTCCTCGGAGGTCTTGAGCAGCTCGCGCATCATGGCGCGATAGCGCTCCTCGAAGACGTTCAACGGGAGCACCAGACCCGGGAACAGCACCGAGTTCAGGGGGAAGAGCGGCAGACGGACGGTGGTCACGGCGCAAAAGCCTAATGGTCGTCCGGGTGGGCGCGGTCGCCGTGCCCCTTTCGTGGCTGCCAGGGTTCGGGCACGGCCCGTCCGGTGTACACGGCCTCGCGCACCGCCAGGAAGTGGCCGAGGGGGTCGTCGGAGAGCCGGTTCCAGGGGAAGGAGGTGGCGTACGGGCCGATCAGAAGCAGCTGGACGAGGGCGTCGTCGAGGCGGCCGAGGCGGACCAGGACGTACACCAGCAGGTTGCGTATCTCGGCCGGCCAGGGGTCCAGGGACGGGAAGCGCGCCGACAGGGCCATCGCGCGGTCGGCCGCCGAGTCGAGTCGCTCGCGCGGCACCTCGGGGCCGCAGCCGTCGGTGAGATAGGCGAAGGCCGCCCGGGCCGGGAGCGCCTGGACCAGCGAGCCCGCCGGGGCGTCCTGGGCGGCCCGGTCGGCGAAGTCGAAGCACTCGCGGTGCGAACCGTGCCAGGACTCGGCGAGGTAGCGCTTGGCGGCGACGTGGCAGCCGTAGTGGTGCGGGGCGCGGCGCACCGCCGCCTCCCACAGTTCGCCGAAGTACTTGTGCCCGGCCCGCGCGCCGCGGGCGTGGTCCAGGGCGATCCGCCACGGGACCGGGTCGCCGTGGTCGCTCTGCGCGGCCGCCGTGATCAGCGGGCTCACCTCGCGCAGCAGTTCGGCCCGCGCCGGTGACAGCCACGCCCGGTCCACCGCGAGCTGGGCCGAGACCAGCAGCAGGTCGGGGTCGCGGGGGGCCGCGGCGCGCCACTCCTCGAACCACTCCGTACGGGAGTGCGCGAAGGAGGCCAGGCGGGTCACGTAGCGGTCCCGGTACTCCCACTCGGCCCGTTCCCGGGTGCGGGTGAGCAGGGCGGCGGCCGGTTCGTACGAGCCCCGTCCGGCCGCGACCAGGGCCGGCCCGAGCCGGTCGTCGGGCACATCGAGGAGCACCTCGTCGTCGGCGGGGAGCCCGGCGCCGGGGTGGGGGGCGGCGGTCGTCCGCGCCGCCCGCGAGGTGCGGGGGGCACGGATGAAGGGGGGCAGCAGAGCCATGGTGCCGCCCATTGAAAAGCCGCAGGTCGGCTTGCGCCAGAGGGTGCGGGCAAGCCCGGGAAAGTTGTACGCCGCCAGGTCAAGGAACCGCAAAAAGTGAGCCCTGTTCAGGGATTGTTCGTGCAGGGACGAGGGGGTTGTGTGGAGATTCGGCCATACGGGTTTCGGCCTGCCCGGACCGGCTCGGTCCCGCCCGCCGCAGCGGTCCCACGGCCCCGTCGGGGCTGTCGGAGTCACGCGGGCCTCACCGGTCCCGCAGCCCCGTCTTGGCCTGTCGCGTCACCCTGGCTGAAGCGGTCCCGCGGCCGTCGTCGGGGCTTGTCGTGTCACCCTGGCTGAAGCGGTCCCGCGGCCGTCGTCGGGGCTTGTCGTGTCACCCTGGCTGAAGCGGTCCCGCAGCCCCCGTCGGGGCTTGTCCCGTCACCCCCGCCGCACGGTCCCGCAGCCCCCGGTCGGGGCCGACCGCGGCACCTCCGTCGCACCGGTCCCGCAGTCCCCTCGGGGTCTGTAGTGTCACCCCGGCCGCACCGGACCCACAGCCCCCGTCGGGGCTTGTCCCGTCACCCCCGCCGCACGGTCCCGCAGCCCCCGGTCGGGGCCGACCGCGGCACCTCCGTTGCAACGGTCCCACAGCGCCGTCTCGGCATGTCCCGTCACCCTGGCCGCAGCGGTCCCGCAGCCCCGTCGAGGTCCGTCGTGTCGCTCCCGCCGCAGCGGTCCCGCAGGACCCGGTAGGGGCCGACCGCCGTCACCCCGCCGCGCCGGTCCCCGCAGCCCCGTCTCGGGCCGACCGCGTCACCCCCGTCGCAGCAGCCTCGTCGCCCCCGCCGCCACCGTCGTCGCCAGGACCCAGCCCAGCAGGATCAGCGCCGTCGACAGCCACTGCCAGCCCCCGGTGAGCTGCCACTGGCCGACCTGGCCCAGGTCGATCACCGGCAGCAGCAGGTCCAGGCTGAACAGGGCCGGGTTCCAGGGCGGGTGCCCGCCCGGGTTCACCGGGGGATGCGGGGCGTTCGCGAAGGCCAGGGTGCTCGCCGCCCACAGCACCGCCATCCACACCGCCGCCCGGCCCGGCCGGTACCCGTAGGCGACCGTCCAGTCCTGCGCGTAGCCCACGAGCTTCGCGGCCGGCGGCAGGGTCTCGCGGCGCCGGCGCTGCTTGGCGAGCAGCACCTCACGGGCGTCCTCGTCCTCGCCGCCCTCCCGTAACACCGTCGCCAGCCGTTCGTACGGCTCCGGCGCGTACTCCGCGGTCGCCGCCGCGATCCACTCCAGCCGCGCGGCCAGCGGGAACGGGCCCTGCGGCACCAGGTTCTCGTACGCGAAGCCGCCCATGTGCAGACTGCCCGGGCCCGGCCAGGCGCTCGCCCGGTCCACCAGGTTGATCACCCGGGCACCGGACAGCACCACCTTGCCGCGCCGCGGCCGTTCCCCGAGGAACCGCAGCTCGGGCGTCTGGACCCGGACCAGCGACAGCTCCTGGTCGTCCGTGAAGGTGAACCGCGCCCGCTCCAGGTCGACCGCGTCCCCGAACCGCCCGTCGTCCAGCCGCACCCCGCCCCGGCACTCGAAGCGCTGGATGCGGGTCCCGCGCGCGGGCGTCGTCCCGCTCAGCGCCTGCCGGCCCACGCCCGCCGGGGTCAGGTACAGCGAGCGCTCCACCGTCAGCTGCGGCGCGTTCAGCGCGAGCCGGGTGTACGGGTTGACCAGCCGGGCGCCCCGCAGACTCAGCGACACGCCGATCTTGGCGCTGCGCAGGCTCAGCTCGCCGTGCGACTCCAGCAGCTCCGCCTGGAAGTCCTGGCCGACCGTCATCCCGTCGGCGGCGATCGAGCGGCCCGTGCGGTCGCGGTACACGATCGCCTGGTTCAGCATCAGGTCCGTGCCGATGTGCGCGTCGGTGAGCCGTACCCCCTGCTGGAACCGGCAGCGGGGCAGATGCAGATCACCCTCGGTGTGCAGCCGGGCCGCCTCCAGCCGCGGCACCGCGCAGTCCACCATCCGCAGGGTCGTGAACCGTGCCTCCGGCAGCAGCACGTCCCGCTCGAACCGGCAGCGCCGCAGCTCGACGTACGGCACCACGGCGCCGCCCGCCAGGTCGAGGCTGCCGCTGATCCGCACCCCCACCAGCTTGAGGCTGGACACCCGGCCCGCCAGCGCGGGCGGGCCGGCCAGCAGCAGCCAGGCCACGATCCTGGCCCGCACGGTCCGCTCGCCGCCCCACGGATGCCCGCCGTGCGGATCGTCCACGACGGTGTCCCCGCTGCTCAGGTCGTACACGCTGCCGTTGCGGAAGGCCTGCCACATACCGGCCTCGGCGGCGGTCAGATCATCCGGGATGTCGCCCGAAGCCGCTCCGTCCCCTTCGGTCACCATCTGTCACCCCCCTTGGTCGTCCACGGCCCTTTGATGCCCTTGCGTGACCCCCCGGAAGCAAGACGTGAAGGTGATCTTCCGGGTTCCGGCCACGCTCCGTATCAGCCACTGATACGCGCGGACGGGGCCGGAAGCCGGTCTGAGAGAATTGCGGTGTGATCTCTCGAATCGATCTGCGCGGCGACGCCCTTCCCGAGGGCCCCGCCCTGCGTGACCTGCTGCCCCGAGCCGAGTTCGACGTTCAGGCCGCCCTGGAGAAGGTGCGTCCGATCTGCGAGGCCGTGCATCATCGGGGCGACGCGGCGCTGATCGACTTCGCCGAGAAGTTCGACGGGGTTCGGCTGGAATCCGTACGGGTCCCCGCGCGCGCGATCGCCGACGCGCTCGGGGCGCTCGACCCGGCCGTGCGCGCCGCCCTGGAGGAGTCCATCCGCCGCGCCCGGCTCGTCCACCGCGCGCAGCGCCGGACCACCCACACGACCCAGGTCGTGCCGGGCGGGTCCGTGACCGAGAAGTGGGTGCCCGTCGAGCGCGTCGGGCTGTACGCGCCCGGCGGCCGGTCGGTCTACCCCTCCTCCGTCGTGATGAACGTCGTGCCCGCGCAGGAGGCCGGCGTCCCCTCCGTCGCGCTCGCCTCGCCCGCCCAGGCCGAGTTCGGGGGCCTGCCGCACCCGACGATCCTCGCCGCCTGCGCCCTCCTCGGCGTCGACGAGGTCTACGCCGTCGGCGGCGCGACGGCCGTCGCGATGTTCGCGTACGGCACCGAGTCCTGCGCGCCCGCCAACATGGTCACCGGGCCCGGCAACATCTGGGTCGCCGCGGCCAAGCGCTACTTCACCGGCAAGATCGGCATCGACGCCGAGGCCGGCCCGACCGAGATCGCGGTCCTGGCCGACGCGAGCGCCGACCCGGTGCACGTCGCCGCCGACCTGATCAGCCAGGCCGAGCACGACCCGCTGGCCGCCGCCGTCCTGGTCACCGACTCCGTCGAGCTCGCGGACGCGGTCGAGAAGGAGCTGGAACCGCAGGTCGCCGCCAGCAAGCACATCGACGACCGGATCGTCCCGGCCCTCAAGGGCCGGCAGTCCGCGATCGTCCTCGTCGACGGCATCGACGAGGGCCTCAGGGTCGTCGACGCGTACGGCGCCGAGCACCTGGAGATCCAGACGGCGGACGCGGCGGCCGTGGCCGACCGGGTGAGGAACGCCGGCGCGATCTTCATCGGGCCCTGGGCGCCGGTCTCCCTCGGCGACTACGCCGCCGGCTCCAACCACGTGCTCCCCACCGGCGGCTGCGCCTGCCACTCCTCGGGCCTGTCGGTCCAGTCCTTCCTGCGCGGCATCCACATCGTCGACTACACGAAGGAGGCGCTGGCCGAGGTCGCGCACCACGTGGTCACACTGGCGGAGGCGGAGGACCTGCCCGCGCACGGCGCGGCGATCAAGGCACGTTTTGCCGGAGACGAACAGATCTCGCGTGGCTGGAAGGTACCGACGAGCAAGTGAACCTCGGAATCGACGATCTCCCCGTACGGGACGAGCTGCGCGGCAAGTCCCCCTACGGCGCGCCCCAGCTGGACGTCCCCGTACGGCTGAACACCAACGAGAACCCCTACCCGCTGCCCGAGCCGCTGGTCGAGCGGATCGCGGAGCGGGTCCGCGAGGCGGCCCGCGACCTCAACCGCTACCCCGACCGGGACGCCGTCGAGCTGCGCACCCGGCTCGCCCGGTACCTGACGGACACCTCCGGATACGCCGTCGGGCTCGCGAACGTGTGGGCCGCCAACGGCTCCAACGAGGTGCTCCAGCAGCTGCTGCAGACCTTCGGCGGACCGGGCCGTACGGCGATCGGCTTCGAGCCGTCGTACTCGATGCACGGACTCATCGCGCGCGGCACCGGCACCGGCTGGATCTCCGGGCCCCGGCGCGAGGACTTCACCATCGACCTCGCGGCCGCCGAGAAGGCGATCGCCGAGCACCGCCCCGACGTCGTCTTCGTCACCACCCCCAACAACCCCACCGGCACCGCGGTCCCGGCCGAGACCGTCCTCGCGCTGTACGACGCCGCACAGGCGGCCAAGCCGTCGATCGTGGTGGTCGACGAGGCGTACATCGAGTTCAGCCACGGCGACTCGCTGCTGCCGCTGATCGAGGGCCGGCCGCACCTGGTCGTCTCGCGGACGATGTCCAAGGCCTTCGGCGCCGCCGGGCTGCGCCTCGGCTACCTCGCCGCGCACCCGGCCGTCGTGGACGCCGTCCAGCTGGTACGGCTGCCGTACCACCTGTCGGCCGTCACCCAGGCGACCGCGCTGGCCGCCCTGGAGCACACCGACACGCTGCTCAAGTACGTCGAGCAGCTGAAGTCGGAGCGGGACCGGCTGGTGAGCGAGCTGCTGGCGATCGGCTACGAGGTCACGGCGTCCGACGCCAACTTCGTGCAGTTCGGCCGGTTCGCCGACGCCCACGAGGTCTGGCAGAAGATCCTCGACCGGGGCGTCCTGGTCCGCGACAACGGCGTACCGGGCTGGCTGCGGGTCACCGCCGGAACCCCCGAAGAGAACGACGCGTTCCTCGACGCGGTCCGTGAAGTCAAGAAGGAGCAGAGCGCATGAGCCGCGTAGGACGTGTGGAGCGCACGACGAAGGAGACCTCGGTCCTCGTCGAGATCAACCTCGACGGCACCGGCAAGGTCGATGTGTCGACCGGCGTCGGTTTCTACGACCACATGCTCGACCAGCTCGGGCGGCACGGTCTGTTCGACCTGACCGTGAAGACCGACGGCGACCTGCACATCGACTCCCACCACACCATCGAGGACACCGCCCTCGCCCTCGGCGCCGCCTTCAAGCAGGCCCTCGGCGACAAGGTCGGCATCTACCGCTTCGGCAACTGCACGGTCCCGCTGGACGAGTCCCTCGCCCAGGTGACGGTGGACCTGTCCGGCCGGCCGTACCTCGTGCACACCGAGCCCGAGAAGATGGCGCCGATGATCGGCGAGTACGACACCACGATGACCCGGCACATCCTGGAGTCCTTCGTCGCCCAGGCCCAGATCGCGCTGCACGTGCACGTGCCCTACGGGCGCAACGCGCACCACATCGTCGAGTGCCAGTTCAAGGCCCTGGCCCGGGCCCTGCGGTACGCCTCCGAGCGCGACCCGCGCGCGGCCGGCATCCTCCCCTCCACGAAGGGTGCGCTGTAACACGATGACCGGTCTGTCGACCCTTCTGATCGTCGTCGGCCTGTTCCTGGTCGGCGGCATCTACTCCTTCGTCAAGCAGGACATGCCGAGGAGCCTGATCGTGCTGCTGTCGATCGGCGCGGGGATGTGCCTGGTCGCCGGTGTGATGCGGCTGGAGGTGTGGAATTGAGCGCGGTGAGCAAGAAGGTCGTCGTTTTCGACTACGGCTTCGGCAACGTCCGCTCCGCCGAGCGCGCCCTCGCGCGCACCGGGGCCGAGGTCGAGATCACCCGTGACTTCGACCGGGCCATGAACGCCGACGGGCTGCTGGTGCCGGGCGTCGGCGCCTTCGCCGCCTGCATGACCGGCCTGCGCGCGGCGCGCGGCGACTGGATCATCGACCGCCGGCTGTCCGGCGGCCGCCCGGTGATGGGCATCTGCGTCGGCATGCAGATCCTGTTCGCCCGGGGCATCGAGCACGGCGTCGAGACCGAGGGCCTCGACGAGTGGCCCGGCTCGGTCGAGCCGCTCCAGGCCGAGATCGTCCCGCACATGGGCTGGAACACCGTGGACGCCCCCGCGGGCTCCGAACTGTTCGCCGGCCTCGACGCGGACGCCCGGTTCTACTTCGTGCACTCCTACGCCGTCCACGACTGGACGCTGGAGACCCACAACGCGGCCATGCACGCGCCCAGGGTGACCTGGTCGACGCACGGCAAGCCGTTCGTGGCCGCCGTGGAGAACGGCGCCCTGTGGGCCACGCAGTTCCACCCCGAGAAGTCCGGCGACGCCGGAGCCCAGCTCCTCACCAACTGGATCGGAACCCTGTGAGCAAGCTCGAACTCCTCCCCGCCGTCGACGTCCGCGACGGCCAGGCCGTCCGTCTCGTCCACGGCGAGTCCGGCACGGAGACCTCCTACGGCTCCCCGCTGGAGGCCGCCCTCGCCTGGCAGCGGGCGGGCGCCGAGTGGCTGCACCTGGTCGACCTGGACGCCGCGTTCGGCACCGGCGACAACCGGGACCTGGTCCGTGAGGTCACCGGGGCCATGGACATCAAGGTGGAGCTGTCCGGCGGCATCCGCGACGACGCCTCCCTCGCCGCCGCGCTGGCCACCGGCTGCACCCGCGTCAACCTCGGCACGGCCGCCCTGGAGACCCCCGAGTGGGTCGCCGAGGTCATCGCCGAGCACGGCGACAGGATCGCGGTGGGCCTGGACGTCCGCGGCACGACCCTCAAGGGCCGCGGCTGGACCCGCGACGGCGGCGACCTCTACGAGACGCTGGAGCGGCTCGACAAGGAGGGCTGCGCCCGGTACGTCGTCACCGACATCGCCAAGGACGGCACCCTCCAGGGCCCCAACCTGGAGCTGCTGAGGAACGTCTGCGCGGTCACCGACCGGCCGGTCGTGGCATCGGGCGGCGTGTCGTCCCTGGACGACCTGCGTGCCATCGCCGAGCTGGTACCCCTCGGTGTCGAGGGCTCCATCGTCGGGAAGGCGCTCTACGCGAAGGCGTTCACCCTGGAAGAGGCCTTGGAGGCTGTGTCGCGATGACGTCCGAAGCCGTACGGCGGGTGCAGAGCGGAAGTCCCTGGGAGGAGAGTTTCGGGTTCGCACGCGCCGTCGCGGCGGGGGACCGCGTGCTGGTGGCGGGCACCACGTCCTTCAAGGGCAGCGTGCTCTACGGGGAGGGCGACCCCTACGAGCAGGCCAAGGTGGCGCTCACCGGCGCGGTCGAGGCGCTCGGCGCGTTCGGGCTCGGTGTGGAGTCCGTGATCCGTACCAGGTTGTATCTGACACACCAGCGGGACGTCGACGAGGTGGGCCGGGCCCACAAGGAGATCTTCGACGCCGTGCGCCCGGTCTCGACCCTGCTGGTCGTGGAGGGCTTCGTCGACCCGCGCATCCTGGTCGAAGTGGAACTAGAGGCATTCAGAGGAGCCGTGAACTCATGACCCTGGCGGTCCGAGTCATCCCCTGCCTGGACGTGGACAACGGCCGGGTCGTCAAGGGCGTCAACTTCCAGAACCTGCGCGACGCGGGCGACCCTGTCGAGATGGCCAAGGTCTACGACGCCGAGGGCGCCGACGAGCTGACCTTCCTGGACATCACCGCCTCGTCCGGCAACCGCGAGACCACCTACGACGTGGTGCGCCGCACCGCGGAACAGGTGTTCATCCCGCTGACCGTGGGCGGCGGCGTACGCACCGCCGAGGATGTCGACAAGCTGCTGCGGGCGGGCGCCGACAAGGTGGGCGTCAACACGGCGGCCATCGCCCGTCCCGAGCTCATCCAGGAGATCGCCGAGCGGTTCGGCAGCCAGGTGCTGGTGCTGTCCGTGGACGCGCGGCGCACCCCCTCGGGCACCTTCGAGGTGACCACCCACGGCGGCCGCAAGGGCACCGGCATCGACGCGATCGAGTGGGCCCACCGGGCGGCCGAGCTGGGCGCCGGCGAGATCCTGCTGAACTCGATGGACGCGGACGGCACCAAGGACGGCTACGACCTGGAGATGATCGCCGCCGTCCGGGGGCACGTCACGGTCCCGGTCATCGCCTCCGGCGGCGCCGGCCGACTCGGCGACTTCGCACCGGCCGTCGAGTCGGGCGCGGACGCGGTGCTGGCCGCGTCGGTGTTCCACTTCGGCGACCTGCGGATCGGAGAGGTGAAACAGGCCCTGAAGAAGGCGGGCCACCCGGTGCGGTGACCGCCCTGCCCGCACGGACGCCTTGACCACGCGGACGCCCCACCCCTGGCTCGCGCGCCGGGCCCCGGTCGCGGTCAGGGTTGGGGCTCGGCCAGTTGGATGAGGTTGCCCACCGTGTCGTCCAGGACGGCCGTGATCACCGGGCCCTGTTCGGTCGGGGCCTGGGTGAACTCGACGCCCAGGGCGCGCAGGCGGTCGTACTCCTGCTGGACGTCGTCCACGGAGAAGACGATGCACGGCAGCCCCGCCGCCTTCACGGCCGTGCGGTAGGGCTCCGCGATGGGGCCCTGCCCGGGCTCCAGCAGCAGCTGGAGGTCCTGCTGGGCGCCCTCGGCCGCGCCGACCGTGACGAACAGCGTGCCGCCGCCCAGGTCCATGTGCATCCGGGTCTCGAACCCCAGCACCTCCGTGTAGAACGCGTGGGCCTTCGCGACGTCGTCGACGTACACGCTGGTCATGGCTACTTTGATCACAGGGTGCCCTTCCGCCCGCTCAGATGCCCAGCTGCTTGCCGCTGTGCAGCTTCTCGACGGCGTCCTCGTCGCCCTCCAGCTCCACCTTCGCGGCGTTCTGCCGGCCGTACAGGAACAGCAGCAGCTCCGAGGGCTCCCCGGTGACCGTCACCACCGGCGCGCCGCGCTGAGCGACCACCGTACGGCCGTCCGCGCGGCGCAGGACCAGACCCGTCGGGGAACCTCGGCCCATCAGCCGCGCCGTGCGCTCCAGCCGGGACCACAGGGCGTCCTGGAAGACCGGGTCGAGCTCCCGGGCCGTCCAGTCGCGCTGGGCACGCCGCACGTCCTCGGTGTGGACGTAGAACTCGAGCGTGTTCGACGCCTCGTCGATCTGCTTCAGCTGGAAGGGTGAGAAGCGCGGTGGGCCGGTGCGGATGAGCTGGATCAGCTCCTCGTACGGCTTGGCGGCGAACTCCGCCATCACCTTGTCCAGCCGTGGTGCAAGCTGCTTGATCAGAATGCCCCCGGCGGCGTCCGGACGACGCTCGCGCACCACCACGTGCGCGGCCAGGTCCTGCGTCTCCCAGCCCTCGCAGAGGGTCGGGGCGCCCGGACCGGCCGTCTCCAAGAGGTCGGCGAGAAGGAGCCGTTCACGCTTGGCGAAAGTCGACATGCGGTCAGCCTACGACCGCGTACCGGGTCCGCGCAGTGGACACCGGCCCGTCACTGTCCGTCGCGCGCGGCACAATGGCACCCATGACCGTCACGCCCCCTCCCAGCAGTCTCGACCCCGAGATCGCCGCGCGCCTCAAGCGCAGCGCCGACGGGCTCGTCCCCGCCATCGCCCAGCAGTACGACACCGGTGAGGTGCTCATGCTCGGCTGGATGGACGACGAGGCGCTGCACCGCACCCTCACCACCGGCCGCTGCACCTACTGGTCGCGCAGCCGCCGGGAGTACTGGGTCAAGGGCGACACCTCCGGCCACGTCCAGTGGGTGAGGTCCGTGGCGCTGGACTGCGACGCCGACACCCTGCTGGTCAAGGTCGACCAGGTCGGCGCCGCCTGCCACACCGGCGCGCGCACCTGCTTCGACGCCGACGTACTCCTCAAGGGCGCCGATTCCGGCGCAACCGCCTCGGATCAGTAAGGTCAGCCGCCATGGACCTCGAGACGTTCCGCAAGCTGGCCACCGACCGACGGGTCATCCCGGTCACCCGCAAGCTCCTCGCCGACGGCGACACCCCGGTCGCGCTCTACCGAAAGCTCGCCGCCGAGCGCCCCGGCACCTTCCTGCTGGAGTCCGCGGAGAACGGCCGCTCCTGGTCCCGGTACTCCTTCGTGGGCGTCCGGTCCGCGGCGACCCTGACGGCCCGCGACGGACAGGCCCACTGGCTCGGCGCCCCGCCCGTCGGCGTCCCCGTCGACGGCGACCCGCTCGCCGCGCTGCGCGCCACCATCGAGACCCTGCACACCCCGCACCAGGAGGGTCTGCCGCCCTTCACCGGCGGCATGGTCGGCTACCTCGGCTACGACATCGTGCGCCGCCTGGAGAAGATCGGCCCCGGCGAGCGCGACGACCTGCGGCTGCCCGAACTGACCATGCTCCTCACCAGCGACCTCGCCGTCATGGACCACTGGGAGGGCTCGGTCCTGCTGATCGCCAACGCGATCAACCACAATGACCTCGACACCGGCGTCGACGAGGCCTACGCGGACGCGGTGGCACGCCTCGACGCCATGGAGGCCGACCTCACGCGCGCGGTGGCCCAGCCCCCGGCCGTGCTGCCGCCCTCCGAGCTGCCCGAGTACACCGCGCTGTGGGGCGGCCCCGACTTCCGCGCGGCCGTCGACGACATCAAGGAGCGCATCCGCGCAGGCGAGGCCTTCCAGGTCGTCCCCTCACAGCGCTTCGAGACGCCGTGCACGGCGAGCGCGCTGGACGTCTACCGCGTCCTGCGGGCCACCAACCCCTCGCCGTACATGTACCTGTTCCGTTTCCCCGACGGCGAAGGCGGTGCCTTCGACGTCGTCGGCTCGTCCCCCGAGGCCCTGGTCAAGGTCGAGGACGGGCGGGCGATGGTCCACCCCATCGCCGGCACCCGGCACCGCGGCGCCACCCCGCAGGAGGATCAGGCCCTCGCCGACGAGCTCCTCGCCGACCCCAAGGAGCGCGCCGAGCACCTCATGCTCGTCGACCTCGGCCGCAACGACCTGGGGCGGGTCTGCGAGCCCGGCTCCGTCGAGGTCGTCGACTTCATGTCCATCGAGCGGTACTCCCACGTCATGCACATCGTCTCGACCGTCACCGGCAAGGTCGCCCCGGGCCGCACCGCCTTCGACGTCCTCACCGCCTGCTTCCCCGCCGGCACCCTCTCCGGCGCCCCCAAGCCCCGCGCCATGCAGATCATCGACGAGCTGGAGCCGTCCCGGCGCGGCCTGTACGGCGGCTGCGTGGGCTACCTGGACTTCGCGGGCGACTCCGACACCGCCATCGCCATCCGTACCGCCCTGCTGCGCGACGGCACCGCCTACGTCCAGGCCGGTGCCGGCATCGTCGCCGACTCCGACCCCGTCGCCGAGGACCAGGAGTGCCGCAACAAGGCGGCGGCGGTCCTGCGCGCGGTCCACACCGCGAACCGGCTCGTGAAGTAGCCCTCCCGCGCGGTGGGGCGCGAATCACTGAGCCCCGGGTGACGCTTCGCCCGGGGTTCAGGCGATAGTGGACTCCGTGACTGCTGTACCTCACCCCCGTTCCGTATCCGCCGCCTCCGCCCGGGCCGGCCGGCTGAGCCTCGGTCTCGCCCTGCTGTCCGGGGCGCTGGGCGCGGCCGTGGCCCTGCTCTCCACCCGGCAGCGCTGGTCCGAGGGCACGGCGACGGTGGCCGGCGGCCCCTTCGCCCTCACCGCCAGGGGCAGCGACGTCACGGGCGTGCCCGCGGCGCTCGCCATAGTGGGCCTCGCCGCGCTCGTCGCCGTCTTCGCCGTCCGCAAGGCCGGCCGGCTCGCTGTCTCCGCACTCCTCGCGCTCTCCGGCGTCGGCATCGTCGTCGCCGCCCTGACCGGCGCCTCCGACGACTCGGCCCTCGACGAACAGGCCGCGCGGGCCTCCGGCGACACCTCCGCCTCCGTCGCCTCCTTCACCCACACCGCCTGGCCCTACGTCGCGGTCGTCGGTGGGGTCCTCATCCTGCTGGCGGGCCTGCTCGCCCTGCGTTACGGCCGTCAGTGGCCCGCCATGTCCGGCCGCTACGAACGCTCCGGTGCCCCCCGTCAGCGGCGGGCGGCCCGGCCCGTCGACCCCGAGCGGCCCGAGGAGATCTGGAAGGCCCTGGACCGCGGCGAGGACCCCACGGGCGCCGACCCCGCCTGACCGCGCGCCGCCCACCCGCCGCGGGCCTCCCGGTGTGGTGCATCAGACGCGAACGGAAGCCACCCCCGCGTCCGCCACGCGTGCGCGTACGGGACAATGGACCCGAGCCCCCGGCTCGGACGGACACACAGACAGCGACACTTAGACAGCAATGAGGAGCAAGTCATGGCGGGCAGCAGCCACGGACACACCCCGGCCGCCTGGACCGGTGTCACCATCGCCTTCATCGGTTTCTGCGTCGCGGGCGCGTTCATGGTGATGGCGCAGCCCGTGGGCTTCTGGGCCGGCATGGTGATCGTGGCCCTCGGCGGGGTCGTCGGCGCCGCCATGCGCGCCGCCGGTCTGGGCCAGCCGAAGGACGTCCACCCGGTACACAGGACCGCGGCGACGGTGAAGGCCGAGCCCGCCGCCGCCGAGGGCTGAGCGTCCGCACGACGTCCCGTGAGGGGCGGCCGGTGAGCACACCGGCCGCCCCTCACGCGCGTGTGCGTCCCGCCCGGGGCACAATGCGAGACGTGAACGCCGACAGCCAGCGGGTGACGACCACCGCCGCCGGACGCCTGGCCGTGCCCGCCGGGATCCTCGCCGCCGTCGCCGTGGCCTTCGCCTACGTCGGCGCAGTCGACCCCAACGAACCCGGCCACTACCCCGTCTGCCCCCTGCTGCGCGTCACCGGGCTGTACTGCCCGGGCTGCGGCGGACTGCGCAGCGCGCACGCCTTCGTGCACGGGGACCCGCTCACCGCCCTGCACGACAACGCGCTCGCGGTGACCGGCTATCTGCTCTTCGCCGTCCTGTGGACCGTCTGGGTGGTCCGCGCGGCCCGCGGCCGGCCGCTGCGGATCGACCTCCGCCCGGTCGCCCTGTGGTCGCTGGGCGCGTCGGTCCTGGTCTTCACGGTCGTCCGGAACCTGCCCTTCGGCGGCTGGCTGCACCCTTGATCGACGGCCGGACGTCCAGGTGGTGACACCGCGCTCCACCGGATGTGAGGCCTCACCCCTCCTGCGGATACCATCGCAGTGACCATCGTTTTCCACTGGTTGCCCGAAAGGGGGCCGCTCGCGTGAGTGTGCTCGACGAGATCATCGACGGAGTCCGTGCCGACCTCGCGGAGCGGCAGGCGCGCGTCAGCCTCGACGAGCTGAAGGAGCGCGCGGCCAAGGCGCCCGCCGCCAAGGACGGCGTCGCCGCGCTCAAGGGCGACGGCGTCAAGGTGATCTGCGAGGTGAAGCGCTCCAGCCCGTCCAAGGGCGCGCTGGCCGCCATCGCCGACCCGGCCGGCCTCGCCGCCGACTACGAGGCGGGCGGCGCGGCCGTCATCTCCGTCCTCACCGAGGAGCGCCGCTTCGGCGGGTCCCTCGCCGACCTGGACGCCGTCCGCGCGCGGGTGGACATCCCGGTCCTGCGCAAGGACTTCATCGTCACCTCGTACCAGCTCTGGGAGGCCCGGGCGCACGGCGCCGACCTCGCGCTGCTGATCGTGGCCGCCCTCGACCAGCCCGCCCTGGAGTCGCTGATCGAGCGCGCCGTCTCCATCGGCCTCACCCCGCTCGTCGAGGTGCACGACGAGGACGAGGTCGAGCGCGCGGTCGACGCGGGCGCCCGGATCATCGGCGTCAACGCGCGCAACCTGAAGACCCTGGAGGTCGACCGCTCCACCTTCGAGCGGGTCGCCCCCGAGATCCCCGACCACATCGTCAAGGTCGCCGAGTCCGGCGTCCGCGGCCCCCACGACCTGATCGCGTACGCCAACGCGGGCGCCGACGCGGTCCTGGTCGGGGAGTCCCTGGTGACCGGCCGCGACCCGAAGACGGCGGTGGCGGACCTGGTGGCGGCGGGCGAGCACCCCGCACTGCGCCACGGCCGGGGCTGATCACCCGCTAGGCTGACCCCGATGACTCCCACCATGACGACCGTGGACCGGTACGCCCGCCTCGCGCGCGGCTGCCGCCCGAGGGGCTGCCGAGCCCCGGCGAGGCGTGTCCACGGCCGCCGCGTGCGGTACGTCATCGGAGACGAACCGGGGCAGGTCAACGGACGTCGATGGCAGCGCCCCTCCAGGGGCGCGGGGAACTGCGCGACCAGCCACTGACGACCCGAGGCCGTCCGACCACCCCCGCCCCCACGGCGATTCGTGTTTCTCCACCCACACTCACCGTGAGGTATCCGCATGCCCAGCGACTTCTTCATTCCCGACCCCGAGGGGCAGGTCCCCACCGCCGAGGGCTACTTCGGCGCGTTCGGCGGCAAGTTCATCCCGGAGGCCCTCGTCGCCGCCGTGGACGAGGTGGCCGTCGAGTACGACAAGGCCAAGCACGACCCGGAGTTCGCCCGCGAACTCGACGACCTGCTGGTCCACTACACCGGCCGCCCCAGCTCGCTGACCGAGGTGCCCCGGTTCGCCGAGCACGCCGGCGGAGCGAGGATCTTCCTGAAGCGGGAGGACCTCAACCACACCGGCTCCCACAAGATCAACAACGTCCTCGGGCAGGCCCTGCTCACCAAGCGCATGGGCAAGACGAGGGTCATCGCCGAGACCGGCGCGGGCCAGCACGGCGTGGCCACCGCCACCGCCTGCGCCCTGTTCGGCCTCGAGTGCACGATCTACATGGGGGAGATCGACACCCGGCGCCAGGCCCTCAACGTCGCCCGTATGCGCATGCTCGGCGCCGAGGTCGTCGCGGTGAAGTCCGGCAGCCGCACCCTGAAGGACGCCATCAACGAGGCGTTCCGCGACTGGGTGGCCAACGTCGACCGCACCCACTACCTCTTCGGCACGGTCGCCGGTCCCCACCCCTTCCCGGCGATGGTCCGCGACTTCCACCGGGTCATCGGCGTCGAGGCCCGCCGCCAGCTGCTGGAGCGCGCCGGACGCCTCCCCGACGCGGCGATCGCCTGCGTCGGCGGCGGCTCCAACGCCATCGGCCTGTTCCACGCCTTCATCCCGGACGCCTCCGTCCGCCTGATCGGCTGCGAGCCGGCCGGCCACGGCGTGGAGACCGGCGAGCACGCGGCGACCCTCACCGCCGGCGAGCCCGGCATCCTGCACGGTTCGCGCTCCTACGTCCTCCAGGACGACGAGGGCCAGATCACCGAGCCGTACTCCATCTCGGCCGGCCTGGACTACCCGGGCATCGGCCCCGAGCACTCCTACCTCAAGGACAGCGGCCGCGGCGAGTACCGCGCGGTCACCGACGACGCCGCCATGCAGGCCCTGCGCCTGCTCTCGCGCACCGAGGGCATCATCCCGGCCATCGAGTCCGCGCACGCCCTCGCCGGCGCGCTGGAGGTCGGCAAGGAGCTGGGCGGGGACGGACTGATCGTCGTCAACCTGTCCGGCCGCGGCGACAAGGACATGGACACGGCCGCCCGCTACTTCGGGCTGTACGACACCGACGCCGAGGTCGCCGCCGACGCGGCCGACACCGCCGAGATCGAGGGGGACGCCCGGTGAGCGGGAACATCCAACTGCTGTCGGACACCCTCGCCGCCGCCAAGGCCGAGGGCCGTTCCGCGCTCATCGCCTACCTCCCGGCCGGGTTCCCGACCGTGGACGGCGGCATCGAGGCGATCAAGGCCGTCTTCGACGGCGGCGCGGACGTCGTCGAGGTCGGTCTGCCGCACAGCGACCCCGTCCTGGACGGCCCGGTCATCCAGACCGCCGACGACATCGCCCTGCGGGGCGGCGTCAGGATCGCGGACGTCATGCGCACGGTGAAGGAGGCCCACGAGGCCACCGGGAAGCCGGTGCTCGTCATGACGTACTGGAACCCCATCGACCGCTACGGCGTCGAGCGCTTCACCGCCGAACTCGCCGAGGCGGGCGGCGCCGGCTGCATCCTGCCCGACCTGCCGGTGCAGGAGGCGGGGCTGTGGAGGGAGCACGCCGAGAAGCACGGCCTCGCGACGGTGTTCGTCGTGGCGCCCAGCAGCAAGGACGAGCGGCTCGCGCGGATCACCGCGGCGGGCAGCGGCTTCGTCTACGCCGCCTCGCTGATGGGTGTCACCGGCACCCGTGAGTCGGTCGGCGCGCAGGCCCAGGACCTGGTCGAACGCACCCGGGCCACCGGCTCGGGCCTGCCGGTCTGCGTCGGCCTCGGCGTCTCCGACGCCCGCCAGGCCGCCGAGGTCGCGGGCTTCGCCGACGGGGTGATCGTCGGCTCGGCCTTCGTCAAGCGGATGCTGGACGCCCCCGACGACGCGGCCGGCGTCGAGGCCGTCCGCGCGCTCGCCGGTGAGCTGGCGAAGGGCGTGCGCGGACAGGCGTGACCGAGCGGGGCATGTGACAGAGCGGGACATTTCGCAGGGTTCACCCGTACGGGTGGACCTGGGACCGGGGAGGCGCAATGCGCCTCCCCGGTTCGTTCTGGGGGTGTGAGCGAGAAGAATCGTGAGGGAAAGCGCACCGCCCGGGAGCGGCTGGCGGTGGAGCGCGAGAAGCAGAAGGCCGCCGAGCGGCGGCGGCGCACACTGATCGTCGGCGCGAGCGTGGTCTGTGTGCTGGGCCTGGCCGCGGTGATCGGTGTCGTCGCGGCGAACTCCGGCAAGGACGAGGACAGTGCCAAGTCCGGCCCCGTCGTGGCGCCCTCGGGAGCCCAGGGCAAGGACGCCCTGGCGATCCCGGTCGGCAAGGACGACGCCAAGGCCACGCTCACGGTGTGGGAGGACTTCCGCTGCCCGGCCTGCAAGGCCTTCGAGACGGCGTACAGACCGACGATCCACGAACTGACCGGCGCCGGGAAGCTGCGCGTCGAGTACCACCTGGCCACCCTCATCGACGGCAACATGGGCGGCAGCGGCTCCCGCAACGCGGCCAACGCGGCGGCCTGCGCCCAGGACGCCGGGAAGTTCACGGCGTACCACGACGTGCTGTACGAGAACCAGCCGGTCGAAACGGACGACGCGTACAGCAAGAACGGCAAGCTGATCGAGCTGGCCGGAAAGGTCGACGGCCTCGACACGCCGGCGTTCCGCGCCTGTGTGGAGAAGGGCACGCACACCAGCTGGGTCGTGAAGTCCCACCAGGCCTTCCAGAGCGGCGGCTTCGGCGGCACGCCGACCGTGTTGTTCAACGGCAAGAACATCTACCAGGACCAGACGATGACACCGGCGAAGTTCAAGCGGATGGTGGAGGAGGCCAACCAGGGGTGAGCGTTTCTCACCGGTCCGTTATGGAGCCGTAGCCGGGCCGCCCGCCGTGTGCCCGGTGCGGCAGGGTAGCGTCGGACCTGCCATGGAACTTGCCTACATTCCCAGCCCGTCGCGCGGGGTGCTGTACCTCGGCCCCATTCCGCTGCGCGGCTACGCGTTCTGCATCATCATCGGCGTCTTCGTCGCGGTCTGGCTCGGCAACAAGCGCTGGCTCGCCCGGGGCGGGCGGGCCGGCACGGTGGCCGACATCGCGGTCTGGGCGGTGCCCTTCGGACTGGTCGGCGGCCGGCTCTACCACGTGATCACGGACTACGAGCTCTACTTCACCGAGGGCCGTGACTGGGTGGACTCCTTCAAGGTCTGGGAGGGCGGCCTCGGCATCTGGGGTGCGATCGCCCTGGGCGCGGTCGGCGCCTGGATCGGCTGCCGACGCCGGGGCATCGCCCTGCCCGCCTACGCCGACGCCATCGCTCCCGGCATCGCCCTCGCGCAGGCCATCGGCCGCTGGGGCAACTGGTTCAACCAGGAGCTCTACGGCAAGCCGACCGACCTGCCCTGGGCCCTGCACATCACGTCCTCCGTGGACGGCCGGGTGCCGGGGTACTACCACCCGACGTTCCTGTACGAGTCGCTGTGGTGCATCGGCGTCGCCCTCCTCGTCATCTGGGCGGACCGCCGCTTCACGCTGGGGCACGGCCGGGCGTTCGCGCTGTACGTCGCGGCGTACTGCGCGGGGCGCGGCTGGATCGAGTACATGCGCATCGACGACGCCCACCACATCCTGGGTGTCCGGCTCAACGTCTGGACCGCGATCGTCGTGGGCCTGCTCGCGGTGACGTACCTCGTGGTGTCGGCGAAGAAGCGGCCGGGGCGCGAAGAGATCGTGGAGCCCGGTGTCTCCGACGGCGAGGCCGGAGCCGACGGTGCGGCCGAGTCGGAGAACGAGCCGGAGGGCAAGGCCGGCGACAAGACCGAGGGCAAGACCGAGGCCGAAGAAAAGGCCGAGGAAAAGGCCGAGGACAAGGCCGGGGAAAAGGACGCGGCCGAGTCGGCGGGGAAGAAGAGCTGACGGCCGGTCCCACCGGTTCCACGACGACGAGGGCGCCCGGGTTTTCCGGGCGCCCTCGTCGTCGCACAGGGGCTAGATGCGGCCGGCCAGGGACAGGGTGCGCTGGGCCGCCGCCACCACCGCCGCGTCGATGAAGCGGCCGTCCGGCAGCGCCTGGGCGCCCTGTTCCGTCACCGCCGCCTTGACGATGGTCTCGGCCTCGTCCAGTTCCTGCTCGGTGGGCAGGTAGGCGCGCTCGATGATGGGGAGCTGGCGCGGGTGGATCGCGGCGCGCCCCAGGAAGCCGAGGGTGCGGCCGTGCGCGCAGGAGGCCGCGAGACCGTTGAGGTCCCGGGTGTCGGGGTGGACGGACTGCGGCGGCGGGGCGAGTCCCGCGGCGCGGGCGGCGACGACGACCCGGGAGCGGCACCAGTCGAGGCCCGCGTCGGCGCGGATGCCGAGGTCGGCCCGGAGGTCGGCCTCGCCGAGGGCGATGCCCCGCAGGGCCGGGTGCGCGCCGGCGATGGCGTAGGCGTGTTCGATGCCGAGGGCGCTCTCCAGCAGGGCGTACAGCGGGGGTGCGCCGCCGTCGGCCGGGGCGGTGTTCTCGGCGATACGGGCGATCTGGTGCGGGGCCGTCACCTTCGGCAGCCGCAGTCCCGCCACGCCGGGCAGCGCGGCCACCGCCTGGAGGTCGGCGGAGGCCAGCGGCCCGTCCAGGGCGTTCACCCGGACGTGCACCGGGACGGGCTGGGGTTCGGCGAGGCGTTCGGCGGTGGCCTTGCGGGCGTAGGCCTTGCGGTCGGGGGCGACCGCGTCCTCCAGGTCGATGATCACGACGTCGGCACCCGAGGCGAGGGCCTTGGTGACGGTGTGCGGGCGGTCCCCGGGGGCGTACAGCCAGGTCAGCGGGAACGGCGTCACAGCGCGCCCTCCGCTCGCAGCGCGGCCAGCTCGGCCGGGGTCAGGCCCAGCTGCGTGAGCACCTCGTCGGTGTCGGCGCCGTGCGGGCGGCCGGTCCAGCGGATCGCGCCTGGGGTCTCCGAGAGCCGGAACAGGACGTTCTGCATACGGATCCGGCCCAGTTCGGGGTCGTCCACGGCGATGACCGTGCCGAGGGCCTGGTACTGGGGGTCGTCCATCACGTCCCGTACGTCCTGGATCGGGGCGACGGCGGCCTCCGCCTTCTCGAAGGCGGCGAGCACCTCGGTGCGGGGGCGGGCCGCGATCCACGCGCCGACGGCCCGGTCGAGGACGTCGGCGTGCTCGGCCCGGCCGGCGCCCGTCGCGAACCACGGCTCGTCGATCAGCTCCGGGCGGCCGACCAGCCGCAGCACGCGCTCCGCGATCGACTGGGCCGAGGTGGAGACGGCGACCCAGGTGCCGTCGGCCGTGCGGTAGGTGTTGCGCGGGGCGTTGTTGGCGGAGCGGTTGCCGGTGCGCCGCTGGACGTATCCGAGCTGGTCGTACCAGAGGGGCTGCGGGCCGAGGACCGCCAGCATCGGCTCGATGATCGCCATGTCCACGACCTGGCCGTGCCCGGTGCGCTCCCGTGCGGCGAGGGCGGTCATGACGGCGTAGGCGGTGGCCAGGGCGGTGATGGAGTCGGCGAGGCCGAACGGCGGGAGTGTCGGCGGCGCGTCCGGCTCCCCGGTGATCGCGGCGAAGCCGCTCATCGCCTCGGCGAGGGTGCCGAAGCCGGGGCGGTGGGCGTACGGCCCGAACTGGCCGAAGGCGGTGACCCGGGCGAGGACCAGCCGGGGGTTGGCGGCGGACAGCTCCTCCCAGCCGAGGTCCCACTTCTCCAGGGTGCCCGGGCGGAAGTTCTCGATGATCACATCGGCGTCGGCGGCGAGCCGCAGCAGGGTGGCGCGGCCTCCGGGGGTGGAGAGGTTCAGGGTGATCGTGCGCTTGTTGCGGCCGAGGAGTTTCCACCACAGACCGATGCCGTCCTTGGCGGGGCCGTGGCCGCGGGACGGGTCGGGTTTCGCGGGGTGCTCCACCTTGACCACCTCCGCGCCGTAGTCGCCGAGCAGGGTGGCGGCGAGCGGGCCGGCGAAGAGGGTGGCGAGGTCGAGGACGCGCAGACCGTGCAGCGGCGGGAGGCTCCCGGTGGCGGTCCCGGTCACGACGCGTACTGCTTGTCGATCGCGGAGCGGTACGGCATCGACGCGGAGGCGCCCGGCCGCTGGACCGAGAGCGCGGCCGCCGCGGCCGCCCAGGCCAGGGCCTGACGGACGGGGCGTTCCTCGCCGAGGGCCACGGCGAGGGCGCCGACGAACGTGTCGCCCGCGCCGGTGGAGTCGACGGCGGCGACCTGCGGGGCGGGCACGGTGAGCGGCTCGGCGCCGCGTGCCGCGTGCAGGCAGCCGGCCGCGCCGAGGGTGATCACGACCTCCGGGACGAGCTCCAGCAGCGCGGTGGCGGCCTCGCGGGGGTCGGTGCGGCCGGTGAGCGCGGTCGCCTCGTGCTCGTTGGGGACCAGCAGGTCGGTGGCGGCGAGCAGTTCGGGCGGCAGCGGCTGGGCGGGGGCCGGGGTGAGGATCGTACGGACCCCGTGGGCGCGGGCCGCCCGGGCGCCCGCGACGACCGCGGGCAGCGGGATCTCCAACTGGAGCAGGAGGGCGTCGGCGGAGGCGATGAGGACCGCGTCGCCGGGGGCGAGATGGTCGACGGTGGCGTTGGCGCCGGGGACGACGACGATCGCGTTGCCGCCGTCGTCGTCGACGACGATGTGCGCGGTGCCGGAGGGGAACTCGACGGTGCGCAGGTGGTCGGTGTTCACACCCGAGTGTTCGAGGGTGGAGCGCAGCCGGGCGCCGAAGGAGTCGTTGCCGACCGCGCCGATCATCGAGACGGTGCCTCCGGCGTGCGCGGCGGCCAGCGCCTGGTTGGCGCCCTTGCCGCCGGGGATCGTACGGAACTCCCGTCCCGTCACGGTCTCCCCGCGCTGCGGGGCCTTCTCGACGTAGGTGACGAGATCCATGTTCGTGCTGCCGAGCACGACGATGTCGGTCATGGGCGGGATGCCTCCCGGTGGGTGAGGGACCAGGTCAGGTCGGCGAGGGCGTCGAAACCGATGCCGTCGAAGCCGGTGACGGAGGTGGCGAGGCGGTTCTTCAGGGGCGCCGTCCAGCGCGCGGGGAGGGCGGCGGGGTCGCCGGCGAGGAGGCCGGCGATGCTGCCCGCCGTCGCGCCGTTGGAGTCGGTGTCCAGGCCGCCGGACACCGCGCGGCAGATCGAGCCGGTGAAGTCGCCGTCGGCGTGGGTCAGGGCGGCTGCGATCAGGGCGGTGTTGGGGATCGCGTGGACCCAGTGCAGACCCTTGTGGGCGGTGTGGAGTTCGTCCACCACCGTGTCGAAGTCGCGGTGGGCCTGGGCGAGTTGGATCGCGTGCGTGACGGCCTTCGCGAGCCGGGAGCGGGGCGGGATTACCGTCAGGCCGGTGCGCAGACAGGCGTGGACGTCCGCGGTGCCGCCGGCGGCCGTGGCGAGGGCGGCCGCGGTGAACATGGCCGCGTAGACGCCGTTGGCCGTGTGGGTCAGGGTGGCGTCGCGGTGGGCCTGTTCCGCGGCGGCGGCCGGGTCGCCGGGGTTGGTCCAGCCGTGGACGTCCGCGCGGATGAGGGCGCCGATCCACTCGCGGAAAGGGTTGCGGTGGCGGGCGGTGTGCGGGGGTTCGACACCGCAGAGGAGGTTGCGGAAGGCGATGCGTTCGGCGGTGAAGGTGCGGCCGGGGGGCAACTCGTCGAGCCAGAGCGCCGCCACGTCGGTGGGGGTGAAGCGAGGGCCGTGGCGCTGGAGCAGGAGCAGGTTGAGAAGGGGGTAGTTGAGGTCGTCGTCCTCGGGCATGCCGTCGATGTTCTCGGCGAGGGAGGTGGCGGCGGAGCGGCGGTTCCAGGGGTGCTCGGCGAGGAGGTGCGGGGGGACTCCCTGGGCGGTGAAGTAGCCGGTGAGCGGCCAGTTCCCCGCCGACCTGGCGAGTTGGCGGATGGCGTCGAGGGGAAGTTTCTCCACGGGTTTGCCGAGGAGGCAGCCGACCGCCCGGCCGAGCCAGGAGGCCTCCAGGGCGGCCCGGGTGGGGGCGGGGCGGGCGGCCGTGGCCGGGCGGGGCCAGTCGCAGCTGTGCCGGACGGCGGTCAGGTCCGTCGGCTCGTCCTCGGCCAGCCTGCTCGGCAGGTCGGCGAGTTCGTCCAGCAGGTCCTCGGCCAGTTGGCGCAGGTAGCGGGACGGGCGCCGGGGGGAGGCTCCGGCCCGGTCGGGGGCCTCGGGGCCGCCCGCCGCCCGCCAGCGCGCGGCGACGGCCGACGGCTCGCGGCCGTCCTGGGCGGCCTGGCGCAGTTCGTGGCCCAGCAGGTCCTCCGGCTGGACCCAGGTCAGGCGGAGCATCCTCGGCCTCCGAGCAGGGTGGTGAAGGCCCTCTCGTGGGAGCGGCGGGCCCGGACGTCCTTCGCGAAGATCTCCCGGGCGACCCGGGCGAGGACGCGGGGCGGTTCCCGCAGGTCCAGCCGGCTCGCCTCCGCGACCTGCTTCGACCAGTCGTCGGGGACGGGGGAGCCGAGGGCGCCGGCGAGCGCGCCCGCCATGGTGGCGATGGAGTCGCAGTCCCGGCCGTAGTTGACCGCGCCGAGCACCGCGTGGCGGTAGTCGCCGTCGGCCACCAGCACCATGCCGAGGGCGACGGGGAGTTCCTCGATCGCGTGCAGACGGGAGGGGCGGCGGGCGCCCAGGGAGGGGGCGCGGTAGTCGGGGCCCACCGTGTCGTACGGGGCCACCGCCTCGCGCAGCGGGAGCAGCGCCGACTCGAAGTCCCGGTGCCGGGACGCCTCTTCGCAGACCTTCTCGATCGCGGTGCGCGTGCCGTCCTTGGCGAGGGCCAGGCAGGCGGTGACGACCGAGTCCGGGGTGGCGCCCGGGGCGCAGGCCGCCGCCACGGCCGCCGCGAAGACGCCCGCCGCCTCGCGGCCGTACGAGGACTGGTGCGCGCCCGCGATGTCCAGGGCCTCGGCGTACGCGCCCGCCGGGTTCGCCGCGTTGACCAGGCCGACCGGGGCCATGTACATCGCCGCCCCGCAGTTGACGATGTTGCCGGTGCCGGCCTCGCGGGGGTCCGCGTGGCCGTAGTGGAGCCTGGCCACCAGCCACTTCTCCGCCAGGAAGAGCCGGTGCAGGGGGAGGGTCTCGGCCTCCAGCTCCGGGATCCAGCGGGGGGTGGTCATCAGGTCCGGGACCAGGTGGTCGGTGATCGCGTAGGCGTCCAGGTGGTCGCGGACCCGGTCGTAGACCCTGATCAGGGCGTGGGTCATCAAGGTGTCGTCGGTGACGTGCCCGTCGCCCTTGTGGTACGGCGCGATCGGGCGGGCGGTGCGCCAGGCGTCGCCGTTCCAGGGGCCGACGACGCCGTGGACGCGGCCGCCGTGACGTTCCACGATCCGGTCGGGGGAGTAGCCCTCGACGGGGCCGCCCAGGGCGTCGCCGACCGCCGCGCCGACGAGCGCCCCGGTGATCCGTTCGTCCAGGTCGGCTTCCGGCAGGGCGCTTTCCGGGTCCCTGGCGGTTTCTGTTTCTTTGGGCGTCATGCCCCGAATCATCCTCCTGCTGGCGCCGGTTGTACGGCTTCCAGGAGTCCGGCGAGTTCCACCAGGTCGGTGCCCGTGAGGCGGGGGAGCGCGCAGCCGGAGAGGACACGGCAGGCGTCCCGCCAGGAGGCGGGGATCGCGTCCCTGCCGCCGAGGGCGCCCGCCAGCGCGCCCACGAGGGCGGGGGCGGAGTCGGCGACCCGGGACAGACAGGCCGCCGCCGGCACCGCTTCGCTGATCCGGCCCTGGGCGGCGCCCACCAGGGCCAGGGCCACCGGGACCGTCTCGGCGGCGGCGATGCCGTAGCTGTAGACGTGGTCGACGATCTCGTGTTCCAGGAGGGGGATCAGGGCGAAGGCGCTGTCGGCGCCCAGCGCGAGACGCAGGGCGTGGCGGGCGTTGCGGCCGATCTCGGTGTGCTCGGGGAGTTCGGCGAGGGCCGCGCTCGTGCAGGCCTCGGGGGGTGCGCCGGTCAGGGCGAGGGAGACGGCCGCGGCCATCGCGCGGGCGCCGTGCACGCCGTCGCCGTCCTGGGTGTAGCGGGCGTCGAACTCGGCCAGTTCGGCGGCGCGTCGGGGGTCGCCGGGGTGGGCGACGGCGAGGACGCAGGCGCGCATGCAGGCGGCGTCGTCGAAGTAGTGCGGGTTGTCGTGGCCGGTGGCGGGCGGCCGCAGACCGGCGGCGAGGTTGCCGAGGCCGGCGCGGACGGAGATGCGGGCGCGCAGCGGGAGGACGGCGGACTCGATCTCGGGGGCGCGGTCGGCCGCGGCGGCGACCTCGCAGGCGAGGGCGTTCCAGGTGAGGTCGATGGCGGCGCGCATCCGGCGTTCCCGGCTGAGGTCGCCGAGGGCGGTGTCGTCGCCGGCGCGCAGGACCGCCTCCGCGGCGAAGGCGGCCCATTCGGCGTCGTCGGAGGGGCCGAGGCGGAGGGGTTCGGGGGGCTGGTTGAGGGCGATGGGGACCGGGAGGGTGGTCGTCGCGTTGTGCTCGGCGAAGGTGTCGAGTTCGCGGGTGAGGCGGCGGGTCCAGTCGGGCATGCGGGCGGCGCGGTGGCGGGCGGCGGGCCAGCCGGCGGCGTCGCCTGCGGCCAGGCCGAGCAGGAGGCCGTGGACACGGGCCTCGGCTTCGCCGTCGGCCCGCCGTCTCCCACCCGCACGACCCGTGCGGCTCTCGTCGCCGGGTGCGGACGTCGCCGCGGTCTCCGCGCCGTCGGTCGACGGGTCGGCGGCGTCGGCCGCCGCCCGGGACCCTGTGGGCCCCGGCGGGGCGCCCCCGCCGCCGGCCCCCGCGGCCGCGCCCGGCTCCGCGACGACCACCCACGGCCCGACCGCCACCGTCTCGGTCGCCGCTGCTGCCGACGCCCCGCTCCCTGCCCTCGCAGTGGTCGCCGTCAGGCCTGCTCCCGTCCGCGTCGCCGCCCGCGTCCGGCCGGCCGCTCTGCCCGGTGCCGGGGGCAGGCCCGTCCCGGCCGACGCTGATCCTGTCGGCGCCGCCGAGTCCGTCCGGGGCCTCGCCGCTGTCTCCGTATCCGTATCCGTATCCGTATCCGTATCCGTCTCGGTCTTCGTCGCCTTCTCGGTCTCGGTCCCAGGTCGTGCGGGGGTCTCGGTCCGGGGCTCGGTCCCGACCCCTGTCTCGGTCCGGGCCTCCGCCCCGGCCCCAGCCCCCTTCCCCGGCCCCGTCCCCGCCCCCGCTGTCCCCGCGCCCTCCGTCGGTGGTTCGGTGTCGCCCGGGGGCCTTGCGGGTGGGGTGTCTTCGGTCCAGGGGGTCGGTGGGGTCATGTCGTCGCCTCCGATGCGGTGGGCTCGTGGATGCGGTGGAGGAGGTCGGTGACCGACTCCGGGGCCACCAGGTCCGCTCCCCATTTGCCGCCGTCGTCCGGGACGAGGAGTTCCGCCACGTCGAGGATGTGGTGGCCGGCCATGGCGGGCAGGCACGTGCCGCGGGCCGGGCCGATGGCCGCCGCCCAGGTGGTGGGGATCGCCGCGACGCCCCGGGTGGCGCCGGCGAGGGCGCCGGCCACCGCCGCCGTGGTGTCGGCGTCGCGGCCCATGTTGACGGCCGTCAGCACCGCTTCCGGGAAGTCGCCGTCCGCCGCCGCGTACGCGCCGAAGGCGAGGGCGACGGCCTCGGGGGCGAGGTCGGTCCAGGGGTAGCCGCCGATGACGACGGCGGAGCGCACCGCGCGCTCGCCCCGGTGCGCCACGGCCACCGCGCGGCGCAGGGAGCGGGCCGTCCAGGAGTCCTCGGGGACGACGGCGAGGGCGGCGGCGACCACCGCGGTCGTCGGCGCGCCCGCCATCGCCGCCGCCACGCCCGCGGCGACCGCCTGGCCGCCGTAGATGCCCTCGCCGTCGTGGCTCACCGAGCCGTCGACGGCGACGAGGCGGGCGGCCTCGGCGGGGCGGCCCGCCGCGAAGACGCCGAAGGGGGCCGCGCGCATGGCCAGCCCGTCGCTCCAGGCGTGGCGGTGCTGGGCGGAGATCGGGGCGGCCAGGCCCCGGCGCAGGTTCTCCAGCGTGCCGCGCTCGCTGAAGCCGGCGCCCCGGAAGGGGCCCTCGTCGCGGTCGGCGATCCACGCGTGCCAGGCGCTCTCGACGTGGGCCTGGGTCAGGGCCGAGCCGTGCCGGGCCAGCAGCAGTCCCGAGAAGATCGTGTACTCGGTGTCGTCCGTGCCGGCCGGCCGGTCGGTGACGTAACCCGTGATGCGGCCCCAGCGGGCCCGGATCTCGGAGGGCTTCAGGTTCTCGGCCGGCGCCCCGAGGGCGTCTCCGACGGCGAGGCCGAGCAGGGCGCCGCGGGCTCGTTCACGGATGGCTGGCATGCAGGGCCTCTCCGCCGCAGGCTCCGCACGGGCGCGGAACCGTTTGCGGATGTGTCCCACCATCGGCGGTTGACCCGAGCCTAGGATCCCCTCATATCACCCGGTCGACATTTGTGCGCGCTCCCGATCGAATGAGCGGTCGCTGGTAAAAGCGCAGGTTAGCCGAGCCTCTCCTTGCTGGCGAAGAGGAATGCGGGGGCGTACTTTGGCGTTGTCAGAAATTAGAATCTGTCCAAAGTTAGCTTTGGCTCACCTTGCTTTGGCTCACCTTGCTCCGGCTTCCGCTCACCTCGCTCCGCTCACCTTCCTGGGGGATTTCATGGCCGTCATCGACATCGAGGCACCGCTCCACGAGGCGCACCGCGACAACCACACGCACCGGGATGTGAACGGCGGCTGGCTGCGCCCCGCCGTCTTCGGCGCGATGGACGGCCTGGTCTCCAACCTCGCCCTCATGACCGGTGTCGCCGGCGGGGCCGTCGGTCAGCAGACCGTCGTACTGACCGGGCTGGCCGGGCTCGCCGCCGGCGCCTTCTCCATGGCCGCCGGCGAGTACACCTCCGTCGCCTCGCAGCGCGAACTCGTCGAGGCCGAGCTGGACGTCGAGCGCCGGGAGCTGCGCAAGCACCCCCAGGACGAGGAGGCGGAGCTCGCCGCCCTGTACGAGGCCCGGGGCGTTGACGCCGACCTCGCCCGCCAGGTCGCCGCGCAGCTCTCCCGCGATCCCGAGCAGGCCCTGGAGATCCACGCCCGCGAGGAGCTGGGCATCGACCCCTCGGACCTGCCCTCGCCGCTGGTCGCCGCGGTGTCCAGCTTCGGCTCCTTCGCGCTGGGCGCGCTGCTGCCCGTCCTGCCGTATCTGCTCGGTGCGAGCACCCTGTGGCCGGCCGTCCTGCTGGCGCTCTTCGGACTCTTCGCCTGCGGGGCGGTCGTGGCCCGGGTGACGGCCCGTACCTGGTGGTACAGCGGACTGCGGCAGCTCGCGCTCGGTGGCGCCGCGGCCGGTGTGACGTACGCCCTGGGCAGTTTGTTCGGAACGGCCGTAGGATAGTTCGACTGCTACTTATGCGTTGGGCCGCATAAGTAGCCGTTACTGACTGGTTTCGCGAGCTTAACCAGCGGGCATGAGCCGTAAGCGCTGTGGGCAATGACGCCTGCGGCGCACTCGCGGGGTGAACGACGTCGCTCTCCCCGCCCCCGGTCGACGGACACCGACCTGTCCGGTTCGATCCCCCCACTTTCCAGCCACGCGCACGGTACCCCCGCCGCAGGCCCGTGGCGTCCGCATGTTGGAACGGAGTATCCGGTTCCCGAGAACCGCTCCATCATGTAACCTGCACGAAATTTTGCGCACACGCAGAGGGCCAACGTCGTCCCTCGGCACGCAGACATGCCACTTGAGACGACGACGGGAGAGCCGATGCGTACGCCGCGCCAGCCGTCCCAGCATTCCGCGAATGGCCAGAACTGGTCCTTCATGGATGCTCGCCCTGCTGCGCAGGGTATGTACGACCCCCGCAACGAGCGCGACGCCTGTGGCGTCGGCTTCGTGGCCACCCTCACCGGTGAGGCGAGCCACACGCTGGTCGAGCAGGCGCTGACCGTTCTGCGCAACCTCGAGCACCGCGGCGCCACCGGCTCCGAGCCGGACTCCGGCGACGGCGCGGGCATCCTCACCCAGGTCCCCGACGCGTTCCTGCGCGAGGTCACCGGGTTCGAGCTGCCCGAGGCCGGTTCCTACGCCGTCGGCATCGCCTTCCTGCCCGAGCAGGGCACCCAGGAGATCGTCTCGCAGATCGAGACGATCGCCGCCGACGAGGGCCTGACCGTCCTCGGCTGGCGCGAGGTCCCCGTCGCCCCCGAACTGCTCGGCGCCACCGCCCGCTCGACGATGCCGGTCTTCCGGCAGATCTTCGTCACGGACGGCGCCAGCCGGGGCATCGCCCTCGACCGCAAGGCGTTCGTGCTCCGCAAGCGCGCCGAGCGCGAGGCCGGCGTGTACTTCCCGTCGCTCTCCGCCCGCACGATCGTCTACAAGGGCATGCTGACCACCGGCCAGCTCGAGCCCTTCTTCCCGGACCTGTCCGACCGCCGCTTCGCCTCGGCCGTCTCGCTCGTCCACTCGCGCTTCTCCACGAACACCTTCCCGTCGTGGCCGCTCGCGCACCCGTACCGCTTCGTCGCGCACAACGGTGAGATCAACACCGTCAAGGGCAACCGCAACTGGATGCGCGCCCGTGAGTCGCAGCTGGTCTCCGACCTGTTCGGCCCGCAGGAGAAGCTGGAGCGGATCTTCCCGATCGCCACGCCGGAAGCCTCCGACTCCGCCACCTTCGACGAGGTGCTGGAACTGCTCCACCTCGGTGGCCGCTCGCTGCCGCACTCCGTGCTGATGATGATCCCGGAGGCGTGGGAGAACCACGACTCCATGGACCCGGCCCGGCGCGCCTTCTACCAGTTCCACTCCACGATGATGGAGCCCTGGGACGGCCCGGCCTGTGTCACCTTCACCGACGGCACCCAGGTCGGCGCGGTCCTCGACCGCAACGGTCTGCGCCCCGGCCGCTACTGGGTCACCGACGACGGCCTCGTCGTCCTCGGCTCCGAGGTCGGCGTCCTCGACATCGACCCCGCCAAGGTCGTCCGCAAGGGCCGCCTGCAGCCCGGCAGGATGTTCCTCGTCGACACCGCCGAGCACCGCATCATCGAGGACGACGAGATCAAGGCGCAGCTCGCCGCCGAGGCCCCGTACGCCGAGTGGCTGGAGGCCGGCGAGATCGAGCTGGGCGACCTGCCCGAGCGTGAGCACATCGTGCACACCCACGCCTCGGTCACCCGCCGCCAGCAGACCTTCGGCTACACCGAGGAGGAGCTGCGCGTCATCCTCGCGCCGATGGCCAAGGCCGGCGCCGAGCCGATCGGCTCGATGGGCACCGACTCGCCGATCGCCGCGCTGTCCTCCCGCCCGCGCCTGCTCTTCGACTACTTCACCCAGCTGTTCGCCCAGGTCACCAACCCGCCGCTGGACGCGATCCGCGAGGAACTGGTCACCTCCCTGCGCTCGTCGCTGGGCCCCGAGGGCAACCTGCTGGAGCCGACGGCCGCCTCCTGCCGGTCGGTCACCCTGCCCTTCCCGGTGATCGACAACGACGAGCTGGCCAAGCTCATCCACATCAACGCCGACGGCGACATGCCCGGCTTCAAGGCCGCGACGCTCTCCGGCCTGTACCGGGTGCACGGCGGCGGTGACGCCCTCGCCGCGCGCATCGACGAGATCTGCGCCGAGGCCGACGCCGCCATCGACAACGGCGCCCGGCTGATCGTCCTGTCGGACCGCCACTCGGACGCCGAGCACGCCCCGATCCCCTCGCTGCTGCTCACCGCGGCCGTCCACCACCACCTCATCCGCACCAAGCAGCGCACCGAGGTGGGCCTGCTGGTGGAGGCCGGTGACGTCCGCGAGGTCCACCACGTGGCCCTGCTGATCGGTTTCGGCGCCGCCGCCGTCAACCCCTACCTGGCGATGGAGTCCGTCGAGGACCTGGTCCGCGCCGGCACCTTCCTGTCGGACATCGAGCCCGAGAAGGCCATCCGCAACCTGATCTACGCCCTCGGCAAGGGCGTCCTGAAGGTCATGTCCAAGATGGGCATCTCCACCGTCGCCTCCTACCGCGGCGCCCAGGTCTTCGAGGCCGTCGGCCTCGACGACGCCTTCGTGGAGAAGTACTTCAACGGCACCGCCACCAAGATCGGCGGCGTCGGCATCGACGTCGTCGCCAAGGAGGTCGCCGCCCGCCACGCCAAGGCCTACCCGGCCTCCGGCATCGCTCCCGCGCACCGCGCGCTGGAGATCGGCGGCGAGTACCAGTGGCGCCGCGAGGGCGAGCCGCACCTGTTCGACCCGGAGACGGTCTTCCGCCTCCAGCACTCCACCCGCTCGGGCAGCTTCGAGATCTTCAAGAAGTACACCGACCGGGTGAACGAGCAGTCCGAGCGCCTGATGACGCTCCGCGGCCTGTTCGGCTTCTCCTCCGACCGCCCCTCGATCCCCGTCGACGAGGTCGAGCCGGTCTCCGAGATCGTCAAGCGCTTCTCCACCGGCGCCATGTCGTACGGCTCCATCTCCAAGGAGGCGCACGAGACCCTCGCCATCGCCATGAACCAGCTGGGCGGCAAGTCCAACACCGGTGAGGGCGGCGAGGACCCGGAGCGCCTGTACGACCCGGCGCGCCGCTCCGCGATCAAGCAGGTGGCCTCCGGCCGCTTCGGTGTCACCAGCGAGTACCTGGTCAACGCGGACGACATCCAGATCAAGATGGCCCAGGGCGCCAAGCCCGGCGAGGGCGGCCAGCTGCCCGGCCACAAGGTCTACCCGTGGGTCGCCAAGACCCGGCACTCCACCCCGGGCGTCGGTCTGATCTCCCCGCCGCCGCACCACGACATCTACTCCATCGAAGACCTCGCCCAGCTGATCCACGACCTGAAGAACGCGAACCCGCAGGCGCGGATCCACGTGAAGCTGGTCTCCGAGGTCGGCGTCGGCACGGTCGCGGCGGGTGTGTCCAAGGCGCACGCGGACGTGGTGCTGATCTCCGGCCACGACGGCGGCACCGGTGCCTCCCCGCTGACCTCGCTGAAGCACGCGGGCGGCCCCTGGGAGCTCGGCCTCGCCGAGACCCAGCAGACCCTGCTGCTCAACGGTCTGCGCGACCGGATCGTCGTCCAGACCGACGGTCAGCTCAAGACCGGCCGTGACGTCGTCATCGCCGCGCTGCTCGGCGCCGAGGAGTTCGGTTTCGCGACCGCGCCGCTCGTCGTCTCCGGCTGCGTCATGATGCGCGTCTGCCACCTGGACACCTGCCCGGTCGGCATCGCCACCCAGAACCCGGTGCTGCGCGACCGCTTCGCCGGCAAGGCCGAGTACGTGGTGAACTTCTTCAGGTTCATCGCGCAGGAGGTCCGCGAGCTGCTGGCCGAGCTGGGCTTCCGCTCCATCGAGGAGGCCGTCGGCCACGCCGAGGTCCTCGACGTGCAGCGCGCCGTCGAGCACTGGAAGGCGCAGGGCCTCGACCTCGCCCCGCTGTTCTACGTGCCCGAGCTGCCCGAGGGCGCGGTGCTCCACCACGCCGTCGCCCAGGACCACGGCCTGGAGAAGGCGCTCGACAACGAGCTGATCAAGCTCGCCGCCGACGCGCTCGCCGCCTCCGACGCCACCGAGGCCCAGCCGGTGCGCGCCCAGATCAAGGTCCGCAACATCAACCGCACGGTCGGCACCATGCTCGGCCACGAGGTGACGAAGAAGTTCGGTGGCGCGGGCCTGCCCGACGACACCATCGACATCACCTTCACCGGCAGCGCGGGCCAGTCCTTCGGCGCCTTCCTCCCGCGCGGTGTCACCCTGCGCCTGGAGGGCGACGCCAACGACTACGTCGGCAAGGGCCTCTCCGGCGGCCGCGTCGTCGTCCGCCCCGACCGGGGCGCCGACCACCTCGCCGAGTACTCCACCATCGCGGGCAACACCATCGCCTACGGGGCCACCGGCGGCGAGCTGTTCCTGCGCGGCCGCACCGGTGAGCGCTTCTGCGTCCGCAACTCCGGCGCGCTGGTCGTCTCCGAGGGCGTGGGCGACCACGGCTGCGAGTACATGACCGGCGGTCACGCGGTGGTCCTCGGCGAGACGGGCCGCAACTTCGCGGCCGGTATGTCCGGCGGTGTCGCCTACGTGATCGACCTCGACCGCGACAACGTCAACGTCGGCAACCTGGACGCCGTCGAGGCCCTGGACGCCGCGGACGAGCAGTGGCTGCACGACGTGGTGCGCCGCCACGCCGAGGAGACCGGCTCCACGGTCGCCGAGAAGCTCCTCGCGGACTGGGACGCGTCCGTGGCCCGCTTCAGCAAGATCATCCCCAGCACGTACAAGGCAGTGCTCGCCGCCAAGGACGCCGCCGAGCAGGCGGGACTCTCCGAGTCCGAGATCACCGAGAAGATGATGGAGGCGGCGATCAATGGCTGACCCGAAGGGCTTTCTGAACCACGGCCGCGAGGTCGCCAAGTCCCGTCCCGTCGACGTGCGCCTCAAGGACTGGAACGAGGTCTACGTCCCCGGCTCCCTGCTGCCGATCATCAGCAAGCAGGCCAGCCGGTGCATGGACTGCGGCATCCCGTTCTGCCACAACGGCTGTCCGCTCGGGAACCTCATCCCCGAGTGGAACGACTACGCCTACCGCGAGGACTGGTCGGCCGCGTCGGAGCGCCTGCACGCCACGAACAACTTCCCCGAGTTCACCGGCCGCCTCTGCCCGGCGCCCTGTGAGTCGGCGTGCGTGCTCGGCATCAACCAGCCGGCCGTGACCATCAAGAACGTCGAGGTCTCGATCATCGACAAGGCGTGGGACGCGGGCACCGTCGCCCCGCAGGCCCCCGAGCGCCTGTCCGGCAAGACCGTCGCCGTCATCGGCTCGGGCCCGGCGGGCCTGGCCGCCGCCCAGCAGCTGACCCGGGCCGGCCACACCGTCGCCGTCTACGAGCGCGCGGACCGCGTCGGAGGCCTCCTCCGCTACGGCATCCCCGAGTTCAAGATGGAGAAGCGGCACATCAACCGCCGTATCGAGCAGATGCGCGCCGAGGGCACCCGCTTCCGCACCGGCATCGAGATCGGCCGCGACCTCAAGGCGACCGACCTGAAGAAGCGGTACGACGCGGTCGTCATCGCCGCCGGCGCCACCACCGCCCGTGACCTCCCGGTCCCCGGCCGTGAGCTCAAGGGCGTCCACCAGGCGATGGAGTACCTGCCGCTGGCCAACAAGGTCCAGGAGGGCGACTACGTCACCTCCCCGATCACGGCCGAGGGCAAGCACGTCGTCGTCATCGGCGGCGGCGACACCGGCGCCGACTGCGTGGGCACCGCCCACCGCCAGGGCGCCGCCTCCGTCACCCAGCTGGAGATCATGCCCCGGCCGGGCGAGGACCGGGCGCCGCACCAGCCCTGGCCGACGTTCCCGATGCTCTACAAGGTCACGTCCGCGCACGAGGAGGGCGGCGAGCGGGTCTACTCCGTCTCCACCACCCACTTCGAGGGCGACGAGGACGGCAACGTCCAGTGGCTGCACCTGGTCGAGGTCGAGTTCGTCGAGGGTCGGCTCACCCAGAAGCCGGGCACCGAGCGCAAGATCCCCGCGCAGCTGGTCACCCTCGCCATGGGCTTCACCGGCACCGACCGCGAGAACGGCCTGGTCGAGCAGTTCGGCCTGGAGCTCGACGAGCGCGGCAACGTCGCCCGCGACGCCGACTTCCAGACCAACGTGCCGGGCGTCTTCGTCGCCGGTGACGCGGGCCGCGGTCAGTCGCTCATCGTGTGGGCGATCGCCGAGGGCCGCTCCGCCGCCCGCGGCTGCGACCGTTTCCTGACCGGCGCCAGCGACCTGCCGGCCCCGATCCGCCCGACGGACCGCTCCCTGATGGTCTGACGGAACGGCCCGACGGCCTGACGGTCACCCCACCGGCCCCGGTGCGACACCGGCGCCCACCCACGTGACGTACAACGGCGTACGGAACACAGGCCGGCGCCTGCCTCACTGTCCCCGACCGGACGACCTGGCAGGCGCCGCCGCATGTCCCCGCTCAGCGGTTCCCGTCCGGCCACACCTGGATGTGGTCCTCCTCCAGCTCCAGCAGCACCCGGTCCGCCATGTCCAGCGCGGCCGTGTACTCGGCGGGCAGCTGCAGCCGCCCCGCCCGGTCGAGCATCGCGTACTCCCGCGCCACCAGGGCCTCCCGGCCCTCCGCGTCGACCTCCGTGCGCCGCAGCACCTCCGTCGAGGTGCGGCCGTCCCGGATCGCGACCGTGCGCCGGACCTCGTCGGCCACCGCCTGGTCGTGGGTGACCACGACGATCGTCGTGCCCAGTTGCTCGTTGGCCCGCCGGAACGCGGCGAACACCTGCTGCCCGGTCGCCGAGTCCAGCTCACCGGTGGGCTCGTCGGCGAGCAGCACCGCGGGCGCGTTGGCGAGCGCGACGGCGATCGCGACCCGCTGCTGCTGCCCCCCGGACAACTGCCGTGGATACCGGTCGGCACAGTCGGCGACCCCGAGCAGCGCCAGCAGCTCCGCCGCCCGCCCGCCCCGCTTCCCGCGCCGCACCCCCGCCAGCTGCATCGGCAGCGTCACGTTCTGCGCGGCCGTCAGATACGGCAGCAGGTTGCGCGCGGTCTGCTGCCACACGAAGCCCACCACCTCACGCCGGTACCGCAGCCGCGCCTTCGCGTCCATCGCCAGCAGATCGCGGCCCGCCACCCGCGCCGAGCCCGCGGTGGGGACGTCCAGGCCCGCGAGGATGTTCATCAGCGTCGACTTGCCGCTGCCGGACGCCCCGACCAGCGCCATCAGCTCGCCCTCCCGGACCAGCAGATCGAGCCCCTGGAGCGCCTGCACCTCCATCGCGTCCCCGCCGCCGCGCCCGGAGGACGGCACGGGCGCCGCCGCCGTCCACGCGCTGCGCGGGGCGTCCTTCGCCGTCCGGCGCGGCGAACTGGTCGCCCTCAAGGGCCGCTCCGGCTCCGGCAAGACCACCCTGCTGCATCTGATCGGCGGCCTCGACTCCCCGCAGCGCGGCCGGATCGTCCTCGACGGCACCGATCTGTCGGAGCTCGGTGAGAGCGGGCTGCTGGAGCTGCGCCGCGACCGGATCGGCTTCGTCTTCCAGTCCTTCGGGCTCATCCCCATCCTCACCGCCGCCGAGAACGTGGGGGTGCCGCTGCGCCTGCGCCGGGCCGAGCCGCGCGAACGCGAGGAGCGGGTGGCCCTGCTGCTGGCCCTGGTGGGTCTCGCCGGCCACGCGACACAGCGGCCGGGCGAGCTGTCCGGCGGCCAGCAGCAGCGGGTCGCCATCGCCCGCGCCCTCGCCAACCGGCCCGCCCTGCTGCTCGCCGACGAGCCGACCGGCCAGCTCGACGCCGCCACCGGCCTCGCGGTGATGGAACTGCTGCGGGCCGTGGTGCGCAGCGAGGGCGTCACGGCCCTCGTCGCCACCCACGACCCGCAACTCCTCGGCCTCGCCGACCGGGTGCTGGAGCTCGGCGACGGCGAGGTCGTCGAGCGCCCCTGATCAGCTGAGCTGCTGGACCTTCGCCCACGCGCACACCAGCAGCAGCACCAGCAGCACCCCGCAGGCCCCCGCCTGGATCCATGGCCGCCGCCGGTCCCGGGGCGCGTGGGCGAAGGCCAGGGCCACCGCACCGCCCGTCAGCAGACCCCCGAGGTGGGCCTGCCAGGCGGTCAGGCCCGCCGAGATCACCAGCCACAGCAGCAGGCCCGCCATGAACCGGTTGACCTGGCTCATGTCGGCGCCGAGGCGGCGCGCCAGGACGTAGTAGGCGGCACCGACGCCGAAGATCGCGCCGGAGGCGCCGACCGTGACGACCATGGGGGCCATCAGCAGCACCAGCACCGAACCGCCGAGCGCCGACAGCAGATAGAGGGCGAGGTAGCGGATCCGCCCGAGCTGCGACTCCACCACCCGGCCCAGGTTCCACAGCGACACCATGTTCATCACGATGTGCAGGATCCCGAACGTGCCCTGGGTGGGCGGCTGGTGCAGGAACGCGCCGGTGAGCAGCCGGTACCACTCGCCGTGCGCGACGCCCCAGGGGACGTAGCCCGGCGGAACGGTGCCGAGCACGGCGAACCGGTCGACGACGCCGTCGTCCACCGCCTCGGCGAGGTACGCCAGCACGTTGAGCCCGATCAGCACGTACGTCACCAGCGGCACCGCCGACACCCGGCCGCCGACGACGGTACGGGCCCGGCGCACCGACCGCGCGCCCTCCCGTACGCAGTCGGGGCACTGGTGGCCCACGGCCGCCTCCCGCATGCAGTCCGGGCAGATGAACCTCTCGCAGCGGGTGCAGCTGACGCGGGACTCCACCTGGGGATGGCGGTAGCAGGTGGTGATGGTGGACTCGGACTCCACGGACCGGCTCCTCTGGGCGCTTCTCGGCAAGAGCGAACAAAATAGCGAACGCCGCAGGGTGTGGCAGGGTGGGGGCCATGGTCGCGATCAGTCTGAGCAAGGTCCAGGAGACCGCTCCCGCGCTGGTGAACCTCTACAAGAGCGCCGGGGTGTCCCTCGCGAAGCACGGTCTCGACGGCCAACGGGCCGCCGTCTACCTGGTGGTGGACTACTCGGGGTCGATGCGGCCGTACTACCAGGACGGCAGTGTGCAGGCGCTGGCCGACCGGGTGCTGGGCCTGTCCGCGCACCTCGACGACGACGGCCGGGTCCCGGTGGTGTTCTTCTCCACCGACGTCGACGCCGTCACCGACATCGAACTCGGTTCCCACCAGGGCCGGGTGGAGCGGATCGCGGCCGGGCTCGGGCACATGGGGAAGACCAGCTACCACCTGGCGATGGACGCGGTCATCGACCACTACCTCGACAGCGGCGCGCGCGAGCCCGCCCTCGTCGTCTTCCAGACCGACGGCGGCCCGATCAACAAGCTCGCCGCCGAACGCTACCTCTGCAAGGCGGCCCGGCTGCCGCTGTTCTGGCAGTTCGTCGGCTTCGGCGACCGGGGCAGCAAGCAGTTCGACTTCCTGCGCAGGCTCGACGAACTCCCCGTCCCCGGCAAGCGGGTGGTCGACAACGCCGGGTTCTTCCACGCCGGCCCGGATCCGCGCCGGGTCTCCGACGCGGAGCTGTACGACCGGCTGGTCGGCGAGTTCCCGACGTGGCTGGCGGCGGCACGGGCGGCGGGGATCGTCCGGCCGTAGCGCCCGCTACCAGATCGGCAGCCGTTCGGCGAAGCGCTCTCCCATGCGGCGGTGGGTCGCCGCGTCCGGGTGGACGCCGTCGGGGAGGGGGAGTTCGGCGGCGTCGGCCTCGCCGTAGAGGTCGCGGCCGTCGACGTAGTGGAGGTGCGGGTCGTCGGCCGCGCGCTCCTCGACCAGGCGGGCGAGGGTGTCGCGGACGACGCGCAGGGTCAGCTTCCCGAACGCCACCTCGGCGGGGTCGCCCATCGGCTGGAACCACGGCTGCCCCGAGGCGGCCGCGCCGAAGTCCAGGGCGGTGGGGCCCGGGGTGTCCTCGTGCATGGGGCACAGGATCGGTGACACGACCACCAGCGGGACGGTCGGCCGGCCCTCGCGGATCGTGTCGAGGAAGCCGTGGACCGCGGGGCCGAAGGCGCGCAGCCGCATCAGATCGGTGTTGACCAGGTTGATGCCGATCTTGACGCTGATCAGGTCGGCGGGCGTGTCGCGCAGGGCGCGGGCGGTGAACGGGTCGAGCAGGGCGCTGCCGCCCAGGCCGAGGTTGATCAGCTCCATCCCGGCGCGTCTCGCCGCGAGCGCCGGCCAGATGCCCGTCGGGCTCGCGGCGTCGGAGCCGTGGCTGATCGAACTGCCGTGGTGCAGCCACACCTTGCGGCCCGTGGGCCGGGCCGGTCCGACCGGGGCGTCGGTGCGCAGTGAGAGGAGTTCGGTGGTCTCGTTGTGCGGCAGCCAGATCTCGATGTCCTTCGTCCCGGCCGGCAGCCCGGCGAAGCGGACGGTGCCCGGCTCGCCGGGGCGCAGGTCGCTGGTGCCGGCCGCCAGGTCGACGGTCAGGGTGTGGCCGCCGCCGCTCACGCTCCCCCGTCCGGCCGGGCGGCCGTCGACGACGAGGTCGTAGACACCGTCCGGCCGGGGCGGCGCGCCCGCGTAGACCCGCCGGGTGGGCAGCGCGCGAAGTTCCACGGCGGTGGCGGCGCTGCGGAAGACCAGCCGTACGCCCGAGGGCTGGGACTCGGCCATGAGCAGCTGCGCGTCGGAGCACTGGGCGCGGGCCCGGGCCGGCAGCCGGTGCGGCAGCACGCCGTGCTCGGTGCGCTCGACGTCCAGGGCGCCGCGCAGCAGGTCCGCGGTGATCGGCGTGGTGGTCCACGCGGGCCCGGTCATACGGCGGGCCAGGTGCGCAGCAGCGCGTCGAGGGCGTCGAGGACCCGGGTCCAGGTCTCGTCCGTGTCCGGTGCGCTGTGGCTGAAGCCGCCGCCCAGCTCCAGGCTGACGTAGCCGTGGAAGACGCTGCCCAGGAGGCGCACCGCATGGGTGCGGTCCGGTTCCGCGAGGTCGTAGCCGCGCAGGATCGCCCGGGTCATCTGCGCGTGCCGGACACCCGCGCTCGCGGCCGCCGTCTCCGTGTCGAGCCGGAGCTGGGCGGCGGCGTAGCGGCCGGGGTGCTCATGGGCGTAGTCGCGGTAGACGTTGCCCAGGGCGCTCAGGGCGTCCTTGCCGGCTCGTCCGGCCAGCGCCTCGGAGGCCCGGTCGGCGAGCTCCTCCAGGGCGAGCAGGGCGATACGGGTCCGCAGGTCCTGGGAGTTGCGCACATGGGAGTACAGACTCGCCACCTTGACGTCGAACCGTCGGGCCAGCGCCGAGACGGTCACCTCGTCGAAGCCGACCTCGTCGGCCAGCTCGGCGCCCGCCCGCACCAGGCGTTCCGTGGTCAGCCCGACCCGCACCATGCCGTCTCTCCCCTCACCCGGAGCACGCCTGCCCGGAACAAGCCGCCTTAATCAAGTATGCATTTGCCTAAAAGCTTTAGGCAAATTACCGTCACCTTTATGAAGCCCCTGACCGAGCAGCAGATCCGCGCCGCCTTCGTGAACTGCACCAAGGGCGAGGCCACGCGCCTCGCCGTCCCGCGCGACCTGGCCGAGCGGCCCTGGGGCGACCTGGACTACCTCGGCTGGCGCGACCCCCAGGCCCCCGACCGCGCCCACCTGGTCGTCGAGCTCGACGGGCGGCCGACGGCCCTCGCCCTGCGCGCCGCCGCGGGCGCCGTCGGGCAGGCCCGGCGCAGCATGTGCTCGATGTGCCTGACCACCCACTCCGGCGGCGTCGCCCTGATGGTCGCCCCCAGGGCGGGCCTCGCGGGCCGGCAGGGCAACTCCGTGGGCGCCTACCTCTGCGCCGACCTCGCCTGCTCGCTCTATGTGCGCGGACTGCGCGACGCCGGCATCGGCGCCCGGCTGCCCGAGACGCTCACCCTGGAGGAGAAGATCCGGCGGACGGTCGCGAACCTCGCCGCGTTCGTCGCCAAGGTGACCGGCTGAGGGTCATCCGCGCGCGGCGAGCACATCGGCCCTGCACTCCTGCGGCGTCCCCCACGCCGACCGCAGCGCCCGCGCCTTGGTCAGCCAGAGCGACAGGTCGTACTCCTGGGTGTACCCGATCGCGCCGTGGAGCTGGAGCGCCGTGCGCGCACAGGTGTACGCCGCCTCGCAGGCACCCAGCTTCGCCGCCGCCACGTCCGCGGGCGCCATGGTCACGGCGGCGCCCAGCACCAGCGGCCGGGCGAACTCCAGCGCGATGCGCGCGTCCGCCAGCCGGTGCTTGACCGCCTGGAACGAACCCACCGCGACCCCGAACTGCGTGCGCCGCCGCACGTACCCCACCGTCCGGTCCAGCAGCGCGAGACCGACCCCGAGCGCCTGGGCGGCGGTGGTGAGGCGGGCCAGCAGCAGGGCCTTGGGCGGCGGCCCGGAGGCGAGCAGCTCTCCGCCCGGCCACAGCCGGGTCAGCCGCCGCGCCGGGTCCAGGGAGGGCCGTACGGGGTCGTGACCGGGGGCCAGGCGCACCCCGTCGGGCGCGACGGACAGCCGTACGTCCGCCAGGTCGCCGTCGAGCGCGTACGCCCCCGCACACGCCACCGTCGCCACCGACCGGCCCGCCGCCAGCGCCGGCAACAGCCGCTTCGCGGGCCCCGGTTCACGGATCAGGGCGGCCGCGGTCACCGTCTCCACCAGCGGACCCGGCACCGCGTGCCGCCCCAGCTCCACGAACGCCACGGCCAGGTCGACCGGCCGACACCCCAGCCCCTCATACTCCTCCGGGACCGCCAGCGCGAACACCCCCGCGTCGGCCAGCCGCGACCACAGCGCCCGCCCGCCCGTGTGGTCCCCCCGGCTCCACTCCCGCACCGTCCGCGGCGTGCCGGCCGCCGTCAGCAGCGCGTCCAGGGACGCGGCGAACGCCCGCTGCTCGGTCTCGAGGAGGAAGCGCATCAGCGGCGTCCCTTCGGCAGGCCGAGCAGCCGCTCGGCGACGATGTCGCGCTGGATCTCGTTGGTGCCCGCGTAGATCGGACCGGCGAGCGAGAACACGTACCGCTCGGCCCACTCGGTGTCCGCCCGCTCGCCGTCCCCGGCCAGCAGGTCGAGCGCCGTCTCGTGCAGCGCGATGTCGTACTCGGACCAGAAGACCTTGTTCAGGCTGGACTCCGGGCCGAGCGGCTCGCCCGCCAGGAAGCGGGAGGCGGCCGCATAGGTGAACAGCTGGTGGGCGCGGGCCCCGACGAGCGCGTCCGCGACCCGCGCGGCCGACTCCGCGGGGCTGCCCCGGGCCCGCCACAGGTCGTACAGGCGGTCGGCGGAGGCGAGGAAGCGGCCGGGGGAGCGCAGGGTGAGCCCCCGTTCGTTCGCCGCCGTCGACATCGCGATCCGCCAGCCCTGCCCGGGCGCCCCGATCACGTCCTCGTCCGGCACGAACACCTCGTCCAGGAACAGCTCCGCGAACGCCGGCTTGCCGTCGAGACGGCCGATCGGACGCACCGTCACCCCGGGCGCGCGCAGGTCGAACATCACGTAGCTGAGCCCCTGGTGGGGCCTCGGGGCGTCCGGTTCGCTGCGGAACAGGCCGAAGGCGCGATCCGCGAACGCCGCGCGCGACGACCAGGTCTTCTGGCCGCTCAGCAGCCAGCCGCCGGCCGTGCGGACCGCCCGTGAGCGCAGCGCGGCCAGGTCCGATCCGGCCTCCGGCTCCGACCAGGCCTGCGCCCACACCGTCTCGCCACGGGCCATCGGCGGCAGCACCCGGTCGCACTGCTCCGGTGTGCCGTGCTCCAGCAGGGTCGGCCCCAGCAGGCTGATCCCGTTCTGGTTGACGCGCCCCGGGGCGTCCGCCGCGTAGTACTCCTCCTCGAACAGCAGCCAGCGGATCAGCCCGCACCCCCGGCCGCCGTACCGCACGGGCCAGTCCACCACCGACCAGCCGTCCGCGGCGAGTTCGGCCTCCCACGCGCGGTGCGCGGCGAACCCCTCGGCCGTCTCCAGGGACGGCGGCGCGACGGCGGGCACATGCGCGTCCAGCCAGGCGCGGGCCTCGGCGCGGAAGGCCTCCTCCTCCCGGGTGAGGGTGAGGTCCATGAGCGGCCCTCCTTTTCCTCGGGCGGCCGGTCTTTCCGTGGGCGGCCGACTTTTCTAACAAGTGTTTGGTAGGTTAGCGTGGCGGTATGACAGACGTCGAGACTCCGGCGTACGTACCCGGCCACGGACTGCTCGCGGGCCGCACCGCCGTCATCACCGCGGCGGCCGGCGCGGGCATCGGCGGCGCCACCGCCCGGCGCTTCCTGGAGGAGGGCGCCCGCGTCGTCATCAGCGACGCCCACACCCGGCGCCTGAAGGAGTACGAGGCCGAACTCGCCCGGGAGTTCGGCGCCGCCTCGGTCACCGCCACCCCCTGTGACGTCACCGACGACAGCCAGGTCCGGGCCCTGTTCGAAACAGCCGTGCGGACGCACGGAGGGCTCGACGTCGTCGTCAACAACGCCGGCCTCGGCGGCACCGCACCCCTCGTCGACATGACCGACGACCAGTGGACCCGCGTCCTGGACGTCACGCTGAACGGCACCTTCCGCTGCACCCGGGCCGCGCTCCGCCTGATGCGCGGCCCCGGACGCGGCGTGATCGTCAACAACGCCTCCGTGGTCGGCTGGCGCGCCCAGGCCGGACAGGCCCACTACGCCGCCGCCAAGGCCGGGGTGATGGCCCTGACCCGCTGCGCGGCGATCGAGGCCGCCGCCTACGGCGTCCGCGTCAACGCCGTCGCACCGAGCCTCGCCATGCATCCCCACCTGGTGAAGGTGACCACGCCCGAACTCCTGGCGGAGCTGACCGCACGCGAGGCCTTCGGCCGGTACGCCGAACCCTGGGAGGTCGCCAACGTGATCGTGTTCCTCGCGTCCGGCTACTCCTCGTACCTGACGGGCGAGACCGTCTCCGTCAGCAGCCAGCACGCGTAGGACGACAATGGGCCCGTGCCGACCAAGAAGAAGCCCCAGGTGACCGCCGCGCCCGCCCGGCGCCGCGAACTCCTCGACACCGCCGCCGAGGTCTTCGCCGAACAGGGCTACAACGCCACCACCGTCCGCAAGATCGCCGACCACGCGGGCATGCTCGCCGGCAGCCTCTACTACCACTTCGACTCCAAGGAATCGATGCTGGAGGAGATCCTGCGCACGTTCCTCGACGAGCTGTGGGCCGGCTACGACACCGTCCTCGACGCCGGCCTCGGCCCCCGCGAGACGCTGGAGGCCCTCGTCACCGAGTCGTTCCGGGAGATCGACCGGCACCGCGCCGCCGTCGCCATCTACCAGAAGGAGAGCCGACAGCTCCTCGCCCAGGAACGGTTCGCGTTCCTCGCCGAGTCCCAGCGCAGATTCGAGAAGGCGTGGCTCGCCACGCTGGAACGCGGGGTCGGCCTGAAGGTCTTCCGCGCCGACCTCGACGTCCGTCTCACCTACCGGTTCGTCCGCGACACCGTCTGGGTCGCCGCCTCCTGGTACCGGCCCGGCGGACAGCACAGTCCCGAGGAGATCGCCCGGCAGTACCTGTCGATGGTGCTGGACGGGATCGCCGTACGCACGTAACCCATTGGGGAGTTGCCATGGCCGAGGCCTACATCGTCGAAGCGGTCCGTACGCCCGTCGGGCGGCGCGGGGGAGGACTCAGCGCGGTCCACCCGGCCGATCTGGGCGCACACGTGCTGAAGGAACTCGTCGCCCGCGCCGCCGTCGACCCGGCCGCCGTCGAGGACGTGATCCTCGGCTGCCTGGACGCCGTGGGACCGCAGGCCGGGGACATCGCCCGCACCTGCTGGCTGGCCGCCGGACTGCCCGAGGAGGTGCCCGGCGTCACCGTGGACCGCCAGTGCGGCTCCTCCCAGCAGGCCGTCCACTTCGCCGCGCAGGCCGTGCTCTCCGGCACCCAGGACCTGGTCGTCGCGGGCGGCGTGCAGAACATGTCGCAGATCCCCATCGCCTTCGCCACCCGCCAGGCCGCCGAGCCCCTCGGCTTCACCCAGGGCCCCTTCGCGGGCAGCGAGGGCTGGCGCGCCCGCTACGGCGAGCGGCCCGTCAACCAGTTCGCCGGCGCCGAGATGATCGCCGCCAAGTGGGGCATCAGCCGCCGGGACCAGGAGGAGTTCGCCCTGCGCTCCCACCGGCGGGCGGTACGGGCCATCGACGAGGGCCGCTTCGCCCGGGAGACCGTCGCCCTCGGCGACGTGACGGCCGACGAGGGGCCGCGCCGGGATACCTCCCTGGAGAAGATGGCCGCCCTCAAGCCCGTCATCGACGGCGGCACCGTCACCGCCGCCTGCTCCTCCCAGGTCTCCGACGGCGCCGCCGCCCTGCTCCTCGCCTCCGAGCGCGCGGTCCGCGAACACGGCCTCACCCCCCGCGCGCGCGTGCACCACCTCTCCGTACGCGGCGAGGACCCCATCCGCATGCTGACCGCGCCGATCCCGGCGACGGCGTACGCGTTCAAGAAGACCGGGCTGACCATCGACGACATCGACCTCGTCGAGATCAACGAGGCCTTCGCCCCCGTCGTCCTCGCCTGGCTGAAGGAGACCGGCGCCGACCCGGACAAGGTCAACGTCAACGGCGGCGCCATCGCCCTCGGCCACCCCCTCGGCGCCACCGGCACCAAGCTGATGACGACCCTGCTGCACGAACTGGAGCGCACGGGCGGGAGGTACGGCCTGCAGACGATGTGCGAGGGCGGCGGACAGGCGAACGTGACGATCATCGAGAGGCTCTGAGCCCCTCCAGGACCTCCTCCGCCTCCTTCACGATCCGCTCCACCAGCCCCGCGCACGACGGCAGGTCGTCGATCACCCCGGCGACCTGCCCGGCGGCCATCACGCCGAGGTCCGTGCGGCCGTCCACCATCGCCGACCTCAGCAGCATCGGGGTGTTGGCGGCCAGCAGGACCTGGCTCAAGGACAGGTCCTTGCCGTGGCGCAGGGCGAGACCGTCCCGGACCATGCCCGGCCAGGACAGTCCCGACAGCTTGCGGAACGCCGCCGCCCGCCGCACCGCGTGCAGCAGACGGCTAAGGCGGCCCGAGCGCTCCAGGGCGTCCACCAGGTCCGTGCGGAGCATGCGGTGCGGAAGGCCGTCCACCGCGCGGGTGACCGTGACGTCCCGCACCGAGGCCGCCAGATAGCGGGCCTTCACCGGATCCGGCACCGTCGAGTCCGACGTCAGCAGGAAACGCGTGCCCATCGCCACGCCCGCCGCCCCGTAGGCCAGCGCCGCGACCAGCCCCCGTCCGTCGAAGAAGCCGCCCGCCGCCACCACCGGGATGTCCACCGCGTCGACCACCTGCGGCAGCAGCACGGTCGTCGCCACCTCGCCGGTGTGCCCGCCGCCCTCCCCGCCCTGCACCAGCACCGCGTCCGCCCCCCACGCCGCGACCTTCTCGGCGTGCCGGCGCGCCCCCACGGAGGGCATCACGACGACCCCGGCCTCCTTCAGCTCGGCGATCAGCTCCCGGGAGGGCGCCAGCGCGAAGGACGCCACCCGCACCCCCTCGTCGACGACGATGCGCACCCGGTCCCCGGCGTCCCCCGCGTCCGCCCGCAGATTCACCCCGAACGGCGCGTCCGTACGGGACTTGACCTCCCGCACCGCCTCCCGCAGCCCGTCCACGGTCATCGTCGCCGAACCGAGCACGCCCAGCGCGCCCGCCTCCGCCACCGCCGACACCAGCCGGGGACCCGCCACCCAGCCCATCCCGGTCTGCACGAGGGGATGCCGCACCCCGACCAGCCGCGTCAGCGCCGTCTCCATTACAGGGGCACCTCCCGCGCCCGGGTGTTCCCCGGATCCAGCACCTCACGGATCAGCCGCAGCTCGGCGGCGGTCGGCTCACGGGTGCACGGCACGTCGTCCGCGACCACGAGCGCGAACCCCGTCGCCTCCCGGACCTCCTCCACCGTCACCCCCGGATGCACCGAGGCCAGCCGCATCGCGTGGTCGGGCGTGGCGAAGTCGAAGACGCCCAGGTCGGAGACGACCCGGGGGATGCGGTGGTGGCGCGCGCCGGCCGCCCGGTCGTACCCGACCCCGCACACCATGTCGACCCGCTCGACGAACACCCGCCGGGAGTGCCGGGGGACCCAGTAACTGGTCGGGTTGTTCAGGGTGTTGACCGGCGCCCCGCGCACCCCGAGGAGCTGGCGCACCGGCCGCGCCCAGTCGCCGATGCAGGAGATGTTCTGGTTGCCGTACCGGTCGATCTGGCTCGCGCCCATCATCACGTGCCGCCGCCCGCCGGTGACCAGCTCCAGATGCTGCCGGTACGGCAGCCAGCCCTCGGCGGTGCCGTCCGGGCGGACGAGCGTCGCCTCGCCGTCGGTGAGCAGCAGGTCCGGCGCGAAGGTGAGCCGGGCCAGCCGGGCCCCCACCGAGGGGATCAGCCCCATCGGGCTCGCCAGGATCTCGCCGCCGCCCCGCCAGGCCTCGGCGCAGGCGATCACGCAGTACTCGGCGCGCGTGGTCATGCGTCCTCCTCGACGGCCGCCCGGTACGCCGCCTCGTCCCCGGCCAGGTACCGGGCCGCGAACTCCGCCCACGGCGTGCTCGCGTACCGCTTCTGGAACGCCTCGTCCCGGCCGTAGTCGGGCGCGCAGGACGTGAAGTGCGCGCCGCCGGGCACCTCCACCACCCCCGTCACCACGTGCCGCTTGATCAGCAGCGTCTGCGGCGGCGCCGCCTTCGTCAGCTCGGCCGTGTCGACGATCCGCTCGCAGGACAGGTACGCGGTGTCCGCCGCCGCGCAGAACAGGTCGTCGAAGTAGGGGTCCGGGCCCAGGTACTGCCCGTTGCCCAGCCGGTCGGCCCGGTTGACGTGCACCAGGGCCGCGTCCAGCCGCAGGGCGGGCATCGCGACGAACGTCTCCCCGTCGTCGTACGGCGAGGTCACCGTCCGCAGCGAGGGGTTGACCCGCATCACGTCCGAACCGATCCCCGCCCGCACCGGCAGGAACGGCAGCCGGTTGGCGGCGGCCCGCAGCCCCCACAGGAACATCGCCTCGTCCACCTCCATGAGTTCGAACGCACCGCGCTCACGGGCCGCGCGGTAGTGCGGTTCGAGGGGGATGGAGTCGAGGGTGGCGAACGCGGCGACCAGCTTGCGGATCCGGCCGGCCGCCGCCAGCATGCCGACGTCCGGGCCGCCGTACGACACCACGGTCAGATCGGTCACCCCGGACCGCAGCAGGGCCCGCACCAGGGCCATCGGCTTGCGGCGCGAGCCCCAGCCGCCGATGCCGAGGGTCATGCCGCTCTCCAGCCGGGAGACCGCCTCCTCGGCCGTCATCGTCTTGTCGCTCACCTACCCGCGCTCCTTCCCGAACGTGTCCCGGACCCGGTCGGCCACCCCCGAGACGCTCGCCTCGAACGTGAACCCCTGCTCGAAGCGGTAGCTGCGCCGCACGTCGACCGGGTCGATGCCGTTGAGGGCCGCCTTCGCCAGCCGCAGCAGCTCCCCGTCCTTGGCGGCGATCTCCCTCGCCACCTCCAGCGCGGCCGCGCGCAGCCCCTGGCGCCGGACCACCCGCCACACCGAGCCGTGCGCGAGCAGCTCGGCCGCGGTGACCGTGCGCGAGGTGAAGTACAGGGCGCGCATCAGGTGCTGGGGGACCAGCCGGGCCAGATGGGTCGCCGCGCCGAGCGCGCCCCGGTCCAGCTCCGGCAGCCCGAACACCGCGTCCTCGCTCGCCACGACCAGGTCGGCGTTGCCGGCGAGTCCGACGCCGCCGCCCAGACAGAAGCCGTGCACCGCCGCGACCACCGGGACCTCGCACTCGTACACCGCCGCGAACGCCTCGAAGCAGCCGCGGTTGACGCCCACGAGCGCGCCCGGCCCCTGCTTCTGCAGCTCCTTGATGTCCACGCCCGCGTTGAACCCCCGCCCCTCGGCGGCCAGCACCACACACCGGGTGCCCCGGTCGCGGCCGGCCGCGCGCACCGCGTCGGCCAGCGCGAACCAGCCGCTCACCGGCAGCGCGTTGACCGGTGGGACGTCGACGGTGACCACGGAAATCCCCTTTTCGGGGGACGAGGTGGAGACACCCATGGAAGCATCAGCTACCTTTCCACCAAACGTTTGTTAGGTGAAAGGTAGCAGCGAATGGAGCTGGACGGGAAGGTCGCCGTCGTCACGGGCGGCACCCGGGGCGTGGGCGCCGGCATCGCGCGCTCCTTCGCGCGCGCGGGCGCCGAGGTGCTGGTCGTCGCCCGCCGCCCCCCGGAAGTCCCGCTGCCCAGGACCGAGTTCACGGCCCTGGACGTGCGGGATGCGCACGCCGTACGGGAGTTCTTCGCCGGGCTGCCCCGGTGCGACGTGCTGGTCAACAACGCGGGCGGCGCGCCCTACCGCCCGCTCGCCGACGCCCCGGCCGAACGCCACGCGCGCGTGGTCGAACTCAACCTGCTCGCCCCGCTGACCGTGTCCCTCGCCGCCCACGCGCACCTGAGGCGGGCCGGCGGCGCGGTGGTGATGATCGGCAGTGTCAGCGGCAGCCGCCCCTCGCCGGGCTCCGCGGCCTACGGCGCCGCCAAGGCCGGCCTGGAGCACCTCGCCCGCTCGATGGCCGTCGAGTGGGCCCCGCAGGTGCGGGTCAACACCCTGGTGGTCGGCATGGTCCACACCGAACTGGCGCACCTGCACTACGGCGGCCCCGACGGCGTCGCGGGCGTCTCGCGCACGGTCCCGCTCGGCCGGCTCGCCCAGCCCGCCGACGTGGGCGCGGCGGCCGTCTTCCTCGCCTCCGACGCGGCCGCGTACATCAGCGGGGCGAGTCTGCTCGTGCACGGGGGAGGGGAGCGCCCCGCGTTCCTCGACGCCGCGACGGCCAACAAGGACAGCCACGGCAACCAGGACAGGAAGGAGGCCTGAGATGGCAGCACTCTGCGACGGCCGGGTGGTCGTCGTCACCGGCGCGGGACGCGGCCTCGGGCGGGCGCACGCGCGCGCGTTCGCGGCCGAGGGCGCCCGCGTCGTCGTCAACGACCTGGGCGTCGGCCCGGACGGCGCGCCCGGACCCGGCAGCCCGGCCGGACAGGTGGTGGCGGAGATCCGCGCGGCGGGCGGCGAGGCGGTCGCCCACGGCGGCGACATCGCCACGTCCGAGGGCGCCGCCTCCCTGATCGCCACCGCCCTTCAGACGTACGGCCGGCTCGACACCCTCGTCAACAACGCGGGCTTCCTGCGCGACCGGATGCTGGTCAACCTGGACGAGGACGACTTCGACGCCGTCCTGCGCGTCCACCTCAAGGGCCACTTCCTGCCGCTGCGGCACGCCGCCGCGCACTGGCGCGCCGAGGCCAAAGCGGGGCGCGCTCCCGTCGCCCGGATCGTCAACACCGGCAGCGGGGCGGGGCTGCTGGGCTCGGTCGGGCAGGGCAACTACAGCGCGGCGAAGGCCGGGATCGTCGGTCTGACCCTGGTCGCCGCCGCCGAACTCGCCCGCTACGGCGTCCAGGTCAACGCGATCGCGCCGGCCGCCCGCACCCGGATGACGGAACGGACCTTCGCCGAGACCATGGCGGCCCCCGCGTCCGGCTTCGACGCCATGGCCCCGGAGAACGTCTCGCCGCTCGTGGTCTGGCTGGGCTCCGCCGCGAGCGCGGGGGTCACCGGCCGGGTCTTCGAGGCGGAGGCCGGCCGGATCACCGTGATGGAGGGCTGGCGTCCGGGTCCCACGGCGGACAAGGGGGCGCGCTGGAGCCCGGCGGAGGCGGGGGAGGCCGTGCAGAAGCTGCTGGCGGCGGCCGAGCCGCCCGGCGCCGTGTACGGGGCGTAGCGCGGACTCAGCCGGTGAGCCGGGCCGTCGCCCGGCTCTGGGCCTCCGTCATCACCTCCAGGAACCGGTTCACCGTCTCCAGCTCCTGCGCGTCGAACTCCTCGCACGCCCGGACGATGTCACGGGCCCACTCCTCGAAGAACACCGCGAGCTCGGCGAGCTTGGCCTCGTTGAGCTCGACGAGCACGCGCCGCTTGTCCGTGGGGTGCCTGACCCGGCGGACGAACCCCTTGGCCTCGAGGCGGTCCAGCATGCCGGTGACGGAGGCCGGGGCCAGACCGGTGTGCTCGGCCAGGTCCTTCGCGGTGAGCGGGCCCCGTCGCTGGAGGACGTCGAGGGTCTTCTCCTCCGTGGCGTTCAGTCCCTGCTTCGCCGCGATCGCCGAGTGGAACATCACCGTGACCGTGCTGTGCTGCCGGCCCACGGTCATCAGGCGTTCCAGGGCGGCGGCCCGTCGTTCGTCGGTCATGGGGCCAGGCTAACAAATATTTCGTTCGGACGAACTAACGACTTGCGCGGACAGAGCTGTCGGTGCAAGTCTTTCGTTAGGTCGAACGAAATAAATCGCACCCCGAACGGGAGACAGCCATGACCGCCCCTCTCACCGCACCCCCCACCCTCGCGCCCGAGCCCCACCCGCACCGCTGGGCCGCCGCCGCCGTCATGATGGTCGCCGCCCTGATGGACCTCGTCGACACCACCATCGTCAACGTCGCGATCCCCTCCATCGCCCGCGACCTGCACGCCTCCGACGGCGCCCTGCAGTGGACCGTCTCCGCCTACCTCCTCGGCTTCGCCGCCGCCCTGATCGTCTCCGGCCACCTCGGCGACCGCTACGGACGCCGCACCCTCTTCCTCGTCGGCACCGCCGGCTTCGGCCTGGCCAGCCTCGCCTGCGGGATCGCCCAGACCCCCGGCCAGCTGATCGCCGCCCGCGCCGTCCAGGGCGTCCTCGCCGCCGTCCTCGTCCCCCAGGTCATCGGCTCCTTCCGCACCCTCTTCCAAGGCCGCGAACGCGGCGCCGCCTTCGGGATGTACGGCGCCGTCGCGGGCTTCGCCTCCGCCGTCGGACTGCTGCTCGGCGGCGTGCTCACCGACGCCGACCTCTTCGGCTGGGGCTGGCGCTCGGTGTTCCTCGTGAACGTCCCCGTCGCCCTGCTCACCCTCGTCGCCGGCGCACTCCTCGTCCCCGCCACCCGCGAACGCTCCGCGGGCCGCCCCGACGCCCTCGGCAGCCTCGTCCTGGCCGCCGCCCTCGTCGCCATCGTGCTGCCCCTCGTCCAGGGACGCGAGAACGGCTGGCCGCTGTGGGGCTGGATCTGCCTGACCGCCGGCGTGCTCACCGTCACCGGCCTCGGCGTGTTCCAGGCCCGGCGGCACCCCACCACCACCGTGCCCCTCCTCCCGGCCCGCGCCTTCCGGCTCCCCGCCTTCTCCGTCGGCGTCCTGGTCCAACTCCTCTTCTCCGTCGGCATGCAGGGCTTCTTCCTCGTCTTCGCCGTCTGGCTCCAGTCCGGCGAGGGCTACACCCCGATGCAGGCCGGCCTGCTCACCGTCGCCTTCTCCGCGGGCGGCTTCCTCACCGCCCCCGCCGCCGACACCCTCGCCGTACGCCACGGACGGCTCGTCCTGGCCGCCGGAGCCCTGCTCATGGCCGGGGGCTTCGGCTGGGTGTGGGCCGCCGTCGACCGCGCCGCCGACACCCACACCGGCGCCTGGCCCCTCGCCCCCGGCCTGGCCGTCGCCGGCGCCGGCCTCGGCTTCCTGGTCGTGCCCCTCGTCAACGTCGTCCTGTCCGCCGTACCCGCCGACCTCGCCGGCGGCGCCTCCGGCATCTTCTCCACCGCCCAGCAGTTCGGCGGCGCCCTCGGCGCGGCGATCCTCGGCACCGTGTTCTTCGGCCACACCGACCACGGGCTCACCGAGGCACTGGGCACCGCGATGCCCTGGGTGACCGGCGGATTCGTGATCTGCGCGGCCCTGTGCACGGCACTGCCCCGCACGGCGATCTCCGGCACCTGACCGGCCCGCACCACCCCTAGGAGGGCGTGTTTCGAAAGTCCCGTCTGCCCGGCGGCAGACGCCGCCGGGCCTGCCCTTCGGGCAGACGACGCTACTTTCGAAACGCGCCCTACGTGTCGCACTCCAGGACCGTCCGGCACAGCCCGCACCGCGCCCGGACCCGACCCCTCACGGGCACCCTGATCCGCTGATGACAGGTGGGGCAGGGAAACGTCACCCGCAACGGCCCCCGCGGATCCGGCGCGAACGCGTACGGCGGATCCGCGGCCGACCCCGGCCGGCGCTCCTCGCCCTGCCCACGGCCCTGCGCGTGCCGCCGGTCCCGGGCGTACCGGCGGCGCCCCGCCCACCCCGCCGCCGTCAGCGGCGGCTGCCGCTCGTCGCCCAGCGCCCGCTCACGACCCCGCACATACGCCGCATATGCCTCGGCACTGGTGAACCACGCCGACGGATCCTCCCCGAACACCAGCGACCGCTTCGCCAGCACGTACCCGAACTCCTCCGGGGTCAGATACCCCAGCTTCTGCGACGACGCCCCGTCCTCCCGGTAGGCGTCCAGCAGCAGCCAGCCCGCCCCCAGATACGTCGTCGCCGTGTCCGTGAGGATCTCGTTGGCCCGCGTCCCCGGGAACGACAGATCAAGCCGGTGCAGATACACATGCATGATCTCGTGCGCCAGCGCCGCCCCGATGTCCCGCCGATGCGTCCGGAAACGGTCGTTCAACTCGACGAAATACTCCGGCCCCGCCGCCAGCTCCACACTCGCCGCGTGCTCCATCTCCCGGAACGCCACCACCATCCGCGCGTCCGGCAGCCGATAATGCCGCACCAGCTCCCGCGCCACCCGCTGCGTCCCCAGATGCAGATCGTCGCCGTCGCAGAACGCCACGTCCACCGGCGGCACACTCACCGCGAACTGGTGGATCGTGTCGTACGACAACCTCCTGTACAACGCCGTGACGGCGTCCCGCACCGTCTCCAGATGCGGAAAACCGTGCTCGACCGGACCACCGTTGGCCACGCCCGCACCCCCAAGACGCCTGCACCCGATTCCACTGTACGGGCAGCACGGTGGCCCACACCGGCATGCCCTAGGGTGATCGCCCATGACCACCCGCGACACCCCCGCAACCGGCACCGCAGACATCGACCCCGCCGTCCGCGCCGAACTCGACCGGCTGCGTGACAGCATCGACAACATCGACGCGGCCGTCGTCCACATGCTCGCCGAACGCTTCAAAGCCACCCAGCAGGTCGGCCACCTCAAGGCCCGCCACCAGCTGCCCGCCGCCGACCCCGGCCGCGAGGCCCGCCAGATCGAGCGGCTGCGCACCCTCGCCGAGAACGCCAAGCTCGACCCCGCGTTCGCCGAGAAGTTCCTCAACTTCATCATCGCCGAGGTGATCCGCCACCACGAGCGCATCGCCGAGGACACCGCGGCCCCCACGGCCGACTGACCGGCCCGCCCCGCCGACGGGATCCGGCCGGGCCCCGCCCCACCACGGGCGATGCCCGGCGCCTCCGGCGCGAGAAGGGACATTGGGCGCGTAACGATCCGCCCCTGTGCCCGGCCTGCGGCATCAGGCAGCATGTCGTTCATGTCCGTACTGACGCGCGACGAAGCGCTGAGCCGTGCCCGGCTCCTCGACGTCCACCGCTACACCATCGAGCTCGACCTGACCACCGGCGACGAGACCTTCGGCTCCCGCACCGCCATCAGGTTCACCGCGCACACCGATGGGGACACCTTCGTCGAGATCAAGCCCGCCGACCTGCGCTCGGTCACCCTCGACGGACAGCCCCTCGACCCCGACAGCCTCGACGGCAACCGGATCGCCCTCAAAGGCCTCGGCGCCGGCGCACACGAACTGCACGTCGACGCCCGCATGCACTACTCCCGCACCGGCGAGGGCATGCACCGGTTCACCGACCCCAGCGACGGTGAGACCTACCTCTACACCCAGCTCTTCATGGACGACGTCCAACGCGTCTTCGCCGCCTTCGACCAGCCCGACCTCAAGGCCGTCTTCGACCTCACCGTCCACGCCCCCGAAGGCTGGACCGTCCTCGCCAACGGCATCACCGAACACCTCGGCGACGGCCAGTGGCGCGCCGCCACCACCCCCCTCATCTCCACCTACCTCGTCGCCGTCGCCGCCGGCCCCTGGCACTCCGTACGCACCGAACACCGCGGCCTGCCCTTCGGCCTGCACTGCCGCCGCTCGCTCGCCCCCTACCTCGACGCCGACGCCGACGAACTCCTCGACATCACCCGCGCCTGCTTCGACCGCTACCACGAGAAGTTCGAGGAGCCCTACCCCTTCGACTCCTACGACCAGGCCTTCGTCCCCGAGTTCAACGCCGGCGCCATGGAGAACCCCGGACTCGTCACCTTCCGCGACGAGTTCGTCTACCGCTCCGCCGTCACCGACACCGAACGCCAGACCCGCGCCATGGTCGTCGCCCACGAGATGGCCCACATGTGGTTCGGCGACCTCGTCACCCTCCGCTGGTGGGACGACATCTGGCTCAACGAGTCCTTCGCCGAGTACATGGGCTACCAGACCCTCACCGAAGCCACCCGCTTCACCGACACCTGGACCGACTTCGGCGTCGTCCGCAAAGCCTGGGGCTACGACGCCGACCAACGCCCCACCACCCACCCCGTCGCCCCCGAGGACGTCCCCGACACCGCCTCCGCCCTCCTCAACTTCGACGGCATCTCCTACGCCAAGGGCGCCTCCGCCCTGCGCCAACTCGTCACCTGGCTCGGCGAGAAGGACTTCCTCGCCGGCATCAACACCCACTTCGCCCGCCACCGGTTCGCCAACGCCACCCTCGCCGACTTCCTCGACTCCCTCGCCGCCGGCACCGACCGCGACGTCCACGCCTGGGCCGACGCCTGGCTGCGCACCACCGGCGTCGACACCCTCACCCCCCTCGTCACCGGCGACAACGGCGACCACCACCTCACCGTCGAACGCACCGGCAGCCGCCCCCACCGCATCGCCGTCGGCCTCTACGACCTCGACCTCCCCGGCGACGAAGGCCGCCTCACCCGCCGCCGGCGCCTCGAACTCGACGTCCCCCAGGACGCGCCCCTCCCCCTCGGCAAACGCCCCACCCTGCTCCTGCTCAACGACGGCGACCTCACCTACGCCAAGATCCGCTTCGACACCCACTCCTTCCAGGGCGTCACCGCCAGCCTCTGCGGACTGCCCGACCCGCTCACCCGCGCCGTCGTCTGGAACGCCCTGCGCGACGCCGTCCGCGACGGCGAACTCGCCCCCACCGCCTACCTCGACGCCGCGCGCACCCACCTCCCGCACGAGAGGGACCTCGCCCTCGTCCAAGGCGTCCTCGCCTTCGCCGCCACCCAGATCGCCGGCCGCTACCTCGCCCCCGCCGACCGCCCCACCGCCCTGGCCACCCTCTCCGCCCTGTGCCGCGACCTCATCCGCCGCACCGAGGACGGCGACCACCCCGGCCTGCGCCTCATCGCCGTACGCCACTTCATCAACGTCGCCGCCCAGCCCGACACCATCGCCGCCTGGCTCGCCGACGGCACCGTCCCCGGCGGCCCCGAACTCGACCCCGACCTGCGCTGGCGCGTCCTCGCCCGGCTCGCCGTCCTCGGCGCCACCGACGAACACGCCATCGCCGCCGAGCTCGAACACGACCCCTCCGCCACCGGCCGCGAAGGCGCCGCCCGCTGCCGCGCCGCACTCCCCGACGAGGACACCAAAGCCAGGGCCTGGCACGCCATGTTCACCTCCGACGACCTCTCCAACTACCTCTTCACCGCCACCGCCCAGGGCTTCTGGCAACCCGAACAGGCCGACCTCGTCCGCCCCTACGTCGCCCGCTACTACGAGGACGCCGTCGCCGTCGCCGCCCGCCGCGGCCCCGCCATCGCCGACGCCGCCGGCCACTGGGCCTTCCCCGCCCACGCCGTCGACCCCGAGACCCTCACCCTCGGCGAGACCTGCCTGCGCGACACCCACCCCATCCCCGCCCTGCGCCGCAAACTCACCGACCAACTCGACGACCTGCGCCGGGCCTTGAAGGTACGCACCGCCTAGCCCGGCCCACCCCGCCACGACCCCGACGATCGGTACCCCCTTTCGGGTACCGATCGTTGCTCTTTCCGGGCGTGTCCCGGCACCGGCGTACAAGGTGGAAACCCCCGCCACGCGCCCGCCCGGAGGACCCCATGAGCACCCCGCCGCTCGCCTCAGGCCCCGAAGCCACCGACGCACTCCGGCCGCTCCTCACCACCGTCCTCGACGCCCTCGACGCCGGCCGCACCGCACGCGGCGGCCCCCTCCCGGCCGGCGGCCCCGACGCGGTCACCGCCCGCCTGACCGCCGCCGTCGGCGACGTACTCCCCGAACACGGCGACCCAGGAGCCCTCCCCACCCTCGTCCGCGCCCTCGCCGAAGGCTCCGCCGACCCCGCACACCCCCTGTGCGCCGCCCATCTCCACTGCCCGCCCCTCGCCGTCGCCACCGCCGCCGACCTCGCCGTCTCCGCCCTCAATCCCTCCCTCGACTCCTGGGACCAGGCCCCGGCCGCCTCCACCCTCGAAACACTCGTCACCCGCGCCCTCGCCCGGCTCGCCGGCCTCACCGACGCCCTCGTCACCACCGGCGGCACCGAGTCCAACCAACTCGCCCTCCTCCTCGCCCGCGAGACCCTCGGCCCCGGCGTCCGCCTCCTGTGCGGCACCAACGCCCACCACTCCCTGACCCGCGCCGCCTGGCTCCTCGGCCTGCCCGCACCCGTCCGCGTCCCCGCCCCCGCCGGCACCCTCGACCCCGCCGCCCTCGACACAGCCCTCACCGCCGTCCCCGGTCCCCACCTCGTCGCCGTCACCGCGGGCACCACCGACGCCGGACTCATCGACCCCCTCCCCGAGCTGGCGGCCGTCTGCGCCGCCCACGGCGCCCGGCTCCACATCGACGCCGCCTACGGAGGCGGCCTCCTCTTCAGCGACCGCCACCGCCCCCGGCTCGCCGGACTCGACGCCGCCCACACCGTCACCCTCGACCTGCACAAACTCGGCTGGCAACCCGTCGCCGCCGGACTCCTCGCCGTCCGCGACCCCGCCGACCTCACCGCCCTGCACCAGCACGCCGACTACCTCAACGCCGACGACGACACCGAAGCCGGCCTCCCCGACCTCCTCGGCCGCTCCCTGCGCACCACCCGCCGACCCGACGTCCTCAAGATCGCCGTCACCCTCAAGACCCTCGGCCGCCACGGCCTCGGCACCCTCGTCGACCAGGTCTGCGACCACGCCCACGCCTTCGCCGCCCTCGTCCGCGACCACCCCGGCCTCGAACTCCGCGCCCCACCCACCATCAGCACCGTCCTCTACCGCCCCACCGGCGCCACCGACACCGCCGTCGCCCGGATACGCCGCCGCCTCCTCACCGACGGCCACGCCGTCCTCGGCCGCGCCCGCCTCGACGGCCGCCTCTGGCTCAAGACCACCCTCCTCAACCCCCACACCCGCCCCCACGACCTCACCGCCCTCCTGCACCTGCCGGAAGGAAACACCCCCGCATGAACACCCCCCCACCCCCCGAGACCGACACCCCCCGCGACCTCGTCGGCATCGGCATCGGCCCCAGCAACCTCTCCCTCGCCGCCCTCGCCCACCCCCTCGCCGAACTCGACGCCGTCTTCTACGAACAACGCCCCCGCTTCGACTGGCACCCCGGCCTGCTCATCGACGGCGCCCGCGTACAGGTCCCCTTCCTCGCCGACCTCGTCACTCTCGCCGACCCCACCAGCCCCTGGAGCTTCCTCAACTACCTCAGGACCCACCACCGCCTCTACCCCTTCTACGTCGCCGAGCGGTTCCACATCCAGCGCGCCGAATACGACACCTACTGCCGCTGGGTCGCCGACCACCTCCCCGGACTCCACTTCCGCCACCAGGTGGACGCCGTCCGCTGGAACCCCGAACGCGACGTCTTCGAAGTCGACTACACCCAGCTCGACACCGAAGGAGAAGCCGAGGCCCTCGGCCGCACCCACACCAGGAACGTCGTCCTCGGCATCGGCACCGAGCCCCACGTCCCCGACCCCCTGCGCCCCCTCGTCGACGCCCCCGGCGTCCCCGTCCTGCACGCCGGCGACTACCTCACCCACCGCGACACCCTCCTCGCGGCCGGCCACGTCACCGTCGTCGGATCAGGACAGTCCGGCGCCGAGATCTTCCTCGACCTCCTGCGCCACCGACCCGCCGGCCGCGAACGACTCCACTGGATCGGCCGCACCGAGGCCTTCGCCCCCATGGAGTACTCCAAGCTCGGCCTCGAACACTTCACCCCCGACTACACCCGCTACTTCCACGCCCTCACCGAACCCGTCCGCGACCGCCTCGTCGGCGCACAGTGGCAACTCCACAAGGGCATCGACGCCGCCACCCTCGCCGCCATCCACGACGAGCTCTACCACCGCACGCTCGACGGCGGCTGGCCCGACGCCGTCCTCACTCCCGGCGTCCAGGTCCGCACCGCCGGCCGCATCGCCAGCACCAGAATCGAACTCCACCTCGAACACACCCAGCAGAACACCCGCTCCCGCCTCACCACCGACGCCGTCGTCCTCGCCACCGGCCACCGCGAACGCCCCCTCGACCGCATCCTCGCCGGCCTCGACCCCTACCTGCGCCGCGACAGCGCCGGACGCCCCCGCATCGACCCGCAGTTCCGCCTCGTCCTCGACCCCTCCATCACCGCCACCGGCTGCCACCTCTACGTCCAGAACGCCGAACGCCACACCCACGGCGTCGGCGCCCCCGACCTCGGCCTCGCCGCCTGGCGCAGCGCCACCGTCCTCAACACCCTCACCGGCAAGGACAACTACCCCCTGCCCACCCGCACCGCCTTCACCACCTTCGGCCTCGAACAACGACAGCCCCAGATCCCGCCCGCACGCCGGCCCCACACACTGACCCCCCTGCGCGACGGAATCTGAGGCCACCCCCCAGCCCGGCCGACCCCCAGCCCGGCCGACCCCCTAGAACACCGGCGTACCGTCCCGCGTGAGCTTCCAGTCCACCGACGCGAACTCCTTCGGATCCAGCACACCCTTCGCGGTCACCCACTCCGCGATCCGCGTCCGGATCTCCGTCGACTCCGACCACAGCTCGGGGGCGGAGGCCACATGCGGGAACGCCCCACCGCCGTTCGCCCGGTAGTTGTTCACCGCGAACACGAACCGCTGGGCGTCGTCCAGCGGCGCACCGTTGTACGTCACGTTCCTGATCCGCGACCCCGCCGCCTGCGCGATGTCGATGTCGTACGACAGCCCCGACACATAGTCGTAGTTGTAGTCCGGCCGGTTGTTCGCGTTGGTCAGCTTGTCGACGTCCACGACCGCACCCGCGGCCGTCTGCACGAAGTACTCCGCCGAGTACTCCAGGTACGCCTTGACCTGCGCACCCGTCAGCAACTTCGCCACCAGCGTGTTGTCGTACACATACAGGCTCGACAGATCCCGGATCGTCACGGCGCCCGCCGGGATCTCCGACGTCCGCGAGAACGGCGACGCCTGCGAGATCACCGGCAGCGACGCGTACGACGTCCCCGCCAGCGCCGCCTTGACCACATCCTCCTGCACCTTGGTGATCAGGTCGATGATCGGAGCGTCCTTGTACCGCGCCTCGACCGTCGTCAGCGTCTCCGTCGCCGAACCGACCACCTGGTTGACGTACCTCACGACCTTCGCGTGCTCGTCCGAGAGCAGCTTGGTGATCTTCGGGTCGTCGGCCACGGTGTTGGAGTTCAGCACCTTCGACGCCACCGACTCGACCGTCCACCGCCCCTTCTCGAACACCAGCTCGATGTCGAACACCGACAGCCGCTCCGCATACGCCAGCGGCTCCGACAGGACGACCGTCTTCCCGGTCTTCTCGTTCGTGACCCTCAGCTCGGGGATCTCCACGTGCGCGTGGCCCACCAACACCGCGTCGATGTCCGGCACCTGCTGCGCCACCAGCGCCGCCGAGTTCTCCACGTACGGCAGCTGGTCACCGTACGACGACGTCCCGGAGGACCCGGAGTGCGCCGACACGACCACCACGTCCGCACCCATCGCCTTCAGCCTCGGCACCCACTTCGCCGCCTGCTCCTCCAGCCCCGGGAACGCCAGCTTGCCCTGCACGTACGCCTTGTCCCAGATGGCGATACCGGGGTTCGTGAGCCCCAGGATCGCGACCTTGACGGGGGGCGCGCCCTTCACGCAGAACGTCCGGATGACATACGGCTGGAAGGCCGGCCGCAGCGTCTTCGCGTCCACCGCGTTCGCGCCCAGCAGCGGGAACCGCAGCTGCGACTCGAACTTCCGCAGCGTCTCGATGCCGTAGTTGAACTCGTGGTTGCCCAGCGCCGCCGCGTCGTACCCGATCGCGTTCATCGCCTGCGCCATCGGGTGCACCGGACCACCCTTGGCGGTGATCGGGTCCACCTTCGCGTAGTAGTACGTCAGCGGCGTGCCCTGGATCGTGTCGCCCGCGTCCAGCAGCAGCACGTTCTCCCGCCCCTTCTCGGCGCGGATCCGGTTCACCAGCGTCGAGATGCGGGCGAGCCCCTGCGCGTTGCCCGCCTTGTCCGTGTACTCCGCGTTCTTGAAGTAGTCCCAGTTGAAGACGTGCCCGTGCAGGTCCGTCGTCCCCAGCACCGTCAGGGCGTACCGCTTCGGCTGCTTGACGGGCCTGCCCGGCACCTTGGCCTCCGCGGCCTGCGCCGCCGGAGCCGCAGCCGCCCCCGCGATGGCCACCCCCGCCCCGGTCACGGCGGACTTCTTCAGAAACTTCCGGCGGTTCAACGGCATCTCGCGAGCTCCTAGGGGAAATGGTCAATGACGCGCGTAGACAAACGCGCGTAGATTCTGACCCGTCCATGACCGGCCGCAACAGGTCCCGGAGGTTTCGATCTGGTGACCACCCGGGTCAACTCCGGCCAGGCAAAAGGGAAACGCGTGACATGGTGGGGCGTATGACCTCACTACGGATTCCCCCGTTCGGCACCCCTGGGCGCGACGGCCGGCACCCCTGGGCGCGACGGCCGGCACCCCTGGGCGCGACGGCCGGCGCCCTGACCCCCCGGGGCGGGCTTCGGCCGCCCCGTGAATTCACCCATTCACCCATTCACCCTTTCGGGGAATGCGGGCGCGAAATCGATATGCTCATAAGAGCGGCACCCCGCACAATTCAACAGTTGTCAACTACCCTTCACTCAACGGTTGTTGCCCGGTCATGTCGCCCCAATTCGCTACTGCCCGGTAAGTCATAGGCTCGACTCATGCGCCGAGCCAAAATCGTCTGCACCCTGGGCCCCGCCACCGACTCCTACGACCAGATCAAAGCCCTGGTCGACGCAGGAATGGACGTCGCCCGCCTCAACCTCAGCCACGGCGGCCACGCCGAACACGAGGAGCGCTACCACCGCGTCCGCAAGGCCGCCGACGAGACCGGCCGCAGCGTCGGCGTCCTCGCCGATCTTCAAGGCCCGAAGATCCGCCTCGGCCACTTTGCCGAAGGACCTGTACTCCTCGAACGCGACGACACCTTCACGATCACCGTCGAGGACGGCGTCGCGGGCGACGGCAAGCGCTGCGGCACCACCTACGCCGGCCTCGCCGAGGACGTGACCCCGGGCGAGCGCATCCTCGTCGACGACGGCAAGGTCTGCCTGGAGGTCACCGACGTCGTGGGCGCGGAGGTCCACACCCGGGTCGTCGAAGGCGGCGTCATCTCCGACCACAAGGGCCTCAACCTCCCCGGCGTCGCCGTCTCGGTCCCCGCCCTGTCCAAGAAGGACGAGGAAGACCTGCGCTGGGCGCTCCGCACGGGCTGCGACGTGATCGCCCTGTCCTTCGTCCGCAGCGGCCGCGACATCCTCGACGTCCACCGCATCATGGACGAAGAGGGCCGCCGCCTCCCCGTCATCGCGAAGGTGGAGAAACCCCAGGCGGTGGAGGCCATCGACGACATCGTCGCCGCCTTCGACGGAATCATGGTCGCGCGCGGCGACCTGGGCGTCGAAATGCCCCTCGAACAGGTCCCGATCGTCCAGAAACGCGCGATCAAGCTGGCGAAGCGCAACGCCAAGCCGGTGATCGTCGCGACCCAGATGCTCGACTCGATGATCGACAACTCTCGCCCGACGAGGGCGGAGGCGAGCGACGTGGCCAACGCGATCATCGATGGCACGGACGCCGTGATGCTGTCGGGCGAGACCAGCGTCGGGAAGTACGCCATCCAGACCGTCCGCACGATGGCAAAGATCGTCGCGGCGGCCGAGGAGGACATCCTGGCCAAGGGCCTCCCGCCCCTCACCGAACGCAACAAACCCCGCACCCAGGGCGGCGCGGTCGCCCGCGCCGCGGCCGAGATCGGCGACTTCCTGAACGCCGAGCTCCTGGTCGCCTTCACCCAGACCGGCGACACGGCCCGCCGCCTCTCCCGCTACCGCTCCCCGATCCCCCTGCTGGCCTTCACCCCGGAACAGTCCACCCGCTCCCAGCTCAGCCTGACGTGGGGCGCGGAGACCTTCCTGGTCCCACCGGTGGGCTCCACGGACGCGATGGTCGCCCAGGTGGACGAGCTGCTGCTGCGGTACGGCCGCTGCCGGAAGGGCGACGTCATCGTGATCACGGCCGGCTCCCCGCCGGGAGTCTCGGGCGCGACGAACCTGGTCCGCGTCCACCACGTGGGGGAGGACGACAGCCCGAAGTAGGGACCGCTCAGTGCTTGGGGCCCACGTGGGCGTCGAGGAGGGCGACGGAGGCTTTGCGGGCGACGGAGATGTTGAACGGTGTTCCGTCGCGGGTGCAGAAGGTCCATTCGACGCCCAGCTGGTCGAGCGTGTCGGTGTAGAGCCGCCGAATGTCGTCCGAGACGTTGGCGAAGAAGTAGCGTGGGTATTCATACCGCTTGCGTTCGCCGGCGACCAAGCGGGTCGTCCAGTTGGTGATGCGACAGCCGTCGGAGTGGATGAGCCCTCGGACGAACTCCCAGGGGTGCGCGTCGACGACGGCCCGCTGCCAGGCTTCGAGGGTGATCGGGCGCTCGTGTTTCTTACCGGGGCCGTGTTGAGGGAAGAGGCGCGGCCAGTGTGGTGAGTAGGAGGTCACTGCTACGCAGCCCTGCCGTTGGAGCACGTACACACCGATGCCGGGGCGGACTTTCCTGATGGCTTCGTAGCACAGCTCGATGAGTCCAGGCCAGGCGTCCGCGCAGACGATGCGCAGGTAGTAGCCGCTGCGTGGATGTGGGCTGATGCATCCGTCGCCGAGGTACAGCCCGAGCAGGTATGAGTACGCGTATGTGTCGGCAGGCGGCCCAGGGTCTTGAGGTGCGATACGGAGCATGGGCTCCAGGCGGTCCTGCCAGGAGCGGATCGCGGCGCGGGAGATACCCGTCTGCTTGCTTACTGAATTCAGGCTTCGGCCCTGCGCCACGAGGGAGAGGGCTTGCTTGCGTGTGCTGACGTCGTACATGTGGCCACTCTGTGAGAGTGCTCGCGGCGACACACAGGAAAAAGCGGATGTTCACGAGAATGGGAACATCCGCTTTTCGTCTCAACCTTGGAAATGAAGGAAAAGTGCCCCGGGTGGGATTCGAACCCACGCTGTCGGTGGTTTGAGCACCGTGTCTCTCCCGCTGGACTACCGGGGCTTCCTCTAAAACAAAGGCAGGCAACCACCCGCCGCGCACCCACCTTACCGCAGCTAGGTACGCTCTTGTCAGCAGTACCCCTGCCCTGAACGAGGAGCCCCCGTGACCGCCCCCGAGTCGCCCCAGCCCGTAGACGTGCCCGATGACGACAAGTCGCACGTGCCTCCGCTGACGACCCGTGTCGTCATCGCCGAGGACGAGGCCCTGATCCGGCTCGATCTCAAAGAGATGCTGGAGGAGGAGGGCTACAGCGTCGTCGGCGAGGCCGGTGACGGTGAGCAGGCCATCGAGCTGGCCCGCGAGCACCAGCCCGACCTGGTCATCCTCGATGTGAAGATGCCCAAGATGGACGGCATCTCCGCCGCCGAGAAGATCGCCGAGGAGCGCATCGCCCCGGTGCTGATGCTCACGGCCTTCTCGCAGCGCGACCTGGTCGAGCGGGCCCGGGATGCCGGTGCCATGGCGTACCTCGTGAAGCCCTTCAGCAAGAGTGATGTCGTCCCGGCCATCGAGATGGCTGTTTCGCGGTTCAACGAGCTGAAGGAGCTGGAGAAGGAGGTCGCCGACCTCACGCTCCGCCTGGAGACCCGCAAGCTGGTCGACCGGGCGAAGTCGGTTCTCCAGACGGAGTACGGGCTGACCGAGCCTGCCGCGTTCCGCTGGATCCAGAAGACGTCGATGGACCGGCGGATGTCGATGCAGCAGGTCGCCGAGGCCGTCATCCAGGACGCCGCGGAGAAGAAGGCCAACAAGGGCTGACGCCCGGCCCGCAGACCACGAGGCCCGCAGACGGAGAGGCCCGCACACGACAAGGCCCGCGCCCGGAGAAGGGGCGCGGGCCTTGTCGTAGGCGCAAAACCTCGGGACGTCAGTCCTCGCCGAGGTAGGCCTTGCGGACCGACTCGTCGTGGAGCAGGTCCCGGCCGGTGCCGGAGAGGACGATGTTGCCGACCTCCATGACGTGACCCTGGTCCGCGAGGGACAGGGCCGCCTGGGCGTTCTGCTCGATGAGCAGGATCGTCATGCCCTGGGACTTCAGCTCGGCGATGGTGGCCATGATCTTCTGCATCATGATGGGGGAGAGGCCCATGGAGGGCTCGTCCAGCATGAGCAGTTTCGGCTGGGACATCAGGGCGCGGCCCATGGCGAGCATCTGCTGCTCGCCGCCGGACAGGGTGCCCGCGGCCTGCTTGCGGCGCTCTCCCAGGATGGGGAAGAGGTCGTAGGCGCGCTGGATGTCCTTCTCGATGCCCGCCTTGTCGCTGCGGAGGAAGGCGCCGAGGCGGAGGTTGTCCTCGATCGTCATGCGGGGGAAGATGTGCCGCCCCTCGGGGGAGTGGGCGAGTCCCAGCGAGACGATGTCGTGGGCGGGGACCTTCTTCAGCGACTTGCCGTTGAACTTGATCTGGCCGCCGACGGGCTTGAGCAGGCCCGACAGGGTGCGCAGGGTGGTGGTCTTGCCGGCGCCGTTGGTGCCGATGAGGGTGACGACCTCGCCGGCCTCGACCTTGAAGGAGATGCCCTTGACGGCTTCGATCTTGCCGTAGGCGACCCGGAGGTCCTCGACTTCGAGCAGTGCGGTCATCGGTCGTTCTCCTTGCCGGGCGCGGCGTCCGTCGTGGTGTCGGCGTCCGTCGGGGCGGCGTCGGCCGGGGCGGCGCTGGCCTCGGCGGCTTCGACTTCGGTGATCTCTTCGTCGCCGGGGGCGTTCTCGAAGGGTTCGCCGAGGTAGGCGGCGACGACGCGCTCGTCGCCCTGGACGGTGGCGCTGTCGCCCTCGACGAGCTTCTCGCCCTGGACCAGGACGGCCACGCGGTCGCAGAGGTTGAAGATGAAGCGCATGTCGTGCTCGATGACGAGGACGGCGATGCCCTTGTCGCGGATGGCGAAGACGAGTTCTTCTGTCGCTCGCGTCTCCTGGGGGTTCATGCCGGCGGTCGGCTCGTCGAGCAGGAGGAGTCCGGGCTCGCTGGCGAGCGCTCGTGCGATCTCCAGTTTGCGCTGCTCGCCGTAGGGCAGGTTGCGGGCGAGGTGTTCGGCCTTCTTCTCCAGTCCGACGAACGCGAGGAGTTCCATGGCGCGTTCGCGGGAGGCGGCTTCGGCCTTGTGGAAGCCGGGGCCGCGCAGCACGGCCGACCAGAAACCTTCCTTCGTCCGCGTGTGCCGGCCGACCAGCACGTTCTCCAGGACCGTCATGTTGGCGAACAGACGGATGTTCTGGAAGGTGCGGGCGATGCCGGCGGCGGTGACCTTGAAGGACTTGGGCGGCAGGACGGTGCCCTTGTAGCGGACCTCGCCCTCGGTGGGGATGTAGAGGCCGGTGAGGCAGTTGAAGAAGGTGGTCTTGCCGGCGCCGTTGGGGCCGATCAGGCCGACGATCTCGCCGCTGTTGACGGTGAGGTTGACGTCGCGGACGGCGGTGAGGCCGCCGAAGCGCATGGTGACGCCGCGTGCGTCGAGGACCGTCTCGCCGGTGGGGGCGACCGTGGTGGTGGTGTCGGTGGTCATGGTGGTCAGGCCCCTGCCTTCGTGAGGACGGTGGGCGCTTCCGCTTCCTCGTGGAACTCGAGCTGGCGGCGGCGGTTGGGGATCATGCCCTCCGGCCGGAAGCGCATCAGCAGGATGAGTGCGAGGCCGAAGGCGAAGAGCTGGTAGTCGCCCAGGAACTGCAGCTTGTTGGGGATGAGGAAGAGCAGCGAGGCGCCGATGAGGGGGCCGCCGATGGTGCCCATGCCGCCGAGGACGACCGCGGCGAGGAGGAAGGCGGAGTTGGGCGGGATGGGGCCGGCGAAGAGGTACTGCTCGGGGGTGACGGTGTAGGTGACGTGTGCCTGGACGGTGCCGGCGAGGCCGGCGAGGGAGGCGCCGACGGCGAAGGCGATGAGCTTGACGCGGAAGCCGTTGATGCCCATGGCGAGGGCGGCGGTCTCGTCCTCGCGGATGGCGACCCAGGCGCGGCCGATGCGGGAGTCGCCGCTGCGCCGGAAGACCAGGACGACGATGGCGGTGATGATGAGCATCAGGAAGAAGTAGTTGGCGAAGCGGCCGATGTCGACGCCGAGGATGTTGTGGACGACTCCGAAGTCGAACCCGAGGATGTTGAGGTTCGGGATCGAGGAGATGCCGTTGGATCCGTTGGTGATGTCGGGGCCGGAGGTGCCGTCGAGGTTGTTGGCGGTGATGCGGAAGATCTCACCGAAGCCGAGGGTGACGATGGCGAGGTAGTCGCCGCGCAGCCGCAGGGTGGGGGCGCCGATGAGGACGCCGAAGACCAGGGAGGCGGCGCAGCCGACGAGTGCGGCGGCCCAGAAGGGGAAGTGCACGTCGAAGGGGGAGCTCGGGGAGCCGGAGACCATGGCGGCGGCGTAGGCGCCGACGCCGAGGAAGGCGACGTAACCGAGGTCGAGGAGGCCGGCGAGGCCGACGACGATGTTCAGGCCGAGGGCGACGGTGGCGAAGATGAGGATGTAGACGCCGAGGGTCGCGTACTGGTCGTCGGTCTGGGTGAAGGGGAACGCCGCGGCTGCGACGAACGCGCCGCAGATGGTGATGTTCTGGTGGCGGGCGGTGATCTGGCTGGCCTGGGCGACGAGGCCGGCCTTGCCGACGGCGGCGAAACCGAGGCCGGCGGTGATCAGGAAGCCGATGAAGAGTTCGTCGTACTCGGTGCCGATGCCGTAGGTGAAGACGGTGAGGGCGAGGGCGAGGACGGCGACGATGATCAGGATCTCGGCGTAGGCGGGCAGGGCCGGGGCGGGGCGCGCGGTGGCGGAGCCGAAGGCGGCCTTGACGGTCTGCCACTTGTGGCCGAGCTTGTGCTTGGTGTGCTCCCACGACGTGTCGTCGGGGTCGATGGGGTCGGGCTCGGGGTGCTCGAACGGCAGGGCCAGGGCGCCGAGGAGGGCGGCGAGGCTGGCTACGGCGACGACGTAGCCGCCGGGTTCGAGGTTGACGACTCCGCCGAGGTCGGCGCTGATCGCGATGACGGTGTACCAGGCGGTCGCGAAGGTGGCGAGCGCGGCGAACTTGATCGCGCCGTCGGCGCCGGCGGGGGTGAGCCAGCCGAGGCCCTTGATGCCGTAGGAGGCGAGGGCGAAGAGGGTGGTGAGGGCGGCGCCGATGAGGACGAGGACCTGGAGGCCGCCGGGGTAGCCGTAGACGGTGAGGTCGCCGGGGAAGGCGGAGGTCCAGGTCCAGGCGAGGAAGGTGGAGATGATGGTGAGGACGGCGCCGCCGGTGGCGAGGGCGCGGGCGGCGGCCTCGGGGATGCCGATGAGGCCGGCTCGTGCGGGCGTGGTGTCGCCGAATGCCTCGGGGGTGGTGGTCTGTGTCGTCATCGGTGTCACGCCCTGTCCGCGACGCGCTCGCCGAGCAGGCCCTGGGGCCGGAACAGGAGCACGAGGATGAGGAGTACGAAGGCCCAGACGTCGGCCCAGGAGTTGCTGCCGAACTTGTCCATGCCGGGGATGTCGGCGATGTAGGCGGTGGCCAGGGTCTCGGCGATGCCGAGGACGACGCCGCCGATCATGGCGCCGTAGATGTTGCCGATGCCGCCGAGGACGGCCGCGGTGAAGGCCTTGAGGCCGAGCAGGAAGCCCATGGTGAAGGAGATCTGGCCGTACTTCAGGCCGTAGGCGACGGCTCCGACGGCGGCGAAGGTGGCACCGAGGGCGAACGCGATCACGATGATGCGGTCGGTGTTGACGCCCATGAGCTTGGCGGTGTCGGGGTCCTGGGCGGTGGCCTGCATGCCGCGTCCGGTGCGGGTCTTCATGACGAAGTAGGCGAGGAAGCCCATGCTGAGGGGGGCGGCGATGAGCAGGAAGATGTCACCGGTCTGGATGGTGACGCTGCCGAGCTCGAAGGGGCCGCCGTCGATCTGGGGGAAGACGCGGGCGGACTTGGCCTCGGGGTACCAGGCCCAGACGGCCTGCTGGAGGGCGAGGGAGAGGCCGATGGCGGTGATGAGCGGTGCGAGGCGTGGTGCGGTGCGGAGGGGACGGTAGGCGAACCGTTCCGCTCCCACGGCGACGGTGACGGAGACCATGACCGCGCCCACCAGCATCAGGGGCAGCGCGATGGCCATCGAGGTGCCGTCGGGCAGGATGTACACGTAGACCGTGAGAGCGCCGAACGCTCCGGTCATGAAGATCTCGCCGTGGGCGAAGTTGATGAGCTGGACAATGCCATAGACCATTGTGTAGCCGATGGCGACAAGGCCGTACATGGATCCCAGTAGCAGGCCGTTGACCAGCTGCTGCGGCAGTTCGTTCACCGCATGTCCTCCGAGACGGTTCGGATAATTCGACGGGTGGGGCCGGATGCGAGTCCGCGCGGGGCGCCAGTGGAACAGCGCCCCGCGCGGCTCAGGAGTGGTGCGGGTGAGGTCAGCCGGCGTAGGTGCCGGACTTGACGGCCTTCCAGGCACCGTTCTCGACGGCGTAGACGGTGAGCTGCTTGTTGGTGGCGTCACCGAACTCGTCGAAGGAGACCTTGCCGGTCACACCGTCGAAGGAGACGTTCTGGGTGGCGGCGGTGATCTTCGCGCGGGCGTCGTCCGGGAGCTTGCCGTTGTTGTCGTCGACGACCTTCTTGACGGCCTCGATGATGGACCAGGCGGAGTCGTAGGCGTAGCCGCCGTAGGCGCCGTACGCCTCCTTGTAGCCGCCGGCCTTGTAGTTGGCCACGAACTCCTTGGCGGAGTCGAGCTGCTCGACGGGGGCGCCGACGGAGGTGGCGAGGTCGCCGGTGGCGGTGGCGCCGGCCAGCTTGATGAAGTCGTCGGCGTAGATGCCGTCGCCGCCGACCAGCGGGATCTTGGCACCGGCGGCCTTGATCTGCTTGCTGAGCGGGCCGGCCTGGGGGTACTCGCCGCCGTAGTAGACGACCTCGGCGCCGGAGTTCTTCACCTTGGTGGCGACCGCGGAGAAGTCCTTGGAGTCGGGGTTGATGTGCTCGGTGCCGACGACGGTGCCGCCGAGCTTCTTGAACTCCTCGGTGAAGGTGCCCGCGAGGCCGGCGCCGTAGGTCTTCTTGTCGTCGATGACGAAGACCTTCTTCTTCTTGGCGTCGTTGAAGACGTACTGGGCGGCGAACGGGCCCTGGATGGCGTCCGTGGTCGCGGTGCGGAAGTACGACGCGTAGGGGCGCTTCTTGGTCTTCGCCCAGTCGGTGCCCTGGGTGAGCGCCGGGTTGGTGTTGGCCGGGGAGACCTCGACCAGCTTGGCGTCGTCGAAGACCTTCTGCATCGACTCGGCGACGGAGGAGTTCAGCGGGCCGACCACGCCGACGACGCTCTTGTCGGCGACGAGGGCGGTGGCGTTCTGCTGGCCGGCGGAGGGCTGGGCCTGGTCGTCCTTGGCGACGACCTTGAAGGTGACGCCGTCGACCGTCTTCTCCTTGTTGGCCGTTTTGGCCGCGAGGTCGACGGAGTTCTTGATGCCGAGGCCCAGCGCGGACAGGTCGCCGGTGAGCGGGGCGTCGACGCCGATGGTGACGGTGGTGCCGCCGCTGTCGGAGCCCTTGTCGCCGCCGCTGTCGCGCGAACCGCAGGCGGTGAGGGTGAGTGCACCGGCGGACAGCGCGGCGGTGATGGCGATGAGCGAACGTTGACGCACGTTCCAGTCCTTTCCCTGGGCGGCCCTCCCCCCTGGAAGAGGCCGAGTCGAGCGCTGGGGCCTAAGGGGTATTCAGGCGGCGCGGTGACTGGGCGTGACTCTAAGCGGGTGAAGGTAACGGGGAGGAGGGTCTGCAGCATGCTGTGACGCTCTTGTTATGACACGAGGTAATGCAGAGCGGTACTTGGCGGGTGGAACAGCGAATTTCAGGCCGATTCGCCCTGTCCGCATGTTGAGAACGCGCAGGATGCACCCTGGTGCGTTCAGGTGTCTCAGGCGTTTTGGTGATTACGGTGATTCGTTGCTACAGGCGACTTCCAGGGCTCGGGAGAGGTCGTGCGCATAACGGGGTCCCAGGATGAAACTCTGCTGTTGTATTGCACGCGTATTACGCAGAGTTACGTCGATGAAAGGAAGCCCGGCATTCTCCGGTACGGTCCCGCATTCCGCCACATGCATGGTGATCACGATCGTGCGGGCGGAGCCGGCTTCGGTCCGGAACGGGGCCCGGGGCACAGAGGTCAGGGAGGCGCCGGCGTACGGCTGGGAGACCCGGGTCACCGTGACCGGCGGGCCGGAGTCCACGCTGAGGAGGACCTCGAAGGCGAACGTGTGCGGCCGGGTGCCGGGTGGCACGCTGTGCTCGCCGAGATAGGTGACGTCGACGACCTGGGCGGGGAACGGCGGTCGGGAGACGGCCGGTTCACGCTCCTGGGGCCGGGTCGCGTAGAGCAGGGCGCAGAGGGTGAGCAGGCCGACGACGAGGAGGGCGGCCAGGGCGGCCCTGCGGCGGTCCGCGAGGAGGCGGCGCAGGCGGGGCGGGGGAGTGCCCGGGGCGGCCGGGGTGACGGCCGGGGGCTCCGCCGGGTGCGTGTCCCACGCGTGCGTGCCCTCGCCGGGCTCGATCGGGCCGATGCCGCTCACTGCCAGGGGCCTTCGCCCGGGCCGCCGGAGCGGTAGTAGTCGGTGCAGCCCGCGCGGGTCTCGCGGTCGATCAACGCGTCGGCGGCGTCGGCCCCGTGGCGCTTCTTCTCGGCCCGTGCCGCGTCCACGACCCTGCGCAGGATGTCGTACTGGCCGTTGGAGAGCCCCATCGACTGGTAGTCGCCGTAGGTGTGGCTGTCGAGGACCTCGCGGGACCAGTGGGCCACCACGCGCGTGCACAGGTCCTCGGGCGAGGTGGTGGACGGGGAGGCGGAGGGTGAGGCGGCGGGGGAAGAGGCGGCGGGCGCCGCGCTCGGGGTCGTGCCGCCGCAGGCGGTCGCCGGGAGGCAGGCGAGCAGCACCCATCCCGCCAGCCGTGCCGCCGCCCGCGCTCCGTGCGCGCCTCCCGTGGTCATGCCCCGACGCTAGGGCGCCGGGGCAGCGCGTGCAACGGGCCCTGCCGCACGGCGTGTTGGAAGCCGTCGGCCCGCCGGGGGAGGGTCGGCCACGCGGTGTGGTCGTCAGCCCGCCGTGGGGGCGTCCCGCAGCAGACAGGTGAGCCGGGCGGTGCACACCCGGCGCCCCTCCTCGTCGCTGATCACGATCTCGTACGTCGCCGTGGACCGCCCCTGGTGCACGGGCGTGGCCACGCCGGTGACCAGGCCGGAGCGGACGCCCCGGTGATGGGTGCAGTTCAGGTCGACCCCGACGGCGATCTTGGAGCTGCCGCCGTGCAGCATCGACCCGACCGAGCCGAGGGTCTCGGCCAGCACCGCGGAGGCACCGCCGTGCAGCAGGCCGTACGGCTGGGTGTTGCCCTCCACCGGCATGGTGCCGACGACCCGGTCCGCGGAGGCCTCGACGATCTCCACGCCCATGCGGGAGCCGAGGTGTCCGGCCGAGAACAGGGCCACGATGTCGATGCCGAGCGCGGCGTATTCCGCGATGACCTCCGGTGGGAACTTCACGTGCTGCTGCTCGCCCATGGGGCCGGGCTCCGTTCGTCGATCCGGGTCCAGTCACTGAGCAAACGCTCAGTCGGTCGACGATTGTTCCAGACGCACCACGACGGACTTGCTGGCCGGGGTGTTGCTCGTGTCGGCGGTGGCGTCCAGCGGCACCAGCACGTTCGTCTCCGGGTAATAGGCCGCCGCGCAGCCTCGGGTGGTCGGGTACAGCACGACGCGGAAACCCGGGGCCCGCCGCTCCACACCGTCGTCCCACTCGCCGACCAGGTCCACGTACGAGCCGTCCGCGATTCCCAACCCGCGCGCGTCCTCGGCGTTGACCAGGACGACCCGGCGGCCGTTCCTGATCCCCCGGTAGCGGTCGTCGAGGCCGTAGATCGTGGTGTTGTACTGGTCGTGCGAGCGCAGCGTCTGCAACAGCAGCCGGCCCTCGGGCAGCTTCGGGTACTCGACCGGCGCGGCGGTGAAGTTGGCCTTGCCGGTGGCGGTCGGGAAGCGGCGCTCGTCGCGCGGCGCGTGCGGGAGGGTGAAGCCGCCGGGGTGGGCCACGCGCGCGTTGAAGTCCTCGAAGCCGGGGATCACCCGGGCTATCCGGTCACGGATCGTCGCGTAGTCCCTCTCGAACTCCTCCCAGGGCACCTTGCTGTCCGCGCCGAGCACCCGGCGGGCCAGCCGGCTGACGATGGCCGGTTCGGACAGCAGGTGGTCGCTCGCGGGGGCCAGCCGCCCGCGCGAGGCGTGCACCATGCCCATGGAGTCCTCGACGGTGACGAACTGCTCGCCGCCGCCCTGGAGGTCGCGTTCGGTGCGTCCGAGCGTCGGCAGGATCAGCGCACGCGCGCCCGTGACGACGTGGGAGCGGTTCAGCTTGGTCGACACGTGCACCGTCAGCCGGGCGCGTCGCATGGCCGCCTCGGTGACGTCGGTGTCGGGGGAGGCAGCGACGAAGTTGCCGCCCATGGCGAAGAACAGCTTCGCCTCGCCGTCGCGCAGGGCGCGGATGGCGCGCACCACGTCGAAGCCGTGCCCGCGCGGGGGCGCGAAGCCGAACTCCTTCTCCAGGGCGTCCAGGAAGGCCGGGGCGGGCCGTTCGAAGATGCCCATGGTGCGGTCGCCCTGGACGTTGGAGTGGCCGCGCACCGGGCACACGCCCGCGCCGGGGCGGCCGATGTTGCCGCGCAGCAGGAGGAAGTTGACCACCTCGCGGATGGTCGGCACGGAGTGCTTGTGCTGGGTGAGGCCCATCGCCCAGCAGACGATGGTGCGCCGCGAGGCGAGCACCATGCCGAGGGTCTCCTCGATCTGCGCGCGCGTGAGGCCGGTCGCGGCGAGCGTCTCGTCCCAGTCGGCGGCGCGGGCGGCCTCGGCGAACTCCTCGAAGCCGTGGGTGTGCTCGGCGATGAACGCCTCGTCGAGGGCGCCCTCCGTCTCCAGGACCAGCTTGTTGAGGAGCCGGAAGAGGGCCTGGTCGCCGCCGATGCGGATCTGGAGGAACAGGTCGGTGAGGGCGGCGCCCTTGAGCATGCCCTGCGGGGTCTGCGGGTTCTTGAACCGCTCCAGGCCCGCCTCGGGCAGCGGGTTGACGCTGATGATCCGTGCGCCGCCGGCCTTCGCCTTCTCCAGGGCGGAGAGCATCCGGGGGTGGTTGGTGCCCGGGTTCTGGCCGGCGACGATGATCAGATCGGCCTGGTACAGGTCCTCCAGCAGGACGCTGCCCTTGCCGATGCCGATGGTCTCCGACAGGGCCGAGCCGGAGGACTCGTGGCACATGTTGGAGCAGTCCGGCAGGTTGTTCGTGCCGAGTTCGCGCGCGAAGAGCTGGTAGAGGAACGCGGCCTCGTTGCTGGTGCGGCCCGAGGTGTAGAAGACGGCCTCGTCGGGGGAGGCGAGCGCGGCCGTCTCCTCGGCGATGATGTCGAAGGCGCGCTCCCAGGTGACCGGCTCGTAGTGTGTGCCGCCCTCGGGGAGGTACATGGGGTGGGTGAGCCGTCCCTGCTGGCCGAGCCAGTAGCCGCTGCGCGTGGCGAGGTCGGCGACGGGGTGGGCGGCGAAGAACTCCGGGGTGACCCGGCGCAGGGTCGCCTCCTCCGCGACCGCCTTCGCGCCGTTCTCGCAGAACTCGGCGGCGTGCCGGTGCTCCGGCTCGGGCCAGGCACAGCCGGGGCAGTCGAAGCCGTTCTTCTGGTTGACGCGCAGCAGCGTCAACGCGGTGCGCCTGACCCCCATCTGCTGCTGGGCGATCCGCAGGGAGTGTCCGACGGCCGGCAGACCCGCCGCCGCGTGCTTCGGCTCGGCGACCTCCGGCACGTCCTGGACCGGATCCGCCTCGGGCGGCTTGGTGGCCATCGCACCCTCCCCTTCGTGTGCTGCTGTGTGCGCCGGTGCCGTGGGCGACACGCGTGCGCATCCTCGCACGGGGCCCCGGCGGTCACGGCGGCCGGGCGGGCGAGGACCGCCTTCATGGTTGCGCATAGGGCAATGGTTGCGGAAGGGGCAACACGGTCGGGAGGGTGTGACGGCGCGGTCACGGCGCGTCGGTGCGCGCGGACCGCGGGCGGATCCGAGTGTCAGTGGGGCGTGGCAGGATCGGGGGCGTGGCAGAGACAGCATCGAAGAAGACCGAGACCCCCGACGCCGGCGGCCGCCCGCGCCTGATGCTCATGGACGGGCACTCGCTGGCCTACCGCGCGTTCTTCGCGCTGCCCGCGGAGAACTTCACCACCGCGACCGGCCAGCCGACGAACGCGATCTACGGCTTCGCGTCGATGCTGGCCAACACCCTGCGTGACGAGGCGCCCACGCACTTCGCGGTCGCCTTCGACGTCTCCCGCAAGACCTGGCGCTCGGAGGAGTTCACCGAGTACAAGGCGAACCGCTCGAAGACCCCGGACGAGTTCAAGGGCCAGGTCGAGCTGATCGGCGAGCTGCTCGACGCGATGCACGTCGCGCGGTTCGCCGTCGACGGCTTCGAGGCCGACGACGTCATCGCCACCCTCGCCACCCAGGCCGAGGCCGAGGGCTTCGAGGTGCTGATCGTCACCGGCGACCGCGACTCCTTCCAGCTGGTCACCGAGCACACCACCGTGCTGTACCCGACGAAGGGCGTCTCCGAGCTGACCCGGTTCACCCCGGAGAAGGTCGTCGAGAAGTACGGGCTGACGCCCGCCCAGTACCCCGACTTCGCGGCGCTGCGCGGCGACCCGTCCGACAACCTCCCGGGCATCCCCGGCGTCGGCGAGAAGACCGCCGCGAAGTGGATCAACCAGTTCGGCTCGTTCGCGGATCTCGTCGAGCGCGTCGAGGAGGTCAAGGGCAAGGCCGGGCAGAACCTCCGCGACCACCTGGAGGCGGTCAAGCTCAACCGCCGCCTCACCGAGATGGTCCGCACGGTCGAGCTGCCGAAGGCGGTCACCGACCTGGAGCGCGCCCCGTACGACCGCACGGCCGTCGCCATGGTCCTGGACACCCTGGAGATCAGGAACCCCTCCCTGCGCGAGCGGCTCCTCGCCGTCGACCCGGGGAGCGCCGAGGCCGAGGCGACCCCCGTCGTCACCGCCGGCGTGGAACTCGACGGCACCGTGCTGGACACCGGCGAACTGGCCGGCTGGCTGGCCGGCCACACCGGGCAGCCCCTCGGCGTCGCCACCGTCGACACCTGGGCCCTGGGCGCCGGCTCGGTCGCCGAGATCGCGCTGGCCGCCGCCGACGGCCCCGCCGCCTGGTTCGACCCCTCCCGGCTCGACGAGGCCGACGAACGGGCCTGGGCGGCCTGGCTGGCCGACGCGGACCACCCCAAGGTCCTGCACAACGCCAAGGGCGCCATCCGGGTGTTCGCCGAGCACGGCTGGTCCGTCGACGGCGTCCGCATGGACACCGCCCTCGCCGCCTACCTGGTCAAGCCGGGCCGCCGCTCCTTCGACCTGGACGCGCTCTCCCTGGAATACCTCGGCCGTGAACTGGCCCCCGCCGCCGCGGCCGACGGCCAGCTCGCCTTCGGCGCGGACGACGGCGCCGAGGCCGAGGCCCTCATGGTGCAGGCCCGCGCGATCCTCGACCTCGGCGAGGCCTTCCGCGACAAGCTGGCGGAGGTCGGCGCGGCCGACCTGCTCCAGGACATGGAGCTGCCCACCTCCACCCTCCTCGCCCGCATGGAGCGGCACGGCATCGCCGCCGACCGCGCCCATCTCGAGGCCATGGAGCAGATGTTCGCCGGCGCCGTCCAGCAGGCCGTGAAGGAGGCACACGCGGCCGCGGGCCACGAGTTCAACCTGGGCTCGCCCAAGCAGCTCCAGGAGGTCCTCTTCGGCGAACTGGCGCTGCCCAAGACCAAGAAGACCAAGACCGGCTACACCACGGACGCCGACGCCCTGGCCTGGCTCGCCGGCCAGACGGACAACGAACTGCCGGTCATCATGCTCCGCCACCGTGAGCAGGCGAAGCTCCGCGTCACCGTCGAGGGCCTGATCAAGACGATCGCCGCCGACGGCCGCATCCACACCACGTTCAACCAGACGGTCGCCGCGACCGGCCGGCTGTCCTCCACGGACCCCAACCTCCAGAACATCCCGGTCCGCACCGACGAGGGCCGCGCGATCCGCCGCGGCTTCGTCGTCGGCGAGGGCTTCGAGTCCCTGATGACCGCCGACTACAGCCAGATCGAACTGCGTGTGATGGCCCACCTCTCCGAGGACGAGGGCCTCATCCGGGCGTTCACCTCCGGCGAGGACCTGCACACCACGGCCGCCTCCCAGGTCTTCGCCGTCGAACCGGGCGCGGTCGACGCGGAGATGCGCCGCAAGATCAAGGCGATGTCGTACGGCCTCGCCTACGGCCTGTCCGCGTTCGGCCTGTCCCAGCAGCTCAACATCGAGGCGGGCGAGGCCCGCGCCCTGATGGACGCCTACTTCGAGCGCTTCGGCGGCGTCCGCGACTATCTGCGCCGCGCCGTCGACGAGGCCCGGGCGACCGGCTACACGGCGACCCTCTTCGGCCGCCGCCGCTACCTCCCCGACCTCAACAGCGACAACCGCCAGCGTCGCGAGGCGGCCGAGCGGATGGCCCTCAACGCGCCCATCCAGGGCACCGCGGCCGACATCGTCAAGATCGCCATGCTCAAGGTGGACGGCGCCCTGCGCGCCGCGGACCTCACCTCCCGCATGCTGCTCCAGGTCCACGACGAAATCGTCCTGGAGATCGCCCCGGGCGAGCGCGCGGCCGTGGAGGAGATCGTCCGCCGCGAGATGACGGGCGCGGTCCGGCTCAGGGCCCCGCTGGACGTCTCGGTGGGCGCGGGCTCCGACTGGGAGTCGGCGGCGCACTAGGGGGTCCGAACAGGTTCGAAACACCCTCCTGGCCCCCGGCGGGGGAGCGGGCCCTTGCCTGTCGGTCTTCCGTGGTGCGGGTCGGGGGGCCGTGCCTGTCCGTCTTCCGTGGGGTGCGGGTGAAGGGGCCGTGCCTGTCGGTCTTCCGTGGTGCGGGTCGGGGGGCCGTGCCTGTCCGTCTTCCGTGGGGTGCGGGTGAAGGGGCCGTGCCTGTCGGTCTTCCGTGGTGCGGGTCGGGGGGCCGTGCCTGTCCGTCTTCGGCGGTGCGGGTGAAGGGGCCGTGCCTCTCCGTCTCTCGCGGTGCGGGTCAGGGGGCCCTGCTCGCGCGGGCAGGGCCCCTCTTCGGCGCCCCTCGCTTTGTGCCGCGGGGGCGGGCCGCCGCCACCGCGCGTTACCGGTGGTGCCCGCCACCCGTCACCCCCGGTACATCCCCCGAAGGGCCCTCACCCACGTGGCCGCCGAGAACACGCCCCGCACCGTCTCCGACCGCCACGATGCCGCCATGGGTATACGAACGCACCACCGCCGGACGGCCCCCACCGAGGGCCCGGCGACCGCAGACACGCAGGGTGACCGTGACCCGGCCCCTCCCCGGCGTCGGCCCCCCGCCCTGGCGCCCGGTGCCTCCACCGCCCGCGTCCCCGGCCACCGACGGGGCATCGGCGCCCCCGCCACCCCGCGCCTGTGGGCCGAGCAGATGCGTGCCTACCTCTCCCTCGCGCTGGCCACCCTCGGCCGTGCGCACCGGCGAAAGCCCGTCCGCCGTATCAGCGTCTTCGTCGCGACGCCGCCGTGCCTCAGCGCACGCCCTGACGGCTCCGCCCCCCGCTGACCTCCGCCGGCCCGCCCGCCGCACCCCCGGCGACCGGACGCCACACCCGCACGCCGACGGCGTACAGCAGCAGTCCCAGCAGCAGGCCGGCGCCCGCCCCGAAGCAGACCGTCGGGACCAGCTCCCACGGTTTCGCGCCGTGCGACTCCCAGGACGTCCACCACCGCGACACCCGCTGCACGGCCCCGGCCAGGGCGCACCCGCCGACCACCGCCGCCGCCGTCCACCGGTCCCGCGCGGACAGCGACGGCACCCCTGCCGGCCTGTCCGCCGGCGCCCGGCGCAGCGCGTGCACCACGAACGCGGCGATCACCACGGCCGCCACGGCCGAACCCCCGTACTGGAGGTACCAGTACAGCGGCGAACCGGCCACCGTCTCGCCCAGCACCGGGAACAGCCGCATGCCCCAGCGGTCGGGATGCGTGAACGCGTCCCACACCACGTGCGTCGACGCGCCGAGCACCCCGGAGACGTACCACCACGCCGCGGTGGCGGCCCGCACGCGCGCGCGTGGCGCACCGCACCGGGTCAGCGCGGCCGTCCGCGCCTGCCGCCCCGACGGCAGCAGCGCCACCAGCGGCTCACGCAGCAGCAGCCAGAGCCCCACCAGCGCCCAGGCGATGACCACGTCGACGGTGAACACACCGGGGAACGAGTGCGTGACGCTGCCGAACTCCATCGCCCCGGGCCGGACGCTTGCCGCGTAGTAGGTCAGATCGGGCGCGAACGAACCGGCGACGAGAACGGCCGGCACCAGCCGTCCACGGCCGGTGCCGTCGGCGCGCACCCCGGGCAGCACCGCCGCCGCATGACTCAGAGTGAACGGCAACGCGGCTCCCGGGGGCGGGGGGTGGGGGGCGGACCGGCACGGTCGCGGAGGACGTCCAGTATGCGGCAGTGGTTTCCGGGCGAACGGAACCCGGCCGGCCGGTGAAATGGGGGTGCGAACGGGTGCCGGTGCAAAAGAAGTTGTCGTAGGGTCGCTGGGGTTGCCGTGCCGCCGCGGGCAGTCGAACAAAAGAACAGACTCAGACGGGCGCTCCGGGTGCAACCCTCGGGGCGGTCCGATCGTCACAACAGCCGCAGGGGTCGCCACAGCCAACACGGGCTCGTGGCGCAGTCAGGGACACGGACGCCGGGCGTCCACGGGAGGGGTTCGCTTCATGTCGTCGGCGCATTTCGGCAGGAGGCTGCGCAAGGGAGCGGTCAACACGACCGTGGCCGCACTGGCGGTCGCGGCCCTGGCCGCGTCCCAGGCACCGGACGTCACGGCCGGCGGTGTGAGTGGGGGCGGCAGCGGACAGGCCGCCGCCGACAGTCCGTTGGCCGCTGACGCGAGCACCGACGGCAGCGCCACCGGCAACTCGCCGTACTACACGGACCTGCCGCCGCTGAACAGCCCGAACCCCGCGCCCAGCTCCAGCGTCACGGGCCCGGTCGCCACCGGCACCTCCGAGGCGGGCATCCCCGCGACCGTCCTGGACGCCTACAAGAAGGCCGAGGCCGAACTCGCGCAGTCCAAGCCGGGCTGCAACATGCCATGGCAACTCCTCGCCGCCATCGGCAAGGTCGAGTCCGGGCAGGCCCGCGGCGGCAACGTCACCGCCGACGGCACCACCGTCACCCCGATCCTCGGCCCCGTACTCGACGGCAACGGCTTCGCCCACATCAGCGACACCGACAACGGCGCCTACGACGGCGACAGCACCTACGACCGTGCCGTGGGCCCCATGCAGTTCATCCCCTCCACCTGGGCCTGGGCGGGCCGCGACGGCAACGGCGACGGCAAGAAGGACCCCAACAACATCTACGACGCCGCGCTCGCCGCCGGCCACTACCTGTGCCGCAACAACTGGGACATGTCCACCACCTCGGGCATGCGCAGCGCGATCCTCAGCTACAACAACTCGACGGACTACTACAACACCGTCATGTCGTGGCTGGAGTACTACCGCAAGGGCACCCACTCCATCCCCGACGGCACCGGCTCCGTGCCCTCCCACCGCAACGACGACGAGCCGAGCACGCCGCCCACCCCGTCGACGCCCGGCACCCCCTCGCCGCCGAGCACACCCGGCACCCCCTCGACGCCCGGCACCCCGGCGCCCACCCCGACCGACACGGTCGACCACCTGGAGAACGCGGGCAGCACGACCAAGCTCACCGCGATGGCGGGCGACGCCTTCACCACCAAGGTCAGCACCCGCGCGGAGACCGCGGCCGGCAAGGCCGTCGCCAAGGTCAGGGTCCGCTTCACCATCGTCGGGGACACCGACCTCGCCTTCACCGGCGGCGAGAGCGTCGCCACGGTCGCCACCGACAGCAGGGGCGTCGCCGTCGCGCCCGCGCTCCAGGCGGGCGAGAAGACCGGCACGTTCACCGTCCGCGCCACCGTCGTGGGTCGCACGATCACCGCCTTCGACTACAAGGCCACCGTCACCGCGCGCGCCGCCGACGCCCTCGCCCGCACCACCGACACCGCGCTGACCACGGTCGCCGGCGGCGAGTTCGCCGACCAGGTCGCGGTGAAGGCCACCTACAAGGGCGCCGCCGCCGACAAGGTCGCCGCGACCGCCACCCTGATCACCTCGGCCGACGACCCGACCGCCAACGACAAGGGCCCCTACTTCAAGGACGCCTCCGGCAACCCCGTCCGTACCCTCACGGACCTGCGGACCGACGCGGACGGCGTGTTGCAGCTGCCGAAGCTGTACGCCGACGACACCGCCGGGACCTACCTGCTGCGCATCACCACCACCGGCGGAGCGACCCTCACGGTCGAACTGACCGTCACGGCCGCCGCGTCCCCCACTCCGGACCCGACGCCCGGCGAGTCGTCGAGCACGAGCCCGTCCCCGAGCGCCACCGCCACCTCGAGCGCGAGCGCGAGCGCCACCGCCTCGGCGAGCGCGTCGGCGTCTGCGTCGGCGTCTGCGTCGGAATCGACGTCGGCCTCGGGGTCGTAGCGCTCACGCACCCGCTCCCGTACGGCCACTGCGGCGCCCCTCCCGGCGGAGGGGCGCCGCAGTGCTGTCCGACCTGTTCTCATCTCACCCGCCGGTTGCTACGGTGCCGCAGCTGACGCCCAGTCAGCTCCAGTGGTCGGCAGACCGTACTCGCCGGGAGGTCCGCATGCGCGCCCTGATCGCCGCCGCGACCGGTCTCGCCGTCGCGCTCGCCCTCGTCCTCACCGTCTCCGCGATCGGCACACCCACCGGCAGGACCTCACCGAAACCCCTGCTGACGACCGTGCCCGCCCACCCGTGACCGCCCCGCAGGGAGGCCGAGATGCGCCGCAAGACAAGCCTGGTCCTGCTCGCCCTCGCCGTGTTCTGCGCGGCACTCGCCCCGCTCGTCCGCTGGTACGCCTTCCCGCGCCTGGCCAAGATCCCGGCGAACGAATACCAGACGATGGTCCTGGAGGCGAAGAACGCCACCCTCCTCGACTACGGCACCATGACCGCCCGCACGGTCCCCCGGGTGACGATCGTGCAGACCCTCAAAGGTGACGTGGCGGCCTCCGAGAAGATCGAGAGGACCGCCGGCCGGGACGTCGTCGTCTGGGACGGCCTGTCCTACATCCAGGGTCCCGACGGCAAGATGGTCTCCGAGGTCCCCGAGCGCTACATCTTCGACGCCCGCACCCAGGAGCCCGTCCACGCTCCCGGCGAGTCCGTCGACGGCGACCCGGTCCGCCGCGAGGGCATCGAGTTCAAGTGGCCCTTCCTGACCGAGAAACGCGACTACGAGTACTTCGACGCCCAGACCCGCACCAGCAACCCCATCCACTACCAGGGCACCCGGGACTTCCGCGGGGTGAAGGTCTACTACTTCGAGCAGACCATCCCCTGGACCAAGGTCTCCCTGCCGAAGACGATGCCCGTCGCCGGCATCACCCCCGAGACCGTCGCCAGGACCGGCACCACCCGCTGGTACACGACGGTCCGCAGGTTCTGGGTGGAACCGCTCACCGGCGCACCCGTCTACGGCGAGGAGATCCACAAGGAGGAACTGCGCGGCGGCACCCTCCTCGGCGGCCGGGCCGAGGTCACCGCGTTCGCGGGCCACGTCAAGATGCGCGAGGACTACACCGAGCACACCGTCGCCCTCGTCAAGCACAACCGCACCCTGGTCCTGCTCATGACGTCCTCCGTGCCCTGGGGCTGCCTCGTCCTCGGCGCCCTGCTGCTCGCCCTGGCCCTCTGGCTGGAGGCCCGCGGCCGCCGCCCGGCGGCCCCGCCGGACGCGAGGACGGCCGACCGGGAGCCGGTGACCGTCTGAGCGTCACCGGCCCCGCTCACCGCCTGAGCCGCGCGGTGGTGTGCCGCGTCGGCTCGGCCGTGGCCGGATCCTCCGGCCACGGATGCTTCGGATACCGGCCCCGCAACTCCGCCCGCACCCCCCGGTACCCGTCCTTCCAGAAGGACGCGAGATCGGCGGTGACGGCGGCCGGCCGCCCGGCGGGCGAGAGCAGATGCACCAGCAGCGGCACCCCGGCGATCCGGGGGGACTCCTGAAGCCCGAACATCTCCTGCACCTTCACCGCGAGCACCGGCCGCGCCGGATCCGCGTAGTCGATCCGGATCCCCGACCCGCTCGGCACGGTGATCCGCTGCGGCGCCAGCTCGTCCAGCCGCGCCGCCTCCCCGGACGCCCAGGGCAGCAGCCGCCCGAGCGCCTCCCCGGCGTCGATCCGCCCCAGGTCCGCCCGCCGCCGGGCCCGGCCCAGCTCGGGTTCCAGCCATTCGTCCACGCGCGCGTGCAGCGCCTCGTCCGACACCTCGGGCCATGGCTCCCCCCGGTGCAGCCGCAGGAACGCCAGCCGCTGCCGCAGCGTCCGCGCCTCCGCCGACCACCGCAACAGGCCCAGGCCCTCCTGCCGAAGCCCCTCCAGCAGGGCCTCCCGGACGAGAGCGGCGTCCGCGTCCCGCAGCGGACGCATCGTCAATTCCACCGCCCCGAGCCGCTCGACCCGCCGCGCCACGACGTCCCCGTCCGCCCAGCGCACCTCGTCCCGCTCCTGAAGCAAGGCACCGGCGGCCGCGCGCGCCACGTCCTCGTCCACCACCGCGGCGAGCTGCACGCGCGCGTGCCCCTTCCCCAACGGCCGGTCGGCGACGGCGACGGCGAGCCAGGGAGCGGACCGCAGGGACGAGCCGTCACCGAGCCCGGCACGGGTCCCGGAGACCATGAGGTACGAGCCACCGTCGGCCTTGGCGACCCGCTCGGGAAAGGCGAGGGCGGCGACGAGCCCGGCGGCACGATCGTCGGAGACGCCCGCTCCGGCCTCGCGCCCGCCGTCCGGCGCGGAGCCATGAGCGGGCGGCCGGGACACGTCGGCCAGAACGCCCCGCAGCCGCCGGACCTCCGCACGCCACCTTCCGGCATAGGCGTCACCCCCACGCCGGACACGGCGCAGGGCGGCGCCCAGATCGTCCCCGTACTCCCGCGGAGCCTCCTCGCTCAGCAGGGCGACCACCTCCGCGGCGCGCTCCGCCCCCACCGACGAGGCGCCGTCCAGCAGGGCCCGCCCCAGCCGCGGGTGCAGCCCCAGCCGGGCCAGCCGCCTCCCGTCGTCCGTGACCCGACCGGCGGAGTCGACCGCCCGCACAGCCGTCAGCAGACCGCGCGCCGCCGCCATCGCCCCGCCCGGCGGCGGGTCCAGCAACGCCAGCCCCGACGCCTCGGGATCGCCCCAGCAGGCCGCCTGGAGGGCGAACGCGGTGAGGTCGGCCACCTTGATCTCCGGCGCCGGGAAACGCGGCAGACGAGCGTCCTCCGCCTCCGTCCAGCAGCGGTACACCACCCCCGGCGCCTCCCGCCCGGCCCGCCCCGCCCGCTGGCGCGCCGCCGCCCGCGAGGCCCGTACCGTCGCCAGCGCGCTCAGCCCGCGCGCATGGTCCACCCGCGGCTCCCGCGCCAGCCCCGAGTCGACGACCACCCGCACCCCGGGAACCGTCAGCGAGGACTCCGCCACCGAGGTCGCCAGCACCACCCGGCGCCGCTCACCCGGCGCCAGCACCGCGTCCTGCACGGCGGCGGACGCCCGCCCGTGCACCTGGAGCACGTCCACCCCGTCCAGGCCCCCGAGCTGCCCGGCGACCCGCGCGATCTCCCCGACACCCGGCAGGAAGCACAGCACGTCCCCGGGCCGCTCGGCCAGCGCCCGCCGCACCACCGACGCCACGTGCGCCAGGAGCGCCGGATCCACCCGCATGCCGTGCGGCGGCCGTACCGGACGGGCCGGGGGAGCCCAGACCACCTCCACCGCGTGCGCGGAGCCGTGCGCCTCCACCACCGGCGCCCCGCCCAGCAACCGCGCCCACCCCTCGGTGTCGGTCGTCGCGGACGCGGCCACCAGCCGCAGCTCGGGCCGCAGCGTCTGCCGTACGTCCCACAGGAAGGCGGCCGAGGTGTCCGCGTCCAGATGCCGTTCGTGGCACTCGTCGAGCACGACGACGTCCACGCCGGCCAGCTCCTGGTCGCGCTGGAGCCGCTGCAACAGGACGCCCGTCGTGACGACCTCCACGCGCGTGTGCCGCCCCACGACCCGCTCCCCGCGGACCGTGAACCCGACGCTCCCGCCGGGCTTCTCGCCCAGCAGCCACGCCATCCGCCGGGCCGCCGCCCGCGCCGCGATCCGCCGCGGCTCGGCCACCACCACCCGCCGCGCCGGCCCCTCGCCCAGCAGCCCGGCCAGCGCCGGCGGGACGAGCGTCGTCTTGCCGGTACCGGGCGGCGCGGCCAGGACGGCGGTGCCGTGCCCGTCCAGGGCCTCGGTCAGGGCGGGCAGGGCGGCGCGCACGGGCAGCGCGGCCAGGGCGTCGTCACGGAGGATCACGCCCCCAGTGTCGTACGCCGGCTCAGTCCCGTGCGCAGACGAAGATCGCCGTGCCCGGGATCAGGTTGCCGCGCAGCGGGGACCAGCCGCCCCACTCGGAGGTGTTCCACACCGGCCACTCCGGCTCCGCAACGTCGACCAGGCGGAAACCCGCCGCGGCGATGTCACGGACCCGGTCGCCGAACGTGCGGTGGTGCTCGACGTAGACCGCCTGACCCCGCTCGTCCACCTCGACGTACGGCGTCCGGTCGAAATACGAGGCCGAGACGGTCAGCCCCTCCGGGCCCGGCTCGTCCGGGAACGCCCAGCGGATCGGGTGGGTCACCGAGAACACGAACCGCCCGCCCGGCCGCAGCACCCGGCGGACCTCCCGCAGCACCAGCACCGGATCGGCCACGAAGGGCAGCGCCCCGTACGCCGAGCAGGCCAGGTCGAAGGAGCCGTCGGAGAAGGGCAGCGCCCCGGCGTCCGCGCACACCAGCGGGAACGCCCCGCCGATCCGCAGCGCGTGCTGGAGCTGGCGGTGGGAGAGGTCCAGGGCGACCGGACGCGCCCCGTGGGCGGCCAGCCAGCGCGAGCACTGGGCCGCGCCGGCGCCGATCTCCAGGACGTCCTTGCCCTTGAGGTCCTCGGCCGGGCCGAGCAGCTCGGCCTCCACCTCGTCCAGGCCCTCGGGGCCCCAGACGAAGCGGTCGTCGCCGAGGAACGTGCCGTGCTCGATCTGGTACTCGTCCGCGTTGCGGTCCCACCAGCCGCGGTTGGCCCGGGAACTCTCCGTGACGTCTGCGTCGCGCCTGGTGGCCTCCGGCTCGATGGCCGGGTCGGACAGGGGCGCGGACGATGCGGGCTCTTGGATGATCGGCTCCCTCGTCGTACTCTTCCGTGCAACCCGCCCGACGGTGCCACTCGACGTGTTCCGGAGTGTCACCGGAGGGGCTTCCTGCGGCCCGCGTGACCTCAGGAGAAAGGTTGTGTGCCGGTTATGCGGCGTTCTGCCCCGGGTGTGCGCCTTCGCGCATTGACCCTGCCCGGCTGCCCCCGTATGCTACAAGTTGCGCTGCGGGCCTGCGCACCTCAGACGGAGCAGGCTGCGCTCGCATCTGTTGTATGTCCCCTCGGTTGTCGAGGCGCATCACCGGTTCGGCCGGTGGGGCGCTTCTTGAGCTGTCCGGCTTCATCAGAGCGATACGGGCTCCCGGCGTAGCAGTACCTACGACTTTCTGTCCGTAACCGGAGCCCTTTCCCACATGACGAGCAGCACCGAGACCACCGCCACCACCCCGCAGGTTGCGGTCAACGACATCGGTAACGAGGAAGCCTTCCTCGCCGCGATCGACGAGACGATCAAGTACTTCAACGACGGCGACATCGTCGACGGCGTCATCGTGAAGGTCGACCGGGACGAGGTCCTGCTCGACATCGGTTACAAGACCGAAGGTGTCATCCCGAGCCGCGAGCTCTCGATCAAGCACGATGTCGACCCCAACGAGGTCGTCGCCGTCGGCGACGAGATCGAGGCCCTGGTCCTCCAGAAGGAGGACAAGGAAGGCCGCCTGATCCTCTCGAAGAAGCGCGCCCAGTACGAGCGTGCCTGGGGCACCATCGAGAAGATCAAGGAAGAGGACGGCATCGTCACCGGTACCGTCATCGAGGTCGTCAAGGGTGGTCTCATCCTCGACATCGGCCTCCGCGGCTTCCTCCCGGCCTCCCTGGTCGAGATGCGCCGCGTCCGCGACCTCCAGCCCTACGTGGGCAAGGAGCTCGAGGCGAAGATCATCGAGCTGGACAAGAACCGCAACAACGTGGTCCTGTCCCGCCGTGCCTGGCTGGAGCAGACCCAGTCCGAGGTCCGCCAGACGTTCCTCACGACCCTGCAGAAGGGTCAGGTCCGCTCCGGTGTGGTCTCCTCGATCGTCAACTTCGGTGCCTTCGTGGACCTGGGTGGCGTCGACGGTCTGGTCCACGTCTCCGAGCTGTCCTGGAAGCACATCGACCACCCCTCCGAGGTCGTCGAGGTCGGCCAGGAGGTCACGGTCGAGGTCCTCGACGTCGACATGGACCGCGAGCGCGTCTCCCTGTCGCTGAAGGCGACCCAGGAAGACCCGTGGCAGCAGTTCGCCCGCACCCACCAGATCGGCCAGGTCGTGCCCGGCAAGGTCACGAAGCTGGTTCCGTTCGGTGCGTTCGTCCGCGTGGACGAGGGCATCGAGGGTCTGGTCCACATCTCCGAGCTGGCCGAGCGCCACGTGGAGATCCCGGAGCAGGTCGTCCAGGTCAACGACGAGATCTTCGTCAAGGTCATCGACATCGACCTCGAGCGTCGTCGCATCAGCCTCTCGCTGAAGCAGGCCAACGAGTCCTTCGGTGCCGACCCGGCCTCGGTCGAGTTCGACCCGACCCTGTACGGCATGGCCGCGTCCTACGACGACCAGGGCAACTACATCTACCCCGAGGGCTTCGACCCCGAGACCAACGACTGGCTCGAGGGCTACGAGACCCAGCGGGAGACGTGGGAGCAGCAGTACGCCGAGGCGCAGACCCGCTTCGAGCAGCACCAGAAGCAGGTCATCAAGTCCCGCGAGGCCGACGAGGCCGCTGCCGCCGAGGGCGGCGAGGCCGCGGCTCCGACCGCGACCGGTGGCTCGTACTCCTCCGAGGGCGCGGACACCTCCGGTGCCCTGGCCTCGGACGAGGCGCTGGCCGCTCTGCGCGAGAAGCTGGCCGGCGGCCAGAGCTGATCGCTCACCGAGCAGCAGCTGCACTGAGCAGTAGCTCCTGACTGAGGGGCCGCACCTTTCGAGGTGCGGCCCCTCGGCTTTTTCCGCCTCCCCGCCGAGCAAGCACCCGCGCGGCGGGAATGCCCACGCCCGTAGGCGCGTTGACATGGAGGAACACGAGGAGGAGCGGTCCAGGTGCTTGATCCGCAGGGTTTGTACGCATGGGAGCCGAAGGGGCTGGCCGTGGTCGACATGGCGCTCGCCCAGGAGTCGGCCGGACTTGTCATGCTCTACCACTTCGACGGATACATCGACGCGGGCGAGACCGGCGAGCAGATCGTCGACCGGGTCCTCGACTCGCTGCCCCACCAGCTCGTCGCCCGCTTCGACCACGACCGGCTGGTGGACTACCGCGCCCGTCGGCCGCTGCTGACCTTCAAGCGCGACCGCTGGACGGAGTACGAGGAACCCGCCATCGAGGTGCGGCTCGTCCAGGACACCACCGGCGCACCCTTCCTGCTCCTGTCCGGCCCCGAGCCGGACGTCGAGTGGGAGCGCTTCGCCGCCGCGGTGAAGCAGATCGTCGAGCGCCTCGGCGTACGCCTGTCGGTGAACTTCCACGGCATCCCCATGGGCGTCCCGCACACCCGCCCGGTCGGTCTGACCCCGCACGGCAGCCGCACGGACCTGGTCCCCGGCCACCGCAGCCCCTTCGACGAGGCCCAGGTCCCCGGCAGCGCCGAGGCGCTCGTCGAGTACCGCCTCATGGAGGCCGGTCACGACGTCCTCGGCGTCGCCGCGCACGTCCCGCACTACATCGCCCGCTCCGCCTACCCCGACGCGGCGCTCACCGTCCTCGAGGCGATCACCGCGGCGACCGGACTGGTCCTGCCGGGCATCGCCCACAGCCTCCGCACGGACGCCCACCGCACCCAGACCGAGATCGAGCGCCAGATCCGCGAGGGCGACGAGGAGCTCACCTCCCTCGTCCAGGGCCTGGAGCACCAGTACGACGCCGCCGCCGGCGCAGAGACCCGGGGCAACATGCTCGCCGAACCGGCCGACATCCCCTCGGCGGACGAGATCGGCCTGGAGTTCGAACGCTTCCTGGCGGAACGCGAAGGCGACAACTGAGCGCTGGCGCCGAGGGGCCAGTGGCAGGGGGGCCAGCGGCAGGGGGCCAGCGGCACCGGGCCCGGCGGCACAGCCGGTACGGCTACGGGGCCTGCGGGGACGGCGGTCCCCGGCAGGCCCTAAGCTTCGCCTCATGCTGAAGGTGGGCCTGACCGGCGGGATCGGCGCCGGCAAGAGCGAGGTGTCGCGGCTGCTCGTCCGGTGCGGAGCCGTGCTGATCGACGCCGACCGCATCGCACGCGAGGTCGTCGCGCCCGGAACACCCGGGCTGGCGGCGGTCGTCGACGCCTTCGGCGAGGACGTGCTGACCGCGGACGGCAGCCTGGACCGGCCCCGGCTCGGCTCGATCGTCTTCGCCGACCCCGAGAAGCTGGCCGTCCTGAACTCGATCGTGCACCCCCTGGTCGGCGCCCGCTCCCGCGCACTGGAGAGCGCCGCCCCCGAGGACGCCGTCGTCGTCCACGACGTCCCCCTCCTCACCGAGAACGGCCTCGCCGCGCTCTACGACCTCGTGATCGTCGTCGACGCGGACACCGACACCCAGCTCGACCGGCTGGTCCGGCTGCGTGGCATGACCGAGGAGGACGCCCGCGCCCGGATGGCCGCCCAGGCCACCCGCGAGCAACGCCGGAAGATCGCCGACATCGTCATCGACAACGACGTACCGCTGCCGGAGTTGGAGCGGCGCGTGCAGGACGTGTGGGCCGAGCTGACGCGCAGGGCGCGGCAGTCCACGGAATAGGGGCGCTCGTTCCGCGCGTTGAACCCTGCCAGCAAGGGAAGGATTTTTCCGTGCCCGATACCAGCGGTTCGACCGGACGTACTCCGGAGACGCACGTCATCGACTTCCGTGCCGCGGAGCAACTGCTCGCCGCACGGGACCCGCGGGGCGCGGTGAAACTGCTCGACAGTGTCATAGCCGCACACCCCGAGAACACGGCCGCCCGCCTGCTGCGCGCCCGCGCCTTCTTCGCCGCCGCCCAACTCAGGCCCGCGGAGCTGGAGTTCACCGTCGTACTGGAGCGGGAGCCGGACAACGCGTACGCGCACTTCGCGCTCGCCCGCACCTACGAGCGGCAGGGCCGCGCAGACCAGGCGAAGCGCCACTTCCGGCTGGCGGCCGCGCTGGACCCCAACCCGCAGTACCTCAAGGCGGCCCGCTTCGAGACCTGACCGGGCCGGGCGGTCACGGGTGACGCTGGTCCGGCGGCCGGTAGGGCGGGATGTCGCGGCCGGGCTGGTAGTGCGGGCCCTGCCGCAGGTGCCGGACGATCATTGCCAGATCCACGCCGACCACCACCGAGAGCACTCCGCAGGCGGCCGCCCAGCCGGGACGCCCCGCGAGGGAGAACGCGGCCGTCCCGAAGACCGCCCACACCAGTCCCCACACGCTCAGCCAGGCACGCATCCGCAGTGCACTGCGCGCTGTCGTCGGCTCACTGCCTGTACGCATCGGGTCACCACTCCTCCTCTGCAACGTACTCTTCCGTCCCCGCGTTCTCCAGGGAGACGGAGGGCGCAAGAGGGCGCCGCGGGGCGACGGAGGGCGCCGCGGGGCGACGGAGAGTGGCTGAGAACGGCCGGCTCCCGTGACACGAACGGGTGAACGTGTGCGAGAGGGGAACGGCTGAGCGGAAGCGGGCCGTTGGACGGGCATGCGACTTGAGATGCGACACGGATACGCGGGCACGGGCCCAGGAGCGATCACCCCGGACGGCTGCGCGGTCGAGTTCTACTCACGGCTGCCGGTGCGGGACGAGCCGGACGTCATCGCCGCGGCGGTCCCCGCCGGCGCGCACATCCTCGAACTCGGCAGCGGGGTCGGCCGCGTCACCCACGCCCTCGTGGACCGCGGGTTCACCGTCACCGCGGTGGACGAGTCCCCCGAGATGCTGGAGCGGGTCCGGGGCGCACGCACCTTATGCGCCTCCATCGAAGACCTCGACCTCGACGAGACCTTCGACGTGGTGCTGCTCGCCTCCTTCCTCGTCCACAGCGGCGACCTGGAGGTCCGCCGGAGCATGCTCCGCGTCTGCGCACAGCATCTGGCCGCCGGAGGGTGCGTCCTGATCCAGCGCGAGGGCGCCGACTACCACACCGACGTGCCCCGCCAGCGCGTCGACCCGGCCGGCTTCACCGTGCGCGTGCTCTCCTCGGAGCCGATCGGCGACGGCGTCCGCTCCGTCCACGCGGAGTTCGAGTTCCCGGACGCGACCTGGACCCAGACCTTCCTCTCCCGACCCCTCACCGAGAAACAGTTCGAGGAGGCGCTGGCGGAGGCGGGCCTGACGGTCGACCGGTATCTGACGGAGGACGGGATCTGGGCGAGAGCGGTGCCCTCGCACCGATGACGTCCGGGGCCTCGCCCTCCCGGCCCGGCGGCGGCGCGTACGGTGGAGCCATGGGTGCGGCACACCGCTCCGGTCCCACCGGTCCCACCAGTCTCGCCGATCTCGACCGGCGGCTCGTGGCATGCCGGGCGTGCCCTCGGCTGGTGGAGTGGCGGGAGGAGGTGGCCGCCGTCAAGCGGGCGGCGTTCGCCGACTGGACGTACTGGGGCCGCCCGGTGCCCGGCTTCGGTCCGCCGGACGCCCGCCTGCTGATCGTGGGGCTCGCCCCGGCGGCGCACGGCGGCAACCGCACGGGCCGTATGTTCACCGGCGACCGCTCCGGAGACGTCCTGTACCGGGCGCTGTACGAGCTGGGGCTCGCCTCGCAGCCCACCTCCGTCGCCGCGGACGACGGGCTGCGGGTGTACGGGGTGCGGGTGACCGCGCCGGTGCACTGTGCGCCGCCCGCGAACAGGCCCACGCCCGAGGAGCGGGACACCTGTCGGTCCTGGCTCGTCCGGGAACTGCGGCTGCTGCGGCCGACGCTGCGCGCGGTCGTCGTCCTCGGTGCGTACGGCTGGCAGGCCGCACTGCCCGCGTTCGCCGAGGCGGGCTGGGCGGTACCCCGTCCCCGGCCGGTGTTCGGGCACGGGGCACGGGTGACGCTGGCGGGGACGGAGGGACCACTGGAGCTGTTCGGCTGCTTCCACGTCAGCCAGCGCAACACCTTCACCGGCCGGCTCACCCCCGAGATGCTCAGGGACGTCCTGCGCACGGCGGCGGAGGCGGCGGGACTGCCCGGGTAGCGGCCCCGGTGGGGTGGCGGACGGCGGCGCGGGTGTCGAGCGGGGCGCCGGCGGCGGCGTTCCGGGCGCCGCCGGCCGCGCCGGTCATCACGCCCGTCCCTCCCGCCGGGTGTCCGACCCCGGGAGCCCGGGGGAGAGGTCCCCGAAGAGGTGCCGCACGCTGGAGCGGTGGTTGGCCTGGACGTGTCGCAGGGCGTGGGCGCGGGCCCGGTCGGGGTCGCCGGAGGCGATGGCGTCGTACAACTCGCGGTGTTCGGCGAGGAGCTGGGGCCACTCCTCGTTCTGCCGGGTGAGCCAGCGCATCCGGCCGTCGACGGGTTCCATGACCGAGATCAGCAGGCTGTTCCCGGCCATCGCGAGGATGCCGTCGTGGAAGCGGGTGTTGACGTCCGTGATCGTCTCGGCGTCCCCGGCGGCGGTGGCGGCGGCCGCCTGGTCGAGGAGAGCGCGCAGCTCGGCCAGGGCGTCCGGGGTGGCGCGGGCGGCGGCCAGTCCGGCCGCGTACACCTCCAGCGCCTCGCGCAGTTCGAAGAGTTCCTCGACGTCCTCGGGGGTGAGACGGCGGACGACGGTGCGGCGCGCCGACTCGAAGAGGACGAAGCCCTCGGCGACCAGGGACCGGATGGCCTCCCGGACCGGCACCCGTGAGACGCCGAACCGTTCGGCCAGTTCGCGCTCGACGAGCCGGTCGCCGGGACGCAGGCGGCCCGCGATGATGTCCTGCCGCAGGGTGGCCAGGACGCGTTCGCGCACCGCTCCGAGGGGTTCGATCTTCGCCGAGGGGCTCATGAGGCCATCTTCGCCGACCCCGGGGTGCTTTTACGGAGCCGTAACGGGACGGACATCGGTCGCAACGCTTGACGGGAGCACCATGGCCGCAGTTTGGTATACCAAACGAGGATTCCGCATCCGGCGATCCACCTCCTGGAGGCCCCCGTGTCCCTCGCCGACAGCGCCGAAGCCACCGGCGCACCCGCGTTCGTCCCCGACCCCCGGCTCACCAACGAAGACCTCGCCCCCGCCGAGAAGCGGAACTGGAAGGTCTTCGACCTCTTCGCCATGTGGATGTCCGACGTCCACAATCTCGGCAACTACACCTTCGCCGCCGGTCTGCTGGTCCTCGGCATGAACGTCTGGCAGGTCTTCACCTCCCTCCTCGTCGGCTTCGTGCTCATCTACATCGGCATGAACTGGATGGGCAGGATCGGCCAGCGCCACGGCGTGCCCTTCCCCGTCGTCAGCCGGATCAGCTTCGGCGTCTGGGGCGCCAACATCCCCGCCCTCATCCGGGCCGTGATCGCCATCATGTGGTACGGCATCCAGACCTATCTGGCGTCCGTCGCGGTCAACGTGATGCTGCTGGCGGCCTGGCCGGGCCTGGAGTCCTGGACCCACCACTCCTTCCTCGGCCTCGACGCCCTCGGCTGGGTCTCCTTCGTCTCCCTCTGGCTGATCCAGGCCCTGATCATCAGTCAGGGCATGGAGTCCGTCCGCAAGTTCCAGGACTTCTGCGGCCCCGCCATCTGGCTCGTCATGATCGCGCTGGCGGTCTGGGTGCTGGCCAAGGCCGGCTGGACCATCTCGCTCACCACCACCCCGCACCCCGTCTCCGTGGGCGAGCAGTGGCGGCAGTGGTTCGGCGCGATCGGCCTGATCCTCGCCACCTACGGCACGCTGATGCTCAACTTCTGCGACTTCTCGCGCTTCGCCCCCGACTACCGCACGGTCCGGCGCGGCAACTTCTGGGGTCTGCCCGTCAACTCGACGGCGTTCGTGGTGGTGTCGGTCATCGTCACGGCCGGCTCGCTGGAGGTGTTCGGCGAAGCCATCACCGACCCGGCCGAACTGGTCGCCAAGGTCGGCAACACCTGGGTGCTCGTCCTGGCCGCGCTGACCTTCGCCGTCGCCACCATGGGCGTCAACATCGTCGCCAACTTCGTCTCCCCGGCGTACGACCTCGCCAACGTCTGGCCCCAGAAGATCAGCTTCAAGGTCGGCGGCATGATCAGCACGGTCGCCGCGCTCGTCGTCACCCCCTGGAACCTCTTCTCCAACCCGACCGTCGTCAACTACTTCCTCGGCGGCCTCGGCGCCTTCCTCGGCCCGCTGTTCGGCGTGATCATGGTCGACTACCACCTGGTCAAGCGCGGCCGCGTCGACGTGAACGAACTGTTCGACGCCACCCCCGGCTCCCGCTACTACTACCGCAAGGGCGTCAACCCCAAGGCGCTGTGGGCGTTCCTGCCCTCCGCCGCGGTCGCCGCGGTCCTCGCCCTGGTGAAGACCTTCAGCGACGTCGCCCCCTACTCCTGGTTCATCGGCACGGCCCTCGCGGCCGGCCTCTACGTCCTGCTGACCCGCACCGAGCGGGCGGCCGCCCCCGAACAGCCCACGGAGGTCTGAGAAGCGTGCGCACCGTACGGATCGTCGTCACCAACTGCAACACCACGCAGGAGATGACCGAGGAGATCGTGCGAGGTGCCCGGGCCGCGGCAGGCCCGGGCACCGCCGTGCTCGGCCTCACTCCCGCATGGGGACCGGAGTCGGCGGAGGGCTGGCTGGACAGCTACCTCTCGGCGGCCGCCGTCATCGACCGCCTGCGCACCTACCACGGCCCGCCGTACGACGCCGTCGTCATGGCCGGCTTCGGCGAACACGGCCGCGAAGGCGTCAGGGAGCTGGTCGACGTCCCCGTCGTCGACATCACCGAGGCCGCCGCCCACCTGGCCTGCCTCCTGGGCCGCCGCTACGGCGTCGTCACCACCCTGGAACGCTCCTGCGGCCAGATCGAGGACAGCCTGGAACTCGCCGGCGTCGGCCGCAACTGCGCCGCCGTCGTCGGCACCGGCCTCGGCGTCCTCGACCTCGGCGACCGGGAACGCACCGAGGCGGCGTTCCTCACGGCGGCCGAACAGGCCCGCGACGCGGGCGCGGAGGTCCTGGTCCTGGGCTGCGCCGGCATGACGGGCCTCCAGACGACGGTGGCCGAGAAACTGGGCGTGCCCGTCGTGGACGGCGTGGGAGCCGCGGTGAAGCTGGCGGAGTCCCTGGTGCACCTGGGCCTGACGACGAGCCGGGCGGGGAGCTTCGCACGACCGGTGCCGAAGAGACGGGTGTGGGGGAAGCCCTGAGCCCGCGCCCGCGGCCCCGCTCCCGCATTCCCGCCCCTTCCCCACGAGAAGTGCCCTTCCGGGCGTTGCGTTCATAAAGAAGGCGGGATCGGGCCCAGCCGTCACCTTGCCGCAACGCAACCGCCCCCCGATCCCCCGAACCACCCCCTACCGTGGACACCACAGCCCACCGCTGACCGCCCCGGCCGTCGTCGCCCGAAGGCACACCCGCCCTCGATACGACAGGAGCCCCGTGTCCCCGCGTTCCGCCGTTGCCGTTCGCACAGTCCTGCCGCCCTGGCTCGCCCACGCCCTGCGCACCCAGCGCGGACCCGTCCCCTGGAGCGCGGTCACCCGCGGCGCGCTCGCCGCCGGGCCGCTGCTGCTGACCGCCGTCCTCACCGACCGCGTGTCCCTCGGCGTCGTCGCCGCCATCGCCGCGATGCTCGCCGGGATCAACGACCGGCCCGGCAGCAGGCGCGCCGCCGTCAAGCGGCTCGGCGCGCCCGCCCTCGCGGGAGCAGCCGGCATGCTCGTCGGGACCTACGTCGGCGACCAGGTCGGCGCCGTCGCGCTGACGGCCGGACTGACCGGCCTCGGCCTGCTCGCCGGAGGGATGAGCGCCATCGGACCCGTCGCCTCCGGCGCCGGGACACAGCTGCTGGTGGCGGCGGCCATCGGCGCCGGGATGCCGGTGCCGGAAGCGGGCTGGGCGCGCGCCCTCGCCTTCCTCGCCGGCGCCGGCTGGCTGCTCGCCCTACGGCTCGCGCTGCCCACCCCCGGCGCCCTGACCGGCGACTTCCGCTTCGACGGGGAGCGCGCCGCCGTCTCCGAGGTGTACGACGCCGTCGCCGACCTCCTCGACGCCGCCGGCACCCCCCACGCCACCGGCCGCCGTGCCGCCCTCACCGCCGCCCTCGACCACGCCCAGGACGCCCTCACCGGCCCCCGCCTGCGCCGCTTCGCCAGCTCCGCCGCCGAACGCCGACTGCACGCCCAGTACGCCGCCGCACTGCCCCTCGCCGAGGCCGCGACCGCCCTCGCCTGGGCCGGGGAACCCGTCTCCGCCCGGGCCGCCGAAGGCCTCCGGCGGCTCGCCGCCGCCGTACGCGACACCACCCCCACCGGGCCGCTGCCCGCCCCCTCCCGGTCCGCGCCCGCGCTGCGCGCCCTCGACGACGCACTGCTGCACGCCGCCGAGGCCTTCGACCAGGGCGGCGGAGGCGACCTGCACACCCGCCGGCGCAGCCCCCGCGCCCTGCTGCGCACCGCGTTCGGGGCGGGCGGGCGCGAGTACGGCCTGCGGGTCGCCCTCTGCTTCGGCGCCAGCGCGGCCATCGCCCAGGCCCTGCACCACTCCCACTGGTACGGGCAGCACACCCACTGGTACTGGCTGCCCGCCACCGCCGTCTTCCTCGTCAAGCCCGACCTCGGACCGCTGGTGTCCCGGGTGCTGTGCCGGGCCGCCGGGACCGTGCTCGGCGCCCTGCTGTTCGCCGCCTTCGCCGCCGTGCTGCCACGGCCGGAGGGACTCGTCGCGCTGGTCGCCGTCTGCGGGGCGCTGATCCCCGTCTCCACCCGGCACTTCGCCGCGCAGACCGCCGTCGTCACCGTGCTCGTGCTGTCCCTGGTGATGGTCGGCGGCGAGCCGCAGGCCTCCGTCAGCCGCATCGCCGAGACCCTGCTGGCCTGCGCGATCGTCATCGTCGTCGGACACGTCCCGATGCCGGGGGAGCGCGGCGGTCGGGTACGCGCCCGGCTCACCGCGGCCACCGGCGCCGCGCACGCCTACCTCAGCCACGTCCTCGACGGCCCCGACGACCGCGCCGTCCGCTGGACCCTGCGCCGCGAGGCCTACCGCACCCTCGCCGAGGCCCGCACCGCCATCGCCCACGCCGCCCACGAACTGCCCGCCCTCGCCCGGCACACCGAGGGCACCGACGAGGTCGCCGCCCTCCTCGAACGGCTCGTCGACACCACCACCGCCTGCGCCGTCCACCTCGACGACACCGGCCGGCTCGGCCCCGGGCACCGGGCCCTGCTCGCCGAACTCCTCGGCGAACTCGCCGCACGCCGCGACCGCCTGGGCCTGACGAGCCCGGCACCCGAAGTGCCGCTCGCGGTCTGACGGCTTCGCTCCGCGCGCCACGGCCCCGCAACCACCGGCGGGCACCCCTGTCCGCCCTCACGGCGGGTACGACTTCTGATACACACCGTGCCGGAGATGTCCGGAACGTGACCGGATCCTCACGGTCCGCGCCGAACCCGTGTCAACTACGTCTCAGTAACGCAACCGAGCGAGCTTCCCGGCCTCCGGAGGGCGTTAACTCCTACGAGTACAACGCTTTCTGGAGGTGCGAGATGGTGAACGGGCGAACCGTGCTCGAGCGCTTTCCCGCAGGCGGGCCGCGCGGATCGTGGCCCGCGGAGGAGTTCGCGCACGCCCGCCGCATGGAGGGACTGGCCGCCGAGGTCGTCATGGACCTCGCGACCGACACCTTCCTGGTGATCGTCCGGGGCGGCGACGCCACGGACTGACCTGGTGGGGTCGTGCTGCCGCTCGGTGCGGCTCGGTGCCGCTCGGCCCGGCACCGGCCACGACATCCGGGAACCGACCAGCCCCGACGACATCCTCTACCTCGCGGGTCCCGCGGCGGCCAGTGTCACCGGCACCGCCCTCGCGGTGGACGGCGGTACGCAGGGACTGCGGCTGCGCCCGATGCGAGGTGCCGTATCCGAGGTGCCGTATCCGAGGTGCCGTAGGGGAGGACCCGTGCACCGACAGGGCTCAGGCGCTGATCGGGCGGGACCAGGTGGGTGTCGTGCCCGTGAGGCGGCACAGGGCCAGGTAGAGCGGGATCGGCGGAGTGTACGGAAGGGTGCCGTCCGGTCGGTGGATGAGGTCCGGGGCGGGCAGTGACTCCGGGACGATCGCACCGGGTGTGTACCGCGCCGGGGCGGGCCACTCCAGGGCGTAGTCGGAGTCCGACGGGACGAGCCACCACCAGTGCGCCTCGTCGGCGTAGACACAGCCCACGCGGGGCAGCCGGGGCATGAGCAGCGGGCCGATACCGACCGGTACGACCACGGCGTCACACCCCAGCGGGGAGATCATGCCGTCCGGCATGGCCAGCCGCCGGGGCGGCTCCGGGACGGGGCCCAGATCGCGCCGCAGCCGGACGAGGGTGTCGAGGGAGCGCACCGACCTGCGGCCGGGCGCGCCGCTCATGCCCTCCCCCGCTCTCGGCTTCTCTCGAACCGGGCGAGCCCCGTGCCGCCCCCGACGCCGGGGAACGGACGCGGGACGGAGACCTCGCCGACGGGAGTGACCGGAGCGGGGGAGTGGCCGGTGGCCTGGTGGGGCGTGGTGCGGGGGTCCGCGCCGCGCTCGTCCACGCGGAGGGCGTCGGCCGCGCCGTGATCCGGGGCGCGGTGGGCGGCTGCGGTGCCGTGATCCGGTGCGCGGTGGGCCGGTGCGCGGTGATCAAGCGTGCGGTGCTCTGTCGCGCGGTGGTCGGGCGTGCGGTGCTCTGTCGCGCGGTGGTCGGGCGTGCGGTGCTCTGTCGCGCGGTGGTCGGGCGTGCGGTGCTCTGTCGCCCGGTGGTCGGTTGAGCGGTGCTCGGGCGTGCGGTGCTCAGACGCGCGGTGGTTCAGCGGGTTGTGACCGTGGATGTGGCCGACGGCGGTGTGCCCCATGGGTGCGTGCCCGAAGACGGCCTGGTCCAGGGCGCGGTGACTCGGTCCCTGGTCCTCCAGGACGCAGAGGTCGGACACCCGCTGTTCCGGGATGCGGCGCTCCGGGCCGAAGGGGCCGGCCGGGCGCTGCTCCGGGACGTGGTGCTCCTTGGCCGGGAGCCTGCCCGAGGTCCCGCTGAGGGGCTTCGGCATGCCGGAGGGGGCCCGACGCATCAGCTCGGCCGCGTACGCCTCCGCCGCACCGCGTGACGGCGTCCGCCGGGAATCGGCCGGCCGGGAATCGGTGGGCCGGGAATCGGTGGGCCGGGAATCGGCCGGCTCTGAAGATGGCTCGGAATCGGTCCGGCCGAGGTGCGGCCGGCCAGGCTGTGTCCCACCGGGGCGAATCTGTTCGCCGTGGGTCTGCTCGCCGTGGGTCCGCTCGTCGTAGGTCTGCTCGCCGTAGGTCCGCTCGCCCTGGACCCGGTCGCGGTGCATCTGCTCCACCGCCTCGTCCTCGTCCCCGGGGCCGTCGGCCGGGCCGGGCTTGGGACGGGCGCCCCAGCCGAGGTCGTCGCGCGGTTCGGCGTACTCCTCGACGGAGGCGTCGGCGCCGACGGGCGGCTGGACGGCCGCCTCCGGTCCGTCCGCGCCGCGCGGCAGGTCGGCCCAGACCAGCAGGCCGGAGCCGTGCTCCTGGGCGCCCCACGCATGACAGAGGGCCTCGACGAGGAGCAATCCCCTCCCGTGCTCCTCCTCGGGACGCTGCGGCGAAGGATGCGGATTCTCGGCGGTACAGCCCTGATCGCGCACTGCTATGCGCAGGACGTCGTCACCGTCGAGCAGCTCGCACACGACGACATCGCTGGCGGTGTGCACGATCGCATTGGTGACCAGCTCGGATATGACGAGAGCCGCGGTGTCGCAGGTGTCCTCGCACACCGACCAGCCGGTCAGCCGGGCCCGTGCCAGGCGTCTGGCCTGGGCGGGGGAACCCGGATGGGCGGCCAGCTCGAATCGGAACCGGCGCTCGGCAGCGGCCTGTTCGGGGCCTGCTCCCGGGGCGGCACCGAGACCCTGGGGGCGGCCTGCGGCGGCGTCTGTTCCTAAAGGCGCGGACGGAATCACGCTTGCCACTATCGCCGCGCCGTGAACACTTGGCAAGTGTCACTCTGAAAAATGCAGAGTGCTGTGTGACGCGGTGGAGGGCCGTGGCACACTGCTCGCAACAGCATGTTGAGCGGCGCCAGTTGAGACACCGGAGATCCGTACGGAGTCGTACAGATCCTTCGAACAGTCTTCGAATGGCGCCGTAAGGCTGTCAGGATTCGTTCCGTCAACCGGCCGGTCGGGGCTGCTCAGCGCGACCGAGGCGACCGGGCGGCCGGGGCTCTTCGTGGAGGTGGAGCGTGAGCGAACCGCGGTCCGCGCCGACCGTCGGACAGGTCGTCCTCGGCCGGCGCCTGCTGGACCTGCGGGAACGCGCGGGGCTCAAGCGCGAGGAGGCCGCCCGCATCCTGCGGGTCGCCCCCGCCACCGTCCGCCGGATGGAGATGGCCGAGGTCGGCCTCAAGATCCCTTACCTCCAACTGCTGCTGAAGGCCTACGGCGTCACCGACGCGGAGGCCGAGGGGTTCGTGCAGCTGGCCGAGGAGGCCAACAAGCCGGGCTGGTGGCAGCGCTTCCACGACGTCCTGCCCGGCTGGTTCTCGATGCACGTCAGCCTGGAGGGCGCGGCTTCCCTGATCCGCCAGTACGAACCGCACTTCGTCCCCGGTCTGCTCCAGACCGAGGACTACGCGCGCGGGGTCCTGAAGTCCGGAGCCATCGGCCAGACCCGGCCGGAGGACATCCAGCGTCTCGTCGACCTGCGCATGCAACGCCAGGAACTGCTCACTCGTGACGACGCGCCCCGGTTGTGGGTCGTGATGGACGAGACGGTGCTGCGCCGCCCGGTGGGCGGACCGGAGGTGATGCGCGCGCAGATCGACAAACTGCTCGAGGCGACGAAGCTGCCCCATGTGACGCTGCAGGTGGCCCCGTTCTCCAACGGGCCGCACCCCGGCACCTACGGGCCCTTCGTGCTCTTCCGATTCGCCATGCCGGAGCTTCCGGACATGGTCTACAGCGAGTACTTGACCGGCGCGGTCTACCTCGACGCGCGCACCGAGGTGGCGACCCATCTCGAGGTCATGGACCGCATGGCGGCGCAGGCCGCTACTGCACATCGCACGAAGGAGATCCTCCGGGATTTCCGCAAGGAGCTGTGAATGGATCGCATCAAGCCGCGCAAACGGGTCTACAACGGCATGCCCGCGCGGGACTTGGGCAGCGAAGGCTGGCACAAGCCCTGGAGCGGCGGGAACGGCGGCAACTGCCTGGAGGCGATGAAGCTCGCCGACGGCCGGATAGCTGTCCGTCAGTCGACCGACCCGGACGGTCCGGCGCTGATCTACACCACCGACGAGATGACGGCCTTCATCGAGGGGGCCAAGGCGGGGGATGCCGACTTCCTACTGTCCTGACCTGATCGCCATCGATCGCTTCCTATCACGTTTCGTCACACCGTTGGTTTCTGTCGCTCTACTTCCTTGATTTGGCACTGACTTGATTATTCGTTGCGTCTTATGGAGCGTTTCATGACCGGGCAGGAATCCGCCCCCGCTGTCGAGATCGACACCAGCAAGCCGCATCCCGCACGGATGTACGACTGGTACCTCGGGGGCAAGGACAACTACCCCGTCGACGAGGCCATGGGCCGCCAGATGCTCGCGCTCGACCCGCGCGTGCCGGTCATGGCACGAGTCAACCGCGCCTTCATGCACCGCGCCACGCGCTGGCTGGCCCGCAACGGCATCCGCCAGTTCCTGGACATCGGCACCGGCATTCCCACCGAGCCCAATCTGCACCAGGTCGCCCAGGAGATCGCACCGGACGCCCGCGTGGTCTACTGCGACAACGACCCCATCGTGCTCGCCCACGCGGCGGCACTGCTGCGCAGCACGCCCGGCGGGGCCACCGAGTATCTCCAGGCGGACGTCCGCGACCCGGCCGCCATCATCGAGGGGGCCGGGAAGACCCTCGACCTCACCCGGCCCGTGGCTCTGTCGCTCGTCGCGCTGCTGCACTTCGTCCCCGACGCCGACGGCGCGCACGAACTCGTCGCCCGGCTGCTCGCCGAACTCCCCTCGGGCAGCTACCTGATGATGACCCATGCCACCGCCGACTTCACCCCGGAGGAGTCCGCGGCGGCCACGGAGAAACTCAAGGCCGCGGGCGTCACCCTGGCCCTGCGCTCCCGCGAGGAGTTCGGCCGCTTCTTCGACGGCCTCGACCTCGTCGACCCGGGCCTGGCCGTCGTACCCGACTGGCACCCCGAACTCGGCGAGCCGGTCCCGGGCCAGGAGGACGGCGTCATCCCGGGCTACGGGGCGGTGGCACGCAAGCCCTAACCCGGCCCAAGGACCCCCGGCGCGTCTCACGACGGGGGCCCTGGGCACGTCTCCCGCGGAGTGCGGCGGTGCCGGTCTGTCGCGGAGCGCGGCGGTGCCGGTCTGCTGCGGAGCGCGGGGGTGCCGTCACACGCTCATGGGCCGGTCGTACGGCGATATGGGCGCCGGCAGGCGCGAGCCGCCCGAGAGCCGACGGTCCACCGCCGCCGCCACCGCACGCCCCTCCGCGATCGCCCACACGATCAGCGACTGGCCGCGTGCCGCGTCCCCGGCGGCGAACACGCCGGGGACGTTCGTCGCGAAGTCACCGTCCCGCGCGATGGTGCCGCGCGGCTCCAGCGTCAGCCCCAGCTGGTCCACCAGCCCGTCCGCACGGTCGGGCCCGGAGAACCCCAGCGCCAGCAGTACCAGGTCCACCGGCAGCTCCCGCTCGCTGCCCGCCACCGCTCGGCGCCGCGCGTCCACCTCGACCAGATGCAACGACCGCACCCGCCCGTCCTCGTCCCCGGTGAAGCGGAGCGTGGACGCGGCGAACAGGCGCGCGTCCGCGTCGGCCGCCGGCGCACTGCGCAGATCGCGCGCCTCCTCGTGCGCGGCCGACAGCCGGTAGATCTTCGGGTACGTCGGCCAGGGATCCGTGTCCTCGTCGCGGTCCGCGCCGGGCTGGGCATAGATGTCCAGCTGGGTCACCGAGGCCGCGCCCTCGCGGATCGCCGTCCCCAGGCAGTCCGCGCCGGTGTCCCCGCCACCGACGATCACCACATGACGTCCGGCCGCCGACATCGGCGAGACCTCGAGATCGCCCTCGCACACCCGGTTGGCCAGCGGAAGATACTCCATCGCCTGATGTATCCCAGCCAACCCTCGTCCCGGCACCGGGAGTTCCCGCCAGGCCGTCGCCCCCGTGGCGATCACCACGGCGTCGTAGCGCGCCCGCAACTCCGCCGCGCCCACGTCCCGGCCCACCGCCGTCCCCGTACGGAACCGCGTCCCCTCGGCGATCATCTGCTCGATGCGCCGGTCCAGATGGTGCTTCTCCATCTTGAACGCGGGGATGCCGTACCGCAGGAGACCGCCGATCCGGTCGTCCCTCTCGTACACCGCGACCGTGTGCCCGGCCCGGGTGAGCTGTTGCGCGGCGGCCAGCCCCGTCGGTCCGGAACCGATCACCGCCACCGTCTTCCCCGAGAGCCGGTCCGGCGGGCTCGGCGGCGCGAACCCCTCGGCCCAGGCCCGGTCGGCGATCGCCACCTCGACGTTCTTGATCGTCACGGCGGGCTGGTTGATGGCGAGGACGCACCCCGCCTCGCACGGCGCCGGACACAACCGTCCGGTGAACTCGGGGAAGTTGTTCGTCGCGTGCAGCCGGTCGCTCGCCGCCCGCCAGTCCTCTCGCGACACCAGGTCGTTCCACTCCGGGATCAGGTTGCCGAGCGGACACGCGTCGTGACAGAACGGCACCCCGCAGTCCATACAGCGGTCGGCCTGCTTGCTGACGATGGGCAGGAGCGCGCCGGGGACGTACACCTCGTCCCAGTCCCGGACCCGCTCCTCGACCGGCCGACGGGGCCAGTCCTGGCGGGGGGTGGTCATGAATCCCTTGGGATCGGCCATGGGCGTCTTCCTTGCGTACGCGTGGACAGGCCGAGCGTCAACGGGCGGCACTCTCCGGCCACGATACGTCCGGTCCGTCCGCCCTGCAGAGAGGCGGACGCAGCCCCGTCGGAGAAAGGGCCCCGGTCAGAGAAACTGCCCCCGGTCAGAGAAGCTGTCTCCGGTCAGAGAAGCTGCCCCCGACCGGAGAAAGGGCCCCGACCAGAGATAGGGCCCCGACCAGAGAGGGACGGGACGGTTCAGACCAGGGACATCGCGTACACGATCGCCGCCGCCGCCGAGGTGGCCGCCCGCACATGGTTCCAGCGCGTCCACTGCCGCACATACGTCGGCCAGTACGCCGCCGCTTCCGGCGCTCCCTGCTCCAGCTTCCTCAGCGCCTCGTTGCGCGGCACGTTCGCCATGACGGTCACCCCGAAGGCACCGACCAGATACAGCCCGCTGCCCAGCAGCAACGGCAACGTCCCCTCGTCCGGCCACAGCAGGAACGTCACCATGGCGATCCCCGCACACAGCCCCGCCGCCCCCAGGAACAGCACCAGGAACAGCGGCGTCGTCGCCGAGGAGTTGATCGCGTTCATCGCGGCGACCCCCTGCGCGGCCGGCAGCTTGGCCAGCCCCCGCATCACCAGCACCGAGAACGCGCAGAACACCCCCGCCATCACGCCCGTGGTGACGGCCCCGAGCAGCGCGAGCATCGGATACGGCCCGTCGATCACTGTCACCCTTAACTCCCCCTGTCGATCGAAGATCCTGCCTGCCCCGGCACTGTCACCTCAAGGGAAATCCCGGGGGGGGCTCCCCCCCCGCCCCCTCCCCCTCCCCACCCTCCCCCTCCCGCCATTCCCGCAGCCGAGCCTCCACCCGCGCGCCGATCCGCCGTCTCGCCTCGTTGCGCGGTACGCCGTTCATCAGCAGTTCGTCGTACGGCGTCTCCAGATGCCGTACTGAGGCCGCGACCGCCGAGATCACCGCGCCCTCGGTCAACGCCCGCCCGGCGGCGCTACGGCCCACCCGCCCGCTGCCCCGCACCGAGGCGTGGGCCGCGATCTCCCCGGCCCGCGCCACCGGGCAGCCGGGCAGCAGGCGAAGGATCTCCGCCGTGAACGCCTCCGTGAACCGTGCGTCCGCCGCCGCCCGCCGCCGCGCGTCCCGCAGCCGGCGCCGCCGGCGGGCCTCGGCGTCGGCCAGGCACCGCTGCTCGGCCCGGGCGAGCCCCGCCTCCTCGACCAGGACCCCCTGCCGCTCGTAGCGCCCCTTGCGCCGGTTGAACCGCACGACCACCGCCGACAGCCCGCTCTCCTCCCGCGACCTGCGCGTCAGCGCCGTGTCCCCGCGCGGCAGGAACACCAGATGCCCCAGGTCGGCGCAGTCCAGACAGCGGGACCCGTCCTCCTCCAGCACCAGCATCGGCTGCGGCCCCCGGCGACAGGCCGCGCAGTACTTCCGGCGAAGCGGCTGGACGACGAGAAGGCCGGTGCGGGAGGAAGGAGTTGCCAGTGCTGCCATGCAGGCTTCCTTCCCGCTGGTGGGCGCGGTAGCACCCGGCCGGCGCCCCGGCTCGTGCCCGCCCGCCGTGATCTGCCGCGGCACGGCGACCACGACGCGTCGTGACCGGTGCCTGACGCATCATGGGCCGTGTGCGACTCGAAGCGATCACCTGGGAACGGCTCGGCGACCTCCTCGCCGAGCGGCTGCTCGACCTGAAGCCGGCGGACGGCAGCCCCTGGCCCCGTGTCGCCTTCGACGGCGCCCCGGCGGCCTGCCCCGGAGACCTCGCCGCCCGCGTCGCCGAGGCGCTGCGGATACGCGGTCGCGCCTCCCGTGTCGTGGACGCCCACGGTTTTCTGCGTCCTGCCTCCCTCCGCCTGGAGTACGGCCGGCACGACGTCGAGGCCTACTACGACGGCTGGTTCGACACCGGCACCCTCTGGCGCGAGGTGTTCGGCCCCCTGGAGCCCGGAGGCGACGGACGGATCCTGCCCGACTTCTGGGACCCGGCCACGGACCGCGCCACCCGCAGTTCCTACGTCGACCTCCCGCCCGGCGGTTTTCTCCTGCTGCACGGTCCCCTCCTCCTACGACACTGGTTCCCCTTCGACTTCACCGTCCATGTCCAACTCTCCCCGGCCGCCCTGCGCCGGCGCACCCCGGATGCGGACCGGTGGACACTCCCCGCCTTCGACACCTACGCCACCGAGACCGACCCCACCGCCACGGCCGACGTCCTCGTCCGTGCGGACGATCCGCGCCATCCGGCGTGGGGCGGGTGAGCCGAGGCACAACCGCGCGGCCGGGGGAGATGCGGGCGCCCGCGGGCACGGCGAGAATGGAGGGGCGCCGGGACCAGCGGTGCCCCCCGCGCCGCGCCGGCCGTCCGGTACCGGGAGGTACCCATGACCACAGCCGGAGACATCATGCACCGGGGCGCCCGCTGGATCCCCGCCCATGAAACCCTCGACCGCGCCGCACAGCTGATGCGCGAACTCAATGTCGGAGCCCTGCCCATAGGCGACGACGAGGACCGGCTCTGCGGCATCCTCACCGACCGCGACATCGTCGTCGGTTGCGTGGCCATGGGCCGCGACCCGGCGAAGGTCACCGCCGGAGAGATGGCCCGGGGCACCCCGCGCTGGATCGACGCGAACGCCGACATCGGTGACGTGCTCGGCGAGATGCAGGACCACCAGATCCGCAGGCTCCCCGTCATCGAGAACAAGCGACTGGTCGGCATGATCAGCGAGGCCGACCTCGCCCGTCATCTGAGCGAGGGCCAGATCGCCTCCTGGGTCGGGAGCGTCTACGCCAGGACCGGTCCCTGAACCGCACCGGGGCGGGTGCGCTCAGAGCCAGCCGTTGCGCCGGAAGCCCCGGTACAGCACCAGGCAGGCCACGGATATCACGCCGATGACCAGCGGATAACCGAACCTCCAGTGCAGCTCCGGCATGTGGTCGAAGTTCATGCCGTACACCCCGCAGACCATCGTGGGGACCGCGATCACCGCGGCCCAGGCGGTGATCTTGCGCATGTCCTCGTTCTGCGCGACCGTGACCTGCGCCAGATGTGCCTGGAGGATCGAGTTCAGCAGTTCGTCGAACGAGGCGATCTGCTCCGTGGCCCGCAGCAGATGGTCCGAGACGTCCCGGAAGTACGCCTGTATCTCCGGGTCGATCACTCGCACCGGGCGGTCGGCGAGGTCCAGCAGCGGGCGCTTCAGCGGGACGACCGCCCGCTTCAGCTCCAGGAGTTCCCGCTTGAGCTGGTAGATGCGCCCCGGGTCGGCCCGTGCCCCGTTCTCCGCGAAGACGTCCGCCTCGACCTGGTCGATGTCCGCCTGCACCGCGTCCGTGACGTTCAGATAGTCGTCCACGACATGGTCCGCGATCGCGTGCAGCACCGCCGACGGGCCCTTGGCGAGCTGTCCCGGATCGGACTCCAGCTCCTCGCGCAGCGGACCCAGCGAGCCGTGCCGCCCGTGCCGGACCGTGACGACGAAGTCCTGGCCGACGAACACCATGATCTCGCCGGTGTTCACCACCTCGCTCGTCGCGGTGAGCTCCTCGTGTTCGACGTAGCAGACCGTCTTGAACACCGCGAACAGCGTCTCGCCGTACCGCTCGACCTTGGGGCGCTGATGGGCCTCGACGGCGTCCTCCACGGCCAGCGGATGCAGGTCGAAGAGCTCGGCGATGCCCGCGAACTCGGCGTTCGTCGGTTCGTGCAGCCCCAGCCAGACGAAGCCCTGGCCGCTCTTGCGGACCCGCTCGACCGTTTCGACCAGGTTCTCGCGGACAGGGGCGCGCACACCCTCCTGGTAGGTCACGCAGTTCACCACCGAGGAGCCCAGCGGGGAGCGCGCGTGGTGACTGAGATCGACCCGGGCACGACTCCGGGCCAACCGCGCCACTCCGCGCAGGCCTCCGACCCGGCCGAGGCCGGTGACCTTCCGCAGATTCCCTGCCATGGTCATCTGGATCTCCTTGCGTGGCTCTCCTCGCGCCGCACTCCCGCGCCCTGGTCGGCCAGTCTGCCAGGCTCGCGCAGGCCGTGGGTAAGCCTGTGGAAAGGGCTGGTTCCGGTTTGTTCCCGCCTGTGGACAAGGAGGCTGCGGCCACGACCGATACGGATTCATGGCCGCGTCGACCGCCTCCGCGAAGCGGGAGAACTGGGATGATCGGCGCATGACGCGAACCGACGGGTACCTTCTCGACAACCGGCAGTCCGAGGCGGCGGAGCGCTTCGACGCCTTCGCCACCCTTTTCGACCCCACGACGTTCCGCCACCTCGAAGGGCTGGGCGTCGGCCCCGGCTGGCGCTGCTGGGAGGTCGGGGCCGGCGGGACGTCGGTGGTGGCGTGGCTGGCGAAGAAGGTCGGTCCCACCGGCAAGGTCGTCGCTACCGACATCGACACCTCCCGGCTCGCCGCCGCGGCCCGCCCCCCGGTCGAGGTGCGCGTGCACGACGTCGGTGTCGAGGAACCCCCCGCCGAGGGCTTCGACCTGGTGCACGCCCGGCTCGTCCTGGTCCATGTCCCGGACCGTGAAAGGGCGTTGCGTTCCATGGTGAAGGCCCTGCGCCCCGGCGGACGCCTCCTCGTCGAGGACGGCGACCCCGCCCTCCAGCCCCTGCTCTGCCCCGACGAGCACGGCCCCGAACAGCAGCTCGCCAACCGGCTGCGCCACGGCTTCCGCACCCTGCTCGCCGACCGCGGCGCCGACCTCTCCTACGGCCGTAAGCTCCCGCGTCTGCTGCGCGAGGCCGGGCTTCAGCGCGTCGAGGCCGACGCCTACTTCCCGGTCACCTCACCCGCCTGTGCCGCCCTGGAGTCGGCGACGGTCCGCCAGATCCGCGACAGACTCCTCGGCGCCGGTCTCGCGACCGCGGAGGAGATCGACCGCCACCTGGCCAACGTCGCCTCCGGCACCATGGACCTGGCCACGGCACCGATGATCTCCGCCTGGGGACGCAAGGCGTAGACCCCGACGGGACCGCCCCGCTGCCGCGGCCTCAGCCGGTGACCCGGGTCCCGTTCCTCACCGCCGGTGTCGTCCCGTCGCCGGGTGTGGGCGGCCGGGCGCCCACCCTTTCCACCGCGCGGGCTCCCGCCCGGCACCCCTCGGCCGCCGCGGCCGAAGGCCCTTCGCCCCGCAGGAGGGCGGCGAGGAAGGCGCCCGTGAAGGCATCGCCCGCGCCCGTGGTGTCCCGGGGCGTCGCGGGGACGGCCGGGACGGCGGCGACGACCGCGCCGCCGCGCGCGATGAGCGCTCCGTCGCCCCCCTGCTTGGCCACCACGAGCGGGACCCGGCGGCTCAGCTCGGCCGCCGCCTCCGCCCCGTCCGGCGACCCGGTCAGCAGACACGACTCGTCACGGCTGGGCAGGAGTACGTCGACTCCCTCGACGAGCGCGAGGAATCGCTCGGCGCCCAGCTCCGCGAGGAAGCCCGAGGACGCCGGATCGAGGCTCGTCGGCACCCCGCGCGCCCGCGCCGACGCCAACGCCGTACGCACCAGGGCCCGCCCGGACGCGGAGAACAGCAGATAGCCCGACAGATGAAGGCGGCCCACACCGTCCAGCAGCGCGTCCGACCAGTCGCCGGGCTCCAGCCGCAGCGCGGCCCCGCTGTCGGTGAGGAAGGTTCGCTCGGCCGCGGCCTGCGCGTCCACCAGACAGATCACCGTCCCGGTCGGTGCGTCCGGATCGACCACGAGCCGGGGCCGTACCCCGCACGCGATCAGCTCCCGTTCGTGCCAGACCGCCGACTCCGCGCCCACCCGGCCGAGCAGCCGCACGTCCGCACACCCCAGGTGCGCCGCCCAGCACGCCACATTGGCGCCCGCGCCGCCCGGCAGGGTACGGATCACGGCGGCCGTGTCCGTGCCCGACGCCAGTGGCCCCCGATGCCGTGCGACGACGTCCGTCACCACGTCCCCGACGACCAGCAGCGCCCCGCCCGACGGGTTCCCGCCCCCGGCAGGAACCGGAGCCGGGACCGCCGCCGTGCCCGGCCCGCCGCGCGGGCGCTCCGGTCCGCCCCCGGCGTGGCGGCCTCGCGGGCGTCCGGTCATCCCTCGGCCCAGGCCGCCGCGATCCTGGCCGCCAGACGGACGTTGCCGCGCACCGCCGCCAGGTTGGCGCTCAGCGAGGCCCCGTCCGTGTGCCGGACCAGGTGGTCGAGGAGGAACGGGGTGACGCCCTGGCCGGTGACGCCGGCCTCCTCGCACGCCCGCAGCGCGTCCGCGAGCACGCGTGCGTGCACCTCGGGATCCAGCTGCTCCTCCTCGGGCACCGGGTTGGCGACGATCAGCGCCGACTCCGGCCCGCCGACCGTGTCCTGGGCCCGCATCACCTCGGCCACCTGTGCGGGGGTCTCCAGCGTCCAGTCCACCGGATGCCCCGAGTCGGACAGGTAGAAGCCCGGGAAGCGGTCCGTGCCGTATCCGGCGACGGCCACGCCCAGGGTCTCCAGACGCTGCAAGGTCGCCGGGACGTCCAGGATCGACTTCACACCCGCGCAGACCACCGTGATCCTGGTCCGCGCGAGGAGCCCCAGGTCGGCCGACTCGTCCTGGGTCACCGTCCACTCCCGGTGCACCCCGCCGAGCCCGCCCGTGGCGAACACCCGGACCCCCGCCAGCGCCGCCAGCAGCGCCGTCGCCGAGACCGTGGTCGCCCCGCTCGCCCCCGAGGCCACCGCGAGCGGCAGGTCCCGGTGGCCCAGCTTGCGGATGCCGTCCTCGTTGGCGACCCGTTCCAGCTGCTCCTTGTCGAGACCGACATGGGGCCGCCCGTCCAGCACGGCGATCGTCGCCGGAACGGCGCCCTCCGCGCGGACGACGGCCTCCAGCTCCCGCGCCACCTGCAGGTTGCGCGGGCGCGGCAGCCCATGAGCGATGATCGTGGACTCCAGAGCCACCACGGGTCGACGCGCGTCAACCGCCTCCCGCACCTCTTCCGACACCACCAGCACCATGCGCCTGTCTCCTGTCCTCGGGCCTTGCCTCATCTCTGGCGGGTGGCGCACCCGGCCAAACCCCGGCCGCCTGTGGGGGACGCCACCGGCCCGCGACGCATGGCCGACTGCCACCCGTAGGAGAGAAGCTCGTCGGCGAGGAGCCCGGCGGCCCGGAGGACCCTCAGAACAACGGCTCGGGCAGTACCCCTTCCAGCGCGAGCAGCTTCCGCTTCGTCTCCAGACCACCCCCGAACCCGCCGATGCCGCCGTCGCTCTCGACGACCCGATGACAGGGCACGACGACTGGCAGCGGATTGGCACCCATCGCCGTCCCCACCGCCTGCGCCGCCGCCGGCTGCCCCACTCGCCGTGCCAGATCGCCGTAGCCGACGACAGCGCCGTACGGCACCTCGGAGGCGAGCTCGCGCAGGACCTGGCGGTGGAAGCCCGAGATCAGCGACCAGTCCAGAGGGAGATCGAAGGTGCGCCGCTCCCCTGCGAAGTAGGCGTCGACCTGGCGTATCGCCTCGGCCAGCAGCGGAGAGCCCGGCGCCTCGACGGGCTCCGTGCCCAGCCGGCCCGCGAGCCGGGCGAGTGCCCGGTCCCGGACCGCGTCGGTGGCGTGGAACACGACGTTGACCAGGCCCACGCGGGTCGCCGCCAGCAGCAACGGACCGATGCCGGTGCCGACCACCGCCCAGACGACCTGCTGCCCGTCCCGCCCACGACTGTCCATGCGCCCCACCGTACGGCCTGCCACTGACAACGCCACCGACCACGGTGCTGACGAGCGCGGTCAGTACCGGTACAGGGCCCTGCGCACCACGTCGGGCTTGTTCGTGATCACACCGTCGACCCCGTAGCGGGCGACGGTCCTCGCCCGGGCGGCGTCGTCGACCGTCCAGACGAAGACCTTCATGGGCTTGCCGTGCGGTCCCTTCAGCGCGTGCACGGCGTCGACGTAGCTCCGCGACAGACCGCTGTACGAGGGGTTGATCAGGTCGGCGAAGACCGCGTACCGCGCCAGGTCCGCCTCGGCCGGCTTGCCCAGCAGACCGGTCCGCACCGCCGGCTTCAGGTCGTGCACCGTGCGCAGACTGTCCGCGCTGAAGCTCTGCACGATCAGCCGTCCGCCCACATGCCGCTCGTCGAGCCAGCCCTCGTTGCTCAGCAGCTTCAGCGTCTGCTGCTCGATGCCCGGGTACAGCTCGGGGTTCTTGATCTCCAGGAGCAGCTTCTGGTGGTTGTGCTCCACGCGCTGCATGTACTGCTGCAGTGTGGGCACGCGCGTGCCCGTGTACGTCGCGCCGAACCAGCTCCCCGCGTCCAGCCGGGCGATCTCGGCCGCCGTGAAGTCTTTCACCTTCCAGGGTGCACGGTCGGGAAAGACCTCCTCCACGTCCGTGGTACGGCGCAGGCTGTCGTCGTGGATCACCACGAGCTCGCCGTCCTTGGTGCGCTGGACGTCGTTCTCCACCCAGACGATGCCCAGGGCGGCGGCCTCGTCGACGGCGCCCAGGGTGTTCTCCGGGGCGAGTGCCGACGCGCCCCGGTGGGCGACGACCACGGCGTGGGTGGGAATGCCCGCCCGGGCGTCGTGGACCGGGAGCAGAAGGGCGGTGGTACCCAGGAGCGCGGTGGTCGTGACGGCTACGGTGCGCGCATGCATGCGTACTCCTCGCTTCGATGCTCACGTACAGGTCAACTCTGACAGCACGGAGTCGACGGCGTGGCGGGTGCGGGATGACCGGGGGATGAAAGGAGAGGTGACAAAGGCCGCTCACCGCTGCTGCACAGCTGCGGCAAGGACGTGTTTCTTTGCCGGAAAATCGTTCGACCATTCCGGTGGGGGTCATACTCTCTTCAGCCTTGGCCGCCCGCGCGCGGTCCTGGGAGGGGCGCGTAAAGGAAAAAAGCAAGCAACAGGGCGGAAGGGCAAACCGCGCATGCACGGCACGGTCGACGGATTCAGCTACGGAATCGTCACCCCGCTGGTGGCCTACCTGATGGCCTGCCTCGGCGGTGCGCTCGGCCTGCGCTGCACCACCAGAGCCCTGCTCGTCGCCCATTCGTGGCGCCCCGGATGGCTGGCCCTCGGCTCCGCCGCGATCGGCTCGGGCATCTGGACCATGCACTTCATCGCGATGATGGGTTTCACGATCAGGGGCGCCCCGATCCATTACGACAAGGTGACCACCTACGCCAGTCTCGGCGTCGCCGTCGTCATGGTGGGCGTGGGGGTCTTCATCGTCGGTTACCGGGGCGCGAGCGGAACCGCCCTGTTCACCGGGGGCACCATCACCGGGCTGGGCATCGCGTCGATGCACTACCTGGGCATGGCCGGGATGCGGTTCAACGGCAAGCTGGAGTACAACACGGTCACCGTCGGCTTCTCCGTCGCGATAGCCATGGCCGCGGCCACCGCCGCGCTGTGGTCGGCCGGTCAGGTCAGGGGCTTCCTGTGGAGCGTGGGCGCCAGCCTCGTCATGGGGCTCGCCGTCACCGGCATGCACTACACGGGCATGGCCGCGCTGAGCGTCCACCTGCACGCGACCGGCGGCCCGGCCGACGGCGACTCGCCCGCGACCCTCCTCGCGCCGATGCTGATCGGCCCCCTCGCCTTCCTGGTGCTCGCCGGTGTCGTCGTGATGTTCGACCCGCTGATGGTGGGCAAGCCCCGCTGGACCCCCGTCGAACACAAGCCCGGCGTCCCGGCGCACCCGAGCGTGCAGCACTCCGCCTGCCGCCCGGTGCTGCGGCCCCGCCGCAAGGTCACCCACCGCGAGTCCCGCACGCCGCAGAACCGCTGACCCGCCCCCGGACCGGGGCCCGCCCGCACGAAACCGCTGATCCGGCCCGGTTGTCAGTGGCGGGTCGTACGGTGGATGGCATGCGGCCCGTCTCTCACATCGAACGCACGGTGGCGCCCTTCGAGGTCGTCAGCCCCTACCAGCCCAGCGGCGACCAGCCGACGGCCATCGCCGAGCTCGCCCGGCGCGTCGAAGCCGGCGAGAAAGACGTCGTCCTCCTCGGCGCGACCGGCACCGGCAAGTCCGCCACCACCGCGTGGATGATCGAGAAGCTCCAGCGGCCCACTCTGGTGATGGCGCCCAACAAGACCCTGGCCGCCCAGCTGGCGAACGAATTCCGCGAACTCCTCCCGAACAACGCGGTCGAATACTTCGTCTCGTATTACGACTACTACCAGCCCGAGGCGTATGTACCGCAGTCGGACACCTACATCGAGAAGGACTCCTCGATCAACGAGGAGGTGGAGCGGCTGCGCCACTCCGCGACCAACTCGCTGCTCACCCGGCGGGACGTCGTCGTGGTCGCCTCGGTATCCTGCATCTACGGCCTCGGCACCCCGCAGGAGTACGTGGACCGGATGGTCCCGCTGAAGGTCGGCGAGGAGATCGACCGCGACGAGCTGCTGCGCCGCTTCGTGGACATCCAGTACACGCGCAACGACCTGGCGTTCACCCGCGGCACCTTCCGGGTGCGCGGCGACACCATCGAGATCTTCCCGGTCTACGAGGAGCTCGCCGTCCGCATCGAGATGTTCGGCGACGAGATCGAGGCCCTGTCCACGCTGCACCCCCTCACCGGCGAGATCATCAGCGAGGACGAGCAGCTGTACGTCTTCCCCGCCTCCCACTACGTCGCCGGCCCCGAGCGCATGGAGCGGGCCGTCAACGACATCGAGAAGGAGCTGGGGGAGCGCCTGGCCGAGCTGGAGAAGCAGGGCAAACTCCTGGAGGCCCAGCGGCTGCGGATGCGCACCACCTACGACATCGAGATGCTCCGCCAGATCGGCTCGTGCTCCGGCGTGGAGAACTACTCGATGCACTTCGACGGCCGTGAGCCCGGTTCCCCGCCGAACACCCTGCTCGACTACTTCCCGGACGACTTCCTGCTCGTCATCGACGAGTCGCACGTCACCGTGCCGCAGATCGGCGCGATGTACGAGGGCGACGCCTCCCGCAAGCGCACGCTCGTCGACCACGGCTTCCGGCTGCCCTCCGCCCTCGACAACCGTCCCCTGAAGTGGGAGGAGTTCCAGGGCCGCATCGGGCAGACGGTGTATCTGTCGGCGACGCCCGGCAAGTACGAGCTCTCCCGGGGGGACGGCGTCGTCGAACAGATCATCCGTCCCACCGGCCTCGTCGACCCCGAGGTGGTCGTCAAGCCCACCGAGGGCCAGGTCGACGACCTGGTGCACGAGATCCGGACCCGCGTGGAGAAGGACGAGCGCGTCCTGGTCACCACGCTCACCAAGAAGATGGCCGAGGACCTCACGGAGTACTTCCTGGAACTCGGCATCCACGTGCGCTATCTGCACAGCGACGTCGACACCCTGCGCCGCATCGAGCTGCTGCGCGAGCTGCGCGCCGGCGAGTTCGACGTCCTGGTCGGCATCAACCTCCTGCGGGAGGGGCTCGACCTGCCCGAGGTCTCCCTGGTGGCGATCCTCGACGCCGACAAGGAGGGCTTCCTGCGCTCCGGCACCTCGCTGATCCAGACCATCGGCCGCGCGGCGCGCAATGTCTCCGGCCAGGTGCACATGTACGCCGACAAGATCACGCCCGGCATGGAGCGGGCCATCGACGAGACCAACCGGCGCCGCGAGAAGCAGATCGCCTACAACAAGGCGAACGGCATCGACCCGCAGCCGCTCCGCAAGAAGATCAACGACATCGTCGCGCAGATCGCCCGCGAGGAGGTCGACACCGAGCAGCTGCTCGGCACGGGCTACCGGGCGAAGAAGGACGGACGCGGCACCAAGGCCCCCGTGCCCTCCCTCGGCGACAAGGCGGCCCGGGCGGCCGCGGGAGCCCCGTCCAGGTCCGCCAAGGGCAAGGCCAAGGCCAAGGAGACGGTCCCCACCGACCGTCCGGCAGCCGAACTCGCCGCACAGATCGAGGAGATGACGGAGCGTATGCGGGCCGCCGCCGCGGACCTGCAGTTCGAGGTGGCCGCCCGGATCCGTGACGAGGTGTCCGAGATGAAGAAGGAGCTGCGTCAGATGAGGGAGGCGGGTCTGGCCTGACGGACCCGTGCGGTCGCCGTGGCCGGGCCGCGACGCGCAGTGTTGCAAGACCGACACAAAGTGCGTGCCCGGGTACGGCACTGTCAGTGCCTGTGCGTAGGGTTTTCGCAACCGTGGACTCCGCGGCAACAGGGGACAGTTCGAGAGGGGAATCAGCCCGTGACCGTCAACATGACCAAGGGCCAGGCCATCAGTCTGCAGAAGAACGACGGGGGCAGCCTGACCGCGGTCCGCATGGGTCTCGGTTGGCAGGCGGCCCCGCGGCGTGGCCTGTTCGGCTCCCGCACCCGGGAGATCGACCTGGACGCCTCCGCCGTGCTGTTCGCGGACAAGCAGCCGGTCGACGTCGTGTTCTTCCGTCACCTGGTGAGCGACGACGGCTCCGTCCGGCACACCGGTGACAACCTCGTCGGCGGTGTCGGCCAGGGCGGCGACGACGAGGCGATCCTCGTCGACCTCGCGCGCGTCCCGGTCCACATCGACCAGATCGTCTTCACCGTGAACTCCTTCACCGGCCAGACCTTCCAGGAGGTGCAGAACGCCTTCTGCCGACTGGTCGACGAGACCAACGGCCAGGAGCTGGCGCGCTACACGCTGGCGGGCGGCGGCGCCTACACGGCCCAGATCATGGCCAAGGTGCACCGCTCGGGCGCGGGCTGGACGATGACGGCCCTCGGCACCCCGGCCAACGGCCGCACCTTCCAGGACCTGATGCCCGCCCTCGTGCCGCTCCTGTAACAGGGCCGGGCCGGTCGACACGACAACACCACACGCGACACAGGGGGACAGGCGATGACGGCCGAGCTGGTGCGGGGGCAGAACCACCCGCTCTCCACGGTTCGCCTCGAGATCAGGATCTCGGCCGGCACGCCGGTCGTGGCCGCGGCCACGCTCAGCGACGAGAACGGCAGGGCGCAGGGCGTCGAATGGGTGGCTCACCCGGGCTCCCCCACCCTGCCCGGCCTGGAGGTCCCCCGGCAGGCGGCCGCCGATCACCGCCTCGCCGTGGACCTGGACGCCATGCCGGCGAGCGTGCACCGGGTCAACGTCCTGCTCTCCCTGCCCACGGGCGACGGGTCGGGGCCGGCCAGCTTCGGCGCCGTGCCGCCCCCCGCCGTCCGGGTCACCGGCCTCGACGGCACCGAGGTCGCCGGGTACACCGTCAGCGGTCTGAGCGCCGAGTCGGCGGTCGTCGCCCTGGAGCTCTACCGGCGCCAGGGCGCCTGGAAGGTGCGGGCCGTCGGCCAGGGGTACGCGGGTGGCCTCGCCGAACTCCTCACCGACCAGGGCCTGCCGCAGGCACAGCAGCTCGCGGCCGGTATCAACGAGGCGGTGGCCCAGGGGCTGGCCCGCTCGGTCCCGGCACCGCCCCCGCGCACCCCGGACACCGACCGCTCCCGGCAGGCGGCCGCGTCCGCCCTCGGACCGGACCAGAGCGGCTCCGGGTACGGCACTCAGGGCGCGGCCGGCGCGCCGACGGGTTCCGTGCCGACGGGCGCGCCGTCGGCCCCCGTTGCCACGGGTGCGGCACCGGCGGGCCCCACCCCTGACCAGCCGGTCCCACCGACCCCGCCCGCCTCCGGCGGCCCCGTCGACTACGTCCACCCCGGTCGGCGGAACACCGCCCCGCCGCCGCCCCCGCCCACCGCGCCCCCGGCCGCGCCGGGGCAGCCCGCCCCGCCCGTCGCGGGCGACGCGACCGGCTGGTCGATGGAGGAGCGGCTCTACAACCAGGTCTGGGGCATGTTCGAGGACCTGGCCCGCACCACGTCCGCGTACCGCAGTGCCGTCGACTTCGCCGACACCCGGATGGAGACGGAGCTGGACCGGGTCCTGTCCGACCCGCGAAGCAGGATCGGCGGCCAGGGGGACGCGGCCCGTGAGGCGGCCCAGGCCCGGCACGTCCAGCTCGTCGACCAGGCCCGGCAGGCCCTGGAGCGGGACCTCGTCCAGCTCTGCGCCGAGTCCGACGTCGTCGAACCGGCGCTGCCCCCGGCCTACGCCCGCTGGGACAGCCCGGCCTGGCACGCCTACAGAGTGCCGATGGAGATGCCCATGGCGCTGCGCCTGGGCGACCTCCATCTGCCCGAGAGCGAGCCCCTGCGCATCCCGATGCTGGTGCGCCTCCCGCTGGAGCGCGGGCTGTGGATCGACAGCGGCGGCCCGGGATCGGCCGAGGGGCCGTTCGTCGACTCCCACGAGCTGCGGCATCTCGCCCTGGTGTCGGCCGTGGCGCACATCGCCCGGCTGCTGGCGGTGTATCCGGCAGGCGAGTTCACCGTGCACGTCATCGACCCGGCAGGCTCCGGTGCGCAGGCCCTCGCACCCCTCGTCGGGGCCGGGGTGCTCGCGGCTCCGCCGGCGGCCGGGGCGGCGGGGGTGGCGGATGTCCTGGGCCGGCTGACCCAGCGCGTCGACCTGGTGCAGATGGCGGTGCGCGGCGGTGCCGCCGACTCCCTCCCGCCCGGCTTCGACACCTCCCAGCAGCTCCTCGTCGTCAACGACTTCCCGCACGGCTTCGACGACCGCGCCGTCAACCAGCTCCGCTACCTCGCCGACGAGGGTCCCGCCGTCGGCGTCCATCTGATGCTGGTGGCCGATCGGGAGGACGCCTCCGGTTACGGTCCGTTGCTGGATCCGCTGTGGCGGGGGCTGCTCCGGCTGACCGCGGTGCCCGACGACCACCTCGCGGACCCATGGGTCGGGCACGCCTGGACCTATGAGCCGGCGCTCGTGCCGCCCGGCAGCGCGGTGCTCCAGCAGGTGCTGGCCCAGGTGGCGACCGCGCGCACCAAGTACACGTAAAGCCGCCCTGAGCAGCCAACTTGGTCTTTCTTTTACTAAGTGCTTTACCTTTCCTTGGTGATTGGGGTACTGTCTTCCGTACGGAGGGGAGTACTCCCTTGCTGCGGCGCACCCGTCAATACGGATCGAAGTGGATCCCGGGACGCCGGCCCGTCCCGCCGGGACCGGGTGGAAGAGACCTCCGGCAGCGCGACGACGCTGATTACCTGCCGTTACGTACTGCCGGAGGCGCAGTGGATGTTTCCCTGAACCTGTGGGTTCTCACCATCGTGGGTCTGGCCGCCCTGATCGCGGTCGACTTCTTCATCGGACGTAAACCGCACGACGTGTCGATCAAGGAAGCCGGCATCTGGACCGTCGTCTGGATCGCCCTGGCGGGGCTCTTCGGCCTCGGCCTCCTCGTCTTCGGCGGCGGCCGGCCCGCCGGAGAGTTCTTCGCCGGCTTCATCACCGAGAAGTCGCTCAGCGTCGACAACCTCTTCGTCTTCGTCCTGATCATGGCGAAGTTCGCCGTCCCGTCGCAGTACCAGCAGCGGGTCCTGCTGGTCGGCGTGCTCATAGCCCTGGTGCTGCGGGCCCTCTTCATCGCCGCCGGCGCCGCGATCCTCGCCAGCTTCGCCTGGGTGTTCTACCTCTTCGGCGCCTTCCTCATCTGGACCGCCTGGAAGCTCATCCAGGAGGCCCGGGCCGACGAGGAGGACGAGGAGTTCGAGGAGAACAAGCTGCTCAAGGCGGCCGAGCGCAGGTTCGGCGTCGCCGACCGCTACCACGGCACCAAGCTGTGGATCGAGCAGAACGGCAAGCGGGTCATGACCCCGATGCTCGTCGTGATGCTCGCGATCGGCACCACCGACGTCCTCTTCGCGCTCGACTCGATCCCCGCGATCTTCGGCCTCACGCAGGACCCGTACATCGTCTTCACGGCCAACGCCTTCGCGCTGATGGGCCTGAGGCAGCTGTACTTCCTCATCGGCGGTCTGCTGAAGAAGCTGGTCCACCTCAGCTACGGCCTGTCGGTCATCCTGGGCTTCATCGGCGTCAAGCTGGTGCTCCACGCGCTGCACGAGTCCGGCGTCCACGTCCCCGAGATCAGCATCCCGGTCTCGCTCGGCGTCATCTGCGGCGTCCTGGTCGTCACCACGATCACCAGCCTGCGCGCCTCGAAGAAGCAGGCAGCGGCCGAGGCGGCGCGGCCGGAGAGCGAAGGCGCTCCGAAGGACAGCATCCAGGCCTGACCACCGACGACGTGGGAACAACCAGCCCGGCCGGCGGGGCGCGCGTTCGAGTGACGCGGGGGCCGCGCCGGCCGTACAAGCCGGCATGCGAAGCCCCCACAGGGCTGCGACGATCGCTGCATGATCGCTCGGCTCAGGAAGCCCATCACCCGGTGGACGACCCTCGTGCCGGTGCTGGCCGTCGTGCTCCTGGTCCTGACCTGGGGCCGCGACCTGCCTGTCGCGGTCGTCGTTCTCGTCACCGCCGTCCTCGCCGCATCCGTCCTGGCCGCCGTGCACCATGCCGAGGTCGTCGCCCACCGGGTCGGCGAACCCTTCGGCTCCCTGGTCCTGGCGATCGCCGTGACGGTCATCGAGGTCGCCCTGATCGTGACCCTGATGGTGGACGGCGGGGACAAGTCCGCGACCCTCGCACGGGACACGGTCTTCGCCGCCGTGATGATCACCTGCAACGGCGTGGTCGGCATCTGCCTCCTCGTCGCCTCGCTGCGGCACGGCACAGCCGTGTTCAACCCGGAGGGCACGGGCGCCGCCCTGGCCACCGTGGCGACGCTCGCCACCCTCAGCCTGGTGCTGCCGACCTTCACCACCAGCAAACCGGGACCGGAGTTCTCCTCCGTCCAGCTCACCTTCGCCGCGCTGTCCTCGCTGACCCTCTACGCCCTGTTCGTGGCGACCCAGACCGTCCGGCACCGCGACTACTTCCTGCCGGTCACCCGCCAGGGAGAGGTGATCACCGCCGACGACCACGCCGGCGTCCCGTCCTCACGGGCCGCGCTGAGCAGCCTCGGGCTCCTCGGTCTGGCCCTGGTCGGAGTGGTGGGCCTGGCGAAGGGTGTCTCGCCCACGATCGAGTCCGGGGTGGAGGCGGCCGGACTGCGCCAAGCGGTCGTCGGTGTGGTGATCGCCCTGCTCGTGCTGCTCCCCGAGACCATCGCCGCCCTGCGCTCCGCCAGCCGCGACCGGGTGCAGACCAGCCTCAACCTGGCGCTCGGCTCCGCCATGGCCAGCATCGGCCTGACGATCCCGGCGGTCGCCCTCGCCTCCGTCTGGCTCTCCGGCCCCCTCGTCCTGGGCCTGGGCGCCACCTACATGGTGCTGCTCGCGCTGACCGTCGTCGTCAGCTCCCTGACCGTGGTGCCGGGACGCGCCACCCCGCTCCAGGGCGGTGTCCATCTCGTCCTGTTCCTGGCCTACCTGGAACTGGCGGTCAACCCCTGACGGGCACGCATCACTCCAGGACCGGCTGCACGGCAGTCAGCCGCACCGGCCGGGTCTCCGGCAGCAGCGCGAAACAGCCCAGACTGAGCAGCGCGATCACCGTGAGATAGACGCCCACTCCCCACGGGACCCGCCCCGAGTCCTCCGCCAGTGCCGTCGCCACGATCGGCGTGAGCGCACCCCCGAGGACACCGCCGAGGTTGTAGCCGACCGCCGCGCCCGTGCAGCGCACCCTCGGCTCGTACAACTCGGGCAGATAGGCGGCGATCACCCCGAACATCGTGACGAACGCGAGGAGCGCCCCGAGGAACCCGAGGAACATCGCCAGGGGAGCGCCGGTCGCCAGCAGCGCCACCATCGGCAGCATCCACAGCGCCGCCGCCGCACAGCCCGCGAGACACAGGGGCCGGCGTCCGAACCGGTCGCCCAGCATCGCCGCCACCGGCGTCAGCGCGCCCTTCACCACCACCGCGCCCATGATGCAGGTGAGCATCACGGTGCGGCTCACCCCGAGCCGCTCGGTGGCGTACGCGAGCGACCAGGTGGTCACGGCGTAGAAGATCGCGTACCCGACGGCCAGCCCGCCGGCGGTCAGCAGGACCAGCCGCCAGTGGTCGCGCACGACCTCCGCGAGCGGCACGCGCGCGTGGTCGCCGAGTTCCAGGAACCGCGGGCTCTCCGGGAGCGACGACCTCAGCCACAGCCCGAGCACGGCCGGCACCCCGGCCGCCCAGAACGGCACCCGCCAGCCCCACGACTCGAACTGCGCCTCCGTCAGTGTCGCCGACAGCGCCAGCACCGCGCCGTTGGCCAGCAGGAACCCGATCGCGGGTCCGACCTGGGGGAAGCTCGACCACAGCCCGCGCCGCTCGGCGGGCGCGTGCTCCGCCGTGAGCAGCACCGCGCCACCCCACTCCCCGCCGACCCCCAGCCCCTGCAGGAACCGCAGCACCACCAGCAGCACGGGCGCGGCCACCCCGATGCCGCCGTACGTCGGCAGGCAGCCCACCGCGACGGTGGACGCCCCGGTCAGCAGCAAGGAGGCGACGAGGACCGGCCGGCGGCCCCGGCGGTCCCCGATGTGCCCGAAGAGCACCGAGCCGAGCGGCCTCGCCAGGAAGCCCACGCCGAACGTCGCGAACGCGGCCAGGGTTCCGGCCAGCGGCGAGAACGTCGGGAAGAACAACGGCCCGAGAACCAGCGCGGCCGCGGTGCCGTAGACGAAGAAGTCGTAGAACTCGACGGCCGTCCCCGCGAGCGAGGCGGCGGCGAGCCGTGGCATGGAGGGCGCCCTTACGGTGCGTACATCGTGCATACGGCGTCAACTACCCATGGTGACGACCGGTTACGGGGGCGCACGGGCGTGACCGGAGGGGCGGCGGGGGACCGAGGCGGCTCCCCGGTGCGCCGTCCCCCCGTGATAGACCGGGTCCGAGCGGCGGTTCCCGACGGACCGCCCCGAACGGACCGGAGGAACCGTGCCGCACACCCTGGCCACCGCCCCGATCATGATCCTGAACGGCCCCAACCTGAACCTCCTGGGTCAGCGCCAGCCGGAGATCTACGGGTCCGACACGCTCGCCGACGTGGAGGCGCTGTGCGTGAAGGCGGCGGCGGCCCACGGCGGCACGGTGGACTTCCGCCAGTCCAACCACGAGGGACAACTCGTCGACTGGATCCACGAGGCGCGCCTGCACCACGCGGGCATCGTGATCAACCCGGGGGCCTACTCGCACACGTCCGTGGCGATCCTGGACGCGCTCAACACCTGCGACGGCCTGCCGGTGCTGGAGGTCCACATCTCCAACATCCACCGGCGCGAGGCTTTCCGGCACCACTCGTACGTCTCGCTGCGCGCCGACGGGGTCATCGCGGGGTGCGGGGTGCAGGGATACGTGTTCGGGGTCGAGCGGGTCGCCGCCCTGGCCGGGACGGGGAAGGCCGACACGTAGGCACCGGCCTCCGGGTAAGGACCGCTCTCCCGGGAGCACGCCCCTTACCTACCTCCGGATCACAGCCGGCCGGCCTCCACGATCCGCCGCAGGAAGCGCCGGGTGCGCTCCTGCTGCGGGTCGCCGAAGATCCGCTCGGCCGGGCCGCGCTCCAGCACGACCCCTCCGTCCAGGAAACAGACCTGGTCGGCGACCTCGCGGGCGAAGCCCATCTCGTGCGTGGCCAGCACCATGGTCATGCCGTCGCCCTTCAGGTCACGGACGACGTTCAGCACCTCGCCGACCAGTTCCGGGTCGAGGGCGGCGGTGATCTCGTCGAGCAGCAGCAGCCGGGGACGTACGGCGAGGGCGCGTGCGATCGCCACACGCTGCTGCTGGCCGCCGCTGAGCCGGTCGGGGTACTCACCGGCCCTGGCGCCCAGTCCGAGCCGCTCCAGCAGCTCCCTGGCGCGTTCCTCGGCCTCCGCGCGCGTCACGCCGTGCACCCGGCGTGGGGCCAGCGTGATGTTCTCCAGCACGGTCATGTGCGGGAACAGGTTGTACGACTGGAAGACCACGCCGATACGGCGCCGTACCGCGTCCTGGTCGGTGCGCGGGTCGGTGATCTCCTCGCCGTCCAGCCAGATCGCGCCGTCGTCGATGTCCTCCAGGAGGTTGGCGCACCGCAGCAGCGTGGACTTGCCGGAGCCGGAAGCGCCGATCAGGGCGGTCACGGTGTGCGGGGCGACCTCCAGGTCGACGTCCCGCAGGACGACCGAGCCGCCGAAGGTCTTGCGGACGGACTCCATCCGCAGCACCGGGGCGTCGCTCATGTCGTTCCTCCCTGGGCCCGCCGGCCGTCCATCCGGGCCGTCACCCAGTCCGTGAAGCGGGTCATCGGAATGGTCAGCGCGACGAAGACCAGCCCCGCCACGATGTAGGGCGTGTAGTTGAGGCTGCGGCCCACGATGATGTCCGCCGCGCGTACGGCGTCGATGGCGCCGCCGATCGACACCAGACCGGTGTCCTTCTGCAGGGACACCAGGTCGTTCAGCAGCGGCGGCACCTGGCGGCGCACCGCCTGGGGCAGCACGACATAGCGCAGGGCCTGACGGTTGGACAGGCCGAGGGAGCGGGCCGCCGCGCGCTGCGAGGGGTGCACCGACTCGATGCCGGCGCGGAACACCTCGGCGACGTACGCCGAGTACGTCAGTGTCAGCGCCGTGCCGCCGAGCAGCACCGGGTCGACCGTCACGCCCTGGAGCCGCAGCGCGGGGACGCCGAGGACCACGATCATCAGGTTGATGATCAGCGGCAGTCCGCGGAAGAAGTCCGTGTACGCGGCGGCCAGCACCCGCAGCGGGAAGAACACCGGACCGCGCAGGGTGCGGGCCACGGCGATGAGCATGCCGAGGACGAGGACGGCGGCACCGCACACGAACAGCAGCCGGACGTTCAGCCAGAGGCCCTCCAGGACCTTGGGGAAGGCCTCGCGCGCGTACTGCCCGCTGAAGAAGGTCTCCTTGGTGCGGGGCCAGCCGGGGGCGCCGACGACGATCAGATACAGGACGACGGCGGTGACCAGGGTCGACACGGCGGCGACGGCCGTGGCGCGACGGGCCCGCGTGCGCCGGTAGCGCTCGCGGTCCAGCCGTCGCTGCGACGGGACGTAGGTGTCGCCGCCGCCGGACATGTCCCCCTGGTCGTCCGACCCCTCCTGGCCGGACTCCTCCTTCGTGACCGTCACTTGAGCACCGGGGCGTCGACGGCGTCGGAGAGCCACTGCTGCTCGATCTTCGCCAGGGTGCCGTCCTTGCGGAGGGCGTCCACGGCGTCGGTCACGCACGAGGTGAGGGCGCTGCCCTTGTCGAGGACGAGCCCGAACTGCTCGGGCGTACCGCCCTGGTTCTCGAACTGGCCGACGATCTCGGCGTTCGTCACCTCGGCGGAGGTGATGTAGAACGCGGTGGGCAGGTCGACCACGATCGCGTCCACCTGGCCGTTCTTCAGGGCGGACTTGGCCTGGTCGTTCTTGGCGTAGACGGCGGCCTCCCGACTCGGCTTCACCACGTCGTCGATGTAGTCGAGGCTGGTGGTGCCGACCTGGGCGCCCAGTTTGAGGCCCTTCAGGTCCGCGATGCCCGTCGCCTTCGCGGCCTTGCTGCCCTTCAGCGCGATGACGGCCTGACGGACGTCGTAGTAGCCGGAGGAGAAGTCCACGGCCTTCTTGCGCTCGGCGCTGATGGACACCTGGTTGATGTCGAAGTCGAAGGTCTTCTCGCCCGGTGCGAAAGCCTTGTTGAACGGCACGCTCTGCCAGACGACGGCGCTCTTGCCGTACCCGAGCCGCTGCGCCACGGCGTACGCCACCGCCGACTCGAAGCCTTCGCCGTTGGCCGGCTTGTCGTCCTTGAACCAGGGCTCGTACGCCGGTTGGTCGGTGGCGACGGTCAGCTTTCCCGAGGTCTTGGTCGCCAACTCGCCCTTGGCGCAGGACTTTCCGGCCGAGGCTGAGGAGGTGGCGGACGCGTCGGCCTCGGGCTGCGGGGCGCAGCCGACCGCGGTCGCGAGGAGGGCGACGGTGGCGCCGGCGGCGGCGCGGCGCAGAACACGAGGGGCGAGGTGCATGGCGGGAGAGTGGCAGCGAAATCCGCGTCTGTCCAGGTCACGCCCGTGTTTGTCCGCATGGTGGGAACGGGTGTTGCGTTTTCGTGAACAGGCGCGCCGGATGTGGGCCTGGGCCGCCGGCCGAGGGCGGGGATCGAAGACCGGCGGCCCATTCCGCGCCGGAGCCGTCATCCCGCGCGGGGCTGAGACCAGTTGACCGTGCAACCAGGTGGGAGGGGAGCGCGCGCGAGGCATCGGCGTGTGCGCACGATTCACACGGGGCGCGTGAACGACTTCACGCGCTCCGCGTCAACTCCTCACCCCCGTCTTACCACCCGCGCGTGCCACTCCGGCAGTTGCGGCAGACGCGAAAGGGGCCCGCGCGACCGGTCTCAGGTCGTGCGGGCCCTTGCGCTGTACGGGTTGGAGGCGGACCGGCTCAGGCGAGGGCGCGGCCTCGCCGCCCGCCGCAGGGGGCCGCCGCTAGTAGCGGAGGTCCTTCTGCTCGGTGATCAGGCGGCCGGCGATCTGCAGGTTTCCGTCGGAGTCGAGTACTGCGATGATCTTCTTCGTCGAGCCGTGGTAGGTCGTGAAGTAGATCTTGTCCGCCTCCTGCGAGGTGGAGTTGTTCGTGTTCACGGACAGCTCGATGCTCACCGGGGAGCTGATGAGCACGTCCTTCTTGGGCGAGTTCGGGTAGACCTGGTTCTGCCGCAGCTTGACGCGGCCGTGGGTGTCCCCCTCGTCCCAGTCCGTCGCCACTCCGAGATCGATGTCAGCCATGCGACTTCCCCCTTCGGATCCGGTGAACGGGCCTTCGGTTCGGACCACTGCTGAATCTAATACGGAAAGCGCACGCATCATCACCGAAAGTCCTGGTCGTGACTGGATTTATGTCCAAATGGTCTTGAATCGGCTTTCAGGCCACATGGGAGAAGAAAAGCCTGAAAATCGTACATGTCGTGGGCTACCAGCCTCGCGCGCGCCATTCCGCGAGGTGGGGGCGCTCCGTGCCGAGGGTGGTGTCATTGCCGTGGCCGGGGTAGACCCAGGTCTCGTCGGGGAGGACGCCGAACACCTTGGCCTCCAGGCCGTCCATGAGGGAGTTGAACTCCTCCGGCTGTGTCGTCCGGCCGGGACCGCCCGGGAAAAGGCAGTCTCCCGTGAAGACATGGGGATGCCCGTGCGGGTCGTCGTAGACGAGCGCGATCGAGCCCGGTGTGTGCCCCACCAGGTGCCGCGCGGTGAGCTCGACGTTGCCCACCCGGACGGTGTCGCCGTCGTCGAGCAGGACGTCGTTCGGCACGGGGATGCCCTCGGCGTCCTCCCGGCCCGCGTACGTGCGCGCGCCCGTGGCCGCCACGACCTCGGCGAGCGCCTGCCAGTGGTCGCCGTGCCGGTGGGTGGTGACGACGGACGCGATGCCGTCGTCACCGATGGTCCCGAGCAGCGCCTGCGCGTCGTTCGCCGCGTCGATCAGCAACTGCTCGTCCGTGGCCCGGCAGCGCAGCAGATAGGCGTTGTTGTCCATGGGGCCGACCGCGATCTTGGTGATCATCAGGTCCTTGAGCTCGTGCACGTCCGCCGGGCCGCCGACCGTGACCTCTCCGCTGTACGTCATGTCGGCCAGCCTATAGCGGCGGCAGAGCCGGGAGCGGACCGCCGGACACAGTGAGGCCGGATCCGGCGCGGCGCCCGGCGAGCCAGCCGAGGAGGTCGGCCGGGGCTCCCGTGACGGTCACCTCGGGCTCGTCCGCCTCCCGTCCGGTGTGCCACGCGCGCGTGCCGTCCGTCAGCCGGGTCGGCGGCACGTCGGGATGCCCGGCGAAGCGGTCCGCGAGGAAGTCGGTCTGCCGGCCGGTGAACTCCTCGGGCAGATCCTCCAGCGTGTAGCCGATGCCGAGGTCGACGTGGTGCAGCTCGACCTCCGCCCAGCGCCTGAAGGGCACCCGGGACGCCCGGTCGGTGACGCCGTTGCGCAGTTCCACCGTGCGCGACCAGTCGGCGGGCACGGCCGCGGCCGCCTGGAAGCGGGCCGCGCTCTCCCGCAGGTCGGCGAGCTGGACCTCCAGGGGGCGCGGGGCGTCCCGGTCGATGTCGGCGTCGCGGACGGTGGCGTCGGCGTACATGGGGCGGCCCTCGAAGACGTTCACCAGGGCGTCCGCGTTGCGCGAGAGGTGGGCGAGGACGTGCCCCCGGCTCCAGCCGGGCAGCAGCGAGGGCTCGGCCGTAGCCGCGTCGTCCAGGTTGCCGACCGCGGTGAGGAGCCGGTCGGTCGCTTCCCGTACACACACCAGGTCATGAGCGTGATCATTCATGCTGCTGACCTTAGCTCCGCCACTCCTTCGGGTGAAGGTGGCGGACCACCGCCCAAAATCGAATGTGCGTGCTATAAGGTCGGTGGCGGCATCGGGCATGCTGGATGACCGGGGACTGTTGTGAACCGGTGAATCCGAACCGGCGCTGTCAGTGGCTCCCCCTAGTCTGAGAACGACGGGGGCCCCGCCCCTGTCACCCCTCTCCAGCAAGAAAGGTGCGGACCGGCGTGGCCGACCGTCTCATCGTCCGTGGCGCGCGCGAGCACAACCTCAAGAATGTCTCGCTCGACCTGCCGCGCGACTCGCTCATCGTCTTCACGGGCCTGTCGGGGTCGGGCAAGTCCTCGCTGGCCTTCGACACCATCTTCGCCGAGGGACAGCGGCGCTACGTGGAGTCGCTCTCCTCGTACGCCCGCCAGTTCCTCGGCCAGATGGACAAGCCGGACGTCGACTTCATCGAAGGTCTCTCGCCGGCCGTCTCCATCGACCAGAAGTCGACCTCGCGCAACCCGCGCTCGACGGTCGGCACCATCACCGAGGTCTACGACTACCTGCGTCTGCTCTTCGCGCGCATCGGCAAGCCGCACTGTCCCGAGTGCGGCCGCCCGATCTCCCGCCAGTCGCCGCAGGCCATCGTCGACCGGGTCCTGGAGCTGCCCGAGGGCAGCCGCTTCCAGGTGCTCTCGCCGCTGGTGCGCGAGCGCAAGGGGGAGTTCGTCGACCTCTTCGCCGACCTCCAGACCAAGGGCTACTCCCGCGCCCGCGTGGACGGCGAGACGATCCAGCTCTCCAGCCCGCCCACGCTGAAGAAGCAGGAGAAGCACACCATCGAGGTGGTCATCGACCGCCTCACGGTCAAGGACTCCGCCAAGCGCCGCCTCACCGACTCGGTGGAGACCGCCCTCGGCCTCTCCGGCGGCATGGTCGTGCTCGACTTCGTCGACCTCCCCGAGGACGACCCCGAGCGCGAGCGCATGTTCTCGGAGCACCTCTACTGCCCGTACGACGACCTGTCCTTCGAGGAGCTGGAGCCCCGCTCCTTCTCCTTCAACTCGCCCTTCGGCGCCTGCCCCGAGTGCACCGGCATCGGCACGCGCATGGAGGTCGACCCCGAGCTGATCGTCCCGGACGAGGACAAGTCCCTCGACGAGGGCGCCATCCACCCCTGGTCGCACGGCCACACCAAGGACTACTTCGGCCGCCTGATCGGCGCCCTGGCGGACGCGCTGGGCTTCCGGACCGACATCCCCTTCGCCGGGCTGCCGCAGCGCGCCAAGAAGGCCCTGCTGTACGGCCACAAGACCCAGATCGAGGTCCGCTACCGCAACCGCTACGGCCGCGAGCGCGTGTACACCACGCCCTTCGAGGGCGCCGTCCCGTTCGTCAAGCGCCGGCACGGCGAGGCGGAGAGCGACGCCAGCCGCGAGCGCTTCGAGGGCTATATGCGCGAGGTGCCCTGCCCCACCTGTGAGGGCACGCGCCTGAAGCCGATCGTCCTCGCGGTCACCGTCATGGAGAAGTCGATCGCCGAGGTCTCCGCGATGTCCATCAGCGACTGCGCGGACTTCCTGGGCAAGCTGAAGCTCAACGCCCGTGACAAGAAGATCGCCGAACGCGTCCTGAAGGAGGTCAACGAACGACTGCGCTTCCTGGTCGACGTCGGCCTCGACTACCTCTCCCTCAACCGCGCGGCCGGCACGCTCTCCGGCGGCGAGGCCCAGCGCATCCGCCTGGCCACCCAGATCGGCTCCGGACTCGTCGGCGTGCTCTACGTCCTCGACGAGCCCTCCATCGGCCTGCACCAGCGCGACAACCACCGGCTGATCGAGACCCTGGTCCGCCTGCGCGACATGGGCAACACGCTCATCGTCGTCGAGCACGACGAGGACACCATCAAGGTCGCCGACTGGGTCGTCGACATCGGCCCCGGCGCGGGCGAGCACGGCGGCAAGGTCGTGCACAGCGGCTCCCTGAAGGAGCTGCTCGCCAACGCCGAGTCGCAGACCGGTCAGTACCTGGCCGGCAAGAAGTCGATCCCGCTGCCGGACATCCGGCGCCCGCGCGACCCCTCCCGGCAGCTCACCGTGCACGGCGCCCGCGAGAACAACCTCCAGGACATCGACGTGTCCTTCCCGCTGGGCGTGTTCACGGCCGTCACCGGAGTCTCCGGCTCCGGCAAGTCCACCCTGGTCAACGACATCCTGTACACCCACCTGGCCCGCGAGCTGAACGGCGCGAGGAACGTCCCGGGACGGCACACCCGGGTGGACGGCGACGACCTCGTCGACAAGGTCGTGCACGTCGACCAGTCACCCATCGGCCGTACCCCCCGCTCCAACCCGGCCACGTACACCGGTGTCTTCGACCACGTCCGCAAGCTGTTCGCCGAGACCACCGAGGCGAAGGTCCGCGGCTACCAGCCCGGCCGCTTCTCCTTCAACGTCAAGGGCGGCCGCTGCGAGAACTGCGCGGGCGACGGCACGATCAAGATCGAGATGAACTTCCTCCCGGACGTCTACGTCCCGTGCGAGGTCTGCCACGGCGCCCGGTACAACCGGGAGACCCTGGAGGTCCACTACAAGGGCAAGTCCATCGCGGACGTGCTGAACATGCCGATCGAGGAGGCCACGGACTTCTTCGAGGCCGTCCCGGCGATCGCCCGCCACCTCAACACCCTGAAGGACGTCGGTCTCGGCTACGTCCGGCTCGGACAGTCCGCGACCACCCTCTCCGGCGGTGAGGCCCAGCGCGTCAAGCTCGCCAGCGAGCTCCAGCGCCGCTCCACCGGCCGCACGGTCTACGTCCTGGACGAGCCGACCACGGGCCTGCACTTCGAGGACATCAGCAAGCTCCTCAAGGTCCTCGCCGGCCTCGTCGACAAGGGCAACACGGTCATCGTCATCGAGCACAACCTCGACGTGATCAAGACCGCCGACTGGGTCGTCGACATGGGCCCCGAGGGCGGCGCGGGCGGCGGCCTGGTCGTCGCCGAGGGCACGCCGGAGGAGGTCGCCGGGGTCCCGGCGAGCCACACCGGCAAGTTCCTGCGCGAGATCCTCGGCGCCGACCGCGTCAGCGACGCGGCGCCGGTGAAGGCCCCGCGCAGGACGGCGGCCAAGAAGACGGCGGCGGCCAGGACCGCCGACGGCACGGCGGCGAAGACGGTCACCGCGGCGGCCAGGAAGGCGGCCCCCGCGAAGAGGACGACCAGGGCCCGCAAGGCCTGAGCCGAAACGGCGGGCACACCCCGCCGCAGCCCCGGCACGGCGCCCCCGGGAACCTCCCGCGGGGCGCCGCGTGCCGCAGGCCCTGCCCTCAGCCCCGCACCGCCCACGAGTCGCCCAGTTCCGCCGCGTACGGCGGTTCCGCGCCGGCTCGGGAGCAGGTGATCGCCGCCGCGCGGGCGGCGAACCCCAGCAGCTCCTGCCAGCCCTCGGCGCCCAGCCCCGCGAGGCCGGCCGGGGACAGGGCGTCCCGCACCGACAGGCCGTGCAGCAGCGCCGCGTTCACGGTGTCCCCGGCCCCGATAGTGTCCACGACGTCGACCGGCTCACCCGGGACGGCGTACACGGCGTGGTCACCGGTGACGACGCTCAGCCCCGCGGCGCCGTGCGTGATCACGACGGCCGACGGACCGGCCGACAGCCACTCGTGCGGGGTGCCGCCCAGCCACAGGGCGTCCTCCTCCGAGAGCTTGAGCAGGTCCACCGAGGGCAGCCAGCCCTTGAAACGGGCCCGGTAGGCGTCCGCGTCGGGGATCAGCCCCGGACGGATGTTCGGATCGAGGGCGGTGAACACCCCCTGCCCGGCCGCGGTCCGCAACAGCTCCTCGTAGGCGCTCGCCCCCGGCTCCAGCACCAGCGAACAGGTGCCGAAGGACACCGCGCGCGTCCCCGGGGAGAGGGCGGCCGGGGCGGTGAACAGACGGTCGGCGGTGCCTTCGACGTAGAAGGAGTACGCCGCGGAGCCCCCGTCGCCGACCGAGGCGACCGCGAGGGCGGTCGGCTCCGTGCCCCGCTGCACGCCGGAGGCGTCCACTCCCGCCTCCCGCAGCCCGCCGAGCAGCGCCTCCCCGAACGCGTCGTACGACACCCGGGAGCAGAAGGCGGTCGGCGTGCCCAGCCGGCCGAGGGCGACAGCCGTGTTGAACGGCCCGCCGCCGAGCGCCGGCCGCAGGGCCGCGAGGGCACCCGTGCCCCCCGGGACCAGGTCGATGAGGGCCTCACCGGCGACGACGATCACGGGGCGGTTCCTTTCGAGGACGCTGCGGGCTGCTCCCGCCGAGTCTGCCCGCTCCCCGAGCCGACGCGGGACGGAACGGACGAGTCCGGACGTCGCCACCCCCACGGAACGCCGGATGCGCCCCCGCTCACTCCCAGTCCCAGCCGATGCCCACCATCCCCGACCGCACCCGGGGCTCGACGAGGTGGACCGAGCAGTGACGGAAGCTGAGCGGCAGCTCCTGCCGGCCGCCGCGCGGCGCCGCCGCCGAGTGCTGGGTGAAGCGGTGGCAGCGCACGGGCAGCGCCTGCTCGGCGAACCGGATCTGGAGCGCGTACTGGCCGCCCGCCGCGCCGAAACCCCGGACGTACTCCCGGCAGACGCCGGCGGTGCCGTCCTCGACGGCGTAGCGGAAGAGAAACGTCTCACCGGCCTGCAGCCGGGTGTCGAACAGCAGCTCGGCCACCAGGACGCCGGTGTCGTGGTGGCGGCGGACCCGTCCGGTGCGGCAGTTCTCCAGGGCGTGCACGGTCATCCGTTCGGGCGCGCAGCCCGGATCCCCCTGGTGGACGGCGAGGAAGCGGTCGACGCCGTCGCGGTGGGCGCGCACGATGTGCTGGGACTCGCGGCCCAGCAGCTCACGGCGGGCCCCGATGCGGACGTGCTCGTGATGGCACAGGGTGTGCAGCCCGCTGTCGAGTGGGTACTCCAGTTCGGCGTGCAGGCGTTCCAGGGCGCCGGAGGCCTCCAGGACGGAGCGGTACGAGCGGCCCGCGGGCTGCCCGGCGGCGGCCGTGGCGCCGGCGCGCGCGCCCGAGTCCTCCAGCAGCCGGATCAGGGACTCGTCCGGCAGGCGGAGGATCTCCTCCAGCGCGCGGACGGCCCGCAGGGACTCCGGACGCTGGGGACGCCGGGCGCCCTGCTGCCAGTAACTCAGGCTCGTGACGCCGACCTTGACCCCGTGGCGCGACAGATGGTGCTGGACGCGCTGCAGTGGCAGTCCGCGGGCGGCGATCGCGGCACGCAGCGCGACATGGAACGGGCCGCCCCGCAGGACCGTGTCCAGTTCCGCGACGGCGGCGTCCTCGGCGGCGTCCGCGTGCTGTGTGGCGTGCGGCATGCAGGGGCCTTTCTGTGAAAGCTCGCGACGGCTGGTCGGACCGCGCGTGAGGGGTCGGGGCTTCCCCGCTGACGCCGGGGGCTCCTTCACATCCGTAAGGCGTCCTTCGGGCCCCGAGTTCTCCCGCATTGAAGCGTGTTGACCAAGTCCCGACAACACCTGATGTCCGAGTGGCACCTGCGTCTGGCTGACGGACGAGCCTCGCCCGGGGGACGGGGACGCCGTGCGCGGGCGCCGCTCATGGCCCGTCACGGCCGACGGCGACGACGGTCCGCCGTGCGGGCGGATCACGCCCGGCTGTCCGGAAACCGGGGTTTTCCACAGGCGGCCACCAGCGGCTCACGGTTGTCCACAGGGCCGTCGGAGTGTCACCCCGCGCCAGTAGGGTGTGAGACATGGCCGACCCCTCCAGCTACCGCCCCAAGCCGGGACAGATCCCGGACTCCCCCGGGGTGTACAGGTTCCGCGACGAGCACCGCCGGGTGATCTACGTCGGAAAGGCGAAAAGCCTGCGCCAGCGCCTGGCGAACTACTTCCAGGACCTCGCGGGCCTGCACCCGCGCACCCGCTCGATGGTCACCACCGCCGCGTCGGTGGAGTGGACGGTCGTGTCCACGGAGGTCGAGGCGCTCCAGCTGGAGTACTCCTGGATCAAGGAGTACGACCCCCGGTTCAACGTGAAGTACCGCGACGACAAGAGCTACCCCTACCTCGCGGTGACGATGAACGAGGAATTCCCGCGGGTGCAGGTCATGCGCGGCCACAAGAAGAAGGGCGTCCGCTACTTCGGGCCGTACGCGCACGCGTGGGCGATCCGCGACACCGTCGACCTGCTGCTGCGCGTCTTCCCCGTGCGCACCTGCTCCGCCGGCGTCTTCAAGAACGCCTCCCGCACCGGCCGGCCCTGTCTGCTCGGCTACATCGGCAAGTGCTCCGCGCCCTGCGTCGGCCGGATCTCCGCCGAGGAGCACGGCGAACTCGCCGACGAGTTCTGCGACTTCATGGCCGGCCGCACCGGCAGTCACCTCCGCCGTCTGGAGAAGCAGATGACGGAGGCGGCCGAGGAGATGGAGTACGAGCGGGCTGCCCGCCTGCGCGACGACATCGAGGCCCTGAAGAAGGCCATGGAGAAGAACGCGGTCGTGCTCGCGGACGCGACCGACGCCGATCTGATCGCGGTCGCCGAGGACGAGCTGGAGGCCGCGGTCCAGATCTTCCACGTCCGCGGCGGACGGGTGCGCGGCCAGCGCGGCTGGGTCACGGACAAGGTCGAGGAGATCACCACCGGCGCCCTCGTCGAACACGCCCTCCAGCAGCTCTACGGCGAGGAGACCGGCGACGCCGTCCCCAAGGAGGTGCTCGTCCCCGCCCTGCCCGACCCGCTCGAACCCGTCCAGGAGTGGCTCACCGTCCGCCGCGGCTCGGGCGTCTCGCTGCGCATCCCGCAGCGCGGCGACAAGCGGGCCCTGATGGAGACCGTCGAGCGCAACGCCCAGCAGGCGCTCGTCCTGCACAAGACCAAGCGCGCCTCCGACCTGACCACCCGCTCGCGGGCCCTGGAGGAGATCGCCGAGGCACTGGACCTCGACAGCGCCCCGCTGCGGATCGAGTGCTACGACATCTCGCACCTCCAGGGGGACGACGTCGTGGCGTCGATGGTCGTCTTCGAGGACGGGCTGGCCCGCAAGAGCGAGTACCGCCGCTTCCAGATCAAGGGCTTCGAGGGGCAGGACGACGTCCGCTCCATGCACGAGGTGATCACCCGCCGCTTCCGCCGCTACCTCGCCGAGACGGAGCGCACGGGGGAGTGGAGCGACGCCGGGAGCGCCCTCCCCGACGGCCCCGGCCCCGGCGCGGACCCCACCGAGGACACCGCCGGCACCGCCACGGACGGCACCGCCACGGACGGCAACGGCACGGGCGGCACCGCCACGGACGGCACCCTCCTCGCAGGCGGCAGGGAAGCCCCCCTCGCCGTCGGGCTGAAGGACGACGAAGGCCGCCCGAGGCGCTTCGCCTACCCGCCTCAGCTCGTCGTCGTCGACGGCGGGCGGCCCCAGGTCGCGGCCGCCCGCCGTGCCCTCGACGAGCTCGGCATCGACGACATCGCCGTCTGCGGCCTCGCCAAGCGCCTGGAGGAGGTCTGGCTGCCGCACGACGACGACCCGGTGGTCCTGCCCCGCACCAGCGAGGGCCTCTACCTCCTCCAGCGCGTCCGGGACGAGGCCCACCGCTTCGCCATCACCTACCAGCGCACCAAGCGGGCCAAGCGACTGCGCTCCGGCCCCCTGGACGACGTACCGGGCCTGGGCGAGACGCGCAAACAGGCGCTCATCAAGCACTTCGGCTCGGTGAAGAAGCTGCGCGCAGCGACCCTCGACCAGATCTGCGAGGTCCCGGGCATAGGCCGCAAGACGGCCGAGACGATCGCCGCGGCCCTCGCCCGGGCGGCCCCGCCCGCCCCCGCCGTGAACACGGCGACCGGAGAGATCATTGAAGACGAGGAACCCGGCACGACGGCGGGTTCCCCCGGAGATCCCGTGCCCGCGGGCGCCCCGGAAGAACGACGGGGGCAGGAGACATGACCGAGCACGAGCACGACGCGCACCCCACGGACGAGCGAGACCAGGCGCTGACCGCGGCGCCCCATGAACACGACACAGGTCACGAAGACGGAGCACAGGTGAGTACGGACAGCACGCCGCCCGGTATCCCCGAGGCGGCCATCCCCGAGCTGGTGATCATCTCCGGCATGTCCGGGGCGGGTCGCTCGACGGCAGCCAAGTGTCTGGAGGACCTCGGCTGGTTCGTCGTCGACAACCTCCCGCCCGCCCTGATCCCCACCATGGTGGAGCTGGGCGCCCGCTCCCAGGGCAACGTGGCGCGGATCGCGGTCGTCGTCGACGTCCGCGGCCGGCGCTTCTTCGACAACCTCCGCGAATCCCTCGCCGACCTGGAATCGAAGAACGTCACCCGCCGGATCGTCTTCCTGGAGTCCTCCGACGACGCCCTCGTGCGCCGCTTCGAGTCCGTGCGCCGCCCGCACCCCCTCCAGGGCGACGGCCGGATCGTCGACGGCATCGCCGCCGAGCGCGAACTGCTGCGCGAGCTGCGCGGCGACGCCGACCTGGTGATCGACACCTCCAGCCTCAACGTGCACGAGCTGCGCGCCAAGATGGACGCCCAGTTCGCGGGCGAGGAGGAGCCCGAGCTGCGGGCCACCGTGATGTCGTTCGGCTTCAAGTACGGCCTCCCGGTCGACGCCGACCTCGTCGTGGACATGCGCTTCCTGCCCAACCCGCACTGGGTCCCGGAGCTGCGCCCCTACACCGGCCTCAACGACGAGGTCGCCACCTATGTCCTCAACCAGCCCGGCGCGAAGGAGTTCCTCGACCGGTACGCGGAACTCCTCCAGCTGATCGCCGCGGGCTACCGCCGGGAGGGCAAGCGCTATGTGACCATCGCGGTCGGCTGTACGGGCGGCAAGCACCGCTCGGTCGCGATGTCGGAGAAGCTCGCCGCGCGACTCGCGGCCGAGGGCGTGGAGACGGTGGTCGTGCACCGGGACATGGGACGGGAATGACAGGACGTACTCCGCGGCTGGGCCGACTGCGCAGGGTGCCCTCCGAGGGGCGCGCGAGCCGGCCGGTCGAGGCACGGGGCGCGCGGCCGCGCCGCCGTGGCACCCAGCCCAAGGTGGTCGCGCTGGGCGGCGGGATGGGCCTGTCCGCCTCGCTCGCCGCGCTGCGCCGGATCACCGGTGACCTCACCGCCGTGGTCACCGTCGCCGACGACGGCGGCTCCAGCGGGCGGCTGAGGGACGAGCTGGGCGTGCTGCCGCCCGGCGATCTGCGCAAGGCGCTGGCCGCGCTGTGCGGCGACGACGACTGGGGCCAGACCTGGTCCCGGGTCATCCAGCACCGCTTCCAGTCGCAGGGCGAGATCAACGGCCACGCGGTCGGCAATCTGCTGATCGTCGCCCTGTGGGAGCAGCTCGGCGATCATGTCCAGGCCCTGGACCTGGTCGGCAAGCTGCTGGGCGCGCACGGCCGGGTGCTGCCCATGTCCGCCGTGCCCCTGGAGCTCCAGGCCCTGGTCAAGGGGCACGATCCGCGCCGCCCGGAGGACGTCGACACCGTGCGCGGACAGGCGACCGTCGCCCTCACGCCCGGCGACGTGCAGTCCGTGCACCTCGTGCCGCACGACCCGCCGGCCGTCCCCGAGGCGGTGGCGGCGGTGCTGGACGCGGACTGGGTGGTCCTCGGCCCGGGATCCTGGTTCTCCTCGGTCATCCCGCACCTCCTCGTGCCCGAACTGCTGAACGCCCTCATCGAGACCAAGGCACGCCGGGTACTCTCGCTGAACCTCGCGCCGCAGCCCGGAGAAACCGACGGCTTCTCCCCGCAGCGTCATTTGGAGGTTTTGGGACGACACGCCCCTAAACTCGCCCTGGACGTGGTGCTGGCCGACGAGGCCGCCGTGCCCGACCGCGACTCCCTGACCGACGCCGCCACCCGGTTCGGGGCCGCTGTCGAGCTGGCGAAGGTGGCCCGGACCGACGGAACGCCCCGGCACGACCCGGAGCTCCTTGCCGCCGCGTACGACCGTATTTTTCGGATGCATGGAAGGATCGGCCCATGGCGATGACGGCAGCGGTGAAGGACGAGATCTCCCGGCTCCCCGTCACCCGGACCTGCTGCAGAAAGGCGGAGGTCTCCGCCGTGCTGCGGTTCGCCGGCGGCCTGCACCTGGTGAGCGGCCGCATCGTGATCGAGGCGGAGCTGGACACGGCGATGGCGGCCCGCCGGCTCAAGCGGGACATCCTGGAGATCTTCGGCCACAGCTCGGAACTGATCGTGATGGCCCCGGGCGGACTGCGCCGCGGCTCGCGCTATGTCGTGCGCGTGGTCGCCGGCGGGGACCAGCTGGCTCGCCAGACCGGTCTGGTCGACGGGCGCGGCCGGCCGATCCGCGGGCTTCCGCCGCAGGTGGTCTCCGGTGCGACCTGTGACGCCGAGGCGGCCTGGCGCGGGGCGTTCCTGGCGCACGGCTCGCTGACCGAGCCCGGCCGCTCCTCCTCCCTGGAGGTGACCTGCCCGGGGCCCGAGGCCGCGCTCGCGCTGGTCGGCGCCGCCCGCCGGCTGTCGATCGCCGCGAAGGCGCGCGAGGTGCGGGGCGTGGACCGGGTGGTCGTGCGGGACGGCGACGCGATCGGCGCGCTGCTGACCCGGCTCGGCGCGCACGAGTCGGTGCTGGCCTGGGAGGAGCGCCGGATGCGCCGTGAGGTGCGGGCCACGGCGAACCGGCTCGCCAACTTCGACGACGCCAACCTGCGCCGTTCGGCCCGGGCGGCCGTGGCCGCCGGGGCCCGGGTGCAGCGCGCCCTGGAGATCCTCGCCGACGAGGTGCCGGAGCATCTCGCGGCGGCCGGCCGGCTGCGGATGGAGCACAAGCAGGCCTCGCTGGAGGAGCTGGGCGCGCTCGCCGACCCGCCGCTGACCAAGGACGCGGTCGCCGGCCGGATCCGCCGTCTGCTGGCGATGGCCGACAAGCGCGCCTCCGACCTCGGTATTCCGGGCACGGAGGCCAACCTCAGTGAGGAGCTGGCCGACAACCTCGTGGGCTGACGGAGACTCAGGACGCGTTGTCGCGTGCGCGGGACGCCGGTGATGTGACCCGATGGGGTGATGTCACCGGCGTTTTGCTGTCCTTGAGGCGCCCTTGACTGGATCATGAACTGTCATGAGCCTGGCAGAGTTCGCTGCTGTGGCGAACCTACGCAAGGGGGGTTCATGAGACGTAGAGCGAGATCCATCCTCGCTGTCGGCACACTCCTGCTCGGCGGAGCGGCACTCGCGCCGATCGCCCAGGCGCAGCCCGCGTCCGCCGCGAAGCCCGACCCCGACGAGGTCAAGGTGTTCCGGGCCGAGGTCACCAAGAAGCAGGTACCCCTGCTGCTGGCGGCCGGCCAGGACGGCCACGAACTCAGTGAGCAGGCGCCCGAGAAGGGCACCGCCACCGTCGAGGTCTACCTCACCGAGAAGCAGGCGGCCAAGCTCGAGAAGCAGGGTGTCGCGCTCACCGAGCACACACTTTCGGCCAAAGCCGAAAGGCGTGTGGAGGCGGCCTCCGACGGAGTGTTCCGCCCCTACGGCGGAAGCGGCGGCCTGAAGGAGGAGATCCTCCGCACCGGGCAGCAGAACCCGGGCCTCACCAAGGTCGTCTCCATCGGCAAGACCATCAACGGCCAGGACATCCTCGCGCTCAAACTGACCAAGGACGCGAAGAAGGCCAGGGACGGCTCCAAGCCCTCGGTGCTGTACATGTCCAACCAGCACGCCCGTGAGTGGATCACGCCGGAGATGACCCGCCGGCTGATGCACTACTACCTGGACAACTACCGGACCGACCCGCGCGTCAAGAAGGTCGTCGACTCCACCGAGTTGTGGTTCGTCCTGTCGGCCAACCCCGACGGCTACGACTACACCTTCAAGAGCACCGACAACCGCCTGTGGCGCAAGAACCTGCGGGACGTCAACGGCGACGGCGTGATCTCCGCCGGTGACGGTGTCGACCTCAACCGCAACTTCCCCTACAAGTGGGGCTACGACGACGAGGGTTCGTCCCCCAACCCCACCAGCCAGACCTACCGCGGCGCGAGTGCCGGCTCCGAGCCCGAGACCAAGGCGCTCGACGCCTTCGAGAAGCGCATCCGGTTCACGTACGGCATCAACTACCACTCCGCCGCCGAGCTGCTGCTCTACGGCGTCGGCTGGCAGGTCGCCACCGACACCCCGGACGACGTCGCCTACAAGACGCTCGCCGGCACCCCCGACAACTCCGCGATCCCGGGCTACCACCCGCAGGTGTCCTCGGAGCTGTACACCACCAACGGCGAGGCGGACGGCCACGCGGCGAACGTCAACGGCACGGCGATGTTCACCCCGGAGATGTCGACCTGCCAGACCGCGTCGAACCTCGACCCCAACGACCAGTGGAACGCCTCCGACTGCCAGTCGGTCTTCAACTTCCCCGACGACGAGAAGCTGATCCAGCAGGAGTTCACCAAGAACATCCCGTTCGCGCTCTCCGTCGCCGAGTCCGCCGCCCACCCCGACCGGCCCAAGTCCTCGGTCGGCCTGAGCGCCGCCGACTTCACCCCGGCGCCGTTCACCACCTCGTACGCGCGCGGCGCGGCCCAGCAGGTCTCCGTCGTCGTACGCAAGGCGCTGCGCGACAAGGAGCTCAGGTACCGCGTCAACGGCGGCCGTACGCAGGACCGGGCGCTGAAGGCCTGGAAGGGCGGCGAGACCTACGGCGGGGACGACAACCTGTACTTCGACGAGTACCGGGCCAAGGTGCGCGGCGCCAAGCCGGGCGACAAGGTCGAGGTGTGGTTCAGCGGTGAGACCCCGAGCAAGAAGAAGGTCTCCAGCACCCACTTCACCTACACGGTCGCCGCACGGCCGAAGGCCGACACCCTGGTCGTCGCCGAGGAGGGCGCGGCCGCCACGCAGGCGCAGACCTACGTCGACGCGCTGAAGGCCAACGGCCGCAAGGCGCTCGTCTGGGACGTCGCCACCCAGGGCGTGCCCGACGCGCTCGGCGTGCTGAGCCACTTCAGGACCGTCGTCCACTACACCGGCGCGAGCGCCCCCGGCAACCCGACCCAGCTCGCCCTGCGCGCCTTCCTCAACGAGGGCGGCAAGCTGATCGAGGCGGGCGAACTGGCCGGCGGCACCGTCGACCTCGGCGACGGCACCCCCTCCGACGACTTCAGCCAGTACTACCTGGGCGCCTACTCCCGTACGTCGACCCCCGGGGCCACCGGCTTCACCGGCTCCGGCGTGCTCGCGGGCGGCGGCGGGGCCCTCGGCGCAGCCCCCGGCAACCCGCTGGACAGGGCGGGCACCTACGGCGTCACCTCCGACGAGCTGCCGGCCGCCGCGTACCCGCAGTTCGCCAGCGCCGGCGCCGGGCAGTTCTCCGGCACGGTCAACCCGTACGGGCCGTACGCGGGCTCGTCCATGGCCGCCGCGGTGCACACCGACGACGCCTACAAGCGCCTCACCCGCACCGTCGACCTCAGCGGTGTCACGGCGGCGAAGCAGCCCACCCTGCGCACCCGGCTGCTGTGGGACACCGAGCCCGGCTACGACAACGCGATCGTCGAGGTCCACACCGTCGGCGCCGACGACTGGACCACGCTCCCCGAGAAGGGCGGGGCCACCGGCACCGCGGTCCCGGCCGAGTGCGGCGCCGGCTTCTACGTCGCCGACCACCCGTGGCTGAGGCACTACCTGACCCTCGGGAACAACAACTGCACCGCGACCGGCACCACCGGCTCCTGGAACGCACTCACCGGCACCTCCAACGGCTGGCAGCAGGTCTCCTTCGACCTGAGCGCCTACGCGGGCAAGAAGATCGAGGTCTCGATCAGCTATGTCACGGACCCGGGCAGCGGCGGCCACGGCGTCCTCGCCGACGACGCCTCGCTCGTGGTCGACGGCACCGCCATCGAGACCGAGGGCTTCGAGACCTCGCTCGGCGCCTGGCGGGCCGCCGGTCCGCCCGCGGGCAGCCCCGCCGTCCTGAAGGACTGGACCCGCACCGGAACGCTGTTCCAGACGTACGGCGCGGTCACCACCGACGACACCGTGCTGCTCGGCTTCGGCCTGGAGCACCTGACCTCCGCGACGGACCGTAAAGCGCTCATCGGAAAGGCCCTCGCATCACTTGATCGGTGACACTCCGTCCGGCGATGATGGACGCACCGTGACGAAATAAGGGCACAAAACGCCCCAGGCCTGGGCGGTCCGTACCCCTACTGACGGGTACGGACCGTCCTGCCGTGTATGGGCGGAGTCGATGTCACCGACGGGGCCTCGGAGAGGTAGGGTCGTAGGCGGTCGGGGACATCCCAAATACAGCTCGCCGGCACCGCATGGCCGGCGTACCAACGAGGAGATCGGTTCGTGACGATCCGCGTAGGCATCAACGGCTTTGGCCGCATCGGTCGTAACTACTTCCGCGCGCTGCTGGAGCAGGGTGCTGACATCGAGATCGTGGCTGTCAACGACCTGGGTGACACCGCGACCACCGCTCACCTGCTCAAGTACGACACCATCCTGGGCCGTCTGAAGGCCGAGGTGTCGCACACCGCCGACACGATCACCGTCGACGGTCACACCATCAAGGTGCTCTCCGAGCGCAACCCCGCCGACATCCCGTGGGGCGAGCTCGGCGTCGACATCGTCATCGAGTCGACCGGCATCTTCACCAAGAAGGCCGACGCCGCCAAGCACCTCGCCGGCGGCGCGAAGAAGGTCCTCATCTCGGCTCCGGCCAAGGACGAGGACATCACCATCGTCATGGGCGTCAACCAGGACAAGTACGACCCGGCGAACCACCACGTCATCTCCAACGCCTCCTGCACCACCAACTGTGTGGCGCCGATGGCGAAGGTCCTCGACGAGAACTTCGGCATCGTCAAGGGCCTGATGACGACGGTGCACGCGTACACCAACGACCAGCGCATCCTGGACTTCCCGCACTCGGACCTGCGCCGCGCCCGCGCCGCCGCCGAGAACATCATCCCGACCACGACGGGTGCCGCGAAGGCCACCGCCCTGGTCCTCCCGCAGCTCAAGGGCAAGCTGGACGGCATCGCCATGCGCGTCCCGGTCCCGACCGGCTCGGCCACCGACCTCGTGGTCACCCTCCAGCGCGAGGTCACCAAGGACGAGGTCAACGCCGCGTTCAAGAAGGCCTCGGAGGACGGCGACCTCAAGGGCTACCTGGCCTACACCGAGGACGAGATCGTCTCCTCGGACATCGTCAGCGACCCCGCCTCCTGCACCTTCGACTCCTCCCTGACCATGGTGCAGGAGGGCAACACGGTGAAGATCCTCGGCTGGTACGACAACGAGTGGGGCTACTCCAACCGCCTCGTCGACCTGACGGTCTTCGTCGGCGGCCGGCTCTGATCGTCGGATCAGGCACCACGGTGTGAACGCAGGGCCCGGGCGGCGCAGGGACGCGCCGCGCGGGCCCTGCGGCACGTGCAGAACCGCCCTGTCTACGATCACGGAGCATCATCAGCCCTCGGGAGCCCTTTTCATGAAGACGATCGACGAACTCCTCGCCGAAGGAGTGGCCGGCCGGCGGGTCTTCGTCCGCGCCGACCTCAACGTGCCGCTGGACGGCACCACCATCACCGACGACGGCCGTATCCGCGCCGTCCTGCCGACGGTCAAGGCCCTCGCCGAGGCGGGCGCCAGGGTCGTCGTCGCCTCCCATCTGGGCCGCCCCAAGGGCGCCCCGGACCCGGCGTTCTCGCTGGCCCCCGCGGCCGCCCGGCTCGGCGAACTCCTCGGCTCCGCCGTGGCCTTCGCGACCGACACCGTCGGCGACTCCGCCCGGGCGACCGTCGCCGGCCTCGCCGACGGACAGGTCGCCGTCGTCGAGAACCTCCGCTTCAACGCGGGCGAGACCTCCAAGGACGACGTCGAGCGCGGCGCCTTCGCCGACGAGCTCGCCCGGCTCGCGGACGTCTACGTCGGCGACGGCTTCGGCGCCGTGCACCGCAAGCACGCCTCCGTCTACGACCTCCCGGCCCGGCTGCCGCACTACGCCGGTCACCTCATCGCCACCGAGGTCGGCGTCCTGAAGAAGCTCACCGAGGACGTCCGGCGCCCCTACGTCGTCGCCCTCGGCGGCGCCAAGGTCTCCGACAAGCTCGCCGTCATCGACGAGCTCCTCGGCAAGGCCGACCGGCTGCTCATCGGCGGCGGCATGGCGTACACCTTCCTCAAGGCCAAGGGCCACGAGATCGGCACCTCCCTGCTCCAGGAGGACCAGCTCCCGGCCGTCAGGGAGTACCTCGCGCGTGCGGAGAGGACCGGCGTCGAGCTGGTCCTCCCCGTCGACGTGGTGGTCGCCCCCGCGTTCCCGGACCTGGCGGCCAAGGCCCCGGCCGACGCCACCACCGTCACCGCGGACGGCATCCCCGCCGACCGCATGGGCCTGGACATCGGTCCGGAGTCCCGCAAGCTGTACGCCTCGAAGATCGCCGACGCCGCCACCGTCTTCTGGAACGGCCCCATGGGCGTCTTCGAGCACCCCGATTTCGCCGAGGGCACCAAGGCGGTCGCCCAGGCCCTCCTCGACTCCCCGGCCTTCACGGTCGTCGGCGGTGGCGACTCCGCCGCGGCCGTCCGCCTCCTGGGCTTCGACGAGAACGCATTCGGCCACATCTCGACCGGCGGCGGCGCCTCCCTCGAATACCTCGAGGGCAAGACGCTCCCCGGCCTCGCCGCACTGGAGGACTGACCTCACATGAGCACCCGTACGCCGCTGATGGCGGGCAACTGGAAGATGAACCTCAACCACCTCGAGGCCATCGCCCACACCCAGAAGCTCGCCTTCGCCCTGTCCGACAAGGACTACGAGGCCGTCGAGGTCGCCGTCCTGCCGCCCTTCACCGACCTGCGCTCCGTGCAGACCCTGGTCGAGGGCGACAAGCTCGCCATCAAGTACGGCGCCCAGGACATCTCGGCCCACGAGTCCGGCGCCTACACCGGCGAGATCTCCGGACCCATGCTCGCCAAGCTGAAGTGCACCTACGTGGCGGTCGGCCACTCCGAGCGCCGCCAGTACCACGGCGAGAGCGACGAGCAGGTCAACGCCAAGGCCAAGGCCGCCTTCAGGCACGGCCTCACCCCGATCCTGTGCGTCGGCGAGGAGCTGGAGGTCCGCGAGGCGGGCAACCACGTCTCCCACACCCTCGCCCAGGTCGAGGGCGGCCTGAAGGACATCCCGGCCGAGCAGGCCGAGACCGTCGTGATCGCCTACGAGCCCGTCTGGGCCATCGGCACCGGCAAGGTCTGCGGCGCCGGGGACGCCCAGGAGGTCTGCGCCGCCATCCGCGGCAAGATCGCCGAGCTGTACGACCAGGAGCTGGCCGACAAGGTCCGCATCCAGTACGGCGGCTCCGTCAAGGCCGGCAACGTCGCCGAGATCATGGCACAGGCCGACATCGACGGCGCGCTGGTCGGCGGCGCCTCGCTGGACGCCGAGGAGTTCGTCAAGATCGTGCGCTTCCGCGACCAGTGAGCCGACCTGTGAGTAGGCGGTAGCGGCGATCCGTCGTACCCTTGCGGGGGCATGGCCCTGGTGCCGTGCCCCCGTCATCATCCGAATCCGAGGAAGTTGGTCCAGCCGTGGTTTTGGGGTTCTCGATCGCCCTGATCGTCTTCAGCCTGCTGCTGATGCTGCTGGTGCTGATGCACAAGGGGAAGGGCGGCGGCCTCTCCGACATGTTCGGTGGCGGCATGCAGTCCTCCGTCGGCGGCTCCTCGGTCGCCGAGCGCAACCTCGACCGCATCACCGTCGTGATCGGTGTGCTCTGGTTCGCGTGCATCATCGTCCTGGGCATGCTGATGAAGACGAACAGCTGATCAGCCTCCCACAGGCACGCACAATCCGTACGTAAGGCCCCATGTTCGGTACGCGCAGCTGAGCGCGGCCTATCATGGGGCTTGCGTCTAGGTGCGGGAGCTGTAACTCCAAACACTGGACGCGCGTTGGGCCTTACGTAGACTGAGGCGCTCGCAGCGAAGCGAAACGCCGACTCGCTTTGCGGCACCATCACGCAGGGAGTTACGACCGTGGCAAGTGGCAACGCGATCCGAGGAAGCCGGGTCGGGGCGGGGCCGATGGGCGAAGCCGAGCGGGGCGAGTCCGCGCCCCGTCTGCGCATCTCCTTCTGGTGCTCCAACGGGCACGAGACGCAGCCCAGCTTCGCCAGCGACGCGCAGGTCCCCGACACCTGGGACTGCCCGCGCTGCGGCTTCCCGGCCGGACAGGACCGGGACAACCCCCCGGACCCGCCGCGCACCGAGCCCTACAAGACGCACCTCGCCTATGTGCGGGAGCGGCGCAGCGACGCGGACGGCGAGGCGATCCTCGCCGAGGCGCTGGCCAAACTCCGGGGCGAGATCTAGGACTTGACCGGCCGGGTGCCCGACAGGCGCCCGGCCGGACCCATGAGCCGGCGGACCCTCCCCACACGCCGCCACGAGCCTGCCGCTGCCCTCCCGGCCCCGCGCGCTCCCCGGTCGAGCCCTGCCGCGTTGATACCCGGCGCCCGTGCGGACGTACCTGTTGTTGCCCCGCGGGACGGTTCCGCGTCCGCTCGCGCGACGCGCTGATCAACTAGGTTGGAACCGGCGGGGCAAGACGTGCACAGCAGCACGGACAGGCAACGAAGGGCTGAAGTCCGACATGAACGCAGACGGCCGTACGAGGCTCAACCAGACGCCCGAGTGGACGGCTCTGGCCAAGCACCGGGAGGAGCTCGGCGAGGTACAGCTGCGCGAGCTGTTCGCCGCCGACCCCGAGCGCGGCAGCGGTTACACCCTGCAGGTCGGCGACCTGCACCTCGACTACTCCAAGCACCTCGTCACCGACGAGACGCTGAGGCTGCTGCGGGAACTGGCCGAGGCCGCGGACGTGTCCGGGCTGCGGGACGCCATGTTCCGCGGCGAGAGGATCAACACCACCGAGGACCGCGCGGTCCTGCACACCGCGCTGCGCGCCCCGGCCGACGCGGTGATCGAGGTCGACGGGGAGAACGTCGTGCCCCGGGTGCACGCCGTGCTCGCGAAGATGGGCGACTTCGCCGACCGGGTCCGCTCCGGGGCGTGGACCGGCCACACCGGCCGGCGCATCCGGAACGTCGTCAACATCGGCATCGGCGGCTCGGACCTGGGCCCGGCCATGGCCTTCGAGGTGCTGCGCAGCTACACCGACCGCGACCTCACGGTCCGTTTCGTGTCGAACGTCGACGGCGCCGACCTGCACGAGGCCACCCGCGACCTGGACCCGGCCGAGACGCTGTTCATCGTCGCGTCCAAGACGTTCACCACGATCGAGACGATCACCAACGCCACCTCGGCCCGCGGCTGGCTCCTCGACGGCCTCGGCGGCGACGAGAAGGCGGTCGCCCGGCACTTCGTCGCCCTGTCGACGAACGCCGAGAAGGTCGCGGACTTCGGCATCGACACGGCC
>NZ_KQ949024.1:0-50189 GCF_001514285.1 Streptomyces sp. DSM 15324
CGACCCCTCCACCGCCGCCCTCGTGGCCGCGTACCGCGAACTCAGGAAGTAGTGAACTGACATGCAGCTCGGTCTCATCGGTCTCGGCAAGATGGGCGGCAACATGCGTGAGCGGATCCGCCGCGCGGGCCACACCGTCGTCGGATACGACCGCAACCCCGAACTCTCCGACGTCGAGGACCTCGCCGAACTCGTCGAGCAGCTCGAAGCGCCGCGCATCGTCTGGGTGATGGTCCCGGCCGGCGCCCCCACCCAGTCCGTCGTCGACGAGCTGGGCGACCTGCTCCAGGCGGGCGACGTCGTCGTGGACGGCGGCAACTCCCGCTGGACGGACGACGAGAAGCACGCGAGTGAACTCGGCGCCAAGGGCATCGGGTTCGTCGACGCCGGGGTCTCCGGCGGTGTCTGGGGGCTGCAGAACGGCTACGCCCTCATGGTCGGCGGCGACAAGGAGTACGTCGACCGGCTCCAGCCGATCTTCGACGCGCTCAAGCCCGAGGGCCCGTACGGCTATGTCCACGCGGGCAAGGTCGGCGCCGGGCACTTCTCGAAGATGGTCCACAACGGCATCGAGTACGCCATGATGCAGGCCTACGCCGAGGGCTGGGAGCTGCTGGAGAAGGTCGATTCCGTCACGGACGTGCGGGAGGTCTTCCGCTCCTGGCAGGAGGGCACCGTCATCCGGTCCTGGCTGCTCGACCTCGCGGTCAACGCCCTCGACGAGGACGAGCACCTCGACAAGCTGCGCGGCTGGGCCCAGGACTCCGGCGAGGGACGGTGGACGGTCGAGGCCGCCATCGACCACGCGGTGCCGCTGCCCGCCATCACCGCCTCCCTCTTCGCGCGGTTCACGTCCCGCCAGGACGACTCCCCGCAGATGAAGATGATCGCGGCGCTGCGCAACCAGTTCGGCGGCCACGCCGTCGAGTCGGCGAAGGAGTAGCCGGCCGTGGGGGATCTGCTGCTGGTCCGTCACGGCGAGACGGAGTGGAGCAGGTCGGGGCAGCACACCAGCTGGACCGACCTGCCGCTCACCGAGAACGGCGAACTCCAGGCGAAGTCGCTCGCCCCGTTCTTCTCCCGCCGGACCTTCTGCCTGGCCCTGACCAGCCCGCTCGGCCGCGCGACGCGCACCGCCGAACTCGCCGGCATCGGCGGGGCGGTCGCCGCACCCGACCTGCACGAGTGGGACTACGGCGGGTACGAGGGCATCACCACCGTCGAGATCCACCGCGACCGGCCCACCTGGGACCTGTGGACCGACGGGGTGCCGCCCGGCACCGACGGTCACCCCGGTGAGTCGCCGCAGGACATCGGGCGGCGTGCCGACCGGGTGCTGTCCCGGGTCGACGCGGCGCTCGCCGACTGCGGCGGGGACGCGGTGCTCGTCGCCCACGGCCATTTCCTCCGGGTCCTGACGGCCCGTCGGCTGGGACTGCCGCCCGGGCAGGGCCGGTTGTTCCAGCTGGCGACGGGAACGTACAGCAGGCTGTCCACGGAGCACGGGTGGCCCGTGATCGCGGAGTGGAACGTCAGGCCGTAACCGGTTGACACCGTTCAAAGGGCCCGCCAGAGTCGCGGCTGATGGAGATCGACGATCCGACACCGGCCGAACAGCGTGTCTGGCGGGCCTTCGCCACCGGCACGGAGGTGGACTTTCGCGACGGATCCGACGACTGGGGACCCGAACGGACCGTACGGGCCACGGTGTTGCGGGCCCTGCTCCTCAACGGCCCCCGGGAACAGGGGGAGACGGCGGCCCTCAAGGTACGGGGCGCCCGTGTCACCGGTGCGTTGGAGCTGCGGTACGCGAGCGTCGACAGCGTCGTCCATCTGACCCACTGCCGCTTCGACGAGGCGCCCGACCTCATCGGCGCCCATCTGCGCTACGTCAGCATGCGCGACTCGGACATGCCCGGGCTGTCGGTGACCCGGGCCCGGATCGACGGCAGTCTCCGGCTGACCCGCTGCCGTTTCGGCGGGCCGGTGCGCCTGGACGGGGCGCAGATCGCCGGTGCGCTGTTCCTGGAGGAGGCCGAGGCCGGCGACGCGGACACCGACCGGCCGGCCCTCCATCTGCACCGGATCGTCGTCGAGGACGACCTGTGCGCCCGCGGTCTGCGCGCCCGGGGCCTGATCCGGCTCGACGGGGCCGTCGTCGCCGGGTCGCTCGACCTTCAGGACGCCGAACTCATCAACCCGGACGCCCATGTCCTTCAGGCCGACGCACTGGAGTTGGGCGCCAACCTGCTCGGCCGGCGGCTGAGCACGCGGGGCCGGATCGACCTGCGCGGGGCCCGGATACCGGGCCGGGTGGACCTGTTGCATGCCCGGCTGTCCAACCCCGGCGGCACCGCCCTGCGGGCCAGCAGCTGTGTGATCGGCGAGCTGTGGCTGCGCCGGGGCCCGCGGGTGGAGGGCCTGCTGAATCTGCGGCGGGCCGAGATCACGCAGCTCAGCCTGGAACCGGAGATGCTCCCCGACCAGGTGCGGCTGCTCGACCTCACGTACACCTTCCTCACCCCGCACGTGCCCGCCGAGGACCGGCTGCCCATGCTGGAGCGGGACGGCCAGGGCTTCGACCCGCACGCATACGAACAACTGACGGCCGCATACAGGAGGACCGGCGACGACCACGCCGCCCGGGTCGTGCAGCTCGCCAAGCAGCGCCGCCGGCGGTCCACGCTCCCCTGGCACGGGCGGCTGTGGGGCCACCTCCAGGACGCGGCCGTTGGCTACGGGTTCCGTCCGCTGCGCGCCGCCGTCTGGCTGCTGTCCCTGCTCGCAGCCGGTTCGATCGTGTACGCGGGGCACCCTCCGCCGCCGCTCAAGGCGGACGAGGCGCCCGAGTTCGACCCCGTCTTCTACACCCTGGACCTGCTGCTGCCGGTGATCTCGTTCGGGCAGGAGGGCGCGTTCGCGCCGAGCGGCTGGTACCGGACGCTGTCGTACGTCCTCGTCGTCACGGGCTGGATCCTGGCGACGACGGTCGTCGCGGGCGTGACCCGGACGGTCAGCCGCCAGTGAGCCGTCCGCCGCGCGGCGGACGGGCAACGGGTCGGCGGCCGGGAGGCAGGCCGGCTTGTGACAGGTCAGCGGCGGCGGGTCAGCGGGCGGCCGGTCAGCGGGCGGTGTGCTGTGCGGCGAGCCGCACCGGCGCGTTAACGGCGCCGTAGCCCCGGTAGCCGCCGTCGCGCTGGACGAGTTCGAAGAAGACGCGGCCCACGGTGCGGGTGTAGCAGTGCCGGAAGGTACCGTGCGCGTCCCGGTCGTAGAGGATGCCGAGGTCCCGGTAGGTCTCCAGCTCTCCGTCGGCGAACTCGAAGCGGGCGGCGAGGTCGTCGTAGTAGTTCGCGGGGATCGGCAGCAGACGTCCGCCGGCCGCGGTGAAGCGGCGGGCGGCGGCGACCACGTCGTCGGTGGCCAGCGCGATGTGGCGGGCGTGCGCGGTGTCGTCGCCGGGGGCGGCACCGACGGTGAGCGGGAAGCGTACGGTGCCGTCGCCGCTGGTCACGGCCCGGCTGCGGAGCAGCCCGTAGGGGTCGGCGACGTCGACGCTCTCCTGCGCGTCGAGGCCGAGGACGCCGCGGTGGAAGAGGACGGCCTCGTCGAACTGGTGCCAGGGCTGGGTGAGCGCCACATGGTCGACGCGCAGGGCGCCGGGGGGTGCAGGGGTGTGCGGGTCGTCCTCGAAGTCGGCGCGCCAGTCGGGCAGGCCGGGGCGGTGTGTGGCGCACAGGAAGAGTTCGGTGCCGTCGGGGGCGGCGACGGCGTCGAGCGGGGCGTCGTCGGCGGCGCGGCGGCGGGGCAGGACGGGGGCGAGGAGGGCCTCGGCGCGGCGGGCGGCGGCGGCCGGGTCCGGGGACTCCAGGCCGATCGCGGCGAGGGTGGTGCCGTCGACGGGGGTCCCCCCGGGCGAGCGGAGCCGGGCATGGGGCAGGGCGGTCGGTCCGGTGTTGACGAGGATCCGGGCGTCGCCCTGCTCCCACAGGTCGACGGGCTTGCGCCGGTGGCGGGCGGTGCGGGCGAAGCCGAGGCGGCCGAGGAGCGCGCCGACGGGTTCCGCGTCGGGGGTGACCAGCTCGGTGAAGGCGATCCCGGTCGGGGTGGCCGGGGCGGGGAGGGCGGCGACGCCGACCTCCTCCTGGAGCAGCAGCAGGGAGCGGCGGGCGTCGACGGCGGTGGGGCCGGCCGCGGCCTGGCGGAGGACGTCGTTGAAGACTTCGAGCGAGAGCGGGCCGTCGTATCCCGTATGCAGTACACGGCGTACGAGATCCACCACGTCGAATCCACCCTGCCCCGGGAAGCAGCGGTGGTGGCGGCTCCACTGGAGCACGTCCATGCCGAGCAGCGGGGCGTCGGCCAGCTGTAGGAAGAAGATCTTCTCGCCGGGGATGTCCTCGATGCCCTTGGGGTCGGAGCCGCGGGACAGGATGTGGAAGCTGTCCAGACAGGTGCCGAGGGCGGGATGGCCGGCGGTGTCGACGATGTGCCAGGCGTGGTCGTACGTGCTGACGTGCCGTCCCCAGGCGAGCGCCTCGTAGGCGACCCGGACGCCGAAGTCCTGGGCGAGGTCGGCGAGCCGGGCGAGCTGCTCGGCGGCGAGGGCGTCGTCGTCCTCGGCGAGCGGGGAGACGCTGGAGCAGACCAGGACGGTGTCCGCGCCGAGCCGGCCCATCAGCTCGAACTTGTGGCGGGCGCGGCGCAGATTGCGGGCGAACTCGGCCTCGGGGACGGCCTCGACGTCGCGCATCGGCTGGTACAGGTCGATGCTCAGCCCGAGGTCCGCACAGCGGGCGCGCACGTCCTCGGGGGTGAGGGGGCTCGCGAGCAGGTCGTTCTCGAAGATCTCGACGCCGTCGAAGCCGGCGCGGGCGGCGGCCGCCAGCTTCTCGGTGAGGGATCCGCTCAGGGAGACGGTGGCGATGGACGTACGCACCTGGGCACCTCGTGGTTCGTTCTGGTCGTTTCGTGGGGGGCAGCGGCGGGACTGCCGGGAGACAGAGGGCAGGGAGGCAGGGGGCAGGGCGGCAGGGGCAGGGCGGCAGGGGGCAGGGAGGCCGTGGCTACTGCCGTGGCTACTTGGGGGCGGGGACGGCGCCGGCCAGTTCGGCGATGTCGGCGAGCATGCGGGCGCTGTCGGGTTCCCGCCCGGTGAACAGGCGGAACGCGTCCGCCGCCTGGAAGACGGCCATGCCGCCGCCGTCGAGGGTGGCGCAGCCGAGGGCGCGGGCGGTGTGCAGCAGTTCGGTCTCCAGGGGACGGTAGACGACCTCGGCGACCCACAGCTCCGGCCGCAGCAGCGCGGCGGGGAAGGGCAGGCCGGGGTGGGCGGCCATGCCGGTGGGGGTGGCGTGGACGACGCCGTCGGCGTGCGCGAGCAGTCCGGGCAGCCGGTCGAGTCCCGACGCGGCGGCCCGGCCCTCGCCGAAGTGACGGTTCAGGGCGTCGGCGAGCCGCTCGGCCCGCTCGGGCAGCGCGTCCGCCACGGTGACCCGGCCGGCGCCGAGGGTGAGCGTGGCGTGCGCGACGGCCGCGCCCGCGCCGCCCGCGCCCAGCTGCACGACCCGCTCCAGCGGGACGTCCGGCAGTCCGCGCGCGAATGACGCGGCGAAGCCGGTGACGTCGGTGTTGTGGCCCACGGCCCGGCCGCCGTCCTCGAAGACGACCGTGTTGACCGCGCCGAGCGCCTCGGCCTGCGGGGACAGCGCGTCGAGGTGCTCGATGACCAGCTGCTTGCACGGGTGGGTGATGTTCAGCCCGTCGAAGCCAAGGTCACGGGCGGCCCGCACCAGGTCGCCGACCGCCTGCGGCGCGGCGCCGAGGACGTCGAGGTCGATCAGCCGGTAGAGATAGCGCAGCCCCTGCCGGTCGGCCTCCCGTTCGTGCAGTGCCGGGCTGAGCGAGGGGCCGATCCCGGAACCGATCAGACCCACGAGATACGAGTCCTTGGTCACGTCCTTGGTCACGGAGGACCTCCTGAGCGGCTGGCTAATGTACGAACTGGTGAGTTAGTCATAGCACCCTGGCGGGCCCACGGGGAAGCCCCTCTCGCCTCACGGGACGGGAACGGCTCCTAGAATCGCTGCACCGCAGCCACGCCGCCCGAAGGAATCCGATGACCAGCGTCGACGAACCGGAACGATCCAACGGGCGCACACGCGATGCCGCCCGGACCCGGGCCGAGATCCTGGACGTGGCGACCCGGGAGTTCGCCCGCGTCGGCTACGCCGGCGCCCGCGTCGACGACATCGCCGCCCGCACCAGCACCACCAAGCGGATGATCTACTACTACTTCGGCGGCAAGGAGCAGTTGTTCACCGCCGTCCTGGAGCGCGCGTACGGCGTGATCCGCGAAGCCGAGCAACAGCTGGACGTCGAGCACCTGGACCCGGTGGCGGCGATCCGGCGCCTGGCCGAGCTGACCTTCGACCACCATGAGCAGCACCCGGACTTCATCCGGCTGGTCAGCATCGAGAACATCCACGAGGCCGAGCACATCGCCGCCTCCGAGGAACTCGGCCGGATCGGCTCCCCCGCGCTCGACGTCATCCGCCGCATCCTCGCCGCCGGCCGGGAGTCCGGGCTGTTCACCGCCGAGGTGGACGCCGTGGACCTGCACGCGATGATCAGCTCGTTCTGCTTCTTCCGGGTGGCCAACCGGCACACCTTCGGGGCACTGTTCGGGCGTGACCTGGTGGATCCGGCGCAGCGGGAGCACTACCGGGCCATGCTCGGGGACATGGTGATCGCCTATTTGACGGCGGAGCGGGCGGGGGGCTGAGGGCGGGGCGCCGACTGCTGACCGACGGAGGCTCGCCGGTCGCCCGCGGTCGCCCGCGGACGGGCGACGAGCCGCCGGCGGCGGTCGGCGGTCGGCGGTCGGCCGTCTTCGAACGACAGTTGGCCGACAGCGGTCGGCGGTAGCCGATAGCCCGCATACGGCAGATCGCATACCGCCGCCCCCCACTCACTTCCACCGAGACCTATTGACAGCGGCGAAACAACGGCGCAACATCACCACCCAGCCGCTACTAACTACCCAGTGGGTTAATTAGCCGGGACGATCGACCCGGCGCAGCCGCCCCGCACCCCAGGGATCCGGCCCTTCCCCTTCTCCCCTTCTCCCCTTTTGTCCCACTCCTGCGTACGTTGGAGTCCCCCGAAGGAGCACGCCGTGTCCGTCCCCGCCGCAGCACCCCCCGGCCAGCCGAAGAAAGCCGCCACCGCGGCGTGGATCGGGAGCGCCCTGGAGTACTACGACTTCTTCATCTACGGCAGCGCGGCCGCGCTGATCTTCCCGAAGGTCTTCTTCGACGAGTCGGACCCGGCCACCGCGACCCTGCTGTCGCTGGCCACGTTCGGCGTCGCCTATGCGGCCCGGCCGGTCGGGGCGCTCTTCCTCGGGCACTTCGGGGACCGTCTGGGCCGTAAGAAGATCATGGTGTTCACGCTCATCCTGATGGGCGTGTCGACGTTCCTGATCGGCTGTCTGCCCACCCGCGCCCAGGTCGGCTCCCTCGCCCCGGTCCTGCTGGTCCTGTGCCGTGTGCTGCAGGGGGTGTCCGCCGCCGGCGAGCAGGCCAGCGCCAACTCGATGACACTCGAACACGCGCCGCCGCACCGGCGCGGCTTCTTCACCAGCTTCACCCTGAGCGGTACCCAGGGCGGGCAGCTGCTGGCCACCCTGGTCTTCATCCCGGTGGCCGCGCTGCCCGAGGACCAGCTGCTGTCGTGGGGCTGGCGGGTGCCGTTCTGGATGAGCATCGCAGTCGCCGTGGTCGGCTATGTGATCCGGCGGAAGCTGGAGGAGACCCCGGCCTTCGAGGCACAGCAGGCCACCGGCGAGGTCGTGAAGCTGCCGCTGGCGGTGCTGCTGCGTGAACACTGGGCGGATGTGCTGCGGGTGATCGGGGGCGCGCTGATCGCCTCGGTCAGCACCGTCTTCACGGTGTGGGCGCTGGCGTACGCGACGAGCGACGCGGTGGGCATGGACCGTTCCTCGATGCTGTGGGTCGGCGCGCTCGCCAACCTGGTCGCGCTGGGTGCCATCCCGGCGTGGGCCACGCTCTCCGACCGCATCGGCCGCCGGCCGGTGTACCTGATCGGCGCGGTGGGCAGCGCGGTGGCGATGTTCGGGTACCTGTGGGCGGTCTCCACCGGCTCCTACCCGCTGATCCTGGTTCTCGGCATCGTCGCCTTCGGCGTGGTCTACAGCGCCGCGAACGGTGTGTGGCCCTCCTTCTACGGCGAGATGTTCTCGACCCGGGTGCGGCTGTCGGGCATGGCGATCGGCACCCAGATCGGTTTCGCCGGGGCCGGTTTCGCCGTCACCTTCGCGGCGCAGATCGCCGGCCCGAACGGGGACGACTGGTCCTCCGTCGCCCTGTTCACGGCGGCGCTGTGCGTACCGCCGGTGATCGCGGCGCTGTCGGCCCGGGAGACCGCGAGGATCCCCACCGAGCAGCTCGGCGAGCGGGGCGCCCGCGAGGTCCCCCAGCCGGAGAGGGTCACCGCCTGACCGCCTGACCTCACCCCCCGTCCCCCGGACCCCCGAGCCCCCGGACGCCGCCACGGCGCCGGGGGCTCGGCCGTGCCGTCGTGCCGTCGTGCCGTCGTATTCCGGCAGGTGTCGCCGGTGGCCACCAGGTGCAGCCGTCAGCCGGCGTCGGACGCCCGGGGGATGCCGTACGCCCGTTCCACCCTGAGCCGGACGACCAGGCGCCGGTCGCGGACCATGGCGGTGCGGAAGTCGTGCCAGTCGGGGTGTTCGCCGAGGACGTCGCGGTAGAGGCGGACGAGTTCCTCGACGGTGTCGTCGTAGGGGTCGGCGGCGACCGGCGTGAGGTCGGCGACGGCCTCGACCACGGTGTAGGCGCGGCGGTCGGCGGTCGTGACGTGGTAGGAGGCGCGGGGGTCGCGGCGCAGGTTGCGGGTCTTGGCGCGGTCGTCGGTGACGGAGACCCGGATCACGCCCTCGTCCGGGTAGTAGTGGTGGCTGACGTTCGACAGCTGGGGGCGGCCGTCGCGCTTGAGGGTGACCAGTACGCCGTTGCGGCCCTCGGAGAGCAGGGCGAGCAGTGCGGGTCGCGTCGTGTCCCGAGTCATGCTCCGTACAACCGGCGCACCACCGCGCCGCATTCCCCCGCCCGCACTCCGTCGCCGCACTCCAGGGAGCCCTGGGCCCACCGTAGACACTGTCTATCGTCGGGTGGTAGACAGTGTCTATGAGCCCATCCGAGAAGCCGGACCCCGACCTGCGGACCCGTCTCGTCGACGTCGGCGTGGATCTGGTCGCCCGGGAAGGGGCCGGTGCGCTGACCCTGCGGGAGATCGCCCGCCGGGCCGGCGTGTCCCACGGTGCGCCGCGCCGTTACTTCCCCACCCATCTGGAGCTGCTGTCTGCCATCGCCCGCCGCGGCTTCACCGAGCTGGGGATCCGGGTGACGGCGACGCTCGCCGACGGCGACGCGGCTCCGCGCGCCCAGCTGACCGAACTGGGGCAGGCGTATCTGCAGTTCGCCCTCGACAACGCGGGAATGTATGAGCTGATGTTCCGTCATGACTTGCTGGAGAGCGGGCATTTGCGGCTGCGGGACACCAGTCTTCCGCTGTTCGGCGTCCTGGTGGACCTGGTGGGCCGGGCCCGTCCCGGCGCCGACGCCCGTGCGGTCGCGGGCGCGCTGTGGGCGAACCTGCACGGCATCGCCCAGCTGTGGGGGTGGGGCAGCCTCCCACTCGCCACGGGAGCATCTGACTTCATGCCTCTCCTGCGGACCGCGCTCGACGCGTACCTCGGGCCGGAGGACGGCCGGTGAACCGTCCGCTGACACTGGCGAGCAGCGTGGCGGGTGCCGTGGTCGTCGCCCTGGACGGCACCGTGCTCACCGTCGCCCAGCCGGCCCTGCGTCATGACCTGCACGCCTCGCTCGCCCGGGCGCAGTGGACGAGCACCGGGTATCTCGTGGCCGTGGCGGGCCTGTTGGTGTTCGCCGGGCGGCTCGGCGACCGGTACGGGCACCGCCGTGCCTTCGGGGTCGGCATGCTCGGCTTCGGCGCCGCCTCGGCGGGCATCGCGGTGGCACCGGGCGTGGGCTGGGTGATCGGACTGCGCGTCGTCCAGGGGGTGTTCGGGGCGCTGCTGCAACCGGCGACGCTGGGGATGCTGCGGGCGTCGTTCCCACCGGACCGGCTGCGCACGCCGATCGCCGTGCGGACGGCGGCCATCGGGGTGGCGGCCGCGGCCGGGCCGGTGGTGGGCGGGGCGCTCGCCACCTCGTTCGGCTGGCGGGCCGTGTTCCTGCTCAACGTGGTGCCCGCGCTGCTGTTCGGAGTGCTCGCCCTGGCCGCACGGGAGGAGCGGCGCCCCCCGGCCGGCACCCCGCTGGACGTCCCCGGCGCCCTGCTGCTCGCCGTGGCACTGGCCTGTCTGGTGCACACCCTCGTCACCCTCCCGGGCGCGACCTGGTCCGCACCGGCCGCGCTGCTCGCCGCGGTCGCCTTCGTCCGGCACGAGCGGCGGGCGCCCGCGCCCCTGCTGCCGCCGGACGTCGTCCGCTCCCCCGCGGTCCGCGGCGCGATCGCCCTGCTGGTGACCGCCTCGGCCGCCCTCAACGGCGCCCTGTTCACCTGTGTCTACGTCCTCCAGGACGGCCTCGGGCTGACCGCCCTGCGCAGCGCGCTGCTCAGTCTGCCGCTGGCGGTGTGCCTGATCGGGGCGGCGCCCGTGTCGGCGGTGCTGCTGCGCCGGGCGGGTGCCCGGGCCGCGGTCACGGGGGCGACGGCGGTGCTCGGCACCGGTCTGCTGGTGCTGGCCCGGGCGCCGGGCGAGCCGGCCTTCGCCGCCGGGTTCGCGCTGGTGGGCGCCGGGTTCGGTACCGTGATGGTGGCGGCCACCCATGTCGTCGTACGGCAGGCTCCCGCCGCGTCGGCCGGGGTGGCGGGCGGGCTCCAGCAGACGGCGATGAACGTCGGGCCGGTGCTGGGCGTCGCCTCGGCGACCGTGCTGATGGGCCTCGGCCCGGACCGGACCCCGATGGCCGTGCTGGGCGTGGCGGCCTTCGCGGCGCTCCCGGCCTGCCGTGCCCTGCCGGGACGCCCCGCGCCCACCGGCTCCCCCGGGCCGGACGACACCGACATACCCGTCCCCACCCCAGCCGGCCCGGTGGTCGGCCGAAGCGACACACCCCACACCGCTCACGGCGTGGAAAGCGGTCCGTACGCCCGTTCCCTGGGCGACCATGAGCACTGAGGTCGTGCCGGAGGGGCAACCCGGACCGCACCTCGCACGAACGCACCGGAGGAGAACGATGGCACTGCTGCGACAAGAGGTCGACCCGAGCGAGGTCGGACTGGACGCGAAGGCGCTCGACCGCCTCGACCAGCACGTCGCCCACTACGTCGACGAGGGGCGGCTGCCCGGTTTCCTCCTGGCGGTCTCCCGGGGCGGCCGCGTCGCGCACCTGACCACGCACGGCCACCGCGACATCGCCGCCGGACTGCCCGTCGAGGCCGACACCCTGTACCGGATCTACTCGATGACCAAGCCGGTCACCTCCGTCGCCGCCCTGATACTGGTGGAGGAGGGCCGGCTGCGACTCGACGACCCGGTCGCCGACCACCTCCCCGCCTTCGCCGGCCAGCACGTCTACGCGAGCGGCTCGGGCACCGGCCTCACCACCCGCCCCGCCGAACAGCCGCTGCTGGTACGGCATCTCATGACCCACACCTCGGGCCTGACGTTCGCCTTCTACCACTGCCACCCCGTCGACGCCCTGTACCGCGAGGCCGGGCTGGAGTCCGCGGTGCTGCCCGGCTCCAACCTCGCCGAGACCGTGGAGGCGTACGCCCGGCTGCCGCTCCAGTTCGAGCCGGGCACGCAGTGGAACTACTCGGTGTCCACCAACGTCCTCGGCCGGATCATCGAGGTCGTCTCCGGGCAGCCCCTCGACGAGTTCGTCGCCGAGCGGATCCTGCGCCCGCTGGGCATGACCGACGCCGGTTTCCAGGTCAGCGACGAGCAGGCGCCCCGGCTGGCCGAGCTGTACGGCGGCACCGACGACGGCGGCATCGAACCGATCGCCGGCCTGCCCCTGTTCGGCCGCCCCCGCTTCCTGTCGGGCAGCGGCGGTATGGTGGCGACCGCATACGACATCCACCGCTTCAGCGAGCTGCTGCGCCGCCGCGGCGAACTCGACGGGGTGCGGCTGCTCGCCCCCGAGACCGTGGACCTCATGACCCGCAACCACCTCCCCGGCGGGGCGGATCTGCGCGCCTTCGGCAGCCGTCCGGCGCACGACGAACCGGGCAACGACGGTGTCGGCTTCGGCCTGGGCGTGTCCGTGGTCGTCGACCCGGACCGCACCCAGGCCCCGACGGGCCTCGGCACCTACGGCTGGAGCGGTGTCGCCACGACCACCTTCTGGATCGACCCGCAGCACGACCTGAGCGTGCAGTTCCTGACGCAGGTGCGGCCGAGGAGGTCGCTGAAGCTGTACCCCGATCTCAAGCGGCTGGTGCACGAGGCCGTGCTCGACTGACCGTCAGCCATCCCCGGTGCGGGTGAACTCCAGTCCCTCCGCGGCCAGTTCATCGAGCCACCGCGCCGACCGGGCCGCCGTCTCGGCCGCCCGGCTCAGCCCCGGCGGCAGCGCGCCGGCCAGGATCTGCCGGACGCCGAGCGCGAGCGTGCGCGAGACACACCGCGCCATCGCGCTCTCCGCCTCGTCGCCGACCAGGTCCAGCAGGTAACTCCCCGACCAGGACGCGCCCCCGCGGGCCGAGCCGGCCGACCCCTTCTCCACCGCAGGCGAGGCCGCGGAGGAGACCTCGGGAGACACCTGTGGGGACACCTCGAGGCGGACCTCCAGGACCACCCGGTCACGGTCGGTGTCCGTCGTCGGGTAGGCGGCCGCCAACTCCCGTGCCAGCGCGGCGATCCGGGCGTCGTCGCCCGCCTTCAGCTCCTCGAACACCGGCTGCCAGGCGTGCAGCCAGCCGTCCAGACGCAGGGTGCCGCGCACGAAACCGTCCGCTCTCCAGGCCGGCGGCAGCCCGTACTGCTCGACGAAGGGCACGCTGTCCCGGTTGGGGTACACCTCGAAGGGTTCCCCGTCGACGACGTGCCGCCGGGTCGCCTCCCAGGGCCGGGCGGCGACGGTCTCGGCCCCGTCCTCGATGTAACGGGCAGGAGAGCGCAGGGCGTTGAGGACTCCGAGGGGCGCCCAGCTGAAGCGGTAGCGGAAGTCGTCGGGGACCGCGGGGATGCCTCCGCAGTACGAGGTGAGGCGGTACGAGGCCGCCGTGTCCACGCCGATCGCCTCCCGGGCGCGGGCCACCAGGGCGTGGGCGAAGAGGTGATCGATCCCGGGGTCGAGCCCGGCCTCGGTGAGGACGACCAGACCCGACTTCGCGGCCGCCGGGACCTGCTCCAGCACCGCGTCCGAGACATAGCTGGAGCAGGCGAAATGGGCGTGCCGGGCGACGCAGGCGGCCAGCAGCGGGGCGTGGTCCGGGGCGGGCAGCATCGACACGACGACGTCACCGGGGGCGAGTTCGGCCGTGAGCGCGTCGAGTGTGTAGGCGCGGGGTGCGGCGCGTCCGGTCAGCCCCAGCCGGTCCAGGGCCTCGGCGGCGCGGTCCTCCGTACGGTGCCAGAGGCGGACGCCGTCGGTGCGTGCGCACAGGTCGGCGAGCCCGCTGCCCGTCGACAGTCCGGCGCCCACCCAGTGGACGGCACCGCTCGCGGGAACCACCACCGCCTCACTCATGGTCGAACTCCCGCCCCTCGATGCCGAGTTCACGCCCCGCCCGGCGGAACCGCCGCAGGCAGCGCGCCCATGCCTCCCCAGCGGGCAGTACCAGCAGCTGCGGCAGCAGGGCCGCCGAGAAGTCGGTGCTGGACTCGCGCGGCAGCAGCGAGGGCAGGTTGTCGATGGCGATCAGGTCCAGCGGGGGCTCCTTGCGCAGGGTGCGCACGGGATCCGTCCACTCCGTGGTGCGGTCGTAGACGGGCAGGACGTTGAGGGGGGAGCCGACGTCGCAGGTGACGTCGGAGAGGGTGCGCAGCCTGCGGGCCGGGTCGTCCAGGTCCTCCTCGCGCACGAACGGCGGCACGGGGGTGGTGGCCAGGACGCAGTTGACGAGCAGATCGTGGCCGAGGAGGGCACGACGGTCCAGGTCCCGGGTCTCGGCGAGGTCCCAGCACGTGGGCTCGACACCGGCCGTGGTGAGCGCGGCGCGGGCGCCGCGGCCGCTGCGGCCCAGGGCACCGACCACGAGGGCGGTGAACTCGCCGTCCTCGGGGCGCGGCCGCAGGATCTCGTCCAGCGCGTCCCGGTCGGTGGGGAGCAGCGGCGCGGAGAGCCGGCCCCGGTGGTGGAGCACCGCGAGGGCCGCGCCGAGGTAGCCGGCCCAGAACCCGAACGCGGCCAGCCTGCGGCCCTGTTCGTCGACCAGGTACTCCAGGTCCAGCAGCGCCCCTCCCCCGGCGGCGAACCGGCGGAGCAGACCGGCGGCACCGGGCTGCTGCTTGTAGGCGTGCCCGAAGAAGACATGGCGGTGGGTCAGCTCGGCCGGCTGGTCGGGGAGTTCCTTCAGGCCGAGGACGACCGTCTCGGGCGGCGCCGACACCCAGGAGCCCGCGGGGGCGACGCGGGCGCCCACCGCCTCGTACTCCTCGACGGGGAAGATCCGCTGCGGGGACTCCTCGACGGTCAGCCGCACTCCGGCCTCGACGAGGCGGCGGGCGTCGTCGGGGACGACCGGGGTGCGCCGTTCGGTGGAGCGGTCCTCGTGGCGCAGCCACAGGTGGGGGGCGGTCGGTGCCGTCATACGCAGTTGACCTCCGGACGCGGGGCGTCGGCCGCGAACCGGCCGGCGCTCAGGGGGGTGACGTCCACGAAGGGTACGCGGCCCAGGTAGAGGTCGCGGACGACCTCGCCGACGGCCGGTCCCTGGAGGAAGCCATGCCCGGAGAAACCGGTCGCATACAGAAAACGGGAGATCGAATGCGCCTCGCCGATCAGGGCGTTGTGGTCCGGGGTGATCTCGTACAGGCCCGCCCAGCCTCCCGTGCGGCGCAGCTCCAGGATGTCGGGGGCGCGGTGCTCCAGCGCGGCGGCGAGACGGGGGATCCAGCGGTCGTGGGTGTCGGTGGCGAAGCCGGGCCGCTCGTCGGGGTCGGACATCCCGACGAGCAGACCGGGGCCCTCGGAGTGGAAGTAGAGGGTGGTGCTGAAGTCGATCGTCATGGGGAGGTCCGGCGCGAGTCCGGGCACCGCCTCGGTGACCGCGATCTGGCGGCGCAGCGGCTGCACCGGCAGGTCCACGCCCACCATCGCGCCGACGGACCGGGACCAGGCGCCGGCCGCGCAGATCACCGTGTCGGTGGTGATCGGGCCGAGGGTGGTGGTGACGCCGGTGATGGTGTCGCCGCGGGTCTCGATGCCGGTCACCGCGGTCCGGCGCAGGATGCGCGCGCCGTACCGGCGGGCGGCGTCGGCGTACCCCTGGACGACGGCCTCCGGCGTGCAGTGCCCGTCGTCGGGCGAGAACGCGGCGGCGCGTAAGCCGTCGGTGGTGATCAGCGGGGAGAGCCGGCGGGCCTCCGCCGGGTCGATCATGCGGCTGGGCACCCCGAGCGCGTTCTGCAGCCGCACGCCCGCCTCGAACGAGGCGACCTCCTCGGGGGTGGAGAGCAGGAAGAGGTAGCCGACCCGGTGCAGTCCGATGTCGTGCCCGAACTCCTCGCCGAACCGCCCGAACGCCTCCAGGCTGCGCGCCCCGAGCTGGATGTTCAGCTCGTCGGAGAACTGGGCGCGCACCCCTCCGGCGGCCTTCGAGGTCGACCCGGCGGCGAGGTCGTCCCGTTCCACCAGCAGGACGTCCCGTACGCCCGCGGCGGCCAGGTGGTAGGCGATGCTGGTCCCGATCACTCCGCCGCCGATGACGACGACCGAGGCATGCGTGTTCACGCGAGCGGCTCCTTATGGTGCGGCGGCCCCGGCCCGAGTACCGAGGCCGGGGCTGTCACCTGCACGGACCGTCGTGATCCCTACCCGCCGGGCGGCGCGGGGATCCCGGCCAAGGGCGCTCAGGACCAGTGCGCGACGGCGTCCAGGTGCGGCAGCCGGTGGTCCATGCGCTCCCGCTTGGTGCGCAGGTAGGTGATGTTGTTCTCGCACGGTTCGATGAGCAGCGGCACCTCCTCGGCGACCTGGATGCCGTTGTCGACGAGCGCCTCGCGCTTGCGCGGGTTGTTCGACATCAGCCGCACGGACCGTACGCCGAGGTCGCGCAGGATGTCGGCGGCCACCTTGTAGTCGCGGGCGTCCACCGGGAAGCCGAGCGCCACGTTCGCCTCGACGGTGTCCAGCCCCTCCGCCTGGAGGGCCATCGCGCGCAGCTTGCCCAGCAGGCCGATGCCGCGTCCCTCGTGGCCGCGCAGATAGACGACGATGCCGCTGCCGGCGGCGACGACGGCCCGCAGCGCCGACTCCAGCTGGTCGCCGCACTCGCAGTGCTGGGAGCCGAACGCGTCGCCGGTCAGGCATTCCGAGTGCAGCCGGGTCAGCACGTCCTCGCTGCCGATCTCGCCGTACACCAGGGCGACTTGTTCGTCACCGCGGTCGTGGTCGAGGTAGCCCACCGCCTGGAATTTCCCGTACACCGTGGGCAAGGGGGCATTCACCACGCGTTCCACACCGGTGCGCTGCGCGGTCTGCTTGCCGAGTACGCCAATGTTCTCTGTCATGATCTGATTCCTAAGCGGAGACGAAAGGCCGGGAAAAGATGAGTGGTTCGGAGATAAGGACGGCGGCGACGGCGGGGGCGGGGGCGACGTACGGCCTGCTGCCCGCGGACACCACCGAGGACGTCCGCTCCCGGGGCGCGGGCGTCACCACGCAGGTGGCCGTCCTGCCGGTCGGCAGCTTCGAACAGCACGGTCCGTACCTGCCGCTCGCCACCGACACCCTGGTCGCGTGCGCCATCGCCCGGGAGATCGCCGGGGCGTACCCGGTGCACCTCCTTCCGCCGGTGACCATCGCCTGCTCGCACGAGCACGCGGGCTGGCCGGGGACCGTCAGCATCTCCTCCGTGACCCTTCACGCGGTGGTACGGGACATCGCGGCGTCGTTGCGCCGCTCGGGCGTCGAGGCCCTGGTGCTGGTCAACGGACACGGCGGGAACTACGTCCTGGGCAACGCTGTCCAGGAGTCCTCCGCCCGCGGTGAGCGGATGGCGCTCTTCCCGGCCCCGGAGGACTGGGAGGCGGCGCGGGAACGGTCCGGGGTGGTGACCTCGCTCCTCACCGACATGCACGCCGGGGAGATCGAGACCTCGATCCTGCTGCACGCCCACCCGGAACTCGTCCGGCCCGGTTTCGAGTCCGCCGATTTCACCGCGGACGACCGCCGCCATCTGCTCACGCTGGGAATGTCCGCCTATACCGATTCGGGCGTCATCGGCCGTCCTTCCCTGGGGTCCGCGGAAAAGGGGAAGGAACTCCTGGCGAGCCTGGCGGATTCCTTCGGCGCGTATTTCTCGCTGCTGACTTCGGAGGCCTCCGGAAACACCGGCTCCGGGAACACGGGGGTCAGCGGGGGGTCCGGCTCGCTGTAGGCCGCCCGGGGCGCTGGGCCGGAAACAGTCTCACCGGCCTCAGCAGGCTCACGGGCACCGGCCTCAGCAGGCTCAGCGGCCTCACGGGACTCAGCGGCCTCACCAGGCTCACGGGACTCAGCGGCCTCGTCGGCCCGTACGGCTGTGTACCAGCGCACCACGAGGACGACGGCCCCCGGCAGCGCGGCCACGAAGCTGAGCACGCCGTACACCACCGCCACCGACAGGCCGGTGTCCGCGCCGAGGCCGGCCGCGCCGAACGCCCAGGCGGTGACGCCCTCGCGGGGTCCCCAGCCGCCGACGTTCAGCGGCACGGCCATCGCCAGCAGGGCGAGCATCGCGATCGGCAGCAGGGCGAGCACGGAGGCGCCGGAGCCGGCCACCCGGGCGGCGACGACGAACATCGCGACGTACCCGGCGAGCACGACCAGCGACGACACGGCCACCCCGGGCCCGTTGCGCCGCGACAGCAGCCCCTCGCGCGCCTCCGCCAGCGCCCTGCTCAGGCGTCCGGCGGGGCGCGGCCGGGAGGAGTTCATGCGCAGCGCGAGCACCACGGCGAGTGCCCCCGCCCCGGCCAGCAGGACCAGCGGGGCGAGGCCGCGCAGCCGGCCCATGACCGGGGACGGCAGCACCAGCAGGACCGTTACGCCCGCGCCGGCCAGCGCGAGCTGTCCCGCCGTGCGCTCCAGCACGACCGCCCGTACACCGCGCCCGACGTCACCGGCGCTCTGCCCGTGCCGCACGGCGCGGTGCACGTCGCCGAGGATGCCGCCGGGCAGGGCCGCGTTCAGGAACAGCGCCCGGTAGTAGTCCGCGACCGCCGCGCCGAACGGCAGCCGGATGCGCAGCCCGCGGGCCACCAGCGCCCACCGCCAGGCGCTGAAGACGGTGGTGACGGCGCCGATGCCGAGCGCGACCAGCACGGTCGGCAGGTCGATCCGGCGCAGCCCGTCCAGGAACACGCCCGTCCCCATCCGCCACAGCAGCACCGTGAGGATGGCGACGCCGGCGACGCTCCCGAAGTGGGTGCGCAGGGCGCGCGAGGCGAACACCCTGCGCCACGCCGACGGCGTGCGGTGCGGCTCGGTCACGATGACCCCGATGCGGGTCTCGGACACGGCGGGGCCGGTGCGCACCGCCGACGGGGCACGCGGCGGCCGTACGGCCGGGGTGCCCTCGCTCCGCACCGCGGGCGCGGCCGTGCCGGCCCGCGCCCCCACCGTCTCGGCGCTCATCAGACGCGCCCCGTCGGCCGGGCCAGGGCGAGCAGGTCGCTGTGGTGGACGGTGACCCTGAGCTCGCCCGCCTGGCAGGCCGTGAGGCGCTTGGCGAGGTAGCCCTCGGCACGTTCGGCGAGGTCGGGGCGCTGCTCCACGGCCGCGCCGACCCAGCCGCGCAGCCACTGGGCGGTGAGCGCGGCCTGCTCGGGGCCGAGCCGCCAGGGGCTCGGGTGGACCTTGACGGTGGCGCCGTGGTCGGCGAACGCCTCGCAGGCGACACCCACCGCGTCGGGGCCGAGGAGGCCGCCGCGCCGCTGGTGGTCGTTGAAGGCGGCGGCGAGCTCCTCGTCCAGCGGGTCCGGCGCGGAGAACTCGACCCGGCCGGCGACCGACAGCGTGAGCAGCGCCGGGCAGCCGGCGCCCGCGCAGGCCGCGGCGAGCGTCTCGACCTCCTCGCGGGTCAGGACGTCGAGGAGGGCGGAGGCGGTGACGAGGGAGGCGCCGGTCAGGGCGTCCGGGGTGAGCCGGGCGACGTCGCCGCGCCGGGTCTCGACGGTGACCCGGCTGCCGTCGGCGGCCGCGCGCGGCGAGGCGACGGCCGCGAAGTGCAGCAGGTAGGGGTCGCGGTCGTGCAGGATCCAGTGCTGGCCGCCGTCCAGGCGGGGCGCGAGCCAGCGGCCCATCGAGCCGGTGCCGCAGCCCAGGTCGTGGACGGCGAGACCGCCGCTGCGTCCGTTCGGCAGGTTCGCGAGCCGGATCCGCAGCGGGTCCAGCAGGTCCACCGCCCGCGCCGCGGCGTCCGCGGGCTCACGCAGCTGGAGCCACTCGGGCGCGTACCGGGGCTGGTCCTCGGGTCCGGCCTCCCGCAGCCGTACGGTGGGCCGCTCGCCGGGACGGGTGACGGGGCCCGCGCCCGCTATCACCGCGTCGGGGTCGGCAGCGCCGTCCGGCACATCCAGGGCCAGGCGGTCCGTCGCATCCAGGGCCACGCGGTCCGTCGCATCCGGGGTCGCGCTGTCCGCCGCTTCCGGCGCCACGGTGCCGGTCGCGATGCCGGTCACGTCCTGGGCCATGGTGCCGGTCACGTCCTGGGCCACGGTGCCGGTCACGTCCTGGGCGACGGTGCCGGTCGCGATGTCCGTCATGGTGGAGGCCTCCTTCGGGCCCGGCTGGGTGGGGATGGCCCCCACGCGCCGCGCCATGTCCGCCGGGCTCGCCGTCGTCTTCCTCATGCCGCCCTCCGGGGTTCGCCGGGAAGCCGGCCCAGCACGCCGGCCAGGCTCTGGGCGGTGGACGCCCAGCCGTTCAGTGCCGCCCGGCGGCTGCGCGCGGCCGCCTTCAGCCGGCGTCGTACGTCCGCCTCGCCGAACCAGCCGCGCAGTTCCGCGGCGAGCGCGGCCGGGTTCTCCGGCGGGACGAGGATGCCGGGCATCCCGCCGTCGGGGGCGCGGCCGACGGCCTCGGGCAGCCCGCCGACGTCGGTCGCGAGGACCGGGATGCCGCGGGCGAGGGCCTCGGTGACCGCCATGCCGTAGGTCTCGGCGTAGGAGGTGAGGACCATCAGGTCGGCGGAGGCGTACGCGGCGTCGAGTTCGGCGCCCGCCTTCGGGCCGGCCAGCTCCAGCCGGTCCTCGAGGCCGTGGTCGCGGATGAGGCCGCGCAGATGGGCGACGTACTCCGGGTCCTGGGTCAGGCCGCCCACGCACACGCAGGACCACCTGAGGTCGGTCACCGCGGCCAGCGCCTCCACCAGCCGGTGCTGGCCCTTGCGCGGGGTCACGGCGGCCACGCACAGCAGCCGGGAGACACCGTCGGTGCCCGAGGCGAGGGGCGCGATGTCGGCGCCGGGGGCGGCGCAGTGCACCTTCTCCGGGGCCAGGCCGTGGTGCGAGACGAGGCGGCGCACCGCCCAGTCGCTGGTGGCGATCACCGCGGGCACCGCCCGCAGCACGGCGCGCTCCTTGGCATCGAGCTCGGCCGCCACCAGCGGTTCGAGGCCGGTCTCGTCGCCGAGCGGCAGGTGCACGAGGACCGCGAGCCGCAGCCGCTCCGCCTCGGGCACCACGATCTCCGGGACGCCGCAGGCGACGAGCCCGTCGAGCAGCACGACGGTGCCGTCGGGGAGGTCGGCCAGCGTGCGCGCCAGTTCGGTGCGGGCGGCGGTCTCCGGGCGCGGCCACAGGCCGTTCACCAGGTGCTTGTGGACCTGCCAGCCGAAGCCGGGCAGGTCCAGGCAGACCCGGCGGTCGTAGGCGTTGCCGCCGCTGGGGTTGGCGGTGTCGTAGACCCCGCCCGGCATGACGAAGTGCACGGAGCGCAGGGACATGGGGATGAGGTCACCCGCCTTCCGGGGCGTCGGAGCCGTGGGGGTCTTGGGTGCCGCGGTCTGGGCGGGCACGTAGGCGAGCGGGGCCTTCGCCAGGGTCACCTCGGTCACAGCGCACGCTCGTAACTCGCCCAGGCGATGTGCGACTCGTGCAGGGTGACGGAGAGCGAGGCGATACCGCGTGCGCCCTCGCCGAGGGCGCCCTTGTGGATGCGCTCGGCGAGCCGGTCCGCGACGACCTTGGCGAGGAACTCCGTGGAGGTGTTGACCCCGGCGAAGTCGGGCTCGTTGTCCAGGTTGCGGTAGTTCAGCTCGCTGACCACGGCCCCGAGCTCCTGGGTGGCCAGTCCGATGTCGACGACGATGTTGTCGTCGTCCAGCTGCTCGCGGCGGAACGTGGCGTCCACCAGGAACGTCGCTCCGTGCAGGCGCTGCGCGGGTCCGAAGACCTCGCCGCGGAAGCTGTGGGCGATCATGATGTGATCGCGGACGGTGACACTGAACAACGGACGACCCTCCAGGTGCGGCGCGTCTGGTCCCCCGGCCGTTGGCCGCCGGGGGATGCCGTGTAGTACGGCTCTCGACTTCCCCGTGTTCAGAGCGATCTCACTCTTTTCTCAGGTCAGGCGCTCATGCTGCTGTCCGACGGGTACCTGACACGGTGGCAGAGCGCGGGGATCTCGCCCGATGCCAGCGCCGGCATCACCTCCGGAAGCTCCTCGAACGCGCTTTCCCCCGTGACGAGCGCGTCGAGCGCCGGATCGGCCAGCAGGTCGAGGGCGAGCGCGAGCCGGTCGGCGTAGCTGCGGTCGGCGCGGGCCGGGGAGACGGTGCCGACCTGACTGCTGCGGATCACCAGCCGGCGCGAGTGGAAGGCCTCGCCGAGCGGCAGCGCGATCCTGCGGTCGCCGTACCAGCTCAGTTCGAGGACGGTGCCCTCCGCGCGGAGCAGTTCCAGTGACCGGGTCAGGCCCTGCTCGGTGGCGCTGGCGTGCACGACCAGGTCGCAGCCGCCGAGCGCGTCCCCGGGTAGCGCGAAGCCGACGCCGAGCGCCTCCGCGGTCTTCGCGCGCGCCGGGTCGGCGTCCACCAGCTGGACGCGCACGCCGGGGAAGCGGGCCAGCAGCGCGGCGACCGAGCAGCCGACCATGCCGCCGCCGACCACCGCGATCCGGTCCCCGACCAGGGGCTTCGCGTCCCACAGCGCGTTGACGGCGGTCTCCACGGTGCCGGCGAGCACGGCCCGTCCGGCGGGCACGACGTCCGGTACGACCGTCACGGCCGTCTCGGGGACGACGTACCGCGTCTGATGCGGATAGAGACAGAAGACCGTCCGCCCGACGAGCCGTGCCGGTCCCTCCTCCACCACCCCGACGTTGAGGTAGCCGTACTTCACGGGCGCCGGGAAGTCGCCCTCCTGGAACGGTGCCCGCATGACCGTGTGCTGGCTCTCGGGCACCTGTCCGCGGAAGACGAGGGTCTCCGTGCCACGGCTGATCCCGGAGTACAGCGAACGGACGACGACCTCGCCCTCAGCGGGCTCCGGCAGGGCCACGTCCCGTATCCCGCCGCGGCCCGGGGCGTCGATCCAGAACGCGCGTCCGCTGCGGTCCATCGTCATCCTCCTGAACGATCTGCTGAACGATCTGCAACCGGTGCACGTACCGAGGTGTGCACAGGTCGCGCACAGTACGCGGCACTGATCATCTCTGTCACCTGGCCGGAGGAATGTGCGGTGGCCCTGAACAACACTTACGACGCAAGGCTGGTCCAGCAGGAGACCGCTGTGGGGGCGGGCGTCCAGATCCTGCTGCTGGCCCTGCTCGGTTCGGCGATCGGCATGGGGCCGGCGGGCTGGGTCACCGGCCTCGTCTTCGCCGTCGCCACCTGGGCCGTCCTCTCCCGGGCACTGCACCGCTCACGACTGCGCTCCTTCGGCCCCGCCAACCGGGTCACCCTCGGCCGCGCCACCCTCGTCGGCGGGGTGACCGCCCTGGTCGCCGACTCCTTCGAGTCCACCCCGCCGGTGACCCTGCTGGTCGGCCTCACCGCCGTCGCCCTGATCCTCGACGGCGTCGACGGCAAGGTCGCCCGCCGCACCGGCACCTCCACCGCGCTGGGCGCGCGCTTCGACATGGAGGTCGACGCGTTCCTCATCCTGGTCCTGAGCGTGTACGTCTCCATGGCGCTCGGCCCGTGGGTGCTGCTGGTCGGCGCGATGCGGTACGTCTTCGTCGCCGCCGCCCGCGTCGCCCCCTGGCTCAACGCCCCGCTCCCGCCGAGCATGGCCCGCAAGACCGTCGCCGCCCTCCAGGGCATCTGCCTGCTGGTCGCGGGCGCGGACCTCCTCCCCCACAGCGGCAACGTCGCCGTCATGCTGCTGGCCCTCGGCACCCTGCTCTGGTCCTTCGGCCGCGACGTGCTGTGGCTGTACCGCACCTCCCGGGTCCGCGCGGCCCGTCCGGCGGAGCAGCGGGTGCTGGAACTCGCCTAGACCGCACAGGGGTTCACCCCTTCCTCCACCGCCCCCCACGGGAAAGGGCCCGCACCGTCACGGACGGTCCGGGCCCTTCCGTATGGCCTCACTGGCGGGTGTGTTCGGACTGGCGGGTGTGTTCGGCTGGGCAAGTCCTGTTCGGCTGGGCAGGTGTGTTCGGCTGGGCGCATGTGTTCGGCTGGGCGCTCGGGCAGACGCCTCGCCTGCGTCTACGGCCGTGGCGTGTCCGGTTGTACGGCAGTGTCGACGGCTTCGGCTGCGTCGGCTGCGTCGGCTGCGTCGGCTGCGTCGGCTGCGTCGGCGCGACGGTGTGGGCGGCCCCGGCCCGGCAGCAGGGCGATCGCGGCGACCGGTACCGCGGCCAGCAGCAGCCAGGGCACGGCCGGCGGGAGCCCGGTGTCGAGGAGTGTGCCGGTGGCCGCGCTGCCGAGCAGCACGATGAGCCCGGAGAGCGACGACAACGCCCCGGTGTACAGGCCGAGTCGGCCCCGCTCCGCGAGGTCGGGGACCCAGGCGCGGACGGCGGGGGCGACCAGCATCTGACCGAGGGTCAGCAGCACGGCGAACCCCACGGCGGGCAGCAGCCCCGTCGTCCCGGTCCGCCCGGCGGGCAGGGCCGCGGCGACCACCGTGAACCCCGCGGCGATCAGCCCCAGCCCGGCCGCCGCCGAACGGCGGGTGCCGATGCGTTCCCCCGCCCAGCGGGTGACGGGCAGTTGGGCGGTCACCACCAGCAGCGACGACAGCGCGAACAGCCAGGCCAGCGGCGCCTGCGAACCCGCCGCGCGCTCCACCTCGGCGGGCAGGGCGAGGTAGAACTGGTTGTAGGCGAGGAGGTAGGCGCCGTAGGCGCAGCACAGGGCGAGGAAGCTGCGGTTGCGCAGCAACGGGCCGATGCCGCTCCGGACTTCGACGCGCTCCCGGCCGGGCAGGTGCTGCGGCAGCAGCACGGCGTGCGCGGCGAGCACCAGGACGAAGACGCCGGCGCCGGCGAGGCACACGGCCCGGAAGTCGACCGACAGCAGCAGCGCGCCCAGCAGCGGACCGACGAACGCCCCGGCCTGTCCGGCGACCGTGAACAGGGCCAGCACCCGGGTGCGGGACCCGCCGCCCGCCTCCTCGTGCGCGACGGCCTGCCGGGCCACCTCGGACTCGACCGCCGGGGAGAAGAGCGCGGCGGCGAACCCGACGAGCAGCACGGCCCCGGTCACCGCCCAGGCCCGCTCGGCGTAACCAAGCCAGACGAACCCGGCGATCCGCAGCGCACAGCCGGCCAGGACGACGGGCCGCACCCCGTAACGGTCGGCCAGGGCACCGCCGACCACGAACAGCCCCTGCTGGCTGAAGGTCCGCAGCCCCAGCACGAAACCCACGAGCCATCCCGCCATCCCGACGGCCCCGCCCAGATGCTCGGACAGGAACGGCAGCACCGCGAAGAAGCCGATGTTGAAGGCGAGTTGGGTGAGAACGAGCAGCCGCAGGAGCGGCGGGAGCCGGAGCGGGTTCATCGGTCCTTCCCGACTCGCCTGTCGGCGGCTCCTGTTGCGGTGACCGCGAGGGCGCCCAGCAGGGCGAGGACGGTGGCGGGGGCCAGTACGGCCCAGGGGGCGCGTTCGACGTAGGGCTGGTTCTCGGCGAGCAGCAAACCCCATTCGGGGGAGGGTGGTTGGGCGCCGAGTCCGAGGAAGCCGAGCGATGCGAGCCCGAGGGCGATGCCGGGCAGCCGCAGCACGGCGTGGCGGACCACCGGCGGCACCACGGCGGGCAGGATCGCCCGGCGCAACAGGTACCAGCGCCCGGCGCCGAGAGCACGGGTGGCGGCCAGGTGCAGGGTGGCCCGCTCCTGCCGCAGCAGCGCGGAGGTGTGCGCGGCGAGCGGCGCCCACGCCACGACGGCCACCGCGACCGCGGGAGTCGTCTCACCGCCGCCCCACAACGCGGTGACGAGCAGCGCGGCCGCGACGGGCGGCACGGCGTTGACGGTGTCCACGAGCGGCCCGGACAGCCGGGGCAGCAGCCCGAGCAGCACACCCGCGACCAGGGCCGCCGCACTGACCACGACCGCCAGGAGGAGCGTGTCGAGAGCGCCGTGGGCGACGCGGGCGAGCAGGTCCCTGCCGAGGGCGTCGGTACCGAAGGGGTGGGTGGAGGTGGGTGCTTGGAGGCGGTGTGCCGTCTCGACGGCGAGGGGGTCACGGGGGAGACCGAGGGCGATGACGACGGCGAGGAGAAGGCCGTAGGCGCCGGCGGGGCCGTATGCGAGGGCGGAGCCGTATGCGATGGGCAGGATCCTGCGGGCGGTCGACGGCGGTCCGTGGACCGTATGCGATCGCCTGAGCAGTGCATACGGTGACCTGCCGCGTGTATGCGGCGGCCGGTGCACCGGATGCGGTGGCCGGTCGACTGCCCGCGGTGCACGGTGCACCGCAGGCGAGGTCCGGTCGACTGTCTGCGGTGGACGGTGCACCGCAGGCGAGGCCCGGTCGACTGTCCGCCGTCGCCGAGGTACCGCCTGCGATGGCCGGTGGAGTGTATGCAGCGCCCCGTCCCGCAACGCGGGACCGGCGAGCCGACCCACGGCGAGGCGGGCGGCGGCCGTCGTGACGGCGGCGAGCGCGACGAGCGCGAGCGTGCCGGCCTGGAGGACGGGGAGGTCCTGGGCGAGCGCGGCCTGGAGGATCGTGCGGCCCAGGCCGGGGATGTCGAAGATCTGCTCCACGGCGACGGCCCCTCCGGTCAGTCCCACGGCGAACAGCCCCAGGTTGGGCAGCAGTCCGGGCAGGCAGCGGTGCAGCGCGTGGCGGGCGACCTTGCGGCCGGGGAGGCCGCGCGAGGCGGCGGCCGTGGCCCAGGGTTCGGCGAAGGCGGCGGGCAGCTGGTCGTCGAGGAGGCGGCCGAGGACGGCGCCGGCGGGCAGGCCGAGGGCGAGGGCGGGGAGGACGGTCCACTGCGGGCCGTACCAGCCGAGGGCGGGCAGCCAGCCGAGGTGTACGCCGACGACGGTGGCGAGGACGGACGCGGTGAGGAACTCGGGCAGCGCGGCGAGAACGGCGGGGATCGACCCGCCCGGGGTCCGTCCGTGGAGCCGGCGCCGGGCGCCGAGGTGCAGCGTGCGGGCGCACACCGCGGCGGCCGTGCCGCAGGCGACGACGAGGGACACCGCCATCAGCAGCAGGGACGCGCCCAGGGCCTGGGTGACGGCGGGGGTGACCTCGGCGCCGGAGATCCAGGACCGTCCGGCGTCCCCCCGCCACAGCCCGCCGAGCCACCGCCACAGGAGCATCAACGGGCTTTCTTCCAGACCGAGTTGAGCACGTACGGCGGCCAGCGCCGCCGGGTCCGGGTCGCGGTCGGCGGAGCGGGCCTTGAGGACGGTGAGCGCCGGGTCGGTGTGGGAGAGCCAGGGCAGCAGCCCGATCCCGCACAGCAGCGCCGCCGTCAGTCCGGCCCGCCACAGCGGGGTGGCCGCCCTGCCCATCCTGCTTCCCATGCGGTTCAGCGCCGGGTGCCGGTGCCGACCAGGGTGCGCTCGTACGGGTCGAGGAGTACCCCGCCGACGGTGTCCGCGACCCCGGTGACGACACGCTGGTGGACCAGGGGGACCACGGCGTCGGTCGCCAGGATCTCGGCCTCCGCGGCCAGGGCGGCGTCCTGCCGCTTGCCGGTGTCGGCGACCGTCCGGGCCCGCTCGACGGCCCGGTCGACGTCGCTGTCGCACAGCAGGGCCAGGTTGTAGCCGCCGTCGCAGGTGAAGTCGCTGTCGAGCAGGGAGACCGGGTCGCCGGTGTCGAGGAGGCTGTTGCGGGCGCCGACGACGGCGTCGAACGTTCCGGCGAGCGCGTCGCTCTCCAGCCGTGCGTACTCGCGCACCTCCAGCTTCACGGTGAACCCGGCCTTCTCCAGCTGCTGCTTCAACACCTGGGCGGATTCGGGGAGTTCGGGCCGGTTGTCGTAGGTGGCGAGGGTGATGGAGGCGCCGTCGGGCCGCCCCGCCCGCGCGCGTCCGCCGGGGGTGACCCGCTTGGCCTGCGCCCAGGTGACGGCGGGGCCGAACAGCCCGGCCCCCGGGTCGGCGTGTCCTTCGTAGACGCCGTGGGCGAGGGCTTCGGTGTCGACGGCGGCCCGGGCCGCGGCGCGCAGTGCGGGGTCCTTGAAGGGGCCCGACTTCGTGTTGAGGTGGAGGCTGGTGGTGCGGGTGGTGGCGGTCTCGCGGCGGCTGTCGGGGTCGAGCGCGGCGGCCTGGGAGACGGGTATCGCCTCGGCGATGTCGACCTGCCCGGTGCGCAGGGCGTTGGCGCGGGCGGTGCCGTCGGCGATGAAGCGGGCGTCGATGCCGGAGGCGTGGGCACGGCCCGCCCAGTGGCCGTCGAAGCGGTCGAGGGTTGCGGAGGTGGTGCCGGTGATCTGGGTGAGGGCGAAGGGGCCGGTGGCGGTGCCGACCGGGTCGACCGTGTCCTCGTCCGCGTAGGCCTTCGGGGCCAACACGGCGAGGCCGGGCCCGGCCAGTCGCAGCGGCAGTGCGGGGTCGGGTGCGGCCGTGGTGATCCGTACGCCCGTCGCGCCCTGCGCACGGGCCGTGAGGGTGACCCCGGCCAGGGCGGCGGGGGCGGGCGCGGCGCGGCCGGCGCGGGTGAGGGCGGTGACCACGGCGGCGGGAGTGACGTCCGTGCCGTCCTGGAAGAGGGCCTCGCGCAGGGTGAACAGCCAGGTGCGGTCGTTCTCGCGGCGCCAGGAGGAGGCGAGGGCGGGGGCGGCGGAGCCGTTGGCGTCGAGGGCGGTCAGGCCCTCGGTCACGCCGAGGCGGCTGAGGATCGTGGCGTCGGCGCCGTACGGGGAGAGGTTCTGGGTGGGCGGGAAGGCGAGGGCGACGCGCAGCCGTGCGCCGTCCTTGCCGTCGGGCTTCGCCGCGGTGTCGCCGGTGGCGGCGAAGCAGCCGGTGAGCAGCGGGGCCAGCAGGAAGGCGGTGAGCAGGCGGGGGCGGGGAGTGCGCATGGGGCAGACCTAGGGGGTGAGGGAGGGCAGGGGGACCTCGAAGTGGACGACTGGCTGGCCGCCGCCGGGGTCCTCGCGTTCGTCGTGCACGACCTTGCCCAGCGACCGCCAGAAGCTCTCGGCTCCCTCGACGGTCGGGTCGGTGTGCAGGTAGACGGAGCGGTATCCGCCGTCGGCGGCGGCGAAGGCGAGGAGTTCCGCGACGAGCCGGCGGGCGAGTCCGCGCCGCCGGTGTGCGGGGCGGACGTAGACCCGGCGCAACTGCGCGCTCTCGCCGGACGGGAAGCGTGCGGCGACGTGTTTCGGGTTCGGCGGGTGGGCGGGCCCGCGGGAGTCCAGCGCGGCGGTGGCCACGACGTCGCCGTCGACGCCGTCCCGCGCCACCAGCAGGGTGTGGCGGACCGGGGTGAGGTAGGCGGCGGCCGGATCGATGATGTCGCCGTGCCAGCGGGGGACGTATCCGGTGCCGAAGTCGCGGTAGACGGTGTCGAGCATGACGACACGGGCACCGTCGAGGTCGTCGGGACCCGCGGTCTTTATGCAGTAGGTGTGCACTTGCAAATCATATGCATTAAGGCCTCCGCCGATGATCACCGCGCGACCCGACACGACACCGCACCCCCCCGACTCCCGACTTGACAGTGATCACGAGCGAGCCCTAAACCTAGCAACATGACATTCATTTTCAAAACGGTGGGCCGCTAGATGCGCGTCGCGTTCGTCGGCAAGGGCGGCAGTGGCAAGACCACCCTGTCGGCGCTGTTCGCCCGCGAACTGGCACGGTCCGGCGCACCTGTGCTGGCCGTCGACGGCGACATCAACCAGCACCTGGCCGAGGCGCTCGACCCCGGCGCCGGCCCGTTCACCGCTCCGCCCCTGGCCGCGCACACGGGTGAGATCAAGGACCTCCTGCGCGGCACCAACCCGCGGATCGCCTCCCGTGAGGCGATGGTCAAGACCACCCCGCCGGGCCGGGGTTCACGCCTGCTGCGCCTGCTGGGCGAGGACGCGTTGCACACCCGCCACGTCCAACGGGTCGGCGGCGTACCGCTGATGGTCACCGGCGCGTTCGACGAGAGCGACCTGGGCGTGGCCTGCTACCACTCCAAGCTCGGCGCCGTCGAGCTCTACCTCGGACATCTCGTCGACGGCCCCGGCGAGTACGTCGTCGTCGACATGACCGCGGGCGCCGACGCCTTCGCCTCGGGCCTGTTCACCCGCTTCGACATGACGTTCCTGGTGGCCGAACCCACCCGCAGGGGCGTCTCCGTCTACCGCCAGTACCGCGACCACGCGGCCGAGTTCGGCATCCCGCTCGCCGTGGTCGGCAACAAGGTGACCGGCGAGGACGATCTGCTCTTCCTCAAGGAGCAGGTGGGCGACGACCTGCTCACCCACCTGGCCCTGTCCCCCTGGGTCCGCTCGGCCGAACGCGGCACACCGCACGGTGAGTTGGAGGCGGACAACCGGCACGCACTCACCGTGCTGCGCGAGACGGTGGACGCCCGCCCCAAGGACTGGCCCACCCTCCACCGGCACGCCGTCGAGTTCCACCTGCGCAACGCCCGCGCCTGGGCGGACACGGCGACGGGCCACGACCTGGCGACCCAGGTGGACCCGGAGTTCGTCCCCGGCCCCGCGTCGCTCCTCTGACCACCCCGGCGGTTCCCCCGCCACAGGATCAACAGAAACAGGACACCCATGTCTCTCGACGTCTCCCCGAAGCTCCTCGCCGAGGCCGAAGCCGGTGACATCCGCGAGGCGGACTTCATCGACACCGTCCGCACGTCACTGCCGTACGCCTACGACCTCGTGGAGTCCCTCTCCGTCCGACTGCACGCCGGTATCACCGAGTTCACCGACAACCAGACCCCGCCGCCGTCCGAGCAGGAGCGCGGCCAGCTGCTGCGGGCCCTCGCCAGTGACGCGATCCGTGGCAGCCTGGAACGCCACTTCGGCGTGGCCCTCGCCTTCCAGAACTGCCACCGGGTGGCCGCGTTCCGCCCGGAGGCCCGCCACGGGCAGACCTACGCCCGGTTCACCTCCACCCGGGCACAGGTGCTGAACCAGTCGGCGGAGCTGCGGGACTGCTGACCGACGCAACCAGCGGCGGCGCTCGTGACGGGGCGCCCCGCACCCCTGTCGCCAGGGTCGCGCGGTGCGGCGTCACTCGGGGAACTCGTGTGCCACCACTTGACGTACGTCTTCGGGTAGTTGAAGCATTCAGCGAGGAGAGAGCGCTCTCAAGAACGCTGCCGTTAAGGACGTGTTCGTCCGGATCGGCGGCGCGGGTGCCGGCCTGGCAACCGCCAGCCTGGTCGTCAACAGCCGGCACACCATCGTCGACCACACCTGGGTCTGGCGCGCCGACCACAGCAACGGCGTCGGCTGGGAGACCAACCGCGCCGACTACGGCGTCGTCGTCAACGGCCACGATGTGCTCGCCACCGGACTGTTCGTGGAGCACTTCAACAAGTACGACGTGCAGTGGTACGGCCAGCGCGGCCGCACCATCTTCTTCCAGAACGAGAAGGCCTACGACGCGCCGAACCAGGCCGCTGTCCAGAACGGCCCGCTCAAGGGGTACGCCGCCTACAAGGTCGGCGACGACGTCACCACCCACGAGGCGTGGGGCCTGGGCAGCTACTGCTACTACAACGTCGACCCCACGATCGTGCAGCACCACGGCTTCGCCGCCCCGAACACCCCCGGCGTGAAGTTCCACGACCTGCTGGTGATCTCCCTCGGCGGCAAGGGCCAGTACGAGGCGGTGATCAACGACACCGGGGCGCCGACGTCGGGGGCCTCGACCGTGCCGTCGACGGTGGTGTCGTATCCCTGAGAGGTTTCCCGCATACCGCATACCGCATACCGCATACCGCATACCGCATACCGCATACCGCATACCGCATACCATACGGCTGACGATCGACTCCGATGTGGCCCTCGGGGGCTCCGTGTACAGGAGACAGAGGCCCCCGAGGGAGGCGGCAGGACCTACGGCGTCATCGCCGCCGCGGGCGCCGGGGCGTACCCGGTCGGCCGGGCCGTGAAGGTGCCGCGGCCCTGGGTTCGGCTGCGCAGCCCGGTGGCGTAGCCGAACAGTTCCGCCAGCGGGACGGTGGCGGTGACCACCGCGGACCCGCCGCGGACCACCGACTCGGTGACCCGGCCGCGGCGGGCGGCGAGGTCACCGAGGACTCCGCCGACCGCGTCCTCGGGCACGGTGACCGTGACGTCGACGACCGGTTCCAGCAGGACCATCGCACAGGCCCTCAGGGCTTCCCGGAGCGCGAACCGGGCCGCCGTACGGAAGGCCGTGTCGGAGGAGTCCTTCACATGGGTCGCCCCGTCGGTCAGGGTGACCCGCAGCCCCGTCACCGGGTGACCGCCGAGGGGGCCCTCGGCGAGGGCGTCCCGGCAGCCGGCCTCGACGGCCCGCACGTACTCCTGCGGCACCCGTCCGCCGACGACCGACGAACGGAACTCGAACCCGTCCTCCAGCGGCTCCACATCGAGCACGACGTGCGCGAACTGCCCGGCCCCGCCGTCCTGTTTGACATGCCGGTACACCACACCGGACACCCCGCGGCCCACCGTCTCCCGGTAGGTCACCCTGGGACGGCCGACGTTGACGTCCAGCCCGAGGGAGCGCCGGATCTTCTCCACCGCCACCTCCAGGTGCAGTTCGCCCATTCCCGACAGCACGGTCTGCCCGGTCTCGGGATCGGTCCGCACGACCAGCGACGGATCCTCCTCCGTCAGCCGGGCGAGCGCCGAGGCCAGCCGGTCGGTGTCGGTGCTCCGGGACGCCTCGACCGCCACCGACACGACCGGGTCGGCGACACCGGGCGGCTCCAGGACCAGCGGGTCACCGGGGGCGCACAGGGTCGAGCCCGGCCGGGCCGACTTCAGCCCGACCACGGCCACGATGTCGCCCGCGACCGCACGGTCCACCTGGGCATGCCGGTCGGCCTGCACCCGCAGGATGCGGCCGATCCGCTCGACCCGCCCGGTGCCGGACTCCCACACCGGGTCTCCCTTCTCGATCGTTCCGGAGTACACCCGCAGGTAGGTGAGCCGGCCGGTGGGGGTGGCGCCGACCTTGAAGGCGAGGGCGGCGAACGGAGCGGCCGGGTCGGCGGGGCGTCGCTCGCCGGCGGTGTGCGGCACACGGTCGACCGAACCGTGCATACGGTCGGCAGCAGGGTCCATATGGCCCGCAGCATGGTGCATACGGTCTGCGGCCGGATGGCTGCCGTCGACCGTCGCCCCACTCCGCCCGTTCCGCACACCGTGGACACCATCCCGGATCCCGCGTACCGCCGGCACGTCCAACGGCGACGGCAGATAGTCGACGACGGCGTCCAGCAGCGGTTCGATCCCTCGGTTCCGGTAGGCCGATCCGCACAGCACGACAACCCCGTCACCCGTGCGGGTCAGGTCCCGCAGGGCGGTGGTGAGGGTCTCGGCGGAGAGCGTCTCGCGGTCGCAGAACTCCTCCAGCGCGGCCGGGTGGCGTTCCGCGACCGCCTCCTCCAGGAGCCGGCGCCTGCGCAGCGCCTCCTCCCGCAGCCCTTCCGGCACCTCCCCCTCGACGGCGGTGTCGCTGCCGTCGCCCCAGGTCAGTGCCCGCAGGCGGAGCAGGTCCACGACACCGGTGAAGGTGTCCTCGGTGCCGATGGGGAGGTGGACGACGAGCGGGACGGGGTGCAGTCGGGCGCGGAGGGAGGCGACGGCGGTGTCGAGGTCGGCGCCCGCGCGGTCCATCTTGTTGACGAAGGCGATCCTCGGTACGCCGTGCCGGTCGGCCTGCCGCCACACGGACTCGCTCTGCGGTTCCACGCCGGCGACGGCGTCGAACACCGCCACCGCCCCGTCGAGGACCCGCAGGGCACGCTCCACCTCGTCGGCGAAGTCGACGTGTCCGGGGGTGTCGATCAGGTTGACGCGGTGACCGTTCCAGTCGCAGCTGACGGCCGCGGCGAAGATCGTGATGCCGCGGTCGCGTTCCTGGGGGTCGAAGTCGGTGACGGTCGTGCCGTCGTGGACCTCGCCGCGCTTGTGCGTGGTGCCGGTGGCATACAGGATCCGCTCGGTGACGGTGGTCTTGCCGGCGTCGACGTGGGCGAGGATGCCCAGGTTGCGCACGGCGGCGAGGTGACGGTGGTCGAGGTGGTTGCGCACGACCCTTGGCCTTTCGGATGTTCTCGGGGAACGGGCGGCGCGATGGGCTGATGCCGTGTCAGGGGCGCGCCGTCGGCTCGGGTGAGCGGACGGCGCGTCGGTGTCTTGGGACGGGCGTCAGCGCGTCCGGTGTCCGGCGCGCAGCGGACACCGGACGGACCGGGACACGAGGATCACCTCGTAGCGTGCGCGGGGAGCGACGGCGGCGGTACGGTCTCGCATGGCCGTGCTCCCTTCGTTCGTCATGGTGCGGTTCGTCCGGTGGCCGTGGCCCGGTCGTGGGCGGCGCTCGGCCTGCGGTGAGTGTAGGAGCGAGGCGGTGCGCCCCGCACCGCATTTACCTCACGCCGGTGGGGTGGACTCCGTGTAGAAGTGCCGTCGCACCCGGCGCAGCCAGGCCTCCGCCGCGCGTTCGTCGGGCTGTTCGGGCAGCACGCTCGGCGTGTCGGCGAACTTCTCCTCGAAGTCGCGCAGCAGCGGCTGGGCGGCCCCGGGGTCGGCGGCGACCTGGTCGCCGAAGCGGTGGTAGCTCTCCGGGTCGTCGACGCGGATCGTCAACCGGCCCTCGGCGTACAGTTCGTAGCCCTGGGTGCAGAGCCGCTTGAGGTGCCTGGCGTGCTTGGCGATGCGCTTCGTGGTCTGCTCGGTGGGTGTGCCCTCGCCGCGGTTGTGCAGTTTGCGGAACTGCTGGGTGGCGTAGCCGAGGTAGGCGTCGCGGACCCGTCGGGAGCCGAGCAACGTGGTGCGGATGTCGCGGAGTTCGTCGCCGAGTGGCGTGCGGATCTCGTACAACTCGTCGGGGAGCCAGACGAGTTCCATGACGGTCGGGTTGCCGGCGAGGGCGAGACGGCACCACTTGGCGGCCTCGTGCAGGGTGTGGTCGGGCGCGGTGGAGACGTGGGACTCCTTCGGCGTGTGCAGGCCGTGCAGGTCCTCGGTGGGGGCGGCGAACATACCGAGGCGGTCCACGTCGGATCCCGCGTGGGCGAGCCCGTAGGCGGTCGAGCCGACGACGCCGGACAAGAGGATGTTGCTGACGGTCACTGGTGCCCCCGTTGCTGGGCGCCCGGCGAGGTGCCCGGGCGTCGGAACCGCCATGATGCCCCGGCGCGCACTTCGCCCACCTCACCTTTTCGGCGTACGGCGACCGGCCCACCGCTCCGGCCGCGCTCGCGGCTCGGTCCGGGCCGAGCAAGCAGCCGCAGCCGCACCCCGGTTCGGCCTTCTTCCTCGCCGCAGCACCATGTGACATATTACTGCTGTGACCAAGCGACCTTGCGGTGACGTGGTGGTCGTCGGCGCCGGCATGGTGGGCGCCGCCTGTGCGCTGTACGCGGCCCGTGCGGGCCTCGATGTCGTCCTGGTGGACCGCGGCCCGGTGGCGGGCGGCACCACGGGAGCGGGCGAGGGCAACCTCCTCGTCTCCGACAAGGGGCCCGGTCCCGAACTCCGACTGGCCCTGCTGTCCCTGCGGTTGTGGGCGGAACTCGCCGAAACGCTGGGCGCTGCGGTGGAGTACGAGCCGAAGGGCGGACTGGTCGTCGCGTCCACACCGGAGTCGCTCGCCGCCCTGACCGACCTGGCCGCCGGACAGCGGGCGGCCGGGGTGGAGACGGTCGTCGTCGAGGCCGGTCGACTCCACGACCATGAACCGCACGTGGCTCCCGGTCTCGCCGGCGGTGTCCTGTATCCGCAGGACGCCCAGGTGATGCCCGCCCTGGCGGCCGCCCATCTGGTGCGGAGTTCGGGCGCGCGCCTGGAGACGGGCCGGACCGTGACGGGCGTCCTGCGCGGAGCCGACGGTGCCGTGCGCGGCGTGCGCACCGACCGGGGCGATCTCCTCGCGCCGGCCGTGGTGAACGCGGCGGGCACCTGGGGCGGTGAGATCGCCGCGCTGGCGGGGGCGGCCCTGCCGGTGCTTCCCCGCCGCGGATTCGTGCTGGTCACCGAGCCGTTGCCGCCCCGGGTACGGCACAAGGTGTACGCCGCCGACTATGTGGCGGACGTGGCCAGCGACTCCGCGACGCTACAGACCTCGCCGGTCGTCGAGGGCACCGCCGCCGGGCCTGTGCTGATCGGCGCGAGCCGGGAACGGGTGGGCTTCGACCGGTCGTTCTCCCTGCCGGTCGTACGGCAGCTCGCCGCCGGGGCGACCCGGCTCTTCCCCTTCCTGGCCGACGTACGGGTGATGCGCACGTATCTCGGCTTCCGCCCGTACCTGCCGGACCATCTGCCCGCGATCGGGCCCGACCCGCGGGTGCCGGGGCTGTTCCACGCCTGTGGTCACGAGGGCGCGGGCATCGGGCTCGCCACCGGCACCGGTCATCTCCTCGCGCAGGCGCTGACCGGCGAGAACCCGGAGCTGGACCTGACGCCGTTCCGTCCCGAGCGGTTCGCCGAGACGACCGAGGAGGCCGCACCGTGAGCACGCTCAAGTTTCCTGCCGGGGGCCGTACTTGAACCCGCTGCGGCTGGTGCGGGCCCGGCCCGGCGCACCGTTCACCGTCACCTTCGACGGCCATGAGATCGAGGCGCTGCCGGGTCAGACCCTGGCGGCCGTGCTGTGGTCCGCGGGCGTCACCGCCTGGCGCGGCACCCGGGGCGAGGGCCGGCCGCGCGGGGTGTTCTGCGGGATCGGCGTGTGCTTCGACTGCCTGGTCACCGTCGACGGCCGGCCCAACCAGCGGGCCTGCCTGGTCCCCGCCACGCCGGGCGCGGACATCCGTACCCAGGAGGGGACGGGCCATGACGACTGAACGCAGCCCGGTGCTCGCGGTGATCGGGGCGGGACCGGCCGGTCTCGCCGCCACCCTGGCGGCGGCCGCGCGGGGTGTCCGGGTGACGCTGGTCGACTCGGCCCCGGAGCCGGGCGGCCAGTTCTACCGGCAGCCCGCGCGCGGCCTCGGCGCCCGCCGCCCCGAGGCGCTCCACCATCGGTGGCGCACCTGGCGTCGCCTGCGCGCCGGGCTGGACGCACACATCGCCGCCGGACGGGTGACGCATCTGAGCGAGCGTCATGTGTGGTGTGTGGAACGGGAGTCGTCCGGTTTCACCGTCCACGCGCTGCTCGGCCCCGAGCAGCGGGAGTCCGTCGCGCTGGGTGCCGACGGGGTGCTGCTGGCGACCGGCGGATACGAGCGGGTCCTGCCGTTCCCGGGCTGGACACTGCCCGGTGTGGTGACCGCGGGGGGTGCGCAGGCGCTGCTGAAGGGCGGACTCGTACTGCCGGGCCGTACCGTGGTGGTGGCGGGGACGGGTCCGCTGCTGCTGCCCGTCGCGACCGGTCTCGCGGCGGCGGGCGCGACGGTGGCCGCGCTCGTCGAGTCGGCCGACCCGAGGTCCTTCGCAAGCCGCGCCCGTGCCCTCGCCGGGGCCCCGGACAAGCTCGCCGAAGGCGTCGGCTACGCCACTCAACTCGCGCTTGCCAACGTTCCTGTGATGGCCCGTCATACGATCCTGGAGGCGCGCGGCGTCGAGCGCCTGGAGTCCGTGACCGTCGCCGCGCTCGACTCCGAGGGGCGCCCGGTGCCGGGCGGTGCACGCCGTGTCCCCTGCGACACCCTGGCCGTGAGCCATGGGCTGCTGCCGCACACCGATCTCGCGGACGGCCTCGGCTGCGCCCTGGACGGGGGGACCGTGCGCGCCGACGAGGAACAGCGCACCGACGTCCCCGGCGTCTGGGCGGCCGGCGAAGCCACGGGGATCGGCGGCGCGGCGCTGTCGCTGGCCGAGGGACACATCGCCGGACGCTCGGCGGCGGCCCGGCTGCGGGGCAGCACCCCCGACCGGGGCGCATGGGCGTCGGCGGCCCGCACCCGTACCCGGCTGCGCGCCTTCGCCGCCGCGCTCGACGACGCCTACGCCCCTGCGGTCCACTGGGCGCAGCAGCTGACCGACGGGACGGTGGTGTGCCGGTGCGAGGAGGTCACGGCCGGGGCGGTCCGGGCGGCGGTCGGCTCGCTCGGCGCCGGTGATCTGCGCACCGTGAAGCTGCTGACGCGGGCCGGGATGGGCTGGTGCCAGGGCCGGATGTGCGAACCCGGGGTGGCGGGCGTGGCGGGCTGCGCTGCGACGCCGGCCCGTCGACCGCTGGCCCGCCCCGTCCCCCTCGGCGTCCTGGCCGCACCCCCGCCCGACCGTGAGCCGCCCCCGTCCTGAACCGCTCGCACCGGGCCCCGCCCGAGCGGTGAGCCGTACCGCGGCCACCGCCACTCCCCGGTGAGCCGTATCACGCCCACCGCCACTCCCCCTTCCCAGTGCCATGTCACATGCCGGCGGCGACACGACCAGAAGAGTGCCCTCGGCGAAACGACCGGAAGAGAGGCTCGTTCCATGACCAGCTCGGAGCACCGCCCCTGGCGAGGCGTCCTCGTCGCCACCGCGCTCCCCCTGCGCGACGACCTCTCCGTCGATCACGACCGCTACGCCGAGCACTGCGCCTGGCTGGTGGCGAACGGCTGCGACGGCGTCGTACCGAACGGCTCGCTCGGCGAGTACCAGGTCCTCACCGCGGAGGAACGCGCCCGGGTGGTGGAGACGGCGGTGTCCGCGATCGGCGGGGACCGGGTGATGCCGGGCGTGGCGGCGTACGGTTCGGCGGAGGCGCGGCGCTGGGCGGAGCAGGCGCGGGAGGCGGGCTGCGGGGCGGTGATGCTGCTCCCGCCCAACGCCTACCGCGCCGACGAGCGGGCGGTGCTCGCCCACTACGCGGCGGTCGCCGAGGCGGGGCTGCCGGTGGTGGCGTACAACAACCCGATCGACACCAAGGTCGACCTGGTGCCGGAGTTGCTGGCCCGGCTGCACGCGGAGGGGCTCGTCCGTGCGGTGAAGGAGTTCTCCGGCGATGTGCGGCGCGCCTACCGGATCGCGGAACTCGCCCCGGAACTCGATCTGTTGATCGGGGCGGACGACGTGCTGCTGGAGCTGGCGGTGGCCGGGGCGAAGGGCTGGGTGGCCGGCTATCCCAACGCGCTGCCGAGGGCCTCGGTGGAGCTGTACCGGTCGGCGGTCGCGGGGGATCTCACCACCGCGCTGCCGCTGTACCGGCAGTTGCATCCGCTGCTGCGCTGGGACTCGCGCGTCGAGTTCGTCCAGGCGATCAAACTGTCGATGGACGTGGTGGGCCGGCACGGCGGCCGGTGCCGTCCGCCGCGGGTCCCGCTGCTGCCGGAGCAGGAGGCGGCGGTCCGCGCGGCGACCGAGAAGGCCGTCGCCGCAGGTCTCGCCTAGCCCGGCGCGTCAGCACACCACAGCAGGGAGAAGGGGACAAGGGGATCTCATGCGCAGCAGACTCGTCCTGCACGCCGTCGACTCGCACACCGAGGGCATGCCCACCCGGGTGGTGACCGGCGGGATCGGCACCATTCCGGGCGCGACGATGAACGAGCGGCGGCTGTACTTCCGTGAACACCGCGACGACATCAAGCAGTTGCTGATGAACGAGCCGCGCGGCCACTCCGCCATGAGCGGTGCGATCCTGCAGCCGCCGAGTCGGCCGGACTGCGACTGGGGCGTCGTCTACATCGAGGTCTCCGGCTATCTGCCGATGTGCGGACACGGCACGATCGGGGTGGCGACCGTGCTGGTGGAGACCGGCATGGTCGAGGTCGTCGAGCCGGTCACCACCATCCGGCTGGACACGCCGGCCGGGCCGGTCGTCGCCGAGGTGGCGGTCGAGGACGGTGCGGCCACGGCGGTCACCCTGCGCAACGTGCCGTCGTTCTCGGTGGGCCTGGACCGCAAGGCGACCCTGGCCGACGGCCGGACGGTGACGTACGACCTGGCGTACGGCGGCAACTTCTACGCCATCCTGCCGCTGGAGGAGTTCGGGCTGCCCTTCGACCGGGCCCGCAAGGACGACATCCTCGCGGCCGGGCTGTCGCTGATGGAGGCGATCAACTCCGAGGAGGAGCCGGTCCATCCGGAGGACGCGTCGATCCGCGGCTGCCACCACGTCCACCTGTACGCGCCCGGCGCCACCGCCCGGCACTCCCGGCACGCGATGGCCATCCATCCCGGCTGGTTCGACCGCTCTCCCTGCGGTACGGGGACGAGTGCGCGGATGGCCCAGCTGCACGCGCGCGGTGAACTCCCCCTGCACACCGAGTTCGTGAACGAGTCGTTCATCGGCACCCGGTTCACGGGCAGGCTGCTCGGCACGACGGAGGTGGCCGGACGCCCGGCCGTGCTGCCCAGCTTCACCGGGCGGGCCTGGATCACCGGGACGGCACAGTACCTGCTGGACCCGACGGACCCGTTCCCGGCGGGGTTCGTCCTGTGACGCCGGGGACCCCACCGCCGTAGATACTGGTGGTCCGTGATCCGGTGATACGTGATATGGCACAGCCCTGACCGAGGAGATCCGCCATGGCCGCCCCGCCTCCGAGCAGCAGCCCGACGCCCGCAGTGCCGTCTCCGCTCTCGCTGCCCGTGCTCGGCGGCCGGCGCAGCAGCTACCGCGAGCGGGTCGCCGACGCGCTCAGGGCCGCGCTGATCGCCGGCGAGCTGCTGCCCGGCGAGGTGTACTCGGCGCCGGCCCTGGCGGCCCGCTTCGGGGTGTCGGCGACGCCGGTGCGCGAGGCGATGCTGGACCTGGCCAAGGAGGGCCTGGTGGACGCGGTGCCCAACAAGGGGTTCCGGGTCACGGAGGTCTCCGACCGGCAGCTCGACGAGTACACGCACGTCCGCGCGCTCATCGAGGTCCCCACGGTGGCGGGGCTGGCGACGACGGCCGACCCGGTGTCACTGGAGGCACTGCGGCCGGCCGCCCGGGAGATCGTGGCCGCCGCGGTGGCAGGTGATCTGATCGCCTATGTGGAGGCCGACACCCGTTTCCACCTGGGCCTGCTCGCCCTGGCCGGCAACGCCCATCTCGTGGAGGTGGTACGGGACCTGCGCGGGCGGGCCCGGCTGTATGGGCTGACCGCGCTGTCCGCGTCGGGCCGGCTGCTGGCCTCCGCCGAGGAGCACCTGGAGCTCCTGGACGCCCTCCTGGCCCGCGACGAGCAGGCCGTGCGCGAGGTCATGACACGGCATCTCGGGCATGTGCGGGGCTTGTGGGCGTCGGCCCACGGATGACCGGCTACCGGCCGGGGAGTGCCTGTGATCCTTGTCGCGGGCCGAGGGCGCGTGGCAGAGGCGCCGGATGGGCATTCACTTGCCCGTGCGTGAAAGGATGGCGTCTCATTTGTGGGGGAATTCGTGCGGTTGTGTGTGATCGGTGCGGGTCTGTCAGGTCTGGCGACGGCGCACGCCCTCAAGACCGCGGGGGTCGACTTCGTCTGCCTGGAGCAGGCGAGCGACGTCGGGGGGCTCTGGCGCCGGCCGGGGGCGGGCGAGCGCGGTCCCGGCTATCTGTCGCTGCACCTCAACACCGCGAAGGATCTCACCGGTTACGCGGACCATCCGATGCCGGCGTCCTTCCCGCTCTATCCGAGGCACGATCAGATCGCCTCGTACCTGGGCTCGTTCGCCGACTGGGCCGGTATACGGGACCGTATCGAGCTGGGGACGACCGTGGAGTCCGTACGGCGGGACGCCGACGGCGCGTGGACGGTGGTCAGCCGGGACGCCGAAGGCACGGTCTCCTCGCGCCGCTTCGCCCACGTGGTCGTGGCCTCGGGGCACAACTCGGAGCCGTCGATGCCGGAACTGCCCACGGGCGCGGACACGTTCACCGGGACGATCCGCCATTCCCTCGACTACCTCGACGGCAGTGAGTTCGCCGGGCAGCGCGTCGTCGTCGTGGGGCTCGGCAACTCGGCGGTGGACATCGCCGCGGACCTCTCCCGGCACGCCGGGCTGACGGTCCTCTCGGTGCGCCGCGGCCTGCACATCATGCCCAAGCAGCTGTTCGGCATGGCCCTCGACCAGATCGCCGAGGCCGCGTGGTGGGTCAGCATGTCCCTGACCGAGCAGCGCCGTTTCATCGAACAGGCCCTGCTGGTGGCCCGCGGCAAGCTGCGCGACCACGGACTGCCGGAGCCGGACCATCCGGTGTTCTCCTCCGCCGTGACCATCTCCGACGAGATCCTCAGCCGTATCCGCCACGGCGCGGTCACGCCGAAGCCCTCGATCGACTTCCTCGACGGCGACCGGGTCACGTTCACCGACGGGACGTCCGTGCGCGCCGACGCGATCGTGTACTGCACCGGGTACCGGATGTCCTTCCCGTTCCTGGAGCCCGGCTCCCCCATCGGCGCCCAGGGTCTCGTCGAGCTGTACAAGCGGGTCGTCCCGCCGGGCCTTCCGGGGCTGTACTTCGTCGGACTGGTCCGCCCCGTCGGCTCGATCACCCGGTTGGTGGAGGCTCAGGCCCAGTGGATCACTCGGCTCGTCACCGGAGAGGCCGTACTGCCGGACGAGGAGCTGATGCGCAAGGAGATCGCGACCTACCTGAGCGGTGTCGCGGGTCAGTACGGGCAGCGGGAGGGAGCGTCGGTCCAGGTCAACGTGGCGCCTTACCTCCAGGAGTTGAGGGAGGAGTACGCCTCCCGTTGACCGGCCCGGGACAGTGTCGGGGCAGGGGGGGTCCGGGGGAGGCAAGGAAATGCCCGCCCCGGGGGGCGGGCATCGTCTTCCCGTGGGTGCGGCCGGTGCTTCAAGGGGCCGGCGCGGCCACGGGGTGGCTCACTTGGTCAGCCAGTTGAGGAACTTGCTCCACACACCGGACTGCTCCGCCTGGCGGCCGCCGTGTGCGGCGGGGCGCTGCGGTGCCTGCACGGTGGTCTGCCGGACCGGCCGGGTCACCGGCCTGATCGGGGTGAACCGCGTGGGCAGCGTGACGAGACCACGGCTGAACGCGCCCGGACGCCACGACAGGCTCTGCTCGGGCACGCTGATCTCGACGTCGGGCAGCCGGTTGAGGAGGTTCTCCACGGCCGACACGACGATCTGCCGGGCGGGCTCCTTGGACGGGCAGGCGTGCGGGCCGGCGCTCCAGGCCAGGTGAGCGCGGTTGCTGCCGGCCTTGCGGGCCGCCGACAGCGTGGGACCGGTGTTGGCGGCGGCGATGCTGACCAGCATCAGGTCGCCGGCGGTGAGCTTCTGCCCGGCGAACTCCATGTCGGACACCGGGTAGTGGGCGGCGAAGTTCGTCATGGGCGGGTTCTCCCACAACGTGTCGTCCATGGCCTCCTCGATCAGGCCGCCCTCGTGGGCGTACCGGTCGTCGGTGAGGATCCGGTGCAGGGTGTTGCCGATGAGGTTGACCAGCGGCTCGGCACCCGCGCCGAGCAGCAGGGAGACCTGGTGGACCATCTCCTCGTCGGTCAGGGCGGTGTGGTGCTTCAGCAGCCAGGAGGTGACGTCCTCGCCGGGCTTGCGCCGCTTGAGGGCGATCAGCTCGCCGACGGCCTGGAACAGCACCTCGCTGGCCTGTTCGGCGTTGATTCCCTCGAACATGCCGGAGATGCCGAAGAAGACGCGGTCGCCGATGTCGGCGGTGCACCCGAACAGCTCGTTGAACACGAACAGCGGGAGCTGCTTGGCGTAGGAGCCGACGAGATCGGCCGAACCGCGTTCGCTGAACTGGGAGATGAGGAAGTCGGAGATCCGCTCCACGCTCTGGCTCAGCCGCATCGGGTCGATGCGCGCCATGCTGTCCGTGATGGACTGACGCAGCCTCAGGTGCTCCGCGCCGTCGGAGGACATGCAGTTGGGCCGGTAGGCGAGGACGGGGAGGACGGGGCTGTCGGGGGCGATGCGGCCCTCGTTGAAGTCCCGCCAGCGGCGCGCGTCCTTGCGGAACGACCCGGAGTCCTGGAGGAGTTGGAGGGCGGTGGCGTATTCGGTGACGAGGGTGGCCTCGACTCCCGGGGCTATCTCCACGGGCGCGGTGGGCCCGTAGTGCCGCAGGTAGGTGTAGTAGGCCTGCGGGTCTGCCGCGTACTCAGGCCCGTACAGCGGCACTCTGCCGCCGGGCTGGTGCGCCGGGCAACCCGGAGGGGGCACGGGGGCGGTGGGTTGGGCGTCCATTTCTGCTCCTAGTGGGCACGGTCCTGCAAGTGACGGACGAGGGTGATCAGCGCGTGCGCCGAGGACTTCTCGTCCCGTGCGTCGCAGGTGACGACGGGGGTGTCGTCGAGCAGGTCCAGTGCTTCGCGCAGGGCCGCCACATCGCGCGGGGGCGCACCGTCGAAGTGGTTGACGGCGATGGCGTAGTCCAGTCCGTACTGCTCGATCAGGTCGATCACGGCGAAGGAGTCGGCGAGCCGCTCGGGGTCGACCAGCACCAGCGCGCCGAGCGCGCCGCGTGCCATGTCCTCCCACATCTGCACGAAGCGCTGCTGGCCCGGCGTTCCGAACAGGTACAGCACGACGCGGTCGCTGATGGTGAGGCGACCGAAGTCCATGGCGACCGTGGTGGTGGTCTTGCCCTGGACTCCCTTGAGGTCGTCGACCGCTTCGGCCGCCCGCGTCATCGTCTCCTCGGTGGACAGCGGCTGGATCTCGGAGATGGCCCCGATGAACGTGGTCTTGCCCACCGCGAAGTGGCCGACCACGAGGATCTTCACCGCAGTCTGCGTCGCGCCCTCCCGGACGTACGCCGTCTCATCCAAACTTGGCCCTGAGACCATTCAGCACCTCCTCCAGGATCTCCCTGTCGGCGAGCGGGGCCCGCTGTACGGGCGGGCGGGTGACGAGGTAGCCGCCCTCGGTGAGAGCGGCGAGGAGGATCTTGACCACGCCGAGGGGCAGTTGGGTGTGCCCCGCGATCTCGGCGACCGAGAGGTAGCCCGCCGAGCACAGGTCGAGCAGGTTCTGCTCCTCCGGGGACAGCCGGGTGGGCCGCTGCTGCCGGTCGGCGACAGCGGTGACCAGGGTGATGAGGGAGAGCTTGTCCTCATCGGGCAGTCCGCGTCCCTTGGTGATGACGTACGGACGCACTAATTCCGGTGTCTGGGGTTCCAGTTCGTCGAAACCGGTCATGACCGTACGCCGAGGTTCTCGCGCGGCGGGGTGGTCAGGGCCTTGCCGAGCTGGCCGACGAGTTGCTGCATCCGGAAGGTGATGTCCTGCATGTCGACGTCGGGCGAGGCGGAGACGCCGAGGTAGGCGCCTTCGCCGGCGGAGATCAGGAAGACCCAGCCCCCGTCGAACTCGACGAGCGTCTGGCGCCACCGCTGGCCGGCGTCCTCGCAGAAGAAGGCGAGCGAGCGGCTGAGCGACTGCACACCGCTCATCGCGGCCGCCACCCGGTCCGCGTCGTCCTTGCCGAAGTCCTGCGTCCGTGCCATCAGCAGGCCGTCGGCGGAGATCAGGACGGCATGAAGGGCCCCGGGGATCTCCAGGGCGCTGTCAAGCATCCATGACAGGTCGTCGTTCACGAGAACTCATGCCCTTCGCTGCTTGCACCACGGGTGCTGCTCGACTGTTCCGCGGGGTCCGTCTGCGTGGCCCGGCCGGAGCGGGTGCCACGCTGGAAGGCGCCCATGATCGCTGCCGTCTCCGCGCCCGAGCGGGCGGGGCCGGTGCCGTTCGAGGCGCTGCCGGGCACGATGGCCATGGGCCGCTTGCGGCGCCGCTTGGGCAGCCCGTCGGCGGTGGTGGCCATGGTCAGCGGGGCCTCGGGACCTCCGGGGGCCGGCGCAGCGGTCACGGCGGGCGCGGCGGGGATCGGGTCCTTCTGCTCGGGTGCGGTGGTGAGCAGGTCGTGCGGCAGGAGGAGCACCGCGCGGACGCCGCCGTACGGGGAGGAGGAGTCCACGGACACCTCGAAGCCGAAGCGCTCGCTGAGCACGCCGATGACCGCGAAGCCGAACTGCGGCGGGTTGCCGAGTGCGGAGACGCCGGAGACACGCTCGCTGGACAGGAGCTTCTCGGCGCGGGCCCGTTCCTCGTCGTTCATGCCGACACCGGCGTCGTCGACGACGATGCAAATGCCCTTGGGCACGGTGCGGATGTTGATTTCGACGACGGTGTCCGGGCTGGAATAGCTGGTGGCGTTGTCGAGGAGTTCCGCGAGGGCCAGGGCGACCGGTTCGACGGCACGGCTGGTGATGCCGAAGTCGACCTGGGAGAGAATTTCCACCCGCCGGTAATGACGGACCCTGCCTTGGGCGCTGCGGACGACGTCGTAGACCGAGGCGACATCGCGCTGACGTCCGAGCCAGCCGTCGCACAGGACGGCGATGGACTGGGCACGCCGGCCGAACTGGGAGTTGGTGTGGTCGATCTCCAGCAGGTCCTGGAGGATGACGGACTCACCGTATTTGTTCTGCAGCCGGGAGACGATCAACTGCTGTTCCGCGGCGAGGCCCTGGAGGGTCCGCATGGCGGACTTCAGGACCGTTTTCGTAGCCTCTTCGGCTCTTTCCTGAGCTGCCTCGACGGATTTCGCGTACCCGTTCTCGAGCTCGGCATGGCGAGCCCGGACTTCTGCGAACTCCTGCCTTAACGTCCGCGCCGCCCTGCGCTGGCGAACAATGACGGCGACTGCGACGAGTACGGCGACGAGGAGAGCCCAGAGTACCGGGTTCTGTATGTAATCAGTCATAAGACTCTCTTCAGGCGGCCTCGACTGACGGCCAGTTGCTGAATTCCCGTCAATATGCGGGTGGACCGGCGGACCGCCCGCATCGGGGTTGCCGCCCGGACTGTCCCCGTAGTCGGAGATGTCGTCTTGCACCCATCCGCCCGCTCTACAAGCGAGCGTGATCGTATCACCACAAGATGGCGCTACAGACCGTCAATATGCCCACCCAGATGAACATTGACGGCCTGTCAGCCGTATCGGACTGCCGCCGCGCAACGACCCGCCCGGGGACAGCGACAGAACAAGTGATAAACGGGCTTCCACGACATTCGGGCAAGATGCAAACAATTCCTGCGCGACAGGAAGCGCCGGTGGCGACGGCAGTCGCGGGAGCCACGGCAGCCACGGCGGCGACCCGGAAACGGCCGGCCGGGTCGGATCCGGTCGGGTCGGGTCGGGTCAGGCCGAGGCGGTCAGGCCGGTCCGTGCGGCAACGAGAAAGCCCGTACCGGCAAGAGCCTGATACGGGCTTCACATACCCACCGAGCGGGATTCGCACCGCACGGAGAGTGAGAGTGTCCGAGGGGGGACTTGAACCCCCACGCCCGATAAAGGGCACTAGCACCTCAAGCTAGCGCGTCTGCCATTCCGCCACCCGGACAAGGTGTGTGTCGGCCTGCGGGACCTTCCCCGCGGCGACATGGACAACAATACCAAGCTTTCGGAGTGCGTTTCACCTGCATATCCGCACGCCAGACGGCCGCGGCGGGGGCCGGCCGGAGGTGTCACCCTGGGCGACGAGCCGGTGACGCGGGATGGTGGGCGCCGGCGCCCGGACGGGCGTAGCCGGATCGCGGCCTGCCGTGTCGTGGCAGGCCCGATCGGTGCGCCAGGGGAAGGAGGGATCAGGCTGTGGCGCGGACGTGGTACGAGCGCCGGGTGTGCTCCGTGTGTTCCCGCATCAGCCGGGCGGCGAGCTGTTCGTCGCGGTTGAGGATCGCGGTGATCAGGTCGCGGTGCTCGATCCAGGACTGCTCGCCACGCTGGCGGGCGACCGGCGTGTAGGACCAGCGCACGCGCCGGTCGACCTGGGCCGCCAGTTCCGCCAGGACCGCGTTGCCCGCCAGCTCCATGATCTTGGCGTGGAAGCGGGCGTCGAGGGCGACGGCCGCGTCCACGTCGTCGTCGGCCACGGCCTGCAGCCCGAGGGCCAGGATCTCGTCCAGGTCGTCGACGTCGTGCGTCTGTGCCTGCGTGGCCGCGAGGCGGGCCGCCTCGGCCTCCAGCAGCGCGCGGACGGTGAGGAGTTGGTCGGCCTCCTCCTCGGTCGGCTCGTGCACGAACGCGCCTTGGGCAGGCTTGAGGTCCACCCAGCCCTCGGTGTTGAGCCGCTGCAGTGCCTCGCGCACGGGCTGGCGCGAGACGCCCAGGTGGTTGGCCAGCTCGCTCTCGACGAGGTGCTGGCCAGGCTGGAGGGCACGGGTCGTGATGAGTTCGAGCAGCGCCTCGTAGACGCGGTCGCGCAGCGGGCCTGGCCGTTCGAGCTTGGGTACCGCACCCTGCGGCAGTCCTGTCGACACCATCGGTCGGATCCCCTCCTGGGCGGCGCCGGGCAGCAACGGCCGACCGGGACAGCCACGAATGCGAAAGACGTAGGAAGTCCGACTGTATGGGGCCAGACTGTATGAAGTCGGCTGTCCGGCGTGTGCTGCATACCGTCTACAGCCGACCGAGTATCGATGAGTGTCGATTGTTCTTCATCTACGTCTACGGCGCGCCGCGGCCGGCGCTCCCGGCCGTCGGACGCGTCACACCGCCGCCGACCGGGCCGTTCAGGGGCAGCGTACGACCTGACCGGCGTACGAGAGGTTGCCGCCGAATCCGAACAGCAGCACCGGATCCCCGGTGGAGATCGCGCCCTGCTCGACCAGCTTGGAGAAGGCGAGCGGGATGCTGGCGGCGGAGGTGTTCCCCGAAGCGGTGACATCGCGGGCGACCACCGCGTTGACGGCGCCGATCTTCTGGGCGAGCGGTTCGATGATCCGCAGGTTCGCCTGGTGCAGCACGACGGCGGCGAGGTCCTCGGGGCGCAGTCCGGCGCGCTCGCAGGCCTGGCGGGCGAGTGGCGGCAGCTGGGTGGTGGCCCACCGGTAGACGCTCTGCCCCTCCTGCGCGAACCGCGCCGGCTGGCCCTCGATGCGGACCGCGTGCCCCATCTCGGGGACCGACCCCCACAGCACGGGTGAGATCCCGGGCTCGACGCCGTCCGGACAGGCCTCGACGACCGCGGCGCCCGCTCCGTCACCGACGAGGACGCAGGTGGTGCGGTCGGACCAGTCCGTCACCTCGGACATCTTGTCGGCGCCGATGACCAGGGCGCGGGTCGCGGCGCCCGCCCGGACGGTGTGGTCGGCGGTGGCCAGGGCGTGGGTGAAGCCGGCGCACACGACGTTGACGTCCATGGCGGCGGGGCCCGGGATGCCGAGGCGGGCGGCGACCCGGGCGGCCATGTTGGGCGAGCGGTCGACGGCGGTGGAGGTGGCGACCAGCACGAGGTCGATGTCGGCGGGGGCGAGACCGGCGGCGGCGAGGGCCTTGGCGGCGGCGTGCGCGGCGAGCTCGTCCACGGGCTCGTCGGGGCCGGCGATGTGGCGGGTGTGGATGCCCACCCGGCTCCTGATCCACTCGTCACTGGTGTCGACCATGCCCGCCAGTTCCTCGTTGGTGAGCACCTTGGCGGGCTGGTAGTGGCCGACGGCGGCGATGCGCGAGCCGTTCATGTGGGGGTCCCCCTCGTTGCCTTGGGTAGCGGGATCCACCAGTCTGATCAGTGACTCGCGGGTACGGGGACAGGTGTTGCGACAGGAAACGGGCGCCGGGGTTGTCGGCTTCCCTCTAACCCTCGGACGCCGAACACTTCCCGAACGCCTGCCCATGAGCAGCGCGAACGGCTATCCGGTGAACAGTTTCGCCGCCTTCTGCACCAGCTCGTAGAGGCCGTAGGCGAGCGGGGCGCCCACCCACAGCCAGGCGAGCGCGATGAGCGGCCGGCGGTCCGGCTCAGGCGGACTCGGGCTGCTGTCGGGCTGTGACATCGGCGGCCTCCTTCGTCGAGGTGGGCAGGTGGTGGCGGGCGGCGACGGGGCGGACCAGCTCGTTGGCGACGAAGCCGACGGCGAGCAGCCCGATCATGATGAACAGGGACAGGGAGTAGAGGTCCGCGCCGTGCTTGCCGGCTTCTTCCTGGCGGTCGGCGATCCAGTTGACGATCAGCGGTCCGAGGACGCCGGCCGTGGACCAGGCGGTGAGCAGCCGGCCGTGGATGGCGCCGACCTGGTAGGTCCCGAAGAGGTCCTTGAGGTAGGCGGGGATCGTCGCGAAGCCGCCGCCGTAGAAGGAGAGGATCACAAGGGCGCACAGGATGAACAGCGGCTTGGAGGAGTCGCCGAACAGCGCGATCAGCGCGTACATGAGGGCGCCGACGCCCAGGTAGAGGCGGTAGACGTTCTTGCGGCCGATCAGGTCGGAGGTGGACGACCAGCCGATGCGGCCGGCCATGTTGGCCGAGGACAGCAGGGCGACGAACCCGGCGGCGGCCGTCACGGACACCGGGGTGGAGGTGTCGGCGAAGAAGTCCGTGATCATCGGGGCGGCCTTCTCCAGGATGCCGATGCCGGCGGTCACGTTCATGCAGAGCACCACCCACAGGCACCAGAACTGCGGGGTGCGCACCGCGGAGCGGGCCGATACCTGCACGCCCGTGCCGCCGCTCGCCCCGGCGCCGTGCCCGCCGGGCGGAGAGCCGCTGGGGCTGCTGCTCGCCTCCTCGGGGACCGCCTGGACGGTGCGGGGGACGCGGACGAGGAG
>NZ_KQ949024.1:50680-256379 GCF_001514285.1 Streptomyces sp. DSM 15324
ATTCCGTGGACCAGGAAAGCGAGCGCGATCCCGGAATGGTCGGCGCCGAACGACTCCAGCATCTGCGCCGACCAGGGCGAGGCGATGAGCGCGCCGCCGCCGAAGCCCATGATGGCGATGCCGGTGGCCATGCCCGGCCGGTCGGGGAACCACTTGATCAGGGTGGAGACGGGCGAGATGTAGCCGATGCCCAGGCCGATGCCGCCGACGAAGCCGTAGCCGAGGACGATCAGCCAGTACTGCTCGGTGGCGGCGCCGAGCGCCGAGACCAGGAAGCCCGAGGAGAAGCAGACCAGGGCGACCGTCATCGCCCAGCGCGGCCCGTTGCGCTCGACGAGCGTGCCGCCGAACGCGGCGGACAGGCCGAGCATGACGATGGCGAGCTGGAAGGGCAGCGCGCTCTGGGTGCCGCTGAGACCGAGCGCCGACTCCAGCGGGGGCTTGAAGACGGACCAGGCGTAGGCCTGGCCGATGGAGAGGTGGACGGAGAGGGCGGCCGGGGGCACGAGCCAGCGGCTCCAGCCGGGCGGTGCGACAGGGGGACTCATGAATCCCGAACGGTAGGAAGGAGCAAGGGCGTTGAGAAGACGGCGGGGTGACCGTCTGCGGTGAACGGTATGCAGTCTGCGCCGAACGGTCGGGCCGGCCGGTTTCTCCCGGATGGGGCGCGGACGGACACCGAGCGGGCCCGGCACGGCCGGAAGACCGGCTGCGGTGTCACCCCACACGTACAGGACAATGAGTGGGTGAAGGTCACCCAGCCGCTCGACAACCCGGTGACCCACGGCATTCTCTGCATCAAGGGCCGCTTCGGCTACCAGCACGTACAGAACCGGGGCTGATCACCACATGGGACGAGTGACCGAACGACGCAAGGTGCTCCGCATACGCGACGGGGCGGTGTCCACCCGTCCGGACACCCTCGTCGCCGAGGAGCCGATGGAGATCCGGCTGAACGGCAAGCCGCTCGCCATCACCATGCGCACACCGGGTGACGACTTCGCGCTGGCGGCCGGGTTCCTGGTCAGCGAGGGCGTGCTGGCCGACGTATCCGATCTGCAGAACATCGTCTACTGCGCGGGAGCGACCGCCGATGGTTCCAACACCTACAACGTCGTCGACGTGAGGACGTCCCCCGGGGTGACGCTTCCCGACTTCACCCTCGAGCGGAACGTGTACACCACGTCGTCCTGCGGTCTGTGCGGGAAGGCCAGCCTGGACGCGGTGCGGACGACGGCCCGCTGGCCGATCGCCGACACTCCCCCGGTCCGCGTCGACGCCGGTCTGCTCGCGGCGCTCCCCGACCGGCTGCGCGCGGCCCAGCGGGTGTTCGACCGGACCGGTGGGCTGCATGCGGCGGCCCTGTTCGGCGAGGACGGCGAGCTGCTGGACGTACGCGAGGACGTGGGCCGGCACAACGCGGTGGACAAGATCGTCGGGCGCGCGCTGCACAACGGTGACCTGCCTCTTTCGCGCACGATCCTGCTGGTGTCGGGGCGGGCCTCCTTCGAGCTGGCGCAGAAGGCCGTGATGGCGGGCATCCCGGTGCTGGCGGCGGTCTCGGCGCCGTCCTCGCTGGCCGTGGACCTGGCCGTGGAGACGGGCCTGACGCTGGTGGGCTTCCTGCGGGGCAGTTCCATGAACGTGTACGCGGGTGAGGACCGCATCGCCCTGCGGACCACGGCCGCCCGGGGGTGACTCGGACCTCCCGGGGCACGGCGGCTGGGCCCCGAACGGCGGGGAGCGCCCCCGGCGCCGCGGGGCCCGCCCCGGCTCAGTCCGCCGCCAGGCGCAGCCGCGCCGCCGGTACGACGGTGCCGAGGCGCGGGAAATCCAGTTTCACCGACGCCTCGTGCTCGGCCTCGGTGAGGGCGGCCATGGCGTCCTCGACGAAGACGAGGTCGTAGCCGAGGTCCGCGGCGGCACGGGCGGTGGACTCGACGCCGAGGTTGGTGGCGATGCCGCCGAACACGACGGTGGTGACGCCCCGGGCGCGCAGCGCCTCGTCCAGGCCGGTGCCGTGGAAGGCGCCGATCGTGCGCTTGACGATCTCCACGTCGCCCGGGGTGAGCAGCCCGTGGACGAGCCCGCTGCCGGGGGGCTGTTCGGCGACGCCGGGGCGTTCGACGCGAACGAGGACGACCGGTGCGCCGGCCGCGCGGAAGGTGCGCGCCAACTCCTCGGCGACGGACAGTACTTCGGTGCCCTTGCGGGGTTCCAGGGGCAGGGCGACGATCCGGTCCATCAGGTCGACGAGGACGAGGGCGGTGCGCGCGGGGGCGAGCGTGAGAGGTGCGGTCATGACGGAACGTTATCCGCCGTGAGCGATCCGTGCCCGGTATCCGGATCAACGGGCCCGTACGGCGGTCGCGTTCGGGTGTCTCACACCGGCGCCGAGGCCCGCTGCGCGAGGTCCGTCCGTGACTCCTCCAGCGGATCGCGCGCCCGCCGTTTGGCGATCACCGCGCACACCATCAGCTGCACCTGGTGGAACAGCATCAGCGGCAGCACGGCGAGCGAGGCGTGCGCGCCGAACAGGACGCTCGCCATGGGCAGTCCGGAGGCGAGGGACTTCTTCGAGCCCGCGAACTGCAGGGCGATCCGGTCCTCCCGGCCGAAACGCAGGGCCTTGCCTCCGTACCAGGTCAGGGCGAGCATCACGGTGAGCAGCACGGCCTCCACGGCGAGCAGCCCGCCGAGGCGCAGGGGGCTGACCTGGTGCCAGATGCCCTGGACCATGCCCTCGCTGAACGCGGTGTAGACGACCAGCAGGATCGAGCCACGGTCGACCAGGCCGAGGACCTTCTTGTGCCGGGCGACGAAGGGGCCGATCCAGCGGCGCGCCAGCTGTCCCGCGGCGAACGGCACGAGCAGCTGGAGCACGATCTCCACCAGGGAGTCGGCGGAGAAGCCTCCGGTGCCGCTGCCGAGGAGCGCGGCGGCGAGCAGCGGGGTGACGACGATGCCGACCAGGGAGGAGAAGGAGCCGGCGCAGATCGCGGCAGGAACGTTCCCTCGGGCGATCGAGGTGAAGGCGATCGACGACTGGACGGTCGAGGGGACGAGGGTGAGGAAGAGCAGGCCCTGGTAGAGCGGCTGGGTGAGGAGGCTCGGCACGAGGCCGCGGGCGGCGAGGCCCAGCAGCGGGAAGACGACGAAGGTGCAGACGAGGACGGTGGTGTGCAGCCGCCAGTGCTTGAGGCCGTCGAGGGCCTCGCGGGTGGAGAGGCGGGCGCCGTACAGGAAGAAGAGGAAGGCGATGGCAGCCGTGGAGGCCCCGGAGGCCACGACGGCGGCGGTGCCGCGGGCCGGGAACAGTGCCGCGAGGCCGACCGTTGCGAGCAACAGCAGGATGTAGGGATCGACCGGCATCCGGCGCGGCCACTGCAGGCGTTTCACGGTGCTCCACGTACGTTCGACGGTGTGCGTCGGGGCCGGAGGGCCCCCCTCCATCGTGCTCCTCCGGCCCGTGATCGGGAATCCGTCATACCGCTCTGACTGTGATCGCGGTATGCGATGACCAGTACAGTGCCGACTGTGTACGATCCCTCCCACCTGCGGACCTTCCTCGCCGTCGCCCAGACGCTGAGCTTCACCCAGGCCGCGCGTCGGCTCGGTCTGCGCCAGTCCACCGTCAGCCAGCACGTACGACGGCTGGAGGACGCGACCGGGCGGGCCCTGTTCACCCGGGACACGCACTCCGTGGAACTCACCGAGGACGGCGAGGCGATGCTCGGCTTCGCGCGCCGGATTCTGGAGGTCCACGAGCAGGCAAGCGCTTTCTTCACGGGGACGCGGCTGCGCGGCCGACTCCGTTTCGGCGCCTCGGAGGACTTCGTCCTGACCCGGCTGCCGGAGATCCTGGAGGGCTTCCGCCATCACCACCCCGAAGTCGACCTCGAACTGACCGTGGAGCTGTCCGGCACCCTCTACGAACAGCTCGCCGCGGGAAAGCTCGACCTGGTGCTCGCCAAACGGCGCCCGGAGGACCCGCGCGGCGAACTGGTCTGGCACGACGACCTGGTGTGGATCGGCGCCGAACGGCTCCGCCTGGACCCCGAGCGCCCGGTGCCGCTCATCGTCTTCCCGCCGCCGGGCATCACCCGCGCCCTGGCCTTCGAGGCGCTCGAACGGCAGGGGCGCGCCTGGCGGATCGTCTGCACCAGCGGCAGCCTCAACGGGCTGATCGCCGCCGCCCGGGCCGGGCTCGGCGTCATGGCGCACTCCCGGGGCCTCGTCCCGCCGGGCCTGGTCCGGATCCCCGACCGGGCGGGACTGCCGGAGCTGGGCCGCGTGGACTTCGTCCTGGTGCACGGGCGGCGGCGCCCCTCGGCCCAGGGAGCCGCGGACGCCCTGGCGGCGGCGATCCTGACGGGCGGGGACCGGCTGCAGCGACGACCGGCGGCGGGGCGCGGGGGTGGTCGGGGCGACTGAAGGGTGCGTACAGGATACGAAGAGGTGCAGATCGCATCCCGTATGCCGCATATCGCACACCAGGCAGGGGCCGGGAGGCGTAAGCGCTGCGGGCAGATTCGGTGGAGATTACGGCACCGAAACTTGCTCAAGCGTCAGTTTTCTGTCCGACCGTTCCCCATGTGAGCTGATTTTGCGGTACCGACCAGGGCAGACGAGAGCATCGCTCGCTTTCCGCCCCCCTCCCGCCCCGCCCGGGCGTGGGGTAGCTTTCACGGCGCTGCGCGGCCTGGAGAAGCGGGGTGCTGGATTGTGCGCGAGTTCACCAACCCTCCGTTGGCGTTGGCGCCGCCGGTCGGCGGTCTGGCCGACGTGGTCTTCCGGCACGCCCAGGAGGACCCGCTCCATGTGGCGCTGGGCCGCAAGGACGAGGACGGCCGATGGCGGGACGTGACCTCGGCCGAGTTCCGCGACGAGGTCCTCGCCCTCGCGAAGGGCCTGCTCGCGCGCGGTGTCCGGTTCGGTGACCGGGTCGCGATCATGTCCCGCACCCGATACGAGTGGACCCTGTTCGACTACGCGCTGTGGACGATCGGCGCGCAGGTGGTGCCGGTGTATCCGACGTCGTCGGCGGAGCAGTGCTTCTGGATGCTGTACGACGCGGAGTGCACGGCCGCCGTGGTGGAGCACGAGGACCACGCGATGACGATCGCCACGGTCATCGACCGGCTGCCGCTGCTCAGACAGCTGTGGCAGCTGGACGAGGGATGTGTGCAGGAGCTGTACGACGCGGGTGCCTCGGTGGAGGACGAGGTGGTGCACCGGCACCGGGAGGCGGTCACGCCGGAATCGGTCGCCACGGTGATCTACACCTCGGGCACCACGGGCCGCCCCAAGGGCTGTGTCATCTCGCACGGCAACTTCATGTTCGAGGCGGACACGGTCATCGAACGCTGGGAGCCGGTGTTCCACTCGCGCAAGGGCGACGAGGCGGCGACGCTGCTTTTCCTGCCACTCGCTCACGTCTTCGGGCGGATGGTGCAGATCGCCGCCATCCGCGGCAAGGTCCGTTTCGGTCATCAGCCCCAGCTGCACGCGGCGGCGCTGCTCCCGGACCTGGCCGCGTTCCGGCCGACCTTCTTCCTGGCCGTGCCGTACATCTTCGAGAAGGTGTTCGACGCGGCCCGCCGCAAGGCCGAACGGGAGGGCAGGTCGGGGCCGTTCGAGAAGGCGGTGGAGGTGGCGACGGCGTACGCGGAGGCGGTGGAGGCGAAGGCCTGGGGCACCGGGCCGGGGCCCTCGGCGGGGCTGCGGATGCAGCACCAGTTCTTCGACAAGGTCGTCTACGCGAAGGTGCGCGCGGCCATGGGGGGCCGGGTGCGGCACGCCATGTCGGGCGGTTCGGCGATGGACCGCCGGCTCGGGCTGTTCTTCGCGGGCGCGGGGGTGCAGGTGTACGAGGGGTACGGGCTGACCGAGTCGACGGCGGCCGCGACCGCCAACCCGCCCGGCCGCACCCGCTACGGCACGGTCGGGCAGCCCATCCCCGGGATGACCGTGCACGTCGCGGACGACGGGGAGATCTGGCTGCGCGGTGACAACGTCTTCCAGGGCTATCTCAACAACCCCAAGGCGACCGACGAGAGTCTGCACGACGGCTGGCTCGCCACCGGCGACCTGGGCTCCCTCGACGAGGACGGCTATCTCACCATCACCGGCCGCAAGAAGGAGATCCTCGTCACCTCGGGCGGCAAGAGCGTCTCGCCGGGGCTGCTGGAGGAGCGGGTGCGCGACCATCCGCTGGTCGGCCAGTGCATCGTCGTCGGCAACGACCGGCCGTTCGTCGCCGCGCTCGTCACACTCGACCAGGAGGCGGTGGAGCACTGGCTTCAGATGCGCGGCAAGCCGCGCATGACGCCTGCCGAGCTGGTGCGGGACCCGGATCTGGAGGCGGAGGTGCGCCGGTCGGTGGTGGCCGCCAACACCCAGGTGTCGCAGGCCGAGTCGATCCGCACCTTCCGTATCCTCGCCCAGCCGTTCACCGAGGAGCACGGGCTGCTCACCCCGTCGCTGAAGCTGAAGCGCAAGGCCATCGAGAAGGCGTACGCGAAAGAGGTCGACGCGCTGTACCGGACGTGAAGCCGCGGGTTCGAATCCGGGAGGCGGTATCCGGTATCCGGTATCGGGTATCCGGGATCCCGGGGTCAGGAATGCATCACGGCGTGTGATCGTTGACGATGGGAGTACGCACATGACGGACAACCGAAGGATCAAGAGCTCGTGAGCAGCAAGGTCCCCCCGATCATCCTCAACAACGGCGTGGAAATGCCCCAGCTGGGCTTCGGCGTCTGGCAGGTGCCGGACGACGAGGCGGAGCGGGCGGTGGCCACCGCGCTGGAGGCCGGGTACCGCAGCATCGACACAGCGGCGATCTACGGCAACGAAGAGGGCACCGGCAAGGCGATCGCCGCCTCCGGCGTGCCCCGCGAGGACATCTTCGTCACCACCAAGCTGTGGAACTCCGACCAGGGCTACGACGCGACTCTGCGCGCGTTCGACACCTCGCTCGGCAAGCTGGGCCTGGAGTACGTCGATCTGTACCTCATCCACTGGCCGCTGCCGGCCCGGGACAAGTACGTCGACACGTACAAGGCGTTCGAGAAGCTGTACGCCGACGGCCGGGTCAAGGCGATCGGTGTCTCCAACTTCCCCGTCGAGCAGCTCGAGCGGCTGACGGGTGAGACGGCGGTCGTCCCGGCGGTCAACCAGATCGAGCTGCACCCGCACCTCCAGCAGCACGCGCTGCGGGAGTTCCACGCGGAGCAGGGCATCGCCACCGAGGCCTGGTCGCCGCTGGGCCAGGGCAAGGGGCTGCTGGAGGTCCCGGCGATCGTCGCGATCGCCCAGAAGCACAACCGCACCCCGGCCCAGGTGGTGCTGCGCTGGCACCTCCAGATCGGCAACGTGGTGATCCCGAAGTCCGTGACGCCCTCGCGGATCAGGGAGAACATCGAGGTGTTCGACTTCGGCCTGGACACCGAGGACCTCGCGGCGATCAGCGCGCTGAACGAGGACCGGCGGATCGGTCCGGACCCGTCGACGTTCGACATCGGCTGAACCGGGGAGAGCGCCCGGATCGCCGGATCGGCATGGGAAAGGGGCGTCGCCACGGGCCACGCCCCTTTCTCGGTGCCGGGCCCTCACGCCGGCCCTTAGCTCTCAGGAGCCCTCTTCACCCCCGGCCCCTCACAGCCCGGACCCACAAGCCCGCCCCTCACAGGCGCGCCCGGCCGACCGGAGCCGCGCCGTCCACCGACTCGGAGAGGATCACGGGTACGGCGGTGGAGGGCGGGGAGGTGGGCGGCGCGAGCGTGCCGTCGCCTGCGACGAGATCACGGACGCACGCGTCGAACGCGGGGTCGGAGAAGTAGTCGGAGTGTCCCTTCGGGGGCTGGTAGCAGGTGTCGCCGGGCTGTTTGCACAGCTTCATCGGGTCGAGCAGTTGCCGGTCCCCGTGCTTCAGCCGTACGCCCGGCCGCAACGGCCGCGCATCCCGTACGACCCACCCGCCGATGGGGTCACTGGCGCGGTACAGGTTGTACCAGCGGGTGTCGTCGGCGAGGCCGGGTTTCCCCCCGGGCTCGGGCAGGGGCCCCACCCGGTGGGCCAGGATCTGCCCGAGGCGGTGTACGGAGTCCGCATTGAAGTACGCCGGGAAGAACCGCGCGTACAGCCTGGTCAGCGGGCAGCCGTAGGTCAGCAGGGCGGTGCGGACGCCGGCGGCGGTGTTCGCCTGCATCAGGACGGCCACCCCGATCACGGAACCCTGCGAATGGCAGGACAGCAGCACCCGGCCGCCCGGCGGCAGCTGCTGCTCCCCGGCGGTCGTACCGGTGAGGTGTTCCAGGCGGGTCAGCAGGTCGGGCACGGTCCGCTCGGCGTAGCAGGGCGGGGCGAAGGGGTGGGCGGCGCGCGGCCAGAAGGTGCCGACGTCCCAGAGGATGCCGACCGTGCGCCGGAAGCTCTCGCTGCGGTAGGCCTGGCGTCCGGCCCAGAGCAGTCCGGCGACCAGGCCGGTCAGGACGAGGTTGGCGGCGGTGGTCAGCCAGGGGGAGCCGTCGGTGACGAGCCGGGTGCCCAGGGCCAGGTCCAGGACGACCCCGGCCACCGCGATCACGACGGCGGCGAGCAGCAGCAGACCGAGACCGCCCTCGGCGGCGGGACTGAGGCCCCGCGCGCGAGCCCATACGCCGGCGATGTGCCGGCGCCGAGCCAGGGGCGCCCTCCCGGCGTCGTCGCGAGGGTAGAACTCCTGGACGTGGTGGAGCGCCGCCGCGCGGCCGCGGCGCATGACCGCCCAGGCGCGGGCGGCGAGGAGCAGCGCCACGACGGCGAGGGCGAGCGCGCACACCGCCGCCCAGAAGTAGGCGGTCGGCACCACCAGGGGGCGCTGGTTGCCGGTGGGGTGTCCGGGGACCGTGGGCGCGCCGAGGATCTCCGCCACGCGGAGCGTGACGCCGGCGGCGAGGGCGGTCGCCAGGAGGGTCGCGAGGAGGGCTACCCCGGCCATGCTCATGCCGCCCCAGGCGGGGTGCGGGAAGCGGGGGTTGCCGAGGGCGTTGCCGTCGGGCGGTGTCGTTCTCGCCGTGCCGCGCAGGACGTGGGAGGCGGCGAGGAGCAGCAGCAGCGCGCCTTGGGCGACGAGCAGCCAGCGCACGGCGCCGGTCTGCCAGGGCAGGGCGTGCAGCCCGGCCGTCGTGTCGGGCGGACCGGCCCTCGCCGCGCCCCAGCAGGCCACGGCGAGGGCACCGGCCACGAGCGTGGTCACGAGCCAGGGCAGGACGCGGTAGCCGTCGAGTTCGTCGGCCCTGCGGGCCGCGTCCTGTCCGGGCCGGTCCCGGTCCTTGACCAGCGGCACCTGGATCACGACCAGTGCCACGACGAGGAGCAGGGCGAGGAGCAGGAGGTTGCGGACGACGGCCGCCGCCGGGTGCCAGGTGTCGCCGTGGGACAGGCTGGTGAGGTCCGCGCCGGGCAGCAGCGGCGCGAGCAGCAGGACGCCCACGACGGCGAGGGCGCCGGCGACGTGCAGGGCGCGCAACTCGCGCACGGGTCCGCGGCCGTTCCACAACCGGCGGTCCTCCAGCGGCAGTCGGACGTCCGCGGTGCCCTTGATCTGCGGGACCTGCTGGGCCTCCATGGTGGCCCAGGTCCTGCGGGCGGTCCACCACAGCAGTGCGACGAGGGCGAGCGGCACGAGGGAGGTGACGGCGAGGTGCCGGCCGGTGGAGTCCAGCCAGCTGTAGTGCAGCCAGTTCAGCCAGAACCCGCCGCTGGAGCAGGCCGGTCGGGACGGCCCGGCGTGCGCCCCGCACTGCCAGCCGACCAGGTCCATCGACACGGAAGTGGCGGCCAGGACGTAGGTGCCGGTGAGGGAGAGCGCGAGGAGCCGCTGGACGGCGTTGCGTTCGGGTACGACGCGGGTGCGGTTGCCTACGACGCGGTGTTCCGGGTCCATGTAGTAGGCGAGGTTCAGGAACATGAAGGGCAGCAGAAGCAGCCACAGGGCACGGGAGTTGTCCCCCGAGGTGAGCTTGCCCCAGGAGTATCCCTCGCGGCGGAAGTCCGGCCCGTCGGGGGCGCCGCGGGCGCGTTCCCAGATCCGCCGGTAGAAGCCGGCGAGCCGGTCGCCCGCGACCAACGCGACTGCGGGGTGGCAGAGTTCGGCCTCGGGCGGGGTCCCCGACACTCCGTGCACACGCAACTCGGTCCAGCCGCTGATGTCCTGACTGACGTAACGGTCCATGACGGCCCCCGTCTTTCCCGCACGGCCGCGTCCGGGATGCCGGGTCCGAGCGGACCCGCCCTCCCATCCTACTGCCGAAATGTGACCCAGGTCACTATGGATGACGGAGGGGGCGAGGGCGGGCCGGGCAGGGGGAGGCGGCGGGGACGCGGAGGGGCGGAGCGGCTCGCCGTCCGGGCTACGCGGGCTTCACCGCCGTATGCACGGTGTGCGCGGCCAGCACGAACACATCGGACCTGCGCCGGATGCCGGCCGGGTCGGCGGGGTCGAGGAGGCGGTCGAGCACGGCGCGGTCCTCGGGGTCGAGGATGTCGCCGTAGATCTCGCGCAGCCGGCCCAGTGAGTCGGTGACGTAGGCGCGGGCCCGGTCGGAGGCGGGGGCGGGCAGGTCGAGCAGGAAACTGCGGCTGCGGGTGTGCTTCAGGCCGGCGGAGCCGAGCAGCGCCGGCCAGTCCTCGGTCACCTCGACGGTCCCGGGCAGGTCGGCCCGCATCTGGGCGAACCACTCCTCCTGGAGCGCGTCGAGCCGTGCCTCCAGGCCGGGTCGGCCGATGCCGATGTCCCGCGGCAGGAACCGGCTCGGCAGGCCGCCCTCCATGATCGCCAGCGTGCCGCCGGGCGCGAGCCGCTCGGCGAAGGCGGTGAGGGCGGCGCGCTGGTCGCCGAGGTGGTGGAGACTGCGGCCCGCCCAGAGCAGGTCGGCGGGGTAGTCCAACTCGGCCAGGATGTCCGGGAGTTCACCGGCGAGGGTACCGAAGCGGTCGGCGTACCCGAGCCGGGCGGCGCGCGCCTCGGCCTGCTCCAGCAGGGGCCCGGAGCCGTCGACCGCGAGGACCCGGGCGCCGGGGAAGGTCTCGGCGAACAGTCCCGAGACGACGCCCGGACCACTGCCCAGGTCGACGATCAGTCCCGGTTCGGTCACCTCCTTGCCGAGCCAGGCGAGGGCCCGCTCGTACAGCGGCGTGAACAGTTCCGCCTGGGCCACGAGGTGCGGGGCCATCTCCGCCCAGTCGATGTCGGTGTGGTGCCCGTGGCCGTGCCCGTGGCCGTGGCGGTGCTGAGGCTGGTGCTGGTGCTGATTCTGCTGCTGGTGGTCGCCGTGCTCGTGATCGCCGTGCTCGTGCGGGTGGTGCGCCATGGTGGTCAGCCTCTCGTCGGGGTGCCGCAAGCGTGCTCCGGCACACCGCACGAGGGCCATGATTGTTGCCGGGACCGCAAAAATTTCGCTCCTCCGGTCCCGGAATCCGCCGCGTCCGGCCGCTCCCGGAGCACAGGGAGCGGCCGGACGGGACGCCGCGCCGGTTCCTACAGCGGCGGGTAGGCGTTCTGCATCAGCTGCTGGAACTGGGCCGAGAACCAGTGCCCGGACAGCGGAGCGTTGGGCAGGGCTCCCGACATGCTGTTGCCGTTGCGGGGGTTGCCCGTGTACGTCGGGTCGCACATGCGGTCGAAGCCCTTGCCCTCGTCGTTGGCGACGGCGGAGCTGGCGCCGTCGGACTCACCCGGCGGCTTCATCCACACGTACGCGTCGATCCCGGCGGCCGGTGCGGCCTTCGGGCGCTCGCCGAGGCCGGCGCCGGACTGGTTGCACCAGTTGCCGACGTGGATACGGCGGTCGTAGCGGCCGCCGTTGACATAGGTGTCGACGGTGGTCGTGGCGCCCGGACCGGTGGGCCGTGCGGTGCCGCCCCAGCCGTTGCGGGAGGTGTCGATCAGCATGCCGATGTTCGACCGGAAGCCGGTGGTCACCAGCTGGTTGCGGAAGCCCTGGGCGTACGACAGCTCGTCGACGTACCGGTTCCAGTCCACCCACTTCGACTCACGCACCGACTTGCCGGCGACGTTGTCGTTGATGGTGAAGTTGTCCTCCTTCAGGGCACTGTAGTTGGCCGTGTTGGTGATGAAGCCGTGCACGTCGTCCACGGTCGCCCCCTCCGCGGTGGCGGCCTGGTACAGGATCTGGGCGGAGGGCGCGAAGTTGTCGTCCCAGCCGAGCCAGCCGTGATGGCCGGCGTCGACGTAGTTGTAGACGTTGGGGATCGCGCCGAGCTTCTTCAGCGCGTAGCCGACGCCCTTCACGTAGTTGCCGTTGGCCTTCATGGTGTCGCAGGCCGGGGTCGCCGTGGCCTTGCTGCCGGTGTTGGTGACCAGGTTCGGCAGCGAGTCGATCTCGACGGCGGTGACGATCCGGAGGCCCGCGTACTTGCTGTCCGCGAGGATCGCCGCGATCGGGTCGATGAACTGCGTCTTGTACTTGTCGATCTCGGTCGGGCCCAGCTCGCCGTTGGACGCGAGGGCGGAGCAGTCACGTCCCGGGAGGTCGTAGACGACCAGTTGGACGACTTCCTCGCCGCTGCCCTTCTGCGCGAGGGCCGCGTCCAGGTGGGCGCGCAGGCCCATGTGTCCGCCTGCGCCGTTGATCGCTGCGATGCGGTCGAGCCACACGCCGGTGGGCTGGCTGGAGACGCGCGAACCGCCGGGTTCGGCGGCGGCGTTCGCCGACCACTCGGGGTTGACGTACACCTTGGCGCCGGCATAGGGGTTGTCGACCCTGGTGGAGGGGGTGCCGGGGCCGGTCGGCGTGCCGGAGCCGGTCGGCGTGCCGGAGCCGGTCGGCGTGCCGGAGCCGGTCGGCGTGCCCGGGTCGGTGGTCCCGCCGCTGTCGACGTTGCAGGTGACCCCGTCGAGCGTGAACGAGGCGGGGACCGCGTTGGTGCCGCTGTAGGAGGCCTGGAAGCCGAAGCTGACCGAACCGCCGTTCGGCAGCGTCCCGTTGTAGGTCTCGTTGTTCGCGGTGACGGCCGTACCGGACTGGGTGATCTTCGCGTTCCAGCCGCTGGTGATCTTCTGGTTGCCGCCGTACGCCCATTTCACCGCCCAACTCGACTTGGCGGCGGAGTTGTTGGTCACGGTGACGTTGGCGGTGAAGCCGGTGTCCCACTGGTTCTGCACGGTGTAGGCCACGGTGCACGGGATGGCGGCGATGCCCGGATCGCCCGGGACCACCGCGAGTGCCGTCCCGGAGGCGGCGGCGACCAGCGCCAGCGCGGCGAGCATCGCTGTTCTGCTACGGCTCATGAGTGCGGGTTTCCTTGTCCTTCGCGGATGGTGTCCGTTCTGCCCGTTCCTGACGTCCCTTGCTGCTGGTGGCGCCTATCCGTCGAGGGCGCGCAGATGATCGCGCAGCCCGGTGCCGTACGCGGTGGGGGTTCCGTCGTAGCTGGAGATCAGCGACGGTCCCGAGGAGCAGTCCCAGGTGTTCCAGGTCCAGCCCAGGTAGGAAAGCTGCCGGTCGTCGAACCACTTCATGACCTGGTCGACGAACGCGTGCGAGCAGGTGTTCTCCCCGATCTCGCCCGCCACGAGCGGCACCTGGGCGGCGACGGGGGCGAGCGTGGAGCTCCAGCAGCTCGCGCTCGCGCAGGAGTTGAAGTTGTAGACGTGGTAGGCGGCGGCGAGATTGCCGGTCGGGTCGGTGGGTTTGTAGGTCAGCCACTGGCTGAGGTCGTTGGAGTAGGCGAGGCCGCCGGCGAGGATCACGTTGCGGGCGCCGGTCGACCGTATGGAGTCGACGAGATCCTGCATACCAGCGACCTCGTACCCGATGCCGGGGCAGGTGCCGCCGTCCCGCCAGCACTGCCAGGCCCGGGTGACGGTGGAGGTCGCCCGGTCCGGGTAGGGCTCGTTGAACAGGTCGAACACGACGGCCGGGTCGCCCTTGAACGTGTTCGCGACCGACGTCCAGAACGCGGGGGTGTACTGCATGTCGGGCATCGGTTTCTGGCAACTGGCGTGCACGTCCGCACAGCCGGCCGAGTTACCGGTGTACTGGCCGTAGGTCCAGTGCAGTTCGACGATCGGGGTCATGCCGTGGGCCTCGACGCGGGCGACCAGGTCCTTGACGGCGTTGACGTAGTTCACGCCGCCGTAGGCCGGGTCGATGTTCGACAGGCCCAGCCAGCACTCCTCGTTGAGCGGGACGCGGACCGTGTTCGCCTTCCAGTCGGCGATGGCGCGAAGGGCCGCGTCGTCGACCGGACCGTCCCAGATGCCACGGCCCTGGACACACATGAACTCGCCGCCGGACCGGTTCACCCCGAGCAGCCTGCGGGTGCGGCCGTCGGCGTCCACGAGCTTGTTGCCGGACACGTGCAGCCGGGGCGGTGCGTCACCTGTGCCGGGCGGGGTGGTCGGGGTCGCCGTGGGCGTCGGTGTCGGGGTCGGGGTGGAGCCGCTGTCGACGTTGCAGGTGGTGCCGTTGAGCCGGAACGTCGTCGGTACGGCGTTCGTCGCGCCCTTCGACGCGACGAAGCCCGCGTCGACGCTCGCGCCGGTGCCGAGCGAGCCGTTCCAGCTCTCGTTCGCCGCGGTGACGGCCGTGCCCGACTGGGACCACTTGGCGCTCCAGCCCTGGGTGACCCTCTGCCCGTTCGCGAAGTCGAAGGTCAGGGTCCAACCGGTCACGGGGGCAGCGTTGTTGGTGATCCGTACCGCGCCCTGGAAGCCGGCGTCCCACTGGCCGGTGACGGAGTACTCCACCGTGCACGCGGGCGTGGCTCCCTGTGCCGTCATGACCGGCAGGGCCGCGCCCGCCCCGAGGGCGACCGTGCCGGCGACGGCTAAAAGGATTGAACGAGGGGGGTGTCGCATGAGCGACTCCTTGCAGATCAGCGCGTCGTGACGGACGCGTCGACTGATGGAATCGCTCCCACTGGTGCCTCGAAGCTAGCGCCAAGCCCTGGCAAAGAACAGGGGCGACGCTGACTTTCCCTCAACTTTTCGAGTCGAATGTTTTCGACTCTTCAAGCACCTTGACCGCCTTCACCCCCTTCCCCACTATGGGAGCGCTCCCACTGGTTCAGAGCTTGTTGCTCCTCCCCCCACCGCTTAGAGCCGCAAGGAGGAACCGGAACCATGGATCCCGTACGCAGACGTCGCACGACGCGGCGCCTGTGGACCGCCGTAGTCGCGGCCCTCGCGCTTCCGTTCGCCATGCTGAGCACGCTGCCGACACCCGCCCAGGCGGCGGCTCTCCAGTGCAGCGTGGACTACAAGACCAACGACTGGGGCTCCGGCTTCACCGCCGACCTCACCCTCACCAACCGGGGCACCGACCCCATCAGCGGCTGGAGCCTCACGTACGCCTACACGGGCAACCAGACGCTGTCGAACGGCTGGAACGGCACCTGGTCGCAGTCCGGCCGGCAGATCACGGTGAACAGCGCCTCCTACAACGGGACCATCGCGGCGGGCGCCGCGGTAAGCACCGGCGCGCAGTTCACCTACAGCGGCACCAACACCGCTCCCACCGCCTTCGCCGTCAACGGCACCCCCTGCACCGGTGCGCACCAGCCGCCGGCCACCGTGCTGACCAGCCCCACGGCGGGCGCCGTCTACACCCAGGGCGACGCGGTGCCGCTCGCGGCGACCGCCGCGGCCGCCGACAGCGCGACCGTCACCAAGGTCGAGTTCTACGACGACACCACCCTGCTGGGCACGGACACCACCGCGCCGTACACCCTGTCGGCCTCCGGTTTGTCGGTGGGCAGTCACTCGCTGGTGGCGAAGGCCTACGACAGCCTGGGCGCGTCGGGGACGTCGACGCCGGTCGGTATCACGGTCGCCTCCGGACCGGCCGTGGTCGCCTCCACCAACCAGCTGGCGGTGCAGCAGGGCAAGACGGGCACCTACGAGGTGAAGCTGTCGACCCAGCCGTCGGCCGCTGTGACCGTCACGACCGCCCGGACCAGCGGCAACACAGGTCTGACGGTGACCGGGGGCGCCTCGCTCACCTTCACCCCGTCGAACTGGAGCACCGCCCAGAAGGTGACCGTCACCGCGAACGCCTCCGGCACCGGCGCGGCCGTCTTCGAGTCGACCGCCACCGGGCACGCGAAGGCGTCGGTCACGGTCACCGAGATCGCCGGCAGCAAGGTGTACGACGCCCGGTTCCTGGACCTCTACGGCAAGATCACCAACCCGGCGAACGGCTACTTCTCCCCCGAGGGCATCCCGTACCACTCGGTGGAGACGCTGATCGTCGAGGCGCCGGACCAGGGCCACGAGACCACGTCGGAGGCCTACAGCTACCTTCTCTGGCTGCAGGCCATGTACGGCAAGATCACCGGCGACTGGACCAAGTTCAACGGCGCGTGGGACATCATGGAGAAGTACATGATCCCCACCCACGCCGACCAGCCGACGAACTCCTTCTACAACGCGTCGAAACCGGCGACGTACGCGCCCGAGCTGGACACGCCGAACGAGTATCCGGCGCGGCTGGACACGGGTGCGTCGGTGGGATCGGATCCGATCGCCGGTGAACTGAAGACCGCATACAGCACGGACGACGTCTACGGTATGCACTGGCTGCAGGACGTCGACAACGTCTACGGCTACGGCAACGAGCCCGGCAAGTGCGAGGCGGGACCGACCGCGACCGGACCGTCGTACATCAACACCTTCCAGCGCGGTGCGCAGGAGTCGGTGTGGGAGACGGTTCCGCAGCCGACCTGCGACGCCTTCAAGTACGGCGGCAGGAACGGGTATCTGGACCTGTTCACCGGCGACTCGTCGTACGCCAAGCAGTGGAAGTTCACCAACGCCCCGGACGCCGACGCCCGGGCGGTGCAGGCGGCGTACTGGGCGGACGTCTGGGCGACCGCGCAGGGCAAGGGCAGCGCCGTGTCGGCGACCGTGGGCAAGGCCGCGAAGATGGGCGACTACCTGCGGTATGCGATGTACGACAAGTACTTCAAGAAGATCGGCAACTGCGTCGGTCCGAGCGCGTGTGCGGCCGGCACCGGCAAGGACGCCTCGCACTATCTGCTGTCCTGGTACTACGCCTGGGGCGGCGCCACGGACACCAGCGCCGGCTGGTCCTGGCGCATCGGCTCCAGCCATGTCCACGGCGGCTACCAGAACCCCCTGGCCGCGTACGCGCTGAGCAGCTACGCCGACCTCAAGCCCAAGTCGGCGACGGGGCAGGCCGACTGGTCGAAGTCACTCACCCGTCAACTGGAGTTCTACCGCTGGTTGCAGTCCAGCGAGGGCGCCATCGCGGGCGGTGCGACCAACAGCTGGGCGGGACGTTACGCCACTCCCCCGTCCGGCACGTCGACCTTCTACGGCATGTACTACGACCAGCAGCCCGTCTACCACGACCCGCCGTCGAACCAGTGGTTCGGGTTCCAGACCTGGTCGATGGAGCGGGTCGCCGAGTACTACCAGCAGACGGGGAACGCCGCCGCCAAGGCGGTCCTCGACAAGTGGGTCGACTGGGCGCTGTCCAAGACCACGATCAACCCGGACGGCACCTTCCGGATCCCCTCCACCCTCCAGTGGTCGGGCCAGCCCGACACCTGGAACGCCTCCAGTCCCGGTGCCAACACGGGACTTCACGTCACCGTCGCCGACTACACCAATGACGTCGGTGTGGCCGGCTCGTACGCCAAGACCCTGACGTACTACGCCGCCAGGTCCGGTGACACGAGGGCGAAGACGACCGCCAAGGCGCTCCTGGACGGCATGTGGACCAACTACCAGGACTCCCTCGGCATCGCGGTCCCCGAGACCCGCACCGACTACAACCGCTTCGGCGACGGCGTGTACGTCCCGAGCGGCTGGAGCGGGAAGATGCCGAACGGCGACACGATCAGCTCGTCCTCGACGTTCACCTCGCTGCGTTCCTTCTACAAGAACGACCCGGCGTGGTCGAAGATCCAGAGCTATCTCGCGGGCGGTGCCGCGCCCGTGTTCACGTACCACCGGTTCTGGGCCCAGGCCGACATCGCCCTGGCCATGGGCTCGTACGCGGAGCTCCTCGAATAAGTCCCCGCTAACGCTCCGCGTACCGCGCCGGGCGGCCCCTTCCCGCATGGGGGGCCGCCCGGTAGTGGCGCATCCCGCCCCGGCACGTCGTACTTCCCGCACCTCCCCCCGCACACATGGCTTCGCGAGGAAGGACCCCACCGTGCGAAGAAAGCGCATTCTGACGGCGGTGCTGGCGCTCGCCGCCGGCCTGCTCTCCGCCGGCCCGTCCGCACTGGCCGCCGACGCGACCCCGAAGGCGACGCTCGCCGCAGAGTCGTACACCTGGAAGAACGCCCGGATCGACGGCGGCGGTTTCGTCCCGGGCATCGTCTTCAACCGCAAGGAGAAGAACCTCGCCTACGCCCGTACCGACATCGGCGGCGCCTACCGCTGGCAGGAGTCGGGCAAGACCTGGACGCCCCTGCTGGACTCGGTCGGCTGGGCGCAGTGGGGCCACACCGGAGTGGTGAGCCTGGCCTCGGACCCGGTCGACCCGAACAAGGTGTACGCGGCGGTCGGCACGTACACCAACAGCTGGGATCCGACCAACGGCGCCGTACTGCGCTCCGGCGACCGGGGCGCCAGCTGGCAGAAGACGGACCTCCCGTTCAAGCTGGGCGGGAACATGCCCGGCCGGGGCATGGGCGAGCGGCTCGCCGTCGACCCCCACCGCAACAGCGTGCTGTACCTCGGCGCACCGAGCGGCAAGGGGCTGTGGCGGTCGACGGACTCGGGGGTCACCTGGTCGCAGGTGACCAACTTCCCCAACGTCGGCAACTACGTACAGGATCCCAGCGACACCAGCGGGTACACCAGCGACAACCAGGGGATCGTCTGGGTGACCTTCGACGAGTCGACGGGCACGTCCGGTACGGCGACGAAGACGATCTACGTCGGCGTCGCGGACAAGGACAACGCGGTGTACCGGTCGACGGACGCGGGAGCGACCTGGTCGCGGCTGGCCGGACAGCCGACGGGGTATCTGGCGCACAAGGGTGTACTGGATACCGTCAACGGCTATCTGTACATCGCATACAGCGACAAGGGCGGTCCGTACGACGGCGGCAAGGGCCGGCTGATGCGGTACGCGACGGCGACCGGGACCTGGACGGACATCAGCCCGGTGGCGGAGGCCGACACCTCCTACGGTTTCAGCGGGCTCACGGTCGACCGGCAGAAGCCCGGCACCGTGATGACGACCGCCTACAGTTCCTGGTGGCCCGACACCCAGATCTTCCGCTCCACGAACAGCGGCGGGACCTGGACGAAGGCGTGGGACTACACGTCGTACCCGAGCCGCGCCAACCGGTTCACCATGGACGTCTCCTCGTCGCCATGGCTGACCTGGGGAGCGAGCCCGACGCCGCCGGAGCAGACGCCCAAGCTCGGGTGGATGACCGAGGCGCTGGAGATCGACCCGTTCAACTCCGCCCGCATGATGTACGGGACGGGCGCGACGATCTACGGCACGGAGAACCTCACCAACTGGGACAGCGGCAGCCAGTTCACCGTCAAGCCGATGGTGCAGGGGCTGGAGGAGACGGCGGTCAACGACCTCGCCTCTCCCCCGGCCGGCGCACCGCTGCTCAGTGCGCTCGGTGACGTCGGCGGTTTCCGGCACACGGATCTGACGAAGGTGCCGTCGATGATGTTCACCTCCCCGAACTTCACGACGACGACCAGCCTGGACTTCGCGGAGACCACCCCGAACACGGTGGTCCGGGTCGGCGACCTGGACTCGGGCCCGCACGTGGCGTTCTCGACGGACAACGGGGCCAACTGGTTCGCCGGGACCGACCCTTCGGGGGTCAGCGGCGGCGGGACGGTGGCCGCGGCGGCGGACGGCAGCCGGTTCGTGTGGAGCCCGGCCGGCACCGGGGTGCAGTACACGACCGGTTTCGGTACGTCGTGGCAGGCGTCGAGCGGGATCCCCTCCGGCGCGATCGTCGAGTCGGACCGGGTCGACCCCAAGACCTTCTACGGCTTCAAGTCGGGCAAGTTCTACGTGAGTTCGGACGGCGGGGCGTCCTTCACCGCGTCGTCGGCGACGGGCCTGCCCAGTGGGGACAGCGTGCGTTTCAAGGCGCTTCCCGGAACGAAGGGCGATGTGTGGCTGGCCGGCGGGGCGAGCGACGGGGCCTACGGGCTGTGGCACTCCACCGACTCCGGCGCGACGTTCACCAAGCTGTCGAACGTCGAGCAGGCCGACACGATCGGCTTCGGGAAGGCGGCGACCGGTGCCTCGTACCAGACGCTCTACACCAGCGCCAAGATCGCCGGAGTGCGCGGGATCTTCCGTTCGACCGACAAGGGCGTGACCTGGACCCGCATCAACGACGATGCGCATCAATGGGGTTGGACGGGTACCGCGATCACCGGTGACCCACGGGTCTACGGCCGGGTGTACGTGTCGACGAACGGCCGGGGGGTCATCTATGGCGACACCTCCGACACGAGCGGAGGCGGCGGAGGTGGCGGTGGCGGTACGGATCCCAACCCGACCGGGGCCTGCGCGGTGACGTACACGATCACCAACCAGTGGTCCGGCGGCTTCCAGGCGGACGTGAAGCTCGCCAACACGGGTACCGCCGCGTGGTCCGGCTGGAGCCTCACCTGGTCCTTCCCCAACGGCCAGACGGTCTCCCAGCTCTGGAACGCCGACCACACCCAGTCCGGTGCGGCGGTGACCGCGAAGAACATCACCTGGAACGCCAATGTGGCGGCGGGCGCCTCCGTGAGCTTCGGCTTCACGGGCAGCTGGACCGGCACGAACGCGAAACCGACGGCGTTCAGGCTGGGGGATCAGAGCTGCACGGTGGTGTGACCGTGGGAGGCCCCGTCCGTGGTCGGGCGGGGCCTCCGCATGGTCCGGTCAGGAGACACGGACTTGATCCAGCCGGTCCGGGGCTGGTTCGACGCGGCCGCCGAGTTCAGGCGTCCGAGCGCGGCTCCGGCAGCGCGCGCGGTGGTTTGCGGAAGGCGCGCAGGGTGAACTCCGGTTCGGGGCGCGGGCGTTCCTGGTCGGGCAGGGCGGCGAGGCGGGCGGCGAACTCGTCGGCCAGCGGGTCTCCGGGCGGCAGGGTGACGAACCACCCGCGTCTGAGGTCCGCGATCGCCCGGCGCGGGCTGCGCCCCTGCCCCCGGCCCGCGAAGCGGGCCTGCCCGGCGGGGACGAGACCGCAGTCGGCGGTGTACGACTCGACGAGTGCCGCGGCGTCGGAAGCGGGGCGGCGCGGGCGGGACGAGAGGACTCCGTCGATGTCGCTGCCCACGTTGTGCGAGGCGCCCTTGTCGACGGTGGTGACGTACACCCCGCCCGGCCGCAGCACCCGGGCGCACTCGGCGACGATCCTGCGCACGTCGCCGGGGTCCTCGACGAGGTGCAGCAGCCACACGCTGCTCACCGCGTCGAACCGTCCGTCGGGGAAGGGCAGTCGGCGGCTGTCCGCGCGGACGATCGAGCCGGGCAGCCGGGCGCCCGCGTGCCGGGCCATCTCGGGAGACAGATCGACGCCGGTCACCCGAGGGGCGCCGGGGCCTGCGGCGAGCCGACGGGTGACGATGCCCGTGCCGCAGGCGACGTCCAGCAGACTGCGGGCTCCGGGCGGCAGCAGGCCGAGGACGGCTTCCGCCGCGGCGGCCGCGCGGGGTTCGCCGCCGCGCGAGGCGTCGTAGCGTTCGGCTTCCCGGTCGTAGTCCAGCACGCGCGCTCCCCCGTCCGCCCGTCGGGCCGTATGCGATGTGCGGTGTGTGATGTGCAGTGTGCGGTGTGCGCCGCACTGTATGCGGCTGGGCGCATACAGCCCGCCGTATGTCGTCCCTCGCATGCTGTCGACCGGATGCCGCCTACATCGCACCGCATACCGACGACCGGCGACCAGATCCTGTCCGCAGGAGTTCGCAGATTGCATACCGTCGCCGCCCCGACGGCCTCACTCCGCCCCGTGCACGCCCGCCGCCGTCTCCACCCGCTGCGCCAGCTCGAAGTCCAGCGCGGTGACGGCCCCGCCGACGCTGTGGGTGTTCACCGTCAGGGAGACCGTGTGGTAGCCGAGGGTCAGGTCCGAGTGGTGGTCCAGTTCGTCCTGGATCCGCGCCACGTGGACGACGAGGGCGGTCGCGGCGAAATGGGAGGCCAGGCGGTAGGTGCGGGTGAGGCGGTCGCCCTCCACGGCCCAGCCGGGCAGTTCGGTCAGGCGGTCCTCGATCTCCTTCGGGGAGAGCGGTTCCACAGCCACGGGGAGACTCCGTTCGTGGGGGGCGCGTACGCGTCCAGCCTGCCACAGCACGACAGCGGCGGCCCTGGTCAGAGGACTAACGTTGCTCCTCATGACGACCACCGGGACGGACACCGCCGAGGACATCACCGAGGATCTGATCCGCGCTCTGCTGCGCGAGCAGTACCCCCGCCTGGCGGATCGGCCCCTCAGACTCGGGGCGCGCGGCTGGGACAACCAGGTGTGGCGGCTCGGGGAGGACCTCGCCGTCCGGTTGCCCTGGGCGACGCCGACCGCGGACGCGCTGCTGCGCAAGGAGCACGCCTGGCTGCCCCTCCTCGCCCCGCGTCTTCCGCTGCGGGTCCCCGTCCCGCAGCACCTGGGTGAGCCCTCCGCACGGTTTCCGCGGCCCTGGCTCGTCACCACCTGGGTGCCGGGCGAGCCCGCCGACCGCGCGCCCGCCACCCGTGCCGCGGAGTCGGCCGACGGCCTGGCCGCCTTCCTGACCGCCCTGCACCGCCCGGCCCCCGACGCGGCGCCCGCGGGCCGGGACCGCGGGGGCCCGCTGGCCGGCACCGCCGGACACGTCACCCGGGGGCTCGACTCGGCCACCGGGCTGGGGCTGATCCCCGACCCGGAGGCCGTCCGCGCGGTCTGGGAGGACGCCGCCGCCGCGCCGCAATGGACCGGGCCGCGGCTCTGGCTCCACGGCGATCTGCACCCGGCCAACGTCCTGACCTCGGACGGCGCCTTCTGCGGGGTGATCGACTTCGGCGACCTCTTCGCCGGCGACCCGGCCTTCGACCTCGCCGCCGCCTGGCTGCTGCTGCCGGACGGGGCCGTCGACCGCTTCCACGCGGCCTACCGGCCGGTCCCGGACGCCGCGACCCTGCGCCGCGCCCGCGGCTGGGCGGTGCTGCGCGCGCTCGCCCTCCTGCACATCGGGGACGCGGGCGTCCACGGCCGCCCCGGCGGCAAACCCACCTGGGGTCCACCCGCCCAGGCCTCGCTGCGGCGTCTCACCTCGGCGTTCCGTCCCTGACGGCGTGCGCCGGCGGGAGGGCGTGAGGCCCGGTCGTCCACCACCTCTCGCCCGTACCCCCGCGCGGGCCGCGTCGACTACGGTCGTACGCATGGGCACTGTCGCGACCAGTACGAACGCCGCGTCCGCCGCTCCCGCCGGGCCGGGGGTGGGCCCGTTGCTGCGGGCCTGGCGCGAGCGGCGGCGGGTCAGTCAGCTGGAGCTGGCGCTGCGGGCGGGTTCCTCGGCGCGGCACATCAGTTTCGTGGAGACGGGCCGCTCGCGGCCCAGCGAGGAGATGGTGCTGCGGCTGGCGGAGCATCTGGAGGTGCCGGTCAGGGAGCGCAACGCGCTGCTGCTGGCGGCGGGTTACGCCCCGCACTACCCGGAGACGCCGCTCGACGACCCCGCGCTGGCGGGGCTGCGGGCCGGTCTGGAGCGGCTCATTCAGGGCTACGAGCCGTATCCGGCGCTGGTGGTGGACGCCAGGTACGACGTGGTGGCGGCCAACAGGGGCGTCGCGATGCTGCTGGAGGGGCTGCCGGAGTCGCTGCTCGCGCCGCCGCTGAACGCGATGCGGCTGACGCTGCATCCGTCCGGTCTGGCGCCGCGCATCCGCAATCTGCCCGAGTGGCGGGGCCATCTCCTCGCCCAGATGGAGCGTCAGATCGCCCTGCACCGTTCGGCTCCGCTGCGGGCGCTGTACGAGGAGGTGGCCGCGTATCCGGTGCCGCGGGAGAGGGGGTGTTCCGCTGCCGAACCCCCGGAGCCCGTGCCGTACTTCGCGCTGCCGATGCAGATCGAGCACGCGGGGCGGACCCTGTCGTTCATCTCGTCGATCTCCACGTTCAACACGCCGATGGACGTGACCGTCGCCGAGCTGGCCGTCGAGACGCTGCTCCCGGCCGATCCGGCGACGGTCAAGTACCTGCATTCACTGATGGGTTGAGGCCTTCAGGGCGACGTGCTGGAGTGCGGCGAAGCCGGCCACCGTCAGGGCCTGGAGCACGGTCCACACCGCGCCCGCCGCGGTCGGCGACAGCCACAGGGCGAGGGCGAGGCAACTGAGCGCGCTCCAGGCGAGGTTGGCCTCCACCACCGCACGCACCGGCAGGGCCGCCGGCCGGGCCCGCGAGGCCAGGACGCCGACGGCGACCGCGTAGACGGTGAGGAACGCGCCGAGGGCGAGGAGCAGCGTGGAGTCGACGCCGAGGAGGCGGCCGAGGGGGCCGGACGCGGCGAGGTAGGCGAGGCCGTTCACGCCGGTGACGACGGCGTCCGCGGCCAGGAAGCGGCGCAGGGCGGTGTACGGCTCGGCGGTGCGGGCGAGCGCGGTGAGCGGGGCGGACTGGGCTGCGGACATGGCGAATCACCCTCCGTCGAGGTCGGATCAGCTGGGGGCTCGGTCTCCCGGGCGGGTTCCGGGCCGGAGTGCGCCGGCCCGGAACCCGGTGACTTGACGATCCCGCACGGAAGGAGACGAGTCGATTACCCCGGACGTCATGAACGGCCGACCGCGGGTACCTCGGGGGTCACGCGTGGCGAGGACCTCATCGCCGTACCCGTGAGACTGCGGCTGGAACATGACAGACTGACCCGCGTGCCTCGACACGTAGGGGAGACGTGGCGTGAGTGAACGGCGGCCCGCGCCCACGGTGGGTCAGGTGGTGCTCGGCAGACGGCTTCAGGAGCTGCGCGAGGCGGCCGGTCTCGGCCGCGAGGAGGCGGCCCGCGCGCTGCGGGTGGCTCCGGGGACCGTACGGCGCATGGAGACGGCCGAGGTCGCGCTGAAGATCCCGTACGTGCAGGTGCTGCTGGACGCGTACGGCGTGTCCGCGGAGGAGGCCGAGGCGTTCGTCCGGCTCGCCGAGGAGGCGAACCTCCCCGGCTGGTGGCAGCGTTTCCACGACGTGCTGCCGGAGTGGTTCAGTCTCTACGTCAGTCTGGAGGGCGCGGCCCGGCTGATCCGGAGCTACGAACCGCACTTCGTACCGGGCCTGTTGCAGACGGAGCGGTACGCGCGTGCCGTACTGGAGGCCGGCACCGTCGGGCGGACCACGCCGGACGCGATCGAACGGCATGTGTCGCTGCGGATGGCCCGGCAGCGGCTGCTGGACGGTCCGAACCCGCCGCATCTGTGGGCGGTGCTGGACGAGACGGTGCTGCGCCGCCCGGTGTGCGAGGATCCCTCCGTCATGCGTGAACAGCTGGACAAGCTGCTGGAGTTGACCGAGCGGGACCGGATCACCGTGCAGATCGCCGAGTTCGCCGACGGTCCGCATCCGGGGACGGCCGCGCCCTTCTCGCTGTTCCGTTTCGCCGAGCCCGAACTGCCCGACATGGTCGTCACCGAGTATCTGACGGGCGCCCTGTATCTCGACTCACGGGGGGAGGTCTCCGCGCACCTGGAGGTACTCGACCATCTGACGACGCATGCCGCGTCCGCCCAGGAGACCCGGGGCCTCCTGGAAGACCTCCGCAAAACCCTCTGAGCGGCGTCTGGCCGCCCTGTCCGCCCCCACCCCCCCCCCACGCGAGGAGAAGAGCCCACATGACGACCGGACCCGAGGACCGGAAGGCACCCGTCCGTATCGACACCAGCAGACCGCATCCGGCGCGTGTCTACGACTGGTGGCTGGGCGGCAAGGACAACTACCCGGTGGACGAGGAACTCGCCCGGAAGATCCTCGCCGTGGACGGCACGGTGCTGCGCGGCGCCCGCGGCAACCGGCGTTTCATGCAGCGGGCCGTGCGCGCCGCCGCCGAGGCGGGGATCCGGCAGTTCCTGGACATCGGCACGGGTATCCCCACCGAGCCGAACCTGCACCAGATCGCCCAGCGCGTGGCGCCGGAGGCGCGGGTGGTGTACGCGGACAACGATCCGATCGTGCTGCGGCACGCCGAGGCGCTGCTGCGCGGCACCCCCGAGGGCTCCACCGAGTACGTGCACGCCGATGTGCGGGACCTGCCGACGCTGCTGGAGCGGGCTGCGGACTCCCTCGACCTCGACCGGCCGGTGGCGCTGTCGCTGGTCGCGCTGACGCACTACCTCGACGACGGCGCGTACGACCTCGTACGGGAGTACGTGGCGCGGCTGGCGCCGGGCAGCTGGCTGATCCTCTCGCAGGTGACCCCGGACCTCAGCCCGGAGGCCATCGAGAACGCGGCGAACCACTTCCGGCGCAGCGGCACCCCGTTCTTCCCGCGCTCCCTCACCGAGTTCGCGCGCTTCTTCGAGGGGCTGGAGCTGCTCGGCCCCGGTCTCATCCCGGTCTCGGGCTGGCGGCCGGAGCCGGAGGACGTGGCGGCGCAGGCGGAGGGCATCGTGCCGGTGTACGCGGGGGTCGCCCGCAAGGCGTGAGCCGGGGAGGCCGCGCCGTCACAGCCGGCGCGGCCGGGTGCACGGCTGCGGCTGCGGCTGCGGCTGCGGCGTCAGGCTCCCCTCGCCTGGTCGGTGTCGTCGTCGACGATCTCCGCGTCGACGACCGTCTCGTCGTCGTCCGTCGCCCCGCCGGTGTCCCGGCGGGCGCCGCGGTCGGTGTCGTGGTCGGTGTCGTGGTCCGCCGTGGGGGCGGCGGTCGGCGGCTGCTGGGCCTGGGCGTACATCGCCTGGCCCATCTTCTGGCTGACGGTGGCCAGGTGGTCGAGGCCGGCCCGCAGGGCGGCGGTGTCGGCCTGCCGCTCCAGCAGGTCCTTCAGGCCGGTGACCGCCGAGGAGACCTCCTGCCTGGTCTCGGCCGGTACCCGCTCCTCGTTCTCGCGGAGGAACTTCTCGGTCTGGTAGACGAGTTGCTCGGCCTGGTTGCGGGTCTCGGCGGCCTCGCGGCGGGCGCGGTCCTCGTCGGCGTACTGCTCGGCCTCGCGCATCATGCGGTCGATGTCGTCCTTGGGGAGCGCCGAGCCGCCGGTGACGGTCATCTTCTGTTCACGGCCGGTGGCGAGGTCCTTGGCGAAGACGTGCATGATCCCGTTGGCGTCGATGTCGAAGGCGACCTCGATCTGCGGGACCCCGCGCGGGGCCGGCGGCAGGCCGGTGAGGTCGAAGACGCCGAGCTTCTTGTTGTAGGCGGCGATCTCGCGTTCGCCCTGGTAGACCTGGATGCCGACGGAGGGCTGGTTGTCGGCGGCGGTGGTGAAGATCTCCGAACGGCGGGTGGGGATCGTGGTGTTGCGTTCGATGAGCTTGGTCATGATGCCGCCCTTGGTCTCGATGCCGAGGGACAGCGGGGTGACGTCGAGGAGGAGGACGTCCTTGACGTCGCCGCGGATCACCCCGGCCTGGAGGGCGGCGCCGACGGCGACGACCTCGTCGGGGTTGACGCCCTTGTGCGGGTCCTTGCCGGTCAGCTCCCGCACCAGATCGGTGACCGCGGGCATCCGGGTGGAGCCGCCGACGAGGATGACGTGGTCGATCGCGGACAGTGTGACCTTGGCGTCCTTGACGGCCTGGTGGAAGGGCGTACGGCAGCGGTCGAGCAGGTCGGCGGTGAGCTCCTGGAACTGCGCGCGGGTCAGTTTCTCGTCGAGGTGCAGGGGGCCTTCGGCGGAGGCGGTGATGTAGGGGAGGTTGATGGAGGTCTCGGAGGACGAGGACAGTTCGATCTTCGCCTTCTCGGCTCCCTCGCGCAGGCGTTGCACGGCCATCCGGTCGGCGCCGAGGTCGATGCCGTACTGCCCCTTGAACTTCTTCACGAGGTGCTCGACGATCCGCTGGTCCCAGTCGTCGCCGCCGAGCAGGGTGTCGCCGTTGGTGGCCTTGACCTCGATGACGCCGTCGCCGATCTCCAGGAGCGAGACGTCGAAGGTGCCGCCGCCGAGGTCGAAGACGAGGACCGTCTGTTCCTGGCTGCGGTCGAGTCCGTAGGCGAGGGCGGCGGCGGTCGGCTCGTTGATGATCCGCAGCACCTTCAGGCCGGCGATCTCCCCGGCTTCCTTGGTGGCCTGCCGCTGGGAGTCGTCGAAGTAGGCGGGGACGGTGATCACGGCGTCGGTGACGTCCTCGCCGAGGTAGGTCTCGGCGTCCCGCTTGAGTTTCTGCAGGACGCGGGCGGAGAGTTCCTGGGCGCGGTAGCGGGTGCCGTCGACGTCGCCGTGTTCGGGGAAGCGCCAGTGGGCGTCGCCCATGTGACGCTTGACGGAGCGGGCGGTGCGGTCGACGTTGGTGACGGCCTGCCGTTTGGCGACCTCGCCGACGAGTACCTCGCCGTTCTTGGCGAAGGCGACGACGGACGGGGTGGTCCGTGCGCCCTCCGCGTTGGCGATGACCGTGGGGTCGCCGCCCTCCAGGACGGCCACCACCGAGTTCGTGGTGCCGAGATCGATGCCGACCGGACGTCCCATCGCCGTCCCCTTCCGCCAGGGAGCCACCCGTGCCACCGGACTTCCAGCACAAATCGTGCGCGGGATTCTGTCAATGGGGCATGGGGGGGCGCACCCCCCGCGGCGGGCGCCCCGGCCGTCGGGGCCGGGGCGCGCGGCACCGGCCGGTACGCGGGTGCGGGCCGGCCGGTGGGGTGGGGTGTCGGGTCAGGCGAGCTTGGCCGACAGGGTGATCGTGGTGCCGGTGAGGGCCTGGCTGACGGGGCAGTTCTTCTTGGCGTCCTCGGCGGCGGCGGCGAACGCGTCGTCGTCGATGCCGGGGACCGTGCCCTCGACGGTGAGGTGGATGCCGGTGATGCCCTCACCCGGCTGGAAGGTGACGTCGGCCGAGGTGACGAGCTTGGTGGGCGGGGTGCCCGCGCCGGCCAGCCCGTGCGAGAGGGCCATGGAGAAGCAGCTGGAGTGGGCGGCGGCGATCAGCTCCTCGGGGCTGGTCTTGCCGTTCGCCTGCTCGGCGCGCGACGGCCACGACACCGGCTGCTGACCGATGCCGGAGGAGTCGAAGGTGACGACGCCGTTGCCCTCGAGCAGGTTGCCTTCCCAGACGGTGTGAGCGGAGCGCGTGGTGGCCACGGTTGTTCCTTTCGCGTGGGTTTCCCGTCGGACGGGTTTGTCGTGAGGCCCATCCGATCACATTCCGGCTCAGCGCACCCGGAACACGGGCCCCTGAGCCGTGAACGGCAGCCGGGCGCCCTGCGGAATCAGGTAGGCGTGCTCGCGGCGGACGCGCAGGGTGTCGCACCAGCCGTCGGTGATGATCAGCACGGGAGCGTCGCGCGGGAAGTCGTCGGCGCGGTGCACGAGGTCGATGCCGGGCTGCAGGACCGTACCGCCGCGGCCGCGTACCCGGACCCGGCCGGCGATCTCGGTGACGGGGAGGTAGCCGGCGTCGTGCGGGGCGGCGTCGCAGAAGACGACGCGGGCGGCCGAGACGTCGCGGGCCCCGGCGTAGGAGGCGATGGCGCCGAGGGCCTTGCCGAGGAGGGAGGTGTTCATGGAGGCGGAGGTGTCCAGGACGACGCCGAAGGTGCAGCGGGGCACCTCCTCGGGCGGGAACCAGCGGCCGGCGCGCGGGATGTCGGGGGTGGAGGCCTGCCGGCGCGCGGGACGGGCGTACGACCGGAGGGGCTCCGGGCGGGGGACGAACTCGTCGAACCAGCGGGCGAGGCGGGCGTCCCAGGGCAGCGGAGGATGGCTGAGGGCGCGGATCTCCTCGACGAGCCCGCCGGGGAGCAGCCCGCGTTCCTCGCGCTGGTGCAGGTCGAGGCCGTGGGCGAGGCCGCGCCGGTAGAAGCCGTCGAGGCCGGCGCAGTCCCGGGGCGGGCCGAGGGGGCCGCCGAGGACGTCACCGACGCCCTTGCCGCGCAGGGTGGACAGCCGGCGCAGTCGGCGCAGATCGCCGGCGATGCGGTCGTAGACCTCCTCGGAGGAGAGACCGGCGAGCCCGGGGTCGTACAGCAGCCCCTCGGGCATGGTGCCGATCTGCATCTCGCGCAGCCAGCCGTTGATGACGTAGTCGCAGGCGACGTTGAAGAGGTAGGGGTCGCGGGTGCCGCAGCGGTCGCCGTGGCGCAGGGCGGCGTGCAGCATCTCGTGGGCGAGGACGAAGCGCCATTCGTCGTCCTCGAGGTGGTGGAGCGGGTTGAGGTAGATCTCGCCGGCCTCGGCGTCGACGGCGGCGATCTGGATGCCGTGGGCGCGGGCGAGCTCGGCGTCGGGGACGAGCCTGATGCCCGCGGCGATGCCGCCGAGCAGGGGGTAGGAGGAGACGAACCAGCTCAGGGCGCGTTCCCAGGGGCGGGTGGGGTCGAGGTCGTCGTCGAGGGAGGCGCGTCTGCCGCCGGCCATGTCCATGGCGGCGGAGACGGTCCGGGTGAGGGCGGTGGCGAAGGCGAGCTGCCGGTCGGGGGGCCGGCCGTCCCGCCGGGTGTTCCAGGGCACGAGCAGCTGGTCGGGTTCCGGGCCGGCGGTGCCGCAGTGCTGGTAGGCGGTGGGCAGGCCGTCGCGGCGCCAGCGGGCGGCGAGCTGTTCCTCGTCGCCGTCGGGGTAGGTGAGCGGCTGGTCCTCGGCAGGGCTGCCGACGGGGAAGGTGAGCAGGAAGCGGTTGACGACGGCGCAGCGGGCGGCGATGTCGTACCGGTCGGGCTGGACGCGGGGGCCCTCGGCCGCCGGGAGGTGGCCGAAGCCGTGGTGGAGGGCGGCGTGGGCGAGGGACCAGGCCCAGACGGCGGGGTCGGCGATCCGGGCCGGGTGGACGTGGGCCGTGCCGTAGGAGTCGACCCGGACGAGGCCGCCCTGGGGCGCGATGTCGCAGTCCTCCTCGCGGCAGACGTAGAGGGCGACGGCGTCGAGGGCGGGATTGGCGTGCAGCAGCCGCAGTCCTTCGGTGAACGCCTCGGCCGCCAGGTCCCTCTTCTTCCTGCCCCGGCCGCCCTTGCTCACCGTCGTGTCTCCGTCCGTCTCGTCGCCGCGTCCGTGTCCTGTGTGTCGCCGGGTGCTCGCCGGCCCGTCCGGTGCTCGCCTCTCATCGCCGGGCCTCCACCAGCCGGGGCATGTCGCGGGCCGCCTCGACCAGGAACCAGGCGGGTAGGACGGGGTTGCCGTCGGGGTCGGAGGCGATGACGGTCTGGGCGACCTCGACGGAGATCTCGGCGAGCTGGACGAGGAGCGATTTGGCGCGGTGGGCGGTCTGCCGGCCGCCTGCCGACATGTGCTCCTTGACGGCGGGAAGTTCCTTGATCAGCCGGCCGCGGAAGGAGTCGGCGAGGTAGTAGAGCAGGTCGCGGTCCTCGACCCGGTGCGGCCAGGGCGCGTCGCCCCGCAGGACGGCCTCGATGCCGTACCGGCTGCGGACGATCTTGACGTAGCCGCAGAAGGCGGTGGCGTGCGCGGGGGTGAGCGTGCCGTGGGCGAGGACCTTGAGGGTGTCCTCGTCGAGGTCGCGGCCGAAGGAGTGCAGGACGTCGGAGAGCATGTGCCAGGAGCGGGGCGTGGAGAAGGGTTCCTCGGTCTTCGGCGGCTTGGACCACAGGTGGTCGGGCCGGTCGGTGAGGTGGTCGAGGACCCAGGGGTGGATGCCGTGGGCGGCCGCCCAGGCCAGCCAGTCCCTCGGGGAGGCCTCCAGGTGGACGTGGGTGAGGCGGTTGACGAGCGCGGAGGCGATGGGCCGGGCGAGTGCGTTGTCGGTGGCGCGGTTGCCGGCGCCTATGACGATCGAGCCCTTGGGCAGTTCGTAGCTGCCGATACGGCGGTCCAGGATCAGCGAGTAGAACGCCTTCTGCACGTCCGGGGTGGCCGCGTTCAGCTCGTCCAGGAACAGGCAGTACGGCTCGTCGCGGGCGATGGCCTCCGGCGGGCAGAACACCGACCGTCCGTCCCGGATCTGGGGTACGCCGATCAGGTCCTCCGGGGCGAGCTGGGTGCCGAGCAGGCTCACGCACTCCAGGCCCAGGGACTCGGCGAACTCCCGGACCAGGGAGGACTTGCCGATGCCGGGGGCTCCCCAGAGGAAGACGGGCCGCACGGTGGCGAGGCCGAGGAGGAGGTCGGGGATACGGGAGGGCGTGACGGTGACGGCAGCCTGCAACGCTGCTGCTCCTCGGGGCCGGAGGGAGGGTGACTCGGCCAGTGTGGGTGTACGGCCGTGGCGGCGCAGCCGATTTTCAGGCGGCCCGCTCCTCCGGGGCCGGCTCCAGCGGTATCTGGGGTCCGTCGGATTCGCGGAGCCAGCGGCGCAGGACGCGGTGCACGTGTTCGGCGCCGGTGAGGGGCTCGCCGTCGTCGGCGGGGGCGGACAGGACGAGCGGGGAGAGCAGGAAGGGCCGGGACTGGGCGCCGCCGAGGCCGCCGTGGGAGCCGATCTGCTCCTCGAAGGCGAGGACCTCGCCGTCGGCCGGGTCGTGGAGGGAGTTGACCATGATGTCGGCGGTGTGCGGGAAGGAGTGGGTGCGGCGCACGGCGTCGGCGGCGCCGGGCCCGAACGGGGCCAGCGGGCCGGGGTCGTCGTCGAGCCGGTCCAGAGGGGTCTCGGCGCCGTGGGCGCCGAGGACGACGCCGCCGTGCTCCTCGCTGCGGACGAGGAGGAAGCCGATGCCGGGGTGGTTGGCGAGGGTGGGCAGCAGTGCGGGGTGACGGGCGTCGATCTCCTCCTTGGTCATCCGGTGCGGGACGTCGGGGAAGGAGATCAGGCCGAGGTTCCCGGAGGCGAGGACGATCGGCTCGGAGCGGGGGCCGGCCGGGCGGTGGTGGGCGCCGCGCTCCTCGACGGGCCGGCGCAGGGCGGCGCGGACGGCCGCGCGGGCCTCGGCGCCGCTGTGCGTGCGTTCTGCGTGGCGTGGCACGGGCAGGCCGCTGCCGGCGCGCACCAGGTCGCCGAGGGTGAGGCCGTAGCGGGCGCGGAAGGTCTCGCCGGGGCTCTGGCCGTGGTCGGACAGGACGACGATCCGGTAGGGGCGGGGGGCGTGCTCGGCGGCCTTCTCGATCAGGGCGAGGGCGCGGTCGAGTCGGCCGAGGACCTGGTCGGTGTCCCGGCCGAGGGGGCCGGAGTGGTGGGCGACCTCGTCGTAGGCGACCAGATCGGCGTAGACGGCGGTGCGGCCGGCGAGGAGGTCGCCCATGACGGCGGCCACGACGACGTCGCGTTCGACGACGGTGGCGAAGGCGCGGACGAACGGGTACAGGCCGCCGCGGCGGACGCGCGGGCGCTCCTTGCGCAGCCGGGCGCGGGTGGACTGGGCGATCTCGCGGATCACCTCGGCGGCGAAGGACAGGGCGGTGCGCACGGCGTTGGCCGGGTCGGAGAAGTAGGCGAAGTAGCCGGCGCGGGAGCGGGTCTCGCGGCCTCGGCGGCGGGTGGCGATGGACAGCACGAGGGCCTGTTCGTCGGCTCCGCCGCCGAAGAGGTTGCCGCGGCTGGCGCCGTCGAGGGTGAGCAGTCCGCCGTCGCCGGTGCGCTCGACGGCGCGGCGCTGGAGTTCGGCGGCGCTGGTGGGGCGGTTGCAGACCATCACCTCCCGGCTGTCCTTCTCGTACCAGCGGAAGGCGGGGACGTCGTGGTTGCTGCCGTGCAGGATGCCGAGCTGGCTGGCGCCGGTCTGGCTGGACCAGTCGGTGTGCCAGGGGGTGAGGCGGTGGGTGGCCAGGGGGGTCGGGCGGGTGTCGTGGGTATCGGCGGGGGTGCCGGCGAGAAGATCGGCGGGAAGATCGGCGGGAAGATCGGCGGAGGGGGCGCGGCCGGTGCCCGGGGTGCGGCCGAGCCAGGTGGCGATCGTCGGCATCAGGCCCTTGTCGACGGCGGCGGACAGTACGTCGTGGCCGACGCCGTCGAGCTGGAGGAAGACGGTGCCCGGGGTGGTGGCGCAGGGCGGGCCGCCCCGGCGGCGGCGGTCGGCGAGGCGGTAGAGGCGGCGGCGGTAGGCGTCGTCGTCGCGGACGGCGAGGGCGCCGCCGGTCGCGGAGGCGACGGCGGACATCACGGCGGCGACGATGACGGCGGTCTGGGGCGCGGCCTCGGTCTGTCCGGAGGGCGTCAGCCGCAGCGCTATCAGCAGCAGGGAGCCGTTGAGGAAGAAGACCAGCAGGCCGAGGACGAGCGCCGGCACCAGCAGCAGGAGACGGACGAGGAGGGGCCAGACCAGCGCGGACAGGAGACCGAAGACACCGGCGCCGACGGCCGCGGTGACGGCGATGGTGGTGGCGCTGTCGCCGTCGGCGGACTGGAGCCGGAAGTCGGGCAGGATGCCCGCGAGCACCAGCATCGTCAGCGTGGAGACGGCCCACACGGCGAGGCTGCGCCCCACCTGGCTGACGGCCCCCCGCCACCGCACCCCTCGCACGCCCCGTCACCCGGCCCTTCCGGCCCCGACGCCGAAAGGAGGGGCCGCCGTCCACCCTGTCACACGGGACGGACAACCGGCCCGGTCACCGTCCGTCGTAGCCGGCCGTCGGCATCGACAGCCGCCGGTGGACGTGGGCCTTCATCTGGGCGTCGTAGGCGGGTTCCGCGTAGCCGACGGTCTCCACGCGCACCCCGCGGCGGGCGCACTCCTCGGTGAACTCCTCGACGTCCGACAGGGCGCTCTCGAGGACGCGGCGGCTGGGCGCGACGAACAGGTCGACGCCGGGCCGCACCCCGTCCCAGAGCACGCAGTGGTCGGCGCGCAGCCGGCGGACCAGCAGTTCGCGGCTGACGGTGTAGCCGCGCTGGGCGGCCCAGCGCGCGCACATGGCGTGCTGGCTGCGGGAGTCCACCAGGAAGGGATCGGCGTCCAGTTCCTCGAGCGGTGTCAGACTCGCGATCGCCGTGACCCGCACCGGTCCCATGGCGTCCCCCTCACCTCCGGGTTTCGCCGCCGACCCTACTCCTGCCCGTAGGCTTCGGGGGAGTCGCGCGGAGGAGGCAAAGGGGTGCCGGTGGAGATCACCTGGTGGGGTCACGCGACCTGTACGGTCGAGGATGCGAACGTGCGCGTGCTGACCGACCCTCTGTTCGCGCGCCGGCTCGCGCATCTGCGCCGCCGCCGGGGCGTGCTCCCCCCGCCGGCCGCCTGGCGGGCGGACGTGGCGCTCGTCTCCCATCTGCACGCCGACCATCTCCATGTGCCGTCGCTGGCGCGCCTCGCGCCGGGCACGCGCCTGCTGGTGCCCCGGGGTGCGCCGCGCGCCGTCCCGGGGCTGCGGCGGCTGACGCACCTCCAGGTCAGCGAGGTGGAGCCGGGTGAGGTGACCTCGGTGCGCGGGGTACGGATACGGGCGGTGCCCGCGCGGCACGACGGGCGGCGGCTGCCGGTGGGCCGGCACCGCTCCCCCGCGCTCGGGTTCGTCGTCGAGGGTGAGGCGCGCACGTACTTCGCCGGGGACACCGGGCTGTTCGAGGACATGGCGCGGGAGGTCGGGCCGGTCGACGTGGCGCTGCTGCCGGTCGGCGGCTGGGGGCCGTACCTGGGCGAGGGGCATCTGGACGCGGGCCGGGCGGCCGAGGCGCTGGCCCGGCTGGCGCCGGGGAGCGCGGTGCCGGTGCACTACGGCACGTACTGGCCGATTGGGATGGACGCCGTGCGCCCCCATGAGTTCCATGCGCCGGGTGAGGAGTTCGTGCGCCTTGCCGCGCTGCGTGCGCCGGGCGTGACGGTGCACCGGCTGGATCACGGCGAGAGCGTGCGCCCCGAGGTCGTGCGGTGAGGTGGTGGCTGGCCGCGGCCGCCACGACGGTCGTGCCGACGGAGTCCACCCAGCAGGCGCTCGGCTATCCGTCGCTGTTCCTGCTGGTGCTGATCGGGGCGCTGGTGCCGGTGGTGCCGACGGGGGCGCTGGTGAGTTCGGCGGCGGTGGTGGCGTTCCACCAGACCGCGCCGTTCTCGCTGGCGCTGGTGTTCGTGACGGCGTCGCTGGCGGCGTTCCTCGGCGACGCGACCCTGTACTGGCTGGGGCGGCGCGGGATGCGTTCGAGGAACGGCTCGCGCTGGCTGGAGGCGATCCGTGCGCGGGCGCCGGAGCAGCGGCTGGAGCAGGCGCAGACGCGGCTCGCCGAGCACGACGTGGCGGTGCTGGTGCTGTCGCGGCTGGTGCCGGCGGGGCGGATCCCGGTGATGCTGGCCTGTCTGCTGGCCGACTGGCCGCTGCGGCGGTTCGCGCGGGGCAATCTGCCGGCCTGTCTGGCGTGGGCGCTGACGTATCAGTTGATCGGGATCCTGGGTGGTTCGCTGTTCCCGGAGCCGTGGCAGGGGGTGGTCACGGCGATCGCGCTGACCGTGGTGATCAGCGCGGCGCCGAGTGTGTGGCGGAGGTTCCGTCCGGCCAAGTGAGACGGGGTGCCAAGTGAGACGGGGTGGGGCGGCCTTCTCAGGGGCGTTGCAGCAGCCGTGAGCCGCCGATGGGGAGGTCCCAGAGGTCCTCGCGGTCCAGGCCCGCGTTCTCCCAGGCCTTGCGGACCCGTTCCAGGGGTTCCAGGACCGGTTCCGCGGAGAGGACGAAGGTCGCCCAGTGCATGGGGGCCATACGGCGGGCGCCGAGGTCGAGGGCGGCCCGGACGGCCTCCTCGGGGTCGCAGTGGACGTCGCTGAGCCACCAGCGGGGGTCGTAGGCGCCGATGGGCAGCAGGGCGAGGTCGATACCGGGGTGGCGGCGGCCGATGAGGGAGAACCAGTGGCCGTAGCCGGTGTCGCCGGCGAAGTACAGGCGCTGTCCGTCGGGGGCGGTGAGCACCCAGCCGCCCCAGAGCGAGTGGCATGTGTCGAGGAGGGTGCGCTTGGACCAGTGGTGGGCGGGGACGAAGTCGAGCCGGACGCCGGACAGTTCGGCCGCCTCCCACCAGTCGAGCTCGGTCACGGTCGTGAACCGGCGCCGCCGGAACCAGCGTCCGAGTCCGGCGGGCACGAACACGGGTGTGTCGCGCGGCAGTCGGCGCAGGGTCGGGGCGTCCAGGTGGTCGTAGTGGTTGTGGCTGATGACGACCGCGTCGACGGGCGGCAGGTCCTCCCAGGGGACGCCCACGGGGGTGATGCGGGCGGGGGTGCCGAGGATGCGCCGGGACCAGACCGGGTCGGTGAGGACGGTGAGTCCGCCGATGCTCAGCACCCAACTGGCGTGTCCCGCCCAGGTGACGGCGAGGGTGCCGGCGTCCGCGCGGGGCAGCGGGGCGGGGGCGAAGGGCAGCCGGGGGACATCGGTGAGGCCTTCCCTGCCGGGGCGTACGGAGCCCTCGCGGGCGAAGCGGGCGAGGGCTTTGAGGCCGGGCAGCGGGGCGGTCAGCCGGTCGTGGAAGGAGCGCGGCCACACCCGCCGCTCGCCCAGCGGGCGGGGCTCGGCGAGCGGCGGAAAAGGGGGCGGCACCAAGGGGTCGGCGTCCCGCGGTGGCACCGATCCGCCCGGGATGGCAGGGCCGGCGGTGGCGGGTCCGGCAGTGGTGCCGGGTCCGACGGCGGCGGGTGCGGCAGTGGTGCCCGGTCCGACGGCGGCGGGTGCGGCAGTGGTGCCCGGTCCGACGGCGGCGGCGGTGGGTCCAGCGGCGGCGGCGGTGGGTCCGGCGGTCGGGGAAGGTTCGGCAGTGGTGGGCGACTCGGACTGCTGCGTCATCGAGGAGGCTCCCGTCGCTCAGCGTCGTCACGGAGATCGTCGAAGACCGACCTCAGATGCGTCAACGCGCGTTGCACGTGTGGCAGTTCCAACGGCGTGGGCGAGGTGAGGCATTCCGCGCGCTCGGCGTCCGTACCGCCCAGCAGGGGGCCGGTGGACAGCCGTACGCGCAGCGCGCCGAGGTCGTCCCCGAAGCGGTGGCCGCCGGGCGCGGGCATGCCGAGCCGGGCGGTGAGGTGGTCCTCCAGGTCCTGTGCGTCGCCCACCCCGCGCGCGGCGAGCGCCTCCCGCAGGGGGCCGAGGTCGGCGTACACATGGCGCCCGGCCTGCGGCGGCGCGGCGAGGGCTCCGGCGGCGACCACCGTGGCGTGCACGGCGCGGGCCACGCGCGCGTGCAGCCGTACGGTGGCGGCCCCGCGCGCGGTGACCGGCTCGGGCCCGGTCAGGGCGTACGCGGCGGCCGCGGCGACGGGGGCGGCCACGCGGGCGTCGAGCGCGGTGAGGACGTCGAGCACGCGTGCGTGCAGGTCGTCCCCGGCGGCCGTGGCGGGCAGCCGGGCGACGGCGGCGGGCCAGCCGCCGGGCAGCAGCGCGCCCGCCAGGTCGGTGACGACGGTGACCCGCTCGGGCAGCATCTCGGCGGGGCCGACCGGCACCGTTTCGAGAGGGGTGTGCAGGGTGTCGCGCCAGGTCTCGTCGCTGACCAGGTGCAGGCCCTCCCCGGCGGCGGCCTCGACGGCCTCGTGGAGCACCTCGGGCGGGGCGACGGTGGCGGTGGGGTCGTCGGCGGGGGACAGCACCAGCAGGCGCGGGTCCCCGCCCTCGGCGCGCACCCGGCGCACGGTCTCCAGCAAGGCGTACGGGTCCGGTACGCCGCCGCATTCGGCGGGGGTCGCCACGTGGAAGACGGGCCGGCCGAGGAGGCGGGCGTACGGCGCCCACCAGGCCGCGCAGGGCCGGGGCACCAGGACGTCACCGCCGAGCGCGGCGGTCAGCGCGACCAGCAGCGCGGGCGCTCCGGGCGCGGCGACGGTACGGCCCGGACCGGCGGGGGCGCCGCGCCGTTCCAGGTGGCCGCGGGCCGCGTCCCGCAGTTCGGGGCCGCCGCCGACGGGTTCGCCGTACGCGCGCGTGGCCGCCCGGGCGAGGACGTCGGCGAGTTCGGGGAGGACGGGCAGTCCGTCGGGCGGGAGCGAGGGGCCGTAGCGGACGGGCCCGTGGCCTTCCGGTTCCGTGCGCCGCATGGGGTCCTCCGCGCAGTCCGTCCCTGGTGGCGGTGCCGGCGCCCGGCGGGGCCGCGTGGGTGCGGTGCCGTGGGTGCCGGTGGTACGTGCCGTTTCCTCCGGGGCGGGTCGTGCCCCCGGGCTCTGTGTACCCCGTGGGTCCCGGACCCATGGCCGCCCGTCCGCGTCGCGCCGGTCACAGTGGGCCCGGACCGGCCGTCGACCGGGTCAGACTCCCGACGGGGTCCTGCGGCGGCGCAGCAGCCGGTGGGCGGCGGCGCCGCACGCGCCCGCGATCAGCAGTCCGCCGGCGACGAGGGCGGGCACGGAGTCACGGAAGGCACCGCCCGCACCGGCCCGTACGCCGTGGCCGACGGAGGCCGGGCCGGTGGGGCGCTCCACGGGGTGCTCCGGGGGGCGTCCCGTGGGGTGCTCCACGGGGTGCTCCGTGGGAGGGGTGATGGGGCAGGGCTTGTCGTGGGGGCAGGGCGGCACGCCGCCCCCACCGACCCCCGCGCCGGCCCCCGCCCCGATGCCGGCGCCGAGATCGGTCGCCGGATCCGTCGCGAGATCGGTCGCGAGATCCGTTGCGGGATCCGTTGCCGGATCCGTTGCGGGATCCGCGCCCAAGCCCGCGTCGAGGCCCGCTCCCCCGCCCGCTCCCCCGCCCGCACCGCCGTCCGCACCGCCGTCCCCGCCCGCGGTGGCGGGCCGGTCGACGTCGAAGGTGGCGCTCCAGGGGCTGCCCTGGCCGCCGGGGGGCGCCGGGCAGGTGCCGTCGACGGTCCAGGCGGTGTCCGGGCCGAGCCCGCCGTCGTCCGCGCCGAGGCCGGCGGCGACGACGGCGCTGCCCCGGTAGGCGGGTCCGGCGGCCGTCCCGTCGGAGCCGGGGACCTTGGCCAGCTTGACCGTCCCCGCGGAGAACGCCTGTGAGACGGCGTCCAGGGTGTCCGGGGCGGTGCCGCCGAGGGGGTCGCAGGAGACGGACACGGTGACGCTGCCCCCGGGTTCGACGCTGCCGGGGCCGACCTCGGCCGCCGGATCGGCGACCGCGACCGGCCCGGCGGCGACCAGCAGGGCGGCGGCGAGGAGGAAGGGGGCGGTGCGGCGCATGGGACGGCTCCTTCGGCCGACGGGGACGGGGCACGGCGTTCACGCCCCGCCCCCATCACAGCCGCAGACCCGCACGGCCGCGCGCGGCCGCGGTCCATTGGCGGGACGGGACCCGCCACACGGGTGATCCGCGGCCGGTACCGGGCACCGAGCCCGGGGCGGACGGGGGAAGAACCCTGAAGCCCATGGACCGCATGGAACTCGCGGAGCTCATGGAGCACAGGGAACTCGCACGGAACTCGCACGGAACTCGCACGGACCCCGTATGGAACTCGCATGGACCTCGTGCAACCCGTGTCGGCCCGCGCGCCCCGGGTACGCGGTGGGCCGAGCACCCGATGATCTGGAGGGAGACATGCAGCGAGGCAGCGACCGGTTGAGCGTGCACCGGGACGAAGAGATGAAGCACGAGTTGCAGGGCCTGCTCCGCTCGGGACACCCCACGCGGTCCACGGAGTGGCACGATCCGGAACCGTCCGCCGAGGACGATCCGCAGATCTGGGGCGGTCCGGTGGTACCGGGCTCCCCGCAGGCCTCCCTGGCGACGGTCCGTCAGGAGCTGGGCCGGATCCTGGGGCGCGGTTCCTTCCCCGCGCATCCGCGGGAGCTGTCCCAGGCCCTGCGCCGCAGGAACGCGCCCGACGCGCTGGTGGACGCCGTGCACCGGCTGTCGCCCGAGGCGCGTTACGCGAACGCGGCGGAACTGGCCGAGGCGGTGGTCACCGGCGCCCGGTGAAGGCGGCGCGCAGCTCCGAACAGGCGACTGTGCGGCGAACGTGTCCCCCGGACGGCATGCCGGTGGTTGCCGTGAATGGGTCGGCGTGTTGGGGTGCAAAAGGTGCAATCGTAACATACGGTGCACACTCGTAACGTTCAGTTACATCGCGAGACACACCACCCAGACAGCAAAGGGGATGTAATGCGCACGCTTCGCAAGGCCGGCCTCGTGGCCGCAATGATCGGCACCCTCACCCTGACCGGTGCGGGAGTCGCCTCCGCGGGCGGCTCGGACGGCAACGCCCAGAACTGCACCCAGACGGGCGAGGTCAACGTCGGCCTGGTGAACCTGTCGAAGCTGAACCTCGGACTCGGAGCGCTTCTCGGCCTCGGGTCGGCCGAGCAGGACAACGGTACCCAGTTCAGCTGCATCAACGGCAACGGCAACACCGGCGTACAGGCCGATGGCGGCGAGGACAGCAGCCGATAAGGCACGGAGCTGAACAGGGCGGCCCCGGGATCCGACCGCGGGTCCCGGGGCCGCCTCACGTCTGTCACGTCCGGACGGCCGCCGTGGCGGTCCGGACGGGTCCCGTCCGGACGGGTCATCCCGCCCCGGCGTCCGCGCCCGCCGAGCCCGGCCCCCACTTGCCGACCGGAGCCTGCGCGGCGACCGTCCCGCTCGCCGGGCGTGCGCCCCGCCCGCCGTTCGCCACGTCGGCCCGCTCCCTGGCCCCCTCGCGGGTGCGGCCGGGGGCGACGAAGCGGCCCGGGTTGCGGCGCAGGTACTCGCCCTCCAGCTGGGCCATACGGTCGTTGTGGGCGCGCAGGGCGTCGTTCGAGCCGTACAGCAGGGTGTCGTGGCGCGTGCGGTGGATCGTCTCCAGCTCTTTCATGAGCTGCTGGTCGTCCAGCCGGTCAGGGTCGACTCCGGTCATGGTGGTGCCCCGCTCGTCGTTCCGCCTACTGCGTCCCTTCCACTGTACGAACATTCGGGCCCCCGGGCCCCCGGGCGTCGCCTACCGGGCGCGCTCCACGCGCCGTTCGTCCCACACCGGCTCCGGCGTCTCGCGCACCCGGCCGTCGCTGCCGAAGACGAGGTAGCGGTCGAAGGAGCGGGCGAACCAGCGGTCGTGGGTGACGGCGAGGACCGTGCCCTCGAAGGCCTCCAGTCCCTCCTGGAGGGCCTCGGCGGACTCCAGGTCGAGGTTGTCGGTGGGCTCGTCGAGCAGGAGCGCGGTGGCGCCCTCCAGTTCCAGGAGGAGGATCTGGAAACGGGCCTGCTGGCCGCCGGACAGCTTGTCGAAGGCCTGTTCGGCCTGCTGGGTGAGCTCGTAGCGGCGCAGCCGGGACATCGCGGCACCGCGGTCCTGGGAGTGCTCCTTCCACAGGATGTCGAGGAGCGTGCGGCCCTGGAGTTCGGGGTGGGCGTGGGTCTGGGCGAAGTGCCCGGCCACGACCCGCGCACCGAGCCTCCACTCGCCGGTGTGGGCCACGCCGTCGCCGGCGAGGAGGCGCAGGAAGTGGGACTTGCCGGAGCCGTTGGAGCCGAGGACGGCGACCCGTTCGCCGTAGAAGACCTCCAGGTCGAACGGTTTCATCAGGCCGGTGAGTTCAAGTCCCTTGCAGGTGACGGCCCGTACGCCGGTGCGGCCGCCCTTGAGGCGCATCGTGATGTCCTGCTCGCGCGGCGGCTCCGGCGGCGGTCCGGCCTCCTCGAACTTGCGCAGCCTGGTCTGGGCGGCCTGGTAGCGGGAGGACAGCTCGTGGCTGATGGAGGCCGCCTGGCGGAGGTTCAGGACGAGCTTCTTCAGCTGGGCGTGCTTCTCGTCCCAGCGGCGGCGCAACTCCTCGAAGCGGGCGAAGCGTTCCCGGCGGGCCTCGTGGTAGGTGGCGAAGCCGCCGCCGTGCACCCAGGCGTCGGCGCCGGTGGGCGAGGGTTCCACGGAGACGATCTTCTCGGCGGCGCGGGAGAGGAGTTCGCGGTCGTGGGAGACGAAGAGGACCGTCTTGCGGGTCTCCTTCAGCCGCTCCTCCAGCCAGCGCTTGCCGGGGACGTCGAGGTAGTTGTCGGGCTCGTCGAGCAGCAGCACCTCGTCGGTGCCGCGCAGCAGGGCCTCCAGCACCAGCCGCTTCTGCTCGCCGCCGGAGAGGGTCCGTACGAGCCGGAACTGCGCCTTGTCGTACGGCACCCCGAGCGCGGCCGTGGTGCACATGTCCCACAGCGTCTCGGCCTCGTAGCCGCGCGCCTCGGCCCAGTCGGAGAGGGCCTGCGCGTACTGGAGCTGGGCGGCCTCGTCGTCGACGGTCATGATCGCGTGCTCGGCCCGGTCGACGGCCTTCGCGACGTCCTGGATCCGGGGCGAGGACACCGACACCAGCAGGTCGCGTACGGTCGTCTCGTCGCGCACGGAGCCGACGAACTGGCGCATCACGCCGAGGCCGCCGGTGACGGTGACGCTGCCGCCGTGGGGCTTCAGCTCGCCGGAGATCAGGCGCAGCAGGGTGGTCTTGCCCGCGCCGTTGGGGCCGACCAGGGCGACCACGGCCCCTTCGCCCACCCGGAAGGACACGTCGCCGAGCAACGCCCTCCCGTCGGGGAGGTAGTACTCGAGGTGCGCGGCTTCCAGGTGTCCCATGAGGAGGCATTCTGCGGGCCGTGCCCGCCGGGCGGCAAACCCTTAATCCCCGAGCCGCCCGGTGGCGGGCTCGCCCGCCGGGCCGCCCTCGCCTGCCGGCCGTACCGTGGCGCCCGCCCAGGTCAGGACCTGCCAGCCGGACGCGGGGTCGCCCTCCAGGATCACCGTGCCCGTGTTGGCGAGGCGGTGGGCGGCGGCGAAGGGGACGTCGACGTTGCGGGCGCGGGCGGCGGTCCAGGCGCGGATGGCGGCGCCGTGGCTGACCAGGGCCGCGGCGGACGCGCCGGCGGCGGCCTCGGCGACGACGGCGTCGTAGCGGGCGAGGAACTCGGCGCCGCTCTCGCCGCCCGGCATACGCAGGTCCAGGTCGCCGGCGGCCCAGGCGAACACGGTGCGCATGTAGAGAGCGGCCTCGGCGGACTCGCCGGGCCGCATCTCCAGGTCGCCGGCGAAGACCTCGCGGATGCCGTCGCGGACGTGGACGTCGAGACCGCGGGCGGCGGCCAGCGGGGCGGCGGTGAGCCGGGTGCGCACCAGGATGGAGGCGTACACCGCGTCGAGGTTCTCGTCAGCGAGGGCGTCGACCAGGGCGGCCGCCTGCCGCTCGCCGAGTTCGGTGAGGCCGGGGCCGGGGGCGGCGGTGTCGAGGAGGTGGTCGACGTTCGTGGGGGTCTGGCCGTGGCGGACGAGCAGCAGGCGCATGCGGGGACCCTCCCGGTCGCGGACGCCGCCCGCGCGGGCAGCGGCGGCATCAGGGTAGCCGACCTTCTCCTGACGCACCGTCAGTCCATATGGCAAAACGGATGGTCTCAATATGCGGTCGGCGGGCGTACGGTGAGGAGCATCGCCCGGACTCCCGGAGCCCGGGGCCGGGTACGTCGAGCAGAGGGGCCGAGCCATGCCGAAGGCACAGGAGACCGCCGTCTACACGCACGGGCACCACGAGTCGGTGCTGCGTTCCCACACCTGGCGCACCGCCGCCAACTCCGCGGCCTACCTGCTCGGCGCGCTGAAGCCGCACATGCGGATCCTGGACATCGGCTGCGGACCCGGCACGATCACCGCGGACCTGGCGGCCCTGGTGCCCGACGGGCACGTCACCGGCGTCGACCGTGCCGAGGACGTCCTGGGGCAGGCCCGGGACACCGCCGCCGCCCGGGGCCTGACCAACACCGACTTCGCCGTCGCCGACGTCCACGCCCTGGAGTACCCGGACGACTCGTTCTGCGTGGTCCACGCCCACCAGGTGCTCCAGCACGTCGGCGATCCGGTGCAGGCGCTGCGCGAGATGCGGCGGGTGACGAAGCCGGGCGGGTACGTCGCGGTGCGCGACTCGGACTACGCGGCGATGATCTGGTATCCCGCCTCGCCCGGCATGGACGACTGGCAGGACGTGTACCGGCGGGTGGCGCGGGCCAACGGGGGTGAGCCGGACGCCGGGCGGCGGCTGAAGTCCTGGGCACTGGCGGCCGGTTTCACCGACGTGACCGCGACCTCCGCCACCTGGACGTTCAGCAGCCCGCAGGAGCGGGCGTGGTGGAGCGGTCTGTGGGCCGACCGGACCCTGGCGTCGGCGTACGCGGACCGGGCCGTCGAGGGCGGCCACGCCACACCGGAGCAACTGCGGGCCGTGTCGCGGGCGTGGCGGGAGTGGGGCCGGCAGGAGGACGGCTGGTTCGCGGTGCTGCACGCAGAGATCCTGTGCCGAAAGGATGCCTGAGGCGCGGATGATTCGCGGATTCCGGGAAACCCGGAATGCAGGAGGTTCACACTATGGTTCCCATTCTGCTGGTCCTGCTGCTGGTGCTGATTCTTTTCGGCGCCGGATTCGCAGTGAAGTTGCTGTGGTGGATCGCACTCGCGGTTCTCGTCGTCTGGCTGCTCGGATTCCTCTTCCGGGGGACTTCAACGGCGGGAGGCAGGGGCCGTTGGTACAGGTGGTGAATTGAGCGGCATCCGATAAGAAGCACCGTCCGGTAAGCACCATCCGGTAAGCACCGTCCGGTAAGAAGCACCCAGAGGGCCCCGGGGCTCATTCCCTGGGGAGCAGCGGTCCGAGCGGCCCGAGGTCCAGATTCAGGTCCTCGGGCCGCAGTCCGTAGCGCTCGCGCAGCTCGGTCATGCGGTCGTCGAGCAGCATGAGCGTGAGTCCGATGCGCTCCTCCTGCTCCTCGCTGAGGTCTCCCTGGTCGACCCGGCGCAGGGCCTGGCGTTCCATCAGCTGGCGCACCAGCTCCACCACCGTGAGGACGAGTTTGACCAGGTCGCGTTCGACGGTGTCGGGTTCGAGGTCCATACGGTTGCGACGGGTGGCGGTCACCGCGCATCCTCCCAGGGCGAACGCACGTGGTCGTTGACGGAGCTGATCAGCGCGTTCAGGTCGATCCGGACGAGGTCGACGTCCGCGATGCGCAGGGTGACGTCCCCGGTGATGACGACCCCGCCGGCCAGCAGCCGGTCGAGGAGGTCCACCAGGGCCACCTCGCGCCGCTCGACGACGGTCATGGCCTCTCCTCCGGTTCACCGGATCGCTCCGCGTCACCGGATCGCTCCGCGTCCGCCTGCTCGACGAACGAATAGGCGGCCCACGGCCCGGTGAGTTCCACTCGCATTCCGGATTCCTCGCCCTTGGTGCGGTCCACGATCTCCACGAATTCCTCCGACCGGGAGCGCGGTACGAGATAGGCGGCATTCAGCACGTTCTGTCCCGCGCCGGCCGCGGAAAGCGAGGAGTTCTGCGGCGGGTGCAGCCGGGCGTCCTCGGCGTGCGCGCGCAGCGTCGCGTGCAGCCGGGTGGCGAACCGCTCGGCGCGCTGCCAGGTGTCCTCCCGCGTCCTCGCGCGCCGACGGCGCTGCTGGAGATAGTCCCGGCCGGAGGCGGGCCGCGCGGGCGAGGGCGTGGCCGCGACCGGCTCGGGCTCCGGTTCGACGTACACCTTGACGCCCCACTCCACTCGCCCGGTCAGCCGGTCCAGCGTGCGGCGGAAGTGGTCCTCCTGCTGTTCCATCATCACGCGTACGCCGCTGTCGTCGCGGAAAACGGTCGCGAGCCGCAGCGGCAGCGGGGTCGTGACGGCGGTGAGCGCGTCGACGACCTGCTGGTGGGCGCGGGCGGTGGCGGCCAGCCAGTCCAGGTCCTCCAGGCGGCGGCGCAGCGCCTCCTCGGAGAAGTCCCGTTCCGGTACATGGCTGACCACGGCGATAAGGCCGTGGTGGGCGAGCAGCCGGGGCGGATCGCCCGCGACCCCTGTCAGATCGGCCTGCAGGGGTGCGCCGAGCGGTCGGCAGACGGCGTAGACGTAACGCAGTCCGGTCATGGAGACTCCTCACGGACGTCCTGCGGGGCACGGGCCGGGGCCAGTTCCTCGAGCCGGGCGAGCCGGGTACGCAGCTCGGCGTTCTCCCGCGCGAGTTCGTCGCGGCGGGCGCGGGTGGACAGGTTCGGGTCGTCCTCCCACCAGTCGATGCCCATCTCCTTGGCCTTGTCGACGGAGGCGACGACGAGGCGGAGCTTGATGGTGAGCAGCTCGATGTCGAGCAGGTTGATCCGGATGTCGCCGGCGATGACGATCCCCTTGTCGAGGACGCGTTCCAGGATGTCGGCGAGGTTGGCGCCGCCACCCTGGGCGTACGGCTCCGGCAGCCGGCTCGGCACGGTCATCGCCTGCCTCCGCCCTCGTCGGCCGCGGTGTCCTCGGCGTCGTCGTACCCGCCCTCCTCGGCGTCGTCGTACCCGCCCTCCTCGTCCTCCTCGTAGGCGTCCTCCGGTTCCTCGTCGTACTCGTCCTCGGGCTCCTCCTCGTCGTACTCGTCCTCGGGCTCACCCTCCTCGTCCTCGTCCTCCTGGTCCTCGTCCTTCCGGTCCTCCTCGGGCTCCCGGGCCTCACCGTCCTGCTCGTCCTCGGCGCGGGGGCCGTCCTCGCCGTCCGGGCGGTCCTCCTCCTCGTCCTCCCGGTTCCCCTCATCGTCCTCCCGGGCGTCCTCCTCCGCGACCGCGTCCTCGTGGGAGCGCACGACCTCGCCGTCCCGGATCTCGCCGCGCCAGCCTTCGGCCGCCTCTCCCTTCAGGCTGATGAAGCGGGCGAAGTTCTTCAGGTCGAGCCGGACCCGGCGGCCCTGGGCACGCCAGATGTTGCCGGTCTTCTCGAAGAAGCCCGAGGGGTAGTACTCGATGACGAGCACGACGCGGGTGAGGTGGTCGGCGAGGCGGTGGAAGGAGACGACACCCTTCGTGGTGCCCTTGGCGCCCTCCGAGGTCCAGGAGATCCGGTCGTCCGGCACCTGTTCGGTGGTCTTCCCCTTCCAGCTGCGGCTGGACCAGAACACCTTCGCCTGCCAGTCGCTGGCGGTGTCGTCCGCGCGTGAGGCGCTCTTGACGCCCTTGGCGAAGGTGCTGAAGTCCTGGTAGCGGGTCCACTGGTCGTAGGCCGTGCGCAGCGGCACGCCGACGTCGATCTGCTCGATGATGACGGTCGGCTTGTGGCCGGCGCCGCCCTTGCCCTTGCCCTTCCCCTTGCCGCCGAGGTTCTTCAGGGCGCCGGTCACGCTGTCCTTGGCGTGCGAGGCGCCGAGCTCGAGGGCGGTGCGCACCGGGCCCTTGCCCTCGGCGAGCTTGCGGCCGCCGTCCAGTGCCGTTTTGGCGAGGCCGGGGCTGTTGCCCTCGGCGATGTCGTTGAGCTTGCCGGTGGTCTCGCCGAGCTTGCGGCCGACACCCGTCAGCAGGCGTTCGGCCTGGGCGGAGAGGTATTCCTGCACCTCCTCCTTCAGCCGGTCGGCGGCCTCGCTGTGGGCCAGCCCGGCCAGCGGATTCGCCCCGTCGGTGGCCGCGCCCGCCGCCTTGCCGGCGGTCCTGGAGGTCGCGGAGGTCGCGGATCCCACGGTCTCGGTCATCGGTCGTCGCCTCCCTCGCGTCCCCCGCCACTGCGGCTGCCGCCTCCGCCACCGCGGGAGGCCGTGCGCGCCCCGGTCTTGCGGGCGGCGGCCGACTTGCGGTCCGCGGTCTTCTTCGCCGGAGCCTTCCTGGCCGGTGCCTTCTTCGCCGCTGCCTTCTGGGCGCTCTTCTTCGCCGGCGCCTTGCGGGCGGGCCGCTTGCGCGCCGCGCCTCCGGCCTCTTCGTCCCCTTCCTCGTCCTCGTCCTCGTCCCCTTCCTCGTCCCCGTCCTCTTCCTCGTCCTCGTCGGTCTGCGCGTCCTCACGGTCCTCGGGGCGGTCCTCACGGTCCTCGGGCTCCTCGCCCTCGTCCGTGTCGTCGTACTCCCCCTCGGCCTCGGTGTCGTCCTCCCCGCCGTCGGACGCCACGCCCTCCAGCCGGTCGCGCACCTCGGCGGTACGGCCGTGCAGCCGGTCGGCGAGAGCCTCCATCTGCCGTTCCACCAGGGCGCCGGTGGCGGCCTTGCCGACTCCGCGCAGGTCCCCGCGGATCTCGTCACCGATCTCCTTGAACTGGGGGTTGTCCTTGAGCTGCTGTGACAACAGCTCCGTGACGGCCCGCGGGCTCAGGTTGAGCCGCTTGCCGGCCGCGAGCGTGCCGAGGGCGAACGCCAGTTTCAGCTTCTTCGTCCGTCCGAGGAGATATCCGGCCCCGAGCGCGAGGCCCAGTCCCATTCGGTTCATCGTGTCGTCCCGTCGTCCGTCGCCGCGCTCGTGCGCGTCGCGATCTCCAGCCGGTCGAGGAGTTCGTCCTCCAGCCGGTCGAACTCTTCCTCCGTGATCTCACCGGCCTCCAACAGCTCCTCCAGCCGGGCGAGTTCGGCCCGCACGGCGCCCGGGTCGTAGTAGATCCGCTCCGCCTCCCGCACCACCTGTCCGATCACCCACCCGCTCCCCCGCACGGGCGCGAACGGCAGCAGGAGCAGCTCAGAGATCAGTCCCATGGCTCACCTGCTCCCCGGTGTCGCCCGCGGGTACGGACGGTCCCGGTTCGACGAAGCTGTACGGCGGCAGCGGGCCGTTGACGCGCAGGTCGAGGTGCGGGCTGGCCTTGCGCAGTTTCTCGGCGGCCTCCAGGAAGTGGGCGGCCGCGTCCCGTTCCACCAGGAAGGAGACGTTGGCCAGCCAGCCGGTGGACTCGGGGCCCATGCTGGTGGCGGCGGCCAGCGGCCGCAGGGCCTGCTGCACCTCGGCCGCGTCCTCGGCCTCCCTGGCGCGGACCGCCGCGGCGACCACCTCGCCGAGCCGCAGCCGCTGCTCGTAGGTGCCGCCCCCGGCCTGCCGGTTGGCCTCGGCGAGGGTGCGCAGTTCGGTGCTGTCGGCCATGACCTGGTGCAGGACGACCTCCTCCACGTGCGCGGCCTTGACGTTGTACTCGACCTTGCCGTCGAGCGCCTCCAGGCGTTCCCGGTAGTGCTCGGCGCGCTCGGCGAGGACGGCGGTGACGGCCTCGTCGTCGGGGGCGACGCTGCCGAACCGCATGGGCAGCACACAGCCGGTCGCGCCGACCTCGGACAGCACGCTCTGGTGGGCGAGGAGTTCCCTGCGCTTGGGACGCAGTTCCTCGGGCGCGTCGCTGACCACGGCCGCCAGCTCGCCCGCCGTCAGGACGCGCAGCGGCCTCGGCGGGTCGCCGATGCCCGTGAGGCCCTCGGGCAGGGCGGGGTGGGACCGGGCGGCGATGCCGTAGACGTAGGTGCTCACGCCTCGTCCTCCTTCCTGCGGGCCGCGGTGCTCTTGCGGGGCCGCGGCCGGGACTCGCGCTCGGGCTCCTTCGAGGAGCTCTCGTCACGGGCCTGACGGAACGCGTCGGAAACGGTCTCGGCGGCGCCGGACAGCGCGCCCTTGGACTTGCCGCGCGCCCCGGACTCGGTGATCTCGCCGACCACGTCGGGCAGGCCCGGGGTCTTGTGCGGCCCGGCCTCGAGGTCCAGCCGGTTGCAGGCCTCGGCGAACCGCAGATAGGTGTCGACGCTGGCCACCACGACCCGGACGTCGATCTTGAGTATTTCGATGCCGACGAGGGAGACCCGTATGAACGCGTCGATGACGAGACCCCTGTCGAGGACGAGTTCCAGAACGTCGTAGAGACTGCCGCTGCTGCCTCCACCGCCGGCCTGCTGTGCCGGGACAACGGTCATGTCGACCGCGCCTCCTTGTCTGGGTGTGCGTTCGGGTGTGCGTCTGGATGTGCGGGGCGGACGGGCGTGCGACCTAGCGGCCGCCGCCCCGGTGTGCGTCGGACCGCCCCCGTTCGTAGCGGCTCACGCGCCGGTAGCCGGTGAGCCGGCCCTGCGGGTCGAGATCGACGCGGTAGCTCGCCATCAGGCTCATCGTGTCGGGAACCCGGGCGAGTTCCAGGACCTCGATGTCGAGGGTCCAGCCGTCCTCGGTGCGCTCGAAGGACGAGACGGTCTCGGCGTCCCGGCCGGTCAGCTCCGCGAGCTGGGCGCGCGCCTCGCGCAGCACCTCCATGGGGCTCGGCCCCTTGTCGTCGGCCATGCTGGCGTCCTCGCCCTTCGTGTGCCGTACGTCGCTCGTCGTGTCCGGTCTCTCGCGTGCGGTCCGCGTACGCGGTGCCTCTGTGGTGTCGGGCATGGCCACCTCTTCCCGGAAGGGCCACTTCTTCCCTCCGGGTGGCCTGAAGCCCCTTGGCCAAACCTTCACGACTCGCCGGAATCCCTCAGCCGGCGCGCAGGGCGTCGAGCCGGCGCCGGGCGGGTCCGAGGGAGCGGCCGCGCCGGGACGTCGTGGACCAGGGGCGGGTGCGGGCCTGCTCGGCGGCGTCCGCGACGGTCCAGCGGCGGGGGCCGAGCCCGGGGTCGTCGAGCTGCTCCCAGGTGATCGGTGTGCGACGGGCGCGCCGGGCAGGGCGCGCACCGTCCAGGGGGCGACGGCGGTCTGCGCGTAGGCGTTGCGGCCGGTGTCCAGGTAGAGGCGGTCGCCGCGGTCCTTCTTGCGGGCGGCGGTGGTCAGCCGGTCGGGGTACCGGGCGGCGAGCAGCCCGGCGGTGTCCCGGGCGAAGGAGCGCACCTCGTCGAAGCCGTGCCGCGGGTCGAGGGGGACGACGGCGTGCAGTCCGCGGGAGCCGGTCGTCATGAGGGAGGCCGGCAGCCCGAGTTCGCCGAGCAGTTCGCCCAGCCACCGGGCCGCCTCGCGGACCGTGTCGAAGTCGTCGCCGAAGGGGTCCAGGTCGAACACCATCAGGTCCGGGCGGTCGGGCCGCCCGGACCGCGACAGCCAGCGGTGCAGGGTGAGACAGGCCTGGTCGGCGAGGAAGGCGAGGGTCGCCGAGTCGTCGCACACGGCGTGCCGGACCGTGCCGCCCTCCTTCGGCAGCTCGGCCCGGACGATCCACCGCGGATAGTGGTCGGGGGTGTTCTTCTGGAAGAAGCGGGGCCCACCGGGACCGTCGGGGTGCCGCTCCAGCATCAGCGGGCGGTCCCGCAGCTGCGGCAGCAGGAACACGGCGACCGACCGGTAGTACGCGACGATGTCCGCCTTGGTGTACCCGCCGCCGGGGCCGCCGCCCCGCCCGCCCGGCAGGAGCACCTTGTCCGGCCGGTGGATCTCCACGGTCCGCCGGCCCGCCCGCACGGTGCGTACGTCGTCGCCGGCGGCCCGGGTCACGGCACCACCGCCGTCTCCACCAGCAGCCGGACGGCCGCCGCGATCGACTCGGCGTCGATGCCCGCGGCGTGCAGCTGCTCGGCCGGGGACGCGGAGCCCGGTGTCGTACGCACGGCGAGCCGCGCCAGACGGGGCACGGGACGGCCGTCGAGGAACGCCTCGAGGACGGCGTCGCCGAGGCCGCCCTGCGGATGGTGGTCCTCCACCGTGAGCAGACAGCCGGTCTCCTCGGCCGCGCGGCGCAGGGTGTCCCGGTCGACGGGCTTGACCGAGTACAGGTCGACGACGCGGGCCGCGATGCCCGCGCGCGCCAGCGCCTCGGCCGCCGCGAGGGCCTCGGGGACGGTGACCCCGGCCGCGACGATCGTGATCCGGTCGCGGTCGGAGGCGCGCAGCACCTTGCTGCCGCCGACCGGGAACTCCTCGTCGGGTCCGTAGAGCGCCGGGCCGCCGCCGCGCGAGGTGCGCAGGTAGCGGACCCCGTCGAGCCCGGCCATGGCGCCGACCAGCTGTGCGGTCTGGTTGGCGTCGCACGGGTAGAGGACGGTCGAGCCCTGCACGGCCCGGAACATCGCGAGGTCCTCCAGTCCCATCTGCGAGGGCCCGTCCTGCCCGATGGCGACGCCCGCGTGCGAGCCGACCAGGTTGATGCCGGCCCCGCTCACGGACGCCATCCGGACGAAGTCGTGGGCGCGGGTCAGGAAGGCGGCGAACGTGGAGGCGTACGGCACCCAGCCGCGCGTCGCGAGACCGACCGCGGCGGCGACGAGCTGCTGCTCGGCGATGTAGCACTCGAAGAAGCGGTCGGGGTGTTCCTTGGCGAAGTACTCGGCGCGCGTGGAGTCGCTCACCTCGCCGTCCAGGGCGACGACGTCGGGGCGGGCCGTGCCGAGGGCGGCGAGGGCCTGTCCGTAGGCGTCCCGGGTGGCGACCTGCTCGCCGGAGTCCTTCTCCCAGCGGGGCAGGTCGGGCCGTCCGGTGGGGACGGAGTGCAGGGAGCGGGCGGCGGGCGGCTCATGGACCTCGACGCGCAGGTCACGCAGGCCGCCCAGTTCCGCGATCGCTTCCTCGGGGTCGGGCAGCGGCTTGCCGTGCAGGCCCTCGCGGTCCTGGACGCTTTCCACGCCCCGGCCCTTGAGGGTGCGGGCGAGGATCGCGGTGGGCTGCCCCCGGGTGGAGACCGCCTCCCCGTACGCCCGGTCGACCGCGTCGACGTCGTGGCCGTCGATCTCCACGGTGTGCCAGCCGAAGGCCTGGAACCGGCGTGCGTAGGCGTCGAGGTCGTGGCCGTGCCGGGTCGGGCCGCGCTGGCCGAGCCGGTTGACGTCGACGATCACCGTGAGATCGTCCAGGTGCTCGTACGCCGCGTGCTCGGCCGCCTCCCACACGGAGCCCTCGGCCAGCTCGCTGTCCCCGCACAGCACCCAGACCCGGTAGCCGGTGCGGTCCAGTCGCTTGCCGGCGAGGGCGATGCCGACCCCCACGGGCAGCCCCTGGCCGAGCGAGCCGGTGGCCGTCTCCACCCAGGGCAGCCGCTGCGGGGTGGGGTGCCCTTCCAGCCGGCTGCCGAGCGTGCGGAAGGTGAGCAGCTCGTCGTCATCGATGACGCCGGCCGCCTTGTAGGCGGAGTACAGGAGGGGGGAGGCGTGGCCCTTGGAGAGGACGAAGCGGTCGTTGGCCGGGTGGGCGGGACGGTCGAAGTCGTAGCGCAGGTGGCGGGCGAGCAGCACCGCCATCAGGTCCGCGGCCGACATCGACGACGTCGGGTGCCCGGAACCGGCGGCGGCCGCGGCACGGACACTGTCCACGCGCAACTGCTGTCCCAATGCGTTGAGTTCGGTGAGTTCGGCGGTGTCCATCGGGCTACTGGCCTCCTTCGGAAGGGGTGCGGGGCGGGTCGCGCGGGCGTCGGCCCGGCGCCTGGCGACCTGCGGGGTCGGCGCCACCACGGCGGCGTGGCGGTGCTCCTCCGGGGCGCCGTCCGTCGGGCCGGATCGCGTCCGGCCGGATTCCGTCGGACCGGATTCCGGGGGGCGGGATTCCGTGGGGCCGGATTCCGCCGGGCCGGAGTCCGTCCGGTCCGGCTGCTGCCGGCCCTTCACGGCCTCGGGGGTGGGCGCCACCACCGCGGCGTGCCGCTCGTGGCCGCCGGTGCCGCCGGTTCCGCCGGTGTTCCTGGTGCGAGGCGGTGCCACGGTTCACCTCCCGGCCGGGGTGGCGCGTGTGCGGGGCTTCCGCGTCCCCCCGGCCGGGGCGGCCAAACGTGCGCGGCCCCGGCGCCGTCTGCGGCGTCAGGCCCGGTGGTGCGGGTTCTCCGGGTCGATCCCGTCCGCGCCCGCGGGCGGGGCGGGCGGCATCGCCGGGTAGGGGGTGCCGAGACCGGCGGCCGGGCCGGCCGGGGGCAGGGCGCCGGGGACGGGTCCGTGTTCCGCGCGCCGGGCGGCGTGGCCGAGTTCCGTTCCTCCCGCGCTCCCCTGCCCGGCGGGGCGGTGCGGCCGGGCGGCACCGCGCAGGGCGTACGCCACGGCGGCGAGGATCACGGCGGTGATCAGGGCGGCGGCCCAGCCGGGCAGCCCGATGTCGAGGGCGAGGCCCAGCCCCAGGGCGAGGGCCGCACCGGCATAGAGGGCGACGGCGCCGGATGCCGCGTAGAACGTGGCCCTGCGGCGCTGCCTGCGGGTCTGCTCGCGCAGTTCGTCGCGGATCGTCTCACGTGCCACCTGCGCGAGCTCGTCGACGAGATGCCTGTCCAGGTGGTCCAGGTGTTCCAGGTGTTCCGGATGGTCGATGCGCTCCATGGCCGCCGGGTACCCGCCGTCACGGGGGCGTAACGCCCCGGTGCCGACCCCGGCGGGCCGGTCAGCCCTCGCCGGCCGGGGCGAGCGCCGTGACCACCAGGTCGGTGAGGAGGGCGCACGCGGTGCCCTCGGGGTCCAGGTCGGGGTCGTAGATGGTGACGTTGAGGCCGACGCAGCGCGGGGAGGCGAGCAACGGCCGCAGCAGGGAGAGGAGTTCGTCCGGCAGCAGGCCGTCGGGGTCGGGGCTGTCCACCGCCGGCATGACCGTCGGGTCGAGCACATCGGCGTCCAGGTGGACCCAGAATCCGTCCAGTTCGGGGATCTCGAAGGCCTGGGCGGTGGCGTCGCCGAGTGCCCCGGGCTCCCAGGAGCGCAGTTCGCCCACGGTGACGACGGGCACCTTCAGGGCACGGAGTTCGACGACCTCGGGGTCCGAGGCGTAGGCGTCGCGGACGCCGAGGAAGCGGATGTCCTCGTCGCGGAGGTAGGGGCCGAGCCCCTCCAGGTCGGTGAGGTCGCGCTGGCCCCGGCCGGTGGCGAGGGCCGCCTCCTCGCCGCCCGCCGCGCCGATGCGGTCGGAGTTGCCCGGGTGGCGGAAGTCGGGCGACGCTCCCCCACTGCCTCAAGGGCGTGGGAGGTGCCCCCATCCGCCGCCAGCCCGTACCGGCCGAGACGGCGCAGCGCGAGCGACGCGCCGAGCTGGATCGAGCAGTCCCCGCCGAGGACGACGGGAAAGCCGCCGGCCCGCACATGCCGCTCGATCCGGTCGGCGAGCCGACGGGTGTACGCGGCGAGCGCGGCCGCGTTGAAGACACCGTCGCCCTCCCGCCAGTCCCCCCGGTCGTAGCGCGGCGGGACGACCACGCCGCCCTCGGCCGCGCCGAGCCGTCGCAGGATGCCCTGCTCGCGCAGGGCGCCGGCGAGCTTGTGGCAGCCGGGGACGGTGCCGGGCGCGGGCGGCCGCAGACCGAGGTTCGAGGGGGCGTCCACCACGACGAAATTCCGCATGCGGCGCATCCTCGCCGACATACCCTCGGTCGTCCAACTGGTTGAGCGAGGAGCGAACATGACCGAGCGGCACACCTACCGGGTGATCGTCCGGGGTACGTGGGACGGGCTGTCCGAGGAGGCCCGTGCCCGGCTGGTCGCCGAGGCCGCCGGCCACGGTCTGGACAGCATGCGCTTCACCGAGGAGGGCACGCTGTCGTACGAGCCGCGGCCGCTGAAGCACTTCTCGATGCGGTTCGTGGTGGTGTCCGACCCGGCGGACGGCGAGGAGATGGCGGGCGCGCTCGCCGAGGACCGGGCTCAGACGGCGCTGCGGGAGCTCGGCTACGGCTTTGCCGGGCTGAGGTCGACGGTGACGGACCTCGACACCATGAAGATCAACCGGAAGTCCGCATCTCGGCGGTGAGCGCCCACCGTTCGTGGTCGCGCCACTCCCCGTCGATGTGGATCATCTTCGGGGAGAATCCCTCCAGCCGGAACCCGCACGCCCGGGCGAGGGCGATCGAGGCGGCGTTCCCCGGCTGCACGTTGATCTCCAGCCGGTGCAGGCGCATCGGCCCGAACGCGTACCCGATCACCAGGTCGAGACCCTCGCGCATCAGCCCCCGGCCGGCCGCGTGCGCGAAGGCGCCGTAGCCGAGCGCACCGCACTGGAAGCCGCCGTGCACGATGTTGTTGATGTTGACGAACCCGGCGACGGCCCCGGCCGACGCCTTCTCGCACACGAGGAAGCCCGCCTTCGTGGGGTCCTCGATGAGTCGTCCCGCGTAGGCGTCGTACGCCTCGGGGGTGGCCGGCGGGAACAGCCACGGCCGGTGCAGGTCCTCGCTCTCCCGGACCCGCGCGGTGAACTCGGCCCCGTCGGCGTAGGTGAAATGACGTATCCCCACGCGGGGGCCCTCGGCGAGGTGGCGGGAGGCGGTGTGCGGCATCCCGTCAGCCTACGACCGGTCAGCGGCGACGGCGGCCCAGACAGAAGTACGCCCCGCACAGCGCGCCGATCAGCCCGGTGGCGAGCAGCGCCGCCCACAGCGGCATGGTCACCTCGGGGATCAGCAGTCTGATCTTCGTCTCCTGCGTGTTCTCGAAGATGAAGATCAGGGTGAGCGCGGCGAGCACGAGCATGGTGATCCGGCCGGCCGTCAGCGACGCGCGCCAGCCACGGGAGCCGCGATGGGTCCCCGAGGCCTTCCCGGACTTCCCCGTCTTCGCGCCCTTCGTGGTCTTCGCGGTCATACGTCCAGGGTGGGCCGCGAACGGCCGCCCCGCACGTCAGCGCAGGGCCGGCGCGTCCAGGGTGAGGGTGCCGGCGTCCGCGTCGAGCTCGGCGCCCACCCCGAAGGGCACGGTCAGCGCGCCCTCGCAGTGCCCGAAGCCGAGTCCCTCGACGACGGGCACACCGAGCCCGCCGAGCCGGTCGGCGAGCACCGGCCGCAGCTCCTCGTACGGCCCGCAGCGGTCCCAGGAGCCGAGCGCGATCCCGGCGACGCCGTCCAGCCATCCGGTGCGCAGCAGCTGGGTGAGCGCGCGGTCCACGGCGTACGGCGGCTCGGCCACGTCCTCGACGAGCAGCAGCCCGCCGCGCGCGCCGGTCCTGGTGTGCGGGGTGCCGAGCCCGGTGGCGAGGAGGGTGAGACAGCCGCCGAGGGTGACGCCCCGGGCCCGGCCGGGGGCGAGAGCGCCGCCGGGGGTGGCGCAGGTGAGGGTGCGGACGGTCTCGGGGGCGAAGAGGGTGGCCCTGAGGTGGTCCTGGGCGCGGGCGTTCTTGACGAAGTCGATGCCGGCGGCGACCGGGCCGTAGAGCGTGACCAGTCCCAGGCGGACCGCGAACGCCTCGTGGACCGTGGTGCTGTCGCTGAACCCGACGAACACCTTCGGCCCGGCCGCCCGCATCGCGTCCCAGTCCAGCAGGTCGACGACGCGCTGGGCGCCGTAGCCGCCGCGGGCGCACAGCACGGCGTCCACGGACCGGTCGCACCAGGCCCGCTGCAGATCGGCGGCCCGGTCGGCGTCGGTGCCGGCGAGGTGGCCGAGGTCCGGGTGGCGGTCCAGGACGTGGGGCGCGGCCACCGGGTCGAGGTCCCAGCCGCGCAGCAGGTCGAGCCCGGCCTGGAGCCGCTCCTCCGCCACCGGTCCGCTGGGGGCGACGACGGCCACCCGGGCGCCGGGGGCCAGCCGGGACGGCCGCACGAGGTCCTTCACTGCGTGAACTCCAGGGTGGGGATGCCGGGCGGGCGCAGCCCGAACACCTGAGCGTACAGGGACAGCTCGGCCTCCAGCGCCCGCACGGTGGTCTCCGCCCGCCGGAACCCGTGCCCCTCGCCCTCGAACGCGAGATGGGCGTACGGCACCCGCCGACCCGCCAGCCGGGCCAGGAACCGCTCGCACTGCTCCGGCGGGCAGATCACGTCCTCCAGTCCCTGCAACAGCAGAAACGGTACGGTGATCCGCTCGGCGTGCTCGACGGGCGAGCGCTCGGCGTAGCGGGCGGGCACCTCGGCGAGCGGCCCGACCAGGGACTCCGGGTAGCGGGACTCCAGGTCGTGGGTCCCGCCGGCCGCCCAGCCCACCAGGTCGAGTACGGGATACCGGATGGTGGCGCACGCATACACCTCGGTGCCGGTCAGCGAGACGGCGGCGGTCCAGCCGCCGGCGCTGCCGCCGCGGATCGCCAGCCGGGCCCGGTCGGCGGTGCCCTCGTCGGCGAGCGCCCGGGCCACGGCCGCACAGTCCTCGACGTCGACCACTCCCCACTGCTCGCGCAGGCGCTCCCGGTACTCCCGCCCGTATCCGGTCGACCCGCCGTAGTCGACCTCGGCGACCCCGATACCGCGGGAGGTGAAGTAGGCGATCTCCAGATCCAGCACCAGCGGGGCCCGGTCGGTGGGGCCGCCGTGCGCCCACACCACGTAGGGCGGCAGCTCGTGCCCGGGGGCAGCGCAGGCGGGGTGGTGCGGGGGGTAGACGTGGGCGTGGACCTCCCGCCCGTCGGGGCCGGCGAAGGTGCGGATCTGGGGCTCGGGGTAGTACACGGGATCCACCCCGTCCTCGTGCGCGCCCCCGATCACGTGGGCCCGCCCGGTGCGCGCGTCCAGCTCCACCACCTCGTAGCCGGTCCTCGGGCTGGCCGCCACCGCGACCACCCGGTCCCCGCGCACGGCCAGCGTGGAGGCGAACTCCGTCCACGGCCCCGCCGCGTCGACCAGCTCCCCGGTCTCCGGGTCGAGGACGCCGAGCGCGGTGGTGCCCCGGCCGTGCACCACGGCGACGAGCCCGTTGTCCAGCGGGGCGAACCAGCGCAGGCCGAGCTTCCACAGGGCGCCACCGAACTCCTCCTCGCGGGGGCAGAGGGGTGCGTGGTCCCGGTAGAGGTTCCACCAGCCGGTGCGGTCGCTCACATACAGGAGGCGGTCGCCGGGAGACCGGATGGGGTCGCCGGAAGGGTGTGTGAGGTCGGCGGTGGACTGCGGGCGGTCGGCAGTGGGCGGTGGGCGATCGGCAGCGGACTGCGGGCGGTCGGCGGTGGACTGCGGGCGGTCGGCGGGGGACTGCGTACGGTCGCCCGTGGACCGGAGGTCGTCGACCGCGGAATGCATCCCGCTGCCTGCGGACCGGACGTCGTCGACCGCGGACCGCATACCGTCGGCCGTGGACCGGACACCGTCGACTGCGGACCGGTCACCGTCGGCCGTGGACCGGACACCGTCGACTGCGGACCGGTCACCGTCGACCGCGGACCACGGATCGTCGGCCGTCGACCGCTGCCAGTCCACCTGGGCGATCGACTCCTCCGGGCCGCCCGCCACCACCCGTGCCCCGGCCAGGGTTCCGTCCGGGGTGACCTCGGCGACGATCACCTCGGTGCCGTCCCAGGGCATCCGGGGGTGGTCCCAGACCAGCCAGGCGGCGTGCCGGCCGTCGGGGGAGAGTCGGGGGCCGGTGAGGAAGCGGTGCCGGTCGTCGGTGAGTTCACGGACGGCGCCTCGGTCGTCGGCGGCCGAGCCGTCGAGGGGGACGGCGGCCAGGAGACGACGGACGTCGGTGGGGGCGGGTCCGGTGAACTCCTCCAGCACGCACCAGACTTCGCCCCGGTCCAGGAGCAACAGGGGTTCCGCCCAGCGCAGTCCGCCGCCGAGGGCCGACCGTGGGGTCAAGGGGCGCGGCTGGTCGCCGGGGCGGCGGACGTACAGACGTTGGTCGGTGTGGTGGACGAAGACCAGCAGCGGGCCGTCGCGGAGGGGGACGGCCGCCCAGGGGTGGCCGCCGTACTCGTGGACGCGGCTGCGGACGTTCCACGGCGCGGGCAGCAGCGACTCCTCGGTGCCGTCGGGGTGGCGGCGGACGAGGGTGCGGCGGCCCTCCTCGGTGGGCCGGGGCGCGGTCCACCACACCTCGTCGCCGACGAAACCGACGTACTCGGGCCGCCCGTCGTGGGCGGCGGCGAGCCGGGCGTCGATGGGTGAGGGCCAGGAACCGTAGGGCAGGATCTGCACGTCTCCCCGCTCGTCTAGGCCGTGCGCAGGAACCGGTCGAGGACGTGGACGCCGAAGTGCAGGGCCTCGACGGGGACGCGTTCGTCGACGCCGTGGAAGAGGGCCTGGTAGTCGAAGCCCTCGGGCAGCCGCAGCGGGGCGAAGCCGTAGGCGGCGTCGATGCCGAGGCGGGAGAACTGCTTAGCGTCGGTGCCGCCGGACATGCAGTACGGCACGACGTGCCCTTCGGGCGCGAACTCCCGTACGGCGTCCCGCATCTTGGCGAAGAGGGGTGCGTCGACGGGCGCCTGGAGGGCGACGGAGCGGTGGCGGAACTCCCAGTCGACGTCGGGGCCGGTGAGTTCGTCGAGGGTGGCGACGAACTCGTCCTCGGTGCCCGGAAGATAGCGTCCGTCGACATGGGCGACGGCCTCACCGGGGATGACGTTGAGCTTGTAACCGGCTTCCAGCATCGTGGGGTTGGCGCTGTTGCGGACCGTCGCCTCGACGAGGGAGGCGGCCGGGCCGAGCTTGTCCAGCAGGATGTCCACGGCGTCGGGGTCGTCGAGGGTGCTGTGCAGGCCGTAGAGGGCGGCGAGTTCGGTGAGGGCGGCGCGGACGGTGGGGGTGAGGCGCACCGGCCAGGCGTGCTCGCCGATGCGGGTGACGGCGGCGGCGAGCCGGGTGACGGCGTTCTCCCGGTTGACCTTGGAGCCGTGTCCGGCGCGGCCGCGCGCGGTGAGGCGGAGCCAGCCGGTGCCGCGCTCGCCCGCCGCGATGGGGTAGATCTCGCGGCCGGCGCCGTCGTGGAAGGTGAACGCGCCGGATTCGCCGACGGCCTCGGTGCACCCCTCGAAGAGGGCGGCGTGCCGCTCGGCGAGGAATCCGGCGCCGTCCTCGGCGTCGGCCTCCTCGTCGGCGGTGAAGGCGAGGACGATGTCGCGGCGGGGGCGTACGCCCTGCCGGGCCCAGGCGCGCACCACGGCGAGGATCATCGCGTCCATGTTCTTCATGTCGACGGCGCCGCGGCCCCACACCACCCCGTCACGGACCTCGCCGGAGAAGGGGTGAACGGTCCAGTCGGCGGCCTCGGCGGGGACGACGTCGAGGTGGCCGTGCAGGAGCAGGGCATCGGCCGAGGGATCGGTGCCCTCGACGCGCGCGACGACGTTGGTGCGGCCGGGGGTGCGTTCGAGGAGGACGGGTTCGAGGCCGGCGTCGGCCAGTTGCGCGGCCGCGTACTCGGCGGCGGGCCGTTCGCGGCAGTCGCCGCCGCCCCGGTTGGTGGTGTCGATGCGGATGAGGTCGGAGGTGAACCGGACGACCTCGTCCCCGGCCTGCGCGTCAGTCATCCCGCTCCTGTTCCCGCCGTACGGCCCTGTCGCCGTGCCGCCCTGCCGTTCTGCCGCCCTGCCGGATTGCCGGACTCCCGGTCTGCCGGTCTGCCGTAGAGCCGCTCAGCCGTACTGCTCCTCGATCGCGGCCGAGACGACGGTGGTGACCGCCTTGAAGGTGCGGATGCACTCGTACATCGTGCCGCTGGTGTACGCGATCCTACGTTCGCCGGTGCGCCGCACGCCCGGTACGACGGTGGCGGCGAGGGCGAGGTGTTCGGCGTCGACCTCGACGGCGACCGTGTACGGTCCGCCGTCGACCGGGTCCCGCCGTACGGCGAGGGCCGCCGCCTCCTTGGCCGCCGCGCGGATGTCGGCGGCGGTGCGGGCCGGAGTCCGGCACACGGCCGCGTAGCGGGAGACGTGGTCCTTGACGGCCACCTTCAGTGCCTCGGGGGCGTAGCCGAGGGCGTCCTCGCAGGCGACGTCATCGCCGGTGACCAGGACGACGGGGACGCCGTACTCGGCGGCGACGCGGGCGTTGAGGAGGCCCTCGCTGGCGCGTACGTCGTTCAGCCAGACGCCGGTGAGGGAGTTGGCGAGGTAGGTGTGGGCGAGGACGCCCTCCATGCCGGCGCCGGCGTGGTAGCCGACGAACGCGATGCCGTCGATGTCCCCGTGCTGGACGCCTTCCACCATGGAGAGGGACTTGTGCCGGCCGGTGAGCATCTCGACGCGGTCGTCGAGGTGTTCGAGGAGGAGGTTGCGCATCGTCCAGTGGGCCTCGTTGACGACGACCTCGTCGGCGCCGCCGTCGAAGAAGCCGAGGGCGGCCGCGTTGACGTCGGAGGTGAACATCGACCGGCACCGTTCCCACTGCGGGGTCCCGGGCAGCACGTCGGCCGGCCAGGTGACGCCGGTGGCGCCCTCCATGTCGGCGCTGATCAGGATCTTCACGTCCGGTTCCCTTCCCGCTGCGGGCTGCCGAGCCTAGGGGGCGGCGGCCTGCCCGCCCCGGAAGCGACTCCGGCGACATCCGAATGGAATACCCCCGGGGGTATCACTGTTACAGTGAAGGACAGATACCCCGGGGGGTAATTTCAGCCGGAGAGCCAGAGAGGGAGAGCCCCGTGTTCTTTGCCGACGTCGTGAAGACCGAAGGACTGGGAAACCGCAGCTACCTGGCGGGCGGTGCCCGGGCCGCGGTGGTCGTGGATCCGCCGCGGGACATCGACCGGGTGATCGCCGCGGCGGCCCGGCGGGGAGTGCGGATCGTGGCCGTCGCCGAGACTCACGTCCACAACGACTACGTGTCCGGGGGCCTGGAGCTGGCCCGGCTGACCGGGGCCCGCTATCTGGTGCCGGCCGGGGCGGAGGTGGCGTACCCACGCGTGGCGGTCGGGGACGGGGACCTGGAGCCGGTCGACGAGGGCCTGGCGCTGCGCGCGGTGGCCACGCCCGGGCACACCCCGCACCACACGGCGTACGTCCTGGAGGAGTCGGGGCGGCCGGTGGCGGCGTTCACCGGCGGGTCGCTGCTGATCGGCAGTGTGGGCCGCCCCGACCTGGTGGAACCGCGGCTGACCGAGCCGCTGGCCCGGGCCCAGCACGCCTCGGCGCACCGGCTCGCGGCCGCGCTGGGCGACGAGGTGTCCGTGCTGCCGACGCACGGGTTCGGCAGTTTCTGCTCCGCCGCGCAGGCGGGCGGCGAGAGCAGCACCATCGGCGCGGAGAAGGCGTCCAATCCGGCGCTGGCGCAGGACGTGGACACGTTCGTGAAGGAGCTGCTGGCCGGGCTGGACGACGTGCCCGCGTACTACGCGCACATGGGCCCGGCCAACGCGCGCGGGCCGGCGCCGGTGGATCTGACGCCGCCCCGGCGGGCCGACGCGGCCGAGCTCGCCCGGCGGCTCGCGGCCGGTGAGTGGGTGGTGGACCTGCGCGGCCGGGTGGCGTTCGCCGAGGGGCATGTGGCGGGCACGTTCAACTTCGAGGTCGACGGGCAGCCGGCGACCCATCTCGCCTGGATGATCCCGTGGGGCCGGCCGGTGACGCTGCTCGCGGCAAGCGCCGAGGACGTCTCGCGGGCGCAGCGGGAGCTGACCCGGGTCGGCATCGACCGGCCCGTCGCGGCGGCCGTCGGCTCCCCGGCCGACTGGCTCCCGGAGGGGACGGCCCCCGCCTCCTTCCCCCGGTCGACCTTCGCCGGGCTCGCCGCGGCCCGGGCGCGCCAGGACGACGTGGTCGTGCTGGACGTACGCCGTGACGGCGAGCGGGCCGCCGGCTGGATCGAGGGCAGCGTCCACCTCCCGCTGCACCAGCTGCACCGGCGGCTGGCGGAGGTGCCGGCCGGCACGGTGTGGGTGCACTGCGCGGGCGGGATGCGGGCGGCGATCGCGGCGTCGCTGCTCGACGCGGCGGGCCGGTCGGTGGTGGCCGTCGACGACGGCTTCGCCGCGGCGGCCGGGGCCGGCCTGGTCGCCGCGAGCCGTGTCACGCCGGCCCGGGCGCATCGGCTGCTCCAGGTGGGGTCGGCCGTGCTGGTCGACGTCCGGGAGGAGGACGAGTTCGCCGCCGGGCATGCGCCGGGCGCCGTCCACCTGCCGCTGTCCGTCCTGGCGGACGGATCGGCGGGGCTGCCGGACGGCCGGGACCCGGTGCTGGTCTGCCGGTCCGGCAACCGCTCGCGGCAGGCGGCCGAACTGCTGGCCACGCGTGGTGTGTCCGTGCCGGACATGGTCGGCGGGATGCGGGAGTGGGCCGCCCAGGGGCTGCCCGTCGAGAGCGCGCGCGGGGCCGCCGGGACGGTGCGGTGAGCGCGTTCGCGGCGGCGCTGCTCGCCGGGGCCCTGGTCGGTGTGGCCCTGGGCGCACTGGGGGCGGGCGGCAGCATCCTGACCGTACCGGCGCTGATCTACCTGCTGGGTTTCGACCCGGCTTCGGCGACCACCGCGAGCCTGGTCATCGTGATCGTCACCTCGGTCACCGCCCTGGTGGCCCACGCGCGCGTGGGGGCGGTGCGCTGGCGGGCGGGGCTGCTGTTCGCGGCGGCGGGTGTGCTGCCCGCCGCGACGGCCGGCGCCCTCTCCGCCCGGATCCCGCAGGCCGCGCTGACCGCGATGTTCGCGGTGCTGGCCGCCGTGGCGGCGGTACGGATGCTGCGGCGCGGCGCGCCACGCGCGGGTACGACGGTCTCGGCGGCCCGGGCGACGGGGGCGGGGGCGGGTCTCGGCGCGGTGACCGGGTTCCTCGGGGTCGGCGGGGGATTCCTCGCCGTACCGGCGCTGGTGGGTGTGCTGGCCGTGCCCATGGGGGCCGCCGTGGGGACGAGTCTGCTGGTGATCGTCACCAACGCGGTGGTGGCCCTCACGGCGCGCGCCCACAGCGCGAGCGGGCTGGACTGGGCCCTGATCATGCCGTTCCTCGCGACGGCCGTGCTGGGGGCGTGGGACGGGCGGCGGCTCGCCGCGCGGGTCTCCCCCGCCACCCTCCAGCGGGTCTTCGGGGCGGTGCTGCTCGCCGTCGCGGCGGGGATGGGCCTGACGGCCGTGCGGTGACCCCTGACGCCACCGCTCCTCCCCGGGGCAGCGGCTCAGCGGCATCAGCGGCTCAGGGCCGCTCAGGGCCGCTCAGGGCCGCTCAGGCCAGCGACAGGAACAGCTTCTCCAGGCGGGCGCGCATCTGGACGGAGTCCCGTACCTCCGGGTCCTCGCTGGTCATGCACTGCTCCAGGCCCGTGGCGATGATCGCGAAGCCGGCCCGGTCCAGGGCCCGGGAGACCGCGGCGAGCTGGGTGATCACGTCCTCGCAGTCCCGCCCCTCCTCGATCATCCGGATCACGCCGGCGAGCTGTCCCTGGGCGCGGCGCAGCCGGTTGAGCGCGGACTTCAGCTCCTCGGCCGACATGTCGAGTTGCACGTTTTCTCCTCCTTCATACCCCCGCGGGTATCCTACCCGTGCGGGACAACGCCCCTGAGAAAGGTTCTGTTCCGTGCACGTCTCGCACACCACCCCGGCCGTCCCGGCCGCGCTGACCACCGCCGAGGCGGCCGCCCGGCTCGACGCGTTCACCGTCGTGGACGTACGCACACCGGGCGAGTACGCCTCGGGTCATCTGCCCGGCGCGCACAACGTGCCGCTGGACCGGCTCGGCGAGGCCTCGGCCGCGTTGACGGAGGCGGCCGGCCGGCGCCCCCTGTTGCTCGTGTGCGCCTCCGGGGCCCGATCCGCGCGGGGCGGTGCCCGGCTCGCCGACCTCGGGGTCCCGGCGGCCACGCTGGAGGGCGGCACCGGGGCGTGGGCCGCGGCCGGGCATCCGCTGGAGCGGCGGGCCGGTGCCCGCACCCCGTGGCCGATGGACCGCCAGGTGCGGCTGGCCGCGGGCTCCCTGGTCGTCGCCGGGTTCCTGGCGGGCCTGGCCCTGCCGCCGGCCCACTGGCTGTCAGGGCTGATCGGCGCCGGACTGGTGTTCTCCGGCGCGACCGGCACCTGCGGCATGGCCATGCTCCTCGCCCGGCTGCCGCACAACCGGCCCGGCAGGGACGCGCTGCCCTTCGAGGAGACACTGACCCGGCTCACGGCCTGACCCGGCCCGACGGCCGGGCGGCCGGGCGGCCGGGCGGCCGGGCGGCCGGGCGGCCGGGCGGCCTCCGGGCGGGACACGCCCCGACCGGTTCGGCGGCGGCACGGCGCCATGCCCCGCCCGCCGCCGAACCGGCACCGGACCGGGACCGGACCGGGACCGGACCGCCCCACCACCCGACCGGGACCGGAACTGGCCCACCCCCCGACCGGGACCGGCACTGGCTGGCGCATCCGGCCGCCGGTGTTCGGTCCGCCGGGCGCGGCCCCGTGCTCCAGGGACGTCCGCCCGACCCGCCGCTCAAGGGCGCCCGCCCGACCGATGGTCGGCACAGCCGGGCCGCCCTGTCCTCAGGCCGCCGGGCGCGGCCCGGTGGTCAGGTCGCCCGGCCGGCCACCAGCCAGTTCGACGGCAGTTCTATCAGCGTGCCGTCGGGGGTGGACTCGGTGGTGATGAGCGGGAGGCTGCCGCTCGCGAGGACGGTGAGGCCGGCCGCCTCGAGGTGGGCCGGCACGGCGGCGTCGGCGACCTCGCCGGGCGCTATGCCGTGGCGGAAGATCGGGGCGAGCTTCGGGGGCGGGCCGGCCGGGCCGTGGGCGAGGCCGCCGAGGACCGCGCCGGCGGCCTCGGCGGGTTCGACGAGGAAGACCCGGCCCCGCGCGCCGAGCAGGACGGCGATCCCGTCGGCGAGGGGCTGCCGGTCGGCGGGCTCGCACTGGTGCAGGACACCCCGCATGTAGACGTGGGCGTCGCCGAGTTCGGCGTGCAGGGCCTCGGCGGCGCCCCGTTCGGCGGCGTCCAGCAGCCGGTACCGGGCACGGCCCCCGGGGTCGGCCTGCCGGGCGTGGTCGAGGGCGGCGGCGGCCAGGTCGACGCCGAGGACCTGCGGGAAGCGGTCGGCGAGGAAGCGGGTCTGGGTGCCGTTGCCGCAGCCGAGGTCGATCAACGGCAGGGCGGTGCCGGTGACGTACGGCTCGAACAGGGCGAGGTGCGGGGCCGCGGTCACCTTCGGGTCCGCGTCCCAGAACACCGCGCCGGTGTCATGGGAGGCCTCGCGCCAGAAGCCCTCCCAGGCCTCCCGGTATCGCATCGTCACGCTCATCCCAACTCCCCAGGGTGCGGCGCCGATCCGTCATGAGTGACGGGCGAGTACGGTCTACCGCCCCCGAGTTGCGGCCACAAGCAGGACGGGCGGTTCCAGCGCGCCCGGTGCACACCCGCAACGCGCCTTGGTGGAGCGTGAGTTGTTCAGCGCCTCGGCAGGGTGAGTTCGAACCACACCGACTTGCCCGCGCCGGTGCGGCTGGTGCCCCACTCACGGGCCAGGGTGCTCACCACGCGCAGTCCGCGTCCGGCTTCGTCCTCGGGTCCGGCGCTCAGCAGGGTCGGCAGGTCGTGGTCGTCGTCGTCCACCTCGCACAGCAGGGTCTCGCCGCGCACCAGTCACACGGCGACGGGCAGCCGGTGGGAGTGCCGTACGGCATTCGTGACCAGTTCGCCGACCATCAGCTCCGCGACGTACGCCAGTTTCGCGAGCCCCCAGTCGTGGAGCTGTTCGCGGACGGCCGCGCGGGCCCGCGGGACCTCCGCCGGGTCGAGGGCGAAGCGCCATTCGGCGACGTCGTCGGGTTCGATGCCGTTGAGGCGGGCCATCAGCAGGGCGACGTCGTCCTTGCGGTCGCCGTGGCCCGCTTCGGTGAAGGTCGCGGCGAGGGCGCGGATGATGGTGTCGCAGGCGTCGTCCATGGAGGCGGCCGGGTGGGCGGCGGACTCGCACAGGGTCGCCAGGCCCACGCCGATGTCCTCGCCGCGCACCTCCACCAGGCCGTCGGTGCACATCACGAGCCGGTCGCCGGGTTCCACCCGCACGGTGACCGCTTCGAAGGGCACGCCGCCGACGCCGATGGGGGCGCCGGTGGGCAGGTCGAGGAGTTCGGTGCGGCCGTCCTCCGCGCGGACCAGCACCGGCGGGATGTGGCCGGCGTTGGCGAGGTGGAGTTCGCCCGCGATCGGGTCGTAGACCGCGTACAGACAGGTCGCGAGGTAGCTGTCGCCGAGGCGCTGGGCGAGGTCGTCGAGGTTGCGCAGGAGCCGGGCGGGCGGCAGGTCGAGGGCGGCCATGGTCTGTACGGCGGTGCGCAACTGGCCCATCATGGCGGCCGAGTTGAGGCCGTGGCCCATGACGTCGCCGACGACCAGGGCGGTGCGGGCGCCGGGGAGTTTCACGGAGTCGAACCAGTCGCCGCCGACCCGGCCGAGGAGGGTGCCGGGCAGATAGCGGGTGGCGATGTCGCAGCCCGCCATGCGCGGCGGGATGTGCGGCAGCATGCTGTCCTGGAGGGTCTCGGCGACGGACTCCTGGTAGGTGTACATCCGGGCGTTGTCGAGGACGAGGCCCGCGCGGGCGGCGAGTTCGGCGCCGGTGACCCGGTCCATGTCGTTGAACTCTACGCGCTCGGGGTGGCGCAGCAGGACCATGAAGCCGAGGACGACGTTGCGGGCCTTGAGCGGGACGACGAGCATGGAGCGGCCGGTGATGAGGGGCCGGATGTCGCGTTTCTCGAACTGTGCGGCGATGGCGTGGCCCATCTGCTCGCTGATGCGCGGCACGAGGACGGGCTGTCCGGTGGTCATGCACTGGAAGAACGGGGTGTGGGCCGGGAAGGGCATGGCCTCGCCGACGGGGACGACGTCGTCCCAGCGGCCGGGTTCGTCGGTGTGTTCGACGGCGACCCGGTGCCACAGGGTCCGGGTGTCGGGCACACCGTCGGGGAAGCCCTCGCCGGCGACGACCTGTTCGCGCAGGTAGGTGCCGGCGACGTCGGTGAAGCGGGGGACGACGGCCTTGCTGACCTCGATGATGGTGCGGGAGAGGTCCAGGGAGGTGCCGATGCGTCCGCTGACCTCGTTGAGGAACTCCAGGCGTTCGCGGACGGCGGCGTGTTCGAGGTCCTCGCCGTCGTCGGCGACGTCGTCGGGCAGGGGCAGCCCCTCGGCGGCGGCGCGGGCCGCCCGCTCCCGGCGGGCCTTGCGTTCGGCGCGGCGGGCGACACCCCAGTCGGGGGTGACCGGGACCCGGTCGTTCTGGCTGAACTCCAGGACGGGGTAGCCGAGTTCGAGGACCTGGGCGACGATGCGGGCGCTCTCGCCGACGCTCATGCTGGGCAGGATGTCGGGGAGCCGGCGGGCGAGTTCCTCGGCGCCGGGGAAGTCGGTGTGCAGGGCGAAGCCGGGCGCGATGCGTTCGACGGCCACGGCGGTGGCCGAGGAGGGGGACTCCGGGGCACGCTGCTCCGGGCGCAGGACGGCGGTGGCGTCGGCGGCGAGGACCAGGAGCCGTTCGCGGCCGGGGCCGACCAGCGGGTAGGCCCACCACAGGACGTCGGCGCGCTCGCGGTCGTGTCCGGGGACGGTGAGGCGGGCACGTCCGGCGGCGGGGTAGCCGAGGCCCTGGTCGAGGGAGGAGTCGAGGCCCGGTCCCGGGCCGTCGTAGGCGCCGTACTCGCCGTATTCGCCGTATTCGCCGTAGGCGTCCTCGGGTTCGGGGAGGGCGCCGGAGACGGGGAGCAGATCGATGGCGGGCGCGCCGATCGCCTCCTCCTTGGCGACGCCGAAGAGCCGGCGTGCGCCGGTGCTCCAGTGGGAGACGAGGCCGTCGCGGTCGACGACGACCACGGCCAGGGGGACGCGTCCGGGATCGGCGGTGTCGTCCGCCGCCGCGCTGTTCGCTCCGCGGCGGGGAGGTGCGTCCCTCTCGGTGCCACGGTCCATGGCCCAGGCCCTCTCTCCCCAGAGCTGTGCAAGATCTGTCCGCAGCAACAACCGTACGGCGCGCGCAGGTCGGGATGTGCGGCAATTCTGTAATTGGTTTCACCGGAGCGCGCCGGGGTACGCCGCGGGGCGCGGGGTCCGGTCGGTCCTGGTGGCCGAGCCGCGGGTCGTGTTCGGCGCGGGCGCCGCCGGTGGCCTTCGGGGCGGTGGCGACGGGCGGGGGGCCGACCGTCTCCGGGGAGTCCGTGACGGTGGCGGGGAGGGCGGAGGGCCGGAAGGGGCGGGGGCTCGGGGGCGCCGCCCGGCGGACGGCGGGGGCGCCGCCCGGCGGACGGCGGGGGCGCCGCACCCGCGTGGTGGGGCCGTTCCCCTCGTCGCACCTGCCGCACGGTTCCCGCGCGAGGCGGCAACTCGGGGCAGGTGCGCGGGGTCGCGGCGCCGTTCCGGTCGCGGGCGCGGTGCGCCCGTACCGGTGAGGGGCAACGGGTGTCCGTCGCCGGGGGTGTCTACTTCTCGACCTCGGTGGCGAGCTTGACGAGGATCTCGTCGTAGATCCGGGCGAGGCCCTTGGGCGCGAAGGTCCGCTCGAAGAAGCCGCCGATGCCGCCGGCGCCCTTCCAGGTGGAGGTGACGACCACGCGGGCCTTGCCCTCGCCGGCCGGGGTGACGCGCCAGACGGTGACCATGGAGGAGTTGCGGTCCTTCTCCACGAGTTCGCCGTCGGTGGGCTCGGTGACCTCCAGGAGGCAGTCGCGGACGCGCTTGCTGGTGGCCTGGAGCTTCCAGTGGACGAGGGTGCCCTCGCCGTCGCCGCCCTCGCGCACCTCGTACTCGCTGAAGTGGGCGGGCAGCAGGTTCGCGCGCGTGCCGCTGTAGTCGGCCAGCGTGTCGAACACCTTGTCGGGGTCCGCCGCGACGACCCGCTCGGTGGTGGCCTCGACCTGCGCCATGAAGTTCCTCCAGGTCCGTGTTGCTCAGGATTGCTCGGGGTTCCCGGGCAGGGCAAGCCAACCACCCCGCTCCACGGCCGCCCAAATCGGGGTGGGGGAAACGATCACGGGGTGCGCGAAACGCCGAGGCAGACGCCCGTTCGCACGATCATGGGAACAGATGTTCTATTGTGGGTCCAGACGCATGGGCAGTGCTACGGAGGAGGCGTCATGCGCTGGGAGAATCTCGCCCTGGAGTCCCGCCACGACCGTCCGGCCGACCCCGCCCTGTTCGGCGCGGACGCGGTCACGACCCGTACGTTCGACACGCCCGAGTTCGCCGGCATCACGTTCCACGAGGTGCGGGCCCGCACGGTCCTCAACCGGGTGCCGGGCGCCTCCCGGATGCCGTTCGAGTGGACCGTGAACCCGTACCGGGGCTGCACGCACGCGTGCGTCTACTGCTTCGCGCGCAAGACGCACAGCTATCTCGACCTGGACACCGGGATCGGCTTCGACACCCAGATAGTCGTCAAGGTGAACGCGCCGGAGGTGCTGCGCCGCCAGCTGGCCTCGCCGCGCTGGCACGGGGACCACGTGGCGATGGGCACCAACGTCGACTGCTACCAGCGCGCGGAGGGCCGCTACCGGCTGATGCCCGGCATCCTGGCCGCCCTGCGCGACCGGGCGAACCCCTACTCGATCCTGACCAAGGGCACGCTGATCCTGCGCGACCTGGAGCTGCTGAAGCAGTCCGCCGCGGTGACCGACGTCGGCCTCTCCGTCTCGGTGGGGTTCACCGACACCGAGCTGTGGCGGACCGTGGAGCCGGGCACCCCGGCCCCCGAGCGGCGGCTGGACGTCGTGCGGACCTTCACCGGGCACGGTCTGGGCGCCGGGGTGCTGATGGCGCCGGTGATCCCGTTCCTGTCCGACGAACCGGCGCAGCTGCGGGCCACCGTGCGGGCGATCGCGGCGGCGGGGGCGACCTCCGTCACCCCGCTCGTGCTGCATCTGCGGCCCGGGGCGCGCGAGTGGTTCATGGCCTGGCTCACCCAGCACCACCCGCACCTGGTGCGCCGCTACGAGCGGTTGTACGCCGACGGCGCGTACGCCCCCACGTGGTACCAGCGCCGGATCACCCGCCAGGTGCACGAACTGGCCCAGGAGTACGGCATCGGGCCGGCGCCCGCGGGGATGCCGCGCCGGATCCGGCCGCCCGAGCAGGAGGAGCACGGGCTCGCGGGGGAGGAGTCCGCGCCGACCCAGCTCACGCTGCTCTGAGCGCGTCCGGGCGCATCGCGCGCCCGAACGGGTCAAATCGCCCGGCAATACGTATCTCCGGACGATCTTTCCGGGACGATGCCGCGAGGGCCGTGAGCCACGCGGCCCGGCCGCTTCGAGGCCCCCCGGCGTCCTGGGAGGACTTTCTTGAACACTCGCGCAGCCGTGCTGTGCGCCACCGCCGTCGTCCTGGCCGGGACCGTCACGGCCGCCCCGGCCGGGGCGGCCCCGGCACCCCCGGCCGCCGCCCGGGCGACGCAGCTCACCTGGAAGAAGTGCGCCACCGCCGACCAGCCGACGCTCCAGTGCGCGTCGCTGAAGGTGCCGCTCGACCACGACGACCCGGACGGGGAGCGGATCACCCTGGCGCTCTCCCGGGTCCCGCACACGGCGAAGACGTACCAGGGTCCGCTGCTGGTCAACCCCGGCGGGCCCGGTGGACGCGGTCTGTCCCTCGCCGGTTTCGTCGCCTCCGCGCTGCCGAAGGCGGTCGCGGCACAGTACGACGTCATCGGCTTCGATCCGCGCGGAGTGGGCAGGAGCACGCCCGCGCTGGACTGCGCCCCCGGCCACTTCGCCCCCGTGCGCCCGGACTCCGTGCCGGCCGCCGAGGCGGTCGAGAAAGCCAACCTGGAGCGGGCGCGGTCCTTCGCCGAGGCCTGCGGCAGGAAGTACGCGCGCGTGCTGCCGTACATCGACACGATCAGCACCGTGCGGGACATGGACGCGATCCGCGCCGCCACCGGCGCGCCGAGGCTGAACTACTTCGGCTACTCGTACGGCACCTACCTCGGCGCGGTCTACGCCAAGCTGTACCCGCGGCGGGTGCGGCGCCTGGTCCTCGACTCCGTCGTCGACCCCACCGGCGTCTGGTACGACGACAACCTGGCCCAGGACCTCGCGTTCAACGACCGGCACCGCGCGCTGATGGCGTGGATCGCCCGGTACGACGCCACCTACCGGCTGGGGAGCGACCCGGACGAGGTCGAGGCGAAGTGGTACGCGATGCGGGCGGCGCTCGCCCGCAGGCCGGCCGGCGGCACGGTGGGCGCCGCGGAACTGGAGGACACCTTCCTGCCGGGCGGCTACTACAACGGCTACTGGCCGCACCTGGCCGAGGCGTTCGCGGCGTACGTCAACGACAGGGACACCGGCCCGCTGGTGCGGGCGCACGAGAACTTCGGCGCCGTGGACGCCGCCGGGGACAACGGGTACAGCGTCTACGCCGCGGTGCAGTGCCGGGACGCCCACTGGCCGCACGAGTGGTGGCAGTGGCGCTCGGACAACTGGGCGACGTACCGCAAGGCGCCGTTCATGGCCTGGAACAACGCCTGGTACAACGCGCCGTGCGCGTTCTGGCCGACCCGGTCGCGGGGTCCGGTGAACATCCTCAACGGCGCCCTGCCGCCCGCCCTGTTGTTCCAGGCGACGGACGACGCGGCCACCCCGTACGAGGGCGGCGCCCTCGTCCACGCCCTGCTGCGCGGTTCCAGCCTCGTGGTCGAGCAGGGGGGCGGGAACCACGGCATCACACTGAGCGGGAACAGCTGCCTCGACCGGCACCTGGCGGCCTATCTGACGGACGGCACGGTCCCGCGCGGCATCGGCTCGGTCGACGCGACGTGCCGGGCCCAGCCCGACCCCGGGCCGCTGACCGGCAAGGTCGCCTCACCGGCGGCACACGGCTCGGTCCTGCACGGGCTGCTGGGCTTCCGCGGCTGAGACAGGGGTTCCGCGACGGTTTCGCGAGGGCTCCGCGAGGTCGCCGTTGACCGCACGGAGCCGTTGCGCCGGTCCCGGAGGGGCCGCCGGAGGGCCGTCACCTCGCTGGGACGGGTCGCTCCGGGGTCAGGCCGAAAGGCCCGCCTCGCGCCCGGCGTACGTGCTGAACCGCAGGTACAGACCGATGTCCGCGGGCGTCCGCGGCGAGATCGTGCGGTAGCTGCACAGCTCCTGGAGCATGCCGGTGACCCCCGGTCCGCCCGCTCCCAGTTCCCGCAGGACGCCGGCGAGCGGACGGGGGTCGACCCCCTCCAGGTCCATGAGCCGGGCGACGCGCGCGGCCGCCTCCGTGTCGTCGCGGGCGTTGTCCGGCAGGCGCAGATAGAGGTTGGCCTCCTCGGGGCCCGGCGCACCCTCGCGGAACGCCAGGCAGGTCATCGGCTCGTTGCTGACGGTGCCGCCGTCCCGCCCGTAGATGACGGACCGCGCGCGGGCCGCCCGTTCGGGCTCGTAGCGGTGCGCCAGGGCCGCCACCGCGTCCAGTTCCTCCATCTCCATCGGCAGGTGCCGGTAGTAGACCTTGACGCGGGAGGTGCTGCCGGCGTCCAGGTCGAGGGCCATGAGCTCCAGTTCGTGGCCCTGCTTGGCGAGTTCGCGCCCCCGCTCGGCCACCGGCCGCCAGGCGTCCGCCAGGCCCAGCCGGTGCATGGCCTCGGCCATCACCTCGTACGCCCGGTCCAGGCCGTTGACCTGGGGGTTGAGGTAGACCTTGTAGTGGGGCCGGTGTCCCGGTCTCCAGGCCAGGGAGTGCCAGAGGGTGGCCCGGTAGCGCTCGGGGTCGGACGTGAGGAACAGGTCCTCGATGCTCAGGTAGCGCGCGATGTCCGTCCCGGGGCTTGCCGCGAGCCGGCGCGTCAGTTCCCGGCCGGCCTCCTGGCAGCCGAGCGGGGTGCCGTCGGAGCCGAGGGACTCGAAGAGGACGCGGACCTCGGGCCGGCCGGCCTTCCAGCTGACGGAGAGTTCGGCGGGGAAGCCGTCGGCCGAGACGAACGAGGGCGGTTCGCAGTGCGTTCCGACGGGCCGCGCGCCCCAGGGGTGAAGCACCTCTCGCAGGTCGCCGAGGACGGTCTCCGTCTGCCGCGGGTCCGTGCCGAGCCCGCGGCAGACCGCCCGCCACTTCTCCTCCAGGAATCCGCCGAATGTTTTTACCGGGTCTTGACGTAGGGCCAGGCCGGATATCTCGTCCATCTCGTCCGGGAGTTGCGCACTGGTCACTGTCTCTCACCCTCCGTGGCCGGAATGGTCCGGCCTTGTCCGCGGTCAGTTCGGCAGCAGCCCTGCGGGCACACCGAGCCGGATTTCGGCGGAAGGCGATCTTCCCGTCGAACGGGTATTCAAATCTCGAACTAATTGGCGATAAAACGCTGTTGACGGCAAGTCAGCACCGGCAGGCCGACACCGGCGCGTCAGCGCTGCCGGGGAATCCGGGCCAGCGCGTGCACGGCCGCCTCGGCGAGCGCCGGATGGGCGAGGGCGTCGCTCAGGACGGGCCGGGCGCGGGCGTCGCCGAGCGCGCCCAGACCCTCCACGCAGGCGAGGGCCACGCGCCGGTAGGGGTCGTGCGGTGTCAGGCGCCTGCGGAGGGTGGTGATCAGCGCGGGCACCGACTCCGGCGCCCGCAGCTCCACCAGGAGGCGCACGGGATGCAGGGCGTAGGCCACCCGCAGTTCGTTGGTGGCGAGGGCCGCCGCCGCGCGGGCGGTCCTGGGGTCGCCGAGCCGGGCCAGGGCATGGGCGGCCCCGGCGCAGCGCGGCGGGTCCCGGTGGTTGAGCAGCAGGACGAGCGCCTCGAAGGCGCGCCTGTCCCCCGCGACGCCCAGCCGGAAGGCGGCGAGCTCCCGGGCCCACAGCGGCCGCCCCGGTTCGCTGAGCACCGCCGCCAGTTCGTCCGGGCCGGCCTCGGCCGCCAGCCGCTCGAACGCCGCCGTGCCGCCCGACTCCTGCCGTAAGCGCTCCGTGAGCGCCCGCAACTCCTCGTCCATGCGTCGAGCCTAGGGGTGGGCGGCGCAGCGAGTCAGCTCACATGTCGAGGGACTGGCGCGCTCGTTACCCGCCGGTTAAGCTCAGAGGAGCGAGTCACCCACTCGCATTCCTCCTCGCGGCGGCCTGGTGACGCAGCCTCCGCGCAGGACGTCGGTTCGGTACCACGTACCGCTGTACGACCCGGCCACGGGACAGGGCCGGTCGGATCTCCCGTTCGTCCGCGGGGCGTTGTGCGCGCCCTCGGAGACCCGGCACCGGGCGTGTGCGCTCGCAGCCCGGCACCACCCGCATCCCTTTTCCGCACCCGGTGCGCCCGGACCTCGCAGAGGTCGTCCCGGCGCACCCGGGGGCGTTCCCAGTCGTCACCCTCTTCTTCTGGAGTCCCGCGATGGCCACTCCCCTCTCCGACATCTCTCTGTCCCCGCTCCGGACGATCGCCGTCGTCGGCCTCGGCACGATGGGCACCGGCATCGCCGAGGTCCTGGCCCGGGCCGGCCGTGAGGTGATCGGCATCGACGTCAGCGAGGAGCGCACGGCCCGTTCGCTCTCGGTGCTGGAGTCCTCCACCGCCCGCGCCGTGGGGCGCGGCCGGCTCACCGGGCAGGAGCGCGACGACGCCCTGGCCCGGATCCGCACCGCCACCGACCTGCGCGCGGCGGCCGACGCCGATCTGGTGATCGAGGTGGCTCCGGAGTCGTACGAGATCAAGCAGCAGATCTTCCGCGAGCTGGACGGGATCGTCCGGCCGGAGACGATCCTCGCCACCGGCACCAACGCCCTGTCCGTGACCCGGCTCGCCGCCGAGTCGGCCCGTCCGGAGCGCGTGCTCGGTCTGCACTTCTTCAACCCGGCGCCCGCGATGAAGCTGGTCGAGGTGGTGTCCTCGGTGCTGACCGCGCCGGCCGCCGTCTCCGCCGTCACCAACCTCGCCCTCGACCTCGGCAAGGAGCCGGTCGCGGTCGGCGACCGTCCCGGATTCGTCGCGGACGGGCTGCTGTTCGGCTACCTCAACCAGGCCGCCGCGATGTACGAGGCGCGCTACGCCTCCCGCGAGGACATCGACGCCGCGATGCGGCTCGGCTGCGGGCTGCCGATGGGCCCGCTGGCGCTGCTGGACCTGATCGGCGTCGACACGGCCCGTACGGTCCTGGAGGCGATGTACGCCGAGTCGCGCGACCGGCTGCACGCGCCCGCCCCGATCCTCAAGCAGCTCAGCGAGGCCGGTCTGACGGGCCGTAAGGCGGGCCGCGGCTTCTACACCTACGCGGCGCCGGGCGCAGCCACGGTCGTCCCGGACGCGCTGACGCCCGCCGCCGACGGCTCGGGCGTCCCCGGCCGCGAGGTCCGCAGCGTCGGAGTCGCCGGGTCCGGGACGATGGCCTCCGGGATCGCCGAGGTGTTCGCCAAGGCGGGCTACGACGTCGTCCTGGCCGCCCGCAGCGAGGAGAAGGCGCAGACGGCGAAGGCCCGGATCGGCAAGAACCTGGCGCGCTCGGTCGACAAGGGCCGGATGACCGCCGAGGCCGCCGCGCAGACCCTGGAGCGGATCACCCCGGCCGGCTCCTACGACGCGTTCGCCGACGTCGACCTGGCCGTCGAGGCGGTCGCCGAGGACCTGGAGGTCAAGCGGCAGCTGTTCGCGGCCTTCGACAAGGTCTGCAAGCCGGGTGCCGTGCTGGCCACCACCACCTCCTCGCTGCCGGTCGTCGCCTGCGCCCGGGCCACCTCGCGCCCGCAGGACGTCATCGGCATGCACTTCTTCAACCCGGCGCCGGCCATGAAGCTGGTCGAGGTCGTCCGTACGGTGCTGACGGCCGAGGACGTCCACGCGACGGTGCACGAGGTGTGCGCACGGATCAGGAAGCACGCCGTCGACTGCGCGGACCGCGCCGGGTTCATCGTGAACGCCCTGCTGTTCCCGTACCTCAACAACGCGATCAAGATGGTGCAGGAGCACTACGCGTCCCTGGACGACATCGACGCCGCCATGAAGCTCGGCGGCGGTTACCCGATGGGTCCCTTCGAACTGCTGGACGTCGTCGGGCTGGACGTCTCCCTCGCGATCGAGAGGGTCCTGCACCGGGAGTTCCGCGACCCGGGCCTCGCCCCGGCCCCGCTGCTCGAGCACCTGGTGGCCGCGGGCTGCCTCGGCCGCAAGACGGGCCGGGGTTTCCGCGAACATGCCCGCCGCTGACGGCGCCGGCGACCGGCTCGCTGCCGACCGGGACTGGGGCGGACTGCTCGACCCCGGCGGGCCCCTCGCGCCCGCCGGGCCCGGCTCTCCCCCGCCGGCCAGGTCTGGGGGAAACCCCGGACCTGCGCACCGAGCTGCGCGCATGCAGTACGTTCGGGGCATGTCCCAGCCCGCCAGGTCCCCACGTACATCAGCCACGCCCGACGTCCCGGAGAGTGCCGCGGGCGGCCGCGCGGCCGCCCAGCGGCTCAGGATGCGCCGCGAACTGGCGGCCGCGGCCATGGAACTGTTCGCCACGAAGGGGTACGAGGCGACCACCGTCGACGAGATCGCGGCCGCGGCCGGCGTCGCCCGCCGCACCTTCTTCCGCCACTTCCGCTCCAAGGAAGAGGCGATCTTCCCCGACCACGACGACACCCTGATCCGCGCCGAGGCCGTCCTCAACGCGGCCCCGGCCCACGAGCACCCCCTCGACACGGTGTGCCGCGGCATCAAGGAGGTCATGAAGATGTACGCGGCGCGGCCGGAGATCTCCGTCGCCCGCTACAAGCTGACCCGCGAGGTACCCACCCTGCGGGAGGCGGAGATCGCCTCGGTGGCCCGCTACGAACGGCTGTTCACCCGCTACCTCCTCGGCCACTTCGACGAGCACGCGCACGACGACGACGCCAACGACGACCCGCTGCTGGCCGAGGTCGCCGCCTCCGCCGTGGTCACGGCCCACAACCACGTCCTGCGGCGCTGGCTGCGGGCGGGCGGCCAGGGCGACGTCGAGACCCAGCTCGACCATGCCTTCGCGATCGTCCGCCGGACCTTCGGCACCGGCATCGGCGCCGGGCGCAGCGGCGGCGCGCCGGCCAGGCCGGCCCCCGCGGCCGTCTCCGCGCAGGGCGAGGTGCTGGTGACGGTCGCCCGGACCGACGCCCCGCTCGACGAGGTCATGCGCGCCATCGAGCAGGCCCTCAAGGAGCGCTGACCGCGGCTTCGCCCTGTGATGACGGCCACCCGCCCGGGTGGCCGTTTTGGCATGTCAGGGCAGCTTTTCGGGCGGATTTCAGGGCCCGTTCGATCGATCATCGCTCATTTGTTACGTAAAGATTTCATCTGAGGAGAAGTTCTGGCACTCAGTGCCTTGCGAGGTGACACGCGGTGTCATACGTTGAAGGTGTCCGGGCGGCCGGCGTGCAGAGACCTTTCGTACGCCGGCTGTCCCCGCAGCGCACGGCCTGCGCCCGCCCGGACGCCTGCGTCACAGGCAACCTCCCGCGCCACAAAGCGCCGCCGAACAGCATCGAACCAGCCCTCAGCGCCCCTCCCTCAGGGCGCTCACCGCCGGAGGCAACACCGTGACCACTCAGGACATCCTGGACGCGATCCAGTCCCCGGACGCGACGCCCGCCGACTTCGCGGCGCTGCCGCTTCCCGAGTCGTACCGCGCGATCACCGTCCACAAGGACGAGACCGAGATGTTCGCCGGGCTCGAGACCCGCGACAAGGACCCGCGCAAGTCGATCCACCTCGACGAGGTTCCGCTGCCCGAGCTCGGCCCGGGCGAGGCCCTGGTGGCCGTCATGGCCTCCTCGGTCAACTACAACTCCGTGTGGACCTCGATCTTCGAGCCGCTGTCCACCTTCGGCTTCCTGGAGCGCTACGGCCGGCTCAGCGAGCTGACCAAGCGGCACGACCTGCCGTACCACATCATCGGCTCCGACCTCGCGGGCGTCGTCCTGCGCACCGGCCCCGGCGTCAACGCCTGGAAGCCGGGCGACGAGGTCGTCGCCCACTGCCTCAGCGTCGAGCTGGAGTCGTCCGACGGCCACAACGACACGATGCTCGACCCGGAGCAGCGCATCTGGGGCTTCGAGACCAACTTCGGCGGCCTCGCCGAGATCGCCCTGGTCAAGTCCAACCAGCTGATGCCCAAGCCGGACCACCTCAGCTGGGAGGAGGCCGCCGCCCCCGGTCTGGTCAACTCCACCGCCTACCGGCAGCTGGTCTCCCGCAACGGCGCCGGGATGAAGCAGGGCGACAACGTCCTGATCTGGGGCGCGAGCGGCGGCCTCGGCTCCTACGCCACGCAGTTCGCCCTGGCCGGCGGCGCCAACCCGATCTGTGTCGTGTCCTCGCCGCAGAAGGCGGACATCTGCCGGGCGATGGGCGCGGAGGCGATCATCGACCGCACCGCCGAGGGCTACCGGTTCTGGAAGGACGAGCAGACACAGGACCCGAAGGAGTGGAAGCGCTTCGGCAAGCGCATCCGCGAACTCACCGGCGGCGAGGACATCGACATCGTCTTCGAGCACCCGGGCCGCGAGACCTTCGGCGCCTCCGTCTTCGTCACCCGCAAGGGCGGCACCATCACCACCTGCGCCTCGACCTCGGGCTACATGCACGAGTACGACAACCGCTACCTGTGGATGTCCCTGAAGCGGATCATCGGCTCGCACTTCGCCAACTACCGCGAGGCCTGGGAGGCCAACCGGCTCATCGCGAAGGGCAGGATCCACCCGACGCTGTCGAAGACCTACTCCCTGGAGGAGACCGGGCAGGCCGCGTACGACGTGCACCGCAACCTCCACCAGGGCAAGGTCGGCGTGCTGTGCCTCGCCCCCGAGGAGGGTCTCGGCGTGCGCGACGAGGAGATGCGCGCCCAGCACATCGACGCCATCAACCGCTTCCGCAACATCTGAGACACCCGAGGTCATAGATGACTGAGCGTCAGCCCGCCGCAGGCACGCGGGAGAAGGACCGGCCGTGGCTCATGCGCACGTACGCCGGCCACTCCACGGCCGAGGCGTCCAACGAGCTGTACCGGCGCAACCTCGCCAAGGGCCAGACGGGCCTGTCGGTGGCGTTCGACCTGCCGACCCAGACCGGCTACGACTCCGACCACGTCCTCGCCCGCGGCGAGGTCGGGCGGGTCGGCGTGCCGGTGGCCCACCTCGGTGACATGCGCCGGCTGTTCCAGGACATCCCCCTGGAGCAGATGAACACCTCGATGACGATCAACGCCACCGCCATGTGGCTGCTGGCGCTCTACCAGGTCGTCGCCGAGGAGCAGGGCGCGGACATCACCCGGCTCCAGGGCACGACCCAGAACGACATCGTCAAGGAGTACCTGTCCCGGGGCACGCACGTCTTCCCGCCGGGACCGAGCCTGCGCCTGACGACGGACATGATCGCGTACACGGTCTCCCACATCCCGAAGTGGAACCCGATCAACATCTGCAGCTACCACCTGCAGGAGGCGGGCGCCACGCCGGTCCAGGAGATCGCGTACGCGATGTCCACCGCGATCGCCGTGCTCGACGCGGTGCGCGACTCGGGGCAGGTCCCCGCCGAGAAGTTCGGCGACGTCGTGGCCCGGATCTCCTTCTTCGTGAACGCGGGCGTCCGCTTCGTCGAGGAGATGTGCAAGATGCGGGCGTTCGGGCGGATCTGGGACCAGGTCACGCGGGAGCGCTACGGCATCGAGGACCCCAAGCAACGCCGCTTCCGGTACGGCGTCCAGGTCAACTCGCTCGGGCTGACCGAGGCGCAGCCGGAGAACAACGTCCAGCGGATCGTGCTGGAGATGCTGGCCGTGACGCTGTCGAAGGACGCCCGCGCGCGTGCCGTGCAGCTGCCGGCCTGGAACGAGGCGCTGGGCCTGCCCCGGCCCTGGGACCAGCAGTGGTCGCTGCGGATCCAGCAGGTCCTCGCGCACGAGAGCGACCTGCTGGAGTACGAGGACCTCTTCGAGGGCTCACACGTCGTCGAGGCGAAGGTCGCGCGGCTCGTCGAGGAGTCCCTCGCGGAGATGGCGCGGATCGAGGAGATGGGCGGCGCGATGGCCGCCGTGGAGTCCGGCTACCTGAAGTCGCAGCTGGTCTCCTCGCACGCCGAGCGCCGCGCCCGGATCGAGTCCGGCCAGGAGAAGATCGTCGGCGTCAACATCTTCGAGACGACCGAACCCAATCCGCTCACCGCCGATCTCGACACCGCCATCCAGACGGTCGATCCGGCCGTCGAGGCCCGGGTCGTCGCCTCCCTGCGGCGCTGGCGCGACACCCGCTACCAGCCGCCCTTCAACCACCCTCGCCCCTGCAAGGCGCTGGAGCGGCTGAAGGAGGCCGCCAAGGGCACCGACAACCTCATGGAGGCCACCCTGGAGTGCGCCCGCGCCGGGGTCACGACCGGTGAGTGGGCCGGGGCCCTGCGCGAGGTGTTCGGCGAGTTCCGGGCGCCGACGGGGGTCTCCTCGGCGCCGGTGGCGGTCCCCGCCGAGGAGGGCTCGGCCATGTCGGAGGTCCGCCGCAGGGTGGAGACGACCGCGAAGGACCTCGGCACGGGCAAGCTGCGCTTCCTGGTCGGCAAGCCGGGCCTGGACGGGCACTCAAACGGCGCCGAGCAGATCGCCGTGCGCGCCCGCGACGCCGGCTTCGAGGTGGTCTACCAGGGCATCCGGCTCACCCCGGAGCAGATCGTGGACGCGGCCCTCGCCGAGGACGTGCACGCGGTGGGTCTGTCGATCCTGTCCGGCTCGCACGCGCAACTGGTGCCGGACGTGCTGGAGCGGCTCCGTGTGGCCGGTGCCACAGATATACCGGTGATCGCCGGTGGCATCATCCCGAATGGTGACGCCGAGCAGCTCAGGGCGGCCGGAGTGGCCGCGGTCTTCACCCCGAAGGACTTCGACATCACCGGAATCATCGGCCGCATCGTCGACGAGATCCGCAAAGCGAACAAGCTCGACCCCCTGGAGGTCCCCGCATGACCGTCAACCGTCTGCGTCCGCGCCGCTCGTGTCTCGCGGTCCCGGGCAGCAACCCCCGCTTCCTGGAGAAGGCGCAGGGCCTGGCGGCGGACCAGGTCTTCCTCGACCTGGAGGACGCGTGCGCCCCGCTCGCCAAGCCCGAGGCGCGGCACACGATCGTCAAGTTCCTGAACGAGGGCGACTGGACCGGCAAGACGCGGGTCGTGCGCGTCAACGACTGGACGACCGAGTGGACGTACCGTGACGTCGTGACGGTCGTCGAGGGGGCCGGCCCCAACCTCGACTGCATCATGCTGCCGAAGGTGCAGAACGCCCAGCAGATCGTCGCGCTGGACCTGCTGCTGACGCAGATCGAGAAGACCATGGGCTTCGAGGTCGGCAGGATCGGCATCGAGGCACAGATCGAGAACGCGCAGGGGCTGAACAACGTCAACGAGATCGCGCAGGCCTCCCCGCGCATCGAGACGATCATCTTCGGGCCGGCCGACTTCATGGCGTCGATCAACATGAAGTCGCTGGTCGTGGGCGAGCAGCCGCCCGGCTACCCGGCGGACGCCTACCACTACATCCTGATGAAGATCCTGATGGCCGCCCGCGCCAACGACCTGCAGGCGATCGACGGCCCCTACCTGCAGATCCGCAACGTGGACGGCTACCGCGAGGTCGCGCGGCGCGCCGCCGCGCTCGGCTTCGACGGCAAGTGGGTGCTGCACCCGGGCCAGGTCGAGGCGTCCAACGAGATCTTCTCGCCCTCGCAGGAGGACTACGACCACGCCGAGCTGATCCTGGACGCGTACGACTACTACACCTCCGAGGCCGGCGGCAAGAAGGGCTCGGCGATGCTCGGCGACGAGATGATCGACGAGGCCAGCCGCAAGATGGCGCTGGTCATCTCGGGCAAGGGGCGTGCCGCCGGCATGCAGCGCACCAGCACGTTCGAGATCCCGGAGGCCTGAGCGCGATGCAGTTCGGACGCACCTACGAGGAGTTCGAGGTCGGGGCGACGTACAAGCACTGGCCGGGCAAGACGGTCACCGAGTACGACGACCATCTGTTCTGTCTCCTCACCATGAACCACCACCCCCTGCACATGGACGTCAACTACGCCGAGAACACCACGGACTTCGGCAAGAACGTCGTGGTCGGGAACTACATCTACTCCCTGCTGCTCGGCATGTCGGTGCCGGACGTGTCCGGCAAGGCGATCGCCAACCTGGAGATCGAGTCGCTCCGGCACGTGGCGCCGACCTTCCACGGCGACACGATCTACGGCGAGACGACCGTGCTGGACAAGTGGCCCTCGAAGTCGAAGAACGACCGCGGGATCGTCCATGTGGAGACCAAGGGCTACAAGCAGGACGGCACGCTCGTGTGCGTGTTCCGCCGCAAGGTGATGGTGCCGACCGAGACGTACATCAAGGAGCGCGGCGGCGAGCAGCCGGGCCGCCCCGAGCTGAAGCAGCAGGAGAAGTAGCCATGGCGCGACTTGCCCAGACCGCCGGTCTGACCGACGTCCAGCAGGAGATCCTCTCCACCGTCCGCGACTTCGTGGACAAGGAGATCATCCCGGTCGCCACCGAGCTGGAGCACCGCGACGAGTACCCGCAGCAGATCGTCGACGGTCTGAGGGAACTCGGCCTGTTCGGCCTGATGATCCCCGAGGAGTACGGGGGTCTGGGCGAGTCGCTCCTGACCTACGCGCTGTGCGTGGAGGAGATCGCCCGGGGCTGGATGTCGGTCTCGGGGATCATCAACACGCACTTCATCGTGGCGTACATGCTCAAGCAGCACGGCACGCAGGAGCAGAAGGACCACTTCCTGCCGCGGATGGCGGCCGGCGACGTCCGGGGCGCGTTCTCGATGTCGGAGCCGGGCCTGGGCTCGGACGTGTCGGCGATCACGTCGAAGGCGGTGAGGGACGGCGAGGAGTACGTCCTGAACGGTCAGAAGATGTGGCTGACGAACGGCGGTACGTCGTCACTGGTGGCCGTTCTGGTCAGAAGTGATGAAGGACACCCCGAGGGTACGGCGCCCCACAAGTCGATGACCACCTTCCTGATCGAGAAGGAGCCCGGCTTCGGAGAGGTCCGCCCCGGCCTCACCATCCCGGGCAAGATCGACAAGATGGGCTACAAGGGTGTCGACACCACCGAGCTGATCATGGATGACCTGCGGCTTTCCGCCGATCGGGTGCTCGGCGGGGTCACCGGCCGGGGTTTTTACCACATGATGGACGGCGTCGAGGTGGGACGCGTGAATGTGGCGGCGCGTGGCTGCGGCGTCGCTCAGCGTGCCTTCGAGCTGGGCGTCCGGTACGCGCAGCAGCGGCACACCTTCGGCAAGGCGATCGCCCAGCACCAGGCGATCCAGTTCAAGCTCGCCGAGATGGCTACCAAGGTCGAGGCCGCGCATGCCATGATGGTGAACGCGGCACGCAAAAAGGACTCCGGCGAACGAAACGACCTTGAGGCCGGTATGGCGAAGTACCTCGCCTCCGAGTACTGCAAGGAGGTCGTGGAGGACGCCTTCCGGATCCACGGCGGCTACGGCTTCTCCAAGGAGTACGAGATCGAGCGCCTCTACCGTGAGGCCCCGATGCTGCTGATCGGTGAAGGTACCGCCGAAATCCAGAAAATGATCATCGGGCGCCGACTGCTCGAAGAGTATCGGTTCCAGGGCTAGATGTCCGGGTTGGGGGTGTTTTCTTCGAGAAGAAGATCACACCCCGTCAACTTCACCCGGCAGCCGACTCGGCTTCCTGGCTTACCCAGTTGCGCCCCCGAACCGCTACGATCGCCGGAAAGCCGCCGTCCCCCGTCGAAGCGCGGCATCGTCCGCTACGAAGGTCATCCATGCCCCACAGCCAAACCTCTGCACACCGCGACCGCCTGGTAGGCGCACGCCTCGCGCGCGGAGCATCGCCGTGGCTTCTGCCGACCGTCGCCACCGCAGCCGTCAGCCTGGTCCGCGCCCGCCGCTCGGGCGTCGCGAAGGCCGTCGCCGTCCCCGCCACCGCGCTGGCGGCGGGCATGCTGTGGTTCTTCCGCGACCCCGAGCGCGAGATCGCGCCGGGCCGGGTCATCTCCCCCGCCGACGGAGTGGTGCAGAGCATCATGCCGTGGAAGGACGGACGCACCCGGGTGGCGATCTTCATGAGCCCGCTCAACGTCCACGTCAACCGCGCGCCGCTCTCCGGCACGGTCACGTCCGTGGAGCACATCCCCGGCGGGTTCGTTCCGGCGTTCAACAAGGAGAGCGAGAACAACGAGCGCGTCGTCTGGCACTTCGACACCGAACTCGGTGACATCGAGATGATCCAGATCGCCGGTGCCGTCGCCCGCCGCATCGTCCCCTATCTCCCCGAGGGCACGAAGGTCGAGCAGGGCGACCGGATCGGCCTCATCCGCTTCGGCTCCCGCGTCGACCTCTACCTGCCCGAGGGCGTGGAGGTCGCGGTCGAGGTCGGCCAGAAGACCGTGGCGGGGGTGACTCGCATTGACCGTGATTGACCCTGAGACCCAGGCGGGCTGGGTGCCCGAGGCCGACGACGCGGACGACGAGGAGGAGATGCCCCTCTCGCTGCGTCTGTCGATAGCGGACACCCTCACCCTCGGCAACGCCACGTGCGGCTTCATGGCGGTGTACTTCACCACCACCGGCATCCTGATCCCGCACCTCACCGGGGACCAGGAGACCGGGATGGCCCGCCACAGCGCGGCCACCGCCGTCATCCTGATGCTCTGCGCGGCCGTCTTCGACCTGTTCGACGGTCTGGTCGCGCGCAAGCTGCGCAGCTCCCCCATGGGCGCGGAGCTGGACAACCTCTCGGACCTGATCAGCTTCGGCCTGGCGCCGGCGTACTTCGTCCTCGTCTACGGCATGGTCGCCGACGACGCCCACCAGCGGGTGGCGGCGGTCGGCGCGATCGTCGTCCTGCTGGCGGTGGTGCTGCGGCTGGCGAGATTCTCGTGCGTGACCCCGCCGAACGGCATGTTCCAGGGCATGCCCTCGCCGTTCGGCGCACTGACCGTGGTCTCGATCGTGCTGCTGGAGCTGCCCTTCGTGGCGACGCTGCTGGCCATCCTGGGGACCGCCTGGCTGATGGTGAGCCGGGTCGAGTACCCCAAGCCGCGGGGCCGCCTCGCCGGCGCGGTGCTCGTCTGGATCGTGCTGTCGATAGGGCTGCTGGCGGCGTGGGCGTTCGACGCCCCGAGCGGCCAGCTGCTGCTGCAGACCGGCTGCGCGCTGCAGCTCGTCATGGGCGCGGTGATCCCGCTGTTCGCCACGGCCCGCCGGGTGAACAACTTCCGCGACAACCGACGCGAGGCACGGGCGGCCCAGCTGCCCTGACCCTCCCTCACCGCACACGGGTGCGGCCCGAGCCCCTTCCGGCTCGGGCCGCACCCGTTTCGGCTTCAAGGGCGTCCGCGGTGTGCCCTTGACCTGTCAACTACCCGCGATCCGCGAGCGGTTGCACAGCGTGAGGAAGGAGAGGACGGTGGAAGAGGGGGTAATTTGCCAGAATTTGACCCATTCATACCCCGCTCTGGGAGATGGTCATGTCCTCACTCATCCTCACGGAACACAAGGTCCCGCACGTCTCCACGATCCCGGCGAACGACATGGAGCCGGTGCAGCTCCCCGTACGGGAGTACGACGGCACCAACGGGAACAACCCGCGCAAGCCCGTCCTGATGCTGCACGGCAGGAGCGTGCCGGCGCTCGCGGGCTTCGACCTCCCGCCGGTCCCCGGCGGCTCCCCCACCCGCTACAGCTGGGCGCAGGAACTGGCGGGCGCCGGTTACGACGTCTTCATCATGGATCTCCAGGGATCCGGACGGTCGCCCCGCCCCAGGATGGACGACGCGTGCAACGCCAACCCGGCCCAGCAGGAGCAGCTCCTCGTCCCGAACCCCCTCCCGGCGGCCTGCCCGCCCCCCTACCCCCACCAGCTCGGCAACTCGGAGAGCGAGGAGGCGGAGCTGCACACGGTGGTGCAGTACATCAGGGGCCTGCAGGGCAGGGACAAGCCGGTCCGCTTCGTGGGCTGGTCCGCGGGCGCGCTGGTGATGGGCCCCTACACCCTCAAGCACCCGGAGGACGTCGAGAGCCTGTTCCTGCTGGCACCGATCTTCCCGCCGAAGGGCCGGTGGTCGGAGAACCCGGCCGACCCCTTCGGACGCCCGCCCGGAGCCCAGACGCTGCCGGTGTCCACACCGCCCGCCACGTTCGGCTTCCCGATGCACGTGGCGAGCAAGACGGGGGTGAAGGCATCGCTCAGCAGCACCCCCAGCCTGTGGGAACCCGGCATCGAGGACGTCGTGTGGGACGCCTGCATGCAGAGCGACCCGGTGGGCAGCAAGTGGGGCCCCGAGGAGGGACCCGGCGACTACGAGGGCGTCCTGCGGTACCGGAACACCTACTGGTGGGGCTGGAACAACCAGACCGCGCCGTCCAAGGACCCCGGCGGCACGTATGTGCTCGGTGACCGGGTTCCCGTGGCGATCGTCTACGGCCAGCTGGACCGGACGGCCAACACTCCGGCGACCTTCCCCGACGTCCTGCGTTTCTCCGTGCCGGACCTCTACACGGCCGTCAAGGGACCGAAGAAGCTGATGTTCTGCCTCGAAGGCGCCGGCCACTCCCTGGTCTGGGAGACCACCGCGAAGACCGTCCACCACATCGCGAGGCAGTGGTTCAAGAACGGCAAGGCGTACGGCCTGGACCACGGCAGCTACTTCAGGGACCTGAACGGCGAGCTGATCGGCTTGCCGTGACCCCGGCTCAGGTCAGGAAGTCGTGACCGATCCGCTCCGCGACCCGTTCCAGGATCGGGCCGGCGTCGGAGATGCAGGTCGCCACGTCCGGCTCGATCTCCGTCAGGGGGTACGCCCGGCGGATCCCCGCCCGGCCGAGGGCCTGCGGTGGCAGGGCCAGGCGTCCGCAGACCGCGACGACCTCCTTGCCGGCGGCACGGGCGGCGGCCGCGACCCCGGCGGGGGCCTTGCCGTGCAGGGTCTGCTCGTCCAGCGAACCCTCGCCGGTGATCACCAGCTCGGCCCGCTCCAGGGCCGGTGCGAAGCCCAGCACGTCCAGCATCACCTCGATGCCGGGCCGGAACCGGGCCCCCAGCAGCAGGGCGCCGTAGCCGATCCCGCCCGCGGCGCCGGCCCCGGGCGCGGCCGCGTACGCCGCGGCCCGTGGGCCGACCTCCGTCTCCAGCACCTTCGTGTAGTGCGCGAGCGCCTCGTCCAGCGCCTGGACGTCGTCCGGGGAGGCGCCCTTCTGCGGCCCGTACACCGCCGGCGCGCCCTTCGGGCCGGTCAGCGGGTTGTCGACGTCGCTGGCGAGGACCAGTTCCACGGACGACAGCCGCGGATCGAGACCGGACAGGTCGGCACGGTCCAGGGCGGCGAGTCCGCCGCCGCCCGGCGCCACCGGCTCGCCGTCCCCGTCCAGGAACCGGGCCCCGAGCGCGGACAGCATGCCCGCGCCGCCGTCGGTGGTCGCACTGCCGCCGACGCCGAACACGATCGTGCGGACACCCGCGTCCAGCGCGGCGCGCAGCAGCTCACCGGAGCCGTACGTCGAGGCCGTCAGCGGGGCGAGGACACCGGCGGGCAGCCGTTGCAGACCGCTCGCCTCCGCCATCTCCACCACGGCGGTGTCGCCGCGCAGCGCGAACGCGGCGGTGACCTCGTGCCCGAGGGGACCGGCGACCCGTACCTCCCGGCGTTCGAAGCCGGCCGCGACCGCCGCGGCGACCGTGCCGTCGCCGCCGTCGGCGACCGGCAGGGCCTCCACCTCGACGTCCGGCGCGGCCCGGCGCAGCCCGGCCGTCACCCGCTCGGCGACCTGTACGGCCGTCAGCGAGCCCTTGAACTTGTCCGCGGCCACGAGCACCCGTCGTCGGGTGCCCTGCGTTGCAGCGTCCGCCACCGTTTCCATCCCCTTGCTCTCCGGGCCCCGCGCACGTCAGGGCCGGTCGCGCCGCAGCGACCTTAACCGGAGGACGCCCGCGCCGTCATGCGTCGCCCGCCCCCTGGGACGGACTGAGGACCTCCTGTGGAGGCCGCCGGAAACCGCGCGAGGGCGCCCGGAATCGGGTAGACCGGAGCCATGACCGCTGTGGGGACCTCCCCGACCGCCGGGCCCGCCCTCGCCGACCGTGTGCTCGGCGGCTGGCTGGGCCGGATCGCCGGCAACATGCTCGGCAAACCGGTCGAACAGGGGGAGGTGTGGACCCGCGAGCGCATCGACGGCTATCTGCGCCGCGCCGGCGCGCTCCCCCTCACCGACTATCTGCCCGAGCCCGCCACCGAGGAGGACCGCGGGCGGCTGCGGCCCGAGTGGCGCAGCTGCGTGCGCGGCCGCGTCCACGGCAGCTGCCGCGACGACGACATCGACTACGCGATCCTCGGACTCGACCTGCTGGAGCGGCACGGGTTCGCGTTCACCACCGAACAGGTGGGCGACCTGTGGCTGCTGCGGCTGCCGTACCTCCAGACGTTCACCGCGGAACGCGCCGCCTACCGCAACCTCGCGGGCGGCATCAGACCGCCGCTGACGGCGACGTACGACAATCCGTACCAGGAGTGGATCGGCGCCCTCATCCGCGCCGACGTCTACGGCTGGACCAGTCCCGGCGCCCCCCGGCGCGCGGCGTCCCTCGCCCGCCGGGACGCGGTGCTCTCGCACACCGGGAACGGGGTCTACGGCGCGATGTGGTCGGCGGCGCTGATCGCGGCGGCGTTCACCGCGCCGACGGTGCGCGGCGCGCTGGCGGAGGCGATGGCCGTCATCCCGGCGAGCAGCCGTCTGGCCCGGACCGTCCGCCGGGTCACCGCCCTCCACGACACGGGCCTGGGCTGGGAGGACACCCTGGCCACGGTCGGCGCCGAGACGTCCGGCCTCGGCTGGATCCACACCGTCCCCAACGCCGCCGTCCTGACCGCGGGACTGCTCTACGGCGACGGCGACTTCACCCGCACCCTCGCCCTCACCGTCCGCGGCGGCCTGGACACCGACTCCAACGGCGCCACGGCGGGCTCGGTGGCCGGTGTGATGACCGGGGCACGGGCGATCCCCGCGCACTGGACGGACCCGCTGGAGGACACCGTGCACAGCGCGGTGTTCGGCTTCGACGGGGCCCGCATCAGCGAGCTGGCGGAGCGGACGGTGCGGTTGGTGGGGGCACCGGGCTAGGGCAGAGGGGCGCGGAGGTGTGTGCGGGGGCGTGCGAGCGCACCGGGGTGCCACGGGCGGGCGCGTGCGGTGGCGGGCGGCGGGAGCGGGTGGCGGAGCTGGATACCCTGCTGGGATGACTGCCTCCAGCGCCTCCGACTTCGCCGCGTACATCGCCTCCCTGCCGCGCATCCTGGCCGGTGCCGCCGTCCTCTTCCGGGACGTGGAGGGGCGGGTGCTGCTCGTCGAGCCCAACTACCGGGACGGCTGGGCGCTGCCGGGCGGCACGGTGGAGTCCGACCAGGACGAGACGCCCCGGCAGGGCGCGCGCCGCGAGACGCTGGAGGAGATCGGCCTCGACCGTCCGCTCGGGCGGCTGCTCGCGGTGGACTGGTCGGTCGGACCGGGCAGGCCGCCGCTGGTGGCGTACCTCTACGACGGTGGGACCCTCGACGAGGACGACCTCAAGGCGATCCGGCTCCAGGAGGAGGAACTGCTGTCCTGGCGGCTGGTCCCGCGCGAGGAGATCACGGGACATCTGCTGGGCTCCCTCGGCCGCCGCGTCCTCGCCGCCCTCGACGCCCTGGCGGACGGCTCGGGACCGGTCGAGCTGGAGAACGGCCGCCCGGTGGGCTGACCCGCGGACGCCGCCGGCTCAGCCCTCGGGGTTGCGCGGTTCGCCGTCCACCTCGCGCAGCGCCTCGTCGCGGGCGGCGACCCGGGCCTCCGTGCGGTGACCGCGCTCGATGTAGTCCCGGACGACGAGTTCGACGGCGTCCTGGGGGTTGCCCACCCCGGAGAGAACCATGACCTCGACGACGAGCTGGGCATCGAGGGAGACGGTGACCTTGGCCATGCCGGGACGGTACCAGCGCACGGGGAATCCGCCCAGGCGGTGATCGGCCGGCGGCCGCGGTCCCCGGGCCCTGGCTCCCTGCCGACCCTGCGGCCGGCGCCCCGGATATCCGTTCGCCCCGAGCGGGCGGGAACCCTACCCTCGGGCCCATGAACAGGCCACTCGTCGCCCTCCTCACAGGTGCCGGCATCTCCACCGACTCCGGGATCCCCGACTACCGCGGTCCGAACGGGCTGTGGCGACGGGACCCCGAGGCCGAGAAGCTCGTCACCTACGACTTCTACATGCGGGACCCGGAGATCCGGCGGCGGTCGTGGCTGATGCGGCGGGAGACCGGCGCGCTGCGCGCCGAGCCGAACGCGGCGCACCGGGCCGTCGCCGGGCTGGAGCGGTCCGGGATCCCGGTGCGGGTGATCACCCAGAACGTGGACGGCCTGCACCAGCGCGCGGGCCTGCCCGACCGCAAGGTGCTGGAGCTGCACGGCACCGCGCACGGTGTCGTCTGCACGAAGTGCCACGCCCGCGGGACGATGGCGGACGCCCTCGCCCGCGTCGACGCCGGCGAGCCGGACCCGCCCTGTCTGGAGTGCGGCGGGATCCTGAAGACGGCCACCGTGATGTTCGGCGAGCGGCTCGATCCGGTCGTCCTCGGTGACGCGCTCGCGATCAGCAAGGCCTGCACCGTGTTCATCGCCGTCGGCACCAGCCTCCAGGTCCAGCCCGCCGCGGGCCTCGCCGGTGTCGCCGCCGACCACGGCGCCCGGCTGGTCATCGTCAACGCCGAGCCGACCCCGTACGACGAGATCGCCGACGAGGTCGTCCGCGAGCCCATCGGAGAGGCCCTGCCCCGGCTGCTGCGGGAGCTCCGGGAGCAACCGGTCTGACGCTCTCACGTGAGGGGTCAGAACAGCGCCGCACCGCTCTCGAAGTCCAGCAGGCGCTGCTTGCGGTCCAGGCCGCCGCCGTAGCCGGTGAGGCCGCCGCTCGCGCCCACCACGCGGTGGCAGGGGACGATGATCCCGATCGGGTTCCTGCCGTTGGCGAGGCCCACGGCCCGGGAGGCGCCCGGATTGCCGAGGAACCCCGCGAGTTCGCCGTAGGAGCGGGTCTCGCCGTACGGGATCCTGCGCAGCTGGTCCCACACCTCGCGCTGGAACGGGGTTCCCGACATGCGCAGGGGGAGGGTGAACTCCTTCAATCCGCCCTCGAAATAGGCCTCCAGCTGTTCCTCGGCCGCGCCGAACAGGGTGTCGTCGCGGGGGCCGAAGTTCTCCTGCGGCGGCCGGTGACGCTGTTCGGCCATGTAGAGGCCGCACAGCACACCGTCGTCGGCGACGAGGGTGAGGGGCCCGTACGGGCTGTCGATGACGGTGTGGTTCTTCATGCGAACGTCCCTAGACAGGAAGGAAGTTGATCGGGTGGCTGTCGGTCGCCCACAGGTACTGGACCGCGTAGGCCCGCCAGGGACGCCAGGCCGCCGCGCGGGCCGTGAGGGCCGCCGGGGTGGACGGCAGGCCCAACTCCTGTGCGGCACGCCGGATTCCGAGGTCGGTGGGGAGGAAGGCGTCGGGGTCGCCGAGGGCGCGCATGGCGATGACGTCGACGGTCCACGGGCCGAAGCCGGGGAGGGCGAGGAGCCGGGCGCGGGTCTCGGGCCAGTCGCTCTCGGGGCCCAGGTGGAGGGTTCCCTCGGCGAGGTGGCGGACGAGGGTGGTGAAGGTGGTGCGACGGGTGCGGGGCATGGCCAGGGACTCGGGGTCGGCCTCGGCGAGGGCCTCGGGGCTCGGGAAGAGGTGGGTGAGGCCGCCTTCCGGGTCCTCGACCGGGTCGCCGTACGCGGTGACCAGACGGGCCGCGTGGGTGCGGGCGGCCGCCGTGGACACCTGCTGCCCCAGCACGGCGCGTACGGCGAACTCGGCCTCGTCGACCGTGCGCGGCACCCGGCGGCCGGGCGCCTTGTCCACGAGGGGGGCCAGCAGGGGGTCCGTGCGCAGCTGGTCGTCGACGGCGACGGGGTCGGCGTCGAGGTCGAGCATGCGCCGGCAACGGCTGGTGGCGACGGTGAGATCGCGCAGGTCGGTGAGGGTGAGCCGGCAGCCGATGTGGTCGGGGTGCGGGGTGAGCGCGACGACCGCGTGGCCGTACGGGAGGCGCAGGGTGCGCCGGAAGGCGCCGTCACGCCACTCCTCGACGCCGGGGACACCGGTCGCGGCGAGGTGGCCGAACAGGTTGTCGGGGTTGAGCGGGGCGCGGAACGGCAGCCGGAGCTGGAGGGTGCCGCCGGTGGCCGGTGCCCCGGGGCCGGGGGCCGGTGCCCGGTCCTTTGCCTGGTCCTTGTGCGGGACCCGGGCGCGCAGTTCGCTCGGGGACAGCGCGAACACCTCGCGCACGGTGTCGTTGAAGGTGCGCACGGAGGAGAAGCCGGCGGCGAACGCCACGTCCGCCATGGGCAGTCCGGTCGTCTCGACGAGGAGGCGGGCCGTCTGGGCGCGCTGGGCGCGGGCCAGCGCCAGGGGGCCCGCGCCGAGTTCGGCGAGGAGCTGGCGTTCCACCTGACGGGTGCTGTAGCCGAGGCGGGCGGCGAGTCCGGGCACGCCGTCCCGGTCGACGACCCCGTCGGCGATCAGCCGCATGGCGCGGGCGACGAGGTCGGCGCGCCGGTTCCACTCCGGGGAGCCCGGGCTGGTGTCCGGCCGGCAGCGCTTGCACGCACGGAAGCCTGCCTGCTGGCAGGCGGCGGCGCTCGCGTGGAAGACCATGTTCTGCGGCTTGGGCGGTACGGCGGGGCAGCTCGGCCGGCAGTAGATGCCGGTGGTCAGGACCGCGGTGAAGAACCATCCGTCGAACCGTGCGTCCTTCGACTGCACGGCGCGCACACAGCGCTCGCGGTCGGTGTGCATCGCGTTCTGCATGTGTCCAGCATCGACCACCCGTCGCGTCGGCGCTGGCGAGAATCCGACATGGACATCATCCGCGCAGGCGGGCTCGGGGCGCTTCCGGTCGCGTCCGCTCCGGGAGCATGGCCAGGGACCAGATCACGAACACGTCGATCGCCATCACGGTGACCGACCACGGCGGTTCGTACGGCAGGAACAGCCACTGGGCGACCAGGCTGAGCGCGGCCAGGAGGATGCCCGCCGGGCGGGCCCGGGCCACGCCCCGCAGGAGGGCCGCGCCGGTGGCGGCGGCGAGGACGCCGAGCGTGAGGTGGATCGCGCCCCAGCCGGTGAGGCTGAGTGCGTAGACGTAGGAGCCGACACGGGCGTAGACGTCGTCGCCGGAGAGGGCGACCACGGCCTGGAGGACGGCCAGGAGTCCGCCGCAGAGCAGCAGGATTCCGGAGAAGACCCTCCCGCCGGAGGCGAAGCCGTCGTGCGCGGCCGGCGCGGACCGGCGCGGGCCGCCGGGCGGGACGGACCAGGCGGTGCCGATCTCGCCCCCGGTGTGGCCGATGGGGCCGTGGGCGGAGGGGTGGGAGGTCATGGGCGGGCGTCCCTTCCGGTGCTGCGCCGCGCGCCGTCGCTCGGGTCCTGCGGCTGCTGCCAGGACATCCCGGGCGTCGGGGGGCGGCGAGCGCGGCGGGGCCGTTCGGACGAGCGACCCGTCCGGCCCCGCCGCCGCCCTCACATGTTGATCATGTGTCCGGCGAGGCCGTGGACGGCTTCCTTGACGGCTTCGCCGAGGGTGGGGTGGGCGTGGACGTTGCGGGCGACCTCGTGGACGGTGAGGTCCCACTGCTGGGCGAGGGTGAGTTCGGGCAGCAGTTCGGTGACGTCGGGGCCGATGAGGTGGCCGCCGATCAGCTCGCCGTACCTCGCGTCGGAGATGAGCTTGACGAAGCCGGTGGTGTCGCCCAGGCCGTGCGACTTGCCGTTGGCGCTGAAGGGGAACTTGGCGACCTTGACGTCGTAGCCGAGCTCGCGGGCCTGGGCCTCGGTGTAGCCGAAGCTGGCGATCTGCGGCTGGCAGTAGGTGGCGCGCGGGATCATCGCGTAGTCGAGTTCCATCGTCTCCGCGCCGGCGAGGGTCTCGGCGGCGATCACGCCCATGGCCTCGGCGGTGTGGGCGAGCATCAGCTTGGCGGTGACGTCGCCGATGGCGTACAGGTGCGGGACGGAGGTGCGGCAGCGGCCGTCCACCTCGATCGCGCCGCGCTCGGTGAGGGCGACGCCGGTGTTCTCCAGGCCGAAGCCGGTGACGTTGGGGGCGAAGCCGATGGCCTGGAGGACCTTGTCGGCCTCCAGCACCCGCGGCGCGCCGTCCTTGCCGGTGACGGTGACCCGGACCTGCGGACCGGACTCGTCGATGGAGTCGACGCGGGTGGAGGTGAGGACGTCGATGCCCAGCTTGCGGTACTGGCGGGCGAGTTCGGCGGAGACCTCGGCGTCCTCCAGGGGCGCGACGCGGTCCAGGAACTCCACGACGGTGACCTTGACGCCGTAGTTGTTCAGGACGTAGGCGAACTCGATGCCGATGGCCCCGGCGCCCGCGATGATCACGGACTGCGGGAGCTCCTCGGCGAGGATCTGCTCCTCGTAGGTGACGACGCGGGAGGTGCGGCGGGTGCCGGGGAGCAGGCGGGGGGTGGCGCCGGTGGCGATGACGCAGTCCTCGAAGCCGATCGTGCGGCTCTCGCCGTCGTAGCCGGTGACCTGGAGGGTGTGCGGGTCGAGGAAGGTGCCGCGGCCGTCGTACTCGGTGATCCCGTTCTTCTTCATCAGGTAGTGGACGCCCTTGACACGGCCGTCGGCGACCTTGCGGCTGCGGCGGTAGGCCTCGCCGTAGTCGAAGGAGACCGTGCCGTCGACCTTGATGCCGAAGGTCTTCGCCTCGTGGGTGACGATGTGGGCGAGCTCGGCGTTGCGCAGCAGGGCCTTGGTGGGGATGCAGCCCACGTTCAGGCAGACGCCGCCCCAGTACTTCTCCTCGACGACGGCGACGCGCTTGCCCAACTGGGCGGCCCGGACCGCGGCCACATAGCCGCCGGGGCCGGCGCCCAGTACGACGACGTCGAATCGCTCGTCCTGCTCGGTCATGAGAGGTTCCTGTTCCCTGGGTACCGTTTCGTGTTCCGTGGGGAAACGGTACCCAGGGCGGGGCCGCCGACGGGCCCCGGACGGCCCCGGACGGTCCGCCCGCTACCGGGTGGCCGTGGGCCGGCGCGTGGCCCGCGTCGCCCCGGCCAGGTCGGTCAGGGGGCGCAGCCGGTAGGTGTAGGCGTAGTCGCGGTCGGCGGGGAGTTTGTAGGCGTCGTGGGTGTGGGCGCCCCAGCTGTTGTCGCCGCCGACGCCCATCTGGCGGTGGTTCACCCGCAGGACGACCTCCCGCCGCGGGGTGAGCTGGTAGTCGTGGCGGGCGCCGACGGAGAGGTCCTCGGGGGTGAAGTGGGAGGCGTTGAACTCCAGCAGCGGCTCGCCGCTGACGAGCAGCCCGGTGCCGTCGCGGCCGGTGAGGGCGACCCAGCGGACGTCGGTCTTGTTGCCGTTCTCCTGCGGGCGCAGATAGGGGGTCCACTGGCCGGTGACGGTGCCGGAGTGCAGGCCCACGTCGGTGGCGTCGTTGCGGTCCCAGTGGTTCTCCTCGGGGCCGCGGCCGTAGTAGTACAGGCGTTCGAGCCGGGCGGGCAGGAAGAGCAGCGTGCCCACCTCGGGGAGGTAGGGCAGGGTGGCGGCGCCCGGGTGCAGGGTGTGGTCGACCTTGATCTCGCCGTTGCCGAAGACGGTGTAGGTGGTGGTGTACGCCGACTCGGTGGTGGTGGGCAGCGTTCCGGTGACGTGGATCTCGACGGCCCGGTCGCCCAGGGTCCGTACGGCGGTCCCGGTGACCCTGCGGCGGGCGCCGGCGTCGCGCCAGGTCTGGTTGCGGGTGTGCTGGCCGTTGCCGCGGTCGTTGTCGGTGGGCGCGCGCCAGTAGTTGGGGGTGGGTCCCGAGACGACGAGTGAGGAGCCGCCGCAGCGGTAGGAGGTGATGACACCGGTCCGCTTGTCGACGGTGACGGAGAAGTCCTCGCCGGTGACGGTGACGGACGTGGCGCCCTCCTCGTGGGTGAGGGCGGGGACGGCGGCGAGGGGCACGGGGGTGACGGCGGGGCTGCCGGCGTCGACCGGGATCTGCCGGCGGGCCACCTCGAAGCCCGCCTCGGCCCACGGGGTGCGCTCGCGGGTGGTGAAGGAGAGGTTCAGGAAGTACTCGGTGCCGGGGGCGGGCCGGCGCGGCGGGTGGAAGGGGACGGTGATGTCCTTGGCGGACAGCGGGGGCAGCTTCAGCCGGTCCCGGCTCAGTCTGCCGCGCTGCACCGGCTCGCCGTCGGCGAGCAGTTCCCAGTGGCCGTCGAAGTCGCGCAGGTCGGTGAAGAGGTACTCGTTGGTGAGGGTGACCGGGTCGCCGGGGGTCAGCGTCCCGCCGGTCGCGGGGCGGGCCCCGATTGCCTGGTAGACGCGTTTGACCTGGGCGGACTTCCCGGTGAGGCCGCGGTCGGCCAGCACGATGCCGTCCCCGGAGAACGCGCCGTCGTTGGGGTTGTCGCCCCAGTCCCCGCCGTAGGCCATGAAGGTCTTCTCGCGGGGCCGCTTCTCGGTGACCTCGACGGTGGCCGCGTCGAACCAGAACCGTACGCCGTCGTCGCCGGGGCCCCGGTCGCCGGAGGCGAGTTCGGCGGCGGTCAGGGCGCGGGCGTAGACGCGGGCGGCGCGGATGGTGCCGCTGAACTCGCGGGTCGGGTTGTCGACGTCGGTGGCCAGGGACAGGGGGGCGGTGTTGACGGCGGGGCGCACGGTGGTGGTCCGGGTGGCGCGGACCGTGCCGTCGACCTGGAGGGTGAGCGTGCCGGCGTCGGCGTCGTAGACACCCGCGACATGGTGTTCGCGGCCGGTCCAGTCGTCGGGGACCGCCCAGCTCGCGCTGACCCACTGGCCGCTGCCGTGGATGAAGAACTCCAGGGTGCGGCCCGACTGCTTCAGGGAGTAGTGGGTGTCGCCCTTGACCAGGATCGGCTGGTGGTAGCCGGTCACGTGCGGGGTGACCCAGGCCTCCAGGGTGAGGGAGCCGGTGAGGTCCAGTCGCGGGTCGCGGGCGAAGACCGTGGCACCGGAGACGCCCTTGTCGCGGTCGAAGCCTCCGCTGGGGTTGACGATCTCGCCGGTCAGCGCGGCGGGCCCGGACTCGGTGAACAGGGTGCGGGCCGGGGTGGGCCAGCTCAGGGCCTGGTCGACGAAGTCCCAGATCCAGCCGCCCTGGAGGACGTCGTGGCGGCGGACCAGGTCCCAGTACTCGGTGAGGTTGCCGGTGGAGTTCCCCATCGAGTGGGCGTATTCGATCATCACGTACGGCCGGGTGTCGGCGGTGTCCTTCGCACGGGCCTCGACGCGGGCCGGGGTGTCGTACATCTCGGAGCGGATGTCACTGATGCCGGGGCGGTCGTCGCCCTCGTACTGGATGACGCGGGTGGTGTCGTAGGAGCGGATCCAGTCGTGCATGGCGGTGAAGGTGCTGCCGCCGCCCGCCTCGTTGCCGAGGGACCAGATGACGACCGAGGCGTGGTTCTTGTCGCGGTGGACCATGTTCTGGGCGCGGGCCACGCAGGCCGCGGTCCACTCGGGGTGGTCGCCGGGGTACTGGCCGCGGATGCCGTGGGTCTCCAGGTTGGTCTCGTCGACCAGGTAGAGGCCGTAGGCGTCGGCGAGCTCCAGCCAGAGCGGGTTGTTGGGGTAGTGGGAGGTGCGGACGGTGTTGATGTTGAGGCGTTTGATCAGCCGGATGTCCTCGACGAGGTCGGCGCGGGTGAGGGCGGAGCCGCGCACCGGGTGCATCTCGTGCCGGTTGGTGCCGCGCAGGGAGACGGGCTTGCCGTTGATGCGCATCAGCCCGTCCTTCAGGACGAACTCGCGCAGGCCGACGCGGTGGGAGAGGGTCTCGATCACCCGGCCGCCCGGATCGCGCAGCCGGAGCACGGCGGTGTAGAGGTACGGGTGCTCGGCCGACCACAGGCGCGGCGCGGGCACGGCCTTCTCGGCCTGTACGGTCCGCTCCTCGCCGGCGCCGAGGTCGACCGCCTGGCGCAGCGGCCGGGACCAGACCGGGTGGCCGCCCGCGTCGTAGAGCTGGGTCTCGACGGCGTACCGGCCGGCGCCCTCGCCGCCGTAGTCGCGCACGCTCGCGGTGACCGCCAGCGCGGCCGTCGTGTGCCGGTCGCCGAGCGGGGTGTCGAGGCGGAAGTCGCGCAGGTGCACGGCCGGGGTGGAGTAGAGGTATACCGAGCGGAAGATGCCGCTCAGCCGGATCATGTCCTGGTCCTCCAGCCAGTCGCCGTCGGAGTAGCGGTAGACCTCCACGGCGATCTGGTTGGTGCCGGCTCTCAGGTGCGGGGTGATGTCGTACTCGGCGGGGGTGTAGGAGTCCTCGTGGTAGCCGACGAGTGCGCCGTTGATCCAGACGTAGTGGGCGGACTTGACGCCCTCGAAGTGGAGGAAGGTGCGCCGGCCCGCCCAGCCGCGCGGGACGGTGAAGGTCCGGCGGTACTGGCCGACGGGGTTGAAGCGCGTGGGGGCGGCCGGCGGCTGGGCGTCCTCGCCGAGTCCGTTGGGGCCCCACCAGGGGTAGGTGATGTTGACGTAGAGGGGGCGGTCGTAGCCGTGCAGCTGCCAGGCGGAGGGGACCGGGAGGGTGCCCCAGCCGCTGTCGTCGAGGTCGGTGCGGTGGAAGCCGGGGTCGCGGTCCTCGGGCCGGTCGGCGTGGGCGAACTTCCAGGTGCCGTCCAGGCTCAGCCGGTACGGGGAGCGGGTGCGGTCGGCGGCGAGGGCCTGGGCGAGGTCGGCGTACGGCATGAGGGTGGTGTGCGGGGCCTCGGTGCCGAGCCGGAAGACGTCGATGCGGCCGTTCCACTCGGGGTTGTCCACGACGGCGCCCGCGGCGGCCGCGCGGTGGGTGCCGGCCGGGGCGGACAGGGCGAGGGCGCCGAGGACGGCGGCCGATCCCTCGAGCAGACGGCGACGGCTGACGGCCACCCGCTCGGGGCGGTCCGGCCGGTCCATGGGCGACGCGTACGGGTGCGACATGACCACGACCTTCCTCTGGGGGACCCGTGCGACGGCACGGACGGAGGGTGCGTCAGATCTTGTCGGATAGTGTTGATAAACCGAACAGGGGCGCGCCGTTCTGGCCGGATTTCACCGGTCAGTACACGTCTCGGAGGTAACGCGAAGCGTGCATTACGCAGGTGTCTCCCCGGTGGGGCGCCGGGGGTTACGCGTGCCGCACAGCGGGGGTGGGGCGGGTGTGAGCGGGGCCGTCGCGGGTGCTCGCCGCCGGATTCCTTTGCCGAATCCTGGGTGACATGGACGCGTCAGTCCTGTCAGGCTTCCCCCACCCGTCGCACACCGCCGCTCTCCCTCCGGCACACCCCTGCCGGGGGTCCGGACGCCTCGAAGGAGCCACGTGTGAGACCCACCCCCCGCAAGGCCCTCGCCGCGAGCGCGCTCGCCCTCGCCGCGACGGCCGCCCTCGTCCTGCCCGCGGCCCCCGCGAGCGCCGCGCCCGCGGCGGCCGCGGCCTGCACGCCCTCCCAGGCCGTCGCCAACGGCGGCTTCGAGAGCGGCGCCACCTCCTGGACCCCGTCCTCGGCCACCGTCGTCACCAACCGCACCGGCCAGAGCGCGCACGGCGGCGGGTACTACGCGTGGCTGGACGGCACCGGCGCCACCCACACCGACACGCTCACGCAGACCGTCACCGTCCCGTCCGACTGCGCGAAGGCCACGCTCACCTTCTGGCTGCACATCGACACCGCGGAGACGACGTCGTCCACCGCCTACGACAGACTCACCGCCAAGATCGGCTCGACCACCCTCGCCACGTACTCGAACCTCGACAAGAACACCGGGTACGTCCAGAAGTCCTTCGACGTGTCCGCGTTCGCCGGCCAGACCGTCGCCCTGTCCTTCACCGGCACCGAGGACTCCAGCCTCCAGTCGAGCTTCGTCCTCGACGACATCGCCCTGAACACCTCCGACGCGACCACCCCGCCCGCCGACGCGACCCGGACGCCCGCCGCACCGGCCTACACCGTCAGCCTCACCAGCAACACCGCCGGCACAGTGTGGAACGGGCACGAGACCGCGACCTTCACCAACGCCTCCGCCACCGCGCTGAGCGAGGTCTACCTGCGGCTGTGGGACAACTACCACGGCACCTGCTCCGCACCGCCGATCACCGTCACCAACGTCAGCGGCGGCACGGCCGGCACGCTCGCCGTCTCCTGCACCGCCCTGCCGATCACCCTGGCCACGCCGCTCGCCCAGGGCCAGAGCGCCACGATCGGCTTCGACCTCGGCATCGCGGTGCCCAGCGGCGCCGACCGGTTCGGCTCCGACGGCTCCTTCAGCTTCATCGGCAACGCGCTGCCCGTGCTGGCGGTCAAGGACGGCGCGGGCTGGCACCTGGACCCGTACACCAACAACGGCGAGTCCTTCTACTCCCTGGCCGCCGACTTCCGGGTGACCCTCGACCACCCGACCACCCTGCTGGTCCCGGCCACCGGCACCTCCGTCGACACCGCCGGCTCCAGCGGACGTACCGTCACCACGGCCACCGCCACCCGGGTCCGGGACTTCGCCTGGGCGGCCGGCCCCTTCAGCAAGATCTCCGGCACGTCCGCCGCGGGGACGCCGATCAACGTCTACTCGGTCTCCGGGATCAGCTCCAGCAGCGCCCAGTCGATGCTCAGCACCGCCAGAACCGCCGTCGACGCGCACGCGGCCCGCTTCGGGGCGTACCCGTACGGCGAACTGGACGCGGTCATCGACAACAATTTCTGGTTCGGCGGAATGGAGTACCCCGGATTCGTCCTCGACCTGGTCAGCACCACCGCGCTCACCCATGAGATCGGCCACCAGTGGTGGTACGGCATCGTCGGCGACGACGAGTACAACAGCCCCTGGCTGGACGAGTCGTTCACCGACTACGCCACCGACCTGGCCCTCGGCAGCACCGGCACGAACTGCTGGAACAGCGTCTCGTGGGCGTCGTCCGCCGAGAAGATCACCAACTCGATGGCCTACTGGGACGCCCATTCCTCCCGGTACAGCACGGTCGTCTACGGCTACGGCAAGTGCGCCCTGCACGACCTCAGGCGGCTCATCGGGGACACGGCGATGGCCAACCTGCTGAAGAGCTACGCCACTTCGCACTGGTACGGGGTGTCGACCACGGCCGAGTTCAAGGCGGCCGCCCAGGCCGCCACGACCACGGACCTCACCTCGTTCTGGAGCACGCACCGCATCGAGGGCTGAGCGGGCGGCGGTTCGTCACGGGTGGCGCCGGTGCGGCGTCACCCGTTCGCCTGTGAGGGCGTCAGCACGGTGAATCGGGTGGGTCAAGCGGGTGAAGCGGCTGCGGCCCGAGGCGGTGTCCGCCGTGCGGGGCAATGCATGAAGACCGCGGACCCATTCCGGTGGAGTCGGCCGACATGAATGCCTGGAGGCGAGTGATGAAGGAATGACGAACGAGATGGCCGGCGAAGCCGGCGAGAGGGTCCACAGGGTCCCGGTCCTCATCGTCGGCGGTTCCCTGGTGGGCCTGTCGACGTCCCTGTTCCTGGGTCGGCTGGGGGTGCGGCACACCCTGGTGGAGCGCCACGCCGGCACCTCCGTCCACCCGCGCGGCCGCGGCAACAACGTCCGCACGATGGAGCTGTTCCGGGTGGCCGGAGCCGAACCGGGGATCCACCGGGCCGCGGCGACGCTGGCCGAGAACCACGGCATCCTGCAGACGCCCACCCTGGTCGGCGACGCGGGCGAGTGGCTCTTCAAGGACATCGACCCGGGCGGCGGCCTGGCCCGGTTCAGTCCGAGCGGCTGGTGCCTGTGCAGCCAGAACGACCTGGAGCCGGTCCTGCGCGACCGGGCGGCGGAACTCGGCGGCGATCTGCGCTTCCACACCGAGCTGATGTCCTTCGACGCCGACGACCAGGGCGTCACCGCGCTGGTCAAGAGCCGGGACACCGGCGAGCACACCACCGTCCGCGCGGACTACCTGGTCGCCGCCGACGGCCCGCGCAGCCCCGTGCGGGAGGCGCTCGGCATCGGGCAGAGCGGCCCCGGCGACCTGTTCCACAACATCAGCATGACGTTCCGCTCGCGCCGGCTCGCCGAGGTGGTGGGCGAGCGCCGCTTCATCGTCTGCTACCTCACCGAGCCGGACGCCGACGGCGCGCTGCTGCCCGTGGACAACCGCGAGAACTGGGTCTTCCACGCCCCCTGGCACCCCGAACACGGCGAGACGATGGAGGAGTTCACCGACGAACGCTGCATCGCGCACATCCGCCGGGCGGTCGGGGTCCCCGACCTGGACGTGGAGATCACCGGCAAGGCGCCCTGGCACGCCGCCCAGCGGGTGACCCGCGCCTACCGGTCGGGGCGGGTGTTCCTGGCCGGCGACTCGGCGCACGAGATGTCCCCCACCGGCGCGTTCGGCTCCAACACCGGCATCCAGGACGCCCACAACCTCGCCTGGAAGCTGGCCGCGGTGCTCGGCGGCTGGGCCGGCGACGGGCTCCTCGACACCTACGACGCCGAGCGCCGGCCGGTCGCGGAGGCCACCAGCGCCCGCGCCGCCGCCCGCTCGGCCGAGCACAGCCACCCCGGCTTCGCCCCGCCGCCCGGCGCAGGGGCCGGCGGACCCCAGCGCGGCATCCTGAACGTGGCCCTCGGCTACCGCTATCCGCGCGGCGCCGTCGCCGGCGCCGACCCGGCGGCCCCCGTCGTCCCGGACGGGCTCTCCCTGACCGGGGAGCCCGGCAGCAGGGCACCGCACCTGTGGGTACGGCGCGCGGGCGAGCGGATCTCCACGCTCGACCTGTACGAGCGCACCCTGGTCCTGCTCAGCGACGCCGACGACACGGACGGCGGCGGTGAGCCGAGCGCCTGGCAGGAGGCCGCCGCCCGCCTCGCCGACCGGGAGGCGATCCCGCTGACCCCGTACCGGGTGGGCACCGGTCGCGACGCCGACCTGACCCCGCTGGAGGGTCCCGCGGGCACCGACTGGCGCGCCGCGCACGGCGTCGGCCCCGGGGGCGCCGTCCTCGTCCGGCCGGACGGATTCGTCGCCTGGCGCTCCCCCGGTCCGGTCGCGGACCCCCAGTCGACGCTGCGTCAGGTACTGGACACCGTCCTGTCCTTGCCCTGACCCGCGCCCCCCCGCACCACCTCGGCCGGCAGCCCTCGCGCTGCCGGCCGACTCGTTTGGCGGGGCCCGTTCACCCGCGTGACCGCCCCGAGTGGTGGGCGGCGGCGGTGTGACTGACGGTGGATCACGTCAGGGCCGGGTCATCCCAGCTGACGAAGCACCAGCTGCCCGGCCGTGGCGGAAGGATCCCCGCACATGCGTTCTGCTCGCATCATCCTGGCCAGCGCGGCGGCCTCGGCCGTCCTCGCCCTCACCGCGCCCGGCGCCTTCGCGGCCGACGGCGACTGGGAGAAGGGCGACTCGTCCTACAGCAAGAAGGACGAGTCGTCGACCAAGGAGGACTCCTGGAACAAGGACGACTCCGCCAAGGACGACTCCTCCTGGAGCAAGGAGGACTCCGGCAAGGAGGACTCCGGCAAGGAGCACGGCAAGCCCCACGGCGGTGTGCACACCGGCGGCGGCGCCCTGACCCTCGTGACCGACGGCCACGAGAAGGGCGGCAAGGAGTGGAGCAAGGAGGACGGCTCCAAGGAGGAGTCCTGGAGCAAGGACGACTCGTCCAAGGACTCCTGGAACAAGGACGACTCCTCGTGGAGCAAGGAGGACGGTGAGGACTCCTGGAGCGGCAAGGACAAGCCCCACGGCGGTGTGCACACCGGCGGTGGCGCCCTGGCCGCTCCGGCCGTGACCGCGGGCGGTCTGGCCGTCCTCGCGGTCGCCGGGGCCGGTCTGTACGGCGTGCGCCGTAAGAAGTCGGCCCACGGCCTGGCCTGACCATGCCGGACGCGATAGAGCCGCGGCCGCCACCGGTGCATCGTGTGGCGGCCGCCCGGCCGCATCCCGGCCCCGCCCGTCCGCCCCCGCAGACCTGCCCTGTCCGAGGTGTTCCCCGATGGCAGTCCCCCCTCCCTCCCCCGCCGCCGCCGAGCAGGGCGGCCAGGAGTCCCGCTCCACGCTGACCGTGCTGTGCGCCGTGGCGCTGCTGATCCTGGCGGTGAGCCTGATCGGCGGCAACGACGCGTCGTCCTCCGGCTCCCCCTCGCTCCCGCCGCAGGCCCGGCAGGCACCCCAGGTCTCCGGGACCGCCCTCGCCCCGGCGCCACCGCGGTCCTCCACCCCCGGCGCCGGTGCCGCCCAGCCGGTGGGCCGGCATCTGCCCCGTTCCCGGCCGGTCCGGCTGCGCATCCCGCGGATCTCGGTCGACGCCCCCTTCACGGACCTCTCCCTCAACGCCGAGGGACAGCTCCAGGCCCCGCCCCCGGACGACACCAACCTCGTCGGCTGGCACGCCGCCGGCCCCTCCCCGGGCGAGCGCGGCACCGCGATCATCGCCGGTCACGTCGACACCAAGACCTCCGCCGCCGTCTTCGCCGGGTTGCAGTACCTGAGGAAGGGCGACGTCTTCGACGTGCTGCGGGCCGACCGCAGCGTCGCGCACTTCGAGGTCGACGACACCGAGACGTTCGCCAAGGACGACTTCCCGAGCGAGCGGGTCTACGCCGACACACCACGGGCCGAGGCCCGGCTGATCACCTGCGCCGGCGACTACGACCACTCGGTCAAGGACTACAAGGACAACCTGGTCGTCTTCGCCCACCTCCGATGAACCGTCACCCGGCCCGTCACCCCAAGGAGTGAGCGGTCACCCGCGTAGTCCCCACCGAATCGCGCGCCCGCGGGCAGCGGCCCACGATCGAGTCACGCCCACCGCGCGGACGGTGACCCCGCCCTGCGGCAGCGCGGGCGAAGACCACCGCCCCTTCCCGCGAAGGAGATGTGCCCCGCATGACCACCACGCCCGCTCCCGCCTCCGCCCCCCTCACCCGCCGTGTGTCGCAGCGGGTCTCCCAGTCCGTGTTCGACGGCTCCCGGCTCCGGGTCGTCCTGCTCGTGGACGTCCACGACGGCGCCCAGCAGCAGTTCCTGGAGGCCTACGAGCAGCTCTGCAACCAGGTCGCCTCCGTGCCCGGCCATGTCAGCGACCAGCTCTGCCAGTCGATCGAGAACCCCTCCCAGTGGCTGATCACCAGCGAGTGGGAGAGCGCCCCGCCGTTCCTCACCTGGGTGAACAGCGAGGAGCACGTGGAGATGGTCAAGCCGCTGCACAGCTGTGTCCGCGACACCCGCAGCCTGCGCTTCCACGTCGTACGGGAGACGGGCGGGCCGGCGTCGGCCGCCGCGCGCAGCCTGCAGACCGCGCCCCGGATGGGGGACGGCGTGATCCGGCACGCGCTCACCTTCACCGTGAAGCCGGGCAGCGAGGAGGCCGTCGCGAAGATCCTCGCCGACTACGCCTCCCCCGAACCGAAGGTCGACGAGACCACCCGGCTGTGCCGCACCTCGCTGTTCATGCACGGCAACCGGGTGGTGCGGGCCGTCGAGGTGCGCGGCGACCTGCTCGCGGCGCTGCGCCACGTCGCCCGGCAGCCCGAGGTGCGGGCGGTCGAGGAGGCCATCAACCCCTACCTGGAGCAGGACCGGGACCTCGACGACCCGGACTCCGCGCGGGTCTTCTTCACCCGGGCTGCGCTGCCCGCCGTCCACCACGTGGCGGCGGACCAGGAGGACCCGAAGGCCGAGCGGCACGCCCTGTACTACCCCGCGAAGACCGGCCACGGTCTGGAGCTGGCCCGGCTGCTGGCCGAGCAGGACGAGGCCGCCGCGGACGACCCGACGTGCCCGGTGCTCAGCAGCACGATCTTCCAGCGCGACGACGTCGTGGTGCGCCTGGTGGACGTACGGCGCGGCGTCCACGCCGACGACCCCGCCCTGTCCCCGAAGGCGGCCGAGCTGAAGCGGCTGCTGGACGGCCGCGCCGCCCAGGGTGGCGCCGGGCCCACCCGGATGACCCTCGTCACCGACCGCCGCTCCCCCGGCGCCTGATCCGTCCCGCCCCCGCCCCCTCGGCACAGCACAGCACACGATCGGAGCAACGTCGTGATCAATTCCCGTCCCAGAGTCGTGGATCTCAGCGAGGTCGAGCCCAACACCCGGCGCGGCGGCGACCTGCGCGCCATGCTCACCCCGGCCACGGTCGGCTCCACCAGCGGTTTCATGGGCGTGGCCCTCATCCAGCCCGGTGACCGCATCGGCGAGCACTACCACCCGTACTCCGAGGAGTTCGTGTACGTCCTGTGCGGGCGGCTGGAGGTCGACCTGGACGGCGAGCCCGTCCCGCTCCAGCCGGAGCAGGGCCTGCTGATCCCCATGCACATGAAGCACCGCTTCCGCAATGTCGGCAAGGTGGAGGCGCGGATCGTCTTCCACCTGGGGCCGCTGGCCCCGAGCCCGCCGCTCGGTCACGTCGACACCGAGGAGACCGCCGAGGTCGTCTCATGAGCAGGCGGGTGGCGGTCACCGGCATAGGTGTGGTCGCACCCGGCGGCATCGGCGCACCGGCGTTCTGGGACCTGCTCTCGCACGGGCGGACCGCGACCCGGGGCATCACCTTCTTCGATCCGGCCGGCCTGCGGTCGCGGATCGCCGCCGAGTGCGACTTCGACCCGGCGGCCTCCGGTCTCGCCGCCGAGGAGGTCGCCCGCAGCGACCGGTACATACAGTTCGCGCTGGTCGCCGGGGAGGAGGCGGTGCGGGACTCGGGCCTCGACCTGGCCCGGGAGAACCCGTGGCGCATCGGGGTGTCGCTGGGCACCGCGGTCGGCGGCACCACCCGGCTGGAGCACGACTACGTCCTGGTCAGCCATCACGGGCAGCGCTGGGACGTCGACCAGGAGCGGGCGGAGCCGGAGCTGCACCGCGCGTTCACGCCCGCCACGCTCGCGGCCACGGTGGCCGAGCGGTTCGAGGCGCGCGGCCCGGTGCAGACGGTGTCCACCGGCTGCACCTCGGGGCTGGACGCCGTCGGATACGCCTTCCACACGATCGAGGAGGGCCGGGCCGACGTCTGCATAGCCGGCGCGTCGGACTCGCCGATCTCCCCGATCACCATGGCCTGCTTCGACGCGATCAAGGCGACGTCGCCGAACAACGACGACCCCGCCCATGCCTCGCGCCCCTTCGACGCCGACCGCAACGGCTTCGTGATGGGCGAGGGCGGCGCCGTCCTCGTCCTGGAGGAGCTGGAGCACGCGCGGGCCCGCGGGGCACGCGTGTACTGCGAGCTGAGCGGCTACGCCACCTTCGGCAACGCCTACCACATGACCGGCCTGACCAAGGAGGGCCTGGAGATGGCGCGGGCGATCGGCTTCGCCCTCGACCACGCCCGGCTCGACCCGACGGCCATCGACTACGTCAACGCGCACGGCTCGGGCACCCTGCAGAACGACCGTCATGAGACGGCCGCCGTGAAGCGGGCCCTGGGCCAGCACGCGTACGCGACCCCGATGAGCTCCATCAAGTCCATGGTGGGTCACTCGCTCGGCGCGATCGGCGCGATCGAGGTCGTCGCCTGTGTCCTGGCCATGGCCCACCAGGTGGTACCGCCCACCGCGAACTACGAGACCCCCGACCCCGAGTGCGACCTGGACTACGTGCCGCGGGTCGCGCGGGAACGGACGCTGGACAGCGTGCTCTCCGTGGGCAGCGGGTTCGGCGGGTTCCAGTCCGCGGTGGTCCTGACCCGGCCGAGGGAGAGGACATGAGGACATGATGAGCGCACCGCGTTCCCGGCGCGCCGTCGTCACCGGCATCGGTGTCGTCGCGCCGAACGGATCCAGCACCCAGGCCTTCTGGAAGGCCACGCAGGAAGGCATCAGCGTCCTGGACCGGATCACCCGCGAGGGGTGCGAGCACCTGCCGCTGCGGGTGGCCGGCGAGGTCCGGGACTTCGACGCGGCGGCCGCCGTCGAGGAGCGCTTCCTCGTCCAGACGGACCGGTTCACGCACTTCGCGATGGCCGCCGCCGATCTCGCGCTGGACGACGCGGGGCTCGGCCAGGCGGACACCGCCGAGGCCCCCTATTCCGTGGGGGTGGTCACCGCGGCCGGCAGCGGCGGCGGCGAGTTCGGGCAGCGCGAGCTCCAGCAGCTGTGGGGCAAGGGCAGCCGGTTCGTCGGGCCGTACCAGTCGATCGCCTGGTTCTACGCGGCGAGCACCGGCCAGATCTCGATCCGCCGCGGCTTCAAGGGCCCCTGCTCGGTCGTCGCGGCGGACGAGGCGGGCGGCCTGGACGCCCTCGCGCACGCGGCGCGGGCGGTACGGCGCGGCACGGATGTGCTGGTCACCGGTTCGACCGAGGCCCCGCTGGCCCCGTACTCGATGGTCTGCCAGCTCGGTTACGACGCGCTGAGCACCGTGGCGGAGCCGGAGCGCGCCTACCGGCCGTTCACCGACTCGGCGTGCGGGTTCGTGCCCGCCGAGGGCGGCGCCATGTTCGTCGTGGAGGCGCAGGCCTCGGCGCTGGAGCGGGGGGCCCGGGTGCGGGCCACCCTGGACGGGCACGCGGCGACGTTCACCGGCGCCGGCCGCTGGGAGCAGTCGCGGGAAGGACTCGCCCAGGCCGTCCGGGGCGCCCTGGACGAGGCGGGCTGCGCCCCGGAGGAGATCGACGTGGTCTTCGCCGACGCCCTCGGGGTGCCGGAGGCGGACCGGGCGGAGGCGCTCGCGATCGCCGACGCGCTCGGCGCGCACGGCCGCAGGGTGCCGGTGACGGCGCCGAAGACCGGCATCGGCCGGGCCTTCGGCGGGGCTCCGGTGCTGGACACGGCGGCCGCCGTGCTGGCGATGGAGCACGGTCTGATCCCGCCCACCCCCCATGTCTTCGACATCTGCCATGACCTCGACCTGGTGACCGGACGTGCCCGTGCCGCGGACATGCGCACGGCGCTGGTCCTCAGCCGGGGCCTCATGGGGTCGAACTCGGCGCTGGTGCTGCGGCACGGCGCCGCAGCCCACGCCTCGTAGCGGGGCGCGGCACTGCACAGCACGGCACTGCACAGCACTGCACAGCAGTGCACAGCACGAAGGAGAGGGATCGCATGAGTGACCGCATCACCCTGGACGAACTCGCCGGTCTGATGAAGAAGGCCGCCGGGATCACCGTGACACCGGAGCAGCTGAAGGAGCACGCGGACGGCGAGTTCGGCGAGCTCGGCATCGACTCGCTGGGCCTGCTCGGCATCGTGGGCGAGCTGGAGAACCGCTTCGGCGCGCCCCTGGACCTGGACATGGAGGCCTGCCGGACGCCCCGGCAGTTCGTCGACCGGGTCAACAGCGCGCTGCCGGCGGGGGCGTGACGCCATGACCGGACACACGCAGAACGAGATCACCATCGGCGCTCCGCTCGACCTGGTCTGGGACATGACCAACGACCTGGAGAACTGGCCGCGGCTGTTCAGTGAGTACGCGTCCGTGGAGATCCTCTCCCGCGAGGGACGCAGGACCACGTTCCGGCTGACCATGCACCCGGACGACAACGGCAAGGTCTGGAGCTGGGTCTCCGAGCGCGAGCCGAACCGCGAGACGCTCACCGTCCGCGCCCGGCGGGTGGAGACGGGACCGTTCGCCCACATGGACATCCACTGGCGGTACGAGGAGGTGCCGGCCGGGGTGCGGATGATCTGGACGCAGGACTTCGCGATGAAGCCGGACGCGCCGGTCGACGACGAGTGGATGACCGACAACATCAACCGGAACTCCAAGGTCCAGCTGGCCCTGATCCGGGACCGCATCGAGAAGGCCGCCGCGGAGCGCGGAACCACTCCTGGCCTGACCGACTGAGCCGGACGGAGGACACTCCCCCATGCACCAAGCCCTGATCGTCGCCCGTATGGCCCCGGGCTCCGCCCCCGACATCGCCCAGGTGTTCGAGGAGTCGGACCGGGGGGAGCTGCCGCATCTCGTCGGGGTCGCCCGGCGCAGTCTCTTCCAGTTCGGCGACGTGTACCTGCATCTGATCGAGTCGGAGCGCGACCCCGGCCCGGCCATCGCGAAGGTGACGAACCATCCCGAGTTCCGGGACGTCAGCGAGCGGCTGACGGCGTACGTCAGCGCGTACGACCCCGAGACCTGGCGTTCCCCGAAGGACGCCATGGCTCGGCGCTTCTACCTCTGGGAGCGCGAACCGGCCGGCTGAGTCCGCGCGCCGGTGTCACCGGTCGCCGGGTCCGCGACGCTGCGGACCCGGCGACCGGTGGTTCGGGGGTCAGCCGGGGACGTGGCAGTCGAAGGCGTGCAGATAGGGGTTGACGGGCCGGATGTCGTCGATGACCAGGCCCGCGTCGGTGAGCCGGCTCACCATGGACTCGGTGGTGTGTTTGGCACCGCCGACGTTGAGGAGCAGCAGCAGGTCCATGGCGGTGCTGAACCGCATGGAGGGGGTGTCGTCGACGAGGTTCTCGATGACGACGACCCGGGTGCCGGGGCCGCCCGCCCCGATGACGTTGGCGAGGGTCCTGGCGGTGGACTCGTCGTCCCACTCCAGGATGTTCTTGATGACGTAGACGTCGGCCTGGACGGGGACGGCCTTGCGGACGTCGCCGGGGACGATCCGGGCGCGGCCCGCGAGGTCGCCGCCCTCGCGCAGCCGCGGCACGGCGTTGTCGACCACGCGGGGCAGGTCGAGCAGGGTGCCCCGCATCGCCGGGTACTTGTCGAGCAGGCTGGCCACCACATGGCCCTGGCCGCCGCCGATGTCGGCGACCGAGGCGGCGCCGGACAAGTCGAGCAGGGCGGCGACCTCCCGTGCGGACTGTTCGCTGGAGGTGGTCATGGCCCGGTTGAAGACCTCGGCCGACTCGGGGGCGTCCTCGTTGAGGTAGGTGAAGAACTCCTTGCCGTAGAGGTCCTCCACGACGTTGTGGCCGGTGCGCACCGCCTCGTCCAGCTTGGGCCAGGCGTCCCAGGTCCAGGGTTCGGTGCACCACAGGGCGATGTTGCGCAGGCTGTGCGGGTCGTCCTCGCGCAGCAGCCGGGACATGTCGGTGTGGGCGAACATGCCGTCGGGGCGCTCGGCGAAGACTCCGTAGCAGGACAGGGCGCGCAGCAGCCGGCGCAGCGGCTTCGGCTCGGTCTTCACCGCGGCCGCGAGGTCCTCCACGGTCATGGGGGCCTCGCCGAGGGCGTCGGCGACGCCGAGCCGGGCCGAGGCACGCAGGGCGGCGGCACATGCCGCCCCGAACACGAGCTCCCGCAGCCGCATGGGTGGGGGCGGGGCGCTTTGAGCGGTCGTCATGTGCCGCCTTTCTTCTCGGGGGAACCTGTCAGGGGGACGGGTGTCCGGTCAGCACAGGCCCGCGGGCCGGGAGGCCTTGCAGGAGTTGCGCTCGAAGGTGTTGCCCTTGCCCTCGGTGTCGGTGACGACGAGGTCGGCCGGCGCGTTGCCGGACAGGGTGTTGTCGGTGATCCGGTTCCGGTCGCTGGTGGTGCCCACGAAGCTCTTCAGCAGGACGATGCCGCCGGACAGCGAGGAGGTGCCGGCGTTGTCGCGGATCACGTTGTGGGTGATCACGCTGTCCTCGGCGCCGGTGAGGACGATGCCGGTGCCCTGGAGGGCGTCGAGCCGGGCCGTCTTCGGGCAGGACTTGTTGTTGGCGACGATGCGGTTGTCGCGGACGGTGACGAGGCCGGCCTTGGGCTTGTTCTCGTCGCCGACGACGAAGACGGCCGCGCAGTTGCCGGTCATCTCGTTGCGGGCGACGGTGAGGTCGCGCAGCCGGCGGACGGTGACGCCGATCCGGTTGCCCTCCAGCTTGTTGCCCAGGACCCGGGTGCCGCGGGTGTCGGTGGCACCCTGCTCCTCCTTGACGTTGTTGGCGAGGAACAGTCCGGCGTCGCCGTTGTCGCGGGCGGTGTTGGCGCGCAGGACGGTGCGCTCGGAGGCCTCGGTGGCGATGCCCCAGACGCCGTTCTTCTCGGCCGTGACGTGACGTACGGTCAGTTTGTCGGTGGCGGTGGCGTACACGCCGTTCTTGGTGAAGCCGGTGACGGTCAGTCCGGCGACGGTGACGTCCTTGACCTTGTGGTTCTTGGTGCCGGTCACGCAGATGCCGTTGCCGTCGGCGGCGCAGGTGCCGACGGCCTTCTTCTTGGCCGGAGCCGGGCTCAGCACGGCCCGGGGGCCGCCGGCCAGCGTCACTCCGTCGGTGGCGATGGTGACGCTCTCGCGGTAGGTCCCGGCGGTCACGTACACGGTGTCGCCGGGGGCGGCGGCGTCCACCGCCTTCTGGATGGATTGTCCCGGCCGGACCACATGGGTCACGTGGTGGGGGTGCACGGCGGCCGCCGGGGCGGCACCGAGCCCCGTCCCGACGATCGCGGCGGTGCACGCCAGGTACAGAACATGGCATTTCGTCATATTTCAGAAGATATGTCCGATGGTTGCGGAAGCCGCGGCATGGGCCGTCCGGCGGCGTGTCCTCTCATCCGGCCTGCCGCGCGAACGCCGCGTACGCCCGCTCGTCGAACAGCACGAACCTGATCTCCTCGACCCGGGTCGGCGTGGTGCGCACCGTCTCCACCGCGACGCGGGCGGCGTCGTCCAGCGGCCAGCCGTAGATGCCGGCCGAGACGGCGGGGAAGGCGACGGTACGGGCGCCCAGTTCGTCCGCGACGCGCAGGGACTCGCGGTAGCAGGAGGCCAGCAGGTCGGAGCGGTCCTCGTCGGCGCTGTACACGGGGCCCACGGTGTGGATCACCCAGCGGGCGTCCAGCCGGCCGGCGGTGGTGGCGACCGCCTGGCCGGTGGGCAGGCCCCTGCCGTAGTGCGAGGCGCGCAGGCGACGGCAGTCGGCGAGGATCTCGGGGCCGCCCCGGCGGTGGATGGCGCCGTCGACGCCGCCGCCGCCGAGGAGCGAGGAGTTGGCCGCGTTGACGAGGGCGTCCACGGACTGGCCGGTGATGTCGCCCTGGACGAGCGTGATGGTGGTCATGGCTGTGTATACCAACCGGCCGCCCCGGTCGGCCCGCGCATGTGTGCAGGTGTCAGGACTGGGCGCGCAGCCTGCGCCACACCGCCTTCGCCGCGTTGTGACCCGACATGCCGTGGACGCCGGGGCCCGGCGGGGTGGACGAGGAGCAGAGGAACACCGCCGGGTGCGGGGTGGCGTACGGGCGCAGGGAGAGCTTGGGGCGCAGCAGGAGCTGGAGGCCGGTGGCGGCGCCGGCGGCGATGTCGCCGCCGACGTAGTTGGCGTTGCGGGCGGCGAGTTCGGCCGGTCCCGCGATCGCGCGGGCCAGGACGCGGTCGCGGAATCCCGGTGCGAAGCGCTCCAGTTGGCGTTCGACGGCGTCGGTGAGGTCGCCGGTCCAGCCGTTGGGCACATGCCCGTAGGCCCAGAAGACCTGCTTGCCCGCCGGGGCGCGGGTGGGGTCGACGACGGTGGGCTGGACCGTGATCAGGAAGGGGCGCTCGGGTGCGCGGCCCTCCTGGGACGCGGCGCGCAGGGCGGTGCGGATCTCGGTGCTGTCGGCGGCGATCTGCACGGTCCCGGCCACCCGGGCCTCGGGCGCGGTCCAGGGGACCGGGCCGTCGAGCGCGTAGTCGACCTTGAAGGCGGCGGCGCCGTAGCGGTAGCGGGCGTAGTGGCTGCCGAATCCGGCGATACGGGCGAGGGCGGTGGGGGTGGTGTCGAAGACGTAGGCGCGGGCCGGGGGCAGGTCGTCGAGGCGCTTGACCTCGTAGTCGGTGTGGACGCTGCCGCCGAGGTCCTTCAGGTACGCGGCGAGGGCGTCGGAGATGGCCTGGGAGCCGCCGCGGGCCAGCGGCCAGCCGCGGGCGTGCGCGGCGAGGGCGAAGACCAGGCCGACGGCGCCGGTGGCGAGGCCGCCGAGCGGGGCCATGACATGGGCGACGAGTCCGGCGAAGAGGGTCCTGGCCGGTTCGTCGCGGAAGCGGCGCATGAGCAGGGTGGACGGGGGCAGTCCGGCCAGGCCGAAGCGGGCCAGGGTGACCGGGTCGCGCGGGAGCGCGGTGAGCGGCAGCGACATGAAGTCGCGGACGAGGGTGTCCCAGTGGGGCAGGAACGGCTCGACGAGCCGACGGTAGGTGCCGGCGTCGCGCGGGCCGAAGGAGGCGGCGGTCTCGGCGACCGAGCGGGAGAGCACGGCGGCGGTGCCGTCGGGGAACGGGTGCGCCATGGGCAGCTCGGCGTGCAGCCACTCCAGGCCGTACCGCTTGAGGGGCAGGGCGCGGAACGCGGGTGAGTTGATGCCGAGGGGGTGGGCCGCGGCACAGGGGTCGTGCCGGAAGCCGGGGAGGGTGAGCTCCTCGGTGCGGCATCCCCCGCCCACGGTATCGCGGGCCTCGAACAGCGCCACGGAGAAGCCGCGCCGGGCCAGCTCCACTGCGGCGGTGAGCCCGTTGGGCCCCGCCCCCACCACGACCGCATCGAGCATCGACGGCACTTCCGACCCCTTCGTCAGCGGGCGGCCCCCGCAGCCCGGCGGCCTCCGGGTTCAGGATATGCCGGGGGTACGACACCCCGCCGAGGGCACCCGTCCCCGGCCGCCACCCCGACATCGGACGCACCGCCCCCGCCGGGTACGGCGCCTGCCGCCCGGCCCCGCTCAGCAGCACCGGCCGGCCCACCGACGGCGAAGCCGACGGCCGAGGCCGGGCCCGCCACCGACGGCCGGGCCGGCGTCGACGGCCGGCCCGGCAGGCCGGTCGACCCACAGCGGACGGCAGGCCCGCGGAGGCCGGTTGACTCGCGGTGCACGGTCAGCCAGGCGGCGCCAGTCAGCCCGAGGCAGACGGCCGGCCTGCGGAGGCCGGTCAGCCCCCAGCGGACGCTCGGCCCGGGGGCAACGGCCGCCGCGCGGAGGGAGGCGGCCCCCGAAGGCCGGTTAGCCCGGGGAGACGGGTCGCCCCCCGGAGGCCGATCAGCCGACAGTGGACGGCCGGCCCGCGGTCGACGCTCGGCCCGCCACCGACGCCCGCCCCGGCGGCAACGGCCGGCCCGCGCAAGCCGGTCCCCGCGGCGGCAGGTCAGCCCGCAGCAGCCGGTCCGCCCGCCAGGAGGTTCGCCACGTGGCGGGCGGTGGTCGCGTCGCGGGCGGCCGTGAAGGGCAGGGAGTTGCCGCCGGTGATGCGGAACGGCTCACCGGTGAGGGTCAGATGGGCGCCGCCCGCCTCCTCGACCAGCAGCAGTCCGGCCGCGTGGTCCCAGGCGGCCTCCCAGGAGAAGGCTGTCGCGTCCAACTCGCCCCGGGCTATGGCGAGATACTCCAGCCCGGCCGATCCGCAGGGGCGGGGCGCGACGCCCTCCGTGCGCAGCGCGAGCAGGGCGCGCTTCTGGTCGTCGGTGGTGTAGTCCGGGTGCGACGTGGCCACCACCAGGTCACGGCCGGGCGCGGGCGGTCCGGCGAACAGCCGCTCCCCGTCGAGGAAGGCGCCGCCGCCGCGCACCGCGGTGGCGAGCCGGTCGCGGGCCGGGGCGTAGGTCCAGGAGGCGAGGAGGACACCGCGGTGGACGAGGGCGACCAGGGTGCAGAAGCCCTCCTCGCCGCGGACGAACTGCCGGGTGCCGTCGACCGGGTCGACGATCCACACCGGTGCGTCGCGCCGGATCGCCTCGTACGACGCCGGGTCGGCGTGGACCGCCTCCTCGCCGACGACGACCGAGCCGGGCAGCAGGGCACCGAGGACCCCGGTGAGGAACAGCTCGGCGCCCCGGTCGGCGTCGGTCACCAGGTCGTGGGGACCGCTCTTCTGGTCGACCTCGTGGTCGGCGAGCTGCCGGAAGCGGGGCATGATCTCGGCCGCGGCGGCCTTGCGGACCGCTTCCTCCACGTCGGCCGAGTGACGGGCGAGAAACGCGCCGAAGCCGTCGAGGGGCTCCCTGTCTTCGATCATGTCTCCATGAGAGCACGCCCCACTGACAATCCGGACCCGGCCGGTGCACTCCGGGCGGAATCGGGATGAAGAACGGGTGCGGGGCCCGCACGGCTCACCCGCGGTCAGCGGTCAGCGGTCAGCGGTCAGCGGTCAGCGGCCCACCGCGTACCCCTGCATCCCGCGCCGTTCGCCGCGGCCGACAGGATGCCGGTCCACCGGTCGCGGGCGCGCCGCTGGTGTCCCGCGTGCCGGGCGGCCTGGCGGAGCAGTGCCTCGGCGACGAAGCCGGTGCGCCACACCTCCCGCCCGACCTCTATGCGCACCTCGCGGTCTCGGCGGCCCCGGCGGTCCCGGCGGTCTTGCGAGGCCGGCCAGTGCGTGGAGGACACCATGCCGAAGGTGCCCTGGAGGGTGGGGCGGGTGGTGAAGCTCATCCCGGCAGGCTAGCCGCCCGGGCCGGGCTCACGCGGGTTGCGGAGTGAGGCGTTTGTGGCCCTTGCGGTCGTAGTAGCGGGTCATCGAGAAGCCGAAGACGAGGGCGAGGGCCGTGCCGATCGCGATCATGATCCAGGAGCGGGTCAGTCCGGCGTCGCCGCGCGCGTCGAAGAAGAGGATGGCGCGGACACCGTCGCTGAGCTGGCGCATGGGCTCGAAGTTCGCCAGGAAGCGGTAGAAGTCGGGCACCGCCTGGAGGGGGACGGTGGCGCCGGAGGACGGCAGGCCGAGGACGATGAAGACGAACAGGGACACCAGCTGGCCGACGCCGCCGAAGGCCGCGTTGATGGCCTGGACGCCGAGGCCGACGGCGAGGGTCGCGCAGTAGGAGTAGATCCACAGCAGGGGCAGGTGCGAGGCGTCCATGTCCAGGATCGCCACACAGGCGAGCATCACCAGCGAGACACTGACGAGGGTGATGCCGGCGGTCATCACCATCTTCAGCAGCAGGGTCTGGGTGCGGTCGATCGGCACGGTGGGGCGGCGGGTGTGCCAGGGGCCGATCTCGTTGTCGGCGTAACCGAGGGCGGTGTCCACGCCGTTGCTGATGACATTGCCGCCCATGAAACCGGCGAGGACGAGGAGCAGGGTGTAGTAGAAGGCGGTCAGACCGAGACCGCTGTGGGTGCCGATGGGGTGCCCGACCCGGGTGACGACGTTCACGGGGTCGGCGAGCAGCAGGGCGGTCGTGGAGTCGGCGGCCGGGGCGGCGGCGGTGAGCTGCTTGCCGATGGTCAGGGAGACCTGGTGGGCCGCGCTGGTGGTGATCCGGCTCGCCAGGGAGGAGCCGAGGCTGCCCTTGCCTGGGTTGGTGAGGGTGGTGATCGTCGGCCGCACGGTGGCGTGGGTGGTGGTGAGCGCGGTGAGGGAGTCGGTGAAGTCGGCGGGGATGACGAGCGCGCCGTACACCTTCCCGGAGTCCAGTTCGTCCTGGGCCTCGGCGCGGCCGAGGAGGCGCCAGTCGACGGAGCCGCCCCCGGTGTCGGCGGCGATGGCGGCGGCGGCCTGGGTGCCCAGGTTCTGCCGCTGCCCGGCGGGCGGGGCGCCCGTGTCGCTGTTGACGAGGGCGACGGGCAGGTCGCGCAGGTCACCGTTGGGGTTGACGATGCCGCCCATGTAGAGGAGGGACAGCAGCAGGGCGAGCAGTCCGGTCAGGACCGTGGGCAGCAGCCACAGCTTGGGGCGGCCCAGCAGGGTGCGGGCGCGGGCCTCGGGGGCGGCGGATTCGGGCATGGCTCTCCGTAGGTGACTGGTCGTGGTGCCAATTTATCCCCGTACACCCGAAAAATCCGACGATATGTCAGGAGGGGTGCGCCTTCTCGTGCCCCTTCGTCACCACGCGTGCACGCTGCGAGTTTTCGCTTCCGCCCCACAGGGAGTCGTGTGACACTGGCGTCCTTGTCCGCACTGCGGGCTGCTGTCCGCACCGTCCCCCACGAAAGTGCGCCGTGCGTTCTCTTCCACTGCCGCTCGCCCTCACCGCGCGTCTGACCCCGGTGGCCGTGCTGGCCTGCGCGGGCTGGGTGCTGTCCTCCGGTCCGGACGCCGACGCCCAGGACACCTCGGCCAACGGCACCCAGCAGACCCAGTCCGAGAAGAAGGCCGACGGCGGCCCGTCCGACCCCGCCGCGTCCAGGAAGACGTACGACACCGCTCTCGCGCCCTGCACGAGCGTGGCCGTCAAGACGATCACCTCGCTGGTGCCGGGCGCCAAGACGGCCGGCAAGGAGATCCCCTCCACGGATACCAGGCTGCGCCGCACCTGCTCCTGGAACGCGCTCAAGGGGTTCGACTACCGCTGGCTCGACATCTCCTTCGAGATCACGGACTCCGACGCGGCGGCGCAGTCGTCGTACACGGACCGGCTGAAGGAGAAGAGCGGCGGCGGCGCGGTGCCGGGCCTCGGCGACGCCGGGTACTCCGTGGTGAACCTGACCACGGAGGACAAGCAGCAGACCCGCGAGGGCACCGTCATCGCCCGGGTCTCCAACGCGCTGGTCGTCGTCACCTACAACGGCAGCGACTTCGAGACGAAGAAGGCCCCCGGCACGGATGTGATCAACACGGGGGCGATCAAGGCGGCGAAGGAGGCCGTGGCGGCGCTCCGGACGAGCGCCGGCTGAGCGGCCCGTGCCACGGCGACGGCCCAAGGAGCCCCGCTCGGGGTCCTTGGGCCGTCGCCGTGTTGCTGTGTCGCCGTGTTGCTGTGTCGCGGCGTCGCCGCGGGTCAGACCGCGCTCCGCTCCTTTCGCCCGGTGACGGTCATCAGGACCAGGTACACCAGGGTCGAGGTGCCGAGGCCGACCGCCCAGCCGTAGTCGGCCAGCGGCTCCAGGGCCGGGATGGGTCTGCCGTCGATGATCGGCTTGAAGCTGGCGCCGCCGATCGCGAGGACGCCACCTGTCAGGAAGGCCACCACGGCGGGCCAGTTCCAGCCGCCGTCGTACCAGTAGCGGCCGCCCGCGCGGTACAGGTCGGTCAGGTCCAGTCTGGCGCGGCGCAGGATCCAGTAGTCGGCGATGAGGATGCCGGCGACCGTGCCGAGCAGACCACCGACCAGACCGAGCCAGGTGAAGATGTAGCCCTGCGGGTCGGAGTACAGCTTCCAGGGGAAGATCAGCACCCCGATGACACAGGTGGCGAGGGCGCCGGTGCGGAAGCTGATCCTGCGCGGCGCCACGTTGGAGAAGTCGAACGCGGGCGAGACCAGGTTGGCCGCGATGTTCACCGACAGGGTCGCCACCAGCACCGTCACCAGCGCGAACAGCAGCCCGAAGACGTTGTCGGTCTTGGCGGCCAGTTGGACCGGGTCCCAGATCGTCTCGCCGTAGACGGCCTGCGAGCCGGAGGTGACGAGCACCGACAGCAGCGCGAACAGCGTCATCGTCGTGGGCAGGCCGAGCGCCTGGCCCCAGGTCTGCGCCTTCTGGGACTTGCCGTAGCGGGTGAAGTCGGGGATGTTCAGCGACAGCGTGGACCAGAAGCCGATCATGCCCATGAGGGAGGGCCAGAACAGCTTCCAGAAGTCGCCGCCCCAGCCGAGCTTGGAGGGCTGGTCGAGCAGCGGGCCGAAGCCGCCCGCCTTGTTGCTCATCCAGATCAGCATGACCAGCGCGCCGACGATGACGAACGGCGCCGCCCAGTTCTCGAAGCGGCGGATGGTCTCCATCCCCCGGTAGATGATGGCGACCTGGATCGCCCAGAAGATCGCGAACGACAGCCACATGGTCCAGGGGTGGCCGCCGAACGTCCCGGCGTCGCTCCAGCCGTTGCCGATCAGCTTCCCGGCGAGGAAGTAGATCGCCTCACCGCCGATCCAGGTCTGGATGCCGAACCAGCCGCAGGCCACCAACGCCCGTACGACGGCGGGCAGGTTGGCCCCTCGGATACCGAAGGAGGCGCGGGCGAAGACGGGGAAGGGGATGCCGTACTTCGGCCCGGCGTGCCCGGTGAGCAGCATCGGGACCAGCACGATCACATTGGCCAGGGCGATGGTGAGCACCGCCTGCTTCCAGTCCATGCCGACGGCGATCAGACCGGAGGCGAGGGTCCATGACGCCGTGTTGTGGGCCATGCCGACCCACAGCGCGGAGAAGTTGTACGTGGTCCAGGTGCGCTTGTCGACGGGAACCGGCAGCAGGTCCTCGTTGGCGTAGGGGCCACTGGGCGGCGGGGAACCGGGGGCGAACTCCACGCGCCCGTCGGGGCGGGTCACTTGGTCGGACACGGGTATCGCCGTGGGAGCGGTGTCGGTCATGGGCAGGCCAATCAAACGAGGGCGGATCCGGAAAGGCCGTGCGGGTCTCCGGCCCCTCCCCGGGACGGCGGGGAGGGGAGAACTGGAGTGGGGGGAGGGGGAGTTGCTCCTGCTGATACCGGGGCGCCGGGTCAGCCGTTGACGGCGGGGATGACCGTCGTGCCGTACGCGTCGATGACCTTCTCGCGCGCGTCGTGCATGTCGTAGACGGCGAACTGGTCGACGCCCAGCGCGCGCAGGGCGTTCAGCTTCTCGATGTGCTTCTCGACGGGGCCGATGACGCAGAACCGGTCGACGATCTCGTCGGGCACGAACGCGGTGTCGGGGTTGTCGCTGCGGCCGTGGTGGGAGTAGTCGTACCCCTCGCGGGCCTTGATGTAGTCGGTGAGTTCCTCGGGCACCTGGGAGGAGTGCGCGCCGTACTTGGACACCAGGTCGGCGACGTGGTTGCCGACCATGCCGCCGAACCAGCGGCACTGGTCGCGGGCGTGGGCGAGGGCCTCGGGCGAGTCGTCGTCGGTGACGTAGGCGGGGGCGGCGACACAGATCTTCACGTCACCGGGGTCCCGGCCGGCCGCGACCGCCGCGTCCTTGACCGCCTTCACCATGTACTCGGTGAGGTACAGGTCGGAGAGCTGGAGGATGAACCCGTCGGCCTCCTCACCGGTCATCTTCAGCGCCTTCGGCCCGTACGCGGCCATCCAGACGGGAAGCTCGGCGCCCTCCTTGATCCAGGGGAACCGGATCACCGTGCCGCCGAGGTCCGCCTCCTGGCCCGAGCCGAGGGCGCGGATGACCTTCATGGCCTCGCTGATCCGGGCGAGGGTGTTCGGGGCGCGGCCGGCCACCCGCATCGCGGAGTCGCCACGGCCGATGCCGCAGACCGTGCGGTTGCCGAACATGTCGTTGAGGGTGGCGAAGGTGGAGGCGGTGACCTCCCAGGTGCGGGTGCCCGGGTTGGTCACCATCGGCCCGACGGTCAGCCTGCTGGTGCCGGCCAGGATCTGGCTGTAGATCACGAACGGTTCCTGCCACAGCACGGCGGAGTCGAAGGTCCAGCCGTAGGTGAAGCCGTTGTCCTCCGCGCGTTGCATCAGCTCGACGACCTTCGAGGCCGGCGGGTCGGTCTGCAGGACGAGTCCGAAGTCCATGGGCACCCTTCCTAGGTGAGGTACTGACAGGTGGAGCGCGGGGTGTAGACGCCGTGGCCCGCGCGTCCGGTGTACTCCCGCTCGGTGATGACGAGTTCGCCCCGCGACAGGACCGTCTCGACCCGGCCGGTGAGCCGCCTGCCCTCGTACGCCGAGTAGTCGACGTTCATGTGGTGGGTCTCGGCGGAGACCGTCTGCTCGGTGTGCGGGTCGTAGATCACGACGTCCGCGTCGGCGCCGGGGGCGATGGTGCCCTTCTTCGGGTACATGCCGAACATCCGGGCCGGGGTCGCGCAGGCGATCTCGATCCAGCGGCGGCGCGTGATGTGCCCGTCGACGACGGCCTGGTGCAGCAGGTCCATCCGGTTCTCGACGCCCGGCAGACCGTTGGGGATCTTGGAGAAGTCGCCGCGCCCCAGTTCCTTCTGCCCCACGAAGCAGAACGGGCAGTGGTCCGTGGAGACGACCTGGAGGTCGTTGGTGCGCAGGCCCTGCCACAGCTTGGCCTGGTGCTCCTTCGGCCGCAGCGGGGTGCTGCACACGTACTTCGCACCCTCGAAGTCCGGTTCGGCGAGGTTGTCCGTCGACAGGAACAGGTACTGCGGGCAGGTCTCGCCGAAGACGTTCAGCCCCTCGTCGCGCGCCCGGGCCAGCTCCGCGACCGCCTCCATCGCCGAGACGTGCACGACGTAGAGCGGGGCACCGGCGACCTGGGCGAGCCGGATCGCGCGATGGGTGGCCTCGGCCTCCAGGAGGGCCTTGCGGACCTCGCCGTGGTAGCGCGGGTCCCGCTCGCCGCGGGCCAGCGCCTGCTCCACCAGGACGTCGATGGCGATGCCGTTCTCGGCGTGCATCATGATCAGGCCGCCGTTGTCGGCGGAGCGCTGCATGGCGCGCAGGATCTGGCCGTCGTCGCTGTAGAAGACCCCCGGGTAGGCCATGAACTGCTTGAAGGAGGTGACGCCCTCCTCCACCAGGTGGTCCATCTCCTTGAGCGTCTCCTCGTTCACATCGGAGACGATCATGTGGAAGGCGTAGTCGATCGCGCAGGTGCCCTCGGCCTTGGCGTGCCAGGCGTCCAGGCCGTCGCGCAGGCTCCGGCCGACGCTCTGCACCGCGAAGTCCACGATCGTGGTCGTACCGCCCCAGGCGGCGGCCCGGGTGCCGGTCTCGAAGGTGTCGGAGGCGAAGGTGCCGCCGAACGGCAGCTCCATGTGGGTGTGGGCGTCGACCCCGCCCGGGATGACGTACTTCCCGGTGGCGTCGATGACCTGCCCGTCGGTCCAGGCCTCGGCGGCGGGGGTGCCGGAGGCGGCGAGAGCGGCGATACGGCCGTCCTCGATCAGGACGTCGGCGTGGATCTCGTCGGACGCGGTGATGACGAGACCGCCGCGGATGATTTTACGGCTGCTCATGTTTCCGGCTCCGGAGAGGTAGGAGGTCGGGTGCGGGTCGGTGGGGGCTGGTCGCGCAGTTCCCCGCGCCCCTGCCGGGGCGCGGGTGCCGCCCTGATCTACGGCGCTGTCAGCGGACCGTACGCCTCCGGGCGGCGGTCGCGGTAGAACTGCCAGCGGTCGCGGACCTCGCGGAGCTTGGCCATGTCCAGGTCGCGGACGACGAGTTCGCTCTCCTTGTCGCTCGCGACCTCGCCGACGAACTGCGCCTCCGGGTCCACGAAGTAGGAGGTCCCGTAGAAGTCGTTGTCGCCGAGCTCCTCGATGCCGACCCGGTTGATCGCACCGACGAAGTACTCGTTGGCGACGGCCGCCGCCGGCTGCTCCAGCTGCCAGAGGTAGGCGGACAGGCCGCGGGAGGTGGCCGAGGGGTTGAAGACGATCTCGGCGCCCGCGAGGCCGAGCGCCCGCCAGCCCTCGGGGAAGTGGCGGTCGTAGCAGATGTAGACGCCGATCCTGCCCACGGCCGTGTCGAAGATCGGCCAGCCCGCGTTCCCCGGGCGGAAGTAGAACTTCTCCCAGAAGCCCTTGACCTGCGGGATGTGGTGCTTGCGGTACTTGCCGAGGTAGGAGCCGTCGGCGTCGATCACCGCGGCGGTGTTGTACAGGACGCCCGGCTGCTCCTCCTCGTACATCGGGAGCACCAGGACGATGCCGTGCTCCCGGGCGAGGGCCTGGAAGCGCTGGACGATCGGGCCGTCCGGGATCTGCTCGGCGTACTCGTAGAACTGCGGGTCCTGGACCTGGCAGAAGTAGGGCCCGTAGAAGAGCTCCTGGAAGCACAGGACCTGGGCGCCCTGCGCGGCCGCGTCGCGGACCGCCTGCTCGTGCACCTGGATCATCGATTCCTTGTCGCCGGTCCAGGCCGTCTGGAACACGGCGGCGCGGATCACTCTGCTCATCGGGACCTCCACTCGCTCGGTGTGAGAGGACCTTAGAAAGCCCGCGCGCCCGCTTTGAGTGGCACGGTGTCACGTCTGGGGCAGCTGGGCGTGCCACCGTGTCACGTCCGCCAGGGCCCATGTTTCACCGCCGTTTTCGCAGGTCGTTGCATGTTTCGGGGCTGTTGCCCGGGGCTGCCGGGACCGAGGGGGTCAGGCTTGCTGGGCGTCGTGCGCGAGCAGCGCGATATGGACCGAGGCGGCCTGTTCGAAGTCGTCCAGGTCCACTCCGAGCCGGGCCTGTATCGCCTCCAGGCGGCGGTAGAGGGCGGGCCGGGAGACGTGGTGGAGCTGCGCGGTGCGGGACTTGTTGCGGCCGGTGGCGAGATAGGTGCGCAGCACGGCGAGGAGGTCGTCGCCGGCCGCGCGGAGCAGTCCGTCCAGCTCGCGCTCGGCGAAGGCCTGGACGTGCGGGTCGTCGCGCAGCAGCCGGATCAGACCGCGCAGATGGACGTCCTTGAGGCGGACGACGGGCGGCAGGGCGAGGGCGGCCGAGGACTCGGTGACGGCGTCGGCGACGTGCTGGGCCTCGCGCAGCCCGGCCGGGACGTCCTCCCACAGGGTGCGCGGTCCGGCCGAGGCGACGACCGTGCGGGCCTCGCCGGACTCGGTGCGCAGGCGGGCCGCGAAGTGCGCGGCGAGGGCCTCGGCGTCCTGGTCGCGGGCGAGGCTGAGCAGCACGGCGGTGGCTCCGTCGGCGAGCTCCGCGACCAGCCCGCGCAGGCCGAGCAGGCGCAGCACGCGGTCGAGCTGGGCGGGGTCGCCGTCGCGGACGACGAGCGGGACGAAGGTGCGCCGGTTGACCGGCAGCCCGGCGGCGCGGGCCCGGGGCAGCAGCTGCCGGGCCGGTACGACGCCGGAGGCGAGGTCGGTGAGCAGGCTCTGCGCGGACTGCTCTTCCCAGGTGTGGGCGGAGGCGCCGCCGAGCATGCGGTGCAGGACGAGCGCCTCGGCCGCCCGGTCGGCGAGCAGCCGGCCGCCGGCGGTGTCGCCGCGGTAGCCGCAGAGCATGATCTCGCCCCACCGTTCGCCGCGGCCGCCGAGTTCGGCGCGGATCCAGCCGTCGCCCTCGCTGCCGCCGGCCTGCCGGGCGATGCGTTCCCAGTCCCGCAGCACGTCGTCGACCGCGGAGCGCTCGCCGCCGGTGGCCAGCACCCGGTGGGCGAGGTTGGTGACGACGACGGGACAGCCGGTGTGGTGGGCGATCTCGTCGAGCAGCCGCTGGAGCGGTGCCCCGGCGGTCATCAGCCCGGTCAGGGCGGTGCGTACGGCCTCCGAGAGGCTGACGGCGGCGAACTTGCGGCGCACCAGCCGCGACTGGACCTCCTCGGTCAGCTCGGCGAACGGGAACGGCCGGTGCAGCACGACCAGGGGCAGGCCGCAGCGCTCGGCGGCGCGCCGCATCGCGTCGGGCGGGGCGGGGAAGGCGCGCCCGAGGCCGAGGACCACGGCGGCGGCCTCGGCGCGGTGCAGGGACCGGATGTACTCGGCCTGGGCGGTCTCGTCCCCGGCGAGCAGCACGCCGGTGGTGAGGACCATCTCGCCGCCGGTGAGCATCACGCCGACGTCCGGCGCCTCGGCGACGTGCACCCAGCGCACCGGCCGGTCGAGCCGGTCCGCGCCGGCCACCACCTCGGGGTCCCCGGCCAGGACGCGCTCCAGGGACAGGACCTGGCGGACCGACAGGGCGGGTTCCAGGGGCTCCACGGGGCCCCAGGTCTCCAGGGTGCTGGTCATGGCGGTGTTCCCTTGCTCGACCGGCGCGGTGGGCGCCGGGACTACGCGGCGGTGCCGGGCTGCGCGGCGGGTGCCGCCGCTACTGCGTGCTCCTCAGCGCGCTCTCGAGGATCGCGGCGCCCTCCTCGGCCTCCGCGACGGTCAGCGACAGCGGCGGGGCGATCCTGAGGGCGCTGGTGTCGTGCCCGCCGCCCTTGCCGATCAGCAGGCCGCCCGCGCGGGCCGCCTCCAGCACGGCGGACGCCCGCTCCGGGTCGGCCCGGTCGGTGCCGGGTCTCGTCAGCTCCACGCCGATCATCAGACCGCGGCCGCGCACCTCGCGTACGCCGGGGTCCTGGGCGGCGACGGACCGCAGCCGCTCGATGAGCAGACCGCCGACGCGCCGGGCGTTGCCCTGGAGGTCGTGTTCCAGGAGGTAGGTGAGGTTGGCGAGGCCGGCGGCCATGGTGAGCTGGGTGCCGCCGAAGGTGGAGATGCTGTTGGCGTCCAGGCAGTTCATGATCTCGGCGCGGGCGATCACCCCGCCGATGGAGGAGCCGTTGCCGATGCCCTTGGCGAAGGTGACGATGTCGGGCGGACCGCTTCGGCCGTGCGCCTGCCAGCCCCAGAAGTGGTCGCCGGTGCGGCCCCAGCCGGTCTGGACCTCGTCGGCGATCCACAGGACGCCCCGCTCGTGCAGCACCTCCCGGAAGGCCGCGTACAGGCCGTCGGGGGGCGAGGTGAAGCCGCCCACGCCCTGGATGGGCTCGGCGATGAGGGCGGCGGGCGGGCGGGTGTGTCCCAGCAGGTCGCGGAGGTCCTCGACACAGGCCGCGATGTACGCCTCGTCGTCCAGCCCGGCGAACGGGCCGCGGCCGCGCACGCCGCCGTGCACGTACAGCGTCTGCAGCGGGGACAGCGAGGTCGGGGACCAGCCGCGGTTGCCGGTGATGCCGACGGCGCTGAAGGAGCGGCCGTGGTAGCTGTTGCGCATGGCCAGGACGGTGTTGCTGCGCCGGTAGGTGGTGGCGAGCAGCAGGGCGGTGTCGTTGGCCTCGGTGCCGGAGGTGGTGAAGAAGACACGGGCGTCGGGGACGCCGCTGAGCTGGGCGATCCGCTCGGCGAGCTCGACCATCGGGCGGTTGAGGTACAGCGTGGAGGAGTGCACGATCCGGCCGGCCTGCTCGCTGACCGCCTTGGTCACCTCGGGCAGGGCGTGCGCGGTCATCGTGGTCAGGATGCCGCCGAAGAAGTCGAGGTACTTCGTGCCGTCGGCGCCCCAGACGTGCCGTCCCTCGCCGTGGGTGATCTCCAGGGGCTCCTCGTAGTAGAGCGCCAGCCAGTCCGGCAGGACGTTCCGGTGGCGCGCGTACAGGTCGCTCACGGCTGTACCAGCCCTTCGTAGGCGTCGGGGCGGCGGTCGCGGTAGAAGGCCCACTGCTGCCGCACCTGTTCGATCAGGTCGAAGTCCAGGTCGCGGACGACGAGTTCCTCGCTCCTGTCGCTCGCGACCTCGCCCACGAACTGTCCTCGCGGGTCGACGAAGTACGACGTCCCGTAGAAATCGTTGTCCCCGTACTCCTCCACTCCCACACGGTTGATCGCGGCGACGAAGTACTCGTTGGCGACGGCCGCGGCGGGCTGCTCCAGCTGCCACAGGTGGCTGGACAGGCCGCGGTGGGTGGCGGAGGGGTTGTAGACGAGCTGCGCGCCGTTGATGCCGAGCTGCCGCCAGCCCTCGGGGAAGTGGCGGTCGTAGCAGATGTAGACGCCGACCTTCCCGACGGCCGTGTCGAAGACGGGCCAGCCGAGGTTCCCCGGCCGGAAGTAGTACTTCTCCCAGAAGCCCTTGACCTGCGGGATGTGGTGCTTGCGGTACTTGCCGAGGTAGGAGCCGTCGGCGTCGATCACCGCGGCGGTGTTGTAGTAGAAACCGCTCTGCTCGACCTCGAACACGGGGACGACGATCACCATGCCGGTCTCGCGCGCGAGGTCCTGCATACGACGCACGGTCGGCCCGTCCGGCACCGGCTCGGCCCAGCGGTAGTGCTCGGGCTCCTGCACCTGGCAGAAGTAGGGGGCGTTGAAGACCTCCTGGAACCCGATCACCCGGGCGCCCTGCCGGGCCGCCTCGCGGGCGTGCTCCTCGTGTTTCGCCACCATGGACGCGGTGTCGCCGGTCCAGGTGGCCTGGACCAGTGCGGCACGTACGGCGTCGGTCATGAGCTGCTCCTTCGACGGGACGTCAGAGCCTCTACGCCCGTAGACGAAGGTCGTAGAGGGACGAACGTAAGCCTCCGGGGAGGGCTTGCCAAGACCATCGTCGTTAACCCGCGAAGTCGATCGCGTTTCACACTCACGTGGGTGAGCCGGGGCGCGTACGGCGTACCGCGCGCTGTCCCGTCAGGCGCTGAAGCCGGCCACCCGCAGGGCGTGGACCAGGTCCCAGCGGCGCTGCTCCGAGACGCCCCGGGCGGCCTCCAGGAGCAGCGGAACGAGGGCCTGGGGGTCGGGGGCGGCGCCGCGGGCGGCCTCCTCCGGGGGGCGGACGCGGACGTAGGCGTCGAGCAGGGCGCGGGCCTCGCGGCGGCGGCCGCCCCGGTGCAGGCCGAGGACGGCCTGCCCGATCTCCTCGGCCGGGCGGGCGACGCCCTGCCGCAGGAGCTGCTCGCCGTCGGCCGTGCGCCCCACCGCGACCAGGGCGTCCGCGGCCTCCACCAGCCGGTCGGCGGGCAGTGAGGCGGCCTCCCAGAGCAGGGTGGTCCAGTCGGCGCCGAGCCCGGCGCGCCGGAGCTCCGCGGCGAGCAGCGGGATCCGGGCGGCCGGCCAGTACGCCAGCTCGACGAGCAGCGCGTGCGCCTCGCCGCTGCGGCCCTCCGCGCGCAGCGCCACCAGCTGCTCCACCGCCCGCACGGTCTCCCCCCGCGCCTCGGCGTCCAGCGGCTCCCGCTGCGGCTCCTCCCGCCGTTCCGCACGGGCGGCCGCCCCGGCGAACCGGGCGCCGCGCAGCGTACGCCGGGCGGCGGAAGGGGGCTCGGGCGCCACCGGCCCGGCACTCGGCGGTACGGCGACGGAGGCGTCCTCCTCCTGAGCCATCCCGGCGAACCGCGCACCGCCCCGACGCCGCCTCTTCTGCTTGGCGCCCTTCTCGGGCCCGGCGGCGTCCCGCCCGCTCACGTCGCCCGCCGGACCGGCGTCCTCATCGGAACCGGGGTCAGCTCCTGCCGGCCCCGCGAGACCCCGCTCCGAGGGGGCAGCCGAGGTGGGCCCGGCGGACACACCGGCAGCCGGCCCCGCGACGCCGCGATCTGTGCCCGCCGACGGCTCCCCGTGGCGAGCGGGAGCCGGGGAAGCGACCGCCGCGCCTGCGCCGTACCCCGAGGGATCGGGGGCCGACAGCGTCCCGTCGCGCACGTACCCGGGCGCGGACACCGCCTCACCCCGCAGGTGGTGCCCCTCGGAGAACCGCACCGCCTCACCCCGCAGGTCACCACCGGCCCCCGACACCGCCTCACCCCGCAGGTGCCCCTCGGAGAACCGCGCCGTCTCGCCCGGCGCGTCGTCGCCGGACGTCCGCACCGCCTCGGCGCGCAGGCGGCTGCCGAGCGTCGGCGCCGTCTCGTCGTACAGCCGGCCGCCGGACGCCTCCCCGGCCTCGCCGCGTCCGTGATCGCCGGGGGCCGGGACGGGGGCGGGGCGCAGGTGGGCCTCGGGGGACGGCTCGGCGCCGGTCTCCCCTGTGGGCCCGCCGGGTCCCGCCGTCACCTCACCGCCGCGCCACGGGTCCGGGCGGGACGCGTCGGCCTGCGTGCCGTGCCCGGGGGCCCCGGCGCCGCTTTCGTTCCCGCTCCCGCTGCCACTTCCTCCGTACGACGACGTCGGCCCGTACACGGTCGACGGCCGGCGTACCGCGTGGGCGTCGGTGATCCGCCCCTCCCCCGCCCGGCGCTCCCACTCGGCCATCCGGTGCCGGAGTTCGGCACAGCGCGCGACGGCGCGTTCGTGGTCGTCGTGGGCCCAGGCGAGGTCGAGGCGGATGGCCTCGGCGTCCTCCTGCGTGGCCGCGGTGCCGAGCAGGCGCCCCAACTCGGCCTGCCGCTCGGCGGCGTAGCGCTGCTCGCGGAGCATCACGTCGAGCCGGTCGCCAAGCGCCTCACGGCCGCCGGGACGGGCGTCGTACGCGATGAGCGCCGCGGTGTGCAGGGACCGGGCGTGCTCGGCCTCCCGCGCGGCGGCCGGGGTGCCGTACACGGCGGCGAGGTCCTGGAGCACGGCTTCCACGACGTCCCAGGGCGGCATCTCGCGCCCGTCGAGGCAGGCCTGCATACCGTCCGGATCGCGCTGCCAGAACACCGCGCACCAGCCGGCCCCCTGATCGAGGCGCGCCAGCAGCCCGTTCAGGTAGTTAGCGAACTCCCCCACCCGGCCCGGGAGTTGATCCACACCCATCGCTCAGCTCCCGCCCCACCGGAACACTCCGCCCGACAGAAAACACCAGCAGTGTTACAGCGGGGCTACGGCGAGTTTGCAAAGCGGACGCGGAGGGCGCCGCACGCGACCTTGGCCGGAAAGCGCCCCTGCCCCGGCCGCGTTGACGTCCCGCTCACACCCCGGCCGGCGTGCACCGTCCGGCCAGCTCGTCCATGGACAGCCCCAGCGCGACGGCCAGCGCGGCGACGGTGAAGAACGCCGGGGTCGGCGCCCGTCCGGTCTCGATCTTGCGGAGGGTCTCGGCGGAGATGCCCGCGCGCGCCGCGATCTCGGCCATGCTCCGGCCGCCGCGCGCCTCGCGCAGCAACCGCCCGAGCCGCTCGCCGCGCTCGCGCTCTTCGGGGGTCAACGGGTTACGCACCATGCCGCCATTCTAATACCGGTATAGTAATTGGCATGATGGAACTCAAGACCCGGGCGTCGATCGACGCGATGTACGAAGCCGGACAGGTCGTCGCGCGGACCCTGACGGCGGTGCGCGAGGCGGCCGGCGTGGGTGTCTCCCTGCGGGAACTGGACGAGGTGGCGCGGGACGTCCTGCGGGAGGCGGGCGCCGACTCGCCCTTCCTCGGCTACCGCCCGTCCTTCGCGCCGACCCCGTTCCCCGCGGTGATCTGCGCCTCCGTGAACGACGCGATCGTGCACGGCATCCCCACCGGCCTGCGGCTGCGCGACGGCGACCTCGTCTCCGTCGACTGCGGGGCACGGCTGGGCGGCTGGGTCGGCGACTCGGCGATCAGCTTCACCGTGGGCCGGGCACGCCCGGCGGACGTCCGGCTGATCGAGACGGCGGAGCGGGCCCTGGCGGCCGGCATCGCGGCGGCGGTCCCCGGCAACCGCATCGGCGACATCGCCCACGCCGTCGGCACGGTGTGCCGCGCGGGCGGCTACGGCATCCCCGACGGCTTCGGCGGCCACGGCATCGGCCGCCAGATGCACGAGGACCCCGGGGTCCCCAACGAAGGCCGCCCCGGCCGGGGCCTGCGCCTGCGCGCCGGCATGGCGATCGCCATCGAGCCCATGCTCATCGCGAGCGGTCGCGACGACTGGCACACGGCCCCCGACGGCTGGACCCTCAGGACGAACGACGGCTCCCGGGCGGCCCACACGGAGCACACGGTGGCCATCACGGAGGACGGCCCCAGGGTCCTGACGCAGAGGCGGTAGGACAGCCGGCCCGAAGAGGCGCGCGGTGGCCCTCCCGCGGAAGGCGGGCGGGGCGGCGGGCGGGGAACTGCGCGAGAACCCCCCACGCCCCGCACTCGCCCCACCGCACCGGCCCCTCAGGACATGCCGCCCCCCACCGATCGTGCAATCGTGGTGTAGCCCGGCACGGCCAGGGCACCCGTCCGCCCGGCCACGCACGTCGATCGAACGGAACGCCATGACCAGCGGCTACATCGGCCCGGAGGGCGACCCCTTCGGTGAATTCCTGGCCCGCTTCTTCGGCGGACCCCGCCCCGGCCCCCGCCAGATCAACATCGGCCAGCTCCTGAGCCAGCCCGCCCGGGAACTGGTCCGGGGCGCCGCCCAGTACGCCGCCGAGCACGGCAGCCGTGACCTGGACACCGAGCACCTGCTGCGCGCGGCCCTCGCCGCGGAGCCGACCCGGAGCCTGCTCAGCCGGGCCGGTGCGGATCCGGACTCGCTGGCGACGGAGATCGACAAACGGTCCGGGCCGGCGCAGCACCCGCCGGGCGAGGCACCCCCGCCGACCTCGCTGTCCCTCACCCCGGCCGCCAAGCGGGCCCTGCTGGACGCCCACGACCTGGCCCGCTCCCGCGGGGCGGGGTACATCGGCCCCGAGCACGTGCTCAGCGCCCTCGCCGCGAACCCGGACTCGGCGGCCGGGCACATCCTGAACGCGGCCCGGTTCGCGCCCGCCGCACTGCCGCCCGAGGCCGCGGAGACCGCGCAGGCGCACCCCGAGCGGCAGCGGCCCACCGGCACCCCCACCCTGGACAAGTACGGCCGGGACCTCACCGAGCTGGCCCGCCAGGGCCGGATCGACCCGGTGATCGGCCGGGACGACGAGATCGAGCAGACCATCGAGGTGCTGTCCCGGCGCGGCAAGAACAACCCGGTGCTGATCGGGGACGCGGGCGTCGGCAAGACCGCCGTGGTGGAGGGGCTCGCCCAGCGCATCGCGGACGGCGACGTGCCGGACGTGCTGGACGGCCGCCGGGTGATCGCCCTGGACCTGACCGGGGTGGTCGCGGGCACCCGCTTCCGGGGCGACTTCGAGGAGCGTCTGAACACCATCGTGGGCGAGATCCGCGCCCACTCCGACCAGCTGATCGTGTTCATGGACGAGCTGCACACGGTGGTCGGCGCGGGCGGGGGCGGCGAGGGCGGCTCGATGGACGCCGGGAACATCCTCAAACCGGCGCTCGCCCGCGGCGAGCTGCACGTCGTGGGGGCGACGACGCTGGAGGAGTACCGGCGGATCGAGAAGGACGCGGCGCTCGCCCGCCGCTTCCAGCCGATCCTGGTACCCGAGCCGACCGTGCCGGACACGATCGAGATCCTGCGCGGGCTGCGCGACCGCTACGAGGCCCACCACCAGGTCCGCTACACCGACGAGGCGCTGGTGGCGGCCGTGCAGCTGTCGGACCGCTACCTCACCGAACGCCGGCTGCCGGACAAGGCGATCGACCTGATCGACCAGGCCGGGGCCCGGGTGCGGCTCGGCGCCCGCACCAAGGGCACGGACGTACGGGCCCTGGAGCGCGAGGCCGAGCAGCTCGCCCGCGACAAGGACCAGGCGGTCGCGGACGAGAGTTATGAGCTGGCCACCCAACTGCGCGACCGGATCACCGAGTTGAAGCAGCGCATCGCGGACGCCTCGGGCGAGGAGGAGGTCGACGAGGGCCAGCACCTGGAGGTCACCGCGGAGGCCGTCGCCGAGGTGGTGTCCCGGCAGACCGGCATCCCGGTGGCGAGCCTCACCCAGGAGGAGAAGGACCGGCTGCTCGGGCTGGAGGAGCATCTGCACGAGCGGGTGGTGGGCCAGGAGGAGGCCGTACGGGTCGTCGCGGACGCGGTGCTGCGCTCACGCGCCGGGCTGTCGAGCCCGGACCGCCCGATCGGCAGCTTCCTCTTCCTCGGGCCGACCGGGGTGGGCAAGACCGAGCTGGCCCGGGCGCTCGCGGAGGCGCTGTTCGGCAGCGAGGAGCGGATGGTCCGGCTCGACATGAGCGAATACCAGGAGCGGCACACCGTCAGCCGGCTGGTGGGCGCCCCGCCCGGGTACGTCGGCCATGAGGAGGCCGGTCAGCTCACCGAGGTGGTGCGCCGGCACCCGTACTCGCTGCTGCTGCTCGACGAGGTGGAGAAGGCGCACCCGGACGTCTTCAACATCCTGCTCCAGGTCCTCGACGACGGGCGGCTGACCGACTCCCAGGGCCGTACCGTCGACTTCACCAACACGGTGATCGTGATGACGAGCAACCTGGGCTCGGAGGCGATCGGCCGGCGCGGTGCCGGCATCGGCTTCGGATCGGGCGGCACCGAGGCGGACGAGGAGGCGCGGCGGGAGCAGATCCTCAGGCCGCTGCGGGACCACTTCCGGCCGGAGTTCCTCAACCGCATCGACGAGATCGTGGTCTTCCACCAGCTCACCGGCGACCAACTGCGCCGGATCACCGAGCTGTTGCTCCAGAGGACCCGACGGCTGCTGCAGGCGCAGGGCATCGGTGTGCAGTTCGCGGCCGGGGCGGTGGACTGGCTGGCCGAGCGCGGTTACCAACCCGAGTACGGGGCGCGGCCCTTGCGCCGCACGATCCAGCGCGAGGTGGACAACCGGCTGTCGCGGCTGCTGCTCGACGGCCGGGTCGGGAACGGGGACCGGGTCCGGGTGGAGGTCGAGGACGGGCAGCTCGCGTTCCGCACCGAGCCGCCCGCCCCCGCCCCGGAGCTATGACGCCGGACGCACGACCTGGGCCGAGCCGCCGCCGCGCCGTACGGTCTCTGCGGCGGCCAGCCACTTCCCGCCGGGCAGCCGCTGCACCCCGGTCGCCGCGCCGATCTCGGCGTTCAGCTTGAACGAGTGCCCGATCGCCTCCAGTCGGGACCGGACGCCGTCCGGGCTGGTGTCGTTGTAGAGGGCGGGTTCCATATCGGTCTGGGCCGCGTTGCGCTGGCTGACGCGGGGCGCGGCGATCGCGTCGACGAGCGGCAGGCCCCGGTCGAGGAACTCGGTGAGGGTCTGGAGCACGGTGGTGATGATGGTGGAGCCGCCGGGTGAACCGAGCGCGACCACCGGCCTGTCCTGCCGGTCCAGGACGATCGTCGGGGAAATGGAGGAGCGCGGCCGCTTGCCCGGGCCCGGCAGGTTCGGGTCGTGCACGGCCGGGTTGGCGGGGGCGAAGGAGAAGTCCGTCAGCTCGTTGTTGAGGAGGAAGCCGCGGCCCGGGACGGTGATCGCGCTGCCGCCGGTCTGCTCGATGGTGAGCGTGTAGGCGACGACGTTGCCCCACTTGTCGGCCACCGTCAGATGGGTGGTGTTCTCGCCCTCGTACGTCGTCGGCGCCGTCGTGCCGCCGGTGCCGCAGGCGGCCGGGTGGCGGGGGTCGCCGGGCGCGACGGGGCTGGTGAGCACCGCGTCGTCCTTGATGAGGCAGGCCCGCGAGTCGGCGTACCGCTGCGACAGCAGCGCTTGCGTCGGTACGTCCTCGAAGGCGGGGTCGCCGACCCAGCGCCCCCGGTCGGCGAACGAGATCCGGCTGGCCTCGATGTAGTGGTGCAGGTACTGGACCTCGCTCGCCTTCGCGAGGTCGGTGTTCTCCAGGATGTTGAGGGCCTCGCCGACGGTGGTGCCGCCGGAGGAGGAGGGGGCGATGGAGTAGACGCCGAGGCCGCGGTACGTCGTCCTGGTGGGCGCCTGGAGCTTGGCGCGGTAGGCGGCGAGGTCGTTGGTGGTCAGGGCGCCGGGCCGGGCCTTCCAGCCCGAGGCCGGGTCGACGGGCGGGTGGTTGACGGTGTCGACGACGTCCTCGCCGAGGTCGCCCCGGTAGAGCGCGGAGACGCCCGTGCGGCCCAGTTCCCCGTAGGTCCGCGCGAGGTCGGGGTTCTTGAACGTGGAGCCGACCGCAGGGAGCCGGCCGCCGGGCAGGAACAGCTTCGCGGTGTCCGGGAAGTAGCGGAAGCGGGTCTCGTTGGCGGCGGTCTGGGAGCGGAAGGTGTCGTCGACGGTGAAGCCCTCGCGGGCGATGCGCTCGGCGGGCTTCAGGACCGAACCGAGCGTGCGGCTGCCCCACTGGTCCAGTGCGGTGGCCCAGGTGGCGGGGGTGCCGGGGGTGCCGACGCTCAGGCCGCTGCTGACGGCGTCGGCGAAGGCGAGCGGGGCGCCGTTCTCCAGGAACAGGTTCGCGTCGGCGGTGAGCGGCGCCCGCTCACGGCCGTCGATGGTGTGCACGGTACGGGACTTGGCGTCGTAGTAGACGAAGTAGCCGCCTCCGCCGATGCCGGAGGAGTAGGGCTCGGTGACGCCGAGGGCGGCGGCGGTGGCGACGGCCGCGTCGACGGCGTTGCCGCCCTTGCGGAGCACCTCGATGCCGGCGGCCGAGGCGTCCGCGTCGACGCTGGCGACGGCACCGCCGTACCCCACGGCGACGGGGACCTTCGCAGGGGTCGCTCTCCCGGCGGCGGGCGGCGCGGCGGCCCCCACCGTGACCACGGCGGCCGAGACCGCCAGGACCGACAGTTTCCGCGCGACAGGGCGACGCATCCGTACCTCCAGTCGGGAACCGTCCGCGCAGCGTAGCCAGATTCACAGGGCCCCGACAGGTGCCTTCCGGGCACTGTCATACGACTGCCACACCTCGAACACGGGTACGTCACAGGCATGTCCGCCCGCTACCATGCGCGCCCATGAACGACGACGTGCGCAACATCGTCCTGGGGGTCATCGCGACCGGTCTGAGCGCCGCGCTCGGCTGGGTGGCCCGGACCTACCTGTGGCGCCGGAAACTCCGGCGCAAGCAGGCCTTCTTCGGGCTCCCGGAACACTCCGAGTGCCTGCTCGTCGTCAACCGCGACGCGGGCAGCCCCGATCTCGCGGTGCACCGCCACGACGTCTTCGCGCTGCTGGAGCTCTCCGCGCTCATCAAGGACTGCGGGGCGGGCGCCGAGGTGGTCACCCAGGACGCGGCCCGGCAGGGGTTCGGGGAGCGGACGGAGTTCTGTGTGGGCGGCCCGGGGTCCAACCGGCGGATGGCGGCCCATCTCCAGGCGATGCTGCCGGGGGTGCGGGTCAACACCGACCGGGAGCCGGGGCCGGACCGCCTCGCGTTCCGGATCGGCGAGCAGCAGTACCGGATGGACGCGGGCGTCACCGAGTACGTCCTGCTCGCCCGGCTGACGGCGGGTCAGCGACGGGAGCAGCGGCCGGTGTTCCTGTTCTGCGGGCAGCGCGCCATCAACAACCAGGCCGCCACCCGGTATCTCGTCCGGCACCACGAGCGGCTGGCCCGCAAGCACGGCGGCAACTCGTTCGTCCTGCTGCTGAAGGTCGTCAACTCGCAGGCGTACGGCCCCGATGTGGTCGAACTGGTCGAGGATGTGACCCGGGCGGCCCAGACACCGCTGCCTGCCGAACCAATCGTTACTCCCACGTAACTCACTGACGGGTTACCCCCGGTAGGGCCACCGGTTACCGTCGGGTCACTTTTGCATCGCCGCATGCCGAGGAGTGCCCCGTGGGACGACGACCGCACCGCAGGACCCTGCGCACGACCGCCGTCGGCGCCGTGTCCGCCTCCCTGGTCGCCGGAAGTGTCCTCGGTCTCGCCCCCGTCGCGCGGGCCACCGCGGGCGCGGTCCGGTACGTCGACATCGCCGGGGACGGCGGCACGGTCCTGAAAGCCAACGTGATCACCCCGGCCGGCGCCGACGGCACCCGCCGCTACCCGCTGATCGTGCTCCCCACCAGCTGGGGCTTCCCGCAGGTGCAGTATCTCGCCCAGGCGCAGCGGCTCGCCGACGACGGGTACGTCGTGCTGAGCTACAACGTGCGCGGCTTCTGGCAGTCGGGCGGCGAGATCGATGTGGCGGGTCCGCGCGATGTGGCCGACGCGTCCCGGGTGGTGGACTGGGCACTCGCCAACACCCCGGCGGACGCCCGGCACATCGGGATGGCGGGCGTCTCCTACGGCGCGGGCATCAGCCTGCTGGCCGCCGCGCACGATCCGCGCGTCAAGGCCGTCGCCTCGCTCAGCGGCTGGGGCGATCTGCTCGACTCGATCTACTCCGGCCGCACCCAGCACCTCCACGCGGCCGCCGTGCTCGACACGGTGGGCACGGTCACCGGCCGGCAGAGCGCGGAGTCCCGGAAGATCTTCTCCGCCTTCTACGACTCCGACCTGTCGAAGGAAGAGGAGATCGTCGCCTGGGGGGAGAAACGCTCCCCCGCGAGCTACCTGGACCGGCTCGACAAGAACGGCACCGCCGTGCTGATGGCCGGCGCCTGGGGCGACACCATCTTCCCGCCCAACCAGTCCGCCGCCTTCTACGAGCGCCTGTCCGGCCCCAAGCGGCTGGAGCTGCGCCCCGGCGACCACGCGACCGCCGAACTCACCGGTCTGTTCGGCGTGCCCAACGACGTGTGGACGGACACCCGGCGCTGGATGGACCACTACCTCAAGGGCGTCGACAACGGCATCGACCGCGAACGGCCCGTCCAGCTCAAGTCCCGCTCCACGGACGGCTACGAGGGCTACCCGGACTGGAAGTCGGTGGGCTCGACCCGCGAGAGGATCGCCCTCGCCGGCACGGCCACGGTCCACACGAACGTCGACTCGGGCGCCGACGGCGGGATCGTGTTCCTCTCCAGCATCCTCGACCAGGTGGCACGGGTCCCCCCGATGGCCTCGATCCCCCTGCTCCCCCGGTACTGGGCCGCCGTATGGCAGTCGGGGAAGTACCCCACGGCGCAACGCGTGCGGGGCACCGCCCGGTTGCACACCACGCTCACCCCGACCGAGGAGAGCGGCACCCTCGTCGCCTACCTCTACGACGTGGGGCCGCTCGGCCTCGGCAAGCTGGTCTCGCACGCGCCGTACACCTTCCACGGGCGGACGCCCGGAAAGCCGTTCGGTCTCGACCTGGAGCTGTTCTCCACGGCCTACGACGTCCCCGCAGGGCATCGACTGGCCCTGGTCGTCGACACGGTCGACCCGCTCTACGTCGAGCACAACCCGTCCGGCGCGCGGCTGACCTTCTCCTCGCCGGCGACCGACCCGTCGTACGTGTCGGTCCCGCTGCGCGAGCAGTGATCTGCGACCGGCGCCGGCCGGGCAGGGCTCTGTGACTTCCGCCCCCTACGGCCGGATTGCCGCGGAGAGTCCCCCACCACCTGGCAACAGCGTCCCCGGTTCTGCCGCCGCGGCGGTCGCGACCCCGGTTCTGGGGGATGAACGGCCCATCCTAGTCGCCCCCTTCAGTGCTTGAGAATCTTGGAGGAAACTATCCAGGGCGGCACCACCCCAGGACACGACACGCACCCCGGGGACATAAGCCGTATTTACGTCGGGCTCCCCCGTCGGCCGGGAGCTCAGGCCTCGGCCACCTCGCCGTAGAGCTGGGACAGTTCGGGCACTCCGTTCGCCGCCCACTCGTGCCCGCACTCCACGACGTCGAACTCCCGCCCCGAGGTCAGCCGTACGACGGGCTGCCCGTCCGCCCGGAAGTCCCACACGGCGCCGGGCACGGTCCGCACGATGACGGTGCCCAGATAGAGCCCGGCGTCGTTGCCGAGCCAGAGCAGGGTCTCCTCGTCGTCGCGCCAGCGCGGCACCATCTGGTCGAGCGCCTCCAGCGAGGCTGCGGTGTCGTCCAGTCCGATCCCCGCCCGGGCCGCCTGGGAGCGCAGCAGCTCGCACTCGGAGAGGAGCTCCGCGACCCCCTCGGGGTCGGCGGCCAGGACCGCTTCGCCGTGCTTCTTGCGCTTGTTGCCCAGGAAAGGGATGTACATACGTCCAGCGTGTCATTCGCACCGGCGTACGCACCACAGGCGCGCGGGCGCATACGTACGGTCGAAACCCCGGCCCGCCCCCGCATGGCGCGTTGACCGGGGCGCGACCGCTGCCTAGCGTCGCGAGGCGCTGCCACGGGCCGGCTCCCGGGGCGCGCGCCGACCGTGCGCGGCGTCCGGCCGGCCTGGCCGCCCCTGCGCCCGCCGGGCTCCCCCGACAACGTCCGCACCGCGGCGCAGCCCGCACGGGCCAGGGGGCACGGCGGCGCCCTCGCCTTCCTCGTCACGAGCACCGGCGGCCGGACGGCGGGCGCGGCACCGCGCTCCATCCCCGGTGCCGCTGTCCTTCGGCGGCGCGCAGGGGGTCTGCGGTCCGCTGCCGTTCGCCGTGCCCGCGGACACGGATCTGCTGGTGAGCGTCCATCTGCCCGGCGCGGTGACCTGGCGGCCCTGGCAGGGCCTCGCGGTGCAGCGGTCGTACCTGAGCGGGCCGGGCGACCACACGGCGGACGCGGACGGAAGGGCGTACCCCGCCGCGATCGGGACCTGGCCGCTGCTCACCAGGGTGGACGTGGGCGGCGGGCCCGGCGCGGTGGTCGGGCTCGGGGACTCGATCACCGACGGCGACCGGTCCACGGTGGGGGCCGCTGCGCCGACGGGGCGCCCTCCCGCGCTACGGCGTCCTCCACGCGGGGATCGCGTCGAACCGGGTGACGGCCGACCGCTACCTCGGCGACGGGATCGCCCCGGTGGGCGGCGGGGTCGCCGCCCCGCACCGGCTGGACCGGGACGTCCTCGCACAGACCTCGGTCCGCGATCTGCGGGACGGGACGGCGGCCGCCGAGGGGGCCGCCGGGCTGCGGGAGATCGCCGGCCGGGCGCGGGCGCACGGGCTGTGGGTGCTCGGCGCGACGCTGCCCTCCCGCGGGGCTCTGCGCTCCGGCCGTGGAGGCCGGACGGGACGCGCTGGACGCCTGGATCCGGACCACCGGCGCCTTCCACGCCGTCCTCGGCCTCGACCGCGCCCTGCGCGACCCGGCCGCCCCGGAGCGCATGCTCGCCGCGCACGACAGCGGCGACCATCTGCACCCCGGGGACGCGGCTACGCGGCGCACGCCGAGGCGGTCGGCCTGCGGCTGCTGTGAGCGCCGGACGTGCGGCCCGGACCGGGCGGCCTAGACGTCGAGGTCGACGACGACCGGCGCGTGGTCGGAGGCGCCCTTGCCCTTGCGCTCCTCGCGGTCGACGTAGGAGTCCTTGACGGCCTTCGCGAACGGTTCGTTGCCGTAGACCAGGTCGATGCGCATACCGCGGTTCTTGGGGAAGCACAGCTGGCGGTAGTCCCAGTACGTGAACGGATGGTCGTACTTCAGGGGCCTCGGGAGCACGTCGGACAGACCGGCCTCGCGCAGGGCGGCCAGGGCGGCGCGCTCGGCCGGGGTGACATGGGTGAGGCCCTCGAAGGCGGCCAGGTCGTACACGTCGTCGTCCGTCGGCGCCACGTTGTAGTCGCCGAGGACGGCGAACGGACGCCCGCCCGCCGCGTCGCCCGCGACGGCCGCCTTCAGGGCCTCGAACCACTGGAGCTTGTAGGCGTAGTGCGGGTGGTCCACCTCGCGGCCGTTCGGCACGTACACCGACCAGACGCGGACCGGGCCGCAGGTCGCGGAGATCGCCCGGGGCTCGACCGAGCCCTCGTAGCCCGGGTCGCCCGGCAGGCCCTTGACGACGTCCTCGATGCCCACCCGGGAGATCACCGCCACGCCGTTCCACCGGCCGGTGGCGTTGACCGTCGCCTCGTAGCCCAGCTCGCGCAACTGGTCGAAGGGGAACTGCTCCTCGGCCAGCTTGGCCTCCTGGAGGCACAGCACGTCCGTGCCGCTGCTCTCCAGCCAGGCCAGCAGCCGCGGCAGGCGGGCGGTGATCGAGTTGACGTTCCAGGTCGCGATGCGCATGTCCCCCAACCTACCGGGCCCCACCGACACTCACAGTGCCGTGCTCTCCCCGGCCGCCAGCCGCGCGTGCGGCGCGCCGCCGAGGGCGCCGATCTGGTTGTCGTAGATCGGGCGGGCGAGGTCGGTGAGCAGGGCGTCGTGGATGTCGTAGGCGCGCCGCGGCGCCACCTCGCGCACGTAGTCGATGACCTCGGAGATCTTGCTCCACGGGGCCATCACCGGGAGCATCAGCGTCTCGACGGACCGGTCGGGGACGGTGAGGGCGTCGCCGGGGTGGAAGACGCGGCCGTCGTCGATCAGGTAGCCGACGTTGGTGATGCGCGGGATGTCCGGGTGGATGACGGCGTGCAGTTCGCCGTGGACCTCGACGTCGAATCCGGCCGCGCTGAAGGTGTCGCCGTGGCCGACGGTGTGCACGCGGCCCGGGAAGGCCGCCGAGATCTTCTCCGCGACCGCGCGCAGGGTCCAGATCTCCGTGGCCGGGTCGGCCTCCAGGGCCGCCCGCAGCCGCCCCTCGTCGAAGTGGTCCGGGTGCTCGTGCGTGACCAGGATCGCCTCGGCGCCCACCGCCGCGTCCGCCTCGCTGAACCCGCCCGGGTCGAGGACGAGCGTGCGCCCGTCCTTCTCCAGACGGACGCAGGAGTGGGCCTTCTTCGTGAGTTTCATGGTCGTCGTGCTCGTCATGGGATCCATCCTCCCTCGTCCGTCGTCCGTCCTCCTGCGGTCCGGGCGGCGCGGCTCAGTCGACCGGGGTGGTCTCCTCCCGGATGATCTGCTGGGCCACCCGGAAGGCGCTGTTGGCCGCCGGTACCCCGCAGTACACCGCCGCCATCAGCAGCACCTCCTTGATCTCGTCGGGGGTCAGGCCGTTGCGCAGGGCGGCCCGGGTGTGGAAGGCGAGTTCGTCGAGGTGACCGCCGGCGACCAGCGCGGTCAGCGTGACACAGGAGCGCGACCGCCGGTCGAGGCCGGGGCGGTCCCAGATCTCGCCCCAGGCGTAGCGGGTGATGAACTCCTGGAAGTCCCCCGAGAAGTCGTCGGCCTGGGACAGCGCCCGGTCCACGTGTGCGTCCCCGAGGACCTCGCGGCGCACCTTCAGACCGGCGTCGTACGGGTCCGGACGGCCCATGACCTGCGCCGGCTCCTCGATCGGGGCGGGCGCGATCTCGGCGATGGCCACCGGCTGCGGCGGCGGGCCCGCGGTGGGGACCGGGGTCTGGGTCGTCACCGCGCGGACGGGGATGCCCGGCACGGCCGTCTGCCCGGTCGCGGACTCGTAGACGGGCTGCCAGGCCGTGGAGAAGTGCCGCACCAACAGGTCGGTGACGGCGGCGGGCTGCTCCACCGGGACCAGATGGGAGGCACCGGGTACGACGGCCAGGCGGGCGTCGGGGATGCCGGCGACCAGGGTGCGCGCCTCGGCGGGCCCGGTCACCTGGTCGTCGGAGCCGACGAGCACGAGCGTGGGGACGCCGATCCGGGCGAGTTCGGCGCGGACGTCGAACGCGGCGAGCGCCTCGCACGCCGCGATGTAGCAGCCGGGGTCGGTGGTGCGCACCATCTGCACGGCCCACTCGGTGATGGCGGGCTGTGCCGCCGCGAAACCGGCCGTGAACCAGCGGTCGGGCGAGGTGCGGGCGATGGGGTCGAGCCCGTTCGTCCGCACGATCACCCCGCGCTGACGGAACTCGTCCGCGGTGCCGAACCTCGGCGAGGCGGCGATCAGCCCCAGCGAGGCGACCCGTTCCGGGTGACGCAGTGCCAGTTCCACGCCGACCGCGCCGCCCAAGGCGCAGCCCGCGTAGCCGAAGCGCTGCACCCCGAGCCCGTCGAGGGTGGCGAGCAGCCGCTCGGCGAGATCGGACACGGAGCCGGCCGGATAGGCCGGGGCGCCGCCGTGACCGGGCAGGTCGTACCGGAAGATCCGCCACTGCTGGGCCAGTTCGGGGACCTGCCGGTCCCACATGTGCCATGTGGTACCCAGGGAGGGGCCCAGGATCAGGACGGGAGCCTCTTCTGGCCCGTCAAAGCGGTATTGCAGGGTGTTCGACGGTGTCTCACTCACGCCTCAGACCCTCTCACGTATCACGGACGCCCCTATAACGCAGGGGCGCGGAAAACCGGTCTGACCAGGTTAAAGACCTCGCGGGCGGCATACCGCTTGAGGCATCGGATGATCTCACGGCGGGTCTTGCCCTCCTGGGTGCGGCGTTCGCAGTACGCCTGGGTGCGCGGGTCGTGGCGCAGGCGGGTGAACACGATGCGGTGCAGGGCCGCGTTGGCCTGCCGGTCGCCGCCGTAGTTGAGCCGTCGCGTGACTCGCCGCCCGGAGGAGTACTCGATGGGGCTGACTCCGCAAAGGGCAGCAAAGGACGCCTCGGTGTTCAGCCGCTCGGGATTGTCTCCCATGGTGATCAGGAGAGTGACGGCGCTGTCCGGACCGATGCCCATCGGTACGAGCAGTTGCGGCGCGTGGCGTTCGACGAGTCGGGTCAGGCGTTGGTTCAGCGCATTGATCTGCCCGGTGAGCTGTTCGATGCGTTCGGCGAGCATGCGTAATGTCATGTGGGTGGCCTGGGCCACCGCTTCCTCGTCTCCCCCACCATCGGGTGGGCTGAGGGTCGCGCAGGTGCGGAACAGCTCGGCATTGCCCAAGCTCGACAACCGTTCCCGCAGTGCGGGATCGGCGATGACCAGGACGGCCTTGAGCTGGTTGATCGCCTGGGTACGGGCCTTGACCGCGGAGTCCTTGGCGAGCTTGAAGATCCGGGCGCTGTGCGCCGGACCGTCGCCGGACTTGGCCCGGGCCCGGGCACGACCGCTGAGCACGGCCCGCGCGGCGGCCTGCGCATCGAGCGGGTCCGACTTCCCCAGCAGCCGGCGGGCCGAGCGGTCGGGTCGGTTCACTTCGAACACCTGGATCTGCTGGGCGAGAAGGTAGCGGGACAGGCCCGCGCCGAAGGTGCCGGTGCCCTCCACACCGGCCCGGCGCACCGTACCGCGCTTGCGGGCCCACACGAGGAGCTGTCGGTAGCCGGCCGCCGTCGCGGGAAAGGACTCCGTTCCCAGGATCTTCCCGAGCGGGGAGATCACGGCGGCGACATGCACCTCGCCGTGCGTGTCCACGCCCAGGACGACCTCGCGCCGAACGGGCGGATCCGTGCTCGATGAGGTGCTGCGCTGTCGGGTCGTCACGATGGTTCGCCTCCCACATGCTGACGTGCTGGCTAGGGTGAATGGCACCGGCCTGCTCGGGCGGTCTGAACCGTGATGGCGCCTGGAACTCGGCAAGGCCCCTATTGGGACACGCCCTGTGGCTCGGTGACAGCAGAAGCCAGCCCGCAACGACGGTCGACAAGCCTGTGACTGGACACTTCGGTCAAAGATCTCAAGAGTCAGACCCCCGTCCGGGACGGCATCGCGCAACCGTCGCATCGATCCCGGCGTATCGGCATCTACCGACCACAGCCGGATGGCTTCGCCCGAACCAATGCCCAACCTGGCCGGAGCAGGCTGAGAATGAGTTGACTCCCCGCCCACTCGCGACCGGCAATGACAGACAGCCGCCTGGGCCGCCTTACGGTCGCCCTCCATCGGCCATCGCACGAACGGCTTCGAGCCCTCATTCTGGTGCACGGTTGTCCGCAAGTCATGGCGCGGGCTGCCAAAGAGGCTGCCTAGCAACTCGGCAAAGGCACCGGCGAGTGCTTGGGAACTCGGTCTACTCGAGTAACGGGGAACAGCAGCACCGCACGAAGGGGCGCCCGCGTGGAAGGCATGGCGCATGTGGGCGCTGCCGGACCCGATGCTCGCGGCCCCCGTCACCGACCCGGCGCCGCCCGATGGGTGGGCCGCCGAGGAGAAGTGGGACGGTTCTCCAGACACCTCGTGATGTCTCATTCGCGTTGGCACCGTTCACCCAGGTCACGACTGGTCCTTCGTGCGTGCGGCTGAGGCTTGCCGGGTGTCTGCGCCGCTGCTGACGTGCCGCTGGGTCTCCTGGGGGCCGTGCCAGTCCAGGCAGACGGCGGTGGCATCGTCTTCGAGCCGGCCGTCGGCGGCGTCCCGGACCGCGGACGTCAGCGCCAGCGCGGTCTCCCTCGGGTGCAGATTCCGGGTGCACCCCAGCAGGGCGGGCAGATCGACCTTCTCTCCGTGACGTTCGAGCATGCCGTCGGTGAACATGAGCAGACGGTCACCGGGCCGCAGGTCGAGGTCCTGCACACGGTACGGGTGGGGAGTCAGCTCAGACAGCCCGAAGGGATGGTCCACCTCGCAGGTGATCGTCTCCACAGCCCCGTCGCGCATGCGCAGCGGCCAGGGATGACCGGCGTTGACGAATTGGGCCCGCCCGGTATGGAGATTGATGCGCAGGAGCTGCCCGGTGGCATGACCGTGGCCGTGTTCGATCAGTGCCTGGTCTGCCCGGTGGGCCTGTTCGCCCAGGCCGGTGCCCGCCCGGCGGGCACCGCGCAGGGCGCCCACCAGGACCGTGGCGGCCAGGGCGGAATCCATGTCGTGGCCCATGGGATCGGTCACCGACACGTGCAAGGTGTCGCGGTCCACGGTGTAGTCGAAGGTGTCGCCGCTGAGGTCCTCGGAGGGCTCCAGGTTCCCGCACAGGGTGAACTGTGCGGCCTCGCACGACAGCGACAGGGGCAGCAGCTGGTACTGGATTTCAGCTGCCAGGGTGGCCGGCTTGGACCGTTTGCCCCAGGTGTAGAGATCGGTGAAGCGGCCGTTGGCGATCACGATGTAGGCCAGGATGTGGGCGGCTTCCCCGACTGCGTCGAGCACGTCCTCGCCAGGGCCGGTCGGCAGGAGCAGTTCCAGCAGCCCGATCGCATCCCCGCGGTTGGTGACGGGCACGATCACCCGCTGCCCCTCGCCGGTCGCGTCCTGATACAGGCGCTGGGTACGGATCACCTCCTCGTAGACACTGCCGAACAGGGGAACCCGCTCGGCCTGCCGCCCACCTTGAGTGGGAGCGGTGGACAGCCGAGCCACCGCCTTCCCTGTCAGGTCCACGATGAGGAAAGAGACCTTAGTGGCCTCGAAACGCCGCCGCAGGTCCTCCGCGATCACGTCGACGGCGTCCGCCGGCGCCGCTGTCTCCGCTGCTGTCAGCAATCGGGTGAGCCCACTTTGTCCACCGCTCACGACCGCAGTCCCTTCCGCAACCCCCCACCAGCTTGGTAATAACCGCAGTGAGCGTCAATCCGTGAACAGTCACGCTCCGGCGTTCGCCCGCGGACGGGGCCGCCACGGCTGCTCTGTACAAAAGCGGCTCGACGGGCCCATGTCCTAGGAGACACGCCAGAGTCTGGATAACGATGGCTGGAGAGCGCTGCTCTCTCTGGATGCCGGGCGTTTGGTGTTGCGCTCGCGCAGGGACAGGAACCTCGCACCCTCCTTCCCCGAGGTTCGTTCCGGGCACGGTCCAGCTGCCGACGCGACGGCCCTGGACGGCGAGCTGGTCGTACGGGAAATCCAGCAGGCTCGCCTTCGAGCGACTCCAGGGTCGCCTCCAGCGGCGCGGTGCCGGCGCTGCCCGGCTCGCCGAGCAGTGGCCCGCCCACTTCGTTACTGGAGTACGCGCAGGTTCCTGGGGGGACTCTGAGTGCGATCGCTTGCGTCTTAGCAGGCCGGAGACCTGTGTTCGACATGTCCCTCCGTGGCTGGATTTTCCGTAGAAACTCGCAGAATCCGCGAGTGGCACTCGTAATCTGCGTGATCGTGGATGAATCCGGAACCCGTCGCGTAACGGCGGTGCTAAGGCCGACGGACGAGCATGGCGGGGCCGGTCTGGCTGAGGTCTTCCAGCTGCATCGTGTTCGAGGCGAGCGGACTGGGATGTCGGAGCGGGACTACTTCTTCGACACGCTCGCCGAGTACCAGTGGGCGCGCGATGCCGCAGGCTTGGTGCCGGAATCGGTCGACAAGCTCGTGAAGCCCGTGATCGAAATCTGTGAGTACCTGGATCTCGCACCGTGGCGCCTGCAGCCGCGGGACCTGGACCGCTACTTCGCCGGACCGGGCAAGCGGGCGCGTTCCACCGTGCGCAGCAAGATCAACTGTATCGACGGGTACTTCGCGTTCCTTGAGCAACGGTATGCCGGTGAGATCAGCCGTCGTTTCGGCGTGGTCGTGGAGTCACCCGTCGATCCGTTCAACCGGCCACGCCACCGTGGCGACTTCGGGCTGCGGGTGCCGCCGTCGCAGCAGGCCATGCGCGAGTTCTTCGCCGCGTGGCGGCGTGCCCTGCCGCAGGCGCGCAAGGAGGCGGTCGCGTGCCGCGACTATGTCATGGCGAAGATCGCCTATTTGTCGGGGGTACGGGCGGCGGAACTGTGCGGGGTGTGCATGCGCGATGTGCACTGGGAGTCGGGCCAGTGGGGCCGCTTCCTCGTGCAGGGCAAGGGAGCCCGCGGGTCAGGGCCACGGCAGCGCGAGGCCTTTATGTTCGAAGAGGGGCGGGAACTGCTGTGGTGGTACGTGGAGGAGGTGCGCGGGTTGTTCCGCGATGACCCTGAGCACCCCTCGGCGCCACTATTCCCCTCCGAGCGGTTGCCCGTTGCGGTGGCAGCGCTGAACATGCCGGTCGCACCGAAGATGGTGCCCTCGACGTTCCGACGGGCGCTGAGGACGGCCTCGGCAGCACATCTTCCCGGCCCGGTGGATGAGTTGTTTCCTCATTTGCTGCGTCACGCGTGCGCGACGCACAACTATGAGCGGGGGATGTCGCTGTGGGAGGTGCAGCGATTGCTGGGCCACTGGTGGAGTACGACCACGGTCCGGTATCTCCTGACAGCGCAAGGCGATCCGGAACAGGCGGCGCGGCGGGCGTCGGCCGAACGGGCAGGGCAGCGGCTGGTGGCAGACACAGGGAGCCTTCGGTGAAATGGAATCTGCGCTGGGTGGCGGCGCGGCAGGACATCTGGCGTCCGACGGACTTGCTGGTGGCTTTTCGACGGGTTGGCTTCCACCCGTCGTTGAGCAAAGTGTCCGCCTTGTGGGGCGGCACGCCGGTCACGGTGCGGCTGGAAGACCTGGATCTGATCTGTCAGGCACTGGGATGCACGGTGGCCGATCTCCTGGAGGCCGAACCGGCCGCCACCGGCGCTGGGGAGGCGGGGGTAATTACCCGGGCGGCCGCAGGTGAAGAAGGCGGCTCTGGCCCGGTGCGTCCGATGCCGCGACGCGATGGCCCGCGACGCCTGCAGCCCCCGAACTGAGCCGCGCGAATGGAGCGGATGAGGCAGTGCGAGGACTGCCTGGCATTGGCCCCGGGCTCGTCCCGGCGCAGCTGGCGGTGCCGCGGGTGCCAACTGTGGCGTCGCCAGTACCCGCAGCGCGGGGTGTGCCCCCGCTGCCGGTGCCAACAGCACCTCGGTCAGGACGGACTGTGCCGCGGGTGCGTGCTGAGCGTGCGCGACGAACAGGCCACAGACACCGTGCTCGATTTTCCGGCTCCGACACAGCTTCGGCTGCTGTTTCCCGGCGCGGCGCGGGAGGCTTGGCGCCTGGGCCGGCTGGCCGCTGAACGACCTTTGGAGTCCCGCCGATGTGTGCTGCCGGCGGTCATGCCCGGACAGCAGGTGCTGTTCCCAGTGCTCCGCCGGCTTGGCGCGCCGGAACTGGTCGATCTGGCCGGAAGGCGCTGGCCCGAGGAGGAGGCGCTCAAGCAGCACACGCTGGTGCTGGCGCGGCAGCGCGGCGTGGGCCGGGAGTGGTGTGCGCAGGTGGGGCGGCGGCTGCGTCTGGCGCTGGCTGTGCGGGATGCCGAGGGCGAGAGGAAGGTCTCGCGCGAGATCCTCGACCAGGGCCGCGGGATGCAGTTCGGTGCGGCCGCCGCACAGGAAGTCCTGGAATACGCGGGCCTGTGGCACGGCCCGACGCAGGTGACCGACCAGATGCGCCCGCACCGTAAGGGAGTGCCCGCCGGCATCGTGACAGGCTGCGCGGATTGCGGCAGCTGGGGTATCACCACCCGCCTGTGCAATGCCTGCGTCGGCTGGCATCGTGGTGAGCACCGCTCGATGGGCCGGTGCTCCCGCTGCGCCCGCGACGGCCTGCCTGTGCACCCGAAAGAGGGCCTTTGTCGTGGGTGTCTGGCGTTCGTGCGAAACGTGCGTCCGACGCCCGCGGGCTTCACCCAGCTCACCTTCGCCGGATCGCTTGCCCACCAGCTGGTGGGCAAGACAGCGAAGCCGCCCCTGACGCCGGCCGTGGAGCACGACGGTCACGCCGCCTCGCTGTCCACCTGTGATCACGTGATCCAGGGGCAAACCACCCTACTGTCCGTCCCACGCGATTGGAGAGCCGTTCACGCTGTGCCTCACGGCGCCTTGCCGCCGCTCAGCTCCGAAGCAGTAGTGCTGCTGGAGCAGTTCACGGTCTGTCTTCCCGCCACAGCCGGGGGACAGCAGAATCACGCCCACTCCATCGAGCTCCTGCACCGCGTGCTGGCCTACACCGGCATGGCGGAACCCATCGCCGAGCGGGACGTGCGGACGCTCGCGGCCCTGGGGCCGAAAGTCTCCCTGCACCGGATCGTGTTCTTTCTGCACGAGCGCGGCCTGCTCGAACCCGACCGCCAGCGGGCAACAGCCGCCGCCCCTTCGCTTGCCCGCCTGGACAAGGCCCGTATGGACGCCCGCCACCGCCAGGCCATCGAAGACAAGCTCCAACGGCTTCCCGACGCCATGGCTGGCCAGGTGCGGACGTGGATCGCCGTCCGCCGGGGAGAAGGTCGCCGGCCCCACCCTCCCGCCGACTACACACGCATCCGGCGCGACCTGAACGTCGTGCTTCCGGTCCTGACCCTTTGGAGCCAGGACGGGCTGGATCTGCGGCAGATCACCACAGGGGACGTGACGTCCGCGCTCAGCGACCGACGGGGACACCAAGCCCGCGGTGTCCACCACGTCTTGCTCAGCATCTTCCGCGCCCTCAAACAAGAACGCGTCGTCTTCGCGAACCCGCTCGCCAGGCTCTCCCTCACCACACCCGTGCGCCTTCCCGAACCACTTCCCAGCGACCGGCTGCGCGGCCTGCTGGACGTGATCGACAGCGCGATGGGGCGTCTGGCCGTCGGCCTGGTCGCCGTCCACGCCATCAAGGTCACCGACGTCGCCCAGCTCCCTCTGACCGCGCTCGACCTCGCCCACGCCACTCTCCACCTTCGCCTGCGTGGACAGCCGCACACGGTCTACCTCGACACACTGACCCGCCGCCTGGTGGACGACTGGCTCCACGAGCGGCAGCAGCAGTGGCCCGCCTCTCCCAATCCACACCTGCTGGTCACGACGCACTCAGCGCACCACCCCGCCCTCCCACCCGTCAGCTACTGCGCCCTGCGCCACGCATTCGACCGCACCGGAATCACCCCTCGCCAGCTGTGGAGCGACCGAGTACTGGACGAGGCCCGACAAACCGCCGATCCCGTACACCTGGTGCAGTTGTTCGGTATCCATCCAGGCACCGCTGTCCGCTACGTCCACACCGCGCATCCCGACAAGGCGCTGCCCCGGATCCGCTGACCGGGCAGCGCTGTCCAGCCCCTCTACAGCCGCATGCCTTGACCGGGAGTGTCATGAATCAGGTGTGAGCCTCCACGAAGGAGTCACCTGATGAGTACGACGATGGATCACCGGATCGAGACCTCCAGCAGCGTGTCGCTTGCCGTGGCCGCCAGCAGTGTTGAGGGCGCCGACGTGAAGTCGATGCCGGTATCGCCGAACGGTCTGTCCAGCGAACTGCTGGAGGAGCTCGCCGCGCTCGCGGCTGAGAAGGTCCGCGGGGAAGGGCTGCGGCTGATGGGCGACGGTGGACTGCTGCCCGAGCTGGCCCAGCACCTGATGCAGGCCGCCCTGGAAGCCGAGATGGACGAACACCTGGCCGCCGAGGCCGGCCGGACCAGCGGGCGCGGGTCCCGCTCGGGCGGCAACATGCGCAACGGCTACCAGGCCAAGGAGGTCATGACGGAGGTCGGCGCGGTGACGGTGCAGGTCCCCAGAGACCGGCTGGGCACCTTCCGGCCCCGGATGCTGCCCGCGCACCCGCACCGGCGCGCTGGACGACCTGGTGATCTCGCTGACCGCAAAGGGCCTGACCTCCGGCGAGATCGTCTCCCACCTCGCCCAGACCTACGGGATGACGACCACGAAGGAGCCCATCTCCACGATCACCGACAAGGCCCGACCGCCGAGCGCCGCTGGGGTGCCGGAGCAGGTCTCTCCCCCGGAACTCCCGATCTGCCCTCGCACTCCCCCTGTTTGGTCAAACGCTGGCAGGACACCGATGCAGCGTTGGACGACCGCTGGGGGATGTGTGGGCAAAGGTGTTGGAAATTAACACGAAGTGGGGCGATCTCCGCCCCTTGGGACCCGCACATCCACAGCGGCGCCTCACCGAAGCGGGGGACCGCCCACAGTCCAGCGGGTGCCGACAAGGTGCCGGGGCGTCATGCGCTGCCCAGCGGCTGGTGGCAGAACTTCCTCCAGCGCGGTTCGGGGCCGTGCGCCAACCGTGCGGGCGGGGTCATCCCGCGACGACTGCCATCCGGTCGCTGATCTCGTCGGCTGTGGTGAGGACTTTCTGGGCGATCTCCGTCTCGGCTTCCGGGTAGATCCGGGAGGCGAGGGCGGCGACGCTGACGGCGGCGACGACTTGTTTGTTCTCGTCGCGGATCGGGGCAGCGATGCCAACCACGTCGGGGTCGAGTTCGCCGCGGGTGACGGAGTAGCCGAGGCGGCGGATCCGGCCGAGGCGTTCCATCAGGGCGTCGACGTCGGTGAGGGTGGCCGGGGTGAAGCGGCGCAGTACGGCGTTCTCCAGCAGTCTGCGGGCTTCTTCTTCGGGGCTCCAGGCGAGCAGGACGAGGGCGGAGGCGCCGGCGTTGATGGGCAGGGCGCTGCCGCGTTCGTAGGAGATGCGCACCGCGCGGGTGCTTTCCGCGCGGTCGACGCAGACCACCAGGTCCCCGGTGCGCCGGGTCAGCAGCACGGTCTCGTGCACGTCCTCGGCAAGCGTCTCCATCGACGGCTGCGCGACCTCGGAGAGGCCGTAGCTGCGGCGGGCCAACCGGGCGATCTCCAGCACCCGCAGGCCGAGCCGGAAGCCGCCGCCGGGGGCTTCTTCGAGGAAGCGCCCGTTCACCAGGCTCTGGAGGTAGCGATAGGCGGTGGAGCGTGCCACGCCGAGGTGATCGGCAACGGCGGTTCCGGAGATGACGAGGTGGACGTCGTCGAACATGGCCAGAATGTCGAGTGCCCGGTCGGCCGTGGAGTTGCGGTCGCGGTAACTGGGGGACGCGTTTCCTGACATGCGAGACACTGTAGCGGATGGTCGCGGGCCGTTGCGGGCCGCGCCCATCCGCCCGCCTGTCCGGTCTACAGCCGGTCCTTGACGACGGTGTTGCGCAGCTCTCCGATGCCTTCGACCGCGGTGACGAGTTCCTGTCCGGGGCGCAGGAAGACCTTCGGGTCGCGGCCGGCGCCGACGCCGCCCGGGGTGCCGGTGAGGATCAGGTCGCCAGGCAGCAGCGTGATGATGGTGCTGACGTAAGCGATGGTGTCGGCGACGTCGAAGAGCAGGTCGGCGGTGTTGGACTTCTGCATGGTGTGGCCGTCGACGCTGCAGGAGATGTCCAAACCGGAGGCGCCGAGCGGGAGTTCGTCCGTGGTGACGAGGACGGGGCCGACCGGGGTGGTGGCCTCGAAGGTCTTGCCGGAGAGGAACTCCCTGGTGCGGTGCTGCCAGTCGCGGACGGTGACGTCGTTGGCAACCGTGTATCCGGCGACGTGCTCCAGGGCCTTCTCGCGCGGCACGTGACGGCCGGGGCGTCCGATCACCACCCCCAACTCGGCCTCCCAGTCGAGGTCGTCGCTGACGGGCGGCATGTGGATGTCGTCGTGTGCGCCGATGAGAGCACCGTCGTACTTCGCGAAGAGGGTGGGGTGGGCGGGGGTGGGGCGGCCCATTTCCTTGATGTGGGTGGCGTAGTTCAGGCCGAGGCAGATGATCTTGTTGGGGTGAGGGACGAGCGGGGCGAGCGACACTTCGGCCAGGGGCAGGCGCTCGCTGTCCGCGGTGGCCGCCCGCTGCGGCCAGTCGTCTCCTGCGGCGAGCAGCGCGCCGACGTCGGAGAAGGGAAGCAGGACGAGTTCGTCTCCGTCCTGCCGGGCGGCGGCGGTCCCGTGGTCGTGGGCGACACGGACGGTGCTGAGCCTCATCGGCGTACTCCTGGGGAATCAGGCTGGATCTCGGGGTCGGGAAGGGTGAGGGCCGGGAAGGGGGAGGTGAAGTGCCGAAGCTTCGCGTCGACGTACTCGGCCTTATCCGGGGTGAACACGGCGGCCACCAGACGGTCGGGGCGTACGAGGACGAAGTGCCCGGCCAGCCCGGTGAAGAGGGCGTCCAGCTGACCGTCGGCGTCGGCGATCTCTGCCCGGCCGGCACGGTCGCGCGGTGCGCGGTCGTCCAGGAGGACATCCACGGAGACGGCGTCCGGGAGACCGGTCCGTGCTACGGCGGTCCAGTCGGCGTCGGTCACGCCGACCCCCAGCAGGCTCCAGCCCTGTCCCAAGACGTCATCGAGCCGTATGACGTGGTGGTCCTGTCCCCGCAGCACCCGCGGCTGCGGCAGCATCGTGCCGACGAGCCCGCGGCCCGGTCCGTCGATGCCGACGACGGCGCCCGATGTCGCGCGGGTGTCGGGGCGGTAGCGCATCTCTGTGAGGTAGCGGCGTCCGGGTGGTGTGTACATGGCAGTGCGTATCAGCAGGTCGCGCAGGAGGGCGCGGGGGCGGCTGGTGGTCATGACGATCCGGCCGAGGCGTACGGAGAGGTCGATCACGGCCCGGGCATGGGGACGCCGCTCGGTGTCGTAGGTGTCGAGCAGCCTGTCGTTCGCCCGGCCCGCCAGGACCTCGCTGATCTTCCAGCAGAGGTTGGCCGCGTCCCGGACACCGGAGTTGAGGCCCTGCCCCGCGAACGGCGGCATCATGTGCGCGGCGTCGCCGAGCAGGAAGCAGCGGCCGTCGCGCAGGCGGTCCGCCAGCAGCGCGTGGAAGCTGTACGCGACCGCACGCTCGACCTGCTCGGATGTGATCTCCCGGTAGGGCGCGAGGAGTTCGCGCACCAACGAGAACGGCGGCGGGGTGCCGGCGTCGCACTCGCCCGGCTTCAGGCGGAACTCGTAGCGGCAACGTCCGTCCCGTCCTGCGACGATGACGACGGGGCGGTCGGGGTCGCCGTGGTGCATGCCGAAACGCTGGTCGTGCGTGTCCTGAAGAGTGTCGACCACCAGCCACACGTCCGGGAAACTGCGACCCTGCATCGGGATGGACAGCAGGTCGCGTAGGGTGCTGCGGCCGCCGTCGCAGCCGAGGACGTAGGACACGTCCAGTTTCTCGACCGGCCCGTCCTCCCCGCCCGTACGCAGCATGACGCGCACCAGGTCGGAATGCTGGGTGACGACATCTGTCAGGCGGGTGTCGAAGCGGACGTCGACGGTGGGGAGGCGGCGCAGTTCCTCGCGCAGCACTCGTTCCAGGTCGGGCTGGGCGAAGGGGTTCTTGAAGGGATGTCCGTAGCGCTGGTCGCTGGTGCCGCGGGCGTGGAAGAGCATTCGCCCACCGATGCCGAAGTACCTCGTCCCGGTGCCCGGCACCAGGATCGGGTAGACGGCCTCGTCGAGACCATCGGCCGACTGAAGGGTGCGCAGCGACTCGTCGTCGAGGCTGATTGCCTTGGCGTCGTTGCTGGTGGTGGTGTTGCGTTCCACCAGCAGCACCCGTACGCCCCGGGAGCCCAGCAGGTGGGCGGCCGTCAGTCCGGTCGGGCCTGCGCCCACGACGAGCACGTCCGGTGGTGGCGGTGTCATGAGGGACCTTCCGTCGTTCCGCCGGCTACTGGACCGGCTGGTAGGCCGGGCCGCCCTCGGTCAGCAGCCGCTCGACCTCGGCGAAGATCTCCTCGGGGGACAGGTCGAGATCGAGGGTCTTGCGGAACGGCTGGCGTACATCACGCTCCAGCCGGAGGTAGACCTCGTTGCGGTTGCCCTCGGGGTCGAAGAAGTAGATGCCGATCGCGTTGCCGTGGGTGACCTCCTGCTGGACCTCGATGCCCTCGGCGCGGAACCGGTGGTGGAAGTCGATGATCGACTCCAGGGAGTCCACGCGCCACGACACCTGGTGGGTCAGCTTGGCACCGGCGGGTGCGGTTCGGCCCCGCTGCAGGACGAACTCGTGGTGCTCCTCCTCGGGGCACGAGGAGAAGAACACGATGCCCTTCTCCTCGTCCTCGTCGGTGACGGTCAGACCCAGCACCCGCTCGTAGAAGTCGCGCATCTTCTCCAGGTCGTCGACCCAGAAGCCGGTGTGCCCCAGTCCGGTTATGGCCATGATGCGTCTCCTTTTACAGGACTAAGGTTTCGTTTTACAGGACGTTAGACCTCCAGGCGGCCGAGGTCAACCGTGAGGAAACAGCGTCCTGCCTCTTGACGTCACACGCCCTTTCAGTGCAGCGTCCTGCATCGAGACATACATGTCCGAATATGCGGGACGTCGGCACTGCTTTTGGGAGCCTGCCGGGACCGCTGAAGTCACTACGGGAGGCGCCTCATGGCCCATTCCGATGCCGGGCGAGCCAGCTCGGCCACCGTCGTCCGGGCTGCTCGCCGGGATCGACGTCCCGTGGAGGCACTGCGAAGTCACTGACCGATCAGGCCCGGCCGTGACCCGCGCGGGCGCCCGCAGCACGGCCGTCCACCGACCCGCGGGCCCGACTCACCCCAAGGAGATCCCCGTGTTCCGCTTCTATCGCAGCACCACGTCCCGGACGGCCGGGCTGCACGGCGCCGCGCTCCTGATTCCGCGGGCCGTGACCGGGTGGCTGTTCGTCCTGCACGGCCTCTACAAGTTCGGCCTGCACACCGGTGTCCTCGGCCCCAACGGGGTGGGGGAGCCGAGATCGATTTCACGTACCTCGTGGTCGGCTTGCTGGTCTTCGCCGCCGGACCGGGTGCGCTGGCTCTGTCTGGAGCCTTCCGCAAGGTGAGACCACGGCTGTGACCTGAGACACCGCGCAACACAATTTTCGCGATACGACACATAACCTTCGCGCCACGACGCGCTACTGGAACGGGACACCATGACGTTTTTGGACAGCAGCACCTGGGACGGCCGCATCTTCTCCGGCTCGGGCGAGTGGATCAGCGGCTCCGGCGAGGTGTACGACGCCGTCGAGCCCGCAACGGGCAAGAGACTGGCGCGTGTCGGGTCTGCCACGCGGGCCGACGTTGACAAGGCGGTGGAGCAGGCGGTGCGGGCCCAGCGGGAGTGGGCCGCCCGGCCGTACTCGGACCGCGCGGCCGTGCTGCGCCGAGCAGCGCGTCTCTTCGAGGAGAACCAGCAGGAGATCGAGACCTGGCTGATGCGGGAGTCCGGAGCGATCCGGCCGTTCGCCGCCCTGCAGGTCACCAGCGGTGGTGCGGAGGAGTGTCACGAGGCCGCCGCCCTCGCCGGGGCGCCCTACGGTGAGCTGCTGCGTTCCGGGCAGCAGCGGCTGTCCTTCTCCCGCCGTGTCCCTGTCGGCGTGGTCGGGGTGATCGCCCCGTTCAACGTGCCGGTCATCCTGGCCATGCGGGCGGTCGCTCCGGCGCTGGCCCTGGGCAACGCGGTCGTTCTCAAGCCGGACCCACGGACCGCGATCAGCGGCGGTGTCGTCTTCGCCCGGGTCTTCGAGGAGGCGGGTCTGCCGCCCGGTCTGCTGCACGTCCTGCCCGGCGGCGCGGACGTCGGCGCGGCCGTCGTCGAACACCCGCAGATCCCCGTCATCGCCTTCACCGGCTCCACCCGGGCCGGACGCGCCATCGGCATCGCCGCGGCCGAGCACCTCAAGCGGGTCCACCTGGAGCTGGGCGGGAACTCCGCGCTCGTCATCATGGACGACGTCGACCTGGAGAAGGCCGCCTCGGTGGGCGCCTGGGGATCCTTCGTGCATGCCGGCCAGATCTGCATGGCCAGCAGCCGCCACCTCGTGCACTCCTCGGTCGCCGACGACTACACCGCCCTGCTCGCCCAGCACGCCGACGCGCTCCCGGTCGGCGATCCGCTCGGTGAGAACGTCGCCCTCGGACCGGTCATCGACGCCGGCCAGCGCGACAACATCCACCGCATCGTCACCGAGACGGTCGAGGCGGGCGCCCGGCTGGCCGCGGGCGGCACCTACGAGGACCTGTTCTACCGGCCGACCGTGCTCACCGACGTACCGCTCATCGCACCCGCCTACGCACAGGAAATCTTCGGCCCCGTGGCGCCCGTCGTCCCCTTCCAGGACCTCGACGAGGCGGCCCGCCTGGCCGCCGGCACCGAATACGGGCTGTCCCTCGGCATCCTCACCCGGGACGTCATGAAGGGCCTCGCCCTGGCCGAACGCGTGCCCAGCGGGCTGGTCCACATCAACGACCAGACCGTCAACGACGAGGCGCTCATCCCGTTCGGCGGGGTCGGCGACTCCGGCACCGGATCCCGCCACGGCGGCGCCGCCGCCAACCTCGAAGCCTTCACCGAACAGCAGTGGGTCACCGTACGGGGCGAACTCCCGCAGTACCCCTTCTGACCACCCCAACCCCCAAAGCTGTACGGAGAGTTCCATGCCCATGGACCCCATCACCGTCGTCCCCCGGCAGATGCGGAAAGCCGACGCGGGGGCCGACTGGCCCACCGACAACAAGTTCCTCAACGGACCCTTCGCGCCCTGGACGGAGGAGAGCGAGGGGTATGACCTGGAGGTGGACGGCGAGATACCGGCCGACCTTGCGGGCGCGCTGTTCCGCGTCTCCTCCAACCCCCGCTTTCGGCCCCGCAACACCGACCGCTACCACTGGTGGGAGGGCGACGGCATGGTGTGCGGCATCTACCTGCGCGAGGGCCGGGCCGCCTACCGCACACGTTGGGTGGAGACCGACTCGATGAAGGTCGAGGTGGAGGCCGGAGAAGCGATCTACAGCGGCTTCGTCAACGGCGGCACTCCCGCTCGACTGCCCGAGGGAGCCCCGCCCGCCAAGAACGTCGCCAACATCAACGCAGGCCTCTTCGACGACCACCTGATCGTCTACTTCGAGGGCGGACTGCCGCACGCGCTGGACCCCGAGACCCTGCGCACCATTGGCACGTACGACTTCCACGGCGGCATCGACGTGCTGTGCACCGGCCACTACAAGACCGACCCGGACAGCGGCGACATGCTGTTCTTCGCCGCCGTCGGACCGACGATCACCTGGTACCGCGCCGACGTGAAGACCGCCGAGATCATCGACTCGCACTCCTTCGACATCGGTGTGCCGGTCCTCATGCACGACTTCGCCGTCAGCGACACCTACGCCGTCTTCTTCGTCACCCCGGCCCAGTTCCGCCTCGACCTGGTCGCGCAGAGCAGGCCCGGCGTGGTCTGGGACGAGGACTCCCTCGAACACGGCGTGCAGATCGTCCTGATGAACCGCCACACCCACGAGGTCACCTGGCACGAGCTCGGCGGCCACTGGGCCAACACCCACTTCTTCAACGCCTACGAGCAGGAAGGCCGGCTGGTCATCGACGGCCACCGCATCAGCCGGCTCGGCACCCCGATCGACCGCATCGGTACGCCGGTGACCTCCCACGAGTGGTTCCCCCCGGCCCAGCCCTACCGGTGGCGCGTCGACCTGGCGACCGGAAGGGCCACCGAGGAGATGATCAGCGGCGTCCTCGGGGAGTTCCCGAAGATCAACGACGCGTACACGGGCCGCCCCAACCGCTACGGCTACTTCGTCACCACTCGCGGCCTGGCCGACGACATCATGTCCGACGGACTGGCCCGCCACGACTACCTCCTGGACCGCACCACCGTCGTCGAAGGCCCGGACGGCCTCACCAGCCCCGGCGAACCGGTCTTCGTCGCCCGCGAGAACGCCCGCGCCGAGGACGACGGCTACCTGCTCTCCCTGTGGTGGAATCGCAGCACCAACCTCAGCGAACTGCTGATCCACGACGCCGCCGACCTGCGCCGCACCCCGCTGGCCCGGGTCAAGCTCCCCAGCCGAGTGCCCTTCGGCTTCCACGGCAGCTGGGCCGACCACGCCACCCTGGACCGCGCCATCGCCGTCCACCGCGGCAACGACTGACGGCCATGCGAGACCTCGCGGGCAAGACCGCCTTCATCACCGGCGGAGACAGCGGGATCGGTCTCGGCGTGGCACAGTCGCTGTGCCACGCCGGAATGAACGTCATCATCTGCGGAGTCGTCCCGGAGACGCTTCAGAGCGCGCAACGCGAGCTCGCGCGCATCGGCAAGGCCGAGGCCATCGAGCTCGACGTACGCGACCGGGAGGCGTTCGCCGCCCTCGCCGACCGACTCGACCGTGGCTACGGCGGCGTGGACGTGCTGGTCAACAACGCGGGCGTCGGATTCCTCGCACCGGTGGCCGAGGCGACGTTCGAACAGTGGGACTGGGTGCTCGACATCAACCTCACGGGCGTCTTCAACGGCATACGGACCTTCCTGCCGCGCATGCTGGCCTCCGGCCGCCCCGGGCACATCGTCTCGACCGCGTCGATCGGCGGTCTGCTGGGCACACCCGGAGCGCTCTACGTGGCCGCGAAATTCGGTGTGGTGGGGCTGATGGAGGCGCTGGCAGCCGAACTTTGGGACACCCCGGTGAACGTCTCCGTCCTGACGCCGGGAATCGTCCGAACCAACATCCACAAGGGACCGCCACCCCCCGGCGAGCCGCGGCCGCACGCGCCGGGCGCCACCGCGGAGGCCGATCTGCACGAGACGGCGATTCAGCCGCGGGAAGTCGGCGAGCGGGTCCTGCAAGCGATCCGAGAGGAAAGGCTCTACGTGCTGACGCATGCCGAGCATCGGGAACTGCTCGCCCGCCGGTTCGACGCGATCCTCGCATCGGTCCCCACCGACCAGGGGGACCCGCGCCGTGCCGCGGTGGAGAGGACGGTCCTCGCCAACCCCATCTACGACGAGATCCTGACCGCGGCGGAGGCCCGACAGTGACGACGCACGACATGGAGGGCTCGGTCGTGCTCGTGACCGGTGCCGGCTCGGGCATCGGGCGGGCGGCGGCGGAGCTGTTCGCCGAGCGCGGTGCCTCCGTCGTCGCGGCAGACCGCTCCGAATCCGGCGCGGACACCGTCGCCACCATCACCGCGGCCGGCGGCAAGGCCGTCTTCGTCCAGGTGGACGTCTCGGTCGAGAAAGAGGTCGAGAACATGGTGGCCACGGCGGTCGACACCTACGGTGCCCTGAACGCCGCGTTCAACAACGCGGGCATCGCGCCGCCGGTCGGCCCGATCGAGCAGCTCAGCAGCGACAGCTGGGAGCTGTCCGAGGCGGTGAACCTGCGTGGCGTCTGGCTGTGCATGAAGCACGAGCTGGCCGTCATGGTGCGGCAGGGACACGGCGCGATCGTGAACACCTCGTCGGTCGCCGGCCTGGTGGGCAACCCCGGTGGCGGGGCCGCGTACTCCGCCTTCAAGCACGGCATCGTCGGGCTGACCAGGTCCGCGGCCGCCGAGCACGGCCGGCACGGGATCCGCGTCAACGCGATAGCCCCGGGCATCACCCGCACCGGAATGCTGCGGCACCTGGAGGAACACGAGAACCTCGACGCCGCCGCCGTCGCCGCCGGGACCCCGCTCGGCCGCGTGGCCGAGCCGCGGGAGGTCGCCGAAGCCGCGTACTGGCTCGCTTCACCGAAGTCGAGTTTCGTCACCGGCCATGTCCTGGCCGTCGACGGCGGCGAAACCTGCGTCTGACGCCCGGCGTCCGGAAAGGAAGCAGCATCCATGACTCGTGTGACCGGCGGCGACCTCGTCGTCCGTATCCTCCAACAGGCCGGTGTCGACCGGATGTTCGGCATCAACGGCGCGCACATCGACTCCGTGTACCAAGCCGCGCTCGACCATCGGCTGCCCATCGTGGACGTGCGGCACGAGATGAACGCGGGCCATGCGGCGGAGGGCTACGCCCGGGTGCGCAATGCCCTCGGGGTCGCGTTGCTCACTGCCGGCGGCGGGTTCACCAACGCGGTGACGTCGATGGCCAACGCACACCTGGACCGCACTCCCGTGCTCTACCTCGCCGCGTCCGGACCGCTCGCCGACGACCAGACCAACACCCTGCAGGCGGGCCTTGACCAGGTGGCCATCGCGACGCCCGTCACCAAGTGGGCGCACCGGGTGACACGTGCGTCGCTGATCCCCCGCATCCTGGCCCGCGCGATCCGCACCGCGCTGTCCGCGCCCCGCGGGCCGGTGCTCGTGGACATCCCCTGGGACGTGCTGACCGAGCAGATCGACCTGCCCGACCTGGCGACGGAACTCCTGAACGGGGCCGATCATGGGCCCGGGCTCTCACAGGCCGGGGCGCAGCAGATCCTCGGGATGCTGTCGGAGGCCCGGCGGCCCGTGATCATCGCCGGATCCGAGGTGCCGAGATCCGGCGCCGACGCCGAGCTACGGGCCTTCGCCGAGCGACTCGGCGTACCCCTGATGTCGGACTACGAGGGCCTTGGCGCGATCACGCTCAGCCCCGTGAACTTCGGTCTGCTGCAGGGGCTGAACGGGCTGCCGTCCGGAGCAGAGCCCGACCTGGTGATCATGGCGGGGCTCCGGTTCGGCCTCACGACTGCGCACGGCTCGGGTGCGCTGATCCCGCGCGGCGCGCGGGTGGTGCAGATCGATCCCTCCGGTGGCGAGCTGGGACTCCTGCAGCCGGTCGCGCTGTCGGTCGCCGCAGATCCGCTGCCCGTGTTCCAGGATCTCAACCGGGAACTCGCGGCCGGGCAGGCCACCGGTCCGGATCTGGCGGGCTGGCGGAACACCCTGCGGGCGCATCTTCAGCGGCGGCGCGAGGCCGTGGCCGCGCAGGTCGTCCACGACGAGCGCATCCACCCGTACGACACGGTACGCGCCATCGCCGCGGCGGTGCCCGAGTCGTCGGTGGTCGTCGCCGACGGCGCGCTCACCTACCTCTGGCTGTCGGAGACGATCTCCGAGACGCCGGTGTCCGCGTTCCTCTGCCACGGCTATCTCGGCTCCATGGGAGTCGGGATGGGAGTAGCGCTGGGAGCACAGGCGGCCGCTCGTGACACGAACGTCGTGCTCGTGACCGGTGACGGGTCCGTCGGCTACAGCCTCGGCGAGTTCGACTCGATGGTGCGCGCCGGGCTCGGAGCGGTCGTCGTCGTGCTCAACAACCGGGCGTGGGGCGCCACTCTGCATGCGCAGGAGATCATTCACGGCAAGGACAGGGTGGTCAACAACCGGCTGGAAAACGGCTCCTACGCCGCCGCCGCGATCGCGCTGGGTGCGGACGGCCACCAGGTCCGCACACTCGACGAACTCGCGCCCACCCTCGCCAAGGCTCTGCAGAGCGGGCGGCCGTCCTGCGTGGAGGTGCACGTGAGTCTCGACCCGATCCCGCCGGAGGAACGGGTGATCATGGGCGGCAGCCCGTTCTGAGCGTGCCCCTGCCACCACGCCCGCAGCGCGGGAAGTGGTGCGACAGCGGCCGGGAGCGGACCACGCTTCCGATACGTCATGGAGCCGGTCGACTGTGCCGGCTCACGATTCATCAGGGACTTGCCATGTTGTTCGACTTCGGCCAACCGACCGACGGCCTCATCCAGCTGGCGTTCGTCGTCGAGGACCTCGACGCGGCGATGGCTCGGTTCAGCGAGAGCTTCCGGGTCGGGCCGTGGACGGTCCTGCGCGACTTCGCGGGCGAGAATCCCCGCTACCGGGGTGAACCCGCCCAGGCACGCGCGCATGTGGCGCTCGGTTTCGGCGGGCACATGCAGTACGAACTCATCCAGCCCGTCGACGACCTGCCGTCCGTGCATCGTGACGTGATCACCCAACGGGGATACGGCTTCCACCATTTCGGCTACGCCACGACCGCCTTCGACGAGGCGGTGGAGGCGATGCACCGGAGAGGGTACGAAACCGTGTTCACGGCCTCCGTCGGGTCGGACTCCCGTGTCGCCTATTTCGACACCCGCGACATCCTTCCCGGCATGACCGAGCTCATCGAAGCGAGCCCGGGCCTCAACGAAGCCTTCACCGACATGTACAGGGAATCCCTCGGCCAGGTCAGTCGGCCCCGGTGAGCCTCCCGTTCATCCGGCTCGCCGAAGTGAACGTGAGCTCTGCGGCGAAGTGACCGAAGACGGTGTCGTCACCGTAGTCGGCCGGCCAGGTCTGACCGACGCCGTCCCCCCGGAGCTGTCCTGGGCGGCCGGCTGCGAGGTGCCGCCGGAACCGTCGGCGGCGGCGAAGGAAGCGGCCGCACCCGCGGCCAGGACGAGGGGCAGCCGGACGGCGGCAAGCGATGTGCGGGACGGCTGCATCGGAATTCGTCCACCCGTAAAGGTGAGTTCGAAGAGGTGGGCCGGCGGCATGAAGGCGCTGCGCGACCACGAGGGCTGAGGCGCGCCCCTGAGGCGAGGGCCGCAGGTTGGCGAGGCGCTCCAAGCGCGAGTTCCGCGGGCGCGCTCGCAAGTAATCCTGAAAGACCGGACCTTGCTCCTGATAAACCGGACCTCTCTAGCATCAATGAGAGGCTCTGGCGGCCACCGGGGAGTCGCCTCCTCTGGCGATGCGCGGGATCGCGGTGTCCCCCACAGGGAGGGGTGCCGGATAACCGCCTGTGCCGTGCGATGACGTGCCGGCCGCAGATCGAGGCGTCTATCGTCCGGTATCCCTTGGCCTGGAAGCCAGCACCCCGGACCGTCTGCCGGATCCGTCGGCCAGTCGGCGGCCCGTTACGGCGCCGATGCGCTGCCTGCCGACCCTACATCGCGACCCTCGGTGGTGGTGACGCACCTCTTCTGAATGTCCCGTGAATTAGGACTAGCGTTTCGACATGAGGGACCGTACGCTTCGCGGAAGTTACGGTCAACCACTCGCCGCGTGACATCGGGGGCATTCCCGGCGCGGCGGTGAGGAGTCACGGCATGAACAGACTGGATGCTGAGACGACCCCCCACGCCGGGGGTGGCGATGCCGATGTGTCGTCCCCGCCAGGGGCCGAACCTCGTACCGCAGCCTCGTCCGCAACCCTGCGAGGCACCTCGCCCGGAGCCCCTCTTCAGGTGCGAGGACTCGCCAAGCGTTTCGGCGGTGTCACGGCTCTCGACGGCGTCGACCTCTCGGTGGCGTCCGGAGAGGCAGTCGCTGTCATCGGTCCCAACGGCGCGGGCAAGAGCACACTGCTCAAACTGATCTCCGGAGTTCACCGCCCGACCGAGGGCGAGGTCTGGCTGGGAAAGCAGCGACTGGACCGGATGCCGGTGCACCGCATCACCCGCACCGGTGTCGCGCTGGCCCACCAGGTCCCGCGGCCCTTCCACGGACTGACCGTCCGGGACAACGTACGCATCGGAGCCATGGCGGGCCGACCGCACCTGCACTCCGACGAGATCGACGAGATCCTCGCTCAGTGCCGACTGGACACCAAGGCGTCCCGTCCCGCTGACTCCCTGCGGGTCCTGGACCTGAAGCGACTGGAGGTGGCGCGGGCCCTGGCCACCCGTCCCCGGTTGCTCATGTTCGACGAGGTCGCGGCGGGGCTCGTCGGCCGCGAGCTGGACGAGGCGATCGACCTGATCCGCCAGGTCCACGCCCAGGGCATCACCGTGCTTCTGGTCGAGCACATCGAGCGGGTGGTACGAGAACTCGTCGACCGTGTCTTGGTCCTCAACTGGGGCCGCCCCATGGCCGAGGGCGCACCCGCCGAGATCGCCGCCAACGAGGAAGTGCGTGCCGTTTACCTCGGCGACGGCGACGAGACGCGGACGCCTGCCGCCCGACGTGCGGCCACCCCCACGGCATCGGATGCCGCTGTTGTACTCGCTCTCGAATCGGTCAGCGCCGGTTACGGCGACATGCTCGCACTGCGGGACTTCTCGGTGCGCGTCCAGGCCGGGCAGATTGTGACCGTGCTGGGTGCCAACGGGGCCGGCAAGTCGACTCTGTGCGCCACGATCATGGGCGCCGTCGAGGCGAGGTCGGGATCCGTGCACGCCCTCGGCCAGGACATCACCGGCATGGCCACCCACCACCGGGCGCGCCTGGGCATCGCCCACTGCCAGGAAGGCCGCCGTATCTTCACCGGCCTCACCGTCGCCGAGAACCTGATGCTCGGTGCCCCGCTGGCACTGGCCAGGGATGAGGTACGCGGTCGTATGGAGCGTGTCCACGCGATCTTCCCGGTGCTGGCCGAACGCGCCGACCAGCCGGCCGGGACCATGTCCGGCGGCCAGCAGCAGATGCTGGCCGTGGGACGGGCCCTCATGGCCGACCCTCAGGTGCTGATCTGCGACGAGATCTCGCTCGGGCTCGCACCGGTGGCCATCGACGCCCTGTACAGGGCGCTGGCCGAGATCAACTCCCAGGGCGTCGCGATCGTGCTGGTGGAGCAGAACGTCAAGCGGGCGCTGGGCATCGCCGACCACGCCGTCGTGCTCTCCCGCGGACGTGTCTCCTACAGCGGCAGCCCCGAGGCCCTGCTCAGCGACCAGGCCCTGGACGCCGCCTACTTCGGCACCGCCGACGACGCATCCGCCGCCGGCTCCTCCCCACCCCCCGTCCCCTCCGCTCCCCATCCGCTCAGCGCATCCGAAGGAGACCTCTCGTGATCAGATCCACCAGCCGCCGCATCCACGCACTCGGCGCGGCCGCACTGCTAGCCGCGACCGCGGGCTGTGCGGGCAACGCCTCGAGCAGCAGCGGCGGCAAGAACGACGACGGCGGCCCCATCGTCATCGGGACCAGCATCTCGCTGTCCGGCACCACCGTCCTCAACCAGATCCGCGACGGCTACCTCCTGGCCGTGCAGAAGGTGAACGCCGAGGGCGGCCTGGAAGTGGGCGGCAAGAAGCGGAAGGTCGAGCTGAAGGTGCTCGACAACCGCACTGACACCAACACCATGGTCCAGCAGGTGCGTTCCCTGGCGCTCACGGACCACGTCGTGGGGCTGCTGGGCTCGTGCTGCCAACAGAACATCGACATGCAGGGCCAGGCCGACGCGCTGAAGGTGCCGCTGGTGATGGGCGCCCTCCCCGTCGAGCTGTTGCCCAAGGGCAAGGGCTACACCTGGGACTCCTTCCAGTCACTCGCCGACGGGGCCAAAGACTTCTACACCGTCGCCACCGGGGCCAAGACCGACAAGAAGACGCTGATCGTCACCAACAATGACGCACAGGGCATATCCACCGGCAAGCTGTGGGGTGCCACCGGCACGAAGGCCGGTTTCACCATCGCCGCCACCAAGGCCGTCCCCACCGGCACCACCGACTTCTCCGACGTCATCAAGGCCGGGAAGTCCTCGCACGCGCAGGTGCTGATCGCAGCCATGGCCCCTCCGGACTGCTTCGCGATGTGGAAGCAGATGAAAGCCCTGGCCTACAAGCCCAAGGTCGCCGTCGGCGTGCAGTGCGCGCAGACGCCCGGCTGGGGCTCCCTCGGCAAGCTCGGCGACGGCACCCTCGTCCAGCTGAACTGGTCCGACACGGCCGGCCTGCCGGAGACGAACCTCATCGTCAGCAAGTACGGCAAGAAGTACACCAACCTCACCGACCTCGGCTCGGTCGCCCTCGGACTGCACGAGGCGACCATCCTCCTGGACGCCATCAAGTCCGCCGGAAGCACCGACGCCGACGCCATCAACAAGGCACTGGCCAAGAGCACCACCGTCTCCGCGCAGGGCCCCGTGAAGTTCGTGGACAACAAGAGCGTGACCCCCACCTTCATCGGTCAATGGGAAGGCGGCGCCATCAAGCAGGTCTGGCCGGCCAAGGGCGGTTCCCCGCTCGCCTCGCTGACCGGGCTCGGCTGAGGCCCGGCATGAGCGCGCCACGACCCGCCACGAGCGTGAACGAACGGAGCACATCGTGACCCTCGACGTCCTGGCCGCCGGTATCCTCTCCGGCGGCCTCTACGCCCTGATCGGACTGGGCATCTCCCTGGTGTTCGGCGTACTGGGCCTGATGAACCTGGCCCACGGCGAACTCGTCATCGCTGGCGCCTACTTGGCATCCCTGCTGGTGGTGGACTCCGGCTGGGACCCGTTGCTGGCCCTGCCCCTCGCCATGGCGGGCGTCGCCCTGATCGCCTATCCCCTCCAGCGGTATCTGCTCACCCCTCTCCTGAGAGGGGACAAGAGCGCCCCGCTGGTGGGCACCTTCGGGCTGTCCCTGCTCGCCCAGGCACTGTTCCAGGGCGTGTTCGGCACCCACCCCAAGAGTCTGCCCGCCTCCTACGCCGACTCGGGCATCTCCGTCCTCGGCCTGCGGATCCAGACGATCTATCTCATTGCCTTCGCGCTGACCACCGTCCTGTGCGCCGCCACCCACCTCGTCCTGACCCGTACGCGTGCCGGAAGCGCGGTCCGGGCGGCCTCGGCAGACCCGGCCACCGCCGCCGTGCTCGGCATCAACGTGTCGACGGTGTACGCCATGACCTTCGCCGGAGCCGCGGCCCTGGCCGCAGCCGGAGGAGTCCTGACCGGCGTCGCCCAGAGCTTCACTCCCACCAGCGGGCTGCCACTGCTGCTGACCGGCATGGCCGTGATGGCCCTGGCCGGCATCGGCAGCGTCGGCGGGGTCCTCCTCGCCGGCATCGCTCTCGGCGTCCTGCAGTCGGCCAGTGTCCAGCTGTTCGGCGGCGGCATGCGCGACGTCGTCGTCTACCTCGCCTTCTTCCTCGTCCTCGCCGTACGCCCCCAGGGCCTGTTCCGAAAGGCGGCCACCGGATGAAAACCCCGTCCGTCCCAACAGGGGCATCGAAGGCCCTGTGGCCCGCGGCCTCCCTCGCGGCCCTCACCGTCGCCGCTTTTGCGCTCGCCCCGGCGCTCTCCCTGGGACAGCTGGACCTGAGCGTCACCCTGCTGACGTATCTGACCATCGCCCAGGCCTGGAACGTCCTCGCCGGCTTCAGCGGCCAGATCTCCCTCGGCGCCGCCGCGTTCATGGCGACCGGCGGCTACACCACCGCCCTGACCCTGGTCCACACCGGCCTGCCCTGGCCCGTCGCTTTCCTCGGCGCGGGCGTCGGCGCGGCACTGCTCGCCCTGCTGCTCGCCGTACCGCTGCTGCGGCTGCGCGGCGACTACTTCGCCGTGGGCACCCTGGCCGTCTCCATCGCCATCCAGGCCCTGCTCAGCAACTGGAACTGGGCCGGCGGTGCCAGCGGCCTCACTCTCCCCACGGAGCGGATCCCCAGCGGCGGCAACCTGTACCAGATCGCGGTCCTCGTCGCCGCCCTGGCCATGGCGCTCACGCTCTACGTCCGGCACAGCGCCTTCGGACTGCGGCTCACCGCCGTACGCGACAACGAGCCGGCCGCTGCGGGCCTCGGTGTGTCCGTCTACTGGCACCGGCTCGCCGCACTGGTCCCCACCAGCGCGCTCACGGGGCTGGCCGGAGCAGTGATCGCCTTCCAGTTTGTCGTCATCTCCCCAGACGGCGTGGCCAGCGTCAACTGGAGCCTGAACGCCGTCCTGATGTCCGTGGTCGGCGGCGCGGGCACCGTGCTCGGACCTGTCGTCGGCGTGGGTGTCGTCTACTACGGGCTGACCCGTCTGCTCCAGGACCAGCAGACGCTGTCCCTGGTCATCGAAGGTCTCCTGCTGGTCCTGATCGTGCGGTTCGCCCCGCAAGGAGTCTGGCCCCTCGTCTGCCGCGCGGTACGGTTCCCGGCCGCCCGTCGGCGGGTCTCGCCGGCCACTGCGGAGACCGGCTCTGACAGCAGCCCCCAGAGGGTGTGTCAACCTTAACGGCTCTGGCCCGTAGTCGATGGTAACGCGGAGTAGCCGTCAGGGCAGGAGGATGCGGTGGCGGAGGAGGTGGAATCCGGCGCGTCCGTGCATCTGTCGCATGATCCTCTTGGTGCGGGTGTTGACGCCTTCTGTGCGGCCGTTGTGGTAGGGCAGGGTGAGGCCGGCGTTCACGGCGGCCCGGTCGATTCGAGACCATTGGTGAAGCTGCGCACGTGAGGCAGGCCGATGGCCCGGGCGGTCGTGATCCATCCGATGAGTTTCACGTCGTTGCCCTCGGCTGGTTTCAGCAGGGTGGCGAAGCCGCGTACGAGATCGGCGAGTGCGGTCATCTCCGGGCAGGCCGCAGAGATCTTCTCCAGCAGGGCCGTTTCCTTCGGGCGCAGGTTTTCGGGATCGGTGAGCAGGAGGCGGCTGGCGTGACGTGGGGTGGTGACGGGCGGTCGCCTTCGGCGCGGCCCTGGTTGACGTAGCGGACCAGCAGATTGGCGCTGCCGGTGTAGCCCAACTCCCGGATTTCTTCAAGGAGGTGGGTGACCGGGACGGCGGGATCTTTGGCACGGCGCCGGCGCAGGTGCTCGCGGTAGGGGTCGACGAGGGTGGGCCGGTAGGCGGGGCGATGCGCAGGGCCTGGGGTTCGGGCATGCGGGCGTAGCGTTTGACGGTTTTCAGGGCCAGGTTGAGGCGGCGGGAGCAGTCGAGCAGGCCGACGCCCTGGCCGAGGAGATCGGCGCAGACTGGCTTCCTCGGGGAGCCAGCTACAGATCCGCAATCCAGCGGTGCCCCGGGTGTACGCGGTCGAGTAGCTCGGCCAGGGTCTCGCGCTGAGCCGGGGACATGTGTGGGACGGTCGCGTTGAAGTCTGATTGATCTTTGCGACGGGCGTGCTTTGCCTTGAACAGCAGGACCAGTTCGGGCGCCAGATACGGGATGCCGTCTCGGGTGCGGTGGATGACGTCGCTGTAGGGAAGCCGGATCCTCTCATCTCGTCGGCAGATCCAGGTGTCGCCGTCGTGCGGTTCGCGGAACACGTCGAGCAGGTAGTTGCCGGTGGCCGGATCGCGGAGCCAAGTCTGATGTACGGCGCCAGCACCTCCGGTATGGCGTCCTCCCAGATCCGGCCACTGCCTACCGCGTCGAAGACGTATCCGGGGAAGCGGTAGCGGACCTCAGGAAAGCGCGCGGCCGGAATCGCGATCTCGATGTCCCCATGAGCGCGCGTTTGCCTGCCACGGAAGAGGTCCAGCGCCCAGCCCGCGGCCACGTACCAGGGCGTGCCGATCCCGGCCAACTGCTGCGCAACCTCACTCGGGGTCCAGCAAGACGACCACTTGACGTGGAGGGCGTCGATCTCGCCGGGTGACAGTTCAATCCCGCCGCTGGGCAGTTGCTCGCTCACCGCAGGAATCTATCAGCGGTCTCCAAGGGAGCCCCAGGCCAAGATCGATAAAACAGGCCAGCGGCACCCGGAGCCGGACATGGTGCATGCTCTAACCCGTCCGCGATATCGCCGAGATCACCGGCCAACACGCGAGTTCCCCTCCACGCAGGGCCGAGATTCTGCGAACCGGTGCGCTTCCGCCTTCGACTTGTTGCGCCTGGCGGGCACCGACACGACCAGATGGCCGTACGCGGGCGCCAGGGCGGCTGCTCCGGAACTCTTCGAACGGCACCCCGATGCGGCTCGAGGGGCACTTGGTTCCGGCACGGACACCGCTCCTGAACAAGATCAGCGAGTTGCAGACGGAAATCGGTCAGCTGCAGGAGGCCGTCGTCTCCCACACCGTGGTGGACCAAGCGATCGGTGTGGTCATCACCCTCGGTGGCCTGCGTCCCGAGCAGGGCTTCCAACTGCTACGAGAGGTCTCACAGCACACCAATACAAAACTGCGGCAGGTCTCCGAACTGATCGTGGAGTGGGTACGCAGCGAACAGCTGCCCGATGAGATCCGCACCTCCCTGGACAAGGCACTGGCCACCGCACGGTCCATCTGAACGCAGCACAGCTCTGCCGCCCGCGTTCCGAGCCGGACGGCAGGGCGGGCGGACGGTTGAATGCCAGCTCACTTCCGAACCCGCACGCGACGCGACCTCCGCTCAACGCGTCCCCGAACCCATCTGACCAAAACGTCGCACGCCAGACTTACCGGCGGTCGCTGATGACGCACGCTCCGGAGCACTCGCCGGCGTGCTCGCAAGGGCCCCACGATCACGGAGTCTCCCCCGAGTCGCGCGAACGGTTGCGTGGTTGCCGTGTGCAGCGGATCGGACGCCTCCTGCGCGGCCGGCAGCCGCCCGGCCGACAACAGGAGCGGGCCGGCGCCGCGAAGCACCCGGGACAGCGGGCCCGTCGCCGTCTCCGGCACCGGCGGCAACGGTCCCGTCAGGCCGGTCAGGGCCGCGTCGGGGTCAAACAGACCCGCTCGGCGGCGCCGTCCTCGTCCACCAGACCGGCCGCGGACCAGTCGGCCAGTCCCGGCACCAGCACGCGGCACACCCGTCTGAGCCCCTCGACCGCGTCCAGCGTGCTCGACAGCGCCGCCGCGCTCCGGGTGGCGAACGCCAGCTGGTCGAGCGCCGCTCGCAGCGCCGCGTCCGCGTCATCCTCGTCCATGGCGACCACCTGCCCGCCTGGTGGCCCCGCGGCCGCTTCCGCCCTGGGAAACCAGCTTGCCGAACGACGGTTCGTGGGGCCTGTGCCCGCGCCGCCGCTCATGCCGCGTCGCGCCAGGCGGCGATACCGGTCACCGTGACCGCGACGGTGACCGGCTCCGCGGCACCGTGGGTGGCGAGGTGGGTGACGAGGGCGGCTGTCACCCGGTCGTGGACGATTCGGGCGATGTCCAGCGCCCGCCGACCCTCCGTCAGGACGCAGCGCACCTCGATGTGCCATCCCGACCCGTCCGGCGCCCGGTCGGCGCGTATGCCGGCCTCGGGTGGCGTGGTGTCCGCCCGGGTGGGCGCGGCGGCTGCCGCGAGGCGCCGGACGAGGCGGGGTTGCAGGGCGGCCACGCCAGGAACCGCGAGGGCTGCCTCGGCCGCGACGCCGAGGAGCGCGGTGGTGCCGGTGGCGGTCATCATGCGCCACCGCCCGTCGGGAGGCGGGGACCTGGGGTCGGCCCCGGTTCCAGAACGTCGGCCACGGTGATGTCGACGGCTGTCACCGTAAGCCCCAGGTCCTGTCCGGCCGAGTGGAGGACCGTTCGGCGTACCTGGTGGACCCGGTCGGGCAGCGGGCGGTCGAGGGCGGCGGCCAGGGTCATGGTCACCCGCACGTCGGTGCCGTTGCCCTCGGGTACGAGCCGGCAGCAGGTCGCGGCCCTGGCACCGGGGACCGTGTCCGCGGCCTGCCTCAGCACCTTCGCCGCGGCGCTCTCGGCGATCCGCAGGTCGCGGTCGGGGTCGGCCAGGGGCCAGGAGGGACCGGCTGTGCCGCTGGACGAGAACGGCGAAGGAGTCCTCGTCCCCCTCGGCCGCCCGTACGGCCAGCAGGCGGTCGGGCAGGTCGCATCCCAGTCGTGGGGAAGCAGTGCGTTCGATCATGGCGCTCCCACGCAGGCTCGGAACAAGCGTGTACCCCTGAACCGAGCTGTGATGCATGTCACACATCGGGCATGTGAGGAACACGCCGCCCGGTATGTCCAACCTTTGACGGGCACCATTCCGGTGTCCGGCCGACCGATCGAGGCGGCCGCCATGACGGACAACATCACCAGCGTCGGCGGGGGCAGCCGGCCCGAAGCGGACGTGAGCGCGCTCAAGGGCCGCACCGGGGCCGGGGCTCCGGCCGAGACACGGGGCAGGACCACCATCGCGGACGGTGTGGTGGCCAAGATCGCGGGCATGGCCGCCCGCGAGGTACCGGGCATCCACAGCCTGGGCGCGGGGATGGCCCGCGCCTTCGGCGCCATGCGCGAACGCGTCCCCGGCGCAGGCGCAGGCGGAGGCGGAGGCGGAGCGGTCACCCGCGGCGTCAAGGTCGAGGTCGGGGAACGGCAGGCCGCGGTGGACCTGGACGTCGTCGTCGAGTACGGCGTCTCCATCGTCGACGTCGCGGGCGGCGTACGCACCAATGTCATCAGCGCCGTGGAGCGGATGACGGGCCTGGAGGTCGTCGAGGTGAACATCGCCGTCGACGACGTCCACCTGCCCGACGACGACGAGGAACAGACCGAACCGAACGAGGGCCGCGTGAGATGACCGCTGCCGGGAGCACCGCCGTGTCCTCGGGCCCGAGCGGATGATCACGGCGAGAGGGACGCTCGCGAGACGGGTGAGTGCGAGATGAACACAGCAACGACGGGACTCGCGGCCGGCATGGCCCTCGGCTTCGCCGGCTACTTCGGCGGCTTCTGGGCCTTTCTGCTGGTGCTGGTCCTCGGTGCGGCGGGGCTGATCGTCGGCCTCGTCGTACAGGGCGACCTGGACCTCCGGACACGGAGGCAGCGGTGAAGACCCGGCCCGGTTCCCCCGGCGAGGGGTCGGGCCCGCCGGCGCCGGCCGCCGGGCTGCCGCCCCCGGCCGAGCGGGGCGCCACCGTCATCCCCGACAGGGTGGTCGCCCGTATCGCCGCCCAGGCCGCACGCACGGCCCAGTCCCGGCGCGCCGCCGTACCACCCGACCGCGGCGGACCGGCGGCACCCCACGCCTCCGCCGCCGTCCGCACCGGATCGGTGCGCCTGCATCTGACCATGGACCTGCCCTACCCCACCGACATCCCCCGTGTCTGCGAGCGGATCCAGCGGGACGTCGCCGAACGGGTCGCCCAGCTGACCGGGCTGCGAGTGGGAGAGGTCCTCCTCACCGTCCGGCGGCTGGTGACCGCCGCCGACTCGAGCCGGGGGCGGGTCCGGTGAGCGGCCGGGCGGCCCGGGTCACCGGGCACGCCGTGCAGGAAGGGCGATCGCGATGACATCCGGTCCACGTCCCCCGGGCCGCGGCTCCGAGTCGACCACGCACCCTGCCGCGGTGCCCCTGGCGAAGGAGCCCGACCCTCCCGAACGCGACGTGTCCACCTCCGACCTCACAGCCGGTGAGCGCGAAGGAGGACACCGAACACATCGCAAGTGGTCCGCGCGCCGCGTCACGGCGGCGATGGTCGCCGCGGTGATCCTCGTGGCCGCGGTCGCGGCGCTCGTCGACGTCGTCGCCGTACGGGTGGGACGTCCGGCGGCGGCCTGGCGGCGGCACCTGGCCGACGAACTGGCGACCCGCCCGGTGGACGACGTGTGGATGCTGACGGGGGCCGCCGTGGCCGCCGCCGTCGGCGTCTGGCTGATCGTCCTGGCCCTCACCCCCGGTCAGCGACGCTGGCTGCCCCTGCGCTCACCCGCCGGCTGCCCGCGATTGCGGGCCTTCGTGGACCGCAAACAGCGCCGCCGTCCTGCTGCGCGACGCCGCCATGCGGGTCCCCGGAGTCGGCGCGGCGCACGTCATGGTGGGCCGCCACCGCATCAAAGCCCGCGCGGACGTCCGCTTCCGAGACCCCCGACAGGTGAAGGACGACCTCACCGCCGTCCTCGACGAGGAGCGCGACCGGCTCGCCCTCGCCCGTCCTCCCCGCATCGCCGTACGGACGCGGCGACGCACCCGCTGACACAAACCCGGAGCACCGGAGCCCGCCATGACGCCGCGATCCGCCCTCAACCGCACCCTGCTGGCCCTCGCCGGACTGGTTTTCCTCGGCGGCGGACTGCTCATCCTCTTCGCCGGGCTCGACCTCTACCGGCGGCACGATCTGGCCCCACCCGCCGGCTGGCCCCTGACCACCCCGGCCGACGTCCTGCTCGGCTCCGCCGACCGGGCACGCTGGAGCAGCCAGGGCTGGTGGTGGTGGCCCGCGGTCATCGCCGCCCTCGTCCTCACCGCCCTGCTCGCCCTGTGGTGGCTGCTCGCCCAGCTGAGCCGACACCGCCCCGGCTCACTGCCCGTCGGCGGCACACCCCCGCAGGAGGGCGTCGAACTGCGCGACCGCGCACTCAGCGAAGCGATCGCGAACGAAGCCGGTGCCCTGCCAGGGGTAGGCCATGCGGCCGTAGTCATCACCGGCCGACCGGCCCGCCACCGCACCCGCATTGACCTCACCCTCACCCCCGAGGGCACGCCCGGCGCCACTCTCGGTGCCCTGTGCGAAGGCCCGATCGGCACCGCGCGTCGGTCCACCGGCCTCATCGACATGCCCGCCGAGGTCCGCCTACAGGTCAGCCGCCACGGACCACACCGTGTGGAGTAACGAGGAGATCGGCCGTTCCCGCCGACGCCCTTGCGGCCCATAGCAGTTCGCGGGCGCGCCGGCACCACCCCCCGAAGGAGACATCATGATCATCCTGGGCGTCATTCTGCTCGTCGTCGGCTTCCTCACCGGCCTGTCCATCCTGTGGACCATCGGGATCATCCTGCTGGTCGTCGGAGCCATCCTGTGGATCCTCGGCGCGATGGGACACGCCGTCGCCGGCCGACGCCACTACTGGTAGGCGGGATCACTGCCCTGCAGGGCAGTCATCCATGCTGCGGGCAGGCCGGCAGACGGCGCGGACCCCACCAAGATGTTCGCGGCGGCGGACGACGACGGCGAAGAGGTCGATCCGCCTGAGGCCGCCGCCGGTGCCGGCCAGCCGCCGCGGCTCGGACGCGGGGCGCCCGGTGGCCGTTGTGCCGGTCCTCGCCGCACGAGCGCACGGCCGACTCGTTGGGGAGTCGGTGGATCGGCCCCCACGGTCCGGGCGGAAGTTCCCCACCGCGTCGGCCGGTGAGTCTCCGTCGGGAGTTCGTATGCACAGCACCTTCGTGAGGATCCGCCCGAACGTCCCCCGGGGCCACGGCGATGACGGGCGGTGAGCGGCAAGGACCCGCGGAAGGCTCCACCCGGTCGGAGCACTTCGGGGAGGAGTTTCTGGGAGTCCTGCTGGACCAGGGGCACGAGTTGCCGCCGCACGAGCTCGGTCCGCTCGTCGCACGGCAGATCGGCAGGCTCGACGGCCGCGAGACCTCTTTCTTCCTGCAGGACTACGGCCAGGTGTGGCTCGTCCCCCTGCCGGGCGACGGGCTGGCGGCCGGGGAACCGCAGCCGATCGACGGCTCCGACGCCGGACGCGCCTTCCGGGAAGCGCGTCCCGTCGAGGTTTCGCAGGCCGACGGTGTACGGGTCTATATGCCCCTGCTGGACGGTGGCGACCAGGTGGGCGTCCTGGCCGTCACCCTGGACCGCGTCCACGACGACGAGCGACGGCTGCTGCGCAGGCTCGCCTCGCTCGTGGCCGACATGCTGGTGACCAAGCACGGTTACACCGATCTGTTCTTCCGGCTGCGCCGCAGAGAACCGATGAGTGTGGCGGCGGAGATCCAGTGGTCGCTGCTGCCACCGCTGGCGATGTCCACGCCCCGGGTCGAGCTGGCCGGGATGCTGGAACCCGCCTACGACGTGGCCGGCGACAGCTTCGACTACGCCCTCAACGGCGATGTCCTGCATGTGGCCATGGTCGACGCGATGGGCCACGGACTGGACGCCGCCACGATGGCCACGGTGGTCATCGGAGCCTACCGGCATGCCCGGCGCATCAGCGTCGGCCTGTCGGAGATCTATACGTTCATGGACCGGGCCGTCGCCGATCAGTTCGGCCCCGACCACTTCGTGACCGCTCAGATGATGCGGCTCAACACGGCAACGGGCAGGCTTCAGTGGGTCAACGCCGGACATCCCGCTCCTCTGTTGATCCGTGGACACCGTGTCGTACGACGGCTGCAGGGCCCGACGACGCTGCCCGTCGGCTTCGGCGGTCACGAGCCCCGGATCAGTGAAGTGGCTCTCATCCCCGGCGACCGGATCCTGTGCTTCACCGACGGACTGATAGAGGAGCGCGATGTCGGCGGTGAGGAATTCAGTGAGGAGCAGCTCATCGGGTGGGTGAACCGCCTTGAGCCCACGGCCCAGCAGATCCGGACGGTGGCGCGCTCCCTCTCCCACACGCTGCAACGGGCGCGGGGCGGGATCACGACGGACGATGCGACGCTCCTGCTGATCGAATGGCGCGGGAGCGCCACCGACGACCTCGCCCTCCCGGAGTGAGCCGGCCTCCCACCCCCAGGGAAAGGCCGACGGCACGCAGCCTTTCCCCCACCGCCGATCTCTCACACTCCTGCTGCCGCGGTGGGCACGTGACGGGTGACCGGTCCGTCAGGAGTGCGTGAGGCGGGGTGGGGGGCGTCGTGTCCGCCTTCGGAGTCCCAGACCGCCTCCCGGAGCGAGTCCGAGTCGGCCGCTGCCTCTGCCGCGGCCCGGAAACGTTCGGCCTCATGGATCAGGCCGGTCGCCGTGAGGCTCCGCGACGGGTCGGTGGCCGTGGCCATGAGCCGGGCTGCGGTGGCCGGGACGGTCTCCGGTGGGATCACCAGCAGGTCCCAGCGGCCGAAGGTGTGGGACAGCAGCAACAGCTTGTGCGGGTCCTGCCCGGCGTTGGACCAGCCGACGCGCACCATGTGGCCGTGCGCGGGCACTTCACCCGGGATGACCGGCCACAACGTGCGGCTCACCGCTATCCGGGTGATCCGCCCCCACAGCGGGTCGAGACATTCGACGAGCGCCGGGAGCTCCTCCGTCAGGTTGCGCGAACGGGGCCACCAGGCACCGTCGATCAGGGCCGGAGGGGCGCCGGCCCGCGCCAGCGTGAGTCGGAGCGGTGACGAAGAAGGGGCCCGGTCTCCGACTGCGGGTGTGAACGGAATGGTCGCGGTCATGACGCGGACCCAACCCCGGGCCGGTCACGGCCGGCCCGGTTGCCATGAATCGCCGAGAACGACCCGGCGTGGAAGCCGGTGTACGAGATGCTCTCGGTAATCACCAGGATACTGAGCCAGGGGAGTGCTGGGCCGGGGCATGCGGGCCGTCGGGCGTGAGACCGGTCCGGGAGCCGGCATACGAAGGGCCCCGGCGCCCTCGGCCCACTGCCGCCGGTATATCGACAGCCGCTTCACCGAATGCGGCGGCGCCTCCACAACCGCCCCGGCGTGTGCGGAGTACCGTGGACAGCACCGAGGGCATTTCGCACACCGGCTTCCACGCCGGGTCGTTCTCGGCGAGAGACGAAACCCGGGTCGCCGCCAAGGCGGCCCGGAGACCGGTCCGCTCATGTCGGCGACCTTGCACCAAGCCCTGCCACACCACGAGCCCGTCGCAGCCCCGGCCGCGCGTCTCGCGCTGAAGACCGACGGCCCGTCGCGCGGCCTCCTGGACGGTGCCTGGTGGCCCCGCTCCCGGGACCTGCTGAGCGAGCTGCCCGCGCTGACCGATGCGCTGGACCCTCTGTGGGGCCGCATCACCCGCATCGCCGTCAACCCGACGTACTGGCCGGTCATCCCGCACAAGATCCCCGTGGGCGGTCATGTCGTCAAGGCCGGATGGTTCACCCCGGAGATCGACCCGCACAAGCTGCTGCTGCTCTCCTACGGCACCGGCCGCTGGGACCTGCTGGTCATCCCACCCGAGACCGAGACGAAGTCGGCGGCCCGCCTGATGGCGGCCGCGTCCGACTACGACGGCCCACCGCTGACCGCAAGCGCTCTCATGGCCGCGGACGAGACCCGGCACGCCGTCTCCGCCGCCGACCGGCCACTCGAACCCGACGAGGCAGGGAAGTACGGGGAGGACGGCCCCGCCTCAGCGGCCGTTCCGGCAGGGACGGATCGCGCCAGTCGCCTGGTCATCGGCATGTGAGACGGCCGCCCCGACCGGTGCCTTCCCGGGTTTCGGCCCTGCCTCGCGAACCGGCGCAGGCACATGCAGGGGTCTCGACCGGCGGATCCCCGCCCCCGTGGTCCTCGTCCCGAGGAGCAGTACGTGCAAGCCCTGATCGTTCTCATCGTCGTGATCGGCCTTCTGGCCGTCCTGGCCCTCGCCCTGTCCGTGAAGGTCGTCAAGCAGTACGAGAAGGGAGTGCTGTTCCGCTTCGGCCGACTCGTCGGAACACGCTCCCCGGGGCTGCGGTTCATCATCCCGTTCGTCGACACCCTGCACCGGGTGTCGCTGCGGGTCGTCACCATGCCGATCCAGTCCCAGGGCATCATCACCCGGGACAACGTGAGCGTGGACGTGTCGGCGGTCGCCTACTTCCGGGTCGTCGACGCCGTGAAGTCGGTCGTCGCCGTGGAGAACGTCAACGCGGCGATCAACCAGATCGCCCAGACCACCCTGCGGAAGGTCGTCGGCCGGCACACGCTCGACGAGACGCTGTCGGAGACGGACCGTATCAACCTGGACATCCGCCAGATCCTCGACGTCACCACCGTCGACTGGGGTGTGCAGGTCACGCTGGTCGAGCTCAAGGACATCCAGCTGCCCGACACCATGAAGCGCGCCATGGCCCGCCAGGCCGAGGCCGAGCGGGAGAAGCGAGCGAAGATCATCAACGCGGAGGGCGAGTCCCTGGCCGCAGCCGCGCTCGGCGACGCCTCGGACACCATGATGGCCCACCCCCTGGCGCTTCAACTGCGCAATCTCCAGAGCCTGGTGGAGATCGGTGTCGACCAGAACACCACCGTCGTCTTCCCGGCCCCCCTCATGAGCACGATCGGCGAGCTCGGCTCCTTCCTCGCCCGGGAAACCGCTGCCGCCGCGCCCGCCGCGGCAGCGCCACCGGCCGGCACCGGCCGCACCGACAAGTCCCTCAGCCCGGCAGGCAGCGCGCCCGGCACCGCGGCGTGAAGCCGACTACGGCCCGAGCGATCCGTGGCACCAGGGAGGATTCGTGACCGTCGCCTGTCGCGCGTCCTCCGGGCACCGGCTGATGATGGGGGTACGGCCGAACACGCGGAGCTGATCATGACGGGTTGGCGGGTCAGGGACTACACCGAGGACGATCTCGAAGCGGTGATCCGTGTCGACATGCAGAGCGGCACGACCGAGGAGCCGCCGCTCTTCCCGCTCTCGGACGCCGTGACGGCTCTCCAGACCCGCCACCCGGCTGTGGTGGCCACGGCCGACGACGTGCTGATCGGCGCCGCGGTGAGCAGGCTAGAGGGCGAACGGGCATGGATCCTGCGCATCTGCATGGCGCCGAGCTGGCGGCAGCGCGGGCTGGGCAGTGCCCTGATCACCGCCCTTGAGCAACGGCTCTTCGCCGCCGGCGTCCGCGCGGTGCACGCCGCCCTGCCCGAGGGCGAGACCGGTGCCACCGCCCTGCGCAACTGCGACTTCGGCGCCCGCCCCGGGCTGGTCTTCTTCGAGAAACGCGGACCGGTGACCCCGCAGTCGGCCGGCACACTGTCCTCGCTCGGAGCGGAGCTGCCACCGGGGGGACTGTGGCAGAAGGTCGCGGGGATGCAACGGGAGAAGCGGCTCATCGAGCGGCGCCTGGTCCTGCCGCTGGCCCATCCCGAACTGGCCGCCCAGCACGGAGTGGAACCGCCACGGGCGGTGATGCTGTTCGGCCCGCCCGGGACCGGCAAGAGCACGTTCGCGCACGCGATCGCCGGCCGCCTGGGATGGCCCTTCCTCGAACTGTTCCCCGCCCGTCTGGCCGCCGAGTACGGCCTGGCGACCGGGCTGAACCGGCGCTTCGACGAGATCGCCCGGCTCGACCACGTCCTCGTCTTCATCGACGAGGTCGAGGAGGTCGCCGGCGAACGCGGCGGCGCGGACGCGACCGCTGTCGGCGTCGTCAACGAACTACTCAAAGCGATCGTCCGGTTCCGAAGCCAGGACGGGCGGCTGCTCGTCTGTGCCACGAACAACGTGACCACGCTCGACTCCGCGTTCCTGCGGCACGGCCGCTTCGACTACGTGCTGCCGATCGGCCCTCCCGACCACACCGCCAGGACCGCGCTGTGGGAGAGCTACCTGGCCCGAGCGGACGCGCGGGCCGACAGCACGGCACTCGCTTCCGCCAGCGAGGGGTTCACCCCCGCCGACATCGCCCACGCGGCGCGTACCGTCTCCCAGGCCCAGTTCGAGCGCACCTTCGACACCGGAACCCGGACCACCCCCACCACCGACGACTACCTGGACATGATCCGCGACACCAAGCCCACGGTCAGCGCTGCCATGGCCCGGGAATTCGCCCAGCAGACGGAGGAGTTCGCCCGCATCTAGCGTCCAGGCCGGTGGAGAGTCGATCTGCGACGGACGTGTCAGGCCGGCGTAGGTGGCGTGTCGCTGCCCGTATCGATGAGGATCTGCCTGGCCTCGGTGACGTTGTCGGCCCGTACGGCCCTGGCCATCGCGGCGCGTGCCGCGTCGGGCGACGTGTCCGGAGGGACCAGCATCAGGGAGAAGTGGTCCCGGTCGCCCCGGGTGATGAGGATGGTGCCGTCACCGACCGGGAAGGAGTCGATGTGCACGACCCGGTCGTCGACCATCACCCGGGTCGGCAGTCCGTCCCAGGCGCTGCCGTCCAGACCGACCCGGGTGACGGGTCCGAGGTGCTCGGTCAACGCGGAGATCAGCGAGGGCAGCTCCGCACCGATGTTCCGGGACCGCGGCCACCATGCGCCGTCCAGGATTCGCTCGCGTGCGTGGGTGGTCTCCAGTCGCAGCAGGGCCGTCCCGGGGTGCACCGACCGGTGGACGGCGTCCGGCAGGAGCCTGGGGAAGTCGGGGTGTCTGAGCCTGCCATGGTGTCCGCCCGTCCGCAGAGAGCAGTGCGACCGCACGGCGTGCTACCACGATACGACCCTGCTACCTCACGGTACTCCGCACGACGCTCCCGCGAGCGCTTCGCCGCAGGCGCGGTTGCGGAAACAGGCAACGGCTCCGGCGTATACCCGCCGGAGCCGCCCTTCCGGGTCATTGCACGTGAGCGTGCGCCGACCCGCTTTCCAGGTTACGTCAAAGGGACTAATCCGCCATAAGCAATCCTTGCGAGGGTTCACTTCGGTCCGAGAAGCCGACGCGGCGGCTCAGCCACGCCCTTCCTCTTCCGTCTCCATCTGCCGGATCCCCTGGTGCGTCAGCGTGATCATCGCGGGCGTGTTGCCCCTCTCCCAGTCCACGACGACCCAGCCTTCACCTGCCAGGTACATACAGGCAGCGGCCATGTCCTGCTCAGGGATACCCAGGTCCGTGCGGAGCTTCGCCCCATCGACACCCAGGAGGCGATTGCCCTCGGCGGCCTGGTACAGAGCCTGCATAATCCTCTCGCGGTACGTCTTCCGGTCCCGCAACATCGCCATGACACGCCTTCCTCTACTGCCCACGGTCGGGCCGAAGCCGATGTCATCCGCGGTCGCCGTCGCGGTGGGGCGCGTCGGAACGGTCGCGTCCACCGACCGACGGTGTCTCCGGGGCCGACGCCCGATCCCCGGCAGAACATCGCTGTAGTGGAAGGCAGCGATCCGTTCGGCGTGCTGGCCGTTGAGCCGGTGGATCAGAACGACTCCGACGGCGATCAGGACGAGCAGCACGGCCACGGCGATGACGAGCATGGGATCTCACCTCCGCCGACCGGCGGGCGAAGGCCCTGCCGAGCCGATGGGCCGGGGCCGGGACGACGGTCGACCTGCTCCGCCGTCGGCCTCCCAGGCTTCTTCCCTGTTTCGTGCATCGATCCTGTCTGCTGCTTGCTCCCGGGCCGAGGCATCGACGCCGTCGCCGGCCATCAGCTGCGCGGCAACATCCGCACCGGTTTCCGGCGGAATCACCAGCACGTCCCGGCGGCCGTCAGCGGAGAGAAGAGTGAGTCTGTGGGGATCCTGCTCCTCGGTGGACCAGCCCACCTGCACGGTGCGCCCGGCGTAGGACACCCAGTGCGGCAGGACGGGCCAGTAGGCCGGGTGCACGGTGACACCCGTGATACGACCCCAGAGATCGCCCAATGCGGCCGTCAACGACGGCAGCTCACGGGTGAAGGCACGGGAGCGAGGCCACCACATACCGTCCAACCCGCCCGGCGCGGGCGTGAGGGACAGCCGGGCCGGATGGGGCGGCGCGCGCCTGCTCGATGTCGTACGGTCAATGGTCACGGCCATGGCGCGAACCTGTCTCCGGGCTCGTGGGTGCGGCCCGGCGCTGTCGATCACCGGGAACGGCACCCACAGCGGAGCCGGTGCGCGAAGAACTCCCGGTGTCTTCAACACTACTCCGCTCACCGGTCCGAAAAGCCCGGGATGACCAGGCAGTTTCCTGCCTTCGGGACCTGGTCGCCGGTGCCGATGCCGGTCAGAGCCAGTCCTTGCGCTTGAACGTCAGATACAGCAATGCGGACAGGAGCACGATGACTGCGGCGGAGGTGATGAATCCCGACTCGCGGCCGAAACCGGGATAGGGGAGGTTCTGGCCGTAGTAGCCGGTGATCGCGGTGGGTACGGCGATGATCGCGGCCCAGCTCGTCACCTTCTTCATGATCAGGTTCATGCGATTGGCCTGGACCGAGAGGTTCGTCTCCATGACCGAGGCCACCAGGTCCCGCAGCGATTCCGTCCACTCGGTGGCACGCAGCACGTGGTCGTAGACGTCCTGGTAGTACGGGGCGAGAGGGTCGTTGATCAGGTGCAGGCCGGGGCGCATGAGGGTGTTGACCACCTCACGCATCGGGAGCACGACGCGGCGCAGCTGGACGAGCGACTTACGCAGTGCGAAAACGCGGCGCTGCACGGCTTCGATCTCACGGCGCCCGGCCGCGAAGAGCAGACCCTCCACGTCCTCGATGCTGTCGTCCAACTGCTGGACCGCGGCGAAGTGTCCGTCCACGAGATGGTCGAGCAGACCGTGCAGCAGGAATCCGACGCCATGGCCGGCCAGGTCCGGGCTCTCGTCCCAGCGGGCGACGACGTCCTCGATGTCGAGGCCGTCGTCCTTGCGGACTGTGATCATGGCCTGGCTGGTGAGGAATACGGCGATCTCGCTGTACGTCAGTTGCGCACCGTCCGGGCTGACGGTCACGGCGTAGGCGCTGAGGAACTCGTGGGTGCGATAGCGGTCGAGTTTCGGCCGCTGTCCATGGTGAGCGGCATCCTCCAGAGCCAGTTCGTGGATGCCGAACTCCTGACCGAGCATGGTGAGTTCAGCGGCTCCGGGCCGGTGCAGGTCCAGCCACAGGACCGACGCCGGATCAGCGAGATGCGCAGAGACGTCACTGACGGGAAAGCCCTCCAGGACCAGAGTGCCGTCGTGATACAGCCGGGTACGCGTCACCATGGCCCGAGGCTAGTGTCTTATACCCCTGTCATGCCGCTTCGCCCCGATTGCCAGCGCGGCAGGTTCATCGACAGCAGCCACCCTCCGTGGGGGCCTTACGTCAAAGCCCGCGACATCCGGAGCTCCGACCGACGAGCATCGGGTGCCGGTCCGAAGGCAGGGATGTGGGTACCCGGCTACCGCATCGCATCCGGCGTACACCGCACGACCGGATGCGGCCCGTCAGCCGGGAAGGACACTCCGAGACCATGACCACGCATACCCCGCGCCGTCGCCCGCCTCCCCCCGCAGGTGGCAGTGATTTCGCCCGCCTGTCCAAGAAGATCGCCGAGGCCGGCCTGATGAACCGGCGCCCCGGCTACTACACCGTCCGCTCCATCGCCGTGGCCGTCGCCTACGCCGGGGGCTGGAGCGCGTTCGTCGTCATCGGCGCCGGGTGGTGGACCCTGGCGCTCGCCGCGTTCCTCGCCGTGATGTTCGGGCAGGTGGCTCTGCTCGCCCACGACGTCGCGCACCGCCAGGTCTTCCGCCGGCGCCGGCCCAGCGAGACGGCCGGCCGCATCGCCGGGGCCGCGATCGGGATGGGCTACGGATGGTGGCAGGACAAACACACCCGCCACCACGCCAACCCCAACCACGAGGACCTCGACCCCGACATCGCCCCCGACCTGCTCGTGTGGTCCCAGGACCAGGCCCGCGCCGCGACCGGACTGCCGAGGATCATCGGCCGTCGGCAGGCGTTCCTCTTCTTTCCCCTGCTCCTGCTCGAAGGGGTCAACCTTCATGTCTCCAGCGCGCGAGCACTGGGCAACCGCGCCCTGAAGAACCGCGCCCTGGACGGCACGCTGCTCTACGGGCACACCGCCGCCTACCTGACCGCAGTGTTCCTCGTCCTCCCACCCGGCATGGCGATCGCGTTCCTGGCCGTCAACCAGGGCCTGTTCGGCCTCTACCTCGGCTGCCTCTTCGCCCCCAACCACAAGGGCATGCCGACCCTGACCGGCAACGACCGCCCCGACTTCCTGCGCCGGCAGGTCCTCACCGCACGCAACGTACGCGGCAGCTGGTTCACCGACCTCGCCCTGGGCGGCCTGAACCACCAGATCGAACACCACCTGTTCCCCAGCATGCCCAGCCCCCACCTGCGCAGGGCCCGGCCCATCGTCCGCCGCTACTGCCAGGGCCTGGGAGTCGACTACCTGGAAACCGGACTGATCGCCTCCTACCGGCAAGCACTCGCCAGCCTCCACCGAGCAGGAGCGCCACTGCGGCGAGCCCGTATCGGCAGCGCCCCAGCATGACGCACCGGCGCCGGCGGCGTACTCCAGAGCCCTGTCCCGGTGCCCGGCTGCAGTGATCCGGTGAAACGCAACTGCCGGAACAGCCCCGTCGGCTTCCCGGCGGGGCTGCGCCGCCTCACGGCTCCCCTTGAGGTGGCTGCTAACGCGGTCGCGCGAGCGCGGCCACCAGGCGGTGCAGCAGGGCCGGTGCGGAACCGGTGGGAGCGAGCGTGAGGCGAAGGACGGGGCGAGCCCGCCTTCGGGTGAAGCCGGGCGGGAGATGGTCGCAGTCATGACGCGAACCCTGCCTCGGGCGGACCGGAACCGGCCCGGCGTATTGGATCACCGAGAACTACACAGACATGAAGGCCGGTGTTCGAAGGGTCCTCGGTAACTCCAGCGTACTTCTGGGCAGTACGACTCAGTGGTCTGCGTCGTAAGTCTTTCGGGGGTTGACTTCGCGGCTGGGCGTCGGCGGGCTTGTGGGCCAGGTGACGGGGCGGATCTGGCATGCGATGCCGAGGGCATTCTCGGGTGCCGATGGGAATGCCGGCGTACAGGAGGCGTCTGATCGGGGGAGGCTGGCTCGCCCGGGCCCGCCTTGTCCCGGGCGCGCCTGGGGCCGAGGCGGCGGAGGGATGTGGCGTCAGGAGTCAGGCGACGGGCTGTGCTTCGAGGAATGCGAGGGCTCTGGCCACGAACTCGTTGTGGAACTGGAAGATCCCGCCGTGTCCGGCGTCCGGGTAGAGGGGGACGAGTTCGCTCCGGGGCAGGCGTGCGGCGAGGTCGAGAGTGTTCTCGCTCGGCACCATCCGGTCGCTCTCGCCGTTGGCCACCAGCACTGGCTGGTGGATGCGCGACAGGTCCGCGGGCGCCTGCAGGCCCCATCGGTGGATGGCCTTGAGCTGGGCGCGGAACGACGTCAGTGAGATGGCCCTGTCGCGGTCGCTGGTGCGTTCCTTCAGCCGTTTGAGGAAGGCGCGTGCTTCGCGTCGGCCGTGTTCGGTGTCGGTGAAGAAGAGGAACTGCTTGGGGTCCTTGCGGGTCAGGAAGCCCTTCAGGATGTCCTGGAGGGTCAGTGCGGTGACCTTATCGATGCCCGGGCCTCCGGCGGGGCCGGTGCCCGCGAGGACGACCCTGCGCACCAGCTGCGGTTCCTCGGCTGCGATGACCTGGGCGATGAAGCCGCCCATCGACAGGCCGAGCAGGTCGACCTGCTCGAAGCCCAGGGCTCGGATGAACAGCACTGCGTCGCGGGCCATCGCTTCGATGGTGTCGGGGGTGGAGCCGCCCGACGCGCCGACTCCGCGGTTGTCGAAGGCGATCACCTGGCGCCTAGCGGCGAGTCCGTCGACGACGCGGGGGTCCCAGTTGTCCAGGACAGCGGTCAGGTGGTGGAGCAGGATCAGTGGTACGCCGTCTCCTTCCGAGCCGAGCTGGCGGTAGACGAAGTCGACGCCGCGCACGGACACCGAACGGGTCGGTGCATCTTTGTACGTCGACGGGGCGGGCCTGGGGGTGGGGGACCTGCGCGGTGCGCTCATGATCGGTTCCTGGGGTGTGGAGGGTAGGGGTGGTGGGGTGTGGGATCCTCTCGCCGCCCGGGGCCTGGCGATGGAGCGGCGGGGGCTGGTGCTCACACCGTCGCGATGACGACCTTGCCGGCCTTGGCGCGTCCCTTCTCGGCGTACTCCATGGCTTCGCGGCCCTGCTCGAAGGGGAAGACACAGTCGACGACGGGGCGGATCTTCCCGGCGTCGACGAGCCGGGTGATCTCGCGCAGCTGCTCGCCGTCGGCCTTCATGAACAGGAAGGAGTACGTCACGCCCTGGCGCTTGGCGTGGCGCCGGGTCGTGAAGCTCAGCGCGTTCATCGCCTGGCGCAGGACCGGGTTCGCGCCCAGCTCGCGGGCGAAGTCCGCGTCGGGGGGCCCGGCGATGCTGATGACCTTCCCACCGGGCTTGAGGATGCGCAGGGACTTCTCCAGGGTCTTGCCGCCGAGGGTGTCCAGGACGACGTCGTAGCCGTCCAGGACGTCCTCGAAGTCCTGGGTGCGGTAGTCGATGACGACGTCCGCGCCGAGCTCCTTGGACAGGGCGGTATTGGCCGCGCTCGCGGTAGTGGCCACGTGTGCGCCCAGGTGCCTGGCCAGTTGGAGGGCGATGGCGCCCACCCCGCCGGAGCCCGCGTGGATGAGGACCTTCTGGCCCGGCCGGACCCGTGCCTTCTCGACCAGCGCCTGCCATGAGGTGAGGGCGACCAGGGGAAGGGAGGCGGCCTCCGCCATGGTGAGGGTGGCCGGCTTGTGGGCCAGGTCGTCCTGGTGGACGGCGATGAGTTCGGCGAAGGTGCCGATGCGGTCCTTGTCGGGCCGCGCGTAGACCTCGTCGCCCACCGCGAAGCGGGTGACGGCCGAGCCGACCTTGACCACCACTCCAGCGAGATCGTTGCCCAGGATGAGAGGCAGGCGGTACGGGAGGATCCGCTTGAAGGCACCGTCGCGGATCTTGAAGTCCAGCGGGTTGACGCTCGCCGCGTGGATCTTGACCAGCACGTCGTCGGCGCCCGGCTTCGGATCGGGCAGCTCGGCGGCGCGCACCGCGGACTGGTCACCGTACTTCTCGATCAGGTACGCCTTCATCATCATCTCCGTTTTCCGCCCGCAGGGGGACGGGGTCTCCGCTCGCTCCAGGCTTGCCCCGGTACGAGGTACTTTCTTGTCTGCACTGCTGGTTCAGAGGGCTCCGCGCCGATGCGGCGGGGGCGCCTCACCCCGCATTCGGCGCAGCGGCCAGGCCCTGCTTCACGTGCCGGGTGACGTCGTCGGCGAGGACCTCGGGCAGGCCCGTCTCGATGCCTGACAGAGCCTGGGCGGCGACCTCGGCCGGGTCGGCCTTCTGCTCCGCGGGAACGCTGGCGGCCATGTCGGTGTCCATGTATCCGACGTGCAGCGCCGTCACGGCGATGCCGCGGGGCACCAGCTCCTCCCGGACCGCACCGGTCAGCGCCCAGGCGGCGGCCTTCGCCGCGGCGTAGGAGCCGAGGCCGGCCGGGTGCAGCCAGGACAGGACGGACAGCACGTTGAGCACGGCGCCGCCACCGTTGGACTCGATGACCGGGGCGAAGGCCCGGGTCACGGCGAGCGGGCCGAAGAAGTTCACCTCCATCTCCAGGCGCACCGCTTCCAAGCCGCCCGCGATCAGCGGCGTGCCGGTGGAGATGCCGGCGTTGTTCACCAGCAGCGTCGCGTCAGAGGCGGTGCGGGCCGCCTCCCGGATCGACTCCGCGTCCGTCAGGTCGAGCCGCAGCGGGACGGCCCCGGGCAGGTCCACCGTCTCGGGGCGGCGGGCCGCCGCGTACACCTTGGCCCCGCGCGCCATGAGCTGGGCGGCCAGATGCCGCCCGAGCCCCCGGTTGGCGCCGGTGACCACCGCGACCGCGTCCTTCAGTTCCATGAGCACTCCCAGCGTTGAGCGCGGCGACGACCGCACGATAGATTGCATCCGTCATCTAAATCTCAGCCTAGAATAGATTTCGCTCGACATCCAACTGGGAGGGGTGACCGATGGGCCGCGTATCGCAGGCACAGGCACAGGAGAACCGCCGACGGGTCGTGGAGACCGCCTCTCGGCTGCTTCGGGAAGAGGGCACCCGCCTGAGCGTCGCCGACCTCATGAAGTCGGCCGGCCTGACCCACGGCGGCTTCTACAAGCAGTTCGCCTCCAAGGAGGCCCTCATCGACGAAGCCACCGCCCACGCGTTCGCCGAACTCGCCCAGCACCACAAGGACGGGCTCGATCAGTACGCCGGGCAGCGCGACGCCGCCCAGCGGGCGCTGATCGACGCCTACCTCTCCGTCGAACACCGCGACAGCCCGGCTGACGGCTGCCCCGCCGCCGCACTCGCCACCGACATGGCCCGCGACGGCGGAGAGACCGAGGCCCACCGCGTCTACAGCCAGGGGGTGGGCGACTTCGCCGACTTCCTCGCCACCGAGGACCAGGACGGCATCACCCGGCTGTGCACCATGCTCGGCGCACTCGTCCTGTCCCGAGCCACCAACGGCACCCCGCTCTCCGACGAGATCCTCACCGCCGCACGCACGGCACTGATCGGCACCAACTGACCACAGAGACGGTGCAGGGCGGCACGCCGCAGGAAGGGCGCGCTTCTTTGCACCCCGTCGCCATCCACTTCTCGTGCACGGCTCTCCCGCGTTGCATCGCACCGCCGCATGCCCGATCGTCCTGACGGCCTCCGAGCGTGAGCGGCTGAAGAAGATGGCCTACGGCCACAAGACAGAGCACCGGCTGCGCCAGCGCGCCCAGGTCGTCTTGTACGCGGCTCGGGGCCGCTCCAACGCGCGCATCGCCCGCGAGACCGGGCTGCAGGTGGAGACCGTCCGCACCTGGCGCGACCGTTTCGCCGGGAACCGGCTGCCCGCCCTGTCCGACCGCAAGCGTTCCGGGCGTCCCGCTTCCTTCGCCCCGTTACAGAGGGCCAAGGTCAAGGCGCTGGCCTGTCAACTGCCCGCGGAGAGCGGCACGCCACTGTCCCGCCGGTCGGCCTCGGAGCTGGCCCGCGAGGTCATCGCCCGCGCCATCGTCGACACAATCTCCGCTTCCACAGTGCGACGCTGGCTCGTCCAGGACGCGACCAAACCCTGGCAACACCGGTCCTGGATCTTCATCAGCGACCCCGGCTTCCGGCTCAAGGCAGCCCGTGTCCTTGCCCTGTACACCCGCGCCTGGGACGGCGAGCCGCTCGGCGCGGACGAGTATGTGATCAGCGCGGACGAGAAGACCTCCATCCAGGCCCGCTGCCGCTGTCACCCCACCCCTCGCCCCCGGGCAGGCCAGGGCGGTGCGGGTCAACCACACCTACGGGCGCGGCGGAGCACTGGCCTACCTGGCCGCCTACGACGTCCACCAGGCGAAGGTGTTCGGCCGCTGCGAGCCGACCACCGGCATCGGCCCGTTCATGAACCTGGTCACCCAGGTCATGAGCCAAGAACCCTACGCCAGCGCGAAACGCGTGTTCTGGATCGTCGACAACGGCTCCTCCCACCGCGGCAAGGCCGCAACAGCCCGGCTGACCACTGGGTTCTCGAACGCGGTACTGGTCCACACCCCCGTGCGCGCCTCTTGGCTGAACCAAGTCGAGGTCTATTTCTCCGCCGTACAGCGCAAGGCCTTCTCGCCCAACGACTTCACCGACCTTTGCCAAGTCGGGAACCGGCTCCGAGCCTTCGAAGACCGCTACAACGCCACGGCGCAGCCGTTCCAGTGAAAGTTCACCACCTCCGACCTGGACGATCTGCTGGCCAGGCTCGACCGACACGCCGCCGATCGCCCAGAAGAATGCTTGCCCCGACTCGCCGCATGATCAACCCCCGAAGGACTTACGACGAAGACTACTCAGACCGGTCGAGACGAGCCCGTTCCCTGCCGCTCGGGCATAGCGTTGATGCAGGTCGTACCGATCGTTGTCAACTCCGCAGTCGTCGATCCGCTGGTGTGTCGGCCTGCCAACGCGTCCGCGGTTTCCGGCGAGGGTTTGCATGGCTGGAAAGGCGGCATGGTGGAGGACATGGGAGATGAGGGGCGGTGCCGGTCGGTGGCCGAGCCGGATTTCTGGCGGCAGGTCGTCCGACGGCTGGGCACAGCTCTCATCGTGGTGGACCCCACTGGACGGATTCTCGCGGCCAACCCGGCTGCCGAGCGCCTGCTGGGCCGTGCCGCCGCCGCCATGCGGGGCGAGGACGCACACGACCTGCTGCACCGGGACGCGGCCGGCGGCCCGGTGCCCCGGGAGCAGTGCCCACTACTGCGGTCCCTGGCCGAGAGAGCCGAGGCACGGGGGGAGGGTGAGATCTGTCTGCGCGGTGACGGCCGTCTGACCGCGATCTCCTGGTCCGCTTCCCCTCTGAGGGACGACAGCGCCTTCCAGGGCATGGCCGTGCTGTTGACCGACGCCGCCGGCAACCGCAGCACGCGCCGGGAGCGTGCGGCCTACACGCGGGCTCTGGAGGACCGCACCGAGCGGCTGACGCTGGTGGCGGAGATCACCGACGTGCTGGGTCAGACACTCGAGATCGACGAGGCCCTCGCCCGGCTGGGCCGCCTGCTGGTTCCCCGTCTGGCCGACTGGGCGGCGGTAGACCTGCGGGTCGGTACCGGACAGGTCCACCGTGTGGCGGTGACGGGCCCGGGGGGCCGACACGCCGCGCAGGAGGACTGGCGCGAGCGCCTGCCCCAGACGGAGGTGGGAAGAGCCCACTCTCCGCTCGTCCAGGTGTTGAACGGCGGTGATCCCGTCCTGCAGCGCGAAGCAGACGTCACAGAGCCGGCCGGCTCCGCCCTGGCCGCCGTCCACAGCGGCTTCCTGCGGGCGGTGGGCGCGACATCCGCCATCACCGTGCCGCTGGGCTCCGCCCGTCAGGTCACCGGCGCCCTGACGCTGGTGCGCACCGACCCGGAGTCCCCCTTCGACACCGACGATCTGAAAGTGGTGGGCGACATCGGCCGCCGGGTCGGCCTGGTCATCGACAACGCCCGCCGGTTCGGCCGCCAGCGCGCCGTCGCCGAGGCCATGCAGCGCAACCTGCTCGCCCCGCTGCCCCGGCTCGGCCGCCTGCAACTGGCCGCCCGCTACCAGCCCGCCCCGGCCGGCTCCCAGGTCGGTGGCGACTGGTACGACGCCTTCGAGCTGAAGAACGGCACGCTCGCGCTGGTCATCGGCGACGTCGTGGGTCACGATCTCACCGCCGCGGCCGGCATGGCACAACTGCACGGCATCCTGCGGTCACTGGCCTGGGACCGCACCGGCCCACCCGGTGCTGTCGTGGACCGCCTCGACGACGCCCTGCCCGCCATCACCACCGTCCCCATGGCCACCCTCGTCCTCGCCCTGCTCGAAGGCAGCCCGCACACCGGCCCATGGACGCTGCGGTGGACCAGCGCCGGGCATCCGCCGCCCCTCCTGCTGGCCCAGGGCGGACAGGCGCAGTACCTCGAAGCCGGGCAGGGGCTCCTCCTTGGCGCCGGTTCGAGCACCGTCGGCAGCCGACCGAACGCCGCGCAGTCGCTGCCGCCGGGTTCCACCCTGCTGCTCTACACCGACGGCCTGATCGAAATCCCCGGCAGCGACCTCGACACCGGCCTCACCCGTCTGCGCCACCACGCCCTCGCTCTCGCCCACGAACCGCTCGACACCCTGTGCGATCAGCTACTCGGCCGCATGCCACCCGGCAACACCGACGACGTGGCCCTGCTCGCCCTGCGGATGCCGTCCTGAACCATGACGTGGGCAACTACAGGCGTGGACATCATCTTGCGGAGCGGTCGCGGAGCGTTACCTCCTCCTGGTCGATGACGAGGAGACGGGTTCGCGTGAGACCCGCACGCCTGCCCTTCTTGGTGGAAGGGATCTGGTGTGACGTGGACGCGACCGTTTCCAGTACGTCGGCCGCACGACCACGCACCGAGTTCACCGACGCTCGGTTGGTCGCGTGGGCGCGGTTCGCGATCCGCCCGGCCTCGGAGAGACATGCCGTGCCGTAGACACTCCCCAAAGGCCGATGAGTTTGCAGAAGCGAAGAGTGCCTCCCGCTTGGGCGCGGAGAGTCCCTGGGTGACAGGCTGTGCCTCGGCCGTCAGAGCGGCGGCGTCGCCCCCTCCTTGCTTCGGGTGCTCAGGAGGGGAGAAGCCGGGCACAACGGTGCCCTCGGCGGACGTTGCACGCACCTGTTTGAGAAGCCCCGTCGGACCGCACCGGCGAGGCTTCTCGTCGAACACCGCTATCACACACCTGTCACCGACTGCGTCGACTCACGCGGACCAAAACGCTCTGACCTGGAATTGTGCGGTCACCTTGGACTGACCTGGACGCCGACAGACGGTCTCTACAACCTGTGCCAGGTGGTGCCCAGGGAGGGGCCCAAGATCAGGACGGGAGCCTCTTCTGGCCCGTCAAAGCGGTATTGCAGGGTGTTCGACGGTGTCTCACTCACGCCCCAGACCCTCTCACATATCACGGACGCCCCTAAAACGGGGAGCTGGATACGGGTCTGCCCCGGTGGAAGACCTCGCGGGCGGCGCATCGCCTGAGACATCGGATGATCTCACGTCGGGTTGTGCCCTGCTGGGTGCGGCGTTCGTGGGAGGGCGCCTTGGTCGACGAGTTCGCGGGCACGGGCGACGATGCGCAGCTGATAGCGGGAGTGGCGGCGGTGGCCGCCTTCGGAGCGCAAAGGTGTGATCAGGCGGTGTTCGCCGAGGGCGCGCAGGAAGGCGGCGGTGGTGCCGAGCATGTCGGCGGCCCGACCCGTGGTGCAGGCGGGGTGGTCGTCGTCATCGAGAGGGGTGACGGCGGTTCAGCGAGAGAGGACGAGGACGCCCAGAGTGTTGCCGTGTCCGCCGGCCACGGGCGGGGCCCCGAGCCGGCGGCAGCGCATCTCACGCCCGGCTTCGGCCCTCGTGGCCGGCGGCGACGCGAAGGGCTCGATGACATCGGCGATGTCACTCAGGCGGATCCGGTCCGTGTATCCGGAACCGTCACGGACGGCCGTGAGCCGGTCCCGGGTGACCAGGCCGGTGCCCATACCGTCCTCGTCGCAGACGACCAGCCGACCTGTACGGGCGGCGGCCATCACGGACAGCGCCACCTCGACGGTCATGTCCTCCCAGACCTGCGGTCCGGCCGCGTCCGCGGGATCGGCCGCCGTCTGCACGGCGTTGGTAGGTGTGGAGCGGAACTGCGTCTGGTCCAGCGTCAAAGGGTTCCTCCTGCGGAGTTGGGCGGGCTTCCTGACACGAAGGTTCTATGCCGCCGCACCCGTGGTGGACTGCCGTACGGGCGCGCGGCGGGCCGCCGAGACGGGGCGGCGCCGACCGCGTGAGGTGGCGGCGCGCTTCTTGGGGCGTTCGACCACCGGTGCGGTGATGACGACCGGGATGCCGGAAGGGGCCTGGGCGCCGGTGATGCGGTGCAGGGCCTCTTCGCCGACCCGGACCTGGGTGGTCTGCGGGACGATGCCGGCCGCTGCCATGAGGCGGGTCATGCCGCGGCGCTGGTTGGGGGTGACCAGGGTGACGACGCTGCCGGACTCTCCTGCGCGGGCGGTACGGCCGCCGCGGTGGAGGTAGTCCTTGTGGTCGGTCGGCGGGTCGACGTTGACGACGAGGTCGAGGTTGTCGACGTGGATGCCGCGCGCCGCGACGTTGGTCGCCACCAGCACGTTGACGTGTCCGGTCTTGAACTGTGCCAGTGTGCGGGTGCGCTGCGGCTGTGACTTCCCGCCGTGCAGAGCGGCGGCCCGTACCCCGCTGTTCAGGAGGTGCTGTGTGAGGCCGTCGACGGCGTGCTTGGTGTCGAGGAACATGATCACGCGGCCGTCGCGTGCGGCGATCTGGGTGGTTGCCGTGTGCTTGTCGGCGGCGTGAACGTGGAGCACGTGGTGCTCCATCGTCGTGACCGCGCCGGCCGAGGGGTCGACGGAGTGCACGACGGGATCGCTGAGATAGCGGCGCACGAGCAGGTCGACGTTGCGGTCGAGAGTGGCGGAGAACAGCATGCGCTGGCCCTCGGGGCGGACCTGGGCGAGGAGGGCGGTGACCTGCGGCATGAAGCCCATGTCGGCCATCTGGTCGGCCTCGTCGAGGACGGTGATGGAAACCTGGTTCAGTCGGCAGTCGCCACGGTCGATGAGGTCTTTGAGGCGTCCCGGCGTGGCGACGACGATCTCGGCGCCGGCGCGCAGCGCGCTCGCCTGTCGGCCGATCGGCATTCCGCCCACCACCGTGGCCAGCCGCAGCCTCACGGAGCGGGCGTACGGGGCGAGTGCGTCGGTGACCTGCTGCGCCAGCTCGCGCGTGGGTACGAGGATCAGCCCCAGCGGCTGCCTCGCCTCGGCGCGCTGCCCGGCCGTACGGGCCAGCAGCGCCAGCCCGAAGGCGAGGGTCTTGCCGGAGCCGGTGCGGCCACGGCCCAGTACGTCCCGGCCGGCGAGGGAATTAGGCAGGGTCGCGGCCTGGATCGGGAAGGGTACGGTCACGCCTTGCGAGCTGAGCGCGCCCAGCAGCGCCCTGGGCATGTCGAGATCGGCGAAGCTCTCCACGGCGGGGAGCGCGGGAGTGATCGTCCTGGGCAGCGCGAACTCTCCCTGGACCGCGGCGGGCCGGCGGCCGTAACCACCGGAACGGCCCGGCCCGCCGGAGCGGCTCCTGGCCGACGAAGCGAATCGGCTGCCGCCCCTTCCGGATTCGGCACTGCCGTTACGGGTGCGGGTGAAGCGGTCTTTCGTGCGGGTGCGGTTCATGCGGAACCTTCCTCGATGCGGCACATATCAAGGAATTCCGGCAGCGATCAGCAGCACAGAGAATTGCAAGAATGGACCGGTGGAATGCGAAAACGAATCTCACCGACGAAAAATCCGTGCGGCGCAGGAGCTGGAATGAACGGCGCGAAGTGGACGCAATGTTCGGGCGTCCGCCGCGATGCAGCCATGAAGGGATGCGTGCACCCTGAAGGATGCCCCGTATGCGGTGAGTCGGGCCGGATTTCCCGGTTGTCGTCCGCAGGCGAAACCGCTGCGTAAAATGCGAGTAGCCGGGGCCCGCACCCCGAAGGACGCGGGCCCCGGCTACGACTACGCGACAGTCAGCGTCAGGCGAGAACGATGTTCTCGGCCGTCGGGCCCTTCTGGCCCTGCGCGATGTCGAACGTCACCTTCTGGCCCTCCAGCAGCTCGCGGAAGCCCTGGGCGGAAATGTTCGAGTAGTGGGCGAACACATCAGGACCGCCACCGTCCTGCTCGATGAAGCCGAAGCCCTTTTCCGCGTTGAACCACTTCACAGTACCAGCAGCCATATCTTTTCTCCTTTGGGGCAGTGCGTCGGGATCCGCACTGTACGGACCCCGTGTCGCCGCGATGATCACCCCGCCGGGAAAAATACCGGACAATAAAAGTGCTTCCAGTGGCGCAGGCGCCGCCCGGAGGGCACTTGAAGTTTTGGGAACCACAACTGCAACTGGGATCGACAGTAGCACGCCGAAGCGGCCTGTGTACGGCGAGGAATCCCACCCCCACTTAATGCGATAGAGAATCTGTCTGCCTGTCCTGTTGAAACCTCAGCTCGCGGACACAGATTTTGCCCCAGCCGGAGCGCAACGTTTCGGGAATCTTTGGGAGCGCGGCCGGCGTAAGGGCTGCGCCTCAAAAGACGGTGCGGGCGGGCGTGGAGATCAGGGTGGTTCCGGCAAGCGTCACGGCCCGTCTCCGGCGCACGCCCGGGAGCGGCCATATCGAAGGCGAGGAACGGACGGTCCGGGCGGAGGAAGACCTCCTCCTCTCCCGGTTGCACGACACGATGGACACCGGCCGGCTACGCACACTCGGCACCACCTGGGCGGCGGTGCGACAGATCACCCCCACGCAGCCGCGCCCCGTCATGCCCTGGCGGCCTCCCGGGAACGCCCTGCTGGGTGTGCCGCTGAGCGAGGCTCCGGGTATCGGCAACTCCGCCTCACGACGCAGACGTCACCCCGGACAGCCGCAGTCGTTTTTCACAGCGGTACAGGGGCACATGAGTCCCCCGGCTACGCCCCGCCCGCGACGCGCCCATGGGCATACGCACGTCGCGGGACTCATCGACTCAGCCGCCGCTCTTGCGCCTGAACGACCGCTGGCTCGCAGCCGGGCCGTGCGCCGAACGCACCTTCGACGCATCGGACTTGGCGGCAATATCAGCGGCGTCCGCCTGCGCACCGCGCTTGCGCGCCAGGGCTTCGCGGAACTTGCGCTTGAGGTCATAGTTGCCCTCGCTGTCCGGCTCCAGAGGGGACGTTTCGGGGGCATCCGGCTCCGAACCTTCCGTAGATACGGGCTCTGCGGTCATGGTGACCTCCTGGGTTCGGGGGGGTGGGCAAGCACAGCTTGTCATGCCGGGCACAGTGCGAGGCGCCGGCAACACCATCGTGCTCCGTTTCTGCGGCATCCCTTCGCGGCCAAAGGCGTTTACTTCGCGTGCGATCCCGTGGCCAGGCTGCCAGGGCAACGGCTCTCAGCCGTTGCGACGCACGAGGGCGGCCCTGCGGGCCTCGGCGAGCTTGCGGGCCTCGCCCGCCTGTCAGGACTTGCCGCCGGCGCCGCGGGAGGTGCCCTTGCTGGTGCCGAGGCCGCGGAAGGGAGCATTGGTGTTCTTGGGTCGGGGGACGGCGGGCTCGCCGTCGAGCGGAATCCCGGAGGGAGTCCTGGCGCCGGTGATCCGGCTCAGCTCCGCCTCGCCCGAGCGCACCTTGGTGACGGTCGGCTCGATGCCCGCCCCGGCCATCATGCGGCTCGTCTCGCGGCGCCGGCCCCGCCGGCACGAGCGTGACCACACAAGATCGAGGTCTTCGACGTGCAGGCCATGGGCCGCGACACCGGTCGCCACCAGAACGGTGATCTGGCTGTTCTTGCAACTGCGCCAGGGGCCGTGTGCGCTGTGGCTGGGACTTGCCGCTGTGCCGGGCCCCGGCGTTGACCCTGCCGGCCCGCAGATGCCGGGTGAGCCGCTTGACGGCGTGCTCGGTGTCGAGGAATAGCACCGAGGCAGGCCCTGTAGAGGACCATGCGGGTCAGCAAGCCGGACGCGGGAGACGCGGCGGCGGCACAGCGGAAGGCAGAGGAGACCACCGCGGCGTCCAGCGGCCCCCGCAAGCCGGCCACCACACCGCGAAGCCGGTGCCACGCCAACCGGCACGCCGCGTCATCCCGAGGAAACGCGGAACTCGAACTCGGGACGGTCCCACGGTACGGCGGGCGGGTTCGCGAGCGCGGTCCCGATCCGCACTGCACCGGCGCGGTAGTAGAAGCCCTCGGCGGGAAGATGCGACACGACCTTGACACGGTCGAGCCCGGCGGCACGGGCCTCGGACCGCATGTGCGCGACGAGCAGCCGTCCAATACCCCGTCCTTGCGCTTCGTCAGCGACGAACAGCAGGTCGAGCTCCGGTGGAGCGAGGACGAGCGAGTAGAACCCGAGGACCCGGCCTCCATGCTCGTCGGCGCCGACGGCCACAAAGGCGCGGTGGGCCTCGATGTAATCAGGCCCGACCCGGTAGCCCGCGACCGCGCCTGCGTACTTACCCGCGTAGGCGCCTGAGCCACGCACGAGCCGCGTGAGCCGTTTGGCATCCCGCGCGACGGCCCTCCGTATCGTGATCGGCCGGCCGATCGGGGAAGTGCGTGAACTCATCGGGAGAGTATGTCGTACCGGGGCGTACCGTCGTGCGGCGGGTCGGCTGCTCGGCCGAGTCACCAACCTCCGGGGACAGAACACCTAGCCGGCGCGACCCGGCCCGGCAAGGAGCGTGACGCTCGCTGAAGCTCTCCAAAGGGACATCAGCCGGACTTCGCGGACCCGGGCGCCACCGGCGTACTCCGGGACGTGCCGCCGCTCGCCCCCTGGCGGACCAGGGCCGGCAGCGGTCGCGTCCCGGTGTCGTCAGCGCGTCCCACGTCCCTGTCGACGTGGGGTCAGCTCGTCACACGGAAGGTGGCGTCGCCGCGTCCCGTCGCGGTGGTGATCGGGTCGAGGCGCAGCTCGTAGGCGTAGTGGCGGATGTAGCGGTCGGGGTAGTTGTACGACTGGAACGACGACCAGCCGGCGTCGGCGAGGCCGACGACCTTGCGGAAGGTGGCGTCCGCGGCGAACTGGGTGGTGCCGTCGTTGTGGGCGAGCTGGAAGTCGAAGTTGAAGTGGCGCAGGAAGTAGCCGGGGTGGTTCACCGACTCGAAGGAGACGGTGCCGGTGCCCGCCAGGCCGGGGCGCAGCCGGAACTGGCCGTCCTCGGCGGGGCTCACGTCGGGATCGATGCGCACGTCGAAGTTGGTGTGGCGCACGTACCGGTCCTGGAAGTTGTACGACTGGAGCCGCTGGGCGGGGGTGTTGGGCCAGCGGGCGAGGACGCGGCTCTCCTCGGCGGCGGTCAGGTTCATGATCCAGCCGTGGCGCTTCTTCGTGCCGCCCATGGTGTAGCTTCCCGAAGCCTGCCTCTGGTAGGAGGCGGGATTGGACGGGTCGGTCGTCAGGACCGGCATGTAGCCGCCGCCGGAGGCGTACTGGTCAAGGTAGAGGGCCCACTTGTCGGTGCCGTTGAACTTCATCCACATCGGGCCCTCGACCATCGACCCGGTCAGACCGATGCCGGACAGGTCACCGAGGCGGGTCCAGGTTCCGAGGATGGAGTTGCTGCCCTCGAGGGTGATCTGGCCGTCACCGGAGGCCCGCACGTAGCGGTAGGTGCCCACTCCGGCCGGCACCTCGATGATCTGGGTGTCGATGATCTCCTGCGTGCCGGGGCGCTCGATGTAGGTCTGCGGGGTGGTGACGGTGCGGAAGTCGCTGGTGCGGGCGTAGTAGATGCGGTGCTTCGTCTTGCCGTCGAGGGGCACGTTGGTCGCCCAGTACAGGACGTAGTCGTTGGTCTGCGGGTCCCAGATCGCCTCGGGCGCCCAGGCGTTGCGGCCGTCGGGGATGGCGCCGGCGACGTTGAGCAGCCACGGCTGCGACCAGGTGACCAGATCCGTCGACTCCCACACCACCAGGTTGCGGCTGCCATTGTTGATGGCGGCGTTCCAGTCCTGCCCGCAGCTGATGCACAGGTCGGTGGCGATGATCCAGTACTTGCTGCCGTCGGGGGATCTCACGAATGCGGGGTCGCGCACCCCCTTCGTGCCGACCGTGGAGCGCAGGACCATCCCGCCGCCGTTGAGGTCGTTCCAGTGCAGGCCGTCGGTGCTGTGCGAGAGGTACATCTGCTGATTGGTCGCCCCCTCACCGGTGAAGTGCACCATCAGGTAACCCGGATCGGCTGCGTCGGCCCGTTGGGGCGTGGTCAGGGCCTGGCCGGCGAAGAGGAGGCATGCGGCGAGCAATATCACCGTCAGCCGGGCGCGGAGCGCGGACATTCGGATCTCCTGTCTTCGTGCAGGTGCCACCGTCGGGAGAGGGGAAGATCTCAGAGGGCTCTTGTTGCCTGTGGTCCGGCACGGCGGTGGCGGCCTTCGGAATGCTGCGATATCGGCGGCGGTGACCGAGGTGGCGCCTCAGCCAACCCGAAGCCGACCCGCCATAGTGCGAAATATCGAACAACGTTCGTAGAATCGGGCAGACATTAAGTGGGGGCATCGGGATGCGTCAATACATCCGACAATCCATGGGCCTTTCGCGGCGGGCGTCGGCCAAGTCGCCGGATGCTTCTTTGACCAAAGCGTTGACGGGGGCGACCGCAGGACTTAAGTTCTGGCCGAATTCACGAACGGCGTTCGAAATACCGGCACTTGAACGGACGGTTTCTCTGCGCCGCCCGCACACGAGGGAGCAATCCGTGAGACCTGCGCTCACCCGTCGATCGGTCCTCGGCTTGATCGCCGGCTCGGCCGCCGCCACCGTCACCGGTGTCTCGGCCGGTACCGCCCACGCCGCCGTGCCCGCGTCACCAGGCGTGACGTACACCAACACCATCGCCGAGCAGCGGGCCGACCCGCACATCTTCAAGCACACCGACGGCTTCTACTACTTCACCGCCACGGTGCCGGCGTACGACCGCATCGTGCTCCGCCGTGCCACCACGATCCAGGGGCTCACGTCGGCCGCCGAGACGACCGTCTGGACCAAGCACGCCAGCGGTGCGATGGGCGCACACATCTGGGCCCCGGAGATCCACTTCATCGACGGCAAGTGGTACATCTACTTCGCCGCCGGCGATGCCAACGACATCTGGCACATCCGGCCCTACGTCCTGGAGTGCGCCGCCGCGAACCCGATCACGGGGAGCTGGACGGAGAAGGGGCGTATCGCGCTGCCGCTGGACACCTTCTCGCTGGACGCGACGACCTTCGTCGTGAACGGCACGCGCTACCTCGCCTGGGCGCAGAACGACCCGGCCGTCGGCGGCGGCACCAACATCTACCTCGCGCAGATGTCCAGCCCCTGGACCATCACCGGCACACCCGTCATGCTCAGCAGGCCGACCGCCGCGTGGGAGACCGCCGGAGGCGAGACGGTCAACGAGGGCCCCGCCGTCATCCAGCGGGGCGGCAAGGTCTTCCTGACCTTCTCGGCCAGCGCCACCGACGCCAACTACTGCATGGGCATGCTGACCGCGTCCGCCTCGGACGACCTGCTGAGCGCCTCGTCGTGGGCCAAGAGCGCCGGCCCGGTCTTCGCCAGCCACGCCGCCACCAGCCAGTACGGCCCCGGGCACAACCAGTTCACGGTCTCCGAGGACGGCACGTCGGACATCCTCGTCTACCACGACCGCAGCTACAAGGACATCAGCGGTTCCCCGCTCAACGACCCCAACCGCCGCACCCGCGTCCAGAAGATCTACTGGAAGGCCGACGGCACACCCGACTTCGGCATCCCCGTCGCCGACGGCCTCACCCCGATCCGGCTCTCCTCCTACAACTTCCCGGACCGGTTCATCCGGCACTGGGACTACCGCGCCAAGATCGAGGCGAACGTCTCGCCGCTGGCCGACTCGCAGTTCCGGGTCGTCACGGGTCTGGCCGGCACGGGCACCGTCTCCCTGGAGTCGGCCAACTTCCCGGGCTACTTCCTGCGCCACAAGAACTACGAGGTGTGGGTGGAGAAGAACGACGGGACGGCGCAGTTCGCGTCCGACGCCTCCTTCACCGCCCGGGCCGGCCTCGCGGACTCCGCCGGGGTCTCGTACGAGGCGTACAACCTCCCGGGCCGCTACATCCGCCACTACAACTACCTGCTCTACGTCCAGGCCCCCAGCACCGCGACCGACCGGGGCGACGCCACCTTCTACACGCAGTGAGCCACAGCGACCCGGTGCGGCCCGCCCCACTGTGCGGCGGTGGGCCCGGCTAAGGCTCCTCGGCGGTGCCCAGGCCGGTCAGGGCGCCCACCGGGTCGGGGTCGGGGGTGCCGCGGGGCCACCAGTCGTCCTGGCCGGGCTCGGACTCGTACGGGTACCACAGGCCGTCGCGCCCGAAGCGGAGCTGGACGTGGCCGGCGGGGTGGGTGAGGTGGTTGCGCCAGGGGCGGAAGGCGGGGAGGTCGGCGGCGAGGAGCAGCGGGCGGGCCCGGTCGAAACGGCCCGCCGGCGGGTCCCAGGGCTCCTCCAGGACGGTGAGGCCGTCCGGTCCGCCCTGCCGCCAGGCGGCGACCGCGCGCGCCAGTTCCGACGGGGTGCGGCCGGCCGCCGAGGCGAGCGAGGCGTACAGGGAGCGGGTGGCGAGGGTGAGTCCGGAGCCGGGGCGGGCGGCGGCCAGCCGTACGGCGTCCTGCCACAGCGTCAGTTCGCCGATCTCGTCGCGGCCGGTGACGAGCAGGGCGTGGGCGCGGGCGGCGGCGTCGGTGGCGAGCTGGTCCAGGGCGAAGGAGTCGGGGCCGTTCGGCGCGGAGGGGTAGGCCGGGGGCTGCCCGGGGTGCGGCGGGACGGGCAAGGGGGCGGGCAGCGGCGGCAGTCGACGTCCCGGGCCGCCGCCCGGGGCCATCGCCTCCGTGGCGCGGACGCCCGGCAGATCGGCCGCTTCCTGATCCTGCGCGGCCCGCGCCGCGCGGGTGGCGTTGCGGCGGGACAGCGCGTCCAGCAGCTCGCGTTCGCCCCGTCCGCGCAGCAGGAGCAGGACGAAGGGGTCGGCGTCCAGGAGTCGCGCGGTCTGGTAGCAGAGGGCGGCGGCGTGTTTGCAGGGGTGTGCGCGGTCGGGGCAGCTGCAGTGCGGTTCGAGGTCGCCGGGGCCGGGGAGCAGCGGCACCCCGCAGTCGGCGAGCGACTCCGGCATCTCCTTGTCGAGCAGCGCGGCGATGTACGCGGGCCGGTCCACCGCGGTGGCCAGGAACCGCTCCCATTCCTCCTCCCCCAGCGTCCGCAGCCGCACCTGTACGCGGTACGGGCGGGGCCGGCTGCCCTGCACGTACGCGAGGACGAGTCCGGGGGTGACGGTGATGGCGTCGACGTGCCCCTGCTGGGCGTAACCCCGGCCCCGCGCCAGCCGCTTGACGTCCAGCGCCCCTTCCTCCAGCGCGGCCACCCAGGCATGCCCCCACCAGGTCTCGGCGAACCGGGACTGCTCGCCGTCCCCCCGTCCGGGCAACGCCGGGAAGGCGGGAAAGGTACGCCGGTGCTCCCCGTCCCGGGAGGGGGCGGCCATGGAGCGGGGGGTGACGGGGGCGGGAGGGGGCGGGTCGGCGGGTGCCGGGGTGGGGCGTCGGTCGGGTGCGGTGGACGACGGCGGGTCGTCCGAGGGCATCCGGAAGGCGTCGGCGAGTGACTCCCGTACGAGCCGGGCGCGTTCGCGGGCTGTACGGTCACCGCCGCCGAGGTCCCCCGGTCGGCTCGGGCGCCGCAGGACCGGGGCGGCGGTGCCGGGGACGGCGGGACGTTCAGCACCCGCGGCCCGGGCGGACGGCCGGGTGGCCCGCCCGGCGTCCGGTTCCCTGTCGTCGACCGCTTTCTGCCGCGCCTGGGCGCGGGCGGCCCGCAACGCCTCCCGCGCGATGTCCCCGGGCCGGGCGGTCGGCCCGGGGGAGCTCACGGCGGGAACACCGGGGCCGCCGGGGCCGCCCGTGGCTCCGGGGGCGGAGCGGCCCGCGGAGGAGTCGGTGATCGGGGCGGCACCACCGCTGGGGGCGGGACCGCCGCCGGGGGCGGGACCGCCGCCGGGGGCGGGACCGCCGCCGGGGGCGGGACCG
>NZ_KQ949024.1:256404-524674 GCF_001514285.1 Streptomyces sp. DSM 15324
CCACCCGGGGCAGCACCACCACCCGGGGCAGCACCACCACCCGGGGCAGCACCACCACCCGGGGCAGTGCCGCCTACGGAGGAGTCCGTAGCCGAGGCAGGGCCACCGCCCGAGGCGGGACCACCCACGAGGGGGTCGGTGACCGGGACGGGATTGCCGCCGGGGGCACGAGTGCCTACGGAGGAGTCGGCGCCCGGGGCAAGACCGGCGCCCGGGCCAGAGCCGCCCACGACGGAGTCCGCAGCCGAGACACGACCGCCGCCCGACTGGGGACCGCCCGCGACGGAATCGGCCTCCACGGCAGGGCCACCGCCGAGGACACGACCGCCCACGGAGGGATCGGAGCCCCGGTCCCGTTCCCGCGCCGCCCGCAGGGCGCGCCGTGCGGCGTCGGCCGGGCGTTCGGCCGCCGTGTCGTCCGCTCCGGACGCCGCCGCCGGCTCCCCGTGCTCCTCCCGCTCACTCATCACGCCTCCCTCCGCAGTCGCACCAGGTCGGTCAGTTCGCTGTGGGTCAGTTCGGTGAGGGCGGCCTCGCCGGAGCCGAGGACGGCGTCGGCCAGGGCGCGCTTGGAGGCGAGCATCTCGGCGATACGGTCCTCGACCGTGCCCTCGGTGATGAGGCGGTGGACCTGGACCGGCTGCGTCTGGCCGATGCGGTACGCGCGGTCGGTGGCCTGTTCCTCCACCGCGGGGTTCCACCAGCGGTCGAAGTGCACGACATGGCCCGCGCGCGTGAGGTTCAGGCCGGTGCCCGCGGCCTTGAGGGAGAGGACGAGGACGGGGGTGGCGCCGGCCTGGAAGCGGTCCACCATGTGCTCGCGCTCCGGGACCGGTGTGCCGCCGTGGAGCAGCTCCACCGGGATCGCCCGGTCGGCGAGGTGGGCGGTGATCAGCCGGGCCATGCCCACGTACTGCGTGAAGACCAGCACCGAGCCGTCCTCGGCGAGGACCGTGTCCAGCAGCTCGTCGAGGAGGGCGAGCTTGCCGGAGCGGGCGGCGAGCCGTTCACCGACGGAGGCGGTCTCCTCCTTCAGGTACAGCGCGGGGTGGTCGCAGATCTGCTTGAGCGCGCCCAGCAGCTTGAGCACCAGGCCCCGGCGCGCGATCCCCTGCGCGGTCTCGATGGCGAGCAACGACTCGCGCACCACCGCCTCGTACAGGGAGGCCTGTTCACGGGTGAGCGGCACCGGGCGGTCGGTCTCGGTCTTGGGCGGCAGCTCGGGGACGATCCCGGGGTCGGACTTCTTGCGGCGCAGGAGGAACGGGCGGACCAGGCGGGCCAGGCGCTCCACCGCCTGCGCGTCCTCGCCGTTCTCCACGGCGCGCGCGTGCCGGGCGCGGAAGGACTTCAGGGGTCCGAGCAGGCCGGGCGTCGTCCAGTCCAGCAGGGCCCACAGCTCGGAGAGGTTGTTCTCGACGGGGGTGCCGGTGAGGGCGACGCGCGCGGGGGACGGGATCGTGCGCAGGGCCTTCGCCGTCGCCGAGTAGGGGTTCTTCACGTGCTGGGCCTCGTCCGCGACGACCATGCCCCACGGCTGGGCGGCCAGTGTGGCGGCGGTGGAGCGCATGGTGCCGTACGTGGTGAGGACGAAACCGCCCGTCAGGCCGGCGAGGGAGCGGCCCTGGCCGTGGAAGCGGCGGACGGGAACGCCCGGGGCGAAGCGGGTGATCTCGCGCTGCCAGTTGCCCAGGAGGGAGGCGGGACAGACCACGAGGGTGGGCTCGGCGCGGTCCCGCTTGAGGTGCAGGGCGATCAGGGTGATCGTCTTGCCGAGGCCCATGTCGTCGGCGAGGCAGCCGCCGAGGCCGAGGGAGGTCATGAGGTCCAGCCAGGCCAGGCCGCGGAGCTGGTAGTCGCGGAGGGTGGCGTGCAGTCCGGGGGGCGGGTCCGCCGGGTGCACCCCGGCGGTGAGGCGGTCGCGCAGGGCCGCTAGGGCGCCCACCGGGACCGCCTCGACGCTCTCGCCGTCGACCTCGGCGGTGCCGGTGAGGGCGGCGGACAGGGCGTCCACCGGGTCCAGCAGGCCCAGTTCGCGTCGGCGGGCCTTGCGGACCAGCGCCGGGTCGACCAGTACCCACTGGTCGCGCAGCCGCACCACCGGGCGGTGCGCCTCGGCCAGCGCGTCCATCTCGGCCTCGCTGAGCGGGTCGCCGCCGAGCGCCAGCTGCCAGCGGAACTGGAGCAGTTCCTCGCTGTCGAAGAAGCCGGTGCCGTCGGTCGCCGAGCCCGGCGCGGGCCGGACCACCGCGGTGGCGCTGAGGTCCTGCGCCAGGTCGCGTGGCCAGTGCACGGCCACCCCGGCCGCCGCGAGCCGGGTCGCCGCCACGCCGAGCAGATCGCTCAACTCGTCCTCGGACAGGGCCAGTACGTCCGGCGTGTCCTGTTCGGCGAGCCGGGCCAGCGGCGGCCACACCCGCGCCGCGCGCCGCACGGCGAGGGCCGCGTCCACGCGCGCGCGGGGTCCGAAGGACGGGTCCGCCTCGCCCGCCCACAGGGCCGCCGCGTCGGTCACCAGGGTGGGGTCGGCGAGGCTGTGCACCTGGACGATCGCGGCGCCGGCGGCGCGCCCCCGGCGGCCGTCCTCCGACGTGTCGAACATGTCGTACGCGGACAGGTCGAGGCGGAGCGAGACGCGCACGCCCGCGTCCATGCCGGCGGCGACCTCGGCCGCCCAGTCGTGCGCTCCGGGCAGCCGCTGGGGGCGGCGGTCGGCGAAGGCTCTCCCGGCGGCGGCCGGCGCGGCCGGGGTGCGGGGCAGGGTGTCGGCGACGGCGTCCAGGAAGGCGCGCAGCAGCGCTTCCGGCTGCGGCAGCCGGAGCGGTCCGGGGCCGGGCAGGGGGACGGCGTGTCCCTCGTGGGGCAGGGCGGCGGCGATCGCGCGCAGATGCGCGACGTCCTCCGGGTCGAGCGGGCCGGCCCGCCAGGCGTCATGGCCGCCGGGGGTCAGACCGGGGAGCAGCCGGCCCCGGGCGGTGAGCCGCAGCGCGTGCAGCGCGGCCGCGCCCCAGCAGGCGGTGGCGGGGTGGGCGGCGGGGTCGCGGCGGGCGTGCACCAGCAGCGGGAGCGCCCGGTCCAGGGGCAGGGTCAGGGCGGGGACCTGTGTGCGGCGGACGGTGGAGCCGTGCGGGCGGACGACGGTCAGCTCGGTCCTCTCGGCCACCTCGGCCGTCCCGGCCCCCTCGGCCGACCCGGCCGTCTCGCCCCCTGCCCCGCCGCCCGGGCCGTCCGGGCCGTCCGTGGGTGGCGTGGGGTCCCAGAAGACCACGCGGCCCTCGCGCGGCAGCGGGGCGGGCAGGAAGACCGCGGCGAGGCGCACCGGGACGCCCGCCCGGTCCGCCGGAGACCTGTCGCCCCTACCCATGTGTCCACCTCCCGCCCGCGTCCCGGATCACTCGTCTTCGACTCTACGGGCGGGGTCTGACAATCGGTCCCGGCGACCGGCCCCGGGGCCTAAGGGACCGTGCGCGAGACGACGTACACGAAGGGGTAGACGGGGTTGCCGTAGTTCACGACGACGTCCAGGGTGGGCGTGGGGTTCTTCTTCTGGACGACCATGCCGTAGAACTGGCCCGTGCGGGCGCCCGGTCCCTTGAACCGCCAGCCCGTGATGCCCTGGTCGCGGGCGCTGATGGTGATGGCGCCCCGCTCGAGGGCGGTCCGGTCGGCGCCGATCTGGCGGAGGAACTGGTCGAGACCGGCGTGCGTGGTCTGGAACTGCACATAGAGCCGGCTGGTCTTCCAGTTGTTCGTCTCGTAGTAGGCGACCTGGTTGGACGGGTGCGGGACCGGCACCTGGTAGAGGCGGCGCTGGACCTTGGAGGGCCAGCCGGCGGTCAGGCCGGTCGCCGAGTACTTCGCCTCCTTGTCCTTGCCGCTGTCCCGGCTCTGGTTGGCGGAGATCACCAGGTACCCGGCCGGGACGCCGATGAGCAGCACGATGATCAGCAGGGTGAGCGCCCGGCGCCGGATCACATGGCGGCGGTCCTCCGGCGGCCGGGGCGGCTCGTCGGGAGGCGCCGCCTGGCGCGGCAGCGAGGCGGTCATGCGGTGTCCCTGGTGGTGCGGGTGGTGCCGGTGGCGCGACCACTACGGGCGGTGCCGGTGGTGCCGGCAGTACCGGTGGCGCGGGCGGTACGGGTGGTGCCGGCGGTACGGGTGGTGCCGGCGGTACGGGTGGTGCGGGCCCCGCGGCCGGGTCCGGCCGCGGGGGTCGTACAGGGTGGTGCCTCGGTCATGCCGTGTCCCGGGTGCGGCGGGCGGCGTCCGTGAACCGTTCGAAGCGCTCGTAGCGCTCGACGCGGCGCCGCTTGGCGCGCCGGAAGCGGCGGGCGACCAGGCGCGCGAGGTCCGCGGCGCCGACCATGCCGGCCTCGGGGCCGAGCTGGGCGCGGACGATCCGGGCCTCGGGGCGGTAGCCGCGCCCGGTGAGCTGGCGCTTGAAGGCGTCGCGCGCGGGGCCGATGAGCAGCTCGTCGGCGGCCGACACACCGCCGCCGATCACGAAGCAGGAGGGGTCGAGCGCGGCGGCCAGGTTGGCGATGCCGACGCCGAGCCACTGGCCGATGTCCTGGAGCAGCTCGATGCACATCGCGTCGCCCTCGCGGGCCAGCTCCGTGATCATGGGGCCGCTGATGTCGCCGATCTGCCCCTTGACGTGCTCGATGATCCCGTACGCCACCGGGGAGTCGGCGGCGGCCAGCTCCTTGGCCTCCCTGACCAGGGCGTTCCCGGAGCTGTACTGCTCCCAGCAGCCGCGGTTGCCGCACGGGCAGCGGTGGCCGCCGGGCACGACCTGCATATGCCCGAACTCCCCCGCGACGCCGTACTTGCCCCGCTTGACCTGGCCGTCCTCCAGGATCGCGCCGCCGATGCCGGTGCCCAGCGTGATCATGACGAGGTGGTCCTCGCCGCGGCCCGCGCCGAAGCGCCACTCCGCCCAGGCGGCGGTGTTGGCGTCGTTGTCGACGAGGACGGGGACCGAGAGGCGGCCGGAGAGGCGGTCGCGCAGCGGCTCGTTGCGCCAGGACAGGTGGGGGGCGAACAGGACGCGGTTGCGGTCGGCGTCGACCCAGCCGGCCGCGCCGATGCCGACGGCGTGCACGTCGTGCCGGTCGGAGAGGTCGAGGACCAGTTCGACGATGGTGTCCTCGACGACCTTGGGGCTCTTCGACTTGTCCGGGGTCTCGGTGCGGACCTTCTCCAGGATGTTGCCGTCGGCGTCGACGACGCCCGCCATCACCTTGGTGCCGCCGATGTCGATGCCCACCGTGGGCACGCGGGGCGCCGTCAGGTGCGAGCGGCGCTCCCTGGTGCCCACTGTCCGCAGTGCGGGGGCACGCCTGGAGCCGATGGGGGCGCTGAAGTTGCCGTAGGTGCTCATCGTCGCCGATTCTGCCTCACCCTCCGGGAGAGTGCCGAGCCGGGCGGAAAGGGGGCTGGTGTGCGTCGCGGGGTGCGGGTACGTCGTGGCCGGTCGCGCCGTTGTCCGCCCCTGCGGCTCGACCGTGCGGCCCGGTGCCGCCGGGACGAGCGGACTCAGGAGCGTACGAGCAGCTGGAACTCGAAGGAGTAGCGGCTCGGGCGGTAGATGTGGTCGCCGAACTCGACCGCGCGGCCCGTGTCGTCGAACGTGGTGCGCTGCATGGTGAGGAGGGGGGCGCCGGGCTCCTCGGCGAGGCGTTCGGCCTCGGCGGGGGTGGCGGCGCGGGCGCCGATGGACTGGCGGGCGCTGTGCAGGGTGATCCCGGCGGCCCGCATCAGGCGGTAGAGGCCGGTGGCCTCCAGCTGGCCGGTGTCCAGGTCGAGCAGGCCGCCGGGGATGTGGTTGCAGAGGTACGCCATCGGCTCGCCGTGCGCGAGCCGTAGCCGTTCCACCCGGTGCACCTCGCTGCCCTCGCCGACCGCGAGCGCGGCGGCCACCTCGGCGGAGGCGGGCACGACGGTGTTGACCAGGACGGACGTGGCGGGGCGCTGGCCGGCCGCCTCCAGGTCGTCGTAGAGGCTGCTGAGTTCCAGGGGGCGCTTGACCTGGCTGTGCACGACCTGGGTGCCGACGCCGCGGCGGCGCACCAGCAGGCCCTTGTCGACGAGCGACTGGATGGCCTGGCGCACGGTCGGGCGGGACAGGCCGAGGCGCGCGGCGAGCTCGATCTCGTTGCCCAGGAGACTGCCGGGGGTGAGCGATCCGTGCTCGATCGCGGCCTCCAGCTGCTGGGACAGCTGGAAGTACAACGGCACCGGAGAGCTTCGGTCCACTCGGAGTTCGAGCTGCACGGTCGGGTCCACTTCTGGTTTCGGCACCCGCCGAGCGTAGCCCCGGGCGCTGATGACGGGAAGTTGTGTAGTTCGGTTGTCCGGACATACGGATTGACATCGTGTGGCCTGCGAGGTCACTTTGTTTTCATGCGCATCGGGGTCATCGGGACGGGCCGCATCGGCACGATTCATGCGAACACACTCAGCCGTCACCGCGAGGTCGGATCCCTGATCCTGACGGACGCGGACCCCGCGCGGGCGCAGGAGCTCGCGCTGCGGCTGGGCGAGACGGCCGCCCCCGGGGTGGACGAGATCTTCCGCTGGGGCGTGGACGCGGTCGTGATCACGACGGCCACCTCGGCGCACGCCGAACTGATCGGCCGGGCGGCACGCTCCGGGCTCCCGGTCTTCTGCGAGAAGCCCATCGCGCTGGACCTGGCCGGGACCTTACAGGCGATCGGCGAGGTCGAGGCCGCGGGAACGGTCCTCCAGATGGGGTTCCAGCGCCGCTTCGACACGGGCTACGCGGGCGCCCGGGAGGCCGTGCGGTCCGGTCGGCTCGGGCGGCTGCACACCGTGCGGGCGCTGACCTCGGACCAGGCGCCGCCGCCCGCGGAGTGGCTGCCGCTGTCCGGCGGGATCTACCGGGACGCCCTGATCCACGACTTCGACTGTCTGCGCTGGGTGACCGGGCGCGAGGTGCGCGAGGTGTACGCCACCGGGTCCGACGCCGGTCCCGCGATGTTCCGGGCGGCGGGAGACGTCGACACTGCCGCGGCACTGCTCACCCTCGACGACGGCACGCTCGCCACCGCCACGGCGACCCGGCTGAACGGCGCCGGCTACGACGTCCGGATGGAGCTCGCCGGGGAGCGCGACCAGATCGTGGTCGGTCTGGACGACCGTACGCCGATCGCCTCCACCGAACCCACCGGTCCCCCGGCCGCGGACAAGCCCTGGGGCGGTTTCCTGGAGCGCTTCGCGCCCGCGTACGAGGCGGAGCTCATCGCCTTCGTGGAGGTGCTGCGCGGCGGGCGGGCCAACCCGTGCGACGGGCGGGAGGCGTTGCAGGCGTTCCGGATCGCGGAGGCCTGTGACGTCTCGCGCCGGGAGCGCCGAGCGGTGTCCCTGGCGGAGATCCCGGGAGCCTGACCCGGACCACGGAGCCTGACCCGGACCACGGAGCCTGATCCGGACCACGGAGCCTGATCCCGACGACAGGAACGCCCGTGCTCACTGCACCTGGTGTCCGTCCTCGCCGTCCAGGAGGCCCGCGTCGTACGCCAGGAGGGCGATCTGCACGCGGTTGTTGAGGCCGAGCCGGGCCAGGATGCGGGAGACGTGGGCCTTGACGGTGGCCACGCTCATGAAGAGCGCCGCGGCGATCTCGGCGTTGGACAGACCCCGGCCGACCGCCACGGCGACCTCCCGCTCGCGCTCGGCGAGGGCGGTGAGCCGCTCCCGCGCGCGGGTGCGCCGGGTGTCGGCGGTGGAGCCGGCCGCGTGATCCATGAGCTGGCGGGTGACGGTCGGCGAGAGCACCGGATCGCCGCCCGCGACCCGGCGCACCGCGTCCAGGATCTCGGCGGGCGGGGTGTCCTTGAGGACGAAACCGGCGGCTCCCGCGCGCAGGGCGCGCAGCACCTGCTCGTCGGCGTGGAAGGTGGTGAGGACCACGACCTGCGGGGCGTCCGGGCGGCGGCGCAGCCGTTCCGTGGCGGTCAGGCCGTCCACGGCGGGCATGCGGATGTCCATCAGGACGACGTCGGGGCGGACACGGTCGACCAGCGTCTCGGCCTGTCCGCCGTCGGCGGCCTCGCCGACGATCTCGATGTCGTCGGCGCCGCCCAGCATGAGGCGCAGACCGGCGCGCACCAGGGGATCGTCGTCGACGAGGAGCAGTCGGATCGCAGTCATGGCCTTACACAACCACGGTTCGCGAGGGGGACGACGACGCGTGCGGTCGCGGGGTTCGCCCGGCCGGCGCGTGCGGTCGCGGGGGCCGTCACCGGACCGCCTGCGGCCACGGCAGCCAGCCGCGCACCTCGAAGCCGCCGTCGTCGCGGGGCCCGTGCGCCAGCCGTCCGCCGGCCAGGGTCGCGCGTTCGGTCAGCCCGATCAGGCCCTGGCCGGATCCGGGGACGGGCGGGACGTCGCCGTCGGGAGCGGCGTTGCGTACGAGGACGGTGAGGCCTTCGCCCGGGCCGCCCTCGACGGTGACCTCGGTCTCCGCGCCCGGCGCGTGCTTGCGGGCGTTGGTGAGGCACTCCTGGGCGATGCGGTAGGCGGTGCGGCCGACGGAGGCGGGTACGGCGGCGGGCTCGGTGACGCGCTGGTCGAGGGTGACCTTCAGACCGGCCTCGCGGGACTCGGCGACGAGGGCGTCCAGGGCGGCCAGCGTGGGTTGGGGGCGTCCGCCGTCGTCGGACTCCCCGGCCCGCAGGACGCCGATGATCTCGCGCAGGTCCTGGAGGGCCTCGTGGGCGCTCTCCCGGATGACGCCGGCGGCCCGCGCGATCTCCTCGCGGGGCGCGTCCGGGCGGAACTCCAGCGCGCCGGCGTGGACGCTCAGCAGGGTCAGCCGGTGGGCGAGCACGTCGTGCATCTCGCGGGCGATGGCCTCACGCGCCAGCCGCTGCGCCTGCTCGGCCCGCAGCCGTGCCTCCGTCTCGGCGCGCCGGGCCCGGTCGCGCAGGCTCAGCATGAGCTGTCGTTTGGACCGGACGAACATGCCCCAGCCGATGACCGCGCCGGTGAGGATGCCGGTGAACACCACGGCCCCCGGGTAGGGCAGGTCGGGGTCGGGGCGCAGCCAGAAGAACAGCGGGACCAGTGCGAGGTCGGCGCCGCCGACGAAGGCCACGTACCGGAAGGGGCGGTGCACCGCGAGGGTGAACAGGGCGACCATGCAGGCGCCGCCCGCGGTGTTGGAGAGGAAGCCGACGGGGACCATCGCCACGGCGAGGCCGAGCGGCCGGCGGCGGCGGATCCAGAGCGCGGCGCAGGACAGCACACCGAGGAGCTGGTCGGTGACGAGCAGGGCGCGCGGCATGTCCTCCTCGCTGCCGAGGCTCTGAGCGGCGAGCACGCCGACGACGACCGCCAGCAGGAAGCAGGTGAAGTCCACGACCCAGTCGCGCGCGGTGCGCCGGGGCGGCCGTCCGGACCGCTCGGCGTCCGGGTCGAGCTCGGCGACCAGCGCGGAGGGCAGCAGCCAGGGGCGGCGTACGAGCCGCGGCGCGGTGTGGAGCGCGTCGGGTGTCCGTGCCGCGCCGTCCTGTCCCCTCATGGCCGACCAATCTACGCAGCGAGGAGGGCCGATACCTCCCTCTCGGCGCGGACTTGGACGAAGGTCGCGCCCTCGTCTACTTTCGGCCCGCGCCGCCCGGCCGCCGCGCGCCTTCCGCCCCGGCCGCCCCGCCCCACGGCCGATGCGCACGACGGCCCCGCGCGGTGAGGCTCGTCGCCATGAAGGAGTTCCTGGAGGTACTCGGTTTTCTCGCCCTGGTGCAGGGGGTCCTGGGCCTGGTGCACGAGTTCACCCACTGGCGGGTGGGACTCGTGCAGCGGGTCGGCTTCCTGGACGGGTACGAGGTGTACGTGAGCGGGGCGCTGGTGGTGCTGGCGGTCACGCTGTTCGCGGCCGCGGAGAGCCGGGGGCGGGACTGACCGGCCGCAGGGGCGGGACCGACCGGCCGCGCGGGCCGGTCAGCCGCGCGCCTACCAGGAGCCGTACTGCCGCGACGGCTGCGCGGAGTGGTCGCCGGCTGCCTGGTACGGGGCCGCGGGCGTCGCGGGGTGGAAGTCGTCGTCGCCGAGCATCATGTCGGGGTCGAACATGACGATGACCGCGGCGATCAGCAGGACCGCGAGGGGGCCGGCGAGCATGACGAGGAGGAAGGACAGGAGGCTGGTGGAGGACTGGGCGACGGCGGACGTGCCAGTGAGGTGGACGGAGACCGCGGCCATGCCGGTGTAGTGCATGCCCGTCACGGCCACGCCCATGACCAGGGCCGCGCCCAGGCTGGACCAGAGCTTGTGGATGGAGACCGCCGCCCAGAGGGCCGCGGTGGCGGCGCCGATGGCGATCGCCACGGACAGTCCCACCGTCACGGCGTCGTAGTGCAGGGTGCCGTTGGTGTGGATGGCGCCCATGCCGAGGTAGTGCATGGCGGCGACGCCGAGGCCGGTGACCGTGCCCGCCGTCGCCAGGTTCAGCGGGGAGCCGCCCCGGTAGCCGACGAGGAACACGCCGAGGGCGACGACGACGATCGCGACGACGAGGCTGAGGAGCGTCTTCGTCGTGTCGTAGCCGACCAGGGCACCCTGGACGCTGAAGCCGATCATGGCGATGAAGTGCATGGTCCAGATGCCGCAGCCGATGGCGACGGCGCCCAGCGCCAGCCAGGCGGCCCGGCGGTCCGGGCGGCGCAGCGACCTCGTGGTGCACCGCAGCCCGAGCGCCGCGCCCAGACAGGCCATCAGATACGCGGAGACCGGGGTCACCGCGCCGTAGTAGAAGTTGGAGACGGTCGCGGTCATCGAGGATCCCTTCACGTGCGTTTCGGCTCGGCCGGCGGCCCTGACCCGGGCGCACGGCAGTCCTGATAGGGGATGCAGGACACGGGGGATCCGGTCGATCAGATCAAGCCACCTGGCCGAGTTGTGCATGATTCAACCACACAAAGCACACACGTCCTCCACATTGCGCATCTGTTCGCCGAATCGATACTTCGGCTTCTGTCACCCGAAACGATGCCCAAATCGCCCATTCAGGACGGATGGACGGGCCGAGGGTGGGCGACCGGGTGAGGCACCGGCGGACGCGCACCCACGAGGCACGCACCCACCTTCGCTCACCCGACCACATTTCTGGAAACCCGGATATCTGGTTTTATTCACGCGCCACAAGGTCGAACTGATATGCGGGTGCAATTGGTCGCGCTTTTCCGGGGGCGGGTGGGCCTCGCGCGCTCGACGAGAGCGCTGTATGCGCCCTGCCTGCGCGAGCCGGCCTTACGTTACCTTCACTTCGTGGACGCAAACCGGCCACAGTATCACCGCCCTCGGGAGGTGAAACGGTCCGGCGTTGCCACTGCATCCGTCCGGGAATGTCGAATCACTGCGATGGGGGGCCTTATGGACATGCGCTACGAGGCGTTTTCGTATGCCGATCCGGTGTTCTACGACTCACCTGTCCGCTGGGCGACGGTGGAGGAGTTCGACGCCGTCGGGGAGCCGTTACCGGCCGGCTGGGCCGGCCACGCACGGGACGTGTGGGTGGGGCGGCAGCTCGCGGACGCCGAACTCCCCGACCAGGGCTGGAAGATCCATGTCTCGGCATGCATGGACAACGCGGAGCACATCCTGTCCGTGGTCTCCGCCTACTGCTTCGAGAACCGCGTGGCGTTCAAGTTCCTGCGCAGCCCGGCGCTGGTGCAGACCCAGAACGCGAAGTACGCCTCCCGGGGTTCGAGCGGGAAGTTCATGACGCTGTACCCGGTCGACGAACCGGCGCTGGAGCGATGTCTTCACGACCTCGACGCGGCCCTCGCGGGACAGCGGGGACCGTACATCCTGAGCGATCTGCGCTGGCGCGAGGGACCCCTGTACCTGCGCTACGGCGGGTTCACCGAGCAGTTCTGCCGCTCGGAGACCGGCGAGCTGGTCCTGGCGCTGCGCGAACCCTCGGGCCGGCTGCGGCCGGACGTGCGGCGCGCCGTGTTCGAGGTGCCCGACTGGGCTCCCGTGCCGGGTGTCCTGGCCGAGGCGCTGGCCGACCGGGCGAGAGCGAGCACGGCCGAGTTCGGCTACTCGGTGGAACGGGCCCTGCACTTCTCCAACGGCGGGGGCATCTACATCGCCCGGCCCGCCGGCGGGGGCGAGGAGGTGGTCCTCAAGGAGGCCCGCCCGCACGCCGGGCTCGACCAGCGCGGGGACGACGCCGTGCTCCGGCTCGGCAGGGAACGGGACATCCTCCACCGGCTGGACGGGGTGTCCGCCGTACCCGCCGCCCTCGACTACTTCACCGCCTGGGAACACCACTTCCTGGTCCAGGAGTACGTGGAGGGCGAGCCGCTGAACCGGTGGTTCGGGCGACGCTATCCCCTGGTCCACCCCGATCCCGACCAGACGGACGTCGACCGCTACAGAGCGGAGGCGCTCCAGGTCCTGGAGGGCATCGAGGAAGGCCTGCGCGCCATCCACGACCGCGGGGTCGTCTTCGGGGACCTCCATCCGCGCAACCTGATCGTCCGTCCCGACGGACGGGTCTGCTTCATCGACTTCGAACTCGCCTCCCCCGTCGACGCGTTCGTCAGACCCGGACTCGGCGCCGCCGGCTTCGCCGCCCCCGCCGACCTGCACGGGTTCGCGATCGACCGCCACGCCCTCGACGCCCTGCGGCTGTGGATCTTCATGCCGCTGATGCAGCTGACGTCGCTGGACACGGGCAAACGGGCGCAGCTGGCCGCCGCCGCGGCGGACCGCTTCGGACTGCCCGCCCCCGCCCCGGCCCCACCGCCCTCCGGGCCACCCCCTTCCCCCTGCGGGCCACCGGAGCGCGAGGCGCTCACCGCCCTCTTCAGCGGCGACCGCACCTCATGGCCCGCCCTGCGCGACTCGATGGCGGCGGCCATCACGGCCAGCGCCACCCCGGAACGCACCGACCGGCTCTTCCCGGGCGACCCGAACCAGTTCACCCACGACGGTCTCGGGCTCGCGTACGGCGCCTCGGGCGTGCTGTGGGCCCTGCACTGCACCGGCGCTCCCGTCGCCGGCGACCACGTCCAGTGGCTCCTGGACGCCGTCGCCCGCGAACCCTGCCGCCCCGGTCTCTACACCGGCTCGCACGGTGTCGCCCTGGCGCTCGACCGCCTCGGCCACGCCCGGCAGGCGCACAACCTCCTCGACCGGCTGCTGAAGGACCCGCCGGACGGCCAGGGCAGCGATCTCGCCGGCGGACTGCCCGGCATCGGACTCACCCTGCTGCACTTCGCCGGCACCACCGGGGACGCCTCCCTGCACGCCGCCGCGGCCGACACCGCCGCACGCCTCGCCGACCGCCTGCGGGCACCCTCCGGCGAGGGCGGACCACCGACCGCCGCGCGCAGCGGGCTGATGCACGGCAGCACCGGAGCCGCCCTGCTCTTCCTGCGCCTGTACGACACCACCGGCGACCGTGACCTGCTCGACCTCGCGGAGCTGGCGCTCGGCCGCGACCTGGACCGCTGTGTCCTCGGCGAGGACGGCACCCTCCAGGTCGACGACGGCAGCAGGGTGCTGCCGTACCTGGAATCGGGCAGCGCGGGTATCGCCGCCGTCCTCCACGACCAACTGCGCCACCGCCCGGATCCGGCCCTGCGGCAGAGCCTGGAACGCATCCGCGGCGCGGCCGAGCCCGAGTTCATCGTCCAGCCCGGACTGTTCAACGGGCGGGCCGGACTGATCTGGCTGCTGTGCCTGCTCCAGGACGACAGCGGGGTCCACGACCGGGTGATCCAGCGTCACATCCGACGCCTGGTGTGGCATCTGATCCCCTATCAGGGACATGTGGCCTTCCCCGGCGAGCAGCTCCTGCGGCTGTCGATGGACCTGGCCACCGGCTCCGCCGGCATCCTGCTCGCCCTCGGATCGGCCCTCGCCGACACCCCGGCGCTGCCCTTCTGGCAGCGGGCGGCCTGACACCCCTGCGGTGTCCCCCTCTGCGAACCACCGTTCGCAGCCCAGAGTTTCCGGCGACCGCCGGGAAGCAGAAGCACCACCCGAAGTGACAGGAGTACACCATGTCCATCCTCAGCCTGCAGGCCCTGGAGACCACCGAAGAGACCACCGAGTACATGTCGGTGATCAGCTCCCTCTCCGCGGTGAACTGCACCAACAGCACCGTCAGCACCCTGCTGTGCCTGTAGTCGGCACCCCCGGGGCCGGTGCGCCCCACCACCGGACGGCCGGGTGACCGGACGGCCGGATGAACAGAGCCGGCCCGGGCTGAGCTAGAGCCCGGGCCGGCGCTCATGTGCCACCCGTTCGGACCGTCCGTCCCTCTCCCGCAGGAGCCTTGTATGCGGCACGGCCTCACCACCACCGTACTCCGACTGTGGTGGCCCACCGCGCTCGCGCTGTCCGTGGCGGCCGGCTCGCTGGCCGCGCTGCTCCTGCCCGCCGCCGTGTCACGGGCCGTGGACCGGGCCCTCGCCGGTGGCGGCGGCGCGGGGGTCGTCCCGCTGGCCTCGGTCGTCGGACTCCTGACGGTGGCGGAGGCCGTCGCGCAGTACGCGGGACCGCGCGCCACCGCCGAGACGACGGCCCGGCTGCGCACCGCCCTGGTGCGGCACGTCATGGCCGGCGGTCCCCACCCCGCACGGCAGACGGCGACCGGCGACCTGGTGGCCCGGCTCACCGCCGGCACCGCGGAGGCCGGGCTCGCCGGTCAGGCGATCGTCTACGCGGTCGCCCAGCTCGCCATGGCGACCGGTGCCGTGGTGGCCCTCGGACTGCTCGCCCCCGAACTGGCCGCCGCCTTCCTGGTGACCGCTCCGGCCGGCTGGCTGCTGCTGCGCCGGCAGCTGCGGCGCACCGTGCGGCGCGGTACGGGCTATCAGAGCGCGCAGGCCGCCGTGGCCGCCCGGCTGCTGGACGCCCTCGCGGGCAGCCGCACCATCGCCGCCGCCGGAACCGTCGAGCAGGAGATCGAGCGCGTGCTGCGACCGGTGGCCGAACTCTCGCGGCACGGCCGGGCGTTGTGGGACAGCCAGCGCCGGGTCGCCTGGTCCACCGGTCTGCTCGCGCCCGCGACCCAGATCACCGTCCTCGCCGTCGCCGGGCACGAACTGTCCACCGGGGCGCTCAGCACGGGCGAGTTGATCGCCGCGCTCGGCTACACCGCCCTGGGTCTCGGCGGGTTCGGCACGGCACAGAGCCTGCTGGACCTCGCCCGCGCCCGGGCGGGACAGGCCCGGGTGTCCGAGGTGCTCGACACCCCCCGGGGGCCGGTGGGGCTGCGCGCCCTGCCGCCGGGTCCGGGACGGGTGGAGATCCGCGAGGTCACGGTACGGCGGTCCGGGCGGGCGGTCCTGGACCGGCTGGAGCTGGTCCTCCCGGCGGGCACCTGCACCGCGCTGGTGGGGAGTTCGGGGTCGGGCCGCTCGCTGCTGGCCGCGGTCGCCGGCGGACTGCTGGTCCCGGACGGGGGCCTGGTGCTGCTGGACGGCGTACCGCTGGACGAGATCCGTCCCGCGGACCTGCGGGCCGCCGTCTCGTACGCCTTCGGCGACCCCGCGCTGACCGGGGTCACCGTCCTCGACGCCCTGACGGCCGCGGCGGAGCCGGTCGGTGCCGCCGACGCCCGCCGGGCCGCGCGCGCGGCGCAGGCGGACACCTTCGTGCGCCGGCTGCCCGCCGGTTACGACACCCCTCTCGCCGACGCGCCCCTGTCCGGGGGACAACGGCAGCGGGTGGGGCTCGCGCGCGCCCTGGCCCGCGACTGCCGGCTGCTCGTCCTCGACGACGCCACATCCAGCCTCGACACCGCCACCGAGGCCGCGGTGCTGCACGCCGTGGACGCCTCCCACGGGGACCGCACCCGGCTGATCGTGACCCACCGGACGTCCACGGCGGCCCGGGCGGACGCGGTGGCCTGGCTGGACGCAGGACGTATCCGGGCCCTCGCCCCCCACCACGTGCTGTGGCGGACACCGGCCTACCGCCGCATCTTCACCGGCACGGGGGACTCCGACGGGCCGGGGGACTCCGGCGACTGAGGCCCGTACGGCCGGCCGCCGACCGGACCCGACCGACCGGACCGGACCCGTCCGGACCGCAGCGGACCGGGCCCGACCGGACCACGGACGAAAGGACAGCGACGCATGATCCACGGCACCGCCGGCGGCGCCCCCCGCCCGCACCCTCACCCGCGCCCGGGCCCCGACGGGGACCCGGGCTCTCGTACGACGGTCCCGGCGACGCCCACCGCCGGCGCCGCCGCGCTGCACCTGGTGCGCACCACCCTCGCCCACAGCCGGGCCGCGGCGCTCCGGCTGGCCTGGTGGACGCTGGTCTCGGCGACGCCCGCCCTCGTCTCCGGCAAGGCGCTCGCCCTCGCCGTCGACGAGGGCTTCCTCGCCCACCGCCCCCGCACGGCGGCCCTGGGCCTGGCGGTGTTCGCCCTGTGCACGGTGGGCGGGGCCTGGGCGAGCCGGCAGACCTACCCCTGGCTGGCCGAGATCGTCGAGCCGCTGCGGGACCGGCTGCTCGGCGAGGTCGTCACCGGCACGCTGCGCCGCGCGGTGGGGCGCGGCGCCCGGCGGGACGGCGCCGACGCCGTCGCGGTGGCGCAGCTGACCCGGCAGGTGGAGGCGGTCCGTGACGCGCTCGCCGGACAGCTCATGCTGGTCTGGCAGTTCGTGCTGACGGTCGGGGCCGTGGTGGTGGGCACCGCCTTCATCGCCCCGGCCGCCGTACCGCTCGTGGCCGTGCCGCTGGTGCTGGCGCTGGGCGTGTTCGCCGTCCTGGCCCCGGCGACCGTCCGGCGCCAGCACGCGGCGTTCCAGTCCGAGGAGGCGCTCGCACGGGAGACCGTCGCCACGGTCGGGGCGCTGCGCGACATCGTCGCGACCGGCACCCACGACCGGGCGGAGCAGGAGGTGCTGGACGCGGTGCGGGCCCAGTTGCGCGCCTCCCGGAAGCTCGCGACCGTGGCGGCGGTGCGCCGGGTGATCGTGGCGCTGGGGGCGCACAGCCCGCTGCTGCTGGTGGTGCTCGCCGCGCCGGGCCTGGTGGAGCGCGGTACGACCCCGGGCGATGTGGTGGGCGTGCTCAGCTATGTCCTGTCCACGCTCGAACCCGCCGTCCGGCTGCTGGTGCAGGGCGTCGGCGCCTCCTGGCTGCGGCTGTCGGTGGCGGCGGAGCGGCTCGCGGGGGCGGCGCGCCATCCCGCACCCCCCGAGGACCCCGACCCCGCGCTGCGGCCCGCCGACGGATCGGTCGTGCTGTCGGACGTCACCTTCGCCTACGGCCCGGACGCCGATCCGGTGGTCGACGGCCTCGACCTGTCCCTCGCGCACGGCGACCACCTGGCCGTGGTCGGGCCCTCCGGCGTGGGGAAGTCCACCACGGCCGACCTCCTCACCGGGATCCTCCCGCCCGACCGGGGGCGGGTCGTCCTCGGGGGCGTGCCGCTCGACCGGGTCGCCCGGGCCGACCTGAGCAGGGCCCGGGCGCTGCTCCCGCAGAACCCCTATGTCTTCGCGGGGACGTTGCGCGAGAACCTCTGCCAACTGGCCCCCGGCGCCCCGGAGGAGGCCGTCGCCCGCACCGTGGAGGAACTCGGCCTGGACCGGGTCGTGCGGCGGCTGGGCGGGCTCGACGGCCGGCTGGACCCGGCCGGGCTGTCCTCGGGCGAGCGGCAGCTCGTCGCGCTGGCGCGGGTCCATCTCTCGCCCGCCGCGCTGGTGGTGCTCGACGAGGCGACACGGCACCTGGACGCCGGGGCGGAGCGGCGGGTGGAGGAGGCGTTCCGGCGGCGGCCCGGCACGGTCGTCACCCTCGCGCACCGGCTGGCCCTCGCCCGCCGCGCGGACAAGGTGCTCCTGCTGGACGGGCGGCGGGCCTGGGTCGGCACGCATGACGCGCTGCTGGCCCAAGTCCCTTTCTACGCCGATCTGGTGGGCATCTGGAACACCGGTACGGCCGGACCCGGCGACGACGGGCCCGGCACGGGCGGGAACCGGCTCAGCAGCCCGGACGCAGCATCAGATCGCTCATCGTCGCGTCCTTCGGCAGACCGAGCGCCGTGACGACGGCGGCGGCCACGGACGCCGGGCGCATATGGGCCTGCGGTTGGTAGGGCAGTCCGAACTGCTGGTGCAGCCGGACCTGCATCGGGGTGTCGGTCTCGCCCGGGTAGACGGTGGTGACCCGGACGCCGTGCTCGTGCTCCTCCGCTCTCAGGGTCTCGGCCAGCGCCTTCAGGCCGAACTTGGACGCCGCGTAGGCGCCGAGGCGCGGGGGCGCGTGCACGCCCGCTCCCGAGTTCATGAAGACGACCTGCCCGCGGGCCGCCCGCAGCGCGGGCAGCAGCAGCCGGGTGAGCTCCGCCGGAGCGACGAGGTTGACGGCGAGCGTGCGCTCCCAGACCTCCGCGCCGACCTCACCGACCCGCCCCGACTCGGCCACACCGGCCACGTGCAGCAGCCCGTCCAGCCGGGGCGGCAGCTCTTGCTTCTCCAGCCGGGTGGGCAGCGCACCCGGCTCGGCCAGGTCCGCCACCACGGTCCGGCTGCGGGGAAACCGCGCCCGCAGCGTCCCGGCCCTCGTCTCGTCCCGGGCCAGCAGCCACAACTCGTGGCCGCGCTCGGCGACATGGGCGGCCAGGGCCGCTCCGATGCCGGAACCGGCACCTGTGATCAGAAACACTCCCATAACCTGATACTTACCCAATATGGCGTTCTTTTCCCCTACGGGGAGGGCGAGTTCGGGCAGAGCGGGGGCACGGTGCGGGCGGACATGCCTCGCCCCGCGGCCGTGGTGCGTGGGGGGCCGCGGGGCGAAGGGGGACGGGATCAGCGTCGGGTCGGGACCCGGCTGCCCGGCTGCTCGGCTGCTCGGCTGTTCCTCGCGCCGTTCCTCGGGCCGGTCCGTGGGGGGACTCGGCAGTCGTGGTCGATCAGGTCGAGCGTGGCGGGTGATGCGTGGGGGGAATCCCTTGGCTTCATGATGACGCGCGTAGACGCTGACATGTCAATGACAACGCTGCGGAATCTCCCGTCCCGTCCCATGAGTTTTCCGCGAATTAACGGCCGCCGCCGTGCGCGGAGCCGTCCCGGGGCGGGGCGCGGCGTCCGCACTCGGCTCGCGTGCGTCCCGCGCTCAGCCCGCGTTCGTCGAGAAGAGCCCGCCCGTCGGACCCTGCTTGTCGCCGCCCTGGGCCTTCTTCAGGGCGTTGGCGAGGCTCTCGATGGTGAGGGACTGCAGGATGACGCGGCCGTTGCCCTCCAGGGTGGCCAGGGAGAGGCCCTCGCCGCCGAAGACCGCGTTCATGAGGCCCTGGCGGTTGAGGCCGCCGACGCGCTGGACGCCGTACTGGATTCCCTCCTCGAAGGCGACCACACAGCCGGTGTCGACCTCGATGCGGCCGCCGAAATCGGCCGGGTTCAGGTCGATGAAGTTGCCCGCGCCGGCGATGATCACCGTGCCGTGTCCGGTGAACTTCTCCAGGACGAAGCCCTCGCCGCCCTTCGTGCCGGTGCGGCCGCCCTGGAAGGCGATGCCGAACTCGACGGTGGACTCCGCGGCGACGAAGGCGTCCTTCTCGGCGAACCACGCGCGCGTGCCGTTCAGCTCCAGGGCGCGCATCTCGCCCGGGAGGACGCCCGCGAAACCGACCGTGCCCTCGCCGCCCTGGGCGGTGAAGTACTGGAACGCCAGGGACTCCCCCGCGAGGGCGCGCTGGCCGACCTGCATGGCGGTGCCCATGGCCTGGCGGAGCATGCCGCCCATGCCGCCGCCGCTGCCGCCGTTCTGCGGCGGCGCGCCGCTCCCGGAGGGGCCGCCCAGGCGGGTCTCCATGGTCACGTTCGTGGTCTTGAACAGGAACTTTCCGGCTTCGCAGTAGACGGTCTGGCCGGGAGCGAGGTTGACGACCGCCATCTGCATGGCGTTGCCGACGATGTCTTGCTGAAGGGTCACGGAGAGAGAACGTGGGAGGCGGAGGGAAGAGTTCCGCTCCGCAGGTACGAGGTGAGGTCGGCGCGGCGTCCGGGCGGTCGCGGCTGCGCGGGACGTCAGCCGTTCAGTTCGCGGTGGCGGGCCTCCAGGCGGCTGGCGCCCTTCTGCGTGAGGGTGCCGTGGAGGCGGAGGCGGGAGATGCCCCCGTCGGGGTAGATGTCCACGCGCGCGTGGGTGGCGACGGTGGGGGCGGGGAGGGGGAAGCGGTGGTTCGTGTCGGGCTGGAGTCGGGTGCGGGGGAGGATCTCGGTCCAGTCGCCGTCGTCGCCGTCGGCACCGTCGCGCACGGAGACCGACGCCCAGCCGGCGCTGTTGCCCTTCAGATACGCCGTGTCGATCTCCACGGCGCGGATCACGGACTGGGCGACCAGCCGGTAGCGGATCCAGTCGTTGCCCTGGTCGCGCCGTCGGCGGGTCTCCCAGCCGTCGTCCATCTGGCGGGAGCGGCCGGGGCGGATGGTGTTCGAGGGGGGTGAGTAGAAGCGGTTCGAGGCGTCCTCGGCCCGGCCGCCGTTCTCCAGGGCGACGACGTCGAAGGTGCCGAGCAGCGCGAGCCACGCGGGGTCCGGGACGACCTCGCCGTACACCCGCAGGCGCGCGATGCCGCCGTCGGGGTGCTGGTTGACGCGCAGGTGGGTGAAGCGCTGTTCGACGGAGACGGCGAAGCCGTTCGCCGCGTGGCCGCCGACGGGGGTGCGCGGGACCAGGGGCGTCCATTTCACGTCGTCGCCGAGGAGGTCCTGCGGGGACGGGGTGCCGGGGAGGGACGTGCCCTCGACGGAGACGGCCTGCGGGTAGTTGCCGCGGAAGTGGGCGGTGTCGACGACGATCCCGCGGATCACCCCGGGCGCGCCGAGGCGGACCAGCGCCCAGTCGTGGTCGTCGGCCGCGGGCCAGGGGTGGGCGGCGGACACCCCGCGCCGGCGCCGGGTCTCCCAGCCGTCCATGATCTTGCCCTTGTGGCCGAAGCGCTCGGGGTCGAACTCGGCGCGGTGGGGCAGCAGCAGGTTCTCGCGCTCCGCGAAGAACTCGTCGTTCGCGGCGACGACGGCGGCGCCGAGCTGCCGGTCGGCGAGGTCGGCGAGGTGGGTGAAGGGGAAGTCGGCGGTGCGGTAGTCCGCGTACGGGTCGCCGCCGCCGTAGGGGTGCGCGTCGCCGGTGAAGGTCGGTATCGCTGCCACGGGGTGTGCCTTTCGGGATCGGCCGGTGCGGATGCGCTCAGGGGGTGCGGGTGAGCAGGGTGCCCTTCGGCGCGGTGAACTCGCCGTCGGCGACGATGCGTTCACCCCGCAGCCAGGTCGAGCGCACGACGCCGTACAGGGTCCGGCCGGCGTACGCGGTGACACGGTTGCGGTGCTGGAGGGCGGCCGGGTCGACGGTGAAGCTCGCGTCGGGGGCGAGGACGGCGAAGTCGGCGTCACGGCCCGCCTCGATGGCCCCCTTGCGGGCGTCCAGGCCGACGAGCCGCGCGGTGTTCGCCGACATCCAGCGGACGACGTCCTCCAGGCCGTGCCCGCGTCGGCGGGCTTCGGTCCAGACCGCCGCGAGGCTGAGCTGGAGGCCGGAGATGCCGCCCCAGGCCGTCGCGAAGTCGCCGGTCTTCAGGTCGGCCGTCGACGGGGAGTGGTCCGTGACCACGCAGTCGACGGTCCCGTCGGCGAGGGCCTGCCAGAGCAGGTCCTGGTTGGCGGCCTCGCGGATGGGCGGGCAGCACTTGAACTCGCTGGCGCCGTCCGGGACCTCCTCGGCGGTGAGGGTGAGGTAGTGGGGGCAGGTCTCGGCCGTGATGCGGACCCCCTCCGCCTTGGCGGCCGCGATCAGCGGCAGCGCGTCGCTGGAGGACAGGTGCAGCACGTGCACACGTGCGTGGAGGCGTTTCGCCCGGTCGATCAGCGCGGCGACGGCGGTGTCCTCGGCGGCGCGGGGGCGGCTGGCCAGGAAGTCGGCGTAGCGCGGGCCGCCCTGCTGCGGGGCGGCGTCGAGGTGGTGCGGGTCCTCGGCGTGGACGATGAGCAGGCCGCCGAAGCCGGCGATCTCGGTCAGGGAGCGGGTCAGTGCGTCCAGGTCCAGGTGGGGGAACTCGTCCACGCCGGACGGGGACAGGAACGCCTTGAAGCCGAAGACACCGGCGTCGTGCAGGGGGCGCAGGTCCTTGACGTTGTCGGGCAGGGCGCCGCCCCAGAAGCCGATGTCGATGTGCGCCTTGTCGGCGGCGACCTCCCGCTTGACGCGCAGGTGGTCGACGGTCGTGGTGGGCGGCAGGGAGTTGAGGGGCATGTCGACGAGGGTGGTGATGCCGCCGGCCGCCGCCGCGCGGGTGGCGGTCCAGAAGCCCTCCCAGTGCGTACGGCCGGGGTCGTTGACGTGCACATGGGTGTCGACCAGGCCGGGCAGCAGGACGTCGTCGCCGAGGTCCTCCAGGCGGGCCCCCGCGGGGAGCGGGGCGTCGTACGGCAGCACGGCCGTGATCGTCCCGCCGGAGACGGCGACCGAGGCGGCGCGCGTCCCTTCGGGGGTGATGACGCGCGTCGAGCGCAGCACCAGTTCAGCGTCGGACACCCGGACCCCTCTCTGCCGCCGTTTACTTCCGCGTAACGGAATTCAACGTTCTGTTGAAGGAGTCTTCCCCGCCGCCTCGCGAGCGTCAAGGGCGCCCCACCTCCAGGGTGCCCCCACCGCCGCCACTCCGGATGTTTCCATGAAGCGGAAAGAGAATTCCAACGATCAGAACGTAGCTATGCACGACCGGGGAGTCAACCGACCGCCGGGTAGGCTTCAGCTCCTCCCGCCAGTGTCGAAAGGACGCGCCGTGCCGACGTCGAGCGCCAGCACCTCCGATTCCGCCCGGTCCGCCGGCGGCGGGGTCCAGTCCCTCGAGCGCGCCTTCGACCTGCTGGAGCGGATGGCGGACGCGGGCGGCGAGGTCGGGCTGAGCGAGCTGTCGGTGAGCAGCGGGCTGCCGCTGCCCACCATCCACCGGCTGATGCGCACGCTCGTCGCCTGCGGGTACGTCCGTCAGCAGCCCAACCGCCGGTACGCGCTCGGCCCGCGGCTGATCCGGCTCGGCGAGTCGGCGTCGCGGCTGCTCGGCACCTGGGCGCGCCCCTATCTGGCCCGTCTGGTCGAGGAGACCGGGGAGACGGCGAACATGGCGCTGCTCGACGGGGACGAGATCGTGTACGTGGCCCAGGTGCCGTCGAAGCACTCGATGCGGATGTTCACCGAGGTGGGGCGGCGGGTGCTGCCGCACTCCACGGGGGTGGGCAAGGCCCTGCTCGCGGGGTTCCCGGACGCCGAGGTGCGCGCGCTGCTCGCCCGGACAGGCATGCCGGCCGCGACCGAGAAGACGATCACCACACCGGAGGCCTTCCTCGCGGCCCTGGCGGACGTGCGCCGGGCGGGCTACGCGGTCGACGACAACGAGCAGGAGATCGGCGTCCGCTGTCTCGCGGTGTCCGTGCCCGACTCCCCCACCGCGGCGGCCGTCTCCATCTCCGGCCCTGCGGGCCGCGTCACGGACGCGGCGACGCAGCACATCGTCCCGGTGCTCCAGCAGGTGGCCGCGGACCTCTCGCACGCCCTGACGAACCCTGGCCCGGCGGTCTAGAACTGCGGCTCCCCGGGTGTCCGTCCCGCCGGGAGACGCTCAGCCGCGCGGCGGCTCGGCGAACAGGTCGACCGCCCTGCGGACCTGGGTGAGGCCCTGGCGGAGGGCGCTGACCGAGCCGATGGCACCGGCGATCAGCAGCAGGGAGCGGCGCAGGCGCGGTATCTCGGGGGTGCCGCCGGCGGCCATGGCGGCCAGGGCGGCGAGCTCCTCCTCCGCGATGTCCCGGTCCCGGAAGTCCGCCGGGTGCGCGGCGAGCTCCCGGCGCAGCCGGGACACGGCGGAGCGCAGCTCCCCCACCCGCGGATCCTTGTCGCTGCCCGTCACAGGCTTCTGCTCCACGCTCCGCAACGCTGTCCTCCCCCTCGCACCCCGTTGTACGTGTGCACGTCCGGCGCCGGGTGCCGATCGGGCCCCGGACGCCGCGGGCGCCCAGTTAACGCCACCTCGGGCCATGGGCGCCAGTCCGCTGCGTCACCGATGTGCTGCGCAGCGTGATCCGCGCGCCCCGGCCGCGTGCGGTATGCAGGAGCCATGACGTACGACGTGGAAGAGGTCGCCGGGCTGGTGCTGGCGGCGGGGGGCGGGCGGCGGCTCGGCGGGCGCCCGAAGGCACTGCTGTCGCACCGGGGACGGCCGCTGGTGGAGCACGCGGCGGAGGTGCTGCGGGCGGCCGGCTGCACGCGGGTGCACGTGGTCCTCGGGGCCGCCGCCGCGGCCGTACGGGAGCGGGCGCGGCTGGCGGGGTGCGTGCTGGTGGAGAACCTGCGGTGGGAGGAGGGCATGGGCACGTCGCTGCGGGCCGGCCTGGACTCGCTCGCGGGGACGGGGGCGCGGGCGGCGCTGGTGTCCCTCGTCGACCAGCCCGGCATCGGGGTGGAGGCGACGGCCCGGGTGCTCGCCGCGTACGAGGGAGAGGGGTCGCTGGCCGCGGCGGCCTACGACGGCGTACGCGGTCATCCCGTGCTGTTCGGGGCGGCGCACTGGGCGGGCGTGACACGGGGCGCGCGGGGCGACCAGGGGGCGCGCGCGTATCTGACCGCGCACGCGGCCGAGGTGGTCCTCGTCGAGTGCGGTGACACAGGACTGCCGTACGACATCGACACCCCCGGGGATCTGGCCCGGCTGGGCCCCGATCCGGAGGCGCCCCGAGATCAACAAACCATTGAACTTCCACGATGAGGAAACTAGTATCCACTTTTACCAGGGCACCCGGTGCCACGCTCGCTGAAGGAAGTGACCTCCATGTCCGCACCAGCGCCGTCCCCGCTGGCCATCGTTGACGCCGAGCCCCTGCCGCGGCAGGAGGAGGTCCTCACCCGGGCCGCCCTCGCCTTCGTGGCCGAGCTGCACCGGCGGTTCACCCCGCGCCGCGACGAACTCCTCGCAAGCCGCGCGGAGCGCCGCGCCGAGATCGCCCGCACCTCCACGCTCGACTTCCTGCCGGAGACCGCAGCGATCCGCGCCGACGACTCCTGGCGCGTGGCGCCCTGCCCGCCGGCCCTGGAGGACCGCCGGGTCGAGATCACCGGCCCCACCGACCGCAAGATGACCGTCAACGCCCTCAACTCGGGGGCGCGGATCTGGCTCGCGGACTTCGAGGACGCCTCCGCGCCCACCTGGGAGAACGTGATCCTGGGCCAGGTCAACATGGCCGACGCCTACACCCGTGCCATCGAGTTCACGGACCCCGCGAGCGGCAAGTCGTACGCCCTGCGGCCGGCCGAGGAGCTGGCGACGGTCGTCATGCGCCCCCGCGGCTGGCACCTCGACGAGCGCCATCTGGTCGACGCGGACGGCACCCCGGTCCCCGGCGCCCTCGTCGACTTCGGGCTGTACTTCTTCCACAACGCGCAGCGGCTGCTCGACCTCGGCAAGGGCCCGTACTTCTACCTCCCGAAGACGGAGTCGCACCTGGAAGCCCGCCTGTGGAACGAGGTGTTCGTCTTCGCGCAGGAGTACGTCGGCATCCCGCAGGGCACCATCCGCGCCACCGTCCTGATCGAGACGATCACCGCCGCCTACGAGATGGAGGAGATCCTCTACGAACTCCGCGACCACGCCTCGGGGTTGAACGCGGGCCGCTGGGACTACCTGTTCTCCATCGTGAAGAACTTCCGGGACGGCGGGCCGAAGTTCGTCCTCCCGGACCGCAACCAGGTCACGATGACCGCCCCGTTCATGCGGGCGTACACCGAACTCCTCGTGCGCACCTGCCACAAGCGCGGCGCGCACGCCATCGGCGGCATGGCGGCCTTCATCCCCTCCCGCCGGGACCCCGAGGTCAACAAGGTGGCCTTCGAGAAGGTCCGCGCCGACAAGGACCGGGAGGCCGGGGACGGCTTCGACGGCTCCTGGGTCGCCCACCCCGACCTGGTGCCGATCGCGATGGAGTCCTTCGACAAGGTCCTCGGCGACCGGCCGAACCAGAAGGACCGCCTCCGTGAGGACGTCCGGGTCGAGGCCGCCGAACTGATCGCGGTCGACTCGCTGGACGCCCGGCCGAGCTACCCGGGTCTGGTCAACGCCGTGCAGGTGGGCATCCGGTACATCGAGGCCTGGCTGCGCGGCCTGGGCGCCGTCGCCATCTTCAACCTCATGGAGGACGCGGCCACGGCCGAGATCTCCCGCTCGCAGGTCTGGCAGTGGATCAACGCGGGCGTGGAGTTCGAGAACGGCGAGAAGGCGACCCCGGAGCTGGCCCGGAAGGTCGCCGCCGAGGAGCTCGCCGGCCTCCGCGCCGAGCTGGGCGAGGAGGCCTTCGCCGCCGGTCACTGGCAGCAGGCGCACGACCTGTTCCTGGAGGTCGCCCTCGACCAGGACTACGTCGACTTCCTCACCCTGCCCGCGTACCGGCAGCTCAGGGGCTGACGCTCACTCCGGCCCGTCCGAGTGGCCCAGGGACCTCCCCGGGGCCACTCGGTCACGGACGAGACGCTTGACCGCCGTCGGCTCCGGGAAGCCCTGCTCACGGCGGTCCCACACGACCTCGTCGTTCACCCGGACCACGAACACCCCGCCCGTGCCGGGCTTCAGTGCCAGCTCGGTGAGCTCGGCCTCGAACGTCGTGAGCAGCTCCTGCGCCAGCCAGGCCGCACGCGGCAGCCAGCGGCACCGGGTGCAGTACTCGATCTCCACGCGGCGGACGTCGCTCATCCCAGGTGCACCGACCAATCCTGTTCCGCCGCCGGCTTGCCGTGCAGGTCGGGGACCCGCTTGAGCCAGCCCGGTCGGCCCTGCTGGGTACGTGCCGCCCTGAGGGCCTCCTCGGCGGCGAGTTCCTCCCGCGAGGGGAAGTCGGTGGGGAGCCAGGCCGCGGAGGCCTCCACGCGCGCGTGGAGGTAGTCCACGTAGGCCGTCCTGATGTCGTCCGGCGTCGCGAAGCCCTCCTCACCGAGCAGCCAGGCGTCCGGGACCTCGGCGACGATCTCCCGCAGCAGCTCCCGGGTCACCCGCGGCGCGAGTTCCGCGTCCGCGGCGCGCACGTCGGGGGCGTAGTGGCCGAGGGCGTGATGGCGGAAGTCGTAGGCCTTGGCGGGGTCGGACGCGTCCCAGCGGTGGTGGAAGACGAGCGCGGCGCCGTGGTCGATCAGCCACAGGCGCGGCGGGACGGTGCCGAGGGTGGGCCAGACCATCAGGTTGGAGCTGTGGACCGTGCGGTCCACGTTGACCGTGAGGGCGTCCAGCCAGACGATCCTCCCGGCCTCCGGCGGATCCACGGGGAAGTCCTTCGCCACCTCGGGGGTGAAGTCCTGCGCGCCCGGCAGGAAGTCCATGCCCAGGTTGAGACCCGCGCTCGCGCCGTGCAGGTCGCGGACCTCCTGGTGGGGCTCGTCGTCGGCGATCGCGGGGTCGAAGTGCACCAGGACCAGCTCGGGGAAGCGCAGCCCCAGCGCCCGGGCCAGCTCGCCCACGATCACCTCGGCGACCAGCGCCTTGCGGCCCTGCGCGGAGCCGGTGAACTTCACGACGTAGGTCCCGAGGTCGTCGGCCTCGACGACTCCGGGCACGGAGCCGCCGGACCGCAGCGGGGTCACGTATCGGACGGCAGTCACTTCGCGCAGCACACGCCCCACCTTAATTCAAGATCATGTACAGGCCAGCGGGTTCGGCAGGGGCAGGTAGCGGGCGTCCGCGCCGTCCGCGCCGGTCCAGCGCAGCAGCAGGTTCGTCTTGCCGGGCAGGGTGGGGGCGGTGAGCAGGGCGCGCGCCTCGGGCAGGGGGTGGCGGGCCAGCTCGCGGCGGACGGCGGGCCAGGGGTCGAGGCCGGGGTGCCGCTCGGCGAGGGCGGCGGCGATCTCGGTGAGGTGGTTGACGAGAAGGCAGTACACCAGACGCTCCCAGCCGGCCGCCCGCTCCACGTCGGTGAGGAGCTTGACCCCCTCGGCGTCCCGGAACAGCGCCTGCACCGGCAGGCCGGCCGCGTCGACGGCGACCAGGGTGTTCTGCAGGTGCGCCTCCAGGACGACGCCGTGCTCGGCGAAGACCGTGAGGGCGGGCGGCACGACGGCCCGCAGATACGCCTCCCACCAGGTGGCCGGGTCCGTCGCGGTGTCGAGCGGGCTGCCCGTGAACCCTTCGGTGAGGCCCGCCGCGAGCAGCGGGGTGGCGCCGGGGAGCACGGGGCCGTCGAGGCCGTCGCGGACCAGGACGGCGAGTTCCTCGAAGGCGAAGGACGCGGTGCGGTAGCCGCGGTCGCTGAGCCAGGCCGCCGGGCCGCCCAGGGCGGCGAAGGCGCGGGTGACGGCCGCGTCGGTGCGGCGCAGCTTCAGCAGGTCGTGCCGCCACAGCCGGCGGACGTCGTTGGTGATGCGCACGTCGAGGCTGAATTTCAGGAACAGGTCGCGTCCGGGCGCGTACACGGTGCGCACGGCGGCCGTCGGCCAGGTCTCGAAGGAGGTCGTGCCGAGCCGCAGCAGGCGGCCGTCGGCGAACGCGGGGGCCAGTTCCCGGCTCGTGAGGTCGAGCTGCCAGGGGTGGGCGGGCAGCAGCCGGTAGCCGGCCGGGGCCTCGCCGAGGGCGTCGAGCGCGCGGGTGTCGCCCTCCTCGACGACCAGGTCCTCGCGGACGGCCAGGAGGACCAGCGGGAAACGGGCGTGGGCCTCCGGGGCGTACGGCAGCCAGCCGGCCACCGGGCCGCCGCCGCGCGCCTTGGGGGCGGGGTGGTGGGGGTGGCCGGTGACGAGGGACTGCTCGGAGAGCAGATAGCGGTCGGCGGGCGGGGTGGCACGCGTGCGTGCGGCGAGCAGCGCGGCGACCGCGTCCCGGCTGTCGATCATCTCGGCGGGCAGTTCGTCGTTGGTGAGGCCGGTGTGGCGGCGCAGCTCCTCGGCGACGAGCTTGACGAGTTCGGTGTGGCCGAGGGGCTGCCAGGTGTCCGCCGCGTGCAGCTCGGGTCCGGCGGGGCGGCGGGTGCCGCGCACCCGCAGCAGCCGGCCGGTGCCGGGCAGCCGGTAGACGCGGCCGCCGTCCGCCCCGGGGGGTTCGGGCAGCGGCTCGGCCACCTCCCGCAGGAGGCAGTTGAGCAGCGGCGCGACCGCGCAGGCGTCGGCCCGGCCCTCCTCCACGGCGGGGTCGGCGGGCCCGGCGGCCTCGGCGGGCGGGGGGATGACGTCCACGCGTGTACTCGTTCCCTACGGTTCTGCTGGGCGGAGACGATCAGTATCGCTGTCGTCGCGGCCCCTCCGTGACTCACGTACCCGCACTCCGAGGAGCCCACCCGTGGACCGACCGCACACCGCCGAGGCCGAGGTGGCCGCCGAACTCACCGCGCTGCGTCCGGACCTCGTCCCCCGGTACGCCGCCGCGCTGCCGGGCGCCCGGGCGGCCGTGCTGACCCGGCTGTGGCGGGCCCTGGCGCACGAGCCGCTGCCGTGGATCACCGGCCGGGAGCCCGGCGGGGACGCGCTCCTGCTGCGGCTGGCGGACGGGCGCCGGCTGCACGGCCCGCGCGCCGACCCGTACGCGACCTCCGGGTATGTGACCGAGGTACGGCTGGGCGCGGAGGCGTACGACGATCCGGCGCGCCTGATGACGGCGCTGGCGGTGCCCCACGGCGGGGTTTTCGCCGCCGAGCTGGGGCACAGCGCGGCCTCGCTCGCGCTGTCGCGGGCCGCGCAGGGGCCCGTGACGTCCTCGTGGCCGGTGCACGACTGGGAGTGGGAGCAGCGGGTGGCCGACGGGCATCCTTACCACCCCAACTGCCGTTCCCGGCCGGGCTTTTCGGTCGCCGAGCAGCTGGCGTACGGTCCGGAGCACCGGCCGGTGGTGCGGCTCGGGCTGGTGCCGGTGCCGGCCGGGGAGTGCCTCGTGTCGGGTGGGTGGCCCGAGGAGCTGCGGGACGGGGAGCGGCTGCTGATCCCGGTGCATCCGTGGCAGGCGGCGCATGTCCTGAAGCGGTCCGGGTCCGCGGGGCCGGAGTTGCCGGCGCATCCGCTGATGTCGCTGCGGACGCTGGCGCTGCCGGGTGGGCCGCAGCGGAAGGCGCCGCATGTGAAGACCTCGCTGAGCGCCCGGCTGACGTCCTCGGTGCGGGACATCTCCGTGGGGTCGGTGGCCGCCTCGGCGGCCCTGTCGGCGTTCGGGGAGACGCTCGCCGCGCGCACGGACGGCCTGCTGCACGTCACGCGCACACTCGGCGCGGCCACCCCCGACTCCGCCGAACTCGCCGCCGTGCTGCGGGAGTCGCCGGCGGTGTACGCCGGTCCGGGCGAGCACGTCGTCCCAGTCGCCGCGCTCGCCGGCACGGGGCTGCCCGCGTCGCCGGCCTGGACGGCACGGTTCGCCCGGCTGGCGCTCACCGTGGGGCTGCGGCTGCTGGAGCTGGGGGTGGCACTGGAGGCGCACGGCCAGAATCTGCTGGTCGTGGTGTCGGCGTCGGGGGCCCCGCTGCGGCTGGTCTACCGCGATCTCGCCGACATCCGCGTCGGCCCGGCCCGGCTGGCCCGGCACGGCGTGGCGCTGCCCGACGGGCTGCCCGCGCGGATCCTCACCGACGACGAGTCGGCGCTGCGGCGCAAGCTGTTCGGCTCGCTGGTGGCGGGGTCGCTGGCGCAGACGGCGGGCAGCGGCACGGCCCTGGGGGCGGCGCTCGGCGCGGCCGTACGGGATCTGCCGCGCACCCCCGATCTGGTGGCGCTGTGCGAGCGGCCGCTGCCGGCGAAGGCACTGACGCTGATGCGGCTCTCGCCCGGCACTCCCGGCGACCAGTGGGCCGAGCTGCCCAACCCGCTTGCAGCGATCCATAACTGACGGTATGTCCGGTCGTCGTTCGGACGCCGGCACCGGCTCCGTTTTGTGGCGGGACACCCCTGATCAATAAGATCCGCCGATGATCAGAACACAACGGCTGGCGGCGGGCGTGTGCGCCCTGCTCGCCGCGCTCTCGGCCGGGCTCGCGTTCCCGGCCGGGGCGGCCGCCGACGAGACCACCGCCCTCGCGCCCAAGGTCGACCTGGTCCTCGACGTCAGCGGCTCGATGCGGACGAAGGACATCGACGGCGGGACGCGCATGGCCGCGGCCAAGCAGGCGTTCAACGAGGTGCTGGACGCGACCCCGGAGACTGTCCTCCTCGGCATCCGCACCCTCGGTGCCAACTACCCGGGCGACGACCAGAAGACGGGCTGCAAGGACACCGCGCAGCTCTACCCGGTCGGCCAGGTGGACCGCACCGAGGCCAAGGCGGCGGTGGCGACCCTGTCCCCCACCGGCTGGACGCCGATCGGCCCCGCACTGCTGAAGGCGGCCGACGACCTCGACGGCGGCACCGGCTCCAAGCGGATCGTGCTGATCAGCGACGGCGAGGACACCTGTGCGCCGCTCGACCCGTGCGAGGTGGCCCGCGAGATCGCGGCCAAGGGCATCGGGCTGACCATCGACACCCTGGGCCTGGTGCCCAACACGAAGATGCGCCAGCAGCTCAGCTGCATCGCCGAGGCCACCGGCGGCACGTACACCTCGGTCGAACACACCGAGGAACTCACCGACAAGGTGAACCAGTTGGTGGACCGGGCGGCCGACCCGGTGGTGACGCCGGTCGCCGTCGAGGGCAAGGACTCCTGCTCGGCCGCGCCCGCCCTGAAGTCGGGTCTGTACACCGACCGCGAGGAGTTCGGCCAGGAGCGCTGGTACCGGGTGGACGTCGAGCCGGGCCAGGAGCTGCGGGCCTCGGTGAGCGTGGCCTCCGACCGGGCGATGAACCCGGACTACGGGGTGCTGCTGCGGGCGGTCACGGTGCACGGCCGGGAGATCGTGCGCGGCGAGGCGGCGGGCAACGGCCGTACCGACGTGGTCTCGACCGGTCTGCGCTACCCGAAGGCGGAGAGCGACGACGAGGACGCCCCGGCCGAGACGGTCTGCCTCCAGGTGACGAACTCCTTCTCGGCGGGCGCCGGGGTGAAGACCACCCCCGGTATGCCGGTGGAGCTGACCGTGGACGTCGTCGACGCGCCGTCGCAGGCGAGCGACGTGGCGTCCTTCGGTCTCGGGCGCGGCTGGTGGCTGCTCGGCCTGCTGGTGCTGACCGGCTTCCTCGCGGGTCTGATCTGGGGCTGGCTGTCGCGCTGGCGTGTCGCGGTCTGGAGGACCAACTGATGCGGATCACACCGATGCGGATGACACGCGTGCTGGGCGGCGCGCTGCTGGCGCTGGGCCTTGCGGCCGGACCGGCCGCCGCCGACTCCTCGCCCTCCGCGAGCCCGTCCGGGGAGAGCGCCGCGCCGACCTCGGCGGGCACCTCCTTCCGTACGGCGGCGGAGGTCGACCAGGGGCAGACGGCCACCGCGAGCGCCTCCACGGGGGACTACCTGTACTGGTCGTTCCCGGCGGACTGGGGCCAGCGGCCCACCGTGAAGGCGACGGTGAAGCTGCCCGAGTCGCACCTCGCGCAGACCTGGCAGATCGATGTGTACGACGGTCTGCGGCGCCGTCAGGCCTGCCAGTACGGCGCCCAGACGCGCACCGCCGCCCAGGACGCGGCGAGCGTGGAACTGGCGTGCGTGCTGCGCACGGTGCGCGCCTGGTCGGAGCCGTGGGCGAACGACCCGCTGCCGGGCACCTACTACGTCCGGCTGACGGCCGTCGGTCTGAAGGCGGCCGACCTGGGCCAGCCGGTGAGCGCCGAACTGCGCGTCGATTCCAAGGACGTCGGCGGCTCGGCGGCCGTGGACGGCTCGCTGGCCAAGCCGCTCGTCCCGGGCATCGCCGTCAAGTCCGCCAAGGAGGAGAAGGATTCGTCGGCGACGGCCGTGCTCTCCAGCATCGAGCCGGACGACGGCTGGGCCTCCGGCTGGTGGTCCGACCGCTGGGTGTGGACGGCGATCGGCGCGATCCTGGCCGCGCTGGCCGGTATCGGCGGCTACACGCTGACGCGCGGCTCGGGGCGGCCGCGGCAGGTAACGCCGCCCCCGGGCGCCTGACCTCGTCCCGACGCCCGACCCAGAAGGCCCATCACCGTGCGGTGGTGGGCCTTTCGGCACGCCCGGCTGCGCACCGGGCCCGCGGCGCCGACTCCCGGGTCACGCCTCGCGCAACGCCTTGGCGAGGGTCCCCTCCCCGCTGACGGCGATCCGTCCGGCGCGCACCGCCTCCAGCACCCCCGACTGCCCCCGGGCCACGGCCGCGCAGGTGGCGGCGTCCAGTGCCAGGCGGGCGTCGGGCTCCCGGGGGGCGGGCCCCTCGCCGTGGACCGGGCCGTCCTGGGCGCCGACGTGGAGGTGGAAGTCCCCTTCCTCCAGGTGGACTTCGACGAGCTGGACGTCCCGGAACCCCTCATCGTCCAGCGCCCGCAGCAAGGGCAGGGCGAACCAGTGGGCGCGGACCGCGTCGGTGGGGCGGCGCTCACCGAGGTCACCCTCGCCCCAGCGGCCCAGCGCCTGAAGAACGGGCAACAACTCCCGTCCGCGTGGGGTGAGTTCGTAGACGTAGGCAGCGCCCGGCGGGGGCAGCCGGCGGCGGGTGGCCAGGCCGTCGCGTTCCATGTCCCTCAGCCGGCCGGCGAGCACGTCCGTGCTGACGCCCGGCAGGTCGGCGTGCAGGTCCGTGTACCGGCGCGGGCCCGCGAGCAGCTCCCGGACGATCAGCAGGGTCCAGCGGTCCCCGACGGCGTCGAGCGCGCGGGCGGCGGAACAGTACTGGTCGTAGCTTCGACGAGGTGACATGCGACGCAGTCTAGACATGTCGTTGGACTTTCCAAGCTGGAACTTGGTAAAACCAAGCAACACACGAAACCGGAGGGGCGAGCGCGCATGGAGTTCCGGCAGTCGAACAAGCTCAGCGAGGTCTGCTACGAGATCCGCGGCCCGGTGGTCGAGCACGCCAACGCGCTGGAGGAGGCGGGCCACAGCGTGCTCCGCCTGAACACCGGCAACCCCGCGCTGTTCGGTTTCGAGGCGCCGGAGGAGATCCTCCAGGACATGATCCGGATGCTGCCGAAGGCGCACGGCTACACCGACTCGCGCGGCGTCCTCTCCGCCCGCCGCGCCGTGGCCCAGCGCTACCAGACCCTCGGCCTGGACGTCGGCGTCGACGACGTGTTCCTCGGCAACGGCATCTCCGAGCTGATCGCGATGGCCGTACAGGCGCTGGTCGAGGACGGCGACGAGATCCTCATCCCCGCCCCCGACTTCCCCCTGTGGACGGCGGTGACCACCCTCGCGGGCGGCAAGGCGGTCCACTACCTCTGCGACGAGCAGGCCGAGTGGTACCCCGATCTGGACGACATGGCGTCGAAGATCACGGACCGCACCAAGGCCGTGGTCATCATCAACCCCAACAACCCCACCGGCGCGGTCTACCCGAAGGAGATCGTCGAGGGCATCCTCGACCTCGCCCGCCGGCACGGCCTGATGGTCTTCGCCGACGAGATCTACGACCAGATCCTGTACGACGACGCCGTGCACCACTCGGCCGCGGCGCTCGCCCCGGACCTGGTCGTGCTGACCTTCTGCGGGCTGTCGAAGACGTACCGGGTGGCGGGCTTCCGCTCGGGCTGGCTGGTGGTGACGGGCCCCAGGCAGCACGCGCGCGACTACCTGGAGGGCCTGACCATGCTGGCCTCGATGCGGCTGTGCGCCAACGCGCCCGCCCAGTACGCCATCCAGGCCGCGCTCGGCGGCCGGCAGTCCATCCGCGACCTCACCACGGCGGGCGGCAGGCTGTACGAACAGCGCAACGTGGCCTGGGAGAAGCTCAACGAGATCCCGGGCGTGTCCTGTGTGAAGCCGAAGGGCGCGCTGTACGCGTTCCCGCGCATCGACCCCAAGGTGCACCCGATCCACGACGACGAGAAGTTCGTCCTGGACCTGCTGCTCCAGGAGAAGATCCAGGTCGTCCAGGGCACGGGCTTCAACTGGCCCACGCCCGACCACTTCCGCATCCTCACCCTCCCGCACGCGGAGGACCTGGAGACGGCGATCGGGCGGATCGGACGCTTCCTCAGCGGCTACCGGCAGTAGGGGCGTCCCCTCCCTTCCCGACCGGCGCCGCGGGCAGCACAGGCGGCCCGGACCCCACCGTCGTACGCTGACAGACGTGGCCGATCTCCTCCTCGTCCGGCACGGTGAGACCGAGTGGTCGCGGTCCGGGCGGCACACGGGCTGGACGGACGTTCCGCTGACCGAGCACGGGCGGGACGAGGCACGGCGGCTGACGGCGCTCATCGGGTCGCTGCGGATCGGCGCCGCGTACGTCAGCCCGCTGGGGCGGGCCCGTGAGACGGCGGAACTGGCCGGACTGTACGGCGCCCACGTCGACCCCGATCTGCGGGAGTGGGACTACGGCGGCTACGAGGGCGTCACGACCGTCGAGATCCAGCGGGGCCGGCCCGGCTGGTTCCTGTTCGACGACGGGGTGGCACCCGGCCCGCCCGAGCATCCCGGGGAGACACCCGAGGAGGTCGGCGAGCGGGCCGACCGCGTGCTCGCACGGGTGCGGGCGGCCGGTGCCGACGGGGATGTGGCGCTGGTGGCGCACGGGCACTTCCTGCGGGTGCTGACCGCCCGCTACCTGGGACTCGCCCCCTCGGCCGGGGCGCTGTTCCGGCTCACCACCGGCACCCTGGGCCGGCTGGGCACCGAGCACGAGCGGCCCGTGATCGCCGCCTGGAATGTCAGACCCGGGCCGTAGCCTTCGAGTGGGCCCGCCGCAGGCCGGGCCCGAAGGGGGGAGCAGAGACCGTGACCCGACCGCCGACCGCCGCGCAACGACGGCTGATCGACACCGCCGAACCGGTCACGGGCCGGCTCAGGGGTACCGAGGCCCAGCTCGCGGCGCTGGTGCGGCGGGGGCTCGCCTTCCGGCATCCGCGCCCGCCGCACGACCACTTCCTGACCCCGGCGGGCCACCGGATACGGGAATCCGGGACGCAGACCGGCACGGCGACCGAGACGGCCGGGGCCGCGCCGCCCCGGCAGGAGACCGGCACCGGGGTGTTCGCCGCGCGGGTCGGCGGCGAGGAGGACACCGGCGCGGACGGCCCGGCCAGGGCGCGCGAGGTGCGCAGCGCCTGGGAGGGCCTGCTGGAGCTGCGCCGGATGACCCACCGGGACGGATCGGTGGACCGCCCCTGCGGCTGGGAGCGCACCCATCTGGTGCAGGCCGCCGCCCTCGCCCTGGAGGCCGGCGGACACCGCCCCGCGGGGCCGGACACCGACGGCTACCGGGTCAGCGCGACCCCCCAGCCGGAGGCCGTCGCCGTGCGCGGCCCGGACGAGGCGACGCTGAGCGCCTGCGCGGCGACCCTGGAGAAGGCGGGCTGGCAGGTCGGCCGGCACACCGATCCCCGCACCAGGGCGCGCTATCTGCTGGCTTCGCCGCGCCGGGTGTGAGGGAGGCGTGTCCGGGCGATGCGGCAGGAACCGGCCCACCGTGAGGTGAGCCGGGTGGGGAGCGCCCAGCGGGTGGTCCGGTCAGTCCCGCCCGGTGATCCGTGCCAGCCGCCGTGCCTCCTCGCGGGTGGTGCGGGCGATCGCGTCCTCGTCGGCGGTGAGCAGCCGGCCGTTCTCGACGATCTGACGGCCGTTCACGAAGGACGCGGTGACCGGGGCGGCGGCACCGAGCACCAGCGCGGCGACCGGGTCGGCGATGGAGGCGTGGGCGACGGTGTCCAGCCGCCACAGCACCAGGTCGGCGAGCTTGCCCGGCTCCAGGGAGCCGATCTCGCGGTCCCGGCCCAGTACCCGGGCGCCGCCGTGGGTGCCGAGCCGCAGGGCCTGACGGGTGTTCAGGGCGGCCTCGCGATGGGCGCCGAGGCGGTTGACCAGCAGGGCGTTGCGCAGTTCGGTGTGGAGTTCGCCGGACTCGTTCGACGCGGTGCCGTCCACGCCGAGGCCGACCGGGACACCGGCGGCGAGCATGTCGGGGACGCGCGCGATGCCGGCGGCCAGCCGGGCGTTGGACGACGGGCAGTGGGCGACCCCCGTCCGCGTGCGGGCGAAGGCGTCGATGTCGGAGTCGTTCATGTGGACGCAGTGCGCCATCCACACGTCCTCGCCGAGCCACCCGGTGGACTCGAAGTAGTCGGTGGGGCCCAGGCCGAACAGCTCCTGGCAGAACTTCTCCTCCTCGACCGTCTCCGAGCCGTGGGTGTGCAGCCGCACCCCGAGCCGGCGGCCCAGCTCGGCGCCCTGCCGCAGGAGTTCGGTGGAGACGGAGAAGGGCGAGCAGGGCGCGACGGCGACCTGGGTCATCGCGTCGAAGGAGGCGTCGTGGTGCTCGGCGACGGTCTCCTCGGTGGCGGCGAGGGCCCCGTCGAGGGTCTCGACGGCGAAGTCCGGGGGCAGTCCGCCGTCCTTCTCGCTGCGGTCCATCGAGCCGCGGGCCAGGGTGAAGCGGACGCCCATGTCCCGGGCGGCGCCGATGATCGCGCCGGAGAGGTCGCCGGAGCCCCGGGGGAAGACGTAGTGGTGGTCCATGGCGGTCGTGACCCCGCCCCGGGCCAGCATCGCCAGCGATCCCTGGGCCGCCGCCCGGACCATCGGCTCGTCGATGCGCGCCCAGGTCGGGTACAGGGCGACCAGCCAGTCGAAGAGGTTGTGGTCCGTGGCCAGGCCCCGGGTGATCCACTGGTAGAAGTGGTGATGGGTGTTGACCAGGCCGGGGGTGGCCAGATGGCCGGTGGCGTCGATACGGCGTACGACGTTCTCCAGGCCGTCGGGGGCGGGGCCCGCGCCGACCGCCTCGATGCGGTTGCCGGCCAGGACGAGGTGTCCGTCCGCGTACTCGGTGTCGTCGGCGTCGACGGTCGCGATCGAGCAGTTCTCGATGACGACGCGCTGGAGGGCTGCTGCCATGGATCCGTCCTTCAGAGGTGGGTGAGGTCCGCCGGGATCCTCGCCTCCTGGCCGTCCCTGAGGACGGTGGCCTCGATCAGGCCGTAGGGGCGGTCGGCGGCGAGGTACACCTCGTTGTCGTTCTTCAGCCCGAACGGCGCCAGGTCCACCAGGAAGTGGTGCTTGTTCGGGAGGGAGAAGCGGACCTCGTCGATCTCCTCGCGGTGGTCGATGATGCGCGCGCCCATCGCGTAGAGGGTCTGCTGGAGCGAACGCGAGTACGTCTCGGCGAAGGACCGCAGCAGATGCCCCTTCACCTGAGCGTACGACGCATCCCAGTCCGGCGCGTCGTCGGCGTCGTCGCTCCAGCCGAAGCGCCAGCGGGCCGAGACGTCGGTGGCGAGGATCCGGTCGGAGGCCTCGGGGAGGGTCGTGTACGCGTCCCTGACGTAGCCCCGGAACTCGGAGTCGGTCGAGTTCATCACGGTCAGGTCCTTGAGGCCGGAGACGACCTCCCAGGACGAGCCGTCGTGGGTGACCTGGGTGAGCCGGGTCTCCTGCCCCTTGCGCACGAAGGAGTGGGCGCCCCTGCCGGAGTGCTCGATGCGCTCCCAGGCGTACTCCTCGACGCGGACGCGGGCGCGGTGGATGGCGTCCTGGCCGGCCACGAAGTGCCGGGCGAGGTGGATGCCGAACTGCTCCGGGGAGTCGATGCCGTGTTCCTTGGCGAACGCGTACACCGTGTTCTTGGTGGTGTCGGTCGGCAGAACGTGGGCGTTGGATCCGGAGTAGTGGACCTCGTCCATGTCGCCGCTCAGCGACACGGACACGTTGAGGTCCCTGATGTGGTGGGTGGCGCCGTCCCGCGTGATCTTGACGACCCGGTTCTCGGCCTTGCCGTACTGGTTCGGTCCCAGGATGGGCATCTAGCTAGCTCCCTCGGTAAACGGAGTAGCCGAACGGGCTGAGCAGCAGCGGTACGTGGTAGTGCTCGCCGGGCTCCACCGCGAAGGTGACGACGACCTCGGGGAAGAACACGGCACCGCTGTCCCCGTTCGCGGGGGCGTCCTGCTGCGCATCGGCTTGCTTGGGGGCGAGGTACGGCTCCACCAGGAAGTCGAGCCGTACCCGGGTGACTCCCTCCGGCAGCGCCGGGAGGTCCTTGCACCGGCCGTCCGCGTCGGTCGCGGAGCCGCCGAGCTCCTGCCACGTCTCCGCCCCGCCCGTCCGGGCGGAGAGGGCGGAGAGGCGGACGGCGACGCCCGGGGCGGGACGGCCGACGCTGGTGTCCAGGATGTGCGTGGACACGGAGGCCGTGGTGCTGGTGCTCATCCTCGGTCAGTCCTCTTCGGCGAGTCGGGCCAGACGGATGCGGTTGATCCTGCCCAGTTCGGTGCGGACGATCTCGCGTTCCCGCTCCGGCGTGTTGCCGAGGCGCTCGCGGGCGGCGTCGCGCATCTCGGTGCCGGTGCGGCCGGTGGCGCAGATCAGGAACACCTGCCCGAACTTCTCCTGGTAGGCCAGGTTGAGGGCGAGCATCTCCGCCTTGAGGTCCGCGGAGGCCCCGGCCATGCCGCGCTGCTCGCGGGCGGAGGCCGGATCGCCCGGCGCGGGGCGTCCGATCGGCGGATGCCCCGCCATCGCCTCCGCCAGGTCGGCCTCGGTCAGCTCCGCCATGGCGGCGTCGTTCGCGGCGTACAGGGCGTCGACGTCGGCGTAGGGGCGGCCGGCGAGCAGGCGCCGTCCCCAGGCGGCGGACGCGCACGCCTCGTGGAGGGCGGCGGCGGCCGCGCGCTCCTCCAGGCCGTTGAACCGGGCCAGGCCCGGGGGCGTCGAAGTCGAAGTCACAGGGTCAGCTAACGCCTGCCCAGGAGGCCACGTCAACACTTTGTTGAAAATTCCGGGTTACGGGAGCCGCTTGCGAGCGGCCGGCGGCGCCGTCCGCGCCTCAGACCCCTTTTTCCCGGTTGAGGTAGTTGTAGACGGTGAAGCGGCTCACGCCGAGGGCGCTCGCCACGGTCTCCACGCCGTGCCGCACGGAGAAGGCGCCGCGCGCCTCGAGCATCCGGACGACCTCCTGCTTGGCCTTGCGGTCCAGGTCGGCGAGGGGCTTGCCCTTCCTGCGCTCCAGGGCGGCCAGGATGTGGTCGAGGGAGTCGGCGAGCTGCGGCAGCCGCACGGCGACCACCTCGGCGCCCTCCCAGGCGAGGACCACGTCGTCGGGGCCGGCCTCGTCGGGCGGGAGCATCTCGCCGCCCATCGCGTCGACCAGCGGCTTCACGGCCGCGATGAAGGGCTCGTCGCCCGCGCCGGTCACGCGCCCTCCCCCTCGGCGGCCGTGTCCACGACGTTGACCTGGAGGGTGATCCGGGTGGCGCCCGCACCGAGCGAGCGGCGCAGCAGGGCGTCGACGGCGGCGATCACGGCCTCGGTGCCGCCCTCCGCGGTGTTGCCGAACGGCCCGACGTCGACGCCGTCCAGGCCGGCGGCCTCGATCACCTCGCGGGCGACCAGCGCGTGCGCGGGCGCCTCGTCGAGGTCGAAGGGCTCGGTGGTGAACTCCACTTTCAGTCGCATCGCGCCCCCACACCTTCTCCGACCGGCCTCACCAGGTTCCCGACCTTAACGGACCGGGGCGGGCGCTTCGACGTCAACCTGTCGATCCTCTTCTCCACGCGCTCCACGCGCTCCACGCGCTCCACGGCAACCGCTACACCGGCGCGACCCTGCCGAGCAGGACGCGCACGCGCCGCGGAACCTCGCGCTCGCCGCCCGCGGGCCGCCGACGGGATCGGCGCGGTGCCGCTGGCCGAGGCCCTGAACCGGCCCGAGTCGCCGCTCGGTCCGCCGGTGAGCGCCGCGGTCGAGGTCGAGGTCGAGGCCGCGGTCGCGGTCGCGGTCGCGGTCGCGGATCGGGTGAGCGAGGCGACGGGCCTCGGCGACGCGATGTTCCTGCTGGACCTCCACCACCTGGCCATGAACGGCGCGACCTGCCCCGGGTGACCGAGACCCACGCGGGCGCGGACCGGCCACGTCCGGATCGCCGGCGCCCCCGGCGGCGGCGCGCCCGGTACCGGTGCGCTGCCGTCGGCGGACCTCGTCGACCGACCGGCGAAGGCCGGCCACGACGGCTGGACCGGCCGGGAGCGCGGCCCGGGCGACCGTCCGAGCGCCGCGGCCTTCGACCGGCTCCCCCGCGAGGCCCGCGCGGCCCGCCGACCCCGCGCGGGAGCCCTCCGCGTGCGGATGCGCCCCACCGGCAGGACGCTGAAGGCATGGCACATCCAACGGAGCATCCGCATGTCGTGGTGCATCCACCGGCCCTCGACGGTTCCCGGCGGGTGACCGAGGGCGAGGAGACCCTCGGGATCGCCACGCACGCGGACGACGTGAGCGAGATCCTGCGCCTGGCCGATCTGTATGTGACCGACCTGGAGCAGAGCGACTTCATCGAGTGGCAGGGCGGTGGGCCCGACGACTGGCCGGGGCTGTCGGAGCACCACGGACGGCGATAGCACCGTCGGAGCGTCGGCGGCCCGATCGGTGGGGAAAGGGGGCCCGAAGGTCGTCAAGACACGGACAGGAGTGGGCGCGAGGAGGACGATGGGGGTCATGTCCGAGAGCGTGCCGGTGCGCTGCCCGGCCTGCCGGCGGGAGCGCCGCTACACCGTGCCGACCTATCTGTGCGCGTGCGGTGCCCCCGTCGCCCCGGCGCTCGATCCGGGGGCGGCGCCGACAGCCGTCGTGCACCGCGCCTGGGACGAGGACTGGGTCACCCTGCGCTGCGGCTCCTGCGGCCGCGAGGGCCAGTGGCCGCACCCGGAACTGGGCTGCCCGTGCGGCACCGCGCTGCGGCTGCCGGTGACCGGCGGGACCCGGCCCGCGGACCCCGACAGCGCGGAACCGGACCCGGAGACAGGGATGGTGCCGGAGCCGGTGCCCGAGCCGGGGGTGCCGCGTCGGCCCGCCTTCCGGTCCGTCGCCATCCGGACCGCCCTCGACGCGGTCACCGCGGCCGCCCTCTATCTGCGCTGGCTGGGCCACGGCGAGGTCCGGCGGGCCGATCAGCGGCCCACCTCGGGGATCGGTCTCGCCGCGCCGGGACTGCTGGCCCAGGTGGACCCGAGCGTGCGCCCGGCCGCGCTGCGGGACGTGGAGTGCCTGTGGCTGACGGCGATGACCGAGTCCGCGGACTGTGTGTACTTCTCCCTCGCCGGGTACGCCGACGAGGCCCGCACCGGCGCCGACCGGCTGCGGGTCCCGCTGTTCCTGCTGGACCGCACGGGCACCCCGCAGCCCGTGAACGCGGCGGCCGCCGCCCTCGACGCCCGGGGCTCCCGGGGTGCCTGAGGCGACGGCCGCCGGGACCTCAGGAGCCGTACGTCTGCCGCAGCTCGATCTTGCGGACCTTGCCGGAGACGGTCATCGGGAAGGCCTGGAGCACCTGGAGCCTGCTGGGCACCTTGTAGTGCGCGAGCCGCCCCTCGCAGTGGTCGCGCAGCTCCTGAAGGGTCGGCGGGTCGGCCGGGTCGGCCGGGATGACGCAGGCGAGGACCTCCTCGCCGTAGCGCTCGTCCGGGACGCCGACCACCTGGACGTCCTGGATCTTCGGATGGCCGTGCAGGAACTCCTCGATCTCGCGCGGGTAGATGTTCTCGCCGCCCCGGATGATCATGTCCTTGATCCGGCCGACGATCTCCACATAGCCGTCCTCGCGCATCACCGCCAGGTCCCCGGTGTGCATCCAGCGGCCCGCGTCGATCGCCTCCGCGGTCCTGCCGGGCTCCTCCCAGTAGCCGAGCATCACGCTGTAGCCGCGGGTGCACAGCTCGCCCGCCGTGCCGCGCGGCTGCGTGACCCCGGTCGCCGGGTCGACGACCTTCACCTCGATGTGCGGGAGGACGCGGCCGACCGTGGCGGTGCGGTGGCCCAGGTCGTCGTCGCGGCGGGTCTGGGTGGAGACGGGCGAGGTCTCGGTCATGCCGTAACAGATCGACACCTCGGCCATGTTCATCTCCGACACGACCCGCTTCATCACCTCCACCGGGCAGGGCGAGCCCGCCATGATGCCGGTGCGCAGGGAGGAGAGGTCGTAGGTCGCGAAGTCGGGGAGGTTGAGCTCCGCGATGAACATGGTCGGCACGCCGTACAGGGAGGTGCAGCGCTCTCGCTGGACCGCCTCCAGGGTGGCCCGCGGTTCGAAGGAGGGGGCGGGGATGACCACGCAGGCGCCGTGCGAGGTGGCCGCGAGGTTGCCCATGACCATGCCGAAGCAGTGGTAGAAGGGCACCGGGACGCAGATCCGGTCCTGCTCGGTGTAGGCGATCATCTCGCCCACGAAGTGACCGTTGTTGAGGATGTTGTGGTGGGAGAGGGTGGCCCCCTTGGGGAAGCCCGTGGTCCCCGAGGTGTACTGGATGTTGATGGGGTCGTCGCAGGACAGGTCCGGGAAGGGCACCGGGGCGGCCCGCGCGATCAGGGCCTGCCAGCTCGGATCGCCGATGAAGACGGTCTCCGCCAGCTCCGGGCACCTGCCCCGCACCTGCTCGACCATCGCCCGGTAGTCGCTGCCCTTGTGCCGCGGCGAGGCGAAGAGCAGGCGGACCCCGGCCTGGTTGAGGACGTACTCCACCTCGTGCGTGCGATAGGCGGGGTTGATGTTCACCATGATCGCCCCGATGCGGGCGGTGGCGTACTGGACCAGGACCCACTCCGGGCAGTTGACCGCCCAGATGCCCACCCGGTCGCCCTTGGCGATCCCGCTCGCGAGCAGGGCGTACGCCAGCTCGTCGACGTCGGCGGCGAACCGGGCGTAGGTCCAGCGCCGTCCGGAGACCACGTCGACCAGCGCCTCACGGTCCGGCCAGGCGGCCACCGCCCGGTCCAGGTTCGCGCCGATCGTGTCGCCGAGCAGGGCGGTGTCGCCGGTGCCGTGGGCGTAGGAGAGCGCCGTCACCGGAAGTCCTCCTCGCGGTACTCCTCGGCCGAGCCGACGGCCGTCGCCTCGCGCAGCTCGATCCGGCGGATCTTGCCGGAGACGGTCTTGGGCAGCGGGGCGAACTCCAGGCGGCGGATGCGCTTGTAGGGGGCGAGGACCTCACGGGAGTGCTCGAACAGCACCTTCGCCGTGTCCGGACCGGGCTGCCAGCCCTCCGCGAGGACCACGTACGCCTTCGGCACGGCGAGGCGCAGCGCGTCCGGCGCGGGCACGACGGCCGCCTCGGCGACCGCCTCGTGCTCCAGCAGCGCGCTCTCCAGCTCGAACGGGCTGATCTTGTAGTCGGAGGCCTTGAACACGTCGTCGGCGCGGCCCACGTAGGTGATGTAGCCGTCGGCGTCGCGGGCGCCGATGTCGCCGGTGCGGTAGTAGCCGCCGGCCATCGCCTCCGCCGTACGGTCCGCGTCGCCGTGGTAGCCGGTCATCAGGCCCACCGGCCGGGCCGCGAGGTCGAGCGCGATCTCGCCCTCCGTCGCGCCGGGCGCGCCCGAGACGGGGTCCAGCAGTTCCACCCGGTAGCCGGGGCTCGGCCGGCCCATCGACCCCGTCTTCAGTTCCTGCCCGGGGCTGTTGGCGACCTGCACGGCCGTCTCCGTCTGCCCGAAGCCGTCGCGGATCGTCGTCCCCCACGCCCGCCGCACCTGCTCGATCACCTCGGGGTTGAGCGGCTCGCCGGCCGCCACCACCTCCCTGGGCGGGGTGGCGAGCTGGGTCAGGTCGGCCTGGATGAGCATGCGCCATACGGTGGGCGGGGCGCAGAAGGTGGTGACGCCGGCCCGGTCCATCTCCGCCATCAGCCGGGCCGGGTCGAAGCGCGTGTAGTTGTGGATGAAGACCGTCGCCTCCGCGTTCCACGGGGCGAAGAGGTTCGACCAGGCGTGCTTGGCCCAGCCCGGCGAGGAGATGTTCAGATGCACGTCGCCGGGCTTCAGCCCGATCCAGTACATGGTCGCCAGGTGCCCGACGGGGTACGAGGTGTGGGTGTGCTCGACCAGCTTGGGGCGGGCGGTCGTACCGGAGGTGAAGTACAGCATCAGGGGGTCGTCGGCGAGCGTGGGGCCGTCGGGGGTGAAGCCGGCGGGCGCGGCGTACGCGTCCTCGTACGCCTGCCAGCCCTCGGGCGCGCCGCCGACGGCGATCCGGGTGTACCCGCCGGGCGCCTCGTCGAACTTGCCGGTGTCCTCGGCGCGCACGACGACGTGCGCGACCCGGCCGCGCTCCACGCGGTCGCGCAGGTCGGCGGGGCCGAGCAGCGGGGTGGCGGGGATGACGACGGCGCGCAGCTTCATCGCGGCCAGCGCGGTCTCCCACAGTTCGACCTGGTTGCCGAGCATGACGAGGATCCGGTCCTCGGCGGCGACCCCGCGCCCGCGCAGCCAGCCGGCGACCCGGTCGGAGCGGTCGGACAGCTCGGCGAAGGTCAGCCGGGTCTCGGTGCCGTCCTCCTCGACGATGTGCAGGGCGGTGCGGTCGTTGCCGCGCGCGATGACATCGAACCAGTCGAGGGCCCAGTTGAAGTGCTCGGGGCGGGGCCAGTCGAAGCCCTCGTAGGCGGCGGTGTAGTCCTCACGGTGTTCCAGCAGGAAGTCCCGTGCCCTGCGGAACTGCTCGGTGGCCGTCGTCATCGATGTCCTCCTAGGTGCCGGGCCATTGCCGGGCGGCTCCCTGCCATCGTGTAATCCGTGATGCAGCTCTCACTACCCCCGAACGGGGGGAGTGCGGCGCGCAGGGGTGACATGTGGGATCATCCCCAGCCACGCGGAAAGGGCGAGGACGTGGCAGCAGACCCAGCCGGTACGGCGGAGATCCGCGGGGCGCTGGCGCGCCTGCGGCGCACGACGGGGCTGCCGGTCGCCTTCGGCGGCCTGGTGGAGCCGGGGCGTGCCCGGATGCGGATCAGCGAGTTCAGCGGCGCGACCACGTTCGCGCTCAGCGGCCTCCATGTGATCTCGGGCAACGGCCTGGGCGGCAAGGCGGTCGCGCGGGCCCGTCCGTGTGCGGTGACCGACTACTCGCTCTCCCCGCAGATCAGCCACGAGTACGACGCGGCGGTGGCCGAGGAGGGGCTGCGCTCGGTGCTGGCGATCCCGGTGGTGGTGCGGCGCCGGGTGCGCGGGGTGCTGTACGGCGCCCTGCGCACCGCCCAGCCGCTCGGCGACCGCACGCTGAGCGCGGCCGTGGACGTGGCGCGGGACGTGGAGCAGGCGCTGGTCGTCGAGGACGAGGCGCGCGGGCTGCTGGCCGAGGCCCGGCCGGGGTTCGCTCCGCACCCCGCGTCGGGGCCGGGGCCCGGCTGGGAGCAGGTGCGCGAGGCGCATGCCGCGCTGCGGGCGCTGGCCCCGCGGATCGGTGACCCGGCGCTGCGGGCGGAGCTGCTGCAGGCGTGCGGTCTGCTGACGCCGGGCGAGGCCGCTGAGCAGGTCGCGCTGGCCCCGCGCGAGCTGGACGTCCTCGCGTGTGTGGCGGCGGGGGCGACGAACGCGTCCGCGGCCGAGCGGCTCGGCCTGCGCCCGGAGACGGTCAAGGCGTATCTGCGCTCGGCGATGCGCCGCCTGGGCGCTCACACCCGTGGCGAGGCGGTGGCGGCGGCCCGCCGGTCGGGGCTCCTGCCCTAGAGATCGCGTCCGTCTTGCCCGACACGGGTGGTTCCCGTCGGTAACAAAGGCATGGAAGAGTGCTCCCACACCTGTCGCGGCACCCGGGGCGCGGGAGGTGCGGACCGCTCGGTTCAAGCCAGGGAGGGACTGCCACGACGACTACTCATTCATTCGTCGCAGCAGTGAATTTACTTATGCGTAACGTTGTTATCTCCCTCACCCGGCCGTCCCTCCGAATTTCAAAGAGACGTTGCCTAGAATTTGGCCCGGACACGACACTCGGAAGGGAGCGGTGACCGTGCGACGGGACTTCAAGGAGCCTGCCAGGTGCCGCCCCGACCTGGTCATAGGCAGGGACGAACTGTTCGGCTCCGCCCGTGACCAGCTCGCGCGCGGCGGCAGTGTGCTGCTCCACGGCCCCGCCGGAATAGGAAAGTCGACCGTGCTGCGGGCATTGGCCGCGGATTACGGCGACGCCGCGCACACCGTGTTGCGCTGCTCGGCGACCGAGTCCGAATCCCACCTCCCCTTCCTGGCCCTGGCCGACCTGTTCGGCCTGGTCCTCGACCAGATCTCGGACAAGCTGCCGACGGCGCAGCGCACGGCGCTGGAATCGGCCCTGACCGGCCGCGGCGAGTCCACCCTGCAACGCGACGGCCTCGCCCTGCGTCTCGCCGTGCTCTCCGCCCTGCGGGCCCTCGCGGCCTCCGGCCCGGTCCTGCTCGTCGCCGACGACCTCCAGTGGCTGGACTCGGCCAGTGCCGAACTCCTCGGCTTCGCCGCCCGCCGCCTCGGCGACACCCCGGTGCAGCTGCTCTGCGCGGTCCGCACCGAGGGCCAGGAGTACGACCGCCATCTACGCGCGTCCCCGCCCGACACCCTCGCCGTCCGCCTCAACCCGCTCTCCCTCGCCCAGGTCTCCGCCCTGCTCGACCACCGCGGCTACACCGATCTGCCCCGCTCCACGGTCCGCGAGATCCACCGCACCAGCGGCGGCAACCCCCTGTTCGCGCTGGAACTCGGCCGGGCGCTCGGCGAGAACCCCACCCCGCCGCGGCCCGGCGAACCGCTCCCCGTGCCGACCTCGCTGCGCGCCCTGGTGCTCAGCCGCCTCGACATGCTCTCCGACGGGGCCCGCCGCACCCTGCTGGTGGCCAGCGCCGGCGCCCGCCCGACCCTGGCCCTGCTGCACGCGGCCGGCCGGGAGAACGCCGAGGCCGAGACCGCGCAGGCCGCCGAACTCGGTCTGCTGGCCACCGAGCCCGAGGGCCCCGGCGTACGGTTCGCGCACCCGCTGATCTCGGCGGCGCTGTACGCGGAGGCGCCCGTCCAGGAGCGCCGGGCCGCGCACGCCGCGCTGTCCACCGCCGCCTCCGACCCGATCGAGCGGGCCCGCAACCTCGCCCTCGCCGCCACCGGCACCGACCCGGAGGTGGCCGCCCGGCTCGCCGAGGCCGCGGCCCTCGCCCGTGACCGCGGCGCCCCGTCCGTCGCCGCCTCCCTCGGGCTGCTCGCCGCCCGGCACACCCCGCCGGACGGCACCCCCGCCCCGGACGAGCACCGGCTGAAGGCGGCCGAGGACGCGATCACCGCCGGCGAGGTGGACCTGGCGCGGGACATCGCCCGCGAGGTGCTGACCCGGGCCACCGTGCCCGCCGACCGGATCCGCGCCTGGGAGGTGGTGATCGAGTCCGCCGGGCAGGCCCTCGGCGACGTCGACGCCGTCTTCCCGCAGGCCCTCGCCGACGCGGGCGAGGACCCCCGGCTGCTGGCGCTGGTCCACTACCACCTGGCCTGGCGCAAGCTGATCGTGGAGGGGGACTTCTCCGAGGCCCGCCAGGAGGCCGCGCACGCGGCGGAGCTGGCCGCGCGCGGCGGCGACCGGCGCACCGAGCTGATGTCGCTGTCCTTCCAGGCCCACACCGAGACCCTGATGGGCCATCCGAACGCGCCCGCCACCATCAAACGGGCGCTGAGGGAGCCTCAGGACCCGTACGTGGCGTGCCATCACAACGGCGTCGGCGCCGCCCGGTTCCGCTGGCTGCTGATGAGCGACCAGCTGCCCGAGGCCCGCGCCACCATCACCGCGCTGCTGCGCGAGGTGCGCCGACGCGGCATGGTGGAGAGCGAGGTGCACTTCCAGCGCTTCCTCGCCGAGACCGAACTGCGCTCCGGGCACTGCGGACGCGCCCTCGACCTGTCCCGCGAGAGCCTGCGGCTGGCCCGCGACTCCGGCATCGGCCTGGGCGCGTCCGCGATGCTCGCCTCGCTCGCCGAGGCCTCCGGCGGCGATCTGGACCGGGCGCTGGTCCTCGCCCGCGAGGCCGCGGGCCGCGCCGAGGAGGACGGCGACCAGATGTACCTCTCGCGCGCCCTGGCCGCGCTGGGCCACGCCCAGCTCGTGGCCGGCGACGCGGCGGCCGCGGTCGGCTCGCTGCGCCGGGTGCGGGAGCTGGAGACGGGACTGCGCATCACCGACCCGGCCCGCGGCCGCTGGCACGGCGACCTCGCCGAGGCCCTGGTCCGCGTCGGCGAGCCGGGCGAGGCGCAGGACGTCATCGACGTCGCCCGCGAGCAGGCGCTGCGGCTCGGCCGGGAGAGCGTCCTCGCGGTCCTCGACCGGGCGGAGGCCCTGGTCCGGGCCGCGCACGGCGACCACGAGGGGGCGGTGGCCCGGCTGACGTCCGTTCAGGACCGGCTGGCCAAGCTGGGATACGGCCTGGAGGAGGCGCGGGCCGCGTTCGCCCTGGCCCGGCTGCGCGCGCCACGGCCCGGTCCGACGTCGTACGACGAGGCGGCACGGCTGTTCCGGCGGTGCCGGGCGCTGCCCTGGCTGCGGCAGGTCGACGCGGCCGCGGCGGCGGGGGCGGGCGAGCCGGCGGCGGTTCCCCCGCAGGGGCCGCCGCCCTCCGACGCCCTCGAAGGCCTGGCCTCGATGGAGCGTCAGGTGGCGGCGCTGGTCATGGAGGGGGCGACGAACCGGGAGATCGCGGCACGCCTGTTCATCAGCGTCAAGACGGTCGAGGCGACCCTCACCCGGGTCTACCGCAAGCTCGGGATCCGCTCCCGGGTGGACATCGTCCGGCTGGCGGCGGGGCGTCACGCGAAGTGAGCCACACGGGGGTTAACTGCCGTACGCGGGGTGACGAGGGGTGCCCGCGGACCGACCGAGGGTTTTCCCTGCCCCAACGCCCCTAGGGGGTTCCCTCATTGGGAGGAGGCTGCTGCGGCGCCTAGCGTTGGGGATGTGCCGCCGGCCCGGGGCACACGGGAGTCGGTCCCGCGACCCCCGTGCACGACAACCCCCCACACCACACCCGCGCGATCCCCCACCGGCAAATCCCCACAAGGAGACGCATGTTCGCGCTCAACCGTGCCAAGAAGGCCGCGGCGCTCGTCGCGGCCACCGCCGCCGCGGCGGCGACGGCTCTGCTCAGCGCCCCCACCGCTGCCGCAGCGCCGCAGCCGATCGTCGGCGGCACGACCACCACGACGACGGCGTACCCGTTCATGATGCAGATCACGGACGCCTCGCAGAACCAGTTCTGCGGCGGCACCCTGGTCTCGGCCACCAAGGTGGTCACGGCGGCCCACTGCATGGTCGGCGAGACCACCGGCAGTGTGCGGGTCGTCGGCGGCCGGACCTATCTGAACGGCACCAACGGCACGGTCAGCCGCGTGAGCAAGATCTGGATCAACCCGGACTACACGGACGCCACCAACGGTGACGACGTGGCCGTCCTGACCCTGGCGACCTCGATGTCGTACACCCCGGCGTCGTACGTCTCCTCGTCCCAGACCGGCGTGTACGCGGCCGGCACCACGGCCCGCATCCTGGGCTGGGGCACCACCTCGGAGAACGGCGGCTCCTCCAACCAGCTGCGGACCGCGACCGTCCCGGTCGTGTCCGACTCCAGCTGCCGCTCCTCCTACGGTTCCGACTTCGTCGCGACCGACATGGTTTGCGCCGGATACACATCCGGCGGTGTAGACACCTGCCAGGGCGACAGCGGCGGTCCCCTGCTCATCGGGGGCGTCCTGGCAGGGATCACTTCGTGGGGCGAGGGCTGCGCGGAGGCCGGTTACCCGGGTGTGTACACCCGGCTGACCACCTTCTCCAGCCTCGTCACCGCGCAGGTCAACTCGTAGGCGACGAGCCGGCGGACGAGTGACCCGCACGAAGTCCTGAGCACCCCTCAGGTGACCGACCAGGGGGCGCTGCGAGCCTCCACGAGCGGCCCGCAGCGCCCCCTATCCATGCCCCGCCCCGGCCGGCGGGCCTACCGGGGTACGACGGTGCCGAACCGGATGTCGCACGGCGTCCCCGGGTGCAGCACCCGCAGCACGCGCTCCGCCTCCGCGGTCACCGCAGCCCGCTCGTCCCGGGTGAGCCGGCCGAACGGCTCGACGACGAGGGCGTCCTCCGTCTGCTTCCACAGGCCCGCGAGGAAGCCGTCGACGAGGAGGGTGCGATACGCCTGGTTGCCCTGCCAGGCGCGGCCGTGCAGGGCGGGCGGGACCACCCGGGTGCGGTCCGCGTGCGAGAGCAGCAGGTTGTCGAACTCGGGGAGGAAGCGGGGCGGGGCCGGGGTGTCCGGGTCGGGGCGCGGGGCGTCCGGGAGGTCGAAGAGTTCGGTGCCGCGCTCGTCCCGGAAGGTGAGGAGTGCGGGCCGCAGGCGTTCGAAGGCCGGGCGCAGCCGGGTGAGTCCGGCCCAGGTCTGCATGTCCTTGACGGAGGCGGGGCCGAAGGCGGCGAGGTAGCGCCGGACGACGGTCTCCGGGGCGGGCGCCGCCTGCGCGCGCCGGCCGAGCCAGTGCTCGGCGGTGGTGAGGGCGACCTGTCCGCTCCTGCCCCACAGTCCGCGCGGGGTGACCTGGACGAGCGGCAGCCGGCAGCGGGCGGCGACGGCCAGGGACTGCGCGTCGGCGTCCGGCCACTCGGCGGAGAGGGCCTCGCGCAGCTGCTTCATGGTGCGCGGCTCGGCCTCGACGAGCTCCCGGGCGAGGTCGGCGAGCCGGTCGAGGTCGACGCCGGCGAGCCCGGCGCGGAAGTGGGTCAGCTCGCGGTCCCGGGCGGGCTGGACGAACGGCCGCAGGGTGAGGCAGTCCTCGGCGGTGTGGGTGTGGATGGTCGAGCGCAGGGTGACGATGCGGACCACCTCACGGTCCGCCATCAGCGCCGACAGCTGTTCGGGGGCGAAGCCCTCCAGCCGGGCGGCGAGGGCCTGGTACGGCGGCCGCACGTTCTGCGCCTGGAGCCCCAGCAGGTGCTCGACGGCCGCCTCCACCGGCAGCGCGGCGGGCCGCAGGAGGAGCTGCCGGTCGAGGGTCGCGCGGTTGAGGGCGCGGGCGGAGAGCACGGGGCCGGTGTTCGTCATGGGGGGCAAGCTAGCCCGGAAAGAGGACCGTTCCTGTCCTCACCACCCCGCCGACCCGCCACCCGGTGCACCCGGGACGGGGTCCAGGCCCGTCGCTCCGGGCGGGCGTCGTGGGTCCCGTATGTCCTGCGCAGTGATCACGCGGACGCGGACGTAGGCTCGGCCCCAGCGACCGAGAGGCAGCCGCGCTGCCCGAGCGCCCCGTACCCGCAGGTCCGTCTGGCCCCGCAGCGCGCCGCCGCCCGAGCCTCCGCGCCCGGGTCCGCCGGACCCCGCGCCCCCGCGCCCCCCGAGCCGCCCGCGCTCCCGGCCGGGTCCGCCGACCCACGCCGCCCGAGCCGCCCGCGCCTCCCCGCCCGGGTCCGCCGGACCCCGCGCCCTCCGCGCCCCCCGCGCTCCCGTCCGGGTCCGCCGACCCCGCGCCGCCCGCGCCTCCCCGCCCGGATCCGCCGGACCCCGCGCCCTCCGCGCCCCCCGCGCTCCCGTCCGGGTCCGCCGACCCCGCGCCGCCCGCGCCTCCCCGCCCGGATCCGCCGGACCCCGCGCCCCCGCCCAGCCCGAGCCTCCCCGCCCGGGTCCGCCGACCCCGCGCCCTCCGCGCCCCCCCCCCCGAGCCTCCCCGGCCGGGTTCGCCGGACCCCGCCCGAACCCGCCCGAACCCACCGCCCGAGCCGCCGGAGCCGCCCGAGAGCGGCGAGGTCGCCGGTGTGGTGCAGGCGGTGCTGTACCGCGACGGCGTCCGGGTGTACGCCCCGGCCGGGGCGGCGGAGAGCCGCCGGGCGCTGCGCGGGCGGCCGGCCCGCATCGCGTGGATCGGGCCGGCCGCCCCGCCGAGGGCGAACCGCGCTCGCCGACGGCCGAGTTCGGCCTGCATCCCTTGGCGGTGGACGACGCCGAGGAGGCAACACCAGCGGCCGAAACGCAGCGCTACGGCGACACCCTCCGCGTCGTGCTGCACGTCGTCGTCAGCACGGGCCCGAGGTGGCCCTGTACGCCAGACGGAGCCTTGCGGGGTGATCCGGAGATGTCCTGCCGGATCTGCCAACTCTCTTGCGGGATCGGCGAGTTCCGGCGCGCGGGCCGTCCGCCGGTCGGCATGCTGCACGGCCTGACACCAGCGAGCGCGTCGACCGCTTCCGCCAGGCCCTCGCCGAGATCCTCACCGTCAACGCCGCGTCGCCACCCGGCAGCAGAACGCCAGGCGCAGGGGCTGGCTCCGAGCGGCGCGGGCAGGCCGAAAAGGCTTCCCCGGAAGGGTGTTTTGAGCCTTTTTGTACATGATCTTCAGGCGCCTTGATCCACACTCAGTGATCACGCCGGAACCCAACGCCACCCCCGGTGACCGGCCACGGAGCACCCGGCCCTGCCGCGACATCGGGAAAGCGATCAAGTCTCAAAGGTTGAGCACAAAATACACACATCCTCTCTTCATACCGGCCTTCATGGTCTAGATTGACCGTGCTTCAGCTGTTCGGAGACGAGGCGACCAGTAATGATCAATAGGTCCTGCGCTACGGAAAACCAGCAGTCGCGTCCCCGTCGTCAGGCGTGGGGATGATCAATCAGTGAGCCCGGCAAGGGACTTGGGATGCGGGGAGCATCCGGGGTTCCGACGGGTTCCACACACCCCGAGCGTCCGGCGGGACCTGCGAGTCCTCTGCCACCGGGGTGAGTCCAAGCAGCTCTGATACAGCCGCGATGTCATGCGCGGGAGGCGGGGGCCTCTCACCGGGATCGACGGCACGGCGCTGGGGCGGGGGCCCCGGAGGGGAGACGCGGGAGGCGGGGGCCTCCTGTGGGGGGAGCAACGGGAGCAACAGTGTTGGACGAACACGTCGAACCACTGGGGACCTGGGGGGTTCTGTGCGGCAAGGGGGACTTGTCAGCCCGTTCACGTCCGCGCGCGGACGTCTGGCGAACGGAGCAATCAGCCGGCCCGCGGTCGACTGGGAGCAGCGGTACCGCCGTACCGTGATCACCAGTGACACGGTGGCCACCGCCTGTGTGGTGGCGGCGATCGGCAACTTCTTCGGGGCTCGTGACGCGGCCAACTGGCACGAGAAATGGGGGATTCTCGCCTTCGGCACCGAACTGCTGGTGCTGGGGTCGCTCGCCGTGAGCCGTGCGTGGGCGCCGGCCGTGCTCGGCCAGGGTGCCGAGGAGTTCCGCCGGCTCGGGCGCTCGCTGTTCGGGGCGACCGTCGTGCTGGCGCTCGGCGGGATCGCCCTGACCTCGCGCAACATCAAACTCTGGATCTTCGTCGCGATCCCCGCGATCGCGCTGGTCACCATGACCGTGCGGTACCTCCTGCGCCTCTCGCTGCACAAGCAGCGCAAGGACGGGCAGTGTCTGCGCCCGGTGCTCGCCGCCGGGAGCCCGGACACCGTGCACGACCTGATCACCCGGACCCGCAAGTTCCCGCACCTCGGCTGGCGGGTGGACGCGGTGTGCACGACGGAGGGTCCCGGGGTCGACGGTGACCTGCTGGACGGCGTGCCGATCGTCGGCCGGCTGGCGGACGTCGCCAAGCACGTCCACGGCGACGGCTACCGGGTCGTCGCGGTCACCCCGGACCCGCACTGGTCACCGCGGCGGCTCCAGCGGCTGGCCTGGAACCTCGAGGGCACCGACGCCGAGATGGTCGTGGCGCCCGTGCTGATGGAGGTGGCCGGACCGCGGCTGCACGTCGACGCGGTGCTCGGGATACCGCTGCTGCGGGTCAGCATGCCGACCTTCACGGGAGGCCGCCGGGCCGTGAAGATGGTCGTCGACCGGATGGGCGCGGCGATCCTGCTGCTGCTGTTCGCGCCGCTGATGGTGTGCGTCGGGCTGCTCGTGCTGATGGACAGCCGGGGCGGGGCGTTCTACCGCCAGCGCCGGGTCGGCAAGGACGGCCGCGAGTTCACCATCCTCAAGTTCCGCACCATGGTGGCCGGGGCGGACGGGGCGCGGGCCCAGCTCGCCGACCTGAACGAGGGCGCGGGCCCCTTGTTCAAGCTCCGCCGGGACCCACGGGTGACCCGGGTGGGAGCGGTGCTGCGCCGGTACTCGATCGACGAGCTCCCGCAGCTGTTCAACGTCCTGACCGGATCGATGTCGCTCGTCGGTCCGCGGCCTCCGCTGCCGGAGGAGTCCGCCGCGTACGGCCCGGACATCCGGCGGCGGCTGCTGGTCAAACCCGGACTCACCGGCCTGTGGCAGATCAGCGGACGCAGCGATCTGTCCTGGGAGGAGGCGGTCCGGCTGGACCTGCGGTACGTGGAGGACTGGTCGCTCGCCCTGGACACAGTGATCTTGTGGAAGACGCTGCGTGCGGTGCTCTACGGGCAGGGGGCCTACTGATGCGCGGGAATCGTCGTCCGGCCGGCAGGCCGGCGGCAGGCCCTGAGTGCCTGCCCTGGGGGAGGAACGAGTCATGAAGGTCAGCGTTTTCGGGCTGGGCTACGTGGGCTGCGTGTCGGCCGCGTGCCTGGCCAGCATGGGGCACGAGGTCATCGGGGTCGACGTCAACCAGGTGAAGGTCGACCTGGTCAACGACGGCAAGGCCCCGGTGGTCGAGGAGCGGATCGGCGAGCTCATCGCCGACGTCGTGCGGACCGGCGCGCTGCGCGCCACCGACGACGTGCGCGAGGCGGTCATGGACAGCGAGGTGTCGCTGGTCTGCGTCGGCACCCCGTCGGAGCCCAACGGCAGCCTGTGCACCACCTACTTGGAGCGGGTCACCGAGCAGATCGGCGCGGCACTGGCCGAGCGCGGTGGACGGCACACCGTCGTGTTCCGCAGCACCATGCTCCCGGGCACCTGTCTGAACCTGCTGGTGCCCATCCTGGAGAAGTACGTCGGCGGCACGGCGGGCGTGGACATCGGGGTGGCGGTCAACCCGGAGTTCCTGCGCGAGGGCACCAGCGTGCGGGACTTCTTCGACCCGCCCAAGACCGTCGTCGGCGAACTCGACACGGCCAGCGGCGACACCGTGCTGGCGCTGTACGACGGCCTGCCCGGCGAGGTGTTCCGGGTGCCGATCCCGACGGCCGAGGCGATCAAGTACGCGGACAACGCCTTCCACGGCCTGAAGATCGGCTTCGCGAACGAGCTGGGCGCGGTGTGCCAGGCGCTCGGCGTGGACTCGCACCAGGTGATGGACGTGTTCCTGGCCGACCGCAAGCTGAACATCAGCCCCGCCTATCTGCGGCCCGGCTTCGCCTTCGGCGGCTCCTGCCTGCCCAAGGACCTGCGCAGCCTGGTCCACGCGGCACAGCGGGCCGACGTCTCGGTGCCCATCCTGTCGCACGTGCTGCCCTCCAACTCCGACCATCTGCAACGCGCGGTGGAGCTGGTCGAGCGCACCGGCAAACGCCGGGCGGGCCTGTTCGGGCTGTCCTTCAAACCCGGCACCGACGATCTGCGCGAGAGCCCGCTCGTAGAACTCGCGGAGCGGCTCTTCGGCAAGGGGTACGACCTGAAGATCTACGACGCCAATGTGAGCCTCTCCCGGCTGCTCGGCGCCAACCGCGAGTACATCGAGACCCGTCTGCCGCACCTCGCGCAGCTCCTCGCCGACTCCGTCGAGGAGGTCCTCGACCACGCCGAGGTGTGCCTGGTCGGGACCAAGGACCCGGACGTGCTGGCGGCTCTGCCCCATGGTGAGAGCCCCGTGATCGTCGACCTCATCCGCCTTCCCGACGCCGACGTGCGCCGGGCCGAACCGGGATACATGGGCCTTGCCTGGTGACACGACCGGGGGCGAGCGGCCGGGCCGGCGCGCGCTGATCCTGGTGGAGAACCTGTCCGTGCCCTTCGACCGGCGCGTGTGGCAGGAGTGCACGACCCTGCGCGACGCGGGCTGGACGGTGGACGTCATCTGCCCCCGCGGGACCAGACGGGACACCGAGGCGGAGGCGGAGATCGACGGGGTGCGGATCCACCGCTACCCGCTGCGCGCCGCGACGGGAGGGCCCGCCGGGTATCTGCGGGAGTACGGCTCGGCGTTGTGGCACACGCTCCGGCTGGCCCGCACGGTCGGCCCGGTCGACGTGGTGCACGCCTGCAACCCGCCCGACCTGCTGTTCCTGCCCGCGCTGTGGCTGAAGCGGCGGGGCGCGCGGTTCGTCTTCGACCAGCACGACCTGGTGCCCGAGCTGTACCTGTCCCGGTTCGACCGCGGCCAGGACCTGCTCTACCGCGCGGTGTGCGCGCTGGAACGGATGACCTACCGGGCCGCGGACGTCGTGCTCGCCACCAACGAGAGCTACCGCGACGTCGCGGTGCGCCGCGGCGGGCGCCGGCCGGAGGACGTGTTCGTGGTGCGCAGCGCACCCGACATCGACCGCTTCCACCCCGTGCCGCCGGAGCCGGAACTCAAGCGCGGCAAGCCCCATCTGCTGTGCTACCTGGGCGTCATGGGCCCGCAGGACGGCGTCGACTACGCCCTGCGCGCCCTGGCCAAGCTCCGCGACGAGCTGGGGCGGACCGACTGGCACGCCGTGTTCGTCGGCGGCGGCGACACCTTCGACGCGATGGTGGAGCTGTCCCGGCGGCTCGGGCTCGCCGAGCAGGTGGAGTTCACCGGGCGCATCCCGGACGCCGACCTGGTGCGCTACCTGTCCACCGCGGACGTGTGCCTCTCCCCCGACCCGCACAACCCGCTCAACGACGTGTCGACCATGAACAAGGTCCTGGAGTACATGGTGATGGGCCGGCCGCTCGTCTCCTTCGACCTCCGGGAGGCGCGGGTCTCCGCCGGTGACGCCGCCGTCTACGCGCCCGCCAACGACGAGAGCGCGTTCGCCGCACTCGTCGCGCGGCTGCTGGACGATCCGGAGAAGCGGGCCCTGATGGGCAAGATCGGCCAGGAGCGGATCAGCGGACCGCTGTCCTGGCGCAACTCCCAGCGCTCACTGCTCGCCGCCTACGCCGCCGCGTGCCGGGACCGGACCCCGGTGACGGCACGTGACCCGGATCCGGCAGGGGAAGGCCGCACCATTGAGCGATGACACCATACGCCTGGTCACGATCGGGCGGATCGTCCGTCGGCGCTGGCGGCTGCTCACCCTCCTCGCCCTGGTGGGTGCGCTCGTCGGCTACGGCGCCTCCATGCTGTTCCCGCCGCGCTACACGACCTCGGCGTCGGTGCTGCTGCCGGGGACGTGGGAGGAGCGCGAGCTGCTGACGCAGACGGAGGTGGCGACCAGTTCGGTGGTGGTCGACCGCGCGGCCACCACCCTCGGCTGGACCGGGGTGAGCGGCAACGACCTGCGCAAGCAGGTCAGCGCCAAGGCCACCGACGGCAACATCATCAAGATCACCGGTACGGCGGAGACGCCGGAGCGCGCCCAGCGGCTCTCCGACCAGGTGGCCAAGGAGTTCGTCTCCTACGCCACACGGATCGCGGCCGAGAGCGCCGACCCCGAGGCGGCGCAGGAGCTGGCCGCGCTGCAGAAGTCGGTGGAGGACACCAGCCGCCGGATCAGCCGGCTGGCGAACGCGGCCGACCCGGGACAGACCGTGGAGAGCGTGCAGACCCGCACCGAGCTGGAGAAGCTGCGCACCGCGCTGCGCGAGGCCATCAACACACTGGAGCAGGCCGACCCGGCCGAGGACCAGGCGAAGAACATGGTCGTCATGGGGTCGGCGGCCCGGCCGACCGGCGAGGCACCGCCGACGAGGACACAGCTGATCGCGGGCGGAGCCGTGCTGTTCTTCCTCTGCGCGGTCATCGCGCATCTCACCGCCGCGCGGATGAGCCGCCGGCTGCGCGGCGAACAGGAGATCGCCGCCGCGCTGGGCGCGGCGCTGCTGGGCACGGTCGACGTCCCCGTCGAACGGCGCGCGCAGCGGCCGGACGGCCGTGGCCCGCGCTGGCTCCGCCGGCTGCTGGGCGTCGACGTCCGGTGGGACCTCCCGGCCCCGCAGACCTCCGGCGACGAGGCCAGCAGGCGGATCCGCTACCGGCGGGTGTGCTCCCGGCTGCGGGAGCAGCAGCCGGCCCCGCGGCGGCTGCTGGTCGTCTTCCCCGAGGGCGACGAGAGCGCCCGCCGGGCCGCCGGACAGCTCGCCGTCGAGGCCGGGGGCGATCCGCTGCTGCGCGCGGTGGCGGTCTCGGTGTCCCGGCCGATGGTGCCGGACCGCGAGCACGAGTCCGGCGCCCTGGTCGTGGTCACTGCCGGCAGCTGGACCGCCGGGGAGCTCTCCGGCATCGCCGAGGCGTGCGCGGACGCCAAGCACGCGGTCGTCGGCATCGTGCTCGCCGGTCCGGTCCGGGCGACGCGGTCGGCCGACCGGCCCCGGCGGGCCGCCGTACCGGCGCTCGCGGAGTTCGACGGCGAACTGGACGACGCGACGGGGGTCACAGGGTGACGACGAGTACGGCAGCGGAGTCGTCGGCCGCCGCTCCGCTGATCGATCTGCAGGTCCTGGTGGCCGCGGTGCGCCGACGGCGCCGCCTGTGGTGCTCCCTCGCACTGCTGGGGCTGCTTGCCGGCTCGGCGGTGGCGTTCCTGCTGCCGCCGCCGCCGACCGCGGTGACCAAGGTGCTGGTGGCGCACGAGGAGGACCAGCCGAACGACCCCGGAACGCTGATCCGCACCGATGTGGCGCTGCTGCAGACCACCCGGATCGCCGACAAGGCCCTCGGGTCCCTCGGGTCGCAGGAGAAGGCCGAGGACTTCATGAAGGACTACAGCGGCCTCGGACTGACCAACAACGTGCTGCAGATCACCGTGACCGGGGCCAGCGACGCGGAGGCGGTGGCCCGCGCCAGGGCGCTCGCCGACGCGTTCGTCGCCGACCACGTCCGGCGGATCCAGGAGTCCGCGCACGCCGAGGCCAAGGCCCTGCTCGACCAGCGTGACCAGCTCAAGGACCAACTGGCCCAGGTCAACAAGGCGATCGGGGACGGCAGCGGGGAGAGCGGCCCGCAGTCGTCGGCGGACCTGGAGTCGCTCTACGCCCGCCGGGCCGAACTCACCTCGCAGATCACCGATTTCGGCCAGCGTGCCGCGGAGGCGAGCATCGGCACGCCGCGGCTCGTCGCCGGCACGCAGATCGTGGACTCCCCGCAGCTGGTGCGGCGGTCCCTGCCGAGGACGGCGGCCACCGACGCCGGGATCGGGGCCTTCCTCGGACTCTTCCTCGGGCTCGCGGCCGCCGCGGTCGGCGCGGTGGTGGCGGACCGTCCCGTGCTGCGCCGCGAGATCGCCGCGCACCTCGGCGCCTCGGTCATCGCCGAGCTGCCGCACCGGCCGGGCGGGCGGTGGCAGCGCCGCCGGGTCCGCTCGGCCCGCGAACGGCTCACCACGTCCCTGGCCCGCGCCGTGCGCGCCGCCGCGGAACCCGTGTCGCTGCTGGAACTGGGCTGCGCGCGCAACACCTGCGTGATCGCCCTGGACCTCGCGCGGGCCCTGGCCGCGGACGGGCCGCCGGTGGTCGTCGTCGACGGGCTGCCCGGACCGCAGCTCTCACGGCGCCGCCCGAAGCCGGGCGACCCCACCGTGGTCGGCGGCGAGTCCGCCGCGGCCGCGTCGCCCCAGGAGCGCCGGCTCGGCGTCGGCTCGGTGGCGCCCGGCACTGCGTGGACCGACCTGCAGTACCTCGGCACCCGCACCGTGCTCGTCGTGCGGGCCGGGCACGGCAGCGCCGCGTGGCTGCACACCGTGGCGCGGCAGCTCGCGGACCAGCGCATCCCGGTGATCGGTGTGGTGCTGATCGACCCCGACCCCCGTGACCGCACCGACGGCACGCTGTGGGACGGGCTGCACACCGCGTTGCGCGGCCAGAGCGAGCGGCCGGCCCGGCCGAAGGGGACGGTCCCCCGGCGGGCGGAACGGCTGCCCCTGTGGGCGGCGCGGGTCCCGGACAGCGACCAGGAGGCTCAGTAGGACATGTGTGGCATCGCAGGAGCTTACCGATGGCCGGACGGGAAGGCGGTGACCGACCGGCTCACCGACACCCTCGCCCACCGCGGTCCGGACGGGGCGGGCCGCTACAGCCACCCCCTCGGTGACGGCGAGGTGCACCTCGGGCACCGCCGGCTCGCCATCATCGACCTCTCGGAGACCGGCGCCCAGCCGATGGCCTCGGGCGGCCTCGTCCTGACGTACAACGGCGAGCTGTACAACGCGCCCGAGCTGCGTGCCGAGCTGGAGGGCGGCGGGGTGCGCTTCCGCGGGACCTCCGACACCGAGGTGCTCCTGGAGGCGTGGCGGCGCTGGGGCACGGACTGTCTGCCCCGGCTGCGCGGCATGTTCGCGTTCGGGATCTTCGACGAGCGCACCGGTGAGCTGGTGCTCGCCCGCGACCAGCTCGGCATCAAGCCGCTGTTCCTGCTCCGGCGCGGCGAGGGGGTGCTGTTCGCCTCCGAGCTGAAGGCGCTGGCCGCCGTGACGGGCGGGTCGTTGCAGGTGGACCCCGCGGCGCTGGTGGCCTCGCTGCTCTACTACTGGGTGCCGGACTCCCGGTGCGCGTTCCGCGAGGCGGAGAAGCTGCCGCCGGGGAGCTGGCTGCGGCTGCGGCCCGACGGCCGGGTGGAGCGCGGCCGGTACTGGAACCTGCGGGACGTCGCCGCCGAGGGCCGGGAGCGGGCCCGCAGCGGTGAACTCCCGGACATCGCGGCCGTCGTCGAGGAGTCGACCCGGCGCCATCTGCTCTCCGACGTGCCCGTGGCGACCTTCCTCTCCGGCGGTCTCGACTCCAGTTACCTGACCGCGCTCGCGGCCCGGGACCGGCCCGGGATCTCCGCGTACACGATCGGGTTCCGCGCCGAGGACGCCAGGTTCGAGGCGATGCCGGACGACCTGCGGTACGCCCGGCAGGTGGCCGAGCGGTTCGGCGTCGACCTGCACGAGATCGAGATCGCTCCGGACGTGCTCGACCTGCTGCCGCGGATGACGCACCACCTGGACGAGCCGATCGGCGACCCCGCCGCGATCAACACGTTCCTGATCTGCTCGGCCGCCCGCGAGGCCGGGGTGAAGGTGCTGCTCTCCGGGATGGGCGCCGACGAGCTGTTCGCCGGGTACCGCAAGCACCTCGCCAACAAGATCGCGCTGCGCTACCAGCGCGTCCCGCGTCCGCTGCGGCGCGGTCTGTCCTCGGCCGTGGACCGGCTGCCGGTGGCCTCGGCGCGCCGGGGGTACCGGTCGGTGCGCTTCGCCAAGCGGTTCCTCTCCTTCGCCGATCTGCCGGAGGAGACCGCGTTCCGGCGCAGCTACACGATGTACGACCAGGAGGAGCTGCTCGCCCTGATCGATCCGGACCTGGCCGGGACGGTTCAGGACGTCCTGACCGAGCACGCGGACGTCTACGAGGACAACGACCTCGACGACTTCGTCAACCGCATGTGCCTGGGTGACGCCCGGATGTTCCTGCCGGGCCTCAACCTCGCCTACACGGACCGGTCGAGCATGGCCGCCTCGACCGAGGTGCGGGTGCCGTACGTGGACGTCGAGGTGGTCCGGGCGGCGTTCGCCGTGCCCGGCGACCGCAAGATCGTCGGGCGGCAGGGCAAGGCCGTGCTGAAGGAGGCGGCCTGCTCGATCCTGCCCCGGGAGATCGTCTACCGGCCCAAGGGCCTGTTCAGCGCCCCGCTGCGGGCCTGGATGAGCCGGGACCTGGCACCGCTGGTGCGCGAGGTGGTCGACAACGGCGAGCTGGTCCGTGCCGGGCTGCTGCGCCGCGACGCGCTGGCGCGCATGGTCGCCGAGGACGCCGCCGGGCAGCGGGACTTCTCCAAACATCTGTGGCACGTGCTGACCCTCGAGTACTGGTATCGCGGCGCGACCTCCGGGGCCGGCCAGAACTCTCCCGTGACGGCGTAGAGACAAGAGGACTTCGGGTGAAACAGGTCGTACAGAACTACAAGAGCGGCGAGCTGGCCCTGCTCGACGTGCCGGTGCCGGGGTGCAAGCCGGGCGGGGTGCTGGTGCGCAGCGCCTACTCGCTGATCTCCACCGGGACCGAGCTGATGAAGGTCTCCGAGGCCGGCATGTCGATGCTCGGCAAGGCCCGGTCCCGGCCGGACCAGGTGGCCAAGGTCGTGCAGAGCGTGGCCACCAACGGGGTGCCGGCGACCTACCGCAAGGTGATGGGCAAGCTGGACTCCTACACACCGCTGGGCTACTCGCTGTGCGGGGTGGTGGAGGAGGTCGGCGCCGGGATCGACGACGTGAAGGTCGGCGACCTGGTGGCCTGCGCGGGCAACGAGCACGCGCTGCACGCCGAGCTGAACTGGGTGCCGAGGAACCTCTACAGCCGGGTCCCGGACGGCCTCGATCCGCGCCACGCGGCGTTCGGCACCGTCGGGTCGATCGCGTTGCAGGGCGTCCGCCAGGGCGAGTCACGGCTCGGCGAGGTGGCGCTGGTCATCGGCCTCGGGCTGATCGGCCAGCTGGTGGTGCAGCTCCTGACCGCCTCGGGGGTCCGCGTCGTCGGGGCCGACCCCGACCCCGCGCGCTGCGAGCTGGCCGAGCGGCTGGGCGCGGCGGCCTGCGGCGATCCCGCCTCCTCGGCCGTGGAGAACGCCGTCGCCGAACTCACCGGCGGTCACGGCGTCGACCAGGTGTATCTGGCCGCCGGCGGCGGCAGCAACCAGCCCGTCGAGCTGGCCGCCCGGCTGAGCCGGGACCGCGGCCGGGTCGTCGACATCGGCAAGTGCCGTCTGGACCTGCCGTGGAACGCGTACTACGAGAAGGAGCTGGACGTCCGCTTCTCCCGCTCCTACGGTCCCGGGCGCTACGACCCCTCGTACGAACTGGAGGGGCGCGACTACCCGATCGGCTACGTGCGCTGGACGGAGCGCCGCAACCTGGCGTGCTTCCTCGACCTCCTCGCCCTCGGCCGGGTCGACGTGGAGCCGCTGATCTCGCACATCGCCGACTTCGACGACGCCGTCGAGACGTACGGGCGGCTGAAGGAGGGGGAACTGAAGGCGGTGGCCGTGCTGTTCCGGTACCTCGGCCACACGGCCGAGGCCGAGGCCCCGGCGGTGACGGTGCCCGCCGTGCCCCCGGTGACCGGGAAGCCGGCACCGGCGCGGGCCGCCGGGAAACCGGTGCGGCTCGCGTTCGTCGGCGCGGGGAACTACGCGACGTCGATGCTGCTGCCGCACCTGGCGGGACGCGAGGGTGTCGAGCTGTCGACGGTCGTCACCACGACGGCGCTGTCCGGGGCCAACGCGCAGCGCAAGTTCGGCTTCGCCGACGCGACCACCGATCTCGACGCCGTCCTCGGGGACGGGTCGATCGACGCCGTCTTCGTGGTGACCCGGCACAGCTCGCACGCCGAACTGACCCGCAAGGCGCTGCTGGCGGGCAAGACGGTCTTCGTGGAGAAGCCCCTCGCGCTGACCGAGGACGAGCTGGCCGGTGTGCTGGCGGCGGTGGAGGAGTCCGGCAACGACCGGCTCCAGGTGGGCTTCAACCGCCGGTTCGCGCCGCTGCTGGTGGAGGCCCGGAAGGAGTTCGGCGCCCGGACCGGGCCGGCGAGCCTGCGCTACCTGGTGAACGCGGGACGGCTGGAGCACGGCAGCTGGTACCTGCAACAGGGCACCGAGGGCTCGCGGTTCGCCGGTGAGGGCGGCCACTTCATCGACACGGCGAGCTGGCTGCTGGGAGCCGACCCGGTCTCGGTGTACGCGGTCGCCACCCCCGGCACCGAGGACCTCCAGGTCCTGCTGCGCTACCCGGACGGTTCCACCGCCACGATCAGTTACGTCACCACCGGCGCGCCCGGCTTCCCCAAGGAGACGCTGGACCTCGTCGCGGACGGCAGGGTGCTGCGGCTGGACGACTTCGTGCGCGCCTCGGTCCACAGCCGTAAGCGGTGGGTGAGTTCGCGGCTGCCCAAGGCCCGGGACAAGGGCCAGTCCGCCGAACTGGCCGCGTTCGTCAGGGCCGTGCGGACCGGCGGGCCGATGCCGGTGCCGCTGGAGTCGCTGGTCGCCACCACGGCGGCCACCCTCGCCGTGCCGGCCGGCCTGGCCGCCGGTGTGCCGGTGACGCTGGCGGGGGCGCGATGAGCATGAGCGCGGGCTGGTACCTGCGGCGGCTGTCCCGGATGGGGCCGCGCGAGGTCGGCGGCCGGGTGACCGACGCGGTGCGCAGGCGCCGATGGCGCTCGGCGCCGCCGGCCGGCCCGGGCGCGACCGGCGACGCCCTGTTCACCGCCGTCCTGCCCGCGGGTGCCCTCGCGTCGGTGCCGCCGGACGCCGCGAAGCGCCTCGTCGCCGAGGCGGACCGGCTGATGGACGGGCACGCCGAGTTCTTCGGGGTGGTCCGCGACGACCTGGCCGACCCGGACTGGTGGTACGACCCGAAGACCGGGCGCCGGGCGCCGGCGGGCTACGCCTTCGACGTGCCGTACCGCGACGAGGAAGCGGTCGGGGACATCAAGCAGATCTGGGAGCCCTCCCGGCACCAGTACCTCACCCGGCTCGCCGCCGCCTACGCGCTCACCGGCGACGAGCGGTACGCCGAGCGGGTGGCCGCCCACCTGCGGTCGTGGTGGGCGGCCAACCCGCCGCTGCGCGGGGTGCACTGGACCAGCGGCATCGAGCTGGGCATCCGGCTGCTGTCCTGGGTGTGGATCCGCCGGCTGCTCGACGGCTGGGCGGGCGCGTCCGCCCTGTTCGAGGAGAACCCGGTGGCGCTGGAGCAGATCTGGCACCACCAGCGCTGGCTGGCCGCCTTCCCCAGCCGGGGGTCCTCGGCGAACAACCACGTCATCGCCGAGGACGCCGGACAGTTCGCGGCGGCCTGCGCGTTCGGCTGGTTCCCGTCCTCGGCGCGCTGGCGGGCCGACGCGCTGCGCTCGCTGGAGCGGCAGCTGCGCGCCAACACCTTCCTCTCCGGTCTCAACCGCGAACTGGCCACCGAGTACCACGGGCTGGTGCTGGAACTGGGTCTCGCCGCGGTGGCCGAGGCGGACGCCGCCGGTGTGCCGGTCCCGGCGACGGTCCGGCTGGTGCTGCTGAGGATGACCGACGCGCTCGCGGCCGTCGTGGACAGCCGGCTGCGGCCGCCGCGCCAGGGCGACGCGGACGACGGGCACGGTCTGGTCGTGGACGGGGCGGGCACCGACCGCTGGGGCTCGCTGCTGGCCACCGGGGACGCCGTCTTCGGCCGGCTCTCCTGGTGGCCGGAGGTGACCGGCACCGATGTGCGCACCCCGCTGCTGGCCGCGCTGGTCCGCCCGTACGCGAAGGACGCGACCGCACCGGCCGTGACCCGCCCCGCGCAGCGCCCGGCCCATTTCGCCGACGCGGGCATGACCATCCTGCGCAGCCCGCGCGGGCCGGCGAAGACGGCTGAGGCGGCCGACACGGCTGGGACGGCCGACACGGCCGAGATCTGGTGCCGCTGCGACGGCGGTCCGCACGGCTTCCTGTCCATCGCCGCGCACGCCCACGCCGACGCGCTGTCCGTCGAGGTACGGCACGACGGGGTCGACGTGCTGGCCGACCCGGGGACGTACTGCTACCACGGGCAGCCCGAGTGGCGGCGGTACTTCCGGTCGACGCTCGGCCACAACACCCTGGAGCTGGACGGCGCCGACCAGTCCGTCTCGGGCGGCCCGTTCCTGTGGACCCGGCAGGCCCGCAGCCGCGTCCTGGTCGCGGACACGGCCGGCACCGCGGGCGGGGAATGCGTCCGCTGGTGCGCCGAGCACGACGGCTACGAGCCCTCCGTGCACCGCCGCCAGGTGGAGCTGACGGCCGCGAGCCGGGAGCTGAGGATCGTCGACGAGGTGCGCGGCCCGCGCCGGGCCGTGCGGCTGGCCTTCCACCTCGGCCCCGCGATCACCGCCGACCTGGCCGGCAACCGGGCGCGGCTCACCTGGACCCTCGACGGCGAGGACCGCGCCGCGGCGCTCGACCTGCCCGAGGAACTGGACTGGAGCGCTCACCGGGGCGAGAGCGAGCCGCCGCTGGGCTGGTACTCCGCCGGCTTCGGACGCAGGGAACCCGCCACCGTGCTGGTCGGCACCGGCTTCGCCGTCGGCACGCGGCAGTTCACCACCGTACTCGGGTTCCACGGTTAGGCAGGGGGGAGGACGCGTGGGGAGCACGTGGCGACGCCGGGCCTGGCCGGCGGCACCGCTGGTGCTGGCGCTGCTGGCGGCGACCGGCTGTGACAGCGGTACGACGGACGCGGCGCCGAAGCCGACCTCCGCGCCCTCCGGATCGGTGGCCCGGGTGTGCGCGAAGCCCCCGGCCGGGCCGGCGAAGGCGCCGGCGGGCGCGGTGCCGGTCGACCCGGCGGTCCCCGGCGACCTGGCCGCGAAGACCGAGAGCAGTCCCCCGCGCACCACCTTCTGGCTGCGGCCGGGCAAGCACACGCTCCGGTCGGACCGCTACGACCAGGTGACCCCCAAGGAGGGGGACGTCTACCTCGGCGCGCCGGGCGCGGTGCTCGACGGCCGCGGGAGCAATCAGTACGCGTTCGGCGGCACCGCCCCCGACGTCACGATCCGCTACCTGACCGTGCAGGGCTTCGCCGCGCCCCGCGACGAGGGCGTGGTCAATCACGACTCGGCCGACGGCTGGAAGGTCGAGCACGCGACGATCCAGAAGAACTCCGGCGCCGGGCTGATGGCCGGCGCCCGCCAGCAGGTCCGCGCCAGTTGCCTGCGCGACAACGGCCAGTACGGCATGAACGCCTACAAGGGCGGCGGCGCCCTGCGCGGCCTGGTGGTCGAGGGCAACGAGATCGTGGGCAACAACACGGACGACTGGGAGCGGAAACGGCCGGACTGCGGCTGCACCGGAGGCGTCAAGTTCTGGGCCGTGAACGGCGCGGACGTACGCGGCAACTGGGTGCACGACAACCGCGGGACCGGGCTGTGGGCGGACACGAACAACAACGACTTCCTGATCGAGAACAACCTGATCGAGGACAACGACGGTGCCGCGCTGATCTACGAGATCAGCTACAACGCGATCATCCGGAACAACACGATCCGGCGGAACAACTGGGTCGAGGGCCGCGCCTACGCCGCCGCGGGCGACACCTTCCCCTTCGCGACCGTCTATGTGTCCGAGTCCGGCGGCGAGCCGCGGGTCCGGGCCCGCACGGACAAGATCGACGTCTATCGGAACGTGCTGGAGGACAACTGGTCCGGGATCACCCTGTGGGAGAACGCCGACCGGTTCTGCAACAGCCCGGCCAACACCTCCTCCGGCGACTGCACCCTGCTGGTGAAGAACACCCACAGCTGTGTGCGGCCGGCGATCGCCAAGGCGCCGCTGTACTCCGACTGCCGGTGGAAGACCCAGCGGGTGGACATCCACGACAACCGCTTCGTGCTGGACAAGTCCGTCCTGCGCTGCACGGTGAAGTGCGACCGGATGGCGGTGCTGTCCAACTACGGCACCTATCCGGACTGGTCGCCCTACCAGGGGGAGCGGGTGGCCGAGGCGATCACCGCACAGCAGCACAACCGCTGGCACGACAACGTCTACGTCGGCCCGTGGACCTTCGTCGTGCACGACGCGAGCCGGACGGTCGGCTTCAAGCAGTGGCGGGGCGCGCCGTACCGGCAGGACGCGGGCAGCACCCTGCGCGCAGGGGACGGTGGTTGAGATGAGCTCCGCGGACACCGGCACGGACCGCACGCCGAAGATCGTCGGGGCGGTGTGGGGGCTGCTCGTCCTCAACACCCTCGGCTCCGCCGGGGCGAGGACCATCGTCCCGCTGCCGCGCTCCCTCATCCAGATGGTCACCATGGGCTCGCTGGTCGCCGCGTTCGCGCTGGCGCTGCTGGTCAACCCCCGGGTACGGGTCCGCGCCAGCGCCTACGTCCTCCTGCTCACCCTGCTGCTGGTACCGAGCCTGATCTCCAGCGTGACGCAGGGGGCCGGGTTCGGCGCCCTGTTCCGCTGCACCCGGCTGGCGCTCTTCGTCGGCACGCTGTGGCTGCTCAGCCGCTGGTGGGACGGCGGCATCACGTTCGTCCGGCACCACATCCGGATGTACTTCGCGGTGCTCGGCACGGTGGCCGTCGGGCTGGTCGTCTCACCGGGCGCCGCCCTTCCCGACCTCTACGGCGGGCGGCTGGTCGGCGCGGTGTGGCCGCTCACCCCGCCGCAGATCGGACAGTACGCCGCGGTGATCATCGGGCTGACCGTGCTGCTCCTGCTGGGCCGCCGGACCGACCGTACCGGCGCGGCGGTGGTGATCCTGCCGTCGCTTCTCCTGCTCGCGCTGACCCACACCCGGACGGCGACGCTCGGCCTGATCATCGGGCTGGTGCTGGCGATCGGCTCGCTCGTCCTGACCAGCGCGGCCGCCCGCCGGTTCTTCACCTGGGCGGTGGTGTGCGCCACGGTGGCCGCGGTCGGGTTCAGCTCCGCGCTCCAGGCGTGGTTCCTGCGCGGGCAGAGCCAGGAGAACTTCGCCAGCCTGACCGGCCGGGCCAAGGTCTGGCACGCGCTGCTGGCGGCGCCCCGGACGACCTCGCAGTACCTGTTCGGCACCGGCCTCGGCGACAAGTCGTTCGGCGGGCTGCCGATCGACAACAGCTGGCTGGCCGTCTTCAACGAGCAGGGCGTCACCGGCATCGCCCTGGTGGCGGCCGTCATCCTCGTGCTGGGCGGCGTCGCGCTGCTGCGGCCGCCGTCGCTGTCGAGGGCCTGCGCGATCTTCCTCATCAGCTACTGCGCGATCGCGTCGTACACCGAGGCCGGACTGGGCGACGCCTCGCCGTACCTGCTCCATCTCGCCCTGGCCGCCTCACTGCTGGCGGCACCCGTCGAGGCCGCCCCCCTTACGGCGCCCGGCGTCCCCGGACCACGCGTCCCGCGCTGGGTCCAGCGATCGGAGGTGACCTGAGCATGGATGTCCTCGTGGTGCACAACCGCTACGCCTCGGCGCAGCCCAGCGGGGAGAACAAGGTCGTCGACCAGGAGGTGGCGCTGCTGCGCGGAGCGGGCCACCGGGTCGAGGTGTTCGAGCGGCGCAGCGACGACATCGCCGCGCGCTCCCTGCCGGGCAAGGTCGCGGTGCCGCTGCTGGTGCCGTGGAACCCGGCGGTGCGCACGGAGCTGGCCGCCCGGCTGCGCGCCGAACGGCCGGACGTGGTGCACGTCCACAACGTCTTCCCGCTGCTGTCGCCGGCGGTGCTGGCCGCCTGCGCCGACGCCGGTGTGCCGGCCGTCGCCACGCTGCACAACTACACCCAGGTCTGCCCGCCGGGCACCCTGCAACGCGACGGCCGGCCGTGCACCGAGTGCGTCGGGTCCACGCCGCTGCCCGCCGTGCGGCACGGCTGCTACCGGGGCTCCCGGCTGGCGACGGTGCCGCTCGCGGTGAGCCTCGCGGTCAACCGGCGGCGGTGGTGGAACGGCGTGGAGCGGTTCCTGTGCATCTCCGCGGCGCAGCGCGAGGTCCTGGTACGGGCCGGCCTGCCGGCCGAACGCCTCGCGGTGAAGCACAATTTCGTGCCCGAGCCGGGCGTCCGCAGGGAGGGCGCCGGCGAGCATCTGCTCTATCTCGGCCGGCTCGCGGAGGCCAAGGGCGTCCGGCTGCTCATGGCCGCCTGGGACGAGATCGCCGCCGGGGGCGGTGTGGGGGTGCCGCTGGTGATCGCCGGCTCGGGGCCGCTGGAGCCGGAGGTGACGGCCTGGGCGGCGGGCCGCGACGACGTGCGGTACGTCGGTCTGTACGACCAGGCCGCGTGCCGGCGGGCGATCGCGCGGTCGGTCGCGGTGGTCGCCCCCTCCACCTGGCTGGAGGCGTTCGGCCTGGTGGTCGTGGAGGCGATGGCGGCCGGGGTGCCGGCCGTCGCCGCCGGTCACGGCGCCTTCGTCGAGCTCGTCGAGGACGGGCGGACCGGGCTGCTGCACCGGCCGGGCGAGGCCGCCTCGCTCGCGTCCTGTCTGCGCGAGATCGCGGGCGGGCAGGCCCGCAACCAGGAGATGGGCCGGGCGGCCCGGCGCCGTTACGAGCAGGGCTTCAGCCCGGCCGTCGGCCTGGAGCGCCTGGTGGAGGAGTACCGCACCGCGATCGCGGGTCGGACGGAAGCGATGGGGGGCAGTAGATGACACGATGCCGACTCTGCGGCTCGGCGACGCTGGCGAGCGTCGTCGATCTGGGGGCGACGCCACCGTGCGAGAGTTTTCTCGCCGCTGACCAGTTGGACCGGCCGGAACCGACGTACCCGCTGCACCTGCGGGTGTGCACCGACTGCTGGCTGGCGCAGATACCTCCGCTGATCACGCCGGAGGAGACGTTCAGCGAGTACGCGTACTTCTCCTCCTTCTCGACCTCCTGGGTGGAGCACGCGCGCACGTTCGTCGCCGGCGCCGTGGAGCGGGTGGGGCTCGGCCCCGACGCGTTCGTGGTCGAGGTCGCGAGCAACGACGGGTACCTGCTGAGGCATGTGGTGGACCGGGGGATCCGCTGCCTCGGCATCGAACCCTCGGTGAACGTGGGGGCCGCGGCGCGGGAGGCGGGGGTGCCCACGCTCACGGAGTTCCTGTCGCCCGAGACCGGTTCGGCCGTGCGCGCCGAGCACGGCCCGGCCGACCTGGTCGTGGCCAACAACGTGTACGCGCACATCCCCGACGTGGTCGGGTTCACCCAGGGGCTGCGCGCGCTGGTCGCCGACGACGGCTGGGTCTCCATCGAGGTGCAGCACCTGCTGACGCTGATCGAGGAGAACCAGTACGACACGATCTACCACGAGCACTTCCAGTACTACACGGTCGCGTCCGCGATCCGGGCGCTGGCGAGCGGCGGACTCACGCTGGTGGACGTCGAGCTGCTGCCGACGCACGGCGGTTCCATCCGACTGTGGGCGCGCCCGGCCGAGGTGGCCGGCGAGCCGAGCCGGCGGGTGACCGACGTACTGGACCGGGAGAAGTCCGCCGGGCTCCAGGAGCTGTCCGGGTACACCGAGTTCTCCTCCCGGGTGGCCAAGGTCCGCCGGGACCTGCTGCGGTTCCTCGTCGAGGCGGCCGACCGGGGCGAGACGGTCGTCGGCTACGGCGCGCCGGGCAAGGGCAACACCCTGCTCAACCACTGCGGCATCCGGCCCGACCTGCTCGCGTACACGGTGGACCGCAACCCCTACAAGCACGGCAGGTTCACCCCGGGCACTCGCATCCCGATCCTGCCGCCCGAGCAGATCGCCGCCGACCGGCCCGACTACGTGCTCGTCCTCCCGTGGAACCTGCGGGCCGAGCTGACCGAGCAGCTGTCCTTCGTGCACGAGTGGGGCGGCCGGCTGGTCTTCCCCATCCCGGAACTGAGCGTCGTCGAGGTGAAGTCATGAAGGTCGTCCTGTTCTGCGGCGGTTACGGGATGCGGATGCGCAGCGGAAGCTCCGACGACGTGCCCAAGCCGATGGCGATGGTCGGCCCGCGCCCGCTGATCTGGCACGTCATGCGCTACTACGCGCACTTCGGGCACAAGGAGTTCATCCTGTGCCTCGGCTACGGCGCCCACCACATCAAGGACTTCTTCCTCAACTACGAGGAGACGACGTCCAACGACTTCGTGCTGCGCAAGGGGCGGACCGAGCTGCTGTCCACCGACATAGCCGACTGGACGATCACGTTCGCGCAGACCGGCATCGAGTCGCCGATCGGCGAGCGGCTGCGCCGGGTGCGCCACCACCTCGACGGCGACGAGATGTTCCTCGCCAACTACGCCGACGTCCTCACCGACGCCCCGCTCCCGGAGATGATCGAGAAGTTCTCCCGGCGCGACGCCGGCGCGTCGATGATGGTCGTGCCGCCCCAGTCCTCCTTCCACTGCGTGGAGCTGGGCGAGGACAACCTGGTCGGCGGCATCACCGCGGTGAGCGAACTGCCCCTGTGGGAGAACGGCGGGTACTTCGTGCTCCGCCAGGAGGTCTTCGACCACATCCCGGAGAACGGGGACCTGGTCGCCGACGGCTGCGCCCAGCTCGCCAAGCGCGGGCGGCTGGTCGCGCACCGGCACCGCGGCTTCTGGAAGCCGACCGACACCGTGAAGGAGCGCGCCGCGCTCGACGCCGCCTACGCCCAGGGCGACCGCCCGTGGGCCGTGTGGGAGCAGGGGGTTCCCGCGTGATCCGGCTCGGGGCCGGATCCCCGGAGCGGATCGTCGCCGTGGGCGCGCACTGCGACGACATCGCCATCGGCGCCGGCGGCACGCTGCTCGCCCTGTGCCTCGCGCGGCCCGGACTCCGGGTCGACGCGCTGGTGCTCTCCGGCGGCGGCACCGAACGCGAGCAGGAGGAGCGGGCCGCGCTCGCCGCCTTCTGCCCCGGCGCCGATCTGCGGCTCACCGTGCTCAAACTGCCCGACGGCCGCATGCCCGTGCACTGGGACGAGGCCAAGGCCGCCGTGGAGGAACTGCGCGAGCGGACCGACCCGGATCTGATCCTGGCCCCGCGCGCCGAGGACGCCCACCAGGACCACCGCGGCCTGGCGCGGCTGATACCCACCGCCTTCCGCGACCACCTCGTGCTGGGCTACGAGATCGTCAAGTGGGACGGCGACCTCGGCCGCATGGCGGCCTACCAGCCGCTGTCGCCGGAGATCGCCGAGGAGAAGGTCCGGCTGCTGCAGGAGCACTACGCCTCGCAGCGCCACCGGCCCTGGTACGACCGGGAGGCCTTCCTGGGCCTCGCGCGGATCCGCGGCATCGAATGCCACGAGCGATACGCCGAAGCGTTCGCCGTCACCAAACTCAAGCTCAACCTGGGGGGTTGAACCATGCGCGTACTGCTGACCGGACACCAGGGCTATCTGGGGACCGTGATGGCCCCGGTCCTCGCCGCCGCCGGGCACGAGGTCGTCGGCCTCGACGCCGGCCTGTTCGCCGACTGCGTCCTCGGCCCGCAGCCCGAGGACCCGCAGGGGCACCGCGTGGACCTGCGCGACGTCACCGCCGAGCACGTGGCCGGCGTCGACGCGGTGATCCACCTGGCCGCGCTCTCCAACGACCCGCTGGGGTCGCTGGCGCCGGAGCTGACCTACGACATCAACCACCACGCGTCCGTACGGCTGGCCCGGCTGGCCCGCGACGCCGGCGTGGGCCGCTTCCTGTACGCGTCCACCTGCTCGGTCTACGGTGCCGCCGGCGGCGACGAGCTGGTGGCCGAGGACGCGCCGCTGCGCCCGGTGACGCCGTACGCGGAGTCGAAGGTGCGCGTCGAGGACGACCTGCACGAGCTGGCCGACGGCGACTTCACGCCGGTGTACATGCGCAACGCCACCGCCTTCGGCTACTCGCCCCGGCTGCGCGCCGACATCGTGCTGAACAACCTGGTGGGCCACGCGCTGCTGTCCGGTGAGGTGCTGGTGCTCTCCGACGGCACCCCGTGGCGCCCGCTGGTGCACGCCGTCGACATCGCGCGGGCCTTCACGGCCGCGCTGTCCGCACCGCGGGAAGCCGTGCACGACCGGGCGTTCAACATCGGCAGCGAGGCCAACAACGTCACGGTGGCCGAGATCGCCGGGCAGGTCGCCGAGGCGGTGCCCGGCTCCCGGGTGAACATCACCGGGGAGAACGGCGCCGACCCGCGCTCGTACCGCGTGGACTTCTCCCGGTTGCGCGCCGCGCTCCCCGGCTTCGACTGCGAGTGGACGGTGAAGCGGGGCGCGCTCGAACTCGCCGACGCCTACCGCACGTTCGGCCTGACCCGGGAGGACTTCGACCGGCGCTTCACCCGCCTCGCCGTGCTCCGCTCGGCGTCCGAGGCGGGCACCGTCGACGACACCCTGCGGTGGCGCCCGTGACCACGCAGGGGCAAAAAGGTGCCGGCGACGCGATGTACGCCCTGGTGGAGCGGTTGTACCCGCTCTGCCGGAGCATCACCGGCGACGGCGTGCGCGCCACCCTCGACATCGTCGGCGAGTACCTCCCGCTCCAGGTGCACGAGGTGCCGACCGGGACGCGGGTGCTCGACTGGACGGTGCCGCAGGAGTGGAACATCCGGGACGCGTACATCGCCGACTCCACCGGCCGGCGGGTCGTCGACTTCGCCGAGTCCAGCCTGCACGTGCTCGGTTACAGCGTGCCGGTGTCGGCGACCCTGCCGCTGTCGGAGCTGCGCGCGCACCTGCACACCCTGCCCGACCAGCCGTCCTGGGTGCCGTACCGCACCAGCTACTACAAGCCGGAGTGGGGCTTCTGTCTGGCGCAGGAAACCCTGGACGCGATGCCCGACGGCGCGTACGAGGTGCGCATCGACTCCACCCTCGCCGACGGCCACCTCACCTACGCCGAGCACGTGGTCCCCGGGCAGGTCGCCGACGAGGTGATCGTCTCCTGCCACGTCTGCCACCCGGCGCTGGCCAACGACAACATGGCGGGCGTCGCGGTGGCGACCTTCCTGGCCCGGGCGCTGGCCGAGGAGACGCCGTACTACACCTACCGGTTCATCTTCGCGCCCGGCACCATCGGCGCGATCACCTGGCTGGCCCGCAACGCGGAGCGGGTGGAGCGCGTCCGGCACGGGCTGGTGCTGGCCTGCGCCGGCGACCCCGGCCCTGTGACGTACAAGCAGAGCAGACGCGGCGACGCGGAGATCGACCGGGTGCTGCGGCATGTGCTGGCCGCCTCCGGACGCCCGCACCGGGTCAACGAGTTCACCCCGTACGGCTACGACGAGCGGCAGTACTGCTCCCCCGGTTTCGACCTCGGTGTCGGCTCGCTCACCCGGACCCCGTACGCGGGCTATCCCGAATACCACACCTCGGCGGACAATCTGGACTTCGTCTCCCCGGAGGCGATGGAGGACACGCTCGCCGTCTGCCGGGAGGCGTTCGCCGTCCTCGACCGCAACCGGCGGTACGTCAACCTCAGCCCCTACGGCGAACCGCAGCTCGGCCGGCGCGGGCTGTACGACGCGCTCGGCGGCCGCAGCGACACCAAGCAGGCCCAGCTGGCCATGCTCTGGGTGCTCAGCCTCTCCGACGGCGAGCACAGTCTGCTCGACGTCGCCGAGCGGTCCGGGCTGCCGTTCGACGCCGTCGTCACCGCGGCCGACGCCCTGCACGGCGCCGAACTGATCAAGGTGTGACGCCGATGACCACCGAGGAGAAGAAGACGACACAGCCGCAGCCGCAGCCGCCGCAACCGGCGGAGCCGGGGGCACCGGCGGCCGGATCCGCCCGGCGCGCCCTCGTCGGCCGGCTGTCCTGGGGGCTGGCCGACCAGGCGGCGTCCAGCATCTCCAACTTCGCGGTGGGCATCTATGTGGCCCGCTCGCTGGGGGTGACCGCGTTCGGCGTGTTCAGCCTGGCCTGGGTGACGTACGGCGTGGTGCTCAACGTCTCCCGCGGGCTGGCCACCGATCCGCTCGTGGTGCGCTTCAGCGGGGTGCCGGAGGCATCCTGGCGCGGGGCGGTGGCCCGCGCCTCGGGCACCGCGCTCGGCGTCGGCACCGTCATCGGCGTGCCGTGTCTGCTGGCCGGCCTCGCCCTCGGCGGCCGGGTGGGGCCCGCGTTCGCCTGCCTCGCGGTGGTGCTGCCGGGGCTGCTGCTCCAGGACGCCTGGCGGTTCTCGTTCTTCGCCGCCGGCGCCGGGCGCAAGGCGTTCCTCAACGACCTGGTGTGGGGGATCGCGCTGATCCCCGCCATGGTGGTGGCGGCCGGGGTGGGCAGTGTGGCCGCCTTCGTGCTCGCCTGGGGCGCCTCCGCGGCGGTGGCCGCCGCGTACGGCTGCCTTCAGTCCGGCATCCGGCCCCGGCCGGCCGGGGCGCGCGGCTGGCTCCGCGAGCAGCGCGACCTCGGCCACCGCTACCTCGTCGAGAACGTCAGCCTGAGCGGCGCGAGCCAGCTGCGGGCGTACGGGCTCGGCGCGCTCGCCGGGGTCGGCGCGGTCGGCGCGGTGCGGGGCGCCGAGCTGCTGATGGGCCCGTTCCTCGCCGTGCTGATGGGGCTGTCCCTGGTCACGGTCCCGGAGGCGGCACGAGTGCTGCGGCAGGCCCCGCAGCGGCTCGGGAGGTTCTGCCTCCTCCTCGGCGGCGGGCAGGCCGTCGGCGCGCTGCTCTGGGGCGGGTCGCTGCTGCTCGTGCCGGACCGGCTCGGCGCGCTCGCGCTCGGCGGGGTCTGGCACTCCGCCGCCCGGCTCATCGTGCCGATCACCCTCGGTGTCGCGGGTGCGGGCCTGGGCACCGGCGCGGCGGCCGGGCTGCGCGCGCTCGGCGCGGCCCGGCGCAGCCTGCGCTGCCAGTTGTTCGCCTCCGCCTGCTATGTCGGCGGCGGGCTCGGCGGCGCGGTCCTGGGCGGCACGGTCGGCTCGGCCTGGGGCGCCGCCGCCGCGACCGTCAGCGCCTCGGCCGTGTGGTGGCTGCACCTGCGGGCGGCCCTGCGCGAGCGGCACCACGACTCCGTTCCCGAAGTGAGGACCTCATGACCGACCGACCCAGGCTGAGCATCGGCCTGCCCGTGTACAACGGCGAGGAGTACCTGGCCGAGTCGTTCGACGCCCTGCTCGGCCAGACGTACGAGGACTTCGAGCTGGTCGTCTCCGACAACGCCTCGACCGACGGGACCGAGGACATCTGCCGGCGGTACGCCGCGAAGGACTCGCGCATCCGGTACCTGCGGCTGGCCCGGAACATCGGCGCCACGCCGAACCACAACCTCGTGTTCGCCGAGTCCCGCGGCGAGCTGTTCAAGTGGGCCTCGCACGACGACCTGTACGGCCGGGACCTGCTGCGGCGCTGTGTGGAGGCGCTGGACGAGCGGCCGGAGATGATCCTCGCGCACACCGGGCAGGCCGTCATCGACGGCGACGGCCGGGTGAAGGTGCCGTACGACTACACGCTCGCCACCGACTCGCCGCACGCCCCGGAGCGCTTCCGCAGTCTGCTGTTCGAGCCGGGCGGGGACGACTTCTACGGGGTGCTGCGGGCCGACGTGCTGCGCCGGGTGAAGCCGATGGACAGCTACCACCACGCGGACCGCACGTACGTCGCCGAGATCACCCTGCACGGTCCCTTCCACCAGGTGCCGGAGCTGCTGTACTTCCGCCGCGACCACCCCACCCGGGCCGAGCGGGCGAACCCCTCCAAGCGCTCCCGGTGCGTCAACCTGGACCCGCGCCGGGCCGGGCTGCTGCACCCGACGCCCCGGCTGCTCGCCGAGTACGTGTGGGGCTTCGCCTCGGCGATCCGGCGGGCGCCGCTGTCCCCGGCCGACCGGCGCGCGTGCTTCCGTCACCTGGCCGCGTGGATGACCAGCCGGGCGCGGCCGGGCGCCGGCGAGCGCGTGGAGGACCGCGCCCCGGTCGACCCGGCGAAGCTGACCGTCTCCGTCGACGCCCTCGTCGCCGGGCGTGAGGGGAGGCGGGCATGACCGCTGTCCGCGTCGGGCTGTTCGGGCTGCTCGGTTCGGGCAACCTGGGCAACGACGGGTCGCTGGAGGCCGTGCTCGGCTACCTCCGCTCCGCGCACCCGGAGGCGGTCGTGGACGCGCTGTGCGGCGGCCCCGAAGCCGTGACCACCCGGTTCGGGATCCCCGCCACGCGGCTGCACTGGAACCGCGCGGAGTACCGGACGGCGTCCCGTGCGGGCGCGATCGCCTCCAAGGGCCTGGGCAAGCTCGTCGACGTCTTCCGCACCGCCGCCTGGGTGCGCCGGCACGACGTGGTGATCGTGCCGGGGATGGGCGTGCTGGAGGCCACGCTGCCGCTGCGGCCGTGGGGCTTCCCCTATTCACTGTTCCTGCTCTGCGCGAGTGGCCGGCTGCTGGGCACCCGGGTCGCGCTGGTCAGCGTCGGCGCCGCCGAGATCCGCGACCGGCCGACCCGGGCCCTGGTGCGCTGGTCGGCGCGGCTGGCCGCGTACCGCTCCTACCGGGACACCCAGTCCCGGGACGCGATGCGGGCGATGGGCGTGGACACCGCGCGGGACGAGGTCTACCCCGACCTCGCGTTCTCCCTGCCGGCACCGCCGGCGAGCGCGCCCGCGGGCACGCCGGGCCCGGTCTGCGTCGGCGTCATGGACTTCCACGGCGGCAACGACGACCGGGCCCGCGCCGAGGAGATCCACCGGCGCTACCTCGACGGGACGATCCGCTTCGTCGGCGCGCTGGTCGAGGAGGGCAGGCCGGTCCGGCTGCTCACCGGCGACACGTGCGATGCGCCGGTGGTCGCCGCGATCCTCGACGCGGTGGACTCGCCGCTGGTCACCGCCGCCGAGACGGCCTCGCTGGCCGACCTGATGAAGGAGATGGCGGCCGCCGACACGGTGGTGGCGGTCCGGTACCACAACCTGATCTGCGCGCTGAAGACCGGCACTCCGGCGCTCGCGGTCAGCTACGCGGCGAAGAGCGACGCGCTCATGGAGCGGATGGGCCTCGGCGCGTTCTGCCACCCGGCCCGCGAGGTCGACGCCGACCGGCTGCTCGAGCAGTTCCGGGCGCTGGAGAAGCGATCGACGGAGCTGCGGCGGACGCTCGCCGAGCGGAACCTCGCGGCCGCCCGTCAACTCGAGGACCAGTTCACCGCCTTGACCTCGGCCGTGTTCCCCGCGGCCGACCACGCCCCGCGGGAGGCTTCATGAAAGCGATCGACGTCCCGGAGATCGCCGGCGCGTACCTGTTCGAGCCGACGCCGTACGCCGACGAACGCGGCTTCTTCTGCCGTACCTTCGACGCCGACGTGGTCCGCTCGGTGGGCCTCGACCCGGACGCCTTCGTCCAGGACAGCCTGTCCCGCTCGGTCCGGGGCGTGCTGCGCGGCCTGCACCTGCGCTCCGGCGCCGGGGAGGCCAAGCTGGTGCGCTGCTCGTACGGGAGGATCTTCGACGTCGTCGTGGACCTGCGGCCGGACTCGCCGACCTACCTCGGCCGGGCCTTCTTCGAGCTGTCCGGCGACACCCAGGTGACGCTGTACATCCCGGCGGGGTGCGCGCACGGCTTCCAGGCGCTGACGGACACCGCCGACACCTCGTACCGGATCGACCGCCCGCACGATCCGGCCGAGGACGTGACGATCGCCTTCGACGACCCGGAGCTCGCCATTCCGTGGCCGCTGCCGGTCACCTCGATGTCCCAGCGGGACCGGGAGGCGCCGCGCCTCGCCGAGGTCCTGACGTAAGAAAGAAAGTTGAGGTCGGTGTGGACACCGAAGACACCCAAGTGCTCGCCCTGCCCCGGTCGCGGACGGCGAACGAGCGGCTGCACGCCCTGATCCCCGGGGGCGCGCACACCTACGCCAAGGGCGACGACCAGTACCCCGACAACCTTGCCCCGGTCATCAGCCACGGCCGGGGCGCCCATGTGTGGGACGTCGACGGCAACCGCTATGTCGAGTACGGCTCCGGCCTGCGCTCGGTCAGCCTCGGCCACGCCCATCCCCGGGTGATCGAGGCGGTGCGGCGGGAACTCGACCGCGGCAGCAACTTCGTCCGGCCGTCCATCGTGGAGGTGGAGGCCGCGGAACGCTTCCTGGCCACGGTGCCCACCGCCGAGATGGTGAAGTTCGCGAAGAACGGCTCCGACGCCACCACCGCCGCCGTACGCCTCGCCCGGGCCGCCACCGGGCGGCCGCGGGTGGCTCTCTGCGCCGACCATCCGTTCTTCTCCGTCGACGACTGGTTCATCGGCACCACGCCGATGTCCGCCGGCATCCCGTCGTCGACCAACGAGCTGACCGTGGCGTTCCCGTACGGGGACCTGGCCGCCACCGAGGAACTCCTCACCCGGTACGAGGGCGAGGTGGCGTGTCTGATCCTGGAACCCGCCACCCACACCGAGCCGCCGCCCGGGTACCTCGCCGGTCTGCGCGAGCTGGCCGACCGGCACGGCTGCGTCCTGATCTTCGACGAGATGATCACCGGTTTCCGCTGGTCCGAGGCGGGCGCCCAGGGCCTGTACGGCGTGGTCCCCGACCTCTCCACGTTCGGCAAGGCGCTGGGCAACGGGTTCGCCGTCTCCGCGCTGGCCGGGCGGCGCGATCTGATGGAGCTGGGCGGGCTGCGGCACTCCGGCGACCGGGTGTTCCTGCTGTCGACCACGCACGGCGCGGAGACGCACTCCCTGGCGGCCGCGATGGCCGTGCAGTCCACCTATGTCGAGGAGGGGGTCACGGCGCGGCTGCACGCCCTCGGCGAGCGGCTGGCCGCCGGGGTCCGCGAGGTCGCGGCCCACATGGGCGTCGGCGACCACCTCGTCGTCCTGGGCCGGGCCAGCAACCTGGTCTTCGCCACCCTCGACGAGCACGGGCAGCCGTCGCAGCGCTACCGCACGCTCTTCCTGCGCCGGCTCCTCGCGGGCGGGGTCCTGGCCCCGTCGTTCGTGGTGAGCAGCGCGCTCAGCGAGGCCGACGTCGATCACACGGTCGACGTGGTGGCGCAGGCGTGCGCGGTGTACCGGAAGGCGCTGGACGCCGCCGACCCCACACCCTGGCTGGCCGGGCGGCCGGTGAAGCCCGTGTTCCGCCGTCTGGCGTGACGTCATGTCAGCGGCGCTCGCCCCGGCCGGCCTCGACCGTCGTGTCGGTCGTCCGTCCGGTGGTCCGGTCGGCCGTCCGGTGGTCCGGCCGGCCCGTCAGCCGGTCAGCCGTCCGGTCGACCAGCCACGCGGTCGCCGGTGTCAGCGCCAGCGCGGTGCACCAGCCGCCGAGGACGTCGGTCGGGTAGTGGGCGCCCAGGGCGACCTGCGCCCAGCCCATGGCGGCGCCGGCGACCAGCGCCGCGCCGAGGACGAGTGAGGCGCCGGCCGTCCTGCCGAGGCGGAGCCGGTCGGTCACGAGCAGCGCCACGGCGAGGGCGAGCGCGGTGAGGAAGGCGGTGTGCCCGCTCGGATAGGACAGGTTCCCGTCGTGGATGGTGCGTCCCACGAGGGACTTGAGCAGCGTCGCCGTGCCCACGGCGGCGCCCGTGCCGGCCACGACGAGCACCGCCGCGCGGGGCCGCCGCAGCAGCAGACAGCCCGTGACGGTGACGAGGACCACCGTCACGGCGCCCGCGGGCTCCCCCAGGGAGTCCAGGGCCAGCGCGACGTGCCGCCAGGGCGGCGTCACCCCGTCGACCACCGTGGAGATCCGGGTGTCGACCGAGCCGGGCCGGCTGTCGTCGGCGTAGCGGATGCCGAGCGTGACGACCAGCAGCGAGGCGAGGGCCGCCATCAGCCCGAGCCACCCCCGCGACGACGGGGGCAGCACCGCGGGCGCCGACCGGTCGGTCACGGGCGGCCTGCGGTGCTCTGCCGTGATCGGTGGGCGGTGTTCCGGATCCGTAACAGCACTCCTCCCGGGGCCGGTTCGGAATCGGTTGGCGGGCGCCGACTGCCGCCGGCACCTCTCGGCACCCTAGCCAACCCGGGCTCCGAGGCACACCGCGATCGGGTTGTCCTCAGGTCAACACTCCTTGAAGTACGGTCCACGGCGGCGCCCGAGCCGCGGCGGCGTCAGCGTCCCGTCAAGAACCGGCCCCGCTGCGTCAGGGGACCGTCAGAGCCGGTCGCCCGGTTCGGCGACCGCGCCTAGCGTCGACGGTATGCACCTCTGGGGACCGCGCCCGCCCGGCGACCTCCACCGGCGCGGGGGCGTCCGGCTCGCCGCGGGCTGCGCCCTGCTCTTCGGCACGCTGGCCGTCCTGGTCGACTGGGACGCCGGCACGCTGACCGGCCCGCGCGCCGCGCTCTGGCTCACCCTGACGGCGACCCTCTTCGCCGTCCTGCTCCCGCCGCGCGTCACCGCCGGCCCCGGCCGGCTGACGGTCCACGGTCCGCTGGGCCGACGCACCGTGCGGACCGACTCCCTGCGCTCCGTCCGGCGCCACGACGGCGTCACCACCCGGCTCGTCCTGCGGGACACCGACGGCCACCACGTCGAACTGGATGCCCGTGTCCTGGCCACCGACCCCTTCCTCCGGCACGAGGTCGACACGGGCGTCCGCCGCTCCCTGGAGCGGGGCACCCTGCGCCAGGGCGAACTGGCACTGCGCCGACTGACCGAGGAGATCGACGGCGAGACGGTCGAGGCGGTCCTGCGCGCCTCCGGGATGTCGTGACCCGGAGTGCGAGTGCCGGGGGCAGGGGCGCGGGGGCCCCGGGCCGGGGCGTCTAGAGGCAGTCGAGGACGAGATAGCCGTCGACGCGGTGCACGGTCCCGCCGTCGGGGTCCGGCGGGAGGGCGTGGCCGAGGGCTTCCGCGCGGACCTCGCCGATCCACTGGTCGTGCTGGTACTCGTGGTTGACGAGCACGGTGAGCAGATGGGTCGCCACGACGGTGAGCTGGGCGGGTGCCCCGACCCGGCCGGCGGCGATGTCGCCGATGCGGGCGTGGACGCGGTCGGCGACGGTGTCACGGAAGGCGGTGAGCCGTTCGACGGTGGGCAGCGCGCCACGGAACTTCTCCGGGTTCGCCGAGTCCATCAGCGCGTCCAGTTCCGGGTCGGGGCTGGGTTCGGCCGCGGTGAGGTTGCGGATCATGAAGTGGGCGACATGGGCCTGGTGGCCCAGATGCCAGCCGATGGCGCTGGAGTTCTCGTGCGGGCGCCAGGTCACCTCGTCCGGCGTGAGGTCCTTCCAGAGGTCGTCGGTGTAGGCGCGGGCCCGGTCGTACTCGCGCAGCAGTGCCGCCAGCTCGTGCATACGGTCGCCTCATCCGTGCTCGGGGGCCGTCTGCGCCTCGGCCGGCGCCGTTGTGCCCGGTTCCGCTCGCACGGTAGGACGTCCGGCTCCCCTTGCGGTAGAGGATCACGGGGAAGGGTGCGATGCCGTGCAGGCAGCCCCCATGGGGTGGCAGGGGTGCGCCCGTCCGGTCCGGGCGGGCGCACCCCTGCCGCGCGGGTGAGGCGTCCGCTCAGTCCTCGGACGCCGCTGCCGAGCGGCGCCGGAACACCCACCACGCGCCGCCTCCCAGCACGGCGAGCGCCGCGATCGCGCCACCGGCGAGCAGCCCGGCCGAGCCGCCCCCGTCCTCCTTCTCGTCTTTCTTCTCGCCCTTCTTCTCGCCCTTCTTCTCCCCGTCCTTCTTCTCGGCGGTCGTGGCAGCCGGTGCCGAGGTGCCGGAGGAGGGCGTCGACGCGGTGGCCGAAGGTGCGGCGCTCGCCGTGGGGCTGGAGCCGAGGGGCGTGGCGCCCGGCGCGGCGGCCTTCAGCTTCAGCAGGGGCGCGGGCTGTTCGGGCTCCGCCCCGCCGCCGGGCAGCTCGATCCAGCGGGAGATCTCGCCGTCGCTGTAGGTCTCGACCGTCTTGAAGGCGAGTTCCTCCGCCTTCGGCAGCTGGCGGACCTTGACCTTGTACTCGGCATCGGTGCCGACGGCGAGCTTCGGGCCGCCGACGGTGTAGCCGTCGCCCGTGACCTTGAACGTCCAGCCCTTGGGGGCTGCGACGAGCGTGACGTCACCCGGGGCGATGCCCTTCGGCAGGACGACGCGCATCTCGGTGAAGCCCGCCGAGGCCGACTCCGCCTCGGAGACGAAGGTGAGGGTGACGTTCTCGGCCAGGGCCCGCGCGGTGTCGGCCTCGACCTCCGCGTGGGCGAAGGCGGGCGCGGCCAGGGCGAGGGCGGCGGTCAGCGTGAGGACGCCGACGGCACCGGCCCGCCGCGCGGTGCGGGCGGAGGCGTACGGGGACGCGGGGAACGGGGACACAGGGGGACTCCTTGCTGGTGCGGGGACCCGGTCGGCCGCAGACGGCCGGCCGGGGTGAGGGAAGGACCGGGACGCGGGTCCGTCCCGGGGGTCCCCTGCGCACCAGCGCGTGTTCCAGATCCCGTGTCCCCGCCGCCGTGGGGGGAGTGACGTGGCCGGTCCGGCCCGCGGCCCCCGACGGCTCGCCGAACGTTCCGCCCACGAGCGGCGGCAGCACCCGCGCCAGCACGGCGAGCACGGCCGACCGCACGGTCCGGGCCGCCGCCAGAGCCATGGTCACGGCGGCGTCGGCACGGTGGAGCAGCCAGGCCGTGGCGAGCGCCGCCAGCAGGTGGGCCACCGTCATGGCCGTGCCCGCGTGGTGCGGGACATGCCCGTCCGACATCGCGGCGTGCCCTGCGTGACCGGCGTGACCGGCGTGCCCCAGGGGGGCCGTCGCCGTCTCGTGCCCGTGTCCCGCCCCGGCCAGGGCGAGGTGCAGCCCGGTCTGCGCCACCAGGGTGCAGCCGACGGCCACCGGCAGCGAGAGCGCGCGCCGTACGAAGGGCCGGGCCAGCGCGCACTGGGCCACCGTGAAGAGGGTCACCAGCCGCCACGGCACCGTCTGTTCGGTGACGGCGTGATGGCCGAGGGCCGCGAGCACACTGCCGACGAGGGCGAACAGCCCGGCTCGCACCCACGCGGAGGCACGGTCGGGCTTCTTCGCGGTCACCTCGACGTATACGGAGGGAAGGCCGGGGCCGTTCAGGAAAACCCGTGGTCAGCCGCAGGATGCCCCCCTCGTATAATTTGGCTCCGAACGATCGCCCCACGACCGAAGACCAAGACCGACGACCGACGACCGACGACCGACGACCGAAAGGAGCGTGCCAGTGCCAGGGCACCGGTCCATCACCGAAGCGGAGAAGCTGGCCGCGGCCAAGCTCGGCGGGATACCGATCCACCGCGAGCAGATGGCGGTGGTCGCCAACATCTACCGCGCCGCGTCGGCCGTCCGCCAGCACCTGGAGAACTCCGTGCTGCGCGGCGCCGATCTGACCTGGACCGCGTTCGTCGTGCTCTGGGTGGTGTGGGTCTGGGGCGAGTCCGAGACCCGGCACGTGGCGGAGGAGGCCGGTATCTCCAAGGGCACGCTCACCGGGGTCTCCCGGACCCTGGAGGGGCGCGGGCTGCTCCGGCGGGCGGGTCACCCCTCCGACGGCCGGCTGGTGCTGCTGAGCCTCACCGAGGAGGGCGAGACGCTGATGCGCCGCCTGTTCCCGGAGTTCAACCAGGAGGAGGCGTTCGTCGCCTCCCGGCTCAGCGACGACGAGTGCCGCGGCGTCGCCGAGGGGCTGCGCCAGGTCGTACGGCAGGTCGAGGAGCACGGCGAGGAGCGCCGGCTGGCCCTCCTCGACGGCGCCGAACCGGCCCCGCGCCGCAGCGGCCGGCGGGCGAAGGGCTGAGCCGGGTAATTCCCGAGGTGCTGCCCCCGGGTGCTCAGGTCCCGGTGTCCCCGGTGGGCCTGAGCACCACGAAGTCGGCGTTCGCCGGGTCGACGCAGACCGCGAGGCGGCCCACCCCCTCCGCGTCCACCGGCCCCATCTGCACACTGCCGCCGTGGCCGGTGACCTCGGCGACGGCGGCGTCGCAGTCCTCGACGGCGAAGACCGGGTGCCAGTAGGGGTGTCCGTCCGCGAGGGAGAGGTCCTGTTCGCGGACCTCCATCAGACCGCCCTGCATCCGTTCCTCGGGGAGCCCCTCGGGGGTGATGAGGGTGTACGTGCCCTCGCCGCCCGGCATCTCCATGTCGCCGAACCGCCAGCCGAGGACCTCGCCGTAGAACTCCTTGGCGGCGCGCGCGTCGGTCGTGTACAGCTCGGTCCAGGACAGCGAGCCGGGCTCCTCGACCAGCTCGAAGCCCGCTTCTCTGCCCGGCTGCCAGACGGCGAACTGGCCGCCCTGGGGGTCGCTGTACTGCGCCATCTTCCCCCAGTCGCCGAGGTCGCGGGGTTCCACCCGGACCGTGCCGCCCGCCCGCCGGACGGCCTCGGTCGTGGCGTCCGCGTCGTCGACGTCGTAGTAGATCATCCAGGCGGAGCGCGCGCCCTCCTCGGTCAGCCGGCCGAGCCCGGCGACGGTCCTGCCGTCCTTCTTGAACATCCCGCCCTGGCTGTCGTCCCCCTCGCCGCCCATGGGCTCGTACTCCCAGCCGAGCACGGCGTGGTAGAAGTCGGCGGCGGTCCGGACATCGGGGGCGCCGAGGTCGATCCAGCAGGGGGCACCGGGAGTGGGGTCGGTGGTGATCACGTGGATTTCCCTTCCGCAGGTCCTGGTCCCTTCAGCCTGACACCGGCCGCCGACCCCCGCCCGTCGGCCCGCCGGGCCGCAGACCGGCGAAGGGCTCCCGCCTGCCGCGTGAAGGGCCCGGATCATGCGCCCTGGGTATGCTCGCCGCCATGGCGAACACCGTGACCAGCTACGACTACGAGAAGGACGGCGCGGCGATCTACCGTCAGTCCTTCGCCACCATTCGCGCGGAGGCCGATCTCTCGGGGCTGCCCGCCGATGTCGCGCAGGTCGTGGTCCGGATGATCCACGCCTGCGGGATGGTGGACCTGGTACGGGATGTCGCCTACACGCCGGGCGTCGTGGCGCGGGCCCGTGAGGCCCTGCTCGGGGGCGCGCCCGTCCTCTGCGACGTGCAGATGGTGGCGAGCGGGGTGACCCGCCGACGGCTGCCCGCGGGCAACGAGGTGCTCTGCACCCTGTCCGACCCGGCCGTGCCGGAGCTGGCCGCGGAGCTGGGGACGACACGCAGCGCCGCCGCGCTGGAGCTGTGGCGGGACCGGCTGGAGGGCGCGGTCGTCGCCGTCGGCAACGCCCCCACCGCGCTGTTCCGGCTGCTGGAGATGATCGAGGCGGGCGCACCCCGGCCCGCCGCCGTGATCGGCGCACCGGTCGGTTTCGTCGGTGCCGCCGAGTCCAAGGACGCGCTGGCCGCGAACCCGTCCGGACTGGAGTACCTGGTGGTGCGGGGCCGCCGCGGGGGCAGCGCGATCGCCGCGGCGGCGGTCAACGCCCTTGCCTCAGAGGAGGAGTGACGGCGCCGACGGCAGGCGAATGAGCGGCGGTACGGCGGTCAGCCGCCCGCAGCGGACCGCTGTGCGGTGACCCGGCGGGCCGCCGCCTCAGCGGTGAATGCCGACGCAGCAGGTCCCGCTCGCCGATCCGTGCCCGGAATGACGGCCTCGGCGGTGGCGGATGACAGCGCGGTACGGCGGTCAGCCCGCCGTACCGGACCGCCGTTCGGTGACCCACTGGGCCGCCGCCTCCGGCGTGGGGGCGGTGGGGACGCCCTCGGGGAGTGGGGGACGACGGACCACGACCACCGGCAGGCCCGCCTCACGGGCGGCCGTCAGCTTCGGGGCGGTGGCGGCTCCCCCGCTGTCCTTGGTCACCACGACGTCGACGCGATGCCGGCGCAGCACCTCCCGTTCGCCGTCGAGGGTGAACGGGCCCCGGTCCAGCAGGAGGTGTGTCCGGTCGGGACGAGGGCCCTCGGGCGGGTCGACGGACCGGACGAGGAACCACAGACCGTCCAGCCCCGCGAACGCGGCCAGCCCCAGGCGGCCGGTGGTCAGGAACACCCGGCGCCCCAGCGCGGGCAGCAGCGCGGCGGCCTCCTCGACCGAGCCCGCCTCGTGCCAGTCGTCCCCCTCCCCCGGGGTCCAGCCGGGGCGGCGCAGGGCCAGCAGGGGGACGGCGGCACCGGCGGCGGCCAGGGCCGCGTGCCGGCTCATCGTCGCGGCGAAGGGATGGGTGGCGTCGACGAGCGCGCCGACCCGCCGCTCGCGCAGCCACGCCGTGAGCGCCTCCGCGCCGCCGAAGCCCCCGACGCGGACCTCGCCCGGCGGCAGCCGGGGGTTCGCGACCCGTCCGGCGAGCGAGGTGGTCACCGCCAGGCCGGGAGTGCCGTGCAGCAGTTCGGCGAGCCGGCGGCCCTCGGTGGTCCCGCCGAGGATCAGCACGTGCATGGGGGTACGGGTCCGTTCGTCAGGGGCGGTCGCGGCGCCCCCCACTCAAGCACACCCGCCCGGGCGCCCGTCGCCGCCGGTTCAGGCGCAGAAGTCCCCGACGGCCGCCGTGAGGACGTCGACGTCGGTGAGGCGGTCCGGGGAGGCGAGGTCGACGTACTCGGTGGTGGCATGGGCGCCCGCCACCCGCTCCCGCTCCCCGGGGCCGCCGCACCCGCCGTGTCTTCACCGTCGTGCGCCAGCGCCGCACCCACCACCCCGCGGTCCCGGCCTGCCGTGCCGCCTTCCGCGAGGCCGTCGCCCTGAATTCCGGGCGGCGAGCGGCGGGAACTACTCGGGCCGTGAGCGGTGCGGCCGGGTGCGGACCACGGCGAACGCGGCCGTGGCCAGGCCCAGGACCCCGGCGGCCAGACCGGCGGCCGCGAGCCCCCGGGCGGTCGAGTCGCTGTCCGAACCGGAGGCGGCGGAGGCGGTGGAGGCGGTGCCGCCGCTCTTCCCGGCCGCCGCGGTGGTCGCGCCGCCCGGGTCCGCGGCGCCGCCGGCTCCCTCGGCGGTGAGGGTGACCACCGGCGCCGGGTTCTCCGGTTCGTCGTCGCCGGAGGCGGCCTCCTCGATCCAGCGGGTGACCTTGCCGTCGGAGTAGGTCTGGAGCGCCTTGAAGGCCAACCGGTCGGTGTCGTCCGGGAGTTGCCCGAAAGCGACGTCGAAGTCCTCGTACTGCCCGGCGGTGATCCTCCCCCCGGTCCAGGTGATCTCGGAGACGGCCTCGGTGATGGTGCCGTCGTCGGTCTTGACCGGCGTCTTCAGCTTGGTGTTCGTCACCTTGGCCGTCCAGCCGTCCCGGGGCGAGACGAGGACGCCGAGGAGGGGGTGGTCGGTGGGCAGGAAGATCTGCACCTTCGTGGTGGCGGCGGTGTCCTCCTCGTTGGGGACCCGGAAGGTCAGCAGCCCGTCCGTGGCTCCCTTGGCGTAGGTCTGGGGGTGGACGGTGACATGGGCGGAGGCGGCACCGGCGGCGGCGAGGACCCCGGCGGCGGCCAGGGCGGCGACGGCGGCGGCCCGGCGCAGGGCGGTGGTGCGGGTCGTGGACATGGGTGAGTGGCTCTCCGTACTCGGGACGGTCGGGACGTGGTGTCGGGTGGTGATCCGCTCAGCGGATCGCGTACGAGCACCACGCCGGCGGCCCGCGCCGGTGGACGGCGTACCGCAGCAGCGCCTGCCGCGGCGCCCCCGCTGCCCCGGCCGCCGACCGCCCGGGACGCGGCACGGCCGGGACGGTCCGCGTCCCCCGCGCCACCCGCCACCAGGCGACGAGCCCGGGCAGGAGCGCGGCGGCCCACCGCAGCAGCGACCACAGGGCGGCCTCGCCGCGCCGCAGCCACCAGGTCAGCAGCAGGGCCGCCCCCAGGTGGGCGGCGGTGGCGTGCGGGGTGTGCGGGTGCCCGGCGGAGTGGGACATCCGCAGGCCGTGCATGACCATCACGGTCTGCGGCCGGGCGGTGGCGAAGGCGAGGTGCAGCCCGGCCTGGGACGCGAGCGTGCCGCCCCCGATACCGGTCAGCGAGCGCTCCCGCCCGCCCAGCAGACAGCCGGCCGCGAACAGGACGAGGGCCCCCGCGGCCTGGATCCGCACCGGCGGGGCCATGCCCGTGGCCATGGCATGGCCGCCGGCCGCGAGCAGCACGCACAGCGCGGCGAACACCGCCGCCCGCAGGCTCCGCACCGCCGGGGACACACGCATGTCGACCGATGCTGCCACGCAGCCCGCGGGCCGCTGCGCGCGCCCCCGCATGCACACCACCGTCCGCGCCCTCCGCCCGGCTGATCCCGCCCCCTCCTCACGCGTCGGACGGGAACGCCGTTCAGTTCCGACGGCCTCAGCCGTTCGCCGACGCCTTCTTGATCGCCTCGCGGATCCGGGGGTAGGTGCCGCACCGGCATACGTTCTCGATGCGGTCGATGTCGGCGTCGGTGGGCCGGGCCGTGCGCTTGAGCAGGGCCGCCGCGGCCATGATCTGGCCGGGCTGGCAGAAGCCGCACTGCGCCACGTCGCACTCCAGCCAGGCCTCCTGGACGGGGTGCAGCCGGTCGCCGTCGGCCAGGCCCTCGATGGTGGTGACCTCACGGTCCGCGCAGTCGGCGACCGGGACGACGCAGGGCTGGATCTCACCGCCGTCCAGATGGCTCGTACAGGCGCGGCAGACGCCGACCCCGCAGCCGTACTTGGGCCCGGTGACGTTCAGCAGGTCCCGCAGCACCCACAGCAGCGGCATGTCGGCGGGCGCCTCGACGGTGACCGGCTTGCCGTTGAGGACGAAGGAGTAGGAGGGCATGGGCACCTTCCGTTCAGGGCTCAGGAGTTCAGGCTCAGAAGTTCAGGGGAAACCGGCGCGGTCTCGTGCCCGTCGCGCGGGCGTAGGCGTTGGCGACCGCGCCGGCCGCCGCCGGGACGCCGAGTTCACCGGCGCCGCCCGGCTCACCGTGCGAGGGCATGATGTACGCCTCGAAGCGGAGAGGGGCGTCGCGCTGGCGGGCGTAGCGGAAGTCGGCGTAGCTGCCCTCGCGGACGGCGCCGCGGTCGATGTGCAGACCGGCCGTCAGGACGGTGGAGATGCCGTCGAGCGCGGTGCCCATGAGCTGGGCCTGGAGTCCGCGCGGGTTGATGGCGGTCCCCACGTCGGCGGCCATCACCATCCGGGTCACCCGGGGGTTCTCCGGGTCGGTGGCGTCGATCTCGGCCAGGCACGCCACGCAGGAGCCGTACTCCTCGTGCACCGCGACCCCCTGACCGTGCCCGGCCGGCAGGGCACGGCCCCAGTGCCCGGCGGCGGCCGCCTTGGCGAGCACGGCCCGGACGGCCTTGCTGCGCAGGGTCGTACGGCGGAACGCGACCGGGTCCTTGCCGAGGCGTGCGGCGATCTCGTCGACGACGATCTCCTCCGCCGTCCGTGAGGTCCCGGAGTCCACCGACCGCCAGGCGCCCAGCGGGATCCGCGCCAGTTCGACGGAGCCGTAGTCCCCGGACAGGGCACCGAAGTTGTACAGGCCGCTGTCGCTGGGCAGCGGTCCGGCCGCCGACGCGAAGGACGCCCGCCGGACGGCGCCCTTCCCCTCGTACCGCGTGCTCACGGAGGCCGTGGAGTGGGCGAAGGCCACCACGCGGCCGCCCGCGAGGCTGGCGCGGATGCGGTGATGGCCGGCCGGGCGCATCCGGCCGTGCCGCACGTCGTCGGCGCGGCTCCACATCAGCTTGACGGGGCGGCCCGCCGCCTTCGAGATGAGGGCCGCCTCCAGCGCGGCGTCGGAGTCGAGCCGCCGGCCGAACGAGCCGCCGCCGCGCATCACATGGACCGTGACCTTGGAGGCGGGCAGTCCGACGGCCTCGGCGATGCTGTCGCGGGCGTCCATCGGGGTCTGCGAGGAGAACCAGATCTCCGCCCTGGTGGTGCGGACGTCCGCCACCGCGGTCAGCACCTCCATCGGGGCGTGGCTGACGAAGGCGAACTCGAACTCGCCCTCCACCTGCGTCGATCCGCGCGGCGGGGTGCCGAGGCGGGGCACGGCGGCGCGCAGCCGGCGGCGGATGTCGGCGTCGGAGAGCGCCGCGAGCGGGCCCGGCGCCCAGGTGATCCGCAGGGCGTCGCGGGCCTGGAAGGCGTGGTGGAAGGTCTCCGCCACCACGGCGACCCCGCCCGCGACCCGCACCACGGCGTGCACGCCGGGCATCGCCCGGGCCGCGCGGTCGTCGAGGGAGATCACCGTGCCGCCGAGCGTGGGCGGTCGCGCCACCACGGTCGGCCGGGCCCCGGCCACCGTGAGGTCACCGGCGTAGCGGGCCTTGCCGGTGACGATGTCGCGGGCGTCGATCCGGGTCGTGGGCCGCCCGATCACACGGTGGCGGGAGGCCGGTTTGGGCCGGGCGGGGACGGCGGGCACCCGGATCGCGGCGGCGTACCCGGTGAGGTAGCCGAAGGTGGCCGACCGTCCGTCCGGGGCGTACACCTTGGTGTCCTTCGTACGCAGGGCGCGCGCCGGCACGTGCCAGAGCCGGGCCGCCGCGGTGACCAGCTTGGCCCGCGCGGTGGCGGCGAGCTGCCGGGCCGGTCCGTACAGCGAGCGCACCGAACTGGAGCCGCCCGTGTACTGGTTGCCCTTGGCACGGGCGTCGGCGAGGGGGATGTCGATGTCGGCGAGCCGGGCGTCCAGCTCCTCGGCGATCATCATCGCGACGGCGGTGGTCACCCCCTGCCCGACCTCCACCCTCGGCAGCCGGACGACGATCCTGTTGGCCGCCGTGACCTCGAGGACGAGCATCTCCTCGTCGGCCCCGGTCACCAGCACGTCGGAGGAACGCCGCGCGTGCTCGGCCCCCTCGGCGGGGGGCGCGTCGCAGGCGAGGGGGGCCGCGACGGTCAGGGTGGACGCGGCGAGCGTGTAGACCATGAAACGACGACGGGACAACTGACGGGCCAACGGGCACTCCTGTCCGGTTCCGCGGGATTCGACTCCTAGGAGGGACAACGGCCCGCGGAGGTTGCCTGCGCTCCCGCACCGAGCCCGCCGTCGTGCGCCGCTGCCCCCTTGTGCACTGAACTTCTTCAGCGTTGCGCTCAAGGGTGCCAACGAGGCCCCCGAGCTGCGTGGTTGAGACGCCAGACGTCTCGATCAACAGCCCGGGGGCCTCGCTCGTTGCGCTGCGCGGGCCATCACCTGATCGGTGGCCGGCTCGAAGCAGCCCGGTGCGGGAGAGCCGTCACGTCATGTTCGGTGGGTTCCCCGGTCGCGTGCTCCCGCAGGCCGGCACGTCCTCCAGCCAGGCCGGGCCCTGGAGGAAGATGTTGCTGATCCAGCCACCGTAGTCCGGCAGGTAGGACCAGGCGCTGTTGGTGATGCCCTCGGCTGTGACCGACTGCCCCTGGGCCTGGCATGTCACCCGCACGTCGGTCGGAGCGGTCAGGGTGTGCACCACCTCGGTAGCGGTGGAGGAGTCCTTGCGGACCTTGACGTCCGAGGCCCACATCCGGTGGCCGGTGTTGCCGGCCGGTGCCCCGCTGCTGCCGCACGAGGGGATCCCGTCCAGCCAGGCCGGGCCCTGGAGGAAGATGTTGCTGATCCACGCCTGGTGGTCCGGCAGGTAGGACCACGCGTCGTTGGTGATGCCTTCGGCGGTCACCGATTCCGCGTGCTGCTGGCAGGAGACGGTGACCCGCGTCGGGCCGGAGAACACAGGACCCGGCGGGGCCGAGACGCTGGGACGCTGACGGGTGTTCACTCCCGTGCCCCAGGTGCTGAACTGGCCCGAGCCGCCGCCCGTGTTGCCGTCGCAGGCCGGGACCCCGTCGAGCCAGGCCGGGCCCTGGATGTAGATGTTGCTGACCCAGCCCCGGTAGTCCGGCAGGTAGGACCACGCGTCGTTGGTGTAGCCCTCCGCCACGACGGACTCGGCCCGCTTCTGGCACTGGATCGCAAGGGACACCGGTGCGGAGAAGGTCGCCACCGGGGTGCCGCCGCGGGACGGCAGCGGGCGGACGTTGACGCCCGTGCCCCAGGTACTGTGGCGTCCTGAGCCACCGCCCGGGTCGCCGTCGCACGCCGGGATTCCATCGAGCCAGGCCTTGCCCTGGACGAAGATGTTGTTGACCCAGCCACCGTAGTCGGGCAGGAACGACCAGGCGTCGTTGGTGTAGCCCTCGGCGGTCACGGTCTCGCCGTGCTTCTGGCACGTGATCGTGATCGCTGTCGGGCCGGCGAACGTCGTGACGACCGCACCGCTCAGCGCGGGAGCGGAACGGACGTTGACGTCCGTGCCCCAGGTGCTGTGGGGGCCGCCGGCCCCCGGTGCCGCCGCGTCACCCGAGAGACGGATCGCGCCGGCGTAGTTCCGGTGGCTGGTGAAGTCCGAGACCATGATCTTGGTGTCGGATTCGCGAGCCTCGACGATCTTGCCGTTGCCCAGGTACATCGCCACATGGGTGATGGGGGACCCCCAGAACACCAGGTCGCCCGGTTGGAGGGGCGCGGTGCCGTCGGCCGCGGTGAAGCGCGCGGAGGCGGGCAGTGCGAACTCCTGGGCGGCGGTCCGCTGTCCGACCATGTCGTGGCCGACCGCCTGGGACCAGGCCCAGCGCACCATCCCCGAGCAGTCGAAGCCCTTGCGGTACGGGTCGTTCTTGCTGCGCTCAGGGTCGGAGACGTCGACGAAGCCGTAGCTCGCGCCGGGCGTCGGCCCGTGTCCTCCGCCCCACGTGTACCAGGTGCCGGCCGCGACCTGCGAGCATGCGGCCTGCACCGCGTATCCGGCGGCCTGGGTCGGGGCGGTGACGGTGACACCGCAGTCCTTGCCGGGGTTCCAGGCGGGAGTGGGCGGCACGGGCGCGGTGCCACCGCCGGCAGGGTTCTGGGCGAGGCGCCAGCCGAGCTGTTGGCCGTACTCGCGCAGGATGTTGAAGCCGTTGCAGCAGTTCATGTAGCTGGTGTGGGTGGCCTCGGAGAGCTTCGCCTGGATGACGGACTGCACTGTCTCCTCGAAGATCGTGCCGCACACTCCGTCGCCGTCACGGCAGATGTCGCGGGTGACGCCCTGGAAGCTGACCGGCACCGCCTGTCGGCGCAGCATGCCGCGCAGCCCGACGCCACCGACCATGCGACCGTCGGCGGTGATGTTCTGCGCGTAGGACTGGCGTCCGTCACGGAACGGGTCGGCGATGAGCAGGGCACCGCGGACGGCCTGGGCAACGTGACCGTGACGCTCGGAGATCAGGTGCATCCCCATGTTGATGGCGCCGGCACCCTGTGAGAAGCCGACCAGGCCGATCCGCGTCGACGGGCAGCGCAGGTAGGTGTTCGTCACCAGGGTGTCCAGCGCTTCCGCGCCGGTGCTGACCGAGTCCCACCAGTGGAAGATGTCCTTCGCGTCGACGGCGGGGTAGACCAGAGAGGTGGTCGAGATGTCGGAGCGGGCGTGCCCGTACTGGGACACCAGGAGGTCGGCGGCGGCCTGCGCGGCGGGCCCCGCGGTGTCGCCCATCCCGTAGGGGCCCACGTAGCCCTCACTGGACCCGCGCACGCCGATGATGGTGACCCTCGTACACACCGGGTCGTCCGCCCGCGCGGCCGGGACGAGAGGACTGAGCAGGCCGGTCAGGAGCGCCACGGCGGTCAGCAGGGTCACCAGGATGCCGCGGGCGGCGGATCCGGAACGTGTCATGTCAGGTCTCGCTTTCAGCACAGGGGCAGCCCGTCGATCCAGTCGGTCCGGTTGTTCAGGTAGTAACTGGCCATGTAGCCACGGGTGTTGTCGGTCGTCGCCACCCACACCCAGTACGGGTTGCCGCCGACGACCTGATCGCCCTCGACCTGGCAGTAGACGAACACGGCGCGCGGTGCGCCGACCTGGGCCTGCACGTTCGGGCAGCGATCGACGCTCGGCGCGATCTGGCACCACTCCCCGCCCGTACGGATGTTGACGTTGGCCGCCCATACGCCGTACCAGCCGGAGCCGTGCCCGTCGGCGTGGGCGGTGGCGGCCGTGCCGAGGAGCGTGCCGGCGGCGAGGGCGAGGGCGCAGGCCGCGGAAGCCAGAGTGCGGCGGAGCTTGCGGTTCAAGGGTGTGCCTCCTGGTCGCTGGGATCCTGTGCCGCTTGAAGCGGTCACCGACTAGAACCACCGGACAGAGGCGCCGAGTTGCACGGGAGTTGTGGCCCGGGGGTGAGGTCGGCCGCGGCGTGCGCACGGGGGTGCGCACGATGCGGTTCATCTCCGTCGGCGCCTGCGGTGGCGGGCGGGCTGCCACGGTATTGACGCGGACATGTAGCCCACCTATGTTCTGGGCCGAAGTTACGAACTACGTTCGACATTACGGACAAGGGACGGTCCTGGACCCGGCTGGACACCCCCTGCCGGCCGTGGCGCCTCATGACCTGCCTCGGCCTTCCCGGCTCCCTCAGCTCCCCCATCCCCTGGAGAACCCCCTTGAGACGCAACGCCGTACGGCTGCTCCTGGCCGTCCTCGTCGCCCTCGCGACCGTCTTCACCGGCGTGGGCTCCCCCGCCCAGGCCGCCGTACCGGAATCGCCCGCCGTGACCTACACCAACCCGATCGCCGAGCAGCGGGCCGACCCGCACATCTTCCAGCACACCGACGGCTACTACTACTTCACCGCCACCGTCCCGGAGTACGACCGCATCGTGCTGCGCCGGGCGACGACCATCCAGGGCCTCGCCACGGCCTCCGAGGTCACCCTCTGGACCAAGCACTCCAGCGGGATCATGGGCGCGCACATCTGGGCGCCGGAGATCCACTTCATCGACGGCAAGTGGTACGTGTACTTCGCGGCCGGGTCGACCTCCGACGTGTGGGCGATCCGGATGTACGTCCTCGAAGGCACCGGCTCCGACCCGCTGACCGCGACCTGGACCGAGAAGGGCCAGATCACGACCACGTGGGAGAGCTTCTCCCTGGACGCCACCACGTTCGTGGTCGGCGGTGTCCGGTATCTCGCGTGGGCCCAGCACAACCCGTCCGAGAACAACAACACCAGCCTGTTCCTGGCGAAGATGAGCAACCCGTGGACCATCTCCGGCACACCGACGGAGATCTCGCAGCCCACGCTGTCCTGGGAGACGGTGGGCTACAAGGTCAACGAGGGGCCGGCGCTGATCCAGCACGGCGGCAGGGTGTTCCTGACCTACTCGGCGAGCGCCACCGACGCCAACTACTGCCTGGGGATGCTGACCGCGTCCGCGACGGCGGACCTCACCGCCGCGGCGTCCTGGACGAAGAGTCCGTCGCCGGTGTTCGCGTCGAGCGCGGCGACCTCGCAGTACGGGCCGGGGCACAACTCCTTCACCGTGTCCGAGGACGGCAAGTCGGACATCCTCGTCTACCACGACCGCAGCTACAAGGACATCTCCGGCGACCCGCTGAACGACCCCAACCGCCGCACCCGGGTGCAGAAGGTGTACTGGAAGGCGGACGGCACGCCGGACTTCGGCATCCCGGTCGCCGACGGGGTCACCCCGCAGCGGTTCTCCTCCTTCAACTACCCGGACCGGTTCATCCGGCACTGGGACTACCGCGGGAAGATCGAAGCGGACGTCAGCCCGCTCGCGGACTCGCAGTTCCGGGTCGTGACGGGGCTGGCCGGCACCGGCACGGTGTCCCTGGAGTCGGCCAACTTCCCCGGCTACTACCTGCGGCACAAGAACTTCGAGGTGTGGGTGGAGAAGAACGACGGCACCGCGGCCTTCGCCTCCGACGCCAGCTTCTACCAGCGGCCCGGACTCGCCGACTCGGCGGGGATCTCGTACGAGTCCTCGAACTACGCGGGCCGCTACCTCCGCCACTACGACTACCTGCTGTACGTGCAGACCCCGCGCACCGCGACGGACCAGGGGGACGCCACCTTCTACGCCCAGTGAGGGCCGCCCTCGCCCGTCCGGCGGTCACGCTCACCGGCTGCGGCGCAGACGCAGGCCCACGCGGCCCTGTGGCGCCGTACGGGCGTACGCCCCCGGCAGCGGGCCGCACGGACTGCCTACGATCGTCCTGTGGTCCTCTTCCAGCTCGAACGCACCGCGCCGCTCCCCCTCGCGGAGGCATGGCGCCGGCTCACCGAGTGGCGGCGGCACGGCGAGGTGGTCCCGCTCACCCGCGTCACCGTGGTCACTCCCCCTCCGCACGGCTCGGGCACGGTGATCGTGGCCCGGACGGGGCTCGGTCCGCTCTCCTTCGACGACCGGATGGAGGTCACCGAGTGGCACCCGCCGGCCGGCGACGGGCCGGGCCGGTGCCGGCTCGTCAAACGCGGCCGGGTGGTCCTCGGGTGGGCCGAGATCGAGGTGCGGCCGGACCCGGGCGGCCTGACCCGGGTCGTCTGGCGGGAGGAGATCGGCGTCCGCTTCGTTCCCTCGCCCTTCGATCCGCTGCTGCGGGCGGCGGGCCGGCGCATGTTCGGGCGGGCGGTGGACGGGCTGCTGCGCCGGGCCTGAGGGCCCCTCGGGTCAGGCCACCGAGCCGATCCGGGCCGTCGGGCGGGCGGGCAGGTCGTGGTGGATCGGGGTGTGGGCGCCGGTGAGGGGGACGCCGCTGCCGCCGCGCCGGGCGGCGACGATCTCGGCCGCGATCGACAGGGCCGTCTCCTCGGGGGTGCGGGCGCCCAGGTCGAGGCCGATGGGCGAGCGCAGCCGGGCCAGCTCCCGTTCCGTGACGCCGACCTCCCGCAGGCGTTCGTCGCGGTCCAGGTGGGTGCGGCGGGAGCCCATCGCGCCGACGTAGGCCACGGGCAACCGCAGCGCCAGCCGGAGCAGGGGGACGTCGAACTTGGCGTCGTGGGTCAGCACGCACAGCACGGTCCTGGCGTCGACCCGCGTGCGCTCCAGATACCGGTGCGGCCACTCGACGACGATCTCGTCGGCCTCGGGGAAGCGGGCGCGGGTCGCGAAGACGGGGCGGGCGTCGCACACCGTGACGTGGTGGCCGAGGAACTTGCCGACCCGGACGAGCGCCGAGGCGAAGTCGATCGCGCCGAACACGATCATCCGGGGCGGCGGGACCGAGGACTCCACGAGGACGGTCAGCGGGACTCCGCAGCGCGATCCCTCGGCGCCGATCTCCACGGTGCCGGTGGCGCCGGCGTCGAGGAGGGCGCCGGCCTCGGCAGCCACCGTGCGCTCCAGCGCGGGACGGCCGCCGAGGCCGCCGTCGTACGACCCGTCGGGGCGGACGAGGAGCGCGCGGCCTACGAGGTCCGCCGGGCCGGTGACGACCCGGGCCAGCGCCGCCGTGCCGCCGGCCGCGGCGACGGCGAGCGCGGCCCCGGCCACCGCGCGGACCGGGTCGCCGGCCCGCACCGGGGTGACGAGGACGTCGATGACCCCGCCGCAGGTGAGGCCGACGGCGAAGGCGTCGTCGTCGCTGTACCCGAAGCGTTCGAGGACGGTCCGGCCGTCGGCGAGGGCCTCGCGGCACAGGTCGTACACCGCGCCCTCCACACAGCCCCCGGAGACCGAGCCGACCGCCGTGCCGTCGGCGTCCACCGCGAGGGCGGCGCCGGGCCGGCGGGGCGCGCTGCCGCCGACGGCCACCACGGTGGCGACGGCGAAGTCGCGTCCCTGCTCGACCCAGCGGTCGAGTTCCTCGGCGATGTCCAGCATGCTCGTCTCCTTGGCGGTCGGGGAGGGGCGGCGACGGCCGGCGCACGCCCGTCCGGTCCTCACAGGGATGGAGGGCGAAACGGGGCCGGAGGATGCCTGTGCCGCCCCGCCGTTCCTACGCCGTGCCGGTGAGGTGTTCCGGACGGACCGGCGTCCGGTTCAGCTCCAGGCCCGTCGCGGCGCGCACGGCGGCGAGCACCGCCGGGGTGGAGGACAGGGTGGGGGCCTCGCCGATGCCGCGCAGGCCGTACGGGGCGTGGTCGTCGGCGAGTTCGAGGACGTCGACGGGGATGGTCGGGGTGTCGAGGATGGTGGGGATGAGGTAGTCCGTGAAAGAGGGGTTCCTCACCTTCGCCGTCCTCGGGTCGACGATGATCTCCTCCATGACGGCGATGCCCAGGCCCTGGGTGGTGCCGCCCTGGATCTGGCCGAGCACGGACAGCGGGTTGAGCGCCTTGCCGACGTCCTGGGCACAGGCCAGCTCGATCACCTTGACCAGGCCCAGCTCGGTGTCGACCTCGACGACCGCCCGGTGCGCGGCGAAGCTGTACTGGACATGGCCGTTGCCCTGTCCGGTGCGCAGGTCGAAGGGCTCGGTGGGCCGGTGCCGCCACTCCTCCTCGACCTCCACCGCCTCCTCCCCGAGGACGTCCGCCAGGTCGGCGAGGACCTCGCCGCCGTCGGTGACGACCTTGCCGCCCTCCAGGAGCAGTTCGGCGGTGGCCCAGGCCGGGTGGTGGCTGCCGAACCTGCGGCGCCCGAGCTCCAGGACCTGGGCCCGGACTAGCTCGCAGGCGTTCTTCACGGCGCCGCCGGTGACGTACGTCTGGCGCGACGCCGAGGTGGAACCGGCGCTGCCCACCCGGGTGTCGGCCGGGTGGATGGTCACCTGGGCGACACCCAGCTCGGTGCGGGCGATCTGGGCGTGGACGGTGACCCCGCCCTGGCCGACCTCCGCCATCGCCGTGTGCACGGTGACGACGGGCTCGCCGGCCACGACCTCCAGCCGGACGCGGGCGGTGGAGTAGTCGTCGAAGCCCTCGGAGAAGCCGACGTTCTTGATGCCGACCGCGTAGCCGACCCCCCGGACCACGCCCTCGCCGTGGGTGGTGTTGGACAGGCCGCCGGGGAGCTGGCGTACGTCCGCGCCCTCGCTGGACTCCCACTGGCGCTCCGGCGGCATCGGCATCGCCTTGACACGGCGCAGGAGTTCGGCGACCGGTGCCGGGGAGTCGACCCGCTGGCCGGTCGGCAGGAGCGTGCCCTGCTCCATGGCGTTGCGCTGCCGGAACTCCACCGGGTCCAGGCCGAGTTCCGCGGCCACCTTGTCCATCTGCGCCTCGTAGGCGAAGCAGGCCTGGACGGCGCCGAAGCCGCGCATCGCGCCGCAGGGCGGGTTGTTGGTGTAGAGGGCGATCGCCTCGATGTCGACGTCGTCGACGACGTACGGTCCGACGCCGAGGGAGGCGGCGTTGCCGACGACCGCCGGGGAGGCGGAGGCGTACGCGCCGCCGTCGAGGACGATCCGGCATCTGACGTGGGTGAGCTTGCCGTCGCGGGTCGCGCCGTGCTCGTAGGAGAGCTTGGCGGGGTGGCGGTGGACGTGTCCGAAGAAGGACTCGAAACGGTTGTAGACGATCTTGACGGGTCTGCCGGTGCGCAGGGCCAGCAGGCAGGCGTGGATCTGCATCGACAGGTCCTCGCGGCCGCCGAAGGCACCGCCGACGCCCGCCAGCGTCATCCGCACCTTCTCGGGCGGGAGGCCGAGGACGGGGGCGATCTGGCGCAGGTCGGAGTGGAGCCACTGGGTGGCGATGTAGAGGTGGACGCCGCCGTCCTCCTCGGGCACGGCGAGGCCGGACTCGGGGCCGAGGAACGCCTGGTCCTGCATGCCGAAGGTGTATTCGCCGCGGACGATCACATCGGCGCGCGCGGCGGCGGCCGCCGCGTCGCCGCGCACGATGGGCTGGCGGTGGACGATGTTGGGGTGGGCGACGTGGGCGCGGTGGTGGTCGGTGCGGTGCTCGTGGACGAGGACCGCGTCGGGGGCGGTCGCGGAGGCCTCGTCGGTGATGACGGGCAGCTCGCGGTACTCGACCTTGATCCTGGCGGCGGCGCGGCGGGCGGTCTCCGGGTGGTCGGCGGCGACGATCGCGACGGGCTCGCCGTGGTGGCGCACCTTGCCGTGGGCCAGGACGGGGGTGTCCTGGATCTCCAGGCCGTAGTTCTTCACCCCGGTGGGCAGGTCGTCGTACGTCATCACGGCGTACACGCCGGGGGTGGCGAGGGCCTCGCTCGTGTCGAGGGAGACGATCTCGGCGTGGGCGACGGTGGAGCGCAGGATCTGGCCCCAGAGCATGTCCTCGTGCCACAGGTCGGAGGAGTAGGCGAACTCTCCGGTGACCTTGAGGGTGCCGTCCGGGCGGAGCGTCGACTCGCCGATGCCGCCCTTGGTGTGCGCGCCCTGGGTGATCTTCGTGGGAACTCCGTTGGTCGGCATGGGGCTCAGACCGCCTCTGACTGCCGGGCGGCCGCGAGGCGGACCGCGTCCATGATCTTCTCGTAGCCGGTGCAGCGGCACAGGTTGCCCGAGAGGGCCTCACGGATGTCCGCGTCGCTCGGGTCGGGGTTGCGTTCCAGCATCTCGTCGGCGGCGACCAGCAGACCGGGGGTGCAGAAGCCGCACTGGACGGCGCCGGCGTCGATGAACGCCTGCTGGATCGGGGCGAGGTCGGGGGTGTGGCCCGCGTCGCCGTCCGCGCGCCGGCGGGCGTGGTCGGCGAGGCCCTCGACGGTGACGACCTCGCGGCCCTCGGCCTGGCCGGCGGCGACCAGGCAGGCGCAGACCGGCACCCCGTCCAGGCGGACCGTGCAGGAGCCGCATTCGCCCTGTTCGCAGGCGTTCTTGGAGCCGGGCAGGCCTAGGCGCTCGCGCAGCACGTAGAGCAGGCTCTCGCCCTCCCAGACGTCGTCGGCCTGCTGGGGGCGTCCGTTGACGGTGAGGTTGACGCGCATCACGCGGCTCCTTCCGAGGTGCGGGGGGTGCCGCGGTAGGACTCCCAGGTCCAGGTCAGGGTGCGGCGGGCCATGACGCCGACCGCGTGCCGGCGGTAGCTCGCGGTGCCGCGGACGTCGTCGATGGGGTTGCAGGCGGCGGCGCAGAGCGTGGCGAACTCCTTGGCGACCGACGGGGTGATGATCTTCCCGTTGTCCCAGAAGCCGCCGTCCTCGAGCGCCGCGTTGAGGAAGTCCTCGGCGACCTTCGCCCGGACGGGCGTCGGGGCGGCGGAGCCGATGCCGGTGCGCACGGTGCGGGTGTCGGGGTGCAGGGCGAGACCGAAGGCGCAGACCGCGATGACCATGGCGTTGCGGGTGCCGACCTTGGAGTACTGCTGCGGGCCGTCGGCCTTCTTGACGTGGACGGCGCGGATCAGTTCGTCGGGGGCGAGCGCGTTGCGCTTGACGCCGGTGTAGAAGTCGTCGATGGGGATCCGGCGGGTGCCGCGCACCGACGCGGCCTCGACCTCGGCGCCGGCCGCCAGCAGGGCGGGGTGGGCGTCCCCGGCCGGGGAGGCGGTGCCGAGGTTGCCGCCGACGCCGCCGCGGTTGCGGATCTGCGGGGAGGCCACGGTGTGCGAGGCGAGGGCCAGGCCGGGCAGCTCGGAGCGCAGGTTCTCCATGATCTTCGTGTACGGCACGGAGGCGCCCAGCCGCACGGTGTCCTCGCCGGTCTCCCACTCGTAGAGCTCGGCGACGCGGCCCAGGTCCAGGAGGTACTCGGGCCGCCGGTGGTCGAAGTTGATCTCGACCATCACATCGGTGCCCCCGGCGATCGGCACCGCGCTGGGGTGCGCGGCCTTCGCGGCGAGCGCCTCCTCCCAGTTTGCGGGGCGAAGGAAGTCCATGACCGGCTCTCTTCTTCGTCTCGTGGGTCGTACGGATCGAGCCAGATCGGGTGCGGCGGGCCCGGCTCGTTCATGTGCTGTTCACGCCTAGTGGGCCCAGTACACAGGGCCGTACTCCGACCGTGTCAGTCACGGAAACCATGAAGGAGTTGGCTGGTCGCGAGAGGCATCTTGTAGATTCGTATGAACGAAGGCCATCGGAAACCTCTCCGTATCCGCTGGGTTTCCTCCGGGAAACACGACCGGGCCCGGCCCCACTGATCCCTTCACTTTTCATCGTAGTTTTCGAGACAGTCCTCGGGACAAGAGACACGGAACGGCGGCGACGAGATGCGGCTGCGCGCACTTCTGGACACCGATGCGCTGGGGCTGCGGCTGCTGGGCGGCGAGGACGAGCTCGACCGCGCGGTGCGCGGGGTGATGACCACCGACCTGCGGGACCCGAGCCGCTATCTCTCCGGCGGCGAGCTGGTGCTGACCGGCCTGGCCTGGCGCCGGGGGCCCGGCGACTCCGAGCCGTTCGTCCGCATCCTGGCGCAGGCCGGGGTGGCGGCGCTGGCGGCCGGCGAGGCCGAGCTGTCGGACGTGCCGGACGATCTGGTCCTGGCCTGCGCCCGGCACCGGCTGCCGCTGTTCGCGGTGCACGAGTCGGTGGCCTTCGCGACGATCACCGAGCATGTCGTACGGCAGGTCAGCGGCGAGCGGGCCGGGGACCTCGCGGCGGTGGTGGACCGGCACCGGCGGATGATGACCTCGGGTCCGGCGGGCGGCGGCCCGGACGTCGTCCTGGACCTGCTCGGCTCCGATCTGGACCTGCGGGCCTGGGTGCTGTCCCCCACCGGGCGGCTGATCGCCGGCCCGAGGACGGCCGGCCCGGCGCTGCCGGCGGAGGTGTGCGCGCGGCTCGCCGGGGAGCAGCTCGCGGCGGTGCGCGGCGGACGGCGCGGGCCGCACCGCACGACCGTGGGCCCCACGACGTACTCGCTGTTCCCGATCCGCAGCGGCGGCGGCCGCGGCGCGCAGGGCGGCCGGGACGTGCGCGAGAGCGTGCTGTCGGACTGGCTGCTGGCCGTGGAGGCGGACGCCGGGGACTGGCAGGAGGAGCGGCTGGACCTGCTGTACGGCGTCACCCAGCTGATCGCGGTCGAGCGGGACCGGCGGGACGCGGCGCGCACGGTGCGCCGGCGGCTGGCGCAGGAGGTGCTGGAGCTGGTGCAGACCGGCGCGGCTCCGGCGGAGATCGCGGCGCGGCTGCGGGTGGCCGCGCCGGTGCTGCTGCCGGGCCTCGGGGCGGCGCCGCACTGGCAGGTGGTCGTGGCGCGCGTGGAGTGGGACCGCCCGGGAGGCGTGGGTCCGCAGGCGGGTCCGGTGACGCAGGCGCTGCTGGAGGAGATCCTGGTGGACCCGCTGGCCACCGGGACCGAGCCGTCGGACCGGATCGCCGTCGCCCACACCGGTGACGAGGCCGTCGCCCTGGTGCCGCTGCCCGCGGTCGCCCGTGAGCACGACGGCGGCGAGGCGGGCCTGCTCGCCGAGGCGCTGCTGGCGGCCGTACGGGAGCCGCTGTCGGCGGGGCTGGACGGCGACGGGCGCCTCACGCTCGGGGTGAGCGCCGCCGTGCACTCGGCGGAGGGGCTGCGCGGGGCGCTGGAGGAGGCGCGGCACGCGCGGCGGGTCGCGGCGGCCCGGCCCGGCCGGGTCTGCGCGGCCGGGCACCAGGAACTGGCCTCGCACGTGCTGCTGCTGCCGTTCGTCCCGGACGACGTGCGCCGGGCGTTCACGGCCCGGCTCCTGGACCCGCTGCGCGAGTACGACCGGCGCCACCGGGCCGAGCTGATCCCGACGCTGGAGGCGTTCCTGGAGTGCGACGGCTCCTGGACGCGGTGTGCGTCCCGGTTGCATCTGCACGTCAACACTCTGCGCTACCGGGTCGGCCGGATCGAACAGTTGACGGGCCGTGATCTGTCGCGGCTGGAGGACAAGCTGGATTTCTTCCTGGCGCTGCGGATGAGCTGAGCAAGCGCCGCCGCCCGTCGAAACCTCGGAGGGCGGACAGTCCCACGACTTTGTGAAATCCTTCACCCGCCCCCTTGGCCCGGCGCCGCGATTCGTGCTGAGATGCCGCAACCACCTACTCAAGGCTCGACGGCGCGCTCGGGGAGGGCAACGTGGCGTACTCCGCCATGTCTGGTACCGGAACGACCGCAGATGACGATCCCGTCCAGATCGCCGTGTGGCGGTTGCGCTCGCGGGCCTGCTGGGTCGACGCCGCGGCCCTGCTGCCGGCGGACACCGCGCCGGGCGCGATCCAGCGGGCGGCGCTGCTCGTCGAGCGGTGTCTGTACACCGAACAGGGTTGGCAGGACGCCGAGGACGCGCTGCGGACGGCGGAGGCGCTGGCGCACGACGACGAGGAGCGGGGCGCGGCCGCCTGCGAGCGGGGCTATCTCGCCTACGCCGCCACCCTGCACGCGGTGCGCGACCGGGTGGACGAGGCGCGGGCCGCGCTCGGCCGGGCGGCGGCGCTGATCCCGCCGGACGCGGTGGGGCGGGCGCTGCTGGACTTCCGGCGGGGGCTGCTCGCGGAGAACCTCTCGCGCTCCCCGCAGGCCGCGCGGGCCGCGTACCGGCGCGCCCACACGGCGGCCGCCGCGCACTCCGACGCGCTGCTGCTGTCGTTCACCTGGCGGCATCTGGCCGGACTGGCCCTGCGGGACGGGGAGCTGACGGAGGCGCGGCACGGCTTCGCCGAATCCCTGCGGATCCGCGAGGAGTTGGGCTACCTGGTGGGGACCGCGCCGGCGCTCGTCTCCCTCGCGGACACCGAGACGGAACCGGAGGCCTCCCGGCTCAGGGAGGAGGCACGGCGCCTGTTCCGCCTGCTGGGCGGCGTACCGACCTGGCTGGCGACCCAGTTGGCCCCACCACCGGCGGCAACGGCCTAGCCCCCCCCGAGGCCGCCCCGCAGGGGCGCACGAAGGGGCGCGGGGAACTGCGCGACCAGCCACCCCGAACCCGCACCGAACCACGACCGAGCCCGCCCCGCAGGGGCGCACGCAGGGGCGCGAGGAACTGCGCGACCAGCCACGACGGACCCGCACCGAACCACCGCCCGCGCGGACGGTCCGCTCAGCCGACGCCCGCGAAATGGTTCCGGACCAGGACCTGGACGGCGTCCGACTCCCCCGCGCACAACGCGTCGAGCAGCGCGAGATGCTGCGTCGCGTCGGCGAGCAGCTCGGCCCGCACGCGCGGGCCGGGCCCGCCGACCAGGGGCCACTGGGCACGGCGGTGCAGATCCTCCGCGATGGCGACGAGCTGCTCGTTCCCGGCGGGCGCCAGCAGCGCCCGGTGGAAGACCCGGTCCGCCTCGGCGTACGTCGCCCGGCAGCCGGAGCCCGCGGCACGGACCGTCGCCTCGGCGAGGGGCCTGAGTTCCGCCCACCGCTCGGCCGGCACCGTGCGGGCCAGCCGCTGCATCACCGGCACCTCGATCAGCGCCCGCACCTCGGCCAGTTCGGCGAGTTCCCGTGCGCCGCGCTCGACGACGCGGAACCCGCGGTTGGGCACGACCTCGACGGTGCCCTCCATCGCGAGCTGCTGCATCGCCTCGCGCACCGGCGTCGCCGAGACCCCGAAGCGGTCGCCGAGGACCGGCGCCGAGTACACCTCGCCCGGCCGGAGCTCCCCGGAGACCAGCGCGGTGCGCAGGGCGTGCAGGATCTGCCCGCGCACGGAGGCCCGCTGGACGACCGGCCGGGGCTGCGGGACGGGCGGCTCGCTGTGCGTGTGCTCCCCGCGCGCGGTGCCCCGCGGCCCGCAGTGCTCCCCGTCCAGTTCCTGGGAGGGGACCGCCCGCTGCTGGGCCGGGACCCGGGCGCGAGCCGGGTCGTCCTGCCCGATCCCCGTCCCGGCGGAGCCCTGCGTGCCCTGCTTCACGGGTCCTCCTGGCGGACGTGTCGGTACTTGGGGTCATTACGGCGGGTTGTTACTCGCCCGTCAAGCACCTTAGGCGTACTGGCCGCCAGTTCAAATCCCGAGGAGGCCAGGTAAGGTTAGGCTTACCTATAAAAGCGGCTGCTTTTGCCCATCCCGCCTTCCGGAACGGTGGTCCCCGCATGCCCTCAGTCCCGTCGGTCACCGCGGAGTCCTACGCCCGCCTCACCGCGGCCTACCCGGGCCTGACCGTCACCGAGCTGACACCCGGGGCACCGGCGCCCCGGGGTGGCGGCTGGGTCGCGGCGGCGGACCTCGCCGCGGGCGGCGCCGCCCTGGACGCGTTCCTGGCCTGGGACGACGCCCAGGTGCTACGGGACTACGGGCAGCGGGCCCGCCCGGACGTGACGGCGAGCTTCGGACTGCACCGGTACGCCTGGCCGGCCTGTCTGCTGATCACCGTGCCCTGGTTCCTGCACCGCCGGGTGCCGCGCTACCCCGTGACGCACGTCTCGTACGACCGCACCGGCGACGGCATGCGGTTGGCCGTACGCCCGCCCTCGTCGTTCGCCTGTCTGCCGGGGGACCCGGCGGCGGCGCTGCCCGGCGCGCGGGTGGTCCCGGACGAGGAGGCACTGCGGGCCGAGGTGCGGGCAGCCGTGGCCGAGCACCACGAGCCGGTGCTCGCCGGGTTCGGGCCGCGCACCCGGCGGCGCGGGCGCGCGCTGTGGGGCATGGTGACGGACGAGATCGTCGAGGGCCTGTGGTACGTCGCCCACCTGCTCGGCGACGGCGAGCAGGTGCGGGCGCGGCACGAGCTGGAACTGCTGCTGCCCGGCGCCACCCAGCCGTACGTCGGCTCGGCCGCCTTCCGGGAACCGACCGGTCCGGACGGGGAGTCTCCCCCAGTGCCTGAAGGGCCTGGGAGTGGCCCCCAGCCCACCCGGGTCCGGGCGAGCTGCTGCATGTTCTACACGGTGCGCCCCGAGGACACCTGCGCCACCTGCCCGCGCACCTGCGACGCGGACCGGATCGGCCGGCTCACCGCGGCCGCCGCCGGCTGAGGCGTCCTCAGACACCCCCGGGGGAACGGCCACCAGGGGCTTGACGTAAGATCACCCGGACGAGACTCTCCTACGGTTACAGCTGATTCACAATTTCCTCACCTGCCGCGGGAACTTTCCGTGGAACCACCCGTACGGGTAGTCTTGTTCGAACTCAACTCCCGCCCCTCAAGCGGCAGTTCGAGCTAGAACGTCGCCCTGGGCATTCCCTTGCACCTCCTTGGCGGCCTCTTGCCCCGAAACCCCCTGAGGGATGGCGGGATTGGGCCACTATGGCGGGCGTTACGCCCTATCCCAATGCAAGGGACCCCAGATGAGACTGACCGACATATCGCTGAACTGGCTGCTTCCGGGCGCCGTACTGCTCCTGGGCATGCTGGTGGCGGTGGCGGTGCTCGCGCGGAGCAAGCGGTCCGGGGAGCATGCCAAGACGACGGACGACTCGTGGGAGCGCAGCGAGGAGCGCCGCAGGCGCAAGGAGGCCATATACGGCACCGCCTCCTATGTGCTGCTGTTCTGCTGTGCGGCCGTCGCCGCCGCACTCTCCTTCCACGGCCTGGTCGGCTTCGGCGAGCAGAACCTCGGACTGTCCGGCGGCTGGGAGTACCTGGTGCCGTTCGGCCTGGACGGCGCGGCGATGTTCTGCTCCGTCCTCGCGGTCCGCGAGGCCTCTCACGGTGACGCGGCGCTCGGCTCCCGGATACTCGTGTGGACGTTCGCCGGTGCCGCCGCCTGGTTCAACTGGGTGCACGCGCCCAGGGGTCTGAGCCACGCGGGCGCCCCGCACTTCTTCGCCGGCATGTCGCTGTCCGCGGCCGTGCTGTTCGACCGGGCGCTGAAGCAGACCCGCCGTGCCGCGCTGCGCGAGCAGGGCCTGGTGCCCCGTCCGCTGCCGCAGATCCGGGTGGTCCGCTGGGTTCGGGCCCCCCGTGAGACCTACAAGGCCTGGTCGCTGATGCTCCTGGAGAACGTCCGCAGCCTGGACGAGGCCGTCGAGGAGGTCCGCGACGACAAGGCCCGCAAGGAAGAGGCCAAGATGCGCCGCCGCGAGGAGCAGCGCCTGGAGCGGGCCCAGCTCAAGGCGATCAGCCGCGGTCACGGCCGCTGGCCCGGACGTGGCGGCGGCGGTGGCGGCGGTGGCCGTCAGCTGGAGCCCGGCCAGGCCGCTGCCCTGGAGCCGGCGACCGCCGCGGCCTCGGCCGAGCGGGTCTCCGCGGAGGGTGGCATAGCGGGCGCGCCGGAGCAGCTGCCGGTCCGTCAGCGGCCCTCGCTGCAGCCGGTGCGCCAGTCCTCCGAGGGGTACTCCGTCGACCTCACCGCGGAGGACGACACCATGGCCCTGCCGCGCCTGGACTCCCTGGAGCGCAAGCTCAAGGACCTGGAGCAGCAGTTCGGCTGACCTCCCCGTCCGGCTGACGGCCGGCCGGTGACACCATGGGAAGGGGGCGCGACCGCCACGGTCGCGCCCCCTTCCCGTGCCCCGTCCGGGTCTGAGAGCCCGTGTGCCCCAGGCTCTCAGGCCGCCCCGGCGGCCAGTTCGAACCAGACGACCTTCCCGGCGCCCTGCGCCCGTACCCCCCAGGAGTCCGCGAGGGACTGCACCAGGACCAAACCCCGGCCGTGGGTGCCGTCGTCGGCGGCCGGCACGGTGGGCCGGGGCCGGCCCGGCACCGAGTCGCGCACCTCCACCCGCAGGCCGGCCGGTGACACGGTGGCCGTCAGGACCGCCTCGTCGTCGGTGTGCACCAGCGCGTTGGTGACGAGTTCGCTGGTCAGCAGTTCCGCCGTCTCCGAGCGTCCCGGCTTTCCCCAGCCCCGCAACAGCTCGCGCAGCGCCCGGCGTGCCTCCGGCACCGCCCTCAGGTCGGCCGGCCCGAGTCTGCGATTGAGCTGCGCGTCTACGGTGTCGTCCCCTCTCGCGATCCCCGTGTCCCGCTCTGCCGCCGAGGTGCTCGCGATCGCCGTCCGACCGCTGCCCCGTGCCTGCCTCACCATGACCCCCGCCCGCGTGCCGATGTCGGTTCCCCTCCTGCTCGAACACGTTCACGGGGATCCATGCCCGGTCGGCACGGTGCCAGTCATGTCGAATCGTCCACGCCCGGGTGTTCGGCCATGTTCGAGGGGGCGCACAAGCAGCCGGCCGGACCGCGCCCCCCGGTATGCGATCCGGCCGGATCACCGGGGAGGAGGCCGGTTTCGCCGCCGTACGGACCCGGATTCCGTGCGGGGACGCCGCGGTACGACGGCACGGTCTCGCCCCCGAAGGGCGTACGCCCGCGCGGCCTGCGAGCCGTCCCCCCACGAGCCCGGGTGAGGGCCCCCGCCGAAGTTGGCCGGAATGTTTCGCTCAGCGCAGCTTCTTGACGGCGGTGACGGTCGTCTTCCTGAAAGCCTTCACCGGAGCGTCCCCGAAGTCGCCCATCTGCCCCCAGTCGACCACCGTCACGGTCCTGCCGTCCCGGCCGACCGAGATCAGCCGGATGTCCGTCGCACCCCAGGACGACTCGGTGTGCAGCCCGTAGACCCGGGCGCCCTCCTCGACGGCCGGTTTCCCGTAGTCCTTGAGCCGGGCCTCGGTCTGCGGGTCGGCCTGCTCGATCCGCACCGGGCAGAACCTGATGTCCTTGTCCAGCCGGGCGACCCGGGCCTTCGCCACGGCCGTGCCCGGCAGTGCGACGGTGACCTGACGGGCCGATGTGTCCAGGTCAGGTCCTGCTGGGCGGCGCCTGTGCCGTGCTCGTCGCGCTGGGTGCGCTGTCCACTCTGCCGGGAGGCGGTCGACCGGCCTCCGACGCCCTGCTCGGACCCACCGCCTCCGCTCCGCCGTCCCTCCCGCCGCCCCTCCCGCCGCCCCTCCCGTCGTCCTCCACCGCGCCCGCGACGGCACCCCCTCCCGCTCGCCCTCCTCCTCCCCCGACACCACCCCCCTCGCCACCGGCGCCGCGCCCTCCCCCTCGCCCCCCTCGCCCAGCGCGCCGGTCGCCGCTCCGGCCTCCGGGCTGCCATTGGCCCGGACCGTCGACTCCCAGGTCTGGGCGCAGGGCCGCGGACACGACTACGTCATCGACGCACCGCCGGCCCGGGTACCGCCACCCCCGTCGGAACAGGACGCGGGGACCTGGGCGTCGGCCCAGGGCGCGGTGCACGGCGGCGAGACCGACGCGGAGATCGCGGTGCAGGGCAACAGCTCCACGGCCGTCGCGCTGACCGCACTGCGGGTGCGGGTCGTCGCCCGCGCCGCGCCCCTGCCGGGGACCGCGTACACGAGGGACCGGGGCTGCGGCGGAGCGCTCAGCAAGCGGTACTTCGCCGTCGACCTGGACCGGGACCGGACCCTCGCCCGGTCCGTGGCCGGAAACGACGCGGGCATCCCCGCGGTCCGGCTGCCCTACCGGGTGTCCGCCGAGGAACCGGAGGTGCTGCTGGTCACGGCCCGCACCGCGGCCTGCGGCTGCGACGGGTACCTCGAACTCGACTGGTCCTCCGACGGCCGCACCGGCACGGTCCGGATCGACGACCACGGCCGCCCCTTCCGCACCAGCGCCCTGGACGGTCTGGAGCGGTACGTGTACGACACGTCGGCGCGCCGATGGCAGCCGTACCGGCCCTGACGGCGGACCGGCGATTCGGGGCGGCTCTCAAGGACGGGGCACGTTGCGGAGGTTGGAGCGGGCCATCTGGAGCATCCGGCCGACGCCCCCGTCCAGCACGATCTTCGAGGCGGACAGAGCGAACCCGGTCACCATCTCGGCGCTGATCTTCGGCGGGATGGACAGCGCGTTGGGGTCGGTGACGACGTCGACGAGGGCCGGCCCCTTGTGCCGGAAGGCGTCCCTGAGGGCGCCGGCGAGCTGTTTGGGCTTCTCGACCCGGACGCCGTAGGCACCACAGGCACGGGCGACCAGGGCGAAGTCGGGGTTCTTGTAGGTGGTGCCGTACGAGGGGAGTCCGGCGACCAGCATCTCCAACTCGACCATACCCAGCGAGGAGTTGTTGAACAGGACGACCTTCACCGGCAGGTCGTACTGCACCAGCGTCAGGAAGTCGCCCATCAGCATGGTGAATCCGCCGTCGCCGGACATCGAGACGACCTGTCGGCGGCGGTCGGTGCACTGCGCCCCGATCGCCATGGGCAGGGCGTTCGCCATCGAGCCGTGGGAGAACGAACCGATCACCCGACGGCGGCCGTTGGGCGTGAGATAGCGGGCGGCCCAGACATTGCACATCCCGGTGTCGACGGTGAACACCGCGTCGTCGTCGGCGAGTTCGTCGAGGACGGAGGCGACGTACTCGGGATGCAGCGGGACGTGCTTCTCCACCTTGCGGGTGTACGCCCTGACCACCCCCTCCAGCGCGTCCGCGTGCTTCTTGAGCATGCGGTCGAGGAACCGCCGGTCGTCCTTGGGCCGCACCCGGGGGATCAGACAGCGCAGCGTCTCGCCGACGTCTCCCCAGACGGCGAGGTCCAGCCGGGAGCGGCGGCCGAGGTGCTCGGGACGGACGTCGACCTGGGCGATCCGGACGTCGTCGGGGAGGAAGGCGTTGTAGGGGAAGTCGGTGCCGAGCAGGATCAGCAGGTCGCACTCGTGGGTGGCCTCGTAGGCGGCGCCGTAGCCGAGGAGGCCGCTCATCCCGACGTCGAACTCGTTGTCGTACTGGATGAACTCCTTGCCGCGCAGGGCGTGTCCCACCGGTGACTTGATCTTCCCGGCGAGTTCCATGACCTCGGCGTGCGCGCCGGCCGTGCCGCTGCCGCAGAACAGGGTGACCCGGCCGGCGTCGTCGATCATGCGGACCAGGGCGTCGAGGTCGGCGTCGCCCGGGCGGACGGTGGGCCGGCTGGTGACGAGGGCGGTCGCGGCGGATTTCTCGGGGGCGGGCGCGGCGGCGATGTCGCCGGGCAGGGAGACCACGCTCACCCCGCCGCGGCCGACCGCGTTCTGGATGGCGGTGTGCAGCAGCCGGGGCATCTGCCGCGGGCTGGAGATCAGTTCGCTGTAGTGGCTGCACTCGCGGAACAGCTGGTCGGGGTGGGTCTCCTGGAAGTAGCCGAGGCCGATCTCGGCGGAGGGGATGTGCGAGGCGAGGGCGAGGACCGGTGCCATCGAGCGGTGGGCGTCGTACAGACCGTTGATCAGATGCAGGTTGCCGGGTCCGCAGGAGCCCGCGCAGGCCGCCAGCCGGCCGGTGATCTGCGCCTCGGCGCCCGCGGCGAACGCGGCGGTCTCCTCGTGGCGCACCTGGACCCACTCGACGGCGGAGTTGCGGCGCACCGCGTCCACCACCGGGTTGAGGCTGTCCCCGACCACGCCGTACAGCCGTCTGACCCCGGCGCGGGCGAGGATGTCCACGAACTGCTCGGCGACGTTCTGCTTGGCCATGGCCGGACGCACCCCTTCTCGAGACTTCTCGGGACTTCTCGGACCTCGGGTACCTCCCTCCACAGTGGCCGCGCCGCCGCGCTCACGCCTCCCAGACGGCCGCCGCCGTACGGTCGTCCGCGTAGCCCTTGACCCGGACCTGGGTGTCGGCGAGGAACGCGGCGAGGCCGGGCGGGGGCTGCCGCGACCAGCGTTCCGCGAGGTGGGCGGGGAGTGCGGGCTCGCCGCGCAGGGGATCGGCGAGGCCGCTCGTGCACAGCAGCAGGGTGTCCCCCGGCCGGGCTACAGAGGCGCGGAAGCGGAAGGGGTCGCGGGGCGGCTCGGGGGCCGGGTCGTACGGGCTCGGCGGGGTCGGGATGCCGAGGTCCATGGTGAGCCGGTCGCCCTCGGGGGTCTCGGCGGGCAGCGCGCCGAACCCGACGACGGGCTCCCCGGCGACCTCGCCGGCCCCCGGCTCCAGGTCCTGCCACTGTCCGCCGCGCAGCCGGAACAGGCCGCCGTCGCCGACGCCGAAGAACACCCGGGTACGGCACTCGGGGTCGGCGGGCAGCAGCAGGCAGCGCAGGGTGGCCGTGTACGCGTCGGGCTCCAGGCCCTGTTCGGCGGCACCGGCCCGGAGCCGGCCGAGGCTGCGGTCGGTGAGGCGGTGCAGTCCGGACTTCAGGTCGCCGCGCCGGGCGGCCCTGATGTCCTGCGCCAGCCGGACGTGGCTGCGGCCCACCGCGCGGCCGATCCACCGGCAGGCCTCGGCGGCCGCCCGGTGCGCGCCCGGCGTGGCCCGCGCGCCGGTCGCCATCGCCACCAGCACCAGCGCGTGCTCGGCGGTGCCGAACCGGGCCACGAGCAGCGCGTCCCTGCGGGGCTCGCCCCGGTACCGCGCCGAGTCGCCGCGCACCGACACGGCCCTGAGCGCGCAGCTCCCGTAGAACGCCCCCTCGAGCACGGTGTCGGCCACCAGGTCGTCCAGCGCGTCCGGGTCGGCGGGCGGCAGCGCGGTGGGCTCGGGGGCGTAGGTGGGGGGCCGCGACCCGACGTACTCCGTGTGCTCGTCGGGCAGGAGAGGCAGGTCGAGGGCCGTGGGGGTCCGGGCGCCGTCCGGTGGGGCAAAGGCGTGGGGCGCGACGGGACCGGCGGCGGCGGAGGTGGGGGTGGGGGTTGCGGTGCCGGTCGAGGTGGTGCGGGTGGTCGAGGTGGTAGGGGTGTTGACCGGCGGGGGCACGGACGGCGGCGTGGCGGAGCCGGGAGGCAGCGGGGCCGACGGAGGGTTCGTCGGCCTGGGGGGCCTCGGGGGCATCGGGGGCATGGCCGGTGGAGGCGGCGCGGGACGGGAATCCGGCCGGTCGGCCGGGGTCGGCACGGCGCTCGCGTCCGGGGACGGCGCGGGCTTGGGGGACGGCGCGGACTCGGGTGACGGCGCGGGCTTGGGGGACGGCGCGGACTCGGGTGACGGCGCGGGCTTGGGGGACGGCGCGGATTCGGGGGGCGACGCGGGCTCGGGGGACGACCCGGGCTCGGGGGACGACCCTGGCTCGGGGGGCGACGGCGTGGGGGCCGTCGCCGCGTCCGGGGCCAGCCACCAGTCGGTCCGGGCGTCCGCCACCGCCCCCTCACTCGGCTTGCGTGGCGGTGGCACCTGGTCCGCCGGACCCGTGGGGCGCAGCGTTCCCGCCGCCGAGGCGAAACGGTCGTCCAGGGAGTCGGCGGTGGGCGCGGGGCCCGTATCCGCGGTGAAGTCGTCGTACAGCTGCCCCCACCAGTCGTCCTCGGGACCGGTGGGCCTTCCCCCCTGCTGGCTCATGCCCCCAATTGTCCACCGCTGGGCCCGGATGAAAACGGGGCATCCGGAAAATGCGTCACCGTCGAATGTCAGTGCGTGCCCACGGTGGTTGATCGACGTCTTCCGGCCGTGGCCACCGGGGCGCCCCCTTGACCTGCGGTTTCCCCGCGATTCCGGCACTCTGGGCAGATGGGACCGTGGGAACTCCTGCTGGTCGGTCTGGTGATCCTGCTCGGCCTGTGCGGAGTGCTGGTGCCCGGGGTGCCGGGCTCGTGGCTCGTGTGGTCCGCGGTCCTGTGGTGGGCGCTGAAGGATCCGCAACCGGTCGCCTGGTGGGTGCTGGTGGGCGCCACCGTCGCGCTGTTCCTGAGCCAGGTGGTGCGCTGGGCCCTGCCGCCGCGCCGGCTGCGGGAGAGCGGGGCGACGCCCCGGATGGCGGTGTACGCGGGGGTCGGCGCGTTGCTCGGCTTCTTCCTGGTGCCCGTGGTGGGCGCGATCCCCGGCTTCATGGGGGGCATCTACCTCTGTGAACGGCTCCGGCTGGGCCGGCACGGCGAGGCCCGCGCGGCCCTGCGCAGGGCCATGCGCTCGGGCGGCTCCAGCGTGCTCGCGGAGTTGTTCACCTGCCTGCTGATCACGGGGGCGTGGCTGGGGGCGGTGCTGTGGGGCTGACCGGCCCCTGGGCGTCGCGCCGGAACAGCGCCGTCCAGAGGAAGGACTCGCCGAACAGGGGCGAGGCGGGCCCCTGCTCCCGCATGCCCCGCAGCTCGACCGCGGTGAGGTCGCGGAAGATCGAGCGCAGGGACTCGGGGGTGTAGGCGAGGCCGCCCTCCAGCCGGGAGCGGTGGTAGAAGGCCTCGTCGGGCAGGTCCGAGCCCATGCGCCCGGCGGCGAAGCAGGTCAGGGAGAGGTGGCCGCCGGGAGCCAGGACGCGGTCGAGGAGGGCGAGGTGGCTGACGCGGCGGTGCGGCGGCAGGTGGTGGAAGCAGCCGGAGTCGTGGACGAGGTCGTAGGGCCCGTCCGGGACCGAGGCGCCGGGGGCGAAGGCGTCGCCGCAGTGGAACCGGATGTCGGCGCCCGCCGCACGGGCCCGTTCCTCGGCCCAGGCGACGGCCGTCGGGGAGAGGTCGACCGCGTCCACCTCGAAGCCCCGGGCGGCGAGGTACGGGGCGTTGCGGCCCGGCCCGCAGCCCAGGTCGAGGGCGCGGCCCGGGGTGATCAGTCCGCGGTCGAGGTACGAGACGAGGTTCTCGTCCGGCTTCTCGACGAAGAACGGCACCGGCCTCGCCCGGTCGGTGTAGAAGCCGTCCCACCAGGCGGCACCGTCGGCCGTCCAGCGGTCGGCCTCCGGCGCGAACAGGCCGTCCAGAAGCTCCAGCACATCGTCCACCGTGCGGATGTGACGGTCCATCGGTGTCCTTCCCCCCGGGCTTGTTCCCGACCAGGTGAACATAGACGCGGGAGGGGCGGAAGGCCAGCTCAGGCGGTATGGGGCGAGGTCAGGGGCGGGTGTGTACCGGGCCCGGGGGCGGGGTGCGGACCGGCTCCTTCGAGGTCCGACGATCCGCGCCGGAGCACCCCTTGGACGGCCGCCGGGAGGCCGCTCCGGGCGAGCCCGCGCCCGGTTTTTTCCCGGCCTCCCGGCCGCCGCCTCAGAGCCGCACGCCCTCCAGTTCCAGCAGCCGGATCTTGCGCTCCAGACCGCCCGCGTACCCCGTGAGGGAGCCGTCGGCGCCGATCACCCGGTGGCAGGGGCGCAGGACCAGCAGCGGATTGGCGCCGATCGCCCCGCCGACGGCCCGCACAGCCGTACGGGAGGCCCCGATCCGGGCGGCGATCTCGCCGTACGTCGTGGTCGCCCCGTAGGGGACGGTGTCGAGGGCCGCCCAGACGCGCTCGCGGAACCCGGTGCCCTCGGCGCGCAGCTCCAGCCGGAACTCCTTCAGCTCCCCGGCGAAGTAGGCGGCGAGCTGCTCCTCGGCGGCGCGGAACGGGCCCGGGTCGTGCCGCCAGCCGTCCTGGACGGTGCGACCGCCCTTCTGTCCCTCGACGGAGAGCGAGGTCAGGGCACCGTCGGGGGCGGCGGTCAGCAGCAGGGGGCCGAGCGGGCCGCCGACGCTGGTCCAGTACACGGGCGCGATGCCGGTCGTCATGGGGTCTCCTCCGCTGCGCGCAGATGGTGAAGGGCGTACGTCCGCCAGGGACGCCAGGTGTCGGGTGCGTCGGCGCCGGGCGGCGCGACGTCGGGGTCGCCGAGGGCGCGGGCCCTGATCGTCGCCACGGTACGGGCGTCCAGGCCGGGTACGGCGAGCAGGGCGGCCTCGGCGTCGTCCCGGTCGGCGCCGGGGTCGAGGCGGACCCGGCCGTCGGCGAGCGCGACGGCGAGCGGGCCGACCGCCTCCGTGAGGGCGGCCGGTTCCGGGAAGAGGTGGGTGAGGGTGCCGGAGGGGGCGTCGAGGGCCTTGCCGTGGGCGCGGACCAGCCGTTCGGACGCGGCAGGGCCGACCAGGGCCCGTACGGCGTACTCCTCGGGGTCGGCGGCCCCGGGGGCGCGCAGCCCCGGCCGGGCGGCGACCAGCGGGGCGAGCCGGGGATCGGCGCCGAGGCGCTCGTCGACGGCGTACGGGTCGGCGTCGAGGTCGAACAGCCGGCGCAGCCGCTGGACGGCGGTGGTGAGGTCGCGGGGGTCGGTGAGGTGCAGCCGGGCGTCGAGCCAGCCGCCGGAGTGGAGGGCGCCCGCGCGGCCCGTCCCGCCCGGCCGCTCGTCGACGGCGACGATCCCGGTGCCGTGCGGGAGGCGCAGCGTACGGCGGTACGTCCGCCCGCCGGCCGGTCCGCGGACCTCCTCCACCCCGGCCACGGCCTCCCGCTCCAGCAGGTCGAAGACCGGACCCGCGCGGTAGGGCCCCCGGTGGGCGAGCCGCAGCGGGATCCCGGCGGCCGGGGTGCCGGTGCGGCGGGAGGAGCGGGCGGCGGTGCGCAGCTCGGTCGGGGTCGTCGCATACACGGCCCGGATGGTGTCGTTGAACTGGCGCACGCTCGCGAACCCGGACGCGAAGGCGATCTCCGTGACCGGCAGCCCGGTGGTCTGGAGCAGCGTGCGCGCGGTGTGGGCGCGCTGGGCGCGGGCGAGGGCGACGGGGCCCGCGCCGACCTCGGCGGTGAGCTGGCGCTGCACCTGCCGGGCGCTGTAGCCGAGCCGTACGGCGAGCCCGGCGACGCCCTCCCGGTCGACCACCCCGTCGCCGATCAGCCGCATCGCCCGGCCCACGACGTCGGCGCGCGCGTTCCAGTCGGCGGAGCCCGGCACGGCGTCGGGGCGGCACCGCCGGCAGGCCCGGAAGCCCGAGCCCTGCGCGGCGGCGGCCGTGGTGAAGAAGCGCACGTTGTGCCTCTTCGGCGTGACGGCGGGGCAGCTGGGGCGGCAGTAGATGCCGGTGGTCCGGACGGCGAAGAAGAACGCCCCGTCGAACCGCCCGTCACGGCTGCGCACCGCCTCGTACCGGGTGTCGTGCGCCGTGACGTACGTCGTGTCGTGCGCCGCTTCGTACGCCGTTTCGCACGCCGTGTCCTGACCTTGCATGTCCTCCAGTCTTCGCCGGGGGCGGGGCGGGTGCTGGCGGAAATCGGACACGGCGGTGACGGGCAGGTACCCGTCACCGCCGTACCGGCTCACCGGGCCGCTGTCACCGGGGCGGTGCGGGCTGCCAGGGGCTGCGGCCCCGCTTGGCGTCCCCGGCCGCGCGGCCCTCCGCCTTCTTGCGCTTCCAGTCCTGGCGGAAGCCGGCGCGGACCCGGGCGTCGGACTTGGCGACGATCCACTGGTTCTCCCGGACGAGCTTGCGGTAGCTCTCCAGTCGGCGCGGGGCGAGCTCCCCGTCGTCGACGGCGGCGCGCACCGCGCACCCCGGTTCGGCGTCGTGCGCGCAGTCGTGGAACCGGCAGCCGCGGGCCAGCTCCTCGATCTCCGCGAAGACCTGCCCGACCCCGCCGCCGGCGTCCCACAGGCCGACCCCGCGCAGTCCGGGCGTGTCGATGAGCACACCGCCGCCGGGCAGCGGCAGCAGATTGCGGGTGGTCGTGGTGTGCCGGCCCTTGCCGTCGATGTCGCGGGTGGCCTGGACGCCCATCACTTCGGCGCCGGCGAGCGCGTTCGCGAGGGTGGACTTGCCGGCGCCGGACGCGCCGAGCAGCACGGACGTGCCCCGGCCGAGGAGCGCGGCGAGTTCCTCGACGCCCTCGCCGTCGCGGGCGCGGACCGGCAGCACCGGCACCCCGGGAGCACTGGTCTCCACGTCCTGGACGATATGCGCCAGCACGACCGGGTCGGGCACCAGGTCGGCCTTGGTGAGCACGACCACGGGCTGCGCGCCGGACTCCCAGGCCAGCGCGAGGAACCGTTCGATCCGGCCGAGGTCGAGCTCGACGGCCAGGGAGACCGCGACGACGGCGTGGTCGACGTTGGCGGCGAGGATCTGTCCCTCGGACCGCTTGGAGGAGGTGGAGCGGACGAACGCGGTACGGCGGGGCAGCAGCGTGCGGACGTACCGCGGGTCGGCGCCCTCGGGGTCGAGGGCGACCCAGTCGCCGGTGCAGACGACCTTCATCGGGTCGTGGGGGACGACGAACTCGGTGTCGGCCCGGACCGTGCCGGCCGCCGTGACGACGTCGCACAGGCCGCGGTCGACGCGGACGACCCGGCCGGGCAGCAGCCCCTGCTCGGCGTGGGGCGCGAACGCGGCCGCCCAGCCCTCGTCCCAGCCGAGGACGGCGAGCGGATGTGCGGAAGGAGAAGGGGAGGGAGAAGCAGAGGAAGAAACGGAGGGAGAAGAAGCGTCCGGAGTAACGGAGAAATGCAAGGGAAACCCTTCACAGGGCGGCCCCGGCGGCGCGCGCGGGCGCGCGGAGAGGTCGGTTGGTCAGCCGGAGACCGCGGGGGTGAGGTGGACGATCGTCTGGCCGCGTCGAGCGGCCCCGGTGCCGGTGACAGTCATCGGTCGCACCTCCCCGTTCCTGTGGTTGCCGTACGTCTCTCGCACGGGTGGCGTACGTCTCCCGTACGCCTCCGTCAGGCTAGGGGCACCCGACGGAGAACGCCACTGGTTTTCCGCCCGTCGCCCCTCGCCCGCGGACGGGCGCTCAGGAGCCCGTGCACTCCTGGCCGTTGAGCGTGAAGTCCGACGGCGCCGCGTTGGTGTCCTGCCAGGAGGCGAGGAACCCGAAGGTGACGGTGGAGCCCGCCGCGACGGAGCGGTTGTAGTCGGCGGCGGTCGCGGTGACCCGGTCGCCCCGCTGGCCGACGCTCGCGTCCCACATCTGGTCCACGTGCTGCCCGTCCGCGAAGGACCAGGCGACCCGCCAGGAGTCCAGGGCGGTGGGCGAGGTGAACGTGACGCTGGCCTGGAAGCCGTCGGGCCACTGGTTGACGAGCTCGTAGCGGACCTCGCAGACGCCCGCCTTCGGGGTCTCGCCGCCACCGGTGGCGGTGCCGGCCGTGGCCGAGGAGGTCCCCTGCGGTTCGGGGTCGGGCTTCTCGTCGCCGTGCGCGCCGGTGCCCGGCGTGTCGCTGCCGGACGGGGCCGGGGACGCCGACACCGGGTGGGCGGAGGTCACGGGCGAGCCGGAGGCGGGCACGGTGGAGCCCGGGCCGGCCACCGGGGTGGTGTCCGTGGGGATCGTCTGCGCCTCGGTGCCGCTGTCGCCGCCGAACGGCATCAGCGACGCGGCGAGCGCCAGCCCCGAGACCAGGACGGCGGCGGCGAGCAGCCCGTGGCGCCGCAGGCGGGCCTTGTGGGCCGCGGCCCGCTCCGCCTGGCCCTGCGGGTCCGGCCCGTCGGGGTGTCCGGCGCCGAGGCGGACCTCGGCGGCGCGGCGGCGGCGCTCCAGGTAGGCGAGACCGCCCCAGCCGATGACTCCGCCGGCGAGCGCGGCGGGCAGTCCGCCGCCATGCAGCCGCAGACAGGCGGCGGCCTCGGCGCACTCCACACACGTGGCGAGGTGCCGGGAGAGGTCGTCGGGGGTGTCGGCGCCGGGCGAGCGGGTGACGGCGTCGAGCAGCCGGACGTAGGAGCGGCACTCCGCGCTCATCGGCGTGTCGAGGTGGTTGCGGTGGCAGCGGTCGCGGAACAGGCCGCGGACGGCGTTGAGTTCCTCGACGGAGGCGTCCGGGTCGAGGCCCTGGCGTCGGACGACGGTGCGCAGCGGAAGCGCCTCCACCTCCGCCAGCCACAGCAGGGTGGCGTCCGACTCGCCCATGTCGCGCAGTCCGCGCAGGGCGATCGGGCGGCTCAGCGGCGGGCCGACGTAGCGCCAGGCCTTGTCCGAGTTGAGCCACAGCCTCAGGTCGGGGTCGAGCTTGTGGCCCTGTCCCTCGGACTCCCAGGCGGCCGCGGTGTTGCGTACGGCGGTCAGCAGCAGGGGAATCCGGGGCAGCCGGGACGAGCGGCGGCCGGCACCTCGTGCGGTACCGCCGTCGTCGGCGCGGGCCTCCTGTATGCCGAGCGCGAACGCCTCGCGGGCCAGCTGGTTGGCCGCGGTCGAGCCGGACGTGCACAGGTCCGCGTACGACAGGACGGCGTCCCAGCACTCGGAGAACAGCGCGGCCTCCGCGGCGTCCTTCGGGGTCGGCAGGTCGGGCATGTGACTCCTGCATCAAAATGCGAGGTCAACTCACCATGACGGCAATGGGGTTGGGGGGAACCTCGCGGCAGACACCGAGGATTTCACGTTTCTCACACAACTGACAAGCGCCCTGTTCAGATGTCATGTAAGGACGTCCTGACCAGGGACCGCGCCGCTCCTCCGCCCTGGAGTACGGACGCGGACCCCGATGTGTTCAACTCCGGGGCCCGCCCGTTCTCTGACGGCGGTTCCGGGACTATACGGCCCCCTCCTCCCGCGCCGGAAGACTGTCCATGAAGGAACTCACGGAGAACACCGCGCGACCCGGTCCGGGCGGGCCGTAGCCGGGGGGCGAGGAGAGCCCGAACTCGTCCATCGTGGCGCGGTAGGCCTCCAGGAGACGGATGTGGTACTCCAGCGGCGCGCCCTGGGGGTTGGCCTTGCCGAGCGGGGTGGTCGGCTCCGGGCACCAGGTGGTGAAGCGGGGGGTGATGCCCTGCGACATGAAGAAGCGCAGCCCCTCGGTGGTCGACGCGATCGCCTCGTCGACGGTGGTGAAGCCGAACGGCTCGGCCATCTCCACGCCCGCCACGAAGTTGGGGATGACGTTGCGCGCGCCGAACACCTCGGCGGAGTCGAGGATCCGCCGGTGCCACTCGTCCCGGCCGACGTAGCGCTCCTTGCCCGGGCAGTACATCTTGAAGAGGTACTCGTCCCACACCTCGTAGTTGGGGTGGTAGATCTGCACGCCGTAGTCCTTGAACCGCTGCACGTCGTCGCGCGGCAGCGCCTGGGCGACGACCTTGCCGATCCAGCGGCCGGGGAAGCGCTCCTCGATCGCCTTGGCGTAGTGGCCGTAGAAGTCGGCCTCGTCGCGCCCGGAGACCGTCTTGGTGATGGCGCCGCCGGTGAGGGTGTAGGCGGTGGACGCCTTCGCGGTGTCGTACTTGTCGATGATCTCGAGGGCCTCCAGCACCTCCTCGACGTCCTTGACCCCGGTATACGGTCGACCGGCGGCCTTGTGCTGTCGCCAGTTGTGGTTGATGTCGCAGTACTGGCACTCCTCCTTCGCGCCGAAGTACTGGCAGACCCGGAAGACCGTCAGATAGATGAGGTAGCCCCACTGGATGGTCGGGGCGACCTCCATCACGGACTTCCCGTTGGACAGCGTGTGCCGGTAGTACTCGGGCATCGGCGGCACGCCGACGTCCGCGATCCGCTTCCCGTCCAGGTACAGGCCGAGCAGGCCCTCGTCGTCGGCCGCCACCCGGTAGGGCGAGGCCGGGTTCACCCGCACGGACACCACCGTGCGCCGCAGATCGTACGGACCACCGGTCAGGATGATCTCCTCGGGCGGCCGGCGCAGCGCGGCCTCGCCCAGCTCGGGCAGGGTGCCGTGGTCGAAGGAGAAGATGAAGTACGACTTCGGCTTGACCTCGCCCGACTCGTTGTCGCTGAGGGCGGAGGGGTCGAAGGCCACTCCCCCGCGCAGCAGGTCCTCCTTGAAGACGGCCTCCCGCGGCACATGCGGAAACCGCTCCATCAGATCCTCGACCAGCGCGGTACGGCTGCCCATCCGTCTCTCCTCCCGGCTCAGGCGTACGACTCCTCACGGTATGCCCCCGGCGGCGCGGCGGCGGGGGCGGGGGGTCTCGTGTTGCGGGCAAGGTAGGTTCGACCTGGGTATTCCGGGTTCTCGAGCACCTCGAAAGGGCGGGCAGTCGCATGGGCGGGACCGTGACGGACGGGGCGGGACAGGACGGCGCGGGACAGGACGGGCCGGGGCACGCGGGGCGGGCGGGGGACCGGCCGTGGCGGAACTGGGCGGGCAACATCGTCTTCGCGGCCGGCGCGCTGCACCGGCCGGGGTCCACGGACGCGCTGCGCGCGCTGGTGGCGGGCGGCGGGCGGGTGCGGGTGCTCGGCAGCGGGCACTCCTTCAACCGGATCGCCGAGCCGGGCCCCGACGGGGTGCTGCTGTCGCTGGACACGCTGCCGGCCGAGATCGACGTGGACACGGCGGCCCGCACGGTGCGGGTCGGCGGCGGGGTGCGGTACGCGGCCCTGGCCCGGCGGGTGCACGAGCACGGGCTCGCCCTGCCGAACATGGCCTCCCTGCCGCACATCTCCGTGGCCGGCTCGGTGGCCACCGGCACCCATGGGTCGGGGGTGCGCAACGGCTCCCTCGCCTCCGCGGTGCGCGAGGTGGAGATCGTCACGGCCGACGGCTCGACCGTCGTGCTCGGGCGCGAGGACGCGCGCTTCGGCGGGGCCGTGACCTCCCTGGGCGCGCTCGGCGTGGTCACCGCCCTCACCCTGGACCTGGAGCCGGGCTACGCGGTCGAGCAGCACCTGTTCACCGAACTCCCGCTGGAGGGGCTGGACTTCGAGGCGGTGGCGGGGGCCGCGTACAGCGTGAGCCTGTTCACCGACTGGGGCGCTCCCGGCTTCCGGCAGGTGTGGCTGAAACGGCGCACCGACGGGCCGCCGGCCGTGTTCCCGTGGGCCGCGCCCGCCACCGAGGCCCTGCATCCGGTGCCGGGGATGCCCGCGGTCAACTGCACCGAGCAGCTCGGGGTGCCGGGACCGTGGCACGAGCGGCTGCCGCACTTCAGGGCGGAGTTCACGCCGAGCAGCGGGGAGGAGCTGCAGAGCGAGTATCTGCTGCCGCGGTCGGCGGTCGACGGAGCGCTGTATGCGATCGACGGGATCCGGGATGCGGTCGCCCGTGTCCTGCAGATCTGCGAGGTGCGGACGGTGTCCGCCGACGACCAGTGGCTGAGCCCGGCGTACGGCCGGGACACGGTCGCCGTGCACTTCACCTGGATCGCCGACACGGCGGCCGTGCTGCCGGTGGTCCGGGAGGTGGAGGCCGCACTGGAGCCGTTCTCCCCGCGACCGCACTGGGGAAAGGTGTTCGAGATCCCGGCCTCCGCGCTGCGCGCCCGCTACCCACGGATCGACGACTTCGCGGCGCTGGTGCGGGAGCTGGACCCGGCCGGGAAGTTCACCAACGCCTTCGTGCGGGACGTCCTGGGGACCTGAACGCGCCACCCGGGCACGGGGGCGCGGCGGACTTTATAAAGCCCCTTTCCTAACCCCTTGTCGAACGTCGTGGCACGCCATAGCCTGTCGCCGCGCCGGTGCCGTCGCCACTACCGGCCTCGGCGCCGGGCCGGCGAAGGGAGCTCGATGAAGCGCGGCACATCACGGGACATCCGCACCGCGAACCGCTACGAGGTGCTGCGCCAGATCATCGCCTCCTCGCCCACCTCCCGGCAGGAGCTGGCGGCCGCGACGGGACTGTCCCTCGCCACGGTCGCCACACTCGTCGGCGAGCTGCTCGACCTGCGCATGATCACTGAGGTCGGGTTCGAGGACTCGGCGGGCGGCCGCCCCCGGGGCCTCGTGGCCGTCAACGCGTCGGGGGGCGCGTTGATCGGTGTCGACATCGCCGAGACGTACGTCCATGTCGAGCTGTTCGACCTGGCGCTGAACGTCCTGGCCCGCGCCGAGGAGAACATGCGCCCCGGCGAGAGCCGCCCGGAGCAGGTGGTCGGGCATGTGACGGCGGCCGTGGGCTCGGTGGTCGCCCAGGCCGGGGTGGACGCGGCGCGGGTGCTGGGGGTCGGGGTGAGCGTGCCCGGCCAGGTGGACCGGGACACCGGTATCGCCGAGTACGCGCCCAACTGGGACTGGCACGACGTGCCGTTGCTCGACCTGCTCTCCGAACACATCGCGTATCCCCTGTACCTGGACAATCCGCTGCGGGCCAGCGCGGTCGCCGAGCTGTGGTTCGGGGCGGCGCGCGGCCACGGCGACGCGGTCGTGGTGAACCTCGGCACGGGCGTGGGCGCCGGGCTCGTCCTGGGCGGCGGGCTGCACCGGGGCGTGAGCAACAGCGCGGGCGAATGGGGGCACACCACGCTCGTGCTCGACGGCCGCCTGTGCCGCTGCGGCAACCACGGCTGTGTGGAGACGTACGTCGGCGCGCTCGGGATCATGCAGAACCTGCGCGAGATCGGCCCGCAGAGCCCGCTGTTGCACCCGGGGGACCAGACCGCCACCATCGACGCGCTGGCGGCCGGGGTCGCCGCAGGGGATCAGGTGGCCGTCAAGGTCGTACGGGACACGGCCCGTTACCTGGGCGCCGGCGTCGCCGTCCTGGTCAACGTGCTCAATCCCGAGGTGGTGGTGCTGAGCAGCTGGGTCGCGGCCCGGCTCGGCGAACCGCTGCTGGAGGAGGTGCGCGAGGCCGTCGCCCGGCACGCGCTGAAACGGCCGCTGGCCGCCAGCCGGATCGTCCTGTCCGCGATCCCCACCGACCCCGTCTGCCTGGGAGCCGCGACGTTCGCGCTCGAAGGGGCGCTGCAGCGCGTCGGGCAGCGGAGCACCAAGCGCGCGACCCCGGCCAGGAGCCGCACCGCGTCCGCCCCATGAGCCGAGGGCCGCCGGCCCCTGACACCGGCGGCCCTCAACCCCCTTTCCCCGCGCCTGCGTTACCCATGCGCGGGCGGCCTACACCCCTGGGACCGATGTGCCCCGGAGGGTGTCCGTTCGTCATCCCGAACCGATCGCAACGCTTCGAACAGACTTCGTCCAACCCCTTGCCGAAGCCTTAGCCGAAGGTTAACGTCCGGCTCCGCGACAGGAATTGAGCCACTTGACGCAGATGCACCGAGCCGTGGCCGTACTTCGAGACAAGGACGTCAGCATGTCGGCAATGAGCAACAACACCTGGTCCCGCCGTTCGCTGTTCCGGGCCGCAGCGGGAATGGCCGCCGCCGGCACCCTGGCCGCATGCGGCGGCAACAACGGTCGCGGCGGGAGCGGCGGCTCGGGCAAGAACCTCGTGCAGTACTTCCACGCGTACGGCGAGGCGGGCGTCGAGCAGGCGGTCAAGCGGTACGCCAAGGCCTACAAGGGCGCGAACGTCACCACCCAGTGGATCACCGGCTCCCAGTTCGAGCAGAAGCTGTTCGCCGCCCTGCTCACCAAGAACGCGCCCGACGTGTTCGAGTTCCACCCGCAGATCCAGCTCGTCAAGAGCGGTCAGGTGGCGGATCTGACCGACATCATCGAACCGGTCAAGGACGACTTCAACCCGGCCGACATCACGTCGCACACCGTGGACGGGAAGATCTACGGCGTCCGCATGATCGACGACCCGCAGTTCTTCTTCTACCGGCCCTCGCTCTTCGAGAAGGCGAAGATCGAGGTGCCGCAGACGCTGGAGGAGCTGATCGAGGCCGCCGCCAAGCTCAAGACCAGCAAGGTCAAGGGCGCCTTCCTCGGCAACGACATCACCCCGGTGCAGAGCCCGCTGATCTGGTCGGCCGGCGCGGACACCCTCACCGAGGACCACAAGGTCGCCTTCAACACCGACGCGGTCGCCGACGGACTCAAGCAGCTGCGTTCCCTGTTCACCAGCGGCAACCTGCTCCTCGACGCCCCCGCCGACTGGTGGGACCCGTCGGCCTTCACCCAGGGCCTGACCGCCATCCAGTGGTGCGGCATGTGGGCCATGCCGGCCATGCAGCAGGCGCTCGGTGACGACATCGGCATCTTCCCCTTCCCGAAGGTCGGTTCGGCGGGCAAGCAGTCGGTCACCAACGGCGGTTGGTCGATGTTCGTCAACGCCAAGGGCGACAACGTCGAGGCGGCCAAGGAGTACGTCAAGTGGCTGTGGATCGAGCAGAAGCAGTACCAGGAGGACTTCGCCACCTCCTACGGCTTCCACATCCCGCCGCGCACCTCCCTCGCCCAGTCCGCGACCAAGCTGAAGTCCGGCCTGCCGGCCGAGGGCGTGAAGCTCTTCAACGAGTTCGGCCACTTCGACAACATCGGCTGGACCCAGGCCATGATCTCCGCGATCAACGACGTGATGGCCAACTCCGTCCGTAAGAACGCCGACCCCAAGGCGCAGCTCGACGCCGCCCAGAAGAAGGTCGACGCCGAGCTGACCAAGCTGTTCGGCTGAGCCCGCCGGACGGACCACGACATGTCGACCGCCGCCCCGCGCAAGGTCGCCCCGCCCGCCCCGGCCGAGGTCCCCAGGACCCGGCCGCGGCGGGCCCTGAGGGCGAGCAGCACCTTCAACTTCTGGCTCTTCACCGGGCCGTTCCTGATCGGCCTGGTGATCTTCGTCTTCGTGCCGATCGTCTGGAGCATGTACCTCAGCTTCTTCGAGGCACGCTTCACGGTCACACCGAGCGAGTTCGTCGGTTTCGCCAACTACAAGCAGATCCTGACCGACACCGACTTCCGCAACTCCCTCGTCACCTTCACCGTGTTCGCCGCGTTCATCGTGCCCGCCACCTGGGGGCTCTCGCTGGGCCTGGCGCTGCTCGTCAACCGGCTGCGGTTCATGCGGGCGTTCTTCCGGTCGGTGTTCTTCCTGCCGACCGCGTGCAGCTATGTCGCCGCTGCGCTGATCTGGAAGATGTCCCTCTTCAACGGCGTCCGCTTCGGCCTCGCCAACACCGTCCTGGACTGGTTCGGCGTCGAGAACATCGCCTGGCTCGCCAACCCCGACCCGCCCTGGTACTGGCTGGTCATCGTGACCGTCCGGCTGTGGCTCCAGTCGGGTTTCTACATGATCCTGTTCCTCGCGGCGCTGCAGAACATCCCGCAGGAGCTGTACGAGGCCGCCGCCATCGACGGCGCCAAGCCCGGCTGGCAGACCTTCCGGTACATCACGCTGCCGCAGCTGCGGGCCACCTCCACCGCGGTGATCCTGCTGCTGCTCATCGCCGCCTACCAGGCCTTCGACGAGTTCTTCAACCTGCTCTCCAAGACCACCTGGGGCCAGCCGCCGCTGGTCGAGCTGTACAAGATGGCGCTGGGCGAGAACCAGAACTACGGCGCGGGCAGCGCGGGCGCGGTCGTGCTGACCCTGCTGATCTGCGTCGTCACCCTGCTGCAAGGAAAGATCATGGGCTTCGGACGGGGTGAGGAGTCCAAGTGACCACCACAGCACCCGACTTCGAGAAGGCCCCCGCACCGGCCGGGAAACGGCGCGGCGGCGGGGTCATCGGCAACACCGGTCTGTACCTCGCGACCGGCATCGCCGCACTGCTCTTCCTGATCCCCTTCTACCTGATCGTCCGCAACGCGCTGATGACGGACCGGGAGATCACGGGCGAGAACTGGAAGTGGTTCCCCACCGACATCCAGTGGGGCAACGTCACCGAGCCGTTCGACGACGTCACGGTGGACTTCGCGCACGCCATGTGGAACTCCGTGGTCGTGGCCGTCCTGCACACCTCGGGCATCCTCCTGGTGTGCTCGCTCGCCGGCTACGGTCTCGCCCGCATCCCCTACCGGCACGCCGACAAGGTCTTCTACGCCGTACTGGTCACCCTGATGGTGCCGACGGCGGTGACCTTCGTGCCGAGCTTCGTGCTGGTGTCGTCGCTGGGCTGGGTGGACAGTTACCGAGGTCTCATCATTCCGGGCCTCTTCAGTGGTTTCACCTGCTTCCTCTTCCGGCAGTACTTCCTGGGGTTCCCCAAGGAGCTGGAGGAGGCGGCGCGGGTGGACGGGCTGGGCTACTGGGGCGCGTACTGGCGCGTCGTCGTGCCGAACTCGCTGAACTTCTTCGCCGCGATCGCCACGATCACCTTCATCAACGGATGGAACGCCTTCCTGTGGCCGCTGGTCATCGGCCAGGACCCGAGTGCCTGGACGGTGCAGGTCGCGCTGTCGTCGTACATGACGAACCAGACGGTCAACTACCACCTGATCTTCATGGCCACGGCCATTTCCATCCTGCCCCTGCTGCTCGTGTTCCTCTTCCTCCAGCGCTGGCTGGTGCAGGGGATCGCCCAGACCGGCATCAAGGGCTGACCTAGGAGACCGATGTCCTTCCGCACCACCGGCAGCACCAGCACCAACAGCAGCACGGACGGGACGGCTGGCGTCGCGTACGTCGAGGACGTCTCACCGGGCAGCGGGGCGCTCGCGCCCCGCGCCTGGTACGCCTCCTCCACCGCGCGGTGCCTCTCCCTGAACGGGAGCTGGCGCTTCCGTCTGTCGCCGACGGCGGACGCCGAGGACGACTCGTTCGCCGCGGAGGGATACGACGCCGGGGACTGGGCCGAGGTCACGGTCCCCGGCCACTGGGTCCTCCAGGGCGAGGGCGCCTTCGGCTCGCCGATCTACACCAACCATCTCTATCCGTTCCCGGTGGACCCGCCCCGGGTGCCGACCGAGAACCCGACCGGCGACCATCTGCGCGTCTTCGACCTGCCGGCGGACTGGCCCGCGCTGTCGGACGGGGGCGCGGTCCTGCGGTTCGACGGGGTGGAGTCCTGCGCCCGGGTCTGGCTGAACGGAACCGAGCTCGGCGAGTTCAAGGGGTCGCGGCTGGCGCACGAGTTCGCGGTCGGCGATCTGCTGCGGACCGAGGACAATGTGCTGGCGGTGCGCGTCCACCAGTGGTCGGCGGGCTCCTACCTCGAAGACCAGGACCAGTGGTGGCTCCCGGGCATCTTCCGTGACGTGACCCTGCTGCACCGGCCGGCGGGAGCCGTGCGCGACCACTTCGTGCACGCCTCCTACGACCACCTCACGGGCGAGGGCACCCTGCGCGTCGACTCCGACGTCGCCGGGCGGGTGACCGTGCCCGCTCTCGACATCGATGTCGCGACCGGGGAGACGGTCACCGTCCCCGTCGCGCCGTGGACGGCGGAGACCCCCCGGCTCTACGACGGCGTCCTCGCGACCGAGGGCGAACGGGTGCCGCTGCGGATCGGCTTCCGGACGGTGGAGCTGGCCGACGGGCTGATCAAGGTCAACGGCAGGCCGGTCCTCTTCAAGGGCGTCAACCGGCACGAGTGGCACCCGCGGCGGGGCCGCGCGCTGGACCTGGAGACCATGCGCGAGGACGTGCTGCTGATGAAGCGGCACAACGTCAACGCCGTCCGCACCTCCCACTACCCGCCCCACCCGGCCTTCCTCGACCTGTGCGACACGTACGGGCTGTGGGTGATCGACGAGTGCGACCTGGAGACCCACGGCTTCGTCGAGCAGGACTGGCGCGACAACCCCGTCGACGACGACCGCTGGACCCCGGCCCTCCTGGACCGTGCCGCCCGGATGGTCGAGCGCGACAAGAACCATCCGTCGGTGGTGATCTGGTCGCTCGGCAACGAGGCCGGCACGGGCCGCGGTCTGACGGCGATGGCCGAGTGGATCCACGCCCGCGACACCTCCCGCCTCGTCCACTACGAGGGCGACTGGAACTGCCGCGACACCGACATGTACTCCCGGATGTACGCCTCCCACGAGGAGGTCGACCGGATCGGCCGGGCCCTCGACGGCGGCACCGGCAGACGGCGCTCACTGCCCTTCCTCCTGTGCGAGTACGCCCACGCCATGGGCAACGGGCCGGGCGGACTCGCCGACTACCAGCGGATCTTCGAGGCGCACGACCGTGTGCAGGGCGGTTTCGTCTGGGAGTGGATCGACCACGGCATCGAGCACCCGACGCTCGGCCACGCCTACGGTGGCGACTTCGGCGAGGAGCTGCACGACGGGAACTTCGTCTGCGACGGTCTGCTCCTGCCCGACCGCACCCCCTCCCCCGGCCTGACCGAGTTCAAGAAGGTGATCGAGCCGGTCGCCGTCGAGGGCTGCGGCGATGGCACGGTCCGGGTCACCAACAAGCAGGACTTCGCCGGTCTGGAGGAGCTGGCCTTCACCTGGTCGTTCGAGGCCGACGGCGAGACCGTCGCGGCGGGGAGCCTGCCGGTGCCCGCGCTCGCGGCGGGCGAGTCGGCGCAGGTGAAACTGCCGCAGCCCCCGCCGGACGTCCCGGCGGACGCGGAGACCGCCTGGACGGTGCGCGCGGTCCTCTCCGGGGACACCGCCTGGGCCGCTGCCGGCCATGTGGTGGCCTGGGGCCGAGTGCCCGTCGCGGCCCGGCCCGCCCCCTCGGTCGCCGCGACCGTCGGCCCGGTGGCGGAGGGCGGACTGATCACCCTGGGTCCGGCCGCCTTCGACGCCCGCACGGGTGCCCTGCGTGCCGTCGGTCACGTGGCGGTGACCGGTCTGCGGCTGGACGTGTGGCGGGCGGTCACGGACAACGACGACGGCACGGCCTGGGGGTCCGGCGTCCGCTACAGCACGCTCTGGCGCGAGCTGGGGCTGCACCGGATGCGGCACCGCCTGGACGCGGTGGAACTCGGCGACGACGCGCTGACGGTGCGGACGCGGGTGGCGCCGGCGGCCCGCGATCTGGGACTGTCGACGGTGTACACCTGGCGGTCGGACGGCGATCGCCTTCAGCTGACCGTCTCCGTCACGCCCGAGGGCGACTGGACCGTGCCCCTGCCCCGGCTCGGCGTGCGCTTCGGGCTGGCCGAGGCCGACGCGGTGACCTGGTTCGGCGGCGGTCCCGGTGAGGCGTATCCGGACAGCAGGACGGCGTCGACGGTAGGCCGTTGGCAGTCGACGGTGGACCGTATGCAGACGCCGTACGTCCGTCCGCAGGAGAACGGCGCCCGTGCCGACGTCCGCTGGGCGGAGCTCGGCGGACTGCGGGTCGAGGGCGACCCGGAGTTCTGGTTCACCGCCCGCCGCTGGACGACCGAGCAGCTGGACGCCGCCCGGCACCGGACCGATCTCACCCCGGGCGACACGGTCTGGGTCAACCTCGACCACGGCCAGCACGGTCTCGGTTCCCAGTCGTGCGGCCCGGGCCCGCTGCCGCAGTACGTCCTCCGTGCGGCACCTTCCACGTTCTCGTTCGTGTTCACGGCAACCGGCTGACCGGCCCCCGGTCGGACCTCCGTCGAAGCCAGGTCGAAGCCAGGTCGAAGCCCGGTCAATTAATCGATTGACCATTTGATCGACATTCCGAGAATGTAAGGACCTCTCCCGCGGCCGTGCCGGCCTGTCCGGTCGGCCGCGCCGCACTGGAGGTTGAACGAGTGAGCGGCACCATCCAGGTGCGCGGTCTGTCCCGCACCTTCCACACCACCGTCCGCCGCCCCGGATTCGCCGGCGCCCTTCGCTCCCTGGTCAACCCGGAACGGGTGGCGAAACACGCGGTCAGTGACATCACCTTCGACGTCGACTCGGGCGAACTCCTCGCCCTGCTCGGTCCCAACGGCGCCGGTAAGTCGACCACCATCAAGATGCTGACCGGCATCCTCACCCCCACCTCCGGTGAGGCCCGCGTCGCGGGGGTGGTGCCGTACCAGGACCGCGAGCGCAACGCCCGTAACATCGGGGCGGTGTTCGGACAGCGCACCCAGCTGTGGTGGGACCTGCCGGTACGCGAGTCCTTCACCATCCTCCGGGACATCTACGAGGTGCCGAAGGCCGAGCACAGCGCCCGGCTCGCGGAGTTCGACGACCTCCTCGCGCTGTCCTCCTTCTGGGACACCCGGGTCCGGCACCTCTCCCTCGGCCAGCGGGTGCGCTGTGACCTGGCGGCGGCGCTGCTGCACGACCCGCCGGTCGTGTTCCTCGACGAACCGACCATCGGCATGGACGTCGTGGTCAAGGAGCAGGTCCGTGAGTTCCTGCGGTACCAGGTCGAAGAGCGGGGCCGGACGGTCCTGTTGACCACGCACGACATGACGGAGGTCGAGCGGCTCGCCGAGCGGGTGGTGCTCGTCAACCACGGCCGGCTCGTGCTGGACGGCACCCTCGACGACATCCGCCGCAAGTTCGGCTCCACCTGGCAGGTGCGGGCCACGCTCACCGATCCGCACGCCGAGGTCGCGGCGCTGCCGGGGATCGCGGTCGTCCGGCGTGAGGGGGCCCGGGTGGTGTTCGGTCCGGACGGGTCCGCCGCGCCGACCGTGCACCAGGCGCTGAAGTCGGTCATCGAGCGGTACGAGGTGACGGACATCGCGCTGGACGAGGCCGATCTGGAGGACGTGATGCGGGCCGCCTACATCCACGCGGAGGCGGTGTGATGGCGACCGTGCCCGCCTGGCGTGCCGCCCGGGTCACTCCGCTGGGCGAGCTGCACGCCCCGCCCCGGATGACGGCCGTCCTGCTCCGGCTGACCGTGCAGGTGGTGCTGGTGGCGTCCCTGTGGCACGGCCTGTACTCCCGCACCGGCACCACCGCCGGACTCGACGAGGGCCAGGCCGTCACGTACGCCGTCCTGGCCGTGCTCGCGTCCCGCATCCGGCAGTTGGACCAGTACGCCGGCCGGGACAGCGTCATCCAGCACATGCACTACGGGACCATCGTCTACTGGTACCTGCGCCCGCTGCCGCCGCAGCGCTACTACGCCCTGCGCGCCCTCGGCGAGCAGCTGTACGGCTTCGCGTGGGCGCTGGCCGGGTACACGGTGTGCCTGGTGGCCGGGGTGGTCGACCCGCCCGGATCGGCCGCCGTGGCAGGGGTGTTCGCGGTCAGTCTGCTGCTCGGCCAGCTGGTGCTGTACTACGTGATGCTGATCCTGGACCAGCTGTGCTTCTTCACCATCCGCAACAACTCCGCGATGCTGATCCTGATCTTCGCGCAGAACCTGCTGTCCGGGGTGTACGCGCCGCTGTGGTTCTTCCCGGACTGGTTCATCACGCTGAGCGGTTTCCTGCCGTTCCAGGCGACGCTGAGCGTGCCGCTGTCGATCTACATCGGCCGGATCCAACTGTCCGACGCCGTCGTCGAGTTGGCCGTACAGGCCGGCTGGGTGGCCGTACTGGCGCTGTTCACCCGGTGGGTGTGGCGGCGGGCCGCGCGACGCGTGATCGCGCAGGGAGGCTGAGATGTCGCTGAAGTCCCTGCGCATCGTGTGGCGCATCACGCTGCTCAACATCCGTTCCTCGATGGAGTACCGCAGCGAGTTCCTGCTCAACATCGCGATCGGCGCGATCTGGCAGGTGTCGGTGATCGTGTTCGCGACCGTGCTGCTGTCCCGGTTCACCGGGATGGGCGGCTGGGACAGTTCGGAAGTGCTGCTGATCCCGGCGATCCGGATGCTCGCCCACGGTCTGATGGTGCTGCTGCTGGGACGGATGCACTTCATCGGCCGGCAGATCCAGGAAGGGAAGATCGACGTCTATCTGCTGCGCCCGATGCCGGTGCACCGCCAGGTCCAGCTCGCCTACTTCCCGACCAACGCCATCGGCGATCTGACGGTGGCGACGGGGCTGATGGCGGGCGCGCTCGGCCGCAGCCAGCTGGACTGGACGGCGGGCCGGATCTCGTACCTGGTCGCGGCGGTCGTGGGCGGCATGCTGCTGGAGGCGGCGCTGTTCACGGCGGTGGCCTGCGCGGCGCTGCGCTTCCCGGCCGCCGACTACTGGAGCGGCTGGCTGGAGGAGCTCCTCGGCACCTTCGGCAGCTACCCGCTGAACGTACTGCCGCGGGCGGTCGGCGGTCTGCTGACGTACGGCCTTCCGCTCGCGTTCGTCGCCTACTTCCCGGCCGCCGTCCTCACCGGCCACGGCCATGACACCGGCGTCCCCTACTGGCTGGCCGCCGCCTCCCCCCTGCTGGGCGTGCTGGCGTATCTGGGCTCACGGCTGCTGTGGCGGTGGAGCCTCGGCAAGTACACCGGGGTGAACGGCTGACAGACGCCGGGAGGGCACGGCGGTCACCACCGCCCGGCCTGCCGCACCGGCGTCAGCAGGGCGACGAGTCCCGCTGCCGCCCCAGGGGTCGCTCGCGGCGGCCCCGCGCCCGGTACGCCAACCTCGCCGCCTCCGCCAGCGATGCCCTCCGCCAACCCTACGGCCGTCGCCAAGCCGTACGTCGACGTCAGTCCGAACGCGTGAGCGGCGTCGGCTCCGGAGCCCCTGCGGGCCGGTCGGGGCGGTGGGGCAGGGCGGGGCTGTCAGGCAGGGCGGGGCTGTCGGGCAGGGCGGAGCGGTCGGGCAGGGCGGAGCGGTCGGGCAGGGCGGAGCGGTCGGGCAGGGCGGAGCGGTCGGCCAAGGCGGGTCGGTCGGCCAAGGCGGGTCGGTCCGCCAGGGCCGGTCGCTCGGGCCGGTGAGGCCGCTCAGGCCGCTCGGGCCGCGGGACGTCGTCCAGGTCGCGGATGGCCGGGATCGGTGAGCGCAGCAGCCACAGCACCGACAGCGCACCGCCCACGGCGGCCACGGTGAAGGTCGCGCGCAGGCCCACGGCGGTGGCGAGTCCACCGCCCGCCAGGGCACCCAGGGGACGCACCCCGTAGTTGACCGTGCTGTACGCACCGATCACCCGGCCCCTGAGACCGTCCGGAGTCACCGCTGTGTCCAGCGAGTTGAGGTTGACGTCGAAGATCATGACGCCGAAGCAGGACAGGAACCAGGCGGCGGCCAGCACCGCGGCCCGGGCGAGGAGGGACCCCTGGGCGGCCCAGAGCAGCGCGAGGGGGGCCGGGAACAGGACGGCGCCCACCGCGATGCTGCGGCCGAGGCCGATGCGCCGGGACAGCGCGGGCGCGGTCACCGCCCCGAGGAGCGCCCCGAGCGCCCCCGCCCCGAACGCCAGCCCGGTCGCCGCCGGGGACAGCCCCAGCTCGCGGTCCGCGAACAGCACCAGCAGTCCGGTGCCGGTCAGGAAGGTGAAGAAGTTGACGGTGGCCGCGCAGCCGAGGCTGGCCCGCAGCACCGGCTGACGCAGAACGAAGGCGAGCCCCTCCCGGGCCAGCCGGGGCAGGGACGGCCCGTCCGGGTCGGCGGGCTCCGGTTCGTCGACGCGCACCGGCCGCAGCAGCAGCGCCGAGGCGAGGAAGGACAGACTGTCGGCCGCGACGGCGACCGGCGCGGTCAGCAGCTGCACCAGGCCGCCGCCCAGGGCCGGGCCGGCCACGAAGGCCACCGAACGGCTCGCGGCGAGCTTGCTGTTGGCGTCGAGGTACGACGACTGCGGCACGAGGCGGGCGAAGAAGCTCTGGTACGCCGACCCGAACACCACCGCCGCCGCCCCGCTCAGCGCCGCCACCGCGTAGAGCTGGCCCAGGGTGAGCGCGTCCAGGAGCGCCGCCACCGGCAGGGTGAGCAGCAGGGCGGCGCGCACCAGATCGGTGCCGATCATGAGCCGGCGCTTGCCGGGACGCCGGTCGACCCAGGCGCCGAGGAACAGCCCGACCAGGTTCGGCACCCAGACGAGCGCCGTCAGCCACGCGACCTCGGCGGCGGAGGCGTGCAGGGTGCCCACCGCGACCAGCGGCAGCGCGAGGTCGGAGACCCGGTCACCGCACTGGGAGACGGTCTGTCCGGCCCAGAACCGCAGAAAGCGGCCGTCCCGCCACAACGAGCCCGGGCCCGCCTTCACTCCGCGGCGCCCTCGGGAAGTGTGTACGTGAGGACGCGCACGCCCCGGCTGCCGGGTGGCCACCGCTCCTTCGTGCGGGCGAGGTACGGCGCGAGGAGCTCCTCGACGGCCTCCTGGAGGCGGCCCAGTTCCTCGGCGGTGACGACGATCCTGCTGTTCAGCCCGCCGGCCCGGGCCGCCCACTGCGGCTCCAGGTCCGGTTCGGTCTCGGTGAGCCAGCGCGCCGGCAGTCCCGCGGTCCGTGCGAACATCTCCGCGACCAGGACGCGCGCGGCCGAGCGCCCCTCCTCGTCCCGCGGCGCTCCGGACCGGAAGCACCGGCCCACCGACTCCCAGCGCCGCTCGCGCCGGTCCGTCCCGGCCTCGGCGTCGCGGACCAGCCCGAAGGCGGCGAGGTGGCGCAGATGCCAGCTCGTCACGGACGGCGTCGCGCCGACGTGCGGGGAGAGCTGGGTCGCCGTGGCCGGCCCGTGCCGCTGGAGGCGTTCCAGCACGGCCAGCCGCACCGGGTGCGCGAGCGCCCGCATGGCCTTGGGATCGGTGAGTTCGACATCGCCCGATCGGTTACCCACATCCATGGCGTGAGAGTGTCGTCTCATACTGACTGGAAGTCAACTCTCCCTCGAAGAAGGGAAGTTGATCAGAGCTTCGGCGGCCTGCGGGGGAAGCTGGCCGCCTCCCTCTAGGATCTCCTGCGAACTGTCCAGGCCCGATCATCCAAGGCGGTCCCCATGCCCCGAGCCGGCCTCACCGCCGACCGACTGGTCGCGGCCGCCGCCGAACTGGCCGACGAGGCGGGGCCCGACGGCGTCACCCTCTCGGCGCTGGCCCGCCGCTTCGGCGTCAAGGACGCGAGCCTGTACTCCCACGTCAGGAATCTCAAGGACCTGCGGATCCGGCTCGCCCTGTACGTCGGCGGCGAGATGATCGACCGGATCGCGCCGGCCGTCGCGGGGCTCGCCGGCAAGGACGCGCTCGCCGCGTTCGCCGGGGCCTACCGGGAGTACGCCCTCCAGCACCCCGGGCGGTACGCGGCCGCGCAGATCCGTATCGACCAGGACCTCGCCGTCGACTCCGCCGCGATGCGCCGCACCGCCGAGATCACCCACGGCATGCTGCGCGCCTACGGCCTCGCCGAACCCGACCTCACCGACGCCGTCCGCCTGCTGCGCAGCACCTTCCACGGCTACTGCGCCCTGGAGGCCGGCGGATCGTTCGGCGCGCCCCGCGACGTACAGCGGTCGTGGGAGAAGGCGATCGACGCGCTGCACACGGCGCTGACGCACTGGCCCCGGGAGACGGACGCGGCGCCCTGACCCCGGGGGGTCAGGCCGGCGGGTCCGGGCGCGTGGAAGCCGGCAGGTCCGGGCGCTGGGAAGCCGGCGGATCCGGGCGCGGGGAAGCCGCCGGTCAGCCCGTCGCGGGCGCCCCGCGCTCCGCCCGGCTGCGCTCCACGCAGAACTCGTTGCCCTCCGGGTCCGCGAGAAGCGCCCATCCGGTGCCGTCGGGCCTGCGCCGGTCGGCGACCAGCGTGGCGCCGAGGGCGAGCAGCCGCTCGACCTCCTCATCCCGGGTGCGGTCCTGCGGCTCGAGGTCGAGGTGCACCCGGTTCTTGATCGTCTTGGCCTCCGGCACGGTGACGAAGAGCAGGCCCGCGCCCTTGATCAACGCCTCCTCGTCACCTGGCTTGTCCTCTTCCTGGAGCGGCAGGCCGAGCACCTCGGACCAGAAACGGGCGACGGCGTAGGCGTCGGAGCAGTCGATCGTCACGTGGCGAACGGCAGAAGTCATGCGGGGATTGTCGTGCACGGCCTCCCGAGCGGCAACGCGAATACGCTCCCCCGAAGGCCCGGTCGGCCAGGCCCGCCGGGTGCGCCCACCGCGGTGGCCCCGAACGGCACCGAACGGCACGCCGCGGGTGGCCAGGCCCGCCCCGGACGGCGTCCACGTCACGCCGCTGGCAGGTCCCCGGCCTGCGCCAAGCCGCTGCCCCGGGCCCTCGCCGGCCACGACGGCCCCGCGGATCGCCCGGCTCAAGCCCTGACCCGTACGGCGTCCCCCGACAGGGTCACCCGGACCTCGGAGCCGTCGCTCCAGCGCACCCGGATCCCGTCCGGCCCCGCCGCCCGCACGGAGACCGTCTCCTCCAGGGGGACGGTCTCCGGCTCGGCGGTGAGCCGGGCGAGCGCGACGAAGAGGGTGCCGCCGTCCCCCGTGGTACCCGCGAGGGCGGCGGCCTCCTCGGCGGAGGCCACCAGGCCGTGGACCGGGACCAGTTCCGCCCGGAGCCCGGCCCCGGCGTGCCATCCGGTGACCCGGACCGGCGTACCCGGTGCCGCCCCCGTCACCAGATGCGCCCGCACCTCCGTCGCCCCGCGCGCCAGCAGCACACTGGTCACCCGTGCTCCGCCGCCCGCGGTGTGCCGCGAGGCCGCCCAGCCGTCCCCGGCGCCCAGCGGCTCGATCCCCGTACGCCCCGGGTCTCCCCCGACGACCACACTGTTGTCGTACGAGGGGGAGGGCGCCGTCACCGTCGAGTACGCCAGCCGGGTGTAGTACGGGTCGTAGCGGACGTCCTCGCTGCCGTGGTTGTGCAGCCGGACCACGCCGTCCGCCCGGGTGGACTGGAGCAGCCAGTTGGGCGCGGCGACGGGGGTCACGGCGTCCTCGCGCTCCGCCGGGCCCGGCTCCTCCGTGGCCGTCCACACCTCGTGGTCCGGCGGGAGCAGCAGGCCGAGGAACCCCTTGCTCGCCCAGTAGGGGGAGGCGGGGCCCGAGTAGCCCTGGAGGACGGCGGGGTCGGGGCCGTGCCAGCCGAGGGTGAGCAGCCCGCGCTCGTCCACGGCGTCCCGCTCCAGGAAGTACTTCAGCGCGCCGGAGGCCAGCCGGCGGGTCTCGCCGGGCGACAACGGGGTGTGGCCGGTGAGGGCGCCCAGCCAGAGCGGGCCGGCGGTCGCGAAGCGGTAGGTGAGGGAGCGGCCCTGGTGCATCGGGGCGCCGTCGCCGCCGAACAGCCGGGCGTAGTCGGCGAGGTGGGTCTCGAGCCGGCTGCCGTATACAGTGAGCAGTCGACTGTCGTCGGCGAGCCAGGCGTGCAGCACCGGATACAGGTGCATCGCCCAGCCGTTGTAGTAGTCGTACTTGCGGCCGTCGCCGTCCGTGTACCAGCCGCCGCCGACGTACCACTGCTCGATCCGCTCCAGCCCGCGGTCGACCGCCTTGCCGGCCGCCTCGCTCTCGTGACCGATCTCCTGGAGGAAGCCGCCGACCGTGACGGGGAACAACTCCCAGTTGCACGGCCAGGGTTCGGCGCTCAGTGCGTCACCGAGCCAGTGCGCGGCGCGCTGCCGCACGCAGTCGTCGAGGCGGTCCCACAGGAGGGGTCGGGTCAGCCGCAGCGCGAGGGCGACGGACGCGGCCTCGACGAGCGGCTGGCCGCGGTCCTCGATGCGGGGCCAGACGCCGCGGACGCCGGCCGCGAGTCCGTCGGCGTACCGCTCCAGGGCCGTCTCGTCGCGGCGGAACGCGGCGAGGAGCAGGGTGCGGGCGTACCCCTCCAGTCCGTCGGAGAGACGGCCCGACCAGCTCTGCCGGTCGCCGGGGAAGTGGTAGAGGGCCCGGTCCTCGGTGGCGTACGGCTCCACCGCGGCCAGCAGCGCGTCGGCGGCGGCCTCCCAGTGGGCGCGGGTGAAGCCGGTACGCGGGCTGAGGGCGGGGTCGGGCGGCGGCAGGCGCATCGGTGGTTTCTCTCTCGGCGCGGTGGTCGGGGCGGGTCAGGCCCTGGGGGCGTCCCGGTTCCGGTCGGGGCGCCCCCAGGAGTTCATCCCACCCGCACGGTGCCCCGGGGCACCAGGTGCTGGGCGACGAGCTCGTCGCGGACCAGGCCCGCGTAGGCCGTGGCTCCGCGCACGGAGGTGTGCGTGTTGTCGCGTTTCTCGTTGTACAGGTACAGCGCCTTGGAGCCCTCCACGCCCAGGGACTCCACCAGCGCCTTGGTCCGCGCGGTGAGGTCGATCAGCGGTACGTCCCGGGCGGCGGCGACCGAGCGGATCACCGCCGGGTGGTCGACGCCGAGTCCGTTGACCAGCAGGGCCGTTCCGTTGTCGAGTGTGCCGTCGGCGTTGAACCAGCGGCGTACGACGGGGGTGACGAGGACGGGGCTGCCGCCCTTCTCCCGCACCCCCGCCACCAGTGTCTCCAGGTTCGCGCGGTACGTCACCTCGTCGGTCGTCTTGTCGTTGTGCGCCAGCTGGATCAGGACCAGGTCGCCGGGGCGGATCAGCGGCTGGACCGTGGCCCAGAGCTGCGGGTTCCCCAGATAGGTGACCGTACTCTCGCCGGAATCGGCGTAGTTGGCGACCGAGACGCCCCGGCGCAGATACTGCGGCAGCTCCTGGCCCCAGCCGGTGTAGGGCTCGCCGGGCTGGTCGCAGACGGTGGAGTCACCGACCAGGAGGATCTGCCGGGCGTGCCGGGCGGGGGTGACCCGGATGTCCGCGAGGGCGGGTGCGGTGCCGCCGAGTGCCAGGTCCAGTCCGGGAGTTCCCTCGGCGCCGGTCGGTTCGCCCTCCGGCGTACGGACGTTCACCGTGAAGCTGCGGACGAGGCGTTCCCCGGCCGGGACCGCCGTCTCGGCGAGCAGCGCCCGCCGGGTCTCCCCGCCGACGGAGGTGCTGGAGTCGGTGTCGCCACCGAGGACGACCCGGACGTCGTAGGTGCCGGGCGGGACGTCGAAGTGACACACGCCGGCGGTGCAGTGGTCGATGCCGAGGGGTGCGGGGCGGTGCTCGTGCGCCCGTGCGGGGGCGGGGAGAGCCGTGAGGACGGCGGTGAGGGCCAGTGCGGTCGGCACGGCGAGGGTGAAACGTCTCACTGAGGCTCCTCCGTCACGGCAGCAGTCCTGGAGGCTGGACCGTACCGCCATTGACAAGCGCTTTCCAGACCCTGAAGCGATTTCACAAGATTGCCAACCTCCCGCGAGTGAAAGCCCTTTCGCGAAATCGTTTCAACTGTCACTCTCTCCCACACCCGCACACCCCACACCTCCCGAAGGAGGCTCCCCCATGTCCGGATCCGACGGCCACCCGGTCCGACGCCGTACCTTCGTGCTCTCCGCCGCGGCCGCCGCCGGCACGGCCGCCCTCGCCGGCCCCCTCTCCTCCCCCGCCTCGGCGGCGGGATTCGGCTGGAGCGACGACGGCTCCCACTACGTCGTCGACACCGGCGCGAGCCTGGTCTTCAAGGTCAGCAAGACCAACGGCGACCTCACCTCGCTGGTCTACAGGGGCACCGAGTACCAGGGCTACGACGGCAAGAACTCGCACATCGAGTCCGGGCTCGGCACCTCGACGGTGACGATCGCCCGGTCCGGCGCGACGATCCTGATCTCGGTCGCCCACGGCACGCTCAAGCACTACTACGCGGCCCGCAGCGGCGAGAACAACGTCTACCTCTGGACCGACAAGGCCGACACCTCCGTCTCGGCCACCCGCTACATCGTCCGTGTGAAGAAGGGCCTGTTCCTCAACGACGAGCCCGACTCCTACACCTACACGTCCTCCACCATCGAGGCCTCGGACGTGTTCGCGAAGTCCGACGGCCAGACCCGCTCCAAGCACTACGCCAAGGTGCGGGTGATCGACTACGACTACACCGGATGGTCCACCGGATCCGTCGGACTGTGGATCGTCCGCAGCAACCACGAGAAGGCCTCCGGCGGCCCCTTCTACCGGTCGCTCCTGCGCCACCAGAGCGCCGACGGCGGCGGCCTGTACGAGATCCTCTACTACGGCGAGAACCAGACCGAGGCCCAGCGCTTCGGCCTCCAGGGCCCGTACGTCATCGCCTTCACCGACGGCGGCGCCCCCTCCCCCTCCCTCTACCCGGGCACCCTGACCACGTCCTGGGCGGACTCCCTCGGCATCTCCGGGTACGTCCCCGCGAGCGGCCGGGGCCGGGTGGCCGGCGTGGGCATCAGCGGACGCAACCCGGCGTACCCGTACACGGTCGGGCTCGCCAACTCGGCCGCCCAGTACTGGGGATCGGCGCGGGCCTCGGACGGCTACTTCTCCATCGGCGGGGCCCTGCCGGGGACGTACACGCTGACCGTCTACAAGGGCGAGCTGGCTGTATACAGTACGCAGGTGACGGTGTCCGCCGGTGGGACCACCACCCTCAACACGATCGCGATCCCGTCCTCCAACGACCCGGGCAACGCCAGTGCCCTCTGGCGGATCGGGGACTGGAACGGCACGCCCGGCGGCTTCAAGAACGCCGACCTGATGACGTACGCGCACCCCTCCGACGTACGGGCCGCCCCCTGGACGGGCAATGTGGTCATCGGCAGCGGCACCGAGACCTCCGCCTTCCCCTGCTACCTGTGGAAGGACGTCAACAGCGGCATCGTCGTCCACTTCCGGCTGACCGCGGCCCAGGCCGCCGCCGCGCACACCCTGCGCATCGGCGTGACGACGGCCTACGCCAACGGCCGGCCGCAGATCGTCGTCAACGACACCTGGACCTCGGCCGTCCCCTCCCCGCCCACCCAGCCGAGCACCCGGTCGCTGACCGTGGGGTCCTACCGGGGCAACAACCACACGTTCACCTACAGCGTGCCGGCGTCCGCCTGGCTGACGGACACCGGCGCCTACAACCAGCTGAAGATCTACGTGGCGAGCGGCTCGGGGACGACGTCCTTCCTCAGTGCGGGCACATCGATCGACGCGATCGACCTGCTCGCCTGACGTCACGTCATCAGCCCTGTGTCCACTGCTGGTTCGTGCCGCCATTGCAGGTGTACGTGATGATCGCGGCCGAGTCGGCGGTGGACCCGCCGTTCACGTCGAGGCATTCGCCGCTCGCCCGGGACTTGATGTTCACATAGCTGCCGCTCGTGGTCACGGACCACTGCTGGGTCGTGGCCGAGGAGTCGCAGTTCTCCTGGGTGACGGTCGCGGAGTTCTCCTGCACGCACAGCGAGCTCTGCCGGGTGACCAGCTGGTAGTAGCCGCCGCCGACCGGCTTGAACCAGTACTTCTGGTTGTTGCCGCCGTTGCAGGTGTACTGCTTGACCTGGGCGCCCTGCCAGAGCGACTGGCTGGTCACGTCGGCGCACTTGGACGAGTGACGGGCGACCAGCGTGTTGTAGGTGGCGCTTGTGCCGGTCACCGTCCCGGCGACCGTGTCCACGGCGACCTCCGGGTACCAGGACATCGACATGGTCGTCGCGGTCGGGAAGGTCAGCGGCAGCCACACATAGCGGGAGTCGTTGACGGTGCCGCCGAAGGAGTTGCCCCAGCGGTCGCCCATGTACAGGTACGACGTCCCCGAACTGCCCTGGACGGGAAGGACGTACGCGGTCTGCGAGCCGTAGGTGGTGGAGTCGCCGACGTTCGCCATCGACGTCCAGGGGCCGGCCAGGCTGGTGGCGGTGGCGTACTGCTGCTGGTTGGCGCTCCAGCCGGTGGCACCCGACGTCAGCATGAAGTAGACGCCGTTGCGCTTGAACAGGGCCGGCGCCTCACGGTGTCCGCCGGCCCAGGGGTTGGCGACCAGGCTGTCGATCGCGGTGTAGTCGGCGGTCAGCCGGTAGATGTGCAGGTCGTAGTTCTCGTTCGCGGCGGAGACCATGTAACCGGTTCCGTCGGTGTCCACGAAGGTGGTGATGTCCCGGGACATGGAGGAGCCGAGGGGGCGGAAGCTGCCCTGGTAGGTGTAGGTCCCGTCGACGGTGTCGGAGACGGCGACGGCCGCGCGGGCCTCGCTGTAGTCGGTGCCGTTCTCCTTGTGCATCCACATCACGAACTGGCCGGTGGAGGCGTTGTAGACGACCTTCGGCCGCTCGATGTAGGCGGTGCCGAGCTCGGAGGCGCTGGACTGGGTCAGGACATGGTTCCTGAACTCCCAGTTCTGCAGGTCGGTGGAGCGGTAGGCGTCCACGTACCGGAAGGTGTTGTCCGCGTTGCGGTCCTCACCGAACCAGTAGTAGTAGCTGCCGACCTTGATGACTCCGCCGCCGTGCGCGTGCACGACGGCGCCCGAAGTGTCGGTGAACTGGACGCCGTTGGGGACGGTCACGGACGCCGCCTGGGCGGGACCTGCGGTGGCGAGGGCGCCGATCAGCGCCAGACAGAGGGCGAGCAGGGTGGCGTACACACGTCTCATGGGGATACCTCTCGGGGAACGACCACCTTCACGGACTACAGGTGTGTTCGAGGCTGCGGGTGGGTGGGGACGGCGGGTTGGTGGGGCAGCGGGTCAGTGGGGGCGCAGCGTTCGAGAATGCGAACAACATGTGGAATGGCGAACGCCGAAAAGGTAAGGGTGTGTTACCAGCAGGTCAACGGGTCTGACGGGACTTGATAGAAAGCCTTTTCTGGAGGACGCGGCGAGACCGGGAGGATTCCAGCCGCACGGCGATTTTCTGTTATCGGCGGCACCCCCGTACCGTCTCCGACCTGTGCGCAGCCCCCTCCACACCTCAGCAGCGGCCGCCGGCGCCCTCGCGGCCGTCGCCGCCCTCCTGGCCACCGCTCCCCCGGCCGTGGCCGCCGGCACCCGGGACGTCACGGCCGACGTGCTGGCCGACCGGGACGTGACCCTCACCGGCGACACGGTGATCACCGTGCCCTCCGGGACGACGACGTACGACGGCGTCCTGCGCGGCGAGGGAACGCTCACCGTCCGCGGCGGCGGGACGCTGGTCCTCACCAAGGACAGCGACTTCACCCTGCCGAAGGCCCGGCAGCGGCAGACCGTACGCACCCAGGGCGGCAACCACCCGTACACGACGGTCACCCGCCCCGACCCGCCCGCGATCACGGTCGAGCGCGGCACCACCCTCCAGTACGGCACCGGCGGCGGCACGGGACTGATCGGCCATTTCCCGTACGACACCCCCGGATACCGGCTCAATCAGCTCAACATCCGCGTCGACGGCACCCTCCGCCTCTCCCTCACCCGCACCTTCAACATCGGCACGATCAGCGGCTCCGGGCTGGTCACCCAGCCTCGCGGCATGTGGGGGACCCTCGACCTGGCGGGCACCCACCCCTTCTCCGGGGTCATCGACAACGGCACCGGCATGGCCGTCGGCCGCCCCGAGTACCCCGTGGCGCTGCCCTCCGTCCGCGCCGTCGTCAACCAGGGCTCCTGGATCATCGACACCCCGCTGAACCAGACGATCACCCTGCGCCAGGACTTCTACCAGCGGGAATACGGCAGTGACGTCAACGTCCACACTCGGCCCGGCAGCAAGGTGGTCCTCACCGGGCAGTACAGCTACAGCGACCGGGGCGGGGACACCCACCCGTCGCTCAGCGACCCGGGACTCAACTGGCGTCCCATACGGCATCAGTTGAACAAGCGGGGCACCAACATCGAAGGCGCGGACGTCCAATGGGGCGACGGCACCACGCACCGGATCTTCATGCCCGGCACCAAGGACACCGTCTACATCAACCTGCACGAACGCAGCGGCCGCCGCTCCCTGCTCACGTTCGACTACAACGGGCCCGTGACGCTCGGCGCACCGATCGGCGGCGGCCAGTACCACGACACGCTCGCGGCACCCGGCGCCGGGGACGTCGTGATCGCCGGCACCAAGGGCAACGACGTCACCTTCGCCGCCGCCCAGCACTACGACGGCTCCACCACCGTGGAGCGGGGCGCCGTGCTGCGGCTCGGCTCGGGAGCGGCGGGCGGCGACGGTTCGCTGCTCACCGGCACGGCGCGGCGGCGGATCGTGAACGACGGGACCCTCGTCGTGCGGAACACCACCACGCCCGTCTCGCTGTCGGGCATCGGCGGCAGCGGCGCGCTCGTCCAGTCCGGCGCGGCGACCACGACACTCACCGGATCCTCGGTGACGTACACGGGGACGACGACGGTCCGCAAGGGCACCCTCGCCCTGCGCGGCGGCGCGAGCCTCGCCAACAGCCGTGCGGTGCACCTGCCTTCGGCATCCTCACGGCTGGACACGGGGGGCGCTGCGCTGCGCGTGCTGAGCGCACTCGACGGCAGGGGCACGGTCGAGGGGGCGGTCGTCAACCGGGGTGTCGTCACTGGCGGGTTGACGGTGAGCGGCGACTACGTCCAGAACTCCGAGGGGCAACTCGTCGTGGCGAAAGCACCGTTGAAGGTGAGCGGCCGGGTCCGGCTGGGCGGGGACCTCGATCTGTCCAAGGCGGGCGCGAGCACCGAGGACGGGCGAGCCACCGGGACCGGCCGGGCGGGCAAGGCCGGCAGCGCCGGCGAGGCGGATCTCGCGGGAAGCGCCGGGGAGGGCAAGAGGGAAGGGAAGACGGAAAGGGCGGGCGCGCAGGAGATCACCGTTGTCGACCACACCGGGCGCGGTGCGGTCTCCGGCACCTTCGACGGGCTGCGGGAAGGCGCCGAGGTGCGACTCGGCGACACCGTCTACCGCATCAGCTACCGGGGCGGCGACGGCAACGACGTGGTCCTCACGGCCGACCCGACCGGCTCCTCCCCCTCCGCGGCGGACAGGTCGGCCTCCTCCCGCGTGGCGTCGGTGGAGACCCGCGGCGCGAACAGCGGGATGAGCAGCGGGATGGGGTGGTGGCCGTACGTACTCGCCGCGGGGCTGCTCGCGGGCCTCGGCATGCCGATGACCCTGCGGAGACGGGCCCGGCCCCGGCGCGGGGGCGGGGGCGGGCGCAGGGGCGGACGGCACGCGGCGTAGGAATCGCGCACAGGTCGGGCGGGCCCGTCCTGACCGACCTGACGGATCCGGCGGGGGGCGCCGAGCAGCCCACCGGCGCCGGACGGGACGAGGGCAGCTCACCGGCTGGGGTCCGGGCGGGGGCAGGCCACCCACCGACGACCAGGACGAGGGCAGCCCGCCCGCCAGCGACCACGGCGAGGACAACCCGCCCACCGACGACCACGGCGAGGACAACCCGCCCACCGACGACCACGGCGAGGACAACCCGCCCACCGACGACCACGGCGAGGACAACCCGCCCACCGACGACCACGGCGAGGGCAGCCCGCGGCTTCGGGCGGGCGAGTCCGTGCCGGGCCGCGTCCGTCAAGGCCGGCGGAGTCCTCCCACCTGGTGGACCCGCTGTTCACGAGGTGGACGGGAGGTCCCTTCCGTGATGCCTTCGACTAGCGTCATGTCATGACCAGCGACACCCCTTCCCCCTCCGGCGCCCCGCTCGCCGAGGCGCTCGCCGCAGGAACCGTCGTCCTCGACGGCGGCATGTCCAACCAGCTGGAGTCCGCCGGACACGACCTGAGCGACGAGCTCTGGTCCGCGCGGCTGCTGGCCGAACGACCCGAGGCGATCACCGAGGCGCACCTCGCCTACTTCGAGGCCGGCGCGAACGTGGCGATCACCTCCAGCTACCAGGCCACCTTCGAGGGCTTCGCCAAGCGCGGCATCGCGCACGAGGAGTCCGCCCGGCTGCTGGCCCTGAGCGTGGAACTGGCCCGCGAGGCCGCCCGTCAGGCCCGGGACAAGGGGATCACCCAGCCCCTGTGGGTGGCCGCGTCGGTGGGACCGTACGGCGCGATGCTCGCGGACGGCTCCGAGTACCGGGGCCGCTATGGGCTGAGCGTGGCGGAGCTGGAACGCTTCCACCGGCCCCGGCTGGAGGTCCTGGCCGCCGCCGCGCCCGATGTGCTGGCGCTGGAGACCGTCCCCGACGCCGAGGAGGCCGAGGCGCTGCTGCGGGCGGTGCGGGGGCTGGGGGTGCCGGCCTGGCTTTCGTATACGGTCGACGGTGTACGGACGCGGGCCGGTCAGCCGCTGGACGAGGCGTTCGCCCTGGCCGCCGAGGCCGACGAGGTGATCGCGGTGGGCGTGAACTGCTGCGCCCCCGAGGACGTCGACGCCGCCGTGGCGACGGCCGCCCGGGTGACCGGCAAGCCGGTCGTCGTCTATCCCAACAGCGGTGAGTCCTGGGACCCGCAGGCGCGCGCCTGGAGGGGCCGCTCCTCCTTCGCCCCCGAGCAGGTTCTCGGCTGGCGGGACGCGGGCGCGCGGCTGATCGGCGGCTGCTGCCGGGTCGGCCCCGAGGCGGTGGCGTCGATCGCCCACACCCTGACCAAGGCGTAGTGCCCCTGCCCGCGCCCGCCGCGGCCCGCCGGCCTCCGGGCTGGCTCGCGGGTCGGTGCGGACGCGACTGACGTGCGGATCGGTGCGGACGTGACCGACGTGCGGATCGGTGCGGACGTGACCGACGTGCGGATCGGTGCGGACGCGACTGACGTGCGGATCGGTGCGGACGTGACCGACATGCGGTGACAGGGGCGGTCAGTCGCGCTGCACTCCACCCGGGCGGCGCAGCCGGCGCACCGCCGACCTGAGTTCCGTGGCGCGGACGATCCGGCCGCCGACCAGCGGGCCCGGCGGCGTGGTCGGCAGGGCGGCCGGGGTGGGGGGCTGGGGCGGGGTGGGGCCGGCGGGGACGGCCCACAGGTCCAGCTCGCGGTCGCGGAGACCGTAGGCGGTATACGATCCTCCGTCGTCTGCATACGACATACCGTCACCTGTCCGCCGTACACGGTGGCCCGCATCCGACGCCCCGGCTTCCTCCCGGGCGGCCACACCCTCCCCCGCTCCGAACACCCGTACGGGATGCCGCTCGTCCCACGCCTCCCACCCCGGATCGCCCGTCGCCACGAACCGCACCCACGCCGAGTGCATGGCGTCGGCCAGTTCCTGCGGTGCGTCCTCACCGGCGAGTTTCGCGGACTCGGGTGTGTGGCCGGTGTCGAAGACGAAGCCGAGTTCGAGCGCGTGGCAGGCGCCGAGGCCGGGGCGCTGCGAGGGCCAGGCGAACTCGTAGACGTACGAGGTTCCGGGGCGGGCGTCGGCCAGGCGGTGCAGTGGCCGGCGCAGCAGGTGGTCGGTGACCATCTGCCCGACGATCTCGGCGGTGCCGGCCTCGGGGTGCAGGGTGCGGTAGCCGCGCGGCACCTCGTGGCCGCAGTGGCAGCGGGCCATGGCGCCGGCGAGGGCGACGGCGCCGAGCCGGTCGACGCGTTCCAGCAGACCGCCGGGGACCAGCCAGAGCCGGTATTCGTCCCTGGTCCAGCCGAGGAGGAGGTCGCATCCGGGGGCCGCTTCGCCGTCGAGGAGGGCCTGGAGCGGGTCGCGCGGGACGAGGTCGCCGTCGACGACGATGCCGAAGGCGGGACCGCCGAGCACGGGGCTGCTGAGCCGGCCGACGTCGGCCTGGGTACGCAGCAGCAGATCCCGGTCGACGGCCGCGAAGGCCTCGGCGGTGGCGGGGATCTTCAGCCGGGTGGCCATCCGGCGCACCATGCGGCGTACCTTGTCGCGTTCGGAGGCTTCCGGTGGTCCGCTCTGCAGGACCGCCCGCCGGAACAGTCCCCGGGCCTGGGGGGCGGCGATCAGCGCGCCGGTGCTGATGGCGCCGGCGGACTGTCCGGCCAGGGTGACCCTGTCGGGGTCGCCGCCGAAGGCCCTGATGGACCGGTGGACCCAGTGGAGGGCGGCGAGCTGGTCGCGCAGGCCGGGGTTCGCTGGGGCGTCGGGGAACAGCCCGTAGCCCTCGACGCCGAGCCGGTAGTTGACCGAGACGAAGACGATGCCGTCGCGGGCGAAGTGCCGTCCGTCGTACACGGGCACGGCGGAGGAACCCCTGGTCAGCGCGCCGCCATGCAGCCACACCAGGACCGGGAGGCGGGCGTCGGGGCCGGGGTCGGGCGTCCAGACGTTGAGGTTGAGGCAGTCGTCGCCGGGCACGACCGGGTCGGAGAGGTACTGGGCGAAGGCCTCGGAGTACGGCGGTTTCGGCGGCGTCGCTCCGAAGGCGCCCGCGTCGCGGACCCCGTCCCAGGGTTCCGGCGGCTCGGGCGGCCGGAAGCGGAGGGGGCCGAAGGGGGGTGCCGCGTAGGGGATGCCCCGGAACACGGCGATGCCCCGCTCGGATCGTCCGCGGACGGCCCCGTACGGGGTGGCGACGACCGGGTCGGGGTCCTGCCGGTCCTCCGCCGCGGGGTTCTCGCGGTCTGCCGTCATCTGCCCACCAGCCCTTCGCAGCGCTCGTGCACCGGTATCACCAGAGCACCACACCTGCGCGGGGTATTCCGGCGCACGAGCCTGTGAAGGGGCTGTTCGGCGTACCTGAGGACCTGAGGGTTCCGACACCCAGCCCCGTCCGCAGCGTTCCACCACCGCCACTGCTGGACGCCCACGGGGCCGGCGGTGCGGCGGCGGTGATCGTCCGACCGATTGACCATGTCTCTGAGGCGGACCTACGGTGGAAAGCGTTTGCCAGAAAACGTTTCCCACGCACCCCAGGGAGAGTCATGCCCAGCGCCCAGCCGCCCAGGGCCGTGTTCGCCATGGATCCGGTGCACCTCCCCCGGCTGTTCCCCGCCCCGCTCCTGGCGAGGCTGCGGCGGACGGCCGAGATCGACCCCGCCCTGGTCGTACGGGACTTCGCCGACCCGGCCGCCGCGTCGGCGCTGGCCGGCGCCGACGTGCTGATCACCGGCTGGGGCTGCCCGCACCTCGACGCGCAGGCGCTCGCCGCGCTGCCCCGGCTGCGCTCGGTCCTGCACGCCGCGGGTTCCGTGCGCCCGCTGGTCGGCGAGGCCCTGTGGGAACGTGGCGTGACGGTCTCCAACGCGGTGACCGGCAACGCGGTACCGGTCGCCGAGTACACACTCGCGATGATCCTGCTCGCGGGGAAGGACGCCTTCGTCCACCGTGAGCGCTACCGCCGCACCCACACCCCGCCCGCCCCTGCCGAGACGGCCGCCCTCGGCAACTTCGGTCGCCGGATCGGCGTCATCGGCGCCTCCCGGGTGGGGCGCCGGCTGCTGGACCTGCTGCGCCCGTACGACGTCGAGGTCCTCCTCCACGACCCGTACGTCGAGGCGTCCGAGGCCACCGCCCTCGGCGCCCGGCTCGTCACCCTGGAGGATCTGCTGCGGCACAGCGACATCGTCAGCCTGCACGCCCCCGACCTCCCCGAGACGCATCACCTGCTCGACCGCCCCCGCCTCGCCCTGATCCGCGACGGCGGCGTGCTGATCAACACCTCCCGCGGCGCCCTCGTCGACCATGCGGCGCTCACCGACGAGCTGGTCTCCGGCCGGCTGCAGGCGGTCCTGGACGTCACCGACCCCGAACCGCTGCCCGCCGACTCACCTCTGTACCGCCTCCCCAACGTCTTCCTCACCCCGCACATCGCCGGGTCCCTGGGCAATGAGCTGGAACGGCTGGGACTCATCGTGGTCGAGGAGCTGGAGCGCCTGGCAGACGGCCTGCCGCCGGCCCACGAGGTACGCCACGCGGACCTGCCCCGGATGGCCTGACCGGCGCCCGGCGCGGAGGGCGTGGGGCCGCGCGCGTGTCGCCCGGCGCGGTGGGCTCTGCTGCCGCGCGCCGGCCGACCGCCCGCCGCCGGAGCCGGGACGGCGCCACGGCAGTGACCCGCGCCGGGTGCACCGTCAGCCGGTCGTGCCCTCGGCACGGCCCAGCTCCTCGTCCGGGAGGCGGCCTGGGTCGTAGCGGTGGACGAAGGCCCGGCGTTCTTCGTCCAGCCGTGTTCGACGATCTGCTGCGGTTACGGCGTCGCGTGCGCCGAGCCGGCGGGGGAGGTCGCCGGGGCACCCGGGACCCGGCACGGAACCTGCGCAGGCCCCGGCACGGGATCGGTGCAGCGGTGGAAAGGCCCGGCCCGTCAGGCCTTTCGTTCGGCCGGCCCTCGGGGTGCGTCGCGTGGGGGCGGAGGAAGTGTGTCCGTCCGCGGGGCGCGGCTGCGGGCGATGTTGCGTTCCAGCAGGCGGGTCGCCGTGCCGACGCCCACCCCGTCGGCGTCGCTCCTCGTCTCGGGCAGCCGGCCGTCCGTGCGGCGGAGTTCGGCGAGCGCGGCGTGCATGGCCTCGTGGGCGGCGAACAGACAGGGGGTGCTGTAGATGGCGACGTCCACGCCGAGGGCGGCGAGTTCGCCGAGGGAGAGCCGGGGGGACTTGCCGCCCGCGATCTGGTTGAACAGCAGCGGCTTGCCGCCGACGACGGCCCGGATGCGGCGGATCCAGTCGACGCTGCGGACGCCGTCGACGAGGACCACGTCCGCGTCGGTGGCCGCGAGGGTCCCGGCACGGTGCAGGATGTCGTGCTCGTCGGTGGCGTCCGTGCGGGCCACGACGAGCAGGTCCCGGCGGGTGGCGAGGACCATCTCCAGCTTGGCGAGGTACTCCTCCAGGGGCAGGACCTGTTTGCCGTCGGCGTGGCCGCAGCGGCGGGGCCGTTTCTGGTCCTCCAGGACGACACCGGAGGCGCCGATCCGTTCGAGTCCCTCCACCACGTGGCAGGCGACCTCGGGGTCGACATAGCCGTCGTCGATGTCGACCAGCAGGTGGTGGCCGGGGAACGCGCCGCGCAGCCGCTGGACGAACGCCATCATGTCGGGCCAGGCGATGAAGCCGATGTCGGGCAGTCCGTAGTAGGAGGCGGCGAAGCCGAACCCGGAGACGAACATCCCGTCGTAGTGCTGCGCGGCGATCGACGCCGAGTACATGTCGTACACGCCGATCAGCGGGGTGGTCCCCGGTGCGGCGATCCGCTCCCGCAGCTTGGTCCCGTAAGTCACCGTCCGGCTCCTCCTGAGCGTCCATTTCACCGGATCAACCGGACAGGAGGATCTCCGGCGGCCGGGGGCGGACCGCTCCCGGCGCGGGGTCGGTCACCCCGATGGCGGAAACGGTTCACCGCAGAAACGTCACTGGGCGTCGCGGCCCACCCGGGCCGCCCAGGCGATCCCGCCGCGCAGATGGGCCAGGAAGCGGGGGTCGCGGTAGGCCTCACAGGCGTGTCCGAGGGCGGTGTAGAAGACACGGCCCTCGCCCTCCTCGCGGCACCAGACCAGAGGGTGGTCGGCGCCCATGCCGCCGCCCTCGTACGAGGACTCGTCGGCGCCGGCGAGGACGCGGACCCGGCCGCGCGGGTTGGCGCGGAAGTCGTACCACTCGTCGGTGAAGTCCCAGACGGTGGGCAGGTGCCGGGTGGCGGGGTGGTCGTGGTCCTCGACGACCGCCTTGCCGGGCTGGTAGGCGGGGTGGCGGTCGAAGCGGGCGCCGAGGAGTTCGCCGTAGTACGGCCAGTCGTACTCGGTGCAGGCGGCCGCGTGCACGCCGACGAAGCCGCCGCCCGCGCGGACGTACGCGGTGAGGCGCTCGCGTCCGGCGGGGGTGAGGACCTCGCCGCTGGTCGAGAGGAACACCACGGCCGCGTACCCGTCCAGGGGGGCCTCCAGGGCCGCCGGGTCCTCGCTGTGGTGTGCCTCGAAGCCGTCCAGGGCCCGGACGGCGGTGACGGCGTCCGGGATGGAGTCGTGGCGGTAGGCGGTGGTGCGGGTGTACACGAGCAGGCGGGCGGTCATGCCGCCGAGCCTATGGCCGCGGGCGGCGGTGTCCCAGTGAGATCGTCGAGCGAATCTTTCGGTGGCCCGTCATCTCGCGCCGCCCCCGCACGCGAACGGGGGCGGTTCCGGCTTTTCCCCGGGCGGGGCGTCGTCGGCGGCGGGGCGCGTAGGCTCGGCCGGGATGAACACCATTCCTGCACGTCTCGACCACATCGTCCTCGCGACCCCCGAACTGGCGGCGACGGTCGCGGAGTTCACCCGGCGCACGGGAGTGGCGCCCGTGCCGGGCGGGGTGCATCCGGAGCACGGCACGCGCAACCATCTGGTGGGGCTGGGCGGCGGCGCGTATCTGGAGATCCTCGGCCCCGATCCGGAGCGGCCCGCACCGACGGGTCCGCGCCCGTCCGGCGTGGACGGTCTCGACCGGGCGCGGGTCCTCACCTGGGCGATCGGCCCGGCGGACCTGGACGCGACGGTCGCGGCGGTCCGGGCCCGGGGCTACGACCCGGGTGACGTACGGGAGATGAGCCGTCGGCGGCCCGACGGCACACTGCTGCGGTGGCGGCTGACCGACGGCGGCCGCCCGCACCCGTCCGGTCTGGTGCCGTTCCTCATCGACTGGGGTGCGGCGCCCCACCCGTCGGCGTCCGGGCTGCCGGTGACCCCGCTGCGGGAGCTGACCGCCACCGCCCCCGACCCCGAGGAACTCCGCGCACTGCTGGCGCTCCTCGGCACGGACCTGCGGCTGACCGAGGGCCCGGCGGCGTTCTCCTTCACGGTGGACAGTCCGAACGGGCCGGTGCGCTTCGGCTGACGCGGGGCACCGGCCGGTGCGCGCTGTCCGTTTCCTTCAAGACCGGCCGCCCCGCCGCGCCTACGGTGACCGTATGCGTACACGATTCGATGCCATCGGGCTGGTGGTCTCCGACATGGCCGCCTCCGTCGCCTTCTACCGCCGGCTGGGGTTCGCGTTCCCCGACGGCGCCGAGCGGGAGCCGCACACCGAGGCGGAGCTGCCCGGCGGGCTGCGGCTGCTGCTGGACACCGAGGAGACCGTGCGGTCCTTCCATCCGGGCTGGCGTGCGCCTTCCGGGGGCGGCCGGGCCTCGCTCGCGCTGCGCTGCGCGGCACCGGCCGAGGTCGACGCGGTGTACGAGGAGCTGACCGGCGACGGCCATCACGGGGAGCTGAAGCCCTGGGACGCGTTCTGGGGCCAGCGGTACGCCGTCGTGCACGACCCCGACGGCAACGGCGTCGACCTGTTCGCGCCGCTGCCCGAGCGGTAGGCGGCCGGGGCGCTCACCGCTGCCGCGGCAGCAGGCCGCTCAGCGTGGTGCCGGTGAACTCCCGCACGTCACGGGCGAGATGGGCCTGGTCGGCGTATCCGGCGCGGGCCGCGGTGTCCGCGTACGGCACCCCGGCGCGGGCGAGGTCGAGGGCGCGCCGCAGCCGCAGGATCCGGGCGAGGGTCTTCGGGCCGTAGCCGAAGGCGTCGAGGGAGCGGCGGTGCAGCCGCCGGGCGCCGAGGCCGAGTGCGTCGGCGGTGGCGGCGACGGAGCGGCCCTCGGCGAGCGCGGTGACCAGCCGTCGCAGCTGCGCGTCGGGGGGTGCGGCCCGCTCCAGGGCCAGGTCCTCCAGGGCCGTGGCGGGGTCGGGGGCGGCGGCGACGCGAGCGGTCAGAGGCCGTACGCGGGCCGCCGGCCACAGGTCGGCCAGCTCCACGCGGCGGTCGCGCAGCGCGTGGGCCGGTACGCCGAGCAGGCCGGGCGCGGTGCCGGGGTAGAAGCGGACGCCGGCCCAGGCCGTGGGCGCTCCGCCGGGGACGTGGGCGCGGGTGTCGGGGCCGGCGACCAGCAGGCGGCCGTCGTTCCACAGCAGGTCCATGCAGCCGTCGGGCAGGACGGGGAGCGCGTCGGATCCGGGCACGGGAGCGTTCGTCCAGACCACCGCGCCGGCCAGCCGGGAGGGCCGTTCCTGGTACACGCGGGCCAGGCTACGCCGCCCCGGGCGAAAGGCGCCCGGTCACCCGTGGTCACGCGTCCTCGCAGGAGGTCCCCCCGGCCGTGCGCGGGCGTCACGCGGCACTGCGGTCACGCGGCAGCGCGGTCACGCGGACCACCGGGCCGGCCGCGCTCACTTCCCGTCGTCCCCGGGCTCCTCCCTGTGGGTCCCCGTCGTGCCGTTCTGCTTCGGGGAGGTCTTGGCGTGGGTGCGCAGCCGGGCCGTGACGTCGTCGGGGGGCAGGAAGCGGGACCAGCGTTCGGGGAACTCGGAGGGCATGTCGGGGTCGTCGGGGTCGTCGTCGTGGGTGCGGGCGGCGGCCACGCGGGCGACGTACTCGGCGGCCTCCTCCTCGCGGATGCGCTCGTTGGCGGCGCGGGCGGCGGCGGTCGCCGCGGCGGGCCAGACCCGGTCGATGGCGGCGTTGACGGCGGCGCCGACCAGCACGGCGAAGGCGGACACGCCGATCCACAGCATGACGGCGACCGCGGCGGCGAGGGAACCGTAGATGGAGGCGCCCTCGATGGTGTGGGTGAGGTAGATGCGCAGCAGGAAGCTGCCGAGGACCCACATGGCGAGGGCGACGAGCGCTCCGGGGACGTCCTCGATCCATGGGGACCGCACGGGCACGGACACGTGGTAGAGGGTGGTCAGGAAGGCCACGGAGAGGACGATCACGACGGGCCAGTACAGGATCTGCACGAGGGTGGTCGACCAGGGCACGACCCCGACGACGGCGTCGGGCCCGGCCACCATGAGGGGCAGGGCGACGGAGCCGATCAGCAGGGCGGCGAGGAACAGCAGGAACGCCACCAGCCGGGTCTTGACGATGCCGCGGACGCCGTCGAGGCCGTACATGACGGTGATGGTGTCGATGAAGACGTTGACGGCGCGGGAGCCGGACCACAGGGCGAACAGGAAGCCCATGGAGATGACGTCGGGGCGGCCGCCCCTCATCACGTCGTCGAGGATGGGCTGGGCGATCTGTGCGACGCCCTTGTCGGACAGGACCGTGCGGGACGCCTCGAGGAGGTTGCTCTCCAGGCTGCTGATGGAGTCGGTGCCGGTCCAGTCGTCGACGTAGCCGAGCAGGCCGATGAGGCTGAGCAGCAGGGGCGGCACGGACAGCAGGGTGAAGAAGGCGGCCTCGGCGGCGAGGCCGAGGATGCGGTACTCGATGCAGGAGTTGACGGTGTCCTTCAACAGCAGCCAGGCGGTCCGCCGCTTGGAGACGTTCCGGTAGAGGGCACGCGCCCGGTGGAGGCGTCCCGTGGGGCCTCCTGGTTGCTCGGGTGACTGTCTTGCTGGCTGCACGCCCTAAAGGTATCCGCCGTTCGGGTCTGCACTCACCTCCGGCGAGGCCGCATCGCCTGGTCGGGGCGCGGCACGCGGGGCTCGGGTCGGCGTCGGCGGCGTACCCGGGGGTAGGTTCCCGGTATGGCAGGCAGCACGCACACCGTGACCAATCAGCCCCCCGAACTGAGCGGGTACGACGTCTACGGCGCCGACCGGGCCCTGGTGTCGGCCGTGGGGCGGCATCTGGATCCCGGGCCGGCGCAGGAGGCGCACGACGAGCTGTCCGGGCTGGGGCGGGCCGCCGGGTCGCAGCAGGTGCAGGAGTGGGCGGTGCAGGCCGACGTGCATCCGCCGACGCTGCGCACGCACGACCGGTTCGGGAACCGGGTGGACGAGGTGGACTTCCATCCGGCGTGGCACCGGCTGCTGGGCAAGGGGGTGGGCGCCGGGCTGACGGCGGCGTGGACGCGGCCGGGCGGGCACGTGCGGCGGGCGGCGGCGTTCGTGGTGTGGACGCAGGTGGAGGCGGGCACCTGCTGTCCGCTGTCGATGACGCACGCGGCGGTACCGGCGCTGCGGACGGACCCGGAGCTGGCCGCCGAGTGGGAGCCCCGGCTGACGTCCCAGGTCTACGACAGCGGTCTGCGGCCCGCCCGGCTGAAGGCGGGGGCGCTGTTCGGGATGGGGATGACGGAGAAACAGGGCGGCAGTGACGTCCGGGCGAACACGACCCGGGCGGTGCCGCTGGCGGAGGCGGGGACGTATGCGCTGACGGGCCACAAGTGGTTCTGCTCGGCGCCGATGTCGGACGGCTTCCTGGTGCTGGCGCAGGCTCCGGAGGGTCTGACCTGCTTCCTGGTGCCGCGGGTGCTGGAGGACGGGGGCCGCAACGTGTTCCGGTTGCAGCGGCTGAAGGACAAGCTGGGCAACCGGTCGAACGCGTCGGCGGAGGTCGAGTTCGACGGCACGTGGGCACGCCGGGTCGGGGAGGAGGGGCGGGGGGTGCGCACGATCATCGACATGGTGGCGGCGACCCGGGTGGACTGTGTGCTGGGGTCGGCGGGGCTGATGCGGCAGGCGGTGGCGCAGGCGGTGCACCACTGCACCTACCGGGAGGCGTTCGGGGGGCGGCTGCGCGACAAGCCGCTGATGCGCAACGTGCTGGCGGACCTGGCGGTGGAGTCGGAGGCGGCGACGACGCTGGGGCTGCGGCTGGCGGCGGCCTGTGACGACGGCGGCGAGCAGGAGCGGGCGTTCCTGCGGATCGCGGTGCCGGCGGCGAAGTACTGGGTGACCAAGCGCTGTGCGCCGCTGGTGGTGGAGGCGGCGGAGTGTCTGGGCGGCAACGGCTATGTCGAGGAGTCGGGGATGCCGCGGCTGGTGCGGGAGTCGCCGCTGAACTCGGTGTGGGAGGGCGCGGGCAATGTGCAGGCGCTCGATGTGCTGCGGGCGTTGCAGCGGGAGCCGGGGGCGCTGGACGCGTATCTGCGGGAGGTGGGGCGGGCGCGGGGGGCGGATCACCGGCTGGACGGGGCGATCAAGGGGCTGCTGACGGAGTTGGCCGATCTGGACGGGGTGGAGGCGCGGGCGCGGCGGCTGGCGGAGCGGTTCGCACTGGTGCTCCAGGGGTCGCTGCTGGTGCGGTTCGCGCCGTCGGAGGTGGCGGACGCGTTCTGTGCGTCGCGGCTCGGCGGGGACGGGGGTGCGGCGTTCGGGACGCTGCCGCACAGCCTCCCGCTGGCGGCCCTGGTGGAGCGGGCCGCGCCCGTGGTCTGAGCTGGGAGGACAGGTGCGGGGGTGGTGCTGCGCCGACACGGCACCACCCCCGCGGCTTTGGCCCTGCGAGGCCAGAATCGCCGCTCGGGACGGCGTGCCTCAAGTTTCGGACACGGTGTGGATGTTCACCAGGGTTGCAAGGGGTTGCAACCTGTGGGCGGTTGTGACCGGAGTGCACCCCTCCGGGCGGGGCGGGCGGCAAGATGGGGACTTCGGCACGACTGGAAACAGTCGGTCGGAGACTGTCGGCCGGAAACGGCCTTGCGGAAACTGTCGGTTGAATCGCTCCGTGTACCCGGGAGGCTCCTGTGGCCCACTCGCCGATGAACGTGTCCCGGCTCGCGGCCGTCGATGCCGCGCGGGCGGCGCGGGTGCTCAACGAGGTGCGGGACGCGCGGCTGGCCGGCCGGCGGGCGCGGGTGGCGCCGCGTCCGGTGATCGAGCAGTCCTGGGAGCGGGTGCTGCGCGGCGGGGTGGATCCGGAGCACGGTTTCCCGCCGCCGACGCTGGGCGCGGACGAAGTGCGGCGGCTGCGGGAGGAGTCGCCGCTGCGGGAGGTCCTTCCGGTGCTGCGCGAGGGACTGTTGTCGGTGGCGGACGTGGCGCAGCACATCATGGTGGTCGCCGACGAGGCGGGCCGGGTGCTGTGGCGGGAGGGGTGTGCGCCGGTGCTGCGCAGGGCGGACGGGCTGGGGCTGGAGCCGGGCGCGGACTGGGGCGAGGGGGTGGTGGGCACCAACGGGGTGGGGACGCCGGCGGTGGTGCGGCGGCCGGTGCAGGTGTTCGCCGGTGAGCATTTCGTGCGGTCGCACGGGAGCTGGACGTGTGCGGGGGCGCCGATCAGCGATCCGCGCAACGGGCGGCTGCTCGGGGTGGTCGATGTCAGCGGGCCGCTGGAGACGGTGCATCCGGCGACGCTGGCGTGGGTGGAGTCGGTGGCCAGGCTCGCCGAGGCGCGGCTGCGGGAGGCGCACGTGGGGTCGCTGGAGCGGCTGCGGGCGGTGGCGGCGCCGGTGCTGGCCCGGTTGGGCGGCCGGGCGGCGGTGGTGGACGGGGACGGCTGGACGGCGGCGGTGAGCGGGATGCCGTACGTGGCGCGGATCGCGCTGCCGAAGTCGCCGTCGGCGGGGCGGCGGTGGCTGCCGGCGCTCGGGCTGTGCACGCTGGAGCCGCTGGCCGGGGGCTGGTTGGTGCGGTCGGTGGACGAGGCGGGCGGGCGGGTGCCGGGGGAGGCGACCCGGATCGTGCTGGATGTGAGCCGGGCGCGGCGCTGGTCAGTGACGGTGTCGGGCGGGGCGGGCACCTGGTCGCACGAACTCAGTCCGCGGCACGCGGAGTTGCTGTATCTGCTGGCGGTGCACCGGGGCGGGCGCAGTGCGTCGGGTCTGGCGCAGGACATGTTCGGCGATCCGGCGCGCACGGTGACGGTGCGGGCCGAGATGTCGCGGGTACGGCGGTATCTGGGGGGTTTCCTGGAACACCGGCCGTATCGTTTCTGCGAGGAGGCGGAGGTCGAGGTGCTCCGGCCGGCGGACCCGGCGGGGCTGTTGCCGCACTCGACGGCGCCCGCGGTCCTGCGGGAGCGGACCGGGCCGGGCACCCGGTGACGGCGCGGGCGTGGCACCGGATGCCAGGAGCGTGCCGTGCCCGCCCGCCCGGCACACGCGCCGTGGCGAACGTGTTCCGCACTGTAGCCGGAATGCTGCACCCGGTGGCATCTTCCGCATATTTGCGAGGTCTTCGTCCGGGACGGCCCCCCTCTGCCGTAGCATCCCTCTACGGGTCACCCCACCTGCTCCTCGGTCAACGTACGGATCATCAGGCGCAGTTGGCCCGCCTCGGGAGGACGAATGAGACATCGCGGCCGACATCGCCGGCGTAGGCGGGGCAGAGCGGTACGGGCGTTCCTGGCCGGGACGGCCCTCGCCCTCACCGCCGCCGCCACCATGATCAGCGCCTCCCAGGCCACGGTCACCGACGACGGCCCCGGGGCCCTGAAGCCGCCGGCCGCGGCCGCGGGGTCCGGACGGCCGGGGCTGATCCGGGACATGGTCCCGCAGGCCGATCTGGACCGGCTGGCGGGCGCGATGGGCCGACCGGTAGGAGTCGGCGCCGTGCTCGCCCGGGCCGACGGCGCGCTGCGCGACGCGGACGACTGTGCGACGGCCGAGCGCGCGGACCTCCCCGTCTCCCCCGCGGCCACCCGGGCGTACTGCTGGAACGGCGGCGACACCGAGGGCTGGCAGCCGGGCGCGGTCACCACCTCGGGCGACGCGGACGACGACGGTGTCTGGGGCAGCAACCGGGTCGTGCTCTCCGCCTGGTCGGACACCCGCGGCACCCCGGAGGACCAGGGGCTGGCGCGGGTCGCCTTCGTCGACGCCAACGACCTCGGCCGGCTCTCGTACACCTGGGTGCTGCTGGCCGTGCCGGTGGACGGCGGCCGGGACTACCGGGGGCTGGTCTCCCATGTCTCCGGGATGGTCTGGTACCAGGACAAGCTGCTGGTCACCGCCGACGACGGGGACAGGGCCGCGCTGTACGTGTACGACATGAACCGGGTCCAGCGCGCCGGCGTCCTCGGCGAGGCGGTCGGCCGCACGGACGGCGGCTGGTCGGCGCACGGCTACCGGTTCGTCCTGCCGGCCGTCGGCTCCTACCGGCTCGACGGCGGCGACGCCCCGCGGCCCACGACGATCTCCCTCGACCGCAGCACCGCCCCGGACACGCTGGTCGCCGGCGAGTGGACCCTCGACGGCGGCGACCGGGTCGCCCGGCTGTGGCGCTATCCCTTCAGCACGGCCGCCGGTCACACGGGTCTGCTCGCCGAGGGCGCCGACGGACGGGCGCGGGTGTCGGAGGCGTACGAGACGAAGCTCACCGGGGTGCGCGGCGTGCTGTCGTACGGCGGCGCCTGGTACGTCAGCCGGGCGGCCGGGGCCGGGGAGCGGCACGGTGCGCTGTGGCGGCAGTCCACCGCCGAGAAGGACGGGGCGCGGGCCGCGGAGTGCGGCGCCGACGGGTCGCACGCCTGCTGGAGCTCCCGCACGGAGTCCCTCTCCTACTGGGCGGAGACCGGCGAGGTCTGGGCCCAGTCCGGCCGCGTGCTGTTCGCCACACCCCTGTCCACGCTCGCGGGCACGGCCTCGGACCACCCGGCGCTCCTGCCGGCCCAGTAGGAGGCGGAACGGCGGGGCACGGCAGGAGGAACCCGGGCCCCGTTCGACCGGCCGCCCCGCGGACGGCGATCGACAGACCCTCTGCCGTGATGATTCCCTGGCCGCATGACCCACATCCCCGTGACCACCTGGTCCCTGGAGCAGACCGCCCCGACCGATCTCCTGCCGGCCGCCGCGCCGGAGGGTGACGTCCGGATCGTCCGCGCCGTGGTGCCCTCACCCGAGTTCAGCCGCTTCCTCTACGCCTCCGTCGGCGGCGACATCCGCTGGATCGACCGGCTGGGCTGGCCGTACGCGCGCTGGGTCGAGCACCTGGCGCGCCCGGGGGTCGAGACCTGGGTCGCCTACGACCACGGCACGCCCGCCGGGTACGTGGAGCTGGAGCCGCAGGACGACGGGGTCGTGGAGATCGTGTACTTCGGCCTGATCCCCGCCTTCCGGGGACGGCGGATCGGCGGGCACCTGCTGTCGTACGGGGCCGCCCGCGCCTGGGACCTCGGGGACCGCTGGCCGGGCCTGCCGCAGACCAAGCGGGTGTGGCTGCACACGTGCAGCCTGGACGGCGAGCACGCCCTGGCGAACTACCAGCGGCGGGGTTTCACGCTGTTCGACACCAGGGTGGAGGAACAGCCCGAGGTGGCCGCGCCGGGCCCCTGGCCTGGTGCGCAGGCCGGCTGACCGGGCCGCGCATACCGGTTCTGACCTGCGGGGACAAGGGGCCGTGCGCGCCATGTGATCGAGGACACCCGCGTCTCACATCTCGGGACAACGGTGTCCACATGGCGGATAAAGCTGGACTGTGTCCAGATCGCCGTGCCACGCTTCCGTCATGTCTGGAACTGGAATTGCCTTGGTGAGTCGGCGGCACGTCGACCTCGGCCGCATGTCCAGCGCCATCTGTCCGGCGGGCTGACAGCACAGCGCCGCCGCGTCTCCTGATCCAGCCTTCCCCCCTGCCCTCCCCCCGCGCAACGACGCACACCTCTCCCCCATGCGCCCGTACGCGCAGGTCAGAGCCGCTTTCCGCCTGTCCCGAAGGACGTATTCACGATGGCCGCCACCCCACAGAACCCTGCCGCCTCCGCGCCCCGCCGCAAGGTGAGTCGTCACCGCGGTGAGGGGCAGTGGGCCATGGGGCACCACACCCCGCTCAACGGCAACGAGCAGTTCAAGAAGGACGACGACGGTCTCAATGTGCGGACACGCATTGAGACGATCTACTCCAAGCGCGGCTTCGACTCGATCGACCCCAACGACCTGCGGGGCCGGATGCGCTGGTGGGGGCTGTACACCCAGCGCAAGCCCGGGATCGACGGCGGCAAGACCGCGATCCTGGAGCCGGAGGAGCTGGACGACAAGTACTTCATGCTGCGGGTGCGCATCGACGGCGGCCGGCTGACGACGCAGCAGCTGCGGGTGATCGGTGAGATCTCGCAGGAGTTCGCCCGGGGCAGCGCGGACATCACCGACCGGCAGAACATCCAGCTGCACTGGATCCGCATCGAGGACGTCCCGGAGATCTGGAACCGGCTGGAGGCCGTCGGCCTGTCCACCACCGAGGCCTGCGGTGACTGCCCGCGTGTCGTGATCGGCTCGCCGGTCGCCGGCATCGCCGAGGACGAGATCATCGACGGCACCTGGGCGATCGACGAGATCCAGCGGCGGTACATCGGCAGCAAGGAGTTCTCCAACCTGCCGCGCAAGTTCAAGTCCGCGATCTCCGGCTCCCCGCTGCTGGACGTGGTGCACGAGATCAACGACATCGCGTTCGTCGGCGTCGAACACCCCGAGCACGGCCCCGGCTTCGACCTGTGGGTCGGCGGCGGTCTGTCCACCAACCCCAAGATCGGCGTCCGGCTCGGCGCCTGGGTGCCGCTGGCCGAGGTCCCCGACGTCTGGGCCGGCGTGATCGGCATCTTCCGTGACTACGGATACCGCCGGCTGCGCAACCGCGCCCGGCTGAAGTTCCTGGTCGCCGACTGGGGCCCGGAGAAGTTCCGCCAGGTGCTCCAGGACGAGTACCTCGAGCGTGAGCTGATCGACGGCCCCGCGCCCGCCGAGCCCACCTCGCGCTGGCGTGACCACGTCGGCGTGCACCGCCAGCAGGACGGCAACTTCTACGTCGGTTTCGCCCCGCGCGTCGGCCGGGTGGACGGCGCCACCCTGGCGAAGATCGCCGACCTCGCCGAGGCGCACGGCTCGGGCCGGGTGCGCACCACCGTCGAGCAGAAGATGATCATCCTCGATGTGGTGGAGGACCAGGTCGACTCGCTGGTGGAGGCCCTCCAGGCGCTGGATCTGACCGCGAAGCCGTCCCCGTTCCGGCGCGGCACCATGGCCTGCACCGGCATCGAGTACTGCAAGCTCGCCATCGTCGAGACCAAGCAGCGCGGCTCCGCCCTGATCGACGAGCTGGAGCGGCGGCTGCCGGACTTCGACGAGCCGCTGACCATCAACCTCAACGGCTGCCCGAACGCCTGCGCCCGTATCCAGGTCGCGGACATCGGTCTCAAGGGCCAGCTGGTGCTGAACGAGGCGGGCGAGCAGGTCGAGGGCTTCCAGGTGCACCTGGGCGGCGCCCTGGGCCTCCAGGCCGGCTTCGGCCGCAAGGTGCGCGGTCTGAAGGTGACCTCGGAGGAACTGCCCGACTACGTCGAGCGGGTGCTCAGGCGCTTCCAGGCGGAGCGCGAGGACGGCGAGCGGTTCGCCGTCTGGGCGGCGCGGGCCGGCGAGGAGGCCCTCTCATGAGCGAGCGGGCCGCCCCCTTCCACTGCCCCTACTGCGGCGACGAGGACCTGCGACCCAACGAACAGGGCCACGGCGCGTGGGAATGCGCGGCATGCAACCGAGCATTCCAGCTGAAGTTCCTCGGGCTGCTGGCCCGGGGCGTTCAGCGCACCGACACGGGAGGGGACCGGATATGACGTCGGTTCAGGAAGGCCGTACGACCGAGGAGTTGAAGGCGCTCGCCGAGCAGGCGGGCCGTGACCTGGAGGACGCCTCCGCGCTGGAGATCCTCCAGTGGGCGGTGGACACCTTCGGCAAGGGCTTCTGCGTGACCTCCTCCATGGAGGACGCGGTGGTCGCCCATCTGGCGTCCCGGGTCCTCAAGGGCGTGGACGTGGTGTTCCTGGACACCGGCTACCACTTCCCGGAGACCATCGGCACCCGTGACGCGGTCGAGGCCGTGATGGACGTCAACGTCATCACGCTCACCCCGCGCCGGACCGTCGCCGAGCAGGACGCCGAGTACGGGCCGAAGCTGCACGACCGCGACCCCGACCTGTGCTGCAAACTGCGCAAGGTGGAACCGCTGGAGGAGGGGCTCGCGGGATACCGGGCCTGGGCCACCGGCCTGCGGCGCGACGAGTCCCCGACCCGGGCGAACACCCCGGTGGTCGGCTGGGACGAGAAGCGGCGGAAGGTCAAGATCTCGCCCATCGCCCGCTGGACCCAGGACGACGTCGACGCGTACATCACCGAGCACGGCGTCCTGTCCAACCCCCTGCTGATGGACGGCTACGCCTCCGTCGGCTGCGCCCCCTGCACCCGCCGGGTCCTGGAGGGCGAGGACGCGCGCGCCGGCCGCTGGGCGGGACGCGCCAAGACCGAGTGCGGACTGCACGGCTGACCCCCATGACCGCGCCCACCGTGCCTACGACATTGGAGAACCACGTGACGACCGGAGCCACCGTCTGGCTCACGGGTCTGCCGAGTGCCGGCAAGACCACCATCGCGTACGAGCTGGCCGGCCGGCTGCGCGAGGAGGGCCACCGCGTCGAGGTGCTCGACGGCGACGAGATCCGCGAGTTCATCTCCGCGGGCCTCGGCTTCAGCCGCGAGGACCGGCACACCAATGTGCAGCGCATCGGCTTCCTCGCCGAACTGCTCGCCCGCAACGGCGTGAAGGCGCTCGTGCCGGTGATCGCGCCGTACGCGGACAGCCGGGAGGCGGTGCGCAAGCGCCACCAGGAGGGGGGATCGGCGTACCTGGAGGTGCATGTGGCCACTCCGGTCGAGGTGTGCTCCGTACGCGATGTGAAGGGCCTGTACGCCAAGCAGGCGTCGGGCGAGCTGAGCGGGCTGACCGGCGTCGACGACCCGTACGAGTCGCCGGAGTCGCCCGATCTGCGGATCGAGTCCCAGAACCAGACCGTGCAGGAGTCCGCGGCGTCGGTGTACGCGCTGCTCAGCGAGAGGGGTTTGGTGTGACGACCGTCGCCACGGCCGATGAGGGCACGGCCAGTCCGTACGCCCTCAGCCATCTGGACGCGCTGGAGTCCGAGGCGGTGCACATCTTCCGCGAGGTCGCGGGCGAGTTCGAGAACCCGGTGATCCTTTTCTCCGGCGGCAAGGACTCCATCCTCATGCTGCACCTCGCGCTGAAGGCGTTCGCCCCGGCCGCGATCCCCTTCTCGCTGCTGCACGTCGACACCGGGCACAACTTCCCCGAGGTCATCGACTACCGCGACCGGGTCGTCGCCGAGCACGGGCTGCGGCTGCACGTCGCGTCCGTGCAGGACTACATCGACCGCGGGGTGCTGCGCGAGCGGCCCGACGGCACCCGCAACCCCCTGCAGACGCTGCCCCTCACCGAGAAGATCCAGGCGGAGAAGTTCGACGCCGTCTTCGGCGGCGGACGCCGCGACGAGGAGAAGGCCCGCGCCAAGGAGCGGGTGTTCTCGCTGCGCGACGAGTTCTCGCAGTGGGACCCGCGCCGGCAGCGGCCCGAGCTGTGGAACCTGTACAACGGCCGCCACGCCCCCGGCGAGCACGTCCGCGTCTTCCCGCTGTCCAACTGGACCGAGCTGGACGTCTGGCAGTACATCGCCCGCGAGGACATCGAACTGCCGGAGATCTACTTCGCGCACGAGCGGGAGGTCTTCCAGCGGTCCGGGATGTGGCTCACGGCCGGCGAGTGGGGCGGCCCCAAGGACGGCGAGACCGTCGAGAAGCGCCTGGTGCGCTACCGGACCGTCGGTGACATGTCCTGCACCGGTGCCGTCGACTCCGACGCGGTGACCCTGGACCAGGTCATCACCGAGATCGCCGCCTCCCGGCTCACCGAGCGCGGCGCCACCCGCGCCGACGACAAGCTCTCCGAGGCCGCCATGGAGGACCGCAAGCGCGAGGGGTACTTCTAACCATGAGCACGCTCACCGCCGAGGAGCTCTCGGCCACCACCCTGCTGCGGTTCGCCACCGCCGGCTCCGTCGACGACGGCAAGTCCACCCTCGTCGGCCGGCTGCTGCACGACTCCAAGTCGGTCCTCACCGACCAGCTGGAGGCCGTGGAGCGCGCCTCGGCCGGCCGCGGCCAGGAGGGCCCGGACCTCGCCCTCCTCACCGACGGGCTGCGCGCCGAGCGCGAGCAGGGCATCACCATCGACGTCGCGTACCGCTACTTCGCCACGCCGAAGCGGCGGTTCATCCTCGCCGACACCCCGGGCCATGTGCAGTACACCCGCAACATGGTGACGGGCGCCTCCACGGCCGAGCTGACGGTGATCCTGGTCGACGCCCGCAACGGCGTCGTCGAGCAGACCCGCCGGCACGCGGCGATCGCGGCCCTGCTGCGCGTCCCGCACGTCGTCCTCGCCGTCAACAAGATGGACCTGGTGGACTACCGGGAGTCCGTGTTCGCCGCGATCGCCGAGGAGTTCACGGCGTACGCGACCGAGCTGGGCGTCCCCGAGGTCACCGCGATCCCGATCTCCGCGCTCGCCGGCGACAACGTGGTGGAGCCCTCCGCCACCATGGACTGGTACGGCGGCCCGACGGTCCTGGAGCACCTGGAGACCGTCCCCGTCAGCCACGACCTGGCACACTGCCACGCCCGGCTGCCCGTGCAGTACGTGATCCGGCCGCAGACCGCCGAGCACCCCGACTACCGGGGCTACGCGGGCCAGATCGCCGCCGGCACCTTCCGGGTGGGCGACCCGGTCACCGTGCTGCCCTCCGGCCGCACCTCGACGATCTCCGGGATCGACCTGCTGGGCGCGCCGGTGGACGTGGCGTGGACGACGCAGTCGGTGACCGTGCTGCTCGCCGACGACATCGACGTCTCGCGCGGCGACCTGATCGTGCCCAGCAAGGACGCGCCCGCGACCACCCAGGACGTCGAGGCGACCGTCTGCCATGTGGCCGACCAGCCGCTGACCGTCGGTCACCGGGTGCTGATCAAGCACGGCACCCGTACCGTCAAGGCGATCGTCAAGGACATCCCGTCCCGGCTCACACTCGACGACCTGTCCCTGCACCCGCACCCGGGACAGCTCGCCGCCAACGACATCGGCCGTGTGAAGATCCGCACCGCGGAACCGCTGCCGGTGGACTCCTACGCGGACTCGCGCCGTACGGGCTCGTTCATCCTGATCGACCCGGCGGACGGCACGACGCTGACCGCCGGCATGGTCGGCGAGTCGTTCGCCTCGCCCGAGCCCGTCAAGGACGAGTCCGACGACGACGGCTGGGACTTCTGATCATGAACTCCACGGATTTCTACGGGTCGTTCGCGAAGGAGGGCGGCCGGGTCGGCAGCGGCGCCCTCGGCAGCGGACAGGGCGGAGTGGCGCGATGTGTGCGCTGACGTACGCGCACTGCCTGCGCGCCCCGTCCCCCCACCCGACGTCCCGGATGCGACGAAGACCCCTTGCCGATCACCCGGCCACGACCTGAAAGACCGTGACCGCCGGGCCAACGAGAGGAACCCCTCCCGTGCCTGCCAACCGCTCGAACCGTTCGACGATCCTTCGCCGCGGCCTCGCCGCCGCAGCCGCTCTGCCCCTCCTGACCCTCGCCGCCTGCGGTTACGGGTCCGAGACCAAGGACACCAACAAGAACGAGAAGGTCGCCGCCGGGGCGGAGAAGATCGACGGGGTCGACACCGTCAAGATCGGTTACTTCGGCAACCTGACCCACGCGACCGCGCTCGTCGGCCGTGAGCAGGGCATCTTCCAGAAGGCCCTCGGCGGCACGAAGGCCTCCTACGCCACCTTCAACGCCGGCCCCTCGGAGATCGAGGCGCTGAACGCCGGGTCCATCGACATCGGCTGGATCGGCCCCTCCCCCGCGATCAACGGCTACACCAAGTCCGACGGCAAGTCCCTGCGGATCATCGGCGGTTCGGCCTCCGGCGGCGTGAAGCTCGTCGTCAACCCGGCCAAGGTCAAGTCCCTCAAGGACGTCAAGGGCAAGAAGATCGCCACGCCTCAGCTCGGCAACACGCAGGACGTGGCGTTCCTCAACTGGATCGCCGACCAGGGCTGGAAGGTCGACGCGCAGAGCGGCAAGGGCGATGTCACCGTCGTCCGCAGCGACAACAAGGTCACCCCGGACGCCTTCAAGGCGGGTTCGATCGACGGGGCGTGGGTGCCGGAGCCGACCGCGTCGAAGCTGGTCGCCGAGGGCGGCAAGGTGCTCCTCGACGAGGCGTCGCTGTGGCCCGACAAGAAGTTCGTGATCACGAACATCATCGTGTCGCAGAAGTTCCTCACCGAGCACCCGAAGGTCGTCGAGGCCGTGCTGAAGGGCTCGGTCGAGACCAACAAGTGGATCAACGCCAACCCGGACGAGGCGAAGGCGGCGGCGAACAAGCAGCTGGAGGCGGACTCCGGCAAGGCGCTGCCGACGAACGTCCTGGACCCGGCGTGGAAGTCGGTCCAGTTCATCAACGACCCGCTGGCCTCCACCCTCAACACCGAGGCGGAGCACGCGGTCAAGGCGGGACTGCTGGAGAAGCCCGACCTCAAGGGCATCTACGACCTGTCGATCCTGAACAAGGTCCTCAAGGCCGAGGGTGAGCCCGCCGTCGCCGACGCCGGTCTCGGCGTGAACTGACCGACGTCCCGATGAGTTCCAGGAGGTGACGACCATGAGCACGACCCTCGCCAAGGCCGCCGAAACGGTGGAGTACGCGGCACGCCTCGATCATGTATCGAAATCCTTCGCGGGACCGGGCGGGCAGCAGCTCGTCCTGGACGACATCACCCTCGATGTCGCACCGGGCGAGTTCGTCACCCTCCTGGGGGCCTCGGGCTGTGGCAAGTCGACGCTGCTGAACCTGGTGGCCGGGCTGGACCGGCCCACCGCCGGGTCCATCACGACCGACGGCCGTCCGGCGCTGATGTTCCAGGAGCACGCCCTGTTCCCCTGGCTCACCGCCGGCAAGAACATCGAACTCGCCCTGAAGCTCAGGGGAGTCGCCAAGAACGACCGGCGCGGGCGCGCCGAGGAGCTGCTGGAGCTCGTCCGGCTGAAGGGCGCGTACGGCAAGCGGGTGCACGAGCTGTCCGGCGGTATGCGCCAGCGGGTGGCGATGGCCCGTGCGCTCGCCCAGGAGAGCCAGCTGCTGCTGATGGACGAGCCGTTCGCGGCGCTGGACGCCATCACCCGGGACGTGCTGCACGACGAGCTGACCCGGATCTGGACGGAGACGGGCCTGTCGGTCCTGTTCGTCACGCACAACGTGCGCGAGGCGGTGCGGCTCGCCCAGCGGGTGGTCCTGCTGTCGTCCCGGCCCGGCCGGATCGCGCGCGAATGGGTGGTCGACATTCCCCAGCCGCGCCGTATCGAGGACGCCCCCGTGGCGGAACTGTCCCTGGAAATCACCGATGTCCTGCGTGGGGAGATCCGCCGTCATGGCCAGCACTGAGACCAAGTCCGCCGACTCCGGGAGCGTCGAGGCCGGTCTCGACGCGCTGGACGGGGTCACCGCCGCCGGCCGGACGCCGTTCGCGCGGACCTTCGTGGACAAGATCCTGCCGCCGATCCTGGCGACCGTGCTGCTGCTGGTCGTCTGGCAGATCGCGTTCAAGGTGGTCGACGATCCGACCAAGCTGGTGGCGCCCGGGGACGTCTGGCAGACGCTCAAGACGGCCTGGCTCGAGGGCAAGCTGCTCGGCTACATCTGGACCAGCGTCTCGCGCGGCCTGCTCGGCTTCCTCTTCGCGCTCGCCATCGGCACCCCGCTCGGGCTGCTGGTGGCGCGGGTGAAGTTCGTCCGGGCGGCGATCGGCCCGATCCTGTCCGGGCTCCAGTCCCTGCCGTCGGTGGCGTGGGTGCCGCCGGCCGTGCTGTGGCTGGGGCTGAACAACTCGATGATGTACGCGGTGATCCTGCTCGGCGCGGTCCCCTCGATCGCCAACGGGCTGGTGTCCGGCGTCGACCAGGTGCCGCCGCTCTTCCTGCGGGCCGGCCGCACCATGGGCGCGACGGGCGTGAAGGGCACGCTGTACATCACGCTGCCGGCCGCGCTGCCGGGCTATGTGGCCGGTCTGAAGCAGGGCTGGGCGTTCTCGTGGCGGTCGCTGATGGCTGCGGAGATCATCGCCTCCTTCCCCGACCTCGGCGTGGGCCTCGGCCAGCTCCTGGAGAACGGCCGCAACGCCAGCGACATGGGGATGGTGTTCGAGGCGATCCTGCTCATCCTGTTCGTCGGCATCGCCATCGACCTGCTGATCTTCAGTCCGCTGGAGCGGTGGGTGCTGCGCAGCCGCGGTCTGCTGGTGAAGGGCTGATCCGCCGGATGCGCACCGAGCCGGTCCTCCTCGTCGTCGCCCACGGCAGCCGCGATCCGCGGCACGCCGCGACCGTGCACGCCCTCGTCCGACGGGTGCGGTCGCTGCGGCCGGGGCTGCGCGTGGAGACCGGCTTCCTGGACTTCACCCTGCCGTCCGTGCACGGGGTGCTGGAGTCCCTGGCGGCCGAGGGCGTCCGGGAGGTCGTCGCCCTCCCGCTGCTGCTCACCCGCGCCTTCCACGCGAAGGCGGACATCCCGGCGGTCCTGCGCGACGCGCCGCCGCAGCTGCGGATCCGGCAGGCCGAGGTGCTCGGCCCGTCGCCCCTGCTGCTGCGGGCGCTGGAGCGACGGCTGTACGAGGCGGGCCTGACGCCCGCCGACAAGCCCTCGACCGGGGTCGTCCTGGCCTCGGCGGGGTCCACGGACCCGGAGGCGATCGCGGTGATCGCAGCAATCGCGCGGGAGTGGCGGCACACCGGTTGGTGCGCCGTGCGGCCCGCGTTCGCCTCCGCGTCCCTGCCGCGCACCGAGGACGCGGTGCGTGACCTGCGGGCGCTCGGCTGCGAGCGGGTCGCCGTCGCCCCCTACGTCCTGGCACCGGGGTTCCTGCCCGACCGCATCGCGCGGGGCGCGGCGCAGGCGGACGTCCTGGCCGAGGTGCTGGGCCCGGCCCCGGAGGTGGCGCGGGTGCTGCTGCAGCGGTACGACGCGGCCCGGACGCCGGCGCTGGCTGCGGTCGGAGCCTGAAAGCCCCGCCCCGCCGCCGGCCGCAGGTCAGCGGTGGGGTGTCTCCGCCTCGTCGGCCAGTCGTGTCAACTCGGCCACCGGCAGTGTTCCCGGCGCCCTTCCCGCCCGGGCGAACTCGTTCGCCAGCCGCTGGAGGAGTTCGTTCAGCGGGGTCGGGACGCCGTGCTGCCGGCCGAGGAGGACGATCTCACCGTCGAGGTAGTCGGCCTCTATGGTGCCGGCGCCGCGGCTCAGGGACTGCCAGGAGGAGCCGCCGCCACGCGGGACGCCGTCCAAGGGGACGAGGGTGACCTTGTCGCCGCGTACGGCGCGCTGTTCGTCGGGGCTCGCGTGGGCGATGCCCGCCGCGTCGAGGACGGCCGCGCCCTCTGCCCGGACCCGGGCGAACAGCGCCTCGGCCCGCGGGTCGCCGACCGGATTGCCGGCCACCGCCTCCAGGGCGTTGCCCAGGTTGGACAGCAGCTTGGCGTACTGCCAGCGGGCCACGTCCTCGACGACCGGGGCCTCGAAGTGCGCCTTCTCCAGGTCGGCGGCGATGTGGCGGGCCGTGTCGTCGGTGCCGTGCGGGTGCCGGCCGAGGTGGAGGATGCCGGTGAGCGGGCTGCCGGCGGCGGAGACGACACCGGGTTCGACATGGGTGGAGGGCAGCCGGACGCAGACGCCGTACACCCGCCGGAAGCGGCGCATGGCCAGGCGCTGGCTCTCGACGCCGTTCTGCGCGCAGACCAGCGCCAGCTTCCCCCACTCTCGGCTACGCTCGAGCGGGAGGTACCCCCATGGCGGCCGTGCCGCCGCCCTCGACGGGGGCCGGGCCCCAAGTGCCGAGGGCCGCCTCGCTGTCCTGGGTCTTCACGGCGAGGACGAGGACGTCGTCGGCGCGCAGCACGCCCAGTTCCCTCGGTCCGCCGACGACGGGCAGCCGCCGGGTCAGCTCGCCCTGCGGCACCCTCAGCCGCAGCCCGCCCTCCCGCAGCGCCGCCGCGTGGGCGCCCCGGGCGACCAGGACGACTTCCTGTCCGGCCTCCGCCAGCCGTCCGCCGACGGTGCCGCCGACCGCCCCTGCCCCGATGATGATGTAGCGCATGGGACGAGCCTACGGCTGCGTCATCTCGACCAGTTTGACGACGGTGTTCCAGTTCCGGCTGGTCGCCACCAGCCCCTTGGTGAAGCGGGGCCGCGACAGCAGCTCGGCGAGCTTGGAGCGGCCGAGGCCGTCGGGGGCGTACAGGTAGAGGGCGCGGTCGCCGAGGCGGAACTCCTCGGGCAGGTGGGCGGCCTGGTCGATCTCGGCGAAGCGCTCGGCGTCGACGGGCGCGGAGAAGTAGGTGATGTGGAGCTGCTTGGGCTGGAGGTCGGCGGCGGGGAACGGGCAGGCCTCGGCGACCGTCTTCAGGTATGCGTGGTCGCGGACGAGGACGTCGACGTCGAAGCCGCACTCCTGCGCGATCGTCGCGGCCAGTTCGGCGGCGAGGCTCTGCTCGTCGCCGTGGGCCGAGGAGAAGACCGCCTGGCCGCTCTGGAGGTAGGTGCGGACGTCGCCGTACCCGAGCCCCTGCATGAGGGTGCGCAGGTCGGCCATCGGGAGCTTTCTGGCTCCGCCCACGTTGATCCCGCGGAGCAGGGCGGCATACGTCGTCTTCATGCCCTCACCCTAGGCGTTCGGGGGCGGAGGCCGCGGAGCCGAACCCTGGTGCCCGTCCCTCAGACCGGAAGATAGATGTAGGGGGCCACCTCCTTCCCAGTGGTGAGCCGGTCCGCTCCGAGGGGAGGACCCCGCGCGCCCGTACTTCACCGGGGAGCACGACGAGAAGGCCTTATCCAGCCCATACCTTCGAATCGGAAGGTGGCGGCAGGGGGCTGTCACCGCTCACGAGGGGGCAGGCCCGTCATGGCACATGGAGATACGCGGGTACGGGGCCTGGCGGCCCGGGCCGGCGGCTGGAGTGCACGCCACCGATGGGCCGCCGTCGGCATCTGGGTGCTGTTCGTCGTCCTGGCGATGGGCATCGGGTCGGCCATGGGCAGGGTCGACGTCCAGGACAGCGACCAGTTGAAGGGCGAGACGCACACCGCGGCGCGGATCGTCGAGGACGCGGGGATCGAGGAGCCGGCCGGCGAGACCGTGCTCGTCCAGGCGAAGGACGGCTCGCTCAAGGCCACCGACCCCGAGTTCCGCTCCGCGGTCGCCGCGATCGTCAGGGCGGTGGAGGGGACCGGCAAGGTCACCGACGTGTCCTCGCCGTACGACACGCACACGATCTCGAAGGACGGGCGCAGCGCGCTCGTGCGGTTCGACATGCGCGGTGACTCCGACACGGCCGGCGAGCGGGTCGAGCCGGTGCTGAAGGCGGTCGCCGGGGTGCAGAAGGAGCACTCCTCGCTGCGGATCGAGGAGATCGGCGGCGCGAGCATGAGGAAGACGTTCGACGACGCGTTCGGCGACGACTTCCAGCAGGCCGAGTACTCGGCGGTGCCGGTGGCGCTGGGCATCCTGCTGATCGCGTTCGGCGCGCTGGTGGCCGCGCTGCTGCCGGTGGCGCTGGCGCTCACCGCGATCATGGCGACGACCGGTCTGATGGCGATCGTCAGCCACGTCCACCCGATGGACGACACCGCCAGCTCGGTGATGCTGCTGGTGGGTCTGGCCGTGGGGGTCGACTACTGCCTGTTCTATCTGCGCCGGGAGCGCGAGGAACGGGCCGCGGGGCGGGACGCGGGGACCGCACTCAGGATCGCCGCGGCGACCAGCGGCCGGGCCGTGATCGTCTCCGGTGTCACGGTGTGTGTGGCGATGGCGGGCATGCTGTTCACGGGTCTCGTCGGGTTCGAGGCGATGGGCCTGGCCTCGCTGATGGTGGTGGCGGTGGCGATGGTCGGTTCGGTGACCGTGCTGCCCGCGCTGCTGTCGCTGCTCGGCGAGCGGGTGGAGAAGGGCCGTCTGCCGTTCCTGAAGCGGCGCCGCGTGAGCGCGGTCAACGAGGGCAGCCGGTTCTGGTCGGCCGTCCTGAAGGGGGTGCTCGCCAAGCCCGTCGTCTCGGTGGTGGTCGCGGCCGGCGCGCTGCTGGCCGTCACGGCTCCGGCGCTCGGCATGAAGACGCAGAACCTCACCCTGGACCAGGAGTTCGGCGACTCGCTGCCGATCGTGCAGACGTACAACCGGGTCAACGAGGCCTTCCCGGGCGGTTCCGAGCCGGCCACGGTCGTCGTCAAGGCGGACGACATCAACTCCGCCGCGGTGAAGGACGCGCTGGCCCGGTTCAAGGAGCAGGCGGTCTCCTCGGGTGCCTCGCGCGGCCCGGTCGAGATCAAGCTGCACGACGCGCAGAACGTCGCGTTCGTCTACGTCCCGCTGGTCGGCGGCTCCGACCAGGACAAGGCGGGGGCGAGCCTGGACATCCTGCGCGACAAGGTACGGCCGGCCACGCTCGGCAAGGTCGACGGGGTCGAGGCACCGATCACCGGTCAGGTCGCGGGCAACCAGGACTTCAACGACCAGCTGATCGGCTCGGTCGTCCCGGTCTTCGCGTTCGTGGTGGTCTTCGCCTTCCTGCTGATGCTGCTGTCGTTCCGCTCGCTGACGGTCGCGATCACCTCGATCGCGCTCAACCTGCTGTCGGTGGGGGCCGCCTACGGCATCCTCGTCGCCGTCTTCCAGCACGGCTGGGGTGCCTCGCTGGTGGGTGCGGAGGGCGTCGGCGCGATCATCACCTGGCTGCCGCTGTTCCTCTTCGTGATCCTGTTCGGTCTGTCGATGGACTACCACGTGTTCGTCGTCTCCCGGATCCGTGAGGCGCGGATGCGGGGCCGCAGCACGAACGAGGCCATCCAGCACGGTGTGGTCACCACGGCGGGGGTCGTGACCAGCGCCGCCGTCATCATGGTCGCCGTGTTCGCGATCTTCGGGACGCTGTCCATGCAGTCCATGAAGCAGATGGGTGTGGGCCTGGCGGCGGCCGTGCTGATCGACGCGACGATCATCCGGGGTGTGCTGCTCCCGGCGGTGATGGCGCTGCTCGGCGAGCGCAACTGGTACCTGCCCGCCTGGCTGGGCTGGCTGCCGGACATGACGCACGACGAGTCGCCGGAGGCCGTCGCGGGCGGCGGCGCGCGCGACGACGAGGGCGAACGGCTGCCCGTCTGATCCCGGCCGCGTGATCCGGGGGCCCGTCGGTCGCAGGGGAACCGACGGGCCCTCGGTGTGGGTCGGCGCGGACCACCGGCGCCGGGCGGCCAGTTCGGCCTCGATGAGGTCGGCCGCCCGCCGGGGGCCGCCCTCCTCGGCCGTCTCCGCCCGGATCCGCCGGAGCCGGCCGGCGACCTCGGGGTCGTCGACGAGGACGAGGGCGGCACTGGGCGAGACGGAACGTCCTGCCTCATCCATTACGGCGGTCCCGCACCTGCCGGTCGATGCGAGACTGGCCGGAATCGACCGAGGCGACGGAGGCGGATGGTGGACGAGGCAAGGGCGCGGGACGTACTGGCCGCGGCGGGGGTGCTGCGCGGTCCGGCGGGGGACGCCCGGCTCCTCGCCCTGGGGGAGAACGCGGTGTTCGCCGCCGGTGACCTGGTGGTCAAGGTGGGCCGGGACGCCGAACTCCTGGGCCGGGCGCGCCGCGAGCTGGACGTCGCCGGCTGGCTGGCGCAGGCCGGTGTCCCGGCCGTACGGGCGGCCGAGGCCGAGCCACTGCTCGTGGCGGGGCATCCGGTGACGGTGTGGCACCGGCTGCCCGACGCCGTACGGCCGGCCGGGCCGCGGGATCTGGCCGCACTGCTGCGGACACTGCACGCTCTGCCCGTCCCCTCCTTCGGGCTGCCGCCCCGGGATCTGCTGTCCGGGGTGGAGCGCTGGCTGCGGCTCGCCGGCGACGCGATCGACCCGGCGGACGCGGCGTATCTGCGCGAGCGCCGCGACGGCTTCGCGGCGGCCGCGGCCGCGCTGGTCCCCCGGCTGCCACCGGGCCCGATCCACGGCGACGCGCTGCCGCGCAATGTGCACGTGGGTCCCGACGGCCCGGTCCTGGTCGACCTGGAGACGGTCTCGTCGGATCTGCGCGAGCACGACCTGGTGGTGATGGCGCTCTCCCGCGACCGCTACGGGCTGCCCGCCGACGCCTATGACTCCTTCACCGCGGCCTACGGCTGGGACGTACGGGAGTGGGAGGGCTGTGCGGTCCTGCGCGGGGCGCGGGAGACGGCGAGCTGTGCCTGGGTCGCCCAGCACGCACCCGCCAACCCCAAGGCGTTGAGGGAGTTCGAGCGGAGGGTGGCGTCACTGCGGGACGGGGACGCGGCCGTGCGCTGGTATCCCTTCTGAACCCGTCCTACATGACGCCGCTGTCCGCCGGTTCGCGGACCGGCCAGGAGCCGTCCACCACCGCGTCCGTCTCGCCCTTGCGGCGCAGGAAGTTCTGGAAGTCCGCCGCCCAGTCCGCGTACCACTCGATCTGGCGGCGGTGCAGCTCCGCCGGGCCGAGGGCGCCGACCTTGGGGTGGCGGACGGCTATCGCGCGGGCCAGCCGGGCGGCGGCGAGGGCGTCGGCGGAGGCGTCGTGGGCGGAGTCGAGGGTGACGCCGTACTCGGCGCAGACCGCTTCGAGGTTGCGCTTGCCGCGGCGGTAGCGGTCGGCCCAGCGGTCGATGGTGTACGGGTCGACGACCGGTGCCGGGTCGAGTCCGCCGAGTCGCTCACGCAGGGACGGCAGACCGTGGCGGCGCAGTTCGGCGGAGAGCAGGGTCAGGTCGAAGGTGGCGTTGTAGGCGACGACCGGGACGCCGGTGCGCCAGTAGCCGGTGAGGACGTCCGCGATCGCGTCCGCCACCCGGTCGGCGGGAGCACCCTCGGCGGCGGCCCGCTCATTGCTGATCCCGTGCACGGCGACCGCGTCGGCCGGGATCTCCACCCCCGGGTCCGCCAGCCACTCCTTGCGCCCGAGGACCTGTCCGTCCCCGACCTCGATCACGGCGCCCGTGACGATGCGCGCCTCGCGCGGATCCGTCCCGGTCGTCTCCAGGTCGAAGCCGACGAGCAGCTCCTGGTACCAGGCCATGGCGGCCCCCCTTCTCGGTGGTGCTTTCCCCCTTGTGGTCCCCACCTTCGCACGGGGCACTGACAATCAGGGGACCGCGTCACCCCCACGACCGCGAGGAGAGGGCCGAGGAGACGGCCGAGGAGGCCTCCGAGGGGACGGACACGGCGGGCGACACCTAGGGATGAATCAGGACACAGGGCGCGAATCCACCCAGGCCAGCTCGAACTCCTCGCGGTAGGCCGCGAACAGACCCCCTTCGTCCACCTCGCCCGGCTTCACCACCCGGTTGCCGCCGCGCAACACCAGCACCGGCGCCTCCATGCCGCGCATGCGCCGCAGATAGGACTGGACGACCGCGACGCCGTCGGTGCCGTCGCCGTCCACGAGGTAGGCGGTGAAGCGGGGCGTCTCGTCGTACACCTGGATCTGGAAGGCGCCCGGGTCGCGCAGCCGGGAGCGGACGCGCCGCATGTGGAGGATGTTCATCTCCACCGAGCGGCTGAGTTCGCCCCGTTTCATCCCGAGTTCGCGCTCACGGCGCTTGACCGCGCTGGAGGCCGGGTTGAGGAAGAGCAGCCGGACCCGGGCGCCCGCCTCGGCGAGGCGGACCAGACGGCGGCCGGAGAAGTTCTGCACCAGCAGGTTGAGGCCGATACCGATGGCGTCGATGCGGCGCGAGCCGTCGAAGATGTCCTCGGCGGGGAACTGGCGCAGCAGCCGGACCCGGTCGGCGTGCACGGCGACCACGTCCGCGTACCGGTCGCCGACGAGGTCCTCGACGGCGTCCACGGGCAGCCGGCGCGCGGACGGCACGTCGCCGCCGGTGCCGAGCATCTCCAGCAGGCGGGCCGAGGCCCGCTCGGCCTGGCCCAGGACGGCCTCGGAGAGCGCCCGGTTGCGGGAGACGACGTTGCGGGTCACCTCCAGCTCGTCCAGCGCGAGTTCGACGTCCCGGCGGTCGTCGAGGTACGGCTCGAAGCACGGCCAGTGCTGCACCATCAGCTCGCGCAGCTGGGGCAACGTCAGGAAGGAGATGACGTTGTCGTCGGCCGGGTCGAGCAAGTAGCCCTTGCGTCGGCTGACTTCGCGGACCGCGACCGCGCGCTGCACCCATTCCTGGCCGGCCGGCCCGGCCGCGGCGACCACCCATTCGTCGCCGTGGACGGGTTCGTAGATGGGCCGCAGCACGGCGGCCACCACGGCGCGCAGCCGCTGTTCGACCAGGTTCAGCCATATGTAGGCCCGGCCGGCCCGCTGGGCGCGGGTGCGCACCTCGCGCCACGCGTCGGCGTCCCAGTCCAGCTCCGGGCCGATGGCGTTGGTCTCCATCGGCCGGGCCAGGGACACCGTTCCGGGCGGGACGTCTGTGGAGTTCCCCTCGTGACCCTCGTCACCAGGGGGCAGCTCCAGCCCTCCCGAGCCCACCCAAGCACCGCCTTCCGCTCCCCCGAGCTCTCCCCGTCTCAACGATCAAGGAAGGGTACTCCGGGACCGGTCGGCGGTGCAGCCGGATGGGCAGGTCGTTTCTCAACCGCCGTTGCGCGGGATGCCGTTCTGGTCCTTGAGCGCGGACGGTGTGAGCGGATTCATGGCCGTGACGTCCCGGGGGGCGATGGAGAAGCCCTGCCAGTGGACCGGCATGGGCTGCTGGTCCTCGTCACGGGCGATGTGGTGGAAGCCCACGTTCACCCAGACCACGGGGTGCTTGAGGGTCTGACCGTTGACCCACCCGTCGACGCTCTTCGGGTGACCCGTACCGCAGTTGAGGGGGTTGTTGCTGGCGTACATCTCGCACTTGTTGTACTCGGTGAAGTAGACGTCGTGCTGGGTGAAGCTGCGTCCGGAGTACTTGGTGGTGGCGCCGGGGACGAGTTCGTAGCTGCGCGCGTGCCCGTCCTTGTTCTTGCCGGTGGCGCTGACCACGCGCCACCAGCGCATGTTCTTGGCGTCGCCGGCGAGTTCCTTGGTGACGGCGGTGCGGGTGGTCTTGTTGGTCGGGCCCTGCTGGCCGCTCGCGGGGGCGCTGACCTTCGAGTCGTACTGCTCGACCCGGCCCGCGGAGGAGCCGTCGAGACCGAAGTCCAGCCGCCAGAAGACGTTGTGGCTGTGGCTGGTGGCCTTGGCCTGGGAGCCGTTGCCTATCGGCCAGCCGCGGCCGTCACCGGCGTCGTAGTCGAAGGGCGAGAGGCTGCCGGTGGCGCCGACGTTCATGTTGACGGTGCCGTCGTCGGAGAAGCGCCACTCGGTCATGTACTCGTACCAGCCGACCTTGTTGACCGTGTAGATCAGCAGGTCCTTGCCCTGGGCCTGGTAGACCTTGTTGTTGTCGGCCTGCATGCGGTAGGCGTGGCCGCGCGACCGGGTCGTGGTGCACATGCCCTTGACGTTCGAGTCGGCCGGGGCGGTCTCGGGGACCTTGATGGTCTTGATCGTGCCGCCGGGACACTCGGCGGGCTTCAGATTGACCAGCCCGGCGCCGAAGTTGTAGTCGGTGACGTCGTTGTATTCGTTCTTGCCGTCGTCGTAGGGCACGTGGATCTGGGCGATCTTGGCGCTGTTGAGGACGCGGATCGGCTTGGGCTCGCCGGGCGGCTGGTAGGAGACCTTCTCCAGGACGAGGCCGGACTTGGCCTCGTAGCGCCAGCACATGCGCCAGGTGGTGCCGGTGGAGAGCTTCTGTTCGATGCGGTAGGCGGCGCTGCAGTCGGCGGCGGCCGCGGCCACGGGCGCGGCCTTCGACTGGGCGACGGCGGGGCCGGCCCCGGCGGTCGCGCCGGCGGCCAGCGCGGCCAGGGACAGGCCGAAGGCCGCCCCCTTCTGGGTACGGCTCATTCTGGTGACGCGCATGAGGACATGACTCCCTGACAGGAGGTGGCGGGTGGGAAGAGTGGAGATGCGGGGCCGTGTCAGCCGTTGAGCTTCGTGACCTTGCCGGCGCTGAGGTCGATCACCAGGGACCGGGAGTCGATCCAGGGACCGTTCTTCACCTTCGGCAGCAGCCGGACACAGCGGTGCGCACCGCAGGTGTCGAGTGCGGCCGGCTGGGCGCCCGGCACCGAGTGGTAGATCATGCTGGACAGCTCCAGCTGGTCCGGGGAGGTGAGCTCCTTGCCGGTGGCGTCCTTGTAGTCGGCCTTCAGGCCCGCGCCGAGCGGGTCGGCGATGAGCACCCGCGCCGCCTCGTTCTGCTCGTCGGCGCTCAGCGGCGGCTGGACGCCGCGCTGGGTGCCGGTGTTCTCCACCTTGCCGGTGTCGAGGTTGACCGTCTTGGTGACGACCGTGTCGGTCTTGTAGTCGTAGAACGTGACGTCGGCGCGCCGGGGCGCGTCCGGGTCGTCGAGTTCGCCGGCGTCGGGCGCGGCGAGCTCCACGCCGAGGCGCTGCGGGCCGCGCTCGCCCTCGACGTTCTGTGCGGCGTTGAACGCCTGCCTGCTGAGCGCGACGCTCTCGGCCCGCTTCATCTCGTCGTCCGTGAGCGGGTCGCTGCCCTTGCCCTTCTCGCCCTCGTCGGGCGCGGCCTGGACGACGCCCGGCGGCACCGCGGCGCTGGCGCCGGCGGCGGCCGCCTGCCCGGCGCTTTGGGCGGTCCCGCCCTGCCCTGTCGTGTCGTCCGCCCCCGCCGTGCCCGGCAGGGTGATCGCGACCATCACGGCTGTCGAAGCCACTGCGATGGCCGTACCCGCCACCACCTTGCCCAGGTGGCGGCGCACTGTCGTGCGCACAATTGCCCCCTACTCCCCCTGCTGCCGGGAGTACGTCTGTCTGCCCCACTGAATGCGGCACGCGCCGGATGCCCGGCGTATGCACTGGTCGACAGGTAAGAGGGCAGTAAGTCGAAGGCGGTTCCATCAGTTTCCGCGAGACTCGGGCGCCAAGGCGCCCCCGGGTCGGCGGCACACCTGAAAGAGTCGGTTCATGCAGGTCTGGCCAGGAGAGGCGTACCCCCTCGGTGCCACGTACGACGGCGCCGGCACGAATTTCGCGGTCTTCACGGAGGCCGCGGACCGAGTAGAGCTGTGTCTGCTGCACGACGACGGCTCGGAGACGGCGGTGGAACTGCGGGAGAGCGACGCGTTCGTCCGGCACGCGTACCTGCCGGGCGTGATGCCCGGCCAGCGCTACGGCTTCCGGGTGCACGGTCCGTACGACCCCGCGCGCGGGCTGCGGTGCAACTCGGCGAAGCTGCTGCTCGACCCGTACGCGAAGGCGGTCGCCGGCGCGGTCCGCTGGGGCGAGGAGGTGTACGGATATCCCTTCGGCTCACCCGAGAGGCGCAACGACCTCGACTCCGCGCCGCACACCATGGCGTCGGTGGTGGTCAACCCGTACTTCGACTGGGGCGACGACCGGCCGCCGCGCACCGAGTACCACCGCACGGTGATCTACGAGGCCCATGTGAAGGGCCTGACGATGCTCCATCCGGGGCTGCCGGAGGAGCTGCGGGGCACCTACGCGGGCCTCGCGCACCCGGCGCTGATCGAGCATCTGACGGGGCTCGGGGTGACGGCGCTGGAGCTGATGCCGGTGCACCAGTTCGTCAACGACCACCGGCTGGTCGACATGGGCCTGAACAACTACTGGGGCTACAACACGATCGGCTTCTTCGCCCCGCACAACGCGTACGCCTCCTGGGGCGACCGGGGCCAGCAGGTGCTGGAGTTCAAGTCGGCGGTGCGGGCGCTGCACGAGGCGGGCATCGAGGTCATCCTCGACGTGGTCTACAACCACACCGCCGAGGGCAACCATCTGGGCCCGACGCTGTCCTTCCGGGGCATCGACAACCAGAAGTACTACCGGCTGGCCGAGGACGCCCGCTACTACACGGACACGACCGGCACGGGGAACTCGCTGCTGATGCGGTCGCCGCACGTCCTCCAGATGATCATGGACTCGCTGCGGTACTGGGTGACCGAGATGCATGTGGACGGCTTCCGCTTCGACCTCGCGGCGACGCTCGCCCGGCAGTTCCACGAGGTGGACCGGCTGTCCTCGTTCTTCGACCTGGTGCAGCAGGACCCGGTGGTCTCCCAGGTGAAGCTGATCGCTGAGCCCTGGGACGTGGGCGAGGGCGGCTACCAGGTGGGCAACTTCCCGCCGCTGTGGACGGAGTGGAACGGCAAGTACCGGGACACCGTGCGCGATCTGTGGCGGGGCGAGCAGCGCACCCTCGCGGAGTTCGCCTCCCGGCTGACCGGCTCCTCCGACCTCTACCAGGACGACGGCCGCCGTCCGCTGGCCTCGATCAACTTCGTGACCTGCCACGACGGGTTCACCCTGCACGACCTGGTGGCGTACAACGACAAGCACAACGAGGCGAACGGGGAGGACAACCGGGACGGCGAGAGCCACAACCGGTCCTGGAACTGCGGGGCGGAGGGCGAGACCGACGACGCGCGGGTCCTTCAGCTGCGGGCGCGGCAGATGCGCAACTTCGTCGCCACGCTGCTGCTGTCCCAGGGAGTGCCGATGATCAGCCACGGGGACGAGTTCGGGCGGACCCAGCGGGGCAACAACAACGCCTACTGCCAGGACAGCGAGCTGGCGTGGGTGCACTGGCCCGCGGAGGGCAGCGGGCTGCTGGACTTCACCCGCGCCCTCACCCGGCTGCGCCGCGAGCACCCCGTCTTCCGGCGGCGGCGCTTCTTCCACGGGCGGCCGGTGGAGGGCACCCACGACGAGCTGTCGGACATCGCCTGGTTCACCCCGGAGGGCGAGGAGATGACCCAGCGGGACTGGGAGCGGGCGCAGGCCTCGGCGCTGTCGGTGTTCCTCAACGGCAACGCGATCTCGGAGCCGGGTTCGCGCGGGGAGCGGATCACCGACGACTCGTTCCTGTTGCTGTTCAACGCCTCCCCCAAGGAGCTGGAGTTCGTGGTGCCGGTCGACCACGGGCGCCAGTGGCAGGTCGTCGTGGACACCGCCGACCCGGAGCCGGTGGCGCCGGGCGCGGGCCGCAAGGTGCAGGCCGGGGACCGGCTGACCCTGACGGACCGGAGCATGACGGTCCTGCAGCGGCCGGCCTGAGCCCACCCGGTGACCGGTGACAGGAAAGCGGGCGGGGCGGGTACGTAGGTCTCCATGACCCCTGCGCGCCCCGCTCCCGTCACGCCCACGGCCACCTACCGGCTCCAGCTCCAGCCCGCGTTCCCGTTCGCCGCCGCGGCGGCCGCCGTGCCGTACCTGGCCTCGCTCGGTGTGTCGCATCTGCACCTCTCGCCGGTCCTGGAGGCCGTCCCGGGCTCCCCGCACGGCTATGACGTGGTGGACCACGCGCGCGTGCGCGAGGAGCTCGGCGGCGAGGAGGGGCTGCGGGCGCTGGCGGCCACCGCGCGCGAGCACGGGCTCGGGCTGGTCGCGGACCTCGTGCCGAACCACATGGCGATGAGCCCGCGCCACAACCGCGCCCTGTGGGAGGTGCTGCGGGAGGGTCCGGGGTCGCCGTACGCGCGCTGGTTCGACATCGACTGGGAGGCGGGCGGCGGACGGCTGCTGCTCCCGGTCCTCGGGCACCCGGTCGGCGCGGAACTGGAGCGGCTGCGGGTCGACGGCGGGGTGCTGCGTTACTACGACCACGTCCTGCCGCTCCGCGAGGGCACCGCGGAGCTTCCGCTGCCGCAGCTGCTGGACGCCCAGTGGTACCGGCCGGTGTGGTGGCGGCTGGCCCGCACCGAGCTGAACTACCGGCGGTTCTTCAGCATCTCCGAGCTGATCGGGGTGCGGGTGGAGGACCCGGAGGTCTTCGAGGCCACCCACGGCACGGTCCTGCGACTGCTGCACGAGGGCGTCCTCGACGGGCTGCGGATCGACCACCCGGACGGCCTCGCCGACCCCGACGGCTATCTGGAGCGGCTGCACGAGGCCACCGGCGGCCGCTGGACGGTGGTGGAGAAGATCCTCGCGGACGGGGAGCGGCTGCCGCGCTCCTGGCCGGTCGCCGGCACCACCGGCTACGACGCCCTGCGCCACGTCGACGGGCTGTTCACGGACCCCGCGGGCGCCCGGGAGCTGCTGGGCCTCTACCGGCGTTCCGCGGCCCCGCAGGCGGACCGCGGCGGCGACTGGGCGGCGACCGCGCGGCGGGCGGCGTACGAGGTCCTGGGGCACGAGCTGGCGGCGGAAAGGGACCGGCTGACGCGGCTCGCCTCGCGGATCTGCGCGGACGCCCCGGAACCGGTCCTGCGCGACCGGGCGCCCTGGGCGCTGCGCACGGCGCTGGAGGAGCTGCTGGTCCGGATGGAGGTCTACCGGCCGTACGCCTCGGGCGACGCCGCCGCCGTGGTCACGGAGGAGGCGGCCGAGGAGGCCCGAGCGGCGTTCAGGGTGGCGGAGGAGGCCGGCGCCGTCGACGCGGTGCGGGCGCTGGTGCTCGGCGGCCGGGGGCCGCTGCGCGCGGAGTTCCGGGCCCGGTTCGCGCAGACGGCGTCCGCGCTGCGCGCCAAGTCCGTGGAGGACACCGCGTTCTACCGGTACGTGCCGCTGCTCGCGGCGAACGAGGTGGGCGGCGAACCGGGCCGCCCCGGGGTGTCCCCGGCGGAGTTCCACGCGTACTGCGCGCGCGTGCAGCGCGACTGGCCGGCGAGCGGCACGGTCGTGTCCACGCACGACACCAAGCGCAGCGCCGACGTACGGGCCGCGCTGGCCGTGCTCACCGAGTGCCCGGAGCGCTGGGCGGAGGTCCTGGAGCAGGTCGCGCGCGCGGAGGCGAAGACGCCGGACGGTCAGCTCGCGTGGGCGGCGTGGCAGACGGTGTTCGGGCTCGGCCCGGCGGACGGGGAGCGCGTCCGGGAGGCGCTGCTGAAGCATGTGCGCGAGGCGGGCCTGTACACGAGCTGGACCGAGCAGGAGCCGCCGTACGAGGAGGCGGTGGCCGCGTTCGTCGCGGCGGGCCCGTGCGGGGCGCCCGGGGAGCGGGTGGCGGCGCTGCGCCGGGTGCTGGAGCCGCACATCGGGGCCAATGTGCTCGGTACGGCGCTGGTGCATCTGACGATGCCGGGGGTGCCGGACGTCTATCAGGGCACCGAGGACGAGTGCCGCGCCCTGGTGGATCCGGACAACCGGCGTCCCGTGCGGTTCCCGCCCGAGGAGAGCGGTCCCAAGGCGGCGGTGACCCGGGCGGCGCTGCGGCTGCGCCGGCGCCGTCCGGCCGCCTTCGGGACGGCGGCGGCGTACGAGCCGCTGGCCGCCGAGGGTCCGGCCGGGGAGCACTGCCTGGCCTTCGCCCGCTCGGGGGAGACGGTCACGGCGGTGACCCGGCTGTCGTTGCGGCTGGCGGCGGCGGGCGGCTGGCGGGAGACCCGGCTGCCGCTGCCGCCGGGACGGTGGGCCGACGTCCTGGTGCCGGGGCGGGTGTTCGAGGGGTACGCGCGCGTGGCGGATCTCTTCGCGGAGCTGCCGGTGGCGCTGCTGGAACGCGCGGACTGAGCGGGACCGCCGAGCCGTCGCCGGGCCCGGCGGCACGTGCTTCCGGGCGCCCCCCGGAGGCTCCCCTTCGTGTTCTTGACAGTTCACCAAGTCCGTGGGGTACTGCGAAGAGCGAAGCCGGTCGGACATGACGGGGGTGAGTCTCCTGCCGGTGCTGCGCTACCCCACGGTGACCGAACTGACGGCCGGCGTCCGGGCCCTGGCGGCGCGGCATCCCGGACTGTGCGCCCTGCGCCAGGTGGGGCTCTCCCGTGCGGGCCGTCCGCTGCATCTGCTGTCCGTCGGGCGCGCCCGGCGGGCGGTGCTGGTCGTCGCGGGTGCCCACGCCAACGAGCCCACCGGTGGCCCGACCCTGCTGTCCCTGGCCGAACGGGTGCTGGACGAGAGGGAGTTGCGCAACGGCACCTCCTGGCACTTCCTGCTGTGCGCGGATCCGGACGGCGCGAGTCTGCATGTCACGCCCGCGCCGCGCAGCCTGCTGGAGTACCACCTGGGGTTCTTCCGGCCGGCGGGGCCCGAGCAGCCGGAGTGGTCGCCCGCCGTGCTGCCGCCGGACCGGCTGCCGCCCGAGACCCGTGCGCTGACCCGGGTCATCGACGAACTGCGGCCCTACCTCCAGGTGACGCTGCACGGCACCGATCTGGGCGGCAGCTGGGTGCAGCTGACGAAGGACATCCCGGGCCTCGCCGAGCCGTTCGCGAAGTCCGCGGCGCAGCTCCACATCCCGGTGGAGACGGGCGCCTCGGACGCGGCGGGCTGGCGGGCCTCCGGACCGGGGGTGCGGGTGATGCCGGACGCCGACGCGGGCCCGGCGTACCCGAGCATGCCGGACGACGCCCGGCACAGCACCTGGTACCACGCCCATCGCTACGGTGGTCTGACGGCGGTGGTGGAGGTGCCGATGTGGGCGAGCGACCTGGTGGACGACTCCGCGCCGCACCCGGAGCCGGCCGCGGCGATCCGGCGGCTGGCGGAGCGGCTGCTGCGGGACGCACGGGAGGTGGAGGAGGTGCTCGCCGAGGCGCTGCCGCGGCTGGAGGGCGTGGACGGGCCGCTGCTGCGGGCGGCGCGGTGGGGGCTGGAGCTGGTGCCGGGCCTGGCCTCGGACTGGACCCACACCCCGCCCGCCGACACGACGATGGCGTACGTCGGCAGTGTGGACGCCTTCGCCCGGAGGCTGCCGCTGAGGGCGGCGGCGATGCTGTGGCGGGTGCTCCAGGAGAGCGACGACCACGCCGCGCCGCGGCTGGAGCAGCTCGTCGGGACGTGGAGCGACGCGTTCGCCGTGCGCTTCGGCGCGCGCTGGGTGCCGCTGGAGCACCAGGTGGAGCACCAGAGCCGTACCGTCGTGGCGGCGGCCCTGCACGCGCGCGAGGGGGCGGCGTAGGGCACGTGGGCCCCGCGCCGCCCCTCCGGCGTGGCGCGGTCAGGCTCCGGGTGCGTCGGCGGCGGTGTCGTCCAGGGCGAACACCGCGCCGGTGCGGGCCGCCATCTCGCAGGCGTTGGAGAAGGTCTGGCTGTACGCGACGGCCCGGCCGTTCCACTGTCCGCTCGCGTGGGCCGTCACCGGCGCGTAGACGAGGGTGCAGACGGTGTCCTGGGCGGCCGGGAGGGCCGCGAGGTCGCCGTTCACCGCGTTGAGCTGGTCGCAGGCCTCGGCGGCGCGCCGGTGGCCCTGGGGCGGGCCGCACAGCAGCAGGGTGGCGCGGGTGCCGTCGGAGGGGGCGGTGTCGCGGGTGACCGAGAGCTGGAGCCAGTTGGCGGGCTGGGGGTCCTGGGCGGCGGCCCGGGCGGGTGCGGCACCGGTGGCGAGGAGGAGGGCGGCCGCGGCCGGCAGCAGGGCGCGCCGCAGGGGCACCGGGGCGAGGGAGTGCGAGTGTCTCATTCCCGGTGCATCGGCACGGCGGCCTGGGTTCCCCAGTCCGGCTCACCCGAACGCGTGGGCCGAGGGGGCCGGCCGGCCAGTTCGAACGCGGCGAGCACCACCCGCGCCTGGTACTCCACCTGGCGGGCGACGGGGATCCAGCGGGCCTGGCAGTCGTCCCGGAAGGCGGCGCACCAGCGGTCGATGAGCGCGTCCAGCTCCGGCAGGGCACCCGCGGGGTCCTGCCCGGCGCCGGTGACGAGCTGGTGCAGCAGGCCCGCCGTGCGGACGGCGATGCGCCGGCCCGCGATGCGCAGGGCCGTCAGATGGGCGGTGGTGAGCGGCGGAAGGGGCCGCCCGGGGTCGGCGGTGTCGGGGTCCCAGGCGTCGGCGAGCCCGGGGCAGACCAGGAGGTAGTCGTCGACGGGCGCGAGCAGCCGGTCGGCCTCGGGGGTGCCGGGCAGCCGGGGCCGCACCCGGGCGAGCAGGTCCTCCAGCAGCCGGGTCTCCTCGCGCAGGGTGCCGCTCACCGCGCGCAGCGCCGCGTCCCGGTCGGCGGGCGGGGAGCCGTCCCCGACGGCGGCCACGCCCCACATGGGCGCCTCGACGACCGCGGTGAGCGTGCCGTGGCGGTGCGGGTGGTACCAGGTCGACTCGACGGCGGCCTCGGTGATGGCGGCGGCGAGGCCGCGCCGGCGCGGGGGCGGGATGCGGTAGACGGCGGGTCCCAGCACGGGCCAGTGGAGGGCGTCGTACGCGCCGAGTTCGCGCGGGATGCCGAGCCGGGCGGCGGCGTAGGCCATGCGGCGGTCGAGGCCGGGCAGGTCGCGGGTGAGTTCGACGAAGCCGCCGCCGACGTCGACGCCGTGCAGCGAGCACTGGAAGAAAGGTTTCAGTTCGTCCTGGAGGCGGAGCAGCGCCCGGGTCTCCGGGAGCGCGGCGGCGGCCGCCCCGTCGGGCAGCCACTCGGGCTGTTCCAGGAAGCCGGGCCGGAAGAAGTGCCGGAAGTGACGGCCGAGGCTGTACGGGCCGGTCAGCCAGCCCTCGTTGCGGCGCAGGCCGTCGGGGTCGAGGCAGAGCAGCAGGTTCCAGGTGGCGTCGGCGCCCTCGGTGAGCCGGGGGTCGGCGAGGGCCCGGTCGGCCAGTCTGAGGGCGGTGGCGCCGCCCACGGGCTCGTTGGCGTGCGGTCCGGCGACGACGAGGACCTGCCGGGTGCCCCGGCCGACGGAGAGCAGCCACAGCGGGGTGCCCGCGCGGGAGAGCCCGACGCGGCGCAGCCGGGCGTCCCGGGGGTGGCGGGCGGCGATGGCGGCGGCGCGGGCCGCGAGTTCGTCCACGGTCGGGTAACGGAGGAGTGGCGGCAGGGCACACCTCCATGACGGCGCCGTCGCTTCACCGGGCGTATCCGGTGTACGCACCCTGAGTCATGGCGCGGGGGTACGTCAACACCGCCGTACCCGCTGTTACCCGGGCAAGCCGGTCGAGCGGGTGCGGGGGGGGGGGAGAGAACTCCGGCGGCGGGCGGGTTCAGTTCACGGAGAGGCGGAACGCGATGTTCCCGAAGGAGACCTGGTCGCCCTCGCGGACGACGGCCGCGCCGATGACCCGGCGGCCGTTGACGGTGGTGCCGTTGGTGGAGCCGAGGTCGCGCAGCACCCACATGCCGCCCTGGCGGGTGAGTTCGGCGTGCACCCGCGAGACGCTCTCGTGGGTCAGCCGCAGCCCGTTGACGGGGTCGCGGCCGATCCGCAGCGCCTGTTCGGTGCCGGGGTGCGGCAGCAGCAGCTTGGGCAGCCGCTCGGCCTGCCAGGCCCGGCGCAGCCGCACGGTGAACCCGGAGACGGCCTCGACGGAACCGAAGACCACGCGGGAGAGCCGGTTCTCCTTGGGCAGGTCGGCGGTGAGCGCGACCAGTTCGTCGGAGCGGCGGGCGGCGAGCGCGAGTTCCATGCGCCGGATGAAGGTGTCGTGCGACAGCCGGCCCATGGCGACGCCGTCACGCAGCACCTTCAGCGCCCTGTCGCGCTCCGCGTCGGACAGCCGCGCGGGGTACGGGTTCACCTCGAAGGACGACGTCACGCTGGTGATTGTCGGTCAGGGAACCCCGGGTGTCCAGAAAACGGGTGAACACCTGCCCGCGCGCGTGGCCGAAGACACCCCCCGCGACGGGGGTGTTGACCTGCTCGACGGATGCCGTATGCCGCACGATGGACCCGGCTACATCACGGTGAGCAGACGTAAGGGGAACCGTCCGTGCAGTTCGAGGTGTGGGCACCACAGGCAGGCCGGGTGACGCTGCGGTGCGACGGCGTCACGCGCGCGCTGCGGCCGGATCCGGAGCGGGCCGGCTGGTGGACGGGTGAGGCGCAGGCCGCGGACGGCTCGCGGTACGGCTTCGCGGTGGACGACGGCCCGGTCCGCCCGGACCCGCGCTCGCGCCGCCAGCCGGACGGCCCGGACGGGCTGAGCGCGGTCGTCGACCACGGCCGCTACGACTGGCGCGTCCCGTGGTCGGGGCGCCCGCTGCCGGGGGCGGTCCTCTACGAGCTGCACGTGGGCACGTTCACCGCCGAGGGGACCCTGGACGCGGCCGCCGGACGCCTGGAACATCTGGCCGAGCTCGGTGTCACCCACGTCGAGTTGATGCCGCTGTGCCCGTTCCCGGGGCGGCACGGCTGGGGCTACGACGGGGTCGCGCCCTGGGCGGTGCACGAGCCGTACGGCGGTCCCGAGGGGCTGAAGCGGTTCGTCGACCGGGCGCACGGACTCGGCCTGGGCGTGGTCCTGGACGTCGTGCACAACCACCTGGGCCCGTCCGGCAACTACCTGCCCGAGTTCGGCCCGTACTTCACCGAGCGCCACCACACGCCCTGGGGGGCCGCCGTCAACCTGGACGCTCCCGGCTCGGACGAGGTGCGGGCGTATCTGCTGGGCAGCGCGCTGGCCTGGCTGCGGGACTACCGGCTGGACGGGCTGCGGCTGGACGCGGTGCACGCGCTCGTCGACACCCGCGCGTACCCCTTCCTGGAGGAGCTGTCGGCGGCCGTGGACGCGCTCGCCGCGGAGACGGGCCGGCCGCTGTTCCTGATCGCCGAGTCCGACCTGAACGACCCGCGTCTGATCACGCCCCGCCACGAGGGCGGACTGGGGCTGCACGCCCAGTGGAACGACGACTTCCACCACGCCCTGCACACCGCGCTCACCGGGGAGTCCCAGGGCTACTACGCCGACTTCGCGCGCGATCCGTTCGCCGCGCTCTCCCGGACCCTCACCGGCGGGTACTTCCACGACGGCGGGTACTCCGGCTTCCGGGAGCGGCACCACGGGCGACCGCTGGACCGCTCCCGCGTCGCCGCGCACCGGCTGCTGGGCTACTCCCAGACCCACGACCAGGTCGGCAACCGGGCGCAGGGCGACCGGCTCGCGGCGGCCCTGTCGCCGGGGCTGCTCGCCTGCGCGGCGGCGCTGACGCTGACCGCGCCGTTCACACCGATGCTGTTCATGGGCGAGGAGTGGGCGGCGGGCACGCCCTGGCAGTACTTCACCGATCACACCGATCCCGGGCTGGCCGAGGCGGTACGGCGGGGCAGGCGCCGGGAGTTCGCGGCGCACGGCTGGGCCGAGGCGGACGTACCGGATCCGCAGGACCCGGCGACCCGGGACCGCTCCTGTCTGGACTGGTCCGAGCCGCGGCGCGAGCCCCACGCGCGCGTGCTGGCCTGGTACCGCGAGCTGATCGCCCTGCGGCACGCCCAGCCGGACCTCACCGATCCCGACCTCGCGGACACCAAGGTGGCCGTGGACGCCGGGGTCCGCTGGCTCGCCTTCCGGCGCGGGGACGTGCGGGTGGCGGTGAACCTGGGCGGGACGCCCGCGGCGATTCCGCTGGGGCCGCGGCCGGCGCGGGTGCTCGCGGCGTGGGAGCCGGTTTCCGTGCCGGGGGCGGACGGGCTGTTGGAGGTGCCCGCGGAGTCGTGCGTGGTGCTGTTGCAGGAGTGAGGGGTGCGGGGTCCGGGGTGGTGCGATCTGTCCGGCTGCCGGGTGCGGGTACGGGTACGTCGTGGCCGGTCGCGCCCCTGGCGGGGCGCCTGCGGGCGCCCTAGTCGTCGTCCTCCCGGAATTCCGTCGTCCGCTCCAGCAGGATCGGCTCCCAGGCGTGGCGGAGTTGGGTGTGCAGGAGGGGGAGCGGGGTGGTGCCGTGGCCGGTGAGGCGGTCGGCGAGGCGGGTGACGGCGTCGCAGCGGGCCAGCCAGAGGCCGCGCAGGCAGGCGCGGGCGCCGTAGCCGGCGAGGGTGGCGGCGCGGACTGCGGCGCCGGAGCCCACGGCGAGGGCGAGTCCGGCGATGTCCTCGGCGGGGTCGCCGATCACCGCGTCCGTCCAGTCGAGGACGCCCCGCACCCGGCCGTCGGCGCTCACCACGAGGTGGTCCCCGCGCAACCGGTGGTGGACGAGCACGGCGGTGGCGGGCTGCGCGGCGAGCTGGGCCGCGCCGGCCTGGGTGAGCTGGTGCAGGCGCCCGGGGTCGAACTCGTCGGCGCGGGCGAGGGTGCCGGCGGCGGCCACGGCCATGCGGCGCAGCGCCTCCAGGGAGCGCGGCGCGGTGCGCGGCACGCCGATCGCCTCGGCCTGCCGGGGCGGCACCTCGCGCAGCCCGCCGAGGAGGCCCGCGAGGTCGGCCTCGCCGACGGCGGACACCTCGTGCTCCTCGGCGGTGCCGCCGGGCACCTTGGTGTCCAGGGTGTAGGTGAGCCCGGGCGACCACTCGCCGTGCGCGACGCCGGTCGGCACGGCGACGGGTACGTGCGGGCGGACGAGGTCGCGCAGCCGCAGTTCGCGGCGCTGACGGACGGTGGCGTCGTGGTCGGGGGCGAGCCTGAGCACATGGCGGGTGCCGACCCACCAGGTCCAGTGCCCGCCCTCCTCGGCGACGGGCCGCACCTGGGGTCCCGGTCCGCCGCGGTCGCCCTCCTTCAGGAGCGCGCGGACCAGTCGGCGGACAGTGTCCGCGGTGGGTGTCGGTGCCTGGGTCATGATCGCGTGGTAGCCGTTCGGGTGGGTGCGGGACTCCTGGGGGGTGCGCGGGGCGGGCTCAGTCGACGACGACCAGCTCGCGGGTGGTGTCGTTGAGCCGGCGGCCGCCGTCCTCGGTGACGGTGACGATGTCCTCGATGCGTACCCCGAACCGGCCGGGCAGGTAGACGCCGGGCTCCACGGAGAAGCACATGCCGGGCACGAGGGGCTGTTCCTCGCCCTCGATCATGTACGGCGGCTCGTGGGTGGTGACGCCGATGCCGTGGCCGGTGCGGTGGATGAAGTACGCGCCGTACCCGGCGTCGGCGATGACCGCGCGGGCGGCCCGGTCGACCTCCTGGCAGGCGACCCCGGGGCGTACGGCCCGGAAACCGGCCTCCTGGGCCTCGCGGACGAGGTCGTGGACCCGGCGTTCCTCGTCGGTGGGTTCCCCGACGTGGACGGTGCGGGAGGTGTCGGAGCCGTAGCCGTCCTTCAGGCCGCCGAAGTCGAGGACGACCATGTCGCCGCGTTCGATGACGCGGTCGCCGACCTCGTGGTGCGGGTTGGCGCCGTTGGGGCCGGAGGCGACGATGGTGAAGTCGACCTGGGAGTGCCCGGAGCGGCGCAGCAGGCCGGCGAGGTCGGCGCCGACCTCGGCCTCGCGGCGCCCGGCGAAGGGCACGGTGCGGATCTCCTCGAACACCTGGTCGGCGGCGGCGCCCGCGGCGGCCATCAGCTCCAGTTCGGCCGGGTCCTTGACGGCCCGCAGCATCGGCAGGATTTCGGTGAGGGCGGCGTAGGAGGTGCCGGGCAGGGCCCGTTGCAGGCCCAGCAGGTGCAGGGCCCAGGTGTTGTCGCTGACACCGAACCGGCCGCGCGCCTCGAGGAGCCCCGCGGTGACGGCGTAGGGGTCCTTGCCGTCGGTCCAGTCCCGCAGGGTGAGCGCCGGGGCCCCGGCCGCCTTCGCCGCGTCCGGGGCCTCCAGGGTGGGGACGACGAGGACGGGGTCGTGGCCGGGGGCGAGGGCGAGCAGGGTGAGCCGCTCGGTGGCGGCGGGCGGCGCGTAGCCGGTGAGCCAGACGAGGTCGGGTCCGGGGGCCACGAGCAGCCCGGCGAGTCCGGCGTCGGCGGCCTCGCGCGCGGCCCGTTCCATACGGGCCCGGTAGTCGTCGGCGGTGAAGGGCGCGGGCGCGGTGCCGGTCATCCGGGTCTCCCTCGGTGGTGACGGTGACTACGGGCAGCATCCTGCCCGGACAGCGGGAGCCGCGCGAGCCGGTTCGCGCGGCTCGGGCGGTGGTTCCGGGTCCGGTCGGCACAGGGCGCCGGACACGCGCTCATGGTGGCCCCGAGGGGGCGGCTGTGACCAGTGGTTCGACGGACCACCTGGACGGACCACCTCACGGTGGCCGGTCCTGCTGGTCACCGGGGACCTCGCGGACCGCGGCACGGAGAACGTGCAGGGGGGACGCGCGCGTCCCGGGCCTGCGCGGCGCCGGGGACCCGCCGTTCCCGGTACTCGCCCGCCCGCCTGGCGACCACGACCGGCGGGCGCCCGAGCGCAAGGCCCTGCTCGGGCACCCGGCCGCGGACGGGCCCGTCGGCGGCGTCCAGGTGTTCGGCGGCGGCGCGGCGCTGATGTGCGACTCCGACGGGAGCCCCGCCCGGGACCGGCCGGCCGGTCCCGGGCGGGGCTCCCGTCGGGCTCGCCCTCCCCGTCCTGGACGAGCGGCACCGGCTCACCGGCCACTTCCGGGCCGTGCGACCTCACACGACCACACCGGGCGTCACCCTCACCTTCCGGTTCGCGCCGTCTTCGTGCCGGACGGTCAGCGCCACCCGGCGACCGGGGCGGGCCTCCTCGACCGCGCGCGCCAGATCGGCCGCCGAGTCGATCCGCGTCCCGTCGAACGCCAGCACGACGTCACCGCGCTCCAGCCCGGCGGTCCACCCCGGGCCGGGCGCGTGGACGGCGACGATCCGGGCACCCGGCCGCCCGGCGTCCACGGCCTCCAGGCCCAGCGTGGCGCGGGCGGCCCGCAGGGTCGGCGTGGCGGGTTCGGCGGCCTCGGGATTCGCGCGGCCGACGAGGCCCCGTACCGTCTCCCGGGGCAGCTCCGCGAGCCCGCCCGTCCCGATCACGGCCGCCCCGGCCGTGCCGAGGCCGACGCCGCAGAGCAGCAGCGCCGCTCCGGCGAGCCGGCCGGGCAGGGCGCCCGTCACCCGGCCCCCGCGGCGGCCGGGGCGCGGGCGGCGGGCCCGGCCGCCCCGCTCGGCGCCGCCCCCGGGTTCCCGGCCGGGCAGGGGCTTGGGGCGCAACGCGGTCTGTTCCCACGCGGTCTGTTCCATGGATCGCCTCCGGCTGGTGCCCTACCCGGCACGCCCGCCGACGACCTGCCACGAACGAGTGAGACTGACGCGGCGCCGACAGCGGTACGGCGGCCCCTACGGCACCGGCGCCTTCCGCGCGGACAGCGCCTCCGCCAGCGCCCCCGCCGCGCCCGACGGCGCGCCCGCGTGGACGAGTTCGGTCCGGTGGACGACCCGGGGCTCGGTGAGCGGCACCGCGACCGCCCCGGGCACCGCGGTGGCCGCCGAGCGGGGCAGCAGCGCGAGGCCGTGGCCGGCGGCGGCCAGCGCGGTCAGCAGTCGGACGTCGGTGCCGTCGTAGCGCAGGGCGGCCCGGAAGCCACGGCCGCCGTGCGCGGCGCGCAGGTGGGACAGCGGCAGGGCCGTGTCGGGGGCGTCCAGCCAGCGGGCGTCGGCGAGGTCGCCGAGGCGCAGGCCGGTGCGCCGGGCCAGCGGGTGGGCGGTGGGCAGCAGGACGCACACGGGTTCCTCGGCCACGCCGTACGTGGTCAGCGGCGCCACGTCGGGCAGCCGGAGCGGGTCGCTGGGCGCGGCCAGGCCGTCCACGAGGCCGAGGTCGGCGGTACCGGCGGCGACGGCGGCCGGCACCTCGTCGCGGGCGAGGACGCGCAGGGTCACCCCGGCGGCCGGGAGCGCGGCGAGGGCGGCCGGGACCAGGGCGGTCGGCGAGGTGGCGAGGGTCAGTCCGTGCGCGGGCGCGGCGGCGATCCGTACGACGTCCGCGCGGGCCGCCTCCAGCCGCAGCAGCAGCGGGCCCGCGTGCTCCAGGAGCCGTTCACCGGCCGCCGTGGGGGTGACGGGACGGCGGGTGAGCAGCGCCGCGCCGAGGTCCTGTTCCAGGGCCGCGATGTGCTGGGAGACGGCCGACTGGGTGTAGCCGAGTTCCCGGGCGGCCTCGGAGAAGGAGGCGCGGCGGGCGACGGTGACGTAGGTGCGCAGGAGGTGCGGGTCCATACGGGCCAGTGTCCCCCCCTCTCATCAGGACTGCTTATGGGGAGACCGGAAATCATCGTTGGACGTGAACGGGGTGCCGCGCCCACGATGAGGGACATGACGGAAACCGCAGCTCGGATCGCCAAGGTCGCCCTGGTCGGCGACCGCTCCCCCCATGTCGTCTCGCACACCCGCGTCCCTCTTCTGCTGGACGCCCTCGCCGCCCGGGACCGGCTGGTCCTGGACGCCTACTGGATCTCGTCCGAGGACGCGGAGGCGCCCGACGCGGTACGCGGCTTCGACGCGGTGTGGGTGCTGCCGGGCAGCCCGTACCGCAGCGAGGCGGGCGTGCTGGCCGCGATCCGCACCGCGCGCGAGACGGGCATCCCCTTCCTCGGCACCTGCGGCGGGTTCCAGCACGCCCTGCTGGAGTTCGCGCGGAACGTGTGTGGACTGGCCCACGTGGCACACGCCGAGAACGACCCCGACGCCAAGGACTTCCTCATCACGCCGCTGGCCTGTTCGCTCGTCGGCCACGAGGGTGTCGTCACGATCGAGCCGGGCTCCCTCGCCGAGTCCGTGATCGGCTCGGAGCGCACGGTCGAGCGCTACTTCTGCGCCTACGGCCCCTCCCGCCACCTCGACGCCCTGCGCGCCCACGGGCTGCGCTTCTCGGGCCACGACGAGGACGGGCACGTCAGGATCGCCGAACTCCCGGGCCATCCCTTCTTCCTGGCCTCCCTGTTCCAGCCGGAGCTGTCCGGCGACGGCTCGCGCCCGCACCCGGTCGTGCGGGCGCTGGCGCGAGCCGCGATCGGGCACGCCGCCCGGGCGGAGCGTCAGCCCGTCTGACCCGTCAGGTGGGCGACGGGGGCCGCGGGCACGCGGTCGGGGACGAAGCCGTGCGAGCGCCGGGCCAGGAAGTCCGGCTTGTAGCGGTCGACCTCTCGGTGCCAGTGCAGGACGCCCGCCATCCAGTTCCGCAGGTCGGCCACATAGCCCTCCAGCGCGGCGCGGGCCTCGGCGGACAGCTGGAAGTCGTCGTACAGGACGGGCAGTTCGTGGGCGGCGAGGTGCTGGAACTGCCGCATCCGCTGGGTCATCAGGTCATGGACGATGCCGAGCGCGGCCGGGTAGTCGCAGCCGAAGAAGTTCTGCACGACGAGGATCGCGTTGTGCATCTCGCCCTCGTACTCGATCTCCTTCTGGTACGAGAACACGTCGTTGGTGAGGCAGCCGTAGTCGATGGCGGCGTTCTCCAGGGCCCGCACGGGGCCGGTGCGGTAGATCTCCGGCGGGACGGCGGGGCCCCGGCCCCTGCGGCACATGCTCAGGGTGAGGTCGGAGCCGAAGGTGGCGCGGCGCATCTCCAGGTAGTCGACCGGGTCGGGGACGCGGTTCTGGAGCTGGTTGGACAGCTCCCACAGCCAGCTCTCGGTCATCGTGTCGACGGCGGCGCGCAGCGGACGCCGCTCGTCGGGGGTGAGGCCCGCGGTGGTGCGGGCCCAGAGGTCGATCAGGCCGCGCTCCATGCCGTTGACGGGCACGACGGGCACCTGCCCGTCCTCGACGGGCATACAGGCCGAGAGGCGGGCGGTGGTGAGGCGGGCGGCGGCCAGGTCGTGGCGGCGGCCGAAGACCAGGGGGTAGTAGTCGTCGCCGTAGGTGCCCCAGGCGAGCCATCCGGCGCTGAGGTCGAGGGCCTCGGGGGTGGCGTCCGGATCGAGACCGGCCGAGCACAGCGGGAGGTCGTAGGCGTCGAGCTTGTCCTCGTCCCAGACGCCCTCGGACAGCATGCCCGTCCCGCGCATCCACGCCTTCAGACGGGGCCGGGCCGCGGCCAGGTGGGGGCTGAGCTCGACCTGGTAGGGCATGAGGAAGTCGGGCAGCAGCGAAGGCCCGACCTTCTGGAACGGCACGTGCGCGTAGGCCCGCAAACGCTCCGCGGCGGCCGAGGCGAGGAGCGCCACGACGTCGGCGGCGGCGGTGCCCGGGCCCGTCAGCCGCTGCCAGGGGGCCGTGGAGACGGCGCCCTGGTTCATGTACCGGCTGGAGCGCAGATGCCACTCGTGGCCGCCGGACTGCCAGTCCTGGAGGCCCTTGGTGTACGCGGCGACGGCGGCGACCTCGTCGGGGCGCAGGCCCTTCTCCAGGGCGAGCGCGGGCACTTCGGTGAACGCGGTGTGCTCGAACTGGTGGAGGCGGGAGGTGAGGATGTCGTTGACGGTGTCGGCGGCCTCCTGGGTGGTGCAGCCGAAGAAGGTCTCCAGGACCAGCACGCCGTTGCTGTTCTCCCCCTCGTCCTCGACCTCGCGCTGGTAGGAGAACAGGTCGTTGCGCAGGTGCACGGCGTCGGAGAACGTCTCCATCAGCACCCGCAGCGGCCGCGTTCCGGCGACGGAGGCGGGCACCTCGGCGGTGGCGTACTCCACGAGTCCCGCCGACCACGGGGCGCCGCCCACCTTGCGGCGCATCTCGATGTACTCGACGGGGTTGGCGATCCGCCCCCCGTCGATGTTGGACAGCTCCCACATCGACTCGTTGAGGAGGTGTTCCGTGGCCACGGCGAAACGGCGCCGCCAGTCCTGCGACATGGCCGGCACGGTGCGCGCCCACAGGTCCTTCAGACCCGCCTCGACCGGGTTGCGCGGCTCGGGCACGTCCGCCGCCGGGTCCAGCGGCATGAACAGCGGGAGCCGGTCCAGATGGGCCTTGCCGGCGGCGCGGTCGGGGGTGCGCTTGAACATGTCGAGGAAGTGGTCGTCGAAGAAGAACACCCACACGTACCAGTCCGTGATCAACGACAGCGCCGGGCCGTCGCAGTCGGGGTGGGTGTAGGCGCAGAGCAGGCCGTAGTCGTGCGCCTCCAGGTCGGCCTGCTCCCAGACCCCGGACCCCTCCAGCATGCCCATGTCGCGCGCCCAGCGGGTCGAGTGGGCACGCGCCTCCTCGACGTGCGGGTTCAGCCGCGCGGGGTGCGGCAGGTAGAAGTGCGGGAGTTCGAACGGCTGCTTCATGGCCGGGGCCCTACCCGGGGCCCCCGACACCCATCCGTGCGGCGGCACATGATCACACCATCGCGTGAACGGGGCGGCCGGGCTTGCGAATCGGGAAGGTCCGCCCCGCTCCCCGGTCAGCCCCTGACCTGGATCAGGGCGTGGGTTCCCGCGGTGCGCCAGCTCCCGCCCTCCGCCGCGTCCAGAGCGGACTCCGTCGCCCCGGTCAGCCCGGTGATCACCTCGGACTTGAGGGTGCGCAGGGCGGCGACCGGGCCGGGGAAGTACGCGACGGTGCCGGCGAAGGGGGTGGTGGCGGGCCAGCGGCGGTCACCCACCAGGCGGCGGTAGTTGAGGTCGCCCTTGACGATCGTCAGGTCGGCCGCGGCGAACTCCGCACGCAGATCGGGCGGCAGTTCGGCGTACGGCAGCGGGGCCGCGGCGAAGGGGTGGGCGCGGACGGCGAGGGTGCCGTCCGCCGCCGCGGCCCACAGCCGGCGGCCGTAGGCGGCGGCCTCGCCCGGGGCGGTCGTGAGCGTGCGGAGCGCGTCGACGACATCGGCGGGCGTGGCGTCGGAGACGTAGTACGGGTACGGCTTGACGTGCAGCACGACCCGGCCCGCCCGGCCCTGTTCGAGGAGGTGGGCGGCGAGGAGCAGATCGGGGACCAGTTCGCGGCCCGCGTTGTCGGCGATCAGACAGACCGTGCCGGGGTTCCTCCGGCCGGCCGGGAGGAGCGCCCACAGGGCCTCGCCGTCGTCGGCGACGAGTCCCGGTGCGGCGTCCCGTGTCTCGGCGTCGGCGTCGGAGAGGCGGAAGCCGAGGTCGGCGCGGTTGCCCCAGAGGGAGCCGTGGAGCAGGGCGCGGGCGCGTTCGGCGGCCGGGCGGGTCCGCAGGGCGTCGAGCGCGGCCAGTTCCTCACCCGTCTCCGGTGCGTCGAGTTCGGCGCGCTTGAAGGGCTGGAACGGGTCGATGCCCCGCCAGACGCCGCGGCCGAAGTAGCCGACCGCGTCGAGGAGCCGTCGGTAGAAGTAGCTCTCCGACCACAGCCACGGCACCTCGAACCAGGACCGGCCCGTGTACGTGTCGAGGCCCCACTCCCGCCAGCGGCCGGCGTCGTGCGCGTCGGCGGGGAGCGGCTCGACGACGCCCTTCAGACAGCTCTCCAGCAGGGCGTCCAGGGCCCGGTGCACGGCGGGGTCGTAGGGAAAGGCGTCCCGCACCTGCCGGATGATCGCCGGGTGCCGCTCGGCGAGGACGGCGTGGGGGAAGGAACCGGACTCGTCACCGAGGATCACGGGCGGTGGGACCGGGGTGCCGGACGGCGGGGTGGAGGTGCCGGGGGGCGGGGTGGGGGTGTCGGGCATACGGCTCACCGTAGCGGCCGGGCCGGCGCACCCGGTCGTCGTCCCACCCGGCGCGGTGGGTCACCGCCGGGCCGCTCACCCGTCGCGCGCCGCGGCTTCCTCAGCCGAGGCCGCACACCGCACACCGCACGCCCCACGCACCTCAGCCCTCGACCTGGGCCCCTCAGCCGGCCATGATCTCCCGCTCCAGTCGCGCCGCGAGGCTGAGGTAGCGCGGGCGGCGGGGAACCGGCACCAGGCCGCGGATGAGGACATACCACATCTCGGCCATCCGGCGCGGCAGCCGGGCCGCCGGTTCGCGGGAGCGGCCCACCACCCGGGTGCCCACGAAGAAGCAGACCAGGGAGTGGGCCACGGCGTCGATGTCGACGTCCGGATGGATGTCGGACTCCTTCACCGCGCCCACGAGCCGACGGCTCATCAGCTCCAGCCACTCCACGAACGGATGCCGCAGGGGCGGCTTGACCGGCACTCCTCCGGTGGCGAGCCGGAGCCCCGCGCGGGCGATCGGGCCCTCGACCGAAAGCCGCGCGAGGCCGAACGTGAGGCGCATCAGCGCTTCGAGTGCCGGATAGCCCCGGTCGTCGATCTCGCCGGCCACCCGGCGAGAGGCCTGGGACTGCAACTCCATGATGGCGTGGGCGAGATCCTCCTTGGCCGCGAAATGGAAGTAGAGCGCTCCCTTGGTGACACGTGCGTGCTCGACGATCTCACTGAGGCTCGTCGATTCGTAGCCGTGCCGGTCGAACAGATCGGCAGCGGCCGTGATGATCGTCGCGCGGGTCTGTTCGGCGCGTAACTGCCTCGCCATCGACTGGACTCTCCTGGGCCGGTAAAGAACGGGTCATGCCGTTTGTTTCTTACCCCCCGTACACAATAGCTCACCGTACGGCGGTACCCACCATGCACGTGAAGATCGCCGACTCCCCTTGTGTTCCGAGGACTTGGACATCGGTTCCACGACCTCCCTTTGCCTCGATCCACACGGGTTCGTCCAGTTCGGCGTAGCGATGGAAGGACGCGTGATAGAGAATGGGTGACTGTCCGTCGATTCCCAGCAGCCGGGCGACCTGACGGGCGGCCTCCAGGAGGAGCATGCCGGGAACGTGGTCGAGCGGATGGTCGAAGAAAACGGGGTGTGCGGTATTTACTCTCAACTGCCAGCGATCGGGCCCGTCGGCCGGGGCGAGGACCACGTCGGCGGGCAACGCGCGGTCCACGGCGACCGGGTCGAGACCGGCCGGCGGCGGGGCCGCGGTCACCGACTCGGGGGTGCGCCCGCCGCGCAGCCGGCGGTAGACGGACCCCGCGACGACGGTGAAGGCGACGTCCGCCGCGGCGACCGGCTCGCCCTCGCGCAGCACCCGCGCGGTGTACCGGGCTCCGGCCAGCCGCCGCCCGCGGTACTGGACGTCGGCGAAGAGCAGCTCCAGCTCCGGTTCGGCCGGCAGCAGGTCCACCGTCAACTTCTCGGTCGCCGCGTCGACATGGAACTCCTGCATGACGAACTGGTGATCCAGGGGAACGCCGTACTCGGTGTGCGCGATGAGCGTGCCGGCCTGCCGGACCGTTTCGACGACGAGCAGGGGGTCATAAGCGGACCAGTCGGGCGACACGTGTAACCCATGGGACCGTGGCCACTGGGCGGAGACCGAGAACCGGTCCTCGCCGGTGCGCCGCCAACCGGTGAGCAGAGTCTCGGACAGGGCCGCGCGGTGCACGAGCTGGCGCGGCACAGTGGTGGTCAGGGACGGAGCGTCGGCAAGCCGCCGCGGTCGAGTCATGTCTCTCCCTACGGTCCCCCGAAGGCCATGGCAGACGGCGAACCGTCCGCTCCGGTAAGCGCTAGAGTACGAGGCGACCGGTTTGTTTTCAATGAGATCAGTCGACGGCATCCTATGATCGGGGCGGACCGCGGGCGATCGCGCGTTCTTGCCCAACTCGCTGCCGTGAAGGGGCTCTTATGGCGAAACAGGAGCGCGCCATCCGGACGCGCAGGGCGATCGTGGAGGCGGCCGGAGCGGTCTTCGACGAGCACGGCTACATGTCCACCACCATCTCCATGGTCCTGGAGCGCGCCGAAGTCACCAAGGGTGCCCTGTACTTCCACTTCCCGTCGAAGGAGTCACTCGCCCACGCGGTCCTCAACGAGCAGGTGCCGTTCGGCGCGGTGCCGCAGCAGGCCTGCAAGCTCCAGGAGATCGTCGACATGACCTTCGTGGTGGGTCAACGGCTGCTGACCAACGCGCTGTTGCGGGGCAGTGTGCGGCTGGCGGTCGACATGGAGACGCCGTCGGGGATCGATCACGGCGAGCCGTTCCGGCAGTGGGCCGAGCGATTGACCGACCTGTTCGAACTGGCCCGTGAGCGCGGTGAGTTGCTGCCGACGGTGAAGCCCCGGGAGACCGTGGAGCTGCTGGTGGGCTCCTTCACCGGCATCCAGCTGATGTCGCGGGCGCTGACCGGCCGCGCGGACCTCGCCGACCGGCTGTCGGTGATGTGGGCGCACCTCCTGCCGAGCATCGCGGTCTCGGGGGTGCTGCCGCGCCTGGACACCCGGGCCGACCGCGGGGAGCGGGTGCTGGCCTCGCTGGAGGAGCGGGCGGCCTCCTGAGGGCGGGTACAACAGTGCGGCGGGCCGGCCGGTGTCCATCCACACCGGTCGGCCCGCCCGTCTCAGGTCACGCGGGGTCCGCCCCGCGGTCGACTCAGAAGGTCAGCTTCCAGCCATTGAGGGTGCCTGTGTCCTGCGCGGCCACGTCCTGGACCTTCAGCTTCCAGGTGCCGTTCGCGGCCTCACTGGAGGCGTCGACCGTGTAGGTGGTGTTCACGTCGTGGGCGGAGTCCGAGGAACTGGAGGCCTTCAGGCGGTACGTCGAACCGTCCGGGGCCACCAGGTCGACGACCAGGTCGCCGCGGTACGTGTGGGTGATGTCGACGCCGACCTTCAGGGTCGAGGGCGCGTTGCCGCTCAGTCCGCTGACCGCGATGGAGGAGGTGATCGCCGCACCGTTGTCCGGGATGGCGACCGCGGTGCTGCTGGAGAACGTGGTGCCGCCGGTCGAGCCGCCGCCGGTGCCGCTCACCGCGGCCACCGTCTTCGCCGCGTCGGCCAGACCCGCGCCGCAGCCGCCGGAGCAGGCGCCGGGCAGCGCACGGGCGTTGTTCTTGATCGCGGTCTCGATCTGCGCCGGGGTCAGCGCGGGGTTCGCCGACTTCACCAGCGCGACCAGGCCCGCGATGTGCGGGGTGGCCATGCTGGTGCCCTGGTAGTAGGCGTACGACTCGGTCGACGGCGTCTTGCTGCCGGAGTTCAGCGTGGACAGGATGCCGTTGGCGGTGCCCGTGCTGGTCTGGCCGCCGGGGGCGGAGATGTCCACCAGGGAGCCGTAGTTGGAGTAGGACGCCTTGGCGCCGGCCCGGTTGGTGGCGGCGACCGAGATGACGTTGGCGCAGTTGCCCGGCGAGTGGTTCGCGACGTTGTCGTTGTCGTTGCCGGCCGCCACGACGACCGTGGTGCCGCGGTTCACGGCCGCGGTGATCGCGCTCTGGGTGGCGGAGGTGCAGGCGCCGTCGCCGCCCAGGCTCATGTTGATGACCTTGGCGACGTTGGTGTTGGCGGGCACGCCGGAGACGGTGCCGCCGGACGCCCAGGTGATGGCGTCGATGATGTCGGAGTCGTAGCCGCCGCACTTGCCGAGGACGCGGACCGGGGAGATCTTCGCGCCGTAGGCGATGCCCGCGACACCCTTGTTGTTGTTCGTGACGGCGGCGATGGTGCCGGCCACATGGGTGCCGTGCCAGGAGGAGGTGGAGGCCGGGACGCCGGAGCCGCACTCGTTCGCGTTGTACCAGTCCCCCGGGTCGGCCGGGTTGCTGTCGCGGCCGTCGCCGTCCACCGAGACGGCGGTGTCGGCGATGAAGTCGTAGCCGCCGACGATGTTCGCGGCGAGGTCGCTGTGGGCCACGTAACCGGTGTCGATGACGGCGACGGTGACCCCGCTGCCGGTCGACGTGGCCCAGGCACCGGGGACGTTCATACCGGCGGTGGTCTCGTAGAGGTCCCACTGCTTGGCGTACTCGGTGTCGTTCGGCTCGGCCTGCGGGGTGTTGAGACGGTCCGGGACGACATAGGCGACCTGGGGGTCCGCCTGGTAGCGCGCGACGACGTCGGCGACGTCCGCCCGGGTGACGTCCTCGCCCAGGTCGACCAGGGCCGCGCCGGTGCCCAGCCGGCGCCGGAAGTCGACGTCCTCGCCCGCCTGCTCGCCCTTGGCGGCGGCGTCGGCCTCCGCGGCCGCGTTCGACGTGGCCTCGCCGGCACCGGACTTGTAACCGACGATGAGACGCTCGGCGACCGTGCCGGGGGCGGCCTCGGTCTGCGCGACGGGTACGGCGGAGGCCGCGGCGGCCGTGGCGGCGGAGTCCTGGGCGGCGACCGCGGAGGCGGTGGAGGCGGCGGTGAGCAGGGCCGCGGAGAGGGCTGCGGCGGATATCAGCTTCCGCCGCAGAGCGGGTGTGGTGCGCAAGGGCGTGCCTTTCGTGGCCGGCTCCGGGCGAGGCAGCGCGGAGCAACGGTCGATCGCTTCGGCGTCGAAGCGGAGGGGGGTGGAACGCGATGGCCGGCCAGGCGCGGGAAGCTGCTGCCGTCAGGGGTTACCTGTGGTTCAGCTGTGCTGGAACGATAGGCAAAGGAATGGTCATCCGGATACGGGGGAAACCCTCGATCCGGCTGGAAACCCACCCTTGACGACGGGGTCCGGACGGCGAATGCCCCGATTCGCACGGGTCGCACGGGCGCGGGCTGAACGCACGGGACCGGCCCGCCGTACTGGGAACAGACCGTTCCCGCGCCGGCCGAGGAGACGTCCCCGATGCCCCGGATGACCGCACACCGCAGCGCCGCCCTGACGGCGGCCGCCCTGAGTCCCCTGCTGCTGAACCTGTGGGCCGCCGGCCCGGCCCTGGCCCACGGCGCGCCCACCCAGCCGTCCAGCCGGGTCTACGGCTGCTCCCCGGAGGGCACGCAGACGTCCAGCGCGGCCTGCAAGGCGGCGATCGCCGCCAACGGGACGTCGTTCGCCGCCTGGGACAACCTGCGGGTGGCGAACGTCAACGGCCGTGACCGGCAGACGATTCCGGACGGCAGGCTGTGCAGCGGCGGGCTGTCCGCCTACAAGGGGCTGGACCTCGCACGCGCCGACTGGCCGACGACGCGGCTGACGCCGGGCGGGACGCTGAGGATGACGTACGCCTCGACGATCCCGCACACCGGGACCTTCCGGCTCTATCTGACGAAGCAGGGCTACGACCCCGCGAAACCGCTCACCTGGGACGATCTCCCCGAGCGCCCGTTCGCCGAGATCAAGGACCCGACGCTGAGCCAGGGGGCCTACCGGTTCAGCGCGAAGCTGCCCGCCGACCGGACGGGGCGTCAGGTGCTGTACACGATCTGGCAGAACAGCAGCACACCCGACACGTACTACTCGTGCTCCGACGTGGTGTTCTCGGCGTCCGGCACCGCGGGCGGCTCCGGTTCTTCCGCCGGGGACGGGACGAAGCAGGAGACGAAGGCCTCGGCGACACCTTCGGCGGCCGCACCGGCCGGCTCCGCGTCGACCGCGGCCGCCGGCTCCTCCGGTCCGGCCGCCGCCGCGCCCGCACAGGCGGGCGCGGACGCACCCGTGAGCACGCCGGTGGCGTCCGCCACCGGGGCAGGTTCGGGTCCGTCCGCGCCGCTGCTGGCGGGCGGCGCCACCGCCGTGCTGGTGCTCACCGGTGGCGTCGCCCTGGCGCTGCGTCTACGCAGGCGCTGAAGTCCTCGGTTACGAGGGTCAGTTGACGGTGACCGCGTCGGTCCCGTCGGTCACCGGGGCGTACTTGGCGGTGAAGTAGCCGGCGGAGGGGCACAGCGTCGAGCCGGAGGTCCGGGTGAACGCCTGGTTGCTGAAGTTGATGCTGTTGTCGGTGTTGCTCGCGGTGCCGTTCAGGCCGGGCGCCTGGTAGACGCAGGAGACGGTGCCCAGCAGGGTGCGCAGGACGACCGTGGTCTGGACGGTCGAGCCGCTCGGCGGGGTGACCGTGACGACACCGGCCGAGGAGACGGTGGTGGTGTAGGGCAGGTTGTTCACGGTGATGCTGGTGACGCCGAGGACACCGAGGACGTTCGAGGTGCAGCCGCCGAACGTCTGGCCGGTGAGCGACTCGGTGGCGGTGCCCGGGGCGGCCGGGTTGTCGGTGACCTTGGCGGTGAAGGTGGACGTGGCACAGGAGATGCCGCTGGTGCCGGTCGCGCTGTTGTACAGCGTGGCGGCGGTGCCGCTGGCCAGGGACGCGTTGAGGACGTCGCCGACCGCGACATCGCCGTTGGCGGTGGTCAGGACCGCGCCGGCCGCGGAGGCCGGGGTGACGGCCGGGAGGGTGAGCGCGACGGCGGTACCGGCGACGGCGAGAAGGGAGCGGATGCGCATTGGCGGGTGCCTCTCTCTGAACTGGGGTGGTGCTAGGGGGAGTCGGTTGGTTCGTGGGTGCCGTTCGCAACGTGGGGGGACGCGACTCGGCGTCCGCCGTTGCCGGCCCGTGACGCCTTCTCCGTACGCGACGGACCGGCAACGGCAGCCGGCCGGTGACCGGTCGGAGCCACTGGAGGGTGGTTCCGGCCGGGCCGGGCGGGAGGGGCGACCGGACGCGGCCCGCGGGGGGAAGCGGCCGTACACCGGTGCCGGGTGAGGGATCGGACTCGGGTGGATCCGCCCACGGGGAACGGAAGGTCCGGGAACGCGGTGGTCGCCGCGCGACGGATCCGGCGCCACGGATCCGGGCCGAGCCACGGATACGGGCTGAGCCAGGGAGAGTTGTAGACCTGCCGTTCCGTCAACGTCAATACGTTGTAAGCAAGTTGATGGCCCGGCAGATATATGCAAGGACCATGTGTCGAACTTGATCCACAGGTGGCACATGATGAACACTCTTTTTCCACATCTCCCTTGACCCCTTGCTGTAACCATCGGTAACTTCCTCGTTGGCTACTGCTGCGTAACGTGAAAGCCCATACGACTTCCGGGAGTTGCGAGGAGGCGTGCGCGGCAGCCGCTGTCCGCGCCAGGACAACGCGCCACTGAAGCCCAACCCGCACCACTTCAAGCGCATGGGAGCAGACATGGCCTCGTCCCCGGACGTCACGTCGTCCGACGACATCACCCCCGGGAACCCGGAAAACGGTTCCTCCGGAAGACGCGGCCGGGTCCGGCCGCGCCGGGCCGCAGTGATGGCGGTGCCGGCCGCCGCGGTCGCCGCCGGTCTCGCGATCCTGACCGCCGAGGGCGCCCTCGGAGTGCAGTTCGCCATCTCCGGCATGCCGTTCGTGGTCACCGCCGACAAGCTCGACGGAAAGGGATTCGAGCAGTTCGGCGCACTGGACAGCATGATCGAGAACAGCCCCAACCAGGGCGACACCGGCGGCCAGGTCCTGGTCGTCACCTCGGTCGTCAAGGACGGCGACCTCACCAAGATGTGCCAGAGCGTCGACCTCGGCGGCATCCAGCTGATCCTCACCGCCGGCGGCGGACGCACGCCGGTGCACGTGGAGAACCTGGCCATCGACTCCGACGTCATCAAGGGTGACGCCGAGTTCCACGGGATCGAGATCGGCGGCGACGCCAGCACCTTCAACAAGGGTGGCGTGAAGGGCCCCGAGGGCGTCTACGGCCAGCAGGCCGACACCGTCCTCATCAACAACCTGTACCAGCACAACTACGCGGCCACCGCCGGCGTCTTCAAGCTGCCCGACCTGCACATGCGGTTCGGAACCGGGGGTTGCCCGAAGTGAGCGGCGAGAGCCAGTGGCGCAGCACCTTCCGTGCCTGGCGGGGGCGTCGGCCCTTCCTGGGCGGGACGCTGCTCACGCTCGGCGGAGCCGAGATCCTGGTGACCATGAAGGCGCCACTTCCGGTCATCCTGCACATCGGTATGCAGGGCCTGGCGGGTTACCTCCTGCCGACCCTCATGCTCGTCTGCGGCCTGCTGATCGTCTTCAACCCGACGCAGCGGCTGTTCTACTCCGTGATCGCGGTCCTGCTCTCGCTGGCCACCTGGGTCACGTCCAACCTGGGCGGCTTCTTCGTCGGCCTGCTGCTGGGCGTCGCGGGCAGTTGCATGACGTTCGGCTGGCTGCCCGACCAGGAGCCGCGGGTCAGCCGCCGCAAGCGGCGCAGGGCGGCCCGGGCGGCCGCCGAGGCGCTCCAGCCGTCCGCACTGCCGGGCGAGCCCGCCTGAGGCAGTCGTTCGACCACACCGGCGGGGCCGGGACCCGACCTGCGACAGCAGGACGGTCCCGGCCCCGCCGGTTGTCTTCTTCGTCTTCTCTCAGTGCACGGTGATCAGTGCACGATGGCGGACGGGTCGGCCGGAGCGGGCGTGACCGGGGCCTGTGCCTCGGAGACGGTGCCGCCCTGGACGCCGTCCTCCTTCATCGCCCTGGCCTCGCTCTTGAGGATGCGCATCGACTTGCCGAGCGCGCGCGCCGTGTCCGGGAGCTTCTTCGAGCCGAACACCAGGACGACGACGACCGCCACGACCAGCAGGTGCCAGGGCTCCAGTCCATTGCGCAGCATGCTCGAGACCTCTCCGTCAGCAATGGTTGCTATGTTGCGCAACTGTACAACCCGAAGGCCGCTCTCACCGAGCCCCCCGTGCGCCCCGGCGCAGGGCCGGTGCGTACAGGCCGAGGACGACGGTGAGCAGCAGGTAGTACGCGGGCGGCAGCGCGGTCATACCGAGCCGGGCGCCCAGCGGGCTCGGCGGCAGCAGCAGTCCGACGGCGCCGAGCAGGGCGGCGGCCCGGCCGACGGGGCCCGTCCCCGCGCCGCCGCGTCCGGTGCGCAGCAGCACCATCACCAGGGCCTGGGTGAGCAGGTTCTCGGTGAACCAGGCGGAGTGGAAGACGGCCTCGTCGTCGACGGCGTCGGGGCCGTGCAGGGCGAGGGCGAGCACCCCGAAGGTGGCGAGGTCGGCGATCGCGTTGAGCGCGCCGAACCCGGTGAGGAAGCGCAGGAAGGAGCGGGGCCGCAGCCCGGCGGGGCGGCGCAGCGCGGCGGCGCCGGGACGGTCGTACGCGAAGGCGAGCTGGGCGGCGTCGAAGCACAGGTTCTGCACGAGGACCTGCGCCGGGAGCATCGGCAGGAACGGCAGCAGCAGGCCCGCCGTGAGCATCGCGAGGACGTTGCCGAGGTTGGAGGAGAGGGTGACGCGCAGATACGAGGCGATGTTCCCGCTGCTGTGCCGGCCCGCGGTGACGGCGTGGCCGACGGCCGCGAGGTCCTTCTCGCCGAGGACGACGTCGGCGCACTCCCGGGCGACGGCACAGGCCGAGCGCGGCGCGATGCCGACGTCGGCGGCGTGCAGGGCGGGGGCGTCGTTGACCCCGTCCCCGAGGAACCCCACGGTGTGCCCGGCCGCCCGTAGTTCCTCGACCACGCTTGCCTTGTCGGCGGGGGTGCACCGGGCGTGCACGACGCGGCTGGCGGCGGCCGGTTCCGCGCCGGGTCCGGGGTCCGCCCCGGTGACCACGCGCTCCGGCTCCCACCCCAGCTCGCGGCAGACGCGGGCGGCCGTGCCCGGGTGGTCGCCGGTCAGGACGCGGACCGTGACGCCCAGGTCGAGCAGGCCGCGCAGGGTCTCGGCGGCCTCCGGGGCGAGGGTGTCGCGGAAGGCGACCAGGCCGCGGAAGGTGAGGCCGCGTTCGTCGGCGGGGGTGTAGGGACGGGTGCGCGCGGGGCGCCGCGCGGTGGCGACGGCGAGGAGCCTGAGACCGCCGTCCGCCTCGCGGCGGGCGAGCGCGGTCAGCCGGTCCCGCTCCCCCTCCGCAAGGGAGCACCGGTCCAGGACGTCCTCCACCGCGCCCTTGACGACCAGCGTGTGGGTGCCGGGGCACGGGCCGCGCAGCACGACGGTGGCCAGGCGCCGGACGGGGTCGTGGGGGACGGCGTCCACTCCGTCGTACGCCTCGGGGCCGTCCGCCCCGGCCCGCTCGGCCGCCTCCAGGAGCGCCTCGTCGAGGGTGTCCGGCTCGGGGAGTTCGGCGAGCTGGAGGGTCCACCAGGCGTTGACGGCGGCCCAGTGCAGGGCGCCGGGGTCGTCCTGGCCGTCCGGGCCGAGGGAGCGGTCGACGACGGGGCGGTCCTGGGTGAGGGTGCCCGTCTTGTCGACGCAGAGGACGTCGATCGCGCCGAGGTCGTGCAGGGCGGGCAGCCGTTTGACGATCACGCCGTGGGTACGGGCGAGCAGGGCCGCGCCCCGGGCCAGACAGGTGGTGACGATCACCGGGAGCATCTCGGGCGTGAGGCCGACGGCCACGGCGACCGCGAAGGGCAGGGTCTGAAGGCCACGGCCGCGCAGGGCGGCGTTCGCCATCAGCACCAGCGGCGGGGTGAGCAGCATGAAGCGGATCAGCACCCAGGAGATGCCGTGCACGGAGCGGTCGAAGGCGCTCGGCTCCCGCGGACCGGGCCGGTCGAGCGCGGCGGCGATCCGGGTGCGCGCCCCGGTGGCGAGGACCACGGCGGTGGCGCTGCCGGAGGCGATGCCGGCGCCCTGGAAGCAGAGGTGGGACTCGGCGGCGGGATCCGGGTTCTGCGCGGCCGACTTCGCGACCGGCGCGGACTCGCCGGTCAGCGCGGACTGGTGCACGGTGAGGCCGCGGGCGCGCAGCAGTCGTACGTCCGCCGGGACGAGGTCGCCGGGACCGAGCCGGATCACATCGCCCGGCACGAGGTCGGCGACCGGCACCTCACGCGCGCGGGGCGGCTCCCCGTCGGCCGGCCGGCGCAGCACGGTGGCCGTGCCGGCGACCAGGGCGCGCAGCCCGGCCAGGGACCGGTCGGCGCGGCGCTCACCGCTCGCGCGGAGCGCCACGCTGACCGCGACGAGCGCGAGGATCACGGCGGCGGTGCCCCAGGACGCGACGAGCGCGGAGACCAGACCGAGGACGAGGAGGACGGCGGTGAAGGGGTCCCGGGTGCCGCGCAGCAGCAGCCGGGGCCAGGACGCGGGGCGGGCGGCGGGCGGCGTGTTGTCGCCGCCGGCGGCGAGCCGGGCGGCGGCCTCGGCCTCGGTCAGCCCGCGCGGCCCGCTCTCCAGGCGGCGCAGCACCTGGAGGTGGGTGCCGTCGGCGGGTGCCTCAGAGGCCATGGAGGCGGGTGGCCGGGCGCGCGGCCCCGGCGGCGTGGTCGGACCGGTGGGAGGCGTCCCTCCGGTCGGTGAGGCGGTCCATGGCCAGGCGGACGACGTCCACGACGTCCGGGTCGTCGACGAAGTAGACCTGGCGGCGGCCCTCGCGCCGGGAGCGGACGAGGCCGGCCAGCTTGAGCTTGGTCAGGTGCTGGCTGACGGCCGGCAGCGCGCCGCCGACCCGTTCGGCGAGCCCGGTCACGTCGCTGTCGCCGTGGGCCAGCGCCCACACGAGGTGCAGCCGGGCCGGGGAGGCGAGCAGCCCGAAGGTCTCGGCCGCGTGCGCGAGCACCTCGGCCGCCGGATCCTCGAACGCCACGGTGGTCGACCTCCTCGGCTGGGCGTGAACCGGTTCAGTGTAGGGGGGCGGCCCCACGCGGGGCCCGGCCGTCACGGCGGCACGGTGCCGGCACCGGTATCGTCCGGGACGTCGCGCGGTGCGGGGCGGTGGCGGGCGAGCCCTGACCCGCGGTGACGCGGAGCGCTCCGCAATTTGGACGATCATTCAATCCACCTGCGGCTATGCTCCCTTTCGCCCCCACCGGTCCCGTCCCACATCACGATGCGGCAGCAGCACCTCACCCCAAGTGGTTGTTTACTTGACTACCAGCGGTCACACACGGTTGGCTCCGAGCCAGCGATAGCGTCTCGGCGGCGCACGCCCCGTCCCCATGCTCTGCCGCACAGCGAGGTGCAGCCCCCCATGAACAGTCCCCTCCCCGCCTCACCGCCCCCAAGACCCACCGGCCCCACCGGTTCGGTCCGCCTGACCGTCCTCGCGGTCAGCTGCGCGCTGTTCCTCGCCGGCTGCTCCGGCGACGGCTCCTCCGGCCCGGACGGGTCGAGCGGCTCCGGCGCCCGGATGCAGGTCGCGCTGGTCACCCACGGCGCCGAGGGCGACGCCTTCTGGCAGCTCGTGCGCAAGGGCGCGCAGGCCGCGGCCGCCAAGGACAACGTCGAGCTGAGCTACGCGAGCGACGCCGACGCGGCCGGTCAGGTCCAACTGGTGCGGGACGCGGTCCGCGACAAGGTGGACGGCATCGCGGTGACGCTGGCCAAGCCGCAGGCGATGAAGAGCCCGGTGGCCGAGGCGAAGGCGGCCGGGATACCCGTCGTCGGCCTCAACTCCGGTATCGACGCGTGGCAGTCGACGGGACTGCTGGAGTACTTCGGCCAGGACGAGTCCGTCGCGGGCCGCGCGGTCGGCGACAAGCTCGACGGCCTCGGTGCCAAGCACGCCCTGTGCGTCATCCACGAGCGCGGCAACATCTCCCTGGAGGCCCGCTGCGCCGGTGTGAAGAAGACGTTCGCCGGCGAGACCGAGATGCTCTACGTCGACGGGACCGACATGGACGCGGTGTCGGCGGCGGTGACGGCACGGCTCCGGCAGGATCCCGGCATCGACGAAGTGATCGCCAACGGCGCCCAGTTCGCGCTCGCCTCGGTCGACGCGGCGAAGAAGGCGGGCAGCAAGGCGAAGGTCGCCACCTTCGACCTCAACAAGGACCTGGTCGGGGCGGTCCGCGACGGCGGCGTGCAGTTCGCCGTGGACCAACAGCCGTATCTCCAGGGCTATCTGGCCGTGGACGCGCTGTGGCTGTACCGGACGAACGGCAACATCAGCGGAGGCGGCGTGTCCCCCGTCCTGACGGGGCCGGCCTTCGTCACCAAGGCCAATGTCTCCGACGTGGCGCGGTTCGCCGCCGACGGTACGCGCTGAGCCGGCGGTCGACGCCGGTCCCCCGACCCTCCCCCGCATCCGCTCCCCGCTGATCACCCTAGGACGACCATGTCTCCACGGACAGGTGCCCGGCGCCGGCGTCTCGGCTCCATACGTCTCTCCCTGATACTCCTGGCGCTGGTGCCCAGTGTCACGCTCGCCGCCATGTGGGGTGTGACGACGATCCAGATGTTCTCGGAGGGGATGCGGCTGCGCGCGCAGACCCAACTGAGCCGCTCCACCGGCGCGATGGGCACCGAGGCGGCGATCGCCCTCCAGCAGGAGCGCAGTCTGTCGGCCGTGTGGCTGGCCTCGGGCGGCGATGCCGCCCGCACCGCCCTGGACGCCCAGCGCAGGAGGACGGACACGGCGGTCGCGAAGCTGGTCTCCCGCGCCGACGACATCCAGCAGGCACCGGAACGGGTCAAGGACCAGCTGTACTCGGTCGTCGCCTCGGTGAGCAGCCTGGAGTACTACCGGGGCCAGGTGGACCATCCCACCGGCATCACCGCCGCACAGGCCCTGGACCAGTACACCTCGATCATCGACGTCCAGATCCACGCCTTCCAGGCACTCTCGCAGGTCGACGACGGCGACCTGACCTCGCAGGCCGGCCCGCTCGTCGCCCTGGAGCACGCGGCGGAGCTGGTGTCGGAGGAGGATCTCCGGCTGACCCTGGCCGGTCCCGAGGGACGGATGGACCAGAAGACCTGGGCGCAGTTCGTGCAGTTGGTGAACACCCGGCGCTGGCTGGTGGAGGACCAGATCGTCCCCTCCCTCACCGGGGCCGCGAAGACCGAGACCGAGAAGATCCTCACGAGCTACCAGTGGCAGATCCTGCAGTCCATCGAGGACAAGGTGCTCGCGGCCGGGGCCGAGCGGGACAAGAAGGGCCTGGTCGTCCTGCCGGACGTGCAGAAGCAGTGGCGGGCGGCGCTCATCGAGGTCTCCGACCAGTACGCGATGCTCATCCAGCGGCAGACCGTCTCGCTGCTCCAGAACAGCGCGGACGACGCGCGCGCACTGCTCATCAAGGCCGCCTCGCTGAGCGCCGGCGGTCTCGTCGCCCTGCTGCTGTGCGTCGGGATGTCCTGGCGGATCACCCGGTCGCTGTCCCGCCGGCTGCGCGGTCTGCGGATGGCGACACTCAGTCTGGCGCAGGAACGGCTCCCCGACGTGGTGGCGCGGCTGGACCGGGGGGAGACTGTGGACGTGGAATCGGCGACCCCGCCGCTGGACTACGGCGGCGACGAACTCGGCCAGGTGGCAACGGCGTTCAACGCGGCGCAGCGCACCGCCGTGCACACCGCGGTCGAACTCGCCGACACCCGGCGGGGTTTCCAGAAGGTCATCCTCGGTATCGCCCGGCAGAGCCAGAACCTGGTCAACCTCCAGCTCAGCAAGCTCGACGCGCTGGAGCGCACCCACCAGGACCCGGAGGTACTGAAGGGGCTGTACGAACTCGACTCCACGGCAAGCCAGTTGCGGCGGTACGAGGAGAACCTCGTCATCATCAGCGGGGGCCGGCCCGGGCGCAGCTGGTCGGAGCCGGTGGCGCTGATCGACATCCTGCGCAGCGCGGTCGGTGAGGTGGCCCAGTACCAGCGGGTGGAGGTGCATGCCGAGGAGGACCTCTACATCGCGCCGCCCGCGGTGGCCGACGTGATCCATCTGCTGGCCGAGCTGATCGACAACGCGACCTCGTACTCGCCGCCACCGAGTCCGGTGGCGGTGCGGGCCTCGACGGTGGCCAAGGGGCTGGCGATCGAGGTCGAGGACCGCGGTCTCGGTCTGTCCGAGGAGGACTACGAGTCCTTCAACGCGCAGTTGGCGGTTCCCCCGCAGTTCGACGTGGTGGCGCTCGCCGACGACCTGCGGCTCGGCATGTTCGTGATCGCCCGGCTGGCCACCCGGCACGGTATCGCGGTGACCCTGCGCCCCTCGCCGTACGGCGGTGTCACGGCGATCGTCCTGGTCCCGCACGACATCGTGGTCCGCGAGACCACCGCCCCGCTCCCCCCGGCCGCCGCCGAGCCGACCGGCCCCGAGCCGACCCGCTCGGAGCCGACCGCCGCCGACCCGGCCGCCGCCGAGCCGGTCGACACGATCCGCAGACTGTCCGAGGCCCTGCGGAGGTTCCCGGACGAGCAGGCGCCGGTCCCGGCCGACGGGACGGACGAGGTACCTGCCGAATCCGGTACGGCCGTGCGGCGTGCCGGTGCCGACGAGCCGCCGCCCCCGCCCACGCCCACGCCCACGCCCACGCCCGGGCCGGACCCCGAGCACGCCCGTCCCCACGGCGAGCGCCCCGCACCGCTGCCGCGACGCGACAAGGCCGCCGCCATCCAGGAGGCCTCCGCACCGGCGGGCGGCCCGAGGAACACGACCCGCACCCCGGCGTACCCGGCCGCACCCGCGGCCGCACCCGGGCTCGCGACCGCCGGTGCCGGGGCGCGGCCGGCCGGGCTCAGGCCGTTGCCGCAGCGCGTTCCGCAGACCAGCCTCGCCGCCGAGTTGCGGGAGGAGGCGCCGACCTGCGAGGAGGACGGCTTCCCCGACGACTTCACCGCCGAGCGCGCGGCCTCCTCCCTCGCCGGTTTCCAGCGCGGCACGCTCCAGGCCCGTGACCACGAGGACGCCGATGCCGACAGCGCCGTACCCCCGCCCGGTCCGGCGGTCACCGCCGCAGGCGCCACCCAGACCCCGACCCCGCCCGCCGACCGCTCATGAAGGACACCGCGATGACACACTCCATCCCCGCCACGAACACCCAGCTCGACCAGTTGCTGACCGGCCTCGTGGACCGGGTGGCCGATGTGAACCAGGCCGTCGTGCTCTCCGAGGACGGGCTGGTCGTCAGCAAGTCGACCGGGTTCCTTCGGGAGGACGCCGAGCGGCTCGCGGCGACCGCCTCGGGTCTGATGAGCCTGAGCAAGGGCGTCAGCATGGACTTCCGCGGCGGCCCGGTGCGCCAGGCGCTCATCGAGATGGCCAACAGCTACCTGATCCTCACCTCGGCGGGCCCGGGCGCCCATCTGGTGGTGCTGGCCGGCTCGCACGCGGACGTCGGTGTGGTCGCGTACCAGATGAACATGCTGGTGAAGAAGATCGGCGAGCACCTGAGCGCGGCACCGCGGACCGGTATCGGTCCCGCCGTCCACGGCAACGGCGGGTGAGGTGAGCCAAGGCGACGAAGCGGGCCGGCTCGTCAGGCCGTTCACCCTCACCGGTGGGCGGACCCGGCCGAGCCGAGCCGACTTCACGCTCATCACGACGGTGACGGCGGTGGACCCGCCGCCCGAGCGGGCCGCGCGGCCGCAGCCGGAACACGCCCGGATCCTGCGGCTGAGCGCGCGTCCGGTGGCCGTGGCGGAGCTCGCGGCCCATCTCGACCTGCCGGTGAGCGTGGTCGTCATCATGCTCTGCGATCTGCTGGAGGCGGGCCTGATCACGGCCCGGCCGCCCCGTTCCGTCTCCGGCGCCGCGGATCTGGACCTGCTGCAGAAAGTGAGGGACGGCCTTGGCCGGATCTGAGCTCACCGCGGGCGCGGTCGCGGCGCCCGACGCGGTGAAGATCCTCATCGCCGGCGGCTTCGGCGTCGGCAAGACCACCATGGTCGGGTCGGTCAGCGAGATCGCCCCGCTGCGCACGGAGGAGCCCCTGACCGTCGCCGGTCTGGAAGTCGACGACCTGAAGGGCATCGAGCAGAAACGGTCCACCACCGTGGCCCTCGACTTCGGACGCATCACCATGGGCGACGACCTGGTGCTGTATCTGTTCGGCACCCCGGGTCAGCAGCGGTTCTGGTTCATGTGGAACGACCTGGCCGTCGGGGCGCTCGGGGCGGTGGTCCTGATCGACGTGCGCCGGCCGGAGTCGAGTTTCGCGGCGATCGACTTCTTCGAGCGCCGGCGCATCCCCTTCGTGGTCGCGGTGAACGGCTTCCACGGGGAGCACCCCTATCCGGCGGAGGAGATCAGGGCGTCCCTGGCGCTGCCGGAGGGCGTCCCGGTGCTGCTGTGCGACGCGCGGGAGCGGGAGTCGTGCCGGGACGTGCTGATCGCCCTGATCGACCGGGTGATCGCCGATGTCACCCTGGGGTCGGGCCCGGCTCGCTGAGCAGTCCGCCGACGGCGGCCCGCAGGAGGTCGGCCGTCTCCGGGTGCGGGCCCCTCAGTGCCCAGCGCAACGGCGTCCAGCCGGTGCCGTGGTCCTCGCGGAGCGTGGGGTCGGCGCCATGAGCCAGTAGCACACGGACCGTGTCGGTGTGGCCCCAACAGGCCGCCGCGCACAGGGGAGTCCCCTCCGCGCCGGGGCCGGCACTCTCGGCGTCGGGCGGCGCGCCGGCCGCCAGCAGGCTGCGGGCGATACCGGCCGAGCCATCGACACAGGCCGCGTACAAGGGAGTCGTACCGTCGGCGTCGGGTGCCGCGGGGTCGGCACCGGCCTTCAGCAGGCGGTCGACACGCGCGCCCTCGCCGCAAAGGACCGCTGCCGCGAGGGACTTGGTGAGTTTCTTGCGCCGTCTTCTGTTCACGGCCGCCGAGGGTAGCCGGGACGCGACCTTCCACCGCACGGCGGACTCGCGGACTCGACGTGGTCGTCGTTCCGCTCGTACGACGACCCCAGGTGGGCTGCTGAGCAACGGGCGGTGGTCGTGCCCCGTCACAACTGCGCCGGCCCAGGCAGCAGTTCGGCTGCCGCGGCCAGGTCCGCGGTCAGCGGGCGGTCCTCCGTGCCGAGGGGCAGGGCGGCTGTCGCCAGGGTGAAGGCGGGGACCGGCGGCGGCACCGGCCGCATCCGCAACGCGCGTACGTCGGTGACGAGCCACGCGGGCAGCACCGCCCCGCCGCCGCCCGCGTGGCTGCGCAGCAGCCTGAGGCCGTGGCCCTCGTCGCCCTCCTCGACGCTCACCGAGCGGTGCGCGCCGACGCCGGTGCCGCGGCCGTAGAGCCGTCCCTGGGCGGCGAGGCGCTGGGCGGCCCGCCAGGAACGCACGGCCCGTTCGCGGGCCTCCGGGGCCACCGCGGGCACGGCCTCACCGTCGGCGAGCGCGACGAGCTCGCCGACGGTGAGGCCGGTGCCGGTCAGGACGACCGGCACGGGGTCGGACGGCGTTGCCAAGGACGGAAGGCGGCGAGGAACGTCAGTCGAGGCCCACGGACTTCAGCCAGGCCTTCGCGACGTCGAGCGGGTCCTTGCTCTCCAGCTGCACCTGCGAGTCCAGGTCCAGCAGGGTCTTGGTGTCCAGCTTGGCGGAGACGGCGTTGAGCGCGTCCACGCCCTCGTCCGACAGCCCGCTCTTGTAGACCAGGGGCGTCACGTTCGCGAAGCCGAAGAGGTTCTCCGGGTCCTGGAGGACGACGAAGCCTTCCTTGGTGATGGTCGGGTCGGTGGTGAAGATGTCCGCGGCCTGCACGGTGTTCTTCTTCAGCGCGGCCTGGGTGAGCGGGCCGCCGGCGTCGAGCGCCTTGAAGGACTTGAACTTCAGGCCGTACACCGACTCCAGGCCCAGCATGCCCTGCTGACGGGTCTGGAACTCGGGCGAACCGCCGAGCACCAGGTCGGGCGCGATGGCCTTGAGGTCGGCGAGGGTGGACTCGGAGGTGAGCTTGTACTGGTCCGCGGTGGCCTTGTTGACCGTGACGGAGTCCTTGTCCTCGGCCGGGGAGGACTCCAGCAGCGTCAGCTTGGGGTCGAGCTTGGCCTTGACCGCGGCGTTCACAGTCGCGAGGGACTTCTGCTCGGCCTTCGCGTCGAGGTAGGCCAGCAGCGAGCCGTTGTACTCCGGCAGGACGGTGATGGAGCCGTTCTTGAGGAGGCCGTACGTGGTCTCGCGGCTGCCGATGTTGGGCTTGTAGGACACCTTGATGTCCTTGGCCTTGAGGGCCTCGCCGTAGATGTCGGCGATCAGGATGCTCTCGGCGAAGTTGTTGGAGCCGACGACGACGGTCCCGTTGTCCGCCTTGTCCCCCGCGAGCGGGTCGGACTTGCCGTCGGAGGAGCCGCATCCTGCGAGCAGGGCCGTCGCCGCGGCGAGCGCGACGACAGCCGCGCCGGTGTTCCTGAGGGACCTGGACCTACTGCTGTGGGCGTTGGAAGTCACGGTTCCGTTCCGAGCTCTGGGGGGCGATGAGGAACTGACGAGGCAGGAGCCTGGCCTGATCCAATCCATCCCGTTCTTCATCAGTCAAGAGCACTTCTGTTACCGATTCGCTTCGTTTCATGGTCAGTTGCGTAGTCTTTGAAAGCCCTTCCTGGAGGTTTAGGGGGCCCTTCGTAATGGATTCTTGACGTAGGGCGACGTGCTCGATCGATCAGAGAAGCGATATCGTCGCCGGGGTCGGCAGCGGCCACGGCTGTGTGCGGGGACCACTCGGATACCGCTTGCTCACATTCGGCCACGCGCGTGGCCCGGCACGCCCGCACCACCCCTTCGAAGGAGGCCCGGTGTCCACGAAAGAGGTGGACGCGCCCGCCCGGTCAGCGACTTCGGCACCGTCGTCCGTGCGCCGGGGCCTGCGGAACTTCGCCGACCGGTGGCCCTTCCAGCGCAAGCTGAACCTGCTCGTCGGCATCCCGCTCGGGGTCATCGCCCTGATGCTGGCGTACTTCTTCACCGAACTGGTACAGGAGTCCAACCAGGCCGAGGACGCCGCCCAGCTGGTGCGCGACAGCACCCAGGTGGCCAGGCTGGTCTCGGACCTGCAGAACGAGCACCAGCAGGCGATCCTGCTCTCGGTGCGGCACCAGGCGACCTTCGACGGCGGCACGCCCTCCACGAACGCCTACCGCAAGGCCCAGCTCGCCGTGGACGACCAGGTACGCAAGGTGGTCGACGCCTTCGGCGACCGGCTGCCGGACAGCGAGGCACAGGCGCTGCGCGGGATCGAGGGCCTGGCGGGTCTGCGGACCACGATCGAGCAGGGCTATCTGCCCGCCGACAACATCGACCCGGCCTACTCCGGTGCCTCGGACGCCGTCATCGACGGACTGGGCCTGGACCGCGACACCAACCTGGCCAGCACCTTCACCGGAAACCTGCTCGACTCGCTGCTGCGCGCCGACGCCGCCCACGGCGCCTACGAGACCGGTGTGTTCTCCGCGCGCACCGGCGACAGCAACGCGCTCATCGAGTACACCGGCGCGGTCGGCTCGTACGAGCTGTACACCTACCAGGCCGACCGCTTCGGCCGGTTCGCCACCGCGGCCCAGGCCGACGAGCTCGGCGGCGTCGAGCACAACTCCGCGCAGGCCTCCATCAGCCAGCACTTCGCCGAACTGGCCGTCGACCCGAGCGCGTTGCAGGCAGAGTCCCAGGCGGACATCCGCAAGGCGTTCCGGGCGGCCCTCGCCTCGTACCCGGACTACAGCGCGCAGGCCCAGGCCCGGCTGAGGATCACCACCTCGCTGATCGACCAGATCGCCGACCGCGCCGACGACGCCTCCGTCAGCGCCCAGTGGCGGGCCGGTCTGCTGCTCAACCTCGCGCTGGTCTGCTTCGCCCTGTGGATCGCGTTCTCCGTCCTCGTACGGCGCTCCGTGGTGCGCCCGGTGCTGGCCCTGACGGGTGCCGCGCAGGAGGTCGCCGACGTCGCCGGGCGCGAGCTCGCCCGGGTCGCCGACGACGACGCCGAGGAGACCGGCTCGCCGCGGCTGCGCGAGCTGCCGGTCACGGCGGACGACGAGATCGGTGAACTGGCCGAGGCCTTCAACAACGTACAGACGACCGCGGCGGCGCTGCTGGAGCGCCAGGTGCTCAGCCGGCGCAACGTCGCCGAGATGTTCGGCAACGTCGGCCGCCGCGTCTCCAACCTGACGACCCGCCAGCTCGCCCTGATCGACTGGGTGGAGCGCGGGGAGACCGACCCGGCGCTGCTGGAGCGGCTCTACTCCATCGACCACATCGCCGTCCGCCTGCGCCGCAACGCCGACAGCCTGATGCTGCTGGCCGGCATCCGCGAGACCGCCCTCGCCTCCGGTCCGACCGAGCTGACCAACGTGGTCCGGGCCGCGCTCGGCCAGATCGAGGGCTACCGGCGGGTGCAGCTCCACGCCCGCGGTGAGGCCGTCGTCGAGCCCGACATGGTCGGCGACCTCACGCTGATGATCGCCGAACTCCTGGAGAACGCCGTGTCGTTCTCGCCGGAGGGCAGCCCTGTCGAGGTGCGGGTCGGCTCCGACCAGGGCGGTGCCTCGATCACCGTCTCCGACCACGGCCTCGGCATGAGCGCCGAGCGGCTCGCGGAGGAGAACGCGCGGCTGGTGCGCCGTGAGCGGCTCGACCTGGTGCCGACGAAGGTGCTCGGTCTGTTCGTGGTCGGCGCGCTGGCCCGCCGCTGGGACGTCGACGTCACCCTCACCCGTACCCCGGGCGGCGGCGTGACCGCCGAGGTCCGCATCCCGGCGACGCTGCTGCTGACGCTCAGCGAGGTCGGTGCGCCCACCGCCGCGGCCCAGTCCCTCCCGGCCCCGTCGGCGCCCGCCGCCGGTCCCTCCCCCGCCGCCGCGGCCTCCCCCACGGCTCAGGACGCGACCTCGCTCCCCCGCCGGGTGCCGCGCCGCGAGCAGCCCTCCTGGGCCGAGCGGGACCCCGAGCCGGCAACGGCGACAGCGACAGCGACGGCGTCCGAGGGCGCGGACCAGGAGGCGGCGGCGAGGGCCCTCCCCCGCCGGTCGGCCAAGGCGTCCGCCCCGGCACCGGCCACCGACACGGCCACGTCGAACGGCACCCCGGCCTCCGGCGGACGGACGACGACCTGGGCCTCCGCGTCCGCGGACGGAGGCACGGCTTCCCGGGAGCCCGCGTCGGCGCACGACGGCCGTACGACGGACCCGGCCACCGCGTCGACACCCGACAGCCGTACGACGGACCCGGCCACCGCGTCGGCGCACGACGGCCGTACGACGGACCCGGCCACCTCGCCGCCGCACGACGGCCGTACGACGGACCGGACCACGGCGTCGACACCCGACAGCCGTACGACGGACCCGACAGCCCCGACGGCCGCGTCGGCGCACGACGGCCGGGCGGCCGCGGCAGCGGCCGCGGCGACCGGCGGACCGGGCCCGGCAGACGCCTCCGGCGCCGGATCCGGTGGCGGGCCGGGTGGCGCCCGGGTGCCCGTCGAGGACCACGCCCGTACCCCCGACCCCGCCGGTCCGGCCGTCCCCGCGGCCGCCCTCGGCGAGGTACGTCCGGCCGCCGCCGAGGGGGCCCGCCCGCTGCGGCGGCGGGTGCGCGGGGCCACCCTGCGGACCACTGTGGACGCCTCCGCCGCAATGGCGCGGCAGGCGGCGCGGCCCGCGGACGCGGATGCCGTGCGCAGCGCGCTGGAGGAGTTCGAGGCGGCCGTGGAACGCGCCCACCGCGACACCGACGGCTCGCACGACCGACGGGTCCCGGACGACCACCGGAACCCCCCGCACCACCAGAACCACCTTCCGGAAGGAGCCGAGCAGTGAGCACGTCGACAGGTGGAACCACCGGAGACACCACGCCGACCGATCTGCGGGCTGCCGCAGCCGACTTCACGTGGCTGCTCAACCGTTTCGCCACCGAGACCGCGGGGGTCGTGGACGCCATCGCGGTGTCCTCCGACGGCCTGCTGATCGCGGTCTCGGAGCTGCGCGAGCACGCCGACTCCGAGCGCCTCGCGGCGATCGTCTCCGGCATCACCAGCCTGGCCGCGGGCGCCTCCGGCAACTACGGCCTGGGCGGTCTGAACAAGGTCATCATCGATCTGGAGGGCGGTCACGTCCTGGTCTCCGCGATCGGCAGCGGCGCCGTCCTCGGCGTGGTCACCGACAAGGAGGCCAAGCTCGGCAACATCGCCTACGAGATGACCGTGTTCGCCAACCGCGCCGGTGCCGCGCTGAGCCCGCAGCTCGTCCTGGAGCTGAAGAACAGCGTCGGCGCCACCCGGACCCGCTGACCGCGGCCACCGGCAGAGGAAGCGGACACCGATGGCGGACGGCCAGAGCCCGCACGGCCTCGGCGAGGAACCCCTCGCCCCGGCCGGCCCGGTCGGCCCCGCGCCCGCGGTACGGCCCTTCCTGGTCACCGCCGGCCGGGTCGCGGGCGCGGGCGAGGCCGCGTCCGGACGGGCGATGCCCGTGGAGACCCAACTGGTGGCGACCGCCGAGGGGATCGACGCGCTCGACCGGCTCTCCTTCGAACAGCACGACATCGTGGCCGCCTGCCGGGTGCCGCAGTCCATCGCGGAGATCGCGGCGCGGCTGCGGCTGCACCTGAACGTGGTGCGGGTGCTCGCCGAGGACCTGCGCTCGGTGGGACAGCTCTCGGTGCACGTGCCCGACTCCGGCGTCACCCATGACGCGTCCGTCCTGCGCAGGGTTATCGATGGCCTGCGGGCCATCCCCGACTCCCGGGGGGTACTCCGTGACTCCGACTGAACCGCTCGCCCGTCCGGCCGCCGGCCAGGCCGCCGTACGGCCGCCGCTGCCGGTGAAGCTGGTGATCGCGGGCGGCTTCGGCGTGGGCAAGACCACCGCCGTCGGCTCCATCTCCGAGATCGAGCCGCTCACCACCGAGGCGGCCATCACCGAGGTCGCGGCGGGGGTGGACGACCTCAGCCACACCCCGCGCAAGACCACGACCACCGTGGCGATGGACTTCGGCTGCATCACCATCGACCCGACGCTGAAGCTGTACCTGTTCGGCACGCCCGGTCAGGAGCGCTTCGGCTTCATGTGGGACGACATCGTGGAGGGCGCGGTCGGCGGCCTGGTCATCGTCGACACCCGCCGGCTCGACGACTGCTACGCCGCCGTGGACTACTTCGAGCACCGGCAGATCCCGTTCGCGGTGGCCGTGAACGCCTTCGACGGCAAGGTCGACCACTCGCTCGAGGAGGTCCGCTGGGCCCTCGACGTCTCCGACGGCGTGCCGGTGCTCGTCTTCGACGCCCGGGAGCGCGGCTCGGTGCGGGACGCCCTGCTGGTGGTGCTGGAGCAGGCGCTCGCCCGCAGCGGCGGGTGATGCTCCGCGTACCTGCGGTGGTGGGGAACTGCGGGCCGGTTGTGGCCGGTCGCGCAGTTCCCCGCGCCCCTGACTGAGGTCAGCTGCTTCGACGTACGCCGGGAGAGACCGCGGCCCGGGCCACCGCCCAGAACAGCCCCAGGGTCGCCAGGGCCATGGCCGCGACCAGGGCGGCGCCGCCCACGACCTTCTCGTAGTCGTGCTGGTAGAGCCCGTCGACGATGTAGCGGCCGAGGCCGCCGAGACCGACGTACGCGGCGATGGTGGCCGTGGAGACGATCTGGATGGCCGCCGAGCGCAGGCCGCCGAGGATCAGCGGGAGCGCGACCGGGAGTTCCACCTGGAGCAGGATCCGGGTCTCCGACATGCCGATGCCGCGCGCGGCGTCCACCGGGGAGCGGTCGACGGAGCGCACCGCCTCGTACGTGGTGACGAGGATCGGCGGGACGGCGAGGACGACCAGGGGGATCATCACCGGCAGCATGCCGAAGCCGGCGATGATGACGATGAGCACCAGCAGGCCGAAGGTGGGCAGGGCCCGCGCGGCGGTGGCGATCAGGGTGAGGGTGTTGCCGCCCTTGCCGTAGTGCCCGGTGACCAGGCCGACGGGCAGTCCGATCAGCGCGGAAAGACCGAGCGCCTCCAGGGAGTACTGGAGGTGCTCCACCAGTCGGGTGGGGATGCCGTCGTAGCCCGACCAGTGGGCGCCGTCGGTGAAGAAGGAGGTGATGAAGTGCAGGACGTTCACCGGGCTGTGGCCTCCTTCCGGGTGCGGGTCGCGCCCGATCCGCTCGGCATCCAGGGGGTGAGCAGGACCCGTAGGCCGACCAGCAGGGCGTCCACCAGGACGGCGAGGGACGCCGTGGTGAGCACGGAGTTCCAGGCCAGTTCGGGCCGGTTGTAGATCTGCGCGTCGTGCAGCAGGTTGCCGAGCGCGCCCTGGTTGCCGATCAGCATGCCGACGCTGACCAGGCTGATGCTGGAGACCGTCGCCACCCGCAGTCCGGCGACGATCGCGGGCGTGGCGATCGGCAACTGGACCTGGAGGTAGCGGCGTACGGGCCCGAAGCCCATCGCGGTCGCCGCGGCGAGGGTCTCCTGCGGCACCGAGCGGACGCCGTCGACGATCGCCGGGACCAGCACGACGAGGGTGTAGACGGTGAGCGGGATCATCACCGTCAGTTCGGTCTGGCCGGTGTAGTCGATGAGGACGACGAAGAACGCGAGCGAGGGGATGGCGTAGAGCACGGTCGTCACCCACAGCACGGGCGGGTACAGCCAGCGCAGCCGCACGCAGAGCTGGGCGATGGGCAGGGCCAGCAGCAGGCCGCCGAGGACCGGCAGCAGGGCCTCGCGCAGATGGAGTCCGACGAGACCGATCCAGTCGTGCTGGAGGTCGCTGGGGAGGTCGAAGAAGCGGTTCATCGCACGGCCTTCGGCAGGCCGGAGCCGGTGGTGCCGCCGACGCCCGGGGCGGCCTCGTGCGCGCCGCGGATCGCCTCGGCGATGGCGGTCTGGGAGACGACACCGGTGGCGCGGCCCTCGCCGTCCACTGCGACGGCCCAGCCGGCGGGCGAGAGCACGGCGCAGTCGAGGGCGGAGCGCAGCGAGTCCTCGCCGGCGACGAACGGCCGTCCGTGGCCGAGGAGCCGGCCGGTGTCGATGCTCCCCGCGGTCAGGGCGTCCGGCTCGCTCCAGCCGAGCGGCTTGCCGTCGATGCCGGTGACGAGGAGGTAGGGGGCGCCCTGGGCGGCGCGGGCGATCTGCTCGGCGGTGGCGTCGACGGCGACGATCGGCGCGGTGAGCAGGTCGAGTCCGGCGGCGGAGAAGAAGGACAGCCGGCGGATGCCGCGGTCGGCGCCGAGGAAGTCCTCGACGAACGCGTCGGCCGGGTTCGACAGCAGCTCGGCGGGCGGCGCGTACTGGGCGAGCCGGCCGCCGGTGCGCAGCACCGCGACCATGGTGCCGAGCTTGACGGCCTCGTCGATGTCATGGGTGACGAAGACAATGGTCTTGCCCAACTCGTCCTGGATGCGCAGGAGTTCGTCCTGGAGTCCCTTGCGGACGACGGGGTCGACGGCGGAGAACGGCTCGTCCATCAGCAGCACCGGCGGGTCGGCGGCGAGCGCCCGGGCGACGCCGACGCGTTGCTGCTGGCCGCCGGAGAGCTGGTAGGGATAGCGCGTGGCGAGGGTGGCGTCGAGTCCGACGCGTTCCATCAGCTCGCGGGCCCGGGAGCGGGCCCGGTCCTTGGTCCAGCCGAGCAGCCGGGGCACGGTGGCGATGTTGTCGACGATCGTGCGGTGCTGGAAGAGCCCGGCGTTCTGGATGACGTAACCCATCGAGCGGCGCAGGGTGTTGACCGGCTGCCGTCGGCTGTCCTGGCCGTCGATCCAGATGGTGCCCTCGCTGGGCTCGACCATGCGGTTGATCATCCGCAGGGTCGTCGTCTTGCCGCATCCCGAGGGGCCGACGAGGACGGTGATCGCGCGGTCCGGTATCTCAAGGGAGAGCCGGTCGACCGCCACCGTGCCGTCCGGGTACCGCTTGGTGACTGAATCTATCCGTATCAAAACGCCGAACACCCTTCGGGTCTGGCCGTTCCCGCCCGCTCTCGACCTCGAGAGTCCGGACCGTTGCGGGGAGAGTCTAGACCGGTCGCGTTTCAGCCGTACGGCGGGTGTATGGCGCGCTTCACCCCTCCAGAGACGGCACCCGTCATCAGGTCAGTCGCCTCCGCCGCCGCCCCCACAACCACCACCACAGGAGGAAGTCGAGAGCTTCGGTTCCCCGGACCGGCTAGGCGGCGGCCGGCTGTCCCGCCGTCGGGAATCCCGGGGTACGCAGCACACGGCCGCCCTCGAGTACCGCGAACACCTCGCAGCCCGCCCGGCCTGCCGCCCACTCCACGCCCGGCGCGCCCTGCGCGAACGCCGCCGTGGCGACGGTGTCCGCGAGGGTGAGGGTCGGGGCGACGACGGTGAGGCTGTCGAGGCCGGTGACGGGCAGGCCCGTACGACCGTCGAGGATGTGGTCGCCGCGCTCGTAGCGGGCGGAGGTGGCGACCGCCGCGTCCGTCAGCTCCAGCACCGCGCAGACCTGGTCGGCGAGATGGGGATGCCGTACGCCGACCCGCCAGGGGCCGCCCGAGACGACCACGTCGCCCCCGGCGTTGAGGCAGAAGCGGCTGAGCCCGGCGCCGGTCAGCAGCTCCGCCGCCCGCTGCACCGACCAGCCCTTGACCACCGCGCAGGGGTCGAGGCCCCGCCCGGGCAGCCGTACGTCGAAGGCGCCGCCGGTGGCGACCCGGTACTCCTCGCACAGGCCGAGCACCTCGGCGAGATCGGCGCTCACCTCCTCGCCGGACAGCTCGCCCCGGTCCAGCCGGGACACCTCGCTCTCCGCCTTGAAGGGGCTGAACCGCTCGTCGACCTCCCGCAGCCAGGCGAAGACGGCGTCCACGACGCCCTCCGGCGCCCGGTCGTCGTCGATGCGCAGGGACACGGGGAAGCCCATGACGTGCTCGACCCGGTGCATGTCAGGCACCCTTCGCGTCGATCGCGGCCTGGAGGGACTCCCGGTAGCCGTCGCTGGTGATCGTCGCGCCGGAGACGGTGTCGATGTCCGCGCTCTGCGCCCGAAGCGTCTCCGCGACCAGCTTCGGCACCGCCGCCGTCGTCTGCGGATGGTTCGGCTGCTTCAGCATCTTCACCGCGGCGATCCTGTCACCGTCGTAGGTCACCTGGACCTGGACGTCACCCTTCTCCGTGGGAACCGTCGTCCCCGTGAAGGTGGTACCCGAGGCCGACGGGGACGCCGACGCGGCGGACTCCTCCTGGTCGATCGCGGCCTGCAGGGACTCCTTGTAGGCGTCGCTGGTGATCGTCGCGCCGGAGACGGTGTCGATGTCCGCGCTCTGCGCCCGAAGCGTCTCCGCGACCAGCTTCGGCACCGCCGCCGTCGTCTGCGGATGGTTCGGCTGCTTCAGCATCTTCACCGCGGCGATCCTGCCGCCGTCGTAGGTCACCTGGACCTGGACGTCACCCTTCTCGGTGGTCACGGTCGTGCCCGTGAAGGTGGTGCCCGAGGACGAGGTGGAGGGGGAAGAGCCGGCGGCGGACGAGGCCGTGGAGGTGCCGGTGGAGGGTTCGTAGCGCCAGACGGGGATCAGGCCGACCACGGACAGGACAAGAACGGGGATTGCTCGCTTCACGTCGTCTCTCTCATCCCGCCAGGCTGAAACGCTCGAAGTGGATCTGCGGCCCGGGCACGGCCAGCTCGCGCAGGGAGCCCAGCACCGCGTCCATCATCCGCGGCGGCCCGCACAGGAAGACGTCCCGCTCGGCGATGTCCGGCACCAGCGCGGCCAGCGCGCCCGGCGCCAGCCGGTCCGGCACCGGCGCACCGGTGACCAGGTGCAGCTCGGCGCCCTTGGCGGCGGCGAGGTCGCGCAGCTCGTCGTAGAGGACGGCGTCGCGCTCGCCGCTGACGCGGTAGATGACGATCGCGTGGCCGTCGATCTCCTCCAGCAGCGCCCGGATGGGGGTGACGCCGACGCCGCCGGCGATGAGCAGGGACTCGGAGCGGGTGCGGTGCATCGCGGTGAAGGCGCCGTAGGGGCCCTCGGCGAAGACGCGGGTGCCGGGCTTGATGTGGCGCAGGCCCGCGGAGCCGTCACCGGCGGCCTTCGCGGTCAGCCGCAGCCGGGTGCCGTCGGGGGCGGCGGACAGGGAGAAGGGGTTCGCCTGCCACCAGCGGTCCTTCGTCAGGAAGCGCCACAGGAAGAACTGGCCGGCCCGGGCGGGCAGCTTGTCCAGGTCGCGGCCGGTGATGTAGACGGACACGACGTTGTCCGACTCGGGGACGACCTTCTCGACGCGCAGCTGGTGGCGCCAGTTGCGCCACAGCGGCAGGACCGCCCGGCCGAGGACCACCGAGCCGAGCGCGACGCCCCAGACGCCGTACCAGTACGCGGTGGCGGCCAAGGACGCGGTGAACGTCGTACCGACCGCGACCTGGTGGGTGAAGGCCAGCACCACGGCGACGTACGTGTACAGATGCACGAAGTGCCAGGTCTCGTAGGCGAGTCGGCGGCGGGCCCAGCGGGCGGAGGCGCCGCCGACGACCAGGATCAGCACCATGGCGACCGCGGCGCGCAGCACGCCCTCGACGGTCTCGGCGAGGTCGACGAGCTGGCTGACCGGGTCGAGGGAGGAGGACTGGGCGTAGCCGAGGGTGATGAACACCACATGCCCGACCAGGGTCCACAGCAGACCGAAGCCGGTCCAGCGGTGCCAGTTGGTCAGCCGGTCCATCCCGATCCGGCGGTCGAGCCAGGGCAGCCGGGCCACCAGCAGCAGCTGAAACGCCATCAGCAGCGCGCCGTACAGACCGGCGAACCGGCCGATCACGACGAGTGCGTTGGCGGTGAATCCCGCCTGCACGGCGAAGAGGGTCACGACGGCCGCGTTGACGGCCAGCACGGTGTACAGCCCGGCGCGGGCCACTACTTTGGGACGTAGCGCCGTGGGGGGAACGGGGGGCGACTGGACGGTCGTCACGGACGGAAACTCCTCGATCGGGTCCTCAGAGCACTGAGCTTCCCCGTGCATTGCTGTCGGTTCGCTGTCGTACAACTTTCAAGAGTTTATCGATCCGCGCGCGGGCCGGATACGGGGCCGGAGCCGGGGCGCGGGTGGCGCACTATGAGTGGGTGGAAAAAGTACGACTCCTCGTCGTGGACGACGACCCGCCGATCGCCGACCTCGTGGCGACGGTCGCCCGCTACGAGGGCTGGAGCGCGGTCACCGCGAACTCCGGTGAGGAGGCCCTGCGCCGCGCCGCCGAGTTCCATCCGGACATCGTGGTGCTCGACCTGATGCTGCCCGACATCGACGGCTTCGGCGTCCTGGACCGGCTGCGCCGGTCGGGGACCATGGTGCCGGTGGTGTTCCTCACCGCCCGGGACGGGGTCGCGGACCGGGTCGCGGGACTGACCCGGGGCGGGGACGACTACCTGGTGAAGCCGTTCGCGGTGGAGGAGTTGATGGCCCGGCTGCGGACCGTGCTGCGGCGCAGCGCCGGGCCCGGTTTCCAGCGCTCGGTGCTGCGGGTCGCCGACCTGACGATGGACGAGGACACCCGCGAGGTCCGCCGCGCCGGGAAGCTGCTGACGCTCACCCCCACCGAGTACGAGGTGCTGCGCTACCTCATGCGCAAGTCGCCGACCGTGCTGACGAAGGCACAGATACTCGACCACGTCTGGGAGTACGGCTTCGGCGGCCGGTCCAACGTGGTGGAGCTGGTGGTGAGCCGGCTGCGCCGCAAGCTGGACGCCACCGGCGACGATCCGCTGATCCAGACGGTACGGGGCTTCGGGTACGTCATCCGGCAGGCGGCGGCCGAGTGATCGGCCGACTGCGGCGGACGTACCGCGGGATGCGGCTCGGCACCCGGCTGGCGCTGGGCCTCGGCGCGCTCGCCCTGATGGTCTTCGCGGTCGTCGGCACCGCGCTGACCACCTCCATGCGGGACTACCTCTCGGCCCAGCTCAACGAGCAGCTCGCGATCGCCCAGGTCGCCCAGTCCAAGAGCATCGTCGAGTCCGGCAGCCTGACCGGGAAGAAGTACTGGGGCTGGTACTACGCCGTGTACGACGTGCGCGACGGCACGCCCGTGCTGCGCAAGCCGGAGGAGCCCGGCGACGTGCCCGAGGACGTCACCGACCTCACCGCGCTGGCCCGGGAGCAGGCCGTCACCGGCCACGAGGTGGTGGGCACCGCGCATCTTCGGGGCGACGGCGTGTACCGGCTGCGCGCCTGCAAGGTGGAGCCGGGGGTGATCCTGGTCAGCGGGGCGCCGATGGAGGACATCGACAACACCGTCCAGCGCCTGATCACCATTCAGGTCGTCACGTTCGCGCTCGCGCTCGCGGCACTGGTCGTCTTCGGGCGGGCCATGCTGCGGCGCGGCCTCCAGCCGCTCAGCGACATGGTGTACACCGCGCACGGCATCACCTCGCACGACCTGACCGAGTCGGCGTCCCGGCTGCCGCTGCGCGCCGACCGCCCGGGCGGCGGCTCGGAGGTGGAGGAGCTGCGCACCGCCTTCAACACCATGCTGGAGCACATCGACGACTCACTCGCCGTGCGGGCGCAGGCCGAGCAGCGGCTGCGCCGGTTCGTCGCGGACGCCTCGCACGAACTGCGCACCCCGCTCATGTCGGTACGCGGCTACGCGGACCTCTTCCAGTACGCGGCCGCCAACGCCCCCGAGGAACGCGACAAGCACCTGGCCCGGCTGCGCGCCGAGGCCGCCCGGATGGGGGTCCTCCTCGACGACCTCCTGCTGCTGGCCCGGCTGGACGCGGCCGAGGTGGAGACCCCGCTCAGGATGGAGTCCGCCGATCTGGTGGAGCTGGTCGGGCAGGCCGCCGACGCCTTCCGCGCGAGCCACCCCGGTCACCCGCTGACCCTCGTACCCGGCCCGGACGCCGTCCCCCTGCGGATGGACCCGCACCGCATCCGCCAGGTCCTGGACAACCTGCTGACCAACGCGGCCGTGCACACCCCGCCCGGCACCCCGGTGAGCATCGAGGTCTCCGTCTCCGCCGCCACGGCCCTCGTCCGGGTCGCCGACCGGGGCCCCGGCATACCGCCGGGCGACCGGGACCGGGTCTTCGACCGCTTCTACCGCGTCGACAAGGCCCGCAGCCGCGACCGCGGCGGCAGCGGACTCGGGCTGGCCGTGGCCCGCTCCCTGGTCCGCGCGCACGGCGGCACGCTGGAACTCGCCGAGAGCCCCGAGCCCACCGCCTTCCTGCTGACCCTGCCCCTGGGGCGCACCCGAACGGCGGCACCGACGGGATGACCCGCACCCGGTCAGGGCAGAACTCCCACAGCCGTACCGCACCCGGTCGCCCCTCCGTCCGCACCACGTCGGCTCCCGGACACCACGCCGTCACACCGGAGGGGAAGCTTCTCCCCCGTCCCCTCCCCACCCAGGGCCTGTACGGCGCCGCCGTGGCGCCGCGGAAGGACGACGTGCGCCGTGACCCTGCTGCCGCTCGACACCCCTGCCTCCTCGTCCCCTCCCCCGACACCGCCGACACCGGCGTCCGCGCAGACTCTGCCGAACCCGCCGACAGCCTCGACCGCGCCCTCGGGCCGCCGTCTGCTGACCACCGCGACCGGCCGCCGGGTCCTCAGTCTGCTGCCGCTGCTGTTCCTGGCCCTGTGGGCGGCGCTGGACTGGTCCGCGGTCCGTGACGGCTTCACCAGACTGACCACGGCCGACCCGTGGTGGCTGCTCACGGGCCTGCTCCTCACCTATCTGGGCGCCCTCGCCGCGGCGTGCGTCCGCCAGGGCGCGGTACCGGACCGTCTGCCTCCGGGGCCCCTGGTGCTGTCCCAGATCGCCGCGGGCGCCGCGAACCACGTGCTGCCGGCGAGCATAGGAGCGCACGCCGTGACGGTCCGTTTCCTCCGGCGCCAGGGCATCCCGCTCCCCCGCGCCACGGCCTCGATCGCCCTGTACTCCCTGGCCAGAGCGTTGGCGAAGCCCCCGGTCGTCCTGGTCTTCCTGCTCCTGGCCCCGGCCTCGATCCCTCCGGCCCGGCTGCTTCCCGACGGGCGCAGCCTGATCCTGGCGGTGACAGGCATCCTGCTCATCCCGGTCGCCGCGGCGGCGCTGTCCCTGATCCGCCCCCTGCGCCGCCCCGCGCTGGACTACGTCCGCACCGCCCTCACGGACGCCCGGCACCTCCACACCCGCCCGTCCCGCTTCCTGCCCCTGTGGCTGGGCGCGGCGGCGGCACCGCTGATCCAGGCGAGCGTGGTCGCCTCGGTGGGCAAGGCCCTGGACCTCCCCCTGACCTGGCCCCAGCTCCTGTTCGCGTTCCTCGCGGCGAGCACGGCGGCGGGCGCCGTCCCGGCCCCGGGCGGCATCGGCCCGATCGACGCGGCCCTGGTCCTCACGTTGGCCGGCTACGGAACCCCGCTCAGCCTCGCCACCGCCACGGTCATCGGCTACCGCACCCTGACGGTCTGGCTCCCGCTGATCCCCGGCACGCTGGTCCTGTCGGGCATGGTCCAGCGCGAGCTGCTCTGACGGTGCGCGGGGCCGACGCGGCTGCACGCCGTGCCCCGGGCCGGCCTCGGCCCGCGGGCCGAGGCCGGATGATCAGCCCTCGTCCGGCGTCAGGCGCAGGGAGATCGAGTTGATGCAGTAGCGCTGGTCGGTGGGGGTCGCGTACCCCTCGCCCTCGAAGACGTGGCCCAGGTGGGAGCCGCAGCGGGCGCAGCGGACCTCGGTGCGGAGCATCCCGTGCGAGCGGTCCTCGATCAGCTCGACCGCGTCGGTGTCCTTCGGGTCGAAGAACGACGGCCAGCCGCAGTGCGAGTCGAACTTGGTGGTGGAGGTGAACAGTTCGGCGCCGCAGGCGCGACAGGAGTAGACGCCCTCGGTCTTGGTGTCGGTGTACTCACCGGTGAAGGCGGGCTCCGTCGCGGCCTGGCGCAGCACGGCGTACTCGGTCGGTGTCAGCTCCGCCCGCCACTGCTCGTCCGGCTTCTCGACGTCGTACGACACGATTCTCAGCCCCTCAGTTCGAAAGACGGTCCAGAATGCGCGGGCCCAGGTCCGTCACGTCACCCGCGCCCATCGTGAGAACGAGATCACCGGGCTTCGCCATTCCCGCGACGACGGAGGGCACCTCGTCCTTGTCGTGCACGGCCGTGACGTCCGCGCCGGCCGCCCGGGCCGCGTCGATGATCAGCGCGCTCGTCACCCCGGGGACCGGGTCCTCGCGGGCCGGGTAGATGTCGAGCACGACCGAGGCGTCGGCCAGGGCCAGGGACTGTCCCATCTCCGTGCCGAGCTCCTGCGTCCGGGAGAACAGGTGCGGCTGGAAGACGACCAGGATGCGGGCGTCCCCGGCCGCGGCGCGCATCGCCTCCAGGTCGGCGGTCATTTCGGTGGGGTGGTGGGCGTAGGAGTCGATCACCTGGACGCCCGCCGCCTCGCCCTTGAGCTGAAGGCGCCGCTTGACGCCCGTGTACGCGGCGATCGCGGGCGCGAGTTCGGCGGCGGGGACACCGAGCGCGGCCCCCGCGGTCAGCGCGGCGACGGCGTTGAGCGCGTAGTGCCGGCCGGGCACGGACACCGTGAAGGTGATCTCCCGTCCGTCCAGGACCACCGTCACGAGGCTCTTGAGCCCCTGCGGTACGACCGACAGGACCCGGACGTCGGCGTCCTCGGCCTCGCCGTACGTCACCACCCGCACGCCCTCGACCCGCCGGGTCAGTTCACGGGCGCCCGCCTGGTCGGCGGAGACCACCAGCGTGCCGCCGGGCACGATCTTCCCGGCGAACGTCTCGAAGGACTCGTAGATCTCGTCCATCGAGGCGTAGTTGGCGTGGTGGTCCAGCTCCACGTTGAGGACGATCGCGACCTCGGGGGCGTACTTGTGGAAGCTGCGGTCCGATTCGTCCGCCTCGGCGACGAAGATCTCGCCGTCGCCGTGCAGCGCGTTGGAGCCGGGGGCGTCCAGGTCGCCGCCGATCGCGTAGGACGGCCGCAGGCCCAGCTCGGAGAGCGAGACCGCCAGCATGGACGTCGTGGTGGTCTTCCCGTGGGTGCCGGCGACCGCGATCGGGCGCAGGCCCTCCATCAGGGCGGCCAGCGCGTCGGAACGGTGGACGACCGGGATGCCCCGTTCGGCCGCGCGGGCCAGCTCGGGGTTGTCCGCGCGGATGGCCGAGGACACGACGACACAGCTCGCGTCGTCGGCGAGGTGCTCCGCGGCGTGCCCGATGTGGACGGTGGCCCCGAGCGCCCGCAGCGCCGCCGCGGTCTCCGACTCCTTGGCGTCACTGCCGGCCACCTTCGCCCCGCGCTGCGCGAGGATCTTCGCGATCCCCGACATCCCGGCGCCGCCGATGCCGATGAAGTGCGGGCGGTCCATGGCGGAAGGAAGGCCGGCTGCCATGCGTGATCTCCAGGGGTGCGTACGACGGTGGATCCGCCCCAGCCTATTGCGTCGCCGGGACCGTCCCACCCCAGGGGCGCGGGACCGCGGCGCTCCGCGGCTCCGCGCCGAACGCCCGCGGACTACGTCTTGCTGTGCGAGAAGAGCTTCAGCACCGGTACCCCCACCTTGTGGCGGGCCCGGGAAGCCCAGTCCCGGTGGAAGAACTCCTCGACGTAGTGCGGATCGGTCAGCACGATCACCTCGTCCGCCTCCACCTCCTCCACGAGCGACTTCAGCGCGTCCAGCGGGTGATCCTCGACCAGCCGCCCCGCCGCCGAACTGCCCGAGGCGTGCAGCGCCCGCAGGGACACCTCCAGCGCCCGCTCCCCGAACCCCTTCGCCTCCTCCCCCTCCGGCGTCTCCCGCTCCCGGGCCGCCTCGTCCAGCTCGCCGAGGGCGACGTCGTCGATGGCCCGCAGCAGTCGGTCCGCCTGGTCGCCGCGCGGCTGGAGCAGGACGTGGAAGGCGACGTCCTCGTCCCCGTGCAGGGTGGTGACGAACTCCACGTCGGCTGAGGTCAGTGCCTTCTCGATCATCAGAACGCTTGTGAACACCGGACGCCGCCCCTTCTGCGGAAACCATCCTGCCCCGTGATCTCACGGGGACTGCGAGTCTTAGTGTGCCCACCCGAAGCTAACCGGAACGATTCGTTCCGCCATTTTCGGGACCCCCGGTACCACTGACCGATTTCAAGGCCGCCGGTAGCGGCCGAAGAGGAAACCCCCCTCCTCCAGGAGGGACACCAGTGCGAACCGCTGGGGCACCGGGACCGGGGGTCCGCCCGCGATGCGCTGCGCGCCCCCCGCCGTGAGCATCGGGGAGACGGTCAGACACAGCTCGTCCAGTACCCCGGAGGCGATGAACTGCCCGAGCATCCGGGGGCCGCCCTCGGTCAGCAGCCGGGTGTGCCCCAGCTCGGCGAGGGCCGCGACGGCCCGCGCGGGGTCGACCCCCATGCCGTCACCGGCGATCAGCACCCGCGCCCCCGCCTTCTCGGCCGCGGCCACCTTGTCGGGGGCGGCCGCGGCGCCGGTCAGCAGCAGGGTCGGCACCGGCGGCGAGGTGAACAGCGGCAGCGAGAAGTCCAGGTCCAGGCTGGCGGTGACCACGGCGATCGCGGGCGCGGGCCCCTGTCCGGCGGCCTCCCGCCGGCCGGCGAACTCCGCCCGCGCGCGGGCCGGGCGGTACCCCTCCTGCCGTACCGTTTCGGCACCCACGACCACCACGTCCGCGAGCCCCCGCAGCGTGCCGAAGATCCGCATGTCGGCCGCGGTGGAGATGGGCTGGGAGCGCCCGTCGTGCTGGGCGGCGCCGTCGAGCGTGGAGACCATGTTGGCCCGCAGCCAGGGCCGCGGCTCCCCGGGTGCGGGCTCGGGGTAGGCGTAGGCCTCGGCGAGCTCGTCGAGGCTCCACTCCCGGTCCTCGGTCAGCGGGACGGACAGCGGGGCGGACGTCGGGGCGGCCGCCGGGTCGGTGGCCGGCCCGGCCGCCGGGGCGGGTGTCCGGTCGGGTGTCCGGTCGGGTGTCTGGTCGGTCACAGGGAACAGCCGTCGCATGCCTCGCAGTCTGGCACGCGGATTAGCATGGGGAACCGTGTCGTCCTCCACCCCTTCCGCCCCTGTCGACGAGATAGCCGACGCGGCCCCGCTGTCCCTGTGCGCCCTCGAGCCGTACGTCCCGGCGGACCGGCTGGTCGCCGAGATGGTGCCGCCGCCCCGCTTCGACTCGGTGCGCTTCCGCACCTATCTCCCGGATTCGAACCAGCCCAGCCAGAGCGCGGCCGTGTCGGTCCTGGAGGGCTTCGCGGGCGGGCTCGGCGGGGCGCACGCCGTGGGCGGCGCCCGGCGCGGGTTCCTCGGCTTCGGCAGGGCGAAGGCGCCCAAGGCACCCGCCGGTCCGCGCGGGGTCTACCTGGACGGCGGCTACGGCGTCGGCAAGACCCACCTGCTCGCCTCCCTGTGGCACGCCACCCCGGCCGAGCCCGAGCTGAAGGCGTTCGGCACCTTCGTGGAGCTGACCAACCTGGTCGGCGCCCTCGGCTTCCAGCAGACGGTCCGCACGCTCTCCGGGCACCGGCTGCTGTGCATCGACGAGTTCGAGCTGGACGACCCGGGCGACACCGTGCTCGTGTCGTCCCTGCTCGGCAAGCTGGTCGAGGCGGGGGTGGCGCTGGCCGCGACCTCCAACACGCTGCCGGGCAAGCTCGGCGAGGGCCGGTTCGCGGCCGTCGACTTCCTGCGTGAGATCCAGGGCCTGTCGGCGCACTTCCGCACCCTGCGCATCGACGGCGAGGACTACCGCCACCGCGGCCTGCCCGAGGCTCCGGCGCCGTACTCCGACGACCAGGTGACGAAGGCGGCGTACGCCACCCCGGGCTCCTCGCTGGACGACTTCCCGCACCTCCTCGACCATCTCTCGCGGGTCCACCCGAGCCGTTACGGAGCGCTCACCGACGGCCTGACGGCGGTGTGCCTCACCGACGTCCGCCCGGTGCCGGACCAGTCGACCGCGCTCAGGCTGGTGGTCCTGGCCGACCGGCTCTACGACCGCGAGGTCCCGGTGCTGGCCTCCGGGCTCCCCTTCGACCGGCTGTTCAGCGAGGAGATGCTGAACGGCGGCTACCGCAAGAAGTACTTCCGGGCGATCTCCCGGCTCACCGCGCTGGCCCGGGACGCGAAGCGGCTCGCCGAAGCGGTCTAGCCGAGCCCGTCCAGAGGGAAATCACGCCACATCACCCTCGCTTTTGAGGCGCACTTCTTCTCGAAACGCGGAGTTAACCCTGCAAACAACTTTGCAGGGTTAACGTGTTTCTTGACCAACCATTGACCAGTCATTGGTCCGTACTAGACGTGCGCGCAACGGGGAGGGGGGTACATGTTCCGAGGTGCGACGGCCCGGACCGCACTCGCGCTCCTCGCCGCCGTCCTGCTCGCCCTCCCGTTCTTCGCACCCACGCCGTCCTTCGCACACGCGCATACCGTGCGTCAGGTCGAGGCCAAGACCAAGACCGGAATCCCACCCGCAGGCAAGCCGCTGCGCGACGAGCTGGTCACGGTCCGCGACTGCGGTCACCGCGGCCCCGCGGACCCCCTGCGCCCCATCGACCGGCACCGCGCCACCGCCGGCTCCGCCGCCACCCCCCAGGAGCCGGAGCGCGCCCTGCTGGCGCTGGATCCGGCGGCCGAGCATCCACCGGCCCGCCCGGCCGGCCCCCATCACCGCTCGTCGAGATCCTCGGCGGGCCACTCCCCGGCGGCGCTCCAGGTGTTCCGCTGCTGAGGACGACTCCTCTGCTCGCCGAGCGGAGACCTGCTCACCGAGCAGAGCAGAACAGCGGTTCGCAGTTCCCCCACCTGTCCTGTTTTGCACATCCGACGCGCCCCCACAGCGCGCCAGGAGGAGTCACCACGTCATGCAGCCCCTCATCGACAACGCCCGTACGTTCGGACAGCGCCCTGAGGAGTTCGCCAAGCTCGCCGAAGGCCAGTCCCCTCAGGTCCTGTTCATCACCTGCTCCGATTCGCGGGTCGTCCCCGCGCTGATCACGGGCGCCCGTCCCGGCGAGCTCTTCGAGCTGCGCACCGCGGGCAACATCGTCCCGCCGTACGGCTCCGAGCGCCCCACCGGCGAGGCCGCCACCATCGAGTACGCGGTGGAGGTCCTCGGCGTCCAGGACGTCGTCGTCTGCGGCCACTCCCACTGCGGCGCGGTCGGCGCGCTGGTGCGCGGCGACGACCTCGACGCCGTCCCCGCCGTACGCGACTGGCTCGCGCACGCCGCCGACGAGCCCTCGGCCGCCGACCCCGGCGATCCGACGGTCGCCCTCGCGGTCCAGAACCACGTCCTCGCCCAGTTGCTGCGGCTGCGCTCCTACCCCTGTGTGGAGAAGCGGCTCACGGACGGCCGGCTGCGGGTGCGCGGCTGGTACTACGAGGTGCACACCGGCGCGGTGCTCGAACACCACGTGGACACCGACGGCTTCGAAGCCCTGTGAGCGCCGCGATGACCCAGCCGAAGAACACCCGAATAGCCAGGTTCCCCCATCTGCGGCAGGACTTCGCCGCCTCGCTCGTCGTCTTCCTGGTCGCGCTCCCGCTGTGCGTGGGCGTGGCCGTGGCCTCCGGCGTGCCGGCCGAGCTCGGGCTCGTCACCGGCATCGTCGGCGGCCTCGTCACCGGTGTGATGCGCGGCAGTTCGCTCCAGGTCTCCGGACCGGCGGCCGGACTGACCGTTCTGGTCTTCGAGGCGGTGCGGGAGTTCGGCCTGCCCGCCCTCGGAGTGATCGTCCTCGTCACGGGCGTCCTCCAGATCACCATGGGCGTCCTCAAGCTGGGCCGGTACTTCCGGGCCATCTCCGTCTCCGTGGTCGAGGGCATGCTCGCCGGGATCGGCCTGGTGCTGATCGCCGGGCAGGTGTACGCGCTGGTCGGGGCCAAGGCACCGGACTCCGGCCCGGAGAAGATCGCCGGGCTGCCCGGGGCGCTCGTGGACGCGCTCGGCAGCCCCGGCGCGTCGGCCTCGCTCGCGCTCGGCGCGGGAACCGTCGCCGTCCTCGTGCTGTGGCGGCGGCTGCCGGCGAAGGCGCGCGCCGTACCGGGGCCGCTCGCCGCGGTGGGGCTCGCCACCCTCGCCGCCCTGCTGCTCGACCTGCCGGTGGCCACCGTGGAGGTGCACGGCCTGCTCGGCTCGCTCCAGCCGCCGCCGCTGTCCGCCTTCGGTGAGCTCGCGGGCATCGGTCTGCTCGGCACGATCGTCGCGTTCACCCTGATCGCGTCCGCCGAGTCGCTGTTCAGCGCGGCGGCCGTGGACCGGCTGCACGACGGGCCGCGCACCGAGTACGACAGGGAACTCGTCGCGCAGGGCGCGGGCAACACGCTCTGCGGGCTGCTCGGCGCGCTGCCGATGACCGCGGTGATCGTGCGCAGCGCGGCCAACGTCCAGGCGGGCGCCCGCACCAAGGCGTCCCGGGTGCTGCACGGCGTGTGGCTGCTGCTGTTCGCGGCCCTGCTGCCGGGCGCGCTGGCCTACATCCCGATCCCGGCGCTGGCCGGCATCCTCGTCCACGCCGGCGCCAAGCTGGTCCCGCTCCGCTCGCTCGCGGCCCTGTGGCGCGAGCACCGCGGGGAGGCGCTGATCCTGGTCGTCACGGCCGTGTCGATCGTCGCGGTCAGCATGTTCGAGGGGGTCCTCATCGGTCTGGCGCTCGCGGTGGTGAAGACGGCCTGGGAGGCCTCGCACATCCGGCTGGAGGTGGTCGACAAGGGCGCCGGGCCGGTCCAGGCGCATCTGTCGGGCAACGCGACCTTCCTGCGGCTGCCGAAGATCCTCGACAACCTGGAGGCGCTCCCGCAGGACCGACCCGTCGAGCTGAACCTCACCGGTCTGCACCACCTCGACCACGCCTGCCGCACGGCCCTGGAGTCCTGGGCCCGCCAGCACAGCGCGGCCGGCACGGAGCCCGTCAGGGTCATGGAGCCGGTCCGGACCTCGGCCGGCTGAGGCGACCGGCCCCGCACGGCCACAAAGCCGTGCGGGGCCGGTCGCGCCCGATCGACCGCGCCGCCGTCCGGCCCCATGGCCCGGGCCCGCCATCCGACCCGCGGCCAGGCCCGCCGCCCGAGCAGCCAGGGGCCCCGTCCGCCCGCGGCCAGGGCCGCCATCCGGCCCGGGGCCAGCGCCACCGTCCGGCCCGCCACCCACACCGCCCTCCGGCCCGTGGCCCGGGCCGCCGTCCGGGGCGTGGCCCCCGGCCGGGCGGCGGGCATATCGTTGCATGTGCAGACAGAACGACCCTCTGTCTAGGAGGTCGTCATGCTCGAGGAAGTACTCGGCGCGGTCCTGGCGGCCGGCGCGGCGGGCCTGGTCTATTTCGGGGCGGCGGCGCGGGTCGTCAAGCAGTACGAGCGCGGGGTCGTGCTCCGGCTGGGCCGGCTGCGCGGGGACACCCGCGCGCCGGGATTCACCATGGTCGTTCCCGGCGTCGACCGGCTGCGCAAGGTCAACATGCAGATCGTGACCATGCCCATCCCGGCCCAGGAGGGCATCACCCGCGACAACGTGACCGTGCGGGTCGACGCGGTGGTCTACTTCCGGGTCGTGGACGCGGCGGCCGCCCTCATCAACGTCGAGGACTACCGGTTCGCCGTCTCCCAGATGGCGCAGACCTCGCTGCGTTCGATCATCGGCAAGAGCGAACTGGACGACCTCCTGTCGAACCGGGAGAAGCTCAACGAAGGCCTGGAGCTGATGATCGACAGCCCGGCCATCGGCTGGGGCGTGCAGATCGACCGGGTCGAGATCAAGGACGTGTCCCTGCCGGACGCCATGAAGCGTTCCATGGCCCGCCAGGCCGAGGCGGACCGGGAGCGCCGGGCGCGGATCATCAACGCGGACGCGGAGCTGCAGGCGTCGAAGAAGCTCGCCGAGGCGGCCCAGCAGATGGCGGACACACCGTCCGCGCTCCAACTGCGGCTGCTCCAGACGGTGATGGCGGTGGCGGCGGAGAAGAACTCCACCCTGGTGCTGCCCATCCCGGTGGAGCTGCTGCGCTTCCTGGAACGGGCCCCGCAGCCGCCGGGCCCGGCCACGGAGCAGCCCCCTCCGCAACCGCCCCTCGAACCCCTCCCGCCGCCCCCGCCACCCCCGCAGCCCCCTCCCCCGGCGGCGGACGAGTGACGCCGACGGACGGGCCACAGCCCGTGTCGCAGTCCTCTTGTCATACCTGAGACGCGGTCTCTCGTATGTTCGTACGGTGATCATTCCTGTACGTCGTCTGGCCGCCGTCTGTGCCCTCGGCGCGGCGCTCACCGCCTGCGGCACCTCCCCGGCCCCGCAGGCCGCGCGCCCGCCGGCCTCCGCCTCCCCGTCCGCCGCGGGCTCGTCCTCCGCCTCGGCTCCCGCCCCGCCCTCCACCGAGCCCACCACCGAGCCCTCCGCCGAGCCCTCCCGGGCGCCGACGCTGGCCCCCGGCCCGGCCGGACTCACCCCGGTGTTCACGAACGGTCCGCGCACCCGCGGCAAGACGGTCGCCCTCACCTTCGACGCCGACATGACCGCCGATCAGGGACCGCGGGCGGCGGCCGGGGAGCACTTCGACAACCCGGGGCTGATCTCGGCGCTGCGCGGACTGAAGGTGCCCGCCACCGTGTTCATGACCGGGCGGTGGGCCGAGGAGTACCCGGCCGAGGCGCGCTCCATCGGGCGGGACCCGCTGTTCGAGGTCGCCAACCACTCCTACAGCCACTACGCGTTCACCGGCGACTGCTACGGCCTGCCGACCGTGGCGGAGGACCGGATGCGGGCGGACGTGGAGCGGGCGTACACCGCCTTCCGCACGGCGGGGGTGCCGGACGCGATGCCGTACTTCCGGTTCCCCGGCGGCTGTTACGACCAGCGGGCGCTGCGCGCGGTCAGCGGACTGGGGGTGACCGCGGTGCAGTGGGACGTGGTCAGCGGGGACGCGTTCGCCACGGACGCCGACGCGGTGGCCCGGGAGGTGCTGGACGGGGTGCGGCCGGGGTCCGTGGTGGTCATGCACTGCACCCGCAGCGCCGCGCCGGTGACCGAGCGGGCGGTGCGGGCGATCGTCCCCGAGCTGCGCCGGCGGGGATACCGGTTCGTGAAGGTGTCCGAGCTGATCGGGGCCGTACGGACGGCGTCGTGAGCCGGCGGTTCAGGGTGCTCTGCGGGAGGTGAGCGCGCAGGCCGCCGCGACCGCGGCGGCCGTGACGAGTACGGCGGCGGCCCACGGCAGCAGCGGAAGGCTGACCGTCGCCGAGCGGGAGCCGGTGACCAGGCCGGTGACCGCCGCGTGGGCCGGGGAGCCGCTCACCACCAGCGCCATGAGGGCGGCCAGCAGCAGCGCCGGGACGGCCCGGCCCGTGGAGCGCAGGACGGGCGGGGCGGTGAGGGCGCCGACGGCCGTGCCGAGCAGGGCGCAGGTCAGCACGGCCAGGAAGCCGGCCGCGGCGGCCGCGGGGACGGGGACGCGGTGCTGGTGGTCCGCGCCGACCGGGTCGCTGATGTACACGACCGCCGCCGTGGCGACCGTACCGAGGAGCACGGCCGTGCCGAGCGCGGTCAGCACGGCGGCCAGGTGCGCCCGTGCGGGCCCGGCCGCCGCCGCCACGACGGTCCGGGCGGCCGGGGGCTCGCCGAGGACGCAGATCCGCACCAGCCAGGCGGCGGTGGGCAGCAGCACGGCGGCCGTCCAGCCGAGCGAGTCCAGCAGCGGCTGCCCGCCCTGCACCCCGACGCCGAGGACGACGACGTACAGCAGGAACGGCGGCAGCCAGCGCTGGGAGCGCAGGAGCAGGGCGGTCTGGTAGCGCAGCAGGGCGGTCATCGGGGGCCTTCGGGGTCGGACGGGCGCACGCTCATCACGTGGTACGGCGGGCGGGCGGTCAGCAGGGCGCGCAGGACGACGTCGGAGTGGGAGGCGGGGACGGTGAGACGGTGGGTGCGGTCGGCCGTCTCCTCGGCCGCGGTGGCCCTGCCCACCGCCTCCGGCGGGAGGGGCGAGGGGCCCCGCACCTCGATCGTGGTGTGCGGACCCCCGGGGGCGGCGGCCGGTCCACCGCCGTCGCCTCCCCCTTCTCCGCTACGGCGGTGCAGGGTGCCGTCGCGGACCGTGTGCACGGCGTCCGTGGTGCCGGTGAGGCGGCGGGGGTCGTGGTCGACGAAGACGACCGCGGCACCGGCCGCCGTGCGTTCGGCGACCGCCCTCTCCAGTTCGGCGCGCGCTTCGGTGTCCAGGCCGGTCCACGCCTCGTCCAGGATCAGCAACTCCGGTTCGGCGAGGAGGGCTTGGGCCACGGCGACCTTCTGGCTGCTGCCCTTGGACAGCTGGGACATCGGGGTGCGGGCGTGCGCGGAGGCGCCGAAGCGGTCCAGCCGGTCGGCCGCGGCGCGGGCGGCCGCGGGCCGGGACAGACCGTGGACCGCGCCGAGGTGGGTGAGGTAGTCGAGGGCGGTGAAGGGGAGGGCGGCCGGGAAGCGCTCGGGGACGTACGCCGTGCGGGGCCGGCCGCTCACCCGGCCCTCGGTCGGGGCGTCGATGCGGGCCAGGAGACGCAGGAGGGTGGATTTCCCGGTGCCGTTGGGGCCTTCTATGCGGGTCAGGGTGGCGGGGGCGATGTGCAGGTCGATGTGGCGGATGACCCACGGGCCGCGTAGGCCGTAGCGGCGGCCGGCGTCGGTGAGGTGCAGGGCGCGGTCCATGAAAGGTCATCCTGTCGTATCGCGCGTGCGGGTCGTCGGCGGCTGGTCGCGCGGTTCCCCGCGCCCCTTAAGGTTGGCTGGTGTGAGCGCTGATCATCAGTCCCCCGGCGACAGTCCCTTCCAGTCCGAGGCCAGTCTTCGCGACGCCGCCCCTCAGCACGTCCTTCCCCTCGTCGTCCGCCTGGAGAGGAGCGCGCCGCCCGCTCGGACCGACGCGCTCGAGACCGCCGCTCGGGCCGTGCTCGTCATGCTCTGCGACGAGAGGTCGCTGGGCGACGGCGCATGGGCGCGGGCCGTGCGGGACTGGCAGGACGCTCGGATCCGCAAGGTCGTGCGGCGGGCCCGTGGCGCCGAGTGGCGGCGGGCCGAGGCGCTGGACGGGATCACCGTCGGCGGGAAGACCGCCGAGGTGCGGGTGTTCCCGCCGGTGCCGCTGGACGGGTGGCCGAAGGATCTGGCGCGGCTCCAGGTCTCCGGGACCGACCTCGACGACCCGGAGCCGCCGGCCGCGGCCGACCCCGCGGTCCCGGTCATCTGGCTGAACCCGGAACTGCGGATGTCCGCCGGGAAGGCCATGGCGCAGGCCGGGCACGGTGCCCAGCTCGCCTGGTGGGAGCTGTCGGAGGAGGAGCGGGACGCCTGGCGCGCGTCCGGTTTCGCGCTCGCCGTGCGCACCGCCGACCCCGCGCGGTGGCGGGAGCTGACGACGAGCGGGCTGCCGCTGGTGCGGGACGCGGGGTTCACCGAGATCGCGCCGAACAGCTGCACCGTCGTGGCGGATCATCCGGCCCTGCGCCGAGAGCGTCCGGCCGAACCTCAAATGTAGCTCTGAAGGTGGGCACCGGGTGGTTCGGCGGCCGACGGCGGGGTCATACCACCGTCACCACCGAGGGGGGACCAAGGAGGCGGTGACCATGGCACGACTGGGCACGGGCATAGGCTGGCGGCCGGAGATCGCGGACGCGGTGGAGCGGATGCCGGGCATCGACTGGGTCGAGGTCGTGGCGGAGAACACCTGCCCCGGACACCTCCCCGCGTCCCTGACCCGGCTGCGCGAGCGCGGGGTCACCGTGGTCCCGCACGGCGTGGGCCTGGGTCTCGGCGGCGCCGAACGGCCCGACGAGGGGCGGCTCGCGGCCCTCGCCGAGCGCGCCTCGGTCCTGGGGTCGCCGCTGGTCACCGAGCACATCGCGTTCGTCCGCGCGGGCGGCCCGCTGACCGCGACCGGGCGGCTGGAGGCCGGTCATCTGCTGCCGGTTCCGCGCACCCGGGACGCCCTCGACGTGCTGTGCGAGAACGTCCGGATCGCCCAGGACGCGCTGCCCGTGCCGCTGGCCGTGGAGAACATCGCCGCGCTGATCGCCTGGCCGGACGAGGAGATGACGGAGGGGCAGTTCCTGTACGAGCTGGCCGACCGGACGGGCGTACGGCTGCTGATCGACGTGGCGAACCTCCACACCAATCACGTCAACCGCGGCGAGGACCCCGCCGAGGCGCTCGGCGAACTGCCCGTGGAGGCCCTCGCCTACGTCCATGTCGCGGGCGGGTTCGTGCGGGACGGCGTCTGGCACGACAGCCACGCCCATCCCGTACCCCGTCCGGTCCTCGACATCCTGACCGACCTCGCGTCCCGGGTCTCGCCCCCCGGGGTGCTGCTGGAGCGCGACGAGAACTTCCCCGAACCCGCCCTGCTGGAGCGGGAGTTGGAGGCGATCCGGGAGGCGGTGCGGGACGGGGAGCGGCTCGCGGTCAAGCGGGAGCTGGTCCGGCTCGGCCGGGACGCGCGGGCGGCGGCACGGGCCGGACGCGTCGGACGGGGCACGCCGCCGGAGCGAGTCGGTGCGCGTGCGGTCGGTACGCGTGCGGTCGGCGGCGGTGGCCGAGTCGGTGCGAGTGCGGTCGGCGGCGGTGGCCGAGGCGGCGGGACGGGAACGGCGGTCGCCCTGGCACCCGCCCCCGTTCCCACACCGGCCCCCACCCCCGGCAACGGCAACGGCACCGGCACCGGCACCGGCACCAGCACCAGCACCGGCACCGGCACCGGCGTCAGTGACGCGACCCGGCAGCGGCTCGGGCTGGCCCAGGCCGCGCTGTTGTCCGCGCTCGTCGCGGGGACGCCCGTGCCCGAGGGCTTCGACCGGGTGCGGATCGGGGTGCAGGCGCGGGCGCTGGCGGCGAAGCGGGCCGGGGTGGTGGCCAAGGTGGCGCCGGAGCTGCCGGTCATCCTCGGCGACGGCTACCGGGCGGCGTTCCTCGCGTACGCCCAGGGCCATCCGATGCGCGGCGGTTACCGGCAGGACGCCCTGGACTTCGTCGAGCGGGTGCTCCTCGACGGCCCGCCGGCGCCGGGGCGCGTCCGGCGGGAGCTGCGCACCTGGTGGCGGGACCGGTCGGGGCCGGCGCCGCGGCAGGGGTCGCGGCTGGCCCGCGCGGCGCGGCGGGGCCGGGCGCTGCTCCGGCGTCGGCCAGGGCCTTCACCGGTCCCTCACCCCGGGGCGAGGGTCAAGTTGCCGCGGCAGTAATATGCCTTCTCGCGCCCCGGACGCACGGGCGTGCGGTGCCGTGAGCAGGAGGCCCCCATGCGACCGCGACCGCCCGTCAAGGGCAGAGGCATCTTCAGCGGGACCGGGATCATCGTCACGGGTCTGGCCGCGACCTGCGTGGCGTTGTTCATCCCCGTCGCGTCGTACTCGAACCAGTCGTCGGCCGGTGCGGCCGGGGCGGACGTCCTGAACGCCCAGACCGTGCTCACGCAGTACGGTCCGCTGTCCGCGCTGGACCGGGAGTTCGTCACGAAGGTCCGGCTGGCCGGACTGTGGGAGCTGCCCGCCGGGCAGCTGGCGCAGCGCAAGGGCACGACCGAGGCCGTACGGACCGCCGGGCAGCACCTCGTCCAGGGGCACCTGTTCCTGGACGAGCGGGTGCGGGACGTGGCGGCGAAGCTGGGGGTCGGTCTGCCGAACGAGCCCAACGACCAGCAGAAGGCCTGGCTGGCGGAGCTGAACGCGGCGCAGGGCGTGGACTTCGACCGGAAGTTCGCCAACATCCTGCGGCTGGCGCACGGCCGGGTGTTCACCGTGGTGGCACAGGTGCGGGCCGGTACCCAGAACTCGCTGGTGCGGGCGCTCGCCGACGACGCCAACACGACCGTCCTCGATCACATCGAGATCCTGGAGGCCACCGGGTACGTCGACTTCGAGGCCCTGGCCCGGGACCTCGCGGCGACCGGCACGCCCTCGCCCGCGGCCACCCCCGGGGTCGTGGTGCCGCTGACGCCGTCGCCGTCCTGAGCCGAGCGGAACGTCACATACCCGCGACGCTCCGTCCGCATGATGAACAGGGCATGGCGTTTTCCCGTGTACACGGCATAGAAAAGTGTCATGTTCTGGGTCCTTCTCCTGCTGCTGGCCTGGGCGGCCGCGGGCACGGCGTGCACCCGGCTGTGCCTGGCCGCCGTCCGCGCGGCGGCCGTGGACACCGGGAACGCGGGCGCGGGCCGCGAACACGACCTGACGCTCTACGAGGCGGCCTTCCTGTCCGGCGGACCCGGCCGGGTCGCCGATCTGACGATGGTGTCGATGGCCCGGCAGCGGCGGCTGCTGCTCGCCCGCACCGGCTGGGCGACCGTCGTGGACCCCCGCGGGCGCGACGAGATGGAGCGGTCGGTGATCGGCGCCATCGGGCCCGGGGGTCAGTCGCGGATCGCGCCGGCGCGGGCCGGGGCGGCGTCCGCCGCCGCGGTGCGCGGTCTCGCCGACCGGCTGGTCAGCGCGGGGCTCGCGGTGCCCGACGGGGCCCGTACGACGGTCGAGGCGGGGGTGCGCCAGGTGCGGCTGGCGGCCGGGTTCGTGCCGGTGGTGGGCGCGGTCGCGCTGCTGATTCCGGTGCCCGCCGACGGTACGGGGATGCCGCGCGGGCTGATCGCCCTGTGGTTCGCGCTGCCCCTGGCGCTGACCCTGAGCTGTCTGGCGATAGCGCGGGTCGAGGTGCACCCCTACGCGCGCTGGGCCTCGCCGGCCGGACAGCGTCTGCTGGGCACCCTGGCCCGGCGGGCCGGCGCCCAGGGCGACGGCGCGGGCGACGACCGTGCGTACCTGACGTCCGTGGCGGTTCTCGGCATCCGCGCGGTCGACGAGCCCGATCTGCGCGCCGCGTTCGCCCACCGCGAGCCCTGAACCCGGCGCGTCCCCCTTCCCGGGGGCGCACTTGGAGCATTGGCGCCGACACCCGCGGACGGTGCTTGCCTTGCCTCACGGCCGTACGAAACATCCCTTCTGTCCTCGCCGCGCACCGAAGGGACACGCGCATGAGAGCCGCCGCGCTCTACTCGGCCCTGGGAGCCCTGCTCCTGACCACCCTCTCCGCCGCCCCCGCCGGCGGCCTTCCCACCGCCCCGGGCGCCCCCGGCTCGCCCCGGGCCGGTGCCGCTCCCGCCGGTGTCGCGCTCGCCGCCGCACGGGCCGCCGCACGGGGCATCGCCTTCGGCAGGTGCTCCGACGCCGAGGACCTGCCCGGCAGCATGGAATGCGGCACGGTCGGCGTCCCGCTCGACTACACGCGTCCCGACGGCAGGCAGATCGAACTGACCGTCAGCCGGGTCCGGGCCACCCAGCGCGACCCGCACAACAGCAAGCACCGGGTGCCCCGCAAGGGCGCGCTGGTCTTCAACCCGGGCGGCCCCGGCGGCTCCGGGCTGTACTTCCCGCTGGCCGGCCTACTGCCGGAGTGGAAGCGCATCGGCGCGGCGTACGACCTCGTCGGCTACGACCCGCGCGGCGTCGGCCGCTCCGCCCCGGTGTCCTGCCAGGCCCCCGAGACGTTCTTCAAGGGCCCCTCCGAGGCGCCCGTCCATCCCTCGGAGTCGTACAAGCGGGAGCGGATCGCCGAGGCGAAGGCGTACGCGCGCGGCTGCGCCGAGCGGACCGGCAGCGCACTGCGGCACTACAACTCCCTCAACAACGCCCGTGACCTGGACGTGCTGCGGGCCGCGCTGGGCGAGAGGCAGCTGACGTTCATGGGGGCGTCGTACGGCACCTACTTCGGGGCGGTGTACGCCACCCTGTTCCCCTCGCACGTAGGGCGGATGGTGTTCGACGCCGCGGTCGATCCGGACCCGGAGCGGATCTGGTACCGCAACAACCTCGACCAGTCGGTGGCGTTCGAGAGCCGCTGGGCCGACTTCCGGGAGTGGGTCGCCCGGCACGACGCGGTGTACCGGCTGGGCGACACGGCCGAGAAGGTGCTGGCCGCCTACGAGCGGGCCCGGGCGCGGCTGGCGGCGGAGCCGGCCGGCGGGAAGGTGGGACCGGCACAGCTCCAGAGCGCGTTCCTGCAGGCCGGGTACTACGACGACTACTGGCCGTACCGGGCGCAGGCGCTGTCGGACTATCTGCGGGGTGACCCGAAGGAACTGATCGCGCAGGCGGGACCGGTGACCGAGGCCGCGGCCGAGTCGGAGAACTCCACCGCCGTCTACACGGCCGTGGAGTGCAACGACGGGCCCTGGCCGACGGACTGGAAGGTGTGGGACCGCGACAACACCCGGCTCGCGCGCGTGGCGCCGTTCGAGACGTGGGACAACGTGTGGGCCAACCTGCCCTGCGCGTACTGGCCGGCCGCCCGGCAGAAGCCGGTGGACGTGCGGACCGGGCCCGGTGAGCTGCCGCCCACGCTGATCCTCGCCGCCGAACGGGACGCGGCCGCGCCGTACGACGGGGCGCTGGAGATGCAGCGGCGGCTGTCCGGGGCGGTGCTGGTGACCGAGCGGGACTCGGGGACGCACGGGATCGCCGGAGGGCCGAACCCGTGCGTCAACGGGTACGTCGAGGCGTATCTGCTGGAGGACCGCCTGCCTGTCCGGCGTGCCGCGTGCGCGGGGCACGCCGAACCCCGGGCGAGCGTGCCGACGAAGTGAGATCGTGGGGAACCGCGGGCCGGCGGTGGCCGGTCGCGCGGTTCCCCACGTCCCTTTCGGGGGGCCTACGCGAGGCCCGCCACCAGCTCCGCCACCGACTTGCGGCGGCCCGTGTAGAACGGGACCTCCTCGCGGACGTGCATCCGCGCCTCCGAGGCGCGCAGGTGGCGCATGAGGTCGACGATGCGGTACAGCTCGTCGGCCTCGAAGGCGAGGATCCACTCGTAGTCGCCGAGGGAGAAGGACGCGACCGTGTTGGCGCGGACGTCCGGGTAGCCGCGGGCCATCTTGCCGTGGTCGGCGAGCATCCGGCGCCGGTCCTCGTCGGGCAGCAGGTACCAGTCGTAGCTGCGGACGAAGGGGTAGACGCTCACGTAGTCACGGGGCGTCTCGTCGGCGAGGAACGCCGGGATGTGGGAGCGGTTGAACTCGGCGGGGCGGTGCAGCGCCATGTTCGACCAGACCGGCTCCAGGGCGCGGCCCAGCCGGGTGCGGCGGAACAGGTTGTACGCCTCCTGGAGCTGGTCGCTGGTCTCGGCGTGCCACCAGATCATGATGTCGGCGTCGGCGCGCAGGCCGGACACGTCGTACGTGCCGCGGACCGTCACGTCCTTCGCGGCGAGCTGGTCGAACAGCTCCTGGACCTCGTCGGCGTAGCCCGTACGGTCCTCGGGCAGCACGTCCTTCAGCCTGAAGACCGACCACAGCGTGTAGCGGATGACCTCGTTGAGGTCCTTGGCCAGCTTGCCCTTGTTCGGGATCCTGCCGGACTCGGTGGTGGGGGCGTCGTCACTCATGGTTCTCATTCTCCTGCTCCGCCGTGCAGACTTTGCACCGGGTGGGCGGTGAGCTCCTGTACGGCGCTCAGGTCGCCGTGGATCTGGTCGGCGGCCGCGTGGGCGCTCGCGATGCAGGCGGGGACGCCGACGCCGTCGTACGGCGCGCCGCACACCGCGAGGCCCGGGAGTTCCGCCACGTGCGCGCGGATGCGGGCCACGCGCGCGTGGTGGCCGACGGGGTACTGGGGCAGGCCGTCCGTCCAGCGGGTGACCCGGGTCTCCAGGGGCGTGGCGGTCAGGCCGGTGGCCTCGCGCAGGTCGTGGCGGGAGACCTCGACGAGGCCGGCGTCGTCGCGGCCGAGGATCTCCGTCTCGCCGTACCGCCCGACGGAGGTGCGCAGCACGAGCACGTCGGGGTCGTCGCCGGCGATCCAGCCCCACTTCTGCGAGGCGAACGTCGACGCCTTGATGGTGTGGCCGTCGACCGGCGGGACCAGGAAGCCGCTGCCCTCGGGCAGGGCGGCCTCGGAGCGGCGGTAGGCGAGGGTGACCAGGGCCATCGAGGCGTACTCGACGGTGCGCAGTTCGGCGGCGGCGGCCGGGGACTCGGCGGCCAGCAGGGCTGCGGCGGCGGGCGCGGGCACGGCGAGGACCACGGCGTCCGCGTGCAGCGTGCGCCCGGCGGTGGTGATCCGCCAGCGGTCCGGTTCGCGGCGCAGGCCGGTGACGGGCACGCGCGTGTGGATCTCGCCGCCCCGGGCGCGGACCGACTCCGCGACCGCGAGCGGCAGCCGGCCCACTCCGCCCTCGATCCCCATGAAGACCGGGCCGGTCTGCTGCTGGGCGGCCGCCTGGGCCTGGATCTCGCGGACGGCCCCGGTGAGCGAGGTGTGGGTGAGCGCCGCCCGGTAGAGCTGGGGTACGGCCGAGCGCATCGAGATGCGGTAGGCGTCACCGGCGTACACCCCGCCGAGGAGGGGTTCGATCAGGCGGTCGACGACCTCACGGCCCAGGCGGGCCGCCACGTATGCGCCGACCGCGACGTCCTCACCGACCTCCGTGCGCGGCAGGTCGGCGTCGCGCTCGATGCGGGCGAGTCCCTCCTCCGACAGCACGCCGGACAGGGCCGCCGCGGTGCCGGGGACGCCCATGACATGGCCCTTGGGCATGGGGCGCAGGGCGCCGCGGGTCCAGATCGAGGCGGTGGCGGTGGCGGGCGGCTGCAACTGGTCGGTGAGTCCGGCCTCGCGGGCGAGGGCGACCGCCTCGGGGCGGCGGGCCAGCAGCGACTCGGCGCCGAGGTCCACGCGGACGCCCGCGATCTCGCCGGGCAGCAGCTTGCCGCCGACCCGCTCGGAGGCCTCCAGCACGGTCACCCGCGCTCCGCGCGCCAGCAGCCGGTGGGCGGCGGCCAGGCCGGCGATGCCGGCTCCGATGACGACGACGTGCTGCTCCGCACGCGGACCCGTTGCGCTCATGCCCCCCACTCTCTCAGACCCCAGTGGCACCGCCGACAGGGCCGTGTGGCCCCGCCGAGTCCCGACCGTGACCGCTTCGGAACCGATTCCGTCCAACGTCCCGGGCCGCCCCGGCGTCGAAGGAGCGTCAGTCGTCTCAACCCTCGGGGGTACGTCCACATGCACGCACGACGATCCGCACGGCCCGTCCACGCCCTGGCGGGCGTCCTGCTCGCCGCCGCGCTCGCGCTCACCGGGTGCAGCGGCGCCGGCGACTCGGGAGGCGGCGGCTCGAGCCTCGCCGACAAGGCCGCCGCCGGCGAGGTCGCCCGGTCCGACGCCAAGGCGGGCGCCGGGACGAGCGGCTCGCAGCCCTCATCCGTGCCGAAGCTCACCGCGAACCGCATCATCCGCACCGCCTCGCTGAGCGTGCGGGTCAAGGACGTCCCCAAGGCACTCGACGAGGCCCGCACGGCCACCGAGAACGCGGGCGGTTACGTCGGCGACGAGACCACCAGCCGGGACGGGGACGGCACCGAGCGCACCCGGGTCGTCCTGCGCGTGCCCGTCGAGCGGTACGACGAGGTGCTCGCCGGGCTCCAGGGCACGGGCGTGCTGCTGGAACGCACGGCGAAGGCCCAGGACGTCACCGACCAGGTCGTCGACGTCGAGAGCCGCATCACCTCCCAGCGGGCCAGCGTCGCCCGGATCCGTGAACTCATGGACCGGGCCACCAAGCTGAGCGATGTGGTCACGCTGGAAGGTGAGCTGAGCAGCCGGGAGGCCGACCTGGAGGCGCTGCTCGCCCAGCAGGCGTCCCTGAAGGACCGCACGAGTCTGGCGACGATCACGCTGAGCCTGTCGGAGAAGCCGGCCCCGAAGGCGGCCGAGGACGACGACCCCGGCTTCCTGGACGCGCTGGCGGGCGGCTGGGACGCGTTCGTGGGCGTGCTGCGCTGGGTCGCCGTGGTGTTCGGCGCGGTGCTGCCGTTCCTCGTGGTGGCCCTGCTCATCGTCTGGGCCTGGCTGCGGCTGTCGCGCCGCCGGGCGCGGGGCGGACCCGAGGGGGACTGAAGTACGCCCTCCCCGTAGCGTGTTCGTATGAGCATGCCTGCACGGGAACGACTGGTCGTGATCGGCGGGGACGCGGCGGGCATGTCCGCGGCGTCCCAGGCCCGCCGTCTCAAGGGGCCCGGGGAGCTGGAGATCGTCGCCTTCGAGCGCGGCCACTTCACCTCGTACTCGGCGTGCGGGATCCCGTACTGGGTGGGCGGCGACGTCACCGACCGGGACGACCTGATCGCCCGCACCCCCGAGGAGCACCGCGCGCGCGGCATCGACCTGCGGCTGCGCACCGAGGTCACGGAGATCGACGTGCCCGGACGGCGGGTACGCGCGCGTGACGTCGATTCCGGGGAGGCGTCCTGGACGTCGTACGACAAGCTCGTGATCGCGACCGGGGCCCGCCCGGTCCGCCCGGACCTGCCGGGCGTGGACGCCCCCGGCGTGCACGGGGTGCAGACGCTGGACGACGGCCAGGCGCTGCTGGACACGCTGGCCCGCGCGCGGGGGAAGCGGGCCGTGGTCGTCGGCGCGGGCTACATCGGCGTCGAGATGGCCGAGGCGCTCATCAACCGCGGCTACGAGGTGACCGTCGTCAACCGCGGCAGCGAGCCGATGTCCACCCTGGACCCGGACATGGGCCGCCTGGTCCACCGGGCCATGGAGGGCCTCGGCATCACCATGGTCAACGACGCCGAGGTCACCGGGCTGACCACCGGCGAGGACGGCCGGGTGCGGGCGGTGGTCACCCGGGACGCCGCGTACCCGGCGGACGTGGTCGTCCTCGGTATCGGCGTGCGTCCGGAGACCGCCCTCGCCAGGGCGGCCGGCCTGCCCCTGGGCCCGCACGGCGGGCTGCTCACCGACCTGGCGATGCGGGTGCGCGGCCACGCCGACATCTGGGCGGGCGGCGACTGTGTGGAGGTCCTCGACCTGGTCTCCGGGCAGGAGCGCCACATCGCGCTCGGCACCCACGCCAACAAGCACGGCCAGGTCATCGGCACCAACGCCGGCGGCGGCTACGCCACCTTCCCCGGGGTCGTCGGCACCGCCGTCAGCAAGGTCTGCGACCTGGAGATCGCCCGTACCGGCCTGCGCGAGAAGGACGCGCGCAGGGTGGGCCTTCAGTACGAGACGGTGACCGTCGAGTCCACCAGTCGCGCCGGCTACTACCCCGGCGCCTCCCCCATGACGGTCAAGATGCTCGCCGAACGCCGCACCGGCCGCCTCCTCGGCGTCCAGATCGTGGGCAGGGAGGGCGCGGCCAAGCGGGTCGACATCGCGGCGGTGGCCCTGACGGCCGGTATGACGGTGGACCAGATGACGGCCCTGGACCTGGGCTACGCCCCGCCGTTCAGCCCGGTCTGGGACCCGGTCCTGGTGGCGGCCCGAAAAGCGGCGGCGCTGCTGCGGGCGGCGGCGCAGCGCACCTGAGCGGGCGCGGGGAACCGTGCGACCGGCCCCCGCTCACCCGCGCCCGGCACCATTCCTCGGGCCTCGCCCGCGCCTACGCCGTTCCGAGCCGCGGCAGCGCGGAGACCTGCGCCGCGGCAGCGACCTGCTCGGCCGGCTTCGCGTGCGCGGCGGACGCGGACCGGGACCGCAGCCGGTGCGACACGGCCTCGTCCAGCGTCACCGGACGCTGCATCTGCGCGGCGAGCCGCCCGGCCTCCTGACCGAGCCGGGCCACGTCCTCCCACGGCAGCCGGATGACCAGGGCGATCTCCGCCTCGCCGTCGGGCGAGGCGTGCATCGTGGGGTTAACTCGGTCGTTCATGTTCTGTTCCTCACGTCGTCCCCGCGGTCCGCCTTCCCCGGACCGCGGGCGGTTGCCGGTTCATACGCGGCCGCCGCGGACCGCGTTCACCGATTCGACGAACGGATCGAGGGCAGTACTTCCTTGTGGTCATCCCCGTCCATGACGTGAACCCGGTGCGCCGCACGCCCGTGGTGACGTACGCGTTGATCGCGGCGAACGTGCTGGTCTTCTGGTTCATGCCGGGCCTGTCGGGCTCCGTGGCCGGTGACAGCGCCCTGGCGCAGACCTGCCATCTGCACGCCTTCCTGGAGCACTACGCCGCCGTCCCGCGCGAGTTGATCCACGATCAGCTCCCGCAGCTCGTGCCGACGGGCGGCGTCCGCGGCGGCGGCTGTCTGCTGGCCCCGCCGGACTACACCAAGTCACCGGTGCTGAGCGTGTTCACGGCGATGTTCCTGCACGGTGGCTGGCTGCACCTGCTGGGCAACATGCTGTTCCTGCTGATCTTCGGGAACAACATCGAGGACCGGATGGGCCACATCCGTTTCGCGCTGTTCTACGTCGCCTGCGGCTACGCGGCCTCGTACGGCTTCGCGCTGCTGAACGCCGACTCCACCGAGCCGCTGATCGGCGCGTCCGGGGCGATCGCGGGGGTGCTCGGCGCCTATCTGGTGCTGTATCCGCGGGCCAGGGTGTGGGTCCTGGTGCCGTTCCTGGTCTTCCTGCCGCTGCGGCTGCCGGCCTGGCTGGTGCTGGGCTTCTGGTTCGGGCTCCAGGCGGTGTACTCCTCCGGCGAGGGGGTCTCTCAGGCGGGCACGGTGGCGTACGCGGCGCATGTCGTCGGCTTCCTCGCGGGCATGCTGCTGGCCTGGCCGCTCAAGCCGGGCACCCCGCCGCCCCCGGAGCCGCGCGGGCTGCTGTTCGGGCGGCGGGCGCGGCCGGGGTGGTGAGGGGCGGGCGGGACCGCCCGGCGTCGCGGGTGGCTCAGTGCGTCGGCACGAGGTCGTCGGGACCGGCCGCGGCGCGGAGCGTCGTGATCATCGAGCGGACGGTCTGCCGGTCGGGCGCCGGCACCCCGAGGGCGCCGCGCTGGGTGAGCAGCTTCTCCAGTGCCCGGTCGGTGCCGAACGCGTGCAGCTCGGAAGGCAGCCCCGAAAGGCGCTCGGGGCGCTGCGTGGGGTCCTCCTGGACGTTACGGAAGTAGGTGGCCAGCGTGCTCCAGGACCCCGGCTCGGCGGCCAGCACGTGGAAGAACGCGCGATGCCGGCTGCGGATCACCTGGAGAACCGCCAGCTGGAGGTGGAAGGCCCTGCCCAGCGAGGCTCCGCCCGCCTGGGCGATGCTCACCTCCATCGCCATGTTGAAGACGTTCACGAACCGCTTCAGCCGCCGCGGGTTCGCGCCCAGACCGCGGTGCAGCAGCTCCCAGAAGGCCTCGTCGTCGATGGGCTGGTGGACGTACGGCGTGAAGGCCTCGCGCAGGGTGTCGAAGCCCACGTCCGGGAGGAAGAAGGGCAGTTGGACGATCTTGTCGAGGTAGGCCAGACCCGACACGACCTCGGCGGGCGCGTCCTTGAAGGCGTCGCCGAACTTGTTGGTGGCGACGGCGGCCAGCACGTCGAGGTCGAGGGCGAGGACGAACACGCACTGCGACTCGCCGAGGAACAGCTTGAGGGACTCCAGCACGGTCATCGCCGAGTCCGGGGTACAGCGGTCGAGGTCGTCGACGAAGACCACCAGCCGCCCGTCCTCGCCGACGAACTCCCGCACCGCGTCCCGGAAGTCGTTCTCGAACCGGTTGATCTGGCGGTACTGCTCGGCGTCTCCCCGGGACAGCGTGGTGAGCAGGGCGTCGACGTCACTGCCCTTGATCATGCCGCCGGTGGCCGCCGAGGCGGCGGTGCCGAGTCCCGCGCGCACCGAGAGCCAGGTGGCGGCCCTGGCGAGCCGCAGGGCCTTCTCCTTCAGGCCCTCCTCGCCCTCCATCTCCGCCAGGATGGTGTGCAGCAGGGCCGCCCACACCTCGACCTTGCGGTCGTACTTCCAGGGGTTGAACCAGATGGTGCGCACCTTCCGGTCCTCCAGCCGCCGCTGCCACAGCCGCAGGAAGCTGGACTTCCCGGTGCCCCAGGAGCCGAACACGCCGACGGTGAGGGGCAGCGGCGTCGCCTGCTCGACGGCCGCGTGCAGCACGTCCACGTAGGGCTCGAAGCGGAAGGCGTCGTCGCCGAAGTCGGAGATGGGGTTGTCGGTCAGCGGGCGCAAGGCGGCTCCTTCGGAGGCGGTACGGGTGGTGCGAGCGGGACGGGTGGTTCAGCGGGACGGGGTCGAGGGCGCGGACGGGGATGGGGACAGGGACGCGGACGGGTGTTCGGCGTGGGCGCGCAGGGCGGCGATCCGGTCGGGATCCGCGCCGAAGCGCCTGCCCCAGACGTCGAGTGCGGCCCGGGCGAGTCGGCCGGCGATCCGGGTGTCACCGACGGCCGCGTGGTGGCCGATGACCGCGAGGACGAGGTCGTAGGTGCGCTCGGGCTGGGCGCGCAGGGCCGCGGGCAGGTCCAGCCGACGGAAGTCCAGGGTGAGGTGCGGGACACCGACGAGGAGGCCCAGGGCGTGGCGGACGGCGCTCGGGTCCACGGGTCACCGCCCTCCCTCGGGCAGCGCGTGCTCGGGGTCGGCGAAGAGCAGGCCCACCCGCTCCCGGGTGCCGGTCGTGCTGTGCCGGCTCCGCAGGGAGCGCACCGCCTCCGGGATCGCCTCCAGCGGCACGGTCCGGGCCAGGTCCGTCAGTTCCTCCTCCGTCTGCGGCGACGCTCCCTTCGACCAGATCACCACCGGGATCCCCTGGAGGAGGCAGGCCGCGACCGGGTCCCCCGATGACCGGAACGTCGTCTGCTCGGCGTCCAGCAGCAGGACGCGGCTGTCGGCGCCGTCCAGCCAGACGGGTGCGCGTTCCGCGGGCGGGGTCACCTTCAGCCGTGACCACCGCTCCTGCCAGCGCCAGCGCAGACTCTCCCGGTCCTGCAGCTCCGCGCACCGCACGACCACGGTGTGATGCGCCCCGAGCGGACGCCGCACGCCCTCGTGCCCGATGTCCCATTCCTCGACCCGGAGGTCGTCCAGCAGCCGGAAGGGCAGGACGAACTCGATCCGTCCGGCGGGGCCGGAGGGGACCGCCGTCCTTGCCAGGAACCGGTGCAGCTCGGGCGCGAGCACGGCGCCCAGTTCCTCGCGCGCCAGCCCGTGGTGCGTCGCGAGCGAGGTCGTGGTCCCGTCGGCGGCGCGGGCCGAGACCGTCACGTGGTGGGTCTCCGGCGCCCAGACGTCCGGGTCCACGGCGATGACGAGGACCGGTGGCTCGGTCGTCCGGTCGGGCGGCGGCTCCACTCCCAGTCGGGCGGCCACCGACCGCCGCCACGCCTGCAGTTCCGCGCCGACCTCTCCCGGCACCCTGTCGGCGAGCCGCGCGACGAAGTCCAGGAGGACGGGCGGCGCGCCGCGGTCCTCCAGGTCCCGCGCCCGTTCCAGCAGGGCGCCGGTCCCGGCCGGCTCGGCACGGGTCAGCAGCCGGTGCAGGGTCCCGCGCTCGTCGGCGCGCAGCGGCGACGGGGCGACCTTGTCCACCAGCGTCGCGAACGCCTCCACCGCCGAGCTGCCCGGCTCGTACACCCGCAGGACCTCGACCAGCGGACGCAGGCCCTCGGGGTGCTCCATGAGCAGACGTACCAGCTCCAGGGCCCTGAGCCGGCTCGACGGGATGCCGTCCCGCAGGGCGGCGACCGCCGGGACCTCGTGCCGCAGTTCCCGGGTGAGCAGGACGAACGCCGACGGGTCGCGCATGGCGGGCACGGCCAGCAGGGCCTCCACCAGTTCGCCGCGCTCCCGGGAGGAGAGCCCGTCGCCCGGCCGGCGCAGCGGCCCGGTGGGGCGCCGGCTCGGTACGGGGATCCGCTCCAGGACGGTCGACAGGGGCAGGAAGCGGCCGCTGCCCCCCGGCGCCGGGGTGGCCTCGACGGCGGTGAGGAGGCCGACGACGGTGGCCCGGCCGTCGACCACGGGGCTGCCGCTGCTGCCCGGTCCCGGTGCCTCCGCGCGGAAGGTGAGCCGGCCCCAGCCGTCCGGCTCGTCGGCACCGGGCAGCGCGTCGACGACGCCCGGCAGCCCCCCGTCCGGGGTGAGCACCCGGACCGGGTCGCCGCTCCGGGCCGTTCCGATCCGCGGCGCGGTGCCGAGCGGGAGGTCCACACTCAGCAGCGCGAGATCGCCGGAGGACTCCCTCAGGGGCACCCAGCCGCCGGGCACCACGTGGGCCGCGAGGCGCTCCCCCGGTCCGGTACCGGACCGGACCACCCACAACGGGCCACGCGGGCCGTTCTCGCTGTACCTGCTGACGCCGAGGGCAGCGGTCACCACATGGGCGCAGGTGAGCACGAGCGAGGGAGTGACCAGGAAGCCGCATCCGGCCGGTGGGCCGTCGTCCCCCTGGATGCGGACCCGCCAGGGCTCGCCGTCCCGCAAGGCCCACGACACGATGTCCCCCTCTCCCCCGGTCCGCGAAGGTTATCCGGCCGGGGAACGGCGTGTGGGGGAAACGGCGTGGGGAGAGCCCGGAGCTAGCGGGCGGTGCGGGTGTGGACGTACTCCACGAGACGGGTGAGCGCGTCCGGGTCGGTGGACGGCATCACGCCGTGGCCGAGGTTGAAGACATGGCCCTCCAGGCCGGCGGCCGCGTCGAGGACCTCGCGGGTCTTGGTCTCGACGGCCTCGGTGCCGGCGAAGAGCACGGTCGGGTCGAGGTTGCCCTGGAGCGCCTTGCCGGGGCCGACCCGGCGGGCGGCCTCGTCGAGCGGGACGCGCCAGTCGACGCCGACGACGTCCGCGCCGGCCTCGCCCATGAGGTTCAGCAGCTCACCGGTGCCGACGCCGAAGTGGATGCGCGGGACGCCGTAGGACTCGACGGCGCGGAAGACCTTCGCGGAGGCGGGCAGCACCGAGCGCCGGTAGTCGGCGGGGGCGAGGGCGCCCGCCCAGGAGTCGAAGAGCTGGACGGCGCTCGCACCCGCCTCGATCTGGACCTTCAGGAACGCGGAGGTGATCTCGGCGAGACGGTCGAGCAGGTCGGCCCAGAGCTGCGGGTCGCCGTACATCATCGCCTTGGCGTTCTCGTACGTGCGTGAGGGGCCGCCCTCGACGAGGTAGCTCGCGAGGGTGAAGGGCGCGCCCGCGAAACCGATCAGCGGGGTGGCGCCGAGTTCCGCGGTGAGCAGTCCGATCGCCTCGGTGACGTAGGAGACGTCCTCGGGGGTGAGGTCACGGAGCTGGGCGAGGTCGGCGCGGGTGCGGATCGGGTGCTCGACGACCGGGCCGACGCCGGGCTTGATGTCGAGGTCGATGCCGATGGCCTTGAGCGGGACGACGATGTCGCTGAAGTAGATCGCCGCGTCCACGTCGTGCCGGCGGACGGGCTGGAGGGTGATCTCGGTGACCAGGTCGGGCCGCATGCACGACTCGAGCATCGGGACGCCCTCGCGGACCTTGCGGTACTCCGGCAGCGAGCGGCCCGCCTGACGCATGAACCACACGGGGGTGTGCGGCACGGGTTCACGCCTGCACGCCTTCAGGAAGGGGCTGTCGTACGTCGCTGTCGGCTGCCGGCCCGCGGGGCTCTCGTTCGCGCTCACGACGGCAAGTCTCGCACGGCGCCGGAAAGGGTGGCGCCGCCCCCACCGCCTCCCGTCGTGCCTCGGGGACACCCGTTCGGCCCTTGCGGGCGGCAGGCGTGTTCGCCCAGCGCGCAGGCGCCCGCGGGTCCCGCACGGGTGTCTTGCCCTGCGCGAGGCCGTCGTTCCCCTTAATCTTCCCCGCATGGCTGCGGCTCAGGGACGACTGTCGGACGGCGCTGGCGGGATGGACGAGGCGAACGAGGGGGAGCGCGATGGAGGCAGGTCGGCACCGCTGCCGTTCCGGGCCGCCGTCGACGCGTTGCGGGCGGCGCGGCTGCGGCCGCAGGTCGAGGTCGACCCGACCCCGGCGCCCAAGCGGCTCGCCCCGTACGCGTACGCCCTGGAGGCGACCGTCGTGGACGGCGAGCAGGATCTCGCCGACGGGCGGCTGGTGCTGCTGCACGACCCGGACGGGCACGACGCCTGGCGCGGGACGTTCCGGCTGGTGACGCTGGTGCGGGCCGATCTGGAGCCGGAGATGGCGGCCGACCCGCTGCTGCCGGAGGTGTGCTGGTCCTGGCTGACCGGCGCCCTCCAGGCGCGCGGCCTCGCGTACGGCGAGCCGAGCGGGACGGTCACGCGGGCCGGCTCGCACTACTTCGGCGGTCTGGCGGAGCGGCCGGCGAACTCGCAGATCGAGATCCGCGCCTCCTGGACCCCCCGCGAGGGCCTCGGCGGGGTGCCGGACACGGCGGCCCACCTGGCGTCGTGGTGCGACCTGCTGGCCCAGGTGGCGGGTCTGCCGCCGGCGGGCCCCGGGGACGCCTCGGTGGTGACGCTGCCGCAGCGCCGGGGGCCGCAGCCGCGTTAGGACGGGCCCCCGAGGGCCTGTCCGGTACAGCTGTACGAGTGGGTCGGCCGCCGGAAACGGCGGCCGACCCATTTGGCCGTCCTGATTGACCATCTCTTTGTCGATACGGCCACTTTCGATCCCGGACCGCACCCACCCAAACCGATTCGATCTTCGGATGATCGATCGCGTGTCCGAATTGCACGTATTGTTACTCACTAGATCGTGATCATTTTCTAAAGGACCCCCGGCCCGCTGCCGAAGACGACTGTGACCTTGAAAGCACGGTTCGTCGGGGCCGCCCCTCTCCCCACCCGCCCCCGAACCGGCTCCGTCCCCCACCCAGGAGGCCTGGTGTCCGTTCTTCTCGAGCAGCCCGCAAGCCTGGTCGCCTACCGCCCGAACAAGCCCACCGCCATGGTGGTCGTGGCCGACCCGCGCGTGCGTTCCACCGTCACCCGTCACTTGTGGGCGCTCGGTGTGCGCGACGTCATCGAGGCCTCGTCCATCGCGGAGGCTCGTCCCCGCGTCGGCAACCCCCGGGACATCTGCGTCGCCGACGTCCACCTCCCCGACGGCTCCGGACTCACCCTGCTGTCGGAGACCCGCGCCGCGGGCTGGCCCAACGGGCTCGCCCTGTCCGCCGCCGACGACATCGGCGCCGTGCGCAACGCCCTCGCGGGCGGTGTGAAGGGCTATGTCGTCACCGGCACCCGCACCAACCTCGGGCTCCCCACCCGGCCCGGTGCCGCCCCCATCGGATCCGCGGCCGCCCGGCTGCACCGCCGCCCCCCGGGTGCCCCGAGCCACCCGGGCGGCTACCGCGAGCTCTCCGGCCGCGAGGTGGAGGTGCTGCGTCTGGTCGCCGAAGGCCAGTCGAACAAGGCGATCGGCGTCTCGATGGGACTGTCCGCGCTGACCGTCAAGAGCCACCTCGCCCGGATCGCCCGCAAGCTCGGCACGGGCGACCGCGCCGGGATGGTCGCGGTGGCCCTGCGGACCGGCATCATCCACTGAGACCCCGGCGGGCCCGCGGCTTCCGGTCCCTCCGGGCTCCTCACCCGCCCACTTCCCACGCCCCTCCTCCTCCCCCGGTCCGCACCCGGCCTTCCCGGCCCTCTCCCGGCCCTTCCCCCGGTCGGCGGACTGCCTGCCGGTCCTCTTCCCCCCCTCCCCTTCCCCCCTCAGCCCGGCCTCTTCCCCACCCTTCCCCACCCTTCCCCCCTCTTCCCCGCCCTTCCTGCTCCTCCCCGGCCTTTCCCCGGCCCTTCCCCCACCCTCGCCGGCCACTTCCGCGCCTTCTCGCGGCTCCCCATGGCCCTGACTGGTTTACGACCCTGCGGCCCCCGTCGGCGGAACGTTCCGTCGGCGGGTGGCGTCCACACACGGATACCCTTGACAGGTGACCGACGCCCAAGAAACCGCAGCAGCCAGCTCACTGCGAACCACCGGAGGCGCCCCTCCGGACGACGGCGGATCTACTGCTTCTGTTTCCGGGGCGCCCACACCTCAGCCGACTCCTCTGCTCGAACCCCGCGAGGGAATCCCGCCGGTGATCGCCGACGAGGCCTCCCTCGCCGAGACGATCGCCGCCTTCGCCGCCGGCACCGGCCCCGTCGCCGTCGACGCCGAGCGTGCCTCCGGCTACCGCTACGGACAGCGCGCGTATCTGGTGCAGCTGCGCCGCGAGGGCGCCGGCAGCGCACTGATCGACCCCGTCGCCTGCCCCGACCTCTCCGGGCTCGGCGAGGCCCTCACCGACGTCGAGTGGGTGCTGCACGCCGCCACCCAGGACCTGCCCTGTCTGCGCGAGATAGGCCTCGTGCCCACCCGTCTGTTCGACACCGAGCTGGCCGGGCGGCTCGCCGGGTTCCCGCGTGTCGGCCTCGGCGCGATGGTCGAGAGCGTGCTCGGTTTCGTCCTGGAGAAGGGCCACTCCGCCGTCGACTGGTCCACCCGCCCGCTCCCCGAGCCCTGGCTGCGGTACGCCGCCCTGGACGTCGAGCTCCTCGTCGACCTGCGCGACGCGCTGGAGAAGGAGCTGGAGCGGCAGGGCAAGCTGGAGTGGGCCCACCAGGAGTTCGACGCGATCGCCTCCGCTCCCCCGCCCGAGCCCCGCAAGGACCCCTGGCGCCGCACCTCCGGCATGCACAAGGTGCGCAGGCGTCGGCAGCTCGGCGTGGTGCGCGAGCTGTGGCAGACCCGGGACCGCATCGCCCAGCGGCGGGACGTCTCGCCGGGCAAGGTGCTCTCCGACGCGGCGATCGTCGAGGCCGCGCTCGCCCTCCCCGCCAACGTGCACGCGCTGGCCGCGCTGAACGGCTACGGCCACCGGATGGGCCGGCGCCAGCTGGAGCAGTGGCAGGCCGCCGTCGAGCGGGCGAAGACGCTCGCCGAGTCCCAGCTGCCGCAGCCGGGGCAGCCCGTCGCGGGGCCTCCGCCGCCACGGGCCTGGGCCGACAAGGACCCGGCGGCCGCGGCACGGCTCTCCGCGGCGCGGGCCGCCGTCTCCGCGCTGGCCGAGCAGCTGAACATGCCCCAGGAGAACCTGATCGCGCCGGACAGTGTGCGCAGAGTGTGCTGGGAGCCGCCCGTCCCTCTCGACGGGGAGTCGGTCGCCGGTGTGCTCACGGGGCTCGGCGCCCGGCCGTGGCAGGTCGAGCAGGTGACACCCGTGCTGGTCAAGGCACTGACCACCTGAGCGCGCCGGGTTGCCGTGGGGGGAGGCCGGTCATCTGGTCGCTCCCCGCATGAAGCCGTTGTAGATGTACTTCTGGAGGGCCAGGAAGACGATCAGGGTCGGCAGGATCACCAGGACCGCTCCTGCCGAGATCGTCTCCCAGTGGGCGCCGAAGGGGCCCTTGAAGCGGAACAGGGACGTCGAGATCACGCCAAGATCCTGTGAGGGCATGTACAGGAAGGGGACGTAGAAGTCGTTGTAGACGGTGATCCCCTTCACGATCACCACCGTCGCGATCGCCGGCTTCAGCAGCGGGAAGATGATTTTCCGGTACACGGTGAAGGCGTTCGCGCCGTCCAGGCGGGCCGCCTCGTCCAGCGAGACGGGGATCGAGCGGACGAACTGCAGGAAGATGTAGATCGAGACGATGTCCGTGCCCATGTAGAGGGCGATGGGCGCCCAGAGCGTGTCGAACATGCCGAGGCTGTTGACGATCTGGAAGGTCGCCACCTGGGTGGTGACCCCGGGGACCAGGGCGGCCAGCAGGAACAGGGCCACCACCAGCTTGCGGAAGCGGAACGTGAAGCGGTCGATGGCGTACGCCGTCATGGAACCGATGAGGACGGTCCCGCCGATCGAGAACACCAGGATGAACGCGGTGTGCCCGAACGCCGAGAGCATCCGGCCGTCCTGGAACGCCGTCACGTAGTTGTCGAAGTTCAGCGGGTCGTCCGGGAGCGTCAGGGCCCCGCTGTCGTCGGCGAGCTCCGCGTCGGTCTTGAGGGAGGTCAGCAGGACCACGCCCAGGGGGAGCAGCACGACCAGGGAGGCGAGGACCAGGGACAGGTACACCAGCGTGCGGGCTGCGGCGCGGCGGGTCATACGAGGTCCACCCTGTCGTCGGGGACCAGTCGGCGCTGGAGCCAGGTCACCGCCAGGATGATCAGCAGCAGGACCACGGCGGCGGCCGAGGCGAGGCCCGTCTTGTTGAACTGGAAGGCCAGCTTCACGGTCTGGATCACGAAGGTCTCGGTGCCGGTCGCCCCGCCCGTCATGATGTACGGGATCTCGAAGGCCGACAGCGAGCCGGAGACCGAGAGGATCACGGTCAGCGTCAGCACCGGTCTGATGCCGGGCAGGATGATGTGCCGGAACTGGTGCCGGCGATTCGCGCCGTCCAGTGCGGACGCCTCGTACAGCTCACCCGGGATGGACTGGATCGCGCCCAGGAACAGCACGAAGTTCAGGCCCAGGTAGCGCCAGACGGAGACACCCGCGAGGGAGGTGTTCGCGGAGACCGGGGTGCCGAGCCAGGCGTGGCCGGAGTGGTGTCCGAACAGGGCGAGGACCGAGTCGAGGGTGCCGCCGTCCTGGAAGAAGTACAGGAAGACGAAACCGATCGCGACGCCGTTGATCAGGTACGGGAAGAACAGCACGCCCTTGAAGAAGTTCCGGAAGCGGACGTCGAAGCTGAGGACCGTGGCGAAGTAGAGCGCGGCCACGATCTGCACGGCCGAGGCGGCCAGGTAGTAGCCGCTGACGAAGAAGACCTCGAACAGGTCGGAGCGGGTGAGGAGTTCGGTGTAG
>NZ_KQ949024.1:524699-958445 GCF_001514285.1 Streptomyces sp. DSM 15324
TTCTCGGTGCCCGTGTAGTGCAGATCGGGGCTGACGCCGTCCCAGTCGGTGAAGCTGAACGCGACCATGTTGACGATCGGCGCGTAGGTGAAGGCGACCAGCAGGGCGAGCGGCGCGGCGAGGAACAGCCAGGGGGTCAGCCGCCGCCGGAAGCGGGCCCGGCGGGGGGCCGGGGCCGGCACGGGGGCGTCCCCCCGTACCGGCCGCGCCCCGGGACGTCCCACCGCCGGCCTCTCGGTGGTGTCCGCCATCAGGACCCCACGGTCTTCTGCGTGTCCGTCCACTTCTTGCCGAGGTCCGCGAGGAAGTCGTCCAGGGTGCCCTTGCGGGCGCCGCGGGCGAGGTCGACGAGGTCCTGGCGGTAGTCGGGGGTGTTGATGCCGACCTCCGACTCCGTGTCGATCAGCTTGACGTCGGCGCCCTTGCTGTCGTCGAGCTCGATGAGCTTCACCCCCGCGTCCTCGTACGGCTTCAGCACCTCGGGCAGGGCCGCGCCCTTCCGCGGGGAGAGGGCGAGGTTGTCCCGGTCGTAGCCGGACGTGTCGGTGAACCAGTCGATCCAGGCGCGGGCGGCCTCCTTGTGCGGGGAGTGGACGTTGACGGCCTGGTGGTAGTCGGGGCTGACGACCGCGCAGAACTTCCCGCCCACCTGGGCCGGGAAGGGCATGAAGCCGATGTCGTCGGGGTCGGCGCCGGCCTTGCGCGCCGCGTCCTGGAACTGGACGATCGCCCAGGTGCCGAGCCACTGCGTGGCGATCTCGCCCTTCGCCAACCGCGGCTTCGACGCCTCCCAGTTGGAGGTGGTGGGGTCCTTCTCGGCGAGGCCCTCGTGGACGATGTCGTACAGGAGCGTGTCGCCGACGCGCAGATCGGCGCCCTTCGCCCAGGGGTCGCCCTCGGCCAGCTCGGTGGTGGCCTGCGGATCGCAGTGGACCGAGCCGTTGACGAAGGTCCAGGAGGTGAGCGTCCAGCCCGCGGCGAAGTTGGTGTAGTAGGGGACGGCGTCCGTCTTCGCCTTGATCGCCGCGAGGTCGGCGAGGAAGGCGGCGGGGGTGGTGGGCCAGTCGGTGACCCCGGCCTCCTTCCAGACCCTCTTGTTGTAGACGAAGCCGGGCATCACGCCGATGGGGCTCTGACCGTAGACCTTGCCGTCGACGGCGGTGAAGTCGGTGAAGCGGTACGTCCGGCTGCGCTCCCGCACGGTGCCGAGGGAGGCGAAGAACTTCGGGTAGTCACTCTTCTTGATGACCCCGGGGATCATCAGGACGTCGCCGTAGTTCTCCGTGTTCATCCGGATCTTTACTTCGGCCTCGTAGTCGGTGAGGGCCTGGAACTCGACCTTCACCTTCGGATACGTCTTGTTGAACTCGGCCGCGTACTTCTTCATCGTGCCGTCCTGCACGAGGTCGGTCCGCTGGGTGAGGACCGTGATGCTGCCGGTGACCTTCGACGGATCGGCGGCGGCCTCGGCGTCGGCGCCCTTCGAGGTGCCGCCGGTGGCGGTGCACGCGGGCAGGACGAGCAGCGCGGCTCCCACGGCGGCGGCCAGGACTGTACGGCGGTTCATGTGCATCAGCTCCGTTCGAGGGGACGGACGAGCACGTGCGGGTGGGGCGGAAGATGCGGGGTTGGCTGATTCGGCACTCTGACAGCGCTTTCCTCAACCGGTAAAGTCCCATTCCCGCCAAGGATGGAGATCTGGCACCCACCACTCGGCTTGACCGGTTCAGGGAGTGCGCATGCTTCAGGCCTCACCGCTCGTCGACGGATGGATCCTGCGGCACGAAGGGGAGGCGCTGGCGGCCTCGGTGCCGGGGTGCGTGCACACCGATCTGCTGGCCGCCGGGGTGATCCCGGACCCCTACGTCGGCCGGGGCGAGCACGAGGTCGCCTGGGTGGGGCGGCGCGAGTGGACGTACGAGAGGGAGCTGCCGGACGTGCCGTCCGGGCAGGAGAGGACCGATCTGGTCTTCGACGGTCTGGACACGGCCGCCGAGATCCTGCTCGACGGGCGGCCGCTGGGGTCGGTGCGGAACATGCACCGCTCGTACCGGTTCGACGTGACCGGGGTGAGCGGGCGGCTGACGGTCCGGTTCGCGTCCGCGTACGCGGAGGCCGAGGCGGTGCGCGGACGGCTGGGCGAGCGGCCCGCCGCCTATACCGAGCCCTACCAGTACCTGCGCAAGATGGCCTGCTCGTTCGGCTGGGACTGGGGGCCGACCCTGGTGACGGCGGGGATCTGGCGGCCGGTGCGGCTGGAACGCTGGTCGACGGCGCGGATCGCCCGGGTGCGGCCCGTGGTCACCGTCGAACAGGGCGTCGGGGTGGTCGAGTTGCGGGTGGAGGTGGAGCGGACCCGGGTGGCGGCCGGGCTGACGGTCACCGCCCGGGTGGGCGGGACACAGGCGCGGGCCCGGGTCGAGGGCACCGGCGCGGTCGTACGGCTGGAGGTGCCCGGGGCACGGCTGTGGTGGCCGCGCGGATACGGCGAGCAGCCGCTGTACGACGTCGAACTGACGTTGTGTCATGACGGTGCGGACCTGGACTCCTGGCGGCGGCGGATCGGTTTCCGCACCGTAGAGCTGGACCGGCGGCCCGATGCGCACGGCACCGGCTTCACCCTGGTCGTCAACGGCGAGCGGCTGTTCGCGCGCGGGGTGAACTGGATCCCGGACGACTCCTTCCCCTCCCGGGTGACCCGGGAGCGCTACCGAAGGCGGCTGCGGCAGGCCGCGGGCGCCGGGGTGGACCTGGTGCGGGTGTGGGGCGGCGGGATCTACGAGAGCGAGGACTTCTACGACGCCTGTGACGAGCTGGGCCTGCTGGTGTGGCAGGACTTCCCGTTCGCGTGCGCGGCCTACCCCGAGGAGCAGCCGCTGCGCGGCGAGGTGGAGGCGGAGGCCCGGGAGAACGTCGTACGGCTGATGCCGCATCCGTCGCTGGTGCTGTGGAACGGCAACAACGAGAACCTGTGGGGGTTCCGGGACTGGGGCTGGGAGGGACGGCTCGCCGGGGACTCCTGGGGGGAGGGGTACTACCTGGGCCTGCTGCCGCGTGTCGTGGCCGAGCTGGATCCCACCCGGCCGTACACCGCGGGCAGCCCCTGGTCGGGTTCCTGGGCGCGCCATCCGAACGACCCGGCGCACGGCACGCACCACTCCTGGGAGGTGTGGAACCGGCGGGACTACACCGAGTACCGCGCCGACGTGCCGCGCTTCGTCGCCGAGTTCGGCTGGCAGGCACCGCCCGCGTACGCCACGCTGCGGCGGGCGCTGCCGGGTGAGGAGCCGGCCGCCGACTCTCCCGGGATGCTGCACCGGCAGAAGGCGGACGACGGCAACGGCAAGCTGGCGCGCGGGCTGGCCCGGCATTTCGGCGTGCCGGAGGGGGACTTCGACCGCTGGCACTATCTGACGCAGGTCAACCAGGCGCGGGCGGTGGCCGCGGGGATCGAGCACTGGCGGTCGCACTGGCCGGTGTGCGCGGGCACGGTCGTCTGGCAGCTCAACGACTGCTGGCCGGTGACCTCCTGGGCGGCGATCGACGGAGACGGGCGGGAGAAGCCGCTCTACCACGAGCTGCGGCGGCTGTACGCGGACCGGCTGCTGACGTTGCAGCCGCGGGGCGAGGGGCTGGTGTGGGCGGCCGTGAACCAGTCGGCCGAGCCGTGGACCGGGGTGCTGCGGCTGCGGCGGATGTCCGTCGACGGGGAGGTCCTCCAGGTGGCCCGGGTGCGACTGGCGGCGGACGCGCGGGCGGTGGGGGCGGCGCGGGTGCCGGTGGAGCTGGAGCCGGCCGGGGCGAAGGAGTTCCTGGTGGCGGACGCGGCCACGGGCGCGGCGGAGCTGCGGGCGCTGTACTTTCCGGTCGTGGACCGTGAAATCCCCTATCCGCGGCCTGAGTTCGAGGTGAGCGTGGCACCGGGGAGCGTCACGGTGACGGCACGCACCCTCGTCCGCGACCTGCTGCTCCAGGCCGACCGGCTGGGGCCGGACGTACGGGCCGACCGGGGGCTGGTGACGCTCCTTCCCGGGGAACGGGTGACGATCGGCGTGACGGGCTGGGAGACTCCCGGTGCCGACGCGGCCCGTGCCGCCCTGTACTGCCTGGAGCCCGCTCGATGACGACCTCCCGCGTCACCATCAGGGACGTCGCCGCGCGCGCCGGGGTGTCCAAGGGGGCGGTGTCGCTGGCGTTCAACCGCAAGCCGGGGCTGTCGGAGGCGACCCGGGAGCGGATCTTCACGGCGGCGCGGGAGCTGGGGTGGGAGCCGAACCTGGCCGCGCGGTCGCTGTCGAGCTCGCGGGTGGACGTGGTGGGGCTGGCGATCTGCCGGCCGGCCCGGATGCTGGGTCTGGAGCCGTTCTACATGGAGTTCGTCTCCGGGGTGGAGAGCGTGCTGACCGAGCACGCCTGCTCGCTGCTGCTGCGGCTGGTCCGCAGTGGGGAGGAGGAGGCCTCGCTCCTGGAGTCGTGGTGGCGGGGGCGGCAGATCGGCGGGGCGATCCTGGTGGACTTCCGGGCCGGCGATCCGCGGGTCGCGGCGGCCGAGCGGCTCGGGATGCCGGTGGTGGCGGTCGGGCACCCCTCGCTGACGGGGTCCCTGACCTCGGTGTGGACGGACGACGCGACGGCGGTGACGGAGGCGGTGCGCTACCTCGCCGCGCTCGGCCACCGCCGTATCGCCCGGGTCGGGGGTGCCGCGGCGCTCGGGCACACGATGATGCGCACGGCGGCCTTCGACGCGGCGGCGCGTGATCTGGGGCTGGCCGGGGCCCGGCAGGTGGCCACGGACTTCTCCGGGGAGGCGGGGGCGCGGGCCACCCGCTCGATGCTGGCCGCCGCCCCGCCGGACCGGCCGACGGCCATCGTGTACGACAACGACATCATGGCGGTGGCCGGGCTGGCGGTGGCGGCCGAGATGGGGCTGAGCGTGCCGCGGGACGTCTCCCTGCTGGCCTGGGACGACTCCCAGCTGTGCCGGCTGACCCATCCGACGCTCTCCGCGATGAGCCACGACGTGCACGGGTTCGGCGCGGAGGCGGCCCGCACGCTGTTCGGGGCGATCACCGGACGGGGGCCGGGATCGCACCCGGTGCCCACTCCGACGCTGACGCCACGAGGGTCGACCGCTCCCCCGAAGGTGTGACCTTCACCGCTTGGGCCTCCGGGACTGGGCAGCTACGTTACCGACAAGTAGCATGGGCTCTGAGCGCGCGCTCAGCGCATGCGTGCCGCAGCAGTGCCATCCCGCACCCTGGAGGAGAGCCATCGTGCCTCGTACCGTCAGGGACGTCGTCTTCGTCGACGGCGTCCGTACCCCGTTCGGCAAGGCGGGCCCGAAGGGCATCTACCACGAGACCCGCGCCGACGACCTCGTCGTGAAGGCGATCCGGGAGCTGCTGCGCCGCAACCCCGGTCTCGACCCCCAGAAGATCGACGAGGTCGCCATCGCCGCGACCACGCAGATCGGCGACCAGGGCCTGACCATCGGCCGGACCGCCGGCATCCTGGCCGGTCTGCCCCAGTCGGTCCCCGGCTACTCCATCGACCGGATGTGCGCCGGCGCGCTGACGGCCGTCACCACGGTCGCGGGCTCGGTCGCCTTCGGCGCGTACGACATCGCGATCGCCGGCGGTGTCGAGCACATGGGCCGCCACCCCATGGGCGAGGGCGTGGACCCGAACCCGCGGTTCGTCTCCGAGAAGCTGGTCGACGAGTCCGCCCTGTTCATGGGCATGACCGCGGAGAACCTGCACGACCGCTACCCGCACATCACCAAGCTGCGCGCGGACGAGTACGCGGTCCGCTCCCAGGAGAAGGCCGCCAAGGCCTACGCCAACGGCAAGATCCAGGCCGACCTGGTGCCGATCTCGGTGCGCCGCACCAATCCGGACGCCGGCGAGACGGGCTGGGGCCTGGTCACCGCCGACGAGCCGATGCGTCCGGGCACCACCCTGGAGAACCTCTCCGGCCTCAAGACCCCGTTCCGCGTCCACGGCCGGGTCACCGCCGGCAACGCGGCCGGTCTCAACGACGGCGCGACCGCCTCGCTGATCGCCTCCGAGGACTTCGCCCGCGAGAACGGCCTGCCGGTCAAGATGCGCCTCGTGGCGTACTCCTTCGCGGGCGTCGAGCCGGAGGTCATGGGCTACGGCCCGATCCCGGCCACCGAGAAGGCGCTCGCGCAGGCGGGTCTGTCCATCTCCGACATCGGTCTGTTCGAGATCAACGAGGCCTTCGCCGTGCAGGTGCTGGCCTTCCTCGACCACTACGGCATCGCCGACGACGACGAGCGCGTCAACCAGTACGGCGGCGCCATCGCCTTCGGCCACCCGCTGGCCTCCTCCGGCGTCCGCCTGATGACGCAGCTGGCCCGCCAGTTCGAGGAGCAGCCGCACGTCCGCTACGGCCTGACCACCATGTGCGTCGGCTTCGGCATGGGCGCGACGGTCATCTGGGAGAACCCGCACTTCGAGGGGGACAAGTGAGCACCACCGCTGAGCTGCTGAAGGGTGCGGCCGAGCTGTTCCCGGACGAGGTCGTCACGAGCGCGCACGTACGCCACCTCGACCTGCCGTCGGGCGCCGGGCGCTTCGCCCTGATCACCCTCGACAACGGCTTCGACCACACCAAGCCGACCACCTTCGGCCCCGCCTCGCTCGCGAACCTGGGCCTCGCCATCGACCAGGTGGAGAAGGAGGCCGCGGCCGGCGAGATCGTCGGCGTGGGCATCACCGGCAAGCCGTTCGTCTTCGCCGTCGGCGCGGACCTCAAGGGCGTCGAGCTCCTCAAGGACTACGACCACGCGCTCGCCATCGGCAAGGGCGGCCACGAGGTCTTCAAGCGCCTCGCGGGCCTCGCGGTCCCGACCTTCACCTACTACAACGGCGCGGCGATGGGCGGCGGTGTCGAGGTCGGGCTGCACTGCACCTACCGCACCGTGTCCAAGGCGCTGCCGGCGTTCTCCCTGCCCGAGGTCTTCCTCGGTCTGGTCCCCGGCTGGGGCGGCTGCACGCTGCTGCCGAACCTGATCGGCGCCGACAAGGCCGTCTCGGTGATCGTCGAGAACAGCCTGAACCAGAACAAGCAGCTCAAGGGGCAGCAGGTCTTCGAGCTCGGGATCGCCGACGCGCTCTTCGAGGGCGCGGACTTCCTGGAGCAGTCGCTGATCTGGACCGCGAGCGTCCTCAAGGGCGACGTCACGGTGGAGCGCCCGGTCGTCGACCGCGGCGAGGCCTGGGACCAGGCCGTCGCGCGCGGCCGGTTCGTCGCCGACTCCAAGGTGCACGGCGCGGCCCCGGCCGCCTACCGCGCCCTCGACATCATCGCCGCCGCCAAGAACGGCGACCTGGAGCAGGGCTACGCCGCCGAGGACACCGCGCTCGCCGACCTGATCATGGGCGGTGAACTGCGCGCCGGCATCTACGCGTTCAACCTGGTGCAGAAGCGCGCCAAGCGTCCCGCGGGCGCCCCGGACAAGAGCCTGGCCCGCCCGGTCACCAAGGTCGGCGTGGTGGGCGCGGGCCTGATGGCCAGCCAGCTCGCGCTGCTCTTCCTGCGCCGCCTGGAGGTGCCCGTCGTCCTGACGGACATCGACCAGGAGCGCGTCGACAAGGGTGTGGGCTACGTCCACGCCGAGATCGAGAAGCTGCTCGGCAAGGGCCGGATCAACCAGGACAAGGCCAACCGCCTCAAGGCCCTCGTCACCGGTGTCCTGGACAAGGCCGAGGGCTTCGCGGACGCGGACTTCGTCATCGAGGCCGTGTTCGAGGAGATCGGTGTCAAGCAGCAGGTGTTCGCGGAGGTCGAGGCGGTCGCCCCGGCGCACGCGATCCTCGCCACCAACACCTCCTCCCTCTCCGTGTCGGAGATGGCGTCGAAGCTGAAGCACCCCGAGCGGGTCGTGGGCTTCCACTTCTTCAACCCGGTCGCGGTCCTGCCGCTGCTGGAGATCGTCCGCGGCGAGCAGACCGACGACGCCTCCCTGGCCACGGCGTTCGCCGTCGCCAAGAAGCTGAAGAAGACGGCGGTGCTGACGAAGGACGCCCCGGCGTTCGTCGTGAACCGCATCCTGACCCGCTTCATGGGCGAGGTGCAGAACGTCATCGACGAGGGCACCCCGATCGAGGTCGCGGAGAAGGGCGTGGAGCCGCTCGGTCTGCCGATGTCCCCGCTGGTCCTCCTCGAACTGGTCGGCCCGGCGATCGGCCTGCACGTCTCGGAGACGCTCCACCGGGCGTTCCCGGACCGCTTCACGGTCTCCTCGAACCTCAAGGCGGTCGTCGAGGCCGGCAAGCGCGGCTTCTACGTCTACGACAGCGGCAAGCCGGAGCTGGACCCCGAGGTCGCCGCGCTGCTCGTGCAGGGCGACACCGTCCTCACCGAGGAGCAGGTGCGGGCGCGCGTCCTGGACGCGGTGGCGCAGGAGATCGGGCTCATGCTCGACGAGGGTGTCGTCGCCGAGGCGCAGGACATCGACCTCTGCCTGATCACGGGCGCCGGCTGGCCCTTCCACCTGGGCGGCATCACGCCGTACCTGGACCGCGAGGGTGTCTCCGAGCGGGTGAACGGGAAGCGGTTCCTGGCTCCGGGTGTGGCGTCGGTTCCCGCGTAACCGCCGTACGGATGTGAAGAGGGCCCCCGCCGGACGGCGGGGGCCCTCTCCCGTGGGTGCTGCCCACGTCAGCCCGTGACCGCCCACGGCCCGAACTCCGGGGCTCCCGGCGCGAGCTGACGGGCCACCGCGAGGCGGCCGTCGGCGCCGAGGACCGCGATCACGGCGCGGCCGAGGGCGTCGAAGGCGGCGGCGGGGGCGCCTGCGATCGTGCCGCCCAGCTCCGTCGTGGGTAGTTCCCGCCAGGTTCCGTCGCCCGGCAGGAAGCGGTGGGCCACCCCGCCGAGGTCCCCGCGGGTGACGACCAGCGTGCCGGCCGCGGGCGACGGGGAGGCGGCCAGCGCGACGGCGCCGAAGCCTCCGCGGCCCCCGATCGAGGCCGCGGGCCGGGCCCAGCGGCCGCCGGGCGCGTCCTCCTGGGCCATGAGCAGCCGTCCGGTGCCGGGCTGCCGGTAGACCGTCATGACCTGCCCGGTCGGCTGCACCACGGCCGCGGCGGGCCCGGCGGGCACGGTGAGCCGGAACCGGGGCGCCCGGCTCAGCGGTGCGTCGAGGGAGCCCTGCGCCCAGTGGAAGACCCCCTCCCTGCTGGCCGCGAACACCTCCACATGTCCGGTGGGAGCGGTGAGCGCGGCGATGCCCTCCTGGAGCTCGTGTCCGCGCAGGTCGGTCCACTCGCCCCAGGAGCCGTCGGTCTCCCGGATGCGGGTGTGCAGGCCCTGCCCCGCGTTGCGCACGAACAGGTGCAGCCGGCCCCGGCCGTCGCGGGTGACGGCGGGGGTGCCGAGGTGGCGGTCGCGCTGCGGGTCGCCGGCGGAGGGGTTGCCGAGGCTGACCCAGCCGGTGAACACACCGTCGGGCTCGGCCTGTTCGAGCAGGACGATGTCCCGGGTGTGGGCGCCGTCGGCGGCGAGGTGCGCGAGCCGCTCGGCGAACACCTGCCAGCGTCCGTCCGGGGTGAGGCTGACGGCGAGATGCGGGGCGAGGGGGCCGCCGCCGAGGAGGAAGGGGCCGCGCCACTCGTCGGTGCCCGGCCGGGCCTCCAGCCACACCGCCGCCTGCTGGTTGACGACGGCGAACGCCGCGAGCCGGCCCCGCCGGTCGGCGAGCAGCCAGTTCGCGCCGGACGGATGGCGCGGCGCGGTGCTCTGCACCCAGCCGGTGGAGCGGGCGTTCAGGGCGACGGCGTAGTCGCCGCTGCCGGCCGGGTCCCCGCTGTCGTAGCCGTCGGCGGCGCCGTAGACGTTGAGGAAGTACTCCTTGAGGGAGACCGCCTGGGGGCTCAGGTTGTGCGGCCAGCGTTCGTTTGCGTAGCCGCGGTAGGACTCCACGGCGAAGGCGCGGTTCTCGCCGGGGCCCTGGTAGTGGTCCAGCGCCAGCCAGGTGAACAGCGCGGCGGCGGTGTGGTCGCAGTGGTCGGACAGGTCGCCGAAGTCGTGCCGCTGGGGGTGCTTCTCGTCGTGGACCAGCCGGTCGGGGTCCGGGTCCATGGTGCGCACCAGGGTGGGCCGGACCAGGTCCATGAGCTGGACCAGCGTGTCGACCAGGCCAGTGCGGGTGTAGGAGTGGGGCTCGTGCACCAGGCCGCCGGTCACGACGAGGGTGGGGACCCGCTCGGCCTCCTCGTGCCACAGCGCGTGCAGGCTGCGCGGCGGGCCCTCCGGGGTGCCGTGCTGGCGGATGTTGAGGAAGACCAGCGTCACCCAGGGCGCGTCGGCGAGCGCGTAGGCCTCGGCGACGGCGCCGCCGGCCGTGGAGAGGGTGGCCGGCTTCCAGGCCGCGGTGCGGTCGCCGAGCAGCATGGCGGCGTAGGCGGCCTTGATGCCGTTCTGGCGTGCCTTGCCGTAGGCCGCCCGGTCCTCGACGGCCGGTTCCTGCTGCCAGGGGCGGGGGTTGAGTCCGCCGGCGTCGCCCGCGGTGAGGTAGACGGTGGTGGTGCGGACACCGGCCTTGAGGCCCTGGAAGACGGCCGGGTTCATGAAGTACAGGTCGTCGTCGGGGTGGGCCACGACCTGCAGGACGGACGCGGGGCTGGTCATGCTTCGCTCCTCCCGAGCGCAGAAGGGGGGTGGGGACGTGGAGGGGGCGGGTGCGGTCACAGGGGCCATCCCGGCAGGTAGCCGGCGTGGGCGCGCTGGTTGCGCACCGACCCGGTCTCGTACTGGCTGGGGACCGGGAAGTAGCTGGGGAGGAAGGCGGCGAGGATGGCGTCCTGCTCGTCCTCGGGGACGTCCCCGTCGTGGTAGTCGTTGAGGCAGAACACGTCGTACGGGCGCACGCCGAGGATCCGGTTCAGCCGGGCGGCGTGCTCGGCGAGGCCGACGTTGACGAATCCGCAGGAGAGGGCGCCGGGCACGCTGCGCAGGGTGTGGTAGCCGACGTAGTGGTGCAGCGAGGAGGCGACGGAGACATCGCCGTGGCTGCGCAGCTGGCTGGCGGCGGTGCCCGACACGGCCTGCCCGTAGCGCTGTTCGATGTCGGCGAGGACACTGCGCCGCAGCGGGTGCGGGGCGTGCAGGAAGGAGTGCACGGGCGTCTGTCCGAAGTCCGCCTGGATCAGGGCCCGGTTGTTCTTCGCGGCGCTGACGGCGAACTCGTCCTCGGGGCCCGGCGGGGCCATGGGTATGGACGTCGGCGACATGAAGTGCCGGGCCTGGCCGTTGCCGAGGAAGAACAGGTCGGGGCGCACGGTCCGGCCGAGGAACACGTCGTCGTTGAAGTACAGGAAGTGCTCGGCCAGGCCCTCGATGTGGTGCAACTGGCTCTCGATGGCGTGGGAGTTGTACGTCGGCAGAGCGCCCCGGTCGCCGAAGATCTCGCTGTGGTCGACCACGCGGACGCGGGGGTGCGAGGTGTCCAGCCAGTGCGGGACCTGCCGGTCGGTGACGAGGTGGATGGTCCGGATCCAGGGCGCGTACATGTCGATCGAGCGCAGGGAGTAGCGCAGTTCGTCCCGGTCGCGGAAGCGGGCGGCGCTGGTCGCCGCGTCCTCGGTGTCCAGGCCCAGCCCGGCCAGCACGGCGTTCTTGCGCTCCAGCCAGGTCACGTCCGAGCCGTCGACCCAGGTGTAGACGGCGTCGACGGGGAAGTCGACGTCTCCGTGCAGCCGTCGGGTGAAGGCCTCGATGGTGGGATAGGGGCGGCCGGCCAGGGTGAGGGTGGAGCGGCGCATGGCCGCGCCCGGGACCCGGTCGCCGATCAGGGTGCGGGCGGGGGCCCGGAGGTGGGCGGGGTCCTCGGGGTCGTTCTCCCAGAAGGCGATCGTGGTGCCGTAGACGGCGCCCAGGCGCAGCAGACGCGAGGGAGCGACGACGTTCTGGTAGACGCGGACGCCCGAGGAGGCGGTGTCGGCGTAGGGGGCGACGAGGCCGGCGAGGACCGTCGCGACCGTCTTCTGGCTCTCGTTGAGGACGGCCGCGTACACCGCGTCGTCGCGGTACCGCTCGGCGAGGGCCTTGAAGACCGCCTCGCGGTGCACGGCGTGCACGGCGACGGAGTGCCGCACCAGGTGGTCGCGTACGACGAGGTAGGGGATGTCGGCCCCTTCGAGCACGTTGGCGACCAGGGCCAGGTTCTGCTGGACGATGTCCCAGGGCGACTCCCAGTCGAGGAGCCGGCAGATCTGCCCGCCGTCGGAGACGAACCCGCGCCGCCGGAGCAGGCGTTGTTCCAGGGCGTGCTGGTCGGAGCTGCGGACGGTGGTGGCGGGGGCGGGGGTGGCGGCGGGCACGATGCCCTCGGCGCCGCCGAAGTAGGCGTGCAGCGCCTCGCGTTCGGCCTTGGCGACGGCCCGCCGGCCGGTGTCGCGCTCGGCGGCCAGCTCGTGGAAGAGCCGCTCCCAGGTGGCGGTGACCACGGTGGGTGAGAAGCGGTTGACCGACGCCAGGGCCGCGGCGCCCATCCGTGCGCGCAGTTCGGCGTCCTGGATGAGCAGCAGCAGTGCCGAGGCGAGGGCGTCGGTGTCGCCGGGCGGCACGAGGATGCCGGTCTCGCCGTCGATGACGACCTCGCGCGGGCCGTTGGGCGCGTCGTAGGAGACCACCGGGACGCCGGCGGCCTGGGCCTCGGCGAGGACCAGGCCGAAGGCCTCGTTGCGGGAGGTGAGGGTGGCGATGCTGGCCTTGGCCCACTCCTCGGCCAGGTGCCGCGAGTTGCCGTTGAGCTGGACGCAGTCGTGCAGTCCGAGCATGTCGATCTGCCGGCGCAGGGCGCCGCTGAGCGGTCCGTCGCCGAAGATCCGCAGCTGCCAGTCCGGGTGGTACCGGGCGACGGTGGCCCAGGCGGTGACGGCGTGGTCGATCTGCTTCTCGGCGACGAGCCGGCCGGCGATGACCACCGTGCGGGTCTGGAGGGTGGAGCGGGGCCTGAAGCCGCCGGGCAGGGCGTTCGGCACGATCTCCAGCCGGGGCGCGGCGTCCCCGAGGGTCTCGGCGAACCAGTCCCGGGTGCGTTCGCTGAGCACGGCGAGGCAGTCCAGGCGGGCGGCGTACCGGCGCAGCGGCTCACCGCCGGCGCCGCGCAGTTCGGAGACCCGGTGCTCCTGGTGGACGGTGATCACCCGGGCCGGGGCCAGGTGGACGGCGAGGGCCATCAGGGCGGGTGTGGTGGTGACCAGGACGTCGGTGTCGGTGTCCTGGAGGGCGAGTGCGAGTTCCAGGTCGGAGAGCCGGTTGAAGGCGGGCTCCCAGTCGCGGTCGACGACCCGGCTGGGCTGGGCGGCGAGGCCCGTCCACACCGTGTCGTCGACGGCGGTGGGGCGCAGCGGGCGGGGCGCGGGTGCGGTGAGGTCGACGAGGTAGTCGACGCGGACCCGTTCGTGCGGGGTGAAGAACTGCTCGCGCTTGCTCTTGAAGACGCTGAGCACCCGCACGTCGTGCCGGGCGGCCAGTTCGGCGGCCTGGTTGTACACCGCTCGTTCGGTGCCGCCGACGGCGTCGGCCGTGGTCAGCAGGAACGTGATCTTCATATCTGTGGTCAGCCTGCCTCGGGCATGCGCGTGCAGGTGATGCGGAGGTTTCCTGCGGGGGTGTAGCGCGGTTGGACGATGAGGGGCGGGTGGCCCTGGGGGGTGATGGCCAGGGCGCGCATCGCGAAGACGCGCAGGGGGTTGCGGACGTCGTGCAGCCGGCGGCCGAGGCGTCGGGCCTGGCCGGTGCGGTCGGTCAGGACGACGTCCCAGTGCTCGGGGCGGGTGCCGCGCGGCGGCATCCGGTCGAGCGGGACCTCGACGCGGTGGACGCCGGCGCCGAGCGGGGTGACGGGCTGTTCGATCCGGCGCCCGGAGGCGACGAACTCGGCCCACGGGTCCTCGGCAGGGGTGCCGAGGACCCGGAAGTCGACGGTGACCCCGGCGTGGCCGAGGTGCACCTTGGCCACCTCCACGGCGGGCCGCGCGCCGGTGCTGACCAGGCGGGCGCTGCCGCGCACGGAGCGGCCGAGCCGGTGCCGTTCCCCCGTCACCGGCGAGGCCTCCATCGGCTTGGTGGGGCCCTCGTACGGCGTCGGCGGCCGCAGGAGCAGGAGGGACAGGGTGCGGCGGCTGCGTCCGGAGTGGACGCGCAGCCGCAGTCGCCAGCGGCCGGTGCCGACGGGGACGCCGCCGACCTCGGCGCCCAGCAGGATCGCGGCGTCGACCAGCGCCTCGCCCTCGGGGCCGGTGTGGACGCGGGCCTCGGCGAGGTGGCGGCGGCCGCGCCGGCGCAGCACGATCTCGGCGCGGTCGGGGCGGTGGGCGGACGGCGGCAGCTCGGCGTGCAGGTTCACGGTCTGGCCGTCGAGGATGGCGGCGTAGCGCAACCGGGCGGTGCGCCGCGCGCGCAGCGGGACGAACAGGCCGAGCATGACGCGTTCGCGCAGGGCGACGGCGCGGGCGCGCAGCCGGGCGGCCGCCCCGCCGTGGCCCGGTGCGGGGGTGGGGGTTCGGGGGGTCATCGGCCGAGGCGCCCCGGTCCGGTCGGGCGCTCGTCGGCGCGGAGGTGGGGCGGGGAGGGGGGCGGGTTCTCGGGCAGTCGGATGCCGGAGTCCTTCTCGAAGGGGCTGGGCACGGGGAAGTAGGCCTCCAGGAAGTTCTTCACCATCCGGGTCTGGGCGTCGGGGTCGGCCGCCGTGACCGTGTCGTTCATGCAGAAGGTGTCGAAGTTGCGGCGGGCGAGCAGGTTGTCCAGTCGCCGCTGGGCGAGGGCGTCGGCGAGGTCGACGTACACGTAGCGGATGTCGCCGACCGTGGCGCGGGCCGAGTGGTAGGCGTAGTAGTGGTGCAGCGAGGAGGCGATCGGCACGTCGCTGGGCGAGCGGAAGCGGGAGTGCTGGGTCACCCGGTGGGCCTTGGCGTAGATCTGCTCTATCTCGGTGAGGACGCTGCGGCGCAGGGCGTGGGGGGTGTGTTTCATCTTCTGCGAGATGACGGTGCCGAACTGCTGGGCGATCAGTCCGCGGCTGTTGCGGCCGGCCGCGTTGACGGGAAGGTCCTCGGCTGCGGCGCGGCCGGACGGGATCAGCGCCTTGGACTGGAAGAACTTGGTGAGTCCGTTGGCGTGGAAGAACTGGCCGGGCTGCACCGGGCGGCCGAGGAACACGTCGTCGTTGAGGTAGAGGAAGTGCTCCGAGAGGTCCCGGATGTGGTGCAACTGGCTCTCGATGGCGTGGGAGTTGAACGTGGGCAGGGCGTGGGGGTCGGAGAAGATCTCCCGGTGGTCCACCACCCGGATGCCGGGGAAGTCGGTGTTCAGCCAGGACGGCACCTGGCCGGCGGTGACGAGGAAGATGTGGCGCACCCAGGGGGCGTACTGGTGGATCGAGCGCAGGGAGTAGCGCAGTTCGTCGCGGCTGGTGTAGCGGGCGTCGTTGGCCGCCTGCTCGTGCAGGGCGCCGCCGGGGGCGGTGGCCTGCCGTCCGCGCAGCGCGTCGCGGTTCGCGCGCCAGACCGGGTCGGAGTCGTCGACCCAGGTGTACACGACGTCGATGGGGAAGAGGTGGTCCTCGGGCAGGGCGGCGACGAACTCCGGCAGGGTGCGGGCGTGTCCGGTGGAGTAGACGGCCGGTACGGCGCTGAAACGTTTCTGCTCGGCCCAGCAGCGGCCCGCGTCCAGCGGCACCTCGGTCATCACCCGGTTGGGGCGCGGCGCGACCAGCTGCCCGTCCCGCTCCGCCCAGAACTCGATGTCACAGCCGGACTCCCGACCGAAGACCAGGTGGCCGCTGGGGTCGCAGACGTTCCACGCCACACGCACCACGCCCTCGCCGCGCAGGGCCCGCCAGGTGGCGACGGCACCGCCGGGGCGCATCGGCCCCCCGGAGACGGGACCGGCGTATCCGGCGCCCTCCTCGCCCACGACCCGCAGCAGGGCCTCCAGTTCGGCCCGCCGCCGGGCGGGCACGGCGACGGCCGGGGTGAGTGAGGCATGACCACGCACACAGAAGTAGTCGATGCCCGCCTCCTCCAGCACGGAGACGAGGATGTGCAGATTGCGGGCCCGGGCGGCCCACGCGGTGGCGCCGGGGACCTCCACGGCCCGCACGTGCTTCCCGGCCACCCGGACGACCCGGATCCCGGCGCCGGCCCGCCGGCCGCCCCGGCCCTGTCCGCCGAGCGCCCGGACGACCACGGCGGAGCGGACGGCGTCGGCGGAGGCCAGGGAACGCTTCACCGAGGAACGCAGCGGGTGGGGCACCCGACGCACGATCCGGCGCCGCGCCCCCAGCGGCACCAGGGACCGATAGGTCGACACGAGCGCGCTCGCCTCGGGATTGTTGAGGCTCACCTGTACTTCCGCACTTTCCACGTCCGAGGCCGGACCTTCATGGAACCGACACTCCCCGTTCACCTGATGAACAGCAAAGGATGACCAAATATTTACTGATCAATCATGATGTTTCCATCTGGCGCACGGGCTGTCCAGCAGTGATCGACATCCGGCAGCAACCGGTTTCCGCTGCTCGCCCCGCTCCCGTCTCACACCGGGACCGGCTCCCCGAGGACCAGCCCCGGCCCCGGCACGCGGCGGGCCAGCCGCAGTCTCCCGCCGGGGTCGAAGGCCGCGACCACCACCCGGCCGCGGCCGTCGTGGGCCAGGGCCGGATCGCCCGCGCAGGCCAGACCGGTGTCCGTCCACCACAGCCCCGAGGACTCGGCCTCCGTCGCGCAGACCCCGACCAGGACGGTGCCGGACGCCCCGCGGTGGGCGATCAGGGTGCAGTCGTGGCCGTCGAGCACCGTGCGCAGCACGGCGTTGGCCCCGTCCGCCGGGGTGCCGCCCAGCGGGACGGACCAGCCGCCGCGCCGGTGGCAGACGAGTCCGCCGCCGGCCGGGTCGGTCCAGAAGTACGTGAGCCTGCCGGGCGCGGTCTCCACCGCGGCGACGCTGCCCGGCGCCGGGCCCGGTCGTACGTCGTGCGAGCGCTGCGGATCGGCGGCGGGTTCGGGCTGGAACCAGTGCAGAGCGGCGCCGCCGGCCGGGGCGAACACCTCGACCCGGCCGTCCGAGGTCGCCGCCGCGGTGAGTCCGTCCCGCACGTCCGTGCCGCGCAGATCGGCCCAGGGTTCCCAGCGGCCGTCCCCGCCCTCCCGGCGCATCATGAGCCCGCCGCCCGCGTTGGGCGCGAACACGTGCACCGTTCCGTCCGAGGCCACGGCACCCGCCGGGGCGCCGAAACGCCGGGCGCGGTCCGGCTGGGGGTGCGGATTGCCCAGGGAGCGCCACTCCGTGACGGGGCGCCCGCTCTGGTACTGGATCGCGTGGACGACGTCCACCTCCACGGCCCCGTCGCCGCGCGGACGTTCCCGCCGGCCCAGGAAGTGGACGTAGGCGTCCGCCCCTTGGACGACCGCGAGATGGGTGAGGTGGGGGACCTCCACGAGGTCCGGTCCCCGCCAGTCCGGGCCGCCGGGCCGGGTCTCGGTCCAGCGCAGCAGTCCGCCGCGGGCGGGTGCGTACGCGGTGAGCCGGCCGTCCTTGCCGAGGGTGAGCCAGGCGCCCGTGGCGGTGCCGGTCACGGCCGGAGGCGGTACGGCGGCGGCAGCGGGCGCCGGCACGGCGGAACCGCGCCGGGTCGCGGCACGCGCGGACGGACCCCGCACCGGCATCACGCCTCCTGACGACCTGGCCGACCCGTGACGTCGGGTGGCTGGAATTCACCCATCATATGCATGGTCCCTACACCGCTTCGCGCCACGGGCCCGGCGCCCCGACCCGCAGACCACCGCCTCCCACCCCTCTCCACCAGGGCATTCACGTGATGTGGATCACTGTCGTACAACGGCCGACGGGGGTCACCGGTCTTCCGAACGCCCGGGTGCACCCCTGCCCGGATCCGAGAAAGACGAGGACACCGACCGTATGACGACCCCAGCCGTCGAGAGCCCGAGCACGTCGCCCCGCTCCCCGGGCGGCGACGCCCCCCGCCGCCGACGCCGGACCGGCCGGTGGATCCTGCTCGCGCTGACCCTCCTCCTCGTGGTCGGCGCCGGCACCGCGTACTGGCTCTACCGCGACCTCGACGGCAACATCAAGGGCGTCGACATCGACCGCGCCATCGGGGACGACCGGCCGGAGAAGCTGCCGACCTCCGGCCAGAACATCCTGATCCTGGGGTCGGACTCGCGCGCCGGGGCGAACGCCGCGCTGAACACCGGCAAGGTCGCGGGCGCCCGCTCCGACACCGCGCTCGTGATGCACATCCCCGAGGGCCGCACCGAGGCCGTCGCCATCAGCATCCCGCGCGACACCCTGGTGACCCGGCCCGAGTGCACCGGATCCGACGGCTCCACGGTGGCGTCCGCGAAGCGCGTGATGTTCAACTCCATCTACTCCCAGGTCGGTCCGGCCTGCGTGGTCAAGACGGTGGAGCGGATGTCCGGGGTCCGCATGGACCACTACGTCGAGGTCGACTTCGCCGGCTTCAAGGGGCTGGTGGACGCGATCGGCGGAGTGACCGTCACCGTCGACCGGGACATCCGCGACACCTCCAGCGGCCTCGACCTGACCGCGGGCACCCACCGGCTGGACGGCACCCGGGCCCTTCAGTTCGTCCGGACCCGGCACGGCATCGGCGACGGCAGCGACCTGGGCCGCATCGGTCTCCAGCAGCAGTTCATGCTCGCCCTGCTGAGCGAGATCAAGAAGCAGGACCTGCTCGGCAGCCCCGCCAAGGCCTTCCGGATCGCCGACCAGCTCACCGCGGCCCTCACCACCGACTCCGGTCTCGCCTCGCTCACCAAGCTGTCGGAGTTCGGCCGCAGCCTCAACGGCGTCGACCCGTCCACCATGGAGACGATCATGCTCCCGGTGGCGTACGACAAGGTCGACCCGAACCGGGTCGTGGCCGCCGAGCCGCAGGCCTCCACCCTGTGGAAGGCGGTCCGCTCCGACTCCGAGATCCCCGAGTCGGCGAAGAAGTCCCCGGCGACCGGCGGGAGTTCCTGACCGCCCGCGCCAGGCCCGCCCCCAGGTGACGGGTCAGACCTCCTGCCACGCCGTCAGGGCGAGCACCGGCTCGTCCTTGCGGCGGCTGAGCAGCAGCCGGCCGGTCGACGGGGACAGGGTGGCGGCGACCACGCGGTCCTCGTGGTCCACGGCCAGCGCCACCTCGGCGTCCGGGTCCAGCCGGGGACCGGACTCCGCCCACCAGGCGCCCGCCGACTCCTGTTCGGTGGGGTAGGCGGCGAAGGCCACCCGGCCGCTCGCCGAGCGCTGGGCGAGCAGCGTGCAGTCGTGACCGTCGAGTGCGCAGCGGACCGCGGCGACCGGACCGGCTCCCGCCGCGGCGAGCAGCGGGGCCGGTGTGCCACCGGGGCGCCAGGCCCACACCTCTCCGGAGTCGTCCGTGTAGAAGAGGGTGGTGTGCCCGGCCGAGGTGGCGAGGGCCCGCAGGGTGCCGGGGCGGACCGGTGCCTCCAGGGCCTCCTGAAGCACAGGCGGTGCGCCGGCCTCCTCCTGCCGCCAGTGCAGGATCCCGCCGGACACGGCCGCGTACACCTCGATCCGCCCCGACTCCCCCGTCACCGCGACGGGCGGCCCCTCGACGCCCTTGCCCCCGAGGTCCCGCCAGGGCTCCCAGCCGCCCTTCTCCTTCTGGGCGAGCAGGCCGAGCCCGGTGGCCCCGCTGCGGACGACGACATGGGCGCGTCCCTCGGCGTCCACCGCGACGGCCGGCGGCCCGGTGCGCGGGCCCCGCCGGTCCGGGTGGCCGACGGGTGCCCAGTCCAGCGGGGCGAGCAGCGGCCGGTAGTGGACGGAGTGCACCAGGCCCGCCTCGGCCTTCACGGTCGGCCGCCAGGAGACCAGATGCGCATAGCCGTCGGCGCCCCGGCCGACGGCGAGCACGGGGTGCACCCGCTGGTCGCCGCCGACCCGGCGCGGGCCGTCCCAGGGCCCGCCGGGCGCGCGTTCCGCGCGGCACAGGACGGCGTCGTCGGACGTCAGATAGACACTGAGCCGCCCGTCGCGGCCGCGTAGGAGCCAGTCGCCGTTCACCCGTTCACCTTATGTCGGCGGCCTCCCGGTCACGCCCGGCGGGCCGGTCGCCCGGCCGGCCGTGGGACGCTGGTGCCATGGACGCCCTGGACGCCCCCGTGGACGACAGCCCCGCCCTCCTCGTGATCGTCGACGGCGCGAACGTGGTCGGATCGGTACCTGACGGCTGGTGGCGGGACCGGCGGGGCGCCGCGGAGCGGCTGCGGGACCGGCTGGCCGCGGACGGGCTGCCGGGGCACGCCGGGCCGGTGGAGATCGTGCTCGTGGTGGAGGGCGCGGCGCGCGGGGTGGAGCCGGTGGCCGGGGTCCGGGTGGAGTCGGCGGCCGGCAGCGGGGACGACCACATCGTCGGCCTGGTCGCCCGGGCCGGGGGCCGCCCCCGTCTGGTCGTCACCGCCGACCGCGCGCTGCGCCGCCGGGTGAGCGAGCTCGGCGCCGAGGTGACGGGCCCACGTGCGGTACGGGGCCCGGCGGACGCCTCCTGAGGCCTGAGGCAGGCTCAGGCCCCTCCCCCGCGCAGCTCGTCGGCCGTCGTCTCCTCGTGGCGTCCGAGGCGGCTGTGCGAGCGGCCGTAGAGGAAGTAGACGAAGAAGCCGACGACCATCCAGATGCCGAACCGCAGCCAGGTCTCGGCGGGCAGGTTGAGCATCAGCCACAGCGAGGCGCACACCGACAGGATCGGCACGAAGGGCACCCAGGGGGTACGGAAGGCGCGCGGCAGGTCGGGGCGGGTGCGGCGCAGGATGATCACGCCGATCGCGACGACGACGAACGCGAAGAGCGTGCCGATGTTCACCAGTTCGGCCAGCTCGCTGAGGCTGGTGAAGCCGGCCAGGATCGCGATGAGCACACCGAGCAGGATGGTCGGCCGGTGCGGGGTCTTGAAGCGCGGGTGGACGTGGGAGAAGAAGCGCGGCAGCAGTCCGTCACGGCTCATCGCGAAGAACACCCGGGTCTGGCCGAGGAGCAGGATCATGCAGACGGTCGTCAGGCCGACGGCGGCGCCGAAGCTGATGAAGCCCGCGAACCAGGGGTGCCCGGTGTGCTTGAAGGCGTCCGCGAGCGGGGCGCTCACGGACAGCTTGGTGTAGTGCTCCATCCCGGTGACGACGATCGACACGGCGACGTACAGGACGGTGCAGATGATCAGGGAGCCGAGGATGCCGCGGGGCATGTCGCGCTGCGGGTTCCTGGTCTCCTCGGCGGCCGTCGCGACGACGTCGAAGCCGATGAACGCGAAGAACACCACGGAGGCGGCGGTGAAGATGCCCATCACGCCGAAGTTGGACGGCGCCCAGCCGAACATCAGCTGGATCAGCGGCGCCTTGAGGCTGCTGCCCGCCTCCACGGTCTGGGCCTTCGGGATGAACGGGTCGTAGTTCTCGCCGTGGATGAAGAAGGCGCCCGCGATGATCACGGTCAGCACGACGGTCACCTTGATGGCGACGACGACCGAGGTCAGCCGCGCGGAGAGTTTGGTGCCGATCACGAGGATGGCCGTGAGCACCAGGACGAGGGCGGCGGCGAGGATGTCGAAGCCGAAGCCGCTCGCCCCCTCGCGCCCGCTGAGCGCGGCCGGCAGATGCCAGCCGGCGTTGTCGAGCAGCGAGGCGATGTACCCGGACCAGCCGACGGCCACCACCGCCGTCCCGAGCGCGAACTCCAGGACCAGGTCCCAGCCGATGATCCAGGCGGGCAGTTCACCGATGGAGGCGTACGAGAAGGTGTACGCCGAGCCGGCCACCGGGACGGTCGAGGCGAACTCGGCGTAGCAGAGCGCGGCGAGCGCGCAGGCCACCCCGGCCGCGACGAAGGCCAGGGCGACGGCGGGTCCGGCGTTGTTCTTGGCGACGGTGCCGGTCAGGACGAAGATGCCGGTGCCGATGATGACGCCGACGCCGAAGACGGTCAGGTCCAGCGCTGACAAGGATTTCTTGAGCGCGTGCTCTGGTTCCTCGGTGTCGAGGATGGACTGCTCGACCTTCTTCGTCCGGAAGAGGGTGCTGCTCATGGGTACCTCCCACGCTGTGTCGTCCTCGACATGATCGAGAGGGGGCACAGACCGTATGCCCCGGCATGGGCGGGTTAACGCGAATGGGCCGGTTCCACCACCCTTCACAGTGGTGGAACCGGCCCATCCGGGCGTGTCGGGTTGCCCTCGGCGGGCGTCAGTCGCGGGCGGGCTCCACGGAGTCCACCTCGGCGGCCTGGGTCCCGTACCGGCCGCCGTCCAGCCGGGCGACGAGTCCGGTGACCTGGCGGGCGATGTCGGGGGCGGTCAGCCCGATCTCGGCCATGACCTCGGCGCGGGAGGCGTGGTCGAGGAAGCGGGGCGGGATGCCGAAGTCGCGCAGCGGGACGTCCACGCCCGCGTCGCGCAGCGCCTGGGCGACGGCGGAACCGACTCCGCCGACACGGCTGTTGTCCTCGACGGTGACGACCACCCGGTGCTGCTCGGCGAGCGGGGCCATGGCCTCGTCGACGGGCTTGACCCAGCGCGGGTCGACGACGGTGGTGGAGATGCCCTGCCGGTCGAGCAGCGCGGCGATCTCCAGGCACATCGGGGCGAGGGCGCCCACGGAGACGAGCAGCACGTCGGGCGTGTCGGTGCCCGGCTCGCGCAGCACGTCCATGCCGCCGACGCGCCCCACGGCGGGAACGGCGGGGCCGACGGCGCCCTTGGAGAACCGTACGACGGTCGGCGCGTCGTCGACGGCGACGGCCTCGCGGAGCTGGGCGCGGACCTGGTCGGCGTCGCGGGGGGCGGCGAGCCGGAGACCGGGGACGACCTGGAGGATCGACATGTCCCACATGCCGTTGTGGGAGGCGCCGTCGGTGCCGGTGACCCCCGCCCGGTCCAGGACGAACGTCACACCGCACTGGTGCAGGGCCACGTCCATCAGCACCTGGTCGAAGGCGCGGTTGAGGAAGGTGGCGTAGACGGCGAAGACGGGGTGCACCCCGGCGTGGGCGAGGCCCGCGGCGGAGACGGCGCCGTGCTGCTCCGCGATGCCGACGTCGTAGACCCGCTTCGGGAAGCGCTTGGCGAACTTGTCGAGCCCGACGGGCTGGAGCATGGCCGCGGTGATGGCGACGATGTCCTCGCGCTCCTCGCCGAGCCTGACCATCTCCTCGCCGAACACGGAGGTCCAGTCGGCGCCGGAGGAGGCGATGGGCAGACCGGTGTCGGGGTGGATCTTGCCGACGGCGTGGAAGCGGTCGGCCTCGTCCTGGAGGGCGGGCTGGTAGCCGCGGCCCTTCTCGGTGAGGCAGTGCACGATCACCGGGCCGCCGAAGCGCTTGGCCTTGGCCAGCGCGGACTCCAGGGCCTCCAGGTCGTGGCCGTCGATCGGGCCGACGTACTTCAGCCCGAGGTCCTCGAACATGCCCTGGGGCGCGATGAAGTCCTTCAGGCCCTTCTTGGCGCCGTGCAGGGTGTCGAACAGGGGCTTGCCGACGACGGGGGTGCGCTCCAGGAGGTCCTTGCCGCGGGCCAGGAACCGCTCGTAGCCGTCGGTGGTGCGCAGGGTCGCGAGGTGGTTGGCGAGGCCGCCGATGGTCGGCGCGTACGAGCGCTCGTTGTCGTTGACGACGATGACCAGCGGGCGGTCCTTGGCGTCCGCGATGTTGTTGAGCGCCTCCCAGGCCATGCCGCCGGTGAGGGCGCCGTCGCCGATGACCGCCACGACGTGGCTGTCGCGACCCTGGATCTCGTTGCCCTTCGCGATGCCGTCGGCCCAGCCGAGGACCGTGGAGGCGTGGCTGTTCTCGATGACGTCGTGCTCGGACTCGGCCTGCGAGGGGTAGCCGGACAGGCCGCCCTTCATCTTGAGCCGGGAGAAGTCCTGTCGGCCGGTGAGCAGCTTGTGCACATAGGACTGGTGGCCGGTGTCCCACAGGATCTTGTCCTTGGGGGACTCGAAGACCCGGTGCAGCGCGATGGTGAGCTCGACCACGCCGAGGTTGGGGCCGAGGTGGCCACCGGTCTTGGACACGGCCTCGACCAGGAAGGTCCGGATCTCCTCCGCCAGCTGGTCCAGCTCCTCCGGGCTGAGCCGGTCCAGATCGCGCGGTCCCCTGATGCGGGTCAGCAGCGGCACCCGTGCCTCCTTGCACTAAAAGCTGTTCGAGCTGTTGCCGGGCAGGTCGAGTCTAATGTTCCGTGCCCCGGCCCATGACACGAATGTGCCCGGCACTGTGCAGTGCCGGGCACATTCGGTGATCCGAAGGGGCGCGGGGACCTGCGCGACCGGCCACAACGGACCGGCACCCGCAGGGCCACCGCACCCCGTACGGCGAGAGGCGCTATCCGCGACCCGCGGCCTTCTGGGACTTGCGGGACACGGAGTCGATCACGACGGCGCCCAGCAGAACACCACCGGTGATCATGTACTGGATCGAGGTGTTCATGTTCAGCAGGTCCAGACCGGTCTGGATGGACTGGATGACGAGCATGCCCAGCAGGGCCGACCAGACCGATCCACGCCCGCCGAAGAGCGACGTACCACCGATGACGGCGGCGGCGATGGCGAGCATCAGCGTGTTGCCGCCACCGGCGGACAGCGTCGCGCTCGCGGTCTGACCGGCGAAGAACATACCGCCGATCGCCGCGAAGCCGCCGGAGATGGCGAACACGGTGATCCGGACCATCGGCACGTTGATACCGGCACGGCGCGCGGCCTCGATGCCGCCGCCGACCGCGAAGACCTGACGGCCGTAGGTGGTGCGGCGGAGCACGAAGTCGACGATCACCAGCGCGGCGAGGAAGATCACCAGGGCGTTGGAGACACCGGCCGCGTCGTTGAGGACGGCGGCGGAGAGGAAGGCCGCAACGGCCAGGGCGCCCACGCGCAGCAGGATCTCGCTGGTCGGCCGGAAGGGCACGCCCGCGGCCTTGCGGCGGCGCTGCTCGTTGAAGTTGCCGACGAGGGACAGCACGACGGCGAGGCCGGCCAGCAGGTAGGCGCCGATGATCGCCTGGTCCATGAAGAAGGAGCTCTGGCCGAGCAGGTGGACCGGACCGGTCTCGGACGGGATGTTGATCGTGCCGCTGTCGCCGAGCAGCCACAGCATCAGGCCGTTCCAGCCGAGGAAGCCGGCCAGGGTGACGACGAACGCCGGCACGCCGACCTTGGCGAAGAACCAGCCCTGGAGCGAGCCGATGGCGACACCGGTGATCACCGCGAGCACCAGCGCCAGCCAGGGGTTCACCCCGTGGTTCACCGCGAACACGGCGAACAGGGTGGAGGACAGACCGCTGACGGAACCGACCGACAGGTCGATCTCGCCGAGCAGCAGTACGAACACCAGGCCGATGGCGAGCATGCCGGTGGCCGACATGAAGTAGCTGATGTTCGAGAGGTTGTCGGCGCTCAGGAAGCGGTCGTTCTGCGTCTGGAAGATCGTCCAGATGACGATCAGACCGATGACGACCGGCAGCGAGCCGAGCTCGCCGCCCTTGACCTTGCGCTTGAACTCGGTGAGGTAGCCCTTGAGGCCCTCTTCACGGACCAGCAGCCGCGGGTCGACGACGGCGACCGGAGCGGCCGTCGGGTCGTCGGCGGGGGCGACGGTCTCCTGCGCATCGACGACGCCCTCGGTCTTGCCGACCTTGGTGGCCGTGCCGGACTTCTCCGGCTCGGGGGAGTCGCTCTTCACGGTCTTCGACGTGTCGCTCACTGTGCCGCCTCCGCGGTGCGCCGCTCCGCGCGACGGGTCACGGCGTTGTCCGTGGCACCCGTGATCGCGGCGATGATCTCTTCGTGGCTGGTGTCCTTCACCGGGAAGGAGCCGTTGTTCTTGCCCAGACGCAGGACGGCGACGGTGTCGGCGACCGCCTTGACGTCGGCCATGTTGTGGCTGATCAGGATGACGCCGAGGTTGCGCTCGCGCAGCCGCTCGACCAGGTCGAGGACCTGTGCGGTCTGCTCGACGCCGAGGGCGGCGGTGGGCTCGTCGAGGATGACGACCTTGGGCTCACCGATCAGGGCGCGGGCGATGGCGACGACCTGGCGCTGACCGCCGGAGAGGCTCGCGATCGGGATCCGCACGCTCGGGATCCGGATGGAGAGCGTGGACAGCAGTTCGCGGGCGTTCTTCTCCATCGTCACCTCGTCGATGACGCCCCGGTGCAGCAGCTCGCGGCCGAGGTAGAGGTTGCCCACGACGTCGAGGTTGTCGCAGAGCGCGAGGTCCTGGTAGACCGTCGCGACGCCGAGCCCCTGGGCGTCGTGCGGCTTGGTGATGCTGACCGGCCGGCCCTCCCACTCGATGACGCCCTCATCGATGGGGTGGACGCCCGCGATCGTCTTGACCAGGGTCGACTTACCTGCGCCGTTGTCGCCCACCAGGGCGACCACTTCTCCGGCGTGAACCTCCAGATCGACATCGGTGAGTGCCTGGACAGCACCGAATCGCTTGGAGACTCCGCGCAACGCCAGCACGGGCGTAGCGGACACGTGAACCATCTCCTTCGCCGCCTGACCGGCGGGGATGCCGCGCTTGGGGTAATCGCGCGGAGGGACGTGGGACAGCGGCGGGAGGCCGCGGTCCGCACGAGGTTTACAAGATGAACATGCGCGAATCCGTCGCGCTTGGCAACGGTTCCGTCCGACGCCCGCCCCGGCAGCGGGGTGTGAAGGTGGGGCAGGCGTCGGCGGGGTCTCGCGGGACCGCTCGGCGGTCTGGGCCCGAGCCCCCTGGCGGGGGGCTCGGGCCGGGTCACGCGGGGTGCGCGCGACTACTGCAGGCCGGCCTTCTTGCAGGCGGCGGCGTAGTCGGCGGTGCAGATGTCCGCGACCGTGTACAGACCGTCCTTGACGACCGTGTCCTTGATGTTGGCGACCGTGACGGACACCGGGGTCAGCAGCTTGGCCTGGACCTTGTCGCCGGAGCCGCTGGTCACCGTGGTGTCGGCGAGGGACTTGATGTCCTTGCCCTGCAGCAGGTTGACCGCGAGCTCGGCGGCGGTGTCGGCCTCGGGCTTGTAGGCCTTGTAGACCGTGGAGGACTGGGTGCCGGCGACGATCCGCTGGATGGCGGCGAGCTCGGCGTCCTGGCCGGTCAGCGGGATGCCGCTGATCTTCGCACCCTTGAGGGTGTTGGCGATGCCACCGGCCATGCCGTCGTTGGCGGAGTAGACGCCGGCGATGTTCTTGGCGCCCAGCTGGGTGATCGCCGCGGACATCTTCTGGGCGGCGACGGTGTCCTTCCACAGGCCGGACTGCTCGTAGGCGATGGTGACCTTGCCGTCGAGGGCCTTGTGGGCGCCGGCCTTGAACTGGGCGGCGTTCGGGTCGGCGTCGTCACCGTTGATCATGACGATCTTCGACTTGGGGGTCGCCTTGGAGCCGAGCGCGGCGAGCAGGGCCTCGCCCTGGAGCTGGCCGACCTTCTGGTTGTCGAAGGAGACGTACGCGCTGACCGGGCCCTGGGCGAGGCGGTCGTACGCGACGACCTTGACGCCCTTGTCCACGGCGGACTGGATGGAGGACTTGATGGCGGCGGAGTCCTGGGCGGAGATCACGATGACCTTCACGCCCTTGGTCACCATGGAGCTCATCTGCTGGGCCTGCTTGGCCGGGTCGGCAGCGGCGTTCGCGTACTGGACGTCACAGCCGGAGCAGAGCTCCTTGACCTTGGCCTCGAAGTACGGCTTGTCGAACTTCTCGTAGCGCGCGGTCACGTTGTCGGGGAGCAGCAGACCGATGGACTTGCTGTCCGAGCTGCTGCCGGAGCCCTTGTCCTTGTTGTCGCCGGCCTTGCCGCACGCGGCAATCGACAGCGCCATGGAGACGGCGGTGGCGCCGATCACGACTCTACGCATCGTTGCGTTCATTTGGGGTGTGCCTCCCTGACAGGGCCGCAACGCTGCGGCCGAGGTGGCTCGAAGTCAACTCGGCCGCAAGTTCGACGTCAAGAAGTAAATACTTAACGAGATGGCAACGGCGTCATTCGTTCTCTAAGTGAAGGCAGGTGTCGCGGAGGACAGGGTGCCGTCCAAAAGGGTCGAATCACCCATCTCGCTGAGCGCGAGGGCGAGTGCTCCGAGTACCTCCGCACGGCCGCCGAGTGCCCCGGGGAGAACGGTGAGTTGACGCGCCGCACTGGGAATCGCATAGCGGCCGACGGACTCTCTGATGGGGCCGAGTACCAGTTCACCGGCCTCGGCGAGATCACCGCCCAGGACCACCCGGCTCGGGTTCAGCAGGTTGCAGAGATTGGCGACTCCACTGCCGATGTGGCGGCCGACGTCGGCGATCACACGACGGCAGCCCGGATCTCCGTCCCTGGCCAGCCGCACGACGCCCTCCATCGTGAGGTCCGTACCGTGGCTGGACTGGAGCAACGGCAGCACATAGCGCGCGGCCGCGAAGGTCTCCAGGCAGCCCCGGTTGCCGCAGCGGCAGACAGGACCGGACTCATCAAGAGTAATATGTCCGATTTCTCCTGCGGTGCCACCTGGGCCGCGGTAGATCTTTCCCTCGATCACCAGACCGGCGCCGACACCGCTCGCCACCTTGATGTAAGCAAGATCACGTACGCCCCGGCCGCTGCCCCAGACCAGCTCACCGAGGGCGCCGAGGTTGGCGTCGTTGTCCACGTGCACGGGCACGCCGAGGCGGCCCCTGAGCTCCTCGGCAGGCCTGGTACCGATCCAGCCGGGCAGGATCGCCGAGGATCCGAGCGTGCCGGACTCCAGGTCGATCGGACCGGGCACGCCGAGCCCCACGCCCGCGATCTTCGACCGGTCCACCCCGATGGCCTCGACCAGCCGCAGGACCAGCTGTTCCGCCCGGTCGAACCCCTGCGTCGAGGAGGCGTCCACATCGAGCGGCTCGGACTCCTCGGCGAGCACCTGGTGGGCGAGGTTGCCGAGCGCGACCCGGAGGTGCGTATGGCCGAAATCCACCCCGATGACAATGCCGGCGTCCCCGCTCAGCGATACGCTCCGCGCCCTGCGTCCGCCCGCCGATGTGGGCGTGACCTCGACGGTTCCGCCGTCCTTGAGCTCGCGCACGATGTTGGAGACGGTCGCGGCGGACAGCCCCGTCGTGCGGGCGATCTCGGCCTGCGTGAGGGACCCGGCCAGACGCACGGCGCGTACCACCCGCTCCAGGTTGGCCCGATGCAGCGACGACTGCGACCCCGGAGTCTCCACGACGACCTCCTGCGCGCGGGACCGCTTCGATGAGGTCCCGTCTATGTCCAACTAGTGAACTCTAAGCTGAGCCGTTCGGGTCCACTCCCGTCAAGAGGTTGAACACTATCCGCACGCTCGAACAAGCGACTCCGCGCTCACCCGAGAGAGCGTCGCGGGGTGTGCGGGGGTGGCTGCGGGGCGTTGCGGAAAGTGGCATTCCGAGTGTGAAGAACTGCGGAGCGTGGTGATCAAACAGGATCAAGACCATGGAAAAGCGGCGTACACGACAACCCTCGCGACGGAGGTCCGTGTACGCCGCATGAAGACGCCGGGTTTACTTCGGGGCGCCCGCTGTCAACCGTTCCGGCGGCATGCTCGTGCGGTGGTCGAGCAGTCGGGGCCGCCGGGGCCGGTCGTCGTGATCTGCGCGACCGCGAACGACTACGCGCCGAGGGCGAGGGCGCATGGCCCCGTCCGGCGCAATCGACCTCCTTGACACCGCCCCTCACCCAGACCCTACTGAGGGCTGCGCACCACACGGGACAACGTTGTCCACGGCCCTGGTCCGGGCGGGGAGGATACTCACGCATGCAGTGGTTCGGACGGTTACGCGCACCGGCGGTCGCGGCCGCCCTCGTCCTGACGGTCGGCGCTCCGGGGGCGGCGGTCGCCCGGAGCGCACATCTCCCGCAGCAGGCCCGGACGTTCGCCTCGTCGTTCGAGGCCGGCCAGCCCTCGCCGGACTGGACCAGCACCCCCGAGCGGGCCTCGGGGGTCGACGGCGGCTACGCGACCGGCGGACTGCCCGGCGAGGTGACCGACCGGGTCACCGGGGTCCGGGCGAGCGCCGAGAACACCGGGGCCGGCGAGGTGAAGGAGAACCTGGCCGACGGCGAGCCGAGCACCAAGTGGCTGACGTTCGCGGCCACCGGCTGGGCCGAGTTCGACCTGGCCGCCCCGGCCGCGGTGACCACGTACGCGCTCACCTCCGCCAATGACGCCGCCGAACGCGATCCGGCCGACTGGACCCTGAGCGGCTCGGCGGACGGCGGCACCTGGACGGTCCTCGACAGCCGCTCCGGCGAGGACTTCGCCGAACGCTTGCAGACGAAGACGTACACCCTCGCGGCGCCTGCCGCGTACCGGCACTTCCGGCTCGACGTCACCCAGAACCACGGCGCCGACCTCCTCCAGCTCGCCGATCTGCGGCTCGCGACGGGTGGGAGCGGCGGGCCGGTGCCGCCGGACATGCTCACCGTCGTCGACCGTGGCCCGAGCGGCTCCCCGACGGCGAAGGCGCGGGCCGGGTTCACGGGGCTGCGGGCGCTGCGGTACGCGGGGCGCCACACCGCCGCCGGGCGGGCGTACTCGTACAACAAGGTGTTCGACGTGAACGTCCGGGTCGGTGCCCGGACCCGGCTCGCGTACCGGATCTTCCCGCAGCTCGCCGACGGCGACCGGCAGTACGCGGTGACGAACGTCTCGGTCGACCTGGCCTTCACCGACGGGACCTACCTCAGCGGGCTCGGCGCGGTGGACCGGTACGGCTTCCCGCTGTCGCCGCGCGGGCAGGGCGCGGCGAAGGTGCTCTACGTCGACCAGTGGAACGACGTGGAGTCGGCGATCGGGTCCGTCGCGGCCGGGAGGACGGTCGACCGGATCCTGGTGGCCTACGACTCCCCCGGTGGCCCGGCGCGCTTCCGCGGCTGGGTGGACGACATCACGCTGGGTCCGGCCGCCCCGGAGCCGGCGCGGGCACATCCGTCGGACTACGCGCTGACCACACGCGGGACGAACTCCGGCGGGGGCTTCTCGCGGGGCAACACCTTCCCGGCGACGGCCGTGCCGCACGGGTTCAACTTCTGGACGCCGGTGACGAACGCGTCCTCGCTGAGCTGGCTGTACGACTACGCACGAGGGAACAACGCGGACAATCTGCCCACTATCCAGGCATTCAGCGCGAGTCACGAGCCGAGCCCGTGGATGGGCGACCGGCAGACCTTCCAGGTGATGCCGTCGGCCGCGGCGGGCACCCCGGACACCGGGCGGACGGCACGGGCGCTGGCCTTCCGGCACACCCACGAGACCGCGCGGCCGTACTACTACGGGGTGCGGTTCGAGAACGGTCTCACCGCGGAGATGGCGCCGACCGACCACGCGGCCGCCCTGCGCTTCACCTACCCGGGCTCCGCCGCGAGCGTCCTGTTCGACAACGTCACCGACCAGGCCGGGCTGACGCTCGACCGGGCCTCGGGGGTCGTCACCGGCTACTCGGACGTGAAGTCCGGGCTGTCGACGGGCGCGACGCGCCTGTTCGTGTACGGCGAGTTCGACGCGCCGGTCACGGACGGGGCGTCGAACGGGGTGAAGGGCTATCTGCGGTTCGCCGCGGGCGCCGACCGGACGGTCACCCTGAAGCTGGCGACCTCGCTGATCAGCCTCGACCAGGCGAAGGACAACCTGCGCCAGGAGATCCCGGACGGCACCGGCTTCGACACCGTGAAGCAGCGGGCGCGGCAGCAGTGGGACGCCCTGCTCGGCACGGTGGAGGTCGAGGGAGCGACCCAGGACCGGCTCACCACGCTCTACTCCAGTCTCTACCGGCTGTACCTCTACCCCAACTCCGGCTTCGAGAAGGTCGGTTCGGTCTACCGGTACGCCTCGCCGTTCTCGCCCATGGTGAGCCAGGACACCCCGACGCACACCGGCGCGAAGATCGTGGACGGCAAGGTGTACGTCAACAACGGCTTCTGGGACACCTATCGGACGACCTGGCCGGCGTACACCCTGCTGACGCCCACTCAGGCGGGCGTGCTGACGGACGGGTTCGTGCAGCAGTACAAGGACGGCGGCTGGACCTCGCGCTGGTCCTCGCCCGGGTACGCCGACCTGATGACCGGCACCTCCTCGGACGTGGCCTTCGCCGACGCCTACGTCAAGGGCGTCCGCTTCGACGCGAGAACGGCCTACGAGGCCGCCCTGAAGAACGCCACCGTCGTCCCGCCGTCCCCGGGCGTGGGCCGCAAGGGCATGGCGACCTCTCCCTTCCTCGGCTACACGAGCACGGCCACCCCCGAGGGCCTGTCCTGGTCGCTGGAGGGCTACCTCAACGACTACGGCATCGCCCGCATGGGCGAGGCCCTGTACCGCAGGACCGGCGAGCGGCGGTACGGGGAGGAGTCGGCGTACTTCCTCGACCGCGCCCGGGGGTACGTGAACCTGTTCGACACCCGGGCGGGCTTCTTCCAGGGCCGCGGCGAGGACGGCTCCTGGCGCGTGGAGTCGTCCCGGTACGACCCGCGGGTGTGGGGCTACGACTACACCGAGACCAACGGCTGGGGCTATGCCTTCACCGCCCCGCAGGACAGCCGGGGCCTCGCCAACCTGTACGGCGGCCGGGCCGGCCTGGCGCGCAAACTCGACACGTACGTCGCGACCCCCGAGACCGCCTCACCCGAGTTCGCGGGCTCCTACGGCGGGGTCATCCACGAGATGACGGAGGCCCGGGACGTCCGGATGGGCATGTACGGGCACTCCAACCAGGTCGCCCACCACGCGCTCTACATGTACGACGCGGCCGGGCAGCCCTGGAAGACGCAGGCGAAGGTCCGCGAGGTGCTGTCGCGGCTCTACACCGGCAGCGCGATCGGACAGGGCTACCACGGCGACGAGGACAACGGCGAGCAGTCGGCCTGGTACCTGTTCTCCGCGCTCGGCTTCTACCCGCTGGTGATGGGCGGCGGCGAGTACGCCGTCGGCTCCCCGCTGTTCACCAGGGCGACCGTGCACCTGGAGAACGGCAGGGACCTCGTGGTGAAGGCCCCGGAGAACAGCGCGCGCAACGTGTACGTCCAGGGGCTCAAGGTCAACGGCCGTACCTGGACGTCGACGTCCCTTCCCCACGCGCTCCTCGCCCGGGGCGGCACCCTGGAGTTCGCCATGGGTCCGCGCCCCTCGGCCTGGGGCAGCGGGAAGGACGCGGCGCCCACGTCGATCACCCGCGACGACCGGGTGCCGACGCCCCGCGCCGACACGCTCACCGGCTCCGGCGCCCTGACCGACGACACCTCCGCGACGGCCGCCACCGTGTCCGGCGCGGTCACCCTGCCGACCGCGGGCGCCACGAAGGCCGTGCGGTACACGCTGACCTCCGCCGAGCGGGCGAAGGCGCCCACGGGCTGGCGGCTGGAGGGCTCCGCCGACGGGACGACGTGGCGGACCCTGGACCGCCGCACCGGGCAGACCTTCACCTGGGACCGCCAGACGCGGGCGTTCGGCGTGCGGTCACCGGGTAGGTACGCGGCGTACCGCTTGGTGTTCGACGGTGAAGTCCGTCTGTCCGAAGTGGAGTTGCTCTCTTGAACGGGATCGATCCCGGCTGGCTGCCCCCGGCGGCCTTCCGGCCGCTGGGGGCCCGGCGCGTCCTGGTCAGGGGCTCCGGTCCGCTGGTCGACACCGTGCGCCGTGAAGTGTCCGACGCCTGCGCACGGTTCGGCGGGCAGACCGTCCGCGACGGTCCCTGCGACCTCCTGCTGGAGACGGCCGACGGCGGACCCGCCGGCGAGGAGGAGGGGTTCACGGTCGTCCGGGAGGACGGTACGACGACGGTCACCGCCTCCGCCGGGCACGGGCTGCTCCACGGCCTGTTCGAGGTCGTACGGCTCGGCGAGGCGGCGTTCTCGGGCGCCTTCCCCCGAAGGGCCCATCGTCCCGCGACGGTCCTGCGCATGCTCGACCACTGGGACAACGTGGCCGTGCACCCGGTCATGGGCCAGGTGGAGCGCGGCTACGCGGGCGGTTCGCTGTTCTGGCGGGACGGCCGGGCGCGGGAGGACTTCGCGCGGGTCCGGGCGTACGCGCGGCTGCTCGCCGTGTGCGGGATCAACGCCGTGTGCCTCAACAACGTCAATGTGCACGCGGCCGAGGCGAGGCTGCTGACCGACCGGATCGGCGAAGTCGCGGCGATCGCCGCCGAGTTGCGGCCGTACGGCATCCGCACACATCTGTCGGTGACCTTCGCCGCGCCGGTCGTGCTCGGCGGGCTCTCCACCGCCGATCCGCTCCGGGAGGAGGTGCGGCAGTGGTGGGCGGAGGCCGTGCGCGGGGTGTACGCGGTGATCCCCGACTTCGGCGGGTTCGTGGTGAAGGCCGACTCCGAGGGCCGGCCGGGGCCGTTCACCTACGGGCGCGGTCACGCGGACGGCGCGAACCTGCTGGCCGGCGCGCTCGCCCCGTACGGCGGCACGGTGCACTGGCGGGCCTTCGTCTACGACCACCGGCAGGACTGGCGGGACCGCGGCACGGACCGGGCCCGGGCGGCGTACGACCATTTCGCGCCGCTGGACGGGGAGTTCACCGACAACGCGGTGCTCCAGGTCAAGCACGGGCCGATGGACTTCCAGGTGCGCGAGCCGGTCTCACCGGTGCTCGGGGCGCTCACCCGGACCCAAACGGCGGTGGAGTTGCAGGCCACCCAGGAGTACACCGGGCAGCAGCGGCACGTGTGCTGGCTCGGGCCGATGTGGAGCGAGGTGCTGCGGTTCCGGCCGCACGGCGAGGACGGGCCGAGCGTGGGCGGGACGGCACGTGATCTCGTCGCGGTGTCGAACGTGGGCGACGATCCGTTCTGGACGGGGCATCCGCTGGCCCAGGCGAACCTGTACACGTTCGGCAGGCTGGCCTGGCGGCCGGACGCCGATCCGTACCGCGTCCTGGACGAGTGGATCGGCCTGACCTTCCCGTCCGCGCCGCGACGGCTGGCCGAGGGGCTGCACGCGGTGCTGGACGGCTCCTGGCGGACGTACGAGAAGTACACGGCCCCGCTCGGGGTGGGGTTCATGGTGCAGCCCGGACACCACTACGGGCCGAACGTCGACGGCTACGAGTACAGCCCGTGGGGCACCTACCACTTCGCCGACCGCGACGGTGTGGGCGTCGATCGCAGCGCCGCGACCGGGACCGGGTACGCGGCCCAGTACGCCGCGCCGTGGGCCGAGGTGTACGAGTCCGTCGCGAGCTGTCCGGACGAGCTGCTGCTGTTCTTCCACCATGTGCCCTACGGGCATGTGCTCAGGAGCGGGAAGACCGTGATCCAGCACATCTACGACACTCACTTCGAGGGGGTCGAGGAGGCCGAGGAGGCCCGCCGGGTGTGGGCGGGCCTCGCCGGACTGATGGCACCGGCCCGGCACCGGCGGGTGGCGGAGCTGTTCGAGGAGCAGGTACGCGGTGCCCGGGAGTGGCGCGATCAGATCAACAGTTACTTCCTCCGCAAGTCCGGGGTGCCGGACGAGCGGGGGCGGACCATCTACTGAAGGAGCAGCACGACCGCGCCGAGCGGGTCGAGGGTCAGGGCCTCCCCCTCCTCGACCCGCTTGCCGGTGAGGAGTCCGGTCGCGGTGGCGTGCGCGGTCAGCCGGGCGGCTTCCCGGGCGTGGCCGAGGAGGAAGAGGGGCCGGGTGCCGTCGGGGGCGACGCGCTGCGCGGCCTCCACGGTGGGGTGCCCGGGCTCATGCGGTGAAGTCCTTCTGGGTCTCGGCGGTCACCGGGCGGCCGGCGTGCAGCAGGGAGAGCAGCAGCGGGGCCGCGAGCAGGGCGGGCAGGGCCTCGGTGAGCAGGGCGGTCAGTCCGGCGGCGAGGACGAGCAGGGAGCCGAAGGCCAGGGTGACCCTCCCGTGCCGGAGCGTGAAGTACGCGGCGAGGCGGGCGGTGTCGCGGGCGCGGAAGGTGAACAGCGAGGTGAGGAGCAGGGCGTGGGCGCCCCAGAGCAGGGAGCCGACGCCGATGAGCGCGAGCAGGGCCGCCCACCAGCGGGGCAGGCCGGTGGCGGTGAAATGGGTGAGGGTGAAGGCGATCACGGTCAGCCAGGCCAGCAGGGGGGTCCAGAGCCGGAGGGCGGGGACGGCGTTGAGCCGCCAGCCCCGGCCGTAGACCCGCGCGGGGTGCAGATCGGTCAGGTCGCGGCTGCGGTGGTGGAGGGCGTACAGCGCGGCGGAGGCGGCGGGGCCGAGCGGCAGCAGACACAGGGCGGCGAGGGGCAGGTTGGCGGGGTCGGGGGCGAGGAGGAACAGGCCGGTGACGCCGGGGGCGGCCGCGACGAGGAACAGGGCCTCGACGGTGAGCAGGGTGTGGACCAGGGCGGCGGCGCGGGAGAGGACGCCGGTGCCGAAGTCGGTCGCCGTGGCGCTCACGCGGGCTCCCGGCCCAGCAGCCGTCGTGCGTCCCACCACGGTGGGGTCTCGTCCTCGACCGGGGTCAGTTCGACGAGGGTGATCTCATGGCGGGCCAGGGTCAGCTCCAGCTCGGTGCGGCCGTCGTGGACGGGCAGCCGTCCATGGGTGCGGGCGGGCTCGGCGGCCTCGTGCAGGACGTCGAGCTGTGACCGGCCCGGGGAGCGGGGGCTGCCCATGTGCCGCCAGGCCGTGTAGGCGTTGCCCCGTTCCTCGTCCACGGTCGACCGGCGAACGAACACCTCGCCCCCGCCCCCGTCGCCCTCGCCCTCGCCGTCCCGGGCGTTTCTCCCCACCGGCAGCGACAGCCGCAGGGCGTGTCCCGCGGGTCCCTCCGTCGCGCCGGTCGGGTCGACCGGTGCCCAGGCGAGGACGGTGACGCGGCCGTCCTCGTGCCGGGTGACGAGATGGTCGTCGCCCCGGGCGAGCAGGTCGGGGCCCATCCGTGCCATGAACGCGTACAGGTGGTGGACGGGCTTGCGGACCTGCCGGTGGGTGAGCAGCCCGAAGCCGCCGTGGAAGAGGGCGGTGGGGACCCCGGCCTCCTCGAACATGTCGCTGAACGTCCAGTAGGAGAACGAGTCGACGTAGTCTCCGCCCCGGGCCAGCACGGGGGCGAGGTAGGCGGCCTGGAAGGCGGTGTCGTGGACCGCGTTGATCGGGCAGTAGGAGGAGTTGAACTCGGTGATGTGCACCGGGAGTCCGGCCAGCCGGGTGCCCTTGAGACGGTCCCGCGGGGTGGCGAACTGGTCCAGCAGGTCGGTCGCCGGGGCCAGGGTCTGGTGGACCCCGAACGGCACGGGCTGGGCGGGTCCGGAGGTGTAGGCGTGCTTGGAGACGAAGTCGACCGGCACCTCGCGGTGCGCGGCGAACTCGGCGAACCGGTCCAGCCAGTCGTCGGCGCCCGGGGAGATCGCGGGGCCGCCGACCTGGAGCCCGGCGTCCACCTCCTTCACGGTGTGCGCCGTCACCTCGTAGAGCAGGTGGTACGCCCGCTCGTCCGCGCCCTGCCAGAAGTCGGCGAGGTTGGGCTCGTTCCAGACCTCGATCGGCCAGGTGCGCACCTCGTCGACGCCGTAGCGGTCCACCAGGTGGCGCAGGGTCGCACGGACCAGGTCGGCCCATTCCCGGTGCGAACGGGGTGGGGTGACATGACCTCGCCACCAGAAGACCGTCTGGTCACCGGAGGCCAACTCCTCCGGCATGAAGCCGAGTTCGAGGAACGGGCGGATACCCAGCGCCAGGTAGGCGTCGACGACCTGGTCGACGTAGGTGAAGGAGTGATGGACGTGCCGGGTGCCCGCGTGCTCGTAGGGGCGGTACACGCCCATGCCGTCGCTCAGCAGACCGTGGCCGCGGATGTACCGGAACCCGATGTCGCGCTGGAGGAGGGCGAGGGAGTCCTGGTAGTCGCGGCGCAGGGCGAGTTCGATGCGGCCGGTGCCGACGCAGGTCCGCCAGGCGTCGGAGAACCGGCCGGCCGGGGCGGCGGGGACGCGGATCACCGGTTCTCCTTCGTGAAGCGGTCACGGGCCTGGTTGTGCAGGTCCACGAGCCGGTCCATGTTCTTGGCCTTCAGCTCACCGACGTAGGAGTCCCACTCGGACAGGGGGCGCTTGCCGAGGGCGAACTTCAGGGTGTTCTGGACGACGTGGTCGCGCAGCGGGGTGTCCCAGAGGGTGGCCTGTTCCTGGTCGACGGACCGCAGGGGATGGGCGGGCCCGATGGGGAGTTGTCGGCGTAGGGCCATGGCGTCCTGGAACCTCTTCTCGTCGGGGCCGAAGGAGGAGGAGACCAGGGCCCAGCTCCCGCCGTAGGTGAAGACGCCGTTGAAGAAGCCGTAGTCCTTCTGGAGGTCCTTCGGGGCGTCCGGGTGGGAGCCCATCAGGCTGATGCCGGGCTTGAGCTCGTAGGTGTCGCCCGAGCGGGTGTACGTGGTGCCCTCGACCCCCCACTTGGCGAAGCGCTGGCCCTCGTCGGAGTACCAGAGCCAGTCCATGAACTGGATCATCGCGACGAAGGTGTCGCTCTTGAGGGCCTTGCTGGAGATCATGACGCCGTTCTCCAGCCGCGCCCCGCCGATCACCACCGGGCCGGCCGGGCCGAGCGGCACCGGGACCATCTCGATCTTCGCGCCCTTGACCTGCTTCTCCAGGTTGTAGCGGTAGTTCTGGACCAGTTCCTGCGGATTGGCGCTGATCGCGAAGGACTTCTCGCCGAGCAGTTTCTGCACCGCGTCGTCGTCGGTCTGGGTGAAGCTCTCGGGGTCGATCAGCTTCTCGGCGACCAGCTTCGCCAGGTACTCGACCATCTGGCGGTAGCCGTCCGAGGCACCGGTGAAGACGAAGGCGTCCTTCTTGGCGTCCCAGCTGATGTTGTCGTACGTCCAGCCGGCCCTGACGCCGTACGCCTGACCGAGGTAGCTCATCAACGCCGCTGCCGGATAAGGGGTGTTGATGCTCCAGCGGTCGGAGAGCGGATAGCGGTCGGGATACTCGGCGCGGATCGCCCGGAGGACCTCGTGCACCTCGTCCCAGGTGGTGGGCAGGGCCAGGCCCAGCTTCTCCAGGACGTCGGTGCGCAGCGACAGCGAGTAGCCCGACTTGACCTTCTCGTGCAGTCCGGGCAGCAGGTAGTACTTGCCGTCGGCCTGGCGGATGGAGTCGAGTTCCGGCTCCAGCTTCCATTTTCTGACCTTGTCCCGGTAGTTGGGCATCAGGTGCACGTACTCGCTGACCGGGAGGATCGCCCCGGAGGAGACGAAGGCGACCTCGGAGGGGTGGTACGTCTTGGGGATCAGGAAGGGGGCGTCGCCCGCGCCGATGAGGACGCTGCGCTTCTTCTCGTAGTCGGCCAGCGGGACCGCGACCGGCTTGAGGGTGACGCCGGTGCGCCTGGTGAGTTCCTTCCAGAACAACCAGTCGTTCTTCAGCGGGTAGTTGGGGTTGTTGTTGTGCAGCACCGAGAACGACAGCGGCTTGGCCGCCTTGAACTGCTCGCCGACGCGGTACTCCTTCATCGCGCCGTCCCGCTTCTTGGAGAGGTCCTTGGAGTCCCCTCCGTCGTCGCCGCTGCCGCAGCCGGTGAGCGCGGCGAGGCCGAGGAACCCGGCGGCGGCCAGGATCTGACGCCGTGACAGCTGACCTGCGTTCTTCACGGATACTCCCTAGTTGGGCGCTCAGCCCTTGACGGCGCCGAGCATCACGCCGGAGACGAAGTAGCGCTGGACGAACGGGTACACGCAGAGGATGGGGAGCGAGGTGAGCACGATGGTGACCGCCTGGATGTTGGCGCCGACCTGGCTGAGCTGCTCGGCGGCGGCGCCCGCGTTGCCACCGGTGGTGGCGCCCGCGATCATGTTGCGCAGATAGACCGTGACCGGCATCAGCTCGGCGCGGTCCATGTAGAGGTAGGCCGAGAACCAGGAGTTCCAGAAGGACACCGAGTAGAAGAGCACCATCGTCGCGATGACCGCCTTGGACAGCGGGAGCACGATCCTCAGCAGGATGCCGTAGGTGGTGAGCCCGTCGATCTCGGCCGCCTCCTCCAGTTCGGTGGGCAGCCCCTCGAAGAAGGCCTTCATCACCAGCAGGTTGAAGACGCTGATCGCGTTGGGCAGGGCGATGGCCCACACGGAGTTCTTCAGGCCGAGACTGGTGACGAGGACGTAGTTCGGGATCAGTCCGCCGCTGAAGAACATGGTGAACACGGCCACGCCGACCAGGACGCCCCGCCCCTTGAGGTGGCGCTTCGACAGGACATAGGCGTAACAGGTTGTCAGGACCATGGCGACGGCCGTCGAGACCACCGTGTAGAAGGCGGTGTTGCCGTAGTTGCGCCAGAACGTCGTGTCGTGGAAGACGATGTCGTACGTGGTGAGGTTGAACCCCTTGGGCCACAGGGTCACCTCACCGGCGCGGATCTGGCGCTCCCCGCTGAAGGAGCGGGCGACGATGTTGACGAACGGATACAGGGTCACCAGCACGACCAGGGTCAGGACCAGCCCGTTGACGCCCTGGAAGACCCGGTAGGAGCGGCTCTCCCGGCGGGCCGGCCTCACCACAGGCTCGTCCCCACCGTGCGGCGCGAGAGCTGGTTCGCGGAGGTCACCAGCACCAGTCCGATGACCGCCTCGAACAGACCGATCGCGGCGGCGTAGCTGAAGCTGTTGGACTCCACGCCGGCCCGGTAGAGGTAGGTGGAGACCACGTCGGCCGTCGGATAGGTCAGCGCGTTGTACAGCAGCAGGATCTTCTCGAAGCCGACCGCCATGAAGGTGCCGATGTTGAGGATCAGCAGGGTCATCATGGTGGGACGGATGCCGGGCAGGGTGACGTGCCAGATCTGCTGCCAGCGGTTCGCGCCGTCGATGCGGGCGGCCTCGTAGAGGTCCTCGTCGATCGTGGTGAGGGCGGCGAGGTAGAGGATCGTGCCCCAGCCGGCGGTCTGCCAGATCTCCGAGCCGACGTAGATGGTGCGGAACCAGCCGGGTTCCTGGACGAACCGGATCGCGTCGTGGCCGAACCAGCCGAGGACGTGGTTGACCGGGCCGTCCACGGCGAGCATCTGGAGGGTGATCCCGGCGACGATCACGATCGACAGGAAGTGCGGCAGATACGACACCGACTGCACGAACCGCTTCAGCGAGCGCCGGCGCACCTCGTTGAGCAGCAGCGCCAGCACGATCGGGACCGGGAAGCAGAACAGCAGCGTCAGCGCGCCCAGCCAGAGGGTGTTGCGGAAGACCTGCCAGAAGGTGGGGTCGGACAGGAACATCCGCACATAGCGCAGCCCCACCCACTGCTCCCCGAGGAGGGAGCCGCCCGGTTCGAACCGGCGGAACGCGATGACGTTGCCGATCATCGGCAGATAGCGGAAGACCAGGAAGAACAGCAGCGGCAGCACGGCCAGCGAGTACAGCCGCCAGTCGCGGCGCAGCGCTCTGCGCCACCCGGGACGCCGGGGCGGCGGGTCCGGGCGGACGGGTGCCCGGGGCGGGTGCTGCGTGCCGGGCGGCGGGGCCGGTGTGGTGGAGGTGCTCATGCTCGGGCCTCCCGTGACGGGAACGCGGTACCGAAACTTTCGAGCTTCTTACCGGTAACTTCGCGGCAACTTAGGGGCACTCAGAAAGCGCTGTCAATAAGTGCGGCGCGAGACGGCCGAGGCGGATGGCGGGCATGGGACCACCTCGACACGGGGTAGAACCACCAAGCGCAGCCCCGATCGCCTCCGCAACTTTCCCTGTCCGGACCGATTCCTGCGAGGTGCCCTCGTGCCCGCGTTCGACCTGCCGCCGAGCGAGCTGGAGACCTACCGCCTCCTGCCGGAGGAACCCGCCGACTTCGACGAGTTCTGGCAGAACACCCTCAAGGACGCCGCGCAGTACGACGCGTTGGTGTCGGCCGATCCGGTGGCAACCGGTCTGCGGCTGACGGAGACCTGGGACGTGACCTTCCGCGGCTTCGCCGGCGACCCGGTCCGCGCCTGGTACTCCCGCCCGGCCGGGGTCCGCGGCCCCCTGCCGGCCGTCGTCGAGTACGCCGGCTACGGCCGCGGCCGGGGTCTCCCCCACGAACGGCTGACCTGGGTGAACGCCGGTTACGCGCATCTGCTGATGGACAACCGCGGCCAGGGCGACCAGTACGGCAACGGCGGCTCCACCCCCGATCCGCACGCCCAGGCGCCCGGCGGCCCGGGTCCGGCCGCGCGCGGTCTGCGGGCCCCGCGGGACTGTCACTACCGGCGGCTGATCACGGACGCCGTCCGGGCGGTGACCGCCCTGCGCGCGCTGCCCGGGGTGGACGCCCGCCGGATCGCGGCCGTCGGCAACAGCCAGGGCGGCGGACTCGCCCTCGCCGTGGCGGGGCTGCTGCCGGACCTGGCCGCGGTCCTGGTCACGGCCCCGCTGCTGTGCGGGATCCGCCGCGCCCTGGACCTCACCGACGCGGGCCCCTACGGCGAGATCACCGCGTATCTCGCGGTGCACCGCGGCACCGAACAGGCCGCCTACCGCACCCTCTCCTACATCGAGGGCGTCTCCTTCGCCCGCCGCGCCCAGGCCCCGGCCCACTTCGGCACCGGGCTGCGCGACACGGTGTGCCCGCCGAGCGGGACGTACGCGGCCTTCAACCGGTACGGCGAGCTGAACGGCGGCGCGGATCCCCGCCGGGAGATCCACGCGTACCCGTTCAACGGGCACGAGGGGGGCGAGGCGGAACACGTCAGACGCCAACTGCACTGGCTGGCAGAGGTGTTGCCGGAGCAGAAGTCATAGACCGACGGACCCGGTGGGCGTGGGGCGCCCACCGGGTCCGCTTGGTGCCGGGTCAGATCGGTGCCGGGTCCGCTCAGCCCACCCGGCAGGGCAGGCTGGTGGCGCTGTCACCTCCCGCACCGGAGACGACGTATCCGAAGGTCGCGCTCCGGCCCGGACTCAGGGAGCCGTTCCAGTCGGCGTTGTGGACCATCACCGCCTGGCCGTTGTAGGTGGCGTTGCCGTTCCACAGGCTGTTCACCGTCTGGCCGGCGGGCAGGGTCCAGTCGACCATCCAGCCGAGCATGGGGACGTCACCGGAGTTGGTGACGGTCACCTCGGACTGGTAGCCGCCGCTCCAGGTGCCGGTGGTACGGCGGGTGGCGGTGCAGGCACCGGGGACGGGCTCGTTGGGGTTGCCCGGCTCGTGGATGCCGGTCACCTCGCCGTGGCCGCCGTCGAAGACGACGTCGGAGCAGGAGTAGAAGGTCTCCTGGCTGTCGGAGCGCTGCCAGACCATGTAGATGATGTGGCGGCCCGACTTGTTCGCCGGGAGCTGTCCGGTCCAGGAGTAGTTGGCCTCGACCGTGCCCGGGGAGCCGTGCAGCGGCGGGTGGTCGGCGGAGAGGAAGGGCTGGTCCTCGAGGTCGTTCCAGGTGAGCGTCTTGGTCGGGTCGAAACCGTTCTTGGTGACGTAGACGTAGAACCAGCCCGGGTGTGCGGCCCAGGCGTTGTAGGAGAAGTCGACGGTGGCGCCCGAGGTGAGGTGGGTCAGCGGCCAGTCGGAGCGGGCGGCGTTGAAGCCGGTGAAGTTGGGGTTGCCGCCGCTGCACAGCTGGCCGTCCGGGACGAAGCCGCGGGTGCGGCCCGCGCCGTCGGAGCGCAGCACGGAGAACCAGTTGTAGAACGGCGTGGTGCCGCTGACCTGCTGGGCGTTCTTGCAGGCCGGGTTGACCGGCTTGATCTCACCGGTGTCGGTCAGCGCGTCCTGCCAGCACAGGAAGGTGCGGCTGCCGGGCTTCATGGGGGTGCCGTGGGCCTCGGCCGGGCCGCCGGTCGTGACGATCAGACCGAGGGCGGGGACGGTGGCCAGCAGGGCCAGGAGGACGAGGAGGAGGGCCCGGGAGCGTAACCGGGTCCCCTTCTTCTTAGTGCTTGTCGTGATCATGACAGACATGGCGGAGTCCGCCCTTCCGTGTCCGGACCGTGCGCGTGGGGGTGGATGGAGCAGGGTGCGGGTGGGTGCGGGTGGATGGAGCAGGGTGCGGGTGCCTCTGGTGCGGTGCCTGTGCTGTGGGTGCCGCTGCTGTGGGTGCCGCTGTTGTGGGTGCCGCTGCTGCGGGTGGCTCCGGTGCGGTCGCCTCCGGCACGGAGGCGGGTGGGGCGGGTGGGGCGGGTGCGGAGGGCGAGGCGGGAGCGGCTCCCGGTGGTCTCCGGCGGGTTCCGGTCCGCCGGGGGCTTTATGGGAGCGCTCCCACCTCGCCTGTGGCGGAAGGTAGCGCCGTACGGCCGACTTGTAAACGGTCCCTGTGCATTCGGTGCGGGTGTTGGCCGGCAGGTCGGCCCCCACCTCGGGACGAACACGGCGAAGGGCCGCACCCCCGACCCGGGGGTGCGGCCCTCGACCTGCCTTGCGTGCGGCCCGCGTGCGGCCCGCGTGCGGCCTGTCTGCCGCTTGCGTGCCGCGTGCGTGCCGCGTGCTTGCTGCTTACTTGCGGATCAGGCTGCGCAGCACGTACTGCATGATGCCGCCGTTGCGGTAGTAGTCCGCCTCGCCAGGGGTGTCGATGCGGACGACCGCGTCGAACTCGACGCCGGTGTCGGTGGTGACCTTCACCGTGCTCGGGGTGGTGCCCTCGTTCAGCTCGGTCACGCCGGTGATGGAGAAGGTCTCCTCGCCGGTCAGGCCGAGCGAGTCGGCGGACTGGCCGGCCGGGAACTGCAGCGGCAGGACGCCCATGCCGATGAGGTTCGAGCGGTGGATGCGCTCGTACGACTCGGTGATGACGGCCTTGACGCCGAGCAGCGCGGTGCCCTTGGCGGCCCAGTCGCGGGAGGAGCCGGAGCCGTACTCCTTGCCGCCCAGGATGACCAGCGGGACGCCGGCGGCCTGGTAGTTCTGCGACGCGTCGTAGATGAAGGAGACCGGCGCGCCTTCCTGGGTGAAGTCGCGGGTGTAGCCGCCCTCGGTGCCCGGCGCGATCTGGTTGCGCAGGCGGATGTTGGCGAAGGTGCCGCGGATCATGACCTCGTGGTTGCCTCGGCGCGAGCCGTAGGAGTTGAAGTCACGACGCTCCACACCGTGCTCGGTGAGGTACTTGCCGGCCGGGGTGTCGGCCTTGATGGCACCGGCCGGGGAGATGTGGTCGGTGGTGACCGAGTCGCCCAGCTTGGCGAGGACGCGGGCGCCGGAGATGTCGGAGACCGGCTCCGGGTCCATGCCCATGCCCTCGAAGTACGGGGGCTTGCGGACGTACGTCGACTCGGGGTCCCACTCGAAGGTGTTGCCGGTCGGGACGGACAGCGACTGCCACTGGAGGTCGCCCGCGAAGACGTCGGAGTAGGACTTGCTGAACATGTCCTCGCCGATGGCGTTGGCCACGACGTCGTTGACCTCGGCCTCGGAGGGCCAGATGTCCTTGAGGTAGACCGGGTTGCCGTCCTGGTCGGTGCCCAGGACGTCCTTGGTGATGTCCACCTTCATGGAGCCCGCGATGGCGTACGCGACGACCAGCGGCGGGGAGGCCAGGTAGTTCATCTTGACGTCGGGGTTGATCCGGCCCTCGAAGTTGCGGTTGCCGGAGAGGACCGAGGTGACGGCGAGGTCGTGGTCGTTGACGGCCTTGGAGACCTCCTCCGGCAGCGGGCCGGAGTTGCCGATGCAGGTGGTGCAGCCGTAGCCGACGAGGTTGAAGCCGACCTTGTCGAGGTACGGGGTGAGGCCCGCCTTGTCGAAGTAGTCGGTGACGACCTTGGAGCCCGGGGCGAGGGTGGTCTTGACCCACGGCTTGCGGGTCAGGCCCTTCTCCACCGCCTTCTTGGCCACCAGCGCGGCGGCGACCATGACGTACGGGTTGGAGGTGTTGGTGCAGGAGGTGATCGCGGCGACGGTGACGGCGCCGTGGTCGATCTCGTAGGTCGAGCCGTCGGGGGCGGTGACGGTGACCGAGTTGGTGGGCACGCCGTTGGTGGCGGCCGGGGCGTCGGAGGCCGGGAAGGACTCCTCGCCCGCCTCGTCGGCGGTGGCGACGTAGTTGCGTACGTCGCTCTTGAACTGCTCGGCGGCGTTCGCGAGGACGATGCGGTCCTGCGGGCGCTTCGGGCCGGCGATGGACGGGACGACCGTCGAGAGGTCGAGCTCCAGCTTCTCGGAGAAGTCCGGCTCGGCCTTCGGGTCCAGCCAGAGACCCTGCTCCTTGGCGTACGCCTCGACGAGCGCGACCTGCTGCGCGGAGCGGCCGGTGAGCCTGAGGTAGTTCAGGGTCTCGTCGTCGATCGGGAAGATCGCGGCGGTGGAGCCGAACTCGGGGGACATGTTGCCGATGGTGGCGCGGTTGGCGAGGCTGGTGGCCGCCACACCCTCGCCGTAGAACTCGACGAACTTGCCGACGACGCCGTGCTTGCGCAGCATCTCGGTGATGGTGAGCACGAGGTCGGTGGCGGTGGTGCCGGTGGGCAGCTCGCCGGTGAGCTTGAAGCCGACGACGCGCGGGATCAGCATGGAGACCGGCTGGCCGAGCATCGCGGCCTCGGCCTCGATGCCGCCGACGCCCCAGCCCAGCACGCCGAGGCCGTTGACCATGGTGGTGTGCGAGTCGGTGCCGACCAGGGTGTCGGGGTACGCCTGCCCGCCTCGGACCATGACGGTCCGCGCGAGGTGCTCGATGTTCACCTGGTGGACGATGCCGGTGCCCGGCGGGACGACCTTGAAGTCGTCGAAGGCGGTCTGGCCCCAGCGCAGGAACTGGTAGCGCTCCTTGTTGCGGCCGTACTCCAGCTCGACGTTCTGCTGGAAGGCGTCGCTGGTGCCGAACCGGTCGGCGATGACGGAGTGGTCGATGACCATCTCGGCCGGGGAGAGCGGGTTGATCTTCGCCGGGTCGCCGCCGAGGGCAGCGACGGCCTCGCGCATGGTGGCGAGGTCGACGACACAGGGCACACCGGTGAAGTCCTGCATGATGACGCGGGCCGGCGTGAACTGGATCTCCTGGCTGGGCTGGGCCTGCGAGTCCCAGGTGCCGAGGGCGCGGATGTGGTCGGCGGTGATGTTCGCGCCGTCCTCCGTGCGGAGCAGGTTCTCCAGCAGGACCTTGAGGCTGTAGGGGAGTCGGGCCGAGCCCTCCACCTTGTCCAGGCGGAAGATCTCGTACGACTCGTCGCCCACCTGCAGAGTGCTGCGGGCGTCGAAGCTGTTCGCCGACACGACGGTCTCCTTCATTGATGTGCGCGTACCACCGCATCCTGCCGCCACGCGGGCTTGGCCGATCCGCTCAGGTCAGGCTAAGTTAGGTAACCCTCACTACCGGACCGGTGATGCGCGCGGCTGCGGTGCGCCTCGGCAGATATCTCGATGTCGAGATAACTCTAGTACATGGGGGCTGGATGGTCATGCCCGGGCTCGTCACACCCCCGAGCACCCCCCTCCAGGCTCTCTCACGTCTAGGCTCTTCCGCGACGAGGGGGGGTCGGCATGCCCGAGGGGTGGCGGTGGGACAGGACGCTGTTCCAGGGCAGCGCGGTCCACTACGCACGGGGGCGGCTGCCGTACGCGCCGGGCTTCGGGGAGTCCCTCGCCGGGGCCCTCGGGCTGGACGGACGCGGGCGGCTGCTGGACGTGGGGTGCGGCCCCGGGACCGTGACGCTGCCGCTGGCCCGGTTCTTCACCGAGGCGGTCGGGCTCGACCCGGACGAGGACATGCTGGCGGAGGGCGCGCGGCGGGCCGCCCGGGACGGGGTGGCCAACGTACGCTGGGTGACCGCCCGGGCCGAGGACCTGCCGGCCGGACTGGGCGGGTTCCGGACCGTGACGTTCGCGCAGTCCTTCCACTGGACGGAGCGCGAGCAGGTCGCCGCCGCCGTCCTCGGGATGCTGGAGCCGGGCGGCACGCTCGTCCACATCGCCGACCTCAAGGACCCGCCACCGGCCGCGGCACCGCTGCCGCTGCCCGCTCCCCCGTACACCCTGATCGGCGAGCTCGTACGGCACTACCTGGGCCCGGTCCGGCGCGCGGGACAGGGGGTGCTCGCCCACGGCACACCGGGCGGGGAGGACGCCGTCTTCGCCGGGGCCGGTTTCGCGCCCGCGGGCCGGCAGGTCGTACCGGCCGGACAGGTCGCGATCCGCACCGTGGACGATCTCGTGGCCTGGGCGTTCTCCCGGTCCGACTCGGCCCCGCACCTCTTCGGGGACCGGCTGCCGGACTTCGAGCGGGATCTGCGCGCCCTGCTCGGCGTCCATGCCCCGGACGGCCGCTTCGCCGAGCACATCCCGCCGACCGAGATCAGGATGTGGCGCAAGGGGCGGTGCGCCCACCGAGGGACCCCGGGGGACCGTTGACGGGACATCACCCGAACAGTCACTCGAACGGTCAACCGAGCGACCACCCGAGCGACCACCCGAGCGACCACTCGAACGGACTCCCCAAAAGGCGCCATCTCATATCTGAGATAACCTCAGCCTCATGGCAGACGACTACCTCGTACGCATCGGCAAGCTCATCCGTGACGCCCGGCAGCACCGTGGCTGGACACAGGCCCAGCTGGCCGAGGCGCTCAACACCAGCCAGAGCGCCGTCAATCGGATCGAGCGCGGCAACCAGAACATCAGCCTTGAGATGATCGCCCGCATCGGCGAGGCGCTGGACAGTGAGATCGTCTCGCTGGGCTACGCGGGCCCGATGCACCTGCGCGTCGTGGGCGGCCGCCGGCTGTCCGGTGCCATCGACGTCAAGACGAGCAAGAACGCCTGTGTCGCGCTGCTGTGCGCCTCGCTGCTCAACCGGGGGCGCACGGTACTGCGCCGGGTGGCCCGGATCGAGGAGGTCTACCGTCTGCTCGAGGTGCTGAACTCCATCGGCGTCCGCACCCGTTGGATCAACGGCGGGGTCGACCTGGAGATCGTCCCGCCGGCCGTCCTGGACATGGCGGCGATCGACGCCGACGCCGCCGTCCGCACCCGGTCGATCATCATGTTCTTCGGCCCGCTGCTGCACCGCATGGACTCCTTCAAGCTGCCCTACGCCGGCGGCTGCGACCTGGGTACGCGGACCATCGAGCCGCACATGATCGCACTGCGCCGGTTCGGCCTGGACATCGCGGCCACGGAGGGGCAGTACCACGCCGTCGTCGACCGCGCCGTGCGCCCCGACCGGCCGATCGTGCTGACCGAGCGCGGGGACACGGTCACCGAGAACGCGCTGCTGGCCGCCGCCCGGCACGACGGGGTGACCGTCATCCGCAACGCCTCCTCCAACTACATGGTCCAGGACCTCTGCTTCTTCCTGGAGGCACTGGGCGTACGGGTCGAGGGCATCGGCACCACCACGCTCACCGTGCACGGCGTGCCGACCATCGACACCGACGTCGACTACTCCCCCTCCGAGGACCCGGTGGAGGCGATGAGCCTGCTGGCCGCCGCCGTCGTCACCGAGTCGGAGCTGACGGTGCGCCGGGTCCCCATCGAGTTCCTGGAGATCGAGCTGGCGGTCCTGGAGGAGATGGGCCTCGACCACGACCGCACGCCCGAGTACGTCGCCGACAACGGCCGCACCCGGCTGGTGGACCTCACCGTGCGGCCCTCCAAGCTGGAGGCGCCGATCGACAAGATCCACCCGATGCCGTTCCCCGGCCTGAACATCGACAACGTGCCCTTCTTCGCGGCCATCGCCGCCGTCGCCTCGGGCAAGACCCTGATCCACGACTGGGTCTACGACAACCGCGCGATCTACCTCACCGACCTCAACCGCCTCGGCAGCCGCCTGCAGCTCCTCGACCCGCACCGGGTCCTGGTGGAGGGCCCCACCCGCTGGCGCGCCGCCGAGATGATGTGCCCCCCGGCCCTGCGCCCCGCCGTGGTCGTCCTCCTGGCGATGATGGCGGCGGAGGGCACGTCCGTCCTGCGGAACGTGTACGTCATCAACCGCGGCTACGAGGATCTCGCGGAGCGGCTGAACTCGATCGGGGCGCAGATCGAGATCTTCCGGGACATCTGAAATGTCGGGCCTCGGGGCGGCCGATCGCCCCGGGATGCGGGTTTCCCGTGCTTGCGGACCGGTCCGCAAGCACGGGGATGGTCGCTTTTTTGCCTCGCGCACGGCCGCCGCCGGACGAGACCGGCCTGGTCGGCCGGGGCAGCCTGTGCCGCACCGTTCTCCGTGAACGCGGCGGCTGGGTGCTCCGTTTTGGGCCTGCGGGCGGGGGTGTAGGTGTGGGGGCGATCCACAGAAGCCAGACCGCGAGATCCACAACGACCTGACGGAGTCCTTAGGTGCGATGCGTGAATAAAACACACCGAACTACCTGACAGTGAAGGAAAGGGGCGGCGGACTAGACTCGCGCAACCTACGACGTGGGGGTGGCCGGTATGCGACGGTGGGCCGAGTTCGTTCTGCGGCATCGCAAGGCGGTTGTCGGATTCTGGGGCCTCGTGCTGATCGCGGGCGTGTTACTGGCCGGCCGGACGACCGATCGGATGACGATCGACTTCTCGTTGCCGGGCCAGCCCGGCACCGTAACGGCCCACAAGATCAAGGATGCCTTCGGCAGCGGCGGCGACACCAGTCCGTATCTGGTGTCGGTCACGCTCCCGGCCGGGCAGGCGATCTCCGGTCACGAGGCGGACATCGGCCGGGTCTTCACGGCCGTCGGCGACGCGGTCCCGAACGTGCGGGTGATCGACGAGGCGAACACCGGTGACAAGGCCTTCCGGACGAAAGACGACCGTACCGCCTATGCGCTGGTGTTCTATCGGCTCAACCCGTCACCCCATCAGACGCTGTTGACGGATCCGATCCGCTCGGCGGCCGAGAAGGCCCTGCCCTCCGGCGCGACGGTCGGGGTGACGGGTGAGGAGGTGCTGGCCTCCGGAGGCGAGGACAGTGGAGGGCCGGGCGTGCTCGGGGAGACGCTCCTCGGTGCCGTCGGCGCCCTCGCCGTGCTCGCTTTCGTCTTCGCGTCGTTCCTCGCGCTGCTGCCGCTGCTGGTGGCCGCAGTGTCGATCCTTGCGACCTTCGTGATGCTGCTGCCACTCACCTACGCCACCGATGTGTCGTTCATCGTGCAGTTCCTGGTCGCCCTCATCGGCCTCGGCGTGGCGATCGACTACTCGCTGCTGTTCGTCACCCGCTGGCGCGAGGAGCGCGACCGCGGCCGGGACAACCACGAAGCGGTCGTGGTCGCGATGGAACGGGCCGGGCACGCGGTGGTTTTCAGCGGCGTGACGGTGGCCATCGGCCTGCTCGCCCTGGTCGTCCTCCCGGTCCCCTTCATGCGCAGCATGGGCTACGGTGGCGCGCTCATCCCGCTGGCAAGCGTCATGACGACGCTCACCCTCACGCCTGCGATCCTGGGCGGCATCGGGCCAAGGGTCGACTGGCCCAAGATCCGCCACGAGAACCGGGCAAGCCGTACCTGGAGCCGGTGGACCGCCGCCGTGGTGCGGCGCCGTTGGATCGCAGCCGGCGCCGCACTGGCCGTGCTGGCGGCCCTGATCGCCGTCTTCTTCAGTGTCAGGATCGGCCTTGCCTCCTCGGAATCGCTGGCCAAGAGCGGCCCGGCGTACGAGACCCTGACCACTTTGGAGCGTGGCGGTGTCCCGACCGGCGTGCTGACCCCGATGGAAGTCCTCGTCAGCACCGACCAGGCCCAGTCGGCGGCCGCCGAACTGGCCAAGGTCGACGGCGTGAGCAGCGCGTTCGTACCCTCCGGACCGGCCGGCAACCGGGACGGACTGAGCATCGTCGTGATTGTCCCGGACTACGAAACGGTGAACTCCAAGAGCATCGGCGTGGTCAAGCGGGTCAAGAACGTCACGGAGGACCTTCCCGGGGTGGTCGGCGTCGCCGGCATCGGGGCGGCGCAGATCGACTTCATGCACGCCGTCTACGGCAACTTCCCGCTGATGCTCACGATCATCGCCCTGCTGACGTATGTGCTGCTCGTCCGCGCCTTCCGCTCACTGCTGCTGCCACTCAAGGCCGTGCTCCTCAACCTGCTCTCGCTCGCGGCGACGCTCGGGCTGATGGTGATCTTCTGGCAGGACGGTCACGGCTCCGACGCGATCTTCGGTATCGAGGCCACCGGCGCCATCACGTTCTGGATCCCCCTCATGGTCTTCGCCTTCCTGTTCGGCTTGTCGATGGACTACGAGGTGTTCATCCTGTCCCGTATGCGCGAGGAGTACGACGCCGGGCGATCAACCGATGCCGCCGTCATCGAGGGCGTCGGCCGTACGGGTCGGCTTGTCACCAGCGCCGCGCTGATCCTCTTCCTCGCGTTTGCCGCACTCGCCTCCGGCCCCGGTACCGACCTCAAGACCCTGGCGACCGGCCTCGGCTTCGGCATCCTCCTGGACGCAACCATCGTCCGAATGCTGCTGGTTCCGTCCCTCGTCTCGCTGTTCGGGCCATGGAACTGGTACCTGCCCGGCTGGGCCGCCCGTCCACTGCGCGTACAACCGTCCTCCCCGCACCCGGAGCGGGCAGAGCCCGAGTCGAAAGCACCCATGGACTGAATCGGGGTCGCCTCGCGGCGGCTCACGGACGCGCTGCGCAGTGATCAGGCGCGGCGGCTGACCGGCGAGCACGCGATCATGGCAGCAGGTCTCGGCCTCGACGCGACTGGCGTGGACCTGGCCGCGAAAGCCCTGCGCACCGCCGAGGCCACGGGAGCGAGGGGCGTAGGGTGCGGTTCCTCCAGTACGACGCCCGGCGGCCGGCCGGGCTCGGCGAGATGTGCGACACCGTGCTCGGCTGTGGGCTCTTCCACCTCCTCGACGGCGATGACCGCACCGCCTACGTCGGCTCTCTGCAAGGATCACACGAGCTTGACGACGATCCCGATGTAGAGGGAAACAGAGATCGCCAGCGAGAGGAAGACGGTCACGGTGTGGACTGTGCGATGCCGTCGTTCCCCGAGACCGAGATGAGCGCGGGCGGCCGCGGTGACGTGCGGCCCGCCCCGCGCTTCACCGCCCGCGCTTTGCAGGGCGCGCACGAGAGCCCGTTGGCTCTTGGCCGAGGTGAGGCCGAGGCGCACACCGTGACTGTCGCGCACCACGACCGCGCGAGAAGGGCCGTTGTAGCTGAAGGTGGTGAGCAGTCGGACATCTTTGATGCGCTTGAGATCCACCGACCGCTCACCGGTCAGCGTCCGGGCGGTGACGCGGGACATCGAACAGCGGACCAGGCTGGTTTCCCGACACAGCTCCGATATCAGCAGGAAACCGGCTGTTCCGCCGATCAGGGCGCAGATCACCGATGCACCGGCCGGTATCGGACCCACCAGCGCCAGCAGCCGCGCCACGAAGGGCGACAGGATGAGGAGGACGGCCGCAGAAGCCGCGATCCGCGCGCGTGACCGGGCCACGGCCGGGGCTGTCTCGGTGGAGTTCACGGAAACAGCCTAGAGCGGGTCAGGTCCTGGTCCGCCGTGAGCCACCTGCCCGATGCGCCCGGCGGGCCGCCAGCACCCCGAGGTCGGAGCGCATGTGCGGCGGTACGACGAACTTCGGGGCGTTGAACAGGACGACACTCACTTCGCACAGCAAGCAGAGAAGCACGGTGCCCAGCGCTACGGCGAAGAGGGCGGTCAGTGGGCCGGACACGTCGACGTCCAGGAGGCCCAGGAAGAGAAGGACCGTGACCCCCCAGAGGGAGACGACGGTGAGGGCGAGGGACCGTATCTCTCCTCGCTTGACCTCCTTGCCGAACGGCATGAAGGAAAAGGTCGCCATGAAGTGCTCGACCAGGTCGGCGTCGCGCCACAGTTGGGTGACCTTCCAGGTCATGAACGCGGACCCGGCCACGAAGAAGAGTCCGATGAAGTACTGCATTGCGCGATCCTTCCATGTGTCGCTGATGCTCAGCTCTCCTACTGGGAGGGAGCGGCCGGGCGGGCTCCGAGATCACGTCCTCGTCCTCCGGAGCCCGCCCGCCGTCTGCTTACCCCGGTCCCGCGGTCAGCTGAACCAGCCCTTCACGCTCTTCCAGCCCTTCGACATGGCGTTGTTGATCGGGCCCGACGCCAGGATGCCGGTGACGGCTCCCGCACCCGCCCCGATGGCTCCGCCGATGACCGTGCCCACGCCGGGCGCGATGGCGGTGCCGATCGCCGCCCCGAGCGTGGCGCCCACCTTGGTCGTACCCAGAACCACGGCCGTGTCGACCGCGGTCTCGGCTGCCGTCAGGGGGATGTCACCACCGGTGGACTGGTAGTTGGAATAGGCGGTGAACGCGATACCGCCCACCAGCAGCCCCCTGCTGGCGACCCCCATCCACTTGCTGCTCCCGATGGCTGCCACGCGCGCGAGACCAGGGTTGTCCCGCATCGCCTGCAAGATCTGGGAGGACTGCCTAGTGGACCGCATCGCGGCCTTGGCGTCGGTGGTCAGACTGCCCGCCTGGGTGAAGGCCGACTGGACGTAGGAGCCCGAGGTCATGACTCCGTTGCCCGCGTTGCAGACGTAGTTCTGCACCTTGGACGCGATCCCGCAGTTGGCCGAGAAGGACAGCAGCGGAACCGGGTCGGGGCCCATGAGCAGCGGCGGCTGGGAGGGCGGCCCGTACACCGGGCCGCTGCAGGCCGCCATCGGAGGCGCCCCGCAGGAGGGCGGGCCGTAGACCCCACCACCGCCCGTGCCGCCGCCGCCGTTGCCGCCACCGCCGCCGCCACCGCCACCGCCGTTGCCGCCGCCACCGCCGTTGCCCGGGTATTCCGGGCACTGCGGATTGATCACGCTGGGGCAGGGTGCCGGCTGGTTGCCGCCGGTGCTGATGGGGACGCCGTTGCGGCACGGGATGGAGCCGTCCCGGCATTCCGGGACGCCTTCACCGGTCGGGTCGGCGAACGTGGCGGGATTGTTGTTGGAGTAGGCGTACCCGTTCAGGGACTGGCCCTGATCCCTGCTGAGTTTCGGGTCGACGCTGATGAACTGGCCGATCTCGGGATCGTATTCCCGGGCATCGACATGCGTGAGGCCCGTGGCGGCGTCGTTGGTCTTGCCCAGGAAGCCCTTGTCGTACGTCCAGGCGCCGCCGGTGGTCGCGCCGCGGTCCTTGCCGAACGGTGTCATCCGGCGCTTGGTGACCGTCTGGGCGCTGTCCGCGGACACCGCCAGGCTCTGGGTCCCCTGATGGTCTCCGGCGAGATAGCTGAGCTTGTTGGTCCCGGACTCATTGCTCCGGATCGCGATGGTCAGGCTGCCCGAGGAGTAGGTGCGCTGGGCCCAGGTGCTGCCGCTCGCCCTCAGGTGGAGTTCGGTGTTGCCCGTGTACAAGACACGTTCGCCGCCCTCCGCGCTGCGGATCAGGAGCTTGCCGTCGGCGTCGTAGATGTAGTCGGTCTTCTTGCCGTTCTCGGTGAGCTGGGAGAGCCGGCCCTCCGGTGACCAGGCCAGGTCCTGCTTGGCCTTCGGGCCGGGCCGGGAGGTGGTGTTGCCCGAGTTGTCGTAGCCGTATGCGGTGTCGGGTGCGGTGCAGTTCGCCGTCTTGCTGGTGCCCGACAGGACGTGCGGCCTTCCCTCCTTGTAGCAGTACGTGTTCGTGGTGTCGCCGGTCGTCCTGTGCTGAATCTCGGCGGTGCGCTGCCCGCCCTGGCTGTACTGGTAGTCGGTCCAGTAGGGCGCGGGGCCGGAGAGGCTCGACGTGCTGGGCGCGTCGGAGCACTTCTGCGAGGAGGGTGTCCAGGCGGTCTTCAGCCGGCGGTTGCCGTCGTAGCTGAGGCACTGCGTCTCGGCCGCGCTCGTGCCCCCGAGGGTGGTCGGGTCGGAGATGGCCGTGATGTTGCCGGCCTGGTCGAAGGTGTAGTTGAGGTCCATCAGCATGTACGGGTGGGTCTGGTCCGTGACATGCGTGTCGGTGAGCCGGTCGGTGCCCTCCTCGAAGGTGTTGGTGACATACATCTTCTTGGCGGCTTCGGTGTTCTGCGTGCCCAGCGTGTACTGCTGGGCGAGACCGAGGGCCGAGTAGTCGGCAGCCAGCAGATAACCCGTGCTGCCGGTGATCGAGGTGACCTGGCCGAGCGGGGTGTAGCCGTAGTCGATGGTCTCGGCCGCCAGCCCGCCCAGTGCGGGCTCCTGGTTGTTGCCGAGCGTGCCGTCGAGGCGGTAGGCGCTGGAGAACGAGATCGTGGCCGGCGCGCCCGCGACGACCAGCGGATCGCTGGAGGGCAGCGTGAGGGTGGTGGCCGTCGGACGGTCGAGGGTGTCGTAGCCGGTGACCGTCTTGGTGTACGCCTTCCCCGCCCTGCCGCCCACGAAGCGGGTGTTGGAGGTCGGCTGGCCCTTGAGCACGGTGTCGTAGGTGTACTCGGTGAGCTGGTGGGTGTCGTCCTGGACGCCGTCCCAGGTGCCGGTCGTCCGGCCGATCTCGTCGTACGCGGTCAGGACGGTCTTGCCCCGCGAGTCCGTGCTCTTGATCACGCGGTCGAGGTCGTCGTAGCCCATCGTGGACGTGCCCTTGTCGGGGTCACTGACACTGGTCTGCCGGCCGAGGAGATCGAACCCGTAGGTCCACTGGGCTCCGTCGGGTCCGGTGATGCCGCTCTCCTTGTCGTCCAGCGTGTACTGGTATTTCGTGGCGCTGTAGCCGACACCGACGCCGCCACCGAACTGGCTGTCGGCCGGGCTCGGGCCCGCGTACTCACGCTTCTCCACGTCCCGTCCGCGTGCGTCGGTGAGGGTTCGGGTCGCGGTGCCGCCCTGCTGAGCGGTGACCGCGGTCGAATCACCGGTGTACGAGGTGGTGGTGGTCCACTTCTCCACGCCGTAGACGAGGAGTTCGCTGGACGTGGTCCGCTCGGCCCCGTCGTAGACCGTCTCGGTCTGCTTGGGTGCCTCACCGTACTCGGCCCTGGTGTAGGTCGAGTTCGGTGCGGAGGTGGTGTCGAAGATCTGCTCGTACTTCTCGTAGGCCAGGCCCCGGGTGTCGTAGCGGGTGTCGGTGAGGAGACGTCCGCCCTTGGGGCTGGGTGATTGCTCCTGGAGGGGCCGCAGCAGTGAGTCGTAGAGGGTGTAGGTGGTGTTGTACGTTTCGCCGTCCGCCTTGAGCGATGCGGAGGACACCCAGGACTGCTTGGTGGCGCTGAGGTCGTAGCCGAACTTCTGTGTCGGGCTGTAGCCGCCGGCCCGGTTGCGGTTGGGCCGCCACACGTCGGTCAGCCGGCCGAGCGCGTCGTACGCGAGCTCGGTCTTCTTCAGGTTCGCGTCGTAGATCCGCAGGTCGAGGCCGCGGCGCGGGTCTATGAAGGAAGTGGTGGCCTGCGTCTTGGGGTTGGTGACGACCTTCTTGGTCAGCGGGCCCGCCGCGGTCGGCGTGTAGGCGGTGGTGGTGGTCTTCTCCAGCGCGTCCGTCACGGAGGTGACGCGGCCGAGGGTGTCGTAGCCGGTGCTCTCGACCTTCTGCCAGCTCGGGACGGTGGAGCTGTAGCTCTTGGCCCTGCCCTTCCAGGTCTTCAGGCCCTTCGTCGGCTTCATGGTCGTGGACCAGGTGGCGCCGTCGTAGGCGGTGGCGGTGTCGGACAGCACATCGCCGCGGGTGGCCGAGGAGGTGGGCAGGTTCAGGCTGCTGTCGGCCACCGAGCAGGCTTTTGCGACCACGCGCTCGCGGGAGACCTGGCTGATCAGGCCGAGGCCGTCGTCGCGTGCGTACCAGGTGCGGGTGCAGGTCTCGTCGCCGGTCTTGGCGTCGTCTCCGCTGTCGTCGGCCTGGTAGACCATGCCGTAGCTGTCGTAGCTCTTCTGGACCGTGCGGGAACGCCAGGTGCCCGGCACCGTGAGATAGGTGTGGGTGATCTCCTTCTTGGGCTGTACGAAGTGGGCGACGGCGTCCCCGGCTCCGGGCACCGTCTGCCGGGCGGTCTCCGCCGACCAGGGCTCACTCGAGGTGGCGCTGACGGCGGTGGACCCGCTGTAGGTGACCTTCTCCCGCAGATGGCCGGCGTACTGGTCGCTGTCCCTCAGCGTGGCGAGGCCCAGGTCGGGTGCGGAGAGCGGGGCGAGGTTCACCGAGCGGGTGGTGCCGTCCTTCAGTTTGGCGCCGTCCATGCCCTGCATGTACTGGGAGACGGTCTTCGAGCGGGTGGTGTCCAGCGCGCCCTTGTACTCGGTGACCTCGCGGTAGCCGCGCCAGTCGGACCAGGTCCGCTCGTCCTTCGGTACGAAGGGGTCGTCGCTGTAGTTCCACGCGGCGCCGGCGTAGCTGTAGGCGTGCTCGACGGATTCGTTCTGGCCCGCCGGGTCGGACACCGTGACGGCGAGGACCCGGTACTTCTGGAACCAGTCGACGGACGCGTCCGCGGCGCCGTTGATGTGCCAGTACAGGGGATAGCAGGAGCGGGTGTTGGTGTCCTCTGCCGCGCCGAGCACCGCACTGCGCGCACATTCCGCGGCGGACAGCGTCACCGTGGTGATCGCGCCGGTCTCCGAGGTGACGGTCGAGATGCGCGGGCGGGTCAGCGGCAGGATGTCGTCGGTGCCGTCCACCCGGTTGGGACGCATCTGATAGGTGAACGTGACCGGGTTCATCGCGATGTCGGTGCCGGCCTTGCCGGTCCGCTTGATGGACTTCAGGGTGAGCACCTGGTCGGAGGTGTCGCCGATGTCACCGCCGTCCAGGTACTGCTGCTCCAGCACCCAGGAGTCCACCGGATCGTAGGCGCTCGTCGAGGCGTTCCAGGAGGAGGTGCCGATGGACGTCATCCGCTTGCGGGTGAAGAACGAAGGGCCTACGGCCAGACAGTCCGTGTCGCCGCTGGAGCAGATCGCGTCGAAGGGTACGTCCGGCCAGTTGTCGGCGGTGTCCTTGGTCAGCGAGGAGCAGTCGGCAGCCGTGCACCGCTCGGCGTATCCGAAGGTGACCCTGGCGTCGGCGTCGTCCGTGAACAGCGCACCCTTGCGCAGCCCGTACTTGATCTCCTTCAGGTAACCGCCGCGCGTGTAGGCGGCGTTGGCGGCGGACGCCTTGTTCTTCTTGTAGTAGTCGCCTTCCTTGGCGTACCAGTAGGTGGCCGCGTTTCCGGAGGTGTCCTCCACGTAGTCGAGGTTCCAGCGCCAGGCCTGGTTCAGCGACCGGTCCCCGAAGTCGGTGCCGCCCGAGTAGCCGGGTTCGCCCTCGTCGTCGCCGAAGACCGGGACGGTCCAGGTGGAGTTGGTGCGCTCGGTGGTGGCACCGTCGAGCTTGTCGAGGCCGAAGACGTACTTGGTGCCGTCCCCGGTGATGACGGTCCAGTACTCGCCGTTGTCGTCCCCGTTGTCGGCGCCGGTGGAACGGGTCACCGTGGAGGCGTCGTCGTTCTCGAGCCGCCACTTGCCGGTCGTTCCGTCCTTGACCAGCCGGGACGACGATCCGTTGAGGACCAGCCGGGCGTTGTCGTACTTCCAGCACTCGTCGTGGATGCCGTCGTGGCCGTCCGCGTCGCAGCTGCCGTAGGTGCGCTCGATGTAGGACTCGCTGAGCGCAAAGCCTTCACCGACCGAGGTCCCCTGGTTGTTGGTGGTCGGGTTCTGGCCGTCGACGCTCCCCGAGCTGTACGCGAGGGAGAGCTGGGGGGCCGGTCCGGCCGCCGCGGGCGGCACGCTGAAGTCGTACTTCCAGGTGAAGGAGCCGGAGCTGCCGCCCGCCTCCCAGGACGCCGACGGGGACAGGGCCGTGGCCGAGTAGTTGCCATGGCCGTTGGGGGCCTGGCCCGTGCCCGCCGCGGTGGCGGTGAGGGCGAGGACGGTCGCCGTCGTAGCGTCGCCGGCGGCCGCAGCCGAGGTGCGGCTCGCGGGAAGGAGCAGCGGCGCGGTGACCGTCTGGCGGCCGGTGCTGTTACGGGAGGGCAGCGGGGTCTGCTTGCGGCACTCGGCCTTGGCGGGGGTGGTCAGTGCGCAGCCGGGCAGCCGGACCAGCTGCAGCCGCTGCGCCCAGCCGCCGCCGATCGCTCCGGCCAGATCCCGGTAGTTCACGGAGACTTCCGCACTCCCGGCCGCAGTGGCCTCGGCCTTGAACAGCACACCGGTGACACCGGCCGCGTCCGCGGCGGCGGTGTCCAGGACCGTGAACTGCATCCGGGTCCCGGCCGGGGCAGCGGCCTTGCCGCCCGTGGTGCGGACCGTGAGCGGCAGCCCGCCGGGCGCCGCCGAGACGGGAGCCGAGCCGTTCGTCAGGACGGTCGCGGAGCCCTTCTTCGGCCAGGCGGACCGCTGCTCCTTCAGCGCCCGGGCGGCCTGCGCCGCGTTCTCCTTTCGGTCCTCGGCGACCTGGGCCCGTGCCTTCCCGGCGCCCAGGCCCTCCACCTTCTCGACCTTGCTGACCCGCGGCTCGGGCAGCTCGGGCCGGCCGAGGCCGCCGCCCGCCGCGTGCGCGACCGGGGCGAGCCCGACCGGGACGGCCATGGCCAGCGACACCACGGTGACCGTGGAGCGGAGGTGGTGTCTTCGTATGCCGTCCCGGACGGAACGCACCACACTCATCGATCTTGCTCTGACTCTGCGCCAGGACATGTCTGTCCTTCCCCCTGCGTGGTTGAGGGACCGGATCGCCCGTCGGGGCCGGCCATGTGCTTGTGAGCCGAGGGGCGGGCCGCGGCGAACACCGGGGCCCGCCCCGCCCTGCTCAGTCCCCGATGACGGTGTCGATCTGGTCCGAGCTCGCGACCGCACCGGCGAACAGGCGCACCTCCGCGATCCGGGCCGGCAGATGGTGACCCCAGGCGGAGTCCGCGTATCCCTTGCCGACGGCGAAGGTTCCCGAACCGATGACCCCGGTGAACGCCTTCGCGTCGCCGTTCTGGTTGTGTCCCAGATACAGACTGATGGTCCCGGACAGCGGATCGTAGGCACCGGTCAGCCGCACCGGGCTGTCGACCGCGGCCACCTCGTCGGAGACCACGGAGCTGAAGGTGCCGTCCTTGAGGGAGCCGAAGTGCCACTTGCCGACCGGGACCGTGTGCTCCTCGAGGGTGGTGTCGTCGAGCACGGTGTCCTTGCCGGTCAGCTCGTACCAGAAGCCCCAGGACAGGCCGTCGGAGTTCTGCTGGCTGAGCACCCCGCCGGTGTAGCCGATGTCCTTCGTCGCCAGCTTCGCGCCGTCCAGGGCCACGGTCGTGGTCACCGTGTACGCGCCGTTGCCGTCCACCAGCGGCCCGTTGACCGTGGCGGCGTCGTCGGCACCGTCGAGGACCATGTCGCCGTCGGTCAGGGCGGCCCCGCCCTCCAGCGTCAGGCTCTTGCCGTAGCCGGACGTGGTGTCGGGGATCGTGGTGCCGCGGCCCCGGGCGGCCTCCCAGTCGCCGACGAGTTCCAGGCCCGCGTAGCTCTCGGCGGTCAGCAGCCGCGATTCGTCGCCCACCTCCTTGGGCGTCAGGGCGCGCTGCCACACGGTGACCTCGTCGATGGAGCCCGTGAAGTTGTCCAGGTAGCTGTCCCCGTACATCACCCGGCCGATCTCCATGCTGCCGTCGGCCGACCAGGGTGTGCCGGCGTCCGCCGAGGCCACCTGCTTGCCGTTCACATACAGGTAGATCTTCTTGGCGGTCGCGTCGTACACGCCTGCCACGTGGGTCCAGACGCCCTTCGGCGATGCGAACGGCGCCTCGGCCTCCCGGGAGAAGGTTCCTGCCGTGGAGAAGACCCGCAGGCTCCACTTGCCGCCGTAGGAGATGACGAACGGGCTGTACTTCTTGGCCCACGGGCTGGCCGTGGACGGGGACTGGCTGACGAGCGACACCGTCTTCGTCGAGGACGGGTCCACCCAGGCCCAGGCCGAGACCGTGTAGGAGGACCTGGTCTCCAGGACCGGGCCCGTCGTGGACGCGGAGCCGGCACTGCCGTTGAGCACCAGTCCCTTGTCGGTGACCGGGGTGGCCAGCGGTTGTCCGGTGGCGTCATGGGTGATCAGGCCCCGGCGTCCGCGGTCGTCGCGTGCCGCGCCGGTGGCGGAGAGCGTGGCGGGGTGCCGGGTCGTGCCCGCCGTGGCGGTGTCGGCCGCCGCCCCGCTCGCCTCGTCGAAGTGGTACCGGGCCACCGGCCCGGAGCCGGCGGCGACCAGGAAGTCCACCGCGCTCCACGCCCCGTAACGGCCGACGTTGTCCTTCGCCCGTACGAACAGCGTGTAGGTGCCGGACGCGTCGGGGGTGACGGTCACCGAGGGGCTCGCGCCGCTCGCGGTGGGCCAGGTGGTCCAGGAGGACAGGGTGTACTGGTAGGAGACGTTGTTGGTGTCACCGGAGGCCGGGGCGAAGGTCCAGTTCCCCTTGACCCCGGGACCGCCCGCGGCCGCACAGGCGTTGGGGGTGCAGCTGCTGTACGGGCTGCCGAAGGTGATCGTGGGTGCCTTCGGTGCGGTCGGATCGACCTTGAAGTAGCACCAGCCGGTCGTCGAGGCGTTCGAGGAACCGGAGAGATAGCTCTTGCCGCTGTTGTAGTACGAGCGCACCCAGGCCCGGTAGCGGTACAGCTTGCCCTCGGTCAGTGTCGACCAGGAGATCGACTGCTTCACCCCGTCCCCGACGTAGCCGGTGGAGGGCCGCTCGTCGCCGTTGCCCGCCGACGTGTCGGCCCAGGTGCCGTCGGTGTTCTTCTGGTCGAGGTCGAAAGCGACCCGAAGCTGGGCGCCGCTCTCACCGCCCGACTTGGTCTGCGGGGTCGCCGTCAGCAGGGGCGTCGGATCCGAGACGACCGCCGGGTCGGACTCGGTCTTCGCGCACACCGTGCCGGTGCCCGTCACCAGCCCGACCGAGGTCGGGGTGCCGGGCAGCCCGACGAAGTCCACGGCCAGCACCGCGTCGTTGCGGAAGCGCTTCCAGGCGGAGGTGTCGGACTCGTCGTGGGCCCGGATCTCCAGGGTCAGCCGGGAGAACTTGCCCGCGGCGAAGTCCCTCACCGTCGGCGTAAGGTTCTCGTTCGTCTCCTCCGGGTTGTCGTTGAACTCGATCGGGGCGTCCGGGGAGTCCGGGTCGCACAGCGAGCCGCGCCCCGCCGAGACATACCGGTCCCCCATCCAGTCCAGCTCCTTGGGTCGTGAGGACCAGGTGGTGGAGGAGGAGATGTTGTTCGTCCGTACGAGGTCGACCCAGCGCGGGTCGCACTGGAAGGCCCAGGGCTCGGTGACCCGGAACGTCGCGTCCAGGACCTGCTTGCCCTTCAGGCTGCTCGGCGAGAACTCGAAGTACAGCCGCTGGGTGTAGCCGGGCCCGCAGTAGTACCCGCTCCAGGAGGAGCAGTGTCCGGCGCCCTTGCCGAGGTTGTCGTCGCCGTTGCCCCAGGCGTAGTCCTCGTAGCCGTCGCTGCGCAGCAGGGTGCGCTCCGACTCTCCCCAGGTCACGGTCGGGTCGATGAAGAGCGGGAAGTCCGCCGCCGGGGTGGTGGTGAGCAGGGCGGCATCCGGCACCACCGAGACGGCGTTCTTGGAGACCCGCACCTGCATCCGGGCGACCTTGTCGCCCTGGCCGGGCTCGATGCCGGAGCCCGAGGGGGCCGCCTGCTGCGGGTCGGCCGGTACCGGCGCCTTCGCGGAGTCCGTGAGCCGCTGGGCCGCGCGGTGCTGGGCTGCGACGGCACGGCCCGCCGAGTTCCACATCTGCGCCGTGGGCGCGCGGAACACGGTCTGGCCGGTCTCGTCGACGGCGGCCAGCGCTCCGGACGGGGTCCTGCGGACCGTCAGCCCGGTGCTGTGCAGGCCGAAGTCGAGCTGTTTCAGTGCCTTGTCGGCCGCCGCCTCGGGGGTCTTGACGACCAGGACGTGCTGGAAGCCCTCGACGGTGGCGGTCACCTTGAGGTCCACGTCCGGGAGCACATCGGGGTACAGCGCGCTCGCCCCGTCGAGCTGGGGTTTGGGGAGTTTCCCGGGCCAGTCGAGGGAGAGCGACCTGCCGTGTTCGCTGATCGAGACGAGCGGCCGGCTGCTGCCGCCGCTGGAGAAGTTCATCCGTAACGCGGCGGCCTTCGGGCCCACGGACCCGTCCGCGCGCCGTACCAGGGTCGCGTCGGGCTGCTGCCAGCCTCCGCCCGGCTTCGCCACCCGTACCGGAATCGAGGATTCTTCCAGGGTGAAGGTGGATCCGTCGGGGTTCGCGAAGACCGTCGTGCGCTCCGTGCGCTCGTCGGTCACCTCCACCCGGCGGCCGGACTCCTTCGCCTCGGCCAGCGCCCGCTGTCCTGCGGAGGGGGCGGCGGCCGGTTCCGCAGCGGCCGCCGGGGCGGCCGTGGAGGGCAGTGCGGTCAGTACGGCCGTCGCCGTGGCGACCGCTGCAGCCAGTAGACCCCGTGCCGATCCCGTAGCCGTGTGTCTGACGCGATGTCTGTGTCTCAACTTCCCCCACCTCAGCATCACTTATTGAGCGCTTACGCGCACTATCCATACGGGGGTGAAAGTTGTTGCACTAGTTGCTTCGATTTTTCGCCAACACTTGACCCAGGTGCAACAAACTTTCCAATAGAAGCCGTTGCCTCCGCTTGGACATGCGCATCGGACGACCCCGGGTGGAGTTGGCGCGGCTGGGCCTGACTCTGGGCCAACTCGGTCCGAGCGGCCAGGACTTCCCGCTGGGGTGGGTCTGAGCGAGCGGCGCCGCCTGGGCGGACTGGGCCTCGGCCTGGTTGGCCTCGGCCTTGCACTCGACCCCTTCGTCGGACGGCTCCGGGTGACGACGAATGCGGCCCACCTGACTCGGTGAGTGCGTGACGAGCACAGCACCCACCCTCCGCCGGCACCGGGATTCCCCTGGGAATTTTTCGGGGATTTCCGGCTGCATCAACGGGCACGGGCGTGAAACACCCAAAAGATCATTCACGCGGGGCACCCGCGACCACCCATCGGGGCAGGTCACGCCTTCCGCTGGTCTCTTCCGGGGCATCTGATGCGAGGATGCCACCGCACCCCTCCCTGACCTGCTACGCGGGGAAGCCGTGCTCCCGGGACGGCTCCCACACGCGAGCACCGTCGGTGTTGCCCTCCGGGACGCCCTGCGCCGCCGATTCACCGGCCTCGCCGCCGGGGCAGGTGCTCCAGGGGCAGCCCTTGCCGAGGGCCGCCGGCATCGACGCCTTCCACATCGGCGGGGCGCCCCGGCCCGGAGGATTGGGGGCAGCCCGTGCCCGCGGAGTCGGTGGCCGAGTGGCGGCGCGCCCTGGACGGGGAATGAGCCTCGGCCGGGCGGGCGTCAGAGCTTCGGGATCTTCAGCGCGGCCCACGTCTTGGGGCCCGGAATCCCGTCCGCGTCGCCCGCCAGCTCGGGCCGGGAGCGCTGGAAGTCGGCCACGTTGAGCCGGTCCGCCTCCGTCCATTCGGGTCCGGGACCGGAGGTGTAGTGCGTGCCGAAGCCGAGTTCCACCAGGCGCTTTCCGAGGGCGCTGACGAGGGGACTGCGGTGGCCGGCGCGGAAGATCGCCGTCCCGGGAAACGGCTCGTACCGCGGTGCCGACGGCTTCGCCGGGGCCGCCGTCGGCAGTCGCAGTCTCTGCCCCACCGCGATCTCGTCGGCGTCCTTGAGGGCGTTGAGGGACAGCAGAACAGCCACCGTGGTGCGGTGCGCGGCCGCGATGGACGTCAGGGTGTCGCCCGCTTTCACGACGTAGGTACCGGAACCGGCGTCCGGAGCGGTTCCCCCGTGGGCGGGGCGGGGCCTGCCGGGCACGATCTCGGTGTCGATGGCCCCCGGGTCCCAGTGGTCCTGGCCGGGGATCTGGGAGTGCCCGTAGTGGCCGCCCTTGTTCTCCCAGGTGATTCTGGGACGCTCCGTCGCGGCGGCAGCGGTGGCCGGCGGGGCCCCGACGGGCCACACGTCCGGGATGCCGTGCGCGCGTATCGCGGTGAGCAGCCTCCGGAAGTTCGGCTTGGCCTTCGGGTCGAAACCCGTCGTCCACGGAGAGGCGGCCCGTCCCAGCACCTCGATCTGGATGCAGACCTTGCCGGTTCGGTTCGTGCGGTGCGTGCCGTCGTTCTTCAGCGCTCTCGAGGACAGGTTCAGGGGCCCGAACTGGCCCAGCCGGTCGGTGACAGGGCAGTAGATCACCTGCGGTTCCACCCCGGCACGGACCAGGAAGGCGCCCACGGACGTGAAGTAGCCGGCGCCGGCCGGGGACTCGGTGGTGTGCCACACGGCACGCGGCGGCTCGAGCGGGGTGTCCATCGGTCCTCCGATGCGCTGCGCGCCGAACCGGATCACGCCGTCGATGTACGCCGGGCCCGAGGCGCCGTGAGGCGATCCGGCCAGGGTGCGGCTGTCGCTGCCCAGGAGCCCTGCGAGCCGGTCGCCGGTTTCGTCATGGGCCTCGGGCAGCGCGTCGGGCTCGGCCAGCGCGTCGGGCTCGGGCAGCGGGTCGGTCTCGGGCAGCGCGTCGGGCTCGGGCAGCGGGGCGGTCTCGGGCAGCGGGGCGGTCTCGGGCAGCGCGTCGGGCTCGGGTGCGGCGTGCTCGGCGGGGCCGGTGGGCTCGGCCGGGCCGGTGGGCTCGTAGACGTCCAGGTCGCCGTCGTCGCGCAGGACCATGAAGGCGCCCTCGTGCCGGGGGTGTTCCTTGACGTGACGCTCCGAGCCCGGAAGGGCGGCGATGGCGCGCACCCGGTCGACGTGCGCCTGGTCGACGGTACCCAGATAGGTGGTGGTGATGTCGTAGGTGTCGGGGTCCGGGTGGTCGACCGCGACGTGGAAGGTGGTCATGTCGGAGTTCCGTTCTCGGAGCTGGAGGAGGTCTTCCCGCTCATGCGGGGGAAATGAGTCAAGGGAGAGCGCGGGGCGCGGTGGCGGGATCGTTCAGGAGTTCCCGAACTGTCCGGCGGCAGGGAGTTCCACCGCGAACCGCATCTCGCGCGTCCAGGTGAACCGGCACGACCGACGGTCCGCCTGCGCTCACCACTCTTCCGCCGCCGGTTTCGGGCATGCCGCGGTCATCCCTCGAAGCACAGTTCTCCCAGAGTCCAGCCGCTGGCCGAACGGTGTCTCCCAGAGCTGCGGGCGTCACCGTACTCGGCAAGTGACCGGTTGGGGAAGGCAGTTGATTGAACGTGGCACAACTCGAGGTCACTCGGCCCGGACTTCCCCGCGGGGACTCTCGACTGCCCTGGCCGAGTTCGTCACGGTTGACGTGACCGAGTCCGTCGGTGCCGCGGGCGCCCGGTTACGCCACCCCGGCGGTAACCGGACTGCACTCGCCGGAATTACGGCTGCGCGAACTCTTGCCCGGCTGGGACGACGACTGGGTGATCTTCGAACGGGATCGGCTGCGGCAGCTCCGCCTCCCACCAGATCGAGGCGGCCGCAGCCGATCTGTGCGCTCTGGGCGACTGTGCGATGGCGCTCGACACCGCCCTTGAAGCCGGCCGCAGCGAACCACTGCGGGAGAGCGCGCGCCGCGCTGTGACAGCGGTTCGCCGGGCCGAGGGCAACTTCGCCGAGGCGCTGCACGAGTACGAGCGGTTCCGTGCTCTGCTGACCGACCAACTGGGCGGAGCGGGGGACGTGAAAAGCGGCCGGTGAGACCGGCCAGGCCGTGCCCCTGTGTGGCACCGGGCTCGGGAGCTGGGGCTCGCCGCTCACGGCCGGGTGGCATCCCTTTCTGCCTCGCAGACGGGACTGGGTGCCTCGGCGTATGACCGTCCCTGCGGCGAATCTCCCTTCGCCCCGGCCTCTCGAACCACCTCCGCGGGACGCGAGCGGACGGCTGGCGTCACCGGAGCCCGGGCTCGCCGTCCAGGGGCTGCATGTGCGGGTCGAACAGGGACTTCCTGGGCGGGCCCTCAGGGCCGTTGTTCAGTACGCATTCCCCGCTGAGGGCCTCGGAGAAGGTGCAGCCGGACTTCGGGTTGCCCCAGCGGCCGGTGTAGTTCAGCCAGGCCCATTCGCCGGTGTAGCTGCCCACGGGCTGCCAGGCGAACACCTTGAGTGCCTGCCGGGTGTCCCAGAGGGTGCCTGCGCCGGTGTCGTCGTTGAGGGTGTCGCCATTGGGCAGATTGCGGTAGGTGTGGCGTCGTGCGTCGGGGTACATGCCGTGCGATCCCTGCGCCGCGTAGACCACCGGCTGATCGCCGACCAGGGCGACCTCCGAGCCGCCGTACGGGAAGGTCTGTCCACCGTCGTGCTGGCCCATCGAGACCCGGTACGGCGTGCCGTCCACGAAGCGGACGGTGACGTGCTCCCAGTCGCCGACGTGGTTGCCGAACGTGGAGTAGCCCCCGACACAGCCCCAGCGGGAGAACCATCCGACGCAGACCCGCTTGCCGTTGTTGTACGGGAAGAACGTCCAGTAGTTGATGTCGGTGATGTTGGTCGGGTTGCCGTTGTCGGTGCGGTGTACGACCTCCGCGTAGGCCGGCACCGCGGTCTGACCGGGGCGCTGTCCGGCCAGGAACGGCGGATTCGTGCAGGAGTCGCAGCCCAGCGCTTGGTTGGTCACGAGGAACTGCTGGTTGGGGTTGCCGTTGTCCGCACGGGTCTCGAGGTGGGTGTTGGCCAGGAACGGCTCGACAGCGGCCGGGAAGTAGGACTCGTCCTGCTGAAGCCAGATCCGGGGCGCGTAGCGGCGTGCCAGCGCGTCATCCGCCGACGAGACCGAGGAAGTGGAAGCCGACCGGGTGGCGTCCTCTGCCGCCCGAGCGGGATGCGGCGACAGCACCGACAGCAGGGCGGCAGCGGCGACCGTCGCCAACAGACCGGCCCCCCAACGCCGTACGGAAGCCGACCGGTCTCTGTCTCTCGGTGAAGCGGTCATCAGTGTCCCCCTCGTGAGAAGTGGGTGAGCATGTCGTCGCTGAACCCCGGGACGACCTTCCGCATCCGGGCGCGGATGCCCGCCGCTTCCGGAAAGGCCGGGGCGTCGAGGGTCAGCGCGTTGTGCCATCCGGCGTATCCGCAGGTGGGCAGGGCGAGTTCGCCATAGCCGATCGTGACCCGCCCCACAGACTTACCAGAGCGGCCCACGTGCGGAAAGAACCATGAGGCGGCGGAAGTCCAGGGGTGCCTTTCGTCGCTCACCCGCAAGTGAGCCGCCGGCGAGGGACGACGGGGGTCAAGGGGTGGCGCGGCCAGTCCGACGGCAGCAGGGCCCACGAGCGGTGCTCCAGCCGCTCCGCGAACCGGACCGGTCGGGCGCCGCCGAGATGGTCCGGGGACAGCGGCACGATCCTGTCGCAGGTCGCCCGCCCGTCCCACCACACCGTGCCCGCCAGCGGCCCGGTCACCGCCAGTAGCGTGGAGAAGCCGCACCCGTGCTCCTGCACGACCACGGCACCGGCGGTCTTCACGTCCTCGAACTCGCCGACCTCGTCGTCCCCACTTGCCTGCGAGGTTGCTGAACTGGAGTCCCCGGACGCCGGCTCGCACATCATGACCCTCGCAACGTCCCCGGCAGCCATAAGGGACTCATGCCTTCCAGCCCACAGCACCCCGCACCCACCGGCGGCACCGCAACCACCGTTCCTCTGCCCGAAATCCCCATGCAGCAGCACGAGTCGGTCACCGAGCCCATCAGTGCGCCACCAGCTCGAATCTGTCACTATGTGATGTCTTCTTCAACATCACCTGGGGGCACGGGTCATGAGGACTACGGCGGCACTTGTATCTACGGCAGCCCTGCTGCTGACACTTGCCGCCTGTTCCGGCGGATCAGGGGACTCCGGCAGCCCGGCGGACAGCACCACGGCTTCCTCTGCGGCAGCAGGCACGGCCACCGCTGTGCCCTCGGCTGACGCCGAGGCGATCCGCGCCTGTATGGCAGGCATCACCGCGGTCGCCACCGGGGACTGGTCGCCGACAAACCCGCCGAAGACCCGTCCTGCCGGCTGCGAGTCGCTGTCGGACACCGAATACGGCTACGCCTACCGAAGCGCCATGGCGGCGATCGACCAAGCGGCGGGAGATGCTCTGGACGACATTCTCGAAAACGGCGGACTTCCCTCCAGCGGGAGTTCGTGAGCGATCCCCGGTTCGTCGCCCGTGCGGATCACCGACCGTCAGGCCGGACCCACCGTGCCTCGGACGTGGACACCGCCCCGCGTCCGTCCCCGCAACCCCGGCCTCGCCCACACCCTGCTGAACTGCGCCCTGATCGTCGTCCCTGCCACGGCCAGCCGCTCCGTGATCTCCGCATCGGACAGCCCTGCGTGATCAGCCTCAGCACCTCCGACTCCCCCCGGCCAGGTCGCCGCACGCCGCCCGCATGAGCGTGAAACGAAGATCGCGCGACTGCGCCGAAGCCCTGGGTCCGGACCCGGTCCACAGATACCTGGACGAGCGCGTACTCCGAGCGGTGACGGCGGGCATCGCTCTCGACACCGTCTGCATCCTGATCGCAGGCCCGTGGGCTCACGTCCTGGCTGCGCTCGCGAGGCAGTGGGTCGACCTCTGACCGACCACCACGGCCTGGGACAGGAATCTTCCGACGTCGGAGCCACTGCCTGGTGCGGGCGCGGCTGAAGAGCGGCCGCCGGCTGGGCGGGTACTACGGCGAAGACTCCTACACATCGAGTTACCCGGGGGCCGCAGACCTGTATCTGCAGACCGCTTGGGCGCTGTCTGAGGCCGGAGTGTTCGAACGCCCCCTGGAACGGGCCTGCTCATCGTGGCGCGGAAGGCGTCACGCCGGGCGGTCGCGCCGCACGTCGACGGGCCCGGCAAGACCGTGTGGGCGGAACGGTGACTGCCCACCGAGACACCCGCGCCGTCTCCGCCGGTCAGCCGCTTTCCCGCCAAGGCCTGACGGGTTTTCGGATACTCGGGCGCCCGCTGTCAGTACCCCCGGCTATCGTCGTCGGCCCATGCCTCCACCAGGAGCACGGCAGACCACAGGGGGACGCGCTGTGACCACCACGCCCGAGGACCGCACCGGGTACCGGATCTCCATCGTCGACGAGGACCCGTTACGTGCCCGAAAGGAGGCGCGTGAACTGCTCGCCGGGATCTCCGAAGCAGACCCGACCGCCGCCCTGGACACTCCCCGGCAGGGCACCACGGCCGGCGGCGGAACGGACAAGGGCGGGCCGTCGGCCGACACCATCAGCGTGCTGATCAGTGCCGGTTCGCTGGTCGCGTCCGGGGTGCAGATCTGGCTCGCACGCGTGCCGCAGCGGACGATCATCGTGAAGCGGCCGGACGGCGCGACCCTGCACATCACCGGGAAGGAGGCCCGCGAGGACGACGACCGGATCGAGCGCTTCCTCGCGGGTGGGCACGACGAGATCCTCGGCGGCGACGCCCCCACGGCGGGCTGAGCGGACGTGACCGACAACGACCGGTTCGCCATGCTCGTCGGCGTGTCCACGTACGACAGCGACGCGTACCACGACCTGCCTCCCGTGCGCGCCGACCTGCACTACATGCGGGCGGTGCTGCAGAACACCGAGATCGGCATGTACAACGAGTGCGAGATGGTCCCCGAACCGACTCGCGCGGAGATGCTGCACGCCCTTGAGTCGTTCCTGGAGGCTCGGCAGCCCAGCGAGACGGCCCTGCTCTACTTCAGCGGGCACGGGGAGTTCTGCGAGGACGACAACCAGCTGTACTTCCTGACCCGGGACACCGACCCGGGCGATCTGCCGGGCACGGCGGTCCCGGCGGAGTTCCTCGAGCGGATGCTCCAGTCGTGCCGGGCCGCCTCGAAGCTGGTACTGCTGGACTGCTGCTCCAGCGGTTCCGTCGTCCAGGGGTGGACCTCGAAGGGATCCGGGGAGGCACCCGCGCGGCCCGCGCCGAGCACCCTGCTGCGGCCCACCGGCGTGTACTTCATCACCGCCTCCGACGCCCTCCAGTCCGCGTCCGCGATGGCGCCGCCCGGGTCGAGCCTCGGTACGTCCCGGTTCACCGGTGAGATCGTGGAGGGCCTGCGCAACGGGCGGATCAAGGGCGGCGGCTGGATCACGCCGGACGACCTCTTCGACTACCTCACCGCACAGATGACGCGCGACGGCGTGCCGGAGGAACAGCGCCCCACCAAGTCCACGATCAGGGCCACACGCAGCCTGCCCTTCGCCCGGTCCGTGGCGCGCCCGGTGCACATCCCGGCACTCCCCGGCGACGCGGCGGAGGCCGGCCGGCGCTCCCCCGCCCTGCTGAAGGCGCGGGAGCTGGCAGCGCTGGACGCCCGGGACGGCGTCGACTGGCAGCGGCTGCTGCGGTACTACGCGCACTGCCTCACCGCGCAGGCCGCGGCATCCATGCGGCCCGACCGGGACAGCGGACGCGAATCGAAGTACTTCCTGCTGGGCCAGGGCGAGGAGACCATACAGTCCGGGCGGGGCTCCACCTTTCCCGCTCCGGGGAAGCTGCCCAGACCGCAGGGCAGGTCGGCCGGTGGGGACGGCCGGGACGCGGGGGCTCAGCAGGAGTACTGGTACGGCTATCCGGCGATCACGCTGCCCGTGCGGGACAGCGGGGCTCGCGGGCGCCGGACGTCGGTGGAACTGGCGCCGCTGCTCATCCAGCAGATGGAACTCGCCCCGGACGAGGAGGGCCGGGACGTGCTCCGGCCCAGTGGTGTGCCGTCCCTGCACACCGGTGTCGTATCGGAACTCCTGGACGCGGGCGACGCGGCCGACCTCGTCGCACGCTGGCAGCCGTCGTGGCAGGAGGGCAACGACGCGCAGATGCTGCTCGCCGTACGGGAGTTGCTCGACGCGTTGGGGCTGCCGGAGCTGGAGCCGCTGGACCCGTCGGCGCTCAGCGAGCGGACGGTGATGCAGGCCCTGCGGCCCGGCGCGCACAACGCGGCCGTCCTGCTGGTGCCTTCGGGTGTGGAGGCCGTCGCCACCCAGGCCCTGGTGGACAACCTGCTTCAGATCTCGACGCGGACCGGTCAGATCCCGGGCACCGCCCTGGACGCGCTGCTGAGCGGTGGTGAGGGCGCTGCGCGCGGCGCCTCCGTTGACGTGGTGGCTCCCGGACCGTGCAACGAGAGCCAGGAGTCGGTGATCTCCTCGGCCATGACGCGGCCCCTGACGGTGGCGACCGGGCCGCCCGGGACGGGCAAGAGCGAGGTCGTCACCGCTGTCGTCACCACCTGTGTCGCCGCCGGGCAGTCCGTGCTCGTCGCCTCCACGAACAACGAGGCTGTGAACGTCGTGGCCGAACGCTGCGACGACATCGCGCCCGGCCTGCTGATGCGGACCGGCAACGCCGAGGCGCTGGAGCGGGAGGCGGCGAAGCTGGAGCGGCTGCTCGGCGAGCCCGCCCAGGCCCCGCGACGCGGAGCGGCCACCGTGGGCGGGCAGTTGCGCAGCGCCCGTAGGACCGCTGACGGACTGCGGGCGGAGGCCGCGCACCGCGTCGGTGAAGAGGTACGGCTGCTGGCGCTGCTCGGGGAGCGGGAGGAGCGGGCGGCCTCGGTGGAGTTGCCGCTGCCCCTCCTGGAAAGTGTGTGGGCGGCCGACGAGGAAGGACTGTCCGCTCTGGGACGCTGGGAGGACCGGGCGCGGAAGGTGGCCGGGGCCCCTTGGTGGCTGCTCGGTGCGTGGCGTCGGGGGCGGGCGCTCGCCGCGCTGGTCTCGGCTGTGGCCGATGCCCCGGAGGGAGACCGTCCGAGCCGGGCGTCGTGGCCGGGGTGGGCGACCGGGCGGCCGGTGCAGGCCGGGCTGTTGGAGTCGCTGGCGGACGCGGTGGCCGTGGAACGGGAGGTGCGGGAGCTCCTGCCCCGGCACTCGGGATGGGACGAGGACGGGCTGCGGCGGTCGCGGCTGGAGGCGGCGGGCACGCTGTCCGAACTGTCGGCGGAGTTGTCGCGGGCGATGTCCGCCGAGGTGCTGACGAGGGCACGCGGGCTCATGGGGCAGCGGCTCCAGGCGCTCCGGGGCCGCTCGGGCTACCAGCGCAGCCAGAAGAACCTGATGACGCACATCAAGGGGTGGGCCATCAGCACCCACTCCGTGCGGCAGCTCGAACTCACCCCGAAGCTGTTCGACCTCGTCGTCATCGACGAGGCGAGTCAGTGCTCCATCCCCTCGGTACTGCCACTGCTGTTCCGGGCCCGCCGGGCGCTGATCATCGGCGACCCGATGCAGCTGGGGCACATCCCCGGCGTGTCACCTCAGCAGGAACAGCAGGCGCGGCTCAGGGCCGGGCTGAGCGCGGCACAGCTGGAGGACTACCGGCTGACGTACCACGTGTACTCCTCGTACCACGCGGCCGAGCAGCACGGCGACTCCGCGCTGCTCCTCGACGAGCACTACCGCTGCCACCCGCGGATCGCCGACGTCGTCAACGGCTACTGCTACGCGGGCCAGTTGCGGGTGCTCACCGACGTACGGCGGCAGGTCCCGGCTGTCGACCCGGTGGGGGCGGCGGAGCCGGCGCCGGTGCTGGGCTGGGTCGACGTAGCGCACGGTGAGTCGGCGCGGGGCGGCGACGGGCGGTCCTGGCGCAACGAGGCCGAGGCGGAGGCCGTACGGCGGGTGGTGGACGAACTGCTGGCGCGGCTGCCGCAGGACGCGACGGTGGGCGTGGTCACGCCGTTCCGGGCGCAGAAGGAGGCGCTGGCGCGGGTGTGGCGTGACGACGACCGCGTCCGGGTCGGCACGGTGCACGCTTTCCAGGGTGGGCAGCGCGATGTGATGGTGCTGAGCCCGGTGGCCACGCACAACACGCCGCCGAGGACGACCCACTGGGTCGCGAGCCAGGTCAATCTGTGGAACGTGGCGGTGACCCGGGCCAGGTCTCAGCTGATCACCGTGGGCGGTCACGCCTTTTGGCAGGGGCAGAGCGGTCTGCCGACCCTGCTCGCGGGGCGTTCGGTGCCACTGGGGGCTGAGGCGGGCGAGGACGGTGTGCCGGTGGCGACGGCGGCCTCGGTGACCGGGTTCCGCGAGGAGCTCGCCGACCGGCTCCAGGAGTACCTCACCGAGCGGGGGCTCACCGATCTGGAGCGGGCGGCGACGGTCGGCGGACAGCCGGTGGACCTGCTGTTCACCGAGGCCGGGGAGAACACGGCGGTGCTGGTCGACCCAGGCCCGCAGCACGGCGGCGACCCGGCACGGCATCTGCGGCTCATCCACGCGCGGGGTGACCTGCTGACCGGGCTGCCGTCCGGGGGCTACGGGGCGAAGGCGTGTCCGGTGGGGCGGACGGTACGGGTTCCGGCGTGGCGGATCCTGGCGGGTGAGGAGGCGCTGGCGCCGCTGTTCGACTGAGCGCGGACGTGCCGCTGTCTCCGGCTCAGCTGCCGGGCAGGCACCGGACGACGTAGGTCATGTGCTGGACGTTGCCTGCCCAGAGCCATTCCGTGGGCCCGCCCGTACCGCCGCCCAAGGTGACGGGCCCGGCCGCGCAACCGCGCAGCCAGGACTCCCCGGCCCCGGCGGTCGCGCCCCGGAATTCGGGCAGATCGAGGATCTGCCGGGCCGCCCGACGGTTGACCGCGATCCGGTCGTCTCCTCGGGTCAGCACCTTGGAGAGAACGAACGAGCTCTCTGTGGTGTAGCGGAGCGCACCCCAGGGCGGGCCTCCCTTGCTGTTCCGCTTCGGGACCTGGGTGAGCGCCGAGACGGGCTGCACACCGTAGTCGCCGTAGCCGAGCAGCGGAAGGTAGGCGCGGGCACTCGCCCGTACCTCGTGCCACATGTGCCAGTCGGTGCGGGGCTCCTCCCGCAGGCCCCGTTCCAGCATGTCGCCCGTGAGGCGGGGGAATCCCCCGGCGAGGACGGCGGCGGTACGCCACGGGGCCAGGGGAATCAGGGCGTCGAGGGCGCGCAGCGCCTCCTTGCCCGCGTCCGGGCGGTCGCCGAGGACGCCGCCCATGTCCAGCAGCAGATCGACGGGCACGGCCGGATGGGCCCGCGCCAGCAGGTCCCGGACGGCTTCGGTGGTGTCGCCGTCCCACTCACCCGTGACGGTGACCCGGACACCGACACCGCAGTCGCAGCGCCGCGCCGTCTCCAGGGCCGCGGTCTGCTGCGCCTCGGTCCGCTCCGGTCCTGTGACCGGGCGCAGCCGGCCCAGCCCGCTGTAGACGAGAAGGGCGTCGGCGAGTGAGGAGATCTGGGCGTCCTCGGCGAAGGGAGCGTCGACCCATCCGCCGTGGTGGCGATGCACCCGGCTCACCGGGTCGACGAACTTCCGGACGGCGGAGTCCGTCTTCGCCGGCGCCACACCAGGGAGTGGTGGAAGGTTCCACAGGGGCATGAGTGCGGCCCGGACGTCCGGCCGCAGACGGCGATAGGCCTCCGCCGCGTGCGGCCGAGCCGGCAGAACGGGAACGTAGAGCGGTTCGGACATCGCGGCTCCCCCTCGGCACTGCCCGCGCGCTTTCCCTTCCCGTCAGGGTCCGGGTGGTCAAGGCAGGTGAAAAGAGGGCCCTTTCGGTCTGAATGGCTGAAGTGCGCAAGTAGTGGACACAGGCCATCCTGGGCCAGGCCGTCGGCACCCACACCGGTCGTGGGGGGCGGGTGTCCGCGCGATGACCGCTCGCGGTGCGACGACCTGTTCCTGGTCGGCGACACCCATCAGCGCATCTACAAGAACCAGGTACCGTTGGGCAGCCTGGGCATCAACATCCGCGGCCGGTCCTCAAAGCTGAGTCTTCCTGCCGGGCAGGCGTTCCCGGACTGGGCCACCGAGCGGGAGGGCGTGGCCGCGCTCATCAAGGAGTGGGACGCCGACTCCGACACGGGCATTCCTCACGAGCACGGAGCCGGCCGCCGAAGTGGCGGCCGGCTCCTGCCGTTGTCAGACGATGGTGCCGTCGAGGGCATCGACGGCACCCACGCCTCACCGGACGCGCAGGCAAGGGGCGGGACCTGCGCCGCGCCGTGCCCGGCAGCGACGCTCCCCCACACCCCGGTCGGGCTCCGCGTGATCGTGGGCAGCCGTCGTGGCCCGGGGCCTGGCCGGCCCCGCAGGACATCCGGCAGGGAGCCGGGGCGGCGGCCGGGAGGCAGACGGGCTTCGTCGGCGGCTGCGGGACTTCTCCGCCGACCGGCGTCAGGCGAGGGGGACCGTGCGGGGCTCGCCCCGGCGGAACACCGTCCAGGTGCGAAAGCCGATGTCGTGCAGCACGCGCACCACGTCCGGGTACTGGTCGCAGACGCGCTCGGGGACGTGGGCGTCGGAGGCGAAGGTGAGGGGCACGCCGAAGTGGTGGGCGCGCTCCAGGAGGTCGTGCTCCGGGTACCAGCCGCCGTGCATCTTGGTGCCGCCCGAGGTGTTGACCTCCATCACGGCACCGGCGTCGCGGATCGCCCGGAGCATCTCGTCGGCCGCGGCCGGCGCGGGGACGGTCCCCAGTTCCGGGTGGTTGCCCTTGAGGGCGTCCACATGCCCCATGACCTGGAAGAGCCCCGAGCGCGCGCACTCCGCCACCGCACGGAAGTACCGTCCCTTGACCGCGGCCAGTTCGTCCTTGCTGTCCTCGCTGTTCTCGAGGGTCTCCCAGCGGGTGGTGTCGAAGATGTCCCGGCCCTCGAACATGTGGACGGAGCCGATGACGTAGTCCAGCGGGTAGCCGGCCAGTTCCCTGGAGTAGGGGTCCATGCGGCCCCGGAAGAAGTCCGCCTCGGTGGAGACGAGGATCTCGATGCTGCGGGCGAACTCCTCCTTCAGCGCGAAGGCCTCGGCCATGTACGAGGGGAACTCCGACTTGGGCATCGCCACCGGGGGCAGCGCGTGGTCGGCTTGCTCCGCGAACATGGGTGTGTGGTCGGACAGGCCGAGCACCTTGACGCCCTTGTCGAGCGCCGCCGTGACGTAGTCGCGCAGTGAACCGGTGGCGTGCCCGCACCGCTCGTGGTGCGTGTGGAGGTCGATCACCGGCTCACACCGCCAGGTATCCGCCGTCGACGGGCAGGTCGGTGCCGGTGATGAAGCTCGCCTCACCGGAGAGCAGGAACGCGATCGGCGCCGCGATCTCCTCGGGATCGGCGAACCGCTTCAGCAGGAACTTCCCGCCGTGTTCGGGCGCCGCCTCGGCCGTCGCCCGGTCCAGGCCCAGGGCCTCGCGGTGGAAGCGCTCGTTGTTGGCGTTCCAGACGGTGCCCGGGCTGACCGAGTTGACGCGGATGCCGCGCGGGGCCAGTTCCTGGGCCGTGCACCGGGTGAAGCCGAGTACGGCGGACTTCCCCGTGTTGTACGTCAGGTAGCCGCTCTGCGAGATGTGCGCCGAGATCGAGGCCATGTTGACGACGGCCGCGTCGGCGTCGCGCTCCGGGAGGCCCGCCACGAACTCGCGGGTGACGATGGAGAGTCCGACGATGGTCGGGTCGAGCGCGGCGTGCCAGTCCTCGGCGGTCGCCTCCAGCCCCTTGAAGACGAACCCGGCAGCCAGGTTGACCAGCAGTGTCGGCCGGTCCCAGTCGTCCGGGAGGTCCGCGAAGGCGGCCTTGACGGCAGCGGTGTCCATGACGTCGCCCACCGCGAGCCGGACCTCGTACCCCTCGGCCGTCCACTTCTCGGCCGCGGCCCGGCCGTGCTCCGCGCTCCTGTCGTAGACCAGGACCCGGCAGCCCTCGGAGCACAGGCGTTCGACGACCGCGGCTCCGATGCCCTGCGCGCCGCCGGTCACCATCGCGGTGCGTCCGGCGAGTCCTCGTGCCCGGCCCCTCATCCTGCCAACTCCTTCGTGGTGGTCCATCGTCCGACGAGGCGGACGGCCTCGTCGCGGTCGAGATTCTCGGTGGCTCCGTGCGGGGACAGCGTCCGCCCGGCGCCGTCGGGGACGTCCGGGTCGGTGGCGAGCGCGGCCACGGCGTCCAGATCCACGCCCGCCCGGACCAGGGCCCGGCCGAAGGAGGTGCCGTCCAGGCCGTCGCCGTCCCCGGCGGTGAAGTACCGCCAGTTCTGGAACATGCCCTCCAGGTGTCCCGCGGACAGGTGCACGGCGTTGCGCCCCTCCGAGAGCTCGATGCCGTGCTCGCGGGCGAGGGCCCCGAGGGCGCCCCGCAGCGATCCGGGTGCGGCGCGGAACGGGTGCAGCTCGCCGAGTACCGCGTCGCGCAGCTCCGCCACGGGTCGCGCGCTGTGGCACTCCAGCAGGCCGACCAGGGCGTTCGGGGTGCGGTACCCCTGGTCCAGGGCCGGCAGGAAACCGTTGAGGACCACCGTCGGCCGGCCGCCCACCTCGGTGACGGAGGCGTACGAGCCGGAGCCGAGCTTGGTGATGCCCGCGTCCCGGCAGCGGTCCTCCAGCGCGCGCGGCGACAGGCCGCCGTGAGCCATCGCCACGTAGGCCGGGAGGACGTCGCGGACGCCTGTTTTCTCCCGCAGGGCGTCGAGTTCGCGACGGGCGCCGGAGGTCAGCGCGGCGACGCCGTCGACGGCCACCCGGTGCAGGCGGGGATAGTGCAGCAGCAGGTCGCCCCGGGCGGCGAAGTCCGCGGCCGGGACCACCGCGCAGCGCAGGACGGACACTCCCTGGCGGCCGAGTGCCTCCACCGCCGCCGCCGACATGTCGGCGGCGTGCGGGGCGGCCATGACCTCGGGCTTGACCACGACGGCGACGTGACTGCCGCTCTCGGGCGCCGGCGCCTGCGGCCGGCCGCTGTCGGTGCGGCGCCGGGTGTCCAGCGCCGCGGCCGACAGGGCGCGTACCTCTTCGGGTGTCACCACAGGGTGATGCCCGTCTCGATCAGTTCCGCCGTCAGGTCGCCGGAGCTCGCGACCGTCTTCTCCACCAGCTCCTTCAGCGCGGTCTCGTCCGCGTCGGGGGAGGTGACGACTACCTCGTCCGGGGCCTCCAGCGGGGCTTCCTTGGAGGTGAAGATGTGCACCTGCGAGGGGCCGCCGAACCGCTCGTGGACCTCGCGGGCCAGGCGCATGGCCATCACGTTGTAGATCTTCCCGGTGTGGTCGAGCGGGTTCTTGCCGGCGGGCGCCTCGATGCTCATCGGTCGCATCGGGGTGATGAGGCCGTTGACGCGGTTGCCGCGGCCGACGACACCGACGTCGCCGGTGTCGGCGACGGAGCCGATCGCGGTGAGGTACGGGCGGCCGTTGCGGTCGGTGGCGTTCATCAGCATCTGCACGTCCTCGATGCCGAGCGAGGCCACGTACGCTTCGAGCTCCCGCTGGATGACGGACTTGCGGGCCCAGTACTGGTCCATCGTCTCGATGCCGGCCGCGAGGAACGGCATGTTGACGACGAGGCTGAACGTGTTCCGGCGGCGGCTGCCGAAGACCTTGACGTCCCAGCCGGTGTCGGCGTGGCGCTTCTTGAAGTCGGCGCCGTTGACGAGGTTCTCCAGGCCGAGCACCACCGTCTCCAGGCGCGACAGCGGCGCGTAGCCGTGCAGCAGGTTGGTGTCGTTGGAGACGAGACCGGGGGCCCGCAGCGGCACCAGGTCGGCCGCGGAGGCCGGCTGGTAGCGCGAGACGCCGCGGCCGGAGCCCTGGTGGTCGACGATGCCGAGCTCTACCACCAGGTGCCGCTCGGGATCGAAACCGGTGGTGACCTCGGAGAGGACGTCGGCGGCGGCACGGAACATGAGGTCGTGCACCGGGATCTCGGTGGAGCCGACGCGGTAGGCGCCCTTGCCGAACACCTTGACCCGGTACGGGGCGGTGATCTCGCCCCGCCCGAAATCGACGTCGGCGCCCCCGCCGTACAGCGTGACCTTGTCGAACCAGTGATGGGCGACGCCGCCGAACTCCTGCAGACAGTGCTGGGAGTAGTAGCGGGACATGCGCTCCGCCATGGCGTCGCACATGGTGTCGGGGTGGCCGACGCCCTTGCGCTCGACGAGCTCGTAGGGGAGGTCCTCGACGGTGCGGGAGTCTCGTTCGATCGACAGCATGGCCATCTCTTCTCGGGTGATGAGGGGGAGGTGGGAGAACGGGGGACGGTCAGGCGCGCCAGGGACGCGGTACCCGGCGGGCGGAGGCCCCGTGGGTGTCGGCCCAGCGCCGGATCGACCGGTACAGCACGTCCCGCGTGTCCGCGACCCGCACGGTGACCTCGAAGGGGTCGATCACCGACAGGTAGCCCTGGTAGGCGCGGAAGGCGGTCACCTTCAGCACCTGCGCCCGGTCCAGGTACTCCTCGGCGAACGGCAGGTAGAAGCGGTTCCACTGCTGGGGCGTCACGTACGGCAGCCGGTCCAGCGGGGTCACGTCGTGCTCGGCGCGCCAGTCGTTCAGGGCCTCGAGGACGGTGTCGAAGGCGTCGCCGACCCGCTGGGCGCCGTCGCCCCGGCCGAGCACCGACAGCCGGTGCCCCTGCGGTTTACCGGAGTCGAGCAGCCGGATCACGTGCTCGGCGACGTCGTCGGTGCTGACGATGTCCAGCAGGCCCTTCTCCTCCGCGACGAGCGCGGGCACGGCGCCGTTGCACATCGCCGCGGGCAGCCAGAAGAAGCCGCTGTAGCGGTCGAGCGCGCCGTCCGCCCGGGAGCCCATGACGATCGGGAAGCGCACGATGTCGGCGCCGTCCCGCTCGGCGTTGACGATCCGCTCGGCATGCGCCTTGGACCACTCGTAGGAGTTGCGGTAGGCGTCGCGCGAGGGTGAGGTGATGTCGCCGTGAAGGCCCGTGACGAAGGACGAGGACAGGTGGACGAAGTGGGTCTCGGGGCCGGCCAGGGAGAGCACCGCGCGCAACGGCACGACGTTGGCGTCCTCGGCGTCCTCGTCGGGGAGGTTCCAGCGGGTGTCGGCGGCGCAGTGGACGACGGTGTCCCAGGGGCCGCGCAGCTCCTGCGGTGGCTCCTCCGTGCCGATGTGCCAGGCGGAGTGGTGCTCCCCCTCGCCGCCGCGGCGGCTGACACCGTGCGGTGTGTGGCCGACCGCCCGCAGCGCGCGCATGACGGCGCTGCCGACGGCCCCCGTGGCTCCGGTGACCAGGATCCTCGCGGGCACGGTCACGAGACCGCCGTGATCCGCCGCTCGATGGCGTGCAGCATGTGCTCGGCGTTCTCCCGCAGTGCCTTGGTGGCGACGGGGTTGAGCATGTCGGCGAGGAGCGGGATGCCTATCTCGAAGTCGACGACGAAGGTGACGACCGAGGTGTCGTCGCCGGTGTCCTCGACGCGCCAGTACCCGTTGAAGACGTCGAGGTCCCCGGAGACCTGGTCGAAGGACATGACCCTCGCGTCGTGGTCGAGCGTGTCGGCCTCGATCCACTCCAGGACCGAACCCTTGAGCAGGACGGACCACTCACTGGTACGGGCCCCGGTGTCGGTCTCGCCGATCACGGTGACCGACTCGACGTTCTCCATGTAGGCGGCGTAGTCCTCGAGGCGGGTGACGGCCGTCCAGGCCTCGGCCGCCGGGGCCTTGATCGGCAGGTTGACCTCGACATGCGGCATGGTGGTGTGTCTCCTTGTCTGGTGCCCGGGGTGGGTTCCGTGGCGTCCGGCGGCAGCGGCCGGGCGTCAGTCGGCCGGGTCGAAGGTGATCTCACGCCCGGTTCCGAAGCTGCCGACGACCTCGTCGCAGACCAGGAGGGACGGTGGGTGGTGGTGGGCGGCAAGCGAGTCGAGCGCGAGCCCGGCCTCCTGCTGTCCGCGCCCGTAGAGGCGGCTGCCGACGACCGGGGTGAGGAGGGACACCACCCGGTCGCGGGTGTCGCTGAGGGTGGCGCGCAGGCCCACCGCGGCCGCCATGGCCGCCGCTCCGTCCAGGGTGCCGCTGTCGATGTCCGCGGCGAGCTGGCGGCAGGCGCTGCCGAGGGTCAGCAGTTCGCGGGTGGCGCGGCCGAGCAGGGCGGTGCGCGGGCCGAAACGCCGCGAGGCGTTCACACCGTGGTACGCCGTGTCCAGCAGGCCGCTGAGGACACCGTGGTACGTGGCGGTCAGCAGCACCGAGAACCAGGCCATGCCGTGGGTGACGTTCTCGTCGATGACGTCGGCGGGGCCGCGGTGGAAGACGAGCCGGTCGTCGACCTCGACGTCGCGCAGGACCAGCCGGGCGGTGTCGGACTCCCGCATGCCGAGCGAGGGCCAGTCCCCCTCGGCGTCCAGTCCGGGCGAACTGCTCGGGATCAGGGCGAGGATGGTCTCGTCGGTGCCGGTGACGCGGGCCGTCAGGCAGACCAGGGTGGCTGTGGTGGCCAGCGAGCAGGGGTACTTGACGCCGCTGACGCGGTAGCCCTTCTCCGTCGGGACGGCCTCGGAGCGGCTGGTCATGAAGTTGGGGCTGCCGCCGGGCTCGGCGAACGCGGACGCCACGAGGGCGCCGGAGCGTGCGATGCCCTCCAGCAGCATCCACGTGGTGTCGCGGTGCCGTCCGAAGTAGTCGACCATCAGGCCGACCGTGAAGGCGTGCATGTTCAGGGCGACCGCGGCGGAGGGGTCGAGCCTGCCGAGCGTGCGCTGCGCCGCGGCCGTCTCGGCCAGGTTCGCGCCGGCGCCGCCGAGGTCCTCGGGGATCGGCAGCGCGGCGTATCCGCCCGCGGCGAGGTCCTTGATGCGTTCGGTGCCGGTGACTCCCTCGCGGAGCGGGGGCGGTGTCCACGCCGTGCTCCAGCCGGCGTCCAGCAGAGCCCGGTGCGGCGGCACGCCGTCGTCGGGGTGTCCTGCCGTGTTCTCGGCAGCCGTGCCCATGGTTCTCCCTTCGCTCGTCCCGGACCGGCCGGCCCGGTGGCCCGCGTGCCCGGCTCGCCGTGACGGATCGACTCTAGGCAGCGGGGACGCCGTAGTTCAGCGGGTGTTTCTTTGTGCGGAACGCGAGATCGCGCGGATGCGGCCCGGCCGGTCGTCACAGGTCCGGCACGGGCCTCGCCCGGCCCGTCGTCACAGATCGAGCAGAGTGAAGAACGCGTCCGGCACGGGAGCACCGGGCGTCACGAGGACGGTGTCCCAGCCGAGGGCCGCGGCGGGTACGAGGTCGAGTTCGGCCGAGTCGCCCACCATCACCCGGCGCTCGAAGTCGCCCTCGCCGATCTGCCGGAACGCGCGGGCGTCGGGCTTCTTCGGGCCGCCGTCGGCGGTGAACAGTCCCCGGTCGAAGATGTCGGGCGCCCCGGCCTGGCGCAGCAGATCCCACATCAGGGTGCCGGGCAGGTAGCAGTTGGACAGGAGCCGGAGCGTGTGGCCCGCCTCGTGCGCCCGGCGCGCGGCCTTCGCGACCGGCGCGCACAGCACGTAGCCGTCGGGGTCGGCGCAGCCCAGCGCCCGCCACAGGGCCCCCTCCACCGCGGCCCGCTCCCGGACGGCGCCCTGGGCGCGCAGCGCGCCCTCCATCAGGTCGAGGGTCGCGGGCTGCGAGGCGTCCGGGTCCGTCATGGCCTCGTACAGGGTGCCGTACACGGTGTGTACGACGACGCCGGCGGACCTGGTGTCCAGCTCGAGCGCGTCGGCGAGGACGACGGTGAATCGTTCCGGACCCGGCAGCGGCCGGGACGTGACCAGGGTGTCGAAACAGTCGAAGACGACGAGCGCGGACATGGGTCTCCCTCTCTGACGGCGTCCCGGATCCGGCGGCGTACCGCTCAGGACCAGGAGAGTTTGCGGTGGTCGGCCCGGAAGAAGACGAGGGTGACGACGGTGAGGCCGGCCGTGAAGGCGCACAGGACACCCGCCGGGAGCAGGACGTCCGCGACCCCGCCGCCGCGCAGGATGACCTCGTTGAAGCCGCGCATCGCCCAGTAGCTGGGCACGGCGGGAGCGAAGGGCTCCGCCCAGTCCGGCATCGCCGACTGGGGGGTCAGGGCGCCACCGAGTCCCGCGAAGACCAGGGCCAGGAGGTTGGCGATGACGCTGAGCTGGGAGATCGTGCGACACAGCGCGACCAGCGCCATGCCCACCATGACCACGCAGAGCGCCAGCGGCAGCGCCACCACCACCAGGGCGAGGTAGGAACCCGTCACCCGCAGGTCGAACAGCGCTCCCCCGGCCCCGAAGATGACGGCGAGCTGGAGCACCGCGGCGGCCAGCGGCACGACGATGCGCGCGGCCAGCAGCTCGACCGGGCGGGCGGTGCTCGCGCGCAGCCGGTCCCAGGTGTTCCAGCCGTGTTCGCGGAACATGGCGAAGCCGACCACGTTCACCAGGAAGAAGAGGAACATCACCGCCATGCCGGGGACGCCCTGTTCGGCGCCGTTGGCGTCGGCGGCCTCCCCGCCGGCCCGCAGGGCGGCGCGGAACAGCGGCTGCATGAAGCCCATGATGAGCAGCGGCATGACCGTGCGGACCACCAGGGGCGCGGGGTCGCGCAGCAGCAGCCGGACGTCCTGCCGGACGAGGGCGGTGATCCGTGTCAGTGCCCCGTCACGCATGCTGTTCCGCCTCGATCCTGTCCGTGCTCGCGTGGTCTTCCCCGTTGTCGCTGTGCTGTCCTGCGGTGAGTCTGAGGAAGACGTTGTCGAGGCTGGGCCGGACGACGCGCAGGGCGGACAGCCGGGCGGCGGCGTCGCCCAGGGCGGCCAGCACCTGGGCCGTGACCAGGTGGGGCTGTTCCACCCGGACGAGGAGCGTGTCGCCCTGACGGGTCACCGGCCAGGGCAGGTCGAGTTCGGGAGGCGCGCCGGAGAAGACCAGTTCCACGGCGCTGTCGCCGTGCCGCCGGACCAGTTCGTCGACGGAGCCGCGGGCGATGATCCGCCCCCGGTGCAGGACCGCCACGTCCGCGGCGAGGTCCTCGATCTCGGGGAGGTAGTGCGTGGAGTAGCAGACGGCGGTGCCCTGCGCGGCCAGCTCCCGTACGTGGGCGACGAGGCGGGCCCGGGTCTCCACGTCGACACCCGCGGTGGGCTCGTCGAGAAGCACCAGGCGCGGCCGGTGGATCAGTGCCATCGCGGTGTGCACACGGCGCTGCTGGCCGCCGGAGAGCCGGGACGCGGGGCGGTCCATCAGTTCGGTGAGCGCGAGGGGTTCGGCGACCTCCTCGGTGCGCCGCCGGGCCTCCTTGCCGCGCAGACCGGCCAGTTCGGCGAAGAACTGGAGGTTCTGCCGTACCGTCAGAGGCGGGTAGATACCCAGTTCCTGCGGGGCCAGGCCGAGTTCGCGGCGGGCCCGGCGCGGATGCCGCGTCACGGAGTGCCCCAGCACCTCGATCTCCCCGGCGTCCGGCCGCACCAGGCCCGCGACCAGGGACATCAGCGTGGTCTTGCCCGCGCCGTTGTGTCCCAGCAGGCCCACGATCATGCCCTCGGCGATCTCCAGGTCGACGTGGTCGAGGGCGATCGTGCCGCCGTAGCTCTTGCCGGCTCCGCGCACGGAGAGGGCCGGTGGCCGGTCCGGGGCACGGACCGGCCCCGCATCAGTCGGCACGGCGCGTCCAGGCGTCCGGCAGCAGCGGGGGCAGACCGACGCGGTCCATCAGAGGCTGCCAGGTACGGGCGAGTTTGAAGCCCTTCATCATGCCGCTGCCGGACCGGACGTCGGGCAGCGGTTCGGTGTACCCGAGCTGCGCCTCGGTCTCCGCGAGGTGGTCGCGCAGCCGCTGGAGCCACGCCTCACCGCGCTCACCGGCCGCGTCCAGCCCCTCGGAGGCGAGCGCCGTCCCGGCCTCCGCCTCCTCGACGGGAAGACCGGCGAACGGATCGAAGGCGGCCTCGTCGTGGCCGTACATCAGCTCACCCTCGGTGCGCAGCCCGCGGATCGACAGCGACAGCTGGATCAGGTCGTACGCCATGAGGACGGCGACCTCGCCCTGTCCGGCGGCGACGGCGCCCTCGACGTCCTCCAGGCGGGCCCGGCAGCCCAGGAGGAGACGGGCGGCGCCGTGGCCGCGGAAGGTGAGCAGCCGCCGGAGGTCGGCGGACGCGTCGGCGGGACCGGTGGCCGTACCGCCGGTCACGGTCGTGGGGGAATGCGTCACGCGGGAACCTCCGGAGCCGGGTGGGCGACACCGAGCCACACCATGTTGTGCGTGAAGAGCGGAAGAAGATCCTCGGGGGGTGAGGTGCCGGCCGGCCCCGACCAGACGACGCCGTCGCTGTCGGCGGCCGGCAGGCCGAGCCGCCGTACCTCCAGGGCCCGCAGCTGCCAGCGGTCCACGACCGTGCGGTCGTCCAGTTCCATGGCCCCGGCGCCGGTGGCCCAGCGCAGCACGGTGTGCAGCGTCCCGGCGGGACCGACGAGCCGTTCGACGGCGTCGAGGCAGAACGGCACCCGCTCGCGGGGATCGGCGGGCGTCAGGACGGTGCGGAGCAGCCGCAGGTTCTCGTGGTCGCCGAGCACCTTCAGCTTCTCGCCCGCCCACTTTGCGGCGAAGTACAGTTCCCCGCCGTCGACCGCACGGGCGTTCAGCGCGGCGACGACCGCCTCGCGGGCCCGGACCGCGGCCGTCAGCGGCTTGGCGTCGAGGAGCCAGCGGGCGGCCTGGGCGAGCCGGTGCGCCTCGACCACCCACCACTCCCGCAGGACGTCCGCGAGCCACGGCCCGCGCAGCCCCGCATGCCAGACGTCCCAGGGCTCGGCGACCGCGAGGGGCAGTCCGAGGGCGAGCCGGGAGACGGTGCTGAGGGTACGGCGCCGGTGGTTCCAGGCGTCCTCGGTGACGCTCTCGAAGCGCGGCCACGGCTCGGCGGTCAGCGCGGCGGCACTCGCCCGGACGGTGCTCGCCCGGCGGATGCCGATGTCGATCAGTGTGCCGTGCTCGTGGGACTGGATGGGGAAGCGCTTGAGATTCTCGTTCTCGACGAGCACCAGGAGATCGAGGTCGCTGCGGACGTTGCCGAAGCCCGCGAGCACCGACCCCGCGGCGACCGCGAGGGCCGGCGTCCCCATGCCCTGGTCGGCCTCCTTGAGCACGGCGTCCTTGCTCAGTCCCCGCAGGTCGAGGAAGGCGGCGAGGCGCCTTTCCAGGACATCCGGTTCGGGGAACGCCGCAGCGCCCGGGGAAGTGGTCTCCATGCGTCGGTGCACCTTTCGGATACGGACGGCGAGGATGATCATCCTGACAAGGGCGTTGTCCGGGTTCAACGCGTGTTCCGGCAGCCGGAACACCGCTTCACAGGGACGCGCGCGGGGGGCTAGAACCGTGTCCCGACAGCTGCGGACCGTCCGCCCCGCCGACCGGCGGCATTCCCGTGAGGGGCACCGCGTCGTGCGGTCCGCGATCCGCCGGACCACGGAAGAGGACAAGGCTGCGCACATGACCTCGAACACCGGTGACAGGACGGCCCGGGAGGCGCTCACCGCGATCCGGCGGCACCTCTCGCCGCAACTGGCCCTCGTCTACGGCATGAACGGCTCGGGCGCCGTCGAGGTGCGGGGCGAGGGCGCGCGGATGCACCTCTCCGACGGCCGCACCGCGCTCGACTTCGGCAGTTACGCGGTGACGCTGCTGGGCCAGCGCCACCCGGCCGTGGTGGCGGCGGTGCGTGACGAGCTGGACGCGATGCCGGTGTCCAGCCGGGTCCTGGGCAACCGGGCCACCGCGGCGCTCGCCGGGGCACTGGCCGGCTGGGCCGACCCGGGCCGTCTGACGAAGGTGTGGCTGGGGCTGAACGGCTGCGACGCGGTGGAGGCGGCGCTGAAACTGGCCCGCCGGGCCACCGGCCGGCGGCGGGTGATCGCGGTCGAGGGCGCCTACCACGGCAAGTCCATGGGCGCGCTGGCCGCGACCTGGAACGCCCGCTACCGCGAGTCCCTGGAGCCGCTCCTCGGCGGGGTGACCCACATTCCCGCGGACGTCTCCGCGGTACCCGGCGCCTTCGAGGGGGAGGAGGTCGCCGCCGTCCTGTTCGAGCCCGTGCAGGGCGAGGGCGGCGTACGGCCCCTGGACCCCGCGTTCCTGAAGGCCCTGGCCGACGCGGCCCGCGCCCACGGTGCGTTCGTCATCGCCGACGAGGTGCAGACCGGGCTGCGCCGCTGCGGACCTCGCCTGGTCAGCAGGAGCCTTGGTCTCGAGCCGGACGCCGTTCTGCTCGGCAAGGCGCTCGGGGGTGGGGTGCAGCCGGTGTCCGCCGTGGTGGCGACGCCGGAGCTGTACGCGCCGCTCGCCGCGGACCCCTTCGCGCACACGACCACGTTCTCCGGGCACCCGCTCGGTGCCGCGGCCGGTGTGGCGGCGCTGCGGGTGGTGGAGGAACTCGCCCCGCGCGGCGCACACTTGGCGGAGGTCTTCGGCTCCGGCCTGACCCGGCTGGCGGAGCGCCACGCCCCTCTGGTGACCGCGGTGCGCGGACAGGGCCTCCTGTGGGGCGTCGAGTTCGCGACGCAGGCCGCCGCCGGCGAGGTCCTGATGGAGCTCGGCCGCCGGGGCCTGATCGTCTCGCCCTGTCTGGGCCGGCCGGAGGTGCTGCGGCTGCTGCCGCCGCTGGTCGCCACGGACGAGGACGCCGAGGAGGCACTCGCCCTGCTGGATGCCGTCTACGCGGCGGTGCCCGACGAGTTCCGGACGCCGGCGGCCGCGGCCCGGCACTGACCGTCCGATGCCCCGCTCCACGACCGTCCGGGCCGGGCCCCGGCAGCAACGCAAGGAGTACGAGATGAGCACGGAACCCGGCGCCCCGGCCGGAACCCGGGAAACACGAGGGACACGGAAGAGTCAGGGGACACCGAGCACGCGGGAGACACAGGCGGCGCCCGACCAGACCGGCGTCCAGTACCGCTACCACCGCGAGCTGTTCCCCGCGCTGCACGACTGGGAGAACACCGAGCGGGCCATCGTGGAGTTCACCGGCGAGCAGGGGCCGGACGGGCTCCTGGGCCTGGACCAGATGGGTCACTTCGGCCCGCAGGGGTGCGACGCCGTGGTCGGCGCCGTCGTCGCCCGCCTGGGCTCCGGCCGTGCGGTGGACCTGTGCGAGCTGGGCAGCGGTTTCGGCGGCGCGCTGCGCTACACCGTGGACAGGCTCGCGGCCGCGGGCGTCGAGGTGCGGCGCTCCTACGGGGTCGACCTCGTCGCCGAGCACTGCGAGGTCAGCGCCCGGATCAGCCGCGCACAGGGCCGCACCACGATGACGGAGCTGTGCGCCTCGGCCACTGCCGTTCCCCTCCCCGCCGCCTCGCTCGACCTGGTGCTGGTCACGGGCTCGATGCCGCACTTCCCCGACCCGGGCGCCGTACTGTGCGAGGCGGCGCGGCTGCTGCGGCCCGGCGGGCTGCTGGTGCTCACCGAGGAGGTGAGCCTCACGCCGGACGGCGAGGAGCCCTCGCAGGCGTTCCGCGCGATCCATCCGCGCGGCGTCTTCTTCACCACGTCGCTGACCGACCGGACGGACCAGCTGGCCCGCGCCGGTTTCGGCGACGTGGAGCGCAAGGACCTGACCGACTGGGCCGTGGCACTGCTCGCCGACCGGCTGAAGGTGGTGCGCATCTTCCGCGGGAGCGTCGCGAACATCTACGGGGGAGCCTCGGCGGACCTCATCCGGGACACCCTGACCGCGGCGCGGGAGGAGTACCTCGCGGGCAGACTGCTGCCCGCGCTGTTCGTGGCCGGGAAGCCGTAGCCGGGAAGCCGTAGCCGGGAAGCCGTGGCCGGGAAGCCGTGGCCGGGAAGGACGGCGGGTGTCGTACGACGTCAGGAGGCGGTCAGCAGTTCCGGATTGCGCTGCAGGGAGCGGGAGACGGCGGCGCACGCGGCCTTGAGGTGCGCGGCCGCCAGGCCCACGTGGAACCCGGCCTGCGGCCCCGCGACGGCCAGTGCCCCGGCGACCGCGCCGGATGCCGTCAGGACCGGGGCGGCGACACCGACGACGCCGGGCACACCGCGGACGACCGCGAAGTCCTGATGCCGCACGCGGCCCGACTCGGCCTCCCGGACGCGCGCGCCCCGGTCGGCCACGGTGTCGTCCTCGGCGCCGAAAGCACGGAACACCGTCGTCGCGGCCCGGTCGGAAGCCCGGGTCTCCGCCATGCCCAGTCCGCGGCCGGGTTCGTGGGCGCGGCGTACGGCGTCCACCAGGACGGCATCCGCGCCGGTGGGGTCGGCGACAAAGACGAACGCGCTGCCGCGGGTGAGCCGGTGCAGCTGTTCCGCGTGCGGGAAGGCGATGTCGCGGAGCACCAGCCGGCGGGGCACCCTGGCCCCCAGCATGAACAGGCCCATGCCGAGCCTGAGTCCCTTCTCCCCGCGCTCCAGCATGCCCTCCTTGACGAGTTCGGTGATGATGCGGTGGGCCGTCGCCTTGGGCATGTCGGCCCGGCGGGCGATCTCGGAGAGCGGGAGTTCCGGCTCGCCGGAACGGAAGGCGCGGAGGACGCCGAGACCGCGCGCGAGCATGGAGCGGGAGCTGTTATCGACGGACAAAAGGATGACCTCCGTGTCGGGGCGGAGCGGTGGTGCGGTGCCGGCCCGGCACGCGACGGGGCGTACCGGGCCGACGCGGGCTCACAGGGGCAGCCGTTACGCGGCGAGGGCACCGGCGGCGTGCCGGTCGCGCAGTTCCTCGGCGTGGGTGACGACCTTGCGGATGCCTTCGGCCCAGGCGTCCATCAGGTCGGGGCGCTCGTCGGAGTACGTGGGCAGCCGCAGTGCGCGGGCGAGGTAGGCGTCGACGCCCGGGAACTCGTCGCCCCGGTACACGCGGTAGGCGTTGTCCCCGGAGTGGTACGTGCCCGAGTGCCAGGACGGGCTCCGGAAGGCGGCCTCGCGGTGCAGCGGAGGCGAGGTGGGCCGGGTCAGCGGGACGCCCTCGGCCCTGACGGCGGCCGTGAAGACGTCCACGGGCAGGCCGCCGAGCTCCTCGGCGACGTAGAGGGGCTGGTAGCTGACGTAGTGGGCGACGCGGTCGACGTGCTGCTGTCGCACCGGCGGGGTGATGCCGGGGATGTCGTCCAGGAGGGCGCCGAGCCGGCCGTAGTTCCGCTCGCGTCCGGTCAGCACGGTGTCGAGCCGGGCGAGGGCGCCCCGGGCGAGGGCCGCGCCGACCGGGTGGATGCGGTAGTTGAGACCGAAGCCGGTCCGGCCGTAGGCGCCGTACTCGTCGCTGGTGACGTCCTCCTCGCCGCGGTCGATGCAGTGACCGAGCATCACCGCGCGCTCGTAGATCCTGCGGTCGTCGGTGACGAGAACGCCCCCCTCGCCCGCCGTGACCTGCTTCTTGGCCTGGAGGCTGAAGGCGGCGACATCACCGTGGCGGCCGACCGGCCGGCCCGAACACTCCGCGCCGTGCGCCTGCGAACAGTCCTCGACGACCGCGAGGCCGTGTTCGCGGGCGAAGGCGGTGATGCGCTCCATGTCGGCGGGGAAGCCCATGAGGTGGGTGACCACGACGGCCTTGGTGCGCGGCGTGAGGTGGGCGGCGAGCCCGTCGGGGTCGAGGATTCCGGTGTCGGGATCCACGTCGGCGAGGACGGGGACGCCGTTGCAGGTGAAGACCGGCATGGCGGTGGCGAGGAAGGTGTAGGCCGGGGCGATGACCTCGTCGCCGGGGCGCAGATCCAGGCCGAAGAAGGCCGAGTGCAGGGCGGACGTGCCCGAGTTGACGGCGAGGGCGTGGGCGGCGCCGAGGCGCTCCCGATAGCCGTTCTCCAGGGCCTGGACCTCGCCCTCGCTGCCGTTGTAGGTGATTTCACCGCGTCTGAGCATCGCGGTGACCGCTCCGATGTCCTCCTCGGTGATGTTCGGCCACTTGGGCCGCTCGGCCGGGGTCAGCAGGGGCTCTCCGCCGAGGAGCGCGAGTCGCGTCATGCCCGTTCCTTACTGAGTAGTTCTCGGATGTCGTGCGGGGTCCGCAACCGCAGGCAGGGCACGGAGCGGCTCTGCATGCGGGCGAACAGGTCGGTGTTGGTGCGCCGGACCACGGGGAACTCCCGGTGAGCCCAGAGCACGAGCTGCAAGGCGCTGCCGGGGCGTTCGCGGTTGCCGTTCCACAGCTCCTCCCGCGTGCGCAGCCGTCGTACGGTGCGACGCAACAGGCGGGCCGTGGTGGCGCCGCGGGGCGGGTCGACCCAGACGACGGTGTCGGCGAGTTCCTCGAGGACCGGGTGGGCCGCGTCGTACTGCCCGTCGACGATCCAGCCGTCGGTACGGTCCAGGGCGGCCACGTCGGCGAGGAACTCGTCCTCGGGACGCCGCTGCCAGCCCGACGCCCAGAACATGGCGTCCAGCTCGTAGTGGGGCAGGCCCCGAGCCTCGGCGAGGGCGCGGGCGACGGTGCTCTTGCCCGCGCCCGAGGGGCCGACCACCCACACCCGGCTACCGGTCGTGCTCACGTGCTTCGCCCTTCTTCCCTTGCCGGAGGCGGTACGGGGACGTCTCCGTCCAGGAGCCGGGTCAGCGCGGCGGTTCCGTCGTGCAGGGCGGAGAAGTCCTGCCGGAGTTCGACGCCGGGCACCTGTGCCGCCAGGCGGGCGAGGAGGTCCTGCCGGACCCTCGGCGGGACGGGGCCGAAGAACGGCAACAGGAAGTCGGCGTGCTTGACCGCGGTGGGCAGTTCGTTGGCCGTGAGCCGGGCCAGGGTCTCCTGCGGGCCGAGGGGCACGACACCGGGTTCGGGGTGGAAGCGGGGGAAGACCAGGACCCTGACCGGCGCCTCGGCCAGCAGCGGAGGGCCGCCCGCGAGGTCGCGCAGTTCAGCCGGGTGGAGCAGGCGGTCGGTGCCGCCGGGCAGTCCGACGGCGGCGAAGGTGTCGCCGCGCACGGAGACCCGTCGGGGCCAGCCCCGTCCGGTCCAGCCGCCGGCGTCCGCACGGACGGAGACGTCGTCGTTGCCGACGAAGCGGAGCCCGTGTCGCAGGGCGGACAGGACGGTGGAGGTCTTCCCCGCTCGTTTGGCGCCCAGCACGAGCGCGCCGTGCCTGTCGTCCCGGGCGACCAGCCCGGCGTGCAGGAAGACCTCCGGTTCCTGTGTGTGCATCAGCCGCAGCAGGATGCGGGTGAACCGGACCAGGTTGTGCCGCAGGAAGGAGCGCGGCATCGCCGGGTCGAACAGCACCTCGCGGGCCGTTCCGTCGTACCAGAGCCGGGTGGGCGGTTCGGTGGCGCTGGTGATGACCACCTCCTCCCCCGCCGGCCGCTTCCGGTCCGCGGTCCCGATCCGCCAGCGGGCGTCGTCAAGGCCGCCGGGCTCGGGAGCGACCCGGACGTAGGGGCCGAGCAGCTCCCGGACGTACGCGGCCGCGTCGCGGGTCACGTCCAACGCCACCGCGTGCCCCGCGGTGCGGCACACGTACCGCGTCATCGCGGAGTTCCCTGCGCAGCTGTGGCGATGACGTCGGAGAGGATGCCGCGGACCGCGCCGGCGCCCTCGGCCCGCCAGCCGAGGTACCACTCCAGGATGCCCGGGGCGCGCCGCGCGACCTGCCTGAGGTAGTCGGGCGACGGGACGAAGTTCAGCTCCAGCACCGGGATCAGGGAAACGAGTTCGTCCGGTGTGAGCGGCTCGCGCGCCGTCGCGGCGGCGAGGACCGCCCGGGCCCGGTCCGGCAGGACCTGGAAGCCGCCACGGGCCTTACGGGGCAGGAACAGCAGCGCCCGTGCCACGTCGTAGACGCGGGAGCGCAGTTGCAGCGCGTCCCAGTCGAGGACGCAGGCGAGCTCCCCGCTGTCGGAGTACAGCAGGTTGGAACCCGCGACCTCGCCGTGGGTGAGGACCTCGGGGAGGTCTCCGTACCCGGCGAGTTCGGTGCGGGCCCGGCGCAGCACCGCCGCGTAGGCGCGCCGGGCGTGGGCGCGCACGGCGGCGCTGACGTGGGGGGCGGCTATCTCGTCGACCTCGTCCAGCGCCGCCTGCGGGGGCCGCTCGGTGGTGAGCCAGAACTCCAGGTTGCGGGTGGAGCTCTGGCCGTCCGCGGGCAGCCCGTCGACCGGGACGCGGTGCAGTGCCGCCAGGACGGCACCGGCCTGTTCGATGTCGCCCGGCCGGCCCGAGTCGAAGGGCCGGCCCTCCCGCCAGGGCCGCAGTTGCCAGACGGAGCCGTCGTGGACGGCCGAGCTGCCTCCCTCCGTCGTCGGCACGGGAACCGCGACCGGGATGCCGGCGGCGGTCAGCCGGGGCAGGGCGGCGTGCTCGAAGGCCGTCCACTGCGGGGCGACGTCCCGCCCCAGCCGCTTGAGCGCGTACTCCCCCCGCGAGGTGGTCACGCGCCAGACGGTGTTGACGCTCTCCCTGTTCAGTGACCACGCCCGGTGGGCACCGAGGCCGTAGCTCCGCTCGAGGACGCGGGCCACGCCGGGGTCGCGATCCGGCAGCCAGGAGGCGGGGTCAGGCATTCCCGTCGACCGCCTGCAGCGCGTGGTGCTCGGCGGCCTTGCGCACGAAGTCCTGGAAGTCGTGCAGGGCCTCGGACTCCTTGGCCCCTGTCTTCGGGCTCTTGAACAGGAAGGCGCAGACGGGGTCGATGACGCCGACCATGCCCTGGCGGGAGGCGCTGTGCGCGGTGCGGACGGCGTTGGCCAGCACCGCGGCGGCATTGGGGCTGTCCTCGACCTCCAGGCGCACCTCCATGTGCACGGGGGCGCCGATGATGCTCTCGCCCTCGATGCGCAGGAAGCACACCTTGCGGTCGCCGAGGTGTTTGACGAAGCCGTTGGGGCCCGCGGCGACCTCGCGGGAGTCGATGCCGGCGTTGGCGAGGGCCTTGCGCTTGGAGACCTGCTTCGAGCGGGACCTGGCCGGGTCGGAGAGGTTCAGGAAGTCGGTGTTGCCGCCGACGTTGAGCTGGTAGTTGTCCTTGACCTCGACACCGCGGCTCTGGAAGAGCTCGATCAGGGCGGTGTGCAGGGTGGTGGCACCGAGGTGGCTGCGCAGGTCGTCACCGAGGAGGGGGGCGCCCCGCTCGGTGAACAGGGCCGCCAGCGCGGGATCGTTGGCGACGGGCTCGGGGGTGGCGTTGACGAAGCCCGCGCCCGCCTCGGCGGCGGCCCTGGCGTACGTCTGGACGGCCTCGGTCGAGCCGGTGGGCAGCAGGCAGACCACGATGTCGGGTCGTGCGGCGGCCAGGGCGGCGGCCAGCGCCTCCGGGGTCGCGACGGCGGTGGCGGGATGGGCGTCGACGGCGTCGCCGAGCGCCCCGTCGAGGCCGTCGAGCAGCGGGCCGGCCTGGACGGTGACGCCCAGGTGCGGCACGTCCACGTGGCGGACGGCGGCGGTGCGTCCCGCGTACACGGCCTCCGAGAGGTCCTGGCCCACCTTCAGGGCGTCGACGTCGAAGGCCGCGACGAACTCCACGTCGCCGAGACGGTGACCGCCGATGTACTCGTGCATCACACCGTTGGAGGGGCCGGGCCGCTCCCGGTCCAGGACCACGGACTGCACGAAACTGGAGGCGCAGGAGCCGACGCCGGCCAGCGCGACCCTGATCACGTTGTTACTCAATGTATTCCTCCGGACGTATACCTGACGATCGTCAGGGATTACTCATCATTCTGGCGCCTCGCGCACGCCCCCGAAAAAGCGCAGAGAAAGGGAGCGGAAAATGGGCACGGCAGGCCGTCAGCAGCGCCTTCCGAAAACCCTCGGGTAAAAAAAGCAGGAGGGATTTACGGCGGGTGCGGGTCCATGAGATTCCGACGCCGGGTGAGCGGCGCCGGACAGGAGAACGGGCGGCAGCTCCTTTTCCGTACGGAGCAGCCCCGTGTCACGATGTGCCGTCGCGCCCTGGAGGCCTCGCACGGCACGACGGCATCACGTCACGGTGAGCCCGGCGTCGACCATGAGGTTCTCACCGGTGATGAAACCGGCTTCCGAAGAGAGCAGGAAGGCGACGGCGGAGGCGATCTCCTCCGGGTCGGCGGTGCGGTGCAGCATGTGCCGGCCGCCGATGTCCGGACGGGCGTCCGCCTCCTCGCGCGACACTCCGTACTTCTCCTTGTAGCGGCGCGCGAGGTTGTCGCTCCAGACCGTTCCCGGGCTCACCGCGTTCACCCGGATTCCCGCCCCGGCCAGGTCGGTGGCCATACACCGGGTCATGCCGATGATGGCGGCCTTGGTGGCGCTGTAGGTGACGGAGCGGGGCTGCGCGATGTGCGCGGAGATCGAGGAGACGTTGACGACACTGCCGCCGCCGGCGGCCTCCATCAGGGGCGCGCTGTGTTTGACCATCAGGGCGTGGCCCATGATGTTGACGTCGGTGACGCGCCGCCACTCCTCCACGGTGGCCTCGATCCCGCGCGTGATGAACGCGGCGGCGCAGTTCACGAGGAGTTCGACGCCGCCGAACGCGCTTCGTGTCGCCTCCACCGCGACCACCACGTCGCTCTCGTCGGAGATGTCGCCGTGCACGAAACCGACGTACTCACCGCCTGGGCGCTGCTTCAGCTCCGCCACCACGGACTTCCCGAACTGTTCGTTCGTGTCCATGATCATGACGCGGGCGCCCTCCTCGACGAGGCGCTCGGCGACCGCCCTGCCGATCCCCTGGGCGCCGCCGGTCACCAGGGCGGGCCGTCCTCGCAGTCCCTTCACGTGCTGGTCCCTCCGGTTCCGTGCTCAGCTGCCGACGACATCGGGCTCGGCGGGGGCGCCGTCGGTGAGCACGGCGCGCAGCCGGGGGGCCAGATCGGCGGGCACCAGCCGGTCCGTGGCGGCGTCCAGCTCGTCCAGCGTCCACCACCGGTGACCGGAGACCGTGTCGATCTCTCCCTGGCTGAAGCCGCTGGTGTCGACGGAGAAATGGGAGACGCGGCAGAGGTAGAACCGCTCGCGGCAGTCGTAGGTGTTGCCGCCCCAGGAGGCGACGGCCTCCCGGTACCAGATCTGGGGGCCGATCTCGAACTCCGTGCCTCCGGTCTCCTCCTCGACCTCCCGGCGCAGGGCGTCCTCGGGCGACTCCCCCTCCTTGATGCCACCGCCCACCGGGTACCAGAAGGTCTCGCCGTTGGCGTCGTCCACGCTGGAGAACAACAGGAGCCTGTCGTCCTCGTCCAGCAGCAGGGCCCGGGCGCTGTAACGGATCTGCGGGGTGGTTGTCACGAGGGGTCTCCTGTCTTCTCGGCACCGGCGCGCGGGGCGAGCCAGGCCGCCAGAACGTCGCTCTTGTAGGTGGCCGGTGTCCACGTGCCGTGCCGGGCGGGCACGGCGGCGGCCAGTTCGCCGAGCCGGCCCTTGAGGTCACCGGCCGGTTCGGGGCTCGCGTCCGCGGACAGCCACCGGGAGCGGTACGCCGTGTCGGGTACGAGGAGGTGCTCGGCCAGGGCGGCCACGACCTCCCCCTCGGCGACCGGGCCGGACAGGGGCCGGGGGGCGCCGGTGTTCTCGAGCAGCACCAGCGTGTCGATCCGCGTGGAGGCCAGGAACTCGACACCGGCCAGACGCCGCATCTCCTCGTTGCTGAGCGAGATCTTGCCCTTGGGGTCCGGTCTGCGGACGGCCGCCTCACCGTGTCTGATCAGCCTGTCCTTCTCGCCGGGATCGATACCGAGACCGGCCGCCGCTTCCCGGGTGAGGCGGGTGGACAGCGGCAGACCGACCACGGCCCATTCCGGGCCGTCGGCCAGCAGCAGGCACCGGTCGGTGGCGACGCAGTGGCCGCCCGCGCGGGCGAGCTGGACGGAGGCCGAGGTCTTGCCGGCGCCCGAGGGACCGGCGAGGACGACCCCGGAGCCGTCGGGCAGGACGGCCGCCGCGCCGTGCAGCATGAGCGCGCCGCGGTCGACGAAGTGTTCGCGCACCAGTTCCCGCATGGTGCGGGTGACGACGAGTCCCAGCTCGTGCTCGTGCGCGGTGACGATCTCCCAGGTGAGGAAGTCGGTGGTGATCAGGGCGTGCGAGAACTCGTGCCCCTCCCGGGAGACGAGGACGAACGCTCCGTCCTCGTTCCGGTGGCAGTCGTACCACCAGCCGGCGTACGACTCACGACGCTCGGTCGCCGGTCTCGCGGTCAGCTCCGCGAGTCGCGACGGGGAGCCGACGGCTTCGATGTCGATCCGCGCGGCAGCCCGGTCCGGCTCCTCGCGGGCGAGACGGTGCTGGCTGCTGACGTAGTCGAGGACCTCGGGGGCCTCGGCCCGGACCCGTAACTCCAGGTCGTGCCAGGTCGTCCGGGTCTCGCGTGGTAATCCCAAGCTGAAACGCCTCCATGACGGAGAAGAAGTGATCGTGCGGCACCGGCCTGCGGGTGCTCTATCTCCGTCGCGTACCGGAGCCGAAGGCGGTCACGATCGATCCTCCTGTGGCGGATAATCCCGCAGGAGCTGCTTCTGCACAGGAGCGCGTTCTCTTCAGCATTCAGCTTCTTTCTGTCGCGACAGACAGTGATCACCTCAGTGGATATCCACGGCGACACATGGCTTGAATTATCGGTTCTCACTGGCTGGGCAGAGGGCGAACTGGCCATACGTTTACGGACGCAAGCGATCATCTCAAACATCATTGCAACTTTCAACGCTCCTGTTCCCTTTCGGCGAGGGGTAGGTCCGATAACGTGGCGGGAAATCGGCGCAGACTTGTCCGGTGTAGACGGAATCAACCTGTTGCGACCTCGGTCGAACGATGCCGGGCCGCACCGGAGCCCGCCTGCCGTGGCGCGGTTCTTTCCCTGGGCAGGCGTTCCGCGGCAGCCGAGGCGTATCGCGCCTCAGTCCGCACCGATCCGCGTTCGCTGTGTGGAAGTCAGTGCCGTCAGGACCGCGGCGATCGCGGGCTGTTCCTGGGCGCCCGTGCGTACGAGTGCCTCGATGACGCGGCCCTTGCCCGGCAGCGGCAGGACCGCCGCGCCGGGCGGCGGCCCGGAACAGAGCAGATCGGGCAGGACGGTCGCCGCCAGTCCGGTGGCGACGAACGAGAGCGCCGAGCGCAGGTCCTCGCAGTCGTGCTCGATGCGCGGGGTGAACCCGGCGTTGCGGCAGGCGTGCAGGAGTACTTCGCGGCAGGTACTGGGCTCGGGCGCGGAAACCCACGCGAGATCGCGCAGGGCGGCGAGACCGTCGCGGCGCACCGCCTCGCGCAGCCCGTCGGGTACGACTACGGCGAGCGGATCGTCGAACAGCGGGATGGCCGTCGTGCCGTCCGGCACAGGGGCGCCCAAGAGGTGGTAGCGGTAGCCGATCGCGACATCGAGCCGACGCTGTTTCAGCAGGAGGACGGCGTTCTCCGGTTCGGCCTGCACGATCCGTGGCCGCAGCCGGGGATGCCGTGCGGCGAGTTCCGCGAGCAGCGGCGCCGCCACGGAGGAGAGCGCGCTGGGGGCGCAGCCGATGCCCAGCTCGCCGCTGAGGTCGCCGTCAAGGGCGCGTACGGCCCCTTCGGCGCGCTCCAGAGCGGCGAGTACGTGCTCGCACTCCGCGGCCAGGGCGCGCCCCGCCGCGGTGAGACGTACGCCGCGGCCCTCCCGGTACACCAGCTCCGCCCCGGCCTCGGCCTCCAGGGCGCGCAGCTGCTGTGACACCGCCGACGGCGTCACCTGGTGCAGCTCGGCGACGACGGCCACCTTCCCGTGTTCGGCCAGGTCACGCAGCATGATCAGCCGCTTCACATCAAACATGAGTTGAGCTTAACAAATACTGAAGCATACGTAGCTTGACTTAATTATCTTGAGGGATGCATCGTCATCGCGTCACGGCCACGGGGCGGCAGGCCCCAGTCATCCACGGGAGCAACCGATGCGCGGCGTCCACTTCAGGATGGTCCTGGCGACCGTGCTGCTCGGCTCGTATCTCGTGGCGAGCAAACTGATCCTGCGCGAGGTGCCGGTCTTCACCGCCACGTTCGTACGGCTGGCGACCTCGAGCGCGGTACTGGGTTTCCACGTCGGGATGAAGTCGCCGGGACGCATACGCCCGTCGCGCCGGGACAGCCTGGTGCTGATGGCGCAGACCGTCGTCGGTGTCTTCTTGTTCAGCGTCTTCGCCATGTACGGGGTGCGGTTCACGGGCGCCATCGAGGCGGGTGTGATCCTCGGCATGGTGCCGGTCTCCGTGAGCGTGGTCGCCCTGGTCCTGCTGCGGGAGTCGCTTTCCCGGCGCCGGGGCGTCGGCATCGCGTTCGCGGTCGTCGGCGCGGTCGGCATCAACGTGCTGAATGCCGGATCCTCGGGCACGCCCGGCCGTCACGCCGCGCTCGGCGCTCTTCTGCTGATGTGCGCGGTGCTGTGCGAAGCCGTGTTCCTGACCTTCGGCAAGCTGCTGACCGCGGCCATGGAGCCGGTCAAGCTGTCGCTCACCCTGTCGGTGGCCGGTGCCCTGCTGTTCGCCGTGCCGACGGCGATCGAGTTCGACTGGCACAGGATGTCCCAGGTCAGCTGGCAGACATGGGCGCTGATGGTCTACACCGGGGTGGCCGTGAACGGGGTCGCGGTCGTGCTGATGTACGACAGCATGGACACGGTGGACACCACCACCGCCGCGGCGTTCACCGCGCTCACCCCGGTGAGCGGCACGATCTTGTCCATGGTGTTCATCGGCGAGCCGCTCCGCCCCTCCCACGTTCTCGGCATGGCGCTGGTCGTCGTCGGCGTCTTCATCGTCGCCAAGGAGCCGCAGCCGGCGACTCCTGCGAAGCCGTGCCCCCCGGTCACGGGTACGGCGCCTTCGGCGCCCACGGTCGCCGAAGGCGCCGTACCGGCGGCACCGCCTGGTCGCCACAGCACCCCGTGCGTCCGGTGACGGTGGATCACCCGCCGGCCCCGGCGTACCGCCTTCTCGCCGTGGCGCCGCTCCGGCGCTGGATCCACCACTCCGCGATCAGCAGGTTCCCCACGAACGACAACCAGTTCGCGGCAGCCGCGATGTCGTGGTCCGTGGCTCCGTAACTGTCCGGGATGGCGACTTTCATCACCACAACGTAGAGCCGCCCGGTGATCGCCGCCGAGGTCAGGGCGAACGAGCGGATCATCCAGATGCGGTGCATGCGGAAGTTGCGGCGCAGCGCGGTCCGCCAGCCCTGGACACCGGTGATGAACCACAGCGCACTCAGCACGGAGAGCGGCACGCTGACGGCCAGCCCGTTCAGGGACATCACGGCTACGGCGAGCGCGAAGACGGAGCCGGGTATCACGCAGGCGACGTAGACGCGGCCGACCCACCGGTGCACCGGCCGGCGGGGCGTCTGCAACGACGGGACGAACTGCACGACCCCCACAGCGAGCGCGATCACGGCGGTGGCGACGTGTGTCACCAGCAGTCCGTAGTCCAGGCGGCCGCGGACCGGTGCCCTGCTCTGGTCGAGGTCGAGGGTCACATAGGCGCTCGCGGCGAACACCGCCACCGCGAGGGAGACGAAACCCGCGAATCCCAGCCAGACGAGATAGCCGGTGGAATTCCTTCGCGTACGCGCGGGCGGGGGGGCAACGACGGCTGACTCGGCGGGAGACAAGTCGGAAGTCATGATACGCACTCCTGACGAAAGTGAGGGCCGTCTCCCTCAGGGGGCGGAGACGGGTGGAACATTCCGAACGCCGTGGGGGGCGGGCAGGAGACAGGCCGATATCAGGGCCGCGATTTCCGGGAGGTGATCCTCGGGGAAGAAATGTCCGCCGGAAAAGACGCGGAGTTCGGCGGGGCCCGTGGTGTGCGTCGTCCAGCGTCGGGCTTCCTCGAGCGTGACCATGGGGTCGCGGTCCCCGGTGAGGGCGACCAGCGGGCAGGTGAGCCGGAGGGCGGGGTCGGGGCGATGCGTCTCCACCGCCGTGTAGTCGCTGCGCAGAACCGGCAGGATCAGCCGCAGCATCTGCTGGTTCGCCACCAGGGCGGGCGGAGTGCCGCCGAGCCGGCGGATCCTCGTGATCAGCGCCGCGTCGTCCAACCGGTGGACGTTCTCCGCCCGCGCGCAGGAAGGGGCGCGGCGGCCGGAGACGAAGAGGTGGGTGACGGAGCCGGGACCCGCGGTCCGCTCCAGGCGGGAGGCGACCTCCCAGGCGAGGACGGCGCCCATGCTGTGTCCGAAGAGGGCCAGAGGCGAACCCGGTCCTCTCAGGAGGACAGCACAGATGTCGTCCGCGAGCCGCGCGAGGTCTTCCACGCACGGCTCGCCATAGCGGTCCTGGTGACCGGGGTACTGGACGGCCAGGGTGTCCACCGCCGGCGCCAGGGCCTCCGACAGGGGGACGTACTGGGTCGCCGAGCCACCGGCGTGCGGGAAGCACACGAGCCGGGGGGTGCCCGGGACGGCGGACTGGTACCGGCGGAGCCACCGGTCCTGCGCGCTGGTGCCGAGGTGAACCGTCATGGTGTGATCCCGTGTTCCCTTCCTCGGGTGCTGCTGGTCACGGCGCCGCCCTCAGTGGTCGGCCAGGTCGACGACGACCCAGTCGGATATCTCCCGCCATCTCTCCACGGACTGCTGGTGGAAGGCGTTCTTCTGGTACTTCTCCAGCCCGGCGCGATCCGGAAGGACACCGACGGCGGCGAAGTCGTAGGAGATGTCACGGGCCACGCAGTTCCAGCCGACGCGCCAGCTGAGCAACTCCGGTACGTGCCGGCCGACTTCTCTCGCGAGTTTCTCGGCCTCCAGGACGGACGGGGCCCTGCGGTCGACACCGTCCTTGAGTTTGAAGAGCACGATATGGGTGATCATCGATACCTCTCTCGGGTAACGCGAACGGCGTGCGACGGCTTCCGCTCGATCCTGCCCAGGGCCCCGAATCGCATCAACGGCAATTCATCGATACGACGCATCGAGAAAACAGCTTCTCTCGGGAAAACAGCTTTTCTACGGGGCGGCGACCGCTGTCGGCAGTGCGGCGTAGAGGTGCCGGCGGAGCGTGTCCAGCAGCGCCCCGAAAGCCTCCTGCGCGAGGTCGTCCGAGGCCCCGGACCGCTCCCAGACCAGGCGCACCAGGAGGTCGTCGCCGTACGAGGCGGCCACCCCCACCGGTGCCGCGTAGCGCAGCGGCGCGGCGACATGGGTCTCGCGCCCGGTCTCCCCGGCCAGGCGCAGCGCCGACCGGCGGCCGAGGTCCTCGAAGGTGAGGATCCCGTCCAGCGTTCCCGGCCAGTTCCCCCCGGTGAGCCGGACGGCGCGCACCACTTCGTCGTAGGGGGTGCCGGCGTGGTCCAGGTCGTCCCACCAGGCGGCCGCGGTGTCCTCGATCCGCGCGGGCCCTGAGGCGGCGGGGTGGACCAGCGTGTTGATGAAGCAGCCCATGACGTCCGGTTGCGCCGGGGGCCGGCCGCCCCAGGGGTAGCCCAGAGCGGGCGTCCCAGCGCCGGCGGACCAGGTGCGCAGGGCGGCCGTCCCGGCGTCGAGCAGGGCGGGGAAGAGGACGCCACGACTTCTCGGGGGTACGGCGGGCAGCACATGGCTGAGCATGCCCTTCTCCGGGCTCCTGTCGTCCTGGGCGTCCTGGGCCTCCTGGGCCTGCGCGGGGTCGGCGACCGGTCCGCTCAGGCCGCTCAGCCGCTCGCCCCAGTAGGTCAGGGACGCCTCCGTGGACGCGGCGCGCTCGGCCCGCAGCTGACTCTCCACCGCCTCCCGGTAGACGGCGCCGTCCTCGGCTTCGTACTCGGCGCCGTACTCGGCCCCGTGGCGCGGCCCGTCGCCGTTGTCCGTGTCCTCGTAGGCCCGGGAGATCCCGGAGACGACGGCGCCCAGCGACTGTTCGTCACAGGCCAGATGGTCGAGCACCACGGCCAGGGTCTCCTGTTCCTCCTCAGGGCCGCACGCCAGCAGCAGTCGCAGGGCCGGGCCGTACGTCTGCGCGGTGCCCAGCTCCGCGCGCAGGGCGTCCTGCGCCGCCCCGGACGGTACCGGCACGCGTCGGACGTCGACGGAGGGCTCACCGGCCCGGAGCACGGGAACGCCCTTGAGGAGGCCCACCCGGCCGCGGAGGACGGTGTGCCGCCCGGCGAAGCCGACCGCCGCCCGCCGCAGGCGCGACAGGTCGACCGCGCCCCGCGGGAAGTGGAAGAACAACGGGGCGAGATCCGGACGGCCCAGCGGGTCGAGGGCGCGCGCGAGCAGGAACCGGCGCTGCGCCCCGGTGAGCGGCAGGACGGCGGTGGGATCGGCCGTCGTCCCCACGACGGCCCGGTACCGCGTCAGATAGCTGTCGGTGATGCTGAGGCTCACGTGGAACGGGCCTTTCCGTGATCGGGTTCGCCTGCCACGGGCGTGGCCTCGTCCGGCGGCCTCTTCGACCGCTTGCGCAGCGGGGACGACAGCAACAGAAGCGGCAGGCAGAGGAAACCGGCCGCGCAGCCCCAGAGTGCCGCCCTCGGCCCCGACGCGGAGGCGAGCGCTCCCCCGGCGAGTGCGCCCACCGGCATGGCGCACAGGGCCACGAAGCGCATGGTGGCGTTCATACGGCCCAGCAGTCCGGGCGGGCAGACCGTCTGTCGGAAGGTGAGCTGCGCGACGTTGTACGTGACCGCGCCGAACCAGACGACGGCGAGTCCGGTCGCGAACGTGTACGGAGCCGACGGGCCGGCGGACAGCGGCCACAGGACAGCGAACGGGGAGGTCACCGTGACGGACAGCAGGATCAGCCGGACCTGGCCGAAGTACGAGGCCAGGCGCCCCGCGAGGAGCGCTCCGGCGAGCCCGCCGACGGCCGAGGCGGAGAGCACCAGCCCGATCTCCAGCGGCGACAGGCCGAGCACGCGGGTCCAGAAGGCGGTCTGCACGGCGAGGAGGAAGGAGGTGAAGAGGTTGGACACGCCGGTGGTGACGGCTATCGCCCGAAGCTCCGGGTGCCCGAAGACGACCCTGACCCCGGTGAGGACGTCCTTGCGGAGCGTGCGGTCCGCCGCCGGTTCGGGCGCTGCCTCGCGGAAGCGGATGCGCAGCAGCAGCACGGCGGAGAGGAGGTAGCTGATCGCATCCGTGATGAGGGCCAGCGGCGCGCCCATGGCCTGGACGAGTCCGCCGCCGATCCCCGGTCCCACGACCTCCGCGGACGACTGCACGGTGGCCACCGCCCCGTTGCCGGCGATCAGCCGGTCGCGGGGCAGCAGGCCGGGCAGGAACGACTGGCTGGCGACGTCGGAGAGGAGGGTCGCGGCTCCGGTCACCGCGGCGGCCAGGTACAGGTGCGCCAGTGTCAGCCGGTCCACGGCCGCCGCCACCGGCAGGGAGCCGATGGCGACGAACCGCAGCACGTCCGTCTGTACGAGCACCGGCAGCCGGCGCACCTTGTCCACCCACACGCCGGCCGGCAGACCGACGATCAGCATGGCGGCGGTCTCCACCGCCGTCAGGAGCCCGAGGTGGAAGGGGGAGGCGTCCAATTCCAGCGCGGCGACGAGCGGCAGGGCGAGGAGCGTGATCTGACTGCCGGTCTTGCTCGCCGCGTAGCCGATCAGGAAGAGCCGGAAGTCCCGATGGCCGGAGAGTGGGCCGCGCAGCAGGCGCCGCGCGGCGCGCACGGCCCTCACCCGGCGGCCGCGAGGGAGACGGGACGCGGACCCGCCGGATACGGGCCCCGCTCGTCCCGCAGCACCGTCTGCATCAGCTCGCGCAGTTCGTGTCCCGGTTCGATGCCGAGTTCCGCGACGAACAGGGAGCGCACGCGCCGGAAGGTCTCCAACGCCTCGACCCGGCGGCCGGAGCGGTGCAGGGCGAGCATGTACTGACCGATCAGCCTCTCCCGGAACGGGTGGCGGTCGACGAGCGGCCGCAGCCGCCCCGCCAGGGAGAGTGTCCGGCCCAGCGCGAGCTGGGCCTCCGCCAGGCCCTCCACGGCGGAGACCGCCATGTCCTCCAGCCAGGGCCCGTGCAACCGGTCGAGCGTCGGGGACTCCGTGCGGCAGACGAAGGGCTCGTGCCACAGGGCGAGTGCCGCGCGGTAGCGGACCTCGGCCGCCGCGTGGTCACCGACGGCCATCAGGGCGTGCGCCTGGTCGGTCTCGCGTCGGAAGACCTCCAGGTCGAGTTCGGACGGGCCGACGCGCAGGACGTAGCCGCCGGGTTCGGTCAGCAGGTCGGCTCCGGAGTCCCCCATGCGTTTGCGGAGCTGGTGCACGTAGAGCCGGACGAGGGCGTGGGCGCTCTGCGGCCGCTCGTGCTCCCACAACGCCTCCGCGATGTCGTCGACCGACTGGAACTCATTGGCGCCGAACAGCAGCGTGGCCAGCAGGATCCGGTGTTTCGCGCCGCCGATGTCGACCTTCCTGGGGCCGGACATCTCGACGCGCCCGAGCAGGCGATACTTCACTGGAGGGCACCTCACTGCCGTGCCGCGCGGGTTCCGACCAGGTTCGCGATGCCCTGGAGATCGGGCTGCCGGAGCAGCTCGTGGGCCCGCAGCCGTACCTCGTAGCGCTGTTCCAGCGCGGCCAGCAGCCGGGCGCCGCCCAGCGAGTTGCCGCCCGCCGCCACGAAGTTGTCCTGGATCCCGATGCCGGAGTCCCCGAGGATCTCCCGGCACAGTCCCAGCACGTGTCCCTCGATCGGGGAGAGCTCGTCGCCCGCGTCGGCGGGCTGCTCCGCCGCGTGGGCGTGGCGGGCCAGCAGCGCCGCCCGGTCGATCTTGCCGTTGGCGTTCAGGGGAAACTCGTCGACCCGGTGGAAGGCGGTGGGGCAGGCCTGTTCGGGAATCCATGCGCGGGCGTGGCCGCGCAGTTCGGCGGGAGACGGCGGCTCGGCCCCCTCCTCGGTCTCGAGGAAGGCGACGAGCACCGCGCTGTCGCCGGCGTCCCGGTGCACGGCCACCACCGCGCGGCGGACGCGGGCGTCGCGTTCCAGCACCCGTTCCACCTCGGCGAGTTCCGTGCGGACACCGCCCACCTTGACCTGGTCGTCGAGGCGTCCGAGGAAGTCGAGCACGCCGTCGGGGCGCATCACGACCTGGTCGCCGGTGCGGTAGACCCGGCCGGTGCCGGGCAGGGTGACGAACCGCTGGGCGGTCAGTTCCGGGTCGAAGTACCCGAGGGCGAGGCAGTGGCCGCCGATGCGCAGTTCGCCCGCGACGCCCCGGGGCACCGGCCGGCCCGCCTCGTCGGTGACGAGGACCGTGGCGCCCGGCAGGGGCAGACCGATGGCGGGGTCCCGGTCGGTGGTCGGTTCGGCCGGGTCGAGCGGGTGGACGGTGGTCACGACCGTGGCCTCGGCCGGACCGTAGGCGTTGTACACCTGGGCGGTCACGTCCGGACCGGGCCCGCGGCGCAGCCGGTCGCCGCCGATGCCGAGGTGGCGCAGGGCGAGTCCGGCGGGCCAGGGCCGTTCGAGGACGGGTTCGGCCAGCGGGGTCGGCAGGAAGCCGACGGTGACCTGTGCGTCGCGCCACCAGTCGGTGAGCGTGCCGGTGTCCCAGCGGACCTCCACGGGGCTCACCGTCAGCGCGGCTCCGGACGTGAGTGTCGCCCACATCTCCAGCACGTGGGCGTCGAAGGCGACGCCCATCAGGAAGCTGTGGCGGTCGCCCGGTCCCAGCCCGGTCCGGTCGCGGTACCACTTCGCGAGGGAGCCGAGCGACTCCTTCCCCACCGCGACCGCCTTCGGTTCGCCCGTCGAACCGGAGGTGAGGACCGCGTAGTAGGTGCCCTCGGGGGTCGGGAAGGCGTCGTCGGCCGGGGTGAGGGGGGCCACGACCGCGTCGGTGCCGGGCACGGGCAGGCTCCGTGCCGGGGCCGACCGGTGCTCGGCCGGCAGACGTTCGGGGGCGGCGACGAGGCAGCGCAGGCGCAGGGTGCGGGCAGCCGTACGGATCCGCTGCTCGCCGGCGTCGGGTCCGAGCGGGAGGTAGACGGCGCCCAGCCGGGCCACCGCCAGCGCGACGGCGGCCAGCGCCACCGAGCGGTCCAGGCACACGCCCACGAGATCGCCCGGCCGGACGTGGTCGCCCAGGGCTTCGGCGGTCTCGTCGGCCAGGCGGTCGAGTTCGGCGTAGGTCGAGCGGTGTGCGCCGTCGATCACCGCGGGGGCGTCCGGGGTGCGCAGCGCCCAGTCACGGAAGTGTTCGTGCACCAGGTCGTCGCGCACCGCGTCGACGGTGAGGACGCTGTGCTGGGGGGAGGGGTTCACGGTCATGTCGTCTCCTGGCGATCGGGCCGGTCAGTGCAGGCCCAGGGCCTTGGCGACGATCACCTTCTGGACCTCGGTGGTCCCCTCGATGATCGTCATCATGCGGACGTGGCGGTAAAGGAACTCCAGGGGGTGACCCCGCACCCAGCCGGTCGCCCCGTGGATCTGGAGCGAGCGGTCCACGACGCGCAGCGCGGTCTGGGAGGCCACCAGCTTGGCGAGAGCCGCGTTCTGCGGCGCCTCCTTGCCGCTGTCGAGGAGCCGGGCCGAGGCGAGGGTGAGCAGTTTGGCGGTCTCGACCTCGGCGTGGCTGCTCACCAGGTGTTCCTGGATGTGCTGGTAGCCGCCGATCCGCTCGCCGAACGCGGTCCGCGTGCGGGCGTACTCCACTCCCAGGCGCAGGGCGTGTTCGGCGATGCCGTTGCACTGGGCGGCCACGATCAGCCGGCCTCGGGACAGGCTGTCGATCGCGAGGGCCGTGGCCGCCCCGATGCCCGGCTCGCCGCCGATGACGGCCTCCGGGCCGACGCGGACGTCGTCGAAGAGCAGCTCGAACATGGGCTCGCCCGACATGCCCTCGTAGCGCTGTCCGATCCGCAGCCCCGGCCGGTCCATGGGGACGACGAACGCCGTGGAGCCCGTGGCCCGGCCGTCCCCGAGGTCGGTGGCGGTGACGACGAGGGCGATGTCGGCCCGGTCGGCGTTGCTGACGAAGGTCTTGCGGCCGTTGATGACCCAGTCGTCCGCGTCCCGGGTGGCCACCGTGGTCAGCCGGAAGGCGTCCGACCCGGCGTGCGGTTCGGTCAGCGCGAGGCAGCGGATGAGTTCGCCGCGGACCAGCGGTACGAGGTAGCGCTGGATCTGCTCGTCGGTGCCGTGCCGCAGGAGCGGGCTCGGGCCGTCGGAGCCGCCCAGCGCGTAGGGCGCCAGCGGGCAGCCGCTGCGGCCCGCGGCGTGGTGCAGCTGGACGACGGCGGTCAGCGGCATGTCGGAGCCGCCCAGCTCCTCCGGGTACTCGCCGGCGTAGAAGCCGAGCGCGGCGGAGCGTTTGCGTACGTAGGCCCGCAGGTCGGCGGGGGGCAGGTCGCCCGTCTCCGGCAGATCGGCGGACATCGGCTCCAGTTCGCGCCGGATGAAGGTCTCGAAGGAGCGCACCAGGTCCAGGTGGTCGTCCTCGAGGGCGCTGGAGGGAGCGGCGTCGTGCGCTGCGACGGTCACGACTGCCCCGCCGGCGCGCCGGTGGCGAGTTCCAGGACGCGTGCCTGGTCGGCCAGCACGGGGTGCTGGAAGAAGGTGCGCAGCGGGGGCCGTTTGTCCAGGTGGGGTTCCAGCCGGGCGGCGAGCTGAGCGGCGAGCAGGGAGTGGCCGCCGACCTCGAAGAAGTGCGAGTCGGGCGAGAAGCGCGCGTGGCCGAGGACTTCCTGCCAGGCTCGGGCGAGCAGGGCCTGTGCCGGGTCGGTGAAGTCGGCCGAGGTGTGCGCCCGCTTCGTCTCGGCCGTCTCCCGCTCCGCGGCGATGCGGGCGAGAGCGGCCCGGTCGGGCTTGCCGGACGTCATGCTCGGCATCTCGGTGACCGCGAACCACCTGCTGGGGAGGAGGGCGCTGGGCAGCGTACGGGTGAGCGCGGCGGTCAGTTCGGTGTGGTCGGGCTGTTCGGTGCCCTGGACGAAACCGATCAGGCGGGGGCCCTGTTCGCCGTCGGGGACGAGGACCACCGAGCAGGGCCGGCCGCCGAGTTCGGCGGCCGCGGCGGCCTCGATCTCCTCCAGTTCGATGCGGTGTCCGCGCAGCTTGATCTGGTTGTCCTGGCGACCGAGGAAGAAGAGCCGGCCGGCGCGGTCACGGTAGCCGCGGTCGCCGGTGAGGTAGACCCGCCGGCCGTCGAGGGCGGGCAGGTTCACGAACCGGGCCGCGGTGGTCTCGTCCTGGCCGAGGTAGCCCTCGGCCAGTGTCTGTCCGGCGATGGCGAGTTCGCCGACGGCACCGGCGGGCAGGGGTGTGCGCGTGTCGTCGAGGACGTGCACCTGTACGCCGGGCAGCTCGGTGCCGAGCGGGATGTCGCCGTCGGCGGCGAGGTCCCCTTCGGTGATCTCGTGGACCGTCGAGGAGACGGTGGCCTCGGTGACCCCGTAGGCGTTGAGGACGGTGGCGTCGGTGTCGGCGAGGACACCGCGCAGGACCCGGGCGGGCAGCCGCTCGCCGCCGAGCACGATGAGCCGGGGCGACCAGCGGCCGTCCCGCAGGGCTTCGCGCAGCGGCTCCTGGGAGGCCAGGAAGTAGTTGGTGGGGAGGTTGGCGACGGTGACGCCGCGCAGCGCAAGGACCGCGACGAGTTCGGGGCCGGTGGGTATCTCGCGCTGCGGGACCACCAGAGCGGCGCCGGCGGCCAGCGTGGGGAGCACCTCTTCGAGGGCGACGTCGAAGGAGGGCTGGGCGAACAGCAGCACCTTGTCGTGTGCGCCGAGCCCGTAGCGAGCGGTGATCGTGCCGACGTAGCCGGCCAGGGCGTCACGGCCGACCACCACGGCCTTGGGTACGCCGGTGGAACCCGAGGTGTGGATGAGGTAGGCGGCGTCCTTCAGCGGCTCGGCGGGCGCGGCCTGCGGGAAGGCGGGCCCGTCCAGCAGGGCGGGGGTGCGGTCGGCGGGCAGGGCGAGGGAGCTCTCCCGGGTGGCGAGCACCAGGGCGGGGCGCAGCCGGTCCAGCAGGGTGCCGAGCCGGTGGGCGGGGTCCCGGGGGGACAGGGGCGCGTACACCGCGCCGGAGCGCAGGCAGGCGAGCAGGGCGACGACGCTGTCCACGCCCCGGGGCAGTACCGCGGCGACGGGTTGGCCGCTGGTGACGCCGGCCTCGCGCAGACGGGTCACGAGTGCGGAAACCCGCTGGTCGAGTTCGCCGTAGGTGAGGGTGCCGTTGCTGGTGATCAGCGCGGGCGAGGCGGGGTCGTGGGCGGTCAGCGGGTCGAGGACGCCCGCTTGCGGTGACGCGGTGAGCGGCGCGGGGGCCTGCGGGGCGGCCAGCGTGTGCAGGGCGGCGGCGGGTTCGGCGAGGTAGGCGCGCAGGAGGTCCAGGTACTGGTCCATCAGCAGGTCGACGGCCTCGCCGGGGAACAGGTCGGCGTCGTGGTCCCAGATCAGGGTCATTCCGGCGGGGCCGCTGCGGGCGCCGACGACACGCCGGGCGTCGGGCAGGAGCACCACGTCGAGGTCGAAGCGGGTGGTGCCCGTGTTGAATCCCTCGAAGAGGGAGACGTCCAGGCCGGGTGTGTCCAGCTGCGGCAGCGGCGCGTCGTGCGCGCTGAACATGACGTTGAACAGCGGGTTGTCCGCGCCGCTGGTGTGCAGCCCCAGTGTCCTGGTGAGTTCCTGCACGGGGATGTCCTGGTGCGGCAGGGCCCGCAGCAGCGCGTCGGTGACCTCGTCGACGGCCGTGACGCCGTCCGCCCCGGCCGGCAGGCTCACCCGCAGGGGGATCGTGTTCACGAACATGCCGATGGTGCGTTCGGACCCCGGTGGCCGGTTGCCGACGGCGGTGCCGATGACCATGTCGCGTTGTCCGCTGTACCGGCGCAGCAGTTCGCCGAAGAGCGTGAGGAGGGTGCTGAACGGGGTGTGGCCGCTGCCGCGGCAGTGCTCGCGCAGCCGCTCGGCGAGCTCGCCGTCGATGAGCTGTCGCACCTGGCGGCCTCGGTGCCGCCGCTGTGCGCCGGGGACGGTGAGTCCGGGCAGGGCGGTGCTCAGGGGGACGTCCCGGAGTTCTTTCAGCCAGTATTGCAGGCTGCTTTCCCTGACCTCGTCCTTTTCACTGGAGGAGGCTCGGACGAATTCCTCGTAGGACCGCGTGGGGGCCAGTTCGAGAGGCTTTTTCTCCACGTTCGCGCGGTAGGCCGTGAACAGATCATGGAGAAGGATCGCGAAGGATTTACCGTCGTGGGTCAGGTGGTGTTCCACCTGGATCAGACGGTGCAGTCCGCCGCCCATCTCGACCAGGTGCCAGCGGAGCATCGGCGCGTTCTCGGTATCGATGGGCTCCTCGGCCTCCTGACGCAGGAGGGTGTGGAACGCCGCTTCCGGATCGGCCTCGCCGGAGAGGTCGGAGGCGCGCAGCCGGGGCTCGGCTCCGGCCCGGACCCGCTGGCCGGGAAGGGAGCCGGCCTGGGGCACCAGCTCCAGGCGCAGCCCGGGGTGATGGGCGATGACCTGGGCCAGGGCCGCCCGTAAGGCGGCGCTGTCGAGCGTGCCGCGCAGGTCGAGGACAGCGGTGAAGTTGTAGCTGCGACTCCCGGGAAGCAGCTGTTCGTGCAACCACACGATTTCTTGGGACGTGGAGAGATTGAACACAGAGATACTCCTCGTTAGGGTCGGCATTCAGCTTCGCCGCGCCGCAACGCCTGTGAACGAAGGGCTTTCTTGAACCCGGCGATCTCCGAGTGGTACGGCGGATTCATCCGCCCCAGCCGCTGTCCGCCGGCGTAGCCGTCATGGCGACGGGCCGACCTTCCGGGTGGATCACGGTGGATCCCAGCATCACGGAGGACACAACGACCAGCCCGCCGACGGCCCAGAAAGCGAGACGGTGCAGGAATACGCTCACGAGAACTCTCGATTCCGTTTCAAAATTGCATGTTCAAGTATCACTTTCCCCCCTCGAGGCCCTGTTACTAACCAGTAGGATCACTCACCAAACTGCACGGCAACAAAGTGAGGTGGGGAGAAAACGGAAATCGAGTGTCATTTCGCCAACCTTGCGGCGACGCGGCGGGCCCCGACGGCCTCAGGCGGCGAACGGCTCCGGCAGTCGCCGCCGGTCGACCTTGCCGTTCGAGGTCAGCGGCAGCCGCGGAAGCGTCCGCCAGACCCCGGGGACCATGTGGGCGGGAAGCTGCTCGCGCAGCCATGAGCGCACCTCGGCCAGCGTCAGGTCCGCGTCCTGCGCCGCCCGGGCGGGGTCCAGCACCGGGTAGGCGACCAGCAGGCGGCTCTCCGGGCTGTCGCCGTGCGGTGCCACCGCCACGTCCCACACCGCGGGATGGCGCCGCACCGTGGCTTCGATCTCACCGAGCTCGACCCGGAACCCCCGGACCTTGACCTGGCGGTCGATCCGGTCGAGGTAGCGGACGGTGCCGTCGGGCAGCCGCACGCACCGGTCGCCGGTGGCATACAGCCGCCCCCCGCCGACGGCGCCGTGGGGGTCGGGCACGAACCGTTCCGCGGTCAGGCCCGGGCGGTCCAGGTAGCCACGGGCCAGTCCGGCCCCTCCGATGAACAACTGCCCGGGCTCCCCGTCCGGCACCGGGCGCAGCACGTCGTCCAGGACATGGAGGTCGGTGCCGTCCACGGCCCTGCCGATGGGCACCGCCCCGTCCGCGCGCCAGGGCGGGACCACGGTGTGCGTGGCCGCGAAGACCGTGGCCTCGGTGGGCCCGTAGCCGTTGACGAAGCGCATGCCCGGATGCGCGTCCAGCAGCTTGCGCACGTGCTCCGCCGACGGCGCCTCCCCGCCCGCGAGGAGCTGACGCACCCCGGCGAGGATCTCCACCCCTTCGTCCACGACGGTGTGGAAGAGCCCGGCGGTGAGCCACATCGTGGTGACCCCGTGGTCGGCGACGACCCGGCCCAGGGTGCGCAGGGAGGACGTGGCGCCGGGCGCCAGCACGAGGCAGCCCCCGTTCAGCAGCGCGCCCCACATCTCGAACATCGAGACGTCGAAGCAGACGGACGTCAGCAGGGGGATCACCTCGCCCGGCCCCAGCCGGATCCAGTCGGGGTCCTGCACCAGCCGCACCACCCCGCCGTGGCGGACCATGACCCCCTTGGGCCGACCGCTCGACCCGGAGGTGTGCACGACGTACGCCAGGTGATCGGGCCCGACCGGCACGTCCAGGTTCTCGTCGTCCCCGGCGGTGAACGGCTCGCAGGCGTCGTCGAGGAGCACGGTACGGGCGCCGTGAGCGGACAGCCCCTCCTCCAGGTCACCCCGGGTGACCACCACCTTCGCCCGGGTGTCCTCCAGGATCGCCGCCAGCCGGGCGGGCGGGTATCCGACGTCCAGGGGGACGTAACAGCCGCCGGCCTTCAGCACCGCGAGGACGGCGATCACATAGTCGACGGACGGCTCCAGCAGCAGCGCGACAGGCTGCTCGTCGCCGACTCCGAGGGCGCGCAGCCGGCGGGCCAGACGGTTGGCCGACCGGTTGACCTCCGCGTAGGTGACCCGCGTGTCGGCCGTCTCCAGGGCCGTGACCCGGGGGAACCGCGCAACCTGCGCCTCGAAGCACCGGTGGATCGCCGCCGGCTGACCGACTCCGGTCCGGGCGGCCGTCATCCCCAGCCCCGGCCGGAGAGCCCCGCCGTCGCCTGCTCACGGACCGCGTTCTCCACGGCCACCTCGAACGCGGCGAGCGTGGGGTGCCGGAAGACAGCGGTCATCGGCAGCTCGATGTCGAAGGTCTCGCTCACCTCGGCGGCGATCCGCATGGCCAGCAGCGAGTGGCCGCCCACCTGGAGGAAGTCGTCGTCCGGGCCGACGTTCTCCAGGCCCAGAGCCTCCGCCCAGATGGCCTGGAGAACAGGGGCGATCGTCTTGTCGAGCGCGGGATTCTGTTCTGAAATACGCGTCATGCGGCCAGGCTAGCAACGGGACTTTTATCTCCTGTAGAGAAACGGTAGACACCCCATTCCTTGACATGTGCGGACCGCCGGCCGGACGCTATACAGAAACCGCACGAACAAGGGGAGGCAGCGTGTCTGAATTACACGCGGACGCCGAGCTGTCATTCGCCCAACAGAAACTATGGTTCCTCGACCGACTGCACCCGGGAAGCTCCGCCTACAATTTCGACGTGGTGCTGCGCCTGTCCGGCGAGGTCGACGGGGAGGCACTGAACGGTGCAGTGCAGCGCATCGTAGAACGCCACGACGTGCTGCGCACGACATTCCCGATAAACGCCCGGGGTATTCCTTTCCAGCATATCGCGGAGAACCTGGAAATCCCGCTCGAATTCATCGACCTGACGTCGCTCCCGGAACACACCCGGCAAGCGGAGGCCCATTCCGTCGTGACAGCGTGGGCGGCACTCCCCTTCGACCTGGAAAAGGGTCCGCTGCTGCGCGTCCGCTGGGTGCGTGTCACGGAGCAGGAGCACCTGCTGTGTTTCTCGTTCCATCACGCCGTATTCGACGGCTGGTCGATCGACGTGCTGTACCGGGAGCTGGCCCGCCATTACACCCCGGGCGGACCGCAGATCGCACGGAGTGCCGAGGCCACGCCGCCGAAGCCCGCCCTGCAGTACGCCGACCACGCCCGCCGCCAGCGCCGACGGCTCTCGGACGGAGCGCTGGACCACCACCTCGACTGGTGGCGCGCCCACCTCGACGGCGCGCCCGTCTCGCTCTCCCTGCCCCGTCGCGAGGCCCCCGCGGACGAGATGGCGGAGCAGGGCGCGCAGCTGGTGGCCCCGGTGCCGCCGACGACCATGGAGGCGGTCTCGGCGCTCGCCCGGAGTGCCTCGGCCACCCCGTTCCTCGTGCTGCTCGCGTGCTACGCCCTGGTGCTGGCCCGGCACACGGGGATGCGCAGCCTGCTGGTCGGCACCCAGGTCGCCGGCCGGTCACGTCCCGAACTGCGGGATCTCATCGGCCTGTTCGTCGAGACCATGCCCATCCGGGTGGACCTGGACGGGGCCGGCACCTTCGCCGAACTGGTCACCCGGGTCCGCGAGTCCGCCTGGGACACCTTCTCCCATGACCAGGTGCCGTTCGAGGCGATCGTGGAGGCCGTCCGGCCGCCGCGCGTCGCGGGCAGCACCCCCCTGGTCCAGACGGCCTTCGCCGCGCCCGCGGCCCTCCCGGAGCCGCCCGTGCTCGCCGGGCTCCTGGCCGAGCCGGTCGCCCTGGCGCCGACCACGGCCAAGTTCGCCCTCGGCATGGCCGTGGAGCCCACCGCCGACGGGCAGCACCGGATCTCCCTGACCTACGACCCGCGGATCGTCGACCACGGCTGGGCCCGCCGGCTCGTCCAGCGGTACGGCGAGGCGCTCGCCACCCTGCCGGCCGCACCCGGGACGGTCCTCACCGAGACGTTCCTCACCGGGGCGGTCCCCGGCGAGGCGGCGACCGACGGCACCGCGCCCGCCCCGGGCACGCACGCCCCGGACGCGCCCGCCGCCGGCCCGCCGCCGCACGCGGACCTGGAGACCACGCTCCTCGCCCTGTGGCGGGACGTGCTCAAGAACGACCGGGTCACCGTCCACGACAACTTCTTCGACGTCGGCGGCCAGTCCCTGGCGCTCGCCGCCATCCACGCACGCCTGGAACGCCTGCTCGACCGGGAACTGCCGATGGTGGCGTTCTACGAGCACCCGACCATCACCGCGCTCAGCGCCCACCTGTCCGGCACCGGACGCCCCGGCACCGCGGCCCCCGAGCCCCGGGCGGCGAAGGACCGGGTGGAGCGCGCCCGGGCCCTCCAGCGGCGGCGCGCCCTGCACGCGACCGACCGGGGCTGACCGGGCCCGTCCGGCCCACCACACACCACCCGAGTGAGGAGAAGAGCCATGCCCTTCGAGAGCTGCGAGGACTTCGTCGTCGTCCGCAACCACGAGGACCAGTACTCCCTCTGGCCCACCGATCTGCCCATGCCGCAGGGCTGGGTGAAGGAGCCGAAGAACGGCTCCCGCGAGGACTGCCTGGCGTACATCGAGGAGAACTGGACCGACATGCGTCCCCGAGGCCTCCGGCAGGCCACCACCGCCCCGTCCGCCGACTGACCCTCCGGCGTCATCCCCCTCACCGCGCCCGGCAGAAAGGCGAACATGAGCAACACGGACGACCTCGGCGACGACAGCGCCGCGGTCGCGGTCATCAGCATGGCGGGGCGTTATCCCGGCACCGCGGACACCGAGGAGTTCTGGCAGCACCTCGTGGCCGGCAAGGACCTGATCACCCGCTTCCCCGAGGCCGGTGACGGCCGGGCCGTACCCGCCTACGGCATCGTTCCCGACGCGGACTGCTTCGACGCCGGATTCTTCGGCTACTCGCCCGCGGAGGCCCTGCTGCTCGACCCGCAGCAGCGTCTCTTCCTGGAGTGCTGTGCGGAGGCCCTGGAGCGGGCCGGCTGCGTGCCGGCCGGGCAGCCGGGCCCGATCGGCGTGTACGCGGGTTCCGGCGCCTCCTCCTACGCGGAGCAGCTGCGGGCCGACCCGTCCGTGGCCGGCGTCGTACCGGACTGGCACCTCCAGCTCGCCACGGGAGTCGACTTCCTGACCACCCGGGCCGCCTACAAGCTCGGGCTCACCGGCCCCGCCGTCACGGTGCAGACCGCCTGCTCGACCTCGCTGGTCGCCGTGCACCTCGCCGTGCAGGCCCTGGTGGCCGGCGAGTGCTTCCTCGCACTGGCCGGGGGCGTCAGCCTGCGCACCCCCCATCCGGTGGTGATCCCGCCGGAGGGCGGCATCTTCGCCCCCGACGGCTACTGCCGGCCGTTCGACGCCGAGGCCCAGGGCACCGTGGCCGCCGACGGCGCGGGGGTCGTGCTGCTCAAGCGGCTCTCCGACGCGCTCGCCGACGGGGACCGCGTGCACGCCGTCATCCGGGGCTCGGCCGTCAACAACGACGGTGTCGACAAGGTCGGCTTCACCGCTCCGAGCGTGACCGGCCAGACCACCGCCATCCGCACGGCCTACGCGGTGGCCGGCATCGACATGGACACCGTCGGGTACGTCGAGACCCACGGAACGGGCACCCCCATGGGCGACCCGATCGAGATCAGCGCGCTCACCCACGCCTTCCGGGCCGACACCGACCGGGTGGGGTTCTGCCGGATCGGGTCCGTCAAGTCGAACATCGGGCACACCGACACCGCCTCCGGTGTCATCAGCCTGATCAAGACGGTCCTCGCCGTGGAGCACGGGGTCATCCCGGCCACCCTGCACTTCACCAGGCCCAACAAGGAACTCGGCCTGGATTCCGGACCGTTCGTGGTGAACGACCGGACGACCGAGTGGCCACGGACGGACACCCCGCGCCGGGCGGGCGTCAACTCGCTCGGCATCGGCGGAACCAATGCGCACGTCGTCGTCGAACAGGCGCCGCCGCCCGCAGCCGCGGCGGAGCGGGAGGACGCGGCCGGCCCCCAGCTGCTGGTCCTCTCCGCCCCGACCCCGCAAGGGCTGGCCGCCTCCGCCGAGTCGCTGGCCGACCGGCTGGCCGAGCACCCCGGGGCGCCGCTCGCGGACGTGGCCTGGACCCTCCAGACCGGCAGGACCGCGCACGACCACCGGCTGCACGTCGTCGCCGAGGACCACGCGGGCGCCGCCCGCCTGCTGCGCGGGGCCACCGGCCGCGGTCCGCGCCGCACCGACCCGGCCGAGGTGACGTTCCTCTTTCCCGGACAGGGTGGCCAGCATCCCGGCATGGGCAGGGAACTGTACGCCTGGTCCCCCGCCTTCCGGGAACGGGTCGACACCTGCGTCGCCGTCCTCGGCGGGCAGCTCGGCGAGGACGTGCGCACCGCCCTCCTCGTCGGCCCGGACGACCCCGAGCGGTTCGCGGCCGTCCGCGAGCGGCTGGACGCGATGGAACTGGCCCAGCCGGTGCTGTTCACCCTCGAGTACGCGCTGGCCGGACTCTGGCAGTCCCTCGGGATCTCCCCGACCCGGGTGCTCGGCCACAGCCTCGGGGCCTACGCCGCCGCGTGCACCGCGGGCGTCCTCACCCCGAAGGACGCGCTGACGCTGGTCGTGGAACGGGGCAAGCTGCTCGGCAGCCTGCCCACCGGAGCCATGCTGGCCGTCGCCCTGTCCCCCGCCGAACTCGGCCCCCTGCTCACGGACGAGCTGTCGATCGCGGCCGTCAACGGCGCCTCCCAGTGCGTGGTGTCCGGCCCCGCCGAGGCGACGGAACGCTTCCGCCGGGAACTGGAGGGACGGGAGGTCGACACCCGTCGGCTGCACATCTCCAGCGCGGCCCACTCCCACCTGGTCGAGGCGGTGCTGGACGAGTTCGACGCGACGGTACGGGCCGTACGGCCGCACAGCCCCGTCGTCCCGTGGATCTCCGACAGCCACGGCCGCGCGGTGACGGCGGACGAGGTGCGCGACCGGGGGTACTGGACCGGGCACCTGCGGCACACGGTCCGGTTCGACGAGGCACTGACCACGGCCCTGCGGGAGCCGGGCGTGCTGCTGGAGGTGGGCCCCGGACACACCCTGGCCACCCTGACCCGCCGCCACCGGTCCATGACGGACCGGCACCGGGTGCTGTCGAGCCTGCCGCACGCCGTCGAGGAGACCTCGGCGCACGCCGCGGTGCTGGACACGGCCGGCGAACTCTGGCGGCACGGCCTTCCCCTGTCCTGGGACCGGATCCACCCCTCCGAGCGGCACCGGGTGCCCCTGCCGACCTATCCGTTCCAGCGCCGGCGCTACGCCCCGGCCCCGGCCGTGCCCGCGCCGCGCACGGCGGCGGCCGCACCCCGGACGGCCGGGCCGCTGCCCGAGCCCCCGGCGCAGGACACCACTGCCGCGGCCGCGTCCCCGACGCCCGGACACACCGGCGACACGGCCGCCCGGCTCGCGCGGGTCTTCTGCGAGGTGCTGGGACTCGACGCGATCGGACCCGACGACAACTTCTTCGAAGCCGGCGGTGACTCGCTGATCGCCACCCGCCTCGCGACGCTGATCCACCGCGAGTTCGGCGTGAAGGTCACCGTGCGCACGATCCTCCTGGCCCCCAGCGTCTCGCGGCTGCTGCCCCGTCTGCTGCCCGGGGAACGACCCGACGAACGACCCGAGAAGTGAACGCGAGAAGGAACGGAGTTCTCCGATGACCGGCCGAGCATCCCGCTGGCTGCTGCGCAGAAACCCGGACGCGAAGGCCGCCGTGCGGTTGTACTGCTTCCCGCACAGCGGTGCGTCCCCCAGCGAGTACATGAGGTGGGCGGACCGGCTGCCCGGCATCGAGGTGCTGGGGGTGCAGGGCCCGGGGCGGGGCGGACGTATCGACGAACCGCCGTACGACGCGATGGACACGCTGGTCGGCGCGCTCCTGGACGAGGTCGAGTTCGAGGGGCCGTTCGCGTTCTTCGGGCACAGCCTCGGCGCCCTCACCGCCTACGAGGTGGCCCGGGCCCTGCGCGAGCACGGCCGACGGCAGCCGGCCCTGCTGTTCGTGTCCGCCATGGGAGCCCCCCACCTCCAGCCGCACACCCCGCCCACCCACCACCTGGACGACGACCTGTTCCTGCGCACCGTCGAGGCGTTCGGCCCGCTGCCCGCCGACATCCTCGAGGACCCGGAGATGCGGGAGATCGTCGTACGGCTGCTGCGCGCTGACGCCCGGATCCTCGACACGTACCGGCACGTGCCCGCCTCCCCGCTCGACCTCCCGGTGATCGCGCTGGGCGGCGCGTCGGACACCGAGACCGCGTTCCTGCCGGGCTGGGCCGAGCACACCACCCACCCGCTGAGCACCCACGTCCTGCCCGGCGACCACTTCTACCTGAGGGAACAGCGTGAAGAACTCCTCGACATCGTCCGCGGCCACCTCGGCACCCGCCGTGAGCCTGTCCAATGAGCTCTTCCTCGGCACCTTCCGCTGGGATCTGATCGCCGCCTTCCCCGGTCAGGACGAGGCCGACCGGCGCACCGGGGACGAGGCCGTCGCCGAGTTCACCCGGTTCCTGTACGAGCGGGTGGACCCGACCGGCACCGACCACGCCCGGGAGCTGTCGAAGGCCGTGGTCGAGGAGTTGCGGGACCGAGGCTGCCTGCGCCTGATGGTCGCCCGGGAGGACGGCGGCCGGGGCCTGTCGCCGTACAACACCTTCCGGCTGATCGAGGCGGCGGCGAGCTGGTCGCTGCCGGTCGCGAACGTCATGGGCATCGGCAACGGGTTCGGCGCCGGCGCCTATCTGAAGATGCCGCTGGACGGTCCGCTGCGCGACGTCCTGCGCGCCCACGTCGCGGCCGGCAACGTCTCCGGCCGGGCCGACACCGAACCCGCCGGGGCGGGCAACAGCCGTCAGACGACCGTCGCGACGCCGGTGGACGGCGGCAGGGCGTACCGGCTGAACGGCGAGAAAGTGTTCATCGGCAACGCGGTGATCGCGGACCTCCTCGACGTCACCGCGACCGTGCACACGGACGAGGGACCGCAGAGCGCGTCGTTCTTCGTGGACACCGCGTCCCCCGGTCTGCACGTGGCCGGGCAGCAGGACTTCATGGGCCTGGGCGGCGCCCCGATCGGCCGGGTGATCCTCGACGACGTCGAGGTGCCCGCCTCGCGCATGCTCACCGGGGGTGACCTCGGGCGGCTGGCCCGCGAGGTCAAGGAGTTCATCTACCTGGCGCGGACCATGAGCGTCGTACCGCCGTCCCTGGCCGTCTCGCGCCTGTGCCTGGAGTGGTCGCGCGCGTTCACGAACCGCCGGACCATCGACGGCCGCCCGCTCGGCTCGTTCCCGGAGATCCAGCGGATGGTCGCCCTGTCGGTGGCGGAGACCTACGCCGTCGAGAGCCTGGTCCGCTGGACCCTGCTGAGCGGGGGAACCGATCCGCTGCACGAGCACGCGGTGCTGAAGAACGTCGCCTCCGAGACCTGCTGGCGGGTCCTGGAGCGGACGATGGGGCTGCTCGGCGGCGAGGGCTACGAGACGGCCGCCAGCAAGGCCCGGCGCGGGGTCCAGCCCCTGCCGCTGGAGCGGTTCCACCGCGACGCCCGAGGGCTGCGGATCTCCGGTGGCGTCGACTACCTGGTGGACCTCCTGGCCGGGCAGATCCGCCTCACCGACTGCTACTACGAACGGACGTACCGGCAGGCCCCGCCCGGGGACGAGGCCGAGGCCGGGCGGCGCATCGCCGAGACGCTCGGCGGCCCGTGCGCCGGGCACGTCGCCCACGTCACCGCCCAGGCGGCGGAACTGGCCCGTGCCTGCCGTGAGCTGACCGAGCGCCATCCGGACCGGGCGGACGGCTTCCGTGAGCAGCACACCGTGCTGACCCTGCACGGCATCGCCAACGAGCTGCTCACCATGGGCGCCGTCCTCGCCCGCTCGGCCGCCGAGGACCCCACCGGAACCTCCGGCACCCGGGAGCTGGCCGACATCCACTGCGCGGCGGCTCGGCGCCGGCTGACCGGGCTCTGGGAGCAGCTCGACGAGGGCTGCGCCGAACAGTACGCCGGGGTGGCCGCGCGGTGGCTGGGCGGCCACGCCCACGAGGAACTGCTCGGGGACGCCCTGACCGCCGTACCACCGGCCGGGAACCACCCGCACCACCAGCAAGGAGTCCACTCATGACCGATCCGGGCCTCCCCCACGGTCCCCGCGCCACGACGGCCTCCCCCCTCCTCGACGGCCCCGGCGCCCCGGCCCTGCCGGTCGACCGGCCCCGCGAGGCCGCACCGCCGGCCGAGCGGTGGCTGGCGTTCGACGTGTCCGCGGAGGACGCGACCGCGTGCGAGAAGGCGGCGGCCGGGTCCGGCGCGACCCTGCACACGGCCCTGCTCACGGCGTTCGTCGCGGAGCTGGCGCGCTGGTCGGGCCAGTCGGACTTCACGGTCGGGGTGCGCGGTGGGCTCCTGCGGGCGCAGGTGGCGCCGACCGCGTCCTTCCGGAGCCTGCTGGAGGCGACCGGGAGGTCGCTGGACACCCTCGCGGACCCGCCGCCCACGGCGGCCGGTCCGGAGGGGCCCGGCACGGCGCAGGTGGCCTTCGCCGAGGGCGGGGCGCTCGTCGGGGTCACGGGCCACGGCCTCGCCCTCGCGTACGAGCCGCGCGAGGACGGCGGCCTCGCCTTCCGGGTGCACTACTCGGGTGCCGTGTTCGAGGAGTCGACGGTGGCGGCGATGACCCGGCGGTACCGTCTGCTGCTGCGCACCGCGTCGGAGCAGCCGGACGCCCCGCTGCACGGGCTGCCGCTCCAGGAGGAGCGGGACGAGGTGTACGTGGCCGGGCTGGGCGTGGGTGTCCCGCTGACGAGGCGTCCGGTGACCGTGCTGGAACGCTTCGACGCGGCCGTCAGGGAGCGGCCGCGTGCCGTGGCCGTCGTCGACGGGGACACCGCCCTGTCCTTCGCTGAGCTCGACCTGCGGGCGGAGCACCTGGCCCGGCGGCTCGTCTCGGCGGGAGCCGGCGCGGAGTCGGTGGTGGCCGTCTGCCTGCCCCGCTCGGCCGACCTGCTCGTGGCGATCCTCGGCGTGCTGCGCGCCGGCGGGGCCTACCTCCCCCTGGACCCGGCCTACCCGGTGGAGCGGCTGGCCTACATGCTCGACGACAGCGGCGCCGGGATCGTGGTGAGCCGGGAGGGCGTCCTGCCGGACGGGGTCCGCCGCGAGACCGTCGCGGTCGTCCCTCCGCAGGGCGACGAGAGCGCCCCCGACCAGGCGGAGCCCGCGCGCCGCCCCGTCCACCCGCAGCAGTGCGCCTACGTCATCTACACCTCCGGGTCCACCGGCCGCCCCAAGGGGGTCCAGGTCTCGCACGCCTCCCTGGCCGCCCTGCTGGCCGGGCTGGAGGAGTCGGGCACGATCCGCGCGGGGACCGGCCGGGTGGGATGGAACGCGAGTCCGTCGTTCGACGCGTCGGTGCAGCAGTGGATCCGTGTCGTGCGGGGCGACACCCTCGTGCTGTTCGAGGACGCCGTACGGCTGGATCCGGGACGGCTGGCCCGGGCCCTGGCCGAGGAGAGGCTGACCGACTTCGACATCACCCCCTCGCACCTGGAGTACGTCCTGCCGCGGCTCGGCCCCCGGCTCGGCGTCGGCAGCGGGCTGCGGCTGTGGGTGGGCGGCGAGTCCCTGTCGCCCACGCTCCAGCGGCGCCTCGGGGACCTGCGGGACCGGTGCGACGCCGTCAACGTGTACGGCACCACCGAGACCACCGTCGACACCACCGCGGCGCTCGTACGGGCCGACGGGCCTGCGCACCTCGGCGCTCCGCTGCCGGGGCAGACGGTCCGGGTGCTGGACGACCGGCTGCGGCACGTCCCGGCCGGGTGCACGGGCGACCTGTACGTCTGCGGGCCCGGGGTCGCCCGCGGCTACCTCGGGCGGCCGGGTCTCACCGCGGCGGCCTTTCTGCCCGATCCCTGGGCCGGTGACGGCTCACGGATGTACCGCACGGGGGATCGCGCCCGCTGGACGGCCGACGGCCGTCTGGAGTTCCACGGCCGGGCCGACCACCAGGTGAAGATCCGCGGCTACCGGGTCGAGCTGGGCGAGATCGAGGCCGTGCTCGCCGAGCACCCGCAGGTCCTGGAGTGCGCGGTGGTACGCCGGCGACGGGGCGACGGCTCCCTGCTCGACGCCTATGTACGGCTGACGGCCGCCGGTACGGTCGAGCAGGTGCGGGAGCGGGCCGAACGGCTCCTGCCGCAGTGGATGCGGCCCGCGACCTACACCCCGCTGCCCGCGTTCCCGCGCACCGTCGGCGGCAAGCTCGACCGGGCGGCCCTGGCCGAGCGGGGCCCTGCGCCCGTGCCGGTGACCGCAGCATGACCGAACGTCGGTTCCACGGCAGCGCCTGCCGAGAACAAGGGATCCCCGCATGAGCACCCGGCCGGATTTCAGCCTCACCCAACTGCTGTACTTCGCCACCATCGCCGAGACCGAGAGCATCTCCGAAGCGGCGATGCGACTGCACGCGTCCCAGTCCGCGGTGTCCTCGGCCATGCAGCGGCTGGAGCGTCAGCTCGGCGTCCAGCTGCTGCTGCGCCAGCGCGCCAAGGGGGTCGTGCTGACGCCGAACGGGCGGCTGCTGCTGAACGACGTACGCAGGATCCTGCGGCAGGCCCAGGACCTGAAGGACTCCAGCAGCCTCCTCCAGGAGATGGCCACGGGCCACCTCGAAGCCGGATGCTGCAGCACGATCACGCCGTTCCTGATGCCCAGGTCCCTGGCCCGCATGGAGGTGGCGCATCCCAGGCTGCACGTGAGTGTGCACGACACGCAGACCCCCTTCGACCTGCTGCGCAACGGGGTGTGCGAACTGGTCGTGACCTACGGTTTCTCCTCTGCCGAGGACATCGTGTTCACGGAGCTGGCGACTCCCCCGCTGTCCGCGCTCGTCTCCGAGTCGCATCCGCTGGCGGGCGAGCCGAGTGCCTCGCTGGCCGACTTCACGGACCTGCCGCTGCTGATGCTGAGCCTGCCGCACACGGGCGCGCACCACGCCTACGCACAGCGGATCTTCGCGCACAGCGGGATTCCCATGCCCCGGGTGATCCACGCGACGGGGCTCGAATCGCTGCGCGGCCTGGTCAGCGCGGGGGTGGGCTTCATGCTCACCCACCAGCCGCACTCGGAGCACACCCTGGACGGGGGACGGGTCTCCCGGGTGCCCATCGCCGACGACCACCCCGCCCTGCCGATCGGGGTGCTGACGATGGCGGGCGTCCGCCCGAGCCGCCGGGCGGAGTTGTTCATCGACGCGCTGCGGGTGGCCGCCCGGCAGGTGTACGAGCCGGTACGTGGCGCGCTGTACGAAGTCGACGCGCCACCGCCCCCCGTCCGGCAGGTCCGCCCGCACCGGGTCCTCGGCCTGGCGTGACACCGGGCACCGGAGGGCGTGCGCGGGGCGGCCCGCCGGACGGGGGGTACGGCGGTCTCACCGGGAGGTGGCGGTGAGACCGCGCAGCGGGTTGAGCCGGTCCTCCCCCAGCCGTGCGCGCAGGTCGGGGTCGGTCACTCCGAGTCCTTGCTCCGGTGCCATGCAGAGCACCGCGACCTTGCCGACCTGCCGGCTGGTCTGGACGACCCGGCACGCCTCGGCGGCCTCGGCGAGCGGGTAGACGGCCGACATCGCCGGGACGACGGCGCCGCTCTCGAACAGCCGGTTGGTGGCCTGCTGCTCCTCGTGGTTGGCTCCGTGGCTGCCGACGATCTTCTTGAGCTTCATCCACAGGTACCGGTTGTCGAAGGTGTGCAGGTAGCCGGAGCTGGATCCGCAGGTCACCACGGTGCCGCCGCGCCGGGCCACGATGACGGAGAGCCCGAAGGTGACGCGACCGGTGTGCTCGAACACGATGTCCGGTTCCCGGCCGGCCTTCTCGACGACCAGCTTGGCCAGCTTCCTGCCGGTCTCGACCACGCGCCGGGGGTCGTCGGCGATGTCGTCGGTGATGCCCAGCTCGGCGCGGTTGATCACCAGGTCGCAGCCCAGGGCGCGCACCGCCGCCTCCTTCTGCGCGGAGCTGACGACGGCCACCGGGATGCCGCCGCCGTTCTTGACGAACTGGATGGCGTACGAGCCGAGGCCCCCGGAGGCACCCCAGATCAGGACGATGTCGCCCTGCTTCATCTGGGCTCCGCGGTCGCTGACGAGCATCCGGTAGGCGGTTCCGGCGCACAGCGGGCTGACCGCGGCCTCCTCCCACGTCAGGTGGGCGGGCTTGGGCAGCAGTTGGCTCGCCCGGACCACGCCGTACTCGGCCAGGCCGCCGAAGTTGGTCTCGAAGCCCCAGGCCCGCTGTTCGGTGCCGAGCATGCCGTCGCCGTGGGTGGCGGGCTCCTGCTCGTCGACGTGGGCGGGGTGGACGATGACGTGGTCGCCGGGCTTCCAGCGCCGTACGCCGATGCCGGTGCGTACCACGACGCCGGAGCAGTCCGAGCCGAGCACGTGGTAGGGCTGGTCGTGACGGGTCGCCCAGCCGCCCTGCCGGGCGTTCTGCTTGAGGAAGTGGAAGGTCGGGATCGGCTCGAACATCGCCGACCAGACCGTGTTGTAGTTGATGGAGCTGGCCATCACCGCGACGAGGACCTCGTCCGGCGCGAGCTCCGGCATGGGCACCTCGCCGAGGCGGAGCGACTTGCGGACGTCCTTGTCGGCCACCCCCTTGAACATGTCGGCGTCCTCGGCCCGCAGGTGCAGGGCCAGGTAGGTGTCGGGCACCGGGGCGGCCTCGATCTCCGCGGCCGACGCGCCGTCCAGTACGGCTCGGGACAAGCTGCTCATGTCTGTCTCCTCAGGGGCACGAGGTCTTCCCGTCGCGGGTGTCCGCGAGCGCGAAGTACCTTGAAATGATCTTGTTGACGGTGTCCGGCTGCTCCAGGTACCCGAAGTGCCCCGCGTCGTCGACGAGGTCGAACGTGGCGCCGGGGATGCTGTCGGCGAGCTCGCGGCCGTACCGGGGCGGGGCGACCAGGTCGTGGGCGAACGAGATCACGTGGCACGGCACGGTGATGTCCGCGTAGGCGGCGCGCCGGTCGGGCATCGGCTGGAGCGCCAGCTGGGCCAGGACACCGGGGCCGGGGGGCGGTTCACGCTCGAAGAGCGCGAGCCAGTCCTGGATCTCCGTCTCGTCGTCCATCGTGCGGGGCGAGAGCATCTGCAGGGCGCGCACCGCCGCGCGGTAGGCCGGGGGGAGGTTCACGCCCGAGTCGCCGAGTTCGACGTCGGCCAGGGCCAGGTGGGCCCGCAGCGGGTCCGAGCGGGCGCGGCCGGCCAGCAGCACCGCCCGCCGGACCAGGTCGGGCCTGGCGAGCGCGAGTTCCTGGACGACGTGGGCGCCCATCGAGGTGCCGACCATCCGGACCGGTTCCGTCGCGAGGTGTTCGGTCAGGGCGGCCAGGTCCGCGGCGAGCTCCGTCACCTCGAACCCCTGCGGGCACTCGTCGCTCGGCGGGATGCCCCGGGAGTCGTAGACGTACGCCCGGTAGCCGGCCTCGACGAGGGCGGGCACCTGGTACGGCAGCCACGACGTTCCGGAGGCGCCCGCCCCGGCGACCAGCACGACCGGTTCGCCGAAGCCGTGGCACTCGTAGTGCAGCCGGGTCCCGCCGGCCGTCACGAACGGCATGGCGTCACTCCGTCCGGTCGTCGTCGCGGGCGAGGCCCGCGGGGTCCGGGTGGAAACGGACGGGCAGGCTGTGGAAGCCGTTCAGCAGGTTGGAGCGGACCCGCGGCGCCTCGCCGACGCGCTCGAACCCCGTCGTCAGGTCCCGCAGGGCCGTGAGCAGTTCGGCTATCTCGACCTTGGCCAGGTAGGAGCCGACGCAGTAGTGGGGGCCGTAGCCGAACGAGACGTGCCGGTTGGGCGTGCGGCCCAGGTCGAACACCTCGGGCCGGTCGAAGACCCGCTCGTCACGGTTGGCGGAGGAGTGCCACAGCGTGACGATGTCGTTCTCGGCGATGCGCACGCCGCGCACCTCCGTGTCGCGCACCGCGCTCCGGCCGAAGTGCATGGACGGCGACGCCCAGCGCAGCACCTCGTCGACGGCCGTGTCGATCGCGCACTCCCCGTTTCTCAGCCGCCGCCACTGGTCGGGGTGGGCGGCCAGGGAGTAGACGCTGTCGATCATGGTGAGCCGGCTGGTCTCGTCGCCCCCGATGATGAGGCTGTAGCAGTTGAGGACGACGTCCTCGTCGCTGAGGCGGACGCCGTCGACCTCACTGTGCGCCAGGATGCTGATCAGGTCCTCGCCCGGGGACCTGCGCCGCTCCTCGACCAGGTCCAGGAAGTAGAGCAGGATCTCGTTGCGCGCGACGGCCGACTCCTCCTCGTCGACGCTGTCGTCGTCGGCGCTGAGCGCCGCCTTGTTCAGGGCCAGCAGGAAGTCGCGGTCGCTCTCGGGCACGCCCAGCAGGTTGGAGATCGTGTTCATCGGGATGCGGCTGGCGATCTCCAGGGCGAAGTCGCACTCGTCCCGCGTCACCGCCTCCCGCACCAGCCGACGGGTGTTGGCCCGGACGGCGGCGGCGACGGGCGCGAGGACCCGGGGACCGAGCGATCTCAGCAGGATCTTGCGCAGTTGTTCGTGACGCGGCCCGTCGGTGACCGCGAGCATCTTGCCGCCGCCCGCGTCACCGCCCTCCAGCAGGGTGACGAGGACGTTGCCGCGCTCGGAGGTGAAGTTCTCGTCGTCACGGTGGACGGCCATGATGTCCTCGTGCCGGGAGAGCACCCAGAACCCGGCGCGTTCGCCCGTCGGCGGGTTCCAGTGCACGGGTGCGGTGTCGCGCAGCCGGCGCCAGAAGTCGGTGAGGTCGTGGTCGGCGAAGGTGGCGGGGTCGGCGAGGTCGAGGGTGTCGGTGGCGGAAGAGTTCATCGCGGGGGCTCCGGCTGGTCGGGTCGGGGCGTCGGCGGCCGGGCCGGCCGTCACCAGTGGGTGCGCCAGAAGCGCCGGCGCGCGAACGGGTAGCCGGGCAGCGGGACACGGCGGCCGGGCAGGCCCTCGTGCAGTGCGGCGAAGTCCACCCCCTGTCCGCGCGTCCACGCCCGGGCGAGCCGCCGCAGGGTGTCCTCGTCGTCCCGCGCGGCGGCGGTGGCGGGGGCGAGTCCGGCGTCGGTGGTGCGCAGTCCTTCCAGGTCCAGGTGGGTCCCGGAGGCACCGGAGGCGACCCGGTCGCCGGTGTCGGCCTTGAGCGCCTCGGCCAGTTCGGCCGTGGTGGCGACGACGCACGCCCAGCGCCGGTCCATGATCCGGCGCCCCAGGTTGAGGCTGAGGGCGATGTCGTCGAGCCGGGCGTCCGGGTGCCGGGCGAGCCACTCCCCGAGCGCCACGCGCCGCCGGGCGAGGCCGCGGTCGTCGAGGGCGGAGAGAGCGACGAGCCGGGGCACGGCGGCCTCGGGCTCCCGCTCGGGCAGCTCGGGCGGCTCCTCCAGCACCAGGTGGGCGTTGTAGCCGCCCCCTCCGAGCGCGGTGACGCCCGCGCGCCGGATGCCGGCCTTCGGGACCCAGTCCTCGCCTTCCCACTGGGGCACGAAGGGGGTGTTCGGGAGATCGAGATCCTTGTCCACCTCGGTCAGGTTGATCGTCGGCACGAGCCGGCGGTGGTAGAGCGAGAGCGCCGCCTTCACGGTGCCGGAGCCGCCGGCGGCCACACCCGCGTGCCCGATGTTGCCCTTGACGGACCCCAGGGACGTGGTGCCGGTGTGGTTGCCGTAGGCCATGTGCGCGGCGCGGACCTCCAGGCCGTCGGTGATGGGCAGCCCGAAGGTGTTGGCCTCGTACAGACCGACGGTGTCCGGGCTCACGCCGCCGACGGCCATGGCGCCCGCGATGCAGGCGCTGAGCCGCTCGGGCTGGGCGAAGCCGTAGGAGACCGAGCTGGCACCGTTGTTGTTGATGGCGGTGCCCTTGACGCTGGCGTAGATGTGGTCGCCGTCGGCGACGGCCTGCGTCAGCGGCTTGAGCAGCAGCGTCGCGACACCGCTGGCGAGCCGCGTGCCCGTGCCGTGGGCGTCGAACGGACGGCAGTGCCCGTCCCGGGAGCCGATGCGGCCCTCCTCCCAGAGGTAGCCGCGGCGTTGCGGGAGCCGCACCATCACCCCGCCGGCCACGGCCATGTCGGTCTGCCCCATGAGCAGCGACTGGCAGGCGAGGTGGACCGAGTAGTGGAAGCCGGTGCACACCGCCGTCACGGTGACCGCCTCGCCGGTGAGCCCGAGGTAGTACAGGGCGTTCGAGGTCATGGTGTCCGTGAACCAGGAGTTGCTGCGGTCCATCACCTCGGGGCCGACCGAGGCCCAGTCCGGCGGTGAGCTGTACTGGGCGGGGGTCATGGGGTTGGCGCCCGAGTAGATGCCCACCTCGCCCCGGACACGGTCCGGGTCGTAGCCGGCGTCCTCCAGGACGTCCCACACGCTCTCCAGGAAGAGGCGGTGCTCCGGGGTCATCAGCGTCGCGACGCGGTCGGTGATCCCGAAGACGGCCGGGTCGAACTCGTCGTAGCCTTCGAGCGGCGCGCAGGCCCTGACGTACGACGGATTGTGCAGCAGCGACTCGTCGCCCTCGATCTCCTCCGTGCGCAGGAAGGTGATGGATTCGCGGCCCTCGACGAGGTTCTCCCAGAACCGGTCCTTGTCGCCGGCTCCTGGGTAACGGCATGCGATGCCGATGATCGCGATGTCGCTCTCGTCGAGTTCCCGCTCGGGGTGGTCGTTCATCGGTCGGTTCTCCAATCGCAGCGGTGTTCAGCCGCTGGTCGGGCGGCCGCGGCGGACCGCGGAGCGGCGGGCCTCTGCGCGGCGCCTGGCCTCCGTGACCGCGTCGGGCGTGGTGTCCTGTCGGCTGTCGTCCAGCCACTCGGCGAGTGAGGCGATGTCCCGGAACCTGAAGAGGTCCGACACCCCCACCCGCCTGTCGAACCGCTGGCTCATCCGCTTGGCGAGCCGCACCAGCAGCAGGGAGTTCCCGCCGAGGTCGTAGAAGGCGTCCCGGACGCCGATGGTCCCCGGCTCGCGGTCCAGGAGTTCGCCCCAGAGTTCGGCGAGCGCCAGCTCCGTGGGACTGGTGGGCGGTTGCTGCGTCCGCGGCGCGAGGGGCGCCGGGGGTTCGGGCAGCGCCGCGCGGTCGAGCTTGCCGTTGGGCGAGACGGGGAGTTCGGCGAGGAAGACCACCGTCTCGGGGACCATGTAGTCGGGCAGGGTCTCCGCCAGCCGCCCGGTGATCCCGGCCTGGAGGGCGGCGTCGAGCCAGGGCCCGGTCTCCGCCTCCCGCCCGGCCGGGGGTTCGCTCGGCACGACGTAGCCCACGAGCGCGTCCCCGTGCACCGCGACCGCCGCCTCCTTCACCTCGGGGCAGCCGGACAGCCACGCCTCGGCCTCCTGGAGTTCGATGCGGTAGCCGCGCACCTTCACCTGGTGGTCGGCGCGTCCGACGAACTCCAGTTCGCCGCCGGGCAGGACACGGGCGACGTCCCCGGTGCGGTACATGCGCTCGCCGTCCGCGTACGGGTCCGGCACGAAGAGTTCCGCCGTCAGCCGGGGGCGGTTGACGTACCCCCAGGCCAGGCCCTTGCCCGCCAGGTACAGCTCCCCGGGTTCGCCCTCGGGGACGGGGCGCAGCTCCTCGTCCAGAGCGTAGAGGCGGGCCGTGGCGGAGGGGGTGCCGATGGAGGGCTCGCCGTCCTCGTCCGGCGGGACCAGTTTGAAGGTGCAGAAGACGGTTCCCTCGGTGGGGCCGTATCCGTTGAAGACCCGCTCGGCGCTCGTCTCCCGGTACACCCGGTCCACGAGCCGGCGCCGTACCGCCTCCCCGCCGAGGACCACGGACCGCAGGGAGGGGGGCAGGCCGCCCGCGTCGAGCAGGCCCGCCATCACCGAGGGGACGGTGTTGAGGTGGGTCACCCGGTGCAGGTGCGGGCTCTCGGGCAGGTGGACGGCGCTGTCCACCAGGATCACGGCACCGCCCCGGGACAGCGGGGCGAAGATCTCCATCACGGCGAGGTCGAAGCAGACGGAGCTGACGGCCGCGACCCCGCTCAGGTCGCACTCCGCGAAGATCCGGTCGGTCTCGTCGAGCATGGCCGCGCAGCTGCCGTGCCGGATCGCGACGCCCTTGGGCCGTCCGGTGGAGCCGGAGGTGTAGATGACGTAGGCGGTGTCGTCCGGGAGGGTGGCCCGAGGACGGGGGGCGGCGGGCGCGGGGTCGTCCGTGCCGTCGTCGAGGAGGAGCACGGTGGGGCCCTGCGGGCAGCGGTCGCGCGCCGTGGACGTGGTCAGCAGCAGCCGGGTGCCGCTGTCCTCCACCATGAAGTGGAGCCGTTCCTCGGGGTACTTGGGGTCGAGGGGCAGGTAGCAGGCGCCCGCGCGCAGGATGCCCAGGATGCCGACGAGCAGGTTCTCGGTGCGCTCGGCGCAGATGCCGACGACGACGCCGGGGCCCGCGCCCCGGAGCATCAGCCGCTCGGCGAGCAGCGCCGAACGCCGGTCGAGTTCCCCGTACGTCATGACGCCCGCGTCGGTGTAGAGCGCCGGCGTGCGCGGGGTCAGCGCGGCGTGTTCGAGAAACCTGCCGTGCAGGGTGTTCACAGCGCGCTTCCCTTCGCGACGAGGACCGGGGGCAGCAGTGCGAGTGGTGTGTCCGGTCGGTCGATCGACGTCAGGAGCACGGAGCGGAACCACTCCAGCAAGGTCGTCACGGTTTCCCTTTCCATGAGGCCGGGTTTGTACTGGACCTGGCCGACGACCTCGTCCGCGACGTCGGCCATGGTGATCTCCAGGTCGAACTTCGCGATGTGCCGGCGCAGCGGGACGGGAACCATGGGGAGTGCCCCGGTGGGTTCCTCGGGCTCGCCCACGCCGTGGAACAGCGTGGTGGCGTAGGTGAAGGCGTCGCCGGACAGCCAGTTGACGGCGAAGTCGAACCAGGGGGAGCGTCCGTCGGCCCGGGGCGGGTTCAGCTCCCGCGCCAGCAGGTCCAGGGGGTAGTCCATGTGTTCCAGCATTCCGAGCGAGTACGCGTGGACCTCCTTCAGCAGCCCGCGGAAGCCGATGCCGTCCGTCGGCCTGGCGCGGACGAGTGCCGTGTTGAGGTAGTAGCCGACCGCCGCCTCCCGGCCCGCCTCCCCGCGCTGGGCGACGGCCGTGGCGACCACGGCGTCCTGGGCGCCGGCGTACCGGTTGAGCGTGGCGAAGAAGCCCGCCATGAGGAGCGTGCTGAGGGAGACCCCTTCGCGGGCCGCGAACTCCTTGAGCCGGCGCGTGTCGTCGGCGTCCCAGCGGAACGTCAGGTCCTCGCCCTCGTAGCTGACTCCCGGCGGCCGCACGCCCGGCGGGGCCGCCGGGCCGGGCTCGGACGGCAGGTCGAGATGAGCGGGCGGCTCGGCCAGGCTCTCCGTCCACCAGCGCAGTGCCTCCTGGGCGCGGGGCCCGGCGAGCCACCGCTGTTCCCAGGCGACGAAGTCGGTGTAGGGGGCCACGGCCTCCTGCGGCCCGAGGTCGTCGTGCAGGGCCTGCGCGTAGAACTCCCGCAGGTCGTGCACGACGACGTCGACGGACGCCGCGTCGGCCGCGATGTGGTGGATCACCAGCAGCAGATGGTGGTCCTCCGGTCCCCGGGACACCAGCGCCACCCGGAAGACGGGGCCCTGGTCGAGGTCGAGCGGTTGGTGGCCGTGGTCGACGAGGAGGTCGAGCACCGCCTCGTCGTCGAGGCCGGAGGCGTCCTCGGTCAGGAACTCGTACACGGGGTCCGCCCAGACCAGTTGGTGGGGGCGTCCGCCGGCCTCGGCGAAGGAGGTGCGCAGCGCGGGGTGGCGTTCCACCACCGCGGCCACGGCCCTCTCCAGCGCCTGTTCGTCCACGGGGCCGCGGATCCGCGCGGCGCACATGAGGTTGTAGGCGACCCCGTCGGGCGACAGCTGCTGCATGTACCAGATCGCGGCCTGCCCGTGTCCGGCGGGCGCGACGGTGAACGTCCGGTCCTTCTCCAGGGCGGTGCGCAGGGCCTCGGACGCGGGGGTGCCGTCCTCCGCGGGTGCGAGGAGCCCGCGGGCGACGAGTTCGTCGAGGAGCTCCGCCGCGTCGTCGTCCGTGAGGTGCGCAGGCCGCGGGTCGGCGTCGTCCGGTGCCGTCCCGGGCCGAGGGGTCTCGGACCGCGGCGCGACGAGCGTGAGGACCCGGTCGAGGAGTTCGCCGACCGTGCCGCCCTTGAGGAACTCCACCGGTGACACACGGTGGCCGAAGAGCGTCTGCATCCTGTTGGTGAGCCGGATCGCGAGCATGGAGTCCAGACCGAAGTCCTGGAGCCGGGCGGTGGGGCCGAGCAGGTCGGCCGGGACGGCGAGCATCTCGGCGATCTCACCGAGGACGACGTCACGGGGTTCCCGCGACCCGGTGGGCACGGCGGGCTCCTCGACGGCGGCGCCGGGGGCGGCGCCGACGTCGGCGCCCCGCTCGCGCGGCGCCGCGGTCGTGCCCAGCCAGTACCGCTGCTTCTGCCAGCGCACCAGGGGGGTCTCGACCGCCTGTGCGCCGGCCGGGTACAGCGTGTCCCAGGTCAGGGGCACGCCGTGGGTGAAGAGGGAGGCGACCGAGCCCAGAACGGAGCGGACGTCGCTCTGCCCGCGGCGCAGCGAGTCGACCACGTGCACGGAGGCGCCCCGGGACAGCGCGGTCTCCTCGATGGCACCGCGCAGGGTGCCGTGCGGACCTATTTCGACGTAGGTGTCGATGCCGTCCTCGACCAGCGCCGCGACGGCCTGGGAGAACCGGACCGGCTCGCGGAGGTTGCGCACCCAGTAGTCGGCGTCGACCCGCGGGTTCACCACTGCGTCGAGGGCGGTGGAGCGCAGCGGCACCCGGAAGGGCCGGGGGGTGATGTCCTTCAGCTCCGCCCGCAGGGCCGGCAGGACCGGCTCCATGAGCACGCTGTGTCCGGCTCGCTCCACTCGGAGCGCACGGCTGGACAGTCCGGCCCGCTTCAGGTCCGCCTCCAGGGCGCGGATCGCCTCCGGTGTGCCGGAGAGGGCCACGCCGGTCGGGCTGTTGTAGGCCGCGACGGACACCTCGCCCTCGTAGCGGGCGAGACAGGCGGACAGCTCCGGCGACTGCTCGGCGACGATCATGGCGCCGGGGCCGACCTCGTGCTGGATGAGGCGGGAGCGGGCCACGGCGATGCGGGCGCCGTCCTCGAGGGACAGCGCGCCGCCCACGCAGGCCGCGGCCACCTCGCCGAGACTGTGTCCGACGAGCGCGGCGGGCCGTACGCCGAGGTCCGTCCAGAGCCGGGCGAGGGACACGTGCAGGGCGAACAGCACCGGCTGCTGGATGTCCCCCTCGTGCAGCCGGGACGTCTCGGCAGGCGCCAGGAGCTCCTCCAGCACGGACCAGCCGGCCACCTCGCGCACCGCGGCGTCGCACTCCTCCATGGCGGCGCCGAACCCGGCGTGCCGCTTCAGGAGTTCGCGTCCCATGCCCGGCCACTGGGTGGCGCTCCCCGAGAAGACGAACGCGACCCTCCGGTGGTCGCCGTCCGCGGTGGCGCCCCGCAGGACGGCGGGGTCGGGTTCGCCCGTGGCGACCCGGGCGAGTGTGTCGAGGAGCTCCTGGCGTCCGCCCGCGAGGATCGCGACGCGGTGCCGGTGGTGGCTGCGCCGGGCCGCGAGGGTGTGGGCGAGGTCGGGGACGGTGAGGCCGGTGTCCCGCTCGACGTGCCGGGACAGCGCCCGGCAGGTGTCCAGCAGGGCGTCGGCCGAGTGGGCGGTCACCGGTACGAGGTGGGTATCAGCGGGCTCGGGCTCGGGGACGGCGCGGGTGGGCGCGCCGCGCCGCACGGGCGTGACGTGCCGTCCCCGGTCGCCGACGAGGAACGAGTCGGCGGCGACGGTCAGTCCGGCGGCGTGCAGTTCCCCGAGGGAGGAGAGCAGGCTACGGGCGTCGTCGGTGCCGCGGCGCATCGAGGGAAGGCAGCTGATCGGCCGGTCGGCGAGGGTCTCGCGGACCGGTTTGAGCAGCACCGGGTGCGGGCTGATCTCGATCATCGCGTCGACCCCGTGGTCGGCCGTCGTCAGCAGGGCGTCGAGCAGCCGGCTCTCGCCGCGCACGTTGCGTGCCCAGTAGTCGGGGCCGACCACGGTCTCACCGGTGATCCGCTCGCCGGTGACGGTGGAGATCATGGGGATCCTGGGCTCGGCGGGCGTGATCCCGGCGAGTGCGGTCCGCAGCGGGGCCACGACGGCTTCCACGAGGGGCGAGTGGGCGGCGTATCCCATCCGGACCGGGTGGCTGGTCACGCCGTCGGCCGTGAGCCGTGCGGCCAGTTCCCTCAGCCGGGTGCCGTCGCCGGAGACCAGCACGGAGCCGGGGCTGTTGCGCCCGGCGAGGGTGACGTGGTCCGCGAGGGCCGCGAGGTGGGGTGCCAGGCGGGTCTCGTCGCAGTCCACCACCATCGCGTCCCCGAGACCGACGGCGTGGCGCTGCACGAGCCGCGCGTGGTGCACGGCCAGCCGGACGGCGTCGTCGAGGCCGAGCGCCCCGGCGACATGGGCCGCGGCGAACTCGCCGATGCTCTGCCCGAGGACGACGTCGGGCACCACGCCCAGGGAGCGCCACGCGTCCGCGAGGGCGATCTGCACGGCGAACAGGACGGGTTGGACGACTTCCATGTCGTCGAGCCGGGCCCGGTCCGGTCCCGCCAGCAGCTCGTCGAGGACGGAGAAGTCGGCCACCTCCCGGATCCGTGCGTCGACGCGGGTCAGGGACGTGCGGAAGGCGGGCATCCCGGCCAGCAGCCGCCTGCCCATGCCGAGCCACTGGCTGCCGGTGCCGGAGAACAGGAACGCCACACGGGGCGGGCGGGTGCCGGTCTCGCGGTGGACCAGTCCCGCGTGGTCGCGTTCGGCGGTGAACGCCGCCAGTTGCGCCCGCAGTTCGTCGCGGTCGGCGGCGGTCGCGGCCAGCCTGAAGGGGCCGGTGCCGCGGGTGTCGAGCGCCTCCCGGCACAGGGCGGGCAGGTGGGTGCCGGTGCCGTCCGCGAGGTCGGCGGCCAGTTCGGCGACCCGGTCGTCGAGTGCCTGCCGGGAGTCCTCGCTCAGCAGCAGCAACGAGGCCTCGGGCCGCGGTAACTCCTCGGTGACGACGTGGCAGTTGGTGCCGCCGAAGCCGAAGGCGCTGACGCCGGCCCGGCGTCCGTCCGCTCTGCGGGGCCAGGGGGCGGTCCGGTCCTGGACGCGCAGCCCCGCCTCGGCGAAGGGGATGCGGGGGTTGGGGCTGGTGTAGTGCAGGCTGGCCGGAAGGACGCCGTTGCGCAGGGCCAGCGCCACCTTGACCAGGCCGGCGATGCCGGCCGCCGGTTCCAGGTGTCCCAGGTTCGTCTTCACCGAGCCGATCCGCAGGGGGTCGCCGGGGTCGCGTCCTTGGCCGAGGACGGTCCCGAGGGCCTTCGCCTCGATCGGGTCGCCGAGCGGGGTGCCCGTGCCGTGGCACTCCACGTAGTCCACCAGCTCCGGGGCGATGCCGGAGCGCCGGTAGGCGGTGCGCAGCAGTGCTTCCTGGGCGCGGGGGTTGGGGGCGGTGAGGCCGTTGCTCAGACCGTCGTTGTTGACGGCGCTGCCGCGGATGACGCAGTACACGGGCAGTCCGCGTTCGAGGGCCGTCCGCAGCGGGGCGAGGACGACCACGGCCGCGCCCTCCGAGCGGACGGCGCCGTCGGCACGGGCGTCGAAGGCCTTGATGCGGCCGTCGGACGAGAGCGCGCCGAGCCGGTCCATGGCCAGGAAGTGCTCGGTGAGGAAGCTCAGGTTGACCCCGCCGGCCAGGGCCAGTTCGCTCTCGCCGCCGCGGATCGACTGGCAGGCGAGGTGGACCGCGACGAGCGAGGACGAACAGGCCGTGTCGACGGCCATGCTGGGCCCTTGCAGCCCCAGCACGTAGGAGAGGCGGCCCGCGATGATGCTGTCCTGCGTCCCGGTCGCGGTGTGCGGCCCGATGTCCTCCTGGGTTGCGGACCGGTGCGCCAGCGCGGCGTAGTCGCTCCAGCTCGATCCCATGAAGACGCCGGTGTCGCTCCCGGCGAGGCTGCGCGGCGGGATGCCGGCGTCCTCCAGTGCCTCCCAGCCGAGCTCCAGCACCAGCCGTTGCTGGGGGTCCATGGCGACGGCTTCGCGGGGGGAGATCCCGAAGAACAGGGGGTCGAACAGGTCGATGTCGTCGAGGTGCCCGCCCCAGCGGAACGAGGGCGCGACGTCATCGGGCCCGATGCGCTCCCGGCGTACCGGGGGCACCACGTCGACGGCGTCCCGCCCCTCGACGAGCAGCCGCCAGTACGACTCCGGGTCCGGCGCTCCGGGGAACCGGCAGCCGATGCCCACGAGGGCGACCGGCTCCTGCGGGTCGTACCCGCGCCGCGTCCGGCCCCCTCCCGTGTCCTCGTCCTGCGGGTCCCCGGCCAGGGCGCGGCACAGTGCCTCGGGGGTCGGATGGTCCCACAGGGCGGTGACCGGGACCGGCCGGCCGAGGAACTCCGACAGCGCGGTGACGAGCTGGACGGCCTTCGCCGAGTCCAGGCCCGAGCTGTGCAACGGTGCCCGGTGGTCGAGCTCATGACGCGGGACATCGAGCAACTCGGCGAGCCGGGAGGAGAGGAAGTCCTTGGTCTCGTGGATATCACGCGCACCGGAATCAGCCGGCATATCTCTTCCTCCGCACATCGCAGGTACCGGAATCTGGTGGGGTCGAGATCACTTTCCACATCTTCGACGAGGGAAAGTCGGCCTTCAAACACACTTTTTCGATGTCCTGAAAAGGCTGAGGCGATGAACTGCCGTACTTCGACGGAAGCGCTGCGGCGCATCGACTTCCGTCAAGTGACCGGAAATGACAGCAAGTTCCGTTCGCGATCGGAAAAATTCCCTGGCCTCTTCGTGTTAGCTTGCGGTGATCACCACTGGACCGAGGAGTGTGACATGGCACGAGGCGAGGGCATGGGCGGGCCGGTCGCGGATCTGTTCGCGGCCGGAAGTTCCTCCTTCATCGACTTCCTTCAGGCCCACCGGCCGGAAATGCTCGGCACGTCCGGGCTCCTGCCCGAGGGCGTCCGGGCCGCACCCGACCAGGTTCCGCACGGCACCACCGTCTTAGCCCTGGTCTACCGGGACGGTGTGCTGATCGCGGGTGACCGCAGGGCCACGATGGGCCACATGATCTCGCAGCGCGACCTGGAGAAGGTGCACCCGGCGGACGACCACACGGCCCTCGCCTTCGCGGGCTCGGTGGGGCTCGCGCTGGACCTGGTGAAGCTCTATCAGGTCGAACTGACCCACTTCGAGAAGATCGAGGGCATCCCGATGACCCTCAACGCGAAGGCGACCCGGCTGGGCCACCTGGTCCGGCAGAACCTCGGCCAGGCCATGCAGGGCCTGGCCGTGGTGCCGCTGCTGGCGGGGTACGACCCGGAGACCGGCAAGGGCCGCGTCTTCGGCTACGACATCACCGGCGGGCGCTTCGAGCGGGAGGACTTCCACGCCGAGGGCTCCGGGTCCGTGTTCGCCCGGGGCGCGCTGAAGAAGCTGTACCGGCCGGAGATGTCACGGCGGGACGCGGCCCTGACCGCGCTCCAGTCGTTGTACGACGCGGCGGACGACGACTCGGCCACCGGCGGCCCGGATCTCAGCCGGCGGATCTACCCCATCCTCTCGGTGCTGACCGCGGACGGTTTCGAGCGGCTGTCCGAGCAGGAGACGGAGGAACTGGCCCGGGAGATCGTCGACCAGCGTCACCGTCTGCCCAACGGGCCGGTCGCGGCGGTGTGAACGACGGCCGGGGGGCCGCCGGGCCCGCTGTGGCCCGGCGGCCCCCCGGCCGTCTTCCCGCTCAGCCTTCGTGGAGCGTGATCACCGCGCCGGGGCAGAGCATGGCGGCGTCCCGGACGGCGTCGTGGAACTCCTGCGGCGGCACCGCGTCCAGCAGCGTCACCAGGGCGTCGTCCTCGTCCTGGTCGAAGACCTCCGGCGCGTACTGCCGGCACTGCCCGGACCCCAGGCACCTGTCCTTGTCGATGTCGATCCTCACCGGCGCTGCTGCCTCTCGTTCTCGTGCGTCACCAGGTGACGGGGAGCCGCTGGACACTGAAGAACAGGGCGTTCTCACGGAAGTCGATCTCCTCGAAGGGGACGGCCGGCCGCAGCCCCGGGAAGCGGTCGAACAGGGCGGGCAGGGCGAGCTGGAGCTGGGCGCGGGCCAGCGACTGGCCCAGGCAGTTGTGGATGCCGTGGCCCCAGGCGAGGCTGTTGCGGCCCGCCCGGTCGCGGGTGAAGTCCAGCACGCCGGGCCGGTCGAAGACCCGGGGATCACGGTTGGCCGCGTTGAGGGCCATGATCACGCCCTCCCCGGCCCGGACCGTCTGTCCGCCGATCTCCAGGTCCGCGGTGGCGATCCGGCGCACCCCGGTGTGCAGTCCGGGCAGATAGCGCAGCAGTTCCTCGACGGCGGCGGGCACCAGGTCGGGCCTGGTGAGCAGCAGGTTCAGCTGGCCGGGGTCGCGCAGCAGGGCGAGGGTGCCGAGGGTGAGGCTGGTGGCGGTGGTGTCGTGGCCGGCGATGAGCAGCAGCGCGATCGCCCCGACGGCTTCCTCCTTCGACAGTTCGCCGGTCAGTACCCGTGCGACGGCCAGTTCGCTCACCAGGTCGTCCCCGGGGTCGTCGGCCTTGGCGTCGATGAGGTCGCCGATGTAGGCGAGCAGGTGCCCGTAGGCGGCGGCCACCTCGGCACCCGGGAGACCGAGGTTCAGGATCTTCTTGGTGTTCTCCTGGAACACCTCCCGGTCGCTGAAGGGGACGCCGAGGAGTTCGCACATCGTCAGCGTGGGCAGCCGCAGGGCGAAGTCGTGGTACAGGTCGACCGGTTGCGGCAGGGCGGCCATGTCGTCCAGCAGGTCCTCGACGGTCCTGCGGATGAGGGGCTTGAGCTTCTCGACGTTCTTCGGCATGAACGCCTTGGTCAGCATGCGGCGGATGCCGGTGTGCTCGGGCGGGTCGTACTGCGAGAAGGTGCCGGGCGGCATCGGGGGCTCGTCGGCGCGCATGTGGGGGAAGCCGGGCAGGCCGCGGTCTGCGCTGAGCCGGCTGTCCGCCAGGGCGGCGCGGACGTCCTCGTGGCGGGTGACGAGCCAGGCGTACCCACCGCTCTCCACGGCGATCCTGCGGACGGGCTCCTCCTCCCGCCACCGGTCGAGGGCGGGCGGCAGGTCGAACGGGCAGGTGCCCTGGTCACCGGGGTTGGGCAGCGGGGCGAGGACGGTCTCGGTCATGGCGTTCTCCGGGCGGGGCGGGTAGGCGGGGGCCGGTGCTGCGGGGGGGGGCGAAGCCAGGGCGGCGGGGCGGGCCACGGCGAGGGGGCAACGGCGACGGGGCCACAGCGACGGGACTAAGGCCACGGGGCCCCAGCGACGGCGCCACGGCCGCAGGGCCACGGCGGCGGGGCCACAGCCGCAGGGCAACGAACGCAGGGCAACGGCCGCGGGGCCACAGCGACGGGGCCCACGGCCGCAGGGCAACGGCCGCAGGGCAACGGCCGCAGGGCCACAGCGGCGGGACCACAGCCGCAGGGCCACAGCCGCGAAGCCACGGCGACGGGGCCACAGCAGGAGGGCAACGGCCGCAGGGCAACGGCCGCAGCGACGGGGTGCCACGGCGACGGGGCCACAGCGACGGCGCCACGGCCGCGGGGGCCGCGGCCGCGGTCACAGGTGCACGGTGCCGCGTACGCAGGTGACGCTCTCGCCGCTGATCCAGATGTCCTCGCCCTGGGTCTCCACAGCGACGACACCGTGGCGTCCCAGGCGGGCGCCCTGGCCGGCGCGGTAGGCGGGCGGGGCGGTGCCGTCGCCGATCAGCCACTGGGCGAGGCCCGCGTGCAGGCTTCCGGTCACCGGGTCCTCGCGCACCCCGGCCGGCAGGCCGAAGGCGCGGACCTCGAAGCTCAGCGGTGAGCCCGGCGGATGGGGGCCGACGACGCCGAGCATCAGCCGGCGCAGGTGGTGGTCGTCCGGTTCCAGGGCGAGGACCTCCGCCGCCGACGCGAGGCGTACGGCGGCCCAGCCGGGGCCGTTGTCGACCCACTGGTGTGCGACGATGCGCTCGCGGCCGACGCGCAGTGCCCGCGCTATCCGGTCGACGTGGTCCGCGTCCAGCGGGCCGGTGCGCCGCGGTCGAGGAGCCCGGAAGCCGAGCCCGGAAGCCGAACGCCGCACCGCGACCAGGCCGGCGCCGCACTCCTGGACGACCGTCCCGGGCGACTTCGGTACGCCGCCGGCCTCCAGCCAGGCGTGGGCGGTGCCCAGGGTGGGATGGCCGGCGAACGGGATCTCCCCGCCGGGGGTGAAGACGCGCAGCGCGTAGTCGGCCTCGCCGGAGGAAGGCGGGACGACGAAGGTCGTCTCGGAGAGGTTGGTCCACGCCGCGAGGCGGGCCATGTCCCGTTCGTCGACCCCGTCGCCGTCGAGGACGACCGCGACGGGATTGCCCAGGTAGCGGGTGTCCGAGAACACGTCGACCTGGGCGAAGGGACGTTCCCTGGGGCTCATTCGCCCTCCACCAGAACCAGGTCCATGTGGGTGCCCGCGCGCAGCGGGACGATGGCCTGGTACTCGGGCGAGGTGTACCAGAGGCGGGCGAGATGGGCCGTGGGGAACACCATCACCGACAGGTGCGTGGGGTTCCAGTCGCCTTCGAGCGTCTCGAACGCGCCGCCGCGGATCATGAATCCGCCGCCGTACAGTTCGAGGGTGTGGAGCACTTTCTCGCGGTACTCCGCCATGGCCCGCTCGTCGCCGATCACGCCGACGTTGCCGATCAGTAGTGCCGTCATGGGAAAGCTCGTCTCTCGGTCCTGGTGGGGCGGTCCTGGGGGGTCAGCAGCTGAAGGCGGTCTCGGTGCCCACTCCGAGGCTCCGGGCGGCGCGTACGACGGCGAACCCGGAGGCGACGTCCTGGGCGGCCATGCCCAGCGACTTGTAGAGGGTGCGTTCCCCGGGGGCGGTACGGCCGGCGTGCTTGCCGAGCAGCACCTCGCCGATCTCGGGCAGGTGCCGGTCGGCGGGGACCAGTCCCGCCTCGACCGGGGAGGCGATCTCGGAGGACTCCCGCAGAGCGCCCTCCCTGCTGTCCACGAAGACGGAGCAGGCCGCGACGGCGGTCGCGTCGAGTTCGCGCCGGCCCGGTACCGAGGAGCCGACGGCGTTGACGTGGACGCCTTCGGCGAGGTCGGCCGCCCGTACGACGGGTTCGGTCGTGTCGATGGTCGTGCAGACCAGGTCGGCGCCGCGCAGCGCGTCGGCGGGGGTGTCCACGAGTTCGACGTCCACGCCGGTCCGGGTCCGCGCCCAGGCCACGAACGCGGCGGCCCGCTCGGCGCCGCGGTTCCACAGCCGGACCCGGCGCAGTGCGCGGATCTCACCGAGCGCCAGCAGGTGGCCGCGGGCCTGGGCACCGGCACCGATCAGGGCGAGGTCCCCGGCGTCGGGCCGGGCCAGGACGTCGGTCGCCACGGCGGACGCGGCGGCGGTACGCAGCGCGGTGACCGCCGCGGCGTCCATCATGGCCAGCGGCCGGCCGGTCTGCGGGTCGAACACCACGACCACCCCCACATGGGTCGGCAGGCCGCGCTCCGTGTTGCCGGGGACGTGCAGCACCGCCTTGAGGCCGTAGCCCGAGTCGGTCTCCCCGGTGACGTGGCACGGCATGGCCGCGAGGAGCGAGGAGTCGTGGCCCGAGCCGAGCACCGTGCGCACCGGTTGGACGACGTCGCCCGCGCTGTAGCGGCGCATCACGTCGGCCACCACCCGGTACGCGTCGGCCGCCGGGAAGACCTGGCGCACCTGGTCGCCGTCGAGCAGCAGCATGATTTCTTTCTCCTTCTGGGGTGTCCGGCGGCCTCAGACGGCCGGGCCGGTGGAGCCGGCCCGGCCGGCCTTGGTGAACACGGACCAGACCATGCGGATGGGCCGCTTGCCCGTGATGAACGTCAGCCCGTACCGCTCGGCGGCGGGCACGGTGGTGAGGGCGAGGTCGGCGGTCCCGTCCTGGACGGCGAGCGCGGCGGCGCTGGTCGAGTCCGCGTACAGCACCTTGTAGGTGGTGTGCCGGGCCGGCATGAGCTGGGCGATGATCGGTTCGGGCGAGGGGTGGCTGGCGACGGTCGGGGAGTCGGTGACGGGTACGGCCCCTTCGCGGGCGGCGATGCCGTAGAGCGGGGTGTCCATCACGAACACGTTGGTCAGTTCGAGGGCCGGGTCCATGTAGAAGTGGTGGACCGCCTTGTAGGCGTTGGCGACCACGACATGGGTCACGGCGTTCTCGCGCAGCGCGTCGGCGGCCTCCTCGTAGGTGTCGAACAGGTGCACGGCGGCGGGCGGGTCGCCGGCCCCGGCGACCCGGCGCGCGAACTGGGCGGCGGCCACCTCGCTGCTCGTCCCGGTCGGGCCCAAGGTGCCCACGGAGACGACGTCGTCCGAGCCGGGACGCAGGAGGGTGTCGAAGCTGAGGAGCGTCATCCTTGTTTCCCTGAGGTCGGCGTTGCATGGGAGGAGACGGGCGTGAGCCACTCCGGATGGGCTCCGCCCGGGGAACTCACGGCCTCGGTGTACAGCTCGCGGACCCGGGTCGTGACCGGGCCGACGGCGCCCGTCCCCACGTCCCTGCCGGAGAGGGAGGTCACGGGGACCACCCCGTTCCCGGTGGAGGAGAGGAACACCTCGTCGGCGGTGAACAGGTCCGCGGGGCGCAGCACCCGTTCCCGGACCTCCGTGCCGGCCTCCCGGCAGAGGGTGATGAGGGTGTCCCTGGTGATGCCGGGCAGGAGGTCGCCGGTGTCGGGCGGGGTGACCAGGGTGCCGCCGATGACCGCGAAGACGTTGGCGGTGGTCGCCTCGGCGACGTTTCCCGCGCGGTCCAGGAGGATGGCGTCGTCGTAGCCGGACGCCCGTGCCTCGTCGCAGGCGAGGGCGGTGGTGGCGTAGCCGCCGGTGATCTTGGCCTGGGCGGGCAGGCTGTCGCCGGCCGGACGCCGCCAGCCGCTGAGGACGGCGCGCACTCCGTCCGCGGCCCTGGTCTGGGGGAAACCGAAGGTGGTGATGGACAGCGCGTCGGAGACGCCGCGCAGCGAGACGCCCGGTGGGGTGCCCGGCAGCAGGGAGAGCTTGTACGCCACGGGCCGCACGTAGGCGTCCGTGTCGTGGGCGTTGCGCCGCAGCAGTTCGACGGTGAGGTCGACGAGTTCGCCCGCGTCGTGCCGGATGCCGGTGATGCGCAGGAGCCGGCAGGCGCGCAGCAGGCGTTGGTAGTGGTCGTGCGCCCGGAACAGGAAGACGCCGGCGTCCGAGCGGTGGGCGCGGATCCCCTCGAAGGCGCCCGTCCCGTAGTGCAGGCCCTGGGTCGACAGCGGCAGTCGTGGGGCGGTGGCCGGGACGAACTCGCCCCGGTCGTACGCCCACGCACCCAGTCCGAGCGCCGGACGGATGAGGGTCGCGCTGTCCTGGGGCCCCATCAGACCCTCGTCGCGGCGATGCGCACGGCCGAGGCGTGCTCGTCCGAGGACGTGGTGCGCAGGTCGACCACGCGGGCGGCCTTCCAGCTGACCATCGCCCCGGTGCTGGTGATGGGGCCAGGGGTGCCGAAACCGACGGTGAGGGGGGTGTCGAGCGTCGCCCGGCAGTCCTCGACGGCCGCTTCGACGGCGCCGCTCTCCCGGTCGGGGTCGGCGAGCAGGGTGAGCGCGAGCCGGTCGGTGCCGTCCTCGTCGCGGTCCACGGTGACCTGGTAGTCCTGGTAGCGGAACCGGCGCAGCAGCAGGTCTTCGAGGTCGTAGCCGTTGACGGTCCGGCCGTTGAGGAGCAGCCGGTCGCCCACCCGCCCGACCGCCTGCAGCGAGGGCGCGGGCACCGCCGCGTCCGGCGCGGGGTCGGTCATCCTGACGAGGTCGCCGGTGCGGTAGCGCACGAGCGGCTTGGCGCCGGTGTAGAGGTTCGTCACGACGAGTTCGCCGTAGCGGACGCCGTCGGGGTCCGGCTCCACCGGTTCGAGGGTCTCGGGGTCGATCACCTCGTAGAGATTGATCAGCGGGGCGGTGCGCAGCGCGCCGTCCGAGGCGGCGGCCGCCAGCACGGACGCCTCCTGCGAGGCGTAGAGGGCGTTGCGCGCCTCGGCGCCCCAGAGCGCGCCGATGTTCTCCAGGAGGCTGGGGGACATTAGTTCGCCGGTGAGCATCAGGACGCGGACGGAGAAGTCGCGACGGGGGTCCAGGCCCGCCTCGGTGGCCTTCTGGGCGAGCCGCATGGCCATCCCGGGGGTGCAGAACAGCCCGGTCACCGACAGCAACCGCATGACCTCCAGGGCGCGGTCGAACCCGATCACGGGAGAGTGCGGCCACATCTTGGCCACCGCGTGGCCGAGATTGCGGCAGACGTCGCCGAAGGTGTCACCGGTGGCGTGCAGTTCGGTCGGTCCGAGGACTCCGATGACCTGTTCCTCGCCATGGGCGGCCAGGACGTCGTGGTAGTACGCCGTCAGGACGGTGTTGTTGTGGATGGAATCCTCGTTGGTGCGCGGACACGGTGTCGCCGCGCCGGTCGTCCCGGTGGTCTCGTAGAAGATCCACGCCTTGGAGACGGGCTGGGAGAGGATGTCGAACTGAGCCTTCCTCAGGTCGTCCTTGGTCGTGAAGGGAATGCCGCGCAAGTCGTCCACGCGCAGCGCGGAGACCTGTTCCTCGGTGATTCCGGCTAATTTCCGCCGGTAGAAGGGGGAGTTGACGCGAACGTATTCGACGGTTTCGCGCAGTTTGCGATTCTGGTGGCCCGCCAGTTTTTCCGCATCCCATTCTCCGGCCATGAACTCCGCGAACTGGTCGCGCAGCCCGGCGGTGAGCGCGGCGGACTCGGGGTCGTATTGCGTGAACACTAGGGCTTCCAATCAGACGGGCCCGCCTCGGTGAAGGGCGAAACGTGGAAGGTCCTGATGGACCGATCGTGCCGAGGTCACCAACGCTTTTCAATCGCGCTTTTCCGATGGCCTGGATCGAGATGTCAGATGGAAGGGGCGGAGCGGTCCGCCCCTCCCGGTGCCCGGGGCCGGGATCAGGGCAGGGCGACCACCTGGGCGGCGCAGGTGAGTCCCGCGCCGAAGCCCACGAGCAGCGCCGGATCGCCGCGGGAGAGCCCGCCCTGGGCGAGCAGGGCGTCCATGGCCAGCGGAATCGAGGCCGCCGAGGTGTTCCCCGCCCGTACGACGTCCCTGGCCACCACGGTGTGCGGGGCGAGGCCGAGGGACCGGGCGGCGGAGTCCACGATCCGGGCGTTGGCCTGGTGGGGGATGAAGGCGGCGAGGTCCGCGACGTCGAGCCCCGCCGCGTCGAGCGCCCGACGGGAGATCTCCGGGACCGTGCCGGTCGCCCAGCGGAACACCTCCGGGCCGGCCATTCTCAAGGTCGGCCACGGTCCGGACCCGTCACGGGTGTCCAGCCAGGAGCGGTCGTGGGCGATCATCCGGTGCTGGTTCCCGTCGGACGCCCAGACGACCGGGCCGAGGCCGGGGGTCTCGGACGGGCCCACGACGACGGCACCGGCGCCGTCGCCGAAGAGGAACGCGCTGCCCCGGTCCGCCGGATCGACGATGTCGCTCATCCGCTCCGAGCCGATGACCACGACGAACCGGGCGTCGCCCGCACGGACGACGGAACCGGCCAGCGCCAGTCCGTAGGAGAAGCCCGAACAGGCCGCGCCGACGTCCACGGCCGCCGCGTCGGTCCCCAGCAGGTGGGCGATGCGCGGGGCGACGGCCGGCGACTGCTCCAGCGAGGACATCGTGGCCAGCAGGACGAGACCCACGTCCCGCAGGTCGGTGCCGGCCTGGGCCAGCGCCTTGCGGGCCGCCTCCGTCCCCATGGTGACGACGGTCTCGTCGGGACCGGCGAAGTGCCGGGTGACGATGCCGGAACGCCGGCGGATCCACTCGTCGCTCGAATCGACGCGCGCGCAGATCTCGTCGTTGGTCACGACCCGCGACGGCCGGTACGCGCCGGTGCCCTGGATCCTCGCGTGGGCGGAACCCGCGGTGGCGCGAAGGCGCCCCATCACGCCTCCCGGGCGGACGGGACCAGGCGGGTCAGTGCGCCGTCCTGGTAGAGCGAGCGGCACGCCTGCCGCTGCACCTTGCCGCTGGAGGTCTTCGGCAGCTTGCCGCGGCGTACGACGACGACGTCGTCCGGTGTGATGCGCTGTTCCGCCCGTACCGCGTCGCGTACGCGCGCACGGAGCGTCTCGGCGTCCAGGGCGCCCAGGACCCGCCCGTCGGCCTCGACGACCACGACCAGCCGTTCGCGCTCCCCGTCGTCGAGCGAGAAGGCGGCCGTACCGTTCGGCTGCACCCCGGGCACCGAGCGTTCGGCGGACAGTTCGATGTCCTGCGGGTAGTGGTTGCGGCCCTTGCGGACGATGACGTCCTTCATCCGCCCGGTGATGTACAGGTCGCCGCCGTACAGGAAACCGAGGTCGCCGGTGCGCAGGTGCGGGGCCCCGGCGGCGTCCTCGTGGTCGTCGGCGACGCGGGCACGGAACGTTTCCTCGCTGACGGCGGGGCGGCCCCAGTAGCCGTCCGCGACGCACGGGCCGGAGATCCAGACCTCCCCGACCTGGCCCGGCGGCCGGGGCCGCCGGGTGACGGGGTCCACGATGCGTATCCGCGTGCCCGCGACCGGGCGCCCGCTGCCGACCACCGGAACGGCACGGTCGGCGCGCTCCCCGACGGGCTGGGCCCTGCCCTCGCGGAGTGCCTCGGCGGACAGCCACAGCACCGCGGGCTCGCGATCCGCCCCGGTGCCGGTGGCCTTGAGCGTGTTCTCCGCGAGCCCGTAGCCGGGGCACATGGCGAGCGGGTCGAAGCCGTGGGGCGCGAACGTGTCGGTGAAGGCCCGGACCGTGCTCCAGCGCACGGGCTCGGCTCCGTTGGCGGCCACCCGCCAGCTCGACAGGTCGCCCACGCCGGCGGTCATGCCGTTCTCCGCGGCCCGCACGCAGAGTTCGTAGGCGAAGCTCGGGGCGGCCGAGTGGGTGCCGCGGAATCTGGATATCGCCTCCAGCCAGCGGGCGGGACGGCGGACGAAGGAATCGGGGGCCATCAGGTACGAGGGAATGCCGGCCCACAACGGCAGTACGACGCCGAAGAGCATTCCCATGTCGTGGAAGAGCGGAAGCCAGTTGACCACGGTCCCGTCGGGCTCGCACGGCCAGAGCGCGTCGGTCTCGACCGCGTTGGCGAGGAAGTTGGCGTGGCTGACCATGACGCCCTTGGGGTGCCCGGTGGAACCGGACGTGTACTGGAGCAGCGCGATGTCCCGGGGGTCGGGAAACCGCTCCGGCGCACCGCCCTCGCCGGTGCTCAGCAGGCCCGGGTCGTCGGTGGCCACGAGGTCGAGCCCGTCGAGGGCGGGCAGGTCGCCGAAGCGTTCGCGCAGGTCGCGCAGGACCTCGGTCGTCGTCAGGACGGTCGCGGTACCGGCGTCGTCGGCGATCCGGCGCAGCCGCTCCACCTCGGCGCGCCGACGGGGCGGCTGGACGGGGGCGCCCACCACCCGGCCGTACATGCAGCCGAGCAGCGTCCGCACGAACTCCAGGCCGGAGGGGTACATGAGGACGGCGTTTCTGCCCGCGAGCCCCGCGGCGGTGAGCGCCGCGGCCCGGCGGCACGCCGCCTCGTGGAGTTCCCGGTAGGTCAGCGACTCCTCGGCGTCCTCGCCGTCTTTCAGAAAGACATAAGCGGTCTTGTGCGACTGTCGCTCGCTGCGGTACCGCAGGGCATCGGGAAGAGTAAGGAAATCGGCATGTGGTTCCGGCCTGGCCGTGGTCACGTTTCAGAACTCCCTGTAGGCGATCAGAACGCAGTCTCCGTACCGGTGCACCTACGAAGAAAGCGTCTTGGGTCCTCCTGCACCCAGGATTCCGATGCCTTGCGCGGTTTTCAAACACACTTTTCCGATACCGCGGATTGAGTTCTCTGATATGCCGAGTGAACGTCATGAGAGGGAGTTCAGATCAAACCCTGGGCGCGGGCTGCGAGGACCCCGGCCTGAAACCGGCTTTCGGCGCCCAGTTGTTTCATGATGTCGGCGATATGCCGGCGCGTCGTCCTCAGGGACATGCCCACGCGTCGGGCGATGGCCTCGTCCTTCAGCCCGGCGGCCAGCAACTGGAGGATACTGCCGTCGAGTTCCTTGGCCACCTGCCCCAGATCGGCCGCCGTGGCGCCCGTGAGGGGCGTGGCCCGCGTCCAGAGCATTTCGAAGACCTTCCGCAGGTAGGCGACGACGGAGGGCTCGCTGATGCAGACGGCTCCGTCCTCGTCGTCCGCCATCGGGATGAACGCCGTCCTGGTGCGGTCGAAGAGCACGAGGCGTCCCACGAGTTCGTGCGCGGTGCGGTATTCGGCGCCCCGGGAGACGGCCTCGTCCATGTACGCGAGACTGGGGCCGTTGAAGCGGGCCGTGTGATGGTAGAGCGTGCGCATGGTGACACCACGTGAGAGGAGGGCGTGGTCTCGCGATCTGGCCTCCTCCAGCGCCTCGGGCGCACGGTTGCCGCCGGGCTGCATGGTCAGCATCTCCTGACGGCACTCGGCCGCGGCCCGGTTGAGGGCGGCGCGCACCTCGTCGAGGTCGGGTATGACCTTGAAGGACTGGCAGCGGTTGCCACTGGGGTCCTTCAGCCTGACGGGGTTCAGAAACCTTTCTCTCAACCGGGTGAAGTCCGAGGTCAACCGGTCCAGTTTCTCCTGCTCGCGGCGGATCGTGTGGTGCAGCGGAAGGACGTGGCGGACCGACGCGACGTCGGGGTCGACCGCCCGGGCGCGCAGCCTGTTGCTCGGGTCCACCCGGATCAGGCCCAGCAGGATCAGCCGCTCGAACGCCTTGACGACTTCCTTCAGTTCGACTCCGAGTTCTTCGGCGGCCTGACCGTCGTCGAAGTAGCCCCTCTCCAGAACCCACCCGTATAAGTCATACATGTTCTCGTCCAGGATCGAATCGCTGCTGCTGATCGTCACGTTCTGGTCCACGAGAGCTCCTACGTTCCGGTCCCCGCGCCATGACCGTACCCGAGGGTCTACGTGCGTAGGCCACTGACCAGTGGATCTCGGCCGCGACGCGGCTTGAACTGGACGCACCGGTCGAAACGTCCGCGTCCGGCGGGATTCGCCGCGTGTCAGAACAGCGCGCGCTCGTTCTCCGGCCGTCTCACAGGTCGAGGACCAGGCGGCAGCGGGCGCGGCCGACGCAGATCATCATGGTGTCGTTCGCGTCCCGTTCCTCCTGTGTGAGCAGGCTGTCCCGGTGATCGGGGACGCCTTCGACCACCTTCGTCTCGCAGGTTCCGCAGATGCCCTCCCGGCAGGAGTTCGGGGGCTCGACGCCGTTCTCCTCCAGCGCCTCAAGGACGGTGCTGCCGGGCGCCACGGTGATGCTGCGTCCGGTCCGGTGCAGCACCAGTTCGAAGGCCTCCTCCCCGGTGTCGGCGGCGGACGGGGCGGGGCGGGCGGCGAACCGCTCCAGGTGCAGCGTTCCCGGCGGCCAGGCGGCGCAGCGCGCTTCCACGGCGGAGAGCAGCGGCTCCGGACCGCAGGAGTACACCAGCGTGTCCGGCCGCGGCGGGCCCAGGAACGTGTCCAGGTCGAGCAGCCCGTACTCGTCCTGCGGGCGGACCGTCACCCGGCCACCGTGGCGCGCGAGATCGGGGAGGAACGCCATGCTCGACCGGGACCGTCCCCCGTACAGCAAGGACCAGCGCGCCCCCGACGCGGCGATCTCCTCGATCATCGGCATGATCGGCGTGATGCCGATGCCTCCGGCGATGAACAGGTACTCCGACTCCGGGGTGCCGACGAGGGGGAAGGCGTTGCGGGGCCCGGTGACGTCGACGACGTCACCGGGGCGCAGGGATTCGTGCACCGCCCGCGACCCGCCCCGCGAGGCGGGTTCCTTCAGGACGGAGATGCGCCAGGTGGAGCGGTCGGCGGGCGAGCCGCTCAGTGAGTACGGGCGGACGGGGCCGCCGGGCAGGTGCAGGTCGAGATGGGCCCCGGGCCGCCAGGGCGGCAGGTCGTCGGCGTCGGGGCGGCGCAGGTGCGCCGAGAGCACCCCGTCGGCCTCCCGCACCAGGGCCTCCACCCGCAGCCGCAGGCGCTGTTCCTCGCTTGCCACACGCATGGTCACCACTTCTGAACTCGAAACTTCTGAACCTTGGACCTGGAACCTGTTCCTAGGGCACCCAGCTCAGGGCGCTGTCCTGGACGGGTGCCAGACGGACCACGGCGAGTCGGGAGTCCGAACCGTCCGGGCGGCGCACGCCGACGACCAGCGGGTCGTCGCCCGCGAGCACCAGCGCGTCGGCGTCGGCCAGCAGATGCCGCTCCTCGACCAGCACCCGCCCGCCCGAGGCGATCAGGACCACGAGTTCGCCGTCCGTGCGCACCACCGTGGGCGAGGAGCCGGGGTCGAGGACCTCGACCGCGGGCGCGACCGTCAGCGGGTCGGCCGCGACCTCGACGGTCGTCCCGCCGGGCAGGGGCGCGGCGACCCGGAGTGCCGTGGGCGACGGCGCGTCGGCGTGGCCCCGGTCGCCGGCGAGCAGGCACACCTGCCACTGCCACCGCTCACGCCGGGGCGTGTCCGGCGACGCGGCGACCTCCCAGCAGGCGCCGCCCACGTGCCGGTGGGCGTTGGCGCGGAGCAGAAGCCTCATCGGTCCGCCTCCTCGTTCTCGGGGCGGGCAGCTGCCGCCCCGCTCATCGCACGGCCGCCGGGAATGCCCTGGTACGCGCGTGCCGGGTATGGGTGACGACCTGCCGGGCAGGACCGTCCGCACGGGTCGCTCCCCGTCGAACGCGTCGTCGCCGCGGTCGGTACGGTCGGTACGCCGTTGGGCCGCACGTCGGCCGGAAGCGGCGCCGCGGCCTCGGCGTCGGCGTCGGCGTCGGCCGAGATCGGCTGGGCCGCAGCCTTGGAGGGGGCGGACCGGTCTGCGCCGGCTGAGGCATCGGTGCAGCCGGCTGCGGGATGAGCGCGGCAGGGATCAGCCCCGCACCGCGGCGGGCGCGGTCCCGGACGCCGGGGCGGAGCGGTCCGCCTCGGGAGCCCGACCACCGGCCTGCTGCTCGGCCGCCAGGAGCCGGGAGAGGATCCGGCGGGCCTTGGCGACGCCGGCGTCCTGGCCGATGAGCACGTCGTGCTCCGTCTCGGGGCGGTCCCGCATGCCGATCTCCTGGGCCCGCAGGGCGTCGGCGTCCTCCCGCAGCACGGTGGCGAGCCCGGCCTCGAGCTCCTCGGTGGCCCACTCGGCGTCGACGGCGAAGTTCCGGCTGAACGCGTAGTAGTACCAGGTGGTCTTCTCGTCGACCGGGGTGATCCCGTTGAGCACCTTGATCAGGTAGCCCTCCTCACGCGGCCGGCCCTGGCCGGTGATCCCGGAGTGCAGCACGTGGTAGCTCGGGACGTGGAACTCGGTGGCGTGGAACCGGTCGTACAGGCCCTCGGCGGCCATGGTCCGCGCATACAGCGGCGGCGCCTGCACGCCGGGCATCAGCCGGTCGGCGGTCACGACCCGGCCGTCCACCTCGACCGTGATGCCGTGCTCGTAGATGTAGTCGTCGCCGACGGTCGTCCGGTGCAGGAACGACTCGTGGGTCAGGTCCAGCAGGTTGTCGTGGATGAGGTCGTGGCGGCACTCGAAGAGCACGGTGTGGGTGACCGTGGCCCACGCCGGGTCGTCCATCCAGTGCGTGTCCGGGACCAGGCTCTCGTCCGCGAGTTCCCGCTCTCCCGTCCAGACCCAGATCCAGCCGTCCTTCTCCACGACCGGGTAGCTGCGCACCCGGGCTCGGGCCGGGATGGCGGACTGGGCGGGCACGCGGGTGCAGGCGCCGTCGGGGCCGTAGGCGAAGCCGTGGTAACCGCATTCGATCGAGTCACCGACCGTACGGCCCTCGGACAGGGGGTAGGCCCGGTGGGCGCAGCGGTCGGCGAGGGCGACCGCCCCGCCGTCCGGGGTGCGGTAGAGCACGATCGGCTGCTTGCAGATGACCCGGCGCACCGGCTTGGCGGTCACCTCGGCGGACCATGCGGCGACATACCAGGTGTTGAGGACGAACATGGCCAGGAGCCCCTCTCTGGATGCAGTGGACACACTGTATACAGTGGATTCACGGGCGACAATGGCCCCGCCCGAGTGGTTTTCTCTCCCCAGGTGAATCCGGCCGCGCGGCGGGATCCACCGCGAGGCAACGCTAGGAACGGAGTGCGACGTGAAGCCTTTGCGGGGCGACCCCCGGGACACACGCCCCCTGGGCGTCCGCGTCTACGAACGGCTCCGCGACGAGATCGTCTCCGGCGGCCTGGAGGCCGACGCCCCGCTGGTGCAGGAGCAGTTGGCCGAGCGCCTGGGGGTGTCCCGCACCCCGCTGCGCGACGCGCTTAACCGCCTCGCCCACGAGGACCTGGTCACCTGGGTGCCGGGCAGCGGCTACCTCGTCAACGCCCTGAAGCCGAGCGACATCTCCGAGGTCTACCAGGTGCGGCAGTCCCTGGAGACCGTGGCCCTGCGGCTCGCCTGCGGCAGGCACGACCGGGCCCAGCTGGCGCGGCTCCTCGCCCTGATCGAGGACATGGCCGCGTCCGACCCGCTCGACGCGGTGGCGCAGTTCGAGCTGAATCGCGCGTTCCACATGTCTTTGATCGAGCCCTGCGGGAACGCGCTCCTGCTCCGGATGATCGACACGCTGTGGGACCACCCGGTCAACCGCCGCATCACCAGCTCGTACGTCGCCGACGCCGCCAACGTCCCGCTCATGACGAGCGAACACCGCGCGATCTTCGAGGCGGCCCGGGACGGCGACGAGGAACTCCTGGTCCGGCTGGCGACGGAGCACATGTACGCGGGCTACCAGAAGACATTGCCGGAGGACACCGCCATCGAACTGCGCCCCCGGCCGGGCTCGGAAGGGCTTCGCTAGGGCCCGTCGTCGAGCCGGTACAGCGAGCTGGTACAGCGGTCCGTACAGCGATCCGTACAGCGCCCAGGCCCCCGGCCCCCGGCCCCCGACCGCTCGGGCGCGGCGGAGCTGCCGCCGGCCCGGGGTGGCCCGTCCGCTCCGCCTCCCCGTGCGGCCGGTGGCCCGGGTCAGGCGCTCGTGAGGACGACGAGCTGCCGGGTCGCGCGGGTCATCGCGACATAGCGGTCCACCGCCCCTTCGACTCCCGTGCCGAACTTCTCCGGGTCCACCAGGACGACCAGGTCGAACTCCAGGCCCTTGGTCAGCTCCGGGGGCAGGGAGCGGACCCGCGGGGTCCCGGGGAAGGCCGGGGCGCCGATGACACAGGCGATCCCGTCGGCGTGGGCGGCGAGCCAGTCGTCGAGGATCGTGTCCAGGTCGGCGACGGACCCGTGGACGACGGGGATGCCGGTGCTGCGGATGGACGTCGGGACGTTGGCGTCCGGGAGGGCGGCCCGGACGACCGGTTCGGCCTCCGCCATGATCTCGGCCGGGGTGCGGTAGTTGACGCTCAGGGAGGCCAGGTCGATCCGGTCGAGGCCGATGCGCTCCAGGCGCTCCCGCCACGACTCGGTGAAGCCGTGCCGGGCCTGGGCGCGGTCCCCGACGACGGTGAAGCTGCGGGACGGACAGCGCGACAGCAGCATCTGCCATTCGGCGTCGGTGAGTTCCTGCGCCTCGTCGACGACGATGTGCGCGAACGGGCCGGCGAGCAGATCGGGGTCGACGACGGACAGTTCGGCCTCGTCGACCAGGCTGACCTGGGCGTCCGCGCCCCGCAGCATGGTCACCAGGCCCTCGCCGTCGTCACCGTCGGCGCCGGAGTCGGCCACGGCGTGGATCAGGTTGTCCACGACGTGCGCCATGCGCTCGCGCTGGGCGGCGAGGACGGCCTTGTCGCGCTGCCTGCGCCGCGCCGCCTCCGGGTCGCCGAGCCGTTGCCGCGCCGCGTCCAGCAGCGGCAGGTCGGACACCGTCCAGGCCTGGGCGTCCGCGCGCTGCAACCGTCGTACCTCGTCGGGGCTCAGCCAGGGAGCGCACATCCGCAGGTACGCGGGTACCGTCCACAGGTCCCCGACCAGGTCGGCCGCCTCCAGCAGCGGCCAGGCGCGCTGGAGGGTGCCGAGGAGTTCCCTGTCCTGGCGCAGCGCCCGGCGGAACTGCTCGGGTGACAGGTCGTCGCCGTCGTGGCGGTCCCGCAGGATCTCGACGAGCCGCTCCCAGATCTGGTTGCGGGCCTCGTTGTGCGGGGTGCCGGGTTCGGGCGCGTCGAAGGCCTCGGCCCAGTCGTCGGCGGTCAGCCGTACGTCGGTGTGGTCGACGGTGACGGTCAGGCCCTCGGCGGGCGGCTCCTCGTAGAACCGGACGGCCTTCTCGATCGCCTTCACCAGGTCCGCGGACGCCTTCAGCCGGGCGGCCTCCGGGTCGGTCTCGACACCCGCGGCGGCCCCCTCGGGGACCAGGTCGCGCAGGACGCAGGTCTGGACGCCCTCCTCGCCGAGGCTCGGCAGGACGTCGGCGACGTACGACAGGTACGGCCGGTGCGGGCCGACGAACAGCACGCCGCCGCGGCGGTGCCCGAGGCGCGGGTCGGAGTAGAGCAGGTGGGCGGTGCGGTGCAGGGCGACGACGGTCTTGCCGGTGCCGGGGCCGCCGTCCACGACGAGGGCGCCCCGGGAGCCCGCCCGGATGATGGCGTCCTGGTCGGCCTGGATGGTGGAGAGCACGTCCCGCATCCGCTCCGAGCGGTTGCCGCCGAGGCTGGCAATGAAGGCGGACTGGTCGTCGAGGGCGGCGGCGTGCCCCTCGAAGCCGTCGGCGGTGAACACCTCGTCCCAGTAGTCGCTGATCCGGCCCCGGGTCCAGCGGTAGCGGCGGCGGCTGGCGAGGCCCATCGGGTCGGCGTGGGTCGCGGCGAAGAACGGCGCGGCCGCCGGGGAGCGCCAGTCGACGAGCAGCCGGTGGCCCCCGCGGTCGGTCAGGCCGAGCCTGCCGACGTACACGGGCGCGGAGCCGTCCGCGCCGGCCATGTGTCCGAGGCAGAGGTCCAGCCCGAACCGGCGCAGGGTGCGCAGCCGGCCGGTCAGACGGTGGACCTCGATGTCCCGGTCCATCGCCTGGCGGCCGGTGCCGCCGGGTGCCCGGAGTTCGGCGTCGAGGAGGTCGGACAGTTCGGCGATCGACTCCTCCAGGCACTCCGCGACGGCCGCGAAGTGCCGTTCGTCGGCGGCGATCAGCTCGGGATCGGCCTTCCGGGAGAGCTGGTCGGGGAGGTCGAACGCACTCGGGACACCCACGTCGTGCCTTCCTCTTTCTGCTGGATCCTGGCCACGACCTGGGATTTTGCGGCACGAGGGGGGCCTTGCCGCAAGCCCCCCGGTGCGCTATATGTTGAGAGTGGCGGGAGCTTGGTCTCCGGCCTCTTTCATTTTCTCCAGGAAGGTCAGCACCGAGGCGTCCTCCTCGATCAGCGGGACGAGCGCCGCGTTGAACGGGCCGCCGTACGGGGCCTTCAGGTGCGCCTGGAAGGCGTCCTCGTCCCGGTACACCTCGAAGATCCAGTAGGCGCGCGGGGCGGCGGTCCTGGTGTACACCTCGAAGGCGAGGTTGCCCTCCTCCTCCCGCACCGTGCGGGCGTACTCCCCGATCAGCCGGGCGACCTCGTCCTCGGCGCCCTCGCGGGCGGTGAACTCGGCGAGCAGTGTCTTCGTCATGGTCTCAAGTCCTTTTCGGTCGCGGGTGGTTGGGCCGCGAGTGGTTCGGTCGCGGTCGGTCGGTCGCGGGCGGTCGGTCGCGGGCGGTCGGTCGCGGGTGGTTCGGTCGCGGGCGGTTCAGCCCCGGTCGGTCAGCCGCGAGTGGTTCGGTCGCGGACGGTTCAGCCGCGGGCGGTCCACCGCAGGCGGTTCAACCGCGGGCGGTCAGTCGCGGGCGGTCAGTCGCGGGCTGCGGTGGTGAACGGCGGGGCGGGCTCCTCCAGCCGGCTCCGCCAGGGCGGGTTGGGGCCGGCGACCGAGCAGGTCAGGGCGGCGACCCGGGCGGCGAAGCGGCAGGCCTCGGCCACGTCCTCGGCGCGGACGTCCGTCAGCCGGCCGCCGAGGAGCGAGCGGGCGCCGAGGTGGTGCAGCAGTCCGGCGGTGAAGGAGTCGCCCGCGCCGACCGTGTCGACGACCTGGGTGGTGACCGCGGGCACCCGCACCCGTTCCCCGTCGAGCGAGGCCAGGGCGCCCTCGGCGCCGAGGGTGATCACGACGAGCCGGACCCCGGCGGCGTGCCAGAGGTCGCAGGCCCGCTCGGGCGCGGTGCCCGGCAGCAGCAGCGCCAGGTCGTCCTCGCTGAGGCGCAGGATGTCGGCGAGGGAGCACCACTGCGCCAGCCGGGCGCGGTAGACGTCGGGATCGACCAGCAGCGGGCGGACGTTGGGGTCGATGCTGACGGTCGTCCGGGCGGCGGCCGTGGCCAGGAATTCCTCGACGACGGCCGCGCCGGGCGCGCGGACCAGGGCCAGGGATCCGGTGTGGACGCAGGCGGTGGCGGACAGGTCGACCCGGGCCAGTTCCCCGGCCGTCCACTGCCAGTCGGCGGTGCCGCGGGCGTGGAAGGAGAACGCGGCCTGGCCGCTGTCGTCGAGTTCGGCCACGGCCAGGGTGCTCGGTTCGGCGGCCGTGACGGCGGACGACAGGTCCACTCCGGACGCCTCCAGGTGGCCGCGGAAGAGCCGGCCGAAGACATCGCCGGAGAGGCGGGCGAGGAAGCGGGCCGGGGTGCCGAGCCGGGCCAGGGCGACGGCCGTGTTCGCAGGTCCGCCGCCCGGCAGGACCCGCAGGGCGAGCTCGTTCGGGGTGCTCACGGGCTCGGTGAACGCGTCCGCGACGCACTCTCCGAGAACGGTGATCTGACGCGGGCTCATGGGCTGCTCTTCTCTGCGGGCGACCGTGGGACGGCGACCGGGCGACGGTGCGGACGCCCGTGGGACGTTGCCGATTCGTGACGGGCGGAGGGCATTGACGTTTCCGGGAGACGGAGTCCATCATCCTCGCCATGCAGTGTCAACGATGACATAAGTCAACGATGACAACTCGGGACGGCATCCCTCGATGCCGGCCGCGCCGCTCGCAATCCCGCAGGAGTCGTTCATGTCTCGCACCACACGTCCGTCCACCTCCCTCCTCAGAGCCGCCGCGGTCATGGGCGTCGCGGCCCTGACCCTGACGGCCTGCGGGTCCGGCTCCGGCTCGGGCTCCGCGAGCTCCGGATCGGGCTCGGACGGCGTCAAGGTCGGTCTGATCACCAAGACGGACACCAACCCGTTCTTCGTGAAGATGAAGGAGGGCGCGGAGAAGGCCGCCAAGTCGGAGGGCGTCAAGCTGATGACCGCGGCCGGCAAGTTCGACGGCGACAACGCCGGGCAGGTCACCGCGATCGAGAACATGGTGGCCGCCGGGGTGAAGGGCATCCTGATCACCCCGAGCGACTCCAAGGCCATCGTCCCCGCGATCGAGAAGGCCAAGGCCAAGGGCGTCCTGGTGATCGCCCTCGACACCCCGACCGAGCCGCAGAGCGCGGTCGACGCCCTGTTCGCCACCGACAACCTCAAGGCCGGGCAGCTGATCGGCGAGTACGCCAAGGCGGCCATGGCGGGCAAGACCGCGAAGATAGCCACCCTCGACCTCGCGCCCGGCGTCTCCGTCGGCGTCCAGCGGCACGACGGTTTCCTCAAGGGGTTCGGCGCCACCGACAAGGACGTGGTCTGCGCCCAGGACACCGGCGGCGACCAGGCCAAGGGGCAGACGGCGATGGAGAACTGCCTCCAGAAGGAGCCGGACATCAACGTCGTCTACACCATCAACGAGCCCGCCGCGCTCGGCGCCTACACCGCCCTCAAGGCCAAGGGCCGGGAGAAGGACGTCCTGATCGTCTCGGTCGACGGCGGCTGTACCGGCACCCAGGCGGTCAAGGACGGCAAGATCGCCGCGACCTCGCAGCAGTACCCGCTGAAGATGGCCGCCGAGGGCGTCAAGGCCGTGGTGACGTACGCCAAGGACGGCAAGAAGGCCTCCGGTTACACCGACACCGGCGTCACCCTGATCACCGACAAGGCACAGACCGGGGTCGACTCCAAGGACACCGCCTTCGGCCTGGAGAACTGCTGGGGCTGAGCCGCCCGCCGGTCCCACGACCCGCCCTCCACCTCAGCGGGGCGGCCGGCCCCACCTCCCCGACCGGGGCGGCCGCCCCCTCGCCTTCTGTCTCCCGACAAGGACCTCGCATGACTGCCACGTCCACGCCACCCTCGGCCCCGACGCCGTACGCCGAGCTCAAGGCACCGACCACGGCCCGCAGACTGCTCACCCAGCCCACCACCGGCCCGCTGGTCGCCCTTCTCCTGGCCTGTGTCTTCTTCTCCTTCTCGACCGACCAGTTCCTCACCGGCGGGAACTTCTCGCTGATCGTGCAGCAGGTCATGGTGGTCGGCACCCTCGCCATCGGGCAGACCCTGATCATCCTCACCGCGGGTATCGACCTGTCGTGCGGTGCCGTGATGGCGTTCGGCAGCATCGTGATCGCCAAGATGGCCGCGCAGGGATCGCTGCCGCCGCTGCTCGCGATCGCGCTGGGTCTGGTGGTCTGCGGCGGCTTCGGCCTGCTGAACGGCCTGCTGGTGCAGAAGATCCCGCTGCCGCCGTTCATCGTCACCCTCGGCATGCTCAACGTGGCGTTCGCGCTGACCCACATCTACTCCGCGGAACAGACCGTCACGAGCCTGCCCGGCCCGCTGACCGCGCTCGGCGAGACCTTCCCGCTCGGCCGCACCGACATCACGTACGGCTCCCTCGTCACCATCGCCCTGTTCCTGCTGTTCGCCTACGCACTGAGCAGCACCGGCTGGGGCCGGCACGTCTACGCGCTGGGCAACAGCCAGGAGGCGGCCCGCCTCAACGGCATCCGCACCTCCCGGCTCACCATCGGCATCTACACCGTCGCCGGTCTGCTCTACGGCGTCGCCGCCCTGCTCCTGATCTCCCGCACCGGAGTCGGGGACCCGCAGGCGGGCCAGACGGACAACCTCGACAGCATCACCGCCGTGGTCCTCGGCGGGACCAGTCTCTTCGGCGGCCGCGGCTCGGTCCTGGGCACGTTCATCGGCGTGCTCATCGTCGGTGTCTTCCGCAACGGGCTCCAGCTGATGGGCGTCGCCTCCATCTACCAGACCCTGATCACCGGCGTGCTGGTGATCCTCGCGGTGACCGTCGACCAGCTCTCCCGGAAGAAGGCCCGATGAGCACCATGCCCTCCCCCACGCCCGTCCTCCAGGCCCGCGGTCTGGTCAAGCGCTACGGCCAGGTCACCGCCATCGACGGCGCCGACTTCGACCTGCTGCCCGGCGAGGTCCTCGCCGTGATCGGCGACAACGGCGCCGGCAAGACCAGCCTGATCAAGGCGCTCACCGGCGCCCTGACCCCGGACGCCGGCGAGATCCGGCTGGGCGGCGAGCCCATCACCTTCTCCGGTCCCCAGAGCGCCCGCGCCCACGGCATCGAGACGGTCTATCAGGACCTCGCCGTCGCCGCCTCGATGGACATCGCCTCCAACATGTTCCTCGGCCGGGAGCTGCGCCGCCCCGGCGTCCTCGGCAGTGTCCTGCGGATGCTGGACAAGAAGCGGATGCGGCAGGAGGCCGCCGAGCACATGGCCGATCTGAAGATCGGGCTGCGCTCGCTGACCCAGTCGGTGGAGACCCTCTCCGGCGGGCAGCGGCAGGCCGTCGCCGTGGCCCGGTCCGTGGCCTGGGCGAGCAGCGTCGTCGTCATGGACGAACCCACCGCCGCCCTCGGCGTCAAGGAGTCCGGCCAGGTCCTCGACCTGATCCGCCGGGTCCGGGACAAGGGCATGCCGGTCGTGCTGATCAGTCACAACATGCCGCACGTCTTCGAGATCGCCGACCGCATCCACGTCCACCGCCTCGGCCGGCGGGCCGCCGTCATCAAGCCCACCGACTACTCGATGGCCGAGGTCGTCGCCATCATGACCGGCGCACTCACCATCGACGCCGCCGGAGATACTGTCGTGACGGACTCCGAGGCCGCCAAGGCCGCCGGGGTCCAGGCCGGCTAGAACCCGCTCGCACAGGTTCTGGCGACACGATTCGACTCCAAGGATCCGCCCGAGGCCGCGGGCGGAACCGACGAGCACAGGAGATCCGCACCTCCATGGCAGCGAACCGCCGCCCCACCCTGGCCGATGTCGCCCGCGAAGTGGGTGTCAGCGCCAAGACCGTCTCCCGCGTCCTCAACGAGGACGGACCCGCCTCCGCGCAGACCAGGGAACTCGTGCTCGCCGCCGTGGCCCGGCTGGGCTTCCAGCCGAACCTGATGGCGCGCAACATCCGCGTCGGGGGACCCGACACCACCGTCGGACTCGTCATCCCCGACCTCGGCAACCCCTTCTTCGGAGCCGTGGCCCGCGGTATCGAGGAGACGGTCGGGGCACGCGGCCTGACCCTCCTCATGGGCTCCTCCGCGGACGACCCCGAGCGCGAACGCGCCCTGACCGCCACCTTCCTGGCCCGCCGGGTGAGCGTCCTGATGGTCGTCCCCTCCGTGGGCGCCGACCACGCGCACCTCAAGCCGCACCGGTCCGGCGGGCTGCCCGTCGTCTTCCTGGACCGGCCGGGCACGGGCCTCGCCACGGACAGCGTCGTCAGCACCAACCGCTCGGGCGCCCACGACGGCGTCGCCCATCTGATCGCCCACGGCCACCGCCGCATCGGCTTCATCGGGGACCTGCCCACCAAGCTCTACACCCGCCGCGAACGTCTGGCCGGATACCGCGAGGCACTGCGGGAGGCGGGCCTGCCGGACGACCGCTCCCTGGTCACCAACGCCCACGACCAGCACGGAGCCTCGGCGGCCACGGCGCAGTTGCTGGACCTGCCCGATCCGCCCACGGCCCTGTTCGCCGGCAACAACATCGTCGCGCTCGGGATAGTCACCCAACTCGCCCGCAGCAGACGCAAGGACGTCGCGGTCGTCGCCTTCGACGACGTGGCCCTCGCCGAGGCCCTCGAACCGGCCCTGACCGTGGTCGCCCAGGACCCCGAGGAGATCGGCCGCACCGCCGCGACCACCGCACTCTCCCGCCTGGACGGCGACCGCACGCGCACCCGCACCCTCACCGTGCCCACCCGCCTGATCGTCCGCGGGTCGGGGGAGCGCCCGGCTCCGTGAACCGACGCCCCGGGCGGCTCCCCTGGAGCCGGCCGGGGCGCCCGTCCCGCCCCCACGCCCCGGCCGCACCGCCCGCCGGGGCGTGTCCTACGTGGCGGGTGGTCAGCTCTGCGTCAGGGTGACGTCCTGCTGCCGGGTCGCGTGCAGGCGGGGCAGCGGCAGGCCCCCGTGAAGTTCGAGTTCGGTGATCGTGGCCTCGACGTGGGCGGGGCCGGCCGTCAGCGCGCCGCCCTGGACCTTGCCCGCGTTCCGCCAGGAGTGCACGGCGCCGTCGCACAGCGCGCGGCTGCCGCCGATGCCGTAGCGGGCGGGGGCGTCGCCCTGCTGGACGGCGGAACTGATGAACACCGGCCCCGTGTTGCCGACGCAGCGGTAGGTGCCGGAGAGGATGACGGTGCCGTCGGCCGCGATCGTGGCGGCCGAGGCGATGGTGAGGGACTCGGTGGGGTCGGCGGTGGCGGCCTGGGCCGGCAGCGCGAGCAGGAGCAGGGCGGCACCGGCCGCCGCGGCCAGTGCGGGGCGAAGCAACATGGAAGACCTCCTATGGTGGGGGGCCTCCACTGGTACCGGGCGGAGGGGCCCGAGGCCGTGACCGTCACCCCTTCGGTGGCGAGTCCGCACCGGTCGTCGGCGAACGGTCCTCGAGTTGTCCTGGTGCTGTCACGTTTCGGGCCCCCCTCTGGCGGCGCCCTCGGGAGAGGGCGCATGGTCGTCCCATGCGAGGCCGACCGGCCGGCCGGCCCCCCACCGACGTGGAGGTGCGCCATGTGTTCCCACTCCTTCGCCGCCGCTCCTGCCGACGCCCGCTCGCCGCACGTCGTCGCCGCCCACCCGGAGCAGGGCTGGAACCTGCTGTGCGACGGCACGATCGTCTTCGACGTTATGTCGATCTCTGGGGCTGGTGTGGCTGCTGACCAGGGACGTTGCGAGATGGACATGTCCTTATCGAGTCGGGTTCGGGCTCGTGTGCCTGGTTCAGCAAGGACCGATCACGTTGGTCGCTGGCGGTGGGGCCAAGGTGCGGAGGCGGCGGATCTCGCCGTGGGCGGTCTCCAGCTTCCGGGTGAGGTCGGCGACCTGGTCGCGAAGTTGCCGGTTGCGTTCGAGTGCGGTCTCCAGCCTGCGTTGCAGGGAGGCGTCGCTGGCGGCATGGCGGGGACTGCGCTGTGGGGCCGGGGCTCGCATCCGAAGCTGGTTGATCGCGGTGATGAGGTCGGTCTGCGTGTATAGCCAGGACCGGGAGACACCGGCAGCGTTCGCGATGCCGACGACCGTGGGCCGTTCACTGCGGCGAGCCGCAGCCTTGACGGCTTCTTCGGCTCGCTCGCGTGCCTGCCTGCTGCGCGTCTTCGACGCTTCGACGAGGAAGCGGGCATTGTCAGCCGGTGGCATCAAGATCGGTCACCTTCCCGCCGGCCACGATCTGCTGCGGTCCGGCCTGTTCCAGGGCGTCGATGATGGTGTCGAGCTTGCCGAGCGTGCGGGTGTTCTTCTCGACGATGCGCGACAGCCCGGCCTTCTCGGCGTCGCCGATGAGCTTGCGGGTTTCCTCCCGCTGGCGTCGGTGCTGGTCGAGGAAGTCGCCGGTGGTGATGAAGAAGCGGCAGTCCAGACACGGGTTGGCGTACTCGCAGTTGGTCTGGATGGGGGCTCCGCAGTAGCCGTTGGGGAGACTGACCTTGGCGCGGACCAGGGACAGCCGCATCCAGGTGGCATCGGCGAGCGGATGGTCGACGGGCAGTGCGACGGGTTCGCCCTCGGCGTTGACCTTGAGGGACTTCTCCCAGTGCTCGCGCAGGGTCTTCTGGTGCAGCCGTGCGTAGATGGCCGTCATCTGCGGCGACATGTGATCGAGCAGTTGCTGGACGATGTGCTGCGGGACATTGGCGTTGATGAGCCGGGTGCCCAGCGTGTGGCGGAACTGGTGGAAAGTCACCCGAGCTGGACGACCGTGCTCGTCGATGAGGCGGATGCGCTCCAGCCAGGTCTCCATCTGTTCACGGCACCAGCTGTCCGAGACAGCCTTGCTGCCGTTGAGGTTCGCCACCCAGCCGGGGAACAGGAAGCGGCTTCCGGCGGGGAAGCGAGCCTGGACGCGCTTCTGTTGAGCGGCGATCTCGTCGGCCAGGGCCTGGCTGATGGGGAAGAACGCGATGCGCCCGTGGATTTTGTGGTTGACCCAGGTCAGGTAGGGGGCGCCGGTGTCGTCGTGGGTGACGCAGTCGAACCGCAGGCGCCGGGCGTCCTTCATGCGCAGGCCGCAGGAGATCAGCAGCGGGACCATGAGGCGGAGATCGTCGGTGGATATCAGCGCCAGGCTGGCGGGGTTCTCCATCTGCCGCATCAGGTGCTCGGAGATCCAGCGGGGCTTGGCCGGCGGCGGAGGCGGGGCGTCGTTGTAGACGACGGCGTCGCGGGGCAGGTCGGGCTGCCAGTCGTGGGCGCGGGCGTCGGCGAGGAACCGGCCCAGCGAGTTGACCGCGGCCCGGCGGGTGAACACGTCCGGGTAGTCGATGGCGAGGGCAGCGATCCACGTCTCGATCCTGATGCGGGTCAGGGCGGCGGGCTCGGCGTTCGGTGGCAGGTGCCGGGAGAGATGGGTCAGGGAGCGCAGGTTCTGCGCGACGGTGTTGACGCTGATGTTCGTGCTGATGCGCCAGCGGCACCATCGTTTGGCCAGCTCGCGCAGCCAGGGCTGGGTTATGCCGCCGAAGCGCAGGTAGCGCGTTTCGCCTTCGGCCAGGGCGAAGTGGCGCAGGTCCCAGGTCTCGCGCGGATACTGGTCGGCCCACGGGTCATCGGCGATGAGCAGGTGCTCCAGGGCGAAGCGGGTGTCCGCGATGAAGCGGAAGGCGACCACGTTGTAGCCGTGGCGCCGTCCGCCGGGTCCCAGCGGTGCGACGTGGTCGCGCCAGCCGGTCTCGTCCCAGTCCAGAAGGCTGGTGACTGGCGCCTCGCAGGCCCAGGTGACCGCGCGGCGGACGTCGCGGGCGGGGGTGAAGCGCAGTCCTTCGTCGAGGCGGTGTTGCAGGCCGAACTGGAACTCCAGACGGAGTGCGGGATCGAGCTGGCTCAGGCGGATCTTCGGGTCGCCGCGGTGGGCAAGGTCGTCGTACCAGCTCGTGAGGTCAGGGCGGCCGTGCTTGCGCCACCGGTTGTGGTGCGTGTGACACAGCGGCGCATCAGTGCTGTCGGTCCAGCGCGGGCAGTCGGGAAACTCGCAGTCCCGCTCGGCAGCCCACGGCCTGCGCGGCGGGTGATAGAGGGTGCGTCCCACCCAGTCCTCGAGGGGTGGCCGCCCGGCGTGGGTCCATCGCGAGGCATGTCGGTGACACAGGCCGTGGGCGGCCCTGGCCCGGTTGCACCCGGAGACCAGGCAGGCCGCCACCTGCTGGCGGCGGCGCAGTCGCGCGTCCTCGTCCGCGGCCCAGCTGTCCAGGTCGGCCGGGCGTCCTGCGGCCACCCAGCGGTGATGGTGGGTGCGACACAGCTTCAGCGAACCCATGGTCAGCGTCGTCGGGCAGGAAGCGATGCGGCACTCCCCGGGGAAGAACACCGGGCTGTCACGCGGCGGACAGAACACCTCGGCCCGGAACTCCGGGCGCACCGTCTCCATCAGCTTCGCCAGCAGTCCCGCCGAACCGCGGCGTATCTGGGGCGTGTTCACCGGGCCGATGCCCCGTCCTTGATGATCCCGGCCGAGAGGAGCACCCGGCGATGATCCTCGACACCGAGGTGACTGTAGATCTCGGCCGTGGTCTGCGGACTGGCATGACCAAGGAGTTCGGCCACGACCTCGATCGGCACCTCGGCGCGCAACAGCCGTGTGGCGTAGGTGTGCCGGCAGGCGTGCGGCGAGAAGTGCGTGATACCGGTCCGCTTCTGCAGGCGTTCCACCAGTTCGTTGACGTTCGCCCGGGTCATCGGCGAGCCGATCGGCTCGCGGAAGAGGTTGGCGAACACGAAGTCGCAGTCCAGCGTGCCGTACTCGCTCTCCATGTAGGCGGCGTAGCGGTCGAACAACTCCGGCCTCACGGGGACGATCCGGCCCTTCATGCCCTTGACGCGGGCCCGGTTGGCGTTGTCCTCGCGCGGAACGACGTGCACCTCACCCTTGCGGAGGTTCAGGTCGGCATGCCGCAGGCCCAGAGCCTCACTGATCCGCAGCCCCGAGTCGTCGAGGAGAGCGATCAGGAACCGGTCCCGACGCCGGATGCAGGCGCTCATCAGCCGCTGGACCTCGTCGTCGGTCAGCGTCCGGGGCGGCTTGTGGTGGGCGGGGATGCGGATCGGGCTGTACTCGACCTCGCCGCCCCGCTGGGTGTGCGCCAGCATCGGCGTGTAGGAGCCGGTCGGCTGCCTGCCCAGCAGGTTTCCCAGCAGCGCGGGCACGTCCTCGTCCCGCCGGGCGTGGAACCGGTAGAACGACGCGAGCGCGGCCCGCTTCCGCTGCAACGTGGTGTTCTCCAGCGCCTGGTCGACACCGGGCAGCACGAACACCCCCGGTGCACGGGCCGGCTTCGGACGACGCAGCCAGTCGAAGAACTGGGCCAACACCTCCAGGCGCACGCGCCGGAAGTCGAGGCCCGTCTGCTCCAGCCAGACGAAGAAGTCCCGCAGGTCGTACGCGTAGCCCTGCACCGTGTTCGGCGACGCACCGGTCGCCGCCAGGTACCCGAGGAACTCCTCCACCGCATCGACGGGCAAGCCGTCGGCCCCCACCACGGTGTACGAGACCGGATCGTCCTCGGACAGCCGCAGTCTCTGCACAGCGAACGACACACCACACCCCAGGACGACATGGACAGGCGAACAGAACCCGTCCATGTAGCAACGAAAGGCCCTCCAGTGACAGCGAGTTGGACATCAAAGACACCCGGAAGACTGATCGGCATAGTCGACGACTCCGGGGAACTCCTCCCCGACGGCAGCGTGGTGGCCCCCCACCGCGTCCCGGCGGACCGGCTGACCGTCGCGGCCTGACCCCGGCCGCCGCCCGCGGCCCGCTGCCGGCGGCCACGACGAAGGTCACATACGGCGGCGGTACCGCCGGGGATCGCCCGCGAGGGTGACGGCCTAAAATGATCAATGTGTCCGACCAGCCCGCACCTCGGTCTCTCATCGTCACGCTGTACGGCGCGTACGGCCGCTTCGCGCAGGGTCCGCTGCCCGTCGCCGAGCTGATCCGGCTGCTCGCGGCGGTCGGCGTCGACGCGCCCTCCGTGCGGTCCTCGGTGTCCCGGCTGAAGCGGCGCGGACTGCTGCTGCCCGCCCGTACGGCGCAGGGCGCGGCCGGGTACGAACTCTCGGAAGAGGCACTGGAGTTGCTCGACGACGGAGACCGACGGGTCTACGGTGCCGCACCGGCCGGCGACGAGAGCTGGGTGCTGGCGGTGTTCTCCGTACCGGAGTCGGAGCGGCAGAAGCGGCACGTCCTGCGGTCCCGGCTGGCCGGCCTGGGCTTCGGCACGGCCGCCCCGGGCGTGTGGATCGCCCCGGCCCGGCTCTACGAGGAGACCCGGCACGCCCTCGATCGGCTCGGGCTGGCGGCCTACGTCGACTTCTTCCGCGGCGAGCACCTCGGCTTCACGCCCACCGTCGAGGCGGTGGCCCGCTGGTGGGACCTGACGGCCATCGCCGAGGAGCACGAGGCGTTCCTCGACCGCCACGAGAGCGTGCTGCACGCCTGGCGGCACCGGCCGGACACCCCGCCGCAGGAGGCCTACCGCGACTACCTCCTCGCCCTGGACGCCTGGCGCCATCTGCCCTACGTCGACCCGGGGCTGCCCGCACGGCTGCTCCCGCCGGACTGGCCCGGGGCCCGTTCGGCGGCCGTCTTCCACGAGCTGCACGAACGACTGCGCGACGCGGGCGCGGAGTTCGCGGGGGTGTGACCCCGGAACACCCGTCGTCACTGGAGGTAAGGGCGGCGGTCAGATCCGGACGGGCATGTCGATCACGCCGGTGGTGGAGCCCGTGGGCGGGCTGTCGAGTCCGAGGGTGCCGTCGACCGCGGCCAGCCGTTCTCGCAGGCCCAGCAGGCCGCTGCCCGCCCCGAGCCTGGCTCCCCCGGCACCGTTGTCGTGGACCCTGATCCGCAGCCGTTCACCGATGAGGTCGGCGTCGACCGACGCCTCGGTCGCCCCGCTGTGTTTGGCGATGTTCGTGAGCAGCTCGGCGACGCAGAAGTACGCCACTCGTTCTATCACCGGGTCCGGCCGTCGCGGCAGGTTCACCGTCAGCGTGACCGGCACACCGGCCTGCGCCGTCAACTGGGGCAGCGCGTCGACGAGTCCCCGCTCCAGCGCCGCGGGGGTGATCCCGTCGATGAGGCGCCGCAGCTCCGCGATGGCCGTGTCGGTCTGGGCACGGGCCCGGGTGACGAGCGTGCGGGTCCGGTCGAGGGACGGTTCGCCGTCCAGTGCGTCGGCGGTCAGTGACAGCGTCATGGCGATCGCGACGAGCTGGGCCTGTGTACCGTCGTGCAGGTCGCGCTCGACCTGCCGCAGGTCGCGGTCGCCCTCCGTGAGGGCCGTGCTTCGCGCCCATTCGAGCTTTCGGACCCGCAGTTGGGAGGCGGTGGGGCCGAGCAGCGTCCGGGCCAGCAGCCGGTGCAGGTTCGTCATCGCGCGGGCTGTCACCGGGGTGAACGCCAGGACGACCAGAGCGCCCACGGCGGTGACGGCGGACAGCCACAGCTCCTGACTGCCGATCAGCGCCCATCCGAGGGACCACACACTGAACACCGGCAAGCCGATCGTCGCCACGAAGGTGAGGACATCGACAGGGAGCCGGAGCAGCAGGTACAGCATGCTGCGCCAAGCGGTCACGTCGGACAGGCTGCCGCGGATCCAGCCGGCCGCGCCGGCGACGGCCGGCAGGGGCGGCGGGGCGTCGACGGCCTCGCCGAGCAGTGCCCGGACCAGCCACGCCTGTGCACGGCCGAGGTAGCGGGCTCCCCGCAGACCGACCGCGAGCACCGGTAGTCCGGTCAGCGTCAGCGAGAGCAGACCGCCGACGTAGAGGACGGCCAGGACGTAGCCGATGCCGAGGACGGAAAGGGGCGGCCCGGTGACGGCGAAGGCGATGGCTCGCGGCCACGTCGTCCGTACCTTTGCGCGACCCGGGTCGCCGGGGCGGGGCGCTGTCATGCCGTGCTCACCGCGGTCGCGGCGGGCTCCGACGTGGCCCGCGCACCGGTGACCAGGATCGTCAGCACGGTCAGCGCCACCGTCCCGAGCACCAGGGGGCCGTACGCCCGGAGCGGAACAGTGGGAAGCGGACCGCCCGTGGCGGCCACCGCGAACGCCATGCTCGTGGGCGCCGCGACCAGGACTCCGAGCAGCACTCCCACCATGGCGGTCAGCGTCGCCTCCGCGCCCAGCATCCGCATCAGCTGCCACCGGGTCGCGCCGGTCAGCGCGAGCAGCGCGTACTCCCGGCGCCGCGACGCGGTCAGCGAGACGAGTGTGTTCACGGTGGCCACCGAGCCGAAGCCGGCCAGCATGGCGAGTTCCACTCCGCGTAGCCAGTTGTCGCTCTCGGCGTACGCACCGGGCGGGGCGACGTGCTGAAGGGTTCCGGTGACGGCGGCGAACGTGGTCGAGAGCCCGACGAGCAGCGCGATCGGCACCACCGCGGAAGACAGCCGGTGGGCGTGGCCGCGCAGGTTGTCGGCGGCGAGGGCGCCACCGGCGTGGCCCCGGTGCCTGGCGCCCGCCAGCCGGAAGGGCAGACCGAGCAGCACCGTCGCCAGCCGTGTCAGCAGGGGGCCGAGCAGTCCCACCGCGCTCATGAGGATCAGCGATCCGAGCAGGGCCGCCTGGGCGGACTTCTCCACCGGTTGACCCAACGTGAGCATCACCATGGGTACGGCGCCCGCGAGGACGAGCAGGCCCGCGATGCCCCGCAGCCAGCCCAGTCGGCCCTCTTGGGCCGTCTGCGCCAGCGCCTCGGACGGCCTTCCGCGGACCGTGCGGCGGGCGGCTATCTTCGTCGCGCCGACCCCGACCACCAGCGTCGCAGCCGTCCCGATCAGCAGGGGCCACGGCGACCAGGACACGGCCGCGCCCGCCGGGGCGATGCCCCGGGCGACGAGTTCCGTGAGGAACCACCGCGCGCCCCACGAGCCGAGGACCCACGCCGGCGGTGAGACGAGGAGGGTGACCAGCAGCATCTGGCATCGGACGAGCCGTTCGACCTGTGCCGGCGTCGCCCCGCTCGTGCGCAGCAGGGCCAGGTCACGCGCTTGTCGCCGTACGGAGAACGAGAGTGTGTCGGCCACCACGAACAGCGCCATCAGCATGGCGATCTCACCGAACGCCCCGCCGATCACCCCGAGCCGCGAGCCGCCGTCGCCGCCGATCGCCGTGGCGATGAGCGACCCGAACAGCGTGATCACGGCGACGGCCGGCAGCAGTGCCGCGGCCAGTCCGGCGAAGGACGAGGGCCTGGCTCGCAGGGCCGCCATGGCGAGCCTCAGCATGCCGGCTCGCTCAGCTTCTCGGCGATCAGCGCGGCGGACGGGCGTACCAGGTCGTCGACCAGGACACCGTCGGCGAGGACGACGACCCGGTCGGCGAAACCGGCGGCCAGCGGATCGTGTGTCACCATCACGCAGGTACGCCCCTCACGCTCGACACCCTCCCGCAGCAGCCCCAGCACGTCCCTGCCGGTGGAACGGTCGAGGGCACCGGTCGGCTCGTCGGCGAACAGGATCCGCGGCCGGGTGTACAACGCCCGGGCCACGGCGACGCGTTGCTGCTGACCGCCGGAGAGGCGGCCGGGGCGTTCCTTTCTCCGGTCCGCGAGTCCCACCTGCGCGAGGGACTCGGTGACGGCGGCCCAGTCCACCCGGTCGCCCGCCAACCGGGCGGGGAGGGCGACGTTCTGCTCGACCGTCATCGCCGGCATGAGGTTGTACGACTGGAAGATGAAGCCCGCCTCGGCACGCCGCAGCAGCGCGAGGCGCCGCTCGGGCAGCGCGGTGATGTCCGTGGTGCCCCAGTGGACCGTGCCGGAGGTCTGCCGGTCGATTCCGGCGAGGCACTGCAACAGGGTCGACTTGCCCGATCCGGACGGACCCATCACTGCGGTGAACGTCCCCGGAGCGAAGCTGACGTCCACGCCGCGCAGCGCACGGACCGCGTCGCGGCCGCGGCCGTACGAACGGTGCAGGTTCTCGGCGCGGATGGGCAGGCCTCCTTCCGCGAGGGAAGGGACGGGGGACCCGGTGCTCAGTAACATGCCCCGATTCTCGGCCGCTCGTCTGCCCGGGGACCACCCGGCTACCTCCCGTCTTCGGGGTTCGGATATCCGCCCCCCATCACGAGCGCCTGACCTCCCGCACGTACGCGAGTACGGCCTTGACGCGACGGTTGTCGGCGTCGGTCAGGGGCAGGTCGAGCTTTCCGAACACGGAGGCCGCGTGCTTCTCCACCGACCGTTCGGACATGCGGAGCAGCCCGGCGATGGAGCGGTTCGAGTGGCCCTGTGCCATCAGGTCGAGGACTTCTCGCTCCCGGGGTGTCAGGCGCTCCAGGGGGCTGGTGCCGTGGTTCAGCATGCGGCGGACGATCTCCGGGTCGAGGGCCACACCGCCGGCCGCGACCCGGCGCAGCGCCTCGACGAAGTCGGCGGTGGCGGCGACGCGCTCCTTGAGCAGGTAACCGACGCCGGACGCCTCGCCCGCCAGCAGCCGGGCCGCCCAGGACGGCTCGGCGTGCTGGGAGAACACGAGGACACCCACCCCCGGGTGGTCCGTGCGGAGTCGGACGGCGGCCCTGATGCCCTCGTCGGTATGGGTCGGCGGCATACGGATGTCGACCACGGCGACGTCGGGGGTGTGCTCGGCCACGGCGGCCAGCAGTTCGTCGGCGTCGCCCGCGGTGGCGAGTACCTCGCAGCCGCGGGCGGTCAGCAACTCCACCATGCCTTCCCGGAGGATGACCGAGTCCTCGGCGATGACCAATCGCACTGCGCGCTCCCCTGTTCGCGGTCAACGGCCTTGACCCGACCGGGAGTTCATTCAATCAGCAGGTAACCGTCGTCCGGACGACCAGATCACGACCGGGTGCCGCTCAAGCACACACCGGGGCCGCGAGAGGTAAGAGTTCTTACCGCCCCGCCCACCGGGAGGGCGGTTTCTCCTGTACAGCCCCCTGCCGTGTCACCGCTCGTCAATAACGCGGTAACAACGGGAGCAGGCAGGCGAGACGGGGCGTTGGGCGGGGTAAGCAACCCGTTAGTCGTACCATTCCTGAAAGTTGAAGGCAGGACTACCGGATGTCGATCACGGGACCCTGCGCCAAGAACGGACTCGCCTTGCAAGATCGCCCCTCCGACTCGGCCGCCTCCTGGCGGATCGCACTGCCGCACTCCGCCGCGGCCGTGCCGGTGGCCCGTGCCCTGGTCCGTACGGCGCTGGCGGAGCTGGAGCACGGAGCGGACAGCGACACGGCGGAGCTGCTCACGGCCGAGCTGGTGGCGAACGCCGTGGAGCACACGGCCGTTGGGGACGCCCCGATAGAGCTGGTGGTGGAGCTGCGCCCGAGCGGCTGCCAGGTCGAGGTGCACGATCCCGACCCGATGCCGCCGGGCGATCTCACCCGTCCCTCGGGCGCGGAGCCCGACCCCTGGCTGGAGCACGGGCGGGGGCTGCTGCTGATCCGTGCCCTCAGCTCGTCGTGCGGGCACCGCCCCACCGCCCAGGGCAAGGCGGTGTGGTTCCGCCTGGCCGTGGTGCCTCCGCAGTGGCGGCCGCGGCCCGAGTGAGACGGGCCCCGGGTCAGGCGAGGGTGGCGACCAGGACGGCCTTGATGGTGTGCAGCCGGTTCTCCGCCTCGTCGAAGACGACCGAGTGGGCGGACTCGAAGACCTCGTCGGTGACCTCCAGCGAGTCCAGACCGTGGGCCTCGAAGATCTCGCGGCCCACCTTGGTGCCGAGGTCGTGGAAGGCCGGCAGGCAGTGCAGGAAGCGGACGTCCGGGTTGCCGGTGGCGCCCAGGACGTCCATCGTCACGGCGTACGGGCCGAGGGCGGCGATCCGCTCGTCCCAGACCTCCTTCGGCTCCCCCATCGACACCCAGACGTCGGTGGCGACGAAGTCCGCGCCGCGCACGCCCTCGGCGACGGACTCGGTGAGCGTGATCCGGGCGCCGCTGGCCTCCGCCAGCTCACGGGCCCGGTCCACGACCTCCTGGGCGGGCCAGTAGGTCTTCGGCGCGACGATCCGTACGTCCATGCCGAGCAGGGCACCGGTGACCAGGTAGGAGTTGCCCATGTTGAAGCGGGCGTCGCCGAGGTAGGCGAAGGCGATCTCCGGCAGCGGCTTGGCGGTGTGCTCGGTCATCGTCAGGACGTCGGCGAGCATCTGGGTGGGGTGCCAGTCGTCGGTCAGACCGTTGTAGACGGGCACACCGGCGTACGCGGCGAGCTCCTCGACCTTGTCCTGGCTGTCGCCGCGGTACTCGATGCCGTCGTACATCCGGCCCAGCACCCGCGCGGTGTCCTTGACCGACTCCTTGTGGCCGATCTGGGAGCCGGAGGGGTCCAGGTAGGTGGTGGCGGCGCCCTGGTCCGCGGCGGCGACCTCGAAGGCGCAGCGGGTGCGGGTCGAGGTCTTCTCGAAGATCAGCGCGATGTTCTTCCCGCGCAGGTGCTGGACCTCGGTCCCGGCCTTCTTGGCGGCCTTCAGCTCGGCGGCCAGTTCGATCAGGCCGCGGAACTCCTCCCCGGTGAAGTCCAGTTCCTTGAGGAAGTGGCGGCCGGCGAGGGCGGTCGGGACAGTCGCCATGGGGGCGCTCCAGAGGTACGAGAACGGGACTGTGGAAGTCTATACGACGAATAGCATTTCTATACAGCCCCGTTCGGCTCCCGTGTTCGCTACACGGCCCCCCGTTCGACGGGGCAGCTCATACAGCGCGGCCCACCCCTGCCCCGCCCCAGCTCGCTGCCCGGGATCTCGATCACCTCGATGCCCTGTTTGCGCAGATGGGTGTTGGTGGTGGCGTTGCGCTCGTAGGCGACGACGACACCCGGTTCGACGGCGAGGACGTTACAGCCGTCGTCCCACTGCTCGCGCTCGGCCGCATGCACGTCCTGGGTGGCGGTGAGCACGCGGATCTCGCTGAGGCCGAGGGCGGCGGCGATGGCCCGGTGCATGTGCTCGGGCGGATGGTCGGTGACCTTCAGCTCCTTCTCGCCGACGCCGGGCTCGATGGTGTACGAGCGGAGCATGCCGAGGCCGGCGTACTGGGTGAAGGTGTCGCCGTCGACCATCGTCATCACGGTGTCGAGGTGCATGAAGGCACGCCGCTTCGGCATGTCCAGGGCCACGATGGTCTGCGCCGAGCCCGCCGCGAACAGCTTGTGGGCGAGCATCTCCACGGCCTGCGGGGTGGTCCGCTCGCTCATGCCGATGAGGACGGCGCCGTTGCCGATGACGAGGACGTCGCCGCCCTCGATGGTCGACGGATAGTCGGCCTGACCCTCGGACCAGACGTGGAAGTCCTCCCCGCGGAACAACGGGTGGTGGCGGTAGATCGCCTCGAAGTGCACGGTCTCCCGCTGCCGGGCGGGCCAGCGCATGGCGTTGACGGCGACGCCGTCGTAGATCCAGGCGGAGGTGTCGCGGGTGAAGAGGTGGTTGGGCAGCGGGGCGAGGAGGAACTCGTCGAGGTCCATGACGTGGAAGCGCACGGAGGTCGGCTCGGGGTTGGCCGCCAGGAACTCCCGTTTGGTCATGCCGCCGACGAGGCTCTCGGCCAGGTCGGGCGCGGACAGGTTCTCGAAGACGGCACGGAGGTGGTCGGTGGCGAGCACCCCGTACTCCTTCTCGTCGAAGACGCGGTCCAGGACGAGCGCGCGGGCCGCCGGGATCTCCAGGGCCTCGACGAGGAGATCACCGAACAGATGGACCTCGACGCCCCGGTCGCGCAGGACGTCGGCGAACCCGTCGTGCTCGGCGCGCGCCCGGCGCACCCAGAGCACGTCGTCGAAGAGCAGCGCGTCCTTGTTGCTGGGGGTGAGCCTTTTCAGCTCGAGATCCGGCCGGTGCAGGATGACGCGGCGCAGCGGCCCGGCCTCGGAGTCGACATGGAATCCCATGCCTCCATCCTGACCATCGATGCCCGCCTTCACCCCCTCGTGTGTCGTTTCGCAACCGCTTGTTTCCGCCCTTTTCTCGTCCCCTTGACGACAAGTGATCCCTCCGATTATCGTCTCAGTGACGACAATCAAGGCGAGGGGGGCCTCATGGCCGACATCACCCGCCGGCTCGGCTGGCGCCATCTGCGCGGCGCACCGACGGCACACATCCGCCACCACCGCGCGGGCACCCTGGTGCACGACGGCCCGGGGCTCAGCTTCTGGTTCCGCGCGCTCACCGCCGCGCTCTCCGAAGTACCGGTCGACGACCGCGAGCTGGCCATGACCTTCCACGCCCGCACGGTCGACTTCCAGGACGTCACCGTGCAGGCGACGGTGACCTACCGGATCAGCGACCCGGCCGTGGCCGCCGCCCGCCTCGACTTCTCCGTCGACCCGGACACCGGCGTCTGGCGCGGCGCGCCCCTGGAACAGCTCGGCACCCTGCTCACCGAGACGGCCCAGCAGCACGCCCTGGACGTCCTCGCCCGTACGTCGCTGGCGGCGGCGCTGGTCGACGGCGTGACGGCGGTACGGGAACGGGTCGCGGCGGGGCTGGCGGCGGAACCGCGGCTGCCCGCGACGGGCATCGAGGTGGTCGCCGTACGGGTGATGGCACTGCGCCCCGAGGCGGAGGTGGAGCGCGCGCTGCGCACCCCGGCCCGGGAGCAGATCCAGCAGGAGGCCGACCGGGCGACGTACGAACGGCGGGCCGTGGCGGTCGAGCGGGAGCGCGCCATCGCCGAGAACGAACTGGCCAGCAGGATCGAACTCGCCCGGCGCGAGGAGCAGTTGGTCGAGCAGCGGGGCACCAACGCCCGCCGTGAGGCGGAGGAGACCGCGGCCGCCGACCGGGTGCGGGCGGAGGCCGAGGCGACGCGGACCGTCCGCCTCGCGGAGGCGGAGGCCGCGCGCTCGGTGAAGCTCGCGGAGGCCGAGGCCGCCAAGCAGGTGCATCTCGCGGACGCCGAGGCGCGGCGCACCGAGCGGCTGGCCGACGCGGAGTCGGCGCGCACGGTGAAGCTCGCGGAGGCCGAGGCGGCCCGTTCGGTACGGCTCGCCCGCGCCGAGGCCGAGGGCGCGCGCGAGGTCGGCGAGGCCCGCGCCCAGGCGCAGGCGGCCTGGCTGCGGGTCCACGCGGACGTCGACGTCACGACCCTGCACGCGCTGACCGGCACCCGGCTCGCGGAGAACCTGCCGCACATCGACAGCGTCACCATCTCGCCGGACGTGCTGACCGGCCTGCTCGCCAAGCTGGGAGCGCGGGAGTGAGCCTCGCCCCGCGGGCCGTACTGGTCCACCGCACCACGGAGTACGAGGAACTGGTGGCCCGGCACGGCACCCACGGCCAGGCCGCCTTCTTCCTCTCCTCCCGGGGCCGGGACGTCGAGGAGATCGCCGAACGGCACCGCCGCACCCGGCGCGCGCTGGCGGAGGTGACCTCGGCGATCCCCCTGACCTGGCGCCAGAGCCAGGTGGAGCGGGCCGACCTGGACCGCTTCCTGTTCGCACCGGAGGACGTGGTGATCGTGGTGGGCCAGGACGGTCTGGTGGCGAACGTCGCCAAGTACCTGACCGGGCAGCCCGTGGTCGGCATCGACACCGACCCCGGCCGCAACCCGGGCGTCCTGGTCCGCCACCGCCCCGCCGACGCCGCCGCCCTGCTGCCCTCGGCGCTCTCCTCCGCGACCGGGGTGTCCGAACTGACCATGGTCGAGGCCGTCGCCGACGACACCCAGCGGCTGCTGGCCCTCAACGAGATCTACCTGGGCGCCGCAGGGCACCAGACCGCCCGCTACCGCCTGGGCCTCGACGACGACGGGGGTGTCGTCGAGGCCCAGGCCTCCTCGGGCGTGCTCGTCGGCACCGGCACCGGCGCCACCGGCTGGATCCGCTCGGTCTGGCAGGAGCGCGGCGGGGGACCCCGGCTGCCGGCGCCGACGGAGGAACGGCTGGTGTGGTGCGTACGGGAGGCGTGGCCGTCACCGGCGACGGGGACCTCGTACGTGGCGGGCGAACTGACCGGCGGGAGCCGGCTGACGCTCACCGTCGAGTCCGAGCGGATCGTCGCGTTCGGGGACGGCATCGAGAGCGACGCGGTGGAGCTGACCTGGGGGCAGACGGTACGGGTGGGGGTGTGCGGGCAGCGGCTGCGGCTGGTGGGGTGACCCCCGATTCCTGGGCCAATAGGGCGAAATGCCGGGTCGCCACGGCGGGTCGCACGACGGGACGGGGGACCTCTCTGGTACATGCCCCCTCTGCGACAGGAGCCTGCCGTGCCCCCCATACGTACGATCCCGGGAAGGTGGCGCGCCCGCTGCGCCCTGACCGGGATCCTCGCCGCCGTCGCGGTGCTGTGCGGGATGCTGCCCGCCGGTGCGAAGAGCGGACTGACCTGGACCACGCTGACCTCCGAGCCGACGGCTCGGGCGAGCGCGGCCGGCACCGCAGCGCCCTGCCCGCGTGGGCAGACCGGCAACTGCTTCTACGTCGTCGGCGGATTCGCCGGCACGTCGGACCTGGCCACGGTGCGGTCGTACGACCGGAGCACCAACGCCTGGACCAGCCTGACGAACCTGCCCTCGCCGCGGAGCCTCCTCGGAGCGGCCGCCGCCCCCTGTCCGGACGGGCTGAGCGGAACATGCGTGTACGCCGTCGGAGGCGAACGGGACGACATCCCCCTGTCGACCGTCCAGTTCTACAACCCCGCGACCGCCGCCTGGAGCACGGTCACGTCCCTGGGGACGGCTCGGTCGGCCCTCGGGGTGGCGGCAGCGCCCTGCCCGTCCGGTCAGACCGGAACCTGTGTCTACGCCGTCGGCGGGGTCGGTACCAACGGCACGCTGGCCACCGCGGAGACGTTCAACCCGGCCACCAGGACCTGGACCACCATCGCGTCCCTGCGCCAGGCCCGCCAGCGCCTCGGCACGACGGCAGCGCCCTGTCCGGCCGGCCAGACGGGCACCTGTGTCTACGCGGTCGGCGGGTACGGCACGGACTACTCCGACACGGTGGAGTCCTACAACCCCGTCACAAGGGCCTGGAGCCTCGTGGCACGGCTCCCGGTCGCCCGGTCGTCGCCGGCCGTGGCCTCCACGACCTGCCCGCCCGGCCAGACGGGTACCTGCGTGTACGCGGTGGGCGGCGCGAACCTGGGCGCGCAGGACACCGCCCTGTCGTACAACCCGACGTCCAACGCCTGGACCACCCTGCCGCCCCTGCCGACTGCGCGTTTCAGGGCGGCGTCGGCGGCTCTTCCCTGTCCCCCCGGTGCCACCGGCAACTGCGTCTACGTCGCCGGTGGCTACACGAACACCGGTGAGGTGGCCACCCTGGAGGCCCTCGACCCGCCGCTGGCGCGCGGCGGGCGCTGACCTCACAGTCTCGGGTCCACCGGCTCCGACTCCAGGGCCAGCACCCCGAACACCGCCTCGTGGACGCGCCACAGCGGCTCGCCCTCCGCGAGGCGGTCCAGGGCCTCCAGGCCCAGCACGTACTCGCGGATCGCCAGCGAACGCTTGTGGTTCAGGAAGCGTCCGCGCAGCCGGGCGAGGTGGTCGGGGCGGGTGTACTCCGGGCCGTAGATGATCCGCAGGTACTCCCGGCCCCGGCACTTGATGCCGGGCTGCACCAGGCGGCCCTCGCCTCCCCCACTCTCGGCTTCGCTCGAGCGGGGGGACCCCCATCGGACCAGGGCGCCGAGCGGCTTGACGACCATGCCCTCGCCGCCCCGGCCGGTCAGCTCGAGCCACCAGTCGACACCGGCCGCCACCGAGTCGGGGTCGGACGTGTCGACGTGGAGCCGGCGGGTGGTCTGTAGCAGTCCGCTGCCGTCGTGCTCCACCAGCCGGTCCAGCAGGGCCAGTTGCTCGTCGTGCGGCAGGCCCGCGAGGCTGCGGCCCTGGACGGCGAGCAGCTGGAACGGGGCCAGGCGTGCGCCGTCCAGGCCGTCCGTCGGCCAGCAGTAGCGTCGGTACGCCGCCGTGAACGCGGCCGCGTCCGAGGCGCGCTCCCGCTGCCGGGCCAGCAGGTCCGTGACGTCGACGCCCCGCGCCGCGGCGCCCTCCAGCGCGGCCAGCGCGCCCGGGAAGACGGCACCGGAGGCGGCGCCGACCGCCGCGTACTGGGACCGCAGCAGCCCCGACGCCTTCAGCGACCACGGCATCAGCTCGGCGTCCAGCAGCAGCCAGTCGGTGTCCAGCTCCGTCCACAGGCCCGCCGCGTCCACCGCCGCCCGCAGCCGCCCGAGGACCTCCTCGGTCACCGCCGCGTCGTCGAAGAAGGGCCGGCCGGTGCGGGTGTAGAGCGACCCCGTGGGCCCTCCCTCCACGCCGAAGCGCCGGCGCGCGGCCTCCGCGTCGCGGCACACCAGGGCGACCGCGCGCGAGCCCATGTGCTTCTCCTCGCACACGACCCGCTGCACGCCGTCCTTCGCGTACTGCGCGAACGCCTCCGCCGGGTGCTCCAGATAGCCCTCCACCCGGCTGGTGGCGGTCGGAGCCATGGTCGGCGGGAGGTACGGCAGCAGCCGCGGGTCGACCGCGAACCGGCTCATGACCTCCAGGGCCGCCGCCGCGTTCTCCTCCCGGATCGAGACGCGCCGCTGCCCGTCGTAGCGGGTCTCCACGATCCGGCGGCCGTGGACGTCCGCCAGGTCGAGCGGCCGCCCGTCGTGCCCGCCGGGCGCCTGTGACCGCAGCGGCTTCACCGGCTCGTACCAGACCTGCCGCGCCGGTACGTCGACCAGCTCGCGCTCCGGCCAGCGCAGCGCGGTGAGCTTGCCGCCGAAGACGGCGCCGGTGTCCAGACAGATGGTGTTGTTCAGCCAGGTCGCCTCGGGGACGGGCGTGTGGCCGTAGACGACCGCGGCCCGGCCCCGGTAGTCCTCCGCCCACGGGTAGCGCACCGGCAGCCCGAACTCGTCGGTCTCGCCGGTGGTCTCGCCGTACAGCGCGTGCGAGCGGACCCGGCCGGAGGTGCGGCCGTGGTACTTCTCCGGCAGACCGGCGTGGCAGACCACCAGCCGGCCGCCGTCGAGGACGTAGTGGCTGACGAGTCCGTCGATGAACTCCCTTACCTCGGCGCGGAACTCCTCGCTCTCGCCCTCCATCTGCGCGATGGTCTCGGCGAGTCCGTGGGTGTGCTGGACGCTGCGGCCCTTCAGGTGGCGGCCGTACTTGTTCTCGTGGTTGCCGGGCACGCACAGCGCGTTGCCCGACTTCACCATGGACATCACGCGGCGCAGCACCCCGGGGCTGTCCGGGCCGCGGTCGACGAGGTCGCCGACGAAGACGGCCGTCCGGCCCTGCGGGTGCACGCCGTCGGCGTAGCCCAGCTTGCCCAGCAGCGACTCCAGTTCGGCGGCGCAGCCGTGGATGTCGCCGACGATGTCGAACGGACCGGTGAGGTGGGTCAGGTCGTTGAAGCGCTTCTCGGTGACGACGGTGGCGTTCTCCACGTCCGCCACGCCCCGCAGCACGTGCACCTTGCGGAAGCCCTCGCGCTCCAGGTGGCGCAGCGAACGGCGGAGTTCACGGGTGTGGCGCTGGATGACGCGGCGCGGCATGTCGGCGCGGTCGGTGCGGCCCGCGTTGCGCTCGGCGCACACCTCCTCGGGCACGTCGAGCACGATGGCGATGGGCAGCACGTCGTACTGCTTTGCCAGGTCGATCAGTTGCCGGCGGGCGTCCTGCTGGACGCTGGTGGCGTCGACGACCGTACGGCGGCCGGCGGCCAGCCGCTTGCCCGCGATGTAGTGCAGGACGTCGAAGGCGTCCCGGGTGGCGCTCTGGTCGTTCTCGTCGTCGCAGACCAGGCCCCGGCAGAAGTCGGAGGAGATGACCTCGGTGGGCTTGAAGTGCCGTCGCGCGAAGGTGGACTTGCCGGAGCCGGAGGCACCGATCAGCACCACGAGGGAGAGGTCGGTGACGGGGAGCACCCGACCCTTGTCCGTTGTCTCGGTCATGCCGCCTTCGCCTCCTTCTTCTTCTGCGGGGTGCCGGCCGTGGGGGTGGTTGTCAGGGTGAACACTGCCATCTGGGTGGGCGGGCCCACCTCGGGGTCGTCCGGTCCGACGGGGACGAACTCCACGGTGTAGCCGTGCCGTTCGGCGACGGCGGCCGCCCAGCCGCGGAACTCCTCGCGGGTCCACTCGAAGCGGTGGTCGCCGTGCCGTACGTGTCCGGCGGGGAGGGACTCCCAGCGGACGTTGTACTCGACGTTCGGGGTGGTGACGAGGACCGTGCGGGGGCGGGCCGCGCCGAACACCGCGTACTCCAGGGCGGGCAGCCGGGGCAGGTCGAGGTGCTCGATCACCTCGCTGAGCACGGCCGCGTCGTAGCCCTTGAGCCGGGTGTCGGTGTAGGCGAGCGAGCCCTGCAGCAGCCGGACGCGGGACGCCTGCCGCTCGCCCATCCGGTCCAGCTTCAGCCGGCGGGCGGCGATGGTGAGCGCGCGCATCGACACGTCCACGCCGACGATCTCGGTGAACCCCGGGTCCTTCAGCAGCGCCTGCACCAACTGGCCCTGGCCGCAGCCGAGGTCGAGCACCCGGGCGGCACCGGCGGTGCGCAGCGCCTCGATGAGGGCGTCGCGGCGCCGCACGGCCAGCGGGGTCGGCTTCTCCTCGGTCTCGACCTCCGCCCCGACGGCGTTGTCGATGTCCTCGACCGCGCTGTCGTCGGTCTCGGCGAGCCGCACCAGCTCCAGCCGCTCCATCGCTTGCCGGGTCAGCGACCAGCGGCGGGACAGGTAACGACTGGTGATCAGGCGCTGCTCGGGGTGCTCGGACAGCCAGCCCTCACCGGCGCGCAGCAGCTTGTCGACCTCGTCGGAGGAGACCCAGTAGTGCTTGGCGTCGTCGAGGACCGGCAGCAGCACATACAGATGGCGCAGGGCCTCGGCGAGGGTCAGCGTCTCCGACTCCAGGACGAGCCGTACGTACCGCGAGTCGCCCCACTCCGGAAACGCGGGGTCCAGGGGCACCGGGTCGGCGGTCACCGTCCAGCCGAGCGGCTCGAACAGCGCCCGGACGAGAGCGGGGCCGCCGCGGGCGGGCAGCGCGGGTACCTCGATGCGCAACGGCCGTGCCTGCGCGGGCAGTTCCGGCTTCGCGGCGCACACGGCCCGCATCGCGCTGGAGAAGACGCCGCTGAGCGCGACGGCCAGCAGCGAGGAGGCCGCGTACGGGCGGTCGTTGACGTACTGGGCGAGCGCCGCGTCGGGTGCGCCGCCACGGCCCTTGCCCTTGCCGCGCCGGACCAGCGCCACGGCGTCCACCTCCAGCAGCAGCGCCGCCGTGCAGCGGTCGGCATCGGCCTCGGGGTAGAGGACGTGGGCCTTGCCGTAGGACGTGGAGAACGCCTGCGCCTTCCCGGGATGCTTGTGCAGCAGATAGCCCAGGTCGGTGGCGGGACGTTCAGGGGTGCCGGTGGTGGTGATCGTCAGGAACACGTGACCGAGTATGAGCGCCGGTGGGCCCACGGCGGTACCGGATTACCCCGGGACGACGGAGGGCCCCGCCGGGCTCACCCCTCGCAGGAGCCCCTGTCGAGGCGGATGAGGTGCCGGCCGCTGGCCCAGCGGCACAGCCTGACCCCGACGACGATGCCCGCGATGGTGACCAGGGCGGGCAGGTACCCACTGGCGACCTGAATGATCGGGATCGCCGGGCATCCGCCGGAGATCGCCCAGCCGATACCGAACAGGACCGCGCCGGGGACCACACCGGCGTGGAGGCGCCCTCCGCCCCGGCGCACCCGAAGCAGGGCGAACACACTCGCGATCACCACGACGGCGCCGAAGAAGGAGAGGAACATCCGCAGGTCCTGGAAGGTGAACATGCGGTTCAGCTCGGCGTAGTCACCGAACCCGATTCGGGTCACGGTGAAACCGAGAGCCAGCCCGGTCAGGAGGTTGGCCAGCAGGAGTCCGCCCCGCGTGCGCATCAGATCACCTTCCACAGGAGGAACGACACCGCGACGGCGGTGCCGAAGAACGTGGCCGTGGCGACGAGACTGACGGGGCTGAGCCGACCGCAGCCGTTGAGCCCGTGCCCCGAACTGCATCCACCGGCCAGCCGGGTGCCGAAGCCGACCAGTACGCCTCCCGTGAACAGCAGGGCGATCATGGCGACGGGGTTGCCGGTCACCAGGTGCCGGTAGCCGGCGCCCATGTCGAAGCGGAGGTCGAAGCGCCCGGAGGTCACGGCGGCGATCAGTCCGCCCACGAAAATCGATACCAGCAGCACGGCCTGGGTGACCAGCGGAGCGGGGCGCGCCTGTGCGCCCCGCCGGGGCCCGGCCGGGGCCGGGGGGACAGGCCCGGTGGGAACGGGCGCGGCGGGCACGGGCGCGGCGGGCACGGGCGCGGCGGGCAGGGTGCCGAAATGCTCGGCGGTGGCAGCGACGAGGGCGGAGACAAGAGCCTGTTCGTCCGCCAGCCCCTCCTCCCGTCGCTCCACTTCGGCTTCGCGCCGCCAGTGCAGTACTCGCTCCCAGGCCCCGGACACCCCGAACGACCGGTCGGTCGCGAGGGTGTAGCCGATGGTCAGCACGGCGAGCCCGAGAGCACCCGCCCACCATGGCCAGTAGGCGCTCATGCGTTCCCTCTCATCCACTCCGCCAACCGGGCCCACCAGCCCTGCTCGGGCTTCTCGGGGGCCGTCGGCGGCTGTTCGGCGAGGTCGGGACCGCGCTTCGCGGGAGCGGTGGGTGCTGTCCTCGGCGCCAGATGACGGGCGTGCCGCCCGTTGGGCAGCAGGGTGATCGGCACCCGCTCACCGGTGAGTGAGACCTGGTAGCGCGCGCAACCGCGCCAGTTGGCCTCATTGTCACAGTAATAGGTCCGCCACCCCGCCAGACTCTCGTTGAGATGAGGGAAGAGAGGGCATGTCGAAGAATGTAAGCAACCCACGGGAAGATCAAACCATCATTCGTATCCAGCCAACAAGACGTTGAATGGTGAAGCATCACCCTGCGCCACGTCGCGACGCACGCCCGGGGACGGGGCGATGTCCGACTAGCGTCCGGCCGGCTTCCAGGCGCCGACGCCCAGCCTGCCGGTGGTGCCGAGGTCGAGGCGGGGGGCGATCATGACCGGGGCGGCGCCGGACCTGGCGCGGATCCGGACGTACGGGACGTTCACGGGGTCGGTGCCCGCGTCGGCGGTGTTGCGCCAGACCAGGCCGGAGACGGCGCTCTGGCCGGGTTTCAGGGTGAACGCGCGGGGCGGGTCGTCGTAGCCGGTGCCCGTGGCGATGCTGTCGCCGCCGTGGAGGATCCGCACCCCCTCGACCGGGGCGCGGTCCTCGTCGAGGAGGGTGAGCAGGGGGTAGCCGTCGAGCGGGTAGTCCTTCTCGCCGCAGTTCTCCAGGCGCAGTCCGACGACGCGCAGGCTCATCGCGGCGTCGCCGTCGTCGGCGGTGACCCGGATCCCGGAGGCCGGGCAGACGCCCGCCCGCGCCGGGGCCTCGGCGGCGGGGACCTTGAGGACCTCGGCCACCTTCACCGTGGTCACGGGCGAGGCACCCGGGGCGAGGACACCCAGCTCGACGGTGCCGCGTACGGTCCTGCCCGCGCGCACGTCCCGCACGGTCACCCACTGGTTGCCCATGACCTCCCCCGCGCTCGTCGTGAAGTCGAAGAGCACGGTGTACGTCAGCGCCTCTTTGCCGTCGTTGGTGACCTCGTAGGCGGCCGAGACGCCGGAGTCGTCGGCCGGGCGGTCGGCGTGGACGGTCCAGTCGGACGCGCCGGGCCTGGGGGTGGGGGTGGTGGCGGGGAGGGTCACGGCGGTGATGCGGACGCCGTCCACCGGAGGGGCGGTGACCGGGGTGCGGGACGCCGGGGAGGCGGCTCCCACGCCGTCGCCGCCGAGGTCGCCGCCCGCGTGTTCCCCTCCGCAGGCCGTGGCGAGCAGGAGCACGGTGGCGACGGCCGGCAGGAGGCGGAGGCGGAGGGTGCGGGGTGGGCGCATCCGGTCACCCCATCAGGCGGGGCCCGCACCGACTGTGGCGGAGGCCATAGTTCCGGTCACAGGCGTGTCACAGACCACCGGGTGCGCCGCCCCGCCCCGGGACTACAGCTGGGACTGGACCTCGGCGGAGATCAGTTCCAGGTGGTCGAGGTCGTGCAGGTCGAGGATCTGGAGGTAGAAACGGCGGGAACCGGTCTCGGCGTAGCGGCCGATCTTCTCGACGACCTCGGCCGGGGTGCCGGCCAGGCCGTTGGTCTTCAGTTCGTCGACCTCGCGGCCGATCGCGGCGGCCCGGCGGGCGACCTCCTGGTCGTCCCTGCCGACACAGACGACGAGGGCGTTGGAGTACGTGATGCTGTCGGCGTCGCGGCCGGCCTCCTCGGCAGCGGCCCGGACCCGGCCGAACTGGCGCGCGCTGTCCTCGACCGAGGAAAACGGCATGTTGAACTCGTCGGCGAACCGGGCCGCGAGGCGGGGCGTACGGGTCGCTCCGTGGCCGCCGATCAGCACGGGGATCTTCGGCTGCGCGGGCTTGGGCAGCGCGGGCGACGCGGTGAGGTCGTAGTGCTCACCGTGGAAGTCGAAGGTCTTGCCGGACTCGGTGGCCCACAGACCGGTCACGATCTCCAGCTGCTCCTCCAGGCGGCCGAACTTCGCCTTCGGGAAGGGAATGCCGTACGCCTTGTGCTCCTCCTCGAACCACCCCGCGCCGAGGCCGAGTTCGACGCGCCCGCCGGACATCTGGTCCACCTGCGCGACCTGGATGGCGAGGACGCCGGGCAGCCGGAAGGTGGCGGCGGTCATGAGCGTGCCGAGACGGATCCGGCGGGTCTCGCGGGCGAGGCCCGCCAGGGTGATCCAGGCGTCGGTGGGGCCGGGGAGACCGTCGACGTCGCCCATCTTCAGATAGTGGTCGGAGCGGAAGAAGGCGTCGAAGCCCAGGTCCTCGGTGGCCTTCGCCACGGTGAGGAGGGTGTCGTAGGTGGCGCCCTGCTGGGGCTCGGTGAAGATACGAAGATCCATGCCTCCCATCCTGCACCGCGGGGTCCCCGTCCGCCCCGGGGGTCCCGGTGCCCGGGTCTCACCATCCCGGTAAGCCCGGTAAGCCCGGATGTCATCACTCCGGTAAGCCCGGTGTCACCACTCCGGTAAGCCCGGTGTCACCACTCCGGTAAGCCCGGTGTCACCACTCCGGTAAGGCCACCCCCGCCACCCCCTCTTTCTCGCCTCTCGCCTCGCGCTCCTCCCGCTCCTCTCTCGCCGCCAGTTTGCGCAGCATCTCGAGGACGCGGTCCCGGGACTCGTCGGCCGCGTCGATGGCCTCCATGCACTGCCAGTAGGTGCCCTGGTCGTCCGCCGCGCTGGCCAGGGCCACCAGGGCGATGCCGACCTCGCCGAGCAGCGCGCCCAGGTCGAGCAGGGACGCGCGGGCGTCCTCCAGCGCGGTGAGCCGTGCGGCCAGCAGATCGGCGTGGTCGAGGTCGGGGGCCTCCAGCACGCCACAGCCCCGGCCCGCCAGCTCGGTCAACCCGAGGGCCTCGCCGCGCAGTTCGGGCGGGCCCGAGACGGCCAGCCGACTTCCTATGGCCTGGGCCAGGGCCTGGGCCTGCCACACCTCCGTGAGAATCTCCGCCCGGCCCGCGCTGCCCGCGAGCGCGCGCCTGCTGGTCAGGATGAGCCGCACCGCGTCCATGCGCCACCCCCGTCTGTCCGACGTGCTCCTCGCACGTCCGTCCGGACTCCCTTGCGCACCGCCCTCGCGCACAGAGAGCGTTCCACTACCCAGAGTGAGGGTCTGTGGGGCGAAAAGCCAGAGGAAGACGGAAATCTGTGGACAACAAATCGGTTGCGGCCCCCCGGACGACTCCGGAGAGTGAAACCGGACCGAAGGAGTCCCGGGGCCGTCCCGGGCCTCCTATGGCGCTGGGAACCTGCGTTCGTTGCGGTCGATCTTCGCGTCGAGGGCGGCGAGCGGATCGACGCCGAGCACCTCGCAGAGCTGGAGCAGATACGCGAGGACGTCGGCGACCTCGTCCGTCACCCGGTGCGCGGTCTCCGGGTCGTCCATGACCCGCGCGGACTCCTCCGGGGTCAGCCACTGGAAGATCTCGACCAGTTCGGATGCCTCCACGCTGAGCGCGGAGACGAGGTTCTTGGGGGTGTGGAAGGGCTGCCAGTTCCGTGCGGCCGCGAACTCGGCCAGTCTGCGCTGGAGTTTCGCCACGTCGAGGTGTTCTGTCACTCACCCAGGTGTACCACCGTGACGCCGTGGGTCCGGGCCGCCCAGGAGGGGTCGCTGACCGTGCCGACGCAGCGGATGTGCCCGCGGTCGGCCATCCGCACCGCGAGCCGGAGCAGAGCGGCGCGCTGGCGCGGGTCCAGGCCGCGGTCGAAGTTGTCGCAGAGCAGGGTGAGCGCCTGCATCGCGGAGGGCACCTCGCCGGCCGTGTCCAGGTCGAGGACGCCGGGGCCGGTGAGGAGGACCAGGGCGAGGGCGACGTAGCGCAGTTCGCCGTAGCCGAGGCGGGCGAGTTCCGTGGCGGTGCCGTCGCCGCGGTCGAGCACCGCGCGGACCGTGCCGTCGGGCAGGGGTTCGGCGCGCAGGTCGACGATCCGTCCGGCGCAGCCGGCGTCGAGGGCGGCGACCAGTTGGCCGTGGCGGCGGGCGCACTCCTCGCCGGTGCGCCAGAGCACGTCGGCGAGGTTGTCGCAGCCGCTGAGCAGCCGGCCGGAGCCGAGGGGCACCGGGGCGCCCATCCACTCCGGCTGGGGGTCGCAGACGAAGACCGAGCGCAGGGCGACGACCATCTGTTCGGCCGCGGCGAGGACCTGCCGCTGCCCGTCGGTCCGGCCGGATACGCGCAGCGGCAGCAGGGCGGTGCCGAGGCGGTCGTCGGGGAGGGGGGCGCGGGTGACGGGGGCGGATCCGCCGGTGTGCCAGGCGGCCTGCACCGTACGGCGTCCGGGATCGCGCAGCGCGGTCTCCAGCAGCACGAGTCCGTCGGCGCTCAGCCGCTCCCCCACGATCCGCAGCTCGGGTTCGGCCTGAACGGCGACGTCGAGGCGGACCGGGCCCTCGGGGCCGTCGGCGGTGCAGCCGATCCGGAAGCCGCGGCGCCGCTGGGCGTCGGGGCGGGCCCGCTCGGGGACGCAGGAGAGCGGATCGGGGAACACGTCGGCGACCCGCGCCCCGCCGCCGAGTCGCGCCAGCGCCTCGTACGCCCGCACCGCCGAGGTCTTCCCGCTCCCGCTGTCCCCCGCGATCACGGTCACGGCGCCCAACGGAACCCGCACCCGCCGATGCCCGGCGAACGCGGACAGCCGCAACTCGGTCACACAGGGGCGCAGAGGCCGGCGCGGTGCACCCGCGGCGCCGGAAACCCGCACCCCCTCAAAACCGCCCGCCCACCCGGGGTCCCCGACCGGGAGACCGTCGGCGAGCGCCCCGCCGAGACCGGCGCCACGGTCGCGACCGCCCGCCCCGACGGTACGCCCGGTGACGAACGGGACGGGGCCGAGGGGACCGGCGGGGCGGCCGTCGGAAGACGCGCCGTCACAATCGGCGGCACCGCCGGGACCATCCGCACGGCCCGAGCAACCGGCGTCACCACCGACACCAGCCGCACGGTCCGAGCAACCGGCGTCAACCGGGCCGGCCCCGGCAGGGCGACCACCGGCGGGCACGCCATCACCAGCGGCGGCGCCGTCGGCAGCAGCCGAGCCCTCCGCACGCCCGGCGACGGACGGGACAGGCCCGGCAGGACGACCCACGGCGGACACGCCAGGCCCGGCAGAGCAGCCAACGGCGGGCACCCCATCACCAGGGGCGGCGCCGCTGGCAGCAGCCCAGCCCTCCGCACGCCCGGCACCGGACGGGACAGACCCGGCAGGGCGCCCCACGGCGGACACGCCAGGCCTGGCAGAGCAGCGCACGCCGTCACCAGCGGCAGGGCTGCCGGGAGCAGCCGAGCCCTCCGGACGACCGACATCGACCAGGGCGGGCCCGGCAGGGCGCCCCACCGCGGACACGCCAGGCCCGGCAGAGCAGCCAACGGCGGGCACGCCGTCACCAGCGGCGGCGCCGTCGGCGACAGTCGTGCCCTCCCGGTCGGTCGGGTGACCGGCGGTGGACGGGGCGCGGTCGGAAGCGGGCGCCGCAGCGGCAGCGCGGTCAGGGGCGGGTGCGCCGTCGTCGGCGGCACTGCTGTCGGCCGGGCGGTCGGGGGCCGGTGGGGCGGCCCGATCGGTCGGACGGTCGGCAGTGGGGTGGGGGGACGGGGCGGGGGGCGCGGTCATATGCGGACCGTAGGGGTCCGGTCGGCGGGCGAACCGTTCCGGCCCTGAGGACTTCCTACGATCGAGCGACATGCCCGGCTGACACGCCCCGGCCGCTACACCCCCGCGCCCTCCATGAGCCCGCTCACCTCGGTGCCCGGCGGGGTGAGGAGGAAGACGTTGCGGTCGACGCGGTGCATACCGCTGGCGAGGCCGAAGACGACCCCGGTGGAGAAGTCCAGGACGCGCTTGGCCACGTCGGTCTCCGCGCTGGTGAGGTCGAGGAGGACCGGGATGCCGGCCATCAGGGTCTCGGCGACCTCCCGGGCGTCGGCGAAGATGTTGACCCGCAGCACGACGAAGCGCCGACGGGTCTCCGTCACGTCGTCGGGGAGCGAACGGTGGTTCACCGCCGACGGCCAGGCGTCCCGGCCCCGCAAGGGGACTACCTGGGCGAGCCCTTCCCACTGCTCGTCGGTGACGTCGTATCGGTTCACCGGGTCCCCCTGAACTGACTCGCACTCAATGCCTGCACCAGCCAATTCTTACGCCAAGTCACCCGTTCGGCCCAACAGCGACACGGACGGCGACCGGATCGGGCCTCCCACGGACGCTTCTTACCCGCCGCACACCGGAATCTTCACGTCCCGGAACAGCTCGTTCACCGAGCGCGACTACGTTCCCGTGCCGTGCACTTGGCAGAAACCCCGCTGGTGACACCCGGTCGGCGGACCCGGTCGGCGGTGTCCGCCCTTCCGGAACCCCCCGCGCAGTGGCACCGCGTGCTGACCCTCCTCTCCGCCGTGTCCCTCTTCATCGGCACCCGCTCGGTGTGGTCGACGGCAGCGAGCCACAAGGTCGTCGTGGCCGCCGTCATCTCGGTCTGCTACGCCTCGATCCTGGTCTGCGGAGTGCTCGCGCTCGTCGTGCGCCGGGCCCGCTCGCTGGCCCGCGTCGACCTGGGCGTACTGGTCACCGCCGTGGTCCTGGTGCTGTGTGCCTGGGCGGTGTACCACCAGGGCGGCGACGAAGCGGTCCTGACCACCCAGGCGGCCCGGGAGATCGCCGCCGGGCGGCCCGTCTACGGCCGGCCCTGGCCCTGGCTGTTCGGCCACGGCACCGTCGCCCTCACCCCGACCGTGTACGGCGGCTACGACTTCACGTACGGCTACCCCCCGCTCGCCCCGCTGCTCACCGCGCCGCTGCTGTGGCTCGGGCACGGGGGCGCCCCGGCGACGGCCACGGCGACCGGCGCGCTGCTCGTGGGCGCGGTGGCACTGTGGCGGATGCTGCCCGCACCATGGCGGCCGGCCGCGACCATGGTGTGCCTCGGCTTCTCGTTCCTGCCGATGTACGGGCGCCAGGGCTATCCGGCGATCCTCGCTCTGGCCCTGCTGCTGCCGGCCGTGGTGCGCTGGCCGCGTACGGGTCGCGGCGGAGTGCTCGGGCGGGCGGGCGTGGCCCGGGCGGTGTGCCTCGGCGCGGCCTGCGCCGCCCAGCAGTTGTCGTGGTTCGTGGTGCCGTTCCTGCTGGCCGGGATCTACGCGGTGCGCCGCGGTGAGCTGGGCCCGCGCGCGGCGGCGGGGGTGGTGCTGCGGATCGCCGGGGTCGCCGTCACCGTATGGCTGCTGATCAACGCCTACTTCCTGGCGCAGCAGCCGGCGGCCTGGCTGAAGGGCATCGCGCTGCCGCTCACGCAGGGCGCGGTGCTGCACGGCCAGGGGCTGATCGGTGTGTCGCTGTACCTCACGGACGGCAGCGACCGGCTCGACTGGTACGGGCACGCGAGCCTGCTGCTGGCGGTGGGGCTGCTGGCGGTGTTCGTGCTGTTCGTGCGGCGGCTGGGGCCGGCCGCGACGGTGCTGCCGTGGTGCGCGTTCTTCCTGGCCACGCGCTCCCAGGACGGCTACTACCTGATGATGACGCCGCTGTGGCTGGCGTCGGCGGTCACCGCGCCGCTGCCGGAGTTCGCCGGCGCGTGGCAGCCGAGGCCCCGGGTCCTGGCGGGGCCTCGGCGGCACCGGGCGCGGGTCGCCGCGGCCGTCCTGGTGCTGCTGCCCGCGCTGGCGAGCGCGACGGCGGCGGCCACCGGGACGCCCCCGCTGCGGATGCGGGTGACGGCGGCCCGGCACGACAGGGCGACCGCGGTGACGCTGATGACCGTACGGGTGACCAACACCGGGGACAGCGCGCTGAGTCCGCACTTCACCCTCACCACGGGCCAGGGCATGGACCCGTACTGGATCGTGGCCGCAGGGCCGCGCACGCTGCCCGCGCACGGCACGGCCCGCTACGAACTCCGGCCGCCCAAGGGGACGTTCCGCCTTCCCCGGCCGAGCGTGCGCATCCGGTTGCGGGCCTTCACCGCGGATCCGCAGACGCTGTCGAGCGCGGACGTGGGCTCCGCGCTGCGCACGTCCGCGGAACGACGGTGACGTGCCGGCGGGTCAGGCCGTCGCGCGGGTGAAGCGGAGCGTGCCGGTGACCGCGGTCAGGCCGCGGATCATGCCGAGCTGGTTCCAGCCCAGGCCGAACTCGGCGCGGTCGACGGTGAATTCGGCGTCCAGGGTGACGGCGTCGGCGCTCGCGCCGGTCAGCTTCGCAGTGAAGGAGTGCGGGCGGCTGATGCCGCGCACGGTGAGCTGGCCGGAGACCTCGACCGCGTCGGCGCCGCGCAGGGCGGCGGAGCGCACGGCGTAGGTGATCTCGGGGTGGTTCGCCGCGTCGAAGAAGTCGGCGCCGCGCAGGTGCTCGTCACGCTTGGCGTTCTTGGTGTCGAGCGAGGCGACGTCGAGGGCGAGGGTGCCGGTGGCGGAGCCGTCGGCGGCCACCTCTCCCCCGCCGCGCACGGTCCCGAAGGCGCCCTTGACGGTCACCAGGCCCCACATCGTCTTGTGCTTCAGGGCGACGGTGGAAGCGCTGGTGTCGAGCTGCCACAGTCCGGTGTCCACGGCGACGGTCATGGTCGTTTCCTGTCCAGAGTGATGATTCAAATTTGGATGATGCGACGCTAGCGGATTATCCAAAACTGAACAACCCCTGTCGTCCAAAATTGGACCACGGTTACACTCGAGGCATGGCCGCCTCCGAGGAGCACACCCCTGACCTGCCCGAGTGTCCGTCCGCCCGGGGCACCGGACTGCTGCCGCCCGAGCTGCGCGCCTGGATGGTGCTGCTCGCGGCGACCGGCGCGGTGGAACAGCGGCTGCGGGCGGTGGTCAAGGAGCGGCTGGACGTCTCGCACGACGAGTTCCTGATCCTCTGTCTGCTCGCGGAGCACCCGGAGGAGGGCCTGCGCATGACACGGGTCGCCGAGTTGCTGGGGCGCCCGAAGACCCGGCTGACCTATCAGGTCGCCTGTCTCCAGCACGCCGGGCTGGTCACCCGCCGCTCCGTCTGCGGGGACAAGCGGGGCATCGAGATCGCGCTCACCGAGAAGGCCCGCACCCTCCTGCGCGAGGCCTCCACCACCCTCGCCGGGACGGTCACCGAGGCGCTGGCCCAGGTCATGGGCCCCGAACAGTGCGCGGCGATGAGCGGCCTGGTGCCGGGACCCGGATCGGGCGGGGAGCAGGAGGCACCCGACGGCTCCGCGGAGAGGACCGGCACCGATGCGGCCGGCGTCCCCGAGCAGACGGGAACCGGGACGGTCGCGCCCCGCGCGGACAGCGGCACGGGGACGGAGACCACCGGAGGGCACGCGGAGCCGCGCACAGAGGCGGTCGGCGCATCCGGCTGAGGCCCGCTTCCGGCCCGGGTCCACGCCCGCACCGTCAGCCCTAGTCCAGAACGTCGGGCTCCACGGTCGGCACGTCCGGCGTGACCTCCTCGACCACCACGCCCGCGCGCTCCGCCGGTACCCCGGCCGCGATGAGCGTGACCACGGTGACCCGGGTGCCGTCGTCCTCCAGTGCGCCGGTGTTGACCTGCTCCAGCAGGGCGAAGTGCATGGCCTCCAGGCCCGCGCTGAGCACGGCGGGCGGGAGCTGGGCGTGGAAGACCCCTTCGCGCCCGCCGCGCTCCAGGATGGACGTGACCTCCTCCCGGGCGGGCGCCAGGATCTCGGCGACGCGCTCCATGCCGAGATCACGCCGGGCGAGCGCGAGCAGCAGCCGGTAGCGGTCGCCGACGGGCCAGATGCACCGCATGAAGTGGGCGAGCGCCCGCTCGGCCGGCTCCTCCGGCCGCCGGGCGGTCTCCAGCACCCCGCGCAGCGTCTCGGACGCCTCCTCTGCGAGCGCCTCCAGCAGCGCGGCCCGCCCGGGGAAGTGCCCGAACAGGGTGCGCCGTACGACACCGGAGGCGCGCGCCAGCTCCTCCAGGGTGACGTCGGGGTTCCGGCCGAGCTCCCGGCGGGCCGTGGCCAGGATGCGCGCCCGGTTGGACCGCGAATTACGGCGCTGCGGCTCGCGGGCCACGGGCTTGGTCACGGGGCACCTCGGTGATCGGCGGTGACGACGGGACGCCCATTCTGGCACGGTCCCCACCAGCCCCACGGACCCCGTCCGGCCCGGTGGAACGCGTACCGGGCGGCCCCGTACGCCACCATAGCGGGACGAAGCGGCCCTGACCCGACACGCCAAACTTGTTGGCATCGCTTTCTTGAACTCTTCGTGTTTAGCCGAGTAGGTTGTCCCCATGACCACGCCCCAGCCCCGAACCGTCGCCGAAGAGCTGCGCGGTGCCGGCCTGCGGGTGACGGCCGCCCGCGTCGCGCTGCTGGAGACCGTCCGCGGCGGTGACCACCTCGACGTCGAGACGATCGCCTCCGGCGTGCGCGACCGCGTCGGCCACATCTCCGTACAGGCCGTGTACGAAGCGCTGCACGCGCTGACCGCGGCCGGACTCGTCCGCCGTATCGAGCCGCCGGGCAGCCCCGCGCGGTTCGAGGGGCGCGTCGGGGACAACCACCACCACCTCGTGTGCCGCTCGTGCGGCGTCGTCGCCGACGTCGACTGCGCGGTCGGTCACGCCCCCTGTCTCACCGCCTCCGACGACCGCGGCTTCTCGATCGACGAGGCCGAGGTCATCTACTGGGGCCTGTGCCCCGCCTGTTCCACCGCCGGTACCGCAGCAGCACCCTGATGTCCCCCTTCGGAAGGAATACCTTTCTATGTCCGAGAACCCCTCGTCCGAGGCGAAGTGCCCCGTCGCCCACGACCGTGCGGCACACCCCACCCAGGGCGGCGGCAACCGCCAGTGGTGGCCCGAGCGCCTCAACCTGAAGATCCTCGCCAAGAACCCGGCGGTGGCGAACCCGCTCGGTGAGGACTTCGACTACGCGGAGGCGTTCAAGAACCTCGACCTGGCGGCCGTCAAACAGGACATCGCCGCGGTACTGACGGAGTCCCAGGACTGGTGGCCGGCCGACTTCGGCAACTACGGCCCCCTGATGATCCGTATGGCCTGGCACAGCGCCGGCACCTACCGCATCTCCGACGGCCGCGGCGGCGCCGGCGCCGGCCAGCAGCGCTTCGCGCCGCTGAACAGCTGGCCGGACAACGGCAACCTGGACAAGGCCCGCCGTCTGCTGTGGCCGGTGAAGAAGAAGTACGGCCAGTCGCTGTCCTGGGCCGACCTGATGGTCCTGGCCGGCAACGTGGCCCTGGAGGAGATGGGCTTCGAGACCTTCGGCTTCGGCGGCGGCCGCGCCGACGTCTGGGAGGCCGAGGAGGACGTCTACTGGGGTCCCGAGAAGGTCTGGCTGGACGACCAGCGCTACACGGGCGACCGCGACCTGGAGAGCCCGCTCGGCGCCGTCCAGATGGGCCTCATCTACGTCAACCCCGAGGGCCCCAACGGCAACCCGGACCCGGTCGCCGCGGCCCGCGACATCCGTGAGACGTTCCGCCGCATGGCGATGAACGACGAGGAGACCGTCGCCCTCATCGCCGGTGGTCACACCTTCGGCAAGACCCACGGCGCCGGCCCGGCGGACAACGTGGGCGCCGAGCCCGAGGCCGCCCCGATCGAGGCCCAGGGCCTCGGCTGGGCCAGCACCTACGGCTCCGGCAAGGGCGGCGACACCATCACCTCCGGCCTGGAGGTCACCTGGACCGCCACGCCGACCCAGTGGAGCAACGGGTTCTTCAAGAACCTCTTCGAGTACGAGTACGAGCTGACCGAGTCCCCGGCCGGCGCCAAGCAGTGGGTCGCCAAGGACGCCGAGGCGATCATCCCCGACGCGCACGACGCGTCGAAGAAGCACCTGCCGACCATGCTCACCACCGACCTGTCGCTGCGCTTCGACCCGGTCTACGAGCAGATCTCGCGCCGCTTCTACGAGAACCCGGCCGAGTTCGCCGACGCGTTCGCCCGCGCCTGGTTCAAGCTGACCCACCGTGACATGGGCCCGAAGTCCCTGTACCTCGGCCCGGAGGTCCCCGAGGAGACCCTGCTCTGGCAGGACCCGCTGCCGGCGGCCGAGGGCGAGCCCATCGACGCGGCCGACGTCGCGGCCCTCAAGGCCAAGCTGCTCGCCTCCGGTCTGACCGTCTCCGAGCTGGTCTCCACCGCCTGGGCGTCCGCCTCCACCTTCCGCGGCAGCGACAAGCGCGGCGGTGCCAACGGCGCCCGGATCCGCCTGGAGCCGCAGCGCTCCTGGGAGGCCAACGACCCCGACCAGCTGCGTCACGTCCTCAGCGTCATCGAGGGCGTCCAGGCCGAGTTCAACACCGGCGCCAAGAAGGTCTCCGTGGCCGACCTGATCGTCCTCGGCGGTGCCGCCGCGGTCGAGAAGGCCGCCAAGGACGCCGGCTTCGACGTGGAGGTCCCCTTCACGCCGGGCCGGGTCGACGCGACCGAGGAGCACACGGACGCCGAGTCGTTCGCCGCGCTGGAGCCGGCCTGGGACGGCTTCCGCAACTACACCGGCAAGGGCACCCGCCTGCCGGCCGAGTACCTGCTGCTCGACAAGGCGAACCTGCTCACCCTGAGCGCCCCCGAGATGACGGTCCTCGTCGGCGGTCTGCGCGTCCTCGGCGCCAACAGCGGCGGGTCCAAGCACGGCGTGTTCACCGACACCCCGGGCGTCCTGACCAACGACTTCTTCGTCAACCTGCTCGAGCTGGGCACGACCTGGAAGTCCACCTCGGAGGACCAGCACACCTTCGAGGGCCGTGACGACGCGGGCAACCTCAAGTGGACCGGCACCCGCGCCGACCTCGTCTTCGGCTCCAACTCCGAACTGCGCGCCCTCGCCGAGGTCTACGCGGGCGACGACGCGAAGGAGAAGTTCGTGAAGGACTTCGTCGCGGCCTGGGCCAAGGTCTCGGACCTGGACCGGTTCGACCTGGTCTGATCCTGAACCGACCCTGAGCTGAGCGAGGGCGCCCGGGCCTGCCCCGGGCGCCCTTCGCATGCGGCTCCACAGGGTGTGGCCGCACGACAGCACGGCGTGCTGGCCCTCGGGCCCGTCCGTCGGGCCTGTGGTAGCTTGCCGAAGCCAGTCGTACCCCTGTGTGTACACGTACGCACGACGGGTCAGGGAATCCGGGGGGGGGAATCCGGAGCAGGACGCGGCCGCCACGCTGGGCGTGCACGTGGCCCGTACCCGGCTCGTGCTGCTGTGCGTCACCGCGCTGCTGACGGCGGTGCTGGTCGGCTCGGCGGGGGCGATCGGCTTCGTCGGGCTGGTGCTGCCGCATGCCGCCCGTGCGCTGACCGGTCCCGGGCACACCCGGCTGCTGCCGGCGAGCGCGCTGGCCGGGGCGGTGTTCCTGGTCTGGGTCGACACCCTGGCCCGTACCCTGCTGGACCCGCAGGAGGTGCCGGTGGGCGTGATGACCTCGCTGATCGGCGTACCGGCGTTCGTGCTGGTCCTCTACCGGGGCAGGGACACCCGATGACCGGCCCCGCCCCCTCCACCGACGGTCTGCGCGCCGACCGGGTCGGCCGGTCGGCCGACGGCGCCCTGATCCTGGACGGGGTCAGCATCGCCCCGCGCCCCGGGACCGTCACCGGGCTGCTCGGCCCGAACGGCTCCGGCAAGTCCACCCTGCTGCGGCTGCTCGCCGGGGTCCTCGCCCCGGCCCGCGGCACCGTCACGCTCGACGGGCGCCCGCTGGAGCGGGTGGGGCGCCGCGCCGTCGCCCGGCGGGTGGCCGTGGTCGAGCAACAGGCCGACACCCAGGTGGCGTTGACCGTACTCGTCGTCGTACGACTCGGCCGGGTCCCGCACCGCCGGGCCTGGGCGCCCGCCTCCGCCGAGGACGAGGAGGCCGTCCGTTCCGCGCTGGCCCGCACCGGTCTGGCCGACAAGGCCGCCCGCCCCTGGCGGACCCTGTCCGGCGGGGAGCGCCAGCGGGTGCAGATCGCCCGCGCCCTCGCCCAGCAGCCCCGGGAGCTGCTGCTGGACGAACCCACCAACCACCTCGACATCCAGCATCAGCTCGCCCTGCTGGACCTGATCACCGAGCTCCGGCTCACCAGCGTGGTCGCCCTGCACGACCTCAACCTGGCAGCGATGTACTGCGACCGGCTGCTCGTCCTGCGCCGGGGCCGGGTGGTGGCCACCGGCACCCCGCAGGAGGTCCTCACCGAGGAGCTGATCGCCGAGGTGTACGGCGTCCGCGCCACCGTCACCCGGGCCGCCCCCGGGGACCGCCCGCACATACGCTTCCTGGGCACGCTCCCGCCCGAACGGACCGCACCCGGAGGAACCCCCTCGTGACCAGCCGTGTCAGCTTCGTCCCGCCCGCGATGAACGACTCCCTGCGCCGGGCCCGCTTCGACGACGGGTGCTCGCTGGACGCGGGCGGCCTGGCCCGGGCGCGGGCCGCCGCCGGGTCGCTGCCCGCCGCCGTACGGGTGGCGCTCTCCCCGAGTGTGCGCTGCCGTCAGACGGCGGCCGCCCTCGGTCTCGACGGGGTCGAGGAAGGGGACCTCGCGGGCCTGGACGTGGGGCGCTGGCGGGGCCTGACCCTCGCCGAGGTCGGCGCCGCCGAGCCGCAGGAGGTGGGCCGCTGGCTCGCCGACCCCGACGCGGCACCGCACGGCGGGGAGTCGGTGACGGACCTGTGCGCACGGGTGGGCCGCTGGCTGCGGGCGGCGGCCGGGACGGACGGGCACACGGTCGCGGTGGTCGAGCCGGAGATCGTACGGGCCGTGGCGGTGGGGGTGTTGGGGGCGCCGGCGGCGGCGTTCTGGCGGCTCGACGTGCCCCCGCTGGGCGTCACCTCGGTCAGCGGGCGGGACGGCCGCTGGAACCTGCGGCTCGGACAGCCGCCGGCCCCGGCCGGCGAACAGTCGGACGACCGCGCATGACAGGGCCCCCGGACGGATCCGGGGGGCCTGGTGTCATTCCGGTGTCATTCCGGTCGGCTCACTGCGGGACGGTCATCGCCGCCCGCGCCGACGCCTGCACGGGCCTGGGGTTCAGGAGCCGTTCGGCCAGTTCGCCGAAGAGGAGGCCGAAGCCCGTCCACAGCGTGATCTGGAGGGCGAGGGTGGACAGGCGGAACCGCCACAGGAGGGTGGCCGGGAAGTCCGCCGGGACTTCGTTGATCGCGGGCAGGAACGCGTACGCCAGACCGATCAGGGTGACGAAGCCGAGGACGGCGACGACGGTCGCGTACCAGGTGCCGAGCCTCGGCGCGAGGCGCTTGCCGGCGATCACCGCGGCGATCGCGAGGAGCACACCGAGCAGCATCATCAGGAAGAACAGGGTGGTGCGTTTGGCGATCGTGTCGTGGTCGCCGACCGCGGGCGGGTTGGCCGGGTACTTCAGGAACGGCACGACGTACACGGCCAGCAGCGCGGCCCCCGACAGCAGCAGCGCCGTGGCCCGCGGGCCGAAACGGCCGACCCGGCCGAGGGCGAAGCAGTAGGCGAGGGCGGCGATGCCGCCGAAGGCGACGCCGTAGACCAGGACTCCGGTGGCGAGTCCGGCCGTGGACTGCAGGGAGCGGGAGACGAGTTCGACCTCGTGCTCGTGGGCGTGGGACTCCTCGAAGCCGATGGCGCTGTCGACGTTCGGCTCGCCCAGGAAGTAGGCGACGACGAGGGCGAGCACGCCGGCCGCGAGGCCGGCGAGCATGCCCCGCACCAGAAGGTTGCGCACGGTTGCGGAGTTCATGGTGGTGCGGCGCCCCTCGTCAGTGGCAGGGGAAGCCGAGCAGGTGGCGGGCGTCGTGCACCCACTCGTGGACTCCCTCGCCGGAGACGACGGAGGTGGCGCCCTGCTCGGCGCCGACGAAGTACAGCAGGACCAGCATGAGGATGCCGAAGAAGACCGCCCAGGGAGCGATGTCCTTGAGCGGGAGCTTGGCGGGAACGGCGGGTGCGGCGGTGGTCGGCTGGGCGACGTGCTGCGCCATGGCAGGGCCTCCTCTGGGAGTTCGCGTCCCATCTCGGTGGTGCACAGGACGACGGCCCCGGGTCTGACTCGCGGTCCGCTCCCGCTGCGGGGAGCGCACCGTTCACAGTGGCGCGACCGTGCCGGACTTCCACCGGCTTCCGTGTTTCCGTCGTCGATATCAGAGTGAAGGTACCGTGCCCCGCCGAACTGGCCAAGAGCGCGAGGTCCGACGTGATCAGGCTCTCCACCGCGTGGCGGTTCCAGGACGCCGATCTGACGGCCCGTCTGCACGGTCCGTACGACGCCGACGGGCCGGTGCGCTCGGCCCGGCGGATCCGCACGGTCGGACCGCTGGACGCCGGCCGGTCGGCCGCGCTGGCCGCCAGGGTCCCCTTTGTGGCCGCACCGGTCAGTCCCGGGGCGGCTGCGCGCTGCCTAAGTTCCTCCCACGCCGAACGGGGCGACGAGAGGAGGTGGACTCGTGAAGGAGTCCGAATTCGACACGTGTGTGATCGGGGCCGGTCCCGCGGGGCTGGCGGTGGCGCGGGCGCTCGCCGAGCGGCGGCTTCCCTACACGCACATCGAGCGGCACACGGGTCCGGGCGGCCTGTGGGACATCGACAACCCGGGCGGCCCGATGTACGAGTCCGCGCATTTCATCTCCAGCAGGACCCTCTCGGGCTTCGGCGGCTGGCCGATGCCCGACCACTTCGCCGACTACCCCTCGCGGCGCCAGATCCTGTCGTACCTGACCTCCTTCGCCGACGCGTACGGGCTGACGGAGCGGATCGGGTTCGGGACCGAGGTCCGTGACGTGGCGAAGAACCCGGACGGCACCTGGACCGTCACCCGTGCCGACGGGCGCACCAGCCGGCACGGGCGGGTCGTGGTCTGCACCGGTTCGCAGTGGCACCCCAACGTCCCCGAGATCCCCGGTGACTTCAGCGGCGAGATCCGGCACACGATCGGCTACCGCAGCAGCGACGAACTGCGGGGCAAGCGGGTGCTGGTGGTCGGCGCGGGCAACTCCGGCTGTGACATCGCGTGCGACGCGGCCCGCGCCGCCGACCACGCGGAGATCAGCATGCGCCGCGGCTACTGGTTCATCCCCAAGCACCTCTTCGGCAGGCCCGTGGACACCCTCGAAGGCGTCGGTCCGCGGCTGCCGAAGTGGCTGGAGCAGAAGCTGTTCGGCGCCCTCCTGCGGATCGTCAACGGCGATCCGCGCCGCCTCGGTCTGCAGAAGCCGGACCACAGGCTCTTCGAGACCCATCCGACGGTCAACTCCCTCCTGCTGCACCATCTGCGGCACGGCGACATCACCGCGCGGCCCGGGATCGTGCGCGCCGAGGGCCGTACCGTCCACTTCACCGACGGCAGCAGCAACGACTTCGACCTGATCCTGCTCGCGACCGGATACGTCCACAAGGTGCCCGTCGCGCAGCGCTACTTCGGCGACGAGCAACACCCCGACCTGTATCTGTCGTCGTTCTCGCGCGAGCACGAGGGGCTGTTCGGGGTCGGCTTCATCGAGACCAACTCCGGTGCCTACCAACTCTTCGACGCCCAGGCGCAGTTGATCGCCGGCTTCGTCCAGGACACCCGTGACGGCCGGCCGAACGCCGAGCGGTTCGCCCGCATGATCCGGGGCGACCGTCCGGACCTGTCCGGCGGCCTGCGGTTCGTGGACTCCCCGCGCCACACCGGTTACGTCGACAGCGCGGCGTACACCAAGTACCTCACGAGGGTCGCCGGCGCCATGGGCTGGCCCACCGAGGGCCGCCCGCCGGCGGCACCCGCCGCCCGCCGCAGCGTCGGCGGCCGCACCAGCGGCAAGGAGGCCGTGGCATGAGCGGCTACGACTGCACCGGCAAGGTGATGCTGGTGACCGGCGGCGCGGGCGGCATCGGCAGCGCGCTGTGCCGGCGGTTCGCGCTCGGCGGCGCCGTGTGCGTGGTCGTCGACATCGACGGTGAGCGGGCGGAGCGGGTCGCGGACGGCCTGCCCGGCGCCGGTCACCTCGGTCTCGGCTGCGACCTGCTGGACCGGGCGGCGGTGGCGGGGCTCTTCGAGCACGTCGCCTCCGCCTTCGGCCGGCTCGACGTGCTGGTCAACAACGTGGGGATGACCAGCACCGAGCGGTTCGACGTGCGCGGGGTGGAGAGCATCGAGCGCGAGATCGACCTCAACCTGCTCTCCCCGCTCGTCGCGACCCGGCTCGCCATCCCCCTGCTGAGGGCCTCCGCCGACCCCCGCGTCATCACCACGGTCTCCCTCGCGGGCATCTTCCCGCAGGGCGAGACCCCCATCTACGCGGCGTCGAAGTTCGGGCTGCGCGGCGCGATGCTGTCCATCGCGCTCGACCTGGGCGACAAGGGCATCCGGGTCGGCTCGGTGCTGCCGTCGGCCACCGACACCCCGATGCTGCGCCGGGAGGCCGTCAGCGGCGGCAACTCCCTCCAGTTCCAGGACCCGCCGCAGCAGCCGTCGGACGTCGTCGCCGCGGTGGTGAGCATGCTCGACCGGCCACGGCTGGAGGTGTATCCGCGGCCCGGCGAATCCCGTCTGGTCCGCTGCTCCATGCTGGTGCCGAACCTCCTGCCCCGGCTCCTCCCGCTCTTCCGCAGGCGCGGCGAGCGCGGTCTGGCCCGGTACCTGGAGGACCTGCGGCGCCAAGGCCTGGCCCGGCAGACCGACGGCCGCTGGGAACTGGTGCAGGAGGCGCCGACCACGGGACGCAGGACCTAGAGTGGTCGCCAGTACGGCCCTGGAGAGAAGCCATGCCCGACCCGCCCCGCCCGGAGAACGGCACCACGCGCAGCACCTCGGCGACGATCTCCCCGAACATCCTGCGCTACCTCGGCCAGATCACGCAGGAGTACGGCGTCGACCTGCGCCCCGTGCTCTCGGACGTGGGGCTCACCGAGACCCTGATGCGCTCGGCGGCCCTGCGGGTCTCCTACCGGCAGGGCAGTTCCGTCATCCGGCGCGCCGTCGAGCTGACCGGTGACGAGCACCTGGGTCTGCGGGTCGGGGCCGCGCAGCACCTCACCGCGTGGGGGCTCCTCGGTTTCGCCATGCTCGCCGGCGACACCCTCCAGGTGGCCATCGAGACGGGTGTGCGGTTCCAGAACGTGTCCGGGGCCATGACCGTCTGGTCGGCCGGCCGGGAGGGCCCGGACTACGTGGTGCGGGCCGACCTGCCCGACCCGGTGGTCGACCCGAGCGTCGGCGTCTTCCTGGTCGAGGAGGCGTTCTCCAGCGTCGTCACCCTGGGCCGCCTCGCCGCCGGCAGCGGCCTCGCGCCGCAGGAGGTCCACTTCGCCTTCGCCGCCCCGCACGACGTCCGGCCGTTCCGCGAGCTCTTCCGCTGCCCCGTGTCCTTCGGCGCCGCCCGCAACCGTATGGTGGTGCCGCAGGCGTGGATCCACCGGCCGATGCCGGGCCGCGATCCCACCACCTTCGCCTCGACGCTCGACCTGCTCGAAGCGCAGATGGCCTCGCGGCGCCGGCAGCAGGACCTCCTGGAAGTCCTGGAGATCTCCGTGGCGCAGGGCCTGCCGGTGGTCCCCTCCTTCGCCGAGCAGGCCCGCAGACACGCGTCCAGCGAACGCACCCTGCGCCGCCGCCTCGCCGAGTGCGGCACGTCCTACGAGGCGATCGTCGACGGCGTCCGCCGCGAACGCGTCGAACAGCTCCTGCACCGCCCCCACCTCACGCTCCGCGAGGTGGCCCGCCAGGCCGGCTTCTCCGACGAACGCGCCCTGCGCCGAGCGGTCCACCGCTGGCACGGCATGGCCCCCTTGCAACTGCGCGAGGACCTTTTGGCAGGTCAGCGCCGCTCCCCCGCGCTCGTTGAATAGGACGCCGCCCGAGTCGGCGGTCATGACGGTGTGAGCACCGCGCGGGCGAGTTCGCGTGCTTCCTTCGGGTCGACGGCTTTGAGGACGTTCTCGGCCGCCGCTCGGCAGTGCTCGGCCGTGACGCTCTCCACCAGGACGCCGACAGCCGGCACCGCCGCGGGCGCCATGGACAGGGAGGTGACCCCGAGTCCGACCAGGACGGCGGCGAGGAGCGGGTCGGCGGCTGCTTCGCCGCACACGCCCACAGGCTTGCCGAGCCGACGCCCGGCTTCGGCGGTCATCGCCACCAGCCGCAGGACCCCGACGGCAAGAAGTTCGCGTACACCGAGACGCAGGGGTCCAGCACGCCTCCACGAGAGTCCCTGGAGTTCGTCGGAAGGTTGCCGGGAGAGCAATGAACACCGCTGAGTCCACGGCCGTCGCGTCCGGCCTCACCTGGTTCAAGAGCAGCTACAGCGGCGCGGAGGGCGGCGACTGCATCGAGGTCGCTGCCGACGGCGCAACCGTGCACATCCGTGACTCCAAGACCGTGGCCGGGCCCGTCGTCCGTGTGTCACGCGAGGCGTGGGCCGGGTTCGTCGGGGAGGCCTGACGGGCGGGCCCCTTCACACGGTGCCCCCGCACGGTCCGTCGATAATCGAGGCGTCAGGGACGTTGAGGCCGACTGAGTGGGGTGGCAGGGTGATTCGGGTGCTCTTGGCGGACGACGAGGCGTTGATCCGCGCCGGAATCCGGTTCGTGCTCGAGGTCGCCGATGACATCGAGATCGTGGCCGAGGCGGACAACGGTGCCGGCGCCGTCGAGCTCGCTCGCAAACACCTCGTCGACGTGGCGCTGCTGGACATTCGCATGCCCGGCGTCGACGGGCTGGCCGCGGCCGCCGAGATGCGAAAGGTGGCACCGCGGACAAGCGTGGTCATGCTGACCACCTTCGGCGAGGAAGACCATGTCACCCGGGCGCTGCGCTGCGGCGCGGCGGGGTTTCTGCTCAAGGACACCCCGCCCGACGACCTGATCAGGGCTGTCCGGGTGGCGGCCGCCGGTGAGCCCATCCTCTCGCCCCGGGTCACCCAGCAGTTGATCGAACGCTACGTCGACCGCGACCTGAGCCGGGCCGACGAGGCGCGGCGCCGCGTCGCGGCCCTGACCGACCGCGAGCGCGAGGTGCTGTGCCTGCTGCGTGAGGGCTCCTCGAACGCGGAGATCGCCAAGGCGCTGCTCATCGGCGAAGGGACCGCCAAGTCTCACGTCAGTCGCATTCTCTCCGTCCTCGGCTGCACGAACCGGGTCCAGGCGGCCATCCTGGCGCACGACGCCGGAGTCCGTCCGCCGGACAGGCGTTCCTGAACCCACCGGGACCGGGCCTGCCGGTCTACGGTGCTCTGTTCGTCGAGGTGCTGGTCGAGGCCCAGGCCAGGAGCATCCGCAGGCCGTCGTGCGAGGGGCTGCCCGGCTCGGCGGCATACGTGATCAAGGCCTGATCAGGGTCGTCCGCTGCGCGCAGGGTCTCGTAGGCCAGTTCCAGATGGCCGACCACCGGATGGCGGAATCGCTTGGTTCCCGAGGTCTTGTCCTGCACCGGATGCTCAGCCCACCAGCGACGGAAGTCCTCGCTCTTCATCGACAGTTCGCCGATCAGGCTCGCCAACTGGGGGTCCTCGGGGTGCCGTCCCGCGTCCAGGTGGAGGTAGGCCACGTTCTCGCGGGCGCAGGAGGTCCAGTCTGCGTACAGTTCCCGGGACGTCTCGTCGAGGAAGGTGATCCGGGCGATGTTGCGCTCGGCTCGGTCCAGGGCCGCGTAGTCGCCGAAGAGGGCGACCGCTGCCGTGTTCCAGGCCAGTATGTCCATGCGTCGGCCCATCACCATCGCCGGCATGTCCACCAGGTCGTCCAGCAACCGCTGGAGCATGGGGCGTACGCGTTGCGGCCGGGCCTGGCGCCGGGGAGCGTGCCGGGCGGAGGGCTGTGGTCGGGCGAGGCGGTGCAGGTGCCGCGTGGCATCCCCGTCCAGACGAAGTGCGCGGGCGAGGGCGTCGAGCACCGCGCCCGAAGGGTTGGGCACGCGGCCCTGTTCCATCCGGGTGTAGTAGTCGACGCTTACTCCGGCGAGCTGCGCGATCTCCTCGCGGCGCAGGCCCGCGACCCGGCGCCGGCCTCCGAAGTCCGGCAGGGCAACGTCCTCGGGGTGCAGGAGGGAGCGGCGGGTGCGAAGAAACTCGCCCAGGCTGATCGCTGTGCTCATACGACGATTGTGGCCGGTCGTGAGGGGTGGCTGCCTGGCCCTGCCGGGGCCAGGCAGCCACCACCCGCCGTCAGGAGGCGGGGACGGCGGTCACCAGGCCCCCGTCGACGACGATGTCCTGAGCGGTGATGTACGACGACCGCGGGGAGAGAAGGAAGGCCACGGTCTCGGCGATGTCCTGGGCCCGGCCGAGCCGCCTCAGCGGCACCTGGGCGCGGATGGCATCGTGCGAGGCGGGGTCCGGGTTGGCGGCGTCGAACATCTCGGTGACGATGTAGCCCGGGCTGATCGAATTGACCCGGATGCCGCGCTCGGCAAGATCACTGCCCAGCGTGCGGGCCAGATTGTGGACGGCGGCCTTGGTGGCCGCGTACACCGGTGCGACGGCCAGGCCCCGGTGCAGTGTCCACGAGGCGTTGAGCACGATGGAACCGCCACCCGCCGCCTCGAGCAGCGGCAGCACCTTCTGGACCGTGAAGAACACGCCCTTGAAGTTGACGTCGACACTGAGGTCGAAGTCCTGCTCGGTGAGCTCGCCACTGCGCCGGAACACTCCGACCCCGGCATTGGCGAACACCCCGTCCAGCCGTCCGTGGCGTTCACGGATCAGGGCGGCCAAGCGGTCGAGATCGGTGAGGCCGGCGGAGTCGGCCCGAACCGTGAACAGCCGGGCACCCTGGTCGGACACCTTGTCCAGTTGTTCGGCCGCGCGGTCGAGGCGGGCATCGTCACGGCCGGTGATGACGATGTCGGCGCCGGCTTCCAGGAGCAGGCGCGCGGTGGCCAGGCCCATCCCGCTGGTTCCGCCGGTGATCAGGACGACACGGTCGTGGAAGCCGGTCACATCGTTGTTGCTGTCGGTCATGACCACAGCCTCGCCCCCGGCCTTCGGGCCAACCAGACCCGGAACAACCTGGGTCGCCCAGAGCCCCCTTCTTTCGTCACGTGGGAGTCTGACCGGTGGTCGTACTCATGGTGACCGGGCTTCCCTGACGCAGCGGAAGCTCGGCGGTGAGGACGTGGTCGCCGGTGAGCGGGTCCGTGCCGGCGGTGAAGTCGCCACCGGCCAGGCGCGCGCGTTCGCCCAGGCCGGCCAGCCCCAGGCCGCTGCTGGGCGGTGGGACGGCGGGCGGGCGGGCGGCGTTGCGTACCTCGATGGTGAGTCGTTCGGTGTCGACGGCGACGGTCAGCCGCCTGCCGGCCGGCCAGACCGGTCTTGCGGCCGAGGTCGCCGGTCCGGGCGCCCTGACGCGTCTGCCGAGCTTCCGGATCGCCCCCTCCGAATGGCAGAGGAGGCCGAGCCGATCAGCCTCGGCGGGTCACTCGGCGGGCAGGCGTCGCACCGGCCCGGTCAGACCGGATCTTTTGGTCCGCGGGCCGGCCGGCCTGTCGGGCTGTTCGGTCCGTCCGGTGCGGTGATGCGGAACGACAGGTGCGCACCGCGCGGTGTGTCCTGGACCGTGAGGGTTCCTCCGTGGGCGGTGGCGATGTCGCGGGCGATGGCCAGGCCGAGCCCCGATCCGCCCGCGTCACGGGCCCGGGCCTCGTCCAGGCGGTGGAAGCGCTGGAACACCCGTTCACGGGAGGCGGCCGGGATGCCCGGGCCGTCGTCGATGACGTCGAGCCCGTCGGCCGTGACGCGGATGGTGACCTGGCAGGCGGCGTGGCGGACCGCGTTGGCGACGAGGTTGGCGACCATGCGTTCCAGGTGCGAGCGGGAGCCGGTCACCACGACGTCGGACTCCAGCTCCAGCGCGATCCTCACGGGGGCCGGGCGTGCGGCGGCCTCGGCCGCGACCTGTGCCAGATCGACCTCGGTGCCGATCAGTGGTTCGCCGCCGTCGAGCCGGGCGAGGAGCAGCAGATCACCGGTCAGCTTTTTGATGCGGGCCACGTCGGTGAGTGCTTCGGTGACGAGGTCGGGTGCCTGTGGCATCCCGAGTTCGAGCCGGGCGCTCAGCGTGGCGACGGGGTTGCGCAGTTCGTGGGCGGCGTCGGCGACGAACTGCTTGTGCCGCTCGACCGCGGACTCCAGCTGGCCCAGGGTGACGTTCATGGTCCGGGCCAGGCGTGCCACCTCGTCGCGGGTCACGGGCTCGGGCACACGACGGTGGAGGTTCTTGGCGGTGATGTCGGCGAAGGTGGACCTGATCGATTCCACGGGGGCGAGCACCCGGCCCATCAACTGCCATGTCATCACGGCCATCAGCACCACCAACGCCGGGACCCCCACCAGGAGCAACTGCTCGAGCACGCCGAGGGCGTTTTGCACGGGGGCCAGCGAGACCCGGGCCTTCACCGTCACCGGGCCGTCGGTGGTGTGCACCACCGTGGTGGCGGTCGCGTAGCCCCCGGCCAGGACCACCTTCTCCTCGCCCGGGGCGGCGCCGTTCCCGCTCTTGTCCGGTGTCGGCTCTGCGCTGCCCTCCTCGCCGGGTGGAGCCGCGAGGACGGGCGGTTCCTCGTGGAGTGCCGCGGCACTGGCCCTGACCTTCCGGGTGGCCTCGTCCGCGACGTCGCCCTGCAGACTGTCGCGCAACGTGAGGATCAGCACGAGGGAGGCCGCGGTCAGCACCGTGGCGACCATGACGGACGCGGCCAGCGTCACCCGCGTCCGCACCGACAGCCGGTTCACGGAAGTTCCAGGAGATAGCCGCTGCCCCGGACGGTCGTCAGGGTGCGGACTCCGAACGGCGCGTCGATCTTGCGGCGCAGGGCACTGATGTAGACCTCGACGATGTTGGGATCGCCCTCGAAGGCGAAGTCCCAGGCGTGCTGGAGCAGTTCCGCCTTGGTCACCACCTGGCCGGCCCTGCGGCACAGCAGATGCAGCACCGCGAACTCCTTGGGAGTCAGCGCTATGTGTACGCCGCCGCGCCGGGCGCACGCCGCCGCCGGGTCCACCTGTAGATCCCCCACCTCGATGACGGCGGGCCGTTCCTGCGCCCCGCGGCGGACGAGCGCCCGCAGCCGCGCCAGCAGCACCGCGAAGGAGAACGGTTTGGCCAGGTAGTCGTCCGCGCCGCTGTCCAACGACTGGACCTCGTCGAGTTCACCGTCCATCGCGGTCAGCATCATGATCGGTGTCCAGTTACCGGCTTCGCGCAGCTTCCGGCACACGGCGAAGCCGTTGAGGCCTGGCAGCATCACGTCCAGCACGATCGCGTCGTACCGGTGCTCACCGGCCATCCAGACAGCCTCACTGCCGTCACCGACCACGTCCACGGCGAAACCCTTGTCCACCAGTCCGGACTTGATGACGTCGGCGAGTCGTTGTTCATCCTCGACCAGAAGCAGGCGCATCCGCTCAGTTTCCGCCATGCGACCTGAAGAAATCCTGAAGACGCCCCTCAGGAAGGTTTCAGGTGCGGCACGGAAAGCTGGCCGCCATGAACACGACCCCAAACTCCCGTGTCAGGCGTCAAGCGGCGGCCGGTGCTCTCGCTGCCCTCGTGCTCGCCGGATGCGGGACCAGCGTGGCCGCCACGGACCCGGACGGGCACAAGGCCTCGCCGCAGGCCCTCTCCGGTATCTGCGCGGCCTCCACGCAGCGAAACGGCATCGTGCACTGTACGGAACTGTTCGCGGGAAAGAAGCCGATCCGACTGCCCGGCGACCCGTCCCGCACACAGCGCTACGGAGCCATCAAGCGCGACGGATCGAAGTTCCACACCCGCGGCGGCGATCTGCCGCTCTCCGCCGCCGTCACCAAGCAGTTGGAGGCGGCAGCAGCGGGTCGCGGTATGGCCGACAAGAGCCGCACCGCCTACGCGAACACGATCTACCTCGCGGTGGTCTCCCGGGGCACCGTCACCAGGATCGAACCGGTCGCGGACATCGAGGAGAACGCCGTCCTCCGTGCCGCCTTCGCCGGGCGGGCCATGGAGGGCACCATCGGTGTCCGCACCCGACAGGGCGACTACGCCTCCGCCGCCACTCTCCCCGTCCGTATCGAATTCGCCACGTCACCGGTCCGCGGGGCACTGACCGGAAAGATCACCAACGCCACCAGGGCCGTCCGGAGCGCCAAGGGCCCCTGCTTCGCCCCGCTCAACCGCACCCGGGCAAATCCTCTCGTCGCGGGATTCACCGCCGACATCGCCATCCAGCGGGTCGCCTCCATGCATGCGCCGTTCAACGACGAACTCGTCCTCCAGTGGTCAAGCGGCATGAGCAACATGGGCGCCGCGTACTACCCGAGCATCGCGACCCTGCTCGGCGGGGATCCCCTCGGCCGGACCTGGGAGACGATTCTCCACGGAACACCGTCGGCCGGCCCGTCCGTCGACCTCCGCCTCGTCAGCGGCGGCGGCGCAACCTGCTGACCACATGGCTCGGCCGATCGGCTCGGCGTCCTCCGCCGTTCGGAGGGGGGCGGTCCGGAAGCTCGGCAGACGCGTCACGGCGCCCGGACCGGCGGCCTTGGCCGCATGACTCGGACAGCCATCTCGCACCGAACGCCCCCTCCGCGGCACGCGGCACCGGCTACGTACGCGGTCGCGACCGCCGCCGCCCTGCTGGCAGCCCTCCTCACCCCGGCGGCGGCCCACGCCGCCCCCGCCCCGAAGGAGAGCCGGCCGGTCTACTCCTACACCCGGGCCGTCCGTGAGTCCGTCTGGGTGGACACCGGCCTCGACGGCGACGGCGACCGGAGGAAGGACAGGGTCGCCGCCGACATCGTCCGCCCCCGCGAACCCGCCCGGGTGGGCCGCAAGGTGCCCGTCATCATGGACGCCAGCCCGTACACCCCGACGCTCACCCTGGACCTCGCCCGTACGTCGGTTCACCTGCCGCTCCTCGGCGGCGCCGCCGCGTTCGCCCGCGCCACCTCGGGCGGTACGTCCACGGCGTCCGAGGCCACGGTCCTGGACGGCGTGCGGGCACCGCACCCCGCCCAGCGCGCACCGGGCAACTGACCGGCCCGGGCGCCGGGACGCGTCACGGAAGGCCGCCACGCGCACCTTCCCGGTGAGGCAGCCGCCCTCGGGGACGCTGATGAGCGCCATGCATCACGGCGTCCCCAACCGGCATTGGACCGCGCAGGAGCCGGTCACCAATAGTGCTGGGCATGGGCGCAGATGCCGTGACGGAGGTTCGCCGATGACCAACTCCCCAGCACCCGGAACCGCCGAGCCGGCCCGTGCCGCCTCGCCGTTGACGATCAGCGAGCAAGGCGCGTTCTGGGTCGGTGTCGGGCGCAAGCCGACCGAGGCCGGGACCGCCGCCGAGGCCGCGATGTACGTCCAGTACCAGATCCCGGCCGATCTGCGGCATCCGCTGCCCGTGGTGATGGTCCACGGCGGCGGCGGCCAGGGCACGGACTACCTGTCGACGCCGGACGGGCGCCCCGGCTGGGCCACCCGGTTCCTCCAGGCCGGTTACGCCGTCTACGTGGTCGACCGTCCGGGTCACGGACGCTCCCCGTACCACCCCGATGTCCTCGGGCCCATCGAGGGCGCGGCGCCGACGTACGAGTTCATCCGCTGGCTGTTCTGCGACGGGGCGGCACGACCCGGCAGTCAGTGGCCCGGCAGCGGCGAGGTCGGCGACGACTCCGCGCTGGACCAGTTGATGGCGAGCCAGGGCCCGACGCTGCCCACTTTCGCCGAGAACGAGGAGCAGATGCGTCGCTGCGGGGCCGAGTTGCTGGACCGGATCGGACCGGCCGTGCTGATCACCCACTCCATGGGGGCGCCGTTCGGCTGGCTGGTCGCCGATGCCCGGCCCGGGCTGGTGAAGGCCCTTGTCTCCATCGAGCCGATCGGGCCGCCGTTCACCGAACTGCCCGGCCTCGGAAAGCTGGAGTGGGGGCTCACCGCGGCCCCGATCACCTACGAGCCGCCGGTACGGACCCCGGAGGAACTGCGCCTCCGGCTGCGCGAGGCCAGGGGCCACGGGCTGCAGGACTGCCTCGTCCAGGACGAACAGGCCGGCCCCGTGCGGTCCCTGCCAGGGCTGCGGGGCTTCCCGATCGCCGTGGTCGCGGCCGACACCTCGCCGTTCGCGCCGTTCCAGCACGGTGTCGCCGACTACCTCGCCCAGGCCGGTGCGGACGCCGAGTTGCTGCGCCTGGCGGACCTGGGGCTCACGGGCAACGGTCACCTGCCCATGGGTGAGAAGAACTCCGACGACGTGGCCGAGGCACTGATGACCTGGCTGAACAAGCGACTGGCGGCAGCGGAAGAAACGCCCCGATGACAACCATGACGACCGTGCCGGCTGTCGAGCCACAGCACCTCATGGAGCCGGTGCTCGTGAAAGGGGCCGTAGCACGCGGAAGCCGACTGCGGTTCGGCACCGAGATCACCGGCATCGGCGGCAAGGAGTTCGGCCTGGCGATCGCCACGGCGGTCATCGGCCCCGGCCAGGAGTACGAGGACCCGTACGGGGACTGGGCCCGGCTGCGGGAGATCGGCGACCCGGGCGCGCTGCTGGTGCGGCCGGACAACCACGTGGCCTTCTTCGCGCGGGGCTGAGCGGCCATGGACCTCACCACGAAGACCGCGAAGACCGCGACGACGACGGCGGTGCTGGAAAGTTTCGCCCACACCTCCGATCCCCGACTGCGCGAGGTGCTGGTCTCCCTGACCCGTCACCTGCACGATTTCGTACGGGACATCGAGCCGACCCAGGCCGAGTGGGAGCGGGCGATCGACTTCCTCACCGCCACCGGGCACATGTGCGACGACACCCGGCAGGAGTTCATCCTGCTGTCGGACGTCCTGGGTGTGTCGATGCTCGTCGAGACGATCAACGACCACAAGGCGGCCGCCGCGACCGACTCGACGGTGCTCGGCCCGTTCCACATGACCGAGTCCCCGGTCCGTGACCTCGGGGCGAACATCGATCTGGTCGGCGGCGGCGAGCCGTGTGTGATCAGCGGACGGGTCGTCTCCGTCGACGGCACCCCGCTGCCCGGTGCGACGCTGGACGTGTGGCAGGCCGACGACCAGGGCTTCTACGACGTCCAGCAGCCAAAGAAGCAGCCGCCGGGCAATGGCCGCGGGCTGTTCACGGCGGACGCGGAGGGGCGGTTCTGGTTCCGCTCGTGCGTTCCGAGCCCGTATCCCATTCCGACGGACGGGCCGGTCGGCTCGCTGCTGGAGGCGACCGGCCGTCACCCCTACCGTCCGGCCCATGTCCACTTCATCGTGGGCGCCGAGGGGTACAGCCCGGTGACGACGCACATCTTCGTGGCGGGCAGCGACTATCTGGAGTCGGACGCCGTCTTCGCCGTGAGGGAGAGCCTGGTCGAGGAGTTCGTCGAGGTGGACTCCCTCGAGGAGGCCGCGGAGTTGGGCCTGGCCAACCCCTTCCGCCGGGCGCGCTTCGACATCGTGCTGCAACCGGTGATCGTGTGAGGGAACGCGCGCTGGACTTCACCTGTCAGGCCCAGCCGATGCGCGTCCTCTTCCGGTCGGGTGCCGTCCCGGACGCGGTGCCCGACGCGGTCGCGCTTCTCGCCCTGTGCCGCGTCCTCGTGCTGTGCGACGACCATGGCCTGGACACGGCCCGTGCCGTCGCCGCGTCTCTCGGCGACGCCTGCGCCGACCTGCACGCGGGGGCGGTGACGCACGTCCCGGTGGAGGTCGCCGACCTGGCCGTCGAAGCGGCTCGCGAAGCCCGGGCCGACGGCTGCGTGGCGGTCGGCGGCGGTTCCGTGACCGGCCTGGCCAAGGCCGTCGCGCTCAGGACCGGTCTGCCGATCGTCGCCGTCCCGACGACGTACGCCGGATCGGGGATGACACCCGTCTGGGGCCTGACCGAGGGCGCGGTCAAACGCACCGGGCGCGACCCGAAGGTGGTGCCGCGCAGCGTCGTGTACGACCCGCTGCTCACGCTCACCATGCCGCCCGTGGGGTGCGACCAGCGGCATGAACGCGATCGCGCACGCAGTCCGGCCCTGTACGCCCCGGACTGCACTCCGATCGTCTCCCTCATGCCGGAGGAGGGTGTGCGGGCGCCGGCCGCGGCCCTTCCCGAGATCGTCGCCGACCCCTCGGGGCATGACGCGCGCAGCCGCGCGCTGTACGGGGCGTGGCTGTGCGGTGCCTGTCTCGGCGCTACCAGCACGGGGCTGCACCACAAGCTCTGCCATGTGCTCGGCGGCACCTTCGACCTGCCGCACGCCGAGACACACGCCGTCGTCCTGCCCCATGTGCCGGTCTGCAACGCGCCGGCGGTTCCCGAGGCACCGGCGGCGCTGCGCCGGGCGCTCGATGTCCCGGATCCGGTACGGGAGCTGCACGAGCCGGGCGAGCAGCTGGGCATCCCGCGATCGCTCGCCGACCTGGGCCCGACCGCCGCCGGCGTGGACCGTGCGGTCGACGTCGCTCTCGGGGCGCCGTACGCGAATCCCCGCCCGGCCTCCGCCGACGATCTGCGCGCCGTCCTGCACGCGGCCTGGGCGGGCGAGCCGCCGTACGGCGGCTGACCGCTTCTACCGGGCGAGTTCGGCGTACGGAACGCCGCTCGCACGTCGGGCCACCCGGCGTGCGACCTCGGCGAACGCCGGGGCTGCGAGCGAGTGACCGGCCTCCGGATAGGCGACGGCGGCCACCAGGCCGAGGGGCTCCTTCGGAGCGACGTTCTCCACTCCCGGGTGCGGGAACATCCGGGTGGCCGACAGCGGCATCAGTCCCACCATGTGCTGGTAGGCGATCTTCAAGGACACGTCCAGGGCCGAGCGGGCGTGGGAGCCGACCGTCGGGGCCTCGTCGTCCCCCGTTCGTCCGCCCACCCAGAAGTCGAGACCCGGCTCGGGGGTGACCCAGGGCTGATCGAAGACCTCGGTCACGTCCACCGCGGCTGCCAGGGCCAGCGGATGCCCCTTCCACAGCGCGAGGGAAAGGGGCTCGGTGAAGATCGGTACGCGTGTCAGGCCCGGCAGGTCGACGTTCAGGGGCACCAGCGCCACGTCGTACTCGCCGGCCAGCAGCGGGGCGAGACCCTGGTGGAAGTCCGCTTCGTGTACCCGGATCGTGACGCTGGGATACCGCTCGCAGAACGCCTCGATGACCGGATGAGTGAGTTCGGCCAGAGCCACGCCGTAGCACGCGACCCGCACCTCGTCCCGTCGCCTGGCCCGGATGGCGCCCGCGGTGGCGGAGAGCCGCTCGGCGTCGGCCAGCACCTCGCCCGCCCGTTCGAGCAGTTCCGCGCCGTCGGCGGTGAGCGCCACATGCCGTTTGTCGCGGTCGAACAGCTGGACGCCCAGCTCACGCTCGAGGGCGGCGATCGATCGCGTCAGCGCGGGCTGGGTGAGGTGCAGACGCTCGGCGGCGACCCGGTAATTCAAGGTCTCGGCGAGCGCCGAGAAATGGCGCAGGCTCCGGAGTTCCACTCAGCCCTCCAGAAAGGCTAGGTCCACGGCGCTGTGGTCCGCGCCAGGTTACAGCGCGCTTCCCCGCACGTCACCAGGCCGAAATGTGCGGCATTCCCGTCACCCGCTCCGACCTGCTGTGATGCACGGCACTCATCAAGGCCACGGTTACCGGCATTGGACGGCCCTTCGCCGCGCCGCCAACACTCCCTTCAGGCCGACCCAGAACAGCAGCGGATGGGGTGCGAATTGTCCGAGACAACCGAGGCAGCCGAGAAAATCATCGAGATTCGGCAGCCGGAGCCGGACCTGACACCGGAGGAACTGGTGCGCCGGGCCGCCGGCATGAGGGCCTGGCTACGTGATCATCAGGACGAGACCGAACAGCGGACCGGAATCTCCGAGGACACGCACAAGGCGTTCCTGGAGGCGGGTTTCTACCGGTCCCTCCAGCCACGCCGCTTCGGCGGCTACGAGTTCGACCTGCGGACCTACTCCCGGATGGTCACCGAGGTGGCCCGCGGCTGCCCGTCCAGCGGCTGGAACCTGTGTCTGGCCGCCTCCCACAGCCTGGTGGTGGCCGGCCGCTTCCCCGAGAGCACCCAGCGCGAGGTGTTCGGGCCGGACGGTGACTTCCGTGCCCCGCTGCCGATCGCCCCGAGCGCCACCGCGACGAGGACCCCCGACGGGTACCTGGTCAACGGCCGCTGGGACTACTCCTCCGGAGTCAACGTCTCCACCCACTTCCTGGGTGGCGTGCTCGTCATCGACGAAGAGGGCGGCATGCCCACGCCGGGCATGGTGCTCGTGCCCTCCGGCTGGCGGATGCTCGACAACTGGGGCGAGATCCTGGGCTTCCGCGGCAGCGGCTCCAACAGCGTCGTGGCCGAGGACGTCCTCGTACCGTATGAGTACGTGTCCAGGACCCATCTCGGGGCGGCCGACGCCACCGACGGGCCGGGTGTGGAACTGCACGGCAACCCGATGTACGCGGGCCGGCTGATGCCGTTCTTCAACATCCAGCTGTGTTCGATCGTGGCGGGCACCGCCTGGGCCGCGGTCGACGAGTACCGGCGGATCATCACCACCAAGAACAGTCAGCTGCCGCCCTTCAAGCCGCGCAGCCACGATCCGGAACACCAGCGCAACCTCGGCCTGGCCACGGCCCTGGCCGACAGCGCGCAGCGGATCATCCTGTCGGTCGCCGACGACTACACCGCGTACGCCGCCCGGGGCCTGGCAGGGGACGAGCCCTTCTCCGAACTGGACGACCAGGCTCTCTCCCTCACGGCCCGGCAGTCCGGCCAACTCGCCTGCCAGGCCGTCGAGATGCTGGCCTCGGCCAGTGGCTCCAGTGCGCTGGCGAACGGCCAGCGCATGCAGCGGTACCTGCGCGACGTCGCCACGTACAAGACCCACATCAACGCGCAGCACGGCTCGTGGGCCACGGCGTACGCCCGTTCTCTGCTCGGCGTGGAGAACCCGGCGTGAACCGGACGACGTCCGCCGCGACGGCGCCCGGCGGCGGCCCGGCGGACGACCCCGGCCGGTTCCGGCACGTGCTCGGCCACTACCCGACGGGTGTCACGGTCGTCACCGCGAAGGAACCCGACGGCACCCCGGTCGGCATGGTGATCGGCTCGTTTGTCTCGGTGTCCCTGGACCCTCCGCTCGTCGCGTTCCTCCCCGGCCGCTCCTCCACGACCTGGCCCAGGATCATGGCCGGCGGCGCCTTCTGCGTGAACGTGCTGGCCGCCGGCCAGGAGGGCCTCTGCCGGGACATCAGCGCCAAGGCACCCGACGTCTTCGACCGCCACCCGTGGCGCGGCGCGGCCTCGGGCAGCCCCGTCCTGGCGGGCGTCGCCGCCTGGATCGACTGCGACATCGCCGACGTGTGGACCCTCGGCGACCACTACTTCGTCCTCGGCCGCGTGCGGGACCTCGCGGTGGAGAAGACCGGCGTCTCGCCGCTGGTCTTCTCCCGGGGGCGGCTCGCACCGCTGCCGCCACGCCGGGACCACGACGAATCGGCCGACTACACGTGGCCCGACTGGCTCTGAGAGATCTGAGAGAAGAGAGACGCACCATGCGCAATCAAGGGCTCGGCTCGTGGCCCGCGCGGCGCGCCCGCATGGCGCCGGAGGCCACCGCCGTCGTGCACGACGGTGGATCCCTGTCCTACGGAGAGCTGGCCGCCCGCGTGACGCGGCTCGCTCACGCCCTGCGTGCCCTGGGGGTCGGACACGGCGACCGGGTGGCCTACCTGGGCGCGAACCATCCGGCCCTGGTGGAGACCCTGTTCGCCGCGAACGCGCTGGGCGCCGTCTTCGTACCGCTCAACACCCGCCTCGCGGCACCTGAGCTGGCCTTCATCCTGGGGGACGCGGGGGCGCCGGTGCTGGTGTTCGGGGCCGAACTCACCGACATCGTCGACGCGTTCAGGGACGACGTCGAGGTGAAGCACTACGTCGAGGTGGGGAAGGCGTACGAGGAGCTCCTCGCGAGCGCGCCGGACAACCCCCTGGACGAGACTGTGGGCCTCGATGAGGTATGCATGATCCAGTACACCTCCGGCACCAGCGGCCGTCCCAAGGGGGTCATGCTCACCCACGCCAACATCGCCTGGAACTGCTTCAACATGCTGCTGGATGTGGACATCGCCTCCGACGACGTCGCTCTGGTGGTGGCACCGATGTTCCACACCGCCGCCCTCAACACCGTCTTCCTGCCGGGCTTCCTCAAAGGAGGGACGTCGGTGCTGATGCACGCTTTCGACCCGGAACGGGTGCTCGACGTCATCGCCGAGCACCGGGTGACGAGGATGTTCGGCGTGCCCGCGATGTACCAGGCCATGGCCCGGTCGTCGCGGTGGGCGACGGCCGACCTGTCGTCGATCCGGATCCTGATGTGCGCGGCGGCACCCGTACCCAAGGCCCTCATCCACACATACCAGGACCGTGGCCTGACCTTCCTCCAGGCGTACGGCCTGACCGAGACCGCTCCCGCCGCGCTGGGCCTGCGCGCGCGGGACAGCATCCGCAAGGCCGGCTCAGCCGGCACGCCCTGCTTCTTCACCGACGTACGCGTGGTGCGGCCCGACCTCACCGATGTCGCACCGGGCGAGGTCGGCGAGGTGATCATCGAGGGCCTCAACGTGATGAAGGGCTACTGGGAGTGGCCCGAAGCGACCAAGGACGCCTTCGTGGACGGAAATTGGTTCCGCTCCGGAGACGCGGCCACTGTCGACGAGGAGGGATTCGTCACGATCGTCGACAGGATCAAGGACATGTACATCTCCGGCGGGGAGAACGTCTATCCGGCCGAGGTCGAGCAACTCCTCTACCAGCATCCCGCGGTCGCCGAATGCGCGGTGATCGGCGTACCCGACGAACGATGGGGCGAGGTCGGCAGAGCGCTGGTCGTGCCCCGCGCGGGCGCCGACGTGTCGCCCGACGACATCATGGACTCCCTGTCCGGCCGACTCGCCAAGTACAAGCTCCCCAAGTCGGTCGTCCTCGTCGACGCCCTGCCCCGCAACGCCACCGGCAAGATCCTCAGGGCCCGCCTGCGCAGCCAGTACGGCTCAATGGCGACCCGCGGCGCCGAGGAGGCATGAGGTCAGGCGACCCGCAAACGCCCGGTGCCGGCTGATCCACTCGACCTCACGGTCGCGAAAGGGGTGCGGAGGCCGTTCGAGACCAGCGCAGCCCCGAAACTCCCCGCGCCCCCAAGCCCAGACCGAAGGATCTCCACGCACTCGACATGGTGCGTCATCGGAAAGATGCCGACCTGAGTACATCGCAAACAATGCCAGGTCAGAGGCGCTTTCTCGGCTCGCCCACCCTGCGTGCGGGCGCCAGAGCGTCACAGCTGTCGGCCCGTCCCGCCCCGGTTTCCCGCACCAGCCCCGGCACTCGCCGGGTCGTGGAGCCTCCCCGACTGCCGGCCCCCAAGCCGGCTGTCGAGTCACGCCCGAGCGGTCTCCTGTGAAGTCTGCGTCCGTCGCAGGAGAGGCAGCAGTCCGATCGCCACGACCGCCGAGGCGAAGCCGAGGCTGCTCACGGCGGTGGTGCGGAGACCGGTGGCGGACTCCATGGCCATCAGGGTGAACGGGCAGAGGAACTGGCCGAGGAAGAACGACGCGATCCACAGGCCGGTGACGCGGCCGCGGTTGGCGTACTCCAGCTTCGACGTCGCCCAGGTGAGCAGTGAGGGCAACAAGAAACCGGTGCCGATGCAGTTGAGGAACGTGCCGAAGATCAGGACCGCCACGTTGTGGGCCAAGCCGATCATCACAAACCCCGCCCCGCACAAGGCGAAGATCGCGGGCAGCCTGCGCTCCGACCTGCCGATCATGGAGGCGAAGATGACACTCCCGCAGACGGTACCCGCGCTTGCGATCGCCGTGACCATGCCGATGAGGCCGCTTGACTCTATGCCCAGGCCATTCATCAGATACGCCGTTTCCACCGGGACGGTGTAGAACACGATGCCACCGAAAACCGAGAGCACGCAGACGCCCGCCAGCCGGAGGGACGAGGCCGGCCGCCGCGCGACGTCGAGCGCCTCCTCCACGGCACGATTCGATCTGACGGCCCTCGACCCGGACTTGGGCAGGAACGCAGCCATCGCGGGGGCAAGGAGCAGCCCGACGGCGTAGAGCCGGAACGGGCCATGCCAGTCCGAGGCACCCATGGCGCCGCCGAGGATGATGAAGACGGTGGCCGAGACGGTGGCACACACGGTCTGCAGGGCCAGGTACTGGTCGCGCGCTCGGCCCTGGTAGTGATCGCCGATCATCGTCGTGCAGGCGGTCATGATGAATGCCTCCGTGACACCGAGCAGGGCTCGGCCGGCCACAACGGCATGAAGCGAGTCCAGCCACAGGGGGGCGGTGCCGAACAGCGCGTACAGAAGCGTCGCGACCACCAACAGGCGTTTGCGCCCGAAGCGGTCGATCATGACACCCGCGAGGGGAGCGAACAGGGCGAGCGTGAGCGCGGGAACCGTGAGGATCATCGGGACCAGCGCGTCCGCGTCGGGTACCGTACCGAACCTCTCCTGCAGCTTCGTCAGCATCGGCGCAAGCAGCACCGAGCCGAGGACCGTCAGACAGCTGCCGAGCATCAGGAGCGTCACGGGCACACGGCTCCCGGCCTCAGGCACGGGCGCGGTGCTTTGCGCCACGAGATCGTCGGCGGGTACGGGCGGCGGAGCGAATCCAGGCATGCGAGGTCTCCACGAAGGCGCTCACCAAGGCGCCCAGTGGGGTACCGCCGTGGCCGTGCCAAGAAAAGTGGTATCAGGGCGTGCATGACTATGGGGCAAAATGCATGTCACGCCTACCCTTTGACTCATTTGGCTCACCTATGACGGACATCCACCTCGTGAATTTCCCGACGCCTGCCCCGCAGGCCCCGACTCCCTTCCCCGGCAGCCCGGCGATGCTTCCGCGCAGCGCGAGCAGGGTCACCGCGATAAGGACCTGCCCAACCGACGAGCCCATGTTCGCCACGGCCCCGTACAGCGCTGAAGCCCTGTACGCGGGGCAGCAGGATCAGCAGAGGCCGAGCCGGTCCCCCCACGCCGGCGAAGACGGGTCGAGGACACCGCGCCGTACGAAGCGAAGTCGAACCACTCCCCCGGGCGGGCAGTAATCGTGGTCCCTGCCCGCCCGACGCGTCCATGGTTCACGGCTTCCGGATGAGAGGTGCATGCGTGCGGGCGGCGATGTACTCGGCGGTGACATCCGGCGCGCATTCCACGAGAGCGAGGCCCCCGGGTGTGACGTCGAGGACGCCGAGGTCGGTGATGATGCGGTGGACGCACCGTTCGCCGGTGAGCGGCAGGGTGCATTCGGTGAGGATCTTGGGGCTGCCGTCCTTGGCGGTGTGTTCCATCAGGACGATGACGCGGCGCGCGCCGTGGACGAGGTCCATCGCGCCGCCCATGCCCTTGACCATCTTGCCCGGGATCATCCAGTTGGCCAGGTCGCCTGCGGCGGAGACCTGCATCGCGCCGAGCACGGCAGTGTCGATGTGGCCGCCCCGGATCATGCCGAAGGACAGGGCCGAGTCGAAGAAGGAGGCCCCGGGCAGCACCGTGACGGTCTCCTTGCCCGCGTTGATCAGGTCGGGGTCGACCTCGGCCTCGGTCGGGTACGGGCCTGTGCCCAGGATGCCGTTCTCGGAGTGCAGGACCACATGGACGTCCGGGGGCAGGTGGCCGGGGATGAGGGTCGGCAGGCCGATACCGAGGTTGACGTAGGAGCCGTCGGTGAGTTCGGCGGCGGCGCGGGCGGCCATCTGCTCCCGGGTCCAGCCCAGCTGCGTTCCGAAGGTGGTGCTCATGCGCGTACGGCCCCTCGTGTCGAAGACGCGGAAAGGGAAAGGTGCTCGATCTGCTTGTCGGCGGCCTCGGTCGGGGTGAGGACGACGATCCGCTGGACGAAGATTCCCGGCAGGTGGATTTCGTCCGGACTCAGCGCGCCCGGCTCGACGAGCTCCTCCACCTCGGCGACGGTGATGCTGCCCGCCATCGCGGCCAGCGGGTTGAAGTTGGCGGCGGACTTACGGAAGACCAGGTTCCCGTGGCGGTCGCCGCGCCAGGCCCGTACGAGGGCGAAGTCGGTGGTGATGCCGTGCTCCAGGACGTACGTGCGGCCCGCGAAGTCGCGGGTCTCCTTGGGCGGGGAGGCCACCGCGACCGTGCCGTCGGGCCGGTAACGCCAGGGCAGCCCTCCCCTGGCCACCTGGGTGCCCACCCCTGCCGGGGTGTAGAAGGCGGGGATGCCCGCTCCCCCGGCGCGCAGCCGTTCGGCCAGCGTGCCCTGCGGCACCAGCTCCACCTCCAGTTCGCCGGACAGGTACTGACGGGCGAACTCCTTGTTCTCGCCCACGTAACTGCCCGTGACTCGGGCGATCCGCCTGTCGGCCAGCAGGACTCCCAGTCCGCGCCCGTCCACACCGCAGTTGTTGGACACGACCTCCAGGCCGGTGGTGCCCTGGGCGTGGAGTGCCTGGATGAGCACGCCGGGGATGCCGCTGAGGCCGAAGCCGCCGACGGCCAGCGACGCGCCGTCGGGGATGTCGAGGACCGCCTCGGCGGCGCTCGCGCGGAGCTTGTCCATGAGAGAGAGGGCCTTTCTGTCGTGGCTGTCCTGCGTGGTCGCCGGTTCAGGCGTCCGCGCGCGGGACGTCAGAGATCGGCTTGGCGCCGCCGTGCGCGGTGAGTCCGCCGTCGACCGATGCGTGACGTCGAGACGGCGGCAGCCGGGTGACTCCGAGACGTCGGTGGCGATCACCCGGCGCCCTCGCGGGTCAGCGCCTCGGCCTCCGCGGCGCCCTGGCCACCGGCCGCGCCCGTGACCACGACGACCCGGTCGAGGAGCCTCCCCCGGCCTGCGGCCGGGAGGTGCCCCCAGGGATGGAGATCGGTCACGGCCGTTGCCTCGTGCGGCGTCGGGCGACGGGAACGGTCACGGGGTCCGGGCCGGCCACCACGGTGTTGGAGACGGAGCCGATGCCCTCGACGGTGAGGGTGACCGTGTCGCCGGGCTTCAGGGGAGGCGGGGACTGCTCACCCCGTACACCCCACAGCTCGGCGAGGCAGCCGCCGTTTCCGCAGGTCCCGGAACCGAGGACGTCGCCGGGGCGGACGACGGTGCCGCGTGAGGCGTAGGCGGCCATCTCCTCGAAGGTCCAGCTCATGTTGGACAGCAGATCCCTGCCCACGACCTCGCCGTTGATCTCGGCGGTGAGCGCCAGGCGCAGGAAGCCGTCCGCGTCGCGGTACTTCCCCAACTCGTCGGCGGTGACCAGGTAAGGACCCAGCGTGGTGGCGGTGTCCTTGCCCTTGCAGGGGCCGAGGCCGACCTTCATCTCGGCGGACTGCAGGTCGCGGGCCGACCAGTCGTTGAAGACGGTGTAGCCGACGATGTGGTCGCGGGCCTGCTCGGGCGTGAGGTCGCGGCCCTCCTTTCCGATCACGGCGGCGACCTCCAGCTCGAAGTCGAGCACGCTCGACCCCGGCGGCATGGGGATGTCGTCGTGCGGCCCGTACATCGCGTAGGGGTTGCCGAAGTAGAACGTCGGGGCCGCGTACCACCGCTCCGGTACTCCGGAAGCCCCGTCCACGGACCGCCGTACGCCCTCGACGTGTTCCTCGAAGGTGACGAAGTCCCGCACGGTGGGCGGCTGGAGCGGCACCAGCAGTCGTACGTCAGAGATGTGGGGGCCGGCCGGGACGTCGAGGGTCGCGGAGCCCGCGTCGAGCAGTTCGGGCAGGCCGCCGCCCTCGGCGAGCAGGCCGGTCAGCGAGCTGACGCCGGGCAGAGGGTGGAGCGTGCCGTCCTCTGCGACGACGGCCACGTGGCGTCGGTTGCGGTACTCGTACGCGGCGAAACGCATGGCAGTTCCTGTCGGCTGTCGGCGTGAGGGGTGGCACGAAGGCCGGGGGCGCGGCATGGGAGTCAGGGCAGTTGACAGGGCAACCGCGCCCCCGGGGACTGAAGGCTCCGCCGATCAGACCGGCGGAGCGACGAAGACGCCGCGGTCGACGTCGTTGAAGGACTCCTTCGTCACCAGTTCGTTCATGGGGTTGGCGGTGCCCCACTGGTCGGTGACCTCGGGCTGGGAGAAGTCGTAGACGTGCGGGTGCCAGGTGTCCTCGTCCAGCAGCTCCAACTCCGTCGTGTACTCCACCGTGTTGCCGTGCGGGTCGAGGAAGTAGGTGAAGGTGTTGTCGCCCGCCATGTGCCGGCCCGGCCCCCAGATCTTGCGGGCGCCGGAACGGATGACACGGCCGGAGCCTCGCATGTACTCGTCGATTCCGCGCATCTCGAAGGAGATGTGGTGCAGCGAGGCGTGCGGGCCCTTGGCGATGGCCATGGAGTGGTGCTGGTTGCTGATCCGCATGAAGTGCATGACGTCGCCGATATGCGGATGGCCGAGCGTGTCGGACAGCCGGAAGCCGAGGTGCTGCTCGTACCACGCCTTGGTCTTGTCCAGATCCGGCGAGTTGAGGACCACGTGCGACAGCTTGACCGGGATCGACTCCTTCTCCTCGATCTTGCGGTGCTGCCGCACCTCGACGTCGGCCGAGACCTCGATGGTGCGCCCGTCGACGTCGAAGAAGCGGAAGCCATAACCGCCGCCGGGTGTGTCCACCTTGCCCGGCTGGTGGATCAGCTGGACGCCCCCGGCGAGGAGTTGCTCGGCGAGCGTGTCCACGTCGGCCGGGCTCGCGGCACCGTAGGACACGAGGTCGAGACGCTTCTCCTCGGCCTTGCGCAGCCGGACGACGTACTGCTCCGGGCTGCCCTCGGCGGCCAGGAAGGAGATGCCGGAGTCCTCGGCGACCTTGGTCAGGCCCCAGACTCCGGCGTAGAAGTCGAGTTGCCTGTCGTAGTCCGGCACGGCGAGGTCGACGTGGCGCAGGTGGGTGAGCAGGCGGTTGTTCATGGGGGGGCTCCTCAGACGAGGTTGAGCAGAGCGGCGGCGTTTCCGCCGCGGACGGAGTGGAAGTCGGGGTCGGGCAGGTCCGCGGCGCGCAGCGCGCCGAGCGGGTCGTCGGTGCCCATGTCGAAGGGGAAGTCGGAGCCGAGCAGGACGCGTTCCGGGCCGACCGCTCGCAGCAGCTCCCGCAGCACCTGAGGGTCGTGGGCGAGGGAGTCGAAGTACAGCTGCTTCAGATAGCTGCTCGGTTCCCGCTCACAGCCCCGGGCGTCGGGACGGGCCCGCCAGGCGTGGTCGGAGCGGCCGATGTGGGTGGGCAGGTAGCCGCCGCCGTGCGCCGCGATCAGCTTCAGGCCCGGGTGGCGGTCCAGGACACCGGAGAAGATCAGGTGGGAGAGGGCGACAGCGTTCTCGGTGGGCTGGCCGACGGTGTTGGACAGGTACCACTGGTCCAGCCGCTCGTCCAGGGAGCAGCCGAACGGGTGCAGGAAGACCAGGGCGCCCGTCTCCTCCGCACGGGACCAGAAGGCTTCGTACGCCGGGTCCGACAGTTCGCGGCCGGGCCCCTCCTGCCCGATGGCGGGCGAGGAGGGAGCGTGCGAGGAGATCTCCACGCCCCTCAGCCCTTGATCCAGGGCGTGGTCGAGCAGGCCGACCGCGAGGTCGGGGTGCTGGAGCGGGACCAGGCCCAGGCCGTGCAGGCGGTCGGGAGCCTGCGCACAGTGTGCGGCGGTGCCCTCGTTGGCCAGTCGGCAGACCTTCTCGGCCAGTTGGGGCTCGGCCCAGTAGTGATAGTGGGACGGCGAGGGGCTGACCAGCTGGATGTCGACGCCCTGCGCGTCCATGGCCGTCAGGCGCACCGCGGCGTCCGTCAGCTTCGGCACACGCGCGCCGACCATCGGACCGTTCACCGCCAGGGCCGCCGGGCCGTTGCGGCGCGCGTCGAGGGCGCGGGCCTCGGCGAGACCGGGATGACCGGCGACGGCCTCCTCGATCTCCGGGAGCAGGACGTGCGCGTGGACGTCGATGGTCGGCGCGGAGGATGTGGTGGTGGTCACGGGCGCTCCTTGAGGAGGTTCATGGTGCGGCCGACCAGCCCGGCCATGTCGGCGTCGCGCACACCGTCCAGCTGCCACTGGCCGATCTGCAGGGACGCCTCGACGACGGTGCGCACCCGGGGAATGCGGCGGTCGTGGTAGGCCTGGAGCAGCCCGTCGTTCCAGTCCCGGCCGTCGGCCACGGCCCCGCTGAGCAGCTCGGCGAGGACGAGGGCGTCCTCCAGGGACATGGCCGCGCCCTGGGCCATGGTGGGCGGGCAGCAGTGGGCGGCGTCGCCGATGAGCACGACCCGGCCCCGGTGCCAGGAGTCCTCGACCAGCAGGCGGTCGAACCAGGTGTAGTTGACCTTCTTCGGGTCGGTGATGTGCTCGGTGATCTCCGGCCAGACCCCGCCGTAGCTCGTCGCCAGGCGGCGCATCTCGTCGGCGTAGGTGGCCGGATCGATGGAGGCGCGGTCGCGGCACCCTTCGACGACGTACGCGTAGATGGTGTTCTCGCTGGTGGGGCAGTAGCCGGCGATGTAGGCGGGGCCGCCGTAGGCGAGGTCGGTGCGCGTCACGCTCTCGGGCCGCGGGGCGGCGATGCGCCAGATGGCCATGCCGGTCGGCTCGGGTTTGTCCGTGATGCCGATCGCGGCGCGGGTGGCGGAGTTGACTCCGTCGGCGCCGATCACCAGGTCGTAGCGGCCCTCGCTGCCGTCGCTGAAGCGCACCGACACGCCGTCGGCGTCCTGCTCCAGCGCTTCGGCGGTGGTGCCGAGGCGAACGCCGGCGCCGGAGGCGCGGACCGTGTCGATGAGAATCCGCTGCAGCTGGGGGCGCTGCATGCCGAGGGTGGCGGGCAGGTCCTCGCCGCCGGTCTGGATGTCCTCGGCAACGAACAGGACGGTGCCGTCGGGGGTGGTCACGCCCAGCGAGCCGAAGGCGTATCCGGAGGCTTTCACCTGTTCCCACACGCCCAGCTCGCGCAGGACCCGCAGGGCGTTGCCCTGGAGGGTGATGCCGGAGCCGGTGGTGGCGTTCCAGTCCGGCTTGGCCTCGATCAGGTCGACGGCGATGCCGGCGCGGCGCAGCAGGATGGTGACGGCGTTGCCTGAGGCGCCCCCGCCGATGACCAGGACGGTGGGTGTGCCTCCGGCCGGAGGCTGGGAGAGAGTGCGGCTGTCAGCCATGTCGGGGATTCCTCCCGGGGTTGGGCCGCACGACGTCGGGCGGCGGGGGCTGCGGCTCGCCCGCTGCGAGTGCGGGCCAGAGGTGGGGACGGTCACCCGGCGAAGCGGGTGGAGCGGTGGGGGCCGGATGCGCCGCTGCTGTCCGGGGAACGGCGCATCCGGCAGTAGTGCGGGTTACTTGACGGCGATCGGGTTGACCGGGGAGCCGACGGCTCCGGTGATGGGGAGGGGAGCGGCGGTGAGCCAGAACTCGTACACGCCGTCGTCGGCGCAGTCGGCGGCGAGTGCGTCGAGGTCCCACATCTCGCCGATCAGCAGGCCCATGTTGGGGATGACGACCTGGTGCAGCGGTTGGAAGGCGTTGTCGAACTCGTTGGGGCGGACCTCGAAACCCCAGGTGTCGGTGGCGATGGCGGCGATCTCGGTGCCGTGCAGCCAGCCGGCGGTGGTGAACGACAGGCCGGGCGCGGGGCCGCCCGCGTAGTCGCCCCAGCCTCCCCGCCGGGCGCGGGCGAGATGTCCGGTACGGACGAGGACGATGTCGCCGGTGCCGACGGTCACCCCATGGGCCTCGGCGGTCTGCTCGAGGTGCTCCTCGGTGATGGCGAACCCGTCGGGCAGCTCTCCCCCACTCTCGGCTCCGCTCGAGCGGGAGGTGCCCCCACCCGTGCCGACGACCAGGCCCACGTCGAGCAGCACGCCGCGTCCCGCGACGTACGGCGCCATGTGCTCGATGCCGGTGACAAGGTCTCCGTCGGAGGTGACCACCTGCTCGGCGGCCCGTCCGTTCCACGCCTTGCCGTGGTCGAAGATGTGCCCGAGGCCGTCCCACTGGGTGGAGCACTGCAGCGGCATCGCGATCACGTCGTCCGCGCCGCCGATGCCGTGCGGGAAACCTTGGTTGCCGAGGGCCGCGTCGGTCCCCGTGTCGAGCATGGTGTGCACCGGGTTGGTCCGCCGGCGCCAGCCCTTCTGCGGGCCGTTCATGTCGAACCGCTGCGACAGCGAGAAGCTCACGCCGCGGCGCACGAGCGCCGCGCCCTCGCGCCGCTTGGCCTCGTCGAGGAAGTTCAGCGTGCCGAGCACGTCGTCCTCACCCCAACGCCCCCAGTTGGAGTACGCCTTGGCGGCCTCGGCTATCGCGCCCTCCGGGTCGCGGCGGTCCAGGCTCATGCCGTTCCCTCCGCGACGCAGCGGGTCCGCTGCACGCCCAGACCGGTGATGGAACCCTCCATGACGTCGCCGTCGCGCAGCAGGCGTCCCCAGTGGATGCCGTTGCCGGCCGGGCTGCCGGTCAACACCAGGTCGCCGGGAAGGAGTTGCGCCGTCTGCGAGGCGTACGACACCAACCGGGCGACTCCGAAGAGCATGTCCTTGGTGGACTCGTCCTGCATGGTCTCGCCGTTCAGCCTGAGCGTGACCCGCAGGTCACCGGTGTCCGCGATCGACTCCGCAGGTACGAGCCACGGGCCGAGCGGCGTGAAACCGGGAGCGTTCTTGCAGCGCAGCCAGTCGGTGCCGATGGCCTTCATGTCCCGGCGGAACACGGTGGCGCGGTCCGTGAGGTCGTTGGCGATGGTGTACCCGGCGACGTACTCCAGGGCCTCCTCGACCGTCACCCGGTAGGCGGGCTTGGCGACGACGGCCGCCAGCTCCAGCTCCCAGTCCGGCTTTGCGGCCCAGGCGGGCAGGACCACGTCGTCGTAGGGGCCCGTGATCGCGCTGGGCAGGCCGATGAACACGTAAGGCAGGTCCTCGGCGGCCCGGCGGTCCATGACCGCGGCGATCTCCGCCCGTGCCTCCTCGACGGTGCGGGGGTCGTCGGGGGAACGGTGGGCGACCTCCAGATCGATCACGTGCTGCCGGTAGTTGGCGCCGGACTGGAAGATCTGCCGCGGCTCGATGGGGGCGTGCACGCGCAGGCTCTCCAGTGGCAGCCGGCCGAAGGAGTCGTCGTCGGCCAGGGTGTGCAGGACAGGGAGGGTCTCCTCCCACCGCTCCAGGACCGCGCGCAGATCCGACGGCGCCCAGTCCAGGGCGCTTCGCAGATCGAGTACCCGGTCATTGGCCAGGAGGCCGGGAAACGACTCCCCGTCCTGAGCGGAGAACGTGCCGAGCGCGAACGGGCCGGCTGGTTGCGCGAGCATTGCCATCAGATTTCCTCCTGCGGGGTTGGGGTCTACTCTGGCTCCGATCAGCCAATCACGGAAATTAATCCTGTGGATGTTTCGAATCCACGTCATGGATGGCTCTCGTCGCTAGGTGGTTGCCGGTGAACCTGTCCCGACTCGACCTCAATCTGGTCCTCGCCCTTCGCGCGCTGCTGGAGGAGCGCAATGTCACCCGGGCCGGCGAGCGCATCGGCCTCAGCCAGCCGGCCATGAGCGCCGCGCTGTCCCGGCTGCGCCGCCATTTCGACGACGAATTGCTCGCCCGCACCGGCAACGCCTACGAGCTGACTCCGCTCGGCGCCGCCCTGCGCGACCGCAGCGCCACCGCGTGCGACCTGCTGGAGCGGGTCTTCTCCAGCCAGGCCGACTTCGACCCGACCGCGGAGTCACGTGAGTTCACCCTGCTCGCCTCCGACTACGGGGCGGCCGTTTTCGGTGCCGCACTCGCCCGCACCCTGCACGAGGAAGCGCCCGGCATCCGGCTCACCTTCCAGCACCCGGCACCATCCGTCGTGGAGAACACCGCCGCGGTGCTGAGCACCGTCGACGGACTGCTGATGCCGCACGGCGTCATCGACGGCTTGCCCGCCGTCGACCTCCACCAGGACCGCTGGCTGTTCCTGGTCGCGGACGATCACCCCGAGATCGGTGACGAACTCTCCCTGGACCAGCTGGGGCGTCTGCCCTGGGCCGTCTACCAGCGCCCCTACGACGCCCCAGCCGCCCGCCAGCTCAGCATGATAGGGATCAGTCCCCAGGTGGAGGTGTCCGTGCAGACCTTTCAGCTGCTGCCCTTCATGGTCGAGGGCACTCGCCGGATCGCGATGGTCCAGGAGCGCCTGGCGCGCAAGGCGGTCCGATCGGCCGCGGTGCGCGTCCTGCCCTGCCCCTTCGAGGCGGTACCGGTGCGGGAGGCGATGTGGTGGCACCCGGTGCACGCTCAGGACGCGGGCCACATCTGGCTCCGGCAGAAGGCCGCGGAAGTGGGCGCGACGCTGGCGGGCAACGGCTACAACACTGGCAAGGGCCCGGGAAAGGCCCTGCCCGTCGACCAGAGCGCGGGGCTGCCGCCGGGCCGGCTCTGACCGGGCCCGGCGGCAGCCCGTGATCGACGCGCTCTCGGCGGTCTTCCCACACACCCTCGGGGCTGTCCGGCGGATCAAGTCACAGGAAAGCAGCGGTGACTCATCGGCCCGCGTCCGCGGCATGATCCGCCGGACAGCCCCTCAGGCCAACTGCTCCGGCAACGGCCGGGAATCGAGGGCGCCCACCCGGCGGCGGGCCGCCCACAGCCCCGCCGCGACGAGGGCGGCGGCCAGCCCCAGCAGGCCCACCGCACCGGCGAGAGAGCCGACCGCGGACTCCCCGGCGAGCAGCACCAGCGGGCAGATGAACTCACCGCCGAAGAAGGCCGCCGTCCACAACCCCGTCCCGCGGCCGCGGTCCTCGAACGCCAGGCGGGACATGGCACTGGTGAGAAGGGCGGGCAGCAGCATGCCGGTGCCCACACAGTTGACGACCGCCCCGATGACCAGCAGCGGGGCATTGCCCGCGAGGAACATCACCCCGAAGCCGGCCGCGCAGACCGCGAAGACGGCGGGCAGCATCGGGTCGGGAGAACGCTTGAGCCGGGCGAAGGTGACCGCTCCGCCCACGGTCGCGGCACTGGCGATCGCGGTGGCCAGTCCGATCACGCCGGTGTTCTCCACCCCGAGGTCGTCGAGCAGGTACGACATCTCCACCGGGACGGTGTAGAAGACCATCGCCCCGAAGAAGGTGAGGGCACAGATGCCGCCCAACTGCCGCCAGGGGAAAGAGCGGCGGGCCTCCGTCCCGGCCGGAGTCTCCTCGCCGTCCGCACGGGCCGCCGGGTTGGGCAGGGCGGTTGCCATCAGCGGGGCGAGCGCCAGGCTCACGGCGTAGACCCAGAAGGGCACGCGCCAGCCCGCCGATCCCGCGGCACCGCCGAGCACGAAGAAGACGGTGGCCGACGCGGAGGCGCACATGGTCTGCAGGGCGAGGTACTTCACCCGCCGGTGACCGCTGTAGTAGTCGCCGATCAGCGTCGTGCAGCAGGTCATGATCGCGGCCTCGGCGACTCCGACCAGGGCGCGGCTGGCGATGATGCCGCCCAGCGAGTCCCACCACAGCGGTGCCGTGCCGAACAGCGCGTACAAGACGGTCGCCGCGACCAGCAGTCGCTTGCGGCCCACCCGATCCACGATCACCCCCGCGAACGGGGCCAGCAGCGCCAGCGCCAGTGCCGGGACGGTCAGCGCGAGGGGCACCAGCGCCTTGGCCCCGGGGACCGACGCGAAGTGGTCCTGCATCTTCGGCAGCACCGGGGCGATCAGCACCGCCCCCAGGATCGGCAGACAACTGCCCGCCATCAGAAGGGTCACCCGCAGCAGATGGGCCGGGCCCGAGACGGCGACGGCTGACGGAGCGGTGGCATCGACCGCCGCGTGAGGGGGCGGAGACACGGAACCGGGCATGGCGACTCCAGGGGGCGGTATGAGGGAGTGGGCATGCCTCACGGGCGCCGACGGCGCACGGCATGCTGGGGAAGCTCGCACGCCGACGGCATCCGGACAGCAGCGTGCGGTAGCGACGACTATGGGGGCGCCAGAGCGCCGGTGCCATCCCCTGGGCGATCCGAATCCCGTATCCGGGTTATCCACGCTGTGGATGGGATGGGCAACCGTCACGCAGACGGAAGACGTGCACGACCCGTTCCTGCGCGCGAACAGCGGTGTCCCGGAGCTCGGTCGTCCGGGCCTCCGGGACACCGCCGGCAGCCGGCACGTCGCGCACGCCGGGCGGCGTCAGCGGACAGGCAGCGGCAGGACCCGCCGATAGGCGGCGACGGCGGCGACCGCGACCACCACATGCATCACCATCAGCGCGGCGACGGCCAGCGGCCCACTGGAGGGCGTACCGCCACCGAGCAGGGACAGGTCGGGCCCGAACGACACGACCACGAGGACGGGCACCAGCCACCGCAGCAGCCCCGCCGGGTTCTTGGCGACACGACGGACGACTGCCCAGCCCATGGCGCCGAGGACGACGCCGAACACCGTCAGCGGCCCGTACGCCGAGGGGTGCAGCGGAGCGAAATCCCCCGACGCCCCCGCCGCGCGGGCGGACAACGCGACCACCGCGTCTCCGAGGACGGCCACGACAGCCGCCACGAGAAGCCCCGCGACCACGGTCAGGCGGCGGGAGCGCGGCGCGGGCGGGGCGGACGATGCGGCTTCGGGGACGGAACCGGGCATGGGGACCTCCTGCGGAGAGCTCAAGAACGACAGGTGCAGCGCCGGACAGCGCGAAAGGCAGGCGTTTGACTCATCAAACATGCAGGACGCTACTCCGTAATGTTTGATCAGGCAAACACCTCGGTTAGAGTGGCCCCCATGACATCCCCCCGGTGGCTCGCTCCCGAAGAGCTGCGAGCCTGGATCAACTTCCTCGACTGCTCGACGCTGCTGAACGACTACCTCGATCAGCAGTTGCGGCGCGACGCGGCCATGACGCACGCGGACTACAGCCTCCTGGCCCGCCTGTCCGTGGCACCCGACCGCGCCCTGGGGATGTCCTTGCTCGCCGAGCAGTTGAAGTTCACCCGCAGCCGTCTCACGCGCGCGGTGATCCGCCTGGAGGAGTCGGGCTACGTGCGGCGCCGGGAAGATCCGGCCGACGGACGCGGACAGCTGACCGAACTCACCGATGCGGGCATGGAGTTGGTGACCAAGGCCGCCCCCGGCCATGTTGCTGCCGTACGTCGCGTGGTGTTCGACGCCCTCAGCCCCGAAGAGGTGGAGCAACTCGCCACCATCACCGCCACCGTGGTCGCCTCCCTCAAGCAGGCCGGCGAGGAGGACGCCTACCCGGCGGCCCTGCCGTGGCACCGCCGCTGACCCTGAGAACCCGGCCCGTTCATCGGGCTGAGCCTGCGTCAGTTCGGCAAGCTGATCACCACGGTGCGGCGCCAGGGTGCGGATCCGGTGCGCAAGGGCCGGCCGTGGAGCCTGCCGCTCAAGGGTGTCGTGCTGTTGGTCGCCGCGTACGGGCGGACTGACCTGACCCTGCGCCGGCCGACGCCGCCGTTCGAAGATCCGCGGCAGTCGATCAGTGCCTCGGAGCACACCCCTGGCTCGCAGCCGCCGCACATGCGCACCCCCGGCCTGTAGTGCGCCACCAGGGAAGCCGTATCCGCCCCGTCTCGTCCGGTTGCGCCATCGTCCAAGCCGCCCGTGCGGGCCGGTGCATAGAATCCGATCCCATGTCGAAGCCTGACGAGCTGCTCGTTGCGATAACCGCCCTTGTGGAGTCCGGGCAGAGCAATCAGATGTCCCTGACCGTTGTCACCAGTGGTGCTGTCATCACCGGTCGGCTGGCTCCGGAAGCCACGTGGAGGCAGAGGGTGTCGGAGGTGCTGACGGACTCCGCCGACCTGGGCGAGTTCTCCGCCGTCTTCGACAACCCCGCGAGGAAGGACGGACCGCCCACCCATCTGCATTTCCACGTCGCCCGGATCCTGCAGGGCACGGTCGGGATCCCGGAGACAGGCGGGATGTACCGCGTCGCGATCGAGGACGTCAGTGCCTGGACCGTGGGCGACTTCAGCTACTCCGACCACTGACTCACCGTCCCACGGCACACAGCGACCCCACCGGCACGCCGGCCTCAGGGGCCCAGGAAGCCGGTCCGTGAGCGGGAGGAACGCCTTCGGCTCATGGATCTTGGAATAGGGACCACGGAAGCCTGCCGGATCATCGGTATCAACCGCCGCACCGGCAAGCGTTGGCTCTAGGGCCGGCAGGCATCCGGGAGGTACTAGGCAGCCCCGTCCATCGTGGACACGGGGCTGCCCTGGCAGGCACCCGAACCCCCGGCTCGCCCTGAGGAACCCGGCGGTGGAGCCCGGAGCAGATCTGCCACGCTCGAATCGGCGTGACCAGCCCTGTCCGGTCGCCGCCCGACTCGAGTCACGGACGGCGCAGTCCACCCCCCTCACCCGCGACCTGACGCGCCATCAGAGCGGGCGTCATCCAGGGAAACCAGGGAAACAGCAGGTCAGAGCCCCTTGGCGGCGGGCTCCAGAATAGCGACGCACTCCACATGGTGCGTCATCGGAAACAGATCGAACGCCCGCAGCGTCCGCACCCGGTACCCCCCGTCCCGGAAGTACCCCAGGTCGCGCGCCAGGGCGGCCGGGTCGCAGGCGACGTAGGCGATCCGGCGGGCGTCCAGGGAGACCAGGTGTTCCACCGTGGCGCGGCCCGCTCCCGCGCGGGGCGGGTCGAGGACGATGAGGTCGACCTCGGTGATGCCGGTGCGCGGCAGGACGGATTCCACCTTGCCCTGTTCGATGCGGACCCGGGGGAAGTCCGCGAGGTTGTGCCGGGCGTCCTCGACCGCGCGCTTGCCGGACTCGATGCCGAGGACCGCGCCCTTCTCGCCGAGGCGGTCCGCCAGGGCGCCGGCGAAGAGGCCGACGCCGCAGTACAGGTCGAGGGCGGTGTCGCCCTTGCGCGGCAGCAGGCCCTGCATCACGGCGGTCACCAGGGTGTCCGCCGCCTTCGGGTGGACCTGCCAGAAGCCGCCGCTGCCGACCCGGTGGGTGCGGCCGTCCGCGCGCTCGCGGACGAAGGGGCGGCCGTGGACGCGGTGCACGCCGCCGTCCTTCTCGCCGACCCGCATGACGGAGACGGGACGGTCCAGTTCCACGATGGGCAGCCGTGCGCCGGGCCGCGGGGTGAGGATCACCTGCCGGTCCTGGGAGCCGGTCGCCGAGATCGCCTCGACCGTCGCCATCCCGGTCCAGTCGCGCCGCTCGATGCCGAGTTCGGAGACGCCCTCGGCGGCGATCATGCAGTGGTCGATCCGCTCCACGTCGTGCGAGCGGTGCCGGCGCAGACCGGCGTGGCCCTCGGCGTCCACCGCGTACTGCACGCGGGTGCGCCACTGCGGCACCTGCCCTGCGGGCAGCTTGTCGCCCTCCGCCGGCATCACGGTGCCGTCCCAGCCGGCCTCCTCGGGCGTGAGGCCCGCGAGCCGCTGGAGCTGCTCGGCGATCACCTCGCCCTTGAGCCGGCGCTGGGCGCCCGGCTTGGCGTGCTGCCAGTCGCAGCCGCCGCAGCGGCCGGGGCCGGCGAAGGGACAGGGGGCCTCGACGCGGTCCTTGGAGGCGGAGAGGATCTCCACCGCGTCCGCGCGCAGGAAGCGGGCGCCCTCCTCGCCCTCGGTCACCCGGGCCACGACCCGCTCGCCGGGCAGGGCGTGCCGGACGAACAGCACCTGACCGGAGTCGGTGCGGGCGATGCAGTGGCCGCCGTGGGCGACGGGGCCGATCTCGACCTCGTACTCGTTCCCCACCAGGGTCTTCTTCGGTTCTGCCTGCATGGCGGGGTGACTCCACAACGTCGAACGAGGAACGGCCGGACAACAGCCCACCAGTCTACGTGGCTGTCGTCCGGCCGTTCACCACACGGTGGGGCCGCCGGGCGCTACGACTCCGACGAGGAGCCCGTGGGACCCGTCGCCGAACCCGACGCCTCCTTCGCCCGGCCCTGCTCGGCGGGACCGCGCCGCACCGCACCCGGCGCGTTCCACTCCTGCCGCTTGCGGGCCCGCATACGGGCCGCCTCGGAGGACTCCAGCTGGTACGGCACGGAGGTGACCATGACGCCGGGCGTGAACAGCAGGCGCCCCTTGAGCCGCAGCGCGCTCTGGTTGTGCAGCAGGTGCTCGTACCAGTGGCCGACCACGTACTCCGGGATGATCACCGAGACGGCGGCGCGCGGCGACTCCTTGCGCAGGCCCTTGACGTACTCGATGATCGGCCGCGTGATCTCGCGGTACGGGGAGTCGAGGACCTTCAGCGGTACGTCGATCCCGCGCCGCTCCCACTCCTCGCGCAGCGCCTTCGTCTCGGTGGGGTCGACGTTGACGGTGAGCGCCTCCAGCGTGTCGGAGCGCATCAGCTTGGCGTAGGCGAGGGCCCGCAGGGTCGGGCGGTGGATCTTGGAGATCAGGACCAGGGAGTGCACACGCGACGGCCGTACGCTGTCGTCGCTCGGGCCCTCGGGCGCCGCGATCTCGTCGGAGACCCGGTCGTAGTGCTTACGGATCGCCGTCATCGTCGCGTAGAAGATCACCATGCCGAGCAGCGCGACCCAGGCGCCGTGCGTGAACTTGGTGACGAGGACGACGACCAGCACGAGGCCGGTGAAGAAGGCGCCGAAGGCGTTGATCGCCCGGGAGCGGACCATGTGGCGGCGCTTGGCCTGGTCGGTCTCGGTGGCCAGATGGCGGTTCCAGTGGCGGACCATGCCGATCTGGCTGAGCGTGAAGGACACGAACACGCCGACGATGTACAGCTGGATCAGACGGGTGGAGTCGGCGCCGTAGATGATGATCAGGAAGGTGGCCGCGCCGGCCAGGAGCACGATGCCGTTGGAGAAGGCGAGCCGGTCGCCGCGGGTGTGCAGCTGGCGGGGCAGGTAGCGGTCCTGGGCGAGGATCGAGCCGAGCACCGGGAAGCCGTTGTAGGCGGTGTTGGCGGCGAGGAACAGCACCAGCGCGGTGGCCGCCGCGAGGACCACGAAGAAGAAGCTGCCCTTGCCGAAGACGGCCTCGGCGACCTGGGTGATCACCGGGTTCTGGACGTAGTCGGGGCCGACGCCGACGCCGTTCTTCAGCAGGTCGACGGCCGGGTTCTCGGCCATGCGGACATCGGTGGTCAGGGCGAGCACGATGATGCCGCAGAACATGGTGACGGCCAGCAGGCCCATCGCCGCGAGCGTGGTCGCCGCGTTCTTCGACTTGGGCTTGCGGAAGGCCGGCACGCCGTTGGAGATGGCCTCGACGCCGGTGAGCGCCGCGCAGCCGGAGGAGAAGGCGCGCAGCATCAGGAAGACCAGGGCGAAACCGGCCAGGCCCTGGTGCTCGGCCTTGATCGTGTACTCGGCGGTCGGCGCCCGCATGGTGTCGCCGAGGACGAGCCCGCGGAACGCACCCCACGCGATCATGATGAAGACGCCCGCGACGAACACGTACGTCGGGATGGCGAAGAGCTTCCCGGACTCCTTGACCCCGCGCAGGTTCATCAGCGTCAGCAGCACCACGACGGCGACCGCGCAGACCACCTTGTGCTCGACGACGAAGGGGACCGCGGAGCCGAGGTTCTCGATGCCGGAGGCGATGGAGACGGCCACGGTGAGGACGTAGTCGACGAGCAGCGCGCTCGCGACGGTCAGTCCCGCCTTGGCGCCGAGGTTGGTGGTGGCCACCTCGTAGTCGCCGCCGCCGCTCGGGTAGGCATGGACGTTCTGACGGTAGGAGGCGACCACCGTGAACATCAGCACGACGACCGCGAGGGCGATCCACGGACTGAAGTGGTAGGCCGACACGCCCGCGATGGACAGGACCAGCAGCACCTCCCCGGGCGCGTAGGCCACGGAGGACAGCAGGTCGGAGGCGAACACGGGCAGGGCGATGCGCTTCGGCAGGAGCGTTTCTCCGAGCCGATCACTGCGCAGGGCGCGCCCGATCAGGATCCGTTTGGGCACGTCGGTCAGTTTGGACACAACAGAGGATCGTATGCCTTCGAACTGGGGCGCGCCCACCCTCCCCCGGGGTGAGCCGGGTGACGCAGCACCGCGTCTGCCTCCCGAGTGAAATCGGCCACGCGTCGGCTGCGGATTCGCGGGCCGCGCCGATCGTCATGCCTATATGACAAACCCCGTCCCGCCGCCGCCCATCGGAGGTCCCATGCACACGACCGCGGAGCTGATCGGAGCCGTCGGCACCCTCGTCGGCCTCGGAATCCTTACCGTCCTCAGTCTCTGGAGCATCAGCCGGCGCTGATCACGCGAAGCGTGCACGGGGGTGCCCCACGTGCACCGCGGCTGTGTAGCTTGGTCGCCGGTCTGAGACTCTGTTCAGAGCCACGCCAGAAAATTTATTGACTTCTTGACTTCTTTACTTCCGGAAGGACGGTCGTGCACATCGTCATCATGGGCTGCGGCAGAGTGGGTTCCGCTCTCGCACAGACCCTGGAGCAACAGGGGCACACGGTCGCCGTGATCGACCAGGACCCCACCGCCTTCCGACGACTGGGCTCCGGGTTCGGCGGCCGTCGTGTCACCGGGGTCGGCTTCGACCAGGACACCCTGCGCGAGGCGGGGATCGAGGAGGCCGGCGCCTTCGCCGCCGTCTCCAGCGGCGACAACTCCAACATCATCGCCGCCCGGGTGGCCCGCGAGATGTTCGGCATCGAGAACGTCGCCGCCCGGATCTACGACCCCCGGCGGGCCGAGGTCTACCAGCGCCTGGGCATCCCCACCGTCGCCACCGTCCGCTGGACGGCCGACCAGATGCTGCGCCGGCTGCTGCCCTCGGGCGCCGAGCCGCTGTGGCGCGACCCCACCGGCGGCGTCCAGCTGGCCGAGGTGCACGCGGCGCCGTCCTGGGTCGGCCACAAGATCAGCAAGCTCCAGGAGGAGACGGGCGTCCGGGTGGCGTTCCTGACCCGCCTCGGCGAGACCATGCTGCCCACCTCGCAGACCGTGCTGCAGGAGGGCGACCTGGTGCATGTGATGATGCGTACCGACGAGGTGGAGAAGGTCGAGGCGTCGTTCGCCGAGGGCCCGAAGGAAGGCGGTCACTGATGAGGGTCGCCATCGCCGGAGCCGGTGCCGTCGGCCGCTCGATCGCGGGCGAGCTGCTGGAGAACGGCCACGAGGTCCTGCTCGTCGACAAGGCGCCGACCGCCATCTCGGTCGAGCGCGTCCCCCAGGCGGAGTGGCTGCTCGCCGACGCCTGCGAGATCACGTCCCTGGACGAGGCGGCGCTCCAGCGCTGCAACGTCGTGATCGCCGCCACCGGTGACGACAAGGTCAACCTGGTCGTGTCGCTGCTGGCGAAGACGGAGTACGGCGTCCCGCGCGTCGTCGCCCGCGTCAACAACCCCAAGAACGAGTGGCTCTTCAACGAGTCCTGGGGCGTCGACGTCGCCGTCTCCACACCCCGGCTGATGTCCGCCCTGGTCGAGGAGGCCGTCTCGGTCGGCGACCTGGTCCGCCTGCTGCGCTTCAGCCACGGCGACGCCAACCTCGTCGAACTGACCCTGCCCGAGGAGTCGGCGCTGGCCGGCACCCAGGTCGGCGACGTCGAGTGGCCCGAGGACACCACGCTGGTCACCATCATCCGCGGCACCAGGGTCCTCACCCCGACCAGGGAGGACTCCCTGGAACCGGGCGACGAGCTGCTCTTCGTGGCCGCCCAGGCGCGGGAGGAGCAGTTGGAGGACCTGCTGTCGGTACGGCGCGACACGTAGGCCCGTCCGCCTGTCCGAAGCGGGGGTCTGCGGCAGCGGGGGGTCTGGGGCGGGGGTCTGGGGGCCGGGGGTCTGGGGCGCCGGCCCCCGGACACCTCAGCCGTCCCGACGGTGCCGGCCGCCCGCGGCCTCGGCGGCGGCCTCCCGCTCGGCCTCCGCCTTCTCCTCCGCCTCCATCTCGGCGAACACGTCGATCGGCGCGGGCGCCTTCGCCAGGAAGACCCAGGTCAGCCAGACGGCCAGCAGGAAGGGCGGGATCTTCAGCGCGATCAGGACCCAGCCCAGCTGCGCGGTGTCCGCCCACCAGTACAGCGGGAAGAGGATCGCGCACTTGGCGAGCAGGATCAGGCCCCAGGCCCAGCTGGCCTTGGCGTACGCCTTCTTGCGGCCGGGGTTGCGGGTGCGCCAGGAGAGGTTCTCCTTGAAGACCGGGCCGAGGATCAGACCGATCAGCGGGACCCCGCACAGGGTCGTGATGATGTACGCCAGCGCCAGGCCCAGCGTGTAGAGCATGCCGGGGAGGTAGAAGTCCTTCGCGTTGCCGGTCATCATCGCGAAGACGACGCCGAAGGCGACCCCGAAGACCCCGCTGAAGGCGTGCTTGACGGTGTCCTTCATCGCCAGCCGGACCACGACCAGGACCAGCGACACCGCGAGTGCGGCGATCGCGGACATGTGCAGGTCCTTGTTGATCGTGAAGATGGTGACGAAGAGCAGGCCGGGCACGACCGTCTCGATCATGCCCCGCAGGCCGCCGAAGGCCTCGAACAGCGCGGCCTCGGTCACCGCCCGGGCGTCGGCCGCGGCGGTGTCCTCCGCGGTCGTGTCTTCGGTCGGCTTGTCGAGCGACGTCACCGGCTACTCCCTACCGAGGGGTCTCAGTTCGTACTTCGGGTTGAACAGCACCCGGCGGCCTCTGCTCATGGAGAGCCGGCCCGATGCGATGAGCCTGCGCCCCGGCTCTATGCCCACGATGGAGCGCCTGCCCAGCCACACCACGTCCAACGCGGCGCTGCCGTCGAACAGCTCGGCCTCCAGGGCCGGGACTCCGGCGCGCGGACGCAGGGTGACCGTGCGCAAGGTACCAGTAACCGTGACGATCTGCCGGTCCTGGCAGTCGCCGATCCGGACGCAGCCTGCCGTCTCGGCGTCCTCCCGCAGTTCCTGGGACTCCAGGTCCTCCTGGGACGAGGAGAGCCGGTCGAACATGCGCCGGAACCGGCCCACCGGCTTGTCGGAACGCGGAACATCACTCATGTCTGAAAGCGTACCGGGGCCCACCGACACGGCCGTACCCGTCCCGCGGCTCACTTCTCGAAGCGGTAGCCCATCCCCGGCTCGGTGATGAAGTGCCGCGGATGCGAGGGGTCCGCCTCCAGTTTCCGTCGGAGCTGGGCCATGTAGACCCGCAGGTAGTTCGTCTCGGTGCCGTACGACGGCCCCCACACCTCCTGGAGGAGCTGCTTCTGCCCGACCAGGCGCCCCGAGTTGCGCACCAGCACCTCCAGCAGATGCCACTCGGTCGGGGTGAGCCGGACGTCCCGGCCGTCCCGGTGGACCTTCTTGGCGGCGAGGTCGACGGTGAACCCGTCCGTCTCCACCAGGACGTCGTCCTCGCCGCCCCCGGCCGGCTCGGCCCGGCGCACGGCGGCCCGCAGCCGGGCCAGCAGCTCGTCCATGCCGAAGGGCTTGGTGACGTAGTCGTCGGCGCCCGCGTCGAGCGCCTCGACCTTCTCGTCCGAGGAGTGCCGGGCCGACAGCACCAGGATCGGCACCCGGGTCCAGCCCCGCAGCCCCCTGATCACCTCGACGCCGTCCATGTCGGGCAGCCCGAGGTCGAGGACCACCACGTCCGGGTGGCGGGCGGCGGCGAGCCGGAGGGCGGTGGCGCCGTCGTGCGCGGCGTCGACCTCGTACTTGCGCGCCTTGAGGTTGATCACGAGGGCGCGCACGATCTGCGGCTCGTCGTCGATCACCAGCACCCTGGTGGCGGTCTGGGAGGGTCCCCCAGCAGGACTCACCATGAAGCCTGCCTTTCCGGTCGTACCGAATGTCCTGGTGCCGCGGGTGGTGGCGCGGGGTCCGCGGCGGGCCGTGCCGGCGGCTGGGCCGTCACCGCCGCCGCCGCGCGCAGGGTGAGGACCATGGTGAGGCCTCCGCCGGGGGTGTCCTCGGCGTTGAGGGTGCCGCCCATGGCCTCGGCGAAGCCGCGCGCCACCGCGAGCCCCAGTCCCACGCCCGCCCCGCGCGGTGCGTCGCCGTGGCGCTGGAAGGGCGCGAAGATCCGCTCCTTGGCCTCGTCGGGGACGCCCGGTCCGCGGTCCACCACCCGGACCTCGACGCGGTCGGACAGGGCGCTCGCGGCGACGAGCACCGGTTCGCCGTCCGGGCTGTACTTGACCGCGTTCTCCACGAGGTTGGCCACCGACCGCTCCAGCAGCCCGGCGTCGACGGCGACCATGGGCAGCGTCTCGGGGATGTCCAGCTCGACGCTCTCCTCCGGGTCGGGGACCCCGCCGAGGGCCATCGGCACCACCTCGTCGAGGTCGATCTCCCGGATGATCGGCGTGACCGTCCCCGTCTGCAGGCGCGACATGTCGAGCAGATTGCCCACCAGGTGGTCGAGCCGGTCGGCGCCGTCCTCGATGCCTTCGAGCAGCTCCGCGCGGTCCTCCTCGGACCAGGCCACGTCGTCGGACCGCAGGCTGGAGACCGCGGCCTTGATCCCGGCCAGCGGGGTGCGCAGATCGTGGCTTACGGCGGCCAGCAGGGCGGTGCGGATCCGGTTGCCCTCGGCCAGCGCACGGGCGTGCTCGGCCTCCTCCTTGAGTCGACTGCGGTCCAGTACGACGACGGCCTGCGCCGCGAACGCGGCCAGCACCCGGCGGTCCTCGGCCGGCAGCACGCGGCCGGTGAGCGCCAGCGCCGCGCGGTCACCGACCGGAACGTCGACGTCCGCCTCGTCGGGGCGCTGTACCGGCCGCCCGAGGCCCACATGGCCCGCGCAGGTCCACGGGGACCGGTCGTCCGCCCGCTCCAGCAGGGCCGCCGACTCCATGCCGAAAGTCTCCCGGACCCGTTCCAGCAGGGCCTCCAGGCTGGTCTCGCCGCGCAGCACGTTGCCCGCGAGGAAGGACAGGATCTCCGACTCGGCTCTCAGCCGGGCCGCCTGATGGGTGCGGCGGGCCGCCAGGTCGACCACCGACGCCACCGACACCCCCACCCCCACGAAGATCACTATGGCGATGATGTTCTTCGGGTCCGCGATCGTCCACCGGTGCAGGGGCGGGGTGTAGAAGAAGTTCAGCAGCAGCGAGCCCAGCGCCGCCGAGGCCAGCGCCGGGAGCAGTCCGCCGAGCAGCGCGGCCGCCACGGTCACGGCAAGGAACAGCAGCATGTCGTTGGCGAGCCCGAGCTGGACGGTGTTCAGCAGCAGCGCGAGGATCACCGGGCCGCCCAGGCCGACGAGCCAGCCCCAGACGATCCGGGCCCGCCCGAGCCGGGCACCGCGGGCCACGGGGAGCCCCCGGCCCTTGGCGACCTCGCCGTGCGTGACGATGTGCACGTCGAGGTCGGGGCCGGACTCGCGGGCGACCGTGGCGCCGACGCCGGGCCCGAAGACGTACTGCCAGGCCTTGCGGCGCGAGGAGCCGAGGACGATCTGGGTGGCGTTCACCCCCCGGGCGAAGTCCAGCAGCGCGGCCGGTATGTCGTCGCCGACCACATGGTGGAAGGTGCCGCCGAGATCCTCCACGAGGGTGCGCTGGACGGCGAGTTCCTTGGGCGAGGCCGAGGTCAGTCCGTCGCTGCGCGCGATGTAGACGGCGAGGACCTCGCCGCCGGCGCCCTTCTCGGCGAGCCGGGCCGCCCGCCGGATGAGGGTGCGCCCCTCGGGGCCGCCGGTGAGCCCGACGACGATCCGCTCGCGCGAGCCCCAGATCGCCGACACCCGGTGCTCGCTGCGGTACCGCTTCAGGTACGCGTCGACCCGGTCGGCCACCCACAGCAGGGCGAGCTCCCGCAGGGCGGTGAGGTTACCGGGCCGGAAGTAGTTGGACAGGGCCGCGTCGACCTTGTCCGGCCGGTAGATGTTGCCGTGCGCCATCCGGCGGCGCAGGGCCTCCGGTGACATGTCCACCAGCTCGATCTGGTCGGCCCTGCGGACGAACTCGTCGGGCACGGTCTCCTGCTGCCGTACGCCCGTGATGGACTCGACCACGTCCCCGAGAGACTCCAGGTGCTGGATGTTGACGGTGGAGACGACGTCGACGCCGGCCGCGAGGAGTTCCTCCACGTCCTGCCAGCGCTTGGCGTTGCGCGAACCGGGGACGTTGGTGTGCGCGAGTTCGTCCACCAGGGCGACCTGCGGGCGGCGGGCGAGGACCGCGTCCACGTCCATCTCGGTGAAGACGGCGCCCCGGTGCTCCAGCTCACGGCGCGCGACCTGCTCCAGGCCGTGCAGCATCACCTCGGTGCGGGTACGGCCGTGGTGCTCGACGTAGGCCACCACGCAGTCCGTGCCGCGTTCCACCCGGCGGTGCGCCTCGGACAGCATGGCGTAGGTCTTGCCCACGCCCGGTGCCGCACCGAGGTAGATCCGAAGCTTGCCGCGCGCCATGGCCTCATTGTCTTCCCGTGACTCCTGCCCACGCAGCGTCGACCCTACGGCCAGGGGGTCCGACAAATGGGGCGAGGCGTGCGCCGGCGGGCTCCTTTGACGCAACCCTGACGCGAGCGCCGACCCGCCGACCTCGCCGACTCCGCCGACACCGCCGACACCGCCGACACGGAAAAGAGCCGCACCCCGAAGAATGCGGCTCTCTCTGACTCCCTCTCGGCGCTCAGCGGACCTCGGTGATCTCCGGTCCGCGCTGGAGCTGGCCCATGCCTCCGGAGAAGCGGGAACTCTCGTCCTGCTGCTGGATGCCCTCGGGGACCATCTGCGCGTCGTTCGGCAGCTTGAGGACGATGGGGTCGCGCGGCGCCATCGGGCCGTCGCCGCGCACCACGACCGTGTCCCGGAAGATCTGCTCGAGCAGGCCGGCGGCCTGCGGCTGCACCGCGCCCTGGCCGGAGATCACTCCGCGCAGGAACCAGCGGGGGCCGTCCACACCGACGAACCGGACGACGTGGAAGCCGCCGGTGCCGTCCGGCAGCTGCACCGGGACCTGGGCCCGCAGCTCCCAGCCCAGCGGGCCCTCGACCTCGTCGATGATCCCGCCCTGCTGGGTGATGCCCGCACCGATCTCCTCGCGCACCTCGCCCCAGATGCCCTCGCGCTTGGGCGCGGCGAAGGCCTGGAGCTGGATGGCGCTGTCGCGCAGGACGACGGTGGCGGCGACGATCGCGTCACCCGCGACCTCGACGCGCAGCTCCATGCCGTCGACGCCCGGCACGAACAGACCGCCCAGGTCCACCCGGCCCTCGGCCGGGTCGCGGACCTCGGAGCTGTCCCAGGGTCCGTCGGGCCGCGGCTCGGGCTCGAGCCGGACGCGCTCACGCTCGCCCGCTACCTCTTCGTCCGCCTCAGTGTCGACACTGTCGACGACCTGCTCGGCCTCGCCGGCCGCGTCCTCGGCGGCACCCTTCTTCTTGCGACGTCCGAACACGTCACTGTCCTTCCCGGTCGGATACGACCGATGCGTATCGATACCCACCCACACTGCCGCCCAGGGCGGCCTGACCGCTTGCATCGCCCACCGCGGCATGCCCGCCGGTGGACCCGAAGCCCCCCGCGGCCCGTGCCGATTCGGGAAGTTCCGCGACCTCCTGGAAGCGGACCCTCTCGACCTGCTGGACGACCAGTTGGGCAATCCGGTCGAAGCGCTCGAACCGCACGGACTCGCGCGGGTCGAGATTCACCACGATCACCTTGATCTCCCCACGGTACCCGGCATCAACCGTCCCCGGGGCATTCACGAGTCCGACTCCGCAGCGGGCCGCGAGCCCCGACCGGGGATGCACGAAGGCCGCGTACCCCTCGGGCAGCGCGACGGACACCCCCGTGGGCAGGACGGCCCGTTCCCCCGGCCCCAGCTCACAGGCCTCGGTGGTCCGCAGATCCGCCCCCGCGTCCCCGGGGTGCTCGTACGCCGGAAGCGGTACGTCGGGGTGGACGCGCCGGATCAGGACGTCCAGGGGGTCACGGCTCACGGGTTCACCTCGAAGGCGCGGGCCCGCCGGGCCCGGTCGGGGTCGCTCATGGCCGCCTGGATCTCCTCCTCGCGGCCGTGGTGGACGAAGTGCGCCACGTCGACCTCCACGAAGAGGGCGTCGGCGCGGACCGCGACGGGGCCCTCGGGGCCGCCGATGCGTCCGGTCGCCGTCGAGTAGATCTTCCGCCGGGCCACCGCCGTCACCTCGGCCTCCAGGTACAGGGTGGTGCCGACGGGCACCGGCCGGACGAAGTCGGTCTCCAGCCGGCCGGTCACCGCGATGGTGCGCAGCAGCCAGTTCAGCGAGCCGAGCGTCTCGTCGAGGGCGGTGGCCAGCACCCCGCCGTGCGCGAGCCCCGGAGCGCCCTGGTGGGCGGGCTGCACGGTGAACTCGGCGGTGACGGCGACCCCCTCACCGGCCCGCGCCTGCAGGTGCAGCCCGTGCACCTGTCCGCCGCCGCACCCGAAACACTGTTCGTAGTGGGCACCGAGGAGCTCGCCGGGCGCGGGAGCATCGGGGTGCCGGACGGGTTTCACGGCGTCGGCGGGGGGCTGAAGAGCTGCGGAAGTACCACTCACAGCCGCAGACCTTACCCGCGCGTCGGCCGATACCGAGCACCGTGCCAAGCTTGACTCCATGCAGCTCTCCGCCGCCCCTTACGAAGAACGTCTCACCGCGCCCCGCACCTGGTGGCTGATCTCGTTCCTCGTCGGCGTCTCCTTCGCCCTGATCCTGCTGCCCTTCGGCACGCTGCCGCTGCTGGGCGGCCTGGTGGGCGGGACGGCGGTGGCCGCGGTCGCCGCCAGTTCGTACGGCTCGGTGCGCATCCGGGTGGTCGGGGACGCGCTGATCGCCGGCGAGGCGCGGATCCCGGTCACGGCCCTCGGCGAGGCGGAGGTCCTGGACCCGGAGGAGGCGCGGGCCTGGCGCACCTACAAGGCGGACGTGCGCGCGTTCCTGCTGCTGCGCGCCTACATCCCCACCGCGCTGAAGGTGCAGGTCACCGATCCGGACGACCCGACCCCCTACCTGTACCTGTCGACGCGGGAGCCGGAGCGGCTGGCGCAGGCGCTGCGCACGGCGCGGGAGGCCGCGGTCTAGGGCGCCGCGCCCCGGCTCAGTACCCGAGCTCCCTGGGATGTCCGGGGAGCTCCGTCATGTCCAGCGGATCTGCGGGCTTCTCCAGCGGCGGCAGGTCCGTCAGGGCCTCCCAGGGCACCTGGGCCTTGCGCAGATCGGCGCGGATCCTCGCGGCCAGCTTCTTGGTGTCGCGCCGGTTCATGGCCGCGCCCACCACGGCGCCCACCAGGAACGGCACCAGCATCGGCAGGTCACGGACGAGCCGTTTCATGATCTGCTGGCGCAGCTCGCGTTTCATCTGGCCGCCGAGCGCGGAGTTGACCGAGGACGGCTTGAGCGGTTCTATGCCGCGCTCGCCCGACCAGGAGCGCAGATAGGCCGTGCTGCGGTCCTTGAGGCTGCCGGGGGGCCTGAGGCCGTACACCTCGTGCAGTTCGGCGATGAGCTTCAGCTCGATCGCCGCCACGCCGGTGATCTCCGCGGCCAGCTCGGTCGGCATCGCGGGCGGCACGGGCAGCATGGCCGCCGCGCCGACGCCCGCGCCGACCGTGGCCGTGGCGTTAGCGGCGCCCGCCACGAGCTTGTCGGCGAGCTGTTCCGGCCCGAGGCCGGGGAACTGTCTGCGGAGCGTCCTGAGGTCCCGTACGGGGATCCTCGGGGCGATCTCGATGATCCGGTCCGCGAGGTAGGCCAGACCGGCCCTGGCGCGGTCCCCGCCCTTGCGGACGCCTTCCCGGGCCAGGTCCCTGGCCTTGTCGCGGATCACCGCGGCCCGTCGCCTGGCGACGGGCGCGGGTCCACGTCCAGGCTCCGGGAGTCCGGTCCCGTCACCTGTCGTACCGAGCGAGGCCGATCCCGCAGGGACCACTCCCGTACCGGATGGGCCTCGCTCGTCGTCACGCACGCCGTGAGGGCCGTCGGACGGCCCGTGGTCCGCTCCCGGCTTGCGGAAGCGGCGCTTCCGAGAGGGGGTCGAGCCAGTCACGGCCGACCCCGCCTCAGTCGCAGTCGCGGCAGATCGGCTGACCGTTCTTCTCCCGGGCCAGCTGGCTGCGGTGGTGCACCAGGAAGCAGCTCATGCAGGTGAACTCGTCCTGCTGCTTCGGCAGCACGCGGACAGCCAGTTCCTCGTTGGACAGGTCCGCTCCGGGGAGCTCCAGCCCTTCCGCGGCCTCGAACTCGTCGACATCGACGGCGGAGGCGGACTTGTCGTTCCGCCGGGCCTTCAGCTCTTCAAGGCTGTCGGAGTCGACGTCGTCGTCGGTCTTGCGTGGGGTGTCGTAATCGGTTGCCATTTCGCCTCTCCCCCTCTGGGTGAATGCGGTGTCTCCAGCGCACGTAACGCGTGAGAGGCCGGACTTGTGCCCGCCTCGAGGCGGAGATTTTGCCTCACATCAAGGTCTGTTACTCAATCGACACCCAACCGGACTCCTCATGAGTGATCGGCTTGGATGGCGATCGGGACCGTACACGGTCCTGATGTCGCACTTCAAAGGCGTCTCACCGTGTACTTCCCGTGATCAGGACCCCCGAAAACCCGGATTTTCCGGGCTTTCCGGCGGGCGCCATGATCACAGAGAGTAGATGGCCGGAAATTCGCCTTTGTGATCGATCACACACGGGGCCGCCCTGGCCGAGTGCTGAGAATTCCGCGCAAAGCGAACATCCCCGCGTGTGTCGGCGACATGATCTCAGACGGGCAGGGTCACCCGCATCACCAGTCCTCCCCCCTCCCGCGGCTGGGCCGCGATGTGCCCGCCGTGTGCCCGGGCCACGGACCGCGCGATGGACAGCCCGAGCCCGACCCCCTTGTCGCTGCCCGTGCGCTCCGTACGCAGCCGCCGGAACGGCTCGAAGAGATTGTCGACCTCGTACGCCGGCACGACCGGCCCGGTGTTGGACACCACCAGGACCGCGTGCCCGTGCTGGATCTCGGTGGTCACCTCGACCCAGCCGTCCTCCGGGACGTTGTAGCGCACGGCGTTCTGCACCAGGTTCAGCGCGATGCGCTCCAGCAGGACGCCGTTGCCCTGCACGACCGCGGGTTTCTGCTCGCTGCGGATCACCACGCCCTTCGCCTCCGCCTCCGCGCGCACCTGGTCGACGGCCTGCTCGGCGACCTCGGCCAGGTCCACCGGCTTGCGCTCGACGATCTGGTTGTCGCTGCGGGCGAGCAGCAGCAGGCCCTCCACGAGCTGCTCGCTGCGCTCGTTGGTGGCCAGCAGGGTCTTGCCGAGCTGTTGCAGCTCCACGGGCGCGTGCGGATCGGAGAGGTGCACCTCCAGCAGCGTGCGGTTGATGGCCAGCGGGGTGCGCAGCTCGTGCGAGGCGTTGCCGACGAAGCGCTGCTGGGCGGTGAAGGCCCGCTGGAGGCGCTCCAGCATGTCGTCGAAGGTGTCCGCGAGCTCCTTGAACTCGTCGTCCGGGCCGTCCAGCTCGATCCGGCGCGAGAGGTCCGAGCCGGCCACGGCGCGCGCGGTGCGGGTGATCCGCCCGAGCGGCGACAGGACGCGTCCGGCCATGGCGTAGCCGAAGGCGAAGGCGATCACGGCGAGACCGAGGAGGGCCAGGAGGGAGCGGCTGAGGAGGTCGTCGAGGGCGGCCTGGCGGGAGTGGTCGATGCAGTCGCTGATCGCGGAGTTGAACTGCGTGAGGGTCAGACCGGTCGCGTTGTTGACCGCGGGGCAGTCGGCGCTGGCGACCTTGATCTCGTTACTGGCGCTCACGATCTTGAACGGCGGCTGGTTGCCGGTGCTGATGGCCTGCGCGGCGAGGAGGTAGATGATCGACAGCAAGAGGATGCCGGCGATCAGGAACATCCCGCCGTACAGCAGGGTGAGGCGTATCCGGATCGTGGGGCGCAGCCACGGGAAGGGGGTCTGCGCCCGCCGGGGATCCCACGTGGGCTTCGGGGGTGCCTGGGGAGGCGCGGGTGCGGCGGCCACGGCCATCAGATCCGGTAGCCGGAGCCGGGCACGGTGACGATCACCGGGGGTTCGCCGAGCTTGCGGCGGAGCGTCATGACGGTCACGCGGACGACGTTGGTGAACGGGTCGGTGTTCTCGTCCCACGCCTTCTCCAGGAGCTGTTCCGCCGAGACGACGGCGCCCTCGCTGCGCATCAGGACCTCCAGGACGGCGAACTCCTTGGGTGCGAGCTGGACCTCCCTGCCGTCGCGGAAGACCTCGCGGCGGTTCGGGTCGAGCTTGATGCCGGCGCGCTCCAGGACGGGCGGCAGCGGCACGCTGGTACGCCGGCCGAGGGCCCGCACGCGCGCGATCAGCTCGCTGAACGCGAAGGGCTTGGGGAGGTAGTCGTCGGCGCCGATCTCCAGGCCCTCGACGCGGTCGCTGACGTCGCCGGAGGCCGTGAGCATCAGGACGCGTGTGGGCAGGCCGAGCTCGACGATCTTCCGGCAGACGTCGTCGCCGTGGACGAGCGGGAGGTCGCGGTCGAGGACGACCACGTCGTAGTCGTTGACGCCGATGCGTTCCAGGGCGGCCGCACCGTCGTACACGACGTCGACGGCCATGGCCTCCCGGCGTAGTCCGGTGGCCACCGCATCGGCGAGCAGCTGCTCGTCCTCGACGACGAGTACGCGCACGTCGCTTGTCCTTCCTGTGTCCACCCGTAGCGCTCCGTGAGCGCACGCGGGCAGGGGTTCCTGGTGGGTGTGCTTCCATCCTGCCCTTTTCGGCCATAAGTCGGCGGTAAGACGGTGAGGGCGCGATGAAGGCCAGGTATGAACCCCGGGAATGCGAGATTTTCTCGTTCGGTTGAGGTTTCCGTGGAAGGGAGCGGGGGGAGGACGGCTTTACACCCCGCGATCACGCTCTGCATGTGCCACAACACCATGTGGTACTCCGCTGTCCGCTTGCCGCAGAGTGGGCGTGGGTGTCCGGCACCGTCGCCGCCCGGCAGGGCAGCGCTGGGCACCCACTGGAGACGTGATCGCCCCTTCCGAACCGGCACACCCCCGTGCCATCGACCCACGACCCAGGACGAGGGGGCGCAGCATGGACGCATTCACCACAGGACTTCTGCAGCGCATAAGGGCGACCGAGTCCGATCTGACCAGGGCGCTCGACGAGGGCGACGACTTCCTCGTCGAGGTGGAGCAGGCTGAACTCGACGACCTGCGACGCCTCGCCGCCGAACACGGTGTGGAGGTCGGCGCGAGGAGCGTCTGAGTGGTTGGTACGCGTCGTTCGCACGCGTGACGGAGGGGCCCCGGCGAATCCAGCGCCGGGGCCCCTTCGCGTGCGCGCCGGTGCCTCAGTCGTGCCAGGCGCCGAAGTCCTCCAGGAGGCGCTGGAGGGGCTCGAAGACGGCCGGGGTGGCGGCGATGGCCAGGTCGCGCGAGGGGCGCTCTCCGGGGCGTCCACCGGTCAGCGCGCCCGCCTCCCGGGCGATCAGGTCACCCGCCGCGAGGTCCCAGGGGTGCAGTCCGCGCTCGTAGTAGCCGTCCAGGCGGCCTGCGGCCACGTCGGCCAGGTCCACGGCGGCCGACCCGCTGCGCCGGATGTCCCGCAGCAGCGGGACGATCCGCCGGGCCACCTCGGCCTGGTGGGTGCGGACCTCGGTGACGTAGTTGAAGCCGGTGGAGACCAGGGCCTGGTCGAGCGGGGCCGGGGCCCGGCAGGACAGCTCCCGCTCGCCGTCCCAGGCACCGGTCGCGCGGGCGCCGCGACCGCGTACGGCGTGGTACGACTCCCCGCGCATCGGGATCTCCACGACCCCGACGACGGTCTCGCCGTCCTGCTCGGCGGCGATGGAGACGGCCCAGGTGGGCAGGCCGTAGAGGTAGTTGACCGTGCCGTCGAGGGGGTCGATCACCCAGCGGATGCCGGTGCTGCCGGGGCTGGCGGCGCCCTCCTCGCCGAGGAAGCCGTCGTGGGGGCGGTGTTCGGAGATCAGGCCGGTGATCAGCTTCTCGGCGGCGATGTCCATCTCGGTGACCACGTCGATGGGGCTCGACTTGGTGGCGGCCACCGCGAGGTCGGCCGGGCGGCCGTCCCGCAGCAGCGCGCCGGCCCGGCGGGCGGCCTCCCGGGCGAGTGCGAGCAGGTCCTCGTGGAGGGGGTCGGTCACGGGGCTCCTCACGCGTAGGGGCTGTCGGCGCCGGCGGCGGCGGGGTGGGGCGCGCGGGCCGGGCAGCAGCCGACGGGGCACAGGTCGTGGCTGGCGCCCAGCGCGCCCAGGGCGCACGGGGTGACCGGTCGGCCGGTCTCGGCTGCGGCACGCTCCAGGACCAGCTCGCGGACGGCGGCGGCGAACCTCGGGTCCGCGCCGACGGTGGCCGAGCGGCGCACCGGCAGGCCGAGCTCCGCGGCCTTGGCCGTGGCCTCGGTGTCGAGGTCGTAGAGGACCTCCATGTGGTCGGAGACGAAGCCGATGGGGGCCATCACGACCGCGGGGACGCCGGCCGCGTGGCGCTCCTCGAGGTGGTCGCAGATGTCGGGCTCCAGCCAGGGGATGTGGGGGGCGCCGGAGCGGGACTGGTAGACGAGCTGCCAGGGGTGGTCGACGCCGGTGCGCTCGCGGACGGCGTCGGCGATCGTACGGGCCACGTCCAGGTGCTGCCTCACGTACGCCCCGCCGTCGCCGTGGCCCTCGACGGGGCCGGAGGTGTCGGCCGAGGCGTCGGGGATCGAGTGGGTGGAGAAGGCGAGGTGGGCGCCGTCGCGGACGTCCTCGGGGAGGTCGGCGAGGGACCGGAGGACGCCGTCGATCATGGGCTCAAGGAAGCCCGGGTGGTTGAAGTAGTGCCGCAGCTTGTCGATCCGGGGCAGCGGCAGGCCCTCCGCCTCCAGCGCGGCCAGCGAGTCGGCGAGGTTCTCGCGGTACTGGCGGCAGCCCGAGTACGAGGCGTAGGCGCTGGTGGCGAGGACGAGGATGCGGCGGCGGCCGTCGGCGACCATCTCGCGCAGGGTGTCGGTGAGGTAGGGGGCCCAGTTGCGGTTGCCCCAGTAGACCGGCAGGTCCAGGCCGTGGTCGGCGAAGTCCTTGCGCAGGGCGTCCAGGAGGGCGCGGTTCTGGTCGTTGATGGGGCTGACTCCGCCGAACAGGAAGTAGTGCCGGCCGACCTCCTTGAGGCGTTCCTTCGGAATGCCGCGCCCGCGGGTCACGTTCTCCAGGAACGGGACCACGTCGTCCGGGCCTTCCGGGCCGCCGAAGGAGAGCAGGAGCAGGGCGTCGTAGGGGGTGGCATCGAGCGCTTCTGGCATGGATCCGATCCTGCCACCCGCGTCCGACAGCGGGGAAACGGCGGGGGCACACCGGGGTCGCACCGGCATCGCACCGGGCGCCGTACCGGGGGTGCCCGCGGGGCGTGCGCGCCGGTGCCGGCCGGTATGGCCGGTACGGCCGGTGCATGGGGGTTGCCCGGCTCGTAAGCTGTATGGGTTGCCTTCGCGCCTTACCGGGTGTGACCGGGCACGCACCGACGAGCCGCCTCACTTGTCCCGCCGCGCGGAGCCGCCACGCGCGCGTGACCGGACCGACCGGAGACACCGTGCCCAGCCCCTACCGCGCCCTGTTCGCCGCTGCCGGCTCCAAGGGCTTCTCCGCCGCGGGGTTCCTCGGCCGGATGCCGCTGTCGATGATGGGCATCGGCGTGGTCACGATGGTCTCCCAGCTCACCGGGCGCTACGGCCTCGCGGGCGCGCTGTCGGCGACGATCGCGCTGGCGGCCGCGGTGGCGGGGCCTCAGATATCCCGTCTGGTGGACCAGTACGGCCAGCGCCGGGTGCTGCGTCCGGCGACGCTCTTCGCGCTGGCCGCGGCGGCCGGGCTGCTGCTGGCCGCGCACTTCCGGTGGCCGGACTGGGTGCTGTTCGTGTGCGCCGCGGGCATCGGCGCGGTACCGAGTCTCGGCGCGATGGTGAGGGCCCGGTGGGCGGCCCTGTACCGGGGCACCCCGCAGCTGCACACGGCGTACTCCTTCGAGTCCGTGGTGGACGAGGTGTGCTTCATCTTCGGGCCGATCATCTCGATCGGGCTGTCCACGGTCTGGTTCCCGGAGGCGGGCCCGCTGCTGGCGGCCTGCTTCCTCGCGGTCGGGGTCTTCTGGCTGACGGCACAGCGGGCCACCGAGCCCGTGCCGCACCCGCGCGAGCAGCGCGGCGGCGGCAGCGCCCTGCGCTCGCCCGGACTTCAGGTCCTGGTGGTGACGTTCGTGGCGACCGGAACGATCTTCGGCGCGGTCGACGTGGTCACGGTCGCCTTCGCCGACGAGCGGGGCCACAAGGGCGCGGCGAGCGTGGTGCTGGCGCTCTACGCGGCCGGTTCCTGTGTCGCCGGGCTCGTCTTCGGCCTGCTGCGGCTGCGGGGAGCGCCGGAAAAGCGCTGGCTGCTGGGCGTGTTCATGATGGCCGTGAGTATGATCCCCCTCCTACTGGTCGGAAACTTGCCGTTTCTGGCCGTGGCGCTGTTCGCTGCGGGACTGGCCATCGCTCCGACGATGATCACCACCATGTCCCTCATCGAAGAGCACGTACCACGCGCCCAATTGACCGAGGGCATGACCTGGATCAGCACCGGGCTCGCGGTCGGGGTGGCGCTCGGCTCCTCCATCGCCGGCTGGGTCATCGACGCGGCCGGGGCACAGGCCGGGTACGGGGTTCCGGCGGTGTCCGGGGCCGTCGCGGTCGCGGTCGGTTTCCTCGGGTACCGCCGGCTCGGCAGGCCGGCTCCGGGTCGGGGAGGCACCCTTGAGCACCACAACGAGCGGGAAGAACGGCACGTGGCGTAACTGGGGCGGCAATGTGACCGCCCGTCCCGCGCGGGAGGTGATGCCCGCCTCCGTCGACGAGCTGGCCGCGGCCGTGCGCCGGGCGGCCGAGGACGGCCTGAAGGTGAAGGCGGTCGGTACCGGCCATTCCTTCACGTCGATCGCCGCCACCGACGGCGTATTGATCCGCCCTCAACTGTTGACCGGCATCCGCAAGATCGACCGTGACACCATGACCGTCACGGTCGAGGCCGGCACCCCGCTCAAGAGACTCAACATGGCGCTGCTGCGCGAGGGCCTCTCGCTCACCAACATGGGCGACATCATGGAGCAGACGGTCTCCGGGGCCACCAGCACGGGCACCCACGGCACCGGCCGTGACTCCGGCTCGATCGCCGCGCAGATCAAGGGCCTGGAGCTGGTGACGGCGGACGGCTCGGTGCTCAGCTGTTCGGAGAAGGAGAACCCGGAGGTCTTCGCGGCCGCCCGGATCGGCCTCGGCGCCCTGGGCGTCGTCACCTCGATCACCTTCGCCGTGGAGCCGGTCTTCCTCCTCACCGCGCGCGAGGAGCCGATGCCGTTCGACAAGGTCCTCGCCGACTTCGACGAGCTGTGGGCGGAGAACGAGCACTTCGAGTTCTACTGGTTCCCGCACACCGGGAACACCAACACCAAGCGCAACAACCGCAGCGCGGGCCCGAGCCAGCCGGTAGGCCAGGTCTCGGGCTGGATCGAGGACGAGTTCCTCTCCAACGGCGTGTTCCAGGTGGCGCAGTGGGTCGGCCGGGCGGTGCCCGCGACGATCCCGACGATCGCGCAGATCTCCAGCAAGGCCCTGTCCGCGCGCACCTACACCGACGTCCCCTACAAGGTCTTCACCTCGCCGCGCCGGGTGCGCTTCGTGGAGATGGAGTACGCCGTCCCGCGCGCGGCCGTCACCGAGGTGCTGCGCGAGCTGAAGGCGATGGTCGAGCGCTCCGGCCTGCGGGTCAGCTTCCCTGTCGAGGTGCGCACCGCGCCGGCCGACGACATCGCGCTGTCCACCGCCTCCGGCCGCGACAGTGCGTACGTCGCCGTCCACATGGCCAAGGGGACGGCGTACCAGGGGTACTTCACGGCCGCCGAGCGGATCTTCACCGCGCACGAGGGCCGGCCGCACTGGGGCAAGGTGCACACGCGCGACGCGGAGTACTTCGCACAGGTCTATCCGCGTTTCGGGGAGTTCACGGCAGTGCGCGACCGGCTCGACCCCGGCCGCCTGTTCCAGAACGACTACCTCCGGAGGGTTCTCGGGGCGTGACCCGATCCGCTACCGGTCCGGCGACCGGTCGCGGCCGCCGTGGCGGAAAACGCATGACGCGATCCCGATCGCTCCGATTCGGGAGATTGCGTGAAGTGTGCCACTTTCAAGATCACAGAAACCGCGTAACGGGCGGCCAAGACGCACCTCTTGCCAGAAGTTGAGCGGCGCGCCAATCCACGCACGTGGCCCAAATGGAGTACTGTTGCGAGCCTTGGGCCCGGGCCCCCTACAGGGTGTCCTGGGCCTTGCTGGACCGCCGGGAGGGGACTAGTTGCACACGGTGACGGCCTTGGTCACTTAGCGTGGCGAATAGGTAACCGTGCCATAACGGCGATCCAGGGCCCGCGCCCGACACGCCGGGCAACTCGGCAAGGTTGTGGCAGGCTGCACCCGGGCAGGCCACACTCGACTAGCGGAAGCAGCGACGCACGTGACGTCGGCAGGCACCACCCGGGAGGTCCCCATGCCCGAACTGCGTGTCGTGGCCGTCTCGAATGACGGCACACGGCTGGTGCTGAAGGCTGCGGACAGCACGGAGTACACGCTTCCGATCGATGAGCGTCTGCGCGCCGCCGTCCGTGGCGACCGTCCCCGCCTCGGCCAGATCGAGATCGAGGTGGAGAGCCATCTCCGCCCCCGAGACATCCAGGCGCGTATACGAGCCGGTGCGACCGCGGAAGAGGTCGCCCAGATGGCGGGCATCCCCGTCGACCGGGTCCGCCGATTCGAGGGGCCGGTGCTGGCGGAGCGCGCCTTCATGGCCGAGCGGGCCCGCAAGACCCCCGTCCGCAGGCCCGGCGAGAACGCCGCGGGACCCCAGCTCGGCGAGGCCGTCCAGGAGCGGCTGCTGCTGCGCGGCGCCGACAAGGACACCGTCCAGTGGGACTCCTGGCGCCGCGACGACGGGACCTGGGAGGTCCTGCTCGTCTACTGCGTCGCGGGCGAACCGCACTCGGCGAGCTGGACCTACGACCCGCCCCGGCGGCTGGTCCAGGCCGTCGACGACGAGGCGCGCTCGCTGATCGGCGAGTCCGACGACCTCTCCTCCCCGGAGCCCAGCTTTCCGTTCGTCCCCCGTATCGCGCGGCTGCCGCGCGACCGTTCGATGGACCGTGCGCTGGAGCGCCCGAGCCTGCCCGCCCAGCCGTCCGAACCGGCCGAGGAGAGCATCGGCGAGCGCGAGCGGGACTCGCTGACCAGCCTGCTGGAGGCGGTGCCGAGCTTCCGCGGCGACATGGTCGTCCCGGAGCGCCCCGCCGAGCCCGTGGAGGAGCCGGAGGAGCAGGAGCCGGAGGCCGAGGAGCCCCCGGCGCCGGCCGCCTCCGCCGGCTCCGCGTACGCCGACGTCCTGATGCCGCGTTCGGTCGGCAGCCACCGCGACCGGCTGATCGGCGCCACCGACCGGCAGGCCGAGGCGGACGGGGTCCGTCCCGGGCGCCGGGCCGCCGTGCCCAGCTGGGACGAGATCGTGTTCGGGACGCGCCGCAAGAAACAGGAGTGACGGGACCGGGACGCCGTACGGCGACACGGTCCCGGCCTTCGCCGGTTCGGGTAATTCGGTTCGCACGACGATCCATACGTACGAAGGGGCCGCACCTGCTCGGTGCGGCCCCTTCCTATCCCCGGATGCGAGGCAGGTCACTGTGGGTCGGGGCCCACCGCGACCGGCCGGGACGGGTCCGAGGACCACTCCGACCAGGACCCCACGTACAGGTCCGCCGGGATGCCCGCCACCGCCAGCGCCAGCACCTCGTGGGCGCCGGAGACGCCCGAGCCGCAGTACACGCCCACGTCGGTGCCGTCGGACGCGCCCAGCGCCTTGAAGCGGTCGTGCAACTCCTCGGCGGGCAGAAACCGGCCGTCGGGGGCGACGTTGTCGGTGGTGGGCGCCGACACCGCGCCCGGGATGTGCCCGCCGACCCGGTCGATCGGCTCGACCTCTCCCCGGTAGCGCTCCCCCGCGCGCGCGTCGAACAGCACCCCGGAGCGTGCCCGTTCGGCGGCACCGTCCGCGTCGAGCAGGCCCGCGGCGCCCGCCACGGGCACGAAGTCGCCCTCCACGCGCGCGGGGACGTCCGTCGAGAGCTCGCCCCGCCACTGCGGCAGCCCGCCGTCGAGGACCCGCACGTCCGGGTGACCCGTCCAGCGCAGCAGCCACCAGGCGCGGGCGGCGGCCCAGCCCTGTCCCCCGTCGTACACGACGACCGGCCGGGCGGCCGACACACCCGCCCGGCGCATCGCCGCGCCGAACTCCGCCAGATCGGGCAGCGGATGGCGGCCTGCCGTGCCTGCCGCGCCCGCGAGTTCGCGGTCCAGGTCGACGTAGACCGCGCCGGGCACGTGTCCGGCCGCGTAGGCGGCCCTGCCGTCGAAGGGCGGCTCGCCGGCCGCCTTCGCCACGGTGAGCTGCCAGCGGACGTCCAGGACGACGGGCGGGTTCTCCCCCGCCAGGTCGCCGCCGAGTTCGGTTGCGGTGATGATGGCGTTCATGGTCCCCATCCTCGCGCACGAGGGTGGCCCCCACGCCCCGCTCCGGCTACTCTGCTCGGCCGGACCGGGTCGATCACGGGGTGTACGGGACCGAGCACATGCCGTACAGGCCGTCGCCCTACGGCGACCACCGCGTGTATCCCGGCGGAAACCCCCCATCAGGCATCCTCCGAAGGCGGAAGCGACACGGCCACCACGAGGGGCCGGGGAGAGAGGGACGATGACCGAGGCACCCGGGTCGGCCGGCCCGAGGGGCGCAGAGCAGGCCCGGTACGCGCCCGGTACACCCTGTTGGGTGAGACTGATGGTGCATGGGTTGACGGCCACGCAGGAGTTCTACGGCGCTCTCTTCGGCTGGGAGTTCCAGCCCGGTCCGCAGCAGCTCGGCCCCTACGTCCGGGCCCTCCTCGACGGCCGTGAGGTCGCGGGGATCGGCCAACTGCCCCCGGACCGGCATCTCCCAGTCGCCTGGACCCCGTATCTCGCCTCCGACGACGTGGACGCGAGCGCCGAGACGGTGCGGCTGTGCGGCGGCACCATCGGGGTCGGCCCGCTGGACGCCGCGGAGGCCGGGCGGCTGGCGATCTGCTCCGATCCGTCCGGCGCCGTCTTCGGCATCTGGCAGGCGGCGGCCCATCGCGGCACCAACATCACCGGGGTCCCCGGCGCCCCCGCCTGGAACGAACTGGTGACCTTCGAGACCGCGAGCGTCACCAAGTTCTACGAGACGGTCTTCGGCTACACGCAGGAGGCGGAGGTGTCCGCCGACTTCGACTACGTGACCCTGCACATCGGCGGGCACCCGGTCGCCGGCATCCACGGTGTGGGCAGCGCCCTGCCCCGGGACCGGGGTCCGCACTGGGTGACGTACTTCGAGGTGGCCGACGTGGACGCCTCCCTCGCACTCGTCACCGACCTTGGCGGCCACGTCCTCGGCCCGGCCCGCGACAGCGCCTACGGCCGCGTGGCCACCGTGACCGACCCGGAGGGCGCCCGCTTCGCCCTGATCGAGGGGCCTTGCTGAGGCACGGCCGGACGCGCCGCCGACTTCACCGGGACCGGGACCGAGAGCGATCCAGGGCGGTGTCCGGCGCGGCGAGCTCCGTGGCGCGTTCCGTGGCGAGCTCCGTGACAAGTTCCTCGACGGCCGCCTGCCAGGCCTGTACCTGGGTGTGGCTCGGGCCCATCTCGTCGTGGTGGTACTTGCAGCCCGTGCTGAGCCCGCTCCACAGGGCGTGGGCGCGGCGGGCCAGGTCGGGGCCGGCGTAGTGGCGCAGGCAGAGGAGCTTCGCCCGCGTGGTGACCCGGCGGAGTCCGGCCTCCTCGGCGGTGAGGACCGCGTCGACGGCCGCCTCCAGGGCGATCCGCAGGGCGTAGGCGGCACCCCGGGCACGGCTGCCCGGGGTCAGCGGGCCGCCCAGGCCCGCGGTGAGGAGGCTGTCGGCGGTCGCGAGGAGTGCGGCGACGGTGGCGGTGTCGGCGCTCGTGGGCGTGGCGGGCATCAGACGTTCCCCTCCTGCTTGCGGATCCGGTGGGCGAGGTCCTCGACCTTCCTGACGAAGGCGACCGGGTCGTGCGGGAGGAACCCGTCGGGGTGGGCGCCCCGCTGGCACTGGTGGATCAGGGTCGTGCTCTCGCCTCCGTACAGGGCGCGCAGCCGGCTCCTGACCTCGTCGTCGTGGTGGACGAGACCGTCGTCGAAGAGGGCGAAGGACGCGAGCGGGACGAGCCGGTCGGTCCGGTCGATGGCCGCCTGGAGGGCGTCGGCGCTATGCCCGGTGCGGCTGCGGCGGAGCCAGGCCGCCTCGACGATCGCGATCGCGAGGGCCTCGCGGCACAGGGACGGCAGCACGTGCCGCAGCGCCGCGTCGGGGCAGTTGGGGGTCCTGGCGAGGGCCAAGGCGTCGCCGATGGCCTCCGAGACCGGGTCGGTCCCGTCCGTGACGTCCACCTTGGACCTCTCGCCGCGCTCCACCTTCAGCACGGTCACGGGCAGGCCCTGGCCGCGGAAGGCGTGCGGGAGCCGGGTGTCGTGGGTGAAGACGACGACCTGCCGGTCACGGCCGAGTTCGTCGAGCACCTGGGCCAGCCCGTCGACCTTCGCCGGGTCCATGGACTGCACCGGGTCGTCGATGACGACGAACCCGAAGGGGCTGTCGGCGGTGGCGGCGCGCGGCAGGAACAGGGACAGGGCGAGCGAGTGCAGTTCGCCCTGGCTCATGACGCTCAGCGCCGGGGCCTCGGCGTCGTCGACGGTGACGTCCATGACCAGCTTGCGGACGGTCGCCTTCTCGCTGCCGTGCATCCTGACCGGCTTCAGGTCGACGCTGCTCTGCCGGCGGAGCTTCTCCCAGATCCGCTGCGTGTGCTCGGCGAAGGCGTCGAGGCGCAGGTCACGGATCTCGGTCGTCAGCTTCTTGATCCAGGTCAGCGCGGCGTTCGTCTCCGTCCTGCGCGACTTCTCGGCGGCGACCTGCCGGGAGAGCCGCGTCCACTCGGCCAGCAGGCCGACGACCGCGCGCCAGCGTTCGTCCAGGGCCGCCAGTTCCTCGCCCGCCTTCCGCGCCACGACCTCGCACGCGTCCGCCAGCGTCACCGCGGCCCGCAGCGCGCGCTCGGCGAGTTCGGCGGGGTCGGTGATCCGCCGGCAGTCGCTCCAGGCCCGCCAGGGCTCGCCGAGCACGGCCGGGACCTCCCGCGGCGGGAGGACCAGGTCGTGCACGGCCCGCGTCGCGGTCCGCAGCCCGGCCTCGGCCTCGCGTACGGCGTCGGCCTCACGCAGCAGCGCGGCGATCTGCGCCTCCGCGCGCGAGGCCCACTCCCGGTCCAAAACCTGTTCCGTGCCGCACACCGGGCAGGCCGTGTCGTCGGCGTGGCGGTCGCTGTGGCTCAGGGCCGCCTGGAGCAGCTGGGCTCGGCTGTGCGCGTCGGCGGCCACCGTCCCCTTCAGATCCTCGACGTCGGCGAGGGCGTGCCGCAGCGCGTCGACGGCGACACCGACCCGGTCGAGCTCGGGCCCCTCCGCGGCGGCCTCCAGCCGCGCCTCCCGCAGCCGGCCCTCGTCGGCGGTGGGCACACCGGCGATCAGGGCGTCGAGCGTGGCGTAGTCGGGCCCGCCGTCCTTCTCCTCCATCTCCTCCATCGCCAGGAGGGCCTTGACCGCCCGGTCGTCGTGGCCGACGCCCTCCAGGGCCGCGAGCAGCAGCGGCTTCTTCTCCTTCTCGGCGTTCACGGCCGCGTCGAGTTCCTTCCTCGCCGCCGTCAGCCGCCGCACGGCGGCGTTGAGGTGGTCGAGTCCGAGGATCGCGGCGATGTTGTCGTACATCTGGGCCGGCTTGCCGTTGATCAGGTTGCCGAGATCGACGTACGACAGGAACGGCCGGTAGGTGCGCGTGGCCTGCTCCCAGCCGACCTGCTCCAGCGGGACGGTGCCGTGCCCCGGCCGCCTGAGCACGGCCCGCGACTCGGCGAAGGTGTCGCCGGTCCAGGTGCGGGTGAGGGTGCTCGGCGACGGGTCGCCCTCGACGGTCAGCCTGGCCTCGACGGCGGTCTGTTCACCCCGGTGCAGGTTGCGCCAGCGGACGGCGTGGCTCGGGTGCTGACCGGCGCCGTGGGCGTTGGTGCCGGTGAACAGGGTCTCGACGGCCTCGGCGATGCTCGACTTGCCGGAGCCGTTGCGCCCGACGACGAGGGTGACACCCTGCTTCGGCCGCAGGTTCAGCCGCGCCTCACCGCCGACGCCGCGGAAGCCGGTGACGGTGATCTTCCCCAGGTAGACGGGACGGGCGGGGGCGTGGGACTCCCCCGCGCGACCCGTGCCACCCGCGCCACCGGTGCCGCCCGCGCCGCCGGTGCCGCCCGTGTCGTCTTCGGCGGCGCCGAGCGCCTCGCGGACGAGAGCCTTCGCCCCGTCGGTGAGCTTCGGGTCCTGGGCCAGGCGCGCCTCCACGAGCTGGGGCAGCGGCAGCGCGTTGTCGTGGTGCGGGTTCGGGTGCGGGTGCGTGGTGGGCGTAGCGTCCATGGGGTGCCTCCCGGGGTTCCGTCGCTGATGTGGTGGAACCGTAGGAGTGGGGCGGCGATGTACGACTTCTCTGACCCGATAACCCTGGTTATCAAGTCAGTTGAGGTGCTTGGTTCATGTATCGCGGAGTGGCGCACTCGGCCCACACCGTCTTGCCCGGGCCGTCCGGGCGCGGGTGCCAGTCCCAGCGGGTCGCGAGATGCGATACGAGGACCAGTCCCCGGCCGGCCTCCTCCTCGCCGTGGGGGTGGTGGGCGTGACGGGGGCGGCGGGGGTGGCGTTCGGCGCGGGTGTCGGTGACCTCGACGCGTACGGTGGCGCCGTCCGGTGGGGTGTGGAGGCGGAGATGGAAGTCCCGGCCGGGGACGTGCCCGTGCCGCACGGCGTTGGCGGTGAGCTCGGCAACGATCAGCACGATCGCGTCGTGCGGGTCGGTGCCGTACGGGATGCCCCACGCGTCCAGGCGTACGGCCGCGAGATGGCGGGCGAGGCGGGCTCCGCGGGGCGTGGAGCTGAAGCGCATCTCGAAGGTGCGGTCGCCGGGGGCGCCGGGACCGCCGGGACTGCCGGGGAAGGCGGGTTGGATGGAGTTTGTGGGTTTCGTCGTCCCGCCGACGACAGTGCCCCCGGTCGCGTAGCGTGACTACTGGTGACGCAGCGACAGGGATCCGCTGTACGCGAGCTGTACGCGCGTGTACGTGCTGCGCGCCGTTACGGCGTCCCGTCCGGGACGTTGGGGGCGTGGGGGCGTGGCAAAGCAAGGAGACGCGCGTGACGGAGTTGACGGAGCGCGAGGGCGCGGTGGCGGGGGCCGAGACGGTTCCCGGGGAGCCGGAGAACGACGGCAAGGGCACGGTCGTGAGCCTCGGGGACGGCTGGGACAGCGACGACGGGGCTGGAACCGGGTCCGGGGCCGGGCCGCGGCCGGAGGAGGAGGCCGGGCGGGGTGTCGTGGTCGCGTTCGGGCAGAGCATGAAGACGCTGCGGGTACGGGAGGGGCTGGAACGCGAGGAGTTCGGGCGCCGGATCGGGTACTCGGCGTCCACGGTCGCGTCGTTCGAGCAGGGGCGGCGGATTCCGTCACCCCGGACGATCGAGCGGGCGGACGAGGTGCTGGGGGCGGGCGGGTTGCTGTGCCTGTGGAAGGAGCAGGTGGAGCGGGCGCAGTATCCGGTGTTCTTCCAGGGGATGGCGGCCTTGGAGAAGGAAGCCATTGAGCTGCTCTCCTACAGCACACTCGTGTTCAACGGCCTGGTGCAGACCGAGGAGTACATGCGCGCGGTGTTGGGCATGCGGTGCCCAATCCTGGACGAGGAGACCATCGAGCAGCGGGTCGCAGCGCGACTGGCTCGCCAGGACATTTTCGACCGATGGCCCGCACCGCTCCTCAGCTTCGTGATCGGGGAGGCAGTACTGCGTCACCCGTATGGCGGAAAGCACGTACTGCGGGGGCAGTTGGAGCATCTGCTCTTGATCGGCCAGAAGCGGAACGTCGCAATCCAAGTCATGTCGCTCGACTGCCAGGTCAACGCGGGCGTAGACGGACCGTTCACAATCGTCACGCGCAAGGACGGCAAGAGGTTCGTCTATGCCGAGGCGCAAGGAACCAGCGCCCTCCAGACCGACCCGGAACAGACAGCTCTCGCCGCCGCACGCTATGGGATCATCCGATCACAGGCTCTCACTTCGCGAGAGTCACTGGAACTCATCGAAGGGGTGCTGGAATCGCTATGAACAGCGCTGAGTCCTTGACCGCCACCTCCGGCCTCGCCTGGTTCAAGAGCAGCTACAGCGGAGCCGAAGGCGGCGAATGCGTAGAGGTCGCACCCGGTACGGCGGTCGTGCACGTCCGTGACTCCAAGGCCGTCGCCGGGCCCGTACTCACGGTCTCGCGTGACACCTGGGTGGGATTCGTCGGGCTGGCCGCGTCGGAGCGGCGCGTCTGACGCTCGTACACACGGCAAGAGCCCTGCCCCTTCCTGTCGGGCGGGCAGGGCTCTCGTCGCATCCGGACACCAGACCGGGGCTCACCCCGGTGCGCTAGCGGAGCGGGCAGGTGAGGGCTGGGTGATGGACGTTCGGGCAGCACACGACGTTGAGCGAGACGATGTTGCCCGAACGGTTGTAGTACGCCCAGCTCACGTCGACGCCGCCCGGTAGGACATCGAGCGCGTACGCGCGTCTGCCGTCCAGACCGGCGTCTGGCCGGCCCTCCTCCCCTTGCCCGGTCGGCGGGTTGTCGAGGAAGTGCTTCGTCAGCCAGTCCACGGCGGTTGCCGCGTCGGTCCATGTGCGCTCGGGGGAGGCCTGGTTGCGCTTCATGAGCCAGTGACCCGACATCATCGGCGGCAGCGAGGAGACGGGGAACTCGGCCGCGACCTCGCGGTAGCGGGCGAGTGCTTCCTTCGCCTTCTTGTCGTCGTCGGAGGCCGGCGCCGGCGGAGGGTTGGGATGGGGCGGTCGCCGGTCGCCCTCGCGGTGGTAGCTCTCCGGAGACCCGATCCATGGCCCGAACCCGTGGAAGTGCCCTGACCAGCTCATATGCGCCTTTCGCCAAGGGGGCGGGCCGCTCTCGCGCGCGCGAGAGCGGCCCGCCGGGATGAGAGGTGTAGCAGGGTCAGGCGGTCAGACCGCGCTCCGTCACCCACCCGAGGGCGAAGTCGTCCAGCTCGCCCGCGGTGAAGCGCAGCTCCCTGCCGGCGCCCTCCGGCTTGGAGTCGCGGACGATGAAGGAGTCGGCGGCGCCGGGGATCGCGGCGAAGTCGACGCAGCCCTCGGTGCAGGGGCCGCCGCAGTAGTTCTTGGTCTCGACGCCGTCTGCCGGGAGCGTGTAGAGGTTGCTGTCCATCGGGTAGTCCTCTCTGGTGCAACTGCGTTGCGGAGACGCGTTCTCCGCTCCGTGGTGCGCTTGCTGACCCACCCCCGGCCCGACCTTGGACGTGACAGGTCGGGGGTGGGCGCTGGACCCCGCCCATCCGTACGGGGGACGACGGACGGGCGGGGAGCTATGAGGCGCGACGTGCGTCCAACTGCTGGGTGTAGGCCCGGACGTACCGGCGAGACCAGTCACAACACCCTTCGCAGGCGAAGCCCGGAGCCGTGACGCCGTTCACCGTCACAGGACCTATGAAGATCACGGACTGGTCCGGCTTCCGGCAGAGCCAGCAGAGGCCCACCAGCCACGTCTTGGCGGTCATGCCTCTTCGGCTCCGCTGGCTTTCTGGCAGACCGACAGCAACGTGCTGGCGAAGATGGCCGAGTCGCGCATGTAGGCGTACGCGTCGTGGGCGGGAGTGCGGCTTGTTGGCCGGTTACTCGCAGCCACGTGGCGTTCCACCATGCGGAGGAGACGCAAAGTGTCTTGGCTCTCGTCCTCTCCGAGGCACTGCCCGACGAGAAGGTTCAGGTGTCCGATCAGCTCACCGGTTCTGCCGTCGATGTCCTTGCGTGTCGACGTGCTGAGCTTCATGCCCCAAGCCTGTTCGACGGTCTCGGAGATCGTCTCCACGTGGATGGGCAAACTGCTGGCCTCGGCCTCTGTGATTACGGGTTCCTCGGTCACACTCGCCACCACGCTTCTCCCTTCGATGCCGCCTTTGCGGGTTGGGTCCGTGGACGAACGTAGAGCGGGTGGTTCCCAAGTCCCAAGAAGATTGCGCGAGTTTGCAGCAAGTCGATTGACGGCCTCGAACAGGCTCGCCACCATCGAGATGTCGCGCAAACCGGCGCAAGGCAGCGGACGGGAGAGCCACCATGAAGCTACGGTTCCTCGGTAAGAACTCCACCCCCGGAGACAGCCCCACCCTGTACGCAAGCGATCAGGAAACCTACGTCATCCAAGGCTGGAAGGTGTACGCGAACGAACTGCTCATGCAGCTCGACGTGCCGGCGGGACAGACCGTGATCGAGGTCCCGACCGAGTTGTTCGAGCACCTGACCAAGGACGGCCAGGAGTCCGGCGAGGTCAGGCAGTTCACGGCCCCGATCATGCTCGTCACCGAACAGGGAACATGTGTCCTTCAGGGACCGGAGATGCACGACGCCGAGGCCCTGAGCCAGATGCGGATGCCCGACTATGAGACCTGCATCGAGGTCCCCAAGTCCTCGATCACGGCCCTACTGGAGGAGAACAGTGGACCTGATCACCCCAGCGCAGCGTGACGAGCTGTTCAACCAGTTCGAACGGGACGCCTTCCACCTGGAGTTGAGGGACGACTACGGGTCGCCCATCGAGGACACCCCGTACGTCCGCTGGAAGCGGGGCGAGCCCGACGACTACGCCTGGCTCAACGACTGGACGACGCTGATGAAGCGCGTCACGGGAGAAGGCAGGACCGTACGCCGCGTCCGTGTCGTCACCGAGCCGCACAGCCAGTACGTCACGTGGGAGCACTCGCTCACGCACCTCAACATCGAGATGGGCGAGGACATCCGATGGCTGCCGCGACACCGGTTGCCCGAAGGCGTCACCTTCCCCGTGCAGGGGAACGACTGGTGGCTCTACGACGACCGCCTCCTCGCCGTAGGCCACTTCGACCCCGAAGGGCGCGTGCTCGGGTCCGAGATCGTCGAAGACCCGGACATCGTGGCCGAGTGCGTCAGCCTGCGTGACCTGCTCTGGGCCGTCGCCATCCCTCACGTCGAGTACAAGCCCTGACCCATCAGTGAGCACGCAAGCACAAGAGGCACGAGAGGCGCTGGGCGCCCGGCTGCGCGGATTCCGCAGGGATGCGGGATTCGCGAGCGGCCGGGCGCTCGCTCGCGCGCTCGGGTGGCAGGAGTCGAAGGTCTCGCGCCTCGAAAACGGCAAGCAGAACGCCAGCGAGGAAGACATCAGGACCTGGTGCGCCGCGACTGGGCACGACGGAGAGATCCCTGACCTGATCGCCACGGTGCGCCACATCGACGAGCTGTGGCTTGAGTGGCGCCGGCAGCTGGCAACCGGGGCAGAGAAGAGGCAGCAGGCGGCCATACCGGTCTACTCGAAGACCAAGGTCTTCCGGATCTGGCACCCCACGGTCGTGTGGGGGACTCTCCAGACAGCGGAGTACGCGGCGCAGACCCTCAACCAGGTCAGGGACTTCTACGAGATTCCCGACGACATCGAAGCCGCCACGGCCAAGCGGCTGGAGAGACAGCAGTACCTGTACAGGGGCGACAGGATCTTCAACGTGGTACTCGCCGAGCAGGCGCTCTACACCAACTTCGGGGGCGCGGAAGTGATGAAGGGGCAACTTGACCGCCTGCTCGCTGTGATGCGGCTGGCCCGGCTCAGCCTCGGCATCATCCCGAGGGCCGCGCCCATGCGCCTCTGGCCCGGCAACTCCTTTTCGATGTTCGACGACAAGCTCGTCCTCGTCGAAACGTACTCGGCGGAGTTCTCGGTGACACAGCCCCGAGAGATTGAGCAATACGCCAAGGCGTTCGCGCTCTTGCAGCAGTCGGCGGTCTACGGGACCGCTGTTCGAGACCTCATCTTCGCCGCACTCCAGCACTATGACCGGATGCCAACCGATTAGGAGACGATGACCATGATGCCCAACTGGCGAACCAGTTCTTACACAAAGTCCGACAGCTGCGTCGAGGTCGCCGACAACGACCCGAAGAAGGTCATGGTCCGCGACACGAAGGACCGTGACGGCGGATCCCTGGCATTCCCGCCGTCGTCCTGGTCCGCGTTCGTGGCGTTCGCGATGGAGGTCAGGCTGCCGGGGTGAGGGCGACGAGGAGCGGGCCTGCGGAGTTGTTCCAGCCACGGTGTCCCGTGTGACGTGGGCGGGATACGTCGCACCGGCCACGTCTGAGCGGTGCGGCTGGCACTCGTACAGTCATGGGGCCCTGCCGACTCGAACTCGGGTCGGCAGGGCCCTCGTTGTGGCTGCTGCACTGATCCCGCGCAGGGACTACTGGGTGCCGAGCCAGCTTTCGAAGAGCATGAGGTGTTCGCCCATGGCGCCCAGCGAGGTGGGGCTGTGGTCGTACTGTTCGGAGAGCGCCACCTCGTAGACCTTGTACGCCGGTTCCGCCTCCTGGCCGGCAGCGTCCATCGCCGCGAGCGTCTTGAGCGCTTCCTCAATGTTGCCGTTCTCGGCGCTGGTCACAAGCCTGGGGCAGAGTTTCTCGGAGATGTACTCGCACAGCTTCATGAGCTGGCGCCCCGCGCGGGTCGCCCGGTCCTGGATGGCTTCCGATCGTGCCCGGTCGAGGGCGTCTTGGAGCTCGGCCTCGTCGTCCTCGTCGCACCAGATGCGCCGTGCGGACGCCTCTCGTTCCTCGAGTTCCTGCTGAGAGTCACGCCGTAGCTCCTCCCAGGTGAGGGTGGGGTGGGCCATGTCTTCCGGGGGCAGCTCCGGCAGAGACTCGATCGCCGCCGGGTCCGGGAGCGTCGCGCCTTCCCAGAGCGCTCGGAGCAGGAGGACCTGGCGGAGTACGGGCAGCAGGCGGTCGGCATCGGTGGCTCCGCGGATCTCGTAAACCGAGCGCTGCACCGCCGAGTAGTCGCAGTCCGCGATGTGCCCGTCCAGCTCCCAGCTGAGTTCGGAGATGGTGGAAGAGATGTGCCGGATCTCGTCGAGCAGGTCCTCGTAGGCCTCCCCCACGCCGTCAGCGATCCGGTGTGCCTCCTCCGCCTCGCGCACCTGCCGCTCCAGCTTGGCGACGAGATTCGTTAACTCACTCATGTAACCCCCATGGTCAAGTGGTCCATTGGGCCGCTTCAGTCGTTCGGTGTGCCGTTCACGGACCACTCGTTGGCGAAGTGTTCCATCTGGCGGAGGACCAGGTCGATGGCCTCCTTCTGCTGGTCCGGCGGGTAGTTGTTGCGGGCCAGGAGGCGCTTGATGGTGCTGCGCAGGCGGGCGCGGACGGTTTCGCGGGCGATCCAGTCGGGTTTGAGCTGGCGGCGGACCTCGGTGACGAGTTCGCGGGCGATGCTGGCCAGGACTTCGTCGCCCATGAGGGAGCGGGCGGTGCCGTGGTCGGCTACGGCGTCGTAGAAGGCGAGTTCGCGCCAGTTCAGGGGCGGGTCGAACTTCTCGCCGCGGCGGGCGTCGGCGGCAACCTCCTTGGCCATCTCGACCAGTTTGGCGATGAGTTCGGCGCTGGTGTACTGCTGGCGCATGTAGCGGACCATGAGGTCCTGGAGGCGTTTGGAGAACGTGGTCTGGCGGACGATGTTGTGCCGGGTGACCTCGCGCATCTTCCGCTCGACAAGCCGCCGCAGCGCCTCGGCCGCCAGGTGCGGGGTGTCGCTCTGCTGGAGCTGGGCGACGAGCGCGTCGGTGAGGTGGGTGAGGTCGGCGGTCTCCAGCCCGGCCTCGGCGAACAGGTCCGTCACTCCGCCCGTCTCGACCACGGAGGACGTGAGCTGGGCGAGGTACAGCTCGACGTCACGCGCCACCGGCAGGCCGCGCGCCTCGCGGTTCATGGCGTCCAGCTTGGCCATGTAGGCGCGGACCTCGACGAAGAACTGGATGTGCCGCTTCCAGGCCGGCCGGTCCGCGAAGCGGTCACCAACCTCCTTCGAGCTGCCCGCCAGTGCCCAGAAACGCTCCAGACGGTAGGCGTGGTCGCGGAAGCGGCGGCCCAGGGTCTGGCGTGGGTCGTCGAGCTGGTCCGGGTTGTTGCCGGGTGAGAGGGGGTCGAGGAGGTAGTTCGCGGTGCGCAGGGCTGCGTCGACGAAGGCCTTGGGGCCAGGCTTGTCGAGCAGGGGTTCCCAGGCGAAGCCGCGCAGAATGCCGGACAGGATGTCGTACTCGTTGCGCAGCTCGTCCAGTGCGCGCTCGACGTCCTGGCCGAGGGTGCGGTCGCGCTGGTCGGCCTCGGTGTATTCGGCGATAGCTTTCTGCAGGTTCTCCGTCAGGGGCGCGTAGCCGACGAGGAGGCCGTCCTCCTTGCCGCGGAAACGGCGGTTCACGCGGGCCAGGGCCTGCATCAGGTTGGCGCCCTTGAGCGGCCGGTCCAGGTACATGGTGTGGATCGGCGGGGCGTCGAAGCCGGTCAGGAGCATGTTGTTGACGATGAGCAGCTCCAGCTCGTCGTCGGGGTCCTTGGCGCGGTTGATAACGGCCTTGCGGCGGCTGTCGGGCAGTGCGTGGGCGAGGAGGGCGTCGGAATCCTTGCGGGAGTTCGACGAGAAGACGATCTTCATCGCGCCCTTGTCGAACTCGTCGCTGTGCCACTCGGGGCGCAGCTCGCGCAGTTCCTTGTACACGCTTACGCAGATCTCGCGGGTCGCGCACACCACCATCGCCTTGCCGGGTGCTCCGCCCTCCTCGGAGGCTCCGACGAACGGCTTCATCCGTTCCCGGCGGGCTTCCCAGTGGTCCACGAGGTCGGCGGCCAGGTCCCTTATCCGGGCCGGGGCGCCGTACATCGCGTTCATGGTCGCCACGGCCTGCTCCACGCGGCGGCGTTCGGTGTCGTCGAGGCCGTCGGTGATGCGGTCGGCCTCCTCGTCGATGGTGGTCGGGTCGACGTCCCGGTCCAGGACGAGCTGGATGACGCGGCTCTCGTGGTAGACCTTCACGGTCGCGCCGTCGTCGGCGGCCCGCTTCAGGTCGTAGATGTCGATGTAGTCGCCGAACACCTCGCGGGTGTTGCGGTCGGCCTCCGAGATCGGCGTGCCGGTGAAGGCGAGCAGGGTGGCGTGCGGGAGGGCGTCGCGCAGGTGGCGGGCGAGGCCGTTGAGGTCGTCGTAGTGGCTGCGGTGCGCCTCGTCGACGATCACGACGATGTTCCGGCGGTCGGAGAGCATGGGGTGGTCGGTGCCCGACTCCCGTTCCTCCTTGGTCTTGCCGAACTTCTGGAGCGTCGTGAAGAGGATCCCTCCCGTCCTCTTCGCCGCGAGCTCCTCCCGGAGTTCGGCGCGGGTGAGGACCTGACGGGGTGACTCCGGGAGGATCTCGCTCTCCTGGAACGTCGCGTAGAGCTGGTCGTCGAGGTCCGTTCGGTCGGTGATGACCACGACCGTGGGGTTCAGGAGGGCCGGGTCCCGCATCACCAGGGTGGTGGTGAGGACCATCTCCTCCGACTTGCCGGAACCCTGCGTGTGCCAGACGACGCCGGCCTTGCCGTTGCTTGCCGATGCTCTGCGGACCTCCTCGGCGGCGCGGGTCACCGCGTGGTACTGGTGCGGCTTCGCGATGCGCTTCATCCGCTTCGACGGGACGAAGTTGATGAAGGACTGGCCCAGTTCGAGGAAGCGGGACTGGGTGAACAGGCCGTGGAGTGCGAGGTTCTGCCCGGACTCCGAGAAGCCGTTCGCCGTCAGCGGGTCGACTCGGGCGCCGAACTCGTCCGTGTTCCACGGGGCGAAGTGCTCGTACGGGGTGAACGGGGTGCCGTACTTCGCGCTGATGCCGTCGGAGAGCAGGACGACGGCGTTGTAGCGGAACGCGGTGGGGAACTCCTGGACGTACCGCGCCACCTGGGCGTGGGCCGTCTGGAGGGTTGCGTCCTCGTCGCCGGCGCGCTTCAGCTCGATGACGGCGAGGGGGAGGCCGTTGACGTACAGGACGACGTCGAAACGGCGGTTCTTGTCGCCGTCGATCACGGTGACCTGGTTCAGGGCGCGGTAGGTGTTCGCGTCCGGGTCGGTGAGGTCGAGGAGGCGGATGGTGGGGTTGTACTCGGCGCCGTGGGAGTCGGTGTAGGTGACGGAGCGTATGCCGGTGGTGAGGTAGCGGTGGGCGGCCCGGTTCTCCTCGTAGGTGTCCTGCGAGCCGGGGGTGACGGCGGCCGTCATGGCCTCGCGGACGGCGTCCGGGGGGAGGTCCGGGTTCAGGCGCTCGATCGCCTCCTGGAGGTCCGGGTAAAGGATCAGGTCGTCCCAGGACTTCCGGTGCCCGGACCCGGGCGCGAACTGGTTGCCGGGGCCTGGCAGCCAGGCCAACTCGGCGAGTTCGTCGAGCGCCAGCAGCTCCCAGTCGGCTTCGGTGGGGCGGCGGGGGGTTCTGTCGTCGGGCTCGGTTCCGTCGTGGTGCGTTGCAGTCACGTGGCGTCCTCGACAATCTTCTCGGCGACTTTGACGCGGAGGCGGCCGGACATGAGTTGGGGCAGGAGGGTGTCGCGGAGGGTGGCGAGCTGCCGCGATTCCCGGAGGTGGCTCTCAATCAGTTGATGCAGTGATGTGAGCTCGCCGTCCAGGCTTTCGAGAACGTCGGCAGGCAGATCCGGGATCTCCACATGATCGAAGGTCTTCATATTCACCGTGGAGAACACGGTTCCGTGTGCCATGCCGAGCATGCTCTTCGAGGCAGAGCGCACCATGTGGAAGAGCACTGCACTCGGCACCCGCCCCGGTTCGAACGCGTAGCAGGACTGGTTGATGGCTGCCGACATCGCCATTCGAGCAACGGCACCCACGGTCCCCCGGGCTGTGAGCACTACCGAGCCAGGCCTCAACTCTTTTGCTCGCGAATCCTGCGTAGCCGCCTCGGTGATGTGCTCCTCGGTGGACATCAAAACACCGGCGGTCGCGTTGACCACGTCTTTGGCCGAAGCCCAGGGAACGCTTCCATCCCAGTAGGACTCTTCTTTGCGGTCGGGCGTGCCGCCCAAGATCGGCTGAAGAAGCTGAGACATGGAGACGCAGGTATGCCGCTGCGCGTGACTCTGGAAAATCAGATCACACATTGAGTCGGCCGTGCTTGCGATGCGCTCGTTGACGGCAATCTTGTCATCCAGGGCCCCCAGCACTGAGCCGATTTGACGCTGTTCCGCGACGCCCGGCACCAGTGGAATACGCAGATCCCGCACCTGGGCCACACGCAAGTGGGCCACGGTCGACCCCGAGGCCTGAGAGTGCAGGAGTTCTTGAACAGCGGGACTCAGCAGGAAGTAGTGGAGAAATCGGGAGTCGGAACGCTGTTCGTTCGGCCGCAGCAGCATGGTCCGCTGCCCGAGACAGAGGTTCATTCCCTGTTCGACACGGCCGACTCGCCCCACGGGAGCCTCGCGGGTGAGAACGATGTCTCCCGCTTTCGGCACCGCGCGAGCCGTCCACGTGGAAAAGGTCTCACTACTCACGGGCTTGGCATCTGATAGCCGGATACGTCCATCGATGATATTGGGGGTCCCAATAGCGAATCCCGTGATCTCCTCGCCAGGAGCGGCCTCGGGGGGCGTACGGTTCTTACAGTCCACGACCAGGTCACAGAGATCGGCAAGCGTCAGAGCCGTCATCGAACGCCCTCCAACTGTTCGCGCACCGTCTTCTCCAGCTCCGCCGACTTGTCAAACAGCTCGTACAGTTCCTCGGTCAGCTTGCCGATCCGCTCGGCGATCGCCTCCGCGTCCTCTTCCTCCGCCTCGACAGCCCCCACGTACCGCCCCGGCGTCAGCACATACCCGTGCTCCCGCACCTTCTCCAGGTCAGCCGAGTAGCAAAAGCCCGGCACGTCCACGTACCTCAGCCTGGCCTCGCGCGCCGACGCCGTGCCCCGCCACGCGTGGTAGGTGTCAGCGATCTTCCTAAGGTCAGACTCCGGCAGACCCCGCTCCGTCCGGTCGATCATCTCGCCCATTTCCCGGGCGTCGATAAACAGGATCTCGCCCCGCCGGTCATCCAACCGCCGTGCCCCCTGAGGCGACTTGTCCTTGGACAGGAACCACAGGCACGCCGGAATCTGCGTCGTACGGAACAACTGCGACGGCAGCGCCACCATGCACGCCACCAGGTCCGCCTCGACCAGTGCCTGCCGGATCTCACCTTCTCCACTCGACTGCGAGCTCATGGAGCCGTTGGCTAGAACAACGCCCGCCGTCCCCCTCTCCCCCAGCTTCGAGATCATGTGCTGGAGCCACGCATAGTTGGCGTTATTCCTCGGCGGAACCCCGTACCTCCACCTCGGGTCCGTCTCGTCCCGCGCCCAGTCCTTGATGTTGAACGGCGGGTTGGCCATCACGAAGTCGGCCTTGAGGTCCGCGTGCTTGTCGTCGGCGAAGGTATCGCCCCAGCGTGCGGCGAGGTTGCCGTCGATGCCGTGGATGGCGAGGTTCATCTTGGCGAGGCGCCAGGTGCGCTCGTTCAGTTCCTGGCCGTAGATCGAGATGTCGGCCTTGTGGCCGCGCCCCCGGTGCGCCTCGATGAACTTCGCGGCCTGGACGAACATGCCGCCCGAGCCGCACGCCGGGTCGTACACCCGCCCCTCGTACGGCTCCAGGATCTCGACGATCAGCCGGACGACTGAGCTCGGCGTGTAGAACTCGCCGCCCCGCTTGCCCTCGGCGCGGGCGAAGTTGCCGAGGAAGTACTCGTACACCTCACCCAGCAGATCCTGCGCCGGGCGCTCCTCGCTGCCGCCGAAACGCGCGTCGCTGATGAGGTCGACGAGTTCACCGAGGCGCTTCTGGTCGACGCGGTCCTGGTTGAAGATCTTGGGGAGGACGCCGGTGAGGGAGGCGTTCTCGCGCATGATGGCGTCCATCGCCTCGTCGAGGAGCTTGCCGACGCCCTGGGCCTTGGCCTGGGCTGCGATCCAGGACCAGCGGGCGGTCTCGGGGACCCAGAAGACGTTGGCGCGGGTGTACTCGTCGCGGTCTTCGAGGAAGTCCTCCATGCGGTCCTCGGTGATGCCGTCGTCCGTGAGTTCCTCGGCCAGCTCACGCCGGCGCTCGTCGAAGGCGTCCGAGACGTACTTCAGGAAGATCAGGCCGAGGACGAACTCCTTGTACTGGGCGGCGTCGATCGAGCCGCGCAGCTTGTCGGCCGCCTTCCAGAGGATGTCCTGGATCTCCTTAGCGGTTGAGGCGCTGAACAGCTCCGCCTGGTCGGCGGGCTTCTTCTGGCGTGGAGGCATCGGGTGGGCCGTCTCCTTCAGTGAGTGTCGATATCGGCGGTGGTGCGCGGGAGTTGCTGGATGGTGAGCGTGCCGTCGGCCATGCCGGCCGCCATCACGCGGGTCAGGTCGTCGAGCGCGGCGGTCTGCTCGCGCAGCAGTGCCGCCCGGCCCTCGATCTCGGCGAGGACGGCCTCGTACAGGTCGGCCTCGGCGCGGCTCAGGTCGGGGACGACCAGGTCCTCGATACGGCGGGACGCGCGCACCGCGCCGCTGGTGCGGGCGTGCTCGGCAGCCGCCGCACGCAGCAGCGCGGCCAGCACCCGGGGCCGTACGGGCGGATCGGCATCCCGAGGCACCCGCAGGATGCGGGCCGGGGCCGCGACCAGTGAGACGCCCTCCGTGTCGACGTAGACGCCGAAGTGCGGGTGGGCGGTGACGACGAGGTCGCCGGGCTCGGTGAACTGGGCGTGGCCGTACGCCGTGAGGAAGATGCCTCGGTCCATGCGGCGGGCGCCGATGCGGGCGGTGCCCAGGATTTCCTCGGGGGTGAGGACCGGGTAGTGACCCTCGGGGGTGAGGTGTTCGGGGGCGAAGCGGTGGCCGGGGCGGCGGCGCAGGCGGCGCGTACGCAGCAGGCGGCCCACGGACGTACGGCGCACAGGCCGGGCCTCGGAGCGGAGTTCCGCCTGGGCGCGCAGCCGGAGTTCGCCCGTACGCGCACGCTTCTGGAGGTCAGTCAGCCGGCGCTCAAGATCCGCGATGACCGCCGGGCGTTCCACCACCGTCCGTGTGTGACGGGACGCCAGTGTGCGGTGCTGCGGGGTGAACGCGGCGCCGGGGTGGTCGTCGAGGTCGGTGGCGTGCACGATGGCGGCGTGGCGGGGCTCGTGGCGCGGGTCGCGCTTCCAGCCCGAGGTGCGCCAGATGGAAATGTCCTCGGCAAGGGCATCGAGAACCGGCTCGGTGAGCGGTTGCGCGGAGTAGTCGGCGAGGAGGACGAGACCCGTGCGCTCGGCCTCGGGGACGCGGGCGAGGACCCAGACCGCCGTACGGTAGCCGGGGCGGTAGGCGTACGCGCCGTCGGGGAGGCTGATCGCGGCCTTCAGCAGGCCCGGCTTCAGGAAGGAGCGGCGCAGGCGGTCTGCGTCGCCGTGCCGGGCGAGGGGGCCGGTGAGGACGTCGGCGGGGCCGAGGACGACGGCGGTGGAGCCAGTGTCGAGGTAGTCGGTGAGGGCGGCGACCTGGTCCAGGACGGTCTTCGCGTCGCGGGTCTCGGCGGGCTCGTAGGGGAGGGCGCAGACGAGGAGGTCCGGGTAGCCCCATTCGTCGGCGGTCAGTTCCTCGCCGTCGACGACGTCGAGCCGGAACTCGTACACGCCGCGGACCAGCATCCGGCGGCGGACCAGGCGTACGCGGGCCGGGTCGGGGTCGGCGGCGAGGTAGACGTGGGCGGAGTCCTCGGCGGCCAGGTCGTGGAGGGCGGCCGGGAGGTCGCCGGCGCGGGAGTGCAGGACGGCGATCACCGAGCCCTCGGCGAGGGTGTCGACGCCGGAGAGGGCGGCGAGGGCGCGGACCACGGCCGGGGCGGGTTCGTCGGCGGCCAGGTCGCGGGAGCCGAGGCGGGGGCGGGCCTGGAGGACCCAGTCGAAGGCCTCGGCGGGGTTGTAGGCGGCGTCGATGAGTTCGTCGGCGAGGTGGGCGAGGGCCGGGCCGGTGCGGTCCGGGTCGGGCAGGGCGCGCAGTTCGGAGAGGAGGAAGCGGTCGTCGGGGTCGAGGTCGGCGGCCCGGTCCAGGACCGTGTTCCAGGGGCGGCCGTCGGCGACGGGGGCGTCGAGCTGCTGGTGCAGGCAGAGCAGGGCGGTCAGCGCGCCGATGAGGGCGGAGGCGGGCAGGGCCGGGGTGCGCCAGGCGGCCAGGGTGTGCAGCGCGAGCTCGGCACGCAGCCGGCGCGCGTCGGTGTTGCCGCGGCCGGTCGAGGCGAGCCAGTCGACGACGGCACGGGCGTCGAACAGGGGGCGTCCGTCCTCGTGGGCGACGGGGGCGGGGAAGTCGGGGTGGCGGCGGGCCCAGGTGGTGGGGACCGGGCGCTGGACCTGGGCAAGGGCGGCGATCTCGGCGTACGTCATCCGCCAGGCCGGCGGGTCGGGCAGGATGGGGGGCTTCGGGGCCGTGTGCGCCGGTGTGTGTGTCGGTGTGCGCGTCGCCATCGGACGTGTTCCCCCCTCTCCCCGTGGACCGCTGAGGCCGGCGTCCTCGCCTTCGCGGTGCGCTGTCCGCCCCCTTTCGGCGGGGCAGGCGTCAGTAATCTACCGCCCCCCCGAAGAGACGGGCACAGCCTGCCTGATAATACGGGTTATCAGCAGTGTCCCACCTCGTAGTGCGGAGCGGCAGGCACCTTGTGGTGGCCAAGTGCCACGACGCCGACCGGAGGATCACCGCGATGAGCCACACGCCCTCGATACCGCCCAGCACCCCGCAGTTCCCCGGCACCGGCGGTGCACCGGGCGGGCCGGGCGGGCCCGGGAACGCCGTACCGCCCTTTCCGCCGACCGGTGGCGGGCAGCCCGCCTTCGGGCAGCCCATGAGACCGAAGCCGTCGCGCCGCAAGGCGTGGCTCACCCACGGCGCGACCGCGTTCGTCGCGCTCGTGATCGGCGCCGGTATCGGCGGCGACGGGGACTCCGGTAGTACGGACAGCTCCATCGCTCCCGCCCCGACGGTCACCGTCACCAAGACCGCGGCCGCCCCCGACGGCGACGAGCCCGAGCCCGAGCCCGCCGTGACCGTCACCGAGAAGGTCACGGTCACGCCGAAGGCCACCAAGAAGCCCGGCGCGGCCACCACGGTGGAGGGCGACGGCCAGTACCTCGTCGGCGAGGACATGCAGGCCGGCACCTACAAGACCGCCGGGCCCGACAAGAGCGGCCTCATCGACAACTGCTACTGGGCCCGTACCAATGACGCCTCCGGGGAGTTCGAGGCGATCATCGCCAACGCCAACCTCGCCGGTCAGGGCCGCGTGACGGTCAGGAAGGGCGAGTACTTCGAGACGAACGGCTGCCTGAAGTGGACCAAGGTCGGCTGACCGGTCGCCCGCGCTCGTGGGGGAGACCCGGCGGACCCGGGGCAGGCGGCGGCCGAGACATGACCACCTGTCAGGGGCGACGCCGCCACGTGGCCTCGGCTCGAAGTTCCACACAGTCGAGGCTGCACCCAGGCCGAGGGCGAACTGCGCCCAGGTGGACTCGCGTTCACCTTCAGCGACTGAAGTACGGCTACTCCGGGTCTTCCTTGCGCATCTTCACCTTTTCAGAACTTGCCAGTACCTCACCCATATGTCAGGGCATCGTGGACCCAGCGATCACAGTCGAAATGGAGACCCCAATGAGCAGTTACGCCAGCCCACTCGTCGACGGTCCAACCCCGATGAGCGCGTACGAGGGGCAGGTGTGGGACACGCTCAACGAGCACTGGCAGCGACGCAGCAACCGCCGTGGTCTGCCGAACTGGGCAAGCGCCGCGCTCGGTCGCACCGGTGAGGTGGCAGGGAACGCCGTGAGACGGGTTACGGACGCTGTGCCAGAGGCGGTCGCGGAGCCGATCCGTCGCGCGGGCGACGCGGTCGCCGACAAGGCCATGCAACCTGCGCTCGCAGGCGCGGCAGCGTTGCTCGAGCTTGTCAACGACTGGGCCATGGATCTCAACGATCCGAAGAACGTCGAGACGCTCGCCCGCAAGCGAGGCTTCGACATCGACAGTTTCACCGAACTGCGGCAGCATGACCTCAAGGTCTGCGACCGGCTGTTGACCCGCAACACCCTCAAGTGGCGGACCACCGGAGCGCTCGAAGGCGGCGCCATGGGCTTGCTCGCCATGGTCCCCGTCGCCGGCATCCCTGTCGCGATGACAGCAGACATTCTCGTCGTACAGGTCCTGAGCACGTCGATAGCAGCGCGCATCGCCTACTCCTACGGCTACGACGCCAAAGACCCCAAAGAGCAGGACTTCATCCAACGCCTGGTACAGCGGTCCTTCATGGCGCAGGCGGCCAAAGCCAAGCCGTTGCGTGATGCCGCGCGGGCGGCGGACGCGGTCAAGGGACGCGTGAGGTGGTCGAACAAGCTCCGCCAGGACCACCGCCTCCTCACCGCCCTTGAGAAGTTGATGCAGCAGCTGGGCCCGGCCGGCTCGAGGGTGCCCGTCAAGAACGTCGCCAAGGTCGTGCCGTTCGTGGGGGTCCTCATCGGTGCCGGTATGAATTCCGCGGTCCTCGGCAGGGTGGCCGCCGACGCCCAACGGTACTGCCAGACCCGATTCCTGTGCGACAAGTACGGGCTGCCGCTGCCGACCGCACTGCCGACCGACGGGGACGATGCCCCCGGACCGACGCCACGTAGGTGATGGCCGGTGGTCAACAAAGCAGCCTATGCAGGCGAACACCCGCGCCCCGTCAGGTCCTGCCGCGTTCTTCAGCACCTCCGCCGGCGGAAATCCCGCCGGTATCAGTAGTCCGCATCATCTGACCGCGAGCGGCCAGGTGCGCGACACGGGGAGCACGTCCGGGGACAGTGCCGTCGCGCGCGCCGGGAATCGGTCTCCTGCCTGCACCGGCCCCAAGGAGTCACGTAGCCCGCCCGAACCGACACCGGTCTCCTACGACACCACGGGCGCCCCTCTTGACGAGGGGCGCCTGGTCCGCAGGTGCCTGTCAGTGACGCATCAAAGGTCTCCACCCTGGCTGTGGGCCATCAGTCCACCAGATCCGGCCAGATGTTGAAATCCTGGTCGTCCACGACGTCCTCACCGAGGCCCAGTTCGTTCCCGAGCGCGAGGTACCGCTCGTAGCGGATCTCGCTGATCGGCACGAAGTATCCCTTCAAGGCTCGGAGCAGCAGTCGGAACCCGAGGTCCGGGTCGATGTCCACGGCCCGTCGCAGGGCCGGGACGACGCTGTCGAGCGGGCTGTACGAGTGGTGGGCCGTGGCTTGTTCCAGGGCAGGTCCAACCGAATCGACCTCGGCGGCGACCGCCTGCGCCGGCGGCGCGTTCACCCAGATCCTGCTCGACCACGGCTTCGGCGCCGTGGGAGTGGCGATCAACTCGGCACCCACCGAGGGCGTCGCCGTCGTACCCCTGTCGCAGATCCGCTCCTCCTTCCCCGTGCTGAAGAACCCGGCGAACCGCCACCGCGCGGTCGGCCTCGACTACGACCACTGGCGCTACGCCTTCACCAACACCTTCCCCGAGGACCAGGCCCGCGCCGCCTACGAGCGCTATCACGTGCCCGCCTCCGGCAGCATCTTCTGGGGCAGCGCGCTGGCCAACATCCACCCGGGCCACACCGACACCCACGTGGACTACCGCCGCCCGGGCCGAGCCCCCCTGCTGTTCCTCTCGGGCGAGCACGACCACCTCATGCCGCCCCGGGTGCAGCAGTCCAACGCCCACCACTACAAGGCGGAGGGCACGGTCACGGAGGTCAGGGTGTTCCCGGGCCGCTCCCATCTGATGCCCGCCCAGGAGGGCTGGGAAGAGGTCGCCGACCACGCCCTGGACTGGGCCCTCGCCCACGTCTGACCCCTCGCCCGCGGCACACGCCCGGCCCGGGACGGCAGCCACCGTCCCGGGCCGGGGAGAGGAAGCCCGCATGAGCAACCTGCGCATCACCCACATCGGCGGCCCCACCACCCTCATCGAGACCGGCGGCTGGCGGCTGCTGACCGACCCCACCTTCGACCCGCCCGGAGAGCGCTACACCTTCGGGTGGGGCACCTCGTCCCACAAGTCGGCCGGTCCTGCCCTCTCCGCCGCGGAACTGCCGCCGATCGACGCCGTCCTGCTCAGCCACGACCACCACGGCGACAACCTCGACCGCACCGGACGTGACGTCCTGCGCACCGCACGGACCGTCCTGACCACCCCGGCCGGCGCCCGCCGCCTCGGCTCACCGGCCCGCGGCCTCGCCCCCTGGACGGTGACCCGCCTGCACTCCCCGGGACGCCCCACCCTCGAGGTCACCGCCACCCCCGCCCGTCACGGACCACCCCTGTCCCGGCCGCTGACCGGACAGGTCATCGGTTTCGCCCTCACCTGGGAAGGCCAGCAGCACGGCGCGTTGTGGATCTCAGGGGACACCGTCCTCCACCGCGGCGTGCGCGAGGTGGCCCGGCGTCTGACCGTGGGCACCGCGCTCCTGCACGTCGGCGGAGTGCGCTTCCCGATCACCGGCCCCGTCCGCTACACCATGACCGCCGCCCGGGCCGTGGAGCTGTGCGGCATGCTGCGCCCTCACACCGCCGTCCCGGTCCACTACGAGGGCTGGCAGCACTTCCACGAGGGCCGCGACGCCGTCGAGCGGGCGCTCGCGCGGGCGCCCGCCGAGATCCGCGCCCGCTTCCGCCTGCTGCCCACCGGAACCGCCACGGACATCGGCGCCTGACCCGGCGGTGTGCCGCACCGCCGGGCCCGCCTCAGGGAGCGGCGATCGGCAGGACGTCCGGGGAGAGGGCGCCGGCGCGGGCGGAGGCGCTGGTCATGCGGCGGCGGTGGTGTCGCCGGCAGAGGACCTCGTAGCCGACGGTGTCCGCCTGGTTGACGTCCCCGACGACGACCTGTGCGCCCTCGACGACCATGACCCCGCCGACCGTACGGGCGTTGTGGGTGGCACGGGCGCCGCACCAGCACAGGGCCTCGACCTGGAGGACCTCGACGCGGTCGGCGAGTTCGACGAGCCGTTGGGAGCCGGGGAAGAGCTTGGAGCGGAAGTCCGTGGTGATGCCGAACGCGTAGACGTCTATCCCGAGGTCGTCGACCACGCGCGCGAGCTGGTCGATTTGTTCCTCGGCGAGGAACTGCGCCTCGTCCGCGATCACATAGTCCGCGCGGCGGCCCTGGGAGAGGTGGTCGACGAGGTAGGCGTACAGGTCCTGGCCGTCCTCGACCTCGACCGCGTCGGTGACGAGACCCAGGCGGGAGGAGAGCTTGCCCTGGCCCGCGCGGTCGTCGCGGGTGAAGATCATGCCCTGCAGTCCGCGCGCGGAACGGTTGTGCTCGATCTGGAGGGCCAGCGTCGACTTCCCGCAGTCCATGGTTCCGGAGAAGAACACCAGCTCGGGCATGGTGAGGGGGGAACCTTTCGGTGGGGAGATCGGTGGAGACGGGGGACGTGCGGGCGTCAGGAGCGTACTTCGAGCAGCGGGACGAGCTGTTCGGCAGGCGTCATCGAGCCGTGGTTGCCGACCATGGCCGACTCCTTGGGCTCCCGCTCGGAGGCGATGATCAGGACGTCGTCCCGGGCGGCGGCGATCACGTCACCGAGCCGGTCGTACACACGGTCGTCGATGTGCGGGCCGAACCAGCCCGCGGCGATCGCCTCGTCCCGCGAGGCCACCCAGAACTGTTCGCCGAGCACCTCGCGCCAGCAGGTCAGCACGTCGTCGGCGGCGCCGGGGACGGCGTAGACATGGCGGGCGCGGCCCTCGCCGCCGAGCAGGGCGACTCCGGCGCGCAGCTCCCAGTCCTCGTCGAAGTCGATGCGGTGCTGCTCGTCGAAGGGGATGTCGACCATGCCGTGGTCGGCGGTGACGTAGAGCGCGCTGCGCGGGGGCAGTTGCTCGGCGAGGCGCTGGACCAGCCGGTCGACGTACATGAGCTGGCCGCGCCAGGTGTCGGAGGCCACGCCGTAGCGGTGGCCCGCGCCGTCCAGTTCGGCGTAGTACGTGTAGACGAGGGAGCGGTCGCCGGCGGCGAGTTGCGCGGCGGCGAGGTCCATGCGCTCCTCACCGGTGAGCCGCCCGTGGAACGTGCCGCCGCTGAGCGCGACCTTGGTCAGCGGGGTGTTCTGGAAGGCGGGCGAGGAGACCTGCGCGGCGTGCACGCCCGCCCGGTCGGCGAGCTGGAAGACGGTGGGGTACGGCTGCCAGGTGTGCGGCGCGGTCCACGGGTGCCAGCGCAGCTGGTTCATCAGCTCGCCGGTGGCCGGGTCGCGCACGGTGTAGCCGGGCAGGCCGTGGGCGCCCGGCGGGAGGCCGGTGCCGACGGAGGCGAGGGAGGTCGCGGTGGTCGCCGGGTAGCCGGCGGTGAGCGGGCGGCCGGTGCCGCCGCGGGAGCCGCCGAGCAGCGCGTGCAGATACGGCGCCTCGTCCGGGTGGGCCTTGATCTGCTCCCAGCCGAGGCCGTCGATCAGGAAGACGCAGTTCCGGTCGGCCGGGGTGAGTTCCTCGATCGCCGCGGTCACCCCGGGCACGCCCATGCCGGCGGCGAGTGTGGGCAGCAGGTCGGCGAGGGAGCCGGTGCCGTACTCGGGGACGGGGGCGGAGGAGACGGCGAGGGGTTCGGGGTGGTCCCAGGAGGCGGGGGCGGCCATCAGCGGGAGGTGTCCGCGGTCGCCTCGGAGAGCGCCTGGGCGAAGACCAGCGTCTGGCGCACCGTCTCCGGTCCGTCGCCCGCCTCGCTGACACGCAGGCTGAGGTCGTCCGCCGTGGAGTTGCCCGTGTAGCCGTGGTCGGCGTCGCAGTTGGGGTCGCCGCAGGCGGCCGGCTCCAGGTCGATGCGGGAGACGGCGCCCCAGCCGATGGTCAGCACGACCTCGCGGGGCAGGGTACCGGGGGTGTAGGACTCCGGGTTCGCCACCACGCGGCTGAGGACGACGGAGGAGATCCGGCCGAGCTTCACCGACTCCGTGGACGTCGTGGCGTACGGCGTCGGGGAGGTGGTGTCGGCGGCCTGCTCGTCGGTGTGGCTGACGATGAAGCGGTTGCCGGTGAGGACCAGCACGGTCACATGCCGGCGCACCTCGTTCTGGTCGAACGTGGTCTCCTGGTGGACCAGGTACGACCGGATCGGCTCGCCGCCCACGGCGGCCTCCACCGCCTCGGCCACGAGGGCCGGGTAGTAGCCGCTGCGCTCGATCGCCGCGCGCAGCCCCTGGGTCGTCGTACTGGTCTTGGCCATGCCGTCCATCCTACGGGGACCCACTGACTGCGAGGCACCGCTCGCGGGTGCCCGGTCCGGGGCCGCGCGGGGACGCCCGGCCCGTCAGTACGCCGGCAGGGTCCGCGGGCCGAGGTCGTCGCGGACCGGGGGCGGGGCGAGGCGGACCGAGGCGCCCAGGACGCTGACGCCGTGCCGGGCGACGACGACCGGCTCCAGGGTGACCGCGACGACCTCGGGGTGGTCGTCGACCAGGCGGGAGACGCGCAGCAGCAGCTCTTCCAGGGCGGGGGTGTCGACCGGGGCGGCGCCGCGCCAGCCGAAGAGCAGGGGGGCCGTGCGGATCGAGCGGATCAGGGAGGTCGCGTCGCGGTCGGTCACCGGCACCAGGCGGTGCGCCATGTCGCCGAGCAGCTGGGAGGCCGCTCCGGCGAGCCCGAAGGAGAGCACGGCGCCGGCCGCCGGGTCGATGACCGCGCGGACGACGGTGTCGACCCCGCGCGGGGCCATCGCCTGGACGACCGGACGGATCTCCTCCGGCCTGCCGAACAGTTCGGTCAACTCGGTGTACGCCCGGCGCAGTTGTTCCTCGTCGGCGAGGTCGAGGCGGACGCCGCCCAGGTCGGCGCGGTGGCGCAGGTGCGGGGCGGTGGCCTTGAGGGCGACGGGGTAGCCGAGCGCGCCGGCGGCGCGGGCCGCGTCGTCGGGGGTGGGCGCGGGGGTGGCGCGGCGGGGGTGGACGCCGTAGTGCCCGAGCAGCTCGCAGGTCTCCTCGGTGCCGAGGGTGAGGCCCTCTCCGCGGGAGAGGAGCCCGTCGATCAGGCGGGCGGCGCCCTTCTCGTCGATGTCGTCGTAGGCGGGCACCCTGCCGGGGTCGGCGGCCTCGCGTCGCCACTGTCCGTACTTCACCGCTTCGGCGAGGGCGCGTACGGCGCGTTCGGCGGCGGGGTAGGCGGGGATGAGGTGGGCGCCCGCGGGGGCCTCCACCGCGGGGGCGCCCTCGGGGGTGCCGGGCCGGGGCGGGGCCGTGTCACGCGCGCGTGCGCCGGCTCCGGCGCGTGGTGCGGTGCTGGTCGCGGCGGACAGCGCGGCGGCGAGGCCGCCGAGTTCCACGTGGACGACGAGGACCGGCTTGGCGGGGGCCGCGGCGGCCGCCGAGCGCAGGGCCTGGGCGAGGGCCGCGTCGCTGGGCGAGGTCTCGCCGATCGCGGGGATCGCCGTCACCACGACCGCGTCGCAGGTCTCGTCGGCGAGCGCCCGGGCGAGCGCGGCGTGGAAGTCGTCCGCCGACGCCTCGGTGGTCAGGTCCAGCGGGGGCTGCGGGCGCAGCCCCTCGGAGAGGCAGGCGTCGTACGTCAGCAGGCCGAGCGACTCGGAGTTGCCGAGGATGGCGACCCGGGGTCCGGTCGGCAGGGGCTGGCGGGCGAGGAGCAGGCCCGCGTCGACCAGTTCGGTGATGGTGTCGACGCGGATGACGCCGGCCTGGCGCAGCAGTGCCGACACGGTGGCGTGCGGGAGCCGGGTGGCGCGGACCGCGTGGCCCTGCGGGGCGGAGCCGGAGCCCTGGACGACCACCAGGGGCTTGGCCGCCGCGGTGCGCCGGGCGAGGCGGGTGAACTTGCGGGGGTTGCCGATGGATTCGAGGTACATCAGGGCGACGTCCGTGTCCGGGTCGTCGTACCAGTACTGGAGGACGTCGTTGCCCGAGACGTCCGCGCGGTTGCCGGAGGAGACGAAGGTGGACACCCCGGTGGTGCCGGTGACGCCACCGCCACGCCGGTGCAGCCGGGACAGCAGGGCGATGCCGATGGCGCCGGACTGGGCGAACACTCCGATGCGGCCGGGGCGCGGCATCTGAGGGGCGAGCGAGGCGTTGAGCCGGACCTGCGGCGAGGTGTTGATGACGCCGAACGCGTTGGGGCCGATGATCCGCATGCCGTACGCGCGTGCGTGGCGGACGAGGGCGCGCTGGCGTTCGCGGCCGTCGGGGCCGCTCTCGGCGTAACCGGCGGAGAGCACGACGAGGCCCTGGACGCCGTGCTCCCCGCACGCGCGGACGACCTCGGGCACCTGCTCGGCGGGGACGGCGACGATCGCGAGGTCGACGGGGCCGGCGATCTCGCGCACGGAACGGTGGGCGGGGATGCCGTCGATGTCCTTGAGGTCCTCGGGGAAGGCCGGGTTCACGGCGTACATCGGGCCGGTGAAGCCCGCCGCGCGGAGGTTGCCGAGGACGCTGCGGCCGACGCCGCCGGGGGCGCGCCCGGTGCCGAACACGGCGACCGAGCCGGGTGCCAGCAGCCGTCGTACGGAGTGGGACTCGGCGCGCTGCTCCCGCGCGCGCTGCACGGCCAGGGACCGCGCGGTGGGTTCGAGGTCCAGCTCCAGGCGGACGACGCCGTCCTCGAAACTGCGCTGCTGGGTGTAGCCGGCATCCGTGAACACCTTGATCATCTTGGTGTTGGCGGGCAGCACCTCGGCGGCGAACCGGCGGATGTCGCGCTCGCGCGCGACAGCCGCGATGTGTTCGAGGAGGGCGGAGGCGACGCCGCGCCCCTGGTGGGCGTCCTGGACGAGGAAGGCGACCTCGGCCTCGTCGGCGGGTGCGGAGGCGGGCATGCCGTCGGCACCAATGCGGTCATAGCGTACGGTGGCGATGAACTCGCCGCCGACCGTGGCCGCGAGTCCCACCCTGTCCACAAAGTCGTGGTGCGTGAAGCGGTGGACGTCCTTCGCGGACAGGCGCGGGTAGGGCGCGAAGAAGCGGTAGTACTTCGACTCGTCCGAGACCTGCTCGTAGAAGCTGACCAGGCGCTCGGCGTCATCGACGGTGATGGGGCGGATGCGCGCGGTGCCGCCGTCGCGCAGCACCACGTCGGCTTCCCAGTGGGCGGGGTACGCGTGCCGGTCCGAGGCGCTCTGCATGGGGCCCAGAGTACGGCTCGCGTACGACAACGGCGCGAGGCAGTCTGTGGAGGACGGGGGCCGGATCGAGGCCGCGATCCGGTGACCGCCCGAGGGACGGGACGTCCGACCCGTTCCTCACCGGCTTCACGTGTGGAACACTGGTCTAGACAACACCGGTCTAGACAACCTGAGAACCGAAGGGCAGCAACACATGGCTGAGCGCCGCGTCAACGTCGGCTGGGCCGAGGGCCTCCACGCCCGCCCCGCTTCCATCTTCGTCCGAGCCGCCACGGCCGCAGGCGTCCCGGTGACGATCGCCAAGGCCGACGGCAACCCCGTCAACGCGGCCTCCATGCTGGCCGTCCTCGGCCTCGGCGCGAAGGGGGGCGAGGAGATCGTCCTCGCCTCCGACGCCGAGGGCGCGGACGTCGCTCTGGACCGGCTGGCCAAGCTGGTCGCCGAGGGTCTCGAGGAACTCCCCGAGACCGTCTGAGGCACAGACCGGGCCGCGTCACCTTCGAAAGGTGGCGCGGCCCGGTTTTTTTGCACAAACGGAAACCCGGCTCCGGGCACACCGAAAGCGCACCTCCGAGAATTCCCGGGCGCGCATGAAAAGGGCAGCGGAAATACTCCTCCGCCGAATATCCCTTCTTTGTATACGGCCCCCGTGTTAATGCCGCAGCCCCGTCATGTTTACGGGAGGTTGCGAAGTCCTCACACGGTCGGCGCGGTCCGCGCCGCCGGCGAAACGCAGGCGGTGCACGGCCGTGGCGCGCTCGGTGTGCAGGGCCGTGACCGTCCGCGCGCGCTCCTGGTCGCCGCGCGCCACCGCGTCCACGATCGCGCCGTGCTCGGCCCAGGACTCCACCGGGTCGGCCGGCGCGTCCACCGCGTACATCCAGGCGATCTTGTGGCGGAGCTGGGTGAGCATCGAGGTGAGGGCGTGGCTCCCGGAGGCCTGGGCGAGCGTCTCGTGGAACCAGCCGCCCAGCGAGCGCAGATCCTCGCTGTTGCCCCTGCGGGCCCGCTCCTGGCCCAGCCGGACGAGGCCGCGGAGCACCTTCAGATGCGCCTCCGTGCGGCGCTGGGCGGCCCGGGCGGCCCCCAGCGGCTCCAGGAGCATGCGCATCTCCAGCAGGTCGGCCGCCTCCTGCTCGGTCGGCTCCGCGACGCACGCGCCCGCGTGCCGCCGGGTGACGACGAAGCCCTCGGCCTCCAGGGTGCGCAGCGCCTCCCGGACGGGGACGCGGGAGACGCCGTAGCGGCGGGCGAGGAGTTCCTCGGTGAGACGGCTGCCGCGCTCGTAGACACCCGCGACGATGTCGTCCCGGATGGCCGTGCACACCGAGTGCGCCGGAATACGCATGACCGCCTCCGTCTTAATCCCCGTGAAACGTCGCCGAGCTCCGCCGATTGACGTGTGTTCCGTGACTCTATTGCAATCAGCCGCAATTTCCGAAGACGGACCGGAATCCAGGGATATTTTTTGGACAGCGGGGTGGCGAAAACGGCGAAAGCCCCGGCCACTGGGGCCGGGGCTCGGGACGCGGTGTCGCCGGGTGGCGTCAGACGTTGACGCCGTGCTGACGGAGGTAGGCGACCGGGTCGATGTCGGAGCCGTACTCCGCCGTCGTCCGGGCCTCGAAGTGCAGGTGCGGGCCGGTGACGTTGCCGGTCGCGCCGGACAGGCCGATCTGCTGCCCGGGGGTGACCTGCTGGCCGACCGAGACCCCGATGGAGGACAGGTGGGCGTACTGGGTGTACGTGCCGTCGTTCATCCGGATGACGACGTTGTTGCCGTACGACCCGCCCCAGCCCGCCTCGACGACGGTACCGAGGCCGACCGCGTGCACGGGGGTGCCGCTGGCGGCGTGGAAGTCGATGCCGGTGTGGCTGCCGGAGGACCACAGGGAGCTGCTCGCGTGGTAGCCGGTGGAGACGTAGGACCCGGTGATCGGCAGCACGAAGGCGTTCAGGCGCTTGCGCTCGGCCTCACGGGCGGCACGCACGCGTGCCTCGCGCTCCTCGGCGGCCTTCTTGGCGGCGGCCTCGCGCGCGGCCTCCTCGAAAGCTGCCCTCTTCTGCAGGGCGACCTGGTCGTCGACCTGCTCGGCGACGGCCTCGCCGGCCGTGACGACCGGGATCAGGCCGGTCTGTTCGGGGGTCGGCTCCGCGGCGAAGGCCGGGCTGGAGGCGACGGTGGCCATGACACCGGTGGTGGTCAGCGCCGCGAAACCCGCCGCGCGGGCGGTGGTGCGCTGCATCCGGCTGGGCCGGCGGTGCTTCCCGGTGGTGCAGGTGTACGCCATGAAGGGCGAGCGGTCCTTTCCTTCCCTCTCGCCTACCGGGTTAGCTGACGGGTTCGGAGCAGGAAGGTCTCCTACGGACCCCCTCGCTCACGCGCGGGCGTCCGATTCACCCCAGGGACTTCATGGGTCCCCGGCTCCCCTGGCTCGCGCCGTACGGGGACTCGGCGATGACTGTCCGGTGCCGCGGATGCGGCGCGGTGCCTGACGAACAGTCGGGCCGACGCTATGCGGGACCGTTATCAATCCTCAAACGGATCACGGTTTTTGTAGCGCACGCCACAGCACAGACACACAACCTCCGCATCAATTCGGACATCTTGCGGCCCCGGGACGACGCCCGGGGCCGCAGTACGTCCGCCTCTCCCGTGCCTACTCGGCGGGGACCACGGTGACTTCGCCGATCCCGAGCGCCTCGACGGGCTCCTTGATCTGCGCCGCGTCACCGACGAGGACGGTCACCAGACGGTCCACCGGGAAGGCGCTCACGGCCGCGGCGGTGGCCTCGACCGTGCCGGTCGCGGCGAGCTGGCGGTAGAGCGTGGCCTGGTAGTCGTCGGGCAGGAACTGCTCGACCTGGTCGGCCAGCGTGCTCGCGACGGCCGCCGCGGTCTCGTACTTCAGCGGCGCCACGCCCACCAGGTTCTGCACGGCGACATCGCGCTCGGCGTCCGTCAGGCCCTCCGCCGCGAGGGTGCGCAGCACCTTCCACAGGTCGTCCAGGGCGGGACCGGTGTTCGGCGTGTCGACGGAACCGCTGATGGCGAGCATCGCGGCGCCCGAGCCGTCCGGGGCGGAGCGCAGGACCTGCCCGAAGGCACGCACGCCGTACGTGTAGCCCTTCTCCTCGCGCAGGACGCGGTCGAGGCGGGAGGTGAGGGTGCCGCCGAGGCAGTAGGTGCCGAGGACCTGGGCGGCCCACACGCGTGCGTGCCGGTCGGCGCCGACGCGGCCGATGAGCAGCTGCGTCTGGACGGCGCCGGGGCGGTCCACGATGACGACGCGGCCGGTGTCGTCGGCGGTCACCGGCGGGACGGGCCGCTGCTGGGCCGGGGAGCCCGTCCAGGCGCCCAGGGTCTCGCCGAGGAGCGCGGCGAGGTCGATGCCCGTGAGGTCGCCGACGACCACGGCGGTGGACGTGGCCGGCCGGACGTGGCGCTCGTAGAAGGCGCGTACGGCGGCGGAGTCGATCTTCTCGACGGTCTCCGCGGTGCCCTGGCGCGGCCGCGACATGCGCACGGTCGCCGGGAACAGCTCCTTGGAGAGCTCCTTGGCGGCGCGTCGGGAGGGGTTGGCCAGCTCGTGCGGGATCTCGTCGAGCCGGTTGTGGACGAGACGCTCCACCTCGCTGTCGGCGAAGGCGGGGGCGCGCAGGGCGTCGGCGAGCAGGCCGAGCGCCTTGGGCAGCCGGGAGGCGGGCACCTCCAGGCTGATCCGGACGCCGGGGTGGTCGGCGTGGGCGTCGAGGGTGGCGCCGCAGCGCTCCAGCTCGGCGGCGAACTCCTCGGCGGAGTGCTTGTCGGTGCCCTCGGTGAACGCGCGCGCCATGATCGTGGCGACGCCGTCCAGGCCGGACGGCTCGGCGTCCAGGGGCGCGTCGAGGAGGACCTCGACGGCGACGACCTGCTGGCCGGGGCGGTGGCAGTGCAGGACGGTCAGGCCGTTGTCCAGCGTGCCGCGCTCGGGCGCCGGGAACGCCCACGGCCTGGCCTCGCCCGCCCGGGGCTGGGGGTGGAAGTCCATCGTGGCGAGCTCCGTCACTGGGCCGCCTCCTCGTTCTCGTCCTGGTCGGCGGGGGCTTCGGGGGCGGTCGGCTCGTAGACGAGGACCGCGCGGTTGTCGGGGCGCAGGCGGGCCTGGGCGACCTCCCGCACCTCCTCGGGCGTGATGTCCAGGACGCGCTGGACGGCGGTGAGGGCGAGCTGCGGGTCGCCGAACAGGACCGCGAACCGGCACAGTTCGTCCGCGCGGCCGGCGACGGTGCCGAGCCGGTCGAGCCACTCGCGCTCCAACTGGGCCTGCGCGCGCTCCATCTCCTCGGCCGTGGGGCCCTCCTCGGCGAACCGGGCGAGCTCCTCGTCGATGGCGGTCTCGACGACGGGCACCTCGACGTCCCCGGAGGTCTTCACGTCCAGCCAGCCCAGGGAGGGCGCTCCCGCGAGCCGCAGCAGCCCGAAGCCGGCCGCGACGGCGGTGCGGTCGCGGCGCACCAGCCGGTTGTACAGGCGGGAGGACTCGCCGCCGCCCAGGACGGTGAGCGCCAGGTCGGCCGCGTCGCACGCGCGCGTGCCGTCCTGCGGCAGACGGTAGGCGGCCATCAGCGCGCGGGCCGGGACCTCCTCCTCCACGACCTCGCGCAGCTGCTCGCCGATGACGTCGGGCAGCGTGCCGTCACGCGGCTCCGGCTTGCCGTCGTGGGAGGGGATGGAGCCGAAGTACTTCTCGATCCACGCGAGCGTCTGCTCGGGGTCGATGTCGCCGACGACCGACAGGACGGCGTTGTTGGGCGCGTAGTACGTGCGGAAGAACGCGCGCGCGTCCTCCAGCGTCGCCGCGTCCAGGTCGGCCATCGAGCCGATCGGCGTGTGGTGGTAGGGGTGGCCGTCCGGGTAGGCGAGGGCGGTCAGCTTCTCGAAGGCGGTGCCGTACGGCACGTTGTCGTAGCGCTGGCGGCGTTCGTTCTTGACGACGTCGCGCTGGTTCTCCATGGACTCGTCGTCCAGGGCGGCGAGGAGGGAGCCCATGCGGTCGGCCTCCAGCCAGAGGGCGAGCTCCAGCTGGTGGGTGGGCATGGTCTCGAAGTAGTTGGTGCGCTCGAAGCTGGTGGTGCCGTTGAGCGAGCCGCCGGCGCCCTGGACCAGCTCGAAGTGGCCGTTGCCCTTGACCTGGGCGGATCCCTGGAACATGAGGTGCTCGAAAAGGTGAGCCAGGCCGGTACGGCCCTTGACTTCGTGGCGGGAGCCGACGTCGTACCAGAGGCACACCGCCGCGACGGGGGTCAGGTGGTCCTCGGAGAGCACCACGCGCAGGCCGTTGGCCAGGCGGTGCTCGGTCGCTGTCAGGCCCCCGGTGCCTGCCTGGTCTGTGGCCGTGTGACCCATGGGCATGTACGTCCTTCCGATCGCGGACGCGGTCGTGGAAACCGCGCGGTTCCTACCGGTCCTGTCACTGTATGCAAGCGCGCGGTGGGTCGGCGAAGTTCCCGGGGCCGGTACGCCGAGAGCGAGAATCCGGGACGTCGGACCGGATCGGACATGACGTACCCTGCGGGCAATCATGAGAGGGCGGGGGTCCTGGGCCCGTCTTGTCAGTGCCGCGGTCCACAATGGACCGCGTCAGCATCCCTCACACGCCTCAGCAAGGAGCCGGCAGCGATGGCCCGCCGCAGCACGAAGACCCCGCCGCCCGACGACTCGTACGAGGAGCGGATCCTCGACATCGACGTCGTCGACGAGATGCAGGGCTCCTTCCTCGAGTACGCGTACTCGGTCATCTACTCCCGCGCCCTGCCCGACGCCCGCGACGGACTCAAGCCGGTGCACCGTCGCATCGTCTACCAGATGGCCGAGATGGGCCTGCGCCCCGACCGCGGGTACGTGAAGTGCGCGCGCGTCGTCGGCGAGGTCATGGGCAAGCTGCACCCGCACGGCGACGCGTCGATCTACGACGCCCTGGTGCGCATGGCGCAGCCGTTCTCCATGCGCGTGCCCCTGGTCGACGGCCACGGCAACTTCGGCTCTCTGGGCAACGACGACCCGCCGGCCGCCATGCGGTACACGGAGTGCCGTCAGGCCGAGGCGACGAGCCTGATGACGGAGTCGATCGACGAGGACACCGTCGACTTCGCGCCGAACTACGACGGCCAGGAGCAGGAGCCGGTGGCACTGCCCGCCGCCTTCCCGAACCTGCTGGTCAACGGCGCGTCCGGGATCGCGGTCGGCATGGCCACGAACATGCCGCCGCACAACCTGGGCGAGGTCGTCGCGGCCGCCCGGCACCTGATCCGTTACCCCAACGCGGATCTGGACACCCTCATGAAGTTCGTCCCGGGGCCGGACCTGCCCACCGGTGGCCGGATCGTCGGTCTGTCCGGCGTCCGCGACGCCTACGAGACGGGCCGCGGCACCTTCAAGATCCGCGCCACGGTCGCGGTGGAGACCGTGACGGCCCGCCGCAAGGGCCTGGTCGTCACGGAGCTGCCGTTCACGGTCGGCCCCGAGAAGGTCATCGCCAAGATCAAGGACCTGGTCGGTTCGAAGAAGATCCAGGGCATCGCCGACGTCAAGGACCTGACCGACCGTCAGCACGGCCTGCGCCTGGTCATCGAGATCAAGAACGGCTTCGTGCCGGAGGCCGTCCTGGAGCAGCTCTACAAGCTGACGCCGATGGAGGAGTCCTTCGGCATCAACAACGTGGCGCTGGTGGACGGCCAGCCGCTGACGCTGGGCCTCAAGGAGCTGCTGGAGGTCTATCTCGACCACCGCTTCGACGTGGTCCGCCGGCGCAGCGAGTACCGCCGCGGCAAGCGCCGCGACCGGCTGCACCTGGTGGAGGGCCTGCTCACGGCGCTCGTCGACATCGACGAGGTCATCCGACTGATCCGCTCCAGCGAGAACAGCGCGCAGGCCAAGGAGCGCCTGATCGAGCGCTTCTCGCTGTCGGAGATCCAGACCCAGTACATCCTCGACACTCCGCTGCGCCGTCTCACCAGGTTCGACCGGATCGAGCTGGAGGCGGAGAAGGAGCGGCTGGGCGCGGAGATCGCGGAGCTGACCCGGATCCTGGACTCGGACGCGGAGCTGCGCAAGCTGGTCTCCGCGGAACTGGCCGCGGTGGCCAAGAAGTTCGGCACCGAGCGGCGTACGGTCCTGCTGGAGTCGTCCGGCACCCCGGCCGCCGCCGTACCGCTCCAGGTCGCGGACGACCCGTGCCGGGTCCTGCTGTCGTCCACGGGCCTGCTGGCCCGTACGGCGAACGGCGAGCCCTTCACCGGTGAGGGCGACGACAGACGCGTCAAGCACGACGTGATCGTCTCGGCGGTGCCGGCCACCGCGCGCGGGGAGATCGGCGCGGTCACCTCGGCGGGCCGGCTGTTGCGGATCAACGTCGTCGACCTGCCGCAGCTGCCGGACACGGCGTCGGCACCCAACCTCGCGGGAGGCGCCCCGGTGGCGGAGTTCGTCTCCCTGGAGGGCGACGAGACGCTGGTCTGCCTGATCACGCTCGACGAGTCCTCGCCCGGTCTGGCGCTCGGCACCGAGCAGGGCGTGGTCAAGCGGGTGGTGCCCGACTATCCGTCCAACAAGGAGGAGCTGGAGGTCATCACCCTCAAGGAGGGCGACCGGATCGTGGGCGCGATCGAGCTGCGCACCGGCGAGGAGGACCTGGTCTTCATCACCGACGACGCCCAGCTGCTGCGCTACCAGGCGGCGCAGGTGCGTCCGCAGGGCCGTCCGGCGGGCGGCATGGCGGGCATCAAGCTCGCCGAGGGCGTGAAGGTCATCTCGTTCACCGCGGTGGACCCGTCCGTGGACGCGGTGGTCTTCACGGTCGCCGGCTCGCGCGGCACACTGGACGACTCCGTCCAGACGACGGCCAAGCTGACGCCGTTCGACCAGTACCCGCGCAAGGGCCGTGCCACCGGCGGTGTGCGCTGCCAGCGGTTCCTGAAGGGCGAGGACTGCCTGTCCTTCGCCTGGGCGGGCCCGGTCCCGGCGAAGGCGGCCCAGAAGAACGGCATGCCGGCCGAGCTGCCCGAGATGGACCCGCGCCGCGACGGCTCGGGCGTCTCCCTGCCGAAGACGGTGGGCGTGGTGGCGGGGCCGGTCTAGGCCGGTTCGGACGGTCCGTGCCGGCCCGGGCGGTCCAAGCCGGTTCGGACGGTCTACGCGGTCTAGTAGGCCGGTTCGCCGGGGTCCGACGCGCCGTCCGGATCCTGTACGTAGCGCAGGACGCCCCACATGCCGTGCTCGTCGGCGTGCGGGGCGTCGCTGCCGCAGGCCTGGAGCTCCTTGCCGAGCGCCTCGGCGTCGATGCCGGTGCCGATGAGGACGAGCTGGGTGAGGCGGTCCTCGGCGGGGCCGCGGCGCTCCGGGTAGAAGCGCAGGAAGCGGCCGACGGCGTGCACGGCGTAGCGGTTCAGGACGTCGTACGCGCCGAAGTCGACGTACCCCTTGATGCGGTAGAGCCCCTCGGGCCTGCTGTCGAGGAAGGCCATCAACCGGCGCGGGTCGAGGGGGACTTCGGAGACGAAGGAGACGCTGTCGTAGGCCGCGTGCAGGTGTCCGCCGTGGTCCTCGTCGTCGCCGTGCTCGTGCAGGTCGTCGAAGGACAGCTGTCCGACGCGTTCCTCACCGGGCCGGCAGTCGAAGAGGAACTCCGGGTCGACCCGGCCGTACGTCGCGGGGACGACCGCCGCGCGGTCGGTGAGCGAGCGGACGAGCTCCAGGACGTGCCCGGCCCGCGGGGCACGGTCGATCTTGTTCACGACGACCAGGTCGGCGAGGGCGAGATGCCGGTCGATCCCGGGGTGCTTGGCGCGGGTGTCGTCGAACTCGGCGGCGTCGACGACCTCGACGAGCCCTCCGTACACGATCCCCGGGTGCTCGCTGGCGAGCACCATCCGCACCAGTTCCTCGGGTTCGGCGAGACCGCTCGCCTCGATGACGATGACGTCGATGCCGGTGTCGGGGTGGGCGAGCCGCTCCAGGTACACGTCGAGTTCGCTCGCGTCGACGGCACAGCACAGACAGCCGTTGCCTAGGGAGACGGTGGAGTCGCCGAGCGCGCCGGCCACGGCCATGGCGTCGATCTCGATCGCCCCGAAGTCGTTGACGATCGCCCCGATGCGGCTGCCCCCGCTGCGGTGCAGGAGGTGGTTGAGCAGGGTCGTCTTGCCGGAGCCGAGGAATCCGGCGAGTACGACGACCGGGATCTGCTGCGGACTGCGGCTCTGCGTCACCGTGCGACCTCTCTGACACCTGCGCGCACTCCGGCTCACGGCCGCGGAGCGCGTACGACGATGGGACGCGCCCCAGGATACGAGTCCGCCCAATCCCCCCTAAGTGAACGATTGTTAGCAGCACTTGCCGGGCAGACGTCTGGCAAGGCGCCCTGGCGTGCGACCCTCGCTTCCCTCCGTGCGCCTCCCCTCCGCCTCCCCCGCCGATCAGAGCGGCTCGGCACCCTGGGAGACGGCAAGCGCCGCCCACCCCGCCGGTACCCGTCACTCCACCCGCACCCCGACGACCGGCGCACGGCCGCCTGATTCGGGGGTTGACATGGCCACACAGAAGTCTCGGACGCGGGGGCTCGCTCCTGTCGCCGCGGCGGGCCTCGGCCTCGCGGCCGGTGCCCTCGCGGCACTCACCGTCCAGCGAAGCACCCTCACCGCGCTGCGCACCCGGCTGGAGCGCCTGGAACGGGCGGTCCCCGCGCCGCCCGACACGAACCTCGCCCACCAGCAGCGGCTGCACTGGGAACTGCTGAGCAAGGCGATCGACAGCCCCGAGCTGGCCGAGGTGCTGGACATCTTCGAGGTGCCGGCGTCGCCCCAGAAGCGACGGCAGTACCTGTTCGCCAACGCCCTGTACACGAACCTTCTCTTCTACCACCGCATCGGCAACCTCACCCGCGAGGAGTTCCACGGCCGGATGCGCGGACTGCTCCAGAACCCCGTCGTCCGGGAGTACTGGTACGCCACCCAGGGTCAGCGCGCGACCCTCCCCGCCGACTCGGTCGAGGCCGACCTCGGCCGCATGGTCGACGAGCTGCTGCGGCAGCTCGAAGAGGCCGATGTGGACGAGTGGTGGGTGGTGGGCGAGCCACCGGCCGAGTAGACGGCGCGCGCCGTGAGGTTCACGCCGACGGCCCATAACGAACCGATCAAGTGCACAGTTGAGGGGGGCGTCAGGGAGTTGACTCGCGCTTGATCGCGTAGAGGACCCCACACCATCGTCGCCTACGCCGCCGGATGACGAGTGCACCCCACAGGGTCCGCCTTGCACCGAGCAGTCGTCGTGCGCAAGCCAAGGACCAAGGGAAACAACAGTGAGTCAGATCATCCGTCGGATCGGTGCGGCCCCAGCCGAGCGGGGGAGCACGGGCGGGGGCAACTGCCCCGACATCTTCGAGTTGGCCGACGGGAACTTCGCCGTGATCGGTACGGACGCCACGGATTCGCTGGATCCCGGTCTCCCGTCCGACGCCTCCCGCGCCGACTACGAACGCATCGTCGTCATCACCCGCGAGACCCTGATTCGTGCGAAGGCCGACATCCCGGACGCGTGACACCGCTTCGGGGAGGGCCGTCCGGCACCGGCACCGGCGGCCCGCGTCGGGTGGCCGGTGCGCCACCGCGTCGCGCGGCCCGGTCCGCCGGCCGGGCCTGCGCAGCGCAGGCCCGAGCGGGGGCCGTCCCGGGCCGGTCCGGACCGCTGCACGGCGCCGTCGCCTCCGGCTCGGTTCAGGCGAGTGCGTTCACCGCTGCCGCGAAGACCCGCGGCAGCCGGGCGGCCGCCGGGGTGATGCGCGGGCCCAGAGCGCGCTGTGTGCGGGCCCGCACCAGGGTTTCGGTGAGGAGCCGGTGGCGGCGGGTGACTCGGCGCCAGTCGCTCTCGTAGCGGCCCGGGGTGCCGCGGCGGACGTTGGCGACCAGGACCTCGGCGCCCGTGAGCGCGAGGGAGATGCCCTCGCCGGTCAGCGCGTCGACGTAGCCGGCGGCGTCGCCGACCAGCAGGACCCGCCCGTGGACGCGGGTACGGGCGCGCTGGCGCAGCGGCCCCGCGCCGCGCACCGGGGTGACGGCCGCTTCCGGCGGGAGCCGCGCCACCAGTTCGGGGAACGCCCGCAGGTGGTCGCCGAAGGGGGCGCGGCGGCCCGTCAGCAGGGCGACACCGACCAGCCCGGGACCGAGCGGGGTGACGTACGCCTCCCCCTCCACGCCCCAGTGCACCTCGACGTACGACGACCAGGGCGGCACCGCGTAATGCCGGCGCAGCCCGTACCGCGCCTCCCCCGCGCCCCGCGGTGGGGCGCCGAGGCCCAGGGCGCGGCGTACCGGCGAGTGCAGCCCGTCCGCGGCCACGAGCCACCGGGCGCGCAGTCCCGTGCCGGGGACAGTCACGCCCGCGCCGTCCTGCCGCACCTCCGCCACCCGCAGCGGCAGGACGGGCACACCCGCATCCAGCACGGCGCGGTGCAGGGCGCCGTGCAGGGCCGTGCGGCGCACGCCGAGACCGGGCCCGCGCCGGAACGCGGCCTGCACCGCGCGGGGTCCCTGGACGTACCGGATGCCGGCCAGGGGGCGGCCGGGGACCTCCAGTCCCAGCGCGCCGAGGGCGCGGACGGCGCCCGGCATCAGGCCCTCACCGCACGCCTTGTCGACCGGCGCGGGGCGCGGCTCGACGACGACCGTGTCGAGACCGGCGCGCGCCGCGTGCAGGGCAGTGGCCAGACCGGCGGGTCCGCCTCCGGCGATCACCAGGTCGTGCACGGGTCTCACGCGGGCCCCGCGAGGGCCAGAGCGGTGTTCTCACAGCGGACGCGGACCGTCAGCAGCGCCGCGTTGGCGAGGCTGAAGGCGGCCGCGGTCAGCCAGGCGGAGTGCACGAGCGGAAGCGCGGCGATCTCCACGACCACCGCGAGATAGTTGGGGTGGCGCAGGAAACGGTAGGGTCCCGCGGCGACCAGGCGGGCCCCGGGCACGACGATGACCCGGGTGTTCCAGAATGGTCCGAGCGTGGTCACGCACCACCAGCGCAGTCCCTGGGCCAGCACCGCGAGCGCCAGCATGGGCCAGCCCAGAGCGGGCAGGAAGGGCCGGTCCGCCAGCGCGGGTTCGAGCAGACAGCACACCAGCAGCCCCGTGTGCAGGGCGACCATGACGGGGTAGTGCCCCCGGCCGTGCTCCACTCCGGCGCGGGCGAGGGTCAGGGCGGCGTTGCGCCGGGCGACGAGGAGTTCCGCGAGGCGTTCGGCGGCGACGGCGAGGAGGACCAGCGCGTACCAGGACATGGGCATCCCTCACCAGCGCAGGAGGACGAGTTCGGAGCAGAAGCCGGGCCCCATCGCGAGCAGCAGACCCCAGGTGCCGGGCGCGGGCCGGCCGGCCGCCCGGATGCTCTCCAGGACGTGCAGGACGGAGACCGAGGACATGTTCCCCGCCGCCGCGAGGGAGCGCCGCGCCAGGTCCAGGGCATCGGGCGGCAGCTCCAGTGCGTCGGTCAGCGCGGACAGCACCCTCGGGCCGCCCGGATGACACACCCAGGTTCCGATGTCCTCGACGGTGAGACCGTGTTCGGCGAGGAAGTCGCGCAGGTCGCGGCCGACGTGCTCGCGCACGAGGGCCGGCACGCCCGCGTCGATCACCACACGGAATCCGCCGGCCCCGATCTCCCATCCGAGCAGCCGCTCGCTGTCCGGGTACAGACGGCTGCGCGTGGCGACCACCGACGGGCCGGCCGCCGCGTCGGGTGGTCCGGCATGTGGTCCGGCGCCGCCGCGGCGCGCCACGAGCGCGGCCGCGCCGTCGCCGAACAGGGCGCCGGCGACGAGGTTGGCGCGCGAGTCGTCGCGCCGCTGGAGCGTCAGCGAGCACAGTTCCACGGTGAGCAGGACCGCGACGCCGCCGGGATGCCCGCGCAGGTAGTCGTGCACCCGGGCGAGTCCCGCGGCGCCCGCCACGCATCCCAGGCCGAACACCGGCAGCCTCTTGACGTCGGGCCGCAGTCCGATGCGTCCGGCAAGGCGTGCGTCGAGGGACGGCGCTGCGACGCCGGTGATGGAGGCGCACACGAGCAGGTCCACGTCGGCCGGCCCGAGCCCCGCCTCCGTCAGCGCCCCCGTCACGGCCGCCTCGCCCAGCTCCAGGCCCGCCGCGAGCCACGCGTCGTTCGCCTGCCCGAAGTCGCCGAGAGCGGCGTACCGCTCGATCGGCAGGGCGAGGTGGCGTGTACGCACCCCGGAGGCGGCGTGCAGACGGCGCAGCACCGCGCGGTCGGCCCCCGGGGGCAGACACAGGTCGCCGATCCGCTCGGTGAGGTCCTCCTGGGCGTACCGGTGCGGGGGCAACACGGTCCGGACGGCGGCGACGGTCGTGGTGGGGGCGGCCGGGGCGGGAGCGGGCACCGTGCCGGCGGGCGTGGCGGGGGCGGGCGCGGCAGGGGCGGGCGTGGCGGGGGCGGTTGCCGTGTCGGCGGGCCTGGGGGCGGTGGGGGTCGTCGCGGCGCCGGTGGCGGGCGCGGCGGTCATGGCGGTGGCGGCGGCGGTCGTCATGGCGGTGGCGGTGGTCATGGCGGTGGCAGCGGCGGTCGTCATGGCGGTGGCGGCCGTGTTACCGGTGGCGGCCGTCCGGCCGGGCGCGAGCGACGGCGCGGCCGCGGCGGCCGGAGGACCGGCGGACGGGGCCGCGGCGGGGGACGCCGCTGCGTCGGCGATCGCGGGGACACGCATGCCGGCAATGCCTTCCTCGTGCCGGATGCCCGCCTACCGTGCGTACGTGTCTCTCCACCCGTCTGGGGCTCTCCCCCGTACGGCATACGGGCTCTCGGCGCTGCTGCGCTCGTGTCACCCGGAGCCGGCGCTCGCCGTCACCGTGTTCGTGTCGGCCCTGGCCGTGGCGGCCGGCCGCGGGGCGGCGGGGTCGGCGGCGGTGGCGGCTGCCGTTCTGGCCGGCCAGCTCTCGGTCGGCTGGTGCAACGACGCGGCCGACGCACGGCGCGACACGGCCCGCGGCCGCCGTGACAAACCGGTGGCGGCGGGCGAACTGCCGCCCCGGGCGGTGGCCGTGGCGGCCGGGACGGCGTTGGGGCTGTGCGTCCCCCTGTCCCTGTTGAGCGGCGCCGCCGCCGGAGCGGTACACCTCGGGGGCGTGGCCGCCGGCTGGGCCTACAACCTGCGGCTGAAGCGGACCGTGCTCTCACCGCTGCCCTACGCCGTCGGCTTCGCCTCGCTGCCGGCGTTCGTCACCCTCGGCCCACCGTCCCAGACGTGGCCCGCATGGTGGGCGACTACGGCGGGGGCGCTGCTCGGCGTCGGCGCGCACCTGGTGAACGTCCTCCCGGACATCGACGACGATCTCGCCACCGGGGTGCGCGGGCTGCCGCAGCGGCTGGGCCGTCCGGTCTGCCGCCGGCTGGCCCCTGCCGTGATGCTGACCGCCGTGGCCGCGGTCGTGGCCGGGCCGCCCGGGCCGGTCGGGCTCATGGATCGCGTCCTGGCGGCGGCGGCCGGGATCGTCGCGGTCGCGGGCAGTGCCCTGCCGGGGGAGGTGAGCCGATGGCCGTTCCGGGCGTCGATCGCGGTGGCCGGACTGGCCGTGGCGCTGCTCCTGCTGCGGGGCGCCGGCATGGGCTGAGCGGGTCCGCTTCCGGCTGCGTGCGTTTCCGTGCGCCCGCGACGGGGGACTCGCCGCGTGTGGTGGCGTACGGAGCGGAACAGCGGGTGCTCCTGCCCGCGTGGCGGACCGGCCGGGTCGCGCAGACCTTCGTCCACTGGGCCTACCGGCCGCGGGAGGCGCAGTTCTCTGAGGGGGTCAGGCAGGTCGCCTCGGCCCCCCGAGGCCCTGCGCCCGGTGTTCCGGAGTGAGCGGATGAGGACGAGGCCGCCAGGGCGCGGGCGGTCCGGCAGACCCTCGCGGCTGCGCTTCGACGGCTGGATCGCCGGTCTGGGCACCACGTCCGGGACACGCGTCGTGCTCGGGCACTGGGAGCGGTCGCCGTTCGGGCCGTTCAGCGATGTGATGCTCGAACGGGCCGACGGTGAACGGATTCTGCTGGCGCCCACCCGGGAGACGGCCGACTTCGTCAGCGGCACCTACACGTTCGACTCGGTCCGCCTCGTCGCGGTCGACGTCCGCGTCTCGGGCCGCACCTGGACGGTCACGGCGGGGCCGCTCGGCCTGCGCTTCCGCACCGGCCGACGAAGGTTCCTCGGGCTCCTGTTGCGTGCCGTTCCGGGCGTCCTCGCCCGGCGTCCGGCATGGGCGGCGCTGACCGACCGGCCGGCCCGGGTGCTGCTGTCCGGCGTACGGACGCGGGGCAGCGCCGGCGCGGGTCGCCGTGAGTGGTACGGCGCCCGTGACCTGCGGGCGGTGTGCGCGGTGTCGGCGGTGTTCGAGGGCACCGACCTCGGCGGGCCGGCGCCCGTCGAGCCGCCGGTCCGCTTCGGTTTCGGATCGGTGCCACGACGCCCCGGGCTCACCCGGGTCACCACGACGGTGGAACTGCCGTCGGCGCGGTGAGCGGCCCGGCCGGGTGCGTCCGGCGGGCCCGCATCGCGATCACGCATCCGCCGGGCCCGGCTCGCGATCGTTCCCTCTGCTCCCGCAGCGCACGCCAAGCCAGTCCGGCAGTACGCCCGGGCGGGGCTCGCGCTCGCTGATCGCTCCCGCGAGGCCGTCGTAGACGTCGTAGACGAGGAGCCCGTCCGCGCGCAGCCGGACCCCGGCCGTCGGGACATGGGCGCCGACGCGGCCGCCGGGCAGGAGGTGGCGGACGGGTGTGTCGCGGGCGACCACCGCGAAGTCGGCGATGAGACGCCGGTGACAGCGCCACCAGACGGCTTCGCTGCACATCACCGCGGTACGGACGCGGGCGGCGTCGGCCAGCAGCCGGTCCACGGCGGTGACGAACTCGGGGGAACGGGTGTGGGCGGCGTAACCGCGGAAGGAAACGTTGCGCCAGACGGTGTCGGGGCTGTCCGGGGGCGGTCTGCGGAAACCGCCGAGCGCGGGCTCCCACCGGTAGTCGATCCCGGCGTGCGGCAGCCATTCGGCGAGCCGCTGCCGGGACACGTCGGGATTGCGCCGACTGCCCGGAGCGGTGCGGACGTCCACCACGTACCTGACACCGGCGTCGTGCAGCAGAGCGGTGATCCGGTCACGGTCGGCGGTGCTGTACCCGAAGGTGAACAGGGGTTTTTCCATACGCCCGGCGCCTCCTCGGACGGAAGGACGGAAGAGCCCGCTCTGCGGCGCGCGCGTGGGTGGTGTGGGAGAAGTCGTCGTCGCTCTTCGGGTTCCCGGCGGTGACCACCCCATGACCGGAATCAGACTTTTCGTAGCGCAGTCGGCCGGAGGTTCGCTCGCGGGCGCACCCAGCACCGTGGCGGCCGGCGCCGTACGTACGCGAGCGAACCGGCGGCCTGCGCACCCGGCCCTCGCGCCGCCCTCGCGCCGCCCTCGCGCCACCCTCGGGCCGCCCTCGCGCCGCCGTTCGACATGTCGTGGCCACGAGTTCGTCACGAGCCATTGACAGTGGCTTCGGCGACCGGGCACCCTCATGTCCACACGGTTGGCTAAACGATTAGGCAAACCGAAATCAGCCGGAATCAACCATCTTGGGACAGGGATCATGGCGCGCCGGATCGGGATCAAGGACGTGGCCGCGGCGGCGGGCGTATCGACCGCGACCGTGTCGCACGTCCTGAACCGGGTCGAGGGCAAGCGCATCAGCGAGGAGACGCGTCAGCGCGTCTGGAAGGCCGCCGACGAGCTCGGGTACGCGCCCAACGGACTGGCCCGCGGGCTGAGGACGCAGCGGTCGCAGACCATCGGCTTCGTCAGCGACCAGATCGCCACCACCCCCCACGCGGGCCGCATGATCCTGGGAGCCCAGGAGGCCGCAGCCGCCGAGGGGCTGGTGCTTCTGCTGGTCAACACCAGCGGCGACGCCGAACTGGAGCGCACCAGCATCGAGATGCTGCTCCAGCGGCAGGTGGACGGTGTGGTGTACGCGGCCATGTACCACCGCATCGTGGAACTGCCGGAGGCTCTGCGGACGACGCCCACGGTGCTGCTCGACGCGGGATCGGCCGACCCCGCGGTGCCCTCCGTGGTGCCCGACGAGGTCCAGGGCGGTTACGCCGCGGTGCGCGAGCTGACCGATCACGGCCACCGCCGGATCGGCGTGACCGTACAGACGGTCGACCTGCCCGCCCGCAACGGCCGCCTGGAGGGCTACCGGAAGGCACTGGCCGAGATCGGCGTCGCCTACGACCCCTCGCTGGTCGCGGCCGAGACGGCGGTGCCGTTCAACACCGTCGGCGGTGACGTGGAGACGGGCTACCGGGCCGCGCGGCGCCTGCTGACGGCGGACCGGCCTCCCACCGCCCTGTTCTGCTTCAACGACCGGATGGCCGCCGGTGCCTACCGGGCCGCAGCAGAGCTGGGACTGTCCGTCCCCGGCGACCTGTCGGTCATCGGGTTCGACAACCAGGAGCTGGTCTGCGAGTCGGTTCACCCGCAGCTGAGCACGGTCCAGCTCCCGCACTACGAGATGGGGGCACGGGCCGTGGCCCAGTTGCTCGCTCTCACCAAGTCTCCGGGCCGGCCACCGGGCCCGGACCTGCACGAGAAGCTGCCTTGCCCGCTGGTGGCGCGGGCATCGGTCGCTCCGCCGTCCCGACTCTGACCCCGGGACGACGGAGCAACACCGTGACAGGCGACCGTCGGAACCGGTCGTCGGTCCTGTCAGTTCACGCAACACAGTGAGGGTACACAGATGTCCCCCGAGTCCTTCGGCGAGCGGCCGAGCCGGCATTCCCGCCCCCTGTCCGACAGCGCCTCGGAGTACTGAGCCGCGCCCTTCCCGCCGACCGGCAGTCGGCGCTCGATACGGCCTTCCCGCGCCCCTTCGCCGCATCAGGCGATCCGTCCCGCCCGCCCCCTGAGGAGGGCGGGCGGCGGGCGCCGGGGGAAGGCGCCTTCACCGGGTCCCGCGGGGAGTTCGCGGCCGGCCGGGTCCGGTCACGTACGTCCTCGCACACTCCGCCGCACCCATCGAGTCCTCGCATGCTCCGTCGTACCCATCGAGTCCTCGCACACTCCGCCGCACCCATCGAAAGGCACGCGTGTGTCCACCGCGCCCTGCGATCCGTACCGGCCCGTCGCGCACCTGCGACCGCCCCGGAACTGGATCAACGACCCCAACGGGCTGGTCTTCCATGACGGTCACTATCACGTCTTCTACCAGTACAACCCCTCCGGCGCGACGCACGCGAACATGCACTGGGGCCACTTCCGCAGTCCCGACCTGCTGAGCTGGGAGCCGCTGCCGATCGCCCTGTCCCCGGCCCCGGGCGGCGTGGACGCCGACGGCTGCTTCTCCGGCAACGCCGTCTCCGACGGCGACCGTCTAATCGCCTTCTACTCCGCGAACCGCTGGGACCGCTCACCCCAGCACCAGCCGGTCACCACCGCCACCTCCCACGACGGCGGCCGGACCTTCACCCCGCGGGGCGACCTGGCCATCCCCACCTGGCCCGGGGAATGCACCATGTACCGCGACCCGTACGTGTGGCGGGACGGCGAGCGGTGGCGGATGCTGGTCGGCGCCGCCCTCGCCGACGGCCGGGGCGCGGCCCTGCTCTACGAGTCGGCGGACCTGGAGACCTGGACCTACCTGGGCCCCTTCGAAGGCCGCGGGCAGACACCGGTCGGCGGCACCGGCCTGCACACCGGCGAGGGCTGGGAATGCCCGCAGTACCTCCCGCCGCGGTCGGGCCACCCCGGGGCCCTCATCTTCAGTGCCTGGAACGACCACGACGGCGACCGCTGTGTCACCGCCCTGATCGGCGAGGACCACGGCGACGCCTTCGAGGCCGGCCCGCCCGTGCTCGTCGACCACGGGCCGGACTGCTACGCGCCCGCCCTGTTGCGCGCACCCGGCGGCCGCTGGCTGCTGTGGGGCTGGTCCGCGGAGGCCCGCGAGGAGAGCTGGGCGGTCGCCGACGGATGGGCGGGCACCCTGACCCTGCCCCGCGAGATCTCCATGGGCGCCGACGGCACACTGCACCAGCGTCCGGCCGCCGAACTCCTCGCCCTGCGCGGCGGGCACACGCTGCACGCGGAGGGCGCGACGCACGGCGCCCGGCCCGTGGAACTGGGCGGTGTGGGCCGCGCCTTCGACCTGACGGCCAGGCTGGAGACGACCGGGACGGCGGGCCTGCGGCTGCTCACCGGCCCGGGGGCCGCCGAGTACCTCGACATCCGCCTCGACGCCGCCGCGGGCGAACTGGTCGTCGACCGCGACCACGCCTCGCTGGACAGCCGCGCCCGCGGCGGTTCCTACCGGATGCCGTGCCCCACGGGGCACCCGGTCGAGCTGCGGCTGGTCGTCGACCACTCCCTCGCCGAGGTCTTCCTGACCACCACCGGCCAGGTGCTCACCCTGCGCTTCTACCCGACGGGCGACGGCCCCTGGCGCCTTGTCGCCCGCGCCGCGCCGGACACCCGCCTGAGCTACACGGTCGACGCCTGGCAGCTGCTGCCGCTCACGGTCAAGGAGCCGAGCACCGGCACCGGCACCGGCCTGCCGCACGGGCAGGTCCCCATGACGGAGTCGTCGCCCGCGCCCTCGTAGAGCGCGTGCCGATCCCGAGATCCCCCACACCCGCGCACCACCCGTCTCACCACCCGTCTCACCACCCACCCTCACCTCCCACGTTCACCACCCCCTCTCACCTCCCACGGTCACCACACCCACCCTCACCTCCCACATTCACCACCCACCCACACCCGCACCCCACACCGGAGGCATCCCGCATGAACCCCGGCACCACGAGATCCCCCCGCCGTACGGCAGCCACGGCCCTGGCCCTGGCCCTCCCCCTGGCCGCACTGGCCGCCTGCGGCTCCGGCGGCGGCACCGGCACCTCCGCCGAGCAGGGCAGCGGCACGGGCACCATCACCGTCTGGGCCCACCAGGGCCAGGCGAGCGAGGCCGCCGCCCTGCAGAGCGCGGTACGGACGTTCAACTCCGCGCAAAAGAAGGTCAAGGTCAAGCTGACCCTGATCCCCGACACCGACTACACCAAGACCATCACCGCCACCGACGCCTCCAAGCTGCCGGACGTGATGGAGTTCGACGGCCCGACCATGGCGAACTTCGTCTACAACAGCAAGCTCGCCGCGATCGACGACTACGTCTCCGCCAAGACCCTGGCCAACGCCACCGACGCCATCAAGGCCGAGGGCGCGATCGACGGCAAGCAGTACGGCCTGGGTATGTACGACTCGGGGCTGGGCGTCTACGGCAACAAGAAGCTGCTGGACGCCGCCGGCATCACGTACCCGACGGGGCTGTCCGACGCCTGGACCGCGGCGGAGTTCACCGACGCCGTCAAGAAGCTGGCCGCCAAGGACTCCGACGGCAAGAGCCTGGACCTCCAGGAAAGCGGTGGGTACGCCAACGAGTGGGGCACCTACGGCTTCGCGCCCCTCGTCTGGTCGGCCGGCGGCTCCCTGCTGCGGAACGGCAAGGCCGAAGGCGCCCTGGACACCCCGGCCGTGGCGGCGGCGCTGAAGACGTTCCAGTCCTGGAAGCGGTACACCGACCCCAACACCGACGGCAACGCCTTCGCCAAGGGCCGGGTCGCCCTCAGCTGGGTCGGCCACTGGATGTACCCCGCCTACAGCAAGGCCCTCGGCAAGGACCTCGTCGTCCTGCCCCTGCCCGACTTCGGCAACGGTCCCAAGACCGGCCAGGGCTCCTGGGAATGGGGCATCGGCGCGCACACCAAGAACGGCAAGGCCGCCGGCGCCTTCCTCGACTCCCTCCTCGACGACACCAACGTCACCGCGATGACCACGGCCAACGGCGCCCCTCCCGGCACCAGGTCCGCACTCGCCAAGAGCGAGCTGTACAGGCAGGGCGGCCCGCTCCAGCTCTTCGCCGACCAGCTCGCCAAGCCCTGCGGTGCCACCACCGTCGACACCTCCTGCGTCGCCGTGACCCGGCCGATCACCGCCGGGTATCCCACGGTCACCGCCAAGTTCAGCCAGGCGCTCAGCGACGTCTACGGCGGTGCCGACCCGAAGACCGCCCTGGCCAAGGCCGCCCGCGCCATCGACCAGGACTTCTCGGACAACGACGGCTACGAGCTGCCGTAGCCGGCATCCAGCAGCCGGGAGGGACGGACCCACTCTGACAGCGCCCGTCCCTCCCGGCCCGGAGGAGGACCTCTACCGTGACCATCGTGAACCCCGCCCCCGCTCCACCGGACGGGAGCAAGCCCGGCCCGTCGGCGCCCTCCGGCACACCCCCGCGGTCCCGGCGCCCGGCCCGCGCGTGGGTGCCCGGACTGCTGATGTCCGCCCCCGCGCTGGGCGGGCTGATCGCCTTCGTCGGCGTGCCGTTCGTCTACGCCGTCGTGCTGTCCTTCTACAACGTGCGGCTCGGCTCCCCGCTGCCGCCCCGCTTCTTCGGCATCGAGCAGTACCGGCGCATCTTCACCGACCCCGACCTGTCCGGCCCCTTCCTGCGGGCCCTGCTCAACAACCTGACCTTCGCCGTGGTCGTCGTACCGCTGCAGACCGGCCTCGCGCTCGGCCTGGCGATCCTGCTGAACCGCAAGCTCAAGGCGATCGGCTTCTACCGGTCCCTGTTCTTCCTGCCGGTGGTCTTCCCCATGGCCCTGGTCGCGGTCATCTGGCGGCTCATCCTCGCCCGCAGCGGAGACGGCCTGCTCAACTCCGCGCTGCACGCGGTGAGTTTCGGCAACTGGGGCGCCTTCGACTGGCTCGGCGACAGTCTGACCGCGATGGCGTCGATCATCGTGCTGTCCGTGTGGCAGGGCGTCGGCTTCCAGATGGTCATCCTGCTCGCCGGCCTCCAGCAGATCCCCGGCGAGCTCTACGAGGCCGCCGAACTCGACCGCGCTTCGCGCCGGCAGCAGTTCCGCCACGTCACCCTGCCCGGCATCCGCCCCACCCTCACCTTCGTCGCCCTGCTCACCTCCGTCCTCTCCTTTCGCGTCTTCGACCAGGTCTATGTGCTGGTCAAGGGCGGCGGACTCGACGAGGACGCCACCCGCACCGTGATGTACCAGGCCGTCACCACCGCCTTCGACCAGAACAACATCGGCCAGGCGTCCGCGATCACCGTCGTCTTCTTCCTGATCGTCGTCGCCCTGACCCTCATCCAGCGCCGCGTCGTCCGCCCCGGCACCGAGGACTGACCATGACCCGCACACCCCTGCGCCGCTTCCTCGACCACGCCGTCCTCGGCGTGCTGGCGTTCCTCTTCGTCCTGCCCGTCCTCTACCTGGTCATGGGCAGCTTCAAGCCGTCCGACCAGGTGCTCGCCGGCCTGACCGGCTTCCTCCCCACGCATCTGTCCCTCGACAACTACCGTGCCGTCCTCAGCAGCTTCGACTCCGACGCCACCGGCTACTTCTGGCGCTTCATGGGCGTCTCGATCCTGCTGTCCACCGTCGTCGTCCTCGGCGGACTGATCGTCAACTCCATGGCCGCCTACGGCCTCACCCGGCTGAAGTGGCGCGGTCAGGGCGTCGTCTTCACCGTCGTGCTGCTGCTGATGCTGGTGCCGTTCGAAGCGGTCGCCGTCCCGCTGTTCTACCTGTTCAACAACGAGCGCAACACCCTCTACATCCAGGCCGTCCCCTTCATCGCCAACGCCTTCTCCGTCTACCAGTTCGCCACCTTCTTCCGCGCCGTCCCGCCCAGCATCGAGGAAGCCGCCCGCATCGACGGCGCCGGCCCCTGGCGCACCTTCTTCGCCATCGTCGTCCCGATGTCGAAGCCCGTCTTCGCGTCCGTCGCGATCCTGACCTTCCTCACCCAGTGGGGCTCCTTCCTCTGGCCGGTCCTGATGGTCTCCGACCCGGCCGTGCGCCCGCTGCCCCTGGAGATGAGCGTCTTCCAGGGCCAGATGCCCGTCGACTGGGGCCAGGTCCTCGCCTTCGGCGTCCTGCTCGTGCTGCCGGTCCTGGTCGTCTTCGCGTTCTTCCAGCGGTGGTTCGTCCAGGGCGTCGCCAGCTCCGCCGTCAAGGGCTGACCGGCCCGGCACACGTCCACCGGCCGGGCAGGGACGAACGCCACGTCCTCTGCGGCCTGCCCCTGCCGCGTGCGGCCAACGGCGGCGTCACCGTCAGCCGCCCGGCACGGACGACGTCACCCGGTCGTGTCACTGCCCGAGGTGAGTGGACCGGGCGGCGGACAGGGTGGCGGACAGGGTGGCAGTCAGGACGTTCTCCCTTGCCATGAGTCCGCTGCGGATACGGTGGCCCCCATGCGCGATCACGAAGCCGCCCCCGGCCGTACGGACCGGCGGCTGAGCACCAAGGAGGCCGCCGATCTGCTCGGCGTGAAGCCCGAGACCGTGTACGCGTACGTGAGCCGCGGCCAGCTCAGCAGCAGACGCACACCCGGCGGCCGGAGCAGCACCTTCGACGCCCGGGAGGTCGAGGCGCTCGCGCGGCGCAACAGGCGGCCGGGCGAGGGAAGTCCGGGCGCTGGCGGCGAGTTGTCCGTGCGGACCCGGCTCACGTTCATCGACAAGGACCGGTACTACTACCGCGGCGTCGACGCGACCGAACTGGCCGCGAGGCACCCGTACGAAGAGGTCGCCGAGTGGCTGTGGACCGGCCGCCCGCACCCCGGCACCGCCTTCACGGCCCCCACCGCCTCCGTCGAGGCGGCCCGCCGCGCGGTCGACGCGCTGCCCGGACACAGCGGCCCCACCGACCGGTTGCGGGTCGCGGCGGTCGCCGCGGCGGTCGCCGATCCGCTGCGGTTCGACCTCACCGAGGCGGCCGTGCTCGGCACCGCGCGCATCCTGATCCCCACCCTGGTCGCCGCCCTCCCGCCCGTGCGGCCCACCCACCGCGACGAGGGCTCCCTGGCCCGGCGCCTGTGGGCACGGCTGACCGGGCGGCGCGTCGACGAGGCGAAGCTGCGCGTCCTGGACACCGCCCTCGGTCTGCTCGTCGACCACGACCTGGCGGCCTCGACACTCGCGGTGCGGGTCGCCGCCTCGGCCCGCGCGCACCCCTACGCGGCCGTCTCGGCCGGCCTCGGCGTCATCGAGGGAACGCTGCACGGCGCCGCGAGCGGGCTCGCGCACCGGCTGCTGGAGGAGGTCCTCGAGGTCGGCGACGCGGGGCCGGTGATCGCCCAGGAGCTGCGGGCCGGTCGCCGTGTCCCCGGCCTGGGCCACCGGCTCTACCCCGGCGAGGACCCACGCGCGCGTGCCCTGTTCGCCCTCCTGGAGGAGATTCCGGATGCGGCACCCGCCCTCGCGGCGGCACGCGACATCGTGAGCACGACCGCCCGCCACACGCCGTTGCACGCCAACGTCGACCTCGCGCTCGGTGTCCTCACCGCCTCCTTCGGCATGGAACCCGCCGCGGGCGAGACGATCTTCGCGGTGGCGCGGACGGCGGGCTGGATCGCCCACGCCCTGGAGGAGTACGGCGAACGGCCCCTGCGGATGCGCCCCAGCGGCCAGTACGTGGGAGCGAAGCCGCCCCAGGACCTTCCCTAGGGCCACGCGGGACCCGGGGAGAGGCACCGCCGGTCCCGGGGCGAGGGCCTCGCGCCGCAGCCCCCACCCCGGGCAGTCCACAGTGATCCACAGGCGCAGAGGGAGGTGCGGCGCGCCAAGTCAGGTTAGGCTCACCTCTGTGAGTACGTGTGCGACCGACTCGCGGACCCTCGGCGAGCCCATGCCCGGAACCGCGGCCACCGCCTCGACCTGGCTCCTGCTGGAGCAGGCCGGTCCGTGGGGTGCCATGGCGCTCACCTCGAGCCACCTGGACCCCGTACTGGGCCGTGCCCTGGAAGCGGCCGCCCAGGACACCGGCGTGCGGATCGCGCTCATCCGCCGCCCGGGCCGGCACGCCGACCCCGGCATGCCGCCGCCCGTACGGCAGGTGTACGCGGCCCACACCACGCCGGGGAACGTCTGGGTGCGCGCCGCCACGACCACCGACCCCGCGCGGCTGCTCGGCCTCGACTTCGCCGCGCTCGGCCGGGGCGACCACCGCAGTTTCGACACCGCGCTGCGCGGCGGCCCGCACACCGGTGATCCGCTCGCCCTCGTCTGCACCAACGGCAAGCGCGACCGCTGCTGCGCCCTGCTGGGCCGCCCGCTCGCGGCCGAGCTGGCCGCCTCGGGCGTACCGGGGGTGTGGGAGGTCACTCATCTGGGCGGTCACCGGTTCTCCCCGACGGTCCTCGTCCTGCCGCACGGCTACGTGTACGGCCGTGCCGAGGCCGGCACGGTCAAGGAGGTCCTGCACGGCGTGCGGGAGGGGCGGGTCGTCCTGGACGGCTGCCGCGGGCGATCCGCCTGGGAGCGGCCCGGACAGGCCGCGGAGCTGGCGGTGCGCCGGGCGACCGGCGAGGACCGCGCCGAGGCGCTCGACGTCGTCCTCACCACCGGCGAGGCGCCCCGCTGGGAGGTGACCGTCGCACACGCCGACGGGCGCCACTGGCGGGTCGTGGTGGCCCGGGGCGCGTCCGAGCCGCCCCGCGCCGAGAGCTGCGGGGCGTCGGTCCTCGGTCCGCCGGCACGGATGGACGTCGTGGCGGTGCGCGAACTGGTGGTGGCGGGGGTCGGCTGATCGGCCCCCCTTGTCCATGGTTGATCCCTGGCCTCACGGGGCGCGGCCGAACCGTTTCCTCATGAGCTGATCAAGAGCCGGTCAAGAGATCCACACCACACACCCCTACGGCTGCACCGCCCCGCCCACGTACCGTCTTGGACATGAGCCCCTCTCCCCCCGCCCGTCGCCTGCGCCTCGGCATGCCCCGGCGCGTCTTCTCGCAGGTGCTGCTGATGCAGCTGGCGATCGCCGCGGGAGTCGTGGTGCTCGCGACCGGTCTGTTCCTCGCCCCGCTCAGCAACCAGCTGGACGACCAGGCGATGCGCCGCGCCCTCGCCATCGCCCAGACCACGGCGGCGGTCCCGCAGATCGCCGAGGACCTGCGCCGGACCCCGCCCACGGTCGACGGCCCGGTGCAGCGCCAGGCGGAACGGATCCGCGAGGCCAGTGGCGCCGAGTACGTCGTCGTCATGGACCTGAACGGCACCCGCTGGTCGCACCGCGATCCCGACGAGGTCGGCGGCCATGTCTCGACGAACCCGCAGAAGGCACTGGCCGGCCAGGACGTGATGGAGATCGACAGCGGCACCCTGGGCCGCTCGGCCCGCGGCAAGGTACCCCTGCGCGACAGCGCGGGCGCCATCGTCGGGGCGGTCTCGGTCGGTATCGAGTACGACAGCGTGCGCGCCCGTCTGATCCATGCGATCCCGGGCCTGTTCGCCTACGCCGGCGGTGCGCTCGCCGTGGGCGCCCTGGCCGCCTGGCTGATCTCCCGACGGGTCCAGCGGCAGACCCGTGACCTGGCCTTCTCCGATATCTCGGCCTTGCTCGCGGAGCGCGAGGCGATGCTGCACGGCATCCGCGAGGGGGTCGTCGCGCTCGACCGCAGCGGCCGGGTCCGGCTGCTCAACGACGAGGCGCAGCGGCTCCTGGGCATCGGGGACGAGGCGGTGGGCCGCTCCCCCGACCAGGCGCTCGGCGAGGGACGCACGGCCGATGTCCTGGCCGGCCGGGTGACCGGCACCGACCTGATCGCCGTACGCGGACAGCGGGTCCTGGTCGTCAACCGGATGCCCACGGACGACGGCGGCGCCGTGGCCACCCTGCGCGACCGCACCGAACTGGAGCAGCTGGGCCGGGAACTGGACTCCACGCGGGGGTTGATCGACGCGCTGCGCGCCCAGGACCACGAGCACGCCAACCGGATGCACACCCTGCTCGGTCTGCTCGAACTGGAGATGTACGACGACGCCGTGGACTTCGTCGGAGAGGTGGTCGGCGACCACCGCGCCACCTCGGAGCAGGTGACCGAGAAGATCGAGGACCCGTTGCTCGCCGCGCTGCTGGTCGGCAAGGCGACCGTCGCGGCCGAGCGCGGCGTCGCCCTGTGGGTCTCCGACGGCACCCGGCTGCCGGACCGGCTCGTCGACCCGCGCGGGCTGGTCACGGTCGTCGGCAATCTCGTGGACAACGCGCTCGACGCCGTCGCCGGCACCCCGCACGCGCGCGTGGAGGTCGAACTGCGCGCGGAGAGCCGTACCGCCGTCCTGCGGGTAAGGGACACCGGACCCGGTATCCCCGCCGAACAGCGCGAGCTGGTGTTCACCGAGGGCTGGTCCACGAAGAAGCCGCCCGCGCACGGCAAGCGCGGCATCGGACTGTCCCTGGTGCGCAGGCTCGCCGAACGGCAGGGCGGCAGCGCCACGGTCGGCGAGGCGGTCGGCGGGGGCGCCGAGTTCACCGTCGTCCTTCCCGAGGCCCTGGCCGGACCCGACCTGGAACCGGCGCTGACCGCATCGGCGAACGGCACGGTCGAGGAGGAGTCGCGATGATCGAGGTCCTGGTCGTGGACGACGACACCAGGGTCGCCCGGGTCAACGCGGCGTACGTGGAGAAGGTGCCCGGCTTCCGCGTCGTCGGCGAGGCCCACAGCGCCGCCGAGGCGCTGCTCCGGCTGGAGCTGCACCCGGGCCTGGACCTGGTCCTGCTGGACCACTACCTGCCCGACGAGACGGGCCTGGAGGTCGTCCAGGAGATGCGGCGGCGCGGCCACCAGACCGATGTGATCATGGTGACGGCGGCACGGGACGTCTCGACCGTGCAGGCGGCGATGCGTCAGGGCGCCCTCCAGTACCTGGTGAAGCCGTTCAACTTCGCGGGCCTGCGCGCCAAGCTGGAGGCGTACGCCGATCTGCGCCGTACGCTCGACGGCGGCGGGGAGGCCGAACAGGCCGACGTGGACCGCATCTTCGGTGCGCTGTCCGCCTCTTCGGAGCACGGGCTGCCCAAGGGGCACTCGCCCACCACGGCCGAGCTGGTCCGCCAGTCCCTGATGAACGCCGAGGGGCCGCTGTCGGCCCAGGAGATCGCCGACCGGACCGGGGTGAGCCGCCAGACCGCCCAGCGCTATCTGAAGCTCCTGGAACGCACGGGCCGGGCCCGGCTGACCCTGAAATACGGCGACGCGGGCCGCCCGGAACACCGTTACGTGTGGGCGACCCGCGCCTGAGGGCACGGCGGGACGGGGCCGTCAGCCGGCCGCCTTCTCGACGAACTCCGTGGTGTAGGTCTTGCTCAGGTCGACGTCGGCGTTCTGGATGGCGGGGTTGAACGCCTTGAGGACCTTCTCCACGGTCTCGGGTCCCTGCGCGGGCATCACGCCGTCCTTGGTGAACATCGGCAGGGTGCTCTTGATGGCGACCGCGTACAGCGTCTTGTTGCCCTGCGAGTAGTCGGCCGGCATCTTGCCGGCGATCTCGGCGGCGCTGTGGGTGGACATCCACTGGAGCGTCTTGACGAATGCATGGGCCAACTTCTGGACGGTGTCCTTGTGGCTGTTGACCCAGTCCGTCTGCATGTACAGGCTGGACGACGGGTACGGCCCGCCCAGCGCCTCCATGGACCCCTGCGGCGTCCTCATGTCGATGAGAACCCTGCCGGCCTTCTTGTCCAGGATGTTCGCGACGGTCGGGTCGGTCGTCATGCCCGCGTCGATGGCGCCCTGCTCCAGTGCCGAGATGAACGTCGGACCGGCGCCCACCGCGACCGGGGTGAACTCGCTGACCTTCACGCCGTTCTTGACGGCGAGGTACTTGGTGAGGAAGTCGGTCGAGGAGCCGAGCCCGGTCACACCGAGCTTCCGGCCCTTGAAGTCCTCGGGCGAGGTGATCTTGCCCTCCGCCTTGGTGGAGACGATCTCCACCTCGCCGGGTGCCTGCGAGAACTGCACGACGGACTCGACGGCCTTGCCCTTCACCTGGAGGTCGAGCGTGTGGTCGTAGAAGCCGACGGCGCCCTGGACCTGGCCGGAGACGAGCGCGGTCTCGGCCTGCACACCGGCCGGCTCGCTCAGCAGCTCGACGTCGAGGCCCTCGGCGTCGAAGTAGCCGAGGCGCTGGGTGAGCATCGCGGGCAGGTAGATGACCTTGTCCAGGCCACCGACCATGATCTTGACCTTCGTCCCCTTGCCGTCCCCGCCGGAGCCGGTGGAGGCGGTGCTCGCCGCGTCGTTGGCACAGGCGGTGAGGGAGGAGAGGGCGAGCAGGCCGGCGGCGGCCAGGGCGGCGTTTCTGGCGGAGAAGCGCATGGCGGGTTCACGTCCTTGTGAGTGGGGTGGTGGTGCGGGGTGGGACGGCCGGGAGGGGCGCGGCTGGTTCGACGAAGCGGCCGACGGGGTGCGGCTGAGGACCGTTCAGCGGGTGTCAGCTGTCGGAGCCCGACGGCTTCCAGCGGAAGATGCGCCGTTCGGCGAAGGTGAGCAGCCCCTCGGCGACCAGGGCCACGACGGCGAGGATGACCATCGCCGCGTACACACCGGCCGCGTTGAACGTGCCCTGCGACTGCGCGACGAGCAGGCCGATGCCCTTGGTGGCGCCGATGTACTCGCCGACGATCGCTCCGATGAGGGCGAAGCCGAAGCTGACATGGAGGCTGGTGAAGATCCAGGAGGTGGCGGACGGGATGACGACCTGAAGCGTCACCCTGCGGTCGCTCGCCCCGAGGATGCGGGCGTTGGCGACCAGATTGCGGTCGACCTCGCGGGCCCCTTGGAAGGCGTTGAAGAAGACGGGGAAGAACACCAGGACGACGGCCGAGGCGACCTTGGAGGCGGGGCCGAGTCCGAACCAGATGACGAAGATCGGCGCGAGGACGATACGGGGGATCGAGTTGAGCACCTTGATGTATGGACCAAGGACATCGGCGAGGAAGGTGATCCGCCCGAGCGCGATACCGCACACGACACCGGCGATCACACCGATGACCCAGCCGAGCAGTGCCTCGTAGAGCGTGTACCAGATCTGTTCGCCCAGGGAGCCGAGCGCTGTCCCATGGGTGACCCACGTCCAGATCTGGTCCCAGATCTTCGAGGGCATCGAGAAGTTGAACGGATCGATGGCCTCGGCCCGGGAGAGCGCCTCCCACAGGGCGAGGACGAGCACCAGGAGCAGGACCCGGGAGGCTCCGACGACGATCTTGCGTCGACGGGCGGCCCGCGCACGCGAGTGGGCGCGATCCGGCGCCTTGACCGTGTCCGCGACGGGCGTGCTGAGGACCTCAGGCGACATGGGCGGCACCTCTTTCGCGGGTGATGCGGACCTCTTCGCCGAGGGACTCCCAGATCTCCCGGTAGATCTCGATGAACCGCGGCTCCAGGCGCACCGACTCGACCTTGCGCGGGCGCGGCAGGTCGATGTCGAAGACCTGCTTCACGGTGGCCGGCCCGGCGGTCATGACCACGACCTTGTCGGCCAGTGCGATGGACTCCTCCAGATCGTGGGTGACGAACACGACCGAGGCGCCCGTGCCCTCCCACAGCTCCAGGAGCTCGTCCGACATCAGCGCCCGCGTCTGCACGTCGAGTGCCGAGAACGGCTCGTCCATGAGCAGGATCTCGGGGTCGTTGACGAAGGTGGCGGCGAGGGCGACGCGCTTGCGCTGGCCTCCGGAGAGCTGGTGTGGGTAACGGTCCTCGAAGGCGGCGAGCCCGACCCGGGCCAGCCATTCGCGGGCCTTCTCCTTGGCTTCCGCCTTGGCCACGCCGCGGAAGCGGGGGCCCGCCATGACGTTGGACAGGACCGTGCGCCAGGGGAACGTGGCGTCCTGCTGGAAGACGAAGCCGACCTTGTCGCCGACCCCGCGCACCGACTGCCCGGCGACCAGCACCTCGCCCCGGGTCGGCTCCTCCAGCCCGCTGACCAGGGTCAGCGTGGTCGACTTACCGCAGCCGGTGGGGCCGACGACGGCCACGAACTCGCCGCGCCCGACGGTGAGGTCGAGGTCCCGGACGGCCGTGTGCAGACCTCCCGAGGGGGTCCTGAAGACCTTGCTCGCGCCCCGCAGCTCGATGGCGGGGCTGGTGTGTGCGCTCATGGCCGGGGACGGTAGAGGTGAGCCGGGACACGGCATCAGCCTTGTGGGCGCATGCGCTTCTTTTGCTTGCAAGAGGCTGTTGTGCTCGTTTTGCGCGCGCTACAACAACGGAGCCGAAACATGGGCTTTACGCCCACCAGGCCTTGAGGGAAAGAGGCCCGATGATTGACGTCCTGGTCGTGGACGACGACTTCCGCGTCGCCGAGATAAACGCCAAGTACGTGGGAAAGGTTCCCGGCTTCCGGGTGGCCGCCCGCGCGCACAGTGCCGCCCAGGCGCTGGCGACCGTGCAGCGCGGCAGCATCGACCTGGTCCTGCTCGACCACTATCTTCCCGACGGGACAGGTCTGGAGCTGGTGCACCGGATGCGGGAGCAGGGTCAGGGCACCGACGTCATCATGATCACGGCGGCCGGCGACGTCACCACCGTGCAGACCGCCATGCGCCTGGGGGCTCTGCACTACCTGGTGAAACCGTTCACCTTCGCCGCGCTGCGCACCCGGCTCGACTCCTACGCCGCCCTGCGCCGCACCGTGGACCGGGTCGGCGGCCGGGGTGTCGCCGGCCAGGAGCAGGTCGACCGGATCTTCGGCGCCCTGCGCACCACGTCGGTCCCGTCCTCCCCGGGCCTGCCGACCGGCCACTCGGAACCGACCACGGACCTGATCTGCACCGTCCTGCACCGCGCCGACCACCCGCTGTCGGCCCATGAGGTCGCCGCCGAGACCGGTCTGAGCCGCTCGACCGCGCAGCGCTACCTCCGCCACCTGGAGCAGGCCGGCCGCCTGCGCCTCTCCCTCAAGTACGGTGACACCGGCCGCCCGGAACACCGCTATGCCTGGGTGGCCCCGTAGCGGTCCGGAGCCGCCCGGTGTGCTGACCTACGCCCGCGACCGTCGTACGTCCTACGAGGGCGACCTTCGCACGGTCTTCGATGCCCACCGCGCCCAGGTCGTACGGCGCCCGGCCCGCGTGGTCATACGGCGCCCGCCCCCGTCAGCGACCGCACCTCGGTCTCCGCGTGCTTCGCTTCGTCGGCGGCCTCGGTCGAGGTGACCGTGCCCAGCCATCCCGCGAGGAAGCCCAGCGGGATCGAGACCACTCCGGGGTTCTGGAGCGGGAAGTACTGGAAGTCCACGCCGGGGAAGAGCGACTCGGGGCTGCCCGACACCACCGGTGACAGCACCACCAGCAGCAGCGCCGGCACCAGCCCGCCGTACACCGCCCACACCGCGCCCCGCGTGGTGAAACCGCGCCAGAACAGGGAGTAGAGCAGCACCGGAAGATTCGCGGACGCCGCGACCGCGAACGCCAGTCCCACCAGGAACGCGACGTTGAGATCGCGGGCCAGCAGCCCCAGGGCGATCGCGATCACACCGATGCCGACGGCGGCGATCCGCGCCACCGTCACCTCGCTGCGGGCCTTCGCCCCACGGGCGCGCAAGGAGGCGTACAGGTCGTGCGCCACCGACGCGGAGGAGGCCAGCGTGATCCCGGCGACCACGGCGAGGATCGTCGCGAACGCGATCGCCGCCACGAACGCGAACAGCACCGTGCCGCCCGTCGAGTCGGCTCCGCCGCCCAGGTCGAGGGCGAGGAGCGGAACCGCGGTGTTCCCGGCCACGTTCGACGCGCGCACCGTCTCCGGTCCGAGGATCGCCGCCGCACCGAACCCGAGGACGATCGTCATCAGATAGAAGCCGCCGATGAGCCCGATCGCCCAGACCGTGGACCGCCGCGCGGCCCGCGCGGTCGGCACCGTGTAGAAACGCGAGAGAATGTGCGGCAGACCCGCCGTGCCCAACACCAGCGCCAGGCCGAGGCTGATGAAGTCGAGGCGGGCGGTCCAGTCCCCGCCGTACTTCAGCCCGGGCGCGAGGAACGCGGCACCGTGACCGCTGCGCTCGGCCGCCGTGAGCAGCAGCCGGTCGAAGTCCCCGTGGAAACGCACCAGCACGAGCACCGTGAGGGCGATCGTGCCGCACAGCAGGAGCACCGCCTTCACGATCTGGATCCATGTGGTGGCCCGCATCCCTCCCAACGACACATAGATCACCATCAGCGCCCCGACCCCGATGACGGCCCACGCCCGGGCCGCCTCCCCGGTGTTCCCCAGCAGGAGGGCGACCAGGCTGCCCGCGCCGACCATCTGCGCCACCAGGTACAGCACGGACACAGTGACCGAGGAGGTGCCCGCCGCGATCCGCACCGGCCGCTCGCTCATCCGGGCCGCGACGACGTCGGCGAGCGTGAACCGTCCGCAGTTGCGCACCAGTTCGGCGACGAGGAACAGCACCACCAGCCAGGCCACCAGAAACCCGACCACGTAGAGCAGCCCGTCGTAGCCGAAGAGGGCGATGAGACCCGCGACACCGAGGAAGGAAGCGGCCGACATGTAGTCGCCCGCGATGGCAAAACCATTTTCCATCGGGGAGAACAACCGTCCTCCCGCGTAGAACTCCTCCGCCGACCCGTGCCGGTTGCGACTCACCCAGGTCGTGATCCCCAGGGTGACCGCGACGAAGGCGCTGAACAGCGCCAACGCCAGCGCCTGATGGTGTCCGGTCACGACGCTCCACTCCTCGCCCCGCGTGTCAGTTCCTGTGTGTCCCAGCGCAGTTCGAGTGCGGCGCGGTCCCGGCGCAGCCGCGCGTGCCGCGCATAGGCCCAGGTGAGCAGGAACGTCGTGAGGAACTGGCCGAGACCCGCGAGCAGCGCCACGTTCACCGCGCCCACCACCGGCCGCGCCATGAACCCCGGCGCGGCCGTCGCGGTCACGACATAGGCCACGTACCAGAGGAAGAACCCCGCGCTCGCCGGCCCGACGAACCTCCGATAGCGGCCGCGCACCTCCTGGAACGCGGCACTGCGCTGCACCTCGAGATACACCTGCGCCGCCGCCACGGCCCCGTCCTCGCGCTCCCTGCGTGCCGCCGGCACCTCGGTCCCGCGAGTGCCCGCCGGGGCCGTCGTCCCCGGTTCGCCCCAGCCCGACGCGAGCGCGTCGTACCAGGGGTCCTCGTAGCGCACCTCGCGCGGCGCCTCGACGAACTCCGGGTCCCGGCCCTGCTGGTGCTCGCCGGATCTCTCAGGGCCGTCCCCACCGCCGCGGGCACGGCCATCGCTTGACTGCATGCCCAAGGATGGACAGATCGGGAAGACCCCCGGATCTCCTTCCCCGTCTCCTTCACCCCATCAGGTGACGAAAGACCACCTATCGCGTCGGCGGCCGGACCAGCCCTTTTGCGAAGGCGTAACGCACCGCCTGCGCACGGTCCTTGAGCCCTGTCTTGGTGAACATGTTGTTGATATGGGTCTTCACCGTCGCCGTGGACACCTGGAGCCGACGGGCGATCTCCTGGTTGCTGAGGCCCTCGGCGATCAGCGTCAGCACCTCCGTCTCCCGTGCGGTGAGCCCGTCCGGCGGAGTGGCGGGGGCAACCGGTTCCGGCTCGGGCGCCGACAGCCGATCCAGCAGCCGCCCCTGCACGCGCGGCGACAGCCCCGCGTCCCCGGACAGCACACTGTGCACGGCCCGCACGATCTCGTCCCCGCCGGCGTCCTTGGTGAGATAGCCCCGCGCCCCCGCCTGAAGGGCCGGGAACAGGGACGCGTCGTCCGCGTACGTCGTGAGCACCACGACCTGCGTCCCGGGGTGCTCGGCCCGGATCCGCCGGGTCGCCTCCACCCCGTCGCACCGCGGCATCCGCAGATCCATCAGCACCACGTCCGGCGCGAGTTCCGCGACGAGCCGCACGGCCTCGTCTCCGTCCCCGGCGGCCCCCACCACCTCGATTCCGGACAGCAGCCCGAGCAGCATCACGATGCCCTCCCGGACGACGGTCTGATCGTCGGCGACCACCACCCTGGCCGGCTTCCGCTCCGCCGTCTCCGTCATACCGGCACCCTCAGCGTCACCACGAACCCTTCCTCGTCCGGTCCGGCCTCCAGCGACCCGCCCATCAGCTCGGCGCGCTCGCGCATCCCCTGCAGACCGTACCCGCCGTCGGCCTCGGCGAGTTCACCGGGCGCACCCCCCGAGTCCCGCACGTCCAACGTCACTTCATGGGTGCCGTACGCCAGCCGCACCCTCACCTTGGCGCCGGGCGCGTGCTTGCGGACGTTGGTCAGGGCCTCCTGGGCGACCCTGCGCACGGCCTGCGACGCCTCGGCCGACAGCGCTCTGCGGTCACCCGCGACGGTGACCTCGGCACCGTCGGCCGCCCGGACCAGGTCGGTCAGGAAGTCCTCGAGCGGCGTCAGATCGCCGCGGAGCGCGGAGAGGGCGTGTCGGGTCTCGTCGAGGCCGTCGCGGGCCATCCCCCGGGCCGCCACGACCCGTTCGAGGATCTGCTCGCGGTCCGCTCCTCTCTCGATCAGCAGCCGGGCCGCTTCCAGATGCACCAGTTGCGCCGAGAGGCTGTGGGCCAGCACGTCGTGGATCTCCCGGGCGATCCGGGCCCGCTCGGCGAGCGCGGCCGACTCCGCTTCCGCGAGCCGCGCCGCCCGCTCCTGGGCGAGCAGCCGCTGGGCGTTGCCGCGGGCCTCTGCGTCCAGGCGCAGGGTGTATCCCGCGAGAGCCATCCCGCCGACCGTCGCGGCCGTGGTCAGCCATACGTCGTCGTCGACCGCGGCGTACGCGGCGAGCGCCACCGAGGCGACGGGGAGCGCCGCGGCCAGGGGCATCCGCTCCAGCACCGCGATGCAGCAACCGCACCACACGACGACTGCCAGTTCCCGGAATCCCACGGCCTGGGCCGCGACGGCGAGCCCCAGCAGGAGGAGAACGACGGCCATCGACGGCCACAGTCGATGCTGGAGCGTGGTCCGCCAGAAGGACCAGGCCAATCCGCCGGTCACAAGGACTCCCACGGCTCCGGCCACCGCGACCCAGCCGTGCACCCGGGTGTCGTGGAAGGCGCCCCACAGGAGGATTCCGAGAAGCAACAGGCGCACCGCCCAGGCGAGCAGGCGCCGGGGAGCCGTCGTCCCCTGCCGGCTCAGCGCCTCCCGAGAGGGCCAGCGCATCCAGGCGTTCTCCGTCACACGCGCTCCTTCCACGTGGTCCGGACCGTGTGCTCACCGTACGCCGGGCCCGGCACCGTGCTCCTGTCCAGACGCCGCGCGCGCCGGATGAGGATCCCGGAGCGGACCAGCAGGGTGCCCGCCAGCGCCAGCAGCAGGGCCGAGCTGTTCTGGTGGACGCCGAACAGCGCGCCCAGGGCGAACAGACCCGCGCGCAGACTTATGCCGAGGACCCAGACGCCCACGCTGGACCTGGTGCTCTTGCTCCACACCGCGCCGTCCGACTCCACCCCTATGCGGGTGGTCCAGGCCCAGCCGATTCCCGTGGCGAGGCCGACCAGCAGTTCCGCGCCGAGGATCACGGCCGAGGCGGAAAAGTGGTGAGCGTCGAGCAGGTGGGGCTCGCGCAGGGCGACGACAGCCAGGACCACGGGCAGGAGCCACCAGCGCCGGTCGGTGTCGACGCGGCTCGCACCGACCTGGCGCACGATCACCAGCGCGGCGACCGCCACGATCACCAGTGCGTCGATCAGCGCGGACATCACGCCTCCGTGAGCGAGAAGGAGTGGCGGCAGCGAGCGCTGCCGACGCCTTCGACGCTACGGATTCGCGCAGGTCGGCGGATCGGAGCCAGGGTGGATCATGGGTGGAACCGCCCGGTGAGGGAGCTCCACCCCTGGTTGGAGGGTCCGCCTGAGCCTGCACCGACGGGGACACGGAGACGCGCCGACGGGGACTGGATTCCTCCCGGAACCAGCCCCCGTCGTGCCGATGTTCCTGCGGGCCCGGCCCGCCGGCTACGCGTCGATGCGTGACCGGTCGAGGGTCGCCGCCGAGCTGGAGATGAACTCCTTGCGGGGGGCGACGTCGTTACCCATGAGCAGATCGAACACCTGCTCGGCCGCCTCCAGGTCGGACAGGTTGATACGGCGCAGGGTGCGGTGGCGGGGGTCCATCGTCGTCTCGGCCAACTGGTCGGCGTCCATCTCACCGAGACCCTTGTACCGCTGGATGGAGTCCTTGTACCGGACGCCCTTGCTCTGGAACTCCATGAGCTTGTCGCGCAGCTCGCGGTCCGAGTACGTGTACACGTACTTGTCCTGACCCCGCTTGGGCTGGACGAGCTCGATGCGGTGCAGCGGCGGCACCGCGGCGAACACCCGGCCGGCCTCGACCATCGGCCGCATGTAGCGGTGGAACAGCGTCAGCAGCAGGGTCCGGATGTGGGAGCCGTCCACATCGGCGTCGGTCATCATGATGATCTTGCCGTAGCGGGCGGCGTCGATGTCGAAGGTGCGCCCGGAGCCGGCCCCTATGACCTGGATGATCGCGCCGCACTCGGCGTTCTTCAGCATGTCGGTGACGGACGACTTCTGGACGTTGAGGATCTTGCCGCGGATCGGCAGCAGCGCCTGGAACTCGGAGTTCCGGGCCAGCTTGGCGGTGCCGAGCGCGGAGTCCCCCTCGACGATGAACAGCTCGCTGCGGTCGACGTCGTCGCTGCGGCAGTCGGCGAGCTTGGCGGGCAGCGAGGAGGATTCCAGGGCCGTCTTGCGGCGCTGCGCGTCCTTGTGCTGACGGGCCGCGATGCGGGTCCGGGCGGCGGCGACCGCCTTCTCCATGACGACGCGGGCCTGGGCCGCCGCGTCGCGCTTGGTGGAGGTCAGGAACGCCTTGAGCTCCTTGGAGATCACCGTGTTCACGATGCGCCGGGCCGCCGAGGTGCCGAGGACCTCCTTGGTCTGACCCTCGAACTGGGGTTCGGCGAGGCGGACGGTGACGACCGCGGTCAGACCTTCCAGGGCGTCGTCCTTGACGATGTCGTCCTCGGCGACGCGCAGCATCTTCTTGGTACGCAGGACCTCGTTCAGGGTGCCGGTGACGGCCGTCTCGAAGCCGGCGACATGCGTGCCCCCCTTGGGGGTGGCGATGATGTTCACGAAGGACTTGAGGGTCGTGTCGTAGCCCGTGCCCCACCGCATCGCGACATCCACTTCGAGCTCGCGGGTGACCTGTGTGGGGGTCATCTGCCCGTGCTCGTCCAGGACCGGGACGGTCTCCCTGAAGGTGCCCTGGCCGGTGAAGCGGAGGACGTCGCAGACGGCCTTGTCGGTGGCCAGATACTCACAGAACTCGCTGATGCCGCCGTCGAAGCGGAAGGACTCCTCGCCCTTGCTGCCGCCCTCGCCGAGGCCGTACTCGTCGCGGACGACGATGGTCAGGCCGGGTACGAGGAACGCGGTCTGGCGGGCGCGCTGGTGGAGGTTCTCCAGGGAGAGCCTGGCGTCCTTGAGGAAGATCTGGCGGTCGGCCCAGTACCGCACCCGCGTGCCGGTGCGTGTCCTGGCGATCTTCTTGGCCTTGCGCAGGCCGCCCTGGGCCTCGAACTTCGCGTCGGGGCCTTCCCCGGCGAAGGCGCCCGGCACCCCGCGCCGGAAGCTGATCGCGTGGGTGTGTCCACTGCGGTCCACCTCCACGTCGAGGCGGGCGGAGAGGGCGTTGACGACCGAGGCGCCCACACCGTGCAGACCGCCGGACGCGGCGTAGGAGCCGCCGCCGAACTTGCCGCCGGCGTGCAGCTTGGTCATGACGACCTCGACGCCGGAGAGGCCGGTCTTGGGTTCGACGTCGACGGGGATGCCCCGGCCGTTGTCGCGCACCTCGACCGAGGCGTCGTCGTGGAGGATCACCTCGATGTGGTCGCAGTAGCCCCCGAGGGCCTCGTCCACGGAGTTGTCGATGATCTCCCACAGGCAGTGCATCAGTCCCCGGCTGTCGGTGGATCCGATGTACATGCCGGGGCGCTTCCGCACGGCCTCGAGGCCCTCGAGGACGAGCAGGTGCCGCGCGGTGTAGTTGGAACCGTCCCGGTCTGCTCCTGCCAGCAGCGCAGTGGACGGCACGGACGTTTCGGCGGTCACGCGGTTCGCTCCTCGCTGAATTTCAGGTGGGGCCCTTCTGGGTAAGGGCGCGGCTTCGTTCGCCGCCAAGAGGGTACCGAGGCCTGGTAGAGCCGTTGTCACGCCACCCTAGGTCTGAACTCAGACTAGTCCAGGGTCGCATGCGTGTTCGATCCCTCGTTGGAGTGAAGTACATATCACGTTCCCTTCGAGGCATGAACCATTTAGGCTCCGGGCACGTCCTCATGAACAAACCGGCAATCCAGCCGGGGAGGATCGAGACCATGACCGACAGCGCGAAACCGTAAGCACCACCGAGACGCAATACGGCACATTCGCCGCCAAACCGGCAGCAGACGGCCGCCTCGAAGATTTTTTTCGAGGAGAAGCCACGAGCGGGAACGTTTTGGGGCTGGTTGGATGTTGACCCTGGTACGACAGCTCGTCGAGCTAGAGAAGAGGCGACGTGACTACTGTTCTGACCCCCGCGAGCCCGCTGACGGCCGCTGACCGCTGCGACCGCTGCGGCGCCCAGGCGTACGTGCGCGTGGTCCTGCTCAGCGGCGGAGAACTGCTCTTCTGCGCCCACCACGGCCGCAAGTTCGAGCCGGAACTCAAGAAGATCGCCGCTGAAATACAGGACGAGACGGAGCGGCTGACGACCGTTCCCGCATCTGCCTCCGACGAAGAGCGCTGATCCGAAGCGTCCACGACGAGCCACCATCGGCACAGGCCGGTACACGGGCGGCGGCCCCTGGAAACAGGGGCCACCGCCCGCTCTCGTGGCTTCCTCGTCCGCCGACGCACTTCCCGGGCGGCGCCGCACCGCCGGCAGAGGCGAGGAGAACCGGCTGGAGACGTCGTCAGAGGGCTTTTCCGGTCCCCTTGTGGGGTCCGTGCCTCTTCGCGGACCCGTGCCCCTCGTGGGGCCCGCGCCTTGTGGCGGACCCGTGCCCCTTGGGCCCCCGGCCCCGCCCCATGGCCCGGACGATCTCGGAGACGCGGGTGTAGACCCCCGGGCTCTCCGGCCTCCCGCAACCGCTGCCCCAGGACACCAGCCCGATCAGCCGGCCCTGTGCGACCAGCGGCCCGCCACTGTCCCCCTGGCAGGCGTCCCGCCCGCCCCGCTCGTCCCCGGCGCACACCATGCTCGCCGAGAGGTACTTGCCGTCGGCGGAGCCCGGGTAGGCCCGCTCACAGACCGCGTCGGCCAGCACATGGACATGGGCGGCCCGCAGTCGGCGGGGATACGCGCCGAACCCCGTGGTGTCCCCCCAGCCGGTGATCACGGCCTCCGTCCCGGGCCGGTACGCAGCGTCGCCCGGTCCGGCCAAACCGATGGCCGAAGCCCTGGACAGGGGCTCGGCGAGGGTGAGCACGGCGAAGTCGCCGGCGTTGGTGCCGCTGTCGTAGGCCGGGTTCACCCAGGCCTCCCGGACGGCGATCTCCCGGCCCTCGTCCGTGTAGAGATCCGTACGGCCCGTGATGACCCTCAGATCGCGCGCCCGATCCGGCGGCGCCCCCAGGACGTCCTCGCCCATGCAGTGGGCCGCTGTGAGCACCGTCGTGGGGTCCACCACCACACCGCCGCAGAACTGTCCCGACCTCATACGTCCGAACCGGTCACGGCTGGACAGCGCGACCGTCCACGGGCTCTGGGCGGCTTCGACGGGATATCCGCCCAGGACGACGTCGGAGGCCGCGGGGGCCGCGGACAGCAACGGTATGGCCACCGCGGTGGCCGCCAGTGCCAATGGCCGGGCCAGCGCCCGGACAAAGCGACGACGCATGCACACTCCTCACTCCGAAGTGATCGATGAACACCCAGAGTGATCCAGTGCACGGCGACCCGCGACCGCGCGCCCACGCCGAAGACACCCGTGCGGACCGAAGGCCCGGCTCCCCGAGGGGAGCCGGGCCTTCGGCGCCGGACCGACGCGACCTGGGGTCGCGCGAGCGATCCGGCCTAGTCGAGGTAGTCGCGCAGGACCTGGGAACGCGACGGGTGGCGCAGCTTCGACATGGTCTTGGACTCGATCTGGCGGATGCGCTCACGCGTCACGCCGTACACCTTGCCGATCTCGTCGAGGGTCTTCGGCTGACCGTCGGTGAGACCGAAGCGCATCGAGACGACGCCCGCCTCGCGCTCGGACAGGGTGTCGAGGACCGAGTGCAGCTGCTCCTGGAGGAGCGTGAAGCTGACGGCGTCGGCCGGGACGACGGCCTCGGAGTCCTCGATGAGGTCACCGAACTCGCTGTCGCCGTCCTCACCGAGCGGGGTGTGCAGCGAGATCGGCTCGCGGCCGTACTTCTGGACCTCGATGACCTTCTCCGGGGTCATGTCGAGTTCCTTGGCCAGCTCCTCCGGGGTGGGCTCGCGGCCCAGGTCCTGGAGCATCTGGCGCTGCACGCGCGCGAGCTTGTTGATGACCTCGACCATGTGCACCGGGATACGGATGGTGCGCGCCTGGTCGGCCATGGCGCGGGTGATCGCCTGACGGATCCACCAGGTGGCGTACGTGGAGAACTTGTAGCCCTTGGTGTAGTCGAACTTCTCTACCGCGCGGATGAGACCGAGGTTGCCCTCCTGGATGAGGTCCAGGAAGAGCATGCCGCGACCGGTGTAACGCTTGGCCAGGGAGACCACGAGGCGGAGGTTGGCCTCCAGCAGGTGGTTCTTGGCGCGGCGGCCGTCCTCGGCGATGATCTCCAGCTCGCGCTTGAGTTTCGGGGCGAGCTTGTCGGCGTTGGCCAGCTTGTCCTCGGCGAACAGACCGGCCTCGATGCGCTTGGCGAGCTCGACCTCCTGCTCCGCGTTGAGCAGGGGAACCTTGCCGATCTGCTTGAGGTAGTCCTTGACCGGGTCTGCGGTGGCACCGGCGGCCGCGACCTGCTGGGCGGGCGCGTCGTCCTCGTCCTCGTCGGAGAGCACGAAGCCGGCGCTCTCGGCGCCCTCGGGCTCGTCGCCCTTGGGGGCGTCCTCGAGGACCTCGTCCTCGAGGAGCTCGGCGTCGTCCTTCTTGGCGGTGGTCTTCTTCGCGGCCGCCGTCTTCTTGGTGGCCACGGTCTTCTTGGTGGCCGCCGCCTTCTTGGCGGGCACGGCCTTCTTGGCAGCAGCCGCCTTCCTGGCGGGGGCGGCTTCCTCTGCGGGGTCGTCCACGGCGGGTGATGCCGGGGCAGCCGCGGTGGTGGCGGTGGCCTTCCTCGTGGTCACGGTCTTCGCCGCGACCGTCTTGGTGGCGGTGCGCTTGGCCGGACTCTTCGCTGCGACGCTCTTTCGGGTGCGCTTGGGCTCCGCGGCACTGACCATCAGCGTCACACCCTCTTCCTCGAGGATCTGGTTGAGGCTGCGCAGTACGTTCTTCCACTGAGTGGCCGGAATCTGGTCAGCTTCGAAGGCCCGACGCACATCGTCGCCGGCGATCTGCCCCTCAGCCTTTCCCCGCTCAATGAGCGCCATGACAGAGACGGACTCGGCGATCTCCGGCGGGAGCGTACGGGATGTGCTGGCCGACACGAACAACCTCTCGGAACGTTGGAAAACGGCTTCCGGCCCCGTCCACGGCGGACAGGAGCCGACCATCGGCCATGGGGGTGGACCGACGGTGCGGGCGGGGGCCGGGAAGATGCACAGCGCCTTGAACGGCGTCCGTATTCCCTCCTCGGCTGTCACCTCTTAGGTCATCGCGTTGTTTCCACAAGCGTTACGCCCAATCTTCGTGGCCCGAGTCACACCGCGTAAGCGCTCAAAAACGGCCAGACACGGGCAGAGGTGGTCACCCGTAGTACGTACCCAGGTTGCCGCGATCCACCCCGCTCCCGGTCGCACCATCGGACCCCGCGGCCCCCGAACGGGGTTGTGCGGGGTCCGACACCGAGGGCGGGGAGCCGGCCGAGGAGGGCGGAAGGGGGACGACATCCCCGGTCGCACTTCCCGCGGCGGGCCGTCAGTGCTCGCGCGGCGCCGGCACGACGCGCTCCACCTCGGGGTGCACGGTGAGGAGCTGGCGCATGGCCGCCTCGGCCGCGCCGCCGTCGGCCGCGGCCAGGGCGTCGACGATCCTGCCGTGGTGCGCCAGGGATGCCTCGGTCGGCCGGTCGCAGCCCGTGACCGGACCTCCGGACACCTGCAGAGCGGCCGAGACGATCCCCGAGAGGTGCTCCAGCATGCGGTTGCCTGCGACCTGGATGAGCAAGGTGTGGAACTCGGTGTCGGCCCGGGAGTAGGTAAGTGCGTCACCCTGCCCCATGGCATGTCCCATGATCTCGACCATGTCGCCCAGCCGCTGCTGGACGTCGTCCCGTCCGTGCCCGGCGGCGAGACGGGCGGCGAGCGGCTCGATCGTCCAGCGCAGCTCGCTCAGCTCCCGTCGCTGGTCGTCGCGCTGCGGTCCGAAGGCCCGCCACTCGATGATGTCCGGATCGAGCAGATTCCAGTCGCTGACGGGACGCACGCGGGTGCCGACGTTCGGCCGGGCGCTCACCAGGCCCTTGGCCTCCAGCACGCGCAGCGACTCCCGGACGACGGTGCGGGACACCTCGAAGCGCTGGCCGATCTCCTCGGGCACCAGCGGACGGTCGGCGCCGAGATCACCCGAGACGATCATCTGGCCCAGCTGCTGGACGAGTTGGCCGTGCAGCCCGCGTCCGCGACTGCCCGCGGTGCGCCGGCCCACGCGGCCCAGCTCGGGGTCCGCGCCCTCCCAGACAGGGGTTCCCACGCGGTCGGCCACCGGAGCGTCGGCGTAGGGGTAGCGGTCGAGTTCGCCCGGGCCGGCCAGACCGGAGTCGGCGGAGCGGGCGGTGGTCATCATGGTGTGCGCAAGGGTACTCACGCATCCTTTGTCGGCTCCGCCTCCAACTGCCTTGAGGTCTTTGGTGAAAAGCACACGAAAGGGTGATCGCTCACCCCGTCGCAATTGACGCCTTATCGGAAAGAAACGGGCGTTCTCCGGGTAGTTGTGCACACGCCATGACAGGAAGAGTGCACAACTACCGTCATCGGACCCTGCTCCGCAGGTTCACCAGCACATACGCGCCCAGGAGTGCGGCGAGGGACAACGCCATTGCCCCACCCACGGGTTGGGCGATCACGCGCAGTGCCGCGAACAGATAGCGCTCTCCCCCGAAGGGCCACTGGACGAGCAGCACCTCGCGCAGTCGCAACGAGAAGCCTGCCGCAGTTCGCACGGACGCGTGCTCGGCGACCCGCTGTGCGACGGGTACCACGGCGACCGGTACGGCCAGCACGGCGGCGAGTCCGGCCGTGGTCGACCGGAAGACACCGGCCGCGAGGACGCCGGCCCAGGCGCAGCCGACCACGAGGGCCAGCCAACTCCCACTCAGCCAAACCCACTCCGCGGGAACCCTCGCGAGCTCCCGGCCGTAGAGGAGATAGAGCATTTCGGCGTCGCAGCCCACGGTGAGGAAGGCGAGCATCAGCGCGGTGAGCCCGGCGACGAGGAGCTTGGCTCCGAGCAGTCCGAGCCTGCGGGGCACGGTGCCGCGGTCTGCGGCCAGGGCGGGGTGGCGGAACTCGTCCCCGAAGGCGAGCGCACCGAGCAGCCCCGCACCGAGCGCCGCCGGCGGCAGCGGCAGCTCCGCGGGCCACGCCGCGAGCAGCCGCGCCTGCGACGTGTGTCCCGCACGAGCCAGGAGTACGGCGATGGCGACGGACGAGAGGAGCACGGCGGCGCCCGTCAGGAATCCGGTGCCGATTCCTGCGGCACGGCGGAGTTCGTAGCGGAGGGGGCGCAGCGGGCTGGGGGCGGAGCGGACCGAGATCGGGGGCGGCAGGGCCGACGCGGAGTCGAGGTCTCCCGGCAGCGTGGCGAAGCGTGACGCCCGGGATCGGGCTCGGCGCCTGCCTCGCAGGGTGAGACCGGACCGCTTCGGCGACCGGGGTCCGTCTCCCCCGGGGTCGGAGGCCGGCTCGGGGAAGGTCAGTTGCTCGGCGACCGCCAGCGGAAGCGGCAGGAGTTCGGGCCTGGCGACGAGTTCGGGAGCCGTTGCGTCGCCCGGAACCGAGGCAGGGGCCAACGCCGCGACCCGGGCCGGCACCGACGCCGAGGCTGAGCCTGGGGCCGGGTCTGCGCCCTCCGTCTCTCCGCCGCCCTCCGCCGCCGCGCCGCCCTCCTGCCGTACGGCACGACGCTCGCCTGCGGCGCTCTTCCCCCGTACGACGACAGAGGCCCCCGCGCCGGACGGGCGCGGCTCAGGCACGGCGCCCGGTCCCATGTCCCCCGTCTCGTCGGCGAGTTGGTGGACGAGGATGCCGTGCCGGAAAGCGGCCTCGCCGACCTCGGCGCAGGTGCTGCCGTACACGCAGAGCCGGTTGCCGTCCTCCTGCACGACTTCGACGGAGCGGTGCGCGGTGCGCGCCTCCTTGGTCAGGAGGGCGGCCAGACGGGCGGCGTGCGGGCTGCGCACCGCCACCCGGGGGCGCAGCCGGGTGCGAGCGAAGTCGGCGACGTCCTGGTCGGCGACAAGCCTGCCCTGTTCGAGGGTGACGACCCGGTCGGCCGTACGGACGGCCTCCTTGGGGTCGGCCGTGGTCATCAGCACAGTGCCGCCGTGGGCCGCGTGCGCACGCACCATGCCGTGCAGCCAACGGTCTTCGCGGCCGGAGAGCCCCTCGGCCGGTTCGTCGAGCACGAGGGTGTGGGGGTCCCCGAGGAGGGCGCAGGCAAGCCCCAGCCGCCGGTCCATGCCCCGGGACAGGGTGCCGAGGCGCTCGTCCCGCAGACTGATCAGACCGACCACCTCCAGCACTTCGTCGGCGCGGCGGACCGGAACCCCGGCAGCCGCGCAGAGCATCCGCAGATGACCGCGCACGGTACGGGCCGGGTGCCCGGGCACATCGCCGAGCAGCACTCCTACCTCGCGGCAGGGATGGGCGATGCGATGCAGGGGGCGGCCTCTGAAATAGGTGAGACCACGGCCCTGTTGGAGTTCGAGCATGAGTCTGAGCGCCGTGCTTTTTCCCGCGCCCGGCGCCCCGAGCAGCACGGTGACGCGGCCCGCACCTGCCTCGAAGGAGACGTCGTCGACGGCGGCTGGAAGCTCCTTGCGGGAGTCACTGGTCAATCCGAAGGCCTGGATCACCTTCAGGAAGATAGCGCGCCAAATAAGGTTTTTCCGGACACAGCATGGCCGACGGGGCGGGCCGCGTGGACCCGTCCGCCCCGCCTCCCCTCGGCTTTGCCGCCGACTCCCTTGGGAGCGGGGGCAGTTGCGGGGTTCCGGTGTCACACCTCGGGACGCAGCATCGGCGGGTTGAGCAGCGTCGCACCCCCGGCGCGGAAGAGCTGGGCGGGGCGGCCGCCCTGGCGCGTGGTGGTACCGCCGGTGGGGACCAGGAAGCCGGGGGTGCCGGTGACCTTGCGGTGGAAGTTGCGCGGGTCGAGGGCCACGCCCCAGACCGCCTCGTAGACCCGGCGCAGCTCGCCGACCGTGAACTCGGTGGGACAGAACGCGGTCGCCAGGGAGGAGTACTCGATCTTGGACCGGGCCCGCTCCACCCCGTCCGCGAGGATCCGGGCATGATCGAAGGCGAGGGGCGCGACGGGTTCGCCGTCACGTCCGTAACCACCCTGCTGGAGCAGTTCCTCCACCGGCGCCCAGCGCGCGTTGCTCGCGTCGCCGCCGGCCCGGGGGGCGGGCAGGTCGGGGGCGAGCGCGAGGTGGGCGACGCTGACGACGCGCATTCGGGGGTCGCGCTCGGGGTCGCCGTAGGTGGCGAGCTGTTCCAGGTGGGCGCCGTTGTCCTGGGCCGGGGCGTCGGGGTCGTGGGCGAGCAGTCCGGTCTCCTCCTCCAGCTCCCGCGCGGCCGCCTGGGTGAGGTCCTCGTCGGCCCGTACGAAGCCGCCGGGGAGGGCCCATCTGCCCTGGAACGGCGACTCGCCGCGGCGCACCGCCAGTGCGCACAGGGCATGACGGCGCACGGTCAGTACGACCAGATCCACTGTGACGGCAAAGGGCGGAAAGGCTGACGGGTCGTAGGGCATGCGGCGATCATAGTCGTCTTCCTGACGATAAACACACCCTTCGCCGGACGCATCGATGGCTGATCCACTTCCGTTCGGCATCGCGGCCCGAGACCACCGCCGGGCGCTGTCCCGTCCCTCGTCGTCCGAGGTCACACACCCAATTGGAGTCCTTCGGCCGCCTCCTCGACCAGGGCGAGACCGAGTCGGCTCACCCGTACGGAGAAGGGCTCGCCCGCCACCCGCAGTCCGGTCAGACCGATCTCGCCCAGGGGTGCGCTGCGCTGGGGGCGCAGGGTGACCGTACCGGCGGGCGCGTCGGGCCGGATGCCGACCGCGGTGGTCAGCAACAGGATCCCGGCGGCGGCCGAGGTGGCGGCCGGACGGCAGGCGGCCGGGTGGGGCACCGGGAGGCTCCCTTCGGTGCGCTGCTCCCCGGCGTACATCTCCGGGAGGCGGTACCCGAAGGCCTCGGCCGCCGTCAGGACCCCGCCCAGTAGCCCGCCCGCCTCCTTCTCGAAGCCGGCGGCGGCCAGACCGGCGACGGCGATCGCCGTCTCGTGGACCCGGACGGCGCCACCGCGGTGGCCGAACGGGTTGTGGCCCGCCTCTTTGGCGCTCAGGCTCCGCAGGCCCCAGCCCGAGTCCAGTGCAGGGCCGCCGAGCAGCCGGGCCAGGCTCTCGGTCTGCACCTTGTCGAGCAGTCCCGGAGCCATGGCACCGCCTCCGAGCAGGCCGGTGTCGAGGAGGTGGACCGCCGCGGCACCGAGCTGGGGCACCGGGCGCCCGTCCGGGGTGAGCGCGGCCGGGGGTCTGCCACCGGCTCGGTCGTCGAGCCAGAAGTCCCGTCGGAAGACCGCCCGCAGTCTCCGTGCCCACTCCCGTAGCCAGACCGCGTCGGCGCTCGTCCTGCCGCAGCTGTCGAGGAGGTCGGCGCCGAGCAGGGCCGCCCGATGGGCGTGCGCCTGGGTCTCGCAGCGGACGGGCCCGCCGGGCTGGGGGTCGCGCAGATACGTCCCCTCCCCCACGGCGGTCCGCAGCCAGGCAAGGCAGCGCTCGGCACTCGGCAGCAGCTCCTCCGTGTCCTGGTCCGACATCCCCCAGCGGCGGGCCTCTGCGAGGAGCACCGGAAAGAGCAGGGTGGCCTCGGTGCCGGTGCAGCTCGGCGGCAGATGGGCGCCCGCGTCCCGGCGCGGGCCGGGAATCATGCCGTGGCGCGGTCCCTGCTGTGCGACCTGGGTGCGGGCGAGGGTGCGCAAGGTGCCCACGGCGAGCCGGGTCCCGAGCGGCAGGGTCATACGGGCTGCGGCGAGCGCCTCGGCCGGTGCCAGACCGCAGCGCCACGGCGCCCCCGCCGCGAGATGGATGTCCCCGGGATCGGCGGGGTCGCGGACGAGCAGGGCCTGGAGATCCTCGACGCTCGTGGCCATGAGCACCGCCAGGCGTGGGTCGTCCCCCGTCGCACGGGCGGGCGCCAGGGGACTCGTGGCCCCGCGCCCGACGGCCCGGACCGGGCCCGCGCCGTCCGGGCGGACCTTCAGTTCCACGCGGACGCTGCCACCCGGGGGCAGATCGAAGTCCCAACGCAGCAGTCCCGCGGCGGCGATCGCGTCGGCCGGCTGAGGGTCGGCGGTGACGCGCGAGGTGCCTGCCGGGGACGACCAGCACAAGCCGGAGTCCCGGACGTGGGCGGGGAGTTCCGGGCCCACGGCGCCGGCCGCGATCGCCCCGATGTCGGCGAGGTCCGTGCCCAGCGCCACTTCGACCGGCAGGCGCAGGGGCCGGGCGCAGACGTTACGCAGTGTGATCAGTTCCGTGCCGTCCGCGCAGCGGCTCCGGTCGACGACGACGTCCGGATCGGGACCGCCGTGCGGCGTGACGCGCACCGTGGCCGTGAAGTGCGCCCGGTCGGCGGCGGTCATCCGGGCCTGCACTCCGAGCGGTTCACGGCCGGCCACGCGCACCTGGCAGCGCGACAGAACACGCCGGCCGGCTCGGTAGAAGCCTTCCAGTCCGCGCCCGGTCAGCTGTCCCTGTTCGGTGGAGACGGCGAGGCCCGGCAGGGCGACGCAGATGATCGCGGTGTGGGCGGGCGGCAGCTCTCCGAGGGGAGGAACCGCCGAACTGCCGACGGTTCTCCCCGGGGTGTGGCTGCCCTGGCCGGTGAAGGCGCCCGGGGTGTCCTCCGCCCTTCGAGCAGGCGAGGCGGGTCGGGCGGTGGAGGGCGGAGTCGGCTGGTTCATGAGGTGGCTTCTTCTGCTCTCTGTGCGCCTCGGACAGGGCGTGGCCGGTGACGGACTTCGGCGATGCGGGTGCGCGGTGGCGGTGCCTCGCGGTGCGGGTCTACCGCCACTCAGGTGAACGGGGCGGGACTCTCCCAGGTCACGGCCTTGGCGGGCGGACCCCACCGATCGGCGGTGGGTCGGGCGGCCCGTCCTGCGGGCGCGAGGCGGGACACGGCCGTCGCCGTCGACGCGTCCGCTCCGGTTCAGCCCTCCCCCTTGCTGTCGTCGCCTTCCGCCCGCACGCCTTCGGGGCAGGGTCGGCGCCGAGCGGAAGGCTTTCCGACGGGCGGGCGGGAGCCGCCCCTGTCGGCCGGGGCGGGACGCGTCCCGGGCTTGCACGGTCGCCCGGCGTTAGCGCCTTTCCCGCGCCGCGTCCGTGCGGTCCGGTCGGCGCGCTTGGCGTCCCCGGCGGCGGCCGGGGCGTCCGCCTCGCCTGCCTGGGGTGCGCCGGTCCGACGCCGTTCGCGCTCCGAGCGCAGGCAACGGCGTACCGATTCCGGGTCGAGCCCCTCGTTGCAGGCCTGGTGCAGCAGACGGGCGAAAAGGTAGTCGGGGTCCGCGCCCAGGGCCATGGCGAGGGCCTCGCGGGCCTCGAGTTCGTCGCCGCCGGACCAGGCGACCCAGCCGGCGAGGGTGAGCGGTGCCGCGGCGTGTTCGCCGAAGGGACCGACGCAGCGGCGGGCCAGTGCACGCCACAGCCGCAGGGCGGGCGGCGCTTCGTCCCCTTCCATCCATTCCGCCGCCCGGTCGCGGGTCACCCGGTCCTGGAGGCCGAGAATCAGGGCGGCGGCCTCGTCGCAGCCGAGCAGTGCGTCGTCCCTGCGATCCGCTTCGGCGTCGCCCAGCACGACGGGTGCTTCGGCGAAGCGCCTGATGAGCCGTCCGGCCCGTTCGATCGTCTCCTGGGCGACCACCGCACGGCTCGTGTCGTCGAGCATCCTCGTGACCAGCGCGATGTTCGCGGTGTCCAGGGCGACCTCCTGCTCCAGCGCGACGCCCGTCTCCAGAGGCTGCAGCCGGGCGCGGAGCTCGCGCAGGGTGCCCCGGACCTGGATCCCGGCGTAGGTGGCGGCCGCGGCCAGCACGGAGGTGCCGGGCAGGCCCATGGAGGTCCCCTCCACCGGGCAGCAGCCCACGCGGGGGCAGCAGTAGGACCAGAAACGTCCGTCGGAGATGCAGAGCGCCTCGATGACCGGGGCGTCGAGCTTGCCACAGGCGACCCGCAGGGCCTGCGCCAAGGGCTTCAGCCGGGCCATGACCTCGCGGCCCGTCTCACCCCTCGCCGGGTCCTGGCAGAGGTAGGCGACCATCTGGGCCGGGCGGGCGCCTCGGCGTTCGCCTCCCTTCACCAGTCCCTCCGCGAGCTGCCGGGCCACGGCGGGCCAGTCGGCGGGCTGGGCGGGGATGCCGAGCCTGGCCCGGCCGCCGAACCGGCCCCGGCCGGCCCGGTCGCTGAGGGCGACCAGCACGATGCTGTCCTCCGGGCGGTAGCCGAGCAGGTAGGGCAGGGCGTCGGCGAGTTCGCCCGGGGTGCGCAGGGTGACGTGGTGGGCGGCGGAATCACCGGTGTACGGGGGGCTCGCGTCGTAGGGGGTGCTCGCGTCATAGGGGGTGTGACTGATGTACGCCAGGGGCGCGTCGTACGGGGGCTCGTCGTCGTACGGCCACTCGTCACCGTGACCAGGGCCTACGCCGCTATCACCGTGACCGGACGCCTCGCCGTGAGCGGGCCCACCGTCGTGAGGGACGGCCCCCTCGACCTCGTCACGTCGGGAAATGTCACCGTTTTCGAAGGAGCCGGTCGTTTCGCTGTGGTTCGTCATGAGCCGACGATCTCGCGGATCGCGATCCTCCGCTTCGACCTGTGGATAAGTCCAATCAGGGACACATCAATGGGATGTCCCGAGTGTCGCTCGGGCCCGGTCTGTCAGAGCCGTCCTGTTGTATGGAAGGCATGGAGCACACGAGCAACGCGGACCTCCGGGCCGACGCCGACGCCGTCCTCGCCCGCCTCGTCGGCGGCGCCCCGGGCGCGGCCAGACTGCGCGAGGACCAGTGGCGGGCCATCAAGGCGCTGGTCGCCGACCGACGGCGGGCCCTGGTCGTGCAGCGGACGGGGTGGGGGAAGTCCGCGGTCTACTTCGTGGCGACCTCCCTGCTGCGTGCCCGTGGCTCCGGCCCCACCGTGATCGTCTCGCCGTTGCTCGCCCTGATGCGCAACCAGGTCGAGGCGGCGGCCAGGGCCGGCATCCACGCACGCACCATCAACTCCTCGAACACCGAGGAGTGGGAGACCGTCCGGGCCGAGATCGCCTCGGGCGAGGTAGACGTGCTGCTGGTCAGTCCGGAGCGGCTCAACAACCCGGACTTCCGGGACCAGGTGCTGCCCGAACTGGCGGCCGCGACCGGCCTGCTCGTGGTGGACGAGGCGCACTGCATCTCCGACTGGGGGCACGACTTCCGGCCGGACTACCGGCGGCTGCGGACGATGCTCACCGATCTCCCGCCCGGGGTCCCGGTGCTCGCGACGACCGCGACGGCGAATGCGCGCGTGACCGCCGACGTCGCCGAACAGCTGGGAACGGGCGGCTCGTCGGACGCCCTGGTGCTGCGCGGCCCGCTCGACCGGGAGAGCCTCAGCCTGAGCGTGCTGCGACTCCCCGACGCGGCGCACCGGATGGCCTGGCTCGCCGACCATCTCGACGCACTGCCGGGCTCCGGAATCATCTACACGCTCACCGTGGCCGCCGCCGAGGAGGTCACCGCGTTCCTGCGGCAGCGCGGGCACGTCGTCGCCTCGTACACGGGCCGGACGGAGAACGCCGACCGGCAGCAGGCCGAGGAGGATCTGCTGGCCAACAAGGTCAAGGCCCTGGTCGCCACGTCCGCGCTCGGCATGGGCTTCGACAAACCCGACCTGGGCTTCGTCGTGCACCTCGGTTCCCCCTCCTCCCCCATCGCCTACTACCAGCAGGTGGGCCGCGCCGGCCGCGGCGTCGAGCACGCCGAGGTGCTCCTGCTGCCGGGCAAGGAGGACGAGGCGATCTGGGAGTACTTCGCGTCGCTGGCCTTCCCCTCCGAGGAACTGGTGCGCCGCACGCTCGACGTCCTCTCGCGCGCGGAGCGGCCCCTGTCGCTGCCCGCGCTGGAGCCGCTGGTGGAACTGCGCCGCTCCCGGCTGGAGACCATGCTCAAGGTGCTGGACGTGGACGGCGCGGTGAAGCGGGTCAAGGGCGGCTGGACCGCGACCGGCCGGCCATGGACGTACGAAACCGAGCGTTACGCGTGGGTCGCGCGCCAGCGCAAGGCGGAGCAGGAGGCGATGCGCGGGTACGCGGCGACGACCGACTGCCGGATGGAGTTCCTGCAGCGTCAACTCGACGACGAGGGCGCCAAGCCGTGCGGACGGTGCGACAACTGCGCGGGGGCTCGCTACGCCGCGGAGACCTCGACGGCCGCGCTGGACGCCGCGCGCGTGGATCTCGGCCGGGCGGGGGTCGAGGTCGAACCGCGGCGGATGTGGCCCACCGGCCTCCCCTCGATCGGCATGGATCTCAAGGGGCGCATTCCGGCCGCAGAACAGGCGCAGCCGGGACGCGCGCTGGGGCGCCTCTCGGACATCGGCTGGGGCAATCGACTCCGTCCGCTGTTCGCCCCGCACGCACCTGACGGCCCGGTACCGGACGACGTGGCCAAGGCGGTGGTGGGCGTGCTGGCCGACTGGGCGAAAGGGCCCGGCGGTTGGGCCTCGGGCGCCTCCGACGCCGTCGCGCGCCCGGTCGGCGTGGTCACCGTCGCCTCCCGGACTCGGCCTCGGCTGATCCAGTCGCTGGGAGCGCGGATCGCCGAGGTGGGGCGGCTGCCCCTGCTGGGAGCGGTGGAGTACGCGGCCGACGCGGCGCCGGTCTCACGCAGCAACAGCGCCCAGCGCCTCAAGGCCCTCCACGGTCTGCTGGAGGTACCGCCCGCCCTCGCCTCGGCGCTGGCTCAGGCCCCGGGACCGGTCCTGCTCGTGGACGACTTCACCGAGACGGGGTGGACCCTGGCGGTCGCGGCACGCCTGTTGCGGCGCTCGGGCGCCCAGGCGGTGCTGCCTCTGGTGCTGGCTGTACAAGGCTGATCACGCACCGAGTGCGGAAGGGGCGTCCACTGCCGTCGCACGCGTCCTCCCATGAATCACTGGGTAGGGATATAAGACACACACTGCCCTATAACGGTCTGTGGCCCCAATTGCTCGTTGCCGCATCCAAGTTCGACAGGAAGAATTGAAGTCCGCTCCCCGCACGGCTGGCCCGTAGTCCGGTTGGGCTCTGCTGCGGCGTGCGCTCCCCCCCCATCCGACCCGCCCGCAGTGTGGGCCGTAGCCGAAGGGAGGATCGTGACCCTCGGATTCGCTCCGTCCTCGGCAGCATCGTTGTCGTCGTCCACGTCCGCCGCCTCCGCCCATCGTCTGCTCGAGCCCGCGGAGTGGTCCGCGGCCGGCATCCCTTTGCTGCGCAACCCGCGTGAAGTGGTCAGCGGGCTGCACTCGCGGCACCGGCCCGGGCCGGCCACCGCGATCGTGGCCGTGCTCGATCCCGACGAACGGGTCTGCGCCAGCGCGTCGTTCACACGACGTCAGGCACCTGCCGACGGCTGGATGTTCCGTAACGCGCTGCTCGCCCAGCTTCGCCGGGTCATTCCGCACGACCTGCGGCGGCGTACGCCGGTGCGGACCGCGGTGCTGCTCTACTGCCGCGAGGGCGACGCGCGCTGGACGGAAGAGGACGGCGCGTGGATGTGGGGCCTGCGTGACGCCTGCACGCTGCACGGGCTGCGCTGCGGGGCGTACATCACGCTGACCCGGGACGGCTGGCAGGTGCTCGGCGAGGGGCGCGGAGGCCGCCGCCCCAACACGGAATCCGCTCCGGAGCCCTTCGGTCTGTCCGAGGCACCGCCTCCCCTGCCGCGTACCGGTGGGGTCATGTCGGAGGTTCTGCGGCGCGCGGCCGCCCGCTGAGCGCATCAGGGGGTAGGACGGCCCGGACATGCTCCGGGCTCGCCTCGGTGGGCCTCGCGCAGGTCACTGCCCAGTCCCGGCTTTGAAGAGCATCCGGCGGCCGCTGGACCGCCAGGCGTCCCCGCATCCCGTGCCGCCCAGGTGCTCTGCAAGCGCTCGGCGGACCCCGAGCCCGGTGGGGCGCTGCGTCCGGCCAGCGAAGCCTGTGCCGTGCACCGGGGCTACCGCGGGGCCGCGGTCATCCGGCGGCCGGTTCCCGGACATGCCGAAGCGCGCGCCGAGACTCACGTCGTCCGCGCACGCGAAAGCACACCATGGAGGTGCCGCGGCAGCGAGGCCTGCCCGGCCCCGGCGCCTCCTGGTCCACCGGTTCGGCTCAGACTCCGGCGCCGAGCGCCGCGTTGATCTGCTGCGGGTCTCCGCAGACGATCAGCAGCGAGCCGGCCCGGGAACGAGCCGTCGTCAGAGCCGCGGCAGCGGAATCGCCGCCACCGTTGACGGCGACCACGACGACGGGCCGCACGCCCGCGCGGCCCGCGGCGGCGCCATCGGTGTAGAAGACGTCGTCCCCGGCGTCGTGCTGCGCCCAGTAGGACGCCTCACCGAAGGACAGTTCATGGACGGCCCAGGGGTGCTGATCACCGGTGGTGATCACCAGTACGTCACCTGGGGCGCGCCCCGAGTCCAGGAGCAGGTCCACGGCCTCCTCGGCGGCGTCCAGCGCCCCCTGGGCCGAGGCCGGGATCAGCTGGAGCTGGGGAGTCGCCGAAGCGGGCGCGGGAGTGGCCGGGGCCGAGGCCCCGGGCTTGGGGGCGGCGTCACGCGGGGTGCGCTGCACCGGCGGCGCGGGCCGGAGGGGGCCGGGACGACCGGGACGCGACGGAGCCGCGGGACGGGGGCCGGGTACGGGTCGAGGGGTCGGCGCTGTGCGGCCGCTGGCCGGAGTGGCGCGGGGACCCTGGGCACTCTCGTGAATCTGAGGCTCCTCGGGAATGAGAGGCATGGGCTGATTTTTATCAAACGTTGGTGCGGCTCGCGCCAGTGGGTGGCACATCAGTGCGAGCGGAATCGTCAGAAGTCGAAGCCGAGCTGACCCTCGATCTCCGGAACGCTTCCGTCCGCCCAGCTGCGGGCCTTCTTGAGGTGCCGCCACTGGGGCAGCGCATCAAGATACGCCCACGACAACCGGTGGTACGGGGTGGGGCCCCGCTCCTCCAGTGCGGCCTTGTGCACGGGCGACGGATACCCGGCGTTGTCCGCAAAACCGAAGTGTGCATGCTCGACACCCAGTTCGGCCATCATTTTGTCGCGCTGGACCTTGGCGATCACCGAGGCCGCCGCGACCGCCACGCACGAACGGTCGCCCTTGATGACCGTGCGGACCTGCCACGGGGCGCCGAGGTAGTCGTGCTTGCCGTCGAGGATCACCGCGTCGGGCCGGACGGGCAGCGCCTCCAGCGCCCGCCCGGCCGCGAGCCGCAGCGCGGCTGTCATCCCCAGGTCGTCGATCTCCTCCGGGGAGGCGTGTCCCAGGGCGTAGGACGTCACCCAGGTCCGCAGCACCTCGGCCAGCTCGGTGCGCCGTTTGAGGGTGAGCAGTTTGGAGTCGGTGAGACCTGCGGGCGGGCGACGCAGTCCGGTGACCGCCGCGCAGACGGTGACGGGGCCGGCCCAGGCTCCGCGGCCCACCTCGTCGACACCGGCAATGACCTTCGCTCCGGTCGTTGCGCGGAGGGAGCGCTCGACGGTGTGGGTGGGGGGTTCGTACGGCATGGCGCCCTTAGCGTACGCCGCCGAGATCCCCTCGCGACACCCCGGTTCGCCACGACCGCCCACCCGCCCCCGTCAGGCCCGCCTCCGTCAGCGGCAGGCGGCGTCCGGACGCAGCAGCGGAAGCATGAACCCGTCGATCATCTCTTCCAGCTCTTGATCGCTCCATTCACTTCCGCACACTTTGGATCGGTACATCATCATGGCCGGAATGGCGTCGAAGACGTAACCGTTCGCAGCTCCCTCCCCCACCTCACCCCGCTCAATTCCACGCGTGATGACTTCATGCAGCATCCTCACGGCCGGCTCGACGACCCCGCGGACGATCAGATCCCGGAACCGCTCCGACTGAGCTGGATCGCATTCGTGAATAATCGAACGCAACGCGAAGCCAGGTCGCGAGAACATCGCGTCGCGCGCCGTCCGACACAGCGCCACCAGGTCCTCACGCACGTTCCCGAGGTCGGGTGCCGCGTCCAGCCGGGGCAGCTCGGCACTCAGCGCATCGGCGACGAGATCCTCCTTGGAGGGCCAGCGGCGATAGACAGCCGCCTTTCCGGTCTGAGCCCCGGCGGCAACCCCTTCCATCGTGAGGCCGTTCCAGCCGACGGTGCCGAGTTGCTCCAACGCGGCATCGAGGATCGCGCGTTCGAGCACGGCGCCGCGCCGCCGGGGGGAGGCCGTCCGGGCAGGTGCGGCCGTCCAGCGCGAAGTAACCATCCGAGTGTCTCCAGGCGAGCAGAGGGGGCGGGGAGTTCCAAGCGGTGCGGGGGGCGGGGGTGGGTCTAGGCGACACAGCGGGGGACGGCGCCGACGGACACCCTGAAAGTGAACGCTTGCGTTCACTAGTGGGGACTCACTACCGTGAACGGGAGAGTGAACGCCAGCGTTCACTAATGCAGTTGTGGGGGAGCCATAGTGACAACCTCTCAGTTGACCCAGGACCAGAAACCGGGGCGCGCCCGCCGAGAGGGGCACCCCGGTGTGGCGCTCACCGTCATCGCGGCCTGCCAACTCATGGTGGTACTCGACGCGACGACTTGATCATGAGTCTCGGAGTCCTCCAAAAGGAGCCGAGGCTCAACGGCCCCCGAAATCTCCAGGTCAGGCAGGCCAACCGCCGTGGACACGTCCGGCACGGGAGCCGTATCAACGCCAGCAAGGGCAGCCACGACACGGCCCCAGGTCCCATCGTCCACCCACCTTGACCAGCGCGACATGAGGGACTTGCGTGCACCTCGCTCACCTTCGGCGGCCTGCTCCTGCTCGGCGCCCGAGCAGGGGACATCCTCGGCCGGCGCCGGGTGTTCATGACCGGAATCCTGCTCTTCACCTTCGCCTCGCTGCTCGGCGGACTGGCCCAGGAACCCTCGCAACTGCTGGCGGCCCGAGCCCTCCAGGGGATGGGAGGCGCCATCGCCTCGCCCACTGCACTGGCGCTCATCACCACCACGTTTCCCGAAGGCCCGGAACGCAACCGGGCCTTCGGTGTCTTCGCCGCCGTCTCCGCGGGCGGCGGAGCCATCGGCCTGCTCGCGGGCGGCATGCTCACGGAATGGCTGGACTGGCGCTGGGTGCTCTTCGTCAACGTGCCCATCGGCGTGCTGATCGCCTCCCTCACTCCGCTCTACATCAACGAGTCGGAGCGGCATCCGGGGCGCTTCGACATCGCGGGCGCCGTCACCTCGACCGCCGGCATGGCCTCCCGGGTCTACGCGTTCATCCGGGCCGCCGGTCAGGGCTGGCGGGACGATCTGACGCTCGGGGCCTTCGGCGCCGCGCTGGTGCTGCTGCTGGCCTTCGTGTTCACCGAGATGCGGGCCAAAGAGCCGATCACCCCGTTGAAGATGTTCGCCGACCGCACGTACCTGATCATGCTGAGCCTGGCGGCCGCGATGTTCGGCATGTTCTTCTACATCGTCCTCTTCGTGCAGAACGTGCTGGGCTACAGCCCGATCAGGGCCGGGCTCGCCTTCCTGCCCGTCACGGCCGCGATCGCGGTCGGCGCCGGCCTGTCGCAGCGCTTCCTGCCCACTCTGGGCCCCAAACCGTTCATGCTCGCCGGGGCCGCGCTGGTCGTGTCCGGCCTCTCCTGGCTGACGTTCATCAGCCCGGACAGCTCGTACCTGGGCGGAGTGCTGGGCCCGATGCTGGTGTTCGGCTTCGGCATGGGCCTGAACTTCGTGACGGCGACGGTCACCGCCGTCTCCGGCGTCGCCCCGCACGAGGCGGGTGCCGCGTCCGGACTGCTCAACGCCACCCAGCAGGTGGGGGGTTCGCTCGGTCTGGCCATCCTGACCGCGGTCTTCGGGTCGGCCGGCAAGGACGAGGCGGAGAAGCAGCTGCCGGCCTTCCTCGCCGACGGCACGGCCGAGCAGAAGGCCGAGTTCGCCAAGACGCGTCAACTGCCCGCCCCCTGGGGCAACGAGGTCCTCGCCCACGGCATCTCCACCGCCTTCGTCCCGGCCGCCGCGATAGCCTGCCTGGCCCTGGTCACCGCCTGGTTCGTGATCAAGGTCCGCAAGAGCGACCTGGACGCCCTGTCCGGGACGGCGGGGCCCATGGCGGGGTGAGTCGCGCGGATGGCCCGGCGCCGCCCCGAGCGCGGCCCGCTGGGGCGGCGTCACGGCCGTCCGCGACGCACCGTTGACCCCCAGCACCGCGCCGACCACCCGCGCGAACACGACGTACCCCATGCCCACCACCCCCCGACCGCTGCTCCCCGTCGCCCGCCGCCCGCCCGTGGCCTGCGCACATCGCGCGGCAGATGACCGAAGAACGCCCGCCGGTCACACAGAGTTCCCGGCGAACACACAGAGTTTCCGGGTCGGGGCGGAAGAATCCGACCTCGGGGGCGGAGGATGCCGACGCAGTGCTCACCGCCGCCGCTCGACCTGGTCAGGCGGGCGCAGCGACCCACTCCGGAAGAGCTTCCACCTGTTCCGCCCACGCGGCTGGAGGCATTCCGGTCTTACCGGCGGCCAGCACGCCGCCCACGATGGCGCAGGTGGTGTCGACGTCCCCGCCGACCTGCGCGGTCGTCCAGAACGCCGTCTCGTAGTCGCCGAGGGCGCGCGCCGCCGACCAGAGCGCGAAGGGGACGGTGTCATGGGCGGACGTACGCCGTCCGCAGCCCAGCACGGCCGCGACCGTACCCGCGTCGTTGTAGTCGAGCATGTCCCTGGCGCGTCGCAGACCGGCGCCCACCGCGCTCTTGGGTACCAGGGCGATGACACCGTCCAGCAGCGTCCCGGGGCCGGGCGGGCCTCCGGGCGCGCCGACCAGCGCGGCGGCCGCGGCGACGGCCATGGCGCCGACCACGGCCTCCCGGTGCTGGTGCGTGGGATAGGAGGAGATCTCCGCCTGGTGGGTGGCCTGCTCGGGGTCGTCCGCATACCAGGCCCCCAGAGGGGCGATCCGCATCGCTGCGCCGTTGCCCCACGACCCCTGCCCCTTGAACAGGGCCGCCGACAGTTCGCGCCAGTCGGCACCCTCCCGAACCAGCCGCAGCAGCCGGTTGACCGCGGGGCCGTAGCCTCGGTCGAAGTCGTGGTGCTCCGCGAAGGAGCGGGCCAGGGCGTCCTGGTCGATGCGGTCGTGCGAGGCCAGGACGGCCACCACCGAACAGGCCATCTCGGTGTCGTCGGTCCATTGCCAGGGACCGGGCGGCAGGGCGCGTTCCTTCAGCAGCGGGTAGTTCGCGGGTACGAAGAACTGGGACCCGAGCGCGTCACCCACCGCGAGTCCGCGCAGACTGGCGAGGGCGCGCTCCAGGCGCCCGTTGGAAGTGGAGTCAGCGGTCATCGCCCGCCACTGTATCCGGTGACCCCGTACGGCTCAGGATCTCGCCATCGGTCGAAAGGCCGGTCAAGGGTGTACTTGCCGTCGTCCCCGAGGACGAGCATGCGCACCTCGGCGTTCCCCGGGTTCGACAGCGACTCGAATTCGGCGACCGTCCAGTGGAACCAGCGCATGCAGAACAGCCGCATGGCGAGGCCGTGGGTCACGATGAGCACGTTCGGCGGATGGTCGGGGGCCTCGAAGCTGCGGAACAGGCTCTCCAGGAAGCCGCCGACCCTGTCGTACACGTCGGCTCCGCTCTCGCCCTGGGCGAAGCGGTAGAAGAAGTGCCCGTAGGCGTCCCGGTAGGCCTTCTGCAGCCGTACGTCGTCACGGTCCTGCCAGTTCCCCCAGTCCTGCTCGCGCAGCCGGGGTTCCTCGCGCACCCTGATGCGGTCGGGATCGAGATGGAAGGCCTGGAGGGTCTCGTGGGTGCGGCGGTAGGGGGAGACGTACACGCTGACGGGCTCGTCGCCGAGCACCTCCCGGAGCCTTTTACCGGTCTCCTCCGCCTGTCGCCGGCCCAGGTCGGTGAGGGCCAGCGCATGGTCGGGTTCACGCTCGTAGACGGTGTCATCAACATTGCCCGTTGATTCGCCGTGCCGGACAAGGATGATGCGCCGTGGTCGTGCCATGCCAAAACCCTAGATCGGGATGCGGCAGATCGAATACTCGTACGGCGCCCATACGGCGTAGGTCACACGCAGCGACCCTCATTCGTCACAGGAGTGCACATCTTCCCCTACAAGCGGTCAGGATCAGCGCTCATACCGTCCAGGCCGTCTCCAGTTCGACGATGTCACCGGTGAGGGCGGCGATGTCCGCCTCCGTCTGGGCGCGCAGGGCGAGCCGCTCCACACGTTCGGTGCGGTATTTTCCGTGCTCGGCCTCGGAACGCCACATCGACAGGACCATGAACTCGTGGCCGGGCGCCTCGGCGAACAGCCCGCGGATCATGCCGGGCGAGCCGGCCATCGCCGGGTTCCACACCTTCTCCTGCATGAGGGTGAAGTGTTCGGCGCGCTCCTCGTGGACCCTGCACAGGGCCACGCGCAGCAGGTCGGAGTCGGTGAAGCGGGGCTCGAAGCCGGTCTTCACGTCGAAGCGGTGGTCGAACAGGCGCACCTGGGCGTCCTTGAAGGTGCCTGCCTGGGCCGCGGCCAGCCGGTCGTGGGAGCGCGCCATGAAGGAGTCGTAAAAGGCACGGCTCTCCCAGAAGGCGAAGACATGCGCGACGGAGGGCCGGCTCCTGCTCCAGCCCCCGCCCTGTCCCCGAAATCCCGGCTCCCCCAGAAGCCCCGCCCACTTTCGCTGCCCCCGTTCGAAACCGCGGCGGTCCACCACGGTGCAGCGAATCCACTTGACCAGCACCGCGCCATGGTAAGGCCACAGGGCGTGGCGTCGGTCACTCTCTGGCGCAGAGCAGCCATGCCGTGAGCCACGCGCGCGTGGCAGGATGGACAACCGGCCCTGATGATCGGGGAGTTCAGGGTGAGGTCGGACGGTGAACGGGGAGGTAAGTCCGTGAGCGGCATCAACAAGGGGCTCCGCAAGATCGAGCTGGCGCTGAAGTGGGACCCGAGTCCGGCGGGGCAGCCGGCCACCGATCTGGACGTCGTCGCCGCGACGTACCTCGCGAGCGATCCGTCCGGGGCGCCCGCCTATGTGGTGCACTTCGACAGCCGCTCGCCGGACGGCACGATCTATCTCAACCGGGACAGCAAGGACGGCAAGGGTTTCGGCTGGGACGAGGTCATGACGCTCGAACTCGAGCGGCTGGACGCGCGGTACGCGCGCGTGGTGGTCGGTGTCGTCATCCAGCAGCAGCCGGCGCACCGCACGTTCGTCAGCGTCCGCAACCCCGCCTTCCGGATCCGGGAGGGTTACACGGTTCTGGCCGAGGACGAGTTCGGTGATGTGCTCGGCGCGACGGCGGCGACCGTCGGGGAGTTCGTGCGCGAGGCCGACGGCTGGACGTTCCACAGGGGGGTCCAGGGGTTCGAGGACGACCCGGCGACGTTCACCAGGGTCATGGGCGAGGTACGCCGGCCCTGATCCGGACGCCGCAGGTGCGCGCAGAGAACACCGAGGGCGGTGGAGCCGAGGACCGGCTCCACCGCCCTTGCCAGATCACGGGGACCTGGCCGGCACGGCGGGGATCAGCTGCAGCCGCTGGTCGAGCCGCAGCCCTCGCAGATGTAGCAGGACCCGGCGCGCTGCATCTTCGTACCGCAGGAGAAGCAGAGCGGGGCGTCGGCCTGGATGCCCAGCTGCATCTCCACCAGCTCGGCGCTGGTGTGGGCCTGCTGCGGAGCCGGCTTGACCGCCTCGGCGGCGGCCTTCGGGGCGGCGACGGCCTTGAGGTCCGTCTGGCGCGGGGCCGACTGGGCCAGACCTTCGACGTCGACGTCCTCCTCGGCCGGCTCGTAGGAACCGGTCTCCAGATGGCGCTGGCGCTCCTCGGCGGAGTGGATGCCGAGCGCGGAACGCGTCTCGAAGGGCAGGAAGTCGAGCGCCAGGCGGCGGAAGATGTAGTCGACGATCGACTGCGCCATCCGCACGTCCGGGTCGTCCGTCATGCCGGCCGGCTCGAAGCGCATGTTGGTGAACTTCGAGACGTACGTCTCGAGCGGCACGCCGTACTGCAGGCCCACCGAGACGGCGATGGAGAAGGCGTCCATCATGCCGGCGAGGGTCGAACCCTGCTTGGACATCTTCAGGAAGACCTCACCAAGGCCGTCGTCAGGGTAGGAGTTGGCCGTCATGTAGCCCTCGGCGCCACCGACCGTGAAGGAGGTGGTGATGCCGGGACGGCCCTTGGGGAGACGCTTGCGGACCGGGCGGTACTCGACGACCTTCTCGACCGCGGTACGGATCGTGTCCTCGGCCTTCGCCGTGATCTCGGCGGTCTCCTGCTCCTTGCTGTCCTTCGTCTTCGCGGAGAGGGGCTGGCCGACCTTGCAGTTGTCACGGTAGATCGCGAGCGCCTTGACGCCGAGCTTCCAGGCCTCGAAGTAGATCTCCTCGACCTCCTCGACGGTCGCCGTCTCCGGCATGTTGACCGTCTTGGAGATGGCGCCGGAGATCCAGGGCTGGATGGCGGCCATCATGCGGACGTGGCCCATCGGGGAGATGGCGCGCTCGCCCATGGCGCAGTCGAACACCTCGTAGTGCTCCTGCTTGAGACCGGGGGCGTCGATCACATTGCCGTTCTCGGCGATGTGGGCGACGATCGCCTCGATCTGCTCCTCCTGGTAACCCAGGCGGCGCAGGGCCTGCGGGACGGTGCCGTTGACGATCTGCATCGAGCCGCCGCCGACCAGCTTCTTGAACTTGACCAGGGCGAGGTCGGGCTCGACACCGGTGGTGTCGCAGGACATCGCGAGGCCGATGGTGCCGGTCGGGGCGAGCACGGACGCCTGGGAGTTACGGAAACCGTTCTTCTCGCCGAGACGCAGTACGTCCTGCCAGGCCTCCGTGGCGGCGGCCCAGACAGGGGTGTCGAGGTCGTCCATGCGGACGGCCGTGCCGTTGGCGTCGGCGTGCTGCTTCATGACGCGGTTGTGGGCGTCGGCGTTGCGGGCGTAGCCGTCGTACGGGCCGACGACCGAGGCCAGCTCGGCAGAGCGGCGGTAGGCCGTGCCGGTCATCAGGGAGGTGATGGCGCCGGCGAGGGCGCGGCCGCCGTCGGAGTCGTAGGCGTGTCCGGTGGCCATCAGCAGGGCGCCGAGGTTGGCGTAGCCGATGCCGAGCTGGCGGAACGCGCGCGTGTTCTCGCCGATCTTCTGGGTGGGGAAGTCGGCGAAGCAGATGGAGATGTCCATCGCGGTGATGACGAGCTCGACGACCTTCTGGAAGCGCTCGGCCTCGAAGGACTGGGTGCCCTGGCCGTCGTCCTTGAGGAACTTCATCAGGTTCAGCGAGGCGAGGTTGCAGGACGTGTTGTCCAGGTGCATGTACTCGCTGCACGGGTTGGACGCGGTGATCCGGCCGGACTCGGGGCAGGTGTGCCAGTTGTTGATGACGCCGTCGTACTGGATGCCGGGGTCGGCGCAGGCCCAGGCGGCCTCGGCGATCCGGCGGAAGAGCGCCTTGGCGTCGACTTCCTCGATGACCTCGCCGGTCATCCGGGCGCGCAGGCCGAACTTGCCGCCCTGCTCGACGGCCTGCATGAACTCGTCGTTCACCCGGACCGAGTTGTTGGCGTTCTGGTACTGGACGGACGTGATGTCGTCGCCGCCCAGGTCCATGTCGAAGCCCGCGTCGCGAAGGACGCGGATCTTCTCCTCTTCCTTGACCTTGGTCTCGATGAAGTCCTCGATGTCCGGGTGGTCGACGTCGAGGACGACCATCTTGGCGGCGCGGCGGGTGGCGCCACCGGACTTGATGGTGCCGGCGGAGGCGTCGGCGCCGCGCATGAAGGAGACCGGGCCGGAGGCGTTGCCGCCGGAGGACAGCAGTTCCTTGGAGGAGCGGATGCGGGAGAGGTTCAGGCCGGCGCCGGAGCCGCCCTTGAAGATCATGCCCTCTTCCTTGTACCAGTCGAGGATCGACTCCATGGAGTCGTCGACGGCCAGGATGAAGCAGGCGGAGACCTGCTGGGGCTGCGGGGTGCCCACGTTGAACCAGACGGGGCTGTTGAAGCTGAAGATCTGGTGCAGCAGGGCGTAGGCCAGCTCGTGCTCGAAGATCTCGACGTCGGCGGCGGAGGCGAAGTACTTGTGGTCCTCGCCGGCCTTCGAGTACGTCTTCACGATGCGGTCGATCAGCTGCTTGAGGCTGACCTCGCGCTGGGGGGTGCCGACGGCACCGCGGAAGTACTTGCTGGTGACGATGTTGACCGCGTTCACCGACCAGAAGTCGGGGAACTCGACGCCACGCTGCTCGAAATTGACCGAGCCGTCGCGCCAGTTGGTCATGACGACGTCACGACGCTCCCAGACCACCTCGTCGTACGGGTGCACGCCGGGGGTGGTGTGGATGCGCTCGATACGCAGGCCCTTGGTGGTCTTCGCGCCCTTCGCGCGGGACCCTCGTGCCGGACCGCTCGCCGTCTCTGTCATGCCGCCTCCCTGTACAGGCAAAAACGCCCTGAAATGCCACGATGTTCCCGTGGCACGGTGTGGTGTCTGGTGCTGCGGAGTCGATGCGCCTGGTCCGCAGCAAGTCTTGGTCCGCCGCCGCCCGACCGGATCCGGGGTGTCCGCCCGGTTCCGGTTTCGCCGGTCAGTCGGCGGCGTGGGCGGGCTCGGGGACCCGCGTGGTCCCTCCGCGCCCGCCGTCGTCCTCCTGGCCCCCCACGACAGCGTCCGGGTCGCCTTCGCGGTCGTCGTCGTCCGCGCCGGGGCGTCCCGTCTGGTCCCTGAGTTCCGCGATCGCGGCCTCGAAGTCCTCGAGCGAGTCGAAGGCCCGGTAGACGGAGGCGAAGCGCAGGTAGGCGACGAGGTCGAGTTCCTGCAACGGGCCGAGTATGGCCAGCCCCACGTCGTGGGTGGTCAGCTCGGCGCTCCCGGTGGCCCGTACCGCCTCCTCGACCCGCTGGCCGAGCTGGGCGAGCGCGTCCTCGGTGACGGGCCGCCCCTGACATGCCTTGCGCACGCCGTTGATGACCTTGGTGCGGCTGAACGGCTCGGTGACTCCGGACCGCTTCACCACCATGAGCGAGCACGTCTCCACGGTCGTGAAACGACGGGAGCAGTCAGGGCACTGGCGGCGCCTGCGGATCGACGTGCCGTCGTCCGTCGTACGGCTGTCGACGACACGGCTGTCGGGGTGCCTGCAGAAGGGGCAGTGCATGAAGTCCCAACCCTCCTCACAGCAGACTCAATGGCCTCGCCGGGCCTCACGGGCCCCTCGAAGCAGCCCCAAGCATAGGCGATCCTCGTGGATGCGAAGACCAAGGGCAACACAACTTGTGGGCCGCTGATGACATCCAAGCACTAGATATGGGGCTTGGACCATTCATCCAGGCCGTATCGCGTGTCGCGGTCGAACCCTTCACCCCGCGCGTTCCCGCCGTCACGGCGAGCACCCGAAACGGGCCCCACGCGCGCGTGTACAACCATGTCCGCGCGGCGTGTACGGCGATATCGTGGGCACCACAGCGAGGACCCACGGGGCTCTCGCGCGCGGGAGCGGATAGGTCGACCGCGGGGAACCTGATGGCAGACTGGGGCGGCACCGCCCCAGGGGCGCCCCGGCGGTGAAGAGTACAACAACGGACCCTTCCGTCCGCCGGTCACCACGTTGGCTATACACCCAGACACATGATCAAGTCAGGCTAACCACACTTTTTCACTCGAACGTGTGTTTGGCGCAACCTTTCGAAAGCAACTACCGTTGTGCAGCAGGGAGACAACCGAGAGGGGCCGACGACGTGACCACCACCGCAGACAGCGCCACCATCACCGCCCAGGACCGCTCCCAGGGCCGACTCGAGCCGGTGCATGCGATGAACGAAGCCGTGAACCCGGAGGGGCACAAGCGCTCCCTGCCGGGCCGACCTCCAGGCATCCGGGCGGACAGCTCGGGCCTGACCGACCGGCAGCGCCGAGTGATCGAGGTCATCCGGGACTCGGTACAGCGGCGTGGCTACCCGCCGTCCATGCGGGAGATCGGCCAGGCCGTCGGCCTGTCCAGCACGTCCTCGGTGGCGCACCAGCTGATGGCGCTGGAGCGCAAGGGCTTCCTGCGCCGCGACCCGCACCGCCCGCGCGCTTACGAGGTCCGCGGTTCCGACCAGGCCGTCTCCGTGCAGCCCACGGACACCGCCGGCAAGCCCGCCGCGTCGTACGTCCCCCTGGTGGGCCGGATCGCCGCTGGTGGCCCGATCCTCGCCGAGGAGTCCGTCGAAGACGTGTTCCCGCTCCCCCGGCAGCTCGTCGGCGACGGTGAGCTGTTCGTGCTGAAGGTCGTCGGCGACTCCATGATCGAGGCAGCCATCTGCGACGGTGACTGGGTCACCGTGCGGCGCCAGCCCGTCGCCGAGAACGGCGACATCGTGGCGGCCATGCTCGACGGTGAGGCCACCGTGAAGCGCTTCAAGCGCGAGGACGGCCATGTGTGGCTGCTCCCGCACAACGCCGCGTACGAGCCGATCCCCGGCGACGACGCGACCATCCTCGGCAAGGTGGTGGCGGTTCTCCGCCGCGTCTGAGCACGGCGGGCGGCCTCACCTCCTCCGCCCCCCTGACTGGGCCCCGGGATCCCTGCGCCGGTTCCGGGGCCCTGTGCTGTGCCCCTACGCCTGCTCGGCCTCGGTCTGCCGTGCCATCGCGTCGATCGCCGCAAGCGATTTCCGGACCTGGTTGCGGTCCGTGGTGTACCAGAAGTCCGGCAGGGAGGCCTTGAGGTAGCTCCCGTAGCGGGCCGTCGCCAGGCGCTGATCCAGGACGGCGACCACGCCCCGGTCCCCCGACGCGCGGACCAGACGGCCGGCCCCCTGGGCCATCAGCAGCGCCGCGTGCGTGGCGGCCACGGCCATGAAGCCGTTGCCTCCGGCGTCCTCCACCGCTTTCTGGCGGGCGCTCATCAGCGGGTCGTCCGGACGCGGGAACGGGATCTTGTCCATGACCACGAGCTGGCAACTCGTCCCGGGCACGTCGACGCCCTGCCAGAGCGACAGCGTCCCGAACAGACACGTCTTCGCATCCGCCGCGAAGTTCTTGATCAGCTCGCCCAAGGTCTCCTCGCCCTGGAGCAGGATCGGGAACTCGGGGATGCGACCGCGCAACTCCTCGGCCGCGAGCTGTGCGGCGCGCATGGAGGAGAAGAGGCCGAGCGTCCGTCCGCCGGCCGCCTGGATCAGTTCGGTCAGCTCGTCCAGCATGTCCGCGCGATCGCCGTCCCGTGCGGGCCGCGACAGATGCTTGGCGACGTACAGGATGCCCTGCTTGCGGTAGTCGAAGGGCGATCCCACGTCGATCCCCTTCCAGGGAGGAACGTCGTCTCCTTCCGTGCCCTCCGGCGCGAGTCCCAGGGAGGCGCCCACGCCGTTGAAGTCACCGCCGAGCTTCAGCGTCGCCGAGGCCAGGGTCACGGAGCGGTCGGCGAAGAGCTTCTCCCGCAGCAGGCCCGACACGGACATCGGGGCGACGCGCAGGGAGGCGCCGAAGCGGTCGTGCCGTTCGTACCAGACGACGTCGTACTCCGAGCCGGCCACGATCCGCTCCGCCACGTCGTGCACGCTCTCCACCGAGGCGAGCGCCTGCTTGCGGACGGCGTCCTCGTCCTGGACGGACCGGTCACGGGTGGCGCCGATGGCGGAGATGACGGTGCGAGCGGCGTCGCGCAGGGCCATGAGCGCGTAGTTGAGATCCTCCGGGATCTCCTCCAGGCGTCCCGGCAGGGCCAGCTCCATCAGGCGCTCGAAGCCCTCGGCGGCGGTCTGGAGCTGGTCGGCCACCTTCTCGTCGACCAGCTTCGCGGCCCGGCGCGCGGCCCGGTTGACCTGGCCGGGGGTGAGCTCGCCGGTGGCGACGCCGGTGACCCTCGACACCAGTTCGTGTGCCTCGTCGACGATCAGCACCTCGTGCTGCGGGAGGACCGGGGCGCCTTCGATGGCGTCGATGGCCAGCAGTGCGTGGTTGGTGACGACGACCTCGGCCAGCTTGGCACGCTCACGGGCCATCTCGGCGAAGCACTCGGCGCCGTACGCGCACTTGGTCGCGCCGAGGCATTCCCGCGAGGACACCGACACCTGGGCCCAGGCGCGGTCGGACACACCCGGGGTGAGGTCGTCCCGGTCGCCCGACTCGGTCTCGTCCGACCAGTCCCGCAGCCGCAGCAGGTCCTGGCCCAGCTTGCTGCTGGGCGCGGCCGCCTCGAACTGGTCGAAGAGGCCCTCCTCCTCGTCCTGTGGCACTCCCTCGTGCAACCGGTGCAGGCACAGGTAGTTGGAGCGGCCCTTCAGCATCGCGAACTCGGGGCGTCTGCGCAGCAGCGGGTGCAGCGCGTCGACCGTGCGCGGCAGGTCACGCTCCACCAGCTGGCGCTGCAGGGCCAGAGTGGCGGTCGCGACCACGACCCGCTCTCCGTGTGCGAGCGCGGGAACCAGGTAGCCCAGCGACTTGCCGGTGCCGGTGCCGGCCTGGACCAGCAGGTGGGATCCGTCGTCGATCGCCTCCGCGACGGCTTCGGCCATGGTCACCTGGCCGGGGCGCTCCGTACCGCCGACGGCGGCGACGGCGGCATGGAGGAGTTCGGGAAGTGAGGGCTTCGTCATAGCGCGACCACCCTACGGCTCGGCACTGACAAACGGGTGATCTCGCAGGTGGTCGGCGGGGACGGCGGCGAGGGAAACGGTAAGCGGTTCATGGTGCGGGCTTCTCGGAATTCGGGAGGGGAAAGGGTCGGGGAAGGGCCTGGGAAGGGCCTGAGCAAGGCATCGGCAGGCTGGAGAAAAATCCTCGGAGATTTTCGGGACGGGTGGGAACCGGCTGGAATCCCGAGGCGTTGCATGAGTGACGGGACGATTACACACAGTCACAGGACCCCGCGCAGGTGCCTGTCCCTGACCAAGAGGCCGGCCCGCTTCGCGGGCAGGTCGAGCTCGGCGCAGAAGCGGAAACCGGCACGAAGGAAGGCGGCGATGGAGGGGGTATTGCGAAGATCGGGTTCAGCTACGACACGTGAGCAAGCGGGTCTGCTGTCGAGTACGAGGTCGGCGACGGCTCTCAGCAGCAGTCCGCCAAGTCCACGCCCACGGGTGTCCGGGCCTGCGATGAGGAGATGGATACCGATGTCGTGAGGGCGGGCCGGGTAGTGGCGGGCCAGCGGGTCGAGATCTGCCCGGTAGATCTCCCAGTAACTCATCGGTGCGCCTTCCAGCAGGCCGAGGCACGGAAGGCAGTGGCCTTCGGTGAGCTGGGCGCGCAGGTGCCGTTCAGTCACGGTCCGGGGTCCCGACAGCTCCCAGAAGGCGGCGACCGCGGGCTCGTTCATCCACCGGCCGATGCGGGACAGGTCCCGGTCGACCTGTACGGGGACCAGACGGAAGGCTCCTGCGGGTGTGGGGGTGGGTCCCCAGTCTCCCGGGCGGTCGAACAGAGCTGCGGGCGCGGTGCCGGCGACGGCGAGCGGGCCGATGGGGGGCACGTCGGGGCTCCTCTCAGCAGGGAAGAAAGGGGGCGGTGTCGCGTATCCGGCGGTTCAGGAGTGCAGGGGGTTGGCGATGGTGACGTACACGGACTGGGTTTCCACGGGGCCCACGAGTTCGTCCATGCCGTGCAGCCGGGTCAGTAGATTGGCCTTGCAGCGCAGCACGGGTGAGTCGAGGAGGCGGGCGGGCAGCGAGCTGCGCGACCGGGCGGGACCGCAGGCCGCGGTGGTGAGGAAGCGGCGAAAGGCGGCGAGCAGCAGGTGTTCACCGGCGAGACGCTGTGAGCCGAAAGCCCCCACGAGCCCGAGGACGTTGTTGATGCCCAGGTAGTAGGCGAAGCGCTCGTCGGTGACGGCGTCGGAGACGAAGGTGTCGCTGTGCTCGCCGATACCGGGCAGCCGGGCTTCGAGTTCCGCGCGGCGGGAGGCACGGAAGTAGTAGCCCTGGTTGTCGCGGTACCGGCCGCCCGTGGGCCAGCCGTCGGGGTCGAGCAGGAGGAGCGTGTTCTGCTGGTGGGCCTCCAGGGCGATGCCCGCTTCCCCGTCGAGCCAGAGCACCGGTCGCACGACGTGTTCCAGATAGCGCAGGAACCATTCGACGGCGACGGTGGCGAGCGGGCGCCCGGTCCGGGCGGCGAGCCGGGTCACGACCTCGGCCAGTCGAGAGCGCTGTACGGGTCGCACGTCCGTGGTCGGGCTGAAGCCCCCGGCGACGCGCGGGTAGGGCCGGGGCGAGATCAGGCCGGCGACACAGGAGACGTCGTCCGCGGGGGTGAAGGGGTTGTGGCGGATCACCACGTCCAGCCCCGGCACCGGAAGACCGTCGCTCCCGTCGACGGCCAGCCAAGCGGGGTCGCGGACGATGTCGAACCCCGGGTGGGCGGTCAGCCACCGCCGGGAAAGCCCGGCGCGCAGGAGGCGGTGGACTTCGACGCCGCGGTGGAGTTCCTTGCGCAGGTTCTCCCGGCGGGAGTTGGTGATGTGCAGACCGAGCGACGTCTTGAGCATCGCCGGGGCGCCGGACCGGTAGACGGTGCGTAGGGAGGAGGTGGGATGCCAGGGACTGCCGAGCGGGCCGAGGTCGCGAAGCAGGCCGCTTGCGAACAGGGCGGCGACATCGGGGCGGTGACCGACCGCATGCCGTTGCCAGGGGTGCATCGGCAGGAGGGCGTAGCCGTCGGGCAGCGTACGGCGGACGGGCAACGGCAGTCCGGCGTCGGCGAGTCGGGAGGTCAACCGGTCCGCGGGGACGGCACGCCCGCTTTCCGTCCAGGCGGAGTCGGCGGCCAGCACGGAGGGGGCGACAGCCAGCCAGTGGAGCAGGAAGGAGCCGCGCAACTCGGGTGAGTACAGCCGTGTCTCCGCGTCGGAGAGGCCTTCGCGGCTCTTCGGGGTGGGGTGCAGGGGGTGGCCGAGGAGCAGGGCCTGTTCGGCCGCGAGGAACAGGTCGGGGCCGTCGGCGGGGTGCTTACGGCGCTCGCGGATGAAGTCGGTCGTCCGGCGGACGGAGTCCGCGACGCGGGCCACCAGGGCGACCGGGTCGAGGCCGTGGCCGGCCGGCCGGGGTGAGGCGGGCGTCTCGGCCGCGCCGGGCAGGGCGGCCGCATCGACTGGTCCGAGCGGCCGGGGCGCATCGGGGGCTCCGGCTTGTGCGGATGCCGCGGGCGGCTCGTGTGTCGCCGACGTCTCGGGAGTCCGGGGATTCGCCGGCGTCGCGGAGATCGCCGGCGTCGCGGGCATCGTAGGCACCGCCGGCGTCGCAGGCACCGCCGGCATCGTAGGCACCGCCGGCGTCGCAGGCACCGCCGGCGTCGCAGGCACCGCCGGCGTCGCAGGCATCGCAGGCGTCTCCCGCGTCTCGCGGGAGAGGAGCGCGGCGAGCGTGACGGCGTCCACGGGTGGGGACTGCTCGGGGGCGTCGGCCAGCCGTGGGAGACCGAAGCGGTGCCAGCCGGTGGGTGACCAGTGGAGGACGGGGGTGAGCAGGGCGGTGCCGCTGGAGGGGAGCGGCACACGGAGGGTGCCGTCGGCGGGGGCGGGCAGGCCTGCCTCGCGGACCCAGCAGCGCAACAGGCTCTCGACGGCCGCCGCCTGGGCCGCGGTGCGCGGGTCGGGGTGATCGAGGGGGTCAGCAGAGGCGAAAGGCCTCGGCGCGGCGGGGGTGGTCTGGCGCTGCTGGGGAGGGACGGATCCGTTCGGGGTGACATCGGTCGACGTAATGGAGGAGGTGGACGGTGACGGGACGGAAACAGCGGTGGTGGGACCGGAAGAGCGGGTGGGCTCAGGGAAGTCGTTCACGGGCGTTCCTCGTCGGGTGGGGCCGGCGTAATCGGCGGCGTGGGGGGCCGGGACGGCGGTGGGGTCGCGGCGGCGTGGAGCGGTCGGCCGGTGTCCGTCTGCTGGGCGGGGTGGGCGAGGGGCCGGGGCATGGGCGGAGCCGCCGCGGGGGCTTCGTCGTCGTAGGGTCTTCCGGCCCTGGGTCACCGCGTGCGGCCCGCACGGCCGTGCGGCTCCGGGACCTGCTTGGACTGCCGGTTCGGCTGGTCCTTGTCGCGCTGGTTCTTGTCGCGCTGGTTCTCGTCGCGCCGGGGTTTGCGGGGGGTGTGTCCACGGGCCGCCGCCTCGATCGCGTCGGCCAGCCGGTCGAGTACGGCGGCAGCCTGTTCGTCGGTGATCGTCAGGGGCGGGAGCAGGCGTACGACGCTCGCGTGACGGCCGCCCAGTTCGACGATCAAGCCGCGGCGCAGACACTCGCGCTGTACGGCGACGGCCAGTTCGGGGGCTGCGGGGTGGGGGCCACGAGCGGCAATGGCGTCCGTGCCCGCGGAGTCCATTTTCCTCTCCTCCCGCTCCGGGTCGACGAGTTCGACGCCGAGCATCAGTCCGCGTCCGCGCACATCGCCCATGCACGGGAAGGCCTCCGCGAGGTGTCGGAGCCGGGCCAGCAGGTGGGCTCCGAGGGTGGCCGCGCGGTCGGCGAGGCGGTTCTCGCGGACGTGGGCGAGGGTGGCGGTGCCGGCCGCCATGGCGAGCTGGTTGCCGCGGAAGGGGCCGGCGTGGGCGCCCGGTTCCCAGACGTCGAGGTCGTCGCGGTAGACGACGACGGCCAGGGGCAGGCTGCCACCGATGGCCTTGGAGAGGACCATCACATCGGGGGTGACTCCGCTGTGTTCCACCGCCCAGAAGGCGCCGGTGCGGCCGACGCCCGTCTGGACCTCGTCGGCGATGAGAGGGATGGAGCGGTCGGCGGTGATCTGCCGCATGCGCCGCATCCAGGTGTCCGGCGCAGGGATCACATCGCCCTCGCCCTGGACGGGTTCGAGGATCATGCCGGCGGGGCGCCGGTCCCCGGACTTGGGATCGTCGAGGACGGACTCGGTCCAGCGCGCGGCGAGTTCGGCGCCGCGATCGCCGCCGACGCCGAACGGGCAGCGGTAGTCCTGCGGATAGGGCAGACGGGCCACGCGGACGTCGAGGGCGCCGCCGGAGGCTTCGAGGGATCCGGTCGTCATGCCGTGACAGGCGCCGGCGAAGGCGAGAACGCCCGTGCGGCCGGTGGCGGCGCGGACCAGGGTGAGCGCCGCTTCGACGGCGTCCGTTCCGGCCGGCCCGCAGAACTGGACGCGGGCACGGTCGGCGAGCCCGGGCGGCAGGGTGCGGAAGAGTTCGGTGACGAAGGCGTCCTTGACCGGGGTGGCGAGGTCGAGGACGTGCAGGGGCGCACCCGAGTCGAGGACCTTGCGGATGGCCTCCAGGACGACGGGATGGTTGTGGCCGAGCGCGAGGGCGCTGGCGCCGGAGAGGCAGTCGAGGTAGCGGCGCCCGTCGGCGCCCTCGATGGTCAGTCCGCGGGCGCGTACCGGCACGATGGGGAGGGCACGCGCATAGGTGCGCGCCGCGGACTCGCGGGCCGACTGGCGCCGCAGGATGCCGTCGTGCGCGGAGCGCCGGCCGGCCTGGCCGACGGGGGACCTGCCGGCGGTCGATGGTCCGGTGGATCTCCCCGGAGGGACCTCCTCGGGCACTGGCTCGGTCACGGCTTGCTGTCCTCCCGCGGTTCGGGGGGCCGCGCGCGGGCAGCGGAACCCCCACCGCTACCAACCCCGGACGGGCGTCCTGGTTACGGGTTGCCTCAAGATCCCTGCCGTGACGGAACCGTTGCCCTCCTGTCGGAAGTCCCCCACAGCGAACGCATATCGTGTGGGGGCATCGCACAGGGCCGTGAGACCCGGCTGAACTCCGCGTGGGCACACGCCGGGTTCCGCCCCACGGGAGCGGCCGCAGCACCAAGTTCGTTGACAGCAGGGGGAGTCAGACCATGCGATCGATACGGCCGTCGTTCACCGCTCGTCGGGGGAGGCCCGCGCGCCGCAGAACCTCCCCCGTGCTCGGCGCCGTCGCCCTCGCCTCGGTGCTCGCGCTCACCGCGACCGCCTGCGACTCGGGCGACGCCGACGCCGACGGCAAGGCCACCGCGTCGGCCACGGCGGTCGGCGACGGAAAGATCACGATCCCGGACGACATCAAGGACCGGCTCAAGGAGCACGGGATCGATCTGGACAAGTGGAAGAACGGCGCGTGGAAGAACTGGGACAGGGACGACTGGCTGCGTGAGGCCAAGGACTACGTCAACCCGATCATCAAGGGCCTGTGGGACCCGGACCGGATGAGGGAGGCGGAGGACCCCGACCGGCGAGTCGACGACAACGACCTCTCCGGCGACCAGGGCGTGACCGACCCGACGCCCGAGCCCGTGGACGCGAAGGCCGTGCCGACGACGTACCACGCCAACGCCCCCGAGGCGGGCAAGGTGTTCTTCGATTCCCCCGAGGGCACGATGGTCTGCTCGGCGACGGTCGTGAAGGACCCGGCTCACCCGGGCAAGTCCAACCTGGTGTGGACTGCGGGCCACTGTGTGCACGCGGGCAAGAAGGGCGGCTGGTACCGCAACATCGCGTTCGTGCCGTCGTACAACGACAAGGGTCTGTCCGCCGAGCAGCTCCAGACGGCCACCAAGGAGGAGGCCGCGCCCTACGGTGTCTGGTGGGGTGACTGGGTGAAGACCTCGGACCAGTGGATCGCGCAGGGCGGGGAGACGGGCGGTGACGGCGCGCCGTACGACTTCGCCGTGATCCATGTGACGCCGGAGGCGGACGGTTCCGGCAAGTCGCTGGAGGAGACGGTCGGTTCGGCGCTGCCGGTGGACTTCGACGCTCCGGCGGTGCCGAAGGTGGACAGCATCACCGCGACGGGTTATCCGGCCGCGGCGCCGTTCGACGGGCAGAAGCTCTACCAGTGCCAGGACAAGCCGGGGCGGCTGTCGTTCAACGAGTCGGACCCGACGATGTACCGCATCGGCTGCACGATGACCGGTGGTTCGTCCGGCGGCGGCTGGGTGGCCAAGGGCGCGGACGGCAAGCCTGCGCTGGTCTCCAACACCTCGGTGGGTCCGGTGAGTTCGGGCTGGCTGGCGGGGCCTCGGCTGGGTGAGGTGGCCAAGGGTGTGTACGACTCGGTGAGCGACAAGTTCGCCAAGTGAGCGACGGGGCCGCCGGGCGGGAAGCGCATCGGCGGCCATGACGAAGGCCCGCCCCCTGGTGTGTGTCAGGCAAGGGGGCGGGCCTTCGTGTGTCAGGCCGTTGCGTATCGGCCTTCGTCTATCGGCCTTCGTCTATCGGCCTTCGTCTATCGGCCTTCGTGTGTCGGCCTTCGTGTGTCGGTCAGGCGAGGGGGGCCGGGACGTACGGTGCGAGGTCCGCGGCCAGTTCCTCGTGCACCCGTACCTTGAGGAGGGTGCCGTCCGCCGTGTGTTCCGCGGAGATCACCTCGCCCTCGGTGTGGGCGCGGGCGACGAGCTTGCCGTGGGTGTACGGCACCAGGGCCTCGATCTCGACCGAGGGCCGCGGCAGCTCGGCGTCGATGAGCGCGAGCAGTTCCTCGATGCCCTGGCCGGTGCGGGCCGAGACGGCGATGGAACGCTTCTCGATCCGCATCAGCCGCTGCAGGGTGAGCGGGTCGGCGGCGTCCGCCTTGTTGATCACCACGATCTCGGGCACCTGGGTGGCGCCGACGTCGTGGACCACCTCGCGCACGGCGGCCAGCTGCTCCTCCGGGTTGGGGTGCGAGCCGTCTACCACGTGCAGGATCAGGTCGGACTCGCCCACCTCCTCCATGGTGGAGCGGAACGCCTCGACCAGGTGGTGCGGCAGGTGCCGGACGAAGCCGACCGTGTCGGCCAGCGTGTACAGGCGGCCGCTCGGGGTCTCGGCCCGGCGCACGGTCGGGTCGAGGGTGGCGAACAGTGCGTTCTCGACGAGGACGCCGGCGCCGGTGAGGCGGTTGAGCAGGGACGACTTGCCGGCGTTGGTGTAGCCCGCGATGGCCACCGAGGGCACCTTGTGGCGCTTGCGCTCCTGGCGCTTGATCTCGCGGCCGGTCTTCATCTCCGCGATCTCCCGGCGCATCTTCGCCATCTTCTCGCGGATCCGCCGCCGGTCCGTCTCGATCTTGGTCTCACCGGGACCACGGGTGGCGAGGCCGCCGCCCTTGCCGCCGCCCATCTGCCGGGACAGCGACTGACCCCAGCCGCGCAGTCGCGGCAGCATGTACTGCATCTGCGCGAGCGCGACCTGCGCCTTGCCCTCTCGGGACTTGGCGTGCTGGGCGAAGATGTCGAGGATCAGGGCCGTACGGTCGATGACCTTGACCTTGACGACGTCCTCGAGGTGGATGAGCTGGCCCGGGCTGAGCTCTCCGTCGCAGATGACGGTGTCCGCGCCCGTCTCGATGACGATGTCACGCAGTTCGCCGGCCTTGCCGGAGCCGATGTAGGTGGCCGCGTCGGGCTTGTCCCGGCGCTGGATCACGCCGTCGAGCACCAGCGCGCCCGCGGTCTCCGCGAGGGCGGCGAGCTCCGCGAGGGAGTTGTCAGCGTCCTGCGCGGTCCCCGTGGTCCACACGCCGACGAGGACGACCCGCTCCAGACGGAGCTGGCGGTACTCGACCTCGGTGACGTCCTCGAGTTCGGTGGAGAGGCCCGCGACGCGGCGCAGCGCCGCACGCTCGGAGCGGTCGAACTGGTCGCCGTCCCGCTCTCCGTCGATCTCGTGGCTCCAGGCGACGTCCTCTTCCATCAGGGCATCGGCCCGAAGACCTTCGGGGTAGGCGTGCGCGAAGCGCTTCGTGTCCTGGGAGAAGGAAGAAGAGGAGGTCATTGGGTCCTTACGTCGTGGGGATACCGATGCCGGCGGGTTTCACCTTCCATGGTGCACAACGCACGAGCACCGCGGGAGATTCCCGCCCTCGTGCCCCGCGCCCCGTGCCGCGCCGACCTGACGATGGTCGCACGGTACGCCCCGTCTCGTCACGGCCTTATTACCGGCCCGGGGCCCAGGGAGCGGTGCGCGCCGGGCCGGCCGGGACGGCGTCGACAGCCTTGACGGCCTTGGCGGACTTGGCGGACTTGGCGGGCTTGGCCGGCTTGACTGCCTTGGCCGAGTGGACGGCCTGGGCGGAGTGTGGAGCCGGAGAGGCCTGCGTGCCCGCGTCTCCGGCCGCCGTCGGCTTCCAGTCCGGGTGGCCGGGCATCGGCGGGGTCTTCTCCCCGTACAGCCAGCCCTGGAAGAAGGCGCCGAGGTCGCGTCCGGAGACCTCCTCGGCGAGCCGGCGGAAGTCCGCCGTGCCGGCGGTGGAGTCCTTGTGGTCGCGCACCCAGTCCCGCTCGACCTGCTCGAACGCCTTCTGGCCGATCTCCTGGCGCAGGGCGTACAGGACGAGGGCGGCGCCGTCGTACACGTTCGGGCGGAAGATGCTGATCTTCTCGCCGGGGGCGGGCGCCTTGGGGAGCGCCGGTGGGCCGCCGGCGGCGCGCCAGCCGTCGGACGCGCCGTACGCCGCCTTCATGCGCTCCTGGAGGGTATAGCCGCCCTTCTCCTGGGCGTAGAGGGCCTCGTACCAGGTGGCGTGTCCCTCGTTGAGCCAGAGGTCGGACCACGTGCGCGGGCTGACGCTGTCGCCGAACCACTGGTGGGACAGTTCGTGCACCATGATCGACTCGATGTACCACTTGGGGTAGCCCGGCTCGGTGAAGAGATCCTTCTCGAACAGGGACAGGGTCTGTGTCTCCAGCTCGAACCCGGTGTCGGCCTGGGCCATGAGCAGGCCGTAGGTCTCGAAGGGGTAGGGCCCGACCTTCTTCTCCATCCAGGCGATCTGGTCGGGGGTCTTCTTCAGCCACGGTTCGAGGGCCGCCCGGTCCTTCGTGGGCACGACGTCGCGGACGGGCAGCCCGTGCGGTCCGTCGCGGTGCAGGACGGTGGAACGGCCGATGGACACCTGGGCGAGCTCGGTGGCCATGGGGTGCTGGGTGCGGTACGTCCACGTGGTCGTGGAGCCGGACCGGTCAGCGCCGGTGGGCAGCCCGTTGGCGACGGCTGTGTAGTCGTCGGGGGCGGTGATCCGGATGGTGAACATCGCCTTGTCGGAAGGGTGGTCGTTGCACGGGAAGACCAGGTGGGCGACGTCGGCCTGGTTGGCCATGGCGAGGCCGTCGGCGGTGCGCACCCAGCCGCCGTCCCGGCCGTCGGCGCCCACCGGGTCGCTCGTGTGCCGCACGGTGATGCGCGTCCAGTTGCCCGGCGTCAGCTCGTCCTCAGGGGTGACCACGAGGTCGTCCCCGGCGGTCTCGAAGGTCGCGGGCCTGCCGTCCACCTCGACCGACTCGACGTCACCCTGCGCGAAGTCCAGATTGATCCGGTCCAGGGTCTCGGTGGTCCACGCGTCGATGGTGGTGACGGCCTGGAGCGGCTTGCTGTTGGCACCGGAGTAGGTGAAGGAGAGGTCGTACGACACGACGTCGTAGCCGGGATTGCCGAGGTACGGGAAGAGGCGGTCGCCGATGCCGAGCGGTGCCGCAGGGGCGCTCGCGGCGACGAGGCAGACGGACACGGCCGAGGCGAGCAGCGCGGACTTGAGTCGGCGGGCGGCCGCGCCGGGCCGGGCGGCCCGCGGGCGCGGGGCCGAGAGGTGGGGAGCCGAGCGGCGCGGGGCCGAGGGGTGGGGGGTGAGCAGCATGGACCACGGCTACCAGCGCACACCTGTCGTACGGCGGCGACTCGCGCCCTTCCCACCCGAACGGGTTGCCCCCGCGCGCGCGGGTGCGGGTGCGCCGGGCGGATCGGAGTCGTACGACGGGGCCCTGCCGGGGGCCCGTTCAGGAGGCCGAGTCGTGGTGCTGGGCCCTGGCCACGTCGTAGACCCCCGGGACGTTCCGCATGGCACGCATGAGGGTGGGCAGGTGGGCCGCGTCGGGGAGCTGCAGCGTGTACGTGTGGCGTACGCGCTGCTGGCTCGGGGGTTCAACGGTCGCGGAGACGATCTCGGCGCCCTCCATCGCCATGGCCTCCGTGAGGTCGGCGAGCAGATGGGGACGGCCGAAGGACTCGGCGATCAGTGTGACCCGGCACTCGGTGGTGTCGCCCCAGCTCACGTCGACGGCCGGGCGCCCCGCGTCCGTCATGCGCGCCACCGCGGCGCACTCCACGCGGTGCACGGTCACCACTCCCCCGCGCACGGCGAAGCCGGTGACCTCGTCGGCCGGGACGGGGGTGCAGCAGCCGGCGAGGCGCACGCCGGCGTCGGGGCGGCCGACGACGGTGATCGCGGTGTCGGGGCGGGAGAGCGGGGCGTCGGCGGCCGGGATGTCCGTCACCGTCCGCGCCGCGTCGACGCTCTCCTCGGGCTCGGCCGGGGCCGGGTGGGTCGCCAGCCAGCGCTGGATGGCGATCCGGGCCGCGGGGGTGTGGGCGTGTTCCAGCCACTCCCTGGAGGGCTCGGAGGCGGGGTCCTGGCCCATGAGGAGCTGGACGGTGTCGCCGTCGCGGAGAACCGTGCTCAGGGTCGCCAGCCGGCCGTTCACCCGGGCGCCAATACAGGCGTGCGCGTCCTCGCCGTACTGCGCGTAGGCGGCGTCGACGCAGGTGGCGCCGTCGGGGAGGCCGAGGGTGCCGCCGTCGGGGCGGAAGACGGTGATCTCGCGGTCCTGGGCGAGGTCCTCGCGCAGGGTGGACCAGAAGGTGTCGGTGTCCGGAGCGGCCTCCTGCCAGGCGAGGAGGCGGGAGAGCCAGCCGGGCCGGGTCGGGTCGACCCGTTCCCCGTCGGGCCGCTCGCCGCCGCCGGGCCGCTCGCCGCCGGGCCGGTCCGCGTCCGCCGGGGCCCCCTCGCGGGTCTGTTCGTCCTGCGGACCGGCGTAGGGGTTGCCGAGGGCGACGACTCCGGCCTCGGCGACCTTGTGCATCTGGTGGGTGCGGATGAGGACTTCGGCGACCTGGCCGTCCCCACGGGCGACGGCGGTGTGCAGCGACTGGTACAGGTTGAACTTGGGGACGGCGATGAAGTCCTTGAACTCGGAGACGACGGGCGTCATGCAGGTGTGCAGCTCACCCAGGACGGCGTAGCAGTCCGCGTCCTCCCCGACCAGCACCAGCAGCCGCCCGAAGTCGCAGCCGCGCAGCTCGCCGCGCTTGCGCGAGACGCGGTGGACGGAGACGAAGTGCCGGGGCCGGATGAGGACTTCGGCCTGGATCCCGGCCTCGCGCAGGACCGCGCGCATCGCGTCGGCGAACTCGGCGAGGGGGTCGTCCGCGCGGGAGGCGTTGTCGACGATCAGCTCGCGGGTGTGCTCGTACTCCTCGGGGTGCAGGATCGCGAAGACGAGGTCTTCCAGCTCGGTCTTGAGGGCCTGGACGCCGAGGCGTTCGGCGAGCGGGATGAGGAAGTCCCGGGTGATCTTGGCGATGCGCTCCTGTTTCTCGGGGCGCATCACGCCGAGGGTGCGCATGTTGTGCAGCCGGTCGGCGAGCTTGATCGACATCACGCGGACGTCGCTGCCGGTGGCGACGAGCATCTTGCGGAAGGTCTCGGGCTCGGCGGCGGCGCCGTAGTCGACCTTCTCCAACTTGGTGACGCCGTCGACGAGATAGCGCACCTCCTCGCCGAACTGCTCCCGCACCTGGTCGAGGGTCACATCGGTGTCCTCGACGGTGTCGTGCAGCAGAGACGCCGTCAGGGTCGTCGTCTCGGCGCCGAGTTCGGCGAGGATCAGGGTCACGGCGAGCGGGTGCGTGATGTACGGCTCGCCGCTCTTGCGCATCTGGCCGCGGTGCGAGGACTCGGCCAGCACATAGGCGCGGCGAAGGGGTTCGAGGTCGGCGTCGGGGTGGTGGGCGCGGTGGGCCTCGACGACATGGCCGATCGCGTCGGGCAGCCGGCCGCGGGCGGGGCTGCCGAGCAGGGCGGCCCGTCCCAGGCGGCGCAGGTCGATCCGGGGCAGGCTGCGCCTGCGGCTCGTGGCGGGCGCTACCGGGCCCGGCATCGCAGGGTTCGTGGCCTCCGCACTCATGGGCACCTCCGGCTGCGTGGACCGGCGGACGGGGTGTCCCAGGGCGGACACGGCTCAGGGGACTTGGCAAAGGTCCCCCGTCCGGGCCGGTGCTTGATGCTACCGAGCCCATCACGTGCGACTGACCGCCTCTCGCCGAGCGTGAAACGGATCACCCATTCGAGCGACGATTCAGGGGTTTACGGTTTTGCGCCACCGGAATCAGGACCGGCCCCCCTTTCGAACGCCTGCCCCTGCCTCAGGTGTACGGTTACCCGCCCCATGAGCGCACAGACCTGCGATACGAAGACGTCATCCCGTCAACGAGCCGCGCTTTCAAGCCAGTCGGGGGCGATCTCGCCTGTGGCGACGATCACTGCGGGTCCGGTCATCTCGATCTCGCCGTCGGGGCGCTCCGTGATCACCAGACGGCCGCCGGGGACGTCCACGGTGTAGGTCGCGGGGGTCCCGGTGACGGCCGGGTCGACGCCGTCCCTGCGGGCCGCGGCCACGGCGACGGCGCACGCGCCCGTGCCGCAGGAGCGGGTCTCGCCGGAACCGCGCTCGTGCACGCGCAGGGCGACGTGCCCGGGTCCGCGATCGACGACGAACTCGACGTTGACCCCGTCCGGGTAGGCGGAGGCCGGGCTGAAGGGCGGCGGGCTGGACAGGTCGCCGGCGTGCGCGAGGTCCTCGACGAAGGCCACGGCGTGCGGATTGCCCATGTTCACGTTCCGTGCGGGCCAGCTGCGCTCGCCGACGCGCACGGTGACCTCACCCTCGGGCAGACGCGCCCGGCCCATGCCGACGGTGATGTCGCCGTCCTTGGCGAGGTGCACGCTCTTGACGCCCCCGCGCGTGGCGACGGAGATGTCCCCCTCGGGGACGAGGTCCGCGTGCTGGAGGTAGCGCGCGAAGACCCGCACGCCGTTGCCGCACATCTCCGCGATCGAGCCGTCGCCGTTGCGGTAGTCCATGAACCACTCGGCCTCGGCCGCCATGTCCTTCGCCTCAGGGTGCGTGGCGGACCGCACGACGTGCAGCAGCCCGTCGCCGCCGATGCCCGCGCGCCGGTCGCACAGCGCGGCGACAGCGGTCGCGGGGAGGTCGATGACGTTCTCCGGGTCCGGGACGATCACGAAGTCGTTCTCGGTCCCGTGCCCCTTGAGGAAGGCGATCCGCGTGCTCATTCCTCGATCGTACGGCGTGCGTACGACACCCGGCGCACGCGTGCGTGCCGAGGTCCGGGGCACGCTCGTGACGCGCGCGTGAACTCCGCTCAGCGCAGGCGCGCCACGCGCCACACGGCGAGGACGGCCACCACGGCGACCAGGACGACGTACGCCAGGACGACCCGCCAGTCCGGGCGGTGACCGGACCCGCGCGCGGGGAGGCCTGGCCACGTGTAACCGACGCGACGGGCGGCCATCATGCCCCAGCCGGCCGCGCAGGAGCAGATGAGCAGCCCCAGCATCGCGATCACGGCCCCGCTGTCGCCGAAGTCGAAGGCGAGCGGGAACGCGAACATCAGGGAGCCGGTCGCGGACAGGGCGACGATCGGAGCGAGCTGCCAGATCCGCAGCCGGCGCTGGGGGCGCAGCTCGACCTCGACCTCGGGCCCGCTCGCGAACATCTCCTCGGGCTCGGGACCGTCGTCGGTCACCCCGCCGCCCTGGGTGTCGTCCACCACGTCGGGATCCACCGCGTCGGGGCTCACCGCGTCGGGGCTCACGGCGTCGGGGCCCACCGCGTCGGGAAGGGCGCGCCCGTCCCGGGGCTCCGGTTCCCCGCGCTCGGGGGTGAGGCCCTCGGTGCCTTGTGCGGTGTCACGAGGGCCGGCCTCCATCGCCACGCGCCCTCCCAACTCGGACTCCACTTGGTCGATCGAAGCTCGATGATGGCACGGCACCGGAGGCACGGATGACGGCCTGGGCGTCCCGATGCCATGACGTGATCAGGCTGTAACCGGTCGTTCCACCAACGCCAGCGCGAGCTCCGGAAGTTTGGTGAGATCCGCCGCAGCCCCACTCAACCAGTGCACCCGCGGATCGCGCCTGAACCATGAATCCTGACGGCGCGCGAAGCGCTTGGTGGCACGGACGGTCTCGGCGCGCGCCTCGGCGTCCGTGCACTCCCCGGCGAGCGCGGCGAGGACCTGCTGGTAGCCGAGCGCGCGCGACGCCGTACGCCCCTCGCGCAGGCCTTGCGCCTCCAGAGTGCGGACCTCGTCCACGAGCCCGGCGTCCCACATGCGGTCGACCCGGCGGGCGATGCGCTCGTCGAGTTCGGGGCGTGCCACGTCAACCCCGATCTGGACGGTGTCGTAGACCGAGTCATGACCCGGCAGGTTTGCCGTGAACGGGCGGCCGGTGATCTCGATGACCTCAAGGGCGCGCACGATACGGCGGCCGTTGCTGGGCAGGATCGCCTGGGCGGCCTCGGGGTCGGCGGCGGCCAGCCGGGCGTGCAGCGCACCGGAGCCGCGCAGGGCCAGCTCCTCCTCAAGCCGGGCGCGGACCGCGGGGTCGGTGCCGGGAAACTCCAGGTTGTCGACGGCGCCCCGGACGTACAGCCCGGAGCCGCCGACGAGGACCGGCCAGCGGCCCTCGGCGAGCAGGGCGTCGATCCGGGCGCGGGCCAGCCTCTGGTACTCGGCGACGGAGGCGGTGACGGTGACGTCCCAGATGTCGAGGAGGTGGTGCGGAACTCCGGCCCGTTCCCCGGGGGTCAGCTTGGCGGTGCCGATGTCCATCCCTCGGTAGAGCTGCATGGAGTCGGCGTTGACGACCTCGCCGCCGAGGCGTTGGGCGAGGAAGACGCCCAGATCGGACTTTCCGGCCGCGGTCGGTCCGACGACGGCGATGACGCGGGGGGTGGGGGCTGCGCTGCTCACCGCACCAGTCTCCCAAACCGCCGGGGGCGCCCTCGAAGGTGTTGCGCGCCGGAGGCGTGGGGCGTCGCCGGGGGCAGGGCGGGATGCCTTCCGCGCGGGTACCGTATGGGTTGGTATGGGCGTTTCGGTACCTGTGAGGGAAGGTGGCCCATGGGTCTCTTGCACAATCTGAAGGTCAGGCTCGCCCCGGCCAAGGGCAAGGTCTCGCACCTCGCCCACGAGCACGGGCACAAGGTCACGCACGGTCTCGACAAGGCGGCGAAGGTCGTCGACGAGAAGACCAAGGGCAAGTACACCGACCGGATCCACACGGGCACCGACAAGGCCAAGGGGGCCGTGGACCGGCTCGCGCACAAGGACGAGCCGCCGACGGGCGGTGGCGACAGGTTCACCCCGCCGCGCACCCCTCCGCCGGCCTCCTGACCCCGCCCCGCTAGGACCAGGCCGCGACCACGTACCCCACTCCGTACGGCGCGTCCTCGTACAGGAGCGCGCCGCCGAGCCCGGCGTTCTCGGCGGCGCCCGCGAGGACCTGCCAGGGGGCCCGGCCGGCGGCCTTCAGCGTCTGTGCCAGCCCGGCGTCGAGTGACTTCAGCGCGCCGACGTCCGCGGTGCCCAGTGCCCGGGCGACCTCCGCGTCGAAGGGGGCGGCGCGCTCGTCGAGGTAGCCGGGCGCCTTCAGGGTCCGGCAGGCGCTCGCATCGCCCATGACGAGCAGCGCGACACGTCCGGCCCCGGCGCCCAGCTCTCTGCCCGCCTGGACGCACCGCTCGGTGGGCAACGGTTCACCCACCCCGAGTCCCTCGACGGGGGCGGCGGCCCAGCCGGTCCGTTCCAGCAGCCAGGCGGCGACGGCGAGCGAGGGCGGGAGTTCGCGCGCCGAGGGGGCGTCGGCGTCCGGCCGACCGAGCCGTACCGTCACGTCCACCCCGAAGCCGCTGAACGAGCCGCGCGCGCCCTCCGGATGCGGGCCGCGTCCCGCCTCCTCGGCGGGCCCGACGACATAGAGCCGGTCCGGCCGGGCGGCCGCGAGCACGGCCAGCGCCGCGGAGCAGGCGGCACGCGCCGCGTCCAGCTCGGGCGCGGCGCCCGCGGCGACCTCGGGCACGAGCAGCGGCGGACAGGGGCAGACGGCTGCGGCGACAAGCATGCTCGGCAGGGTAACCCTGCCGCACCCGGCACCTGGTCCGAGGCGTCGGTGCAACTCGACCGGCATCAGGCTTGGCCCATACGGCCGCGTGTGCCGACCGCGGGGTCTGCCGCACCTTTCTCGGGCGGCTTGGGCTAGAGGGGCCGGCCTGGAGGGGGCCGGGTTGGAGGGATCCGGGCTGGAGGGGCTCAGGCTGGAGGGATCCGGGCTGGAGGGGCCCGGGTTGGAGGGGGCCGGCCGGAGGGGCCCGGGCTGGAGGGGCCCGGGCTGGAGGGGCCCGGGCTGGAGGGGCCCGGGCTGGAGGGGCCCGGGCTGGAGGGGCCCGGGCTGGAGGGGCCCGGGCTGGAGGGGCCCGGGTTGGAGGGGCCCGGGTTGGAGGGGTCCGGCCGGAGGGGCTGGTGGTGGCCGGGGCTGCGGAGGCGGAGCACGACGCAGCCGGGGCGGGTTGACGGCGGCCGGACTGGGAACCCCCACCGGCCTAACCGGCCCGAGGCCCCTCCCCAGGTCTGCCGTGCGCGGACATCGGCAGACAGCACCGAACTCGGGGGACCTGCCGCGGTCGGGGGTCGTGCCCTGGACGGGGCAGGTCCGGCCAGGGTCGGGTCCCAACTGGGGTCGTGTCCTGGGTGGGGGGATCCCGGCCGGCCCCAGGACCCAGGCGAGGGGGCAGTCCTCGCCCAAGATCGGGCCCGAGGCAGAGGGGGCTGATCCCCGGCCAAGGTCGGGCCCAGGGCGGGCCAGGTCCCGACCAAGGACAAGTCCCGGACCGGACAAGCCCCCGCCAGGTTCACATTCCGGACCGGAGAGGCCCCCCGCCAGGGTCAGATTCCCGACCGGGGTGGCACCGCCAGGGTCAGATTCCTGACCGGACACGCCCCGCCAGGGGCAAGTCCCCGACGGCGGAGCAGGTCCGGGCCCACGTCAGGCACCGGCCAAGGTCAGCAACCTGGGTGGGAGGCACGCCCGGCGGCCGGGGTCAGGCTCCAGACGAGGGCCGCAGGCCCCTGACGGAGGGGCTGGCGTCTTTCAGGGGCGAGGCCTCGGCAGCGTCAGTCGCACCCGCACGCGTTGCCGGCGGGCACCGGCTCAGGGGCTGGGGCGCCGATCTTGGGGAGGCCCAGCATGACGCCGGCCGGCTTGGTGGCCTTCTCGGCGTTGCGCTTCTCCCACGCGTCACCCGCGCGCGTGCGGCGCACGGCGAGGACGGCGCCCTCAGCGAGGAGGTGGTGCGGGGCCGCGTAGGTGATCTCGACCGTGACGACGTCGCCGGGGCGGACCTCCTGGTCGGGCTTGGTGAAGTGGACCAGGCGGTTGTCGGGGGCGCGGCCGGAGAGCCGGTGCGTGGCGCCGTCCTTGCGGCCCTCGCCCTCGGCGACCATCAGCTCCAGGGTGCGGCCGACCTGCTTCTTGTTCTCCTCCCAGGAGATCTCCTCCTGAAGGGCGACGAGACGCTCGTAGCGCGCCTGGACGACCTCCTTGGGGATCTGGTTCTCCATGGTCGCGGCCGGGGTTCCGGGACGCTTGGAGTACTGGAAGGTGAAGGCCTGCGAGAAGCGCGCCTCACGGACGACGTGCAGGGTCTGCTCGAAGTCCTCCTCGGTCTCGCCGGGGAAGCCCACGATGATGTCGGTGGTGATCGCCGCGTGCGGGATCGCCGCCCGCACCTTCTCGATGATCCCGAGGTAGCGGTCCTGCCGGTAGGAGCGGCGCATGGCCTTCAGGACCGGGTCGGAGCCGGACTGGAGCGGCATGTGGAGCTGGGGCATCACGTTCGGGGTCTCCGCCATGGCCGCGATCACGTCGTCGGTGAAGTCGCGGGGGTGGGGGGACGTGAAGCGGACGCGCTCCAGGCCCTCGATCGTGCCGCAGGCGCGCAGCAGCTTGCTGAAGGCCTCGCGGTCGCCGATGTCGGAGCCGTAGGCGTTGACGTTCTGGCCGAGCAGGGTGATCTCGGAGACGCCCTCGCCGACCAGGGCCTCGATCTCGGCGAGGATGTCGCCGGTGCGGCGGTCCTTCTCCTTGCCGCGCAGGGCCGGGACGATGCAGAACGTGCAGGTGTTGTTGCAGCCGACGGAGATCGACACCCAGGCCGCGTACGCGCTCTCGCGGCGCGTCGGCAGGGTGGAGGGGAAGGCCTCCAGGGACTCGGCGATCTCGACCTGGGCCTCCTCCTGCACGCGCGCGCGTTCCAGCAGGATCGGCAGCTTGCCGATGTTGTGCGTGCCGAAGACGACGTCCACCCAGGGCGCCTTCTTCACGATGGTGTCCTGGTCCTTCTGCGCGAGACAGCCGCCGACCGCGATCTGCATGCCGGGACGGGAGGCCTTCTTCGGCGCGAGGCGGCCGAGGTTGCCGTACAGCCGGTTGTCGGCGTTCTCCCGGACCGCGCAGGTGTTGAAGACGACGACGTCCGCGTCCCCGTCGGAACCCTCGGGGGCGCGGACATAGCCCGCCTCCTCCAGCAGGCCGGACAACCGCTCGGAGTCGTGGACGTTCATCTGGCACCCATAGGTGCGGATTTCATAGCTCTTGGGTGCTGGAACGTCCACTGCGAGGCTCCGGTCGCTGCTGCTGGTCATGCCTCAAGGGTAGGTGGTCGCGCGGGAGCCCCGCCCCGGCCCTTTCACCGTCGCTCGACCGCCCCTCAGGTCTCGATCACGGCGTCGCATTCGGGGCAGACCACGGACTCGTGTTCCGACGGGTACCAGCGCGCTCCCTGGTGCTCCGAGGGCTGCCGGCGGGCCCGCACCATGGCGAAGGTGTCCTTACCGCACAGGGTGCGGGGCCCGGTGGTACCGGGTGTGCCGGGGGCGGCGGGGGCCGCGTGCACCCTGCGGACGTGGGATTCCGCGCCACCGGGTGCGGCCGCCGGGTTCTCTACTTCGTAGACAACGATCTCGCTCATGTCCGTACCGGTTCCTCGATGAGGGAGAGCACATGGCCCGCCGGGGCGGTGAACCACGCGATCAGCGGACCGCCACCACGGAGAAGGCCCTTGTGGCCCTTGTCGCAGGCCTGCCTCCGAGGCGTGTCGGCGGTCGTTCAGCCCCAGGCCCCGGAGGCGTCCGGGATCCCACCGTCCTCACCGTCCTCACCGTCCTCACTGCTCGCCCCGGACGCCCTGGACGCCCCGGACACCCCGTCCGCCCCGTCCTCAGCGACCCGTACGACCGCGAGCGTGATGTTGTCGGGGCCGCCGGCGGCGATGGCGGACTTCCACAGTTCGAAGGCGGCGCGGACGTCGTCGTACTCCCGCATCACCTCGTCGAGCGTCTCGTCCGGCACGGCGTCGCTGAGGCCGTCGGTGCAGATGAGGTAACGCTCGCCGGGGGCGAGGGGCACGGTCGACACATGGGGGTGCACGGGGCGGTGGGTCAGGGAGCCGCCCAAACACTGGGTGACCAGGGAGGTGATGTGCCGGCCGGGGCCGAGCGGCGGGCTGTCGTCCACGCTGACCCGGCGCAGCCCGTCGGGCGAGGCCGCGTAGACCCGGCTGTCGCCGACGTTGAACACCAGCGCCGAGCCCGGCCGTACGACGACTCCGGCGACCGTGGTCCCCATGCCGGCCAGGTCGTTCTCCGGGTCGCCGGCGGCCTCGTACACGGCTCGGTTGCAGGCGCTCAGGGCGTCGCGGACGGCGTCCTCGCCGGTCAGGAGCGTGCCGACGGCCGCGATCCGGCGGGCGACGAGGGCGCTGGCCACGTCGCCGCCGGGATGTCCGCCGAGCCCGTCGGTGACGGCGGCGACCAGGGGGGTGCCGAGCGGGAACACCAGGGTCTGCGGGTTCTCGGTGACGGTGGCGCACAGGGTCCAGGGCCCCACCACCAGGCTGTCCTCGTTGCGTTCACGGAGCAGCCCGGGATGGCTGAGCGCGCTGACGGCGACGTACGGCACGGGACGTCACCGCCGGGCCCGGTCGCCACTGCCGTCGCCGCTGCCGGTCTGGCCGGTCATGTCTCCAGCGTAGGCGGCTTGCGGGAGGTTTCCACCGGTCGCGCGGCCGGGCTTCCGTCCCGCCGCCGGCGCCACTGAGTCGATCTTGCCGGGGGTGAGGTCGGGACCGTACTCCCCGGCTTCCGGGCCCCGCCGTGACACTCGCGGACCGGGTTTGATCAACTTGGCTCGCTCTTTAGGTCGTTGAACGGTGAAATTGGCAGGAAACCGCCGGTGAGAATGTGTGAAAGGGGTTTCGTACGAGAACGGGAACGATAGGTTCCCAGCATGAACGCACGGCTCGCTCTGCTCAGCACTGTGGCCCCCGGTGTCACGGAGAGCGAGGTGTTCCGGCTTGCGTTGCAGCACGCTATGGGCGAACTCGACGCGCTCGGCGCGGCGATGCACCTGCGGGGCCCGATGTCGGCCCTGCGGCTGGTGTCGGCCGTGGGCCTCCCACCCGTTCTGACGAATTCCTGGGAGATCGTCGACCAGGACGGACCGTCGGCTCCGGCCCGCGCGCTCCGGGGGAGCAAGGGCGTGTGGGTACCGAACACCGCCCGGCCGGGGTCCGGGTCCCCCCGGCCTGCGTCCGCGTCAGCCGCACCGGGGTCCGGGTCCGGCGCACCGGCATCCGCGTCCGGCGCACCGGCATCCGGGTCCGCGCTGCCGAGGTCCGGGTCCGCCGTGCCGGGGTCCGGATCAACCGGGCCACGGTCCGGATCAGCCGGGCCCAGATCAGCCGGGCCAGGGTCCGGGTCCGCCCAGCCGAAGTCCGGGTCCGCCCAGCCGAGGTCCGGGTCCCCCCGGCAGGTCCCCGAGCCCGCCAGGCCGGTCTCCGGTTCCCCCCGGCAGGTCTTCGGGTCCCCCCGGCAGGTCCCCGAACCCGCCAGGCCAGTCCCCGAACCCACCAGGCCGGTCCCCGGGCCCGCCCGACCGGCCTCCACCCCCGCCGAGCCGGTCCCCGGGGCCGCGAGTCCGGTCCCGGCGCCCGTCTGGCCCGGCACCGGACTCGCCGCCCTCCCCGTGTTCAGCGGACCGCGGAGCGTCGGCGTGCTGACCGTGGTGGCCGGTGACCGCGGTGAACCCACGCCGGAGCAATGGGAGTTCCTGCGGTCCCTCGTCGCCTGGACCGAGGACCGCATGGCCCGGGCACCGCGGCCGTCCGGGCCCGCGCGGCCGCAGCCGAGCGGAGAGCGGATGCGGCGGGCCCTCAAGGAGGTCCGGGTCGGCTCGTGGGACTGGGACATCCGCACCGGTGAACTGATCTGGGACGAGGCGGCGCTGGAGCTGTACGGCACCCTGCCGGCCGACTTCACCGGGAAGATCGACAGCTGGATGCGGCTCGTCCACCCCGACGACCTGGCGCCCACACTGGCGGCCACCCAGCGGGCCATCCTCGACCGGTCCGTCTACGAGGACGCGTACCGGGTGCGGCGCGCGGACGGCTCGTACGTCTGGACGCACGCGCGCGGCCGGGCCACGTACGACGCGCGGGGCGAGGCGCTGCGGATGATCGGCGTGGGCTGGGAGAGCGACGAGCCGTGCAGCGCCCGCGACACGCTCGGCCGGGCCCTGCGGCACATGAGCGACGGCTTCCTCGCGGTGGACGACGAGTGGCGGATCACCTTCGCCAATCTGGAGGCGGAGCGGTTCCTCGGTTTCCCGGAGGAGGAACTGTTCGGACGGCTGCTCTGGGACCTGCCCGCCGCCCGGCAGGTGCCCGAGCTGCAGGCCCGGTGCCTGGCCGCCGCGGCCGAGGAGAAGCCGGCCGGCTTCGACGTGCGGGTGCCTTCCTGCGGCTGCCGCTACCACCTGCGGCTGGTGCCGGGACCCGACGGACGCACCCTCTACTTCACCGACGTCACCGAGAACCGCCGGCTCGCCGAGTCACGGCAGTCGGACGAGCGGGCCGCGGCCGAGCGGTCGGCGCGGATCGCGGAGCTGGCCGCGGAGCTCGCGAAGGCCACCACCTCGCAGGACGTGGTGGACGCGGTGGCCCGCCGGGTGCTGCCGCCGTTCGCCGCCACGGGGGTCCTGGTCCAGGTGACCGAGGACGAGCGACTGCACTCGGTCGGGGCCGTCGGCTATCCGGAGGACTTCCTGGCACTCATCGACGGCCGCCGCCGGGTGTCCGGCGACCCCTCCTGGGACGCGATCCGCTCCGGTACGCCCCTGTTCTTCTCCTCGCCGCAGGAGCTGACCGCGCACTCCCCCCATCTGACCGGCCTGCCGGAGCGCGCGGGCAAGCAGGCGTGGGCGTTCCTGCCGCTCACCGCCTCCGGACACACGTTCGGGGTCTGTGTGGTGGCCTTCGAACGGCTGCGCCTGCTCACCGCCGAGGAGCGCGCCCTGCTGACCACGATCAGCGCCCTCGTGGCGCAGTCGCTGGAACGCGCCCGGCTGTACGACGCCGAGTACACCCGCTCCCGCGAGCTCCAGCGCAGTCTGCTCCCCCAGGCGCTGCCCGACCTCGCCGCGTGCACGGCGGCCGCCCGCTATCTGCCCGCCGGACCGGGCGCGGACGTGGGCGGCGACTGGTACGACGTCATCCCGCTGTCCGGGGGGCGGGTCGCGCTCGTGGCCGGTGACGTCATGGGCCACGGGCTGCCGGAGGCGGCCACCATGGGGCGGCTGCGCACCGCCGTCCACACCCTGGCCGACCTGGAACTTCCGCCCGGCGAGATCATGGGTCACCTCAACGACATCGTCGGCGCCATGGGCGAGGGGTCGTACGCCACCTGTCTGTACGCCCTCTACGACTCGACCACCCGGCGCTGTTCCCTGGTGCGCGCCGGGCATCCGCCGCCGGCGCTGGTGCGTCCCGACGGGAGCGTGTACTTCCCGGAGCGGGACGCCGACCCGCCGCTGGGCGCGGCGGAGCCGCCGTTCGAGACGGTCGAGCTGGAGGTGCCGGAGGGCAGTCTGCTCGTGCTGTACACCGACGGTCTGGTGGAGTCGGCGAAGCGGGACATCGACGAGGGGACCGCGGAGCTGGCCCGGCTGCTGAGCGCGGCCCGCGCGCGCGGCGCGCTCGACACCGCCGCGGAGCTCGAGCGCCTGTGCGACACCTTGACGTCCACGCTGCTGCCCGCCGACCAGCAGGCCGCCGACGACGCGGCGTTACTCGTCGCGCGTCTGCACGCGCTGCCCACCGAGCGGTTGGCCTCCTGGCAGCTTCCCGACGACCCGCGAGCGGCCGGGCACGCCCGTCGGCACGTCCGGGAACAGCTCGCCCTGTGGGGCCTGAACCCGCTCGCCCCCACCGCGGAACTCCTGGTCAGCGAACTCGTGGGCAACGTCGTCCGCCATGCCCGGGGCCCGGTGCGGCTGCGGCTGCTGTACGGCGCCGAGTTGATCTGCGAGGTCTACGACGGCAGCCAGGCCATGCCCCGCATCCGCCGGGCAACGGAGACCGACGAGGGCGGCCGGGGGCTGCAACTGATCACGGCGTTGTCGGGGCGATGGGGCGCGCGCTACACGCCGCACGGCAAGTGCATCTGGACCGAGCAACCGCTGCCCGGCCCGGACGGCGCGCCCGAGGAATCGGCCGATGGCCGGGAACTGCTGTTCCTCGGGGCGACCGGCTTGGACCCGGACGAGGACTGGAGGACGCTGCTGTGAGGGCCGTGGACCGGCGGGGGAACCGACGGGGCCGTCAGGGGTCGATGAGGCCGGCGCGGATGGCGTAGCGGGTCAGCTCCAGGCGGTCGCGCATGCCGAGTTTCTGGAGGAGGTTGGCGCGGTGCCGTTCGACGGTCTTGGCGCTGATGTGCAGCAGGGTGCCGATCTCGCGTGACGTGTGGCCCTCGGCGACCAGTTTCAGGATCTCCTCCTCGCGCTCGGTGATCGGCCGCTCGGGCAGCCCCTCGACCCCGTCGCCGCGGTGCAGCCGCTCCAGGTAGGAGCGGACGAGGGCACGCTCGGCGCCGGGGTAGATGAACGGTTCGTCACGCACCACGGCCCGGCAGGCCTCGACCAGGTCGCGGTCGGCGACGGACTTCAGGACGTAACCGCCCGCGCCCGCCTTGAGGGCCTCGAAGAAGTACTGCTCGTTGTCGTACATGGTCAGGACGAGGATGCGCAGGGCGGGCAGCCGGCGGGACAGCTCACGGGCCGCCTGGAGGCCGGTCATGCGGGGCATCGCCACGTCGAGGACGGCCAGGTCGATGTCCCCGGCCCGGGCCCGCTCGACCGCTTCGGCCCCGTCCCCGGCCTCGGCCACGACCTCCAGGTCGGGCTCCCCGTCGAGAATGAGCCGCACCCCGCGCCGCACGAGGGTGTGATCATCGGCGAGGAGGACACGAATCGGCGGGCGACCGCCCTGCGGTTCCACCGCCTGTGCCCCGGCCGAGGACGACGTGCCGGCTCGTGCCCCGGCCGACCGAGGCGCGAACGACCGTGACGCAGCCGCCCGTGACCCCGCCGAGGACGGAATGGCCGCCCGGGACGCAGCCGCCCGCGACCCAGCCGGCCCCGACATGCCGGCCCGCGACCCGGCCGACCGAGGCGCGAACGACCGTGACGCGACCGCCCGTGCCCCGGCCGAGGACGGAGTGGCGACCCGGGACGCAGCCGCCCGCGACGTGCCAGCCCGCGACCCGGCCGACGACGACGTGCCGGCCCGGGACGCGGCCGGCCGCGTCAGGGCGTCCGCGGTCATCGGTCCGCTCCCATCAGGGGCGCGGCCGCCGCCGTGGCGGCTTGCGCCGTCACCCGCAGTCGTACGTCCGTACCCGCGCCGCCGGTCGTGCGCCGACCCGCACCGGAAGAACGTTTCTCCGTACCGCCCGCCCCCGAAGCACTGCTCTCCTTACCGCCCGCCCCCGAAGCACCGCTCTCCGGACCTCCCCGACCGCTCGGCGACGCCACGGTCAGCGTCGCGCCTATGAGCAGGGCCCGTTCCCGCATGCCCGTGATGCCCGCGCCTTCCACGGCCGCCGTACCGAGGCCTCTGCCGTTGTCGCGTACGAGGAGTTCGACGCCGTCACCGAGCGGGCGCAGCCGGAGTTCGGCGCGGTCGGCACCGGCGTGGCGTGCGGTGTTGGTGAGGGCTTCCTGGGCGACCCGGTAGAGCACGAGTTCCGTCTCCTCGGTCAGCGGAGGCAGCCCGGCGTGCACGTCGTGGCGCACCGTGAGCCCATGGGTGGTGAACTCGCCGGCGAGCGAGCGCAACGCGCTGAGCAGGCCGAGTTCGTCGAGGACGCCGGGACGCAGCCGGCGCGCGATGTGCCGGATCTCCTCCAGCCCGGCGCGGGTGGCCTCCTGGGCCTGCCCCAGTTCCTCGCGCAGGTCCTCCGGCGCGCGGTCGGCGACCCGCTTGAGCTGGAGGAGGACGGCGGTCAGGGTCTGGCCGACCTCGTCATGGAGTTCGCGTGCGATGCGATGGCGTTCGCCCTCCTGGGCGGACAGCGCCCGGGCCGCGCTGGCGGCCCGCTCGGCCTCCAGCCGGTCGAGCATCGCGTTGTACGTGGTGATCAGCTCCGCCGTCTCGACGGGCCCCGAGACCACGGCACGGGCGCCCGGTCGCAGCAGATCGGCACCGGCCATCGCCCGGCCCAGCCGCCCGAGCGGGGCCAGGCCCACCCGCAGTACCAGGACGTTGACGGCCAGGAGCACGGCGAGGCCGCCGAGGACGACGAGCGCCTCGCCCGGCAGTACGGGGGTGGAGACGGTGACCGGACCGAGAAGCAGCGCGGCGGCCACGGTCAGGCCGACGGCGTTGAGCGTGAAGATCCGTACGAACAACGACACGCTCCCGGTCCCTCCCTTCCCGCCACGCACCCACGGCACAGCCCTGACCAGCCTCTCCGGGCTCCACCGCCCCTGTCCATCCGTCACAACACCCATGTCGTCACCGTACGACCGGATGGCAGCATGACCGCTCCAGGCACCCTTCATTTTGAAGATCACCGACTTACCCGAAGAACGTAACAAAAAGAGCAAAAGGGGAAGAAAAGTGTCTGCTCCACGCCTCCGCACGACACCGCTGCCAGGCATCGGCGTCCAGTACGACCTGGTGACACGAGAGCAGCGCCATCTGTCCGTGGTGGCCCATCGCGACGGCTCCCGCACCGTCGGCGTGTACCGGGCCGACGACCCGGACTCCTGTGCCCAGTCGCTGCGCCTGACCGGCGCGGAGGCCGCTTCGCTGATCGATGCGCTGATGCCGTCCCATCACAGCCCGAGCCTGCTGTACACCAGCGACCTGGGCCTGGTCGCCGAGCGCATCGAGATCGCGGGCGCGTCCCGCTGGAACGGTCGCCTCCTGGGAGACACCCGGATGCGCACCGAGACGGGCGCGTCGATCGTGGCCGTGCTGCGGCGCGCGGAGGCCATTCCGTCGCCGACGCCGGACTTCCGGCTGGCGGGCGGCGACACCCTCATCGTGATCGGCACCCGCGAGGGCGTGGACGCGGCCGCGGCGATCCTCGGGCGGGAGTGATCGAGTGCACTCCGCAGTTCTGTTGATCGAGTTCGGTTCCATCATCCTGGCGCTCGGGCTGCTCGGCCGGTTCGCCGCCCGCTTCTCGTTCTCACCGATACCGCTGTACCTGCTGGCCGGCCTGGCCTTCGGCGAGGGCGGGCTGCTGCCACTGGGCGCGAGCGAGGAGTTCGTGGCCACCGGCGCCGAGATCGGCGTCATCCTGCTGCTGCTCATGCTGGGCCTCGAGTACACGGCGAGCGATCTGGTCTCCAACCTCACGTCGCACTACCCGTCGGGCCTGGTCGACTGCGCCCTCAACGCGCTGCCCGGCGCGGCCATGGCGCTGCTGCTGGGCTGGGGCCCGGTGGCGGCGGTGGTGCTGGCGGGCGTCACCTGGATCTCGTCGTCCGGGGTGATCGCGAAGGTGCTGAACGACCTGGGCCGGGTCGGCAACCGCGAGACGCCGGTCATCCTCAGCGTGCTGGTCCTCGAAGACCTGGCGATGGCGGTCTACCTGCCCATCGTCACGGCGCTGGTGGCCGGGGTGGGACTGGCTGCGGGCAGCCTCACCCTGGCCGTCGCGCTGGGCGTCGCGGGGCTCGTGCTGTTCGCGGCGGTGCGCTACGGCCGGGTCATCTCCCGGTTCGTCTCCAGCGACGATCCGGAGAAGCTGCTGCTCGTGGTGCTGGGCCTGACGATCCTGGTCGCCGGTGTGGCGCAGCAGTTGCAGGTGTCGGCGGCGGTGGGCGCGTTCCTCGTGGGCATCGCGCTGTCCGGGGAGGCGGCGGAGGGCGCGCACACGCTGCTGAGCCCGCTGCGGGACCTGTTCGCGGCGATCTTCTTCGTCTTCTTCGGGCTGCACACCGACCCGGCGAGCATTCCTCCGGTCATCCTGCCCGCGCTGGCGCTGGCCGTCGTCACCGCCGCGACGAAGATCGCCACCGGCTACTGGGCGGCCCGGCGCGCGGGCATCTCCGTCAAGGGCCGCTGGCGCGCGGGCGGCGCGCTGGTCGCCCGCGGCGAGTTCTCGATCGTCATCGCCGGTCTCGCGGTCACCGCCGGGATCGAGCCGTCCCTGGGCCCGCTGGCGACGGCGTACGTGCTGCTCCTGGTGGTCCTGGGCCCGCTCACCGCGCGCTACACGGAACCGCTCGCCCGCTGGTGGACGAACCGCCGGACCCCCCGGGCCGTCCTGCCGGAACAGCTGACCGAGTCCGTGCCGCGGTCGCAGACTTCGGTGGGCGACTGAGACGAGGGGCGCACGACGCGTCGGCGCGGACGGCACGGCAGCGCGGACCTTGGACCGCGTCTCCCAAGACGGGGCCGCGTTCATCCGGAGCGCGGCCCCAGCGGCCGGCCCCACTCCGTGACGCACGTCACCTCTCACGCTGACGGAATCCAGGGCCGCCGACGCGAGGACCGTGGCATGCTCATGGCTTGTTACCGGCAAGTAGGCATCCGGTGTCCCACCGTGCCCGGCCGGTCCCCCCTCTCCCCCCCCATCCCCAGGACTGACCTTGCGCAGACGCCTGAGGCACACCCGTGCCCTCATGCCCGCCTTAGCCGCATCCGCCCTCCTCCTCGCCACGGGCTGCTCCTCCGCCCAGCCCCAGGCCGCCTCCGCATCCGCATCCACTTCCGCCGTAGGGGAGTCCCCCGCCCCGGACTCCGACGCCGGCCGCTCGCTGGCGGTGGCGGCCGCACCGGCGGGCACGGCGACCGCCTCGGCCAATCCGGCCAGGTCCGACGGCAGGGCCCAGCGGACCGAACTCAGCGTCGCCTCGTACGACAGCAAGACCCGACGGGCCGTCATCTCCTCGAACGACACTCCCGGCCGGGCGAGTTCCTCCCCATCTCCAAGTTCCTCCCCCTCGCCGAGTTCCTCCCCCTCGGGCCCCGCCTCGCCGAGCGCCTCGGCGGCCCCGCGGCAGCGCACCGCCGTCGGCGACGTGATCGCCAGCGCTCCGGCACCCGGCGCCCCGCGGGGGCTCCTCGCCAAGGTCACCAAGGTTCTCGGCGAGACCGAGCGGGGCACGGAGGTGCAGACCGAACCGGCCCGGCTCAACGCCCTGCTCGGGGACGACACCGCCAAGGGCAGCGTGCCCGTCGACCCGGCCTCCTTCGACGTCGACACCCTGCTGCCCGACGTCGACGTCTCCTGGGCGGGCACGGGCGACGTCCGTGTCGGACCGGAGGGCGCGACCGTCCCGCTCGGCAGCCTGCGCCTCGACGTCCGCGCCGAACTGCCCACGGTGGCCCAGGGGTCCGTCTCCGCGGACGCCTCCGTCGAAGGCTTCGTCCAGGTCGCCCCGCAGGTGGACTTCCGGTACGGCGGCGAGGGCACCGGCACCGCGCCCGCCTCGGCCTATCTGGGCGTGTCCGGGAAGTGGACCTCGGGCTGGTCCCTCAAGGGCCGGGCCGGCGCCTCCGCCACCCCCACCCGGATACCCTTCGCGACCCTGCACGCCGACCCCGTCCTCCAGGTCGGTCCCGTGCCCGTGGTGGTCAACCTCGATCTGACCTGTTACGTCGAGATCAGCGGCGACGGAAAGATCACCGTGGACGTGGAACAGAACCTCAAGGGCGACTTCAAGGCCGGCGGGACCTTCGGGCTCGGCCGGGGCTGGACGCCGGTCAGTTCCTCCGACATGACCAGCACCCCCGTGCGTACCTCCGTCACCACCGCAGGGGGCGTCAAGGCGGCCCTGGGCGCCGAGGCAGGCGTCGGCCTCTACGGCAGTGTCGGCGTCGTCGCCGACCTCGCGCCGTACGTCCGCGGCGAGGGCACGGCCACGGTCACCGGCACCGACGAGGTGTTCAAGGCCAAGGGCAGCTGGGCGCTCTACGGCGGCGTCGACCTCACCGGCACCCTGCGGCTCCAGTTGACCATCTTCGGCACACCGGTGCTCCGCAAGGACATCCCCCTCGGCACACTCCACCGGGAGTGGAAGCTGGCGGGCAACACGCCCTAGCCATCCGAGGCGGCCCGCATCTGCGTCACCGCCACCTCAGCCACCCGGCCGTCCGTCTCCGATGCGCCGGTCGCCGCGCCGCCGGGTATCCATCCCTGGCGGCGCAGCACCGCGGAGACGTCCGGCGCCTCGTAGTGCTCCCCCTTGAGCACCTTGCCGTCGGCCCGGCGGGAGACCTGGCCGTCGGGGCCGAGCTTGGTCATGTTCGAGCGGTGGATCTCGGCGATCACCGCGTCGAGGTCGATGCCGTGCACCAACGCGGTGCCGTACGCGACGTAGACGACATCCGCCAGCTCGTGCGCCAGCCGGTCCAGCGGGCCGCTCACCGCCACCTCGGCGACCTCCGCCGCCTCCTCGGCGAGCAGTTCACCGCGGTGCGCGGCGAGGCCCGGGGACACCTCCGTGGGCGTGCTGCGCGCGTCGAGCCCGAAGGCGCGGTGGAAGTCACGGACCAGGTCCGCGGGCGAGGAAGTGCTCATGCCCCCGACTGTAACGAGCCCCACTGACAACGGCCCGGAGCGCCCGTCCCCGTGAGCCCGGCCTGGCCAGCCCCCCGCACCGGCTGGCAGGATCGGCGCATGTCCAAGGTCTTCACCCGTATCGGCAGACGGCAGGCCCGGCAGGGGGCGGCGGCCGGTGTCGTCGTGCTCGGGCTGCTGCTGTGGTGGCTGCTGCCGCTGGGCGAGGATCCGCCGAGCGGGACGATCACCTTCAGCACCGGCACGCCCCGCGGCGTCTACCAGTCGTACGGCACCCAGTTGCGCGCTGCGCTCGCCAAGGACATGCCGGGTCTGCACGTGATCCTGAAGTCCAGCAACGGCTCGCAGGACAACGTCGAGCGGGTGGCGACCGGCGGGGCCGACTTCACCATCGCGGCGGCCGACGCCGTCCAGCTGTACGAGTCGCGGCACCCGGGCTCGGCGGCCCGGCTGCGCGGAGTGGCCCGGCTCTACGACGACTACGTGCAACTGGTGGTGCCGCGTGACTCCGGCATCCGCTCCGTCGCCGACCTGAAGGGCAGGACGGTGGCCACGGGCCTGCCCGGCTCGGGTGTGCGCCTGATAGCCAACCGGGTGCTGCAGGCGGCGGGCCTGGACCCGGACAAGGACGTGAAGGCCGTGGACAAGGGCATCAACAACGGCCCACAGGCCCTGAAGCAGGGGGACATCGACGCGTTCTTCTGGTCCGGCGGCATTCCCACGGGCGGTCTGACGGGCCTGGCGAAGACCTTCGCCTTCCGGTTCGTGCCGATCGACGCCGCGCTCGTCGCCAAGATGCACAGCCAGGACAGCTCCACGAGCTACTACCGGGCCACGAACATGTCCGAGTCGGTGTACCGGAGTGTCCAGAACGGCGAGACGGTCCCGACGATCGCCGTGTCCAACGTGTTGATCACCCGTACGGACATGGATCCGCGGCTCACCGAGTGGATGACCCGGATCGTCATCAAGAGCCGGGACGACATCGGTTCGCGCGTCCACTCCGCGCAGTTGGTCGACCTGCGCACCGCGATCGACACCAACCCGCTCCCCCTGCACGAAGGAGCGCGGCGCTACTACCGCTCGGTGAAGCCGTAGGCCGCGGCGGGCCAATCAGGCCGTAGGCCGCGACCTCGGTACCGACACCGTCACCTTCAGCCCGGTCGGCTCGTGTCGGTCGTACGAGAGCGAGCCGCCGCCCGCCGCCAGCAGCGTGCGGGAGATGGACAGGCCGAGGCCCGAGCCCTTGATGTTCTGGTGGTGTGCGCTGCGCCAGAAGCGGTCGCCCACGCGCGCGAGTTCCTCGTCGGTGAGGCCGGGGCCGTGGTCGGTGACGACGACGGTGGACGTCTCGCCGTCGGCCGCGACCCGCACCTCGACGCGCTCGCCCTCCGGCGTGAACTTCACCGCGTTGTCGATCACCGCGTCCAGCGCGCTGGACAGGGTGACGGGGTCGGCCCAGGCCGTGGTGGCCGGGCAGTCGCCGACCAGCCGGACGCCCTTGGCCTCGGCCGTCGGCGCCCAGGCGGCGACGCGCTCGGCGGTCAGCGCGCCGATGTCGGTGACCCTGAGATCGGCCTCGGTGTGCTCGGCCAGGGCGAGGTCGAGCAGGTCGTCCAGAACCTGCGCCAGGCGTTTGCCCTCGTTCTGGACGGAGGCGATCTCCTCGTTGCCCTCCGGGAGTTCGTAGGCGAGCAGTTCGATGCGCAGCAGCAACGCGGCGAGCGGGTTGCGCAACTGGTGCGAGGCGTCGGCGACGAAGGCGCGCTGCTGCTCCAGCACGTCCTCGACGTTGTCGGCCATCTCGTTGAACGACCGGCCCAGCCGCCTGAGTTCCGGCGGTCCGCTCGCCACCGCCACCCGGGACTTCAGCCGGCCGCTGGCGATCGCGTGCGTGGTGATGTCCAGCACCCGTACGGGTTTGAGCACCCATCCGGTCAGCCGCAGCGCGGCGCCGATGGCCAGCAGCATGGCGGCCACCTCGCCCGCGCCGATGATCAGCCAGCCGTGCAGGATGCGCGACCGCATCGGCCCGGTGGGCGAGTCGGTGACGACGACCGCGACCACGTCACCGTCCCGGATGACCGGCGACGCCACGACGAGCCGGTTGCGCTGCCAGGGCCACACCTGTTCGGGGTCATGACTGCGCCGGCTGAGCAGGGCCTCGGCGTACGCCACATGCACCTCGCCCGCCCGGGGGACGGTGAACCCCTTGGGCGCACTGGCCAGCGGGGTACTCGTGGTGGAGAAGACGGCGGCCCGGATGTCGTAGACCTCGTAATAGCTGTCGAGTTCGCGCGCGAGCGTCAGCAGCCGCTCGTCCATGGACGCGGACGCGCTCGGATCCGTGCCCGACGGTACGGTGACGTTCTGGGCGAGCGCGGCGAAGCGCGCGGTGTCGTCGATCCGGTCGACGACCACCCGCTGTTGCTGCGCCCCGGCCACGCTGGCGGCCAGCGGTACCCCGAGGGCGAGCAGGACGGCCGCCAACAGGACGATGAGCAGCGGCAGCAGACGTGTGCGCAACGACGGTCCCCGCTACCCGGCCGGGGCGACGAGCCGGTACCCGACGCCGCGCACGGTCTCGATCAGGGCGGGCATGCGCAGCTTGGCACGCAGGGAGGCGACGTGCACCTCCAGGGTGCGCCCCGTGCCCTCCCAACTGGTGCGCCACACCTCGCTGATGATCTGTTCCCGGCGGAAGACGACACCGGGCCGCTGGGCGAGCAGCGCGAGCAGGTCGAACTCCTTGCGGGTGAGCTGGACGACCGTGCCGTCCACGGTGACGCGCCGGGTGGGCAGTTCGATCTGTACGGGCCCGAGCCGCAGCGCGTCCTCGGCGGCCGTGCCCGCGTCCTCGTGGACGGTGCGCCGGCTGACGGCGTGGATGCGGGCGAGCAACTCGCCGGTGTCGTACGGCTTCACCACGTAGTCGTCGGCGCCCAGGTTGAGGCCGTGGATGCGCGAGCGCACGTCGGAACGGGCCGTCACCATGATCACGGGGGTGGCGGTGCGCTTGCGGATCTTGCCGCAGACCTCGTAGCCGTCCTGGTCGGGCAGGCCGAGGTCGAGCAGGACGACTCCGAAGCCGGGGCCTTCGGGGACGAGCGCCTGGAGCGCCTCCTCGCCGTTGCGGGCGTGCGTGACGTCGAAACCGTGCCGCTTGAGGACCGCGGACAGCGCGGCGGCGACATGGTTGTCGTCCTCGACGAGGAGCAGCCTCATCCCGGCCCCCTCCGATTCATCGGCTGTTTGGTCTGTTTGTGTACAAAACGCGGGCACGCGCGCGTGCGCACCATGCAGTCACGCTGATGGACGATGACGCCGTCAAGTGGGTTCCGGTTGCACGCGGCTTCCGTTACCCGCCCGATACGCACCCACGTCCCAGGGCTACGACACGTGTCCGATTGCTATCGGATCGTGATGCTCAGATTCCCCTCAGATGTAATGACGCTGGTCGCGGCCGGTCACTACTGTCCTCCGAAACCGAGGTGGACGGAGCCTGAGAGCGATGACCGAAGTATCGGTGACCAAGCAAGACGCGGTCCCGCCCGGCGGCGATCTCGTCGTCCTGAAGAGCGTCAACAAGCACTTCGGCGCGTTGCACGTACTCCAGGACATCGATCTGACGATCACCCGCGGTGAGGTCGTCGTGGTCATCGGGCCCTCCGGGTCCGGGAAGTCGACCCTGTGCCGCACCATCAACCGTCTCGAGACGATCGACGACGGCACGATCACGATCGACGGGAAGCCGTTGCCCGAGGAGGGCAGGGCGCTGGCGCGGCTGCGGGCCGACGTCGGCATGGTCTTCCAGTCGTTCAACCTGTTCGCGCACAAGACCGTGCTCGAGAACGTGATGCTGGGTCAGGTCAAGGTCCGCAAGACGGACAAGAAGCAGGCCGAGGACAAGGCCCGCGCCCTGCTGGACCGGGTCGGCGTCGGCACCCAGGCCGACAAGTACCCCGCGCAGCTCTCGGGCGGCCAGCAGCAGCGGGTGGCCATCGCCCGGGCACTGGCGATGGACCCCAAGGTCATGCTCTTCGACGAGCCGACCTCCGCTCTCGACCCCGAGATGATCAACGAGGTGCTGGAGGTCATGCAGCAGCTCGCCCGCGACGGCATGACCATGATCGTCGTCACCCACGAGATGGGCTTCGCCCGATCGGCCGCGAACCGGGTGGTCTTCATGGCCGACGGCCGCATCGTCGAGGAAGCCGCACCCGAGCAGTTCTTCAGCAACCCGCGCAGCGACCGGGCCAAGGACTTCCTGTCGAAGATCCTGCACCACTGAGCCGAAGTCCCCGCGCCACTGGACCACCGGCACCCGCAGGGCGCCAGCCGTTCTCCACTCCCTAAGGACACAGCCATGAAGCTTCGCAAGGTCACCGCCGCCTCGGCCGTCGTGCTCGCCCTCGCCCTGTCCGCCACGGCATGCGGCGGCGACAAGAAGGACGACGACGCGGGCAGCAACAGCTCCAGCGGTGGCGGCGGCAAGATCAAGATCGGTATCAAGTACGACCAGCCGGGCCTGGGCCTGAAGAAGCCCGACGGCACCTTCGCCGGCTTCGACGTGGACGTGGCGACGTACGTGGCCAAGCAGCTGGGCTACGAGCCGAAGCAGATCGAGTTCGTGGAGACCAAGAGCGCCGACCGCGAGAACGCCCTCGCGCGCGGGGACGTCAAGTTCATCGCCGCCACCTACTCGATCACGGACGAGCGCAAGCAGAAGGTCGACTTCGCCGGCCCGTACCTGCTGGCCCACCAGGACCTGCTGGTGAAGGCGGACTCGAAAATCGCCAAGGGCGACGACCTCAACGGCAAGAACCTTTGTTCCGTGACCGGCTCGACGTCGGCGCAGAACGTCCAGAAGTCGATCGCCCCGAAGGCCAACCTCAAGGAGGTCAGCGGCTACTCGGAGTGCCTCGCCGGGCTGCAGAGCGGCGCCGTCGACGCTCTGACCACGGACGACAGCATCCTCGCCGGCTTCGCCGCCCAGGAGCAGTACAAGGGCAAGTTCAAGCTCGCGGGTCTGAAGCTCAGCAACGAGAACTACGGCATCGGCGTCAAGAAGGGCGACACCGCCACCCTCGACAAGATCAACAAGGCGCTGGAGCAGATGGTCAGCGACGGCTCCTGGCAGAAGGCGGTCGACGCCAACTTCGGCCCGGCGAACTACAAGAACGAGCCGGCTCCGAAGATCGGCGTCATCGTCAAGTAACCCCGGGCCGCTCACCGGTCATCCAGGGGCCCTCCCGGCGCGTCGCCGTCCGTCGCGATCACGGCGGCGGCGCGCCCTGCCCTCCACATACGCCACCCACCCGGAAGCGCGGGAGATCGTGTTCGACTTTCTTGAAGGTTACGACGTCCTCGGGGCGTTCGGGATGACGGTGAAACTCACCGCCCTGTCCGCCGTGGGCTCCCTGATCTGGGGCACCCTGCTGGCCGCGATGCGGGTCAGCCCGGTCCCGCTGATGCGCGGGTTCGGCACCGCCTATGTCAACCTCGTCCGCAACATCCCCCTGACCGTCATCATCGTGTTCTGCTCGCTCGGCCTGGCCGATGTCTTCGGGGTCACCATGGGCTCCCACGACTTCAAGATCCAGGGCTTCCGGCTGGCCGTGCTCGGCCTGGTCGCCTACACGGCGGCCTTCGTGTGCGAGGCACTGCGCTCCGGCATCAACACCGTGCCCCTGGGACAGGCGGAGGCGGCGCGCGCCCTCGGCCTCGGCTTCGCCCAGACCCTGTGGCTGATCGTCCTGCCGCAGGCCTTCCGGGCGGTCATCGCGCCGCTCGCCAACGTCCTGATCGCGCTGACCAAGAACACCACGGTGGCCGCCGCCATCGGCGTGGCGGAGGCCGCGTACCTGATGAAGACGATGATCGAGAACGAAGCGCAGACCCTCCTCATCGGCGCGGTCTTCGCGTTCGGTTTCGTGGTGCTGACCCTGCCGACCGGCCTCTTCCTGGGCTGGCTGGGCAAGCGACTGGCGGTGAAGCGATGAGCTCGGTCCTCTACGACACACCCGGCCCCCGGGCCCGGCTGCGCAACCTCGTCCTCACGGTGGTCTTCACCGCCCTGCTCGTCCTGCTCGCGTGGTGGGTGTGGCAGAAGATGGACGAGAAGGACCTGCTGACGTCCGTTCAGTGGAAGCCGTTCACCGAGTCGCAGACCTGGACGACGTATCTGCTGCCCGGCCTCGCCAACACCCTGAAGGCCGCGTCCCTGGCCATGGTGATAGCCCTTCCGCTGGGCGCGGTCTTCGGCATCGCCCGGCTCTCCGACCACCGGTGGGTGCGAGGCGTGTCCGGCACGGTGGTGGAGTTCTTCCGGGCCATCCCGGTCCTGCTGCTGATGCTGTTCGCCAACGAGTTCTACGCCCAGTCCACCGACATCACCAGCGAGGACCGGCCGCTGTACGCGGTCGTCACCGGCCTGGTGCTCTACAACTCGGCCGTCCTCGCCGAGGTGGTCCGCGCGGGCATCCTGGCCCTGCCCAGGGGGCAGACCGAGGCGGCCTACGCCATCGGGCTGCGCAAGGGACAGACGATGAGCAGCATCCTGCTCCCGCAATCGGTCACCGTGATGCTGCCGACGATCGTCAGCCAACTGGTCGTCATCGTGAAGGACACCGCACTGGGCGGTGTGATGATCGGATTCACCGAACTGCTCAACACGCGCGGCACGCTGGCGGCGAACTTCGCCAACCCGATCCCGAGCTTCATCGTGGTCGCGGTCATCTTCATCGCGCTGAACTTCCTCCTGACCACCTTCGCGGGGTGGCTGGAGCGGCGGCTGCGGCGCAGCAAGCGCGGCACGGGCACGGTGCTCGGCGCCGAGAAGGCGGACGAGCTGAACGCGGCCGAGGCGCTCGGCTCGTTCGGCGCTGGCGCGGGCGGCACCATCTGACGCACACTCAAGTGTGTGACCTGTACGGAGGCAGTGGCCAGCGCGCCGCTGCCTCCGTCGCTTGACGCAAACAACGCCAATGGGTTGCATACGTTCTGTGATCGTGCACCCTGCTCCAACCTGTTGTTCACTCTCGTCCCCGAGGACACCGTCGAAGGCAGGGAGCGCCACGCCGTGGACCCGGTGATCATCGTCGGAGCGGGGCCGGTCGGCCTCGCGCTCGCGCTGGCCCTGGCACGCCAGGAGGTGCCCTCGGTCGTGCTCGACGAGGGCCCCGGCAAGGACGAACCGCGGCTCGCGCGCACCGTCGTACTGCGCGAGGACACCGCCGCCCTCATGGAGCGGCTCACCGGGACGCCCCTGGACAAGGCGGGAACGCGCTGGTCCGGATGGCGGTCGATGCGGCGCCGGCAGGTGACGCAGGAGGTCGTGTTCGGCGAGGGCGAGCCGGCCCCGCTGCACATCGCCCAGCATGTGCTGACCGGCGCCCTGCGTACCGCTCTCGCGCGCGAGCCACTGGCCAAGGTCGTCGTGGACAGCCGGCTGGACTCCGTGGAGCAGGAGTCCTCCGGTGTCACCGCCCACACCCGCGGCGCCCGGGGCACCTGGTGGCGCGGCAGCTATCTGATCGGCTGCGACGGCCCCCGCTCCACGGTCCGCAAGCTCCTCGACATCCGCTTCCCCGGCCGGACGGCGGTGGAGCGGCACGCCGTTGCCGCGCTGCGGGTGGACCTGCCGTGGGACGGCGAGGCGTTGCTCCACCGGACACCGCCGTGGCGCTCGTCCGGCCCCTTTGCCGGGGAGGTCACCGGGCGCCCGCTGCCCGACGGCGTCTGGCGCCTGGACTGGCTGCTCCCGCCCGGCAACGACCTGGTCACCCCCGAGCTGCTGGTGGCGCGCGTCCGCGAGACCCTGGCGGGCTGGAGCGAGGGCCCGACACCGGAGTACGAGCTGCTCGACACCGGTGTGCACACCGTGCACCACCGGCTCGCCCGCCGCTGGCGCGTGGGCCGGATCCTGCTCGCCGGGGACGCCGCGCACCTGCTCGGCGCCCTCGGCACCCAGGGGCTCGACGAGGGACTGCGCGACGCCGACAACCTCGCCTGGAAGCTGGGCCTGGCCTGGCACCACGGCCCGCACGAGGCGCTGCTCGACAGCTACCAGAGCGAGCGCCGCGCCGTGGTCGCCGCCCGGCTGCGCGCCGCCGACCAGGTCCTGCCGCTGCTGCGCGGAACCGGCGGCATAAGGGCGTACGTCCCCGGCGCGGCCCGTGGCCACGACGTCCTGCTCTCCGACGGCCACCTGGGACGCGGCCAGCTCGGCGCGCCGGGCACGTACGCCGGCTCACCGCTCGCTCCGCAGCACCTGGAGGCGGAGGTGCCGGTGGACACGCCCCTCGGCTCGGCGGTCGAGGACGTACGGGTGACCGCCGAGGACGGCTCCTTCGTCCAGCTGCGGGACCGGCTCGGCCGGGGTCGGCTGCTCGTCCTGCTGATCGCGCCCGGTACGGGTGTGTGGGAGCGCCGCCACTGGGTGAGCGCCGGGCTGATGCCCCGGCTGGCCGCCGCCGTGACGGCCCTGCCGACGCCGGCCGAGCTGCTCGTGGCGGAGAGCTACCCGGGTGCCGCCGCCCACACCGTGCTGCTGGTACGGCCCGACGGCCACCTGGTCACCGCGCTGAACGGGGTACGCCCGGCCGACCTGTACGCGGCGGCCGAGGCGGCGGTGGGCGGAAAGGCGACGGAAGAGGCGACGGCGGGGTCGGCGGCGCAGTAGCCGGACGGATGACCGTACGCGCTGTCACTGTGCTGTCCGCATGGTGACAGTGAGTTGACCGGCCTCGACCGGCATGGTCTACTCCGGATCGTGACCGACACCGATGTGCGCCTGTGGCGGAGGGTCCATATGGACCTCGTCCGCTATGCGGGCTGCGTGTGTCGCCCCTCCTGCTGAACTCGCCCTCCCCTCTCCCCCGGCGTGCTCCGCCACGGCGCCTGTGCGCCCGCGCGCCGTCGCACGCTCCAGCGAACGTTCCCAGGACGGTGTCCGTGTCTGTCTCCCCCGTCGTGTCCCCCGCTGCGGCCCCCGCTGCGGCCCCCGCGCAGGCCGCGCCCACCCAGGCCGAACTCCTCGACTTCGCCCGGCGCACGGCCGCCGACGCCGAGCTGGTCGCCTCCCTCCCCCTCGACCCCGAGGGCCGCACCTGGGTGCGCCTGGAGGGGCCCGGCGGCAGCGAGGCGTGGCTGATCGGCTGGCCGCCCGGTACCGGCACCGGCTGGCACGACCACGCCGACTCGGTGGGCGCCTTCGTGACCGCCCGGGGAGAGCTCAAGGAGTACTCGCTCGCCGTGCGGCTGCCCACCGACGGCTGGAAGACCCTGGAGCTGACCGAGGACGTGGACCGGGAACGCACCCTGCCCGCCGGCCGGGGCCGCTCCTTCGGCCGCCACCACGTCCACGAGGTGCTCAACGAGTCGGGCGAGGAGCACGCCGTCTCGGTCCACGCCTACTACCCGCCGCTGCCGCGCATCCGCCGTTTCAGCCGCACGGGGCAGATCCTCCGCCTGGAGCAGGTCGAGCGCCCGGAGGACTGGCAGTGAGCGACGACAGCCCGCTCGGCATAGACGAGTTGCTCGACCGGGTGCGGGCGGGGTACGCGCGCGTGGAGGCCCGGGAGGCGTACGAGGCCGCCCGCGCGGGTGAGGCGCTGCTCGTCGACATCCGGTACGCGGCCCTGCGCGAGCGGGACGGTCTGATCCCCGGGGCCGTGGTCGTCGAGCGCAATGAACTGGAGTGGCGGCTCGACCCCCAGGGCAGCCACCGCCTCCCCGAGGCCACGGACCACGCACTCCGTGTCGTCGTGATCTGCAACGAGGGGTACGCGTCGAGCCTGGCGGCCGCCTCCCTGCACCAGCTCGGCCTGCACCGGGCGACCGACCTGATCGGCGGCTTCCAGGCATGGAGGGCGGCGGGACTGCCGGTGACGCCGTAGCCCGGCAGGCGGGCGGGCGGGCGCGGGCGGGACTGCCGGCGAGGCTGTGGCCGGGGGCGCGGCTGGACTGCCGGTGACGCTGTGGCCGGGCGCGGCAGGACTGCGCCGGTCACGCCGCAACCCGAGGACGCGGCAGGACTGCCGGGAGGGCCATACCCCCGTAGCCCCGGCGCACCGGTCGGTCTGGGTCCACCGCTCGCTGTCCACCGATCCCTGTCAGCGGCCCCCTGTCCGGGCCCCCTCTCCGGGCCCCTGCCCGCAGATCCCCAGCCGCGCTCCCCCGAGGCCCGCTTTCCCGAGCACCGATCCCGCACCGCCGACCCCGACCACCGCTCCTCCTTTTGCTTCCCGGCCTCACTCCTTGGCCGTGGCCGCCGTCACCGCGCGGACCCGCAGGGCCACCCGGCCGGGCAGGGCGGTGGCGACGAGGGCGAGCAGGCCGGCCGTGGCGACCACGACCGCGTACCCGAGCGGGGCGACCGCCGGTGCCGCGCGACCGGTCATCCCGAGGCTGAACGCGGTGAGGACCGCCAGAGCGATGGCGCTGCCCAGGGTCGTGGCCAGCAGGAGTACCGACAGGGCCTCGGTGCGCAGCATGCGCAGCACCTGACGGCGGGTCGCCCCCGCGAGGCGCAGCAGCGCGAACTCCCGGACCCGTTCGGAGACCGACATCGCGAGCGTGTTGACCACGGCGATCGCCGTGAAGGCGAGGACGAGCCCCATCGCGAGCAGGTTGACCTCCGTGTTCGCCTGCCGGCGCTCGGCCTGGAGCGAGTCGGCGACGGCCGGGGACATCACCGTGAGTCCTGGGAACGCACGGAGGGTAGTCGAGAGTTGTGTCTGTGTGCGGTCCGTGCTGACGAGCAGGGAGGAGGAGAGCGGGTTGTCGACGTGGCGGGCGAGGAGGTCGTGCGCGAGGGTGAGGTCTCCGTAGCCGAGGCCCCTGGTGTAGACGGCGGCGACGGTGAGGGTGGCGGGCGTACCGTCGCCGAGCGTGAGTCCCAGGGGGCTCCCGGGCGTCAGGTGGAGCTGGTCCGCGGCCAGTTCGCTGACGGCGACGGTGTGCTCGGTGAGCCCGGAGAGGGAGCCGGCGATGACGTCGGGGTCCCAGGTGCGGGTGAGTCCGGCCGGGGTGACGCCCTGTGCCGCGTACTTGTCGAGGCCGACCCTGACGGTGGTGCGGACGACCTCGGTGACGGCGTCGTGTCCCGTGCGGAGCTGCCGCGCCGCCTCGGCCGGGACGCCGGGTCCCCTGGAGGCGACGACCCAGTCGGCGCGCACACCCGCACGGGCCTGGGCGCGGGCCGCGTCGCCGAGGGTGGGCTGGACGAACAGCACGGTGCAGGTCATGCCGATGAGCAGGGTGAGGGGGGTGACGACGGAGGCCATCCGGGCGGCGTTGCCACGGAGGTTGGCGGTGGCGAGCCTGCCGCCGTGGCCGGTCAGCCGCAGTGGGCCGGACAGGAGCAGCGCGGCCGCTCTGACCAGGAGCGGTCCGAGCAGGGCGACGGAGGTGGACAGGACGACGACGGCGAGGAAGGTGACGGGTGTCGAGGCGGGTTCGGTCCGCAGGGCGCTGAGCACGGCGACGAGCACGGCGCCGCCGGCGAGCAGCAGCAGACCGGCGAGGAGCCTGCCCCAGGCGGGTCGGGTGCGCTCGGTCCGGGCCTCGGCGAGCGCCTCGGCCGGGCGGATCCGGGCCACCCGGCGGGAGGCGATACGGGCGGCGGCCCAGGCCCCGAACAGGGTCGCGGCGACGGCGGCCAGCGGCGGGAGGACGCCGACGCTGTGCTGGAGCGTCGCGGGCACGGCGCCCAGGGCGACGAACCTGTCGAACAGCCGGCCGCCCAGCAGCAGGCCGAGGCCTGCTCCGACCGTACCGGCGGCCGCTCCGACGATCAGGGCCTCGCGGCCGAGAAGCCTGCGGATCTGCCCGGACGTGGCGGCGACGGCCCGCAGCAGGGCGAGTTCCCTGTGGCGCTGCTGGACGGAGAGGGCGAAGGTCCCGACGACCACGAGGACCGCCACCAGCAGGGAGGTGCCCCCCATCGCACCGCCCATGCTGACCAGCCTGGTGCGGGCCGCGGCGGCGTCCAGGAACTCGACCGGGCCGCGGGCGTCACCGGTGCTGATCCGCGCTCCGGTGCCGCGCGCCGCCGTGGCCACGGCCTGCCGCAGCCGCTCCGGGTCGGTGCCGGTCTTCGGCAGCACGCCGAACGCGGTGACCTGGCCGGGGTGCGCGGCGAGGCGCCGGGCCTCCTCGCCGGAGAAGAAGAGAGAGGTCTGGTGGCGTACGGCCGTGGCGGGGGCCGCGATCCCGGAGACGCGGTAGGTGCGCGGGGCCTGTGTCGACTGGACGGTGAGGGGGTCGCCGGGTGCGAGGTGGGCACGCCGGGCGAGGTCGCGGTCGACGACGACGTCGGTCGGTCGCGTGGGGGCGGCGCCGGTGGTGAGCCGGTACGGCGTCAGCGCGGCGGAGTCCCAGGCGTGCCCGTAACCGGGCCTGGCCGCGTCGCGGGTGCCCGCAGGAGTGAGGGGCTCGGCCAGGAAGGTGAGTTCGGGGACCACGCGAGCGGCACCGGGCAGGGCGGCCATGGTCTTCCCGAGGCCGGCGGGGAGCCAGGCGCGCTCGGCGACGGGTTTGGCCTTGTGTTTGACCTTGGTCTTGCCGTGCTTGCGGCTGACGGTGGTCCGGTGGACGTTCTGGTCGGCGGAGACCACGATCGGCGCGGCCGCGTAGCGCTCGGTGCGGACGGTGCCGCGCAGTCCTGTCTCCAGCAGGGTGCCGCACGCGGTGATCAGGGCGGCCGCGCACATGAGGGCGAGGAAGGCGCCGAGGAAGCCCGCCGTGCGAGCGCGGACGGTTTTGAGGGCGTAGCGCAGCATCATGACGGACCGGTCTCTCTTCTGTTGTGTGCCCGGTTGACGGGTGACTGGTCGTGGTGGGCGGGGGTGGGGTGGGCGAACAGGCGGGTGAGGACGGTCCGTGCGCCGGGCGGGGTCTCGGCCTCGGGGCGCTGGTAGCGGTTGAGGAGGGCGAGGTACTCCTCGAAGAACTCCCGGAGTTCGGGCAGCGTGAGCCGGATCGTGCCGCGCGAGTAGGGGAAGGCGTCTCCCCAGGGGTCGGCGTCGGCCGCGTCCCGCTGGAGCCGCTCGAAGAGGTCGAGGTCGGCGGCGTAGGCATGGTGGTTCAGCTCGTCCATGACCTGCCGCATCTCGGGGCTCTGGTGACTGCGCGGCGGGAAGCGGCGATCGCCGGGCACCGCACGCCACCAGCGCTCACGGTGCCCGGACGGTGCCGCGCCTCGCGCGTCGGGCGGCTTCCCGTCGGTCTCTTCGACGAAGCCGTACCTGGCCAGTTCGCGCAGGTGGTAGCTGGTGGATCCGGTGTTCAGTCCGAGGGCCCGGGCGAGGGTCGCCGAGGTGGCGGGGCCGTGGAGCGTCAGCTGCTCGAGCATGCGCTGCCGGCGCGGCTGGGCGAGTGCCTTGAGCGCGGCGAGATCACCGATCTCGACGGGCGCGGGGGTGGCTGGGGGCATGCGTACACAGTGGTCTGTGCACACCTGCCTGTGCAGTGAGGTGGCCCGGTGTCCTCGGCGGGGGGTTGTCCCCACCCCACCGGATCAGTCCCCGTCCTCCATGAGGAAGTCCGTGTCCTCCCCCTCCTCCGCCAGCGCCTGCCGGACCACCCGCAGGGCCATGCCCTCGGAGTAGCCCTTGCGGGCGAGCATGCCCGCGAGGCGGCGGATCCGTCGGTCGCGGTCGAGGCCGCGGGTGGAGCGGAGCTTGCGGGCGACGAGGTCGCGCGCGGTCTCCTCCTCCTGCTCGGAGTCGAGCTGGGCGACGGCCTCGTCGATCAGCGTCGGGTCGACACCCTTGGTGCGCAGCTCCCGCGCGAGCGCGCGCCGGGCCAGTCCACGGCCGTGGTGGCGCGACTCCACCCAGGCGTCCGCGAAGGCACTGTCGTTGATCAGCCCGACCTCCTCGAACCGCGAGAGCACCTCCTCGGCGACGTCGTCCGGGATCTCCCGCTTGCGCAGCGCGTCGGCAAGTTGGCTGCGGGTGCGCGGGGTCCCGGTGAGCAGGCGCAGACAGATCGCCCGCGCCCGCTCAGCCGGGTCCGCGGAATTCTCTTCCCGCTCGGCCCTCGACGAGGGAGAAGAGTTCTCGTCCTCGGCGGAAGATGCGCCGAAGCCGCGGCGACGACGTCCGCGCGCGCCGCGCGGGCCGCCCTCGCCACCGCGCCCGGCCGTGCGGCCGCCCCGGCGCGGGCCGTCACCCTGTGCGCCGTCGTCGCCGTACGGCAGGTCACCCGGCCGGTCCTGGCCGCCCCGGGCGGGACCGCCGTGGTCCCGGCCCCCCGGCTCCCAGGGGGTGCCGGGGTGGGCGTCGTACTCGGCCCAGTCCGTTCGTCGTGTCACGGATCAGCTCTTGGCGGTCGCGGCCTTGGTCTTGGCGGTCTTGGCGGCGGCTGCCGGTCCCGCCTTGGCGTCGTCCGCGGGTACGCCCGGGGTGGCCGCGGCGTCCGTGCCCGCCTCGGCGGCGGGCTCCTCCGGGCGCACGCCGACGCCCAGCTTCTCCTTGATCTTCTTCTCGATTTCGTTGGCGAGATCGGGGTTGTCCTTCAGGAAGTTGCGGGCGTTCTCCTTGCCCTGGCCGAGCTGGTCGCCCTCGTACGTGTACCAGGCGCCTGCCTTGCGGACGAAGCCGTGCTCCACGCCCATGTCGATCAGACCGCCTTCGCGGCTGATGCCCTGGCCGTAGAGGATGTCGAACTCGGCCTGCTTGAACGGCGGCGCGACCTTGTTCTTGACGACCTTGACGCGGGTGCGGTTGCCGACCGCCTCGGTGCCGTCCTTCAGGGTCTCGATACGCCGGATGTCGATCCGCACCGAGGCGTAGAACTTCAGCGCGCGGCCACCGGTCGTGGTCTCCGGGGAGCCGAACATCACGCCGATCTTCTCGCGGAGCTGGTTGATGAAGATCGCGGTGGTCTTGGACTGGTTGAGCGCGCTGGTGATCTTCCGGAGCGCCTGGCTCATCAGACGGGCCTGGAGACCGACGTGGCTGTCACCCATCTCGCCCTCGATCTCCGCGCGCGGGACGAGCGCGGCGACGGAGTCGATGACGATGAGGTCGAGGGCGCCGGAGCGGACCAGCATGTCCACGATCTCCAGGGCCTGCTCGCCGTTGTCGGGCTGGGAGAGGATGAGGTTGTCGATGTCGACGCCGAGCTTGCGCGCGTACTCGGGGTCGAGGGCGTGCTCCGCGTCCACGAAGGCGACCTGGCCGCCGGCCTTCTGGGCGTTGGCCACGGCGTGCAGGGTCAGCGTGGTCTTACCGGAGGATTCCGGTCCGTAGATCTCCACGACACGGCCGCGCGGCAGACCACCGACGCCGAGCGCCACGTCGAGCGCGGTCGACCCGGTCGGGATGACCTCGATGGGCTCCCTCGACCGCTCGCCCATGCGCATGACCGCGCCCTTGCCGAATTGCCGTTCAATCTGTGCGAGTGCGGCATCCAGGGCCTTCTCGCGGTCGGTTCCTGCCATGGGTTCCACCCGGTTTGCTTGAGTCGATCGCTTCACGTCAAAGACGCTAACGCCTGCCACTGACAATGCGCCCCGACGCCGGTCCAGCCTGTGGATAACTCAGGGACTTACCCGCCCAAATCAGGACGTAACCCCCGTCGCGAGCTTCGCCGGAGCCCCCATAAGAATGTATGTTCGATTTTCGTGTCAAGCGCGCCACGCGGCGGCAGCGCGTGCCGTTCGCGGCTCGTGCCGTCGGGTCGGGCGGGAGGGTCAGTCTCCGGTCGAGCGGTCGGCGCGCCGCTCCCGTGCCCGTGCCCACAGGCTCCGGGCGCGGTCGAGCAGGCGGATGCCGTCGCCGTCGCCCCGGTGGCCGTGGACGCGCGGGTCGTCGGTGACGTCGTAGCGCTTCACATACGCCCCCAGGAACGCCTGGAGCGTGGCAACGGCCGGGATGGCTATCAGGGCGCCTATGGCACCCAGGAGCGCGGTGCCGGCGATGACCGAGCCGAAGGCGACCGCGGGATGGATGTCGACGGTCTTGGAGGTCAGCTTCGGCTGGAGCATGTAGTTCTCGAACTGCTGGTAGACCACGACGAAGACCAGCACCCACAGCGCGTACAACGGCGAGACCGTGAAGGCGATCAGCATGGGCAGGGCGCCCGCGAGATAGGTGCCGATGGTCGGGATGAACTGCGAGACCACGCCCACCCACACGGCGAGCACCGGCGCGTACGGGATGCCGAGCGCCTCCAGTAGTACGTAGTGCGCGACCCCCGAGATCAGCGCCATCAGTCCGCGGGAGTACAGGTACCCGCCGGTCTTGGCGACGGCGATCTCCCACGCGCGCAGCACCTCGGCCTGCTTGGCGGGCGGCAGGACGGAGCACAGCGCGCGGCGCAGACGCGGTCCGTCGGCGGCGAAGTAGAACGAGAACAGGGCGATCGTCAGCAGCCGGAAGAGGCCGCCCAGGACCTGGGTGGAGACGTCCAGGACGCCGGCGGCGCTGTTCTGGGCGTACTTCCGCAGCCAGTCCGAGTGGAGGAGCCCCTCCTGGATGTCCACGCGGCGAAGATCGGTGTGGAACGTGGTGTTGACCCAGTTGATGACCGAGTCGAGGTAGTCCGGAAAGCCCTCGATCATCTTGATGATCTGCCCCGCGAGCATCGAGCCGAGCAGGGTGAAGAACCCGGCGACCATGATCAGCAGGCCGAAGAAGACCAGGAAGGTGGCAAACCCCCTGCGCATGCCCCGGGCGGCCATCCGGCTCACGGCCGGTTCCACCGCGAGCGCCAGGAAGAACGCGATGAGGATGTTGAGCAGCAGGCCGATGACCTGGTGGAAGGCCCAGGTGCCCAACTGGAACGCACCGACGAGCGCGAGCGCGAGGACCATCGCGCGCGGGAGCCAGCGCGGCACGCGCTCCCCCGCCGCGACGGCGCCGTCGGCCGGGGGCCGGTTCGGCGGCGTCGTGCCGGCCGGGGAGGGGTGCCGGGCCGTCTGCCCGGTCTCGTCAGTGGATGCCACGGCACAAGTCTCGCCTACGGCACCGACACTCCGGCACCCCCGGGTGATCTTCCCCGTGGATCAGCGCAGCTCCGCCGGAACGTTCATCACCGCGCACACCACGCGCCACACGTCCTTGGCCTCCCAGCCGTCCGCCAGCGCCTCGTGCACGGTGCGCCCGCCGAGTTCCGTCATCACGTGATCACGCGCGAACGTCTCGGCGTAGCCCGCGCCGAAATGCTCGTCCATCCGCTGCCAGAAGACCGTCAACCGCATGCCCCCAGTATCCCGCCCCCGGGGGTGGCCCCCGCCGGGACCGCCTGCGGAGACCGCTTTCCGCCCTACGGTCTGCCCATGGCCGAAACCGGATCATCCCCACTCACCCCGACGCCCCCGGCGCGTTCCCCGCTCTTCCGCGCCGAGCCGTTCGTCTGGCTCACCGCGCGCGTGCTGGAACAGCGCCTCTTCGCGTACGAGTTCCTGCACGGCGGCGCCGAGCCCGTCGAGGCGGCACTGGACGCCTACCGCAACGAGGACGGCGGTTACGGCCACGCGCTCGAACCCGATCTGCGGGGCCCGGTGAGCCAGCCCCTGCACACCGTGCACGCGCTGCGGGTCCTGGACCGCGTCGGCCTGCTCGGCGGGAGGCGCGTCGAGCGGGTGTGCCGCTACCTCACCTCCGTCTCCACCGCCGACGGCGCCCTGCCCGCGATCGACCCCGGCCAGCGCGGCTATCCCACCGCCCCCTTCGTCCCGATCGTGGACGACCCGCCCAGCGACCTGCTGGCCACGGGCCCGGTGGTGGGCCTGCTGCACCGCAACGACGTGTGGCACGCCTGGCTGTTCCGGGCCACGGACTTCTGCTGGCAGGCCGTGGACTCCCTGGAGCGGTCCCACCCGTACGAGATCGAGGCCGCCGTCGCCTTCCTGGACTCCGCCCCCGACCGCCGTCGCGCGGAGGCGGCCGCCGACCGCCTGGGCCGCCTGGTGCGCGACCAGCGCCTGGCGGCACTGGACCCCGACCACCTGGAGGCGTTCCCGGTGGCCCCCGGGTACGCCCCCGGCGAGCACCACTTCCCGCACGACTTCGCGCGCACGCCCCGCTCCCTCGCGCGCGCGTGGTTCACGGACGACGAGATGGCCCGCTCCCTGGACCACCTCGCGAGCGAGCAGCAGGAGGACGGCGGCTGGCCGGTCCGCTGGCGCCACTGGGCGCCCGCCCCGGCCCTGGAGGCCCGCTCCATGGTGACGATCGAGGCCCTGCGCACCCTGCGGGCGCACGGCCGCCCGATCGGCTGACCCCCCGGGCCCGGCGTCATCCGCCCAGGGCCCGCACCCCGGCCGTCACCGCCACGGCCGCCGCGACGACCACCAGGAAGGGCGCCCGCAGCACCAAGGCCACGGCGGCCGCCGCAAGCCCGGCGGCCCGGGCGTCGAGCACGAGCGCGTGCCCGTCGGCGAAGGTCTGCTGGGCCGTGAGGGCGGCCAGCAGAGCCACCGGCAGCAGGGCGGCGAGCCGCCGTACGGCAGGCCGTTCCAAGGCCCCGTCGGGCACGAGCAGCCCGGCGAGCTTGACGGCGTAGCACCCCGCGGCCGTGGCGACGATCGCGATCCAGACACCCATCACGCATCCTCCTCGTCACGTGGCCGCCCCTTCAGGTACAGCACGGCGGGCGCGGCGAGCGCGGCCACCAGCACCGGCACCCCGGCCGGCACGACCGGCAGCAGCCCGAGCCCCAGCACGACGGCGAGCCCGGCCACGAGCCGCTCGGTGCCGGTCCGCAGCATCGGCGCGAGCAACGCCAGGAAGACCGCGGGCCCGGCCGCGTCGAGCCCCCACGCGTCCGTGTCCCCGATCGCCTCGGCCCCCAGGGCACCCAGCAGGGTCGTGAGGTTCCACAGCACGTACAGGCTCACCCCGGTGACGGTGAAGCCGATCCGGGCCGCGCGCCGCCCGGGCTGCGCCAGCGACACGGCCGTCGTCTCGTCGATCACCCACTGGGCGGCCAGCGGACGCACCGCGCGCGGGAGGGCGAGTACCTGCGAGAGCCGCAGACCGTAGAACGCGTTGCGCACCCCCAGGAAGAACGCGCCCGCGGCCGCGGTGAGCGGGTTGCCGCCCGCCGCCAGCGCGCCGACGAGCGCGAACTGGGACGCACCGGTGAACACCAGCAGGCTCAGCGCACAGCTCTGCCACACGGTGAGCCCGCTGCCGGCCGAGGTCACGCCGAAGGCGAACCCGGACAGGCCTACGGCGACGCCGACGCCCAGTGCGTCCCGGACGACGGCGGAGTCCGGTCTCCCGGCTCGGCCGGCGCGTATGTCTGAGGAAGCGGTCCGTTCTGCCACGTGTCCGACGGTAGGAGAAGCCGCCCCGGCAGGTCTTGTACGTTCTTGCGCTCGCGCTGGTACGCGCCGGGGGGCACGCCCACGATCCGGGCGAAGTGCCGGTTGAGGTGCGGCTGATCGGTGAACCCCACGGTCACCGCGGCCTCCGCGGGAGAGGTGCCGCCGTCCAGGAGCCGACGGGCCCGCCGCACCCGGGCATCGGTGAGCCAGGCGTGCGGCGGCATCCCGAACGCGTCCCGGAAGGCGCGCAGCAGCGCGAAGGAACTGGTCCCGAGCTCCCGCGCCAGCCGCTCCAGCGTCGGCGGATCGGCCATCCTCTCCTCCAGCACCCCACGCGCGCGTGCCGCGATCCGTGCCCCGGCCGTCCGCACCTCCCGCTGCGGCAGCGCCCCGCCGTTGAGCCGCAGCAGCCGCGTCACGGCGACCCGCAGCAGCGTGTCGGCGGCGAGCGCGTTGCCCTCGTCGGCGGCCCGGAGCACCTGGTGCACCAGCGCGGCGGCGTGCGCGTCCTCCAGGACCGGACTCACGAACCCGGGCGTGCCCCGCAGGCTCGTCGTCTCGGCCGCGATCTCGGCCACCAGCTCGGGCAGCGGGTAGACGGCGCCGTACCGCCAGCCCTCCGGAACCCCGGCCCGGCCGGTGTGCGGGGTGTCCGGGTTGACCAGGGCCAGCGCACCGGCCCCCACGTACACGTCGGACCCGCGATGCCGGAAGACCTCCGCTCCTTCGGCCACGGCGGCGATCACGAAGTGCTCATGGGTGTGCCGCAGGAACGTCTTGCGGACGTACGAGGCGCGCAGCAGATCGACACCGGGCAGTTCCGCGTACCGCCAGTGCCGAGCCGACTCACGAGCATGCGCCATGCCCCCATTCTCCGCCGCGGCCCCCGCCGGTGTCGCCGTCGCCATAGCCGCAGGTCGGAGCGATTGTCAGTGCCCGGGTGCAGGATGGATCCATGGTCAGCTCCGCACACCGAGCCCTCGACGGCTTCTCCCCCGCGACCCGCGGCTGGTTCACGGGGGCGTTCTCCGCGCCCACCGCGGCCCAGGCGGGCGCGTGGCAGGCCATCGCCGCGGGCTCGGACGTCCTGGTGGTGGCCCCGACCGGCTCCGGCAAGACCCTCGCGGCCTTCCTCGCGGCGCTGGACCAGCTCACCTCGACGCCCCCGCCGGCCGACCCGAAGAAGCGCTGCCGCGTCCTCTACGTCTCCCCCCTCAAGGCCCTCGCGGTGGACGTCGAGCGCAACCTCCGCAGCCCCCTGACCGGCATCCGCCAGGAGTCCGTCCGCCTGGGCCTGCCCGAACCCGAGGTCACGGTGGGCATCCGCTCCGGCGACACCCCGCCCGCCGAGCGCCGCGCCCTCACCACCCGCCCGCCGGACATCCTGATCACCACCCCCGAGTCCCTGTTCCTGATGCTCACCTCCGCCACGCGCGAAGCGCTGACGGGCATCGACACCGTGATCCTCGACGAGGTCCACGCGGTCGCCGGCACCAAGCGCGGCGCCCACCTCGCCCTGTCCCTGGAGCGCCTGGACGAGCTCCTGCCCCGGCCGGCCCGCCGTATCGGCCTCTCCGCCACCGTCCGCCCGGTGGACGAGGTCGCCCGCTACCTCTCTCCGCAGCGCAAGGTGGAGATCGTCCAGCCGGCGTCGGGCAAGGAGTTCGACCTCTCGGTCGTGGTCCCGGTGGAGGACCTGGGCGAACTGGGCGGCTCACCCGTCGCCGACGGTTCGGAGGGGGCCGAGCGCCCCTCGATCTGGCCGCATGTGGAGGAGCGGATCACCGATCTGATCCAGGCCCACCACTCCACGATCGTCTTCGCGAACTCCCGTCGCCTGGCCGAGCGCCTGTGCAACCGGCTGAACGAGATCGCGTACGAGCGTGCCACGGGCCGGCCGCTGGACGAGGACCACGCCCCCGCGGAACTGATGGGCGGCTCTGGAGCGGCCCAGGGCGCCGCGCCGGTCATCGCGCGCGCCCACCACGGCTCGGTGTCCAAGGAACAGCGCGCCCTGGTCGAGGAGGACCTCAAGGCGGGCCGGCTCCCCGCGGTGGTCGCCACCTCCAGCCTGGAACTGGGCATCGACATGGGTGCGGTGGACCTGGTGGTCCAGGTCGAGTCACCGCCATCGGTGGCCTCCGGTCTCCAGCGCGTGGGCCGCGCGGGGCACCAGGTCGGCGCGGTCTCCACCGGCGTGGTGTTCCCCAAGTACCGCGGCGATCTGGTCCAGGCGGCCGTGGTCACCGAACGCATGCGCACCGGCTCGATCGAGTCCCTGAAGGTCCCCGCGAACCCCCTGGACGTCCTGGCCCAGCAGCTCGTGGCCATGACCGCGCTGGACACCTGGCAGGTGGACGACCTGCTCGCGACGGTCCGCCGGGCCGCCCCGTTCGCCTCCCTGCCGGAGTCCGCCTTCACGGCCACCCTGGACATGCTCGCGGGCCGCTACCCCTCCGACGCGTTCGCCGAGCTGCGCCCGCGCGTGGTGTGGGACCGCGTCGCCGGCACGGTCACCGGCCGCCCGGGCGCCCAGCGCCTCGCCGTCACCTCCGGCGGCACGATCCCCGACCGCGGCCTGTTCGGGGTCTTCCTCGCGGGCGCCGATCCGAAGAAGGGCGGCGGCCGGGTCGGCGAACTCGACGAGGAGATGGTCTACGAATCCCGCTTGGGCGATGTCTTCACCCTCGGCACGAGCTCCTGGCGCATCGAGGACATCACCCGTGACCGGGTCCTGGTCTCCCCGGCCCCCGGTGTCCCGGGGCGGCTCCCGTTCTGGAAGGGCGACCAGCTCGGCCGCCCCCTGGAGCTGGGCCGCGCGGTGGGCGCGTTCCTGCGCGAGGTCGGCTCCCTGCCCAAGGACGACGCCCGGCTGCGGCTGCTCACCGCGGGCCTGGACGCCTGGGCCGCCGACAACGTCCTCTCCTACCTGGACGAACAGCGCGAGGCCTGCGGCCATGTCCCCGACGACCGCACCATCGTCGTGGAGCGCTTCCGCGACGAGCTCGGCGACTGGCGGGTCGTCGTCCACTCCCCGTTCGGCGCGCAGGTCCACGCCCCGTGGGCCCTGGCGCTCGGCGCGAAGGTCTCCGAGCGCTACGGCATGGACGCCCAGGTCATGCACGCCGACGACGGCATCGTGCTGCGCCTGCCCGACGCCGACCTCATGGGCCTGGACCTGCTCGACCAGGAACCGAGGAAGGCCGGGACGGAGTACGACGCGGAGCAGGCCCCGGTCGGCGCGGCGGACGTCGTCTTCGACAAGGGCGAGGTCGACCGGATCGTCACCGACCAGGTCGGCGGCTCCGCCCTGTTCGCCTCCCGGTTCCGCGAGTGCGCCGCCCGCGCGCTGCTGCTGCCCCGCCGCAACCCCGGCAAGCGCACCCCGCTGTGGCAGCAGCGCCAGCGCGCCGCGCAACTGCTCCAGGTGGCCAGTGAGTTCGGCTCGTTCCCGATCGTCCTGGAGGCCGTCCGCGAGTGCCTCCAGGACGTCTTCGACGTCCCCGGACTGACCGAGCTGATGGGCGATCTGGAGTCCCGCAAGGTCCGCCTGGTCGAGGTCACCACCCCCGAACCGTCGCCGTTCGCCCGCTCGCTGCTGTTCGGGTACGTGGCGCAGTTCCTGTACGAGGGGGACTCGCCGCTCGCCGAGCGCCGCGCCGCCGCCCTCTCCCTGGACTCACGGCTGCTGGCCGAGCTGCTTGGCCAGGCGGAGCTGCGCGAGCTGCTCGACGCCGAGGTCCTCGCCGAGCTCGAACAGGAACTGCAGTGGCTCACCGAGGACCGGCGCGCCAAGGACCCGGAAGGCGTCGCCGACCTACTCCGGCTCCTCGGTCCGCTCACCGACGCCGAGCTGGCCCTGCGCGGCGCCGAGCCCCAGTGGGCGCAGGAGCTGGCCGCGGCGCGCCGCGCCATCCGCGTCCGGATCGCGGGCACCGATCACTGGGCGGCCGTCGAGGACGCGGGCCGGCTGCGCGACGCGCTCGGCACCGCGCTCCCGGTCGGCGTCCCGGAAGCCTTCACCGAACCGGTGAAGGACCCGCTCGGCGACCTCCTCGCCCGCCACGCCCGCACCCACGGCCCGTTCACCTCGGCCGCCGCCGCCTCCCGTTTCGGCCTGGGGGTCGCGGTCACCGAGGGTGCCCTGCAACGGCTCGCGGCGAGCGGACGCGTCGTCCAGGGCGAGTTCCATCCGGCGGGCATCGGCCAGGAGTGGTGCGACGCGACCGTCCTGCGCAGACTGCGCCGCCGCTCGCTGGCCGCCCTGCGGCAGGAACTGGAACCGGTCGCTCCACCGGCGCTGGCCCAGTTCCTGCCCCAGTGGCAGCACATCGGCAAGGGCCACTCCCTGCGCGGCGTCGACGGCCTGCTGCGCGCGGTGGAGCAGCTCCAGGGCGCCTCGGTGCCCGCCTCCGCCCTGGAGAAGCTCGTCCTGCCCTCCCGGGTGCGGGACTACACCCCCGCCCTGCTCGACGAGCTCACCGCCGCCGGGGAGGTCGTCTGGGCGGGAGCGGGCGCGCTCCCCGGCAAGGACGGCTGGATCTCCCTGTACCTGGCGGACGCCGCCCCGCTGCTGCTGCCCCCACCCCACCCGCTGGAGCCGACCGCCCTGCACCAGTCCGTCCTCGACGCGCTGTCCGGGGGCTACGGGCTGTTCTTCCGCCAGATCGCCGACCAGGTGCGCGCCACCACCCATCCCGACGCCACGGACCCCCAACTCGCCGACGCCGTCTGGGACCTGGCCTGGTCGGGCCGGCTCACCAACGACACGCTGGCGCCGATGCGCTCCCTGCTGGGCTCGGGCCGCACGGCGGGCTCCACCGCCCACCGTGCCAAGCGCGCGGTCCCCCGGGGCCGCTACGGCTCCCTGACGGCCGCCGCCCGGCCCGCCTCCCGCGGCGGCCCGCCGACCGTCGCCGGCCGCTGGTCCCTCGTCCCGGCCCGGGAACCCGACCCCACCGTCCGGGCCCACGCCCTCGCCCGTGCGCTCCTCGACCGGCACGGCGTGGTGACCCGGGGAGCCGTCGCCGCGGAGGGCGTCGAGGGCGGCTTCTCGGCGACGTACCGCATCCTGTCCGCCTTCGAGGAGAGCGGCCAGGCCCGGCGCGGTTACGTCGTGGAGGGGCTCGGCGCGGCCCAGTTCGCCATGGACGGCGCCGTGGACCGGCTGCGCGCGGTGTCCAACGCCCGCGACCGGGGCGAGGCGGTGCAGGCCCCCGCCGACACCCGGCCGGGTCCTGCCCCGGGTGGCTTTCCCGGGCCGTTCACCGACCCCTTCCCGGACTCCTTCCCCGGAACGCCGTGGGACGACCCGCCGACCGGCCGTGCCACCGACCCGCTGACCGGCCCGTCCAGCAGCACGCCCACCGACGCACTTGCCGACGGCTCCCCCGAGGTCTTCCCGTCCCGTGCCGAGGACGCCCCCTGGGCCCCGTGGGACCCCGCGGAACCCTCGCACCCCGGCGGGCACGCCTCCGCACCGGCCTTCGACTCCCGGGGCCCGGGCGGCCCCGCCCGGCAGTACCGCCGTACGGCATCCCGCGCCGACGACCCCGCCTCCCGCGCGGTCGTGCTCGCCGCCGCCGACCCGGCGAACGCGTACGGTGCCGCCCTGCCCTGGCCGGAGCCACCGACGGGTGCGGGACACAAGCCGGGCCGCAAGGCGGGCTCCCTGGTGGTGCTCGTCGAGGGTGAGCTCACGCTCTACATGGAGCGCGGCGGCAAGACCGTGCTGGCCTGGCCCTCCCTGCCGGACGCCGAGGGCGGTCCCACCGACGACCCCCGCCTGCGGGCCGCGGCGGAGTCCCTCGCCCAGGCCGCCCGCGCAGGCTCCCTCGGCACGGTCACGGTGGAGCGGATCAACGGCGTCTCGGCCCTGACGTCCCCCGTGGGCGCCCTGCTGGAAGGAGCGGGCTTCGTGGCGACCCCCCGCGGGCTGCGGCTGCGCGCATGACCTCACCGCCGCAGGGCCCCGCCGTGCCACCCTTGACCCATGCCCGAAGGTGACACGGTCTGGCAGACGGCGAAGCGGCTGCACGACGCTCTCGCGGGCAAGGTGCTGACCGCGAGCGACTTCCGGGTGCCGAAGTACGCCACGCTCGACCTGAGCGGCCGGCAGGTGCTGGGCACCGTTCCGCGCGGCAAGCACCTGCTCACCCGCGTCGAGGGCGGACTGACCCTGCACACGCATCTGCGCATGGAGGGCGCCTGGCGGGTCTACGGCGACGGCGAGCGCTGGAAGGGCGGTCCGGCCCACCAGATCCGGGTGGTCCTCGGCGCCGACGACCGCACGGCGGTCGGCTACCGGCTCCAGGTCATGGAGTTGCTGCGCACCACCGAGGAGGACCGCGTGGTCGGCCACCTCGGCCCCGACCTCCTCGGCCCCGACTGGAACCCCGGCCTCGCGCTCACGAACCTCCGCGCCGACCCCGAGCGTCCCCTGGGCGAGGCGCTCCTCGACCAGCGCAATCTCGCCGGCATCGGCAACGTCTACAAGAGCGAGCTCTGTTTCCTGCTCGGCGTCACCCCCTGGCTACCCGTCGGCGCGCTCCCCGCGGACCGGGCCGCGCATCTGCCGGATCTCGCCCGGCGGCTGCTGGAGGCGAACCGCGACCGGGTGGTCCGCCGGACGACCGGCCTGCCCCACCAGGACCTCTTCGTCTACGGGCGGGCGCCCCGCCCCTGCCTGCGCTGCGGCACCTCGATCCGGGTCGCCGACCAGGGCGACGGGTCCCAGGAGCGGCCCACCTACTGGTGCCCGACCTGCCAGCGGGGTCCGGCACCGGCACCTGGCTCCCCGCAGCGCTGGCGGGAGCGCTATCGCCGTACGCCCGGCTGACCGCCGTACGCGCACGGAACCTTGCCCAGCCAATTGACGCCCCGTCAGAAACACTCGTACCGTCCCCTCATGGGCGTGAAGGCGTACGACCTCACCGGACGCACCGCGTTCGTCACGGGCGCCGCGAGCGGGATCGGCCGGGCCTGTGCCGTGCTGCTCGCCGAGGCCGGGGCTCTCGTGCACGGCGCGGACCTCGACGCGCAGGGCCTGCACGAGACGGCGACGCTGATCAAGGACCGGGGCGGCACCGCCCGTACGCACCGACTGGACGTCACCGACCACGCCCAGGTCCGCCGGGCCGTGGAGTCCTGCGAGCGGCTGGACGTGATGGCCGCGGTCGCCGGGATCATGCACAGCAGCCCCGTCCTGGAGACCCGCGACGAGGACCTCGACCGGGTGCTGGACGTCAACTTCAAGGGCGTGCTGTACGCCTGCCAGGAGGCCGCCCGGCTGATGCTCGCCCAGGGCGGAGGCGGCAGCATCGTCACCATGGCCTCCGGTGCCGTGGACACCGGAGGGCCGGGACTGCTCTGCTACGGCGCCGCCAAGGCAGCCGTGGTCCAGCTGACGAAGACCCTGGCGACCGAGGTCGGCCGGCACGGCATCCGTGTCAACGCGGTGGCCCCCGGATGGATCCGCACGCCCATGACCGATCGCCACGACCCCGGCGCACAGGCGCGCACCGAGGCGCTCATGGCCCGTATGTCACCTCTGGGACGCGTCGGCGCGCCGGAGGACATCGCCCATGCGGTCCTCCATCTGGCCTCGGACGCGTCCGGCTTCACCACGGGCCAGATCCTCCGCCCGAACGGCGGCGTGGCCATGCCCTGGTAGTCCTCAGCCGGGTTCGTCGGCGGACCCGGCGCCCGGCGCCTCTGCCTGGGGGGCGGTCGGCCCGGGCCCGCGCCAGGCGGCCCGCCACCGCCCCGCCGCGACCGCTCCCGCGGCCCGGCCCTTGGCCACGCAGTGCACCGGCAGCAGGCTCAGCCCCCAACCGCCGGCCGCGACCGTCCCCTCCAGCGCACCGGCGCCCGGTGCCACGGCGAGCCTGACCACGGCCCACCACCACAGGGCACCGAGCCCGAGCATCACCCCCCGGCGCACTATGCGGTCCGCCACGGCCCTCCCGCCCGGGATCAGACGTTCTCCGCCTGGAACATCCAGTGGTGCTTTTCGAGATCCGCCGTGATGCCGATGAAGATGTCCTGGCTGACGGGGTCCGGGCGCTCGGTGGCCGCGACGCGCTCCCGCATCCGGGTGATGGCCGCGCCCAGCGCGGACACCAGCGCGCCCACCGCGTCGGCGTCCTTGATCCAGCCCTCCGGCAGCGAGCCGAGTCCGCTGCCACCCGCGACCGTCGCCGCCCGGCCGTCCGGCGAGACGCCGAGCGCGGACGCCCGCTCCGCCACGGTGTCGGAGTGGGCCCGGGCGACGGCCACGACCTCGTCGAGCTGGAGGTGGATGGACCGGAACCTGGACCCGACGACGTTCCAGTGGACCTGCTTGGCGAGCAGCGACAGATCGATCAGGTCGACGAGTGCGCCCTGGAGCGCCTCGCCGACGGTCTTCAGGTCGGCGTCGGACAGGGGGCTCTTCACGACGTACATCCCTACCTCCGGTGTGTGGCGGCCGTCGTGCCTCTTCACCATGACCGCAGTACCCCGGATGGGCAAACCGACGCGGAGAACGCGGAAGGCCCCGCCCGCGCTCCTCCGGACCTGCCCGGAGAAGCCCCGGCCGGGACCTCACACCCGCACGTCGGCGCTCGCACGCCCACGCGGATGAACCTATGCGGCGACCACGTCCACCGCCTCGGCGGGTGCCTTGATGGTCACCCGCTCCGGTGGCACACCGGTCACCGACACGGAACCCAGCATCGGACGGACCGACGTGGGCACAGGCTCGCTGGGGGTGGCCGCAGCAGACTGGGCCAGCTCGGCGAGGGCGAGCTCGTCGCTCACTTCCCGCATGAGCTCGGACATCCGTACGTCCAACGCGTCGCAGATGGCGGAGAGCAGCTCGGAGGAAGCCTCCTTCTGCCCCCGCTCCACCTCGGAGAGATAGCCGAGTGAGACTCGGGCGGACGAGGAGACTTCGCGCAGAGTACGGCCCTGGCGCTGGCGCTGCCGACGCAGCACGTCACCCAGCAGGCGACGGAGCAGAATCATCGGTGGCTCCCTCCTCGGACCGCGTAGCCGCATCCTTCACGCCCCACCGTACCGCCTTGCGCTGCGGCCGTGCGGGGAGCGATGTCGTGTTCACTCAGGGCTGCAAACATCAAAACCCCCCGTTCTGTTCCGTATCCTGTGCCCGCTCATTCCCGGTGAGTTCGCCCGCAAGTTCTGTCAGAAGCAGTACGAGCACGCTCCGTACACTCTCTCTACGAATTTCCTCGCGGTCGCCGTTCAACCGCAGGGCCTCCACTTTTCCGCCAGAGGCGGAACCGGCTCCCGGCCGCCGTGGGCCGTCGACGGCCACGAAGACCGTCCCGACGGGTCGGCCGTCCTGCGGTTCGGGGCCGGCGACCCCGGTGGTCGCGATGCCCCAGTCGGCGCCCAGCGCTTTGCGCACGCCGGCGGCCATCTGGGCCGCGACCTGCGGATCCACCGCTCCGTTGGCGGCCAGCAGGTCGCCGTCCACGCCGAGCAGATCCCGCTTCAGTTCGGTCGCGTAGGCCGTGACCGAGCCGCGGAAGACCTTGGACGCCCCGGGCACGGAGGTGATCTCCGCCGCGACCAGGCCACCGGTCAGCGACTCGGCGACAGCGAGCGTCCCGCCCTTCACCGTGAGTAGTCGCACCAGATCGGTGGCCGTGGGATTCACGCTTCCGTCTCCTCCGAGGCCGCCCGGCGCGCGGCGATTCCCTGGCGGCGCAGCACAATGGCCTGTCTTACGTAGTCGAGGCCGGTGACCACGGTCAGGACGACCGCCGCGGCCATCACCCACCACCGCAGAGTGGCCAGCCACCCCGTCAGCGCCAGGACGTACATACCGACGGCCACGCCTTGGGTGAGCGTCTTGAGCTTGCCGCCGCGGCTCGCCGGGATCACTCCGTAGCGGATGACGAGGAAACGCAGGAGCGTGATCCCGAGTTCCCGGCCGAGGATCACGATCGTGACCCACCACGGCAGGTCGCCGAGCCCGGAGAGACAGATCAACGCCGCCCCCATGATCGCCTTGTCGGCGATGGGGTCGGCGATCTTCCCGAAGTCGGTGACGAGGTTGTAGGTGCGCGCCAGGTGTCCGTCGAACAGGTCGGTGATCATGGCGATGGCGAAGGCGGCCCAGGCGAGCGAGCGCCACGCCGGGTCGTAGCCGCCGTCGGCCAGCATCAGCGCGACGAAGCCGGGCACCAGGATCAGCCGGAGCATCGTCAGCAGATTGGCGATGTTCCACACGCTCGCCTGGTTGACCGCGGCGGCGGCCAGCTTGCCGCCGCGCGGCGCCCTGCCGTCGGCGGAGGCGTCCGGTCCGGCATCGGGCCCGGCGGCTTCGCCCGCGGCGGTTCCGGGCCCCGCGGCAGCGGTCGGTTCGACGGCGTCGGGCGCCTCGACGGCGGACACGTCCGCCGCGGTGGCCCCCTTCGCCGGTTGGGCCAGGTTCGCCGGATTCGCCTGCTTCGCCGGCGAGGAGCCGCCCGCGGCCGATGCCGGGACACCCGTCATCTGCCCGCCTCCTCACTACACCCGAAAGAGCCCTGCAGGGGTTCGGCCACGAGATCGACGCCCTCGGTGCCGATCACCTTCGCCTCGACCATACGGCCGACGGCCAGACCTTCGCCCGACGTGAGCAGCACCTGTCCGTCGGTCTCCGGCGCCTGGTGCGCCCCCCGGCCGTGCACGCCGTCCTCGTCCAGGGACTCCACGAGCACGTGGACGGTCTCGCCGACGCGCTCCTCGGCCCGCTGCGAGACGAGTTCCTCGGCGAGGCGGGAGACATGGGCGAGCCGCTCGGCGACGACGTCCTCGTCGAGCTTGTCGTCGTACGTCGCGGCCTCGGTGCCCTCCTCGTCGGAATACCCGAAGACACCGATGGCATCCAGCCGGGCGCCGTTCAGGAACCGCTCCAGCTCGGCCAGGTCGGCCTCGGACTCGCCGGGGAAGCCGACGATGAAGTTGGAGCGCACGCCCGCCTGGGGCGCCTTGCCGCGGATGGTGTCGAGCAGTTCCAGGAACCGGTCGGTGTCGCCGAAGCGGCGCATCGCGCGCAGCACCCCGGGTGCGGAGTGCTGGAAGGACAGGTCGAAGTAGGGCGCGATCTTGGGCGTGGAGGTCAGCACGTCGATGAGACCGGGCCGCATCTCGGCGGGCTGGAGGTAGCTGACCCGCACCCGCTCCAGGCCGTCGATCTCCGCGAGCTCGGGCAGCAGCGACTCCAGCAGCCGGATGTCGCCGAGGTCCTTGCCGTAGGAGGTGTTGTTCTCGGAGACCAGCATGATCTCCTTGACGCCCTGCTCGGCCAGCCACCGTGATTCGTTCAGCACGTCGCTCGGCCGGCGCGAGATGAAGGAGCCCCGGAAGGAGGGGATGGCGCAGAAGGTGCAGCGCCGGTCGCAGCCGGAGGCGAGCTTCACCGAGGCGACGGGGGCGCCGTCGAGGCGGCGGCGCAGGGGCGCACGCGGGCCGGACTGGGGCGCGACGCCCTCCGGAAGGTCCACCGGGGCGCCCTGTCCGGGCAGCTCCGCCGGGGCCGCGTGCCCGGGCAGCGCCACATCGGTCGCCGACTGCCGCTCGGCCGGGCTGATCGGCAGCAGCTTGCGCCGGTCGCGCGGGGTGTGGGAGGCGTGGATGCCGCCGTTCAGGATGGTCTGGAGGCGGTCGGAGATGTCCGCGTAGTCGTCGAAGCCGAGCACGCCGTCGGCTTCCGGGAGGGCCTCGGCGAGTTCCTTGCCGTACCGCTCGGCCATGCAGCCGACCGCCACGACGGCCTGGGTTCTGCCGTGGCCCTTGAGGTCGTTGGCCTCGAGGAGGGCGTCGACGGAGTCCTTCTTGGCGGCCTCGACGAAGCCACAGGTGTTGACGACGGCGACGTCCGCGTCCTCGGCGTCCTCGACGAGCTGCCAGCCGTCCGCCTCCAAACGGCCTGCGAGCTCCTCCGAGTCCACCTCGTTACGGGCGCAGCCAAGGGTGACGAGTGCGACGGTACGGCGTTCAGGCATGGGCTCAAGACTACTTTGTCCCACCGACAGCGAACGTCGACGGGGTTGGCGATCTTGGCCGACCCCGTCGACGCACGGATCTCGGGTGCCTCACCCGGCCTGCGGGTCGCCCTTGGTGTAGGTCAGGCGCTCCACGGCACCGGGCTGGAACTTGTCGTCGATCTTCTTGCCGTTGACGAACAGATCGATCGCCCCGGCGTCGCCGAGGACGAGGTTGATCTTCTCGCTGTCCTGGAAGGTCTTGGAGTCGCCCTGCTTGAGGAATCCGTCGAACAGCAGCCGGCCGTTGTGGTCCTTGACGGAGATCCAGCTGCGGCCGTCGGTGGCGCTGACCTGGACGGTCACCTTGTCCTGGGGAGCCGCGGCGATGGCGCTGTCGGAGGGCTCGGGCTTCTCGTCGACGGTTTTCTCGGTCTTCGGGGTGGGCGAGGCGGTGACGCCGGCCGTGGGCGTGCTGCCCTCGGCGGCGGTGCTGCCGGAGCCGCCCTGGTCGCCGCCCTTGAAGGCGGTGAAGCCGACGAAGCCGACCACGGCGACGATCGCGGCGACCATGGCCGCCGTCCAGTTCGGCCCGCGGCGCTCGGGGCGGATGCGTTCCGCCTCGAACAGCGGGGCGGCCGGGGTCGGCGCGGGACGGCCGCCGTGGGCCGCGTCGTACCGTTCGATCAGCGGGGCGGGGTCGAGCCGGACGGCGCGGGCCAGCGTACGGATGTGCCCGCGCGCGTAGACGTCACCGCCGCAGGGGGCGAAGTCGTCCGACTCGATGGCGTGGATGATGGCGATCCGGACTCGGGTGGCGGTACTGACGTCGTCCACCGTCAGCCGGGCGCTGATCCGCGCCTGGCGCAGGGCACGACCGATGGAGAAGGGGGCTTCCTCGGACGGGTCTTCGAACGGACGCTCGTCTTCTGGGGAGTTGCCGATGGACACGGGGGCGCCTTTCGAGCGTGTAGCCACCTGTGCTGGAAGTTCAGTCTAGGGGGGGTGCCAAAGGGAGGGGCAACCGGACAGTACGACTTTGTACGCCATCGGAATGGCCGGTCACGCCGATGACGGCGGCCAGGCGCGACCCCCCGGTTGAAAGTCGTACCTGTCCTCTCGCTCAACTGGACGTACGCCGCAGGGAAACGGTTGCCCTGCGGTTTCTAACGGGTGAGTCACGGGCCCCCGGCGCCCTCGACGCCACGCCTACCCCGCGGACTCTCCCCGAATCACCGCGAGCACGCCGTCCAGTTCGTCGGGCTTCACGAGAACGTCACGGGCCTTCGAGCCCTCGCTCGGCCCGACGATGTTCCGCGACTCCATGAGGTCCATCAGTCGGCCCGCCTTGGCGAAGCCGACGCGCAGCTTGCGCTGGAGCATCGAGGTCGAGCCGAACTGGGTGGTGACGACCAGTTCGGCCGCCTGGCACAGCAGGTCGAGGTCGTCGCCGATGTCCTCGTCGATCTCCTTCTTCTGCTTGCCGCCGACGGTGACGTCGTCCCGGAAGACGGGCGCCATCTGGTCCTTGCAGTGCTGGACGACGGCAGCGACCTCGGCCTCGGTCACGAAGGCGCCCTGCATACGCGTCGGCTTGTTGGCGCCCATCGGCAGGAAGAGCCCGTCGCCCTTGCCGATCAGCTTCTCGGCGCCCGGCTGATCGAGGATGACCCGCGAGTCGGCGAGCGAGGAGGTGGCGAAGGCGAGCCGGGAGGGCACGTTCGCCTTGATCAGACCGGTGACGACGTCGACCGAGGGCCGCTGGGTGGCGAGCACCAGGTGGATGCCGGCCGCGCGCGCGAGCTGGGTGATCCGCACGATCGCGTCCTCGACGTCCCGCGGGGCGACCATCATCAGGTCGGCCAGCTCGTCCACGATCACCAGCAGGTACGGGTACGGCTGGAGCTCGCGCTCGCTGCCCTCGGGCGGCTTGACCTTGCCGTTCCTTATGGCCTCGTTGAAGTCGTCGATGTGCCGGAAGCCGTACGCGGCGAGGTCGTCGTAGCGCAGGTCCATCTCGCGCACGACCCACTGGAGCGCCTCGGCGGCCCGCTTCGGGTTGGTGATGATCGGCGTGATCAGGTGCGGGATGCCCTCGTACGCGGTCAGCTCCACGCGCTTGGGGTCGACGAGGACCATCCGCACGTCCTCGGGGGTCGCGCGGACCATGACCGAGGTGATCAGGCAGTTGATGCACGACGACTTGCCGGAACCGGTGGCTCCGGCGACCAGGATGTGCGGCATCTTCGCCAGGTTGGCCATGACGTAGCCGCCCTCGACGTCCTTGCCGAGCGCCACCAGCATCGGGTGGTCGTCCTCGGCCGCGTCGGCGAGCCGCAGCACGTCCCCGAGGTTGACCATCTCCCGGTCGGTGTTGGGGATCTCGATGCCGACCGCCGACTTGCCGGGGATCGGGCTGATGATCCGTACGTCCGGGCTGGCGACGGCGTACGCGATGTTCTTGGTGAGGGCGGTGATCCGCTCGACCTTCACGGCGGGGCCGAGCTCGACCTCGTAGCGGGTGACCGTCGGGCCGCGGGTGAAGCCGGTGACGGCGGCGTCGACCTTGAACTCGGTGAAGACGTTCGTCAGCGAGGCGACGACGGCGTCGTTGGCCGCGCTGCGCGCCTTGCCGGGGCCGCCGCGCTCCAGGAGGTCCAGGGAGGGCAGCGCGTACGTGATGTCGCCGGAGAGCTGGAGCTGTTCGGCGCGCGGCGGCAGGTCGCGGATCTCCTGCGGAGGCGCCTTGGTCAGATCGGGGACGGCCCCGCCCTTGAGCATCTCCTGCTTCGGCCGCGCGGCCGGGACCGGCGTCGGCGCGGTCGCCTCGCGGTCGCCGCTGCGGACGCCCTGGGTGAGGTCGGCGACGAGCGGGGACGGCGGCAGGCCGTGCATCACGACCCCGTCGAGATCGGCCGCGGCGGCCGCGGCGATGTCCACGGCGTCCGGCTCCCGGTCCATCGCGGGCTGCGGCACGGCCGAGCGCCGGGGCCGGCCGCGGCGCTCGGAGAGCGCCTCCTGCTCGGCGCCGTCGGGGTCGTACGCCCGGGGTCCGCCGGAGCGCCGACGGGGGCGTGCGTCCAGCCCTTCGCGCCACTGCTCGTCGTAGCGCGCGTCGTCGTCGGAGAGTCCGTCCTCCGCGTGGGGGTCGTCCAGCACGCCGAGGCGCACGGCGAGCTGCCGCAGCCGCTGCGGGATCGCGTTGACCGGGGTGGCCGTGACCACCAGCAGCCCGAACACCGTGAGCAGCACGAGCAGCGGTACGGCGAGCACCTCGCCCATGGTGTACGTCAGCGGGGTCGCCGCGCCCCAGCCGATGAGGCCGCCCGCGTCCCGTATCGCCTGCATGCCGTCGCTGCGGGCGGGCGAGCCGCAGGCGATGTGGACCTGGCCGAGGACGCCGATGACGAGCGCGGACAGGCCGATCACGATGCGGCCGTTGGCGTCGGGCTGCTCGGGGTGACGGATGAAGCGCACGGCGATGACCGCGAGCAGGATCGGCACGAGCAGGTCCAGCCTGCCGAAGGAGCCGGTGACGAGGATCTCGACCAGATCGCCGACGGGGCCCTTCAGGTCGGCCCAGGTGCCCGCCGCGACGATCAGCGCCATGCCGAGCAGCAGCAGGGCCACGCCGTCCTTGCGGTGGGCGGGGTCGAGGTTCTTCGCGCCGTTCCCTATCCCCCGGAACACCGCGCCGACGGCGTGCGCCAGGCCCAGCCAGAGGGCGCGCACGAGCCGGTAGATGCCCCCGGTGGGGCTGGGCGCCGGCTTGGGCGCCGGCGCCGCCTTCCTGGCCGGGGCCTTCTTGGCGGGCGCCTTCTTGGCCGGGGCCTTTTTCGCGGCGGCCTTCTTCGCCGGGGCCTTCGCGGGAGCAGCGGCCTTCTTGGCGGGCTGCTTCTTCGCTGCGGAGGGACGTGAGGCCATGGGTGTGAGGTTACCGGGGGAGACGACAGCGGACACGTGTGCCCACTGCTTCACCCGTTCGTGTCGGCCTCGCACAGTCGCGGAACTGACGCGGCCGGGCGGGTGGGACCGTGAGCGGGCGCATCCGCCCCCTGACGGCGGGGAACTGACCGCCGCTCACACCCGACTGCTCCCGCCCCTCGGCTCAGTTCCGCGACGACCGCGCCCGGTCCGCTGACGACGGCTCAGGTCTGCGACGGCAGCGAGGCGGCGCCGTTGCCCGTGCCCGGCTCCAGCGCGTCCAGGGCGCGGCGCAGGCCGGTGAGTTTGCGCTCCAGATGAGCCGCCGTGGCCACCGCGGCGGCGTCCGCCGACTCGTCGTCGAGCTGTTTGGACAGCGCCTCCGCCTGCTCCTCGACGGCCGCGAGCCGTGCGGACAGCTCGGCCAGCAGCCCGGCCGGCTCCTTGGCGCCGCCCGCCGCGGCCTTGCCGCCGCCCTCCAACTGGAGCCGCAGCAGCGCCGCCTGCTCCCTCAGCTGGCAGTTCTTCATGTACAGCTCGACGAACACCGAGACCTTCGCGCGCAGCACCCACGGGTCGAACGGCTTGGAGATGTAGTCCACCGCTCCGGCCGCATATCCCCGGAAGGTGTGATGCGGGCCGTGGTTGATCGCCGTGAGGAAGATGATCGGGATGTCCCTGGTGCGTTCTCGCCGCTTGATGTGCGCGGCTGTTTCGAAACCGTCCATTCCCGGCATCTGGACGTCCAGCAGAATGACCGCGAAGTCGTCCGTCAGCAGTGCTTTGAGCGCCTCTTCCCCGGACGATGCCCGCACCAGCGTCTGATCGAGCGCCGAGAGGATCGCCTCCAGCGCCAGCAGATTCTCCGGCCGGTCATCGACCAGGAGGATCTTGGCCTTCTGCACCATGGCCCGCCCTCCTCGCCCCGGCAGTGCACCGGGCGCCGCCCCTGGGGACGACTCCTTTGCGCCGCCCTTCCTTGTGCCGGTCATGGTAGCCGCACCCCGACCGTCGCCACACCCTGTCACCGTGATGTCACTGTGCACGTAGCAGGAACGCGGCAGAAGACCAGAAGGTTCCCCGATCCGGACCCCGCCATGCACCTCGGCGCGCCCCGGGTCGGCGACTTCTCACGCCATCCGTCGCGTCCCGTCACCTCCCGCCGCACCCGCCGATCCGGTCACACCCCGCGCATCCACTGCTCCATCACCGACAGCAGGTGATCGGGATCGACCGGCTTCGTGACATAGTCGGAAGCACCCGACTCGATCGCCTTCTCCCGGTCGCCCTTCATCGCCTTCGCCGTCAGCGCGATGATCGGCAGCCCCGAGAACTGCGGCATCCGCCGGACCGCCGTCGTCGTCGCGTAGCCGTCCATCTCGGGCATCATGATGTCCATCAGGACGACGGCCACATCGTCGTGCTGCTCCAGGACCTCGATGCCCTCACGGCCGTTCTCCGCGTACAGCACCGACAGACCGTGCTGCTCCAGGACGCTGGTCAGCGCGAACACATTGCGGATGTCGTCGTCGACGATCAGCACCTTCTCGCCGCCGAAACGGATGACCCGCTGCCCCTGCGGGGCCGGCCACTGCGCCGCCTCACCGACCTGCTCGCCGCCGTTCGCCGACCGCCGCCGACGCCTGAACAGCGCGGCCGCGCCGTTCTGCGTCTCCTGGTACGACTTCACCTCGGCCGGCGTCACGATCTCCGCCTCGCGCAGCCCCGGCAGCTCGACCGCCCCGTTCTCCGAGGCCACCAGCTCACCGGCCTCCAGCGCGGGCACGATCTGCTGGTAGCCCTGCGGCGGCAGCTCGCTGGGGTGCAGCGGCAGATACAGCGTGAACGTCGACCCACGCCCCGGCTCGCTCTGCGCGTGGATCTCACCACCGAGCAGCTGCGCGATCTCCCGCGAGATCGACAGCCCCAGCCCCGTACCGCCGTACTTGCGGCTGGTCGTGCCGTCCGCCTGCTTGAACGCCTCGAAGATCACCCGCATCTTGCTCGCCGCGATCCCGATCCCCGTGTCGGTCACCGAGAACGCGATCAACGGCGCGTCCGGATCCGTCAGCGAACCGGCCTCCAGCAACTGCTCCCGGATCGCCACCGGCACATCGGGCCCGGCCGGCCGGATCACCAGCTCCACCGACCCGGAGTCGGTGAACTTCACCGCGTTGGACAGCAGGTTGCGCAGCACCTGCAACAGCCGCTGCTCGTCCGTGTGCAGCGTGGCCGGCAGCTCCGGCGACACCCGCACGGACAGATCCAGGCCCTTCTCCGCGGTCAGCGGCCGGAAGGTCGCCTCCACGTAGTCCACCAGCTGCACCAACGCGATCCGCGTCGGCGAGACGTCCATCTTGCCCGCCTCGACCTTCGACAGGTCCAGGATGTCGTTGATCAGCTGGAGCAGATCGGAACCCGCCCCGTGGATCGTCTCGGCGAACTCGACCTGCTTGGGCGAGAGGTTGCCCTCCGCGTTGTCGGCGAGCAGCTTCGCCAGGATCAGCAGCGAGTTCAGCGGCGTACGCAGCTCGTGCGACATGTTCGCGAGGAACTCGCTCTTGTAGCGCATCGACACCGCGAGCTGCTCGGCACGCTCCTCCAGGACCTGCCGCGCCTCCTCGATCTCGGTGTTCTTCACCTCGATGTCCCGGTTCTGCTGGGCCAGCAGCTCGGCCTTCTCCTCCAGTTCCGCGTTGGACGCCTGCAGGGCCTTCTGCCGCTGCTCCAACTCCACCGACCGCTCACGGAGTTGCTCGGTCAGCTCCTGCGACTGCTTCAGCAGCTGCTCCGTCTTGGTGTTGACGGAGATCGTGTTGACGCTGGTCGCGATCATCTCGGCGAGCTGGTTGAGGAAGTCCTTCTGGATCTGCGTGAACGGCGCGAAGGACGCCAGCTCGATCACCCCGAGCACCTTGCCCTCGAACAGCACCGGCAACACGATCACCTGCGCGGGCGGCGCCTCGCCGAGCCCGGAGGAGATCTTCAGATAGCCGCTCGGCGCGTTCTCCACCAGGATCGTGCGCTTCTCCTCGGCCGCCGTCCCCACAAGAGCCTCACCCGGCCGGAACGAGGTCGGCATCGACCCCATCGAATAGCCGTACGACCCCAGCATCCGCAGCTCGTACGGGTCCCCCGTGCCCTCCGGCGAGGGCATCGCCAGGAAGAACGCGCCGTGCTGCGCGGCCACCAGCGGCGGCAGCTCACTCATGATCAGCGAGGCCACGTCCTCCAGATCACGCCGCCCCTGCATGAGCGCCGACACGCGCGCGAGGTTGCCCTTCAGCCAGTCCTGCTCCTTGTTGGCGATCGTCGTGTCGCGCAGGTTGGCGATCATCTTGTTGATGTAGTCCTGGAGCTCCTGGATCTCACCGGCCGCGTCCACGTCCAGCTTCAGGTTCAGGTCGCCCCGCGTCACCGCGGTCGCCGCACGCGCGATCGCGCGCACCTGCCGGGTCAGGTTCCCGGCCATCTCGTTCACGGACTCCGTCAGGTCCCGCCAGGTCCCGTCCACGTCACGCACGCGTGCCTGACCGCCGAGCTGCCCCTCCGTACCCACCTCGCGGGCGACCCGGGTGACCTCCTCGGCAAACGACGACAGCTGGTCGACCATCGTGTTGATGGTCGTCTTCAGCTCCAGGATCTCCCCGCGCGCGTCGATGTCGATCTTCTTCGTCAGATCACCCTTGGCGATGGCCGTCGTGACCATGGCGATGTTGCGGACCTGACCGGTCAGGTTCGACGCCATGCCGTTCACGGAGTCGGTGAGGTCCTTCCACGTCCCCGCCACACCCGGCACGTGCGCCTGCCCGCCCAGGATGCCGTCCGTACCCACCTCACGGGCCACCTTGGTGACCTGCTCGGCGAACGAGCTCAGCGTCTTCACCATCGTGTTGATCGTGTCGGCGAGCTGCTGGACCTCGCCCCGCGCCTCGATCGTCACCGTCCGCGTCAGATCGCCGTTGGCGACCGCCGCCGCGACCTGGGAGATGTTGCGCACCTGCATGGTCAGGTTCTTGGCCATCAGGTTCACATTGCCGCTCAGGTCCTTCCAGATGCCCGTGATCCCCGGGACGTGCGCCTGACCGCCCAGGATGCCCTCGGTGCCCACCTCACGGGCCACCCGGGTCACCTGCTCGGCGAACGACGACAGCTGGTCCACCATCGTGTTCACGGTGGTGACCAGTTCGAGGATCTCACCCTTGGCGTCGACCGTGATCTTCTTCGACAGATCGCCCTTGGCGACCGCCGTCGTGACCTCGGCGATCTGACGCACCTGGATCGTCAGGTTGTTCGCCATGAAGTTCACCGACTGCGTGAGGTCCTTCCAGGTACCGGAGACCCCCTGCACCTCGGCCTGACCGCCGAGCTGCCCCTCCGTACCGACCTCACGGGCGACCCTGGTGACCTCCTGGGCGAAGGACGAGAGCTGGTCGACCATCGTGTTCAGGGTGTTCTTCAGCTCCAGGATCTCCCCGCGCGCGTCCACGGTGATCTTCTGGGACAGGTCACCGCGCGCCACCGCCGTGGCGACCTGCGCGATGTTGCGCACCTGGGCGGTGAGGTTGCCGGCCATGCCGTTCACCGAGTCGGTCAGGTCCCGCCACACACCGGCCACACCGGGCACCTGCGCCTGGCCGCCGAGCCGGCCCTCCGTCCCCACGTCCCGCGACACCCGCGTCACCTGGTCGGCGAACGCGGAGAGCTGGTCGACCATCGTGTTGATGGTGTTCTTCAGCTCCAGGATCTCCCCGCGCGCGTCCACGTCGATCTTCTGCGACAGGTCACCGCGCGCCACAGCCGTCGTCACCTGGGCGATCTGCCGCACCTGGGAGGTGAGGTTGCCGGCCATGAAGTTGACGGAGTCCGTCAGCTCCCGCCAGGTGCCCGACACACCGTCCACCCGCGCCTGACCGCCGAGCCGGCCCTCGGTGCCCACGTCCCGGGCCATCCGCGTCACCTGGTCCGCGAACGACGACAGCTGGTCCACCATCGTGTTCACGGTGTTCTTCAGCTGGAGCATCTCGCCGGAGACGTCGACGGTCACCTTCTGCGACAGATCGCCGTTGGCCACGGCCGTCGTCACCTGCGCGATGTTCCTCACCTGTCCGGTGAGGTTGCGGAATGCCGTGTTGACGGAATCCGTCAGGTCCTTCCACGTCCCCGCCGCACCCGGCACGTTCGCCTGGCCGCCCAGTTCACCCTCGACACCGACCTCCCGCGCCACACGCGTCACTTCGGCACCGAACGACGACAGCTGGTCCACCATCCCGTTGACGGTGTTCTTCAGCTCCAGCATCTCGCCGGCCACGTCCACGGTGACCTTCTGCGACAGATCACCGCTCGCCACGGCCGTCGTCACGGCCGCGATGTCCCTCACCTGAGTGGTGAGATTGCGGAACACCGTGTTGACCGAGTCCGTCAGGTCCTTCCACGTCCCCGCCGCACCCGGCACGTTCGCCTGGCCGCCGAGCTGGCCCGCGGCCCCCACCTCGTTGGCCACGCGCGTGACCTCGTCCGCGAAGATCCGCAGCGTCTCGGTCATCTGGTTGATCGTCTCGGCGAGCTGCGCGACCTCACCGCGCGCCGGCACGGTCACCTTCCGCGACAGATCACCGTTGGCGACCGCCGTCATCACCTCGGACACCCCGCGCACCTGGGCCGTCAGATTGCCGGCCATGGTGTTCACCGAATCGGTGAGTTCCTTCCACACGCCGTCGACGCCCGACACCCGCGCCTGACCGCCCAGCATGCCGTCGGTGCCCACCTCGCGCGCGACCCGGGTCACCTCGGACGAGAACGCGGAGAGCTGGTCCACCATCGTGTTGACGGTGTTCTTCAGCTCCAGCATCTCGCCCTCGACGTGAACCGTCACCTTCCGTGACAGATCACCCTTGGCCACCGCCGTCGTCACCAGCGCGATGTCCCGCACCTGGGCCGTCAGCCGCTCCGCCATCGTGTTGACGGACTCGGTCAGGTCCTTCCACGACCCGGACATGCCGCGCACCTGCGCCTGCCCGCCCAGCTTGCCCTCGGTGCCCACCTCGCTGGCCACCCGCGTGACCTCGTCGGTGAACGTCGACAGCTGATCGACCAGGTTGTTGACGGTCCGCCCGACCTTCAGGAACTCCCCGCGCAACGGCTGCCCCGCCACCCCCTCCGGCGTCTGCGTCCGCAGGTCCATCCGCGGCGACAGGTCACCCTCGGCCACCGCCGACAGCACCCGCCCCACCTCGGACACCGGCCGCACCAGATCGTCGACCAACGCGTTCGAGTGATCGATCGCCGCCGCCCACGAGCCCTCACACGCGCCCGTCTCCAGCCGCTCGGTCAGCTTGCCCTCACGGCCCACCATGCGACGTACGCGCGAAAGCTCACCCGTGAGATGGAGATTACGGTCCGCCACCTCGTTGAACACGGCCGCGATCTCCGACATCACGCCGTCGCCGGACACCGTGAGCCGCTTGCGGAAGTTCCCGTCCCGCATCGACACCAGGGCCGCCAGCAGCCGCTCCAGGGCCGCCGTGTCCACCGTGGTGGTGCCACCGCGCGGCGCGCGCCTGCTCAGGGACGGTCCGCCTTTCGCGCGCGCCTTAGTGCTCCGCGTCGCTGCGCCAGACTCCACTTGTCCCTCCCGCAGGGATTCGACCGTTACGCTGTGCTGGGGTGTTGCTACTCGACGTTGCGGTTACCGCAGGGTTCTCCACCCGATCCAACCAGGCGGACCCGGAGGGCTGCTGCCCCCTGTACTCAGAAGACACCCAGTCTGCCCGGACCTTCACAAGAAGCTTGCCCAGTGTTTCACCCTCTCCGAACCCGGCCATAACAGTTCGGCAGCTTCGCACATCGTCCGCACGCCCACAGGCGCCTCTTGAGACGGAAACACCGGTGACCGGCATCCGAACGGGCGGGGAAGGTAAGTAACCTTGCATGCGGCTGTCCAGCCACGCCGGTCCGTCCGGCCTGGGCGGTGGCACGAGGCACGAGCGGGCATCGGAGGGGCGGCCGCAACATGACCACCGGACTGATCCCGGGGGGACAGCCCCCGGACCCCCGGCCTTCCGGCCTGCGCCCGCCACAGCAGCGGCGCGACCAGGACGGCCAGGGATCCCCCCACGTCGACGACCGGACGAGGAGTTCCGTGATCACCGCGCGCGCGGCCGCCAGCTTCGAGCCCGTCGGGCGATCCGTCGCCACCGCCCGCTCGTTCGTCCGCGACACCCTCCAGGGCTGGGGCTTCGCCGACATCGTCGACGACGCCGTCGTCCTCACGAGCGAACTGGTGACGAACGCCGTCGTCCACGCGGGCACCCACGCCGACGTCCTGTGCCTGCGCTCCGAGGACGGCGTACGCATCGAGGTGGGCGACCGCTACCCGGAACGCGAGATCCCCCTCCAGGGCTCCCCCGCCACCATGGGCAGCCCCGACCGCGAGGGCGGCCGCGGCCTCCAGCTCTGCGCGGCCATCGCCACCCGCTGGGGCGTCGACTACACCTCCACCCACAAACAGGTCTGGTTCCAACTCGACCTCCCCGACCGCCCGGTGGGCACCCGCACCGCCGGACCGTCCCTCCCCGCCGACCTCCTGCCGCTCGCCGACAGCCGCGTCCGCGTCGCCGTCGTCCAGATCGACCGCGCCGGCGCCGTCTCCGCCTGGAACGAGGACGCGGAGGAACTCTTCGGCTACGCCGCCGACCAGGTCACCGGCAAGCCCCTCACCGACCTCGCCGCCTGGCCGCACACCCCCGGCACCGGCACCGGCATCGCCGAGGCCCTCCAGCTCTCCCGCTGGGAGGGCAGCTACGGCATCCGGGGCGCCTCCGGCCGCGTCACCCCGGTGTACGCCTCCCACCTCCGCGTCCGCGACACCGACGGCGAGCCCTCCACGGTCTGCCTCCTGGTCCGCGACCACGAACGCGCCGTACTGCAGACCCCTTCACGCCTGCCCGCCTCCGACTCCACCCCCACGGACGGCCAGAGCGCCGACCCCTTCGAGGTCTTCATCGGCTCCCCCGCCCCGGACGACCTCGACGGCCTCCTCCAGCGCACCGTGGAACGCGCCCGCGACATGCTCGACGGCGACTCCGCCTTCCTGCTCCTCGCCACCGACGACGAGACCGAGCTGGAGGTCCGCGCCTCCACCGGACTGCCCTCGGCCCGCCAGCGCTTCGCGCGCGTGCCCGTCGAGGCGGGCCCCGGCCGCTACGGCTCGGCCCGTATGCCGGCCGTCCACGAGGACCTCCTGGCCGTCCCCGGCGCCGTCCCCCTGCTGAACGGCACCGGCATGCGCTCGGTCGTCACCGTCCCCCTGAAGGTGGAGGGCCGCCTCACCGGCTCCCTGGGCGTCGCGGCGGAGGCACCGGGCCGCTACACCAACGAAGAGGCCCTGCGCCTGCAGTTCGCGGCCGACCGCATCGCCCTCGCCGTGGAGTCGGCGCGCCTCGGCGAGCTGGAACGGCTGCGCCGGGGCTCCCTCAGCTTCCTCGTCGAGGCCTCCGACCTCCTCGCCGGCACGCTCGACCGCGACCAGACCCTGGCCCTGATGGCCCAGATGACCGTCCCCACCCTGGCGACCTGGTGCGCGGTCTACACGATCGCCGACCAGGCCTCCGACCCGTACCTGTCCTACGTCCTGCACGAGGACGAGGAACTCATCGACGGCATCAAGTCGTTGCTCTCCAAGATCGCCCCGCCCGACCCGGTCCCGACCCCGGGCGCCCGCGTCTGGGCGGCCCCCGGCGAGGCCGCGCACGAGGCGGCCCTGCGCAGCTCGATGCGCAGCCTGGGACTGACCGGCGGCCCCACCCACCAGATGTCCTCCGGTATCGGCCCGACCCTCGCCACGGCCTCCGCGGTCGGCGGCGAGACGGTCGTCCTCCCCCTGGTCGCCCGCAACCGCGTCATCGGCATGCTGACCCTCGGCAAGCCCACCGACGAACACTTCCGCCAGGAGATCCTGGAACTGGCCGAGGACTTGAGCCGCCGAGCCGCCCTCGCCCTCGACAACGCCCGCCTCTACTCCGAGCGGACGGCCATCAGCCAGTCCCTCCAGCGCAGCCTGCTGCCCCCGGGCCTCCCCGACATCGGCGGTGTCGAGGTCGACGTCATCTACCGCGCGGCCGGCGAGGGCAACGAGGTCGGCGGCGACTTCTACGACGTCTTCCCGATCAGCGACGGCGCCTACGGCTTCGCCATCGGGGACGTCTGCGGCACGGGCCCGCACGCGGCCGCCGTGACCGGTCTGGCCCGTCACGCCCTGCGCCTGCTGGCCCGCGAGGGCCTCAGCGGCCCGGCGGTCCTGGAACGCCTCAACTCGGCCATCCTCGACGAGGGCGCCCGCAGCCGCTTCCTCACCCTCCTCTACGGCGAGATGCGCCCGCAGCCCGACGGCAGCGCGGAGCTGAAGGTGGTCTGCGCCGGACACCCCCTCCCGCTGCGGCTGCGCCAGGACGGCACGGTCGAGCCCGCAGCCGAGCCCCAGCCGCTCCTCGGTGTCATCGAGGACCTGGAGCTGTACGAGCAGACGGTGACCCTCGATCCGGGCGATGTCCTGCTCTGTGTCACGGACGGCGTCACCGAGCGCCGGGAGGGCACCCGCATGCTGGGCGACGACGGTCTCACCGACGTCCTGGCGACCTGTACGGGGCTTACGGCCGGCGCGGTCGCGGCCCGCGTCATGCGCGCGGTCGAACGCTTCGCCTCGGACGCCCCGTCCGACGACATGGCGATCCTGGCCATGCGGGTGGCGTGAAGGAAAGAGGGCAAAGGAAAAGCCCCCCGCCTTTTCGGGCGGGGGGCTTTCTCTGTTGAGCCCCCTAACGGAATCGAACCGTTGACCTTCTCCTTACCATGGAGACGCTCTGCCGACTGAGCTAAGGGGGCTGGTCACTTTTCGAGGTTTCCCTCGCGGCAACGAAATAGAGCATACCCCGAACTGGCCGGTGTTCCCAAACTCGTTCAGAAGGCAGTTTCAGAAGGCAGGCTGAAGCAGTCCGCCGAGCGCGTTGCACGCGGCCACGATGCGCTGCATATCCCGCTTCGTCAGGGAGCCGTCCACCGGCAGAGCCAGGGTCTCGTCCGCGGCCAGCTCGGTCTCCGGCAGCGCCACACAGCGCCGGAACTCGGGCAGTCGGTGCAGCGGCGTCTTCACAGGAACCCGGCAGTCAACTCCCTTTCCCCGCAGGGCCCGGGCGAAGGCGTCCCGGTCGGGCCGGCCGTTGCCGGGCACCCGCACGACGTACTGCTGGTAGGAGTGCCCGTCCCCGCCATCGGGTGTCCGCACACCCCGCAGCCGAGCGTCGAGGAAGGCGGCCCGCTCCCGCCGCCGCGCGATCTCGTCGTACGGCGCCTCGGACTCCGCCTGCTCCAGCACGAACAGCCCGTGCCGCTGCCCCACCCCGTGCAGCCGCGGCACATCGGCCGGCCGCCCGAAGCGGTGTACGACAACGACGGCCGCCGTGCGCGGAGTTACGACCGCTTCGACGGCGGCCGGGTCCAGGCAGTAGGTCACCGGATCCACGTCGGCGAACACGGGCAGCGCACCCGCGAGGGCGACGGCCCCGGCGACCTCGGCGTTCCCGAAGGCCGGCACGATGACCTCGTCACCGACTCCGACCCCTGCGGCCCTGAGCATTGCAGCAGTACCCATGCCGTGGATGCTGGGGGCGGAAGTTGAACTTCAAGTGAAGGCAAACAAAAAAGGGTTGGGCCCTGAACCGAAGTTCAGAACCCAACCCTTT
>NZ_KQ949025.1:0-64883 GCF_001514285.1 Streptomyces sp. DSM 15324
GCCCATACCGAAGGACGACACACCCGCAATGAGCGAATCGGTTTCCTGGGGCCAGGTTCCCAACTCGGTCTGAACGCGTAGCCGGAGCGAATCGAGTGGGATGTCGGCCGGGGGTTCCGTGAAGTTGAGGCTTGCCGGAATAAGCCTGTGCCTGATCGACAGAACGGCCTTTATGAGACCGGCGACACCAGCCGCGCCTTCCAGGTGTCCGAGATTCGTCTTCACCGATCCGACGCGCAGCGGATTACCGTTCGGGCGCTCCCGGCCGAAAGCGTTTCCGAGTGCTGCCGCTTCGATCCGGTCGCCCACGCGCGTACCGGTCCCGTGAAGTTCGACATACTGAACAGCGGCGGGGGCAATGCCGGCGCGTGCGCATGCGAGACCGATGACTTCTTGCTGCGCCGCCTGGTGCGGCACGGTGAGTCCCGGTCCGCCTCCGTCGTTGTTCACCGCGCTGCCGCGAATGACGCAGAGGATGCGGTCCCGGTCGGCGAGGGCGTCGGAGAGTCGCTTGAGGACGACGATTCCGCCGCCCTCTCCGCGGACATAACCGTTGGCCTGCGCGTCGAAGGTCCGGCACTCCCCGTCGGGGGAAAGTCCGCCGAACTTCTCCGAGCGTTCGGCGCTCTCGGGGGCGAGGGCGAGGTTGACGCCGCCGGCCAGGGCGAGGGTGCATTCTCCGGTGCGCAGCGCCTGGGCGGCCTGGTGCACGGCGACGAGGGAGGAGGACTGGCCGGTGTCGACGGTGATGCTGGGTCCGCGCAGGCCAAGGGCGTAGGAGACGCGGTTGGCGATGATGCTGCGGGCGAGGCCGGTCATGGCGTACTGGCCGACGGCGGCGGGCGCCTGGCGGTGGGTGAGCATCGCGTAGTCGTCCCACATGGCGCCGACGAACACGCCGGTCATGTGGCCTTGAAGGGTCGGCGGAGCGATGCCGGAATCCTCCAGCGCTTCCCATGCCAATTCCAGTGCGAGGCGCTGCTGCGGGTCCATCGCGGCGGCCTCGCGCGGAGAAACTCCGAAGAAACTCGGATCGAATTCTTCTACTCGTTCCAGCTTCCCTGGAACGACGGAATGCCCGTCCCTCAGCAAATCCCAGAATTCGACCGAACTGGACACGCCAGGAAAACGGCAAGAAGTACCGATGATGGCGATGTAATCAGCAGTTAAGGCGCACACGCCGACCGACATACTGTGAAGATCCCCCGTCTAGCATGGAAAGTGGACATTGCACCCGCGCCGCCTCTCCTGGAGGGCGACTGCGCACTTCGGGTACAACGACGTACATCCTGCAAGCCGTTTGCAGCCTAACCCCCTCAGGTGATCCGGAGTCAAGAAGATTCCCACCGCAACGAGTTGCCCCCCGGCGGCTCTTCGGCGTCACCAACGGCGCGGTCCGACCAATGCCATGGCTGCCTACTGCGCTGCTGCACATGCAAACTATGACGCATCTCACGCCCGAGTACGGCGGGCCGACTGGCGTTGCGAATTCACCCCAAGGAACGCACTCCGGACCGTCCTTCCCCTGCCTCGGACCGCGTGCTAGGTTGCAGTGAACGATCAAGGGGGAAGCCCTGGTGCGCTCATGACGTGACGTCACCAGGCTCGTTCGGCTGCCTAGTTGTGGGCGGCGCGAGTCCCAGGGGGTCTCGGCCACCCTGGAGCGCGGCCCATTTTCGGAGCCTCTCCCTCCCGGTGAACGCCCGTCCCCTGTCCCGTACTCGTACAGGAAGCCCGTTGCCGTCTGCCGCACCGCCGGTGACGACCGCGACCGTGGCTCGCGCAGATGAGCATGCCCCCGTTCCTGGCAGCCGTAGCGAGCCGGCCTGGTGAGCGTGAAGGAGTGTGTCCGGCACGATGAGTGAACCAACAGTCCGTCAAGTCGCCATCGTGGGTGCGGGGGTGATGGGTTCGGGGATCGCTGCCCTGGTGCTCGGACACGGCATCCCCGTCGTCCTGGTCGACGTCGACGTCACGACGCTGCGCGCGGCGCGCGTCAGGATCGAGCAGCAGCTGCGGCACGCTCAGCTCATGGGCGCGCTGCCCGCGGGCACGGCGCCCGGCGAGCTGACGACCAGCGTGTCCCTGGCGGACGTGGCGGACGCGACCGCGGTGATCGAGGCGATCGTGGAGCTGCCGGCGGAGAAGGCCAAGGTGCTGGCCGAGGTCTCGGCGGCCGTACGGCCCGGGACGCCGCTGATCTCCAACACGTCCGGTATCCCCATCGCCGAGCTGGCCCGGTCGGTGGACCGGCCCGAGGAACTTCTCGGCACGCACTTCATGAACCCGTCGTACCTGATCAAGATGGTCGAGGTCAGCCGGGGTCCGCAGACCGGTGACGCCGCCGTGGCGGCCGTGGTCGAGCTGCTGTCCGCCCTGAACCGCAAGGCGGTCATCGTGCGGGACGCGCCGGGCTTCGTCACGAGCCGGCTGCTGCATCCGATGATCAATGCCGCGGCGCGGATCGTCGGCGAGGGCACCGCGACGGTGGAGGCGGTGGACGAGCTGATGGAGGGCTGCCTCGGGCACCCGACCGGCCCGCTGCGCACCGCCGACCTGATCGGCCTGGACAACCTGGCCGACTCCCTCCAGGTTCTCTACGAACGCACCGGCGACCCCTCCTGCAAGCCCGCCGACCTGCTGCTGGAGAAGGTCCGCCAGGGTGACCTCGGCCGCAAGTCCGGCCGGGGCTTCTACGCGTACTGAGATACGCGTTCCGAGAGTCGAAGACCCCCCTGAAAGTCACTCTGAAAGCCGAAAGGTGTTGCAGTGAGCACTGAACAGACCCCGCAGAGCGCCGAGTTGCGCGCCGAATCCGTCGAGCGGGAGCTGCTGGGCTTCCTGGAGGCCAAGACCAGGAAGTCGCTGACGCCGGACCAGGACATGTTCGCCTCCGGCCTGGTGTCCTCCATGTTCGCCATGGAGCTGGTCGTCCACCTCGAACAGACCTACCAGGTCGCCATCGTGGGCGCGGATCTCAAGCTGGACAACTTCCGGACCGTGCAGCGCATGGTGGAGCTGGTGCTGCGGCTGCGGGCCGCGTCGGCCACGGTCGGCCGTGCCTGACCGGCACGTCGGCGATCCCGCTCCTGGCGACCGGCTCGCCGACGGGATCGCTCTCCTCGACTCCCTCGTCGACGGGCGGGCCGAGGAGTGGGATCTGTCCGGCGAGATCCCCCTGGAGGTGCTGCGCACCGCCGGCGAGCGGGGGCTGCTGTGCGCACAGGTCGCCGGTGAGCTGGGCGGACTCGGCCTCAGCAGCCGGGACAACGGTGAGCTGACGGCGTACGCGGGCAGTCTGTGCAGCTCGCTGCGCAGTGTGATGACCTCGCAGGGCATGGCCGCCTGGACGATCCAGCGGCTGGCCAACCCCGACCAGTCGGCCGCGCTGCTGCCGGAGCTGGTCGGCGGTCGGCTGGCCGCGGTCGGCTTCAGCGAGAGCGGCGCCGGCTCCGACGTGACCGCCATGACCACCAAGATCGAGGCATCGGGCGACTCCGTCGTGGTCACCGGCCACAAGGTGTGGATGACCGCTGCCCACTACGCCGATCTGCTGGTCGTGTTCGGGCAGTGCGAGGGCAGCGCGGCCGTCGTCGTGGTGCCCGCCTCGGCGCCCGGCGTGCACGTGGAGCGGGTCGCCGACCCGCTGGGCTGCCGTGCGGCCGGGCATGCGAACGTGCGCTTCGACTCGGTGCGACTGCCGCTGTCCAGCCTGCTCGGCACGCCGGGCATGCCCCTGCCGCTGCTGGTCACCACCGCCCTCGCCTACGGCCGTATCTCGGTGGCCTGGGGGTGTGTGGGCATCCTGCGCGCCTGCCGGAACGCCGCGGCGCGGCACGCCGCCTCGCGGGTGCAGTTCGGCAAGCCGCTGCACGAGCACCAGCTGGTGGCGGGGCACCTCGCCGACCTGTACGCGGCCGAGCAGGTCGCGGCCCAGGCGTGCGCGCATGCCAGCGCGTGCTGGGACGCCGGTTCCCCGGATCAGGTCGTGGCGACCGTGCTGGCCAAGCACGTCAGTGCCGGGCACGCCGCCCGCGGTGCCGCGGCGGCCGTGCAGGTGCTGGCCTCGGCCGGGGCGCGGGACGGTCATGTCGTGGCGCGCGCGTACCGGGACGCGAAGCTGATGGAGATCATCGAAGGCAGCAACGAGATCTGCCAGTTGATTCTGGCGCAGCACGCCGTGGCGACGGCACAGTGACCACCCTGGAGGATCTGCATGTCTGAAGTGCCGACCACGGTGAAGTGCCTGGTCTGGGACCTGGACAACACGCTCTGGCAGGGCACGCTGTCGGAGGGCGACGCGGTGCGGCCGCCGGACGGCGTGCGGGAGCTGATCATCGAGCTGGACGCCCGGGGCATTCTGCAGTCGGTGGCCAGCAAGAACGACCATGACCTGGCCTGGGCCAAGCTGGAGGAGCTGGGCCTCGCCGAGTACTTCGTCCTGCCGCGGATCGGATGGGGGCCGAAGTCGGACTCGGTGCGGGACATCGCGGAGGGGCTGAAGTTCGCGCACGGCACCATCGCGTTCGTGGACGACCAGCCCGCCGAGCGGGCCGAGGTCTCCTTCCACCTGCCGGAGGTCCGCTGCTACGCCGCCGACCGGTTGCCGGCGCTTGCGGATCTGCCGGAGTTCAGTCCGCGGAACGTCACCGTGGACGCGCGGCGGCGCCGCCAGATGTACCAGGCCGGCTTCAGGCGCGAGGAGGAGCAGGCCGCTTTCCGCGGGCCGACGGAGGAGTTCCTGCGCTCGCTGGAACTGGAGATGCGCATCGGCCGCGCGACCGAGGAGCAGCTGTCGCGCGTGGAGGAGCTCACGCTGCGTACCAGCCAGATGAACGCGACGGGCGTCCACTACTCCGACGCGGCGCTGCGCGAGCTGCTGGCCGACCCCGGGCACCAGGTGCTGGTGACGACCATGGCCGACCGTTTCGGTCCGCACGGCGCGGTCGGGGTGATCCTGCTGCGGACGCGGCCGGGTGTCTGGCACCTCAAGTTGCTGGCGACGTCCTGCCGGGTGGTGTCGTTCGGGGCGGGTGCGGCGATCCTGAACTGGCTGATCGACCAGGCCGCCCGGGCGGGTGCCCACCTGGTGGCCGACTTCCGGCCCACGGAGCGCAACCGCATGATGGAGATCGCCTACCGGTTCGCCGGCCTCGGCGAGGAGTCCTGCTCGTGCCAGGACGCGCTGCCCGGCGCGGGAGCCGCGGATCCACGACGGCTGCACTTGGTGCCGGCGCGTCGTGAGCCGCACGCCACGATCCGGATCAGTGCACCGGACCTGCCCCGGGACTCCCGTGTGGCCACCGTGGATCCGGTGCACTGACCGGAGTGTTCAGCAGGCCTTCTTGCGTACCAGCGTGATGCCATCGGCCATCGGGAGGAGTGATATCTCCACCCGGTGGTCCTCGTGCAGGAAGGAATTCAGCTCGCGGATCACGACCGTGTCGGGATCCTGAGCTCCCGGGTCAATGACCCGACCAAAGAAAAGGGTATTGTCGAGGACGATGAGACCTCCCGGCCTCACCAGTTCGAGCGACAATTCATAATAGCGACGATAATTCGCCTTGTCAGCGTCGACGAAGGCGAAATCAAAGGTGTTCGCTTTCCCCTCACCGAGTAGTCCGGTAAGGGTTTCGGAGGCATTCCCGATACGGACGTCGATACGGTCCGCGACCCCCGCCTTCAGCCAGTACTTCTGGGCAATATCGGGCCACTTGTCGCTGATGTCGCAGGTGATGACACGCCCGCCGGGCGCGAGGCTCCGGGCCATGCACAAGGTGCTGTACCCGGTGAACGTTCCGATCTCCAGCACCTCCCGAGCACCCGTCAGACCGACCAGGAAACCGAGCAACTGCCCTTCTTCGGCCATGACCTGCATTGCCTGCCCCATGGGAAGTTCCCCGGTCAGTTCGCGAAGCTCGTGCAATATATCGTCGTCTCGCAGGGAGACGTCACGCACATAGGAGAGCAATTCCGGCGAGGACATGATTTGAGTAGCCACCGCTTTAACATAGTGGTGGCGCACAATGTCAGGCAAGACCGGCCGACGAATTCCGGTTATGGAATGCCCTCGCCTTGTGTCAGCGAAGCGTGTCCCGGAGAGGCGTACGGGTGCCGATCGCGGTCGCTCCGTTGACACGCGAGACGCCGGCGACGGCCGGGCTGCGCGGCTGCTCCTCGGACTCGGCAGATCCCTCGACACCCGCGGGGTGCGGTGTGGTGGACGCCGGCTTGACGACGGCGAGGGCGGCCCCCGGCGCCATGACGGCCGGCGAGCGCCGACGGTAGCGCGGCGGCACGAACGCCTCGGCCCAGCGCGGGGCACGCGGTGTGAAGCGCGGCAGCAGGAGCAGCGCCAGACCGAGCGCGCTGAGGAACACCACACCGAGGACGATCCACATGGACGCCGCGTTGACGGAGTAGGCGAGCGCGCCGAACGCGATCAGCGCCGACCAGAAGTACATGATCAGCACCGCCCGGCTGTGCGAGTGGCCGATCTCCAGCAGCCGGTGGTGCAGATGCCCGCGGTCCGCCGCGAACGGCGACTGACCGCGCCAGGTGCGGCGCACGATCGCCAGGATCAGGTCGGCGGCCGGGATCGCGATGATCGTCAGCGGCATCAGCAGCGGGATGTAGACCGGCACCATCTGGTGCACGGTGGAGCGCTCGGAGCCGCCGAACAGATTGTCCGGGTCGACGTTGCCCGTGACGGAGATCGCCCCTGCGGCCAGCACCAGGCCGATCAGCATCGAGCCCGAGTCGCCCATGAAGATCCGCGCGGGGTGCATGTTGTGCGGCAGGAAGCCCAGGCACATGCCCATCAGGATCGCCGCGAACAGCGTCGCGGGGGCGGCGGACTCGATGCCGTACGAGTACCAGATCCGGTACGTGTACATGAAGAACGCGGCGGCGGCGATGCACACCATACCGGCCGCGAGACCGTCGAGGCCGTCCACGAAGTTGACCGCGTTGATGGTGATGACGACCAGCGCGACCGTCAGCAGGGTGCCCTGCCACTGGGTCAGCGCGACCGTGCCGACCGTCGGGATCGGCAGCCACAGGATCGTCAGACCCTGCATGACCATCACGCCCGCGGCGATCATCTGGCCGCCCAGCTTCAGCAGCGCGTCGATCTCGAACTTGTCGTCCAGGACGCCGATCAGCCAGATCAGCGCGGCGCCCGAGAGCAGAGCGCGCGGCTCGTTCGACTTCTCGAAGACTCCGTTGAGGTTGGTCAGGTGGTCCGCCACCAGCAGTCCCGCGCACAGCCCGAAGAACATGGCGATCCCGCCGAGCCGCGGAGTGGGTTCCCGGTGCACGTCACGGGCCCTGATCTCCGGCATCGCCCCGGCCACGATCGCGAACTTCCGTACCGGCCCTGTCAGCAGATACGTCACCGCGGCCGTGATGCAGAGCGTCAGCAGGTATTCACGCACGGGCTTCCCCACATGTCTCGCTGGCCATCTCAGCCTCACACCCTAGCCTTCGACTCGCGCGCGGCGCATATGTGTGGGGACTGCCGGGTAGCGACGATGGTTGCACGAGGAGCTGTGAGTTCGGTTGCGCGGGGGCGCGTCCGGCCTGCCGTTCGCTCCCTTTGGCCCGGGATACGGCGACTTCCACCCGAGGGTTACCCCGGGTACGGGGGAAAGGCCGTGGCCAGTTCCCGTACTTCCTCCCTGGCCCGTTTGCCCTCCACCTGTCCGCGCAGCACGCTCGCCATCAGCGCGCCGATGCCCGCCATCTCCTCCTCGCGCATGCCCTGCGTGGTCACGGCGGCCGTGCCCAGCCGCAGCCCGCGGGCATCAGCATGCGGCAGCGCACAGCAGTCCAGGACGATCCCGCCGGCCGCCAGCAGCCCGCGAACCTCCCGCCCGCCCATGCCGAGGGACGCCGGGTCGAAGGTGATCAGGTGCGTGTCGGTCCCGCCGGTCGTGACGACGAGACCCTCCTTCTCCAGCCGGGCCGCCAGCGCCCGCGCGTTGGCGACCACCTGATGGGCGTACGCCGAGAACGCCGGGGTCGCCGCCTCCCCGAACGCCACCGCCTTGGCGGCGATGGTGTGCATCTGCGCGCCGCCCTGCGTGAACGGGAAGACCGCCCGGTCGACGCGCTCGGCGAGCTCGCCGCCGCACAGGATCATCCCGCCGCGCGGGCCGCGCAGCACCTTGTGGGTGGTGGCGCACACCACATCGGCGTACGGCACCGGACTCGGCGCCGCTCCCCCGGCGACCAGCCCGAGCGGATGGGCGGCGTCGGCGATGAGATAGGCGCCGACCTCGTCGGCGACCTCCCGGAAGAACGCGTAGTCGATGTGGCGCGGGTAGGAGATCGAGCCGCACACGATCGCCTTGGGCCGATGGCTGCGGGCCAGCGCCCGCACCTGCTCCCGGTCGATCAGCCCGGTCTCCGCGTCCACCCCGTACGGCACGAAGTCGAACCAGCGCCCGGAGAAGTTCGCGGGCGAACCGTGGGTGAGATGACCGCCGTAGGTCAGCCCCAGGGCCAGTACGGTGTCCCCCGGCCTCAGCAGGGCCGCGTAGGCGGCGAGCACGGCGGACGAGCCGGAATGGGGCTGCACATTGGCGTGCTCGGCCCCGAACAGCCGCTTCGCCCGCTCCACCGCGAGCCGCTCCGCGACGTCGACGATCTCGCAGCCTCCGTGGTGCCGGGCGCCCGGATACCCCTCGGCGTACTTGTTGGCGAGCGGCGAGCCCAGCGCGGCCAGCACGGCCGGGGAGCAGAAGTTCTCGGCGGCGCTCAGCTGGAGCGTCGACGCCTGCCGCGTCGCCTCGCCGAGCAGCACCTCGGCCATCTCCGGATCCTGGCGCCGCAGGACATCCGCATCGGCGGCCGCAACAGATACAGGGGTGACCGACATGACGGACTCCGGGACGTCGACGATGCCGTACGACCAATGTAGGCCCGCCCCGCCGGCCCCGCTCCCCGCCTGCGCCGACATTCGCACCACCACCACCGGGCCCCTTCCCGAACGCCGGACTCGCCCCCGGGCAACGGACCGGTGCGGCGGCCCCCCGACCACCCGGGCCACGGCCCGCTGCGACGGACTCGACGGCCGCCCCGCCCCGCCTCAGACCCGCGCCGTCCCACCCCGTCAACGCCTGCACCACAACACCACCCCTCAGACCCCTCCGCCGGTCGGGCCCCGCCGCAGCCACCGCCCCGACCACCCGACTGCCCGGGCCACGAACCGATCCAGCGGACTCAACAGGCCGCCAGACCCCGAGACCCCGCCTCAAGCCCGCGGCCCCACACCCGTCAACCCGGCACCATCCCATCCCCACCCCTCACACCCCTCCACCGGTCGGGCCCCGCCGCGGCCACCGCCCCGACCACCCGACTGCCCGGGCCACGAACCGATCCAGCGGACTCAACAGGCCGCCAAACCCCAAGACCCCGCCTCAAGCCCGCGCCGCGCACCCGTCAACCCGGCACCATCCCGGCGCCACCCCTCGCACCGCTCGGCCTCGGCGGGCCGCTGCTGCGGACTCCGGCTACCGGGCCGCCCCGCCCCGCCTCACATCCGCGCCGGCACACCCGTCAGCGCCGTCACCACCGGGTCCAGGGCCTGGTGTATCTCGTCGCCGATCGAGCGGAAGAACGGCAGGGGCGCGCCGTAGGGGTCGTAGACCTCGTCCGCCTCCAGGGTGGGGGCCAGCAGCCAGCCGCGCAGGGCTGCGGCGGCGCGGACCAGGGCGCGGGCCCGGCGGACCACGCCCTCCTCCAGCGGGGGCAGGGTGGCGGGGTCGATCGCGTTCACCAGGCGGGTGAACTCCTTCAGGGTGAAGGTGCGCAGGCCCGCGGAGTGCCCCATGGAGATGACCTGGGCCCGGTGGTCACGGGTCGCGGTCAGGACGAGGTCGGCCATGATGACGTGCTCGTCGAGCAGTTCACGGCCGGTGAACCCGGAGGGGTCCGCGCCGAAGTCGGCCAGCACGGTCTCCGCGTTGGCCTCCATCGGCGCGCCCTCGTGGCCCCAGGTGCCCGCGCTCTCCACGATCAGCCCGCCCCCCAGCACCCCGAGCCGCTGCGACAGGAAATGCCGGGTCAGCCGCTCGGTGATGGGGGAGCGGCAGACATTGCCGGTGCTGACGTGGAGGATGCGGAAGGTGTCGCGCGGAAGTCCGACGAAGGTCGTCGTGATCTCCGCGGCGCGTTCCCCGTTGCCTATGCCACGCCCCGCGTCAGGGGCTGTCAATTCGCCACCTCGAGGTCGGGTACGACCTTCCTCAGCTCGTCGGCCGTGATCGTCCCCTCGCGCAGCAGCAGCGGGACCTCGCGGCTGACGTCGACGATCGAGGAGGGGACGTTCCCGGGGGTCGGGCCGCCGTCGAGGTAGACGGAGACGGAGTCGCCGAGCATCTCCTGGGCGTAGTCGCAGTTCTCCGGCGCGGGGTGTCCGGTGAGGTTGGCGGAGGAGACCGCCATGGGGCCGACCTCGGTCAGCAGCTCGATGGCGACCGGGTGCAGCGGCATGCGCACGGCGACCGTGCCGCGGGTGTCGCCCAGGTCCCACTGGAGGGACGGCTGGTGCTTGGCGACGAGGGTCAGCGCGCCCGGCCAGAACGCGTCGACCAGCTCCCAGGCCAGCTCGGAGAAGTCCGTGACCAGGCCGTGCAGGGTGTTCGGGGAGCCGATGAGGACGGGGGTGGGCATGTTGCGGCCCCGGCCCTTGGCCTCGAGCAGATCGCCCACGGCCTCCTTGGAGAACGCGTCGGCGCCGATGCCGTACACCGTGTCGGTCGGGAGGACCACGAGCTCGCCCCGGCGGACGGCGGACGCGGCCTCGCGCAGACCGGTCACGCGGTCGGTCGCGTCGTTGGTGTCGTATCGCCGAGCCATGTCTAACGGGCCTCCTCGTGCACGTACTGCTGGACAGAAGTCAGGGGGGTGTTCGCTCGAGCGGTGCTCACGGCATCGCCCGGCGGGCGGTCGCGAAGCGGGGGCGGTTGTTGAGGTCCGGGTGGTCGGCCGCGTCGGCCCAGCCCCGCTCCTCGGTGAAGATCCACGGCACCTGGCCGCCCTGGGTGTCGGCGTGCTCGATGACGACGACGCCGCCCGGGCGCAGGAGCCGGTGGGCGGTCCGTTCCAGGCCGCGGATGAGATCGAGGCCGTCCTCGCCGGAGAACAGCGCCATGTCCGGGTCGTAGTCCCGGGCCTCGGGAGCGACGTACTCCCATTCGGTCAGCGGGATGTACGGCGGGTTGGAGACGACCAGGTCGACCTGCCCGTCGAGGTCGCGGAAGGCGTCCAGGGCGTTGCCCTGGCGCAGGTCGACGCGCGACCCCTCCATGTTCTTGCGGGTCCAGACCAGCGCGTCCTCGGACAGCTCCACGGCGTGCACGCTGGAGCGCGGCACCTCCTGGGCGAGGGCGAGGGCGATGGCGCCGGAGCCGGTGCACAGGTCGACGATGCACGGCTCCACGACGTCCATGGCCCGGACGGCGTCTATGGCCCACCCGACGACCGACTCGGTCTCGGGACGCGGCACGAAGACGCCGGGGCCCACCTGGAGCTCCAGGTAGCGGAAGTAGGCCCGCCCGGTGATGTGCTGGAGCGGCTCGCGCTGCTCACGCCGGGCGATGACCTCCCAGTACCGGGCGTCGAAGTCGGAGTCCTTCACGGAGTGCAGTCCGCCGCGCTTCACGCCGTGCACGAACGCGGCGAGCTCCTCCGCGTCGTTGCGCGGCGAGGGCACGCCGGCGTCGGCCAGCCGCTGGGTGGCCTGGGCCACCTCCGAGAGCAGCAGGTTCACGCAAGTCCTCCGTGGTGGTACTCGTACGTGCCGTTGTTACGCGGCGGCGAGCTTCGCGGCCGAGTCCGCGTCGACGCAGGCCTGGATCACCGCGTCGAGGTCGCCGTCCAGGACCTGGTCCAGGTTGTACGACTTGAAGCCGACCCGGTGGTCCGAGATGCGGTTCTCCGGGAAGTTGTACGTGCGGATCTTCTCGGAGCGGTCGACGGTGCGGACCTGGCTGCGGCGGGCGTCGGCGGCCTCCCGCTCCGCCTCCTCCTGGGCCGCGGCGAGGAGCCTGGAGCGCAGGATACGCATCGCCTGCTCCTTGTTCTGCAACTGGCTCTTCTCGTTCTGGCAGGAGGCGACGACTCCGGTGGGAATGTGCGTGATGCGCACCGCGGAGTCGGTGGTGTTGACGGACTGGCCGCCCGGTCCGGAGGAGCGGTAGACGTCGATGCGGAGGTCGTTCGGGTTGATCTCGACGTCGACCTCCTCCGCCTCCGGGGTCACGAGGACACCGGCCGCGGAGGTGTGGATCCGGCCCTGCGACTCGGTCGCCGGCACGCGCTGCACCCGGTGCACGCCGCCCTCGTACTTCAGCCGCGCCCAGACGCCCTGACCGGGCTCCGTCGCCCCCTGGCCGCCCTTGGTCTTCACGGCGACCTGGACGTCCTTGTAGCCGCCCAGCTCGGACTCGGTGGCGTCGATGATCTCGGTCTTCCAGCCGACGCGCTCGGCGTAGCGCAGGTACATGCGCAGCAGGTCGCCCGCGAACAGGGCGGACTCGTCGCCGCCGGCGCCGGCCTTGATCTCCAGGATGACGTCCTTGTCGTCGGACGGGTCCCGGGGCACGAGCAACAGCCGCAGTTTCTCGGTGAGTTCCTCGCGCTGCTTGTCGAGTTCCTTGGCCTCGGCGGCGAAGTCCGGGTCGGCGGCGGCGAACTCGCGCGCGGTCTCGATGTCGTCGCCGGTCTGCTTCCAGGAGCGGTACGTGGCGACGATCGGGGTGAGCTCGGCGTAGCGCTTGTTCAGCTTGCGCGCGTTGGCCTGGTCGGCGAAGACCGACGGGTCGGCGAGCTGCTTCTCGAGGTCGGCGTGCTCACCGACCAACTCCTCGACTGCCTCGAACATGATGGGCTCCTGGAATGCTGTGGCGTGGATGAAGGCGAACGACCAAAAACGCCGGTCCCGGCGCACCCCGGGCGGGGGCACGGCCGTGGACCGGCGATGTGGGGCTCGCTACTTCTTGGAGCCGGCGGCAGCCTTGCCGAAGCGGGCCTCGAAGCGGGCCACGCGGCCACCGGTGTCGAGGATCTTCTGCTTGCCCGTGTAGAACGGGTGGCACTCGGAGCAGACGTCGGCGCGGATGGCACCGCTGCCGATCGTGCTGCGGGTGGTGAACGACGCGCCACAGGTGCAGCTGACCTGCGTCTCGACGTACTCGGGGTGGATCTCGCGCTTCAAGGTGTCTCCTAGTTTCGGGAGGGCGCCGGGTCGCTGCCGCGGGATACGGAAACGTGAACCGGAGCCGACGTACCAGTCTGCCAGGACTGGCGCCATCCCCCAAAACCGGGGGGTGCGCGGATCTATTCCGTGCGCGTGCGTCGTGGCCTCACGACGACGCCACGACCCCTGCGGCCTCCCCCGTCGCGTTGCCCTCCGTCGCCGCCGCCGGGATGGGCTCGTCGTTCTTCAGGGCCGTCCAGATCTGCTGGGCCTTGTCCGGCAGGACGACGACCCGGTTGGGGTCGGCCGGGTCGTAGCGCACCGGCAGGGTCACCATGTGCATCTTCGACGCGCTGATCCCCTTGAGGCCGTTGACGAAGGACATCAGCGCGTTGACGGTGCCGAGGTCGGAGTCGGTGGTGACGGCCTTCGTCGCGGTGTCGGCGAGGTCGTACAGGTTCTTCGGGCTGGTGAACAGAGCGATGTGCTTGACCTGGGTGACCAGTGCCTTGACGAACGCCTGCTGGAGCTGGATGCGGCCGAGGTCGGAGCCGTCGCCGACGCCGTGCCGGGTGCGGACCAGGCCGAGGGCCTGCTTGCCGTCGAGCCTGTGGGTGCCGGCCTTGAGGCGGAGGTGGCTCTCGGGGTCGTCGATCGCCCTGGTGGTGGTGACCTGGACCCCGCCCAGCTCGTCGATCAGCTTCTCGAAGCCGGAGAAGTCGACCTCGAGGTAGTGGTCCATCCGCAGGCCGGTGATCGACTCGACGGTCTTCACGGCACAGGCCGCGCCGCCCGTGGTGTACGCGGAGTTGAACATCACGCCGTCTGCGGGGTCGTGCCTGACTCCTTGCGGGTCCGTGCACGCCGGCCGGTCGATGAGGGTGTCGCGCGGGAGGGAGACGACACTGGCCCGCCTGTGGCCCCGGTACACATGGATGATCATCGCGGTGTCGGAGCGGGCGCTGCCGTCGTCGGTGCCGCCGCCGAGCCTGCGGTTGGCGCCGGAGCGGGTGTCGGAGCCGAGGACCAGGATGTTCTCCGAGCCGTTGTCGGCCTTCGTGGGCCGGTCGGTGCCGAGGGCCTGGTCGATGTCGACGCTCTTGATGTTGCCGTTGAGCTTGAAGTACAGGTAGCCCGCGCCGGTGCCGCCCAGGGCGACGATGCCGGCCGCCGTCCACGCCATGATCAGCAGCCCCTTGCGCCGGCCCCGCCGTCCGCGGTGCCTCGGGCCGCTGTCGTGCTCACCCGTCGGGCCGGTCTCGCCCGGTGTGCCGGGCTCCGGCGTGTGCTCGGCGGACATGTGCTCCTCTGTTCTCGTGCAACCTCACCATCGTCGCCCCGCCGGGTCGGACGGGGAAACTCGGGACGGGGTGGCACGACGCTCTGTGCCCGGTCAGTCAGTGGCTGACCGGGCCCGGAGCGTGGCGCGCGGAGCGGGGGGCGGAGCGGGGGGCGCCGCCCGCTCACCTGCGCCTTCGGCGGAACTCAGCCGAACAGGTCGTACTGCTGGAAACTGGTACCGAGTGACACCCTTGTGGCAAAGATCTCGCTCGTGGCCTTTCCGGTGCCCTTGTACAGATACAGCGTGCCGCCCGGCGTACGGGCCAGGAAGTCGGCCTTGCCGTCGCCGTTGACGTCGCCGACCGCGTCGAAGGCGTTGTACGTGGTGTTGCTCCAGGTGCGGACCTTGACGCGGGCCGAGAAGGCGCCCGTGCCGGCCTTGCCGGTCCCCTTGTAGAGGTAGAGCGCGCCGGTGCTCCTGTTGCGGGCGAGCAGGTCGGCCCGGCCGTCGTTGCTGAGGTCGCCGTGACCGCGCACGAGGTCGTACTGGTTCCAGCCGGTGCTCACCTTGACCCGCGAGGCGAAGGTGCCGTTGCCCTTGCCGGGGTAGATCCACAGGACGCCCGCGGAGTCGACGGAGAGCACGTCCGGGAGGGCGTCGCCGGTGACGTCCCCCGGGGCGACGATCGCGAGACGCGACGTCCAGTTGTCCCCGATCAGCTGGGTGGCCCAGCTGTCGGTCGAGCGGACGTAGTGCTTCCAGAAGACGTCGCCGTCGGAGGCGCGGCGCACGATCAGGTCCTGGTAGCCGTCCCGGTCGAGGTCCGCCTGCAGGATGAGGTTCTTGCCGCTGAAGGAGCCCCAGGAATGCCGGGAGGCCAGCGAGGTGCCCTTGGAGTCCAGCTCGTAGCCGGTCTTCGTGGAGGAGTTGCGCACGAAGAGGTCGGCCTTGTGGTCACCGCTGAGGTTGGTGTCGTCGACGCGCGGGGAGGCGGCGGCGACGTACGTGGTGAGCTTGGTGAAGACGCTGTACGCGCCCGCCGCCACGCAGTCCTTCACGCCCCAGGACACGACGCCCACGACCTTGCCGCCGACGACCAGCGGGCCGCCGGAGTCGCCGTTGCAGGCGGCGGTGGTGCCGGTGTCGGAGCCGGTGGCGGGCTCGCCCGCGCACACCATGTGCTGCGCGATGAAGTCGCCGCCGTACTCGCCCGAACAGGTGGCGTCCGACTGGATCGGCAGCGTGGCCGTCTTCAGGGTGTCGGAGATGTCCTGGCTGGTGGAACTGGTCCGGCCCCAGCCGAAGACCTGGGCGGTCCCGGCCGCCGCGCCGGTGTACGACGCGGTGTCACCGGCCGTCGTCATCGGGATCGGCTGCACCTTGACCGGGTTCGGCAGGGTCAGGACGGCGAGGTCGTTGTCGATGGTGTGGGCGTCGTAGGACGGGTGGTTCCACTGCCGCCAGACACTGCTGGCGGTGCCGCCGTGCAGGTCGGCGCCGCCACCGGAGGTCTCGGTGAGCAGCTGTGCGGTGCCCGTGACGACGAAGCCGTGCGCCTTCCAGTCGTAGCCGGCGACACAGTGCGCGGCGGTGAGGATCTTCGTCGGGGCGACGACCGCGCCCCCGCAGAAGAAGCCGATGTCGTCGCTGGTCGTGGCGGTGCCGCGGTCGTCGCCGTACCAGAGCTGGGCCATGTAGGGCGCGGTGGTGAGGGTCGTCGCCGAACCACCGATGATCTTCGGGTCGACGGTGGCGGAGCTACTGCCCGTGCTCGCGTCGAGGGACGACCTGGACGTCTTTCCCGGGGTGTCGTCGGCGGCGAGCGCGGTCGACAGGCGTGCCTCGATCTCGGACGTCGACAGGGTGCCGCGCACGGGCGGCGTGGGCGGCGCGGTGGCCGCCCCCGCCGACGTGGTCAGGAACACACCGGCGACGGCGGCGGCGAGACCCGCCGCGGCGACGGGCAGCGCGATCCGCGCCCGTCGTCTGTGCCGTCGGCCCCCGGACGTGGGTGTACCCACTCGAGTCCCCCCTAGGGATCAGAAGTCCTGAGCTTCGGTCCCGGCTCGAACGGCCGACCGAAGGGCGCGATCGTAACAACGCCCACCGGCACGCCGAAGGGCCGCCCCCCACGAAAGGGAGCGGCCCCGGAGGCGCCCCTTCAGGGACGCGGGGAACTGCGTGACGAGCCACCGACGGCCCGCGGTGAGCCGACGTCCTCAGCGGGTCGGCTCACTCGGCGGAGCGTTCAGTCGCCGTTGCCGGGCGACGGGGTCGTCTTCTGGATCTGCATCAGGAACTCGGCGTTCGACTTGGTCTGCTTCATCTTGTCCAGGAGCAGTTCGATCGCCTGCTGCTGGTCGAGCGCGTGCAGCACCCGGCGCAGCTTCCACACGATGCCCAGCTCCTCGGCACCGAGCAGGATCTCCTCCTTGCGGGTGCCGGACGCGTCGACGTCCACCGCCGGGAAGATGCGCTTGTCGGCGAGCTTCCGGTCGAGCTTGAGCTCCATGTTGCCGGTGCCCTTGAACTCCTCGAAGATCACCTCGTCCATGCGGGACCCGGTGTCCACCAGGGCGGTGGCGAGGATGGTCAGCGAGCCACCGTCCTCGATGTTGCGGGCCGCGCCGAAGAAGCGCTTCGGCGGGTACAGGGCGGTCGAGTCGACACCACCGGACAGGATGCGGCCGGAGGCCGGGGCGGCGAGGTTGTACGCACGGCCCAGGCGCGTGATCGAGTCGAGCAGCACGACGACGTCGTGGCCCAGTTCCACCAGACGCTTGGCGCGCTCGATGGCCAGCTCGGCGACCGTGGTGTGGTCCTCGGCCGGGCGGTCGAAGGTCGAGGAGATGACCTCGCCCTTGACCGACCGCTGCATGTCGGTGACCTCTTCCGGACGCTCGTCGACGAGGACGACCATCAGGTGGCACTCGGGGTTGTTGTGCGTGATCGCGTTGGCGACCGCCTGCATGATCATGGTCTTGCCGGTCTTCGGCGGGGCCACGATCAGACCGCGCTGGCCCTTACCGATCGGCGACACGAGGTCGATGATGCGGGTGGTCAGCACGCCCGGGTCCGTCTCCAGGCGGAGGCGGTCCTGCGGGTAGAGCGGGGTCAGCTTGTTGAACTCCGGTCGGCCACGGCCGTGTTCGGGCGCCATGCCGTTGACGGAGTCGAGGCGGACCAGCGCGTTGAACTTCTCGCGCCGCTCGCCTTCCTTGGGCTGGCGGACCGCGCCGGTGAGGTGGTCGCCCTTGCGCAGGCCGTTCTTGCGGACCTGGGCGAGGGAGACGTACACGTCGTTCGGACCGGGCAGGTAGCCGGAGGTCCGGATGAACGCGTAGTTGTCGAGGATGTCGAGGATGCCCGCGACGGGGATCAGGACGTCGTCGTCGGCGAGCTGCGGCTCGGGGGTACCGATCTCGTCGCGCCCGCGGCGGCCACGGCGGTCGCGGTAGCGGCCGCGGCGGCCACGACGGTCACCGAACTCGTCGTCGTCCTGCGGACCGGTGTTGCGGTCCTGACGGCTCTGCTGCTGGGTCTGCTGGCCGCGCTGCTGCTGGCCGCCCTGCTGGTCGTCGCCCTTGCCGCGGCGGTCGCCACGGTCACCGCGGTCACGGCCGCGGTCACCGCGGTCGCCCCGCTCACGGCGGCCCTGGCGGCGGCCGTCGGCCTCGGCGGCGTCGGCCGTGCGGGCCTCGGCCTGCGGCTGCGCGGGCGTCTCGGCCTTGGCCTCGGCGACGACGGTCTCGGCGCCGGAGGCGGTGGGGCTGCCCGCGTCGGCGGTGGCCCGGCGACGGCGGCGCTCGACGGGAGCGTCGTTGCTGGCCGGCTGGCCGGGGATCTCGATCTGCTGCTGGGCCACGGCCTTCTCGGCGGGGGCCTCGGCCTTGGGCGCGGCGTCCGCCTTCTTCTCGGCGGCGTCCTCGCCCGCGCGGGCCTTGGTGGCGGCGCGGCGCTTGGGCTTGGTCTCGGCGGCCGGGGCGTCGGCCTTCGCCGGGGCGGAGCCTCCGGCGGCCTGCGCCTCCTTGATGACCTCGATCAGCTGGCTCTTGCGCATCCGCGCGGTGCCCCTGATGCCGAGGCCGGATGCGACCTGCTGGAGCTCGGCCAGCACCATGCCCTCGAGGCCGGTACCGCGGCGCCGCCGGGAGCCGGCACCGGTGGCAGGCGCGGAGGCGTCCGTGGCGGGCGCGGCAGCGGTCTCCTCGACACGTGCGCCCATCAGATCGGTGGTGTCGCTCACGAAGGGTCCTTCCCTGGAGCGGACGTCGGCCTGTCTGGCTCGGCGACCGGTTGTGCTGTCCGACTTCGGTCCATGCTCTGGCGAAGCCGGGGCGGTGGTCCGCCACAACGGCGGAGAGAGATTTGCTGGTGATGGCGCTTCCGCGCCAAAGCGTGACACCCAGTGTCACGTGGCGTGGTAGCACCGATTCCGGAGCGTGCCCCGCGGACCGCTCAGCGCCGGTGTACGGCGTACTGCCCAGATACGACGTACGGAACGCAGTGCGGCTTGGGGAGCTCCCGGAAGAATGTCTGTCCCGGACGGGGACACGAAGCACCTCGCCATGGTGGGGTCGGGTGCAGACTTGAGGTTAACACTACCGGATCCAACAAACATTCCCCCTCTCGAAATCCGGCAACCGTGCACTTAAATGTCGCCGGAGTGCGTTTCACCAGCGGGAGCGAGCGGCAGAACACTCGCCCCCCGCAGGTCCAGGGCCAGGCGGTTGGCGGCCCAGTCCGCGCCCGCCAGAGCCTCGACCTTGTCGGCCGTCTCCGCGTCGGCGAGCGCCATCACGGTGGGGCCGGCGCCGGAGATCACCGCGGGGATCCCGTCGGCGCGCAGCCGCTCCACCAGGGCGGCGCTCTCCGGCATCGCGGGGGCGCGGTACTCCTGGTGCAGTCGGTCCTCGGTGGCCGGCAGCAGCAGCCCGGGGCGCCGCGTGAGGGCCTCGACGAGCAGGGCGGCACGGCCCGCGTTGGCGGCGGCGTCGACGTGCGGCACGGTGCGCGGGAGCAGGCCGCGCGCGGTTTCCGTCAGTACCGGCTTTCCGGGGACGAAAACCACCGGAACGATGGAATCGGCGGGCTCCATCCTGATCGCCCGCGCGGCGCCCGCCTCCATCCAGGAAAGCGTGAATCCGCCGAGCAGACAGGCGGCGACGTTGTCGGGGTGGCCCTCGATCTCGGTGGCGAGTTCGAGCAGACCGGCGTCGTCGAGCCGGGACTCGCCGCCTATGGTCACCGCGCGCGCGGCGACGATGCCGGCGCAGATCGCGGCGGAGGAGGAGCCGAGGCCCCGGCCGTGCGGGATGCGGTTGGCGCAGACGATCTCCAGGCCGCGCGGCTGGCCGCCCAGGACGTCGAAGGCGGTGCGCAGGGAGCGGACGAGGAGGTGCTTCTCGTCACGCGGCAGGGTCTCGCTGCCCTCGCCCGCGATGTCGATGTGCAGCCCGGAGTCGGCCACCCGGACGACGACGTCGTCGTAGAGCCCCAGCGACAGGCCCAGGGCGTCGAAGCCGGGGCCGAGGTTGGCGCTGGTTGCGGGGACGCGCACCCGTACGGGGGCGGCGCGGAAGGCGGGACCGGCCATCTCTCGATGACTCTCCTTGAGCTGCGTGGCTGTCGAATGACATGCGCTAGATACGTGACGACCCCGGGGCCGCGAGGGCGACACGACGCTGCGGCATATGCAGCGGGCGGGTTCGGTACAGCCTATCGAAGGAAGGTTCTGCGGCGACATAGGGCGCACAGGAGGCGCACGATGCGTGTCGTAAGCCCCCTGTGCATCCCCTACGGGGTTAACCCCGCGTCGACCGGGTGCGCGCGGCGCCCTAGGCGAGACCCAGGCGGCCCGCTGCCGCCGCCGCGTCGACCGGGACGACCACCGGACGCGGGGCGCCCTCGGTGGCCCAGCCCGGGTCCTTGAGGCCGTTGCCGGTGACGGTGCAGACGATCCGCTGGCCCGGGTCGACGTCGCCGCGCTCGGCGGCCTTCAGCAGACCGGCCACGGACGCGGCGGACGCGGGCTCCACGAAGACACCCTCCTGCGCGGCCAACAGCCGGTAGGCGCGCAGGATCTCACGGTCCGTCACCTCGTCGATGAGGCCGCCCGACTCGTCCCGCGCGGCCAGCGCGTACTGCCAGGACGCCGGGTTGCCGATCCGGATCGCGGTGGCGAGGGTGGACGGGTCCTTGACGACCTCGCCGCGCACGATGGGCGCCGAGCCGGAGGCCTGGAAGCCCCACATCCGGGGCGTCCGCGAGGCGATGCCGTCGCCGGCGTACTCCTTGTAGCCCTTCCAGTAGGCGGTGATGTTGCCCGCGTTGCCGACCGGCAGGACATGGATGTCCGGGGCGTCGCCCAGCATGTCCACGATCTCGAACGCGGCGGTCTTCTGCCCCTCGATGCGCACCGGGTTGACCGAATTGACCAGCGCGACGGGGTAGTTGTCGCTCAGCTGACGGGCGAGCGTGAGGCAGTCGTCGAAGTTGCCGTCGACCTGGAGGATCTGCGCGCCGTGGACGAGGGCCTGCCCCATCTTGCCGAGCGCGATCTTGCCCTGCGGCACGAGCACGGCGGAGACCATGCCCGCGCGGACGGCGTAGGCGGCGGCCGAGGCGGAGGTGTTGCCGGTGGAGGCGCAGATGACCGCCTTGGCGCCGTCCTCCTTGGCCTTGCTGATGGCCATGGTCATCCCGCGGTCCTTGAAGGACCCCGTCGGGTTGGCGCCCTCCACCTTGAGGTGGACCTCGCAGCCCGTGCGCTCGGAGAGCACCTGCGCGGGCACGAGGGGCGTACCACCCTCACGGAGCGTCACCACGGGAGTGCTGGCGGACACCGGCAGCCGATCCCGGTATTCCTCGATGATTCCGCGCCACTGGTGGGTCATTGCTGGTTACTCTCCTTCAACCCGCATGATGCTGGCGACACCCCGCACGGTGTCGAGCTTGCGCAGCGCCTCGACGGTCCCGCTGAGGGAGGCGTCGGACGCGCGGTGGGTGACGACGACGAGGGAGGCCTCGCCGTCCTTGCCCTGCTGCCGAACGGTGTCGATCGACACCCCGTGCTCGGCGAAGACGGTGGCGACCTGGGCGAGAACCCCCGGTTTGTCGGCCACGTCCAGGCTGATGTGGTACCGGGTGACGACGTCACCCATCGGCGACACGGGCAGGGCGGCGTACGACGACTCGCCGGGCCCCGTTGCCCCGCTGAGCCGGTTGCGGCAGACGGCGACCAGGTCGCCGAGCACGGCGGAGGCGGTGGGGGCACCGCCGGCGCCGGGGCCGTAGAACATCAGCTGGCCCGCCGCGTCGGACTCCACGAAGACGGCGTTGTAGGCGCCGCGCACGGAGGCGAGCGGGTGGGTCAGCGGAATCATGGCGGGGTGCACGCGCGCGGTGACGGAGCCTCCGTCGGCGGCCCGCTCGCAGATGGCGAGCAGCTTGATGGTGCAGCCCATGTTCTTGGCGGAGGCGAAGTCGGCCGCGGTGACCTCGGTCATCCCCTCGCGGTAGACGTCGTCGAGGTGCACGCGCGTGTGGAAGGCGATGCCGGCGAGGATGGCGGCCTTGGCGGCGGCGTCGAACGCCTCCACGTCGGCGGTCGGGTCGGCCTCCGCGTATCCGAGGGCGGTCGCCTCGTCGAGGGCTTCCTGGTACCCCGCCCCCGTGCTGTCCATCTTGTCGAGGATGAAGTTGGTCGTCCCGTTGACGATGCCCATCACCCGGTTGATCTTGTCGCCGGCGAGGGATTCCCGCAGCGGCCGGATCAGCGGAATGGCCCCGGCGACGGCGGCCTCGTAGTACAGGTCCTTGCCGTGCTCGTCGGCGGCGGCGTGCAGGGCGGCCCCGTCCTGGGCGAGCAGCGCCTTGTTGGCGGAGACGACGGAGGCGCCGTGTGCGAAGGCGGTGGTGATGAGCGTCCGCGCGGGCTCGATCCCCCCGATGACCTCCACCACGACGTCGATGTCCCCGCGTTTGACGAGGGCGGTGGCGTCGGTGGTGACGAGGGACGGGTCGATGCCGTCGCGCACCTTCGACGGCCGCCGCACGGCCACCCCGGCGAGCTCCACCGGGGCGCCGATCCTCTGGGCGAGGTCGTCGGCGTGCGTCGTCATGATGCGCGCCACCTCTGAGCCGACCACTCCACAGCCCAGCAGCGCCACCTTCAGCGGACGCGTACGCATCATCCGACCTCGTTTCCTCATACCGTCTACGGTTGGACCAGTCTCACCCACCGGACCGGAGTTTCTGCCCCTGGTCCGGATCGTGAGACATCTATTTCATTTTCACCGGGGCGGGCGGCAGAAGATTCTCCCGCCCCCTCTGTTTTCGTTTCCGTGCGGCTTTTCCCTTACCGGAATCCGGTCTCACCGGAGATCGTGTTCACCCGACACCCAGCGATCCAGGCCCCCGACCCCGAACGATCCAGATCCCCCGGCCCCGAACGAACCAGGTCTTCCGGCCCCGAACGAACCAGGTCTTCCGACACCGAACCCTCCGGGTCACCCGACGTCGAGCCGCAGCAGGTCGTCCTCCGTCTCCCGCCGGACGATGACCCGCGACTCGCCGTCGGCCACGGCGACGACCGGCGGCCGCAGCACATGGTTGTAGTTGCTCGCCATGGACCGGCAGTAGGCACCCGTGGCCGGTACGGCGATCAGGTCACCCGGTGCCAGGTCCGACGGCAGGAACGCGTCCTTGACCACGATGTCCCCGCTCTCGCAGTGCTTGCCGACGACCCGCACGAGCATGGGCGCGGCGTCCGAGGTGCGCGAGACGAGCGCGACGCTGTACTCGGCGTCGTACAGCGCGGTGCGGATGTTGTCGGACATGCCGCCGTCGACGGAGACGTACGTGCGCAGCCCGTCGAGCGGCTTGATGGTGCCGACCTCGTAGAGCGTGAAGGCGGTCGGTCCGACGATGGCCCGCCCGGGCTCCACCGAGATCCGCGGCGTACGCAGCCGGGCGGCCTCGCACTCCCGTGTGACGATCTCGGTGAGCGCCTTGGCGATCTCGTGCGGCTCGCGCGGGTCGTCATCGCTGGTGTACGCGATCCCGAGCCCGCCCCCGAGGTCGATCTCGGGCAGCTCGACGCCGTGCTCGTCCCGGACGTCCTTCAGCAGCCCGACGACGCGGTGCGCGGCGACCTCGAACCCGGACATGTCGAAGATCTGCGAGCCGATGTGGCTGTGGATGCCGATGAGCTCGATCCCGTCGAGCTTCAGCGCCCGCCGCACCGCCTCCGCGGCCACGCCGCCGGCCAGGGGGATCCCGAACTTCTGGTCCTCGTGCGCCGTGGCGATGAACTCGTGGGTGTGCGCCTCCACCCCCACGGTGATCCGGATCTGCACCCGCTGCCGCTTGCCCAGCGACTGCGCGATATGGGCGACCCGCACGATCTCCTGGAACGAGTCCAGCACGATCCGCCCGACCCCGGCGCTCACGGCGCGGTGGATCTCCTCGCTCGACTTGTTGTTGCCGTGGAAGGCGATGCGCTCGGCCGGCATGCCCGCGGACAGCGCGGTGGCCAGCTCACCCCCCGAACACACGTCGAGGTTGAGCCCCTCCTCGTGCAGCCACCGCACGACGGCCCGCGAGAGGAAGGCCTTGCCGGCATAGAAGACGTCGGCATCGTCACCGAACGCACTGCGCCAGGCCCGCGCCCGGGCGCGGAAGTCGCTCTCGTCGAGGACGTAGGCGGGGGTCCCGTACTCCTCGGCGAGCGTCTTGACGTCGATACCCCCCACGGTCACGACCCCGTCCTCGTCCCGCCCGACGGTCTGCGCCCAGACCTTCGGGTCGAGGACGTTGAGGTCACTGGGCGGCGCGGAGTAGTGCCCCTCGGGAAGGACATCGGCGTGACGGGGCCCGGCGGGGTGTGCGGAACGGCTCATGTTCTGACTGGCTCTCTAGAGATGGTCGGGTGCGTCGATGCCGAGCAGGGACAGGCCGCCGGCCAGCACCGTCCCGGCGGCTTCGGCGAGCGCGAGCCGGGCGCGGTGGGCGGCCGAGGGTTTCTCCTCGCCGAGCGGCAGCACGACGGGGAGCAGCGCCAGCGTGGCGTCCGCGAGCACGACGAGATACCGAGCGAGCCGCGAGGGCGCGGCGACCCCCTCCGCGCGGGGCAGGGCGGCGACGGTGGCGAGGACGCGGGGGTAGTCGGCGAGAAGGGGCAGGAGAGACAGGGACGCCGCATGCCCCCCTTCCTCCCCTTCCTCCCCCATGCCTCCAGCCTCGGCGGTGAACCCGAGATCGCCGGCGTTACGGCCTAGGGCGCGGGTGCGGGCGTGGGCGTACCGGACCCGGAAGAGGGGGTTGCTCTCACGCTGGACCAGATGATCGGCGGTGACGCGCGGCCGGTCGTGGGGGGCGGGGTGGAGCAACGCCCAGCAGGCGGCGTCGAGCCCGAGGGGGGTGGGGTCCTCGGGGGCGGGGTGGGGGCGCAGGTCGAGGGGGGTGGGGGTGGCCGTGGGGGGAGCGGTGGGTCGGGGGTCACCGGCGGGCTGCGCGGCCTCGAGCGGCGTGGTGAGCTCGGTGGGAGCGCTGCGGCTGTTGAGGTGGGGGCGCTGGACGGCGATGCGGGTGGCCGGGGAGGCGGCGGTCCGGGTGGCCTGCGAGGCGGCGCGAGGGGACTGGGAGGGGTGGGAGCTGCCGGGGAGGGGCTGCGAGCTGCCGGGGAGTGGTCCCGGGGCGCCTGGAAGGGGCTCCGAGACAGCGAAGGCAGGCTCCGAGACAGCGAAGGCAGGCTCCGAGACAGCGAAGGCAGGCTCCGAGACACCTGGACGGGGCTCCGAGTCGTCGAACGGGGGCTCCGAGGCGCCGGGAGAGGGCTGCACGGCGAGGTGTTGGGCGTCGAGAGGCTGGGCGTCGAGAGGTTGGGCGTCCAAGTGGTCGAGAGGTCGGGCGTCGAAGTGTTGGGCGCCTGCGAGGTGATGGACGGCGACGCGCCCGCCCTGGGAGGCGACGATCCGCGCCAGGGCGTCGGCGAGAACCTCGGCCCGGACCTCGAACGGCACGCGCACCTCGTACACCTGCCCGGCAAGGCTGTCGCCGTGCCCGTACCGCATCCCTTCCGCCAGGATCCGCCGGACGAGCGCGGTGCCGGCGGCGTGCCGATCGAGGCTGATGTTGAGGAACCCGGGCCCGGTGATCTCGACGCAGGTGACGCCTTCGGAGCGGGCGAGATGGGTCCGCAGCACCTCGGCGACCCGGAGGGCGGGCTGCCCGGCGGGGCGGGCCAGCTGCAGGGCGATGTTCGTGGCGTAGTCCCCGGCCCCTCCGGGCCCCGGCGGCGAGACGACGGCCCGCGCCGGGACGGCCACGCTCAGCTCTCCGGCATCGACAGCACGACGTACCGCGTGCAGCACGGTGCGGGAGAGCTCGACGGGGGTCACGGGACAAGCGTAGGGGAGGAGGGGGGTGGGTAGGCGAGCCGGTTTGGGGAGGTCCCGGGATGTGGACGCCGGGCTTGATGGCCCTGGCCTCCCGCACTGCCCCTACTCCCAAACCTTCCGAAACCTTCCGAAACCCTATTCCGAAGCGGCAGGCCCCCCACTCCCCTGCCCGGCCCCAAGGGAGGTCCCGAGCCCGAATCCCCTACCGAGCCCACTGCCTCGGCGGTCCTCGCTCGGCGCCCCGTCCAGCAACTGCCGTACGAGGGCGACGAGTTCATGGGGTTCGAAGGGCTTGGCGAGGAACGCGTCGATGCCGACGTCAAGGCCGGCCTCGATCTCGTACGGAGTACACGCGCTGATGATCGCGAGGGGAAGATCACGCGTCCGGGGATCGGAACGCAGCCGAGCGGCGGTCCGAAGGCCGTCCAGACGGGGCATGACGACGTCGAGCGTGACGACGTCGGGCCGCACCTGATGAACGACTTCCAGACACTCGGCACCATCGGAGGCGGTCACGACCTCGAGACCCTCAAGCTCGAGATTGACCCTGATCAGCTGCCGGATGACCTTGTTGTCGTCCACAACAAGCACCCGACCCGACGCGCCTGGCACAACTCGAGAGTAGGTCGACACCGGCCACCGCGTCCGGGTTTTCCCCACTTCCACCCCGTGCGGGCGACACCCGCCCCTCCTCGCCGACGTAAACCCGTTCATGAACACCCCGGGGGAGCTGGTAGTGTTCCACCTGTCGCCGCGAGCAACAGCCCGCACCCGACACGCCCCCGTAGCTCAGGGGATAGAGCAACGGCCTCCGGAGCCGTGTGCGCAGGTTCGAATCCTGCCGGGGGCACCTTGGATTAGGTGCCTAAAGACCCCGTCACCAGCGGAAACGCTGATAACGGGGTCTTCGCGTATGGTACGGGTTGCCCCTAGTCGGCGGTGACACCCCAGTAGCCGATCTGCGCGGGCCTACCGTCGCGGTAGAGGACTGTGCAGTTCCCTTGGGCGCGGCCCGGGTATTCCAACTGCTCGGAATAGAGAGCGAGGTCCCACTCCTCGTAGGTGGGCCGGCCGTGGGGAGCCCACGCACGCACCTCACCATCGGTCAGCGGTCGCATGAACGGGCCGTCGTCGCTGTCCGCGGCCTCGATCATGAGAGGGAAGTCCAGCACGGTGCCTGTGCCGCCGGTGAAGATGTACTCCTGCCACTCCGGGTCGCGCCAGAGTTCCTCGAGGGACCGGCCCTCGAAGCCGTGGTTGTCCCGCGCCAGCTCGTCTTCCTGGGCCTGCCGGAACGCGGCCGCCAGATCACGCTGATACGGGCCTGTGTGGGTCCATGCGTTGGCGCCCATATGCGTCCCCTCTCCATCGAATTGTTTGTGCAACAGCGGAGCGTAAGAGACGGCAGTGACAGGGCACCGGGGCCCGACGATGGGCACACCCTGGAGCCCACCCACAGATCCCGCAGGGAAAGCCGGCAGGCACCTCGCTGAGGCGCGGGGTCAGGCCCGACTCCAAGTCTGGCGAGGGCGAGCGACGCTGTACACCTGTTCGACCTTCTCAGCCGTCAGCACCCCCGAGAGCGGCGCCAGTGCCGGTACCTGCTTTCGGCAGGCACTTCGGTGCGAGCCGCGAAGATCATCCAACGTCATGCCTTGTCCCTGAGGCGCCGCTTCCACCATGGGTCCCCGCTCGCCGCGTAGGGATCAGGGAGTGTTCGTGCCACATAGCGTTCGTCCAAGGGAGCAACCACCGCCAGGAAGTCACGTCTGCTCCTGCGTCGCATCGAGGCCGCGACATCCTGCAACAGCGTTCGGGCGTGCATGTCCTTCCAGCACGTTGTCCCGTAGCCGTGGTTTGCGCCCTGCCCCGGCCACTCGTGCAGGGCCAGAGCCCAGGCGCTGAAGGCACGGGCCACATGCCCTGCCGGCAGCTGATGACGGGACTCGAACCGAGCGATCTCGTGATTCGTCGCGGCGCACAAGCCGTCAATGACCGGGATTCTGCTGGTCAGTTGGCGTCTAGGCCATTCAGCCCTGATCTCGCCCGGGGAACGGCGAGCCATGAGAACTTCCCTTATGACGAAGGACGGAGTACTTCAAGGTACCGCGCACGTACTCGGGTGAGTGCCGCGAGCGAGTGGGAACGCTTGCAACCGTCGCCTCGACGCGGGCCGTTGAACAGCACATCGGCAATGAGGGTGTGCTGCGGTCGAGTTGCCGGGTGCCTCGCGGGAATCAAAACCGCAGGTCACCTGGGCGGATCAGGCATGATCAAGACCCGGTTGCGAGCGGAATACCTCTCGGATGGCAACCGGGTCCGTGGGAATCATGTGGAGCGGGACCATACTATGTGTGCGGTATTGCTCCCTCTGGTTGCCAGAGATGAAGAACCCTCGGTCCGGCAACCAAGCTCGCCCGTCCCGGCGGAAGCGGACGACCCCGAAACCGATGTACGCCTTCTCTCCCGATTCGGCCAGCGTGTTGGAAAAGATGTAACGAAACGTCCGGGTCTTTTTGTCCAAGTAGCTGACCTCGGTGGTCCAGTGACAGAACGGCCTGCCGTCATTGTGGTAGTTGGTTCCGTCAAACGCCGACATGCCTCGACGCTTGTTGAATCTGATCTCACTCATACTGCACCGCTGTTCGGCGAGCGGAGCCGTAGCGGTTCTGGACTACCCACGCCAAGCGACACGGAAGCCTCTGGCGCCCTCAGGGGTGAGGGCCGCCGACAACGCGGGACCGGCCGGGCAGTCGTCCCGCACTCGGTACCCGTAGGGGGCGAGCCACTCCGATCACCTCATCGCCTCATCGCCTCATCGTCCCTGGGTACTTGAGGCCTTCCGGCACAGCCGCTTCGGTGGAAGTGCCGCTGCGGGTCGTCATGGAGGATGAGAGGGGTGGGGATCCATGGCTTGCAACCAGAGTCCCGAGGTGGCTCCCGGGGACCTTTGTGCCCACCCGGGCGGCACTGACAGCGGGCAGCAGTCGGCACTCAGCCCCACGGCCCCCGACCGGTCTGCCCGGTCAGGGGCCGTCCTTTTCCGGGCGCGGGGCGCGTTCGGGGGGTGGCAGGGGTCAGGTGCGGCTCTTGGAGCGGTAGAGGTACGTCGTCAGCGGGGCGAAGATCCAGCTGACGCTGACCGCGTAGACCAGTAGCAGGAGCATCGTGGCCAGTACGCCGCGCACTCCGCCGTCGGGGCGGAAGCCGGGCGCCAGGCCGACGGCCGTCGTGGTGGTCAAGACAGCGTGCGTGCCATGGTGGCCTGGGAGTTTGGTGAGGTCGAGTGACCGGGCCCCGTCGGGGAAGGCACAGCAGCTCGGCCCGGACCCGGTAGCCGTGCGCCCTGCCGAAGCCGCGGACCACCCCGCGGACCACCCCGAGGACGGAGCACCCCGAGGATCAAGAGCTACGGCGTCGTCATCATCCGTCTCGTCCAGGACGCCCACCGGTCAGGGGCAGCACCGGGGCGTTGCCGCTCGGCATCGGGACCGCGCCGGCGACGGTGCTGCGCGAGGGGCACCGATGTGCTGCGGCGCAGCAGGGTCGGCGGCGGGGCAGCGTCCGGCTCCGGCGGAGAGGCACAGAGAGGCGGGAATCGGCCCGCTTCCCGGAGGAGAGCTGCTCGGGGAGGCCGTCACCCGGTGCCTGAACCGGCCCGGTTCACAGCAGGTCCGCCCAACTCCCCCAGCCGCTGCTCGCCTTGCTCACCCGGGCCTTGAAGGCGCCCGTCCCCGTGCCGGCGTAGAAGTACAGGGCGCCCGCGGACGTCGTGGCCATCAGGTCGGGTTTGCCGTCGCCGTTGGCGTCGCCGGGCGAGAAGAGCTTCTTGTAGGCCTGCCAGCCCGTTCCGACCTTCACCCGGGCGGCGAAGGGCGCGGTGGCCGAGCCCGTGCCCGCGTAGCGCCACAGGGTGCCCGAGGTGTCCCGGGCCAGGAGGTCCGGGCGGCCGTCTCCGGTGAAGTCGCCCGCGCCGAGCAGGGCGTTGTAGCGCTGCCAGCCGGTGCTGATCTTGGCCGGGGCGGCGACCGAGGTGCCGGTGCCGTCGCCCGGGTAGAGGTAGAGGGTGCCGGCGCCGGTGACGGCCAGCAGATCGCTCCTGCCGTCGCCGGTCACGTCACCGGGGCCCACGATCCGGCGGTAGGAGGTGGAGCCCGTGGCGAGGGTGGGGTCCGAGAGGGCGTAGTACGCCGGGTTGGTCAGTCTGCCCGTGCCGACGGAGTGGACGACCAGGTCCGCCAGGCCGTTCTGGCGCAGGGAGACGGCGTAGGACAGGCGGGTGGTGGAGGTGGGCCAGCCCGTGCCGACGAGGAGTCTGCCGGTGAGGGTGCCCGTGCCGCTCACCTGGTAGCTGTAGACCGCGCCGGCCGAGGTGCGGGCCAGCGCACCGAACTTGCCGTAGTGCGGGTTGTTCCCCGCCCCCGCGAACTGGGTCACCTTGCCCCAGCCCTTGCTGCGGGCGGCCCTGGCGCCGAAGGTGCCGGTGCCGGTGCCGGGGTAGAACCAGAGCTGACCGGCGAAGTCCCTGGCCAGCAGGTCGGTCCTGCCGTCGCCGTCCCAGTCGCCGCCGCCGATGATCTGGCCGTACGAGGCCCACTCGGTCTTCGTGTCCTTGACCCTGGCGTTGAAGGTGCCGCCCTTCTTGCCCGTGTAGCGGTAGAGGACCCCCGCCGGGGTGCGGGCCAGGACGTCGCCGACACCGTCGCCGTTGAGGTCACCGGCGCCGATCAGCTGGTCGTACTGCTGCCAGCCCGTGCCGACCGTCACCCGGCTGCCGAAGGCACCGGTGCCCGTGCCGGGGTAGTAGTACAGGGTGCCGCCCGGGGTGCGGGCCAGCAGGTCGGCCTTGCCGTCGCTGTTCAGGTCGCCCGGGGCGACGACCTTGTCGTAGATCTGCCAGCCGGACGCGACCGTGCGGTACGAACCCAGACCGCCGGGGGTGCGGGCGTAGACGCCGGTGTGGAAGTAGAGCACACCGGCCGGGCTCAGGGTCAGCACGTCCTGGACGCCGTCCGAGTCGAGGTCGCCCGGGGTCAGGACGTCCTTGACCTTGGCCACGTCCGTGTCGAGGGCCATCGTCTCGGCCGCGCCGGTGTTGACGTACAGCTGGCCCGCCACATTGCGGTAGACGAGGTCGGACGTGCCGTCCCCGTCGAAGTCGCCGCGCGCCGGTGCGGTCGCGTCCGCGTCGCCGGGCGTCAGTACGAAGACGCCGGCCACCAGCACCGCCACCGTGCCGGCCAGCGCCGAGGTCTTCCGCGCGCGGGGGCGGCGGCGCCCGGAACGGCGCCCGGTACCTGCCTCGTGCCGCCGGGATCGGAGGGTGAACACATGCTCTCCCGGAGGGTCAGGGGGTGGTGGAGGCGACGGGGGTGACGGGAACGCCGGAGCCGCCAGGGGTGCCGGAGGAGGCGTCGGAGGGGAGGTCGGGGGGCGTCCCGGAGGCGGTGTCGGCGGTCGCGTCCGCCGTGGCCGTCGCCTCTTCCGGGGTGGAGGCCGGGGAAGGCGTCGCCGGCCCGGCCGGGTCGGCGGTGGCCGTCGCCCCGTCCGTCCCGGACGGTGAGTCCTGCGCGCTCGCCGCCGTCTCCCGCTCCACGCCCACCTGGTACACGCCCGGCACCCCGTCCTCCACCCGGAAGGTCGCGGCCGTCGCCGTCGTGCCGTTCTTCGTGAGCACCGTGGAGATCGCCCGCAGCCGGGCCTCGATGCCGTCGGCGGTGATGTCGAGGAGGAGATAGCCGCGCCGGGCGTCGATCATCTTCCAGTGCGGGTTGTCCGCCAGCTTGGGCGCCCACTCGGCGGCGAAGGCGGCCAGGTCCTCGTCGCCGCTGCTGGAGATGGACGTCCCGACGAACTCCGCGCCGACCACGGCCGAGTCGGGGTCGGCGAAGTCCAGCTTGAGGTCGCTGACGATGGTGCGGTGACGGTCGCCGGACAGCACGACCGGGTTGCGGACGTCCTGGAACTCGGCCAGCAGGGCGGCGCGTTCCTTCTGGTAGCCGTCCCAGGCGTCGTACGACCACTCCTTGCCGACCCCCGCCAGGAAGTCGGTCTCGGCCATCATCACCTGGGAGGCGACCAGGTTCCAGCGCGCACCGGAGCCGCTCATGCTCTGCACCAGCCACTCCCGCTGGGTGTCGCCCATGATGACGCGGCCGTTCTGCAGCGCGCCGGCGGCGGTGGTCGCCTGGTCGTCGCGGTACTGCCGGGTGTCCAGGACGTGCAGCCGGGCCAGGGTGCCGAAGTCGAGGGAGCGGTACATCTGGACGTCCGGGCCGCTGGGCCGCTGCGCGGTCCGGATCGGCATGTGCTCGTAGAAGGCCTGGAAGGCGGCGGCACGGCGGGCCCGGAACTTGGCGGTGGGCCAGGCCACCGGGTCGTTCGCCACGTCACCGGCCCAGTCCTGCTCCACCTCGTGGTCGTCGAAGACGACGACGAACGGGGCGGCGGCACGCATCGCCTGGAGGTCCGGGTCGGTGTTGTACTGCTCGTGGCGGGCCCGGTACTGGGCGAGCGTGACGGGCTGTCCGGTGCCCTCGTGGCGGCGGACGCGGTACGAGTACGCGGAGCTCTCGTAGATGTAGTCGCCGACGAACAGCACCAGGTCCGGCTGCTGTGCGCGCATGTCCCGGTAGGCGGTGAAGTAGCCGTGCTGCCAGTTCTGGCAGGAGGCGAGCGCGATCCGCAGGTTCTCGGGGGTGCTGCCGGCGGCAGGGGTGGTACGGGTGCGGCCGGTGGGGGAGGTTCGGTCCAGCGCCTTGAACCGGTACCAGTAGTCGGTGGCCGGCGTCAGACCCGTGACGTCCACGTGGACGCTGTGCCCGAGGCTGCCGCTCGCGGTCGCCGTACCGCTCCTGACGATCGAGGTGAATCCGCTGTCCGCGGCGAGTTCCCAGGTCACGGGCACCGTGGGCGGCAGGATTCCGGAGTTGCCCGGGGTCGCGGGCAGCACCCTCGTCCACAGCACGATCGCGGTGGGCAGGGGATCTCCGGAGGCGACGCCGAGCTTGAAGACCGTGCCGCTCACCTCCGCGCCCGCGCCGGCCGCGGCGGCCGCGCCGCTCACCGAGGCGGAGGCGCGCTCCGGCAGCAGCTGCCCGGCGGCGGCCGCCCCCGCGGCTCCCAGAGTCACGGCTCCTGCGCCCAGGAACCTGCGTCGGCGCATGGCATGGTCGCTCGACTGCACGCGTGTGCCTTTCCCCCGGAAGGCGGTGCGCTGCGCGGCACCGGTGAAAGTGATCGCCGTGGATTCTATGCAATACCCTCACAGTCGTGGCCGCGGGGGCATGATCCGTTGATCTGCCCGCCCCGTCGGCCCGCCCGTCCACCTCCCTGTCCACCCGCCTGTCTCTCCGTCCGTCCGTCCGATGAAGCGTCCGTCCGCCGATGAAGCAGCAGGAGTCATGCGCCGACCGATGAGGTACGCCTTCGTGGCGGCCCTGCTCCTCGTGGGGGCGGCGGGCTGCTCGTCCGGCCCTGGTACGGCGTCCGGTGGCTCGCCCGACGTGTCGTCGGCCGAGACCGGGTACGTCCCGAGGGGTGGGTCCGGCGCGGGCTCGGCCCCGGACGCGGACCCGGACGCGAGCGCCGAAACCGACGACACCGGAAAGACCGGGAAGACGGGGAAGACGGGGAAGACCGGCGAGGAACGTGCCGGTGCCGGTGCCGACCGGGGCACCTCAGGCCCGTCCGCCGGCGTGCTCTTCGGCGCCGATTCCCTGCCGAGTCCCGCCGCCGATCACTGCCGTACGCAGGAGCTGACGGCCGTGGCGCGGAGCACCGGGCAGGGCCGGGCCTCCGTCGTGCTCACCCACGTGGGCGACGGCTCCTGCACGGTACGCGGCTTCCCCTCGCTGCTCTTCGAGGGCCGGACCGGGCGGACCGAACTGCCGGTGGACTGGGCCGGGTCGGCCGCCGAGGCCCCGAAGGTCACCCTCGGGCCGGGCGATTCCGCCGTCGCCGCGCTCACTTTCGCCAGCCTCGACGAGTGCGACGCGTTCCCCGGGCTCGACGTCGTCCCGCCCGGGGAGTCACGGCCGCTGACCCCTGCCTTCACCGCCTCGGACGGCAGGAAGAAGGCGGTGCGCGTCTGCGACACCGGGGTGCGGGTCAAGGCGTTCGCGCCCTCGACGTGAGGACGCCCGCCGCCGGTGGGTCAGAGCGTGCGCGTGCTGTCCCGGACGCGTAGGTCCACGGGGACCAGGGTCAGCGGCGGTACCGGTGGCCGCGGGCCGGCGGAGGCGTCGATGCGGTCCAGCAGGATGCGCAGCGAGATGGTGCCGATGTCCGTGAAGTCCGTACGGATGGTGGTCAGCGGGGGCAGGAAGTGCGCGGCCTCCGGGATGTCGTCGTAGCCGACGACGCTGACGTCCTCGGGGACGCCGCGGCCGGCCTCGTGCAGGGCGCGCAGGACGCCCAGGGCCATCTGGTCGTTGGAGACGAAGATCGCGGTGACGGACGGGTCCTTGGCGAGTGCGCGGCCCAGGTCGTAGCCGGAGTCGGCGCTCCAGTCGCCGATGAGCGGGGCGTGGATCTCGGCGCCGGCCGCCTTCAGGGTGTCCCGCCAGCTGTCGGCGCGGCGGTCGGCGGAGGTCCAGCCGGTCGGGCCCGCCACATGCCGGACGGTTCTGTGGCCGAGGGACAGGAGGTGTTCGGTGGCCTTGCGGGCGCCGGTGCGGGCGTCCGAGGTGACCATGGGGGTGCCGTCGCCGAGGTCGTTGTCCATGACCACCAGCGGGGTGTCCAAGTGGGCCTCGGCCAGCGCCCGCGCGACCCGCAACTGGGGGGCGATCGCGATCACTCCGTCGGCGCCCTCGGCGGAGAGCCGGTCCGCCGCGCGGATGACGGTGTCCTTGTCGGCGGTGTCCAGGGCGATCGAGCTGACAAGGTAACCGGCCTCCTGTGCGGCCGTGTTGATGGCCGTGAGGGTGGAGGCGGGGCCGTAGCGCGCGGCGTCGAAGGAGATCACCCCGAGCATCCGGGTGCGGCCGCTGGCCAGGGAGCGGGCGCTGCTGCTCGGGCGGTAGCCGAGGGTGCGCATCGCCGCCCGGACGGCCTCGCGGGTCTCGGCGCGCACGGCCGGGTTGTCGTTGAGCACCCGGGAGACCGTCTGTTTGGAGACGCCGGCGAGTTTCGCCACGTCGTCCATCACGGGGCGCGTGCCGGCGAAGTTGCGGCGGCTGCGTCCCTTGGTCGCCGGGCCGTCGGCGGCGCCTTGGGTCATGGTGGGTGCTCTGCTTCCTTCGGCCTGGACTGCTCCGCGGACCGGCCCGGCGCCGGCCGTGGATCCACCGGGCCTGCCCCGCCCGGCTGCCCACAGGATAGGCCGGGCGGGGTGCGGCGCCGGGGTCAGGTGGCGCGGAGCGTCCACGTCGGGCGGTGTATCCACTCCGCGCGAGTCACCTCCGCCACGCCCGGGGCCGGCTCCACCGGCGTGTACACCTTCGCCCCGGCGGCCGCCGGCAGCACCTTCAGCAGGACGGGTTCGCCCGGCGGCACCAGCTCCGCGGCCAGCTCCCAGGGGCGCCCGGAGAAGAACTGGTCCGCCACGAGGTGCCCGGCCCGCGTGTACGCGCGTGCCGTGTCCCCCGTCCAGTGCAGTCGCAGCAGGGTGCCCTCGGGGACCTGCGCGGGGACGTCCACCCGGTACACGGCCGCCACGGTGTCGTAGTGCTCGTCGGCCGGGGCGCTCGCGCGGTTCAGGACACCGGTGACGGGGGTGGGCGCCGGGCCCGGCGGGCGCAGGAGCCTGACCGAGGGGTCCGGCAGGAGGGTGGCCACCGGCTCCCGGTGCGGGTACGGGTCGGGGGCAGGGTCAGAGTCAGGGTCCGGGTCGAGGCTGAGGCCGAGGTCGAGGTCCGGGTCGAGGCCGAGGTCCGGGTCGAGGCGGTCGAGGCCGGGGCCGGGGTCGGGGCCGGGGTCCGGGTCGAGGCCGAGGTCGAGGCCGGGGCCGGGGCCGGGGTCGACGCCGGGGTCCGGGTCGAGGCCGAGGTCGAGGCCGAGGTCGAGGCCGAGGTCGAGGCCGAGGTCGAGGCCGGGGCCGGGGTCGGGGCCGAGGTCGAGGCCGGGGTCGAGGCCGGGGCCGGGGTCGACGCCGGGGCCGGGGTCGACGCCGGGGCCGAGGTCGACGCCGGGGCCGAGGTCGACGCCGGGGCCGAGGTCGGGGAAGAGGGTGTAGCGGGTCAGGGCGCCGTCCCGGGTCTCTTCCAGGGTGGCGCCCGCGGCCGTCGGGGGGTGGGCCGGGGCGGGGAGGACCGCCAGGGTGGGCCGCCGGCCGGATCGCGGGTCCGTGCGGGCGTGCAGGCGTACCTCGTCCCGGACCTCGTCGAAGACGACCCCCTCCGGGGAGAGGATGAGCCGTGGGGCTCCCCAGGCCCGGCCCTTGTAGGCCGTACGGGCCGTCGTCGCGTCCAGGACCAGCAGGGCCACCGGGGTGCCGTCGGCGGTCTCCGTCTCCACGAGGGCGTCGGTACCGGGGCGCAGGCCGGTGATCAGGACCCGCCCGTCCTCGCGGCGTACGGTCCCCGTGCCCGCCGTGACGACCCTCCCCACCGTCCGTGCGTCCAGGGCCAGTTCGGGAGCGATGCCGTCCGTCGCGGCGAGCACCAGCACCGTACGGCCGTCCTCGTCGGCGACCGTGCAGACCGGCTGGGCCGTGGCCCAGTCGAGGCGCAGGCCCGCCACGTCCAGGCGCAGGGGCCAGCAGAAGTAGGCGCCGGAGGGGACGGTGACGGGGGTGGTGGGGAGGGTGAGGGGTGCGGCGTCCGGGAACGCGACCGTGAAGGTGGTCCGCTCGTGGTCGGGCAGCGGCTCGTGCGGCTGGTGGTTGGTGACGAAGAGGAAGCCGCGGGCGCGGCCGTCGGTGCGGACCGCCCAGCGCAGGGTGGTGCTGTCGTGCCGGCCGGCCGGGCCGTCGGCGGGCAGGGCCGACTCCATGGGGGCGATCCGCTCGCCGAACTCCGCGAGCAGCAGGTGCTGGAGGCGGAGTTCGTCGTACGCCGGGCGGTACTGGCCGTACTCGCCCAGCGGGGCCTGGAAGTCGTACGTCAGGACGGGCAGGTCGTTGGGGTAGCCGGTGGCGTGGGACTCCTGGAGGGTGGTGCGGTCGCCGGGCGGGTTGGTGCCGCCGTGGACCATGTAGTAGCCCTGCCAGACGGAGCCGCAGCCGATCTTGGTGAGCGCGAGGGCGCCGATGTCGGCGGCGTCGACGCGCGGGCGGCGGTGGTAGGCGACCGCCATGCCGCCGCCCAGCTCGCAGGTGACCCAGGGGAAACGGTCGGCCTGGGCCGCCGGGTCGGTGCCGCGGACGGTCGTGGGGTGCAGGTCGGCGCGCAGGTCGGCGCCGATGCCCTCGTCGTCGCGCTGGTGGGTGAAGAAGAAGTGCGTGCGGCAGGTGTCGGGCCAGCCGCCGTCGTGCTCGGTCCAGAAGGCCTCCGGGTAGCCGCCGTAGAGCGGGAGCAGTTCGTCGCCGGGGAGCCGCACGCCGCCCCAGGCGGTGGAGGTCCACAGGGGTGCGTCGAGGCCGGCTTCCCGAGCCATGCGTTTGAGGGTCAGCAGGTGGCCGGGCTGGTCGTACAGCTCGTTCTCGATCTGCACGGCGACGATCGGCCCGCCGGACGCGCGGTCCAGTCCGGCGAGCCGGGCGCCGATCGCCGCGAACCAGGGGCGTACGGCGGCGAGGTACGCCGGGTCGTCCGTGCGGGGTCCGGTGGTGCGGGCCAGGACCCAGTCGGGGAGACCGCCGTTGCGCACCTCGGCATGGGACCAGGGGCCGATGCGGGGAATGAAGTCGAGGCCGTGGCGGGCGCAGAGGCGGGCGAACCGGCGCACGTCGCGGTCGCCGTCGAAGCGGAGGTCGCCCTCGGTCTCCTCGTGGTGGATCCAGATGAGGTAGGAGGTGACCGCGGTCACGCCGCCCGCCTTCATCTTCAGGAGCTCCTCCTCCCAGCGGGCCGCGGGATGGCGGGAGTAATGGAACTCACCGGAGACGGGGAACCACGGGCGCCCGGCGCGGGTCAGCCAGCGGCTGGTCACCTCGATGGGATCGGGAACCCCCGGAGCGTCGAAGAAGGGAAGATGCCCCCGCAGGGGCGGTGCGGAGGCTCCGGGAACCTGAAGGTGGTGACACGGCATCGGGTGAACTCCGGGGTGGGGCGGGCGGCTTGACGCGGGCGGGGGTGGCTGTGGGCGGGGGACAGCCGGACCCGAGCCGGGAGCCGAGCCCGAGCCCGAGCCGGATCCAGGCGCGAGGCCGGCCTGGTTCACGGCCGAGCCGGGACCCGGGCCGAGCCGGGTCCACGTCGGGAACGGGGTGGGCCTGGGCCTGGGCCGCGGCGGGCCGGGCCGGGCCGCAGGCAAGGCGAGGTCGGGGGCGGTGTCAGGGGGTCGTAGGGCCCAGGTCCGGGGTGTTCACGAGGTGGGCCCTGGGGGTCGTCGTGCCGTGGAGTTCGAGGAGGACCAGGGCGTTGGTGCCGGGGCGCAGGACGGGGGCCGGGACGTAGAGGGTGCGCTGGGGGCCCCGGTTCCAGTAGCGGCCCAGGTGGAAGCCGTTGACCCAGGCCTGGCCCTTGGTCCACCCGGGGAGGGAGAGGAAGGTGTCGGCGGGTTCGTCGACCTCGAACGTGCCCCGGTGGAAGGCCGGTTCGGCCGAGGTGGGGGTGGTCGCCGGGGCGAAGGCGGCGGTGGGCGGCGCCTCGTCCGCGGGCAGCGGGTGGCAGTCCCAGCCCTGGAGGGCCTCGCCGTCGAGGGTGACCGGGCCCAGCAGGCCCTTGGGGACGCCGATGCGGGGGCCGTAGTTGACCCGGCCCATGTTCTCCACCAGGACGTCGAGTCGCGCGCCGGCGCGGGGGGCGTGGATCGGGAGGGTCTCGTCGTAGCGCTCGCGTTCGAGGACGCCGGCGGGGGCGCCGTCGACGAAGACCTGGGCGCGGTCGCCGACTCCGCCCTCGAAGTGGAGCAGGCCGGGCCCCGCGGCGGGGACGGTGGTCCGGTAGAGGACGTAACCGGCGCGCCGGCCCAGCGCGTCGGCGGTGACGGGGTCGGCGGAGTGCACCCCGTCGTGGCCGAGCTGCTGGAGGAGAGCGAGCCGATGGGTCAACTCGACCTCGGTGACGGGCAGTTTGCGGGCCGGGGACGGCACCGGCTCGTCCGGGAGCCCGGCATGACGGGCGATCACCTCACGGAACGCGTGGTACTTGGGGCCGGGGTCGCCGCTCTCGGTGAGCGGGGCGTCGTAGTCGTACGAGGTGATGGTGGGCGCGTAGGCGTGGTGGTGGTTGGCGCCGTTGGTGTAACCGAAGTTGGTGCCGCCGTGGAACATGTAGATGTTGACGGAGGCGCCCGCGGCGAGGAGGCGGTCCAGGTCGGCGGCGGCGTCCGCGGCGTCCCGGCCGTGGTGCGGGCCGCCCCAGTGGTCGAACCAGCCGATCCAGAACTCCGAGCACATCAGCGGGCCTTCGGGCTGGTGCTCGCGCAGCCGGGCGAGGGAGGTGTCGACGCGGCTGCCGAAGGTGCCGGTCGCGAGGACACCGGGGAGGGTGCCCCGGGTGAGGTGGTCGCCGTCGGTCTGGTCGCAGGTGAAGAGGAGTTCCTCGACGCCGCGGGAGCGGAGGCTGCTTTCCACGTGCTTGAGATAGGCGGTGTCGTCTCCGTACGCGCCGTACTCGTTCTCCATCTGGACGGCGATGACCGGTCCGCCGGACGCGGCCATGTACGGCAGGAGGGCGGGCAGGAGCAGGTCGAGGTAGCGGTCGAAGGCGTCGGTGAAGCGGGGGTCGCTGGTGCGCAGGCGGATGTCGGGGTCCGAGGTCAGCCAGTAGGGGAGGCCGCCGCCGTCCCACTCGGCGCAGATGAAGGGGCCGGGGCGCAGGAGCACGTGGAGGCCCTCCTGCTGGGCGAGGCGCAGGAAGCGGGGGAGGTCGAGGAGGCCGTCGAGGTCGAGGGTGCCGGGGGTGGGCTCGTGGAGGTTCCAGGGGAGGTACGTCTCCACGGTGTTCAGGCCCATGAGGCGGGCTTTGCGCAGGCGGTCGGGCCATTGGTCCGGGTGGACGCGGAAGTAGTGGAGCGCTCCGGAGAGGATACGGAAGGGGGTGCCGTGCAGGAGGAAGCCGTCGGTGGTCGTGGTCAGGGCGGGCATGGGGTTCCCCTTCGGTGCGGTTCGGTACGGAGTGACGTGCTGCGGGCGGGGTGCGGGCCGGGGGTGACGGTCAGGCCGAGGTGCGCGTCGCCCGGGTCGGCCGGAGGGTCGCGGCGAGAGACACAGCTCCGACGGCGGGACACAGCGCCGACACCGCGGCGAGCAGCAGGGGTAGGGCGCGGACGCCCGACCACCCGAACCTTGCCGGGTGCAGGGCCCGCCGCGACCCCGCCCGCCGGGGAGGCCGGCCCGCCGAGGCCGCGGATGTCGTGCTCTCCGCCGAAGTTCGATGTTACCGGTAACATCCACCCCGTCAAGAGTGCCGGAGCCGGGGTGAGCGGGTGAGCGGGTGAGCGGGTGAGCGGGTGAGCGGGTGAGCATCGAGGACGCCGGCTCCCCGAGGAGCCGGCGGAACGCCGCCCGCTCAGGCCGTACGCTTGCGGGCCGCCGTCTTCTTCGCCGGGGTCTTCTTGGCCGTCGCCGTCTTCTTCGCGGCGGTCTTCTTGGCCGTGCTCTTCGTCGCCGACGTGGCCTTCTTGGCGCTCTGGGCCGACTTGGCGGTCTTGGCGGTCCGGGCCGTCGACTTGCGGGCGGCGGGCTCCGCCCGCTTCGTGGCCGAGGTGGACTTCTTCCCGGCCGGCTCCTTGGGGCGCGAGAGGGATCTGACCCCGGCCTCCGCCGGGGGCGCCTCGCCCCGCGACTCCTTGGCGGCGCGCACGCTGTTCTCCAGGGCCGCCATCAGGTCCAGGACCTTGCCGCCGGAGGGTGCGGAGGGCGTCTCGGGCGGTGCCTCGCCGGCCGCCTTCGCCGCGATGACCTCCTCGACGGCCTCCCGGTACTCGTCGTGCAGGTCGTCGAGGTCGACCTCGCCGAGGGTGTCCATCAGGGCGTCCGCGAGGTCGAGTTCCTTGTCGCGGACGGTGACGTCGGTGTCGGGGGCGAGGCCCTCGGGGGCGCGGACCTCGTCCGGCCAGAGCAGGCCGTGCATGGCGATCGCGTCGCCGACCACCCGGAGCATGCCGAGGCGCTCACGGCCTCGTAGCGCGTACTTGGCGATGGCGACCTTGCGGCTGCGCTTGAGGGCTTCCCGCAGGAGGGTGTACGGCTTCGCGGCGGGCGCGCCGCCGGCCTGGAGGTAGTAGGCGGCGTCCATCTGGAGGGGATCGATCCGGTCGGCCGGGACGAAGGCCACGATCTCGATCGTCTTCGCGGTCGGCAGGGGGAGGTGGGACAGGTCCTCGTCGGTGATCGGGATGATCGTGCCGTCCGCGTCCTCGTAGCCCTTGCCGATCTCCGCGGTGCTCACCTCGCGGTCCTCCAGCTCGCAGACCTTGCGGTAGCGGATGCGGCCGCCGTCCTCGGTGTGGATCTGGCGGAAGGAGATCGAGTGGCTCTCGGTGGCGTTCACCAGCTTGATCGGGATGCTGACGAGACCGAAGGAGATGGCGCCGTTCCAGATGGATCGCACGGGCAGCGGCCTCCTGAGCACGGGAAATTACGGCAAATTGAATGATTCGCACTCTTTGCGTGATTTGTGCGATTCATGTGATTCTCATCGTATGACGCCGATCGCGGAGGTGGAGGGGCGGAGGCTCGCCCTCAGCAATCTGGAGAAGGTGCTGTATCCGGCGACCGGCTTCACCAAGGGCGAGGTGCTCCACTACTACGCCACGGTCGCCGACGTCCTGCTCCCCCATCTGCGGGACCGGCCGCTGTCCTTCCTGCGCTATCCGGACGGCCCGGGCGGCCAGGTGTTCTTCGCCAAGAACGTGCCGCCGGGGACGCCCGAGTGGGTGACCACGGCGGAGGTGCCGCGCTCGGAGGGGCCGGCGCGGATGGTGGTCGTACAGGATCTGGCGAGCCTGATGTGGGCGGCGAACCTGGTGACCGAGTTCCATACGTCCCAGTGGGTGTTCCAGGACCCCGGGCACGCCGACCGGCTGGTCTTCGACCTCGACCCGGGGGCGCCGGCGGGCGTGGCGGAGTGCTGCGGGGTCGCGCTGTGGCTGCGCGAGCGGCTGGCGGAGGACGGGATCGAGGCGTACGCGAAGACGTCCGGGTCGAAGGGGCTGCACCTGGTGGCGGCGGTGCGGGGGGCTTCGTCGCAGCGGGTGACGGAGTATGCGAAGAGGCTGGCGGTGGAGGCGGAGCGGGCGATGCCCTCGCTGGTGCTGCACCGGATGACACGGAGTCTGCGGCCGGGGAAGGTGTTCGTGGACTGGAGCCAGAACGCGGCCCGCAAGACGACGGCCACGGCCTACACCCTGCGGGCCCGGGAGACTCCGCTGGTGTCGGCGCCGGTGCGCTGGGAGGAGGTGGACGACGTCGCGGGGTCGGGGGAGGCCGGCCGGATGACGCTGGGGGCGGGCGAGGTGATGGAACGGGTGCGGGAGTGGGGCGACCTCCTGGCGCCGGTGCTGGACCCGGACCGCGCGGGCGGGGTGCCGGGGTGAGGGGGCGCGTCCGACCCGGTTTCACGGGGGCCGTCCGGCGACGGGCGGCGGATCTGCGCCCCGGGGCCCGTCGGGAATAGCCTGGAGTGAAGCGGCGCCGGGGCGGAGCGGATCCTCCCGATGCGTCCCCTTGCCCCGGGGGCCGCACGACAGGGAGGAAGTGTCATGCCCTGGAAACTGAGCGGCACGTACCTGGAGACCTGCAACTGCGACGTGGTGTGCCCCTGCACCACGTCGGGCCTGACCGCGCCGGCCGACCACGAGCGCTGCCAGGTGACCTTCGCGTTCCACGTGGACAGCGGGACCGTGGACGACGTCGACGTCTCCGACCGCAGCGTGGCCGTCTTCGTCGACGGGCCGCGGGTGATGGCCGAGGGCGGCTGGCAGGTGGCGTTGTACGTCGACGCGGCAGCCGACGACGGCCAGGCGGAGGCGCTGGGCAAGGTCTTCTCGGGCCAGGCGGGCGGGCCGATGGCGGGGCTCACCCCGCTCATCGGCGAGGTCCTCGGCGTGCAGCGCGTCCCCATCGACTACCGCGACGACGGTCGCCACCACTCCGCGCGGGTGGGCGAGACCATCGACGTCGAGATCGAGGACCAGGTCGCCCCTCAGCACGGCGAGGACGGCCCGGTGATGAAGCTGACGGGCTTGTTCCACCCCGTGAACAGCACACTGACGGTCGCCCGGTCCACCCGGGCGACGGGCACCGGTGTGTACGGCCGGACCTGGGACTTCACGGGCGGCAACGGACACTCGGCCCCGTTCACGTGGTCCGGATGACCGCGGGGCCGGCCACCGGCCGCGTGCGGGTGGCCCCCGTCGGGCTGCTGCTGGTCGTGGCGGCCGCCGCCTGGGTCTGGACGGTGACGCGCTGGGGCGGCATGTCGGCGATGCCCGGCACCATGGGCCTGGGGCCGGCCGCGTTCCTGGGCGTGTGGACGCTGATGATGACGGCGATGATGCTGCCCGCCACGGCACCGGTCGCCGCCTTGTACGCGCGCACCATCACCGTGCACCGGGCCGCGCGCATGGTCGTTTTCACGGCCGCCTACCTGCTCGTCTGGGCCGCGGCCGGGCTGCCTGCGTACGCGCTGGCCGTCGGCCTCGGCCGGGCGGCGCGGCTGCCCTCCGCGGCGGGCACGGCGGTGGCCGCGGCCGTGTTCGCGGTCAGCGGCGTCTACCAGCTCACGCCCCTCAAGGACCGTTGCCTGGCGAGGTGCCGCTCGCCCCTGGGCCTGATGCTGCGCTACGCCGCGTACCCGGGACGCTCGCGCGATCTGCGTGCCGGAGCCCACCACGGGGCCTACTGCCTGGGCTGCTGCTGGTCGCTGATGGTGCTGCTGGCGGCGTTCGGCGTGATGAACGTGTGGGCCATGGTGGCCCTGGCCGCCGTGATCACCGCCGAGAAACTCGCTCCGGCCGGCCGCCTGGTGGCCCGCGCGGTGGGGATCGCCTCGATCGCCCTGGCCGTGGCCGTCTTCTGGTTCCCGTCACTGGCTCCGGGCCTCACCGGCGGCGGCGGTATGACCGGCATGTGAGGACGGGCGCGCCCGGTGGCTGGTGTGCTGGTGTGCGGTGAGCGACCGACACCGCCCGACGGGGCCGGCACATACCCGCCTGGGGTATCATCCCGGCCATCGCACGCTCCGGGCCTCCCCGGCGGTGGCGGGGGCGGGCGGCCCGACGTGTGAGGTGGGGGCGCGCGCCCGGTGGCGGGCGAGCGGCGGGACAGCCGACCGGGGCCCGCACGGCCGGGACAGCCGACCGGCGCCGCGCATACCCTCCCCGGGGTATCGTCCCTGCCGTCGCCGACTCCGGAACCCCCACACCGGCCCAGGCCTCACCGGCGGTAGCGAGGGCGGCCGGCATGCGAGGTTTGGGGCGCGCCCGCCGCCCGCACGGCCGGGGCAGTCGACCAAGGCCCGCACGGTCGCGGCAGCCGACCGGGATCCGCACGACCGGGGCAGTCGACCGGGACCCGCACGGCCGGGACAGCAGGCCGAGGCCCGAGGTATCTCTTTCCCGCGGAAGAGCGAGCGCTCCCGGCCGCCGGGGTGGTCAGAGGTGGGTCCAGGTGTTGCGGTCGCGGGCCATCGCGTGCAGCGCCTCGACGTCGGCCGGCTTCAGGACTCCGCCGAGGCGGGTGAAGTTCTCGATCTCGGGGGCCGTGAGGACGCGGACCTCGCGGGGGGCCGTGGTGAAGGTGACCTCCGTGGGGGCGACCAGCGCCAGGACGGAGCGGACCTCGGCGGTGAGGGCGTGGGAGGCGCGGGCGGCGTCGGCGCGCAGGCGGCGCAGCAGGGGGGCGGGGTCGCGCCGGCCCAGGGTGACGTGCGGGTCGGCGACGCGGACGCGGGCCTTACGGGCGTAGAGGGAGTGGATGGTGAACAGGCCGCCCGGGCCGATCGTCAGGTGGTGGAGGCGGTCGCCGCCGGGGAGCGGGATCGAGTGCAGGGTGTGCCAGCCGGCCCCGTCCAGCCGGTCCAGGGCCTCGCCGACCGTCTGCTCGGCGGTCAGGGCGTGCCGGCGCGGGTCGGGCCGCAGCCGATGGGCAGGGGCCGGGTCGCGGTCCAGGGAGACCAGGAGGGCCTCGCCGGGACGGTTGGGGGCGAGGTCGTCGTCCGGGTGGAGGGCGAGGCGGGCCAGTTCGGCGGGGGTGGGCACCGGGGGCGGGCCGACGGTGACCGAGCCGGTCAGGAAGGGGCCGAGCGCCTCCAGGACCTCCTCGCGTCGGTCGTCGGCGAGCAGATTGACCCGGGCCGCCTCACGGTCGTACCAGGCGATGTTCCTGCCGTCGGTGAGACAGACGTAGAGCCGCTCCCGGCCATGCCGCCAGGTCGGTACGACGCGCAGTCCGGTCATGCGTCATCACCCCATGACCATGGGAACAGGCGGGGTGCTGCGAGGGCAAGAAGGCGGTTACCTTGGGGAGGAGTTGGGCAGGTCATAGGGCTCGGGCCCTGTGTCATGTCCCCGACCTGGGGCAGAACACGGGCCCTCAGGGAGCGCGCGTGGGGAGGCGCCGTTGCGGACCCGCAGGAAGCAACCCGAGGTACCGGCTCCGGACCGTCCGTGGGACGAGATCGTGCCGGGGCTGTGGATGGGCTGCCACGAGTACCGGGGGCCCTCCGGGCAGCCGGCCCTCGCCGTGGTGCGGGACGAGTTCGATCTCGTCCAGACGCTGACCCGGGCCCGCTCGGGCCACGGTCCGGACCCGGGGGTGGTGCACCATGTGTGGCCGATCCCGGACGGGCCGCTGGACGGCACCCAGCTCGCGGGCGTGATCCGGCTGGCCCAGGCCGCCGGCGAGGCCCTGGAACAGGGGCGCAGGGTCCTGGTGCGGTGCTACAGCGGATACAACCGGTCGGGGCTGGTCGTCGCCCACACGCTGGTGAGGCGGGGCCACCCGGCCGACGAGGCGATCCGGCTGATACGGTCGCGGCGCTCTCCCTGGGCCCTGCACAACGAGTTGTTCGTGGAGTACCTGCGGGCCGGACTGCCGACGGCCAGGCTGCTGGAGGAGCTGGCCGAGTGACCGTGCACAATCGTTTCCTCTCCATCCTCCGTCGCATCCACAGTCGCATCCTCCGCGCCGCCCTCCGATCCACTCTCCGATCCACTCTCCGCTCCGCCCTCCGGCCCTCGTACCACCCGGCACTACCCGGTACGCAAAAAGGACTTCCCTACGAATAAGGTGTACGGGGCCGCGCATCGCCATGCACCTCAGGAGTCCCGTGCCGCTCAGCCTCCCCCCTCGCCCGGCCCGCATCGCCCGCGCCGTCGCCACAGCCGCCCTGCTGGCCACGGCGGCGGCGGCCTGCGGTGACGCGGGCGGGCTCCAGGGCGCCGGACCGACCGCGACCGCGATCAGCCCCGACCGGCTCTGGCCGAACCTGACCCCCGCCTCCAGCCCCGCCTTCGCGATCGGCGAGGTGGAGACCGAGGTGGTGAAGGGCGTCACCGTCCCCGGCGGGGACATCCACAAGGTGGACCCGGTCGCCGTCGTCCGCGCGGAGATCGCCGCACATCCCGGCGACTACGGCCCGGGGGCGTACCAGCAGACCGCCCGGCGGATGAGCGACTGCGGGAAGAGCGGCACGGCCGGGCGGGCGTGCCCGGTCCTCCAGGCGTACTACCGCGATCTGACCGGCGACGGGCGCGACGACATGACGCTCGGCTTCCGGCAGCTGCCCGGCAAGCTCACCGCCGTCCGGGTGTACACCGTCCGCGGCCGGCGGCTCGTCCAGGTCATGGCCTACGAGGACGCGGTCAGCGGCGTAGAACTGGCCGGCCGCGCCCTGATCATCCGGGCCCCCTCGGAGGTCGCCGGCTACGAGTACCGGTTGCAGTGGACCTGGGACCCGCAGCAGCGCGCCATGCTGCTCACCCACGACGAGATGCTGCGCATCGGAACACCCGGGAGACGCCTCTCGCCGCGCCCTTCCGCGTCCGCCTCCCCCGGCACCTCCCCCGCCGCCCCGGCGAGCGGCCGATGAGGCTCGCGCTCCCCCGGTGGGCCGGCACGCTCGCCCTGAAGACCGCCGTGTTCATCACGGTGATGTGCTGTGCGCTCGCCGCCCTGCTCGGGGTCCTCGTGCACGTGTCGGTGACCAACCAGACCGTCGGCCAGGCCCGCGACCTCGCGCTGTCCCGGCTGACGGACGCGACGAAGGCGTTCGAGGCCGGGGACAGCCTCGGCGGGGGCGCGGGCGTCGACCCGCCGGGGCTGCCCGCCCCGCTGCGGTCCCTGGCGCTGGCCGGGGAGCGCGGCACGATGGTCGCCGACACCGCCGGGCGCCCCACGATGTGGGCGGCCGGTCCGGCCGACGGGGGACGGGCCCTCGCCGTCCGCGTCGACTACACGCAGAGCGCCCGCACCATCGAGGCGCTCGACTCCGCGATCCTGTGGTCCGCGGGGCTGGCCATCGGCGCCACGCTCCTCGTGGGCGCGTTCGCGGTGACCCGGGTGACCCGCCGGCTGCACACGACCGCGCGGGTGGCCCGGCGGATCAGCGCCGGCGATCTGGACGCGCGGGTGGACGACCCCCGGGCCAGGCAGCCGGGCCGGCCGCAGGACGAGGTCGGGGCGGTCGCCGCCGCGCTCGACACCATGGCGGCCACGCTCCAGGGCAAACTGCTGAGCGAGCAGCGCTTCACCGCGGACGTGGCCCATGAGCTGCGCACCCCGCTGACCGGACTGCACGCCGCGGCCGAGCTGCTGCCGCCGGGCCGGCCGACGGAGCTGGTGCGCGACCGGGTCGCCGCGCTGCGCACCCTCACCGAGGACCTGCTGGAGATCTCCCGGCTCGAGACCGGGCGGGAGCGGCTGGAGCTGGACACCGAGGAGCTGGGCGCGCTGGCCCGGCGGGTCGTACGGGCGTCCGGAGCCGACACGGAGATCAGGGTCGTACGGGACGTACGGGTCGAGACCGACCGGCGGCGCCTCGAACGGGTGCTGGGCAATCTGGTGGCCAACGCGCACCGGCACGGGCGGGGCCCGGTGGTCCTCACGGTGGACGGGCCGGTGGTCGCCGTTCGGGATCACGGGGACGGCTATCCGGAGTACCTCCTCGCGCACGGGCCGCAGCGGTTCCGCACGGAGGGCGGGGCGAGGGGACACGGGCTCGGGCTGACCATCGCGGTCGGCCAGGCGGAGGTGCTGGGGGCCGTGCTGGCCTTCGCCAACGCGCCCGAGGGCGGGGCGGTGGCCACGCTGACACTGCCTCAGGCCGCGCAGCTCCCCGATGGCGCAGCGTGACGGGCGACACGCGCGAGCTGCTCCTAATCTGGCGTCAAGTCAGCTTCTGAGCCGGTTTCACCCTCTTCATGGAGGTATCGCCATGTCCCTGGCCCGCTCCGCCCTCACCCGCCTCGCCCTGGCGACCGCCGTCGGCGCACTGGTCACCGCGACCGTCGCCACCCCCGCCACCGCCGACGACGACTGGAACGGCGACGGCGGCGACCCCGGCACCAGCTCCTGGGACGAGGGGGGCCAGGGTGACGAGGGTGGCGGCGGTGGCGGTGGCGGCGGCTGGAACCAGGGCGGAAACGGGAACACCAACGGCAACACCAACACCAACAACGGCAACGGCAACGGCAACTGGAACGGCACTGGCACCGGCACCGGCACCGGCACCGGCAGCTGGAACGGCAGCTGGAACGGCAGCTGGAACGGCAGCGGCAACACCAACAGCAACTCCAACAGCAACAGCAACAGCAACAGCTGGCAGAACCAGGGCACCAGCCAAGGCGGCAACGGCGGCCAGTGGAACCAGAACGGTGGCGGCAACGGCGGCCAGTGGAACCAGGGCACCGGCCAAGGCGGCAACGGCGGCGGCTGGAACCAGGGCGCCGGCCAGGGCGGTGACGACCAGTGGAGCCAGGGCGGCCACCAGGACACCCAGCGCCTCTTCCGCGGCCGCGTCACCGCGAGCACCCTGCTGTTGCGCAGCAAGCCCACCCGGGCCGGCGACGTGATCCGGTCCGTCCACCGCGGCGAGATCGTGTCGATCTTCTGCAAGACGCCCGGCGAGACCGTCGACGGCAACCCCCTCTGGTACCTCCTCACCGACGGCACCTGGGCCTGGGGCTCGGCCCGCTACATCGAGAACATCGGCGAGGCGCCGCGCTGGTGCTGACACACCCTCACTCCCAGGACTCACACAGCGCATCATTTGGGTAGGTTCCGGACATGACGAGTGCCGGAACCGGAACCGGAGCCACGACCGCGTTCGCCGCGGCCGGCGCACCCTCCCCCGCCGTACGCCTCCCCCGGCGCCGCGGCATCGAGCTCGCCCTCATCGTCGTGGCCGTCCTGCTGTCCGTGTACGGCTACTGCGCGGTCGGCTTCGCCCGGCACGGCTCCGTCCCGCCCGGGGCCGCGGGCTACGGCGCCGGGCTCGGCGTGCTGGCGCTGGTCGCCCATCTCGCCGTACGGCTGCGCGCCCCGTACGCCGACCCCCTCCCGCTCCCGATCGGGGTGCTGCTCAACGGCATCGGGCTCGTGCTGATCTACCGGCTGGACCTGGAGACACCGGGCGACCGGGCGGCGCCGACCCAGCTGGTGTGGTCCACCCTCGGCATCACCCTGTTCATCCTGGTCGTGGCGGCGCTGCGGGACCACCGGGTGCTCCAGCGCTACGCCTACGTCAGCGTGGTCGCCGCGCTCGCCCTGCTCACCCTGCCGATCCTCTTCCCGGCCGTGAACGGCGCCCGGATCTGGGTCCGGGTCGCCGGGTTCTCCATCCAGCCGGGCGAGTTCGCCAAGGTACTGCTCGCGGTGTTCTTCGCCGCGTACCTGGCGGCGAACCGCACGGCACTGGCGTACGCGGGCCGCACGATCTGGTTCGTGCAGCTGCCGACCGGCCGGGTGCTCGGTCCGATCGTGGCGATCTGGCTGCTGAGCGTCGGGGTGCTGGTCCTGGAGCGGGACCTGGGCACCTCGCTGCTCTTCTTCGCGCTCTTCGTGGTCATGCTGTACGTCGCCACCGGCCGCACCGGCTGGATCGCGGTCGGTCTGCTGCTCGCCTCGCTCGGCGCGGTCGCGGTCGGCCGCCTCGAACCGCACGTGCACGGCAGGATCGAGGACTGGCTGCACCCGTTCGCGTCGATCGACGCGGGCCTGGGGCCCAACCAGCTCGCGCAGTCCCTGTTCGCCTTCGCGGCGGGCGGGGTGCTCGGCACCGGGCTGGGGCTCGGCCACTCCGTCCTCATCGGGTTCGCCACGAAGTCGGACTTCATCCTGGCCACGGCAGGCGAGGAACTGGGCCTCGCCGGTCTGTCGGCGCTCTTCCTGCTCTACGCGCTGCTGGTGGAGCGCGGCTACCGGGCCGGCCTCGCCCTGCGCGACCCGTTCGGCCGGCTCCTCGCCGTCGGGCTCGCCTCGATCGTGGCGCTCCAGGTGTTCGTCATCGCGGGCGGGGTGACCGGTCTGATCCCGCTGACCGGCATGGCCATGCCCTTCCTGGCCCAGGGTGGCTCGTCGGTCGTCACCAACTGGGCGATCGTGGCGCTGCTGATCCGGGTGAGCGACTCGGCACGACGGCAGTACGACGGCAGCACCGCCCCCTGACCAGAGAGGTACCGCCCGTGACCCGGCACATCCGGCACGCCGCCGTGTTCTGCGCCCTGCTCCTGCTGGCGCTGCTGGTCAACGCCCTGCGCGTGCAGGTCGTCCGGTCCGCCGCCTACGACGGCAACCCGGCCAACCGGCGCGAGTCCATCGCCCGGTACGGCCAGCCGCGCGGCGACATCCTGGTCGGCGGCGCGCCGGTCACCGGCTCCCGGGACACGGGGGAGCAGCTGCGCTACGAACGGACGTACACCGACGGGCCGTTGTACGCGCCGGTGACCGGCTTCGCCTCGCAGGAGTACGGGACGACGTTCCTGGAGCACGCCGAGGACGATCTCCTCTCCGGTCTGGACCCGATGCTCTCGCCCTTCCCGCTGTGGAACGACGTGACGCGCGGCCGTCCGCCCGGCGGAACGGTCGTCACCACCCTCGACCGGCGCGCCCAGCGGGCGGCCTTCGCGGCGCTGGACGGGCGCAAGGGCGCGGTCGCGGCGGTGGAACCGGCGACCGGCCGGGTGCTGGCGCTGGTGTCCAGTCCGTCGTACGACCCCGCGCTGCTGTCCGGGAACGACCCGGGCGCCGAGGCGGCCTGGGAGCGGCTGAACGGCGATCCCGACCGGCCGATGCTGAACCGGGCGGTGCGGCAGACGTATCCGCCGGGGTCCACCTTCAAGGTGGTGACCGCGGCGGCGGCGCTGGACGCGGGCGTGGTGACGGATCTGGACGCGCCGACCGACTCGCCCGTGCCGTACCGGCTGCCGGGGACGACGACCCGGCTGACGAACTCGGGCGACGGCTGTGCGGACGCCCCGGTGCGGGAGGCCTTCGAGTGGTCGTGCAACACCGTGTTCGCGAAGCTCGGTGTGCGGGTCGGGCTGGCCCGGATGTCGCGCACGGCGCAGGCGTTCGGCTTCAACGACCCGGACGTGCGCATCCCCTTCCCGGTGGCCACCAGCACCTTCGACACCTCGCTGGACCAGGCGCAGCTCGCGCTGTCGTCGATCGGGCAGTACAACACCCGGGCCACCCCGCTCCAGATGGCGACGGTGGCGGCGGCGGTGGCCAACGGGGGTCAGGTGCGTGAGCCGTACCTGGTGGAGCGCACCACGCGGCGGGGCGGGGCCACGGTGGGGACGGCCGGTTCCCGGTCGGCGCGGCAGGCGATGTTCCCGTCGACCGCCGTACGGCTGCGGGAGCTGATGGAGGACGTGGTGCGCGAGGGCACGGGGACGAGGGCGGCGATCCCCGGTGCCCGGGTCGGCGCCAAGACCGGCACCGCGCAGCACGGCATCGGCAACGCCGGGACGCCGTACGCCTGGTGCGTCTCGTGGGCGCAGGGGCGGCGGGACGTCGAGCCGAGTGTGGCGGTGGCGGTGGTGGTGGAGGACGGCTCGGCCGACCGCGGGGAGATCACCGGGGGCGGGATGGCGGCGCCGATCGCGCGGGCGGTGATGGCGTCGGTGCTCGCTCCGTGAGACGGGGGCTTTCCGGGGGCGACAGGTCCGTCCTACGGTTCGCGCATGACTGACGCCACCAGGACCAGGACCACGGAACCCGCCGCCTTCGAACTCGCCCAGGTCAATATCGCCCGTCTCAGGTTTCCTCTGGACTCACCGGAGTTGAAGGACTTCGTCGACGCGCTCGACCCGGTCAACGCGGACGCGGACGCCGCGGACGGGTTCGTCTGGCGGCTCCAGTCGCAGGAGGGCGACGCGACCGGCATCGAGGTCTTCGGCGACGCCTGGCTGATCGTGAACATGTCGGTGTGGCGGAACACGGACGCGCTGACGGCGTACATGTACCAGGGACGGCACCGGGAGATGCTCGCGCGGCGGCGGGAGTGGTTCGAACGGGTGCGGGAGGCGATGGTGACCCTGTGGTGGGTGCCGGCGGGCCACCGGCCCACCGTCGAGGAGGCGGAGGCCCGGCTGCTGCACCTGCGGACGCACGGCCCGACGCCGTACGCCTTCACCCTGCGCACGTCGTTCCCGCCCGAGGGCGCCCGGCCGGAGAGCTTCGAGGTGCCCGAGGGGCTCGGCTGCTCGGCCTAGCCAGGGGGTGTCTCGTCCGGGCAGGCGGGTGACGCGTCAGCACGTCGGTCGTGGAGGCCGCCGGCGAGGAGCCTGCGCGCAGGGGGATTGACGTGCTTGCTGACAAGCAGTCTCATAAGAGCCATGACGACCCTCACGGACGACGGGGCGCCGGCCGCGCTGCGTGACGCGCTCGGCCTGCTCAAGGACCGCGAACAGGTGGCCGAGCGGCTCCTCGCCTCCTCCGCCAAGCACTCCTTCGACCCCGACCGGGAGCTGGACTGGGACGCGCCCTTCGAGGAGGGCAAGTGGTTCTGGCCGCCGGAGCTGGTGTCGCTCTACGACACCCCGCTGTGGAAGCGGATGGGTGAGGAGCAACGGATCCTGCTGTCGCAGCACGAGTCGGCGGCGCTGGCCTCGCTGGGGATCTGGCTCGAGCTCATCCTGATGCAGCTGCTCGTCCGGCACATCTACGACAAGGCGGCGACGAGCGCGCACGTGCGGTACGCGCTCACCGAGATCGAGGACGAGTGCCGGCACTCGAAGATGTTCGCCCGGCTGATCGCCCGGGGCGGCACCCCCGGGTACCCGGTCAGCCGGGTCCACCAGAACATGGGCCGCCTGTTCAAGACCGTCTCCACCACCCCCGGCTCCTTCACCGCGACCCTCCTCGGCGAGGAACTCCTCGACTGGATGCAGCGCCTGACCTTCCCGGACGAGCGCATCCAGCCCCTGATCCGGGGCATCACCCGCATCCATGTGACGGAGGAGGCCCGGCACGTCCGGTACGCCCGCGAGGAACTCCGCCGCCAGATGGTGACCGCCCCCCGGTGGTCCCAGGAGTTCACCCGGGTGACGTCGGGCGAGTTCGCCCGCGTCTTCTCGGTCGCCTTCGTCAACCCGGACGTCTACACGAACGTCGGGCTGGACCAGCGCGAGGCGATGGCCCAGGTGAAGGCGAGCGCCCACCGCCGCGAGGTCATGCAGACGGGCTCGAAACGCCTGATGGACTTCCTGGACGACATCGGGGTCCTGCGCGGCGTGGGCCGCCGCCTGTGGAGGTCGTCGGGCCTGCTGGCTTAGAGCCGCCCGGTCCAGGGGGCACGGGGCCGGGCAAGAACTACGCTGCACACATGACCCCCGCCGCCCCCGCCTACCGCCGCCTCAGCGTCGAGGAGCGGCGCAGCCAGCTCCTCGACGCCGCGCTCACCCTCTTCGCCCACCGGCTCCCCGAGGACGTCTCGCTGGACGACGTGGCGGAGGCCGCCGGGGTGTCCAGACCGCTGGTCTACCGCTACTTCCCGGGCGGGAAGCAGCAGCTCTACGAGGCCGCGCTGCGCTCCGCCGCCGAGGAGCTCCGGCACTGCTTCGACGAGCCCCGCAGCGGCCCCCTCCTCCCCCGCCTCGCCCGCGCCCTGGACCGCTACCTCGGCTTCGTCGGCCGCCACGACGCCGGCTTCAGCGCCCTGCTCCAGGGCGGCAGCGTGGTGGAGACCTCCCGTACGACGGCCATCGTGGACGGTGTACGACGGTCCGCTGCCGAGCACATCTACCGCCACCTCGGGGTCACCGATCCGGGCCTCCCGCTGCGGATGACCGTGCGGATGTGGATCACCGCGGTCGAGGCGGCCTCGCTGATCTGGCTGGACGAGGGCAAGGAGCCGCCCGCCGAGGAGCTGCGGGACTGGCTGATGGAGCAGTTCGCGGCGGCGCTCACGGTGACCGCGGCCCGTGATCCGCAGACCGCCGGGCTGGTCCGGGCCGCGCTGAGCGACGCCGACTGACCGACACTGGTGCGGTGAAGAGCGAAGACACCCCCTTCGAGGGCGGCCCGATGGACGGCCGGGTGCTGCCGGTCCTGGTGGGCATGACCGGGCACCCGCCGAAGACGTACCGCATCCCGGTCCCCGACGCGGCGGGCGGACCGCCGACGGTCCTGGTGTACCGGCGGGTGCCGCGCGGGCACAGCAAGCGGCTGGGGCTCCAGCAGGGGTGGAAGTACGAGTACGCCGCCGAGGGCGACACGGGGTCCGGCCGCCTGAGGTGGCCGTGGTCGAAGCCGGAACCCACCACGCCCGGGGAGCGCCGGGACGACACCGAAGGGTGATGTGACTGGGCCGAACCGAGCAGCCGGGCGCGCACTTTCTTCCTACATGTCCCATTATCACCCTGCGGGTCGAGGGGCCACCCGGGTCGCCTCCCCGCAGTGGAGGTGATGGCGTGTCAGGAAGGCTGTTGCGTCTGGCCTGTGCGGTCTCCACGGCGGCGCTCGCAGCGCAGGCCGTCTGGGCGGGCGGTGCCGCCCTGGCCGTACCAGGACCGCAGCCCCCGGCCCCGGCCCCGAGTCCGACCCCGGCCGCGACCCCGCCCGGCGGCCGCACGGTGGCCGAGCTGCTGACGGAACTTCAGCGCCTGTACCGGGAGGCCGAGAAGGCGACCGAGGCCTACAACGCCACCAAGGAGGCCCTCAAGCAGCGTCAGTCCGAGACCGACCGACTGGACGCCGATCTGGCCGCGGCCCGGCTGACCCTGCACGAGAGCCGGGGCGCGGCCGGGCGACTGGCCCGCCAGCAGTACCAGAACAGCCTCGACGTCTCCCCGTACGTACGCCTGCTGCTGGCCCGCGACCCCCAGCAGGCCCTCGACCAGGGGCATGTCATCGGCCGGCTGGCGCGGGAGCGGGCCGAGACGGTGGACCGGCTGGAGGGCAGCGAGCGCCGGGCGGACGGGCTGGCCCGCGCGGCACGCACGGCCCTGGACCGCCAGCTCACGCTCACCGAGCGGAGCCGGAAGGAGCGCGACGACGTCCGCCGCCGCCTCGACGACGTCGAGAGACTCCTCGCCTCCCTCACCGCGGCGCAGCTCGCGGCGATCGCCGAACTGGAGCAGGACGGGGTGGCGCAGGCCCAGCGGAAGCTGATCGCGTCCGGCGCGCTCAAGGACGACCACAAGGCCTCACGCGAGGGCGAGGAGGCGCTGCGCTACGCCGTCCGTCAGATCGGCAAGCCGTACGAGTGGGGTGCGGAGGGCCCGAAGACGTACGACTGCTCGGGCCTGACCTCCCAGGCCTGGCACCAGGCCGGCACCCCGATCCCCCGCACCAGCCAGGAACAGTGGGCGAAGCTCCCGCGCATCCCTCTCACGGACCTGCGCCCCGGGGACCTGGTCCTCTACTTCCCCGAGGCCACCCATGTGGCGATCTACATGGGCGACGGCATGGTGATCCAGGCTCCCCGGACAGGCGAGAAGGTCAAGATCTCCCCCATCGCGTCGAACCCGATCCTGGGAGCGGTACGCCCGGACTCCCCGCCCGAAGAGGCCCGGGACTGTGGCCCCTGCGAGTCCGCCGCGCGGGCGCGAGCGACCCCGGACCGCCCGCGTCCGCCCACGGACCTCTAGCACCCCGTGACCTCGGCCGGACACGCGGCCGCCTCCTCGGGCCGCAACTCGCACACAGCCGCCGCCACCTGGGCAGACGCCTGACATCAACGACGCCGGACAGGGGCGTACGCCAGTGACTCTGTCCGGCCGTCGCACCAGCCGCCGGTGCAATTCCCCAGGCATCCGCCTGTCTCCGGTCGGCGGGCGGAGCGCCGCAGCCCGGAAGCCTCAACCGGATAGTCCATCCGCATGTGTGCTACCGTCCGGGACTAAGTGGATGATCTATCCGATTGGCTGCCCGGGGTGGAGGAGCACATGAAGAAGACAGCAGTGGTCACGGCCGGAACAGGGGGCATCGGCCTGGAGACGGCGCTGGGGCTGGCCGTCGCCGGGTTCGCGGTCACGGTGATCGGGCGCGACGCCGAACGGGGAGCCGAGGCCGTCGAGCGGATCAACGCGACGGGCCCGGTGCACCCGGCCCGCTTCCTGGCCGCGGACCTCGCCTCGCTCGACCAGGTGCGTGCGCTCGCCCGCAGGATCGCGGCCGACCACGCCGCCTCGGGTGATCCGCTGACGGTGCTGGTCAACAACGTGGGGGCGATGTTCGCCGAGCGCCAGACCCGGGGCGGTGTCGAGGCGTCGTTCGTCGTCAACCACCTCTCGCCCTACCTGCTGACCGAACTGCTGCTGCCCACACTCACGGCCGGCGCCCCGAGCAGGATCGTGAACGTGACGTCGGGCGCGATCACCCTGGCCAAGCGAGTGTTCGACGCCATCGAGCCGCCGGGCGGCTACTACGGCTTCCACTGGTACGGCCGCGCCAAGCTCGCCAACCTCGCCTACACCTTGGACCTGGCGGCCCGGCTGGACGGCACGGGCGTCTCGGTCTTCGCCGCCGATCCCGGAGGGGCCGCGACCGACATGACCAACGGCACCATGACCGACCCGAAGATCGTCTCACCCGCCCTGCGGCTGCTGTGGCCCCTGGTGCGCCGCACGTTCGAACGCTCGACCTCGGGTCCGGCATCCGTGGCAGCCAGGCCCTCCATCACGGCCGCCACCGACGACACGCTGACGGGCCGAACCGGCATCGTCATCGGCGCCCAGGCACAGCCAGTCGCCCCGCACCGCGCGGCAGCCGACCCCCGCGTCGCCGAATCCGTACGCCGACTCAGCGAACGGCACGCACCGCTCGCCCTCAGCTGAGCGTCGTACGCACGGCGGGGCGGCCACCAGGCCGGCGACAGAACTATCCGGATGAAACATCCGATTAGCATGGCCCCATGACGACGCCTCTACGCAAGGACGCGGCCCGCAACTGGCAGCGGATCGTCTCCGTCGCCCGCGACCTGGTCGACGAGGGCACACCACTGCAACTCAACGACGTCGCCCGCCGGGCAGGACTCGGGGTCGGCACCGTCTACCGGCACTTCGCCACGCCCGAGGCGCTGCTGGAGACCGTCGCCGCCCCGTGCCTGGAGGCCCTGGCCGCCCACGGCCGGCAGGCGCTGACCGATGCCGACCCCTGGCGCAGCCTGACGGGCTTCCTCTTCCAGACCGTCGAGGCGCAGGTCACCGACGCCGCCCTGCCCCCCGTCGCCGCCGCGGCCACGAACGCCGTGCCGCGCACCACGGAACTCAAGAAGTCACTCGCGTCGACCGGCGCCACCCTCCTCGCCCGGGCCCGCGATGCCGGAGTGGTCCGCCCCGACCTCGCCGCCGCCGACCTCGTCCCGCTCATGTGCGGCATCGCCCACGCCGTGAGCGTCCGCGGCGGCACCCCCGCCGACCGGGCCGAGGCCGCCCACCGCTACCTCGCCGCCCTCCTCGAAGGCGTGCGCACGACACCACCGAGCGCGTAGGCGACCCGCCCCACGGTGTACCGGCGGCCTCCAGGCAGAGTCGTGTCCGAGCCCAGGTCGGAGGCCGCTCAGGCGCCGGTGACCGAGGCCAGGTAGGCCGCCGTCTTCTCGGGCTCGTAGAAGAAGTTCTCGAAGTCGGCCGGGTCGTTGAACGCGTTGGCGAAACGATCAGCCACGACCGGCAGCTGCCCCGCCGCCCCCAGCAGGTTCACGATGTGCTCCGGCGGCGGGGCCAGCATCGCGTTGGTCCACTTGGTGACGTGCCGGGCGGTGTCCCAGTAGCGGTCGAAGGTGGCCTGCATCCACTCCTCGTCGAACTCCTTCTCCCCGTGTTCGAGGATCGACGCGAGGTAGGCGGCCGCGCACTTGGAGGCGGAGTTGGAGCCCTGGCCGGTGATCGGGTCGTTGGCGACGACGACGTCGGCGACGCCCAGCACCAGGCCGCCCCCGGGCAGCCGGCCGATCGGGTTGCGGACGGTGGGCGCGTAGCGGCCGGCCAGCGTGCCACCGGCGTCCGTGAGCTCGACCTTCGTCGCCCGCGCGTACTCCCAGGGCGTGAACCTCTCCATGAGCTCCAGGGTCAGGGAGAGGTGCTCGGCCGGGTCCTTGACGCCGTTGAAGACGTCGAGCGGGCCGCCGGGTATGCCTTCCCAGAACAGGATGTCGGCCCGGCCGGAGGTGGTGAACGTCGGCATGACGAAGAGTTCGCCGACCCCCGGGACCAGGTTGCAGCGGACGGCCTCCATATCCGGGTGCTCGGGGCGGGGGCCCATGCCGTGGACGTACGACACGGCGAGCGCGCGCTGCGGCTCGGCGTACGGGGAGCGCTCGGGATCGCGGGCGAACATCGACACCAGCTCGCCCTTGCCCGCCGAGACCAGGACGAGGTCGTAGGCGCGGGAGAAGTAGTCGAGGTCGGAGACGGCCGCGCCGTGGATGACGAGCTGGCCGCCGCGCTGGGCGAAGATCTCCATCCAGCCGGCCATCTTCACCCGCTGGTCCACGGACTGGGCGAACCCGTCGAGGGTGCCCACCCAGTCGATCGCCCGCTGCGTCGGGCCCGGGTCGTGCGAGCCGGGGGCCGCGACCGAGACGCCGAGCCCGGCGATCTTCGGGGCCTGGGACTCCCAGAAGCCGAGCTGGAGGTCGCGCTCGTGCTGGAGGGCGGTGTGGAACATGCACTGCGTCGACATGACCCGTCCGGAGCGGATCTCGTCCGCCGTCCGGTTGGACATCAGGGTGACCTCGTACCCGTGCGACTGGAGGCCGAGGGCGAGCTGGAGACCGGACTGGCCGGCTCCGACGACGAGTATCTTCCGCATGCGGGGAGACTCCTTGTGGGGACTGCTCGGGGGGACTGCTCGGGGGGTGGTCGAGACTTACTCGGGGGTTTCGTCGAGCGCGTGGCCCACCAGGGCCAGCAGGGTCTCGATCACCGAGATCCGGCGCCGCGCGTCCATGATCATGACAGGTATGTGTGCGGGGATCGTCAGCGCCTCCCGCACGTCCTCGGGCTCGAACAGCTCGCTGCCGTCGAAGTGGTTGACCGCGACGACGTACGGCAGCCCGCAGCTCTCGAAGTAGTCCAGCGCGGGGAAGGAGTCCTTGAGCCGGCGGGTGTCGGCGAGGACGACCGCGCCGATCGCGCCGCGCACCAGGTCGTCCCACATGAACCAGAACCGCTGCTGGCCCGGCGTGCCGAACAGGTACAGCACCAGGTCGTCGTCGAGCGTGATACGGCCGTAGTCCATGGCGACCGTGGTGGTGATCTTCTCGGGCGTGCCGGTGAGGTCGTCGGTCTCCGCGCTCGCCTCGGTCATCAGCGCCTCGGTCTGGAGGGGCTCGATCTCCGAGACGGTCCCGACGAGGGTGGTCTTTCCGGCGCCGAACCCGCCCGCCACCACGATCTTGGTGGCTATGGGGGCTCGGGTGCGGTCGGTCTGCCAGGGCTGAAGGGGCTCGTCGGGTTCGGGTGCGACGAGGGGGGTGACGCCAAAGGAGGAGGCGGCGTCAGAGACGACGGAGTCCACTCAGCACCCTTTCCAGCAGAGCGCGGTCGGGACGGCCCGTACCATGGGTGGTACCGGTGCCGTACACACGGATCTTTCCCTGGTCCGCGAGGTCGCTGAGCAGCACCCGGACCACGCCGAGCGGCATCTTCAGCAGCGCGGCGATCTCGGCCACCGTGCGCATCCGGCGGCACAGTTCGACGATGGCCCGAAGCTCCGGCATGACCGTGGACCTGAGGGAACCGTTCGTCAGTTCCTTGCGCTCCTCGGGCGCTTCGAGGGCCGCGACGAACGTCTCCACCAGGAGGACGTGACCGAAGCGGGTGCGGCCGCCGGTGAGGGAGTAGGGGCGGACGCGGGCGGGCCTGCGGTCGCCGCCGCGGACGGGGAGCTGCTTCTTGTGCTGTTGCGGCTGCGGTTGCTGCTCGTTCCGGCGCGGCTGCTCGTTCCGGCGCGGCTGCTCGGCCTGGCGCGGCTGCTCGTTTCGGCGCGGGTCGTGGGTCATCGGCTGCTCCCCGCCGACTCCGACTCCTCCAGCGATTTTCGTAGCTCGCTGCGGAGTTCGGGGGTCAGGACGTGTCCGGCCCGGCCCACGAAGAGCGCCATGTGGTACGCCACGACGCTCATGTCGCAGTCGGCGGAGCCGTGGACGCCGAGCAGGGAGCCGTCGCTGATCGACATCACGAAGAGGCTGCCCTCCTCCATGGCGATCATGGTGTGCTTGACACCGCCGAAGTCGATGAGCTTCGCGGCGCCGATGGTGAGGCTGCCGATGCCGGAGACGATGGTGGCGAGATCCGCGGAGGAGCCGCGGGGGCCGGTAGGTCTGCCGCTGCGGGACCGCCTGGCCTCGTCGTTGCGGCCCGGGTCCGAGGAGAGCAGGAGCAGGCCGTCGGAGGAGACGACGGCGACGGACTGGATGCCGGGGACCTCCTCCACGAGGTTCGTCAACAGCCAGTGCAGGTTACGGGCTTCACTGCTCAGTCCGAAGGTACTGGGCGCGGTCAACTGCTTGCCTCCTCGACTGGGCCCCCCGTGTCTTCTTCGGCGTGTGCGTGTGCATCTTGAGCTCTCGCGGGTGCCGGAACCTTGTTCTGGCCCGTCTTCTCCGCGATCTCCGCCTCCACCTCGCGGTAACCGGCCTCCGCCCCCCGGCGGAAGCCGCCCAGACGGCGGCGGAGGGCCTCGGCGTCGACCGAACCGGTCAGCCTGCGCGGGGCCTGGGTGGGAACAGTGATCTTGGGGGTGCGCTTCGGGAGGCCCTTGTCGGTGACGGGGTCCTCGTCGGCGACGAACTCCTCCGGCACCTCGGGGACCCTGCTGTGCTCGGGGCCGTTCTCGTCGGCGACGTCGGGGGCGGTGACGCCGTCGGGGCCCGTGAGGCCGTCGGGATCGCCGATGTCGGCGCCGTCCGCTTCCCCGTGCGGATGCGGCAGCAGGAGTTCCATGGTGGTCTCGGCGGGGCGCTCGGGGGCGGAGCGCTCCGAACCGGGGACCGGGTCCTGCGACGAGGTCTCCTGCGAGGTCTCCGGCAAGCCCTCCTGGGGATCCTCCTCCGCCGCGCGGACGGTCTTCTCCGCCAGGGCGACCAACGGGTCGCCGGTGGGCTTGGTGCGGCCGGGCAGGATGTTGGAGTTGGCCTCGGCGTCGGCGCCCGGGAGGGAGAAGGCGGGACCGGCGGCGCCGGCGGGTGTGGCGGAGGGGACCGCGGCGGCGGGCGCGGCGGCCAGCAGCGCGGTCGGCAGGACGGCCACGGCCGCGGTTCCGCCCTGCTTCTGCTCGCGCAGCTGCACCCGTACCGCGTGCCGGTGGGCGAGCCGGGCCACGACGTACAGGCCGAGGCCGAGACCCTCTTCGCCCTCCTGGTCGTAGGGGGTGTCGGGGTTGAATTCGGCGAGCCGGGAGTTGAGGCGGACGAGCCGTTCCGCGTCCAGGCCGATGCCCTCGTCCTGCACGGAGAGCATCACCTCGCCGTTCTCCAGGAGCCAGCCGGAGATCTCGACGGGAAGGTCCGGCGGGGAGAACGAGGTGGCGTTCTCCAGCAGTTCGGCGAGGAGATGGCTCAGGTCGTCGGCGGCGAAGCCCGCCACGTGCGCGTGCGGCGGCAGGGAGGCGATACGGACCCGCTCGTAGCGCTCGATCTCGCTGACCGCCGCCCGGACGACGTCCACCAGCGGGATCGGGCCCGCGTGCTGCTGGACGTGCTCGGTGCCGGCCAGGACGAGGAGGTTCTCGCTGTGCCGGCGCATGACGGTGGCGAAGTGGTCGAGCTTGAAGAGGGTCGAGAGCCGGTCCGGGTCCTGCTCGCGCTCCTCCAGGGTCTCGATGACGGCGAGCTGCCGCTCGACGAGCCCGAGGGTGCGCAGGGCGAGGTTGACGAAGGTGCCGCTGATGGCGCCGCGCAGTCGCTCCAGCTGCTCGGCGGAGTCGGCGAGTTCGGCGCGCAGCTCCTCGCGGGCGTCGGCCATCTGCTGTCGCTGTCCGACGAGGTGCTTGCGGTCGGACTCCAGGGTGTTGACGCGCTCGTGGAGGGCGACGGCGTGCTCGTGCAGGGCGTTGACGGAGCGGACGACCTGGGCGAACTCGTCGTTGCGGCCGGTGAACCGCACCGGCTCCTCGGCGGTGGGGTTCTCGGCCTCGGCGAGCCGGGCGGAGCCGCGCCGCAGCACCGACAGCGGGAAGGTGAGGCTGCGCGCCATACCGGTGCTGACGACGACCGCCAGCAGCATCAGGGCGCCGATGAGCGCGACCCGGATCTCCAGCGCGGTGACGTCGTCGTCGCGCAGCCGCGCGAGGTCCTTGGTGCGGCGGTCGTAGAACGAGGACTCCACGCCGCGCATCAGGTCGACGCGGGCGGAGAGCGCCGCGTCCAGCTTCTTGGTGCCGGTGTCCAGCTCGTCGTCGCCGAGGACGGGCTGGTCGGTGAGGCGGGCGAGGTACTTCTCGGCCGTGTCGACGTCACCGCCGGTGACGGTGGAGTCGTAGGAGTCCACCGTCGCGCGCGGGGCGCCCTCGCGGAAGTCGGCGAGGGCCGCGTCGGAACGCACCCGGGCCTGCTGGGCGGCGGCGGTGAGCGCGTCGCGGACCTTGGTGTCGGCGGCCGAGGACGTCTTCTCCGAGGTCGTCAGACCGGTGGCCGGGTCGTAGACGGACCGGGAGTGGGTGGGCACGTTCAGCGCGGCGAGCAGCAGGCCGCGGGCCGCCGAGGCCTGCTGTACGGCGGCGTCCAGCTCGGCGAGGGCGTAGGCGCCGGAGCCCGCGCGGGGCGGCATGTCCTCGGCGAGCCGGTCGGCGAGGCCGTGCAGCGCGGTGATGATCGCGGAGTACGCCTCGTGCGCCTCGAGGGCCGTGTCGTCGCCGGTGAGCGCCGTGGCGCGGACGGAGGCGAGGGAGTCGAGGGCGGAGCGCAGCGAGGCGGTGAGGTCCGTCCCCTTCAGCTCGCGCGCCTGGCGGTCCACCCGGGCGCTGCCGTCGGCGGAGGGCGTCTGGGACTTGGGGCGGCCGGCGGCGACGTAGGAGGTGATCGCGTCGCGCTCGTCCGCGAGGGACTGGGCCAGGACGAGGGCGTCCTGGGTCTGCTCGGCGCGCGTGACCAGGTCCTGGGAGTCCTTCAGCTGCCCGGAGGCGGTGAGGACGGCGGGGGCGCCGGCCCCGGCGATGGCGGCGGCGACCACGGCCACCGCGACGATCAGCCGGTTGCGTACATGGGCGGGACGGCCCTTGCCGACAGGGGTGCGCTCCGCGCCCCCCTCGGAGGCCGTCTGCCTGCCTGTGCGCCGAGGCCGCGTCTTCTGCACCGGTGCTCGCATTCCTGACTCGTGTACCCATGGGCCGGATATGACGCCCCGTCAACTGGTGCGTACGCCCGGTTCGGTCCCCGACCCTCCCAGTGCCGGTGGGCGGGAACCGCGCATCGCCTGACCCGCCACCCGAAGGAGTGAACATCGGAGGGGAGTTGGCGGGCAAGTTCCTCTGGCGCGTGCAGCGCCCTTGCGCGCCAGGCCGGTTGGACGTGGGCGGCGGGCTTTGGCAAGATTCGCCGCCACCGCTTCCCCGACCCCTGCATTACCTCCCAAACCAGGCGTCTGACCTGCGGGCCTACGCCAGTTCGGCGAGCGATGCAAGCCTTTCGCGGAGGCTGTGAAGAGGTCGTGCAGACTGGCCGGATGCGTACGGAACTTGTGTCGCGGCCCGGCGATCCGGACCGGCCGGACGAGGACTTCGTGAGCGTCGGCCTTCCCGCCTGCGGGCAGGGCGGTTCCGTCGTCGTGCTCGACGGCGTGACTCCGCCGCCGGACGGCGGGGGCTGTCTGCATTCGGTCCCCTGGTTCACGGCACGGCTGGGCGGGGCGCTGACCGAACTGACCGTTTCCGCACCGGATGTTCCGCTGGCCGAGGCCCTCTCTCTCGCCATTGCGCGTACCGCCGCGGCCCACGCTGAAACCTGTGACCTTTCTCACCCGCGCACCCCGCAGGCGACGGTGGCCCTCGCGCGCTGGTCGGCGGAGGCCGTGGAGTACCTGGTCCTGTCCGACGCGGTGCTGCTGCTCGCCGCCCCGGACGGCGCGGTGACCCCCGTTCTCGACGACCGGCTGGCCCGGCTGCCGCGCGGGCTGCTCAGGAGCGCGGCGTACGTCGACGGCTCGCTGCGCAACCGGGAGGGCGGCTTCTTCACCGCCGCCGCGGATCCGGCGGTGGCCGCGCGGGCGGTCACCGGGAGCGTGCCGCGCGCCGGGGTCGCCGCCCTGGCGGCGCTGTCCGACGGTGCGGCGCGCTGGACGGAGACCTTCCGCGAGGGCGACTGGACGGACCTGTTCGCCCTGGTCCGCGCGCGGGGAGTGGAGGCGCTGGTGGAGCGGGTGCGCGAGCTGGAGCGCGCCGACGGCGCGGACGGCTCCGCCCGGGTGTTCCTGGGGACCGCGAAGACGCACGACGACGCGACGGCGGTGTACGTCGAGCTGTAGCCCGGCCGGGAAGCCGTACGGCGTGGGTGGTGGGTGGTGGGTGGTGGGTGGTGGCCGGCTGCCGGCCGGGGAGCGGTACGGCGGGTGACGG
>NZ_KQ949025.1:65570-731965 GCF_001514285.1 Streptomyces sp. DSM 15324
CCCGGAAGCCGCACGGCCTGCGGAGACCGGCGGGCGGATGCCACCCGCCCGGGTGACGGGTTACTTCTCCATTCCGCGGTTGAGCTGGTGGAGCAGTCGGGCCAGTTCCGCGACCTCGCGCCGGTCCCAGTCGGAGAAGTGCGTGACGTACCGCTCACGGCGGGCCTCGCGGACGCGGCCGACCCGGCGGCGGCCCTCCTCGGTCAGGTCGACCAGCCAGGCGCGGCCGTCGGCCGGATCGGGCTCGCGGGCGATCAGTCCGAGCTGCTCCAGGGCGCGCAGCTGGCGGGACATGGTGGCCTTGCCGACGCCGATGTATCCGGCCAGTTCGGTGGCGCGCTGACGGCCGCACTCCTCCAGCCGGACGAGCAGACCGTACGCGGCGGACTCCAGGTCCGGGTGGACCTCGCGGGCCATTTCGCCCTGGTTGGCGCGGGCGCGCCGGAACAGGACCGTGAGTTCCCGCTCCAGCGAGAGGAACTCCCGGTCGCCCTGGTCCACCCCGCGCGGCGACGCCTCGCCGTTCGCTTCCTCGTGCACGTCAGCACACTCCTGTTTCCGCCGGTGCCCGCCCTGGCCGCGGCTCCTCGATTATTTCGCAGACGGGGAGCGGCGGCTGTTCGCAGGGGCTGGGACCGGCTGGGGCGGGCGAGGGCCCGGGCCTCCCTCAGGAGGAGCCCGGACCCCGCCCTGATCCGGCCCCGTCCGTCACGCCGCGGCCGGAACCTCGGGCGACGCGCCGTGCGCGGCGGGCGCGAGCGCCAGTTCCAGGACCTGCCGGACGTCGGTGACGGCATGGACGTCGAGCTTGTCCAGCACCTCCGCCGGGACGTCGTCCAGGTCGGGTTCGTTGCGCTTGGGGATGACGACGGTCGTCACTCCCGCGCGGTGGGCGGCGAGCAGCTTCTGCTTGACGCCGCCGATCGGCAGCACCCGTCCGGTGAGGGAGACCTCGCCGGTCATGGCCACGTCCGTGCGGACCAGGCGGCCCGAGAGCAGGGAGGCGAGGGCGGTCGTCATGGTGACGCCGGCGCTCGGGCCGTCCTTGGGGACCGCGCCCGCCGGGAAGTGGATGTGCACGCCCCGGTCCTTCAGATCGCCGACGGGCAGCTCCAGCTCCGCGCCGTGCGAGCGGAGGAAGGACAGGGCGATCTGCGCGCTCTCCTTCATCACGTCGCCGAGCTGGCCGGTCAGGGTCAGCCCCGCCGCGCCGGTCTCCGGGTCGGCCAGCGACGCCTCGACGTAGAGCACGTCGCCGCCCGCGCCGGTGACCGCGAGGCCGGTGGCGACGCCCGGGACGGCCGTACGGCGCTCGGCCGGGTCCTGGGCGGACTCGGGCACATGGTGCGGCCGTCCGATCAGGGCGCGCAGTTCGGCGTCGGTGACGGTGAACGGCAGCGTCCGCTCGCCCAGTTCGTGCTGGGCGGCGATCTTGCGCAGCAGCCGGGCGATCGACCGCTCCAGGGTCCGTACGCCCGCCTCGCGGGTGTACTCGCCGGCGAGCTTGCGCAGCGCGCTCTCGTCGAGGACGACCTCGTCCTGGTGCAGTCCGGCCCGCTCCAGCTGGCGCGGGAGCAGGTGGTCCCGGGCGATGACGACCTTCTCGTCCTCGGTGTACCCGTCGAGGCGGACCAGCTCCATCCGGTCGAGCAGGGCCTCCGGGATGGCCTCCAGGACGTTGGCGGTGGCGAGGAAGACCACGTCGGACAGGTCCAGCTCGACCTCCAGGTAGTGGTCCCGGAAGGTGTGGTTCTGCGCCGGGTCCAGGACCTCCAGCAGGGCCGCCGCCGGGTCGCCCCGGAAGTCGGAGCCCACCTTGTCGATCTCGTCGAGGAGCACCACCGGGTTCATCGACCCGGCCTCCTTGACGGCCCGTACGATCCGGCCGGGCAGCGCGCCGACGTACGTACGGCGGTGGCCGCGGATCTCGGCCTCGTCGCGGACCCCGCCGAGGGCGACGCGGACGAACTTGCGCCCCATGGCGTGGGCGACGGATTCGCCCAGGCTGGTCTTGCCGACGCCGGGGGGACCGACCAGGGCGAGCACGGCACCGCCGCGCCGCCCGCCGACCACGCCCAGCCCGCGCTCGCTGCGCCGCTTGCGCACCGCGAGGTATTCGGTGATCCGCTCCTTCACGTCCTCCAGGCCCGCGTGCTCGACGTCCAGGACGGCCTTGGCGCCCTGGATGTCGTAGGCGTCCTCGGTCCTTTCGTTCCACGGCAGTTCGAGGACGGTGTCCAGCCAGGTGCGGATCCAGGAGCCCTCGGGCGACTGGTCGCTGGAGCGCTCCAGCTTGTCGACCTCCTTCAGGGCCGCCTCGCGGACCTTCTCGGGCAGGTCGGCGGCCTCCACCCGGGCGCGGTAGTCGTCGGACTCCTCGCCGTCCTTGGCGGCGTCGCCGTTGAGTTCGCGCAGCTCCTTGCGGACGGCTTCGAGCTGGCGGCGCAGCAGGAACTCCCGCTGCTGCTTGTCGACGCCCTCCTGGACGTCCTTGGCGATGGTCTCGGCGACGTCCTGCTCGGCGAGGTGGTCGCGCAGCTGCTGGGTGGCGAGCTTGAGGCGGGCCACCGGGTCGGCGGTCTCCAGCAGCTCGACCTTCTGTTCGGTGGTGAGGAACGGCGAGTAGCCGGAGTTGTCGGCGAGCGCGGAGACGTCGTCGATGGCCTGGACGCGGTCGACGACCTGCCAGGCGCCGCGCTTGCGCAGCCAGGCGGTGGCGAGCGCCTTGTACTCCTTGACCAGGTCGGCGACATGGCCCGGCAACGGCTCGGGCACCTCCTGGTCGACCCGGACGCCCTCGACCCACAGGGCGGCGCCGGGGCCGGTCGTGCCGGCGCCGATCCGGACCCGGCCGCGGCCGCGGATCAGCGCGCCCGGGTCGCCGTCGGCCAGCCGGCCGACCTGTTCGACGGTGCCGAGCACACCCGTGCTCGCGTACGTCCCGTCGATGCGCGGCACCAGCAGCACCCGTGGCTTTCCGCCCTCGGAACGGGCGGCGGCCTGGGCGGCCTCCACCGCGGCGCGTACGTCGGTGTCGCTGAGGTCCAGCGGTACCACCATGCCGGGGAGCACGACCTCGTCATCGAGAGGCAGTACGGGCAGGGTGAGCGATGCGGACGTCGAAGCCATGATCTCCCCTTCGGCAGTCAAGTTGAGCTATGCCGACTCAATGCACATGCGCCGCCGAATGTTCCCGTGGATGCGCCGCGTTCGCTGTGGGCGATCAAGGGAGGCGGGGGCGGGCCCCGCGCAAGAGCGGCCGCCGGAAGCGACGCGGCCAGGAGCGGGCGCTCGGGGGCGCGCCGAAGGAGACCGCACGACCGGCCGTGCCTCCCCGCTCCCGCCTTCCCCCTACCCCGTCCACCCGCTTACGGCATTCACCCCGAAGCCACCCCGCAGGGCGACCACAATGCGCGTATGACCGATGACTGGAAGCGACGGCTCGACGCGCTGCACGCGGATCTCGTGCGCCGGGACGACCCCGTCGCCTGGGTGATGGAGGCAGACGCCGTGGAGGCCTCCCGGCGTTATCCGCACATCGCCCTGCGGGGGCCCGTCTTCGGTGTCGCCGTCCGGGACCCCGCCCGCGGCGAACCGCGCTGGCGGCTGCTGAAGCCGGTGGTGGACGGCATGCCCCAGCAGTCCCGGGACGGGCTGAACTCGCACCTGTGGTTCACCGCCAAGGAGGGCACCGACGACCGGGCCGTCCGGCGCGCCCTGCTCGCGGCCGTCTCGTTGCTCGAGCGCGATCCGGCCGACGAGGTGGAGGCAATGGGCGTGCGCTACCGGGTCATCCGCGGCGACGAGTTCACGCGGACCGGCGACGACGGCCTGGAGCCGCCGCGGCCCACCGATCCGGAACCGGTCCGGCCGTCGTGGGAGGAGCGGGCGGCGGCCCCCTCCCCCGATGTCGGATTCGCGCTGGATCCCGGCCGGGACGAGGGCCCGATGGCGGGCGCCCTGCGGCTGGGCCTGCGCGACTTCGTGTACTCCGGCGCCCGCTTCCCCGAGGACGTGCTCGCCGACTCGGTGCGGGCGGCCGGCACCCACCCGGACGTGGTGCGGCTGCCCGTGGGTTTCGCGGTGGCCGAGCGCGGCGCCGCCGGCTGGAGCCCCTGCGGCTCCCTGCACCCGACCCCGCACGACGCCCGTCGCTCGCTCTACGACGGCATGTCCCGCGTCTGGGCGATGCTGTACCGCTTCGACGAGCGCAAGAAGGCCCGGTACGCACGTGCCGCCGAGGCGTTCCGGGCGGCGGGTCGGGCCGACGAGGCGAGCGTGGACGACCGGGTGTTCCGGGTCTGCCGGGTCGAGCGGATGGTCCGGATGGGTCCGGACGGCCCGGAGCCGCCCCGCCCGTCGGACGCCGACGAGTACGGCCCCATGAAGATCCACCCGACCCTGCGCGAGGACGGCAGCGTCCGCTACGACGACTGACGGACTGCCTTGCCCTCGCGAGCCTCCTGCCGCTTCCCCGCAACCGAACGCCTCGGCGGTGGGGGCTGCGTGGCCGGACGCGGGGGCGCACCGGAGGGGCAGGGGGGCGCCATGGGCGTCCGAGGGGAGTGAACGGGGCGTCCGAGGGAGCGTGCGGCTCGGGTGCGCGCTTCTTGGGTGCCCCGAGCTCCCCCCGTACAGCGGCATTCCGGCGTTCGGACACGCAGCACACGGGGCCCGGGTGGGCGGTCTGGTGGGTGTGATGCCCGATGCGGCCGCGGCGGGGGATGCAGCGGCCTTGACCGACGACCACCACCGAGGCCGCATGACCACGTGTACCGAGCCCGAGGACCCGGACGACGACCGCGTCCACGACACCCGTGACCACCCGCTCCCCGACAACCAATGGGTGCGCGCCATCGCCGAGGGCGACGAGGAGGCCCTCTCCGCACTGATGTCGCGCCGTTCGGGGCTCGTGTTCGCCCACCTCCTGCAGCACGGCCTGCCCGCCGATGTCGCCGAGGAGGCCGTGCAGGATACGTTCCTGTCCGTCTGGAAGAGCGCGTCGCGGTTCCACGACGGAAACGCGCTGAGGTGGCTGCTGCGGATCGCCCGGTGCCGCGCCGTGGACCTGAGCCGCAGCCGTGAACGTTCCTGGGGGCGTGCCGAACAGTCCGCCCGTGCGGGATTCGACCCGGCCGGCGCCGTCGCCCCGGCACCCGACGAGCACCTGCTCGCCTCGATCCCCGACGACGCCGCCCTGAGCAGGGCTTTCGGCCGTCTGACGACACACCAACGAGAAATTCTCACGCTGCGCCACATAGACGGTCTCACCGTCGAGGAGACGGCCCGTCACCTGGGCCTGTCCAGGAGCACCGTCACGTCCTGCACGGCCCGGGCACGGGCGCGGCTGCGCGCACTGCTGCGGGAGGAACGCGAGCGGGAGGAACGGGAGCGGCAGGAGCGGGGAGGAGAGGAATGACGACGATGGCCGAACTCACGGCGCGGCTGCCCTGGCCGGGTGTCCGAGGCCAGGGGCACGGCACGGTGGTGCGGACACGAACACTGCGGGGGGTGTGCCCGGCGGGGGCGGTCGTGCTCGCCGGAGCGCTGACGTGGGCCGGCCTGGCCACTCTCTCCTCCTGGCGCAACGACTGGTTCGCCGTGGCCCACCACATGCACGGCAGCCTCACGGTCGCCCTGCCGATCGCGGCGCTCTTCGCCTGCTGGCAGGGCGGCCTGGAAGCCCGCTCGGGAACCGCCTGGACCGACGACAGTTCCCCGCGCGGCCCGTGGATTCGCGCCCTGTTGTCCCTCGCGCCGTCCGTGCTGTGGCCGGTGGCCGTGCACGGCACGGCACTGCTCGTCATGCTGGCCGTGGCGCGGCCGACGGCCCTGGGAGGGCGGGCACCGCTGCCGATGCTGGCCTACGTCCTGTGCCTGCTGACCGGCACGGCGTGCGCCGCGCACGCTCTGGGCGCCCTGCTGCCGTTACGGGTCCTGCCGCCGGTGGTCGCGCTGTCCACGCTGTGGTCGGCGGGGCAGGGCCAGGACGTCCTGGGGTACGAGGACCCCGGTCGGCGACCGTACTCCGGCGCGTCCGGCGCGTCCTTGTTCGAGACCCCATGGCTGCCCTGGGCAGCGGCGGTCCTGCTGCTGACCGTCGCTGTCACGACCCTCGCCCTGCACATGCGGCGCCGGCTGGTCCCGGGGCTGCTGCTGCTCGTCGTGGTCGCCCTCTCCGTCCTGGAACTCCTGCCCCGGGGGGAGGTGTCACCGGGTATCGGGACCGTCGGGCTGCACTGCTCGCAGGGCACGCCGGCCGTCTGTCTGTCGGACGACCGCGCCGACCGGCGGGCGGACGTGGCCGAGCTGGCCGCGCACTTCGGCCGCCGCCTGGCCGGCGTGCACCGTGCCCCCAGCCGCTACTACGCCACAGCCGAGACGACCTCGGGCGCCCTCTGGTCGTACTGCCCGACCTTGGGGAGCTGGGGAGGCGGCACGCGGGACACGATGCCCGTCGATCTGGCGGACACGCGCGCGGAACGCTTTCGGCGGACCGCCGAGTGTCTCGCCGGCGGGGAGTACGGGACGCTCGACACCCCCCTCCGCGCCGCCGTCACCGACTGGCTCCTTCCGCCCGCCTACCGGCAGTACCGGGACACCCACGAGGTGACCCGCCTGGTCGACCGGATCGACGCGCTTCCCCCCGCACCGCGAGCCCGCTGGCTCGACGCCTACTTCACCGACAGAGGCACCATCACCCCACTCATCTCTCTCCTGAAGGCCACAGCCCGATGACCGAACACCCCACCCGCTCCGGGCCCCCGGCACCCCGCGCGGACGGCGGCGCCCACCTCTCCGGCCCCTCGGTGGCCGCCTACGCCCTGGGCCGTCTCGACGCCGGTCTGCGCGACGGCGTCGAGGCCCACCTGCTGCACTGCCCGCGCTGCGCGGACGCCGTCGACGGGGCCGTACGGCAGGGCCCGTACGGCACCCGGGTGGAGGCGCTGCACCGGGCCGTGCTCGACCGCGTGGGCGCCGCCCCCTCCGCGGCCTCACGCCCGGCGCCGCGCCGACGCCGCACACCACCCCCCGCTACGGCCCCCCGCCGCACCTGGCTCCCGCCCTGGGTCTCGGCGACGCAGGGCCTGCGGCCGTCCTGGTTCGCCGCCGTGGCCTGTGTATGCGCGCTGAGCGTGCTGTTCGGCCGGCTCAGCCAGTCCCCCGCGCCCCGCCTGCTGCTGCTGTTGCTGGCGCCCGTACTGCCCGTGCTCTGCGTGGCCGGCAGCTACGGCGGGCGGGCCGACCCGTTCGCCGAGGTCACCCGCACCACCCCGCACGGCGGCCTGCGCATCCTCCTGCAACGAACCGCCCAGACCCTGGTCGTGTGCGTACCCCTGCTGACAGGAGCCGCCGCCCTGATGCCACGGAATGGTCTGCCCGCCTACAGCTCGGCGGGCTGGCTGCTGCCCTGTCTGACGGTGACCCTCGCGACCCTGCTGCTCAGCGCGTCCCTGGGCAGCTGGGCCGCGGCCCTGACGACGGGCGGCGGCTGGCTGCTGCTGGTGTGCGTCCTCGCCCAGCCGCTCCTGGCACACTCCGGGCACGGCAAGCGGGAATCCGGCGACCGGATGGTGCACGTCCTGGAGGGAGTGCAGCTCAAGCTGCTCGACATGCTCGGAACGACCCTGTTCGGTGCCGCCTCCGCCGTCCTCGTCGAACTCCTCGTCCTGCGCCGCCACTCCTTCAGCCGGCTGGGGGCACGGTGATTCACGCCGAAGGTCTCTGTGTACGGCGCCGGGGCGCCCTCGTCCTCGACGGCGTCGACCTGCGTCTCGGCCTCGGCGTGCATGCGCTGCTGGGACCCAACGGCGCGGGCAAGACCACCCTCCTGCGGGTCCTGGCGACGGCGGCCGGCCCGACCGAGGGCCGTGTCACCCTGCTGGGCCGTGACCCCCGCGTTCCCGCCCAGCGCCTGGAGATCCGGCGCCGGCTCGGTTATCTGCCGCAGGAGTTCGGGGTGTTCCCCCGCTACACCGTGCGCGAGTTCCTCTCGTACGCGGCCTGGCTGCGCGACATGCCCGGCGGGCGGATCCCGGCGGCTGTGGAGGAGGCCGCGGCGTCGGTCGGGCTCACCGGCCGCCTCGGACGCCGTATGAAGACTCTCTCCGGCGGCATGAAACAGCGCGTCGGTATCGCCCAGGCCGTCGTCAACCTGCCGGAGCTGCTGCTCCTGGACGAGCCGACCGTCGGCCTGGATCCGGGGCAACGAACCCGTTTCCACTTCCTGGTGCGCGACCTCGGTCAGCGCTCGTGCGTCGTCCTGTCGACCCATCTGCTGGCGGAGGACGTACGCGGCGTCTGCGCGGACGTCACGCTGCTGCTCGGCGGGCGGATCGCGTTCCACGGCACTCCCGAGCAACTGGACACGGCTGGCGGCTACGAGGCGTTCGTCCCGCCGGAGGAGTGAAGGCGGCTCCACCGCCGTACCCACGGCCAGGTCGCCACGCCGATCGTCAGCGCGAACAGGTGGCCCCAGTCGGTGAGGGGGTCGGTGAAGGCGAGCAGGTCCTGGAGGAGCATGCCGCCGACGGCGATCAGGAGAGGCAGGCGCAGCCAGGGGCGGAGCAGGCAGGACAGGGCGCCCACGCACGTGGCGACCCCGAAGCTGATGCCGTAGTCGAGGCGGTGCAGGGAGCTGGTGGGCAGATGGCCGACCAGGACGGCGAGGCCGACCGGGACCTCGGTCGCGAGGGTGGCCAGGACGTGTCCGAGCAGGAAGACGACGGCCGTGCGGGCGCCCCCGATCCGGCGTTCCAGCAGGGTGAGGACGATCAGGAAGCCGAGGGTGAAGGGGGAGAGGAGACCGCCGGCTACCCAGAGCGCGCTGGCGAGGAGCACCTGTGCCGGGGCGGTCAGCAGGTGGGCCACATCCGTGCTGGAGCCCTGCTGGAGGGCGTGCACGAGGGCCGGGTCGGCGTACGCGGCGACGCAGGAGGTGACGGCGAGGACGGCGGCGTAGGACAGGGTGAAGGGGACCGGGAGCCGGCGGGGCTGCCGGTACCGGACGCGGGGTCCCTGCTCGGCGGGTCGTGTGACCTGCCGCGGGGAGTGCTGGCCGGGGATGCCGTCCAGGAGTCCGGTGACACCGGTGGCATCGGGAAGGGGCGGGCCCGTACGGGCGGTCGCGGGTTCCACTGTGAGGGCGCTCCTTCCGTTTCACCCCCACCTTTCGTGGCCGACCCGCGCCGTGTCTGTGACCGGCGCCACGCGGGGCCCGATTCACAGGAAGCTCCGAGGCTCCCACGGGCTGTACGCCATCCAGCGCACCGCGGCGCGTCAACGTCACACCCGCCCCTCACCCCCGCGCGACCGGCGCTGCCATAAACCCGTCAACAGACGGTCAGGGAGGTGCCAGGATGGGCCGATGCCCCGTTCGTACGACGTCCCCGACGGCCCCGAGGTGCTCGACCGTCGCGAGGGACCCCATGGTGAGGTCGTGTTACGCCGGCACGGCGAACTGCTCCAGATCATCGCCAACGGCTGCTTCCTGATGGACACCTCCGACGGTCGCTCGGAACGGCTGCTCGTCGACGCCGCGCTCGCCGCGCTGGACGGCCGTCCCGCACCGAAGCTGCTGATCGGCGGCCTGGGCGTCGGGTTCTCCCTCGCCCATGCCGCGGCCGACGCCCGCTGGGGCGCGATCACCGTGGTGGAGCGGGAACGGGCCGTCGTCGACTGGCATCTCGACGGTCCGCTCGGGCGCATCTCCGCACGGGCCCTCGCCGATCCGCGCACGACGATCGTCGAGGCGGACCTGCTGGACCACCTCCGTGAGACGTGCGACACGTTCGACGCGATCTGCCTGGACATCGACAACGGACCCGGCTGGACCGTCACCGAGAGCAACGACAGTCTGTACTCCCCGGCCGGACTCACGCAGTGCGCAAGGGTGTTGGCACCCGGTGGCGTGCTGGCCGTCTGGTCCGCCCAGCCCTCTCCGGAATTCGAGGGAACCTTGCGGAATGCCGGGTTCCAGCGGGTGCGTACCGAAGAGATCCCGGTTGCCCGAGGAGTGCCGGACGTCGTGCACCTCGCGGTCCGTCCCGCCGTCGGGGCTGGATAGCAATGCGTCGGTGACTCCGGGTACGTTGCATGCCTGACGCCGATCATTTACGCGTCAACCGCAGTCATGCGCAGACAAGGGATCACCCCACTGGTTCCGGAAAGCACACTCAGGGGCGGGCGATGGAGACGACACACACCTCGCACAACGGCACGACGACGGCGACCCCGGGCGCGCAGCGGCGCGTCCTGGTGGTCGAGGACGACCCGACCATCGTCGACGCCATCGCGGTCCGCCTGCGCGCCGAGGGATTCCTCGTGCAGACCGCGGGCGACGGTCCGGCGGCCGTCGACACCGCCGAGGCCTGGCAGCCCGACCTGCTGATCCTCGACATCATGCTGCCCGGCTTCGACGGTCTGGAGGTCTGCCGCCGTGTGCAGGCCGCCCGTCCCGTGCCGGTGCTCATGCTCACGGCGCGCGACGACGAGACCGACATGCTGGTCGGGCTCGGCGTGGGCGCCGACGACTACATGACCAAGCCGTTCTCGATGCGGGAGCTGGCCGCGCGCGTGCACGTGCTGCTGCGCCGGGTGGAGCGGGCCGCGATCGCGGCCACCACCCCCCGCAGCGGCATCCTGCGCCTCGGCGAGCTGGAGATCGACCACGCGCAGCGCCGGGTGCGGGTGCGCTCGGAGGACGTGCACCTGACGCCCACCGAGTTCGACCTGCTGGTCTGTCTGGCGAACACCCCGCGCGCGGTGCTCTCCCGTGAGCAGCTCCTCGCCGAGGTCTGGGACTGGGCGGACGCCTCCGGCACCCGCACGGTCGACAGCCACATCAAGGCGCTGCGCCGGAAGATCGGCGCCGAGCGGATCCGCACGGTGCACGGGGTGGGCTACGCGCTGGAGACCCCGACGCCATGAGCGGCGCGGACGGACCGAGAAGCCCCGGCTCCGGACCGGGAGAGCCCTGGGGCGGAGTGCGCCCGTTCTCGGTCAAGACCAAGCTGGGCGCGCTCGTCGTCATTTCGGTGCTGATCACCACGGGCCTGTCGATGATCGCGGTGCACACCAAGACGGAGCTGCGCTTCATCACGGTCTTCTCGATGATCGCCACGCTGCTGATCACGCAGTTCGTGGCGCATTCGCTCACCGCGCCGCTGGACGAGATGAACGCGGTCGCGCGCTCCATCTCGCACGGTGACTACACCCGCCGGGTCCGCGAGAACCGACGGGACGAGCTGGGCGACCTGGCCCAGACGATCAATGTGATGGCGGACGAGCTGGAGGCGCAGGACGCCCAGCGCAAGGAGCTGGTGGCGAACGTCTCGCACGAGCTGCGCACCCCGATCGCGGGCCTGCGGGCCGTCCTGGAGAACGTGGTCGACGGCATCGCCGAGGCCGATCCGGAGACGATGCGGACGGCGCTGAAGCAGACGGAGCGGCTCGGGCGGCTGGTGGAGACGCTGCTCGACCTGTCCCGGCTCGACAACGGCGTCGTACCGCTGCGCAAGCGCCGTTTCGAGGTGTGGCCGTATCTGTCGGGCGTGCTGAAGGAGGCCAACATGGTCGCCTCCGCGCGGGCGACCATGGGCTCGGGCGGCAGTCACACGCGCACGGACGTCCATCTGCACCTGGACGTCTGCCCGCCGGAGCTGACCGTGCACGCGGACCCGGAGCGCATCCACCAGGTCGTGGCGAACCTGATCGACAACGCGGTCAAGCACAGCCCGCCGCACGGCCGGGTGACGGTGAAGGCGCGGCGCGGGACGCAGCCGGACTCGCTGGAGCTGGAGGTCCTGGACGAGGGTCCGGGCATACCGCGCTCGGAGTGGCACCGGGTGTTCGAGCGGTTCAACCGGGGTGCCGTCCGCCGGCCGCACGGCCCGGGCAGCGACGGCGGTACGGGGCTGGGGCTGGCGATCGCCCGGTGGGCGGTCGATCTGCACGGGGGACGGATCGGAGTGGCCGAATCCGAGCGGGGTTGCCGGATTCTTATCACTCTTCCGGGAGAGCCTTCTCTTCCAAGTTGACGTATGGTGCGCACCGGAGCCTCAAGATCCACCTGTTGTCCGCGTGGCCGGACACGTGTGATCAGGCAGAGGACCGGTGCAGGTCGGCACCGGTTCGCACGGGTCCGCGCGCTCGGCGTGCGAGATCTGCGTCAACGGACCCTTTTCGCACCGCAACCGCGCTTGTTTCCCGCCATTTCCACCACCGAAACACGCTTTCCGATGTGACTTACGCGACGATGGACCGGCTCGACCTGACCTTAGTGCTCTTGGGGGCGTAGCCTTTATTCCCGCTGTCCATCACCTTGTGAAGCGGAAGAGGGCGGTTGCCGCCGTGTCGCCACAGTCCCCCAGTAACGCATCGAGCATCTCGACCGACGCAGACCAAGCGGGCAAGAACCCCGCTGCCGCGTTCGGGCCGAACGAGTGGCTCGTCGACGAGATCTATCAGCAGTACCTCCAGGACCCGAATTCGGTAGACCGTGCCTGGTGGGACTTCTTCGCCGACTACAAGCCGGGGGCGGCCACTCCCCCGGCTCCGGCGGGTACTGCGGCCGCGGGGGCCGCAGGGACCACCAGCACGCCCCCGGCGCCCGCCACCCCGGCTCCGGCCGCCGTGCCGGCCCCGGCCGCCGCCCCCAAGCCCGCGGCCGCGGCGCCCGCGCCGGCCGCTCCGGCCGCGGCCCCCGCTCCGGTGAAGGCCGCCCCGGCCGCCGCGAAGCCGGCCGCCGCCGCTCCCCAGGCAGCCGCCGGGGCGCCCGCGGGCCCCGAGCTGATCACGCTGCGCGGCCCGGCCGCCGCGGTCGCGAAGAACATGAACGCCTCGCTGGAGCTGCCGACGGCCACCTCGGTCCGCGCGGTCCCGGTGAAGCTGCTGTTCGACAACCGCATCGTCATCAACAACCACCTCAAGCGCGCCCGGGGCGGGAAGATCTCCTTCACGCACCTGATCGGCTTCGCGATGGTGCAGGCCATCAAGGCCATGCCGTCGATGAACTGGCACTACGCGGAGAAGGACGGGAAGCCCACCCTCGTCAAGCCGCCGCACGTCAACTTCGGCCTGGCCATCGACCTGGTGAAGGCCAACGGCGACCGCCAGCTCGTCGTCGCCGGCATCAAGAAGGCCGAGACGCTGAACTTCTTCGAGTTCTGGCAGGCCTACGAGGACATCGTCCGCCGCGCCCGCGACGGCAAGCTGACGATGGACGACTTCACCGGTGTCACGGTCTCCCTGACCAACCCCGGCGGCCTCGGCACCGTCCACTCCGTGCCGCGTCTGATGCCCGGTCAGTCGGTCATCATGGGCGTCGGCTCCATGGACTACCCGGCGGAGTTCCAGGGCACCTCCCAGGACACCCTGAACAAGCTCGGCATCTCCAAGGTCATGACGCTCACGTCGACCTACGACCACCGGGTCATCCAGGGCGCCGCCTCCGGCGAGTTCCTGCGGATCGTCGCGAACCTCCTGCTCGGCGAGAGCGGCTTCTACGACGAGATCTTCGAGGCCCTGCGGATCCCCTACGAGCCGGTCCGCTGGCTCAAGGACATCGACGCCAGCCACGACGACGACGTCACCAAGGCCGCCCGGGTCTTCGAGCTGATCCACTCCTACCGGGTCCGCGGCCACGTCATGGCCGACACCGACCCGCTGGAGTACCGCCAGCGCAAGCACCCCGACCTGGACATCACCGAGCACGGCCTCACCCTGTGGGACCTGGAGCGCGAGTTCGCGGTCGGCGGCTTCGCCGGCAAGTCCCTGATGAAGCTGCGCGACATCCTCGGCGTGCTGCGCGACTCGTACTGCCGCACCACCGGCGTCGAGTTCATGCACATCCAGGACCCGAAGCAGCGCCGCTGGATCCAGGACCGCATCGAGCGCGCGCACACCAAGCCGGAGCGCGAGGAGCAGCTGCGCATCCTGCGCCGCCTGAACGCCGCGGAAGCCTTCGAGACGTTCCTGCAGACGAAGTACGTCGGCCAGAAGCGCTTCTCCCTGGAGGGCGGCGAGTCCGTCATCCCGCTCCTTGACGCGGTCATCGACAGCGCGGCGGAGTCCCGTCTGGACGAGGTCGTCATCGGCATGGCCCACCGCGGCCGGCTGAACGTCCTCGCCAACATCGTCGGCAAGTCGTACGCGCAGATCTTCCGCGAGTTCGAGGGCAACCTCGACCCGAAGTCGATGCACGGCTCCGGCGACGTGAAGTACCACCTGGGCGCCGAGGGCACCTTCACCGGCCTCGACGGCGAGCAGATCAAGGTCTCCCTGGCCGCGAACCCGTCCCACCTGGAGACGGTCGACCCGGTCATCGAGGGCATCGCCCGCGCCAAGCAGGACATCATCAACAAGGGCGGCACGGACTTCACCGTCCTGCCCGTCGCCCTGCACGGCGACGCTGCCTTCGCGGGCCAGGGTGTGGTGGCCGAGACCCTGAACATGTCGCAGCTGCGCGGCTACCGCACCGGCGGCACGGTCCACATCGTCATCAACAACCAGGTCGGCTTCACCGCGGCCCCCGAGTCCTCGCGCTCCTCCATGTACGCCACGGACGTGGCCCGCATGATCGAGGCCCCGATCTTCCACGTGAACGGCGACGACCCGGAGGCCGTGGTCCGCGTCGCGCGGCTCGCCTTCGAGTTCCGCCAGGCGTTCAACAAGGACGTGGTGATCGACCTCATCTGCTACCGCCGCCGCGGTCACAACGAGTCGGACAACCCGGCCTTCACCCAGCCGCTGATGTACGACCTGATCGACAAGAAGCGCTCGGTGCGCAAGCTCTACACCGAGTCCCTGATCGGTCGCGGCGACATCACCCTGGAAGAGGCCGAGCAGGCGCTCCAGGACTACCAGGGCCAGCTGGAGAAGGTCTTCACGGAGGTCCGCGAGGCCACCGCGCAGCCCGTCGGCGGCGACGCCCACGAGCCGCAGGACGGCTTCCCGGTCGCGGTCCCGACCGCGGTCTCCGCCGAGGTCGTCAAGCGCATCGCCGAGTCCCAGGTCAACATCCCGGACTCCTTCCACGTCCACCCGCGCCTGCTGCCGCAGCTCCAGCGCCGGGCGGCGATGGTCGAGGACGGCACGATCGACTGGGGCATGGGCGAGACCCTCGCGTTCGGTTCCCTCCTGCTGGAGGGCGTCCCGGTCCGGCTGTCCGGCCAGGACTCCCAGCGCGGCACCTTCGGCCAGCGTCACGCGGTCCTCATCGACCGCGAGACGGGCGAGGAGTACACCCCGCTCCAGTACCTCGCCGAGGACCAGGCGCGCTACAACGTCTACAACTCCCTGCTGTCCGAGTACGCGGTCATGGGCTTCGAGTACGGCTACTCGCTGGCCCGCCCCGACGCGCTCGTGATGTGGGAGGCGCAGTTCGGCGACTTCGTCAACGGCGCGCAGACGGTGGTCGACGAGTACATCTCGGCGGCCGAGCAGAAGTGGGGTCAGACGAGCGGCGTCACGCTCCTGCTGCCCCACGGCTACGAGGGACAGGGCCCGGACCACTCCTCGGCCCGTGTCGAGCGCTTCCTTCAGCTCTGCGCCCAGAACAACATGACGGTCGCCATGCCGACCCTGCCGTCGAACTACTTCCACCTCCTGCGGTGGCAGGTGCACAACCCGCACCACAAGCCGCTGGTCGTCTTCACCCCGAAGTCGATGCTGCGCCTGAAGGCGGCGGCCTCGAAGGCGGAGGAGTTCACCTCGGGCCAGTTCCGCCCAGTCATCGGCGACACGTCGGTCGACGCGAACGCGGTCAAGAAGGTCGTCTTCTGCGCCGGCAAGGTCTACTACGACCTGGACGCCGAGCGTCAGAAGCGCGGGGTCACGGACACGGCGATCATCCGTCTGGAGCGCCTGTACCCGCTGCCGGGCGCGGAGGTCCAGGCGGAGGTCAACAAGTACCCGAACGCCGAGAAGTACCTGTGGGTCCAGGAGGAGCCGGCCAACCAGGGTGCCTGGCCGTTCATCGCCCTGAACCTGATCGACCACCTGGACCTGGCCGTCGGCGCCGACGTCCCGCACGGCGAGCGCCTGCGCCGCATCTCGCGGCCGCACGGCTCGTCCCCGGCGGTCGGCTCCGCCAAGCGCCACCAGGCGGAGCAGGAGCAGCTGGTGCGCGAGGTGTTCGAGGCGTGAGCCTCTGACCGGTCGTGACCGATCGGGCCTGATCAGCGAAAGAGCCCGTCCCCGGAGATCCGGGGGCGGGCTCTTTGCCGTACGTCAGTCCTTGCCGTACGTCAGTCCTTGCCGTACGTCAGTCCTCGTCGTCCTCGTCGTCCAGCCGGGCGAGCCAGGTGGCCAGGCGCTCCACCGGCACCTCGAAGTCCGGGTTCAGGTCGACGAACGTGCGCAGCTGCTCGGCGAGCCACTCGAAGGTGACCTCCTCCTCGCCCCGCCGCTTCTCCAGCTCCTCGATGCCTCGGTCGGTGAAGTACAACTCTCGCTCCTGCTCCTGTGGGCCTACGCCCCCAGGGTAGGCCGCCGGTCACCCCCTCACACTCACGGTGTCTTGACTTCCGGCGCCCGCGATATATCGTGAATTGAAGAAGACGCGATATGGCGCGTTGTACCGGGAAGTCGTGCCGAGGAGGGGTTCTCCCATGTCCGAATGGTCCGTCGCCGAGCCGAGCAAGCTCACCTTCGACGAGCCCGTCAGCACCCTGCACGTCCGCATCGTCGACGGCACGGTGAACGTGGTGGGCACGGACGAGGGCCCGGCCCGGCTGGAGGTGTCCCGGATCGAGGGGCCACCCCTGGTGGTGAGTCATCGCAGCGGCACCTTGACGGTGGCGTACGAGGATCTGCCCTGGAAGGGGTTCCTGAAGTGGCTCGACCGCAAGGGGTGGCGGCGCAGCGCCGTGGTCTCCCTGGCGGTCCCGGTCGGCACCCGGGTGGAGCTGGGCGTGGTGAGCGCCGGGGCGACCGTCTCCGGGATCGACGGGCGTACGGAGATCAAGGGCGTCACCGGTGACGCCACGCTGGTGGGCCTCGCCGGCACGGTGCGCGCGGACACGGTGTCCGGCAGTGTGGAGGCCCAGGCGCTCACCGGCGATCTGCGGTTCAACTCCGTCTCCGGGGACCTGACCGTCGTCGAGGCCGGCTCCTCCGTCAAGGCGGACTCGGTGAGCGGCTCGATGGTGGTCGACGTGGACCCGACGAGCAGGCCCACGGAGATCTCCCTGACCAACGTCTCGGGCGAGATCGCCATCCGGCTGCCCCACCCGGCCGACGCGGAGGTGGAGGCGAACACGGCGAGCGGCGCCGTCTCCAACGCCTTCGAGGACCTCCGGGTCAGCGGCCAGTGGGGCGCCAAGCGGATCACCGGTCGCCTCGGCGCGGGCAACGGCCGGCTGAAGGCGACGACGGTCTCCGGCTCGATCGCCCTGCTGCGGCGCCCGCCCGTGGAGGACGGGGACTGGTCCGCCGACGGCTTCGGCGCGGGGGACAATGCCGATTCCGGCCCGGACGGCGGTTCCCCCTCCGCCGGCCCGGCCGACAGCACGACCGACAAGAAGGTGCTCTGACATGCCTCCCGTCTTCGCCCACGGCCGTCTCCGTCTCTACCTGCTGAAGCTGCTGGACGAGGCCCCGCGCCACGGTTACGAGGTGATCCGCCTCCTGGAGGAGCGCTTCCAGGGGCTGTACGCGCCGTCGGCGGGCACCGTCTACCCCCGCCTGGCCAAGCTGGAGGCGGAGGGCCTGGTCACCCACACCACCGAGGGCGGGCGCAAGGTGTACGCGATCACCGACGCGGGCCGGGCCGAACTCGCCGACCGCAGTGGTGAACTGGCCGATCTGGAGCTGGAGATCCGCGAGTCGGTGGCGGAGCTGGCCGCGGAGATCCGGGCCGACGTCCGGGGCGCGGCGGGTGATCTGCGGCGGGAGATGCGGGCGGCGGCCACCGAGGCCCGGCGGGACGGCCGGTCCGCCCCCGCCCCCGAGCACGGCGAGTACGGCGAGTACGGCGAGTACGGCGAGTACGGCGACAAGGAGTCCTGGCGGGCCGCCAAGGAGGAGATGCGCCGCGTCAAGCAGGAGTGGAAGGAACAGGCCCGCCGGGCCAAGGACGAGAGCCGCAGGGCCCGTGAGGAGGCCCAGCGCGCCCGCCGTCAGGCCAAGGACGCCCAGGATCATGCGCGGGCCCAGGCGCAGGAGGAGATGCAGCGCATCGCCCGGCGCGTCCAGGAGCAGGTCCAGGACCACTTCGCGCGCGGCGACTGGCCGACGGGGGTCCGCGAGGGCCTGACCGAACTGGCCAGGGAGTTCGGCGAGTTCGGCAAGGACTTCGGCAAGGAGTTCGGCAAGGACCTGGGCTTCGGCCGGACCTCCGGGGGCCCGGCCCCGTCCTCCTCCCACTCCCCCGAGGACTTCCCCGCGGAGTACGAACCGTCCTGGGCCCGCGAGGACTCCAGCGGCGACCCGGCCCGCGACCTGGACCGCCTCCTGGACCGCTTCCGCGACGACATCCGCGACTCGGCCCGCGACCACGGCATCACCGCCGACCAGCTCCGGGCCACCCGCACCCACCTGTCCCAGGCGGCGGCCCACATCGGGGCGATCCTGCGCGCCCCGAAGGGCTGAGAGCCCGAGGGGCCGTGGAGCCGGGGGGCGAGGCACGGGCGCCCGGCGGGGGCCGGGGGTGGCCGGTGACGTGGGCCGGGGCGGACCGACCCGGGCTCAGCTCGCCCTGGGTTCCGCGTCGCCGTAGAGGACGCGGGTCAGGCTCGCGTGGGTCACGCCGTGGTCGGCGAGTGTCTCGGCAGTGGGGCCTGGCCGGGTGGTGAGGGCGAGGAGGATGTGCTCGTCTCCGATGCGCCGGTCACGGTGGGCCAGCGCCATGCGCAGGGACTGTTCCAGGATCCGCTTGGCCTCACGACCGAAGCCGGGGCGGCCCGCCCGGCCGCCGGCGGCCATCGCGCCGACCCCGTGCACCTCCTCCACGCGGGCGACGATCTCCGTGACGTCGATGCCCAGTCCGGCGAGGGCGTCGGTCTCGGCGCGCGAGAGACCCGCCCGCCGCCGCGACTGCGCCAGCGCCTCCCGCACCGAGTCCCTGCTGCGGTCGGCGAGCCCCAGGGCGGCCAGCGCGAAGGAGGCGCGGCTGCCCTGCCGGTCCAGCAGGGCGAGCAGCAGATGCTCGGGCCCGACGGTCCGCACGCCCGCCCCCGCACAGCGCTCGACGGCACCGCGCACCACGTCACGGGCGTCCTTCGTGAACCGTTCGAACATCACAGCCTCCCGTACTTCTTGTGCACGGCCTGCCTGCTGACTCCGAGTTCCGCGGCGATCTCCTGCCACGACCAGCCCTGATGGCGCGCACTGCGCACCTGCACCGCCTCCAGCTGCTCCAGCAGCCTGCGCAGCGCGGCGACGGCCCGCAGTCCGACCCGTGGATCGCGGTCGCCTGCACGCTCGGCGAGATCCGTTGCTTCGGTCATGATGTCAACATAGGTTGACGCACCCCGCATGTCAACCTTGGTTGACAGACGGGGTGCGGAGAAGGCGCGCAGGGCCCCGACGGACGACGGCCGGTCGGCTCAGTCGTGGGTGAGCACGATCTTGCCGAACTGGTCGCCTGACTCCAGGCGGGCGAAGCCCTCGCGGGCCCGGTCCAGCGGGAGGATCTCGTCGATGACGGGCCGGACCCCGGTGGCGGCGCAGAAGGACAGCAGGTCCTCCAGTTCCTCCTTGGTCCCCATGGTGGAGCCGACGACCTTCAGCTCCAGGAAGAAGATCCGGGTGAGCTCGGCGTGCGAGGGCCGGTCCCCGCTGGTGGCACCGGAGATGACCAGGGTGCCCCCGGGCCTGAGCGACTTCACCGAGTGGGACCAGGTGGCCGCGCCGACGGTCTCGATGACGGCGTCCACGCGCTGCGGCAGCCGCGCACCCGGCTCCACCGCCTCCACCGCGCCGAGCTCCAGCGCCCGCTTGCGCTTGGCCTCGTCACGGCTCGTCGCGAAGACCTTCAGCCCGGCGGCCTTCCCGAGGACGATCGCGGCGGTGGCGACACCCCCGCCGGCCCCCTGGACGAGGACCGAGTCACCGGGCCGGACGCCCGCGTTGGTGAAGAGCATCCGGTACGCCGTCAGCCAGGCCGTCGGCAGACAGGCGGCCTCGGCGAAGGACAGCTCCCTGGGCTTGGGCAGGATGTTCCAGGTCGGCACGGAGACCTGTTCGGCGAAGGTGCCCGGGTAGCGCTCGGTGAGGATGGAGCGGGGCTCCGCGGGCCCGACGCCGTGTCCGGTCTGGCCGATGACGGAGTGCAGGACGACCTCGTTGCCGTCGGCGTCGACACCGGCGCCGTCGCAGCCGAGGATCATCGGCAGCTTGTCCTCGGCGAGGCCGACGCCGCGCAGGGACCAGAGGTCGTGATGGTTGAGGGAGGCGGCCCGCACGGTGACGGTACTCCAGCCGGGGCGGGCCTCGGGGGCCGGCCGCTCCCCCAACTCCAGTCCGGAGAGCGGCTGGTCGCGGTCGATTCGGGCGGCGTAGACGGCGAACATGCACCTGACGATAGGCGGCGCGGGGGGTGGGCGAAACCGGGGACCACTGTGAGACATGCCCTCTTGCACAACAGCCGTCGCGTTCACCTCGTCATCACCCGGTCGGGCAGGCGGGTGGGCAAAGAAATGGGCAAGGAAATGGCCCCGCCCTCACGGGCGGGGCCATTCAGGTGCACGTCAGCGACGCGCGACGCCCTCCGCACGGGCAGCCGCGGCCACCGCCGCCGTCACCGCGGGGGCGACCCGCTCGTCGAACGGCGACGGGATGACGTAGTCCGCGGCGAGATCGTCGCCGACGACCCCGGCCAGCGCCTCGGCCGCGGCGATCTTCATCCCCTCGGTGATCCGGGAGGCCCGCACCTGGAGCGCCCCGGCGAAGATCCCGGGGAACGCCAGCACGTTGTTGATCTGGTTCGGGAAGTCCGAGCGCCCGGTCGCGACGACCGCCGCGTACTTGTGGGCGATCTCGGGGTGCACCTCGGGGTTGGGGTTGGCCATGGCGAAGACGAACGCGCCCTTCGCCATGGAGGCCACCGCCTCCTCCGGGACCGTACCGCCGGAGACGCCGATGAACACGTCCGCGCCCGCCAGCGCGTCCTCCAGCGAGCCGCTCAGCCCCGCCTTGTTGGTGAACCCGGCGACCTCGCGCTTGACGTCCGTGAGGTCCTCGCGGTCGGCCGACACGATGCCCTTGCGGTCGGTCAGCGCCACATCGCCGATACCAGCCTCGACCAGCATCTTCGCGATGGCGACCCCGGCCGCGCCGGCGCCCGAGATCACCGCCCTGAGTTCGCCGATGGTCCGCCCGCTCAGCCGCGCCGCGTTGCGCAGCGCCGCCAGCGTCACGACCGCCGTACCGTGCTGGTCGTCGTGGAAGACCGGGATGTCGAGCTCCTCCTGGAGCCGGCGCTCGATCTCGAAGCACCGGGGTGCCGAGATGTCCTCCAGGTTCACACCGCCGAACGAGGGCGCGAGACGCACCACCGTCTCGACGATCTCGTCCACGCCGGTGCAGGCCAGCGCGATCGGAACCGCGTCGACCCCGCCGAACTGCTTGAACAGGATGGCCTTGCCCTCCATGACCGGGAGGGAGGCCTCCGGCCCGATGTCCCCGAGCCCGAGGACGGCCGTGCCGTCGGTCACGACGGCGACGACGGAGGACTTCCACGTGTAGTCGTTCACCAGGTCCGGCTGTTCCGCGATCGCGGTGCACACGCGTGCGACGCCGGGCGTGTAGGCGAGGGACAGGTCGTCCTTGTCGCGGACCGGGACGGTGGCCTGCACGGCCATCTTTCCGCCGCGGTGCAGTGCGAACGCCGGATCGAACGAATCGAGGGGTTCCGCACCGCCCTCCTGGCCCGTATGGTCCGCGCTCTCGCTGCGAGGATTGACGATCTCCGCTGCCACTTCGATGTACCCCTTAGCTGTTCTTGGTCTGAGGGTGGCCACTCCGGGTGAGGAGTGGGCGGGCGTCGCGCAGGACCCTGAGCTGATGCGTACGGGCGCCTGCGCGTCGGGCGCGCCGCACACGCGCCCTGAGCCCCGGATGAGGGGTGTAGAGAACCTTCATACCGGACGGAGACCACAGCCGACGAGTCCAATCGGTGCAAGGTCACATCGCTCTGACTGTGGACCCTCGACAGAGGTGATCACGAGTGACATGACTCATGCGCGAAGACCGGCCAAGGCCTGGCGAAGGCTTGACACGGACTCAACTGAACGGACGCGTCGCACAGTCGGCGATCACATGGTGAGATGAACCGAAGATCCTTCGGCCATGGGAGCGAATTCCCGCAGATGGTCCGGCGTCGTCCGGCCGTGATGGACCGGACTGTGCGGCTCGGGGGTCGCCCGTTATCCGATTTTGACATGGCTGGCCCCCTGATTGGCGTAGTCCGAATGGCAAGATGCCGTAATCACACGAGGTCGCGACACCCGAAGCTGTGTGTTCTCGTCGACCCATCGGCACTTGTCGACTCCGGTCGACGCGTGTCGACCCATCGGCATCGCCATCCATCCGCCGGAGGAACCCAAAATGACCGCAAGCACCACCCGACGCACGACCGCCGCGCGCACCCGCCTGGCAGCGGTCGGATCTCTCGCGGTCGCGGGCGCCTTGCTGCTCTCCGCCTGTGGCGACCAGACCAACAACAGCGGCAGCAGCTCCTCGGAGTCCGCCGGCGCCGCCTCCACGGCCCCTCTCTTCTCGAAGCTGCCGGCCGACATCCAGAAGAAGAAGGTCATCCAGGTCGGCACGAACGCCGAGTACGCCCCCATGGAGTCCGTGGACGGCGGCAAGATCGTCGGTGTCGACCCCGACATCGCCGCCGCACTCGGCAAGCAGCTCGGTGTCGAGTTCAAGTTCACCAACGGTGGCTTCGACACCCTGATCACGGCCGTCAACACCGGCCGGTACGACATCGCCATGTCGTCGATCACGGACAACAAGCAGCGCCAGGAGGGCCTGGACGACAAGGGCAAGAAGCTCGGCGAGGGCGTGGACTTCGTCGACTACTTCACCGCCGGTACGGCCATCTACGTGCAGAAGGGCAACCCCAAGGGCATCCAGTCCCTGGACGACCTCTGCGGCCAGACCGTCGCCGTGCAGCGGGGCACCACCTACGAGGAGGCCCTGAAGGCGCAGTCCAAGACCTGTACGAGCGGGGGCAAGAAGGCCCTGAACATCGAGTCCTTCGAGAACGACACCGAGGCCCAGACCCGTGTGAAGTCCGGCGGTGCCGTGGCCGGCGTCAACGACTACCCGGTCGCCGTGGACATGGCGCGCAAGGCCGGTGGCGGCAACACCTTCGAGGTCCTGGACAAGCAGTACGAGGCCGCCCCGTTCGGCATCGTCGTCACCAAGAAGAACACCCAGCTGCGCGACGCCCTGAAGGACGCCGTCGACGCGATCATCAAGGACGGCTCGTACCAGAAGGTGCTGGAGAAGTGGGGCGCCGAGAGCGGCGCGATCAGCCAGTCCGCGATCAACGGCGGCAAGTGATCCACCCGCTCCGCTCGAAGCCTTCGAAGGGCAGTCCCCATGTCTGACAAGCTCGACAAGACCCCCGCGGGCGCACCACCGGAGGACAACCCTCCGGTCGCCAAGGACTCGGCGTACGCCGGGCCGCCCGAGACCATCAAGGCCATCCCGGTGCGCCACTGGGGCCGCTGGGTCAGCGGCGTCGTCGTCGTCGCGCTGCTCGCGCTGCTGATCAACGCGTTCGCCAACGGTGACATCCAGTGGTCGACGGTCGGCGACAAGATCTTCGACTCGACGGTCGTCGCCGGCGCCGGGCGCACCCTGCTGATCAGCATCCTGGCGATGGTGCTCGGTGTGGTCCTCGGCATCCTGCTGGCCGTGATGCGGCTGTCGAAGAACCCGGTGACCAGCACCGTCGCCTGGCTGTACATCTGGTTCTTCCGCGGCACCCCGGTCTACGTCCAGCTGTTGATGTGGTTCAACCTGGCGCTGATCTTCCCCGTCCTGAACCTCGGTCCGATCTACAAGGACGAGATGACGGACGTCATGACGCCGTTCATGTGCGCCCTGCTCGGCCTGGGCCTGAACGAGGCCGCGTACATGGCCGAAATCTGTCGTGCCGGTCTGCTGGCGGTGGACGAGGGCCAGACCGAGGCGGCCCACGCGCTCGGCATGAGCCACGGCAAGACCCTGCGCCGGATCGTGATCCCGCAGGCGATGCGGGTGATCGTGCCGCCGACCGGCAACGAGTTCATCAACATGCTGAAGACCTCGTCGCTGGTGTACGTGGTGACGTACAACGAACTGCTGCGCTCGACGTCGGTGATCGGCTCCTCGTCGTTCGCCGTGATGGAGCTGCTGTTCGTCGCGTCGATCTGGTACCTGGTCATGACCAGCATCTTCAGCGTCTTCCAGTACTACCTGGAGCGGTACTACGCGCGCGGTTCCAGCCGCAGCCTCCCGCCCACGGTCTTCCAGAAGATCAGGTCCCACCTGTTCGGATCCTCGAGGAGCACGGCATGACCGCGATGGTGAAGGCCGAGGGCGTCCACAAGTCCTTCGGCGCGGTCGAGGTCCTCAAGGGCATCGACCTCCAGGTCAACACCGGCGAGGTGTTCTGCCTCATCGGCCCGTCCGGCTCCGGCAAGAGCACCTTCCTGCGGTGCATCAACCACCTGGAGAAGATCAACGCCGGGCGGCTGTACGTCGACGGGAACCTGGTGGGGTACCGCCAGAAGGGCGACAAGCTGTACGAACTCAAGGACAGCGAGGTCGCGCTGCAGCGCCGGGACATCGGCATGGTGTTCCAGCGGTTCAACCTGTTCCCGCACATGACCGCGCTGGACAACGTGGTCGAGGCCCCGGTCCAGGTGAAGGGCACCAGCAAGGCCGAGGCCCGGGAGCGGGCACGGGAGCTGCTGGACCGGGTCGGCCTGGCCGACAAGGCGGGGAACTACCCCTCGCAGCTCTCCGGCGGTCAGCAGCAGCGCGTGGCCATCGCCCGGGCCCTGGCGATGGACCCGAAGCTGATGCTGTTCGACGAGCCGACCTCGGCCCTCGACCCGGAGCTGGTCGGTGACGTCCTGGACGTCATGCGCGACCTGGCCGAGTCCGGGATGACGATGGTCGTCGTCACGCACGAGATGGGCTTCGCCCGTGAGGTCGGCGACAGCCTCGTCTTCATGGACGGCGGCGTGGTCGTCGAGTCCGGCGACCCGCGCGAGGTCCTGACGAACCCGCAGCACGAGCGGACGCAGGCCTTCCTGTCCAAGGTGCTCTAGCGGCCCGGCGGGCGCTCGGGCGGTACGACGCCGAAGGGGCGGTACGGAGTCTCCGTACCGCCCCTTTCGCCGTCACGTCACTTCAGCGCGAGCAGCAGCGTGTCCGAGGGCGAGCACCACACCGGCCGGGCCTCGCCGAAGCCCTTCTCCTTCAGCACGCGCGCGTGCCACGCCGCCGAGGGCATGTCGCCGTCGGCGTGCTCGCCGTAGATCTCGAAGCGGCGGGCCGTGGGGGCGGCGAGGACCGGGTCCTGGGCGGCGAGCCGCCACCATTCGGCCCAGTCCAGGGCGCCGCCGCTCCTGGCCTGTTCCATGCGGGCGCGCCGCAGGGTCCGCTCCGCCGCGTTGATCCGGGGCGTCGTGTCGTCGATCATGTGGTCCGCGTTCATGAAGAGACCGCCGTCGCGGACGAGGTCCGCGATCCGACCGTAGAGGGCCGCGAGGGGGTCGCTGTGCAGCCAGTGCAGGGCCGTGGCCGTCAGGACGGCGTCGTACGTGTCGTACGGCAGCCGGGACGGCCAGTCGGGGTCCTTGAGGTCGGCGGTCACGAGCGTGACCCGCTCGTCCCCGGCGAAGGTGCCCCCGGCGATGGCGAGGAGCGCCGGGTCGAGGTCGACGCCGGTGCTGGTGGCGCCGGGGAGGCGGGCCAGCAGCCGGGCGGTGATGGTGCCGGTGCCGCAGGCGAGGTCCAGCACGCGGGGCTCGGGCCCGACGACTGCCTCGACCATGTCGAGCATGACCCGGAACCGGTCCTCCCGGTCCGGCATGTACCACTCCTGCTGCCGGTCCCAGCTCTCCTGCCAGGCCGCCCAGTCGGTCGTCGCGCTACCCGTGGTGGTCATGGAAGCCCCCTCGCCGCCCGTCGCGTAATACCCTGAAAGCACGATCAGCCGTTACCTGGCCGCCCTCACGACCATAGAGCCCCGCCGTAAGGACTACAAGTGGAACTGGCCTATTACTCGGACTACGCCGTGCGTCTCGTCAACAGCGAGGAGCCGGTCCGGGGCAAGGACGCGCTCACCTCGGTCGAGGCCGTCCGTGATCTGTTCGGCGGCAACCAGTCGGCCGCCCGCCGCGCGACCGACGCGGACGTCACCCGCTTCCGCTCGGTCCGGGCCCGGCTGCGCGCGGTGTTCGAGGCGGCCGACCACGGCGACGAGACCCTCGCCGTGGACCTGCTGAACTCGCTCCTGCTGGAGTTCCCGGTGAGCCCCCAGATCTCCGGCCACGACCACCGTGACGACGACGGCCGCCCGTTGTGGCACATGCACCTGGCCGACCACCCGTCGAACGCGACCGCGGGCTACGCCGCCATCGCCGCGATGGGCCTGGCCTTCCATCTCACCGAGTACGGCGTGGACCGGCTCGGCCTGTGCGAGGCGGCCCCCTGCCGCAACGCCTACCTCGACACCTCCACCAACCGCTCCCGCCGCTACTGCTCCGACCGGTGCGCGACCCGGGCCAACGTGGCCGCCTACCGCGCCCGCAAACGCCTGGAGGCCGACCGCACCGCGAGCACCGGCCTCGCCGCCGAGAACGCCCAGCGCACCACGGCCAGCGGCGAACGCTGATCCGGCTTCAGCGGCCGGTAGCGCAGCCGCACCTTGCCCAGGATCAGCTCGTCGGGCACGGTCCCGTAGTCGGTGCTGTCCCCGCCGGCGTACGCGTTGTCCCCGAGCACCCACCACCCCCCGTCCCGCCGCTCGACGGCCCGCTTGACCACGAGCAGGTCCTGCTGGAAGGGGTGCCGCAGCACGACGACGTCACCGGCCCGTACCCGGGCGCCGTACTGCACCACCAGCTGGTCCCCGTGATACAGCGTGGGCACCATGGACGGCCCGGTCACCTCGGCCAGCCCGAAGGGCGCCCCGGCCCTCTCCCGCTCGGTCTCCTGCGACAGTTCCGGCATCCCCGGCACCTCCCCGGTCCGTTCCTCCACCAGTCTCAGTCTGACCCCGGACTTTTGTCCTAAGCCCATGGGGGCACTCGCGAAAACCCGTCTCGCAGGGAGTAATGTCCCACCTGAGAAGACGATCACGAGGAAGGAATGCTCCATGCTTTCCCGCCTGTTTGCCCCCAAGGTCAAGGTCAGCGCGCACTGCGACCTGCCCTGCGGTGTGTACGACCCGGCCCAGGCCCGCATCGAGGCGGAGTCGGTGAAGGCCGTGCAGGAGAAGATGGCCGCCAACGACGACCCGCACTTCCAGGCGCGCGCCACCGTCATCAAGGAGCAGCGTGCCGAGCTCGCGAAGCATCACGTCTCCGTGCTGTGGAGCGACTACTTCAAGCCCCCGCACTTCGAGAAGTACCCCCAGCTGCACGTGCTGGTCAACGACACCCTGAAGGCCCTGTCGGCCGCGAAGGCGTCGACGGACCCGAAGACCGGCGAGAAGGCTCTCGAGCTGATCGCCGAGATCGACAAGATCTTCTGGGAGACCAAGAAGGCCTGACCGCGGTCACCTTCTTCTTTCCCGCACCCGCACCCGGCCCGCAGGCCGCCGCACATGGCGTCCTCGGCGGTCCGGGTGCGGTGCTGTTCCCGGGGCCGTCAGCTCAGCACGAGGAGCACCGCCAGCGCGATCAGCAGGGAGTCGATCCGGTCGAGCAGGCCGCCGGAGCCGGGCAGCCAGCGGCCCGCGTCCTTCGCCCGTGCACCCCTTTTGACGAGGGATTCGAGGAGGTCGCCGGCCGGTCCGCCGACCGCCACCGCGACGGCCGTCGGCCAGCCGGGCGCGGACAGCGCGGCGAGCGTGCCGAGGCCGGCCGCGGCACCGGCCAGGGTGCCGCTCCACCGTTTGGCCGGTGACAGCGGCGACAGACGCGGGCCGCCGAGCCGGCGCCCGGCGAAGTACGCCGTGATGTCGGCGACCGAGACGGCCACGAACAGCGCCAGCGCGCTCGCCCCCAGCGGCACCAGCGCCGCCAGGCCCCCCAGCCAGGCCAGCCCGAGCAGACCGGCGGTGAGCCGGTGCAGGCCCCGGTCGGCGTCACCGGCCAGCAGCGGTACGGCGGCCACCGCGAGCGCCCCGACCGCGACCGCCCGCGGCACCTGGCCGGGGACCAGCCAGGCCGCCAGGATCACCCCGGTCACCGCCGCGGACAGCACCGCGCGGTCCACCGGCCCCAGCCGCAGCAGCCCGCCGTACTCCAGCACGGCGATCACCCCGACGACGACGGCCACGGCCGCGGCCCCCGGGCGGCCCAGCCAGAACGCCCCGGTGACCAGCGGCACCCCGACCGCCCAGGCGCACCACCGGATCATCAGCTCGCGCCGCCGGGACACCGCGACGGCGACGCCGCCGAGCGCCAGCGCGCCGCCCAGCCAGGGCGCCAGCGAGGCCGTCGTGATCATCGAACGGAACCGGCCGCGAGCCGCGCGGACGCCGGCCGCAGCGCGGCCCGGACAGCGGCCACGATCCGCGCGTTCTCGTCCGTGTCCCGCACCGCGATCCGTACCGTGCGCCCCTCGTAGCGCGGCGACAGCGGGGACAGGTCGCGCAGGAACACGTCGTGCCGGCGGCACTCGGCCACCAGTCGCGCGGCGCTCGGTCCGTCCGGCGGGAGCGTGACGGTGAGGAAGTTCGCCACCGCCTCCTCGACCGTCAGGTCCCCGTCCGTGCCGGCCAGGTCGGCCGCCAGCCGGCGGCGCAGGACGTGGGTGCGCTCCCGGCGGTCGGCGTAGTACGCCGGGTCGCGCAGCGCGGCGACGGCGGCGAGCTGGGCCGGGAGGCCGACCGGCCACGGCGGGGTCCGGCGGCGCAGCTCCGCCGCCGTGACCGGCTCGGCGACCAGGTAGGCGGCGCGCAGGCCGGACAACGCGTACATCTTGGACAGGGAGGTGCAGACCACCACCCTGGGGTCCGTCGCGGCGAGGCCGGCCAGTGACTCGGCCGGGTCGACGTACCCCAGATACGCCTCGTCGATCCACCAGCGGGTGCGGGCCGGTGCGGCCGAGAGGACCGGGCGGAGGGCGGCGGCCGGGGCGTGGCGGCCGGTCGGGTTGTTCGGGTTGACGAGGACCACGAGGTCGTAGCGGCCGGAGGCGACGGCGGCGGAGAGCCGGTCGGGGTCCACCCGCCAGCCGTCCTCGCGGCGCAGCGGCAGCCGGTCCACCCGGCAGCCGATCACCCGCTCGGTGACATGGGCGTACTCGCCGTAGCAGGGGTCCGTCAGCAGGACCCGGCTCTGCGGGGTCAGCCAGTGGCCGAACGCCCGGAAGATCAGGTCGGAGGAGCCGGCGCCGACGGCGAGGGTGTCGGCCGGCAGGGCGCGGGCCGTGGCGATCTCCGCCAGCAGTCCCTCGGCGCCGGTCGGCGGGGAGGTCCGGGCGATCCAGTCCGGGTCCTCGGCGAGCACCGCGCGCACGCCGGGGGCGGGCGGGAACCAGGCGTCCAGGACGTCGGCCATGACGATGTCGTGGCGGCGGTGGAGGGCGCGGAAGTCGGTGCCGAGGGCGGTGAAGGAGGCACCGCCGTGCTCGCAGCCGTCGGGGCGGGGGTCGAAGGGCGCGTCCAGGCGCCAGTCCACGGTGGTCCGCAGCCGCTCCAGGGCGCTGCCGTACCGGTCGGTCACGAGCCTCGTCAGCTCGGTGACGCCAGCGGTGAGCACCTCGAAGCTCTGGGCACCGCTGTGGACCGTGCGGCCGACCGGGGCGAGGCCGACGGACCGGTAGAGGTCGAGGAGGTCGGTGCGCCCCATCGCCACCAGGCGGCGGCCGCCGCGGGAGGCGGTCCAGCGCAGGGCGGCGTACATGAGCAGGGGCGCGGCGGCGGTGGCCCGCCAGCGCGGCTCGACGGTGAGGATGCGCACCTCGAACGGGTCCTCGTCGAGCAGGGGCAGTTCCTCGCGGGTCAGGTACTTGTCCAGCCCGTACCGTCCCAGCCAGGGCGGCGTCAGGCTGACGAACCCGATCCGGTGCGCTCCGCGGGCCGCGACCAGGTAGACGTTGTCCCCGTCCAGCCCGTCGCGGAGCCGCCCGGCCGGATCGGGGGCGTGCTGGCCCAGCTCCTGTGCGTAGACGCGGTGCCGCAGTTCATGGATCCAGTCCCTGTCCTCCTCGGTGGCGGAACGCAGCTGCAACGGGTCACGGCCCATGGAAACCTCTTTCGACGCGGGAGCTCCCCATGCTCGGGAAGCCGCGCCGGACGCGTCAGGGCCGGGCGACGCATGCGGGGTGAGTACGGCTACTCAGGCGCGGTCGCCGTCGTCGCCCCCTCTACGATCGCCCCATGAGCTCCCGCACCCCCGTCCCGGTCCGCTGGACGTACGCCTTCGTCGACCGGCCCGCCGAGCGGTTCCGTACGGCGTGCGCGTTCTGGACCGCCGTCACGGGCACCACGCTGTCCCGACCGCGCGGTGAGCGGGAGGAGTTCGGCACCCTGCTGCCGGGCGGCGGCGCCGACGCCTGTGTGAAGGTCCAGGCCGTCGCGGACGGGGACGGCGGCGCGCATCTCGACTTCGCGGTGGAGGACGTGCCCGGGTTCGTCCGTGCGGCGACGGAGCTGGGGGCGGGGACGGTCGCCGCGCACGACGGGTGGGCCGTGCTGCGCTCCCCGGCCGGGCAGGTGTTCTGCGCGGTGCCCTGGCAGGGGGAGTCCGTGCGGCCGCCCGTCGTCGGGGGCAGCCGGCTGGACCAGGTGAGCGTCGACGTCCCGCCGTCGGCGTACGGCGCCGAAGTCGCGTTCTGGAGCGCGCTGCTGCCCGACTGGTCGGCCCGGCCGGGGTCGCTGCCGGAGTTCCATGTGGTCGCTCCCCCGCCGGGGCTGCCAGTGCGCATCCTGCTCCAGCGGCTGGGCGAGGAGCGCCCGGCCTCCGCCCATCTGGACCTGGCCTGCGGCTCGGGCATCGACGCCGTGCGCGCCCGGCACGAGCGGCTCGGCGCGACGCTCGTCGCCCCGGCCCGGCACTGGACGGTGATGCGCGACCCGGCGGGCGCCCTGTACTGCCTGACGGGCCGGGACCCGGGGACGGGCGGGCTGCCGGCTCCGGCGTCCGGCTGAGTCAGCGGGTCCAGGGCTCCACGTCCACCACGGCGTCCACCGGGATCGGCCCGTACACGTGCGGGAACTCCTCGCCGCCGGGTTCCGGTGCCTCGTACTTCAGCGGGACGTCCAGCCGGGCCGGGTCCACCACCAGGACCACCAGGTCGTCGGGGCCGTCGTAGGAGCCGTAGAGGAAGGCGGCGACCTTGGGGAGCTGGGTGCGGGTGGAGCAGTGGACGAACCCCTCCTGCGCGAGGGTGCGGCCCCGGGTGGACCAGGTGTAGGCGCCCTGCGCGCGGGCCGCCGTCCAGAGCGCGCGTTCGGTGATGTGGAGGATGTGCGGAAGGGGTTCGGTCATGGGGTCACGCTAACCGGTCGGCTCGCGGCGGACCTCCGGCTCCTCCTCGTGGGTCACCGCCGGGGCGCCCTCCTCGACGTACGCCTCGCACCCGGTGTTGTGGCACGGGCCCGGCACCCAGCGCGGGACCCAGGTGCCCAGGGTCTTGTGGCGCCGGACGACGGACTGTACGGGCTGCCCGCAGAGGGGACAGACACGCTGTTCTCTGTCCATGCCCTCAGCGTAGGGCGGGTGCGCCCGCAGCGCTCCCTTGTGTACGTCCGTACGACGACGCCGTTGCCGAAGGGATCGGACGATCTCGACGTCCGGGTCGGGCGACCGGCCAGGGTGCAGGAGGCGACGTCGGGCCTCGCGGGCCTCGGCCGCCGAGCGGGCGTGGGCCCTCGACACCCGGCTGCCCGTCCGGGGGTGCCGGAGGGGCTGGTGGAGCGGATCGTCGCGACGCTGCTGCCGCAGGGGGCCTGACCGGCGGAGAACACCGGCGGGCCCCGCACGCCGTGGGGAGGTGCGGGACCCGCCGGGGTCAGGTGCTGCGCCGGGTCACGAACTCGGCCAGGGACAGCAGACCGCCCGCGGACTCCGGGTCCGGGATCGCCCGGGCCAGTTCGTCCATCGCCCGGGACATCCGGTCGGCCGCCTGGTCCTGCGCCCAGGCCCGGCCCCCGGCCCGCTCCACCGCCAGCGCGGTGCGGACGAGGTCGTCCGGATCCTCCGGCACGGGCGGCCGGGCGTACAGCTCGGCGAGTTCGCCGGCGGCCGGGGTGCCGGAGGCCAGGGCGGCGACCACCGGCAGGGACTTCTTGCGGGCGGCGAGATCGGCGCCCGCGGGCTTCCCGGTGTGCCCGGGGTCGCCCCATATGCCGATGACGTCGTCGATGAGCTGGAAGGCCAGCCCGGCCTCCCGGCCGAACGCGTCCAGCGCGTCGACGTCCTGCGGCGCCGCCCCCGCGTACAGGGCGCCCACCGCGCAGGCGCATCCGATCAGCGCACCCGTCTTGGCCTCGGCCATGACGAGCACCTCGTCGAGGGTGACGTCGGCGGGCGACCGCTTCTCCAGCGCCGTGTCGGTCCCCTGGCCCTCGCAGAGCTCCACCACACAGGCCGCGAGCCGGGCGGCCGCCTCCGCGGCCGCCGGGTGCGGATCCCGCGCGAGCATGCCGAGGGCCTGAGCCTGGAGGGCGTCCCCGGCGAGGATCGCGGCGGCGTCGCCGAACACGGTCCAGGCGGTGGGGCGGTGCCGGCGGGTGGTGTCCCGGTCCATCACGTCGTCGTGCAGCAGCGTGAAGTTGTGGACCAGTTCGACCGCGGCGGCGGCCCGGGCGGCCGCCGCCCGGGCCGCCGGACCGCCGAGCGCGGTGGCCGCCGCGAGAACCAGCGCGGGCCGGATCGCCTTGCCCGCGTTCCCCGCGGCCGGGGTGCCGTCGGCCTGCTCCCAGCCGAAGTGATAGCGGGCGACCCGGCGCATCTGGCGGGGTAACGAGTCGACGGCGGCGCGCAGTTCGGGGTCGACCGCCGCCCTGGCACGCTCCAGGATCGCGGTCGCCTCCTGCCCGTCGGAGGCCGCCGGGCCGGTCCCCTCCTCGCCGCCGCCCCGGCTCTCCCCCTGGCTCCCGATGGACCTCCGCCTTTCCCGCGTCCCGTACGGCCTGGTGGCGGAGGTCACCGCCAGCGGCCGATCTCGACGTTCTCCAGGACGCCCAGCGCGTCCGGCACCAGCACCGCCGCCGAGTAGTAGGCCGTCACCAGGTAGTTGATGATCGACTGCTCGTTGATGCCCATGAACCGCACGGACAGGCTGGGCTCGATCTCGTCCGGGATCCCGGACTGGCGCAGGCCGATGACGCCCTGGTCCTGCTCGCCCAGACGCATCGCGATGATCGAGCTGGTCCGGGCCTCGGTGACCGGGATCTTGTTGCAGGGGTAGATCGGCACCCCGCGCCAGGTGGGGATCCGGTTGCCGCCCATGTCGATCGTCTCGGGCACCAGCCCGCGCTTGTTGAGCTCGCGGCCGATCGCGGAGATCGCGCGCGGGTGGGCGAGCAGCATCTTGGTGCCGCGGCGCCTGCTGAGCAGCTCGTCCAGGTCGTCCGGGCTCGGCACGCCGTCGTGCGGCTGGAGCCGCTGGTCGTACTCGCAGTTGTGGAGGAGACCGAACTCCCGGTTGTTGACCAGCTCGTGCTCCTGGCGCTCCTTGATCGCCTCGACCGTGAGCCGCAACTGCTGCTCGGTCTGGTTCATGGGCTGGTTGTAGAGGTCGGCCACGCGCGTGTGGATGCGCAGGACGGTCTGGGCGATGCTCAGTTCGTACTCGCGCGGGCGGGCGTCGTAGTCCACGAACGTGTGCGGGAGGTCGGGCTCACCGGCGTGGCCCGCGGCCAGGTCGACGGCCTTCTCGCCGTACTTGTTGGTGCGCTGCTCGGGAATGGCGCGCAGCCGGCGCAGGTGCGCGCGCAGGGTGTCGGAGCGCTCGGCGATCTGCTCGACGTCCTGGCGGGCCAGGATCAGCACCGTGCAGGCGGTGTCGGCGCGGGCGGTGTACTCCCAGATCGCGTCGGCGTCGAGCAGCGCCTGGTCGCCGAAGTAGGCGCCGTCGGCGAGGACGCCGAGCACCTGGTCGTCGCCGTAGGGGCCGGTGCCGACCTTCTCGACGCGGCCGTGCGCCAGCAGGTAGACCTCGTCGGACTGGTTGCCGAAGGAGGCGATGACCTCGCCGGGGCCGAACTCCCGCTGCCGGCAGCGCTGGGCCAGCTCCGACAGCACCTCGTCGTCCTCGTAGTCGCGCAGCGCCGGCAGTTCGCCCAGCTCGGCCGGGATGACCTCGACGCGGTCGCCGGTCTTGACGAACGTGATGCGGCCGTCCCCGACCGCGTACGTCAGCCGCCTGTTGACCCGGTACGTGCCGCCCTGTACGTCCACCCAGGGCAGGGTCCGCAGCAGCCAGCGGGAGCTGATCTCCTGCATCTGGGGTGCGGACTTGGTCGTGGTGGCCAGGTTCCGCGCGGCCGCGGTGCCGAGACTCTGCTGCGGCTTGCCCGCGTCCGTGCGGACCTCTTCGCCTACCGACATGGAGAAACGCCCTCCCGAATCACGCACGGGCGCCGAACTGCGCCGGTGCACTGGTACGCGGACAAGCCTTCCATCACGGTGTGTGGTCGTGGTATTACACGAAAGAGCGGGAATGGATCATCGCGGAGCTGGGCAGAGGGACGTTCCGGCGAACGGTGTTCGACAATGTGCGGATGACCCATCTGCGCCCCCGCCTGCCCTCCCCGCTCCAGGAGGTGGCCGACGACCGGTTCGCCCGGCACGGGGTGCGGCTGCTGCTGAAGCGGGACGACCTGATCCATCCGGAGCTGATCGGCAACAAGTGGCGCAAGCTCGCGCCCAATCTGACGGCGGCGGCCGGGCGGACGGTGCTCACCTTCGGCGGCGCCTGGTCGAACCATCTGCGCGCCACCGCCGCGGCGGGGCGGCTCCTCGGGCTGTCCACGGTGGGCGTGGTGCGCGGTGACGAGCTGGCGGGCCGGCCGCTGAACCCCTCCCTGGCCCGGTGCGCCGCCGACGGGATGCGACTGCACTTCGTGGACCGGGCGACGTACCGACGCAAGGGCGAGCCGGACGTCGTCGCGCGCGTGCTGCGCGCGTCGGGCGCCCCGGACGCCTATGTCGTGCCGGAGGGCGGCAGCAACGCGCCGGCCGTACGCGGCTGCCGGGTGCTGGGCGAGGAGCTGCGCGGACGGGCCGACGTGGTCGCGGTGGCCTGCGGGACCGGCGGCACGCTCGCGGGGCTGGCCGCCGGGCTCGGCCCCGGGCAGCGCGCCCTGGGCGTTCCGGTTCTCAAGGGGGGCTTCCTCGACGACGAGATACAGGCTTTGCAGGAGGCGGCGTTCGGCGGTCGGCGGGGCGAGTGGCGGCTCGACGAGCGCTTCCACTTCGGCGGGTACGCGCGGGTCACCCCCGGGCTGGAGGCCTTCGCGGAGGACTTCGAGCGGCGGCACGGCCTGCCGGTGGAACGTCTCTATGTCGCCAAGGTGCTCTACGGACTTGTCGCCCTGGCCGAGGAGGGTGCCTTTCCGCGCGGGACGACGGTGGCGGCGGTCGTCACCGGGCGCCCCTTCCCATAGGGCCGGCGGCTCAGCCCGCCTCGCGGTAGGCCGCCGCCTCCTCCAGGTCCAGCCTGCGCAGCAGGGTGCGGAGCATCTCGTCGTCGATGTAGCGGGCGTCGCGCAGCCGGACGAACATCGCGCGCTCGGCGCTGATCATCTCGCGGGACAGCCTGCGGTAGGTGTCGTCGACGGTCTCGCCGGTGACCGGGTTGACCTGGCCGAGGCGCTCCCAGACGGCGTTGCGGCGGCGTTCCAGGACGTCGCGGAGCCGGTCGGCGAGGGGTGGGGGCAGGGCGTTGCGCTCGTCGGCCAGCAGCGCGTCGAGGCGCTCCTCGGCGACCCGGGAGGCCTGCGCCTGGGCGTTCGCCTCGGCGAGGGTGGCGGCCTGCGCGTCGGGGGCGGGGAACTTCAGCATGCGGATCAGCGGGGGCAGGGTGAGGCCCTGCACGACCAGGGTGCCGATGACGGTGGTGAACGTCAGGAAGAGGATCAGGTTGCGGTGCGGGAAGGGCTCGCCGTGCTCGACGGTGAGCGGGATGGAGAAGGCGATCGCGAGCGAGACCACGCCCCGCATGCCTGCCCAGCCGATGACGAAGGGGCCCCGCCAGGTGGGGTTGTCCTCCCGCGCGCGGATGCGGGCCGAGAGGGCCCGCGGCAGGAAGGTCGCCGGATAGACCCACAGGAAGCGGGCGCCGACGACCACCAGGAAGAGGGCGACGGCGTACCAGGCGGCGTCCAGGCCCTCGTACGAACCGAGGCCTCTGAGGACCACCGGCAGTTGCAGGCCGATCAGGGCGAAGACCGCCGACTCCAGGATGAAGGCGACCATCTTCCACACGGCCTCCTCCTGGAGGCGGGTGGCGAAGTCGACCTCCCACGCGCGGTGGCCGAGATAGAGGGCGACGACGACCACGGCGAGGACGCCGGAGGCGTGGAACTGTTCGGCGGAGGCGTAGGCGACGAACGGGATGAGCAGGGAGAGCGTGTTCTGCAGGAGCGGTTCCTTCAGGTGGGTGCGCAGCCAGTGCAGGGGGGCCATGAGGATCAGCCCCGCGGCGACCCCGCCGACCGCCGCGACCAGGAACTCCTTGATGCCGCCCGCCCAGGACGCGCCCTCGCCGACCACGACGGCGAGGGCCACCTTGTAGGCGGTGATGGCGGTGGCGTCGTTCAGCAGGGACTCGCCCTGGAGGATCGTGGTGATCCTCGACGGCAGCCCGACCCGGCGGGCCACCGCCGTGGCCGCGACGGCGTCCGGCGGCGCCACCACCGCGCCCAGCACCAGCGCGGCGGTCAGCGGCAGCCCGGGGACCAGCAGATAGGCGGCCCAGCCGACGGCGACCGTCGCGAACAGCACGTATCCGACCGAGAGCAGGGCCACCGGCCGCAGCTGGGCGCGCAGGTCGAGGTAGGAGCTGTCGGTGGCCGAGGTGTACAGCAGCGGGGGCAGCAGCAGGGGCAGGACGACGTCCGGGTCCAGGGTGTAGTCCGGGACTCCGGGCACGTACGAGACCACCAGCCCGACGGCGACCAGCAGCAGCGGCGCCGGCACCGGGGTGCGCCGGGCCGCGGCCGCGACCGCCGCGCTGCCCGCCACCAGCAACAGCAGTGGCATCACGTCCATGTCTCGCCCGCCTCGTTTTTCCGCGCGGTCCCCCGCGCGACCGTCGTAATGTGGCAATCATGAAACAGTGCACGCACGCCGAAGCGCTGCCCGACCCCGAACCCGTCCCGCTCGGTGAGACGTGTCCGGAGTGTCTGCGGGACGGCACCCACCCGGTGCAGTTGCGGCTGTGCCTGACGTGCGGCCACGTCGGCTGCTGCGACTCCTCGCCGAGCCGGCACGCCACCGGGCATCACGACGAGACCGGGCATCCCGTGATGCGGACCTTCGAGCCCGGGGAGAACTGGCGCTGGTGCTTCGTCGATCATGTCCTCGTATGAGCGTCGGAGAGACGGCCCGGGCGTCCGGCGGGTACGGTTCGACCATCTGACGCCTGGGTACGTCAACCCGGCGCGCCCTCTTCCCTTTTGGGCCCGCAGACCCCTAGACACGGAGCGTGTTCACAGCTTTACTGTGAGTGACGCCAGGGGGTTGGGGTCCGGGGACAGGACACGTGAGGGCGCGATAGCGTCACCGCTGCACCACCCACGCGTTACGCCGGGGGGCGACCCTCGGCCCCGAAAAGCTTGTACCACCTTGGAGGTGAGGGTGTCCCAGATCGCAGGCGAGCCCGCGACCCAGGACTTCGTGGAAGTCCGGCTGCCGGCTGCGGGTGCCTACCTGTCGGTGCTGCGGACGGCCACGGCCGGCCTCGCGGCCCGTTTGGACTTCACCCTGGACGAGATCGAGGACCTGCGCATCGCGGTGGACGAGGCCTGCGCGATCCTGCTCCAGCAGGCCGTGCCGGGCTCGGTGCTCAGCTGTGTGTTCCGGCTCGTCGACGACTCGCTCGAGGTCACCGTCTCGGCACCGACCACCGACGGCCACGCCCCCTCGCGGGACACCTTCGCCTGGACCGTGCTGTCCGCCCTGGCGGGGAAGGTCTCCTCCGCCGTCGACGAGGACAAGACCGTTTCGATCAGCCTCTACAAACAGCGCGGCGCGGGACCCGGGCCGGCGTGAGGAACGGGGACGGGCCGGTGCGGGACGAGGAGCGCGGCACACGGGAGCTGCCGGCCGAGAACGATTCAGTCTCTCCGGGCGGTTCCCGACGCATGACCGCAGACGGTATCGACGGCATTCCCGAGCAGGCCAGGCCGCATCCGGAGGACGACGCCGGACACGGGGACCTGGATGCCGCGCAGGGCTCGCCCCGCAAGGGGCGGATCGGGGGCTCCCCCGGCCGGGCTGAGGACAGGGCTCGACAGAGGGCGACGGGCGGGACGATGAGCGAGCACGAGCGAGACGACGAACAGGGCGTGCCGGGCACGCAGCACGAACCCCGTGCCCAGCACGCACCCCGGAACCAGCACGAGCCGAGGGACCAGGGCGACCGCAGCGGGGCACGGGCGATGTTCGTCGAGCTGCGCGGACTGCAGGACGGCAGCCCGGAGTACGCGGAGCTGCGCAACAAGCTGGTCCGGATGCACCTGCCGCTCGTGGAGCACCTCGCGCGGCGTTTCCGCAACCGGGGCGAGCCGCTCGACGACCTCACCCAGGTCGCCACCATCGGTCTGATCAAGTCGGTCGACCGTTTCGACCCGGACCGCGGCGTGGAGTTCTCGACCTACGCCACCCCGACGGTCGTCGGCGAGATCAAGCGCCACTTCCGCGACAAGGGCTGGGCGGTCCGCGTCCCGCGCCGGCTCCAGGAGCTGCGGCTCTCGCTCACCACGGCGACGGCGGAGCTCTCGCAGCAGCACGGCCGCTCCCCCACCGTCCATGAGCTGGCGGAGAAGCTGGCCATCTCGGAGGAGGAGGTCCTGGAGGGTCTGGAGTCCGCGAACGCGTACTCCACGCTGTCGCTGGACGTCCCCGACACCGACGACGAGTCCCCGGCGGTCGCCGACACCCTCGGCGCGGAGGACGAGGCGCTGGAGGGCGTCGAGTACCGGGAGTCGCTCAAGCCGCTGCTGGAGGATCTCCCGCCCCGGGAGAAGCGGATCCTTCTGCTGCGCTTCTTCGGCAACATGACCCAGTCGCAGATCGCGCAGGAGGTCGGCATCTCGCAGATGCACGTCTCCCGGCTGCTGGCGCGCACGCTGGCGCAGCTGCGGGAGAAGCTGCTGGTGGAGGAGTGAGGGCTACTCGCCCTGTGCCCTGCCGGGCCCCCGGATCCCGAGGGCCCGGGTGGTCTCGGCGTTGACGAGCAGGACCAGCGCCGCCACGGCGACGACCGCGAGGGCGATGCCCGCCGGGATCGCCATGCTGTCGGCCTGGAGCAGGTTGTAGGCCACCGGCAGCGCCATGATCTGCGTGATGACGGCGGGCCCCCGGCTCCAGCCGCGTCGGCCGAGCAGCCCGCGTGCGGCGACCAGCGGCAGCAGCGCGAGCGCCATCAGGGTCAGTCCCCCGGTGACGGCCTGCCCCCGGTCGTCCGGGTCGCCGGTGATGCCGAGGACCAGGATCCACACCCCGCCGACGAGGAGCGCCAGCCCTTCCAGACCGGCCAGCGCGGCGGCGTACGTCAGCCGGCGCGGGCGCGGCCCGGTGGTGTCCGGGGCGGTCTCGGGGGCGAGGGGAGTCTGCTCACTGCTCACCCCTGAAGGGTAGCCCGGCCCTCTCCCGAGCCCGGCGGTCCCGCACGACAGGCCCGTGTCGAGGCTCACGTCCGATCTCTTACCGCTTCCCTACCTCGGCCTGTGCCCCGGTACCACCCAGTAGGTACGCTGCACCCCATGCGTGCACTCCTCGTGGTCAACCCGGCAGCAACCACCACCAGTGCACGGACGCGTGACGTCCTCCTCCACGCGCTCGCCAGCGAGATGAAGCTGGAGGCGGTCACCACCGAGTACCGCGGGCACGCGCGCGACCTGGGCCGGCAGGCGGCGGAGAGCGGGAACACCGATCTGGTGGTGGCGCTCGGCGGCGACGGCACGGTCAACGAGGTGGTCAACGGGCTGCTGCACCACGGCCCCGACCCGGAGGGGCTGCCCGGCCTCGCGGTGGTCCCCGGCGGTTCCACCAACGTCTTCGCCCGCGCCCTGGGCCTGCCCAACGATCCGGTGGAGGCGACCGGCGCGCTGCTGGACGCCCTGCGCGAGAAGCGGGAGCGCACGGTCGGCCTGGGGCTCGCCGCGGGCACGCCGGGCACGGAGGACGAGGCGGTGCCCTCGCGCTGGTTCACCTTCAACGCCGGGCTCGGTTTCGACGCGGGGGTGGTCGGCCGGGTCGAGCAGCAGCGGGAGCGGGGCCGGAGGTCGACGCACGCCCTCTATCTGATGCAGGCCGTGCGACAGCTCCTGGGCGAGCCGGACCGCCGGCGTGGATCGATCACGCTGGAGACGCCGGGCGCCGACCCGGTGACCGATTTGGTGCTGTCCCTGGTCTGCAACACGGCTCCGTGGACCTATCTGGGCAATCGCCCGGTGTACGCGTCACCTAAGGCCTCGTTCGATACCGGGCTCGACGTACTGGGTCTCAGCCGTCTGTCCACCGCCGCGGTTGTCCGGTATGGCACCCAGTTGCTCACTTCGTCCCCCGAGCGTGGCCCGCAGGGGAAGCATGCCCACTCATTCCATGATCTGGACCGCTTCACCTTGCATTCCAAGGTGCCCCTGCCCCTACAGATGGACGGCGACCACCTGGGGCTGCGCACGAGCGTGACGTTCACAGGCGTACGCCGTGCACTGCGTGTGATTGTGTGAGCAGAAAGGGCTGAAGTCCTTTCACTCGAACGTTTAGGCCAGGATCCACCCCATGGAAGTACGGCTGTGATGTAGTCGACACCGAGGAATCAAAAAAAACTTTCCAGAAGGGGTTGTATCCGCCGCTGAGGTTTGCGAGTCTCTACGTGGCGATCGGGACGGCCCGCACCACCAGCCTCCACTGATCACCAGAACCCCTCTTCAACTCACAGGACCACGTCGGTACATGCCGACGGGTTGGCCCTTCCCTTGTTGAGGGATTCGTGAAAGCGTTCACATTCACAAGCAACTTGCACGTAATACCAAGGAGAGGTAGCAGCCATGGACTGGCGTCACAACGCCGTTTGCCGCGAGGAAGACCCCGAGCTCTTCTTCCCCATCGGCAACACCGGTCCTGCGCTGCTGCAGATCGAGGAAGCCAAGGCCGTCTGCCGTCGCTGCCCCGTCATGGATCAGTGTCTGCAGTGGGCGCTCGAGTCCGGCCAGGACTCCGGCGTCTGGGGTGGTCTCAGCGAGGACGAGCGCCGTGCCATGAAGCGTCGCGCCGCCCGCAACCGGGCCCGTCAGGCCACCGCCTGACAACACCCGCCCCGCAAGCCTGAGCTTGGCGGCGCGTACAGCGTGTACGCTTCTCCCGCCCCCGAGCCGCAGCGCGCAGTACCCCCGATGCGCAGCTAATCGCTGGCAACGAGCATTCGAGCCCCGGACCCCTGAACGGTCCGGGGCTTCGTGCTGTGCCGCTCCGCTCTTACCCGGGGCTTACCCGGGCTGATCCGCGATTGTCCGGGGTTACTTCTGCGCCCGTACCGGGAGGTCCAGGATCACCTGGGTGCCGCGGTCCGGCGCCGGGACCATGTCGAACGCCCCGCCCAACTCTCCCTCCACCAGCGTCCGTACGATCTGCAGGCCGAGGTTGCCGGAGGTGTGCGGGTCGAAGCCCTCGGGCAGGCCCACGCCGTCGTCCTGGACGGTGACCAGGAGGCGGGCCTCCTTCGACGTGCCGCCGCGGACCGCCGAGACCTCGACCGTGCCGGTGTCGCCCTCGCGGAAGCCGTGCTCCAGCGCGTTCTGCAGGATCTCGGTGAGGACCATGGACAGCGGGGTGGCCACCTCCGCGTCCAGGATGCCGAAGCGGCCGGTGCGCCGGCCCGTCACCTTGCCCGGCGAGATCTCCGCGACCATCGCCAGCACCCGGTCGGCGATCTCGTCGAACTCCACGCGCTCGTCCAGGTTCTGGGACAGCGTCTCATGCACGATCGCGATCGAGCCGACCCGGCGCACGGCCTCCTCCAGCGCCTCCCGGCCGCGCTCCGACTCGATCCGGCGGGCCTGGAGCCGCAGCAGTGCGGCGACCGTCTGCAGGTTGTTCTTCACCCGGTGGTGGATCTCCCGGATGGTGGCGTCCTTGGTGATCAACTCGCGTTCGCGGCGGCGCAGTTCGGTGACGTCCCGGAGCAGCACGAGCGAACCGATGCGGGTGCCCTTGGGCTTGAGCGGGATCGTGCGGAACTGGATGACCCCGTCGTTGGCCTCGATCTCGAACTCGCGGGGCGCCCAGCCGCTGGCGACCTTGGCCAGGGCCTCGTCCACCGGGCCCCGGGTGGGAGCGAGTTCGGCGGTGGTCTGCCCGAGGTGGTGGCCGAGCAGGTCGGAGGCGAGGCCCATGCGGTGGTAGGCGGAGAGCGCGTTCGGGGAGGCGTACTGGACGATGCCGTCGCCGTCGACGCGGATCAGGCCGTCGCCCACCCGGGGGGCGGCGTCCATGTCCATCTGCTGCCCGGCGAAGGGGAAGGAGCCGGCCGCGATCATCTGGGCCAGGTCGGAGGCGGACTGGAGGTAGGTCAGCTCCAGCCGGCTCGGGGTGCGCACGGTGAGCAGATTGGTGTTGCGGGCGATGACGCCGAGGACGCGCCCCTCGCGCCGTACGGGGATGGACTCGACCCGTACGGGGACCTCTTCACGCCATTCCGGGTCGCCTTCGCGCACGATCCGGCCCTCGTCCAGGGCGGCGTCGAGCAGGGGGCGACGGCCGCGCGGGACGAGGTGGCCGACCATGTCGTCCTGGTAGGAGGTGGGCCCGGTGTTGGGGCGCATCTGGGCCACGGAGACATAGCGGGTGCCGTCGCTGGTGGGCACCCACAGCACCAGGTCGGCGAAGGAGAGGTCGGAGAGCAGCTGCCACTCCGAGACCAGCAGGTGGAGCCACTCGAGGTCGGAGTCGTCGAGGGCGGTGTGCTGGCGTACGAGTTCGTTCATGGAGGGCACGTGTGCGAGCGTACCCGTGGGTCTGTCCCTGGCCTAAAAACGCCGATACCGCCGGAGGGCCGGCCGGGAAGAACACCCGCGGGCCGCGGCGCCTAGGAGGGACCCTCAGCCCTCCCGGCACCGCAGCCCGGAGCAATATCGACCACGGGGTGTGCGGTCCCGTCGGCCGAAAGGTGAGGAGCCGGGGCAGTCAGGGCAGAGAGCACCGGTCCCTCGGTCCGCCCTCCTGTGCGGGGAGAACGGAAGTCGGTTTCATTGTGGACTAGACCACTAGGTGTGTCCATGCCCCCACCGTTCACAACGCAGCCTAGCCTGTGCGGGTTCCTCCACGGACTGAGATGCGGGGAGCAATTTCACCTGCCTCTGATAAATTGACCCTGGATTGGTCTAAACCACTCAGTTCAGAACGGCAGGTCAGCGTGGAAGTTGTCATCGTTCCGGATGCCAGGTCGGGTGGCGAACTGATCGCCGAGGCCATGGCGGAGCTGCTGCGGCGCAAGCCCGACGCCCTGCTGGGCGTGGCCACCGGCTCCACCCCGCTGCCCGTCTACCAGGCGCTGGCGGCCAAGGTACGGGCCGGGGAGGCGGACATCTCCCGGGCCCGGATCGCCCAGCTCGACGAGTACGTGGGGCTGCCCGCCGACCACCCCGAGTCCTACCGCTCGGTGCTGCGGCGCGAGGTGCTGGAGCCGCTGGGCATCGGCATGGAGGCGTTCCTCGGGCCCGACGGCACGGCCGAGGACATACGGGCCGCCTCCCAGGCGTACGACGCGGCGCTCGCCGCCGCCGGCGGGGTGGACCTCCAGCTGCTGGGGATCGGGACCGACGGGCACATCGGGTTCAACGAGCCGTGTTCCTCGCTGGCCTCGCGGACCCGGATCAAGACGCTGACCGAGCAGACCCGGGTGGACAACGCGCGCTTCTTCGACGGGGACATCGCGCAGGTGCCGCACCATGTGATCACCCAGGGGATCGGGACGATCCTGGAGGCCCGGCACCTGGTGCTGCTGGCGACCGGGGAGAACAAGGCGGACGCGGTGGCGGCCACGGTGGAGGGGCCGCTTGCCGCGGTGTGCCCGGCCTCGGCGCTCCAGTTGCATCCGCATGCGACGGTCGTGGTGGACGAGGGGGCGGCGTCCAAGCTGAAGCTTGCGGACTACTTTCGGCACACGTTTGTCAACAAGCCGGAGTGGCAGGGGATCTAGGGGAAGGGGGCGGGGGCTTCGCCCGCCGCCCCCACCCCCTTCGTCGCGGGCCTACGCCCCGGCGATCGCCTCCGCCGCCGCCCTGCCGCAGACCCGTGCCGCGCCGTGAGTCGCCAGGTGCGGCAGGCCCCGGGGCGGGGACTGGGGGACGCCCATTTCCACCACGATCGTGTCGGGGCGGGCCGTCAGGAGGGTGTCCAGGGCTGCCGACATCCAGGGGTGGCGGTGTTCGTCGCGGACCACGGCCACGATGCGCCGCTCGCCCGCTGCGGCCAGGATCGCCGGGGCGGTGTTCTCAGCGGTGAAGCTGCCCGCGCGCGTGCCGGGGAGCAGCCGGTCCAGCTCGGGCGCCACTCCCCAGGGGGTCTCGCTGCCCACCGCGATGTTGGCGACCGGGGTGAGGGCCGCGACGTAGGGAGGGGCGGTGAGCGGGGTGAAGCCGTCCGCGCCGGTGACGCGGAGGGCGCGGCGGGCGGCCGTCAGACCGATGTCCGGCTCGGGGGCGCCGGTCCCGCCGGGAGCCGTGGCCGTCCAGCGGGCCAGGCAGCGTACCCGCTCGGCCGCGTCGGCCAGGCGTTCCTCGGGGAGTTCTCCGGTGCGTACGGCGGTGACCAGGGCGTCGCGCAGACGCCGTACCGTCGCGTCGTCCTGGAGGCCGCCGCCCACGCAGATCGCGTCGGCGCCGGCGGCGATCGCGAGGACGCTGCCGCGCTCGATGCCGTAGGTCGCGGCCACCGCCTGCATCTCCATGCCGTCGGTGACGATCAGGCCCTGGTAGCCGAGGTCGCGGCGGAGCAGGTCGGTGAGGATCGGGCGGGACAACGTTGCCGGGCGCACCGGATCCAGGGCGGGGACCAGGATGTGGGCGCTCATGACCGCCTTCGTGCCGGCGCCGGTGGCCGCGAGGAAGGGGATCAGTTCGCGTGCGGTGAGGGCCTCGGCCGGGATGTCGATGCGCGGGAGCGCGTGGTGGGAGTCGACGGCCGTGTCGCCGTGGCCCGGGAAGTGCTTGGTGCAGGCCGCCACGCCCGCGGACTGAAGGCCGGTGACGTAGGCGGCGGTGTGCCGGGCGACCAGGGCGGGGTCGGCGCCGAAGGAGCGCACGCCGATGACCGGGTTCGCCGGGTTGGAGTTGACGTCGGCGGACGGGGCCCAGTTGAGGTTGACCCCGCACTCCGCGAGCCGGCGGCCCAGTTCGTGGGCCACCCTGCGGGTCAGGTCGACGTCGTCCACCGCGCCGAGCGCGTAGTTGCCGGGGAAGGAGGAGCCGGTGCGCACCTCCAGGCGGGTGACGTCCCCGCCCTCCTCGTCGACGGCGACCAGGACGTCGTCGCGTTCCGCGCGCAACTGGGCTGTGAGGGAGGCGAGTTGTTCCGGGGAGGCGATGTTGCGGCCGAACAGGCCGACCGAGGCCAGGCCCTCGCCGAGGCGGCGCAGCAGCCAGTCGGGGGCGGTGGTGCCGGGAAATCCCGGCTGGAGGACGGTGAGCGCGTCACGGGTGAGGGTGTCCGTGCCGCGGGCGAGTGTGGTCATCGGGGCGTCATCCCTTCACGGCGCCCGCGGTCAGGCCCGCGGCCATCTTGCGCTGGACGAGGAGGAAGAGGGCGACGATGGGCACGGCCAGCAGGGTGGCGCCGGCCATCATCGGGGCGTACTCGGTGCCGTGCTTGGTGGTGAAGTTGCCGAGCCAGACCGTCGCGGTCTGGTTCTTCTGGCTGAGCAGCATCAGGGCGTAGAGGTACTCGTTCCAGGCCTGGATGAAGCCGTAGACCGAGGTGGCGACCATGCCGGGGGCCAGGAGGGGGAACACCACCCTGACGAAGGCGCCGGCGCGGGAGCAGCCGTCGACCATCGCGGCCTCCTCCAGCTCCTTGGGGATGTTGACGATGAAGCCGCGCAGGGTCCACACCGTGAACGGGAGGATGAAGGTCAGATACGTGATGATCAGGCCGGAGAGCTTGTCGTACTGGTCCAGGTCGTTCAGCAGCAGGAAGACCGGGATGATCATGGCGACCAGCGGGACCATCTGGACCGCGAGGATGCCGACGATGACGACCTTGCGGCCGCGGAAGGCGAACCGGGAGATGGCCAGCGCGGCCAGCATGCCGACGACGACGCCGATCGCGACGACCGCGAGGGAGACGGTCAGGCTGCGCCCGACGGGGCCCCAGAAGTCCGCGATGTGCAGCGCCCGGCGGAAGTTGGCGAAGGTGAAGCCGGTCGGCAGCAGGCTCGGGTCGGGGTCGATCGCATCCTTGGCGGGCTTGATCGCCGTGTTGAGCATCCAGTAGACGGGGAAGCCGGCGGCGGCGAAGACGAGGAGCCCGAGGAGGTTCCAGCCGAGCCGCGTCCGTCCGCGGGCGGAAACCGTACTCATGCCGCTCATTCGACCTCTCCGATCTTCAGCATCTGGCGCATGTAGACGGCGACGACCCCGAGCAGGAGCAGCACGGTGATCAGGGCGATCGCCGAGCCCTGGCCGTAGTCGTTGACGACGAAGGCGCGGTCGTAGGAGTACGTCGTCAGCAGCTGGAACTCGGGCTCCGGGTGGCCGTTGCGCATGACGAAGACCTGCGGGAAGACGCCCATGTCCCAGATGACCGACAGGGTCGTGAGCATCACGACGATCGGCTTGAGGACGGGCAGGGTGACGTACCGGAAGACGCCCCAGGAGCCGGCGCCGTCGAGGCGGGCGGCCTCCTCCAGTTCGGCGGGGACCTGGGTGAGGCCGGCGCTGAGGGTGATGACCACGAAGGGGACCGCGCCCCAGATCACCAGCAGCATGATGACGGCCAGGCCCTGGGGCCCGCTGGCGAACCAGTTGTGGCCGATCAGGTCGACGCCGGGGAGCTTGCTGAGGATCGCGTTGAGGATGCCGTAGTCGGAGTCGAAGAGCCACTTGAAGACGGTGGTGGCGACGATGACGGGCATGCCCCAGCCGGCCACGAGGGCGATGTTGACGAGGGTCTTCACCCAGCCGGAGACCCGCTGGAGCAGCAGGGCGATCAGCATGCCGAGGACCATCGTGAGGATCACGCAGCCCGCGGCGAAGACGACCGTGCGGACGACGACCTGCCAGAACTCACCGTCGCCGAGGACGCCGGTGAAGTTGTCGAGGCCGATGTTCTGTGCGGGCTGGAAGCCCCAGAGCTGGGACTGGCCGAACTTCTGGAAGGACAGCGTGACCAGGCGGACCAGTGGATAGCCCATCACCAGCAGGAGGATGAGCAGACAGGGGGCGAGCAGCAGCCAGGGGGTGCCGGCGGACGTCCGCTTCGGCCGGGGTCGGCCCGGTGGGGCGGGCGGTGGGGGGGACGGCCGCGTCGGCGGCGCCTTGGCAGGGGTGGTCGTGTCTGCGGCACTCATCCGCGCGCTCCTCAGCGGTCCCTCGGGTCGTACGAAGGCGAAGCCCCGTACGGGTCGTACGGGAGGCGGCGCCCGGCTCGGGGGCTGGGCGCCGCCCTCAGGTCACGAGTTGTTGATGACCTTGTCGATCGCGGCGTCCGCTTCCTTCGCGGCGTCCTCGACGCTCTTCTTGCCGGTGCCGATGGACTGCAGCATGTTCTGCAGGACCTGGGCCTTCTCGACCTGGCCCCAGCCGGGGGCCATCGGGACGAACCAGTTGGACTCGGCCGCGGTGGCCGGCACGGCCGTCGCCGGGTCGTTCTTGAGGGTGGCGAGGTCGGTCTTGTTGTTGGGCAGGTTGCCCTTGGCCATCAGGCCCTTCTGACCGGAGGGGCCGGTGAAGGCGTTGATCCACTCGGCGGCGAGGGCCTGCGCGTCGGACTTGACCGGGACGGCGAGGTCGGAGCCGCCGAGGAAGACCGGGAGGTTCTTGCCGGACGGGCCGGGCATCACGAAGTTCTCGACGTTGCCGGCGAGCTTGCCGGTCTTGTCGTTCTCCTTGGCCGCGGCGGTCGCGCCCTCCCAGGCGGGGGCGAAGATCATGCCGGACTTGCCCTGGCCGTAGACGATGTACCGGTCGGACTCGTCCTTGGTCTTGTCGCCGTGCATGTACGTGTCGACGACCGTCTTGAACTCGCCCAGGCCCTTGAGGGACTCCGGCGAGGAGAGGTTGGCCTTCCACTTGCCGCCCGACTCGACGGCGATGGAGCCGCCCGCGTCGTAGACGAAGGACATGGCCGCGTACCAGTCGCGGGTGGGCTGGTACCAGGCGGAGAACTTGTCGCCCTCCTTCTTCTGGACCTTGTCGAGGGCGGCGGTCAGCTCGGCGTAGGTCTTGGGGGCGGACTTCACGCCGACCGAGGCGAAGACGTCCTTGCGCCAGTTGGCGACGCGGCCGCCGGCGTAGTACGGGACGCCGTAGATCTTGCCGTCGTAGGTGACGGAGGCCTTCAGGCCGTCGAGCCAGGCGGAGGAGTTGTCGAACATGGCGGCGTCGAGGGGGGCGAAGGCGCCCTTGACCATGTAACCGAGCATCTCGGTGTTGCCCATCTCGACCACATCGGGGGCCTTGTCGGTGGCGAGGACCGCGTCGAGCTTGGCGTTCTTGTCGGGCCAGCCGTAGTACTCGTGGTTGATCTTGAGGCCCGGGTGCTTCTTCAGCACAGCCGCGTCGGCCGCCTTGACCAGCGCGGGCCAGTTGTTCTGGGCGTCGACCGTCAGCCAGACCGTCAGCTCCTTAGGCTCGGAGCCCTTCGCGTCCCCGCCGTCCTTGTCGCCGCCGCACGCCGCGATGGAGACCATCATGCCCGCGATACCGATCGCGGCTATCAGCTTGCGCTTCACGCCACCCTCCTCAGGGATGCCCACACCCCCCGCCCACATGCCGGGACCTGGACCAATGGTGTAGACCAGTGCGGTGAGCTTGGCGCAGACCATTTCGGCTGTCAAGGGTGGCCGAAACTGCTTTGACCAGCCGTTATGGGTTCTAGATATGCAGGAACCTTTAAGTAAGAAGCCGTCGAAAACATCGGCCCCACAGGGGCGGAGTCCGGTAGACCACCCACCCTCTGGACTAGACCAGCGAAAGGGTGTGACGGTATACAGAGGGGATCACGGAACGGCGGGGCGAGTCCTGCCGCCACCGTGCCACGATGTGGAGCCGCGGCCGACGGTGTGTCGGCCCTTCGGCTCCCGAAGCCGGGAAGGCAGGCCATGAGCACCGACGTCAGCAGTGCGGAGAACGAGGGTGGGGCGACCGTCCGTACCGCGCGCGTGCCCAAGTACTACCGGCTGAAGAAGCATCTGCTCGACATGACGGAGACCCAGGCGCCGGGCACCCCGGTCCCGCCGGAGCGGACTCTGGCCACCGAGTTCGACACCTCGCGCACCACCGTCCGCCAGGCCCTCCAGGAACTGGTCGTCGAAGGGCGCCTGGAGCGCATCCAGGGCAAGGGCACCTTCGTCGCCAAGCCGAAGGTCTCCCAGGCGCTGCAACTCACCTCCTACACCGAGGACATGCGCGCCCAGGGCCTCGAACCCACCTCGCAGCTGCTGGACGTCGGCTACATCACCGCCGACGACACCCTCGCCGGGCTGCTGGACGTCACCGCCGGCAGCCGGGTGCTGCGCGTCGAGCGGCTGCGCATGGCCAACGGCGAGCCGATGGCCATCGAGACCACCCATCTGAGCGCCAAGCGCTTCCCGGCCCTGCGCCGCTCGCTGGTCAAGTACACCTCCCTGTACACCGCGCTGGCCGAGGTCTACGACGTCCGGCTCGCCGAGGCCGAGGAGACCATCGAGACCTCCCTCGCCACCCCGCGCGAGGCCGGCCTGCTCGGCACCGACGTCGGCCTGCCGATGCTGATGCTCTCCCGGCACTCGCTGGACCAGGACGGGCAGCCGGTGGAATGGGTGCGGTCGGTGTACCGGGGGGACCGCTACAAGTTCGTGGCCCGCCTGAAGCGGCCCACCGAATAGAACTGGCCACACGTGCGCGTGGAGGGTCTGTAGAGGGTCTTCCACTCGGCTTATCCGTCACTTACATTGCCTGCGCGTTACATCTGTGATCAAGGCGATCAGTGAGGGGACGGAAGCCGCCGATGTCAGAATCCCCGGAGTTGCCCAAGGAGCCGGTGGTGACGCCTGTGCGCGTCGCCATCGGCCTCTGTCTGCTCGCCCCCTTCGCGGCGATGCTGTGGGTGGGTTCCTACGCCAAGGTGGATCCCCGGTTCATCGGGATCCCCTTCTTCTACTGGTACCAGATGCTGTGGGTGCTGATCTCGACCGCGCTCACGACGGTGGCGTACCGGCTCCGGCGGCGTGACCAGCGGGCGCGGCGGGGAGGTGCCGGCCGATGAAGGACGGCGTGAACGGCGTGGCCCTCGCCGTCTTCATCCTCCTCTTCCTGGCCGTCACGGTCATGGGCTTCCTGGCCTCCCGCTGGCGCCGCGCCGACAACGAGCACAGCCTGGACGAATGGGGCCTGGGCGGCCGGTCGTTCGGCACCTGGATCACCTGGTTCCTGCTCGGCGGCGACCTGTACACGGCGTACACCTTCGTCGCCGTACCGGCGGCGATCTACGCGGCGGGCGCGGCCGGCTTCTTCGCCGTCCCCTACACGATCCTCGTCTACCCGCTGATCTTCACCTTCCTCCCCCGCCTGTGGTCGGTCTCCCACAAGCACGGGTACGTGACCACCTCGGACTTCGTGCGCGGGCGCTGGGGGTCGAAGGGCCTGTCGCTGGCGGTGGCACTGACCGGCATCCTCGCGACGATGCCGTACATCGCGCTCCAGCTCGTCGGCATCCAGGCGGTGCTGGACGTGATGGGCGTCGGCGGCGGCGACGACACCCACTGGTTCGTGAAGGACCTGCCCCTGCTGATCGCGTTCGGCGTGCTCGCGGCGTACACCTACTCCTCGGGTCTGCGCGCCCCCGCGCTGATCGCGTTCGTGAAGGACACGCTGATCTACATCGTCATCGCGGTGGCGATCATCTACATCCCGATCAAGCTGGGCGGCTTCGACGACATCTTCGCCAAGGCCGGTGAGGCGTTCAGCCTGACCAACCCGGCGACGGGCAAGCCGCGCGGCGCGCTGACCCCGGCGGAACCGGGGCAGTGGACGTACGCGACGCTGGCACTGGGCTCCGCGCTCGCCCTCTTCATGTACCCGCACTCGATCACCGCGACCCTGTCCTCCAAGAGCCGTGACGTGATCCGCCGCAACACCACGATCCTGCCGCTGTACTCCCTGATGCTCGGTCTGCTGGCCCTGCTGGGCTTCATGGCGATCGCGGCCGGCGTCAAGGTCACCAACGGCCAGCTCGCCATCCCGCAGCTCTTCGAGGACATGTTCCCGTCGTGGTTCGCGGGCGTGGCGTTCGCGGCGATCGGCATCGGGGCGCTCGTCCCGGCGGCCATCATGTCGATCGCGGCCGCGAACCTGTTCACCCGCAACATCTACAAGGACTTCATCAGACCGGACGCCACCCCGCAGCAGGAGACGAAGGTCTCCAAGCTGGTCTCGCTCCTGGTCAAGATCGGCGCCCTCGCCTTCGTCCTCACCATGGACAAGACGGTCGCCATCAACTTCCAGCTGCTGGGCGGCATCTGGATCCTGCAGACCTTCCCCGCCCTGGTCGGCGGCCTGTTCACCCGCTGGTTCCACCGCTGGGCCCTGCTCGCCGGCTGGGCGGTCGGCATGGTCTACGGCACCTTCGCCGCGTACGGGGTCGCCTCCCCCACGCAGAAGCACTTCGGCGGCTCGGCCAAGGAGATCCCCGGCATCGGCGAGATCGGCTACATCGGCCTCACGGCGTTCGTCCTGAACGTCGTGGTCACGGTCGTGCTGACCTTCGTCCTGAAGGCCGCGAAGGCCCCCGAGGGCGTCGACGAGACCAGGCCGGAGGACTACACGGCGGACGCGGGCGACCCGGGGGTACAGGTGGAGCTTCCCCCGGCGACCGCGGGCTCCGCTCACTGAAAGCGCCCTGAGGGGCGCGGGGAACCGCGCGACCGGCCACCCACAACCGGCAGCGGGCCGCCGACATGAACCACCACGGCGGCCCGCTTTCGGCTACTCCCTCGTCCGCCGAGCCATCGCACCCCAGAAACGATCCAACTCCCGGACCCGCATCCCCACCCAGTGCGGCGTCTTCCGGCGCACCCCCCGCGGCAGCCAGCGCCGCACCCGCCCCGGCAGCAGCGCCTGCTGCTGCCGGCAGAAAGGCTCCCGGATCTCACCGCGGGGCAGCCAGCCGCGCGGCGGATACGGGCAGAGCTGGAACGTGCAGTCGGGCAGACAGGTCGTCCCCGGTTCGGGCGGGGTGGACGTCCCGACCCGCAACCCGGGCCGCAGCGGTTCCCGGTCGGTACGGATGCACGGCGGCAGCGGTGCACCGGGCTGCTCCGCGCGGGCCAGGCGTTCCTCCACCTCGTCCGGGTGCCCGTCCCGTTCGATGAGGTTCAGCATGACCAGGACGTCGGCGACGAGCCGCTGGGCGCGCGGGTCAAGGGTGCTCCAGCCGACCGACGGCGGAATCCACAGGCTGTGCCTGCGGTGGCTCCCGCGGAGGTCGGTGCGGGCCCCGACGTTGTCGGCGACGCCCTTCTCGTCGATCCACAGGAACCGCTCGGGCTGCCCGGTCTCCAGGGCGAGGGCCACCAGATCCCCGGCCTCGGCGACGAACGGATGCAGACATCGCCGGGGCGTCGCACCGGACGCGTCGGTGTGGCCCGGCGCCGCGTTCACCGTGCCGGCCATCGACAGCCAGCGCCGCACGGTCTGTACGGCGGTGGCCCCGCCGTGGCCGCCGGCGCAGTCCTGGAGTTCCCACAGGCACAGCGCGTGCAGCAGGCTGAGCTGCGCGTACCAGCAGCGGGACTGCTGAAGCACGGTCTCCGCCTGCCGGATCAGACCGGCACGTCCGCCGGGGTAGGTCTCCGGCTGGCGCGGCCGCCGGTTGGCCGCGTACTTGAAGCCCTGGGCCAGCGCGGCCTCCAGGGCGAGCGGCAGATCGGGGGCGCCGCCGACGACGTTCGGGTCGAGGTGGCGCAGCCACTTGGTGAGGCGCTCGTGCGCCTCGTCGCGGTGGGCCTCGTCGACGGAGCCCAGAAGCATCGGGAGGGTCCAGGCCCGCATCACGAACTCCCGGAAGAGGACCACCCGTTGCGTGCGGTAGCGCCGGTTGAGGGCCCTGCGGTCCTGCTGGAGCCGCCGGACGCGCTCGGTCGACGCGGCGCCCGAGAGGGAGGTGGCCGACCTGGCCCGACCCATGTTCGCGGACCAGGTCTCGTACTCCCGCCGCTTCCAGGCCCTCAGCTTCGTCAGCCGGTCCTCGTACTCCCGCACGGGGTCGGTGCTCAGGCCGACCCGCTCGCGGATCACGGCGAACGCGGCGTTGCCACCGGCCCCGAACTCCTGGGCGACGGCGAGGCGGATGGAGTACGAGGACTCCTCGATGCCGAGCCGGAAGAGCTCCCAGTACAGCGGGGTGGTGTCGACCCGGTCGGACACATGGCGCAGCGCGCCTCCGAACTGCTTGAGCACGCGGCGCTTGGCGTCCCTCAGGGTGCGCCGGTCCCCCTTGATGGCGGGCCAGCGTTCGCGCAGCGCGGCCGCGATGTCGCCCAGCCGCCGGGGATCGGCCTCCGCGCTCTGCCCTGCCCGACCCGGTTGCCCACGCGTCGCAGGTCCAGTGTCGCCATCGGCGCGTCTCGCGGTCGCTCCTTGCCGGCCAGGTGCCGGACAACCCTCGTCATGGTGTGTTCTCCTTCCGAGAGCGGTGCTCGGGACGGAGGACCTGAGGGGGCGACCACGTCTCCTTCCATGGAAGCACTCCCGCCCCACCCCGCAACCCGGGCGTCCCCGACGGGAAATCGGGGGTTTCCGCAGGGCTGGGTCCGGCAGACTCGGGCCATGGACATCGTGATACGGCGGGCGGAGCCCGGTGAGTACGAGGCGCTGGGTGAGATCACCGCGCGGGCCTACCTCCAGGACGGCCTCCTCGACTACGGCGAGGGGGACGAGTACCTGCCGGTGCTCAAGGACGTCGCCGCCCGCGCGGCCGCCGCGGAGGTGCTCGTGGCCGTGGACGGCGACCGGCTCCTCGGCGGTGTCACCTTCGTCGCCGGCCCCGGCCCGGTCGCCGACATCGCGCGGCCCGGCGAGGCCGAGATCCGCGCCCTCGCGGTCGCGCACGACGCGCGGGGCCGGGGCGCCGGGGAGGCCCTCGTGCGCGCCTGTCTCGACCGCGCGCGGGCCACGGAGGGCTGCACGGCGGTCGTCCTGTCGACCCAGCGCAGCATGCACGCCGCCCACCGGATCTACGAACGTCTCGGCTTCGTCCGTACACCCGCGCGGGACTGGAATCCCGTGCCGCACCTGGACGACGTCACTCTCCTCACCTACGAGTTGACACTCTGACACCACCCCGACACAACATCTGGGGGTGGCGTTACGGGCGAGCACAAGATGTATGCTCATGCTCGTTGTCGCCGCAGGGGAATCCGGTGCGAATCCGGAACTGTCCCGCAACGGTGTACTCGTGCACGTCTGTGCCCGAGCGTCAGTCCGAGGACCTGCCGACAGCGCGCCCGGCCGTCCCGGTCCGGGTGCCTTGACGTCCGGGTCTCGTGGAGTGGGCCGGTGGACGCGACGCCGTGCGCGCTCGTGTGCTGCCCCCTGCCCTCCGCGAGGCCCCCTGCCGAGCGAGGGAGAGCCCCACGTGACCATCGCGCCAGCCGATCCGGCCTCAGCGATCCAGCCGGACTTCGACGGTCCCGGTGCCGCGCTGCTGCGGACCCTGACCGAGCTGACCGCCGACCTCCCCGACGCCGACCCCGGTCGGGTCGCCGCCGCCGCGCTGCGCGGCCGCTCGGCGCGGGCGGACGAGACGGAGCTGCGCGAGCTGGCCACGGAGGCGGCCGCCGGCCTGATCTCCGAGGACCCCGCCTACTCGAAGCTGGCCGCCCGGCTGCTGACGGTCTCCATCGCCGCCGAGGCCGCCTCCCAGGGCGTCACGTCCTTCACCGGGTCCGTCGCCGTCGGCCACCGCGAGGGGCTCGTCGCCGACCGCACCGCCGCGTTCGTACGGCTGCACGCGGACCGGCTGGACGCGCTGATCGACCCGGCCGCCGACGACCGCTTCGGCTACTTCGGGCTCCGCACGCTGCACAGCCGCTACCTGCTGCGCCACCCCCTCACCCGGAAGGTCGTCGAGACGCCGCAGCACTTCCTGCTGCGTGTCGCGAGCGGTCTCGCCGAGGACGACACGGCCCGCTCCGTGGACGAGGTCGCCGCGCTCTACGGGCTCATGAGCCGGCTCGACTACCTGCCCTCCTCCCCCACGCTCTTCAACTCCGGCACCCGGCACCCCCAGATGTCGTCCTGCTACCTCCTCGACTCCCCGCTGGACGAGCTGGACTCGATCTACGACCGCTACCACCAGGTGGCCCGGCTGTCCAAGCACGCCGGCGGCATCGGGCTGTCGTACTCCCGCATCCGCTCGCGCGGTTCGCTGATCCGCGGCACCAACGGGCACTCCAACGGCATCGTGCCGTTCCTGAAGACCCTGGACGCCTCCGTCGCCGCCGTGAACCAGGGCGGGCGGCGCAAGGGCGCGGCCGCGGTCTACCTGGAGACCTGGCACTCCGACATCGAGGAGTTCCTGGAGCTGCGCGACAACACCGGTGAGGACGCCCGCCGTACGCACAACCTGAACCTGGCGCACTGGATCCCGGACGAGTTCATGCGCCGGGTGAACGCCGACGGCCAGTGGTCGCTGTTCTCCCCCGCCGACGTGCCCGAGCTGGTCGACCTGTGGGGCGAGGAGTTCGACGCCGCGTACCGCAAGGCGGAGGCGGCCGGGCTCGCGAAGAAGACCATCCCGGCCCGTGATCTGTACGGCCGGATGATGCGGACCCTCGCGCAGACCGGCAACGGCTGGATGACCTTCAAGGACGCGGCCAACCGCACCGCCAACCAGACGGCGCTGCCGGGCCATGTCGTCCACTCCTCCAACCTCTGCACGGAGATCCTGGAGGTCACGGACGACGGCGAGACCGCGGTCTGCAACCTGGGTTCGGTGAACCTCGGCGCGTTCGTCGACCCGGCGACCGCCGATCTCGACTGGGAGCGGCTGGACGCCACCGTCCGCACCGCCGTCACCTTCCTGGACCGGGTCGTCGACATCAACTTCTACCCGACCGAGCAGGCGGGCCGGTCCAACGCCAGGTGGCGTCCGGTGGGCCTGGGCGCGATGGGTCTGCAGGACGTCTTCTTCAAGCTGCGGCTTCCGTTCGACTCCGCCGAGGCGCGTGCGCTGTCGACGCGGATCGCCGAGCGGATCATGCTCGCCGCGTACGAGGCCTCCGCCGGCCTCGCCGAGCGCAGCGGCCCGCTGCCGGCCTGGGAGAAGACCCGTACCGCGCAGGGCGTGCTGCACCCCGACCACTACGGCGTGGAGTTCACCTGGCCGGAGCGCTGGGCGGCGCTGCGCGCGCGGATCGCGACGACGGGCCTGCGCAACAGCCTGCTCCTCGCCATCGCGCCGACCGCCACCATCGCCTCCATCGCGGGCGTCTACGAGTGCATCGAGCCGCAGGTGTCCAACCTGTTCAAGCGCGAGACGCTCTCCGGTGAGTTCCTCCAGGTCAACTCGTACCTCGTACAGGACCTCAAGGAGCTGGGCGTGTGGGACGCGCGTACCCGGGAGGCGCTGCGCGAGTCCAACGGCTCGGTGCAGGACTTCGCGTGGATCCCGGCGGACGTACGGGCCCTGTACCGGACGGCGTGGGAGATCCCGCAGCGCGGCCTGATCGACATGGCCGCGGCCCGCACCCCGTACCTGGACCAGTCGCAGTCGCTGAACCTGTTCCTGGAGACGCCGACCATCGGCAAGCTCTCCTCGATGTACGCGTACGCCTGGAAGTCGGGCCTGAAGACGACGTACTACCTGCGTTCGCGTCCGGCGACCCGGATCGCCCGGGCCGCCCAGGCGCAGACGCCGACCACCATCCCGGTGCAGCAGACGGCCGACCCCGACGCCGTCGCCTGCTCCCTCGAGAACCCCGAGTCCTGCGAGGCCTGCCAGTAATGCCCAGCAACAAGAACCTGCTCGACCCCGGCTTCGAGCTGACGCTGCGCCCCATGCGCTACCCCGACTTCTACGAGCGCTACCGGGACGCCATCAAGAACACCTGGACCGTGGAGGAGGTCGACCTCCACTCGGACGTCGCCGACCTCGCCAAGCTGTCCCCGATGGAGCAGCACCTGATCGGCCGGCTGGTCGCCTTCTTCGCGACGGGCGACTCGATCGTGGCGAACAACCTGGTGCTGACGCTGTACAAGCACATCAACTCCCCCGAGGCGCGCCTGTACCTGAGCCGGCAGCTCTTCGAGGAGGCCGTCCACGTCCAGTTCTATCTGACGCTGCTGGACACCTATCTGCCCGACCCGGACGACCGGGCGGCCGCCTTCGCGGCGGTCGAGAACATCCCGTCGATCCGCGAGAAGGCGGAGTTCTGCTTCAAGTGGATCGACGAGGTCGAGAAGATCGACCGCCTGGAGTCGCAGGCCGACCGCCGCCGCTTCCTGCTGAACCTGATCTGCTTCGCCGCGTGCATCGAGGGCCTGTTCTTCTACGGCGCCTTCGCCTACGTCTACTGGTTCCGCAGCCGGGGTCTGCTGCACGGTCTCGCCACCGGCACCAACTGGGTGTTCCGCGACGAGACCATGCACATGAGCTTCGCGTTCGACATCGTCGACACGGTCCGCAAGGAGGAGCCGGAGCTGTTCGACGAGCAGCTCCGGCAGCAGGTCACGGACATGCTCCGGGAGGCCGTCGAGGCGGAGCTCCAGTTCGCGCGGGACCTGTGCGGCGACGGACTGCCGGGCATGAACACCGACTCGATGCGGCAGTACCTGGAGTGCGTCGCCGACCAGCGCCTCACGCGGCTGGGCTTCGCCCCGGTGTACGGCTCGGAGAACCCGTTCTCCTTCATGGAGCTCCAGGGCGTCCAGGAGCTGACCAACTTCTTCGAGCGGCGTCCGTCGGCGTACCAGGTGGCCGTGGAGGGCACGGTCGACCTGGACGAGGACTTCTGACCCTCGGCTCGCTTCGGGGGTCGCCTCAGGTCGCCTCACTGTGGTGGGCGGTGCCGGCGTTCTTGTACTGGAGCCCGACCTCCTGATGACCGTGGTGAGGCCGGAGGCGCGCTTGACCTTGTACTCGGCGATGTGGTCGGAGATCCAGTAGTCGCCGTCCTTCGCCTTGCCCTCGGCGTGCGCCCCCGTGGCCGCCACCAGCACGAGGGCCGCGGCTCCAACTGCCGCGGCCCCTACCGCTCTTCGCATGGTCCTCCCCTTGTCCTTCGGTCAGGAGAGGCTGTCGGCGGACCTTCCGGGGGCGGCGGGCCCCCGCGCGCTCTCACCCCGGCAGCGCCCGCACCCGCAGTCGGCGCGGGCGGAGCGTGATGCCTATGTGCGTGCGGTGGTCGGAGCCGGGCGCGGGCTCGAAGCGGAACGCGCTCGCCGCCACCGCGGTGATCAGGGTCAGTGCGGCCATCGAGAAGTGGTCGCTCGGGCACTTCCGGTTGCCGACGCCGAACGGCGACATGGCGTACTTCGGCACCGCGGCGGAGTGACCGGGCAGCCAGCGGTCGGGATCGAACTCCTCGTTCCGTGCGAACGAACGCGGATCGCGCTGGATCGCGTACGGGCTGTAGACGATGTCCGCACCGGCCGGAATGCGGTATCCGCCGAGCCTGGTGTCGGTCACCGCGCGCCGGGTCAATATCCATACGGCGGGATACAGCCGCATGGTCTCGACCACCACATTGGCCGTGTGCCGGAGCTTTCGGACGTCGTCGAATGCGACCCGCCGGTCACCGACGACTTTTTTCACCTCGGCGCGGATCTTGTCCACTTGATCCGGATGCTCGGTGAGGACGTGGAGCAGCGACATGACCACGGAACCGGCGGTTTCGCTGCCCGGGGTCAGTATCGCCACGACCTGGTCGTGGATCTCCTGTTCCCCGATGGGATCGCCATTCTCGTCCTCGGCCTCCAGCAAAGCCGTCAGCAAATCGTCCGGCTTTTGACCGGATGCCCGCCGCTCGGCGATGATCTCGTCGACCAGCCGGTGGAGATCGGCCAGTGCGCGGTTGAATTCGCGGTTGGCCGGAATCGGTAGCCGATAAAGGGGTCCGAGGGGGAGCACCATGCGCTGGTACATCCCGGCGAACAGGGTGGCGAGCGCGGAGGTGATGCGCTCGGACCGGCTGTCCATGTAGGTGCCGCGCATCAGACAGCGGGCGGAGATGCGCACCGACACCCGGAAGCCCTCGGCGGTGGCGTCGAGGACCTCACCGCGGCTCCAGCGTTCGACGAGCGCGTACGCCTCCTCCTCCATGACCGGCCCGTAGGCGGGGAGGGCGTCGAGCCGGAACGCGGGCTGGATGGTGCGTCGCTGGCGTCGGTGGAGCGGGCCGTTGGCGGTGGCCACGCCCTCCTTGCCGAGCAGGCTCTCCAGGGACTCCCACAGTGGTCCGGAGATGATGTAGTCCGGGCTGAGGGCCAGTTCCCCGGTGAGTTCGGGCGCGGTGACGGCGTACACCGTCTTGGGGCCGAGCCGGAGGCGGACCACGTCCCCGTGGTCGCGCAGCTGTTCGAGGAAGGCCAGTGGGCCGCGGGCCAGCCTCCAGCCGTGGCCGAGGAGCGGGACCCCGCCGCCGGCCAGGGGTGGTTCCTGCGGTGCCGTGGCCCCGGAGGACTCGGGTTTCACCGATTCGACGGTCATTTCTCACCTGCCGCTTCGTTGTTGACGTACGGGGGCGTGGACCGGTCGTCCCAGCTGTCGACCGTGTACCGGCCGGACTCGTGGTGGAACCAGTAGACGGAACTGAACCAGTTCCGCATGTTCGCGAGGCAGGCCCGTACGGCGGCACCGAGTTCTTTTCCGTGGACCGTCCCGTCGGCGAGCCGGTCGGCCAGCCGTAAGACGTCCTTCTCGACGTCGATGAATCCGGATATGCATTCCTCGACGCGCCGTCGTACTTCGTCCACCGCTTCTTCGAGAGTCAGCCCCTCGTGGGTGATGAGGCTGATTCCGAGATTGTGCACCTCATCGCCCGCTATTTCCTTGGGGAGCGAGCAGAGGTCGTTGTACCAGGCGGCGAACTCCTGGCTCAGCAGGGCCGCCTTTCGAAAGGAAGGGTGTTTCCTTACCGCGTCCGGCAGTTCGCATCCGGCACTCAGCTCCAAGAGGTCGGTCCAGATCCAGTGCGCAAAGGTGAGCCGGCGCAGCGCCAGATATTCGTCGACCGGGGGGACCCGCCCCTGGAGACGATTGCGGAATTCCCGGTGGTACGCCTCGATCACGGCGTGGAAGTGGCGCCTGAACCGCGCGTTCCAGGTGCCGGGAAGGAACGCGAACAAACGGCCCGCGCTGTCCGCGAGCCCGGCCACCAGCGGGTCGGGATGGCGCAGGTGGGCCGCCGGGGCGTCCAGCGCCGCGTGCAACCGGAACCTGAGCCGGCGCCACTGCGCGGTACGTCCGTGGACGACGTCGCGGTCGTGCCGGTCGTCCCAGACGAAGAACCATGCGCTGTAGTCGGCTATGGCCTGGAGAACCTCCTCGGAGGCACCCAGGTAGTAGCCCGCCATCAGATCCGTGTAGCACAGTCCGTCGGCATATTCTGCGACCTTGTCCGCCGGCATGAGGCCTTTTTCCAGCAGCCAGGAGCGGGTCTTCTCCTGCAACCGGGGCCAATACGGATGCAGATGCCGGGGAAAGGCCGCCTCGATGACCGGAAGAGAGAGCGAGGGCGGAACCGTTGGTGCGGCCACCCTCACCATGGTGCGGTATGTGGTGCTGTATGGGAAAGCTGGCACGAACAACCCCTCTCAGCCGCCAGTGGGCAACACGCCCCTCCCGCCGTGCCGGGCGCGCGCCGTTGCGTATCCCGCGCTTCCCATTCAGCACCACAAGTGACCGCTATGGGAACGGATTTGCTTCATTCACTACCTCGACCCACTGAGATTCCACCCTACGGTGACTGGTAATGGATCAGCGGATGTGCATAAGCGATCGAACATGGGTCGGGCATACGAACGACGCCCGGCCGGGAGGTTCCGGGCCGGGCGTCGTGGGCGAGGTGGCGTGGTTCAGCCGTTGGCGACCACGGGGTAACGGGGTTCGTTCTCGGCCATCTGCCGCAGGGCGTCCTTGCGTTCACGCTTGGACAGCCGGTCGATGTACAGGTACCCGTAGAGGTGATCGGTCTCGTGCTGCAAACACCGAGCGAAGTACCCGGTGCCCCGCACCTTGATCGGGTTGCCCCGCTCGTCCTGCCCGGTCACCTCGGCGTAGTCGGGCCGGGCGAGCGGCGCGTAGGCCGTGGGAACGGACAGACAGCCCTCGTTGCTGTCGTCCAGCCGGCGCCGGTCGGCGGGCAGTTCGACCAGCTTGGGGTTGCAGACGACCCCGACGTGCCGGGCGCCCTCGTCGTCGGGGCAGTCGTAGACGAAGACCTTCAGGTCGACACCGATCTGGTTGGCCGCCAGGCCCACGCCCTCGGCGGTGCGCTGCGAGGCGAACATGTCGTCGACCAGCTGCCGCAGCTCGTCGTCGAACACGGTGACGTCCTTGCACTCCTTGTGCAGCACCGGGTTCCCGACGACGGTGATGGGCCGCGAGGTACCGCGCTCCCGGTACGCCTGTTCCCGCTCCTCGGTGTCCTCGACGTCGATGACGAAGCCCTCGTCGTCCACGGGGAGCACGCCCGCGTGCTGCTGATCGGTGTCCTGCTGCGCCATGACCGACGATGCCTTCCTCAAAAACCAGGGGTGATGTTGCGGATACAGGGTACGTGGACGCGCCCTTCAGGGGCGCGGGGCGGTTTCGGTATGCGGCTCCTCCGGGGGGCGCGACCAGCCACGACGGAGCCGCAGCCGAAGAACGACCTCAGCACACCTCTTCCAGATCCCGCCAATCCCTGGAATCAGGGCTGTCGGCGACCCAGCCGTCCAGCAACCCCCGCACCAGCCCGGCCGGCGCGGCCACCCCGCACTCCCGCTCCGGCACCCACAACTGCCCGTCCGTGCGATGCCCCAGCGGCCCCGGATGTCCCGGCTCACTGTGATCATGCGGATCCAGGTGCTCCCCGTCGCCCTCGTCCGACGGCATCCGTGACTCCGAGCACATCCGGCACAGCAGACGCACCGACGACGACCAGTCCTCCGCGGCGAACCCGGCGTCCGCGGCCAGCTGCTCCAGCGCGTCCCGGTCCGCCTCCGTCGCCGCCTCCAGCAGGACGACCCAGGTCGGCACGGGCGACGGCGCCCACAGCTCGATCTCGTCGAAGACGGGGTAGGAGTGCCCGGCGGCCGTGGTCCGCTCGCCGTGCGGCACGCCGTCGTGCAGGACGACCTCGCCCCAGCGCCGCCCGGACGACGGCAGCGGGATCGACAGCACCTCCATCCGGGCGGGGTCCAGCCGCCGCCCCCACACCACCTCGGCCTCCCCCTCCGGGGACAGCCGTACGGCGGCGCTGCCCAGCTCCATCCCGACGGGCTCGCCGGAACCGATGCCGCTGCCGGGCACGTGCAGCCCGTACGCCTGCCAGGCACGGCGGGCCAGCGGCCAGTCCTGGAGCGCGGTGGCGGCGATACCGACGTTCCACCAGTCGGGTGCGCCGGTTTCTCGGTCCAGCAGCGCGACGGCCCGCAGGCCGGCGGTACGGGCCTGTTCCCAGTCGTGCCGGAACTTGTGCAGCAGGGCGAGGTTGAACCAGGACTCCGACAGCCAGGGCTCCAGGTCGGCGGCACGTGTCAGCAGTGCGCCCGCGTCCTCGTAGCGTCCGTCGCCGATGAGCGTGAACGCGCGGTCCGTGGCCTGCCGCCAGGAAGCGGAGGGCCGGTGCCGTCCCTTGCCGAAGATCCTCACGATTCCCGCCTGCCAGTTCCGTTCAGTGGGCTGGCCAGTGCCCCCGGACACTCTCTCCCTCGCATCCAACCACGTGCGGCTGGGAGGGCGCTCATTACCCATGGGTTACCCACCCCCGGGCAGGGTCAGACAGTCGCGGCACAGCACCCTGGCCAGCGCCTCGACGACCTCCGGGGCATACTCCCCGCCGGTGCCCAGACGCAGTTCCTCCAGGGCGGCGAGGGGGCCGCCCGGCCCGGTTCCCTGCACCTTCTCCTCGTAGGCGTTCACCACCCGGACGATGCGGGCGGCCGGCGGCTGCTCGGGATAGGGGTCGGCCTGCCGCTCGACGACCGCCGCGACCTGGGCACCCGCCCCGGTCTGGCGGACGACGGCCCCGCCCAGAAGCGCGATCCGGCGCTGCTCGGCCGCGGGAAGGCCGCAGGTGGCGCCGGCCGGGACCGGGTCGACCAGGCTGAGCTGACCGATGTCGTGCATGAGGGCCGCGTACTCCAGGACGGTCAGCTCCGCCTCCGGCAGCCCGAGGTCCCGGCCCACGGCCTGGCTGAGGGCGGCGACCCGGCGGGCGTGCCCGGCCGGGGTGTAGCCGGCGATCTCGGTGGCGCGGGCGAGGGAGACGATGGTCTGCCGGTTGGTGGCGCGGACCGCGGCGAACCGGCGCAGGGACAGCTGGGTCAGCAGCAGCGGCACCGAGAACACGGGCAGCGCCCACAGCCCGACGACGGCGACCGCGAGCGCCGTCACCGCGCCGGTCGCGCACACCGCCGAGCCGATCCCGGGCACCGCCCGCAGCTCGTCGCGGAGCAGCGGGGGGAACGGCCAGCCGGTGCGGGAGTGCGCGAGCGCGGCGGCGATCACGGCGTCGCAGAGCACGGTCAGGACGAGCAGGGAGAGCAGGACGAGGGCGTAGAGCGGGCCCCGCAAGTGGTCGAAGGCCCCTGTGTTGTAGAGCGGCTGGAAGCAGACGGCCGCGAAGCCGACGGCCAGGACCCGGCGGACCAGATGGTCGAGGACGGGGCCCTGGCCGCGGGCGAGATGCGGCACGCTGCCCAGCAGGGAGGCGGCGGCGACCACCGACACGACCTGGGCGACCCCGTGGTGGCCGGGGTGTCCGGCGTGCTCCCCGAGCAGGGCGTACGACAGTCCCGCGGCGGCGCCGAGCGGCGCGGCCTCGCGCAGTCCGGGGCCGCTCATCACCTCCCCCACGGCGACCAGCGCCCCGAAGGCCAGCGCGACGGCCCCCTCCTCGACGCCGGTGCGGAAGGTGACGAGGAGGGAGCCGACGGTGAGCAGCGCGGCCGCGGTGTGCAGCGGGCGGCGCGCGGTCATCGGGTCACCCCCGGACGCTCCGGGGCCGCGGCGGGGGCGGGGAGCGTGGGCCCGGGTTCGTCCGCGGTCACCCTGGGGTGCCAGCCCTCGCGGCCGATCACCCGGACCAGGGCCGTGACCATGCGGGGGTCGAACTGGGTCCCGGCGCACCGCTGGAGCTCCGCCAGGGCGACCTCGACCGGCCGGGCGCGGCTGTAGCTGCGGGTGGAGGTCATCGCGTCGAAGGCGTCGGCGACGGCCACCACCCGTGCGGGCTCCGGGATCTGACGGCCCGCCAGCCCGTAGGGGTAGCCGCTGCCGTCGATCCGCTCGTGGTGGTGGAGGATCGCCGAGCGGGCCTCGCCGAGGAAGGAGATCCCCCGGGTGATCTCGTGGCCGTACTCCGGATGCAGTTCGATCACACGCCGTTCCTCGGGCGTCAGCGGCCCGTCCTTGCGCAGCAGCCGGGTGGGCACGCCGAGCTTGCCCACGTCGTGCAGGATGCCGGCGAACCGGATGACCTCCACCCGGCGCTCGTCCATGCCCAGTTCGCGCGCGATCATCACGGAGGCCTGTCCGACGCGTTCGCTGTGGCCCCGGGTGTAGCCGTCCTTGATGTCGACGGCCTGGACGAGCGCGCGGATCGTCGCCCGGTGCGCGGCGCGCTCCCGGTGGTACTGGGCGAACACCCACCAGGAGACGGCCATCGGGAACAGCACCAGCAGCGCGGCCACCGGCCCGTAGGGGCTGCGCCAGAGCACGGCCATCATCACCCCGGCGAGTCCGTGCACGGCGAGGGGCGCGAGCGAGCGCAGGAACAGGCCGTGGACGACCTTGGTCGCCGGGAGGCCCTCGGCGAGCGCGAGCATCCCGCCGTCGAGGGCGGCGAGCACGGCGCAGTGGACGAGGACGGCCGCGCCCGCGGGCAGCAGCACGCAGGGGACGTCGGAGCCCGCCACGGCCGTCGGCCCGCCCAGAGCGCCGTGGACCTGCGCGGCGGCCCAGACGGCGAGACACGACTGGGCGGCCCGCCAGACGCGGCGGAGCAGGAAGGGGCCCTTGTCGACGTACGAGCACAGGGCCCCGGGGAGCGGTACGAGCGCGGCGGCGGGCGCCGGCAGGAGGAAGGCCCCGGCGAGCAGCACGGGGGAGAAGGTCCCGGCGAACCGGCGCCGGGCGATCTGCTCACCCGCCGCGTACAGCGCGGCGAGCAGTCCCACGGCCCACCAGGGCGTGCCCGGGGCGGTGGTGAGCGGGGACAGACAGAGCAGGGCGGCGAGGGCGGCACCGGCGACGTAACCGCGCGCCCGCGCCGGTACTCCCTCCATGACGCCTCCCCAGCCATGCCCGTCCGGGCTCCGTCAGGGGTCCGGGCTTCGGAGCCTAGGGTGGCGTGGGGTGGCTCGGCGGGCGTATCACCCGCGGATTAGCACATTCGGGTGAAGACGGACGCGGTCAGGACTCCTGCGGAGAGACCGGGGAGACCCGCGAGACCGGTGTGACGGGCGCCGCCGTGACGTCGTGCTCGGGCACGGCCTGCCCGGAACGGATCAGATCGAGCCGTCCCAGGACCTTGGCGCGCAGGTCGGTCGGTACGTCGTCGTGCCCGCAGCACCGCTTGACCAGTTTCTTCACGGCCTCTTCGAGTCCGTACTTCTCCAGGCACGGGGAGCACTCGGTGAAGTGCTGCTTGAACTTGTCGCGATCGACGTCCGGCATCTCGCTGTCGAGGAACTCGTAGAGATGATCGAGTACCTCACTGCAGTCCGTCTCGTGCGGCTCTCCGCAGCTCATGAGCCCGAGCCTTTCGCTTCGTTCGAGTCCCCGGCACCGGCCGGGACCAGCCCGCGCTCACGGGCGTAGTCCTCGAGCATGCCGCGCAGTTGACGGCGGCCCCGGTGCAGCCGGGACATCACCGTACCGATGGGTGTCCCCATGATGTCCGCGATCTCCTTGTAGGCAAAGCCCTCGACGTCCGCGAGGTACACGGCGATGCGGAACTCCTCGGGAATGGCCTGAAGTGCCTCTTTCACGTCCGAGTCGGGCAGGTGGTCCAGCGCCTGCGACTCGGCGGAACGCAGACCGGTCGACATGTGCGACTCGGCACGGGCGAGCTGCCAGTCCTCGATCTCCTCGGCCGCGCTGCGCTGGGGCTCGCGCTGCTTCTTGCGGTACGAGTTGATGAAGGTGTTGGTGAGGATCCGGTAGAGCCAGGCCTTGAGGTTGGTGCCCTCACGGAACTGGTGGAAGGACGCGTACGCCTTCGCGTACGTCTCCTGCACCAGGTCCTCGGCGTCCGCCGGGTTGCGCGTCATGCGCAGCGCGGCCGAGTACATCTGGTCGAGGTAGTCGAGCGCGTCCCGCTCGAAGCGCGCGCTGCGCTCCGCGGACGACTCGCTGCTCGTGCCCAGGCCCTGGCCCTCGGGCAGCTCCGCCTGGCCGTTGTCGGTCCCTGCGTCGGTACCGGTGACCGGACCCACCTCCTCAAGATTCCGGACGGGACCGAATCCGGTCCCACTCGAATCGGAGGATAGACGACTACCCGTGCCTGCCGCCGCTCCAAAAGGAGTGGTGGTGGCCGCGTGCAGCACCGTCCAGTCCAGGTCGGTGCGGCCGGAACGGCTCGGGCAGATGGTCGAACCCATGCGGCGGACTTCCTCTCCCACGACATCGGTGCTGCCTGTTCAGCACTTCTGTCCGCCTCAACAGCGACCCTCCGCACAACATTCCCGAACCTTTACCCCAGTGACCCGGTCCACTTCACGACCGCGTCCGTGACGATCCCCACGGCCTCCTCCTGACCGATGTCCGCCCGCTTGGGCACGGCGAGGCCGTGGTCGGCGTACGGCACCTCGACCATCTCGTACGTCCCCCCGGGGAACTCCTCGGGCCGTCCGAACGTGTCGTTGCCGCCCTGGACGACGAGCGTGGGGACGCCGGAGCCCAGCAGTTCCGCGGCGCGGGACTTCTCCGGCCTGCCCGGCGGGTGCAGCGGGAAGCTCAGCGCGAGGACCGCGTGGGCCCCGAGCTCCACCGCCGTACGGCAGGCCACGCGCGCACCGGCGCTGCGGCCGCCGGAGACCACCGGGAGGCCGGGCCTCGCGACCGCGGGCCAGATCCCGCGCCAGCCGGTGTCCAGGGTCCCGGGCGCGGGCGCCACCTTCTTGCCGGCCACCCGCCAGGGCTGCTCGACGAGGGCGACGGTGACGCCGTGCGCGGGGAGCACGGCGGCGAGGGCCACGAGGTCGCGCGCCTCGATGCCGCCGCCCGCGCCGTGACTGACGGCGAGGACGAGCCGGGGCCGCTTCGCCGGGTGCCAGGTGATGCGGGCGTCGCCGGCGTCGGTGGGGACGAGTTCGGTGGTCGCTGTGCTCACGGTGCTCACGTCAGAAGAGTGTGCCCTCCTCGGGGCCCTCCAGCTCCTTCAGCAGCTCCGGGCTGTTGTTGCGGACGTTGCTGACGGCCGTGGACACCGGGTAGGCCCGCATCAGCCCGGGCGGCGGGGGCTCCAGCAGGGACCGCAGGTGCTCGGGGTCGGTGCGGGCCGGGTCCAGCCAGGAGTCCCAGCGGTCCGGGGTGAGCATCAGAGGCATCCGGGGGTGGATCTCGGCGAGCGCGTGAGGGCCCTCGGCCGGGGCCACGGCGAGCGGGGTGGTCTCGGCCTCGGTGGTGATCACCGAGCAGGTCACCCACCAGGCCTGCGGATGGTCGTCGGGCAGGGTCCGGTCCCGCCAGAACTCGTACAGCCCGGCCATCGCGAACACCGAGCCGTCGGCCGGGAGCACGAAGTACGGCTGCTTGCGCGGCCGCTTCCTCCTCCCCTCGACCTCCAGGTCGCGCTCCTCCTTGGCGGTGACCCACTCGTAGTAGCCGTCGGCGGGCAGGATGCAGCGGCGTGAGGTGAAGGCGCGGCGGTACGACGGCTTCTCGTGGACCGTCTCGGCGCGCGCGTTGATCATCCGGGCCCCGCCCTCGGGCGACGTGGCCCAGGAGGGCACGAGTCCCCACTTCAGCTTGCGCAGCTGCCGAACCGGACGCGGGTCCTCGGCGTCTTTCACCGGACGGTCGAGGACGGCGTAGACCTCCTTGGTCGGCGCCACGTTGTAGTCGGGTCCGAGGGTCTCCTCGGGCTCCCACTTCTCGATGTCGAAGACCCCCGCGAGATCCTCGGGCCTGCGACTCGCTGCATACCGTCCGCACATACGTGCCACACTGCCAGACTCGACCCGACGAGAGGGAGTCACCGCCGACCATGGAGAGCATCGCCGCCCTAGCGCTGCCCGACCTGTGGGACCGTCTCGTCGGCACCCAGCCCGACCCCGATCTGTGGGTGGTGATCGCGACGGCGGTCGCGGCCCTCGCGGTCGTCGTCCCGCACAGTCTGTGGCGGATATCCCGCAACGCGATCACGATCGCCCACGAGGGCGGTCACGGCCTGGTCGCGCTGTTGACGGGCCGCCGGCTGACCGGGATACGGCTGCACTCCGACACCAGCGGTCTCACGGTGAGCCGCGGCAAGCCCCACGGCCTCGGCATGATCCTCACCGCCGCCGCCGGCTACACCGCTCCCCCGCTGCTCGGCCTCGGCGGCGCGGCCCTCCTCGGCGCCGGCCGGATCACCCTGCTCCTCTGGCTGGCGACGGCCCTGCTGGTCGCGATGCTGGTGATGATCCGCAACGCCTACGGCGCCCTCACGGTCGTCCTGACCGGCGGCACCTTCCTTCTGGTCTCCTGGCTGGCGGGCCCCCAGATCCAGGCCGCGTTCGCCTACGCGGTGGTGTGGTTCCTGCTCCTGGGCGGCGTACGCCCGGCCTTCGAACTCCAGGTCAAGCGCAGGCGCGGCGGCGCGGGCGACTCGGACGCGGACCAGTTGTCGCGCCTGACGCACGTACCGGCGGGCCTGTGGCTGTTCCTGTTCCATGTCGTGTCGCTGTGCGCGCTGATGGGCGGGGGCCGCTGGCTGCTGGAGATGTGAGGGGATGCGGCCCGCGGGGCGCATCCTCCGGGGCGCGGGGCTGTGCCGCCTTGCGGCTCCCCGCGGGGGCGCGAGAGGCCACGGCGGCGCCGCACCCATCCACCGGCACTAAAGTGAACGCATGCCCAGAACCCCGGCCCTCTGGCCCGCCCCCACCGCGAGCGAAGCCGTCGACGCGACGGTGCACGTGCCGGGGTCCAAGTCCGTCACCAACCGAGCCCTCGTCCTCGCCGCCCTCGCCTCCGAGCCCGGCTGGCTGCGCCGCCCCCTCCGCTCCCGCGACACGCTGCTGATGGCCGAGGCCCTGCGCGCGATGGGCATCGAGATCGAGGAGGGCGTGGGCCCGGACGGCACCGGCGAGGCCTGGCGCGTGCTCCCCGCGGGCCTGCGCGGCCCGGCCACCGTGGACGTCGGCAACGCGGGCACGGTCATGCGCTTCCTCCCCCCGGTCGCCGCCCTCGCCGACGGCGCCGTCCGGTTCGACGGCGACCCGCGCGCGTACGAGCGCCCCCTGCACGGTGTCATCGACGCGCTGCGCGTCCTCGGCGCCCGGATCGACGACGACGGCCGGGGCGCGCTGCCGCTGACGGTGCACGGCTCGGGCGCGCTGGACGGCGGCGCGGTGGAGATCGACGCCTCCTCGTCCTCGCAGTTCGTGTCGGCGCTGCTGCTGTCGGCCCCCCGCTTCAACCAGGGCGTCGAAGTCCGGCACACCGGCTCGACGCTCCCCTCGATGCCGCACATCCGGATGACGGTGGACATGCTGCGCGCGGTCGGCGCCCAGGTGGACACCCCGGAGTCGGGCGGCGAGCCGAACGTCTGGCGGGTCACGCCGGGGGCACTGCTCGGCCGGGACCTGACGATCGAGCCGGACCTGTCGAACGCTCAGCCGTTCCTGGCGGCGGCGCTGGTGACGGGCGGCCGGGTGCTGATCCCGGACTGGCCGGCGCGGACCACCCAGCCGGGTGACCGGCTGCGGGAGATCTTCACCGAGATGGGCGGCTCCTGCGAGCTGACGGAGTACGGTCTGGTCTTCACCGGCTCGGGCGCGATCCACGGCGTCGACGTCGACCTGGGGGACGTCGGCGAGCTGACCCCGGGCATCGCGGCGGTCGCCGCGCTCGCGGACTCCCCGTCCACCCTGCGGGGCGTGGCCCATCTGCGGCTGCACGAGACGGACCGGCTGGCCGCGCTCACCAAGGAGATCAACGAGCTGGGCGGGGACGTCGCCGAGACGGCCGACGGGCTGCACATCCGCCCGCGCCCGCTGCACGGCGGGACCTTCCGTACGTACGACGACCACCGTATGGCGACCGCCGGTGCGATCATCGGGCTGGCCGTGGCGGGTGTGCAGATCGAGAACGTGGCGACGACGGCGAAGACCCTGCCCGACTTCCCCGGGTTGTGGACCGGGATGCTCGGGGAATAGGGACGGCGGGAAACAGGCATGCGCCGCTACGGCAAGCACACCGACGAGGACGACATCCGCTCCCGCCCGAACCGCAAGGGCAACCGGCCTCGTACACACATCCGTCCCAAGCACGAGGACGCCGCCGAGGGCATGGTCCTCACCGTCGACCGAGGCCGGCTGACCTGTCTGGTCGAGGACCGGACCGTCGTCGCGATGAAGGCCCGTGAGCTGGGCCGCAAGGCGGCGGTCGTGGGTGACCGGGTCGCCCTGGTCGGCGATCTGTCCGGCGCGAAGGACACCCTCGCCCGGATCGTCCGCATCGAGGAGCGCGCCTCGGTGCTGCGCCGCACCGCGGACGACGACGACCCGTTCGAGCGGGTGGTGGTCGCCAACGCCGACCAGCTCGCCGTCGTCACGGCCCTCGCCGACCCGGAACCCCGGCCCCGGCTGATCGACCGCTGTCTGGTCGCGGCCTACGACGGCGGCCTCACCCCGCTGCTGGTGATGACGAAGTCGGACCTGGCCCCGCCGGACAAGCTGCTGGAACTGTACGGCGACCTGGACATCCCGTACGTGGTCACCAGCCGTGAGGAACTGGAGAACGGCGGCGCGGCGGACCGGGTGCGCGAGCATCTGGAAGGGCGGATCACGGCGTTCGTCGGGCACTCGGGCGTCGGCAAGACCACCCTCGTCAACGCGCTGGTCCCCGAGGAGCGCCGCCGGGTGACCGGGCATGTCAACGCGGTGACCGGACGTGGCCGTCACACCACGACCTCGGCGCTGGCGCTGCCCCTGGCGGGCACCGGGGACTGGGTGATCGACACTCCGGGCGTCCGGTCGTTCGGGCTCGCGCACATCGATCCGTCCCGGGTGATCCACGCCTTCCCCGATCTGGAGCCGGGCACCGAGGGCTGCCCGCGCGCGTGCAGTCACGACGAGCCGGACTGCGCGCTGGACGCGTGGGTGGCCGAGGGACACGCGGACCCCGCGCGGCTGTACTCGCTGCGCCGGCTGCTGGCGACCCGGGAGCGCACGGAGGGCGACTGACCTCCGCGGTGTTTGTCAGGACGTGAGTCCGGTCAGTGCATAATCGCACCGAGCCGGACCGCGGGCGCACGAGCGGACAAACGGGAGGACAGCACATGGCGTGGCTGCTGGTCATCGTCGCGGGACTGCTCGAGACCGGTTTCGCCGTGTGCCTGAAGCTGTCCCACGGCTTCACCCGGCTCTGGCCCACCATCGCCTTCTGCGCCTTCGCCCTCGGCAGCTTCGGTCTGCTGACGCTCTCTCTGAAGAAGCTCGACGTCGGCCCGGCGTACGCGGTGTGGACGGGCATCGGCGCGGCGGGCACCGCGATCTACGGCATGGTCTTCCTCGGCGACCTGGTGTCCATCCTGAAGATCGTCTCGATCAGCCTGGTGATCGCCGGGGTGATCGGGCTCCAGCTGTCGGGCTCGGCGCACTGACCCGCGACCGATCGGCCGCCGTCCCGTCTACGACCGCTGGAGTGCCGTCCGTACCAGGTCGGTCACCCCGTTCTCCCCGGCCGGCGGGGCCGCCACGCAGGACAGGGCGAGCCGTACGGCGAGTTCGCAGGAGCGGGCCAGGTCGGCGGCGTCCGCGCGGGCCGCGCCGGGGCCGCCGAGCACGGCGACGGCCCGGTCCCGTACGCCACCGATGAGGTCGCCCGGCGACGGCAGCGGCCCGTCCGCGCGCCGCTGCGCCGGGACGGCGGAGGAGGACGGCACCGCCGAGAGCGTCGGCGAGGGCAGCCGCTCGCTCCAGCAGCCGGTGAGCAGGGCGCGCAGGAGCGGGTTGTCCCGGGCGGCCGTGAAGGTCCAGCCGGCGGCGCCGACCAGCCGTTCGCGGGCGTCGCCGGGCCCGGCCAGCGCCCGGTCGATCCCGGCGAGGTAGGCGTCGGCCTCCCGCCGCACCAGGGCTCTGGCCAGCCCTTCCTTGCTGCCGAACTCGTTGTACAGCGTCTGCCGGGACACCGCGGCGGTCGCCGCCACGTCCACCATCCGCACCGCGGACCAGGGCCGCAGGGCGAGTGCCGCGTAGGCGGCGTCCAGCAGGGATTCCCGCGCTGCAGGCATCATCGCCTCCCGGGGCGAGCGGATGCTGCCAGGGTTGACGCGCACGGGAGCACTGTCAAGGGTGCGCGGCCACGGCGAAGACCGACCGACGGCCCCGGCCGGTCCTGCATGGCCGGTCCCGCACGGCCGGTCTCCGCATGGCCAGTCTCCGCACGCCCCGTCCCCGCGCGGCCGGTCCCTGCACGGCCAATCCCTGCACGGCCGGTCTCCGCACGGCCAATCCCCGCACGGCCGGTCTCCGCACGGCCAATCCCCGCACGGCCGGTCTCCGCACGGCCAATCCCCGCACGGCCGGTCTCCGCACGCCTTGCCCACGCATGGCCCGTCCCCGCGCGACGAGTCCCCGCGCGACCCGTCTCTGCGCGACCGGTCCCCGCACGGCCCGTCCCCACACGCCCCGTCCCCGCACGCCCCGTCCCCACACGGCCCGTCCCCACACGGCCCGTCCTCGCACGCCTTGCCCCCACACTGCCCGTCCCCACACAACCCATCCCCGCACGTCCGGTGCGTGGTCCCCTGTGGCCTCGCCCGATCCGGCCGGATACCGTTCGTCCCATGCCGGACTACCTCGACGATCTCCGCCTCGCGCACGTCCTCGCGGACGCCGCCGACGCCGCCACCATGGACCGTTTCAAGGCCCTCGACCTCAAGGTCGAGACCAAACCGGACATGACCCCGGTGAGCGAGGCCGACAAGGCCGCCGAGGAACTGATCCGCGGTCAGCTCCAGCGCGCCCGCCCCCGGGACGCGATCCTCGGCGAGGAGTACGGCCTGGAGGGCACCGGCCCGCGCCGCTGGGTGATCGACCCGATCGACGGGACCAAGAACTATGTGCGCGGGGTGCCGGTGTGGGCGACCCTGATCGCGCTGATGGAGGCGGGCGAGGGCGGCTACCACCCGGTGGTCGGCGTCGTCTCCGCTCCGGCGCTGGGCCGCCGGTGGTGGGCCGCGAAGGGGCACGGCGCCTTCAGCGGCCGCAGTCTCTCCTCCGCGACCCGGCTGCGCGTCTCCAAGGTCGCGAAGCTGTCCGACGCCTCCTTCGCGTACTCCTCGCTGACCGGCTGGGAGGAGCGCGGCAAGCTGCACGGCTTCCTGGACCTGACCCGCGAGGTGTGGCGCACGCGCGCGTACGGCGATTTCTGGCCCTACATGATGGTCGCCGAGGGCTCGGTCGACCTGTGCGCCGAGCCGGAGCTGTCCCTGTGGGACATGGCGGCCACCGCCATCGTCGTGACGGAGGCCGGCGGCACCTTCACCGGCCTCGACGGCCGCCCGGGCCCGCACAGCGGCAACGGGGCCGCGTCCAACGGTCTGCTCCACGACGAGCTGCTGGGGTATCTCGGCTGACACTCCCGACCGGCACATGTGAGCGCGTGCGCCCTCACTTGGTCGCGCGCGCCCCCTTGTTGACCCCCGCTTTACCTGAGACTCTGAGGATTCCCCCACTTGTGAACTTGTGAATCAGCGCACGTTCGGGTACCCGTCCGCATGAGGCACTGATTCCGGTAGGAGGTGGCTCCATCCCATGCTCACCCCCATGCTCGCCCCCGTGTTCGTCCGAGACGCCATGAGCACGGTGGTCCTCACCATCGGCCCCGCCCATACCCTCCGCCAGGCCGCCGCCCTGATGTCCGCCCGCCGCGTCGGCGCCGCACTCGTCCTCGACCCCGACGCCGGCATGGGCATCCTCACGGAACGGGACATCCTGAACTCCGTGGGCCTGGGCCAGGACCCGGACACGGAACGCACCGACGCCCACACCACCAACAACGTGGTCTTCGCCGCCCCGGACTGGACTCTGGAGGAGGCGGCCCAGGCGATGGCCCACGGCGGCTTCCGCCATCTGATCGTCCTCGACGGGGGAGAACCGGCCGGGATCGTCTCGGTCCGGGACATCATCCGCTGCTGGGTCCCGGCGCGCCGGCGCGTCCCCGCCTGAGCGCGCCGCCGGGTCCGACGGGCGCGCCGTGGACAGTCCCGATCCGATCATGGACACTGTCTAAGTCAGGGTCAGCTCCAAAACAACACCCGATCGGGAACTGTTCCTCCTGCTGTTAGGCTGGTGCGCATGAGTGACCTTCTGGACCGGCTGCGTGGACGCGGATGGCGGATGACCGCACAGCGACGCGTCGTGGCCGAGGTGCTCGACGGTGAGCACGTCCATCTGACGGCCGACGAAGTGCACGCCAGGGCCGTGGCCAAGCTGCCCGAGATCTCCCGGGCGACCGTCTACAACACGCTCGGTGAGCTGGTCTCCCTCGGCGAGGTGCTCGAGGTCGCGACCGACCGGCGCGCCAAGCGGTACGACCCGAACGCCCACCGCCCGCACCAGCACCTGGTCTGCGCGCGCTGCGGCGCCATCCGCGACGTCCACCCGACCGGCAACCCGCTGTCCGACCTCCCCGACTCCGAGCGCTTCGGCTTCACGGTCTCGGACGTCGAGGTGACGTACCGCGGCCTCTGCCCGAGCTGCGCGGCGGCCTGAGCCGCCGGTCCGCACCGGGGCGACCAGCCAAGAAGGCCGACCATGCAGGCCGACCAGATCGTCTGACATCACGACCGAGGGCCGGAATCCTGTCGGATTCCGGCCCTCGGCCTTCAGTAGCGGGGACAGGATTTGAACCTGCGACCTCTGGGTTATGAGCCCAGCGAGCTACCGAGCTGCTCCACCCCGCGTCGGTGAATGCAACGTTACGTGAAGGGGGAGGCCGGAGGCAAATCAGTTGGCGGAGGCCGGGTGTGCCCCAGGGGGCGAACCCCCTGGGACGGGCACCTCAGGCCGACAGTTCCTGCCGCAGCGCGTCGCGGAGCCGCGCCGCCCGCTGCGCCACCTCCCCCGGTCCGAGCGACACCGCCCGGTCGGCCCACCGCTGCCCTTCCGCGAGCTCCCCCCGACGCGCGTAGACCAGGGCGAGCCGCAACGCCGCCCGACCGTGCCCGTCGTCGGCCGCCCGCGTCCACCACACGACCGCCTCCGGCTCGCTCCCCTCGCGCGCGAGCAGCAGCCCGAGGTTGAAGGCGCCGTTGCGCGACCCGGCCTCGGCGGCCTCCCGGTACCACCGCGCCGCCCCGACCACGTCCCCCCGTGCCGCGGCGAGCATGCCGACCCTGACCTGGGCGCGCCGGTGCCCCTGCTCGGCCGCCCGCTCGTACCACTCCTCGCACTCGGTCTTCTCGTGCGCGATCTCCCCGAGCTCGTGCGCGGGCTGCGGCGGCCGGCGCGCGTCCAGCACGGCGGCCAGCCGGTACGCCGCCTCCGCGCTGCCCCCGCCCGCGGCACACCGCAGATGCCGTTCGGCCTCCTGCTCGTCGCCCTCGCGCAGCCGGGCGATGCCCACCTGGAGCGCCGCCTCGGTGTGCCCGGCGGCGGCCGCCCGCTCGTACCAGCGCAGCGCGACCGTGTCCTCGCCGCGTCCGGCGAAGAGGATCCCGAGGTTGAACGCGGCGTCGACGCTGCCCGCCTCCGCCGCCTTGGAGAACCAGGGCTCGGAACCGGCCGTGTCGCCACCCCGGAGCAGCAGCACGGCCAGCGCGTTGGCGGCCTCCCGGTGCCCGGCGTAGGCCGCGCGCCGGTACCACTGCTCGGCCTGGGCGGTGCGGCCCTGCTCGGCGCAGAGCAGGGCGAGGTTGTAGGCGCCGTTGTCGTCACCCGCGTCCATGGCGGCCCGGTACCAGCGCTCGGCGGTCTGGGTCTGCCCGCGCTCGGCGTGCAGGGCGCCCAGCGCGTTGGCGGCATTGCCGTCGCCGTCCTGGGCGGCCCGCAGCCACCAGATCGCGGCGTTCTCGGTGTCGCCGGCGTCCCGCAGCAGGAACCCGAGGGCGCAGGCGGCCCGTGCCTCGCCGTCCTTGGCGGCGGTCAGGTACCAGCGCCCGGCCTCCTTCAGCTCGCCCTTGCGCTCCAGGATCGCCCCGAGGTGCAGGGCGGCCCGCCGGTGTCCGCGCGCGGCGGCCTGCCGGTACCACTGCTCGGCCTCCGAGTGGCCTGCGGTCCCGGCGTCACCGTCCCTGCCGGCGCCTCCCGGGTCCGCCGACTCGCCCTCGGCGAAGCGGGGGTCCCGGCGGTCCAGGGCCCGCGCGAGCCGGTACGCCGCCTCCCGGTGACCACGCTCGGCGGCGGCCCGCATCCACCGCTCGGCCCCGCTGTCCCCGCGGTGTTCCAGCAGGTCGGCGAGTGCGTAGGCGCCGAGGGCGTGGCCCTGCTCGGCGGACTGGCGCAGCCAGTACTCGGCGGCGGGCTCGTCACCGCATTCACGGCAGTGGCGCCCGAGCGCGTGCGCGGCGGCGGCGGAGCCGGCGACGGCGGCGACCCGCCACCATCCGGCGGCCTCGTCGGCGTACCCGCGCTGGTGCAGCAGGACGCCCAGGTTGTTGGCGGCGGCCCGGTCCCCGGCCGCGGTGGCGGCGCGCAGATGCGGCTCGGCCCCGTCCAGGTCGCCGCGGCGCAGCAGCATGGCGCCGAGGACGCTGGTCGCCTCGGCGTCGCCGGCCGCGGCGGCGAGCCGCAGCCTCATCTCCTCGACGGCCTCCCCCGTCTCGACCGTCACCCCCGTCTCGGCTGTTTCTTCCGTCTCTACCGTCTCGTCCGTCTCTAGCGTCTCCACCGTCTCGACGCCGTCCGCCGTCTGGTCCCGGCGCTCGTCCGGGGTCGCTTCCTCACCGGAAGGCTGCACAAATCGCCCTGTCTCGAACAGAGTTGCCTTGTCCCCCATAACGTCCATCGTCGCACCACCTGCAACCCGGGTACACCTGTGTATACCGCAGCCCGTGAGGTCACTTCAGCGTTTTGTCGACATGCCCACAGAGAGACAAGTCAAACACAGTCGGCCCAACTCCCCACAGCGGCGCGACGAAGTCGAACTGCGGCACATGCATTCGCACATGACGAAGGCCCGGATCCGTGTACCGGATCCGGGCCTTCGTCTTCAGTAGCGGGGACAGGATTTGAACCTGCGACCTCTGGGTTATGAGCCCAGCGAGCTACCGAGCTGCTCCACCCCGCGTCGTGTTCCACAACCGTATCACGACGCGGGGCCGGCTTGATCAGCCGCTGGGACTGGCGCTCGGGCTGGGACTGCCGCTCGCCTTGGCCCCGCCGGTGCCACCGCTGCTCGGCGACGCCGTCGGACTCGGGCTGCTGCTCGCCTTGTTGCCGCCCTTGTCCGCCGCGGCCTGGGCGTCCTCGGCCCGCTTCAGGGCGGCCTCGAGGTCCTTCTGCGCCTTGCCGTAGGCCTCCCAGTCACCCTTCTTCAGGGCGTCCTGGCCGGCGGTGAACGCCTTCTGCGCGTCGTTCAGCGCCTGCTGGACCGTCGCGTTGGAGGAGGGCGGCGGGGTGGTGCCGTCACCGCCGTCGTCCCCGGGCGGGGTCGCGCTCTGCGCGCCGAAGACCTTGTTGAGGGCCCCGTCGAGGGTGTCCTCGAAGGCGGTGTTGCCGCCGTAGGTCACCAACACCTTCTTCAGCAGCGGGTACTTGAGTCCGCCACCGCGCACATAGACCGGCTCGACGTAGAGCAGTCCCCCGTCGAGCGGCACCGTCAGCAGGTTGCCGTACTCGATGTCGGAGTCACCGCCCTTGAGGAGTCTGATCGACTCGGCGATGTCCTGCTCGGAGTTGAACTGGCTCTGGACCTGTTTCGGTCCGTCGACGGTGGTGCTCGTCGGCAGCTTCAGGATTCTGATCTTGCCGTAACCAGGCGTCCCCGCCTCGGAGTCCACCGCCATGAAAGCGCTGAGGTTGTCCCGCCCGTTGGGCGTGAACGTCGTCGTCAGCGAGAACGCCTGCGCGGCCTGGTCCGGCATCTTCATGCTCAGGTAGTACGGCGGCACCGCGTCGCCCGACTTGTTGGACGGGTCGTCCGGCACCTGCCAGACCTCGCTGCCGCTGAGGAAGGTCGTGGCGTCCTTCACGTGGTAGCGGCTGAGCAGCTCGCGCTGGACCTTGAACAGGTCCTGCGGGTACCGCAGGTGGGCCATCAGCGACGTCGAGATGTCGGACTTGGGCTCCACCGTGCCGGGGAACGCCTTCATCCAGGTCTTCAGGACCGGGTCCTGGGTGTCCCACTGGTAGAGCTTGACCTCGCCCGTGTACGCGTCGACGGTCGCCTTCACCGAGTTGCGGATGTAGTTGACCTGGTTCTGCTGGGCCACCACCGCGCGGTTGTCGTTGGTCGCGGTGAGCGAGTCGGCGGTGGTGTCGCCGAGCGTCGTACGGGAGGCGTACGGGTAGCCGTTCGTCGTGGTGTACGCGTCGACGATCCACTGGATCTTCCCGTCGACGACGGCCGGGTAGGCGTCGCCGTCGATGGTCAGCCACGGGGCGACCGCCTCGACGCGCTCCTTGGGCGTGCGGTTGTACAGGATCCGCGAGCCCTCGCCGATCGCGCCGGAGTACAGGATCTGCGGCTCGCCGAACGCCACCGCGTACGCGGCACGGTTGACCGGGCTGGAGAGGTTGACCCCGCTCTTGCCCCGGTAGCTGGTGGTCTTCTCGCCGTTGTCGTCGGAGTAGTCGATCTCCTTCTGGGGACCGCCGACGATCGAGTACGTCGTCGTCTTCTCGCCGTAGTACACGCGCTGCTCATAGGTGCCGAGGTCGCCCTCGGAGGGCAGGTTGGACTCGGTGAAGACCGGGCGTCCCTCGGAGTCGGCGGTGGTGCCCTTGGCGGCCACCACGCCGTAGCCGTGGGTGTAGCGGAAGTGGTTGTTGATCCAGTTCTGCTTGTCCACGCCCGCGAGGTTCAGCTCGCGCAGACCGATGACCGTGTCCTGGTCGGAGCCGCTGACGTTGTAGCGGTCCACGTCCAGGTTGGTGGGGAAGGCGTAGTACTTCCGCATCTGCTGGAGCTGCTGGTACGTCGGCGAGACGATGTTCGGGTCCAGGACCCGGATGCTCGCGGTGGCGTCCACGTCGTCGCGCAGCTGCGTCTTGTCCTTGGTGGTGCTGGTCCCCGAGTACTCGGTGACCTGCGCGCCGTCGATGCCGTACGCCTCACGCGTCGCCTTGAGGTTCTTCTCGACGTACGGGGCTTCCTTGGCCTGCTCGTTCGGCTGGACCTGGAACTTCTGGACGATCGCCGGGTACAGCCCGCCGATCAGGATCGCCGAGAGCACCATCAGACCGAACCCGATCACCGGCAGCTGCCAGGTGCGCCGCCACAGGGTGGCGAAGAACAGCAGGGCGCAGATGACCGCGATGCAGAACAGGATCGTCTTGGCGGGGAGGTAGGCGTTGGCGTCGACGTACCTCAGGCCGGTCCAGTTGTCGGTCGCCTTGAAGTCGCTGGACTTGACGGCCAGACCGTACCGGTCGAGCCAGTAGGCGACCGCCTTCAGGGCGACGAAGATCCCGAGCAGCACCGACAGGTGTCCGGTGGCGGCGGCCGTGGCCCGCGCGCCGGGGCTGGTGACGCGCAGCCCGCCGTACAGGTAGTGGGTGAGCGCCGCGGCGATCAGGGAGAGGATCGTGGCGGCGAAGCCGAAGCCGAGCAGGAAGCGGTACCAGGGCAGGTCGAAGGCGAAGAACGACACGTCGAGATGGAACTGCGGGTCCTTCTGTCCGAAGGAGACGCCGTTGACCCACATCAGCCAGGTCCGCCACTGGCCGGCCGCCGAGGCGCCGGCGATGAGCCCGACCAGGGCGGTGATGCCGAGCAGCAGCCACCGCTTGTAGGGGGCGATGCCCATGCGGTACCGGTCGAGGCTCTGCTGCTCCATCGACATCGCGCTCAGCGGGGGCCGCAGCCGGTGGGCGAGCCAGATGTTGAAACCGACCGCGAGCGCCATCAGCAGACCGAAGACGGCGAACAGGCCGATCTTGGTCCAGAGGGTGGTGGTGAACACGGACGAGTAGTTCACCGACCGGTACCAGAGCCAGTCCGTCCAGAATCCCGCGAACATGGTGAACGCCATACCGAGGACGGCAAGGACGCCCAGCGTCATGAGCAGGGTCCGGACGCGCCGGGACGGGCGGCCCACTCTCATCCGCGGCCCTGTCGGGCCTCCGCCGCGGTCCGGCATCTGGAAAGCCAAGGTGCGCACCTCGAAGTTCGCTGTCGATCCCTCAGGCCCGCGTGTTCGCCGGCCCCCAGTGGCCCCCCGTGATCGTGGGCCCACACCTATGCAACTTACTCACCGTTTACTCGGTTCCCGATTCCGCCCGAGAACGAGAGAGGATTGTGACCATGTCCAACACTCCCATGGCGGCGAACCCGCTCACCCGGGCCGTACTCGAGATCGACGAGTACGCCTCCGGCCTCGGCTGGGACCAGCCCGCCCGCCTCTTCGCCCTCGTAGACACCGCACGCCTGCGGGCTCAGGAACCCTCGCTCGCCGCCCAGCTCGGCCTGACGGAAGAACCCGAGACCACCGGTCTCACCCCGATCGAGCAGGACGAAGTGCCAACGGACAAGGCGCTCGACGAGTTCCTGGCCACGATCGCCTGGCCCGACGCGGTGGCCGGCTGCGCCCTGACCGTCGAGCGGCTGATGCTGCCGCCGTCCGCCGAGGCGCAGGTCCCGCAGGGCCTCAGCGAGGGGAAACTGGCGAAGTGGGTGGCCGAGCACCCGGACCGCCAGGAGGTCCGGATGACGGTCGCGGTGCTGCGCGACGGCACCCGTGAGTCGGCACTGCGGCTGCGCGAGAAGGACGCGCCGACGGAGGTGCTCACCGGCGGGAACCTGGTCCCGGGCCTGGCGGAGGCGCTGTCGGCGACCTTCGAGGAGTAGCCCGCCCGCGGCGCTACTTGGTGCACTTCGGCAGATCGGCGGTGTCGCCGCTGCGGATGTCCTTGAGGGCGGAGAGGGCGTCGTCGATGGTGGCGACCTTGACGAGCCTGAGTCCCGAGGGGGTGTCCTTGGCGGCGGCCGCGCAGTTCTCGGCCGGCGTCAGGAAGTACTGCGCCCCCTGGCTGCGGGCGCCCACGGTCTTCATCTCGATGCCGCCGATCGGCCCGACCTTGCCCTCGTCGTCGATGGTTCCGGTGCCGGCCACGAATGTGCCGCCGGTGAGACTGCCGGGCGTCAGCTTGTCGTAGATCCCGAGGGCGAACATGAGTCCGGCGCTGGGCCCGCCCACGTCGGCGAGCTTGATGTCGATCGTGAACGGGAACGTGTGGTCGGTCCCGGCCGAGATGCCGACGATGGCCCGCTTCTGGCCGACGTCGTCGGAGGTGGCGGTCGTGATGGTCACGGCCTGCGTCCTGGTCGCCGTCCTGTTCGCCTTCTCCGCGGCGGCCTGCTCCTTGGCCGGGACGATGGTGAAGACGACGTCCTGACCGGGCTTGTGCTTGGTCACCAGCTTCGCGACATCGGAGGGCTCCTTCACCGCGGTGCCGTCCACGGCCTTGATCACGTCCCCGGCGTGCAGCTTGCCCTCGGCCGGGGAGTCCTTCACCACCGTGGAGACGATCACCCAGGACTGCACCGGGACGTCCAGCTCCTTCAGGGCGGCGACCTTGGCGCTCTCCTGGGACTGGCTGAACTCCTCGGCGTTCTCCTGGGTGGACTGCTCCTCGGTCTTGCCGTCCGGGTAGAGCGTGTCGTGCGGCACGACCTTGTTGTCGTGCGCCAGCCAGCCGTAGACCGCCTCGACGAGGTTCATCCGGTAGTCGGCGCTGGTGACCCGCACGGTGGTCATGTTCAGATGGCCGCTCGTCGCGTACGTCTTGTGGCCCGCGATCTGCAGCACCGGCTCGCCGTCGTGCTCACCGAGCGTGTTCACCGTCGGCCCCGGGGACATCTCCGAGTACGGCACGGGGATGAGCACCCCCGCGCACAGGAGCGCGATCAGCATCAGGGTGGAGGCGAGCATCGTCGCGGTGCGGCGTGGCATGCCTCGACAGTACGGGACGCCTCTGTCAGCGCACCGTCAGGGCCACCACCCGGGTCAGCACCCGGTCAGCCCCCCGAGGACGACCTCGGTACGGCGACGGACTTCTCCATGGCGGCGCGGAACCGCGCGTACCCGTCGAGCTCGGGACCGTCGCCGCGCGCCTTGCGGGTGCGGCTGGCCCAGCTCCCCCAGAGTCCGGCACCGATCGCAGCCACAAGCGGAATCAGCAACCAGGCGAGCACCGCCATGCCGACCTCCCAACCCCATTACCGCAACTGACTGATCAGCAGATTAACCATCCGTACTGACAACGCTCACGGCAGGGGTGGGGTTACGCAACCGGAGGCGGGGCGGGCGCTCAGCAGGCCCCGACCCACTCCTCGGTGCCGTCGGAGAACCTCTGGTGCTTCCAGATCGGCACCTCGTGCTTGAGATCGTCGATCAGCTTCCGGCAGGCCTCGAAGGCCTCGCCCCGGTGCGGACACGAGACGGCGACGACCACCGCGAGATCACCGACGGCGAGGTCCCCCACCCGGTGCACGGCCGCGAGCGCCCGCACCGGGAACTCCGCGGCGACCTTCTCCGCGATCCGCCGGATCTCGGCCTCGGCGGTGGGATGGCAGGAGTACGCGAGCGTGTCGACGTCGGCGCCCCCGTCGTGATTGCGCACGGTCCCCACGAACAGCGCGGTCCCCCCGGCCGCGTCGTCCCCGACCGCCCGGAAGACCTCGTCGAGGGAGAGGGCGGTGTCCCTGATGCCGATCAGCTTGATGGGGTCCTCGGCCGCCCGCTCGCCGGGATGGTCGTTGGTGGATGCCATACGTCCATCGTGCCTCACGAGGCACCGGCGGCGACCATCCGGTCCGTCCGGCGCTTCCCGTCCGGCGCTTCCCGTCCGGCCGCTTGAGGACGACGCCCGTTCAGGGCCGACGGGGGTCCAGGGGGCGAGGCCCCCTGGTTCACGGCGCGCCCTTATCGGCGCCGCGCCTTGCGCGCCCGCCGCACCACGGCGGCGGCGCCGAGCAGCGCGACCGTCGCGCCCGCGGCCCCCGCCGCCGTCGCGTCCTTGCGCCCGAGGCGACGACCCGCCACGGTGTGCCGTCCCGCCACCTCCTCCAGCAGCTCGGCGAGCACCTCCTCGTTGGTCCACTGCGCCCGCCACCCCGCGTCGTGCAGCCGCGAGCCGCTCACCACCCACGGGTACATCGTGTACGCCAGGTCGCCCGCCGGGGACGGCGTCAGCCCGATCCGGTGCAGCCGGGCCGCCGCGCCCAGCGCGACCGCCGACGGCAGCTCCATCCGCCGGATCCCGCTGAGCTCCTCGACCTCCTCCTGCTCCAGCCACCCGTCGCAGCCGACGGCCAGCTCGCCGTCCACCTTCTCCAGGACGGCGTACTCCAGGGCGCCGCACAGATCCTCGACGTGGCAGAACTGCCAGGCCGGCCGGGACCCCGCCACGACCAGCAGCCGCGGCGACTCGAAATACCTGGTCAGCGCCGTGTCCGTACCTCCCACCAGCACGGCCGGGCGCACCACGGTGACATTCAGCCCGGGGTGCGCGCGGGGCGCGCGCCGTGCCAGCCGTTCGATTTCCAGCAGGTCCCCGACGCCCGTCGCCTCCGCGGTCGCGCGCAGCTCCGCGTCCTCCGACAGGGGGAGCTCGTTGTCCGGCAGCGCCCCGTAGACCATCGAGGAGGTGCACAGCACCACGCGCCGTACACCGGCCGCCGCGGACGCCGTCAGCACGGTCTGCGTGCCACGGACGTTGTAGGCCGTCCGGGCGGCGGCGTCACTCCCCAGGTCGAGATCGAGCGCGAGGTGCACGACGACGTCGACGCCCCGCAGCTTGTCGGCGATCGCCGGGTCACGGACATCGAGGATGTGCCACTGCGCCGCGTCGCACTCGCCCCGTCGCTCGTCGATGGCGACGACCTGCTTGATCTCGTCCGACGCGGCGAGCCGCTCGGTGAGCAGCGCGCCGACCCCGGTGGCTGCGCCGGTCACGGCGACGACGGGCCCGCGCGAACCACCCGGGGCGGAGTGGTTTCGCGCTGCGCGAACCTGCGGATCTGGGGAACTCACCAGGTGTCTCCAGCGGTTGTCTTGGCATACGGGCGCGACGGACGCGTACGTACCAGGTGGCATCCATCCTGCCGCAGGCCAGGAGTCGGCGAAGCACCGAGGCCCGATCGAGCCCCGGGGTGTCTACGCTGGGTGGTGTTGCAGGGCAGCCGCGCCGCCGGGTGAAAACCCGGTGGCCTAACCAGCCGAGGAACCCCGTGAGTGACACCCCATTCGGATTCGGCCTTCCGCCGGAGGAGCCGGAGGACGGCGACGAGGGCAAGAAGAAGGACCAGCAGAGCGGTGGCGGTCAGGGACAGGCCAACCCGTTCGGTTTCGGCATGCCCGGCTTCGGCGGCCCGGGCGGTCCCGGCGGCGACAATCCGCTCGCGGCCATGTTCGGCTCGCTGAACCCCAACGACCTGGGCGCGGCCTTCCAGCAGCTCGGCCAGATGCTCTCGTACGAGGGCGGCCCGGTGAACTGGGACATGGCCAAGCAGATCGCCCGCCAGACGGTCTCCCAGGGCACCTCGGACGGCGTGAAGGACGAGAGCGTCGGCCCCGCCGAGCGCACCGCCGTCCAGGAGGCCGTCCGTCTGGCCGACCTGTGGCTGGACGACGTGACCTCGCTGCCGTCCGGCGCCGGCTCGGCCGTGGCCTGGTCGCGCGCGGAGTGGGTCGAGGCGACCCTGCCCGCGTGGAAGGAGCTGGTCGATCCCGTCGCCGAGCGCGTCGGCGCGGCCATGGGTGATGTCCTGCCGGAGGAGATGCAGGCCATGGCCGGTCCGCTGATCGGCATGATGCGCTCGATGGGCGGGGCGATGTTCGGCTCCCAGATCGGGCAGGCCGTCGGCGTCCTGGCGGGCGAGGTGGTCGGCTCGACCGACATCGGGCTGCCGCTCGGCCCGGCGGGCCGGGCCGCGCTGCTGCCGCTGAACATCGCGTCGTTCGGCAAGGACCTGGGCATCCCCCAGGACGAGGTGCGGCTCTACCTGGCCCTGCGCGAGGCCGCCCACCAGCGCCTCTTCGCGCACGTGCCCTGGCTGCGCTCGCATCTGTTCGGCGCGGTCGAGGGCTACGCGCGCGGGATCAAGGTGGACACCGCGAAGCTGGAGGACGTGGTCGGCCAGTTCGACCCGCAGAACCCCGAGCAGCTGCAGGACGCACTCCAGCAGGGCATGTTCCAGCCCGAGGACACCCCGGCGCAGAAGGCCGCCCTGGCCCGTCTGGAGACGGCCCTGGCGCTCGTCGAGGGCTGGGTGGACGCGGTGGTGCACGCGGCGGCGAAGCCCCGGCTGTCGTCGGCGGACGCGCTGCGCGAGACCCTGCGCCGCCGTCGCGCCACGGGCGGTCCGGCGGAGCAGACGTTCGCCACGCTGATCGGCCTGGAGCTGCGCCCGCGCCGGCTGCGGGACGCCTCCCGGCTGTGGGCCTCGCTGACCGACGCGCGCGGCGTGGACGGCCGTGACGCCCTGTGGGCGCACCCCGACATGCTGCCGACGGCCACCGACCTGGACGACCCGGACGGCTTCGTGCACCGTGAGCAGCTGGACTTCTCCGAGCTGGAGAAGATGCTCGGCGAGGCGGGCGGCGCCGGCGGCCCCGACCAGAAGCCGAACCTGAAGAAGGACGACTCCGACTCCGAGGGCGACGGCACCGAGTGAGCCTGTACGACGACGCGGTTCTCGTGCTCAAGGAGTACGAGGACCAGCCGGACCTGCGCCAGACCTACCTGGATCACCTGGCTGCCCACTCGGACGGCGTGTGGAAGGCCTGCGGCGACGGGCACATCACCGCGAGCGCGCTGGTGATCGATCCCTCACGCGCGCGTGTGCTGCTCACCCTGCACAGGAAGCTGCGGATGTGGCTGCAGATGGGCGGCCACTGCGAGCCGGGCGACGCGACGCTGGCGGCGGCCGCCCTGCGGGAGGGCACGGAGGAGTCGGGTATCGAGGGGCTGAGCCTGCTGCCCGGCGGCCCCGTGCGCCTGGACCGGCACGAGACACCGTGCGCCTGGCACCTGGACGTCCAGTACGCGGCGCTCGCCCCGGCCGGGTCCGTGGAGGCGATCAGCGACGAGTCCCTGGACCTGCGCTGGTTCGCCTACGACGAGGTCGCGGAGGTGGCCGACGACTCGGTCGTACGACTGCTGGAGGCGACCCTCGCCAGACTGTGACGGGGTAAGGGGCGCCCGCTCAGGCAGGCGCCCCTTACCCCGTACCTCTTACCTGTTACCTCTCATGACCGCTCGGTCAGCTCCAGGCGTTGCCCTGGTTCTGCTGGCGGACCCCGTGCTGGCCCATGCCGTACTGCGCGGCGAGACCGGAACCGATCTGGGCGTTCTGCGGCGGCAGCAGCTCGCTGGGCTGCACCAGCGCGAACCCGCTGCCCATGAAGCTGAGCTCCCAGCCCTCGCCGGTGTTGCCGCGCCGGCGCCACACACCGGAGGAGTGCGTCTGGGCCTGCATCTGCACGCGCAGCCCGGTCGACCAGGCCACGATGGCGTCGGCGTCGCAGTTGACGTACTTGTCCGGCGTGACCTGCATCATCAGCGGCGCGCCCGACGTCATCAGGGCGACCCGGCCACGGCCGGTGATGTTGAGCTGGTACTTCCCGGAGCCGGAGATGCCGTAGAGGCTGTCGACGGCGACGACCTCGTGGTGCAGCGAGGAGTCCATGGCGAGGACGTAGCTGCTGTCGACGGTCAGCCCGTCCTGCTCGACGTCCACGAGGTGGATGTGCTGGGCGAGGTTGGCGAGGTAGACGGTGCCCTGTCCGTGGCAGCGCATCAGGTCCAGGCCCTCGCCCGTGTACGCACGCGCGCGTCCCTGCTGGTTGCTCTGGTACTCGGCGTCGAACTCGACGAGCCCCTGGTAGGCGACCATCGTGCCCTTGCGGGCCAGGATGTCGTCGTGGCCCTCCAGGACGATCCGGAGCATCTGCTTGTTCTGCAGGCTCCAGCGTTCCTGGGCCTGCGAGTCGTTGTGTGCGAAAAGTGAGCTCTGCATGACTTTCTGGCTCCCCCTCAGCCCCGGAACCGGAGACGGTCGGTGCTGTCCTCGCTGGGCTGGACGACGACGATGCCCTGGCCGGAGAAGGCCATCTGGAAGGCCTCGCCGCTGCCGCGGCCGATGAGGGACTGCGCCTTGAAGCTGCGCTTGCCCTTGACCTTGAGGTTCGGCGACCAGGCGACGAGCGCGTCCGGGTCGACGTAGGTCTCGTCCTCGCCACCGCCGCAGTCGACGACGATCGGCTTGCCCCGGGAGGTGAGCGCGACCCAGCCCTGACCGGAGATCTTGGTGTTCCACAGGCCCTGTCCGGCGAACTTCGCCAGGCCCTTGACCCGCTCCACGCCCCAGGTGAGGTGCGCGTCGAAGGCGAGCAGGTTGGTGGCGTTGACCGAGATGCCGTCGCCGTTGAGGTTGATCACGACCACGTTGGCGCCGTAGTCGGCGAGGTAGAGCAGTCCGTCGCCGGAGCACTTCATCAGGGGGGCGCCCTCACCGGTCATCCAGTCGCGGGCGATCTGGCGCACGGCCGGCGGGTTGGGCTCGTACTGGACGAAGCCCTCGTAGGCGACCATCGAGCCCACGCGCGCGAGGAGGTCGTTGCCGGTCTGCATGGCGACCTTCAGCATGTGATCGCCGTGGTTCTCCATGCGGGCGGTGACGGGTGCGGGGGCGTAGCCCGCGAGCGGCTGGTTCATGACGGGCTCCCTCAGACCTCGTACGGCTGGACGACGATGAAGTTGCCGGGCGCGCCCCGGAACTGGAGGTTGACGCTCTCCCCGGTGTCGCCGGGGTAGGCGTTGCGGCGCATCCGCACCTGGCTGGAGACGACCACCTGGGCGGCGGACGACCAGGCGACGACGGCGTTGCAGTCGGCGAACGTGGTCGGGGTGACCGGCAGGACGACGGGCGTGCCGTGCGTCTTGACGACGATCGTGCCGGTGCCCGTGAACTGCATGGTGAACAGCGCGCCGCCGGGGATGCCGTGGCCCTCGATCCGGCGGACCTCGTACTGGAGGCTCTCGTCGAAGGCGAGGACGTTCTCGGCGGAGACGCAGATGCCGTCGCCCTGGAGCTCGATGGGGTGCAGCATCGTGGCGTTGTCGGCGAGGAAGACCTGGCCCTGGCCGGTGCAGCGCATCAGCTGCATCTCCTGGCCGGTCGCGTTGCCGACGATCCGGCCGGCGAATCCGGCGCCCTTGTAGCTGAAGTCGACCTTGCCCTGGTAGAGCACCATGCTGCCCTGGCGGGCGAGCACGGGCTGGCCGCCCATGCCGAGGTCGACGCGGATCAGCTTCTTGTTCTGCTGCGTCCAGCGCTGCCCGGTGGGCGTCTCCTTGAACTGCTGGAGCGCCGCGGTCACTCCGGCGCCGCCCGGGGGCGCGCCCTGCGGCACGCCGTACGCCTGCTGGCCCGGGACCTGTCCGAACGGGGGCTGCTGGCCGTAGCCGGGAGGCATCGGGGCCTGGGGCGGCATGGGGGCCTGCGGGGCGTGGGGCGGCTGGCCGTAGCCGGGGGGCGGCGGCGGGGCGGCCGGGGCGCCGGGCTGCCCGTACGGCTGCTGCTGGTGGGGCTGGCCGTAGGGCGCGGGGACCGGGCCGGGCGGCGGGACGGGGACGCCACCGGGCGGGGTCATGGGCGCGATGATGGTCGGCGCGGCGTGCACCGGGGGCGCGGGCGCCGGGACGGGCGGCGGCGCGAAGCCCTGCGGGGCGGCTGCCGGCGCCGGGGCGGGCGCGGGCGCCGGAGCGGGCGCCGAGGGGGCGGCGAACGCGGGCGGGGCGAACCCGGGAGCGGCACCGGACTGCGGCTGGGGGACGGCGGGCGCGGGCGCCTCCTCCTCGGCGACCTCGCCGCCGAAGTTCTTCAGCAGGGCCTCCAGACCGCCGTCGAAGCCCTGTCCGACGGCCGCGAACCGCCAGACGTCCTTCAGGTAGAAGTCGCCCAGCATCACGGCCCGCTCGCTGGTGAACTCCGAGCCGTTGAAGGCGTACCGGGCGACCTCCTCGCCGCCTGCGACGATCCGCAGATAACCGGGGTTGATCTGCGACATCTGTCCGGCGCCGTCGATCGTCGCCGTGAAGGACAGCTTCTGGATCTGCGGCGGGATCCGGTCCAGCGTGACGCGGAAGGACTCGGTGTCACCGGCCTGGGCGCCCAGGAGCTGGATCGACTCCTCGGGGGACTTCGGCTGGTTGAAGAAGACGAAGTACCTGTCGTCGGAGAGCCGTTCGTCGGCGTCGAGGCCGAAGCAGCTGATGTCGAAGGTCAGACCGGGGGCGGTGATCTGCACGCCTACGTACAGATCGGTGCCCGCCGTGAGGTCACTGATCCTGGCCTTGTGGCCGCGTTGGAATTCCCTGGGCATGCGTAACGACCGTCCCCCATCCCGATTGCGAGTGCGTCGCGTCAGGCTAACGGCAAACTCCGACAACGCACGATGTCGGTACAGACCCGGTACACAACCCGCGTCGACCGATACCGGGCGCGGGCACACTCCGCGCCCCCGGGGTCACTCCTCGCGCGTGCCGGGCGGATGGGGCAGCCGCTCCGCCGCGACCACGCCCTCCAGATAGCCGCGGGCCCGCTCGGTGCGCGGGTAGGCCTCGAGCAGCCGCCAGAAGTCGGGGCCGTGGCCGGGCACCAGCAGGTGGGCGAGTTCATGGGCGAGGACGTAGTCGACGACGTAGTCGGGCATGCCCTGGAGGCGGTGCGAGAGCCGGATGCTGCCCTCGGCCGGGGTGCAGGAGCCCCAGCGCGTGTTCTGGTTGGTGACCCAGCGCACCGAGGTGGGCCGGGCCCGGCCGCCGAAGCACTGGGCCGACAGCCGCTCGGCGCGCTCCGTCAGCTCGGCGTCACCGGGCACCCGCTTGCTCTCCTGCGCCGCGAGCTTGTCCAGCATGACGCCCACCCAGCGCCGTTCCTCGGCCTCGGACATCCGGGCGGGGATGAGCACGATGGTGCGGTCGCCCTCGCGGTAGGCGGAGACCGTCCGGCGTCGACGGGCGCTTCGGCGCACCTCGATCGCGCTCGCCCCCGATCCGTTCGCGGGCTGGCTCGTCGGCTTCCGCTGTGGCGTTCCGGCGCGGTGCAGGGGGTCGGCGGGCACGCCCCGACGTTACCCGTTGCACCTGGGGGAAGTCCCGACTCCGGGACGGTCGGGTTCCGATCCGGCACCTGCGTTTTACGTCATACGACGGATTTGTACGACGAATTCCCGTGCCTGTGGACAACTCTCGGCGCGGTCCGGCGGGGCCGGGCATGCTGGCAGGAGTCGGCGGAGCGAGGAGACCCCATGCACCCGCTCCGCCGACGCACGGGGAGTTTCCGGTACCGCATGGGCATATGCGGCGACACACAGGCATACGGGGGCCTTTGATGCATCCGATGGTGAAGCCCGCGCTGCGGCGCGGTTGGCGGGACCTCAACACCGTGCAGTTCGGAATGACACCGGCGCACGCGCTGACCCTCGGCCCGGTGGACACGGCGACGGGCAGTTTCCTCGACCTGCTGGACGGCACCCGGGGCCTCGACCTGCTGCGCGCGGAGGGGCGCCGCATGGATCTTCCGGACGGTCACGTGGACCGGCTGGTGGAGCGGCTGGGCCGGGCGGGACTCCTCGACGACGCGCGCGGGGGCGGGCCGGACGCGGCGGCCCTGCGCGAGAAGCGGGAGGTCGTGGACCGGCTGCGGCCGGACCTCGCCTCGCTGTCCCTGACCACCTCCGCCCCCGGCGAGGCGCTCGGCCGGCTCGCGGCCCGGCGCCGGCTGCGGGTGCAGGTGCACGGCGCGGGGCGGGTCGGCGCGGTGCTGGCGGCGCTGCTGTCGGGCGCTGGGATCGGCGAGGTGGACGTGCGGGACGGCGGTCGGGTGGAGCCGGGGGACGTGGCACCGGGCGGGCTGTCCGCCGAGTCGGTCGGCGAGCGCCGGGACGAGGCCGCCCGCCGTGCGGTGCGCGCCGCCGCCCCGGACCGCCCGTCGCGCAGAAGGACCGGGTCACCGTCCGGGGCGGAAACCCCCGGCCTCGCCCTGGTGATCATCGCCTCCCGGGACGACGTGAGCACCCACGCGCCGCCGCCCTCCGCCGCCGAACCGCTGCTCGCCTCGGGCACCCCGCATCTGTACGCGGGGGTGGTGGAGGCGACGGGTGTCGTGGGGCCGCTCGTCCTGCCCGGGGAGACGGGCTGCGCGGGCTGTCTCCAGCGGACGCGCACCGACCGGGACGAGACCTGGCCGCGGCTGCTCGCGCAATGGCAGTCGGGGCGGCGCCGCCCCGCGCGGGCCTGCGACCTGACCCTGGCCACGGCGGTCGCGGGCCTCGCCGCCGCCCACGCGCTCACCTTCCTCGACGGCCGCCTCCCTTCCAGCGCGGGGGCCCGCTGGGAGGTCTCCCTCCCCGCTCTGCAGTGGCACGCCCGGCCGGTGCGGCCGCACTCCGCGTGTCCGTGCGGCGCCTTCGGGGAGGGCGTGCGGAAAGGTAAGGGGGAACACACACACGAGGACGGGGGATCACACGCGACAATGGCAGGGCAACGGCAATCGAGGGAATTACGCCGTACGACAGTGGCGGCGCGGCAGGCTGGGACTTGGAGGGCGCATGTCTGATCTTCCCCGGAAGGCGGTCACCCGGACCGCCAAGCTCGCCGCGCTGCCGCTCGGCTTCGCCGGCCGGGCGACCTGGGGCCTGGGCAAGCGGATCGTGGGCGAGTCCGCCGAGATCGTCGGCCGAGAGCTGCAACAGCGGACGGCGGATCAGCTCTTCAAGGTGCTGGGTGAGCTCAAGGGCGGCGCGATGAAGTTCGGACAGGCCCTGTCCGTCTTCGAGTCGGCCCTGCCCGAGGAGGTCGCCGGCCCCTATCGCGCGGCGCTGACGAAGCTCCAGGACGCGGCGCCGCCGATGCCGACCCGCACGGTGCACTCCGTGCTCGCCGAGCGGCTCGGTGCCGACTGGCCGGACCTGTTCGTGGAGTTCGACGACAAGCCCGCCGCCGCGGCCTCCATCGGCCAGGTCCACCGCGCGGTCTGGCACGACGGGCGGGCGGTCGCGGTCAAGGTGCAGTACCCGGGAGCGGGCGAGGCGCTGCTCTCCGACCTGACCCAACTGAGCCGTTTCGCCCGGCTGCTGGGTCCGCTGATCCCGGGCATGGACGTCAAGCCGCTGATCTCCGAGCTCCGTGACCGGGTCTCCGAGGAACTGGACTACGCCTTGGAGGCGCAGGCCCAGCAGGCCCACGCCGAGGAGTTCGCCGGCGATCCGGACGTCGTGGTCCCGGTGGTGGTGCACCAGTGCGAGCAGGTCCTGGTCACCGAGTGGATCGACGGCATTCCCCTGTCCGAGGTGATCACCGCGGGGACGCAGGAGCAGCGCGACCGCGCCGGACAACTGCTGTCCCGCTTCCTGTTCTCGGGTCCGGCCCGCACCGGTCTGCTGCACGCCGATCCGCACCCGGGCAACTTCCGTCTGCTGCCCGGCGGACCGGACGGCGAGGAGGACTGGCGGCTCGGCGTCCTGGACTTCGGCACGGTCGACCGGCTCTCGGGCGGTCTGCCGGAACCGATCGGCGAGTCCCTGCGCATGACCCTGGACGGCGAGGCCGACGCGGTCTACGAACTCCTGTGCTCCGAGGGCTTCGTGAAGGAGTCCATCGAGCTGGACCCCGACGCGGTCCTCGACTATCTGCTGCCGATCATCGAACCGGCCAAGGTGGAGGAGTTCACCTTCACCCGCGGCTGGATGCGCAGCCAGGCCGCCCGGATCGCCGACCCCCGCTCCCCCGCCCACCAGTTGGGCAAGCAGCTCAACCTGCCGCCGGCCTATCTGCTGATCCATCGGGTGACCCTGAGCACGATCGGTGTGCTGTGTCAGCTCGGCGCGACGGTTCGGCTGCGGGACGAACTGGAGGAGTGGCTGCCGGGGTTCGTCCCGGAGGGGGACCTGGAGGAGCTGGACGCACAGGACTCGGCGGCGGGGGCCTGACGGGCCGTCGGACAACGCGCCGCGGGGGCCGGTCCGTTCGGACCGGCCCCCGCGGGGACAGTTTCCGCCTCTCCTGCCGGGAGGCCACCGCTTCCGGTGTGGGGTTACTGCATCACGGCGAGGGCGAGCGCCCGGCGGGCGCGCAGCGAGGCGCGCTCGGCCTTGCGCTGCATCCGGCGGGCGGCCGCGAGGCGCACGGCCACACGGTCACGCTCGGCCTCGTGCAGTCGCTCGTGCATATGCGCACGTGCCAGGGCTTCTGGGATGAGTTGCATTTCTCGGGTCCTGTTCTGACGCGAGTCGATCGCGCCGGTGGTGGTGACGTCTTCGGTCGCGGAGCCTGCGGGCTCGCTGGTGAACGGCTTCATCGGGGCCTGCTTCTGGGGGTCTTGCGTGAGGGGGCGGTCGATCGTTCCTGCGGTGTTCATGCCGTGACCGGGTTCTTGCGCGGGCGACCACGCGGCCGCTTCCGGGCGACGACGACACCCTGCACGAACAGCTCGCCACCCCAGACGCCCCAGGGCTCACGCCGCTCCTTGGCGCCGGCGAGGCAGGCCTCGATCAGCGGGCAGGTGCGGCAGAGGGACTTGGCGTACTCGACGTCCGCCGGCGACTCGGCGAAGAAGACCTCCGGGTCGTAGGAGCGGCAGGGGACGGGTACGCCGAGGTTCTCGATGGCGTCGTCGAGCGCGGTGAGCGCGGTGAGCGGGGTCAAGGTGGAGTCCTCCGTGAGGCCGGGCGGGGAGATCGTTTCGGAAGGCGGTACGGACGTGGCGTGCGCTTCGAGTTGCACGGTTCGTCTTCCTCGTCTGTCGGTCCGGCCCTGTTGGGCCGGGTGTCGGCGTTTCTGGTCCCGAGGCCCCTTCGCCCGTCCGTCCCCGGTACGGGGACAAACAGAAGGGCCGCGGATCCCGGTTGGGGTTCCGCGGCCCTGAAGGCGCCGGCCTGATCGACGATCAGGCTGGATCACTCCAGGGTTCTGGCCCACGGAAGGCCCACATCAGGTGGTGCTGCGTCGTCTGCTTCCGGAATCCGGCACCGGCCGCGGTAAAGGCATAGGCCTGCGCCTGTCCCTTTACTGCTTCCAGTGCCTGGGTCGGTCGCTCATCGCGCTCACGGACGGGAAGGCCCGCGGGAGCAACGGAGGAGGACGCCGGGCGACCGGCACGAATGCCGGACAGACCGGTGCCCAGGGTCGAGGCGCCGAGCATGCACGTGGAGACGACCGAGCGATCGGTCAGTTTGGCGGAGCTGATGGAGCTGCGGTTGATGATGATCACTGGAATCGCCTCCTCTCGGCGTCTCGGGGGACCGGGGGTGAGCCCAGTCCAACGGATATGTAAGTAGAGCACGGAATCAGGGCCTCAGAGAAGGCCGCCGTCCCCGTGTCCTAGAACCTATGGGGATTCCCGGGGCATGCGCAAACTATTTTTTCGACGAGTTCGCCTCAACTCCGCGCCCGTCCGCCTCCGCGTCGTCCTCGAGCGGCTGGCCTGCGCAGATGGCCAGCACATCGGCCCCGTAACGGTTGAGCTTGCGCACGCCGACCCCGGGGATCCGGGCGAGCTCACCCGCATCGTCGGGAACGGCCTCGGCAATGGCCATCAGCGTCTTGTCGGTGAAGACGCAGAAGGCCGGCTGTCCAGCGCGCCGCGCCTGTCGCTCGCGCCACTCCCGCAGCCGCTCGTAGACCTCCTCGTCCATGTCGGAGGGGCAGCCCTCGCAGCGCATCAGCTTCATCTCGCCGGCGTCGGTGAGGGTCCGTCCGCAGACCCGGCACCGGGCCGGGGTGCGCCGGGTCCGGCGGGGGACCTCCACCGTGCCCGCGCCGGCGGTGCCGAAACCGCGCTCGACACCGCCCGAGGCTCCGCCGCCCCGGGCGGCTCCCGTGCCGGATCCGGGACGCAGTCCGTCGAGGAAGCGGCTCGGGCGGCGACCGGGCCGGCCGCCCGGCGAGCGGGCGAGCGCCCAGGACACGTGCAGGCGCTGACGGGCACGGGTGACGCCGACGTAGAGGAGGCGGCGCTCCTCCTCGATCTGCTCGTCGGTCCTGGCGTAGGTGATCGGCATCATGCCCTCGGCGACGCCGACCAGGAAGACGACGTCCCACTCCAGGCCCTTGGCCGAGTGCAGGGAGGCGAGGGTGACGCCCTGGACGGTCGGGGCGTGCTGGGCGCTCGCCCGCTCGTCGAGTTCGGCGACGAGGTCGGCGAGGGTGGCGCCGGGCCGGGCGGCCTCGAAGTCCTGGGCGAGGTTGACCAGGGCGGCCAGCGACTCCCAGCGCTCTCTGACGGCCCCGGAGCCCGCGGGGGGTTGTGGGGTCCAGCCCTCGCCGGAGAGGACCGCACGCACCTGCGACGGCAGGTCGACGGTGTCCTCCAGGAGGGTGTCGTTGCGTCCGAAGCGTGCCGCGCCGCGCAGGGCGACTCCCGCCTTGCGTACCTCGGGCCGGTCGAAGAAGCGCTCGGCACCGCGCAGTTGGTAGGGGACGCCGAGGTCGGCGAGGGCCTGTTCGTACGTCTCGGACTGCGCGTTGGTGCGGAACAGGACGGCGATCTCCGCGGCCGGGACACCGGCGGCGAGGAGGTCCCGGATGCGGCGGGCGGCACCCTCGGCCTCGGCGGGCTCGTCGGTGTACTCGGTGTAGACGGGTTCGGGTCCGGCGGCGCGCTGGGAGACCAGTTCCAGCCGGTGGTCGGCGGCGCGGCCGCGGGCCTGGGAGAGCAGGCCGTTGGCGAGGTGGACGACCTGGGGCGTGGAGCGGTAGTCGCGGACCAGCTTGACGACGGTGGCGCCGGGGTGGCGGGTGCGGAAGTCGAGGAGGTGGTCGGGGGTGGCGCCGGTGAAGGAGTAGATCGTCTGGCTGGCGTCGCCCACGACGCAGAGGTCGTCCCGGTCGCCGAGCCACAGTTCCAGCAGGCGTTGCTGGAGGGGGCTGACGTCCTGGTACTCGTCGACCACGAAGTGCTGGTACTGGGCACGCACCTGCTCGGCGATGTCGTGCCGGTCCTGGAGGACGGCGACGGTCAGCAGCAGGACGTCCTCGAAGTCGATGACGCCGCGGTCGCGTTTGAGGTCCTCGTAGGCGGCGTAGAGCTGGGCGATCTCGGCGGGGTCGCGGGGGGCCTCGCGGCCGGCCCTGACGGCGGCGAGGGCGTAGTCCGCGGGGACGGTCTGGGTGACCTTGGACCACTCGATCTCCGCGGTGGCGTCCCGCAGCTCGCCGCGGTCGAGGCGGAGACGGCAGGCGGCGGCCGCGTCGGCGACGAGCTGGATCTTGCGGTCGACGAGCCGGGGCAGCGAGCCACCGATCGCTTTCGGCCAGAAGTACTGGAGCTGACGCAGTGCGGCGGAGTGGAAGGTGCGGGCCTGGACGCCCTGCGCGCCGAGCTGACGGAGCCGGCCGCGCATCTCGCCGGCGGCGCGGTTGGTGAAGGTGACGGCGAGCACGCTGGAGGGCTGGAGGATGCCGGCGCGCACGCCGTAGGCGATGCGGTGGGTGATCGCCCGGGTCTTGCCGGTGCCGGCTCCGGCCAGCACGCACACCGGCCCGTGCAGGGAGGTGGCCACCTCGCGCTGCTCGGGGTCGAGCCCTTCGAGCACCGCGTCGGCCGAGTCGGGGACCCGCGGGAAGAGGGGGGAGTGCGTTGCTGCTGTCACACCGCCATGCTGCCAGGTCGGCGGAGACGGGCGAGCCGGTTGTCCACAGGCGGGGCCTCGCGGTCGTACTAATGCGGTGGACGTCACCTCCAGGTCGTGAAGGACGGGAATGGTGGCGCTGTCACGTACGTTCCCCTTTCAGATCGCCCGTCCCCGACCCGCCTAAGGAGCACGAGAGACATGCTGGGCACTGTGACGATGTACAGCACCACGTGGTGCGGTTACTGCCAGCGGCTGAAGAAGCAGCTGGAGCGCGAGGGCATCGCGTACACCGAGATCAACATCGAGCAGGACCCGGAGTCCGCGGCGTACGTGGAGAAGGCGAATGGCGGAAACCAGACGGTGCCGACCGTCCGGGTAGTGCCCGCCACTGGTGGCGGCGAGGTCGTGATGACGAACCCGAGCCTCGCCCAGGTGAAGCAGGCTCTCGCGGTCTGACGCTTCCCAGCGCTTCGGCCCTCTCTGGTCAAGGTCACCAGAGGGGGCCGCTCCGTATGCAGCGCGACGACCGTGCGCGCGTTCTGCTCCCAACTCCCATGAAGGGGTGGGTGTCCCGGCCAGGACACCACCCTTCGCTGTCTCAGAGGAAGCTGCGCGTCGGCAGTGGCTTGCCGTACCAGAGCTCGATGAGGCGGGCCGCGATGGAGATGCCGTACGGGGGCAGGACCTCGCCCGCCTCGAAGGCCGCGGTCAGCTCGTCGCGGGAGAACCAGCGGGCCTCGTGGATCTCGTCGCCGTCGACGTCGATCTCGGTGGAGGTGGCGCGGGCCAGGAAGCCCAGCATCAGGCTGGACGGGAACGGCCAGGGCTGGCTGGCGATGTAGTCGACCGGGCCGACGCTGATCCCGGCCTCCTCGAACACCTCGCGGCGCACCGCCTGTTCGATGGACTCACCGGGTTCGACGAAGCCGGCCAGCGTCGAGAAGCGGCCCTCGGGCCAGTGGACCTGGCGGCCGAGGAGGATGCGGTCGTCCTCGTCGGTGACGGCCATGATCACCGCGGGGTCGGTGCGCGGGTAGTGCTCGGCGCCGCAGGCGGGGCAGCGGCGGATGTGGCCGGCCGCGGCGATGACCGTGCGCTCGCCGCAGCGCGAGCAGAAGCGGTGGGTGCGCTGCCAGTTCTCCAGGCCGACGGCGTGCACCATCAGGCCCACGTCCCGGGGCGACAGCAGCAGCCCCGCCTCGCGCAGTCCGGCCGGCCGGGCCGACTGGTCGATCCGGCCGGGCAGGGCGTCCTTCTGGAGGGCGAAGTAGCTGACGCCGTCGTCGTCGGTGCCCAGGAAGTAGCGGTGCGCCTCGGTGAGCGGGGCCTCGAAGGAGGGCGTCATGACCAGCTCGGTCCGGCCGTCCGGCGTCTCGTCTATGAGGACCTGACCGCCGGAGACGACGAAACAGCGCGTGCTGGGGTGGCTCCACGCGGCGGCGAGCCAGGCCTCGTCGAGCCGGTGGTGGGCGGCCCGGTCGATGCCGCTGGGCGCGGTGAGCGAGATGGGCCTGTCGGCGTTCTGGTCGGTCCAGGTGGTCACGGGTGCTTCCAACTCCCCCGGTGGAACGGTTGATTCGGCGGGCGGTTCAGCGGAACGTGCGGGTGGGGGCGACCGGCTCCGGTGCGGCGCCGCGATGCGGCCTTTCCCGTGTGCGCCGCGCGCAAACCCGCTCCGGGCCGGGCGGGGCGGTCAGGGCGCACGGCGCCAGTTCTCGGCCAGGTCGCCCCAGAGGTACGCGGCGGTCTCGACGCCTTTGAGGAGGAGGTCCAGCTCGACCTTCTCGTTCGGCGCGTGCCAGCCGTCCGAGGGGACGGAGATCCCGAGGAACAGCACGGGCGCGCCGAGGACCTCCTGGAGGTCGGCGGCGGGGCCGGAGCCGCCCTCGCGGGTGAAGCGGACGGGGCCTTCGAAGGCGCGGCCCATGGCGCGGACCACGGACTTGAGGGCGGGGTGGTCGAGCGGGGTCAGGCACGGGCGCGTGGCGGGGCTGAAGGTGATCTCGTGGCGGATCCCGGCGGGGATCCGCTCGTCGGCCCAGGCGCGGACGGCCTTCTCGATCCGGTCGGGTTCCTGGCCGGCGACCAGCCGGAAGGACAGCTTCACGAAGGCCGAGGACGGGACGATCGTCTTGCTGCCGGGCCCCTGGTAGCCACCCCCGATGCCGTTGACCTCGGCGGTCGGGCGGGCCCAGATGCGCTCCAGCGTGGTGTGCCCGGCCTCACCGTGGGAGGCGTGCGACTTGGCGGTGCGCAGCCACTGTTCCTCGTCGAAGGGCAGCTCGGCGAAGAGCTCGCGTTCGCGGTCGGTGAGCTCGACGATGCCGTCGTAGAAGCCGGGGACGGCCACGCGCGCGTGCTCGTCGTGCAGGGCGGCGACGAGGCGGGCGGCCTCGGTGGCCGGGTTGGGGACGGCGCCGCCGAAGGAACCGGAGTGGATGTCCTGGTCGGGGCCGAAGAGGCGGATCTCGCACTCGGCGAGGCCGCGCATGCCCGTGCAGACCGTGGGGGTGTCCGCGGACCACATGCCGGTGTCGGAGACGATCACGGCGTCCGCGGCGAGCCGCGCGGCGTGCGCCTCGACGAGGTCGCGGAAGTTCGGGGAGCTGGACTCCTCCTCGCCCTCGATCAGGAGCTTGAGGTGGACGGCCGGCGCGGTGCGGCCGGTGGCGGCGAGGTGGGCGCGCACGCCGAGGGTGTGGAAGAACACCTGGCCCTTGTCGTCGGCGGCCCCTCGCGCGTAGAGGCGGTTGCCGCGGACGACCGGCTCGAAGGGGTCGCTGTCCCACCCGTCCTCGCGGGCGGCGGGCTGCACGTCGTGGTGGCCGTAGACCAGGACGGTGGGGGCCTCGGGGTCGTCCGAGGGCCACTCGGCGAAAACGGCGGGGGCGCCGGGCGTCGGCCAGACCTCGACCGTCGGGAAGCCGGTCTCCGTCAGCTTCGCGGCGAGCCAGTCCGCGCTGCGTCGTACGTCGGCGGCGTGGTCGGGCTGCGCGGACACCGACGGGATGCGCAGCCACTCGGCGAGGTCGTCGAGGAAGGCGGCGCGATGCTGCTCGATGTACGTGCGGACGGCGCTGACGGCACTGTCAACGGGATGGCTCATGGTCACGAGCCTATCGGCCCGCGCCGACATCCTCGCCGGGCGGTTGCGCACGCTTTTCCCGCCCTTGGGGTGACTCGTGATCATCCGCGAAGGCTTCCTCGCCCCTCAACAGGCGCTCCAGGGCGGCCCGATCGGGCAGGTCGCGGGGCCGTACGACCTCGCCGGTGCGGACGTAGAGGAACACCGCTGTGACGGATTCCACGGGCACCCCCTGCTGCTCGGCCCAGGCGAGCCGGTAGAGGGCGAGCTGGAGGGGGTCGGCGGTGCGGGCGCGGTGGGTCTTCCAGTCGACGATCTCGTACGACGTCGTACCGCCGTCCTCTTGTCGGTAGACGGCGTCGATACGGCCCCGTACGACGCGGCCGGCGAGGGCGAGCTGGAAGGGGGCCTCGACGCGGTAGGGGGTACGCCGGGCGTACTCGGTGCGCTCGAAGGCCTCCTTGAGGTCCTCGAGGTCGCGTTCGTCGGCGATCTCGGCGTCGGCGCCGGGTAGCTCGTCGGGTTCCAGGAAGGGAAGCGTCAACGCCTCGAAGCGGGCTTCCACCCATGCGTGGAACCGGGTGCCACGGCGCGCGGCCGGTTGCGGGGGGCGCGGCATGGGGCGGGCGAGCTCCTGCGCGAGACCGTCCGGGTCCTCCGCCAGGCGCAGGACCTGCGAGGCGGTGAGCGTCGTCGGGAGGGCTACGTCCGTGACGCTCCGGCGGGCGCGCAGCAGCTCACCGGCGAGCGCGTCGAGGTCGCGGTCCCAGGAGGCGACCGCGCGGGCTTCCTCGGGCGTGAGGGAACTCCGCCGGGGCCGCACGGCAGCGGGTTCGGGGGCGGTGGCCTGGTGGGGGACGGCGGGGCGGGGCGGGGCGTCGTGGGGGTCGAGGGGGTCGTGGGGGTCGTGGGGGTCGTGGGGGTCTTCGTCGAACGGGTCGGGTTCGCCCTCGAAGGCCTCGCCAGCGAAGTCCGCGAAGGGATCCGTGTCCTCGAACGGGTCCGCCTCGAACGGGTCGGTCGCGAACGGGTCGGTCGCGTCGTGGGGCGGCTCGTCCTCGGCGGGGGGCGGGGGCCAGTCAGGGGCGTCGTGGGCGTCCGGGTCGTGCGTGGCGGGCCGTGCGTCGGCCTGGGCGGCGAGGTCGTCCAAGTGGGCGAGGACGGTGTCGGCGGCGGCGCGGCGGCGGGCGAGTGCGTCGGCGTCCAGGGGGAGCGGCCAGGCCTGGTCGGCTGTGGCGCGGTGCAGCGCGGGGTTCTCCGCGTCCTCCTCCGGCTCGTCGGCCCAGGCCTCGATCTCGCCGTACCCGGCGGCGCAGTGGTCGTACAGGGCCCGCAGGAAGTCCGAGGGGCCGCGGCGCTTCTTCTGGGTGGGGCCCCACCAGTGGCCGGAGCCCAGGAGGAGGGAGCGGGGGCGGGTGAAGGTGACGTAACCGAGGCGGAGCTCCTCGGTGTGCTGGTGGTCCTTCATGGCCTCGTGGAAGGCCTTCATGCCCCGGGAGTCCCAGGAGGCGACGTCGGGGAGGGTGTCGGCGTCGCCGCGCAGGGCGTGCGGCAGCACCTTGGCCTGGGCGGTCCACTTCTCGCGGCCCTGGCCGCTGGGGAAGGTGCCGGTGACCAGGCCGGGGACGGCCACGACGTCCCATTCGAGGCCCTTGGACTTGTGGGCGGTGAGCACCTTGACGGTGTTCTCGCCGCCGGGGAGGGCGTTGTCGAGGCCTTTCTCGTACTGGGCGGCGGTGCGCAGGAAGCCGAGGAACGCGAGCAGGCTCGCCTCGCTCTCGCCCGCGGCGAAGGAGGCGGCGACGTCGAGGAAGTTCGACAGGGTCTCGCGGCGGCGGGCGGCCAGCGCGTGCGGGGAGGCCGACAGTTCGACCTCGAGGCCGGTGACGGCGAGCACGCGGTGCAGCACGTCCATGAGCGGGTCGGCGAGGGAGCGGCGCAGGTCGCGCAGTTCGGCGGCGAGGCGGGCGAAGCGCACGCGCGCGTCCGGCGAGAACGGGAGCCTGTCGTCCCGACCGCCCTCCAGGGGTGTCTCCAGGAAGGTGTCGAGGGCGTCCGCGAGGGAGATCACCTCGGACGGGTCGACACCTTCGACGGCCTCGGCGAGGCGGCGGTCCGGGTCGTCGCCGTCGTCCCCGCGCGCGTGGGCGACGAGCAGCCGGGCCCGCCGGCCGAGGAGGGCGAGGTCGCGCGGGCCGATGCGCCAGCGCGGGCCGGTGAGCAGCCGGACCAGGGAGGCGTTGGCGCCGGGGTCCTGGAGGACCTCGCAGACGGCGACCAGGTCGGCGACCTCGGGCAGGTGCAGCAGTCCGGAGAGACCGACGACCTCGACGGGCACGTCCCGGGCGACGAGCGCGCCCTGGATCTCCGCGAAGTCGGTGGCCGTGCGGCACAGGACGGCGATCTCGCCCGGTGCCGTGCCGGTGCGGACCAGGTGGGCGACGGAGTCGGCGATCCAGTCGATCTCCTCGGCGTGGGTGGCGAGGAGCGCGCAGCGGACCAGGCCGTCGCGTTCGGCGCCGGGGGCCGGGCGCAGGGCCTCCACGCCCGCGTGCATGGCGCGCAGGGGGGCGGCGAGGCCGTTGGCGAGATCGAGGAGGCGGCCGCCGCTGCGGCGGTTCTCGCCGAGTGCCTGACGGGTGGCGGGGCGGCCGTCGGCGTGGGCGAAGTGGTCGGGGAAGTCGTCGAGGTTGGCGACGGAGGCGCCGCGCCAGCCGTAGATCGCCTGGCAGGGGTCGCCGACGGCCGTCACCGGGTGTCCGGTGCCGCCGCCGAACAGGCCGGCCAGGAGGATGCGCTGGGCGACGGAGGTGTCCTGGTATTCGTCGAGGAGGACCACGCGGAACTCGTCCCGCAGGATCCGCCCCACCTCGGGGACCTGTGCGAGCCGGGCCGCGAGGGCGATCTGGTCGCCGAAGTCCAGCAGGTCGCGGTGGCGTTTGGCGGCGCGGTAGCGGAGCACCAGGCCGGCCAGCTCACGCCGGGCGGCGGCGGCCTCGGGCACCTTGCGCAGATCGGCGTTGCTGAGCCTGGTGCCCTCCAGGGTGTCCAGCAGTCCGGCGTCCCAGGTGCGGAGCTCGTCGGGGTCGACGAGGTGTTCGGCCAGCTCGGAGTCGAGGGCGAGGAGGTCGCTGACCAGGTCGGCGACGGAGCGGGTGAGCGACGGGTAGGGGCCGGGGGCCTCGCGCAGGACGCGCGCCGCGAGCTGGTAGCGGGTGGCGTCGGCGAGGAGACGGGAGGTCGGCTCCAGGCCGATGCGCAGGCCGTGGTCGGTCAGCAGCCGGCCCGCGAAGGCGTGGTAGGTGGAGATCACCGGCTCGCCCGGCGGGTGGTCGGGGTCGATGACGTCGGGGTCGGTGACGCCCGCCTTGACCAGGGCCTTGCGGACCCGTTCGGCGAGTTCGCCGGCCGCCTTGTTGGTGAAGGTCAGGCCGAGGACCTGTTCGGGGGCGACCTGCCCGGTGCCGACCAGCCAGACCACGCGGGCGGCCATCACCGTCGTCTTGCCCGACCCTGCTCCGGCCACGATCACCTGCGGGGCGGGCGGCGCGGTGACGCAGGCCGTCTGCTCCGGGGTGAAGGGGATCCCGAGGAGCTCCTTGAGCTGCTCGGGATCGGTGATGCGGGCGGGCATGAAAAAAGGCTAACGGCGGGCACCGACAATCGATGACCACGCACGGGCCGCACTCCCGCTGGGCCCGCGGGCCCGCTCACTCCACCCCGTGCCCGCTCACTCCACCACGTGCCCGCTCACTCCACCACGTGCCCCGCTCACTCCACCACGTGCCGCCCCTCCGGCCGCGCGCTGCACGACGCCCGGAACGCGCAGTGGGCGCAGTGCTGGCCGGCGCTCGGGGTGAACCGTTCGTCGAGGACCTTGCCGGCCGCCGTGGCGAGCAGCTCGCCGACCCATTCCCCCTCCGGGCCGTCCAGTGCCTCCTGGGCCTGCACCTTGGGCAGGGCGTCACCGCCGTCGCGCTGAGCGGCGCCCTGGCGCAACTGAACGAGTTCGGCGCCGCCGGGCGTGGGGCGTACGCCGTCGAAGGCCTCGTCGACGGCGCCCTCCCGGACGGCGAGCTGGTAGACGGCGAGCTGGGGGTGCCGCTCCACCTCGCGCGCGGTCGGCGCCTGCTTGCCCGTCTTGAAGTCGACGACGTAGGCGCGGCCCTCGCCGTCCGCTTCCACGCGGTCCATCTGGCCGCGGATGCGCACCTCGTAGGCGCCCGCTTCGAGGGTGACGTCGAAGTCGTGCTCGCTGGCGACGGGCGTGCGCCCCGCGCGGTCGCCCACGTGCCACTGGAGGAAGCGTTCGAGGGCCACGCGCGCGTTGCTCTTCTCCTGCTCCGACTTCCAGGGCGCGTCGAAGGCGAGCGCGTTCCACACGGAGTCGAGGCGCTCCATCAGGACGTCGAGGTCGGCCGGGGTGTGCCCGGAGGCGACCTCGTCGGCGAGGACGTGCACGACGTTGCCGAAGCCCTGGGCGGCGGTGGCGGGCGCGTCGGCCTTCACCTCGCGCCCCAGGAACCACTGGAGGGCGCAGGTGTTGGCCAGCTGGTCGAGGGCGCTGCCGGAGAGCACGACGGGCTGGTCCCGGTCGCGCAGCGGCACCCTGCTCTCGGTCGGCTCGAACATGCCCCACCAGCGGTAGGGGTGCGCCGAGGGCACCAGCGGGCGGCCGTCCTCGTCGGCGAGCGCGGCCAGGCGCGCGAGGCGGCGGGCGGCGGCCTCGCGGAGGGCGGCGGAGGCGCGGGGGTCGACCGTCGTGGCGCGCAGTTCGGCGACGAGCGCGGCGACGGACAGGGGGCGGCGGGGGCGGCCGGTGACGTCCCGGGGTTCCACGCCGAGTTCGGTGAGGAAGCGGGAGGGCTGGTCGCCGTCGTCGGCGGGTGCCTTCACGGCGGTGACGACGAGCCGGTCACGCGCGCGTGAGGCGGCGACGTAGAACAGCCGCCGTTCCTCGGCGAGCAGCGCGCCCGGGGTGAGCGGCTCGGCGAGGCCGTCCCGGCCGATGCGGTCGGCCTCCAGGAGGGAGCCGCGGCGACGCAGATCGGGCCACAGGCCCTCCTGGACGCCGGTGACGACGACCAGGCGCCACTCCAGGCCCTTGGCGCGGTGGGCGGTCATCAGCCGGACGGCGTCGGGGCGTACCGCTCGGCGGGTGAGGGTGTCGGCGGCTATGTCCTCGGCCTCGATCTCGGCGAGGAAGTTCAGGGCGCCGCGGCCGCCGGTGCGTTCCTCCGCGCGTGCGGCGGTGGCGAACAGCGCGCACACGGCGTCCAGGTCGCGGTCGGCGTTGCGTCCGGCAGCGCCGCCGCGGCGCGCGGCCCGTTCCAGACGGGTGGGCCAGGGTGTGCCCTCCCAGAGGTCCCACAGTGCCTCCTCGGCCGTGCCGCCGCGGGCGAGGCGCTCGCGGGCCGTGGCGAGGAGCGCGCCGAGGCGCTGGGCACCGCGCGCGTACACCGGGTCGTGGGTGACCAGGCGTTCCGGTTCGGCCAGGGCCCGGGTGAGCAGTTCGTCGGAGGGCGGCGGCAGCGGGTTGCCCGCGGCGCGCTCCTCCTCGCGCAGGGCGCGCCCCAGGCGGCGCAGGTCGGCGGCGTCCATGCCGGCGAGGGGGGAGGCGAGGAGGGTGAGCGCCGTCTCGGTGTCGAGCCAGCAGGGGTCGCCCTCCCGAGAGGCGCCGGTTCCGTCGGTTCCGTCCGTTCCTTCGGTGCCGCCGGTGTGATCGGTGCCGCCGACACCGCCTGCGCCGTCCGCGCCGACCACGCCATCGGTGTCGTCCGTGCCACCGGTGCCGACCACCCCATCAGTACCGTCGCTGCCACCGGTGCCATCGCTCCCGCCGGTGTCCTCCCCGCCCCGGGAGACCTCCGCGCTCGCCACCGCCCGCAGGGCCGTCAGCAGGGGGGCCACCGCGGGTTCGTGCCGCAGGGGGAGGTCGTCGCCGTCGATGTCCAGGGGGACGCCGGCCGCGGTGAGGGCGCGGCGGACCGTGGGGATGGTGCGGGAGCCGGCGCGGACCAGGACGGCCATCTCGCCCCAGGGGACGCCGTCCTCCAGGTGGGCGCGGCGCAGGATGTCGGCGACGTTGTCCAGCTCGGTGCCGGGGGTCGGGTACGTGTAGACCTCGACGCGGCCGCCCTCGCGCGCGGGGACGAGTTCGCGGTGGGCTCGGACCTTCTCCGCCGGGAGGCGGGTCAGGGGCATGCGCCCGGTCAGCAGTCGGGTGGCGGCGAGCAGCGCGGCGCCGGAGCGGCGGGAGGTGCGCAGCACCTCGACGGGGGCCGGGCGGCCGTCGGAGCGGGGGAAGGCGCCCGGGAAGTCCAGGATGCCGTTCACGTCGGCGCCCCGGAAGGTGTAGATCGACTGGTCGGGGTCGCCGAGGGCCACGAGGGTGCGGCCGCCGCCGGCGAGGGCGTGCAGCAGTCGTACCTGGGCGGGGTCGGTGTCCTGGTACTCGTCGACGTACACGGCGTCGTACTGCGCGGCCAGTCGCACGGCGGTGTCGGGGCGGTGGGCGAGGAGGACCGCGCGGTGGACGAGTTCGGCGTAGTCGATGACGCCGTGCAGGTCGAGGACGTCGAGGTACTCGGCGAGGAACGCGGCGGCGGCCTGCCAGTCGGGGCGGCCGATGCGGGCGGCGAAGGCGTCCAGGGCGTCGGGGCCGAGGCCGAGTTCCCGGCTGCGGGCGAGCACCGCGCGGACCTCGTCGGCGAACCCGCGCGTGGTCAGGCAGGCGCGTAGTTCGTCCGGCCAGCGCACGTGCGCGAGGCCGAGCCGCTGGAGGTCGAGCTGGCCTGCGAGCAGCTCGCGGACGGCCACGTCCTGCTCGGGGCCGGACAGCAGCCGCAGCGGCTCCGCGAACAGCTCGCCGTCCTGATGGGCGCGGACCAGGGCGTAGCAGTAGGAGTGGAAGGTGGTCGCCTGGGGCGCGCGGGAGGCGCCCATGCGCTGCGCCATCCGGTCGCGCAGCTCCACGGCCGCCTTGCGGCTGAAGGTCAGCACCAGCACGCGCGCGGGGTCGCCGCCGCGGGCGACGCGGGCCGCCACGGACTCCACGAGGGTGGTGGTCTTGCCGGTGCCGGGACCGGCGAGGACGAGCAGCGGCCCGGTGACGTGGTCAACCACGGAGCGCTGTGCGGCGTCCAGACGAGGGGGGGCGGTCCGGGCGGGCGGGGTTCGGACCAGCCGGTAAGCGCCACGGTTCCCCTGTCGACCCTGGGGGTGCGACAGGCGCCTGGTGGAGGAAGAGGAGCTCACGTGGTTCGCCGGTCCTGGTGGGTGTGCTGGGTGGTCGAGGGCCGCATTCTCCGCCCCGCGCCCCTCGAACGTACGCCATGCCACCGACGTGCCCGGTTTTCCTGTTTTCCCCCGTACGGGCTACAGGGTCCCCTCGGGCGGGTCGGATGGCGGAAGCTGTCAGGTGTGACCGTCCGCGTGTTCGCCGCCGTCCCAGCGCGCCCGCCGCATGTCGAGGCGCGGCAGATGGCCCTCGGCGGCCCTGCTCGCCTCCTTCAGCGGCGTGCCCTCGTCGCGGTAGTGAGCGAGCGCCCGCAGCTCGTGGCCGGGCAGCAGCGCCCCGTCCGCGCGCACCACACGCCACCACGGCACGGCACCGCCGTAGAGGGCCATCACCCGGCCGACCTGCCGGGGCCCGCCCTCCTCGAGCCACTCGGCGACATCCCCGTACGTCATGACCCGCCCGGGCGGGATCAGCTCGGCGACCCCGAGGACCCGCTCGGCGTACTCCGGCAGCGCGTCGGGGTACTCGGGGCGGGCGTCGGGATCCTCCGGGCAGGCGTCGTCCGGGATGCTCCGCTCGCTCATCCTCCCTATCCTGCCGCACCCCACCGACAGGACGGCCGCCGCGTGACCGTGCGTGACCCTCGCCCCCGGGCGGCGCGTGGGGCAGACTGTCCGCCCCCGCATTTGCACCCTGATGCCCCCGTGTGTCGGTGGAGCATGCCACCATCGTGCGGGCGGTGACCGGTGATACGAGATCAAGAAGAGACGATGAAGCAGCAGGGTGTGCATCCCGAGGACGCGGAGGGCACCTCTGACGCTGCGTCGCGCCCGGACGGTCCCGAGAACCCGGACAGCGCCGAAGCCCCGAAGGAGGGCGGCGCCCCGAAGGAGCCGCTCGACGCGTCGCCGGACGACGTGCACAGCGACGAGGTCGAGGGTGACGAACCGCTGCTCCCCGCGCGCGTGCACCGCCCCTCCGACCTCATGCGACTCCTGGTGGGCGTGCTGGCCGTCATCGTGCTGCTGGGCATCGCCGCCTTCGCACACGGAACGACCTCGGGCCTCGAACAGGACATCAACAAGGGCACCGGTCAGGCGCCCGACCTGCTCATCAAGATCGCGGGACTGGCGTCCAGCATCGCGATCCTGCTGGTGCCGGTGGCCTTCGCGATCGAGCGGCTGATCAAACGGGACGGGCTGCGCATCGCCGACGGCGTGCTCGCCGCCGTCCTGGCGCACGGTGTGACACTCGCCACGGACCTCTGGGTCGCCAAGGCGGCCCCGGACTCGATCCAGGAGGCGCTCACCCAGCCCTCCCCCGGTGACATCCACGCCCTGACGGACCCGGTGCACGGCTATCTCGCGCCCGTCATCGCCTATATGACGGCCGTCGGCATGTCACGCCGGCCGCGCTGGCGCGCGGTGCTGTGGATGGTGCTGCTCCTGGACGCGTTCTCGATGCTGGTCACCGGCTACACCACGCCGTTCTCGATCATCCTGACGGTGCTGATCGGCTGGACGGTCGCCTACGGCACGCTGTACGCGGTCGGCTCGCCCAACGTACGGCCCACGGGACGGACGCTCATGGCGGGCCTGCGGCACGTCGGCTTCCATCCCGTGAGCGCGGCCCGGGAGGAGGCGCCGGACACCTCCGAGACCGGCGACCGCGGCCGGCGCTACTTCGTCACCCTGGAGGACGGCCCGCCGCTGGACGTCACCGTGGTCGACCGGGAGCAGCAGGCGCAGGGGTTCTTCTACCGCGCGTGGCGCAACCTGACCCTGCGCGGCTTCGCCACCCGCAGCAGCCTGCAGTCGCTGCGCCAGGCACTGGAGCAGGAGGCGCTGCTCGCCTACGCGGCGATCGCGGCGGGCGCCAACGCCCCCAAGCTGATCGCCACCTCCGAGCTCGGCCCCGACGCCGTGATGCTGGTCTACGAGCACACCGGCGGGCGCACCCTGGACTCGCTGGCGGACGAGGAGATCACCGACGACCTGCTGCGCGACACCTGGCACCAGGTGCGCGCCCTCCAGTCCCGGCGGATCGCGCACCGCCGGCTGGTGGGGGACGCCGTCCTGGTGGATCGTTCCGGCACGGTGATCCTCACCGATCTGCGCGTCGGCGAGATCGCGGCCGGTGATCTTCTGCTGCGCATGGACATCTCTCAGCTGCTCGTGACGCTGGGGCTGCGCGTGGGCGCGGAGCGGGCGGTCTCCTCGGCGGTGGGCGTGCTCGGCCCGGACGCGGTGGCGGACTGTCTGCCGATGCTCCAGCCCATCGCGCTCAGCCGCTCCACGCGCGCGACGCTGCGCCGACTGGCCCGGGAGCGGGCGCAGCGGGAGCGCGAGGCGGTCCTGGAAGCGTCCCGGCAGGCCAAGCAGGCCCGGCTGGACGCGGGGCACGAGCCGGAACCCGTCTCCGAGAAGGCCGAGAAGAAGGCCGTACGGGCACAGGCGCGGGCCGAGAAGCGGGCCATCGACGAGGCGCTGGAGGAGGCGCGCGAGGAGGATCTGCTGACCCAGATCCGGCATCAGGTGCTGCGGATCCGGCCCGAGGCCCCGGTCGAGCCGGCCCGGCTGGAGCGCGTGCGGCCGCGCACCCTGATGAGTTTCATCGCCGGTGCGATCGGCGCGTACTTCCTGCTGACGCAGCTCACGCACATCGAGTTCGGTCCGCTCGTCGCCAACGCCGAGTGGGGCTGGGTCGCGGCGGCCGTGCTGTTCTCGGCGCTGAGCTATGTCGCCGCCGCGATGAGCCTGCTGGGGTTCGTGCCGGAGCGGGTGCCGTTCCCGCGAACGGTCGCGGCGCAGGTCGCGGGGTCGTTCGTGAAGATCGTGGCCCCGGCCGCGGTCGGCGGGGTCGCGCTCAACACGCGGTTCCTCCAGCGTTCGGGGGTGCGCCCGGGGCTCGCGGTGGCGAGTGTCGGCGCGTCGCAGTTGTTCGGGCTCGGCTGCCACATCCTGATGCTGCTGTCGTTCGGCTATCTGACGGGGACCGAGAAGACCCCCTCGCTGTCGCCGTCCCGCACGGTCATCGCGGGCCTGCTGACAGTGGCGGTGCTCGTGCTGGTGGTGACGTCGGTGCCGTTCCTGCGGAAATTCGTCGTCACGCGCGTGAGGTCGCTGTTCGCGGGTGTGGTGCCGCGGATGCTCGACGTGCTGCAGCGGCCGCAGAAGCTGGTCACCGGCATCGGCGGCATGCTGCTGCTGACGTTCTGCTTCGTGATGTGTCTGGACGCCTCGATCCGCGCGTTCGGCACCGCATCGTCCTCCATCAGCATCGCCAGCGTCGCGGTCGTCTTCCTCGCCGGCAACGCGCTGGGCTCCGCCGCTCCGACGCCGGGCGGTGTCGGAGCGGTCGAGGCGACGCTGACGGTCGGTCTGATCGCGGTGGGACTGCCCAAGGAGGTGGCCGCCCCCGCGGTGCTGCTCTTCCGGCTGCTGACGCTGTGGCTCCCGGTGCTGCCGGGCTGGCTGGCCTTCAACCAGCTGAGCCGCAAGGGCGCGCTCTGATCCCCTCGGGACACCGACCGTCCAGGACCTGTGTGCGACCTAGTGCTGTGACCGGAAAGGTTCACCGGCTCGCGACGCCCGGCACGGCACCTCGCCGCGTTGGCGCATCACCCGAGTACATCCAGTACGCGGGCGATGCTCCGCCTTGCGATGCTCCCCCCACTGCCTGAATGGCGTGGGAGGTGCCCCCAGCGCCGGACGCCGCGAGCTTCCGGCAAACCTTTCCGGTCACAGCACTAGCGGTACGGCGTAGCTCGTACGGCCCGTGCCCCGCGCGCGGGGGCGGGCCCGACCCCACGATGGGACCATGCCGAACCCCGCCCGTCTGCGCGCCGCAGCCCTGACCGCGACCGCCCTGCTGCTGACCTCCGCACTGGCCGGCTGCGGCGAGGACGCCGGGGACGAGGACCTGACGGCGCAGAAGCTCGACTGGGAGGACTGTCCGGCCCCGTCCGCGTCCGAGGGCGGCGGCACCGCCCCGTCCCCGCTGCCGGACGGCGACCACTGGCAGTGCGCCACGATGAAGGCGCCCCGGGACTGGGCCGACCCCGGAGGCGACACCATCAAGATCGCACTGATCAGGGCCGAGGCGAGCGGCTCCCCGGACCGGCGGATCGGGTCGCTGGTGTTCAACTTCGGCGGGCCCGGCGGCTCGGGCGTCAGCACCCTGCCCGCGTTCGGCGAGGACTACACGACCCTGCGCACCCGCTACGACCTGGTGAGCTTCGACCCGCGCGGAGTCGGCCGCAGCGCGGGGGTGACGTGCGAGAACGACCAGCAGCTCGACGCGTACTTCCAGCAGGACATGACCCCCGACGACGCCGCCGAGCGCGCCGCGCTGCTCGACAACACCGAGGCGTTCAACGCGGCCTGCCGCAAGCACTCCGGGACGATGCTGCCGCATGTCCGCACCACCGACGCGGCCCGGGACATGGACCTGATGCGCCAGGTGCTCGGTGATACGAAGCTGCACTACTTCGGCATCTCCTACGGCACCGAACTCGGCGGCGTGTACGCCCACCTGTTCCCGAAGAACGTGGGGCGGGCCGTGTTCGACGCGGTCGTCGACCCCACGCAGACGCCGGAGCAGGGGGCCCTCGGCCAGGCCAGGGGCTTCCAGCTCGCGCTCGACAACTTCGCCGAGGACTGCACGTCCCGGTCCGGGGGCTGCCCCGTCGGCGACACCCCGCAGGACGTGCGGGACCGGATCGCCGCCCTGCTGAGACGTCTGGAGGCCAAACCGATCCCCGGCGTCTTCCCCCGCGTCCTGACCCAGAGCGCCGCCACCAACGGCATCGCGCAGTCGCTGTACTCGAAGGACTTCTGGGAGTACCTGACCGAGGGCCTGGAACAGGCCTACGACGGGGACGGCAGGATCCTGATGCTGCTGTCCGACTCGATGAACGGCCGCAGCGCCAACGGCGAGTACAGCAACATCGCCGCCGCGAACACCGCCATCAACTGCTCCGACGACCGGCCCCGCTACTCCGCCGAGGAGGTCGAGGCGAAGGTGCCGGAGTTCCGCGCCGCCTCACCCCTGTTCGGGGACTTCCTGGCCTGGTCCATGGTGGGCTGCACCGACTGGGCCGTGCCGGGCGCCGCCGACCACCCGGACGTCCACGCGCCCGGCTCGGCGCCCATCCTCGTCGTGGGCAACACCGGCGACCCGGCGACCCCGTACGAGGGGGCACGCAGGATGGCGACCGCGCTGGGCAAGGGCGTCGGCGTGGAGCTGACCTACCGGGGGCAGGGGCACGGCGCCTACGGCAGCAAGAACAGGTGTGTGCAGGCGGCCGTGGACGGCTATCTGCTGGAGGGCAAGGTGCCGACCGCCGGCACCGTCTGCTCCTGACGCTCCCCCGCAGCGCACCTCCCCGCTTCCCTCCCACTCCCCAAGAAACTGCAGGTCATAGCGTTATCCACAGGCTCCGACGAGTGGACCGCCCTCGACCTACCATGGCCTGACACCCGTCCCGCCACCCGGCGCGGACGGTCGGCGAGGGGGTAGGGCACATGGCGCGATTCCTACGGTGGACGGCTCTGGCAGCCGCCGCCGCGCTGCTCGCGGCGGGCTGCGCCGGCGGCTCCTCGGGGGGCGGGGAGGACGAGAAGCGGCCGTCAGCCGACGCGCGGCCGTCCGTGGGTTCATCGCGTACGGCGAGGGCGGCCCTCCCGGCAGCACTCACCCGGCAGAAGGTGGACTGGGGGCGCTGCCGGGGCCGCGCGGACTCGGCCGCTCCGGGCAGCGAGTGGCGGTGCGCCACCATGAAGGTGCCCCTGGACTGGTCGAAGCCCGACGGAAAGACCATCGGTCTCGCGCTGATCCGCGCCAGGTCCCGGGGCAGCGGCGGCGAGCGGATCGGGTCGCTGCTGTTCAACTTCGGCGGCCCCGGCGGCTCGGGCGTGGCCACCCTGCCGCCCTACGGCTCCACCTTCTCGGCTCTCCGCGAGCGGTACGACCTGGTCAGCTGGGACCCGCGCGGGGTGGGCGCGAGCGAGGGCATCCGCTGTCGCGACGACAAGGACATCCAGGCCGCCGAGTCCCTCGACAGCACCCCGGACACCGCAACCGAAGAAGAGGCATACCTCAGTGACGCCGCGGCCTTCGGCCGGGGCTGCGCGAAGGCCGCGGGCGATCTGCTGGCCCATGTGTCGACCACCGACACCGCCCGTGACATGGATCTGATGCGCCAGGTCCTCGGCGACACGAAGACGCACTACTTCGGGATCTCGTACGGCACCGAACTCGGCGGCGTGTACGCCCACCTGTTCCCTGAGCACGTGGGGCGGCTGGTCCTCGACGCGGTCGTCGACCCGACCGCCGACGCGGTGGGCCATGCCGAGAACCAGGCGAGGGGATTCCAGCGGGCGCTGGACGACTATCTGAAGTCGACGGGCCAGGACCCCGAGCAAGGCACCGCGAAGATCGCGGACCTCCTGGAGCGGCTCGACGGGGATCCGCTGCCGACGTCCGAGGGGCGGCGGCTGAACCAGGCCCTCGCCGTCACCGGGATCGTCCTGCCGCTGTACAGCGAGCAGAGCTGGCCGGCCCTGACCAGCGCCCTGGAGTCGGCGGAGCAGGGTGACGGCACCGAGCTGCTCGCGCTCGCGGACACGTACAACGAGCGGGACTCCTCGGGGCACTACGGCACGGCGTCCCATGCGCAACGGGTCATATCGTGCTCGGACGACAAGCAGCGGCCGACCGCCGAGGAGGCGAGGAAGCGGCTGCCGGAGTTCGAGAGGATCTCACCCGTGTTCGGGGACTTCCTGGGCTGGGACACGGCCGGCTGGTGTCACGACTGGCCGGTGGCCGGGCAGTACGACACCCCGGAGGTGAGCGCGCCGGGCGCGGCGCCCATGCTGCTGGTCGGCAACACCGGGGACCCGGCGACCCCGTACGAGGGTGCCCGGAGGATGGCGGACGAACTCGGCGAGGGGGTCGGGGTGCTGCTCACCTGGAAGGGCGAGGGGCACGTGGCGTACGGCAGCGGGAGCGACTGCGTGGACGCGACGGTGAACGCCTATCTGCTCAAGGGCACGGTGCCGCAGGACGGCAAGGTCTGCTCATGACGGCGGAGGGGGCCCCGGGCACTCGTAGTACCCGGACCCCCCTCCGATCGAAGCGGTCGCGCCTGCCGACGGGGTCAGTAGACCGGCTTGCTCGGTTCGATCTGGTTGACCCAGCCGATGACACCGCCACCGACGTGGACGGCGTCCGAGAAGCCCGCGGACTTCAGGACGGCCAGGACTTCCGCACTGCGGACACCCGTCTTGCAGTGCAAGACGATCTTCTTGTCCTGCGGCAGCCCCTCCAGGGCGGTGCCCAGGAGGAACTCGTTCTTCGGGATCAGCTTGGCGCCCGGGATGGAGACGATCTCGTACTCGTTCGGCTCGCGGACGTCGATGATCTCGATGTTCTCGCCGTCGTCGATCCACTCCTTGAGCTGCTTGGGAGTGATCGTCGAGCCGGCGGCCGCCTGCTGGGCCTCCTCGGAGACGACGCCGCAGAACGCCTCGTAGTCGATGAGTTCGGTGACGGTCGGGTTCTCGCCGCAGACCGCGCAGTTCGGGTCCTTGCGCACCTTCACCTGGCGGTACTGCATCTCCAGGGCGTCGTAGATCATCAGTCGGCCGACCAGGGGCTCACCGGTGCCGGTGAGGACCTTGATGGCCTCGGTGACCTGGATGGAGCCGATGGACGCGCACAGCACGCCCAGGACGCCGCCCTCGGCGCAGGAGGGGACCATGCCCGGCGGCGGGGGCTCCGGGTACAGGCAGCGGTAGCAGGGGCCGTGCTCGGACCAGAACACCGAGGCCTGGCCGTCGAAGCGGTAGATCGAGCCCCAGACGTACGGCTTGTTCAGCAGCACGCACGCGTCGTTGACCAGGTAGCGGGTCGCGAAGTTGTCCGTGCCGTCGACGATCAGGTCGTACTGGCTGAAGATGTCCATCACGTTCTCGGCCTCGAGCCGTTCCTCGTGAAGGATCACGTTCACGTACGGGTTGATGCCGAGGACCGAGTCGCGCGCGGACTCGGCCTTGGAGCGGCCGATGTCGGCCTGGCTGTGGATGATCTGGCGCTGCAGGTTCGACTCGTCGACCTCGTCGAACTCCACGATGCCGAGCGTGCCCACACCCGCCGCGGCCAGGTACATCAGCGCCGGCGAGCCCAGGCCGCCGGCGCCCACGCAGAGCACCTTGGCGTTCTTCAGCCGCTTCTGCCCGTCCATCCCGACGTCGGGGATGATCAGGTGGCGGGAGTACCGGCGAACCTCGTCTACGGTGAGCTCAGCGGCTGGCTCGACCAGGGGTGGCAGCGACACGGGGACTCCGTTGGTCGGTCGATCACTACAGTTGTTCTCCCCGTAACACTGCCACGGCCTTCTTCATTCCGAGACACCCGTTCCGATGCGCGAGACGATGTCGTCCCAGTAGCCGGGCATGGTCTCCCAGGGGTCGTCCAGTCCGCCCCGGTCCCCCCGATCCGTGAACCAGATCGTGGCCGCGCCCTGCCAGCGTGCGATGCGCAGGGCCTCGTCGAGATGACCGCGGGGCACGCCGTGCACCAAGTGGCAGAACCGCTCGGGCGGATGGTCGGCGGTCCACTCGGCCACCTGCGACCAGCGGTAGTCGGTCCAGGAGCCGTGGAAGGTGACCAGTTGGTCGGCGAGCTCGGCGTAGCCGGGGTGCGGGTGGGTGCCGTGACCGAGGACGATGTGGGGCGTGTCACGCAGAGCGCGCAGGGCGCCGACCGTGCTGCGGACCGCGGGGAGTTCAGGGCGTCCGGCCGGGCAGCGGTCCAGGAGGAAGCCGTCGACCTGGTACCAGTCGAGGTGCCGCCGCGCGTCGGAGAGCACCTCGGCGAAGGCGCGGACGCCGTGGCCGAGGTCGAGGTGGCCGAGGACGTGGACGCCCGCGTTGCGCAGTCCGCCGACGGCCTGGAGGCAGTGCGGGTCGGGGCGGACGCCGGGGCCGTCGGCGACGTTCAGGACGACCCAGCGCAGGGCCGCGCCCGCGCGGATGAGCGAGCCCCACTCGGCCGGCGCGAGCAGGGGGTGGGCCGTGCCGGGCATACCGAGACCCGTGCGCAGGTCGGTGGTCCCGGTGCCCGCGGCCCCTGTCGGCGTGCCGGTCAGATACGACATGCCGCCTCCATCCAGATGTCGGCGAGGGACTCCTCCAGATTGATCCGGGGCCGCCAGCCGAGCCGGTCGCGGGCGGTGCGCACATCGGCCTGCTGCCAGCTGCCGCAGCCGTCGGGGTACGGGTACGCGACCGGGACCGCGTGGTCGGGGTCGGCGCGGGGGTGTCCGATGGCCGGCCGCAGATGGGCGCCGGGCGGCCCGTCGAGTTCGTGGAGGGCGCCGCCGTACCCGGCCACGCGCGCGAGGATCGAGGCGGCGTCGCGCAGGCGGACGGCGCGCCCCGAGCCGATGTTGATGACGCCCTGGGCGGCGGACAGGGATGCCGCGTGCACGGCGCGGGCGACGTCGCGGACGTCGACGAAGTCGCGCTGGGCGCCGAGTCCGCCGAGTTTGAGTTCGCCGTCGCCGGACTGCATGGCCCGGCGCATGGCCTCCGCGAGGCGCCCGAGGGGTGATCCCGCCGGGGTGCCGGGGCCGGCCGGGGAGAACACCCGGAGCACGACGGCGTCCAGGCCGGAACCGAGGACGAGTTCGGTGGCGGCGAGTTTGCTGACGCCGTACGGACCGCCGGGGCGGGGGACGGCGTCCTCGGCGGTGGAGGAGCCGGGCTGGCTCGGGCCGTACTCGGCGCCGCAGCCGACCTGCACCAGGCGGGCGCCGCAGCCGCTGCGGCGCAGGGCCTCGCAGACGGTGGCGACGGCGACGGTGTTGTGCCGGGTGAGTTCGCGGGCGCCGCCGCGGGTGGCGCCCGCGCAGTTGACGACGACCTGGGGATGGACCGCGTCGAGGAAGCGGGTGAGCGCGCCGGGGCTGCCGGACGCGAGGTCGAAGCGGACGTCGGCGTCGTCGCCGCGGCCGAGCGCGGTGAGCTGGACGGCCGGGTCGGCGAGCAGGCGGTCGGCGACGAAGCGGCCGAGGTAGCCGTTGGCTCCGGTGAGCAGGACCCTCATCGTGCGGCTCCCTCGGTGTGCGCTGCGGCTGCCGGGGCCGCGTGGGCCGTACTCGCCCCGGGGGTCGCGGCTGCTCCTGTCGCCGTGGGGGCTCCTGCGACCGCGGGTGTCCCGGTGGCTCCGGTCGCTCCGGATCGGGAGGTGGTCATCTGTTCTCTCCTTCGAGGGTGGTGCGGTTGCCTGCGGCTGGATGGAGGAGCGCGTGCGTCGTGCGGTCGGCGCACGGTGGGGGTGGCGCTGCGCGCGGTGGTCGGGGGCCGGCGGTCGGCCGCGGGCCGCCTTGGCGGTCCGGGGCCCGGGCCGGGGTGCGGGAGGCGGGGCCGGTCAGCACCGGTGGGCCGTTCGCGCGTGGGCGGAGGCCCGGCTCAGGGTGCGGAAGGCGTGGACGAGCAGGGGCAGGGCGGCGGCCGCGCAGAGCAGGACCGAAACGCTCGCCGGCCCCCAGGCGGTGACGAGGGTGTCGACCGGGACGGCGAGAGCGCCGCAGCCGGGCAGGCGAGCCGCGAGGACCGTGGCCGGGGCGAGGGCCGTGGCGGTGCCCGTGGCGGCGAGGACGACCGCGGGGACCTGGGGGAAGCCGTGCGCCGTGAGGAGGCGGGCGAGGAAGAGGAGGGCGCCCAGGGTAAGGGTGGGGGCGTACGCGGGCGGCTCGTCCAGGGCCGCGGCGCACACGGCGGTCAGGGCGCCGAGGGCGCCCAGGAACAGGGTGAACACACCCAGCAGGACCGGCTGGACGGACGCGCTGAACTCCTCCAGACCACGGCTGGCGTCGAGTCGGCGGCAGGCGCCCGCGGTGAGGAGGTGGGCGCACCAGGCGGCGGGGGCGCAGGCCAGGGTGAGGGTGAGCAGGGGCACGGCGGCCAAGGGCCACGGGCCGTCCGGTGCGCCGGTGGGCGGTCCGTCGGGACCTCCTGCCACGGCGGCGCGCAGCAGACCCTCGCCCAGGGCGGCGTGGGCGAGGAGCAGGACGGTCCACAGGGCGGTCCTGCGCCGGCCGGGCCGGGTGCCGCGGCGGGGGCCGAGCGGGCCCTTGGCGAGGACCTGGCGCAGGGCGAGGGTGACGGCGAGGACGCCGGCGGCGGCCACGAGGAGGCGCGGCCGCCCGTCGGTGAACCGCAGTCCGGTCAGCGCCGCCGCGCACAGCGCGCCCGGCAGCAGGGTGAGCAGGGCGCGGTCCGGACGGGGGCGCGGGAGGGCCGTGGATGCGGGGGGCGGCGGTGTGTCGTCGCCACGCGGGATACGGGCGTACATCTCCTCGGCCAGGGAGAAGACGTCCCGGTGCCGGAAGCGGGCGGCGGTGCGGTCGGTCACGCCGTGCGCCTCCAGGCCCGCCGCGATCTCCATCGGGTCGACGGCGCGTTCGCACAGTTCCCGGTGACGGTGCATCAGCGCCTTCACGGGGTCCCCGGCACCGCGGCGGGGCGCGGCGGGGGTCTGCGGGTCACCGGGCCGGTCGAGTTCGTCCAGGCCGCTCATCGCGCCCCCTCGGCGAGGGGAGCCGCGGAGGCCGACGTGCCCTGCGCGGGTGGGCCACCGCGCGCCGAGACCCCCCGCACGGGCGGCCCCGCCGTCCAGCCCGGGCCCCGGCGGGCGGTGACCCGGGCGCCCAGGCCGGTCCAGCGGCCGGGCAGTCGGGCCTCGGCGGGGACGGCGAACGGACGGGGGTCGCCGGCCTCGTCGAGCGCGACTCCGAGGGCCGGGCACTGGGAGACGATCTCCAGGTACATGCCGTGGTAGGCCTCGACATTCTGCTCGACGGTGAAGAGTTCCAGCGCGCGGGCGCGGGCGGCCGCACCCAGGCGTGCACGGCGCTCGGGGTCGCGCAGCAAGGCCGCGCACGCCTGCGCGAGCGCCCGCGGATTGCGCGGCGGGACGACGAGCCCGGTGCCGCCGATGACCTCGACGACGGCGCCGACGTCGGTGGACACGGTCGCCCGGCCGCAGAACATCGCCTCCACGAGCCCCAGGGGGAAACCCTCGACGACGCTGGACAGGACGACGACGGCACCGGAGGCGTAGGTCTCGGCGAGGGTGGGGGCCTCCGGGCCGCCGAGCTCCTCGAAGGACACGGGGTTGGTGCCGACGGCGTGCGGGCCCTCGGCCTCGTCGGGGAAGAGCTGGGCCGCCAGCACCCGGCAGTGCCCGAGGTAGGCCCTGCCCTCGGGCCCGGGGGGCGGGCCGACGATCCGCAGGCGGGCCCTCGGCTGTTCGGTGCGGACCTGGGCGAAGGCGTGCAGGAGGGAGACCAGGTCCTTCGTCGGTTCCACCCGGCCGACCCAGACCAGGGTGTGCGGGTCGGCGGTGTCCGGTGCGTCGCCCACGTCCGCGAAGGGCGTGTCGTCCATCCCCGGGTGGATCGTGCGCACCTTGGCGCGGTCGGCGCCGCAGTGTTCCTGCCAGCGGCGGGCGTGCGCGTTGCCGGGGGCGAGGCGGGCCGCCTGCCGGTAGGTCTCGGCGGCGAGCAGGCCGTGGAAGGCGGCGAGCAGGGCGCGGACCGCCGGGCTCGTCGCGGAGGCGGACGCGCCGGGCGCCCCCGAGCTCAAGTAGTGCGTCCGCAGGCGCACGCCGTGCTCCGTCACGAGCAGCGGCACGTCGTGGAAGTGGCGTGCGAGGAGCCCGGGCAGTGCGGCGGGACCACCGGAGGCGGCGTGGCACAGGTCCACCGAGGCGAGGGTGCCGTCGTGCGGGCCGTCGGACCCGTACCAGTCGAGCGAGAGAGGGCGCAGGGCGCGTTCGAGTTGTCCCGTGACGGTCAGCAGCTCGGGTACGCGCGCCTCGCGCGCCGTGCGCAGCACGCCGGGAGCACGGCAGGCGCGCTCCAGAGCGCGGACGGCGCCTTCCGAGCGGAGCGCTCCCACGAGCCCGCGCTGGTCCCGGGCGAGTTCGGCGAGGCCGTAGAGCGCACTGGCGAAACGGTCCGCCTGGGCGGGTGAGCTGTCGCAGAGGGCGGCCACGAGGTCGCCGTAGCACTCGGTGAAGCGCCGGCGTGCGCGCCGTCCGTACACGACCCCGTCCTCCTCGGCCGTCCACAGCGGTGCCGTCCGCACCCGCCTGACCTGCGGCGGGAGTGTGAGACAGCCCGATCGCTCCCGGTGTGGTCCGTCGCTGAGCGCGTAGATGTCGAACTCGTGCTGCCCGAGCCCGCGCACGAGCCGGTCGCACCAGAGTCCGGCGTCACCGCCCACATACGGATAACCACCCTCCGTCAGCAGTCCGATGCGCACGCACGCACCCCCGATCTCCCCTCCGGGGAGCCGCCGTTGACCCGGCGGCTCACAGCGGGAAGAACGTATGCGGACAAGGCGGTGGCGCGACGGACGGTTGTCCATCGCGCCACCAAAAGGGGTGAACGGTCGTAACTTTCCCGTGCGGGTCGCGTTCGGTCGCGCTAGGAGTTCACTCGGATGCGAAACGTCACGGCGCGTTCAGCCGGCCTGCTCCGCCTCCCGCGCCCCGCGCGCCCCCGGCGGGACCGCCCGTCAACTCTTGGGATACACCCAGGGGTTGGGGAGACAGTGGATGCCGTTGTGGTCCAGGAACTTCGTCTGCTGTTGCATGACGGGGGCGAGCTCGCCGTCCTTCCGGCAGTTCTCGTGGTGGTAGCCGAGCCGGTGGCCGACTTCATGGTTGATCAACATCTGCCGGTACGCATGGATCGCGTCACCGTATGTACGTGATCCCTGGGCCCATCTGTACGCATTGATCATGACGCGTTCGGTGGCGGCGGAGTCGCAGGAGACGTTGTCCTCGGTGGTGTCCAGACCCGACTTGGCGCACCAGAAGGCGGTGGTGCCGGGGCTGGCGAGGGTGATGACGAAGTCCGGCTTTCCGGAGGAGACCCGCTCGAAGGTGCGCGCGTCGCCGTGCGCCCAGCTGCGGTCGTCGTTGAGGGTCTTCTGCACGGCCTGCGCGAACAGCTCGCCGTCGAGACCGAGACCCTGCTCCACGTCCACCCGGTAGGTGAACTTCCGCCCCTTGCCCGGCGCCCTGTCGACGCCGGGGATCGCGTCGAACTTCCCGGAACCCTTGAGCTTCGCGTCCAGCGGGTACCTGGTCGCCATCTTCTGGCCGTACGTCAGCGTCACGGCCTGTGCGGAGGGGGTTGCGAACGAGCCCGGCGCGGCGGACTCCAGCGCCCCGTCCGCGGCCCTCCCGGCGGCCGACTGCGACCGGACGCGGTTGGCGTCGCGACCGTCGGTCACCTGCCCCGCCACGACGACGGCCAGCACGGTCGTGACCGCGGCGGCGGCGATCCCGGTGAAGGTCCGCCCCTTCGTGCCCCTGCCGTTCGCGGGTGCGCCCGTGGGCGGCGCGTAGCCGTCCACCCCGGAGCCGGGACCGCCACCGTACGGGCCGCCCCCGGGCAGTTCGCCCGCCCCGGGGCCGGACACCTGGGCGCGCCACGCGCGCGTGGGCGTGAACTGCCGTCCCGGGCGCGTGAAGACGTCGTCGCCCTCGCCCCGGTCGAAGGCGTCGAGGTACTCCTGGCGGGGACCGGATCGCGGGCCCTGCGGCGGCACCGGACGCTGACGCGGTATCACCGGCTGTGCCGCGGCTCCCGCCTGACCGCCTCTCAGGTCGCCCCAGCCGCCGCCTGCCTCACGCAGCTCGGGGTGCCCCCCGCGGACCTGCGGGACAGCGCGCGCTGGGGTGCCGTCGGGATGGCGGGGAACCCCGTGCGACGGCGTGCCGTCGGGAAGCGCCACAGGGGTGCCGTCGGGGTGGCGCCCGGACGCCACCGGGCCGGGGGCTCCCGAGGAGGCGCGGGAGGAGTTCTCGGGTGCGCTCTTGGGCGCAGGTCCACGCCTACTGTGGCGTCCCACGTGAGTCTCAGCCCCCCGGTTTCGCGTCGGCGGTCTCGGCGAGCAGCTCGCGGAAGGCGGTGGCCACCGTCTCCGGGTACTCCATCATCGCCACGTGCCCGGCGTCCGGCAGGGTGAGCAGGCGGGAGTCACGGAAGGCGCGGGCGGCCCGCTGGGCCATGCGGAAGCCGACGAGCTGGTCGCGGCCGCCGTAGATCAGCAGGGTGGGGGCGAGAACGCGCTCGGCCTGGCGCCACAGCCCGTGCTGGCCGCCCAGAGTGTAGGCGTTGAGCAGCCCGCGCGTGGAGCGGGTCATGGCGTCCCAGAAGTAGGGCAGTTGCAGCCGCCGGTCGAGCTCCTCCACGGCGTGCCGGAAGGCCTCCGGGGAGACGCGGCCGGGATCGCCGTAGCAGAGCGCGAGGACGCCCCTGACGCGCTGCTCGGCCGTCCAGTCGCGGGTGAGGCGGCTGAAGAGCGCGGTCACCCCGGGCAGGCCGGCGAGACCGGTCGGGATGGCTGTGCGCTGCACGCGCAGCTCGGGCAGGGCCGGCGAGACCAGGGTCAGGGTGCGGACCAGGTCGGGGCGCACCGCGGCGACGCGCGTGGACACCGCGCCGCCGAGGGAGTTGCCGAAGAGGTGCACGGGGCCGCGGGCGGAGGCGTCGAGGTAGCGGATCACGGCACGCGCGTGTGCGGTGATCGAGTAGTCGCCGTCGTCCGGCGGCGGGGAGTCGCCGAAGCCCGGCAGGTCGACGGCCTCGCTCGCCACGGCCCCGTCGAGCCCGGCCATCAGCGCGGACCAGTTCTGCGAGGAACCGCCGAGGCCGTGGACGAACAGAGCGGGTTCGAGCCCCTCGCGCGCGGGGGGCCGGGACCGGACGGTCAGGGTGACGCCCGGCAGACCGACGGACCGCAGCCGCTCGCCCTCCGCGACCCTGACGGAGGCCACCCTCGGCAGCACGCTGGTGGGCGGCACGGACGGCAGCTCGGTCGAAGACATGCGGGCAATGTTACGAGACGATCACGTGCGGCCATGTGTGTTCGGCATCACAAGAGGGACGTGGGGCAGGTGCCGATACCGGCGCGATTCGGGGGCACATCGCATAGCGTCCGAAACGGGTGTCTCCTAGGCTCGTACTGAGGGCACCCGTGTGTATGGCCCCCGCGTGGTCCCGGGGGCGTCCGTTGGAAGGGAGCCCACCATGGCGATTGACCCCACCGACCCCGAGACGTTCACGGAAGAGGACGACGACTTCGGGGAGATCGACGTCGAGGAACCGGAGAACGCGGCCGCCGAGGAGTACGCGGACGCCGCCCCGGCGCGCGACGACCCCCTGGAAGGCGTGGACCCCGCGCGGGCGAACGAGGCGGATCAAGTCGAACAGACGCGCGTCGTCTCGCTGGACGAGGACGACTACCGCTGACGCCTCACCAGCGCTGACACGTCCATATCGCTGACATGCCCCTACAGCCGACGTGACCACTGCCGACGTCCCGGCGCCCACGAAGGCCTGCCGAACAGGAGTGAGGGAGGATTCTGCCCGGACTGCACCGGTTGAAAACCTTCTGTACCGCTTTTGTGATCGTCCGGTCCGTGAAATTCTGCGCTCGCACCGCGCGCCACACGGTTACCGAAAAGTACGATGGCGGCGCGGCGCTCACCGCATGAGGACGACTTTGGGAGGCGGCGTGACAGCCATCGAGCAGACAGAGGCGGCACGCCCGCGAGGCACGCGCCTTCCGCGCCGTGCCCGACGGAATCAGCTGCTGGGCGCCGCCCAGGAGGTCTTCGTGGCGCAGGGCTACCACTCGGCCGCCATGGACGACATCGCCGAGCGGGCGGGCGTCAGCAAGCCGGTGCTGTACCAGCACTTCCCGGGCAAGCTCGACCTCTACCTCGCCCTGCTGGACCAGCACTGCGAGTCGCTGATCCAGGCGGTGCGGGGCGCGCTCGCGTCGACCACCGACAACAAGCAGCGCGTCCGCGCCACGATGGACGCCTATTTCGCGTACGTCGAGGACGACGGCGGGGCCTTCCGCCTGGTCTTCGAGTCGGACCTGACGAACGAGCCCGCCGTGCGCGAGCGCGTCGACAAGGTCACCACCGAGTGCGCCGAGGCGATCTGCGACGTCATCGCGGAGGACACCGGCCTCTCCCGCCCCGAGTCGATGCTGCTGGCCTCCGGTATGGGCGGTCTGGCCCAGGTCGTCGCGCGCTCCTGGCTGCACAGCGACCGCAGCGTCCCGCGCGACCAGGCGGTGCAGCTCCTGGCCTCGCTGGCGTGGCGCGGCATCGCCGGCTTCCCTCTGCACGGCACCGATCAGCACTGACCCACGGCCCGCTCGTCCGTTTGTTCCCGCCCGCTGTTCGCTCCTGGCGTGGACGGCCGCGCCGTGCAGGTCCCCTCACCGGGCTAATGTGTGCAGCGTACGGCGCGGACGCCCGCGCACCCCATGACCGTCGGAGGGACATAGCCGTGGAGGTCAAGATCGGCGTGCAGCACGCGCCCCGCGAGATCGTTCTGGAGAGCGGTCAGACTCCCGAGGAAGTCGAGCGCGTGGTGGCCGACGCACTGGCCGGCAAGTCGCAGCTGCTCAGCCTCGTGGACCAGCACGGCCGCAAGGTCCTCGTACCGGCCGACCGCCTGGCCTACGTCGAGCTGGGCGAGCCGGCCCCGCGCAAGGTGGGCTTCGGCGCGCTGTAAGGCACGAGCGCCGCAAGGCACGAGCGCTGCGCACGCATCGCGAGAAGGGGCCCGGTGGTCAGGACGACCGCCGGGCCCCTTCGCACGTTCACCGCAGACGCACAGGCCACACAAGTGGTCCCCACAGGAGGATTGCCTTCCGCAGGTCACGGGTAGGACGGGCTGTGACCTTGGTGCACGGCCCGCCGCCCGGGAGGGACCCACATGATCTTGGAAGCGCTCGGCTCCGCTGTGCTCGGTCTCGCGCTCGCGTGGGCGGCGCTCCAGTGCCTGTCCCACCGCCTGCCGGTCCGCGTCCTCGTCCTCGCGACGGGTGTCGCCGGAGCCCTGTTCGGTGACTTCGTCACCCACAGCGCACTGGGCTCCGGCCCCCTGCTGCCGAGCCTGATCGGAGCGGCGGTCTTCTCCGTCGCCTCGGTCTCCCTGCTGCTGCGCCCGGCCGGCCGGCTGCGGCGCCGCTCGGCCCCGGCGTAGCCTCCCGGGGCCTCGGCGGCTGTCAGGCCGCGAGCCCCAGTGCGGCCATCCGCTTGGTGTGGGCCTCGGTGATCCGGGAGAACATCCGGCCGACCTCGGCCAGGTCGAAGCCGTCCGCGACACCGCCCACGAGCATCGTCGACAGCGCGTCCCGGTCGGCGACGACCCGCTGGGACTGCGACAGCGCCTCGCCCATCAGCCGGCGCGCCCACAGGGCGAGCCGTCCGCCCACGCGCGGGTCGGCGTCGATCGCCGCGCGGACCCGGTCCACGGCGAAGCCGGCGTGCCCGGTGTCGTCGAGCACGGCGAGCACCAGGGCGCGGGAGTCGCTGTCGAGGCGGACCGCGACCTCCCGGTAGAAGTCACTGGCGATCGAGTCGCCGACGTACGCCTTGACCAGGCCCTCCAGCCAGTCCGAGGGCGCGGTCTGCCGGTGGAAGCCGTCGAGCGCGGCCACGAACGGCTCCATGGCCGCGGTCGGCTCCTCGCCGATCTCCGTGAGCCGGTCGCGCAGCCGCTCGAAGTGGTGGAACTCGGCCGAGGCCATCTTCGCCAGCTCCGCCTTGTCCTCCAGCGTCGGCGCCAGCTTGGCGTCCTCCGCGAGCCGCTCGAACGCGGCCAGCTCGCCGTACGCGAGGGCGCCGAGCAGGTCCACGACCGCGGCCCGGTACTGCGGATCGGCGGAGGCCCGCGCCCAGTCCTGGGCGGCGATCCCCGTGACGGCCTCGGCGGCCTCGGCGGACCCGGTGGACTCGGCAGGCTCGGCAGGCTCTTCGGGGGCGTTCTCAGGCTTGTCAGAGGTGGTCATGCAGCGCACAATAGCCCGCTCACCGCGCGCCGGAAGTCCCTGGTCAATCAGTGTGACCGCGACGACGCGGACGACCACGTCCGACGGTGTGACAACCACAACGTGACCGAATCGGCCATCGCATGTGCGCGATTCCGGGGTATGGTGGTAATGCGCCTGCCGAATATTCGACGGGCCGCACGTATGAGGATGCCCGGTCGGTGGCCCGATCGGCTCCGACCCGACAGCCCTCCCCGGCCGTACGGCACATCGCGTACGACGACCGGAGGGAACCCTCCAGCGGTACGAGCGCTAGAGCGTCGGCAGAGGTCCCGTGCCATACGGCTCGCCGCCCCGCGGTTGGCCCGTAAGGCAGCCGACGTCCCCGGCACGGTCCGTCAAAGACCCCCGCGCTCGCCTCGCACCGCGTACACAGAAGAGGCAGCACCCTGACTACGACGTTCCGAGAGCTCGGAATCCTTCCCGAGACCGCCGAGGCCCTGGAGGCCGTCGGCATCACCACTCCCTTCCCCATCCAGGAGATGACGCTCCCCGTGGCCCTGTCGGGCACGGACGTCATCGGCCAGGCCAAGACCGGCACCGGCAAGACGCTCGGCTTCGGACTCCCGCTCCTCGAGCGCGTGACCGTCCCCGCCGACGTCGAGGCCGGCCGCGCGCGGCCCGAGGACCTCACCGAGGCCCCGCAGGCGCTCGTCGTCGTCCCCACGCGCGAGCTGTGCACCCAGGTCACCAACGACCTGCTGACCGCCGGCAAGGTGCGCAACGTGCGCGTCCTCGCCATCTACGGCGGCCGGGCCTACGAGCCCCAGGTCGAGGCCCTCAAGAAGGGCGTCGACGTCGTCGTCGGCACCCCGGGCCGGCTCCTCGACCTCGCGGGCCAGAAGAAGCTCAACCTCCAGCACATCAGGTCCCTCGTCCTCGACGAGGCCGACGAGATGCTCGACCTGGGCTTCCTGCCCGACGTCGAGAAGATCATCAACCTGCTGCCGGCGCGCCGCCAGACCATGCTGTTCTCGGCGACCATGCCGGGCGCGGTCATCGGACTCGCCCGCCGCTACATGTCGCAGCCCACGCACATCCGCGCCACCGCGCCGGACGACGAGGGCGTGACCGTCGCGAACATCTCGCAGCACGTGTACCGCGCGCACAACATGGACAAGCCGGAGATGGTCGCGCGCATCCTCCAGGCCGAGGGCCGTGGCCTCGCCATGATCTTCTGCCGCACCAAGCGCACCGCCGCCGACCTCGCCGACCAGCTCAAGCAGCGCGGCTTCGCCTCCGGCGCCGTCCACGGCGACCTCGGCCAGGGGGCGCGCGAGCAGGCGCTGCGCGCCTTCCGCAACGGCAAGGTGGACGTCCTCGTCTGCACCGACGTCGCCGCGCGCGGCATCGACGTCGAGGGTGTCACCCACGTCATCAACTACCAGACGCCCGAGGACGAGAAGACGTACCTGCACCGCGTCGGCCGTACGGGCCGCGCGGGCGCCAAGGGCATCGCCGTCACGCTCGTCGACTGGGACGACATCCCGCGCTGGCAGCTGATCAACAAGGCGCTGGAGCTTTCGTTCAACGATCCGCCGGAGACGTACTCCACCTCCCCGCACTTCTACGAGGAGATGAGCATCCCCGCCGGCACCAAGGGTGTCCTGCCCCGCTCCGAGCGCACCCGCGCCGGTCTGGACGCGGAGGAGCTGGAGGACCTGGGCGAGCCGGGCGGCCGCACCGCACGCGGTGGCCGTGGCGGCCGGCCCGAGCGCGGTGGCCGGGGCGAGTCCCGTTCCACCGACCGCTCCGCCGAGCGCGAGCGTCCGGCCCGCACGCCGCGCCGCCGGCGCCGTACGCGCGGCGGGGCCGTGCTCGACGGAGCGCCGGAGGTCTCCACGCCGGAGCAGACGCCCGTGGCCGAGGAGGCCGCCGCACCCCGCACCCCGCGCCGCCGACGCCGTACGCGCGCCGGAGCGGCCGCCGAGGCGACTGCCGTGACCACGGTGACGCCCGCCGCGCCGGAGGCCGCCGAGGCGGCCCTGACGACCGCGGAAGGGCCGTCCCTGGACGCCCCCGAGGCCCCGCGGGCCACAGACGCCCCGGCCCAGCCGCGCCGTCGCCGCACCCGCCGGTCCGCCGAGACCGCCCCGGCCACGGAGACGGCCGAGGCCGCGGAGCTGACGTCGGCTCAGGCCCCGTCCGCCGAAGCGGCCGTGGCCACGGCCGAGGGCACGGAGACGGCCCCCGAGGCCCCCGCCGCGCCGCGCCGCCGCACCCGCAGGAGCACGGCCGCGGCTCCGGCCGCCGAGGCCGTGGCCGAGACGGTCGAGGCGGCCGGGACGGCCCCGGTCACGGAGGTCGCCGAGGCCGCCGAGGCCGCTGCGGTCAAGCCCCGCCGCACGCGGAAGACGGCCACCACCACCCCGGCGGAGACTGCGGTGGACACCGCGGAGACGGCTGCGGTCACGCCGCGCCGCACCCGCAAGACCGCCGCCAAGACCGCCGCCGCCGCTCCCGCGGAAGCCGCGGTCGACACGACCGAGGCCGTCGAGTCCAAGCCGCGCCGCACCCGCAAGACGGCCGCCGCCCCGGTGACGGCCGAGGCCGCCGTGGACACCGCCGAGGCAGCCGAGGCCAAGCCGCGCCGCACCACGCGCAAGACCGCCGCCACCCCGGTGACGGCCGAGACCGCCGTGGACACCGCCGAAGCAGCCGAGGCCAAGCCCCGCCGCACCCGCAAGACGGCCACCGCCAAGACGGCCGCCCCCGCGGAGACCGTGGTCGACACCGCCGAGGCAGCCGAGGCCAAGCCCCGGCGTCGGACCACGCGCAAGGTCGCCGAGGCCCCGGAGACGGCCGCGACGGCCGAGATCCCGGCCCAGGCCACCGCCGTGGAGGCGGAGGCCAAGCCGCGTCGGACCACGCGCAAGACCGCCGCCGCCCCGGTGACGGCCGAGACCGCCGTGGACACCGCCGAGGCAGCCGAGGCCAAGCCCCGCCGCACCCGCAAGACGGCCACCGCCACGACGGCCGCCCCCGCGGAAGCCGTAGAGGCAGCCGAGGCCAAGCCGCGTCGGACCACGCGCAAGACCGCCGCCACCCCGGTGACGGCCGAGACCGCCGTGGACACCGCCGAAGCAGCCGAGGCCAAGCCCCGCCGCACCCGCAAGACGGCCACCGCCACGACGGCCGCCCCCGCGGAAGCCGTAGAGGCAGCCGAGGCCAAGCCCCGCCGCACCACGCGCAAGACCGCCGCCACCACGGTGACGGCCGAGATCCCTGCGCAGGCCACGGCCGAGGAAGCGGAGGCCAAGCCGCGCCGCACCCGGAAGACCGCGGCCACCGCCCCGGACGAGGCCGCCGAGGCGAAGCCGAGGGTGCGTCGCACCCGTAAGGCGACGGCCGTCGCGGAGCCCGCGGACGGCTGACCGGCACCGGCTGCACGGACCGACGGCCCGGTTCCTCCCCACGGAGGAGCCGGGCCGTCGGCGTTGACGCTGCCGCCTGCGGGTAGCCTCAGCACGTGACCAGGCCGACCTCCTCCTCGACCCCGTTCCCCCCGCCTCCCGGTGCGCGTGCGTACCCGCTGCGGACCGCGCGCGGTGACTTCGCCGTCGTCGACTCGCCGCCGGCCGCCGGTGCCGGGGAGCGGGGCGTGGCGCTGCTGATGCCCGGCTTCACCGGCAGCAAGGAGGACTTCCACCACTTGCACGGGCCCTTGGCGGCACGCGGCTACCGGACGGTCGCGGTGGACGGACGCGGACAGAACGAGTCCGACGGACCGGCGGACGACGAAACGCCGTACGCCCGCGAGGAGTTGGCCAGGGACGTCCTCGCGCAGGCGGCGGCGCTCGGCACCCCCGTGCATCTGGTCGGGCACTCCCTGGGCGGCCAGATCGCCCGTGCGGCGGTCCTGCTGGACCACTCCCCCTTCCTGTCCTTCACCCTGATGTCCTCGGGCCCGGCCGAGATCTCGGAGTCGCAGAAGCTGCGGGTGAAACTGCTGCACGACGCGCTCGCCGTGATGACGATGCCCGCGGTGTGGGAGGCCATCGTGGCGATGGGCCCGCCGGAGGAGGTCGGCGGCCCGGCCCGCGGGTTCGGGAATCCGGAGCAGTTGCGGCTGCGCTGGCTGAACCACAAGCCCGCCCAGCTCCTCGCCACCGGCCGTCAGCTGTGCGCGGAGCCCGACCGCGTCGACGAACTCGCCGCCGTACCGCTGCCGTTCCACGTCCTGTCGGGTGCGCGGGACGACACCTGGCCGCTGCCGCTGCTGGACGAGATGGCCCTGCGGCTGCGGGCCGACCGGACCGTGGTCCCTGATGCCGAGCACTCCCCCAACCTGGACCGGCCGCTGCCGACGGCCCAGGGTCTCGCCGACTTCTGGGACCGGCACCCGCACAGCGGCTAGCTAGTACTGCGTCTGCACGTGCTCCCAGAACCCGTCGCGCAGGGCGCGTCGCAGGTCGGACTGGCCGCGCAGGGAGTACTGCAGGATGCCCTCGGCCTCCACGAGGAGGTCCTGGTCGACGGAGCCGGGCAGGTAGGGGTGGCCGGGCAGCAGCTCGACGAGGGCCTCCCGGCCACGCGCCGCGAGCCACTTCGCCGCGATCTGGGCGCCAACGAAACGGACGTCGTCGCGGGTGGGCCGGCTCGCGCTGCTCGCCTCGTAGGTGGGGGCGGTGCGCCGGACGACGTACGGCTTGAAGAAGTCGAGGTCGAGGGTGCGCTGGCTGTCGACCTCCCAGAGCAGCGGCTCGGCCTGGTTGCGGCCCTCCGGTGCCTCGATGCCCCACAGGTGGACGCGGGCGCCGTACCCCTGGGCGGCCTCCACCGCGGAGACCAGGTCCTCGTCGCCGCCGAGCAGGGCCGCGTCGCTGATGGCGCGGTGCCGGGCCAGTGACTCCAGGTCGGTGCGGATCAGCGAGTCGACGCCCTTCTGCTGGTTGTTGGCGTTGAGGTTGCCCAACCGGACCTTGACGTCCGGGAGTTCGGCGATGGACTGCTGCTCGGCGGTGTGGATGCGGCGCCGGGCGCCGTCGTACCAGTAGACGCGCAGCAGTCTGCTGTCCGCGAAGATCGTGCGGGCGCGGTCGATGAGCGCCTCGATCAGCCCCTCGGCGTCGAGGTCGAAGGCCCTGCGGTCCTCCGTCCCGGCGATCAGCCGGCCCGCGGCGGCGTAGAGGTACCCCGCGTCGACGAAGATCGCATGGGTCGAGGGCGTCTTGGCCACCTCGGCGAGCATGCGGGTCAGCAGCTCGTTCGTGCGGTCGATGCGGGCGGCGAGGGCCGGGAGGTCGTCGTTCATCGCCTCCATTGTCCCGGCGGTCACGCTGTGAACACAACCGATCCCGTTCAGTCTCCGTACACACTCTTACCGACGGGTAATTAGTCGTTCGAAAAATTTCTTTAGCGTAGGGAATGTTTGTAACACGCAGCCCGTTGACTCCTCATGTAGCGAGCAATCCTCCAGGAGGATGACCAGACGAAGGGAGAAGCCTGTGCGCTTCGAAATCATGCGACTCGACGACGTCGACGGCACGCCCGTGGACAGCACCGTCGTGGACGCCGCCTCCGTCAACCGGATCGTGCAGGACGCCGCCGCCATCGGGCAGCGGCTGTGGATCCGACCGGCCGACTCCGCGGCCTCGTAGTCCGCGGGACCTCACACTTCAGAGCCCCGTACGGCGCCGATCGCCGTACGGGGCTCTGTGCGTGGACGCGGGTCAGCTCGCGCGGACGACCTGGGTGACGCCGTTGATGATCTGCTGCACGGCGATCGCGGAGAGCATCATGCCCGCCAGCCGGGTCACCAGGACCACGCCGCCGTCCTTGATGACACGGATGATCAGCAGCGAGTAGCGCATGACCAGCCACAGCACGACATGGATGGCGAGGATCGCGACCCACACCGAGACCTGCATGGCGACACCGTCGGCCTTCTGCACCGCCAGGATCACCGAAACGATCGCGCCCGGCCCGGCCAGCAGGGGCATGCCCAGCGGCACCAGCGCCACATTGACGTCCTTGGTCTGCTTGGGCTCGTCGGTCTTGCCGGTGAGCAGATCGAGCGCGATCAGCAGGAGCAGCAGGCCGCCCGCGATCATCAGGGCGGGCACGGAGACGTGCAGGTAGTTCAGGATCTGGTGCCCGAGGAGCCCGAAGACGGTGATGACACCGCCCGCGACACAGACGGCCTGGAACGCCATCCGCTTCTGCACCCTGCCGGGGCGCCCGGCGGTCAGCGCGAGGAAGATCGGGGTGATCCCGGGGGGATCCATGATGACAAAAAGGGTCAGGAACAGAGAGCCGAAGACGGCGACGTCGAACATCAGTGCAGAAGCCTTGCGGGAAAGAGGAACGGCGGACGGGCGGAGGTGACCCTCAGGCCCCGCCGGTCCCCGGGACGGGGAACGCCCCCGTGGCGCGCCGGGTGATCTCCCCGTACACCTCGGGGTCGGTGGTGTACTCGCCGAGCACACAGGTCTTGCGGCTGCCGTGGTAGTCGGAGGAGCCCGTGACGAGGAGCCCGAGGTCCTTCGCCAGCCCGCGCAGCCGGGCACGGGTGTCCGCGTCGTGATCCATGTGGTCGACCTCGATGCCGTCGAGGCCGGCGGCGGCCAGTTCGGCGATCGCGGCCTCGGGGACCGTACGCCCGCGCTTGTCGGCGCCGGGGTGCGCGAAGACGGTGACCCCGCCCGCGCCCTTGACCAGCCGGATCGCCTCGAAGGGGTCCGTCTCGTGCTTCTCGACGTAGGCCCGGCCGCCGTCGGCGAGCCACTCCTCGGTGAAGGCGTCGCTCACGCTCGGTACGACCCCGAGCTCGACGAGCGCGGTCGCGACGTGCGGCCGCCCCACGGAACCGTCACCGGCGATCCGGGCCACCTGCTCCCAGGTGACGGGCACGCCCAGCTCGCGGAGCTTGGCGATCATGCCGCGCGCCCGCGGCACCCGGTCGTCGCGCACCAGTTCGCGCTCGGCGAGCAGGGCGGGCTCCTCGGGGTCGAAGAGGTAGGCCAGCATGTGCAAGGAGACCCCGTCGAGCCGGCACGACAGCTCGGCACCGGTGACCAGGGTGAGCCCCTCGGGCAGCGCACCGATCGCCTCCGCGTACCCGCGGGTGGTGTCGTGATCGGTCAGGGCGACGACGTCCAGTCCGGCGGCGGCGGCGGCGTTCCGCACCAGCTCGGCGGGCGTGTCCGTGCCGTCGGACGCCGTGGAGTGACAGTGCAGATCGATACGCACAGGAACTCCCAGCGGGACGGCAGACGGAAGGGACGCCTCAGCATAGCCCAGATTCGAACACCGAATGTCACACCCGAAAGCGGGGTTCACCCCCTACATGCAGGGCAGGGCAACCGCCCTGAACAGGCGCGGGGAACCGCGCGGCAGGCCCCATCCACCCGCAGCCGACCACGGACCTCTCACGGCTTGAGCAAGCGCGGTGACAACGCCCCGCACGGCACCAGCTCCACTTCCGCCCCCGCGTCCCGCAGGTCCGTCAGCACCAACTCGTCGTACATCAGCAGCCCGGCCTGCTCGGGCCACATCACCGCCCACAACCACAGCCCGCGGGCCTCCCCCGCGAACACGGCCCGGTCGTCCGGCACCCCGGAGACATGCCACAACGGCGTGGGTCGGCCGACGGCCAGCACCTTCGCCTGCGCGGGTTTCTCGACGCTCATGTACGGCCCCGGGTCGGGCCCGTCGATCCCGGCGTACCGCGCGCCGAGCCCCACCCCGAGCTCCTCCGCGACGAGGATCATTTCGGCCACCCCGCCCAGCGGGCCGGGTCCGGAGCAGGCGACCGCGGTCGCGCGACCGCCGCTGCGGTCGTCACCGGCGTACGTCACGCCCGTGAACAGCCAGCCGACCGGCAGCGGCCACGGCATCCACACGGGCACCTGGGTGCGGTGCACCACGACACTGAGGGCCTCGACGCTGGGCGGGATCACGGGCTGGAGTGGATGCACCGTCCCGTGCACATCGCACTGCCAGGAATCGGAGAAGAGTCCGGGAGCCCTGACCCGGCCACCACACTTCGGGCAACTGGGTTCGCCCCTCATAGGGCCCCACGGTCCTACCCGAGCAGGCCCACGTCAAGGACGATCACCCGTCCGGCCGGAACGGGTTCACCGGACCCGGATGCATGTAGCTTGCATTAATGACCCGGTCCCACCCGGTCGGCGCCTCCGTCGTCACCGCCGCGATCCGGTCGTACAGCAGGATGGCCGCCGCGCCGACGATGACGGCGAGGGGCCCGAGGTCCCCGCGAGGCCCGCGAGGCCCGCGAGGCCCGCGAAGACAATGACGAACGCGAGCCCGAGCAGCAGGGTCCTGCGGCGGCACGGCCTGCGGCCCCCTGCTCGGCGCGGTGCTCGGCGACGCGAGCCGGCGCCCCCCTTCTCCGGCACCGCGCTCCCCGATGGCGGTGGGGTCCTGTGCCTCACGGCGTTCCTGGCGGAGCAGCCGAAGCCCGCCCGGAGGATCTCGCCGCTCACCGGGCCCGCCGAGCCCGCCGGTTCCCGGGGAGCCCCCACCGGACCGGCGCGGTGGTTCGCCGCGGCGGGCGCCCTGACTTCGCACCGAAGATCGAGGAGCTGACAGTGCGACACGCCACCGAGGACCGGTCGGCGTGTGCGTGAACCCACGGGCCGTGCGTTTCGCCAACCCATGCTTTTCGGCCACCGGTTGGTGACCTTCCTCACGAAGCGTCAGTCGAGCGATACGGACCTGCGGGCGGGATCCCGCAGGTCCGTCCCCTGCGTCAGCCAGCGCTCCTGGAGGGCCTGGGCGCCGTGCACCCGCTTCCAGGCCGCCTCGTTCGGGGTCATGGGGAGCAGCGGGAGGAAGCGGACCGGGTCGAGCGGCTCGTCCAGGTCCAGATCCGCCACGAGGCCGCCCGGCTCGGCGACCAGGACCGAGGTGAACGGAGCCCCGGGCCACAGCGGTTCACCCACGTCCAGGGAGGCTCCGGGCGCCACGACCACCCCCTCGACCTGCGGAGAAGCCGCGAGCACGGCCAGCGGCCTGAGCACCTTGTCGGTCTCGGCGAGGCCGCCCCGCACGGAGAGGACCAGTTCGGCGCGGGGGCCCTTGACGGGGTCGGCGAGGACCGCGGTGGGGTCCGCCATCGGCTGCGCCGACATGCCGAGCGTGGCGTAGCGGACGATGTCGCCCTCGTGGAAACGGAGCACCTCGACCCGGTCCGTACCGAGGAAGGTGACCGCCGCGCGGGCGTCCGGCTCGCCCAGCGCCGTACGCAACCGGGCCTCGACGAGAGGAAGAACATCAGCCATGTCGCGAGCATAGAACTCGTCAGTACCGGGCAAAGCAGCGCCTTGACACTTCAGGCGACTGATACTCTGAGCCGGTGGTTCGGGGCAGCACGCCGAAGCGTCGCGATCTTGCCCCGACGCCGATGGGACTCCCTTACGAGGGACCGGCTGGAGGAGGTGGGGCTGTCATGGATCGAAGTCACCCGTGCAGTACCACTCGCTCTTCCGGCCGCTGAGGCAGCTTCCTCTGGTTCCGGCTGACCGCCGTCCTTTCCTGTTCGCGTCTTTCACGCGGAAGAGCACTTCGTTTCGTTTTGCCTGATCTGTCTGATCTGAATCAGCAGCGAACTCGCCACCGCGACGGTGCGGTGCTCCCCGCTTTGTGGACGTGCCAAACATCCGAAGCAGGACGTCCCCATTCCGGGTAGTTCCACCCGTCACGGCCTTTCGTTGCCCGACGCGAAGGAGCCCTGCCATGTCGATGATCCGCGACCTGCGTGCCGTCGTCCGTCCCGCCCGCCCCTCCCTGCTCAAGGTCGGCGTCCGCAAGGGCGGTGTCCGGGTGGACACCGGTGCCTACGACACCACGCGCGACCCCGCGATGCCGTCGGCCGTCGTCGACTGCGCCGTCTACCGCGACGGCTCCCGCGTGCAGTTCGGGCACGCGCTGACCCCGCAGGAGGCCATGCGCCAGGTGCGGCGCGACGGAGGCTTCGTGTGGATCGGGCTGCACGAGCCGACCGAGGCCGAATTCTCCGGTATCGCGAGCGAGTTCGGGCTGCACCCGCTGGCCGTGGAGGACGCGGTGCAGGCCCACCAGCGCCCCAAGCTGGAGCGCTACGACGACTCCCTGTTCACCGTCTTCAAGACCATCCACTACGTCGAGCACGACCGGCTCACCGCCAACAGCGAGGTCGTGGAGACCGGTGAGGTCATGTGCTTCACCGGCAAGGACTTCTTCATCACCGTCCGGCACGGCGGCCAGGGTTCGCTGCGCGCGCTGCGCCACCGCCTCCAGGACGACCCCGAGCTGCTCGCCAAGGGGCCCTCGGCGGTGCTGCACGCCATCGCCGACCACGTCGTCGACGGGTACATCGCGGTCGCCGACGCTGTGCAGGACGACATCGACGAGGTCGAGACCGAGGTGTTCTCGCCGGGCCGCAAGGGCACCCCGCGCGGCACCGACGCCGGCCGGATCTACCAGCTCAAGCGGGAGGTGCTGGAGTTCAAGCGGGCCGTCTCCCCGCTGCTGCGCCCGATGCAGCTGCTCAGCGAGCGGCCGATGCGGCTGGTCGACCCCGACATCCAGAAGTACTTCCGGGACGTCGCCGACCACCTCGCCCGCGTCCAGGAGCAGGTCGTCGGCTTCGACGAGCTGCTGAACTCGATCCTCCAGGCCAACCTCGCGCAGGCCTCCGTCACCCAGAACGAGGACATGCGCAAGATCACGTCCTGGGCGGCCATCATCGCCGTACCGACGATGGTCTGCGGGGTGTACGGCATGAACTTCGACTACATGCCGGAACTGCACTGGAAGTTCGGCTACCCCGTCGTCATGACGGTCATGGTCGGGATGTGTGTCGGCATCCACCGCACGCTGAAGCGCAACGGCTGGCTGTGACCGGGCCCGGACCGGTCCTGACTAGGCTGGACGCCATGACTAGCGAGCTGCTCGACCAGGCCCTCGTCGAGGAGGCCACCAAGAAGTCCGGCCTCATCTGGGTCCGGGGCGCGGGCGAACCGGCCGCGCGTGCGCTGTGGCACGCGTGGCACGAGGGCGCGGCCTGCGTGGTCGGCGACGGGCCCGGCGAGCAGCCGCTGCCGGGGCTCGCGGAGGGCGGCTCCGCCGAGGTCACCGTCCGCAGCAAGGACAAGGGCGGCCGGCTGGTCACCTGGACCGCCGCGGTCGTCCGGCTCACGCCGGGGTCCGAGCAGTGGGAGGCGGCCGTCGCCGAGCTCAAGGGCAAGCGGCTCAACGCTCCCGACGGCGAGGCGATGACGGAGCGCTGGGCGCGGGAGTGCCGGGTGCTGCGCCTGGAGCCGTCGGGGGGTGTGCTGCCGTTGCCCGACGGCGATCTGGCGGCGCGGCCGGTACCGTCGCCGGCCACGACGCGGGAGGCGATCCCCGCCGGGCTGCACCGGCTGCTGGTCCGGCGGAGAAGGCGTAGCACCCCCTGAAGGGCGTAGCACTCCCCGAAGGGCGTAGCACCCCCCGAAGGGCGCAGCTGTTCCCTGAAGGGCGCGCGGCGCCCTCTACGACGTCGGGAGCTGTTTGCCGTAGTCGACCGTCTCGTCCTTCTTCGGTTCCTGCAACGGGAAGTCCTTGCCCCACGAGGAGAAGGTCAGGGTGCCCGCGCCGCCCGCCCGGACCAGGCGCAGCGGGTACGGCTCGCCCTCAAGGGAGACGTCCAGCGTGCCGCCGTCGCCGCCGTCCCCGGTGATGCGGATGGTGCGGGTGCCGGACTGCTCGTGGTGGCCGTCCGTCTTCACCGAACCGTGCAGGGTCAGCAGACCGTCGAGAAGGAGGTCCTTGTCCGTGAAGACGCTGAACTTCTTGTACGAGGGGTCCCCCGACGGCACCTTCACGTACTTGCCGTCGAGCTTGTCCGCCGCGGCCGTGTCCTTGGCGTCGTCGCCGGACGTGCCGTCCTCATGGGTCCAGAACGCCGAGTCGGCCTTCAGGAAGAGCTGCTCGCCCACCCGCAGCAGATGGAACGCGGCCCCCTCCGAGGTCACCGACCCGGTGCCGCCGTCCTCCTTCAGCCGCATGTCGAGCCGGTACGTACGGCCGCTGGTGACCACGGTCCCCGACAGCCGCACCGCGTCCACCGACCCGGCGGCCTTCTTCGTCTTCGCCTGGATCTGCGCGGCGGGCAGCTTGCCCACCCCGTTCGTGCCCGCGTCCGGATCCTCGGCGCACCCCGCTCCCAGGCCGACGACCAGTGCGCACAGCGCGCTCACCAGCGCGGCCCGGCGGGTACGGCTCTGGGGATTCGCAGTCACGGAGAGGCGTGCCTTTCTGCGGAGGTGGGCTCAGCGGCGTACGGCAGCGTACCGGGGCCCGGCACCGTCCTCGGAACGGGTCCGTACGGACCGCTCACCAGGGCGTATCCGATCGGGACGGGCTAGCCTGAAGCCCGCACGAGCGGGCAATTGGGAAGGCGGTCCGAAAAAGGAGAACAGCCGCACCGCGGTACGCAAAAGGAAGCAGGGAACCACAGCCATGGCAGCCGGTGCCCCCCGGATCTTCGTCTCGCACCTCGCCGGTGTCCCGGTCTTCGACCCCAGCGGTGACCAGGTGGGCCGTGTACGCGACCTGGTCGTCATGCTGCGCGTCGGACGCCGTCCCCCGCGGCTGCTCGGCCTGGTCGTCGAACTGTCCACCCGGCGCCGGATCTTCCTGCCCATGACCCGGGTGACCGGCATCGAGTCCGGCCAGGTCATCACCACCGGCGTGCTCAACGTCCGCCGCTTCGAGCAGCGGCCCACCGAGCGGCTCGTCTTCGGGGAACTGCTCGACCGGCGCGTCACCCTCGTCGAGACCGGCGAGGAGGTCACCGTCCTCGATGTGTCCGTGCAGCAGCTGCCGGCCCGCCGGGAGTGGGAGATCACCCGGGTCTTCGTGCGCAAGGGCAGGAAGGGCGGCGCCTTCCGGCGGGCCAAGGGCGAGACGCTCACGGTCGGCTGGTCGGCGGTGACCGGGTTCTCCCTGGAGGAACACGGACAGGGCGCCGAGAGCCTGCTCGCCACCTTCGAGCAGCTGCGCCCCGCCGACCTCGCCAACGTGCTGCACCACCTCTCCGCGAAACGGCGCGCCGAGGTCGCCGCCGCCCTCGACGACGACCGTCTCGCCGACGTGCTGGAGGAGCTGCCGGAGGACGACCAGATCGAGATCCTCGGCAAGCTGAAGGAGGAGCGCGCCGCGGACGTCCTGGAGGCCATGGACCCCGACGACGCGGCCGACCTGCTGGCCGAGCTGCCCGAGGCGGACAAGGAGCGGCTGCTGAGCCTGATGCAGCCCGACGACGCGGCCGACATGCGGCGGCTGATGTCCTACGAGGAGCACACGGCCGGCGGTCTGATGACCACCGAGCCGATCGTCCTGCGCCCCGACGCCACCGTCGCCGACGCCCTCGCGCGCGTCCGCAACGCCGACCTGTCCCCGGCGCTGGCGGCCCAGGTCTACGTCTGCCGCCCGCCCGACGAGACCCCCACCGGCAAGTACCTGGGCACGGTGCACTTCCAGCGGCTGCTGCGCGAACCGCCGTACACGCTGGTCAGCGCGGTCCTCGACGACGACCTCCAGGCGCTCGACCCGGAGGCCCAGCTGCCGGTCGTCGCCGGGTTCTTCGCTACGTACGACATGGTCGCGGCGCCCGTGGTGGACGAGGCGGGGGCGCTGCTCGGCGCCGTCACCGTGGACGACGTACTGGACCACATGCTGCCCGACGACTGGCGGGAGACGGAGTTCCACCTCAACGACGAGGCGGACGAGGCGGACGAGGAGACGGGCGACCGGACGGCCGGCGAGTCGGGCAAGGGGGTGGTCCCCCATGGCTCCTGAGCGCGACGGCACGCGGGAGAACGCGCGCGAGCGCACCCTCTCCGGCGCGACCGCGACCACCCGCCCGCGCGTTCGGCTCGACCAGCCGAGGCCGCCCCGGCGCCGACTGGTGCCCGAGTGGGACCCGGAGGCCTTCGGCCGCCTCTCCGAGCGCATCGCGCGCTTCCTCGGCACCGGGCGGTTCATCGTCTGGATGACGGTCGTCATCATCGTGTGGGTGCTGTGGAACGTCTTCGCCCCGCACGACCTGCGCTTCGACAACTACCCCTTCATCTTCCTCACCCTCATGCTGTCCCTCCAGGCCTCCTACGCCGCCCCGCTGATCCTGCTCGCGCAGAACCGGCAGGACGACCGCGACCGTGTCAACCTCGAACAGGACCGCAAGCAGAACGAGCGGTCGATCGCCGACACCGAGTACCTCACCCGGGAGGTGGCGGCACTGCGGATGGGCCTCGGCGAGGTCGCCACCCGCGACTGGATCCGCAACGAGCTGCAGGACATGCTCAAGGAGCTGGACGACCGGCGCGACGGCCACCGGGGTCATGAGGGCAAGGTGGTATTCCCGGCAGATCGGTCGCCGGGACGTGACACAGACGACCGCTGAGGGGCTGGCCGCGGGGCCCCGGGGGCGCCGTACCATCGTCCTTATGGCTAGCGAAGACGCGGTGCGCGAGGCACTGGCGACGGTGAACGACCCCGAGATCAACCGGCCCATCACCGAGCTGGGGATGGTCAAGTCGGTGGAGATCGGTGCGGACGGGGCGGTCGCGGTCACCGTGTACCTGACGGTCTCCGGCTGCCCGATGCGCGAGACCATCACCCAGCGGGTGACCGAGGCGGTCTCCGGGGTCGAGGGTGTCACCCGTGTCGACGTCACGCTCGACGTCATGAGCGACGAGCAGCGCAAGGAGCTGGCGAACGCCCTGCGCGGCGGTCAGACCGAGCGCGAGGTCCCCTTCGCCAAGCCCGGCAACCTCACCCGGGTCTACGCGGTGGCGTCCGGCAAGGGCGGCGTCGGCAAGTCCTCGGTGACGGTGAACCTGGCGGCGGCGATGGCGGCCGACGGGCTCAAGGTGGGCGTGGTCGACGCGGACATCTACGGCCACAGCGTCCCCCGCATGCTCGGCGCGGACGGCAGTCCGACCCAGGTCGAGAACATGATCATGCCGCCGTCGGCGCACGGCGTGAAGGTCATCTCCATCGGCATGTTCACCCCCGGCAACACCCCCGTGGTCTGGCGCGGCCCGATGCTCCACCGCGCGCTCCAGCAGTTCCTCGCGGACGTCTACTGGGGCGACCTGGACGTCCTCCTCCTGGACCTGCCGCCCGGCACCGGCGACATCGCGATCTCGGTGGCCCAGCTCGTCCCGAACGCGGAGATCCTCGTCGTCACCACCCCGCAGCAGGCGGCGGCGGAGGTCGCCGAGCGTGCGGGCGCGATCGCCGTCCAGACGCACCAGAAGATCGTCGGCGTGGTCGAGAACATGTCCGGCCTGCCCTGCCCGCACTGCGGCGAGATGGTCGACGTCTTCGGCACGGGCGGCGGCCAGCTCGTCGCGGACGGCCTGACCCGCACGACGGGCGCCACGGTCCCCGTCCTCGGCTCCATCCCGATCGACGTCCGCCTGCGCGAGGGCGGCGACGAGGGCAAGCCGGTGGTCCTGACGGACCCGTCCTCTCCGGCGGGTGCGGCGCTGCGGGCGATCGCGGGGAAGCTGGGCGGACGGCAGCGGGGCCTTTCGGGGCTGTCGCTCGGGATCACCCCCAAGAACAAGTTCTAGGCACGACCGACCTGAGGGCCGGCCGGCTCATCAGCCGGCTCGTCGGCCGACTCAGGGGCGCGGGGAACTGCGCGACCGGCCGCGAACGGCCCGCAGTTCCCCACCGGCCTAGACCGCGTACTCGGCGATGTCCTTGATCACCGAGAAGCCGAGCCCGTACGCGCTCATGCCCCTCCCGTACGCCCCGAGGTGCACCCCCTGCCCGGTGGACCCGGCCAGCACCCACCCGAACTCCGACTCGCGGTAGTGGAACGGCGTGGGCACCCCGTCCACCGGCAGGGACAGGCTCGACCACTCCGGTCCGGCGAGGTCGTCCGCCAGCGCCCACGCCGTCTCCGTCTGCTGGTCCAGCCAGTCGTCCCGCAGACTGTGGTCCATCTGCCCGGGCCAGGTGAAGGACAGCAGCCCCACGCCCGCCAGCCAGGCCGCCGAGGACACCGAGGTGGCCTCCAGCAGCCCCGTCCCGTCGGCGCTCCTGCGGGACGGGTTGGCGGCGACGGTGACGACGACCGCGAATCTCCCCCGGTCCTCCCCGGCGGTCTCGTGCCGCACCGAGGGTTCGTCACCGTGTCCGATGGAACCGTGTTCGACGGCCCCGTCGGCCGCCGTCCCCACCTGCATCAGCCAGCGCGGCCCCGTGAAGGCCTCGTCGAGGCCGTACCACGGGAAAGGTGCCTCCAGGTAGCCGTCGACGGTGCGCCAAGCGGAGGGGACCTGCTGTCCACCCTCCGCGGCCGGCACCTGTTCGACTGCCCGACTCGTCGTCTCCATGCCCGGACGCCTCCTCGCTCTCGACGGAACGGTCCGGCCCGCCCCCCTTCGGGCGTACTCGTCCGCTCCGCACAACAACCAGGCAGCATAGCCACCCGGTCGCGCACAGCGGGGAAGGCGGCCGTCAGGCGGCGAAGATCACGTGGCGTCGGAGTCGAAGGGCGGGCGGTCGTCCTTGCCCGGCTCCTCGGGCTTCTTCGTCATGTCGATGCGCCCGCCGGACGAAGAAGAGGACCCAGAAGACGCAGAAGACCCAGAAGACGACGAGGACGAGTCCGTGTCGCGGCTGTGGACGGCCTCGGTGACCTCGGCCATCTCCTTCTTGATGTCGAAGCCGTTGCGGATCTCCTTCAGCCCCAGCTCGTCGTTGTCGAGCTGCTTGCGGATGAAGGTCTTGGGGTTGAGATCCTCGAACTCGAAGTCCTTGAACTCCGGACCCAGTTCGGCGCGGATGTCGTGCTTGGCGCTCTCCGAGAACTCACGGATCTTCCGGACGGTGCGCATCACGTCCTGGATGACCTTCGGGAGCTTGTCCGGACCGAAGACGAGCACGGCCAGGACGACGATCGTCACCAGCTCGAGCGGTCCTATGTCATTGAACACCTGAAGCTCCTTGGGATGTCCGCGGTCCTCGGCCCTCGGCGGTCAGGTCAGGTCTTCCGTGGTCCGGGCCGGGTCCACGGTACCTGTCGCACCTGTCCGACCGGTACTGTCCCGCGCTGCCCGACCGGGTGCGCACCGTCGGTTTTCCGCGTTGTTTGCCTTGTCGTACGGGGTTTCGGGGTCCGGTCTGTGAGGTTTCTGTCAATCCCTGTGCACAGCCTGCCGCTCAGTCGCCCTCAGTCGCCCTCGGCCGACCCCAGGACGAGGGAGAGCGTACGTTCCCTGCCGTCGCGTTCGACGGTCAGCTCCAGGCGGTCGCCGGGGCGGTGGGCGCGGGTCTTGACGATCAGCTCGGTGCCGGAGTGCACCCGGGTGCCGTCGACCTCGGTGATCACGTCCCCGGCCTTGATGCCGGCCAGCGCTCCGGGGCCGCCCGGGGTGACCGGGGCACCGGCGTCGCCGCCCTTGACGCTCACCCGGGCGCCGTCGCCGGTGTAGTCCAGGTCGAGGGTGACACCGATGACCGGGTGGGTCGCGTGACCGGTGTTGATCAGCTCCTCGGCGACGCGTCTGCCCTGGTTGACGGGGATGGCGAAGCCGAGACCGATCGAACCGGCCTCGCCGCTGCCGGAGTCGGAGCCTTCGGCGGCGGAGCGGATGGCGGAGTTGATGCCGATGACCCGGCCCCGGGAGTCGAGGAGGGGGCCGCCGGAGTTGCCGGGGTTGATGGGGGCGTCGGTCTGCAAGGCGTCGACGTACGACACGTCGCTCGCGTCGCCGCTGTCGCCGCCGGCCGTGATGGGGCGCTCCTTGGCGCTGATGATGCCGGAGGTGACGGTGCCCTCCAGATCGAAGGGGGCGCCGATGGCGACGACCGGGTCGCCGACCTGGACGCCGTCGGAGTTGCCGAGCGGGAGCGGCCGCAGGCCGCTGACCCCCTTGACCTTGACCACGGCGAGGTCGTAGCCGCTGTCCCGGCCGACGACGTCCGCCTTGGCGGTCTGGCCGCCGTTGAAGACAACGGTTATCTCGCCGTCGTCGCCGGCGGGCTCGACGACGTGGTTGTTGGTGAGGATGTGGCCGCTGGTGTCGAGCACGAAGCCGGTGCCCGTGCCGGACTCCTCGCTGCCGCTGACGTGCAGGGTGACGACACTGGGCAGGGCACGGGCCGCGATGCCCGCGACAGTGTCGGCGGCGCGCCCGGTGGGCTCCGGGGACGCCTGCGGCAGGCTCACGCTGCGGAATCCGCCGTTGCGCTCCAGCTGGGCCCCCACGATCCCGCCGAGCACCCCGGAGGCCAACGCCAGCGCCAGCGCACCGCCGACGATCCGCTGCCGCACCTGCCGCCGCCGCTGGCCCTCACTGAGTACGGCGCCCCCACTCTCCTGCAACACCCCGCCGGGCACGGGGGCCCAGGGGTCGTAGCGGTGCCAGGGGTTGTCGGAGGGTGCTGTGACGGGGCCATTGGCGGAGGCTCCGGGAGCGGCCGGGGGCACCGCATCGGACACGGCGACCGGGGGCGCCGACGGGACGCTGCCTTCCGACACGGAGAACGACGGCGCGCCGACCACTGAGGCGGGCTGCACCGGGGCCACCCCGGCCACAGACTCCACCGAGCCCGGGGCGGCCGCCGCCTCGACGTGCATCTGGGGCCGAGGCTGGGCCGGGGGCGGGGTCGGTGCCGACCCCACGGGCGGGGCCTGGGCCGGGGCCGGTGCCGGTGCCGGCCCCAGGGCCTGGGCTTGGGCCTGGGCCGGGGTCGGTGCCACGGGCGGGGCCTGGGCCGGGGTCGGTGCCGGTGCCGGTGCCGGCCCCAGGGCCTGGGCCTGGGCCGGGGTCGGTGCCAGGGGCGGGGCCTGGGCCTGGGTCGGGGCCTGGGCCAGACCGTGCGTCTCAGCTTGAGCCTGCGTCCGGGCCAGAACCTCGGCCTCCGTCGTAGCCGCAGCCTGGGCATGAGTCGAAGCGGCGGCCTGAGCCTCACCCTGGGCCGGAGCTTGAGCTTCGGCCTCGGCCTCCGCCGGGGCCAGAGCCCCAGGGGGCCATGCCTTAGCCAGAGCCGACGCCGGGGTCTGACTCGGAGCCCTCGCCTCGGCCGGCGCCTGAGCCGGAGTCGGCACCGGGGCCTGGCTCCGAGCCTCGCCCTGAGCCAAAGCCGCGGCCTCAGGCGGCGCCTGCGCCTCGCACGGAGCCACGCTCTGGGCCTCGCCCTGGGCCACAACCTCGGCGCGGCCCCCAGCTTCCGCCCAGGCCTCAGCTTCCCACCGGGCCTGAGCCTCGGCTTCCGCCCGAGCCTCGGCCTCCGACCTGGCCTCAGCGTCCGCCCAGGCCGCCGTCGTCGCCGGGTGTTGGACAGGTGGGGCCGGGGCCCATGGGCCCGGGTGGCCGTAGGGCGGGGTGCTGTAGGCGTCGGGGTCGTGCAGCGGTATGGGCGGCGCTGCGGCGGGCACGTCGGCCCCGGTCTTCAGGGGCAGGTCCAGTTCGTAGTCCCCGGTGCCCACACCCGTCTCCTCGGCCTGGCCGGCCGAGGCCCCCTCACGGGGCGTCCCCTCGTCCATGCTCTCCCCACCTTCGGACCCGGTCGCGGCCGGGTGATCCCCGTTTCCTGGATTCAACCAGGTTCACGTCGGACCGGCGCCGGGACCGGTTCAGCGGAGGTCGTGCGAGCGCGGGGAGGCGACGGGGGCTGACGTGGTGTCGGGGTCGGGCCCGGCGAGCAGGACGGGGCCGGTGATCTCGGGGGCGGTGGCCCACGAGCTCACGGCGATCGGCGGGGTGGTGCCGAGCGGACGTATCAGCGGGGACATGGCGGCCGCCCCGGCCATCACCGGGGTGGTGAGCCGGTGCAGCACCGTCTCCTCCGTACGCCCGGAGGCCGGAGAGGGCACGCCGGGCAGCAGCGGCGCGGAGACCTCGGCCGGTGCCGCGGGGTTGCCGAGGAGCTGGCCGCCCTGGGCGAGCAGCGGTCCGACGGCCCGGCGCCGCTGGTTCTCGCCCGTCGCGGAGCCCGCCGAGCCCGAGCCCGGGGTCCGGGCCGGTGTCACGTTGCTCCCGCCGCTTCCGCCGCGCGCGTCCGCCGCGGTGTCGACCGGCGCGCCGGTGTTCATCCCGCCGAGGGCGATCGCGGCCAGCGACACCGCGCCGGCGGCGACGAAGGCGAACCGCAGCCCGCGGGAGCGCTCGCCGTCCCGGCCGACGGGGTGGATCCGGAAGCCCCGGTCGGCCGGCGCCAGCGCGGGGCCGTGGTCGCCCGTGGGCAGATAGCCGAAGGAGAACGGCTCCTCCCGGCTCACCCCGAAGACGCCGTCACCGAAGCCCCCCCTGCCCAGCGGCGTACCGCCGCCGTTTGGGTCACCTCCTGCGGGGAGCCCCTGGAGGCGGGCCAGGAAGCTCTCGGAGGGGGCGGGCGGGGCCACTTCCGCGAAGACGTTCTTCAGCCGGCGCTGGGCGTCGACCTCGGCCTTGCACTTCGCGCAGGTCGCCACGTGCGCGAGGACGCGCTCACGGGTGTCATGACCGAGTTCGCCGTCCACGAGGGCGGAGAGCCGGTCTCCCAGATGCTGTTCTGCGAGGAGCCCCTCTGCGGGGGTACGTCGGGTTCCGGTCACGCGGTCGCGCCCCCTCCTCCCAGAGCGGGCACCCGGGACACGAAGGAGCGGCGCTCGGCGCGCGCCTTCGGGGAGCGGTGGGCCAGGGCCTTGCGCAGCTGCGAGCGGCCGCGGTGGATGCGCGAGCGGACCGTGCCCAGCTTGACGCCGAGCGTCGCGGCGATCTCCTCGTACGACAGTCCCTCGATGTCGCACAGGACGACCGCGGCGCGGAACTCGGGCGCGAGGGTGTCGAGGGCCTGCTGGACGTCCGCGTCGAAGTGGGCGTCGTTGAAGACCTGCTGCGGGGTGGGCTCCTTGCTGGCCAGCCGCTCCGCCGCGTCCTCGCCGAGCGCGTCGAAGCGGATGCGCTGCTTGCGGCGGACCATGTCCAGGAACAGATTGGTGGTGATGCGGTGCAGCCAGCCCTCGAAGGTGCCGGGCGTGTAGGTCGACAGGGAGCGGAAGACGCGGACGAAGACCTCCTGGGTGAGATCCTCGGCGTCGTGCTGGTTGCCGGTCAGACGGTAGGCGAGCCGGTAGACCCGGCCGCTGTGCATGCTGACGATCTCCTCCCAGGTGGGCGGAGTCCACGCCTGCCCGTCCGCGTCGGTGGAGAAGGTCGCGGTCTGGGCGTAGTCGCCGGCGTGACGGTGGTCAGCGGTGTCGTTCACGGATGTCGGCCTGCCTGCCGATCCGAGAAAGCGCCGCAGCACTCCTCCCCGATCCACAGGCGCAGCCGCACCTCCCCTGTCGGCTCTGGTGGTGTCCAGTGGAGCCCCTACCATAGCCACCTCGCCCGTTAGCTCCGGATAAGCGGTTTTACGAGAATTTGATCTGTGCTGACACGGCTCATGCGGCTGCGTCAGCACTTGCTCGACGTGCCGTCCCTCGTCGTGATCCAACTGTGTCCCCCGCTCGTCGTTCCCACCCCTTCAAACGCCCGGTCCCATCTGCGGGTTCCCGGCCCCAACGGATACAGTCACGCCGAGGCAACCAGCGGGGACAGGAGAGGGTCATTACCGGCAACCGGCAGGCAAGCTGGGCGTTCGCCGACGCCTACGCCGCCGAGGACGACGCGCTGCGCTGGGCCCGCGACCGGGCCCGCGAGGCAGGGCTGCGCTCGGTGTCGCCCAGCACCGGCGCCGCGCTGCGGCTGCTCGCCGCCACCGTGGACGCGAAGGCGGTCGCGGAGATCGGTACCGGCACCGGCGTCTCCGGGATCCACCTGCTGCACGGCATGCGCCCCGACGGGGTCCTGACCACGGTCGACCCCGAGCCGGAGCACCAGCAGTTCGCCCGGCAGGCCTTCCGCGCCTGCGGCTTCGCCAGCAACCGGGCCCGGTTCATCCCCGGCCGCGCCCTCGACGTGCTGCCCCGGCTCGCGGACGCCGGCTACGACCTGGTCTTCTGCGACGGCGACCGGCTGGAGTTCCTCGACTATCTCGCTGAATCGTTGCGTCTGCTGCGCCCGGGCGGGCTCGTGGTCTTCGAGGGGGTCTTCGCCAACGGCCGCACCGTCGACTCGGGCCCGCAGCCCACGGAGGTCATACGGATCCGGGAGCTGCTGCGGGCGGTGCGCGAGAGCCAGGAGGTGGTGCCGTCCCTGCTGCCCGTGGGGGACGGGCTGCTGTGCGCGGTCAAGCGCTGAGCACGGGTGCGGTCGAGCGCTGAGCAAGGCTGCGGTCGGGCGCTGAGCAAGGCTGCGGTCGGGCGCTGAGCACTGGGCCGTACGGGCGAGGCGCCCCGGAACGACAGCGGCCCCGGCACCCAAGGGGATGCCGGGGCGACTGAAAGGGTATGGTCGCTTGCGCGTCAGCCGACGACCTTCTTGAGGGCGTCGCCGAGCGCGTCGGCCTCGTCAGGGGTCAGCTCGACGACGAGCCGACCGCCGCCTTCGAGCGGAACGCGCATGACGATGCCCCGCCCCTCCTTGGTCACCTCGAGCGGGCCATCGCCCGTCCGCGGCTTCATGGCCGCCATGCTCGTTCCCCTTCCTGAAACCAGCTCACGTCAAAAGCCGACGGCCCTGGCAGGGCACGCGCGATCCAGGCTGGGACACGCGACACCGGCATCGAACACATTGCTTCCCGGCCATTATCCCGCATCTCAGGACCCGATGACCAACATCAGTAGGCATCGCTTGGGCAACGCGCGCGAGCAAAACCACCCAATTCGGCGATGTGGCTGCGATACTGCGCCACCGCACGGACAGCCGCGGTCCGCGCACCGCGTCGATTTCTTTGACGCAGGTCACACGTCACGTCCGGTCCTCGGACGCCATGCTGTTCCCTGGTGACCGAGCGGACACCCGAGCGGACACACCAGCCGACCCACGAGCCGACACACAAGGGGATACGCCATGGCCGACACCGTGCTCTACGAGGTGAGCGACGGGCTTGCGACGATCACGCTGAACCGCCCCGAGGCGATGAACGCGCTGAACGTGGCGGCCAAGGTCGCCCTGCGGGAGGCGGCGCGCGCGGCGGCGGACGACACCAGGGTGCGTGCGGTGCTGCTGACCGCCGCCGGGGACCGGGCCTTCTGCGTCGGTCAGGACCTCAAGGAGCACATCGGGCTGCTGGCCGAGGGCTCGGATCACGTCATGAGCACGGTCAAGGAGCACTACAACCCGATCGTGCGGGCGCTGACGGAGGCGGCGAAGCCGGTCGTCGCGGCGGTCAACGGCGTCGCGGCGGGCGCCGGCTTCGGGTTCGCGCTGGCCGCGGACTACCGCGTGGTCGCCGACACGGCGTCCTTCAACACCTCGTTCGCGGGGGTCGCGCTGACCGCCGACTCCGGTGTCTCCTGGACGCTGCCCCGGGTGGTCGGGCCGGGGCGGGCCACCGACCTGCTGTTGTTCCCGCGGAACATCCCGGCCCAGGAGGCGTACGAGCTGGGGATCGCGAACCGGGTGGTGCCGGCCGCGGAGCTGCGGGCGGAGGCGGAGAAGCTGGCGCGGAAGCTGGCCTCGGGGCCGACCGTCGCCTACGCGGCACTCAAGGAGGCCGTCGCGTTCGGGTTCTCGCACTCGCTCTCGGAGACGTTGGAGAAGGAGAACGAGCTACAGACACGGGCGGGGGCCTCCGAGGACCACGCGACCGCCGTCTCGGCGTTCGTGAAGAAGGAGACGCCCCGGTACTCGGGGCGCTGAGCACGTCTGGGGTGCGGGTGCGCTGTGGCCGGTCGCGCAGTGCCCCGCACCCCTAGGGAGCGCTTCGGCTCACGCACGTTCCCAAGTGGTCGTTGACCAGGCCGCACGCCTGCATCAACGCGTAGGCCGTCGTCGGTCCCACGAAGCGCAGGCCCTTCTTCTTGAGGGCCTTCGACAGGGCCGTCGACTCGTCCGTGACCGCCGGGACGTCCGCGAGGGTCTCCGGGACCCTGCCCGTCGTCGGGGCGTGGGACCAGATCAGCTCGTCCAGGTCGCCCGGGGCCCAGTCCAGGAGCACGCGCGCGTTGGCCAGGGTCGCGTCGATCTTGGCCCGGTTGCGGATGATGCCGGCGTCGGCGAGGAGGCGTTCGCGGTCCTCGTCGGTGAAGGCGGCGACCGAGGCGATCTTGAAGTCGGCGAAGGCGGCGCGGAAGCCCTCGCGGCGGCGCAGGATCGTGATCCAGGACAGACCGGACTGGAAGGCCTCCAGGCTGAGGCGTTCGAAGAGGGCGTCGTCCCCGTGGACCGGCCTGCCCCACTCCTCGTCGTGGTACGTGATGTAGTCGGGCGTGGACAGGGCCCAGGGGCAGCGCAGGGCGCCGTCGGGGCCGGCGAGGGCGGCGCCGTCGCTCACTGCTCGTCCTCCGGTGCGGGCTTCTCGAAGGAGACGTGGGGCCGCGCCGGGGGCTGGGCGCCCGCGAGGGCGGTCTCCAGGACGGCGATCCGGGCGTCGCGCTCGGCGAGCTCGGCGGCGACCCGGTTCAGGGCGTCGTCGACGTCCTCCATGCGGTAGCCGCGCAGGGCCAGCGGGAAGCGGAGCCGGTCGACGTCGGACCGGTCGAGCGGACGGTCCGGGGGCAGCGGGTCGTGCAGCCGCTCGGGGGCCGCCTCGGGCAGCGGCCCGGTGCCCTCGCCGCCGCCCACCACGGCGAGTGTCACCGCGGCGACCACCACGGCGAGCGCGATGACCAGGAACAAGAACATAACCATCGGTGGGTCCCCAGGCTCGGTGTGCTCGGTCTCGGATGTGTTCGGATGTGTGTGGGTCCGATCGTGCCATGCGAGCCCGGCGGTTAGGGTCGCAGGCGGCGGATGCGGGGCGGTACGAAGAGAGGTCACAGGCGATGCTCAGGCTGGGCAGGCGGGAATTCGGGGCCCACGAGCCGGTGATCATGGCGATCGTGAACCGGACCCCTGACTCCTTCTACGACCAGGGGGCCACCTTCCGGGACGAGCCGGCGCTCGCCCGGGTGGAGCGGGCCGTGGCCGAGGGGGCCGCCATCGTCGACATCGGCGGGGTGAAGGCCGGCCCCGGTGAGGAGGTCACCGCCGAGGAGGAGGCGCGGCGCACGGTCGGGTTCGTGGCGGAGGTGCGGCGGCGCTTCCCCGACGTGATCATCAGCGTGGACACCTGGCGGGCCGAGGTCGGCGAGGCGGTCTGCAAGGCGGGCGCGGATCTGCTGAACGACGCCTGGGGCGGGGTGGATCCGGGGCTCGCGGAGGTCGCCGCGCGGTACGGCGTGGGGCTGGTGTGCACGCACGCGGGCGGCTCGGAGCCCCGGACGCGGCCGCACCGGGTGGCGTACGACGACGTCATGGCGGACATCCTGTCGGTGACCCTGGGACTGGCCGAGCGGGCGGCGGAGCTGGGGGTGCCGCGGGAGTCGATCCTGATCGATCCGGGGCACGACTTCGGGAAGAACACCCGGCACAGTCTGGAGGCGACGCGGCGGCTGCCGGAGATGGTGCGGACGGGCTGGCCGGTGCTGGTGTCGCTGTCCAACAAGGACTTCGTCGGGGAGACGCTGGACCGGCCGGTGAAGGAGCGGGTGCTGGGGACGCTGGCGACGACCGCCGTCTCCGCGTGGCTCGGGGCGCAGGTGTACCGGGTGCACGAGGTGGCGGAGACCCGGCAGGTGCTGGACATGGTGGCGTCCATCGCGGGCCACCGCCCACCGGCGGTGGCCCGACGAGGACTCGCCTGAACCGCTGAGCGGTCAGTCGCGGGCCGCTTCCTTCGACACCAGGGCGACCGCCTCGTCCACGTCGTCCGTGACGTGGAAGAGCAGCAGGTCCTTCTCGGCGGCCTTGCCCTGGGCGACCAGGGTGTTCTTCAGCCAGTCGACGAGCCCGCCCCAGTACGCCGTGCCGAAGAGGACGATCGGGAAGCGGGTGACCTTCTGGGTCTGGACGAGGGTGAGGGCCTCGAACAGCTCGTCCAGGGTGCCCAGTCCGCCGGGCAGCACCACGAAGCCCTGCGCGTACTTCACGAACATCATCTTGCGGACGAAGAAGTAGCGGAAGTTGAGGCCGATGTCGACGTAGGGGTTGAGGCCCTGCTCGAAGGGGAGCTCGATGCCGAGGCCGACCGAGGTGCCGCCCGCCTCGCAGGCGCCCTTGTTGGCCGCCTCCATCGCGCCGGGGCCGCCGCCGGTGATCACCGCCCAGCCGGCGTCGACGAGGGCGTGGCCGAGGCGGACGCCCGCCTCGTACTCCGGGGAGTCGACGGGCGTCCGGGCGGAGCCGAACACACTGATCGCGGGGGGCAGTTCGGCCAGGGTGCCGAAGCCCTCGATGAACTCCGACTGGATGCGCAGGACACGCCAGGGGTCCGTGTGGACCCAGTCCGAGGGGCCTCCCGCATCGAGCAGACGCTGGTCGGTGGTGCTCGCCGTGACCTGACCCCGCCGCCGGAGGACCGGTCCCAGCCGCTGCTCGTCCGGCGGCTGCTTCTTCCCCTCGGGGTTTCCGGTAGCCATGTGCGCTCCCTCCGCTTGCAGGTCTTTCCGTGCCAGCGTAGATCCACCCGGGTTACGGAGGGGGGACGTCGGCGTGTCCGGCACAAAGCGCCGGGGTGCCCGGGGTCAGGCGCCGAGCCAGGCCCGCAGCCGCTCCTCCCCCGCGAGGACCTTCGCCACCTCGACGCGTTCGTCGCGCTTGTGGGCCAGGTGCGGGTTGCCGGGGCCGTAGTTGACCGCGGGGACGCCGAGCGACGAGAAGCGGCTGACGTCGGTCCAGCCGTACTTGGGCATCGGGGTGCCGCCCACCGCCTCGATGAAGGCGGCCGCCGCGGGGTGGGAGAGGCCGGGCAGGGCGCCGGGGCTGTGGTCGTCGACGACGAACTCCGTGACACCGCAGTCGGCGAACACCTCCCTGACGTGCGCGATCGCCTCCTCCCCGGTGCGGTCGGGCGCGTAGCGGAAGTTGACGGTGATCACGCACTCGTCGGGGATGACGTTGCCCGCGACCCCGCCCTGGATGCCGACCGCGTTCAGGCCCTCGCGGTACTCCAGGCCGTCGATGACCGGCCATCGCGGCCGGTACTCCGCGAGGCGGGCCAGGACGGGGGCGGCGGCGTGGATCGCGTTGGAGCCCATCCAGCCGCGCGCCGAGTGGGCCCGCTCGCCGGAGGTCTTCAGCAGCATCCGCAGGGTGCCCTGGCAGCCGCCCTCGACCTGGCCGTCCGAGGGCTCCAGCAGAACCGCGAAGTCGCCGGCGAGCCACTCGGGGTGGGCCTCGGCGACATGCTTGAGGCCGTTGAGATCGGCGGCGACCTCCTCGTTGTCGTAGAAGACGAAGGTCAGGTCGCGGTTGGGGGCCGGGACGGTGGCCGCTATCCGCAGCTGGACGGCGACGCCCGCCTTCATGTCGCAGGTGCCGCAGCCCCACAGGACCCCGTCCTCGTCGAGGCGCGAGGGGACGTTGCCGGCGATCGGCACGGTGTCGATGTGGCCGGCGAGGATCACCCGCTCGGGACGGCCCAGGTGGGTCCGGGCGATCACGTTGTTGCCGAACCGGTCCACCGTGAGGTGCGGCAGCGCGCGCAGGGCGGTCTCGATCGCGTCCGCGAGGGGCTTCTCGGTGCCGCTTTCGGAGGGGAAGTCGACGAGCTGCGCGGTGAGGGCGGCGGCGTCCAGCGTGAGATCAAGGGGGGTGTCGGCCATGGCGTCGACCCTAACGCGCCACATCCGCATACCGCTCTTCACCGGCTGAGCACCAGTCTCCTCCGTTTCCATACTCTCCAGTACCTTGTACGCGTGCCAGAGCAGTCCCCTTCCCCCAAGCGTCGCGGCCGCCGCCTCCTGAGGCTCGGCGCGTCCTGCGTGGTCCTGTCAGCCGTCGCGGGCTATGTCGTGGTCCAGTACGTCACCGGTGGGGCCGGCGATCCCGGGTGCAGAGTCGTTTCCGGTACGGGGGACAAGGCGCGGTACGAGTTCACGCCCGAGCAGGCGGTGAACGCGGCGACGATCGCCGCCGTCGGCACCGACCGGGAGATGCCCGAGCGGGCCGTGGCCATCGCGCTGGCGACCGCGATCCAGGAGTCGGGGCTGCGCAACCTCGCCCACGGCGACCGGGACTCGCTCGGCCTGTTCCAGCAGCGGCCCTCACAGGGCTGGGGCACCGAGAAGCAGGTCACGGACCCGGCGTACGCGGCGAGCATCTTCTACGAGCACCTCGCCAAGGTGCCCGACTACACCGAACTCCCGCTCACCGTCGCCGCGCAGAAGGTGCAGCGCAGCGGCTACCCGGAGGCGTACGCCAAGCACGAGGGGGACGCCGTGATGCTGGCCGCCGCGCTCACCGGGACCTCGGCGGCCACGCTGACCTGCGACGGACGTCTGGACTCCGGTACGACGAGCGCGGCGAGCACGGTGGCCGCGGTGGCGGCGACCGGCCCGGACGCGGTGCGCGCGGCGCTCTCCCGGGACTTCGGGCGGGACGCGCTGGAGGAAGCGAAGGCGCAGGAGGACGGGAACGGCGACGGGAACGGGGACGGGGACGGCAAGGCGGCCGCCTCGGCCGGCGCCGGCGTGCCCGCCGCCGAGACCGACGGGCGGACCGTGACCCTGCCCGTGTCCCGGGAGACGTCCGCCGGGCGCGCCGTCCGGGAGCGGGGCTGGCAGCTGGCGCACTGGGCCGTCGCCAACGCCTCGGCGCTGCACATCCGGCAGGTGTCGTACGCGGGCCGGGAGTGGACCGCCGGGAACACCGACAGCCAGTGGCGGCCCATGGGCTCGGGCAGCACGGAGGCGGCCGGGGCGGCGGGGTCGGGCGGCGGCACGGGCAGTGTGCGGATCGTGACCGGTCAGTAGTACGGGCCTTCACCCGGCCGGGTGGCGTGTGGGGCCGCGGACCGGCCCGGCACCCACAGGTGCGCGGCCGGCCCCCCGGAAGGTGGCGGAACCCTTGCGGGCGCGGGGCTCCGGCCGTTCGGCCGACTGTCACATCGGGTGGTTATCGCCCACCTTTGTCCACGGCCCGATAATGCGACGCATTGCCAACTCTTTACATCGGGCGTGCGCAACCTTCGGCGGCTTCGAGCGGTAGTCACAGCGTTCTCTGTTCTCTCCCGTCGAAGGAGCACCATGTCCCTCCCCCTGACCCGCAGGATCGCCCGTGCCGCGCTGCTCGTCGCTGCGGGAGCGGCCGCCGGGGTCGGTGCGGCCGGCTCCGCGAGCGCTGCCCCCTCCACCCTGCCCGCCACCCCGGACCTCGGCGGGCTGACCGCCCTGGACGGGGCGTCCGTCGGCAAGACGCTCGACGGTGCGACCCGCAGTGCGACCGGGGTCGCGGGTGAAGCCGGCGGCAAGGCCGTGGAGAAGGCCGTGCCGGGCGCGGGCAAGGCCGGCGGCAAGGCCGTGAAGAAGGCGACGCCGGCGGTGCAGAAGGTGGCCGGTGAGGCCGCCGGGTCCGCCGGGGGTGTCCTCGGGGACACCGCCAAGTCCGCCACGAAGGGCGGCCTGCCCACGGACGCGCTCACCAAGGGCGGTCTGCCGGGCGGCGGCACGGTGAAGGGCCTGCCGCTCGGCTGACGCCGGGGCGCACTCCGGTGAGACGGACGGGGTCCGGGGCGCTGCCCCGGACCCCGTTCGCTCGTGATCAATACATTTAGCCCGCCAGGCGGGACACCGCGGTGGCGATCCGTTCGTCCGTCGCCGTCAGGGCCACGCGGACGAAGGTGGCGCCCGCCTCGCCGTAGAAGTCGCCGGGGGCCACCAGGATGCCCCGGTCGGCGAGGTGGGCGACCGTGGTCCAGCAGGACTCGTCGCGGGTGGCCCAGAGGTAGAGGCTGGCCTCGCTGTGCTCGATGCGGAAGCCGTGGGCCAGCAGGGCCTCGCGCAGCAGGGTGCGGCGGGCCGCGTACCGGGCGCGCTGCTCATGGACGTGGGTGTCGTCGCCGAGGGCCGCCACCACCGCCGCCTGGGTCGGCGCCGAGGTCATCATGCCGCCGTGCTTGCGGATCTCCAGCAGCGGGGCGAGGACCGCGGGGTCGCCGGCCAGGAAGGCGGCGCGGTAGCCCGCGAGGTTGGAGCGCTTGGAGAGCGAGTGGACCGCGACGATGCCGTCGTACGATCCGCCGTTCACGTCCGGGTGCAGCACGGAGACGGGGTCGGCCTCCCAGCCCAGTTCCAGGTAGCACTCGTCGGAGAAGATCAGGACGCCGTGCTCACGGGCCCAGGCGACGATCCGGGTCAGCTCCTGCCGGGAGAGGACCTTGCCGGTGGGGTTCGACGGGGAGTTCAGCCACAGCAGCTTCAGGCCCTCGGGGTCGAGCCGGGTCGGGTCGTCGTAGACCTCGTACTCCGCCCGGGCGAGCCGGGCGCCGACCTCGTACGTCGGGTAGGCCAGGCGCGGGTACGCGACCCGGTCGCCCGGGCCGAGGCCGAGCTGGGTCGGCAGCCAGGCGACGAGTTCCTTGGAGCCGACGATCGGCAGGACGTGCCGGTGGGTGACCTCACGGGCGCCCAGCCGGCGCTCCACCCAGCCGGTGAGCGCGTCCCGCAGCGCCGGGGTGCCCCAGACGGTCGGGTAGCCCGGGGAGTCCGCCGCGTCGATCAGGGCCTTCTGGATCAGGTCGGGGACCGGGTCGACCGGCGTGCCGACGGAGAGGTCGACGATGCCGTCCGGATGCGAGGCGGCCGTCTTCTTGTACGGCTCCAGCTTGTCCCAGGGGAACGTGGGCAGGCGGTCGGAGACTGCGGACACGGGTTCTGGCTCACTTTCTCGTACGGACCCTGTCGTGTCGTACGGAAGCTGTCGTACGGACGGCAAACGCCCCGGTCCCGTACGGCCGGCAGAGCTGATCAGGCCGTACGGGACCGAGGCGGCACGTAGGGTGCGGGCCGCTGTCGCGGTTACTCGGCCTGCGGCGGCAGCGCGGCGATGAAGGGGTGATCGCGCTCGATCAGACCCAGCTTGCTGGCGCCGCCGGGCGAGCCGAGCTCGTCGAAGAACTCGACGTTCGCCTTGTAGTAGTCCTTCCACTCCTCCGGAGTGTCGTCCTCGTAGAAGATCGCCTCGACCGGGCAGACCGGCTCACAGGCACCACAGTCGACGCATTCGTCCGGGTGGATGTACAAGGACCGGGAGCCCTCGTAGATGCAGTCGACCGGGCACTCCTCGATGCACGCCTTGTCCTTCACGTCGACACAAGGCTGCGCGATGACGTAGGTCACGCTGTCGTTCCTCCTCGATAGGGCGCTGGCGGGCCTCCTCAGGCCCTGCCGCCTGGCGCGCGGGAGCGCGGCGTCGTCGATGCCCGCCCCTAGTATCTCCGTTCTTGGGCATGATCCGAACAGGAGGGGTGAACCGACTAGTGGAATTCTCGGCCTACGGACGCCTCGAGGTCCGTATCACCGCTGCTGACGTGGGCAAACGCGTCTCGGTACGGCGGTTGACCGGCCCTGGGGTCACGGAGGGGAAATTCACCGACACGGTGGGTGTTCTCGCATCATGGGACGCGGGTGTGCTCCTGATCACACGGAAGAGCGGGGAGGTCGTCCGGGTTGACGAGTCCTCCCTGGTCGCCGGGAAGGTCGTCCCCGCCGCCCCTGCCCGCCGCCGGGGTCCGGCCGCCACCTACGAGGAACTCGCCCGCACCGCCTCGCGGGCCTGGCGGCCCGTGGAGAGCGAGCGCCTCGGCGGGTGGGAGCTGAGGGCCGCCGCCGGATTCACCCGCCGCGCCAATTCCGTGCTGCCGCTCGGCGACCCCGGTCTGCCGCTCGACGCGGCCCTGGACGCCGTACGACGCTGGTACCGCGAGCGCGGTCTGCCCGCCTATGTGCAGACGGCGACGGGCGCCGAGGGGACCCAGGAGCTGCTCTGCGCGGAGCTGGAGGGGCGCGGGTGGGCGCGCGAGGTGACCGCCGGACTGTGGACCGGGGCGCTGGCGCCCGTCGCCGACCGGGCGGACGCTGAGGGGGTGGTGCTGGGCAGGGAGGCCGACGAGGCGTGGCTGGCCCGGTATCAGCGCAAGGGGGTGAGCGAGGTGGCTCTGAGCGTGCTCGGGAGCGGGCCGTCGGTGTGGTTCGCGTCCGTACCCGGTCCGGGCGGCGGTGCGCCCGCCGCGATCGGGCGGTGTGTCGTGGACGGGCGGTGGGCCGGGTTCGGTGCCGTCGAGGTCGATCCGGCACAGCGCCGCAGGGGCCTCGCCACGCGCGTGATGGCCGCGCTGGCCCGGCGGGCGCTGGACGAGGGCGCCTCGGCCGCCTGGCTCCAGGTGGAGGAGGAGAACGCGGGGGCTCTGGCGCTGTACGCCGGGATGGGGTTCTCGGCGCACCACGCCTACCACCACTACCGGGAGCCGTCGTGAGCGCGTACGACCCCGCCGAGGTGCGGCGGCTGTTCGCCGAGGAGGCGCGGGCCGAGCGGCCCGACCTGGCGGCGCTGTGTCTGCTGATCGGCGCGGCCGCCGACCCGGAGCTGGGCGAGGCCGGGGTGGACGCCGCGCAGATGGAACTCGACCGGCTGGCCGGGGAGGTGCCCTTCCGGCCGGGTGGGGTGCGGGCGTGGGCGCTGGCGCTGGAGGAGCTGCTGGGCGGGCGGTACGGGTTCCGGGGCTCCGGCGCGGACTACCAGCGTCTGGATTCCTCGCTGCTGCACCAGGTGCTGCTGCGGCGGCGCGGGCTGCCGATCCTGCTGTCGGTGGTGTGGGTGGAGGTCGCGCGGCGGGCGGGGGCGCCGGTGTACGGGGTCGCGCTGCCGGGGCACTTCGTGGTGGGGTTCGGGCCGCCGGAGGATCTCGAACGGCAGGTGCTGGTCGATCCGTTCGACGGGGGCCGGGTGCTGTCGGGCGGCGACGCGGAGCTGCTGGTGGCCGGGGCGGGTGCGACGCGGCTGGAGCCGTCGATGCTGGTTCCGGCGGAGCCGTTGTCGGTGGTGATGCGGATCCTGAACAACATCCGGTCGTGGGCGGCGGCCCGGCCGGAGCGGTCGGACGTGGGCCTGTGGGCGGTGGAGCTGTCGCTGCTGGTGCCCTCTCATCCGGCTCGGTTGCGGTACGAGAAGGGGGCGTTGCTGGTGCAGCGGGGGGATTTCCTGGGCGGGGCAGCGGAGTTGGAGGAGTACGCGTCGCTGGTGGAGGTCGTGGACGAGCCCGCGGCGGCGAAGGTGCGGCGGGAGGCCCATGCGGCGCGCGCCATGCTGAACTGAGCCGTCTTTGGGGTGCGCGTGCGATCCGTGGGTGCGGGTGAGCCCTGACTGAGCCGTCTTTGGGGTGCGCGTGCGATCCGTGGGTGCGGGTGAGTCGTGGGTGCGGGTGAGTCGTGGCCGGTCGCGCAGTTCCCCGCGCCCCTCCCCGCGCTCCTGCGCTCCCGCGCTCCCGCGCTTTTGGAAGACCTTGGCCTGCCCCCCGTTCAGAGCCAGCCCTTCTCCCTCGCTATCCGTACCGCCTCCGCCCTGTTCCTCGCCGCCAGTTTCTGGATCGCCGTCGAGAGGTAGTTGCGGACCGTTCCCTGCGAGAGGTGGAGCCGCGCCGCCAGTTCGGCGTTGGTGGAGCCGTCGGCCGCCGCGCGCAGGATCTCGCGTTCGCGGTCCGTCAGGGGGTTGGCGCCCTCCGCGAGGGCCGCTGCGGCGAGGGTGGGGTCGATGACGCGCTCCCCCGCCAGTACCTTGCGGACCGCCTGGGCGAGCTGGGCGGCCGGGGCGTCCTTCACCAGGAAGGCGTCGGCGCCCGCCTCCATGGCGCTGCGGAGGTAGCCGGGGCGGCCGAAGGTCGTGAGGACGACCAGTTTCAGGCGCGGGAACTCCTGGTGGAGCTGGGCCGCCGCCTCGATGCCGGTGCAGCCGGGCATCTCGATGTCGAGGAGGGCCACGTCGACGTCGTGGGCGCGGGCGGCGGCGAGGACCTCGTCTCCGCGAGCCGCCTGGGCGACCACCTCGATGTCGTCCTCCAGGCCGAGGAGGGCGGCCAGTGCCTCGCGGACCATCGACTGGTCCTCCGCCAGCAGGACCTTGATCGTGCCGTCACTCATGGGCGGGATCCTACGTCCGCGGCGGTGCCCGCCGGGACGCGGGCGGTCACCCGGAAGCCGTGTTTGACGCGGCCCGCCTCCAGCGTGCCGCCGGCCTTCTCCAGGCGCTCGGTGAGGCCGGTGAGGCCGTTGCCGGGGCCCTTGCCGGAGCCGCCTGAGCCGTTGTCCTCGACGCAGAGTTCGAGGCGGGGGCCGTCGAGGGTCTGGCGCCGGTGGACCTCCACCGTGCAGCGGGTGGCGCCGCTGTGCCGTACGACGTTGGTGACGGCCTCGCGCAGGGCCCAGGCGAGGGCGGACTCGCTCTCCTCGGGGACGCCGTCGAGGTCGGGTTCGGCGGGGGTCGTGGCGGTGATGCCCGCCGCCGTCAACGCGACCTGGGCGCCGGCGAGTTCGGCGGCCAGACGGGGACGCCGGTAGCCGGTGACGGCCTCCCGGACGTCGACCAGGGCCTGGCGGCTGACCTGTTCGATGTCGGCGACCTGCTGGGCGGCCTTCTCGGGGTGGTCGGGGAGCATCCGGCCCGCCAGCTCGCTCTTGAGGGTGATCAGGGAGAGGGAGTGGCCGAGGAGGTCGTGCAGATCGCGGGCCAGCCGCAACCGCTCCTCGTTGGCGGCCAGTTGGGCGACGGTGGCGCGGGCCTTGCGCAACTCGACGGTCGTCCGGACCAGTTGGCCGACGCCGGTCATCGCGAAGCCGATGAGCAGGACCAGCACGAGGAGGTTGGCGGCCGCCTCGACGTCGGTGCGCAGGCCGACCAGCATCAGGACCGCCCCGGTGCCGGGGATCACCCAGAACGCCATCCGCGGCGGCAGGGCGATCCCGCCGGCGACGGAGACGTAACAGAACAGGCCGAGCCAGGCGGAGCCGAGCGTGAGGGACAGCACCACGGCGAGCACCGCCATCGCGGCGATGAGGCCGTGGACCACCCTCGACGGGTAGGGCGTCGCCCCCATGTCGCGGAAGAGGAGCGAGAGGTAGACGGCGACGAACACCGCCAGGCCCGTCCAGCCGGCGGCCGTGCCGGCGGTGGTGTGCCGGCCGGACACCAGATCGTGGACCGGTGAGCTCAGGAACACCAGCCAGACGCCGATCCACAGCGCCTTGCGCCGCCACAGCTCACGTCGGGTGCGGGCCGCCTGGCCCAGCAGGATCGACGGCCCCTGGCGGGCTTCCTCCGACAGCGGGTCGTCCGTCATGGCACTCACGCCTTCAGCGTGTCCTTCCGGTACAGCCAGGCCGCGCCGCCCGTGAACAGGGCGAAGAAGACGGCCAGGATGGCGATGTCCTTGGCGTGCGGGGCCCGGCTCTGTTCGATCGCCTGCCCCAGGGCAGCGTACGCGCGGGTGGGCACCCACCTGGCTATGTCCTGCAACCACTGCGGGAAGGTCGTCGTCGGCATCCACAGGCCGCCGAGGATCGACAGCCCGAAGTAGGTGATCATCGTGATGGGCCGGACCGCGTCCCCGCTCGCGAGGTAGCCGATCGCGACGCCCAGGGCGGCGAAGACGAGGCTGCCGGCCCAGATCGCGCCCGTGAGCGCCGGCCACTGCCACGCCTCCAGCCGTACGCCCTTGACGGCGGCGGCGACGGCGAAGACCACGACGATCGACGGGAGGCTGACGACGGCCGCGCTCGCGGTCTTCGCCAGGACGTATCCGCGACCCGGCAGCGTGGTCAGCCGCAGCTGGCGCACCCAGCCGCTCTCCCGCTCCTTGGCGATGCGCTCGCTGTTGCCCATCAGGACGGCCGTGAGGGCGCCGAAGGAGGCCATCGAGACCATCATGTACGTCGGGAGGGTCAGGCCGGTGCCGTCGACCTCGGTGGTGGCGTCGGCGCTGCCCGCGATCAGCAGGAACAGCACCGACGGGTAGACCACCGAGAAGAACAGGAACTTGCGGTTGCGCAGGGCTCGCGCGAGCTCCAGCTTGATCAGGCTGTTCACTTGGTCCTCGCCTCCTCGGCGGCGGTGATGGCGACGAAGGCCTGCTCCAGACCGAGCCCGGCGACTTCGAGGTTGCGGGGGTAGAGGCCGAGGCCGTAGAGCGCGTGGACGGTGGCGTCGGCGTCGGAGGACTGGATACGGACCGTCCGGCCAACGACGTCGAACGTGGTGAGGAACGGCAGGGCACGCAGCGCGGACTCGTCGATGTCGCCCTCGAGGTCGAAGGAGACCCGGCGGGCGCCCGCCTTGGCCTTGATCTCGGCGGCGGTGCCGTCGGCCAGCAGCCGGCCCCGGTGCAGGACGAGGACCCGGTCGGCGATGGCGTCGGCCTCTTCCAGGTAATGCGTGGCGAACAGGACGGTCCGCCCCTGGTCGGCCTGTTCACGCATGGTGGCCCAGAAGCCCTGACGGGTGGTGACGTCCATGCCGGTGGTGGGCTCGTCCAGGACGATCAGATCGCTGTCGCCGGCGGTGGCGAGGGCGAAGCGGACGCGCTGGGCCTGGCCGCCGGAGAGCTTGTTGACCTTGCGGGAGGCGATCTGGCCGATGCCCGCGCGGGCGAGCACGTCGGAGACCTTGTAGGGCTTGGGGTGCAGGGCGCAGGCGAGGCCGACCAGCTCGCCGACGGTGACCTCGTCCATCAGGCCGCCGCTCTGGAGCATGGCCCCGACCCGTCCGGCGACGATGGCCTCGCGCGGGCTGGTGCCGAACACGGTGACCTGGCCGCCGTCGGCCTGCTTGAGGCCGAGGAGCAGGTCGAGGGTGGTGGACTTGCCGGCCCCGTTGGGCCCGAGGAGCGCCACGGTCTCCCCCGGGTGCAGCTCCAGGGTCAGCCCGTCCACGGCGCGTACCTCGCCGTAGGTCTTGCTCACGCGGTCGAAGCCGACCACGGGTGCCGTCTTCGCCCCGGGGGCTGCTGTCTTCGTCGTCATACCCCGATCGTCGCCCGGAGGACCCGGGCGGGGGCAGTGTCGGGCGTCCTCGGTGCCGCATGACAGATGTCATGAGCCGAGGTGCGCGCCGGTGGGGCGCGTGGGGCCCCTCCCGCACGTGGGGGCGGCCCCTCCGAGCCCGTGGAGGCCCGTCCCTGCCCAGGGACGGGCCTCCACCGCCGTCACGGACGGCCGACGGTCAGTTCGGGTTGGTGTCGATGACTCCGACGCGCTCCGCCGCCGTCTTGCCCCGCAGGGCCTTGCGCAGAGCGGCGACGACATCCTGCGGCAGGATGTCCCGCTTGCCGCTCGCGCCGTCGACCTTCACCCCGTCGAAGGTGCTGCCGTACGCCTTCTCCAGCGCCTGGAGGTTGTACGTCTCGACGAGCTTCCCGTTGATGGCCTTGACGCCGAGGATCTTCGGCAGCGACACCGGGCCGAACGGAATGCTGTGTGCCGCGTCGGTCTGCACGGTGACCAGGCCGGACATCGCCGGTTCGGCGAACTCCTTCATCATGCGGTCGACCTCGGCGTTGGTGATCGTCGGCTGCTTGGTCGTCGTCGGGACGGTCACCGGGGCGGTGGCACCGGTCTCCACCTGGGTGCGGTACCCGGCGACGACGGCCTCTTCGGCCTTCGCCGCGTCGATGCCCTTGCCCGCCTTGCCGTAGACGGCGATGGCCTTGCCCGACTCGAACTTGATGGTGCCGTCGGTGGCCGACCCCGCGCCGCCCGCCACGCTCTGCAGCGCCGCCTGGAGCTTCTCCTCGTCGACCGGCATCTCGGGCTCGACCACCCGGTGCTGCCCGAACAGCGAGCCGATCACGGAGACCGGGTTGTAGTCGCTCTTCGCGGCGTCGTCGAGGGTGGCCTGGATGTCGAACTGGAGGCCCGCCTGGTCCGGCTTGAGGGAGACGGTGTCGCCGTCGACGGACAGCTTCAGCGGCTGCGCGGCCCGCTTGTCGAAGGCGTCGTCGAGCTTCTTGACGGCCTCGTCGCGGGTGCTGCCGCCGATGTCGACGCCGAGCACGGTGGTGCCCTTGGGCACGTCGGAGTGGTTCATCAGCAGTCCGGCGCCGTACACGCCGACCCCGCCGAGGACCAGGACGCCGCCGAGCAGGACCAGCTTGCTGCGGCCCTTCTTCTTCGCCTTCTTGGAGCCGGACGCGCTCTGCGCGGCCCTGGCGGCGGGCTTGGGCGCCTTCTTCGCCCCGGGCCCGCCGCTCTGCGTACCGCCGGGCGCGCCGGGGGTGCCCTGGTCAGCGGAGGGCACGACCGGGATACCGCTGGTGACGGTGTGCCCGGAGACGTTGTCGGCGGGACGGCCGTAGCCGCCCGCGCCCGGCCCGGGGGCCTGGATCTGCGGGGTGAGGACCGCGGTGTCGTCGCTCAGACCGCCGCCGGGGAGCCGGGCCGTGCCGGGAACGGTCGTACGAGGGCCGCCGGGAGCGGTCGTACGAGGGCCGCCGGGAGCGCCGCCGTAGCCGTTCGGGGAGCCGGGGATGCCAGGGATGCCGGGGGCGCCGACGGCCGGGCCGGCCGCGCCCTGGGCCACCGGGGGCACGATCGGGCCGTCGCCGGTGACCGGGCCGCCGGTCGGGCCGGTGGGCCCCTGCGGGCCGCCGTGGCCGTGCGGGCCGGCGGGGATGTCGGGGCCGTTGAAGTCGTGCCGGCTGCCGGGACCGGGGGCGCCGCCCTGGCCGTTCGTCCCGGGGAAGCCCGGCTGGTCGCCCTGGCCGTTGCCGGAGAAGTACGGCAGCTCGTCGCGGCGTGCCTCGGCACCGCCGCCACTCTGACCGCCCGGCGACTGGCCGGGTCCCTGCCCCTGACCCTGCGCCTGTGCTTGCCCCTGACCCTGGCCCTGTCCCGGGCGCGGGGTGCCGAGCGGACCCGCGGACAGCGCCTCGGTGACGTCGAAGGAACCGGTGCCGCCGCCGTGCCCGGGAGCCACCGGACCGCCGGTGGCACCGGGGAGCCCGGCGCCGTTGGTGCCGCCCGGCCGGGGGCCGATCGGCGCGCTCATGGAACCGACCACGCCACCGGGACGCCCACCGGCCGGTCGCCCGGCACCGGGACGCGCGCCACCGGCCGGAGTACCCGACACGCCCGAAGCGCCGGAAGTACCAGAAGCACCGGAAGCACCAGGCGCACCAGAAGCGCCGGAAGCGCCCACACCTGCGACGGAACCGCCCGGAATGCCCGCCCCGTTGGTGGCCCCGCCGCCCTGACCGCCCTTGGCGGGACCGGACTTGCGCGGGGCGAACCAGTCGCTCGCCGCCTTCTCCCCCACGCCGGCCGCGGTGTCGGCGGGCGCCGCGAAGCTGCCCGTGTCGGCCCCGGAGAAACCGGCAGAACCGGAGGAACCGGCAGAACCGGCAGAACCGGCAGAACCGGAGGAGTTGCCGGAATCGGTACCTGCGCCGGCACCGACTGCGGGCCTCGACTGCGGGCCGGTGTCGGCGTTGGCGCCGGCGTTGGTGTCGTCGCCCTCGGACTCGGCGACGGGCTTGCGCACGACGACCGGCGGAATGGGCCGGGAACCGGGGATGTTGATCCGGATCCGGGTCGTCAGCGTGGTCTCGGTCTTGCGTTCCTCCGGCCGGGCGGCCGAACGGCCCGCGTCCGCACCGGCGTCGGACACCACGGGGATGCCGTACGGCGGCGTACCCGAGGGGTACGCGGCCCCGCCGCGCCCGTTGGGCCCGGAGGACGGACTGTCAGTTTCACGACTCAAGGCAGGTTCTCCAGGTTGGCTCCACCGCCCGCCACGACCTCACGGGCAGCTCGGCGGCGCGCACCACCATACTGGCCGCTTCTGGCGCGTATCCCACGACCGCCATTGAAACCCGCACGGGACTCGCACGGCCGCGCCCTGCGAAGTGGTACGTCACTTGCCAAGTCGGACGTCGGGGCGGTCCGGTTGCCTCCCCAGCCCAAGGGTGGCGCAGATCACAGCCAGCGCCATACCGCCGAGCAGGAAGAGGTACGAGCCGCCTCCCGCGCCGAACAGGAAGTCCCCTTCGGCACGGCCCGCGGTGCACACGATGACGGCGATCATCCAGCCGGCGGCCGGCGCGACCGCCCCGGCACGGCTGTTCGCGGCCCGGGCGCCGCCGAGGAACAGCCCGGCCGCACCGGCGAGCGCGAGCAGCAGTCCGCCGGGGAACCAGCCGGACTGCACGAGCGCACCGGCCAGGCCGGTCACCGCACCGAGGACGAAGAGCCCGAGGTAGGCGGCGATCCGTCCGGCGGGGGGACGCTGGAGGGGCTGGGCGAGCATCGAACCGGGACCGGGCATCAGGCGCTCGCCTCCGTCCCGACCTCGACTCCGGCGAACAGGTCCGTCTCCCTGTTCCCCACCCGCTCCCCGGGCTCACCGCGCACCAACTCGTAGTACTCAGTGGTGAAGAGGGGCTGGGCCAGCTCGTTGGAGAGGGCGAAGCAGCGCTCGCCCGGGGCGACCTCGATCTGGGTGGCGTGCGCGCGCATCGCGGCGGCCTTTGCGGGCGCGTACGGGGTGCCGTCGATGACGGTGGTGATCCGGTCGTCGTCGACGACCCCGGGTACGTCGGCGACGGCGGCGCTCTTGTCGAAGGGCAGCGTCGGCAGTTCCTCGCGGAGCCGCTCGAAGGCGGCCTCGACGACGGAGCGCGGCACGCGGTTGTAATAGACCTTGGGGACGGCCCAGCCGGTCTCGGCGGCGAAGTCGACGGCCCGCAGGGCGACGCGGTGCGCCTGGATGTGGTCGGGGTGGCCGTAGCCGCCGTTGTCGTCGTAGGCGACAAGGACATGGGGACGCACTTCGAGGATCACCTCGGCAAGCGCGGCGGCGGCCTCGTCGACGTTCGCCTGCCAGAAGCAGGCGGGGTCGTCGTTGTCGGCGACGCCCATCATCCCGGAGTCGCCGTACCGCCCCACACCGCCGAGCAGCCGGAAGTCCCCGACACCGAGCGCGGCCATGGCGTCGGTCAGCTCACGCAGCCGGTACTCACCGAGGGCGGCACCGCTCAGATGCCGCAGCTCGGGCGGGATGACCTCCCCGCGCTCACCGAGCGTGCAGGTCACGAGCGTGACCCTGGCGCCCTCGGCCGCGTAGCGGGCCATGGTCGCGCCGTTGTTGATCGACTCGTCGTCCGGATGCGCGTGCACCAGGAGCAGACGCCGAGCGGGCAGTTCCGTCATGAGGCCAGCCTACGAGGCGACGACCGCCCGGCGGTCATCTGCCTCCTCCGTGGACTCAGGCGTCGCCCTGCGGCTCGGTGAAGATGTCCCCGGCGGAGGCTGCGGTCGCTGCCCGGGTGAGCCAGATACGCAGGAGATCCGGGTCGTCGCAGGCGGTGATGCGCTCGCGGAGTCCCTCGGAGACATCGAGGCCCCGGGCCTCAAGGACGAGCAGCACGTCCTCGGCGCCCCGCTGGACGCGGCCCTGCGTGCGCCCCTCGTCCCGGATCTCTTCGGAGATGTACGACTTATAGAAGGACAGGTCCACAGCCACCAGGTTCCTCCAGATTTCTGCGGCCCGGCGGTTGCCACCGATGCCTTGGGCGGTGAATTCGATGATCGTGCCGGCGACAGCCTCGGGCACGTCCAGCAGAGCGGTGGACAGGGCCTTCAGTATCCCATCGACGACCGCTTCCTTTGCGTGAGTGATGACGGACAGCGCGGCCAGCGCCGGATCGGCCCGAGCCTCATCCGGGTCGGCGATCACCGGCATGTTGTGCGGGCCGACCACGAGCGGGTGCAGGGTGAGGGAGGTCCACTGCTCCGGGCCGATGGGCACGGACCGTGCAGCCCACTCGGCGGTGGGCCGATCCTGGCAGACGACCAGCAGCAGAGGCGGGATCTTGTACTTCGTGTACAGGAAGGACAGGTAGTAGGCCCAGCTGGCGGGCTTGTCCGGATCCTTCGCGCTCTGCGCCTCGACGGCCACGAGGAACGAGCCGTCGCCGTCGTAGTCGAAACGGAGCAACGTGTCGACCCGACGCTCGACAGGCCGAGCCTCGGTGAGATCGGTCGGCAGAACCGTGACGGACCTGGGCGGGACGAAGGGGAGGTCGAGGACCTTGGAAACGCCGGCGAACAGGTCGGGGCATTCCTGAAAGATGCGGTGCATCGCCTCGTGGGACGACTTCACCATGCGGTTCCTCACTTGGTTCGCTTGTTCGGTTCTCCTGAGAGCCCCCGACCGAGGCGGAGGCCTTCAGTCGACGGTTCAGGGCTGCGGGCCCTACTGGTGGCAGAAGACCACGTGGGTGACAGTGCGACCGTCCGGAGTACGTTCGCTCTCACGGCGGAGGAAGCCGTGGACCTCCAGCTCAGTCAGGGCGGCGGCGGTATCGGTCGCGTCGTCGGGGAAACGGGCGCTCAGGGTTTCGACGTCGACCGGAGTTCCCGCCGGCATCGACTGGAGGCGGACGCCGATCCCGATCGCCACGAGGGACAGTCCCGGGTGCTGGGCGAGGTGATCGCCGATCACCGTGAAGCCGAAGGTGCCGTCCTGCCCATCCATCCAGGCCTTCTCCTCAACACTGTCGGGGCGTTCGTGGGGGATTGCCGCCCCGGCGAAGGCCGTCGCATTTGTACGGGTCCGTTGCGCCGAGAGTAGGTCAGGCAACGTCCGCCAAGGGCAGCCCAGTTGGCGATGTTCACTCCTGCGAGTGACGCGGGCCATGGGCGGGAGAAAGATGAGTGCACGCCGAAGACAGTGCGCCCGCGAGCGCACCCATCAGGTCGGCGCCCCGAGCGAAAGCCAGTACGACAGTCCGGCGACGTTCGCGCAGCCGGGGCAACACCCTGGCCCTGACCAGCGAGGACTTTCCGCTACCCGGACGCGCCGACGAGCGGCAGAAACCGCTCCCCCCGGGCGGATCGCAGACGCGTGCAGCCTTCGCGTCAGCCCGGCGGCCTGCTCCTCCCGCCCGCAGCAGACAGGCGCCTCGTCCGTACTCGCAGTGTTCAACGGTGCACAAGCGTTTTGGCCACGGGAATCAGAGCCAATCCGACAGGAAACCTTCAGCAGAGCCGGTTTCGTGGATCACATCACGCTGAGTCGCGGCACTTGCCTACCGTGAAGAGTAACGAAGCGATTGCTTACGGTGAGCGACGGAGGGGTGCGGTATGCCGAAGGTGGGCGGGGAAGCGGTGCGACTCAAGAGCGAGGCGGACGAGCCCGGTTGGGAGGTGGATCCCGACGACGAGTGGGGCCTCGCGATCGTCGCCACGATCGGACGACAGCTGAAGCTGCGGCGGGAGTCCGTGGGTATGCGGGCGGGCAAGTTCGGTGAAGCCGTCGGGTACGGCGAGGACATGATCTACGAGCTGGAGAGCGGGAAGCGTATCCCTCGGCCGGAGTTCCTGGACAGGGCGGACGAGGTGCTCGGGGCCGGTGGGCTGCTCTCCGCGATGAAGGAGGACGTGGAGAAGGTCCGGTATCCGAAGAAGGTTCGGGATCTGGCGGAGATGGAGGCGAAGGCCGTCGAACTGCTCTCGTACGGCAACCACAACCTGCACGGACTCCTGCAGACAAAGGACTACGCATGGGCGTTGATGGGGACTCGGCGCCCCGTGCCCCCGGAGGTAGATCTGGAGCAGGCAGTAGCGGCACGCATGGCCCGAAAGGCGATCTTCGATCGTTCACCCGCTCCCGAACTCAGCTTCGTCCTGGAAGAGACGACCCTGAGACGTCCGGTCGGAGGCAAGATGGTGTGGCGCACGCAGCTCGAACACCTCCTGCATGTGGGGCAACTGCGAAACGTCGAGATTCAGGTGATGCCGACGGACCGCTGGGACCACCCTGGGACGGGAGGGCGTATCCAGGTGCTGAAGTTCGAGGATGGCACGGCGGTCGGGCGCATGGACGATGAGTTCAACGGCCGCCCCGTTCACGACCCGAGGCAGCTCAGGATCCTTGAACTGCGCTATGGCATCATCCGGGCCGAGGCTCTGACCGCAAGGGAGTCATTGGCCTTCGTCGAGACACTGGTGGGAGAAACCTGATGCAGGACCTGGTGTGGTTCAAGAGCAGCTACAGCGACAGCAGCAACCCGAGCGACTGCGTCGAGATCGCCAACACCCCCGACACCGTCCACGTCCGCGACTCCAAGCACACCGCCGGCCCCCGCCTCCAGCTCTCGCCGGAGGCCTGGGCCGACTTCGTGCCGTACGCGTCCGAAGGCTGACCCGCCCGCCGCATGGACACAGTGGGCGCCGCCGCGGGGCGACCGCCTCCCGGTCCGCGGCCTTCATCCCGCCAACCACCCACTCGGCGTCCGGGTCGTACTCCCAGGCCCACCCCGTGGCGTCGTCCTCCTGGCCTCTTCGCGTTCGTTCACCACTGGATGACTCCGGCCTCTTCGGATGCCGTGTCGAGTACGCGGGTGACAGTGGCTTGGGCCTGTCGGAAGGCACCTTCTGAAGCACTGGGGTCAGTGATGGTCCGCTCGGCCTCGCGCATCCTGCGAGCCTGCTCAGGGTGGCGCTCGACGGCCACGAGCGTCGCCCACCTTCTCCAAGAACAGCCGCATCGGGGTGACGGAGGAGAGCTGGATGGCCTGATCGAAGGCTTCGCCCAGGTCACGATCGAACTCGGGAAGCCGGGCGAGCGCGATCTGCTTGACGGCTTCGCGCAGGGCGTCGCGGACGATCTCCTCGGCGATCGCCTCCGGCGGGAGGCCGCTACCGGCGAGCCAGGGAGGGCGAAGAGCAGCTGCTGGCCGTAGCGACGCCCGAAGTTGGGCGAGGCCTTCGCCCGCTTCCGCAGGCGATCGTCAGCGTCGTGTCCGTTCACGCGCCCCGGCTTACGGATCCGGATGCGGGGAAGGCGCGGTTCATGGCAGCGAAGGCCGAGCTCCGGTCAACCGCCCACCGGAGCCCCCGCGACGGCACGCGTCAGAACTTGATGCTGCCGATCATGCTCGCCACGCTCGTCGTCAGATCGTTGATCGTCCCCGCCATCGTCGAGGAGGCGAGGTAGAAGCCGAGCAGCATGCAGACGACCGCATGACCGCCCTTCAGTCCTGACTTCTTGATCAACAAGAAGACGATGATCGCCAGCAGCACCACCGCCGAAATCGAGAGTGCCACGGCGGCTCACCTCCAAGAACCCGGGAACGTGGGGGCAGAACAGAACGAGGGAACTTGTAAATCCATACAACTGCCAGCAGGTTCATACCCACAGTGCGCTAGTGATCATAACTACGAGTACGTGTGCATCTCGCGGCGCACAGCCGCACAAGGGGGCGCATGGCCAATATGGTCGTGGGATGACGACCGAGTCCGACTCCTTCCCCCGCCGGCACGCGCGCACCCAGCGTTTCACCCTCGGCGCGCCGCGTTCGTTCACGGTGGCCCCCGATGGCTCCCGGGTGGTGTTCCTGCGCTCCGGCTCCGGTACCGATCGCGCGGGCGCCCTGTGGGTGCTCGATCCCGCTGATGGTGCGGAGCGGCCGGCCGCCGATCCCCGGGGGCTTCTCGGGGGCGCCGCGGAGGACCTCTCCGCCGAGGAACGGGCACGCCGGGAGCGCAGTCGTGAAGGCGGTGCCGGGATCGTCGGCTACGCCACCGACGAGGCCGTGGAACTGGCCGCGTTCTCGTTGTCCGGGCGGCTTTTCACGGCCGAGCTGAGGGCGGGGACGGCGCGCGAGATCCGGGTGCCGGGGCCGGTGGTCGATCCCCGTCCGTCCCCCGACGGGCGGCTCGTCGCGTATGTCGCGGGGGGCGCGCTGCGGGTGGTGAGCGCCGAGGGCGAGGACGACCGGGCGGTCGCGGAGCCCGAATCGGGCACGGTTTCCTATGGATTGGCCGAGTTCGTCGCGGCGGAGGAAATGGCGCGTTCCCGGGGCTTCTGGTGGGCTCCGGAGTCGGACCGGCTGCTGGTGGCGCGGGTGGACGACACGCCGGTGGAGCGGTGGTGGATCTCGGACCCCGCGCAGCCGAAACGTGACCCACAACACGTGCCGTATCCAGCTGCTGGGACGGCCAACGCGGAGGTCCGGCTGTTCGTGTTCGACCTGGACGGGGTGCGGACCGAGGTCGTCTGGGACCGGGCGCGGTACCCCTATCTGGCGCGAGTGCACTGGTCAGGGGCGGGTGCGCCGCTGCTTCTCGTCCAGGCGCGCGATCAGCGCAGCCAGGTGTATCTGGCGGTGGACACGGAGTCCGGGGCCACGCGGATGGTGCACGCCGACGAAGATCCGATTTGGCTGGATCTTTTCCCTGGGGTGCCGTGCTGGAGCCCTTCCGGGCGGTTGGTACGGATCGCCGACGAGGGCGGCGCCCGGGTCCTCGCGGTCGGCGAACGTCCGCTGACCGGAGCGCAGTTGCATGTCCGGGCGGTGCTGGACGTCACGGACGACGAGGTGCTGATCTCGGCGTCGGCCGGCACGGAGGCGGAGAGCCCGGAGACCGGCGAGGTGCATGTCTACCGGGTCAGCGAACTCGGGGTGGAGCGCGTCTCGCAGGAGCCCGGCGTGCACTCCGCCGTGCGCGCCGGGGGCGTGACCGTGCTGGTGTCCGCGGCGCTCGACCGGCCCGGGAGCGTGGCGCGCATCCTGCGGGACGGGAAGCAGACGGCGACCGTCCGGTCGTATGCCGAAGATCCCGGTCTGTCCCCGCGCGTGGTCCTCACCGAAGGGGGCGCACGACGGATCCCGTGCGCCGTGCTCATGCCTGCCGACTACCCCGGCGACACCTCACCACCCTCCGCACCCCTGCTGCCCGTCCTCCTCGACCCCTACGGCGGCCCCCACGGCCCCCGGGTCCTCGCCGCCCACAACGCGCATCTGACCTCGCAGTGGTTCGCCGACCAGGGCTTCGCGGTGGTCGTCGCCGACGGCCGGGGCACCCCGGGCCGCTCCCCCGCCTGGGAGAAGGCGATCCACCACGACCTCACCGTCAGTCTCGACGACCAGATCGAGGCCCTCCAGGACCTCGCGAAGAGGTACCCCCTGGACCTGACCCGGGTGGCGATCCGCGGCTGGTCCTACGGCGGCTGGCTGGCCGCTCTCGCGGTGCTGCGCCGCCCGGACGTCTTCCACGCGGGCGTCGCCGGCGCCCCGGTCACCGACTGGCGGCTGTACGACACCCACTACACCGAGCGCTACCTCGGCGACCCGGCCGCGAACGCCGAGGCGTACACGCGGAGTTCTCTCGTCACCGACGACGGGCTGTCCGCGCCCGCCGAGCCGCACCGGCCGCTGATGATCGTGCACGGCCTCGCCGACGACAACGTGGTCGTCGCGCACTCCCTGCGGCTGTCCTCGGCCCTGCTCGCGGCGGGGCGGCCGCACGAGGTGCTGCCGCTGTCCGGCGTCACGCACATGACCCCGCAGGAGCAGGTCGCGGAGAACCTGCTGCTGCTCCAGGTGGACTTCCTGAAGCGCTCGCTGGGGCTCGCGCCCCACCCGGGGGAGACGGCCTAGGCAAGGCAACGGGCCGGGATGACATGGCGCATCCCGGCCCGTTTACGGCACCCGCACGGCCGTACGCTGTTCAGACTGACGCGTCCGTATATCGGAATCGGGTCAGCCAAGTTGCCTGCGTGTTAACGCAGTTACGGTACAAATGTGCGGTTATGTGCCGTCGTTGGAGTGATCGACTCCCGCGAAGTGGCAGGCGGAGGGGTGCGCTGCGGGCCCGCCCAGGTCCTGCAAGGGCTCCGGGACGGCGAGCACCGGCACCTCCTGGGCGCACCGCTCGCGCGCCTTCCAGCAGCGGGTGCGGAAGCGGCAGCCGGACGGCACGTCCGTCGGGGACGGCACGTCTCCGGTGAGGATGATCCGCTCCCGCCGGCTGCGCGCCCCGGGGTCCGGCACCGGGACCGCGGAGAGCAGCGCCTGGGTGTACGGGTGCGTCGGACGGCCGTAGATCTGCTCGTCGGAGCCGATCTCCACGATCCGGCCGAGGTACATCACCCCGACCCGGTCCGAGATGTGCCGGACCACCGACAGGTCGTGGGCGATGAAGAGGTACGACAGCGCGAACTCGCTCTGGAGGCGGCCGAGGAGGTTGACGACCTGGGCCTGCACCGAGACGTCCAGCGCGGACACCGGTTCGTCGGCGACGATCACCTCGGGGCGCAGGGCGAGGCCGCGGGCGATGCCGATGCGCTGGCGCTGGCCGCCGGAGAACTGGTGGGGGTAGCGGTTGATGTGCTCCGGGTTGAGGCCGACCACGTCGAGCAGTTCCCGCACCCGGCGGCGCCGGTCGCCCTTGGGGGCGGCCTCGGGGTGGATCTCGTAGGGCTCCCCGACGATGTCACCGACCGTCATCCTGGGGTTGAGGGAGGTGTACGGGTCCTGGAACACCATCTGGATGTTGCGGCGGACCGCCTTCAGGGCGCGCCCGGAGAGCCGGGTGATGTCCTCGCCCTTGTAGTGGATCCGGCCGCGCGTCGGGCGCTCCAGGCTGACCAGCAGCTTGGCGACCGTGGACTTGCCGCAGCCGGACTCGCCGACGATCCCGAGGGTCTCGCCCCTGCCGAGCGCGAAGTCGACGCCGTCGACGGCCTTCACCGAGCCGACCCGCTTCTTGAACAGGACGCCCCGGGTGAGCGGGTAGTGCTTGTACAGCCCGCTCACGTGGAGGATCGGCTCAGCCATGCAGGCACTCCCTCCAGAAGTGGCAGGCGCTGCCGCGGTCCTCGGCCACCGGGTGCAGCGGCGGTACGTCGCTCCGGCAGGCGTCCCGGGCCGCAGGGCAGCGGGGGTGGAAGGCGCAGCCGGGCGGGATGTCCATGAGGTTCGGCGGCAGGCCCTGGATGGCGTGGAGTGCGTGGCCCTTGCGGTCGAGGCGGGGGATGGAGTCGAGAAGCCCCCGGGTGTACGGGTGGGCCGGGGCCTTGTAGAGGTCGTGGACGGGGGCCGACTCGACGATCCGGCCCGCGTACATCACGGCGATGCGGTCGGCGACGTCGGCCACCACGCCGAGGTCGTGGGTGATGAGGACGAGGCCCATGCGGTACTCGCGCCGCAGTTCGGCGAGCAGGTCCATGACCTGGGCCTGGACGGTGACGTCGAGGGCGGTGGTGGGCTCGTCGGCGATGATCAGGGCCGGTTCGAGGGCGAGCGCCATCGCGATCATGATGCGTTGGCGCATACCGCCGGAGAACTGGTGCGGGTAGTCGCCGACCCGCTGCCGCGCGGCCGGGATGCGGACGCGGTCCATCAGCTCCACGGCCCTGGCCCGCGCGTCCTTCCTCGACATGGCGCGGTGGACGACGAACATCTCGCCGAGCTGGTCGCCGACGGGGAGGACCGGGTTCAGGGAGGACAGCGCGTCCTGGAAGATCATCGCCATCTCGGCGCCGCGGATCCTGCGGCGCTCGTCCTCCTTCATCGTGAGCAGGTCCCGGCCCTTGAACAGCACCTGGCCGCCGGTGATCCGGCCGGGCGGCACGTCGAGGATCCCCATCACCGCCTGCGCGGTCACCGACTTGCCCGATCCGGACTCCCCGAGCACCGCGAGCGTCTCACCGGCCCGCACGGTCCAGCTGACCCCGTTGACGGCCCGCGCGACGCCGTCCCGGGTGCGGAACTCCACCCGCAGATCCCGTACGTCGAGCAGCGCCTCCCCCCGGGAGTACGGCTCCGCGAACTGCGCCTCCCCTGCTTCCCCTGCGTCCAGCGGCATCGCCGGTCACCTCAGTTTCGGGTCGAGGGCGTCGCGGATCGCGTCGCCGAGCATGATGAACGCCAGGACCGTCAGGGCGAGGGCGCCGGAGGGCCACAGCAGGGCGTGGGGGGCGTTGCGGACGTAGGGGGAGGCGGCGGAGATGTCGATGCCCCAGGAGACCGTGGGCGGCTTCAGGCCGACGCCGAGGTAGGACAGGGTCGCTTCCAGGGCGATGTACGTGCCCAGGGCGATGGTCGCGACGACGATCACGGGGGCCACCGCGTTCGGGGCGATGTGGCGCAGGAGGATGCGGGAGGAGGAGGCGCCGAGCGCGCGGGCCGCCTGGACGTAGTCGTGCTGTTTCGCCGTGATCACCGAGCCGCGGGCGATCCGGGAGATCTGGGGCCAGCCGAGCAGCACCATGAAGCCGATGACCGGCCAGACGGTGTCGCCGGTGACCACGGAGAGCAGCACCAGCCCGCCGAGGACCACGGGGATCGCGAAGAACACGTCCGTGACGCGGGAGAGGACCGCGTCCCCGGCGCCGCCGAAGAAGCCGGCCAGGCCGCCGAGGACGCTGCCGAGGACGGCGACCCCGAGGGTGGCGAGGACGCCGACCATGACGGACGTACGGGCGCCGTAGACCGTGCGGGTGTAGACGTCGCAGCCCTGGCCGTCGTAACCGAAGGGGTGGCCCGGTCCCGAACCCTCCTGCGCGTGGGCGAGGTCGCACTTCAGGGGGCTCTCCCAGGTGATGGCCGAGGGCCACAGGGAGATGAACAGCAGGAAGAGGATGATCAGTGAGGACGCCAGGAAGACCGGGTTGCGGCGCAGGTCGCGCCAGGCGTCGGACCACAGGGAGCGGGGTCTGCCCGTGGTCCCGGCGACCGGTGCCTGCTCCAGGGGCAGCGGCTCCCCCACGGTCAGCCCCGGCGCCACGATCTCGCCCTCCGGCTCCAGTTCAGGCATAGCGGATCCTCGGGTCGAGTACGGCGTACAGGAGGTCGACGAGCAGATTGGTGACCAGGAAGACCAGCACGAGCACGGTGACGAAGCCGACGACCGTCTGGGTGTTCTGGCGGAGGATGCCCTGGTAGAGCTGGTAGCCGACGCCGTGGATGTTGAAGATCCGCTCGGTGACGATGGCGCCGCCCATCAGGAAGCCGATGTCCGCGCCGATGAAGGTGACCACGGGGATGAGGGAGTTGCGCAGCAGGTGCCGGGTGACGACCCGCCGGCGCGGCAGCCCCTTGGCGACGGCGGTGCGGACGTAGTCGGAGCGCCGGTTCTCGGCGATCGAGGTCCGGGTCAGCCGGGTGACGTACGCCAGCGAGACCGAGGCCAGGACCAGGCCGGGTACGAGGAGTTCACCGAAGGCGGCGTCCGGGGAGACGGACGGCCTGATCCAGCCCCACTCGACGCCGAGCAGCAGCTGGAGCAGCAGACCGGTGACGAAGGTGGGCACGGAGATCACCACGAGGGTGGCCAGCAGGACGCCGGTGTCGACGGGGCGGCCCCGGCGCATCCCGGTGACGACCCCGAGGGTGATCCCGATGACGATCTCGAAGAGGATCGCGACCAGCGTGAGGCGCGCGGTGACGGGGAAGGCCGTCGCCATCAGCTCGGTGACCGGCTGGCCGTTGAACGCCGTGCCGAAGTCCCCGGTGAAGACGTTCCCCATGTAGGTCAGGTACTGCTGCCAGACCGGCCGGTCGAGACCGAACTCCTGCTTGAGCTGCGCGGTCGTCGCCGCGTCGCACTGCCGTTCGCCGCACAGGCCCGCGACGGGGTCGCCCATCACGTTCACCATGAGGAAGATCAGCAGGGTCGCGCCGAGGAACACGGGCACCATCTGCAGCAGGCGCCGTACGACGTACCGCCCCATGGCGGGTCAGCCCACCTTGATGTCGGTGTAGACCGGGACGGAGAACGGGTTGAGCCGGACGTCGGAGAGGCGTTCCCCGTAGCCGCCCGTGCCGTTCTGGTACCACAGCGGGATGGCGGCCATGTCGTCCCGGACGACCCCCTCGGCCTGCTGGAACAGCGCCACGGCCTTGGCCGGGTCGGTCTCGGCGTTGGCCCGGTCGACGAGCCGGTCGAACTCCTTGTTGGACCACTTGCCGTCGTTGGAGGGGGCGTTGGTGTAGTAGAGCGGCTGAAGGAAGTTCTGGATGAGCGGGTAGTCCATCTGCCAGCCGGCCCGGAAGGGTCCGCTCAGCTTCTGCCGGGTGGTCTTGTCGCGGTAGTCCGCGAAGGTGCCGATGGGGCTGCCGGCGCAGGCCCGGTCGTCGCCGAGGACGTTGTTGATGGAGTTGCAGACGGCGTCCACCCACTGCTTGTGGGAGCCGGCGTCCGCGTTGTACGTGATCCGCACCTGCCCGCCGGGCAGTCCCCCGCCCTGCTGGATCAGCTCCTTGGCCCGGGCCGGGTCGTAGGTGCACCACTCGCCGCACAGCCCCTTGCTGTCGCCGCCCTTGATCCCGAGGACCGGTGAGGTCCAGTCCGTCGCCGGGACGCGGGTGCTCCGGTAGATCGTCCTGGTGATCCGGTCGCGGTCGATGGCCATGGACAGCCCCTTGCGGACCTTGTCCATGCCGGGCTTCGCCCACTCCTTGTCGTAGTAGGGGAAGGCGATCGTCTGGATGATCCCGGCGGGCTGGTTGAGGTAGCGGCCGCCGAGGTCGCCCGGGGCGTTCCCCAGCTGGGCGGCGGGCACGTCGTCGGTGAGGTCGAGGTTGCCGGCCAGCAGGTCGGTGTAGGCGGTGTTGGGGTCGGTGTAGACCTTCAGGGTGACCCCGCCGTTGCGCGCCCTGTCCGGGCCGGGGTAGTCGGCGCGGCGGACCAGGTTCATCTGGGCGCCCCGGGTGTACGAGGTGATCGTGTAGGGCCCGTTGCCGACGGGTTTCCTCAGCCAGGCCTCGTGGTCGTCGAAGAACGCCCGGGGCAGCGGGGAGAAGACGGCGTAGCCGAGGGTGTCGGGGAAGGACGAGAACTTCTGGCTGAGGCGCACGGTGAAGGTGCGGTCGTCGACGACCTTCAGTCCGGACAGGGTGTCGGCGCTCTGTTTCCCCGTCGCCGGGTGGATCCGGTCGTACCCCTCGATGTACTTGAAGAACTCGGCGGCCTTCTGCGCGTTCTTCAGGCTCGCCCCGTAGTTCCAGGCGTCGACGAACGAGCGGGCGGTCACCTTCTCGCCGTCGCTGAACGTCCAGCCGTCCTTCAGGGTGACCGTGAAGTTCTGCGAGTCCGGTGTCTCGATGCTCTGCGCCAGCATGTTCTGCGCCTGGGCGGTCACGGGGTCGTACCGCTTCAGGCCGCGGAAGATCATGTCGAGGACCTTGCCGCCCTGCACCTCGTTGGTGTTGGCGGGCTCCAGCGGGTTCTGCGGGTCGCCCCAGGACGAGGTGAGGACCTCGCTCGTGTCTCCGCCGCTGCTTCCGCCGCCGCAGGCCGCCGTCGCCAGCAGGGCCGCCGCCGCGCACACGGCCCACCTGGCTTGCGTGGCTCCTCGCATGGAGTGCCTCCTCTTGACTGGCGCCGGACCCAGGAGTGCCTTGATCCTTTACCAGCCAATATCGGCACATGGTCGCTTCCGTGCATGTTCACCCCACCCGTACGGGTGCGAAGGGGCGTCAGAAGGAGGACCCCGGACGGCTCGGCTGAGCCGTTCGGGGGCCGGCATGGGGGTGCCTGGCGTCGGGGTGCCTGACGTGGGCGTGCCTGACGTGGGCGTGCCTAGCGCGGCACGGCCTTGAAGACCACGTGGACGCCGCCGTGCGGTGACATGGAGATCAGCAGGTTCGACGACAGGGCCGCCGCCAGCCGCTCCAGCAGCGGCAGGGTCGGCACCCCGTGACCGCACTCCATGCGCGAGAGCGCGCCCTGCGTCATGCCCGCCTCGTTCGCCAGGCGTTCCTGGGTGAGCCCCAGCTCCAGCCGCCGGGCCCGCACCGCCGCCCCGAAGGGCCGCCCGACGTCACCGGCTCTGCGTTCCGCTGCCACCAACAATGCGTCACTCCCCGTTTGTGTCTGACCAATGATCAGGACTCGGGGCGCGCCGCGTGCGGTTCCTGGCTTGGGGAAGTCTTGAGGGCGCCTTTCATACCGCAAAGCACATGAGGCCGTGCGGTGAGACGCTGCTCACTTCATACCGGCGATGCGATACCGACCTTCGGTACGGAGACAGCCAATTCGGCCCGCTCCGACCTGCGACGACTCCCCGTGTGCACCCTTTGCCCGGTGGCGGCCGGGACTGTCAATGCCCTGCGGTGCATGGGCGTGTCGCGGCGCCCCGCAATCTGTTTGCAGGCTTGTCCGGGCACAGCCAGTCTGACGGCGCGCTCCCGGTGAGCGCAGCGTTCCTGAAGGGGGAATCGTTCGTGCTGAGAATCTCAAGTGCCCTCGTGAGCACGGCCGTCGTGGCCGGCGGCATCGTGACCGGCGTGGCCGCCCCGGCCTCCGCCTCGTGTGCCCCGAGCCCCGGGACGGGCTACCACATCACCAACAAGTCGACCGTGAGCAAGCCGACCAACCTGCACAGCGAGTGGATGTACGACAACCTCGGCGGCACCCTCACCTACAACCACACCAGGACCGCCACGGTGAGCGCCAGCGGCACCGCCGGTGTGGAGGCCGAGGCCGGGGTCATCTTCGCCAAGGCGAGCACGTCGTTCAGCGTGACCGTCGGCAAGTCCTGGACGAAGTCGAACAGCTGGAGCTACGCGATCCCGGCGAAGAACAAGGCGGGCAAGACCAAGGTCCGCATGACGATGTTCCACGAGTCCAAGAAGTTCAAGGCCACGAAGTACTCGTACTACTACGACGGCCACTGCAAGTACCACGAGAACAAGAAGTGGTCGAAGTGGTTCGTGGCCCCGGTGAAGGCGGACGCCAACGTCTGGGGCCTGGAGTGGAAGTAGGGAACTGAGGGCGGTTCAGGGGCCGTTCGCCACCAGCTCGGCCTCGAAGCCGTCCGTGTTCTCCAGGTAGGCCGCGTAGTGGTCCGGGCCGCCCGCGTGCGGGTAGCGGTCCGCGAAGAGCGGGGTCCAGCCGTGGGCCGGGCCCTCCTGCGCCAGCGCGTCGACCTGCGCCCGGGTTCCGGCGTGGAACGCCAGGTGGTTGAGGCCGGGACGCAGGCGGTCGTGGCCCGTGCCCGTGCGCACCGCCGGGGACTCCTCGACCACGAGGTAGAGCGTGCCGTGGCGCCAACTGCGGCCGCGGTCCCACTCCTGGTACGGCGTGCAGCCGAGCCGGCCGAGCAGCCAGCCCCATTCGTCCACCGCCCTGCCCAGGTCGGGGACCCACAGCTCGATGTGGTGAAGCATCGGTCCTTTTCTCCGGTGAGCGCGAAAGCCCGGCATCTCTGCGCGAGGTGCCGGGCTTTCGCGGGTCGCTCACGCCGCGTGCACGACGTCCTTCTCCTCGGCGAAGTGGCAGGCCGACTCATGGGCCGCCGGGGTGTCCTCGCCCCGGAAGCGCTCCGGTACGGCGAGCACCGGGACCTCGGTCGCGCACTTGTCCTGCGCCTTCCAGCACCGGGTGCGGAAGCGGCAGCCGGACGGCGGGTTCGCGGGCGAGGGGACGTCACCGGTGAGGATGATCCGCTCGCGGCCCTCACGGGCCTCCGGGTCCGGGACCGGGACCGCCGACAGCAGCGCCTGGGTGTAGGGGTGCGTCGGGTGGTCGTAGATCTGCTCGTCGGAGCCGATCTCGGCGATCTTGCCGAGGTACATCACACCGACGCGGTCCGAGATGTGCCGGACGATCGACAGGTCGTGCGCGATGAAGATGTAGGAGAGGTTGAACTCGTCCTGCAGTCGCTCCATCAGGTTGATGACCTGGGCCTGGACGGACACGTCCAGCGCGGAGACCGGCTCGTCGCAGATGATGACCTCGGGGTTGAGGGCCAGGCCGCGGGCGATGCCGATGCGCTGGCGCTGACCGCCCGAGAACTGGTGCGGGTAGCGGTTGATGTACTCCGGGTTCAGACCCACGACGTCCAGGAGCTCCTGGACCTTGCGGCGCCGGTCACCCTTCGGGGCCACCTCGGGGTGGATGTCGAAGGGCTCGCCGATGATGTCGCCGACCGTCATCCTCGGGTTGAGCGAGGTGTACGGGTCCTGGAACACCATCTGGATGTTGCGGCGGACCGCCTTCAGGGCGCGCCCGGACAGCTTGGTGATGTCCTGGCCCTTGTAGAAGATCTCGCCGGCGGTGGCCCGCTCCAGGTTCATCAGCAGCTTGGCGACGGTGGACTTGCCGCAGCCGGACTCGCCCACGATGCCCAGGGTCTCGCCCTGGTACAGGTCGAAGGAGACCCCGTCGACGGCCTTGACCGCGCCGATCTGCTTCTTGAACAGGATGCCCTGGGTGAGCGGGAAGTGCTTCACCAGGTTGCGCACCTGGAGGATGGGCTCACCGCGGTCGACGGGCGCCTCGATCGCGGCGACCGCCTCCGACTCACTGTGGACGTCGGCGGTCTCCACCTCGGAGACGTTCGGCGTGCTCTCCTGCCCGTCGTTCTTGCTGAGCTCAGCCATGGATCGTCTCCTTCCAGAAGTGGCACGCCGAAGCCCGGCCGACCAGTTCGCCGCCGTCCTGTTCGGTCACCGGCACCAGGGCCGGGATCTCCGTGCGGCAGATGTCCTGCGCCTTGGGGCAGCGCGGGTTGAAGGCGCAGCCGGAGGGGATCCGCAGCAGGTTGGGCGGCAGTCCCTTGATCGCGTACAGCTCCTGGCCCTTCTGGTCCAGGCGCGGGATCGAGTCCAGCAGACCGCGGGTGTAGGGGTGCGCGGGGCGCTTGTACAGCTCGTGCACGGGGGCGCGCTCCACGATCCGGCCCGCGTACATCACGGCGATCTTGTCCGCGACGTCGGCGACCACGCCGAGGTCGTGGGTGATCAGGATCAGACCCATGTTGTACTCGCGCTGGAGCTCGGCGAGCAGATCCATGACCTGGGCCTGGACCGTCACGTCGAGGGCCGTGGTGGGCTCGTCGGCGATGATCAGGTCCGGCTCCAGGGCCAGCGCCATCGCGATCATGATGCGCTGGCGCATACCGCCGGAGAACTGGTGCGGGTAGTCGTCCACCCGGGCTGCGGCGGCGGGGATCTTGACCTTGTCCATCAGCTCGATCGACTTGGTCCTGGCCTCCTTCTTGGAGAGGCCCTGGTGCACCCGGAACATCTCGCCGAGCTGGTAGCCGACGGAGAGCACCGGGTTGAGCGAGCTGAGCGCGTCCTGGAAGATCATGGCGATCCGCCGGCCGCGGATGCGCCGGCGCTCCTCGGCGGACATCTTCAGCATGTCCTGGCCGCGGAAGAGGATCTCGCCCTGCGGGATCCGGGCCGGCGGCATGTCGAGGATGCCCATGATCGCCTGCGCGGTCACGGACTTGCCGGAGCCGGACTCGCCGAGGACGGCGAGGGTCTCGCCGGCCTTCACGCTGTAGTTGACGCCGTTGACGGCCTGGACGACACCCTCGCGGGTGACGAACTCGACGTGCAGGTCACGCACTTCCAGCAGCGGCCCGTCGTCGCCCTCGCGGGGCGCCGGCACCGGTGCGGTTTCTTCGATGATGGTCACGTACGCCTCCCTCAGCGCGTCTTCGGGTCAAGGGCGTTGCGTACCGCTTCACCGAGCATGATGAACGCCAGCACCGTGATGGTGAGCATGATCGAGGGGTACAGCATGATCCACTGTGCCACTCGGATCTGGTTGCCGCCGTCGGAGATGTCGTTGCCCCAGGAGACGCCGTTCAGGCCGAGGCCCAGGAAGGACAGCGTGGCCTCGGAGCCGATGTAGACACCGAGCGAGATGGTCGCGACGACGATCACCGGGGCCAGGGTGTTCGGCAGGATGTGCCGGAACAGGATGCGCGGGGTGCTCGCGCCCAGCGCCTTGGCCGCCTGGACGTAGTCGGACTGCTTGGTGGTGATCACCGCACCGCGCATCACTCGGGCCAGCTGGGTCCAGCCGAAGAAGCCGAGGGCGCCGATGACGACCCAGGCCGTGCGCTCCGGGAAGGAGTTGAGGACGACCATGGTGCCCAGCAGGAACGGGATGCCGAAGAACACGTCCACGAGCCGGGACAGGATCGAGTCGACGATCCCGCCGAAGTAGCCGGCGATCATGCCGATGAGACCGCCCGCGACCGTCACGACGATCGTGGTGCCGAAACCGACGGCGATGGAGGCCCGGGCGCCGTAGATGAGCCGGGCGTAGACGCTGCGGCCCTGCTGGTCGTAGCCCAGCCACTCGGGCGAGAAGAGCTTCCCGAGCTGCGGCTTCTGCAGGTAGTGCTTGGACAGGTCGCCGTAGGCCGGGTTGGCGCTGGTGAACCAGCCGGGGAAGAAGGTGATCGTCAGCAGCAGCAGGATCAGCACCGCGGAGATCAGGAAGATCTTGTTGCGGCGCAGGTCCTCCCAGGCATCGCCCCACAGGCTGCGCGTCTTCTCGGCCTTGACCGGCTGCGGGGCGGGCGCGGCGGCCTCGACCGCGTCCGGCGCGGCGGCGGTGGTGTCGGATTTGGTCATGTCAGGCATAGCGAATCCTCGGGTCAAGGACCGCGTAGAGCAGGTCGACAAGGAGGCTGGCGACGAGATAGACGAGGACGAGGATGGTCACCAGGCCCACGAGGGTGGTGCCTTCCCGGCGGACGATCGACTGGTAGATCGTGCCGCCGATGCCCTGGATGTTGAAGATGCCCTCGGTGACGACGGCGCCGCCGAGCAGGGCGCCGATGTCGGTGCCGAGGTAGGTGACGACCGGGATCAGCGAGTTGCGCATGAGGTGGACGCCGACCACCCGGCGGCGAGGCAGGCCCTTGGCGATGGCCGTGCGGACGTAGTCGGCGCGCATGTTCTCCGCGATCGACGTACGGGTCAGCCGGGACACATAGGCCAGTGACGCCGTGGCCAGCACAATCGCGGGCATCAGCAGCTCACCGTAGTTCGTCGGGTCGTTGACGTTCGGTTCCAGCCACTGCAGCTCGTCGGCGAAGATCCACTTGAGGATGAAGCCGAGGACGAACACCGGGACCGAGATCAGCAGCAGCGTGACCATCAGGACCGAGGTGTCGGCGGCGCGTCCGGCACGCAGGCCGGCGAAGATGCCGAGGCCGATGCCGAGGACGAGCTCGATGACGAAGGCGAAGCCGCCGAGGCGCAGGGTCACCGGGAACGCGTCACCGAGCACGTCGGTGACGGGCCGGCCACTGGCGATCTGCGTGCCGAAGTCGGCATGCAGGATGATGCCCTTCATGTAGTCCCAGTACTGGACCAGGATCGGCTGGTCCAGGCCGTACTGGTGTCTCAGCGCGGCGATGACCTGAGGGCTTCCGCCCTTGTCGCCGAACAGCCCGCGGACGGGGTCGCCGGGCAGGGCGTAGACCATGAGGAAGATGAGCAATGTGGTCCCGATGAAGACCGGGATCATCTGGAGCAGTCGTCGTGCGACGTAGCGCCCCATCGTGCCTCCATAAAAAAGTCACAGCGGCAGCAGGCGGGCCCTTTCCCCGCGTACCGCCCCGGCGATACGTGTGGAAAGGGCCCCCCGGCCGCTGCCGTCGCGGCCGGGGCACGCTGTGCGCGCCCCGGCCAACGGGCTGTCTGCGGTTACTTCTTGACCTGGACACCGGTCAGGATGGGGTCCCCGTCCTGGCCGAACTTGACTCCGGAGACCTTCTCCGAGTAGCCCGCGTTGACCTTGTAGTACCAGAGCGGAATGCTCGGCATGTAGTTGACGAGGTCCTTCTCGACCTGCTGGTAGCCCTTCACCGACTCGTCCAGCGTGGCGGCGCTGTCGGCTGCGGCGATCTCCTCGTCGATCTTCTTGTTGGAGAAGCCGCTCTGGTTGCCGGACGACTTGGTGCCGTACAGGTCACGGAGGAAGTTGGCGTTCACCGGGTAGTCCAGCACCCAGCCCGAGCGGTACAGGGACTTGACCTCCTTCGCGTCACGCGCGTCGAGGTCGGCCTGGAAGTCGGCCTTCGGGTCGGTGCCGCACTTCACACCGGTGGCGTTGGTGATGGAGTTGCAGACCGCCTCCACCCACTCCTTGTGACCGCCGTCGGTGTTGTACTGGATGGTGATCGCGTTGCCGGGAACGCCGCCACCCTCCTTGATGAGCTGCTTGGCCTTCGTCGGGTCGTACTTGGTGACGTCACCCGCGACGTTGGGCTCGTAGCCGAGGACTCCCTTGGCGACCCAGCCGGTGGCCGGCTCACGGGTGCCCTGGAGCACGGTCTTGGTGATGGTGGCGCGGTCGATCGCCATCGACAGGCCCTGGAGGACCTTCGGGTTGATGTCCTTCCACTGCTTGCTGTAGAAGGCGGGGGTGATCATCTGGATGGCGGAGTACGCCTGGTCGACCGCGCGGTCGCCGAGGTCCTGCTTGTAGACCGGCAGGTCCTTCGGGGCGACCTGGGTGATGACGTCGAGGTTGCCGGACTTCAGGTCCTCGTACGCGGTCTCCGGGGTGGAGTAGTTCTTGAAGACCACGCCGCCGTTCTTGGCCGCGTTCGAGCCCTGGTAACCGGCGAACTTCTTGACCGTGATGGCCTTCTTGTGGTCCCAGCTCACGAACTGGTACGGGCCGTTGCCGACCGGCTTCTCACCGGCGGCCTTCGGGTCCTTGTAGAAGGACTCGGGCAGCGGCGAGAAGGCCTGGTAGCCGAGCTTGTACTCGTAGTACGGAATCGCCGTGGTCAGCTGGATGGTGAAGGTGTTGTCGTCGACGACCTTCAGGCCGGACAGCTCGGTGGCCGTGGCCTTGCCCTTCTCCGGCGCGACCTTGTCGTAGCCCGCGATGTCGGAGAACCAGAAGCTGTTGGTCTGCTTGTTGGCCGGGCTGGCGGCCCAGTTCCAGGCCTTGACGTAGGACTCGGCGGTGACCGGGGTGCCGTCGTGGAACTTCCAGCCCGGCTTCAGCTTGACCGTCCAGGTCTTGCTGTCCTTGCTGTCGATCGACTCGGCGTTCATGTAGACGATCTTGCCGCTCTCGTCGTAGTCGACCAGACCGGTGAACAGCGAGTTGATCACGATGCTGCCGTAGGACTCCATCGTGTTCGCCGGCTGCAGCGGGTTCTGCGGCTCACCGGACTCGACCGTGAACGTGCCGTTCGGGTCGATGGCGGCCTTGCTGTCGCCCTTGCTGTCGCCGTCGCCACCACCACAGGCGGTCGCTCCCAGTGCCACAACCGCGGCTATCGCGACCCACTTGGCACTCCTCGCACCGCGCATGGGTTCCTCCTCAAGAATCCATTGGTTCACTGCACAGGGCAGCACACGACACAACACCGTTTCCGGCGCCTGAAAATGGTCGGTGCCCCCAGCGCTCGCGAGCCTGCGCCGCCTGTCGGCGCCTGACCCGTCCTCCGAGCTCTACGCGCCTAACTATCTGCCATCAGCGAATGCCGAACCACACCGGCAAGGTCTCGGTTCGATCACACCTGGCGGCTAGATCTTCCAAAATCCGGACAAAGGGATAGAGGGAAGATCCCTGCGAAACGGACTTGTTACACATCTATCGGCGACGAGTGTCCGCATTCCGGACGCAAGGGAGGGAAAAACCAGTTGCGGCTAACGTGGCCGCTGTGCGGGGGTCGTCTTGGCATGTTCACCGTGAGCAACGGACCATGCCCACAAGGTCGTTCACCGACACCGCACCCGCCGTGCGCACACTGCACACACATCCGAGGCTAGTACCGAAGGGCCCCATGCGGGCGGTTCCGCACGCGATCAAAGGGTTATCCCTATGTCCCCTCGGAGTAAAAACTGTGTTCAACAAGTGAGCCAGGTCCCGCGGTGCGGGACCTGGCTCACTCGCTACGGCCTGGGTCAGGCGTGCTTGGCGCGGCTCGCGGTGCGGGCGCGCTCGCGGGCGTCCAGGACCACCTTGCGGATGCGGACGGCCTCCGGGGTCACCTCGACGCACTCGTCGTCACGGCAGAACTCCAGCGACTGCTCCAGGGAGAGCTTGCGCGGCGGCACGATGGCCTCGAACGAGTCGGCCGACGACGACCGCATGTTCGTGAGCTTCTTCTCCTTGGTGATGTTGACGTCCATGTCGTCGGAGCGGGAGTTCTCCCCGACGATCATGCCCTCGTACACCTCGGTGCCGGGGTCCGTGAACAGCACGCCGCGCTCCTGGAGGTTCGTCATCGCGAAGGCGGTGACGGCACCGGCGCGGTCGGCGACCAGCGAGCCGTTGTTCCGGGTCTGCAGGGCGCCGAACCAGGGCTCGTGGCCCTCGTGGATGGAGTGCCCGATGCCCGTGCCACGGGTCTGCGTCAGGAACTCGGTACGGAAGCCGATGAGACCGCGGGAGGGCACCACGAACTCCATGCGGACCCAGCCCGAGCCGTGGTTGGACATGTTGTCCATCCGGCCCTTGCGGACGCCCATGAGCTGCGTGACCGCGCCCATGTGCTCCTCGGGCACGTCGATCGTCATGCGCTCGACGGGCTCGTACGTCTTGCCGTCGACCTCCTTGGTGACGACCTGCGGCTTGCCGATGGTCAGCTCGAAGCCCTCACGGCGCATCTGCTCGACCAGGATCGCGAGCGCCAGCTCACCCCGGCCCTGGACCTCCCAGGCGTCCGGGCGCTCGGTGTCGAGCACGCGGAGGGAGACGTTACCGATCAGCTCGCGGTCGAGGCGGTCCTTGACCTGGCGGGCGGTGACCTTGCGGTCCTTGACCGCGGCCTTGTTGTCGGCGCCCTTGCCGGTACCGCCCCGGCCGACCAGCGGCGAGGTGTTCGTACCGATGACCATCGAGATCGCCGGCTCGTCGACGGTGATCAGCGGCAGCGGGATCGGGTTCTCGGGGTCGGCGAGGGTCTCACCGATCATGATGTCCGAGATGCCGGCGACGGCGCAGATGTCGCCCGGGCCGGCCATCTCGGCGGGCTTGCGGGTGAGCGCCTCGGTCATCAGCAGCTCGGTGATGCGCACGTTCGACATCGTGCCGTCACGCTTGATCCAGGTGACGGTCTGGCCCTTGCGCAGCTCGCCCTGCTCGACGCGGAGGAGCGCGATACGGCCGAGGAAGTTGTCGGCGTCCAGGTTGGTGACGTGCGCCTGGAGCGGGGCCGCCTCGTCGTACTCCGGAGCCGGGACGTGGGAGAGGATCGTGGAGAAGAACGGCTCCAGGCTGTCGCTGTCGGCCGGGACGGTGCCGTCCTCCGGCTTGGTCAGCGAGGCCACGCCGTCCCGCGCGCACGCGTAGACGATCGGGAACTCGATCTGGTCCTCGTCGGCGTCCAGGTCGAGGAAGAGGTCGTAGGTCTCGTTGACGACCTCGTCGATGCGCGAGTCCGGGCGGTCCGTCTTGTTGATGCACAGGATGACGGGCAGGCGCTGCTGGAGCGCCTTGCGCAGCACGAACCGGGTCTGCGGCAGCGGGCCCTCGGAGGCGTCGACGAGCAGCACCACCGCGTCCACCATCGACAGACCGCGCTCGACCTCGCCACCGAAGTCGGCGTGGCCCGGGGTGTCGATGATGTTGATGGTGATGACGTCTCCGCCATCCTTCGGGTGATACTTCACGGCCGTGTTCTTGGCCAGGATCGTGATGCCCTTCTCACGCTCCAGGTCGTTCGAGTCCATCATTCGGTCGTCGAGCGATTCGGCCGCGTGCGCCGCGAAGGCACCGGCCTGCTTCAGCATGGCGTCGACGAGGGTCGTCTTGCCGTGGTCGACGTGGGCGACGATGGCGACGTTGCGGATGTCGTGGCGCGTGGCCATAAAGCGGCGTTCTCCCGGAGTGTGAGGAAGGCCCGTCGTGTACGTCTGTGTGACGCGGGCCCTGCCGGGCTTGACATGCCACGGCCTCACCCCATGGTACGGGGCCCGGAGGGGGTCGGCCTCCCAAGGGCTCTCCGCACCCGTCAGGCGCTCTTCGTCCGAGGCGAGAGCTCCACCCTCAGCTCGAGCCCCAGAGCACGGGCCAGCCGGTCCAGGACGGGAATCGTCGGGACGGTGCCGCCTGCCTCGAACCGTGCCACGGCCGACTGGGTCATGCCGGCCCGGTGACCTAGTTCATGCTGCGACAAGCCGAGGTCCTGCCGCTTGACGCGCACCGTTTCCCCCAGGGCGAACCGCAGGTGCGCGGCCGCGTACTCGTCCATGATCTCGGGTGTCATGGCCCGGGCCTCCCGGGCCTCGGCGAGGCTGGTCCGCGTGGTTTCCGTCACTGTTCCTCCTCGTCCAGGGTGTGCCCTTCCGCCTGGCACCGCTTCATGGCCTGCCGCGCCCGCTCCACCTCGGCGAACTCGCGCATTCGTGTCTTGGGGAACACGGTGAGCATGATGATGCGGCGTCCCGTGGCGATCCAGTACGTGACGCGGACGCGTTCGGCGCCGCAGTAGAAACGCAGCTCTCTGAGTTTTCCGTCGAGCTGGCGTGTGTACGGCTCACCGAGATGGACTCCCCGCTGCTCCAGCAGGTCAAGATGCATGAGGGCCTGCGCCCAGCGCCTGTCGTCGAGCCCGGCCAGCCATTCAGCGACCTCCGGCTCCAGTTCGACGGTACCCCAATTCATAGCACTGACGCTATGTGCGCAGGTAGGCGCCCTCGGGCCGTTCGGGCCTGTATTCACCCGATCGTGGGCGCGGCCGCCATTCCCCACCGACGCGGGATGGCGGCCCGGCAATGTGGACCGGCTGGGGACTGTCAGCTCGCCGACGGGCTCGGCGGCCCCTGGGCGCCCTTCTTCAGGAAGCCCATGTCCTCGTAGACCGGCGTCTGGAAGCCGAAGGCTCCCGCGTTGACGACGTTCTTGCGGGCGGCCGTGAGCTGGGGGCGCTGGTAGAGGGGGATGGACGCGGCCGCCGCCCAGATGCGCGAGTCGGCCTTGCGGATGAGGGAGAGCTCCTCGTCCGCGTCCAGGGTGGTGCTCGCCCGGTCGAAGAGCTGGTCGACCTGGTCGGTGCCGACGCGGGTGTAGTTCTGCTCGACGCTCAGCGAGCCGTCGGCGCCCGGTACCGGCTTGGCGTAGATCGGGCGGGCGTCGGTGGCCGGGAACGCCGTCGCCGGCCAGGAGTAGAGCGCGAGGTCGTAGGCGCCGGAGGCGATGTGGTCCTTGAAGTAGCTCTCGTCCGAGACCTTGACGGTCTCCGTGCGGATGCCGACCGTGCCCAGCATCTTCGTGATCCGCGCGGCGACCGTGCGCAGCGGCTCCGAGCCCGGCCCGGACGGCACCACGAACCGCAGCGACAGCGCCTTGCCGTCCTTGGCCAGCGCCCCCGCGGCGGCACCGGCCGGGGCGCGGGTGCCCTGGGGGGCATAGGCACCGGGGGCGGCGCCCTGCCGCTGCTGCCGGTACCGGGTGCCCTCCTGTGCGAGCTGCCGGTCGTCCGTGCCGTGGCCCTTGTCGTCCTCCCCGACGATGTACGCCCCCTCCGAGCCGCCCTGCGACTTCTCGTCGTCGGACCCCTCGTCCTCGGCGCCCTCCTCGCCGGACGCCTCCTCCTCCCCGGCCTTGGCGCCCTTGCCTCCCTTCTCCCCCTTTTCCTCCTTCTTCCCCTTCGCCCCCGCCGCCTTCTCGCCCTTCTTCTCCTCCTTGACCGGTCCCCCGGCCACCCATCCGGCGTCCGTGAGCAGCGCCTGCGCCTCCGCGGTGTCCTGACCGCCGAGCGCCCCGCTGTTGTCGGCGTACGCCTCCTGCCCGGAGAGGGCGAGATGGCTGCCGACCGGCACCGCGGGCAGCCCCAGCGGCTTCAGCACCAGCTCAGCCAGGGCCTTGCGGTCCAGTGCCCGGGCCACGGCCCGCCGCACCCGTTCGTCCGCCAGCGGCCCGCCCGCGCCGTTGAGTGCCAGCTGGGTGTAGGCCGGCTCCAGGGAGCGCCGTACCTCGACGTCCTTGAGCGCCTTCTGCTGGCGCTCCCACGTGGCGATCGCCTTGCGCAGCTTCGCGCGGGCCCGTGTCTCGTGCTCGGCCGTCTCCTCGTCGGAGCCGTGCGCGAGCGCCCAGGAGCGCAGGCTCTTCGCGGCGGTGCGGCCCGCGCCCGGTCCGGCGAGGGGTCCGGCCGCCGTTCCCTTCGCCGCGCCCTCGATGCGCCGCGCGTCGGCGGCGTCGATGTCGGCCAGCTCGATCTTCCCGGCGGCCAGGGCGGCGGCCCGCTCGGTGCGGGGCACGGCCGTGAGCTGGATCTCGGACAGCTTGGCCGGCTCCCCCCACCAGCGCGGATTGCGGGTGAGCCGGACCTGCGCCTTCTTGCGGTCGACCTTCTTCACCAGGAAGGGGCCGGCCGTCACCTTCAGCGTGCGCCGGGCCCCGTCGTTGAACGAGGTGGGCGTGCCCATGACGTCCTTCGGGTACAGCGGCGAGAACAGCGACTGCCAGTCGGAGTAGGGGCGGGCGAAGGTGACCCGGACCTCCAGGTCGTTGGCGCCGCGCTCGATCTTCTCGATGCGTTCGTAGCCGGCGTTGCGCGCGGTCCAGTACGCGCTGTCCTTGCCGGACAGGGCGCGCCACTGGGCGGCGAAGTCGGCGGCGCCGATCTCCCGGCCGTCGCTCCACACCGCCTGCTGGTTCAGCTTGTACAGCACGACCTGCTTGGGCTCGGTGTCGACGACCTTCGCGGACTCCAGGTAGTCGGGGTTGCGCCGGGCCCGCCCGGCCGCGTCGATCCGGTACATCGACGGCAGGACGGCCTGGGCCACCCGGGTCGTCGTGGCGTCGGCGTCCGCCTGGAAGGTGTTGAAGGTCTCCGGGACCGCGTCCACCGCCCAGTGCAGCGTGCCCCCGTCGGCGACGAGCGCCCGGGCGGCCGGGGCGACGTCCTGAGGGGCCAGCGGCCGGCCGGCCTCGTCGCTGTCGCCGCAGCCGGTCAGCAGCGGCACCGCGAGCACGCCCGCCGCGAGGAAGGCGACCGAGCGCATGACCGCGCGCAGTCCGACGCCGTCGTAGGGCTTCGACATCTCTGGTACCTCCGGGGAGCCGCTTCCGGTGCGTTCTGATCACATTTGGCGGTATTTTGGAGTTGATCAGATCTACGGTCTGGTCTACGGCTCACTGAAGAGGAAAGGGTTCGCCTGCCGGGAGCGACACGGCGGCGGGGGCGCGCAGCCCCACCCGTGCGGAGCAATGCACGTCTTCCGCACCCGCCAATCGCTGCACACGCCTTCACATCGACAGGTGTGACGCGCAACACTCGCAGGCGCACATGAACGTTGCCGTCCAGGGCACAGCCGCCCACGGAAGCGAGGTCACGTCATGTCCGTGCACGACGACCTGACTACGGTCCAGCGCTGCCTCGACGACCTCTCCCGGTCCGTCGGCCGCCTGGAGCAGCAGCTCGGCAGCGGCGGCCTGGAGATGCGCCGCGTCCGCGCCGACGCCGACCACCTCCGGGAGAGCGTCGCGCTGCTGCGGGAGACCGCAGCGGGAACGAAGGCGCCGCCGGCCCCGCAGAAGCAGCAGCTCCTCACCATCCCGGACACCCCCTACGACGACTCCCTGTGGATCGACACGGACGACGAGGGACTCGGCGCCCGGGACCGGCACGCCCCCTGAGAACCCCTCCGACCCGACACCGACCGGAGTCCTGCGTTGGCCACTGGTACGGAACCTCCCTCCACGGAACCCCATCCCCCGGGCGGCGTACGCGGCGCCGGACGCGCCGCGATCGCCGCCCCTCATCTGCGGACCGACCGCTGGTGGCTGGCGCCCGCCGCCACCGCCGCCGGTCTGCTGGCGTTCATCGCCTACTCGACCTGGCGCGCCTTCGCGAACGCCGACTACTACGCGGCGCCGTACGTCTCGCCGTTCTACTCCCCCTGTCTGGCGGAGAACTGCCGGCCCATGCACGCCGGCCCCAACGCGGAGATCTTCGGCGGCTGGTGGGGCATCTCGCCCGCGATCATCATCCTGATCTTCCCGCTGGGCTTCCGCCTGACCTGCTACTACTACCGCAAGGCCTACTACCGGGGCTTCTGGGCCTCGCCCCCGGCCTGCGCGGTGGCCGAGCCGCACACCAAGTACACCGGTGAGACCCGCTTCCCGCTGATCCTGCAGAACATCCACCGGTACTTCTTCTACGCCGCGATCGTCGTCGCCGGGATCCTGACCTACGACACCGTGCTCTCCTTCCGCGACGAGCACTACCGCTGGGGCCACATGGGCCTCGGCACGCTGGTCTTCCTGGTCAACATCACGCTGATCTGGGCGTACACGATCTCCTGCCACTCCTGCCGGCACATCGTGGGCGGCAAGCTCAAGCACTTCTCCCGGCATCCCGTGCGCTACCGGGCGTGGCAGTTCGTCGGCAGGCTCAACGCCCGGCACATGCAGCTCGCCTGGGCGTCGCTGGTGAGCGTGGCGGCCGCCGACTTCTACGTCTACCTGGTCGCGTCCGGTGTCTTCGACGATCCGAGGTTCTTCTGATGAGTGGGGCGTTCTGATGTCCGTGGTCGAGCGGCAGGAGTGGGACGTCGTGGTCGTGGGCGCGGGCGGCGCGGGACTGCGCGCCGCCGTCGAGGCCCGGGAGCGCGGCGCCCGTACGGCCGTGATCTGCAAGTCCCTGTTCGGCAAGGCGCACACCGTGATGGCCGAGGGCGGTATCGCGGCGGCGATGGCCAACGCCAACGAGCACGACAACTGGCAGGTCCACTTCCGCGACACCATGCGCGGCGGCAAGTTCCTCAACCAGTGGCGGATGGCCGAGCTGCACGCCCAGGAGGCTCCGGACCGGGTGTGGGAGCTGGAGACCTGGGGCGCACTCTTCGACCGGACGAAGGACGGGCGGATCTCCCAGCGCAACTTCGGCGGCCATGAGTACCCGCGCCTCGCGCACGTCGGCGACCGCACCGGCCTGGAGCTGATCCGCACCCTCCAGCAGAAGATCGTCGCCCTCCAGCAGGAGGACTTCCGCGAGACCGGCGACTACGAGTCCCGGCTGAAGGTCTTCCAGGAGTGCACGGTGACCCGGGTCCTCAAGGACGGCCCGCGGGTCAGCGGGGTCTTCGCCTACGAACGGGAGACCGGCCGTTTCTTCGTCCTTCAGGCGCCGGCCGTGGTGATCGCCACCGGCGGCATCGGCAAGTCCTTCAAGGTGACGTCGAACTCGTGGGAGTACACCGGCGACGGCCACGCGCTGGCACTGCTCGCGGGCGCGCCCCTGCTGAACATGGAGTTCGTGCAGTTCCACCCCACGGGCATGGTCTGGCCGCCGTCGGTGAAGGGCATCCTGGTCACCGAGTCGGTGCGCGGCGACGGCGGGGTGCTGCGCAACTCCGAGGGCAAGCGGTTCATGTTCGACTACGTCCCCGACGTCTTCAAGGAGAAGTACGCCGAGTCCGAGGAGGAGGGCGACCGCTGGTACGAGGACCCGGACCACAACCGGCGCCCGCCGGAACTCCTCCCCCGCGACGAGGTGGCCCGTGCCATCAACGCCGAGGTGAAGGCGGGCCGGGGCTCCCCGCACGGCGGTGTCTTCCTCGACGTCTCCACCCGGATGCCCGCCGAGACGATCAAACGGCGGCTGCCGTCGATGTACCACCAGTTCAAGGAGCTGGCCGACGTCGACATCACGGCGGAGGCCATGGAGGTCGGGCCGACCTGCCACTACGTCATGGGCGGCATCGCCGTCGACTCCGACACCGCCGCCGCACGCGGCGTACCGGGACTGTTCGCGGCCGGTGAGGTGGCCGGCGGGATGCACGGCTCCAACCGGCTCGGCGGGAACTCCCTGTCCGACCTGCTGGTGTTCGGCCGCCGGGCCGGACTGCACGCGGCCGCGTACGCGGCGGGGACGGACGTACGGCCTCCGGTGCACGACGCGGACCTCGCGGCGGCCGAGGAGGAGGCCCTGCGGCCGTTCTCGGGCGACCCGGCCGAGAATCCGTACACCCTGCACCACGAGCTCCAGCAGGCCATGAACGACCTGGTGGGCATCATCCGCCGGCAGGGCGAGATGGAACAGGCCCTTCAGCGGCTCGCGGAGCTGCGGGTACGGGCCGCGCGCGCCGGGGTCGAGGGCCACCGCCAGTTCAACCCGGGCTGGCACCTCGCCCTGGACCTCAGGAACATGCTGCTGGTCAGCGAGTGCGTGGCCCGCGCGGCCCTGGAGCGCACCGAGTCGCGGGGCGGCCACACCCGCGAGGACCACCCGGCGATGGAACGGACCTGGCGCAACGTCAACCTGCTGTGCCGGCTCACCGACGACGCGAGCGGCGTCGGCCTCGCCCGGGAGACCACCGATCCCATCCGCCCGGACCTGCTCGCCCTGTTCGAGAAGGAGGAGCTGGTCAAGTACCTCGCCGAAGAGGAGCTGTACGAGTGAGCAGCTACGAGGCCCGCTTCAAGGTGTGGCGGGGTGATGTGGGCGGCGGGGGTCTGGAGGACTTCGCGGTCGAGGTCAACGACGGCGAGGTGGTGCTGGACATCATCCACCGCCTCCAGGCCACCCAGGCCCCCGATCTGGCCGTCCGCTGGAACTGCAAGGCGGGCAAGTGCGGTTCGTGCTCCGCGGAGATCAACGGGCGGCCCCGGCTGATGTGCATGACCCGGATGTCGGTGTTCGACCGGGCCGAGACGATCACCGTGACCCCGCTGCGCGCCTTCCCGGTGATCCGCGACCTGGTGACCGACGTCGGTTTCAACTACCAGAAGGCGCGGGAGGTCCCGGCGTTCGTGCCGCCCGAGGGGGTCGGTCCCGGCGAGTACCGGATGTTCCAGGAGGACGTGGACCGGTCGCAGGAGTTCCGCAAGTGCATCGAGTGCTTCCTGTGCCAGGACACCTGCCATGTGGTGCGCGACCACGAGGAGAACAAGACCGCGTTCGCCGGCCCGCGCTTCCTGATGCGGGTGGCCGAGCTGGACATGCACCCGCTGGACGCGGCGGAGGAAACCGGCCTGGACCGCAAGAAGACGGCGCAGGACGAACACGGCCTCGGCTACTGCAACATCACCAAGTGCTGCACGGAGGTCTGCCCGGAAGGCATCAAGATCACCGACAACGCGCTGATCCCGCTGAAGGAACGGGCGGTCGACCGCAAGTACGACCCGCTGGTGTGGCTGGGATCGAAGATCCGGCGGCGCTGATCAGGAAGGCGTCGTCCGCGCGGACGGCGGGGGCAGGGGGCGGGCGCGCCGGGCGTACGACTGGAGCGCCAGGCCCGCCAGGTTGAGGCCCATGCCGATCAGCGGAAGGTCGCGGTGGAGGTGGTGCGTGCTGTTCAGCGGGCCGAGGAACAGGAAGGCCGTCAGACCGAACGCGCTGAGCAGCACGCCGGCCCCCCACAGCCTCGTCCGCTCCTCGACCCCGGTGAACCGCAGGGTCCGGCCGGTGACGAGGGCCACCACGCCCAGCACCGCCATGCCCGCCAGGCAGACCACGCCGATACCCATCAATGCCGTGAACATGACGGTCATGATCCCCGGGAGCGGCGGCTCGCGCCAGAGATCCGACTCAGCGGCCGCAGGTCCCGTGCGTACGCCGGCCGGCCCGTCTCCGTCGCCGTGAGGTCCACCCGTGAGATCTACCCGTGAGATCCACCCGTGAGGTCCACCCGCGAGATCCACGGAGGCCGCCACCCCGGCGTACGCGCGGCCGGCGCCGGCCCGGGACGCCTCGTCATCCGTCCCCGTTCCCCTCTTCCGCAGTCCCCCGCCCCACCGGTCCCGCCTCGGGTGTATCCCGCTCGCGTGGCCGCATTCGCGGCCATACGCTCCGAAATGTGACGTCATCCATGCACCGAGGCAGGCGGCGGGCCAGATCGCACATACCCGTGCGGGTGGCGCACGCCGTGCTGGGCGGTGCGGCCGGGGTCGTGTGGCTGGTGCTGCCGGGGATGACGCCGGGAGACGACGCGCCCGTCACGAGCAAGGAGCCACGGCAGGTGGTGAGCGCCACGGCAGTGGCCCGGAACTCGGCGCTGGACTCGCCATGGGACTCGGCGCTGGACTCGCCACGGGACTCGGCGCCGGACTCACCGCCGGACTTCATACAGTCACGAACGGCCGAGGCCGACGGGACGTCCACCACCGACCTCGTACTTCCCCTGGTGGCGGCCGGCGCGGTGGGCGCGGTCGCGGCCTACGGCTACATACGCCGGGTCAGGCGGACGCGCGGGCGGACGACCCCCGGCGGGGTGAGCGGGCCCCCGCCCGTGAGTACGCCTCCGCAGTCCCTCGCGGAGCCGGACGCGCAGGCGTGTGCGGCGCTGGTCCGCGCCGACGACCGGCTCCGCGTGGCCCGTGCCGAACTCGGCTTCGCGCGCGGACTCCTCGGTGCGGCGGCCGTCGCCCCGTTCACGCGGGCACTGGGCGAGGCCGAGGGCGAACTGGCCGCCGCCTTCCGGATGCGGCAGCGCTACGACGAGGGCGTACCGGCGGAAGAGGCAGCCCGGCGGCACGCGCTCGCCGGGATGATCGGCCGCTGCGAGGAGGCCGGCCGCCGGCTGGACGCCGTGGCGGAGGACTTCGCGCGCCTGCGGGACCCGGAGCGGGCCCTCCCCTACGCGGAGGCGCGCTTCCGCGACCTGACCGGACACACCGCCGCGGCCCAGGCCCTCCTGGCCGACCTCGCGGAGCGGTACGCCCCCACCGCGACCTCCGCCGTCACCGGCTCGGTCGAACAGGCCAAGGACCGGCTGCTGTTCGCCACCCTGCGGCTCAACATGGCCCGCCAGGAACTCTTCTCGGGCCACACCGAGGCCGCGTCCCGCCCACTGCACTCCGCCGAGGCGGCGGTGGCCCAGGCAGCCGTCTTCGTCGAGGGCGTCGACCGCACGGCCGCCGAGCTGCGGGACGCCGAGGAGACCGTACCGGCGGCGCTCACCGGCGCGGAGGCCGAGCTGTCGGCGGCACGGCGGCACACCGTCCGCGCGGACGAGCCGCACCCCCGCCTCCTCAACGCCGACGCCGTCCTCGCCTCCGTACGCCAGGAGGTGACGTCGAACCGGCCGTACGACCCGCTGAGCGCCCTGCGCCGGATCGTACGGGCGACCGCGCCGCTCGCCTCGGGCCGGGCCGGGGTGCTTCCGGCCGCCGCGCTCTCCGTGGCCCGCGCCTCGTCCGCCGCCGCGGACGACTTCGTCGCCACGCACCGGGGTGCGGTGGGTGCCACCGCCCGCACCCGGCTCGCGGAGGCGCGCCGGCTGCTGGCCGAGGGCGCACCGGGAGACCTCGAGCGCGCGGACGAACTGGCCCTGGAGGCAAGCGACCTGGCGGAGCGTGACGTACGGCTGCACGGCAATCCGGCGTCCCCGGCACCGGCCGGACAGCCGGAGACGGACGGCTCCGCCGGGGCGGTCCTCGGCGGGATCCTCCCGGGGGAGGCGGCGGCCGAGGAGGGCGGGGAGCACTCGGCGTGGGGTTTCGGCCGACTCTAGAGTCGGTCGGCTCTAGAGTAAGAACGTGAAAATCGGCGGTAGTTGTGGCGAAACGGTGACGGTCCCGAGGCCGTGCCAGCCCCCCTTCGTATGATGATCTGACTCTTGTCGCGCGTTTTTCATCGCGGGGACGAGTCGGACACACGGGGGTGTGACAGGCGTGATCAAGCCGGAGGAGATTCCGCAGTTCACCGGCGATCTGTTCCAACTGGAGCTGGACCATGCCGCGTTGAGGAAGGACGCGGGGAACGTCCGGACTACGGGCAGTGATGTGGACGCGCAGTTCCAGGGTCTGTCGGCGTTCTACAAAGCGCCCGAGGCGGAGCAGCTGTTCGCGACGACGAAGCCGGTAAAGACGAGGGCGGACGATTTCGCGACGGACCTGGAGACGGTGTCGTCGGCCCTGTCCTCCTACGCCACCGAGATCCGTCCCCTGGTGTCGAAGCTGCGGGAGCTGAAGACGCAGGCGACCACGTTCGTCGCGTCGGTGAAGGACGACGACGAGTGGGAGTACGACGAGGACAAGGTCGACGAGCACAACCGGCTCCGGGACGACATCACGGCGACGGTGGCGGCGTTCTGGGCGGCGGAGCGGACCTGCCACAACAAGATCACCGGGATCTGGGGCGGGACCCAGATGGTCGCGGGGGACGGCTCCGAGCGCAAGGACCAGTACGGCTTCAACGCCGCGGACCTGAAGAACGCGAAGCTTCCCTGGGGTGACCCGGTGGAGGAGAAGCACCACTGGTACGAGGTCGGCCACTGGGTGAAGTCGTTCGTGTGGGACGGCCTGATCGTGGACGGCGTCTGGGGCACCATCAAGGGCCTGGGCACGTTGGTGGGCTTCGGCGGCTGGGACGCGATGGGCCAGGCGTGGAAGGGCCTCGCCCAGCTCGCGACCGGCCTCGCGCTGGCCTCCATCCCCGGCGTGGGCACGGCGTTCTGGCTCATCCCCGACGACAAGCTCCCGTCCTGGATCCGTGACTCGCGGACCGCGATGAAGGAGACCGGCAAGGCGCTGGTGGCGTGGGACGAGTGGGGCAAGAACCCCGGCCGGGCGGCCGGCGCGGTCACCTTCAACGTCCTGACGACGGTCTTCACCGGCGGCGCGGGCGGCGCCGCGGCCGGCGCCGGCAAGGCGGGCGCGGTCGCCAAGGCGCTGTCCATCGCGGGCAAGGCGGGTCGCGTGATCGACCCGATGACGTACATCGCCAAGGGCGCGGGCGCGGGCCTGTCGAAGATCGGCGACATCGCCAAGACCCTGAAAGGCATGGGGAACATCGAGATCCCCAAGCTGCCCGAGAACGCCATCACCCTCCCCGAGGGAACGGTCCACCTCCCCGACGGAACGATCCACCTGCCCGAGGGCGCGACGGTCCCGGACGGCGTGACCAAACTCCCCGACGGCACCCTCAAACTCCCCGACAACACCCCGGCCCTGCCGGAAGGCTCGGTCAAGCTGCCCACGGACGCGGGCGCCCCGGCCCGCTACTACGACCCGCACGGCAACCTCCTCGACGAGAACGGCACCGTCCTGAAGGAAGTCGCGGACGGCCCCGGCGACATCGTCGACCAGCCCGACACCCCCGCGACCGGCTCCGACACCCCCCGAGTCGACACCCCGGCCAAGGAACCCGCCCTGGCCGGCGCCGGCACCCACACCCCCGACTCCGCCGCCCAGCACATCAACCTCGGCCACAGCCTCGACACCGACCTCGGCGACATCGGCCGCACCGGCGACAACCCCACCACCACCCCGACGGCCCATGGCGGAAGCGACCACCTCCCCGGCGGCACCGCGGACCACCTGCCGGGGGGAGGGGTGGGCGACAATGCGGCGCGGAACAGCATCGACACCCCCGCCCCGGCGAGCGCCGGCGACAACGCGATCCCGGAAACATCGACCGGCGACCACGCCCCGGGCGGCCACACCACCGGCACCGGCCCGGGCGCGGGGCACGACCTCCCGGGCACCGGCGGCCATGGCCTCCCGGGCACGTCCGGTCACGACTTCCCCGGCCATACCCCGGACACCCCACCCGGCGGCGGCCCGGGCGGCCTGGGCGACGACGCGACCGCGGCGGGCCACCACGCCGCGCCAGAACGTCCTGACTTCATGCGGGACGGCGACCATCCCTACGGCCCGAAGGATTCACTGACTCCCGAGCAGATCAAGGAAATTCAGGTCTACCGGGCCAATCACGAACCGGGCTACTACGAAAAGTACTACTACGACGACGGACGTCGACTCAGGACGAACATCCCGGACGAGAGTGGTTACGCCCCGGTTCAGATGCACGTCGATCCCGTCACCGGGGTGAAGACCGCGGCTTCTGACGCGCCGCCCCCCATTCCCGAGAAGTACATCGACAGTGCCGAAGTGAGTCGCGGCCGGCACCAGGTGCTGAACGACGAGACGCTCCGGCATCTGGATGAGGCCGCGGCGCACCGCAGGAGTTCGATCGACTACTCGAAGAGCGCCGAGCACCACAGGGACATCATCGAGGGCTGGGACGACGCGCACGGGGCGCTGGACGATGCCGGCAACGAGTACAAGTCCGCGATGAACGAACGGACCAAGGCTGCCGAAGCCTTCGGCGAGGCCGTCGCGGAGCACCAGGTGATCCCCGAGCTGTACCCGAATTCGGTCCGGGAGACTCTCCATGGTCCGGCGAACGGAAATGACCAGTTCGATCAGTTGTGGCGCCGCGAGGACGGAAGATTCGTCGTCGTCGAGGCCAAATCGACGGTCGATACCAAGCTGGGTAAGAGGGACGTGCCCTACCTCGATGGCAAGAGGGCCGCCATGCAGGGCACCAGGGAATACTTCATGGACATCATCCAGAAGATGGAGAGCAGGGGCCGGAAATATCCGAGTGAGGCACGGCTTGCTGCGGACTTGAAGATTGCCCTGGCCGAAGGCAAGGTTGACTACATTCTCGTCAAGGGCAAGGTCGACGGCGGTCTGTACGCTGGCTACGAGAAGCAGCAGTTCGACATCGGGTGACGGGAGAGTTCAGTGACAACAAGGGTGATCCGGCACGGCAGTCCCGGCCCTGATGACGAGGCGTACGCGCAGACCTTGAGCGAGGGACTGGAACGGACAATCGCCGTCCTGGAAAGGTCGCCGCGCATGTTCGACGGAGCTATGGGAGGCGCGGCAACCTACCTTAACGCGCGCCTGGCGGTCGATCCCGATGCCTCTCATCTCCGCACCTGGGAAGCCACCGTCACCGCGATGCAGGTGTATTCCTCGGCATTCGCCGCCGCGGTTCGGACGGAGGGTACCGTCGAGTGCCGTATCGCTGACGTGATGCGAACAATCCCGGCAACCGGTCAGCAGTACTACACGAATGCCGGAAACTGGCTCACCGCGTTCTGGCTGGCGGTCGTCTGCCGTGAACAGGCCCGCATGACCCAACTGTGCGAGGTTTCGGTCGAATTCCTGCGCTCGTCAGGAGTGGACTACGACGAGTACGTTTATCACTGGATCGACGCTCTCCAGACGTACTGGTCGGAGCGTCCGGGACTGGGTGAGAAACTGCTCGCGGCGATCCGGACTTCCGAACCGGACGTCGTGCGCATCGCCGACCGGGAACTGCTGGACAAGATTCTTTATCAGCCGATCAATCTCTTCCAGTATTTCCTCCGCAAGGACCACGAAGGTTTCCGGCAGGCCCTCGTCGAGGCCTTGGAGCTCCATAAGTCGTTCTGGACGGCGTCGGAGGAACGCGAAGAGACGGTCGACGGCTACCTGGCGCTCGGCCCTCTCGCCATCGCCTGCCTCGCCTACGACGCCGGGTTCCCCATCGAGGTCGAATCCGACTACCTCCCCGGCGAGTTGCTCAAGCGTGCCTGGCTCGGCGAGTTCCCGACCTGACGTAGCCGGTCAGAACAGACTCAGCAACGCCTCCGCCGGATCCGTCAGCCCCGTTTCGCCGTCCGGGAGGGGGAGTTCGAACCAGACCGTCTTGCCTCGGGGGGTGCGGCGGGAGCCCCAGGCCGCGCTGAGGAGGCCGACCAGTTGGAGGCCTCGGCCGCCCTCGTCCGTGTCACGGGCGCGGCGGCGGCGCGGCTGGACCAGGCCCGCGTCCCAGACCTCGCAGACCAGGGTGCGGTCGAGCAGGAGGCGGAGCCGGATCTCGCCCTCGCCGTAGCGCAGGGCGTTGGTGACGAGTTCGCTGACCAGCAACTCCGTCGTGTCGACGAGGGGTTCGAGGTCCCAGGAGAGGAGCCGGGTGCGGGCGTACTCCCGTGCGCGGCCCACACTGCGCGGCTCGCGCGGCAGGGTCCAGTCGCCGACGGAGTCGGCGGGCAGGCCCTGTACACGTGCCATCAGCAACGCGATGTCGTCCTCGCCGTGATGGGTGTCGAGGGTGTTGAGGACGTGGTCGCAGACGTCCTCCAGGGGCCGGGTGGGGTCCGTGAGGGCGCCGACGAAGGCCTGGAGGCCCTCGTCCAGCGGGTGGTCGCGGGACTCGACGAGGCCGTCCGTGTAGAGGGCGAGCAGCGCGCCCTCGGGCAGGTCGACCTCCACCTCCTCGAAGGGCTCGCCGCCGACGCCGAGCGGCATGCCCGGCGGGACGTCGAGCATCAGCGCCGGTTCGCCGGGTTCGACGAGGACGGGCGGGAGGTGGCCGGCGTTGGCGAAGGTGCAGCGGCGGGTGACGGAGTCGTAGACGGCGTACACGCAGGTCGCGAGGTACACCTCGGAGAGGTCGGCCTCGCGGGGGCGGCGGGCGGCACGGGTGGCCTGTTGGACGCCGCCGGGCGTGCCCAGCCCGCGCGCGATCTCGTCCAGCGCGGAGAGGACCTCGGCGGGTTCGAGGTCGAGCAGGGCCAGGGTGCGGACGGCGGTGCGCAGTTCGCCCATCGCGACCGCCGCGCGCAGGCCGCGGCCCATGACGTCGCCGACGACCAGGGCGGTGCGGTGGCCGGGGAGTTCGATGACGTCGAACCAGTCGCCGCCGACCTCGCTGGGCCGCCCCGTGGAGACGTTGCCCGGGAGGTAGCGGCAGGCGATGTCGAGGCCGGAGGCGACCGGGTCGCCGGGGGGCAGCAGGGACCGTTGCAGTATCAACGCCCGCTCGTGCTCACGCCGGTAGAGGCGGGCGTTGTCGATGCAGACGGCGGCCCGTGCCGCCAGTTCCCAGGCCAGGTCCCGGTCCCGGTCCCCGAACGGCTCGCTGCCCTTCGTACGGGAGAACTGCGCGAGCCCCACCACGGTGTCGTGGGCGACCATCGGGATGGCCAGCGTGGACTGGACGAGGCCGCCCTCCTCGCCGGGGATGCTCTGCGGACGGGCCGTGCGCAGGGCGTCCGCGCACGGGGAGTTGAACGGGAAGTGGTGGACCGCGCCGACCGCGACGGGCGCGCCGGTGGCCGAGTACGGGGCGTCGGAGACGGCGGAGGAGAAGGCGACCCGGCGCAGTTCGGCGCTGCCGTCGGCGAGGCCGGGCGGGGTCTCGTCGCCGGCCAGGAGGCCCTGGTAGAGGTCGACGGTGGCGAGGTCGCAGAATCCGGGCACGACGACGTCGAGGAGTTCGCGCGCGGTGGTCTCCAGGTCGAGGGAGTTCCCTATGCGGGCGCCCGCCTCGTTCAGCAGGGCGAGATTGCGCCGTGCGGCGGCGGCCTCGCGGGCGGCGGCGCGGCGGGCGGTGATGTCGGTTCCGAGCCAGGCGATGCCGATGGGGCGGCCGGTGCCGCTGTGCACGCGGTAGAGGTTGATGGACCAGTGCCGGCGTTCCTCGAAGCCCGGGACGAAGCCGGTGACGTGCATGTCCGTGATGGAGTCGCCGGTCTCCAGGACCCGGCGCAGGGTGGCGCTGACCCGCTCGGCCTCGGGCCGGGGCAGGTAGTCGTGGACGCCCTTGCCGCGGTGTTCCTCGGGGCTGCCGCCGAAGATGGAGGCGAACCGCTGGTTGGCGCGGCGGACCCGCAGGTCGGGGTCGATCAGCAGGAAGCCGAACGGGGATTGGCCGAAAATGGCCTGCGAGGCGGCGAGGTCGGTCTCGATGCTGCGCAGGGTGCGGACGTCGACGACGATGCACACGGCGGCCTTGTCGCCGTCGAGGCCGCGGGTCGGCATGACGTACACCTCGGCGAGCCCGCGCTCGCCGCGTCCGCCGCCGGGCACGGGGTCCGGCATCCGGAAGGGGACCACTCCGGTCCACTCCCGGCCGTCGAGGATCTCGGCCATCTTGCGCTCGCCGCGCTCGCGCAGGTCCGGGTCGATGAACGCCTCGATGGGGTCCATGCCGACGGCCCGGTCCGCGGAGATGCCGAAGATCTGTTCGGCGCGCAGGCTCCACTGGTCGACGAGCCCGTCGGGGCCGATCGAGAAGGACGCGACCTTGATGTAGTCGTAGATGGAGCCGGGCGGGCTGCTCTGCCACACGGCTTCCCCCGGTGCCGTCCCGGCGTCCATGAGTCCGTCGTGGGCGCGCTCCGCGGCCGGGGAGGCGTCCGAAGCGAACGCCCCTGCGGCCCTGGCCCTCACGCCGCCCGACGGGTCCTCGGACCCCGTGGCCTTCGCTGGTATCTCGCTCACGCGAACCGTCCCCTCCAGCTCACCGCGCCCGGCACCGGTCACCGGCGGCGGCTGCCCGCAGTATCCAGCACTACGGCGCCGCACGACACGGTGTTCACGATCACAGCACGGTCCGGGCTTTTTTTGGACCGTTCCGCGACAACACACCCAGTCTTCTAACCAGCGGGCACGGGGTCGAACCACACCTTTCCGGGACGCTCGCCCACGGGCGCCGGACGAGTGGCACCGGACGAGTGACGCCGGCCGAGTGACGGCGCTGTCCCGCCGTACATCCGGTCAACCCGGCACCGCGAGTTCGAACCAGACCGTCTTCCCGTTCTCGCCCGGCCGGGTTCCCCAGCGCCGGGAGGAGGAGGCCACCAGTTGCAGTCCGCGGCCGCTCTCGTCCTCGGGCCGGGCGGCGCGCTCGCGCGGCGGGTCGGGCAGCGGGTCGGAGACCTCGACCAGCAGGACGTCGTCGAGGCCCGCCGGGCGGACCAGGCGGACGCCGATGGGGCCGGTGGCGTGCCGCAGGGCGTTGGTCACCAGTTCGCTGACCAGCAGGGCGGTGATGTCACCGAGACTGTCGAGGCCCCAGCCGTGCAGTCGGCCCCGGACGACGCGGCGGGCGGTGGCCACCGCGCCGGGGTCCGCCGGGAACGTCCACTCTGCGCAGCCGTCTTCGGTGTCGACCACACCGATCACTTCCCGGACCAGCGAGGGAACCCATGTCCGGTTTCATGGGGCTAGTAGGGACATACCCGATATCCAGGGGGCGCTATCGCCCGTCCGCCCGGGGAAGGCCGGCGCCGGAGGAAGGCCCTCACCCCGGGAAGGCCCTCGGCCCGGGAAGGCCCTCGGCCCGGGAATGCCGGCGCCCGGCGGAAGCCGGCCGGGGGTCAGCCGGGCCGGGTGGAGTCAGCAGGGCCGACCGGGGTCAGCGGGGCCGGGTGGAGTCAGCGGGGCCGGGCGGCGTGCCCGAGCCGGGTGAGGGTCTCCCGTACGGCGGGGACGTCCTGGTCCAGCCAGGGCACGTCCCAGATCTCGTCGGGGGTGAGCCAGCGCAGCTCGTCGTGGTCCTGGAGAGGCGCGGGGGCGGCGGAGCCGGGGCGCAGCCGGGCGGTCCACACCTGGAGCACGTAGGGCGCCCTGAGGGGCCATTCGCCGGGGACGCGCTCCACGGCCTCGGTGTCGATGCCCAGTTCCTCGCGCAGTTCGCGTACGAGGGCGGCCTCGGGCCGCTCGCCGGGCTCGACCTTGCCGCCGGGCAGCTCCCAGCGGCCGGCCAGCTCGGGGGGCGCGCTGCGGCGCGCGGCGAGCAGCCGGCCCGCGTCGAGGAGGGCGGCTCCGACCACCACGGTCCGTTCGGTCATGCGCCGGAGCCTACGGGACGTCGGTCGGGGTCAGTTCCGGCTGCTGTCCCCGCTCGAGGCCTGGCTCTGGCCGATGCGCTCGACCCAGTAGAGCTGCTTGTGGCCGCGGTCGTCGAGGCTGTCCGCGATCTTCTGGGCCTCCGCCCGGGTGGCGTACCGGCCCACGCGGTAGCGATTGCCGTTGTCGTCCTGCCGTATGACGAGCCAGGGCAGAGAGATGGTGCCCTCGTTCATCGCGCCCCTCCGCTTCCCCGGCACGGCCCGCTCCGCGCCCCGCCCTCTAAGGAAACCGCAATCCGCATATGCCCGAGCGTACGCCTTACCTTTACACAGCGAACACGGCTTTGCACAAAGAGGTACGCAACCAGCCAAGACGCAGGGGGCGCACGAGACCGAACGCGCCGTGCGGGCGCGCTGACGCGTCCGGTCGGCGGCACGTCGGGCATATATGGGGCGACCTGCGAGAACGATCGGAAACGACCGGATACCGACGGCGTGCGGGCGCGCTGTGTGCGGGCCTTTTCCGGGGGCAACTGCCGGAAGGGTGTGCGCCGCCCTCCGCGATGCGCTACCGCAAGGACGACCGGGGGCGACGCTATCTGACGGGCAGGTGGTAGGCGACGCGGTAACGGTCGGCCGGGATGACCACGTCGGCCGTCTCCACCGGGCGGCCCGAGGCGTAGTACGTGCGCTGGACGACCAGGACGACATGGCCGGGGACACCGCCGAGCGCGAGGAGTTCCTCGGCGAGGCCCGGGCGGGCGCCCACCTCCTCCGTCACGTTGTCCACGATGACGTCGATGGCGCGCATCCGCTCGACCACGCCCATGCCGCCGAGCGGACCCTCCTCGGGCAGCATGACGGGCGTCCGGCCGGTGACGGCGAGGGGTTCCCAGGAGGTCGAGAGCATCATCGTCTCGCCGGCCTCCCGGAAGACGTACTTGGTGCACATCACGCGGTCGCCGGCCTTGATGCCCAGCCGCTCGGCGACCGCCCCGCTCGCCTCGGACTGCCGGCTGCTGGACTCCCAGGTCCCGCGGGCGTGCGTCTCGGCCTGCTCCTGACGGAAGGGTGTGGCCCCGCTCGCGGGCCGGTTGCCGGAGCGGGCGATACGGCGGGGCACCGGCCGCTCGCGGACATACGTGCCGGATCCGGAGCGGCCCTCGACCAGGCCTTCGGCCATCAGGACCTTGCGGGCCTCCAGGGCGACGGTGTCCGAGACGCCGTACTCCTCGCGGATTCTCGCCTGGGACGGCAGCCGGGCGTGCGGTGGCAGCGAGCCGTCCACGATCTTCTTGCGGAGATCGCCCGCGACACGCAGGTACGCCGGCTGCTCACCGAATGTCACTGGCCGCTCCCATCAGGTTGTACAGACAGCTACAGCGTGGCAACCGTGGGTTCGACCATGCAAGCAAAGGCCAGAGAATCACTCGATGTGATGACATGTGCTTCGAGAAGGCTTTACGCAGGCACTTTCTGCCCGCTACCGGCGCGATCACACGTCTTCGCTGCCGCTCCCGCCGGAACCGGAGCCGGAACCCGAGCCCGAGCCGGAGTCGCCCCCGTCGCCTTCGTCCTCGTCGTACGAGGGCGGGGTGGTGGCCAGGTCCAGGGCCTTGCGGGCGGCGACGGTGGTGTCGCCGTCGACGTAGGCGTAGCCGCTCTCGTAGTGCAGGTAGAAGGTGTCGGCGTCCCCCGCGGTGGCCGCCTTCGCCCAGTCCGCCCGCGCATCCCGCATCTCCCGCACCAGGGCGTCCACCGACTTGCCCGCGTCACCGGACCAGGTGTGGGCGTCCAGCGCGCCGGCCTGTTCCGCGAGCACGTCCCGCACGTCCGCCGCCCAGTCCTTGTTGGCGTCCAGGTCCGCCTCGGCGTAGTCGTCCGGCTCCTCGTAGAGGACGTCGTCGATCGCGGCCATCGCCTTCAGGAAGGCCATCTGGTCGGCGTCCAGGGTCGTCTCGTCGGCGCGCAGCGAGCCGGTCAGGGTGCCGGTCTCGTCGGTGTGCGCGAAGACGCAGGTGATCTCGCGGTCGCCCCACTCCCAGCTGTCCGCGGTCGGCGTGAGGTAGTAGACGTCGACCTCGTCGCCCAGCGCCCAGCGGTCCATCGCGTAGGCGTCCTGGAGGGGCCCGCACTTGTCCTCGGCCTGGTCCGTGACGTATCCGTCGCCCGGGTAGTCGTCGCCGGACAGCGGGATCGTGCCGAACGCCTCACCCTCGTGCGGATCGGAGCAGGGCACCTCGTCGACGTCGTAGACGTCCCGGTCGAAGCTGCCCGGCACGTCGAAGCAGTCGCCCGCGGCGAGCGAGTAGCCGCCGCCCCTCGCGCCCTCCTTGACGCCCTCCCAGAACTCGGAGGCGACGTTCGTGGACAGCGACAGCGCCCACAGCGCGAGGCCGAGCGAGGACACGACCGCGCCCGCGATCGCCATCCCCTTGCCGCGCTCGCCGCGCTTCTTGATCTGCACCAGCGCGATGATCCCGAGGATCAGCCCGACGGCCGGCAGGAAACAGAGCAGCCCCAGCACGAGCGCGGCGATGGCGACCCCGTTGACCGGAGCGGGACGGGCGAGCGGCGAGTACCCCTGCCCCCAGACCTGGTACGGCCCGGGCACGGCACCGTAAGGGGCCTGGGGGGCTTGGGGGTACGGCCCCTGCGGATACGGGCCGTGCGGCGGCGGCGGCCGGTACGGGTCCTGGGGCTGCGGGGACCCTGGGGGCGGGGGTATGGACACGAGTACCGTGCTCCTGGTTCGGGCGGATCGAGGCGGGGTGCGGGCAGTCTGGCAGCGGGGTCCGACAGTGGCGCGGACAGTGGTGCGGAACTCGGATGCGAAGGACGCGACTGGGCGGCATCGTAAGCGTGTGACTCACGGGGGCGGAATGGCGGTCGCGAACGCGACGATTCGGGCGGTGAACGCGCTTGCCGCGCGCTGGGCCGGGGAGATCCGCGCGGACGGGAACTCGGTCTTCTCGGCGGCGGGCGTCTGGCCCCTGCTGGCCTTCCTCGCGGACGGCGCCGCGGGAGCCGCGCGGGCGGAACTGGCGGACGCCCTCGGGGTGCCGGCGGATCAGGCCGCGGGGGCGGCGCGGGAGTTGCTCGCCGGGATGGGCGCGGCACGGGGGCTGGACACGGCCCTGGGCCTGTGGACGAAGCGGACCCTGGAACTGCGGGAGCCGTGGGCGGCGGGCCTGCCCGCCGAGGCGCACGGGGCGCTCACCGGGGACCTGGGCGCCGACCGGGCGGCGCTCGACGCCTGGGCGGCGCGGCGGACCGGCGGCCTGGTGGAGGCGATGCCGGTCGACGTGACGGACCGCACCGAGCTGGTGCTGGCGAGCGCGCTGGGGTTGCGGACCCGCTGGCTGCGGCCCTTCCGGGAGGGCGGTCCGCTGGACACCCCGCACTGGCCCGAGGGGGACGTGGCGGCCCTGACGCGGGAGAGCGCGGTGCTGGACCGGATCGGGGTGGCGGACACGCCCGACGGCCACGTCACCGAACTGAAGGTCCTCGGCGACAACGCCCTCGACGTCCATCTGCTGCTCGGCGAGGAGCGGATGACGCCGGGGCAGGTGCTGGGCGCCGGTGTGGGGCTGCTCGCCCGCCGGCACCCGGTCCTGCCCGGGTCGCGGCTGCCGTACGGCGTGGCGGGGCCCGGCGTGCGCGTGGAGCGGGAGCGTTCCCTGACGCCGGATCCGCCGACACTGAAGGTGGCGACACCGGCGTTCCGCGTCACCGCCCGCCACGATCTGCTCGAACGGCACGAGTTGTTCGGACTCACCACGGCCCGCGACCAACAGCACGGTCACTTCCCCGGCATCAGCGGCACCCTGCCGCTGGCCATCGGGTCGGCCGGGCAGTCGGCGGTGGCGAGGTTCGGCGCGACGGGCTTCGAGGCGGCCGTGGTGACGGCGTTCGGCGTGGTCGGCGCCGCCGGTGTGCCGCGCCTGCCGTGGCTGGTCACGACCGTCCGGGCCCGCTTCGACCGCCCGTTCGGCTTCCTCGCCGTGCACCGCCACTCACGGCTGGTGCTGGCGGCGGGATGGGTCGCGGACCCCGAACGGCTTCCCGAGGACCCCGAGGACCCCGGTTCCTACGAAGACCCCGAGGACTCCGAGGACTCCGAGGGCTGCTGATGCGTGCGATCCCCCTGGTCAACGGCCTCACCGCGCGCTGGGCGGCGGCCGCTCCCGCGCGCGGCGGCTCGGTGTTCTCCGCGGCCGGGCTCTGGCCGCTGCTCGCGTTCCTGGCGGACGGGGCCACGGGCCGCGTACGGGAGGAACTGGCGGACGCCCTCGGGGTGCCGGCGGATCAGGCGGCCGCGTCCGCACGGGAGTTGCTGGGCCTGCTGGTGGGTGTGGAGGGGGTGGAGTCCGCGCTCGGACTGTGGACGGCTCGGACGGTGGAGCTGGAGGAGCCCTGGGCGGCGGGGCTGCCCGCCGGGGCGCACGGGGTGCTCACCGGGGACGCGGGCGCCGACCGTGCGGCGCTCGACGCCTGGGCGGCGCGGCGGACCGGCGGGCGGATCGGGCGGATGCCGGTACGGCTGGACCGGGACAGCTCGCTGGTGCTGGCGACGGCGACGGCGCTGCGGACGGACTGGGAGGAGCCGTTCAGCGGGGACATCGGCGTCTGGGCGGGCGGGCTGCCGTCCGGTGAGGACGTGGCGGGGCTGCGCCGGACGACCACCGACCTCGACGCCGTCGGGGTGGCGCGGACGCCCGACGGGTCGGTGACCGAGGCACGGGTGCGGGGCACGAACGGGCTGGACGTCCATCTGCTGCTCGGCGAGGAGCGGATGACGCCGGGGCAGGTGCTGGCGGCGGGGGTGGAGATCCTCGGGGGCCGGCTCACAGTCGTTCCCGGTGGGCGGCTGCCGCTCGGCGCGGCGGGGCCCGGGCTGTGCGTGGCGCGGCAGTGGGTGCGGGAGCCCGCGCCGCCCTCCGTCGTCCTCACCGCCGTGGAGTTCGCGCTGACCTGCGAGCACGACGTGGCGGCCCACCCCGACCCGTTCGGCCTGGCCGGCGCCGTCGACGGCCGACCCGGTCACTTCCCCGGCATCAGCAGGGCCCCGCTCGCACTGCGCTCCGTCCACCAGACGGCCACGGCCGTCTTCAGCGCCGAGGGCTTCCGGGCGACGGCGGTGACGGCGGCGGAGGCGATCTGGCTGAGCGTGGAGGAACTGCCGTACGAGACCACGGTCGTCCGCGCCTCTTTCGACCGCCCCTTCGGCTTCCTCGCCGTCCACCGGGCGAGCGGGCTGGTCCTGACGGCGGGGTGGGTGACCGAGCCGAAGGCGTGGCGGGAGGAGGACTACGGGCGGCCGGAGGAGGGGGCCGAGACACCGGCGGTCTTCTGAGCCTCGCCCCTCCCCTTCCCCCTCCCCTTCCCTCGCCTCCCCTCCCCTCCCCTCGCCTCGCCTCGCTCGCGAGCCTGGGCTGCTCCTCCTCCCGCTCGCGCGCGCCTGCCGTCCCACGACCGGGGCGGCGGCGGGGTCGTACTGGCGGTGGCGCGGGGTCGTCTGGAGGGCCGCTGACGGGCGGAGGCGGGGCGGCCCAGCGGCCGAGGGGCGCGGGCGGCCGGGGCGCCCGGGTCATCGGCTCCGGCTCCGTCTGCGAAGCTGGCCCGATGACCACGAAGATCACGGCGGAGTGGGAACAGCGGTGTGCCGCCCTGTGGGCCGCCTTCGACGACTGCGACGCGGCGGAATTCCGCTCGAGGATCAAGGCGCTGACCGACGAACTGCCGGAGGGCCACCCCGTCGCGGCATTCGAGCTCGCCTCCGCCCACGACGCGACCGACCTGGGCGAGCGCGCCGTCGCCCTGTACCGGGCGGCTCTGGACGGCGGCCTGGACGGTACGCGCCGACGGGAGGCGGTCATCCAGCTCGCGAGTACGCTGCGCGCCCTCGGCCGGCCGGAGAGCAGCGCCGAGCTGTTGATGGCGGAGCGCGGGCGGACGTCGGACCACCTCGATGACGCGGTCACCGCGTTCCTCGCCCTGACGTTCGTCGACCTCGGCCGCGAACGGGAGGCCGCGGCACTGGCACTCGGCGCGCTCGCCGGCCGTCTGCCGTCCTACAACCGCTCACTGGCCCGCTACGCGGCCGAGCTGACCGACCCGATTCCCGACCACTGAGCCGGGCCGGACGTACGTACTCGCCCCTTGTGACGGACGACGACGGCGCCGTGCACCGACGGGGGTACGAAGCCAGGGGCTTGCGTGTCAGGCGGGCCGTGGCCGCCCGGCCGTCACGGGGCGCCGTCTACGGACTGGGAGCCTTCGCCCGGACCGGCCTGGCCGCGGTCGCGATCCTCCTGGTCGGCGTCGTCCTCTCCGCCGTCGGCTACCCCATGGGCTCTGACTCGCCGTTCCGCCCCGACGACGCGGCTTGACCTCGGTGGTGCCGCTCCCGCATGGGAAGAGCAAAGGACCCGACTGAAGCGAAATGCCCGCACACCAACCCTGCCCTGTGGCGGAGTCGCGTGCAGTGCCCTGACCAGGCATTTCCTGGTTGAGGTGCGTGGGTCCCGACGGTCGCCTACGGGTGTCCGGCTTGGCCTCGGCCAGCAGCGGACCGAGCCGCTCCGACGTGATCCGTGCATCAGCATCGAAGGCCATACCGCGCTATGGTTGATGTATGGCTACCAAGAAGGTGACTATCACTCTCGACGAATCCCTGGTCGAAGCCCTGGCCGGAGCCGCCGAGGAAGAAGGCATCCCGCTCTCCCGTCTCGTCGCCGGAGCAGCCGAACGCGAGCTGCGCCTGCGGGCCGGCCTGGCCGTCATTCGGGAGTGGCAGGCCGAACACGGCGCCTTCACCCCGGAAGAGCTCGCCGCCGCCCGCGCGGACCTGGCCGCGGCCGACGCCGAGTACCTCAGCAGCTCGGGAGCCTCGGCCGCGTGAACATCCCCTACCTATACGACGCCGGGGTGCTGATCGCAATCGACAACGACGACCGACGCATGTGGGCCCGCCACAGCCTGGCCCTGGAAGACGGCCGAGACATCCACGTCCCGTCCGTCGTCGTCAGCCAGGCATGGCGGGACTCCCGCCGCCAGGTCAGACTCGGCAAGTTCCTCGCCGGCTGCCACGTCGTACCCGTCGGCCTCGAAACCGCCAAAACCGCAGGCATCCTCTGCGGCAAGGCCGGCACCTCCGACATCGTCGACGCCACCGTCGTAACCATGGCAGCCAGCCTCGGCGCCATCATCTGGACCTCGGACCCGGACGACATCCGCGCCCTCATCTATGCCCAGGACATCAAACCCGCCCCCGTCATCCGCGCCGTCTGAGCACTGGTGTTCCCCGACGGCCAACCTGGGCCAGAGAGCACAGGGGGAGGGAAACAGACACGGCTGCCTGATCATGCAGGGACGGACAGACACTGCAGTGGCGTCGGACGGAGAAACCTGCGACAGGGGAGGCCAGACAGCGCTACGGCTCACCGGCCTGATGGCGGCAGGACGGCATCGTCCGCTGACACGAGACCAGCGCCTGACCGCCTAGCCGACGGATTCTCGCCACGCGGTCACACGGCGCGGTCGCCGTGTACGACGCCGCCTCCCAGTGAGACCGCCGTGGAGAAGCACCGCACCGTCCCGCTCCCCCGCATGGCGGTGGATGCGATGAAGGCCCACCCGCGGGGTTTCCCGCCGACGGGCCCGAGGGGGCTGGTTCTTCACGGCACCGCAGGGCGGACCCGTGGTCTACACGCACTTCATGGACGGGTCCTGGCGGCCCGCCTGCGCGAAGGCCGGCATAGCGAAAGGCACGGGACCTCATGCCCTGCGGCATCACTGCGCCCAGCCTGCTGATCAAGCACGGCGAGTCCGAGAAGACGGTCTCCGAGCGCCTCGGCCACACCAATGCGGCCATGACGCCGAACATCTACACCCACCTGTGGCCCGACTCCGAGGAGCGGACCCGGGCCGCCGTCGACAAGGCGTACGCGGACCAGTCCGCCGACGCCGGCCACAGGCCGACGAAGCGGCGTAGCCGCTCCCCCCGCGCGCTGACCGAAGTCAGCACGCTGCGGACTCTGCGCGGAGAGCAAAGGCCGCCCAACCCGCTCCGCCGCAGGTCAGACGGCCTTCCGCCGGATGTATCAGACGTTGAAGCGGAACTCCACGACGTCGCCGTCCTGCATGACGTAGTCCTTGCCCTCCATGCGGGCCTTGCCCTTGGCGCGGGCCTCGGTGACCGAGCCGGTCTCCACCAGGTCGGCGAAGGAGATGACCTCGGCCTTGATGAAGCCCTTCTGGAAGTCGGTGTGGATGACACCGGCCGCCTCGGGGGCCGTCGCGCCCTTCTTGATGGTCCAGGCGCGGGACTCCTTCGGGCCGGCCGTGAGGTAGGTCTGGAGGCCGAGGGTGTCGAAGCCGACGCGGGCGAGGGTCGCGAGGCCGGGCTCCTCGGCGCCGACCGACTCCAGCAGTTCCATGGCGTCCGCCTCGTCCAGCTCGGCGAGGTCCGCCTCCAGCTTGGCGTTGAGGAAGATCGCCTCGGCCGGGGCGACCAGGGCGCGCTGCTCGTCCTTGAAGCCGTCGTCGGTCAGCTCGTCCTCGTCGACATTGAAGACGTAGAGGAACGGCTTGGTGGTGAGCAGGTGCAGGTCGTGCAGGAGTTCAGCGCGCTCGCCGCCCTGGACGATGCCCTGGGAGAACAGCGTGTCGCCCTTCTCCAGGATCTCCTTGGCCTCCTCGACGGCCTTGACCTTGGGGGCCACGTCCTTCTTGATGCGCGACTCCTTCTGGAGGCGCGGGAGGACCTTCTCGATCGTCTGGAGGTCCGCCAGGATCAGCTCGGTGTTGATCGTCTCGATGTCGTCCTTGGGCGAGACCTTGCCGTCGACGTGCACGACGTTCTCGTCCTTGAAGGCACGGATGACCTGGCAGATCGCGTCGGACTCACGGATGTTCGCCAGGAACTTGTTGCCGAGGCCCTCGCCCTCGGAGGCACCGCGCACGATGCCGGCGATGTCGACGAAGTCGACCGTCGCCGGGAGGATCCGCTGGGAGGAGAAGATCTCGGCCAGCTTGGTGAGGCGGGCGTCGGGGACGCCGACCACGCCGACGTTCGGCTCGATCGTGGCGAACGGGTAGTTGGCCGCCAGCACGTCGTTCTTGGTCAGGGCGTTGAACAGGGTCGACTTGCCGACATTCGGCAGACCGACGATTCCGATCGTGAGCGACACGTTGCGACTTCCCGTAGTCAGAGGGCCAGGGGGCCGGTTCCCGTGGAGAGGGCCGGGGCGGGCGGGCCAGAGGCCGACCGATCCACCAGTTTACGGCGTGCCGGGCACGGGGCCTGCGGCCCAGTCGAACGCGTGGCCAGCGTCCGCCCCTCGGCGTGTCCGACACCCGATTCGGCACATAAACCGACCTAAGTTGGTGCAGTGGAGCAACACAGGACGCGCCCCCCGCAGAGCCCGACGCGCCGCGAGCCGCCTTCGCCACCGCCGCCGGCTCTGCCGCCCCAGGCGGCCCGGGAAACCCCCACGGGGGTGAGGACCGGGACGGAGGCACGCCTTGAGCTGCGGACACACGGGGAGAGCGGCGGGGAATCGGCCGCCGGTGCTGCGGGGAGGGGGCCTGGGGGTCCGGTTGCGGATCACGCGGGGAGTCCGGCAACGGGGTCAGGGGCAGGGTCAGGAGGTTCGGTAACGGATTCCGCGTGCGGGTGGGGGCCCAGGTCGGCCCCGGCCGACGCCGAGGCCGGCCGCCCCTCGGTGCCACCTCGCCCGGCGGTGCCGCCCCGGCCCATGAAGCTGCCCGCCAGGCCTAGGCCACGGCGCCCGTCGGGGGCCTCCCGCCCGGCCCCGGTCCGCACCTCGCCAAGCGTTGGACCACGCCCAGCCGGTCGCCCCTTCCCAGGTGCCGGGCGTTTTCGTGGCGACCGGCCCTCCCCGGCTGACGGATCCCCCCCTGCCGGGCCCGCCTCCCCGGACCGACGCCCCTACCCCAGCGGCAGTCCTTCGCCCAACGAGCGTCCCTTGCCCAACAAGCGTCCCTCGCCCCACGAGCGCCCCTCGGCCAACAAGCACCCCTCGGCCAATACGCGCCCCTCTCCCACGCGCCGCCCCACCCCCACTGACCGCGCTACCCCCACGAGTCGCCCTGCCCCCGCCGGCCGCTCTACCCCCAAGGGCCGCCCATCTCCCGCGAACCGCCCCACCCCAAAGAGCCGCCCCTCCCCCACCCACCGCCCCACACCCAACACCCGCCCCTCCTCCCCCGGCGCGCCCCCCTCCCCCGCCAGGTACGCCCGAGCGGACGCGGCCCCGGGGCCGAACCCCCGGCTCACCGGGCTGGGGAGTGGGCTGTTCGGTGGGCTGGTGATGCTCGCGCTGGGGGGTGTGGACGAGTTGCTGTTCAGCGGCTCGCTGACCGTGTACGGCGTGTTGTTCCTGCCGGTGTGTCTGCTGGTCGCGCTGTGGGTGCGGCCGGGGGATCTGCTGTCGGCGCCCGTCGTCGTGCCCATCGCCTTCGCCGTGGGGCTGCTGCCCCTCGCCGGGGGCGCGGACAGGCTCGGGGCCCGGCTGATGGGGCTGGCCACGGCGCTGGCCGCGCAGGCCGGTTGGCTCTACGCCGGCACGCTCCTCACGGCCGCGACCGTCCTCGTACGGGGCGTACGCCGGGCCACGGCCCGCCGCCGGACCGCCGCACACGCAACGCGAGGTCCACACCCCTCACGCCGGGCTTCCTGATCCGAAGCCGAACCCGAACCCGAACCCGAAGCCGAACCCGCCCCGGACCTACCCCGGCCCCCGCCCCGGACACGAACGCGAAGCTCAGACCGCCCGGCCGCCCCCCGCCGTCGCCCTCATCGCCGCGCCCACGATTCCCGCGTTGTTCTGTAGCTGCGCCGGGACGACCTCCGCCTTGATGCCCTCGATGCAGTGCAGGAACTTCTCCGACTTGCGGCTGACTCCACCGCCGATGATGAAGAGCTCCGGGGAGAACAGCATCTCGACGTGGGCGAGGTACTTGGTGACCCGGCGGGCCCAGTGTTCCCAGGTCAGCTCGTGGTCGTCCTTCGCCTTGCTGGAGGCCCGCTTCTCGGCGTCGTGGCCGTTCAGTTCGAGGTGGCCGAGTTCGGTGTTGGGGACGAGGACGCCGTCCGTGAAGACGGCGCTGCCGATGCCCGTGCCGAAGGTCAGCAGGATGACCGTGCCCTCGCGGCCGCGGCCGGCGCCGAAGGCCATCTCGGCGACGCCCGCCGCGTCCGCGTCGTTGACGACGGTCACCGGGAGGCCGCCCAGCCGTTCGCTGAACAACGCGCGCGCGTCGGTGTCGATCCAGGCCTTGTCGACGTTGGCCGCCGTACGGATGTGGGAGCCGCCGGTGACCACACCGGGGAAGGTGAGGCCGACCGGTCCGGTCCAGCCGAAGTGCTCGACGACTTCCTGGACACCGTCGGCCACCGCATCGGGCGTCGCCGGATGCGGGGTGAGCACTTTGAGGCGCTCCTGAGCGAGGTCGCCCCTGTCCAGGTCCACAGGGGCGCCCTTGATCCCTGATCCGCCGATGTCCACGCCGAAGATCTGCATGGCCCTACGTTACGACGGACGACTGACCGTCACTCGCCCGAGACGGCCCCCGGGGAGTCCGCGGCACCGCTGCCGCCACGCGCCGCCACCAGCGCCGCCGCCTCCTCGCGGAGGTCGCGGCGCAGCTCCTTGGGGAGCGAGAAGGTGATGTGCTCGTCGGCCGCCTTGACCAGCTCGACGTCGGCGTAGTCACGCTCGGCGAGGAAGGCGAGGACCTCCTCGACGAGGACCTCGGGGACGGAGGCGCCGGAGGTGACACCGACGGTGCTCACGCCCTCCAGCCAGGCCTCGTCGATCTCGCTCGCGAAGTCCACCAGGTACGAGGCGCGCGCACCGGCCAGCTTGGCGACCTCGACGAGCCGCTTGGAGTTGGAGGAGTTGCGCGAGCCGACCACGATGACCAGTTCGGCCTCGGCGCCCATCTGCTTCACGGCGAGCTGACGGTTCTGCGTGGCATAGCAGATGTCGTCGCTCGGCGGGGAGATGAGCTGCGGGAACTTCTCCTTGAGGGCGTCGACCGTCTCCATGGTCTCGTCGACCGAGAGGGTGGTCTGGGACAGCCAGACGACCTTGGAGGGGTCGCGGACCTCCACCTTGGCGACATCGCCCGGGCCGTCGACGAGCTGGATGTGGTCGGGGGCCTCGCCGGAGGTGCCGATGACCTCCTCGTGTCCCTCGTGGCCGATCAGGAGGATGTCGTAGTCGTCCTGGGCGAAACGGACGGCCTCCTTGTGCACCTTGGTGACCAGGGGGCAGGTCGCGTCGATCGTGGCGAGCCTGCCGCGCGCGGCCTCCTCGTGGACGACGGGGGCGACGCCGTGCGCGGAGAACATCACGATGTTGCCCGGCGGGACCTCCTCGGTCCGCTCGACGAAGATCGCGCCCTTCTTCTCCAGGGTCTGCACGACGTACTTGTTGTGGACGATCTCGTGCCGGACGTAGACCGGGGCGCCGTACTGCTCCAGGGCCTTCTCGACGGCGATCACGGCGCGGTCCACACCCGCGCAGTAGCCCCGGGGAGCGGCGAGCAGGACACGGCGGCGGGCTGGCGAAGCAGTCATGTGTCCCATCGTAAGGCCGCCCGCCGTACCGTCTCGTAAGGTCGCCGCCGTACCGTCCGGCGCCCGCCGCGAGCGCTCGGCGGTGTTGTCGGTGCCTGCCGATACTCTCGGTCGCATGGCTGTGAACACGTCCGCGGACGCCCCGCTGCCCGTCGGCGAGGTGTCCCGGCTCATCGGGGGGTGGATCGAGCGGCTCGGCGCCGTGTGGGTCGAGGGGCAGATCACCCAGTTGTCGCGGCGTCCCGGGGCGGGCGTCGTGTTCCTGACGCTGCGGGACCCCTCGCACGACATCTCGGTGGGCGTGACCTGCTACCGGCAGGTCTTCGACGCCGTCGCGGACGTCGTCGGGGAGGGCGCCCGGGTCGTCGTGCACGCGAAGCCCGAGTGGTATGCGCCGCGGGGGCAGTTGTCGCTGCGGGCCGTGGAGATAAGGCCGGTGGGGGTCGGGGAGCTGCTGGCCCGGCTGGAGCAGCTGAAGAAGTCGCTGGCGGCGGAGGGGCTGTTCGCGGCCGACCGGAAGAAGCCGCTGCCCTTTCTGCCGCAGCTGATCGGGCTGGTGTGCGGGCGGGCGTCGGCCGCGGAGCGTGATGTGCTGGAGAACGCCCGGCACCGCTGGCCCGCGGTCCGCTTCGAGGTGCGCAATGTCGCCGTGCAGGGGGTGCACGCGGTGGCGCAGGTCGTCCAGGCCGTGAAGGAGCTGGACGAGGTCCCCGAGGTCGACGTGATCGTCGTGGCGCGGGGCGGCGGCAGTGTGGAGGATCTGCTGCCGTTCTCCGACGAGCAGCTGGTGCGGGCGGTCGCCGCCTGTCGTACGCCCGTGGTCTCGGCCATCGGGCACGAGCCGGACTCTCCGCTCCTCGACCATGTCGCCGATCTGCGGGCCTCCACGCCCACGGACGCCGCCAAGAAGGTCGTCCCGGACGTCGGCGAGGAGCTGGAGCGGGTGCGGATGCTGCGCGGGCGGGCGCGGCGGTGTGCCCAGGCGTTCGTGGAGCGGGAGGAGCGCGGCCTGGCGCACGCGCTGGGGCGGCCGGTCATACAGGATCCGCACCGGATGGTCGAGGAGCGCGCCGACCAGGTCACCTCGCTCGTCGAGCGGTCCCGGCGCACGCTCGGGCATCTGCTGGACCGTGCCGACTCGGAGCTGACGCACACGCACGCGCGCGTGGTGGCCCTCTCGCCGGCCGCGACGCTGAAGCGGGGGTACGCGGTGCTGCAGCGGGCCGACGGGCACGCGGTCCGGGATCCGGGCGAGGTGGGCGTGGCGGAGGTACTGCGCGCGCGGGTCGCCGAGGGCGAGTTCGCGGTTCGAGTCGAGGAGAGGGAAGGACCCGCATGACGAGCAAGGCCGAGGAAGCCCTCGGGTACGAGCAGGCCCGGGACGAGCTGATCGATGTCGTACGACGTCTGGAGGCGGGGGGTACGACGCTGGAGGAGTCGCTGGCCCTGTGGGAGCGCGGGGAGGAGCTGGCCAAGGTGTGCCGGCGCTGGCTGGAGGGCGCGCGGGCGCGGCTGGACGCGGCGCTGGCCGAGGAGGGGGAGTCGGACGGCGAGTGAGCGCGCCTCGGGGTGGCACTGTGAGCCGGGTCACCCGCTTCCGTCTTTTGTTGAAGCTTGAATCTCTCTTCGCGTACGGTCGTCCCATCAGCCGATCCGGACCACGGTCCGGAACGGAGTCAGGCGCCCCACACCAGAAAGTCCACACGCATGTCTCTCGTTCTTGACCCCGCCGCCCAGGACCTGCTGTTCCGCGAGGCCCACACCGCGAACACCTTCACCGACGAGCAGGTGACCGACGAGCAGATCCAGGCGATCTACGACCTGGTCAAGTTCGGCCCGACCGCCTTCAACCAGACCCCCCTGCGCATCACCCTGGTCCGCTCGGCCGAGGCCCGCGAGCGCCTGGTCCAGCACATGGCCGACGGCAACAAGGACAAGACGTCCACCGCCCCCCTGGTCGCGATCCTCTCCGCGGACAACGAGTTCCACGAGGAGCTGCCGACCCTGTTCCCGGCCTTCCCGCAGGCCAAGGACCTCTTCTTCGCCGAGCGCGCGGCCCGCGAGGGCGCCGCCGGGATGAACGCCGCCCTCCAGGCCGCGTACTTCATCATCGGCATCCGCGCCGCCGGTCTGGCCGCCGGCCCGATGACCGGCCTGGACTTCGAGGGCGTCCGCAAGGAGTTCCTCGACGACGACCACACCCCGCTGATGGTGATCAACATCGGCAAGCCCGGCCCGGACGCCTCCTACCCGCGTTCCCCGCGCCTCGCCTACGACGACGTCGTCACCACCGTCTGAGCGACCCCGCACAGACGAAGAGGCCCCCGGCTGACCGGGGGCCTCTTCGCATGTCAGGGGGTGCTCACGCCGTCTTCAGCGCCTTCGCCATCTCCGTCAGACGGTCGAAGGACGCCGTACCCGCGACCACCGTCGTGGAGCCGTCGGTGCCCTGGAGGACGAGGGCGTCGTAGCGCCCGCCGGTGTAGCGGGTCCAGGTGCGGCCGGCGATGTCCTCGGTGATCTTGGTCGCCTCGGCGCCCTGGCTCGCCTCCTCGATGAAGTCCGCGCGCTTCTGAGTCGACTGCTCGATCGCGACGTACTCCCCGTCGGGAGTGTGGAAGCCGAGATGCCAGGAGTCGGAGTCGGCCCCCCGGAAGCGCACGGAGGTCGCCTTCCAGCTCTCGGGCAGGCCCTCGGGCGCGGCCACCGGGTACGACGCCGCGCGGCGGGCCGTGAGCAGCTCGACGCGGTAGTCGACCCGCTTGACGTCGGGAGCCGTCTCGTCGTGCGGGACGAAGAGGTAGATCACATACGCCGCGATGACGATGAGGCCCAGGGAGAGAATCATGTCCCGGGCCGTCTTCTGCTTGCCGTTCGAACCTGCCACGCCCCCTATCGTCGCAGGTGCTCAGCCCGCTCATCCGTGGGGTCCCCTGCTCATTTTGTCGGACTGGCGATAGAGTCGAGTACCGAACCCTCATCCGGCCGTCGTCGTATCAGAAAGGTGCGCTCCGATGACCGAGCACCATCATCTGCCGTCCGAACTCGATGTCCCTTCCGAAGCCCCCGACCGCAACCTCGCCCTGGAACTGGTCCGTGTGACCGAAGCCGCCGCGATGGCCGCGGGCCGCTGGGTGGGGCGCGGTGACAAGAACGGCGCCGACGGTGCCGCGGTGCGCGCGATGCGGACCCTCGTCTCGACCGTCTCGATGAACGGCGTCGTCGTCATCGGTGAGGGCGAGAAGGACGAGGCGCCGATGCTGTTCAACGGCGAGCGCGTCGGCGACGGCACCGGGCCGGAGGTGGACATCGCCGTCGACCCGATCGACGGGACCACGCTGACGGCCAAGGGCATGCCGAACGCGATCGCGGTGCTCGCGGCGACCGAGCGGGGCGCGATGTTCGACCCGTCCGCCGTGTTCTACATGGACAAGCTGGTCACCGGCCCCGAGGCGGCCGAGTTCGTCGACATCAACGCACCCGTCGAGGTCAACATCCGGCGGGTCGCCAAGGCCAAGCGGGCCACCCCGGAGGACGTCACGGTCGTCATCCTGGACCGGCCGCGGCACGAGGGCATGATCAAGGAGATCCGGGACACCGGCGCGCGCATCAAGCTGATCTCCGACGGCGATGTGGCCGGCTCGATCCTGGCACTGCGCGAGGGCACCGGCATCGACCTGCTGCTCGGCGTCGGCGGAACGCCGGAGGGCATCATCTCGGCCTGCGCGGTGAAGTGCCTGGGCGGCACCATCCAGGGCAAGCTCTGGCCCAAGGACGACGAGGAGCGGCAGCGGGCGATCGACGCGGGGCACGATCTCGACCGGGTGCTGACGACCGAGGACCTGGTCAAGGGCGAGAACGTGTTCTTCGTCGCCACCGGCATCACGGACGGGGAGCTGCTGCGCGGGGTGCGTTACCGCTCGGAGACGGCGACGACCGACTCGATCGTGATGCGCTCGCGGTCGGGAACGGTCCGGCGGATCGATTCCGAGCACCGGCTCAGCAAGCTGCGGGCGTACAGCGCGATCGACTTCGACCGGGCCAAGTAACGTCAAGAAGTGGGCGCCCCCGGTGCGGAGGGGGCGCCCACTTCCGCGTCGGCGGCTCCCCCTAGCCCGCCTGCGCTATGCGGCCGGCCGTTCTGGCGGCCTTCTTCAGTTCCATGTCGCGGCGGCGGCGTCGGGCCAGGACGACCCGGCGTTCGGCGGCGGTCAGGCCGCCCCAGACGCCGTAGGGCTCGGGCTGGAGCAGGGCGTGCTCCCGGCACTCCACCATGACGGGGCAGCGGGCGCACACCCGCTTCGCGGCCTCTTCGCGGGAGAGGCGGGCGGCGGTGGGCTCCTTGGAGGGAGCGAAGAACAAACCGGCCTCGTCGCGTCGGCACACCGCCTCGGTATGCCAGGGAGCATCTTGGTCGCGCGCTGGCACCCGCTGGGCCGGAACGGCGGCGACCTGCAGGGACGAATGCGGCGGTTGCAGCACGGGTCTACTCCTGACGACGGCTTCGCGAGCGAGAGACGATGCAGCAAGGCCTACCCGCTGTACGCGCGCCTATGCACTGCGTCCCGAACCGCTGATTCACGACCGTCAATGGCCCAGGTGTTTGCGCAAACCCTTGTCGACCTTGCGCTGCACGCGATCGAGGATGTCCGCGACACGTCTGCCGCGCTTCGGCCGGCCCTCGATGTTGCCGAGCACCGCCCAGCCGTCGACGTAGACCACGGGGGCGTCCGGTTCGGGCGAGTCGAGGGCGTCCACCTCGAAGTTGCCGAGGACGCCGCCGCCGGTGCCGCGCAGCGACACGTTCTCCGGGACGTACACCTCGACGTTACCGAAGACGGACCAGGCCTTGATCATGACCTGCTGGTACTCGAAGAGTGCCTCGCTGAGGTCGATCTCGACGCTGCCGAAGACCGCGTACGCGTGGATACGGCGGCCCGCGCGCCAGCGGCCCCGGCGGCTGGCGCTGCTGAACACCGCGACCACGTTGTCGTCGGGGTCGGCGGGGATCGCGCCGCGGTCGGGGTGGCTCGGGGCGCCGACGGGTGCCGTCCGGCGGGCGTGGGCGGCGGGCAGGTCCCGGATGAAGACCTCCAGTTCGCCGACCGTCTTGGCGGCCAGCACGCCCTCCACGCGCTCGGCGTGCTCGTCGGCGGTCAGCCGGCCCTCGGCCAGGGCCTCGCGCAGGATGTCGGCGACGCGGTCGCGGTCGGCGTCCGAGGCGCGCAGCGGGGTGGGCGGTGTGGGGGCGGCAGCGGTCTGCTTCTGAAGGTCCACGGGACCAGCGTACCCAAACACGATAGATCGCGATAGTCCCCGCTCGGCCGGATCGAACTGAGCCTTACCTCACAACCTCCGTGCTCCCCGCAGGTTCTAGGCTGGTGAGGCCCGCCAGTGTCGGCGGGCCGCCGTCTGCAGAGTGAGGAATGGGCTGCGATGCCTGAGTTCGCGTACACCGATCTGCTCCCCATGGGAGAGGACACCACCCCGTACCGGCTGGTGACCTCCGAGGGTGTCTCCACCTTCGAGGCCGACGGGCGGACGTTCCTCAAGGTGGAGCCGGAGGCGCTGCGCAAGCTCGCCGCGGAGGCGATCCACGACATCCAGCACTATCTGCGGCCGGCCCACCTGGCGCAGCTCAGGCGGATCATCGACGACCCCGACGCGTCGGGCAACGACAAGTTCGTCGCGCTGGACCTGCTGAAGAACGCCAACATCGCGGCGGCGGGCGTCCTGCCGATGTGCCAGGACACGGGCACGGCGATCGTCATGGGCAAGCGCGGCCAGAACGTGCTGACCTCGGGCGGCGACGAGGAGGCCCTCAGCCGGGGTATCTACGACGCCTACACCAAGCTCAACCTGCGGTACTCGCAGATGGCCCCGCTCACCATGTGGGACGAGAAGAACACCGGCTCCAACCTGCCGGCGCAGATCGAGCTCTACGCCACCGACGGCGGCGCGTACAAGTTCCTGTTCATGGCCAAGGGCGGCGGCAGCGCCAACAAGAGCTTCCTCTACCAGGAGACGAAGGCCGTCCTCAACGAGGCGTCCATGATGAAGTTCCTGGAGGAGAAGATCCGCTCGCTGGGTACGGCCGCCTGCCCGCCGTACCACCTGGCGATCGTCGTCGGCGGCACGTCCGCGGAGTACGCGCTGAAGACGGCGAAGTACGCCTCCGCGCACTACCTCGACGAGATCCCGGCGGAGGGCTCGGAGCTCGGGCACGGATTCCGGGACAAGGAGCTGGAGGAGAAGGTCTTCGAGCTGACGCAGAAGATCGGCATCGGCGCGCAGTTCGGCGGCAAGTACTTCTGCCACGACGTGCGCGTGGTGCGGCTGCCCCGGCACGGCGCGTCCTGCCCGGTCGCGATCGCGGTGTCCTGCTCCGCCGACCGCCAGGCCGTCGCGAAGATCACCGCCGAGGGCGTCTTCCTGGAGCAGCTGGAGACCGACCCGGCGCGGTTCCTGCCGGAGACGACGGACGAGCACCTCGACTCCGCCGACGAGGACGTGGTCCGCATCGACCTCAACCAGCCGATGGACGACATCCTCGCCGAGCTGACGAAGTACCCGGTGAAGACCCGGCTCTCCCTGACCGGCCCGCTGGTCGTGGCGCGGGACATCGCGCACGCCAAGATCAAGGAGCGGCTGGACGCGGGCGAGGAGATGCCGCAGTACCTGAAGGACCACCCGGTGTACTACGCGGGTCCGGCCAAGACCCCCGAGGGGTACGCGTCCGGCTCCTTCGGCCCGACCACCGCCGGACGGATGGACTCCTACGTCGAGCAGTTCCAGGCGGCGGGCGGCTCCAAGGTGATGCTGGCCAAGGGCAACCGCTCCCAGCAGGTCACCGACGCGTGCGGGCGCCACGGCGGCTTCTACCTCGGCTCCATCGGCGGGCCGGCCGCCCGTCTCGCCCAGGACTGCATCAAGAAGGTCGAGGTCGTCGAGTACGAGGAGCTCGGCATGGAGGCGGTCTGGAAGATCGAGGTCGAGGACTTCCCCGCGTTCGTCGTCGTCGACGACAAGGGCAACGACTTCTTCAAGGACCCGGCCCCGGCCCCGACGTTCACGTCGATTCCGGTCCGGGGTCCCGGGCTCGTCTGACGGCAGACGTCCGGCACTGCCCCTCCGAGCACGGCGGGGCAGTGCCGTCCCGGGCGGGGCGTCGCCCGACTGCGTCATCCACGTGCCCACAACACGATCTCGCTTCGCCGCGTCCCGGCCAGCCAGCGCCCGTCGGGGCTGAACGACACGGCCATGGTGCCTTCCGCCTCCGCGGGCAGCCAGGTGCGCCGGTAGCCGGAGAGGTCCCAGACCGCGACCTCGGCGTGCTCCCCGATACTCGCGCAGAGCAGACCCGGCCGGCCACAGAAGGCGAGGGACCACACAGGCCCGGGGCGGTCGGGCGAGACGGCCTGGTACACGCGGCGCCCTGTCGCCCCGTTCCACAGCGCGACGCGCCCACCCACGGTGCCCGTGGCCAGAAGCCCTCCGTCGGCGGACACGGCCACGCAGTTGAGCGCGTCCTTGTCGTCGGCCACGGAGCAGCGGAGCCGTCTCGTGCCGAGCGCCCACAGTTTGGCCTCACCGTCGGCTCCGACGGCGGCCAGCGCGCTGCCGTCGACGCTCACGCTCAGCGCCGAGGCACCGCCGGGTGCCTGCGGGAGTGAGGCGACCTCGCGCTTCAGGGCCGTGTCCCAGACCGAGACGCTGCCGCCCGGTCCGGTCGTGGCGACGACGAGGGACTTGCCGTCCGCGCTGTAGGCGATGACGTAGCGGTCGAACATTCCGCGGTCGGACACGGCCAACCGTCGCCGGTCGTCGACCCCCCAGAAGGAGACGGTGCTTTCGGGACCGCCGGCAGCCGTGGCCAGCACCTTCCCGTCCGGGCTGAAGGCAGCCTGCCGCTCGAAGCGACTGCCCTCGTCCATGATCCCGAGCAGTCTGCCCGTCTCGGTGCGCCACAGGTAGATCTCGGCCTCCCCGGAGCTGTTGGTTCCAGTGGCCGCGAAAATCGATCCGTCCGGGCTGAAGACGGGACCGCTCAGTAGCTGGCTGCCCTCGGGCTGGGCGACGGTGCGTACGGCGGACCACGAGGGCTCGTGCCGCAGCGCGCGGGACGACCAGGTGGTGAGCGCGCCGAGCCCGGCGAAGGTGCCGAGGCAGACGGACTGCAGCAGGCGCCGACGCGCCGTCGGCCGATGCGGACCGCGCGGGGCGGACTCGCTCCGTGCGGCCACCCGCTCGGGGCCCGGGAGTCCCTCGGAGATGTCCGGTGGGGTCTGCGAGGTGCCGCCGTCGGCCACCGCCGTGCGGTTGGCCGCCCGGGCCGTACGGGCGACGCGTGCCTGGCGGACACGGGTGGGCTGGAGGGAGCGGCCGGCTTCCAGGTGTTCGGCCGCCCAGTCGACCAGGGCCAGTTCGTCGAGCAGCCCGCCGTCCACGTCGGCACCCTTCTTGCGTGCCTCGTCGATGATCAGCGCGGCCACGATGACAAGGTCTTCACTCTCATCGGGCCGGTGCCCCTGGGTGAGCCAGCCAGAGATCGTCGATCGTTTCGCGGTCGCGTCGGGCCGCGGAACGAGCAGCTCCCTCGCCAGGGCGTTCCATGACACGGCCGTGCCGACCTGTCTCCGCAGCCGACCCAGGTCCAGGAGATGACGCCGGAACCGGGAGTCCGGGTCCTCCGACTCGGGTTCTTCGGTTTTCCCGACCGCCATTCCGGCCGTCCCTTCCCCGCCCAGGACCAGTCCGAAAGACTGTCCGACTGGACGTCGGACAGCCGCGGCAGGCCCCGTGCCGTGCCACCGACCTGGGTCAATACCCGGTTCGCGGGTGGGCTATCCGAACCGCGTGCCGGATGCCGCGTCGTCCCGGTGCAGTTGCCGCACACGGCCGGCAGGTTGCCGCCGTGGCTGTCCCGAACCGGGGGTTGCACATGATCTCTTCCGCGCATGCCGCCACGCTGGTCGCCCTGGGTGTACTCGCGGTGCTGGTGAGCGTCCTCATCGCTGCTGCGGCTGGTGCCGCGGCGGCGTTCCTGGCCCGCAGGGCCGGTGAGGCGACACCCGCTGCGCTGCTGTCCGGCGGCAAGGCGTTCATCCGGATCCTGACTCTGGCCACGGCCGTACTCCTCGCCGTCGCCGGCTGGGTCGCCTCGCGCTGAACGCGTCAGGCCGGCAACCGACCGACGACCGTTGGTACGGACGGGTCATCAAACGGCGGGCGGGGGAACATCCCCGCCCGCCGCGGTGCTGACCGGATCATGAGCGAATACCGCATCGAGCACGACTCCATGGGCGAAGTACGCGTCCCCGCTGACGCAAAGTGGCGGGCGCAGACGCAGCGGGCCGTGGAGAACTTCCCCGTGTCCGGGCAGCGGATCGAGCGGGCGCACATCGAGGCGCTGGCGCGGATCAAGGGTGCCGCCGCGAAGGTGAACGCCGAGCTCGGGGTGCTCGACAAGGACGTGGCCGGGGCGATCCAGGAGGCGGCCGCCGAGGTGGCCGAGGGGACCTGGGACGCGCACTTCCCGGTGGACGTGTTCCAGACGGGGTCCGGCACGTCGTCGAACATGAACACCAACGAGGTCATCGCCACGCTGGCGAGCGAGCGGCTCGGCCGGGACGTCCACCCCAACGACCACGTCAACGCGTCGCAGTCGTCGAACGACGTCTTCCCCTCCTCGATCCACATCGCCGCCACCGCCGCCGTCACCCGGGACCTGATCCCCGCCCTGGAGCACCTCGCCGAGGCGCTCGGCCGCAAGGCCGAGGAGTTCGCGGACGTGGTGAAGTCCGGGCGGACCCACCTCATGGACGCCACTCCCGTGACGCTCGGACAGGAGTTCGGCGGGTACGCCGCCCAGGTGCGTCACGGCGTGGAGCGGCTGCGCGCCTCCCTCCCCCGGCTCGCCGAACTGCCCCTCGGCGGGACCGCCGTCGGGACCGGGATCAACACCCCGCCCGGTTTCTCCGCCGCCGTCATCGAGGAGGTGGCGCGGGCCACCGCTCTGCCGCTGACCGAGGCCCGGGACCACTTCGAGGCCCAGGGCGCCCGGGACGGGATCGTGGAGACCAGCGGGCAGCTGCGGACCGTCGCGGTCTCCCTGACGAAGATCGCCAACGATCTGCGCTGGATGGCCTCGGGGCCGCGGACGGGTCTGGCGGAGATCTCGCTGCCCGACCTCCAGCCCGGGTCCTCGATCATGCCCGGCAAGGTGAACCCGGTCGTCCCGGAGGCCGTGCTGATGGTCGCCGCCCAGGTCATGGGCAACGACGCCACCGTCGCCGCCGCCGGAGCGGCCGGCAACTTCGAGCTCAACGTCATGCTCCCGGTCATCGCCAAGAACGTGCTGGAGTCGATCCGGCTGCTGGCGAACGTCTCGCGGCTGCTCGCCGACCGGACCGTGGACGGGATCGTGGCGCACCGGGAGCGGGCCCGCGAGTACGCCGAGTCCTCCCCCTCCGTCGTCACCCCGCTCAACAAGTACATCGGCTACGAGGAGGCCGCCAAGGTCGCCAAGAAGGCCCTGGCGCAGCGTCGGACGATCCGCGACGTCGTCCTCGAAAGCGGGTATGTGGAGCGCGGCATGCTGACGGTCGAACAACTCGACGAAGCCCTGGATGTCCTGCGGATGACGCGCCCGTAACCTTTCGCCGCGGCGCGCAGAACCGTGACGCGCGCCGCAGCGTCGTATGCCCATGGCACCTAATATCTGTGCATGGCAGACGGTGGAGCGGTGAGACGCGTGGGAACAGGCGGTACGGCGGCGTTCTGGGCGCCCGGGAACCAGATCCTGTGGCGCTACCGGGAGAACGGCGGCCCGGGCTTCCACATCGCCCGCCCGGTCACCGTGGTCCGTGACGACGAGGAACTCCTCGCGGTCTGGCTGGCGCCCGGCACCCAGGTCGTCAAGCCCGTGCTCGCCGACGGCACCCCGCTGCACCAGGAGCCGTTGCCGACGCGCTACACCAAGCCCCGGACCGTCCAGCGCGACCGCTGGTTCGGCACCGGTGTGCTGAAGCTGGCCCGGCCCGGCGAGCCCTGGTCCGTGTGGCTGTTCTGGGAGCCGGGCTGGCAGTTCAAGAACTGGTACGTCAACCTGGAGGAGCCGCTGTCGCGTTGGGACGGCGGAGTGGACTCCGAGGATCACTTTCTGGACATCTGCGTGTACCCCGACCGCAGTTGGGGCTGGCGCGACGAGGACGAGTTCGCGCAGGCCCAGCAGGACGGACTGATGGACGCCGCCGTCGCCGAGCGGGCGCGCAAGGCGGGCCGAGCGGCGGTGGAGGTGATCGGCGCCTGGGAGGCTCCCTTCAACAAGGGCTGGCAGCACTGGCGCCCGGATCCCTCCTGGGCCGTACCGTTGCTTCCGGAGGACTGGGACCGAGTCCCGGCGCACGTGTCCACATGAGACCCTTGCTGCGCCCCCGGGCAGGAAACGTAGGATCGTCCTCCGCAAGACCATCGAACAGCAACTCCCGGGGCCGACACCGGGTCTGACCGAACGTCACCGAGGGGCGGCAGGACGTGAGCGAGGGGTACGAGGGCAACACCGGCGGGGCCGTGAGCACGGACGGCGCCCGCTGCCGGAGCCGCGCCCGGTCCTCCGGTGGCACAGGAACAGCCTCTGACCACGCGGGAATTCCGTTCCGGGGACAGGTATTCCGGGTATCGGGTTTTCTGCGGGACCAACTGTGTGCGCGCCGCGCAGCCCCGGACGGACGGATTCGACACGCGTGACGGAGCAGCCCACCAGCTACGAACGCCCCCAGGGCGTCGACCCCACGGAAGCCCGCGGGGCGCTCCTGCATACCCAGGCCCCGGACGCCTCGGACGCCTTACCTCCCGCCGCCTCCCAGGGCCGCGCGGAGGACGGCCCTGGCACCACCGCGTCATGTGCCACCAGCGGGAAGGGCAGCAAGGGAAACAAGAGTGCCCAGGGAACGCATCCGGCCGGTTCACAGGCCGAGCACTCACAGCCGGCGACCGGAGCCGAACCCGACAGCCACCGGCCGCGTCCGGCGCCCGAGTCGATCCCGGCCCAGCCGGGCGGTGACATGCGCTCCGAACGCCGTACGGGGCAAGGGGTGACGCCCGGACGTCCCACGCCGATGCGCCGGGACGGCGACCGGCTGCGCTTCGTCGGCGCCGCCACCCGGCGGATCGCCCGCGGTCTGGACCTCGACGAGATCGTGATGGGGCTGTGCCGGGCCACCGTGCCGACCTTCTCCGACGCGATCCTCGTCTACCTGCGCGATCCGCTGCCGGTCGGCGACGAGCGCCCGGTGGCCGACCGCGTCATGCTGCGGCTGCGGCGCACCGACCGCATCCCGGAGGAGCGCGACACCGAGACCGGCTTCGCCGCGCTCGCCCTGCCGCCTCCGGAACCCTCCGAGCTGAACGCCGAGTTGTCCTCCGCGATCGCCGAACTGTGCGAGGTACGGCCCGGCGGGGCGCTCGCGGAGGTGCTGCGCGGGGTGCGCCCGGTGTTCGCCGACAGCCCGGCCGCCCGTGCCGCGCTGCCGGAACTCCTCGGCGAGGACAGCACCTTGGTCGTCCCGGGCGGCCAGCGGGCCATCCTGGCCCCGCTGCGGGGCCGCCGCCGGGTGATCGGCGCGGCGGTCTTCCTGCGCCGCCCGGAGCGCTTCCCGTTCGAGAACGACGACCTGCTGGTCGCCGCCCAGCTGGCCACGCACAGCGCGCTCGGCATCGACAAGGCGGTGCTGTACGACCGCGAGGCGTACATCGCCGACGAACTCCAGCGCACGATGCTGCCGGAGCATCTGCCCCGGCCCACCGGCGTACGGCTCGCCTCGCGCTATCTGCCGGCGGCCGAGACCGCGCGGGTGGGCGGCGACTGGTACGACGCGATCCCGCTGCCCGGCAGCCGGGTGGCGCTGGTCGTCGGCGATGTCATGGGGCACTCGATGACCTCGGCCGCGATCATGGGCCAGCTGCGGACGACCGCCCAGACCCTCGCGGGGCTGGATCTGCCGCCGCAGGAGGTCCTGCACCACCTCGACGAACAGGCGCAGCGGCTCGGCTCCGACCGCATGGCGACCTGTCTGTACGCCGTCTACGACCCGGTCTCGCACCGCATCACCATCGCCAACGCCGGCCATCCGCCGCCGGTCCTGCTGCACCTGGGCGGCCGTGCCGAGGTGCTGCGGGTGCCGCCGGGGGCGCCGATCGGCGTGGGCGGGGTGGACTTCGAGGCGGTGGAGCTGGACGCACCGGCCGGGGCGACGCTGCTGCTGTACACCGACGGCCTGGTGGAGTCCCGGCTGCGGGACGTGGCGACCGGGATAGAGCAGTTGCGGGAGAAGCTGGCCGCGACCGCCCAGCTCACGGGACCCGATCACCCGCCGCCGCTGGAGGCGTTGTGCGACGAGGTGCTCGACATGCTCGGGCCGGGCGACCGGGACGACGACATCGCGCTGCTCGCCGCCCGCTTCGACGGGATCGCGCCGAGCGATGTGGCGTACTGGTTCCTGGAGCCCGAGGACGCGGCACCGGGCCGGGCCCGGCGGCTGGCCCGGCGGGCGCTGTCCCGGTGGGGCATGGAGGATCTGAGCGACTCCGTGGAGCTGCTGGTGAGCGAGGTGGTCACCAATGCGGTGCGGTATGCCTCCCGGCCGGTGACCCTGCGGCTGCTGCGGACCGATGTGCTGCGGTGCGAGGTCGGCGACGACGTGCCTCAGTTGCCGCGGCTGCGGCAGGCCCGGGCCACCGATGAGGGCGGTCGCGGGCTGTATCTGGTCAACCGGCTGGCCCGGCGGTGGGGGGCCACGCGGCTCAGCACCGGCAAGGTGGTGTGGTTCGAGCTGAACCGGTCGTAGGTGGAGTACGAGAGAGGGCGCCCGGCGTGTGCCGGGCGCCCTCTCTTCGTGTGCCTACTGGCCGCTGCCGCTCAAGGGGTCCGTCGGGTCCGTCGGGTCCGCTGTCGGTTCGTCCGAGGCCGGTGGCGTGGTGGCGCCGCCGGTCGGTTCGTTGGGCGACGGCGTGCTCGTGGGGGTGTTGTTCGGCGACGGTTGCGCGGTCGTGGGCTTGCTCGTCGGGGTGTTCGTGGCCGTGGGGGTGTCGGAGGGGCTCGGGCTCGACGAGGGGGACGCCGTCGGCGACGGGGAGGCCGTCTGGACCGCCGCGCCCTGCTTGGTCTCCAGGTCGAACTTGGTGACCTTGGTGGAGACGCCGAAGGTGTACGCCGCCCAGATCTGCGCCGGGAAGCCACCACCGTTGATACGGCCCTCGACCGTGGTCAGGCCCGTGGTCGCGCCGGTCAGGGTGACCTGGGCGCCCGTCTTGGCCTTCTCGCCGAACAGTCCGACCGAGGTCACCAGGTCGGGGGTGTAGCCGGTGAACCACGCCGACTTGTTGCTGTCGGAGGTACCCGTCTTGCCGGCCACCTTCTGGCCCTTGCGCAGCGGGTTGTCCCGTACGGACTTCTTGGCCGTACCGTCGTCGACCACACCGGTGAGGACCGAGGTGACCGAGTCGGCGGCCTCCCGGTCGATGACCTGCTCACCGATGGGATCGGTGTGCTTGAAGGACGGGTAGTCGCTGTTCGTCGCCGACTTGATCAGCGCCGGGGTGACCTTCTTGCCGTGGTTGTCGAGCGTGGCGTAGACGCCGGCCATCTGCAGGGGGCTCGCGCCCATGGTGCCGAGGGTCTGGGCCGGCACCGGCTTCAGGTCCTTGGTGTCCATGCCGAGGTCCTTCGCGACCTTCAGCACCTTGTCCATGCCGACGTCGACACCCATCTGTGCGAAGACGGAGTTGATGGACTTGTTCAGCGCCGTCTGCACGGTGACGTCGCCGTAGTCCTGGTCGTCCTCGTTCTCCGGGGCGAAGCCGATGTCGCTGCCGACGACCGGGCGCTTGCTGGTGCCGTCGTAGAGCGTGTTGGCGGTGATGTCGTCGCCGTCCTGCGTCTTGGCGTTCTCGTCGAAGGCCGCGGCGAGGATCACCGGCTTGAAGGTGGAGGCCGGCTGGTAGTCGGTGCGGGTGGCGTTGTTCACGTAGTGCTCGGTGTAGCCCTTGCCGCCGTACATCGCCACCACGGCGCCCGTCTTGGGGTCCACCGAGACCGCGCCGGCCTGGACGTCACCGTCGACCGGGCGCTTCTTCGGGTCGAGCTTGCTGGTCAGCTGTTCCTTGACCGCCGTCTCGAGCGCCTTCTGCTTCTTCTTGTCGATGTTCAGCTCGATGTTCCAGCCGCCCTTCTTGACCAGGGCGGCGGCGGACTCGAAATCGCTGGCGATCCCCGTGGCGACGAGCTGCTTGGCGAGTTCGACGTTGGCCGCGTACACCAGGTAGCCGGTCTGGCCCTCCTGGCCGGGTGCGGCCTTCGGCGCCAGGGGCTCCGGGAACGTCATCTTCTCGCGCTCGCTCTTGTCGAGCCACTTCTGCTTGACCATGTTGTCGAGGACGTAGTTCCAGCGGTTCTTGACCAGCCGCTTGCCGGTGTCGGTGGCGACGGCCCAGTCGTACTGGCTCGGGGCCTGGAGCAGCGCGGCGAGGTAGGCGCCCTGCTGGACGTTGAGCTCGTCGGCGTCGACGCGGTAGTAGGCCTGGGCCGCGGCCTGGATGCCGTAGGCGCCGCGGCCGTAGTAGCTGGTGTTGAGGTAGCCGGCCAGGATGTAGTCCTTGCCCTTTTCCCGGTCCAGCTTGAGCGAGATGATCAGTTCCTTCAGCTTGCGCGTGACGGTCTGTTCCTGGCTCAGGTAGTAGTTCTTGACGTACTGCTGGGTGATCGTCGAACCGCCCTGCGCGCCCTTGCCCATGAGGGTGTTGAGGATGCCTCGGGTGGTGCCCTTCAGGTCGACGCCGGAGTCGTTGTAGAAGGTCTTGTTCTCGGCGGCGACGAACGTGTGCTGGACGGCCTTGGGGACCTTGGCGAGGTCGACGTTCTCCCGGTTGACGTCACCGTCGCGGGTGGCTATCGAGCCGTCCGCGTACTTGTAGACGTTGCTCTGGAGCTTGGCGTCGGGGTTGCCTGCGGGGATGGGCGTGCTGACGTACAGCCAGACGAGGGCGCCGACGACGGCCGTGGTCATGAGGAGGAACGCGCCGAGGATCTTCTTCCAGGTGAAGATCCTGCGTATGAGGCTCTTGTCCTTCTTGCCGCCTCTGCCGCCCTTGGCGGCCTTGACGCCACGGCCGCCCTTCTTCCCGGCGGCGGCCCTGCGCGCGGCCGCGCGGCCGCCGGGTGCGGGAGCGCCGGCGGCGTCGGGGGTCTCGGTCGTCTCGGGGGCTTCGGGGGCCTCCACGGCCGATCGCGACGCGCCGTGCGACGGCGGGGCCTCCCTCCGCGGGGAGCGGTTCTTGGGCGCCGCGCGACGGCCACCGCTCTGCCGCGCTCGTCTCTCGTCCGCTCGTCCCATGAGTCCGCTCGCTCCGCTTCGTACTCGGTAGTCACACCCGTGACTGGAGGCAGGTCAGCTCAGAAAGCTAACACCGTCGACTGTGCCGACGAGGCCTCGGTCCGGCGTTCGGAGGGGGTGAGAATCAGCACCCCACCGGGAAACCGGCACACCACGTCACCTCGTTCGACGACTGGAACGCTCCGGGGGTTGCCAATCGCTCATAAAGTGATATCACTTAGCTAGACCGATGCTTACGCGTGGCCGGTGCGAACCTGGCCATGCCTGTACAAACGGGGGGAATCACCCATGACCACAGCTCCTCTCTCCACGGAGAGTTCCTCGGACCTCGCGCCCGCCCTGCCCGCGCCACACGTCAAGGAGTTCCCGGCCCACAGCGTGGGCGGCGGGTTCGCGCTGCTCGCCGGGCTGGTCGGACTGCTGGCGGGCGGCGGCATGATCGCCGCCGCGACCACGGTGACCGCGACCGGCGGCAAGGCCGCGCTGATCGTCGGCGGCATCCTCATAGGCCTCGCCGCGTTCCTGTCGATGTGCGGGCTGAACACGGTGGCGCCGGGCGAGGCCCGCGTGGTCCAGCTCTTCGGCCGCTACCGGGGCACCATCCGGGAGGACGGGCTGCGCTGGGTGAACCCCTTCACCTCGCGGGAGAAGATCTCCACCCGGGTGCGCAACCACGAGACGGCCGTCCTCAAGGTCAACGACGCCTACGGCAACCCGATCGAGCTCGCCGCGGTGGTGGTGTGGCGGGTGCAGGACACCGCGCAGGCCGTCTTCGAGGTGGACGACTTCCTGGAGTTCGTCTCCACCCAGACCGAGGCGGCGGTGCGGCACATCGCCATCGAGTACCCCTACGACTCCCACGACGAGGAAGGGCTCTCGCTGCGCGGCAACGCCGAGGAGATCACCGAGAAGCTCGCGGCGGAGCTGCACGCGCGCGTGGAGGCGGCCGGCGTACAGATCATCGAGTCCCGGTTCACGCATCTCGCGTACGCTCCGGAGATCGCCTCGGCGATGCTCCAGCGGCAGCAGGCGGGCGCGGTGGTCGCGGCGCGGCGGGAGATCGTGGACGGGGCCGTCGGGATGGTCGAGGCGGCGCTCACCCGGATCGCCGAGCAGGACATCGTGGAACTGGACGAGGAGCGCAAGGCGGCGATGGTGTCCAACCTGATGGTGGTGCTGTGCGGGGACCGGGCGCCGCAGCCCGTGCTCAACACGGGGACCCTGTACCAGTGACGGTTCCCTCCGGGGGTTCGACCCCACAGGGCCGGCCGCAGCGCAAGCAGGTGCTGCTGCGGCTGGACCCCACGGTGTACGACGCGCTGGCGCGGTGGGCCGGGGACGAGCTGCGGTCCGCCAACGCGCAGATCGAGTTCCTGCTGCGCAGGGCCCTCAAGGAGGCCGGGCGACTGCCGGGCGAGGCCGGACCGATTCCCCGTCGGGGCCGGCCCCCCGGCGGCTCCGGCCCCAGGCCCCCGTCGGCCTGAAGGGCCTCGCCCCGCCCGCCCTCGAACTTCCCCCGGGGCACCCCCCGGAGGGTGCCGGTCGGCTGTGGCAGAACGGTGACAATCAGCCCCCACCTGCGCTCTCCCACCCCGCGCGAGCACCTGCACACTCCGTGTATACACACCGGGTATACACCGCGTGTACAGTCCTTCCCATGTCCATCGGTCACACCCTCCTGGGACTCCTGGAGTCCGGGCCCCGTCACGGTTACGACCTGAAGCGGGCCTTCGACGAGAAGTTCGGTCACGACCGGCCGCTGCACTACGGCCAGGTCTACTCGACGATGTCGCGCCTGCTGAAGAACGGTCTCGTCGAGGTCGACGGCATCGAGGCCGGCGGCGGCCCCGAGCGCAAGCGGTACGCCATCACCGACGCCGGCGTCACCGACGTGGAACGCTGGCTCGCCACGCCCGAGAAGCCCGAGCCGTACCTTCAGTCGACCCTGTACACGAAGGTCGTCCTCGCCCTGCTGACCGCGCGCGACGCGGCCGACATCCTCGACACCCAGCGGGCCGAGCACCTGCGCAGCATGCGCATCCTGACCGACCGCAAACGCAAGGGCGATCTGGCGGACCAGCTGATCTGCGACCACGCCCTGTTCCACCTCGAGGCCGACCTGCGCTGGCTGGAACTCGCCGCCGCGCGCCTCGACAAACTGAAGGCCACGGTGACCGCGTGAACGCTCCCGGGGGATCCCTGCTCGTCGCCGAGGACCTGAAGAAGGCGTACGGGCCGACCATGGCGCTGGACGGCGCCGAGTTCTCCATCCACCCCGGCGAGGTCGTCGCGGTGATGGGCCCGTCCGGGTCCGGCAAGTCGACGCTGCTGCACTGCCTCGCCGGCATCGTCACGCCCGACTCCGGTTCGATCCGGTACGACGGCCAGGAGCTCGCGACGATGAACGACGCCCGGCGCAGTCTGCTGCGGCGCACGGAGTTCGGGTTCGTGTTCCAGTTCGGCCAGCTGGTGCCGGAGCTGACCTGTGTGGAGAACGTGGCGCTGCCGCTGCGGCTGAACGGCACCTCCCGCAAGCAGGCCGAGCGCACCGCCCTCGGGTGGATGGAGCGGCTGGAGGTCGACGACCTGGCCCGGAAGCGGCCCGGTGAGGTGTCCGGCGGGCAGGGCCAGCGGGTCGCGGTCGCGCGCTCCCTCGTCACGAGCCCGCGGCTGATCTTCGCCGACGAGCCGACCGGCGCCCTGGACTCGCTCAACGGCGAGCGGGTGATGGAGCTGCTCACCGAGGCGGCCCGGTCCGCCAACGCGGCCGTGGTGCTGGTGACGCACGAGGCACGGGTGGCCGCCTACTCCGACCGCGAGATCGTCGTACGGGACGGCAAGTCGCGGGACATGGAGCGGGTCGTATGAACGCGAGGCAGTGGGGCCGCGATCTGGGTCTGGGGGTGCGGTTCGCCTTCACGGGCGGCCGGGAGGGCTGGATCCGCGCCGCGCTGACCGCGGTCGGCGTGGGGCTCGGGGTGGCGGTGCTGCTGCTGACGACCGCGATCCCCAACGCGCTCGCCGTGCGGCACGCGCGCGAGGAGGCCCGGCTGGACTGGCAGTTCTCCGGGGAGGTGCCGCCCAGGGGCGACGACACGCTGCTGCTCGTCGAGACCGACACCACCTTCCGCGGCAAGGACGTACGCGGTCGGCTGGTGGAGCCCGAGGGGCCAGGGGCCCCGCGGCCGCCCGGGGTGGACGCGTACCCGGCCAAGGGCACGATGCTGGTCTCGCCGGCGCTCAAGAAGCTGCTGGCCGCCGACGGCTCGGCGCTGCTGCGGGAGCGGCTGCCGTACCGGATCGTGGGGACGATCGGGGAGAGCGGGCTGATCGGCTCGCAGGAACTCGCCTACTACGCGGGCGGCTCCGGGCTGGCCGCGTACCTCGACGGCAACGGGGCGACCCGGCTGACGGCGTTCGGGAATCCGAGACCGTCGCACCAGGACACGGACCCGGTGCTGGTCCTGCTGATCCTCGTCATGATCGTGGTGCTGCTGATGCCGGTCGCCGTGTTCATCGCCGCGGCCGTGCGGTTCGGCGGCGAGCGGCGCGACCGCAGGCTCGCGGCCCTGCGGCTGATCGGTTCCGACGGCTGGATGACCCGGCGCGTCGCGGCCGGCGAGGCGATGGCCGGCGCCCTGCTCGGCCTGGTCGCCGGCACCGGCTTCTTCCTGATCGGCCGCCAGGTGGCGGGATCCGTCGAGGTGCTGGGCATGAGCGCCTGGCCCAGCTACCTCGACCCCTCGCCCCTGCTCGCGGCGCTGGTCGCGCTGGCGGTCCCCGCCGCCGCCGTCCTGGTCACGCTGTTCGCCCTGCGCGGGGTGGTCATCGAACCGCTCGGCGTGGTCCGCACCGCCAGGCCCACCCGGCGCCGGCTGTGGTGGCGGCTGCTGCTGCCCGTGGGCGGTCTCGCGATGCTCTACCCGATGATCGGCCAGGGCCGCGACAACGGTGCCTTCAACCAGTACCTGGTGTCGGGCGGCGTGCTGCTGCTCCTGGTCGGGGTCACGGCCCTGCTGCCCTGGCTCGTGGAGACGGTCGTGGCCCGGCTCGGCTCCGGCGGTGTGGCCTGGCAACTGGCCGTACGGCGACTTCAGTTGAGCAGCGGTACGGCTGCGCGGATGGTGAACGGCATCGCGGTGGCGGTGGCCGGGGCCATCGCCCTGCAGATGCTGTTCGCCGGGGTCGACGCCGACTACACCGAGGCCACCGGACAGGATCTGCGCCGGGCACAGTTGCAGGTGAGCGTGCCGGAGGGCGTCCCGCTGGCGGACACCGCCCGGAAGTTCGCCGACACCAAGGGCGTCACGAAGGTCACCGCGCTGTGGGAGGGCTACTTCGGCAACTCCTCCTGGAACAGCGAGAACGGCCCGGAGATCAGCTCGGAGCTGACCGTGGGCGACTGTGACGCGCTGCGCGAGGTGGCGAAGCTGCCCTCCTGCAAGGACGGCGACATGTTCGTCCTGAACGGAGCCGACTACGACACCGACTCCGCGAAGCTGAACAAGCCCGGCACGAAGCTCTACATCGAGGGATGGGGCAAGAACGGCCCCGAGAGCGTCTGGACCGTCCCTGCGGGAATCCGGGAGGTTCCCTCGGTCGAGGACCCCCGCAACCTGCAGCGCGGTGGCTTCGCGCTGACGACGGGCGCGCTGCCGAAGGCGCTGGAGAAGTCGGTCAGAGGTGCGGTGTACCTCTCGGTCGACCAGTCCGTGCCCGACGCGGCCGAATACGTCCGCAACACCACCTTCCACGTGGACCCGCTGGCCTACATCATGACCTGGTCGGCCACCAAGAAGGACCAGAAGTACACCACCATCCGCAACGGTCTGATGGTCGGCTCGGCCTGTGTCCTGCTGCTGATCGGGGCGAGCCTGCTGGTGTCGCAGCTGGAGCAGCTGCGCGACCGCCGCAAGCTGCTGTCGTCCCTGGTCGCGTTCGGCACCCGGCGGCGCACCCTGGGGCTGTCGGTGCTGTGGCAGACGGCGATCCCGATCGCGCTGGGCCTGCTGCTGGCGCTGGGGGTGGGACTCACGCTGGGCGCGGTCCTGCTGCGGATGACGGACAACGCGATCAGCGTGGACTGGCCGAGCGTGCTGGCGATGACCGGCTGCGGAGCGGCGGTCGTGGTGCTGGTGACGCTGCTGAGCCTGCCACCGCTGATCCGGCTGATGCGGCCGGACGGCCTGCGCACGGAGTGAGCGGGAGGGCCCCTCGGACACATCGTCGAGGGGCCCTTCGGGCGTTCAGAGCTGGTACTCCCGCACCACCCTGCGCACCTGCGCGAACAGCATGCCCACGTTGACGGACTTGCGGCAGACGACCACCGCGACGACGTCCTGCTGCTCGGTCATCCGCACGAACAGGTGGGTGAGGTTGTCGCTGTTGACGAGGATCTCCTGGAAGAAGTGGTTGTCGCTCTGGATGCCGCGCCGCTCCTTGAAGACGTCCTCGATCATGACGACCGTGCGGCCCTGGAACAGGTCGAGCGTCGCGCCCGCCAGCAGGTCGAGGACCTCGGGCGGATGGTTGTCGACCGTCTCGTACGAGAGCAGCATGCCGGTGGACATGTCGACGACGCCGGAGGCGACGCAGTCGGGGGCATCGGTACGGAGTGACTTGACCAGGCCCATCACCTGATCGGAGAAACCGGGGGTCATACGCTTCGTCGCCATCCCTTCAGACTCCTTCGGCGGTTTTCTCGGTGAGGATCAGATCGATGCGGCGCAGCGTCGGCTGGGTCGCCCGGTGCAGGCGCTCCACATCCATCCCCTCGTCCCCGAGTACGACCATCAGCGCGGTGTCGCCGACGGCGTAGAACGCGGCGCAGCCATGGCTGCCGTAGGTCACCGTGCGGTGCAGGGCACCGCGGGCGGTCGCCTCGGAGGTACGGCGGGCGAGGCCGAGGCCGGCCGCGGCGAGGGCGGCGAGGCCCTCCGGGTCGATCGAGTCGGCCGTGTCGGCGGCGATGAGCAGCCCGTCGGCCGCGGCGAGGGCGGTGTCGGTGATTCCGGTCACCTGCTCGCGCAGACCGCGCATCTCCTGTGCGAGGGCTTTATGGTCCATGAGGGCAACTCCCCTGATTCTGATCGCATATGACCGTCGGTTTTCCGTCGGGTTTGGGCGTGGGGCGTGGGGTGTGGGGTTTTTCGGGTTGTCGAAAGGCAGGCCGCTATTTCGCCGTCGGATTGCGGAGCCGGAAGAACTCCTTCCAGCCGGTTCCTCCGCCGGGGTGGTCCTCGGGGTCCTCGGGGTAGCCGGGTTCCGGGGCGAGGGCCTCGTTGATGCCGCTGGCACCCGGGCGGCGGCGGGGCAGGGCGGCCGGCTCGGGGGGCGCCGCCTCCTGCGGCGGGACGGGGGCGGGTTCCCGGGGCCGTACGCCCTGGCCGCCGGGCGGCAGCCGCACCGGGATCGGCTGGGGCGTCTCCCCGCACTCCAGCAGCCCCTCTGCCAGCATCCGGGCCACCGCCACGGTGACGGTGTAGACCCCGCGGCCGGTGCGGAAGGCGAGGTCGCGGGCGGTGCGCCGGCCGTCGGCGTGGGCGAGCAGGTCACGCTGGACGGGGCCGAGGCGGTCGGCGTCGCAGGAGAGGGCACCGGGCACCGGACGCTCCCGCTCGGGGCGTACCGGATACGGCATCGCGAGCAGCGCCGAGAGCTTGCGGGCCGCCTCCTGGAGCAGCCGGGTGGGGGCCTCGCCGATGGCGACCGGGGCGGGCGGCGGCCCGGTGGCCGGACCGCGTTCGCAGCCGTCGACGCTGCCCGCGACGACCGCGAACGCGGCGTCCTGGAGGGCCATCGCGCAGACCACCCGGAGCTGGGCGGCGCCCGCGTAGCCGTGGGCGATCAGGCCGGCGGCGGGCCAGCGGGCGCCCCCGGACTCCCGCACCAGCGCGGCCCACTCCTCACCGGCGATCCGCCCGGAACGCAGCAGCAGCGCCTCCGCACCGGGCGCGCCGGGCGACTCGATCGCGGCGATCAGTCCGCCGTGCAGATGGAAGATGCCGCCGGGTGAACCCGCCACCCACAGCTCGCCCGTGAAACCGTCGCGCACGCACGCGGCCAGGTCGCGTGCCAGCAGCTCGTAGCCCGACATCACTCCCCTTGACGTGTCGCACATACGCCTGACGCGTACTGCTGAGGGGGGAATGTCTATCAGCCCGGGCGCCCGCCCCCGTGGGGGATTTGCTACCTGCCCCGACCTGACGGAAGTTGTCTTGTCGGATGATTTAAATATTCTTGTTCGGCGTTCATTTGACCGAACGCAGAGAAAGTGGGAGCCATGTCGCTGGACGCGTTGAAGTCCGCCCTGCCGGACTACGCCGAGGACCTGCGGCGCAATCTGGACTCGGTCACCGGCGGTACGGCCCTGTCGGAGCAGCAGCTCTGGGGCACGCTCCTCGCGACCGCGATCGCGGTCCGCTCCCCGGTCGTGCTGCGCACGCTGGGGCCGCTCGCCCGGGCGAACCTCTCACCGCAGGCGTACACCGCCGCGAGGTCGGCGGCCGCCGAGATGGCGATGACGAACGTCTTCCACCGCACCCGCCATCTGCTGTCCGACCCCGGGTACGGCCGGCTGCGGGCCGGGCTGCGGACGAACGTGCTCGGCGATCCCGGGGTTCCCCGGGTGGACCACGAGCTGTGGAAGGTCGCCGTGTCCGCGATCAACGCGTGCGGGCTCTGTCTGGACGCGCACGAGCGGGCGCTGCGCGCGGCGGGGGTCGGACGTGAGGTGGTCCAGGAGGCGTTCAGGATCGCGGCGGTCGTCCACGCGGTGGGGGTGACGCTGGAGGCGGAGGCCGTCCTGGGCGAGTAGCCCGGCCCCGGTCCTCGGGCCCCCGGTCCTCGGGCCCCCGGTCCTCGGGCCCCGGTCAGGGCGCCTTGTCCTCGGGTGTCGCCGGCCGGGTCGCGGGCCCCACGGGCGGGGCGACGGGCGCCACGTCCGCCGCTGTCGCCCCGCGGGGCCTCGGCGAGGTCCGCAGGGCCGGCTCCTGGGCGTACGCCCTCAGATAGCCCACCACGGTGTTCGTCACCGCCACCAGGGGTACGGCGACCACCGCGCCGCCGATCCCGGCGACCAGACCGCCGGAGGCCACCGCCAGGACCACCGCAAGCGGGTGGACGCGGACCGCCCGGCCGAGGATGAACGGTTGCAGGATGTGGCCCTCGATCTGCTGCACCGCGAGCACCACGACCAGGGTCATCACGGCGGTGAACACGCCCTGGGTCACCAGCGCCACGACCACCGCCAGCGCGCCGGAGGCGACCGCGCCGACCAGCGGGATGAACGAGAAGAGGAAGATGAACACGGCCAGCGGCACGGCCATCGGCACATCGAGGAAGTAGATGCCGAGGCCGATGAAGATGGCGTCGATGAGGGCCACCACGACCGTGCCCCGCACATACGCCGTCAGTGTCGCCCAGGCCCGCGGGCCCGCCCCCGCCACACCCGGGCGGGCGGCGGCCGGGACCAGCTTGAGGGTCCACTCCCAGATCCGCTTGCCGTCGTAGAGCAGGAAGAGCGTCGAGAAGAACGCCAGCAGGATGCCGGTGAGCGCCTCGACGACGACCGTGACGCCCTCCAGGCCCGCCGAGGTGATGGAGTCGGTGTTGGCGCCGATCGCCTCGCGCAGGTTCTCGGCGATGCCGTTGATCTGCTTGTCGGTGACGTGGAAGGGGCTGTTGAGCAGCCAGCGGCGCAGATCCTCGATGCCGCCCTGGACCTGGTCGGAGAGGTTGTCGATGTTCTCCATGACCTGCCAGGTCACGAACCAGCCCATCAGGCCGATGACGACGAACCCGAGGATCGCGGTGAGGGCGGTCGCGGGTCCCCCGGGCACCCCCATGCGCTTGAGCCGGGCCACGGTGGGCTCGAGCAGGGCGGTCAGCAGCAGCGCGACCACGAAGGCCAGGACGACCAGCTGGACCGCGCTGATGACCCTGATCAGGACCCAGACCGTCCCGGCGAGCACCAGCAGCCGCCAGCCCGCCTCGGCGGCGACCCGGACGCCCCACGGGACGGCCTCGGCGGGATCGGGGCGCACGAAGGGCGGGGAGGGCTCCTCCGGGGCCGCCACGGTGGTCTCGGGCACCGAGGGCGCCGAGGGCACCCGGGGCGCCGAGGCCTCCGGCACCAACGCCGGCTCCTCGGGCATGCTCTCGCGCTCCACCTCGGCACGCCGCTCGTCGAGCCGCTCACCCATCTCGGTCAGACCGGCGCCGAGCCGGCCGAGCCACCCTGGCACTCGCGACATGATCCGCCCTCTTCCCCCGTCTCTCCCCACCACTCCCCCTGGAGTCGTCGGCACGTCGACCGTACAGGGCGATGGCCCCTCACCTATGGACGGGGAGGGGCTGCGCGGGGTTGAGCGCCGGCTCAGTACGAGCCGTTGGCCTGCCAGTAGTCCCAGGCGTCGCAGGGGCTGCCGTACCGCTCGTTCATGTAGTTCAGGCCCCACTTGATCTGGGTCGCCGGGTTGGTGCGCCAGTCCGCGCCCGCGGACGACATCTTCGATGCCGGGTAGGCCTGGACGAGACCGTAGGCGCCGGATGCGGGGTTGACGGCCCGGTAGTTCCAGGTGGACTCGTGGTTCACGATGTTGCTGAAGCACTGGAACTGCCCGGCCGGAACGATCTGCCGTGCGATGGCCTGGACCTCGGCGACGGTGTACGACGCCTGCTGCGGGAAGCTCGCGGTGCTGCCGGAGGCCGTGGTGGACTTGGTCTCCGCCGCGGCGCGCTGCTTGGCCTGTTCGGCTTCCGCGGCTTCCTTCTCGGCCTTGGCCTTGGCCTTGGCGACGGCGGCCTTCTGCTTGGCCACGGCGTCCTTGGCCGCCTGCTGACGGGCGGATTGCTCCGCCTGCTTCTTGGCGGTGGTGTCCGCGGCGATGGCCTGCGTGGCGGCCTGCTGGTGCAGCGAGGCCGTCTGCACCTCGGCCTCTTGGCCTATCGGTAGATCGGCGAGCAGCGTCGTGCCGCTCGCCGTGGCCTGCGCCTCGTCGTCACCGGGTGCGGTGTTGGCCTGGGCCACGCCCATGACGGCACCGACGGTGGTGACCGCGGTGGCCGAGGCCACCGCGAATCCCCGGGCGGAGTTCCGGCTCACACGCATTCCTTCGTTCGAGGGGGAAGTCGAGCTGCAAGGAGGTGCGGCCGGGAGCCGCCCGGACTCAGTACCAGTGGTTGGCCTGCCAGAACGACCACGCCTGGCAGGGGCTGCCGTACCGGCTGTCCATGTAGTTCAGGCCCCACTTGATCTGCGTGGCCGGGTTGGTCTGCCAGTCGGCGCCCGCGGAGGCGTACTTGCCGGCGGGCAGCGCCTGGAAGAGGCCGTAGGCGCCGGAGGAGGCGTTGACGGCGTGGTAGTTCCAGCTGGACTCGTGGTTCACGATGTTGCTGAAGCACTGGAACTGGCCGCTCGGCACCATCTGCGCGGCCATGGCCTGGATCTGCGCGACCGTGTAGGAACTCTGGATCGGGAAGTCGGCCGAGCTGCGGCTGGCCTTGGCCTTCGCCTCCGCGCGCTCCTTGGCCGCCTTCTCGGCGGCCTCCTTCTTCGCGACGGCGGTCTCGGCGGCAGCCTTGCGGGCCGCTGCCTCCGCTTCCTTCTTCGCGCCCTCGTCGGCGGCGATGGCCTGGTAGTTGGCCTGCTGCGCCACGGTGGCGGTCTGCACCTGGGCCTGCTGGCCGGCAGGGATGTCAGCGAGGAGCGTCGCGTCGCTCGCGGTCGCCTCAGGGTCGTTGTTCGGTGCTGCGATGCTGCCCGAGGCAACGCCGACAACGCTTCCGACGGCGGTGACCGCCGTGGCCGAGGCCACTGCGAATCCCCGGACCGAGATCCGGCTCACACGGTTTCCTTCCAGCAGCGCCCGCTTCGGTGACCCTGGCGGACGCGAATCGTGCCCCTGACGCTGGCCTCCCCTCGATGGGTCACGGGAGACACGGGCCCGGTGGGCAACTCCCGTGCGGGGAGCGCCGTGTGGTGCTCGGGCGGCATACGGCGACGCTATGGAGTTGGAGGTGGTGCGCGTGTGTTCCCGTACCCCTGGGGGTACACGTGTGCCGTATGCGGGGCCTGACAGAATCGAGACTCTGCCGTAACCGGATGCCGCAAGGCAATTCCGAGTTACGTGTGAAAGCTCACACCCTCGCGATCCCTGGATATTTCGCCGAACCCCCACACACGCCGGTGCCGCCCGGCTACGCTCACGACCTTTGCCGGACGGCACCAACTGACGCTCACAGCTTATGAAGTTGTGCGGCCAGGGTCAGATGTGTCCGTCCTCCAGCATTTCGGTCACAAGCGCCGCGATCTGGGACCTCTCGGACCGGTTCAGCGTCACGTGCGCGAAGAGCGGGTGGCCCTTCAGCTTCTCCACGACGGCGACGACACCGTCGTAACGCCCGACCCTCAGATTGTCCCGCTGGGCCACGTCATGGGTGAGAACCACCCGCGAATTGGCACCGATCCGGGACAGAACGGTCAGCAGGACGTTCCGTTCGAGGGACTGGGCCTCGTCGACGATGACGAAGGCGTCGTGCAGGGAGCGGCCCCGGATGTGCGTCAGGGGCAGGACCTCCAGCATCCCGCGCGCGGTGACCTCCTCGATGACCTCGCGGGACGTGACGGCCGACAGGGTGTCGAAGACCGCCTGGGCCCAGGGGCTCATCTTCTCGGCCTCGGAACCCGGCAGGTAGCCGAGCTCCTGCCCGCCCACCGCGTACAGCGGACGGAAGACCATCACCTTCTGGTGCTGACGGCGCTCCAGGACCGCCTCCAGGCCGGCGCACAGCGCCAGCGCCGACTTGCCCGTGCCGGCCCGGCCGCCCATCGACACGATCCCGACGTCCGGGTCGAGCAGCAGGTCGAGCGCGATGCGCTGCTCGGCACTGCGGCCCTTGATGCCGAACGCCTCCCGGTCGCCGCGCACCAGCCGGATGTTGCCGTCCGGGGTGACCCGGCCCAGTGCCTTGCCGCGCTCCGACTGGATGGTCAGACCGGTGTGCACGGGCAGGTCGGCGACCTCCGGGACGTACACGTGTCCTTCCTCGAAGAGGATGTCCACCTGTTCACCCGACAGGCCCAGTTCGGACATTCCGGTCCAGCCGGAGGAGTCCGTGATGGCGAGCTCGGCGCGGTACTCCTCCGCCAGGAGACCGACCGACGACGCCTTGATCCTGAGCGGCAGGTCCTTCGACACGACGGTGACGTCGAACCCCTCGGCCTGCAGGTTGCGGGCGACCGCGAGGATGCGTGAGTCGTTGTCCCCCAGCCGGTAGCCGCTGGGCAGCACGCTGGGGTCCGAGTGGTTGAGCTCGACACGGATGGTGCCGCCCAGCTCCCCGATCGGGATGGGGGCGTCGAGGCGACCGTACTTCACCCGGTAGTCGTCGAGCAGGCGCAGCGCCTGCCGGGCGAAGTAGCCGAGTTCGGGATGGTGCCGCTTGGCCTCCAGTTCCGTGACCACGACGATGGGGAGCACGACCTCGTGCTCCTCGAAGCGGGTCATGGCGTTCGGGTCGGCCAGCAGGACGCTGGTGTCGAGAACATAGGTGCGCCGGTCAGGCATACGGCGCTTTGTGCTGGTCACCACGGAAGGACGTACCCCCTCGGATGAGGTCGGGGAGCGACGGAGTGGAGCTGGACCGGTCGACGGCCCCGATGCACGGGCCGGGGACCGGCCCCCCGCTGCTTCTTCCGTGCCGTGACCGCACGGTCGGGCTGGTGCAAAGGGCCTCCCGGGCGGACGGCCCCGTGCCGCCCGCTGAGGATCCGACACCCGTGGTTCGGGCGTCGACCTGCTTGGCTTATGCCCTCGAAGATGCGCCGCCATGCCACGGCATATGACGGCGCACCGGTGAACTCCTTGTTACTTCCGCCCCTCGGTCAGCCGCCGTAACGGCGATGACGTGCCGCGTAGTCGCGCAGGGCACGCAGGAAGTCGACCTTGCGGAAGGCCGGCCAGAAGACCTCGCAGAAGTAGTACTCCGAGTGGGCCGTCTGCCACAGCATGAAACCCGACAGCCGCTGTTCGCCGCTGGTGCGGATGACGAGGTCGGGGTCGGGCTGGGCGCCGGTGTAGAGGTGGCGGCCGATCAGGTCGACGCTGACGGACTCGGCGAGGTCCTCCATGGAGACGCCCCGGTCGGCCGCGTCGGTGATCATCGAGCGCACGGCGTCGGCGATCTCCTGGCGTCCGCCGTAGCCGATGGCGACGTTGACCAGTATGCCGTCGACGTGGGCGGTGGCCTGTTCGGCCTCCTTCAGGGCGGTCTGCACATGGGAGGGGAGGATGTCCGGCGTGCCGACGTGGTGGACGCGCCAGCGGCCGTCGGCGGCGAGGGTGCGGACCACGTCCTCGATGATGCCGAGGAGGGGGACGAGTTCCTCCTGGGGGCGGTCGAGGTTGTCCGTCGACAGCAGCCAGAGGGTGACGACCTCGACGTCCGTCTCGGTGCACCAGCCGAGGAACTCCTCGATCTTCTCGGCGCCTGCGCGGTGGCCGTGCTCGGTGGTGGACCCCGAGGCCTTCGCCCAGCGGCGGTTGCCGTCCATGATGACGCCGATGTGCTTGGGCACCTGAGCGTGGTCCAGGTGGCCTTCCACCCGGCGTGCGTACAGCCTGACCAGAAGGCCGCGCAGCTTGTCGCGCAGGTTCACGTGATGTCAGCCCCTCCGTGCGAGTGCGGTCCCCGCGGGCCAACAGGGTACCGGTGCGGGGCGGTGCGGTGGGTTGTCGGGTGCGGGCGCGGGGGGTTGGGGCGCGGCGCCGCTCTCTGGTGCAAAAAAACGGGCCGGTCCGTGGGGGGGAGACGGACCGGCCCGAGGGGGGGTTTCCACCATAACCCTTCGTAAGTGATGCTGCGTGCATCGGCGCGAGACAATTACTCTCCGCGGTCGCTCGGCGACACCCAGATGACCTAACGGGGCATGATTCATGGGGTTCACATGGCCGGAACGCGGCGGAATCCCAGGGGAATGGCAGCGTTTACCGATGGATGCCGTGGTTTTGGCGTGACTTGGGCGCCACTCGGGCAGTTGTCCACCCGTCCCCCCGACGGGCTACCCCGGCCGCTCACGCCCGCTTGACGCGGACGGCGCCGCACAGCCCCCTCCACTGCGCGGTGCCGCCCGCGCAGCTTTGCTCACGCGAATTACCTGCGCTTGAACTTACGTGAGGCCCACAGCGAATGCGAACCGTTCGCGATAACGATGTGGAAACCTCATGGAGATTGTGCGCCGGTCTGCGCCGGAGTGAACCGGAATGCCCCTTTCTGCTTGTCCGGCGCCTCTGAGCGGACCGGACACGACCGGGACCGGCAGGCGCATGGCGGACAGCTCCGGTCCTCTTTGCCCGCCGCCGTCGGCGCCATGACCCCGGGCATCGGTGGGTAAGAGGCGTCCGCACGACGGCTGGAACGGCAGTTCCTGGCCAATCCGCTCGCGGCCGGCCCCGAAGGCACCACGGAGATCGTCGCGACCGTGCTCGGCGCGGACGCCCAGGTTCCCCCGGCGGCCGAGCTGTCGGTCGGCACCCGCGCCGAGGGGACGACACGGACCGGCGAACGGGCCGCGCGGGCCGGTCCGGCGCGGCGTGCTTCGGGCCGAACCGGGGCCCAAGGTGACGTACACCCGCCCGCCGCCGACGGCGCCGTGGCCGTCGTACGACCGTCACGGTCGAACCGCTCGGCCGCCTGACGGCCCGCCAGACCTGTGAGCTGCACGAACGGGCCGACCGCGGCCGCCGCGGGCCCAGGGTCGGGCGGGCGGTCAGACGGGCGGTCTGCGGGCCTCGACGAGGTGGCGGGTGCTGTGGGCGACGAAGGGGCCCTGCGCGGTGATCTGTTCGTGCAGGGCACGCAGGCGGGGCTCGTAGGCCTCGACGGTGAAGTCCGGCACCATCCAGATCACCTTGCGCAGGAAGTGGACGACGGCGGCGATGTCGTGGAACTCGATCCGCAGACGTTCCGCGCGCAGGTCGACGACCTCCAGGCCCGCCGCCTCGGCCTCGGCGCGCTCACGGTCGGGGTGGCGGTCGTGGCTCGCCCCCTCGGGCTGCGGGCCGAGGAAGTACTCGACCAGTTCGTAGACGCTGCGTGGCCCGACGTGCTGGGCGAAGTACGTCCCGCCGGGCCGCAGCACGCGGGCGATCTCGCTCCACAGGGGCCGTACCGGATGCCTGCTGCTCACCAGGTCGAACGCGGCGTCGGCGAAGGGCAGCGGGCTCGTCTCCGGGACGGCGACGACGGCGATGCCGCGCGGCCGCAGGAGGGCGGTGGCCCTGGCGACGTTCGCCGGCCACCCCTCGGTCGCGACGGTGAGGACGGGGGCGGGGGCGGCGGCTGCGGCGGCCCGCGCGAGGGCGAAGTCCAGGACCTCCCCGCCGCCGGTCTGGAGGTCGAGCACGGCACCGGCACCGGCGAGGCGTCCGGCAAGGGACACCGCGTACCCCCAGGAGGGCCGTTCCTCGGTCGCCCGCCCCTCGAACCAGGAGAAGTCCCACCCCTCGGTGGGAACGGCGGCGCCCTCGGCGAGAAGCTCCTGGAAGGTCGTGCCCGCCGTGCCCGTCGAGCCCGCCGTGCCCGTCGTGCCCTGGTGGCGGTCGTCGTCACTCATGGGGCGATCGTGGCAGGTGACCCGCAGTGCCCGCCGCCGGTTATTTGCTCTCAGCCCCGCTCGACGTCGTAGCGCAGCAGGACGACGCCGTTGCCGAAGGTGCGGGATTCGGCGAGGTGCAGGCCCGTGATCGTGCCGGTGTCCGGGAAGAGCGGTTTGCCGCGGCCGATCAGGACGGGGTGGACGTAGAGCCGGATCTGGTCGACGAGCCCGAGGCGGAGGAACTCGGCGGCGAGATCGGCACCGCCGAGCCCCAGGTCGCCGGGGCCCAGGTCCGCGTGGCGCCCCTCCTTGAGGGCCCGGACCTCCTCCGGGACGACCTCGCGCACGACGGTGGTGTTCCAGTCGGCGTGCTCCAGCGTGCGGGAGTAGACGTACTTGGGGATCTCCCGCCACAGGGCGGCGAATTCGGCCGTCACCGCGGGGGCCTCGGGGTCGGCGTCGGCGGTGGGCCAGAAATCGGCCATGAGTTCGTGGGTGACGCGGCCGCTGAGCAGAGCGGCCATCCGGGCGACGAAGTCGTTGGCGTCCTGGTGGACCTCGTCGTCGACGCGGTGCCACGAGATGTCCCGGTCCGGTCCCTCCATGTATCCGTCCAGGGACACCGACATCATCAGGACGATCTTCCGCATACGACGGCCACCTCTTCGTGTCCCGGCTCGCTACCGTGCCGAGGGTAGCGAGGCGAGCGAGGGGATGAGGTCCATGGCGCGCTGGCACGACGGGTATGCCGAACTGCTCGTGGCGGCGGACGACGGGTCCCCGCTGCGCATCCCCCTGGAGATCGCCGCCTCCTACCGCGCCCGCACCCGGGGCCTCCTGGGCCGTGACTCTGTCGACGGCGCCCTGCTGCTGACCCCCGCCGGCAGCATCCACACCTTCGGTATGCGCATCTCCCTCGACGTCGCCTACCTCGACCGCCACCTGAGGGTCATCGCCGTCCGCACCATGCCCCCCACGCGCCTGGGCCTCCCCCGCCTCCGCTCCCGCCACGTCCTGGAGGCGGCGGCGGGGGCGATGCGGGGCTGGGGGCTCCGGCCGGGCGTACGCGTCGAGGTGACCGACGTCAGCCCGCCGTCCTCGGGAAGGTGATCTCCACGCGGCGGTTCTTCTTGCGGCCCTCTTCCGTGGAGTTGTCGGAGATGGGGTACTGCTCGCCGTAGCCGCGGACCTCGAAGGTGATGGCGGGGTCGTTGAGGTCGCCGGCGAGTTCCGCCTGGACGGCGTCGGCGCGTTGTTTGGAGAGGACGTCGCCGTGGGCGGAGGAGCCGAGGTTGTCGGTGAAGCCGAAGACACGGACCAGCTTGGTGTTCTGCTTCTTGATCTCGTCGGCGATCACCGCAATCCGGGCCTTCGCCTCCGGGCCGAGCTTCGCGCTGTCCTTGCCGAACAGGACCTCGGCCTGGAGGGCGAACGTGACGTCCGCGTTGGTGTCCTCGCGCCGTTCGTCGCCGGACTCGTCCTCCACGACCTGCTTGATGTCGAGGACCTTGGGCGCGGCGAGCGTGCCGCCCTCGGGGAGCTTGAGGTCGGGGTCGTTGGGGTCCACCTCGACCGGTGCGGAGGCGGTGGCTTCGGTGCCCGGGGGGACGCTGGGGGTGGTGTCGTCGGCCAGGGAGGCGGGCGCCGTGCCGAGGACGAGGAGGGTGGCGGCGGCCACCGCCAGGGGCAGACGTGGGGTCATGGCCGGCCTCACCCGGAGATCTTGACGACCGCGCTGGGGAACAGCGGAAGCTGGAAGGTGACCTCCGTGCTGCTCGCCGGCGGCGCGGGGAACTGCAGGAACACGTCGATCGTTTCCCCCGCCTTCAGCGTCGAGAACCCGGTGGTGGTGAGGGGGCGGCCCTCTGTGTCGCGGAGGACGTAGTAGCGCTTCTTGCTCTTGGAGTCGACGAGGGTGGCTCCGCCGAGGGACAGTCCGTTGTTGATGATCTCCGTCTCGTTGCCGCTCAGCGCCGAGGGGATCACGGCTTCCGTGCCGCTGTCGTTCTTCAGGTCACCGTTGACAGTGATGAAGCCGCCCGAGTCCCGCACGGCCGACGTGATCTGGAGGAGCAGCCCGCTCGGCCCCTTCAGTTCGGCGAGGGGCGCGGCCGACTGGCCTTCCTGGGTGTCCGGCTGCGATCCGCCGGGCGAGGAGGCGGACGACGAATGCGGCTTCTTGTCGTCGCCACCGCCACCGCCACCGCCACCACACGCGGTCGCGCCGAGGGAGAGCCCGGCCACGATCGCCAGCGCGGCCATCCCCCGGCGGGCTTTCGCCGTGCATCGCATCTTCATCACTCTGCTTCCTTCGTCAGCCGCTGACCAGGTGGACGTCGAACAGGTCCTCGGGCCCGGGCAGATCGGTCAGGTCTTCCGGGTCGAGCTCCCAATCGGTTCCGCCGTCGCATCTGAGTGTCGGCAGGACGTCGACTTCGGCGTCCTCGCCCGGCGGATCGAACGTGCACCGCGGCTCGATCACCGCGACCGCGTCGGCGTGCGCGTGACGGTCCGCCGTGCCGGGCACCACCGACTCCCCGACGGTCTTGTCGGTCCGAGCCCTGACCCGGTAGCGCAGGGGTCCGTCCGGGAAACACTGGACCGTCGCTTCGTTCATCTCGGCCAACTGCTCAGCTCTCGGGCAGTTGTTGCTCCCGCCGTTGCCGTGAAAGATGCCCAGCCATTTCGCGGGGTCGAGCACGTCGAGCACCCACTCGTCGGCGAGCTCTTTCCGGGTCTCCTGGGCCGCCGCCAGGGCCGCCGCGTCGGCCGCGGTCTGGGCGCCGTTCCTGTTCACCGCCGCCTGGCCCACCGCGAAGTACGCGAGCGCGAGAAAGAGCAGGCCCGCCACCACCGTGATGTAGATGGGGAAAGCCTGCCCGCCATCACCGAGAAGGCGTGTCCGACGAGCTGTCAGGGCGCCACCTTGGCGATCTGCGCCCTGAGCTTGTCCACGATCGTCTGGCCCAGATTCGTGTTCGCGATCAGCACCACGATCGCCACCACCACCGCGATGATCCCCAGGTACTCGACCGCGGTCTGCCCCCTGTCGTCGGCGGTGCGGCGCCGTACCGCCTCCGTCACCCGGACCATGGCCGCGACGACGGTCCTCAGCAGCAGGTCGCTCATGGTGTTCCTCTCGGTTTGAGGCACTGGCAGGAGGAACGTAGGGCGCCCGGGGTGTCCCCGGCGAGGGTCCCAGGGCCCAATTTCCCAGCCACTTGGCCGCCGCCTCGGCGCGGCTGCTGCTGTGCAGCTTGGCGAAGATGCGGTTGATGTGATTCTTGACCGTCTTCTCGCTGATGAAGCATGCGGCGGCGATCTGCTGGTTGTTCATGCCCGAGGCGATGAGGTCCATGATCTCCGCCTCCCTCGCGCTGAGCTGGAACCCGGCCCGGTGACCCGACTCGTCAGAGAGTCCCACAGATGGTTGCAGTCGCGAAAGCGGTTCGGGTGAAGTCGCAAGTGGCAAGGTACTTAAGGGCAGTTCCGCGTGTGCATTCGCACTCTTGCGCGCAGTCCTCGCAGTCCTCGCGGTCCTCACCGCCTCCCTCAGCTCCTCCACCGTGAACCGCCCGTGCACCAGGTAGCCGCTCGCCCCGCCGCTCAGCGCCGCCCGTACGGTCTGCGGGTCGTGGCTGTACGTCAGCATCAGGACCGTGGTGATCCGGGCCAGGTGGGGCAGCGCCGTGAGGCCGTCGACGCCGGGCATGCGGACGTCGAGGAGGACCACGTCGGGGCGGTGGCGCAGGGCGGCCTCGCAGGCCTCGCGGCCGTCCGCCGCCTCCGCCACGACCGTGACGTCCGCGCAGCTCGACAGGAGCGCGGTGAGGCCCGCGCGGACCACGGGGTTGTCGTCGGCCACCACTACGCGTACGGCGGGCCGGTCCGGCATGGTGCCTCCTCTCCGAAGGTCAGGGTGGCCAGGGGGAGTTCCAGCCGTACCTCGGTGCCGGGGCGGGCCCGGGCGTCGCTGGCGATGCGCAGGCGGGCGCCCACACAGGCGGCCCGTTCCGCCATGCCGAGGAGGCCGAAGCGGCCGGTGGCGCGGAGGTGTTCGAGGGTGGTGCCGGGAGGCAGGCCGCGGCCGTCGTCGTGGACGGTGAGGGTGAGGAGGTCGTCCTCGACGCCCGCGCGGACCTCGACCGCCGTGGGGTCGGCGTGGCGGTGCGCGTTCTCCATGGCTTCGGCGGTGATGGTGAGGAGCTGGCGCGCCACCGCCGGGGGCACGGGGAGGGTCGTACGGTCGCCGGTGGGACGGTAGGTGACCCGCAGGCCGGTGCGTTCGGCGAAGTCGTCCGCGTGGGCCGCCAGTTCGGGCAGGACGTCCACCCCACCGCCTTCACCGGCCCGTGGCGGCGCCTGGCGCAGGTCGGCGAGCAGGTCGCGGGACTCGGCGGCGGCGCGGCGGGCCGAGGTCGCGACCAGCTCGGCCTGCCGCCGTACGTGTGCGGGGTCCGCCGCGGCGGCCAGGGCGTCCGCCGCGAGGGCGACGCCGTGCAGGGTCTTGGCCACGGAGTCGTGCATCTCGCGGGCGAGGCGGGCGCGTTCGGCGGTCACCGCCTCGGCGGCGGCGAGCCGGGCGCGGACGGCGGCGAGGGCGTGGGTGGCCTCACCGAAGCGCAGGAGCAGCCCGCGCAGGGTGGAGCCGACCGCTCCGGTGATGACGCAGAAGCCGGGGAGCAGGAGGTGTTCGGCCAGGCCCGCGCCAGAGCCCGCGCCGGCGCCCGCGCCCCGGCCGACGGTCGCCTGGACCAGCAGCAGGATCAGCGACTGGAGCGAGGCGAAGCAGGCGGCGCCGCGCCAGCCGTAGACGATGCCGGCGAGGAGGGGGGTGCAGACACTGACGTACGCGAGGGTGGTGTCGGGGCCGGCGGAGATCAGCAGCAGCGTCCCGACGAGGGTGTCGGCGGCCAGCAGGGCGGGGTGGCGCAGGAGGAGGGGGCCGAAGCGTTCCCAGTCGCGGAAGAGGACGTAGGAGCCCATGAAGGTGACGACCACGGCCGCGCCGACGAGGCGGACGCCCAGGCCCGGGGAGGCGTGCAGCAGGGCGGACGGGGCGGCCACGGCGATCATCGCCAGGCGGAAGCCGAAGACCTGACGGCACATGGCCTGGACGGCGTTCGCCTGGAGGCGGACGCCGTCCGGGCCCGCGCTGCCCGCGCCTGCGCCTGCGCTGCCCAAGGTGTCCCTCATGACCGGCCGCCTACTCCCCCGTGATCGAGCTGAAGTCGGTGCCGGAGCCCAGCAGCATGCCCGCGCCGAGCAGGAGCATCGTCGCCGGGACCATGAACGTGGTGATCATCAGCGTGGCCTTGGGGACGGCGCGGGCGGCCTTGCGGCGGGCGTTCTGGGCGTCCGTGCGGCGCATGTCCTTGGCGATGGCGACGAGCGTGTCGACGATCGGCGCGCCCAGCTCCTCACCCTGCTGGAGGGCGGTGACGAACATGGCGACCTGCTCGGAGTCGTTGCGGCGGCGGAGCTCCTCGAAGGCCTCGCGGCGGCTGACGCCGAGGTCCATCTGGCGGAGCGTGATGCGGATCTCGTCCGCCCACGGGCCCTCGTACTTGGAGGCGACCCGGTCGAGGGCCTGGCGGAAGCCGAGGCCGGCGCTGACGACGACGGCGAGGACGTCGAGGAAGTCGGGCAGGGTGCGTTCGATGGCGTCCTTGCGGACCCGGATCGCCGACCAGATGCCGACCTCGGACCAGAAGGCGGCGAAGGCCAGCATGAGCAGGGCGACGAAGAAGCTGCCCTGGAGGAGGGCGGCCAGCGCGCCGACGCCGCCGATCGCGCCGTAGACCGCGCGGCGGGCCGCGTACCGGTCGATCGTCAGGCCCCCGGGGTTGCCCGCGAGGTCGATGCGGCGGCGGTAGCGGGCGACCTGCTTGGGGCCCATCAGACGCAGGACGGCGGGCGCGTACCGCATGCCCATGCGGTCGACGAGGGAGCCGACGGCGCTGGTGCGGGTGGCGCCGACCTCCAGGGCGAGGACGAGGTCGCTGGGGAGTTTCACCTCGGCCCGGTACATCCGGATCCCGGCGAAGATCCCCCAGACGGCGAGGCCCATGGCGAGGGCCAGCAGGAGTTCCACGGTGTACGTCCCCTCCTCAGACGTCGATGCGGGACATACGGCGGATGAGGACGAAGCCGACGGCGTAGAGGCCGAAGGCGACGATCACACAGGCCTGGCCGACGGCGGAGGACGTCATCCGGTCGAGGGTGCCGTCGTTGACGCCGTCCATGAGGAACAGGGCGCCGACGCCGAGCACCGGCACGGCGTACGAGGTCATGTTGACCTGGGAGAGCTGGGTGCGGACCTCGCGCCGGGTCTCCTTGCGTTCCTCCAGGGTCTCGGTGAGGTTGCGCAGGGCGCCGACGACCTGGCCGCCGGCCCGGTTGGAGAGGATCAGGGTGGTGACGAGGACGACGAGCTCGCGGGAGGGGAGGCGTTCGGCGAGTTCACCGAGGGCGTCGTCGATGGAGTGGCCGATGGCCAGCTGATCGGCGACCTTGGCGAGTTCCTCGCCGGCCGGCGCCTCCAGCTCCTCCGCGGCCATGCCGATCGCGGTGCGCAGGGCGAGACCGGCGTGGGTGGCGTTGGCCAGGATGCGGGCCAGCTCCGGGAGTTGGTTGATGAACCTCTCGATGCGTTTCTGGCGCTGCCAGTTGAGGAACTGCAGGGCCGCCCAGAGGCCGAGGAGTCCGGCGAGCGGGCCGAAGAAGGGGGCCAGGACGGCCTGGCCGACCAGCCAGAGGCCGGCCACGGTGGCGAGCATGGAGACGAAGAACTCGCCGGGGGTGACGTCCAGGCCGGTGGCGGCGAGTCTCCGTTCCAGTCCGCGGCCCGTCCTCGTCCGGCGCAGCCGGCGGTCCAGCTCGCGGAAGCGGCGCCGGCGCCCCTCCAGGGGGGCCTGGCCGGTGGCGGACAGGCGCTCGACGAGGGCGGCGCGCTGGGCGTGGCCCTTGGCGTAGACGTGCACGCCCACGACGGCCAGGGCGCAGGTCAGGAGCGTCACACCGGTGGTGAGGGTGATGAGGGTGTCGAGGGTCATCGCTGCTACCGGGCTTCCCTGGTCGTGAGTTCGAGTGCGTCGCGGGCGACCCCGAACGCCTGGGGGATCGGCTGGCCCGCCAGGTAGAGGCGGTCGGCGGTGCGGCGCGGGAGGGGGAAGTACCCGAAGGCGCCGTGGACGCGGCCGTCGGCGGTCATCGGGCGGGCGTCGAAGCGGGCGACGGTGGCCAGCCGGAAGGCCTCCGAGCCGTGGCTGTCGAGGAGGGCGATCTCGGTGATCCGGCGGGCGCCGTCGGCGAACCGGGTGAGCTGCACGATGACGTCCACCGCGCTGTTGATCTGGTCGTGGAGGGCGACGAAGGGGATCTCCACGTCGGACATGGAGGCGAGGGTCTGAAGCCGCATCAGCGCGTCCTCGGCGCTGTTGGCGTGGACGGTGGCGAGGGAGCCGTCGTGGCCGGTGGACATCGCCTGGAGCATGTCGAGGGACTCGCCGCCGCGGACCTCACCGACGACGATCCGGTCGGGGCGCATCCGCAGCGAGTTGCGCACCAGGTCGCGGATGGTGATCCGGCCGTTGCCCTCGACGTTCGGCGGCCGGGACTCCAGGCGGATGACGTGGGACTGCTGGAGCTGGAGTTCGGCGGAGTCCTCGATGGTGATGATCCGCTCGCCCTCGGGGATCAGCCCGGACAGGGCGTTGAGCAGCGTGGTCTTCCCGGTGCCGGTGGCGCCGGAGACGATCACGTTGAACTTGGCCTGCACCAGCCCGGCGAGCAGATACAGCATCGGTTCGTCGAGGGAGCCGAAGCCGATCAGCTCGTTGAGGGTGAAGGAGCGCGGGAAGCGGCGGATGGTGAGGATCGGGCCGGTCAGGGAGAGCGGCGGGATGATCACGTTGACGCGTTCGCCGGACGGGAGGCGGGCGTCGACCATCGGGTTCGTCTCGTCGACGCGGCGGTTGACGGTGGAGACGATGCGTTCGATGGTCTGCATGAGCTGGTCGTTCGAGGCGAACCGCAGCGGGAGCTGCTCCACCCGGCCGGCCCGCTCGACGAAGATCGCGTCGGGGCCGTTCACCATGATCTCGGTGACGGAGGCGTCCTCGAGGAGCGGCTCCAGGATGCCGAGGCCGAGGGCCTCGTCGACCACCCGCCGGATCAGCTGCGCGCGCTCGCCCGTCGACAGCACCGGGCCCTCGCGGCTGATGATGTGTCCGAGGACGCGCTCCAGCCGGGCCCGGCGTTCGGCCGCGGCGAGCGAGCTCATCTCGGCGAGGTCGATCTCCTCCAGGAGTTTGGCCCGGTACGAGGAGACCAGGTGGCCGTCCTCGCCGCGCCCGCCGCTCTCCTCGGGGGAGCTGATGCGTGCCCGCAGGCTCATGGCGGTGTCGCCTTCCTTCAGTGGTCGACCGGCATCGTGGCCGTCTTGCGGGCGGTGCCGAAGGTGTCGATGCCGGGGATGACGGAGGGGATGGTGACCGTCGCCGTGACCCGTACCTCGTCGCCCAGGTAGGCGGGTGAGCAGCTCACCGACAGCCGGCTGCTGACCGCGCGGGCGCAGTCCCCCTGGGGGTCCCGGTCGAGGGAGGCGCTGCGCGCCCCGGTGCGCGCCGCCGTGCCCGCCTGCTGGGCGGCATAGGCGAAGAGTCCGAGCTGGACGGCGCCCAGCGCGACGATCAGCAGCAGGGGCAGGAAGCCGAGGTACTCCAGCGCGACCTGCCCCCGGTCGCCGCGCCTGCGCGGTGGGTACGGCATCTCAGTCGCCGTCCTCTTCCTCGACGGCGCCCGCGTGTCCGTGCACCGTGACCGGGAAGTCGATCGTGCCCGGGAACAGCACGGGGACGGGCAGGGAGACGTCGGCGGTCACATAGCCGCCGCCGGTGCCGCAGTCCACGTCGGCGTTCCCCCTCCACGCGTCCCCCAGCTTGTCCAGGCCCGCCTCCTGACAGGCCCCCTCCCGGGCCCCCGGGTCCGCCGCCGTGCCCGCCCGGACCGCCTCGTCGGCAGCATTCCCCGCGAGCGTGAACGTGTACCCCACCAGCACGCACTGCCACACCACCACCAGGGTGACGATGATCAGCGGGGTCATGCCGAGGAACTCGATCGTGACCTGGCCCCGGTCGCGCGGGACACGTCTCACCATGGGGCTCACTCCTTCCGCCGCCGGAAGCCGCCCGTGCCCCGCTCGCCGCCCCGGGTGCGCCCGCCGCGGCGCACGAGGGCCGTCTCCGGCGCCTTGACGAGGCCCAGTTCGGCGGCGAGCGCCCACAGGGCCTGGCGGACGGTGCTCTTGCCGTCGAGGGCGTGGACGCGTCCGGCGTCGACCGCCGCCTGGAGTTCCCGGAAGTTGGCGGGGACCGCAGTGGCGGCGACGGCCGTGCCGGTGATCTTCTGGATGAGCGGGGGCTGGATCTCCGTACCGCGGGTGTGCCGGTTGACGACGACGGTCGTCTCCTCGGCCTTGCGGACCTGGAGCCGGTCCCACATGCGGACGGTGCGTTTGGCGCCGCGGACGGCGACCACGTCGGGGGTGGTGACGAGGAGCGCCCGGTCGGCCATCTCGACGGCGGCGGCTCCGGCGCCGCTGAGCTGGGCGCCGCAGTCGACGATCACCACCTCGTAGCGCGAGCGCAGGGCGCCGACGATCTGGCGGACGGCGCGGTCGGTGACCTCCTCGCCGCGTTCGCCCTCGGCGGGGGCGAGCAGGAGGGCCAGCCCGCTGTCGTGGCGGAAGACGGCCTCGGCGAGGACGCGGGGCGAGAGGTCGGTGATGGCGGCGAGGTCGACGACCGAGCGGCGGAACTGGACGTCCAGGTAGGAGGCGACGTCGCCGGTCTGCAGGTCGAGGTCGACGAGTGCGGTGGGCCGGCCGGAGGCCTGGGCGGCGAGGGCGAGTTGGACGGCGGTGAGCGTGACGCCCACTCCCCCCTTGGCGCCGCTGACCGTCACGACGGTGCCGCCGACGCCGGTGAACTCCTCGGCCCCGTGGCCGAGATGGCGTCGTACGCCCACGGACCACTGGGCGACGGACTGGACGCGGTGGGCCAGTTCCTCGTAGCCGAGGGGGAGCGTGACGACGCCTCGGGCGCCGGAGTCCATGGCGGCCTGGAAGAGGCCGGGGCCGGCGTCGGTGGTGACGAGGACGACGCCGACCGCGGGGAAGCGCAGGGCGACCTCGCGGACCAGCTCCAGCGCCGGGACGGGTCCGATGCGTTCGTGGACGATCACGACCTCGGGAAGTTCGTCGACCGACTCGGCGGCGAGCCGGGCGAGGGTGTCGACGAGCTGGGTGGAGTCGGCGACCGGGGGGACCGGTTCGGCGTCCGAGAGCTGGCTGAGCAGGGTGGTGAGGGAGCGGACCGCGTCCGCGTCGCCGACGGCCGGGAGGATCCTCGTGGGCATGGGCGGCGGCCTCTCACTTGTCCGTGACGAGTTCGTACGTACGGTCCCGGTCGGGGATCGTGGTGGCGCCACCGGGGGCCACGAGGGCGAGGCGGACGCGCTTGGCGAAGGACTCGGCGTACGTGATGCGCTGGGCGTCCAGGGTCGACAGCGCGAAGGTGATGGGGACGGCGTCGGTGACGGAGCCGGCGCGGTTGTCGCGGTCGGGTTCGAGGGCGGTGATCTCGCCGACGTCGAGGACGCGCGCGTTGGTGACGATGATCTTGGACTGGTCGGGGTCGGAGTCGCGGGCGCCCTCGAAGGTGGCGTACACGTTGACCGAGGAACCGGGGCTGATCTTGCCCGCGACGCCGGTGGCCGCGTCGACCATGATGGCGACCTCCTGCTGCCCCGGCTGCAGGGCGGGCTGGTCGACGATCATGTCGCTCTGCAGGAGCGAGCCCTTCTTCAGGGTCGTCACGGCGATCTTGCGGCGGATCGCGGCGAGATCGGTGACGGCGTTCTGCGACAGCCAGCGCTTGGGCATCTCGATCTTCTTGAACTGGCTCTCCTCCAGGGCCGTGTACGGCGCGATGTCGGACCGCAGCTCGTAGGCGGTGACCTCGGGGCCGACCTTGGAGTTCACGTCGTCGATGACGGAGAGGACGCCGGCGAAGGCACCGAGGGCGCACACCACCGACAGGAGCAGGAGAATGACGCCGCGGCGCTGACGGGAGTTCATGGAAACCGTGCAACCTCGTTGGGGGTCGGGTCGAGCGGGAAGGGTGGTCGGTGCGTCGGTGCTTTCCGGTGTCTCAGCCGGTGGTGAGGGCGCGGACGGGGCGGGCGGTGAGCTCGGCGGCGGGCGGCGGGCCGGCGGAGCAGAACACACAGCGGTCGCCGATGACGTCGATCCCGCACCAGTGACAGACGCCCTGCCGGACCGAGGCGACGAGCTGGTAGAGGACCGACAGGTCGGGCAGGTAGGCGCAGAACTCGATCAGCTTGGGGGTGCCCCACCAGGCGGCGGACTCGGCGGGCGCCTCGGTCTCCCTGAGACCCTGCGCCTTCCAGGCGGGGGCGAGGGTCCCGGTGACCCAGTCGGACTGGAGCTGACCGCGGCCGACGAGCATCCAGGTCCCGAACTCGGGTCCGGGGAGGGTGACGTCCGGTGCGGCCTTGACCAGCTGCGGCTGCGGATGGGCGAGTACGGCGAACTGGCTGCCCGGGACCCAGGACCGGGCGTGCGCCTTCAGCCCCACGACCGGGACCCGGTCGAGCCGGGCGACGGAGCCGAGGAGCGCGCCCGCGTGGATGTAGTGGGTGAGCAGCCGGCCCGCCGAGGCGAGCACGCCCGGCCCGAGGTCGCAGGAGGCGAGCTGGCGCAGCTGGCGGGCGAGGACGGCGACGCCGAGGGGCGGCAGGTCGGGCCGGTACAGCGCGATGCGGTCGCTCTCCAGGAGCGAGCGGATGGTGTGCAGCCGCTGTTCCACGGCGGGCGGGACGGCCCGTGAGTACACGACGACAAGGTGCCCGTGCTGCTCGACGAGGAGTTGTACGGCGTCCAGGGCCTGTTCCAGCGGCTGCCGGTCGAGGTCGGCGAGCACGACGGCGGGCAGGGTCCGCTCGTCCTGCGGCGGCAGCGCCAGGTCGGCGCCGGTCACGGCAACGGCAGTTGGCACGCGCAGCTCCCCGATTCCCGCGGTCCGGCCCGCCGGGAGTTACTCCGGCGCACCGGGGTGACTTCATTGCGTGACTACGTCAGCACTGTAACCACGCGCTTGTGGCCGGAGAACAGCTTTCCGTAGCCGGTAAGGAACTGTTCTTCGCGCAAGTCACGCCAAACCGGGGCAGGTTGCGCACACGGACCCTCCACAAGCGGATCCCTTGACCGCCTCCCCCAGCGGTGCGGGCAGCGGCTACGTCTGGCCGACGGTGGTGAACAACGCCCTGGACTGCCTCGCGAAGGGCACCGGCTGCGGCTCCTTCAAGCCCTCGAAGACGTACCCGGACCTCCGGGGCGCGATGACCTGGTGTGCACGCGCTGCCGTGAGCCGCGCAGCGCGCGGGAGCACCAGCCGATGACCGTCGCGTTGGGGGCTCTCCCCGGTCGGCGCGTCAGAGGTGCAGGCCGGGTGGGTTCGGGCGGGCCAGGCCCAGGTCGTAGGCGAGGATCGTCGCCTGGACGCGGTCCCGTAGCCCGAGTTTGCGCAGGAGGGCGTTGACGTGGGACTTCACCGTGCCCACCGTGATGCCCAACTCGGCGGCGATCTCGGCGTTGTTGAGGCCCGCCGCCACCAGCGTGAGCACGCCGCGCTGGCTGGCGGTGAGGCTGTCCAGTTCGGGGGCCGGGGTGCCGGGGGAGGTCCCGGCCCCGGCGCCCGAGGCGTAGTGCCCGATCAGCCGCCGGGTCGCCGACGGCGCGAGCACGCTCTCGCCCGCCGCCACCACCCGGATACCCTGGAGGAGTTCGGCGGGCTGGACGTCCTTGAGGAGGAAGCCCGAGGCTCCGGCACGCAGGGCGTCGAAGACGTACGCGTCGAGGTCGAAGGTGGTCAGGACGAGCACCTGGGGCGCGTCCTCGCGGCCGGTGATGATGCGGGTGGCGGCGATGCCGTCGAGTTCGGGCATGCGTACGTCCATGACGACCACGTCGGGCCGGAGTTCCTCCGCCAGCCGCACCGCGCTCGCGCCGTCACCGGCCTCCCCGACGACCGTCAGGTCCTCCTCGGCGTCGATCACCGCGGCGAACCCCGCCCGCACGATGCCCTGGTCGTCGACGACCAGCACCTTCAGACTCATCGTTCCCTCTTCTCCTCGCCGTGCTCCGCCACCGGCGCGAACGGCAGCCGGAGGCCGACCGGGCCGGGACCCTCGGTGGTCAGGGTGCCGCCGAGTGCCGCGATCCGCGCCGTGAGCCTCTCCCGCAGGACGGGGCGGGCGCCAAGCGGCACACCGATGGCGGTCAGCGTCAACGTACGTGCGTCCGCGTCGAGTTCGAGCCGCGCGGGCGCCTCGCCGAGGCGCGCATCGCCGCCAGGGCCTCCCGGGCGCGGCCGGCGGCGGAGTCGAGCCGCCCCGCCTCCGCCTCGGCGACCGTGCCGACGGTGCGGGCCGGCAGGTGGTCTCCAGCCCGGCGCCGATCCGACACCGCTCGGCCCACGCGTCCCGGACGGCCGCACCGGCCCAGGCGGCAAGCCGCTCCTCCCGCGCCCCCGCCGGGCCCCGGCCCACCCGGCCGCCGCGGCCGCCACCAGGACCCCCGCTTACCTGGGTTGCAGAAGGTCGATCACTGCTGCCCGCGCCCGCCGCCCTGCCCGGTGCGGCGAACTCGCACCGTCCCCGCTTCCAGGTCCACCTGGAAGGGGGGTTCCTCCGCCGGCCTCACGTTCTTGCGCGCACGTTCTTGTTCCAAGGCACGTTTACCTGCCTGTGCTCCAGGGGTGATGCCCTGGAGGAAGTCGACACCGATGGACGACAGACCCTTCTGTTTGCGCCAGTAGATCCAGCCCCGCGCTTCCATCCATAACAGGACGCGGTCCGCGAGGAACAGGACCGTGCCCAGTCCTCCGACTGCCCCGGCGATCTGCCACAGCGTGCTCACCATGTCCGGTGAACTCAGCAGGTGTGCCGAGCGTTCCCGCGCGCCGACGCCCCCTAGCCCATGGGCCGGTAGTGGCCCAGCACCCAGGCAAGTTGGGCGAACCAGGTCTGGAGGAGTTCGCGTGGTCTGGCGTTCACGGCGCATTCGTACACCCGGCCGTCCAGGTGGACCACGGCCACCATCAGCGCCTTGCCGTTGGGGCTCGCCTTGTAGTGGACGCTGCGGACCTCCGGCCAGGGGAAGTCGACCGTGATGCCGTACATCTCGAAGGCCACGCCGGAGACGTCGACGACGATCGAGTTGTGCTTGTCGACGGCGAGGAACTCGGGTCCGGGCGGGACGGGTTGCGGCGGCCCCGGCGCGTACGCGGGCGGAGGCGGTCCGAAGCCCGGCGGGACGGCCGGGGGTGGTGGCGGTGGCGGCTGGTCTGTCACCCGGGCAACCTACCCGGCACCCCCTGTGCACCCGCTTTCGGTCCCCCCTGAAACATTTCCCCCGCCCCACCGCATCAATGAGGTGAGGACGGCGCGGCGAACGGCTCCGCGACCGGCACCGCGGCCGAACAGAGCAGCTGACCCAGGGGGACGTGTATGAGGAAGGTCCGTGCGGACGAGTACGCCGAGTTCGCGGCGGCGCGCACCGGCCATCTGTACCGGTCCGCGTGTCTGCTCACCGCCGGGGACACCCACCTCGCCGAGGACCTGGTGCAGGAGACCCTCGGCAGGCTGTACGTCCGCTGGGGCCGGGTGTCCCGGGCGGACAACCCGGCGGCGTACGCGCAGACCGTCCTGACCCGCACCTACCTCGCCCACCAGCGCAGACGCAGCAGCGGGGAGCGGGCCGTGGAGGCGTTCCCCGACCTGCCGGACGGCGGCGGCACCGACACACCGCTGCGGCTCACCCTGCTCCAGGCCCTCGGCCGGCTGCCGGCGAAGGACCGGGCCGTGGTGGTGCTGCGGTACTGGGAGGACCGGTCGATCGAGGAGACCGCCGGTGCCCTCAACGCCAGCTCGGCGGCCGTACGGACCCGTTGCTCACGGGCGCTGGGACGGCTGCGGGAGCTGCTGGGCGGGGACATCGGCGAGTACGTACGACCCTGACCACACGCCCCGGACGGACCACACGCCCCGCACCACACGCCGCTGACCCCGCGGCCCCCGACCACCCGTCCCAGACCACACCCCCTCGCCTATCGCCTCCCGCGCCCCTCCCACCGGCGCCTCGCCCACCCCCGACGTCAACTCCAGCCCGTGAAACGGTGGTTCACCATGCCCGCAGACCAGCACACCGACCCCTTCGAGGACCGGCTCTCCGCCGCACTGCACGAGGTCGGCGGCACCTTCGACGCCCCGCGGTCCGAACTCGCCGCCGCGGGTGCCCGGCGCGGCCGACGGCTGCAGTTGCAGCGCCGGGCCGCGCTCGCGGGGAGCGTGGCGAGCCTCGCGCTCGTCGGGGTGGGCGGGGCGCTGCTCGTGCCCTGGCACGGCGGCCCCGCCTCCCGGCCCTCCTCGGTCGCCGGGAGCGGCACCCCCGACCGGTCGCGCACCTACTCCGCCGACGACGTCGTGCGCACCCTCCAGCAACTCCTCCCCCAGGGCACGTTCACCCGCACGGAGGCGCGCGGCACGGACGAGGGGTTGCCGCCGCTCGCGGTGGGGGTGTTCGACGACGGAAAGGGCGAGGGGTCCGTCTCCGTGGGACTGGAGCGGATCACCACCGGCGAGCGGAAGCTGAATCCCTCCGCCGAGGTGATGCCCTGCCCCGACAGCACGCAGTCGGGCTTCGACAGCTGCACGACCGAGAGCCTGCCCGACGGCTCCGCGATCACGGTCTACCAGGGGTACGAGTATCCCGACCGCCGGGTCGACACCAAGTCCTGGGGCGCCGATCTCGTCACCCCGGACGGTCATCGCGTCAGTGTCATCGAGTGGAACTCCCCGGCGGAGAAGGACAAGCCGATCACCCGGACGGATCCGCCCCTCACCCCCGCGCAGCTGAAGGCGCTGGCCTCGGCCGCCGAGTGGCGCGCGATCATCGACGCCCTGCCGCGGGAGAAGCCGCCGAGCAGGACGACCGCCGGCCCCACCCGGCCCGGGGAGCTGTCCGGAGTGTCGATCCTGCGCAAGCTCAAGCTGCTGCTGCCCAAGAAGGTCGACGTCGTCTCCCACGGCAGCGACGAGACGGGGTACGGCTCCTTCGTCGTCGACGACGGCAAGGGCCGCAGCCTGGTGCAGGTCAATGTGCAGCCCGGTATGTCGGACGTCGCCGGCGACCTCTTCGGCTCCGACGCGGAGACCCTCGCCGACGGCACCCTGGTCACGGTCCGCCGGGCGCCCGGTGAGAAGGGCGGGGCGGGGGTCGTGATGTGGACGGCGGACACCCTGCGCAAGAACGGGCTGCGGGTCGTGATCAGCGCCTTCAACACCGGCGACCAGAACAAGGCCGCGACCCGCAAGGCGCCCGCCCTCACCCTGGGCGATCTGCGGAGGATCGCGCTCAGCCCGGAGTGGCTGACGGACACGGTCACACCCTGAGGGGGAGTGGCCGCCGACGGCCCGGAAGCCGCCTGCAGCACCTCAGTGCCCGAAAGCGCCCGTCTCCAGCTCGAACCACGAGGTCCTCCCCGCGCCCTCCCGCCGGCACCCCCACCGCCGGGCCATCGCGTCCACCAGGAACAGCCCCCGCCCGCTCTGCGCCCCGCACCACCCCCGGTCCTCGACCTCGCACCGCAGCACCCCGTGCGCGGCCGTCAGCGTGAGCCGGAAACGGCTCCCCGACTGCAACAGCGCACGGGTGGCCAGCTCGCTGACGAGCAGTTCGGCCGTGTCGACCAGCTCGCCGCGCTCGGCGAGCCCCCAGCGCCGAAGCTGTCCGCGTACCTGCGCCCGCGCCTCCCGCACGGCGGCGGGCCGGGGTTCGTACTCGGCACTGAAGTGGGCGGCACCCGTCGACGGCTGGGGACGGACGGCGTAGCGGGGAGCGGGTTCCGGGCGGGGTCCTCCGCCGGAGAGTCGCGGCATGGCCATGGCCCCAGGATGTCCTCCCCGGGCCCTTTCCCGTACGGGGAGAACTACCCGATTCCGTACCCGCACCGCCTGGCCGGGTGGGCTCAGGCGTACTGCAACCGTACGGCCGTACCCCCGTCACCGGCGTCGCGGACGTCGACGTACGCACACACCTGGCGGGCGTACCAGAGCCCCTGCCCGGGTGCCGGACCGGCGGCGCGGGGCGGGACGAAACCGATGAGCGGGTCGTCGATCCGTTCGGCGAGCAGGAGTTCGCAGACACAGCCGGGCGCCTCGCCCCACAGGACCGCGCCGGTGACCCGGCCGAGGGTGGCGGCCTCGGTGACGGCCGTGGTGAACGCCTCCGCGTCGGCGCCGGTCAGCCCGCGCCCGGCGGCCCAGGCGCGCACGGCGTCGGGGGCAGGTTCGGAGAGCCGCCGCGCGTCGGACGGGGTCGGTGGCAGGGGTACGGCGTCCAGCTCGGCGGCGATGCGGACCGGGTCCTCGTACACGCCCGTACCGGGGTGGGCGCGACGGGCCGCCTCGACGAGGACCGCGCCCGCGGTACGGGTGTCGTAGACGCACATCGCGGTGGTCGCGGTGGAGGCGAACAGGAGGTTGGCGAGGGCCTCGTAGCGGATCCACTCGGCGCTCTCGCGCGGGGAGCGGCCGGCGCGGCCGTTCCACACCGCTTCCATGAGCAGGTGCATCCGGCCGCCGGGGCCGCCGTGTCCGGCGAGGTGGGCGGCGGCGCGGGCGACGGCGTTGGCGGCGGAGCCGGTGTACCAGTCGGTGTGCGGGAGGAAGCCGATGTGGCGGGCGTCGGCGCCGAGGGCGTCGCGCAGGAGGTCCAGCCGGTCGGGGGCGAGGATCGCCATCGGCGGCGGCTCGTCGGGGGCGGCGAGCCCCTCGGCGAGGAAGGGCAGGGCGTCGGCGAGGAAGCCCTCGTCGGTGGTGAAGACCGTCATGCGGTGGTCGAACGAGCCGCACGGGGACGGAGAGGGGGAGGAAGAGGAAGAGGGGGACGGGGAGGAGGGCGAGGACGGAGCGGTCATGGGTCCCTCGTGGATCGGTGAAGGGGATCGGTGCGGTGGGTCGGGCGGGTGCGGTGGTGCGGTGGGCCGGTCAGCGCTGGGCGGCCACCCAGGCGGCGATCTGGCTGCGGTTGCTGCACCCGAGCTTGCTGAGGATGCGTTCGACATGTCCTTCGGCGGTGCGGCGGGCGATCACCAGTCGGTCGGCGATCTGCTGGTTGGCGAGTCCCTCGGCGACGAGTGCGGCGACCTGGGCCTCGCGTCGGGTCAGGCGGACGGTGGCGGCGGGCGGCTCCTCGGGGTGTCCGTCGGGGCGGGCGGGCCCGGTGTCGGTCTCGCTGTCCTCCCCGGTGTCGTCCAGGACGCGGGCGGCGAGTTCGGGCAGGGCGAGCGCGGCGCCCCCGTCGTAGGACCGGCGGTAGGCGGCGGCCCCGATCGCCGCGCGGGCCCGGTCCTCGGCGGCGCGGCGGGTGGCGTTGAGACAGGCCGAGCCCCAGCGGTCGCGGTCCACGTCGGTCCAGACCCGGTCGGCGCCGCCGAGCACGAGGGCCGCCCGGTGGTGGGCGCCCCGGTCGGCGGCGATCCGGGCCAGCAGGTCGAGGGTGAGGCCGATGCCGACGACGTCGTGGACCGCGAGCTTGAGCCGCAGCGCCTCCCGGGCGTGCGCCTCCGCCCGCTCGCCGTCGCCCTTCACGGCGTGGGCCAGGGCGAGGATGCGTTCGCCGTACGACAGCACCCACTGCTCGCCGTGTTCCGCGCAGAGCCGGCGGATCTCCCCGCACACCTCGACGGCCTCGTCGGCCCGGCCCAGGAAGGCGAGGGCGCAGGCGAGTTCGACGTGGTCCAGGCCGAGCAGGCTGAGGTGCTGGCCGGGGGCGCGGCCGCGGGCCACGGCGGCGCGGAAGTGGGCGAGCGCGCCCGGGATGTCGTCGCTGAACAGCCGGATGACCCCGATGACGTAGTCGGCGTGGGCGGCCTCGGCCGGGTCGCCGAGGCGCTGGGCGAGGGCCCGGGCCTCCTCGGCGCGGCGGCGGCCCCGGGTGAGGTCCTCGGGGCAGCCGGCGAGCAGACCCGCCGTCCACAGGGCACGGGCCCGTTCGGGGCTGGGGTCGGGGTTGGCGTCGAGGGCGCGGTCGAGCCAGTACCGGCCTTCGCGGGGGGCGCCGCAGGCGTGCCAGTGGAACCACAGGGTGCCGGCCAGCCGCAGCCCGGCACGGGCCTCGCCGTGGGTGGTGAGGCTGAAGTCCAGGGCGGCGCGGATGTTGTCCCGGTCGGCGCGCAGCCGGGCGACGATCCCGGGCTGACCCGGCCCGAACCACTCCCGCTCGCAGGCGGCGGCCAGCTCCTGCGTCCAGTCCCGGTGCCGGACCCGGGCGGCCCGCTCCTCCCCGGGCGTCTCGCGCAGCCGCTCCAGCCCGTAGTGCCGCAGGCTGTCGAGCAGCCGGTAGCGCAGCCGGCCGTCGGCCGTGACCTCACGGCACAGGACGGACTTGTCGACGAGCCCGGCGACGGCTTCGAGCACGTCCGGGCAACCTGCCCGTCCGGGGCTGTCCCCTCCGGGGCTCTCCCCTCCGGGGGAGGTCGAGGACGAGGACCGTTCCGGGCCGAAACGGGGGGCCCGGGTGGCCGGGCCCCCCGCCGGCGCCCCGCCGCACACCGCTTCCGCGGCCTCCAGGTCGAAGCTTCCCGCCAGCACCGACAGCCGTGCCCAGACCGCCTGCTCCCGCGCGTCGCACAGCTCGTGGCTCCAGTCGACGGCCGCCCGCAGGGTCTGGTGGCGGGGCAGTGCGGCGGGGCTGCCGCCGGTGAGGAGGCGGTAGCGGTCGTCGAGGCGGGCGAGGAGCTGGTGGACGTCGAGGACGCGCATGCGGACGGCGGCGAGTTCGATGGCGAGCGGGAGTCCGTCGAGGCGGCGGCAGAGGCGGGCGACGGCGGAGCGGTTCGCGGGGGTGAGGCGGAAGCCGGGGACGACCGCGGCGGCGCGGTCGGCGAACAGGGCGAGGGAGGGGTAGCCGTCGGCGGCGGTGAGGTCGCCGTCGGGGTCGGGGACCGGCAGCGGCCGTACCTCCAGGAGGTGTTCCTCGGTGAGTCCGAGGCGGTGGCGGCTGGTGGCGAGGACCCGGATGCCGGTGGTGCCGCGCAGCAGGGCACCGGCGAGGGCGGCGCAGGCGGTCGGCAGATGCTCGCAGTTGTCGACGACGAGGAGCAGTCTGCGGTCCCGGACGCGCTCCACGAGGGAGTCCAGCGCCGGGCGTTCGGAGTGGTCGTGCAGGCCGAGCGCGTCGGCCACGGCGAGCGGCACCAGGGCCGGGTCGTGCAGGCCGGAGAGGTGCACGAAGCGGACGCCGTCGGGGAACGCACGGGCGACGCGGGCCGCGATCCGGCCGGCGAGCCGGGTCTTGCCCACTCCGCCCGGGCCCGTCAGCGTGACCAGCCTCGCCCTGGACAGGAGTTCGCGCCCTTCGGCCAGTTCGCTCCGCCGGTCGACGAAGCTGGTCGTCTCCACCGGCAGGTGACAGTCCCGGCGCGGCGCTGATCCGCCCATGATCGGCCAGTCCTCTGGGGGTGCGTTCGTGCGGACCCTCAGGCTTCCCCGGGTGGTACATATATGCACCTCCCCCTCACCCCCACGGGTGTACTTCAGCGAGGTCCGTTCGCGGCGACACGCCCACGCGTACACTGCGCCGCCGATCAGCTCGTCCCTTTCCGCATGATTCAGGCCAGCGGCGATATGCGCTGTCTTGACCTGACCATGCCAACACCGGACCATGTGCGACACCGCACCGCCGCACACAGCAAGCGCACAGCACGCCCCCCACGACCACTCCCCACAAGGAGAGTTCATGCGACTTCGCATCCGCGGCTCAGGCGCCGGCGCCCCGCGCGCCCGCAGCGGCAGACGCACCGCCGCCCTCGCCACCCTGCTCGCCCTGGCCCTCGCGGCCCCCATTTCGGCGACGGCCGGCCACGCCTCCGCCGACAGCGCCACCAAGGCCGCCCCCTCCGCCGACGACATCCGCCAGTACGAGATCCACGTCGACCACAACACGCCCGTCACGCGCACGGCGATCGCCCGGGCCGGGGTGAGCGTCGACGAGGCCGACGAGGAGACCGTGGTCGTCTCCGGCCGCGCCGACCAGATCGCCAAGCTCCGCTCCCAGGGGTACGAGATCACCCCGGTGGGCTCCGCACCCGACCGCCTCGCCGCCGACGAGGTACGCCTGTTCGACTTCCCGACGGCGGACGCCAAGTACCACAACTACGCCGAGATGAGCGCGGAGATCGACCAGCGCGTCGCGGCCTACCCGAGCATCATGAGCAAGCGGGTCATCGGCAAGTCGTACGGCGGCCGGGACATCGTCGCCATCAAGGTCAGCGACAACGTCGGCACCGACGAGGCCGAGCCGGAGGTGCTGTTCACCCACCACCAGCACGCCCGCGAGCACCTCACCGTCGAGATGGCCCTGTATCTGCTCCGCGAGCTGGGCGCCGGCTACGGCACCGACTCCCGGATCACCAACATGGTCAACGGGCGCGAGATCTGGATCATCCCCGACCTCAACCCGGACGGCGGCGAGTACGACATCGCCACCGGCTCCTACCGCTCCTGGCGCAAGAACCGGCAGCCCAACTCCGGTTCCTCGGCCGTCGGTACGGACCTCAACCGGAACTGGAACTACAAGTTCGGCTGCTGCGGCGGCTCCTCCGGCTCCACGTCCTCCGAGACCTACCGGGGCGCCTCGGCCGAGTCCGCGCCGGAGGTGAAGGTCGTCGCCGACTTCGTCCGCAGCCGGGTCGTGGGCGGCAAGCAGCAGATCACCGCCGGGATCGACTTCCACACCTACAGCGAGCTGGTGCTGTGGCCGTTCGGGTACACGTACTCGGACACCGCGACCGGGATGACGGCCGACGACAACGCCGCCTTCAAGGCGGTGGGCCAGAAGATGGCGGCCAGCAACGGCTACACCGCGGAGCAGTCGAGCGACCTGTACATCACCGACGGGACGATCGACGACTACCTCTGGGGCGTGTACAAGATCTTCTCGTACACGTTCGAGATGTATCCGACGTCCAGCTCCGGGGGTGGGTTCTACCCGCCCGACGAGGTCATCGAGCGGGAGACTTCCCGGAACCGGGACGCGGTGCTGCAGTTGCTGGAGAACGCCGACTGCATGTACCGGTCGATCGGTAAGGCCAGCCAGTACTGCGCTTAGTCGTCGCCGTCCTCGCCGTCCTCGCCGTCCTCGAAGTACGCGTCGAGGACCGCGTCCAATGACGTCTCCCACTCCGTGAAACGGGACCTGGCCGTCGCCTCGATCTCGATCGGGTACCAGCGGCGGTCAGGGGTATGGACCGTGACGGTGAACCGTTTGCCGAAGCGCGGGGCCTCCGTCTCGATGGCGCCGATCTCGTCCCAGCGGAACTCGCACGCCTCCTCGTCGAGGCGGAGCCGGACGCCCTTGGCGTCGGCGGTGATCCGCGCCCGGCGGTCGGCCGCCTCGAAGACCGGGCCGTCGGAGGCCTCCTCCTCGGCGGGGGCCTCCTTCTCGGCGCCCGGGGTCTTGTCGGCCTCGGCCGTCTCCGGTGCCTCCGAGGCCTGCGGAGTCCCCTCGGACTCCTCGGACTTCTCGGACTCTTCGACCGGATGCGCGTCCTCGGGCTCCGCCTTGAGGGGCGACGAGAGTCCGGGGATGAACGCCGGGTCGAAACCGGCGCCCTCCAGGGGCTTGCTGCTCGAACCTATCCGCTGCTGCTCCACAGCGCGAAGTATGGTCGAAGATCCTGTGCCGGACACAGCCAGCCCCTACTTCGTTACCGGAGACCTACAAGGGAGAGGCGCACCCGAACACGCTCAACCCGGCCGCGTCGGCCGAGGAAGCCGACCTGGCCGGCGACCTGGAGGATGTTGGCCTTGCGCACGCCGTGGGAGAACCTCGGGGGCGGGGTCGTGTGGGCCGTCGGGGTGAGCGCGGTCTTCTCGGTCATCAGGGGGCTTCCTTGATCGGGGTCCTGCCGGAGTACTCACCGCTGATCGCGTCCGCCGTACGGCGCACCAGCGGGCACAGGGCGAGCAGTTCGTCGGCGGTGACGACGACGTTCGGCGCGGAGACCGACATCGCGGCGACCACCCGGCCGTCCGCGCCGCGGACCGGGGCGGCCACACAGTTGATGGACTCCTCGTGGCCGCCGAGGTCACTGGCCCAGCCCTGTTCCCGCACCTTTGCCAGCTCCCGCAGGAAGGCGGGGGCGCCGGCGGTGGAACGGGCCGTGTACATCGGGTAGTCGAGCTTCTCGGCGACGGCGCGCCGCTCGGCCTCGGGGAGGTCGGCGAGGAGCAGCTTGGCGACGGCGGCGACCGTGATGGCCACCGGTCTGCCGATCCGCGAGTACATCCGCACCGGGTAGCGGCTCTCGACCTTGTCGATGTAGAGGACCTCGCCGTCCTCGTACACGGCGAGGTGCACGGTGTGCCCGCACTGCTCGTTGAGGCGGACGAGGTGGGGGTGGGCGATCTCGCGGATGTCGAGGCTCTCCATCGCCTCCTGGGCGAGGGCGAAGAGGCGGGCGCCGAGGCGGTAGCGCTGGTCGGACTGGCGGTAGACCATGCCGTGTTCGTGGAGGGTGCGCAGCAGCCGCAGGGCCGTCGACTTGTGCACGCCGAGGCGATCCGCGACCTGTCCGAGGTCGGCGGGGCCCTCGGCGAGCAGCGGCAGGATGCTCAGGGCCCGGTCGACGGTCTGGCTCATGGGGTGGGGACCTCCTCGGGGGTGGCCTCGGTCCGCGTCCACCCGGGGCCGAGTCGAAGTGTCCCCCATGCCCGGTCGTCGAGGGCGGCAAGCCGGTCGGCGTGGTCACGGGAGGGGGGCGCGGCGAGGTCACCGGGGACGGTGAGGGCGGCGGCAGCCCAGAGGTGGCCGTGCCGCAGCCGGTCCGGGAGGGGAAGCCCGCGAAGGGTCGCGGAGAGGAACCCGGCGGCGAAGGCGTCGCCGGCGCCGGTGGCCGCCGCCACGTCAACCGTGGGGGCGGGGACGAAGACCCCACGCGAGTCGGCCCCACCCCGCTGCCCCGGACCGGAGGCGAAAGCTGCGGCCCCCGTCCCGCCCCCCTTCACCACCAACACCTGCGGCTCGGGCAACGCCTCCCGTATCGCCACCGCCCCGCCCGTCATCCCCCACGCCTCCTCGGCCTCGTCCTCCCCGACGAACACGAGATCCGCCCGCCGGGCCAGCTCCAGCAGCACCCTCGGCCCCTCGGCCGTCGGCCACAGCCGGCTGCGGTGGTTGACGTCGAAGGAGACGAGGGGCCGGTCCGGTCCGGGCTCGGTCAGCTCCCACAGCAGCTCGCGGCATCCCGGGGACAACGCCGCCGTGATCCCCGACAGATGCAGGATCCGCCCCGCCCGCAAGGCCGCCCGGTCCACCGTGGCCGTGGACATCGCCGAGGCCGCCGAGCCCGCCCGGTAGTACGCCACCTCGTGGTCCGCGCCGGCCCGGTCCCCCGCCGTACGGAAGTACACGCCCGTCGGGCGGACGGGGTCACGGCCGACGGAGGCGACCTCGACGCCGTACCCCCGGATCGTCTCGACCAGGTGATCGCCGAACCCGTCCGTCCCGACCCGGCTGACCCACCTCACCGCGTGGCCGGCGGCCGCGAGCCCGCAGGCCACGTTGGACTCCGCACCGCCGATCGCCCGGTCGAAGGAGGGCACGTCGGCAAGCCGGCCGGGGCGGGTGGGCAGAAACGTGACCATGGACTCGCCGAGCGCGACGACGTCCACGACGTCATGGGCAGTCACGATGGTGGTGGCTCCTCGTCGAGGGCGGAGGGTCAGGGGCAGCGGGTCCTGATACCGGCATCGACCCGGCATTGGCCCGCCATTGACCCGGCATCGGCGTGGATGTTAGACAGCGATGAGCGACATACGCAACGCTCGTTGCAGAGAATGCAATGACACAGGACCCCGCACTCGACCAGGGAGGCCTCGTGCCCGGTAAGGAAGCGCTCGCCCGACTCGCGGAGGAGGCAGTCGACCACCGCTTCAAGGGCCTCCCGCCGGACGCCGACGGCCTCACCGTCGCCGAGCTGACCGCCCAGCACCGCAACCTCTTCACCGACGGCTTCACGACCCCGGTGCTCGCCCTCTCCGCCGAGCGCCTGGAACACAATCTGCGCCTGATGGAGACGTACGCGACCCGGCACGGTCTCGCGTTCGCCCCGCACGGCAAGACGACCATGGCCCCCCAGCTCTTCCGGCGCCAGCTCGACTACGGCGCGTGGGGCATCACGCTCGCCGTCCCGCACCAGGTGCGGGTGGCACGGGCGTACGGCGTCGAGCGGGTCTTCCTCGCGAACGAGCTGGTGGACCCGGCGGCCCTGCGCTGGATCTCCGGACAGCTCGACGCCGACCCGGACTTCCGTCTCGTCTGTTACGTCGACTCCGTGCGCGGGGTCGAGCTGATGGACGCGGCGCTGGCCGGGGCCGCCCGCCCGCTGGACGTCGTCGTCGAGCTCGCCGCCGGGGAGGGCGCCCGCACCGGGGTCCGTACGGAGGCGGAGTGCGCGGCCGTCGCGGACGCGGTGGGCGCCGCCGCGACCCTCAGACTGGTGGGGGTCGCGGGGTACGAGGCCGAGGTCCCGCGGGCCGACGAGGAGCGGGTGCGGGCCTGGCTGCGCCGACTGGTGGCGCTCGCCGCCGACTTCGACAAGGCGGGGCGGTTCGCGGGGGTGCCGGAGATCGTCGTCAGCGCGGGCGGGAGCGCCTGGTTCGACACGGTCGCCGAGGTGTTCGCCGAGATTCCCGAGCTGTCCTCCCCCGTGCTGAAGCTGCTGCGCTCCGGCGCGTACGTCTCGCACGACGACGGCCACTACCGCCGGCTCACCCCGTTCAACCGGGTGCCGGAGGAGGGTGCGCTGGAGCCCGCGTTCCGGCTGTGGACGCAGGTCGTCTCCCGGCCCTCCCCCGACCAGGCGTTCGTGAACGGCGGCAAGCGGGACGCCGCCCACGACCTGGACCTGCCGTTCGCCATGGTGGTCCGGCGCGACGGTACGGAGCGCCCCGCCACCGGGGTGTCGGTCACCGCCCTGTCCGACCAGCACGCCTGGCTGCGCACCACCGAGGAGGCGGACGTGGAGGTCGGCGACTGGGTCGGGCTCGGGCTGTCCCATCCGTGCACGTCGTTCGACAAGTGGCCGCTGATCCCGGTCGCGCGGGCGGACGGCACGGTCGTCGAGTACATCCGTACGTTCTTCTGATCCATCCGTACGTTCCCCCGAGCGGAGGGCCGGGCGTGGAAGACCTCGTCATCCGGGACGCGGACGTCGTCGACGGCAGCGGCGCGGACTCCTACCGCGCGGACGTGGTGGTCGACGACGGCAGGATCGTCGCGATCGTCCAGGAGGCCGCGGCCGCGGGCTGCCAACGGCCCAGGGCGGTACGGGAGCTGGACGCGGAGGGGCTGGTCCTCTCGCCCGGCTTCATCGACATGCACGCGCACAGCGACCTGGCCCTGCTGCGCGACCCCGACCACAGCGCCAAGGCCGCGCAGGGGGTGACGCTGGAGGTCCTCGGCCAGGACGGGCTGTCGTACGCCCCGGTCGACGACCGCACGCTGGGCGAGGTCCGCCGGGCCGTCGCCGGCTGGAACGGCACCGGCGACGACATCGACTTCGACTGGCGCTCGGTGGGCGGGTACCTGGACCGGCTCGACCGGGGCATCGCGGTGAACGCGGCCTACCTCGTCCCGCAGGGCACGGTCCGCGCCCTCGTCGTCGGCTGGGAGGACCGCCCGGCCACGCCCCGCGAGCTGGACCGGATGCGGCACCTGGTGGCGGAGGGGCTGGAACAGGGCGCGGTCGGACTGTCGTCGGGGCTGACGTACACCCCCGGCATGTACGCCGGGAACGCCGAACTGAGGGAGCTGTGCCGGGTGGCGGCCCGGCACGGCGGCTACTACTGCCCCCACCACCGCAGTTACGGGGCGGGCGCGCTGGAGGCGTACGCGGAGATGGTGACGCTGGCCGGCGAGGCGGGGTGCGCCCTGCACCTCGCCCACGCCACCATGAACTTCGGGGTGAACCGGGGGCGCGCGCCGGACCTCATGGAGCTCCTCGACCGGGCGCTCGACGCCGGCGCCGACATCACGCTCGACACCTATCCCTACACGCCCGGCTGCACGACGCTCGTGGCCCTGCTGCCGAGCTGGGCGAGCGAGGGCGGCCCCGGGGAGATCCTGCGCCGCCTCGCCGACGACGACACCGCCGAACGGATCCGCCACGACCTGGAGGTGACCGGCGCGGACGGCTGCCACGGGGTGCCGGTGGACTGGGACACCGTCGAGATCTCCGGGGTGACCGACCCGGCGCTGGGCGGCTTCGTCGGCCGTACCGTCCGTGAGTCGTCCGCCCTGCGCGGGGAGGCCCCCTGGGAGACGGCCCGCCGACTGCTCCTCGACGACGGCCTCGGCCCGACGATCCTTCAGCACGTGGGCCACGAGGAGAACGTCCGGACCATCATGCGCCACCGCGTCCACACGGGCGGCTCGGACGGTGTCCTGCACGGCGCCAAGCCCCACCCGCGCGCCTACGGCACCTTCCCGCACTACCTCGGCCACTATGTGCGGGAGTTGGGCATCCTGTCCCTGGAGGAGTGCGTGGCCCATCTGACCGGCCGTCCGGCGGCCCGCCTGCGCCTGCCCGACCGGGGCCTGGTGCGCGAGGGGTACCGCGCCGACCTGGTCCTGTTCGACCCGGCGACGGTGGCGGCGGGCGCGACGTACGCCGCCCCGCGCACCCTGCCGACGGGCATCCCGCACGTCCTGGTCGACGGCCGTTTCGTGATCGAGGACGGCCGCCGCACGGACGTACTGGCGGGCCGGGCCGTCAGACGCACCCCGCTGTGAGCCGCCCGCTGCCGGGGGCGCGGGGAACCGCTCGGCCGGCCCCCACGCACCCGCGGCCGACGTCAGGGCACTACGGCTTGGGAAGCACGCAGGCGGCGGCGCTCAGGTTGAGCTGGTTGCCCGTCGTGAAGCACGCGGGGATCTGGTAGATCTCCTGCGCGTAGTTGATGCCCTTGCGCACGGTGACGGTGCCGCTCTCACTGACCTCGCAGGGGTTGTTCTCCGTGCAGGTCGCGCCGTCCTCATTGCCCGTGTTGTTGACGGCGACGACCTTGCCGGTGGACTGGTCGATCACCGGCGAGCCGGAGGTGCCGCCGATGGTCTGGCAGGCCGAGGTGTAGCGGACGGAGTCCTTCCAGGTCCAGTCGCCCTCCTTGAGGCGGTAGACGAACCCGTCGACGTTGCAGGAGTAGAGCCTCTTCCAGTAGCCGGAGGCCACGGTGATGGCGGTGCCCGCGGTGGGGTGGGTGTCCTGCACGGTCAGCGCGGAGATCCCGTACGCATTCTTGATCGTCGCGTAGCTGCTGGTGAGCTGGTAGATCGACACGTCCGTGTCGGTCATCGTCGCGTAGGCGAGCTTGCCGGCGCGCAGGGTCGCGACCCGGGTGCCGGAGGAGTTGAGCAGGCCGAAGGTCCGGGTGGAGGTCTGGTTGGTGATGACCTCGCCCGGGTCCAGGAAGCCGGACGTCAGGCAGTGGCCGTTGCTGAGGACCAGCGCCGGGTCGGTGTCCAGGGAGTTCGGGAAGCGGATGACCGATCCGGAGCAGTTGCTGAGCGCGACGGTCCCGGCGAGGGAGACGGCCTGAAGCGTGGGTGCGGCCGCCTTGGTGTCCGCCTTGGTGTCCGCCGTCGCGGCGGGGGCCGCGACGGCCGGTGCCGCTCCGATCCCGGCGATGGCCAGGGCGGTGAGCGCGGCGACGAGAGGCTTTCTCATGTGGGGGTCCCCTCTTACGACGAGGCGACCGGAGATCTTCCGGCCGCCCGCTGTTTTGTCATGTGCATTCTTAGTACGGATGCACCGAGGGGCAAGCGGCTATTTCCGGCCGCGAGTTGGCGGGATCCCACGCCTTACTTAAACGGAACACGGTTCCGTATATTAAGCGGGACACCGTTCCGCTTCTGGAGGCACGCCCTCATGCGCGCATCGACCCGCCCCTCGCCCACCCCCGTCGTCTCGGTCGGCCCCCTCACCCTGTCCACCCCGGACCGGCCCGTGGATCTCCAGGTGCGCGTCTCGGCGCCCCTGACCGGGGACGACCTGCCGGTCGTCCTCCTGTCGCACGGCCAGGGCCACTCGCACCACCTCTCCTCCCTGAACGGCTACGCGCCGCTCGCCCACCACTGGGCGGCGCACGGCTTCGTGGTCGTCCAGCCCACGCATCTGAGCTCCCGGAGCCTGGCCCTGGCCCCCGACACCCCCGGGGCGCCCCTGTTCTGGCGTTCCCGCGCCGAGGACATGAGCCTGATCCTCGACCGGTTCGACGAGATCGAGGCCGCCGTTCCACAGCTCGCGGGGCGCCCCGACCGGGACAGGGTCGCCGTGGCCGGGCACTCGATGGGCGGTCACACCGCGAGCCTGCTGCTGGGCGCCCGGCTCACCGATCCGGACGACGGGACGGAGGTGGACCTGAGCGAGCCGCGCATCAGGGCGGGCGTCCTGATGGCCTCGGTCGGCCGGGGCGGCGACGCCCTCACCCCGTTCGTGACCGAGAACTGGCCCTTCTTCGCCACCACGGACTTCTCGAAGATGACCACGCCGGCGCTGGTGGTCGCCGGCGACCGGGACGACTCGGCGCACCTGACGGTCGCGGGCCCCGACTGGCACGCCGACCCCTACGTGCTCTCCCCTGGCCGCAAGTCCCTGCTCACCCTGTTCGGCGGGGAGCACGGGCTCGGCGGGGTCTCCGGATACGACGTCGCCGAGACCACGGACGAGAGCCCCGAGCGGGTGTCGGCGGTCCAGCACCTCACCTGGGCCTACCTGCGCAGCGAGCTCTACCCGGGAGATCCGTCCTGGCCCACGGCCTGCGAGCAGCTGACGACCGCCCCGAAGCCCGTCGGCCGCGTGGAGTCGAAGTAACCCACACCCCGAGGCAGCACCACAAAGCGACGAAGGCCCGCGGGAAACCACCCGCCCAAGCCCCCAAAGGGGCGCGGGGAACCGCACGACCAACCACAACGGCGCCGCGGCCGACCAACGACCCGCCCCACGACCCGCCCGACGACGCCGCGGCCGACCGAACGCCGCGAAGGGGCGACGGGCCGCGGGAAACCGCCGGCCCTAGCCCCCAAAGGGGCGCGGGGAACTGCGCGATCAACCACAACGGCGCCGCGGCCGACGAACAACCCACCCGCGGAGCGCCGACGGTCAGTGGGACTTGCCCCCGCCCTTCCCCCGCCCCCGCCCCTGGTTGCCCGCGCCGCCGGGGGTGCTCCAGGACCGGGTGACGGTCGCGGAGGGGGTGTCGGTCGCCGCCGGGGCGCTCGGCGTCGCGGCCGGGGCCGAGGAGGTGGCGGGGGGCGGGCCGGACGCCGTAGAGCCGGAGGACGGGGAGACGCCCGCGCCGGAGGAGGACGGCTCGCCGGCCGACGAGGGCGTACCGCTCGGGGCGTCCGACGGGCTCACCGGGTCGTCGGGCGCGGAGCGGGTGTCGCCGCGCTCCCCCTTGCCCCCGCTCGGCGCGGCGCCCGAGGTGAAGGACATCCCGGCCACCAGCGCGGCCAGCGACACCGCGCCGACGGCCCCCGCCGCCACCGCCACCCGGCGCGAGCGCCCGCCGCCCGTGCGGCGCGCGGCGCGGCGGCGGTCCGCCCGGCCGCCCGCCACCGGCTCCCCCGCGGGCCCGTCGGCCGGCGGGGCGGGCACCGCGGGAAGTCGCTGGGTCTCGTCGTACGCGTTCTGCCACCCGTGCGCGGTCGCCGGGTCGGCGTACCGCTCGTACGACGCCGGGGCGGACCCGGCGTCCGGGTGGAACACGATCGGCCGCACCCGGGGTGCGCCGCTCTCGCCTGGCCTGGACATGGCCGCGCATTGTAGGGAGAGGTGCGGCCCGTCGGACAGTGACCGGCGATAACGGACCAAATCACCCGTCTCGCGTGGTGGAAAACACGCCCCACGGGGCGTAACCGGGCCGTAAGCTCCCTGACATGCAGGTGATCCAGTCGACGAAGCTCGCCAACGTCTGTTACGAGATCCGGGGCCCGGTTCTCGAGGAGGCGATGCGCCTGGAGGCGGCGGGGCACCGCATCCTCAAGCTCAACACCGGCAACCCGGCCGCCTTCGGCTTCGAGGCCCCGCCGGAGATCCTGGAGGACGTCCTCCGCAACGTCTCCACGGCGCACGGCTACGGCGACGCCAAGGGCCTGCTCGCCGCGCGCCGCGCGGTCGTCATGCACAACCAGACCCTCGGCATCGAGACGGACGTCGAGCACGTCTTCATCGGCAACGGCGTCTCCGAGCTGATCGTGATGGCGATGCAGGGCCTGCTGGACGACGGTGACGAGGTGCTCGTGCCGTCGCCGGACTACCCGCTGTGGACCGCCGCCGTGTCGCTGTCCGGCGGTACGGCCGTGCACTACCGCTGTGACGAGCAGTCGGACTGGATGCCCGACCTCGCGGACATCGAGCGCAAGGTCACCGACCGCACCAAGGCGATCGTCATCATCAACCCCAACAACCCGACGGGCGCGGTGTACGACGAGGCGATGGTCCGGGGGCTGACCGACATCGCCCGGCGCCACAATCTGCTCGTCTGCTCCGACGAGATCTACGACAAGATCCTCTACGACGGCGCCACGCACACGCCGACCGCCTCGGTGGCCCCGGACCTGCTGACACTCACCTTCAACGGGATGTCGAAGGCCTACCGGGTGGCCGGCTACCGGGTCGGCTGGATGTCGATCTCGGGCCCGCGCGCCCACGCCGACTCCTACATCGAGGGCCTGACGATCCTGGCGAACATGCGGCTGTGCGCCAACATGCCGGGCCAGCACGGCGTGGTGGCCGCGCTCAGCGGACGGCAGTCCATCAACGACCTGGTACTTCCGGGCGGGCGGCTCAAGGAGCAGATGGACACGGCGTACGAGCTGCTGACCCGGATCCCGGGCGTGACCTGTGTCCGCCCGAAGGGCGCGCTGTACCTCTTCCCTCGCCTGGACCCGACCGTCTTCAAGATCAAGGACGACCGGCAGATGGTCCTGGACCTGCTGCGCCAGGAGAAGATCATGGTCGTCCAGGGCACCGGCTTCAACTGGCCGGAGCCGGACCACTTCCGGGTGGTGACCCTGCCGACGGCGACGGATCTGCGGGACGCGATGGGCCGGATCTCGCGCTTCCTGGACGGCTACGGCCAGCCCTGATCCCGGCGGGCTCACCCTGCGTAGGGGCCGTACCCCTGTTCTGTGAACAGCTCAACTTTAGACGAAATCTAAGCTAGGATGGCTTCCTGTCAGAGCACAGGAGGCCATCCTCATGTACGAGCCGAACCGCGCCCCTTCCTCTCCCAAGGGGTCCGCCCACAGCACGATGGCCGGCACCACGCCCGACTTCCCCCACCGCTCCCGCGAGGAGGAACTGGACATCCAGCTCGCCGGACACCTCTCGGCCCTGCTCGCCGTCACCGACGAGCTGCGCGGGCCGGCCCCCTCCGCCGACCTCGACGGCGCGGCCGCACGGCTCGCCCAGCAGGTCACCCGGCTGCGGGGCGGACGGACTCCGGCCCGCGCCGCGGCGTCCACGGCCCGCGAGCCCCGGCTCTCGGCACTGCACCAGCGGGCGCACTCCCTCGCGGGCCGCGCCCTGGTCGTCGCCGCGTCCCGCGCGGACACGACGGCGGCGATCCTCGCGGCGGAGCGCATGGAGGCCCATGCCGCCGCGCTGGCGGAGGAGCAGGAGCTGAGCACCGCCGGCTGACCCCACGGGGTCCCCCAGACGGCCCCGGTCCGCGTGCACCCGCAGCGACGCGCGGACCGGGCGCCATATTTTTTTTGCCGCCTTGTCCCCCTTTTTGTTGTCCCCTTGTTCGCTCCACCCGCATGCGGATTCTTCGCCCGCCTGCATTCGGGCATTCGGGCATTCGGGCATTCGGGCATTCGGGTGGACCGCGCGCTCCCCGTGCCCGCGCACACCTGTGCCACCGGCACCGCCTCGTAACGTCGATGCGGTGAAACGCAGGCAATTGTTGGTAGTGCTCTCCGGTGCGGCTGCAGTTGCCACCGGACTGCTGTCGTGGTCGGTCCTGGCGTGTGCGGCGGCCCTCCCGGACGCCGGGACGCCGTCGGCGAAACGGACTCCCCCGAGCGCCGATGCCCTGCTGCAGGCGGGCATCGCGGCGCAGCAGAACCACGATCCCCAAGGCGCTTCCCGGTTCTACGGCGTGGTCCTCGCCCTGGACCCGCGGAACAAGGCCGCCTGGTACAACCTGGGCGTCATCGCGCACCAGGACGGCCGGACCGCCGATGCCCGCAGGGCCTACGAGAAGGCCCTGAAAATCGATCCGGCATTTCCCTCGGCCCTCTACAACGAGGCACTCCTGCTGAAAGCCGGCGACCCCGATCTCGCGATGGGACTTCTGGAAAGGGCCGTCGGCGCGGATCCCTCGGCGGCCACGGCCCATCTGCATCTCGGGGACCTCTGGGTCCGCAAGAACCGGAAGCAGGAGGCCGCCGAGGAATACCGCAGCGCGGTGGCTGCCGACCCCGCACTCCTCTCCCAGGTACCGGAGCCGTTCCGGACATCCCTGCGCCCCGCACCCGCACCGAGCACGGCAGGGAGTCCCCGATGACGCCGAACGACCGCACGGTACGGACGCTGGCCGTGTACACCCTGCTGGCGACCGCCCTCGCCGCCCGGATCTTCCTGCTGCCCTACGAGTCGGGCGACTACGTCACCTTCCTCGACCCCTGGTACCGGCACCTGGTCAGCCACGGCGGCTTCGCCGCCCTCGCCGACCCCGGTTTCTCCGACTACAACGTGCCCTATCTCTATCTGCTCGCCGGACTGACCTATCTGCCCGTGCCGGCGCTGGCCGGCATCAAGGGGATCTCGGTCCTGGCCGATCTGGCGCTGGCGTACTACGCCTTCCGGATCGTCGCCCGGCTGCGCCCCGCCTCCCCCCGCGCGGCCTACGGCGCGGCGGCGGCGGTGCTCCTGCTGCCGACCGTCGTCACCAACAGCGGCTGGTGGGGTCAGTGCGACGGGCTCTACGCGGTGTTGCTCCTCGGCGGGATCCACCATCTGCTGGTTCGGCGGCCGTGGTGGGCGTGCGCCTTCTTCGGGATCGCGCTGGCGGTCAAGTTCCAGGCCGTGTTCCTCTTCCCGTTCCTGCTGGTCATGGTGGTACTGGGACGGGTGCCGTGGCGGAGCCTGCTGGCGGTTGTCGGGGTGTACCTCGCCCTCGACGTCCCGGCGCTGCTGCTGGGCGCCGATCCCTGGCGGCTGCTGACGGTCTATGCGCGGCAGACGGGGACGTACCAGATGCTGTCCCTGCACGCGCCGTCCGTCTACGAGTTCGTCTCGGTGCCCGGGGACACCGGTCCGGTCCGCACGGCGGGTGTGCTGGTCGCCGGGGTGGTGGTGACGGCCCTGGTCGCGCTCACGGCCTGGACCCTGCGGGGCGGCCGGCCCGGCACGGCGGATCCCGTGCCCGTGCTCACGGACACCCGGATCGTGCTGCTGGCCGCCTGCTCCTCGGTCCTGGTGCCGTTCCTGCTGCCCTCGATGCACGAGCGGTACTTCTACGTCGCGGACGTGCTCACGGTGGTGGCCGCGTTCGCCCTGCCCCGTCAGCTCTGGTACGTACCGGTGCTGGTGCAGCTCGCCTCGTTCGGCAGCTATCTGGTGGTCGTCAACGCGACCCTGGCCCCGTATCTGTCCATGGCCGCGCACGCCGCCCTGATGCTGCTGGCGGTGGTGGCCCTGGTGCGGACGACCGTCCTGGAACTGCGCCGCCCGCCCGGCGCGCCCGCCCCGCTGCTCAGCCCGACCGCGGCCGGGCCGGCCCGGACGTGACCGCCGCGGCCGGGGCGGTGGCGGCGGCGGTGTCGTCGGCGACGTAGTAGGTCGGCCGCCGCTGCACGGCGGTGTAGATGCGGCCGATGTACTCGCCGACCACCCCCAGGCAGATGAGCTGGACGGAGCCGACGAAGAGCACCGCGATGATCAGGGAGGTCCAGCCGCGGGTGGTGTCGCCCGCGGCGTACACGGCCAGGGTGTACGCGAGCATGCCGAGGCAGACGGCGAAGGCGAGCACGCCGAGCCAGACGGCGAGCCGCAGCGGGGCGACGGAGAAGCCGATGACGCTGTCGACCGCGAGCAGGACCATCTTGCGCAGCGGGTACTTGGTACGGCCGGCGACCCGGGGGTCCCGGCGGTAGGTGACCTCCCCGCTGGGGAATCCGAACCAGGGCATGAGCAGCCGGTACACCTGCGGCTGGTCGGGCAGGGCCTTCAGGGCGTCGAGGGCCTCGCGCGACAGCAGGCGGAAGTCTCCCGCCTGGGCCGAGACATGACCGCCGACCACCCGGCGCACGAGCCAGTAGTAGGCGCCGGCGCTGCGGCGTTTGAAGCCGGTGTCGCTGGAGCGGTTGCCGCGCACGCCGTAGACGATGTCGAGGTGCCGGGAGCGGGCCAGGGCGAGCATCTCGGGGATCTTCTCCGGGGGGTCCTGGAGGTCGGCGTCGAGGCTCGCCGTGTAGCGGCCGCGGGCGTGGTGCAGTCCCGCGGTCAGCGCGGCCTGGTGTCCGCTGTTGCGGCGCAGCCGCACCACCCGCAGCTGGGGCCAGTCGGCGCGCAGCCGGGTGAGTCGACCGACCGTCCCGTCCGTGGAACCGTCGTCGACGGCGACCACCTCGTACGTCTCTCCCGTCCCGTCGAGCACCGGCCGCAGCCGCGCCGCCAGGGCCGGAAGTGCCTCTTCCTCGTTGAACATCGGAATGACCACCGACAGCTCGACCGACCGCTCGGCCGATGACGCGATCGATGACGCACCTGATGACGCGACTGATGACATGCGGACCCCAGCCTCATGCTCACTTACGGTAGTATTTGCTTACTTACCGTACGATGCTGGAATGGCTCAGCGCGTAGAGACACACGCACCCCGCACCGCAGGGGTCGCCCGGCAGCTTCCCGTGTTCGCGGTGATCGGCGTGCTGTCCACGCTGGCCCACCTCGGGCTGTTCACGCTGCTGCGGCCGGTGCTGGACGCGCAGCTCGCCAATCTGGTCGCCCTCTTCACCACGGCCGTGGCGAACACCGCCGCCAACCGCCGGTTCACCTTCCGCGTCCGCGGCAGGGAAGGGGTCGCCCGGCACCAGCTCCAGGGGCTGGTGGCCTTCCTCGCCGGGCTCGCGCTCAGCAGCGGCGCCCTCGCCCTGGTGCACCGGACGGTGTCGGACGCGCCGCGCGTGGAGATCGCCGCGCTGGTCGTGGCCAACGGGACGGCGACGATACTGCGCTTCACCCTGCTGCGCTGGTGGGTGTTCGCGAAGGCCTCCTGAACGGGCGAGGGCCTGTCGCCTCCTCCCCGTCGGGGCGGACGGGGTGGTGACGACAGGCCCGGGACTCCCCACGCCGTTGTGCGGAGCCTCGCCGGTCTGTGGTGCTGTCACCGCGGCCGGCCGTGACGACATGCTGGTCAGGGCTCGATCGGCAGCCGACCGCGGCGTTCGTGGAGGGCGTCAGCCCAGGCGCTGCACCAGGGCGTGGTACTCGTCCCACAGTTCCTTCGGGGTGTGGTCGCCGAAGGTGTTGAGGTGCTCGGGGACCAGGGCGGCCTCCTCGCGCCAGACCTCCTTGTCGACCGTGAGGAGGAAGTCCAGGTCGGCGTCGGCCAGGTCGAGGCCCTTGGTGTCGAGGGAGCCCTTGGCCGGCAGGATGCCGATCGGGGTCTCGACCCCCTCGGCGGTGCCGTCCAGCCGCTCGACGATCCACTTCAGGACGCGGCTGTTCTCGCCGAAGCCGGGCCAGACGAACGTGCCCTGGTCGTTCTTGCGGAACCAGTTGACGTAGTAGATCTTCGGAAGTTTCGCCTGGTCCTTGCCCTTGGCGACGTCCACCCAGTGACCCATGTAGTCGCCCATGTTGTAGCCGCAGAACGGCAGCATGGCGAACGGGTCGCGGCGCAGCTCGCCGACCTTGCCCTCGGCGGCGGCGGTCTTCTCGGAGGCGACGTTCGCGCCGAGGAAGACGCCGTGGTTCCAGTCGAAGGACTCCGTCACCAGCGGGACCGCGCTCGCGCGCCGGCCGCCGAACAGGATCGCCGAGATCGGCACGCCCCGGGGGTCCTCCCACTCGGGCGCGATGATCGGGCACTGCGAGGCCGGGACGGTGAAGCGGGCGTTGGGGTGGGCGGCCGGGACGCCCGCGGACGGGGTCCAGTCGTTGCCCTTCCAGTCGGTGAGGTGGGCCGGGGTCTCCTCCGTCATGCCCTCCCACCAGATGTCGTTGTCGTCGGTGAGGGCGACGTTGGTGAAGACGGAGTTGCCCCACAGCGTCTTCATCGCGTTGGCGTTGGTGTGCTCGCCGGTGCCGGGCGCGACACCGAAGAAACCGGCCTCGGGGTTGATCGCGTACAGGCGGCCGTCCTCGCCGAAGCGCATCCAGGCGATGTCGTCGCCGATCGTCTCCACGGTCCAGCCGGAGATGGTGGGCTCCAGCATGGCGAGGTTGGTCTTGCCGCAGGCGGAGGGGAAGGCGGCCGCGACGTACTTGGACTCGCCCTGCGGCGGGGTGAGCTTGAGGATCAGCATGTGCTCGGCCAGCCAGCCCTCGTCACGGGCCATGACGGAGGCGATGCGCAGGGCGTAGCACTTCTTGCCCAGCAGGGCGTTCCCGCCGTAGCCGGAACCGAAGGACCAGATCTCGCGGCTCTCGGGGAAGTGCGAGATGTACTTGGTGGAGTTGCACGGCCACGGAACGTCCGCCTGGCCCTCCGCCAGGGGTGCGCCGAGGGTGTGCACGGCCTTGACGAAGAAGCCGTCGGAGCCGAGCTCGTCTAGGACGGGCTGCCCCATGCGGGTCATGGTGCGCATGGAGACCGCGACGTAGGCGGAGTCGGTGATCTCGACGCCGATCGCGGAGAGGTCCGAGCCGAGGGGGCCCATGCAGAAGGGGACGACGTACATCGTCCGGCCGCGCATGGAGCCGCGGAAGATGCCCTGCTCGCCCGAGAAGATCTCGCGCATCTCGGCGGGCGCCTTCCAGTGGTTCGTCGGGCCGGCGTCCTCCTCCTTCTCGGAGCAGATGAACGTCCGGTCCTCGACCCGCGCGACATCGGTCGGGTCGGACGCGGCGTAGTAGGAGTTGGGGCGCTTGATCGGGTCGAGCCGCTTGAACGTGCCCTTCTCGACGAGCTCCCCGCACAGGCGCTCGTACTCGGACTCGGATCCGTCGCACCAGACCACGCTGTCCGGCTGGGTCAGTTCGGCGATCTCGTTGACCCACGAGATCAGTTCCTGGTGGTTGGTCGGGATGACGGTGGGAGTCGCGATGTCGCGCGCCACGATCGCTCCTAGATGAGGGGTTTTTTGTTGGAGGCCCCGTGGGGGCTGCGGCCCGGATGCCCAGCGACTGGATCTTCAGCGCTCATCCGGTGCCGACCGCACTCATCTGATCATCCGCCGCTCGCGCCCATCTGTCCAGAAGGCGTCACAACTGAGCGGAGTGAGGATCGCCACGCATAACCGCGCCTTTTTGCGTCCACTTGACGTTCAACAGAACATTCTTTGGAGTGAACTTTTCCCGGCTTTCAGTGCGGCGCCATGAGACGATGGCCACTCTTCGCCCTCGAACCTCCGAGACCGGCCCGTAACTTACGGCCCCGTCGGTACGATGCGGCCCATGACTGCGCCCGCCTCCGACGCGCCCACAGACACGCCGGCCGACGGCCGCGGTCCGCTCGGGCTCTCCCTGCCGCACGAGATCAAGCCGAAGCTCCGCGGCTGGCTGCATCTCGGCATGTTTCCGGCCGCGCTGATCGCAGGCCTGGTCCTCACGGCCCTGGCGGACTCCACCCGGGGCCGCATCGCCTGCGGTATCTACGCCTTCACCGCCTGCCTGCTGTTCGGCGTGAGCGCGCTGTACCACCGGGGGAACTGGAACGCCCGCATGGACGGGATCCTGCGCCGCCTCGACCACGCGAACATCTTCCTGATCATCGCGGGCACCTACACCCCGCTCACCCTGCTGCTCCTGCCGGACTCCAAGGGACAGTGGCTGCTGTGGGGCATCTGGGGCGCGGCGCTCGCGGGCATCGCGTTCCGGGTCTTCTGGGTCGGCGCCCCGCGCTGGCTCTACACCCCCTGCTACATCGCGATGGGCTGGGCGGCCGTCTTCTTCCTGCCGGACTTCATGCGCACCGGCGGTATCGCGGTCCTGGTCCTCGTCGTCGTCGGCGGGGTGCTCTACAGCGCGGGCGGCGTGATCTACGGCATCAAGCGACCCAACCCCTCACCTCGGTGGTTCGGCTTCCACGAGGTCTTCCACTCGCTCACGCTCGCCGCGTTCGTCGTCCACTATGTCGGCATCTCGCTGGTGGCGTACCAGCACGCGTAGCGTCGTTTTTCAGCCTTCTCAGGGCCACGGCTTGCGAGCCGTGGCCCTTTTGCATGCCCGCCACCCACCCCAGGGAGGATTGACAGCAGGTACATTTTGAGAGCTACTCTCATTTCATGGCTACTGTCACGAACGCTTCCGGGGCGGGGCGCGACCCCCGCCGCTGGTGGGCCCTCGCGGCCCTGGTCGCCAGCATGCTGACGCTCGGCTTCGACATGACGATCCTCAACGTGGCGCTCCCCACGATGGCGCGCGACCTCGGCGCCACCACCGGCGAGCAGCAGTGGATGGCGGACGCGTACGTCGTCGTCTTCGCGGCGCTGATGCTCCCCGCCGGCCTCCTCGGCGACCGCTTCGGCCGCCGCCGGATGCTGATCACCGGGCTCGGGATCTTCCTGGCCGGCTCGCTGATGGGCGCGCTCGCCGACGACGTGGACTGGGTCGTCGCGGCCCGCGCCGTCATGGGCGTCGGCGGCGCGCTCATCACCCCGCTCGCCCTGTCCGTCCTGCCCTCGCTCTTCGGCGCCGACGAGCGCACCAAGGCCGTCGGCGTCATCTCCGCCGCCTCCGCGCTCGGCCTGCCCCTCGGCCCGATCATCGGCGGCTGGCTCCTCGACCACTTCTGGTGGGGCTCGGTCTTCCTGGTCAACGTGCCGATGGCCGCGATCGGCATCACGGCCTGCGTCCTGCTGCTCCCCGAGACCCGCGACCCCGCCTCCCCCCGGGTCGACACCCTGTCCACCGCGCTCACCGCCACCGGCCTCGGCGCGCTCATCTACGCGATCATCGAGGCGCCCACCCGCGGCTGGGGCGACCCGCTGGTGCTCGGCATGTCCGGCGCGGCCGTGGCCCTGATCGCCGGCCTGGTGCTGCGCGAGCGGCGCGTCGAGCGGCCGATGCTCGACATGGCGCTGCTCGCCGACCGCGGCTTCCTGTTCAACGCGCTCGCCGCGACCGTGGTCATGTTCGTCCTGTCCGGCCTGATGTTCGTCCTGCCCCCCTACCTCCAGGCCGTCCTCGGCAACGACGCCCTCGGCACCGGCGTACGGCTGCTGCCGCTGATGGGCGGCCTGCTGGTCGCCTCCCGGGCCGCCCAGCCCGTCGTCGCCCGGTTCGGACCGCGTGCCGTCGTCAGCACCGGGCTGATGGTGCTGGCCTTCGCCGCGCTCCTCGGCACCCGTACGACGGTCGACTCGGGCTACGGCTTCACCGCGCTGTGGCTGTCGATCACCGGCTTCGGCTTCGGCTTCGCGGTCGTGCCCGCGATGGACGGCGCCCTCGGCGCCCTGCCCGCCGACCGGGCCGGCAGCGGCTCCGGGCTGCTGATGACCCTGCGCCAGGTCGGCGCCGCGATCGGGATCGCCCTGCTCGGCTCCCTGCTCTCGGCCGCCTTCCGCGACCGCCTCGACGTCACCGGACTGCCCGCCGGCGCCGCCGGCACCGCACGGGACTCCGTCGTCGCCGCGCACCTCGTCGCCGAGAAGGCGGGCTCCGCCCACCTCGCCGCCTCCGCGAACGACGCGTACGTGCACGGGATGACCCTGGCCCTGCTGGTGTGCGGGATCGCCGCCCTGGTCTCGGCCCTCCTGGCGGCGGCCTTCCTGCCGGGCACGAAGGCGGCCCGGCGCACCGACGGCGAACGGGCCGACGTGGCAGCGCACACGGCGGATGCCTGAGAATGAACCCCATGACGGCCGCCCGCACCTCCACCCCCGCCGACCGCCCGCCCCTGGGTCTGCGTGAGCGCAAGAAGATCAAGACGCGCGAGGCGATCCGCACCGCGACGTACACGCTGATCAAGGAGCAGGGGTACGACGCCACGACGATCGACCAGATCGCCGAGCGCGCCGAGGTGTCGCCGTCGACCGTCTTCCGCTACTTCCCCACCAAGGAGGACATCGTCCTCACGGACGAGTACGACCCGATCCTCGTGGAGGAGCTGCGGGCCCGCCCGGCGGACGAGCTGTGGACGCAGTCCGTCCGGTACGTGATGAAGGAGGCCGTACGCACCGGCATCGAGGAGGACCCCGAGGTGGCGCGTATCCGCACCCGGCTGCTCGTCGACGTCCCCGCGGTGCGCTCGCGCATGATGGAGAGCATGTCGGTCACCGGCCGGATGTTCGCCACGGCCGTCGCCGAGCGCACCGGCCTCCCCGCCGACGGCCTGGAAGTGCGCGTGTACACGATGTCCCTCATCGGCGGCCTGATGGAGACCTCGATGTACTGGGCCGAGCAGGGTCACCAGGGCGATCTCGCCGCGCTGCTCGACCGCACCCTGGACATCCTGCAGAACGGCCTGCCCCTCGAAAAGCCCTGAGCCGGGCCCGGCCCACCATGCCATCCTGACCAGGTGAACCCACCCGAGATCCACGTCGAAGTCGCCCCCGAGCTGGCCCTGTTCGTCCCGCACGCCCGCCGGACCGGCACCCATCCGCTCGCCGTCGACGGCGTCTCCACCCTCGGCCACGTCGTCGAGTCCCTCGGCGTCCCGCTGACGGAGGTCGGCACCCTCGTGGTCGACGGCCGCGAGGTGCCGGTCGCGCACATCCCGGCGGACGGCGAGCGGGTGACGGTCCGCCCGGTCGACCGCCCCCAGCAGGTGCCCGGCGCCCCGCTGCGGTTCCTCCTCGACGTCCACCTCGGCACCCTCGCCCGCCGGCTGCGCCTGCTCGGCGTGGACACGGCCTACGAGTCCACCGACATCGGCGACCCGGCCCTCGCCGCCCGTTCCGCCGCCGAGCAGCGGGTCATGCTCAGCCGCGACCGGGGCCTGCTGCGCCGGCGCGAGCTGTGGGCCGGCGCCTACGTCTACAGCACCCGCCCCGAGGACCAGCTCCACGACATCCTCGACCGGTTCCACCCGGACCTCGCCCCCTGGACCCGCTGCACCGCCTGCAACGGCCTGCTGCGCGGGGCCACCAAGGACGAGGTCGCCGACCAGCTCGCACAGGGCACCCACCGCTCCTACGACGTGTTCGCCCAGTGCGCCTCCTGCGGCCGCGCCTACTGGAAGGGCGCCCACCACCAGCAGCTGGAGGCGATCGTCGAGGACGCCCTGAGCATGCGCGCGCAGGAGAACTGAGGACGACGGCCCCTCCCCGCCGCGCCGCCGCGCGACAGGAGGTCCGACCGGGCGCGAGCCCCCTCAGTCGCCCAGCGCCGCGCGCAGCCGTTCCGGGTCGGTCGTCGGGGCGTCGCACGTGAAGTTGCGGCAGACGTACGCCGTCGGTTCGCCGTCCCGCAGCGGCCGGTCGGCGAGCAACGGGAACTCCTCGCTGCCGACCGTGCCGTACGCCACCACCGCCCCCGGCGCCGCGCCGAGCAGCGCCGTACGGAGCAGCGACTGCGCGGCCGGGTCGTCGAACGCGGCCGCCACGACGGCCACCTCGCGCGGCCCGTCCAGCAGCGCCTCGGCCACGGCGAGCCCCCACCCGATGAACCGGGGCACCCGCGGTCCCAGCGCCTTCACGACCCCGAGGGCCTTCTCCGCGGCGGTGCGGTGCGGCACCGAACCGGTGTGCGCGGCATAGCCCAGCAGCGCGCCGGCGGCGGCGGTCCAGCCGGAGGGCACGGCGTTGTCGGTCGGATCCTGCGGCCTGCGGATCAGCTGCTCGGCGTCGGCGGCCGTGTCGTACAGCGCCCCCGACTCCGGGTCGGCGAACCGGACGAGGACGTGGTCGAGCAGGAACCCGGCGAACTCCAGCCAGACCCCCTCCCCGGTGACCGAGGCCAGCGCGAGGAACCCCTCGGCGACATCGCCGTAGTCCTCCAGCACCCCGGCGTTCGCCCCGGCCTGCCCGTCCTTGCTGGTCCGGGAGAGCCGCGCCTGCTCGTCGAGGTGCAGCCGGACGAGGAGATCGGCGGCGCCCACGGCCGCGGCCACCAGGTCGGGGCGGTCGAAGTAGGCGCCGGTCTCGGCGAGGGCGGCGATCGCGAGCCCGTTCCAGGCGGCGACGACCTTGTCGTCCCTGCCGGGCGCGGGACGCCCGGCCCGCTTCGCCAGCAGCCGTTCCCTGATGCCGGCGATCTTCTCCGCGTCGAACACGCTGTCCTGCTGGGGCAGCCGCAGCACGGAGGCGCCCTCCTCGAAGGTGCCCTCCTCCGTGACCCCGAAGTAGTGCATGGCGATCCGCGCGTCCTCGGCGCCGAGCACCTCGGTCAGCTGCTCGGGCGTCCACACGTAGTACGCGCCCTCGACGTGCCTGCCGGTCCCGTCGTCGCTGTCGGCGTCCAGCGCCGAGGCGAAACCGCCCTCCGCGGTCCGCAGCTCCCGCACCATGAAGTCGGCCGTCTCCACGGCGACCCGCCGGGCGAGCTCGGAACCGGTGGCCCGCCACAGATGCGCGTAGGCCCGGCAGAGCAGCGCGTTGTCGTACAACATCTTCTCGAAATGCGGCACGGTCCAGTCGCGGTCGACCGAGTACCGGGCGAACCCGCCGCCGAGCTGGTCGTAGATCCCGCCCCGCGCCATCCGCTCACAGGTGTCCCGGGCCATCTGGAGCGCGCCCTCGGCGCCGGTGCGGGCGTGGTGCCGCAGCAGGAACTCCACCACCATGGACGGCGGGAACTTCGGCGCCCCGCCGAACCCGCCGCGCTGCGGGTCGTACTCGCGGGTCAGCCCCAGCAGCGCCTGCGACAGCTCCTGCTCCCCGGGCGGTTCGGCGTCCCCGAAGGAGATCTCCCGCTCCGACAGGTCCCGCACGATCTTCCCGGCGACCTCCGCGACCTCGTCCCGCCGCTCCGTCCACGCCTGCCGCACACCCTCCAGCACCTGCCGGAACGACGGCATGCCGTGCCGGGGCGCCGGCGGGAAGTACGTACCGAAGTAGAACGGCTCCGCGTCCGGCGTCAGGAACACCGTCATCGGCCACCCGCCCTGCCCGGTGGCGGCCTGCACCGCCTCCATGTAGACGGCGTCCACGTCGGGCCGTTCCTCCCGGTCGACCTTGACACTCACGAACCCCGCGTTGAGCTGCTCCGCGGTCTCCGCGTCCTCGAAGGACTCGTGGGCCATGACGTGGCACCAGTGGCAACTGCTGTACCCGACACTGAGCAGCACCGGGACCCCGCGCCGCCGCGCCTCCTCGAAGGCCTCCTCGGACCAGGGCCACCAGTCCACCGGATTGTCGGCGTGCTGGAGCAGATACGGGGACGTCTCATGGGCCAGTCGGTTCGGCATGGGGTCCATCCTGCCGCAGTACCCGGCGACGGGCAGCGGCCGCATGGGCGGTGTCCGATCGGAAACCCTCCGTAACCCTTCGCCCTCTCGCGCCACGGGGGTGTCCGCCGCACACTTGACCGGACGAACGCCGTGCCGCCGGAGGGGGACGGGACATGCGGGACAGTCACAAGGCAGAGGCAGAGCGATTGTTGGCGCGGGCCGTGGAGGAAGAGGTACGGCGGTCGGGCGGACGGGCCGACCGGCAGGTGCTGATGACCCGGGCGCGCGGGGCGCTGGAGGCGATGGCGCAGACCGCCGCCACGGAGTACGAGGCCTACGCCCGCGCCCTCGACGAACGCGCCGCCGGACAGGTCAGCTTCGCCCAGCGGTACGCCAAGGAGGGCGGCGGGCGGACTCCCTTACTCGTCGCGGGCGTTGCCGCCCTGACGACCGCGGTCGCCGACCTCGCGCTCGGCACCGGGCCCGGCACCGCCCTCGGGGCCGGGGTCGCGGTCGGCGTGGTCGGGGCCGCGACGACCGTGGTGAAGGTGGCCGGCGCGCATCTGCCGGCCGCCCACCACCAGGCCGGCCGGGCCGGACAGCCCGGCGGCGCCGAACAGTTACGGTTGCAGTGGCTGACGGCGCTGGAGGTACGAGGGATCCGCCCCTTCCTGGACCAGCAGCGGGTGCTGGACGCGACGACCGGGCCGCGGCCGGTCCACCCCCCGAAGACGCCCGGCCCGCAGCTGAAGGGCGCCGACAAGAGTGCGGCGGCACGCGGCCGGACCGTGCTGGAGCAGTCGTTCGGCCAGCTCCCGGAGCCGGTGGGCCCCCTCGCGGGACGGCGGTCGGAGCTGGCGCAGATCCGCCAGTGGGTGCAGTCGGCCCGGGCGAGCACCGAGACCAGGCCCACCGTCGTCGTGCTGCACGGCCCGCCCGGCAGCGGCCGCAGCGCACTCGCGGTACGCGCCGCACACGAGCTGCGCGACCAGTTCCGCGGCGCCTGCGTCGTCGATCTGCGCGGCGACAGCGCCCAGGGCACCCCGCTGGCCACCCGGGACGCCCTGCTGCACCTGCTGAACCGCCTCGGCGCGCCCCGCGAACAGCTCCTCTTCCGCGAGCGTTCGTCCCCGGACCAGCAGGTCAAGCGCCTCGCCGACCTCTACTACCAGCACCTCACCGGCCTGCCGGTCGTCGTCCTCCTCGACGACGCCGGCGACCCCGAGCAGGTGCGCACCCTCGTCCCCGAACGCTCCGACAGCCTGGTCCTGGTCACCGCCCGCGACCCGCTCGACCTCCCCGCCGAGCTGTCCGCCTGGGTCCACCGGCTCGCCGTACGGCCCCTTCAGGCCGCGGGCGCGGAGGAACTGCTGCGCGCCGCCGCCCAGGACACCTCCGCGCCCTACGACGCCGAATCCGCCGAACGGATCAGGGAGCTGTGCGGCGGGCTGCCGCTGGCGCTGCGGATCGCGGGCTCCTCGCTCGGCCCGCGCTCACCGCGCGCACTGGCCGCGGACCTCGGGGCGTACGGCCCGGTCGGACCCGTCGAGCGCGCCCTGTGGCTGCGCTACACCGACCAGCCCGAAGGCGCCCGCCGTCTGCTGCGGCGGCTGGCGCTGGCCGGACGGGCCTCACTGGGCGCCGCCGCGGCCGCCGCCCTCCTGGCCACCGACCGCACGGAGGCGACCCGGCAGCTGACCGCCCTCGCGAACGCCGGCCTGGTCGACCGGGTGCGCGGCGACCGCTACCGGCTGCACGACCTGGTCCGCGCCTTCGCCCAGGCCCGGCTGCTCGACGAGGAGGAGCACACCGAGCTCACCGCCGCCCAGGAACGCCTGATCGTCAGCTACGCCGAGCTCGCCGACTCCGTGCTGCGCCTGGTCGACGGCAACATGTCGACCCGCTCGGACCGGTTCACCCCGCACGGCTTCACCTCCCTCGACGAGGCCCTGCGCTGGCTGGACGACGAGTCGAGCTTCATCACCGCGACCCTGCGCCAGGCGGAGGGCGTGCACGAGACGGCCGTACTGAGCCTGCTGGGCGCGCTGTGCGACTATTGCCTGCTGCGCGGCGACCTCTACCGCCTCGGGGAGATCAGCGAGCTGGCCCAGTCGCTCGGCCAGGACCTGCTGGTGCGGTCCGTGCAGTGGCGCACGGGCATCGCGGCCCGCCAGCTCGGCGAGCTGGACAAGGCCCGCGCCACCCTGGCCTCGGTCGTCGACCTCTACCTCCAGGCCCACCATGACGCGGGCGCGGCCCGGGCCCTGTGCTCCCTGGGCATCACCCTGCACCACCAGGGCAACCTCACCGAGGCGGCGGCCCGGCTGCGGGAGGCGATGGACCTCCAGGCCGCTCCCGAGCTGGCCACCGACCGCGCCTGGACCATGCACGCCCTGGCCGCGGTGGAACGGGACCGGGCCCGGCTCGGCGAGGCGCTGGACCTGCTGACCCGCTCCCTGGTGCTGCACCGGGAGGGCGGTTCCGTGCACGGGGAGGCCTGGGCCCACTTCCAGCTCGGCCAGCTCAACCTGCGGCGCGGCGACGTCCGCGCCGCCGAGTCCGACCTGCGCCGCGCCCTCGATCTCTACGGCCGTACGCGCGACGAACGCGGTGCGGCCTGGGCGCTGACCCAGCTGGCCCGGGCCCGCATGATCGCCGGGGAACCGTCCGCCGCGGTGGAGGGACTGCGCGCGGCGGCGGCCCGGCACCGCGCCAACGAGGACGCCCGCGGCGAGGCCTGGACCGTGTACTACCTCGGCCTCGCCCTGGAGGAGACCGGTGACCTGGACAGCTCGGTCCGCGAACTCGAACGCTCCCGCTCCCTCTTCTCCCGGATGCGCGACGTCTACGGCCTGGCCTGTGCCCGCCACCACTCGGCGCGCGTCACCCGCGACCAGCGGGCCGCCCAGACCGGCTCGCTGCGCAACTCCGGTTTCGCCCGGCAGCTCCTGGTCGACGCGCGCGCCGACTTCCAGCGCATCGGGGTCTCCCACGGCGAGGCGTGGACCTGCCTGGAACTCGCGATCATCGAGGCGGGCAACGCCCGCGCCCAGCAGGCCCTGGCCCTGTGCGACGAGGCGGCGGGCCTGTTCTCCTCCTACGGCGACCGCCGCGGGGAGGACTGGGCCCGCTTCCTGCGCTGCACCCTCCTGCCGTACGGCGCCCCGGGCGGCGTGGAGGTCGGCACGGCCGTGGCCCAGGAGGAACTGGCCCAGCTCAGCCGCACGGCCCACCCCCTGCGGGACACCAAACTGTCCGAGTCCCTCGCCACCTACGCCGTCCTCCTGGAGCGCGGCATACGCCCGGAAACCGGTTGGCAGGCCTGGCGCCTCGGCCTGGTCCCGGGCCGCCATGAACGCGAGGTCATGGGCGTGGCGGTGAACGAGACGTAGATGCTCCGCCGGGCGGCACAACCTCGGCAGCCGACACGGTTCAGCTTCTTCGCCAGGCCATGCGACCGGGGCCCGCAGGCCCAGCAGCGGCAGGCTCCGGGCTGGCAGCGACAGAAGGGGGCACTTGGGCCGGCGGCGGCAGGACCGGGCCGCCTGCCCGGGGCGGCACAAGCCCCGGCATGCGGCCGGGGCCTGGGGCTCAGCAGCACGGTCTGGCTTGCCGGCCCGAGCATGCGGCACCTGGCCGGGAGGCAAGCTAGGGCCATCTGCTCGGGGGCGGCGGGATAAGGCACCTGGCCGGGGGCAAGCCCGGGCATGGGGCCGGGATGGCGGGACCGGGCAGCCGGCAGTGTGCGGCAGAGCCGACCGCCCAGCAGGGCGCGGCAGAACCGATCGCCAGCCGGGCGTGGCAGGAGCGAGTGCTCGGCCGAGCACGGCAGGGTCGGCCGGCCGGTCAGGCGTGGAAGGGGCCGGCTGCCTGGCCGGGCGGGACGCGGCCGACCGGGCAGGTGGTGCCTGGTTCCGGCCGGTCCGGGCACCTGACCGGATGCGGCGGAGCCGACCGCCCAGCCGAGCGTGGCAGAGCCGGCCACCCGCACGGCAAGACGCGGTGCGTCCGACCGACCGCCCGGGCGCGGTGCCCGGGCCTACCGCCCAGGTGATGCCTGAGTCCGGCAGACCCAAAAACCCGGCCGTTACGGCAGGGTCAGCCCTTGGCCGGTGAGGTCCTGCCCGTCGGGCCCGGGGCCGGGGTCTCCTCGGCGTCGGGGGTCTCCTTGAAGTCGACCTTGCCCATGTGCTTGTTCATGGACTTCATCAGGGCCCACACCGCCACCGCCATCGCCGCGAAGACGATGAAGCCGAGGACACCGGGGGTGACCTTGTTCTCGTCGACCTCCTTGGCGAGGGGGACGAGGTGCGTCATTGCCAGGCTCACGCTTGCGCTCATGTCAGGCATTGTCCCGGACGCCCGCGAAGAGGTCGTCCTCGGGGATGGACGTAGCGACGAGAGCCTTCGCGAGCTCGTACTCCTCGGTCGGCCAGACCTCCTTCTGGATGTGCATCGGCACCCGGAACCAGCCGCCGTCGGGGTCGATCTGCGTGGCGTGGGCGATCAGCGCCTTGTCGCGGATCTCGAAGAACTCGGCGCACGGGACGTGCGTGGTGAGCGTGCGCTCCTTCGCCCCGAACTCCTGCCAGCGCTTGAGCCACTCCCCGTACGGCGACTCCAGGCCCCGGTCGAGCATCGCGTGGTGCAGCGCCTCCGTGCGGGGGCGGTTGAAGCCCTGGTTGTAGTACAGCTTCAGCGGCCGGTACGCGGGCCCGAACTCGTCCTCCGGGTACTTCGCGGTGTCGTCCGCGCCCTCGAACGCCACCATCGAGATCTTGTGGGTCATGATGTGGTCGGGGTGCGGGTAGCCGCCGTTCTCGTCGTAGGTGGTGATCACCTGGGGACGGAAGGAGCGGATCTGCCGCACCAGCTCGCCGGCCGCCTTGTCGACGTCCTCCAGGGCGAAGCAGCCCTCGGGCAGCGGGGGCAGCGGGTCGCCCTCGGGCAGGCCGGAGTCGACGAAGCCGAGCCACTCCTGCTTGATGCCGAGGATCTCGCGGGCCTCGTCCATCTCCCGCTTGCGTACCTCGTGGATGTGCTCCTCGATGTACTTGTCGCCCTGGAGCTTGGGGTTGAGGATGGAGCCGCGCTCCCCGCCCGTGCAGGTCACCACCAGCACGTCCACCCCCTCGGACACGTACTTCGCCATGGTGGCCGCGCCCTTGCTCGACTCGTCGTCGGGGTGCGCGTGCACGGCCATCAGTCGCAGCTGGTCAGTCAAGACTCAATCCTCGGTAAGTCGGCGCCCGTGTGAGCCGGCGCGATCGCAGGCTTCTATAGTGACCGAATCGGGGGGCGATTAATTCCAGGGCCTTGGCCTGCCGAGAGGACGATCATGAGTACGGCGAGCACCCGCGTGCCCGAGGGCCGCTACGGCCGCACCTCGGACGAACGGGCCGACCGCACCCTGAAGATCGTGGGCGCCGTGCTCGGCGGGGTCCTGCTGGTGATCGTCGGATACTTCGCCTACCACTACGTCGGCCAGAACAAGATCAGCGCCGAGGTGATCACCTTCAAGGCGACCTCGGACGACGCCGTCGAGGTGCACCTGGAGGTCCGCAAGGACGCGGGGGCGAGCGGCTACTGCACGGTGCGCTCCCAGTCGGCCGACGGCGACGAGGTGGGCCGCGCGGACTTCCGCTTCTCCGGGTCGGACACCCGGATCGACAAGGTGGTCACCCTCCGCACGACGGCCAAGGGCACCACCGCCGAGCTGCTCGGCTGTCACGCCGACTGAGGACCCCCTGTCCTCCGCATTACGTACATGCTGACCTGCGTTGACGTAATTCTGGTGGCTTATGTCCTCCCCCTTTGCCCGCGGAATTGTTAGGCTCGTGGTTTCGCCCATCCCCTGAGGAACATGCTTGAGGGTAGGGCGATGCTTTGTATTCCCAGTACCGACGAGGAGCACCCTGTGACCCAGACCAGCGAGTCCGTCACCTGGCTTACCCAGGAGGCGTACAACAAGCTCAAGGAAGAGCTTGAGCACCTTACTGGTCCTGCGCGCACGGAGATCGCCGCCAAGATCGCGGCCGCGCGCGAGGAGGGCGACCTGCGGGAGAACGGCGGGTACCACGCGGCCAAGGAGGAGCAGGGCAAGCAGGAGCTCCGTGTGCGCCAGCTGACCCAGCTCCTCGAGAACGCCAAGGTCGGCGAGGCCCCGGCCTCCGCGGACGGTGCCGTGGCGCCCGGCATGGTCGTGACGATCGCCTTCGACGGTGACGAGGACGACACCATGACGTTCCTGCTCGCGTCGCGCGAGTACGCGAGCTCCGACATCGAGACCTACTCGCCGCAGTCCCCGCTGGGCACCGGCGTGATCGGTCACAAGGTCGGCGAGGACGCGGAGTACGAGCTGCCGAACGGCAAGAAGGCCTCCGTGCGCATCCTCAAGGCCGAGCCCTACAGCGGCTGAGCCCCCTCTCCTGACGAGCCCCTGGCGCCCGAGCCGCCGGGGGCTTCGCCATGTTCTTTCCGCGTTCCTTCAGCGTGCCCTTGATCAACCGGCTGCCCGGCGGTACTTGCGGACCGCGAGGGTGCGGAAGACCGCGACGATCGCGATCGAGTAGAGGAGCGAGGCCCAGACGGGGTGGGCCATCGGCCAGGCGTCGGACGGTGAGACGCCCGGGTCGCCGAAGAGCTTGCGGCAGGCCTGGACAGTGGCGCTGAACGGGTTCCACTCGGCTATCGGCTGCAGCCAGGACGCCATCTGCGAGGAGTCCACGAACGCGTTGGATATGAAGGTCACCGGGAAGAGCCAGATCAGGCCGCCGGAGGTGGCCGCCTCGGGGGTGCGGACCGTCAGGCCGATCAGGGCGCCGATCCAGGTGAAGGCGTAGCCGAGGAACAGCAGGAGGGCGAAGCCGGCCATGATCCTGCCGAAGTTGGTGGGCTCCGCGAAACCGGGACGCCAGCCGACCAGGAGCGCGACGACCGCCAGGACCAGCAGGGTCAGCGCGGTCTGTACGAGATCGGCCATGGTCCGGCCGGTGAGCACCGCGCCGCGCGCCATGGGCAGCGAGCGGAAGCGGTCTATCAGGCCCTTGTGCATGTCGTCGGCGATGCCCGCGCCGGCGCCCGCGGTGGCGAAGGTGACGGTCTGCGCGAAGATCCCCGCCATCAGGAAGTTCTTGTAGACGTCCGGGTCGGTCGAGCCGCCGATGTTCATCGAGCCGCCGAAGACGTACGTGAAGAGAACCACGAACATAATCGGCTGGATGAGCCCGAAAATGACCATTTCAGGAATCCGGCTCATGCGGATCAGGTTCCTGCGGGCGATGACCAGGGAGTCGTTCATGGCGCTCACTTCCCCGGCTCCTTCCGTGAGGCGTGTCCCGATGCACACGCGTGAGCGGGATGCGAAATCTGTGACATTCGGATCAAGTTGCGTTTCGCAACGGCCGGTGGGGCGCCGAAGGGCCCGCCCGACGCGGCGGCGGTCATACCGTGGCCTCGGTCTTCTCCTCGGCGATGTGTCCGGTCAGGGACAGGAAGACGTCGTCGAGGGTCGGGCGGCGCAGGCCCACGTCGTCCATCTCCACGCCTCGGGTGTCCAGCTCACGGATGACCTCGGCGAGCAGCTTGGCACCGCCGGTGACGGGCACGGTGAGACAGCGGGTGTGCTCCTCGACCGTGGTCTCGCCCTTGCCGAAGGACGCGAGCACCTCGCGGGCGACGGGGATCTGTTCGCGTTCGTGGACCACGACCTCGATGCGCTCACCGCCGGTGCGGGCCTTGAGCTCGTCGGAGGTGCCGCGGGCGATGACCTTGCCGTGGTCGACGACCGCGATGTCGTGCGCGAGGTGGTCGGCCTCCTCCAGGTACTGGGTGGTGAGCAGCAGGGTCGTACCGCCGGAGACGAGGCGCTTGATCACGTCCCACAGGAGCTGGCGGTTGCGGGGGTCGAGGCCGGTCGTCGGCTCGTCCATGAACATGACCGGCGGTGAGACCACCAGTGCCGCGGCGAGGTCGAGCCGGCGGCGCATGCCGCCCGAGTAGGTCTTGGCCGTACGGTCGGCGGCCTCGGTGAGGTCGAACTGCTCCAGCAGTTCCTCGGCGCGCGCCTTCGCGGCCTTCGCTCTCATCTGGTAGAGCCTGCCGACCATCTGGAGGTTCTCGCGGCCGGTGAGGTATTCGTCGACCGCCGCGAACTGGCCGGACAGGCCGATCGAGCGGCGCACCTCGTTGGCGTGCTTGAGCACATCGAGTCCGGCGACCTCCAGCCGCCCGCGGTCGGGGCGAAGCAGGGTGGTCAGGCAGCGGACCGCGGTGGTCTTGCCCGCGCCGTTCGGCCCGAGGAGGCCGAGGACGGTGCCCTCCGGGACGTCCAGGTCGACGCCGTCCAGAGCCCTTACGTCACCGAAGGTCTTGACCAGGCCTTCGGCATAGATGGCGCCTGGCATAAGAGATCTCCCGTCTTCGGGGATTCCTTCGAAAAGCCTAGGTTTGCGTGGTTCGGGACGCCCCACGGGCGACCGCGCATCCACCATAACGCGATGTATCGCGACCCTCAATGCGTTTCACCCGTGCGGGTGAGAGAGAAGGCTGTGATCAGACGACGATCGTGTACCCCGCGTCGCGCAGGGCCTGGCCGACCTCGGCGCAGTGCGCCGGCCCCTTCGTCTCCAGGTGCAGTTCGACCTCCACCTCGCTCAGCCCGAGCCGCGGGTCGGTCCGCACATGGCTGACGTCGAGCACGTTCGCGTCGACCACGGACAACACCCCCAGCAGCGTCGCGAGCGCACCCGGCCGGTCCGTCAGCCGCACGCTGACCGCCAGGTAGCGGCCCTGCGCGGCCATGCCGTGCCGCAGCACCCGCTGCATCAGCACCGGGTCCACATTGCCGCCGGACACCACCGCGACCACCGGCCCCTCGAAGGCGCCCGGCTCGCTCAGCAGCGCCGCGACCGGACTCGCCCCGGCCGGTTCGGCCACCAGCTTGGCCCGCTCCAGGCACAGCAGCAGCGCGGCCGACAGCTCGCCCTCCGACACCGTGCGCACCTCGTCGACCAGCTCGCCGACGAGCCCGAACGGCACGTCACCGGGCCGGCCGACCTTGATCCCGTCGGCCATCGTCGCCGGCGCCTCGATCGACACCGGCCGCCCAGCCGCCAGCGAGGGCGGATACGCCGCCGCCCCCTCCGCCTGCACGCCCACGATCCGCACGTCCGGCCGCAGCGACTTCACCGCCACCGCGATGCCCGCCGCGAGCCCGCCGCCGCCGATCCCGACGACGACCGTGCGGACCTCCGGACACTGCTCCAGGATCTCCAGGCCGACCGTGCCCTGCCCCGCGATCACATCGGCGTGGTCGAAGGGATGGATGAACACCGCGCCCGTCCGCTCCGCGTACTCCTGCGCGGCGGCCAGCGTCTCGTCGACGACCTGCCCGTGCAGGCGCACCTCCGCCCCGTACTCCCGGGTGGCGCTGATCTTCGGCAGCGGGGCGCCCTTGGGCATGAACACGGTGGAGCGCACCCCCAGCAGCGACGACGCCAGGGCCACGCCCTGCGCGTGGTTGCCGGCGCTCGCCGCGACCACCCCGGCGGCCCGCTCCTCCGGCAGCAGCCCCGCGATCCGCACGTACGCGCCGCGCAGTTTGAACGATCCCGTCCGTTGCAGGTTCTCGCACTTGAGGAGCACCGGCGCCCCGACGAGCTGGGACAGATGCCGGCTGCCCTCCATCGCCGTCATGCGCGCCACGCCCGAGAGCATCTTCTGTGCGCCGCGCACATCGTCGAGGGTGACGGGCCGCAAGGAGTCAGCCGTGCCATAGCTCATGACATCAGCATCGCAGTTCACAGGCGGGAACGGCCGCTGTGACCAACCACCGAGACCGGTTTGCTCAGCGCCGGTACGGCCCGGCTTCCGGCCGCGTACTCTGTCCCCCAATTCCTGACAGCACCCCTTCATGAAGTGAGCCCCCGGCCATGCCCACAACACCTGAAATGTCGATGGACATGACGACCGTCGGTGACACCGGTCTTCTCGACACGCTGCAGCACGAGGTCGCGGTCTTCGCGCGCCGGGCCGAACAGACCCGCCTGGGCGGCGTCGGGCAGGTACGCAACTCCATGGACCGCGCCGCGTACCTGCTGCTCAACCGTCTCGACAAGGAAGGCCCCATGGGCGTCAAGGCGCTCGCGGCGAGCATGGGGATCGACTCCTCGACCGTCACCCGGCAGGTGGCCCCCCTCGTCGACACCGGCCTGGTCAAGCGGACCTCGCACCCCGAGGACGGACGGGCCGTGGTGCTCCAGCTCTCCCCGCGCGGGCAGTCGCGGCTGGAGGAAGTACGGTCCTCCCGGCGGCAGTTGATGGCCGAGCTGACCGAGGAGTGGGCCCCGGAGGAGCGGGAGGCGTTCTGCTCCCTCCTCACCCGCTTCAACGTCGCCCTGTCCTCCCGGATGGCCGCCCAGGGCGTGCCGGGCACGGAGCCGGCACCCGCCGCCTCCTGAGCACCGGCCCCGCACGCAGGCGTCCGTGGCCCTCGGACGCGGCATGCATACGGTGCGTGCGCGGCTCTTGACCGAAAGCCCGCCCCTGGCCTCATATGAGACCGGGTCCCCCGGGCCGTACGCGGTGCCCTACGCGTGCTCCGCCGGGAGCCGTTTCCAGGGGGCGCCGGCAGGCGGGAGGCTCGGGATGCGAGAGAGGCGTACGGTCCAGGAAGCCCGCCGGGTCCGGGAGTTCGAGGCGTTCTCGGCCGGGGCGGGCGGACGGCTGCTGCGGACCGCCACCCTGCTCACCGCGGAGACGGCGCAGGACAACCCGCGCGCGCGGCGCCTGCTGACCCACGCCCTGGCGCACACGTACGCGTACTGGGACAGGCTGCGCGGGGAGGACCCCTACAACCACGCGCGGGAGTGTCTGGCCGTCCGCTTCGCGCGCGGGACGTGGTACCGGTACGGCGGCCTGCCGTTCGGCCGCTCCCGCGCCCGGCCCGCCGGTCCGCTGGCCGTGCTCTCGGCCCAGCAGCGGCTCGTCCTGGTCCTGCGGCTGCACGAGGGGGTCGCCGAGGAGCAGGTGGCGGCGCTGCTCGGGCTGCCCCCGGACCGCATCGACCTGATCGTGGACCGGGCGACCACACTCCTGCTGCATCCGCCGCGCGGGCCGGCCCCCGCGCGCGTGGGCGCGAAGGCGGCCACCTCGTGAACCGGCCCGAACGGGAGGCCGCCGTACGGCAGATGATGGAGCGGACCACGCCTCGGGTGCCGGCCGGTCTCCCCGCGGACGCGCTCCGGCTGGGCGGCCGGATGCTGCGGCGCCGCACGATCGCCCTGCGGCTGCTGTGGCTGCTGCTGTTCGCGGCGACCGTGGCCTTCGTGGTCTGGGCGGCCACGGTCCGCCCCTGGGTGGAGCCGCCCTCGGAGACGACTCCACCGGTCACCGGCTGGTGACCACCGCGCGGGGGCCGCGCGAACGGCTGTCTATCTGCTGTCCCTGTTATCCCCGTGCTATCCCAGCGCCTGCTGGAGGTCCTCGAGCAGGTCGTCGACGTTCTCGATGCCCACGGACAGCCGGACCAGGTCGGCGGGCACCTCAAGGGCCGAGCCCGCCACCGAGGCGTGCGTCATCCGGCCGGGGTGCTCGATGAGGGACTCGACGCCGCCCAGGGACTCGCCCAGGGTGAACACCTTGGCGCGGTTGCAGACCTCGACAGCCGCCTCCTCGCCGCCGGTGACGCGGAAGGAGATCATGCCGCCGAAGGACCGCATCTGCTTGGCCGCGACCTCGTGACCGGGGTGCTCGGGCAGCCCCGGGTAGAGGACCTGCGTCACGCGCGCGTGGCGGGTCAGCATGTCGGCGACCTTGGTGGCGTTCTCGCTGTGCCGGTCCATGCGCACCGACAGCGTCTTGGTGCCGCGCAGCACCAGCCAGGAGTCGAAGGGCCCGGCGACCGCGCCCATCGCGTTCTGGTGGTAGGCCAGCTCCTCGCCGAGCGTGGCGTCGGCGGTGATCAGCGCGCCGCCGACGACGTCGGAGTGGCCGCCCATGTACTTGGTCAGGGAGTGCACGACGACGTCCGCGCCGAGCGCCAGCGGCTGCTGGAGGTAGGGCGTGGCGAAGGTGTTGTCGACGACGAGCCTCGCGCCCGCGTCCCGGGCGATCTGGGCGACGGCGGCGATGTCGGTGATGCCGAGCAGCGGGTTGGAGGGGGTCTCCACCCACACGGCCCTGGTCTTCGGGGTGATCGCGGCCCGTACGGCGGCGGGGTCGCTGGTGTCCGCGACCGACCACTCCACGCCCCAGCGGGCGACGACCTTGGCGAAGAGGCGGAAGGTGCCGCCGTACGCGTCGTTGGGGATGACCACGTGGTCACCTGGGCTGAGCAGCGTACGCAACAGGCAGTCCTCGGCCGCCAGTCCGGAAGCGAACGCAAGTCCTCGGCGGCCGCCTTCGAGGGCCGCGAGGTTCTCCTCCAGGGCGGTGCGGGTCGGGTTGGCGCTGCGGCTGTACTCGTAGCCGCCGCGCAGGCCGCCGACGCCGTCCTGCTTGTAGGTCGAGACCTGGTAGATCGGCGGGACGACCGCGCCGGTGAGGGGATCGGCGGTGTTGCCCGCGTGGATCGCGAGGGTCTCGAAGTGCTGACTGATGTTGCTGTCGCTCATGGGTACCGAGCGTAGTGCGCTCGCGGGACTGCTGCCGGACGGCCGCCCGGCGGCCGGGCCGCGGCCGGGCCGCGCGCGCGACCCGGCGAGACGTTTTTCCACAGGCTCCCGGGCCGGGGTTGGCCAATTGTCGGCGGCGTCTGGTTCGCTTGAGACATGGAGATTCTCTGGGTCCTGATGGCTCTGATCATGATCAGCTTCGTGCTGCTGCCGTTCCTGCGGCGTCGGCGCGGCATGATCGAGCAGGTCCCGGCGGGGCACCCGGACGCCGCGGACCCGGCCGACTACGGCTTCGTGCGCACGGAGGAGCTGGACATCCGCATGCCCGGCCCCGACCAGGACCTGCTGGACGTCCTGGACGTGGTGCAGCACACCCAGGACTACCGTGCGGCCCAGCAGCTGCTGGCCGGCACGGAGATCGAGGGCGAGCTGCGCTGGCAGCGGGTGCAGGCCTTCGCGGGCGCGGCGGCGCTGGAGTTGCAGCAGCGGCCGGGCGGGGTGAGCGAGGCGCCGGGCGGGCAGTGGCTGCGGGTGTGGCGGACGGAGGCGCCCAAGGACGCGGGTGGCGCCGCCGTGCACGCCGAGTTCCTGGTCCAGCAGGCCTGGCGGACCTCGACGCCGGGCACCGACGACTTCCGGATCATCATGGAGGAGGCGAAGGACGCCTGCGGCCAGGCGGCGCTGCTCTCCCCCGGTGACCCGGTCCCGTACATCGTCGAACTGTCGGTGGCCCGTGGCCTGCACTACTCGCAGGCCGAGTTCGAGCAGCTGTGGCTGAAGATCCTGGACCGCGCCCCCGCGCACATGGGCGCGCATCTGGCGGCCCTGCACTACTGGTGCGAGAAGTGGCACGGCTCGCGCGAGCTGGCGACCTCGTTCACGGAGGCGGCAGCGGCCCGCGCGCCCCGGGGTTCGCTGCTCGCGGCGATGCCGCTCTTCGGGGTCTTCGAGCACCTCCCCGAGGTCAACCTGGTCAGCAGCTTCTACCAGAGCGAGGTCGTGACCAAGGCGATCCACGGCGCCCTGTTCTCGGTGCAGGCGGCCCGCCCCGACGACCCGATGCTGGCGCACGTCCGCCATCTGCTGATCTTCTTCCTGGTCCGCAGCGAGCGCTGGGCCGAGGCCATGAACCAGCTGATACACGTCGACGGCCATGTCGGCGCCCTCCCGTGGACCCTCTCCCCGGACCCGGCGGGCGAGTTCGCGGTCTACCGGGCGCTGGCGGTGGCGGGCTACGAGGCGAACGGAGGCAGCCCGGCGACGCTCGCGCAGTGACGGGGACGGGGGTGGCAAGGACGGCGCTGCACGGCAGGGCGTGACCGCGATGCGGGACGGCGACGCCACGGTGTTCCGGGGCTGCCGCCCGCAGGGGTCGCCGTCGACGTCACCGGGTCGGCGCCGTCCGTAAGGCACCCGGAGGAGAGTAGCGTCAGCCGGGGGACTGCCATGAAGGAGCGAAGCCCATGAGACTGGTGTCCGACCCTGCGTTCGGCGAAGTGGATCTCTCCGCATCGGCGGAAGAACTGACGCTCTTGGCGAGTGCGGTGGCCCGAGGCGAGGGGCTGCTCGCCTCCACCTGTGGGGCGGAGACCGACGGCTTGGCAGGGGTCAAGGTCGACAAGACCGCCGGTCCCGGTGTCCTGATCCACCGGGACGCCGAGCGGCAGCTCCTCGTCATCAGTGGTGACTTTGCCGGCAGGGCGGTACTGGCGGAGAATCTGCGGGCCATGGCCACCGACGAGAGGGGCGGCCACCTCCACATCGACTACTTTCCCGGCCACTTCTACCTTGCCGAGGGATCCGTGTCGCTGGTGGTCAACAGTCCGCACGGAGGCATGCCGATCGGCTGAACACCTCAGTGGGTCGTGACGCCGGGCAGGTCCTGGCCGACACCTTCGGCTGACAGCCGGACACGGGTCCCTTCGAGGTCGACGTCGAGCACGCGCGCATCGGCTGATGATGGCACGGGACAGCTGCTACCCGGACGAGTTGCGAGGCCTTGGCCCCCGACAGGCCCGTCAGGGCGGAGAGCGCCTGCGAACCTACCGGCGCAGATGCGTCAGCACCCCCTCCGCCACCGGATAGGGCCGCTCCTGCGGCAACAGCGCGGCCGCCTGCTCCAGTTCACCCGCGCGCACCTGCCGGTGAACCTGCTTCGCCAGCGGCGTCACATCCTCGATGCCGACGATCCACTCCTGCGCGTACCGCGCGGTCGCCTCCCCCGCGAGGCCCAGCTGCAACGACCGGTACGGCAGGGGCCGCAACCGCAGATCCCGCTCCGGATCCCACTGCACCCGCGTCGGCGCCCGCCTCAACTTCCTCTTCCACTCGGCCTGGTCGGCATGCAGCCCGGGCACGAAGTGCGACAGACACGCGTGCCGCAGGGCCCACTCGAAGCCCTCCCGGCTGATCTCCACGGCCAGGACGGTCTGCTGGCCCTCCTTCGTACCCCACCCGCAGCGGTACATCATCCACAGGAAGCTGGGTTTGATCCACGTCATGCGGTCGGGCTTCCACGCGGCGGGAAAGCGACCGTCGCGGATGGCGGGCAGGCCGATCTCCGGGGAGTACGCCTGGTAGACGGTGATCGTGGAGGCGGTGTGGAGTGCACGGATCCTGCGGTGCGGTTCTTCCATGGCGTACAGCGTGGGTTCCGTCGGCTCAGGTGGCCACCGGATTTTTTCGTGGTCCACGGCCCGGCGTAGGGCGGTAGGTGAGCGCCGGGACGCCGGGACGCCCTTCGGGAGCGCTGCTTCTCCCCGTGCGACGCCGTCTACGCCAGGGGGTGCGCCCGCTGCCGCCCAGGAGGACGTGGACGGCGGTGCGCGATCCACCGGGTTCCCGGCGGGTGGCGGGGTGGGGCGGGCCGGCACCTGACTCACCCGGTCTGCCGCGAGGCCCTCCGCAAGGCGTCCGACGCGGTGAGGAACAGAACGGCGTCCGGCACGTCGGAGACCGGCACCCGGACGGGCTTGCGCTCACCGGTCACCACCACGCAGATGGTGGACCCCATCAGCTCCACCTCGCTGATCCTCTTCCAGTCCGTGACGGTGCCCCCGTGCTCGAGCCCGGCCAGGCTCACCGTGAACGGCCCGAACGCCACCCGCCCGCCGGTCTGCAGCACCTCTCCGAGTTCGGCCATGCGGGCCGTGGCGTCCTCCTCGGCGATCCGATTCCGGACCGTGGCCCAGCCGTTCGCGATCAGGGCGCCGATCTCTCGCGCGTCGGACGTGTCACCCGACACCGTGAAGTTGCCGGCCGGCGTCTGGACGTACACGGAATGCGTGGTGGCCATGGTGACCCCGTTACGCACGAGGTCCGTCGCGTGCCGCTGGCATCCGGTGATCTCGTCCCAGGCCCCGGCGATCGGGGACTGCGCACCGTACTGGTACACGACGCCATGCTCGAAGACGGCACACCATTCCACCGGTCTGAACCGTGCGGCCAGGGGGACGGCGATCGCCCCGAGGAAGGAGCACCCGCCGAGAATGATGAAGAGGATCGCGTTCGTCCACTCGCTCTCACCACTGATGACGAAGATCATCATCACGCAGAACGCGGTGACCAGTAGCAGCATGAAAGCGGCCCACCAGGACACCGCACGGGTCCGTGAGCGAAAGGCGTACAGGCCCGCGCCCAACTGCCGCTCCACCGCCGCGCCCGGCACGGTCGCCGGGATCTCGTCCCACAGGTTTCGGGCCGCCATCGTCGCTCCCCCCGCACACTGCTGTGACACAACAGGCCTGCTTACAGGCTCAGTTGACGGACCAAAACATCATCGCGATGCTACGGCGCCTGGCTGGAAAGCGGTAGACGGTCGCCGCCCTTCGGAAGGTGACCGTCCCCGGCCGTGGGCCCGCCGGGGACCACGATCACTTGGACGCCGTCGGCTTGCCCGGCTTGCCCGGCTTGTTCAGCGTGTTCAGTTTGTTCAGCTGTGTCCTGATGATGTCTTCCGGTACGGCGGCCGCGTCCGCGTCCCCTGCGCCTCGGGGGCGGTTGAACTCGTAGAACATCGCGACCGTCGCCCCTTGCCGGACGGCCACCACCGCGTAGGGAACCCGGACGGGCTCGTCGTCGGCGTCGGCCGCCGCGAGCTGCGTGAGCCTCAGGGACACGGATTCGTCGCCGTAGCCGGGGTCGGGCCGGAGGGCGACGTCGTCGTACCGGAAGCCGACCCCGACGTCCAGGAAGCTCTTGCAACGCTTGGCGGCGGAGCGCAGTGCGTCGATCACCTTCGCGGCGTCCCCGGCGTCATGGGACGCGAGGATCATGGACGTTCCGGAGCCGCCCTTCTTCGGGGACATCATCCGGCCGATGCGCGCGACGGCGGTGAAGCCGCTGCTGCCGCCCGTCGCCTGGACCACGGGCGCGCATGCGGCAGGATCGGCCGTCCTGCGGGACGCCGAGGGGGCGGCCAGGATCTGCTCGACCTCGTAGCCGTCGAGGTCCGCGTCCGTGATCGCCGCCCGCTCCAGCTCCGCCTTGACCAACGGCTTGCCCACCGGCTTACCCACCGGCTTGCCCTCGGAGCCCTGCTCCGACGCGCATGCGGAGAGCACCGAGAAGGTCATGAGCATGGCAATAGCTAGGCCGACGCCGGCCCGTGGCTGATGAAACACTGTCTTTCCCCACCCGTTCGACTGCATGAGCAGCAGCACCATAGATCGTCGGACGGGGAGAGCGAACGGGTTTTGGGCTACCGGGCCTACTCCACGTCGATGCCGAAGTCCTGGACGAGTTCCTCCAGGCCACCCGTGTAGCCCTTGCCGCCCAGGACGAAGTCCCAGTCGCCGTTCGACCTGCGGCGGAAGGAGCCGAGCACCAACGCGGTCTCACCCGGCCGGCCGTCGGAGACGTCGAGTCGTCCCAGCTCCGTCAGGCCGGGGTCGAGCAGGCGAATGCCGGCGTCCGTGAAACCGGAGAGGTCGGCGTCCGGGTTGGCCTCCGGGTCGACGGCCGCGACGAGGACGAACCGGTCGGCCTCGGCGGGCAGTCCGTCGAAGGAGACACAGATCGCGGCCTTGTCGGGGGCGGTGGCGGGCAGAGCGCGCACCGAGCCGTCCGGCGTCCGCGGGTTGTTGAAGAAGACGAAGTGGTCGTCACTGAGGACCCGGTTGCCGCGGCAGACGAGAGCACACACGTCCAGGGCGACGCTTCCGCTCCACGACATGCCGAGGACGTTGTAGTCGTCCGGCAATCGCGTGTCCGGCGCGGCGGGCGTCGGCTGCGCCGCGGCCCGCCGGCCGCCGTCACCGAGCCGCCCACGCAGCCCATGACGGTGGAGCAGGTCCACGAGTTCGGGGCCCGAGACGAGTTCCAGCGGCTTGCCATTGGCAAATGCGTGCGAGCCGGGGCCGAACCCCGACGTCGTCACGAGGACACCTTTGTTGGCGCCGGCGTCCTGCACGGTTCCGTACAGGTCACGCACGGCGGTGGGCGGCACCGTGTTGCGGTAGCGCTTCACCTGCACGACGATCGTTCCGCCTCGGATCGGCGCCGGATCCAGGGCGTCGACGTCCACGCCGCCGTCGTTGGAGCGCTGGGTGGTCACCGCCTGCATCCCCATGGCCCGGAAGAGATCGGCGACGAGATTCTCGAACGCGATCGGGTCCATGGCGAAGAGGTCGGGGTCCTCGTCGCCGCCGTGCGCGACGACCCGGTTGCCGACATCCTGCGGCCGTCTGCTCGGCCGTACCGGTAGGAGTTGGTCCGGTCGGGCCGAGAGCTGGCCGCGCAGGGCGTCGGCGAGGCAACTGCCCGCGTCCACCTGCGCCAGGTGCAGCTCACGGAACGACGAGCGCGAGGCCATGACGGTCGCGAGGAAGATGTGGCCCGGTCGGCCCGTCGTGGGGTCGTGCCCGTCGACGAACCCGTTCAAGGCCACGGACTCCAGCGCACCCAGCTCGTCCGCGGCGAACAGTTCATGCAGCACGAGCAGCATGCACTGCGCCAGAACCTCCCGGTACAGAGCACGGCGCTGGCTCACCGGGCGGGGGGTCTCCTTGTCCTGGTCGGCCCCGGACAGGTAGCGCACGGCCTTGACCTCCGGGACGACGTCGTACGCGGGCAGCTCCCAGTCCAGCACCAGTTCGCGGGCCGCGGGATCGTACGCCGCCGCCACCTGGCGCGGGAAGCCGTCCGGCCACGCCGTCGAGGAGTAGAGCGCGGCGGAGAAGTACTCGATCACGGAATCGGGATCCCGGCGCCTGACGCCCTCGGTGATCGCGACGACGCCGGCGTTGTGGCGCCGTACGTCGGCCAGCTGGGCATCGACGCCTTGCTGGTACTCCCGCTGGTACGCGGCCAGTTGGTGCTGCCGACGGGACTCCGCCGCCTGCGCCGCCTGCCAGTCCCGCTCGAAGCGTGCGCGTGCGTCGGCCTGTGCCTGGGCCCGGCGACCCGCGGTCCACCCGCTCTGCGTCTGGTAGTGCTGGAAGTCCGGCATGGGCACGGGTTGGGCCAGCGGTCCCGGAGCGAAGGGCCGGACCTCCTCGGGCCGCATCAGGGAGGCGGCCCGGAAGGCCGGCGCCCGGCAGCCCGAGGCCAGCAGACCCTGCAACGACGCGACCTGCGCGTCCAGTTCCTCGGTGCGCCGCAGGGCCTCCGCCTGCCGGTACTCGCGGTGGCTCTGCGCCGCTCGGCGCTGGTAGGCCCGCTCCTGCTGTTCCTGCTGTCTGCGCCGTCTGGCTTCGGCTTCCAGCTGGCGCTGCTGCTGCCGTTGCATCTCGGCCCAGACGCCGACGAGACCAGTAGAGCGACGACTCATGTGCTGCAGGCCCTCCCCAGGACGTTGGCAGCCGACGGGCACTCCGGTTGTCCCCACAACCAGGTGTAACCAGAAGACTCTAGCCAGCAATCAGCGTCTCGCCTATCCACTCGTCGAAGAACGCGATCAGCCATCCCCGCAGGTCAACATGACTGGCGGGTAACCAGAACCCCGCGCTCAATTTCGTATGGCGCAGCATGTTGCGTATCAAGCAATGGCGGGTTCATGATTGCCGCGCTTGACGCGGTGTTCGGACCCCGTTACCAGGGAGGCCAGATGGCAGCACGCAGGGGAAGACGGTTCGGTCTGTCGGCGGTGGGGAGCGCACTCGCGGCGCTGCTGGTCGCGAGCGTCGTCGGGCTGTGGCCGCCCCAGGAAGCGACGGCGGCGGGCCCGGACGGGGAGGCCGTGGCGGACCAGCTGCGGCACTGGCCCGCTCCGGTCGCCGAAAAGCTCGGCCAGGTCATCGCGGACCACGCCCACCAGGGCGAGTACGCGGTCTTCGACGCCGACAACACCACCTACCGCTACGACCTGGAGGAGTCCCTGCTCCCCTACCTGGAGATGCGGGGCAAGCTCAAGCGCTCGACGATGGACCCGTCCCTGAGGCTCATCCCCTTCAAGGACACGAAGCACCACAGGGAGAGCCTCTACAGCTACTACAACCGGCTCTGCGAGATCGACGACCAGGTCTGCTACCCCTGGGTCGCCCAGATCTTCTCCGGATTCACGCTGCAGCAGCTCAAGGGGTACGTCGACGACCTCCTCGCGTACGGCAAGCCCGTCCCGGCCGAGTACTACGACGGTGACCGGCTGACGACGACCCAGGTGCAGCCGCCGCAGTTCTACCGGGGCATGCAGGAGCTGTACCACGTCCTGCGGGACAACGGCATCGAGGTCTACGTCGTCAGCGCCGCCAGTGAGGAACTGGTCCGGGACGTGCTGTCCGACCCCGCACACGGTTACGGCGCCAAGCCGCAGAACGTGATCGGCGTCTCCATGCTGCTCAAGGACCCGGCCACGGGGAAGCTCACCACCGCCCGCAAGGAGATCGCCGAGGGCCACTACGACCCGAGCGAGCTGGCGAACGACAGGCTGACCCCGACCCTGTGGGCCCCGCTGACCTGGTTCCAGGGCAAGCCCGCCGCCATCAGCACGTACATCGACCAGTGGCGCAAGCCGATCCTGGTCGCGGGCGACACTCCGGTCAGCGACGGCCCCATGCTCTTCCAGTCCACCGACGTGGAACACGGCGGGGCCCGGATCTGGGTGAACCGCAAGGACAAGTACCTCACGCAGATCCAGAACATGCAGAAGGCGAACGCGGCCCGGCAGGAGGAGCTCGGCCAGACGGTGACGGCCGACAAGAACTGGCTCGTGGTCAAGCCGGACGAGATCCGCTGACCCACGGCCGCACCACGCGGCCCACGCCCACGCGGTCCACGCCCGCGCGGCCCACCCCGGCCGGCCGAGGCCGGCCGGGGCCCGTCGTCAGCTCTCCGAGCCCTCCGTGCGGCTCGGCAGCCGCCAGCCCGGGCGGGGGAAGTGGCAGGTGTAGCCGTCCGGGTAGCGCTGGAGGTAGTCCTGGTGCTCGGGCTCGGCCTCCCAGAAGGGGCCGACCGGCTCCACCTCGGTGACGACCTTGCCGGGCCACAGCCCGGAGGCGTCCACGTCCGCGATGGTGTCCTCGGCGATCCGCTTCTGCTCGTCGTCCACGTAGTAGATCGCCGAGCGGTAGCTCAGGCCGATGTCGTTGCCCTGGCGGTTCTTGGTGCTCGGGTCGTGGATCTGGAAGAAGAACTCCAGGAGCGCACGGTAGTCGGTCCGCTCGGGGTCGTAGAGGATCTCGATGGCCTCCGCGTGCGTGCCGTGGTTGCGGTAGGTCGCGTTCGGCACGTCACCCCCGGTGTAGCCGACCCTGGTCGCCGTCACGCCCGGGAGCCGGCGGATCAGTTCCTCCATGCCCCAGAAGCATCCGCCCGCCAGCACGGCCCTCTGCGTCTGCGCAGCCATCACGGCCCTCCAATGTCGTTCAACTCGGTCCCTCGGCCCGTCGGGCTGTCCGGCTCGTACCTCACCGGCACTTCCCCCGGCCACTGTCCTCAACGCGCGAGGGCGCCCGGCGATTCCGTCGTCAACGTCCACCGGGAAGAACCTGGGACCTGGGAACCTCATCGGCCCCGGTGCACATCCTGAGGGGCATGAGTACCGACACGCTCACGGACCTGGACTCCGGCCCTGTCACCGGGCCCGGCACCGGCGCGGCCGGCGAGGGGTGGCGGATCGCCTCCGCCTCCGTCGTGCTGCTCGCCGTCGGGGTGCTGATGGCGTACGGCTTCAACGTGACAGGGGCCCCGGGCGCACCCGCCCGGAGCCCCTCTCGTACGACCGTCAGATCGTCGTCTCGTACGACCGTCAGATCGTCGCCGTGTCGATCACGAACCGGTACCGCACATCGCTCGACAGCACGCGCTCGTAGGCGTCGTTGATCTCCTCCGCCGGGATGACCTCGATCTCGGCACCGAAGCCGTGCTCCGCGCAGAAGTCCAGCATCTCCTGCGTCTCCGCGATGCCGCCGATCATGGAACCGGCGAGGGTCTTGCCGCCGCCGATCACCGAGAACAGGTTGAGGGAGATCGGCTCCTCGGGGGCGCCCACGTTCACCAGCGCGCCCTGGGGCTTCAGCAGCGACAGGTAGGCGTTGAAGTCCAGCGGGGCCGAGACCGTGGAGAGGAGCAGGTCGAAGGTGCCGCGCAGGTTCTGGAAGGTCTGCTCGTCGCTGGTGGCGTAGTAGTGGTCGGCGCCCAGCTTCAGGCCGTCGTCCTTCTTGCGCAGCGACTGCGACAGCACGGTCACCTCGGCGCCGAGCGCGTGCGCGATCTTGACGCCCATGTGGCCGAGGCCGCCCATGCCGAGGATCGCGACCTTCTTGCCGGGCCCGGCGTTCCAGCGCTTCAGCGGGGAGTACGTGGTGATGCCGGCGCACAGCAGGGGGGCGGCGACATCGAGGGCGAGGCCGTCGGGGATGCGGACGGCGAAGTTCTCGTCGACGACGATCTTCTGGGCGTAGCCGCCGTAGGTGGGCTCGCCGTCCTTGCCTATGGCGTTGTACGTGCCGACGGAACCGCCGGTGCAGTACTGCTCCAGGCCGGCCTTGCAGTTGTCGCACTCGCGGCAGGAGTCGACGAGACAGCCGACGCCCACCCGGTCGCCGACGGCGTACTTGGTGACGCCGGGGCCGACCTCGGAGACGATGCCCGCGATCTCGTGGCCCGGGACCATCGGGAAGATCGCCTCGCCCCAGCCCTCGCGGGCCTGGTGGATGTCGGAGTGGCAGATGCCGGCGAACTTGATGTCGATCAGGACGTCGAACTCGCCGACCGGGCGGCGCTCGATCGTCGTGCGCTCCAGCGGAGCCTTGGCGGCGGGCGCGGCGTACGCGGCAACGGTGGTCATGCCGGGGATCTCCTAGCGGGGGGGTAGTCGTCCCGGCCTGCCTTCCGGCCGGTACGACGTCCAGCGTGCCGCACCCGCGGCACTCCACCCAGGTCACGCTTCTGCGTACGTCTGCCGTGCCTACCACTGGCGGGGTCAGGATGATGGTCGTACGACCGTGAATACTGGACGCATGGACGAACAGCCCGATTCCACCGGACCCGCCCTGGACCGGCGGGCCGAGCTGAGCGAGTTCCTGCGCACCCGGCGAGCCCGGCTCAAGCCGGAGGACGTGGGGCTGCCGGACTTCGGCCGCCACCGCCGGGTACCGGGACTGCGGCGCGAGGAGCTGGCGCAGCTGGCCGGTGTGTCGGTGGCGTACTACACCCGCCTCGAACAGGGCAACGGGCGGAACGTGTCGGCGGAGGTGCTGGACTCCATCGCCCGCGCGCTGCGGCTGACGGACGCCGAGCACGCCCACCTCACCCACCTCGCGAAGCCGAAGCACAAGAAGAAGCAGGCCGCACCCCAGCAGCAGGTACGGATGTCGTTGCGGCAGCTCCTCGACAGCATGGACGGCGTGCCCGCCTACGTCTTCGGGCGGCGCACGGACATCCTCGCCTGGAACCGGATGGCGGCCGCGCTCTTCGGCGACTGGGCGGAGCTGCCGGTGGCGGAGCGGAACTGGGCCCGGCTGGCGTTCCTGAGGCCCGACTACCGCGACCTGTTCGTGGACTGGGAGCAGAAGGCGATCGACATCGTCTGCGGTCTGCGCATGAACGCCGGCTGCTATCCCGACGACCCGCGCCTGTCCGCCCTCGTCGGTGAACTCTCCGTCAAGAGCGAGGAGTTCCGGCGGCTGTGGGCGACCCACGACGTGAAGGAGAAGAGCCACGGCGTGAAGCGGCTGCGCCACCCGCTCGTCGGCGAGTTCTCCCTCAACTTCGAGAGCTTCCCGCTCCCGGACGACGGAGACCTGGCGCTGGTGACGTACCACGCGGAGCCGGGCTCCGCCTCGGCGGAGGCGCTGCGCCTGCTGGCGGCCTGGGGGACGGACGCGACGCGGGCGGGCTCTCAGGCGTCGCCGTCGGCCTGATACGCCGGAGCCGAACCCGCTCCGCGTACGGCCGTGACCTTGTAGTGCCGCATCTCCTCTATGGCGGCGACGTACGGCCGGATCTCGGCGAGGAAGGCCGGGAACAGGTCCGACCTCCGGAACCCCTGGAGGTGGTCCTCGGTGGACGTCCAGGTGATCCGCAGGATGAAGTGCTCGAAGTCCTCCTCGCAGCGGGCCAGCTCGTAGTCGACGCAGTGCGGGGAGGCCGCGAGGTGGACCGCGGCGCGGGTGTAGGCGGCGAGGAACTCGGCCGAGCGTTCCTCGGAGATGCGGTAGCGGATGTATTCGAGGGTGGTGGCTGCTTCGGGTGCCGTCATGGAATTCCGGTGTGTGTGCGCTCAGCGCTCACCGATCGCCGCGAGGAAGGGTGCCCAGGCGGTGGGGGTGAGGAGGAGGACGGGGCCGTGGGGGGTCTTGGAGTCCCGGATGGGGACGAGGTGGGGGATGTTGACGGCGACTTCGACGCAGTTGCCGCCGCTTTCATTGCTGTAGCTGCTTCTCAGCCAGTGCGCGTCACTCAAGTCGATCCGGTTGCTTGCCATTTCGATAATCCTCTGCCGCAGCCTTGATCATGGCGAGGGACGTGTCTGGTGACAGCGCGACGGCCCTGAGCCGATCGTATGCCTTGCGGTACTCCTGCACGAGGCCAGGATCATCGATCGTATCCCCGCTGAAGGACGCCTCGGTGTAGACGAGTGGCGGGGCCTCCGGAAACGTCATGACCATGATGGAGGCGGCCATCAGGGGGTACGCCCCTCGTTTCCGCGGAACGATCTGCGGAGTGATCCGGCGCCGGTCCGCCAGCTCGACGATCCGGTCCAGCTGTTCCGCCATGTCAGGATCCGCCAGAAGCGGACTGCGGATCAGCGATTCACTCAGGACCACCCAGTACTCGGGAGTGTGATGGTCCGCCTCGAAAAGGCCGGCCCGCGCCATTCGGGCACTGACCTTCTCCTCCACCTCGGCGTCGAGGGACAAGGGGAGCCCGGCCAGAATCACGGCGCGTGCGTACGCCGGGGTCTGGAGCAGCCCCGGCAGCAGTGTCGGGCACCACTCCTCGATCGTCGCGGCGTGCTTCTCCGCTTCCAGAACCTTCTCGAAATACTCGGCGTGCCCCGCCCTGCGGGCCTTCCGCACGTCCTCACAATGCCGCTCGAAGAACCCGTCAGTCCCCAGCACCCGATCCGCGTGCCGCGCCAGATCGAGCGGCATCCTCCGCTCGCCGTGCTCGATGTCGCTGAGGTACGTCTTGCCGTAGAAGCTGCCTTCGAGGAACGCGTCCAACGACAGTCCCGCCGCCTCCCGCTTCCACCGCAACTCCTTGCCGTAGAAGGTCGGAACGCTCATCGAGCCGTCAATGTCCTTGCCGCGGGCCACCGCTCACCCTCCTCCGCCGAACGGATCGCGAACGCGAAACGTCTTTCACGGTAGCCAGCGGGGAAGTATTCTGTGAGCGTTTCGTCACAGTAAGCACAGGAGAGCCCGTGGCCACCCCCGACGACTCGATCGCCTGCGTGGAGGAACTCCGCGCCGCCCTCGCCCTGCACGGCATCACCCTGCCCTCCCTCCGGATCGACCTGCCGACGTTCACCTCCCCCTACCGCCAGACCCTGGTGGCACTCGGGAACTGCAACCCCGCCGTCGCCCGCGACCTCGCCGCCCTCCTCAGGAAGGCCGCCGAGCAGTGACCTTCGAACTCAGCCTCCTCGCCACCCCGAAGTCGGTCCCCGACCTCCGCGACCGGCTCCGCCGGCACAGTCACGACGTGCGCCTCTGCCTGAGCGAACTGCTGACGAACGTCATCGACCACCTCGGCGAGGGCACCCCGGTGACGGTCCGCGTCACCGGCCCGTCGTACGGCCGTACCCGTATCGAAGTCACGGACCCCGAACCCCGTGCCCTGCCCGTCCCCCTCCAGGCGGCGACCACCGCGGAGTCCGGCCGGGGGCTCGCCCTGCTCGACGCGCTCGCGGAGAGGTGGGGCGTCGAGCAGGGGGCGGACCGCAAGACCGTCTGGTGCGAGGTGGCGGAGTCGTCGGGTCACCGCGTCAGGAAGACGCCGCGTTCTCCTTCACCGTGATCCTGCCCTTGCGGATGGTCGCCAGACGCGGCGCCTTCTTCGCGATCGCCGAGTCGTGGGTGACCATGATGAAGGTCAGCCCCAGCTCCTTCCACATGCGCTCCAGGACCTCCATGATCTCGTCGCGCATGCTCTCGTCGAGGTTGCCGGTCGGCTCGTCGGCCAGGAGTACCTTCGGCTGCTTCACGAGCGCCCGCGCGATCGCGACGCGCTGCTGCTGGCCGCCGGACAGCTCCGAGGGGAGGTGGCCGAGGCGCTCGCCGAGGCCCACCGACGCCAGCGCCTCCGCCGCCCGTTCACGCCGGTCCTTGACCTTGACGCCCAGGGGGACGAGGGCCGTCTCGACGTTCTCCTGGGCCGTGAGCGTCGGGATGAGGTTGAACGACTGGAAGACGAAGCCGATGTTCTCGCTGCGGACCTTCGTCAGCTTGGCCTCGGAGAGTTTCGCGAGGTCGGTGCCGTCGAGGACGACCTCGCCCTCGGAGGGGCGGTCGAGGCCGCCGAGCATCTGGAGCAGCGTGGACTTGCCGCCGCCGGTGGGGCCCTGGATGACCAGGCGGTCGCCGTCGGCGATGGTCAGGTCGACGCCGTCGAGGGCGTGGACGGTGTCCTTGCCGCGGGTGTAGCGCTTGGTGACGCCTCTGAGTTCGTACATGGTGGAGTCAACTCCCGGAGTTCGTAAGGGGCCGGCTGGGCGGGACTACTCGACTCGGCGCAGGGCGTCCGCCGGGCGGAGTCGTGAGGCCCGCCAGCCGCCGAACGCGCCCGCGATCAGGCCGCCCGCCACCGCCAGGCCCACCGCGACGGCCACCGTCGTGACGCTGACCGGTGCCGTGAGGGCCACGTCGAGGGTCTTGGCGGCGGCGCGGCCGGGGCCGCCGAAGCCGCCGCCACCGCCACCGCCGAAGCCGCCCTGTCCCCTGGCACCACCGCCGCCGCCCAGGGAGGCTTCCAGGGTGGGGCTGACGGCCGTCACGGCGTACGCGCCGGCGAGGCCCAGGGCGATGCCGAGGGCGCCGCCGAGCAGGCCGTTGACCATGGCCTCGCCGACGACCTGGCCGGTGACCCGGCGGGACTTCCAGCCCAGGGCCTTGAGCGTGCCGAACTCGCGGACGCGCCGGGAGACCGCGGAGGAGGTCAGCAGGCCGGCGACCAGGAAGGCCGCGACGAGGACGGCGACGGACAGCCACTTGCCGACGCTGGTGGCGAGGGAGGAGGCCGTGGAGAGGGAGCCGGAGACGGTGTCCGCGAGGTCGGCGGAGGTCGTCACCGTCGTACCCGAGACGTTCTTCTGGATCGCGGACTTGACGCTGCCGATCTTCTGCGAGTCGGTCGCCTTGACGTAGATCGTGGTGACCTTGCTCTTCGAGTCGCTGATCGTCTGGGCCTGCGTCAGCGGGATGTAGACGTCGGCGGCGGAGTCGCCGCTGTCGGCCGTGGCGATGCCGATCACCTTGAACCCGACGCTCTTGATCGTGACGGTCGAGCCGACCTTGAGCTTCTTCTCCTTGGCGTACGCCGAGTCGACGACGGCGACCTCGGCGTCGGCCTCCGAGGTCGTGAAGGCACGACCGCTGGTGATCTTGGAGGAGGTCAGCGGGCCGAGGCCGGGCCGGGTGACGTCGGTGCCGAAGACGGAGTAGCTGTTGACGTCGAAGTCGGCGCCGCCGCCCCGCACTTCACCCTGCGGCCGGCCGCCGCCCTGACCACCGCCTGGACCACCCTGCTGCCCGCCGCCGTTCTGCTGGAACTGGCCGCGGGTGAACTGGCCGCTGACCTTGATCACCTGGAGGCTCAGTCCGCCGACCGCGTCCGCGACGCCGCTCTGCCCGCCGACCTCGGAGACGGTGGTGGTCGCGAGGGTCTGGAAGCCCTGGACCAGGACGCGGTCGGTGCTCTGCTCCTCGTCGGAGTCGCTGTCCCGCGCGTCGAACTGGAAGCGCGGGCGGTCCGAGGCGCTCGCGGTGGGCGAGGCGGCCTTGGTGACCGTCATGTCCGTACCCAGGCCGTAGAGGCTCTGCAGGACCTTGTCCTGGGCCTTGCCCATACCGGAGGACACGGAGGAGACCACGATGACCAGCGCGATGCCCAGCGCCAGTCCGGAGGCGACGACGAGGGCCGCCTTTCTGCGGCGGCGCAGCTCGCGCCTCAGGTAGGTGAAGAACATGCGCCGCAAGGTAGGTACGGCGCGTGATGACTCCATAAGGCAGCAATAAGAGGAGCATGAGAAGGCTGTGGTCGCCCTCGGAAACACCGATGCCGCCCCGAGGGGCGGCATCGGAAAGCTGGAGGCTGACCAGGGATCAGACGGCCGAACCGGCCTTCCACTGGGCCCAGTCCATGTTCCAGCCGTTGAGGCCGTTGTCGGGGGCCACCGTCTTGTCGCCGGTGTTCTTGACGACCACGACGTCACCGATGATCGAGTTGGTGTAGAACCACGCGGCCGGGGTGCTCGGGTCGTTGGCGCCCTTGGTGTCGGACAGGCCCACGCAGCCGTGGCTGGTGTTCACCGCGCCGAAGATCGACTTCGCGCCCCAGTAGTTGCCGTGCACGAAGGTGCCCGAGGTGGTCAGGCGCATGGCGTGCGGGACGTCCTTGATGTCGTACTCGCCCTTGCCGTCGTCGTCGGTGAAGCCGACCGTCGCGCCGTTCATCCGGGTCTCCTTGAACTTCTCGGAGATCACCATCTGGCCTTCGTACGTCTTGTTGTCGGGTGAACCGGCGGAGATCGGGATGGTCTTGACGACCTTGCCGTCCTGCGTGACCTTCATCTGCTTGGTCTGCGCGTCGACGGTGGTGACCTGGTTGCGGCCGATCTTGAAGGTGACCGTCTTCTGCTGGACGCCGACGACACCCTTGGCACCCTCGACACCGTCGAGCGCCAGCTTCAGCGTGACGGTGGAGTTCTCCTTCCAGTAGTCCTCGGGACGGCAGTCCATGCGGACGGTGGAGAACCAGTGGCAGACGACCTCCTGGCCGCTGCTGGAGGTGACGGTGATGCCCTTCTGCACGTCCGCCTTGTTGGTGATCTCCTTGTTGAAGTTGATCGAGACGGGCATGCCGACGCCGACGGTCGAGCCGTCCTCGGGCGTGAAGTTGGCTATGAAGCTGTTGTCCGGGGAGACCGTGGTGAAGGACGCGTTCTCGTGGGCCGCCAGGCCCTTGGAGTCCTTCGCGCTGGCGGCGACCTTGTAGGTGGTCGAGCGCTCCAGCTGGGCGTTCGGCTTCCAGCTGGTCTTGTCGGCGGAGAGCGTGCCCTCGACGGCGGTGCCCTCGGCGGTGGTCATCGTCACCGCGGTGAGCGTGCCCTTGCTCACCGTGACGGCCGCCGAGTTGTTGATGGAGGCGTTGTTCGAGCCGTCCGCGGGTGTGATCTTGATCTGCGCCTCGGAGGACTTCTTGGCCGCCGCCTCGTCGGCCTTCGCCTGCGAGGAGCTGTCCTTGCCGTCCGAGGCGCTGCTGTCGCCGCTGGAACACGCGGTCAGCATCAGCACACCGCCGAGCAGTGCGGACGCCGTCATCAGACCTCGGCGCCGCCTACTGTCCGTCATCACACGCTTCTCCATCGTTGCCGATTCCCTGAAACCCCGAGAGTCCCCGTCGAGAGTCCCCGCAGTCCCCCTTGAAAAACTTAAACGCTGCGACCGGTCGGCCCCGTTCCACGTTCTCGGAATGTGTGGGGCACGCCACGTCCACGGGGACGGGTGGTGCGGAGGTCGGTCCGTGCGTCTACCGAGACGGCGACATCCCGGGCGGCGGTTGCAGGTCGTCCTCACCGCCGTCGCCGTACTCGTCCTCGCCATCATCGTCGTACGGACCCCACTCAGGCGAGTCCGGGTCGAAATCGATCTGCTCCGCGGACCAGGAGGCCCGGTGGAGCTCCACCCCTGGCACCTCGCTGACCAGGTCGAACGGATCCACGAGATACGCGATCGCCTCGGCGGTGTCTTCCGTCACAGCGCTCCGGGCGTGGACGCGCTCGGCGTCCGGAAGTTCGGGATCGCCCTCGATCCGCCCGACCGCCGCCCCGGTCAGCTCGTCCGGGTCGCGCACCTCCACCACCAGGTCAACCCGAACCCGTACAAAACGTGACGTCTCCTCAGTGCTCATGCCCGGAGCGTACGGCTCACAGCTCCCGCAACTTTCCCGCGACCCGCGCCTTCACTAGCATCGGGGCCCAGGGCTAATTCGCCAGCGCCACAAGGGGATCGATATCCGGTGTCATCCGCTCGCCGTCCGTTGCTGACCGCCACCGCCGCGGGCACCCTGCTGGGCGCCCTGTGGTTCGTCCCGTCCGCCAACGCGACCCAGGACACCGCGGCCAGAACCGGGACGACGACGCAGGTCACAGCGCAGGCGCGGGCCGCGTCCAGGACGACGGCGACGGAGGCGATCACCGCGTCGGCCCACTCCTCCACCACCGCGTCGACCGAGGCGTCGACCGACGCGGCGACCACGTCCGACGACGGCACGCGGCTCGCCGACACCGGAAGCTTCGACACCACTCCCTATGTGGTCGGCGGAACCACCCTGCTCGCGCTGGGCGCCGGTTTCGTCGTGTATTCGGTTCGCCGCGAACGCCTCGGTTTTTGAAATCACTTGACTGTTCTTTGACAGGCGTTTCATAGTCCGCCCATGAAGAGATCATCGGGGGTGCGGCTGTGCTCCACAGCCGCGATCGGCGCACTGTCACTCGCCCTGCTCACGGGCTGCTCGTCGGACGAGGGGTCGAAGAAGGGCTCCGGGGACTCCAAGGGGTCCTCGTCCTCCTCGTCCTCGTCGTCCTCGTCGTCCGGTTCGGGCGCGAAGGCCCTGACCTCGGCGGAGCTGGAGAAGTTGCTGCTCGCGAAGGGTGACGTCAAGGGCTACAAGGTGGCGGACGGGGACGACACGCTCCCCAAGTCCAAGTCGGCCGTGAAGACCGACAAGGCCGCGTGCGACCCGCTGGCCTGGGCCACGGCCGGGCTCGCCCCGGGCGAGACGGACGCGAACGCGAGCAACACCGTCTCGACGGACAAGACCTCCGACGCCCCGACCGCGCCGGACGACGTGAGCGAGGCCGACATCCAGGGCGCGTTCGACATCACCCTGACGTTCGTGGGTCTGTCCTCGTACGACGGTGACGGCGCCCAGAAGGCCGTGAAGGCCGTGTCCGACGGGATCGTGGCCTGCGCCGGCGGGTACGGCCTGAAGGCCGAGGGCGAGACCTCCAAGGTCACCAAGGTGGCCGAGGAGAAGGGCGCCGGAGGCGGCGACGAGTCGGTGGCGTTCTCCGAGGACGTCGACATGGACGGCGAGGGCAAGGCCACCTTCCACGCCGAGGTGGTCCGCAAGGGCAACACCGTGGCCACGTTCTACACGGTCAACTTCGCCGCGTTCGCCGACGGCGGGGACATGGGCCCGGTCCCGGCGGCCGTGGTCACGGCCCAGCTCGGCAAGCTCAAGTAACCCACACACCGCATCGGGGCTCTGCCGTCACACCCGTACGGACGCCGTACGGGTGTGACGGCAGAGCCCCGTCGTGCTACTTCAGCGGCCCGGTGACGGTCTCCGCCGCCGCGAGGAGCCGTCCGTCGCGCACGAACGCGTCCGCCGCCGCGAGGTCGGGCGCCAGGAACCGGTCGGGACCGGGCCCCTCGACCCCGGCCTTGCGTACGGCGTCGAGGACCGCGCGGGTCGCGGGCGCCGGGGTGAGTCCCTCGCGCAGTTCGATGCCGCGGGTGGCCGCGTACAGCTCGACGGCGATGACACGGGTGAGGTTGTCGACGGCCGTGCGCAGCTTGCGCGCCGCCGACCAGCCCATCGACACGTGGTCCTCCTGCATCGCGGAGGACGGGATCGAGTCCGCCGAGGCCGGTACGGCGAGCCGCTTCAGCTCGGCGACCAGCGCGGCCTGGGTGTACTGGGCGATCATCAGCCCGGAGTCGACACCGGCGTCGTCGGCGAGGAACGGCGGCAGGCCGTGGCTGCGGTTCTTGTCCAGCAGCCGGTCGGTGCGCCGCTCGGCGATGGAGGCGAGGTCGGCGACGGCGATGGCGAGGAAGTCGAGAACGTAGGCCACCGGGGCGCCGTGGAAGTTGCCGTTGGACTCGACCCGGCCGTCGGGCAGGACCACGGGGTTGTCGACCGCCGACGCCAGCTCGCGCTCGGCGACCAGCCGGGCGTGGGCCATCGTGTCGCGTCCGGCACCGGCGACCTGTGGGGCGCAGCGCACCGAGTAGGCGTCCTGGACGCGGGGGGCGTCGTCCTGGTGGTGTCCGGTGAGCTCGGAGCCGGCGAGGACGGCGAGCATGTTGGCGGCGGAGTCGCCCTGGCCGGGGTGCGGGCGGATGGCGTGCAGCTCGGGCGCGAGGACCTTGTCGGTGCCGAGCAGCGCCTCCAGGCTGAGGGCGGCGGTGATGTCGGCGGACTTGTAGAGGCGGTCCAGGTCGGCGAGGGCCATGATCAGCATGCCGAGCATGCCGTCGGTGCCGTTGAGGAGGGCGAGGCCCTCCTTCTCGCGCAGCTCGACCGGGTCGATGCCGGCCTCGGCGAGCAGTTCGGCGGCGGGGCGCACGGTCCCGTCCGGGCCCTCCGCCTCGCCCTCGCCCATCAGCGTGAGGGCGCAGTGGGAGAGCGGGGCGAGGTCGCCGGAGCAGCCGAGGGAGCCGTACTCGTGGACGACGGGGGTGATGCCGGCGTTCAGGATGTCGGCCATGGTCTGCGCGACCTCGGGCCGGACGCCGGTGTGGCCGGAGCAGACGGTCTTCAGGCGCAGGAACATCAGGGCGCGGACCACCTCGCGCTCGACGCGCGGGCCCATGCCGGCGGCGTGCGAGCGGACGATGTTGCGCTGGAGCTGCGCGCGCAGTTCCTGGCTGATGTGCCGGCTGGCGAGAGCGCCGAACCCGGTGGAGACGCCGTAGACGGGATCGGGCTTGGCCGCGAGCGCGTCCACGATCCCGCGGGCCGCCGCGAGGGCCTCGACCGCTTCCCCGGAGAGTTCGACGCGGGCGCCGCCGCGCGCCACGGCGAGTACGTCGGACGCGGTGACCCCGGACGTCCCCACCACCACAGTGTGCATATCCATATTCAGGAGCGTACGCAGTGAAGACGAAGATGTCACCAGTGGGTGCGCGGTTCACCCCTTACGGAATGCGTCACATCCGGCCCGGCGGACGGCCCGGCGGACGGTCCTGCGGTCGGTCCGGCGGTCGGCCCGGCGGTCAGGGCCGGCCGCGGAAGCTGCGGCGCTCGGCCGCGGGCTGTTCCCGCGGCGGCTCGTCCGCCAGGCGGACGACGGGATCCTCGGGGCCCTCGCGGCCCGCGACCACCGGCCGCGCGGCCCGTACGGCCTTGGCACGGTACTGGGCGGCGTCCGCCAACCGGAAGAGGCGGCGGGCCGTGCGCACCGGCCCGATGGGATCGCCGGTGGAGGCGACCCCGCAGGCCACCCCCTCGCCCAGCTCCAGCTCTCCGGCCCGCCGGCACAGCTCGCCCGCCACCCGCACCACGTCGTCGGCGCCCGGTCCGGCGGCGAGCAGACAGAACTCGTCCCCGCCGAGCCGGGCGGCCAGCGCCCCCGGCAGCATGGCCCCGCACAGCGACAGCACCGATCCGAACCGCTCCAGCAGCCGGTCCCCCACGGCGTGCCCCAGGGTGTCGTTGACCCGCTTGAGCCCGTTGAGGTCGCAGACCACCAGACTCACCACGGTCCCCCGCTCCCGGTGCTGTTCGACCGCCTCCTCCAGGCGTACGTCGACGGCGCGACGGTTGGCGAGGCCGGTGAGGGCGTCGGTGAAGGCGAGTCGGCGGGCCTCCTCCAGCCGCTCGGTCTGGGCGAGCCCGGCGGCGACGACGGCCGCGAGGACCGTCGCGAAGTCGGCGTCGGCGCGGTCGAAGACCGGGGTGCCGGCCGAGCGGGCGACGTACAGCTCGCCCCAGGCGCGGCCGTGCAGCACGATCGGCGCGACGACGCAGGAGCCGCGCCCCCGCCGGCGCAGGGCGGCGACCCGCTGGTGGCAGTAGCCGGGCCGCCGGCCCTCGGCCGGCCCCTCCGCGGTCTCCACCCAGGCGTTGGGCTCGCCGCCCCCGGACACCCAGCGCTCGTGCAGGAACTCGGTGATCTCGGGGAACTGGTGCACCGGGTAGGCCTCGGCCTCGGGGAACTCCTCCTCGTCGGCCGCCCGGTCCCCCACGTTCACCAGGACCCGCAGCCGCCCCAGGTCGCGCTCCCACACCGACAGCGCGGCGAACCCCCCGGCCAGCGCGCGGCACGCCCCGAGCGCCGCCGCCCGCCACGACTCCCGGGGCGTGTGCGCGGCGGCCATCCCCTGCGCGAGCGCCACGACGGCCGCGAGGCGTCTGTCCTCACCCATTGCCCCAGGTTAGGGATATTTACTACAAAAGGGGATGCGGGAGAGCACTTGGAGTGACGGGTGCGCGACCCGGGACGCGAGCGCCGCTCCCCACACGGCGTTCTCTTCCGACTCGACGTCCCCTTACGGCACGGCACTCGCTCCGGACTCGGCATCCCCTCCAGGTTCAGCGCTCGCCCTGCGGCGCGGCACTCGCTCCGGGCTCGGCGTTCCTTTCCCCGGCTCGGCGCCCCCCTCCAGGCTCGGCGCCCCCTCCCGGCTCGACGTCCCCACCGGCCCGGCACTTGCTCCAGGCGCGGCGTCCCCTCCCGGCGCGGCGCTCGCCCGGCGGTGCGGCGCCGGCTCCCCGGCACGGCGCCCGCTCCCCGGCGCGGCGCTAGCTCGGCGGGGCCGAGTTCACTCCCCCGGCCACCGGGCCGCTCGCTTCTCGTTGAATGCGGCGACCCCCTCCGCCCGGTCCCCCGAGAACGCCGTGGTCCGCCAGGCCGCGTCCTCGACCTCCAGTCCCGCCCGCAGGTCCAGCCCCTGCCCGAGGCGCATCGCCCGCTTCGCCGCCCTCAGCCCCACCGGTGAGTTCGCCGCGATCCCGGCGGCCATGGCCAGCGCCTCCTCCCGGTCCCGCCCCTCCTCCACCAGCACGTCCACCAGGCCCAGCTCCCGCGCCTCCGCGGCCGCCACCCGGCGCGCCGTGAAGATCAGCTCGGCCGCGCGCGCCGCTCCCACCCGGCGGGGCAGCAGCTGCGTACCGCCGCCGCCCGGGATCACCCCCACCGACACCTCCGGCAGACCCACCACGGCCGTGCGGTCGGCGACGATCACATCGCAGGCGAGCGCCAGCTCGTACCCGCCGCCGAGGGCGAACCCGTGCACCGCGGCGACCGCCGGGACCGGCAGCTCCAGCACGCCGGTGTACGCCCCGCGTGTGACCGGCCGCTGACGGCGCAGGTCGTCGTCGGTGAAGGAGTTGCGCTCCTTGAGGTCGGCGCCGACACAGAACGCCCGCTCGTGCGTCGAGCTGAGCACGACGGCCCGTACGTCCCGGTCCTGCCCGAGCGCCGCGCACGCCTCGCCGAGGGAGCGGGCCAGCTCGGTGGAGACGGCGTTCATCGCCTTGGGCCGGTCGAGCACCAGCTCGGCGACATGGCCCCCGTCCCCGTGCCGCCGCACCCGTACGAACTCCCCGAACCGCTCCTCGCCCATGTCGCCCTCCAAGGCCCTTGAGTTAACGACGGTTAACACCGCGCACCGCCCGATCATCGCAGGCCCGCCCGCCGGAGGAAAGGGCGGCCCCGGGCCAGGACCGAGGGGCGTCCACCCGTTCGAGTGACATCTCGCCCAAGTCGTCTCCGACCGCCCAGGGGAGCGCATAACGTGCGTCCGCCCCGGCGCAGTGGGGGCGTGACCGCAGCGGGAGGGAACGCGATGGCCGGCACAGCCGTGGACGACACGCAGGTGGAGACCAGTCGGCTCTGGGCGGCGGCGCCCCGGGGCCGGCACCGTCGGCCCCGGCCGCGCAAGATGCTGTTCGCCGCGGGCGGCCTGGCCCTGGCCGCCGGGGTGCTGAGCCTGGTGAGGCTGTCGTCCGGCCCCGGCGGGGTCACCGGCATCGGCACGGCGGAGGCGGAACCCCACGCGCAACCCCCCGCCGAGCCGCCGGTGGCCGGCACCGGCACTGGCACCGGCCGTACCGCCGGCACCGGGGCCGCCGTCGCGCCCTCCCCGGCCGCGCCCACCCCGACCGCCCCGTCCCCGATGGGCGGGGCGAGCGCCGAGCCTGCGCCCGTGGTCGGCCTGGTCCCCGGCACCCCGGGCGCGCCCACGTCGGTCGCCCTCACCCCGGGCGCCTCCTACACCCCCGCCCCCGCACGCACCCCGGCACCCGCGCCGACCCGCGTCACCACGCCCCGGTCCGCCCCGACACCGCCCCGGGCGGCGGCCACGCCCACGGCCACCGTGCAACCGGCTCCCGCTCCGCCGCGGCCCGCACCGACCCGGCAGCCGGGCGTGTGCGTCCCCGTCGTGGGCCTGTGCGTGGACACGCTGAACGTGCCGCCCGGGCTGTGAGTCGGGTGTGCTCGTCGCCCCGGATTCAGTCCACCGGGTCCGGGCGGCGGCTGAGCAGCCAGGGCTCGACCACGCCCAGACCGCGGACCGGGCGCTGCCACATCGGCTGGAGGGCGAAGCGGTACTTCGGCGGCTCCTCGCCCTCCTTCTCGGCCGCCACGGCGGCCTCGGCCGCCTCCGCCTCCGAGGCCGGCGCGTCCCCGGTGCGGATCAGCTCCTCGGCGAACGCACTGTCCACCAGCACGGCGTCGCGCGGGGCTATCGACGTCAGCCGGGAGGCCAGGTTCACCGTCGTACCGAAGACGTCGCCCATCCGGGTCGTGACCGTGCCGAACGCCATGCCGACGCGCAGCTCGGGCATCGTCTCGTCGTTGCTCATCGTCTCGACCAGCAGCAGCGCGATGTCGGCGGCGGTGGCCGCGTCGTCCGCCGCGTACAGCACCTCGTCGCCGAGAGTCTTGATCAGCCGTCCGCCGCGGGCGGCCACCAGGTCGGCGGAGGTGGTCTCGAAGGCCTCGACCAGCTCGCCGAGCTCCTCCTCCTCCATCCGGCGGGTCAGCCGGGTGAAGCCGACCAGGTCGGCGAAGCAGACGGCGAGCCGCCGGTCCACCATCTCCTCGTCGTCCGCGGCCTGCACGACCCGCCCGGCCGACGCGGCGAGCTGGCGCCGCCAGACGTAGACGAGGAACTCCTCCAGCTCGGGCAGGAGCAGCTCGACGATGGGATACGTGACCTCGGTGCGGGTCATCCCGGGCTCGGGCGGCTCCGTCAGGCCCTCCAGGAAGGAGTCGATCTGCCATTCCGCCAGCCGGGCGGTGGTCTGGCCGGTGGACCGCGCCACCTGCACCGCCATGGCCTCGCTCAGCAGCCCCGCCTCGACCAGACCGGCCAGCCGGCGCAGCGCCAGGACGTCGGCCTCGGTGAGCGCCTTGGCCTGCCCGATGTCGGCGAAGCCCATGGCCCGCCAGAAACGGGACGCCAGCTCCATGGAGACCCCCGCGCTGCGGGCCGCCTGGAACGGGGTGTAGCGCCGCTCGGCGCCCACGATGAGCTGTTCGAGGCGCAGCGCGAGCGGGTTGCCCTCGTCGGGATCGTCGGAGCCCGTGTCGTCGACGGTCACGCCTGCTGCCCTTCCGATCTTCCGCGGTCAGGTATCGACCGGCCTCAACTCTACGGCAGTGTGCGGTAGCTCACGCCCGGGGAGCCGACGGTAAGTCCCCTTGACGCGAGCGGCACCCGGCGTCCGGGACTTTTCCCTCACGCGGGCCTCAGATGCACGATGTCCCCCGCCCCCACCGGCTCCTGCACCCCTTGGCCCGTGGCGATCACCAGGCGGCCGTCGCCGTCCACGGCCACCGCCTCCCCCACCACCGAGCGGTCCCCCGGCAGCTCCGCCCGCACCTCGCGCCCCAGGGTCGCGCAGCCCGCCGCGTACGCCTCCTGGAGACCGCTCGCCGCCGGGTCGCCGCCGGCCTCGCGCCAGCGGCCGTACCACTCCTCCAGCGACCGCAGGACGGCCCGCAGCAGCGGGTCGCGGTCCGTGTTCACCGCCCCGGCCAGCGCCAGCGAGCCCGCCTGCGGGACCGGCAGTTCGTCGGCGCGCAGGGTGACGTTGACGCCGACCCCGACGACCACGCCGTCCTGGCCGGCCCGCTCGGCGAGGATCCCGCCCGCCTTGCGCTCCTCGCCCGCCACGGTGACCAGCAGGTCGTTGGGCCACTTGAGTGCCGTGTCCACGCCCGCCGCGCGCGCCAGGCCGGTGGCGACGGCCACGCCGGTGAGCAGCGGCAGCCAGCCCCAGCGGGCGACGGGTACGTCGGCCGGCCGCAGCAGCACGGAGAGGAACAGGCCGGAGCGCGCGGGAGCCGTCCACTGCCGGTCCAGGCGGCCGCGACCGGAGGTCTGCTCCTCGGCCACGAGCACGGCCCCCTCGTCCGCCTCCCCCGCCACGGCCCGGGCCACGAGGTCGGCATTGGTGGACCCGGTGCGCTGGACGACCTCCAGGTCGCGGTACAGGCCGCCGTGGCCGCCGTCCCGCACCAGTGCGCGGCGCAGGGCGGCGCCGTTGAGGGGCGGCCGGTCGAGGTCGGACCAGCGGCTGCCGTTCGGGTCTGAGGCATCTCGGGGCGTCATGCAAGCCACCCTAGGTGTGTGAAACGCCGCACTGCTGATCGGTAGGCCCAGCACTACTCTACGGATGAGTAACCGTCCCCCCTTTTGAGCAGGCAGGGAGCCGTATCCCGATGTCCGAGCCGGAAGAGATCGACATTCACACCACTGCGGGCAAGCTCGCGGATCTTCAGCGCCGGATCGAGGAGGCGACGCACGCCGGCTCCGCACGCGCTGTGGAGAAGCAGCACGCCAAGGGCAAACTGACGGCCCGCGAACGCATCGAACTCCTCCTCGACGAGGGGTCGTTCGTCGAGCTCGACGAGTTCACCCGGCACCGCTCGACCAACTTCGGCCTGGACGCCAACCGCCCGTACGGCGACGGGGTCGTGACCGGTTACGGCACAGTCGACGGCCGTCCCGTGGCCGTGTTCTCGCAGGACTTCACCGTCTTCGGCGGTGCGCTGGGCGAGGTGTACGGCCAGAAGATCGTCAAGGTGATGGACTTCGCGCTGAAGACGGGCTGCCCGGTCATCGGCATCAACGACTCCGGCGGCGCCCGTATCCAGGAGGGGGTGGCCTCCCTCGGCGCGTACGGCGAGATCTTCCGCCGTAACACCCACGCGTCCGGTGTCATCCCGCAGATCAGCCTGGTCGTCGGCCCCTGTGCCGGCGGGGCGGTGTACTCGCCGGCGATCACCGACTTCACCGTGATGGTCGACCAGACGTCCCACATGTTCATCACCGGCCCGGACGTCATCAAGACGGTCACCGGCGAGGACGTGGGCTTCGAGGAGCTGGGCGGGGCCAGGACGCACAACTCCGTGTCCGGCGTGGCCCACCACATGGCGGGGGACGAGAAGGACGCGATCGAGTACATCAAGCAGCTGCTGTCGTACCTGCCGTCCAACAACCTCTCCGAGGCTCCGGTCTTCCCCGAGGAGGCGGACCTCGCGGTCACCGCCGAGGACCTGGAGCTGGACACCCTCGTCCCGGACAGCGCCAACCAGCCGTACGACATGCACACGGTGATCGAACACGTCCTGGACGACGCCGAGTTCTTCGAGACGCAGCCGCTGTTCGCGCCGAACATCCTCACCGGCTACGGCCGCGTCGAGGGGTATCCGGTCGGGATCGTCGCCAACCAGCCGATGCAGTTCGCCGGCTGTCTCGACATCAAGGCGTCCGAGAAGGCCGCCCGCTTCGTGCGCACCTGCGACGCGTTCAACATCCCGGTGCTCACCTTCGTCGACGTCCCCGGCTTCCTGCCCGGCGTCGACCAGGAGCACGACGGCATCATCCGGCGCGGCGCCAAGCTGATCTACGCCTACGCCGAGGCCACCGTCCCCCTCATCACGGTCATCACCCGCAAGGCCTTCGGCGGCGCGTACGACGTCATGGGCTCCAAGCACCTGGGCGCCGACCTCAACCTCGCCTGGCCGACCGCGCAGATCGCCGTCATGGGCGCCCAGGGCGCGGTCAACATCCTGCACCGCCGCACCATCGCCGAGGCGGCGGCGGCCGGTGAGGATCTGGACGCGGTGCGCGCCCGGCTGATCCAGGAGTACGAGGACACCCTCCTCAACCCCTACATCGCGGCCGAGCGCGGGTACGTCGACTCCGTGATCATGCCGTCCGACACCCGTCGTCACATCGTCCGCGGCCTGCGTCAACTGCGCACCAAGCGGGAATCCCTGCCTCCGAAGAAGCACGGCAACATCCCTCTGTAAGGAGCCGCTGTGACGATCAAGGTCGTACGGGGCAACCCGACCCCCGAGGAGCTCGCCGCCGCCCTGGCGGTGGTCAGGGCCCGCGCCGCGGCGGCGGCCACGCCGCCCGGCGTGGAGGGCCCGAGGGACGCGTGGTCCGACCCGGCGAGGATCGCGGGCCGCCGCGTCCCCGAACCGGGCCGGGCGTCGTGGACCCGCACCTACTGGCCGGCCTGACCGTGGGGCTTCTCCTCGGATCTGAGTAGCCCTACTCAGGCGAACCGCCCCCGCCAGGGGGCAGGCTAGGGGCATGCTGTGGTCAGACCCGAAGAACGAGCCGCCGAAGGAACTCCGCGACATGCAGGAGACCCTGAGACGGCTCGGCTTCTTCCTCGCGCTGGCCATGGTGGTGGCGCTGATCGTGCTGGGCCTACGCTGACCGCATGCGCAGACTCGTCCTCGCCTCCCAGTCCCCCGCCCGTCTGAACCTCCTGCGGCAGGCCGGCCTCTCGCCCGAGGTCATCGTCAGCGGGGTCGACGAGGACGCGGTGACCGCCCCCACCCCCGCCGAACTGGCCCTCGCGCTCGCGGAGGCCAAGGCGAGCGTGGTGGCGGCCCGCCCGGACACCAAGGGCGCGCTGGTGATCGGCTGCGACTCCGTGCTCGATCTGGACGGCGAGGCGCTGGGCAAGCCCGCCGACGCCGCGGAGGCCACGGCCCGCTGGAAGGCGATGCGCGGCCGGGCCGGCACGCTCCAGACGGGCCACTGCGTCTACGACACCGTCGGCGGGCGGTACGCCTCCGCGACCGCCTCCACGGTGGTCCGCTTCGGCGAGCCGAGCGACGCGGAGATCGCGGCGTACGTCGCCTCGGGCGAACCCCTCCACGTGGCGGGGGCGTTCACGCTGGACGGCCGCTCGGCCCCGTTCATCGACGGCATCGACGGCGACCACGGCAACGTCATCGGCATCAGCCTGCCGCTGGTCCGCAGACTGCTGGGCCGGCTGGGCGTCGGCATCACTGAGCTGTGGGCGCCGCCGGAGGCGTGACCGCCGAGCCGTCTCCGGGCTTCCCCGGCTCCCCGTCCCCGGGCTCCCCGTCCCGGGGGGCCTCGGCCGCGGGCCGCGGCGGGGCGTCGTACGTCATCAGGAGCAGGACGATCAGCCCGAGCACCACGACCATGAACGTGAACTGCGCGGGGCCGAGGAGCCCCCAGGCGAAGGCGCCGAGCAGACCGTGCGTCACGGCGGCGCTGATCAGCAGGATGCGGCCGAGCAGGGAGGGCGCCCGATTGCGTACGGCCACCAGCAGGGCGACCAGGCCGCAGACGGCGAAGTAGAAGCCGAAGACGATCCCGCCGACCTTCGAGGACGTCGCCATGACGTCCGGGTCGATGCCGGCCATGGACATGTTCTGGGAGTCGGCCATGATTCCCAGGGCCCAGTTCAGCAGGCCGATGCCGAAACCCTCAGCGAACAGCACCAGGGCCACGACCAACGCCAGCGGTCTTCGCACCACCGGTCCCCACCCACTTCCGCCTGCGCTCCCTCGACCCTGGGTCGAGCGGGGTTTCGGTTACCCCAAGTACGTTCGAAACATCGTGAACGCTACTAACGGGTAAACCCGGGGACAAGGGTTCCGTGCGTGGCAAAGAATCGTTGGGCCATTCGTAGGGACTCCACAAAGAAACGGAGTGGGCCGCAGCACGCTCTCACAGAGACCTTGACCACACGAGAGGGCTAGGGTTGCCCGCAGGAGTGCTGCGTACGGCGGTACTACAAGGGATTTCACGGTCGAGTGAGCCTGGCATCACGCTCCGTGTGGGCAAGCTCACCTTTGGGGACGGGTCGATGTGTCGTGTCGGCAGTCCCTAAACTCGGCTTGTTTCAAGGAGGGAGCCTCAATCGTGCGCAAGGTGCTCATCGCCAACCGTGGCGAAATCGCAGTCCGCGTGGCCCGGGCGTGCCGGGATGCCGGTATCGCCAGTGTGGCCGTGTACGCCGACCCGGACCGGGACGCTCTGCACGTGCGTGCCGCGGACGAGGCGTTCGCCCTGGGCGGTGACACCCCGGCGAGCAGCTACCTGGACATCGACAAGGTCCTCAACGCGGCCCGCGAGTCCGGGGCCGACGCCGTCCACCCGGGCTACGGCTTCCTCTCGGAGAACGCCGACTTCGCGCAGGCGGTCCTGGACGCCGACCTGATCTGGATCGGCCCGCCGCCGCAGGCCATCCGTGACCTCGGCGACAAGGTCGCCGCCCGGCACATCGCCCAGCGCGCCGGCGCCCCGCTGGTCGCGGGCACCCCCGACCCGGTGAGCGGCGCCGACGAGGTCGTGGCCTTCGCCCGCGAGCACGGTCTGCCGATCGCGATCAAGGCCGCGTTCGGCGGCGGCGGCCGCGGCCTGAAGGTGGCCCGCACGCTGGAAGAGGTGCCCGAGCTGTACGACTCGGCTGTCCGTGAGGCGGTCGCCGCGTTCGGGCGCGGGGAGTGCTTCGTCGAGCGCTACCTCGACAAGCCGCGGCACGTGGAGACCCAGTGCCTGGCGGACAGCCACGGCAACGTGGTCGTCGTCTCCACCCGTGACTGCTCCCTCCAGCGCCGCCACCAGAAGCTGGTGGAGGAGGCCCCGGCGCCGTTCCTCTCCGACGAGCAGGTCGCGGAGCTGTACTCCTCCTCCAAGGCGATCCTGAAGGAGGCCGGTTACGTCGGTGCCGGCACGGTGGAGTTCCTCGTCGGCCTGGACGGCACGATCTCCTTCCTGGAGGTCAACACCCGGCTCCAGGTGGAGCACCCGGTGACCGAGGAGGTCGCGGGCATCGACCTGGTGCGCGAGATGTTCCGGATCGCCGACGGCGAGGCCCTCGGCTACGACGACCCGCCGCTGCGCGGGCACTCGTTCGAGTTCCGCATCAACGGCGAGGACCCCGGCCGCGGCTTCCTGCCGGCCCCCGGCACGGTCACCACGTTCAACGCGCCCACCGGTCCGGGCGTGCGCCTGGACGCGGGCGTCGAGTCCGGCTCGGTCATCGGCCCGGCGTGGGACTCGCTGCTGGCGAAGCTGATCGTCACCGGCGCCACCCGTGAGCAGGCGCTGCAGCGGGCCGCCCGGGCGCTGGAGGAGTTCCAGGTCGAGGGCATGGCGACCGCGATCCCGTTCCACCGCGCGGTGGTGAAGGACCCGGCGTTCGCTCCCGAACTCACCGGTTCCGCCGAGCCGTTCACGGTCCACACCCGGTGGATCGAGACCGAGTTCGTCAATGAGATCAAGCCCTTCTCCGCCACGGCCGACGCCGACGCGGAGGACGACGACAAGGACCGCGAGACGATCGTCGTCGAGGTCGGCGGCAAGCGCCTGGAGGTCTCCCTCCCGGCCAGCCTGGGCATGACCCTGGCCCGCACCGGTCTCGCCGCCGGCGCCAAGCCCAAGCGCCGGGCCGCGAAGAAATCGGGCCCGGTCGCCTCCGGCGACACCCTCGCCTCCCCGATGCAGGGCACCATCGTCAAGGTGGCCGTCGAGGAGGGCCAGGAGGTCAAGGAGGGCGACCTGATCGTCGTCCTGGAGGCCATGAAGATGGAACAGCCCCTCAACGCCCACCGCTCCGGCACCGTCAAGGGCCTGGCGGCAGAGGTCGGCGCGTCCATCACCTCGGGCGCCGCGATCTGCGAGATCAAGGACTGAGGCACGTCGTACGCCGGTGCCCCGCGCCCACCCACACGGGCGCGGGGCACTGTCTTGTCCCCGCGCGGATCCGCCGCGCCAGTCTTGTCTCTGCGCGGATCCGCCGCGCCAGTCCTGTCTCCGTGCGGCTCGGCCGCGCGGGCGCGACAAGCCACCACCGCCGGACCGGCACCGGCGCAGACGGGCACAGCCCTACGGCGCCTGGGTGACCGGCGGGACTAGGGGCTGTCCGGCGGATCAAGTCGCAGGAAAGCAGCGGTGACTCATCGGCCCAGGTGAGCGGGGTCTGGTGCGTCCAACTGCAAGGCGGAGGAGGGCGTCGACGCGATGGGGGTCCCGCCCGCGCGAGCGAAGCCGAGCGTGGGGGAGTCGGCAACCGACGACAACGCCGCAGGTGGGCGTGCCAGACCCCGCGTCTGCGGCATGACCCGCCGGACAGCCCCTAGCGGCGGCGAAGGTCCGCGACCCGCGCCCGCTCACCACCACCGGGCACCTCCCCGAGCACCGCGGTGGCCCGCAGCCCCGCCGTCGGCCCCGGCCCCCGTCGCGGCGCGGGAAGCGGCACGTCCCGGCGCTGCGGCTGCGGTCGCGCCGGGACCGCCTCACCCCCCGGGCTCCCGGACGCCCCGGCCACGGCGATCTGCACCCCCTGGTCCGCGAGGGCCTGGAGCTCGGTGGCGGCACGGTCGTCGTGCGGCGGCGGCTCGTCGGTCACCAGGCGGGTGATGAGGTCCGTCGGCACGGTCTGGAACATGGTGTCGGTGCCGAGCTTGGTGTGGTCGGCGAGGACGACGACCTCGGCGGCGGCCTGCACGAGCGCCCGGTCGACGGAGGCCGACAGCATGTTGGACGTGGACAGGCCGCGCTCGGCGGTCAGCCCGCTCCCGGAGAGGAAGGCTCGGGAGACGCGCAGCCCTTGGAGGGACTGCTCGGCCCCGCTGCCGACTAGGGCGTAGTTGGAACCGCGCAGGGTGCCCCCGGTCATGACGACCTCCACCCGGTTGGCGTGGGCCAGCGCCTGGGCCACCAGGAGGGAGTTGGTGACGACCGTGAGCCCGGGGACGCGCGCCAGCCGGCGGGCGAGTTCCTGGGTGGTCGTACCGGCTCCGACGACGATGGCCTCGCCCTCTTCGACGAAGCCCGCGGCGAGGTCCGCGATGGCGGTCTTTTCGGCGGTCGCGAGATGGGATTTCTGCGGAAAGCCGGACTCCCGCGTGAATCCGCCCGGCAATACCGCACCGCCGTGCCGGCGGTCGAGGAGTCCTTCTGCCTCCAGTGCGCGCACGTCCCGCCGTACGGTCACTTCGGAGGTCTGGACGACGCGGGCGAGCTCACGGAGCGACACGGCCCCGTTCGCTCGCACCATTTCGAGGATCAATTGGCGACGTTCTGCAGCGAACACGAAACTGACAGTAACGCGGGCGACCGTCTGCTTTCAGCTCTTTGCGCCGAATAGTAGAAGTTGTTCGCACAAGGGGACGGGGAGTGGTATAGGGCCCTGACCAGACCCCGACCCGCCCCCTTTCCGGGCCTCTCAGAGCTCGCGTCGCGTGTGCAGCTGCCGGGCCACCTCGGCGATCGACCCCGAAAGGGACGGGTACACGGTGAACGCGTTCGCGATCTGTTCGACCGTCAGATTGTTGTCGACGGCGATCGAGATGGGGTGGATCAGTTCCGAGGCGCGGGGGGCGACGACCACACCGCCGACGACGATCCCGGTGCCCGGGCGGCAGAAGATCTTGACGAAGCCGTCGCGGATGCCCTGCATCTTGGCGCGGGGGTTGCGCAGCAGCGGCAGCTTGACGACCCGGGCGTCGATCCTGCCGCCGTCGAGGTCGGACTGGGTGTAGCCGACGGTGGCGATCTCGGGGTCGGTGAAGACGTTCGACGAGACCGTCTTGAGGTTGAGCGGGGCCACCGCGTCGCCGAGGAAGTGGTACATCGCGATACGGCCCTGCATGGCTGCGACGGACGCCAGCGCGAAGACGCCGGTCACGTCACCCGCGGCGTACACGCCCGGCGCGGTGGTGCGGCTGACCTTGTCGGTCCAGATGTGCCCGGACTCGCGGACCTTGACGCCCGCCTCCTCCAGGCCCAGCCCCTCGCTGTTGGGGATGGCGCCGACGGCCATGAGACAGTGCGAGCCCGTGATGACCCGGCCGTCGGCGAGGGTGACCTCGACTCGGTCGCCGACCCGCTTCGCGGACTCGGCGCGGGAGCGGGCCATCACGTTCATCCCGCGGCGCCGGAAGACGTCCTCCAGGACGGCGGCGGCGTCGGGGTCCTCGCCGGGCAGCACCCGGTCGCGGGAGGAGACGAGGGTGACCTTGGAGCCGAGGGCCTGGTAGGCGCCGGCGAACTCGGCGCCGGTGACGCCGGAGCCCACCACGATGAGCTCCTCGGGCAGCTCGCCGAGGTCGTAGACCTGGGTCCAGTTCAGGATGCGCTCGCCGTCGGGCTGGGCGTCCGGCAGCTCCCGCGGGTGACCGCCCGTGGCGATCAGCACGGCGTCGGCGGTGAGGGTCTCCTCGGTGCCGTCGGCGGTGGTGACGACGACCTGGCGGGAGCCGTCGAGGGCCTGCATGCCCCGGAGCCGGCCCTTGCCGCGCATGACCCGGGCGCCGGCCCGGGTGACGGAGGCGGTGATGTCGTGCGACTGGGCGAGCGCGAGCCGCTTCACCCGGCGGTTGACCTTGCCGAGGTCCACGCCGACCACCCGGGCCGCCTGCTCCAGGGGCGGGGTGTCGTCGGCGACGATGATGCCGAGTTCCTCGTACGACGAGTCGAAGGTCGTCATGACCTCGGCCGTAGCGATAAGGGTCTTCGACGGCACGCAGTCGGTGAGCACCGACGCCCCGCCCAGACCGTCGCTGTCGACGACGGTCACCTCCGCGCCGAGCTGCGCGGCCACCAGCGCCGCCTCATAGCCGCCGGGTCCGCCACCGATGATCACGATCCGAGTCACATGCTCCATTCTCCCGCACGCTCCGCGGTGGCCGCCGCCCGGGGGCGAACGGATATACGCCTGTGACGGAAGTGACCCGTGCACCGGCTGCCGTACCCTCCTCCCATGTCGCTCTACGCCGCCTACGCCGGCAACCTCGACGCGCGGCTGATGACCCGCCGCGCCCCGCACTCGCCCCTGCGCGCGACGGGCTGGCTGGACGGCTGGCGGCTGACCTTCGGCGGGGAACAGCTCGGCTGGGAGGGCGCGCTGGCCACCCTGGTCGAGGACCCGGAGGCACAGGTCTTCGTCGCGCTGTACGACATCGCGCCCATGGACGAGGAGTCCCTGGACCGCTGGGAGGGCGTCGGCCTCGGCATCTACCGGCGGCTGCGGGTGCGGGTGCACACCCTGGACGGCCAGGCCCCGGCCTGGGTGTACGTGCTGAACGGGTACGAGGGCGGGCTGCCGTCCGCCCGCTACCTCGGGGAGGTCGCGGACGCCGCCGAGTCGGCCGGGGCGCCCCACGACTACGTGATGGAGCTGCGGAAGCGCCCCTGCTGATCGATGCTGGAAGGCATGAGCGGGGCACGGCACGGCTACCAGGTCCAGTACACCGAGCAGGCGGCGGCCGCGCGCGACCGGCTGGACGCACGGCAGCGCGCCAGGTTCGACCGGGGGATAGCCGTCCTCACCCGGGACCCCTATCTGCCCGCGTCGCGTGCCGTGAGCGGGACCGGCGACGACCGCACGGTACGGCTCACCGAGCACATGTTCGCGGAGTACATCGTCAGCCGGGGCCGACTGCTGATCTTCGTGGTCGAGGTGTTCAGCGACGAGGACGTGCTGGTCCCGGAGGACTGACCGCGCCCGCGGCGACGGCCCTGGTTGGAAACGACAAGACAACGATCCCCATCCCGTGGGCTCCGTCATCTACGCGCGTAGGCAAGAACCGGCTACCCTCATCCGCGTGAACGCATCTCTTCTCCCGGACGACATCCAGGGCGACCCGCACGCCGCCGCCGACGCCGCCGCCGCGCGCCTGCGCGAACTGACCGGCGCCGAGACCCACGACGTGGCCCTCGTGATGGGCTCCGGCTGGGCACCCGCCGTGGACGCCCTGGGTGCCCCCGACGCCGAGTTCCCGGTCACCGAGCTGCCCGGGTTCCCGCCGCCCGCGGTCGAGGGCCACGGCGGCAAGGTCCGCTCGTACCGCATCGGCGACAAGCGCGCCCTGGTCTTCCTGGGCCGCACCCACTTCTACGAGGGCCGCGGGGTGGCCGCCGTCGCGCACGGCGTCCGTACGGCCGTCTCGGCGGGCTGCAAGACGGTCGTGCTCACCAACGGCTGCGGCGGTCTGCGCGAGGGCATGCGTCCCGGGCAGCCGGTCCTGATCAGCGACCACATCAACCTCACGGCGACCTCGCCGATCGTCGGCGCGAACTTCGTCGACCTCACCGATCTGTACTCGCCGCGGCTGCGCGCGCTGTGCAAGGAGATCGACCCGACGCTGGAGGAGGGTGTCTACGCCCAGTTCCCCGGCCCGCACTACGAGACGCCGGCGGAGATCCGGATGGCGCGGGTCATCGGCGCGGACCTGGTCGGCATGTCGACGGTGCTGGAGGCCATCGCGGCGCGTGAGGCCGGGGCCGAGGTGCTGGGCATCTCCCTGGTGACGAACCTCGCCGCGGGCATGACGGGCGAGCCCCTCAACCACGAGGAGGTCCTCCAGGCGGGCCGGGACTCGGCGACGCGCATGGGCGCCCTGCTCACCCAGGTACTGGACCGCCTGTAACCGCCCCCTGGGGGCTCCGCCCCCAGCCCCCCGGCCGGTGCCCACCCACCACCCGCCTCGGCCGGGAAAAGGGCCGACCGCCACCGCCCCCCCGGTCGGCGGAAAGACCCGCCACCGACCGTCCCGGCCGGGAGAAGGGCCGGGGGCCGATCGACTCGGTCGGCTGGTAGACCCGCCGCCGCCCGACTCGGTCGGCAGTAGATCCGCCGCCGCCCGACTCGGCCGGCAGGTAGATCCGCCACCGACCGTCCCGGCCGGGAGAAGGGCCGGGGGCCGACCGACTCGGTCGGCCGGAAGGCCCCCGCCACCCGGCTCGGCCGGCGGGTAGACCCGCCGCCGCCCGACTCGGTCGGCAGGAAGACCGCCAGCGACCGACCCGGCCGGCCGGAAGGCACGCACGCCACCGACGGTCGGGAGAAGGGCCGGCCGCCACCCGATTGGGTCGGGAGAAGAGCCGACCGGCCACCACCCGCCCCGGTCGGCAAGAGGGCCCCCACCACCCGACTCGGCCGGGAAGGCCCGCCGCCACCCGCCCCTCCGGTGTGCGAGGACGAGGGCCCTTCAGGGGCGATCGGTGGTCCGAGGGGCGGAGCCCCCTGGCGGCGAGACACCACACACGAGAGGCTGACCGACGTGCAAGACGACCTGATCACCCGCGCCCGGGCCTGGCTGGCCGAGGACCCCGACCCGGAGACCCGCGCGGAACTCGCGAGGCTGCTGGAGTCGGGGGACGCCACCGAACTGGCCGCCCGCTTCGCCGGAACGCTCCAGTTCGGCACGGCCGGCCTGCGCGGCGAGCTCGGCGCCGGTCCGATGCGGATGAACAGGTCGGTCGTGATCCGCGCGGCCGCCGGTCTCGCCGCCTACCTGAAGAAGCAGGGCCACACCGACGGGCTCGTCGTCGTCGGCTACGACGCCCGCCACAAGTCCGCCGACTTCGCCCGCGACACGGCGGCCGTGATGACGGGCGCGGGGCTGCGCGCCGCCGTACTGCCCCGTCCGCTGCCGACGCCCGTCCTCGCCTACGCCATAAGGCACCTCGGCGCGGTCGCCGGGGTCGAGGTCACCGCCAGCCACAACCCTCCCCGCGACAACGGCTACAAGGTCTACCTCGGCGACGGCTCCCAGATCGTGCCGCCCGCCGACGCCGGAATCGCCGCCGAGATCGACGCGATCGCCTCGCTGGACGACGTCCCGCGCCCCGACAACGGCTGGGAGACCCTGGACGACTCGGTCCTCGACGCCTACCTGGCCCGCACGGACGCCGTGCTCGCCGAGGGCTCGGCGCGCACCGCCCGCACGGTGTACACCGCGATGCACGGCGTCGGCAAGGACGTCCTCCTCGCCGCGTTCGCCCGCGCCGGCTTCCCGGAACCGGTGCTGGTCGCCGAGCAGGCCGAGCCCGACCCGGACTTCCCGACGGTGGCCTTCCCCAACCCGGAGGAGCCGGGCGCGATGGACCTCGCCTTCGCGCGCGCCCGCGCGATGAACCCGGACCTCGTCGTCGCCAACGACCCGGACGCCGACCGCTGCGCGGTGGCCGTCCCCGACGGGGGCGACTGGCGGATGCTGCGCGGCGACGAGGTCGGCGCCCTGCTCGCCGCCCATCTGGTCCGGCGCGGCGCGCGCGGCACGTTCGCCGAGTCGATCGTCTCCTCCTCCCTCCTCGGCCGGATCGCCGAGAAGGCGGGGCTGCCGTACGAGGAGACCCTCACCGGATTCAAGTGGATCGCCCGCGTCGAGGGCCTGCGCTACGGCTACGAGGAGGCCCTCGGCTACTGCGTGGACCCGGCAGGGGTGCGGGACAAGGACGGCATCACCGCCGCGCTGCTGATCACGGAGCTGGCCTCCGAGCTGAAGGAGCAGGGCCGTACCCTGCTCGACCTGCTGGACGAGCTGGCCGTGGAGCACGGTCTGCACGCCACCGACCAGCTCTCGTTCCGGGTGGAGGACCTGTCCGTCATCGCCGGAGCCATGCGCCGGCTGCGCGAGCAGCCCCCGGCCTCCCTCGCCGGGCTGGCCGTCACCCGGACCGAGGACCTCACCCGGGGCACGGACCGGCTGCCGCCGACCGACGGTCTGCGCTACACGCTCGAAGGTGCCCGGGTGATCGTCCGGCCGAGCGGCACGGAGCCCAAGCTGAAGTGCTACCTGGAGGTGGTCGTCCCGGTGGCCGGCCCCGCCGCCCTGCCGGCCGCCCGCGCGCAGGCGGCCGAGGTCCTCGCCACGATCAAGCGGGACCTGACGGCGGCGGCCGGGCTCTGAACCGCGGCGCCGCACCCGGCGCCACCCTGACCCACGGGGTGCGCCGGGACGGGCGCGGGCACGGGCGCCGGCACGCCGGCGGCCCTGTCCGGGCGTGCGCGCCGATCTCCACGACGGACCGCTGTGCGGCCCCGTCGTCGTGGGTGCGCACGTCGGAGAAGTCCGCCCCGAGACGCGCCTCCAGGTCGGCGCGGACCGCGCAGTCCAGCGGCTTCCCGGCGCTGCGCAGGACCTCGGGGACGGTGGAGCGCTGGACGTCGGTGGGGCTCCTCGCCATGGCCGCAGCCGGGGCCGTGCGCATCCCGTTCCCGGGCGACGGGCTGCACGGCGGCGGCGCTCGCGGCGCTGCCGCTGGATCGCCAGGAGCGACTGCGGGACGCATGCCGTCGGCGACCGCTCGGTGACGTGCGGAGTCCGGCTCGGCGGAGCGACCGGGTGTCTTCCCGGAGAGGTTCGAGAATCCCGCCGCCGGGACGGGGCGGGGAAGGTCCCCGCGGACACACCGGGGGCAGCGTGCGATGGCCTCAGTGGAACAGCACCGCCGCCACCCCCACCGCCCCGATGACCACCCCGAGCGGCCACAGCGCCCGGCCGCGCCGCCGTTCGTCCGCCACGCCCGTCGGCCGCCGCGCGGGGTCCCGCCACAGCGCGGTGATCTCGGCGGCCGTCCGCTCGTAGGGGTGCGGCATCCCGAGCCGCGCCTCCAGCCAGGGCCAGCGCAGCGCGTCCACCGCCCACTCGTCGGCGGGCGCGCGGCCGCCCACGATCCGCAGCTCGCTGCGGCGGCACCGCACGGTCCGGATGTCGTCCCAGGCCAGCAGACGCGGGCCGCGGAAGCCGGCGAGCCACAGCCCGTCGCGGTCGGCGGTGATACGCCAGCACAGCCGGCGCGGCAGTACCCGCGCCGCCAGCAGACTCACCGCGACGCCGACGACGTAGTGCCGTATGCCGTGACCTCCCGAGAACCAGGCGGCGTAGAGCACCACCACCGCCATGCTGATCCAGTCCCCCCAGCCGGCCCGCCACCGCAGCAGCGCGGCGGGAGCGGCGTCCCCGGCTCGTCCGGCGGCCTCCTCGGCGCTGCGGCCCTGGGCCCGGTACCAGTTCTCGCGGGCCGCGCCGCGCCGCGCCTCCCCGGCCCGGCGCCGCAGGTTCCACCCGGTCACCGGCCGCACCGGCCCGCTGCTCAGCTCCACCACCGGCGGCTCCCCGGCCTTCTCGGCGGCGGCGAGGACCACGACCTCGGCCCCGTCCCAGGGCGCCCCGAACAGCACGCCCTCCCGCAGCGGCCCGCCCCGGTCCCCGCCCCACCGGTCGAGCAACTCCTCGGCGTCCTCGTCGACCCGGTCGCCCTCGGCGGCCCGGTCGCCCTCAGCGGCCCGGTCGCCCTCAGCGGCCCGGTCACCGTCGACCCCGTCGACCCCGTCGCCCTCGGCAGCCCGGCCGACATCGGCCCGGTGGTCGCCGGTGACCCAGCCGCCGTCGACCCGGTCGCCCTCGGCGGCGCGGCCGTCATCAGCCCGGTGGTCGCCGGTGACCCGGCCGTCATCGGCGGCCGGGCCGTCATCGGCCCGGTCATCCTCGGCCCGTTCATCCTCGGCCCGTTCATCCTCGGCCCGTTCATCCTCGGCGTCGGCGTCGTCCTCCTCCGCCCCCACGGTCGCCACCGTGAACAGGGGCCGCCCGCCCGCCGTGTCGTCGGCGGCGTACACCTCGGTGTCGCCGTCCCGGCCCTCCCGCAGCAGCACCCGCAGCACGGGGACGGGCTCCCCGCGCAGGGCGGCGGCCCGCCGACGGGCCAGCGCCCCGGAGAACAGCACGGTGAACCCCAGTCCGGCCAGGCACCAGCCCCCCGCCGGGACGCCCTGCCGGTCGGCGCCCTCCGCCCACAGGTACGCGGCGCCGGACACCGACGCTCCCGCCCCCGCCGTGACCAGCCCGAGCCCGATGAGGAGACGGCCCCGCCGGAGCCGCTTGCCCGCCTCGACGGGCACCGGGGCGGTCGCTCCCCCGGCCGCCGTCAGGGCCGCCGCCCGCTGCCGACCGCGCGCGGACAGCCGTAGCACCGCCGCCAGCCATACGGCGGTCAGCGCGGCCACGAGCAGGGGCGGCAGCAGCCACGGCGGCCCCGGCCAGTCGCCGAGGGCGACGACCGCCACGGCGGCGACCGGCGCACACACCCGCACCGCCTCGGGCCGCTGGGCCGCCCAGACGAGGTGCAGGCCGAGCAGGACGGCGGCCCACCCGGGCAGCACGCCGTTGTAGGCGAGGGCGCCCGCGCCGACCACCGCGCACAGGGGCAGCCACAGGGCCGCCCCGAGCGGGGCGCGCAGGGGCACACCGCGCGCGGGCAGCGTCCGCGTCCAGCGGTCGGCCGACGCGCCGTCCCAGGAAGGGCAGCCCTCCGGGGCCGCGGAGGCGGGCAGCCGCAGCACCTCGCCGGGATTCGTCATGATGGTTCCCCAGACTCGGGGCCCCGTGTTCCGTCGGTCTGGCCGGGGCCGCGCGCCCGATGATGACGAAGAACCCTGTGACCTGGAAGAACTACCGGATCACAATCCAGCCGCAGAGAAGCGCAGAGGGGGAGGCGGAGGGGGAGGCGGAGGCGGCACCACGGTCCGCCCCTGGCTCACCCCGTAGCCAGCAGGATCGCCAGCACCACCGCGCCGGCGGCGGCGGGGCCGAGGATCTCCCACGCCCAGCGCACCGTCACCTCGCCCTGCGCGCTCTCCGTGTGCTCGCGCTCCTCCCACAGGCTCCGCAGGTCGTCCATGACCTGGTCGGTCGCGGCCCGCACGGGTCCCTGCCCAGCCCGGCCACCGTCCCGCCCGCCGCCGACCGCGCTCCCCGGCGTGCCCTGCGCCACCGCCCGGGCCTCGCGCCGCGCCGCGGACTTGCGGGCCCGCAGCGACACCGGCACCGCCCAGAGCTGGAACTTGGTCCCCGACCTGGTGAGGACCTCGTTGGAGTATCCGGAGCGCAGCGCCGCGATCTGCCCCCAGGGCAGCACGACCACCCGGAACGGATTGCGCACCCGCAGCCGGTCCCGGCCCGCGTACACGGCGGGCCGCAGGGTGAAGGCGACGACCAGCGGGACGACCAGGATGAGCAGGGCGAGCGCCAGCCACGGCGTGCGTCCCTCGCCCGCGACGATCGCGTCGACGCCGAGCCAGCCGACGAGGGCCAGCAGCAGGACGCCGCTGGCGATACCGGCGGACGACCGGTGGACACGGTCGGCGTACTCAGGGGCCGGGGGCTGTGCGGAGGGCTGGTCTTCCGGGGTGGTCATGGGCCCGATTCTGCCGCACGCCCTCGGGGGGCGGCCGGGTCGCCCGGCCCGTGCCCCGCCCGTCGGTCCGCGCACCCCGCTCCGCCGGAGGGTCGTTCCTCATTCTTCGGGCGATACATCGGGCTATACATCCGCTACGCGCGTAGATATGCTCGTCTGGTGACCATGCCCACCAATGCACCCACCGCAGCCCTCACGGACGTGACCTCGTCCGGCAGCACGCTGCGCCGCTTCCTCCACGGGCTGCCCGGCGTCGACGCGGTCGGCCTGGAGGCGCGCGCCGCCTCGCTCGGCACCCGTTCCATCAAGACGACCGCGAAGGCGTACGCCATCGACCTCGCCATCTCGATGGTCGACCTGACGACGCTGGAAGGCGCGGACACCCCGGGCAAGGTCCGGGCGCTCGGCGCCAAGGCGGTCCGCCCCGACCCGACCGACCGCACCACGCCCACCACCGCCGCGGTCTGCGTCTACCCCGACATGGTGGCCGTCGCCAAGGAGGCCGTCGCCGGCTCCGGCGTGAAGGTCGCCTCGGTCGCCACCGCCTTCCCGGCCGGCCGCGCCGCCCTCCCGGTCAAGCTGGCGGACGTGCGAGACGCGGTCGCCGCGGGCGCCGACGAGATCGACATGGTCATCGACCGCGGCGCGTTCCTCGCGGGGAACTACCTGAAGGTGTACGAGGAGATCGTCGCCGTCCGGGAGGCGTGCGGGGCGGCCCGGCTGAAGGTCATCTTCGAGACGGGCGAGCTGTCGACGTACGACAACATCCGCCGGGCGAGCTGGCTCGGCATGCTGGCGGGCGCCGACTTCATCAAGACCTCCACCGGCAAGGTCGCCGTCAACGCCACCCCGGCGAACACCCTCCTCATGCTGGAGGCGGTGCGGGACTTCCGGGCGCAGACCGGGGTCCAGGTCGGTGTGAAGCCCGCGGGCGGCATCCGGACCAGCAAGGACGCCATCAAGTTCCTGGTCCTGGTGAACGAGACGGCCGGCCCGGACTGGCTGGACAACCACTGGTTCCGCTTCGGCGCCTCCTCCCTCCTGAACGACCTGCTGATGCAGCGCCAGAAGCTGGCCACCGGCCGCTACTCCGGCCCCGACTACGTGACGGTGGACTGAGACCCATGACCACGGAAAAGCGGACAACTGTGTTCGAGTACGCACCGGCGCCCGAGTCCCGCTCGGTCGTCGACATCGCCCCCTCCTACGGCCTGTTCATCGACGGCGAGTTCGTGGAGTCGGCCGACGGCAAGGTCTTCAAGACGGTCTCGCCGTCCTCGGAGGAGGTCCTGTCCGAGATCGCGCAGGCCGGCGCCGAGGACGTCGACCGCGCGGTGCGGGCCGCCCGCAAGGCGTTCGAGAAGTGGTCGGCGCTGCCCGGCACGGAACGGGCGAAGTACCTGTTCCGGATCGCCCGGATCATCCAGGAGCGCAGCCGTGAGCTGGCCGTCCTGGAGACCCTGGACAACGGCAAGCCGATCAAGGAGACGCGCGACGCCGACCTCCCGCTGGTCGCCGCGCACTTCTTCTACTACGCGGGCTGGGCGGACAAGCTGGAGCACGCGGGCTTCGGCCCCGCGCCGAAGCCGCTGGGCGTGGCCGGCCAGGTCATCCCCTGGAACTTCCCCCTGCTGATGCTGGCGTGGAAGATCGCCCCGGCGCTGGCGACCGGCAACACGGTCGTCCTCAAGCCCGCCGAGACCACCCCGCTGTCCGCCCTGTTCTTCGCGGACATCTGCCGCCAGGCGGGCCTGCCCAAGGGCGTGGTCAACATCCTGCCGGGCTACGGCGACACGGGCGCCGCGCTCGTCGCGCACCCGGACGTGAACAAGGTGGCCTTCACCGGCTCCACGGCCGTCGGCAAGGAGATCGCGAAGACGGTCGCGGGCACCCGCAAGAAGCTCACCCTGGAACTGGGCGGCAAGGGCGCCAACATCGTCTTCGACGACGCCCCGATCGACCAGGCCGTCGAGGGCATCGTCAACGGCATCTTCTTCAACCAGGGCCAGGTCTGCTGCGCCGGGTCCCGGCTCCTCGTGCAGGAGTCGGTCCAGGAGGAGCTGCTGGACTCGCTCAAGCGCCGGCTGTCCACGCTCCGGCTGGGCGACCCCCTGGACAAGAACACCGACATCGGCGCGATCAACTCCGAGGAGCAGCTCGCCCGGATCACCTCGCTGGTCGAGCGGGGCGAGGCGGAGGGCGCCGAGCGCTGGTCCCCGGCCTGCGAACTCCCCGAAGCGGGCTACTGGTTCGCCCCGACGCTGTTCACCAACGTCACCCAGGCCCACACCGTGGCGCGCGACGAGATCTTCGGCCCGGTGCTGTCGGTCCTCACCTTCCGCACCCCGGACGAGGCCGTCGCCAAGGCGAACAACACGCCGTACGGCCTGTCGGCGGGCATCTGGACGGAGAAGGGCTCCCGCATCCTCGCGGTGGCGAACAAGCTCCGGGCCGGTGTCGTCTGGTCCAACACGTTCAACAAGTTCGATCCGACCTCGCCGTTCGGCGGTTACAAGGAGTCGGGCTTCGGCCGCGAGGGCGGTCGCCACGGCCTGGAGGCGTACCTCGATGTCTGACCGCACCAACGAGCGTCTGAGTGTCTTCAAGACCTACAAGCTGTACGTCGGCGGGAAGTTCCCGCGTTCGGAGAGCGGCCGGGTGTACGAGGTGACGGACTCCAAGGGCAACTGGCTGGCGAACGCACCGCAGTCGTCCCGCAAGGACGCCCGTGACGCGGTGGTCGCCGCCCGCAAGGCCTTCGGCGGCTGGTCGGGCGCCACCGCCTACAACCGGGGCCAGATCCTCTACCGCGTCGCGGAGATGCTGGAGGGCCGCCGCGAGCAGTTCGTGCGCGAGGTGGGGGAGGCGGAGGGCCTCGGCAAGTCCAAGGCGGCCGCCGTTGTCGACGCCACGATCGACCGCTGGGTCTGGTATGCGGGCTGGACCGACAAGATCGCCCAGGTCGTGGGCGGCGGAAACCCGGTCGCGGGCCCGTACTTCAACCTCTCCTCCCCGGAGCCGACGGGCGTGGTCGCGGTCCTGGCCCCGCAGGAGTCGTCCTTCCTGGGCCTGGTCTCGGTGCTGGCCCCGGTGATCGCGACCGGCAACACGGCCGTGGTGATCGCCTCCGAGAACTCCCCGCTCCCGGCCCTCTCCCTCGGCGAGGTCCTGGCCACCTCCGACGTCCCCGGCGGTGTCGTCAACGTCCTCTCCGGCCGTACGGCGGAGATCGCGGCCCCGCTGGCCGCGCACCAGGACGTCAACGCGATCGACCTCGCGGGCGCGGACGAGGTCCTGGCGAAGGAACTGGAGATCGCGGCGGCCGACAACCTCAAGCGGGTCCTGCGTCCACAGCCTGTGGACGACTGGACGGCGCCCCCGGGCCTCGACCGCATGACGGCCTTCCTGGAGACGAAGACGGTCTGGCACCCGACGGGTTCGCTGGGCGCGTCGGGCTCGGCGTACTGACCCCCACCACGAACAGGGCCGCGCCACCTCCCCGTCCGGAGGAGACGCGGCCCTCTTTTCCGGCCCCAGCCTGACTACCCCAACGCAGTCCGCGTAGCGCCTCCGTGCCGTGTGACGCGCGGCCGACAGTCGACTTTGGCCGTCCCCCTGATGAACGCCTCATCTGTAGCCTTGCCGGACCACACATACGCCTCACCGGGTCTGAGCGCCGCCAGTTTCTCGGGGTTGAGACCGGACAACGCCGCATTCACCTTCTGCAGGTGCTTCAGCCAGGCCGGAGATGTGAACCTGTGCAGCACCATGTGGGTGGAGAGTTCGATGAGCTCGGAGGGCACGGACGGCGGATCCTGACTGGCGACGAGCACGGACATGCCCTTGTGGCGCATCTCTCGCACACTGGACACGAGTCCCGTCACCAGGTCACCGCTGTCGGCATACTTGTGCGCCTCGTCGAAGACGACGAGCTTGTTGAAGGGACGCCCGTCGTCGGTCGCCTCGGAGAACAGGTGCATCAGCACGACGAACAGGCTCAGCGCGTCGCTCTTCTCGATGTCGTCGGAACGCAGGTCCACGATGATCAAACGGCCTGGTCGCGCCAGGTCCTTGATGCGCGCCGAGTCATCGATGAAGTCGCCTGCGAGGTCGAGCCGCTCCCTGGCCTTTCTCTTCAGGTGTTCGTCGAGCGTCGAGTCCTCGACCCCGCGCCGGACCGTGTCCAGGGTCAGGTCGGCTCGGTTCGCCTTGATGATCCTGCCGATCTGCCGGATGTAGCCGGACTGGTTGCCGACGGCTCCCATGAGGAACTTCCAGTGGGCGATCTTGAGTTCGGCGGCGGCGAAAGCCAGGGGGTGTACGAGTACACCTGGGTACTGGGCCTGACGCTCCTCTACGTATTCCTCGGGAACGAGTAGTACGACGTCGGAAAGGCCGACGGGCTGTGCCCCGTACCGGCGACGCAATGCCTGCCCCTGCCCCTCGTCGTCGTTGGCGTGGATCATGCTCAGGAACTCGGGCTCGTACTCCGAGGTCTCGCTGTAGTGGAAGACGATGCTCGCCAGGGGGCTCGCCAGCCGGTTGACCCCTGACACCGGCAGACTCGCCATTTCCAGAACCGAGCCCAGGGTGTAGCTCTTGCCGCCGCCCTGCACGCCGAACAGGCTGATCGCGTGGGTCTCGTTGAGGTCCAGGGCAACGGTGCCGCCCGCACTCGTGCCGAGGAGACCGAATTGCGGGGACGGTCGCGAGACGCCGAGGACGATATCCGCATCCTTGGTTTCCGAGGAACCGGATGAGTCATCGGACGACACTGCGGATGCCTCGTCTCCCAGGCCGGGTTCTCCGGCTGCCACCTCCTGGGCCTCCGGGGCCCCCTCCTGCACCACCCGCGTGTTTCCCTGCGAGGCATCGGTGGGTTTGGGGGCAAGGGAGTCGTCGGCGGCAGCCATCGGGAGTCCGGACGCGTCCTCGACGGGATCGTCCGGATCGTCGGACAGGGGGGCGGGTTCCTCCGGGAGGTCCCGTGTACGTGTGCGTGGCCGCAGTTGGACAGTGGCCGCACCCAGGAGGGGATCCCGGTCCTGCGCGCTGAGGTCCTCCAGCCCCGGCAGAACGGGCTCAGGCGCCCCGGCGTTCCCGGCGTCGGAGTCTCCAGCTGCGGGCCGGTACTCCGTCTCGATGTCGTCGAGCAGCCGCACGGCGCGGTCGCGGCCTATCCGGTGGAAGGCCACTCCTTCCTCGTGATCGGTGTCGAAGCCGTCCCTGGAGAGGTCGAACACAAGGCCGGTGCGGGTGAATTCCAGGCGGTAACCATGATCGAGGCGGTTCAGAAGCCAGCGTGCCTCGGTCATGGCTCGCTTGCCGAAGAGACCGTAACGGCCCGCACGGGAGAGGTACTTGTCCAGCAGCGTGCGCAGCGCCACGTTCTGCAGCGGTCGGTCCGTCCGTCCCCGTACGGGGTCGAACCTCTCGGCGAGGATCCGCTCCGTGTTTCCGGTCTGGCGGATGATGTGCTGACGTCTGCCCTGGTAGGCGCCGAGGCCGCCGCCCGTGTGGCACTTGACCTCTAGAAGTCGGCACACGATCGTGCGCCGCTCGGCGTCAAGGTCGAACAGGGCGAGGTCGGTGCGTTGGAGGCGGACCTCGGTGTCTCCGGCCGCCGCCCGGCCGCGTTCCTCCGCGTACAGCTCGGGGTGGGCATCGAGAGGGACGAGGATCTGGTTGCGCAGTGCGTCCCGCGCGCCGAGGTACCGGCGGGCGAGGGCCAGGCCGAGGACCTCGGTGCGATGGTTCTCGCCGAGCGCGGCGAGTTTGAACACGAGACTGCCGGACAGTTCCCTCAGCTGGTCGAAGAAGGTCCGCACGTGCCGTTCGGGGATGCCGAGCGACCGGTCGGCGAGCACCGGGCCGAGCAAGGCACGCATCTCGTCCAGTGATCTGGAGGAGACGACGATCTGGTGACCGAGTCCGCTGTTGGACGTGGTGGTGTGGTCGATGACGTACTCGGTGCGTCCTGGGCGTCCGTGATCGAAGTACTCGGCTCCGAGGGTGCGGTCCACGGTGACGACCCAGTCGCTCACCCGGTGGACGTCGTGCAGGAGGGCCCGGTCGTCCGGAGAGAGGCGGACCGTTATCTGCGGCAGCATGCCCGGCCGGTGTTCACCCGCACTGGCCGCGACCAGGGCGGCGGACAGGGTCCGGGGCAGGGCGGCGAGCAGGTCGCCGGTCGTCTCGGCGCCCGCCAACGGGTCGGTGACGCCGTGCCGGGGGCGGCGGGTCCACTCGACGCTGTCGTCGTCCTCGCGGTAGTCGCCGCTCATCTCCTGGACGAGGCCGTGCACGGCGACCCGTCCGGTGCCGTCCAGACCGGGGGCGATGTCGTGGCTCTCTCCACCGAAGGGGTTGAACAGGAAGGTGAGGTGGGCCGGGAAGTCGTCCGCCGCTTTGAGGAGTTCCTCCGCGTCGCGGATCACCACCGACAGTTTGGGCCGCAGCGGCTCACCCGGCGTGGCGTACGCCTCCGCCGCGGCGGATCGCGGTCCGCTCGCGGGAACCATCAGGTCGGTCAGGGCGGACCCGGTCCAGGGATCGTCGGGCGCGGTGGCGAAGAGCCGCACTGTGTAGTGGAGGTGGGACAGATGCCGGCGCTCCTGCAGGGTGACGAGCATGTCGGCGAGAAGTTCGCCGTGCCCGGCGCCGAGCGCGTTGATCACCAGGCTGTCGGCATAGGGGTGGAGACGGATGTACTTCTCCACCCGGTCGGCCAGTTCCGTCCCGGTCACCCCACCCGCCGCTGCCGCCGCGTCGACGCCGAGCGCGCCCGCCACCCGGGCCAGAGTCTCCCGAGGGTCATCGGCCTCGCTGGGCAGGCACACCTGCCAGTAGTCCGTCAACGGGCTGCTAGCAAAGGCCAGTTCGCCTGTGTCGAGTGGTACGGCGAGCGGGTAGCCCAGTGGGGCCAGCTGTCGTTCCAGACTTTCCAGCCGTGCCTTGACCACGCCCGCCGAGACGTGGTGGAGCTGTTCGAGCCAGCGGTCGGCGAGGGCCGCCTGTCCGCTCCACCACAGCATGCGCAGCGGATGGGTGGGGGCGACCAGGACGACGGTACGACGGCTGCCGTCCGTGTCGTGCAGGTGGACGGTGAGGGTGTCGGTGCGCAGCAGGCTGTGGAGCCGCGACTGCCGCCGGGCGATGTCGGGCGCGCCCGGCCGGTCCAGGGCCCGCAGACTGGCGGTGACCGCGGTGAGATACGCCTCCGCGTATTCCTCGACGGCGGCCCGCAGCGCACGCGGGTCCGCCCCCTCGACGACTAGGACGTCCGACGCGCTGTCCGTGGCCTCCGGCAGGGCGAGCCGGCCGAACAGCTCCGCTCGTGCGCGGAGATAACCGGACAGGGGTCCCTCACCCTCGGTCCGCGCGCCGTCCTCTTCCCGCTCCCCTGGTTGCCCGGACGGCGCGGACAGCCGGGTGGCTCCCGCCGCGTCGACATCGATCCGGGGCCCCTGAAGTGTGTCCGGGGAACGGAGGATGTGCTGTTCCGCCTCGGCCAGGAGCCGGGGGAGGTCGATGGTGACCAGTCCCGCGGGCCCGAAGGAGGCGCGCAGGGAGCGGGTCTTCACGCTGGTGCCCCGTGGGCCCCAGCCGGTCTCGCGGCACTGCACCCGGGCCGGGTCCCGGCCTTCGGCGAGCGCGGTGAAACGCAGTCGGTTGATCGCCTGGGCGAGGCCGGGCGCATGGTGGCCGCGCGGGGTGGGCGGCTCGTCGAACTCGCCCTCGGGGACGACGTAGAAACGGTCGCTCTCGTACGGGCGACGGCCGACTGTCTGTCCGCTGCCCGCGGCGGGCATGGGGTCGTCGTTCCCGTCGAGCGGGGTGACCCTGACGAAGTGCCAGCCTTCCTCCCAGTCCGGTGCCCGGCGTCCCTTGCGGAGTTTGATGCTGGCCTTGTACTGCGGCTTGTTGCGTGGCCCGGCCGGAACGGTCACTGTCAGCCCGGTCGGGCTGGCCACTGCCGTACCCGCGTCGCTGCCGTCCTCGTCCCCTGGCTCCTCACCGGTCTCGGCGCAGATCTCGACCTTGAAGCGCTTCAGACCCGTGACACCCCGCTGGTCTCGATCCACGGAGAACGTGACAGGCAGCGAGGAGAGGCCTCCGGGCAGCAGGTAGGGCTGGCCGAAGAGCCGGTCGAGGGCGGGATGGTTGCGCTGGTCCTCCACGTTCTCCCCGGCCTTGGGCAGCGCGGTCAGGTCGTCCACCTCGATGCGCACCGTCTGGTCGGCCGGGTCGTTCTCCTGCGGCCAGTGGTGGAAGGCGAGAGGCCAGTTGTCGGGATCCGCGGCGATGGCCCGGCACCAGTGCCCGGGGTCGGTCAGGCCGGTGTGCGCGGCGAAGTCGACGAGGCGGCGCAGGAAGCGCTGGTGCTCCTCGGAGTTGCGGGGCAGGCCGAGGGCGAGGACCCGCTGCCGGTCGGTGGCGGGACCGTCGGTGAGTTTCTCGACGGTCCGCCGGTTGCGCTGGATCTTGGTGACCAGGAGTGAAGGGTCGGCGAAGAGCTGGAAGTCCGGGATGAGGCCCAGCAGGTGGATGGCGGCTCCGGCGGCCTGCGGGTCGTGCTGGTTCTCGCGCAGGGTGAGCAGGTAGCGGGCGGCGGCCCGGTCCGAGGTGTCGGCGGTCTCCGCGAGCAGCCGTTCGACGCTGGTGCGCAGCGGTTCGGGCACCTCCTTGAGGAGGCTGCGCCTGAGGCGGGCGTGCACCTCGTGGAGGGAGACCTCCTCGAAGGTCGCGACGGAGAAGGAGTCCTCGGCGCTGGCCTTGGTTCCAGGCGGTACGAACACCAGGAGCACCGGCCTGAGACGGCCGTGTTCATCGGGGTTGCGTAGTTCGACCAGCTTTGTGCTGGTGATGGAGGTGTCGGCGCCGTCTGCGGGGTCAGCCGCGAGAACGTGCACCTGCGCGTCGGGAACGGCCTGCCGGAGGCCGCGAGTGAGGCGGGCGGCGAGTTCGGCGTCGAGTCCGCCGACCCGCATGCAGTGGCCGGCCTCACGCGTGCGCAGCAGGTCGGCGAGGCCCGGCAACGCGACGTGTTCGAGGGCGCGCCGCCAGTCGGTCTCGGTGATCTCCGCCAGTCCGCGTTTCATGGTCCCGCTTGTCATGCCGCCGTTTCCCCCATGTGCCTCTCGTCTGGTCTGCTGCCGCGGTCGGTGTGTCCGTCACCGCTCGCCCGTGGTCACCGTGCCGTCCTCGGTGATGGAGAACCTGGGGGTGATCACCTGGGTGAGATAGGCGTCCGACAGGTCGTCGTAGAAGCCGATCTCCCGCATCCGGGTGGTGAACGCCTCGGCGTTGGCCCGCAGTGCGGCCTCCTCCTCCAGTCCCGCCGGACCGAATCCGTCCGCTGTGGGCAGCCGGTCCACGTACAGCCCGTACCGGTCGCGCAGCAGGGCGAGGAACTCGTCGAGCCGCAGCGAGACGGTGTGGTGGGTGTACGGGGAGGAACCGCCGCGAGGGTTGAGGCGCAGCAGTGCCACCTGGACGAGCACCTCAAGCAGGGCACTGTCGAGGACGAAGCGGCGCCGACCTCCGTGAGGCTGCGCGATGGCGGCACCGGGCCGGTTCTTGAGGAGGAGGGAGTCGACGGCCTGGAAGATGTACTTGTGGTGATAAGGCCCCCGGTAGGCCATCAGGACTTCGAGGTACTTCTCGAAGGGGGCGAGGCCCATGGACTCGTCCAGCAGGGGCCGGACCTCCTCGGGCTGCTCGCTGACCGGGGTGTCGTCGAGAATCGCGGTGAGCCGGGAACCGAAGAACTCGTCGCGCGCCTTGCGGTAGTCGTCCGTGCCGAAGCGGAGGAGTTCGGGCACGGTGAAGTGCCCAAGCGGGGGGCGGCGCTCCTTGCCCTGGCCGACGAGGTGCTCGGCGAACTCGTCCAGCTTGCGAACGGTGTAGGAGGCTCGCACGAAGTCGGGGATGCGGCGCAGCCAGTGCTCGGCGCTGTGCTCGGCGAGCGCGGCGGCGGGTGTGCCGGGTACTCCGGCGACATCCACGAAGAGCCCGACGCGAAAGGGGCATCCGGCCAGTGGATCCTGCGCGGTGGCGGAGGCAGGGCAGCGGTCGTGCCCGCAGGCCGGGTCGGCCGCCGACCGGGCCACGGCGACGGGCAGCAGCTTCATGGTCTTGAACTGGCCGAGGGCTAGGTGGAACGCGAAGAGGATCTTCAGGTACTCGACCATGGTGATGCGCGGCAGCAGATCTTTCAGGGACAGCAGCCGTACGACGTCGTCGGCGAGGAGATCGGCCTGCCCGACGCACAGCGGGGGCGCCGAGTACCAGCCCTTGACGGTGTGCGGGCTGTCCGCCTTCACCTGACTGTTGAGGTGCAGCACGGCCTGCGTCTCGATGTCCACGGGTGTCTTCTGCGCGGGAGCGGAGGCAGCCGTGCCGAGGCCGGTGAAGAAGAACGTCCGAAGCTGCTCCAGCGCGAGGGCGCCGAGGGGGCCGCGCGCGTGCCGCAGCATCTCGTACAGCTGGGCGTCGGCGCCGTAGGGCCGGGAGTGACGGCTGCTGCGGAACCGGTAGGTGAGGCCGTGCAGCGGGCGCAGGCCGGCCACTTCCTGGGTGGGCTTGCCCCGGTTGACCACGTCCAGGAGCTGGGTCTCCACCCAGCGCCGGGCCATCTCGGGGTGTTCCGCGAAGCCCTGGAAGCGGTCGGCGTTGACGGGGTCGGTGAACTCGTCCGCGAACTCCTTGACGAACAGGTCCTTGCGCCGCACCAGGCGGCTGGTGAGGCCCTTGTGGTTGAGTCGCATGAGAAACCCGGTCAGCACCCGGTCCATCTGCACGCGCTTGAAGTCCAGGTAGGAGACGCCGAGGTGCTTGAACTCGGTGTCCCGGCGGCGCAGGGCCATCAGCATGCTCCTTGCGGTACTGCGCCGGAGTCGGTGTCCGGGGGTGTGTCGGGCGTGGCGGCGAGGGCCAGGCGCAGGGCGCCGTCCTGGAGCCGGCGCAGCCGGTGGGGTGGTGATCCGGGGGCGTTGAGGAGGACCTCCTGGTAGGAGGTGGCGGCCAGGGCGTTCTTGAAGACAGCCAGGGCGAGGTTCTGGCCTTGGCGGTCCTCGACGCCGGGCTGGTGGCCCCGGTGCAGCCGGTCGAGGAGTTCGTAGAGGTCGAGGCGGACCGTCAGCTGGGCGCGGTGGGCGCGGCCGTCCTCGGGGTGGTGGCGTACGACGATTTCGCGGGGGCCGGTCTCGACGTACGGCGAGGCGGGCGGGCCGCCGACGGAGATGGTGAACTGGTCTGCGGGGAACAGCCGGTGGCTGCGCACGGTGCCGCCGGGGACGGCCCGGACCTGGAGCGCGAGGTCCTGGCCACCCCTCTTGGCCAGTCCACGCGGCATTCCCTCGCCGCGGCTGACGGCTTCGACGATCCGGGCCAGTTCCTCCGGACCCGGCTGCCCGTTTGCGAGCAGCCGCAGAAAGCGGTCGGCCGCCTGGTAGGGCAGGAGGCTTCGCCAGCGGCTGTCGTCGAGGCTCTCGAAGTAGAAGCGGCGCCGGGCCGCGGCCAGGTAGGCGCGGTGCGCGGCGATCTGGGCCCGGTCGGCCTGGTGGGTGCGGGGCAGGGCTTCGAAGGCATCAGTGAGGAGGCGTTCGTCGAGGTCGCCGCGCTGGTCGAAGGAGACGAGGGTGTGGCCGTCGGCGGGGCCGGTGTAGTCGAGCTTCCGGTCCAGTTGGGGGTCGGGGACGGCGGCGACGTCGAGATCGCGCAACTGGACGAGCAGGCGGTCGCGTTCGTCCGGTCGTGAGGTGTCGGCGGGGATCCTGCCGGTGCGGCCGGACGTACGGCTGCCGCCACCGGCCGCCACCCGCGCGTCCGGGTGGCTGACGGTGTGGATGCCGGTCCAGCTGGTGAAGTACAGGCTGTCGAGGATCTCCTGGGCCGCCTCCGGTTCCTCGCGCGCGTACAGGGTGTGGATCTCGGCACAGTCGCGGCCGGAGGTGAGGGTGAAGGCGAGGGCGGAGCGCAGGTCGCGCAGGGTGATGTGGAGGCGTCCACGCAGGTGGGCCATGCGGTAGAGGGTGGCGAGGCGTTCGGTGATCTGGGCGCCGGCGGTGGGGTGGGCGAAGGTGCGGGCGTTGTGCAGGGCGTAGCAGCGGGGGGCCAGGGTGCAGGAGCCGCAGGCCTGCCAGTGCCGTTCGTCGGTGAGGACCGCGACCATGCGGTGCATGATCGATCCGGTGCCGTCGGGGTCGGCGAGGACGTCACGGGCGTTGAGGTTGACGACGGCGACGCCGTGGACGGCGCTGCCGGTGGTCAGTCCTTCCCGGACGGTGTCCGCGAGCAACGGGTAGCGCTTCTGGTGGCGGGTGACGAAGTCGACGAGGCGGCCCTCGTTGACTGCGACGAGCCGGGTGACGTTGTCGGGCCAGTCCTCCGCGTCGGCACCCTGGTAGGGGGCGAGGAAGGTGTCGAGGACGGTGTCGTTGTCGGTGTCGCCCTCGTCCTGGCTGCCGTCGTGGTTGGTGTGGAAGGAACGGCCGTCGAGGGTGAAGTCGTCGCCGTTGGCGCGTGCCGCACCGAACCGGGCGCCCCGGCGACGGGCCTCGTCGGCCAGGTGCTGGAGGAAGGCGGTCTTGCCGTCTCCGGCGTTTCCGGTGATGAGGACGAGGCGGTGGCGGCCCGCGAGGACGTCGGGGCGCAGCCGGTCGTCCAGGGCCGTGGCCACGTAGAGGGGGTAGGCGGCCGGGTCGAGGCCGCGGGTGCCCGCGTTGGTACGGGCACTCTGGCTGTAGAGGGTCTGGAGATGGCCGACGAACGGGTTGGAACCGGCCTCGTCCGCGTCGCCGTCGGCGGGTGCGGGTCGCTGCGGTTCCACCTGCTGCGGGGCGGCCGGCACGAGGCGCACCTCGCGGACGGCGGCGAGGGCGGCGCGGAACTCGTCGGCGTCGCGGTAGCGCTCGTAGCGGCGGGGGGCGAGGGCGCGCAGCAGGACGGCTGTGAAGTCCGGGTCGAGGTCGGCGAGGCCGGGCAGGCGGCGCGGGTCGAGGGCCTGCCCGCCGCGCGGCGGGGTGCCACGGCCCTGCCAGGGGTAGCCGCCGGTGAGCGCCTCGTAGGCGGAGATACCGAGGGCGAACAGGTCCAGGTCGGCGAGTTCCTCACGATTGGGCCGAGTCAGGCGGGTGGCCTCGGGGGCGAGATAGCGGGGGGAACCGAGGGTCGGGGTAAGGGTGGAGTCGGCGGAGACGGCCGCGTTGAAGTCGAGGATGCGGGCGCCGTCGGCGGTCCACAGCAGGTTGCTGGGTTTGATGTCGCAGTGGAAGACCCCGCCCGCGTGCAGGTGGGCGAGGCCGGCCAGGCAGTCGTCGAGGAGCTTGCGTACATCGGCGGGGCCGAGAGGGCGGCCCTGGTCGAGGACGCGTTTGAGGTCCTGTCCCTCGGCGAACTCCATGCGCAGGTACGGGAAGTCGCCCTTGGGCAGGAACTCGGCGTCGATGAGCCGCACGAGGTTGGGGTGCGGAGCGATCCGGCGCAGGATACGGTACTCACTCACCAGGCGCTCGCGGACGGACTCCCGGTCCCTGGTGATGATCTTCAGGACCTCGTCGGTGTCGTCGAGGGTGTTGAACACCCGGTAGACGACACCGAACTGGCCGTGCCCGAGCCGGGAGCGCACCCGGAACCTCTCGGTGAGGCGGAACCCCTCGGGCAGATCGGTGTAGCCGTGCGGGTCGTCCCAGTTGAACGGGTCGCCGGACTCCTCGCGCCCCTCGCGCCGCCCCCGGGTGCGGGCTCGGCGCTTGTCGGCGCTGGTGAGCCGCTCGATGGCCTCACGGGCCGGCGGCCGGTCGCCCGGGGCGGCGGACAACAGCTCCCGGATGACCGACTTGAGTTCGGGGTCGAACCGGTCGGCCTCGTCCAGGCTGTCGAGCGGGGTGCCGCCCGCGCCGAGGGCGGGCTCCTCGCCGGTGTACAGCTCGTGGAAGAGCACACCCGCCGCGTACAGGTCGGTGGCCGGGGAGAAGATCCCGGGCCGCTCGTGGCACTCGGGGGCGAGGTAGGCGGGCGACTGGTGCGCGTAGGCCTCGATGCCCCGGGACTCGTCGCGCGGACGCGGCGGTCCGGGGTGGGCGTAGTCGAAGCCGGTGAGCATGGCGGTGCCGTTGCGGCCGATGAGCACGGTGTCCGGGCTGAGGTAGCGGTGGACGACCCGGTGGGCGTGCGCGACGGCGAGACCTCCGAGCACCCCGTCCACGACGCGCCGCTTAGCGTCGGCGCCGAGCGCGCCCTGCCCCCGGGCGTCGAGCCTGACCCGCAGCGCCTCGGCGAGCACGTCCTTCAGGACCACGGCGTAGCCGTCGCCCTCGTCCAGCGGGAAGGACGTCTCGCACGGCACGATGTACGGGCTGGAGGGCAGCTTGCTGAGGGCCTGGACCGGGTTGCCGATGCGCGCGTACGCCGTGGACCGCGCGCCGTCGGGCAGCAGCGGGTCGACGGCGTGCGCCTGGAGGATGCGGGTCCCCGACCGGGGCTGGTCGGCTAGCCGCACCCGGTACACCGAGACCCGCCGGGCCGGATCACCGTCCTGGTCGGCGAGATCGGTGGGGGACGCCTCGTACAGCGCTTCCACGACCTCGTAGTGCCCAAACCGGCGCGGCCCCGAGGGCGGCCTGGTCTCCGCCTGGAAGACACGGGCGATGTCCTCGCGCAGCGCGGAGATGTCGTCGCCGGGGCCTCTGCCGTGCCCGGAGGGGCGATGTCGCTCGATGAACGGCACCAGATCGGTGAGTGGATACGTCGTCACCTCGTCGCGACCGTCGGGGTCGTGCAGCGTGGCACCCCGATACGGCAGGACCACCAGCCCCTGGCACCACACCGACCCGAGCCGACCGCTCGCCGACCGGGACCGGGCCAGCAGGTCGGCGGCCACCCGGGCGTGGTTGCGAATCTTGCGCGCCGGGCTGGGGAACGACATGCCTTGCGGATACCAACGCCCGCCGCGCACCTGCACCCGACCGTGCACGCCCTTGGTGTCGGCCAGGTAGACCGCGTGATCGGCGATGATTGCGAGATCCACCTCGAACATCGGCCGCCCCGGCCCGTAGGGCAGCTCAAAGTTGGCCACCACGATCCAGTCGTCCGGCGCGTGCTCCCGCAGATGGCGCAGCACCATACGCTCGGCCTCGTTGGCCGGCTCCCCGATCGGGATGATCCGCGCCATCGCCCGCCCCCGCTCCCCGTCTTCCCGCCGTGCCCGTCCCGGCGCCCGCGCCCGAGATCCCCCATGGCACACGCACCGACACCTGTGTCACGGAACACTCTAGAACGCCCCACTGACAATGCGTCGCGAACCGGTTACAGCCGAGCTCGCACCGTGACGACCGGCGCGTGAGACGCCGACCGGAGAGGCATGCCGTTCTTCAGGCGTTCTCGTCGTGGATCCGCGCCCCCAGATCCTCCGCCCACTCCAGCGCCCACGCCTTCAGCTCATCGATCTGCCGGGAGGTGAGCCCGTACGCGGCGTAGTCCTCGTCCTCGTACCAGTCCGCGCCGGTGAGCCGGTCGCGGAGGTCCTCCAGGCTGAACTCATCGGGTGCGCGACGGCGGCCGAGGGATTCGAGGTCGGCGATGGAGCGGTGGCGGGAGGCGGCCTGGACGTCGATGAGGTCGCGGACGGTGCCGCGATCGGCGAGGGCGCGGACCTTGGTGCCGATCACGTCGTCGAGGGAGAGGACAGGGCCGTAGGGGGTCTGGGCAGGCGGGGCCCAGAACGCCTCCTTGAGGACGTCGACCTCGCACTCCTCGCCGGTGTCCGGATCTGCGACGAGGAACCGGCCGCTGAGCGGGTCGGTCTGGATGTGCGTGGTCCGCCAGCCCCGGGCGGCGAGGCCGGCGGTCAGCGAGGCGACGATCTCGTCCATCGGGGCGGGATTCTCGGTGGCGACGTCGAGGTCACGGCTGAAGCGTTCGACCAGGCCGTGGGCCTGCACGGCGTATCCGCCGGTGAGGACCAGAGGGTAGGGAGAGCCGAGGTCGAGGATGTCGGCGAGGAGACGCTCGTGGAGCGGGGTGAGCTTCACGAGGTGGTCGCACCGTCCAACGCGGTGCGGGGCAGTTCGGGAAACGCCTCCTCCCAGACCTCGCGGACATAGGGGCTGACCAGGCGACGCAGAAGGGGCCACTGCTCGGCAAGCAGCCGGGGGTGGAGGAAGGCCACCAGATCCTCGCGCAAGCCCTCGGCCAGGACGGTCCGGTAGAGCGTCATGCGGGACTTCGGGCGGTCCAGGCTGTAGCTCGTCCGCCCGGACCAGGCGATGTGGAGCGGCAGATCGACTGTGCCCTCCACCGGGCCGGTCAACTCCTGCAGTCGCCCAGGCAGCCGATCGCGGTAGCGGTCCCGCAGTACCTCGGCGCGGGGGGCGGTGGTCTTCGCGTCCATGCGTCCAGTATCGCTGCCGCGAGGCGGCGGCATGGCGGATACGGGGCCCTCCTCCCGATGGCCCGACGAACGCCGCGACAGCCCCCGGGACGATCTCAAGCTCACAGCACCTCTCCCCGGCTGCGAGCGTTGGCGCTGGCCACCCGCGCCCACATCAGAGCCTCCGCCTGCTCACGGACGTTCAGCGGATGCACATCGCCGGGGCACGCGGTCCACTCCGTACCACCGCCTTCGGGGCGCAGCCACACGAAGCCGTCCTGGTGGTCCATGACGATCCCGCGCCTCTCCTGCCGTGTGTCGTGGGCGAGCTGACCGACGGGAAGCCGGGTCCGCTCCAGCTCGGCGCGGTCGGGACGGGGTGTGCGGGCAGCCGCGTCCGTCATGTCGGTCGTCCTACGTCCTCGAGGTGCCACGGGCGTCTCCGTTCTCACTGTGCGTACTCCCAGCGAAACGGTCGGCGGCCGTCGCGCGACAGGGTGACTGTGTTCCGAAGCGGGTTACGGAACACCCGCCACCTGCCCTCTTTCACCGTTTGCGATCACCCTGTCACCGACGGCAACTATCGTGGAGAGGCGACAGCGTTCCCCCAAGGACACGGAACGCCACGCACGTCCGCACGGCATACGGCAAGGGAGCACCGGCCATGGCCCAGCCCGCCCGAGACCTCGAACCCGCCAGCTCCGCGCGCGACCTGTACGGCGTGGAGCTACGGCGTCAACGCCAGGCCGCCGGGCTGTCGTTGGACCGGCTGTCGGACATCGTGAACTACAGCAAGACGCATCTGCACGGGGTGGAGACGGCGGAGCGGCTTCCGTTGCCGCCGATCTCGGAGAAACTGGATGTGGCGTTTGGGACGGGGGAGTTGTTCCAGGGGTTGTGGGGGGTGGTTAAGCGGGAGCACACGCCTCGGCGGTTTGATCATTGTTTGGAGTTGGAGGCACGGGCGGCGCGGATTCAGTCGTTCAACGCGAGCCTCATTCCTGGGCTGCTCCAGACCGCGGCGTACATGCGGGCGTTGTTCGCCGAAGGTGAACCGGGCATCAGCCCAGAGGAGATCGAAAGCCTCACGGCAGCTCGCCTGGGCCGTCAGGAGATCCTGCGCCGGGACTGCCCGCCGGACTTCTGGTGGATCCTCAACGAAGCAGTGCTACGGCAGGCAGTGAGCGGCCGCGCAGTGATGCGTGAGCAACTCGCGGCGCTGCTGCCCCTTATGGAAACGCGCCACACGACGATCCAAGTCGTCCCTTTCGAGGCGGGCGCATGCTCCCTGATGCTCGGCACGCTCATCCTGCTGACGCTTCCTGACAACTCCACCACCGTGTACCAGGAAGGTCCTAGGAACGGCGAGATCTTCGACGACCGGAAGACTGTCATGCAACGCGTGCGAGACTACATCGCATGAAGGTCTGCGCGCTCTCACCCAAGGAGTCCGCAGCGTTGATCAAGGCGACGATGGAGATGTACGAGCCATGCGAGTCACCCCGGACCTGAGCACCGCCCGCTGGCGCAAGTCATCGTTCAGCGGAAACCAGGCAGGGGACGAATGCGTCGAGGTCTGCGACGACTTCCCCGGCGCGGTCCCCGTCCGTGACAGCAAGGAGACGAACGGCCCCATCCTGATGCTCGACGGCGCGGCCTGGCAGCCCTTCGTCGACGGCGTCAAGGACGGCTCCCTGTAAGGCGGTTACGCGAAACGGGTCCCGGAGGTGTTCCAGGACCCGTTCGGAACAAGAAGTCCGGCGGGCAGCTCAGCCCGTCACAGCCGCCTCCAGCCTCGCGAGAGCCAGGTCTTCCCTGCGGTCGGCCTCGTCACGCTTCTTGTAGGCGGCCCGGACGGTGGCGGCGATGCGGTCGCGGTCGGGCTGGGTGAGGACAGGAACGGGAATCTCCCGACACAGATCGAGATGGATGTCCTGCTGCTTTCCGCCCGTCGAGCAGGCGCGCAGCAGCCTGAATAGGGCCTCGGAGCGGAACAACGCGTACAGGTAGGCGCCGGAGTACTCCGAGGTCCCGGAACGAATCCGCAGGAAGTCCTCGGAATAGGCGAGATTGGCCCACTCTCCCGTCACCAGGATGGAGCGCCCGTACACCTCGTTCTCGCCGAGCGTCCCACGTGCAGCGACCAGAAGCGTCTCGTCGGCGGCCCGCACCTCGTCCGGCGTGAACGCCTTGCTGATCCATCGCCCTTCCGGCCGCAACCAGAACGCCTGCCGCTGCCCGACCAGCCGGTAACTGCACGTGTTACCGGGTTCGCCGTCGACACGCTGGAACCGCATACCCCGGCTCAGCTGTCCCCTCTCACAAACCTCCCCCAACGACACACACTCCCGCTCCCCCAACCGCTCCAAAATCCTCCGAGCCCTCGGCTGGAAGTTGAGCGCCCGCAGACTCGTCGCCGTAACACGGCGCTGGGCGAACCCCAGATCCCGCCCCTGCTCATGCCACCGCAGATCCAGCAGATCCTCGATCTCGGCCGTGCGGAACAGATCCCGCGTCGCCGCCTCAAGCCCCGCCTGGAACTCGGCCCGCAACTCGGCCGCGTCCTCGACGAGTTCGTGGATCTCGTTCTCCACAGCGTCCCCGAAGCGCGGCACGGGGATCTCACCGACATGGTCGGGGGAGATGTGCTTGACGGCCGAGCCGTAAATCCCACCCCTGACAAGCACCTCGCCAAACCGGCTGGCCAGGAACGCGTACAGGTATCCAGGCTGAATCTTGCTCTGGTCGGGAACAACCTTCATGACGTGCTCCGAGGACCAGAAACCGTCCATGTCCGGGCGCGTGTACGAGCGCCGCCCGGCGTTGAATCCCGACCGTGAGATCAAGGTCATCCCGGCCTTGAGCTCCATGTAGCGCAAGCCGGGCGATTCCGCCTCGGCCTTGCTCAGTCGGGGCAACGCGCCGAGGTCGGCGACAAGCATGTCCTTGCTGCCCACGAACGGCACGCTGTGCTCAGGGTCAGTGAGATACACCCGCCGCGATTGCGGACCGTCGAAGATGCCTCCCGCATACCCTGCCGTGAGGTCCTTCAGCGGAACCTTTTCCACAGGCAACCGCTCCAGCAACCGCTGTGTGATGAACGCCCCCGACAGGTAGGGCTTCGCAACGAGCTTCAGCCCCTGCTTGTCGAACCACCCCCGCCGCGCCGGATTCCCCCTCTCCGCGATCTTCACGCCGATTCCCCCTTCACCCAGGGAAGTTCGTGCCCGTGCTCCTTCAGGAACTCGTGGTAGGAGTCGATCACATTGGCCCGCACCTCGACATCGTGCTCGGTCCGGTCCCGCAGCGCGAACAGGTCGTTGTCCAGGATCCGCTTGCGCCGGTTGATCTTCCGGGGCACGACGACGTTCCCGACCCAGATGTCGTCGTTCTCCTCGTACTCCTGCCACTCGTACTCGCCGCGCGCGTCCCGCACGTACAGCCGGTTGCCGCGCCGGTCGTGGCCGACCTTCTCGACGACGGCCATGAACACCGGGTAGTCCTTGGGCTCGTACAGCCGCTCCTCCTGCTTCTCCCGCTCGGTCTTCTTCCGCAGGAACAGCATGGTGGTGAGGATGTTGACGCCGGCGCCGAACACGAAGGGTTCCACAGGGAGTTCGACGCTGGCCATCACCCAGCACTCGTCGAGGATGTACCGCCGTACCGCCTCGTCGTCCGGGCCGGGGTTGGACAGGATGCCGTTGGGAAGGACGATGCCGATGCGCCCGCCGGGCCTGACCCACTCCACGCACTTCTGCACGAAGAGCCGCTCGGGCGGGACGGAGGAGGCCGGCTTGCCGCGCTTGAGCGAGCCGTCGCCCTTCTCCTTGTCCTTGGTCCAGTCGTAGGCGATGCTCGCCGGCTTCTCCCCGCCGAACTCGTCCGTCCGGAACAGCTCCAGGGTCGACCCGGTGACGGGGATGTCCGTGCCGAAGGGCGGGTTGGTGAGCAGGACGTCGACCTGTCCGATCCCGACGCGGTTCAGGCGCTCCATGGCGGGCCCGTGACCGGGCTTGTCCTGGCTGCCGCGGGGGAACCTGAGGGAGTCCACCTGGAAGGTGTTGCCCCTGACCTCCGTCAGCATCATCAGGCCGAAGGAGGCGGCGCGGGTGAGGAACGGGTCGAAGTCCATGCCGAAGACCCGGTCGCTGGCGTACCGCGCGAGTTCCGGGCGGTACTCCGTCTCCGCGTCGGCCTTCGCCTGCACGGACATGCCCCGCCCGAAGGCGGGCAGCCCGTCCCGGTGCAGGACATGCAGCAGCGTCTCGCGCAGGAAGCCGCCGGTGCCGCAGCACGGGTCGAGAACGGTCTCGTCGGGCTGGGGGTCGAGCAGTTCGACCATGAAGCGGGTCGCGACGTTCGGGGTGAAGTACTGACCCCGGTCGCCGCGCAGGTTGGCGCCGACGAGTTCTTGGTAGGCGGTGCCGACCGCGTCGAGGGAGGTGCCGAGGAGGGTGTACGTGGACAGTTCACCGGCGATGAAGGTGAGAGCGGCCTCATTGAGAGTGAGGCGGTCGTACTCGGTGAGCTCGTCCGGATGCTCCTTCTTGAACTCCGCGAAGAGGTCCTTCACGCGCTGGGCGACGGCGGGGTTGCCCTCGTCGCTCTTCGCCAGCGCCACGAGCTCCGTGGTGTCGACGTAGAAGCGGGGGTCCTGTCCCTCCCGCACCATCTTCTCGTCGTGCAGCTTGGCGAACAGGACGTAGAGGAACTGCCAGAACGCGGCGTCCTTGGGCAGGCCCTCGTTGCCGTGGATGAAGTCGTGACAGCGGCGGAACGCGAACTTGAGCATGGTCTCGTCGGCGCTGCGCATGATGCCGAGCGAGGAGATGTTGCCCTTGGCGTCGAAGAGGGTGGCGTCGCCGCGCGGCCAGTTCGCCAGCGGCAGGTAGACGTCCTCGAAGCGGTGCGGGTCGCGGCGGATGAAGTAGAGGTCCTTGTCGTCCGTCCACATGCCGTAGACGCACTCCGGCCCGGCCCCGTGCATCAGGTCGGCGACCTCGTCGACCTGTTCCTTGGCCCGGGCGAAGGTGCGGATCTTGGAGACAGTACGGCTGTCGTTGCGGGGCGGCTTGATGACGACGATCCGGCGGATGTCCTCCCGCTTGGGCTCCTCGCCGGGCTTGATCGAGCCGGGCTCGAAGATCGCGATGCTCGCCCGCTTCCACGTCTTCCGGCCGTTCTTCGAGACCTGGATGCGGAAGTCGGCCCGCATGTCGCGCGGGTCGATGCCGTACTGGTGGACGAGCGCCCGGGCGATGCGCTGGCGGACCTCCTCCATCGGGGTGTGCTTGACGACGTTCGTACCGGAGATGTAGTCGAAGATCTCGTCGTCCTGGAGCTTGCGCGGCCCCGCGCTCTCCTCCGGCGCCGACTGCGCACGCCCCCTGCCGGAGGCCTTCGCGTTCGCCTTGGCCGACGGTGCCGGCCTCCGCCCACCCTCCTCGGGAATGTCGAAGCCCAGCTGTTCCTCACCCATCGCGCCCGCGCCCACCTTGTCCCATATCGCCACGTTTCACACCGCCGGTCTGCCGTACGGCGTACCGCCCCACACTAGGCCAACGTCATTCCTCGGCGTCCTCCCCCGTGACGGCCCAGTCCTCGGCGATCTGCACCAGGGAACGCCCGCCGGGGTCGACCCAGTACTTCGTCCCCTGCACCTGCTGGTCGTTGCCCATCGCCTCAAGGCGAATACGTCGGACCAGGCTGGACGGGGAGTACGCCTGCCCGTCCGCCTCCCACACCAGCGGCCGGCTCTTGCTGTTCCGCCAGACAGCCCGCCCTCGCCGCGGGTCCTCCTGGATCCAGCGGGGCAGGTTCTTGCGGTCGGCCTCGGTATCCGGCCGCAGTTCCAGAAGCGTGCCCTCACTGATGAGCCCCTGCTCGACGATCACCGTGACCGCGCGCGTACTGCGCGTTCCAGACGTCGGCTGTCGCGTGCGAACGAATGACTCGGCCGTGAGCGCCAGGTCAGCCAGTGTGGCGCCCCCGGTCTCGGCAACAACCGCGTGCGGCTCTTCGACCAGCGCTTCAGCCGCGGCCTCAGATGCCTCCCCCGCGACCAGGAGCGCGGTGAGGCGACCCGCTACTCCTGAGGCCCGCTCGGGCAGCGTGACCGCCTTGGCAACCTGGCTGGTTCGCCCGTACGCGGCGTTGATCACATCGATCATGAGCAGTACGGCCAGATTCACCCGCCCTGGCACCTGAGCCAGTCGGTCCGACCACGCTTCCCCGTCCAGGGCCTCCAGGTCGCCGATCTCCATGGTGTGGAACAGCACGTGGGTGAGCAGGATGTCAGCATGCTCAGCCACCTGGGCCACGCGGGCGCTCGACACGCCCACAAGCTTGGCCCGCTCGGCAAGGTCACCCAGCATGCCGAGCTTGCCGACCTCGTCGCGCACCGCCCGAAGCAGACCGACACACCGCCACACCCGGAAGGCAGTCGGCATGGGCCCGAAGATCTCCCGGTAGTGGGCCCTCTCCCATAGCCATGACGGATTCCGCTTCGCCTCGGCGGCGAAAGCCGGGTCCGGGTGCACGGCGGCGAGGGCAAGCGCCGCCTCCTCCATGGTGCAGCCTTGCTCCCGGTCCGGTACGACCTCGCCCCGCTTGACGGCGTACGTCAGATTCAGGGCCAGCTGGAAGTCCTCGCGCAGATCGGCCTGCTCCGGCTCCACCGACCTCAGGTCCCGTGCCTCGATGGGGTTCTGCGTGTTGGCTGCGATGGTGATCCGGTCGCCGAAGTCGTCAGGGCAGTCCTTCAGCGAGATGATGCGCACCATCACCTGGGCTTGCGCCACGCAGTCGGGGTGGGACTCCATCACCGCGCGTATCGCGTCCCCGGTCTGGGCACCGTTGATCACACTGGCGCCTTCGAGGTGCAGCCCGATCGACGCCCACCGGTCGGGCGGATCCACGCCCTTGGGGCCGGCCTCGTCACAGACAAGGGTGATCCCGCCGTTGAAGTACAGGAAGTGCTCGGGCCTGTGGATCAAGGAGTCCTGGATGGTGGCATTGACCTCACTCTCACCCAGAGCGTCACGTACATTACGGGCAGTGAGCACGTCACCGTTCTCCCCCGCATACCAGTCGGCCACCGTCGAAGCAGGCACGGTCCCGTAGTACAAGGGGAAGGGCTTGTCCGTCTTCCCCGGGCTGCCCAGCTCGATGTCCAGGTCGACCCTGCGCCGGGTTCCCAGAACCGCCTGATACAGCGCAGGCAGGTCGATGATCTCCAGGGAGACGAGGTCGGGGTTCCTGGGATGAAGCGCTCGTATCTTTTCTTCCAGGCGCTTGCGAGTGTTGGGGTGGAGCCCGTTCCGGGTGACGAGCGCGAGAACCAGCGTCACCTTCGGCCGTGATGCCGCCAGGGCACGCGTGAGGTCCGCAACATGCGGAGCCATCTTGGGGCCGAGGCGCTCGAAATCGCGATTGAAGAGGTAGTGCAGGCCATCCACGACGGCCGCCACATCGGCGTGGCCGAAACCTGCGTTCCCCCTGTCGTTCCACTTGGACTGGACGACGATGATCTCCCGGCCCTCGACGACAATGGCGTCGATGCCCTCGTCTCCCCTCCCATCGGTAATGGTCTGCGCGGCCTGCTCGTCCGTCCGTTCCGTCTCCAGCGTTACGGCGAGTGCGGCGACAGCACGGCTGAGGAACATCTGCTCCTCGTCCGGACGGTGAGCAACGTCCTCCGTGATACCGAACGGCCGGAACCGCTCGATCAACTTCCTGCGCAGGTTCGCCACTTGAACCGGATGCGGCACGCGTCCCCCTCGTCCACCAGTGCTCCACCGCCGTCACCGGCGACACCGTCCCGAGGCTATCCCGGCAGGCGCAAGGCGTTCCGTTCGATTCAGCGGAACATACGCCTCTGGCCGTAGTGCTCACAGCCACCGGCATGCTCAACTCGGGCTGCTTATGGGCGCATTGACCTGCATGACTGCCCGTCGCTATCTTTGTCTGCCGGACAAGACAGCCGCTCGGGGGGCCTGGTGCGCATCCTGTCGTTCAAGCCTGGAAATGACGGGACTGTCGCCCTCATCGAGGATGGGCACCTCGTCTTCTCGCACGAGAGCGAGAAGGACTCCTTTCGCCGGTAGACCGACCTGACCGCATCCACCTTGCTGCACGCAGCCGAAGGGCTGGACGGACCACCCGACGTGGTGTGCCTCAGCAGGTGGGGCAAGGGGTTCCACTCTGTCGATCCTCCGCTGGGTGCGGGGTACTTCGGGTACGACGAGAGCGGCATACTCACGGGTGAGAGCCGCTTCTTCAGTAGCCCCGTCCGCACCTTCAGCTCCACTCCACGAGCGGTCCCATCTGCTGAGCGCGTACGGGATGTCCGATCTGGAGGCCGGCCAGCCCTGTTACGCGCTGGTCTGGGAAGGCAACATCGGATCGTTCTACGCCTTCACCCCCGGCCTACGGGTCAGGCGCCTGTCCACGGTGCGGACCCGGGCAACAAGTACCAGCACATCTTCGCTCTTGCCGATCCTTCCACCTCACGCGAGCACGGAGGATTCCGCTTCTCCAATGCCGGCAAGCTCATGGCACTGACCGGCTTCGCACGCGGCTCCGCCATGTCGCAGGCCGAGCGGGATCTGATCGAGTGCTCAAGACGGCCGACCACCCAGGCGCCCTCTTCTCGCGTCGCGCGCTCAGCCGCCCAGCACTCCCGCCACATCCCCCAGCACGGGAATCGCCCCGAGCGACCGCGCCTGAGCCACCGGCGCGGTCAGCATCTGCGAGGTCAGCGGCTGGAAGTCGGCGACCTGCGTGCCGACGCCGTTGTCGAGGGGGTCCACACCCGTGCCCGCCAGCGGGTTCGGCTTGAGGCCCGTGAGCGCGCCGGTGACGTAGGGCAGGGCCGCGAGCGTGCCCCGCACCCCGGTCTGGGGGTCGATGTTCCCCAGCGAGGTGGGGTGGGTCCGCATCACGTCGACGACGGGTTCGCCCGGCGCCGCCGACGCGGCACCGGCGCCCGCGCCCAGCGCCACGGAGGCGGTCGCGAGGGCGGCGAGCGCGCGCCGGCCGGTGGGGTTGTGGGGAGAGGCGTGTCGGGCCATCGCTGCTGCCACCTTCTGCTGCGCACGGTCATCGGATCGGCACACAGGGTAGGCGAGGTGTGACGCGCGCTTCAAAGCCGACCCGCGGGGTCGTACCGGGGCCGAGGGATGCCGCACACTGGTGTCCCGTGAGCTCCCAACCGCCCATACCGACCCGAGTCGTGCTGCTCTGCGGCCCTTCCGGCTCCGGCAAGTCCCTTCTCGCCGCCCGCTCCGGCCTGCCCGTGCTGCGGCTCGACGACTTCTACAAGGAGGGCGACGACCCGACCCTGCCGCTGGTCGCCGGGAGCTCCGACATCGACTGGGACCACCCCGGGTCGTGGGACGCGGACACGGCCGTCGCCGCCATCGTCGAACTGTGCGCGTCGGGCCGTACCCAGGTACCGGTCTACGACATCTCGCTCAGCGCCCGCACCGGCACGGAGGCGGTCGAGGTGGGGCGGACCCCGCTGTTCATCGCCGAGGGCATCTTCGCCGCCGAGATCGTCGAGCGCTGCCGTGAGCTCGGGGTGCTGGCCGACGCGCTGTGTCTGAGCCGGGGCCCGGTGAAGACGTTCCGCCGCCGCTTCCTGCGCGATCTGCGGGAGGGCCGCAAGTCGGTGCCGTTCCTGCTGCGCCGGGGCTGGCGGCTGATGCGGGCGGAGCGCTCCATCGTGGCACGGCAGACCGCGCTCGGCGCGTACGCCTGCGACCGCGACGAGGCGATGGGTCGCCTGGCGTCCGCGGCGGCGGGCCGCTGCGCACCGGCCGCACGCAGCACCGCCTGAAAGATTCACTCGGACGAGGGACAGGCGAACCCTGCGGACACATGAAAGCGGGACTGGACGGACCCCCCGGCCCTCCAGTCCCGCTTCCCCCGTTCCCCCCACGCCACCCCCCAGCGGCGTTCCCCCGTGCTGTGCGGCACCGCTGCCCGGCTTCCCCCGTCGGGCCGCGGTACCGCTCCCCCGTTCCCCCGTTTCCCCGTTCCCCCGTAACCCTCAGGCGACAAGCTCCCCGAAGGCGTCCTCCTCGTCACGGCCGAAGCTGAGGACCTCGTCCTCGCGCAGCCGGCGGAGCGACCGCCAGATGCTGGACTTCACCGTGCCGACACTTATGTCGAGGATCTCCGCGATCTCCGGGTCGGTGCGGCCCTCGTAGTAGCGCAGGACCAGCATCGTCCGCTGGAGTTCGGGCAGCCGGGCCAGCGCCTGCCACAGGACCGCGCGCAGTTCGGTGCCGCGCATCGCGTCCGTGTCGCCGGGCGTCTCCGGCAGTTCCTCGGTCGGGTACTCGTTCAGCTTGCGGCGGCGCCACGCGCTGATATGCAGGTTGGTCATCGTCCGCCGCAGATACCCCCCGACGGCGGCCTTGTCACTGATCCGCTCCCAGGCGCGGTACGTCGAGAACAGCGCGCTCTGCAGCAGGTCCTCGGCCTCGAAGCGGTCGCCGGTGAGGTGGTAGGCGGTGGCGTACAGGGAGGCGCGGCGCTCCGTGACGTAGGCGGTGAACTCCGCCTCGGTCAGCGAGCGACGCTCCCCCGTGTCCTCCCTGTACGCGGCTCCCCCGTGAGCCTGTTCCCCCGTGTCGACCACCGTCATGAACCCGGTGTGCTGCCGCCCGGTGCCGCGAGCGCACCCCCGCCCGCTCACGACACCGGACTTCTCTGAACCCCGGCCGACGTTCACGTCGTGGAGACGCGTGACGACTGCGACTGCGGTGGTGCTCTTACCGTGCAGCGTGTTCATCTCGCGCCCCCCGTCGTGGACTTCCGGTGTTTCGTTCTTTGCGTTCTTGCCTGTGACCAAAAGACTGCCGGGGCCACTTCATCGCCGTGTCCGCCGACTGTCACAGACCTGTCACAGGGGTCCGTCATGCCGACACCACAGGGCGTGCACAGTCGTCGGGGGTACGGTCGCCGGCTCGGCGCCCCGGCGCGCCCACCCTGCGGTCCTGACCTGGCCCGTTCCCGCCGCCGACCGGGCCCTCGGCCGTCCCGCCGCGCGAGCCGCTCGGTGTGATCGGCGCCCATCAGTGCGGCTGCGGGACGTCAACTCCGCGCGCTGGCCTGCGCCGAGGACACCGCCCGCAGGCTGGGCCGGCCCGAACGAATCACGACGGCACCGGGCCTTGGCCGACCGACCAGGTGCCCCAGGCGAACCTGGTGGACCGGTCCGGGACGGCCGGGCGAACCGGGTGGACCAGTGCGGGACAGCCGGGCGGACCGGGAGGACCGGGCGGACCGGGAGGGCCGATGGGTGGCAGCCAGGCAGACCGGGCGGGCCGGCGGCAGGTGAGCGGGCCTGCGGGAGCCAGGCGGACCGGGCGCACCGGCGGCAGCCAGGCGCACCGGGCGCACGGGCGACAGGTGGGCGGGCCTGCGGCAGCCAGGCGGACCGGTGGCAGCCGGGCAGGCCGACGGCAGCCAGGTCGACCGGCGGCAGCCAGGCGCACCGGGCGCACCGGCGGTAGCCAGGCAGGCCGGCGGTAGCCAGGCAGGCCGGCGGCAGCCAGGCAGGCCGGGACAGGCGGGCGGACCGGGACAGCCGGGCGGGTCGGGGCAGGTGGGCGGGCCCGGTCGTCCTGGTGGTGTCGTGCCGTGTCCGCGGCTCGGCGGGGAAGGCCGGCCGGTGCTCTCCGACCTCGCCGAGCGCCTCGGTCCGCGGCCCCGCGGCGACCTGCTCGCCCGCGTCGAAGCCGCAGGTCCGCGGGTACGCGGCCGACTGGAAACGTACCCCCGCCACCGGCGTGCGCGGGGCACCTCCGAACCCCTCCGCACCGCCCGCGCCGCGGAATGCATCTGCCTGTGCCGTCTCAGCACCGACCCACAGGTCGAACGACAGCCCCCTCATGGGCCAGAATGAGCCCGTGCCTTCCCTGTTGCTGATCGAGGACGACGACGCCATCCGTACGGCCCTGGAGCTCTCACTGACGCGCCAGGGGCACCGTGTGGCGACCGCTGCGAGCGGTGAGGACGGTCTGAAGCTGTTGCGTGAGCAGCGGCCGGATCTGATCGTGCTGGATGTCATGCTGCCCGGCATCGACGGGTTCGAGGTGTGCCGGCGCATCCGGCGCACCGACCAGCTGCCGATCATTCTGCTCACCGCGCGCAGCGACGACATCGACGTGGTGGTCGGGCTGGAGTCCGGTGCCGACGACTATGTCGTCAAACCCGTCCAGGGCCGGGTGCTGGACGCCCGGATCCGGGCCGTGCTGCGCCGCGGGGAGCGCGAGTCGAACGACGCGGCGGCCTTCGGCAGCCTGGTCATCGACCGCGCGGCGATGACCGTGACGAAGAACGGCGAGGATCTCCAGCTCACCCCGACCGAGCTGCGGCTGCTCCTGGAGCTGAGCCGGCGGCCGGGGCAGGCGCTGTCCCGGCAGCAGCTGCTGCGGCTGGTGTGGGAGCACGACTACCTCGGTGACTCGCGGCTCGTCGACGCCTGTGTGCAGCGGCTGCGCGCCAAGGTCGAGGACGTGCCCTCGTCTCCGACACTGATCCGTACCGTCCGCGGGGTCGGCTACCGCCTGGACGTCCCTCAGTGACACAAGCGCAGGAGGCGCGCGGCGGCTGGTCCGCGGTGCGCAGGGGTCATCTGTCACGGCTCAGGTTCACCAGCCTGCGCCTCAGGCTCGTCGTCGTCTTCGGCGCGGTCGCGCTGACCGCCGCCGTGTCCGCGTCCGGCATCGCGTACTGGCTCAACCGCGAGGCCGTCCTCACCCGTACCCAGGGGGCGGTGCTGCGGGACTTCGAGCAGGAGATGCAGAACCGGGCGGGCTCGCTGCCCGGGCATCCGACGCAGGACGAGTTGCAGCACACCGCCGGGCAGATGGCCAACAGCAGCCAGCGGTTCAGTGTGCTGCTGGTCGGCGAGGACGCGAACGGCCGGACGGTGTACGGCAACTCCGGCGGACTGAGCGGCTTCTCGCTGGACGACGTGCCGAAGTCGCTGCGGACGGCGGTGAACAGGAAGCAGGACGTCACCGACGGCAACAAGTCGCCGTACCACCTGTACTGGCAGCGGGTCGTGGAGCACGGCACGCCCTATCTGGTGGCCGGTACGAAGGTGATCGGCGGCGGGCCGACCGGGTACATGCGCAAGTCGCTGGAGCCGGAGGCGAAGGACCTCAACTCCCTGGCCTGGTCGCTGGGGATCGCCACCGGCCTCGCGCTGATCGGCGCCGCGCTGCTCGCGCAGGCCGCCGCCACGACCGTACTGAAGCCGGTGCACCGGCTGGGGGTCGCCGCGCGGCGGCTCGGCGAGGGGCGGCTGGACACCCGGCTGCGGGTGTCGGGGACGGACGAACTCGCCGACCTGTCCCGGACGTTCAACCGGACGGCGGAGGCGCTGGAGAAGCGGGTCGACGACATGGCGGCGCGGGACGAGGCGTCCCGGCGGTTCGTCGCCGACATGTCGCACGAGCTGCGCACCCCGCTGACCGCCATCACCGCCGTCACGGAGGTGCTGGAGGAGGAGCTGGACGCGGAGTCCGGCAGCATCGATCCGATGATCGAACCGGCCGTACGGCTGGTGGTCAGCGAGACCCGGCGGCTCAACGACCTCGTCGAGAACCTGATGGAGGTCACCCGCTTCGACGCCGGTACGGCGCGGCTGGTCGTGGACACGGTCGACGTCGCCGACCAGATCACGTTCTGCATCGACGCGCGCGCGTGGCTGGACGCGGTCGACCTGGACGCCGAGCGCGGCATCCACGCGCGGCTGGACCCGCGCCGACTGGACGTGATCCTCGCCAACCTCATCGGCAACGCGCTCAAGCACGGCGGTTCCCCGGTGCGGGTGTCGGTGCGCGAGTCGGCCGAGGACGTCGTCATCGCGGTGCGCGACCACGGGCCGGGCATCCCCGAGGACGTGCTGCCGCACGTCTTCGACCGGTTCTACAAGGCGAGCGCCTCGCGGCCGCGCTCCGACGGCAGCGGGCTCGGTCTGTCGATCGCCCTGGAGAACGCCCACATCCACGGCGGCGAGATCACCGCCGCCAACTCCCCCGAGGGCGGCGCGGTGTTCACGCTGCGGCTGCCGAGGGACGCGTCGGAGCTGGTGGACCCGGGCGCCCAGGCGGCGCGGGGCGGACCGGGTGGGCCGGGGGGTCCCGGCGCGCAGGGCGCGAAGGCCGGGAAGGCCGGGAAGGACAACAAGGGGGACGCCTGATGAACGTACGCCGTCTGCTCGCGCTTCCCCTGCTCGCCGGTCTGCTCACCGGCTGCGGGATCCGGGCCACCGAGGTGCCGACCGACTTCGGGGCCGCGCCCTCCCGGGTGCGCTGCTCGCTCAGCGAGCCGGACGTGACGACGCAGTCCGCGCGGGCGGGCGTGCCGGTGCAGGTGTTCCTGCTGTGCGGCTCGTCGCTGGTGACCGTCGACCGCTCGGTACGGGTCACGGACGGGGCGGCTGACGCCCAGCGGCGGGCTCTGGTGGCGCAGGGCCTGCTCGACCAGCTCGCCGAGTCGCCGTCGGCCGCCGAGAAGGAGGCCGGGTACACCACCGACGTGCGCGGGGGGATGACGGTCGGCGGTCCGGGCCCGAAGGACCCCGAGGACGCGCTCCGGCTGAGCGTGCCCCCGGACACCCTCACCTCGTACGCGCTCGCCCAGCTGGTGTGCACCTTCTCCGACTCGGCCGCGGCCGAGGGCGACGGCTCGGTCGTCCTGGGCGGGCCCGGTTCCGATCCCCTGCGCCGCTACGCGTGCACGGACGAGGTCCGCTCCAGGCCCGGCAGCACCGAACCGCCGTCGTCGCCCGTCACCGGGACCTGAGCGGCCGGCACGTGCGGCCCGCCGCCGATGTGGCGGACGCCTCACGGGGGCCCCGGCCCGCGGTGTCGCCGCAGGTCACCGTCGGGCGAGGGGGTGCGGCCGACGGGGAACAGCAAGGGCTTGCGGGGGTGCCGGGCGGGGAGCCGGAACCGATCGTGTCGGGGGGTGCGTCTAGGGGGGCGTGCAGCGTCAAGGCTCCATCGGCGGCAGCGCCGCGTTCCGTCTCCGTGCGACCGGGGTTGTCCTCCTGGCCGCACATCTCGTGTTCGTGGCCTGGGTCACGCTGCGCCCCCGGGACGTGCCCTGGGTGCTGCCGACCAATCTGCATCCGTTCGCCGGGATCCGCGCCGACCTGAGACTGGGCTGGCCCGAGGCGGCCCGGCGGATCGGCGGCGGGCTGGGGCTGCTGGCCCCGCTGGGTGTGCTGTTGCCGCTGGTGCACGGTCGGCTCCGGGTCTCGCCGCTCGTCTCCCTGATCCGTACGGTCGCGGCGGGTGCCCTGTTGTCGCTGGCGATCGAGCTGCTCCAGACGGGGGTGCCCGGGCAGGTCGTGGACGTGGACTCGCTGCTGCTGAACACCGTGGGGGTGGCGCTCGCGCATGCCGCGGTGGTGCCTGCGGCCCGGGTGTGGCTGCGCCGCAGGGGGGAGCGCCGGATGCCGTCGGCGGCCTTGGCGGAGGACGCGGCTCAGGGTCGGACCCCGAGGATTCCCAGGGTCGGCATCGCTCCGTAGGAGAAGGAATCTCGGGGTCGGGATGGCTCCGGAGAGTGACGCTTCGCGTTCTTCGGGTCCGTAGCGTTGACGGCAGATGGGACGGCCGTAAGGGCCGCCTCTGCACCGACGCTCATGAAGGAGCCCCAGATGTCCAGCCTCGCCCGCCCCACCCACGGCCGCATGATCGGCGGAGTGTGCGCCGCGCTGGCCCGCCGCTTCGGTACCTCCGCGACCACCATGCGTGTGATCTTCCTGCTGTCCTGTCTGCTGCCGGGCCCGCAGTTCCTGCTCTACATAGCGCTGTGGATCATGTTCCCCTCGGAGGACAAGGCGCGCGCGGCCTGGTGACCCGAGTGCACCGCGTGCACCCCGGGTCCGCAGGAGAACGCCGTCGGGGCGCGCCCGTCACTCACGGGTGCGCCCCGACGGCGTCATGTCCACACGGGATTCAGCCGATCGGCAGCCCGTTCACCGGCAGCCCGTGGGTGGGCAGACCCTGGACCGGAAGCCCGCCGAGCAGCCCGGCGACCGGCTTGGTCGGGCCGTGCGAGAGCGCCTGCTCGGCAGCCGGCTGTACGGCGGCGAGGCCCGCGGCGAGCGCCGGCTGGGCCTGCGAGAGCTGGGCCTGCTCCAGGGCCTTGCCGGCACCCGGCAGCGCCTTGGTGACGTTCGTGACGTTCTCCAAGGGCAGCGAGCCGGTGACCGTCTCCAGCGCCTGCGAGGCGTCGGGGACGGCCGGGGCGGCGTGGGCGGCGCCCGCGCCGACGGCGGCGATGGCGGCACCGAGGGCGGCGACGCCGAGGGTCTTGGCAGCAGACTGCTTCATGAAAATGCGTCCTCGAATGGGATACGGGGAACCGATCGGTCCACGACCGTAAACACGGAAAGGGGGAGGCCGCAAACATCGAAATGCGGACGGATGGTGAACACGCGCCCGCATCTCGCCCCCGGGGAAATCGTGCGGTCAGTCCTCCTTGGGCACGGAACCGCTGGTGGAGGCCGTCTGTTGGAACAGCCATTCGGACTTGAGCTCGGCATAGCCGGGCTTGATCACGTCATTGATCATGGCGAGACGTTCATCGAAAGGAATGAATGCTGACTTCATAGCATTGACCGAGAACCATTGCAGATCGTCGAGCGTGTATCCGAATGCGCCGACAAGGTGCTCGAATTCGCGGCTCATGCTGGTGCCGGACATCAGCCGGTTGTCGGTGTTGACCGTGGCCCGGAAGTGCAGCCGCCGCAGCAGACCGATGGGGTGCTCGGCGTAGGAGGCGGCCGCGCCGGTCTGGAGGTTGGAGCTGGGGCACATCTCCAGCGGGACGCGCTTGTCGCGGACGTAGGAGGCGAGCCGGCCGAGCTTCACGCTTCCGTCGGCGGCGACCTCGATGTCGTCGATGATGCGGACGCCGTGCCCGAGCCGGTCGGCGCCGCACCACTGGAGGGCCTGCCAGATGGAGGGCAGACCGAAGGCCTCGCCGGCGTGGATCGTGAAGTGGTTGTTCTCCCGCTTCAGGTACTCGAAGGCGTCGAGGTGGCGGGTGGGCGGGAAGCCTGCCTCGGCGCCCGCGATGTCGAAGCCGACGACGCCGAGATCCCGGTAGCGGTTGGCGAGTTCGGCGATCTCCAGGGCGCGGGCGGCGTGCCGCATCGCCGTGAGCAGGGCGCCTACGCGGATGCGGCGGCCGTTGCGGCGGGCGTTCCGCTCGCCTTCCCGGAAGCCCTCGTCGACGGCCTCGACGACCTCTTCGAGGCTCAGTCCGGCTTCGAGGTGCTGCTCGGGGGCGTAGCGCACCTCGGCGTAGACGACACCGTCCTCGGCGAGGTCCTCGGCACACTCGCGCGCGACCCGGACCAGGGCGTCGCGGGTCTGCATCACACCGACGGTGTGCGAGAAGGTCTCCAAGTACCGTTCCAGGGAGCCGGAGTCGGCGGCCTCCCGGAACCAGAGGCCGAGCTTGTCGGGGTCGCTCTCGGGGAGGTGGGGGTACCCGGTCTCCCGGGCGAGGTCGACGATCGTGCCGGGGCGCAGCCCGCCGTCGAGGTGGTCGTGCAGCAGAACCTTGGGCGCCCGCCGGATCTGGTCCGGGGTGGGGGTGATGCCCGCCTGGATGCTCTGGCTCGTCATTTCCGCACTCTAACTCCTACGCGCGTAGATCACCCGTTGCACCCCGCCGCCGATACGCAATGGTGACCGCCCGGACGGGTGGAGTCCACCACTGCTTCTGACACTGTTCTGTCATGGCACAGCAACTGACGCCGGCTCGGACGGCCAGGCTGGGGAAGGCGATCGGACCGGAGCCGACGGCGGTGAGCGGGGTGGTGCTGCTGCTCCCGGGCGGCGAGGAGGTGTCCGAACGCCGACCGTCCCCGATGTGGGCGGCCGCCTCCGTGCGCGGCCTCGGGCGAAGACTCACGCGGGCCGGCCGGGAGGAAGGGCTGGTCACCCATGTCGTGCACTACCGCTACCGCGGCTGGAACGGCGGCGCGGCGCATCTCGCCGCTGACGCCACCTGGGCGGCGGACGAGGTCGTACGGCGCTACGGGGACGTTCCCGTGTGCCTCGCCGGGACCGGGATGGGCGGCCGCGCCGCGCTCCGGGCCGGGGGCCATGCGGCCGTCAACTCCGTGCTGGCCCTCGCCCCGTGGCTGCCGCAGGAGGACGTGGCGGCGCCACCCGAACCGGTGAAGCAGTTGGTGGGGCGGCGGGTGATGGTGGTGCACGGGACGCATGACGACCGCAGCGACCCGGAGTTGTCCTTCCGGCTGGCGGCGCGGGTGAAGAAGGCGAACCGGGACGTGTGCCGGTTCGAGGTGCACGCGGACGGGCACGGGTTGCATCAGTACCGGGACGAAGTGCTGGCGCTGGCCGAGGACTTCGTGATGGGGGTGTTGTTCGGGAGGACGTTCTCCCGGCCTGTCGAGGACGCGCTGGCGGCTCCGCCGCCGTTGGGGTTGCGGATGCCGTTGGCGGCGGGGTTCGGGAAGTCGTTGCGGAGGTAGGTCGGGCCGTTCCCGGGCGCGGGGTGCGGGGGGCGGGTGCGGGTGGGTGGGGGCTGGTCGCGCTCACGCGGCGGAGCCGCAAGTCGATACCGCCCCGCGCCTCCTGCGTGGGCTGACCCTAGGTAGGCAGCAGGTTTCCGCGTCTTGAGAGCAGGAATCTCTTGAAGGCCGCCACCGGGGGTGTGTCCGGGTGGCCGTCCAGCCAGGCCACGCCGATCTCGCGGACCGCCCGGGGGGCCGTGACCGTCAGTTCGACCACCCCCGGGCGGGCCACCGCCGGCGGGGGCAGGAGGGCGACGCCCAGGCCCGCCGCCACCAGGCCCCGCAGGGTCTCCGCCTCCTCGCCCTCGAAGGCGATGCGGGGTTTGAAGCCGGCCTCCTTGCAGAGGTCGTCGGTGATGCGGCGCATGCCGTAGTTGGGTTCGAGGGTGACGAAGGTTTCGTCGGCCGCCTCGGCGAGGCGGATGCGCCGGCGGGAGGCCAGGCGGTGGTCGGCGGGGACGACCAGGCGGAGCTTCTGCTCGTCGAGGCGGCGGGCGACCAGATCGGGGGCGTCCGGGACCGGGGAGGTGAGGCAGAGGTCGAGCTCGCCGGCCCGCAGGCGCTCCAGCATCGCCTCGCCGTAGTTCTGGACGAGGCTGAAGCGGACCCGGGGGTGATCGGCGCGGAAGGCGTGGATCAGGCCGGGGACGGTCTCGGCGCCCATCGTGTGGAGGAAGCCGAAGGCGACCTTGCCGGTGGCGGCGTCGGCGTCGGCGCGGACCTCCTCGGCGGCCTTCTCGATCTCCGCGAGGGCGCGTTCGACCGAGGCGAGGAAGGTGCGGCCGGCCGGGGTGAGGGAGACCGTGCGGCCGCGGCGGGCGAAGAGGTCGACGCCCAGGTCCTGTTCGAGCCGGACCATCGCCCGGGACAGGGTCGACTGCGGGACCCCCATCTCCTGCGCGGCCCGGGTGACGTGCTCGGTGCGGGCGACCCCGGCGAAGTGGGCGAGCCGGGGCGCCAGCAACCTCGACATGTCAGTCATGTCTTCTGTGTCACTGGACGGTGACAGATGAGCTCGTGACCTCTGCTGATGCACCATGGGAACGATTATGGGGAGTCCGTGCATTGGACGGATGAACGGGGGCGTCCGTAGTTTCGAGGCATGTCTCCCGCCAGTACGGGGGCGTCCACCGTCGTGGGCGCCGCCTCCTCCGTCCCCGTCGTCGACGACACCCGTATGACCCCCGGTGGCCCCGGCTACCGCCGGATGAGCCTCGCGCTCTTCCTCGCCGGTGTGGCGACCTTCGCCCTGCTGTACTCCACACAGGCGCTGCTCCCGCTGATCTCCGGTGACTTCGGGGTGGCGGCGAGCGAGGCGAGCTGGACGGTGGCGGCGGCGACCGGCGGACTCGCGCTGTTCGTGCTGCCGATGAGTGCCCTCTCCGAGCGCTACGGCCGCCGTACGGTGATGACGGCCTCGCTGGCGGTCGCGGTGACCGTGGGACTGCTGGTCCCCTTCGCGCCGTCGCTGGGCGCGCTCGTGGTGCTGCGGGCGGTGCAGGGCGCGGCGCTGGCCGGGCTCCCGGCGTCGGCGACCGCGTATCTGGCCGAGGAGGTGCGCCCGAGGGCCCTGGTCACGGCGATCGGGCTGTTCGTCGCGGGCAACAGCGTCGGCGGGATGAGCGGCCGGGTCATCACCGGCTGGGTCGCGCAGGAGTGGGGCTGGCGGGTCGCCGTCGCGGTGATCGGTGTGCTGGCCGTGGGCTGCGCGATCGCGTTCCGGCTGCTGCTGCCGGCGCCCCGGCACTTCACGGCGGGCTCGCTGCGGCCCCGCGTCCTGGCCCGCACGGTCCGTGAGCATCTGGCGAACCCGCTGCTGTGCCGGCTGTACGCGATCGGCGCGCTGTTCATGACCGTCTTCGGCGGGGTGTACACGGTCGTCGGCTACCGGCTGACCGAGGCGCCCTTCTCGCTCCCGCAGGGCATCGTCGGCTCGATCTTCCTGGTGTACCTGGTGGGTACGGTCTCGGCGTCGACGGCGGGCCGGCTGGTGGGCCGGCTGGGGCGGCGCGGGGCCCTGTACCTGGCGGCCGGGACGACCGCGACGGGTCTGCTGCTGTCCCTGGCCGACTCGCTGCCGATGGTCCTGCTGGGCCTGGTCCTGATCACGGCGGGCTTCTTCGCGGGGCACGCGGTGGCGTCCTCGGCGGTCAGCAGGACGGCGACCACGGGCCGTGCCCAGGCCTCCGCGCTCTACCAGTCGGCGTACTACATCGGCTCCAGCACCGGCTCGACGGTCGGCGCGCTCGCCTTCCACTCCGGCGGCTGGGCCGGCACGGTCGGCGTGGGCGTCCTGGCGGTCCTCGGGGTCGTGGCCATCACGGTTCTCGGCACCCGGGCGGCGCGGGTCGCGGCGCGGCGGGAGCCCGTGCCCGCCCACTGAGTCACCGGTCCCCGCGTCGGACGTTCCCCCTGTTCAGGGCCCGTTGTCAGTGGTCGCGCCCAGGGTGCGCAGCCACTGGCGCCGACCGAGCAGGGGGTTCGTTCATGGCCCGCGGCTGCCCGCCTCGCTGGCCGGTGCGGAGGAGGTGGCGCGGGCGCTGCGGGACGCGGTGGACGCGCCCGGTGTCCACCGGCATCTGCTGATGTTCGTGAAGCAGCTGTCCTGACCTGCGGGTACGTCGACTCGGCAGGCCATTGTCAGTGGGCTGGGGTAGCTTCCGAAGTGCTGGGGCGCACAGGCGCGCGACAGGACGGCCACAGGGGTGGGTGGACGAGGATGAGTGACGGGACGGCAGCCGCCGCGACGGTCGAGGATCTCGATGTCCGGCTGGAGCGGCACCGGGTCGAGCTGACGGGCTACTGCTATCGCATGCTCGGTTCGTCCTTCGAGGCCGAGGACGCGGTGCAGGACACGCTCGTGCGGGCCTGGCGGAGCTACGACCGGTTCGAGGGCCGCTCCAGTCTGCGCTCGTGGCTGTACCGGATCGCGACGAACGTGTGTCTGGACATGCTGACGGCGGGCAACAAACGGGCCCGTCCGATGGATCTCTCGGAGTCGACTCCGCTCGCCCAGGCGGCCCTGGCGCCCCGCCCCGACCACACCTGGCTGGAGCCGATGCCGGACGCGCGCGTGCTGCCCACGGTGGAGGACCCGGCGGAGGCGGCGGTCGCCAAGGAGTCGGTGCGGCTGGCGTTCATGGCGGCGCTCCAGCAGTTGCCGCCCAAGCAGCGCGCGGTGCTGATCCTGCGCGAGGTGCTGGCGTGGCGGGCGAGTGAGGTCGCCGAACTGCTGGACACCACGGTCGCCTCGGTCAACAGCGCGTTGCAGCGGGCGCGGGCCACGCTGGCCGAGCGGGCGGAGGCGGGCGCGGACGCGGCGGTGTCGGACCCGCTGGACGAGGAGCAGCGCAAGCTGCTCGAGCGCTATGTGGCGGCCTTCGAGGGGTACGACATGGCCGCCCTGACGGCGTTGCTGCACGAGGACGCCATCATGACGATGCCGCCGTTCGACCTGTGGCTGACCGGCCACGACGACATCACGGGGTTCATGACGACGCTCGGCTCGGCCTGCGAGGGCTCGCGGCTCCTGCCGGTCCGGGTGAACGGGCTGCCGGGCTTCGCCCAGTACAAGCCGGACCCGGACAAGGGCGGCTTCAGCCCCTGGGCGATCCAGGTCCTGGAGATCTCAGACGGCCGCCTCACCGGGTTCCACTTCTACCTCGACACCCAGCGCTGGTTCCCCCTCTTCGGCCTCCCCCTCCACCTCGACGGGGAGTCCGACGAGGTCGAGCAGGGCGCGTAGGCCGGGATCGGGGCCGCGCAGCCGTATCCGTCCCCCGGCCCTGCGGGCGGCGAGCTGGAGCCGGGCCAGCAGCTCGACGACGGCCAGTCCCGGCGGCCCCCCGAGCCCGCTGACGTCACAGACGACGACTCCGCCGTCCCCGGCCGTCAGCAGGGCCCGTACGGCATCGGCGAACCCTGCCGCCCGTTCGCGGGTGACAGGGCCGGTCAGGGCGAGTACGGGCGGTGTCCTGGGGTCCACGTGCGGTAGACCCCGGCGGGGGGCTCAACTCATCGCGGCGCTACTGCGGCCTCAGTTCATGGGGAAGACTCCGGTGTCGATGTCCAGGTCGAAGGGGGCGGGCAGCGCCACTTTCTCGCCGTACTCGACGGAAACGAGGACGCGGTATGTGCCGTCTTCCGGGGCCCCGTAGAGCGTCGCCGTGGGACGGCCTCGGTGCCAGGGATCCAGGAGGAGGTAGAGAGGGACACCAGCGCGGGCGTAGCCGTGTGTCTTCTTGACTCGGTCGTGGTTGGCGTTGCTGGGAGACGTGATTTCCACAACCAGTTCTGCCTCACCCGCATGCACGCGCTTACCGCGGCGCAACGCGGCTCTGGGCACGACGCACACATCTGGAACGAAGAACCCTGCCGTTTCAGGGACAGCCAGGCCGAGTGTCTGGTAGATGCCACAGCCCTCCGGGACCGCGGGATAGAGACGCTCGACCAGTAGCTCGGCAGTGTCATTGTGTTCTTCGGACGGCGGAGGCGACACGGTGACGATCCCTCCGACGATCTCCACCTTGCTGCCCTCCGGAGCGTCCGTTTCCTCCCAGACACGGACGATCTCGTCCCAGTCCTTGCCGCTAGGGGACTCGGACTCGACGCTGAGTGCGCTCATGGCGGTTCTCCTATCGGTGCGTCACCCATCACAGCATGCCGAACGGGACCGGCGGCGGTCCACCGATCCCGTTCACCCGCATGGGGAAAGCGCAGGTCAGGCGATACGTTCCAGCACCACCGGCGATGCCGTGAACGCCGTACCGGTCGGGGCGATGTCGTAGGAGCCGGTCACCGCCTGGAGGGCGTAGTCGAAGCGCTCCGGGGTGTCGGTGTGCAGGGTCAGGAGGGGCTGGCCCGCGGTGACCGTGTCGCCGGGGCGGGCGTGGAGTTCGACGCCCGCGCCCGCCTGGACCGGGTCCTCCTTGCGGGCGCGGCCCGCGCCGAGGCGCCAGGCGGCGATGCCGATGTCGTAGGCGTCGAGGCGGGTGAGGACACCGGAGGAGGGGGCTGTGACGACGTGCTGTTCGCGGGCCACCGGCAGGGTGGCGTCCGGGTCGCCGCCCTGGGCCGCGATCATGCGGCGCCAGACGTCCATCGCCGAGCCGTCGGCGAGCGCCTTCGCCGGGTCGGCGTCCTTCACCCCGGCCGCGTCGAGCATCTCGCGGGCGAGGGCGATGGTCAGCTCCACGACGTCCGCCGGGCCGCCGCCCGCGAGGACCTCGATCGACTCGCGGACCTCCAGGGCGTTGCCCGCGGTCAGGCCGAGCGGGGTGTTCATGTCGGTGAGCAGGGCGACCGTCTTCACGCCGTGGTCGGTGCCGAGGCCGACCATCGTGGAGGCCAGCTCACGGGCGTCCTCGACGGTCTTCATGAAGGCGCCGGTGCCGACCTTCACGTCGAGGACCAGGGAGCCGGTGCCCTCGGCGATCTTCTTGGACATGATCGAGGAGGCGATGAGGGGGATCGCCTCGACGGTGCCGGTGACGTCGCGCAGGGCGTACAGCTTCTTGTCGGCGGGGGCGAGGCCGTCGCCGGCCGCGCAGATCACGGCGCCGGTGGTGTCGAGGACGGAGAGCATCTCCTCGTTGGAGAGCAGGGCGCGCCAGCCGGGGATGGACTCCAGCTTGTCCAGGGTGCCGCCGGTGTGGCCGAGGCCGCGGCCGGAGAGCTGCGGGACGGCGGCGCCGCAGGCCGCGACGAGCGGGGCGAGCGGCAGCGTGATCTTGTCGCCGACGCCGCCGGTGGAGTGCTTGTCGGCGGTCGGGCGGGACAGGGACGAGAAGTCCATGCGTTCCCCGCTCGCGATCATCGCGGCGGTCCAGCGGGCGATCTCCCGGCGGTTCATGCCGTTGAGCAGGACGGCCATCGCGAGCGACGACATCTGCTCGTCGGCGACCTCGCCGCGGGTGTACGCGTCGATGACCCAGTCGATCTGCGCGTCGCTGAGTTCGCCGCGGTCCCGCTTGGTGCGGATGACGGAGATGGCGTCCATGGCCATGGCGTGCGTTCCTTCCGAGGGTCCAGAAAGTGTGCGGCCCCCCTGAGCGTGTCCAGCGATTCAGAGGGGCCGTACGGAGGTGCTTGCTTGCTTGCTTACTTGGTGAGGTGGTCCGGGCCGAAGGCCTGCGGGAGCATCTCGGCGAGGGGCAGGATGCCGGCCGGGGTCTCCAGCAGGAGCTCGGCGCCGCCGAACTCGTACAGCAGCTGGCGGCAGCGGCCGCACGGGACCAGGACCTCGCCCTTGCCGTCCACGCAGGTGAAGTGCGTGAGCCGGCCGCCGCCGGTGTTCTGCAGCTCGGAGACCAGCCCGCACTCGGCGCACAGGCCGAGCCCGTAGGAGGCGTTCTCGACGTTGCAGCCGGAGACGATCCGGCCGTCGTCGACGAGGGCCGCCACGCCGACCGGGTAGCCGGAGTACGGGGCGTACGCCCGGGACATGGCGTCCCGGGCCACCGAACGCAGCTTCTCCCAGTCGACCGGGGTCACTTGCCCTGTCCCTTCCGGTACGGCAGTCCGTCGGCCTTCGGCATGCGCAGGCGCTGGGCGGACAGCGAGAGGACCAGCAGGGTGACGACGTACGGGGTGGCGGTGACGACCTGGTTGGGGACCTCGTCGGTGCTGACGTACCAGACGAACATCAGGGCCGCGACCGCGGCGGTGATGAAGGCCGGGACGTACTGCTTCTTCCAGGCCAGGTAGGCGACGCCGACGACCAGCAGGATCGCGAGCAGCAGGATCAGCGCGTGGACGTTGGTCGCGCCGCCGCGCAGGTTGAGGCTGTCGGTGTAGCCGAAGAGCCCGGCGCCGAGGGCGAGGCCGCCCGGCATCCAGTTGCCGAAGATCATCGCGGCGAGACCGATGTAGCCGCGGCCGGCGGTCTGGCCGTCGAGGTAGACGTTCGACGCGACGATCGACAGGAAGGCGCCGCCGAGGCCGGCGAAGCCGCCGGAGACGATCACGGCGATGTACTTGTACTTGTAGACGTTGACGCCGAGGGACTCGGCGGCCACCGGGTTCTCGCCGCAGGAGCGCAGGCGCAGACCGAAGGAGGTGCGCCACAGCACGTACCAGGTGCCCGGGACGAGGGCGACGGCGACGACGGTGAGCGGCGACAGGTTGGTGATCAGGCCGCCTACCAGGCCGGCGAGGTCGGAGATCAGGAACCAGTGCTTGTCGTTGAGGGTCTCCAGCCAGCCGGACAGGCCGGGGACGTCGAAGGTGCCGAGCGACTCGATCGGCGGGGACTGCTTGGAGGAGCCCTGCGGGGCGCCCTCGAAGGTGAACTTCGACAGGTAGCGGGTGACGCCCAGGGCGAGGATGTTCAGGGCCACACCGGAGACGATGTGGTTGACCTTGAAGGTGACGGTGGCGATGGCGTGCAGGACGGCGCCGAGCGCGCCGCCGACGATGCCGAAGGCGACACCGGTCCACGGGCCCCACTGGTAGCCGGCCCAGGCGCCGAACCAGGTGCCGAGGATCATCATGCCCTCGAGGCCGATGTTGACGACGCCGGCCCGCTCGGCCCACAGACCGCCGAGACCGGCGAGTCCGATCGGGACGGCGGCGCGCAGGGCGGTGGACATCTGGCCGGTGGACGTGATGCCGTCCGCGCCGGTGATCAGACGGACCGCCGAGGTCAGGATCAGGACGCCCGCGATGACCAGCAGGAGGACGGGCAGCGACATCCGGCGGCCGCCCTTGCCGGGCTGCCCGGACTTCGGCTTCGCGATGGTCGCGGTGCTCATCAGACCGCCACCTCCTTCTTGGTGTTCGCGGCGGCGGCGAGTTCCTCACCGACGCGCTTCTGCTGGCGGCGCAGACCCCAGGTGCGGACGACCTCGTAGGAGATGACGACCGCGAAGACGATCAGGCCCTGCATGATCATCGCGATCTCCTTCTCGTACGGCTGGGGAGTCGCGTAGTCGAGGGCGGGGGACGCCTTGTCGAGGAAGGCCCACAGGAGGGCGGCGAGGGCGATGCCGCCGGGGTTGTTGCGGCCGAGCAGGGCGATGCCGATGGCGGTGAAGCCGACGCCGGTCGGGAAGCTCAGGCTGTAGGTGTGGGCGTCGCCGAGCAGCAGCGGCAGACCGGCGAGGCCGGAGACCGCGCCGGAGACGATCATCACGGTGAGGATCATGCGCTTGGCGTCGACGCCGGAGGCGGCGGCGGCCGACTCGGACTCGCCGGTGGCGCGCAGGTCGAAGCCGAAGCGGGTGCGGTTGAGGACCAGCCAGTAGACGATGCCGAGCGCGATGGCGAGGAAGACCAGGCCGTAGATCTCGCCGACGTCGGCGCCCAGGTTGATGCCGGGGACCCAGCCGGACTTCTTCATGATGCCGGTGGTCTTGTTGTCGCCGACGAGCTGGCCGAAGACGTCGGGCAGGGTGAGGTAGGCGATGAGGCTGGTGGCGATCGCGTTGAGCATGATCGTCGCGACGACCTCGCTGACGCCCCGGGTGACCTTCAGGACGCCCGCGACGCCGGCCCAGATGCCGCCGGTGAAGGCGGCGACCAGCAGCAGCAGCGGGACCTGGAGGAAGGCCGGCAGGTCCATGTGGGCGCCGACCACGGCGGTCATCATCGCGGCGAGGCGGTACTGGCCGTCCACGCCGATGTTGAACAGGTTCATGCGGAAGCCGAGGGCGACCGCGAGGGCGGCGATGTAGTACAGCGACGCCTGGTTGATGATCAGGACCTGGACGTCGGAGTAGCCGATCTGCTCCAGCATGAGCGTGTACGGCTCGATCGGGCTCTTGCCCGAGGCGATCAGCACGACCGAGGTCAGCAGGATCGCCGCGACGAGCGCCATGACCGGTCCGGCCACGGCGAGGAGCACGCGCTCCTTGTCGAACTTCTTCATCGGGCCTCGTCCTCCGGGGCGCTCGCTTCCTCGACGTGCTCAAGGTGTCCGGTGGCGGCACCCGTCATGGCCGAGCCCAGTTCCTCCGGGGTGATGGTGGCGGGGTCGGCGTCCGCGACCAGCCTGCCGTTGTAGATCACGCGCAGGGTGTCCGACAGGCCGATCAGCTCGTCCAGGTCGGCGGAGATCAGCAGCACGGCCAGGCCCTCGCGGCGGGCCTCGCGGATGCGGTCCCAGATCTGGGCCTGTGCGCCGACGTCCACGCCGCGGGTGGGGTGGGCGGCGATCAGGAACTTCGGGTTGTGGCTCATCTCGCGGCCGACGATCAGCTTCTGCTGGTTGCCGCCGGAGAGGGAGGCGGCGGTGACGTCGATGCCGGGGGTGCGGACGTCGAACTCCTCGACGATCCGGCGGGTGTCGGCCTGGGCGCCCTTGGGGTTCAGCCAGAAGCCCTTGGCGTTGGGCGTCTCGGTGACATGGCCGAGGATTCGGTTCTCCCAGAGGGGGGCCTCCAGGAGCAGGCCCTGGCGGTGGCGGTCCTCGGGGATGTAGCCGACGCCGGACTCGCGGCGCTTGCGGGTGGGCCAGGGGGTGATGTCCTCGCCGAGGAAGGAGATCGTGCCGGCGTCGGCGTTCTTGGTGCCGATCAGGGCGTCGATCAGCTCGGTCTGGCCGTTGCCCTCGACTCCGGCGATGCCCATGACCTCGCCGGCGTGGATGGTGAAGCTGACGTCGTCCAGGACGCGCTTGATCTCGCCGCCCTCGGGAGCCAGCGTGATGCCGCCGGTGGGCTCGGCCTCGGTGCCCATCGAGGCGCCGCCGCTGGCGTAGACGGTGAGGCCCGCGACCGTGAGGACGGCCTGGTCGGTGACCGTGGACTCGGCGGTCTCCGGGGTGGGCAGCTCGGAGCCGACCATCATCTCGGCGAGCTGGCGGGGGGTGGTCTCGGACGGGACCGCCGTGCCGACGGTCGTGCCGCGCCGGATGACGGTGATGTCGTCGGCGACGGAGAGGACCTCGCCCAGCTTGTGGGAGATGAAGATGACGGAGAGGCCCTCGGCCTTGAGCTCGCGCAGGTTGGCGAAGAGGGCGTCGACCTCCTGCGGGACCAGGACGGCGGTCGGCTCGTCGAGGATGAGGGTGCGGGCGCCGCGGAAGAGGACCTTGAGGATCTCCACGCGCTGGCGGTCGGCGACACCGAGGTCCTCGACGAGGGCGTCGGGGCGCACCCCGAGGCCGTAGCGGTCGGAGATCTCCTTGATCTTCTTGCGGGCGGCGCCGCCGATGCCGTGCAGCTTCTCGCTGCCGAGCACCACGTTCTCCAGGACGGTCAGGTTGTCGGCCAGCATGAAGTGCTGGTGGACCATGCCGATGCCGCGGGCGATGGCGTCGGCGGGGCTGGAGAAGCTCACCTGCTGTCCGTCGACGGCGATGGTGCCCTCGTCCGGCTTCTGCATGCCGTAGAGGATCTTCATCAGGGTCGACTTGCCGGCGCCGTTCTCTCCGACCAGGGCGTGCACGGTGCCCTTGCGGACGGTCAGGTGGATGTCGTGGTTGGCGACGACTCCGGGGAAGCGCTTGGTGATACCCGCCAGCTCTACCGCGATCGTCGACTGTGCGGTGAGCGGAGGGCTGCTGGACGCGTCGATGGCGCACTCTCCTTGGGAAAGGGGCCGCTCTACGCGCGTAGCGCCCCTGCTTTAAATAGTGCTCGGATCTGATCGCTCATTTTCGGTCACGATCCGTTCCGAGCATTCTGCCGCGAAGGGGCACGAGTACGCCGTGGTTCCCGTGCCCCGTTCCGTGGCCGTCACGCTGTCATCGCAGCGCCCTGTAGGCCAATCCCTGCGACCGGTTCGATTCGCCGGATCAGGAGGTCTTGACGGTGATGGTGCCGTTCTTGATGCCCTCTTCGGCCTTCTTGATCGCGGCCTGGATGTCGGCGTTGCCGGCGAAGGTCGGGTTGGAGTTCGACACGCTCACGCCGCCGTTCTCCAGGCTGCCGCGGACGACGCCCGTCTCGGGCTTGCCGTCCTCGACCGACTTGGCCAGGCCGTAGACCGCGCCCTGCACGTTCTTCATGGCGGAGGTCAGGATCGAGTTCTTGTACGCCTTGAGCGCGTCCTGCTTGTACTGGTCGGAGTCGACGCCGATCGCCCACACCTTGTTGGCGTTGGCGGCCTTGATGACACCCTGGCCGGACAGGCCGGCGGCGGCGTAGAGGACGTCCGCACCGGCGTCGATCTGGCCGTCGGCGGCGCTCTCGCCCTTGTCCGGGGAGGAGAAGCCACCCTCGGCGGCGGTCTCGGTCAGGTACTGCGACTTGACCGTGACGCCCTTCTTGGTGTCCTCGACGCCCTGCTTGAAGCCGGCCTCGAACTTGTGGATCAGCGGCACGTCCACACCGCCGATGAAGCCCACGACGTTCGACTTGGTGGCCTTGGCGGCCGCGACACCGGCGAGGTAGGAGGCCTGCTCCTCGTGGAAGACCAGGTCGGCGACGTTGGCGGCCTTGATGGTCTCGTCGTCCACGATGCCGAAGGTGGTCTTCGGGTACTTGGCCGCGACCTCCTTGACGGCCGGCGCGTAGGCGAAGCCGACGCCGATGACCGGGTTGTAGCCCGCCTTGGCCAGGCTCTCCAGGCGCTGCACCTTGTCCGCGTCGGACTCGTTGTCCTGCGGCTCGACCGCGGTGGACTTGTAGCCGAACTCCTTGTCGGCCTGCTCCAGGCCGGCGGTGGCGGCGTCGTTGAAGGACTGGTCGCCCTTGCCGCCGACGTCGTACGCGAGCGCGAGGCCCAGGTTGTTCTTGCTGCTCTCCGACGAGGAGGACGACGTGGACGAGCTTCCACAAGCGGAAACGGTCACGGCGAGAGCTGCGGTGGCAACACCCGCAGCCGCGATTCGGGACACCCGGCGCATGGAACGAGACTCCTTTGTGCAAGCGCCCAAACCAGGCGCTGGTTCCGCCGCAGCGTAACGCGCGTAGACCGGGAGGAAAAACCCTTCTGTCCGCTCCGTTATCGAGCTGTGGCCACAGTTGTAGTCCAGGTTACGTACAGCAGAACGCCCCCTGCGGAACGCAGGGGGCGCGTGGGCTGCGAGGACGCCCGGAAGGGCGTACGGGACGGGCGGGGCCGGCGTTACGGCGGCCCCGCCGGGGCGTTACTTGGTGTTGACCGTGACCTTGCCGTCGATGATGTCCTGCTTGGCCTTGTCCACGGCCGCGACGACGTCCGTCATCGCCTTGTACTTCGGGTTGGAGTCGGCGAATCCGACGCCGTCGTTGGAGAGGCTGCCGCGGACCACGCCGGACAGCGGCTTGCCCTCGTGCACCGACTTCACGAGGTCGTAGACCGCGCCGCCGACGTTCTTCAGCGCCGAGCCGAGGATGAAGTCCTTGTACGTGGCGAGCGCGCTCTGGTTGTACTGGTCGGAGTCGACGCCGATGACCCAGACCTTCTTGGCGGCGCCCTCGCTGATCACGCCCTGACCGGACAGACCGGCCGCGGCGTACAGGACGTCGGCGCCCGCCTCGATCTGGCCGCTCGCCGCGTCCTTGCCCTTGTCGGGGCTGGAGAAGCCGCCCTCCTGGGGCGTCTCCGTGAGGTACTGCGACTCGACCTTGATGCTCGGGTTGACCGACTTGGCGCCCTGGACGTACCCGGCCTCGAACTTGTGGATCAGCGGGATGTCCACGCCGCCGATGAAGCCGATGTGCGCCTTCTTGGAGGCCTTGGCGGCGGCGACGCCCGCCAGGTAGGAGGCCTGCTCCTCGTGGAAGACCATGTCGGCGACGTTCTTCGCCTGGACGCTCTCGTCGTCGATGATCCCGAAGGTGGTGTTCGGGAACTTGGCGGCGACCTCCTTGACGGCCGGCCCGTAGACGAAGCCGACGCCGATCACCGGGTTGTAGCCGGCCTGAGCCAGCTGGGTGAGCCGCTGGATCTTGTCCGCGTCGGTCTCGTTGTCCTGCGGCTCGACGTCCCGGCCGCTGATGCCGAACTCCTTCTCGGCCTTCTGGAAACCGGCGTAGGCGGCGTCGTTGAAGGACTGGTCGCCCTTGCCGCCGATGTCGTACGCGAGACCGATGCCCTTGCCCGAGTACTTCCCGGACGACGACGAAGCCGAGTCGTTCGCCTTGGAACCGGTGCTGGACTCACCGCAGCCGGTGGCCGCGAGCGCGATGACCGCGACGGCCACCGCTGCCTGGGAGAATCTGCTCCTCCGAGATATCTGACGCACAGCAAGTACCCCTTCGCATCCCCACGGCGCCGCGACCGGCCCGCTTTCCCCTTGGTGGCGCCGTTCCGGGGGGCTCCCCAACAAGCCGAACCGGGTGGCGATTTCGGCGACAGTAACGCGCGTAGAAGTCGAGGGGAACGGGGTTGCCCGCTCCCGTTATCGATTCGTGCCGACCTTGGCGTGCAAGCGCGTCCTGGGCGTTACGGACGGGTGACACAAGGGGACGAAGAGGAACCTTTCGGTCACCTCGTCGTCCCCCGTGGTCGGATACCGCCTCACGCGTCCCGCGTCGCCGCGTCCAGCAGGGCGGCGGCCGTGAACAGCTCCACGCCCACGGTGATCGCGTGCTCGTCGGCGTCGAAGTCGCCCTGGTGCAGATCGCGCACCGTGCGCTCGCCCGGGGGACGCACGCCGAGCCGGGCCATCGCGCCCGGGACCCGCTCCAGGTACCAGGAGAAGTCCTCGCCGCCGAGGCTCTGCTCGGTGCCCTCCACGGCGTCCTCGCCGCGCCGGGCGACCATCGCGTCGTGCAGCAGGGCGGCGACCGCGCCGTCGTTGACGACCGGCGGGACGCCCCGGACGTAGTTGATCTCGGACTTGGCGCGGTGCAGGTTGGCGACCTCGTCGATCGCCGCCACGACGATGTCCGGGGCCTGCCGCCAGGCCTCGATGTCCAGGCAGCGCACGGTGCCGGACAGCTCGGCGTGCTGCGGGATCACGTTCGGGGCGTGGCCGCTCTCGATCCGCCCCCAGGTGACCGCGAGGCCCGCCCGGGTGTCGACCCGGCGCGCGACCAGCGCGGGCACGTCGGTGACGACCCGGGCCGCGGCGGTGACCAGGTCGGTGGTGAGGTGGGGGCGGGCGGTGTGGCCGCCGGGGCCGTCCAGGGTGATCTCCAGCCGGTCGCAGGCGGAGGTGATGGCGCCCTCGCGCAGCCCGATCAGACCCGCGTCGACGCGCGGGTCGCAGTGCACGGCGATGATCCGGCCGACGCCGTCCAGCGCGCCGCACTCGATGGCGTCGGCGGCGCCGCCGGGCAGCACCTCCTCGGCGGGCTGGAAGATCAGCCGCACCGGGCGCGGGAGGCGGCCCTGCCGGTGCAGTTCGGCGAGCACGAGACCGGCGCCGAGGACGACGGTGGTGTGCACGTCGTGGCCGCAGGCGTGGGCGCGGTCGGGGACCGTGGAGCGGTAGGCGCACTCGGTCTTGGTGTCCGGGATGGGCAGCGCGTCGATGTCGGCGCGCATCGCGAGGACGGGCACGCCGGAGACCGGCTGCCCCTCCTCGATCCCGATGTCACAGATGAGCCCGGTCCCGACGCTGAGGACGCGCGGCTTGAGGCCTGCCTTCTCCAGGCGGGCCTTGATCGCGGCGGTCGTGCGGAACTCCTGGTTGCCCAGCTCCGGGTGCATGTGCATGTCGCGCCGGAAGGCGACCAGCTCCGCACGGAGGGCTTCGGGCAGCGTGCCGGGCAGGGCGGCGCGCTTCGCGGGTTCGGCCTCGGACTCTCGGGACATCAGTTGCTTCACCCTCTGAAGGGTAGGACGCCGAAGCGGTCAACTGACCCGATCAACAAAATTTCAACCTGTTGGAGGAAGAAAAGTTGGCCGCGCGACGCATGGTTGCCGTAGAGGGTGGGTAAACTCGCCGAATTTTCATCTGGCGCCGTCCCTCTTCCTAACCTCACCCATACCATGAGGTGCGGGTGGGGCGCCTGCCGTGTCCACGTTCCGGAATCGTTCATCGGACGTTCGTACGAGCCGCCGCGCGCGCCGGTAGTGTGCGCGCCCATGACCGACCTGGACGTCGACTTCCTGCACGCCGCCCGCACCTCCTACGACGCGATGGCCGAGGCCTACACCGAGGAGTTCGCGGACGGGCTGGAGCACCGGCACCTGGACAGAGCGCTGGTCACCGGCTTCGTGGACCTGGTGAAGGAGCGCGGGGGCGGCGAGCCGGTGGCGGACATCGGCAGCGGGCCGGGGTACGTGACCCGGCGGCTGGACGCGCTCGGGCTGTCGGTGTTCGGGGTGGACGTGTCGCCGCGCATGGTGGCGCTGGCCTCGCGGGCGCATCCGCACCTGCGGTTCCACGTGGGCTCGATGACCGGGCTCGACCTGCCGGACCGCTCCCTCGCCGGAGTGCTGGCGCTGTTCTCCGTGATCCATGTGCCGGACACCGAACTCCCGACCGTACTGCGGGAGTTCCGCCGCGTGCTGGTCCCCGGCGGACATCTGCTCCTCGCCTTCCAGACCGGGCGGGGCGAGGAACTGCACGTCACGGAACGCTTCGGGCACGAGGTCTCGCTGCGGTACTGGTTCCGGGACCCGGAGGTGATGGCGGGGCTGCTGGGGGAGGCGGGCTTCGAGGTACTGGCGCGCGTGGTGCTGGCCCCGGAGGAGGGCCGCCGGTACCCCCGGGCGTATCTGCTGGCCCAGGTGCCCGGCAGATAGCGGGCCGGGGGCGGGGGCCGCTCCCCCGCGCTCGGGGTGCCGCCCCGCAGCTGAGGGGACACGGGACTGCAAGTCCCTGGGGCGGGGGGAACCGCGCCCTGGTGCGCGGGGAACTGCCCCCAGGGGCGCGGGGAACTGCCCCCCAGGGGCGCGGGGAACTCCGCGACCAGCCCCCGCCGGCCGGCAGCCAGAAGGCGGTGCGCGGTTACGGCATCACCGCCGCCAGCCGATGCACGTCCCGCGCCGTCCCGGTGACCCCCGACAGGAAGCCCTGGGCCCTTGGGGACGCGTGTGCCGTCAGCCAGGTGGGGTCGATGTCGCAGACCGCCACGCGGACGTCCGTGCCGGAGAGCGCCAGGGGGAGGGTGTGGACGACGGTCGACGGGAAGCTGAGGACCGTACGGCCGATCGGGCCACGGCGGGCGATCAGTTCCAGGGGGAGGTCGGGGCGGACCACCTCCAGGCCCGTCTCCACGGCCAGCCGGTGGAGTTTGTCCGCGCTCTCGCGGCGGTGCGCGAAGTAGCGGGCCGCGCCATGGGCGCGAGCGAGGGCCCGGACGGCCTCCAGATAGCGGTCGGCGTCCACCACACCGGTCTCGACCAGCGAGGTGCCGACCAGGTCCGCGCCCTTCGTGACCCGCGGCGGCCCGAAGCGGGCCCGGGTCCAGGTGAAGGTGTTGGCGGTGACCGTGACGCCCTCGGGGACGTCCTGGACCGGCATCGCGGAGAAGACCTCGACCCGGGTGTCGGCCGACGGGGTGAGGCGGCGGCGGGCCGAGGAGGAGACCGGGGCGAAGAGGAGGTCGCGGGGGCCGGGCCGGCCGCCCTTGCGGTGCCAGCGCACGAGGCGTTCGCCGCGGGCGAGCTGGCCGACGAACTCCATGGTCGCGGTGCCGTCGTCGACCACGACGAGGTCGGTGGCCCTGGTGATGGACAGAAGGAGCTGGACGTACCGGGAGAACGGGTCGCCCATGACGACCCGCCGGGCCCGGCGCAGCAGCGGGGCGAGCCCGCCGATCGTGCGGAAGGGGGCCGTGGTCCCGCCGCGGGCCTCCTCCCAGCGCACGGCGTGCCCCTCGTCGCGGGCCAGCTCGGCCATGCGCCGCAGCTGTCCGCGGGTCATCGGGTCGGTCGGGGACAGGACGACGAGGGTGAGCTCCGCGCCGGACGCCTCCTGGGCGGGCGACGGAACGGGCAGCTCGGCGTGCCGCCGGTTGTGCGCCCACTCCAGCACGTTCAGGAGCTGCACCGGGCTCTCGACGAAGGCGAGGGTGTGGGGGGTGGTGCCGGTGCCGATGCCGGCGCGGGGGCTCATCCTCGTACGACCGTCCCGTAGTGGTGGGTGTCTCGGGCCCTGGTGGCTCAGACCGCGACCGGCTCGCCCGCCGCCGCGGCGATCTCCGCCTCCGCGACGACACCGCTGACGCGGCGGAGCTTCTTCATGGGGCCGAGCTCGGAGTCGTAGACCTTCTTCACGCCGTCGCCGAGGGAGGCCTCGATGGTGCGGATGTCACGGACCAGGCGCGTGAGGCCCTGGGGCTCGACGGAGGCGGCCTGGTCGGAGCCCCACATCGCGCGGTCGAGGGTGATGTGGCGCTCGACGAAGACGGCGCCGAGGGCGACGGCGGCCAGCGTGGTCTGCAGGCCGGTCTCGTGGCCGGAGTAGCCGATCGGGACGTTCGGGTACTCCGTCTCCAGCGTGTTGATCACGCGGAGGTTGAGCTCCTCGGCCTTGGCCGGGTAGGTCGAGGTGGCGTGGCACATGAGGATGTTGTCGCTGCCGATGACCTCGACGGCGTGGCGGATCTGCTTCGGCGTCGACATGCCGGTGGAGAGGATGACCGCGCGGCCGGTGGCGCGCAGGGCGCGCAGCAGCTCGTCGTCGGTGAGGGAGGCGGAGGCCACCTTGTGGGCGGGGACGTCGAACTGCTCCAGGAAGGCGACGGCCTCGGTGTCCCACGGGGAGGCGAACCAGTCGATCCCCTTCTTCTTGCAGTAGGTGTCGATCTGGCGGTACTCGTCCTCGCCGAACTCCACGCGGTGGCGGTAGTCGATGTACGTCATCCGGCCCCAGGGGGTGTCGCGCTCGATGTCCCACTGGTCGCGCGGGGTGCAGATCTCGGGGGTGCGCTTCTGGAACTTGACGGCGTCGCAGCCGGCCTCGGCGGCCACGTCGATCAGCTTGAAGGCGTTCTCGAGGTCGCCGTTGTGGTTGATGCCGATCTCGCCGCAGATGTAGACCGGGCGGCCGGGGCCGACCTCGCGGGAACCGAACGTGCGCAGACGGGAGTTGGTGCTCATGGCGGAACGTTCCTTACCTGGTGAGGGTGGAGAGGGAGGGTCCGAGGATCCAGCCGGCGATCTCCCGGATCGCGCCGTCGCCACCGGGGACGGTGGTGACCGCGCGTGCGGCGCCGCGTACGACGTCGTGGGCGCTCGCGACCGCCACCGGCCAGCCCACGAGGGCGAAGCAGGGGAGGTCGTTGACGTCGTTGCCGACGTAGAGCACGCGCTCCGGCGCGATGCCCTGTTCCTCGCACCACTGCTTGAGCGCGAGGTCCTTGCGGTCGATGCCGTGCAGGACCGGGAGCTTCAGCTTCCGGGCCCGGGCGGCGACGACCGGGTTCTGTTCCGTGGACAGGATCAGGAGCGGGAAGCCGCTCCTGCGCAGGGCGGCGATGCCGAGGCCGTCGCCGCGGTGGACGGAGACGAACTCCCGCCCGTCGGAGTCGATCAGCACCCGGTCGTCGGTCTGGGTGCCGTCGAAGTCGAGGACGATCGCGTCGATGTCGTCCGCGGTCGGCAGACCGTCGGGGCGGTCCGCGTCGAAGAGGGGGGCGAGGGCGCGGGCCCGGGCGAGGTCGTGCGGGTCGTCGACCTCCAGGACCCGGGCGGGGTCGGTGCGGACGAGTTCCGTACGGCCGAAGAAGCGGTGCCGGTGCTCGCGGAAGCCGGCGGCGTCCATGGCGTAGGCGGCGCCGGTCTCCAGGAAGTCCTGCGGGCGGTCCTGGCGGCGCGGGCGGAAGGACTTGTCGTGGTTGACGCCGTGGCCGCCCTCGCCGCTGTCGTCGGCGTGCCGCCAGACGAAGCCGTGGAAGGGGGCCACGGTGACGGCCGTGTCCGCGCCCTGCTCGACGACCGCGCCGGCGACGCCGTCGACGTCCTCGCGGACCAGGAAGGGGCTGGTGCACTGCACGAGCAGGACGACGTCGACCGGGCTGCCGTGCAGGGCCTCGTGGGCGTCCATCGCGTGCAGGACGGCTGCCTCGGAGGTGGCGGTGTCGCCGGCGATGGCGGCCGGGCGCAGCACGACCTCGGCGCCGGCCTCGCGGGCCGCGGCGGCGATGGCCGGGTCGTCGGTGGAGACGACGACATCGGTGACGAGCCGGGTGGCCCGGCACTCGCGGACGGCCCGGGCGACCAGCGGGACGCCGCCGACGGGGGCGAGGTTCTTCGCGGGCACACCCTTGGAGCCGCCGCGCGCGGGGATCACGGCGAGAACGCGGCGCCCCGCTGGGGAGTCGGACATGGGGGCTTCTCCTAGCGGTGAAGGACGATCACTCACGCCGCTCCCTCCCGGGAATGACGACCGAGCCCGATGACGGGGCCGGGGCGACGGACGGGCACGGCGGCGGACCTGCAGCTACGGGCGGGCGCGGCGGCGGACCAGCGGCCACGGGCGGGCGCCGCGGCGGACCAGCGGCCACGGGCGGGCGCCGCGGCGGACCAGCGGCCACGGGCGGGCACGGCGGCGGACCAGCAGCTACGGGCAGGCACGGCAGCCGACCGGCAACCACCGCCGGGCACGGCGGCGGACCCGCGGCCACGGGCAGGCACGGCAGCCGACCGGCAACCACCGCCGGGCACGGCGGCGGACCGGCAACCACCGCCGGGCGCGGCGGCGGACCAGCAACCACCGGCAGGCATGACGGCGGCCCCGCAGCCGCTGGCCGAGTCGCCGGCCGACCCGAGCCTGCGAGGCGGCGCCGCGGCAGTCCCGGGACACCGGGCCGGCCTGGCGGCGGGCCGCAGCCCGCACGCCGACGTCACGGCAGACCCCGGACACCGGGCCGACGCCACCGCGGAACCCCGACACCGGGACGACGCGGCACCGGACCCGAGCCCGCAGGACGCCCCGGCACCGGACCCGAACCCGCAGGACGCCCCAGCACCGGACCCGAACCCGCAGGACGCCCCAGCACCGGACCCGAACCCGCAGGACGCCCCAGCACCGGACCCGAACCCGCAGGACGCCCCAGCACCGGACCCGAACCCGCAGGACGCCCCAGCACCGGACCCGAGCCCGCAGGACGCCTCGGCAATGGACTCGGACCCCGGGCCAGGGCAGTTGGAGGGCTCGGCGGCTCGTGTTCCGTCGGCCGCCGGACGGCCCCCGCTCACAGCTCCCCCATGCGGCGGATCACGGGGGCCACTCGCTGCACCCCGTGCCGGTAGGCGCCGCGTGCGGCGCGGCGGACGATCTGGCGGACCGGGCCGGGGTCCTTGTCGGAGGCGGGGGCGCCGGGCAGCGGGCTGCCGTCGGGGCCGAGGTGGTGGCGCGCGAGGATGCCGGGCAGATAGCCGGGCGCGGTGGCGGGCGTGTACCAGGGGGTCAGGGGCGGCAGGCCGCCGGGCCGGTCGAGCAGCTTGGCGATGCGCTCACGGGCGGTGTCCCAGGAGGAGGCGTACGAGCCTGCCCCGGAGGGGGTACCCCCGGCCGCGACGCCCTGCCGGGCGATCCACTCCTCGTCGGGGGCGGGCCGGTGGCCGGCGTCGAGCTGGTCCCAGGAGGCGAGACAGCCCGAGCCGACGAAGTGGTGGTTGCCGAGGGCCTCGCGCACCCCGAGGTCGCTGAGGACGACGGTGGGGACACGGCGGTGGAGGGACTCCAGGGCCGCGGTGGAGCTGATCGTGACGAGCAGGTCGGTGCGGTCGAGGACCTCGCCCATGTTGCCGTACACCAGACGGAAGTTGGCGGGCGGGTCGAGCCGCTGGACCAGCTTCTGGTAGGGCAGTTCCTCGATGTGCGTGGTGTGTTCGCCGGGCTGGGAGCGCAGTTTCAGCAGCACCTCGCGCTCGGGGTGCAGCCGGGCGTGCCGGACGAGCCGGTTCAGCAGGTACGTACGGTCCTTGCGGCTCTCCGGTACGGAGGGCTGCGCGGCGAAGACCACCGTGTAGGGGTCGTGCTCGCCGGTGTAGGCGGCACCGCCGAGGAACGGCAGGGCGACCTCGGTCACCGAGGAGGAGTCGGCGCCGACCCCGTCGTAGACCGCGCGGAACCGTTCGGCGTCCTGGCGGGAGTTGGCGAGGACGAGGTCGGCCCCGTGCCGCAGCAGCAGGCCGTCGGCGAGCTTCTCGTAGACGACGCCGACATAGCCGGTGACGACGACGGGGCGGTCGGCCCGGCCCTCCCAGACCCGCTTCAGGCCGTGCAGGACGGCCTGGACGCCGCCGCCGACGAGCGCGAGGACGAGGACGTCGTACGACTCCTGTGTCATGGCGCGCAGGAACTCGACGGCCGTGACCTCGCGCAGGGAGTCGGCGTGCACGCCGACCTCGGCGAGCTGACGCGGGGTGGGGGTGGCGCGGCCGCGCAGGAGGTACCCGTCGAGGACGGGGACGACCGGGTCGGCTTGCACCCCGCTTCCGGATCCGGGCACGATCCTGGAGGCGGTCAGCGCACCCCATTTCCATCGGGTGTCGGAGTCCGCGAGGACGGCAATCCGTGGGGGGTTCGCACTACTTGCTGGCACGCCGAAGACGCTAGAAAGCAAAACCCAGGGTTGGCCCAACCTCGATTCAACGAAAAGTTAACAGCAGCCCACCGGTGGCCGAACTGGGCCCGCGGGAGCCGCCACGCACGCCCGGTGCACCATTCCGACACATTGAGTTCACCGCCCGTCTCCGCAACGGAAAGTTCCGTTGTCGGGGGCCCTCCTAGGATTTCGCCGTGCCAAAGCTTTCCGTGATCGTGCCGTTCTACAACGTCCAGCAATACGCGCCGGACACCCTCAGAAGCCTTCGTCTCAACGCCCGCCCGGACTTTGAGTTCGTACTGGTGGACGACGCGTCGAAGGACGAAACTCCGGCCATTCTCGAACGGGCCGTCGAGGAGCTTTCCGAGGTCGCCCGGGTGCGTTACGTCCGCCATGAGGAGAACGGAGGCCTGGCCACCGCGCGCAACACCGGACTCGACGCGGCGAGCGGCGAGTACCTGACGTTCCTGGACGGCGACGACTGGCTGGCGCGCGGGTATCTGACCGAGCTGGTCACCGCGATCGAGACGCTGGGCTGCGACGTCGTCCGGACGGACCATGTGCAGGCCACCGGCCGGGCCCGCACGATCGTCCGGCATCCGCTCGGGCGGCGCGAGGAGGTGCTGAGTCCGCGGGAGGCGATCCTGCCGGTCGACCGCTCCACGTCCGTCGACTACGCCTACGCCTGGGCCGGCGCCTACCACCGCCGCCTCCTCGACCGCGGGCTGCTGCACTTCACGCACGGGCTGCGCACCGCCGAGGACCGGCCGTGGATCTGGAAGCTGCACCGGGAGGCGGAGTCGTTCGCGGTGCTGAACCTGCACGGCGTCTTCTACCGCCGCGGGGTCGCCTCCTCGCTCACCCAGATCGGCGACGCCCGTCAGCTCGACTTCATCCGCGCCTTCGACCAGGTGATCGAGGAGACCGCCGGGGACCGGGAGGCGGACCGGCTGCTGCCGAAGGCGGTGCGCACCTACTGCGCGATCATCGCCCACCATCTCGCGGAGATCGACAAGTTCGAGCCCGCCGTGGCCAAGCAACTGCGCACGATGAGTTCGGCGGCCATACGGCGGATGCCGCAGGAGCTGCTCACCGACGTTCTCGACACCATGGACCTGCGCCGCTCGGCCAAGCTGCGGCGGCTCAGGCGCCAGATCACCAGCGCGAAGGCGGCCGCCTGATGGCACGCACCACCGGACAGACCACCCAGATCTTCTGCGCCTCCACGCTGTACGGCGCGGCCACCCTCGCCGCCGCCCTGGACGCCGGCTGCTTCCCGGCGGCCGGGCGGCGGCTGTTGCTGGTGTGCAACAACGCGACGAACCCGGAGACCTCCCCGGCTCTCGACGAGATGCCGGGCTTCGCGCCCCTGCGCGACCGTTTCGACGAGGTCCTGTCCTGGAACGAGGCGATCAGCCCCTTCCACCCGGGCGCCTGGACCCCGCGTCCCGACGACGTCCCGCTGTTCGAGCGGTACCTGCGGCTGCTGTGGGGGCTCGGCACGGATCGGGTGGCGATCGTCCTGGAGTCCGTCCAGGTCAACCCGGCGCAGGCGATCGCCCAGGTGTTCCCGGGCGCGCCGATCGAGGTCTACGCCGACGGCCTGATGAGCTACGGCCCGACCCGCAACAAGCTCGACCCGCTGATCGGCACCCGGGTGCGCCGGCTGCTCCACCTGGACCTGGTGCCGGGGCTCGTACCGCTGCTGCTCACCGAGTTCGGGGTGCCCGCCGGTACGGTTCCGTCGGCCGCGTTCCTGAAGGTGCTCGGGCAGGTCGCCGACGCCGTACCCGGCCTGCCGCCGCTGCCGGACGACTCGGCGCTGCTGCTCGGGCAGTACCTCTCCGCGCTGGACATCATGTCCGCGGACGAGGAGGAGGACCTGCACGTGCGGATGATGCGGGGGGCGGTGGCGCGGGGCCACCGCTCGGTCGTGTTCAAGCCGCATCCGTCCGCCCCGGCCCGCTACAGCCGGACCCTGGAGACGGAGGCGGCGAAGCTGGGGGTGGACCTCACGGTCCTCGACGTGCCCGTGCTGGCCGAGGTGCTGTTCCAGAAGGCGCGGCCCGCGCTGGTCGTCGGCTGCTTCTCGACCGCGCTGTTCACCGCGTCGGCGTTCTACGAACTGCCGGTGGCGCGGGTCGGCACCGGGCCGCTGCTGGACCGGCTGACGCCGTACCAGAACAGCAACCGGGTGCCGGTGGTGCTGGCGGACGCGCTCCTGCCGGACCTGGAGGAGAAGGACGAGATCATTTCGGCGGATCTGCTGAGCGGACTGCTCGCCTCCGTCGGATTCGTGATGCAGCCGCAGATTCTTTCCGGTCTCCGTCCCGAGACGGAGAATTGGCTGCGCACCCATCTCGGCCCGCGCACCCAGCGTTACTTCAAGCGCAAGCGGCTGACTTCCCTCGGGCTTCCGGGCGGTATCCCGGAACGGCTGGCGTTCCTTCCGCACAACTCCACGGCCCGCCGGGTGGTACGGCGGGCGAAGGCCCTGCGGAAGGCGATCAAGCGGTGATACGCCACCACTCGGTCACATAAACCCGAAAAGATGAAGAGCAATGGGGAAGCCCGCTTTCGGACGTACGGAGTTGGGCCGCGGTTCACCCACGCTCCATAGCTTCCCCGAATGCTGCAAACAGCGCTCTCCCACCAACCGGTCGCCGCCCCGGCACCGGAACACCGGCCGCTGATCTCCTACGTCCTGCCGGTCTACAACGAGCAGGACGGCATCGCCGCCTTCCACACCGAGCTGACCGCAGCCCTCGCCGGCCGCCCCGAGCTCGACTTCGAGATGGTGTACGTCAACGACGGCTCCGCCGACGGTTCGCTGGCGATCCTCAGGGCGCTGGCCGAGCAGGACGGCCGGGTACGCATCGTCGACTTCGCCCGCAACTTCGGCCACCAGATCGCCATCACCGCCGGACTGGACGTCGCCCGGGGCGACGCGGTGATCGTCATGGACACCGACCTCCAGGACCCGCCGCGGGTCAGCCTGGAGCTGGTGGACGCCTGGCGCGAGGGCGCGGAGATCGTGCACGCGCGCCGCCGCAGCCGCCAGGACACCGCGTTCAAGCGGACCACCGCCCACCTCTACTACCGCGTGCTGCGCTCCTCCACCGAGGTCGACATCCCGCTGGACACCGGCGACTTCCGCCTCCTCGACCGGCGGGTCGCCGACGAGCTGCGCAAGTACCGCGAGAAGAGCCGGTTCGTGCGCGGGATCGTCGCCTCGATGGGCTACCGGCAGACCGAGGTCGCCTTCGACCGCGACGAACGCTTCGCCGGCGAGACCAAGTACCCGCTGCGCAAGATGGCCAAGCTCGCCATCGACGGCGTGACCAGCTTCTCCACCGTCCCGCTGAAGATGATCACCCGGCTCGGCTTCGTCGTCCTGGCCCTGTCCATGGCCGGCATCGTCTACGCCCTCGCGATGAAGTTCTTCCGCCCCGACATCACCGTCTCCGGCTGGACGATGCTGATGGTCGTCGTGCTGTTCCTCGGCGGCGTGCAGATGCTCTCCCTCGGGGTCATCGGCACCTACATAGGCCGCATCTACAGCGAGGCGCAGGGCCGTCCGCTGTACCTGGTGCGCGAGGTGATCGGCGGTTCCCGGGCCGATGACTGAGACCACGGCCAGGATCCCGGCGCGCCCCTCCTCCCGGACCGTGCGCCAGCTGGTCCGCTACACCCTGATCGGCGGCAGCGGGGTCACCCTCGACCTCGTCGTCTTCCTGCTGCTGCACAGCGGGGCCGCGATGGACGAGCAGTTCGCCAACGCGATCAGCACCACGCTCGCCATCACCAACAACTTCGCCCTCAACGCCCGCTTCACCTTCGAGGCCCGGGACCGGCTCGTCGTCCGCTTCCTGCGCTTCTACGCCGTCGGGCTGACCGGCATCGCCCTCACCAACCTGCTCTTCCTCGCCTTCACCGACGGCCTGGGGATCAACGCCAACCTCGTCAAGGTGGGCTCGATGCCGCTGGTCCTGGCGCTCCAGTTCGTGCTCAACAAAAAATGGAGTTTCGCGTGAACCTCGGCATCATCGGCGCCGGCGCCACCGGCCTCACCGCCGCCTGGGACGCCGTGCGCGCCGGGCATCAGGTGACCATCCTGGAGGCCGCCGGTGAACTCGGCGGGCTGGCCGCCTCGCTGGAGGTGGGCGGGGTGCCGCTGGAGCGCTACTACCACCACATCTTCCGCAGCGACAAGGCGATGATCGCGCTCATCGGGGAGCTGGGGCTCGGGGACGCGCTGCGCTTCCACCGGCCGACCACCGGGATCTACCGGGGCGGACGGCTCATCGACTTCACCACCCCGTTCGACATGCTCCGCTTCCCGGAGTTCTCGCCGGTGGACGCGGTGCGCTTCGCCGGTTCCTCGGCGGTGCTGAAGGCCGTACGCAACGGCGAGCGGTACAACGACCTCACCGCGCTCGCCTGGCTGCGCAGGAGGGCCGGGAAGAAGGCCACGGCGGCCGTCTGGGAGCCGCTGCTGCGGGGCAAGTTCGGGGACCGCGCCGAGCAGGTGTCGATGGCCTGGCTGTGGGCCCGCATCCACTGCCGGACCTTCGAACTCGGCTATGTGGACGGCGGATTCGAGCGGGTGTACGCGGCGCTGCGGGACGGGATCGAGGAGCGCGGCGGGAAGGTCGAGTTCGGCAAGGCCGTCGAGACCATCCGGCAGGAGGGCGACACGCCGGTCGTGACCTGCGCGGACGGGTCGACGTACCGCTTCGGGCACCTGATCGTCACCACGCCGCAGCCCGCCTTCGCCAAGGCGGCGGGGCTGCCGGCCGAGGACGCGGTGTGGAAGAACCAGTACCTGGGCGCCACCTGCTTCGTCCTGGAACTGGACCGCAGTGTGATCCCGTACTACTGGCTCAACATCAACGAGCCGGACTTCCCGTTCCTCGCGGTGGTCGAGCACACCAAGATGATCGATCCGTCGGTCTACGGCGGCCGGCACATCCTCTACGTCGGCAACTACGTCGAGCGCGAGGACTGGCGCTTCACGACCGACCCCGGTGAGCTGCTGAACGCGTTCGTGCCGTACCTGAAGCGGATCAACCCCGCCTTCGACCCGGCCTGGATCAAGGACTGGCACTTCTCGAAGGCCGGCTTCGCCCAGCCCGTGGTGACCCCGCGGTACCGGGCGCTGATACCGGGCCACGAGACCCCGATGAGCCGGGTCACGCTGGCGACGATGGCCCAGATCTACCCGCAGGACCGGGGGCAGAGCTACTCGGTGGAGATGGCCCGGAAGGTGACGGCCTCGCTCGGGCTGCGCTGAGCGGTCGCGCACATCGGAAGGGGCCCCGGTCCGGCGCGTTCCGGGGCCCCTTCCGCGCACGCGGCTACTTCAGCCGGCACACCACCAGCGGCGTCCCCGGCCTGAGCGGCGGGCACGCGTACGTCGCCTGTACGCGCCTGCGCAGGTCCGCGTCGACGGAGGCGAGCCGGAACCAGGCCCGGTCGAGGATCGCGTAGGGCGCCGGGTCGTGGTCGACGCAGTCGGCGTTCTCCTTGAAGGACTTCAGGTCGGCCACGTCCGGGATGAAGCGGGTGCGCTGTAGGAACGTGGCGATCGGGTAGCGGCACCGGGCCGGGTGGTCGACGTAGTACACCGTGTCGCCGAAGGCCAGGTAGAGCACCTCGGCGCCCGCCGGGAGCTGTGCGCGCAGCCGGTCGGCGTCCTTCTGCTTGGTCTCGGCGTTCCGGTGGAACGTGGTGTTGGTCGAGGACACCTTGCCGTACTGGGCGAGGTGCGGGGAGCTCGGCCAGATCGGTCCGGCGAGCAGGACGACCCCGGCGAGCGCGACCGGTGCCAGGGAGCGCCGGGGCAGTGCGGTGAGCCGGGTGTCGGCGAGCGCGGCGAGCAGGGCGAGCAGGCCGAGGGCCCACATCGTCGCCGGGCGCTGGAGGCCGTGCGGCAGCCGGGTGTAGAGCGCGGGCAGGGTGCCGTACAGCAGGGACACCGCGCCGAAGCACCACGGGGGCCTCGCGGATCCGCCCACCGCGAGGCCGCAGAGGGCTGCGGCGAAGACGGTGAGCTGGACGGCGTGGTACGGGAACCAGTTGCCCTGGACGATCACCACGGCCAGCGAGCCGAAGCCGACGAGCACGGCGAGCGTCAGCAGTTCCAGGCGGCGGGCTCGGCCCCGGACGCGGGTGAGGAGGAGCAGCAGGGCGCCGGGCAGGAGCAGCAGCACCGGGGTGAGGACCGACCGGTCGGCGAGGAACTCGAAGGACCGGTGCAGGATGAAGCCGGGGCGGATACCGGTGCGGCTGAGGGCCGACTGGTTGATCAGCGGCATGTCGTGCGTCCACTGGAGCTCGTGCGAGCCGGCGAGGACGCTCAGTCCGAAGAGCGCGAGGGCGGCGGGTACGGCGACGGCGGCGACGCGGATCGCCCGGCCGCGGTCGACGGCCCACAGGACGAGGACGCCGAAGGCGGCGGTGGAGGCGGTGGAGTACTTCATCATCACCGCGAGACCGAGCGGCAGCGCGGCGAGCAGGGCGGCGGGCCAGGCCCTGCGGACCCCGAGGGCGGCGGCGACGCCGAACACCGTCAGGACGACCGCCGTCCACTCCGGCTGGAGGAAGTCGGTGCGCGGGGCGAGGACCAGGACGAGTCCGGTGGTGCCCGCGGTGAGGGCGGCCTCGCGCGGGGTGGTCCGGCGCAGAGTCGCGGTGTACAGGGCGAGGGCCGCGGCCGCCACGACGAGGGCGCCCTCGGCCTCGATGACCGTCTCCCGTACGGCCACGCCGCCAAAGGCGGGCAGGTCCAGCAGGGCGATGAACCAGCGGTAGAAGAAGGGGCGGTGGGTGAAGACCTCGGACGGGGAGTAGCCGGCCTCGCCGCCGAGGCGCAGGGCGGCGAGCACGTACTGGAGGTCGCCCGTCAGGCGCCGGGTGAGGACCGTGTACACGACGGCCGCCGCGGCCGGGGCCGCGACCACCGGCCACCACAGGGGTGACCGGCGGGCGCGGGGGGCGGGCGGCGCGTCGACCGGGGCGGTCGTCGTCGCCATGCGGTCAGCCGCCCAGGACGGTGCGCAGGTCGGCGGAGTTGGCCTCGGTGACCTTCCACAGTTCCTGCTGGCGGCCGTGCACGTCGGCGACCGTGCGGTCGTGGTCCGCGAGCAGGTCGCGGGAGCGTTCGACGAGGAGCGCGGCGAGGTTGCGGTCGTGCACCGAGACACCCCATTCGGGGCGGTCGATGTCGCGCAGGAAGTACGCCATCTTGGGGTGCGAGATGAGGCTGATGATCGGGGTGCCGCAGCCGAACGGGATCATCCCGGCGTGGCCGCGCATGCCGATGACCAGCTTGGTGCGGGCGTACAGGTCGCGGATGCCGTCGTTGTCGAAGTCGTACATCGGGATGACGGGCAGCGAGACGCCGTGTTCGCGGCGCAGGTCGAAGGCGATCTTCTCGTCGTCGAGGGAGTGCGCCACGCACTGGACGTCGGCCAGCTCGCGCAGGCCCTCGACGGCCTTGGCCATCTGGGCGAGGAAGGAGCCGTAGTCGTGGCCGAAGCGCAGGCCGGCGCGGTCGTAGGCGGCGTTGACGAGGATGGTGTCGTCGCGGCGCGCGGGGTCCTGCCAGCCGTCGACGAGCCGGCGGGTGACCGTGGTCGGGCAGGGCTGGAAGCGGACCTTGTCGTGGAGGTGGGCGGGGAGCATCGCCCGGACCTTCTCGATGGAGCCGTGGTTGCGCAGGCCGAAGAACGCGGACTTCTCGACGAGGAGGCGCAGCGACTCGCGGAAGCGGTGGGCGCGGTAGGACTGGCCGTCGAAGGCGTTGAAGCCGACGGCGTAGACCGCGATCGGGACCTCGATGGCCTTGAGCATCTCGTCCGGGACGTTCCACTGCCAGGCGCTGTTGCCGTTGGGCATGGTGTCCGGGATGAAGAGGCCGCCGCCGCCGATGACGAGACCGCGGCGGGCGTTGACGCGCTCCAGGGCGTTCCGGTCGAAGAGGCGGTGGGCGTGCACGGAGTGCCAGCGGCGGGAGGTGGTGTCGCGGTCGAAGCCGAGCCGGACGCTCTCCGGGAGGAGCTTGTCGCCGGCGTTGCCCTGGCGGTCCATGTAGAACGCGACGTGGGCGAGCTGGTCCTCGGGGCGGCCGGCGGGCTGGGCCGGGATGCCGGTGGTGCGCTGGTGCCAGATGCGGCTGGCCCGGTGGGTGGGGTCGACGGTGAGGCCGGCGGTGGCGTACGCGCGGGCCTGGGTGTCGTCGCCGTGCACCCAGGCGATCTGGGCGAGCCGGGAGAAGGCGGTGGCGGCCCGGTTGGGGGCGGCGCTCGCGAGGTGGAGGTGGGCCTTGGCCTCCTCGTAGCGGGAGACGCTCATCAGGGCGTTGCCGTAGACCTCGTGCGGCCAGGCCTCGTCGATGGGCAGGTGGACCTGCTCCAGGATGTCGACGGCGGCCTGGAAGTCGCCGGCGCCGATGTGGGCGAGGGCGACCTTGCGGGCGGCGTCGGCGTCGCCGGTGCGCTCGACGTGCGGGGTGCCGTAGTGGACGAGCAGGTCGGGGTGGAGGGTGTCGCCGGCCTCCAGGTAGGCGGCGTGGAACTCGGCGTCGGTCAGCTCGAACTCGGCCCAGCGCTCCTGGGCGAGCCCGTAGCCGGCCTCGCCGCCCTGCCAGGGCTTGTGGCGGCCGGTGAAGTGCAGCACGGCGACGTCGTCGGGGACCGGGAGGTCGCCGGAGAGGCGGCGCTTGACGTAGTTGTACCGGGGGTCGAGGTCGACGAAGTCGCCGTCGAGGAGCGCGTTGAGGATGCCCTGGTCGTGCTTGTCGAGCTCGTACGTGCCGCTGCGGCCGATCGCGTCGATCTTCGCGCAGAACGCGTCGCTGAGGTACTCCTTCTGGATGACGAGGAGACCGCTGTTGAGCATGCGGGTCTTGTCGCCGTAGAAGAACTGCGGGACGGCGGCGAGGCCGTGGCGCAGCGTCAGGAGCTCGTCGACGGGGCCGAGGACCACCATGTCGGTGTCCAGGGTGATCACGGTGTCGTAGTCGCGGACGCGGAAGACGTCGAGGATGAAGTAGGCCTTGCGGACCAGGTAGTTTTCCTGGTCGCCCTTGACGTAGGAGTCGTAGTGGTCGGCGTCCACCCGGCGGAACGTGACGCGCGGGTGCAGGTCGCGGATCGCGGCGACGGAGGCGGGGCGCAGGCCGTCGTGGAGGACGAGGAAGTCCTCGCAGAGGTGCGGGTTGGACAGGGCGAGGGAGCGCAGCAGGACGAGGAAGCCGGGGAGGTAGTTCTCGTCGACGAAGCTCGCGAAGGCGATGCGGCGCTTGCCGGTGAGGGCGGAGGCGTCGGTGGCGGGGGCCGCCGGGGCGGGGGCCGGTGTGGAAGTGGTCATCGCAGGGAAATCCTCATGCCGGAGACGCTCTGGGCCCGTTCCATGACCCACGTCTTCTCGCTGCCGTATTCGTGCACGTTGGTGATGGCCAGCTTCATCGCCTCGGGGAGGCGGTAGGCGCCGCTCTCGTAGAAGTCGAAGCCGATCAGGTCGAGCGTGGGGCTGACGTCGAGGAAGTCGAGCAGCCAGAGCATGTTGAAGCCGGAGGTGGGGATGGCCGCGAACTGCTCGGTGGTCCAGCCGCCGATGGTGCGCACGGGCCAGCGCAGCGACTCGTCGTTGACGCAGGTCTGGGCGCCGGGGATCAGCTTGTTGCGGACCGAGTACTTCCAGTCGGGCGAGCTTCCGCTGAACACGAGCCGGGTGTCGACGGGCTTGTCCCAGTTGTAGTGGTGCTTGTGGATGGTGACGTGGATGTCGGTCCTGCTGCCGGTGTGCGCCGGGTCGATGCGGTACGAGTTGAAGCGCACGACGAGGTCGTAGGCGTCGATGTCGTGGCCGAGGCCGCTCTCGCCGACCGTGCCGGAGTTGGCGACGAGGCAGATCGACTTGCCGGCGATCCGGTTGCGGAACTCGCCGAGGCTGAGCCACTGCACGCCCCCGAACAGGGGGTCGGGGACCGGGCCGCGCATCCGGTTGCGGCGGGCGTCGGCGTACAGGGCGAGGGCCCGGGTCAGCTCGGGGGTGGGGCGGCTCTGCCGGGCGGTGGCGAGGTCGAGGTAGTGCGCGAGGGCCTCCTGGACCTCGTCCTCGCGGGCGCCCTCGCGGTCCATGGCGAGCAGCGCGCCGGCCAGCCGGGCCTCGGCGCCGGGCTGGTCGCCGGCGGCGTGCGCGGCGAGGCCGTCGGCCCAGGCGTCGGTGGCGGGTCCGGCGGCGAAGCGGGTGGCCTCGGGGACGGTGCGCTCCAGCAGGGTGAGCAGTTCGGTGCGGGCCCGGGTGGCGGCGTGGATGCCGTCGACGCGGGCGCGGACGCCGAAGCCGTCCTCCTTGGTGAGTTCGAGGTAGCGCTCGTAGGCCTCGGCGGCCTCCTCGGGCAGGCCGAGGGCCTCCAGGATCCGGCCGCGCAGCCGCCAGCCGGCGCGGGAGCCCCGGCGCAGGTGGAGGATGGTGTCGGTGATGGTCAGCGTGAGGTTCAGCTCGTCGTCGTAGGGGCAGACGACGGCCTTGTTGCCGACGTTGAGCAGGGCGTCGAGGACGTCGTTGCCGAGGGTGCCGCCGCTGCCGGTGGCGGCGGCCCTGGTGCGCCGGAGCAGGCTGGTGGCGGTGGGCGCGGGCGCGGACTGGTCCTGGACCGCCCAGGTGGCGAGGAGTTGGCGGAGCGCCTCGGCGACCGCCTGGCGGCGGGGGTCGAGGCTGCCGACGAGCTTGCCGCTGTGCACGGAGCAGGCGCGCAGGCAGTCGTCGAGCGAGACCGGGGATGGCGCTGACGAGGGCTTCTGCGGCCTGGCGTCTGACCCTCTGCTGCGGACCCTCGTCATGGTTCTCCTGGTCTTATGAAAAGCGTATTGACGTACTGAAACCTGGTGAGGTTGGGAGAACGTAAGAAAGGAAAACGACGCTCAGGTGAACCCCTCGGAACAGAGGAGCGAATGCTGAGGCCGTCGAACAGAAGTTTCTCGGGTGACGCCATAGGGTCCACATGGACGGCACTCATCCGCATTCCTAGGGACACCCGCGTGACACAGACGGTCGTGAACACGACACAAGGGAGCCTCACGGTCGCCACCCCGGAGGCGGCCCCGCGCGGTGGCCGGCTGCGCGCGCTGGACGGCCTGCGGCTGATCGCGGCCCTGATGGTGGCCTGCTACCACTACGGCGGCCGGGGCGGCGACATCACCCGCGCCTGGGGCACCTCCGCGGCGCGCGTCTTCCCCACCCTGCACACGCCGTTCGCGTACGGCTGCCTGGGCGTCCAGGTCTTCTTCGTGATCAGCGGCTTCGTCATCTGCATGAGCGGCTGGGGCCGTCCGCTGCGCTCGTTCTTCGCCTCCCGGGTGGCCCGGCTGATGCCCGCGTACTGGGTGGCGGTGCTGCTGGTGACGGCCGTCTTCGCGCTGCCGGTGGTCGCCTACGACGCCGTCTCGCCCAGTGACGTCCTGGTGAACCTGACCCTGCTTCAGCAGCCGCTGGGGGTGGACCGGGTGCTGGGCGTGGACTGGACGCTGTGGGCGGAGGTCCGCTTCTACGCCCTGTTCGCGCTGTGCGTGGTGCTGCCGGGCGCGAACCGGCGCCGGGTGATCCTGTTCTGCGCGGGCTGGATCCTGGCGGCGGCGATCGCGCAGGGCGCGCACCAGCCGCTGCTCGACATCGTCCTGATGCCGGAGTACGCGCCGTTCTTCGTCGGCGGGGTCGGCCTCTACCTGGTCCACCGCGACCGCCGGGACCCCTACGCGTGGGGGATCACCGCGGTGAGTTTCCTCATCGGCCAGCACTACGCGGTCCGCAGCCTGTGGAACGCCTCCGACCCGCACGCCTTCGCCCACCGCACCTCGTACGGCGTCATCGCGGTCGTCGCCTTCGGGTTCGTCGCCGTCGCGGCGATCGCGCTGGGGTGGCTGGACCGGGTGAACTGGGGCGGGCTCACGGTGGCGGGCGCGCTGACGTACCCGTTCTACCTGGTGCACGAGCACCTGGGCTGGGTCGTGGTCGCGGCCCTGCACCGCCGGCTGGGCGTCCCCTCCTCGGCCACCTTCCTGCTGACGGTCGCGGGGATGCTGGTGCTGGCGTACGCGATGAACAATCTCGTGGAGGAGCGACTGACGCCGAGGCTGCGGAAGGCGCTGACGGCGCCGCGCCAGTGAATTCCGGGTGAATCACGGGGCCTTTTTCAGGAAACTCCGCAGCGCGCCGAGATTCCCGCGATGACGATCTCCAGCCCTCGTCGAAATGCGTGCCGTAATCGGGCCAGGGCGTGAACTCAAGCGCTCGCGAGCGACAGCTTCACCGCGAACCCGAGGAACAACGCCCCGGCCGCCGAGGTGACACCCGCGGCCAGCCGCCTCCGCCGCCGGAAGGCATCTGCAAGCCGCGTCCCGCTGAAGATCAGGACTGTCAGGTACAGCACGCTGGCGAGTTGGGCGAAGGCGCCGAGCACCAGGAAGGACAAGGCAGGGTAGGCGTAGTCGTCTGAGACGAACTGCACGAAGAAGGCGACGAAGAACAGGATCGCCTTGGGATTGAACAGGCTCACGACCAGCGCCCGGCGGAAGGGCCGCTCATCGGCGACGGCGGCCTCCTCCTCGGCGGGGACCCGCGACCGCACCATCGCCCACGCCGCCCGCAGCATCCCGACGGCGAGCCAGCTCAGATATCCGGCGCCGGCGTACTTCACGATCCCGAACAGCACGGCGTTGGCCTGGAGCAGCGAGGCCACCCCGGCCGCCGACAGCGTCATCAGCACGGTGTCCCCGCACCACACCCCGGCCGCGGCGGTGTAGCCCGCCCGCACCCCGCGCCGGGCGGCGACGGAGAGGACGTACAGGGAGTTGGGTCCCGGAAGGAGGACGATCAGGACGAGGCCCGCGAGATAGGTGGGAAGGTCGACGACTCCGAACATGAGGACGAGTGTCGCACGGGGGTTCCCAGGTCAGAACGCGTCGGCCGGGACGTACGTCCCCCACACCTCCCGCAGCGCCCCGCACACCTCACCCACCGTGGCCCGGGCCCGCAGCGCCTCCTTCATCGGGTACAGGACGTTGTCCCGCCCCCCGGCCGCCGTCCGCAGGGCGGCCAGGGCCTTCCCGACCGCCGGGCCCTCGCGCCCGGCGCGCAGCCGCGCGAGCCGCTCCGCCTGCCGGGCCTCGACGGCCGGGTCCACCCGGAGCGGCTCGTACGGCTCCTCCTCGTCGAGCCGGAAGCGGTTGACGCCCACCACCACCCGCTCGCCGGAGTCGGTCTGCCGGGCGATCCGGTAGGCGTTGCGCTCGATCTCCTCCTTCTGGAAGCCGCGCTCGATCGCCGCGACCGCGCCGCCGAGGTCCTCGACCCGGCGCATCAGCCCGACCGCCGCCGCCTCCACGTCGTCGGTCATGCTCTCGATGACGTACGAGCCCGCGAACGGGTCGACCGTCGCGGTCACGTCCGTCTCGTGGGCCAGCACCTGCTGGGTCCGCAGCGCGAGGCGCGCGCTCCTGTCCGAGGGCAGCGCGAGCGCCTCGTCGAAGGCGTTGGTGTGCAGGGACTGGGTGCCGCCCAGGACGGCGGCCAGACCCTGGACGGCAACCCGCACCAGGTTCACCTCGGGCTGCTGGGCCGTCAGCTGGACCCCCGCGGTCTGGGTGTGGAAGCGCAGCATCATCGACTTCGGGTTGCGCGCCCCGAACTCCTCCCGCATCACCCGCGCCCAGATCCGGCGGGCGGCGCGGAACTTCGCGACCTCCTCCAAAAGGGTCGTACGGGCCACGAAGAAGAAGGACAGCCGAGGGGCGAAATCATCGACGTCCATGCCCGCCGCCACGGCCGTTCGGACGTACGCGATACCGTCCGCCAGGGTGAAAGCGATCTCCTGCGCCGGGGACGCGCCCGCCTCCGCCATGTGGTACCCGGAGATCGAGATCGTGTTCCACCGCGGCAGCTCGGCCCGGCAGTACCGGAAGATGTCGGCGGTCAGCCGCAGGGAGGGCCGGGGCGGGAAGATGTACGTCCCGCGCGCGATGTACTCCTTGAGGACGTCGTTCTGGACGGTGCCCGTCAGCCGGTCCGCCGCGATGCCCTGCTCCTCCGCCACCAGCTGGTACAGCAGCAGGAGCAGCGCCGCCGGGGCGTTGATCGTCATCGAGGTGGACACCCGGTCCAGCGGGATCCCGCCGAACAGCACCCGCATGTCGTCGAGGGAGTCGACGGCCACGCCCACCTTGCCGACCTCGCCGTGGGCGAGCGGGGCGTCGGAGTCGTGGCCCATCTGCGTGGGCAGGTCGAAGGCCACGGACAGGCCGGTCGTGCCGTGCGCGATGAGCTGCCGGTAGCGGGCGTTGGACTCGGCCGCCGTGCCGAAGCCCGCGTACTGGCGCATGGTCCAGGGGCGGCCGGTGTACATGGACGGGTGGACGCCCCGGGTGAAGGGGTAGCCGCCCGGTTCGCCCAGTTGCTCGGCCGGGTCCCAGCCGTCCAGGGCCGCGGGCCCGTACACCGGCTCGATCGGCAGTCCCGACTCCGACTCGCGCACCATGCCCACCACCATGCCGCTCCGTTCGCCCGGCGTCATCCGGGGGGAACATCTCAGGCATGCGGATGCGGAGATCGATCATCGCCCTGGCCGGCACGGCGGCCCTGGCGACCCTGTGCGGCTGTACCGTGCGGACCCCGGGCCCCCAGGACGGCAGGGCGCGCCCGCCGGTCCAGGCCGGCGTCACCGGTACGACCCCCGACCCGGACCCGAGCGGCACCGCCCCGGACGACAAGCCGATCGCGGCCCGGACCCCCGGCACCCCGTCGCCCGCCCCGGCCGTGCTGTACCGGCGGGGCGACTCCGGGCGGGGCGTGCGCGAACTCCAGGCCCGGCTGCGGCAGCTCGCCTGGCTCTTCGAGGGGCCCACGGGACGGTACGAGGCGTCCACCGAGGAGGCGGTGAAGGGGTTCCAGGGCAAGCGCGGGCTGCCGCGGACCGGGACCACGGACACCGTCACCTGGGACCGGCTGGTGGGGATGACGCGTGAACCGGGGCAGTGGGAGCTGTATCTGATGGGCGGCCAGTCCGCCGCGGAGCCCGACTCCCGGTGTCTGACCGGACGGGTGCTGTGCATCGACAAGACGAGCCGCACCCTGCGCTGGATGATCGACGGACGGACCGTGTCGACCATGTCCGTGCGGTTCGGCTCCCAGTACACGCCCACCCGCGAGGGGGTCTTCCAGGTCTACTGGAAGTCCCGCGACCACGTGTCGACGCTCTACCACACGCCGATGCCGTACGCGATGTTCTTCAGCGGCGGCCAGGCGGTGCACTACTCGTCCGACTTCGCGGCCCGCGGCTACGCGGGCGCCTCGCACGGCTGTGTGAACGTACGGGACGAGGCGGCGGTCTCGGCGCTCTTCGCGCAGGTCCGCAGCGGCGACAAGGTCGTCGTGTCCTGGTGAGTTCGGGGCGCGGGCGGGACCGGGGGAACGTGTCCCGCCCGCGCCGGGTGCACGAGCCGTAGGTACGGGGGGAACCCCGGCTGCGTGCGAAGGCCGATGACCAGTCGGCTCACTTGTTACTGCGTCGCGGCCCCCGAAAACGTCACACCCTGCGCGAAAAAACTTCCGGGATTTGCGAAGTCCCAGTTCAGGTGGGGTGTGGGGGGCGCTGCGAGCGGGCGGGAGCCGGGGGGAGTCAGTGGTGGCCGGGGCCGCCGGTGCCACCGTGCCCGCCGTTGCCCCCGTGGCCGCCGCCGTGGCCGTGGCCGCCGCCGTGGGCGCCGCCGTGGCCGTCCGAACCGGTGCCGCCGCCGTGGGCGCCGCCCCAGCCGTACCCCGTGCCGGCCGCGGCGCCGCCCGGGCCGGCGGAGGGCCCGGCCGAACCCCCGTCGTGGGTGCCCCGGCCGCTGCCGCCGTCGTCGTCGCCCCAGGAGTTCCAGTGGTCCGAGTCGTCCTGGCCGCCGCCCCGGTTCCGGCCGGAGCCGCCGTCCAGGACGTGCGCGCAGTACGTCGTCACCCGGGACCAGCCGCCGGCCAGGCCCTCCAGGGTGCGGCGGCGCTCGGTGCCCAGCGTCCGGCCGGCCTCGATGTCCCGGCAGGACGAGGCCACGCCCTTCGGCCACCCGCCGCGGGCGCCGGGCGCGGTGGAGGAGCCGTCGGTGCCCTTCGTCCGCCCGGTGGTGCCGCGGTCGGTGCCGCCGTCGGGCGCCACCGCGTCCGGGGCGCGGCCTGAGGTCTCGGAGGTCTTCGGGGAGGGCGAGGGCGGGGCCGACGGGCGGTCGGGGCTCGCGGCGCTGGAAACGGAGGCGCCGGGTTCGGGCCCGGCCCCGTCGAAGGGGCTCGGCAGCATTCCGCTGCCCGCGGCCACCGTGACCCCGCCGAGCACGCCGGCGGCCACCGCGGCGGCCAGCCCCAGCCTCAGCGGGCGGCTCAGGCGGCGGTGTGCCCGTTCGCCGTTGCGATCGGCACCGGTGCGACCGCCGATGCGGACGAGTCCGACGTCGGCCGGATACGCCGACGGGTGTGACGTATGCGACCGCTGTGACGTGGGGGACTCGGCGTGGGACTCCCGGGCCGCCCGGGCCTCGCTGAAGGCCTTCAGGGCGGCCGCCTCACCGGGGAGCTCCTCGTCGGCGCGCAGCGGTTCGGCGCCGAGCGCGGAGAGCGCGGCCAGCGTTCTGGCGAGGCGTTCGGCCTGGTCCTGGGCTTCCGGGGCGACAGCGTTCTCGGGTGACTCACCGCGCAGCAGACGCTCCGCCGTCTCGCGGTCGAGCCACCTGTCCTGCTTGTCGGCCATCACATGTCCTTCTGCGTCCGCGCGCTCGGTTGCGTCACACTCGCGGACGTTACCGCGCGCGAACGCGGCCCTCGCTGCGGAGGCAGGGCGTCGAGCACCCCGGCGGTCTCCGGATCCCCGCCGAGCATCTCGGCGAGCTTCTTCAGGCCGCGGTGCGCGGCGGTGCGGACGGCGCCGGGGCGCTTGCCGAGGGTCTCGGCGGCGGTCCTGGCGTCCAGGCCCATCACGACCCGCAGCACGACCGCCTCGGCCTGGTCCTGCGGAAGCCGGGAGATGAGGTCGAGCGTGCGGCCGGTGGCCAGCGCCTCGATGGCCTCACCCGCGGTGTCGGACTCGGCGGCCCGGCCGGTCAGCTCGGTCTCGTCACCGCCGATCGCGGGGCGCCGGCCGCGCATCCGTACGTGGTCGAGCGCGCGGTTGCGGGCGATCCGGGCGGCCCAGCCGCGGAAGCGGTCCGCGTCGCCCCCGAAGCGCTCCAGGTCACGGGCGATCTGCAACCAGGCCTCGGAGGCCACGTCCTCGGCGTCGAGGTCGCCGACGAGTGTGCGCACGTACCCGAGGAGCCGCGGGTGCACCGCGCGGTACACAGCCCGGAAAGCGGTCTCGTCCCCGTTCTGTGCCGCAAGCACCGCGGCTGTCAGCTCCGCGTCGTCCCCCACGTCGTGGTTCCTCGGTCGGTCGATGGTCGCGGTCGAGACCGCTGGTCGGTGCGGTGGACCGCAGGTCGTCGCGGTGGTCTGCCGCTGGGCCCGTCCGGCGCGAAAGGCACGTTACGACCTGAAAGCACCGCCCGTCCATGTCCGCACACCCTGCAACCGACTCGTGATCCCGTCGGGGACGGTCCCGCACGGTACCCGGGGTGTGACAGAAAACGCACTCCCGGCGCTGAAGGAAGTACGGGCCGCCGCGCGGTCCGTGCCGCGCGACGGCCGGGGTCTCTCCTGTGGGGGGTGGCGACCCCGGTCGTTGCCTCGGCAGCGTGAGGCTACCGCTTCCCGGCGTTGCCCTCGGGGTTCTTCGCGGCCTTGTCCTGGCCCTTGCCGGTGGTGCCGCTGCTCCTGCCGCTGCCCCCGCCGTCGTTCTTGCCGTTGCTCTCGCCGTCGATCTTGCCGGTGTTCCCGCCGTCGTTCCCGCCGGCGTCGCGGGCCGGCGCCGTCTGCGCCGCGCAGTACGCCTCGACGTTCTCCTCGCCGCCCGCCGCCGTCACCAGCCGCTGCCAGGCCGTGGAGTCCAGCGCCCTGCCCCGGCCCTCGACCCGCTCGTAGGCGCGGCAGTGGGCCGCGGTGTCCTGCGCGCTCACCGGACGGTCCCGCTCGGCCGGGGCCGACGGGGCGGCCGGGGACGGGGTGAGCGACGGCGCGGCGGAGCGGCCCTCGGACGCGGGCGCGGACCGCTCCGGACGCCTCGCCTCGGCCGGGTCCTCCCCGGCGGACCCGATCGCGGCGAACGCGACCCCGCCGAGGGCGAGGCTCGCGACGGCGACGGAGAGCGTGGCCCGCAGCGAGCGGGCGGTGGACCGGCGGGTCCGGGGCCGCCAGTCGTCGCGCCGGCGGGTCCGGGCGGTGTGCGCGCCCGCGTCCCGGGCGGCCCGGAAGGCGGCCACGGCCCGCAGCTCGCCCTCGCTGCCCGCGGGCGGCGCGACGGGACGCCCCGCGATGCGCAGGACGTGGGCGAGCAGCGCCTCCAGCTCCTGGTCGACCGCGTCCGCCGCCGGACCCGTACCGGCCGGGTGGGGACGCCGACGGACCGGCTCCCCGCCGTCGTTCAGCCGTTCACCCATGTCCGTTTCCGCCTCTGTCCCATGCGTACGTCTGTGCGTGCCGCCGATCCCCGTGACTGTCCGGGTGGCCGCGGCCGGCCGTGCGGCCGTGGCCGTTCATGTCGCATCCCCCAGCGTGCGGGGGCCGTCATCCGTCACACCGTCGCCGTTCCCGTCCGCCACGCCGAGCTGGCGGGCCAGGCGTTTCAGGCCGCGGTGCGCGGCCGTGCGGACCGCTCCGGGGCGCTTGCCGAGGACCCGCGCCGCGGCGGGACCGTCCAGCCCCACGACGACCCTCAGCAGCACGGCCTCCGCCTGGTCCCGCGGGAGTCCCCGGACCAGTTCCAGCGCCCGCGCGGTGGAGAGCGACTCCAGCGCCTGGTCGTGCGTGGTGTGCGGACCGGGCAGGTCCATGGCCACCTCGTACTCCAGCGCCGCCGCCCTCGGCCGCACGCGCAGCCGGCGCAGGTGGTCCAGGGCCCGGTGCCGGGCGATGGTCGCCGTCCAGCCGCGGAACCCGGCGCCGTCGCCCTTGAACCGCCCGAGATCGCGGGCGATCTCCAGCCAGGCGTCGGAGGCCACGTCCTCGGCGTCGTCCCCGACGATCCCGCGCAGATAGCCGAGCAGCCCCGGCTGGACGATCCGGTACGCGACGGCGAACGCGGTCTCGTCGCCGTCCTGGGCCCGTGCCACGGCCGCGCCCAGCTCCCCGTCGTACGCCTGCGCGCGCCGGGGTTCCCCTCCCTGGCCCAAGACTGTCCTCGTTCGTACGGAATTCGCTGGGGGTGCACCCCCACGGTCTTCAGCGCCGGGCCGCACGGAAATGTCACAGGGTGGGCCGTCCGCCCCGGTCGGGGACCGGCCCCGCACCCGGCCCTCCCGCCCGGCGCCCGGCACCGCCTCCAGCCCCGCGCCCAGCCTGGCGTCCGGCCCCGCGTTCAGACCGCCACCCGGCGGGAGCGGCCGTGCAGGGTGAGGTAGAAGGTCCGCAGGGACTCCTCGGGGGCGCCCGTCTCGAAGCGGTTGACGACCTTGCCGAGCGGGTTCCAGACCCGGCCGTCGGGCATCCGTACCCCGACCGGCTGCCCGAACCAGCCGCGCTGCGGCTCCTCCAGGTCCACCCAGGCCGCGCCCGCGCGGCGGACGAGCACCTCACCGACGTACGCGCCCAGTCCCACGAGCGTGTCGTGGGCGCGCGCCCGGTCGGCGCCGCCCTTGCGCAGCCCGTCGGCCAGGAAGTCGACCAGGCGCAGGCTGGCCGGGGAGTAGTCGAGGGGCAGCCGGTGCCGTGCGGTGGCGCGCTCGACGAACGCGCCGGCGCACGCCCGCATGTCCGCCGCGCCTGTCCCGCACGGGTCCGTCCCGCGCCGTTCTTCCGTCCTGCCGCCCATGCGCCGCCACCCTCCGCTCGGCCCGCCGGGCCCGCTCGGTCCGCGGGGAACCGGCTCGGCTCCCCGCTGTCCCAGCGGCCGGCGGCGCCGGAGTGTCACGGGTCGCGGACGTGTCGTCGGTCACGTGCGCAGGGCGTCCCGGCAGAGCAGCCGGAGCGATCCGTGGCCGGCGAAGCACCGGCGGGCCTCGTCGACGGGGTCCCAGAGACGGCCGTCCGGGGTGCGGACCCAATGGTCGCCGCCGGCCGCCCACCACTCGGCTCCGCCGTGGCGGACGATCACCTCACCGGCGTACGCCCCGAGTCCGCGCAGCACGTTCTCGACGGCCGGGTACGGGGTCTCCTCGGCGCGCAGCTCCTCGATCAGCCGGTCGACCCGCCACAGGCTCCGCGCGGAGTGGTCGAGGTACAGGCGGGCGCCCTCGCGCAGCGCGCACAGCGTGTCGGCCGCCCAGCGCACCGGCTTCACGGCGGCCTGGGGCCGGGCGGGGAACGGGTGAGTCGTCGTGGTCATGTACGGGAAAGCGTGGCGGGGGCATGATCCGTCACGCCGTTCCGGACGCCTTCCCGGAACCGGCCGGGAACCCGCACAGGAGTGGGGGTCGTGCGGTCGTGTGCGCCCCTTCGGTGATGAGCGCGCGGCGGCCGCGCCCCGTCGGGGTCAGGCCCGCCCGCGGGCTCGGCGGGAGACCACCGCCCGCAGGATGCGGCGGCCCTCGGTGGAGACGTCCAGGGCGCGGCGCAGGCCGGCCGGGCCGTGGGCCGCGAGGAGTTCCAGGACGGTGACCTGGCGGCGCAGCTCGGCCGCGACCAGGGGCGGCATGCCCTCCGTGCGGCCCGCGCGGCGGGAGTCGACGGAGTCGGCGTCCTCGGCGGGGTCGAGGAGGCGGTGGATCTGGAGCGAGGCGACGGAGCAGGCGTCGGCCCAGACCCGTATCTCGGCGGGGGCCCGGCGGGCGGGGGCGGCGTCGAGCATCCGGCGGGCGAGCAGCGCCGCCTCGCCGCCGTTCTCGCCGGACTCGAGTTTGGCGCGTATCTGTTCCAGCCCGCTGTCCCAGTCCGCGTCCGCACCGGCCTCGGCGAGGCTCGCCCACAGCGGCCGCAGGATGCCGTCGTCCCCGCCGAGCAGCGGCACGCACCGGTCCAGACAGGCCAGCCCACTGGCGGCCAGTCCGCGTTCGTCGGCCTGAGCGATCAGTTCCACCAGGCTCATCCACGTCTCCCTTGCCGGCGCGCCGCCCTCACGGAGCCCGCACCTTCCCTTACTGCGTGCAACGGAAGAAGACTGTCACAGAGTGGATTTTCAGCCAAGGGGTGATCGAGAGGCCGAAAAGCCCCGCCTCAGCCCAGCCGCCCCGCGAGCGTCCTGAACTGCGCCCAGCTGAGGGCCGGCGTCCGGGCGTCCCACAGCTTCTGCGCGGTGGCCCGCAACGGCATCCGGATCCCCGCCGCGACCTGGTCCTGGGTCTGGGAGTTCGCCAGGTCGCACCAGACCGAGAAGGACCCGCCGAGGATCTGGGCGTCGTACGCCGAGGACACCGGCGTGGTCCCGCGCAGCACCCGCGGCGTCCACTGCTCGTAGATCCGCCGGCCCGTCGGATAGACGAACGTCTGCGGCTCGCCGAGGACGTAGTACAGGTACTCGTCGTTGTAGTTGAGCACCTTGCGTCCCGTACTCAGATACGCGGCCGGCACCCGGGCCCCGATCTCCTTGCCGGTCCAGTACGCGACCACCAGGTCGGAGGCCGGCTTCACGGTCGTGTCGCGGAAGAACCCGTCGTTCCAGACCCGCATGGTCCGGCCATGGGCCCGGACCGTGTCGGCGCGGTCGTTGAGCCACCCGGTGGCGAGGTCGGCGACGCCCGCCCCGGAGCCGTAGCGCTGCCGCGCAGCGGCGGCGAGCTGCGGGAAGGAGGCGGCCGGGTTCGACACGGTCAGCGCCTGGTACTCGTCGCCGCCGAGGTGCCACTGCGTGCCCGGGAAGAGGCCCGCGTACTCGCCGAGCAGGTCGTCGAGCAGCTTCGCGGAGGCGTCCTTGGAGATGTCGATGGCCCCCCGGACGGCGACCCCGTTGACGTTGCGCAGCTGGAGCTCGGGGTGGGCGGCGAGGACGGCCCCCAGGTGCCCGGGCGAGTCGATCTCGGGCACGACGGTGATGTGCCGGGACGCGGCGAGGCCGACGATCCGCTTCACCTGCGCCTTGGTGAGGTGCTGCGCGGCGACGATCTCGGGATGGGTGTCGGACTCGATCCGGAAGGCCTGGTCGTCGGAGAAGTGCAGGGCGAACTGGTTGTACTTCAGGTCCCCCAGCTCACGGATGCGGTCCTCGATCCAGCCCGGCGAGAAGTACTTGCGGGCGATGTCCAGCGAGAAGGCCCGCTGCGGCTTGGCCGGCGCGTCCCTGACGACGCCCTCCGGCGCCGTGCCGCCGCCCCGGACCTCCTGCTTGAGCGTGCGTGTCCCGTAGAACACCCCGACGTCGGAGGGGCCGCCGACGCTGGCCCGCCCGTCCCGCACGGTCAGGGTGTACGACTGGGCGCCCCCGCTCCCGCCGAGCGTCAGCCGCAGATCCCCGGAGCGGCTGTCGCTGCGCTGCCCGGCGTACGACATGCCCAGCTCGCCGGCGATCAGCCGGCCCTCGTCGGCCAGCCGCGGGTCGGTGACGACGACCCGGTGCCCGGCGGCGGGCCGCCAGCCGGGCCCGCGCGCCGCCGTGAAGCGCTGGACGGCCGGGATCGTGCGCGGGGCGGTGGACAGCGGGTACGTACGGGTCGGGCGGGGACTGGGGGACGGCGCGGCGGCGACGGACCGCTCGCCGCCGGACGCGGCCGGGGAGGCCTGACCCGCCGCCGACGCGGTGGGCGCGCCGTCGTCCCCGTCGGAGGCCCACAGCCCCACGCCGACGCCGAGGGCGGCGACCAGCCCGCCGGCTATCAGGGCCCGCAGGGCGACCTGCTCCCGGACCTTCTTCCGCGGCGCCGCACGCCGATGCCTGTGCCTGCTCACCCGGCCCACCGTACGTCGCCCGGGTGACGGAGGCGCGCCGACCGGGGCATCGCACGCGTCACCGAACGGTCACCGGGAGAGTCCACCAACGATTCCGAAACTCTCTCGTTCGAGTGAAATTCGGGCAAGCGTCGGACACCGAATGACCACTCCCGATAACGTTGCGCCACACCTTTCACCGCATCCCCTGCCACATCACTCGTGACGCGAGGATCCACGCTGCCTGCGCACCGTCTTCCCCACCTCACCGGCCGCCTTCCGATACCGGCGCAGACCCGGACGCCCCCGGCCACCCCGGTGGACACCTTCAACACCGTCCCCGCCGAGGAGGCCCTCGACTCCCTCCTCGCCTGCCTGCACAGTCCCTGCTGGGCGCGCAGGGTCGTGGACCACCGCCCCTACCCCACGGTCGACGCCCTTCTCGCCGCCTCCGACGAGGCGGCCTACGACCTCACGGCCGCCGACCTCGCCGAAGCACTCGCGGCGGAATCCCTCCCCGCCCTCCCGGCGGATGCCTACGAGGCGGCCCACCTGGCCCTGGACGCGGCCCACGCGGCCTACGAAGCCCGCTTCGGGCACGTGTTCGTCATCTGCCTCGACGCCGTCCCCCCGGCCGAAGCCCTGGACGTCGTCCTGGAGAGCATCCGGTCACGATTGACAAACGATCCGGAGGACGAACGGGTGGTGGCGGCAGAAGAACTCCGCCGCCTCGCGAGAGGGCGATTGACGGCCCACCTCAGGGGCGCGGGACTGTAGTCCGATATGCGGCTACCGCCGCGTGGGCCCGACCAGCCCGGACGGCCCCGCACCCGGCGTATAACGGCACAACCCTCCACACACCCGGCACCGCTCACCCATACGCGTGCCAGTTTGATCACACAGGTAGGCCCGCTGTAAGCCCAGCGCCGCAGCGTGGCTACGATGCTGGGGGCCGGTGGACCGTACCCGGCCGGGCCCGTCCGACAGCACAAGCCGGCAGGCCCCAATCCCCGCTCCCGGAGGGTTCTTCCGTGCCGGCTGGAACGCTGTACCGCGGCCGGGAAGGAATGTGGTCCTGGGTGGCTCACCGAGTCACCGGCGTCCTCATCTTCTTCTTCCTGTTCGTTCACGTGCTGGACACCGCTCTCGTGCGTGTCTCCCCCGAGGACTACGACAAGGTCGTAGCCACGTACAAGACGCCGATCGTCGCCGTGCTCGAGTACGGTCTGGTCGCCGCCATCCTCTTCCACGCGCTCAACGGCCTGCGTGTCATCGCCGTCGACTTCTGGTCGAAGGGCCCGCGCTACCAGAAGCAGATGCTGTGGAGTGTCGTCGGCATCTGGGTCGTGCTGATGCTCGGGGCGATCTACCCCGTCCTCGGCCACGCCGCTCGTGAACTGTTCGGGAGCTGAGACCGATGGCCACCACTGAAACCACCGCGTCCGGGATCGGCCCCGTCGAGGGCCCCTCGATCTACAACGTCGACAACCCGGCGCCCCTCATCGAGGCCCCGCGCAAGCGCACCAGGAAGACCCCGCGCTCGACCCGCGGCAACTTCGAGATGGCCGCGTGGCTGTTCATGCGGCTGTCCGGCGTCGTGCTGGTCGTCCTGGTCATCGGCCACCTGCTGATCCAGCTCGTGCTGGACGGCGGCGTGTCGAAGATCGGCTTCGCGTTCGTGGCCGGCCGCTGGGCGTCCCCGTTCTGGCAGGTCTGGGACCTGCTGATGCTGTGGCTCGCGATGCTGCACGGCGCGAACGGCCTGCGCACGGTCATCAACGACTACGCGGAGCGCGCGAACACCCGGCTGTGGCTGAAGGGCCTGCTCTACACCGCCACGGTGTTCACCATCCTGCTGGGCACGCTGGTGATCTTCACCTTCGACCCGAACATCCGCTAGGCACGGGGTTACGAGACTCATGAAGATCCACAAGTACGACACCGTCATCGTCGGCGCGGGCGGCGCCGGCATGCGCGCCGCCATCGAGTCGACGAAGCGCAGCCGCACCGCCGTGCTCACCAAGCTCTACCCCACCCGCTCCCACACGGGCGCCGCGCAGGGCGGCATGGCCGCCGCGCTGGCCAACGTGGAGGAGGACAACTGGGAGTGGCACACCTTCGACACGGTCAAGGGCGGTGACTACCTGGTCGACCAGGACGCCGCCGAGATCCTGGCGAAGGAGGCCATCGACTCCGTCCTCGACCTGGAGAAGATGGGCCTGCCGTTCAACCGGACCCCGAACGGCACGATCGACCAGCGCCGCTTCGGCGGACACAGCCGCAACCACGGCGAGGCCCCGGTCCGCCGCTCCTGCTACGCGGCCGACCGCACCGGTCACATGATCCTCCAGACGCTGTACCAGAACTGCGTGAAGGAGGGCGTGGAGTTCTTCAACGAGTTCTACGTCCTCGACCAGCTGATCACCGAAGAGGACGGCGTCAAGAAGTCCGCCGGTGTGGTCGCCTACGAGCTGGCCACCGGCGAGATCCACGTCTTCCAGGCGAAGGCCGTCATCTACGCCTCCGGCGGCTGCGGCAAGTTCTTCAAGGTGACGTCGAACGCCCACACGCTGACCGGTGACGGCCAGGCCGCGGTCTACCGGCGCGGGCTGCCGCTGGAGGACATGGAGTTCTTCCAGTTCCACCCGACCGGCATCTGGCGCATGGGCATCCTGCTGACGGAGGGCGCCCGCGGTGAGGGCGGCATCCTCCGCAACAAGGACGGCGAGCGCTTCATGGAGAAGTACGCGCCGGTCATGAAGGACCTCGCGTCCCGTGACGTCGTCTCCCGCTCCATCTACACGGAGATCCGCGAAGGCCGCGGCTGCGGTCCCGAGGGCGACCACGTCTACCTGGACCTGACGCACCTTCCCCCGGAGCAGCTGGACGCCAAGCTCCCGGACATCACCGAGTTCGCGCGCACCTACCTCGGCATCGAGCCCTACACGGACCCGATCCCGATCCAGCCCACCGCGCACTACGCCATGGGCGGCATCCCGACCAACGTCGAGGGTGAGGTCCTGGCGGACAACACCACCGTCGTGCCGGGCCTGTACGCGGCCGGCGAGGTGGCCTGTGTCTCCGTGCACGGCGCCAACCGCCTCGGCACCAACTCGCTGCTGGACATCAACGTCTTCGGCCGCCGGGCCGGCATCGCCGCGGCGGAGTACAGCCAGAGGACCGCGACCTTCGTCGAGCTGCCGGAGAACCCGGCCCAGCTCGTCGTGGACCAGATCGAGCGGCTGCGCAGCTCCACGGGCACCGAGCGGGTGGCGACCCTGCGCAAGGAGCTGCAGGAGACCATGGACGCGAACGTCATGGTGTTCCGCACCGAGCAGACGATCAAGACGGCGGTCGAGAAGATCGCGGAGCTGCGCGAGCGCTACAAGAACGTCTCGATCCAGGACAAGGGCAAGCGGTTCAACACGGACCTGCTGGAGGCGATCGAGCTGGGCAACCTGCTCGACCTCGCCGAGGTCATGGCGGTGTCGGCCCTCGCCCGCAAGGAGTCCCGCGGCGGTCACTACCGCGAGGACTACCCCAACCGCGACGACGTCAACTTCATGCGGCACACCATGGCGTACCGCGAGGTCGGCGACGACGGCACGGATTCCATTCGTCTCGACTACAAGCCGGTCGTCCAGACCCGCTACCAGCCGATGGAGCGTAAGTACTGATGGCAACCCCTGTTCTGGACAAGGTCGAGGCGGAGTCGGCCGCGTCCCCGTACATCACGGTCACCTTCCGGATCCGCCGGTTCAACCCGGAGGTCTCGGCCGAGGCGGTCTGGGAAGACTTCCAGCTGGAGATCGACCCGAAGGAGCGCGTCCTCGACGGCCTCCACAAGATCAAGTGGGACCTGGACGGCACCCTGACGTTCCGCCGTTCCTGCGCCCACGGCATCTGCGGCTCGGACGCGATGCGGATCAACGGCAAGAACCGCCTCGCCTGCAAGACGCTGATCAAGGACATCAACCCCGAGAAGCCGATCACGGTCGAGGCCATCAAGGGCCTGACGGTGCTCAAGGACCTCGTGGTCGACATGGACCCGTTCTTCCAGGCGTACCGCGACGTCATGCCCTTCCTCATCACGAAGGACACGAACGAGCCGACCCGCGAACGCCTCCAGACGGCGGAGGACCGCGAGCGCTTCGACGACACCACGAAGTGCATCCTCTGCGCGGCCTGCACGTCCTCGTGCCCGGTCTTCTGGAACGACGGCCAGTACTTCGGCCCGGCGGCCATCGTCAACGCGCACCGCTTCATCTTCGACTCGCGTGACGAGGCCGGCGAGCAGCGCCTGGAGATCCTGAACGACCGCGACGGCGTCTGGCGCTGCCGCACCACGTTCAACTGCACGGACGCCTGCCCGCGCGGCATCGAGGTCACCAAGGCGATCGCCGAGGTGAAGAAGGCGCTGATCACGCGTCGCTTCTGACCCGCGTTCCCGTACGTCCACGAGGGCCCCGTCTCCCGGTTTCATGACCGGGGGCGGGGCCCTCAGGCGTTCAAACGCCACGATCGGGTGAACGTGATCAAGAGGGACATCCAGAGGGCGTCCGGCCTACGATGATGGCCTCGACACCAGCCCACAGGAGGCGCCAGATGTCCTCAGCAGCTGTCGAGCGGCCCCGAGAGAACCGGCCGCTGATCGCCGAGGCGAACCTCATCATGGAGAGTCTTCCTGGCCGCCGCGTCGAGATCATCGGAGGCCAGATCCTCGTGAGCCCAGCACCGGACGGCCCGCACTCCGAAGCCCTGATGCTGTTCGCCGCTCCTTTCCTGCAACTCGGTCTGGTGCGAGCGCTTCCGGGTATCGGCCTCTGGCTGCCGACAGGACCGGAGGACTATGTGATCCCCGACCTGTCGGTGGTCGATGACGACTACCGCGACCACCGGGTCGAGAACAGTTGTTACGACCCGGCCTGCTTCCGACTCGTCATGGAAGTCACCTCCAGCAACTGGAAGACCGACCTCCGGACCAAGGTCACGTGCTACGCCAGGGCCGGGATCCCCGTGTACGTCATCATCGACCGTCGGCATCAGCGCCTTCACGTCCTCACCGCCCCGGTCCGGGACAGCTACACGACCCACCACATCCACACCGCCGGCGAGTCGGTCACCTTGCCCGAATCCATCGGCGGCAAGGTCGTCCTGGACGTGAGCCGGCTGCTGGAGGCCGGACGCCCGGAGACAGAGGACTGACCCCGATCACCAGGACGCGTACCACTCCGGATCCCCGCTGCCCAGGCGGCGGCGCAGATAGTCCTCCAGATCGTTGGCCACCCAGCGGCGGCTGTCGCTCTCGTGCTCCCAGACGAAGATGTCCGGCCGCTCGGGCCTCACGACGAAGCCGAAGAGGTCGCCTCCCGCGCTCTCCCCGAAGAGCAGCAGCGGATCGAAGGGCATGTAGAGCTTCCGGAAGTCGGCCGCGCTCCTGAACTCCAGGTTCCGGTCCACGACTTCGGCGACGGAACAGACGATCCCGGTGCCGTACTTGTCCCGGGCCCCGTCCGCCGCCCTCCAGAACTCCTTCAGCGCCGCGGGCAGCGGGTGCCCCAGCACCACTTCCGCGACCCGCATCTGCTCCTCACAACCGGGACCGTCGGCGAGGTCCACGTCCGACGACAGCGAGGAGATGAGCTCGGTCCACATACGGTGATCCTTCATGGTTCAGAAGACGCCCTGACCGGGAGTCAGGATTCCGTTCGGATCGTAACGGTGCTTCGCCCGCTCGAAGGCGGGCCAGGCGGCGCCGAAGTGGGTCCGCCAGTCGTCGCGGGTGAGCCGCATGCCGCCCACCGGGTAACGGGTGCCGCCGGCCGCGACGACGGTGTCGTAGGCGGCGCGGTTGGCCGCCAGGGCACGCTCGACGGCGGCCGTGTCGTCCGGCGGGACGGTGCGCAGGAAGTCGAAGAGGTGGAAGACGTCGTCGTCCGGGGTGCGCAGCAGCGGCGTCCTGAAGTGCTCGCGCAGGAGGGGGTAGAAGAGGACCACCCCGCCGGGTCCCAGGGTGTCGGGGGTGAGCGCGTCCAGGAGCGGGGCGGCGAGGGCGGCGGCGGACCGGCCGGGGAACATCAGGTCGAGCCAGGGGTGGGCGTACGCCCACAGGCCCGACTCCTTCAGCGCGGCGACGAAGGGCGCGATGCGGTCCAGGAAGTCGTAGTAGGTGCGGTCGGTGCGGCTGACGGTCGCCGGGTCGTGGCGCAGGCCCCGCAGCAGGACCGTGTCGTCGGGCGCGGGGCCGACCGGCGGGCCGTAGGCCGCGGCTTCGAGGACGTACACCCGGAACGCGCCCTCGGCGTCCGCGGAGACCTGGCCCTCCACATAGGCGAAGCGGCCCTCCCGCACCAGGAGGCGCTGGTCCTCCAGGAAGGTGTCCAGGTCGTCGTAGGTCAGCAGGTAGTGGCGTACGGTCGCGGGCGCGGGGACGAGCCGTACCGTCGCCTCGACGATGACCGCGCACTGCCCGAGCCCCGCCAGCGCGGCGTGGAAGAGGTCGGGGCGGCGGGTCGGCGAGCAGCGGACCAGTTCGCCCGCGCCGGTGACGACCCGGAGCTGGGTGACGTTGTCGACCTGGGCGCCGTGCTGGTGGCCCTGGCCGCCGAGGCCGCCCACGGACAGGGTGCCGCCTACGGAGAGTTCGAGGTAGTCGGTGAAGACGGGCGGGGTGAGGCCGTGGGCGAGCGTGGCCCGGGCGACCTCGCTCCAGCGCGCGCCGGCGCCGACGGTGACCGTGGTGCTCGCGGAGTCCAGGGCGCCGATGTCCGCCAGGGTCGCGGTCTCGATGACCAGGCCGCCCCGTGTCTGCGCCTGCCCGAAGGCGGCGTGCCCCTGGCCGCGCGGGGCGACGGGCAGCCGGTGGGCGTTGCAGAACCGGATCATGGTGACGACGTCACGGACCGAGCCCGGGCGAAGGACGGCCACGGGGCGGTGGTGCACGAGGTGGCCGAAGTCGTCGGCCGCGGCGGTGAGCGAGGCGTCGTCCGTGACGAGGGTGCCGTCCAGCCGGGGGATCCTGGCGAGGCCGGCCGGCGGGGCGCCGGTCTCCGGCGAGGTCGCGGCCCAGCTCCGGGCGGTGGGGTCGAAGCCGACGACGGCGGCTCCGGCGAGTGTGACTCCGTGTAAGACGGTCCGCCGTGACGGGGTGCGGGACATGCGGATGCCACCTCTCGAGCCGCGCGAAGTCCTCAAATCCGCGCCAGCCTAGGACAGTGCGCCGCTGTCGTGCGGGGTTTTCGCGCCCCGCGTCGCACCGGGGGTACGGCGAGGGCCCCGCTCCTGGAAGGACTCGCAGGAGGGGGCCCTCGCCGTCAGGGGCGCCTCGGGCTCAGCCGCGCAGGACGCGGCCCTGGCTGTCGGTGCGGTCGTTGCTCGTGAGGAACAGGATGCCGTCGATCAGAGCCCAGAAGCCGAGGCCGCCGCAGGTCAGGAGCTGGGCGATGCCGACGCCGACCGAACCGACGTAGAAGCGTCCGATGCCGAGGGTGCCCAGGAAGAGCTGGAGGATACCGGCGACGATCTTCGACTTGTCGGAGTACGGGCGGCCGAGCGGGTCGACGCCGTAGGGGGCCTCGGGGGTGGGGACGGTCATGAGAACTGCTCCTGGGGACGACTTCGGGTGACCGGAACCTGTGCCGGCTCCGGACTGCGGGGACTCCAGGAGGGATGCGACGTACTGCTCCTGCGCGTCGACGGACGTCGACGACCACGTCCGCGCACGGTGTCGACCGCGCCCGAACGTCCCCCTGGTTCGGTGAGAGTAAAGAGACCAGTGGGGCGAATGGGAGTAGCGGGGACTGATCGTTCCTGTTCCGTGATCAAAATCCGCCAACTCCGAGATATTTTCAGACGCCTGACGGGTGGCGAGTGGCCCCAAAGAGGTGGAAACAGGCCTAGAAGATGTTCCGGACGATCATCCAGGTCACCGCGACACCGAGCACCGCGGCCACCCCGCGGCCGCTGAGCCCCGGTCTCCAGCGGCGGCCGTGCAGGCCCTCCCAGGCCCAGCGGGCGAGCAGGGCGAGGGCGAAGGGCGAGGCCAGCAGCAGGACCCGGTTGTCCAGCCAGGCCTGGTGGTAGTGACCGTGCATCAGGTCGTACACCATGCGGGTGCCGCCGCAGGCCGGGCAGAGCAGACCGGTGACCAGCCGGAACGGGCACTGCGGCAGCAGATGGCCCGGCTGGTGGGGGTCGGCGCCGTAGAGGTACGCGGAGCCCGCCGCGCCGGCGGCCAGCACCGCGAGGGGTGCGGCCGCGGGGTGGCGCAGCGCGGACGGGCGCTCCGCATCAGCCACGCAGGACCCGCCCGTTGCCGTCCGTGGTGTTGTTGCCCGTCAGGAGCATGATCCCGTCGACCAGCGCCCAGATGCCGAAGCCGCCGCAGGTGAACAGCTGGGCGAGGCCTATGCCGACGTGGCCGATGTAGAAGCGGCCCACGCCCAGGGTGCCCAGGGTCAGCTGGAGGACACCCGCGACGATCTTGGACTTGTCGGAGTAGGGGCGGCCGTAGGGGTCGTAGCCGTACGGCGCCTGGGGGTCGCCGGTGTAGGTGCCGGGCGGCACATAGCCGGGGGCGGGGTAACCGGCCTGCGGTGGGTAGCCGGGCTGGGCCTGGCCGGGCTGCGGGTAGCCGTAGGGGCCGGGCTGACCGCCGGGCTGGGCCGCGCCGTACGGGCCGGGGGCGCCGGCGTTCGGGTAGCCGTACCCGGGCTGGGGCGGCTGGTAGGGCTGCTGCGGCTGTTCGGACAAGGCGAGTTCTCCCCGTGGTCGGATGAGCGGAACATCTGCGTGCAAGGTGGGTGCACGTCATCTTGCAGCAGAAAACAGGACCCGGAGAAGCCGGGGGTGGTCAAGAAGGGACACCGTCGAGCAGCAATCACCGATTCCCGGAACCCGGGCACCTATTCTGACGGTATGTCAGATGGAGAGTCCTACGAACTGCTCGGGTTCGACAACGTCCTGCTGCCCGTCGGCGACATCGGCGAGGCCGTGCGGTTCTACGAGCGGGCCGGGTTCGCGGTGGCGTTCCGGTTCGACGAGGGCGGGATCGCGCTGCTGAAGGTCGGGGCGGAGACACCCGGGATCCTGCTGCGGCGGGAGGAGGCGCTGGGGCACCGGCCGCCGCCCTGGGCGGCGCCGCGCGTCTGGCTGGAGGTGCCGGACGCGCGCGTGGCGGCACGGCGGCTGGCCGACGCGGGGATCGCACCCCTCGATCCGCCGTTCTCCGTGGCGACGGGCTGGACCGTCGAGGTCGCCGACCCCTGGGGGAACGTCCTCGGGTTCGCCGACTACACCAAGCGGCCGGAACTGGGCCGGAGACAGTGAGGCCGTGAGGCCGTGACACAGGTCCCACCCTCTACTGATTGAACACGTTCAAAACTGGGCTACAGTCATCCCTGTCAGCGTTTTGAACGCGTTCAACAAAGAGGGACGCCATGGATCGCACCGTCATCGCCTACGTCATCTACCTGGCCGTCAGCATCGGTCTGACCGTCTGGGTGGCCCGCACCCTCAGCCAGAACGGAAGGGTCTTCCTCGCCGACGTCCTCAAGGGCGACGAGAAGCTCGCCGACGCCGTCAACCACCTCCTGGTGGTGGGCTTCTACCTCGTCAACCTCGGCTTCGTCGCCCTCTACCTGAGCGGCGACGAAGCCATCGAGGACACCCGCGGCGTCTTCGAGGCCCTGTCGACCAAGCTGGGCGTGGTGCTGCTGGTGCTCGGCGTGATGCACCTGGGCAACGTGTACGTACTCAACCGGATCCGGCGGCGGGGGGTCATGGAACGGGAGCAGTTCCCGCCGGTCGCCCCGCAGGACTGGACCCCCCGGCAGGCCGGGGCGTAACGGCCGTGAGCACCACGGCCTCGCCCGCGGACCGGGACACCACGGGGGTCCCGGTCCGCCGGCTCACCGTCCTCTACGACGCCGACTGCTCCCTGTGCGCCTTCGTCCGCGACTGGCTGGTCCGGCAGCCGCAGCTCGTCCCGCTGGAGCCGGTCGTCGCGGCCGGATCCGCCGAGGCGGCCGCCCGCTTCCCCGGCCTCGACCACCGCGCCACCCTGGAGGAGATCACCGTCGTCGGCGACGGCGGCCAGGTCTACCGGGGCGCGGCCGCCTGGATCGTCACCCTGTGGGCGCTGCGCGAGCACCGGCCGCTCGCCCACCGGCTGAGCACCCCCGCGGGTGCGAAAGTCGCCAAGGCCGCGGTCCTGGCCGCCGCCAAGTGGCGCGGGGCGCGGCGCACGGAGGCCGGCTGGGGCGGCGGCGCCTACCCCAGGGCGGACGGCTGGTCCTTCGACCCCCGGCACGGCTGGACCTTCACCCCGCCCTCCTGTGCCGACGGCTCCTGCGCGACTGACTAGGCTCTCTGTCCGTGTCCGCCATGAACGAGCCCGCCGACGAGGGCCGCGCCGAGCCCGCTCCCCCGGCCGAGCCCCGTGAGCCGTCCCCCGCGACCGGCTCCAAGTCCGAGCAGACCCGCGCGCTGATCCTGGAGACGGCGATGCGGCTGTTCCAGGAGCGCGGCTACGACAAGACGACGATGCGGGCCATCGCCCAGGAGGCCGGGGTCTCGGTAGGGAACGCCTACTACTACTTCGCCGGCAAGGAGTGGCTGATCCAGGGCTTCTACGACCGTCTCGCGGCAGAGCACCGCGAGGCGGTCCGCGAGCTCCTGGCGACGGAGACCGCCCTGGAGGCCCGGATGGCGGGGGTGCTGCGCGTCTGGCTGGACGTGGCGACGCCGTACCACGAGTTCGCGGTGCAGTTCTTCAAGAACGCCGCCGACCCGGACAGCCCGCTCAGTCCCTTCTCCGCGGAGTCGGAGCACGCGCGCGTGGAGGCGATCGCCGTCCACAAGGAGGTCCTCGCCGGCTCGAAGACGAAGGTGCCCGAGGAACTGCGCGAGGTGCTGCCCGAGCTGATGTGGCTCGCGCAGATGGGCCTCGTCATGTACTGGATCTACGACCGGACGGAGGGCCGCGAGCGCAGCTACCGGCTCGCGGAACGGGGCTCGCGCCTCACCGCGCGGGGTGTGGCGCTGGCCCGGTTCCGCGTCCTGCGGCCCCTCGTCCTGGAGATCCACGAACTGTTCACGGACTTCCTGCCCGGCATGACCAACGCCCTGCCGGACCCGCAGAAGAAGCGCGGCTGACCGCTAGTTGACCTCCGACATCTCGGCCAGTTCCACGTCGTACACCAGCGGCTCGTCGGCGACCGTCACCTGGCGGGCCTGGGTGGTGTACGACGCCGCCGTCGTCGACAGCAGATAGGTGCCCGGCTCCGGGACGGAGAGGATGTAGGAGCCGTCGGCCAGCGAGGTCACCCGGTCCAGCGGGCGGCCGCCCTTGGACAGCAGGGCCACCGTGGCGTGCTCCACCGGATCGCCGGAGACGTCGCGGACGAAGCCGTGGACGACCGTCGCGGGACCGTCCGACGGGCCGGCGGAGGCGGTGGCGTCCTCCTCCTTCGGCTCGACCGCGAGATGCGGCAGCCGCTTCTCCAGCCAGGCGGGCAGCCACCAGTTGGAGGCGCCCAGCAGGTGCATCGCGGCCGGCACCAGCGCCGTACGCAGGACGAACGCGTCGAGGGCGACGGCCGCGGCGAGGCCCACGCCGGCCATGGCCGCGCCCGAGTCCCCGCTGAGGACGAACGCGAGGAACACACAGACCATGATCAGGGCGGCGGAGTTGATGACCCGGCTGGTCTCGGCGAGGCCCACGCGCACCGCGCGCGCGTTGTCGCGCGTGTGCACCCACTCCTCGTGCATCCGGCTGACCAGGAACACCTGGTAGTCCATCGACAGGCCGAACAGCAGGGACAGCATGATGACCGGCAGGAAGGCGTTGATCGGCCCCTCCTTGCCGAGCCCGAGCAGCTCCAGGCCCCAGCCCCACTGGAAGACGGCGACCAGGACGCCGAAGGAGGCGGCGGCCGCGATCAGGTTCATCAGGGCGGCGGTCAGCGGCACCACCAGGGAGCGGAAGGCGATCAGCAGGAGCAGGAAGCCCAGTCCGATGATCGTCCCGATGAAGAGCGGCAGCCGGTCGCCGGTGACGGTCGCGAAGTCCTTGGAGACCGCCGTGACCCCGCCGACATGCGCCTTCACCCCCGCCGCGGGGATGACGTCGTCGCGCAGCCGGTCGATGAGGGTGTCCGTCTCCCGCGACTGGGGCGAGGTCGCGGGGACGACCTGGATGACGGTGACGCCCCCCGCGGGCGGCAGCGCGGCCGCCTGCGCCACGCCCGGCGCGTCCTCGATGCCCCGGACGAGCGCGGTGGTGTCGGTGCCCTCCACGACGACCTGGAGCGGGCCGTTGAAGCCCGGTCCGAAGCCCTCGGCGAGCAGGTCGTAGGCCTTGCGGGTGGTGGTGGAGGTGTCGTTGTTGCCCTGGTCGGTGGCGCCGAGGTGCAGCGAGAGCACCGGCACCGCGAGGACGGCCATGACGACCAGCGCGAGCGCGGCGACCGTCCGGGGGCGGCGCTGCACCTGAGCCGACCAGCGGACCGCGGGGCCGCTCGTCCGCTCCTCCTCCGGGCCCTCGGCGGCGAGGCGCCGCCGCTGCTTACGGCTGAGCACCCGCGGGCCGAGGAAGCCGAGCAGGGCCGGCAGCAGGGTGGTGGCGGCGAGGACGCTGAGGACGACCGTCAGCGAGGTGCCGACGACCACGCCTTCCAGGAAGCGCAGGTCCGTCACCAGCATGCCGGCCAGGGCGATGCAGACCGTGCCGCCCGCGAACAGCACCGCGCGGCCGGAGGTGTTGAGGGCGGTGACCGCCGACTCCTCCGGTGCGACGCCGCGCAGGAGGCCCTTGCGGTGGCGGGTGACGATGAACAGCGCGTAGTCGATGCCGACGCCGAGACCGATCAGGGACGACAGCAGCGGCGCCAGGTCGGGAATGTCGGTGACATGGCTGAGCAACTGGGTCGAGAACAGTCCGGTGCCCACGCCGAAGACCGCCACGGCGAGCGGCAGCAGCATCGCGAAGAGCGAGCCGAAGGCGAGGAACAGCACGATCGCCGCGGCGACCAGACCGACCATCTCGGCGAGGCCGGTGGGAGGTTCCTGGACGCGCTGGATGGCCTGACCGCCCAGTTCGACCTCCAGGCCGGCGCGCCCGGCGTCCCGCGCCGTGTCAACGACGTCCTGGACGAGTTCCTTGGGCACCGCGTTCGCCTGGTCGGCGAAGGTGATCTGGGCGTAGGCGATGCGGCCGTCCCGGCTGATCTGCCCCGCGCCCCGCTCACCGGCGTAGGGGCTGGTGACCCCGCCGACGCCCTTCATGTCCGCGATCCGCTCCAGCGCGGGCTGGATCCGGTCTCGCACGTCCCGGTCGCGGACGCTGCCCCCGTCGACCTTCCAGACGACGGTGTCGGTGTCGCCCGCGCGCGCGGGGAACGCCTTCTCCATCAGGTCGTACGCCTTCTTGGAGTCCGTGTCGGGGAGGGAGAACACGTTCGCGTAGTCCGTGCCCGCCGTCGTGGCCGAGAACCCCAGCCCGAACAACGTCCCCACCCACAGCAACAGGACCACCAGCCGATGCCGGTAGCACCAGCGTGCCAATGCCGCCACGATGCGCAACTCCTCACTCAACGGTCGACGGATCCCCCGGGTCCTGGACCCAAGCATCCGGTGCGGCGCGCACCCGGGGACATCGCAGGCCCATGACTCTCAAGGAACTCCAAAGGGGGGAACCGGCCCGGTCGCCGCCGGGGCCACCGATACTGGGGGCATGTCGACCGCCCCCGGCACCGTGCTGGTCGTGGAGGACGAGCCGAGCATCGCGGACGTCCTCGCCATCGCGCTGCGCTACCACCGCTTCGAGGTCATGACCGCGGGCACGGTCCGCGAGGCCCTCGCCCTCGCCGACCGCACCCGTCCCGACGTCGCGCTGCTCGACGTGATGCTGCCCGACGGCGACGGCCGGGCGCTCGGGCGGGAACTGCGCGGGCGGCGGCCGGATCTGGCACTGGTGTTCCTCACCGCGCGCGACGCACCGGCCGAGATCGTCGGCGCGCTCGGCTTCGGGGACGACTACGTCACCAAGCCGTTCGACATCGACGTGGTGATCGCCAGGATCACCGCGGTACTGCGCCGCACCCGCCCGGCGGACGTCCTGCCGCAGCGCCCCCCGCTGCGCTACGGCGACCTGGAGCTGGACGAGACGACGTACAGCGTGCACCGCGCGGGCCGCTCGGTGGAGCTGACCCCGACGGAGTACGCGCTGCTGCGCTTCCTGGTGCGCAACGGCGGCCGGATCGTGCCCAAGGAGCAACTCCTGCGCCATGTCTGGCAGTACGAGCACACCCCGCCGGAGTCGACGGTGGTCGAGACGTACATCAGCTATCTGCGGCGCAAGCTGGACACGCTGGGCCCGCCGGTGATCACCACCCGGCGGGGCGTGGGGTACGGGCTGGCATGAGGACGGCGCGGGCCCTGCGGTGCGGGCGGGGCATGCACTCGCTGCGGGTGAAGCTGACGCTGGCGAACGTGGCGCTGCTGGCGATCGGGATCGTCACGGCGACCGCGGTGAGCCTGATGGGCATGCGGCACTACCTGCTGGCCCAGGTCGACAGCGAGCTGGTCAAGACCCGGGACTCGATCGCCGGTACGGGGCTCACCCTGCGCGCGCTGGACTCGCTGTCGGCGCTGAGCTTCCTGCGCGACCGGATGGCGCCCGGGGAGGGCGGCGCGGAGTCCGCGGCGGACACCGTGTTCACCGCCGTGGACGCGACCGGCCGGGCCGTGTCGCTCTTCGGTGTGCCGCCCACCGCCGCCCAGAGCGATCTCGCCGAGGCGGTGCGCGACCCGCACGCGCTCACCGCGGCCCGCGACCCGGGCGACCTGAGCATGCGCGGTGCGTCGTACCGGGTCACGGCCACCCGGCTCGGGGACGGCACCTACGTCCTGATGGCGACCTCCACCGAGGCCCTCCACCAGGGCATCGCCAAGGCGCTCCGGCTCGATCTCACCGTCGGGACCCTGCTGCTGGCGCTCCTCGCCTGTCTGACGCTGTTCAGCGTGCGGCGGCGGATGCGGCCGCTGGAGGACATGGTGGAGACGTCGTCGGCGATCGCGGAGGGCGATCTGACCCGCCGGGTGCCCTCCAGCCGGGAGACCAGCCTGGAGGTGGAGCAGCTGCGGCTCGCCCTGAACTCCATGCTCCAGCAGGTGGAGGCGGCGTACCTCACGCGCGAGCGCAGCGCGGGCCAGCTGCGCCGGTTCGTCGCCGACGCCTCGCACGAGCTGCGCACCCCGCTGTCGGCGATCCGCGGCTATCTCCAGCTGTACGACCAGGGGATGCTGCGCGAGCCGGAGGAGCGCAGACGGGCCTGGGACCGGATGAACGGCGAGGTGGACCGGATGGGCCGGCTCGTCGACGAACTGCTCATGCTGGCCCGGCTGGACCAGCGGCCCGAGCTGCGGCTGCGGAACGTGGACGTGAGCCGGCTGGTGCGGGACGCGGCCGAGGACCTGCGGGCGCAGCAGCCCGACCGGCCCGTCACGGTCCACGCGGACGGCGCGCTGCTGGTGCGGGCCGACGAGTCGGGGCTGCGGCAGGTCCTGGGCAATCTGGTGGCCAACGTCCGCACGCACACGCCCGCGGAGGTCCCGGTGCGGCTCGGGGTGGAGCGCACGGACGGGATCGTACGGCTGTCGGTGCGGGACGAGGGACCGGGCCTCGCGGCGGAGGACGCGGCGCGGGTCTTCGACCGCTTCTTCCGGGCGGGCGGCGGCGCGGGCAGCGGCCTGGGCCTGGCGATCGTGCAGGGGCTGGTCCGGGCCCACGGCGGCGAGGTGAACATCCACACGGCACCGGGCGAGGGCCTCGACGTGACGGTGGAACTCCCGTCCCGCCCGATGACCTGCGTCTGACTGCCGGGGGCCGGGGTCCGGGGTCGGCCGGCGGGGGGCGGGTTAGGCGGTCGTCGCCAGGATCAGGGCCCATACCGTCTTGCCGTGGTGGCCTCTGCTCCATACGCCCCACGTGGTGGCGAGGTGTGCCACCAGGTGCAGGCCGCGGCCGTGTTCCTCCCACTCGCCGACCGCCCGGGGGCGGGGTTCCCGGCGGTCCTCGTCGGAGACCTCGATCAGACAGGAGCCGTCCGCGAGTGCGGTGACCGCCACCTCGAACTCCCGCTCGCGCAGGGGTCCGTGGCGGATGACGTTGGTGGCCAGCTCGGACACCACGAGGACCGCGTCGGTGACCGCCCGGTCGTCGGGGCCGTGCCCCCAGTCGGCCAGATGGTCCCGCACCCGGCGCCGGGCCAGCCCGACGGACGCCGGATGCCGGGGCAGCCGGAAGGAGTTGCGTCTCAGCACGTCTGCTCCTCACCCCGCGCGCGGCTCCGTCACATCGCACCCCGACGGGTGACTGCCCGCGCGGGTGGGGACGCATGCCCGAACGGACCGGATCCGCGTGGCGGGACCGGCCCTCGGGCTACTGCTGCGTCGGGTGGGTCCGGGGGGTCAGATCCAGTCCAGGGACCACAGACGGAACACGCCATTGCCGTCGGCGAGGTAGCGGCCGCCGCCTCACGCCTGACGGGACGCCAGTTCGATCACCGTGATGTCCGAGGGCGCGCCCACGCGGGTGGGCGGCCCCCAGGCGCCGGCGCCCCGGGAGACGTAGAGCTGGGTGTCGCCGTAGCGGTCCAGGCCGGCCAGGGTCGGGTTCGCCGCCTCGGCGATCAGGTTGCCGGGGAAGAGCTGCCCGCCGTGGGTGTGGCCGGAGAGCTGGAGGTCGACGCCGTGGCGTGCGGCGTCGTGGATCTGGACGGGCTGGTGGGCCAGGAGCACGCACGCGCGTGTGGTGTCCCGGCCGCCGAGGGCCTTGCCGAAGTCGGGGCCCTGGCCCTCGCTCTGTCCCGCGATGTCGTTGACGCCGGCCAGGTCGAACCAGGGGAGTTCGGTGCGCTCGTTCTCCAGGGGGTCGATCCCGAGGCGGCGGACCTCCTCGACCCATTGGGCGGCGCCGGAGAAGTACTCGTGGTTGCCGGTGACGAAGAAGCTGCCGTGCCGGGCCCGCAGCCGGGCGAGCGGGGCGGCCGCCGGACCCAGGTCCTTCACACTGCCGTCGACGAGGTCGCCGACGACGGCGATCAGGTCGGGCTGGGTGCCGTTGATCGTGTCGACGACCTTCTGCGCGAAGCCCCGGCCGAGCACCGGTCCGAGGTGGATGTCGCTGACGACCGCGATCCGGTAGCCGTGGGCGGCGCGCGGAAGCTTGGCCAGCGGGACGGTGACCCGCTTCACCTTCGGACCGCGCAGCACCCCGTAGGTACCGGCGCCGACGGTCCCCACCGCCACCGCGGCGGCCGCGCCGCCGACCACCCGCGAGACGAACAGCCGCCGCGAGGGGCCACGGGTTTCGTCCCCTCCGACACCGGAACGCGACTTCGCCGCCTCCACCCGACCACCGGGCGCACCCGCCTGCCCGTCCGGCGCACCCGCAAGCCCGGCCGCCGCGTCAGGCCGCCCCGCTTCGGCGTCCGTCCGGTCGGCCGGTGTGTCGCCCTGTACGGCACGTGAGCCCTGGGCGGCGCGTGAGCCCTGGGCGGCCGGGGCCGGCCGGTCGGCTTGTGGGCCCTGGGCGGCCGGGTCCGCATCCTGCTCCGGGACCGCTTCCTGCTCCGGCTCCCCTTCCCGCTCCTGCTCCGGCTCGCGCGTCGGCCCCGGCGTCGGCCGCCCCGTGTGGGCCCGTCGGTCCAGGAAGCGGCGCAGCAGCGGTCGTACGAACTCGCCCGCGACGACCCCCAGCAGCAGGTAGATCGACAGGGCGAGCCACAGGAAGCCCGGCCAGGCCAGGGTGCGCTGGAGCCAGAAGGGGGCGCCGGTGCGCTCCGCGACGAGGGCGCCGATCGCCAGGGCCCAGCCGCCCGCGATCAGTACGGCGCCGCCGCGGCGCACCCGGCCGGGGCCGCGGGTGGTGTCCCGGAAGAGCCTGCGCCACAGGTACCAGTTGGCGCCGACGACGACCGCGAGGACGAGCAGCGCGAGCAGCGCGAAGAGGATCACCATCGGCTATGACGTCCGGCGCAGTGCGCGCAGACCGCGCAACCCGATGACACCGATGGCCGTCCCCAATACGAAGGAGACGACGGCGAGCGTCAGGTGCACCCAGAAGTAGGCGGTGGGGTGCCCGTCGTCGAAGGCGAGACCACTGCCGTCCTTGACCAGATTCTTGACGAAAGTGACCCAGATGAACCAGCTCCACACCCCGAAGGCGAGCAGGAACCAGGACACGGGGCGGCTGAGCTTCATGGGTTCAGTATCGCCGTCGGGTGTCCGGTTCGATGACCGGGGTGGGGAGGGTGGCGGGACTTCCCGGCGCCCGACCGGTACGTTCTCCGTCGTGCCCGCACCCATGAAGCAGACCGTCAGGCGATCCCTGCTGGTCACCGCAGCGTCCCTCACCTCCCTCGCGCTTTCCGCGCCCGTCTCCCCCGCCGCGCCGAAACCGTCCCCCGCCACGAGCCCGTCCCCCTCGGCCACTCCCCCGGCGACCATGTCCACGGTCGGCGGCGCCCGGCTCGGGCAGGCCGGGACGCAGGTGGCGCTCGCCGGGGGCGCGCCGGTGGTGCCGAAGGACCTCACCGCGCGGTCGTGGATCGTCGCTGACGCCGAGTCGGGCGAGGTGCTGGCGGCGCACAACGCGCACTGGCGGCTGCCCCCGGCGAGCACGATGAAGATGCTGTTCGCGGACACCGTGCTGCCGAAGTTCCCGAGGACCACCCAGCACAAGGTGGTGCCGAAGGACCTGGAGGGCATCGGGGCGGGCTCCAGCCTGGTGGGGATAAAGGAGAACGAGACGTACTCGGTGCACGATCTGTGGCTGGGCGTGTTCCTGCGCTCCGGCAACGACGCCGTGCACGTGCTGTCGTCGATGAACGGCGGGGTCGCGGGCACGGTCAAGGAGATGAACGGGCACGCCGAGGAGCTCCAGGCCCTCGACACGCACGTGGTCTCCCCCGACGGCTACGACGCGCCCGGTCAGGTGTCCTCCGCGTACGACCTGACGCTGATCGCGCGGTCGGGGCTGCAGAAGAAGGACTTCCGGGAGTACTGCTCGACCGTCTCGGCCAAGTTCCCCGGCGAGACGAAGAAGAACAAGAAGGGCAAGAAGGTCCGGGGGACCTTCGAGATCCAGAACACCAACCGGCTGCTGGCCGGCGACTACGACATCGCGCAGTACCCGGGCATCGCGGGGGTGAAGAACGGCAACACGACCAACGCGGGCGCGACCTTCACGGGGGTGGCCGAGCGGAACGGGCGGGTGCTCCTCGTCACCGTGATGAACCCGGAGAAGAGCGACCACAACGAGGTCTACAAGGAGACGGCCAAGCTGTTCGACTGGGGTTTCGCGGCGGCCGGGAAGGTGACGCCGGTGGGCGAGCTGGTCCCGCCGCGGGGGGCGGCTCCCAGCGCGCAGGCCAGTGCGCAGCCGGGCGCGAACCCGTCCGCCGGCGCCTCCTCGGGCGCCTCCCGGGGCGGCACCTCGCAGCAGCCGGTGGCGAGCGCGGTGGCCGACGACGGCGCGCGCGGCATGTGGACCGCGCTGGGCATCACCGGCGGGGCGCTGGTGCTGCTGGCCGCCGGGGCCTACGTCGTCAACCGCCGCTGGCCCCTCCCGGATCTGGTACGCCGTCGCCGCTGACGTCTTCGTCGAACGCACTGTCGGGTGCGCTGCCCGTGGCGGTCCAGGCGGCGCTGTACAGGACCAGTTTCGAGGTGAGGTTGATCCACAGGAGCAGGGCGATGGGGACGCCGAAGGCGCCGTACATGCTCTTGCCCGCCACGTTCTGCAGATAGCCGCTGAGCAGCAGTTTGAGCAGTTCGAAGCCGACCGCGCCGATCAGCGCGGCGACGATCAGGCGGCGGCGGGTGGGCTCGACGCCCGGCAGCAGGGTGAGGACGTAGAGGAGGAGCAGGAAGTCGGCGAGGACGGCGATGGTGAAGGCGGCGATCCGCAGCAGGATGCCGTCCCAGCCCGCCTTGTCGATGCCGAGCGCGTCGGTGATCCGGCCGACCAGGGCGGAGGCCACGGTGGAGATGGCGAGGGTGACCAGGACCGCGCCGCCGAGCCCGACCAGGATGCCCGCGTCCTTGCCCTTGCTCAGGATCGGGTTCTCCTCCTGGTCGGGCAGCTCCCACACCGCCCGCAGACAGTCCCGCATCTGACCGACCCAGCCGATGCCCGTGAGCAGCAGCAGGGCGCCGGCGATGAGGCCGACCGTGCCGGAGTTCTGCACGAGGTCGTGGATGTCGAGCTGGTCGGAGATGCCGGGGACCTGGTCGGCGATCTTGTTCTGGAGTTCCTGCTGCCGGGACTCGCTGAGGGTGGCGGCAGCGATCGCGGCGGCCAGGGTGAGCAGCGGGAACAGCGCGACGAAGCTGATGAACGTCATGGCGGCGGCGAGCCGGGTCCATTTCACCCGGTCCAGACGTTCGTACGACCGCCACGCGTGCGTGGCCATGAGGCGGGTGACCCACGGCCCGATGCCGGGAAGCTGCTTCAGCCAGTCCATGCTCCGACTCTGCCCTGCCCGGCGGGAATGACGCGAAGGGCCGCGGGGGCGGGTACCCCGGATGCCCTGGGCCATTTCAGGTAGAAAAGGGATGTTTCCCCTCTGAAGCCCCAGGAGTTGCCGTGCAGGACGCCTTCGGTCTCCCCCAGTCCCTCCTCGTCCTCGGCGGTACGTCGGAGATCGCGCTGGCGACCGCGCGCCGGCTGATCGCCCGCCGCACCCGCACGGTGTGGCTGGCCGGACGTCCCTCCCCCGCCCTGGAGTCGGCCGCCGCCGGCCTGCGCGCGCTCGGCGCCGACGTCCGTACGGTCGCCTTCGACGCCCTCGACCCCGACCGCCACGAGACCGTCCTCGGCGAGGTGTTCGCCGCGGGCGACATCGATCTCGTGCTGCTGGCCTTCGGGGTCCTCGGCGACCAGGCGCACGACGAGCGCGCCCCCGCGGCGGCGGTGCGGGTCGCGCAGACCAACTACACCGGCGCGGTGTCGGCCGGCCTGGTGAGCGCCCACGCGCTCCAGGCGCAGGGGCACGGGGCGCTCGTCGTGCTCTCCTCCGTCGCCGCGGAGCGGGCCCGCCGCTCGGACTTCATCTACGGCTCCAGCAAGGCCGGCCTGGACGCGTTCGCGCAGGGGCTCGGGGACGCGTTGCAGGGGACCGGCGTGCACGTCATGGTCGTACGGCCCGGCTTCGTGCGGACGCGCAGCACGGCGGGGCTGCCGCAGGCGCCGCTCGCGACCACGCCCGGGCAGGTGGCGGCGGCGGTGGAGCTGGGGCTGCGGCGGCACTCGGAGGTGGTGTGGGTGCCGGGGGTGCTGAGGGTGGTCATGGCGGGGCTGCGGCACGTCCCTCGGGGGGTCTTCCGACGGCTGCCCGTCTGAGCCTCAGCGGGTCGGCAGGGTGCCCCGGTCCGCGTGTGCCGTCTGCGGCGGGATCATCGGGCCGCCGAAGGGGTAGGCGCGCAGTTGCCGCCAGACCCCGTCGGACCCCTGTTCGTGCAGGGCGAAGCCGGTGCAGGACCATGCGGCCTCGTAGCCGGAGAGGTCCTCGAAGGCCCGGTCCATGGCCTCCTCGTCGATGCCGTGCGCCACGGTGACATGCGGGTGGTACGGGAACAGCAGCTCGCGCACGAGCGGACCGGAGGGGTCCCGGACGAGCTGCTGGAGCCGGGCGCAGACCTCGGCGCCCTCGACGACCTTCAGGTAGACCACCGGCGACAGCGGGCGGAAGGTGCCGGTGCCGCACAGACGCATCGGGAAGGGGCGGCCGGTCGCGGCGACCTCGCCGAGGTGGGCGTCCACGGCCGGCAGGTCGGCCGCCTCGATCTCCGTCGGCGGCAGCAGCGTGACATGCGTGGGGATGCCGTGAGCAGCGGCGTCGCCGAAGCCCGTGCGCCGCTCCTGGAGCAGGCTGCCGTGAGGCTCCGGGACCGCGATCGACACGCCGATCGTTACGGTCCCCACGTCGTCTCCTGTCGTCAAACCGGTGGTGGTGTCGTGCCGGGTTCGTACTCAGTCGTCTCGGTCGTACGGCTATCGACTGTACGGCCACGGCTGTGCTCTGGGCAGGCGCAGAGGAAGTGATGTGCAGCGCTCTGCCCGGAGGAACGGGGGTGCGGTGCGCCCCGGGTGCCCCCGAGCGCCGTCAGTGCTTCGCGGGCAGGAAGCCGACCCTCTCGTACGCCCGGGAGAGCGTCTCCGCGGCGACGGCGCGGGCCTTCTCGGCGCCCTTGGCGAGCAGCGAGTCCAGCGTCTCCGGGTCGTCCAGGTACTGCTGGGTGCGGTCCCGGAAGGGGGTGACGAAGTCGACGACGACGTCCGCGAGGTCGGTCTTCAGGGCGCCGTACATCTTGCCCTCGTACTCCTGCTCCAGCTGCGCGACGCTCCTGCCGGTGAGCGTGGAGTAGATGGTGAGCAGGTTGCTGACGCCCGGCTTGTTCTCGGTGTCGTAGCGGACGACCGTGTCGGTGTCCGTGACCGCGCTCTTGACCTTCTTCGCGGTGACCTTCGGGTCGTCGAGCAGGTTGATGAGGCCCTTCGGCGTGGACGCCGACTTGCTCATCTTGATCGACGGGTCCTGGAGGTCGTAGATCTTCGCCGTCTCCTTGAGGATGTACGGCTTCGGGATGGTGAAGGTCGCGCCGAAGCGGCCGTTGAAGCGCTCGGCGAGGTCGCGGGTCAGTTCGATGTGCTGGCGCTGGTCCTCACCGACCGGGACCTCGTGGGCCTGGTACAGCAGGATGTCCGCGACCTGGAGGATCGGGTACGTGAACAGGCCGACGCTGGCGCTGTCGGTGCCCTGACGGGCGGACTTGTCCTTGAACTGGGTCATCCGGGACGCCTCGCCGAAGCCGGTGAGGCAGTTCATCACCCAGGCGAGCTGGGCGTGCTCGGGGACGTGGCTCTGCACGAAGAGCGTGCAGCGCTCGGGGTCCAGGCCGGCCGCGAGGAGCTGGGCCGCGGCCAGCCGGGTGTTGGCCGTGAGGTCCTTCGGGTCCTGCGGGACCGTGATCGCGTGCAGGTCGACGACCATGTAGAAGGCGTCGTGGGACTCCTGGAGGGCCACCCACTGGCGGACGGCGCCGAGGTAGTTGCCGAGGTGGAACGAGCCGGCGGTGGGCTGGATGCCGGAGAGCACGCGGGGTCGGTCTGAGGCCATGTTCACCATTCTCTCAGAGGGCGAGGGTGAGTTCGGCCCGGGAGGGGAGGGGTGGTGCGGCGCGCGGGACCGCGGACCGTGGTGGCCGGTCGCGCAGTTCCCGCGCGCTGTGCGGGGCGCTGCCCCTGAAGGCGTCGGTCAGCCGAGGTCGATCTCCGGGTACAGCGGGAAGCCCGCGACCAGGTCCGTCGCCCGCTGGGAGATCTCGTCCGCCACCTTCGCGTCCAGGACGTGGGTCGCCTTGCTCGGCGCGCCGGACTTCGTCGTGCCCTGCTCGGTGGTGGTGAGGACGCGGTCGATCAGGCCCGCGACCTCGTCCATCTCCGCCGTGCCGAGGCCGCGGGTGGTCAGGGCGGGGGTGCCGATGCGGATGCCGGAGGTGTACCAGGCGCCGTTCGGGTCGGCGGGGATCGCGTTGCGGTTGGTGACGATGCCCGAGTCGAGGAGGGCGGCCTCGGCCTGGCGGCCGGTGAGGCCGTAGGAGGAGGCGACGTCGATCAGGTTGAGGTGGTTGTCGGTGCCGCCGGTGACCAGGGTGGCGCCCCGGCGCGCCAGGCCCTCGGCCAGGGCGCGGGAGTTGTCGACGATCCGCTGGGCGTAGTCCTGGAACGCGGGCTGCCGGGCCTCGGCCAGGGCGACGGCCTTGGCGGCCATCACGTGCGGGAGCGGGCCGCCGAGGACCATCGGGCAGCCGCGGTCGACCTGGTCCTTGAGGGAGTCGTCGCACAGGACCATGCCGCCGCGCGGGCCGCGCAGGGACTTGTGGGTGGTCGTGGTGACGATCTGGGCGTGCGGGACCGGGTCGAAGTCGCCGGTCAGGACCTTGCCGGCGACCAGGCCCGCGAAGTGCGCCATGTCGACCATGAGGGTCGCGCCGACCTCGTCGGCGATCTCGCGCATGATCCGGAAGTTCACCAGACGCGGGTAGGCGGAGTAGCCGGCGACCACGATCAGCGGCTTGAACTCCCGGGCCTGGGCACGCAGGGCGTCGTAGTCGATGAGGCCGGTCGCCGGGTCGGTGCCGTAGGAGCGCTGGTCGAACATCTTGCCGCTGATGTTCGGGCGGAAGCCGTGGGTGAGGTGGCCGCCCGCGTCCAGGGACATGCCGAGCATGCGCTGGTTGCCGAAGGCCTGGCGCAGCTCCGCCCAGTCGGCCTCGGTCAGGTCGTTGACCTGGCGGGCGCCGGTCTTCTCCAGGAAGGGGACCTCGACGCGGTCGGCGAGGACGGCCCAGAAGGCGACCAGGTTGGCGTCGATGCCGGAGTGCGGCTGGACGTAGGCGTGGCGGGCGCCGAAGAGTTCGCGGGCGTGCTCGGCTGCGAGCGCCTCGACCGTGTCGACGTTGCGGCAGCCGGCGTAGAAGCGGCGGCCGACGGTGCCCTCGGCGTACTTGTCGCTGAACCAGTTGCCCATCGCGAGGAGGGTGGCCGGGGAGGCGTAGTTCTCGGAGGCGATCAGCTTGAGCATCTCGCGCTGGTCCTGGACCTCCTGGCCGATGGCGTCGGCGACGCGCGGCTCGACGGCGCGGATCACGTCGAGGGCGGCGCGGAAGGCGGTGGACTCGGTGGACAGGCGTGCGGAATCGGCAGACATTCGGGACCTCCGGACATGCGTTCGGCGTTCACGGTTCGGCCCAGGCGCACGGCACTCTGCTGCTCACGGGCCGCTCCCCGATGGTCCGTCCCATCCCAGCGCGCCAGTCACGACCCGCCGTCAGCCTACCCGGCACGGGTGGCCGGGAAGGCGCCGCGTCCACCATGCGAGCGACCCCCGCGAGGGGGCGCGGGCAGTCGGCAGCGGTACCGCGGGGCTAGAGGATCACGTGTGGGAGGAAGCGGGCGTACTCGTCGGTGATCAGGCCCGAGGACTCCCGGATGCCGAGGCCGGCCGACTGCCCCGCCACGACCCAGGCACCGAGGACGACGTGCTGGCCGTCGAAGGCGGGGAGCGGGGCGAGCGCCTGGTAGCAGCAGGGTTCGTCGGTGCGTACGACGGGGTCGGCGCCCTTCTCGTGGATCGTGACGCCGGCCCCCTCCCGGCCGAGCAGGGGCTTGGCCACGTACCCGGTGGTGGCGGCCAGCTCACGGGGGCCGTCGAGATGGGCGGGCAGGAGGTTGGGGTGGTCCGGGTACAGCTCCCACAGGACGGCGAGCAGGGCCTTGTTGCTGAGCAGCATCTTCCAGGCGGGCTCGATCCACAGGGTGCTGCCGGTGCCGCCGCCGTTGTCGAGGGTGTCGAGGACATGCGGGGCGAAGCGGTCGGTGGTGAGCCACTCCCAGGGGTAGAGCTTGAAGCAGCTGCGGATGAACCGGAGCCGGTGGTCGACGAACCGGCCGGAGAGCCGGTCGAAGCCGATGTCCTCGACGGGGATGAACGCCGTGTCGAGCCCCGCCTGTTCGGCGGTCTCCTTCAGGTAGGCGACCGTCATCAGGTCCTCGCCGAGTTCGTCGGCGGTGGAGTGCGCGAAGTAGAGCGGACCGCCGGGCGGCAGGAGCGGGGCCTGCGCGCGCCAGGCCTCGACCAGGCGTTCGTGCAGGGAGTTCCACTGGTCGGCGCCCGGGAAGCGCTCCTCCATCCAGAACCACTGCGGGGAGGCCGCCTCCACGAGCGAGGTCGGGGTGTCGGCGTTGTACTCCAGCAGCTTCGCCGGGCCGGTGCCGTCGTAGCGCAGGTCGAACCGGCCGTAGAGGGACGGGAGTTCGGCACGCCGGTGCCAGGCCTCGGTGACGGCGGCGGCCACGCGCGGGTCGGTGATGCCGAGGTCGGCGAGGCGGCCGGCGGCGACCAGGTGGTCCGCCGCCGCCAGGCACATCCGGTGCAGTTCCTCGACGGTCTCCTCCAGGGCCTCGACCTCGTCGAGGGTGAAGGCGTAGTACGCGCTCTCGTCCCAGTACGGGCGCAGGCTGCCGTCGGGGTGGCGGGTGAGGGGGTAGACGAGCCCCTGCTCCTCGACCGTCCGCTGCCAGCCGGGTCGGGGTTCGATGGTGTGGCGCTGCATGGCGTACGGCCGCTCAGCCGCCGCTGCTGCCGGAGCCGGAGCAGCCGAAGCCGCCCCGGTCGACGGCCTCGCTCTTGCTGAAGGTGCCGTAGTCGGCCCAGCCGGCGTCGACGTCGGCGTCGTAGTACCAGGCGGCGTCGCTCGTGCGCGCCGTGCCGGAGGTCTTCCTGCCCTTGCCGGACGAGAAGCCGGAGGAGCCCGCGGAGGAGGAACCGGAGGAGGCGGCGGCGGAGGACGAGCAGTTCTTGTCGGCGACGACCTTGTAGCCGTAGAGCGAGTCGTAGCTGTCGCGGTCGACGCAGCGGCGGTCCGGGTCGGAGCCGCAGGAGGTGAGGGCGGCGGCGACCACGCCCATGCCGCCGAGTACGACCGTGCTGGACCGCAGGCGCCTGCGTGCTTCCGCCATGTCCTTGTCTCCCCCTTGCCGTCTTTACCTCGCCCTTATGGCGCTTCCCGGGTCGCCAGCCTAGAGATCGGTGAGAGCGCGGGCACACCGGCCCCCCGCGGGGTGCCGGTCGCCTACAGTCCGTTCGTGCTGTTCGGAATGGTGTGCGCGCTCGGCGCGGCGGTCTGCTTCGGTGCGGCGACGGTGCTACAGGCGATGGCCGCGCGCGCCGCGTCCGGCGGGAGCGGCGGGGAGGCGGCGCTGCTGCTGCGGGCGCTGCGGCAGTGGCGGTACGTGGCGGGTCTGGGGCTGGACGGGCTGGGGTTCGTCCTCCAGATCGCCGCGCTGCGGTCGCTCCCGATCTACGCGGTGGCGGCCGCGCTGGCGTCGAGCCTCGCGGTGACGGCGGTGGTGGCGGCCCGGTTGCTGCGGGTGCGGCTGAGCCGGGGCGAGTGGGGTGCGGTGGCCGTGGTGTGCGCGGGGCTCGCCATGCTGGGGCTCGCCTCGGGCGCGGAGGGCGGGGAGAGCGGGCCGGCGGCACTGGTGTGGGTCATGCTCGGTACGGCGGTGGGGGTGCTGCTGCTGGGCGTCGCCGGGGGGCGGCTGCCGGCGCGGGGGCGGGCGCTGGTGCTGGGCGTGGGGGCCGGCTTCGGGTTCGGGGTCGTCGAGGTGTCGGTACGGCTGATCGACGCGCCGTCCCCCGCGGACCTCGTCACCGATCCGGCGGTGTACGCGCTGCTGCTGGGCGGTGGGGCCGCGTTCCTGTCGCTGACCTCCGCGCTCCAGCGGGGCTCGCCGACGACGGCGACCGCCGGGATGGTGATCGGCGAGACGCTCGGGCCCGCGCTGGTGGGGGTGGTGTGGCTGGGCGACCGCACCCGTGAGGGCCTGGCGTGGCTCGCGGTGCTGGGGTTCCTGGTCGCGGTGGCGGGCGCCCTGGCCCTGGCCCGCTTCGGGGAGGCCCCGGAGGAGCCCCGGGCCGAGGAGCTCTCCCCGGGGGGCGCCCTCTAGGCGTCCGCGAGGTGCGGGCGCGTCGGCGGTGGGTCAGGTCATCGCCGCGGTGATGCCGTCCCACAGGCGGGACCTGGCCTCCAGGGCGACGGTGACGGCCTCCACCGCCTCCTGCCAGCGGCTGTCGTCGGTGCCGCAGAGGTCGCCGACCATCTGGAGGGCCATGGGGGTGTGTTCCTCGCCGTCGACCTCGATGTGCCGGGCGAGGTAGTCGCGGAAGAGGGGGAAGCGGTCCGTGCCCTCCTCCTTGACGACCTGGTCGAACATGTCCGGGATCAGGTCCTCGCGGGAGAAGGCGAACACGGCGGCCCGGCAGTGCAGCGGGCTGTGGGCGATGATCTCGAAGGTCGTCGTGACGAACTCCGCCGCCGCGGCGGGCACCCGTGCGACGCGCAGGGCCGCCGGCAGAGCGTGCCCCTCGCCGATGAGACCGAGGAAGGTGTCGACGCGGGTGGTGTCGGCCCCGGCCTCGGCCATGGCGGCCCGGTACAGCTCGAAGTGGCTGGTGAAGCCGCCGTTCAGCTCGTCGCTCTCCTCGACCAGCACGATGTCGTTGATGAGCCGGCGGGCCACCGCCGAGCCGCGGGGCACCCAGGGCACGTCCACGCAGGTCAGCTCGCGCTGGAGCGACGTGAGCAGGGACATGAAGTCCCACACCGCGAAGACGTGGTGGGCCATGAACGTCCTGAGGTGGTCCGGCCCGGATATCCGCCGGTAAATGGGGTGGGCTGTTACTTCTTTTCTGGCGGATTCCAGCACGGAGCGAGCCCGTTCGATTCCCTCTTGTCCCCCGGCGGTCAATTTCCAGTCGTACCTGGACATGAAGATCTCCTTCGATCTCGGACCGCGATCGTCCAACCATCCGAGCGTCGACGGCAAGCACTTTCCTGAATTCAGTGGAAGTTGCTCTCGACAGGGACCGACAGATGGCGGCAAGGAGCCTGAAACACCGTCAAAGAGCCGCGATCCGGACAATCACGGGACGGACACAGGACGGACACAAAAATTCATTGAATCTTTGAACGCGACCGCTCCAGGGTGCGTACTCCACCCCGTGAGCAGTAATCCCGTCACCGTGACCGTGGCTTATCACGTGGTGCCGGGCCGTGAGGCCGACTTCCACACCTGGGGGTGGGCGATGCTGGGCGCGAGTGCCCGCCAGCCGGGTTTCCTCGGGGGTGGCGTCCTTGTCGATCAGGAGGCGGAGTGGCACGTCGTCTATCGCTTCGCCACCGAGGAAACGGCTCTGGCCTGGGAGGTCTCGTCCGACCGGGTCCAGTGGGACGTCCGCACCCACGGCATCGCCGAACGAGCGGGCCGCCGTAGCGTGCAGGGGTCGAAGCAGTGGTTCGACACCCAGGGACCCCCGCCCCCGCCCCCGGCCCCACCTGCTCCGCCGGCCCCGCCGGCGAAATGGAAACTGTGGTTCGTGAATATGAGCGCGGTGTTTCCGCCGGTGCTCCTGTTCAATCTGATCGCGCTGCCCTATCTCGGCGGCCTCAATCCCTTCATTCGGACGCTGTTGCTCTGCCTGTGTGTGACGGCTCTCGTCACCTGGATTCTCATGCCGCGCCTTCAGCGTTTCTTCAAGAAATGGCTGTACCCACCGCTCCAGGCGCTGCGTGGGCGGCACAAACGACGGACCGTATAGGTTCGTGAACGACGAAGGAGGTGGGCGGGTGAAGACCCTGCTCATCGACAATTACGACTCGTACACGTACAACCTGTTCCAGCTGATCGCCGAGGTCAACGGCGAGGAGCCGGTGGTGATCCACAATGACGCCGGCGGTGCCGACGGGATGGATGCGTTAGACGTTCTCGGCGGTTTCGACAATGTCGTGGTCTCGCCCGGTCCGGGGCATCCGGGAGCGCCCCGTGACTTCGGCATCAGCGCCCGGGTGCTCGCCGAGGCGACCGTGCCCGTGCTCGGTGTCTGCCTCGGCCACCAGGGCATCGCGCTCGGGGAGCGGGGCCGGGTGGCGCCCGCCCCGCAGCCCCGGCACGGGCATCTGACCCAGGTGCGCCACGACGGCCGGGACCTGTTCCAGGGGCTGCCCCAGCAGTTCACCGCGGTCCGCTACCACTCCCTCGCGGTGCACGAGCCGCTGCCCGCCGCCCTGGAGGCCACCGCCTGGGCCGAGGACGGCGTCCTCATGGGCATCCGGCACCGCGAGCGGCCGGTGTGGGGCGTGCAGTTCCACCCGGAGTCGGTGCTCACCGAGTACGGCCACCGCATGCTGGTGAACTTCCGCAACCTCACCGCCGAGCGGGCCCGCCGCCCCCGCACCAAGAACACCGCCGTTCCCCCGGCCTCGATCACCTGGCCGGCGATCCCCCGCCCCCGGCAGGGCAACCTGCCCGCCTACCGGCTGCACACCCGCCGGATCGCCGGAGCGGTCGACACCGAGGCCGCCTTCAGCCGGCTGTTCGCCGGCTCGGCGCGCTCGTTCTGGCTGGACAGCTCCCGCGTGGAGAAGGGCCTCGCGCGCTTCTCCTTCCTCGGCGACGACAGCGGCCCGCTCGCCGAGTTCGTCCGCTACGACGTCGAGGCCGGCCGGTGCGAGATCGAACGGACCGGACGGCCCCCGCGCAAGGTCGCCGCGAGCGTCTTCGACTACCTCAAGCGGCAGCTGGCCAACCGCCGGGTCGACGCCACCGGCCTCCCCTTCGACTTCACCGGCGGGTACGTCGGCTACTTCGGCTACGAGACCAAGGCCGACTGCGGCGCGCCGGGCCGCCACCGCGCCGAGACCCCGGACGCGGCCTGGCTGTTCGCCGACCGGCTGATCGCGGTGGACCACGAGGAGGACTTCACCTACGCGGTCTGCCTCGCCGAGGACACCCCGCAGGCCGCCCGCGAGGCCGCCGACTGGCTGGAGGACACCGTCGCCCAGCTCACCTTCGTCGCGCCCGACGGCCACCGGCCGCCGCCCGCCCCGGCCCGGCCCGACCTCGCCGCCGCCGAACCCTGGCTGACGCGCGACCGGACGACGTACCTCTCCGACATCGAGGCCTGCCAACGGGAGCTGCGGGCCGGCACCAGCTACGAGATCTGCCTCACCGACGCGGCCCGGCTGCCCGCCCCGCCCGAGGCGTACGCCTTCTACCGGGAGCTGCGCCGCGTCAACCCGGCGCCGTACGCGGCCTTCCTGCGGTTCGGCGACCTCGACGTGGCCGGCGCCTCGCCGGAGCGGTTCCTGCGGATCACCCGGGACGGTGTCGCCGCCACCAAGCCGATCAAGGGCACCGCGCCGCGCGGCGCCGATCCGCTGGAGGACGCCCGGCTCCGGGACGCGCTGGCGGCGGACGCCAAGACCCGCGCCGAGAACCTGATGATCGTCGACCTGCTCCGCAACGACCTCGGGCGGGTCTGCCGGACCGGGACCGTGCGGGTGTCCCGGCTGATGGCCGTCGAGACGTACGCGACCGTGCACCAGCTCGTCTCCACCGTCGAGGGCAGGCTGCGCGAGGGCACCGACGCCGTGGACTGCGTGCGCGCCTGTTTCCCCGGCGGCTCCATGACCGGCGCGCCGAAGCTGCGCACGATGGAGATCATCGACGGGATCGAGACCGAGGCGCGCGGCGTGTACTCCGGCGCCCTCGGCTACCTGGGGTGCAGCGGCGGCGCCGACCTCAACATCGTCATCCGCACCGCCGTGCTCTCCGACGGCCGGATGCACCTCGGCGCGGGCGGCGCGATCGTCCTCGACTCCGACCCGGTCGCCGAGTACGACGAGATGCTGCTGAAGACGGCCGCGCAGATGCGGGCCTACACGGGCGCCGTCCCGCTGACCGCCCCGGACGCCCTGGAAGAGGGCGCCCGATGACACCGCCCCGGCTCGTCCCGGCCCCCCTCGCCACCCCGTCCGAGCCGTCCGAGCCGTCCGCCGACGCCAACCTCGCCGTCCGGCTCGCCCGGCTGGCGGAGCGGGAGGGGTGGGGCGGGCGGGCCGCGTTCCACCAGGGGCACCGGACCTGGACGCACGGGGAGGTGCACGGGCTCGCGGCGCGGGCGGCCGGAGTGCTCGCCGCTCACGGCGTGCGGGCCGGGGACCGGGTGCTGCTCGCGCTGCCCGACTCGATCGTCTGGGTGGCGGCCTTCCTCGGCGTCGCCCGGCTCGGCGCGGTGGCCGTCCTGGTCAACCCCGAACTGCCCGCAGCCGACCACGCGTTCATGGCCGCGGACACCGGTGCGGTGCTGTGCGTGACGGGGCCGGGGCCGGAGGACGACCGGTTCGCCGGGCGCGCCTGTCTCGGCGCCGACCAGCTGCTCGCGCTCGCCGCCACCGCACCGGCCGCCGACGCCCGTCCGGTCGGCCCCGGCAGCCCGCTCTACCTCCAGTACACGTCCGGTACGACCGGTCGGCCCAAGGGGGTGGTGCACACCCACGCCGACCCGGTGGCGTACCACGAACTCATCGGCCGGCCGCTGCTGGACATCACCCCGGACGACGTCGCCCTGTCGGTGTCGAAGCTGTTCTTCGCCTACGGCTTCGGCAACGCGTTCGTCTTCCCCCTGCTGTCCGGCTCCTCGGCCGTCCTGGTGGACCGGCGCCCCACCCCGGCCGCCGTGGACGAGCTGGTCGCCCGGCACCGGGTGACCCTGCTCTACTCCGTGCCGTCCGCGTACGCGGCGCTGGTCGCCGACCGGGGCAGCGGCCACGAGGCCCGCTTCGCCTCCGTACGGGCCGCCGTGTCGGCCGGCGAGGGCATGCCGGACGGGCTCGGCGGGCGCGTCGCCGACCTGCTCGGCGCGCCGGTCCTGGAGCAGATCGGCTCCACCGAGGCCGGACACGCCTTCTGCGCCAACAGCCTCGGCCACAACCACCCGGGCACCGTCGGCCGCCCCGTGCCCGGCTTCGAGGTGGAGCTGCGCGACCAGGCCGGGCGCCCGGTCCCGGACGGCGCGGAGGGCGAGCTGTGGGTCCACGGGCCGACGGTCACCCCCGGCTATCTCCACCGGCCCGAGGAGAACGCCCGCACGCTCGTCGACGGCTGGCTCAACACCCACGACCGGGCGCGCCGCGAACCGGACGGGACGTACACACACCTCGGCCGCACCGACGACATGGAGATGGTCGGCGGCATCACCGTCTCCCCGCTGGAGGTGGAGGCCGTACTGCGCACCCATCCGGCGGTGCACGAGGTCGCGGTCGCGGCCGTCACCGACGCGGGCGGGGCGGGCCGGCTGCGCGCCTTCGTCGTCCCGGCGCGGACCCCGGCGCCGCCGGGCCTGCGGGAGGACCTGCTGCGGCTGGCCCGGGAACGGCTCGCCGCCTTCAAGGTCCCCCGCAGCGTCAGCCTCGTCCCCTCCCTCCCCCGCACCCCCACCGGCAAGCTCCGCCGCCATCTGGTCCGCCAAGGGGCCTGGTGACCGGGCCCGGCACCGCAGAGAGGAACCGTCACATGCCTCAGCAGCCCCTTCTCGCCGACCGCGGGTTCTACCTGGGCCCGATGCTGCGCCGGGCCGCCGAGCGGCACGGCCCCGTGTTCGTCACCCTGGACCGCCCGCTGGACACCCACCCCGGCCTCGGCACGGCCCTCAGCTACACGACCCTGGCCGAGGTGGTCGAGGAGTTGTCGGGGTGGCTGTGGGAGGCGGGCGTGCGGCCCTCCGAGCAGGTCGTCGTCCACAAGACGGACAACGTCGACATCGTGCTGCTGACCTGCGCGCTCTCCCGGATCGGCGCGGTGCCGGTGCTGCTGTCGCCGGGGCTTTCCGGCGAGGTGGTGGGCAAGCTGCTCGGCCGGCTCCGGCGGCCGTGGCTGGTCACCGACGGGACGAAGCTGGACGGCGCCCTGTCGGGCCTGGACCTCGACGCCCTGGTACGGCGCACGCTCACCGTGGCCGACACGCCCGGCGCGGAGTCGCTCAGGAAGTACGCCGGCGCGCCGACGCCCCGGCCGGTGCGGCTGCACCCCCGGGAGCCCGCCCTGATCACCCACAGCTCGGGCACCACGGGTGTGCCCAAGCTGGCCGTGCACTGCGCGAACACCATGTGGAACCGGCTCGTGCCGCAGAAGGCGATGGGCTGGCCCACCCGCGGGGAGGTGGCGGCGCTGCACCTGTCGTTCGTGCACTCGCGCTTCTACCATCTGCTCGGCGTCCTGCTGCACTTCGGCAGCCCGCTGCTGCTGATCACCGACCCGGACCCGGCGTCCGTGGGTCCGCTGCTCGTCCGCCACCGCCCGGGGATCGTCGAGACGCACCCCAACACGTTCGTCCTGTGGGAGGAGCTGGCCGACGCGCCGGGCGCCCCGCTGTCGCGGGTGAGGTCGTACGGCTCGACGTTCGACGCGATCCATCCGCGCACGGTGCGGCGGCTGCTCGACGCCTCCGGGCGCCGCTCGCCCTGGCTGATCCAGCTGTACGGGCAGAGCGAGAGCGGTCCGGTGGCGTTCCAGTGGTTCACCCGGCGTTCGGTGGCGCGGGCGGACGGCCGCCGGGTCGGCACCGGCATCCCCGGCTTCACCCGGGTCCGGGTGACCGGCCCGGACGGCGAGCGGCTGCGGCCCGGCACGCCCGGCCGGATCGAGGCCCGCACCCGGGGCCGCATCCTCACCTATCTGGGCATGCAGGAGCAGTACGACCGTCAGCTCACCGACGGCTGGTGGCAGATGGGCGACATGGGTTACCGCAGCCGGCTGGGCGCGCTGTACCTGATGGACCGCGAGGTCGACCGGATCGACTCCGTGCACAGCAACCTGGAGGTCGAGGACACCCTGATGGACCGCCTGGAGGAGCTGCGTGAAGTGGTCATCGTGCCGGGCGCGGACCGTGAGCCGGTGCCGGTGGTGTGCGTACGCGGGGAGCGGCCGCTGGACCCGGAGCGCTGGCGGGAGGCCACGGCCGATCTGCCGAAGATGGCCGAGCCGAGGCAGTGGCGGTTCGAGGAACTGCCGATGACGGCCACCTGGAAGGTGAAGCGGCTGGAGATCACCCGCAGGCTGGCCGAGGAGCGCGAGACGGTGCGTGCGTGACCGCGGCGGAGCCGGTGATCGTGGTGGGCGCGGGTCCGGTCGGCCTGTCGGCCGCGCTGGGCCTGCGGGCACGCGGGCTGCCCGTCACCCTGCTGGAGGCGGACCCCGAGGACCGTGCGCGGCCGGGCAGCCGGGCCCTGTTCGTGCACCGCGAGACGCTGCGGCTGCTGGACGGCATGTCCCCGGGCCTGGCCGCCGAGATCACGGAGTACGGCCGTACCTGGCACACCCGCCGCACCCTGTACCGGGGCCGCGAGGTGTACGCGCGCACCTTCCCGCCCCCGTCCGGGCTGCCGCCGTTCACCAGCCTGCGCCAGGTGGACACCGAGCGCTTCCTGCGCGGGGCGTGCGAGCGGGCGGGCGTGGAGTTCGTCTGGGGGACGCGGATCACGGGTGTCTCCGCCTCGGCCCGGGGTGTCGTCCTGACCGGCGAGGACGGGCGCGTGTGGAGCGCCGGGTACGCCGTCGCCGCCGACGGGGCGCGCTCGGCGGTGCGGCACGCGCTGGGCATCGCGATGGAGGGCACCCGGGGCGAGGGCTTCCACGTGGTGGTGGACGTCGCGGACGTGCCGGGCGCCGAGCTGCCGCTGGAGCGGGTCTTCCACTACGAGCATCCGGGGGTCGGCGGCCGCAGTGTGATGCGGGTGCCGTTCACCGGCGGCTTCCAGGTGGACCTCCAGTGCTTCGACGACGACCGGGAGGAGGAGTACGGCACGGAGGACGCCGTACGCCGCTGGCTCCCCTCGGTCGTGGGCGAGGGGTACGACGGGCGCGTCCTGTGGGTGTCGGCGTACCGCTTCCTGCGCATGGTCGCGGCCTCGTTCACCGACCCGCACCGGCGGGTGCTGCTGGCGGGGGAGGCGGCGCATCTGTTCCCGCCGTTCGGGGCACGCGGGATGAACAGCGGGATCGCCGACGCGGCGGCCGCGGCGGAGGCGGTCGCCGCCGGGACCGTCGCCGCCGTGGACGGCTTCGCGGAGGTACGGCGGGCCGCCGGGCTGTTCAACAGCGAGGCGGCCGGGATCGCGCTCGGCCAACTGCGTCCGCACCGGCGGATCGTCCGGCTGCGGCAGCGCGTGGCGGCGGCGCTCGCGCCCGTGCTGCCCTCGTGCGGATCATGGCTGGAACACGCCCCGTACGGTCCCCGGCACGGGGGGCCCGCGGGGGCGGGCGGCAAGTACTGAGGAGGTCGGGATGAGTGCGTCAGGACTGCTGAGCTGGTCGCCGGGCGGCGGGCTGACACCGGTCGCGGCGGCCGGGGGCCCGCTGCTCGCCGCGGACTCGTGGCTGGTGCGGGAGGGCCGGGTCCGGGCGTACGACCGTCACCGGGAGCGTTTCCTGCGGGCCTGCGCGGAGTGCGGCGGGCCCGGGCCGCGCCCGCTGGTGGAGTTCTGGCGGGAGGTGACGGCCGCGCTGCCGCGCACGGGCGAGTGGTTCCCCCGGGTCGAACTCACGGCGGGGTCGAGGGAGTTGCGGTTGCTGCTGCGGCACGCGCCGCCGCTGGGCGCGGAGATCCGGCTGTGGGCCGTGGGCCAGGAGGACCCGCGCACCGCGCCCCGGCGCAAGGGCCCCGATCTCGACGTGCTGGCCGAGGTGCGGGCGCGCGCGGCCGCCGCGGGCGCCCAGGAGGCGGTGCTGGTCGGGCCGTCCGGGGTGGTGCGGGAGTCGCCGACGGCCGGGGTGCTGTGGTGGGAGGGGGACACCCTGTGCCTGCCGCCGTCGCGGCTGCCGCTGCTGCCCTCGGTGACGACGGCGCTGGTCCTGGAGCGGGCCGTGCGCGAGGGCTTCCGCGTCGACCGCCGGGAGCGGACGGTGGCCGAGCTGGACGGGCGCGAGGTGTGGACGGTGAACGCCCTGCACGGCCTCCGCCCGGTGACGGGCTGGGCGGGGGCGGACATCGAGGCCGGCCCGGCGGCACGGGCGGCGGAATTCCGGGAATGGCTGGAGGGTGTGCGGGAGCCGCTGCCGGGAGCGTGAACACGGAAAAAGCATCGGACATCGACGCGGGAAGTCGATGCCCGAATTACGTGCGCCTTTTCGGTGATTAATTCTTCACTTCTTCACTTCTTCACGGGCTGATAAGACCCCGGTACCATCCGCGTGGCGATCGCGATGCGGTTGTACGCGTTGATGACGGTGGCCGCCCAGATCAACGCCGCGAGCTGCGCCTCGTCGAAGACCTCGGCCGCCTCGGCGTAGACGTCCTCCGGCACGTGTCCGTCGGCGACGAAGGTCACGGCCTCGGTCAACGCCAGCGCGGCGCGCTCCCGTCCGCTGAAGAAGGGGGTCTCCCGCCAGGCGCTCAGGGCGTAGATCCGCTGCTCGGTCTCGTCGGCGGCGCGGGCGTCCTTGGTGTGCATGTCGAGGCAGAAGGCGCAGCCGTTGAGCTGTGAGGCGCGAATCCTGAGCAGTTCCAGGATCTCCGGTTCGACTTTCGCGTCCTGTGCCGCGGCGACGGCGGCGGCGTGCAGGGAACCCATCGCCGCGGAGACGTCGGGGGTGATTTTCTTCAGGGCCACACGAGATATCCGGTCAGGGTTGCTCATGAGCTCGACTATATCCGTGAATTCGCATTCCGGGGCCGCTTCGGATAGCCCTCCCCCAACAGGCGCGGGCCCCGCTCCGCAACCGGAACGGGGCCCGTGGCCGTCACAGAACCGCTCAGATGAGGCCGAGGCTGCGTACCGCCTCGCGCTCCTCCTCCAGCTCCTTCACCGACGCGTCGATCCGCGCCCGCGAGAACTCGTTGATGTCCAGGCCCTGGACGATCTCGTAGACGCCGTCCTTGGTGGTGACCGGGAAGGAGGAGATCAGGCCCTCCGGGACGCCGTAGGAGCCGTCCGACGGGATGCCCATGGAGGTCCAGTCGCCCTCGGCGGTGCCGTTGACCCAGGTGTGCACGTGGTCGATCGCGGCGTTGGCGGCGGAGGCGGCCGAGGAGGCGCCACGGGCCTCGATGATGGCCGCACCGCGCTTGGCGACGGTCGGGATGAAGTCCTCGGCGAGCCACTTCTCGTCGCCCACGACCTCGGCGGCGTTCTTGCCGGCGACGGTGGCGTGGAAGATGTCCGGGTACTGGGTCGCGGAGTGGTTGCCCCAGATGGTCAGCCGCTTGATGTCGGCGACCGTCGAGCCCGTCTTCTTCGCGAGCTGGGTCAGCGCGCGGTTGTGGTCGAGGCGGGTCATCGCGGTGAAGCGCTCGGCCGGTACGTCCGGGGCGGCGGCCTGGGCGATCAGGGCGTTGGTGTTGGCCGGGTTGCCGACCACGAGGACCTTGATGTCGTCCGCGGCGTGGTCGTTGATGGCCTTGCCCTGCGGCTTGAAGATGCCGCCGTTGGCGGAGAGCAGGTCACCGCGCTCCATGCCCTTGGTGCGCGGGCGGGCGCCGACGAGCAGGGCGACGTTGGCACCGTCGAACGCGACGTTCGGGTCGTCGGTGATGTCGATGCCCTGGAGCAGCGGGAACGCGCAGTCGTCGAGCTCCATGGCGGTGCCCTCGGCGGCCTTGAGCGCGGGGGTGATCTCCAGGAGGCGCAGCTTGACCGGCACGTCCGCGCCGAGCAGCTGGCCGGAGGCGATGCGGAAGAGCAGGGCGTAACCGATCTGGCCGGCCGCGCCGGTGACGGTGACGTTCACGGGAGTGCGGGTCATGGCGTTCTCCGTATGACAGCTGTCGGTGGGGCGTCCCTGCCCCGGATGGGACGTACAAATGATCGATCTCTTGGTATCAAGAGATCCATCCAGCGGTCAGGCTATCGCGCATCCGGGATCCCGGACGGCCGGGGCGGTGTGGCCCGGCCCACAGACCCGCCCCCGGCACGGACGAAGGGCGGCCGCCGGTCCGGGAGAGGTGGAACCGCGCGGCCGCCGGGTGGGGGTACCGGTCGTGCCGGACTCCCGTGGGGGTACCGTTCGCGTGCCCAGGGTGGGGGAGGGTATTCCTTCCTGTACGCCGGATTTTTCTACCGGGTGCACCCCTGCGCCCCCGAGGCCAGCACCGCACAGGCCTTCGCGTCCTCGGGATCGCGTACGGCGATCATCGGGGTGTACGCGATCGTCTCGCCGGTGCCGGTGATGGTCCCGGTCTCCTCGTGCGAGCCGACGGTCACCCGGACCACGTCCCCCGGTACCGCCCGGGTGATCCGCCCCCAGGCCGCGCCGCACATCTTGCTGTAGCGGACCTCGGCCACGGCCGTCCCGACCACCGCACTGCTCGCGGTGGTCACGAGGTCACCGGTGCACCCCATCCGTTCGGCGTCCTTGCCGGTGCAGCCGGCGCCCGCGCAGCGGACCCCCGGCGGCAAGGCCGGGCTCGTCCGGGCCGACGGCGAGGGCGGGCCGGGGGCACCGGCCGTCCGCCCCGGGAGCACGGCGTGGGTCAGCAGGAACGCGCCCGCGGCGAGGACCAGCACCCCGGCGGCCACGGCGAGGTACCGCACCGGCCGCCGTGTACGCGCCCGCCCGGCTCCCCCGGCCGCAGGTGCCGGCCCGGGCGGCGGGCCGGCGCCCGCGGCCGGCCGGGGCGGCGGTCCGAACGCCCCCGCGGCCCGGGCCCGGACGACGCGCGCATCGTCCACGGTCCGTTCCTGCCGCAGCCGCGCCGTGCTCCAGGCCCGTTCGGCCGACGTCCAGACCGCGACGAGATCGGCCGACGGGGTGCCGGTGGCCTCGGCCAGGGCGACGACCGCGCCCCTGGGCGCGAGCAGCCGGCCGTCGAGGTACTTCTCCCACGCGGTCCTGCTGTACCCGGTCCGGTCCGCGACCGCGCCGACCCCCAGCCCCGCGCGGTCCACCACCCGGCGCAGCAGTTCGGCGAACTCCCTCATCTGTGGGTCGAGTTCGTCCGGCAGGTCCCGCCAGCGAGCCATGGAGCCCCCTCCCTCCGCCCGGCGCCCTTTCGGTCACGTTAGCCCCGATGTCCAGACGATTCGGGACACAAACCCGAACGGCCGACGTATCGGCACGAGAGCTGCACGGGACGCTTCTCAGCCGAAGGCCACGGCCCCGCCGACCACGGCCAGCAGCAGGGCGAGCAGCAGCAGGACAGCGAGGAGCAGGAGCCGTCCGGCGGGGCGGGCCGGCCCGGGTGGCTCGTCCAGCCGCTCCCACCAGGGAACGGTGGGGTCGTCCTCGTACGCCTCACCGGGGTTCGCCGGGGCCGGGCGCGGCCAGGCCTCCACGGCCAGTTCCCAGCGCACGACGTGCCGTTCGGCGTCCGCGCCGGTCACTCCGGCGACCTGGCACAGCGCGGCGACGGCCTGCCGGGGCGGCGGCTGGACGGCGTTGAGATAGCGCTGCCAGGACGACTTGCTGTAAGCGGTGCGGGCGCCGAGCGCGGCGAGGCTCAGGCCGGTGCCGTCCTTGAGCTGCCGCAGCAGCTCCACGAAGTGCCGTACCTCCGGCGGCAGCCCGTCCGGCAGCGGCTGCCAGGCGCCCATCCCGCCCACCTCCTCCTCGGTCCCCTGGACGGGACGACACCGGACGCCCGCCCGGTTCCCGCCCGCCCGGTTCCCGCCCCGGCCGTCGGGCGCGGCCCAGCCACGGAACGGTCACCTCCGTGCCACAGCCCACGGCACCCTGTTGAACGGCCGCTGCCCGCTGGGGCAGCGTGGAGACGCACCGCGGCCCGTCCTTCTCGGGGGAGAGGACGGGCCGCGTGAGGTCTCGGGATCAGCTGCTGACGGTGAAGTGCAGCGTGTCCTTCAGAAAGGGGATCTGGAGCCAGGGATCCGGCTGGGCCATCAACGCCAGCAGCACGATCACCGCCCCCAGTACCCCGTACGTGGCGATGTCGGTGAACCGCGACCGCACCGCCAGCATGCCCACCCCGGGCAGCAGCCACCGCAGCACCGCCCCGGTCAGCAGACCGACGCCGATCATGATCGTGCCCGCCCGGAACTGGTCGAGCGCGGTCACCAGGAGACCGACGGCGATCAGGGCCAGCACGGCGATGATCGGCCACTGCCGTGCGGCCAGCGCGTCGCCGGCCGCGGCCCGCCCCGCGCCCTCGGGGCGCGCGGTGTCCTTGGTGAACAGCGGGAAGCGCCGGGTGTGCCGGCGGGGCACGCCGTCCGCGTCCGGCGCGCTGACCGGGTCCCGCACCTCGATGTCCTCGGCCTCGCCGGGGGTGTCCTCAGCCGGCACTGCGCTCCGCCGCCTCGACCACGTTGACGAGCAGCTGGGCACGGGTCATCGGGCCGACGCCCCCGGGGTTGGGGGAGATCCAGGCGGCGACCTCGCGGACGTCGGGGTGGACGTCGCCCTTGATCCTGCCCTCGGCGTCGCGCGAGACGCCGACGTCGAGGACGGCCGCGCCCGGCTTGATGTCCTCGGCGCGGATCAGATGGGCGCTGCCCGCGGCGGCCACGACGATGTCCGCGCGCTTGAGGTGCGCGGCGAGGTCACGGGTGCCGGTGTGGCACTGGGTCACGGTCGCGTTCTCGCTGCGGCGGGTGAGCAGCAGCGGCATCGGACGGCCGATCGTGACCCCGCGGCCGACGACCACCACCTCCGCGCCCTTGATCTCGACGCCGTAGCGCCGCAGCAGGGTGAGGACGCCGTTCGGGGTGCAGGGCAGCGGGGCGGGCTCGTTGAGGACGAGGCGGCCGAGGTTCATGGGGTGCAGACCGTCGGCGTCCTTGGCCGGGTCCATCAGCTCCAGGATGCGGTTCTCGTCGATGCCGCGGGGCAGCGGGAGCTGGACGATGTACCCGGTGCAGGCGGGGTCGTCGTTGAGCTCGCGGACGACCGCCTCGATCTCCTCCTGCGTGGCCGTGGCGGGCAGTTCACGCTGGATGGAGGCGATGCCGACCTCCGCGCAGTCGCGGTGCTTGCCGGCGACGTACTTCTGGCTGCCGGGGTCCTCCCCGACCAGGATCGTGCCGAGGCCGGGCGTCACACCCTTCTCCTTCAGCGCCGCCACACGGGCGGCCAGTTCTGACTTGATCTCGGCCGCGGTGGCCTTGCCATCGAGAATCTGGGCGGTCATGACCCCATCCTCCCGGATGACGGGCTCCCTGTTCCAATCCGGCCCCGCCCGGCCACGGCCCGCCGCGCGCGAGCGGCGGGACAAGTAACTGGACAAGAAACCGGCCATTGCTCAACGATTGAGGTCACAGTGCCGCGGGCAGTACCGGGGGGACGCACCGCATCTCTGATCTTCCTCCGCAGTGCGCCGCCCGCCGTCCCTGGACTCGACGACCTACGGAGGAAGAAGCGCCATGAGTTTCGGCGACCCGAACAACCCCTACGGCCCGCCCCAGCAACCGCCGCAGCAGCCCGGCTACCCGTCCTACCCCACCGCTCCCCAGCCCGGGTACGGCTAACCGACCGCTCCCCAGCCCGGCCAGGGCTACCCGCAGGCGCCGCCGGTGCCGCAGGGCTACGGCTACCCCGCCCAGATGCCGATGCAGATGCCGGGGCTCGTCACGACCGCCCGGGTGCTGCTGTTCATCCTGTCGGGCTTCCAGTTCCTGGCCGCGGTGATCTTCGGCATCCTCGTCGCGGTGGCGAGCAACGCGGAGAACGACACGGGCCTGGTGGCCGGGGTGGTCGCCGCGGTCGCGGTGCTGATGCTGGCGCTCGGCGGCCTGTCGGTCTTCCTGGGCGTGAAGATGCGCAACGGCCGCGGCGGCATCCGCGTCGGCACGATGATCTACGCGTCGCTGATGATCCTGGGCAGCCTCGTCAACATCGGACAGGGCCTCTCGCAGACGGCCGCCGCGGGCGCCCTCGGCGGAATCATCTCGCTCGCCTTCGGCATCACGATCCTGGTGGCCATGATCAAGGGCGGCGCCTGGTTCAACCGTCCGCGGTACTGAGCCGTACACGGAGGCGGGCGGCCCGGCAGCATGCCGGACCGCCCGCCTCCGTGTACGCGCCGGTCAGTGGAAGAAGTGCCGCGTCCCGGTGAAGTACATGGTGATGCCCGCCTTCTGTGCGGCCTCGACCACCAGCTCGTCGCGGACCGAACCGCCGGGCTGCACGATGGCCTTGACCCCGGCGGCGCCCAGCACGTCGATGTTGTCCGGGAACGGGAAGAACGCGTCCGAGGCGACGTACGCCCCGCGCGCCCGCTCCTCGCCGGCCCGCTCGACGGCGAGCTTGCAGGAGTCGACCCGGTTGACCTGGCCCATGCCGACGCCGACCGAGGCACCGTCCTTGGCGAGCAGGATGGCGTTGGACTTCACCGCCCGGCAGGCCCGCCAGGCGAACGCCAGCTCGGCCAGTTCCTCGGCGCCGAGCGCCTCGCCGGTCGCGAGGGTCCACTGGGCCGGGTCGTCGCCGTCGGCCTGGAGGCGGTCGGTGACCTGGAGCAGGACACCGCCGTCGACGGGCTTGACCTCGACCGGGGCGGCGGGGGCGCCCGGCGCCTTCAGCACCCGGATGTTCTTCTTCTTGGCGAGGGCCTCGAGCGCCCCCTCCTCGTAGTCGGGCGCGACGATGACCTCGGTGAAGATCTCGGCGACCTGCTCGGCCATCTCCTTGCTGACGGGCCGGTTGACGGCGATGACCCCGCCGAAGGCCGACAGCGGGTCACAGGCGTGGGCCTTGCGGTGTGCCTCGGCGACATCCGCCCCGATCGCGATGCCGCACGGGTTGGCGTGCTTGATGATCGCGACGCACGGCTCGTCGTGGTCGTACGCGGCCCGGCGCGCGGCGTCGGTGTCCGTGTAGTTGTTGTACGACATCTCCTTGCCGTGCAGCTGCTCGGCCTTGGCGAGGCCGGCACCGCTGCCGTCGACGTAGAGCGCGGCGGCCTGGTGCGGGTTCTCGCCGTAGCGCAGGGTGTTCTCCCGCGCCCAGGTGGCGCCGAGGAAGTCGGGGAAGCGCGACTCGTCGACGGGGGCGTAGGAGGAGGCGAACCAGGAGGCGACCGCCACGTCGTAGGCGGCGGTGTGCTGGAAGGCCTCGGCGGCGAGCCGCTTGCGGGCGGCGAGGTCGAAGCCGCCGCCCTGCACCGCGGCGAGGACGTCGCCGTAGCGGGCGGGGCTGGTGACGACGGCGACGGACGGGTGGTTCTTGGCCGCCGCGCGGACCATCGACGGGCCGCCGATGTCGATCTGCTCCACGCACTCGTCGTCGGAGGCGCCGGAGGCGACGGTCTCGCGGAACGGGTAGAGGTTGACGACGACCAGGTCGAACGGCTCGACACCCAGCTCGGCGAGCTGTTCGCGGTGGCTGTCGAGGCGCAGGTCGGCGAGGATGCCCGCGTGGACCTTGGGGTGCAGCGTCTTGACGCGGCCGTCCAGGCACTCGGGGAAGCCGGTCAGCTCCTCGACCTTGGTGACGGGGACGCCGGCGGCGGCGATCCGGGAGGCGGTGGAGCCGGTCGAGACCAGCTCGACACCGGCCTCGTGCAGCCCACGGGCCAGCTCCTCGAGTCCGGTCTTGTCGTACACGCTGACGAGCGCGCGCCGGATCGCCCGCTGGGAGCTGCTCTCTGCGGTCTGGGCGGTCACTGGATAACTACCTTTCGTCCCTCAATGCGATAGCCGTTGCGGGCGAGCCGCCCCACGACCTCGACGAGCAGCTTTCGCTCGACGTCCTTGATGCGCTCGTGCAGAGCGCTCTCGTCGTCCTCGTCCCGGACCTCGACCACGCCCTGGGCGATGATCGGTCCGGTGTCGACACCGTCGTCGACGAAGTGGACGGTGCAGCCGGTGACCCGGGCCCCGTACGCCAGCGCGTCACGCACACCGTGCGCGCCGGGGAAGCTGGGCAGCAGCGCGGGGTGCGTGTTGACGAACCGCCCCCCGTACCGGGCCAGGAACTCCTTCCCCACGATCTTCATGAACCCGGCGGAGACGACGAGGTCGGGCTGGTGCGCGGCGACGGCCCGGGTGAGGGCGGCGTCCCACTCCTCCCGGCTGCCGTGGTCCTTGACCTTCGTCACGAAGGTGGGCAGGCCGGCGCGCTCGGCGCGGGCGAGCCCCTCGATCCCGTCCCGGTCGGCTCCGACGGCGACGATCTCGGCCCCGTAGGCCTCGGCGCCGGTGGCGGCGATCTCGTCGAGGAGTGCCTGCAGATTCGTACCGGATCCGGAGACCAGCACGACGAGGCGCTTGGCCACGGACGGCTTGGCGGCCACGGGGAGAACCCTTTCTCGGGGAAGCAGCTGCGCACGGCCGGCGACGCCAGTCGGTTCGACCTGCGACTTGTACGTTCGTACGAATGCATCGCGCCCCCCGATACGGGGAAGCCTACGAAGCAGCCGACCGTCAGCAACGATACCGGCACACGAGGCCGCCCCCACGGGACGGGGGCGTGGCCGGAAGGTAGCGTCTGCGGGGAGCGGGACCGGGAACGCGGTGCCCGTGCGGTGCGTTCCCACTCCGAGAGCTCACCGAAAGCCGAAGCTGGACCGTCGTATCACCTAGGGGAAGACGCACACTTGATGCCGGACCGCAGCCTGCGACTCCACCCGCTCCCCCCGCAGCCCGTGCCGGGAGAGCGCGGCGCCCTGCTGCGCGAGCGCCCGTCATCACCTCCCGAGTCCGACAAGCCCCAGGACGCCCCCGGGGCCGACGAGGACAACCCCTTCGCTCCTCCGCCCGAAGGCACCCCCGACCGCCCCTGGCAGCCCCGCCGTCCGGCGAACGGCGGCGGCGAGAACCCCACCCCCTGGGGCCCGCCGCCGGCCGGGGGCGGCTCCCCCGACGGCGGCCGCTCCCCCTGGGGCGGCCACTGGAGCGACCAGCAGCCCGGCCGCTCCGACGGCGGCTTCGGCGAGCGCCCGGGCGGCGGCCCGGAGGGCCCGACGCCCCCGCCCAACCCCCGCTGGGACCCCACCGACCCGGCCCAGCGCCGCGCCCGTTACGCGCTGCTGTCGGGCATGTGGGCCTTCTTCTTCGCCCTCTTCGGCTGGCCGTACGTGGCCCTGCTGCTCGGCGCCCTCGCCCTGAACTGGGGCATCAGCGCCCTGCGGACCAAGCCCCGCACCCCCGACCCCGACACCCCGGCCGCCCCCACGGGCCGCCCGCAGACGACCGCCGCCATCAGCGGCCTGGTCACCGCCTCCCTGGCCCTCGCCCTGGTGGCCACGACCTTCACCGCGCAGCTCGTCTACCGCGACTACTACACCTGCACCAAGGACGCCCTCACCAGCGAGGCACGGCAGTCCTGCAGCGACCTCCTCCCGAAGGAACTGAAGGGCATCCTGGGCGCGAACGCGTAGGGCGGCGCCGCCAGGCGCGGGCGCCGGTCCGGTCCGTGCGGTCCGTCCGGCCCGTGCGGTCCGTCCGGCCCGTGCGGCGTGCGCAGACGAGGCGCGTCCGAGGACCAGGCCCGGGCCCGGTCAGGGCCGCTCGGGAGTTCGGGCGGCGGATCCCCCTCCCGGCGGAGGCGGGACAAGCGGGGTGGGCGGGGCAGACGGCGGCGGCGGGGCAAGCGACTTGGGCGGCGCAGACGGCGCTGGCGGGGCAAGCGACGTGGGCGGGACAAGTGGGGCGGGCGGGGCAGACGGCGGCGGGGGGGCAAGCGACGTGGGCGGGACAAGCGGGGCGGGCGGGGCAAGCGACGCCGGCGGGGCAAGCGACGTGGGCGGGGCGGCCGGCTCCTCCTCGCCCGCCGCGTCCCGCAGCGCGGCCCACCGCGCCGCCCGGGCTTCCTTGCCCTGCCATTCCGGCTCCTCCCCGCCCGCCTCCACCGCATCGAAGTCGTACGGTTCCGCCGCGGGCTCCGCCCCCGGACCAGGCTGACCCGCCACCGCTTCCCGTGCCTCGCCATGCCCCTCCTCCCGGACGACCGCAGCCGCCATCCCCGCGCCGGTCCAGGAAAACTCCCTGACCCCCCGCCCCCGCCATCTGCGCACCCACAGCCCCACCGGCACCCCCACCCCCACCACCCACGCCGCGGCCGCCGCCCCCACCTGCCAGCCGACCGGCCCGAACCGGGCCATCGCCCCCACCCCCAGCGGCCCACCGGCCAACGTCCCGAGCACCCCCACCACCACGGCGCACCCCACGCCCGCCGAGGCCACGGCCCCGGCGGTCCGCCACCGCGACCACGCCTCCACCGGCGCCTCGGCCACCCCGCCGCTGGAGCCGGCCCCCGCGGTCCCCACGCACACCCCCACCACCACCCCGGCCAGCACCGGCACCACCCCGGCCGCCCAGTTCCACGCCGTCCCCGGCCCCGCCTCCGGCACCGCCGCCAGCAGCGGAAACGGCGGCAGCAAGGGCGCCGGATCCGACCCCAGCGGCGACACCACGTGCCCCACGCCCAGCACATATCCGGGGCCCACCGCGTAGGCCGCCCCCCACACCGCCGCGTTCGGCACCAGCGCCAGACACAGCAGCAGCACCGCGAACCGCCCCGACCACCCCTCCGTCAGCTGGAGGAAGGCCCCCCGGGCGGCGCCCGCGTGCCAGACCGACGACACCGCCACCAGCGACGCCCCGCCCCCCACCAGGGCCACGGCGCCGGCCTGTGCCGCCCGCGCCGCCACCGCGATCCACCGCGGCCCCTCCCGCCGGGGCACCACCCGCCCCAGCGGCTCCAGGGGCCTCCCGCACGCCGACCACACCCCCGCCCCCGCCGCGACCACGGCCACCGCCGGCACGCCCGCCGCGGTCCACCCCCACGAGGGCCGCAGCGCACCGCCGGCCGCGTACCAGGCCGCTCCCAGCCCCACCACGAGATAACCGGCCACGACCCCCACCCAGGCGGTCCGCGGATCGACCGGCCCGCGCCTGACCCCGTCCACGCCCCCGCTCCCCCCGTCCCCGTCCCCTTCTTCCTCTGCGTCCCCGTCCCCCTCGACCGCGTCCCGAGCGGCCCGGTGCACCAACCACACCGGAAGCACCAGCAGCAGCAACGGGGTCACCCCGACCGGCGCGGGCACCCCGGACAGCGTGTCGGTGCGCACGAGTTCCGCCCCGTGCGCCAGCAGCCACAGCGCGGCGGCGACATGCAGCGCCCCGCCCGGTCCGCTGTCCGGATACGGCGAGCTGATCCACAGCACCATCACCAGCACGGCGAACACCGCGAGCCCCAGTCCGGCGGCCAGCACCCCGCCGAGTACGGAGACCACGAGCCCCGGCGAGCGATCACGCATACGGGAGGAGAGCGAAGGCGGCGTCACGCCCGCCATGGTCCCAACGACACGCGCTTTACGGGCGTAACGGGCGAACCTTCGCCGTGTCACTCAATATACGTTTATGTTCTTTTTCGTACGGAGCAGCTCCCGGCGCCGCCGCAAGCCCGAGGCGTACGCGTGAAGAACCCGACTCCACCCCTCACCCTCCGGCTGACGCCCGCTCAGGCCTTCGACGCCCTGTACGCGTTCTGCGCCCCGGCCCTCGTCCGCCAGAGCTACCTCCTCTGCGGCCGCCGCGAACTCGCCCGTGAATCCGTCGAACGGGCCTTTCAACTCGCCTGGCAGCGCTGGCCCGAGGTGGCGGTCGACCGTGACCCGGCCGGCTGGGTCCGGGCCGCCGCGCACGAGTACGCGCTCTCCCCCTGGCACCGGTTCCGCCTCGGCTTCCGGCACCCCGAACCCCCGCCAGCCGACGCCGCCGACCGCGCCCTGCTCGCCGTACTCCTCGCGCTCCCGCCGTCGTACCGCCGGACGGTCCTCCTCTACGACGGTGTCGGCCTCGATCTGCCGGAGACGGCGGCGGAGACGGAGGCGAGCACACCGGCGACCGCGCACCGCCTGCTGCACGCGCGCGAGGCCCTCGCCGCGTCGCTGCCCCAGCTGGCCGATCCGGCCGCGCTGCACACGCGCCTCGCCGAGCTGGCCTCGGCGGAACGTCTGCGCGCGGCCCGCCCCTCGACCGTCCGGGCGGGCGGCGAGGCCCGCGCCCGTTTCTGGACCCGGGCGGCGATCGCCTTCACGGTGGCGATCATCGGCGCGACGGCGCTGACCGTGCACTCGGCGCCCACGCGCTACGACCCGCCGGTCCCCCCGGGCGCAACGGTCCGGGGAGTCCCCCCGGAGGCGGCCCCGGGGACCCTGTCGAAGAAGCAGACGGCGCTGCGGAAGAAGCTCCGTTCGAACCCGGCGTACGGCCCCGAACGCCTCGCCCCCCAACCGCGCTGACGGCCCCGGGAAAACGCGGTGGGCCCGCCCCCATCAGGGGGAACGGGCCCACGAACGTCCGGCTGCGAGGCCGTTCAGCCGGCGAGGATCTCGCGCGCCAGCTTCGCCGTCTCGGTCGGCGTCTTGCCCACCTTGACGCCGGCGGCCTCGAGGGCCTCCTTCTTCGCGGCGGCCGTACCGGAGGAGCCGGAGACGATGGCGCCGGCGTGGCCCATGGTCTTGCCCTCGGGCGCGGTGAAGCCCGCGACGTAGCCGACGACCGGCTTCTTCACGTTGTCCTTGATGAAGGCCGCGGCACGCTCCTCGGCGTCGCCGCCGATCTCACCGATCATCACGATCAGGTCGGTGTCGGGGTCGGCCTCGAACGCGGCGAGCGCGTCGATGTGGGTCGTACCGATGACGGGGTCGCCACCGATGCCCACCGCCGACGAGAAGCCGATGTCCCGCAGCTCGTACATCATCTGGTACGTCAGCGTGCCGGACTTCGAGACCAGGCCGATACGGCCCGGCTTGGTGATGTCGCCCGGGATGATGCCGGCGTTCGACTGACCGGGGGTGATCAGACCCGGGCAGTTCGGGCCGATGATCCGGGTCTTGTCGCCCTTGGACACGGCGTACGCGTAGAACGCGGCCGAGTCGTGGACGGCGATGCCCTCGGTGATGACGACCGCGAGCGGGATCTCGGCGTCGATGGCCTCGACGACGGCGGCCTTGGCGAAGGCCGGCGGCACGAAGAGCACGGACACGTTGGCGCCCGTCTTCTCGATGGCCTCGGCGACGGTGCCGAAGACCGGGATCTCGGTGCCGTCGATGTCGACGGACGTGCCGGCCTTGCGGGGGTTCACGCCACCGACGATGTTCGTGCCGTCGGCCAGCATGAGCTTGGTGTGCTTCATGCCCGTGGCACCGGTCATGCCCTGGACGATGACCTTGCTGTCCTTGTTGAGGAAGATAGCCATGGCTGTGGTGTCCCTCGTCCCTTACTTCGCAGCCGCGAGCTCGGCGGCCTTGTCGGCCGCGCCGTCCATGGTGTCCACGCGCTGCACCAGCGGGTGGTTGGCGTCGGAGAGGATCTGACGACCCAGCTCGGCGTTGTTGCCGTCCAGACGCACGACGAGCGGCTTGGTGACGTTCTCGCCGCGGTCCTCCAGGAGCTTCAGCGCCTGGACGATGCCGTTGGCGACCTCGTCGCACGCGGTGATGCCGCCGAAGACGTTGACGAAGACGGACTTGACGTCCGGGTCGCCGAGGATGATCTCCAGGCCGTTCGCCATGACGGCAGCGGAGGCGCCGCCGCCGATGTCGAGGAAGTTGGCGGGCTTGACGCCCCCGTGGTTCTCACCGGCGTACGCGACCACGTCGAGGGTGCTCATGACGAGACCCGCGCCGTTGCCGATGATGCCGACCTCGCCGTCGAGCTTGACGTAGTTGAGGTTCTTGGCCTTGGCGGCGGCCTCCAGCGGGTTCGCGGAGTCCTTGTCCTGGAGCGCCTCGTGCTCGGGCTGGCGGAACTCGGCGTTCTCGTCCAGGGAGACCTTGCCGTCCAGGGCGATGACGTCACCGGAGGCGACCTTGGCCAGCGGGTTGACCTCGACGAGGAGCGCGTCCTCGGCGACGAAGGTCTTCCACAGCGTGACCAGGACGTCGGCGACCTTGTCGGCGACCTCGGCCGGGAACTTGGCGGCCGCGACGATCTCGCGGGCCTTCTCCGGGGTGACGCCCTCGTTGGCGTCGATCGGCGTCTTGGCGACGGCCTCCGGACGGGTGGCCGCCACCTCCTCGATCTCCATGCCGCCCTCGACGGACGCGATGGAGAGGAAGGTGCGGTTGGCACGGTCGAGGAGGAAGGAGACGTAGTACTCCTCCACGATCTCCGGAGCCGTCTCGGCGATCATCACCTTGTGGACCGTGTGGCCCTTGATGTCCATGCCGAGGATGTTGGTCGCGTGCTCGACCGCCTCGTCGGCGGAAGCGGCGAGCTTGACGCCGCCGGCCTTGCCACGGCCGCCGACCTTCACCTGGGCCTTGACGACGGACTTGCCACCGAGACGCTCGGTGGCTGCGCGGGCCGCCTCAGGCGTGTCGATGACTTCACCGGCCAGCACCGGTACATCGTGCTTGGCGAAGAGGTCCCTCGCCTGGTACTCGAACAGGTCCACGCGCTTCCGTCCCTATCAGTGATCTCGCGGTTCGTTGGATGCGTGGGCGTGCCGCGATGGGCAACGTGACGTCCGCATGTGTCACAGGGGAGGCGCACACGGTGTCCGAGCGCGCGGCATGTCCGTCTCGCAGGTTATCGCTGCTTGCGGGGGGCCTCTAAATCGCGGGTCACACCTGAGCGGTGATACCTGTCACATGATGTCGCGTTCACTGGCACGCAGTGTCGCGCGGGCGGGGCCTCACCGGGTGGGGGTCGACCCGGTGAGGCCCCTTGACCAGCCCTTTCAAGGGCCGCGGGCGAGCGATCCCCGCCCCGACGGGGACCTCTCACCCTCCTCCGCGAGGCGCGAACCGGACAGTCCGACGGCTTTCGGCCATCCGGGCCGTCACCTCACGCAGTACTTTCGGGGAGCGCGGGAAGGCGCTCAGGCTCCGTACGCCGGATCGACCGACTGTCCGGTCAGGCCGTGCGCGCACCGCTCTCCGGCAGCGACGCCTCCCTCGGCGTACGGCCGCACCTGCTCGACCACGCCGTACGCCGTTCCGTCGGTGTCGCTGGGGGCGAGGGGGGCGGCGTGAACCGCCGGAACGGCGGGGGCGGCGGGCGCGGCGGGCGCGCCGAGGGCGGTGAGGGCGGCAGCCCTGGAGGCGAAGGAGGAGGCGGGCCGGTGGCCGGCCGCCCGCAGCGCCTGGTCGGCGCGGGCAGCCCGGGCGCCCAGGATGACCTGGACGGCACCGCTCCTCGCCCTGGCCGCGGCCCGGGACCGGATGTGGGTGACGGTGGCGGTGTCCGGGACCGTCGAGGTCATGTCGGCGGCGGCCGGGAAACGGCGGATGTTCTTGTCCATGCGTACGTCAGATCCTTATGGGGGTTCCGAGAACTCGGAAGGCTGAGGGACGTTCCGGCGCCCGGGCGCGACGGCTCGGGGCACGGGTGGGCAGACCTGTTCCACCCCCGCGCGGCAGGTCTGCGACGAGGGAAAGGGCCGCCCGGACCTAGCCGGGGAAGACCGGAACGTCCTGGTGCCTGTCCCGGGTCCCGGCCGCGTCCGACCGCACGACGACGCCCGACACCTGCGGCACCGGCATCCGGTGGGACACCGTCACGGCGTGGGCGTCGGCGTGCCGCGACGCGCCGCCGCCGAGCGCGGAGGAACCGCCCAGCAGACCGCTCGGCTCACCGCCCGGGACCCGGTGCGCGGGAGCCTGCCCGGCGCGGGCGGGCGCCGGGTCGTGGTGCGAGGCCGCGCGCAGGCCGCCCCCGTCGCCGAGGACGGCGGGGACGGCGGGCAGCACGAGGCCGTACGACGCCGTGGCCGCGTCGGCCGCCCCGTGCCGCGGGGAGACATGCCGGGACCGGTGTCCGTCGGGCGACGAGGTCACCGGAGAATCCTGCGTGGGTGCCTGGATCACCGGCACCGGAAGCGGAAGCGGAAGCGGCTGCGCCGGGAGGGAGGGCGGTTCGGAGGCGTCCGGCAGCTCCGCCGGATCCGGCAGTCGTCCCAGGTCGGTGAGGACCGGCAGCTCCACCGGGAGGGGCAGCGCCGCGGAGACCTGCGCCACCTGCCCCGTCACCGCCGTCACGACGTCCTGCACCGGCCGCAGGACCCGCTCGACCTGCACCACCGGGAGCGGGAGCGAGAGCGAGACCGGGAGCGGGAGCACCACTGGTGCCGGAGTCGTGTGCGGTGCCGGGGCCGTGTGCGGTGCCGGGGCCGTAGGCGGTGCCGGAGTCGTGGTCGGTGCCGGAGTCGTGGTCGGTGCCGGAGCCTGAGCCGGTGCCTGAGCCGACGGGGTGGCCGTCGCCCTCGTCGCGGACGTCGGTGTCCCTTCCGCCGCCTGCGCCCACCCTCCGCAGAGGAGGCCGAACGCAAGCAACCCGCCCACCAGCAGCGCCAGTTGCAGCGCACGCCGCCCGGCCATCCCGCGCAGAACGCGCGGAGCGACAGCGGGCAGGGCGGTGGGCGAGGTCAAGAAGGGAGGGTCCTTGCGTGTGCGAGGGAATGTGCGCCGATCCTTGCACGCGGGTGCCGTGGTGACGCAAGCCCGCTGTTACCGATGGCTGGTCATGTCATCCATGTCCTTTTTGCGCTGCCCCTTGTGCGGACGCGGACGTCACACGGTGTCCGGCACGGGCAGCGGACGCTTCTCGATCGCCGCCGCCATCACCTCCGGGAACAGGTCCGGGGTGCAGGCGAACGCCGGTACGCCCAGGGCCGAGAGCGCGGCGGCGTGCTCCCGGTCGTAGGCGGGGGCCCCCTCGTCCGAGAGCGCGAGCAGCGCCACGAACTGCACGCCCGACGCCTTCATCGCCGCGACCCGCTTCAGCATCTCGTCGCGTATGCCGCCCTCGTACAGGTCGCTGATCAGCACGACGACCGTCTCGGCGGGCCGGGTGATCCGCGACTGGCAGTAGGCGAGCGCCCGATTGATGTCCGTACCGCCGCCGAGGCGGGTGCCGAAGAGGACGTCGACCGGGTCGGCCAGCCGGTCGGTGAGGTCGACGACCGCCGTGTCGAAGACGACGAGCCGGGTGTCGAGGGACCGCAGGGAGGCGAGCACCGCCCCGAACACGGAGGCGTGGACCACCGAGGCCGCCATCGACCCGGACTGGTCGACGCAGAGGACGACGTCCTTCCTGAGGGACCGTGCCGCCCGCCCGTGTCCGACCAGCCGCTCCGGCACGACCGTCCCGTGCTCGGGCAGGTAGTGCTTGAGGTTGGCGGCGATGGTGCGGTTCCAGTCGATGTCGTGGTGGCGTGGCCGGTGGACGCGGGCCCCCCGGTCGAGGGCGCCGGTGAGAGTGGCCCGGGTCCGGGTCGCGAGCCGCCGCTCCAGGTCCTCGACCACCTTGCGGACGACGGCCCGTGCCGTCTCCTTCACCGTCTCCGGCATCGCCTGGCTGAGCGAGAGCAGCGTGCCGACGAGATGGACGTCGGCCTCGACCGCCTCCAGCATCTCCGGCTCCAGCAGCAGCGCCGACAGCCCGAGCCGGTCGATGGCGTCACGCTGCATCACCTGGACGACGGAGGTCGGGAAGTACGTCCGGATGTCCCCGAGCCAGCGCGCCACGGACGGCGCCGACACCCCGAGCCCCGCCGAACGGTCCCGTCCCGCCGCAGGCCGCTCCGCCTTTCCGTAGAGCGCGGTGAGCGCCCCGTCCATCGCGGCGTCCCGCCCGGACAGCTGCCGCCCGGTGCCGTCCGCCGCGTCCCCGCCGAGCACCAGCCGCCATCGCCGCAGCCGCTCCTGAGCCGTGTCGCCCGCCTCGACCGTCATCTGCCCACCCCCGCCAAGTCGCCGTCCATGCCGCCGTCAGCGCCGGTGTGGAAGCCGCCGCCCAACCCACCGTCCGAGCCGCCGCCCAACCCGCCGCCACCGCCGGGGTCGAAGCCGCCGCCCGAGCCGCCGTCAGGGTCGGAGTCGAAGCCGCCGTCCAGCCCCAGCAGCAGCCGTACCACCGGCAGCACCGCGCCCGCGCGCTCCTCGTCGAGGCCTGCCGCGAACCCGGGCACGCCCGCCCCCGGCCGCAACGCGCCCGCCCGCTCCCCGGGCCCCCGCCGGACCAGTTCGCCGAGCGTTCTGCGCACCCCCGGCTCGTAGGCCGAGAACGTCCGCCGCAGCAGCGGCAGCACATCCGTGAACGCCTCGGCCGGCACCCCCGTGAGCCAGCCGTCGACCAGCGCGAGCAGCCGCTCGTCGTGCACGAGGAGCAGTCCTCCCCCCGCACCGCCGCCGACGAAGCCCTCGATCCACGCGGCCGCGTCCCGGGGCGCCGTCCGGGGCGACAGCGCGAGCCCCATGAGCCGGGCCGCCTCCTCCTGCCCCACCGCCCCGTCGTCGAGCAGCAGCCGCACCGCCCGCCCCCGTACGACGCCCGCGACCCGGTCCCGCCCCGACAGCGCCCGCAGCACGGCTCGCCAGCGCGCCCGCAGCGCACCGCGACGCGCGAGCGGGCCGTCCGTCGCCGGAGCAGTCCCGTCGTCGCCCGGGGCCGCCGTCTCCTCCAGCAGCCCCACCGACCCCTGCACCGCGTCCACGTGCCGCCGCATCTCCTCCGCCGCGTCGGCGTCCAGACCGGTGCAGGCCGGGGGCAGCCCGACGAAGATCCGTTCCGCGAGGCCGGTGGCGACCTCCGCGAGCGCTCCGGTGTCGGTACCACGTACGTCGCCGTAGCGCAGGGAGCGGACCAGGGCGGGCAGCGCCTCGGCGAGGCGGCCGACGTCCGTGTCCAGCGCCGCCCGGTCGGCGAGGACCCGCATCACGACCGTCAGCGCGTCGGGGAGAGCGGCCGCCAGACAGTGTTCGGCGAGGGCGGTCACCTCGGCGAGGTCGCGCGCGCACACGGCGTCCGCCTCGGCCTTGGCGGTCGCCGCGGCGCGTACGGTCGTCCCCCACACGCCGGCCTCGGCGACCCGCACGGACAGTTCCGGTTCCCAGCGCAGCCGCCAGGTCTCCCGGAAGGTCCCCGTACTGCCCCGCGACGCCACCGGCTCGCCCCAGGCGACGCCCAGCAGCCGCAGCCGGTGCAGGAGTCTGCTGCGCCCGGCGTCGGTGTCCTTGCGCAGATCGAGTTCCGCCTCCCGCTCCGCCGCCTCCGGTTTCAGCCGCAGCCGGCGCTGGGCCCGGTCGAGGTCCCGTTGCAGGGGCACGGCCGGCGCGCCGGGGGGCACCTCCCCGAGCACGTCCCCGATCACGAGCCGGTCCCGCACCAGCGCCAGCGGTACGTCCGACCCGTCGCCCAGCACGGCCCGAACCGCGTCGGTGGTCTCCCCCAGACCGGGCAGCGGCCGGCCGCGCAGCGCGGCGAGCGTCTCGGCGAGCCGGACCGCCTCGATGACATCAGCAGGGGACACGATCCGGTCCTCCGCGCGCAGCAGCCCGGCCACCTTGGCCAGCCATCGCTCGACCGGCCGGTCGGGCGCACCGAACAGGTGCGCGTACCAGCCGGGCGAGTCGATGCCCGCCCCGTACCCCCCGTCCCGGGCCAGCCTGCGGTGGGTCCACGGCACCCAGGTCAGCTCGGCCCTGACCTTGGCGAGCCCTTTCAGCAGGGCCCGGTCGTCGGCGACGGCCGCCTTGCGGCGCAGGGCCGGCACATGCCAGGCCCCGCACACCACGGCCACCCCGCCGTCTCCGCACTCCCTTTGTGCCGACCGCACCTGGAGCCGCATGTGCGCTTCCCGTACGAGGTCGCGGTTCCCCTCCGTGCCCTCGTACGTCTCCCGTACCGCCGTCATCGCCTCCTCGACGGCGGCGAAGGGAGCGAGCGGGTCGCCTCCGCCCGCTCCCCGATGCTCGACGACGTCCTCCCACCAGCGTTCGGCGTCGTCGTACCCCGCGGCCTCGGCGAGCGCGCCGAGCGGGTCGATGCGCAGTGCGCCGCCCGGCGTGCCGCTCCGTTCCTCCACGGCCGGTCCGTCCTCGGCCTCCGCCCGGCCTTCCCAGGCCAGGGTGTGGGCGGCGGGGAGGTCGATGAAGCGGGCCGGAACGCCCTGCTCCAGCGCCCAGCGCAGCGCCACCCACTCGGGGGAGAACTCGGCCATCGGCCAGAACGCGGAGCGTCCCGGCTCGTCGACGGCGTGGGCGAGCAGCGCGACCGGCGGCCGCATGTCCCGCCCGGCGGCGAGAGGGATCAGCGGGTCGGCCTCGGGCGGGCCTTCGATCAGCACGGTCCGGGGCCGGGCGGCCTCCAGCGCCGCCCGCACCGCCCGCGCCGATCCGGGGCCGTGATGCCGCACCCCGAGCAGCAGCGGCCACCGCACGTCCTCGCCCGACCGCCCGTTCCCCTGAATCCCCGTCATCCGCTTGCCCCCCCTGTCATCCCGTCGCACCGCCAGATCCGCGCCTTCAGATCCGGGTCGTCAGATCCGCACCTTCAGATCCACGTCGTCAGACCCGGGTCGTCAGATCCGCACCTTCAGATCCACGTCGTCAGACCCGGGCCACCAGACCAAGGCCACAGCCCTGGGCCACCAGCCCCGGGCCCCCACACCTGGACCATCAGTTCCGGCCCTTCAGCCCTGGGCCATCAGATCCGGGCCACCAGCTGCGGGATCACCGCACCCGTCGTCACACGCGCGGCCAGCGCGAGTCCTTGTCGTCGTTCACGCGGTTCATGTGCTCACCCCCCTTCCGTGCCGGTCGCAGCCGCGGCCACCTCGAGTCCTCGTCGTTCCGGTTCACGCACTCACCTCCCTGCAGGCGCGGTAGAAGTCGCCCCAGCCGTCGCGTTCGCGGAGCACCGTCTCCAGGTACTCCTGCCAGACGACCCGGTCGGCGGCCGGATCGCGGACGACAGCGCCGAGGATTCCCGCGGCGAGGTCGCCGGGCCGCAGCACACCGTCGCCGAAGTGGGCGGCCAGGGCGAGGCCGCCGGTGACGACGGAGATGGCTTCGGCGGTGGACAACGTGCCGCTGGGAGACTTCAGCTTGGTTCGGCCGTCGCCGGTGATGCCGTCCCGCAGTTCACGGAAGACGGTCACCACGCGACGGATCTCGTCGACCCCGTGCGGTACGGCCGGCAGCTCGAGGGAGCGGCCGATCTGGTCGACACGCCGCGCCACGATGTCGACTTCGGCGTCGACGCTCGCCGGCAGCGGCAGCACCACCGTGTTGAAACGGCGGCGCAGGGCGCTGGACAGTTCATTGACCCCGCGGTCCCGATCGTTGGCAGTGGCGATCAGGTTGAAGCCGCGAACCGCCTGAACCTCCTGCCCCAGTTCAGGTATCGGCAGCGTCTTCTCCGACAGGATGGTGATGAGTGTGTCCTGAACGTCGGCGGGGACGCGAGTCAATTCCTCGACGCGGACCGTCGCCCCCTCCCCCATGGCGCGCATGACGGGACTGGGCACGAGGGCGTCCGGGCTCGGGCCGTGCGCCAGCAGCTGCGCGTAGTTCCAGCCGTAGCGGATGGCCTCCTCCGGGGTGCCCGCCGTGCCCTGCACCAGCAGGGTCGAGTCACCGCTGACCGCCGCGGCCAGGTGCTCGGACACCCAGGTCTTGGCGGTTCCGGGCACGCCGAGCAGGAGCAGGGCGCGGTCGGTGGCGAGCGTGCTGACGGCCACCTCGACGATGCGGCGCGGGCCCACGTACTTCGGTGTGATCGCCGTGCCGTCGGGCAGGGTGCCGCCGAGGAGATAGGTGGCGACGGCCCACGGCGACAGCTTCCAGCGGGCCGGCCGCGGCCGGTCGTCCTGGGCGGCGAGCGCGGCGAGTTCATCGGCGAAGGCGTCTTCGGCATGCGGCCGCAACGCCTGCGCGGGCTGGGTCTGACCGGGTTTCACGAACGTCGGGTCTACGGACACGGACATGGCTGAGGTCCCCTCCAGCTCGGCCGGTTCGGGTCTGGTGTCCACCGTGCACCACCCCACTGACAATCCGTTGTGACCTGCGAAAACGCCGCGGATCGAGGATGCGGCGGCCCCGCGCGGGGCCGATTGTCAGTGGGAGGGCCTACCGTCGACGACATGACTCAGCAGGAGGTGCGCTGGACCGCGGACCGGGTGCTGGCACTGGCGCCTGATTCCGCGTCACGCAAAGCGGGCAGCAAACTCGGCGTGGCCGCGGCGTGGTCCGGGACGGGCAGGTCGCGGGAGGGGACGGTGTGGGGGGTGTGCGGCGGCAGCGGCGGCGTGCCGTATCGCGCGGTCGTCGACACCGCTGCCGCGCCCGGCACCCCCGGACCGTGGTGCGCGTGCACGTGCCCGAGCCGCAAGTCCCCGTGCGAGCACGCCCTCGGTCTGCTGCTGCTCCGGTCGGCCGGGGAGGTGGCCGTCCCGGTGGGGCCGGCGCCGGACTGGGCCGAGAAGTGGATCGCGCGACGGCAGGGGCCTACGCAGGAGAAGGGGGAGGTGGGCGCGGCGGGTCCCGGCTCCGGACCGGCCGATCCGGAGGCGGCGCGCCGGAGGGCGGAGCGGCGCGCCGAGCGGATCACCGCGGGGGCGACGGAGCTGGAGCAACGGCTGGCCGATCTCCTGCGCTCCGGCCTCGCCACGGCCGAGCAGGCGGGGTACGGGCTGTGGGAGGAGACGGCGGCCCGCATGGTCGACGCCCAGGCCCCCGGACTGGCGGCGCGCGTGCGGGAGTTGGGGGCGATACCGGGGTCCGGACCCGACTGGCCGGTCCGGCTGCTGGAGGAGTGCGCCCTGCTCCACCTCCTCGACCAGGGCTGGCTGCACCGCGAGCGGCTCCCGGAGACCCTGGCCGCCACGGTCCGCTCCCGTGTCGGCCTGACCGCCCGGCCGGCCGGCCCGCCGCTGCGCGACCACTGGCTGGTCCTCGCCCAGCACGACACGCCGGACCCGAAACTGACGACCCGCCGGATCTGGCTGCACGGCATCGCCTCGGGCCGCACGGTCCTCGTTCTGTCCTACGGCGCCGCGGGCCGCGCCCCCGACCTCGCCCTGCCGGTCGGGCTGGCCCTGGACGCCGAGCTGTCCGTCCATCCGGGCAGCGGGCGGCGACGGGCGGCGCTGGGCGAGCAGTTCGCGCCACCGGCACCGACCACGGCCCGCCCGCCGGGCCTGACGACGGCCGCGGCGGCCGCGCACTACGGCGCGTCGCTGCGCGACGACCCCTGGCAGGAGTCCGTGCCGGTGACCCTGGACGGCGTCGTCCCGACCCCTGACGGCCCGTCCTGGCAGCTGGCCGACGCCGACGGGGACACGGCCCTGCCGCTCACCCCGGCGGCCGCCGCCCGTCCGGGCCTGTGGCGGCTGGTCGCGCTCTCGGGCGGCGCCCCGGTGACGGTGTTCGGCGAGTGCGGCCACCGGGGTTTCACCCCGCTGACCGCCTGGCCGCCCGGCCCGGGAGAGGCGGTACCGCTGTGACCGAGACTGAAGGGACACCCCTGCACGCGCACGCCACGCCGACCCCCATCGCCACGTCGACCTCCGTCGCCGCGCCCGTCCCCACGCCCCTCTCGGACACGGCCCCCGCCTGGGAGGACCTGGTCACCGCCGCCCTCCTGGGCACGGATCGCCGTCCGCCCCCCGGGTCCGTCACCGGCCGTCCGGCGCCGTCCGCGCTGCTGGACGCGGCGGCGGCCGAGACCGTACGGCGCCGGGCGGGGCTGCGTCCGGGACGGGCCGCGACCCGCCCCGAACCGGCCCCCGCCGACCCGCGCCCCACCCTGCCCGCTCCCGCGGCCCGCAGACTCGCCCTGCTGCTCGCCGACCGCGCCGGCACCGGCGGAACGGGGCGCAGGGGGACCGCACCGGACCTCGTGGAGCTGCTGCCCCAGTGGCTGGCGGCGGCGAACGCGCACGGGTACGCCCCGCCCGCCGAGGCCCTGCCCGCGCTGCTCGACGCGGCACGCGGGCGTACCGACCTGCGGCCGGCGGCGCTGAGGTTCGCGGGCCCGCGCGCGCTGTGGCTGGCCCGGCTGAACCCGGAGTGGCGGTTCGCGCTGCGCGCCGCGCCCGGCGGGGACGCCGCGCTGCCGCGCCCGGAGGAGACCGGGCGGATCGAGAAACTGTGGCAGGAGGGCCTGTTCGCCGAGCGGGTCGCCCTCCTCGCCTCGCTGCGCTCCCGCGCCCCCGACACGGCCCGCGCCCTGCTGGAGTCGACCTGGTCCACGGAGCGCGCGGAGGACCGGCTGATGTTCCTCGACTCGCTGCGCGCGGGCCTCGGTGAGCGGGACGAGCCGTTCCTGGAGGCGGCGCTGACGGACCGCAGCCGCAATGTACGGGCGACGGCGGCCGAGTTGCTGTCGGCGCTGCCGGGTTCGGCGCTCGCCGCGCGGATGGCGGTGCGGGCGGGCGCGTGCGTGGCCGTCGACCACACCGGCGACACGCCGACGCTCGTCGTCGAGGCGCCCCATGTGTGCGACGCGGAGATGGAGCGCGACGGCGTCGCCCCCAAGGCCCCGTCGGGCCGGGGTGAGCGGTCGTGGTGGCTCGGCCAGCTGGTGGAGGCGGCCCCGCTCACCGCCTGGCCGGCCCGGCTGGGCGGGCGGACACCGGAGCGGATCGTCGCACTCCCGGTGGCCGACGACTGGCTGGGCGAGCTGCACGCGGCCTGGTGCCGGGCCGCCGTACGGCAGCGGGACGCGGCCTGGTCGCGGGCGCTGCTCGGACCGCCGTCCGCGCCCGGGGCGGGCGGTCCTGGCGCGGTGTCCCTGGCCGAGCGGGCCAAGCTGCTGGCCACCCTGCCGGTGGGCGAACGGGCGGAGTGGGTGGCCGGTTTCATCGCGGCGCACGGGCTGTCGGAGGCGTTCCAGCTGCTCGGCGTCTGCGCGGTGCCGTGGGCCGCGCCGCTCGGGCGGGCGGTGGTCGACGCCCTCAACATCGCGCGCGACGCGGGAAGTTACCCGTGGAGTTTCAGCGGGGTGATGGGTCTCGCCGAACGCTGTCTGGACCCCTCGGAGGCCTCCCGGCTGGACGCGCTGCTCGCCGTACCCGACGAACCGGAGGACGCGTCCCCCGGGGCCGGGGGCTACTGGGCCGAGGCCTTCCAGCGCCTGGGGAGGACCCTGCGGCTGAGAGCGGTGATGGCACGGGAACTGGGTGGCGGGCCGTCGTGAGGGCGCCGCCGGCCGACCGTCGCCGGGACCGGCCAGGATTCCCGGTCTGGAGTTCCGGCCTGGATTCCCCCGGATTCCCGGTTCCCCTGGATTCCCGGCCTAGATCTCGGTCGGCTGTCCGACGTTCTCCCGGACCCAGTCCACGATCGTCGCCATGGTCGTCCCGGGAGTGAAGATCGCCGCGACGCCCTTCTCCTTCAGCGGGGCGATGTCCGCCTCGGGGATGATCCCCCCGCCGAAGACCAGGATGTCCGCGGCGTCCCGCTCGCGGAGCAGTTCGATCACCGCGGCGAAGAGCGTGTCGTGCGCGCCGGACAGGATGGACAGCCCGATCGCGTCGGCGTCCTCCTGGATCGCCGTGTCGACGATCTGCTCGGGGGTCTGGTGGAGCCCGGTGTAGACGACCTCCATGCCGGCGTCGCGCAGTGCCCGGGCGATCACCTTGGCGCCGCGGTCGTGGCCGTCGAGTCCCGGCTTGGCCACCACCACGCGGATCGGGCCGGATGCCACACCCATGACTGCCTCCCAGAAGCGACTCCGCCCGCTCTCGACGGCTCGGACACCCCGTGCCACACACCGGGGAAGTGAACGAACGTTACCGCCAGCATCCCGCACCCGGCCGTTTCGTGGCATGGGCCAACGGGGAAATCACACCATGGGACAGTCATGGGAGCCGCACACGAGGTCGCCGTACCGCCGCGCCGCAGACCGCGCGCCGCGGCGGTACGGCGCATCGGGTACAGGCGCGACGGACCCCCGGGGCCAAGGACCCCGCCCGCCGCGCGGCAGCCGACCTCCTCCGCCACGGCTTCCACGAGGGCACACGGGGGACAGAGACGTCCTCGGCGTGTGCCGACAGGAGGTCGGCGATGCAGGTCACCAGGGTGCTGCAGCCCTTTCTTCCGCTCTACCGGCGTCTGCTGCCGGACCTTCCGAGCCTGCCGAACATCCCCGGCCGGCTGGCCGGGCTCTCCACGGCCCTGCTGAAGGCCACCGTCCTCGACCTCGCGATCCTCGCCGGCCACCTGCTGCTCTACCCCTCCGGCATCACCCCGGAGCGGCGTCCCGCCGCGCTTCCGCCCGGAGAGAACACCGCATCGAAAAAAAATGGCACCGCGTGCCCCACCCCGCTGCCCACGCCGGCCCCGCCCCCGGTCGTCCTGCTGCACGGCTTCATCGACAACCGCTCGGTCTTCGTCCTGTTGCGCCGCAGCCTCGCCCAGCACGGCAGGCATCGCGTGGAGTCGCTGAACTACTCGCCCCTGACCTGCGACATCCGTACGGCGGCCGAGCTGCTCGGGCGGCACATCGAGGAGATTTGCGAGCGCACCGGCAGCACCCGGGTCGATGTGGTGGGGCACAGCCTGGGCGGTCTGATCGCGCGCTACTACGTGCAGCGACTGGGCGGTGACGTCCGGATCCGCACGCTCGTCACGCTGGGGACCCCGCACACGGGCACCAAGGCGGTGCCACTGGCGAACGCGCACCCGATCGTGCGCCAGATGCGCCCCGGCTCCGAGGTCATCGAGGAGCTGTCCCGGCCCGCGCCCGGCTGCCGTACGCACTTCGTCAGCTTCTGGAGCGACCTCGACCACCTGATGGACCCGCTGGAGACGGCCCGGATCGACCACCCCGACCTGCTCGCACAGAACGTCCGGGTGACGGGAATCGGCCACCTCGCCCTGCCCGTGCATCCGGCGGTCGCGACCGGCATACGGCAGGCCCTCGACACCGCGGAGACGGCGACGGCCGGCCCGCGCACCGGAGGCCTGACGGTGGCGTGAGACCGGCCCGGCAACCGCTCACGGGGATTCGATAGCTGTTTGAGACCCGCCTCGCCTCGAACATTCTTCGAACATAAGGCCAAACCCGCGTCCGCCGTCCCCCGAAACACGGCCGATTGCCCCTTTCCTTCGAGCACGAAACCAACGGAAGATTGTCGCGCCCGCATACCGACGGGTACAGTCGCCGCACTGCTCTGGCAGCCCCTGTTGTCGAGGCGAGAGAGAAGTTGGTGAACGACCGTCACCCGTCGGGGAGCATGACCACCCCGGCTCCGGCTTCCGACGCCGACTCCGCGCCCTACGCGTCGTACGGCACCCAGGAAGCCTCGTACGACGGCTTCTCCCAGTACCACGGCTATGACACCGGCGCCCAGCACACCGGCCACTTCGCGGCCGACCCCTACGGCGGGCTCCCCGGCGACGGCACGGGCGCGGGCCTCGGCGACAGCTCCTACGGCACCGGGCAGTGGAACCTCGGCGCCCAGCCGACCATGGTCGACACCGGCGGCCACCAGCTCCACGACACGAGCGGCCACCAGGTCCTGAACTACGACCCGTACGCGGCCCAGCACCACGCCGCCTACGACTCGGGCGCCTACGACACCACCGGCTGGCCGACCGACCACCAGCAGCTCCCGCTCGTCCCGCCGCAGACCTCGGCGTCCGACGCCAGCGGCCAGTGGGACGCGAACGCCTGGCTCCAGCCGGACCAGTCCGGCAACCCCGCCGACCAGACCCAGCACTGGGAATGGGGCACCCAGACCTTCGAGACCGGTACCTACGACGCCACGCAGTGGAACTCCGACGGCGACGGCGGGACCGGCGCCGCCTCCGACGCGTACGAGCAGTCGGCCGAAGTCCCCTTCGACCAGCAGCCCACCGCGACCTTCGAGTCGATCACCCCGGACGAACAAGGCGCTGACGGCGGCGAGTTGTCCGCCACCGGTGAGCTGCCCGCCGTGTCCGAGCACCCCCTCCTGGACGACCAGGAGGAGATCGAGCCGGCGCCCGCCACCCGCGCGGCCGCCCGCAACGCGAGCCGTTCCCGCCGCCGTACGCCCCCGAAGCGCTCCGCGCTGCTGACCGTGGCCGTGCCCTCGGCGTGTGTGATGGGGGTCGCCGGGATCGCGGCCGCCTCCCTGGGCACGCTGACCGGCGGCGACGACAAGGACACCACGGCCTCCGCCTCCGACGCGCAGCCGGTGAAACCGTCCGCCGCCAACAACAAGCTGGACGCCCAGCTCGCGACGCTCAGCGCCGAGGCCGACAACTTCGCCGACCGGGCCAGCCGGACGCAGGAACGCATCGACCTCAAGGAACAGCAGGCCGCCGAGAAGAAGAAGGCGGCGGCGGAGGCGGCCCGCAAGGAGCGGCTGCGCCCGAAGTACGCCCTCCCGGTCGCTCAGCGCGGACTGAGCGCCTACTTCGGCCAGGCCGGCGTCAACTGGATGTCCCAGCACACCGGCATCGACTTCCCCGTCTCCTACGGCACGACGGTGATGGCCGTGACCGACGGCACCGTACGGACGCAGTGGAACAGCGCCTACGGCAACATGCTGATCGTGACGGCGAAGGACGGCACGGAGACCTGGTACTGCCACCTCTCCACCTACCGTGTCGCCTCCGGATCGACGGTGAAGGCCGGCGACCCGATCGCGTACTCCGGGAACTCGGGCAACTCCACCGGTCCGCACCTGCACCTCGAGGTGCGCCCGGCCGGCGGTTCGCCCATAGACCCGCTGCCGTGGCTGCGCAGCCACGGGCTGGACCCGACGTAGCACCCCGGGACTCCTCACGTGAGCCCCGAGCCCCCGCCCCGTCGGCGGGGGCTCACTCGTGTGCGCCGCCTGCCTCCGCCACCGCGAGCCCCTACAGCGAGCCCCGACAGCGGGAGCCCTACAGCTTCTCGACCGGCGCGTACCGCAGCAGCAGCCGCTTCGGCTTGCTGTCGCCGAAGTCGATGGTCGCCTCCGCGTTCCCGCCCGTGCCCTTCACGCCCACGACCGTGCCCAGCCCGAACTGGTCGTGGGTGACGCGGTCGCCGACGGCCAGCGCGACCACCGGCTTCTCCGTCGCGCCCCGGCGGGTCGCGAAGCCGGAGGCGCCGGCCGCCGAGGACCGCGAGCGGGACGAGGACAGCGAGGCCGCCACACCGAAGACCGGACCGGAGGACACGGGCGCGCTCGCCCCCTTCCGCTTCCAGTCCACATGGGTCGCCGGGATCTCCTCCAGGAACCGGGAGGGCGGGTTGTACGACGGCTGGCCCCAGGCGCTGCGCAGCGAGGACCGCGTGAGGTAGAGCCGCTCCCGCGCGCGCGTGATGCCGACGTAGGCCAGCCGGCGCTCCTCCTCGAGCTCCTTGGCCTGGCCGAGGGCGCGCATGTGCGGGAACACGCCGTCCTCCATGCCGGTGAGGAAGACGACCGGGAACTCCAGCCCCTTGGCGGTGTGCAGGGTCATCAGGGTGATGACCCCGGAGCCGTCCTCGTCCTCGTCGGGGATCTGGTCGGAGTCGGCGACGAGCGCGACCCGCTCCAGGAAGGCGGCGAGACCACCGGTGGCCGCGCCCTCCCCCTCGGCCTGCTCCTGCTCGAACTCCAGGGCCACGGCGGCGAGTTCCTGGAGGTTCTCGATGCGGGTCTCGTCCTGCGGGTCGGTGGAGGCCTGCAACTCGGCCAGATAGCCGGTGCGTTCGAGCACGGCCTCGAGGACGGTCGCGGGGCCCGCGCCGGACTCGACGATCGTCCGCAGCTCCTCCATCAGCACGTTGAACCGCTTCACCGCGTTCGTGGAGCGCGCGGCCATGCCGTACGCCTCGTCGACGCGCTTGAGGGCCTGCGGGAAGCTGATCTTCTCGCGCTGGGAGAGGGCGTCGATCATCGCCTCGGCGCGGTCGCCGATGCCGCGCTTGGGGACGTTGAGGATCCGGCGCAGCGGGACGGAGTCCTCCGGGTTGGCGAGGACGCGCAGGTAGGCCAGGACGTCCCGGACCTCCTTGCGCTCGTAGAAGCGGACACCGCCGACGACCTTGTAGGGCAGGCCGACGCGGATGAAGACCTCTTCGAAGACCCGGGACTGGGCGTTGGTGCGGTAGAAGACGGCGACATCGCCGGCCTTGGCGTCGCCCGCGTCGGTGAGGCGGTCTATCTCGTCGGCGACGAACTGCGCCTCGTCGTGCTCGGTGTCGGCGACATAGCCGGTGATGCGCGCGCCCGCGCCCGCGTTGGTCCACAGGTTCTTCGGGCGGCGGGACTCGTTGCGCTCGATGACGGCGTTGGCGGCGGACAGGATCGTCTGCGTGGAGCGGTAGTTCTGTTCGAGCAGGATCGTCGTCGCGTCCGGGTAGTCCTCCTCGAACTGGAGGATGTTGCGGATCGTCGCACCGCGGAAGGCGTAGATCGACTGGTCGGCGTCACCGACGACGCACAGTTCGGCGGGCGGGACGTCGTACTCGTTGGGCGGGACGTCGACGGGGTGTTCAAAGGTGCCGACCAGCTCCCTGACCAGGGCGTACTGGGCGTGGTTGGTGTCCTGGTACTCGTCGACGAGGACATGACGGAAGCGGCGGCGGTAGTGCTCGGCGACGTCGGGGAAGGCACGCAGCAGATTGACCGTCGTCATGATCAGGTCGTCGAAGTCGAGCGCGTTGGCCTCGCGGAGCCGGGACTGGTACATCGCGTAGGCCTGGGCGAGGGTCTTCTCGAAGCCGTCGGCGGCCTGGGCGGCGAAGTCCTCCTCGTCGATCAGTTCGTTCTTCAGGTTGCTGATCTTGGCGCTGAAGGACTTGGGCGGGTAGCGCTTGGGGTCCAGGTCCAGATCGCGGCAGACCAGGGCCATCAGCCGCTTGGAGTCCGCGGCGTCGTAGATGGAGAAGGAGGACGTGAAGCCGAGCTTCTTCGACTCGCGGCGCAGGATCCGCACGCACGCGCTGTGGAAGGTCATCACCCACATCGCGTTCGCGCGCGGGCCGACGAGCTGCTCGACGCGCTCCTTCATCTCACCCGCGGCCTTGTTGGTGAAGGTGATCGCGAGGATCTGGCCCGGGTGGACGCCGCGCTCGGCAAGGAGGTGGGCGATGCGGTGGGTGAGCACACGGGTCTTGCCCGAGCCGGCGCCCGCGACGATGAGCAGGGGGGTGCCGGCGTGGACGACGGCCGCGCGCTGGTTGTCGTTGAGCCCCTCCAGGAGGGCGGCCGCGTCGATCGCCGGACGCGGGGCGCCGTCGCGGTAGTACGCGTCCCGGTCCGGGGGTGCGTCGAACTTCCCGCCGAACAGATCGTCCGGAAGCGACTCCGGACCGTGATCGTCCTCGGGCGGCGGCGGGGGTTCCTCCTCGTGGCCCGCGGGGGCCTGGAGGTTCGCCAGGAAGCTGTCGTCAAAGAGGCTGCTCATCGCTCTCCGAGTCTAGGGTGCCCCACCGACAACGCGTGGCCCTCCCCCGAACATCCCCACCCTCACCTTCCGAGGCGGCGATATCACAGCACGTGATCCCACGTCCCAGGTTTGAGGAAGATAACGAAAACGTATCGGGCATATCGCCCGGCAACCTTCACAGAAGCCACACGAGTTGGCTACCGTGCCGGGCAGGCCACACGGATCCCACCGGCGAACCTCGCCGGGCCGTACTGCCTCCGCCGAGCCCGGCGCGCCCCCTGTGCGGCAGCCGGAGCCGGGGACCACCGGGACCCCGGGGTGAATCGCCCGACTCCCCAGCGGGAGGCGGCCGTAGGGCGCCCTTCCGCACCGTCCGCCCGAACCCTCCCGCACCGCCCACCCGGTCGGCGGACGATGGAAGGAGTCGCCTCCCTTGGCGTCGCAGCACCGCAAGCCGCGCTTCTTGGGCAGCCGCGTGGCAGGCATACGCACGCCCGGCCTGGCCACCGCCGCCTTCACCTCCGTGGCCCTGCTGTCCCAGTCGGCGAACGCAGCGCCCTCCGACGACGGCACGCCGAGCCTGGAGGAGGTCGAGAAGAAGCTCGACGACCTCTACCGCCGGGCGGAGTCGGCGCCCGAGAAGGACAACGGCGCCAAGGAACGGAAGACCAGGCAGCGCAAGCGGGTGGACGGTCTCCTCGAGGACGTCGCCCCGCGCACCCGGAAGCTCAACGAGGCGCGGGAGGAACCCGGTTCCTTCGCCGCCGCCCGGTACCGCACCGGCGCCTCCGCGCCCGACACGGCGGCGTTCCTGACGGCGGACTCCCCGCGGGACCACGTCGACCGGACCCAGCCGAGGAGCCGGCTGACCGACCGCCAGAAGGGCGCCGCCGACGACTACGTCACCGGGCAGTCGGCGACGATGCGCGAACGGCAGGAGGCCGCCGAGAGCCTCGCCGCGCTCGGCGACACCGAGAGCGAGCTGAAGACCGCCAAGGCCGCCGTGCAGAAGAAGCTCGGCGACGCGCGCGAGCTGCTGGCGCGGCTGACCGCCCGGGAGCGGGCTGCTGCGTCCTCCCCCGCCGCGTCCCCCTCTGCCGCATCCCCCTCTGCCGCCTCCTCGGACTCCTCATACATCAGCCAGGCCGAGAAGGCGCTCGCGTTCGCCCGTGCACAGATCGGCAAGCCGTACGTCTGGGGCGCCACCGGCCCCGACTCCTACGACTGCTCCGGCCTCACCCAGGCCGCCTGGAGGGCCGCCGGCGTCTCGCTGCCGCGCACCACCCACGACCAGGCGAACGCCGGCACCACCGTCTCCCTCGCCGACGCCCGCCCCGGTGACCTGGTCTTCTTCCACGACGACATCAGCCACGTCGGCATCCACCTCGGCAACGGCATGATGATCCACGCCCCGAAGCCGGGCACGTACGTCCGCGAGGAGTCGATCCACTACGACGGCGAGTCGGGCGTCCACAGCGTGGTCCGCCCGGCCTGAGCCGACTGCGGGCACGCGCGTGCAGGTCGTTTTTCTCGACTACGCGCGTGTGCCGCCGCCGCAGCCGCCTCGCGTCCTTAGCATCGGGCCCATGCCCGGCACCTCCTCCCTGCGCGCCCGGTGGGCGCGGCGTCCCCCGGCGGCCGGCGCCGCCGTGCTGGCCACCGGCGTCCTGTCCATCGGACTGCGCCTGGCGGGGCACGAGGTCCTGTCCCACGTCGCGCTGGCACTGGCCGGCGCCGCCTGGGTGGCACTGGCCGCCGACTTCGTCGTACGGCTCCTGTGGGAGCGCCGGCGCCGGCTCGCGGAGGCCGGGACCCCTGGCGGGCTGACCGCCGTGGCCGCCACGACCGTGCTCGGCACGGGCGTCTCGACGCTGGGCCGGCAGAACCTGGCCTGGGCCCTGCTGGCGCTGTCGGCCCTGCTGTGGCCGGTGCTGATGGCAGGTTTCCTGCGGCAGGTCGTCCGGCGCCTCATGAGCCACCGGGCCCGCGGGATGCCCGGAGCGGTGTTCCTGTGCTGTGTGGCCACCCAGGGGCTCGCGGTGCTGGGCGCGACCCTGGCGAAGGCCGAGGCCCTCTCCTGGCCGGCGCACACCGCGCTCGTGCTGTTCTGGCTCGGCCTGGTGCTCTACGTGGGCGTGCTCGCCCTGTTCGACCATCGGCAGGTCACCGAGGGCGCCGGGGACCAGTGGGTGGCCGGCGGGGCGCTCGCCGTCTCCGCACTCGCGGGGGCGCGGCTCATCGACGCGGACCACGCGCTGTATCTGTGGAACGCCGACGACCGCGGCGTCCTGCGCGCGACGACGGTCGCGCTGCTCGTCCTCGCCCTCGTCTGGTACGCCGTCCTGCTCGCGGCCGAGGTGCTCCGGCCGCGGCCGCGCTACGACGTACGGCGGTGGGCGACGGTGTTCCCGATGGGGGTGACGGCCGTGGCGACGCTGTCCGTGGCGACCGCCGCCGACGTCCCGGGGCTGACGGGGCCCGGCAAGGTGCTGCTGTGGGTCGCGGTGGCCGCGTGGCTGGTGGTCGCCGCGGCGGCCCTGATCGCCGGGTCCGGCGGGGCCGTCGGGCTCGGCGGGTCCGTCAGGTCCACAGGACGGCGATGAAGATGTTCACCACGGTCAGCAGGCCCACCACGCCGAACAGCGGCTTCTCCACCTTCTCGTCGTCCCGCTTCACGTAGACCAGGCCCAGGATCACGATCAGCAGCGCCAGCTTCACACCGATCTTGATGTTGTTCAGGGGCTGGTCGTCGGCCTGGTTGAGGCCGACCAGGATCACACCGGTGACGAGCATGGTCGCCGCGCCGTGCAGCATCGCGGGGACGAAACGGGCCGTTCCCCCGCTCATCGCCTTCATCTGTGTGAGGAAGCCGCCCAGGAGCGCGGCGATGCCGATGATGTGCAGGCCGACGAAAAGATGGATGAGTACGTCCATGAGGCCGGATGCTAATCAGCCCGGCCCCGGCCACCCGACACCGGCCCCCACCACCCGGCGCCCTCCCCGATCGACGGCACTCGCATATATGCGTCCATAGCATCCCGCCGCGCCCGACTGCCCGGGAATCGCGGCATCGATCATCGCGCCGCGCGAACCCGACGCACCCGGCCCGGCCCACCGCGCAGAAACTGTCAGCCGGTGGTCCGCTCATGCCTTTTCCGCACATCAGGCCACCGACCCGACACCGTCGGGCCTAGCGTCCTGCCCCAGGTGACCGGCTCCCCACCGCCGCCCGGGCCAGGGGCGGCAGTCGGACACCACCGCCGAGAAGGTCCGGCGGTGTCCCGCTCCCCCTGTGCGGGCCGCCGCCGGACCCGTCAGCGCCTCCCTCGGTCGCCGTCCGCTCCCCCGACGGCCGAGGGCCGCCTGACAGCCGTGGGGCCCGTGCGACGACGGTCGGGCACCCCCACGGCCGAGGCGGTCGTACGAAAGGACGTGCAGTCCCACGTGGCAGCGCACCGCAAGCCCCGACAGCGCTCGCTCGGCGGCCAGACGGCCCGTACGGCGTTCACCCTCGCCCTCGCGGGCGCGGCGACCGCCACGGCCTTCGACGGAACCGGCCAGGCCGAGCCCCAGCTGACCACCGCACAGGTCGAGGTCAAGGTGGACAGGCTGTACCAGGAGGCGGAGACGGCCACCGAGCAGTACAACGGCGCGCAGGAGAAGGCCACCGCCGCCGAGCAGCGCCTTCGCACCCTGCGGGACGAGGCGGCCCGCAAGGAGGAGAAGCTCAACGCGGCGCGGGAGGCGCTGGGCACGATGGCGGCGGCGCAGTACCGCAGCGGCGGCCTCGACCCCGCCGTCCAACTGGCGCTCTCCGACGACCCCGACCAGTACCTCGACGGAGCCGCCTTCGCCGAACGCGCCGGCGACCGCCAGTCCGCCGCCGTCACCCGCGTGCGCCGGCAATTGCGCGAGATCGAGCAGCTGCGCGGCGCCGCCCGCCTCGAACTGTCCTCGCTCAAGGCCCGCAAGGCGGAGCTGAAGGAGCACAAGAGGACCGTCACCGACAAGCTCGCCGCGGCCCGCGGTCTGCTCTCCCGGCTGACGGCGGCGGAACGGGCCCGGGTCGCGGCCGACATGGGCGGCGGCACCGCGACGGCCGACCGCGCCTCACGCGCCTCCACCGGCGCCCGCGCCCCTCTCGAGGCGCCCGGCACGGCCACCGCCGCCGCACCCGACTCCCGGGCGGCGGCGGCCGTCTCCTTCGCCTACTCCAAGCTGGGCAGCCCCTACGTCTGGGGTGCCACCGGCCCGAACGCCTTCGACTGCTCGGGCCTGGTCCTGGCCGCCTACCGCTCCGCCGGGGTCTCCCTGCCCCGCACGACCTACGCCCAGATCGGCATCGGCCGACGCGTCTCCCGCTCCGAACTGCGCCCCGGCGACCTGGTCTTCTTCTACTCCGGCATCACCCACGTCGGCCTGTACATCGGCAACGGCCGGATGATCCACGCCCCGAACCCCTCGGCCCCGGTACGCATCGCCCCCATCGACGAGATGCCCTTCGCGGGCGCGACGCGGGTGGTGTGAGGAGACCGCGTGGTGGGTCATGACCGTGCCATGACCGCGGGGGTCACACCAGCCGTCGGGCCGTCGCCCAGCGCGTCAGCTCATGACGGTTGGACAGCTGAAGCTTGCGGAGCACCGCCGACACATGGGACTCGACCGTCTTCACCGAGATGAACAGCTGCTTGGCGATCTCCTTGTACGCGTAGCCGCGGGCGATGAGGCGCAGGACCTCGCGCTCGCGCTGGGTGAGCCGGTCGAGGTCCTCGTCGACCGGCGGGGCATCGGTGGAGGCGAAGGCGTCCAGGACGAACCCGGCGAGGCGCGGCGAGAAGACCGCGTCGCCCTCCTGCACCCGGAAGATCGAGTCGACCAGATCGGTACCGGTGATCGTCTTGGTGACATAGCCGCGGGCCCCTCCGCGGATCACCCCGATCACATCCTCCGCCGCGTCCGAGACGGACAGGGCGAGGAAACGCACCGGCTGCTCGGTGTCGGCCATCAACGAGGCACAGCGGCGCAGCACTTCGACCCCGCCGCCGCCGGGCAGATGGACGTCGAGCAGCACCACCTCGGGCCGGGTCGCGGTGATGACGGTGACGGCCTGGTCGACGTCCGCCGCCTCGCCGACGACCTCGACGCCCGTCTGCTCGGTCTGGCCGATCTCGGCCTGCACACCGGTGCGGAACATACGGTGGTCGTCGACCAGCACCACCCGCACGCGCCGCCCGCCCGTGCTCTCGCCGGACGTTCGCCCAGGCTCGGACGTGTCCCCCGCTGCCGCCGCCGCGTTCGTCTCGGTCGGGTCGCTCATGACGTCCTCTCCACCCTCTCCATCTCCAGCTCGACCTCCGTGCCGCCGTCCGGCACCGCCCGCAGCCGGGCCGTGCCGCCGTTGCGCTCCATACGGCCGATGATCGATTCTCTAACGCCCATGCGGTCGGCGGGTATCGAGTCCAGGTCGAAGCCGGGGCCCCGGTCCCGGACGGACACGAAGACCGTCCTGCCCTCGACTTCGGCGTACACCTGCACGGCGCCGCCCTCGCCACCGTACTTGGCGGCGTTCACCATCGCCTCGCGCGCGGCCTGCATCTGGGCCCCGACCCGCTCGTCCAGGGGCCCGTCGCCGACGACCACGACCTCGATGGGGACGCCGTGCTTGTCCTCCACCTCGGCGGCGTTGCGCCGGACCGCCTCGGCGACCGTGGTGGGCTCGTCCTCCTCGTCCTTGCCGGTGCCCTCCGGTTTGTAGAGCCAGGTGCGCAGGTCGCGCTCCTGGGCGCGGGCGAGACGGCGGACCTCGCCCGCGTTCTCCGCGTTGCGCTGGATCAGGGTCAGGGTGTGCAGCACGGAGTCGTGGACATGGGCGGCGACCTCGGCCCGCTCCTGGGCCCGGATCCGCATCAGACGCTCCTCGGAGAGGTCCTGGGTCATCCGGACCAGGTAGGGCCCGGCGAGGAGGGTGATGCCGACGAGGACGGCGAGCGCGGCCTGGAGGACCGAGCCGAGGTGGGCGGCCGAGCCCTGGAGGACGAAGATGCCGGAGACACCGGCGGTGACGAGGAGGACGCCGGCGCCGGCCCGCAGCAAAGTCAGCGTGCGGCGTCTGCGCCCCACCTCGACCCAGCGGGCCCGGCGGGCGTTGTCCGCCTGGCGCCAGACGAGGGCGACACCCGCGCCGACCAGGACGGCGGGCAGGAGATAGGCCTTGGCGCCGCTGCCCAGATTCACATTGCCGACGAAGACCAGCGCGACGACGACCATCAGGAGCAGGGCGACGATCTGGCCCCGGTCCGGCTTGCGGGGGACGAGTCTGCGGCGGCCGTCGGGCGCGGTCTCGGTGGAGACCAGGGACGGCGGCCTCTGGTCTCCGACGCCCCCGACGCCGAGGGGCACGAAGAACCAGAAGGCCGCGTAGAGCAGGGCGCCGAGGCCGTCCGCCATGAACAGGCCGACGAAGACGAGCCGCACCCATACGACGGGCAGCCCGAGATGCCCGGCGAGCCCCCGCGCCACGCCACCCAGCCAGCGTCCGTCGCTGCTGCGGTAGAGCTTGCGCGGCGGCCGCGGTTCGACGAGTGGCGCTGCTGCGGCTTCCGGCATGCCAACGATGGTCACACAGCGTGCGGGGCCGGGCATCAGGGTCCACCCCCGAGACGCCCCTGATCTTCGGCCCGGGCGCAGGTCGAACGCCTCCCGGGCGTCGGCTCAGGGCCGATATCAGGGTCCGACCAGGGTCGTTCCGACTGCCGCCGGGGCCGCGGGCCCGCCACCATGGTCCCATGGCACATCACCAGCACGCCGCGGACGCCGTGCCCGACGGGGGCACCGCGCCCGACGCGGCCGCCCCGTCCACCGGCGCCCACGACGCCGCGGGTGAGAAACCTCGCGCGCACGGCCGGGCGGGCCCGCCCTCGCACGAAGACAGCGGAGACAGCGGAGACAGCGGCGGAGACAGCGGAGACAGGGGCGGAGACAGCGGGCGCAGCGCAGAATTCGCAGACCACAGCGACCACAGCGACCGCAGCGACCACGAAGACAAGGGAGCGGACGGTATGTCCGAGGGGCCGGGCCGGGGCGACGAGGCCCTCACCGCCGCGGCGCAGTCGACCGCCCGGCCGGGTGCCGAGGGCGCCGAAGGCGCCGAAGGCGCCGAAACGCCCGGCAGGTTCCGGCGCGACCGGCAGTACAAGATGCTGGCCGGGGTGTGCGCGGGGCTGGGGCGGCACTACGACATGGACCCGGTGATCTTCCGGATCACGCTCGCGGTGCTCTCCGCGACGGGCGGCATCGGTCTCATCTTCTACGGGTTCGCGTGGCTGTTCGTCCCCTACTCCGACGACGAGCAGCACGAGGTGCGCAAGCTGCTGACCGGCCGGGTCGACGGCCAGGCCCTGGCGGCCGTGCTGTTCGCGCTGGTCGGCTGCGGGGTGTTCCTGTCGATGCTGAACAACGGCAGTGTGCTGACCTTCGCCGTGGTGCTCTCGCTCCTGCTCGCGGGGGCCGGGTACTGGTCGCGGCAGCGGGGCTTGCCCGACCCCGATCCGCTCGCGGCGCAGGCCGTCGCCGACGCCCCGCCGGAGGCCCAGGCACCGCCGGTCCCGGCCGCCTACCCCTCCTGGTGGCGGGACCCCATCGTCAAGGACGGCACCCATGTCGGCGGCACCGGTTATCTCTGGGGTCCGCAGGATCCCCGGCAGCGGGACATCGCGGCGGCGGTCAATGTCGGCCTCGCCGGCCGCCCGGTCGCCCGCGAGCACATACGCGTCCCGCCCGGCCGCTCCCCCGCTCCGCGCGGCCCGCGCTGGACGGGCGGCTGGGTGTTCCTGCTGGCCCTGCTCGCGGGTGGGCTCGTCACCCGGCTCACCTGGGACGACCATCCGCTGGGCGCCAGCCTGCAGGCCGGGCTGGCCACCGCGCTCATCGTGCTCGGCGCGGGGATAGCGGTCAGTTCGTTCCTGGGACGCACCGGCGCGGGGTCGGTGTTCCTGGCGTTGGTCATCGCCGGACTGCTGGCGGGTTCGACGGTCCTGCCCAGGGACGTGAGCACGCACTGGGTCGACCGGACCTGGCGGCCGGCGGCGGTGTCGGAGGTGCGGGGTGCCTACGACCTCGGCACCGGTGACGCGACGCTGGACCTGTCCCGGCTGGACGTGGCCCCAGGGCAGACGGTCCGCACGAACGCGGAGGTGGGGGTGGGCCGGCTGCGGGTGGTCCTGCCGCCGGACGCGACAGTGCGGCTGAGCATCGACGTGGGGCTGGGCGATGTCCAGCTGCCCGGCGAGAACAAGGAGGACGTGGACGTGGAGCCGGGCAAGCACAGGGCGGTGACGCTGCCGCCGGTTCCGGGCGGCAAGGACACGGCCGGGACGCTCGACCTGGACCTCCAGGTCGGGGTGGGACAGGCGGTGGTGAGCCGTGCTGCGTCATGAGTTCCAGCCCGGCAGGCTGATCGCGGGCGGCTTCTTCACCCTCGCGGGGGTCGTCTACGCAGGTGACGCGGGCGGGCTCTGGGAGACGCCGTGGTTCGCGGTCGTCCCTCTCGTCGTGGTCGGCCTCTGCCTGGCCGGGGTGGCGGGGATCGTGGCCCGGTCCCTGCGCAGACGGCGCCGGACCGGCCGGGACACCGCACCCGCCACCGGGACCGAGGCCGGGAGCACGGGAGCGCATCCCGGCGGCGGACCGGGGTGAGGCGAGGTCAGTCCAGGCCGCCTGCTCGTTGCCGGCGCCGGCTGTGCCAGAGCGCGTCGAGCGAGAGGTAGGGGGCGCCCGCAAGGACGAGGGGGAGCCAGGCCATCAGGTAGATGAGGTCGTTGCCGTAGTAGTACGGGTCGGAGGCCCAGCTGACCGTGAGCCAGAGGGAGAGGGAGATCAGCGCGCCGCCGAGAGCGGCGAGCCGGGTGAGGAGGCCGAACAGGGCGCCGAGGCCGACGGCGAGCTCGCCGAGGGCGATGGCGTAACCGAAGCCGACCGGGTTCTTCAGGGCCAGGTCGACCAGGGCGGGGATGGCCGAGGAGTCACGGACGGCACGCATGGTGTCGCCGATCGAGCCCGCGCCGCCGTCCTTCATGAAGGCGCTGTCGGTGAGTTTGTCGATACCGGCGTAGATGAAGGTGACGCCCAGGAAGATCCGCAGAGGAAGGAGCGCGTAGTGGGCGGCGGTGTCCCGCCAGCCCCGGCCGCCGCCCTGGAGGTAGGGGGGATAGGTGTCCGTCCGCATGCCGTGAGTCATCGCCCGTAGCCGCCTCTCGCCCTGAGTGGTGGTACCCCTCAACAGACCATACGTACGAAATGGGGGGTGCGCTCAATTGTCCGCACAGCAGGTGGTTCCCCCCGGTTTCACTCCGCCCGAGCGTTCACTTCGGCCGGGCGGGGTGGTTGTCGGGCGGGCGGCGGACGGTTCTACTCGGTGACGTCGATCAGGTAGCGGTTGGTCTCCACGCCCGCCGCGGTGACGACCTGGACCTCCAGCCGGCCGGGTTCGACGTCGACGGGGACGGGGACGGTGAGGACGGCGTCGGTGGGGTTGCTGAAGCCGCCGGCGACCGGGACGAGGGGGACGTGGACATGGACCGGACCGATGCGGACGACCATGCGGGAGAGGCGGTCGGCGGTCTGGGCGCCGGGCGGGACGAAGCCGGCGCCGCGGATCTCGATGTCGTCGCCGGTGCGGATGGGCGCGTCGAGATCGCCGGCCTCACGGGAGCGGACGACGGAGAGGATGACGGGGCGGCCGCCCTCGGCGTACTTGCCGGCGAGGTAGGTCGCGGCCGAGACCAGGACCACGACCGCGAGTCCCCAGGGCAGGTCGGGGAGCTGGTCCGGGCGGCGGGCGAGGCGGGTCGCGGCGAAGGCCAGGGCGACGGCGCTGATGACGACGTACTGGATGTCGGCGAAGGTGCCGCGGCCGGAGTCGTCGGTGAGGAGGTCGGCGGCTCGGGGGCGGTGGGCGCGGACCTTCTGGAGCCGCTGGGCGAGGACCCTCAGGCCCACCACCCGGCGGACGAGGACCGCGATGCCGCAGACCACGGCGAGGACGGTCACGACACCGGCGCCGCGGGCGAGGTCGAGGCCGGAGATGAGGGCGTCGCGTTCGGTGTGGCTCGAGGCGGCGGCGAGGCGGCCGACGAGGACGAGGACCGCGTAGGAGAGGAGGAGGACCCAGGCGGCGGCGACCGCGCGGGAGGTGGAGAGGCGGTTGTCCTCGCCGATGACGGGGGCGAGGGCGCCGCCGCGGGCCCGGTGGAACCAGGAGGCGGTGGTGAGGGCGCCGGCCACGAGGAGGGCGGCGAGGAGTCCGGCGGTGCGGGCCGATGTCCAGCCCGCGCCGATGGCGGTGACGGCCTGGACGAGGAGGAGCAGCACGACCACCGCCCAGACGGTGGTGGCGGTGCGCAGCCACAGGCGGGACAGCCAGACCTCGCCCTCGGCGCGGCCGCGTTCGGCGACGAGTTCCGCCGACTGGGTGAGTTCCTCGGAGACCCATTGGCGGGAGGCCGAGGCGGAGTGGGCGACGGCGGCGGGGAGACCCTGGCCGGCGGCGAACTCGTCGCGTTGGTGCAGGAACGCGGCGACCGCGCGCCGGTGTCCCTCGCGGGCGCCGTGCGGGCAGTCCCCGCAGGTGCAGCCGCCGTCGTGGGGGCCCGCGCCCGTGCCCGGGTGCGCGCCCTGTCTCGCCTCCTGTACCGCCACGTCCGACGCCCGCCTTCCCCGTGACCCGAACGAGCGGCGGCCTGTGCGGGACCCGTTGTGGATCCCGGCCGCCGCACTGCTGACAACTCCCCCGCGATGACAGCGAATTGTGCCCTATCGCACACGGTCCGGTTTCGGCAGGTCTGGTCAGAGCGGGTGAAGGAGGGAGGGGCCGTGTTGACCCGGCTGCCAGAATTGTCCGTATGGCCGAGATCATCCAGCGCGACGGGGGCTGGGACTTCGACGGGACGGCGGTGCGGATCAGGCCGGGGCTGCACCGTTCCGTGCCGCTGTTCCGGCGGGCGTACGGGGAGATCGTCGTGCCGTTGGAGGCGGTCGCCGGGGTCGTGTACGAGCCGGAGCGGCGGCGGGGGCGGCTGCGGATGTGGCTGAGGGAGGGGGCGGATCCGCTGGTGCAGGCGACGGGCGGGCGGCTTCCGGAAGGCGCGGATCCGTACCGGCTGCTGGTGGACGTGGACCGTTGCGGGCTGGCGGAGTACGTCGTGGAGGAGATCCGGCACGCGCTGCTGCTGGACCAGGTGCCCAAGGAGCCCGCCCGGTCCTATCTGCTGCCGGGGCCGCCGGTCCCGGTGTCGGTGCGTTCCTCGGACGGCACGGTGTCCTTCGACGGATCGCGGGTGCGGATCGACTGGGCGGACACCTCGGACCGGGTGAAGCGCGCGAGGGGGCCGCTGATCCTCGGGGTGGGGGACCTGGTCCGGGTGGAGTGGTTGCCCAACTCGGGGCACGAGGGCGGCTTCCTGCGGTTCGTGACCCGGGAGACGGTGTGCGCGAGGCTGCCGGCCGAGAAGGATCCGTATGCGCTGGATCTGTGGGGCGGTGTGCAGCGGGATCTGCTGACCGCGCTGGTGGCGACGGCGGTGACGGCGCGGATGCCGCACCCCTCGGCGTGGGCGGACGCCCAGGGCGCGGACCGGCCGCGGCGGTGGGCGGCCGCCGTCCCCGCCCAGGCCGACCCCCATGACGAACTGTTGCGCAGGCTGCGGGAGCTGGGCGAGCTGTACCGGGACGGGGTGCTGACGGACGAGGAGTTCACGCGGACGAAGGCCGCGCTGCTGCGCGGCTTCAAGGAGGGGCCTAGCTCAGCAGGTCCGGTTCGCTGCGGCTGATGTCCTGCCAGAGGGGCTGGTAGTTGATCCAGGCCACGAGGTCGCCGCCGAGTTGTTCGCGGGTGGCGACGGCCGCGCGGTGGTCGATCAGCAGGGGGCGGCCGGCGGCGCGGGCGGTGAGCTGGACCTGGCTGGAGCGTTCCATGGACAGGAACCACCAGGCGGCCGCGTCGACCGAGTCCCCGACGGTGAGCAGGCCGTGGTTGCGCAGGACGAGCGCCTTGCGGGAGCCGAGGGCCCTCGCGATGCGCCGGCCCTCCTCGGCGTCCACGGCGACCCCGGTGTAGGCGTCGTACAGGGCGTGGTCCTCGTAGAAGGCGCAGCTCTCCTGGGTGAGGGGGTCGAGGAGTTCGCCGAGGGCGGCGAGGGCGCGGCCGTACACCGAGTGGCAGTGGGCGACGGCGACGACGTCCGGGCGGGCGGCGTGGACCTGGGCGTGGACGGTGAAGGCGGCCTGGTTGACGTGGTAGCCGCCCTCGACGACCTGGCCGTCGGAGTTGGCCAGAACCAGGTCACTGACGGTGACGTGCTTGAACGGCATGCCGAACGGGTTGACCCAGAAGCAGTCGCTGTACTCCGGGTCGCGTGCGGTGATGTGGCCGGACACGCCGTCCTCGAAGCCGAGGCGGCCGAAGATGCGTACGGCGCCCGCCAGGCGTTCCTTGCGGTGCCGGCGCTCGTCCTCGACCGTGTCGTGCATCGGCGGCATCGCGAAGTTCAGCCGGTCGGTGGGCAGCGGGGCAGGCGGCGTGGGCCCGTGCATCGGTCCTCCAGCACTGGGTGGGTGTACGGGCGGAAGTTACCCTCGGTCAGCGCAGGAGAACAGGCTTGTGGGGCAAAGATGACGCGCGTCCGACGAACGCGACAGGAATACGACAGGAGATGTCCTGTATCGGGTTCACACTGCGGGTATGACAGCGCACAGCACAGCGGTTGACTGGGCGGCCTTCGCCGCGGCCGAACCCGCTCTCGCGCGGACCGTCGAGGAGCGGTTCGGCGCGTTCACCCATCATGTTCTGGCCACTCTGCGCAAGGACGGCTCTCCGCGGACCACGGGGCTGGAGGTCCGGTTCCTGGACGGGGAGCTGTGGTTCGGCATGATGCCGGACTCGGTCAAGGCGCTCGATCTGCGGCGCGATCCGCGTTTCGCGCTCCAGGCCAACCCGGGCGAGGGCACGGGGATGGGCGGCGGCGACGTACGGATCGCGGGGCGGGCGGTGGAGGTCGAGGATCCGGCGGTGAAGGGGGCGTACCGCGAAGAGGTGGAACCGCCGGAGCCGTTCCACCTCTTCCGCACCGAGCTGACGGAGGTCGTCAGGACCTACGTCGAGGACGAGACGTATCTCGTCGTGCAGGTCTGGCAGCCCGGTGCGGGGCTGCGCGTCGTCAAGCGCAGGTGATCCCGGGGAGGGACCGGATGCCGGTCCCGGGGACCTACTCCCACTCGATGGTGCCCGGGGGCTTGGAGGTGACGTCGAGGACGACGCGGTTGACGTCCCGTACCTCGTTGGTGATCCGGGTGGAGATCTTCGCGAGGACGTCGTACGGCAGCCGCGACCAGTCGGCGGTCATGGCGTCCTCGGAGGAGACGGGGCGCAGCACGATCGGGTGGCCGTAGGTGCGGCCGTCGCCCTGGACGCCGACGCTGCGGACGTCCGCGAGCAGGACGACCGGGCACTGCCAGATGTCGCGGTCGAGGCCGGCGGCGGTGAGTTCCTCGCGGGCGATCGCGTCGGCGTCGCGGAGGAGGTCGAGCCGCTCCTTCGTCACCTCGCCGACGATCCGGATGCCGAGGCCGGGCCCGGGGAAGGGCTGGCGCTGGACGATCTCCTCCGGCAGGCCGAGCTCCTGGCCGACCATGCGGACCTCGTCCTTGAAGAGCTTGCGGAGGGGCTCGATGAGCTTGAACTCCAGGTCCTCGGGGAGGCCGCCGACGTTGTGGTGGGACTTGATGTTGGCGGTGCCGGTGCCGCCGCCGGACTCGACGACGTCCGGGTAGAGCGTGCCCTGGACCAGGAACTCCACCGCCGGGCCCTCGTCCGCGATGATCTCGGCCTGGGCCTGCTCGAAGACGCGGATGAACTCGCGCCCGATGGTCTTGCGCTTCTCCTCGGGGTCGGAGATGCCCTTGAGCGCGGTGAGGAAGCGCTCCTCGGCGTCGACGACGACCAGCTTGACGCCGGTCGCGGCCACGAAGTCCTTCTCGACCTGCTCGGTCTCGCCCTTGCGCATCAGGCCGTGGTCGACGTAGACGCAGGTCAGCTGGTCGCCGATGGCGCGGGCGACGAGGGCCGCGGCCACGGCGGAGTCGACGCCGCCGGAGAGACCGCAGATGGCGCGCTTGTCGCCGACCAGCTCACGGATCGCGGAGACCTGCTCCTCGATCACGTTGCCCGTGGTCCAGGTGGGCTTCAGGCCGGCGCCGCGGTAGAGGAAGTGCTCCAGGACCTGCTGGCCGTGCGTGGAGTGCATGACCTCGGGGTGGTACTGGACGCCGTAGAGCTTCTTCTCGTCGTTCTCGAAGGCGGCGACCGGGACGACGTCGGTGGACGCGGTGACGGTGAAGCCCTCGGGGGCGGCGGAGCAGGCGTCGCCGTGCGACATCCATACGTGCTGCTCGGCCGGGGTGCCCTCGAAGAGGGTGGAGGACGTCCGGGAGACGTGCAGATCCGTACGGCCGTACTCGCGGGAGCCGGTGTTGTCGACCGTGCCGCCGAGGGTCTGGGCCATCAGCTGGAAGCCGTAGCACATGCCGAAGACGGGGACGCCGGCCTCGAACAGCTCGCGGCCGAGGCGGGGGGCGCCCTCCTCGTACACGGACGAGGGGCCGCCGGAGAGGATGATCGCCGCCGGGTTCTTGGCGAGCATCTCCTCGACCGGCATGGTGCTCGGCACGATCTCGCTGTAGACCCGGGCCTCGCGGACTCGGCGGGCGATGAGCTGGGCGTACTGCGCGCCGAAGTCGACGACCAGGACGGTGTCGGGGGCGGTGGCAGCGGGAGTCGCTGTGGACACGGGGGCCTTCCGGCGGTGGGGCGGGGGTCTGTGTGTACGCCGATTCTACCGAGGCGGCCGTCCGAACGGTCCCGTCCCCCGGGGGCTCCGCCCCCGGCCCTCGGGCACCGCGTGGGCGGCTGTGGCATACTCCCCTCCATGCGCAAGCTTCCGACCTTCCTCTTTACCTATGGCGACCGGCCCACCGGCTGCCATGGTCGTGCTGCTTGAGCAACTGACAAGCGACTTCCCAGGCGCCCCGGGCCGACAAGGTCCGGGGCGCCTGGCGTTTTCCGGGGTTGTCGGTCCGGGGCCCACCCGACACCCACCCCACCAGGAGTCCCCATGACCGCCCTCGACGTGACCGGCGCCCGTACCCCCGAGGCCGCCGATGTGATCACCGGTGCGCGGGAGCGCATCGACGCCCTCGACGACCGGATCATCGGGCTGATCCAGGAACGGGCGGCGGTGTCCGCCGTCATCCAGGAGGCCCGCATCACCTCCGGCGGCCGGCGCGTGAACCTCTCCCGCGAGATGGACGTGCTCGGCCACTACAGGGAGGCGCTGGGCAAGCCCGGGACCGCCCTCGCGATGACCCTGCTGGAGCTGTGCCGGGGTCGTATCTGAGTTCGGGCGCCGTCTCACCCGTACGGCGCGTGACCGCCGCCGGGTCCGTTTCGTTGGTCCCGGTGTCCGTTCCAGCCAGGTGCGGGCCCGGAAGTACCACGCGTGGCTCACTGGAGCGATGAGGCGGACGGATCGTGCCGTGCGTCGTGGGACCTCGCTCCAGGTAAGTGACCGGACGGCAGGGGACAGCAGCCCGGTCACCCAAGAGAACGGTCGGCCTCGGGGACGCCCGGGGCCGACCGGCGGACTTGGCAAAGATGCACAAGAACCGGGTCGAAAGGTTGCGGGCGCCGCGTTCATCCAGCACGATGCAGACAAAGCCCCCACCGCTCCTCGTCCCGTCCCGGCCGACGCTCTTGTCCAGCTTGTGTCCCGGACGACTTTCAGAGGTCCAGACCACTAGTGCGGCGCAATCCCCCGGCGCCGCCTCCCAGGCACCGGCGCTGCCCTGACGCCGGTGCTGACGAAAGAAGGGCCTCGCGGATCCGCCCCGCGGGGCCCTTCGTCGTACCCGCGGCCACAGGTCGTACCCACCGCCCCAGGATGAGTGATGCAGATCACATAAGAATCTTGTGAAGTCAGGACAACGATTCACCGGACCCACGGGTCACACCAGGCGACACAAGGGTCACGCCTGCGCCCCGCATTCGCAGAAGACCTCCCCCTACAGTCGATCTCCCGAGGTCTTCATGAAGCTCCGCCGGACTCTCCTCACCGCCGCCGCGACAGCCGCCATGGTGCCGCTCGCCCTGCTCTCCGCGCCGGGAGCGTTCGCAGAGGAGTCCGCCTCGCCGTCGGCGAGAGCCTCCGGGTCCGCGACCGCCGCCGCGCCGGACCAGGACGCCGTGGACACGTCGAGCCCGTCCGGCTCCGCGTCCGCCACCACCTCTCCCTCGGCGACCCCGTCGCAGACGGGCAGCGCCTCCGGCTCCCCGTCCGGCTCGGCCTCGCAGTCCTCCTCCTCGGCGAGCGCCTCGGCCTCCGCGAGCGCCTCTGCGGGCGCGTCCGCGAGCGAGAAGCCCTTCGACCCGTTCACGGACTGCAAGGCCTTCGAGCTGGACGAGAACCTCACCGCGCAGATCAAGGGACTGCCGAACAAGATCGTGGCCGGTTCGGGCTGGCACGACTTCACCTTCAAGGTCAAGAACGACTCCGACCAGGACCTGACGAACGTCTACATCGACGCGTTCCTCGAGTACGGCGACGACAACGACGCCTGGCTGTCCGAGGGCCTCGCCGTCATCCAGGTCAAGGAGGACGGGAAGTGGACCGACGGCTTCCAGGACTCCTACGAGGACGAGAACGGCAAGCAGGTCAACGTCACCGGCTCCTTCGTCGGACTGCTCGACACCCTGGAGAAGCACAGCTCCAGCACGCTCGACCTGCGCGTGAAGGTCAAGGCGTCGGCCCCGGCCGGCTCGTCGTTCGCACTGAGCGAGGCGATCTACGCGGGCAAGGACGCCACCTGCCACGGCAACGGCGACTTCTACGACGTGAAGATCCTCGCCGCCGGCAGCGACGCGGGTGACGTCGGCGACGCCGAGCCGAACGGCCAGAAGCCCGACACCGACGACGGCACCCGCGCCCAGGGCGGCGCCAGGCCGATCGACGGCGCCCTCGCCTCCACCGGCTCCGACTCCTCGCTCCCCGTCATCGGGCTGGTCGGCGGTGTCGCCGTCCTCGCCGGTGCGGGAGCGGTCGTCGCGGTCCGGCGCCGCAGGACCACCGGCGCGCACGCGTAAGGCGCCGCCCGGTACAGCGAGAGGGACCTGTGCTCGGAGGGGGGTGCAGGTCCCTTTCGCCTGCCCGCCGACGGCCTGCCGGGTCCTACGGCTTCTTCGGGGGCACCGCCGGCATCCCCAGGAAGGGCAGGCGCAGCGCGCCGAACGCCTCCGCCGGGACCGCCGGGGTCCGCGGCTCCACCGGCTTCAGGCGCTCGTACGCCGCTCCCTGCGCCGGACGCGGGTCCGCCTCGCCCTTGTTCGGCCAGTACGACATCGCCCGCTCGGCCTGGGCGGTGATCGTGAGGGAGGGGTTGACGCCCAGGTTCGCCGAGACCGCGGCGCCGTCGACGACCGAGATGCCGGGGTGGCCGTAGAGGCGGTGGTACGGGTCGATGACCCCGGTCTCCCGGGAGTCGCCGATCGGACAGCCGCCGAGGAAGTGGGCGGTGAGCGGGGTGCCCATCAGCTCGCCCACGTTGGAGCCGGCGAAGCCGTTGATGTCGGCGGCGAGCGCGGTTGCCGCCTCGGAAGCGGCCCTGATCTGCTTCGGGTTGGGCGCGCCGTGGCCCTGGCGGGCCGTCAGCAGCCCCTTGCCGACGCCCGTCTGCTTCAGGTACGTCGTCAGCGAGTTGTCCAGCGACTGCATCACCAGGCCGATGATGGTCCGCTCCGACCAGCGCCGGTTGGACAGCGAGCGCAGGACGAGCAAGGGGTGCCGGGCGGCGTGGGCGAGCCAGCCGGCCACCCGGGAGGAGCCCTCCGCGTACGGGACCTGGAGGATGGACAGGCCGCCCATGGAGTTGGAGCCCTTGCCGTAGCGGACCGGCTCGATGTGGGTGTTCTCGTCCGGGTGGATGGAGGAGGTGATGGCGACGCCGCGGGTGAAGTCGGCCTTCGGCGCGCCGGTCGCCCGGCGGTAGCGGCGGTCGTCGGTCTGGGCGCCGACCAGCGCCTCGGAGTTGGTCCGGGTCAGCTCGCCGAGCCGGTCGGACAGGTAGGGCAGTTGTCGGTTCGCCTTCATGCGGTGCAGCAGACTCTGGGTGCCGTAGGTGCCGGCCGCGAGGACGACCCGGCGGGCCTTGAAGGTGCGGCCCTCGGCGCGGCGGCGCTCGTCGGTCGGGAGGGTCGCCACCGCGTACCCGCCCTGGGAGTCGTCCGTGACCGACACGACCGTGGTCATCGGGTGGACGACCGCGCCCGCCCGCTCGGCGAGGTACAGGTAGTTCTCGTTGAGGGTGTTCTTCGCGCCGTGCCGGCAGCCGGTCATGCACTCGCCGCACTCGGTGCAGGCGTTGCGGTCGGGGCCCGCGCCGCCGAAGTAGGGGTCGGCGACCCGCTCGCCCGGTTTCGCCCGCGCGGCGCCGTCCGCGTCCTCGCCGTCGCCGAAGAACACGCCGACCGGTGCGAGGTGGAAGGTGTCGGCGACGCCCATCCGCTCGGCGGCCGCCTTCAGGTGCACGTCGGAGGGGGTGGTCGTGGGGTTGAGCCGTACGCCGAGCATGCGGCGCGCCTGGTCGTAGTACGGGCTCAGTTCCTCCTGCCAGTCGGTGATGTCCCGCCACTGGGGGTCGTCGAAGAAGGCCTTCGGCGGGACGTAGAGGGTGTTGGCGTAGTTCAGGGAACCGCCGCCGACGCCCGCGCCCGCCAGGACCATGACGTTGCCGAGGAGGTGGATGCGCTGGATGCCGTAGCAGCCGAGCTTGGGGGCCCAGAGGTAGTTCCTGAGGTCCCAGGAGTTCTTGGGGAGGTTCTCGCGGGTGAAGCGGCGGCCGGCCTCCAGGACGCCGACCGTGTAGCCCTTCTCCGTGAGGCGCAGGGCGGTCACGGAACCGCCGAAGCCGGAGCCCACGACGAGGACGTCGTAGTCGTAGGTGTCCTGGGGCACGATTGCTCCTCTTCGCGTGTCCGTGCGGGGGGTACGAGGTAGGTCGGCTACCCGAGCCGGAGTGCCTTCATCACCCGCAGGCTCGCGCTCATGAACGCGGCGTACTTCTCGTCGTCCATCCCCAGCGCCGGCGCCATCGGCAGCAGCCGCTGCTGGGCCACCGTCTGGGCCTCCGTGTACTTGAGGATGCCCTCCGCGCCGTGGCGGCGGCCGAGGCCGGAGTCCTTCATGCCGCCCATCGGGGACTGGACGCTGCCGTAGGCGGGGGCGTAGCCCTCGTTGACGTTGACCGTGCCGGTGCGCAGGCGGGCGGCGACCTCGGCGCCGCGGCGGGCGTTCCTGGTCCAGACGGAGGAGTTCAGGCCGTACGGCGTGGCGTTGGCGAGGGCGACCGCCTCGTCGTCGGTCGTGAAGCGGTAGATCGAGACGACCGGGCCGAAGGTCTCCTCGCCGCACACCGCCATGGGCTCGGTGACGCCGTCGAGGATGGTCGGCTCGTAGAAGTAGGGGCCGATGTCGGGGCGGGCCACTCCGCCCGCGACGACCTTCGCGCCCTTGGCCACGGCCTCCTCGACGTGCCGGGTCACGGTCTCCAGCTGGCGTTCGCCGACCAGGGAGCCCATGTCGGCGCCGTAGGCCAGGGAGTTGCCGAGGCGCATGCCCCGGGTACGGGTGGCGAAGCGCTCCAGGAAGGCGTCCGCGACCGACTCGTGGACGTAGAGCCGCTCGATGGAGATGCAGAGCTGGCCGGCGGAGGAGAAGCAGGCGCGGACGGCGCCCGCGGCGGCCTTCTCGATGTCGGCGTCGTCGAGGACCAGCATGGCGTTCTTGCCGCCGAGTTCGAGGGACACGCCGACCAGCCGGGCGGCGGCTCCTTGCGCGACCTCACGCCCTGTGCGGGTGGAGCCGGTGAAGGAGACGTAGTCGGCGTGCCGGACGACCTCGGGGCCGACGACCGGGCCCTCGCCGAGGACGACCTGGAAGACGTCGGCGGGCAGACCGGCCTCGATGAGGAGGTCACGGGCCCACAGCGCCGTCAGGCAGGTCTCCGTGTCCGGCTTCATGACGACCGCGTTGCCCGCGACGAAGGCGGGGAGCGCGTCGCCGACGGAGAGCTCCAGGGGGTAGTTCCAGGGGGCGATCTGGCCGACGACGCCGCGCGGGTGGCGCAGTTCGGTGACCTTGGTGAGGGTCGGCACGGCGCCGGCGTGCCGCTTGGGGCGCAGGTACGCGGCGGCCCGGCGGCCGTAGTGACGGGCGGCGACCGCGACGGCCTGGACCTCCTCGTGGGCGTGCAGGCGGGCCTTGCCGGTCTCCAGCTGGATGAGGTCGAGGACCTCGGCCTGACGGGCCAGGACCAGGTCGTGGAAGCGGAGCAGGACGGCGGCGCGCTCCCGTACGGGGGTCCGCGCCCACACGGCCTGGGCGGCGCGGGCCGCCTCGTAGGCCTTCACCACGTCCTCGGGGGTGGACTCGGGCAGGTCGGCGAGCTTCTCGCCGGTGAACGGCGTGTGGTTCGCGGTGCGGCCGGAGCCGACGACGCCCTTGGTCAGCTGGGCCACGAGCTGGGGGGTGACCACGTCGGCGGCGGTGCGGACCCCTGCGGGGGCGGGGGCGACGGGGTTGGTGCCTGCCGGGGCCGTGGCTGCCGCCGTGGCTGCCGTACCTGCCGTACCGGCCGTACCTGCTGCCGTACCTGCTGCCGCCGTATGTGCCGCATCTGCCGGGGTCGTCGCGCCGGCTGTGGTCGTCGTGCCTGCCGTGTTCGTCGTGCCGCTGCTGTCCGGGGCCTGCGAGTCCGTCATGACGCGCAGGGTATGCCGCGGGGAGGACTTTGGGTACCCGCGGGTAACGGGGATTCACCGACCGTCCACATGACGCCAGTGGCCACTGGCAACGAAGCCGCTGATCAGGGCACCGATCGGGGCACGGCGCGGTTCAGCGGCTCTCCAGCTCCAGGGAGGCGCGGGACGCCGTGACCACCGCCTCCAGCTCCGCCGCGACCTGTGCCGCCTCCGGCCGGCCGGCCGGGTCCGGGCTGAGCAGCCGCCGGACGAGCGGGTCCAGCGGGCCGGTGTCCGCCACGGCGGCACGGAGCAGGGCCCCGAGCGACCACAGGTCGGAGGCGGGACCGGCGGCGCGGCCCGCCCTGCGCTCGGGGGCGGCGAAGTCCGCGGAACCGGGGAGGGCGCCGGCGGGCGGCTCCGGGGTGGCGGCCAGGCCGAAGCCGGTGAGGACGACCCGGCCGTCGGAACCGAGCAGGACGTTCGCCGGCCTCACCTCGCGGTGGACGATGCCGACGGCGTGCGCGGCGCGCAGGGCACCGAGGACGGCGAGGCCGATGCGGGCGGCCTCGGCGGGGTCGAGGGGGCCGCGGGCGAGCGTCTCGTGCAGGGACTCGCCGCGGATCAGCTCCATCACGATCCACGGCGGTCCGTCGCCGGCCGCCTCGGGCGCGCCGTCCTCCTCCACCACGTCGAGGATGGCGACGGCGGAGGGGTGGTCGACGAGGGCCGCGGCCCGGGCCTCGTGGTGGAGGCGGTGGGCGGCCCTGCGGCGGTCCTCGTCCCCCGGGTCGCCGGGCAGCCGGGGCTGCTTGACGGCGACCTCGCGGTCGAGGAGGCCGTCGTGGGCCCGCCACACCGTGCCCGTGGCACCGGAGCCGATCCGTTCGAGCAGCCGGTAACGCCCGGCCACGACAAGGTCGTTGACGCCTATCGGGGCGCCGTCGTCACTCATGCCCCATGACTACCACGAGCACCCGCCTCCAAGCCGTCCGCCGAGGCCCACGGATGTCCGCGGACTCGTCTCCGACACCCCCGTGCCGGCTCATGGGTCCGTCCCTATCGCGCCAGGCAGGCCGGTTTCCACCGGAGAACGGCACCTACCGTGTCACGAACGTGTCGACCGCGACGTCGAAGTACTCCCGTGCCTCCCGCACCTTCCCGACGGGGGCCGACACCCACACGTCGTACAGCCGCCCGCGCTCCTCCCAGCACAGGTCGTAGGTGTGCCGGGGGCCCTCGGCCGCGCTGAAGCCGTCCCAGGTGAACTGCCAGAGGGCGGCGGGGTCCCCGTCGTGGGTGGTCTCGGTGACCGTGCCGTCGTGGTAACCCGGGTTGGTGTCGGGCCCCTTGGCGGCCGCGCGGCGCATCACGCCCAGCGGGCCGCCCGACTGCGGGGCGGAGACCTTGATGCCGAGCCGGAAGGTCTGCCCCGGGGACAGGTAGAAGACCCGCTCGCCCTGCGGCGCGCGGGTGAAGTCCTCCGGCACGGCGAGGGCGAACCCGGCGGGGTCGTCGGCGACGCGGTAGCCGGAGGGCGCGCTGGGGCGCTCGTCGGAGGCGGGGCTCGCGCCGCCCGAGGCCGACGCGGACGGGGTGCTGCCGGGGCTCGCCGAGCCGCCGGCGGCCGGACCCGTGCCCGGGCCCGTCGTGTCCCGGGACGCCGACCCGGTGGGCCCCGGGGACCCGGTGGAACCGGTATGTCCCGTGGGACGCGCGGAACTGGCGTGGCTCGTGGGCGAGTCGGCGCCGCCGTCGCGGTTCACCAGCAGCGCCGCCGCGGACACGCCCGCGCCCGCCATCGCGGCGACCAGGAGCGCGGCGATCAGCACACCCCGCGAGGAACGCTCCCGCGCGGCCGGCGACTCCGGGTCCGGCCGGGTGTGCTCGGCTCCCGGCCCGGTCCGCTCCGACGGCCGGGACTGCTCCCCCCGTGACTCCTCCGGCTGCCGGGGCTGGTCCGACCGCGCGGGCGGCCGCCGGAACCTCCCGGTCGCCCGGGAGCGGGCCGGCAGATCCTCCCGGGTGGGGGTGTACCCGGAGCCCACGGGCTCCGGCGTACGCCCGGTGTCGAGGAAGGCGCGCAGCAGCCGCTCCGCTTCCGCCGGTGCGAGCCGCCGTTCCGGATCGCGCTCCAACAACCCCCGAACGACGGGCAGCAGCGGGGCGGCCTCGGCGGGGGTGCGGATCTCGGCGAACACGACGGCGTGCAGGATGCCGCCGAGGGAGTCGCGCCGGAAGGGCGACTCGCCGCTCAGCGCGGTGCACAGCAGCGCGCCCAGCGACCACAGGTCGGACTCGGGGCCGGTGCGGGCACCGGACATCCGCTCCGGGGCGGTGTACTCGGGCGAGCCGACGAAGGAGCCGGTCTCGGTGAGCGTGGTGGCGCCCGCGACCTGCGCGATGCCGAAGTCGGTGAGGACGACCCGGTCGCTGTCGTCCTCCAGCAGGACGTTCGCCGGCTTGATGTCCCGGTGCAGCACCCCGGCCGCGTGCGCGGCGCGCACGGCGCCGAGCAGGGCGATGGCGATCCGGGCCGCCTCCTCGGGGGCCAGGGGGCCGTGCCCGGCGATCCGGTCGGCGAGCGAGCCCCCCTTGATCAACTCCATGACGATGTACGGCCGTTCGTCGTCCTCGACGACGTCGTGCACGACGATGATGTGCGGATGGCTCAACTGGGCCACCGCGCGGGCCTCGCGCAGGGTCCGGTCGCGGCGGCCGCGCGCCTCCTCGGCGGAGAGCGTGTCGTCCTGGATCAGCTCCTTGACCGCGACACGCCGTCCCAACAGCTCGTCCGTGGCACGCCACACGACGCCCATGCCGCCCCGCCCGAGCCTCGCCTCGAGCCGGTAGCGGCCCGCGATGACGCGGACGGCGTCCCCCTCGGTCCCCATGGGCCCATGATGCCCCACCGGATGTCCCCGCTCCGGGTGGCCGACCGGCCAACCCCCCGTCACGAGGCGCCGGGTTCCCGCCAGCTCTGCAGTACGGCTTTGAACTGTTTGGCGGTGGTGGCCCAGTCGTTCGCCGGGGAGGACATGTAGATCACGTACTCCGAGCCGTCCCGGGCGATGTACGTTTCCTCGACGGCCCGGCGCGGCCCGGGAAACGCCGAGTCCTTGGCCAGCGCGGTCCAGGTGTACTCCCACTCGGAGCCGTCGCGGTCGCGGTAGAGGTTCTTCTCCAGCTTGACCGTCGTGTAGTCCACCAGCCGCTCGAGCTGTGCCTGGAGGTCCTTCTGGTGGGCGTACGGGTCGTTGTAGTCGGGCGACGTGTCGAGCGCGATCCGGACGAAGTGCTTGCCGCCGTCCGGGGAGTAGTCGACCTGCTTGAGGTCGCCGTCGTCCTGGTAGACCGACCGCTTCCAGCTCTTGTCGGGCAGGGAGAGCCCGAAGCCCAGCTCGTCGTCGACCTCGGTCCAGGAGTTGGGCACGCCGCCCTGGCTGCCGGGGCTCACGTCGGCCGACGGGCTCGACGAGGCGGAGTCCTGCGGCACGGTGTCCTGGGGCGCGGTGGACGCGCCGGCGTCCTCCTGGCTCCGGCCCCAGTTCTGGAGCGCCACGGCGGTCCCCCCGCCGACCAGCGCGGCGACCACGACCACCAGCGCCAGCGTCCGCAGCCGGCGGCGCGGGGGCGCGGCGGCCGGGACGGGGCCGAGGTGGACGGGGCCCGAGTGCCCGGGGTGGGGCACGGGACCGGAGCCGGTGCCGGAGTACGGGAGGCCGCTGCCGGAGTACGGGAGGCCGGCGGCGGTCGGGCCGGTGCCGCCGGGGACGGGCGTCGACGCCTGTGCCGAACCGGGTCCCGCCGGGCTCCCGGGTCCCGTGGGCGGCCCGGCGTGCGCCCCGGAGACGTACTGCGCCCCGGAGGCGTGCTGCGCCCCCGAGTCGTACGCCGGGTAGGACGACCCCGTGCCGCTCGTCCCGCGGTCGGGTCCGCCGTACGCGTCCGGGCCCTGGGTGCGGCCGGGGCTGGTGTATCCGCCCGGTCCGCCGTACTGCGTGGGCACGAAGGCCTGCGCCGCGTCGGGGCGGCGCCCTTCGGCGGCCTCGGCGAGGAGCTGCTCGGCCGCGGAGGTGGAGGGCCGGCCGGCCGGGTCCTTGCACAGGAGGGCGGCGATGACGGGGGCGAGCGGGCCGGCGTGCTGCGGCTCGGCGGCCTCGTCCTCCACGACGGCCTGAAGGGTGCTCAGGGCCGAGGTGCGGCGGAACGGCGAGCGCCCCTCCACCGCCGTGTACAGGGTCGCGCCGAGCGCCCACAGGTCGGAGGACGGGCCCGGGTCGTTGCCACGGATGCGCTCCGGGGCGAGGTAGTCGACGGAGCCGACGACCTCTCCGGTCCGGGTGATCGTCGTGTCGCCCTCGATCTGCGCGATGCCGAAGTCGGTGAGCAGGACCCGGCCGTCGTGCGAGATGAGCACGTTGCCGGGCTTGACGTCCCGGTGCAGGACTCCGGCGGAGTGCGCGGCGCGCAGGGCGCGCAGCACCCACAGACCGATGCGGGCCGCCTCGGCCGGCTCGATCCGGCCGTCCTCCTTGACGGCGTCGGCCAGCGAACGGCCCTCGACCAGCTCCATCACGATCCACGGCCGGCCGTCGTGTTCGAGCACGTCGTGCACGGTGACGACGGCGGAGTGGTTGATCCGCGCCGCGGCGCGCGCCTCCGCCCGGGTGCGCGCGAGCAGGACCGGCCGGTCGCTCTCGGTGACGTAGAGGGCGGCGGTCAGCTCCTTGATCGCGACGGCACGGTGCAACAGCTCGTCGTGCGCCCGCCACACCCGACCCATGCCACCGCTGCCGATGGTGTCGGCGAGCCGGTAGCGGCCCGCGAGGAGCAGGCCCTGCATCTGATTCACGTTGCCCCGCAATGCTCTTGACAGGCTCAGCGTAAAGACCGGGATGCCTCCGGGGAACCAGGGGGGTGCCAAGGAGACAGCACTGTGACGGTTGTCGCTTCCGTGACGATCCGGGAACCGGCCGGACCGCGGCCGCCCGCACCCGCCCGACGGCCGAACGGACTTGCTCAGCCGGTGTACCGGTACGTGGCCGCCGCCTGCTCGTAGAGCCGGGTGACCTCGTCCCGTTCGGCCTCGGGCCCGCGCACCTGGACGACGTGGTAGCGGCCGTCGATGAGGATCGCGAGGTTGCGGACGTAGAGCTCGCGGCCGCCGTCGGACCAGGTGAACTGCCCTTCCGCCATGGTGCGGGTGCCCACGGTCGTGGTCCGCAGCCCGGAGGCGGTCGCCCAACTGGAGTCGCGGTACGGCTGGAGCTCGCTCTCCTTCTCCCGCTGATAGACCATCGGGTCGCCGCCGTTGGCGGAGGCGCTGTCCCGCCCCGGTACGACGATCAGCTCGAAGTCGCCGTGGGAGTACACGATCTGGCCGCGCCCGTTCTTGCCGGTGCGGCTCCAGCCGTCGGCGACGGCGATCCGGAAACCGGCGGTGTCCTCGCGGAGGGTGAAGCCGTCGGCGGCGTCCGTGTCGGAGCCGGTCTGGGTCTCGGTGGCCTCCGCGCTGCTCCCGCCGCCGGGCGAGGTCTGGTCGGGCCGCGGCTCGCTGCTCGCGTCGGGGGCCCGACCGGCGGGTGCGCTCGCGGAAGCGGTGGCCCCGGTGTTCTGGGTGCCTCCGGTCGCGGTCGCGCCGTCCTCGCCGGCCTTGGGCATGAACAGGACGGCGTAGGCGACGGCCCCGGCCAGCAGCAGCAGGATCAGCACCAGCAGGGTGCGGCCGAGGCTGCGCGGGGAGCGGCCCGGGTCCTGCCGGGCCCGCTTGTGGCGGCCGTGCGGGGCGGGCAGCCCGGCGCGTCGTCTGCGCACCAGCTCGCCCTTGCGGCGCACGATCGGCAGCCGGCGCGGGTCGGTGGGTGGCGTGGCGACGACGTACGTGCCCGCCTCCGGCTCGGGCGCGGAGCGCACCAGCGAGCGAAGCCAGCCGCGCAGTTCCTCGAAGTCGAGGCGCTCGGTGGGGTCCTGACGCAGCAGCGACTCCACGACCGGCCTGAGCGGTCCGCACTCCTCGGCGAAGGCGGGCGGCTCGGCGCACACCATCTGCACCAGCTCCGCGGTCGACTCCTCCGGGTAGGGCGCGTGTCCCTGTACGGCCCGGAAGAGCAGCGCGCCGAGCGCCCACAGGTCGGTGGCGGGGCCGATCGGCGCGGCGAGCTGCCAGTTCTCGTGCACCGGTCCGGCCTGTTCGGGTGCCCAGCGCTCGGTGACGGGTCCGACGACCGCCATCCGGGCCTGCCGGGCGCGCTCGGCGGCGAGCGCGGTCGCGGGGCCCCGGCGCACGCCGTGGCCGGGCGCGCCGGTGGCCACGGGATCGCCCCAACGCGCCCCGGAGCGCCCGTCACCGGCCACTGTGCCGGGCTGGGCCGGGACGGGGACGGGGACGGGCGGCTGCCCGGCGGTCGCCGGGACGGACGGATACCCGCCGGCGGCGGGGGCGGGCGCCGGGCCCGGTGCGGTGTGCGGTGCGGGGGCGCCTCGTACGCCGTAGGGGTCGGCGATCTGTCCGGGCGGGCCGGAGGGGGCTCCGGTGGTACCGCTCAGGGCGTGCGGGGTGCCGGTGGCACCGCCGGGGAGCGCGGTGTTCGTGCCGGATGCGCCGTACGGGGAGGCGGTCACGGGGCCGTGGTCGTCCTCGGCGGGGGTGCGGGCCCCTGGCAGGGCGGTGCGGCCGCTCTGCTGGGACTCCTGGACGCGGGCGGCGGCGCGGGCGCCCGCGCGGTAGGCGGCGATCGCCCCGGCGCGCGCGGCGCGGATGTCCCCGCCGGTCTCCAGGGGCGCCCGTCGGGCGACCTCGCCCGACGCCCCGGCGCCGGTCGCCGGCTCACCCGCCGGCCCGGGCAGCCCACCGGCCGCCCGCGCCTCGATGGCGGCCCGCCGCGCGGCCTCGGGGTCCTCGGCCCCGGCGCCACCCACGGACCCGCCGCCCGAAGCCCCGAGTGCGCCAGCGGCGGGTGCACCCGGGGGCGCCCCGGCGAATCCACCGGCGGTCCCACCGGAGGCCCCTCCGCCGAAACCACCGGCGGTCCCACCGGAGGCCCCTCCGCCGAAACCACCCGAAGTGCCTCCGGCGAAAGCACCCGAAGTCCCACCGGCGCTCCCTGGCGCACGGCCCGGCACACGGCCCGTGCCCGCGGGCCCGCCGGGCTCCCCGGCAGCGCCCGGTGCCGCGGGGTGCGGGGTCGTGGCGGGGGACGCCTGGAGGGCCGCGCCGGTCCCCGGTTCCTCCTGCGGCACCGGGTCGTAGCCGCACAGCGCCTCTTCCGCCGCGCCGACGGCGAGGCCGGTCAGCATGACCCGTCCGTCGTCGCAGACGAGGACGGTGCGGGCGGTGATGTTGCGGTGCACCCAGCCGTGCGCGTGCAGCACCCGCAGGGCCGTGAGCACGTCGGAGGCGACCTCGGCGGCCCGGTACGGGGTCAGCGGCTGCTCGGCGAGGAGCGCGGCGAGCGGCCGGGCGGCCACCAGCTCACTCACTATCCACAGCGAACCGCCGTCGGCGAACACGTCGAAGACCTGGTCGAGCCGGGGGTGGTCGGGGATGCCCGCGGCCGCCTGCGCGGCCTCCACGGCACGCCGTACGACCGGATCGGCGGGCTGCCGGGTGCTCGCGCCCGCGCGTGCGCCGGGGCGGCGCCCGGCGCCGCCCGGGTGCTCACGCGCCGTGAACCCCTCGGGCAGCCCCCCGGCGTCGAGCACCTCGGCCTCGACGACCTCGGGCAACGGGACCTGACGAACCAGGACTTCCTGGCCGCTGAAGGTGTCGAAGGCCCGGGTCTCCGTGAGTTCGTACTCGTCGGAGGGGGGCAGCGGCAGGCGGTAGCGGTCGGCGAGAACCCGTCCCGCGTAGTCGTCCACATGGCCTCCCCCGGCCGCCCCGGTCGGTCACATCCGTTCACCGTACGACCCGTTGCAGCCGTATCCGGCCACGGAGCTGGATGCACACGGTCCGCAGCCCTTCACGATACGTGCCGGAGGCAACTCTCCGAGAGGGGATGCCCGATCCGGACCGCTACTTCTTGGGCGTGAAGGTGTCCGTGAGGGTCTGCCAGGTGCTCGTGCGCAGCTCGGTGGACCATGTGGCGGCCTTCGCCGTGTACATCAGCGCGTAGCCCTGGCTGTCGCTGACGACGAACCCGCGGTCGACCACCCGGTATGCCGTGCCGCTCTCCGCATACGTGAACTCCCAGTCGGCCGTGTTCCAGCCGCGGTAGTCGACGGCCTGTATGCGGATCTTGCGGTACTGCGAGCGCGTCATGTAGCGCTCCTGGCTCTTCCAGTCGGCGACCGGGTCGTCCTTGGGCGTGGTCGTCCAGGCGACCAGCAGCCGCTGTCCGTCGGGGCCGGTGAACCGGTCGCCTGCGGAGCTCGACGTCTGGAACTTCCAGCCGGCGGGCAGCCCGATGGAGTAGCGGGTCCCCTCGTGCGTCGTCGCCGCCCGGCTGTCGTCGGTGGCGGACACGTCGGAGCCGGAGCCGCCGGCGGCCGTGGTGTTGCCGGGCGTCGAGCCGGAGGCGGCCGAGCCGGACCGGGAGGGGGACCCGTCCGTGCGGCTGCCGTCGCTGTCGTCCCCCTTGGTCTCGGCGCTCGCGGCGGCGCCACCGGTCGCCACGGTGCTGCCGCCGCTCTTCCCGGAGCCGCTCGCGCTGTCGTCGTCACCGCCGCCGAGGGTGAGGGCCAGCACGGTGCCGAGCACCGCGAGCACCACCACCACGGCGATGATCACCAGCGTGCGCTTCGGCACCACGTCGGTCAGCGGCGCCTTGGGTACGGGGCGCGGCGGCAGGTCCGGCGGGGTCATCACGGGCCAGCCCGAACTCCGGCCGCCCGCAGCCCCGTTCGTCCCGGTCCTCCCGGCGGAGCCGGAGGCGCCGGTGGGCGGCACGGCGGGCGTCACCGCGGTGGGTGCGGAGCCGGCCGTCGCGGAGGCGGCGGCCGGGGCCGTGGCCGTCCTGGCGGTGGGCGCGGTGGCGGTCGCGGCGCCGGTGTGCCGGGGCTGGTCCGCGCCCACGGAAGGGGACACCGTGGTGGCGGACGCGGTGGGGGCCTCCCCGGCACCCGAAGCGGCCGTGGTCCCGGCGGACTTGACGCGGGAGGCGGCCGCGGTGGAGGCCGCTCCCGCGGCGACGGCGGCCTTCTTGCGGACGGAGCGCAGCGCGCCGCGCAGCTTCTCGCCCGCCTCCCCGGCCGAACTCGCCCTGTTCTCGGGGGCGTCCGGCTGGACCGGGATCGGCACGAGCCTGGTGGCCTCGGCGGCCGCGGTCTCCTTGGGGTCGGGCGCGTGGATCACGTCGTTGAGCATCGCCCGCGCACCGGCGTCGTCGAGCCGCCGCTGGGGGTCCTTGGTGAGCAGCCCGTAGATGACGTCCCTGAGGGGACCGGCGTTCTTCGGCTCCTCCAGGGGCTCGGTCATCACCGCGGTGAGGGTCGCGATGGCGGAGCCCTTGTCGTACGGCGGGGTGCCCTCGACCGAGGCGTAGAGCAGACCGCCGAGCGACCACAGGTCGGCGGCGGGGCCGGGCTTGTGGCCGCGGGCGCGCTCCGGGGAGATGTAGGAGGGGGCGCCGACGAGCATGCCGGTGGAGGTGATGGACGGGTCGCCCTCGACCTGGGCGATGCCGAAGTCGGTGAGCACGACCCGGCCGTCCTCGGCGATCAGCACGTTGGACGGCTTCACGTCGCGGTGGAGGATGCCCTCGCGGTGCGCCGAGCGCAGCACGTCGAGGATCGCGAGGCCGACCTCGGCGGCGCGCCTCGGTTCCAGCACGCCGTCCTCACGGATGACCTCGGCGAGCGACTTGCCCTCGACGAGTTCCATCACGATCCACGGCCGGTCGTCCTCCTCGACGACGTCGAAGACCGTCACCGCGCTGTTGTTGCGGATCCGGGCGATGGCCTTGGCCTCGCGCAGGGTCCGGGTGATCAGCCGGCGCTTCTCGTCCTCGTCGATGTTCCCCGGGAACCGCAGCTCCTTGACGGCGACCGTCCGGCCGAGGGTCTCGTCCTCGGCGCGCCACACCGTCCCCATGCCGCCGCGGCCGAGTACGCCTCCCAGCCGGTACCGACCGGCGAGGAGACGTGCGCTCTTGTCCTGACGGGATGCTCCCGCCCGCTCCGCCTCCGACATGCGTCCCCTCATGCAACCCGCCCTGAAAGAGCCTCCATTGTCCCTCACCCGACAAGTGCCCGACGCCCAGGGGGCCCCTCGCGCCCCCGGGGGTGGGGAGCATTCCGGCCAGAAGGTGCGGCGCAGTCCGGCCAACGCCCAGGTGACACCGGGGCGCAAGGCCTGCTTGCGGCGTGAACAGGCCTTGTGTCGAGCGGAGTTCGACGGTCAGAGCGGCACGATGTCCGGTGCCCCGAGCCGGGCCGCGTCCGCCGTCTGGTCGTCGGGCTGGAGCTGCGACTCGCGCTCCGCCTCCACCCGCTTCTCGTAGTGCTCGACCTCGCGCTCGATCTGGTCCTTGTCCCAGCCGAGCACGGGCGCCATCAACTCGGCCGCCTCGCGGGCGCTGCGCGTGCCGCGGTCGAAGGTCTCGATGGAGATGCGGGTGCGCCGGGTCAGGACGTCGTCCAGGTGCCGGGCCCCCTCGTGCGAGGCGGCGTAGACGATCTCGGCGCGCAGATAGTCGTCGGCGGCCTGGAGCGGCTCGCCGAGGGAGGGGTCGGAGGCGATGAGGTCGAGCACCTCCTCGGCCGTCGCCCCGTAGCGGTTGAGGAGGTGCTCCACCCGCACCACGTGCAGCCCGCTGCGGGCGGCGATGCGCGCTCGCGCGTTCCACAGGGCCCGGTAGCCCTCGGCGCCGAGCAGCGGCACGTCCTCGGTGACGCAGTCGGCGACCCGCATGTCGAGCCCGTGCACGGCCTCGTCGACGGCGTCCTTGGCCATCACCCGGTACGTCGTGTACTTGCCGCCGGCCACGACGACCAGTCCGGGCGCGGGGTGGGCGACGGTGTGTTCGCGCGACAGCTTGCTGGTGGCGTCCGACTCGCCGGCCAGCAGCGGCCTGAGGCCGGCGTAGACGCCCTCGACGTCGTCGCGGGTCAGCGGCACCCTGAGGACGGAGTTGACGTGCTCCAGCAGGTAGTCGATGTCCGCGGTGGAGGCGGCGGGGTGGGCCTTGTCGAGGTCCCAGTCGGTGTCGGTGGTGCCGACGATCCAGTGCCGGCCCCAGGGGATGACGAACAGCACGGACTTCTCGGTGCGCAGGATGAGGCCGGTGGAGGAGCTGATGCGGTCCCGGGGCACGACGAGGTGGATGCCCTTGGAGGCGCGGACGTGGAACTGGCCGCGCTCGCCGACCATCGCCTGGGTGTCGTCGGTCCACACCCCGGTGGCGTTGACGACCTGCCGGGCGCGGATCTCGTACTCACCCTCACCGCCGCCCTCCACGTCCGTCACCCGGGCGCCGACGACCCGTTCGCCCTCGCGCACGAAGGCCGTCACCCGGGCCCGGTTGGCGGCCTTCGCCCCGTAGGAGACCGCGGTGCGCACCAGGGTGGCGACGAAGCGGGCATCGTCCATCTGGGCGTCGTAGTACTGAAGGGCGCCGACCAGCGCGTCCTTGCGCAGGGCGGGGGCGACGCGCAGGGCGTGACGGCGGCTCAGATGGCGGTGCATGGGCAGGCCCCGGCCGTGGCCGCGGGCCATGGACATCGCGTCGTAGAGCGCGACGCCCGAGCCGGCGTACCACCGCTCCCAGCCCTTGTGCTGGAGCGGATAGAGGAACGGGACGGGCTTGACCAGGTGCGGTGCGAGCCGCTCCAGCAGCAGTCCGCGTTCCTTCAGGGCCTCGCGGACGAGGGCGAAGTCGAGCATCTCCAGATAGCGCAGTCCGCCATGGATCAGTTTGCTGGACCTGCTGGACGTGCCCGACGCCCAGTCACGCGCTTCGACGAGGCCCGTGGACAGGCCCCGGGTCACGGCGTCGAGGGCGGTACCCGCGCCGACCACTCCGCCTCCCACGACCAGCACGTCCAGCTCACGCTCGGCCATGCCCGCCAGTGACTCGGCTCGCTGTGCCGGCCCCAGTGTCGCTGTCCTCACCGCTGCCTCCCGCTGTCCGTCGCGCCGGCCGCACCTTCAGGGCGAGGCCCGCTCGGTGTCCCCCTGCGTGTCCCCCTGCCCAAAATTCTGACCGTCTTGCCCGACTTCAGCCACCACTCACCCCCAGCCTGTGGACAACTCTCACGGAACACAGTCGATCAATCCCGCATAACGGTCATATTTACTCCTAGTCTGACATTGCGCTCGCCCATCCTGTCCACAGGGCTTGCGCACCTGTCCCGCTTCGGTTACTGGGAAGGACGGCCCACGCCATGCCCGCAGATCTCGCCGTCATCGGACTCGGCCCGCTCGGCCTGCCCCTGGCCCAGGCCGCGGTGGCCGCCGGCATCGCCACCCTCGGCTACCGGACCGGACCCGAGACGGGCCCCCTCAGCGCCGCCGAGCTGCGCCGGATGCTCTCGGGGGGCTTCCGGACCGCCACCGACCCGGCCGGGCTGAGCCGGGTGCGCACGGCCGTCATCTGCGCGCCCACCCCGCGCGACGCGGCCGGCGGCCTCGACCTGGGGCAGGTGGAGGCCGCCGCCCGCGCCCTCGGCGCCCGGTTGCGCCCGCACACCACCGTCATCCTGGAGTCACCGGTCCACCCGGGGACGACGGAGGACTTCCTGCGCCCACTCCTCGAAGAGACGTCCGGCCTGCGCGCGGGCCGCGACTTCCACCTCGCCTACTCCCCCAGCCGGGTCGACCCGGGCAGCCGCGCCTTCACCCCCGCGAACACCCCGAAGGTCATCGGCGGCCTCACCCCCGCCTGCACCGAGTCCGCCGCGGCCTTCTACGGCCGCCTCACGGACAAGGTGGTACGCGCGCGTGGCGTCCGGGAGGCCGAGACGGTCCACCTCCTGGAGACCAACTTCCGGCACGTCAACATGGCCCTCGTCAACGAGATGGCCGTCCTCTGCCACGACCTCGGCGTCGATCTGTGGGACGTCGTCCGCTGCGCCGAGACCAAGCCCTTCGGCTTCCAGGCCTTCCGCCCCGGCCCCGGCGTCGGCGGCCACGCGGTCCCGCTGGACCGCGCGGGCCTCCCGGGCAGCCCCCTGCGCATGGTCGAACTGGCCCAGCAGGTCAACAGCCGGATGCCGCGGTACGTCGTCCAGCGCGCCGCCGCCCTGCTCAACGAGCACGGGAAGTCGGCCCGGGGCGCCCGCGTCCTCCTCCTCGGCGTCACCTACAAGCCCGACCTCGCCGACCTGACCGGCACCCCCGCCCACGAGATCGCCATCCGCCTGATGGAACTCGGCGCCGCCGTCAGCTACCACGACCCGCACGTCCCCGCCTGGAGCGTCCTGGACCGCCCGGTCCCCCGCGCCGACTCCTTCTACGAGTCCGCCGCCGACGCCGACCTCACGATCCTCCTCCAGCACCACCGCACGTACGACCTCCAGGGCCTCTCGGTGAAGGCCCAGCTGCTGCTGGACACACGGGGAGCCACGCCCACGGGGGCGGCGCACCGGTTGTGAAGGGGGCGCGTGGGGGGCCGGTGGACTCCCGGGATGGTGGCATGCGGGGTCCGGCGCCAGTACGGTAGGAGCAGGTGGAGCCCACCGCAGTGGCCACTGCGTCAGGCTCCTGGATGGATCACGGAGTGTCCGCCCCTAGTTGGTGTGGGGGCGGCCGCTCACCATCCGAAAAGGATGGAGCCCACCGCAGCAGGCACTGCGGCAGGCTCCTGGATGGATCACGGAGTGTCCGCCCCTAGTGTGTGTGGGGGCGGCCGCTCACCATCCGAAAAGGGTGGAGCCCACCGCAGTGGTCCCTGCGGCAGGCTCCAGGATGGATCACGGAGTGTCCGCCCCTAGAGTGTTTGGGGGCGGCCGCTCACCATCCGAAAAGGCGCAAGATCCACCTCCTCTTGAACTGGACCATCCGAAGACGGATCCGGTCCCAGCGGGTGGGCTTGCGGTGGCGTCCCACGGGCGCCCCCTTCCACGATGCCGCCCAGTGACCCGGTGGGACGGTCCGTCGGAACTCGGGCCGGGCCCCGAGGGCCGGGGTCCGGAACGATGTCCTTGGAAGGGGGCAACCCCACACAACTGGGGCGCCGAGACGGACGCTATCGCCTGCGACCCCCTGACCAGCCCAGATCCACCCTGAACGCAACCACGCGCCCCCTCCCCATCCCACACGCCCTCATGTCCCCGGGCATGCGAAAGGGGCCGGTCGCCCGTTGTGGGTGACCGGCCCCTTCGGGGCGCCGGGTGTCAGCGGCGGTGCTGCGAGTCCGCCACCGTCACCTCGACGCGCTGGAACTCCTTCAGCTCGCTGTAGCCGGTGGTGGCCATCGCGCGGCGCAGGGCGCCGAAGAGGTTCATCGAGCCGTCGGGGGTGTGCGACGGGCCCGTGAGGACCTCCTCGATCGTGCCGACCGTGCCGAGGTCGACCTTCTTGCCGCGCGGCAGCTCGTCGTTGACGGCCTCCATGCCCCAGTGGTGACCCTTGCCCGGCGCGTCGGTCGCACGGGCCAGCGGGGAGCCCATCATCACCGAGTCGGCACCGCAGGCGATCGCCTTGGGCAGGTCGCCGGACCAGCCGACCCCGCCGTCCGCGATGACGTGCACGTACCGGCCGCCGGACTCGTCCATGTAGTCGCGCCGGGCGGCCGCGACATCGGCCACCGCGGTCGCCATCGGGACCTGGATGCCCAGGACGTTACGGGTGGTGTGCGCGGCGCCGCCGCCGAAGCCGACCAGGACGCCCGCCGCGCCGGTGCGCATCAGGTGCAGGGCCGCCGTGTAGGTGGCGCAGCCGCCGACGATCACCGGGACGTCGAGTTCGTAGATGAACTGCTTCAGGTTCAGCGGCTCGTGCGAACCGGAGACGTGCTCCGCCGAGACCGTCGTACCGCGGATGACGAAGATGTCCACGCCCGCGTCGACGACGGCCTTGGAGAACTGGGCCGTGCGCTGCGGGGAGAGCGCGGCCGCCGTGACCACACCGGAGTCGCGCACCTCCTTGATGCGCGCGCCGATCAGCTCCTCCTTGATGGGGGCGGAGTAGATCTCCTGGAGGCGCCGGGTCGCCGTGTCCGCGTCGAGGTCGACGATCTCGTCGAGGAGCGGCTGCGGGTCCTCGTACCGGGTCCACAGGCCTTCGAGGTTGAGGACACCGAGGCCGCCGAGCTCGCCGATGCGGATCGCGGTGGCCGGGGAGACGACCGAGTCCATGGGGGCGGCCAGGAAGGGCAGCTCGAAGCGGTAGGCGTCGATCTGCCAGGCGATCGAGACCTCCTTCGGGTCCCGCGTACGGCGGCTGGGGACGACGGCGATGTCGTCGAAGGCGTACGCCCGGCGGCCGCGCTTGCCGCGCCCGATCTCGATCTCAGTCACGTCTGTGGCCTTTCCCTGATGCGTTCAGCGTCTTCCAGTATCGCCGACGGGCACGACAAGGGCGGCCCCGGTGCGCCCGGGACCGCCCTGGAAGGCCTGCCGCCTACTTGCGGCTGTAGTTCGGCGCCTCGACCGTCATCTGGATGTCGTGCGGGTGCGACTCCTTCAGCCCCGCCGACGTGATCCGCACGAAGCGGCCCTTCGTCTCCATCTCCTCGATGGTGGCGGCGCCGACGTAGCCCATGGTCTGGCGCAGACCGCCGACGAGCTGGTGCAGCACGTTGGCGAGCGGACCGCGGTAGGGCACCTGGCCCTCGATGCCCTCGGGCACGAGCTTGTCGTCGGAGGCGACCTCGGCCTGGAAGTAGCGGTCCTTGGAGTACGACCGGCCCTGGCCGCGGGACTGCATGGCGCCCAGCGAGCCCATGCCGCGGTACGACTTGAACTGCTTGCCGTTGATGAACAGCAGCTCGCCCGGGGACTCCTCGCAGCCGGCGAGGAGGCTGCCCAGCATCACCGTGTCGGCGCCGGCGGCGAGCGCCTTGCCGATGTCGCCGGAGTACTGCAGACCGCCGTCGCCGATCAGCGGGACACCGGCGGGACGGGCCGCGAGGGAGGCCTCGTAGATCGCGGTGACCTGCGGGACGCCGATACCGGCCACCACGCGCGTGGTGCAGATCGAACCGGGGCCGATGCCCACCTTGATGCCGTCGACACCGGCGTCGATGAGGGCCTGCGCGCCGTCGCGGGTGGCGACGTTGCCGCCGATCACGTCGACGTTCACGCTGGACTTGATCTTCGCCATCCAGCTGAGGGCGTTGCTGTTGTGACCGTGCGAGGTGTCGACGACCAGGAAGTCCACGCCGGCCCCGGCCAGGGCCTGGGCCCGCTCCAGCGCCTCGGGGCTGGCGCCGACGGCGGCACCGACGATCAGCCGGCCCTCGGAGTCCTTCGCCGCGTTCGGGTACTTCTCGGCCTTGACGAAGTCCTTGACCGTGATCAGACCCTTGAGAAGGCCCTGGTCGTCGACGAGCGGAAGCTTCTCGATCTTGTGCTTGCGCAGCAGGTCCATGGCCTCGACACCCGTGATGCCGACCTTGCCCGTGACCAGCGGCATCGGCGTCATGACCTCGCGGACCTCACGAGTGCGGTCGCTCTCGAAGGCCATGTCGCGGTTGGTCACGATGCCGAGCAGCCGGCCCGCCGGGTCGGTGACCGGGACACCGCTGATGCGGAACTTGGCGCAGAGCGCGTCCGCCTCGGCGAGCGTGGCCTCCGGGTGGACGGTGATCGGGTCGGTGACCATGCCGGACTCGGACCGCTTGACCAGGTCGACCTGGTTGACCTGGTCCTCGACGGACAGGTTGCGGTGGAGGACGCCGACGCCGCCGAGGCGGGCCATCGCGATCGCCATGCGGGACTCGGTCACCTTGTCCATGGCCGCGGACAGCAGCGGGATGTTGACCCGGACGTTGCGGGAGATTCGGGACGAGGTGTCGACCGCGTTGGGGAGCACCTCGGACGCTCCCGGCAGCAGCAGCACGTCGTCGTAGGTCAGCCCCAGGGTCGCGAATTTGGCGGGCACTCCGTCGACGTTGGCAGTCATGACACCTTCCCCAAATGGCCTTGATCGGTGCGGATGTCCATGCTAACGGGAAGTGAACCTCCCGAATTCCACGGTGGGACGCCGCTCCGGGCTTCGTATGTTCGTACGGAAATCCCGGCGCGCCCGTTCATACGGCGCCGACTATGCGTGTTTTCTACTGTTCGGCGAGAGCCCGCAGCCGGCTCAGCGCCCGGTGCTGGGCCACCCGGACCGCTCCGGGTGACATTCCCAACATCTGACCGGTCTCCTCGGCGGTGAGGCCCACCGCGATCCGCAGCAGGAGCAGCTCCCGCTGGTTCTCGGGCAGGTTGGCCAGGAGTTTCTTGGCCCATTCGGCGTCGCTGCTGAGCAGGGCGCGCTCCTCCGGGCCGAGGGAGTCGTCGGGGCGTTCCGGCATCTCGTCGGAGGGGACCGCGGTGGAGCCGGGGTGCCGCATGGCGGCCCGCTGCAGGTCGGCGACCTTGTGCGAGGCGATCGCGAACACGAACGCCTCGAAGGGCCTGCCGGTGTCGCGGTAGCGGGGCAGGGCGAGCAGGACCGCGACGCAGACCTCCTGGGCGAGGTCCTCGACGAAGTGGCGCGCGTCGCCGGGGAGCCGGGAGAGCCGGGTGCGGCAGTACCGCAGGGCGAGGGGGTGGACGTGGGCGAGAAGGTCGTGCGTGGCCTGCTCGTCGCCGTCGACGGCGCGATGCACGAGCGAACCGATCGTCCCCACGGCAGTGACCGCCTCGTCGTCGCGCATCGGTCCATGGTGCACCGCGGCCGACGGGTCCGCGGCACCGTGCTCGTCGTTGTGCACCGAAGCGTTATGAGCAGGTGCGCCGGAACTCATCCCCTGCGCCCTCCCCTTCCGCTCGACCGACTCGTCCCCGAGAGACTCCACATCTCAAGGATGCGGCATCGGCGGCGAAACGAGCAGCGGGCACCCGGCGGAGCCCGGCGCGAGCCTCGCCCGCCGCCCCGGAGACGGGTGTCCCGACCCCGTCTGAACAGGGAGGTTCCCTCATGCCTCCCCTCCTTCCGACCGACCGGACACCGACCGCACACCACCCGCCGGGACGACGACATCCACCGAACGGCCCACCGGCTGGTTCGGGGCGGGTGCCCGGTTTCGGTGCGGGCGACCCCGACTTCCCGGCGACGCGCTGCCGGCACGGCAGCGGCAGCGACCGATGGGTTTCGGTGAAGGAGCGAGGGGCGGGGAAACGCCGGGGTGCCCCCGCGCGGACGACGACACGGCCGAAGGGCAGCCGCGCGCGGGAGGGCGCCGGCCCCGCGGGCAAGCGCGACCCGCCCGCGGCCGCGCACACGGGGCCCGTAAGGCGGGACACCGCACCGGCCCGCACCACGGAAACCCGAGACGGCCCGCACCACAGAGCACCGGACCAACCCGCCCCCAGTGCGTGACCGCCGGACGGCGCTAGCGGACCAGTCCCCACCGGAAGCCCAGGGCCACCGCGTGGGCGCGGTCCGAGGCGCCGAGTTTCTTGAACAGGCGCCGGGCGTGGGTCTTGACGGTGTCCTCGGAGAGGAACAGCTCGCGGCCGATCTCCGCGTTGGAGCGGCCGTGGCTCATGCCTTCGAGGACCTGGATCTCGCGCGCGGTGAGCGTGGGCGCCGCGCCCATCTCGGCGGAGCGCAGCCGGCGCGGGGCCAGCCGCCAGGTCGGGTCGGCGAGCGCCTGGGTGACGGTCGCCCGCAGCTCCGCGCGGGAGGCGTCCTTGTGCAGATAGCCGCGGGCCCCGGCGGCGACCGCGAGGGCCACGCCGTCCAGGTCCTCGGCGACGGTGAGCATGATGATGCGCGCACCGGGGTCGGCGGACAGCAGCCGCCGTACGGTCTCGACGCCGCCCAGTCCGGGCATGCGCACGTCCATCAGGATGAGGTCCGAGCGGTCGGCGCCCCAGCGGCGGAGGACTTCCTCGCCGTTGGCCGCCGTCGTCACGCGCTCGACGCCGGGCACGGTCGCGACCGCGCGGCGGAGCGCCTCTCGGGCAAGCGGGGAGTCGTCGCAGACGAGGACGGAAGTCATGGCCGCCCTCCGCAGCTGATGCGCGTCACCTTGTGCCTCCAGGCTGGTGGGAAATCGTCACCTGTGCGGTCGACCGTCTCGGACGCCTGCCCGAGCGTTTGTGTTTTCAACCGCCTCGCACTCTCAACGATGGTCACTCGAAAGAGTTACGGGGCCGCGTGCAGACTTCGGCACTCTACGTGAGGGCGTGGACACGGTGGAGGGTGCCGCGCTGACCCTCAAGCTTTCATCACAACCCATGCCCCATTCAGCCCTATTTCTTCCCTTTAGCTGGTGTCTGAGGCTAGATTCGCAATGAGTCATATTTTCATCTCCTTAGATCGTAGTTGTACGGTCGTGGGCACCGTATCCGCTCAGAACGGCTACAAGGGGTCACGCAATGGCAGATTTCTCCCGCCTTCCCGGACCGAACGCGGACCTGTGGGACTGGCAGCTCCTGGCTGCCTGCCGCGGGGTGGACAGTTCGCTCTTCTTCCATCCGGAGGGTGAGCGCGGGGCGGCTCGGAGCGCTCGAGAGAACTCGGCCAAGGAGGTCTGCATGAGGTGCCCGGTCCGAGCGCAGTGCGCCGCGCACGCGCTCGCCGTACGTGAGCCGTACGGCGTGTGGGGCGGGTTGACCGAGGACGAGCGCGAGGAGCTGATGGGCCGGGCGCGCAACCGCCTGGTGTCAGCGTCGACGGGCGCGAGGGACGCGTCGTCGGACACATGAGAGAACGCACGTGAAGGAACTCTGAAGGAACGTTTCTGCAAGGCCGACGCCGGACGGCGGGCACGCGCGCGTGCCCGCCGTTCCTACATGCCCCGAGTCGCCTGAGTCTCCTGAGTCGCCCGAGACGCGCGCGGGGCCCGAGTGGACCGGGCCGCCCCTTCCAGCCGCTCCAGCGTCGCCGCGACCGCCGGCACCTGGGCCAGGTCGGGCAGGGTGAGCGCGACGATCTCCCGCCGCACGGCCGGTTCGAGGGTGACCGCGCGCGCTCCCCGGGGCCGTACGGACTCGATCGCGAGCTGGGGCAGGACGGCCACCCCGAGACCTGCGCCGACCAGCCCGACCACCGCCGGGTAGTCGTCGGTCGCGAAGTCGATACGGGGGGTGAAGCCCGCCCGCTCGCACACCTCCACCAGCTGGCCCCGGCAGCGCGGGCACCCCGCGATCCACGGCTCGGCGGCGAGTTCACCGATGGCGACGGCCGGTGTGTGCGCCAGCCGGTGCCCCTCCGGTACGAGGGCGACGAGGCGGTCCGTCAGCAGCGGCCGTACGACGAGGTCGTCCCATTCCTCGGCCGCCCCCTCGGCCGGACCCGCGCCCGGCACGCGCGCGTAGCGGAACGCGAGGGCGATGTCGCAGTCGCCGGCCCGCAGCGCGTCGACCGACTCGGGCGGTTCGGCCTCCTCCAGGGAGACCCGGGTGCCGGGGTGATCGGCGCGCAGGGCGGCCAGGGCGGTGGGGACCAGCGTGGAACTGCCGCTGGGGAAGGAGACCAGCCGGACCCGGCCGGCGCGCAGCCCCGCGATCGCGGCGACCTCCTCCTCGGCGGCGGTGAGGCCGGAGAGGATCCCGGCCGCGTGCCGCACGAGGGCCTCGCCCGCCTGGGTCAGGCGCATCTCCCGGCCGCTGCGGATCAGCAGGGGGGTGCCCACGGAGGCTTCCAGCGCCTTCATCTGCTGACTGACGGCCGGCTGGGTGCAGCCCAGCTCGCGGCCGGCCGCTGAGAAGGAACCGGTGGCGGCGACGGCGCGCAGGACGCGGAGATGGCGGGCCTCGATCATCTTTCGAGCATAAGGGAATCTTGGGCGATGAGGCGAAAAATGAGTAGACCCTTTGAGGTCCGGTGACCTACGGTGGCGGCCATGAGGCTGCTCTCCGTCAACGTGGGCCGGGCACGCGCCGTCCCTTACACCGATCACCCGCAGAAGCTGACGGGCATCGACAAGCGTCCGGTCGAGGGACCGGTGCGGATCTCGGCACCGGGACCCAAGGGCGTCGCCGGGAGCGGACTGGCCGGGGACGACGTCTGCTCCCTGAACCACCACGGCGGGAACGACCAGGCGGTGTACGCGGTCGCGCGCGAGGACCTCGACGACTGGGAGCCCGAGCTGGGGCGGGCGCTGCGGGCCGGCGCGTTCGGCGAGAACCTCACCACCCATGGCCTCGACGTCTCCGGGGCGCGGATCGGCGAACGCTGGCGGATCGGCCCGGACGTGGTGCTGGAGGTGACCTCCGGGCGGATCCCCTGCCGTACCTTCCAGGGCCACCTGGGCGAGGAGAAGTGGGTCAGACGGTTCACGGAGAGGGCGGCGACCGGCGCGTATCTGCGGGTGATCGAACCGGGCGAGGTCCGCGCGGGGGACGCGATCGAGATCGTGCACGTCCCGGAGCACGAGGTGACGGCCCGGATGCAGTTCCAGGCCGTCACCACCCGTCGCGATCTACTGCCCCGGCTGCTCGCGGCGGGCGAGGCGCTGCATCCCGAGGCGCTGGAGCAGGCGCGGAAGTACGTGGCGAAGTACGGCGTCTGAGCGGCGGTCACGACGGGGGCGCGCACCGGTCCCTCACGTTCGGACAGACCGTGTCCGCGGAACGGACCCGCACAGTCCGGGTCACTACGCTGCTGCCATGACAACGGCTCTCATCACGGGTTCGACCGCGGGCATCGGCGCCGCGTTCGCCCGCAGACTGGCGGCGGACGGGCATGATCTCGTCCTCGTCGCCCGGGACACCAAGCGGCTGCGCGAGCAGGCGACCGAGTTGCACGACCGGCACGGCGTCGAGGCGCAGGTGCTGGTCGCCGATCTCGCCGCCGACGCGGGCATCGAGACGGTGGCTTCGCGGCTCGGCGACCGCAAGAACCCCGTCGACCTGTTGATCAACAACGCGGGCTTCGGCAACAAGGGCCGCTATCTCGACGTACCGATGGCCGACGAGCTGAAGATGCTCAAGGTGCACTGCGAGGCCGTGCTGCGGCTGACGTCGGCGGCGGTGACCTCGATGCGCGAGCGCGGGCGCGGCGGTGTGGTGAACGTGGCCTCGGTGGCGGCGTTCCTGCCGCGCGGGACGTACGGGGCGTCGAAGGCGTGGGTCGTGCAGTTCACGCAGGGTGCGGCGAAGGATCTGGCGGGCAGCGGCGTCCGGCTGATGGCGCTCTGTCCGGGTCTCGTGCGCACGGAGTTCCACGAGCGGGCCGGGATGGGCACGGACAACGTCCCGGGCTGGATGTGGCTGGACGCGGACAAGCTGGTCGCGGCCGCGCTGGACGATCTGGCGCGCGGGAAGTCGCTGTCGATCCCCGACCCGCGCTACAAGACGCTGATGGGTCTGGTGAAGGTGACGCCGCGTGCCCTGCTGGGCGGGATCAGCTCCCGGACCGGGCGGAAGTACGGGCCTCAGTGACCGGAGTCCCCGTACGCAGGTGACGTCGGCGCTCCGGTGGGAAAATGGGCTTGTCAGAAGACCGGACCCAGGGGGACCGGAGGCGGCGTCATGACATTCGTACAGCTCATCGACTGCAGGACCAGTCGGTTCGACGAGATGGACCGGCTGATGGACACATGGGTCGAGCAGACCAGGGGGAAGCGGACGGCGACGCACGCGGTGGTGGGCAAGGACCGCTCGGACGCGTCGCACTTCATCGAGATCGTGGAGTTCCCCTCGTACGAGGAGGCGATGCGGAACTCGAATCTACCGGAGACCGACAAGATCTTCCGCGAGCTGGTGGCCCTGTGCGACGAGATGCCGACGTTCACGGATCTGGACGTCGTACGGGACGAGAAGCTGTACGCGCAGACCGCGCGCCGGATGTTCGAGACGATCGCCACGCGGGGTGAACTGCCTCCGCTGGACGGTCTGATCGCCCAGGACTACCACGACCACGACCCGGCGAACGAGCAGGACACCATGGGGATGGACGCGATGCGGCGCGAGGTCTCCATGTGGCGCGAGGGCTTCGACTTCGCCTTCGAGATCGAGGACCAGATCGCGCAGGACGACCGGGTGTGCAACCGTTGGACCTGGCGCGGCACCCACAAGGGCGACTTCATGGGCCTCGCGGCCACCGGCAAGCAGGTCACCATGACCGGGATGACCGTCTTCCGCTTCGACGCGGACGGAAGGATCGCCGAGGCCTGGTGGCAGTACGACCGGCTGGGACTGATGGCCCAACTGGGCGCCCTGGACGAACTGGGGGGCTGATCCCGGCCCCCACCCGAACCGAAATCGCCCGCGAAGGGAGAAGCCCCCCGTTCCGCGACGGAACGGGGGGCTTCTTCGCGCGGGTGCGCGGGGTGCCTCAGTGGGAGTGGCCGTGGTGGCCGCCCGCGGCGGCCGGCTCTTCCTCTTCCTTCTTCTCGACGACCAGGGTCTCGGTGGTCAGCAGGAGGGAGGCGATGGAGGCGGCGTTCTCCAGGGCGGAGCGGGTGACCTTGACCGGGTCGATGACGCCGGCCTTGACCAGGTCGCCGTACTCGCCGGTGGCGGCGTTGAAGCCCTGGCCCTTGTCGAGCTCGGCGACCTTGGAGGTGATGACGTAGCCCTCCAGGCCGGCGTTCTCGGCGATCCAGCGCAGCGGCTCGACGGCGGCGCGGCGGACCACGGAGACACCGGTGGCCTCGTCGCCGGTCTTGTCGAGGTTGCCCTCGAGCACCTTGACGGCGTGGACCAGCGCGGAGCCACCACCGGAGACGATGCCCTCCTCGACCGCGGCGCGGGTCGCGGAGATGGCGTCCTCCAGACGGTGCTTCTTCTCCTTCAGCTCCACCTCGGTGGCGGCGCCGACCTTGATCACGCACACGCCGCCGGCCAGCTTCGCGAGGCGCTCCTGGAGCTTCTCGCGGTCCCAGTCGGAGTCGGTGTTCTCGATCTCGGCCTTGATCTGCGCGACGCGGCCGTGCACGTCGGCGGAGTCGCCGGCGCCGTCGACGATCGTGGTGTCGTCCTTGGTGACGGTGACACGGCGGGCGGAACCGAGGACGTCGACGCCGACCTGGTCGAGCTTGAGGCCGACCTCCTCGGAGATGACGGTGGCACCGGTGAGGGTGGCCATGTCCTGGAGCATCGCCTTGCGGCGGTCACCGAAGCCGGGGGCCTTGACCGCGACCGCGTTGAAGGTGCCGCGGATCTTGTTCACGACCAGGGTCGACAGGGCCTCGCCCTCGACGTCCTCGGCGATGATCAGCAGCGGCTTGGAGGAGTTGGTCTGGATGACCTTCTCCAGCAGCGGCAGCAGGTCGGCGATGGAGCCGATCTTGCCCTGGTTGATGAGGATGTAGGGGTCCTCGAGGACCGCCTCCATGCGCTCCTGGTCCGTCACGAAGTACGGCGACAGGTAGCCCTTGTCGAAGGCCATGCCCTCGGTGAAGTCCAGCTCCAGGCCGAAGGTGTTGGACTCCTCGACGGTGATGACACCGTCCTTGCCGACCTTGTCCATCGCCTCGGCGATGAGCTCGCCGACCTGCTGGTCCTGGGCGGACAGCGCGGCGACGGCGGCGATGTCCGCCTTGTCGTCGATCGGGCGCGCGGAGGCGAGCAGCTCGTCGGAGACGGCCTTGACCGCGGCGTCGATGCCCTTCTTCAGGGCGGCCGGGGAGGCGCCGGCGGCGACGTTCTTCAGGCCCTCGCGGACGAGCGCCTGGGCCAGCACGGTGGCGGTGGTGGTGCCGTCACCCGCGATGTCGTTGGTCTTGGTCGCCACCTCCTTCACGAGCTGGGCGCCGAGGTTCTCGTACGGGTCGTCGATCTCCACCTCGCGGGCGATGGTGACGCCGTCGTTGGTGATGGTCGGGGCGCCGAACTTCTTGTCGATGACGACGTTGCGGCCCTTGGGACCGATCGTCACCTTGACCGTGTCGGCCAGCTTGTTGACGCCGCGCTCGAGGGCGCGACGGGCGTCCTCGTCGAACTTCAGGATCTTCGCCATGACAGCGGCAGCCCTCTCGGAAATCTGTGGGCGGAAAACGTGGGGTGAAAAGGCACTGCGCCCCGGGCGCCCGGCTTCTTGTGTGGTGGCGGGAGCCAGGGGCGCAGCATCAAGCTTCAAGCACGCATGTGTGCTCGGGTGAAGAACTACTTCTCGATGATCGCGAGGACGTCGCGAGCCGAGAGGACGAGGTACTCCTCGCCGTTGTACTTCACCTCGGTGCCGCCGTACTTGCTGTACAGGACGACGTCGCCGACCTTGACGTCGAGCGGCAGGCGCTCGCCGTTCTCGAAGCGGCCCGGGCCCACGGCGAGGACGGCGCCCTCCTGGGGCTTCTCCTTCGCGGTGTCCGGGATGACCAGGCCGGAGGCCGTGGTCTGCTCGGCGTCGAGCGGCTGGACCACGATGCGGTCCTCAAGCGGCTTGATGGCAACCTTGGAGCTGGCGGTCGTCACGATCCGACCTCCCCCTTCGGAGATCTCACGGGGTTAACTGTCTGAGGTGGCGACCAGGTGGATCCGTCGTCGCGGGTGCCGGACCTGCCCGTCGCGTTGTTGGCACTCTCCAGTGGGGAGTGCCAGAGCCGAGACTATGACCGCGATTAGCACTCGGTCAAGCGGACTGCTAATCCCCGTGGCGCGTCGGGACGATTTCCCGGCTCGCGCACCCCTACAGGTAGTCCTCCAGCCTCCCCACCGTCAGGCCCCTTTCCCGCAGCACCCGCAGCAGTGCCGTGGTCCGTTCGCGCAGGCTCGGGCCCGTGGACTCGTCCGGGTCGAGGGCGACGATGTCGCCGGGGCGCAGGCCGGGGGCGCCGTGCGGGTAGGTGAGCCCGGCGGGGCCCAGCGCGGCGCGCCACAGGACGACGGCCGTGATGCCGCAGTCGGCGGCGGCGCGCAGGGTGGTGGTGTCGTACGTGCCGTAGGGCGGGCGGAACAGGCGGGGGCGCACGCCGAAGCGGGCGTGGAGCTTGTCCTGCTGGCCGCAGATCTCGGCACGCTGGCCGGCGTACGGCAGTCCGCGCAGGGCCGCGTGGTCGAGGGTGTGGTTCTGGAGGGTCGCGCCGACGGAGCGCAGCCGGGCGAAGTGGCCGTAGCCGGGGCCGACCACGCTGTCGGTGAGGAACACGCTGATGGGCAGGCGTCGTTCGCGGACCAGGTCGATGAAGCGGGGGTCGCGTTCGGCGCCGTCGTCGTAGGTGAGGAAGACGACCTTGTCGCGGGTGGGGACGCGGTCGACGACCGGCGGGAGGGGCTCCTGCCCGGAGCGGCCCGGGCGGCCGGTACCGCCGGGGCTGCCGGGGCTGCCCGGACCTTGGGAGAGGGGGCGCACCCGTTGGGCGGCCTTCTTGCCCAGGCGTTCGATCGGGTCGACGGACTGGGCGCAGCCGGTCAGCGTCGTCACCGCCAGCGCCAGGAGTACGGCGATCAGCGCACGCGTCCTCACAGGTAGTCCTCCAGGCGGGCGACCGCGTACCCCTCGGCCGTGACCTTGTTCAGGAAGCGGCGGACCATGTCGGGCATGGTGCCCTGCCACTCGCCCCGGCCGCGGAAGTGGCTCAGGACGATGTCGCCGGGGTGGAGGTCGCGGTCCCCCTCGCGGTACTCCCAGTGGTCGACGAAGACCTCCTCGTCCCACAGCGGGGCGTACCTCACCCCGCAGGCCTTCGCGGCGACCAGCGTGTCGCGGTCGTAAGTGCCGTAGGGCGGGCGGAAGAGGACGGGGCGCCTGCCGTAGCGCTCGCCGAGGACGGTCTGCATGCCGCAGATCTCGTGCTTCTGCCGCCGGTAGGACAGGCCGCGCAGGGAGGGGTGGTGGAGGGTGTGGTTGTTCAGGGTCACCCCGGCGGCCTGCATCTTCTTGAAGTACGGGTAGTCGTCGCTGATGAGGTAGTCGCTGAGGAAGGCGGTGTACGGGATCCTCAGCTCGCTCATCATCCGCAGGAACCGCGGGTCCTTCTCGGCGCCGTCGTCGATGGTGAGGAAGACGACCCGGTCCCGGGTGGGGACCGAGGTGAAGACGGGCGGGAGGCCGAGTTCCTCGTGGCCCCGCACCTCGAAGCCGTCCCGGGTGGTGATCCGGGGCTTCCTCGCGGGCGGGGGCGGCGGGGTGAGCGGGACCTGCTTCAGGCCCCAGCGCCGGGCGGCGGCGACCCGGGCCGTCTGCTCGGCGCGCAGCCGTTCCGCGTACGAGTGCAGTGCCCGGACCGGGGGCGCGGCCTCGCCTGCCTGCTGGCCGGGGGCCGGGGCACCGCCCTCACGGTCGCCGCCCTCGGCGCAGCCCGCCACGATCGCGGTGAGAACCAGGAGCGCGATGCCGCCGCGCAGCGCGGCCAGAGAAGCGCCCTTTTTGTCATTTTGTACGACTGCTCCCATGGCGCCGGATCTTCCCAGCCCCGTCCCCGCGCCCCGCCCCGACACCGCCGCCGGGGACCGACGGTCCCCCGACCGGCCCACACGGGCACCGCACCGGACCGACCCGCCCCCGGCCCGGCGATGACCGACAATGACCCCGTGACCGACCTCGCCCCCCTCCTCACTCCCGAAGGCCTCGCTCTGCTCGACGCCGTGCGGGGGACCGACCCCTCCGACGAACTCGCGGTCGCCACCCGGCTGCGCCGGGAGCATCCCGCCGCGCTGGTGTCGGCGGCGCTCGGGCAGGCGCGGCTGCGGCAGCGGGCGGTGGCGAAGTTCGGGGCCGAGGACGCCGGGCGGATGTTCTTCACGCCCCACGGGGTGGAGCAGTCGACGCGGGCGAGTGTGGCGGCGTACCGCGCCGGACGCCTCAAGGAGCTCGGCGTGACCTCGGTGGCCGACCTGTGCTGCGGGATCGGCGGCGACGCGATCGCGCTGGCCCGCGCGGGCATCCGGGTGCTGGCCGTGGACCGCGACCCGCTGACGGCGGCGGCCGCCCGGGCCAACGCCGAGGCGCTCGGACTCGCCGATCTGATCGACGTACGGGAGGCGGACGTCACCGAGGTGGACACCGCCGGCTTCGACGCCGTGTTCGTGGACCCCGCGCGGCGGGGCGGACGCGGGCGGATCTTCGACCCCGAGGCGTACTCCCCGCCGCTGTCCTGGGCGGTGGGCGCCGCCCTGGCCGCGCCCCGGGCCGCGCTGAAGATCGCGCCCGGCGTACCGCACGAGGCGATCCCGGCCGAGGCCGAGGCGGAATGGATCTCGGACGGCGGGGACGTGAAGGAGGCGGTCCTGTGGTTCGGCACCGAGCCGGGGGCCGTGCGCGCGACACTGCTGCCGGGCCCGCGGACCCTGCGCGGCACCGGCCTGCCGAACCCGCACGTCCGGCCCCTCGGCCGCTATCTCTACGAGCCCGACGGCGCCGTCATCCGCGCCCATCTGGTCGCGGAGGTGGCCCGGGAGCTGGACGGCGGGCTGGTCGACGAGACCATCGCGTACGTCACCGCCGACACCCTGCGACCGGTCCCCTATGCCACCGCCTACGAGATCACCGACCAACTCCCCTTCAACGTAAAGAAGTTGAAGGCGCTGCTGCGGGAGCGGGAGGTCGGGATCCTGACCGTGAAGAAGCGCGGCTCGGCCGTGGAGCCGGAGGAGCTGCGCCGCAAGGTGCTGCCGAAGGGACACGGGCCGCACGCGGTGACCGTGTTCCTCACCCGGGTGGCCGGGGCCCCGACGATGCTGCTCGGGAGCCCGGCTCCGGACGCCACCGCCGACGGCGCGTCCTGAGGCCGGGACCGGAACGGGGCGAGGGTCACGCCTCGCAGCCGGCCGCCCGGGCCAGCAGCAGCTCCCGCTCCCGTTCGTTGCGGGCCAGGGCCGCCGCCCGCTCGAACTCGGCCCGCGCCTCGGCCGTACGCCCGAGGCGCAGCAGGAGGTCGCCGCGGACGCTGGGCAGCAGGTGGTAGTCGCTCAGGGCGGATCCGGCGGCCAGGGTGTCGACGATCTCCAGGGCGGGGCCCGGTCCGTCGGCCATGGAGACGGCGACCGCGCGGTTGAGTTCGACGACCGGGGACGGGGCGCGGGCGGCCAGCAGGGCGTAGAGGGTGGCGATGGCGGTCCAGTCGGTGTCCTCGTAGGTGGGGGCGTGGGCGTGGCAGGCGGCGATGGCGGCCTGGAGGGCGTACGGGCCCGGGGCCCCGGGGGAGGTGGCGCCGGCCCGGTCCAGGGCGGTGATGCCGCGGCCGATGAGCATGCGGTTCCAGCGGCGCCGGTTCTGGTCCTTCAGGAGGACGGGGGTGCCGTCGGGGGCGGTGCGGGCGGCGGTGCGGGCGGCCTGGAACTCCAGCAGGGAGACCAGGCCGTGCACCTCGGGCTCCTTGGGCATGAGCGCGGCGAGCTGCCGGGCCAGGCGCAGCGCGTCCTCGCACAGCGCGGGGCGCAGCCAGTCGTCGCCCGCGGTGGCCGCGTAGCCCTCGTTGAAGATCAGGTAGATGACGTCGAGGACCGAGCCGAGCCGGGCCTCGCGGTCGGGGCCGTACGGCACCTCGAAGGCGATGTTCCGGGTGGCGAGGGTCCGCTTGGCCCGGACGACGCGCTGGGCGACCGTGGGCTCGGGGACCAGGTAGGCGCGGGCGATCTCGGCCGTGGTCAGACCGCCGAGGAGGCGCAGGGTGAGGGCGGTGCGGGCCTCCGGGGACAGCACGGGGTGGCAGGTGGTGAAGACGAGCCGGAGCAGGTCGTCGTCGATGGCGTCCGGGTCCGGCGGTTCCTGCGGCGGGGGCGTGTCCTCCAGGGTGCGGCCGATCTCCCGGAGCTTGCGGGCGTAGTTCTCCCGGCGGCGGACGAGGTCGACGGCGCGGTGGCGGGCGGCGGCGGTGAGCCAGGCGCCGGGCCGGTCGGGGACGCCGTCCCCGGGCCACTGCTCCAGTGCGGCGACGAGGGCGTCCTGCGCGAGTTCCTCGGCGATGCCGACGTCCCGGACGACCCGGGTGACGGCGGCGACGACCCGGGGGAACTCCAGGCGGAAGACGGTCTCGATGGCGGTCCGGGGGTCGACGGCGGTCCGGGGGCCGATGGCGGGCCGGGGCTCGACGGCGGGCTGTGGTTCCACAACCCACCATCGAACACCCTGCCCGCGGGTCCGCACAGCGGACGGGCTCATCCCTCGGCGATCTCCCGCACCTCGCAGGTGACGGTCCAGAACTCCTCGTGCGCCTTCAGGAACCGGGTGGCCCACTCGATGGCCTCGGCGCGGTCCTTGCACTGCATGATCGCGTACCCGCCGACGACCTCCTTGGCCTCGGTGAACGGCCCGTCGGTGACGGAGATCCGGCCGCCTTCCCAGTGCACCCGGGTGCCCTGCGCGGACGGCAGCAGCCCGGCGGTGTCGAGCATGACGCCGGCCTTGGTGACCTCCTCGATCAGCTCGCCCATCCGCTGCATCAGCTCGGGGCTGGGGCCCTCGGCGGGGACGGAGTTCTCATCGATCTTCACGAGCGACAGATAGCGCGGCATGGTGGCTCCTCAGGGCTCACGGCGACCGGGTCCTTCCCGGCCTCTCACCCCTGCGTCGAACGGGGGACGGCCGGATCGACACCCTCGCCGAATTTTCCCGGAGATTTCTTCGGGGCGCGCGTCCGCGCAGGTGGGAGGGGGAGCACGGTGGGGCTGGTGCCGGTCCGGGCCGGCGGCCCGCAGCACGGGGGACCGCCGGCCCGGCCGGGACGGCGATGCTCAGCCCAGGGTCACCGTCGGCACAGGATTGCTGCCGCTCCAGCTCGCGTTGAACCCGAAGCTCACCGAACCCCCGTCCGGCACGGTCCCGTTGTACGGGGCGTTCGCACAGGACACGGCCGCCCCCGACTGGGTGCAGGTGGCGTTCCAGGCCTGGGTGATCTGCTGCCCGGCGCCGTACGTCCAGGTCACCTTCCAGGACGACAGCGAGGCACCCGAGCAGGAGATCGTCACGTTCCCGGTGAATCCGGTGTTCCACTGACTGCCCACGCCGTACGACGCCGTGCACCCGCCGGTCGGCGGGGGCGTACTCGTCCCGCCGAGCGCCTCCGCGATGCCGTAGTAGGCCGGTTTCGGCGCGTAGTTCCCGTCGTACGGCGTCGCCGCGCCCTGCCCCGGGAAGGTGCTCTCCACCCAGGAGTCGGAGTCGGCGAAGCCCCAGACGGTGAGGTTCACACAGCGCGCCACCGCCACGCAGGCGGCGGTGACGGCCTTGTAGTCGGCCTTCTGCTGGGCGAGTTTGGCGCTGTCGGAGGGCAGGTTCATCCGGATGTCCAGCTCGGTGATCGCCACGTCCACGCCGAGGTCGGCGAAGCGCTGGATGTTCTGCTGGAGCGTCGAGGGGACCTGCCCGAGGATGAGGTGCGCCTGGAGGCCGACCCCGTCGATCGGGACGCCCCGCTCCTTCAGCGACCTGACCAGGTTGTACAGGGCGGTCGACTTCGCGTTGACGCCCTCCACGTTGTAGTCGTTGACGTAGAGCTTCGCGGCCGGATCGGCGGCCCGCGCCCAGGTCAGCGCCTTCGCGATGTAGTCGGTGCCGAGGCCGTTGTACCAGAGGGTCGGGCGGTAGGTGCCGTCCTCGTTGAAGGGCTCGTTGACGACGTCCCAGGCGGCGATCTTCCCCTTGTAGCGGCCGACCTCGGTGCCGATGTGGTTCTGGAGCAGGGTGGTGAGCTGGGCCGGGGTCCAGCTGCCGTTGGTCAGCCAGTTCGGGTTCTGGTTGTGCCAGACCAGGGTGTGACCGCGCACCTGCTGGTTGTGCGCCTGGGCGAAGGCGACGATCTGGTCGGCCTCGGCCCAGTTGAAGGAGCCCTGGGCGGGCTCCACCGATTCCCATTTCATGGCGTTGCCGGGGGTCAGCGAGGAGAACTGCGCCCCGGCGAGGTCGCCGTAGGTGCCGGTGAGCTTGGAGCCGGTGACCGCCGTGCCGACGACCTTGCCCTTGGCGGCGCCGAGGTCGCGCAGGGGGGTGTCGGCCGCGTGGGCGGCGGGTGCCGTGAGCAGCAGCGCGAGGCCGGCCACGAGGGAGGTCAGGGACAGGCCTGTTCTCAGAGATCTCATGCGGGTGCCTCCGAAAGTTTCGGCCGTGCAACCGATTGACTTCGGTGGAGTGTGGAGGCGCCCACCACACCCGTCAATACGTCAACTTCCGGCCACGGGCGGCGCCGCGGTGCTCGTGCGCACCACCAGGCTCGTCGCCAGCTCCACCCGGGTGGCGGCCGGCGCCTCCTGCGCCGACCGCCCCAGCTCCAGCACCAGCCGGGCGGCCGCCTCCGCCATCTCGGTCAGCGGCTGCCGTACGGTCGTCAGCGGCGGCCCCACCCAGCGCGCCACCGGCAGATCGTCGAAGCCGACCACGCTGACGTCCTCCGGGATCCGCAGCCCCAGCTCCCGGGCGGCCTCGTAGACGCCGAGGGCCTGGAGGTCGTTGCCGGCGAAGACGGCGGTGGGCCGGTCGGGGCGGTCCAGCAGCTCACGGCCGAGCCGGTAGCCGGTCTCGTGGTGGAAGTCGCCGGTCTTGATCAAGCCGGGCTCGACCGGCAGCCCGGCGGTCTCCAGGGCGGCCCGGTAGCCGTCGATCCGGGCCCGGCTGCACATCATCTGCGGGGGTCCGCTGATCGCCCCGATCCGCCGGTGCCCGAGCTCCACCAGATGCCGGGTGGCGGCCAGGCCGCCCTGCCAGTTGGTGGCCCCGATCGAGGGCACGTCCGCGCCCGGGTCGCCGGCCGGATCCATCACGACGAACGGGATGGTGCGGCTGGTCAGCAGCGCCCGCTGGGACTCGTCGAGGCCGGACAGCACCAGCACCACCCCGTGCGGGCGCCGGGCGGCGACCTGGTCGGCCCAGGTCCGGCCGGGGGTGAGCCGGCCGGCGCTCTCGCTCAGCACCACGCTCAGCCCGGCGTCGCGGGCCACGTTCTCCACGCCCCGGATGACCTCCATCGCCCAGGCGCTCTCCAGTTCGTGGAAGACCAGGTCGATCAGGGGCGAACGGGTCGCCTCGGCCCGCCGTCGCCGGTAGCCGTGGGCGCGCAGCAGTTCCTCGACACGGGTGCGGGTCGCGGGCGCGACGTCGGCACGGCCGTTGAGGACCTTCGAAACAGTCGGGGCCGAGACACCGGCCTCGCGGGCGATCTCCGCGAGTGTGGCGGTCTGCGGACGCGTTTCAGCGGGCTCGGAGCGTGTCATGGCGGCGATCGTATCCCCGCGCGGCCTCTTGACTAACCCCTCGCAGCGCCATAGGTTCCCGGAACATTCGAAGTGTGTTACGAAACATTCGAATCCTTCGGGACAGGATCCCCCGGGACAGGAGTTTCATGACCACCGCCCCCTGGCGTGACCGTGCTCTGAGCGCCGCCGCCCGAGTCGACGACCTGCTCTCCCGGATGACCCTGGAGGAGAGGACCGCCCAGCTGTACGGCGTGTGGGTCGGCGCCTCGACGGACGGCGGGGGAGTCGCCCCGCACCAGCACGACATGACCGCCGACTACGAGTGGGACGACCTGATCACCCTGGGGCTCGGCCAGCTCACCCGCCCCTTCGGCACCGCCCCCGTCGACCCGTCGACCGGCGCCCGCGCCCTGGCCGCCGCCCAGCGCCGGATCGCCGCGGCGGGCCGCTTCGGCATCCCGGCCCTCGCCCACGAGGAGTGCCTGGCCGGGTTCACCGCCTGGCGCGCCACCGCCTACCCGGTCCCGCTGGCCTGGGGCGCCGCCTTCGACCCGTCGCTGGTCGAGGAGATGGGCCGGGCGATCGGGCACGACCTGCGCGCCGTCGGGGTCCACCAGGGCCTGGCCCCCGTCCTGGACGTCGTCCGCGACCCGCGCTGGGGACGGGTCGAGGAGACGATCGGCGAGGACCCGTACCTGGTCGCCACCATCGGCACGGCCTACGTCAGGGGCCTTCAGTCCGCCGGGGTCGTCGCCACCCTCAAGCACTTCGCCGGGTACGCCTCCTCCGCCGGCGCCCGCAATCTGGCCCCGGTGCGGGCGGGCACCCGCGAGTTCGCGGACGTCACGCTCCCCCCGTTCGAGATGGCGGTGCGCGAGGGCGGCGCCCGCTCGGTGATGGCCGCCTACACCGAACGCGACGGCGTCCCCGCCTCCGCCGACCCGGAGCTGCTGACCCGCCTGCTGCGCGAGGAGTGGGGGTTCACCGGCACGGTCGTCGCCGACTACTTCGGCATCGGCTTCCTCCAGACCCTGCACCGGGTCGCGGGCACCCCCGCCGAGACGGCGCGCCTCGCGCTGGAGGCGGGCATCGATGTCGAACTGCCCACGGTGAAGCACTACGGCGAGGCGCTCGTCGCGGCGGTCCGCGCGGGCGAGATCCCCGAGGCCCTGGTCGACCGGGCCTGCCGCCGGGTCCTGCTCCAGAAATGCGAACTCGGCCTGCTGGACGAGGACTGGCAGCCCGAGCACCCGGAGTCCGTGGACCTCGACCCGGCCGCGAACCGCGCGCTGGCCCGCCGGCTGGCGGAGGAGTCGGTGGTCCTGCTGGACAACCCCACCGGACTGCTCCCCCTCGCCCCCGACACCAGGATCGCGGTGGTCGGCCCACGGGCGGCGGACGCCCTGGCGATGCTCGGCTGCTACTCCTTCCCCTCCCATGTCCTGCCCCACCACCCCGGGGTGGAGACCGGCATCGAGATCCCCACCCTGCTGGAGTCCCTGCGCACCGAACTCCCGGACGCCAAGGTGACGTTCACCGAGGGCTGCCCGGTCTCCGACCCCGACCCCTCCGGCTTCGCCGAGGCCATCGCGCGCGCCTCCGAGGCGGACGTGTGCGTGGCGGTGCTCGGCGACCGGGCGGGACTGTTCGGCCGGGGCACCTCCGGCGAGGGCTGCGACGTGGCCGACCTGACCCTGCCCGGCGTCCAGGGCGAACTGCTGGACGCGCTCGTCGCCACGGGCGTCCCCGTGGTCCTGGTGCTGCTCACCGGCCGCCCCTACGCGCTCGGCCGCTGGCACGGCCGGCTCGGCGCGATCGTCCAGGCCTTTTTCCCGGGGGAGGAGGGCGGCCCGGCGGTCTCCGGCGTGCTGTCGGGCCGCCTCAACCCCTCCGGCCGCCTCCCGGTCAGCGTGCCGCGCCTGCCCGGCGGCCAGCCCTGGACCTACCTCCAGCCGCCCCTGGGCCTGGCCGGCGAGGTCAGCAGCCTGGACCCGACCCCGCTGTACGCCTTCGGCCACGGCCGCTCGTACACCTCCTTCGTCTGGGAGGACTTCACCGGCGGCGGCCCGCGGACACCGGTGACGGAGATCGGCACGGACGGCTCGTACGACCTGTCCGTCACCGTCCGCAACACCGGGCCCCGGCCGGGCACCGAGGTCGTCCAGCTGTATCTGCACGACCCGGTGGCGAGCGTGACCCGCCCCGACGTCCGGCTGATCGGCTACCAGCGGCTCGACCTCGCCGACGGCGAGTCCGCCCGGGTCACCTTCCGCTTCCACACCGACCTGTCCGCCTTCACCGACCGCGCGGGACGCCGGGTCGTCGAACCGGGCGAGCTGGAGCTGCGGCTGGGCACGTCCAGCGCGCTGGTGCGGGGCACGGCCCGGCTGCGGCTGACGGGCCCGGTGCGCGAGGTGGGGGCCGACCGGCGGCTGCGCTGCGAAACGGAGGTCGTACGAAACTGAGGTGTGCCCGGTGGGTGCCCGTGTGTCACAATCCGCCGACCTCCTGCAACCCGGCGCGTGACGGGAACCGCCCCCATGGACACCCCCATACCGCAACCGCCCCCCTGGCACACGGCCGCCCGGCAGTGGCTGCTGGCCGCCGCCCTGCTGACCGTCGGGCTGCTGCCCACGGTCGTCGTCGGCGCGGCCCTGCTCACCGCCTGTCTGCTCTGGGGCCCGGACTGGTCGGCGCTCGCCCCCGTGCTGCTGTTCTGGTCCGGGATCACCGGCGCCGTCGCCCGGGACCGCGGCCCGCTGCCCGGCCGGGCCGTGCGGCCCGACGACGAACCCGAACTGGCCGCGCTCGTCCGGGACGTGGCCGACCGCCTCGGCTTCCGCGCGCCTCTCCTGGTCCGGATCGTCCCGGCCGTCGAGGCCTCCCTCGGCCGGGCCCGGGTCAGCGGGGTGCGCACCCACGTCCTCTTCCTGGGCCTGCCCCTGGTGCGCACCCTCACGGAGGCCGAACTCGCCTCCGTCATCGCCCATGAGCTGGCCCACCACCGCCATGTGGACAGCCGCCGCGCCACCCTCCTGCGCTACGCCCGCGCCCGCCTCGCCGACCGGCTGGACGCCCCCGTCCGCCCCCTGGCGCCCCTGGCCGCACCCCTTCTGCGCGCCTCGCAGCCCGACTTCTGGCAGGCGGAGACGGCCGCCGACGCCGACGCGGCCCGGATCGCGGGCACCGACGCCACCACGGAGGCGCTGCGGCGGACCGTCCGGCTGCACGCGGTTTTCGAGGGCCTCGGCGAACCCTGGCTGGCCGACCTCGCCGAACGGGACGCCTGGCCCGAGGACTTCTACGACGCCCTCGACGCCGCCCTCGCCGACCCGCACGTGGCCCGCCGCGCCGCCCGCGCCGCCGCCGACGAGGACGCGATCGACCCGTACGCGGCGGCCGACCACCCGCCCGAGCCGGTCCGCCTGGCCGCGCTGCCGACGCTTCCGGGCACGGGAACGTACGGCGACTCGCCGGTCCCGCTGCGCGACGCACCGGAGATCGCCCGCTGGTGCGTCCGGCGTCTCACCCACCAGGACGGCGAGGGCGAGGACGACCTGGAGGCGGTACGGCTGCTCGGTCTGCCCGCCGACGAACTGCGCGGCCTCGGCGACGACTCCCGCACCGCCCGGCTGTTCAAGGCCACCGGGCACGACACCCCGGAGGCGGCGGTCACCGCGGCCCTGGACACGCTCGCCGAGGGCAGCTGGCCGGGGCTGGCCCGCCGGCTGGAGCCCGGACTGCGCCGGGTCCCCCGCGCCGTCCGCCCCCTCCTGGCCCGCCAGGTCTGCACGGCGGCGACGGCCGCAGCGCTGGCCGAGGTCCTGGAGACCGCCGGCTGGACCCCCGCCGGCCGCTGGACGCACACGGTCCTGACGTCCCCCGACGGCCGGACGGTGGACCTCGACGACCTGCTCACCGAGGCCGTCACGACCGCGGACCCGACCGCCGCCCGCGCCCTCCTGCGGAGCACGAGCGAGAGCACTGAGGAGACGCCCGCATGAGCACCCCCTTGCGCACGGCCCTCCTCGGCATCGCCGTCACCCTCGCCGGATACGCCCTGTTCGCCGGGTGGCTCGGCCTGCGCGCCGACGCCTACGTGGACGCCCGGGACCGGGCCACGGCCCGGACGACCGGCGTGGTCGTCGAGGACGGCATCGGCGACGACCTGGACGTCCGCGTCCGCTGGACCGACGGCACGGGCCGCACCCACGTGCAGCGCTTCGGCGTCTACGACACCGGCCGCTACGCCGAGGGCGAGGACTTCCCGGTCGCCTACGACCCCGCCGCCGGTGACCCCCAGGGCTTCCCGGCCGACCCGCAGGAGACGGCCGAGGAGGACGATCTGATCGTCCCGGTCTTCCTGGGCGCCGCCGTGGCCGTGCCGCTGACCCTGGTCTGGCCCTGGCGGGGCCTGCGCTTCCGGCTGGCCGCCCGCCGGCCCGGCCGGCCGACCACGGCCCGGGTGCGCACCGGCACCCGCCGGGCGGCCTGGCGCGCGTCGCGGGGCACCTGGCTGGAACTGACGTACCCCGAGGGCCGTACCCGCTGGCAGCGGATCATGTGGCACCCCGCCCTGCACGAGGCGCCGGCCGAACTCCCGCTCACCGTGCACGGCACCGGCCGCCGCACCGTCGCGGCCCTGCCCGACGGCACCCGGCTGGTCCCGCTGGGCCGGCTGCGCGACCATCCCCCGTCCGGCGCCGTCCTCGACGACGACGCGATGCGCACCGACCTCCGCGACGCCTTCGTCCTGCCGCCCGGCACCGCGGCCGCACCGCCCTGGCACGAGGCCGCCTCCGCCACCGGCCTGGGCACCCTCCTCGGCCTCGTCCTGGGCCTGGTGATGACGGGCCCGACCCTGACCGGCACCCTGTCCTCAGTCCTGGCCTGCGCGACCCTGACCGGCTCGGTGTGGCTGTTGTCGGCGCCGCAGCCCTAGAGGGTGTGTTTCGAACGTCCCGGCCAGTGCGGTGACCGTCAGCCGTCCGTCCGCTCGGCGCCCGTGGCGAAGAAGCGCTCCACGTACGCCCCCGGCGGCAGGGTGCTCGCGCGCATGAGGGAGAAGACCTCCGTGCCCTCGCCGGGGGCCGTACCGAGGGTGAAGACCTCGGCGAACCGGACGTACTCGACGCCGTCCAGGCCCTCGCCGTACTCGGCCGCCTCGGCCTCCGCGCGGGCGACGGCCTCGTCGGGGGAGCCCGCGGTCCACAGGGTGACGCGCTCCTCGTAGACGCCGAGGGGGCCGTGGCGGAAGACGCAGCGCACGGCGTACCAGGACCGCTCGACCGGTGTGAAGCGCCAGCGGTGGACCGGACGGGACACCAGGTCGGGCGCCGGGTCGGGGAGTTCGGGGAGCGCGGCGTCGTACTCCGCGTCCCACCACGTGATGACGAGGACCCGGTCCTGCGGGGCGCGGAAGGTCTCGCGGCGCAGGGGGCGCTCCGCGAGCAGCCGGCCCTCGGCCCAGGCGAGCAGGTCGGCGCCCCGCCCCCGGACCGCCCGGGCCTCCCACATCAGTGCGACCGTCATGAGTAGAGGTTGTCCTTGGCGGCCTCGTGCACATGGTCGTGGTCGTGAGCCCGGCCGTTGTCGTGAGCGTGGTCCCGGCTGTGCCCGGGGGCGGGGACGTGCGGGTCCGTCACCGGCAGGGAGGAGTCCGCCGAGAGGTCCCAGCCGGACGCCGCGCGGCCCCGGGCGACCATCTCCGCGCCCAGGGCGGCGACCATCGCGCCGTTGTCCGTGCACAGCTTGGGGCGGGGCACCCGCAGCCGGATGCCCCCTTTCTCGCAGCGCTCCTGGGCCAGGGCCCGCAGCCGCGAGTTGGCGGCGACCCCGCCGCCGATCATGAGGTGGTCGACGCCCTCGTCCTTGCAGGCCCGGACGGCCTTGCGGGTCAGGACGTCCACGACCGCCTCCTGGAAGGAGGCCGCCACGTCCCGCACCGGCACCTCCTCGCCGGCCGCCCGCTTCGCCTCGATCCAGCGGGCGACGGCGGTCTTCAGCCCGGAGAAGGAGAAGTCGTACGCGGGATCGCGCGGACCGGTCAGACCGCGCGGGAACGCGATGGCGCCGGGGTCGCCCTCACGGGCGTAGCGGTCGATGACCGGCCCGCCGGGGAAGCCCAGGTTCAGCACGCGCGCGATCTTGTCGAAGGCCTCGCCCGCCGCGTCGTCGATGGTGGCGCCCATCGGACGGACGTCGGAGGTGATGTCGGAGGACAGCAGCAGGGAGGAGTGGCCGCCGGAGACCAGCAGCGCCATCGTCGGCTCGGGCAGCGGGCCGTGCTCCAGCTGGTCGACGCAGATGTGGGAGGCGAGGTGGTTGACGCCGTAGAGGGGCTTGCCGAGGGCGTAGGCGTACGTCTTCGCCGCCGAGACCCCGACCAGCAGCGCGCCGGCCAGGCCGGGCCCGGCGGTGACGGCGATGCCGTCGAGGTCCTTCGCGCTGACGCCCGCCTCCTTCAGCGCCCGGTCGATGGTGGGGACCATCGCCTCCAGATGGGCGCGGGAGGCCACCTCGGGGACGACCCCGCCGAAGCGGGCGTGCTCGTCGACGCTGGAGGCGATGGCGTCGGCCAGCAGGGTGGTGCCCCGGACGATGCCGACGCCGGTCTCGTCGCAGGAGGTCTCGATGCCGAGGACGAGGGGTTCGTCAGCCATGGGTGTCGGTTCCTTGGTCGTCTTCTTCGTGGCGCGGGGACGCCGCTTCTTGGCGCAGGGAGGCCGCCGGGTCGGTCAGGCGCATGACCAGGGCGTCCACGTTGCCGGGCTGGTAGTAGCCGCGCCGGAAGCCGATCGCCTCGAAGCCGAAGCGTTCGTACAGCTTCTGCGCCCGGACGTTGTCGACCCGGCACTCCAGCATCACCTCGGCGCAGTCGAAGGCGGTCGCCGCCTTCAGCAGCTCGGTGAGCAGCCGGCTGCCGAGGCCGGTGCCCCACTGCTCGCGGGCGACGGCGATCGTCTGGACGTCGGCGCCCCGGGCGGAGCCCGTGTCGCCCTCCGTGCCGGCGGAGGCGAGCCCGGCATACCCGACGACCCGTCCGTCCTGTTCGGCGACGAGATAGCGGCGGGTCGCCTCGGCCCCCCGGGCGTGCGCCAGCTCGGACCAGAACATGCCCCTCGACCAGGCGTCCTCGGGGAAGAGGTCCTTCTCCAGTTCCAGCACGGGATCGATGTCCCACCAGCGCATCTCGCGCAGGCGCGCAGTCACGGCCTCGGTCACTTGGGGGTGACCACCTTGTAGTTCTTGGGGACCTGGGCGTCCGGCCGACGCAGGTACAGCGGGCGCGGGGCGGGCAGGTCCGCGCCGGCCGCCAGCCGTTCGGCGGCCAGGGAGGCCAGGGCCGCCGCCGAGACGTGCTCGGGCTCGTGTACGTGGGGGAAGGTGTCCGGGTACAGCAGCGCGCCCGCGCCGACGGCCGGCAGCCCGGCGACCCGGTCGGCGATGTCGGCGGGCCGGTCCACGGCGGGTTCCGTGACCCGGGTGCGGGAGTCGTCGTAGCGCGCCCAGTAGACCTCCTTGCGCCGGGCGTCGGTCGCCACGACGAAGGGTCCTTCGAGGTCGGAGGCGTACGCGAGGCCGTCGAGGGTGCACAGCCCGTGCACCGGGACGCCGAGCGCGAGGCCGAAGGTGTCGGCGGTCATCAGCCCGACGCGCAGGCCGGTGTAGGGGCCGGGGCCGACCCCGACGACGATCGCCGTGACGGCGTCCAGGGCGCGCCCCGCCTCGGCGAGCAGTCGGTCGACGGCCGGCAGCAGCAGCTCGCCGTGCCGGCGGGAGTCCACCTGACTGGAGGAGGCGATGACGTCCGTGCCGTCGTGGAGCGCGACGGTGACGGCGGGGGTGGCGGTATCCAGAGCGAGCAAGAGCACGCAAACAGCCTACGGCTCCCGGGCGCCTGTGTCGGATGTCCGGGCGGAGCCCGTGACGGCTGCTACGGTCACCAGGAAACAGGACATAAGACAATTTTTCTTTTCATGGGGTGATCGCCGGTGGCAGTCCGCAGCTCGACCCTGGTCGCCGGGCTCACGGCGGCGGCCGTGGCGACGGTCGGGTTCCTCGCCTACCAGGCCTCCGCGAACGTACCCCCGGGGCTCGCCGCGTCCGAGGCGGCCACCCCCGCCGCCGCCCGCAAGGCGCCGCGCGACCGGGCGCACCCCGCCGCGCTGCCCGGGAACTCGGGCACGGGCCGGCGGGTCGTGTACTCGCTGGACGACGACCGGGTGTGGCTGGTCGGCATGGCGGGCAACGTCGAACGCACCTTCCACGTCACCCCGGGCCGGGTCGACCCGCCGCCCGGCCGCTACGCGGTGACCTCCCGCTCGGGCCGTGTCACCGGCACCGACGGCACCCCGGTGGAGCACGTCGTCCGCTTCGCCACGGTGGACGACGTGGTCATCGGCTTCAGCGCGGCGGTGAAGTCCTTCGTCCCGGCGCCGGACGCGACGGTGCGCACGGGCGGGATCCGGCAGACCCGGCCGGACGGGGACGCGATGTGGGACTTCGCGACGATCGGGCAGCGGGTCGTCGTGATCCGGTGACGCCGACCGCGAACCGGCTGAAGGTTTCCGACAACCGGTCGGCAAAATGTTGCGTACGGCGTGTTGTGCGTGGTCACATGGTATCCCAGGGCTGGTTAGGTGAACCTAACCAGCCCCTGTCCCCGGGAGGCGCCATGCCGGCCGACGAGCCCCAGACCACCGACGCCCGGCCGCCCCGGCTGTTCACACTCGCCGGGGTGTCCATGCGCGAGCTGCTCACGTCGTGCGCCGCGGCCGAGGCCGTCTCGACACCCCCGCGCCTACCGGACCCGACCACCACGGGAAAGCCGGCCGCGCACCCCCGGGCGGCGTAGGACACACGTCCGCCTCAGGCCGCGAGCACACTCAGATCGGTGCTCGCCCAGCGGGCGCCGAGTCCGGCGACGGTCACGTGGCGCACCTCGTCCGTGGTGTCGCCGACGGCCCGGTGGATGCGGACCTGGAGGCGTTCGTCGGTCAGCTCCTCGACCTTGCCCTCGCCCCACTCCACGACGATCACGGACTCGGGCAGGGACACGTCGAGGTCGAGGTCCTCCATCTCGTCGAGCCCGCCGCCGAGGCGGTAGGCGTCGACGTGGACGAGGGGCGGACCGTCCCCGAGGGAGGGGTGGACGCGGGCGATCACGAACGTCGGCGAGGTCACGGCCCCGCGCACCCCGAGCCCCTCCCCCAGCCCCCGGGTGAGAGTCGTCTTGCCCGCGCCCAGCTCCCCGCTGAGCATCGCGAGATCACCGGCCCGCAGCAGCTTGGCCAGGCGGCGGCCCAGCTCCCGCATCTGTTCGGGGGAGGTGACGGTCAGCTCGATCTCAGCCGGGTTGTGCGGTGCCGCTGGTGCTTCCATAGCCCCCCACGGTAGCCCCTGCCGGGACGGCACCCGCGCGGGTGAGGAGGTCGGCGAGGCGGTCGGTGACCACTTCCGGGTGTTCCAGCATCACGAGGTGCCCGGCGTCCGGGACGAGCACGAGTTCGGCCTCGGGCAGCAGATCGGCGATCGCCTCACTGTGCTCGCTGGGCGTGACGAGGTCCCCGATGCCCGCCAGCACGAGCACCGGCATGCCGGTGAACAGCCCGAGCGCCTCGGTCTTGTCGTGCTCGGTGAAGGCCGGGTAGAACTCGGCGACGACATCGATCGGCGTCCCCTCGATCATCCGCTCGGCGAACCGGGCGACGGCCGGATCGACGTCCTTCGAGGCGAACGAGTACCGCTTGATGATCCCCGCGAACAGATCGGCGGTGGCCCGCCGCCCCTTCTCCACCAGCGCGGCCTGCTGCCCGAGCGCCTTGAGCACCCCGGGGAGCACCCGCCGTACCGCGTTGACCCCGGCCACCGGCAGCCCGAAGTTGACCTCGCCGAGCCGGCCGGAGGAGGTACCCACGAAGGCGGTGGCGACCACCCGCTCGCTCACGAACTCCGGGTACTGCGCGGCCAGCGCCATCACGGTCATCCCGCCCATGGAGTGCCCGACCAGCACGATCGGCCCCTCCGGTACGGCCGCGTCGATCACGGCCCGCAGGTCCCGCCCGAGCTGGTCGATGGTGAGCGGTACGCCGTCGCGGAGCTGGTCCGCCCCGCGCGCGGACCGGCCGTGGCTGCGCTGGTCCCAGTGCACGGTCCGGACGACCCCGCGCAGCGCCGCCCGCTGGAAGTGCCAGGAGTCCTGCGTGAGGCAGTAGCCGTGGCTGAAGACGACCGTGACCGGAAGGGGCGCCTTGCGCCCGAACAGCCGGCGCCGCCGCCCCGCGGGCCCGCCCTGCGGCTCGACGTCGTCGACCTCGTAGTACAGCTCGGTGCCGTCGTCCGCGATCGCCCTGCCTGGGGTGCCGCGCAGTCCCCCGTACGGCCCCGCCGAGTCCAGGGCGAGCCGGGCCTTGGCCCGTATCCCGCGGCCCACGGTCATCCGCTCGATGGCGACCCCGGCCGCGGCGCCCGCGGCGATCACGCCTATCGCGGCGCCGGCGATACCGGTCGCCCGGCGCCAGCCCCCGGCCGCCCCCGTGGCGGAGACGACGGCGACGGCCGCCGAGGCGGCGTCCGCCACTGCCTCCGCACTGCTCTCGCTCACGTACCGCTCCTCCAGTCCACAAGGTGCTCGTCCACAAGGTGCTTACACGGTGCTCGTCCACAGCGTGCCCCGCAGCCTGTGTCACGGCTGTCGGAGCTGCCGAAGCAATGTCCTACCCGCGGGTTACCCGCTTCGTCACTCGTTCACATAGACGCGCGGAACGCGTGCTCCGATGCGCGTGACGATTTCGTACCCGATGGTTCCGGCCGCCTGCGCCCAGTCCTCGGCGGTGGGCTCCCCGCGGTCGCCCGGCCCGAACAGCACGGCCTGCGCGCCCACGCCCGGCTCGTCCCCGCCGAGGTCGACGACGAACTGGTCCATGGCGATCCGCCCGGCGACCGTGCGCCACTTGCCGGCCACGAGGACGGGTCCGGTGCCGGAGGCGTGCCGGGGGATGCCGTCGGCGTAGCCCAGCGGCACCAGCCCGAGGGTGGTCGCGCCGGGGGTCACGTAGTGGTGCCCGTAACTGACGCCGTGTCCGCCCGGCACCTGCTTGACCAGCGCCAGCGAGGCGGCCAGCGTCATCACCGGGCGCAGCCCGAGGTCGGCGGCGGAGCCGAGCTGGGGGCTGGGCGACAGGCCGTACATCGCGACGCCCGGCCGGACCAGGTCGAAGTGGCTCTCGGGGACGGTGAGGGTGGCGGGCGAGTTGGCGATGTGCCGCACCTCGGGCCGTACGCCCCGTGCCTCGGCGTGGGCGACCATCTCCCGGAACAGCGCGAGCTGGGCCGGGACGGACGGGTGACCGGGCTCGTCGGCGCAGGCGAAGTGCGACCACAGCCCGGTGATCCGCAGCAGCCCGCCCGCCTCGGCCTCCAGCGCGGCGGCGACGAGCCGTTCCCAGTCCTCGCCCGGCTGGCATCCGTTGCGGCCGAGCCCGGTGTCGGCCTTGAGCTGCACCCGCGCGGGCCTGCCCGCGGCGTGCGCGGCGAGCACGACCTCCTCCAGGGCCCACAACCCGCTCACGGACACGTCGAGGTCGGCCTCGACGGCCTCCCGCCAGGGCCCTCCGGGCGTCCAGAGCCAGCACATGATCCTGACGTCGGCCGGCAGCTCCCCGGACCGGCGCAGGGCGAGCGCCTCCTCGGGGGTCGCGGTCCCCACCCACCCGGCGCCCGCCTCCACGGCTGCGCGGGCGCAGGCGAGGGCGCCGTGCCCGTACCCGTCGGCCTTGACCACCGCCATGAACGCGGCCCCCGGCGCCTTGGCGCGCAGGGTGCGCACATTGGCCCGCAGCGCGCCCAGGTCTATCTCGGCACGGGCGCGCGGCGGGGCGGAAGGGGTCACGGCGTTCTCACTCATCGCCGCCCAGTGTCTCAGAGGCCCCGCGGAGCTCCGGAGTGCCGGGCCGCAGCGACCCCGTCCGCCTTTCGCCGCCGTACGTCTCGGACGTCCCACGAGGCCGCGCCCATCACGTCCGCCGGGCACGCCCGCCACCCCGTACGGGCGCACCCCGCGCCGGGGCCTGGGCGTCCGCCACGTCCCGCACCCCGTACTGGCGCGCCCCGCGTCGGGGCCTGTGCGGATACGCCGCGACACCGGCCGTGCCTCCGCGCCGCCATCCCCGCCGCCAGGTGCCTCCACGCCGCCACCCCCGCCGCCAGGTGCCGTTCAACGCCCTCTAACACCCCGCCACGCACCTGGAATCCCGTTTGCCGCGTCCCGCACCCCTCAGGTGGCGCACCCCCGCGCCGGGAGCCCGTGCGGAAACGCCGCGACACCGGCCGTGGCCCACCCCCGCCGCCAGGTACCTTTCACGACCCCCATGCCGCACCTCCCGCCACACGCCCGCCGACCGCAGGTCCGCTCAGCGCCCCCCGTCCCGCACATCACGCCACGCGCCCGGGATCGCCTCCGCCACGTCATGCGCCCCCACCGGCGCGCCCCGCGCCGCCAGCCGGCCCGCGAGTCCGTGCAGATACGCCGCGACACTGCCCGCGTCCAGCGCCGACAACCCCGCCGCCAGCAACGACCCGGCGAGCCCCGACAGCACGTCCCCGCTCCCGGCGGTGGCCAGCCAGGGTGTGCCCGTCGCGTTCACCCGCACCGGTCCGCCGCCCGGGGCCGCGGGGCCCGCGACCAGGGTGGTCGACCCCTTCAGCAGCACGGTCGCCGCGTACCGCCCGGCCAGTTCCCGTACGGCAGCCAGCCGGGCCCCCTCGACCTCCTCCCGGGTCACCCCCAGCAGCGCGGCGGCCTCTCCCGCGTGCGGGGTCATCAGGGTCGGCGCGCCGCGCCCCCGTACCGCCTCGCGTTCCGCGAGCCGCAGCCCGTCCGCGTCCAGCAGCACCGGTACCTCGGTCGCCAGCACCTCGGCGACGGTCGCGGCGTCCTCCCCGGCGCCCGGCCCGACCACCCACGCCTGGACCCGCCCGGCCTTCTGCGGCCCCCGGTCCGACACCAGCGTCTCGGGGAACCGCGCGAGCACGGCCTCCCCGGCGGGCCCGACGTACCGTACGGCCCCCGCGCCGCCCCGCAGCGCCCCGGCGACGGCCAGCACGGCGGCCCCGGGGTAGCGCGCGGACCCGGCGGCGATGCCCACCACGCCCCGCCGGTACTTGTCGCTCGCGCCGCCGGGTTCGGGCAGCAGCGCGGCGACGTCCGTGTGCTGGAGCGCCTCCAGTTCGGCCGCCGCCGGCAGGACGTCCCCGAGCCCGATGTCGACGAGGCGCACCACGCCCGCGTGCTCCCGCGCGGGGTCGATCAGCAGGCCGGGCTTGTGCGTCCCGAACGTGACGGTCACATCGGCCCGTACGGCGGACCCGCGCACCTCTCCGCTGTCCGCCTCCACCCCGCTGGGCAGATCGACGGCGACGACGACGGCCCCCGACCGCTCGGCGGCCTCGACCAGCGCCGCCGCGTCGGGCCGCAACCCGCCCTTGCCGCCGATCCCGACGATCCCGTCCACGACCAGGTCGGCCCGCCGGACGACCTGGTCGGCCGCCTCCACCCCGACCACGGCACCCCCGGCCCGCCGCAGCGCGGCGAGGCCCCCGGCGTGCACCCGGTCGGGCGCGAGCAGCACCGCGCTCACCCCGGCGCCCCGCCGGGCCAGCCGCGCTCCGGCGTACAGGGCGTCACCGCCGTTGTCCCCGCTGCCCACCAGCAGCACGACCCGCCGTCCGTACACCCGCCCGAGCGCCTGCGCGCAGGCGACGGCGAGTCCGGCGGCGGCCCGCTGCATCAGCGCCCCTTCGGGCAGCCGCCCCATCAGCTCCCGCTCGGCGCTCCGGACCGTGTCCACAGAGAAGGCAGTACGCATGCCGCAAGTCTCACATCAACCTCCTTGGGCGTCGCGTCCGTTGCCGCTCACCGCTCCGACCGCGGCTCGGCTGCGTCGTCGGCCGGAGCGCTGTCATCGGGGGCTGTCCCGGTGTGCGCGAAGAGGATGTCGCGGGCCTGCTCGGCGGCGCGGACCATGCTCTCGCCGACGAAGTCGACGAAGCGGGCGACGTTCTCCAGCCGCACGGCGGCCGGCGTGTCGGGGCCGAGGACGCCGACGCCCCGGCGCGCGGTCTCGGCGAGCTGGGTGTGGGACCGGGCGCTGGCGATCATCCCCTGGTACCAGACGTCGGTGTCGACGACGTAGCGCTCACGGCGGCCTTCCCCGCGCTCGCGGCGGATGAGGCCCATGTTCTCCAGGAGCGCGACCGCCTTGGAGACGGACGCCGGACTGACCTGGAGCCGCTGGACGAGTTCGGACGCCGTGAGGCTGCCCTCGTCGGTGGTGTAGACGCAGGCCAGCACCCCGGACGCCATCCGGGGCAGGCCCTGCTGCATGAAGAGCGTGGTGAACGCCTCCTCGTACGCCCGTACGGCCTCGGCGTCCCGCCCGTGGGGCAGCGCGGGCCTGTCGGCGTGCCGGGGGGTGCTGCGCCTGCGGCGGTGGGCGCGGTGTTCGGTGGCGCGGTGGGCGAGGTCGGCGCGGTAGCCGGTGGGGCCGCCGTTGCGCAGGACCTCGCGTGTGACGGTCGAGGTCGGGCGGTCCAGGCGTCGGGCGATCTCCGCGTAGGCGAGGCCGTCGGCCAGTCCCAGCGCGATCTGCTGGCGTTCCTGCTGGGTGAGTCGGCCTCCCGGCATCGCGGCCTCCTTCGTGGTCCGTGGGTGTCCGAAGCCTAGCCTTCACTTCCCATCCATTGCAACGAACCGAGTGGAGTCGTTGCGTTAGATCCAGAAGCGTTGCAACGATTTACTAGCTTCTACCAGCAATGATTGAGATTAAGAGCAACGAGTTTGTTGCCGGATTCATGAACGCAACGTAGCTTTCCATCATCGGAAACACCATGGACGACGAAGCCAAGGAGCACACCATGCAGAAGTTCGACACCCCCGCCCCGGTCTCCGCGATCCTCGACATCCCCGCCGGCCGCATCCAGTTCATCGCCGCCGACCGCGCCGACACCACCGTCGACGTCCGGCCCGCGGACGCCTCCGAGAACCGCGACGTGAAGGCGGCGAAGGAGATCGAGGTCGCCTACGCCGAAGGGGTGCTGTGGGTCGAGGCCCCGGCGGCGAAGAACCGGCTCCTCGGCAACACCGGAGCCGTCGAGGTGACCGTCCAGCTGCCCGCCGGCTCCCGCGTCGACGGCAAGGCCGCCGCCGCCGAACTCCGGGTGGTGGGACGCCTCGGCGACATCGCCTTCGAGGGCGCCTACCGGCAGGTCAAGATCGACGAGGCCGCGAGCGTCCGCCTCGCCGCGACCGACGGGGACATCGAGATCGGCCGGCTGGGCGGCCCCGCGGAGATCAGCACCGCACGCGGCGACATCCGGATCGCCGAGGCAGTGAGCGGCTCGGTCGTCCTCGGCACCCAGTCGGGCGACATCTCGGTGACCGCGGCCGCCGGAGTCTCGGCCGTCCTGGACGCCGGCACCGGATACGGCCGTATCAGCAACACCCTCAAGAACGACGGCACCGCCGCACTCGACATCCGCGCCACCACCTCCCACGGCGACATCACCGCCGCCGGCCGCTGATCCGCAGACGAGTACACAGGGGGCACCTCTCATGACCGACCTGGCCATCGCGGCGAGCGGGCTGCGCAAGTCCTACGGCGACAAGACCGTCCTCGACGGCATCGACCTGCACGTGCCCGCCGGCACGATCTTCGCCCTGCTCGGCCCGAACGGGGCCGGCAAGACGACCGCTGTCAAGATCCTCTCCACGCTGGTCCGCGCCGACGCGGGCGAGACCCGTGTCGGCGGCCACGACCTCGCCACCGACCCGCAGGCGGTACGCGCAGCGATCGGGGTCACCGGGCAGTTCTCCGCGGTCGACGGCCTGATCACCGGCGAGGAGAACATGCTCCTCATGGCGGACCTGCACCACCTGCCCCGCAGCGAGGGCCGACGGGTCGCCGCCGCCCTGCTGGAACACTTCGACCTCGCGGAGGCGGCGAGGAAACCCGCCTCGACCTACTCCGGCGGCATGAAGCGCCGCCTCGACCTCGCCATGACCCTGGTCGGCAGCCCCCGGATCATCTTCCTCGACGAACCCACCACCGGCCTCGACCCCCGCTCCCGCCACACCATGTGGCAGATCATCCGCGAACTCGTCTCCGACGGCGTCACCGTCCTCCTCACCACCCAGTACCTGGAAGAGGCCGATCAGCTCGCCGACCGCATCGCCGTCCTCCACGAGGGGAAGATCGCCGCCGAAGGCACCGCCGAGGAACTCAAACGACTCATCCCCGGCGGCCACGTCCGGCTCCGCTTCACCGACCCCACCGCCTACCAGCGCGCCACCGCCGAGCTGCGCGAGGTCACCCGCGACGACGAGGCGCTGGCCCTGCAGATCCCCAGCGACGGCAGCCAGCACGCCCTGCGCTCCCTCCTCGACCGGCTGGACTCCGCCGGCATCCAGGCCGACGAACTCACCGTGCACACCCCCGACCTCGACGACGTCTTCTTCGCCCTCACCGGCCCAGCCCAGGTCCCCGCCCAGCCCAAGGAGAGCACCCGATGAGCGCCCTGTCCCTGGCCGTCCGCGACTCCTCCACCATGCTGCGCCGCAACCTCCTGCACGCCCGGCGCTACCCGTCCCTGACCCTGAACCTGCTGCTCACCCCGGTCATGCTCCTGCTGCTCTTCGTCTACATCTTCGGCGACGTGATGAGCGCGGGCATCGGCGGCAGCGACCGCTCCGACTACATCGCCTACATCGTCCCGGGCATCCTGCTGATGACCATCGGAGGCACCGTCGTCGGGACGGCGGTGTCCGTCTCCACCGATATGAACGAGGGCATCATCGCCCGCTTCCGCACCATGGCCATCCACCGCGGCTCCGTGCTCGTCGGGCACGTCGTGGGCAGCGTGCTCCAGTGCATCGCCAGCGTGGTCCTCGTCGGCGCCGTCGGCGTGGCCATCGGCTTCCGCTCCACCGACGCCACCGCCCTGGAGTGGCTCGCGGCCTTCGGACTGCTCGCCCTGTTCTCCCTGGCCCTCACCTGGATCGCGGTCGGCATGGGCCTGGCCAGCCCGAACCCCGAGGCCGCCGCCAACAGCGCACAGCCGCTGATCCTCCTGCCGCTCATCTCCAGCGCCTTCATCCCGGCCGACACGATGCCCGGTTGGTTCCAGCCGATCGCCGAGTACCAGCCGTTCACCCCGGCCATCGAGACCCTGCGCGGCCTGCTGCTCGGCACCGGCATCGGCAACAACGGCTGGATCGCGCTCGCCTGGTGCGTCGGCCTGACCGCGCTCGGCTACCGCTGGTCGACCACGCAGTTCCACCGCGACCCGAATTGACCGCGTGCCGCCCGAAGCGACCGCCATGGCGAAGGACCGCCCTGGCGGTCCGCCGCGCTCCCCCATCCCCCGCGCCCTCCGCTCCACCCCTCCGCTCTGCCCTCCGCTCCACCCCTCCGCTCTACCCCTCCGCGATCACCACGGCCGAAGCCACCCCGGCGTCATGGCTCAACGACACATGCCACCCCCGCACCCCCAGCTCCGCCGCCCGGGCCGCCACGCTCCCCCGCACCCGCAGCCGCGGCTGCCCGCTCTCCTCCACGAACACCTCGGCGTCCGTCCACAGCAGCCCCGGCGGCGCCCCCAGCGCCTTGGCCAACGCCTCCTTCGCCGCGAACCGCGCCGCCAGCGAGGCGACCCCCCGCCGCTCCCCACTCGGCAGCAGCAACTCGCTCTCGACGAAAAGCCGCTGCGCGAGCGCCGGCGTCCGCTCCAGCGACGCCGCGAACCGTTCGATCTCGGCCACGTCGATACCGACCCCGATGATGCTCATGCCGAGCACTCTAAGACGTCATTTCTAGCGGTAGGCGCCCTGGCCGACAGGGCGGACGAGAATCTCGTTGACGTCGACAGTGGCGGGTTGAGTGACGGCATAGAGCACCGCGCGGGCGACGTCGCCGGGTTCGAGTTTCGGGTCGTGGGCGCGTTCGGGCGGGATGCCGCCGGTGTCGACCAGGCCGGGCTGGACGAGGGTGACCCGGACACCGGTGCCGACGCACTCGGCGCGGATGTTCTGGGCAAGGCCGTTGACCGCCCATTTCGTGGCGGAGTACAGGTTGCCCGGGCGTACCCCCCGCCCGGCGGCCGACCCGGTGAACACCAGGTGACCGCCGGAGGCGACCAGGGCGGGCAGGGTGGCACGTGCCGTCAGGGCGGGGCCGTAGACGTTGGCGAGGACCATGTCCCGCCACTGGTCGGGCGGTGCGCCGTCGGCGCCGAGGAAGCTCGTGACCACACTGGAGCCGGCGTTGGCGAAGGCAACGTCCAGTCGGCCCCAGGTGTCCTGGACCTGGCGGACGATTCCGCTGATCTGGTCCCATTCGGTGACATCGCAGGCGACCGGCAGGACTCGGTCGGGGCCGCCCAGCTGGGCGGCAAGTTCGGCCACGGAGTGGTGAGTCCGCGCGGCCAGCACCACGCGGTACCCGGAGCCGACGGCCAGCCGGGCGGTGGCGGCTCCGATACCGCGGGACGCTCCGGTGATCAGGAAGACGGGATCGTTCATGGAGGCCAGATTAGCCATTACGAACGCAAGAGGTCTAGACCACTGTGCTAAGTTTTGCCACGAGCCAGCGAAGGAGAACATCCGTGGACTTCAGTGACGACTTCGGGGCCGCGATGCGCGCCCATCTCCGCATGATCGAGGAACACAACACCGCAGCCCTGGACGACGTTGCGGCGCGGCTGCTCGACGTGGCGCGCGCAGATCGGATCGTGCACACCACCGCGGCGGGCCACAGTGTGGCTGCGGTCCTGGAGACCTTCTACCGCGCCGGAGGACTGAGCTGCGTGCGCCCCTTGTTCCATCCGGCGCTGCTACCGCTGAACGGCGCCCAGGCGAGTACGGAGTTGGAACGAGTCAGCGGGCTGGCGGCGACCTTGGTCGCCCAGGCGGGCGTCCAGCCGGGCGATCTCGCCGTCGTCTTCTCGAACTCGGGCGTGAACGCGTTCCCGGTCGAAGCGGCCCACGAACTCAAGCAGCGCGGCGCCTACGTCGTCGCAGTTTCCTCACGCCTGCACATGGCACAGGCACCCGCACGATCCTTCGCCAAGCTCGATGACGTAGCGGACACGGTGCTCGACACCGTCATCCCGCCTGGTGACGCGGTCGTGCCCACACCGAGCGGAGCGACCGCATCGATCTCCACCATCTGCTCCGCCTACCTGTGGGACCTGCTACTGGCCCGTCTGGCCCGGCTCTCTGCAACCCAGCAGGTGCCCCTGCCTCTTTGGCGCAGCTCCAATCTTCCCGACGGCGACGCGGTCAACCAGCGATACCTCGACTACTACCGGGCAGCCATCCCGATGCTGTGAGCCGTTCAAGCGTCTCGACTCGCGGGTGATCGCGTTGAGGTCCGTCACTGGATTCGTCTGCGGGACGCCGTCACCCCCGACAGCCCCAAGCACGGTGGCAGTTGGTTCCAACTGCAGCCTGAGGTGGCCACGAAGATGATGGCAGCCAGCACCTCGCGGTCTCCTCGCCGCCGGTGTCCTCCACCTGCATACACATCTCACGTGCAGTGCTTCTCTGATGTTCAACTACTCCCCGAGCATTCACCGCCTTGACGAGGGACATAGAGGCACCCCCCTCCCGGCCCGCCAGGCGGACCGGATTCCCCGGCCGCGCGAACGGCGGCCGGCCGCCTCCGACCCGCTGAAGTGGGCCCAGTCCCGGGACCTGTGGCTGATCGGTGTCGTGGGGGCCGTCTACACCCTGATCTGTGTGAGCTCCACCGTCCGTGCGGCCGGGGCGGGGAACCCGCAGTGGGTGATGCTCATCGGCCTGTGGGCGACATGGGGGGTGGGCGCCTGGGGTGCCAGGAAGCTCTGGACGGACCGTCGGGGACGACGAGCCTAGGGGGGCGCGCTCACGCCGAAGCGCGCCGCGCGGCGAGCGTCTCGCCCAGCCGGTCCAGGGCGAGGAAGAGGACGGGAAGACAGAGCAGCGGCAGGCCGAGGAGCAGCAGGACCGTGTGCGTCGGCCGGTCGGTGAGGAGCAGCCAGGTGAAGACGACGAACGCGGCGACCGCGACGATCAGGCAGCCGACGACCGCCCGCTGGAACGCCGTGCGCCGCCGTGCCCGGCGCGCGATGAGCACCTCCAGCTCGGGCCGCGTCGCGGAGGACATCAGCCCGAGCCGTACGGCGGTCGCGCTCAGGTCGGCCATCTCGCCGATCGGGTCCGCCAGTTGCAGCTCGTCGACCTGGAAGAGGCGGATGCGGTGCCCGTCGGTGTCGTACAGGTACGCCGGCCAGCGCGAGCTGCCGCCTCGCCTGCCGCCCTCGACCCGAATGCCGTAGATCTCGGACCAGGCGCGGGTACGGGTCCGCAGCGGCCCGCGCGCGGTGACGCCCTCGACGGTGACGGACGTCCGCGCCCGCCAGTGCTCCAGCGCCACGCGGGTGCCGACGGCGACCCAGATCGCCGGGGTCAGGAGGTCCAAGGGCCTGGTGCCCGGCGTCGTCAGTCTCAGCAGGCCCACCCCGACGACCAACGCCGCAGCCACCAGGCCGACGTACACCACCGGCACCGTACGCACTCTGCGGTACTCCCGCTCGATCCCCTCGCCCATCCCGGCTCCCCTCATTCCGGCGGCAGGTTACAGCGGCCGGATGTGCGGTCAGGCGGCGGCCAGCTCGCACCACACGTACTTGCCCCGGCTGCCGAATCCGGACATGGGCTGCCAGTGCCAGAGGTCGGAGCAGGCGCGAACGATCGCGAGGCCGCGCCCGCTCTCGGCGTCCTCGTCCAACTCGTCGAGCCGGACGGGCGGTTCGGGCGGCTCCGGGTCCGCGTCCCAGGCCCCGATCTGCAACACGCCCGCACGCCACCGCACCTTCAGCGCGGCGGGCCCCTTCTGATGCCGTACGGCATTGGAGACCAGCTCGGCGGCGAGCAGCTCGGCGGTGTCGAGGAGGGCGGTGAGGCCGTGGAGCGTGAGGATCACCCGGAGGGTGTGGCGCGAAACGGTGACGGCGCGGGGGTCGTTGGGGATGTGGAGGGAGTACTCCCAGGGTTCGGGCATGGGGGCTCCAACTCGATTCCGTAGAGTGCATTTTGCGTCACTGACGGTAGACCTTTGTTTTATGACCCGGCAAGCTGATCCCGTAATCTGAACCCGAACGAGGAGGAGCAGTCGATGGGGACCAGGCGCGAACCAACGGCCCGTCAGAAGCGCCTCGGGGTCGAGCTGCGCAGGCTCCGCGAGGCGGCGGGCCTCAGCGCCCGCGAGGCAGCAGCGCTGCTCGGCGTGAACTCCGTACAGATCAGCCAGATCGAATCCGCCATCGCGGGAGTGAGCGAAGAGCGACTGCGCCGCCTCGCGTCCCACTACTCCTGCACGGACGGGGAGTTCGTCGAAGCACTGGTGGCGATGGCCACCGACCGAACGCGCGGCTGGTGGGAGGAGTATCGATGGCTACTGCCCACGTCGTTCCTGGACCTCGCCGAACTCGACCACCACGCCAGGTTCCGCAACGAGGTGGCGATCCTGTACGTTCCGGGCCCGCTGCAGACCGAGGACTATGCTCGCGCCGTGTTCTCCGCCCGGGTTCCCGAACTGACGCCTGAAGAGCTGGAGTTGCGCGTGCGCCACCGTATGGCGCGGCAGCAGATCACCATCCCGTACGAGTTGGTGATCCACGAGTCCGCCCTTCGCATCAGAGTCAGCGACCGCGCTGCCTCCCGGGCTCAGCTCGCCAGGCTCCTGGAGCGGTCCGAGGCAAACAACATCACGGTGCGCGTCATCCCCTTCGACCTGGATGGCTTCGGTCTGGCCGCAGGCACTATGACGTACATGGGTGGCCCTGTTCCCAAGCTGGACACGGTGGTCCGCGACACACCCCACGGTTCGGCCTTCATCGACGCCGAGGCCCAACTCGGAGCCTTTCGAACTCGCTTCCGTAAAATGGAAGCCGTATCGCTGGAGCCGCAACAGTCACGTGACTTCATCCGCCGACTGACGAGAGAGCTGTGAGGCGCCCCATGGACAACTGGCGTAAGTCGTCCTACTCAGGCCCCGATGACGGCAATGACTGCGTGGAAATCGCAAGCTCCCCAGCCCGCGTCGGCGTACGTGACTCCAAGAACCCCAGCCACGCCACCCTCACCTTTCCCTTGTCGGCCTTCACCGCCTTCGTCGACACGCTCAAGCCCTGGCGTAAGTCGTCCTACTCAGGCCCCGATGACGGCAACGAGTGCGTCGAAATCGCCACCACCCCCACCTTCACCGCCGTACGCGACACGAAAGCCCCGGCCGGAGGCACCCTCACCTTCCCGGCCGAGGCTTTCGACGCCTTCCTCGACGGCCTACTCGACCGTCACTGACTTCGCCAGGTTGCGCGGCTGGTCCACCTCGTTGCCGCGGGCGGTGGCCAGCTCGCAGGCGAACACCTGCAACGGCACCGTCGCCACCAGCGGCTGAAGCAGTACCGGCGTCGCGGGGATGCGGACGAGGTGGTCGGCGTACGGGGCGACCGCCTCGTCGCCCTCCTCCGCGATCACGATGGTCCGCGCACCCCGCGCCCGGATCTCCTGGATGTTGGAGACGATCTTGTCGTGGAGGACGGACCGGCCGCGGGGCGAGGGGACGACCACGACGACGGGCAGGTCCTCCTCGATGAGGGCGATCGGCCCGTGCTTCAGCTCACCGGCGGCGAACCCCTCGGCGTGCATGTAGGCGAGTTCCTTGAGCTTCAGCGCCCCTTCGAGCGCGACCGGGTAGCCGACGTGCCGGCCCAGGAACAGCACCGTCTTCTTGTCGGCGAGGGAGCGGGCGAGCGCCCGTACCGGCTCCATGGTCTCCAGGACCCGTTCGACCTGGCCGGAGATCCGGGCGAGGTCGTGGATGACGGCGCGGATCTCGTCGGCCCACTTGGTGCCGCGGACCTGGCCCAGATACAGGGCGACGAGGTAGCAGGCGACCAGCTGGGTCAGGAACGCCTTCGTCGAGGCGACGGCGACCTCGGGCCCGGCGTGGGTGTAGAGGACGGCGTCGGACTCGCGCGGGATGGTCGAGCCGTTGGTGTTGCAGATGGCCAGCACCTTCGAGCCCTGCTCCCTCGCGTGCCGGAGCGCCATCAGGGTGTCCATCGTCTCGCCGGACTGGGAGATGGCGATGACGAGGGAGCGGGGGCCGAGGATGGGGTCCCGGTAGCGGAACTCGCTGGCGAGTTCGACCTCGCAGGGGATACGGGTCCAGTGCTCGATGGCGTACTTGGCGATGAGGCCGGCGTGGAAGGCCGTACCGCAGGCGACGATGACGACCTTGTCGACCTCGCGCAGCTCGGCGGCGCCGATGCGGACCTCGTCGAGGGTCAGAGAGCCGGCGGCGTCGATCCGGCCGAGCAGGGTGTCGGCGACGGCCTTCGGCTGCTCGGCGATCTCCTTGAGCATGAAGTAGTCGTAACCGCCCTTCTCGGCGGCCGACGCGTCCCAGTCCACGTGGTAGGAGCGGACGTCGGCGGGCCGGCCGTCGAAGCCGGTGACGGTGACGCCGTCCCGGCGCAGCTCGACGACCTGGTCCTGGCCGAGTTCGATCGCCGAGCGGGTGTGGGCGATGAAGGCGGCGACGTCCGAGGCGAGGAAGGCCTCGCCCTCCCCGACCCCCACGACCAGCGGTGAGTTCCGCCGGGCACCGACCACGACGTCCGGCTCGTCCGCGTGCACGGCCACGAGGGTGAACGCCCCCTCAAGTCGCCGGCACACGAGCCGCATGGCCTCGGCGAGGTCGGCGGTGACGGAGAACTCCTCGGCGAGGAGATGGGCGACGACCTCGGTGTCGGTCTCGGAGGACAGCACGTGGCCGCGCTCGGCGAGTTCCGCGCGCAGACAGGCGAAGTTCTCGATGATCCCGTTGTGCACGACGGCGACGCGTCCGGAGTTGTCGAGATGAGGATGGGCGTTGGCGTCGGTGGGGCCGCCGTGCGTGGCCCAGCGGGTTTGCCCGATGCCGGTCGGGCCGGTCGGCAGCGGCCGGGTCCCCAGCTCCTTCTCCAGGTTCACGAGCTTGCCCGCCTTCTTCGCGGCGGCCAGCCCTCCGTCGGCGAGCACCGCGACGCCCGCCGAGTCGTAGCCCCGGTACTCCAGCCGCTTCAGCCCGGCCATGACGACCTCGAGCGCCGACTGCGACCCCACGTATCCCACGATTCCGCACATGCGCGGCAGCCTAGAGTCGAAACCCCCACCGAACACGCCTCCGCGTGCCCGATTCCGGATATTCCACCGGGGGTAGCAGCGACAGCGAGCGCCGGACCTGATCGGCGTGACACACCCCACCCGCCACCCCGGTTCAAACTCCGTTAACAATGGACTGTGATCTCACCGGTCTCCGCGATGCCCCGGAGCGCCCACCGGCACAGGCCGGAGGCGACTCCCTACGTCGATCTCACCCGCCGCGAGTGGAGCGCCCTGCGCCACAAGACGCCGCTGCCGCTGACCGCCGAGGAGGTCGAGAAACTGCGCGGCCTGGGCGACGTCATCGACCTCGACGAGGTGCGGGACATCTATCTGCCGCTGTCCCGGCTGCTCAACCTCTACATCGGCGCCACCGACGGGCTGCGCGGCGCCCTGAACACCTTCCTCGGTGAGCAGGGCTCCCAGTCCGGCACGCCGTTCGTCATAGGCGTCGCGGGGTCGGTGGCCGTCGGCAAGTCGACCGTCGCCCGGCTGTTGCAGGCGCTGCTCTCCCGCTGGCCCGAACACCCGCGCGTGGAGCTGGTCACCACCGACGGCTTCCTCCTGCCCACCCGGGAGCTGGAGGCCCGCGGCCTGATGTCGCGCAAGGGCTTCCCGGAGTCGTACGACCGCCGGGCCCTGACCCGGTTCGTCGCCGACATCAAGGCGGGCAAGGACGAGGTCACCGCCCCCGTCTACTCCCACCTGATCTACGACATCGTCCCCGACCGGCGGCTGACCGTCCGGCGCCCCGACATCCTCATCGTCGAGGGGCTCAACGTCCTCCAGCCCGCCCTCCCCGGCAAGGACGGCCGCACCCGCGTCGGTCTGGCCGACTACTTCGACTTCAGCGTGTACGTCGACGCGAGCGCCGAGGACATCGAGCGCTGGTACCTCAACCGGTTCCGCAAGCTGCGCGCCACCGCCTTCCAGAACCCGGACTCGTACTTCACGAAGTACACCCAGGTCTCCGAGGAGGAGGCACTGGACTACGCGCGCACCTTCTGGCGCACCATCAACAAGCCGAACCTGGTCGAGAACATCGCCCCCACCCGGGGCCGCGCCACCCTCGTCGTCCGCAAGGGCTCCGACCACAAGGTCCAGCGGCTGAGCCTGCGCAAACTGTGAGAGACGGCCCCGGTCAGCGTCTCGGGCCCGCCGCCGCGTAGGCCGCGGTGCCCGTGACCGCGAGGGCCAGGGCCGTCCAGGTGGCCGCCGGCGCGCCCGCGGGCAGCAGCAGCCAGCCCGCCACCCGCGCCGGCAGCCCCGTCGGGGGCGGCGCGGAGAACGCGTACGCCAGCCAGGCGAACGGCAGTGTCCACGCGTACGAACCACCCCACAGCGCCGCGCCCAGGGCGCCCAGCCCCAGCAGGCCCGCGCTGTCCCGGACGACGAACGCGGCCCCGGCCAGGTCCGCGCCCGCCGTCCGCGTGATCAGCGGCACCGCCGCGACGACCGCCCCGGCCAGGAGCACATGGGCCGCCCGGCGGGGCGCCCAGCGGATCGCCGCCGTGCGGTCCAGCGCCGGGTCCTGCCCGCCGAAGCCGGTGGAGGCCGCCATCGCCCCCACGGCGAGGACGAGCAGGGGCAGCCGCGGATCGACCGGACCGCCACCGCCGTCGCGGGCCAGGGCCCACACGATCGCCGCGCCGGCCAGCAGCGCGGCGAGCGCGGCGGGGACCTGGCGCGAGCGGGCGTACAGCGTCAGCCATCTCACCGGGACGCACCGCCGGTCTTTCGGAGCGCTTCGAGCGCGTCCCCCTCGCAGGAGAGCGCGGCGGTGCGCATGGCGTCGATCCGGGCGCGCTGCTCGGCCTCCGGCAGCGTCCGGAACTCCTTCCACACCGGGCGGGCCTCCGTGTCGACGTAGCGCCGCAGCTTCTCGGACACCTGGGGCAACGACACGAGGTCTCCGAGAACCCAGCCGGCCGCGACGGTACGCGCGACGTCCTCGCCCCCCGTGCCGCTCCAGCCGACGGGGGAACACCCCGGCACCAGGCCCTTGCCGACCAGGGCCACGGTCATGTCCTCGCCCTTCGCGCCGACGATGCCGGCGTCGTCGAAGTCGAGCGGCACGGTCCTGCCGGACCACTTCGGCATGCTGCCCTCCGGCAGCACCGCGGCGCTCTCCCGGACCTCGACCGGCGCCCGGTCGCCCAGGGCGGCGTGCAGCAGGCTCAGCGCCTTCCTTCCGGGGCCGGCGACATCGGCGAGGCGCCCCTGCTGGGTCCGCGTCACGCACACCGGGCCGTCGCACACCGGTTCCGCGGCGGTCTTGTCGACGACGAACAGCCGGTCCGGGTCGGTGGGCAGGACGAGCAGGGCGAGGGCCGCGCCCGCCAGGACGGGCGCCACGGCCAGCAGCCGGGTGCGCCGCCGCGCGGCGACCAGCAGCGCGAAGCCCGTCACGGCCATGCCGAGCAGCCACACCGTCTGCCCGAGGTGCGCGACGGCGGAGAGCGTGGTGAACGGGTCGCGCACGTCCTGCACGGCCGGGGACAGCAGCGAGAGCCGGTTCGGCTCGCTCACCGGGATGCCCATCGGCGTGTCCCGCTGCGTCCGGCCCCACGACAGCTGCATGAGGACCGTCAACGCGAAGGCGCCCACCGTCACCAGGGGCGGCGTGAGCACCGACGGCAGGGCCCGCGCGGCCCCCATGCCCAGGACGGACCCCGCGACCAGGGAGAACGCACCCACCAGCGAGATGGGCAGCCATCCGAGGTGGGTGTACGAGGTGTGGGCGAGCACCTGGACCCCGCCCACGAGGACGAGCAGCGCGAAGGCCGAGGTCAGGGCGGCGGCGGTGGTGCCGGCGAGCGCGGCCGCGCGGTGCCGGGCGGGCCGCGGTGTGCTCGTCAGCAGCTCGGACATCTTCGAGCGGTGGTCGCGCAGGCCCTGGAGCGCGCCGAGCCCGACGGCGAGCGGCCACAGGTAGAACAGCAGGGAGCGCAGCCACAGGGCCATGGGCGTCCACTGGGCCGTCCAGGCCGTGGTGCCCTGGTCGAACGTGCCCCTCAGCAGGTACAGGAAGGCGAGGGCCGTCGTCAGGACCACGCCACCGGCCCAGGGGGCGACCGAGCGCCTCAGCTCGATGCGCATGGCGCGCGGGAGGCGGAGGAGGCCAAAAACACGGGGGACGCGCGGGACGCGCGCGACACGCGGGTTCACCAGGCGCCCCTTCCCTGCCCGGGGGCCTGGAGCAGCGCCGAGTAGCCGCGTTCCAAGGGGCTGTCGCCCACGTCCTCGGGGCCGCCCGCGGCCGCCAGCTCGTCCGGGGTGCCCTGGAAGACCAGGCGGCCCTCGGCGAAGAGCACCACGTCGGTGCAGGCGGCGGCCACGTCCTCCACGAGATGGGTCGAGACGAGCACACAGGTGTCGGTGCCCAGCTGCTGGAGCAGTTCGCGAAAGCGCAGCCGCTGCGCCGGGTCCAGCCCGACCGTCGGCTCGTCCAGCAGCAGGATCGCCGGGTCGTTGACGAGGGCCTGGGCGATGCCGACCCGGCGCACCATGCCTCCCGAGAGGGTCCTCATCCGGTCGTCGGCGCGGTCCGCCAGGCCGACCCGCTCCACGGCGCGCTGCACCGCGGCGGGGATGTCCGCCCCGGGAACCTCCTTCAGCCACGCCATGTACTCGACGAACTCGCGGACCGTGAACCGCTTGTAGTAGCCGAACTCCTGCGGCAGATAGCCGATCCGGCGGCGCAGCGCCCGCACGTCGCCCGTGCCGCCCACGGACCCGCCGAGCAGCTCCAGGTCGCCCTCGGTGGGGCGCAGGACGGTGGCCAGCGTCCGGATGAGGGTGGTCTTGCCCGCCCCGTTGGGGCCGAGGAGGCCGTGCACGCCGGTGCCCAGCGACAGGTCGAGGCCGTCGACGGCCATCCGTTTGCGACCCACCCTGACCTTCAGCCCGGTGGCCCGGATCTCGTGGGCGTAGGGCGTCGGCGCGAGGTCGGCCGCGCTCACCGCGGACGTCATGGAATATTCCCTTCCGGTGGTCATCGATGGGCTCCCAGGGCGGTGTACGCGCCCCTGCGGGCGATCACGACACCGACGCCGAGAGCGAGGAGCAGCCCCCACACGGGCAGACCGCCCGTGCGCAGGGCGAAGGCCGTACGGCCGCCGGCGGCCACGGTCGGCGCCACGATCACGGCGGCCCACACGGCGGCCAGCGCGACGGCGGCGCGGGTCACCCCGACCGCGCCGCCGAGCGCCAGCGTCGCCGCCGTGAACGCCAGGCAGGGCAGCAGCCACTGAGCCGCCGTCACCCCCGTCGCCCAGCCGCCCACCAGCAGCGCGGGGACGACCACGCCGAGCACGGACGCGGTGCGGCGCAGCACCAGCGGGAGCCCGGCCCGGGGCGCCGAGGCGGTCAGTTCGTACGCCGGGTCGAGACCCCGGGACCAGGACGCCGCGACGCCGAGCACGGGCAGGACCGGCGCGAACAGCAGCACCAGCGACACCTGACCGGAGCCGGCCCCGGAGCCGGGCCCGGTCCCGGAGCCGAGGCCGAAGCCGGTCCGGTCGAGCAGCAGCGCCAGCAGCGTCACGCCGACGACCATGGCCACCCACGGCACCATGGCGGGCGTCAGCCAGCCCGACAGCCAGGCCGGCCGGTGCCGTCGGCGCGGCATCGGGGAGATGGCCGCCAGTTCGGGTGCGAGGCCGGACCACACCGAGTCGACCAGCGAGGCGACCGCCGGGACCCCGGTGGCGACCGCGGCCGCCAGCCGGTCGCGGCACCTCCGGCACGACTCCAGATGGGCCTCCACCGCCCACACCTCGTCGGCGGCGAGGTCCGTGTCACCGCGCGCGTACCCTTCGATGACCCGCGCCGACGCGTGTTCCGCGCTCATGCCAGCGCCCTCCGCATCTGGATCCTGGCCCGGCGGGCACGGGTCTTGACCGTGCCCTCGGGCAGCCCGAGCAGGACCGCGGTCTCCTTGACGGACAGTCCGTCGAGCACCAGGGCCTGGAGTACCTGTCTCAGTTCCGGCGCGAGGCGGCGCAGCGCGTCGCCGACGTCCCCGCCGACGCTCGCCGCGAGCGCCTCCTCCTCGGCGGCGGGTGCCGCACCGGGTGCCGCGGCGGCCGGCGGCGGCTCCGCGTGGTGGGCGCGGCGCCGGAACGCGTCGACCAGACGGCGCGCGGCGATCGTCCACAGCCAGCCGGTGGCCGACCCGCCGACCGCGGCCCCGCTGAACGCGCCCGCCGCGCGCCACACCGCCAGATACGTCTCCTGCATCACCTCGGCGACGACCTGCTCGTCCCCGCAGCGGCGGCGCAGCCGCACCGCCAGCCACGGCGACGTACGCCGGTACAACTCCTCGAACGCGGCCCGGTCGCCCTTGGCCACCAGCCGCAGGAGACGTGCCTCGTCCACCTCGTGCAGCGTTGCCCTGACTGATCTCACACCCGCTAGACGCCGGCGCCGGGCCGCACGTTTTCTCCGGCGCGTGATCCCCGTCACACGGGGCGGGGGCGGGCGGGACGGGGACGGCGACTAGCCTGCCCCCGTGCTGCATCTGCGTCTGATCACCCCGTCGGAGAAGACCGACGACGTGCTCCGGCTGATCGAGAACACCGTCGGCGCCACGCACCTCGTGGTGCTGCGGGGGGCGGCCCGCAATCCCGCCGGGGACGTCGTCACCTGCGACGTGGCCCGTGAGGCCGGTGACGCGCTGCTCACCGAGCTACAGGCGGCGGGCGTGGACCGGACCGGCTCGATCGCCGTCGAGAACATCGACCTGACCCTGTCGCTGCGTGCCGACAAGGCCGAGGCGGAGGCGCCGGGCGAGGGCGCGGACGCGGTCCTGTGGGAGCACCTCACCGACGCCACCCAGGAGGAGTCGACGCTCTCCGTCACCTACCTCGCCTTCATCACCCTGGCCACGATGATCGCGGCCTGCGGTGTGGTCCTGGACAACGCGGTCCTGATCGTCGGCGCCATGGCCGTGGGCCCGGAGTTCGGGCCGCTCGCCGGGATCTCCACCTCGATCGTCCGCCGCCGTCCCGGCCTGGCCCTGCGCTCCCTGCACGCCCTGCTCGTCGGCTTCGCGATCGCCATGGCCGCCACGGTCGTCTTCAGCCTCTTCATGGACGCCCTGGGCCTCTTCAGCCAGGCCCAGCTGGACGCCGACCGCCCGCAGACCGGTTTCGTCTACGCCCCCGACGCCTTCTCCTTCATCGTCGCCGTACTCGCCGGGGCGGCCGGCACCCTCTCCCTGACCTCGGCCAAGTCCGGCGCCCTGGTGGGCGTGGCCATCAGCGTCACCACGGTCCCGGCGGCGGCCAACGCGGCGGTGGCCCTCAGCTACGGCGACATGAAACAGACGTGGGGTTCGACGGAACAGCTCCTGCTGAACCTGCTGGGCATCGTCCTCGCGGGGACCCTGACCCTGCTGGCCCAGCGGGTGTGGTGGCAGCGGCACCGCCCCTCGGCGCGGACTGGCTGAAACCGCACGTCGGGCGGGGGCGGATGATCCTCAACTTGCCTGTGACGCACGGCAGTTCACATAGGTTGACTCTGCAAGCAATGCTGCGATCAACTCCGCAGCCACCTCTGCACACCGCTGCAGTCACCGCTGCGCTCACACATCCGTGCCGCCAGGAGACCGTCATGCCACACACCCGTATCGACACGTCCAAGCCGCACTCCGCCCGCTTCTGGAACTACTTCGTCGGCGGCAAGGACTACTACGAGGTCGACCGGGAGATCGGCGACCACATCAAGGAGATCTTCCCGGGGCTGGTGGACGTCGCCGTGACCAGTCGTCACTTCCTCGGCCGCGCCGTCCGCCACCTCGCCGGCGAGCAGGGCATACGGCAGTTCCTCGACATCGGCACCGGTCTGCCGACCGCCGACAACACCCACGAGGTGGCCCAGCGCACCGCGCCGGACGCCCGGATCGTGTACGTCGACAACGACCCCACCGTCCTGGCGCACGCCCACGCCCTGCTGAGCAGCAGCCCCGAGGGCGCCACCGCCTACCTGGACGCCGACCTGTACGACCCCGACGCCGTCCTGGAGGCCGCCAAGGGCACCCTGGACTTCTCCCGCCCGATCGCCCTGATGATCCTCAACACGCTGGGCCATGTCGCCGAGTACGCCCAGGCACGCGACCTGGTGGGCCGGCTCATGGCCGGGCTCCCCTCGGGCAGCTATCTGGTGATCAGCGACAGCACCGCCACCAGCGAGGGCATGATCGCCGCGTCCGAGGCCTACAACAAGAGCGGCGCGGTCCCCTACCACGTGCGCACCGTCGCCGAGATCGCCGGCTTCTTCGAGGGGCTGGACCTGGTGGAGCCCGGGGTCGTCCAGGTCACCGAGTGGCGCCCGCAGCCGGACGCTCCGGCGGGCCCGCGGGTGGACGCGTACGGCGCGGTGGGCCGCAAGCCGTAACCGCGCCCGTGAGGGGGCCTGAAGGGGCGGGGGAACCGCGCGACACGCCACGACGCACCCGCGGCCCGCACCGCACAGGCCCCCATCGGCCCCGGCGCCGCCGACTATCCCAGCGCGGACTTCACCACGTCGGCCAGCCGGCCGGCGACAGCGCGGGCCTGCTCGATGTCGGCGGCCTCGACCATCACCCGGACCAGCGGCTCGGTGCCGGAGGGGCGCAGGAGGACCCGCCCGGTCGACCCCAGCTCCCGCTCCGCCTCGGCGACGGCGGCCGACAGCTCGGCCGAGTCCCCGACCCGGGACCGGTCCACGTCCGGCACATTGACCAGCACCTGCGGCAGCCGCTCCATCACGGAGGCCAGCTCCCGCAGCGACTTCCCGCTCTGGGCGACCCGCGCCGCCAGCATGAGCCCGGTCAGCGTGCCGTCGCCGGTCGTCGCGTGGTCGAGGATGATCACGTGCCCGGACTGCTCGCCGCCGAGGGCGTAGCCGTGCTCCTTCATCTCCTCCAGGACGTACCGGTCGCCGACCGCGGCCTGGACCAGGTGGATCCCCTCCCGCTCCATGGCGAGCTTGAACCCGAGGTTGGACATGACGGTGGCGACAACGGTGTCCGACCGCAGCACGCCGCGCTCCCGCATGGCGAGCGCCAGGACGGAGAGGATCTGGTCGCCGTCGATCTCCTCACCCGTGTGGTCCACGGCGAGGCACCGGTCGGCGTCGCCGTCGTGCGCGATGCCGAAGTCGGCCCCGTGCTCGACGACCGCGGCCTTCAGCTTGCCGAGGTGCGTCGATCCGCACCCGTCGTTGATGTTGAGCCCGTCCGGCTCGGCACCGATCGTCACGATCTCGGCCCCGGCCCGGGTGAACGCCTCAGGCGACACCCGCGCCGCCGCGCCGTGCGCCTCGTCGAGGACGATTTTCAGCCCGTCGAGGCGGTTCGGCAGGACGGCGATGAGGTGGGCGACGTACCGGTCGAAGCCCTCGTCGTAGGAGCGCACGCGTCCGACGCCGGCGCCGGTGGGCCGCTCCCACGGCTCACCGTGGGTGTGGGACTCGTACACGCCCTCGATCTTGTCCTCGAGCTCGTCGGCGAGCTTGTGGCCGCCGCGCGCGAAGAACTTGATGCCGTTGTCGGGCATGGCGTTGTGGCTGGCGGAGAGCATCACGCCCAGGTCGGCGCCGAGCACACCGGTGAGATAGGCGACGGCGGGCGTCGGCAGCACGCCGACCTTCAGCACGTCCACGCCGGCGCTCGCGAGACCCGCGACCACGGCGGCCTCCAGGAACTCTCCGGACGCACGCGGGTCCCGCCCCACGACGGCCACCGGCCGGTGGCCCTCGAAGGTGCCCGCCTCGGCGAGCACATGCGCCGCCGCGACGGACAGGCCGAGCGCCATCTCGGCCGTCAGATCCGCGTTGGCGACCCCGCGCACGCCGTCCGTACCGAAGAGTCGTCCCACTTGTCCTCCTGAGGAAGCGTCAATGACCGAAGGGGCAATTACACCGGATAGCGGCATCCGTCACACAAGCTTTTGAGCATCTTGTGCCGTTATACGCCCCTGGCAGAGATAAAACGAACGCCCCGACAGCACTGTGGCGTGCCGCCGGGGCGGTCGTACGAGCAGGCAGCTGTGATTAGCGCTTGCTGTACTGCGGAGCCTTGCGGGCCTTCTTCAGACCGGCCTTCTTCCGCTCGACCGCGCGGTCGTCGCGGCGCAGGAAGCCGGCCTTCTTGAGCGCGCCGCGGTTGTTGTCGACGTCCGCCTCGTTCAGCGCGCGGGCGACACCGAGACGGAGCGCACCGGCCTGACCGGAGACACCGCCACCCGCGATGCGGGCGATGATGTCGTAACGGCCCTCGAGCTCGAGAACCTTGAACGGCTCGTTGACTTCCTGCTGGTGCACCTTGTTCGGGAAGTAGTCCTCGAGGGTGCGACCGTTGATCTTCCACTTGCCGGAGCCCGGGACGATCCGGACGCGGGCGATGGCGTTCTTGCGACGGCCCAGGCCGGCGGCCGGCTGCGGGTCGCCGAAGCGGGAGGCGAGGGACTCCGAGGTGTACTCGCCCTCGACGGGCACCTCGGACTCGGTGGTGTAGCTGTCGATGTCGACGAGCTCAGTCTCTTCGAGCGGCTGCTCGGCAGTGGTCTCGGCCACGGTGATTCCTCAGATTCTCTTGGCTTGGTTTGGTCTGGCCGGTGTTACTGCGCGACCTGGGTGATCTCGAACGGCTGCGGCTGCTGCGCGCCGTGCGGGTGCTGGTCACCCTTGTAGACCTTCAGCTTGGAGAGCATCTGACGGCCCAGCGTGTTCTTCGGGAGCATGCCCTTGACGGCCTTCTCGATGGCCTTCTCGGGGTTCTTGTCCAGCAGCTCGTCGTAGCGGACGGAGCGCAGACCACCCGGGTAGCCGGAGTGGCGGTACGCCATCTTCTGGGTCCGCTTGTTGCCGGACAGGTGCACCTTGTCGGCGTTGATGATGATGACGAAGTCACCGGTGTCGACGTGAGGGGCGTAGATCGGCTTGTGCTTGCCGCGCAGGATGGAGGCGGCGGTGCTGGCGAGACGGCCCAGGACAACGTCCTGAGCGTCGATGACGTGCCACTGGCGCGTCACATCGCCGGGCTTGGGGCTGTACGTACGCACGGTTCGTAGCCTTCGCTTCGAGTGAGTGGTCCTGACAAGGTCACCGAAGACGATCACGACAGCCCTGACCGCACTGCGGTGACGCAAACCGCGTGCTGGTCGCTGGTCATCGGCCCGGTGGACCGGTGTAAGGGCCCGTCCCGTGAGAATGAGCAAGCCAATACACAACGAAGATGCAGGATACCCGTGTCGCAAGGGTGGGGTCAAAACGAGGCCGGAACAGGGCTGGAACAGGGCCGGGACCGGGCCGGAACGGGGCCCCGGCACGGCAAACACGACATCTCCGGGTGAGAAGGTTTCAAAGGCAGTTGGAGCGGAGCGCGGCGTGTCCACCCGTCTAAGATGCGGCCCATGAGCTATGGGCAGGGGGGACCTCAGTCCCAGTGGGATCCGTGGAAACCGAACTCCCAGCAGCCGTGGACCGGTGGCAGTGACGGCCCGTCCCCGGACTGGGCGGCACTCGCGGACGCGTCCGAGAAACGCAACAGGCGCCGCAAGGTGTTCCTCATAGTCGGGGGCGCGCTGGCCACGGTCGGCGTCGGCGCCGCCGTGACCATGGCGGTGGTGGACAGCGGCGCCGACGACGAGGCCAACCGGCCCACGTCCTCGGTGCCCGCCACCGGCCTGCCGAGCGCGTCCGGCACCCCGTCCTTCGCGCCCACCAGCGCGCCGCCGGCCCTGAACCCCAAGGAGTTCGTCTCCAGCAAGGCCAAGGACAAGGCGCGGAACAGCCCGGAGCTGATGTTCCCCGGCACCCAGCTCACCATGGGCTCCACCGTCTACAAGAAGGGCCCGACAGCGGACAGCACCGACTGCGCCACGGGCGTCCAGGGCACCCTGCCCAAGGTCCTCGCGGCGAACGGCTGCACCCGGCTGATGCGCGTGACGTACACCAAGGGCGACACCGCGGTGACGGTCGGTGTGGCGGTCTTCGACACCGAGGCCCAGGCCCTGAAGGTCAAGAGCCAGGCCGACAGCAAGAGCATCGTCAAGGCGCTCGCCGGCAAGGGCGTGAAGGCCTTCTGCAACGCCGCGATCTGCCGCTCGACGACCAACTCCTACGGCCGTTACGCCTACTTCACGATCACGGGCTTCACCAACGGCAAGGACGTGACCACGAAGGACACGGCCGTCTTCACCATGGGTGACGACCTCGCCGAGTTCGCGTTCCAGCAGATCAACCGCCGTGGCCAGACCCAGGCCTCGGCGGCGGCCGAGGGCTGACCCGGCCGGCCGTCAAACGGGCCAATCGGACGTGCGACACTCCCCCCAAGTGATCATCTGATCATCCGGTCACGGATCCCTGGGGGGAACCACGCCATGAGCGCCACGACCCGACGCAGTCTCCTGGCCGGCGCCGCCGGTCTCACCGGCGCCGCCCTCGCGACCTCGATCGTCATCGCCCAGACCGCCTCGGCCACCGGCACCGGCGCGAGCTGGCTCAACGTGAAGGACACGCCGTACGGGGCCCTCGGCGACGACAGGACCGACGACGCGCCCGCCATCCAGAAGGCGATCGACGCGGCCGGTCAGGGCGACACCGTCTACCTCCCGCCCGGCGCCTACCGGCTCGCCTCCCCGCTCCGCCTCCGCCTCGGCGTCACCCTGCGCGGCGACTGGCACCCGCGCTCCCCGGCCGCCACCGAGATGACCGCCTCCTACCTGCGCCCCGGCCTCGGCACCTTCACCGGCGAGGCCCTGATCGTCGTCGGCCCGGCCGCGGCCCAGGGCACCTCCACCGCCACGGGGTACGGCGGCGGCCCCCGCCTGTACGGCCTGGCGCTCGACGGCCGCGACCAGCGGTCCACCACCGGCACCGCCGTCGACGGCATCCGCGTCACCCCCGGCGTCCAGGACCTCGGCCTGGAGAAGGTGACCGTCTGGCGCTTCACCGGCCACGGCCTGAACGCCCAGAACGCCACCACCCTTCAGCTCACCCAGGTCCACTGCGTCGGCAACGGCGGCCACGGCTTCACCTGGGGCGACGCCACGGGCACCGGCGGCGGCCTGGTCGACGCCGATCTGTTCCAGTGCCACGCCGAGGGCAACGGCGGACACGGCTACGACATCCTCAACCCCGACGCGGTCACCGTGGTCGAGTGCCGCGCCGAGGCGAACACCCGGCACGGCTACCACGTCACCGGCGTCAGCCACGCGATGGTGATGATCGGCTGCACCACCGACCGCAACGGCCGCGACGGCTTCCACCTCGCCACCTCCCCCGGCGGCCGCTTCCTCCAGCTCCTCGGCTGCCTCGCCGGGCGGGACGGCCGGGAGACCGCGACCTCCCTCATCCCCTACTCCGGCTTCACCGTCACCGGCGAGGCCGCGGAAGGCGTCGTCCTCACCGGCTGCTCCGCCACCACCGGCCGCGGCGACGACGGCACCGGCGCGGACTCCCCCGCCTACGGCCTCACCACCTCCGCACTGAACTCCGAGAGCAACGTCTCGGTGGTCGGCGGCCAGTACGTCGGGACCACGGCCCCCTTCCAGGACCTCGGGGCGGTCCTCGTCCGCCACAGCGGTGTGATCTCCGGCACCCACCGGGACACCGGCATCGAGTGGGACCGGCATGACGTCCACATGATCTCCGGAGCCGCCGGCACCCGGCGCGACCTGGAGTTCTGGTCCCGCGGCAAGGCCCGCCGCTGGACCCTGCGCACCACCGACGCCGCCGAGTCCGGCACCGGCGACGGCTCCGACTTCGCGCTCGTGCGGCACGCCGACGACGGCACCGTCCTCGACACGCCCCTCGCCGTCAGCCGCGCCAGCGGCCGGGTCTCCCTCACCACCCCCGGCCTCACGGTCACCGCCACCGGCGGCCCCGGCGTCCACCTCGTCCAGCAGCGGAAGACCGCCCAGGGCTACGCGGTCACCGGGGCCGGCCGGGCCTCCCGCGCCTTCCAGTCCCGGGCCGCCGGCGACTCCGTCAACCGCTTCGCGATGGAGATCGACGGAACCCAGACCTTCGGCCCCGGCGGCGACACCGGCCGGGACACCAGCTGGGGGCGCCTCGGCACCGCCCAGATCGGCAGCGCCGACGCCGACCTCGTCGTGGGACGGGCCGGGAAGGGCATCAAGGTCAAGGAGGGCGACAACGCCAAGATGGGCACCGTCACCCTCGCCGGCACCACCCCGGTCACCGTCCCCACGACCGCCGTCACCGCCGCCAGCCGCATCTTCCTGACCGTCCAGTCCCCCGCCGGCACCCCCTCCGGCGTCGCCTACGTCGCCTTCCGCACCCCCGGCACGTCCTTCTCCGTGAAGGGCATGCCCGGGGACACGTCGACGGTGGCCTGGCTGATCATGGAACCGGCGTAGGACCGCTCAGCAGCACCCCGCCGCCCCCGGCAGCGTCCGCCGGTTCCTGGCCTCCTTGCTGCGGGCGGCCAGGAGCTCGTCGGCCGGGTAGCCGACCTCCTCCAGGGTCAGCCCGTGCGGCCGTACGACATGCACGGCGGAGTCCCGCACCCCGGCGGCCAGCACCTTCCCCGGCCACTCGGCGCCCCGGTGCCCGTCCCCCACGAACAGCAGCGCCCCGATGAGCGAGCGCACCATGTTGTGGCAGAAGGCGTCGGCCCGCACGGTGGCCGTGATGATCCCGTCGTCGCCCTTGACCAGGCTCAGCTCCTGAAGGGTCCGGATGGTCGTGGCCCCTTCGCGCCGCTTGCAGTACGCGGCGAAGTCGTGCTCGCCGAGCAGCCGCACCGCCGCCTCGTTCATGGCGTCGACGTCGAGCGGCCAGTCGTGCCAGAGCACATGGCCCCGCAGCAGCGGATCCACGCCCCCGGGGTTGTCCGTCACCCGGTACGCGTACCGCCGCCAGACAGCCGAGAACCGCGCGTTGAAGCCACGGGGCGCCTCCCTGAGCGCCCACACCCGCACATCCCGGGGCAACCGCCCGGCGAGCCGCTTCAGCAGCTTCTCGTGGTGCTCACGCCACACGCCCTCCGGCAGATCGACATGGGCCACCTGCCCCCGCGCGTGCACCCCCGCGTCGGTGCGGCCCGCCACGGTCAGCTCGAAGGTCTCCCCGGACCGGGTGACGGTCCGCAGAGCGTCCTCGATCTCCCCCTGCACGGTCCGCCGTCCCCCGGCCTGCTTGGCCCACCCGGAGAACTCGCTCCCGTCGTAGGAGAGATCGAGACGGACACGGACGTACCCGGGCTGTACTTCGTCACTCACACCGAGATCCTCTCAGCAACACAAAAAAGCGGGCCCGCCCCTCGAAAGGAACGGGCCCGCCAGGACAGCCTTACGCGTCCTTGGACTCCTCGGCGGGAGCCTCGGCGGCGTCCTCGGCGACCTCGTCGGCCTTGGTCTCCTCGACCTTGGCCTCCTCGGCCTCCTTGACCGCACGCTTGGTGGCGGCCTCGGCCTCACCGGTCGCCTGCTGCGCCACGGTCAGCGCCTCGACCAGCTCGATGACAGCCATGGGCGCGTTGTCGCCACGGCGGTTACCGATCTTGGTGATACGGGTGTAGCCACCCGGACGGTTCTCGTAGCGCGGGCCGATCTCGGTGAAGAGCGTGTGGACGACGCTCTTGTCCGTGATGACCTGGAGCACCTGACGGCGGTTGTGAAGGTCGCCCTTCTTCGCCTTGGTCACCAGACGCTCGGCGTACGGCCGCAGACGGCGGGCCTTCGCCTCGGTGGTGGTGATACGGCCGTGCTCGAAGAGGCTCTTCGCGAGGTTCGCGAGCAGCAGCTTCTCGTGCGCGGCACTGCCGCCCAGACGGGCACCCTTGGTGGGCTTCGGCATCTTTCTTCTCCTGTGTGTCTGCCCCGGCCGTGTCAGGTACCGGGGTCAGGAACCCGATGAGCGGATGCTCACCGGCAACGACCGATCAGTACTGCTCGGTCTCCACGAAACCCGCGTCCGCGTCGTCGTCGGCGCCGAAGGCGTCGGCGGCGGCCGTGGGGTCGAATCCGGGCGGGCTGTCCTTGAGGGCCAGGCCCATGCCGGCCAGCTTCGCCTTGACCTCGTCGATGGACTTCGCACCGAAGTTGCGGATGTCCAGGAGGTCGGCCTCGGAGCGCGCGACGAGCTCACCCACGGAGTGGATGCCCTCACGCTTGAGGCAGTTGTACGACCGAACGGTGAGCTCCAGCTCCTCGATCGGCAGCGCCAGATCGGCGGCCAGGGCGGCGTCCGTCGGGGACGGGCCCATGTCGATGCCCTCGGCGTCGATGTTCAGCTCGCGGGCGAGACCGAACAGCTCGACCAGGGTCTTGCCCGCGGAGGCCATGGCGTCACGGGGACGCATCGCCTGCTTGGTCTCGACGTCCACGATCAGCTTGTCGAAGTCGGTGCGCTGCTCGACACGCGTGGCCTCGACCTTGTACGTGACCTTCAGAACCGGCGAGTAGATCGAGTCGACCGGGATGCGCCCGATCTCCTGACCGACCTGCTTGTTCTGTACGGCGGAGACGTAGCCGCGGCCGCGCTCGACCGTCAGCTCCATCTCCAGCTTGCCCTTGCCGTTGAGCGTGGCGAGGACGAGGTCGGGGTTGTGCACCTCGACACCGGCCGGGGGCGCGATGTCGGCGGCGGTGACCAGACCCGGGCCCTGCTTGCGCAGGTACATCACGACCGGCTCGTCGTGCTCCGAGGAGACGACCAGCTGCTTGATGTTGAGGATCAGGTCGGTGACGTCCTCCTTGACGCCCGGCACGGTGGTGAACTCGTGCAGGACACCGTCGATACGGATCGACGTGACCGCCGCACCCGGGATCGACGACAGGAGCGTACGGCGGAGGGAGTTGCCGAGGGTGTAGCCGAAGCCCGGCTCCAGCGGCTCGATCACGAACCGGGAGCGGAACTCGTCGACGACCTCTTCGGTCAACGAGGGACGCTGAGCGATCAGCATGATGTGTTCCTTCAGTCAGGGGCGCCCGCTATTTGACGCCCGACTCTGTACTGCAAGGGTACGGGCGGTACGACCCTTTATGGAGCCGTACCGCCCGTATCCTCAGGACAACCGTGCGTCAGACGCGGCGACGCTTAGGCGGACGGCAGCCGTTGTGCGGGGTGGGGGTGACGTCCTGGATGGAGCCGACCTCGAGGCCAGTGGCCTGGAGGGAACGGATCGCGGTCTCACGACCGGCGCCCGGGCCCTTGACGAAGACGTCGACCTTGCGCATGCCGTGCTCCTGCGCGCGACGGGCAGCCGACTCGGCGGCCATCTGCGCGGCGAACGGCGTGGACTTGCGCGAGCCCTTGAAGCCGACGTGGCCGGCGGAGGCCCAGGAGATCACGTTTCCGGCCGGGTCCGTGATGGACACGATCGTGTTGTTGAACGTGCTCTTGATGTGCGCCTGGCCGTGGGCGACGTTCTTCTTTTCCTTGCGGCGCACCTTCTTGGCAGCGCCCTGACGACCCTTGGGGGGCATCTATTACTCCTACGGGAGGTGGTCGGTCCTACAGCGAAGACCGCTGGACGGCGAGTCCGCTGCGGACTACTTCTTGCCCGGCTTCTTCTTGCCGGCGATGGCGCGACGCGGGCCCTTGCGGGTACGAGCGTTCGTGCTGGTGCGCTGACCGCGGACGGGCAGACCACGACGGTGACGGAGACCCTGGTAGCAGCCGATCTCGACCTTGCGGCGGATGTCGGCCTGGATCTCGCGACGGAGGTCACCCTCGGTCTTGATGTTGTTGTCCACGTACTCGCGGATGGCGACCAGCTGCTCTTCGGTCAGATCGCGAACACGGGTGTTCGGGTCGACGCCGGTCGCAGCCAGCGTCTCCTGCGAGAGGGTCCGGCCGATGCCGAACACGTAGGTGAGGGCGACCTCCACGCGCTTGTCGCGCGGGATGTCAACACCGGAAACGCGTGCCATTCAATGGCTCCTGGTGATCTTCGGAGGTCTTCCGCAGAACCGGATCCCAGCCGCCGGCCTCTTCTCTTCGAAGACTTGGTACGACTGGGTCCCCGGCCTCCGAACCGGGGGTGTCAGGCAAGAAGAATCCCCCGCCTGGGCCCTGCGTATGAACATATTCAGCTCGCGTCGCGCGAAGTCTCTGCGATGTCTGTGCAGAGGGTGAGATCGGCTGCGATCAGCCCTGGCGCTGCTTGTGGCGCGGGTTCTCGCAAATGATCATGACCCGACCGTGACGGCGGATCACCCTGCACTTGTCGCAGATCTTCTTGACGCTCGGCTTGACCTTCATGGGATGTGAGGTTCTCCGGGTCAGTTGCCGACAACCCCGCACGCCCGCCAGGGCGCCCGGGGACATGGGCAAGATCTACTTGTACCGGTAGACGATCCGGCCACGCGTCAGGTCGTACGGAGACAGCTCCACCACGACCCGGTCGTCAGGGAGGATACGGATGTAGTGCATCCGCATCTTGCCGCTGATGTGTGCCAGGACCTGGTGGCCGTTCTGGAGCTCGACCTTGAACATGGCGTTCGGCAGAGACTCGACGACAGTGCCCTCGATCTCGATGGCACCTTGCTTCTTGGCCACGCTTCGCCCTTCGAATCGACTACCTTGATCGACTCTGTGTGAGCGCATGCAGACATGCGGGTACACGAGAGCCGACGAGTCAGTCTACGTCAGGGCCCCGAGAAACACGAATCGAGAGAGTCTGCCCCACCCGGTAGATCCGTAAGCCCGAAACTCCCGCGCGTCACGGCCCCTCAGGCCAGCGGATCCGGCGCGGCCACGACCCCGTGCTCCGCCAGCTTCGCCTTGCCGCCGTCCGGGGCGGTCAGCACCAGCGGCCCCTCCTCCGTGAGGGCCACGCTGTGCTCCCAGTGGGACGACCACGTGCCGTCGGTCGTGATGACCGTCCAGTCGTCCTGCAGCACCTCGGTGCGCGCAGTGCCCAGGGACACCATCGGCTCGATGGCGAGGCAGAAGCCGGGCACCAGCTTGGGGCCCTTGCCGCGGCGCCGGTCGACGTAGTTCAGCAGGTGCGGGTCCATGTGCATCTCGGTGCCGATGCCGTGGCCGCCGTAGTCCTCGATGATGCCGTAGCGCCCGCCGCCGGGCTTGGGCTGACGGCGGATGTACGTCTCGATGGCACGGGAGACGTCGACGAGCCGGTTGCCGAGCTTCATGGCCGCGATGCCCGCCCACATCGACTCCTCCGTCACCCGGGAGAGTTCGATCAGCTCCGGGGCGTGACCGGAGCCCACGAACGCCGTGTACGCCGCGTCCCCGTGCCAGCCGTCCACGATCGCGCCGCAGTCGATGGAGATGATGTCGCCGTCCTTGAGGACCACCTCGTCGGACGGGATGCCGTGCACCACGACCTCGTTCGCCGAGGTGCAGATCGTCGCGGGGAAACCGCCGTAGCCGAGGAAGTTCGACTTCGCCCCGTGCTCGGCCAGCACCTTGCGCGCGACCTCGTCCAGGTCCTTGGTCGTGGCCCCCGGCACCGCCGCCTCCCGCGTCGCCGCGTGGATGGCGGCGACCACCAGGCCCGCCGCACGCATCTTCGCGATCTGCTCGGGGCTCTTGATCTGCACCATGGGGGCCTGCGCTCTCCATCACTCGGTCGGGGGATCGGGTACTGCGGGATCGGGCACTGCGGGATCGGGTACTGCCTACACAACAGTACGGCCGTGGGGTCCAGGGGACTCCACGGCCGTACGGGACGGACGACTACGCGTCGTCCCCCTCGCGCTTCAGCGCCGCCAGCGCGCGATCGGTGACCTGCTCCACGGGGCCCATGGAATCGATGGTCACGACCAGGCCCTGGGCCTTGTAGTAATCGATGATCGGCTCGGTCTGCGTGTGGTAGACCTCCAGCCGCGTCCGGACGGTCGCCTCGGAGTCGTCGTCCCGCTGGTACAGCTCGCCGCCGCAGACGTCACAGACGCCCTCCTGCTGCGGCTTCTTGTACGTCACGTGGAAGACGTGGGCGGAGTCGTTGCGGCAGATGCGCCGGCCGGCGATCCGCTTGACGACCTCCTCCTCGGGAGCCTCCAGATCGAGTACCGCGTCCAGCTTGATGCCCTCTGTGGTGAGGAGCTCGTCCAGTGCCTCGGCCTGCGAGACGTTGCGCGGGAAACCGTCCAGCAGGAAGCCGCGCTCGGCGTCCGGCTGCTCCATGCGGTCCTTGGCCATGGCGATGGTCACCGTGTCCGGCACCAGTTCGCCCTTGTCCATGTAGGACTTCGCGAGTTTCCCGAGGTCGGTCTGCCGGCTGATGTTGGCGCGGAACAGGTCGCCCGTGGAGATGTGCGGAACGCGCAGAGTCTCGGCCAGACGAGTGGCCTGCGTACCCTTCCCGGCACCCGGCGGCCCGACGAGGACGATTCGCATCAGCGGAGGAACCCTTCGTAATTGCGCTGCTGGAGCTGGCTCTCGATCTGCTTCACCGTCTCGAGGCCGACACCCACGATGATCAGGATGCTGGTCCCGCCGAAGGGGAAGTTCTGATTTGCCCCGAAACCAACCAACGCCATCGTCGGCACGAGAGCGATCAGACCCAAGTACAGCGAACCCGGCCAGGTGATCCGGTTGAGCACGTACGACAGGTACTCAGCGGTCGGTCGGCCAGCCCGGATGCCCGGGATGAAGCCACCATACTTCTTCATGTTGTCGGCGACTTCCTCGGGGTTGAAGGAGATGGCCACGTAGAAGAAGGCGAAGAAGACGATCAGCAGGAAGTACAGGCTGATGTAGATCGGGTGGTCACCCTTGGTCAGGTTGGTCTCGATCCAGGTCTTCCAGCTGGAGGTTCCGCTGGAGAACTGCGCGACCAGGGCCGGGATGTAGAGCAGCGACGAGGCGAAGATGACCGGGATCACACCGGCCTGGTTCACCTTGAGCGGGATGTACGTCGAGGTACCGCCGTAGGACCGGCGGCCGATCATGCGCTTGGCGTACTGCACGGGGATCCGGCGCTGGGCCTGCTCGACGAAGACGACCAGGGCGACCATCACCAGGCCGACCGCCACGACGGTGCCGAACTCGATCCAGCCGTCCGCCAGGGTGCCCGACTTCTTGATGGCCCACAGCGCGGACGGGAAGGTCGCGGCGATCGAGATAAACATCAGGATCGACATGCCGTTGCCGATGCCGCGGTCGGTGATCAGCTCACCGAGCCACATGACGACGCACGTACCGGCGGTCATGCAGATGACCATGACGACGGTGGTGAAGATCGCGCGGTCCGGGACGATCTGGCTGGCGACGGTGCAGCCGTTGAACAGGGCGCCGCTGCGGGCGGTGGCCACCAAGCCGGTGCCCTGCAGGATGGCCAGCGCCACGGTCAGGTAACGCGTGTACTGCGTGATCTTCGCCGTGCCTGCGGAGCCCTCCTTCTTGAGGGCTTCCAGGCGCGGGATGACCACGGTCAGCAGCTGGAGAATGATGCTCGCCGTGATGTACGGCATGATGCCGAGGGCGAAGATGGTGATCTGCAGCAGCGCGCCGCCGCTGAACATGTTCACCAGACCGAAGAGGCCCTGGTTGCCCGACGCCTCGTCGACGCAGCGCTGTACGGACGTGTAGTCGACGCCGGGGATCGGGACGTGCGTACCGACCCGGTAGACCACGATGATCCCGAGCGTGAAGAGCAGCTTCTTGCGCAGGTCGGGCGTCCTGAACGCCCGGGCGAACGCGGTGAGCACGGTGCCTCCTGCGACCCCCGCGCATCTGCGTCAAGGGTGACGGTCTTGAGGGTCCAATAAGAACAACGACATGAGTAACGGCCGACTGCCGCTCAAGGTGCCCCCTTGGGGAAACCTTGTGAAAAGTGGGCAGTGCTGGTCACCTTACCCGCGACACAGCTTCCCTAGGAACGACCGACCGGGGATACCCCATTTGTGGGGTATCCCCGGTCGGGATCGCTCAAGTCATCGAGACGCCTGATGGGGTCAGACGAGCTCGGTGACGGTACCGCCGGCGGCGGTGATCTTCTCCTTGGCGGAGCCGGAGACGGCGTCGACCGTCACCTGCAGCGCCACGGAGATCTCGCCCTGGCCGAGCACCTTGACGAGGCTGTTCTTGCGAACGGCACCCTTGGCGACGAGACCCTCGACGGTGACCTCGCCACCCTCGGGGTACAGCGCGGCCAGCTTGTCGAGGTTCACGACCTGGAACTCGGTCTTGAACGGGTTCTTGAAGCCCTTCAGCTTCGGGAGACGCATGTGGAGCGGCATCTGGCCACCCTCGAAGCGCTCCGGAACCTGGTAACGGGCCTTCGTGCCCTTGGTACCACGACCGGCCGTCTTACCCTTCGACGCCTCACCACGACCGACACGGGTCTTGGCGGTCTTGGCGCCCGGGGCGGGACGGAGGTTGTGGATCTTGAGCGGGTTGTTCTCCGCCATGATCAGTCGACCTCCTCGACCGTCACGAGGTGGCGGACGGTGTGCACCATGCCGCGGAACTCGGGACGATCCTCCTTGACGACCACGTCGTTCAGGCGCTTCAGCCCGAGCGAGCGCAGGGTCTCACGGTGGTTCTGCTTGCTGCCGATGTACGACTTCGTCTGCGTGATCTTGAGGCGAGCCATTACGCACCCGCTCCCGCACGCGCACGAAGCAGAGCCGCGGGGGCGACGTCCTCGAGCGGCAGACCGCGGCGGGCCGCGATCTCCTCGGGACGCTGCAGGCCCTTCAGGGCCTCCACGGTCGCGTGCACGATGTTGATCGCGTTGTCGGAGCCGAGCGACTTCGACAGCACGTCGTGGATACCGGCGCACTCGAGCACGGCACGCACCGGACCACCGGCGATCACACCGGTACCCGGGGACGCGGGCTTGAGCAGCACGACGCCGGCAGCCTTCTCACCCTGGATGGGGTGGGGGATGGTGCCCTGGATACGGGGGACCTTGAAGAAGTGCTTCTTGGCCTCCTCAACACCCTTGGCGATGGCGGCCGGCACCTCCTTGGCCTTGCCGTAACCGACACCCACGGTGCCGTCACCGTCGCCCACCACGACCAGCGCGGTGAAGCTGAAGCGACGACCACCCTTCACAACCTTGGCGACGCGGTTGATCGCGACGACGCGCTCGACGTACGCGGTCTTCTCGGCGGCAGCAGCGCCGCCGTCACGGCCCTTCCGGTCCCGCCGCTCGCCGCCACCGGCACCGCCACCGCGGCGCTGGGGTCCAGCCATTGGAATTACCTCTCTCTTTTTCCGCTAGCTACGGCAGGCTCAGAACTTGAGCCCGGCTTCGCGGGCGGCGTCCGCCAGGGCGGCGATGCGCCCGGCGTACTGGTTGCCACCACGGTCGAATACGACAGCCTCGACACCGGCGGCCTTGGCACGCTCGGCGACCAGGGCGCCGACCTGCTTGGCCTGCGCGGACTTGTCGCCCTCGCCGCCGCGGACCGACGTGTCCAGGGTGGACGCCGACGCCAGGGTGTGACCCTTGATGTCGTCGATCACCTGGGCCACGATGTGGCGGTTCGAGCGGGTAACGACCAGACGGGGACGCTCCGCCGTACCGGAGATCCGCTTGCGGATCCGGATGTGACGGCGCTTGATCGCGGCGCGCTTGTAGGCGTCGCCCTTCAGGATCTTCTGCCCGTATGCCATGGCTTACTTACCCGCCTTTCCGACCTTGCGGCGGATGACTTCGCCCTCGTACTTGACGCCCTTGGCCTTGTACGGGTCGGGCTTGCGCAGCTTGCGGATGTTGGCCGCGACCTCGCCGACCTTCTGCTTGTCGATGCCCTCGACCGAGAAACGGGTCGGGGCCTCGACCTTGAAGGTGATGCCCTCGGGGGCCGCGACCAGGATCGGGTGGCTGTAACCGAGCGCGAACTCGAGGTCCGAGCCCTTGGCGGTCACGCGGTAACCGACACCGCTGATCTCGAGCTTCTTCACGTAACCCTGGGTCACGCCGGTGATCATGTTCGCCACCAGCGTGCGGGACAGGCCGTGCAGGGCCTTGCTCTGACGCTCGTCGTTGGGGCGGGTCACCTGGAGAGTGCCGTCCTCGCCCTTGGCGATGTCGATCGGTGCCACGACGGTGTGGGTCAGCGTGCCCTTGGGGCCCTTGACCGACACGGTCCGGCCGTCGATGGTGACGTCCACGCCGGCGGGAACCGCGATGGGGAGCTTGCCGATGCGCGACATAGCTGTTTCCTCCGTTCCCTTCTGCTACCAGACGTAGGCGAGGACTTCCCCACCCACGCCCTTCTTGCCGGCCTGCTTGTCGGTGAGGAGCCCGTGCGACGTGGAGATGATCGCCACGCCGAGGCCGCCCAGCACCTTCGGCAGGGAGGTGGACTTCGCGTACACCCGGAGACCGGGCTTGGAGATCCGCTTGATGCCCGCGATGGAGCGCTCACGGTTCGGGCCGAACTTCAGCTCGAGGGTGAGGTTCTTGCCGACCTCGGCGTCCTCGACGCGCCAGCCGGTGATGAAGCCCTCCTGCTGGAGGATCTCCGCGATGTGAGACTTGATCTTGGACGCCGGCATCGTCACGGAGTCGTGGTACGCCGAGTTCGCGTTCCGCAGACGCGTCAGCATGTCTGCGATCGGATCAGTCATGGTCATGAATTGGCCTGTGGCCTCTCTCGCCGGGGTTTCCTGGTGCGCCATCCCTCTCCCCGATCCGAGACGGGACGGGTGCGGCGCGGTGGACCTACGGCGTAGTAAGTCGTACGGGCGACCGTCAGGCGCCCAACCCTCCAAGCCTAAGCCATGAAGAGGTGGGCGCCTGACACGCCCATTGCTTACCGAGAGCCTCTGGAACCCCTAAATTGGGGGTTTACCAGGAGCTCTTGGTCACGCCCGGCAGCTCGCCACGGTGAGCCATCTCACGAAGGCACACGCGGCAGAGGCCGAACTTGCGGTACACGGAGTGCGGACGGCCGCAGCGCTGGCAGCGGGTGTACGCGCGCACACCGAACTTGGGCTTGCGAGCAGCCTTAGCGATCAGAGCCTTCTTCGCCATCTCGCTCACGCCTCCTTGAACGGGAAGCCGAGGTGACGAAGGAGCGCGCGGCCCTCAGCGTCGTTGGTCGCCGTGGTGACCACGGTGATGTCCATACCCCGGACACGGTCGATCTTGTCCTGGTCGATCTCGTGGAACATGACCTGCTCCGTGAGACCGAAGGTGTAGTTGCCACGGCCGTCGAACTGCTTGGGGGACAGACCACGGAAGTCGCGGATGCGCGGCAGCGCGAGCGACAGGGTGCGGTCCAGGAACTCCCACATGCGGTCGCCACGGAGCGTGACGTGGGCACCGATCGGCTGACCCTCACGCAGCTTGAACTGCGCGATGGACTTGCGGGCCTTGGTGACGGCCGGCTTCTGACCGGTGATCTGGGTCAGGTCGCGGATCGCGCCCTCGATCAGCTTCGAGTCACGGGCGGCGTCGCCGACACCCATGTTGACCACGATCTTGACGAGGCCGGGGATCTGCATGACGTTCTCGTACGAGAACTCCTCACGCAGCTTGCCCGCGATCTCCTCGCGGTACTTCGTCTTGAGACGCGGAGTGGTGGTGGTAGCCATCAGATGTCCTCACCCGTCCGCTTGGCAACGCGGATCTTGTTGCCCTCGTCGTCGAAGCGGTAACCGACACGCGTGACGACCTTGTTGCCGTCCTTCTCCACGACCAGCTGGACGTTGGAGACGTGGATCGGGGCCTCGGTCGTGACGATGCCACCGGCCTGCGAGCCCTTGGCGGTCGGGCCGGCCTTGGTGTGCTTCTTGACCCGGTTGACACCCTCGACCAGGACGCGGTCCTCGCGGGGGAAGGCCGCGATGACCTTGCCCTGCTTGCCCTTGTCCTTACCGGTGATGACCTGGACCAGGTCGCCCTTCTTGATCTTCATGCTTACAGCACCTCCGGCGCGAGCGAGATGATCTTCATGAACTTCTTCTCGCGCAGCTCACGGCCGACCGGGCCGAAGATGCGGGTGCCGCGAGGGTCGCCGTCGTTCTTCAGAATGACGGCGGCGTTCTCGTCGAAGCGGATGTACGAGCCGTCCGGACGGCGGCGCTCCTTGACGGTGCGAACGATGACCGCCTTGACGACGTCACCCTTCTTCACGTTGCCACCGGGGATCGCGTCCTTGACGGTGGCGACGATGACGTCACCGATGCCCGCGTAGCGGCGACCGGAGCCACCGAGCACACGGATGCAAAGGATCTCCTTCGCACCAGTGTTGTCGGCGACACGCAGTCGCGACTCCTGCTGGATCACGTCTATCTCCTGTTTGTCTGCCGGTTCCCCGGGAGCCGCTCAGTCGAGCGGCTCCCGGAGCCTGGCGGAACTGTCCTGCGAGGGATGCCCCGCAGGAGACTTACTTGGCCTTCTCGAGGATCTCGACGACGCGCCAGCGCTTCGTCGCGGACAGCGGCCGGGTCTCCATCAGGAGGACACGGTCGCCGACACCCGCGGCGTTCTGCTCGTCGTGCGCCTTGAGCTTGTTCGTACGGCGGATGACCTTGCCGTACAGCGCGTGCTTGACGCGGTCCTCGACGGCGACGACGACGGTCTTGTCCATCTTGTCGCTGACGACGAGACCCTCACGGGTCTTGCGGAAGCCGCGCGCCTCTGCGTTCTCAGTCACGTTGTTCTCGCTCATCAGGCGTTCTCCACCGTTTCGATGCCCAGCTCACGCTCGCGCATCAGGGTGTAGATCCGCGCGATGTCCTTGCGGACCGCCTTCAGACGGCCGTGGTTCTCGAGCTGGCCCGTCGCCGCCTGGAAGCGGAGGTTGAACAGCTCTTCCTTGGCCTCGCGGAGCTTACCCAGAAGCTCCTCGTTGCCCAGCTCGCGCAGCTCGGACGCCTTGGTGCCGACCGACATCACGCTTCACCTGCCTCGCGCTTGACGATCCGGCACTTCATCGGCAGCTTGTGGGCTGCACGGGTGAGGGCCTCACGGGCGATCTTCTCGTTCGGGTAGGACAGTTCGAACATGACCCGGCCCGGGTGCACGTTCGCGATCCACCACTCCGGCGAACCCTTACCGGAACCCATGCGGGTCTCGGCAGGCTTCTTGGTGAGGGGGCGGTCCGGGTAGATGTTGATCCAGACCTTGCCGCCACGCTTGATGTGGCGGGTCATCGCGATACGGGCCGCCTCGATCTGGCGGTTGGTCACGTACGCCGGCGTGAGGGCCTGAATGCCGTACTCGCCGAACGCGACCGTCGTACCGCCCTTGGCCTCACCACGACGCTTCGGGTGGTGCTGCTTGCGGTGCTTGACCCTACGGGGGATCAGCATGTCGGTCAGGCCTCCGTTCCGGTGCTCTCAGCCGGAGCGGCGGCGGGAGCCTCGGCCTTGGGGGCCTCGGCAGCAGCCTGCTGCGGCTTACGACCGCGACCGCCACGCTCGCCACCGCGGCCACCACGGCCGGCGGGACGGTCGGCGCCGCCACGAGCCGGGCGGTTGCCGGCGCGGGCAGCGGCGTTCTCGGCGCGGACCTCGGCGATGTTCTTGACGTCGCCCTTGTAGATCCAGACCTTCACACCGATGCGGCCGAAGGTCGTCTTGGCCTCGAAGAAGCCGTAGTCCACGTTCGCGCGGAGCGTGTGCAGGGGCACACGGCCCTCGCGGTAGAACTCCGAGCGGGACATCTCGGCGCCGCCGAGACGGCCACCGCACTGGATCTTGATGCCCTTGGCGCCGGCCTTCATGGCGGACTGCATGCTCTTGCGCATGGCCCGACGGAAGGAGACGCGGGAGGAGAGCTGCTCGGCGACGGCCTGGGCCACCAGCTGAGCGTCCGTCTCCGGGTTCTTGACCTCGAGGATGTTGAGCTGGACCTGCTTCTTGGTCAGCTTCTCCAGGTCGCCGCGGATACGGTCGGCCTCGGCGCCGCGGCGGCCGATGACGATGCCGGGACGCGCGGTGTGGATGTCCACGCGGACACGGTCACGGGTGCGCTCGATCTCCACCTTCGAGATGCCGGCGCGCTCCATGCCGGACGTCATCATCCGACGGATGGCGACGTCTTCCTTGACGTAGTCCTTGTACGACTTGTCGGCGTACCAACGGGACTTGAAGTCCGTGGTGATGCCGAGCCGGAACCCATGCGGGTTAACCTTCTGGCCCATTACCGGGTCCCTTCCTTGCTGCTGACGACCACGGTGATGTGGCTGGTCCGCTTGCGGATCCGGTAGGCGCGGCCCTGGGCGCGCGGCCGGAACCGCTTCAGGGTCGGGCCCTCGTCGACGTATGCCTCGCTGATGACCAGCGAGGAGGCGTCCGTGTGGTCGTAGTTGTGCGCGGCGTTGGCGATGGCGCTGTCGAGCACCTTGCCGACGGGCACGGAGGCTGCCTGCGGAGCGAATCGCAGAACAGCCTGGGCCTCCGTGGCGTCCATGCCACGGATGAGGTCCACCACACGGCGGGCCTTCATGGGCGTGACGCGGATGTACCGCGCCTGGGCCCTGGCTTCCATGGTTGTCCCTTCAGAGTTACTTACGTGTCTGAATGCGATCCGCTACTAGCGGCGCTTCGACTTCCGGTCTTCCTTGACGTGACCCCGGAAGGTGCGCGTCGGCGAGAACTCGCCGAGCTTGTGACCGACCATCGACTCGGTGACGAACACCGGGATGTGGGTCTTGCCGTTGTGCACCGCGAGCGTGTGGCCGAGCATGGCCGGCACGATCATGGAGCGACGGGACCAGGTCTTGATGACGTTCTTGGTGCCTGCTTCGTTCTGGGCGTCCACCTTCTTGATCAGGTGGTCGTCGACGAAGGGCCCCTTCTTGAGACTGCGCGGCATCTAAACCCGCTCCTAGCGCTTCTTGTTCGTCTTGCGGCGGCGGACGATGTACTTGTTCGAAGCCTTCTTCGGCGAACGAGTACGACCCTCCTTCTGACCCCACGGGGAGACCGGGTGGCGACCACCGGAGGTCTTGCCCTCACCACCACCGTGCGGGTGGTCGACCGGGTTCATCGCGACACCACGGACGGTCGGGCGAACGCCCAGCCAGCGCTTGCGGCCGGCCTTGCCCCAGTTGATGTTGCTCTGCTCGGCGTTGCCGACCTCGCCGACCGTGGCGCGGCAGCGCTGGTCGACCAGGCGGATCTCACCGGAAGGCATGCGGAGGTGGGCCATCGAGCCCTCCTTCGCGAGCAGCTGCACGGAGGCACCGGCGGAGCGGGCGAACTTGGCGCCGCCACCGGGACGGAGCTCGATCGCGTGGATCGTGGTACCGACCGGGATGTTGCGGAGCGCCAGGTTGTTGCCCGGCTTGATGTCGGCCCCGGGACCGTTCTCGACGCGGTCACCCTGCTGCAGGTTGCGCGGGGCGAGGATGTAGCGCTTCTCGCCGTCGGCGTAGTGCAGCAGCGCGATGCGCGCGGTGCGGTTGGGGTCGTACTCGATGTGCGCGACCTTCGCCGGCACGCCGTCCTTGTCGTGACGACGGAAGTCGATCACTCGGTAGGCGCGCTTGTGTCCGCCACCCTGGTGGCGAACGGTCACACGACCGGCGTTGTTACGGCCGCCCTTGCTGTGCAGGGGGCGGACCAGCGACTTCTCCGGCGTGGACCGCGTGACCTCGACGAAGTCGGCGACGCTGGACCCACGACGGCCCGGCGTAGTCGGCTTGTACTTGCGGATTCCCATTTTTCAGTCCTCGTCCGATATCGGACGATCCGACCCGCTTACGCGGTCGGACCGCCGAAGATGTCGATACGGTCGCCCTCGGCAAGGGTCACGATCGCTCGCTTGGTGGCGGCGCGCTGACCGAAGCCGGTCTTGGTGCGCTTGCGCTTACCGATGCGGTTGATCGTGTTGACCCCGGTGACCTTGACCGAGAAGACCGCCTGGACGGCCTGCTTGATCTGGGTCTTGTTGGCGTTCGGGTCGACGATGAACGTGTACTTGTTCTCGTCGAGGAGCGCGTAGCTCTTCTCCGACACGACCGGCTTCAGCAGCACGTCACGGGGGTCCGTGTACGCCTTGCTGGGCGCGGTGACGACGGTGTTCTTGCCCTCGGTGGCGTGGCGCTTCGCCTTGGCGACGCGCGCGGCCTTGGCGGCCTTGGCGGCCTTCGAGGCGATGGAGGGGTGACGGACGGCCATCAGACCTCAGTCCCTTCGGTGTCGTTGGCCTTCGGGCCGGCGACGAAGGACTCGAGAGCGGCCTGGGTGAAGACCACGTCGTCCGAGACGATCACGTCGTACGTGTTCAGCTGGCCCGGCTCCAGGATGTGCACCTGGGGCAGGTTGCGGGCGGACAGCCACGCGGCCTCGTCGCTGCGCTCGGCGACGAGCAGCAGGTTCTTGCGCTCGCTGATCTTGCCGAACAGCGTCTTCGCGGCCTTGGTGGAGATGTCGCCGTCGACCACGCCGGTGACGACGTGGATGCGGTTGTGGCGGGCCCGGTCGGTGAGGGCGTGACGCAGGGCGGCAGCCTTCATCTTCTTGGGGGTCCGCTGCGAGTAGTCGCGCGGCACGGGGCCGTGCACGACGCCACCGCCGGCGAACTGGGGCGCGCGGGTCGAGCCCTGACGGGCGCGGCCGGTGCCCTTCTGGCGGTAAGGCTTCTTGCCACCACCACGGACTTCGCCACGGGTCTTGGTCTTGTGCGTGCCCTGGCGGGCAGCCGCGTTCTGCGCGACGACGACCTGGTGGATCAGCGGGATGCTGACCTTCTCCACGCCGAAGATCTCCGCGGGGAGCTCGACGCTACCGGTCTTCTCGCCGGCAGGCGAAAGGATGTCAACAGTGCTCATCGGTTACCTCAGGCCCCCTTGGCCGCGGTGCGGACCAGGACGAGGCCGCCGTTCGGACCGGGGACAGCGCCCTTGATGAGCAGCAGACCCTTCTCCGCGTCAACGGCGTGGACGGTCAGGTTCTGGGTGGTGACACGCTCGTTGCCCATGCGACCCGCCATGCGGAGGCCCTTGAACACGCGGCCCGGGGTGGCGCAGCCACCGATGGAACCGGGCGAGCGGTGCTTGCGCTGGGTGCCGTGACCGGCGCCGAGGCCCTTGAAGTTGTGACGCTTCATGACACCGGCGAAGCCCTTGCCCTTGCTCTTGCCGGTCACGTCGACCTTGATGCCGGCCTCGAACACCTCAGCGGTGATCTCCTGGCCGAGGGTGTACTCGCTGGCGTCAGCGGTACGGATCTCGACGAGGTGGCGGCGGGGAGTGACGTCGGCCTTGGCGAAGTGGCCCTTGAGGGGCTTGTTCACCTTGCGCGGGTCGATCTCGCCGAAGGCGATCTGGACGGACTCGTAGCCGTCCGCGTCGTTCGTACGGACCTGGGTCACGACGTTCGGGCCGGCCTTGACGACGGTGACCGGAACAACACGGTTGTTCTCGTCCCACACCTGCGTCATGCCGAGCTTCTCGCCCAGGATGCCCTTGATCTGCTTAGCCATTCTCAGATCACCGACCCTCAGAGCTTGATCTCGATGTCGACACCGGCCGGGAGGTCGAGTCGCATCAGAGAGTCAACGGTCTTGGGCGTCGGGTCGAGGATGTCGATCAGGCGCTTGTGCGTGCGCATCTCGAAGTGCTCGCGCGAGTCCTTGTACTTGTGCGGCGACTTGATGACGCAGTACACGTTCTTCTCAGTGGGCAGCGGCACCGGGCCCGCGACCGACGCACCAGTGCGGGTCACCGTCTCGACGATCTTCTTCGCCGAGGAGTCGATGACCTCGTGGTCGTAGGCCTTGAGCCGGATGCGGATCTTCTGTCCCGCCATGGCTACTCAGTAGTCCTTTGTCTTCTTACGCTCTGGAGCCCGACGGCTTCCTTTTCCTCCGACCCACGCGGTCGGGCGTGTCGCGCTCCCGCTGACAAAGATGTCCCTTGTTCGAACATCCCTACGGGAATGCACACGGCCCTTCCGGTACCGCAGGCCGGGGGCGGAAGGCCCACCGGGCGCCTGGCCGTCGCCGCACCGCGCTTCCCGAAAGATTCCCGTACGTCCGCCCCAGCGCTGCCGTGAGGCAGTTAGGGCGACGAGTACTGTGGGACTCGCTTCCGGTCCTCCCGGCGGGAGGCGCACAGCATCAACACTCGACCGAGCAACCCCGCTAGTCTGCCATACGGGGCAGGGCCTCCGCCAATCGAGCCGGAGAGAATACCCCGGACGTGACGCAGGTCAAACCAAGCGGGCCGCCCGCCCCGGCGATGTCCTTACACTCCCCTTACATTCCGACCAGGGGGGCTGGATCATGACATCGGCATCGCCACCGCACGGATCACCGCACAGATCACCGAGCCGGGCCCGCGGACGGGCCGCACGCGCCGCCGTCGTAGCCGGTGCGGCGACCCTGCTGCTCGCCCTCGTGCCCGTGCCGGCCCAGGCGCACCGGGACGGCTGCCACCGCTGGCACTCCTGCCCGTCGGACACGGGTTCGTACGTCTGCGGCGATCTCGGCTACGACACCTACTGCGGCGGGACGGGCGACAGCGGTACGTCGTCGTCCGCGGCGGCGGACCTCACCGCGCCGCGCCGCCCGAAGGTGGTCCGGCCGCACGCGGGCCGGGGCGGCAGGGTCGGCCTGACGGTCACGGCGGAGCGGGGGTCCCGCATCGAGGTCGCCGAGACGGACGAGTACGGCGAACCCGGCGACATCGTCGCGAAGGCCACCGCGACCGGCGGCGCCCAGACCATCGACTTCACCGCCGCGAGCGGCTCGCACACCTACACCGTCACGGCCACCGACGCCGCCGACAACACCAGCGATCCGGTCGAGGCGTTCACGCTCGATGTCGACGCGGAGGCCCCGGCCGTCAGCGGCTTCACCGTGGGTGCGGCCGACGCGGCGACCGCGAGCTCCGCGGTGGCCTTCACCTCGGAGGACGGAGCCGCGTACAGGCTGACCGTCGTCGGCCGCGAGGAGGCGTTCGCCGGCACTGTCGGGGACGGCACGGACGTCCTGCTCACGCTCCCGGACGGCGACTACACGGTCCGGCTGGCGGTGACGGACGAGGCGGGCAACGTCGGCCGTGCGGAGCGGAAGCTCCATGTGGAGCTGGCGGAGCTGGTCCCCCGGGTCGGCGCCGAGCACCGGCGCGGCTCGGGCGACGTCCGGTACACGATCACCGCTCCCCCACACGCCGAGGGCACCCTCACCGCCGACGACGGGGTGGCGCACGCCTTCACCGCGGACGACAGGGGTGCGGCCACGGTGGACCTGCGACTGGCGGACGGACACCACGCGGCCCCCGTCGTCACCGTCACCGACGCCTACGGGCGCACCGGCCGCGCCACGGGCGAGGACCTGACCGTCGACACGGTCGCCCCCGCGCTGAAGGTCGTCTCCGACCGCGAGAGCGCGTCCCACGGGGAGCTGGCCCTGGCGGTCACCACCGAGGCCGGCGCCGAGGTGCGGGTGGCCTACGGCTCGGCCGCCGCCCGCAGGGCCTTCACCTCCACCGGGAAGCCGGGCTCCGTGACCCGGGCCCTGGAGCCGGGCAGCTACTCGGTCACGGTCGTCGCCGAGGACGCGTACGGCAACACGACCTCCCGACGGCTCACCGTCGCCGTGGACGACCGCTGGACGGCCGGTGACTGGCTCGCGCTGCTGCTGAAGGCCGTCCTCCTGCTCCTGCTCCTCGCGGCCGCCGCCTACGTCCACCGCCGCGGCCGTCCGGCCCGTGCGGCGCGCCGGGCCGCGCGGGCGGCCGCGGCCTATGAGGGCCTGCTGCGCGACTGGGAGCAGGAGCGGGAGCGGCTCGTCGAACTCGCCGAGTTCGCTGCGGAATTGGGGGAAGAGGAGGAGTCCTCCGGGCGCTGGCTCGCCGAGTGGGGCAGGCGCCGGCGGGACGAGTCGGTGTGGTGGGTGACCGACGCGGATCTGGTGCAGCCCGACGGCACCGGCCAGGCGGGTGCCGCTCGTGACTCCGGAACGCTGGTGATCACCGCGCAGCGCGTGCTGTTCTGCGGCAGGAACCGGCGCGAGTGGCTCTTCTCGAAGCTGGAGCAGGTCCAACACCTGGGTGAGGACACCACGTTGATGCGGGTGGGCAACCGCTCCAACCTCTCGGGGGTCCGCTACCGCCGCGACCCGGTGCGCACGCGGCTCGCGATCGAGGCCGCCCTCGCGGACGCCCCCAGCGGGCCGGCTCCCGAGCTGGGGACGGGGCGGGGTGCGCTACTGCGGCGGGTGCGGGCGGCGGTCGCCGCGCACGACGCCCGCCGGCCGGCTGGCCCGGGGCCTCGCCCGGAACGGACGCCGGCCCCCGTGTGAGCGGCGCCGAGCCCGTCAGCGCACGTCGACGGCGTCGGCCGCGCCGGCCGCGGTGCCGGTCGTGGTGTTGCCGTTGTACACCCAGCGGAAGGAGCCGTCGACGGAGGCGGTGACCGTCGTCCTGAGGGCTCCGGTGCTGCCGGAGGTGACCTTCTTGACCGTCTTGAAGGTGTCGGTGCCCGCCGCGCGGAACTGGAGACTCACGGTCCGGCCGCCGTAGCCGTCGTACTTCTTGGTGCTCCAGTTCGCCCGGGTCAGCTTGCCGGCGACGGTGATCGCCCTGCCCTTGGTCACCGGCTCCGGCGCGGCGTCGGCGGCGGTGAGCTTGGCCGACCTCCTGAGCGCGACGGTCAGGGACCTCGTCTCGCGCTCCGCGGTCTTGAGGCCGCCGCCGGCCTTGAACAGGCGGAGCGAGACCGCGACCTTCCATGTGGTGGCGTCGGCGTTGGAGTCGACGTGGTCCTTGGTCGGATCCGGGTCGATGTAGAGGTCGCCCTCGCAGTGGGCCCTCTTCGCGCTCTGCTCGTAGCAGGTGTAGCCGCCCGGCCCGATGTAGTTGTCCCCGGTGTCGGCCGCCGTCCTCAGGTCGCCCCGGTAGAGGAACGGAAACGCGTCGTAGCGGAAGGGGTCCGCCGTGCTGTACCCGGACGGCAGGGTGATGTCGAAGCTCAGCGGCGGCTCCACCACCTTCGACGTGCCGACCACGATCGGCTTGCCGTCGTTGACGACGATGTTCGACACGGTGATGCCCGTGTCCGCCGCGTGAGCCTCCGGCGCGCCCAGCACCGAGAGTCCCAGCACGCCCGCGAGCAGGGTCACCGCGGCGGTTCTGCCTGTTCTCATTCACACCTTCCGAGGGGGGAGAGACGAAGATCGGCAGACTAGCGCCCGCGTCTCACGCCTGCTCACGCGCCCTCCTGAACGCCACGTCCGGGCCCCTCTTCACCGCCCCGCCACCGGCCGCTCCACCCCCGCACACTGCGCACTCGACCGAAAGGCGGCGACCGGGCATGCGAAAGGGCCCGTACGACCGGAGTCGTACGGGCCCCTTCAGAGGCTCAGCTCAGGCTGTGCCACCGATCAGGCGCAAGATCACTTGTTGATCTTGGTGACCTGGCCGGCGCCGACCGTCCGGCCACCCTCACGGATGGCGAACTTCAGGCCCTCTTCCATGGCGACGGGCTGGATGAGCTCCACCTTCATCTCGGTGTTGTCACCCGGCATGACCATCTCGGTGCCCTCGGGGAGGGTCACGACGCCGGTCACGTCCGTCGTACGGAAGTAGAACTGCGGACGGTAGTTGTTGAAGAACGGGGTGTGGCGGCCACCCTCGTCCTTCGACAGGATGTAGGCCTGGGCCTCGAACTCGGTGTGCGGGGTGACCGAACCGGGCTTGATGATGACCTGGCCGCGCTCGACGTCCTCGCGCTTGATGCCGCGGAGCAGCAGACCGACGTTCTCACCGGCCTGGCCCTCGTCGAGCAGCTTGCGGAACATCTCGATACCGGTGACCGTGGTGGTGGTCTTCTCGGTCTTGATGCCGATGATGTCGACGGTCTCGTTGACCTTCAGGACACCACGCTCGATACGGCCGGTGACGACCGTACCGCGACCGGTGATCGTGAAGACGTCCTCGATCGGCATGAGGAACGCCTTGTCGACGTCACGCTCGGGCTGCGGGATGGACTCGTCGACGGCCTTCATCAGGTCGAGGACGGAGTTCGTCCACTCGGAGTCGCCCTCCAGCGCCTTCAGCGCGGAGACGCGGACGACCGGCAGGTCGTCGCCCGGGAACTCGTACTCGGAGAGGAGCTCACGGACCTCGAGCTCGACGAGCTCCAGGATCTCCTCGTCGTCCACCATGTCGGCCTTGTTCAGGGCGACGACGATGTACGGAACGCCGACCTGGCGGGCCAGGAGCACGTGCTCCTTGGTCTGCGGCATCGGGCCGTCGGTGGCGGCGACCACGAGGATCGCGCCGTCCATCTGCGCGGCACCGGTGATCATGTTCTTGATGTAGTCCGCGTGACCCGGGCAGTCGACGTGGGCGTAGTGACGGGTCTCCGTCTGGTACTCGACGTGCGCGATGGAGATCGTGATACCACGCTGACGCTCTTCGGGCGCCTTGTCGATGTTGTCGAACGCGGTGGCCTCGTTCAGGTCCGGGTACGCGTCGTGCAGCACCTTGGTAATGGCGGCCGTGAGGGTCGTCTTACCGTGGTCGATGTGACCGATGGTGCCGATGTTGACGTGCGGCTTAGTCCGCTCGAACTTCGCCTTCGCCACTGGGGTCCTCCTGTGGAGTGTGCTGTACGCCTTGGTTCATCGGCGCCAGGTGATCTTTGCTGTTAAGTCCCGGGCCCCGGGTCATTCCGCCACGAATGCGGAGGAACGACCCGCGAGGCTCCGGGGTCAAGCCTAAAGCGTGTGCGCGCGGTGCGTTAAACGCGGTGCGTTACTCGCCCTTGGCCTTCGCGATGATCTCCTCGGCGACGTTCCGCGGAACCTCGGCGTAGGAGTCGAACTGCATCGAGTAGCTTGCGCGACCCGACGTCTTGCTGCGGAGGTCGCCGACGTAGCCGAACATCTCCGACAGGGGCACGAGGCCCTTCACGACGCGGGCACCCGCACGCTCCTCCATGGCCTGGATCTGACCACGGCGGGAGTTGATGTCGCCGATGACCTCACCCATGTAGTCCTCGGGCGTGGTGACCTCGACGGCCATCATCGGCTCGAGCAGCACGGGGCTGGCCTTGCGCGCGGCCTCCTTGAAGGCCTGCGAACCGGCGATCTTGAAGGCGAGCTCGGAGGAGTCGACCTCGTGGTAGCCACCGTCGATGAGCGTGACGCGGACGCCCGTCATCTCGTAGCCCGCGAGGATGCCGAACTGCATGGCCTCCTGCGCACCGGCGTCCACCGAAGGGATGTACTCCTTCGGGATACGGCCACCGGTGACCTTGTTCACGAACTCGTACGACGCGTCGCCGCCCTCGATGGGCTCGATCGCGATCTGCACCTTGGCGAACTGGCCGGTACCACCGGTCTGCTTCTTGTGCGTGTAGTCGACCCGGTCGACCGCCTTGCGGATGGTCTCGCGGTAGGCGACCTGCGGCTTGCCGACGTTGGCCTCGACCTTGAACTCACGGCGCATACGGTCGACCAGCACCTCGAGGTGCAGCTCGCCCATGCCACCGATGATGGTCTGGCCGGTCTCCTCGTCCGAGTGGACCTGGAAGGACGGGTCCTCCTCGGCCAGGCGCTGGATCGCGATGCCCAGCTTCTCCTGGTCGCCCTTGGACTTGGGCTCGATGGCGACCTGGATGACCGGCGCCGGGAAGTCCATGGACTCCAGGATCACCGGGGCCTTGTCGTCGCACAGCGTCTCACCGGTGGTGGTCTGCTTCAGGCCCATGACGGCGACGATGTCGCCGGCGCCGACCGCGGCGATCTCCTCACGCTTGTTGGCGTGCATGCGGTAGATCTTGCCGATGCGCTCCTTCTTGCCCTTGACGGAGTTCAGCACGGCGGTGCCGGACTCCAGGCGGCCCGAGTAGACCCGGACGAAGGTGAGCTTGCCGAGGTGCGGGTCGCTCATGATCTTGAACGCGAGGGCGGCCAGCGGCTCGTCGTCGGACGGCTTGCGCTTGACGACCTCTTCCGCGTCGTTCACGGCGTGGCCCTCGATGGCCTCGACGTCGAGCGGGGAGGGCAGGTAGCGCACGACCGCGTCGAGCAGGGGCTGAACACCCTTGTTCTTGAACGCGGTACCGCAGAACACCGGGGTGACCGTGGTGTCCTTGGACTTGCCGGACGCGATGGTGATACGACGGATCGCGGCGTACAGCTGCTCCACGGAAGGCTCCTCGCCCTCCAGGTACAGCTCCATGATCTCTTCGTCGTTCTCGGCGACGGCCTCGACGAGCTTGCCGCGGTACTCCTCGGCAGCCTCGACGTGGGTGTCCGGGATGTCGACGATGTCGTACATCTCGCCCTTGGTGGCCTCGGCGGACCACACGAACGCCTTCATCGTGACCAGGTCGACGACGCCCTTGAAGTCGGCCTCGGCACCGATCGGAAGCTGCATGACGAGCGGCTGCGCACCGAGGCGGTCGCTGATCATGTCGACGCAGCGGTGGAACTCCGCACCGGTGCGGTCGAGCTTGTTGACGAAGCAGATGCGCGGGACGCCGTAGCGGTCGGCCTGACGCCACACGGTCTCGGACTGCGGCTCGACGCCGGCGACGCCGTCGAACACCGTCACGGCACCGTCGAGCACGCGCAGCGAACGCTCCACCTCGACGGTGAAGTCGACGTGGCCCGGCGTGTCGATGATGTTGATCGTGTGGTCGACGTCCTCGAGCGGCCAGTGACAGGTGGTGGCAGCAGAGGTGATCGTGATGCCACGCTCCTGCTCCTGCTCCATCCAGTCCATGGTGGCAGCGCCGTCGTGGACCTCACCGATCTTGTACGAAACGCCGGTGTAGAACAGGATCCGCTCGGTGGTGGTCGTCTTGCCCGCGTCGATGTGGGCCATGATCCCGATGTTGCGGACCTTGGCCAGGTCAAGTGAAGTGGTAGCCATAAGGCTTCAGTCTTCTCTCGGTCTCGATGTGGGTAGCGACTACCAGCGGTAGTGCGCGAAGGCCTTGTTGGACTCGGCCATCTTGTGGGTGTCCTCGCGCTTCTTCACAGCGGCGCCGAGGCCGTTGGACGCGTCGAGAAGCTCGTTGAGCAGGCGCTCGGTCATGGTCTTCTCGCGACGGGCGCGGGAGTAGCCGACGAGCCAGCGCAGCGCCAGGGTGCTCGCGCGGCCGGGCTTGACCTCGACCGGGACCTGGTAGGTCGCGCCACCGACACGGCGGGACTTGACCTCGATGGTCGGCTTGATGTTCTCGAGAGCGCGCTTCAGCGTGATGACCGGGTCGTTGCCGGTCTTCTCGCGCAGGCCCTCCATGGCGCCGTAGACGATGCGCTCGGCGGTGGAGCGCTTGCCGTTCAGCAGCACCTTGTTGATGAGCGACGTGACAAGAGGAGAACCGTAGACCGGGTCGATGATGACCGGGCGCTTCGGGGCGGGGCCCTTACGAGGCATTTCTTACTTCTCCTTCTTGGCGCCGTAGCGGCTGCGGGCCTGCTTGCGGTTCTTGACACCCTGGGTGTCGAGGGAACCGCGGATGATCTTGTAGCGAACACCCGGCAGGTCCTTCACACGGCCACCGCGCACGAGCACGATGGAGTGCTCCTGCAGGTTGTGTCCCTCACCCGGAATGTAAGCGGTGACCTCGATCCCGCTGGTCAGACGCACACGCGCGACCTTACGCAGGGCCGAGTTCGGCTTCTTCGGGGTGGTCGTGAACACACGCGTGCAGACGCCGCGGCGCTGAGGGGAACCCTCGAGTGCGGGCGTCTTGTTCTTCTCGACCTTGTCCTGCCGGCCCTTACGGACCAGCTGCTGGATCGTAGGCACTACTTCTCCGGTTTCTGTGTGCCGATGAGTACAGCTAACCTGGAACTTCTCCGACCCACGCGGTCGGGTGTGTCGAATCCCGCGGACTTCCGCCGCCAGGCAGCGGGAAGCTCGGATTACGGTGGCCGCTCTCGGCCCCGGCGCGGTGTGATGGCACGCACGAGGGCCAGGGCACACCCCAGGCACAAGGTCTGAGCGTACCCAGCGCAATCACTCCGGTCAAAACAGAAGCCGTACGCCCGACACGCGGCGGTTACGTTCGCGAACCCGATCGCTGGTGTGGTACCGGGGTTTCCCCGCCCTTCGCCTGCGTGTCCACCGCGGTGTCCCGCGCCGTGTCGCTGCCGACGAAATACGTGGGGCGGTTCTGCACGGCCGTATAGATGCGGCCCACGTACTCGCCGAGCAGGCCCACGCAGATCAGCTGGACCGCGCCGATGAACAGGACGCCGATGAACAGGGAGGTCCAGCCGGGGACCGTGTGGTCCAGGAAGTGGGCGCCCAGGGTGTACGCCATCAGCCCCACGCACACCAGGAACGCGAAGCCGCCGAGCCAGGTGGCGATGCGCAGCGGGGCCGCGGAGAACCCCGTGACGCTGTCCACGGCGAGCCGGATCATCCGGCCCAGCGGGTACTTGCTCTCCCCGGCCGGGCGCGGAGCGCGCTCGTACGTCACCTGCCCGCTGGGGAAGCCGAGCCAGGGCACCAGGAGCCGGTAGACGCGCTGCTGGTCGGGGAGCGCCTTGAGGGCGTCCACGGCGGGCCGGCCGAGCAGCCGGAAGTCACCGGCCTGGGAGGGCACCCCCGGCCCCGCCAGCCGCCGCACAAGCCGGTAGTACACCCCCGCGGTCCACCGCTTGAAGCCGGTGTCGCTGGCCCGGTCGGCGCGGATGCCGTACACGATGTCGAGCCCCTCGCCCCGGGCCAGGGCGAGCATCTCGGGGATCTTCTCCGGCGGGTCCTGGAGGTCGGCGTCGATACTGACGACATAGGCGCCGAGGGCGCGGTCCAGTCCGGCGGTGAGGGCGGCCTGGTGGCCGGAGTTGCGGCGCAGGCCGATGATCCGCAGCTCGGGCCAGCCGAGGCGGAAGGCGGCGAGCAGCTGGGCGGTGCGGTCGGTGGAGCCGTCGTCGACCGCGACGACCTCATAGGCCTCCCCGAGACCGGCGAGGACCGGACGCAACCGACTGACCAGCGCCGGAAGGACCTCTTCCTCGTTGTACATGGGTATGACGACCGACAGCACGGTCGCACCGCTCACGGCATCCGGCTCGTTCGCCACGCACCCTCTCCCTCACCTGTGACGCACATGTGCGACTCTGGTGCGATCTTATGACCACGCTTCACGGTCGTCCGGACCACGGCTTCGACCCGGCCGTCCCGCGATCGTCCTAGGGGGGACCCCAGTCATGAGCACGGCCCGCAGCGACGCGGCGACGGACTCCGCCACGCCCGACGAGGGGCGGGAGCGGCCGCCGGGGCGCCGCAGGCTCGCCCTGCCGGACGGTCTCCGACCGTACCTCCTGCCGCTGCTCCTGTACGGCGTGACGAAGCTGGTCGGCCTGACCGTCTTCGCCTGGCTGCTGGAGTGGGCCGGCGACTACCGCACGAAGAACCCGCGTTTCGGCGGAGGCGCCCACTGGTGGGACGTCCTGGCCAGCTGGGACGGCTGGTGGTACCTCCAGGTCGCCGAGAAGGGGTACGACCCCCGGCCGCTCCAACCGCTCGCGCCGGGCGGGCTGTTCACCGTCCAGCAGAACTCGGTGGCGTTCTTCCCCCTCTACCCCGGGCTGACCAGGGGCGTCTCGGAGGTCACGGGCCTCGGTCTGTACGGCTCCGCGATCCTCGTGTCCGTCGTGGCGTCCTTCGTGGCCGCGGCCGGGATCTACGCCGTGGTCGCGGCGCTCGCGGGCGTGCGGGCGGGCACGATCGCGGCCGGGCTGTGGGCCGTGGTGCCCGGCGCGGGCGTGGAGTGGGCGGTCTACTCGGAGTCGGTGTTCGTCGCGATCGCGGCCTGGTGCTGCTACTGCGTGATGCGGGGGCGGTGGGTGGCGGCCGGACTGCTGGCCTTCCTCGCCGGACTGAACCGGCCGACGTCGGCCGCGCTCATAGGGGCGGTGGGCCTCGCCGCGATCGTGACGCTGGCGCGGCGGGAGAGCAGGCGCGAGCAGGGGATCTCCGGTCCGGTCTACGCGATGGTCGCCGCGCCGCTCGGACTGCTCACCTATGTCGCCTGGGTCGGGCTGAGCATGGGCGACCTGACCGCCTACTTCACGCTCCAGCGCGAGGGCTGGGCGCACTACTTCGACTTCGGCAAGTACACCCTGGACGTCCTCGGCAACACGGCGGTCGGGCACAGCGACTATCTGTTCGCCTTCTCGGTGCCCGACCTGCTGGGCGTGCAGATCGTGCTGGCGCTGCCCTTCCTGATCGCGCTGATGCTCCGCAAGAGGCCACCGCTGGTGCTGGTCGCCTATGCGCTGGCGTCGATCGTGACGGTCCTGGGCACCCAGCAGATGTTCGGCAACACGGGCAGGTACCTGCTGCCGCTGTTCCCGCTGCTGCTCGCGCCGGCGGCGGCGCTGAGCCGGCTGAAGTGGCCGAGCCTGGCGGTGTTCTTCGCGACGGCGTCGCTCGCGTCGGGGTGGTACGCGCACTATGTGATCTTCGAGCTGGGCATCCCGTAGGCCGCCCGGGGCGGGCCCGTCAGGGGGAGGACGAGACCGCCGCCATCATGATGACCATCAGGAAGAACGCCCAGCCGGCCACCGACAGATAGCCCAGGATCAGGCCGGCCAGGGCGAACCCGTCGCCGCCCTCGCCGGAGCGGCGGATCTCGGCGCGCGCCTTGTGCCCGAGGATCACGGCCGGGATGCCGGTGAGCCCCATGGACATGGTGGTGAGGACACCGCAGACCATCGAGCCGACCGCCTTGCCGTTGGTGGGCGGGGGCGGGGCGGGCAGGAACGTGCGCGGGACGGGCGGGCCGTAGGCGGTCGGCGCGGCGAGCACCGACGGGACGGCCATCGGCCCCTGCGGGAGGTCGGAGATGACCAGTTGCAGCTCACCGACGGTACGGGCCTGGTAGGCGCGCTGCACCCGCTTCTCGAACTCGTCCTGCTGGAGGCGGCCTTCCCCGAAGCCCGCCCTGAGCACGTCCACCGCGCGCTCGCGATCGGCGTGCGACGCGAGCATCGAAGCGCCGTTGGGCACCTGTCCCTGCGGCTGCCATGGCGACGGATACGACACGGGCACCTCCCCCCGGACGGCTGGTTGCCTCCATCATCTCTCAACGCGTCCGGGCCGCCCACGGTTCCGCCACCACCGCCGGCGTCTGCGCGGCCCCGGCCCCCCTGGCTCCGGCCCCCCTCGCCCCACGGCCGGCGGAGCCGGGGCCCGCCGCGTGGATCACACCGAACTTTGCGGCAGCAAAGTCCCGGCCGGGTCACGCCCCTGCCGGAGGGTCCGCGCCCCCGCGAGCCCCGCCCAATGCCCCGAGCCACCCCACCGGCCGGGGTTTTTTCCTGCCCCCAGGGCCCGATATGCCCCACATCGAAACAAGCTCCCCAGGGAGGCACCACCCATGGCCCACCCGCTCTCCGCCGACGCCCTCGTCGCCGCTCTGGACGCCGAGGGCGTCACCGTCGTCGAACACACCGGCTGGCGGACCCACAACCGCAACCACAAGGGCAGTTGGGGCCCGGTCAACGGCGTGATCATCCATCACACCGTCAGCTCCGGGACCACCCGCTCCGTCGAGATGTGCTTCCACGGCTATCCGGCCCTGCCCGGCCCCCTCTGCCACGGCGTGATAGCCAAGGACGGCACGGTCCACCTCGTCGGCAACGGCCGCGCCAACCACGCCGGCAGCGGCGACGGGGCCGTCCTGGAGGCCGTCGTCGCCGAACGGGCCACCCTGCCCGCACCCCATCGCAACGACACCGACGGCAACGTCCACTTCTACGGCTTCGAGTGCGTCAACCTCGGCGACGGCAGGGATCCCTGGCCCGAGGTCCAGCTGGAGGCCATGGTCCGGGCGGCCGCCGCGCTGTGCCGGGCGCACGGCTGGAGCGAGCGCTCGGTGATCGGGCACAAGGAGTGGACGAACACCAAGGTCGACCCCCGGGGCTTCTCGATGGCGAACTTCCGCTCCCGGGTCGCCACCCGGCTCGGACACCCGGTCCCGCCCGGCTCGCCCACCCCCGCCCACCAGCCCTTCCCCGGCACCGACTGGTTCCGCGGGAGCCCGAGGTCGGCGATCGTCACCGCGATGGGCCGGCGCCTGGTCGCCGTCGGCTGCTCCGCCTACACGCACGGCCCCGGCCCGCAGTGGACCGAGGCCGACCGGGCCTCGTACGCCAAGTGGCAGCGCAAGCTCGGGTACACCGGCTCCGCCGCCGACGGCTGGCCGGGCCCCGCCTCCTGGGCCGCGCTGGAAGTCCCCCACGTCTGAGAAGCGAGGCCGCCGCGTCGGAGGCCCCGTGGGAGACGCCGAAGGGCGGTCACCCCGTGGGCAACGGGGTGACCGCCCTTCAACGCGTGCTACTCGTGCTTACTGGTTGTACGGACCGTAGTCGTAGTCCTCCAGCGGGACGGCCTGGCCGGAGCCGGTGCCGAACGGCGAGTAGTCGATGTCGTCGTAGCCGACGGCCGAGTACATCGCGGCCTTGGCCTCCTCGGTCGGCTCCACCCGGATGTTGCGGTAGCGGGACAGACCCGTACCGGCCGGGATGAGCTTACCGATGATGACGTTCTCCTTGAGGCCGATGAGGCTGTCGGACTTGGCGTTGATCGCCGCGTCCGTCAGGACTCGGGTCGTCTCCTGGAAGGAGGCGGCCGACAGCCAGGACTCCGTCGCCAGCGAGGCCTTGGTGATACCCATCAGCTGCGGACGACCGGAGGCCGGGTGACCGCCCTCCTGGACCACACGACGGTTCTCGGTCTCGAACTTCGAGCGCTCGACCAGCTCACCGGGCAGCAGCTCGGCGTCGCCGGACTCGATGATCGTCACGCGGCGGAGCATCTGCCGGATGATGATCTCGATGTGCTTGTCGTGGATCGACACACCCTGCGAGTTGTACACCTTCTGGACCTCGCCGACCAGGTGGACCTGGACGGCACGCTGACCCAGGATGCGCAGCACGTCGTGCGGGTTGGTGGCACCCACGGTGAGCTTCTGGCCCACCTCGACGTGCTCGCCCTCGCTGACCATCAGACGGGCACGCTTGGAGATGGGGTAGGCCATCTCGTCGCTGCCGTCGTCCGGGGTGACGACGATCTTCTTGGTCTTCTCGGTCTCCTCGATCCGCACCCGGCCGGAGGCCTCGGAGATCGGGGCGACACCCTTCGGAGTACGGGCCTCGAAGAGCTCGACGACACGCGGCAGACCCTGGGTGATGTCGTCACCGGCCACACCACCGGTGTGGAAGGTACGCATCGTCAGCTGGGTACCGGGCTCACCGATGGACTGGGCGGCGATGATGCCGACCGCCTCACCGATGTCGACCAGCTTGCCGGTGGCCAGCGAGCGGCCGTAGCACATGGCACAGGTGCCGACGGCGGACTCACACGTCAGGACCGAGCGGGTCTTGACCGTCTCCACGCCGTGCCGGACCAGCTCGTCGATGAGCACGTCGCCGAGGTCGGTACCGGCCGGGGCCAGCACCTTGCCGTCGACCACGATGTCCTCGGCGAGGCAGCGCGCGTACACGGACGTCTCGACGTTGCCCGTCTTGCGCAGGACGCCGTCCTCGCGCTCGGCGATCGCCAGCTTGAGGCCGCGCTCGGTGCCGCAGTCCTCCTCGCGGATGATGACGTCCTGCGAGACGTCCACCAGACGACGGGTGAGGTAACCCGAGTCGGCGGTACGCAGGGCGGTGTCCGCCAGACCCTTACGGGCACCGTGCGTCGAGATGAAGTACTCGAGCACGGACAGGCCCTCACGGAACGAGGCCTTGATCGGACGCGGGATGGTCTCGTTCTTCGCGTTCGACACCAGACCACGCATACCGGCGATCTGCCGCATCTGCATCATGTTTCCTCGGGCACCCGAGTCAACCATCATGAAGATGGGGTTCGTCTTGGGGAAGTTCTCGTTCATCGCCTCGGCGACCTCGTTGGTCGCCTTGGTCCAGATCGCGATGAGCTCCTGCGTGCGCTCTTCCTTGGTGATCAGACCGCGCTCGTACTGCTTCTGGACCTTCTCGTCCTGCGCCTCGTACCCGCGGACGATCTCCTTCTTCGCCTCGGGAACGACGACGTCGGAGATGGCCACGGTGACACCGGAACGGGTCGCCCAGTAGAAGCCGGACGCCTTCAGGTTGTCGAGCGTCGCCGCCACGATGACCTTGGGGTAGCGCTCGGCCAGGTCGTTGACGATCTCGGAGAGCTGCTTCTTGCCCACCGAGTAGTCGACGAACGGGTAGTCCTCGGGCAGCAGCTCGTTGAAGAGCGCACGGCCCAGGGTGGTGCGCAGGCGGAACGTGTCCCCCTGCTGCCACTCGGGCTCGCCCTCCTCCTGCGCCGGCGGGGTCCAGCCGCGCGGCGGGATGGTGCCCACCGGGAAGCGGATGTCGATCGCCGACTGGAGCGCCAGCTCACCGGCGTCGAACGCCATGATCGCCTCGGCCGTGGAGCCGAAGGACCGGCCCTCGCCCTTGGTGTCACGCAGCTCGCCGTCGGTGGTGAGGAAGAACAGACCGAGGACCATGTCCTGGGTCGGCATCGTCACCGGACGGCCGTCGGCGGGCTTGAGGATGTTGTTCGAGGACAGCATCAGGATGCGGGCCTCGGCCTGCGCCTCCGCGGACAGCGGCAGGTGCACGGCCATCTGGTCACCGTCGAAGTCCGCGTTGAACGCGGTGCAGACGAGCGGGTGGATCTGGATGGCCTTGCCCTCGACCAGCTGCGGCTCGAAGGCCTGGATGCCGAGGCGGTGCAGGGTGGGCGCACGGTTCAGCAGCACCGGGTGCTCGGCGATGACCTCTTCGAGGACGTCGTACACCACGGTGCGGCCGCGCTCGACCATCCGCTTGGCGCTCTTGATGTTCTGCGCGTGGTTCAGGTCGACCAGGCGCTTCATCACGAACGGCTTGAAGAGCTCCAGCGCCATCGCCTTCGGCAGACCGCACTGGTGCAGCTTGAGCTGCGGACCGACGACGATCACGGAACGCGCCGAGTAGTCGACACGCTTGCCGAGCAGGTTCTGACGGAAACGGCCCTGCTTGCCCTTCAGCATGTCGCTGAGGGACTTCAGCGGGCGGTTGCCGGGGCCCGTCACCGGGCGGCCGCGACGACCGTTGTCGAAGAGGGCGTCAACAGCCTCCTGAAGCATGCGCTTCTCGTTGTTGACGATGATCTCGGGCGCGCCGAGGTCGAGGAGCCTCTTCAGACGGTTGTTGCGGTTGATCACACGGCGGTACAGGTCGTTCAGGTCGGAGGTCGCGAAGCGGCCACCGTCCAGCTGCACCATCGGACGCAGGTCCGGCGGGATGACCGGCACGCAGTCGAGCACCATGCCCTTGGGGCTGTTGCTGGTCTGCAGGAACGCGGAGACGACCTTCAGGCGCTTGAGCGCACGGGTCTTCTTCTGGCCCTTGCCGGTGCGGATGATCTCGCGGAGCTTCTCGGCCTCCTCGTCGAGGTCGAAGGACTCCAGGCGCTTCTGCAGCGCCGCGGCACCCATCGAACCGTCGAAGTACGTGCCGAAGCGGTCACGCAGCTCGCGGTAGAGCAGCTCGTCGCCCTCGAGGTCCTGGACCTTGAGGTTCTTGAAGCGGGTCCACACCTCGTCGAGACGGTCGATCTCGCGCTGCGAGCGGTCGCGCAGCTGCTTCATCTCGCGCTCGGCGCCTTCGCGCACCTTGCGGCGCACATCGGCCTTGGCGCCCTCGGCCTCCAGCTCGGCCAGGTCGGTCTCGAGCTTCTTGGCGCGGGCCTCCAGGTCGGCGTCCCGGCGGTTCTCGACCTGCTGGCGCTCCACGGAGACGTGCGCCTCCAGGGAGGGCAGGTCGCGGGTACGGCGCTCCTCGTCGACGTACGTGATCATGTACGCCGCGAAGTAGATGACCTTCTCGAGGTCCTTGGGAGCCAGGTCGAGCAGGTAGCCCAGCCGGCTCGGGACACCCTTGAAGTACCAGATGTGCGTGACGGGCGCGGCCAGCTCGATGTGGCCCATCCGCTCACGGCGCACCTTGGCGCGGGTCACCTCGACGCCGCAGCGCTCACAGATGATGCCCTTGAAGCGGACGCGCTTGTACTTGCCGCAGTAGCACTCCCAGTCCCGGGTCGGACCGAAGATCTTCTCGCAGAAGAGTCCGTCCTTTTCGGGCTTGAGGGTGCGGTAGTTGATGGTCTCGGGCTTCTTGACCTCGCCGTGGCTCCACTGACGGATGTCGTCAGCGGTGGCCAGACCGATCCGGAGCTCGTCGAAGAAGTTGACGTCGAGCACTATGCGTCAATCCCTCTCAGGGTTGTAAGTCTTGGGGTCTGAAACGGGGGTCCCGGGGCCGGAGGCCTTCTGGATGAAGGCCTCCGGACTCCCGTCAGACCTCTTCGACGCTGCTCGGCTCGCGCCGGGACAGGTCGATGCCGAGCTCCTCCGCAGCGCGGAAGACGTCCTCGTCGGTGTCACGCATCTCGATGGACATACCGTCGCTGGACAGCACCTCCACGTTCAGGCAGAGCGACTGCATCTCCTTGATGAGCACCTTGAAGGACTCGGGGATGCCGGGCTCGGGGATGTTCTCGCCCTTGACGATGGCCTCGTAGACCTTCACGCGGCCGGTGACGTCGTCGGACTTGATGGTCAGCAGCTCCTGGAGGGCGTACGCGGCGCCGTAGGCCTCGAGGGCCCACACCTCCATCTCACCGAAGCGCTGGCCACCGAACTGCGCCTTACCACCCAGCGGCTGCTGGGTGATCATCGAGTACGGGCCGGTCGAGCGGGCGTGCAGCTTGTCGTCGACCAGGTGGTGCAGCTTCAGGATGTACATGTAGCCGACCGAGATCGGGTCCGGGAACGGCTCACCGCTACGGCCGTCGAACAGCCGCGCCTTGCCGGACGGGAGCACCATGCGCTCGCCGTCGCGGTTGGGGATGGTGTGCTGGAGCAGACCCGCCAGCTCGTCCTCACGGGCGCCGTCGAAGACCGGGGTCGCGACGTTGGTGCCCGGGGCGACCTGGTCGGCGCCGATCGCCTGGAGGCGCTGCGCCCACTCGTCGGCGAGACCGGAGACGTCCCAGCCGCGGCTGGCGAGCCAGCCGAGGTGGATCTCCAGGACCTGTCCCGGGTTCATGCGGGACGGCACGCCGAGCGGGTTGAGGATGATGTCGACCGGGGTCCCGTCCTCGAGGAACGGCATGTCCTCGATGGGCAGGATCTTGGAGATGACACCCTTGTTGCCGTGACGGCCGGCGAGCTTGTCACCGTCGGTGATCTTGCGCTTCTGCGCCACGTACACGCGCACCAGCTGGTTCACACCGGGGGGAAGCTCGTCGCCCTCCTCGCGGTCGAAGACGCGTACGCCGATGACCTTGCCGGTCTCGCCGTGCGGCACCTTCAGCGAGGTGTCACGGACCTCACGGGCCTTCTCACCGAAGATGGCGCGCAGCAGGCGCTCCTCCGGCGTCAGCTCGGTCTCACCCTTCGGGGTGACCTTGCCGACGAGGATGTCACCGGCGATGACCTCGGCACCGATGCGGATGATGCCGCGCTCGTCGAGGTCGGCGAGGACCTCCTCGGAGACGTTCGGGATGTCCCGGGTGATCTCCTCGGGGCCGAGCTTGGTGTCACGGGCGTCGACCTCGTGCTCCTCGATGTGGATCGAGGAGAGGACGTCGTCCTGCACGAGGCGCTGCGACAGGATGATCGCGTCCTCGTAGTTGTGACCCTCCCACGGCATGAACGCGACCAGCAGGTTCTTGCCGAGCGCCATCTCGCCGTTCTGGGTGGCCGGACCGTCGGCGAGGACCTGGCCCTCGATGATCCGGTCGCCCTCGTTGACGATGACCTTCTGGTTGACCGAGGTGCCCTGGTTGGAGCGGGCGAACTTGGCCAGGCGGTACGTGATGTACGTGCCGTCGTCGTTGGCCGTGGTGATGTAGTCCGCGGAGACCTCCTGGACCACACCCGCCTTCTCGGCCTTGACCACGTCGCCGGCGTCGACGGCGGAGCGGTACTCCATGCCGGTGCCGACGAGCGGGGACTCGCTCTTGATCAGCGGCACGGCCTGGCGCATCATGTTCGCGCCCATGAGGGCACGGTTGGCGTCGTCGTGCTCGAGGAACGGGATCATGGCGGTCGCGACCGACACCATCTGGCGCGGCGAGACGTCCATGTAGTCCACGTCGTCACCGGCGACGTAGTCGACCTCGCCGCCACGGCGGCGGACCAGGACGCGGTTCTCGGTGAAGCGCAGGTCGTCGTTGAGCGTGGCGTTGGCCTGCGCGATGACGTAGCGGTCCTCCTCGTCGGCGGTCAGGTAGTCCACCTCGTCGGTGACCTGGCCGTCGACGACCTTGCGGTACGGCGTCTCGACGAAACCGAACGCGTTGACCCGGCCGTAGGAGGCGAGCGAGCCGATCAGACCGATGTTCGGGCCTTCGGGCGTCTCGATCGGGCACATGCGGCCGTAGTGCGAGGGGTGCACGTCACGGACCTCGAAGCCGGCCCGCTCACGGGAGAGACCACCCGGGCCGAGCGCCGACAGACGGCGCTTGTGGGTGAGACCCGACAGCGGGTTGTTCTGGTCCATGAACTGCGACAGCTGGCTGGTGCCGAAGAACTCCTTGATGGAGGCGACGACCGGCCGGATGTTGATCAGGGTCTGCGGCGTGATCGCCTCGACGTCCTGGGTGGTCATGCGCTCACGCACGACGCGCTCCATCCGCGCCAGACCCGTACGGACCTGGTTCTGGATGAGCTCGCCGACGCTGCGCAGACGACGGTTGCCGAAGTGGTCGATGTCGTCGGTCTCGACGACGATCGTCTGACCGCTGTCGCCGACCGTCTCGGTCTCGCCGGCGTGCAGCTTGACCAGGTACTTGATCGTCGCGATGACGTCCTCGACGGTCAGGACACCGGCGTCCAGCGGCGCGTCCGCGGCCAGCTTCTTGTTGACCTTGTAGCGGCCGACCTTGGCGAGGTCGTAGCGCTTGGGGTTGAAGTAGAGGTTCTCGAGCAGCGTCTGCGCGGCCTCACGCGTGGGGGGCTCGCCCGGACGGAGCTTGCGGTAGATGTCGAGCAGCGCGTCGTCCTGGCCCTGGGTGTGGTCCTTCTCCAGGGTGGCGCGCATGGACTCGTACTCGCCGAACTCCTCGAGGATCTGCTCGGTCGTCCAGCCGAGCGCCTTCAGGAGGACGGTCACGGACTGCTTGCGCTTGCGGTCGATGCGGACGCCGACCATGTCGCGCTTGTCGATCTCCATCTCCAGCCAGGCACCCCGGGACGGGATGATCTTGGCGGAGAAGATGTCCTTGTCGGACGTCTTGTCGATCGAGGAGTCGAAGTAGACACCCGGCGAACGGACCAGCTGCGACACGACGACACGCTCGGTGCCGTTGATGACGAAGGTGCCCTTGTTGGTCATGAGCGGGAAGTCGCCCATGAAGACCGTCTGGGACTTGATCTCGCCGGTCTCGTTGTTGGTGAACTCGGCCGTCACGAAGAGCGGAGCCGCGTACGTGAAGTCGCGCTCCTTGCACTCGTCGATGCTGTTCTTCGGCGGCTCGAAACGGTGGTCGCGGAAGGTCAGCGACATCGACCCGGAGAAGTCCTCGATCGGAGAGATCTCCTCGAAGATCTCCTCGAGGCCGGACTTGGTGGGGACGTCCTGACCGTTGTCCAGAGCCTCCTCGACCCGACTCTGCCAAGCGGTGTTGCCGAGCAGCCAGTCGAAGCTCTCGGTCTGCAGCGCGAGCAGGTTCGGAACCTCGAGAGGCTCCTTGATCTTTGCAAAAGAGATGCGCAGCGGGGCGGTGCTGGCGGCGTTGTTCGTATTCGCGGTCGAGGCGTTGCGCGAGGCGGCCAAGAGGGGGTCCTTCCGAGGGCTCGGACTCACTACGCGCGTACCGGCCCCTCTCCTGCACACGGAGACAGAAAATCCCAGGTCAGGGATGATCAAGTCGTCGATGTCAAGTGAGGGCAGACCCCTGGTGACGGACAGGGGACAGCTAACAGGCAGCGCAAAGGGTCAGTGTAGCCAACCGGCACACTGATGTCCAGTCTCGTTTTTCAGAGACCCTTGCTGCCCTCAACGCCTGCGCCACATGCCTGCCTTCAACGCGTTGATACTGCCCTCTTCGCCGTCGATCCATGCCTCGGATTCGGATCCTTGTGACGACGCGTCCTGAGAATTGCGCGCTGCGTGCGGTTCGTCAAGGCCCCCCTGCGTAGAACCCGGGCCGCGGGAGACACGACGAAGATCACCATACCCCCCGCCGTCACGGGTGCAAGGCAACCGTGGCCGACCCCCGGCAACGCCGAAGAGCGACCACCCGGATGGATGATCGCTCTTCGGCGCTTGGGCGTTACAGGCTCGCTGAGCCCGAGTTCCGGGCCTGGTGGGCCCGGAGGGTGTTACTTGACCTCGACGGAGGCGCCGGCACCCTTGAGGGCCTCGGCGGCCTTCTCCGCGGCGTCCTTGGCGACCTTCTCGAGAACGGGCTTCGGGGCGCCGTCCACGAGGTCCTTGGCCTCCTTCAGACCCAGCGAGGTCAGCTCACGCACGACCTTGATGACCTGGATCTTCTTGTCACCCGCGCCGGTCAGGACGACGTCGAACTCGTCCTTCTCCTCCTCGGCCTCGACCGGGGCGCCGGGGACGGCGGGACCGGCGACGGCGACCGCAGCGGCGGCGGTGACGTCGAACTTCTCCTCGAACGCCTTCACGAACTCGGAGAGCTGGATCAGGGTCATGTTCTCGAACTCGGCGAGCAGTTCGTCCTGGGTGAGAGCCATGATGGCTTTCCTTCCACTAATTTCGGCTGGTGCCGGATGTACATGTCTGGCGGGCGTACGATCGGCCCGCTACGACCCCCTGCGTCAGGCGAGCTGCCTGGCGCCGGCGGTCATTACGCGAGCCGAGTTACTCGGCACCGCCCTGCTCGGCCTGCTTGGCACGAAGCGCCTCCGCGGTGCGGACGAACTTCGACGGGAGCGCCTGGAAGACCTGAGCAGCCTGCGTCTGCTTGCCCTTCAGGGCGCCCGCCAGCTTGGCGAGCAGAACCTCGCGGGACTCGAGGTCCGCAAGCTTCTTGATCTCGTCGGCGGACAGCGCCTTGCCGTCAAGGACACCGCCCTTGATGACGAGGTTCGGGTTGTCCTTGGCGAAGTCACGAAGACCCTTCGCCGACACCACCGGGTCACCGGTGACGAAGGCGACCGCCGTCGGACCGTTGAACAGGTCGTCGAGCGTCGTGATCCCGGCCTCGTTGGCCGCAATCTTGGTCAGCGTGTTCTTCACCACGGCGTACTGGGCGTTCTCACCGAGCGAGCGGCGCAGCGTCTTGAGCTGCGCCACGGTGAGACCCCGGTACTCGGTCAGCACGGCGGCGTTCGAGCTACGGAACTGCTCCGTGAGCTCGGCCACCGCGGCAGCCTTGTCGGGCCTTGCCATAGAGCGTCGGCCTCCTTCCGGGTGATGAGGACCGCTCGGAAGGGGCTGGGACAGACGAAACGCCCCGGCGCAGGCGCACGGGGCGTAGCTCGACCGGACGAGAACCGTCGAAGGACGGAATCCGGGCCGGGAGCACTTCCACAGTCACCTGCGCGGGTCGTCCGCATATCAAGCGGATCCTTCGGCCACCGGACCCTCTTTCGAGAGCACGGCAACGACCAGCGGTCTTTGGCTTCGGTGGAAGCGTACGGGAGACGGACGGTGTCAAGCAAATCCGCCCGTACGGGGCCGCCGGCTCAGCCGCCCGACTGCTGCCTCACCAGTTCGGTGAAGTCGGCCGTGTCGCTCGCCGGGGGCTCCTGGACCGCCACCTCGGTGCCGTAGTCGCTGTAGTAGGCGGTCTGGCTGTACGCGCCGGCCGCGGTCTGGCCCTTCTCGACCTTCTTCACCAGCAGGTCCTGGTCGTCGACCCAGATGTCGACGGTCTCGGTGGTGACGCCGGCCTGCTCCAGCGTCTTCCTCAGGTCGTCGAGCTGGCTCCGGCTGAGGCTGGAGTTCTTCTCGGCGAGGTCGGCCACGTCGACCGTCCCGGAGTAGTGCGTGGTCCGCTCTCCGCGCACCTTCTCCTCGCCGACCTTGCGGACGTCCCCGGAGGCCAGGAGGAGCTTCACGGACTGGTTGGGCGTGGTGTTCTGCATCTGGTCCTTCAGATACGCCCCACCGCTGCCGCCGACGGTCTCCAGGTCGTCGTAGGCGTACTTGATCCAGTGCTTGCCGCCGGACTGCTCGGCGAAGGTGTCGCCCATCCGCGCGTAGTAGGCGTCGGGGAGGTAGCGGGCCTCCATCGAGTCACTGCCCATCTGGCGCATGGTGTCGGCCATCGTGCCGCCGGTGTACGTGATGGTCAGCCGGCCGGTGAGCCCGTCGCCCCAGGCGAGGGAGCCGTCGGCCGTCATGGACATCACCGAGCCCATGGTGGTGGTCGACTCGACCTTGGCGGAGTCGGCGCCGTCGGTGGACTTCGCGGCGGTCCTGAGCGCGGCCACGGGGTCGAACCTCGCCCCCTCCGAGCCGCCGGAGGAGCTCCCGGAGTCCCCCGAGGCCTGGCAGGCCGTCACCCCGGCCAGCAGGCCCATCGCCGCGATGGACAGCCCCGCGGTCCGCGCAGCTGTGTGCTTCATCCGCCCCACCCCCATGAGAGTCCCGTGACTGCACGGTAACGCACCGCACCGACAGCCGTAGGGGGAAAAAACCCCTGTGCTCCCAAGGGACGAGCCCCGCACCTCGAAAGGTTGCGGGGCTCGTCGCCGACCGAAAGGGGAACCGTCAGGTTCAGACCGCGGCCGGGTCCTCCTCGACGAGGAGGTTGCGGGTGCGGTTCGGGTCGACCTGGATGCCGGGGCCGATCGTGGTGCTGATCGCGGCCTTCTTGATGTAGCGACCCTTCGCGGCGGACGGCTTGAGACGGGTGATCTCCTCGAGCGCCGCGGCGTAGTTCTCCACCAGCTTGGCGTCGTCGAAGGACGTCTTGCCGATGATGAAGTGCAGGTTCGAGTGCTTGTCGACGCGGAACTCGATCTTGCCGCCCTTGATGTCGGTGACGGCCTTGGCCACGTCGGGGGTGACGGTGCCGGTCTTCGGGTTCGGCATCAGGCCACGGGGACCGAGCACGCGGCCGAGGCGGCCGACCTTGCCCATGAGGTCCGGGGTGGCGACGACGGCGTCGAAGTCCAGACGGCCCTTCGCGACCTCGTCGATCAGTTCGTCGGAGCCGACGATGTCGGCGCCCGCGGCCTCCGCGGCCGCAGCACGGTCACCGGTCGCGAAGACCAGGACCCGGGCGGTCTTGCCGGTGCCGTGCGGCAGGTTCACGGTGCCACGGACCATCTGGTCGGCCTTGCGCGGGTCGACACCCAGACGGAAGGCGACCTCGACGGTGCCGTCGAACTTCGAGGTGGAGGTCTCCTTGGCGAGACGGACGGCCTCGAGCGGGGCGTAGAGCTTCTCCCGGTCGACCTTGGCGTCCGCAGCGCGGAGAGACTTGCTGCGCTTGCTCACTACTGCTCCTGATGTGTCTGAGGAGTCGTGGTACGGGCCGAGCAGGCCCTGCCACTACTGCTGAAGTACGGGGTGGTGAAGGTCAGCCCTCGACCGTGATGCCCATGGAACGGGCGGTGCCGGCGATGATCTTCGCGGCGGCGTCCAGGTCGTTGGCGTTCAGGTCGGGAAGCTTGGTCGTGGCGATCTCACGGACCTGCGCCTCGGTGATCTTGGCGACCTTGGTCTTGTGCGGCTCGCCCGAGCCCTTCTCCACACCGGCGGCCTTGAGGATCATCTTCGCGGCCGGCGGGGTCTTGGTCACGAAGGTGAAGGAGCGGTCCTCGTAGACCGTGATCTCCACCGGGATGACCCAGCCGCGCTGCGACTCGGTCGCCGCGTTGTAGGCCTTGCAGAACTCCATGATGTTGACGCCGTGCTGACCGAGCGCGGGGCCGACCGGCGGGGCCGGGTTCGCCGCACCGGCGTTGATCTGGAGCTTGATGAGCCCCGTGACCTTCTTCTTCTTGGGAGGCATTACTCTCCAGGTCCTTTCATTCGGGTCCATGCCCGCGCCAGGGAACCAACCGAACGCAGGCATACCGCACAACGATAACGGGTACAGATGCGCGGCCAAAAACCGAGCAGGTCAGACAAGCCGTGACAGCCCGCCTGACCTGGTCGGAAGTTCTCTCCGGAAGAAGCTAGTTCTTCTGGATCTGGTCGAACGACAGCTCGACCGGGGTCTCGCGCCCGAAGATCTCCACCAGACCCTTGACCTTCTTCGAGTCGGCGTTGATCTCGTTGATCGTGGCCTGCAGCGTGGCGAACGGGCCGTCGGTGACGGTGACCGAGTCGCCCACCTCGAAGTCCAGCACCTGGACCTCGACCTTGCGCTGCGGAGCCGGCTTGCCCTCGGCCTCGGCGGCCTCGCGGGCGGCCTTCTCCTCGGCCTCCGGGGCGAGCATCTTGACGATCTCGTCCAGGGTCAGCGGGTACGGGTCGTAGGCGTTGCCCACGAAGCCGGTGACACCGGGGGTGTTGCGGACGACGCCCCAGGACTCGTTCGTCAGGTCCATGCGGACCAGGACGTAGCCCGGGAGCTTGTTCTGGCGGATCGTCTTGCGGTCGCCGTTCTTGATCTGGACGACCTCTTCCTGCGGCACCTCGGCCTGGAAGATGTAGTCCTCGACGTTCAGCGAGACGGCGCGCTGCTCCAGGTTGGTCTTCACGCGGTTCTCGTAGCCGGCGTAGGTGTGGATCACGTACCACTCACCGGGAAGGGTGCGCAGCTCCTCGCGCAGGGCGACGACGGGGTCGACGGGCTCGGCCGGCTCTTCTTCCTCGGCCTCGGCGTCGTCCTCGACCTCGTCCTCGACGTCGTCCGCCTCTTCGGTGTCCGCGTCGTCCTCGGCGTCCTCGTCCTCGACGTGGAGCGCTGCTTCCTCCGCGGCCTCGCCCGCCTCATCGTCGGCAGCCTCGAACTCGTCCACCTCGTCCGCGCCCTCGACGATGTCGAGCTCGTCGTCGACCTCGTCGGGCTCGATGGCGTCGTTCAGGTTCTGGTCAGACACGGTGGCTGCTTCTTCCTGGATACAGAGGGGTGGAACATGCGAAAGGGGCGCCGGATACCTCGGCGCCCTTCGCTCTCGGCTCAGCCAAAAACGTACTTGGCGGCGTGGCTGAGTCCATAGTCAATCACGGTCACCAGGCCGATCATGACGACCACGAAGACGATCACCACGGTCGTGTACGTCGTCAGCTGTCCGCGAGTGGGCCAGACGACCTTGCGGAGCTCCGCGATGATCTGGCGGTAGAAGAGAGCGAGACGCTTCAGCGGGCCCTTCTTGGCGCGCTTTCCGCCCTTCCGCCCCTTCTTCTTGGCCTCAGGCAGCTCGTCCTGGGCATCAGGCGTGTCGATGGAGCCCACGGCATCCGCCATTCGTCCTCACCTGTTCCCGGGTCGTGGCCGTGCCGCGCCCGGTCTGAGCCGCACGGCGGTGCATTGCTGTACGTACATGCGCACACATCCTGGCAAGGTGTGTGTAGCAGGGCCGGAGGGACTTGAACCCCCAACCGCTGGTTTTGGAGACCAGTGCTCTACCAATTGAGCTACGACCCTTTGTGTGTCCCCCAACGTACCGCATCCGACCGGATGCTCGGTGTGCACCGGCAGTGGCACGGCTGTTGAAGGCCAACGACGGATGAGTGTACGTGGTCCTGGGCGTGAGGTCGAACGGAAAATGGTCTTGGACGAAATCAGTCTGATGTTCAGCCAGTTGCCCAGTGGGTGAAACCCGTGTGCCGGGCGGGTTTCCGGTCTGAAACCATGGGGCGTATGAGCGCTGCAACCCCTCCCACCGAGCGCCGGGTCTCCGCCCGAGTCGGCGCGATCTCCGAGTCCGCCACCCTCGCCGTGGACGCCAAGGCCAAGGCCCTGAAGGCCGCCGGGCGTCCGGTGATCGGCTTCGGCGCCGGAGAGCCCGACTTCCCGACCCCGGACTACATCGTCGAGGCGGCCGTCGAGGCCTGCAAGGACCCCAAGTACCACCGCTACACGCCGGCCGGTGGTCTGCCCGAGCTGAAGGCCGCGATCGCCGCGAAGACCCTGCGCGACTCCGGCTACGAGGTCGACGCCTCGCAGATCCTGGTCACCAACGGCGGCAAGCAGGCGATCTACAACGCGTTCGCCGCGATCCTCGACCCGGGCGACGAGGTCATCGTCCCGGCGCCGTACTGGACGACGTACCCGGAATCGATCCGTCTCGCCGGCGGTGTCCCGGTGGAGGTCGTCGCCGACGAGACCACCGGCTACCGGGTCTCGGTCGAGCAGCTGGAGGCGGCGCGCACCGAGAAGACCAAGGTCGTGCTGTTCGTCTCCCCGTCCAACCCGACCGGGGCGGTCTACAGCGCCGCCGAGGCCGAGGCGATCGGCCGCTGGGCCGTCGAGCACGGCCTGTGGGTGCTGACGGACGAGATCTACGAGCACCTGGTCTACGGCGACGCGGTGTTCACGTCCCTGCCGGCGCTCCTGCCCGAGCTGCGCGACAAGTGCGTCGTCGTCAACGGGGTCGCCAAGACGTACGCGATGACCGGCTGGCGCGTCGGCTGGATCATCGGCCCGAAGGACGTCGTCAAGGCCGCGACGAACCTCCAGTCGCACGCCACCTCGAACGTCTCGAACGTGGCCCAGGTCGCCGCGATCGCCGCCGTCTCGGGCGACCTGTCGGCGGTGGAGGAGATGAAGGAGGCGTTCGACCGGCGTCGCAGGACGATCGTGCGGATGCTGAACGAGATCGACGGCGTGCTCTGTCCGGAGCCCGAGGGCGCGTTCTACGCGTACCCGTCGGTGAAGGCGCTGCTCGGCAAGGAGATCCGGGGCCGGCGCCCGCGGACCAGCACCGAGCTGGCGGAGATCATCCTGGACGAGGCCGAGGTCGCGGTCGTCCCGGGTGAGGCCTTCGGCACGCCGGGCTACCTGCGGCTGTCGTACGCGCTGGGCGACGAGGACCTCGTCGAGGGCGTGAGCCGCATCCAGAAGCTGCTGGCGGAGGCCAGGGACTGACGTCCGGCTCCTCTGCGGGGGGCTCCGATCCCGGATGCGGGACCGGAGCCCCCCGTTGTTTTGTGCGAGCAAGACCACGTTCGGGCAATCGGCTACCGGGACGACACGGCCGTACGGCAGGATCGGTGGATGGAGCGTGTACGTGATGTCTCTGAGCTGCCCAAGGCCCATCTGCACCTGCACTTCACCGGTTCGATGCGGCCCTCGACCGTACTGGAGCTGGCCGACAAGTACGGCGTGCGGCTGCCCGACGCGCTGACCGAGGCGCTGACCGGCGGGGAGCCTCCGAGGCTGCGGGCCACGGACGAACGGGGCTGGTTCCGCTTCCAGCGCCTGTACGACGCCGCCCGGTCCTGTGTGCGCCGGCCCGAGGACATACAGCGCCTGGTGCGGGAGGCGGCGGAGGAGGACATCAGGGACGGCTCGGGGTGGCTGGAGATCCAGGTCGACCCGACGTCGTACGCGCCGCGGCTGGGCGGGCTGATCCCGGCGCTGGAGATCATCCTGGACGCCGTGGAGTCGGCCTCGCGCGACACCGGGCTCGGCATGCGGGTGCTGGTCGCGGCGAACCGGATGAAGCATCCGCTGGACGCCCGGACGCTGGCCCGTCTGGCGGTGCGCTACGCGGACCGGGGCGTGGTCGGTTTCGGGCTGTCGAACGACGAGCGGCGGGGCATGGCGCGCGACTTCGACCGGGCCTTCACCATCGCGCGCGACGGCGGTCTGCTGTCGGCGCCGCACGGCGGTGAGCTGACCGGTCCGTCGTCGGTACGGGACTGTCTGGACGACCTGCACGCCACCCGGGTGGGGCACGGCGTCCGGGCGGCGGAGGACCCGAGGCTGCTGAAGCGGCTCGCGGAGCGGGGCGTGACGTGCGAGGTGTGCCCGGCGTCGAACGTGGCGCTGGGCGTGTACGAGAAGCCCGAGGACGTACCGCTGCGGACGCTGTTCGAGGCGGGCGTGCCGATGGCGCTGGGCGCCGACGACCCGCTGCTGTTCGGCGCCCGGCTGGCCGCCCAGTACGAGATCGCCCGGCACCACCACGGCTTCACCGACGAGGAACTGGCGGAACTGGCCCGCCAGTCGGTCCGGGGTTCGGCGGCCCCGGAGGACATGAAGGCCAAACTGCTGTCGGGGGTGGACGACTGGCTGGCCTCCTGAGCCGGGTGCGGCCCGGGGCCCGGCGTCCGGGGCCTACAGCTCCGCGCCGACCATCACCGGTTCGTTGACGAGCGTGATCCCGAAGGCCGTCCGGACCCCGGCGACGACCTCGCGGGCCAGTGCCAGCAGGTCCTCCGTGGTGGCGGTGCCGCGGTTGGTGAGGGCGAGGGTGTGCTTGGTGGAGATGCGGGCGGGTCCGTCGCCGTAGCCCTTGGTGAAGCCGGCCTTGTCGATCAGCCAGGCGGCGGACGTCTTGGTGTGCCCGGGGCCCGCGGGGTAGGCGGGCGGCTCCGCGTCCTCGCCCAGCCGCTCCTTCACGCGCGCGTGGAAGGCGGCGAAGTCGGCGTCGGTGAGGATCGGGTTGGTGAAGAACGATCCGGCGGACCAGGTGTCGTGGTCCTCGGGGTCGAGCACCATGCCCTTCCCGGCGCGCAGCTTCAGCACGGTCTCCCGGGCCCGGCCGAGCGGCACCCGGTCGCCCGCCTCCACCCCCAGCGCCCGCGCGGTCTCGGCGTACTTGACCGGCGCCGACAGCCCGCCCACGTCCTCCAGGACGAAACGGACCCGCAGGACGACGTACCGCTCGGGGTCGTCCTTGAAGCGGCTGTGCCGGTAGGCGAAGGCGCACTCCTCGTTGGTGAGGGTGACCGTCTCGCCGGCTCGGCGGTCGTAGGCGACGACCTCGGTGAGGGTGGTGGAGACCTCCTGGCCGTACGCCCCCACGTTCTGGATCGGGGTGGCGCCGGCCGAGCCGGGGATCCCGGCGAGGCATTCGATCCCCGCCAGGCCGGCCTCGACGGTCCGGGCGACGGCGTCGGTCCACACCTCGCCCGCCGCCAGCTCCAGCGTCGTACCGACGAGTTCGAACCCGCGCGTGGCGATGCGCAGGGCGGTGCCCGCGAAGCCCTTGTCCCCGATGACGAGGTTGGACCCGCCGCCGACGACGAGCAGCGGTGTGCCCGCGGCGTCGGCGGCGCGCACGACGTCGATCACCTCGGCGTCGCTGGTCGCGGTCACCAGCCGGGTGGCGGGCCCTCCGAGCCGGAAGGTGGTCAGCGGGGCAAGCGGGGCGTCGTAAGTCTCCAGCACGCGCCCAAGCCTACGAGACCCCTTGCGGGACCCCGGGACCGCGGGACCACCGGACCCGGTGGGCGCCTATCCGAGGCGTACGACCGCCCGGGACATCCCCAGGACCTTCTGCCCGCCGCTGGTGACCAGCAGGTCGACGCGCACGGTGTTGTCGTCGAGCTTGGCCGCCACCTTGCCGGCGACCTCGATCACCGCGCCCTGCTCGTCGTTGGGCACGACGACCGGCTTGGTGAAGCGCACGCCGTAGTCGACGACCGCTCCCGGGTCCCCGACCCAGTCCGTCACGACCCGGATCGCCTCGGCCATGGTGAACATGCCGTGCGCGATGACGTCCGGCAGTCCCACCTCCTTGGCGAACTTCTCGTTCCAGTGGATGGGGTTGAAGTCCCCGGAGGCCCCCGCATACTGCACGAGCGTGGCCCGGTCCACTCTGAAGGTCTGGGCCGGGAGTTCGGTGCCGACCTCGACGTCCGCGTAGGCGATCTTCGCCGTCATGACCCTCACGCCTCCTCGGCCGCGCGCGCGACCAGCTTGGTCCAGGCGGTCACGACGTGCTCGCCCGCCTCGTCGTGCACCTCGCCGCGGATGTCCACGATCTCGTTGCCCGCCATGGACTTGATCGCCTCGATGGTGGAGGTGACCGAGAGCCGGTCACCGGCCCGCACGGGACGGCGGTAGGCGAACTTCTGGTCGCCGTGCACCACGCGGCTGTAGTCCAGGCCGAGCCGGGGGTCCCGGACGACCTCTTCCGCGGCCTTGAAGGTGATGGAGAACACGAAGGTGGGCGGGGCGATCACATCGGCGTACCCGAGCGCCTTGGCGGCCTCCGGGTCGGTGTACACCGGGTTGGTGTCCCCCACGGCCTCGGCGAACTCGCGGATCTTCTCGCGTCCGACCTCATAGGGGTCGGTGGCGGGGTAGGTCCGCCCGACGAAGGACTGGTCGAGCGCCATGGGCTCGGCACCTCCTGCTGCTCTACTGACCGGTACTGGTCACTCAACGACGCGAGGCCGCCCCCGATCACTCGGGGACGGCCTCGCATACGAGCCTGATTTATCGCGTCTCGCGGTGCGCGGTGTGCGCGTTGCAACGCGGGCAGTGCTTCTTCATCTCCAGTCGGTCCGGGTTGTTACGCCGGTTCTTCTTGGTGATGTAGTTCCGCTCCTTGCACTCCACGCAGGCCAGCGTGATCTTCGGGCGGACGTCGGTGGCAGCCACGTGAGTGCTCCTTGACGAACGGATGGGATGGTTTAACGCAAGAAAGAGTAGCCGATCGAAGGACCGACCCCACAATCGGCTACTGCGTGTAGCGGTGACCGGACTTGAACCGGTGACACAGCGATTATGAGCCGCTTGCTCTACCGACTGAGCTACACCGCTTTGATGCGATCCGTTCCCGTCTCGCGACGGGAACCTCTCACACCAGAGCCCCAATACGGAATCGAACCGTAGACCTTCTCCTTACCATGGAGACGCTCTGCCGACTGAGCTATTGGGGCGAGCGATGAAGACATTACACGGTCCGCAGCCGTTCACCCAAATCCGTTTCGCGCCCCTTCGGAGGGGCGCGCGGACCCGCCCGCCGGACGCCCCCACCGCCGGTCCCCGCAGCCCCGCGCGCCGCCCCCGCACCACCGGGACCACCCCGTCACCGCGTCCACGGCAACCCCACCGGTACGACTATTGCGCTCCTCCCCGACCGCACCGGAGCGTCGCCCTAGGCTCGACTCACTCTCCGTGACCTTGCGTCCCGCGCGCGGTCCCGGGTCGCCCTCGCCCCCGCCGAGCAGCACGAAACCACCGACCGCGAGCCCGGGACCCGAGCCGCCGGACCCCGAGCCCTCTGGAGCGCGATGCCCGACAGCCGGCCCGAGCCACCCCCGCCGTCGTCCTCCCCGTCCGGCCCCCCGGGCGGCACGCCGGACGCGGGCGCGCTGCTGCTGTGCGGGGCACGGCTGACGGACGGCCGGACCGTGGACGTACGGCTGGTCCGCGGCCGGATCGAGGCCGTCGGCACGGCCGGGAGCCTCACACCGGGCCCGGCCCGCTCCGGCACGGGCGCCCGCACCGCCCGGGTCGACCTCTCCGGCCACCTCCTCCTCCCGGCCCCCGCCGAGCCGCACGCGCACGTGGACACGGCCCTGACCGCCGACCTGGACGGGCCCGTCCCGTACGGCCCCGAGGACGTGCAGCAGCGCGCGATCGAGGCCGCCCTGCTCCAGCTCGGGCACGGCGCGACCGCGCTGCGCGCCCAGGTGCGGGTGGGCGACGTCCAGGGCCTCGGCGCGCTGACCGCGGTCCTGCGGGCCGGGCGGTCGCTGAGCGGGTTCGCCGAGCTGACGACGGTGGCGATGCCCCGGCTGCTGACCGGGGTGGCCGGGGCGGACGGCCTCGCGATGCTGCGGGACGCGCTGAAGATGGGCGCCTCGGTGGTGGGCGGCTGTCCCGACCTCGACCCCGATCCCACCGGGTACGTGGAGGCCGTCCTGGAGGTCGCCTCCGAGCACGGCTGCCCGGTCGATCTGCACACCGACGGCGCCGACCCGGCCCGCCTCGCCCGGCTCGCCGCGATGGCCGGCGGGCTGCGCCCCGGGGTCACCCTGGCCCCGTGCGGCGGCCTCGGCCGGCTCTCCCCGGGCGTGGCCGCCCGTACCGCCGACCGGCTGGCTGCCGCCGGGGTGACGGTGGTGTGCCTGCCGCAGGGCGGCTGCGGCGCCGCGGAGCACCGCGGCACGGCGCCCGTACGGCTGCTGCGCGCGGCCGGGGTACGGGTGGCGGCCGGCAGCGGGGCCCTGCGCGATGTGTCCAACCCGGTCGGGCGCGGGGACCCGCTGGAGGCCGCCTATCTCCTCGTCTCCCGCCACGGGCTGCGCCCCGAGGACGCCTACGATGCCGTGAGCCGCTCCGCGCGCGCGGCCCTGGGCCTGCCCGAGATCCGGGTCGAGGCCGGTTTCCCCGCCGACCTGCTGGCCGTCCGCGGCGACCGGCTGGCGGGCGCGCTGTCCCTCGGCTACAGCCGTGTCGTGATCCACCGCGGCCGGGTGGTGGCCCGGACCAGCGCGGTCCGGGAGTACGGCGACGCGGCGGCGCCGGCGGCCCCGGCGCCGCCGCTGGACCGGGGGCTGCCCCGGCAGGGGCGGGGGGAGTCGTCGTAGACCCCCCGGTCGCCCGTCGGGTCCGTCGCGCCGGAGCGGCACGGCGGACGGGGTCGCCCGGGCGTACGGTCGGAAGCATGCGCATTGTCATCGCTGGTGGTCATGGTCGGATCGCGCTGCGGCTGGAGCGGTTGCTCGCCGGGCGTGGTGACGAGGTCGCGGGGATCGTCCGCAAGGCCGAGCAGGCGGAGGATCTGCGGGCGGCGGGTGCCGAACCGGTCGTGCTCGACCTGGAGTCGGCGTCGGTCGAGGAGGTCGCCGAGCGGCTGCGGGGCGCGGACGCGGCGGTGTTCGCGGCGGGCGCCGGTCCGGGCAGCGGGGTGGGCCGCAAGAACACCGTGGACAAGGGCGCGGCGGTGCTGTTCGCGGACGCGTCGGTCCGGGCGGGCGTACGGCGTCTCGTGGTGGTGTCGTCGATGGGCGCGGACCCGGACCACCCGGGTCAGGAGGTCTTCGACGTGTACCTGCGCGCCAAGGGCGAGGCGGACGCGTACGTACGGGGGCTGGACTCGCTCGACTGGACGATCCTGCGCCCCGGGCTGCTCACCGACGATCCGGGCACCGGGCTGGTCCGGCTGGAGGCCCGTACGGGACGCGGCTCCGTCCCGCGTGACGACGTGGCGGCCGTGCTGGCCGAACTGGTGGACACCCCGGCCACGGCCGGCCTCACCCTGGAGCTGATCAGCGGCTCGGCACCGGTGTCGGTGGCGGTGAAGTCGGTGGCGGGGAACTGAGGTCAGAAGAGCGGGAGCTGCCCGGGGAACTCGGGCAGGGCGTAGCCGTCCAACGACGGTTGTACGGCGCCCAGTTGAGCCCTGCTGCGGGACCCCGGGCAGGAGACGAGCTCCCCGTTCTCCCGGGCGCCCGGCGGGTCGTGCCGGGCGAACCGTCCGGCGACTACGGCGATCTCGCGACGGCACTCGGGACAGACTCTGCGACGGCTGGATCCGCTGGACATGGGGCAAGTCTGCCGCAGTGGGCCACCCGGGTAGCGGGGCGCGGCACACGGCCCGCTCACCGCGCGGATCGGCCGACACATCCCTAGCATCCGGACATATGGCACATACCTTCGAGGAACTCGTGGCGATGCAGCGTCTGGCCGACGAGACCCACACCCGGGTCGAGGAGCTGCGGGACGCCTACGGCCCTCCGACGGCGACGCCCTGGTCGGAAACCCAGACCGAGACGTACGAGACCGCCTGGAGGGCCTGGCGCGACCTCGCCCGTGACGTCCAGGCCGCGGTGACGGCGTACGCCAAGGACGAGGGCAGACCGCGCAGCGACGTGGAGGCGGAGGTGAAGCAGGCGGCGAAGGCGACCGGCGCCTGACCACCGGCTTCCCGGCCTCTTCGTCAGCAGACGAATTTCGGTGAGTTGGCCCAGAAGACGAGGAACGACCAGGTCTGGGCCCCGATGACGCCGTCCACGCCGATGCCGGCGCAGCGCTGGAAGCGCAGCGTCGCCTGCTGGGTGACAGGCCCGAACTGGCCGTCCACGGCGAGGTCGCGGCCGGTGAGGGAGTGGTTCAGGTAGCACTGGGCCTGCCGGACGGCACTGCCCGAGGAACCGAGTTTCAGGATCGGCCGGGTCTTGGTGAAGTTGCAGACGTCCACGAACCCTTGGGTGACGGCCCGTACGGGCTGGGCCGCACTCTGCCGGGGCGCACTGAGCTGGGGCGCGGCGAGGGCCGGCGTCCCCGCGAGCACGAGCGCGGCGAGCAGGGTCCCACTGGTGAGCATGCGTCGCATGTACAGCACCTCCAAATGAGACATCCCCTGTACCACCGTGCACTCCAGCCCCACGGGTCGCATCTCAGCGCCCGCCGGGGCTGGAGTCAGGTCAGGGAACGTCGGTGACGACCTCGCAGCGCACCGCGTGGTCGGCGTCGCCGGCCTGGCCGTCGCAGGAGTCGGTCTGCGCGCCGCCGTCCAGGAGGTCGTCGGCGGGGCCCGCGAAGAGCGCGTCGTCCCCGGCGCCGGCGCGCAGCAGGTCCCGGCCGCCCGCTGTGCCGACGGCCGTGTCCCCGTCGAAGTCCACGTCGTCGCCGAAGAGTTGGTCGTCCCCGCCGCGCCCCTCGATCACGTCGTCGCCCGCGGCGGTACGCGAGGAGTCGCCGACGGAGCTGTCCCCGACGAGCAGTTCGTCCGCCGCGCCGCCGAGGATCCGGTCGTCGCCCGCCCCGGTGGCCCGCCCGCCCGTGGGGTCACCGATGTTGTGGTCCCCGAGGGCGAAGAGGCCGCCGTCGGCGCCGAGATCGATGAGGTCGTCGCCGCCGTCGCCGTGCACCGCGTCGACGCCTTCGCTGTCCCCGACCGCGCTGTCGGCGGCACCCGGTCCGCAGCGGAGCACGTCGTCACCGGCACCGGTCGCGGAGCCCCGGAAGGGGGCGGCCGAGTCCCCGAGCAGTCCGTCGTCGCCGTCACCGCCCTCCAGCAGGTCCCGGCCGCCGCCCTCGGCGTCCCCGCCGAGCGCCACGCTGTCGCCGGTCAGGTGGGCGTCGTCGCCGTCGCCGCCGTGGAGCCGGTCGTCGCCCCCGCCGCGGGCGTCGCCGTCGGCGTCGGTCTCGGAGTCGCCGACCAGGAAGTCGGAGCCGTCACCGCCGTACAGGACGTCGTCACCGCCGCCCTCGGCGTCCCCACTGCCGGTCTGCGCGTCCCCGACCAGCTCGTCGTCACCCCCACCGCCGTACAGGACGTCGTCACCGCCGCCCTCGGCGTCCCCGCTCTCGACGGACACGTCCCCGCGGAGGGTGTCGCCGCCCTCACCGCCGTCGATCCGGTCGTCGCCGAGCCCGCCGATCAGCCGGTCGTCACCGCCGAGGCCGCAGATGACGTCGTCGCCCCCGCCGCCGTCGATGCTGTCCGCCCCCGGGGAACCGACGATGACGTCACTGCCCGGCGTACCGATGAGCGTGCCCGCGCCGGTGAGGGTGGCGGGCAGGCCGAGACAGGTGGGAGGAGCGGCGACCGCGGCGGTCGCCGGGATGCCCAGCGTGAACAGCGCCGCCGAGACGACGCCCGCCATCAGAAGCCGAGCCATACGGGACCTCCGGGTCCGAGGGATGCGTGAAGGAGATCTCCCCTCGGGGCACCGCAGTTGGGCCACGCCTGACCCGTTTGCCCCACACCGTCCCCCGAACGGCCACTCCCCTCCCCCACCACGACATGACGAAGGGCCCGTCACCTGCTGTGTCAGCAGGTGACGGGCCCTTCGCTCTCAGCGTGGCGGCGCCAGGATTCGAACCTGGGAAGGCTGAGCCGGCAGATTTACAGCGGGACGGGTTCGGGGGTCTTGATCTGCGGTTTCCCCTGCATCTGCCTCTGCTGGGGGACACCTGGGGGAATCAGGCCCCGGGAGCCGTCTCCAGGGCCGCGATTACGGCCGCCGGATCACCGTCGTACGAGAGATGCGGTTCGTCTGCCTCAGGCGGGATGAATCGGGTGCGGTATCGCTGGAGGTCGCTCTCTGAGAAGTAGATCGAGTTGGGATCGTCCGCGTGGCGCTCGTTGCGCTTGCTGACCCTTGCCCAAAGCTCTTCGTGACCCACGGCGAGGTACACGAGCACAGGAGTGGCGCCAACGTCGGTGGCGATCGCGCGCCACGTGGTCCGCACCTCAGGCGTCCAAAAGCCGTGGTCAACCACGACGTCATGCCCCGCCTTGAGGTTCTCTCTGAGTTCCTCCGCCACATCCTCAAGAACCGGCCGCTCAAGCGTGGGGAAGATCCCTCGGGGGAAGTCCACGCCATACACACCGTGCCGACGGAACATCTCTTCGTCCGGGCACAGCCGTACGAACCCACGGGCTGTGAGGGCGCGGGAAAGCGTGGTCTTGCCGGACCCGGGGAGTCCGGCCATGAGGACGCAGAACGGTGGGCGTGGTGACATCGGTCTCGCCATGGTCTGGGAGATGCTGGCCATCTCCGCGTCAGCTTCGAGCGTGGTCGTGCCAGCCCTGCGGGCCGCAAGAAGTGACCCTAGGCGGTCTTCGAGCACGTTCGCGAGCGTGGCATCCACGACCGTCACGGCGAGACCTCCGATTCCGTGCGCCATGTACGGCCGGGACCTCCAAGGTCCACGCCGTATTCCACGATGCTGCCCTCGCTGTCGACGAACTTCGCCGTCATCACGACCACCGGTTCCACCGGCGGCTTTTCGGGATCCAGTTCGAGCAGCCGCGCGTACTCCGGCGTGAGCAGGCGCGCAGAGGCGGTGTCGATGCGGTGACTGATCGGATGGCCCGTCGCCTGGGCAATGAGCTGGAGCGACGTTCCCCCTGTCAGTCGCTCACTCGCCGCGAGTTGAGGAATCAGCTTCCCGTACTTGGCGGGAATCCATGACGTGCTGTGGGCCACGATGCCGTGCCGGTCTCGGTAGACCCGGCTTCGGCGGATCACGTCGGCGCCGGGCCGAATGTCCAACGCCTGGGCCACTTCAGCGGGGGCGGGGACCACACCGGCCTGATGCGAGTCGGACCTTTCGCCCGCTCCCCAACTAGACCCGGTACGGCGTCCCCGGTCCTGGCGCTGGGACCCCGAAGACATCGGAGCCGGCTGGTCCAGAACCTCAGTCCCGATTCCGTGAATCCCTCGGACAAGACCCTCGTTGCGCAGCTTGCGCAGGGCCTTCTCTGCTGTCGCGGTGCTGACTTTCCACTCTTCCGCGAGGTTCTTGATGCTCGGCAAGAGCGTTCCCGGCTCTAGCTGACCAGAGGCAATCAGCTCCGTGTAGTGGGCGGCAATCTTCGCGTATGGGGCCCGATTGTCGGCCTGGCCTGCCATGTCGCCTGCTCCCTGTCGTCACTTCCCTGAGGTTCCCTACCTTACCGCTTGACACCGCAGAGAACCCTAGGGAACCCTAGGGAACCTTAGGGATGTGCCCGAGAGGGCGCCCCGAAGCAAGTTGGGGCGCTATCACGGCTGTTTGACCTGCACGAATGCACGACAACGGGGGCTGCTTGCAGCCTCAAGGGGCCCGGGACAGATCGGGCCGAGGTCCACCGGGATTCCTTTGCAACCGGATGGCTAGGCCGAAAGGCCAACGTCTCCATATGCCTACAAACGGGAGCACGCTCCCGAAGGGGACACCTGCACTACTGCACCACCTCAGCCCCGGCATCCAGCCGTGAAGGGCGCGGGATCGAATCCCGCCCGGGGCACTCCCGCTGACCAGCGGCCACTCACATCCCCAAGGGAGATCGACATGCGTTTCCGTACGAGCACTTCCCCCGCCGCCTCCGACATGAAGAACCGCACCAGCGACGACCTGCAGCGCGAGTACGACCTGATCACCCGCGAGCGCTCCGGGGGTCACAACTCGCTCAGCGCGATCAACGCACAGAACGACATCGCCCGCGAGCTGGAGAGCCGGGACCGCTGACCCGCCCCACAGCCCCGATGGTCGCAGGCTGGGTTCGACTCCCGGCCGGGGCACGCATCACCGGCCACTTCGTCTGGAGTTCGCATGAGCACTGTCGAGATCGTCTCGTTCGGCTACCTGCACGACGCCCCGCCGGCCGCGCACCTCACCATCGACCTGCGGCACCACTTCCGCGACCCGCACGTCTCCCCGGAACTGCGCTACATGACCGCCGAGGACGCCCCGGTCCGCGCGGCGGTGATGGGCACGCCCGGTATCGCCGCCCTGGTCGACGCGACCGCGACGGCGGTGGCTGCGTTCGCGGCCGGTCCCAGCGCCGGAACCGTCACGGTCGCCGATGGGTGCGCCGGGGGACGCCACCGCGCTCCCACCTTCGCCCTCGCCCTGGCCGACCGGCTGACCGCCGACGGTCACACGGTGAGCATCCGGCACCGGGACATGGGCAAGGACGTCGTTCAGCGCTGAGCCCCGCTTCACCAGCCCCGGCATCCAGCCGTGAGGGCGCCGGATCGGATCCGGCCCGGGGCACTGGCCGCCTCTCGCGCGGCCCGCCGCACACCATCTGTGCGGCTCATCCCCGCAACGGCGCGCGGCCCCGGTGCTGGAACACCGGGACCGCTGTTCGGGCCGTTCACCTGCTAGGGAGAACACGACCCAATGAAGAACATCGTCACTGTTCAGGACGCTGTTACCGCGTTCGCCGACTTCATCGAGCCGACGGCCGCCGAGCTGGACGCGATCGAGGAGGAGTCCCCGCTGATCCTGGCGGAGGTCGACCTGCTCGACGCGCAGATCAAGGCCATGGACCACCCCGCGAACGACGTCGACACCCGCCGGATCCGGCGGGCCCGTAACCGGGTCCTCGCCGCCCGTCGCGACCTGGTCAACCGCACGGCCGGCACGCACGCGCCGGGTGGTGTGGCGTGAAGGCCAAGACCGTTCTGCCCGCTGTCGCGATGACGGCGGTGTCGATGGTGCTCACCCTCGCCGTGGTGGTGATGTGGCTGGGCTCCGCGATGCCGTGGATCGTCGCGCTGGTCGTCGGTCTGGGCATCGACGGGGGATGGCTCGCCACCCTCGCCTATGAGCGTCGTCTGTCCGCGCAGGGCGACCACAGCCGCGCGGTGTCCGCCGTCGGGTGGTGCTTCGGCATCGTCGCGACGGGCGTCCTGGTCGCCCACGCCCTGTTGGCGGAGGAGTCGTCCGGGGCGTGGCTGGCCGTGGCGTGGCTGCCGCTCGCGGCCAAGGCGCTGTGGCTGGTGCATGGGCTGTGGGAGCTCACCGCGCTCACCCCGACCGCGCTGGACGCCATCAAGGGCATCCAGCAGGAAGCGCGCGACGAAGCGGCCGTGGCCCGCGCCCGGCTGCGGGCCGAAGCGGCCACGGAGGAGACGCGGCTGACGGCCGTGACGGAGGCAGGGGCGCGCGTCGCACGCGTTCAGGCGAAGACCGCCGCGACCCTCGCCGGGGCGTGGTCGACGCTGGAGAGCGCGCGGCAGGGTGAGGACACCGGCAGGGCGCTGACCAGCGTGACGACCCGCGTCACGCCCGACGTCACACCCGCCTGGGAACTCCCGGTCTGGGGTCCCGTGGAGCCGGTTGCCGCGCTCCCGGCGGGGGACGGCAACGCCCTGACTGACGCGGCCCTTGACGTGCTGGTCGACGAGATCCGGCACAGCGAAACCCCCACCCTGTCCTACCGCGAGATGGCCATCCGCTTCCGCACCGCCGGCCACTCCGCCTCCGAAATGCGCCTGCGCGCCGCCTGGAAGCGCGTCGTCTGACCCTCCCCCCTGCTCCGTCACCTCTGCCTGAGGAGTCCTCACCATGGGCAAGCCCGACACCCGCAGCATCGACCGCGAGATCACCAAGACCAACCGCAAGCTCGAAGCGGTCCGCCGGGGCGAGTTGTGGCCCCTGAACAGCAGCGAGCGGCGCGCCGTCCTCGGCGCGCTCGCCGGCGGCTCGTACCGCGTCCTGCGCGGCAAGAGCACCACCCGGCAGGAGAACCGGCTGGAGTCCGTCTCGGAGCAGGCGGTCACCCGGCTGACGGCCGAGATCACCGCGCTGCACATCGAGCGTCAGCGCATCGTGCGCGAGTACGCCGCCGCCAAGGCCGCCAAGAAGGCGTCCGGCTGGTGGTGACACCCACCCCCGCCACGTGAACCACCTGCCGGGACGGCCCCCACCCGTCCCGGCCTCCCACCTTCCCGCATGCCCTTTCCCGCCCCGCATGGGGGCGTTGAGGAGACGTCACGCATGTCCGAGAACGTCGTTCACCTGCACAAGGACACCACCACCCCCGCCGTGACCACCCTGATCGTGGTCCCCGACCCCGCCCCGCCGGCACCCGTCCCGCTGTGGGTGCGGTCCGGCCGCGCCGTGAAGACGGCCGTCACGCATGAGAACACCAAGACCGCCGCCCGCGCGGTCGCCCGACACGGCCTCTACGTCGTCGGTGGAGCGCGGATCGTGGGCCGCCGCACCTGGGACGGCAAGACCGCCGCCCGCTACGAGCGGTTCATGCGCACGGCGGAAGCCGCGGGAAACATGGACGCGGCCATGGAGTGGGAGGAGCGGGCGCAGCGCTACCGCGACGCCCGCCACCGCCGCCGCATGGACCTGCTCCACTCCCCGGTGGACGCGGCCAAGGGTCTGGCGGTCGGCACGGGGACGGGCATAGGGTCCCTGGTCGCCCTCGGGATCGTCATGGCCATCGCCACCAAGGACGTGTCCGACGTGGTCACGCCGCTGATGGCGGTCGTGAAGTTCATCAACCTGCTGATCACGATCGTGCAGGTGGTGTGGGGGCCGCTCGTGTCCCTGGGCCCGTTCCTCGCCCTGCTCGCGCTGTGGGCGGTCGGCAGCAAGCAGCAGGCCGCACCCCAGTGGGCGCTTCCCGCGCACGTCCGCAGCGGCGAGGGTGAGCCGATCACCCCGTCCATCGTGGTCAAGGCACTGCGTGACCTCGGGGTGCCCGCCCTGCGCAACGCCATCAAGGAGATGGGCGACGCCGGCGCGTCCATGCTCTCCCCGATCGTGATCGCCGGATGCGGGGTGGAGGTCGACGTCACCCTTCCGTCCGGGGTGTCGACGAACGAAGTGCAGGGCAAGCGCCGCAAGCTCGCCGAGAACCTGTCCCGGCACGAGCACGAGGTGTTCATCACGATCCCGACCGCCGCGCGCACGGTGCGGCTGTGGGTGGCCGACTCCGGGGCGCTGGACGAGCCGATCGGGCCGTCCCCGCTGGTCACGGACGACACGCTGACGGCCGACTACGCCAAGGGCCGCGCCCCGTGGGGGCAGGACCTGCGCGGGGACGCCGCCGCCATCAGCCTGTATCAGCGGCACCTGCTCATCACGGGTCTGTCCAACCAGGGCAAGACCGCCGCCCTGCGCGCGCTCGCCCTGTGGCTGGCGCTGGACAAGTCGGTGCAGTTCCTGATGGGCGACCTCAAGGGCGCCGGCGACTGGGCGATGTTCGACGGACTCGCGCAGGTGCTCATCCAGGGCCCGACCGATGAGCACGTGATCGAGGTGACCGAGATGGTCGAGGGCGCCGTCGACGAGATGAACCGCCGTCTCCAGGCCCCGCCCGGCACCGCGTTCCCGCCGCTGATCGTGCTGGTCGACGAGGCGCAGGTGGCGTTCATGTGCCCGGCCGTCGACGACGAGAAGCGCCCCTACGGCGGCTCCAAGGCCAAGTCCCGGTACTTCACCGCCGTCCGTAAGATCCACAACCAGGGCCGTGCGGTCAACGTCCTGATGTGGCAGGGCACCCAGGACCCCACCGACCAGAACCTCCCCAAGCTCGTGCGGGAGGGCGCGCACACCCGCGCGTCGCTCGCGCTGGGCACCGAGTCTCAGGCCCGTATGGCGCTCGGGGACAAGGCCGTCGACGGCGGGGCCGCGCCGAACCTGCTGCGTCCGGGTCTGGACAAGGGCACGGTCGTGGTCGCCTCCGACGGGATCGAGATCCCGGCCGGACAGGCGTCCATCACGGTCCGGACGCACTACATCGACACCGAGGGCGCCCACGCCATCGCCGACCGGGCGAGGGCGCTGCGGGACGGAGTCACCACCCTGCACGCCGTCGAACGGGGCGAGGAGCGTGACCCGCTCGCCGACATCGCGCACGTGATCGGCGACGCGCCGCGCCTGCTCACCCTCGACATCCTCAAGCGGCTCGCCGTGCTGAACGAGGACGCCTACGGCGACTGGACGTTCGGTGACCTCAAGCGCGTGCTGGAGGCCGAGGGCGAGGAGCCGAAGAAGTCCAACGGGCGCATGGCCGTCCACCGCGATCACGTCCTGCGCGCCCTCGCCAACCGCGACGCCGACGGTTCCGCTTCCGCCGACGAGTAGCAGGGAGGCGCACCCTCCCGGGGCGGGGAGGCGGGGATACCCCCCCAACCGCCTCCCCGCCCCGCCTCCCCCGCGTTGATCAGCGAAAACACCGCTTCAGGGAGGCAGGGAGGCACCCCAGCTCAGGCCCCTGAAACCCCCTCCACAAGCCTCCCGGCAGGGGTGTCCCTGCCTCCCTAACCGAGCACCGGAAGGGATTCCGCATGTACCCCGAACGCACCGGCAGCGTGCCCGCCATGCGGGCCGTCGAGGTCCACCAGCCCACCCCAATCACCCCCGCCACGACCTACCCGGCGCCCCTCGTGCCGGTGCAGCCCGGCACCGTCCCGGCGGTCGCGAGCGTCGTCCTCCCGGACGGCCGCGTCGTCACCGGCTACGCCGTCACCCCCATGCAGCCCGAACCGCTCGCCGCCAAGCCGGCCGTCTCCCGGACGGCGGTGAACGTCGCCCTCGGGGGCGTCGGGTTCCTCGCCGTGTGCGGCGGACTGCTGATGCTCACCGCGTTCGTCACCGCACTGGCCGCGCTGGTCACCCAGCTCATCACCCTCGCCGCCGTCATCTTCGGCGGATGGATCGCCGTGCAGGTGCTCGGCTCCAACCGCCACGGCGCCGGAACCACGGTCAACATCCGCAAAGCCGTGATCAAGCGGAACAAGTTCTACACCTGACAGGGAGACAAACACCCGTGATGCGACTGCGTATCCGGCTCACCGCGCTGCCCCGCAACGCGCTGATCCTGACCGACACGCCCCGCCCCGACTGCCGTGACTGCGACGGCGTGGGCGGCATCGAGCACGACTACGGCGACTACGAGACCGGCGAGTACGCCGGAACCGACATCGAGTTCTGCCACTGCTGGACGCCATGGGCCGTGACCCTGCTGCCGCTCCCGCGCCGCCCCCAGTGGCTGCACCGCCGCCACGACGGCCGCGACCCGTGGGGCCCCGTCGGCCACAGCGACGAACCGCCCTTCTAGCTACGCCAAGGGCGGCCCCCGCATCTCGCCAAAGAACCGGGGCCGCCCTTGCCCAGCCAGTCACCATCAAGGAACTGGAGACATCCAGCATGACCCATGACGCCCAGTCCGCGCTGTTACGCGCAGCGCTGGACGCCGCCGAACACGGTTGGTACGTCTTCCCCCTGCGCCCCGGCAGCAAGCGCCCCGCACTGCACGGCGAGCAGTCCTGCCCCGGCACCGGCCCCTGCGCGGGCGGTCACCGCAAGTGGGAGGAGCGCGCCACCTGCGACCCCGACCGTATCCGCGCCACCTGGTCCCACGGCCCGTTCAACGTCGGCATTGCCACCGGCCCCTCGGGGCTGCTGGTCGTCGACCTGGACGTGCCAAAGGACAAGGGCAGTTCGGACGCGCCTACCGGCGCGGCAACCTTTGGGGCGCTCTGCGAGCGCGCCGGCCACGCCGTCCCTACCACCTACCGCACCCGGACCGCGAGCGGCGGAAGCCACCTGTACTTCACCGCCCCGACCGGGATCCGGTTGACCAACACGGCGGGAACCGTGGGCGAGTTGGTCGACACCCGCGCATGGGGCGGATACGTCGTCGCCGCCGGATCCCTCACCCCCGCCGGACGGTACGAGGCGCTGTGCGGCCCTGAGACGGCCGCACTGCCCAGATGGCTGCAAAGCATCCTGCGGCCCGCCCCGAGGGCGCCTCAGGGCCCGTCGACGGCCGTACCGGGGCAATCCAGTCGATATGCGGATGTAGCGCTCACGTCCGAGACACGGAACGTCGCTGCGGCCCAACTCGGGGCGCGGGAGTCGACGTTGTTCCGCGCGGCGCGCGCCCTCGGGCGGTTCGTCGCGTGGGGCGACCTCCCACGGCACGTGGTCGAGCAGGCTCTTCAGGAGGCGGGGGAGGCGGCCGGACTGTCCGCGTCCGAGTGCCGCTCCACCCTCCGCAGCGCCCTGAACTGGTCCATCACTCACAACCAGACCCGCCGGGGTGCGGCATGAGCGCCCCCACCCGCCCCCCTCTGAAGAGCATCACCCCCACCCCGACCGGTCCGCAGGCCGCTCCACCGGCTGTGGACACGACGGCCGTGGGCGGGCCGAAGGTCGCCGCCCGCAAGGGCGTCCCCACTGCTGTTGGTCCTGAGCCGCGCCGTGGCGACGGCCGGTACCCCGTGGCGTGGCTGCACATCAGCGCCCCGCGCGGCACCACCCCCACCGCCACCTCGAAGTGCGAGTGCGGGCGGGACCGCAGCGCCGTCGGCCACACCCGAGTGCTCGCCCTGATCACCGACCACACCGCACACCGGGACGCCTGCCCGCTCCGCAACCCCCAGGAAGGAAGGGCCGCCGCATGACCCCCACCATCGACGGGGCCGCGCTGCTGGACGACGTAGAAGCGTTCCACCGGCGCTTCAACGTCTTCCCACACGAGGCCGCCTACGTGGCCGTGGCGCTGTGGGACGCGCACGCCCATCTGCTCGACTGCTTCGACTCCACCCCGCGTCTGGCGTTCCTGTCCCCGGAACCGGGGTCGGGGAAGTCGCGGGCGCTGGAGATCGTGGAAACCCTCGTGCCGCAGCCCATGACGGCCGTCAACGCGTCCGCCGCCGCCCTGTTCCGGTCCGTGTCCAACCCCAACGGCCGCCCCACGATCCTGTTCGACGAGATCGACACGGTCTTCGGCCCGAAGGCGGGGGACAACGAGGAACTGCGCGGCTTCCTGAACGCAGGTCACCGCCGCACCGGGGTCACCTATCGATGCATCGGCGACGGCGGCAACCAGACCGTTCAGGCGTTCCCCTCGTACGCCGGGGTCGCGGTCGCCGGACTCGGTAACCTGCCGGACACGATCATGACCCGGTCCGTCATCATCCGGATGCGTCGCCGGGCCCGCAACGAGCACATCGAACCCTTCCGCGCCCGCGTCCACGAAGCCGAGGGACACGCCCTGCGCGACCGGCTCGCCCAATGGGCCGACCACATCCGGGGTTTCGTCATGGGTGCCTGGCCGGAGATGCCCGACGGGGTCACCGACCGGCCGGCAGACGTGTGGGAACCCCTGCTCGCCATCGCGGACGCCGCCGGGGGCGACTGGCCCGAGCGGGCCCGCACCGCATGCGTGACGCTGGTGACCGCCTCCAAGGCCAACGACAAAGGCAGTCTCGGCATCCGACTGCTGACCGATCTTCGCGACCACGTCATGGTCGGCATCGACAGGTTGCCCACCGTCGCCATCCTGGACCGGCTGAACGCCCTAGACGACGCCCCGTGGGCCGACCTGCACGGCAAGCCGCTCGACAACCGGCGCCTGTCCAAGATGCTCGCCGAGTACATGACCGGCGACACCGAGCCCATCACGTCCCGCAACATCAAGACCGCCGGGAGCGTCCTCAAGGGCTATTACACCGCCGATCTCCGGGACGCATGGTCCCGCTACTGCCCCCCACCCCCGGAAAGTCCGCTACCTCCGCTACCCGGCACCGAAAACCTGGCCTGACCAGCAACAACGGAGTAGCGGCAAGCAGCATCGTGAGCCGCTACCCATCCGCTACCGCTACCCCTTCCCGCTACCTCCGACGGGCCCCTGACCTGCGAGGTAGCGGCGGTAGCGGAAGTAGCGGCCCTCAGAGAGGCCCCCAGAGGAACGCCCCCAGAGGAGTGCCATGCCCCGCCCCAAGATGCTCAAGCTCCCCGAAGTCCTCGAAGAGATCGAGATGAGCCGCGCCGCCTTCTACCGCATGCGCGCCCGGGGCAAGGCCCCGAAGCTCATCAAGCTCCCCAACGGTCAGCTTCGCTGCCGCCGCACCGACCTCGACGCGTGGTGGTCGTCCATAGAAGACGCTGCCGCCTGACCACCTCCCGCACACACGAGACACGAGGGGCCCGCTTCCGGCGGGCCCCTCTGGAGTTCATATGGCACTGACCTACGACGTTCGCCTCTACTCCATCGAGGTTCGCAAGGATCGCCCGAAGCCCTACCGCCTGCGCTGGCTGGTCGGGGAGCGCAAGCACTCCAAGAGCTACACACTCAAGATCCAGGCCGAGGGGCGCCGCTCGGAACTCATGTCCGCCGTGCGGCGCGGCGACCAGTTCGACGAGGAAACGGGCCTGCCCGTATCCGAATTGCGCGCCAAGCAGGGCTCCATCACGTGGTACGAGCACAGCCGCGCGTACGTCGACCGAAAGTGGGCGCTGGCCCCGGCGAAGTCGCGGAAGAACTACGCCGATGCGCTGGCAACCATCACTCCCGCGCTCGTGAAGAGCAAGGCGGGGATGCCCGACAACGCGCTGATGCGGCGCGCGCTGTACGGGTGGGCGTACAACCGGAACCGCTGGAACGAGACCCCACCGGACGATGTGGCCCGCGCCCTCACCTGGATCTCCAAGCACTCCATGCCAGTCTCGGCACTGGAGGACCCGGCGACCGTACGGATGGCCCTGGACGCACTGTCCCTACGGCTGGACGGGAAGGAGGCAGCGCCGCGCACCGCGAAGCGCAAGCGAGCCTGCCTGAGTGACGTTCTCGGGCTCGCCGTGGAAGAGCAGTACTTCACGATGCCGGTCAACCCGATCACGGCCGTGAAGTGGACCGCCCCGAAGTCGGTGGAAGCGGTGGACCCTGAGAGCGTCGCCAACCCCCGCCAGGTCCGCGCGCTGCTGGCAGGGGTGCGCGAGCAGGGCCCGCGCGGGCGGCACCTGGAAGCGTTCTTCGGATGCCTGTACTACGGGGCCATGCGTCCTGCTGAGGCCGCCGGACTGCGGGTGAGTCAGTGCCACCTCCCGGAGACCGGGTGGGGGATGCTCACCCTGCGGCAAGGAGTTGTCCGGGCCGGACGGAGCTGGACCGACGACGGTACGGCGCATGAGACGCGCCACCTCAAGGCCCGCGCCAAGAAGGACTCCCGGCCGGTGCCGATCCCGCCGCACTTCGTCCGTCTGCTGCGGCAGCACATCGCTACACACGGCACGGCACCCGATGGCCGGCTCTTTCGGACGAACCGCGATGGCCTGCTCCAGGAGACCGGCTACGGGGAGGTGTGGGCCAAGGCCCGGAAGGACGTGCTGAGCGAGGCGGAAACGGCCTCGCTGCTGGCTCGTCGCCCCTACGACCTCCGGCACGCCGGCGTCTCGTTCTGGCTCAGTTCCGGGGTGGATGCGATGGAGTGTGCCCGGCGTGCCGGCCACAGCGTCGCGGTGCTGCACAAGGTGTACGCCAAGGTGCTTGACCAGACGCGAGAGCACGCGAACAGCCGCATCGATGCAGCCCTACGGGAGTGGAACGAGCCGGAGTGACCATGCTCACCGCCGGGGGACACCTGGGGGACACGCACTGATCAAAGGTGGGATAGGGGCGGTACGAGGTGAGACACGTCCACGCCCCATCCACGGCGAATCGAACGATGCGGGACAACTAGAAACCCCCTCTGACCAGGTAAGTAACCTGATCAGAGGGGGCTTCCCTCAGCGTGGCGGCGCCAGGATTCGAACCTGGGAAGGCTGAGCCGGCAGATTTACAGTCTGCTCCCTTTGGCCGCTCGGGCACACCGCCGGGTTTCGCTGCCGTTCGCACCGCTTTTCGGCGGTGCTCCCTGGCAACGACGTAAACAATACCCGATGCCGGGGGGTGCTCCGCCACCCGATTGATCTCCACCCCGACGACCACGGGTGGCTAGGCTTGTCCGGATGCGGTCCGGGATCACACCGGGCTCGGCGGCCGCTCCACGTACGCCGATCCGCAGCTCACACGCACCCCGATACAAGGAGCCACAGGACATGGCCGACTCCAGTTTCGACATCGTCTCGAAGGTCGAGCGGCAGGAGGTCGACAACGCCCTCAACCAGGCCGCCAAGGAGATCTCGCAGCGCTACGACTTCAAGGGCGTGGGCGCCTCCATCTCCTGGTCCGGCGAGAAGATCCTCATGGAGGCGAACTCCGAGGACCGGGTGAACGCCGTCCTCGACGTCTTCCAGTCGAAGCTGATCAAGCGCGGGATCTCACTGAAGGCGCTGGACGCGGGCGAGCCGCAGCTCTCCGGCAAGGAGTACAAGCTCTTCGCGGAGATCAAGGAGGGCATCTCCCAGGAGAACGCCAAGAAGGTGGCGAAGCTCATCCGCGACGAGGGCCCCAAGGGCGTCAAGGCCCAGGTGCAGGGCGACGAACTGCGCGTCAGCTCCAAGAGCCGTGACGACCTCCAGGCCGTCATCTCCCTGCTGAAGGGTCAGGACTTCGACTTCGCCCTGCAGTTCGTGAACTACCGGTAGCTCGGCCGCCGTCCGGCCGCTCCCGGTGACGACGAAGGGCGGGCACCCCACGGTGCCCGCCCTTCTCGCCCGCCGGACCGGGGTCAGTCGCGGGAGTTGCCGAACAGCAGCCGGTAGACGATCAGCAGCACGAGCGAGCCACCGATCGCCGCCACCCAGGTGGCGCCGTCGTAGAAGTCCTTGGAGATCGGGTGGTCCAGCCAGCGGGCCGAGATCCAACCGCCGATGAACGCGCCCGCGATGCCGATGAAGGTCGTTCCGATGAACCCGCCCGGGTCCCGCCCCGGCAGCAGGACCTTGGCGATGACTCCGGCCAACAGTCCCAGGATGATCCAGCTGATGATGCCCATGTCCTGAACCTGCCCTTCCGTGCCGTGCCCGTGCCGCCCGGGCGCTGTGATCTCGCTCGCTCCGCGAGCGCGCGCACGAGGAGCGCCGGCGTCGCGTGCGTGTCGCGTTCACGCGCGTGCGTGTGGCGTTCACGCGCGTGCGTGTGGCGTTCACGCGCGTGCGTGTCGTGTTCGCTCGCGTTCGTGTCGTGTTGTCGTGGACGACGCCCCGACGGCATCCGGTGGTTCCGCCGGTCAGTAGGGTGCGGCCCATGACACCGTCCGGAGCCCCCGCCGCACTGCGGCGGACCCTGGGCGTCGGCGACGCCGTGGTCATCGGCCTCGGCTCGATGATCGGCGCCGGCGTCTTCGCCGCCCTCGCCCCCGCCGCGCGCGCCGCGGGCTCCGGACTGCTGCTCGGACTCGCCCTCGCCGCCCTGGTCGCCTACTGCAACGCCATGGCGTCGGCCCGCCTCGCCGCCCTGTACCCGGCCTCGGGCGGCACCTATGTGTACGGCCGCGAACGCCTGGGCGAGTTCTGGGGCTACCTGGCCGGCTGGTCGTTCGTGGTGGGGAAGACGGCCTCCTGTGCGGCGATGGCGCTGACGGTCGGGGCCTACGTCTGGCCGGCGCAGGCGCACGCGGTGGCGGTCGCCGCCGTGGTGGCCCTGACCGCCGTCAACTACGGCGGCATCCAGAAGTCGGCCTGGCTGACGCGGGCGATCGTGTCGGTGGTCCTCGCGGTCCTCGCCGCCGTGGTCGTGGTGTGCCTGGGCTCCGGCGCCTCGGACGCCGGGCGCCTGGACGCCGGCATCTCGGGCGGCCCGGGCGGTGTGCTCCAGGCCGCGGGTCTGCTCTTCTTCGCGTTCGCCGGGTACGCCCGCATCGCGACCCTCGGCGAAGAGGTACGCGATCCGGCGCGCACCATCCCCCGCGCGATCCCCCTCGCGCTGGGCATCACCCTGGTCGTCTACGCGTGCGTGGCGGTCGCCGTGCTGTCCGTGCTGGGCGCCGGAGCCCTCGGCCGGGCGGAGGCGCCGCTGGCCGACGCCGTGCGGGCGGCGGGCGTGCCGGGGATGGTGCCGGTGGTGCGGGTCGGGGCGGCCGTGGCCGCGCTGGGCTCCCTGCTCGCGCTCATCCTGGGCGTCTCCCGCACCACCCTGGCCATGGCGCGCGACCGCCATCTGCCCGGCGCGCTGGCGGCCGTTCACCCGCGCTTCCAGGTGCCTCACCGGGCCGAGCTGGCCGTCGGCGCGGTGGTGGCGGTGCTGGCCGCCACGGTCGACGTGCGGGGCGCGATCGGCTTCTCGTCCTTCGGCGTGCTCGCCTACTACGCGGTGGCCAACGCCTCGGCCTGGACCCTGGACGGCTCCCCGACCGCACGGGCGCTCCCCGCGCTGGGCCTCCTCGGCTGTGCGACCCTGGCGTTCGCCCTCCCCCTGGCGTCCGTGGTGACCGGGGCGGCCGTACTGACGGCGGGCGCGCTCGCGTACGGGGTCCGGAGGCGGCTCGGCGGGCGGTGAGGGGCCCACGGGCCACAGGGGTCAGGGGTCTCGGGGATCGGGGGTCCCCGGTCCCTGTGCCGCCCGTGACGCGTCAGCGCCCGGCGAACGGCTGGTCCGTGGGCACGATCTCGCGGCCCAGCGGGAACAGCGAGACGGGGATCAGCTTGAAGTTCGCGATGCCGAACGGGATGCCGATGATGGTCACGCACAGGGCGAGCCCGGTGACGATGTGCCCGAGGGCGAGCCACCAGCCGGCGAGGACCAGCCAGAGCACGTTGCCCACGCAGGAGGGCGCGCCGGCGTCCCGCCGTTCGACCGTGGTGTAGCCGAAGGGCCAGAGCGCGTAGACGCCGATACGGAATGCGGCGACGCCGAAAGGTATGCCGATGATCGTGACGCAGAGCAGCAGGCCCGCGAGGAGGTAGGCGAGGAACAGCCAGAACCCGCTCAGGACGAGCCAGATGACGTTCAGGATGGTCTTCACTGGTGGCGACCTGCCATTTTCTCGAGCCGGGCGATGCGTTCCGCCATCGGCGGGTGGGTCGAGAACATCTTGGTGAGGCCCTGGCCCGGTCGGAACGGGTTCGCGATCATCATGTGGCTCGCGGTCTCGATCCGGGGCTCGGGGGGAAGCGGGAGTTGTTTGGTGCCCCTCTCCAGTTTGCGCAGGGCGCCGGCGAGGGCAAGCGGGTCGCCGGTGAGCTGGGCCCCGGAGGCGTCGGCCTCGTACTCCCGGGAGCGGCTGATGGCGAGTTGGATCAGGCTGGCGGCGAGCGGGCCGAGGATCATGATCAGCAGCATGCCCAGGAGACCGGGGCCGTCGTCGTCGTCGGAGCGGCCGATCGGGATCAGCCAGGCGAAGTTGACCAGGAACATGATCACGGAGGCGAGGGCGCCGGCCACCGAGGAGATGAGGATGTCGCGGTTGTAGACGTGGCTGAGCTCGTGGCCGATGACTCCGCGCAGTTCTCGCTCGTCGAGGATGCGCAGGATGCCCTCGGTGCAGCACACCGCGGCGTTGCGCGGGTTGCGGCCGGTGGCGAAGGCGTTGGGTGCCTCGGTCGGGGAGATGTACAGCCGGGGCATGGGCTGGCGGGCCTGGGTGGAGAGGTCGCGGACCATCCGGTACAGGGCGGGCGCCTCGAACTCGCTGACCGGCCGGGCGCGCATCGCGCGTAGCGCCAGCTTGTCGCTGTTCCAGTACGCGTACGCGTTCGTCCCGAGGGCGATCAGGACCGCGATCACCAGTCCCGCCCGGCCGAAGAAGCTGCCGATGACGATGATGAGCGCGGACAGTCCCCCGAGGAGTACTGCCGTCCTGAGCCCGTTGTGCCGGCGGTGCACGGTACGCCCTCCAAATCGTGCGGCAGGGGAACCCTTTGCTTGCTGGTGTTCCGTCTCTCCGGAGCCCACTGGAGTCGTGGTGTCACGTCCAGTGGACCCTCCCGTACTGGTCAACGCCAGGTGGGAGCCACTAGTTCCCTTGTGCGTACGGGCAGGGAGTGGGCCGTAGGGGTGACGGCGGGGCGCTCAGAAGAGGGCGGTGTCGGTGAAGCGCAGGATCAGCTGGGGCGCTCCGGACAGGACGAGGCCGAGGGCGGCGGTGAGGGTGATCGCGACGGTGAGGGGGGCGGGGACCCGGTGCCTGACGGGTGCGCCCTCGGTTCCGGGGTCGGTTCCGCCTGCGGTCTCGGTCTCGGGCTCGCCTTCGGGGGCGCGGAACAGCAGGGCCGTCCACCGGAGGTAGTAGTAGAGGGCGATCACGACGTTGACGGCCATGACGACCGCGAGCCAGCCCAGCCCCGCGTCGACGGCCGCCGAGAAGACGGTGACCTTCGCGAAGAGCCCGATGACGCCCGGCGGCAGTCCGGCCAGGCACAGCAGGAAGAAGGCCAGGAGGAGCGCGGAGAGCGGATGGCGGGCGTGCAGACCCCGGTAGTCGGTGAGGCGGTTGCGCGGGCTCGTACGGCCCACCAGGGCGGCCACCGCGAAGGCGCCGAGGTTCACGGCGGCGTACATGAGGGCGTAGGCGACGGTGGAGCCGACGGCGTGCTCGGCGTCGTCGGTGTACGCGGCGGCGGCGATCGGTACGAGGAGGTAGCCGGCCTGGCCCACGGAGGACCAGGCGAGCAGGCGTACGGCGCTGTACGCGCGCGTGGCCTGCTGGCGCAGGGCGCCGACGTTGCCCACGGTCATGGTGAGGGCGGCCAGCGCGGCCAGGGCGGGGCCCCAGACGTCGGCGTAGGAGGGCAGGCCGACGACGGTGACGAGGATGAGGCCGGAGAAGCCGACGGCCTTGCCGACGACCGACAGGTAGGCGGCGATCGGCAGGGGGGCGCCGATGTAGGTGTCGGGGACCCAGAAGTGGAAGGGGACGGCGGCCGTCTTGAAGGCGAAGCCGACCAGGGTGAGGACGACGCCGGTCTGGGCGAGGGTGTGGAACTGCCCGTCGACGTGCTGGATGCGGTCGGCGATCCGGGTGAGGTAGAGGGTGCCGGTCGTGGCGTAGAGGAAGCTGATGCCCATCAGGCTGACGGCGGTCGCGGTGACCGACGACAGGAAGAACTTCAGCGCCGCCTCGGCGGACCTGCGGTCGCCGTGCCGGATGCCGACGAGGGCGAACGCGGGCAGGGAGGCGACCTCCAGGGCGACGACCAGGGTGGCGAGGTCGCGGGAGGCGGGCAGCAGGGCGGCGCCGGCGGCGGAGGACAGCAGCAGGAACCAGAACTCCCCTTCGGGGAGCCGGCCGCGCGCGTCCTTCAGGGCGGTGACCGACAGGAGGGCGGCCAGCAGGGCTCCGCCGAGGACCAGGAACTGGATGACGAGGGTGAAGCGGTCGGCCGTGTAGCTGCACGCGTGCGCGTCGCCGGTCAGGCAGAACGTGGAGCGGTCGCCGTCCCGGAGGGGCAGCAGGAGGGCGGTGGAGGCGGCGAGTCCGGCGACGGAGAGCCGGCCGAGGAGCGGCTTGCGGGCGTCGGCCAGGAACAGGTCGGCGACCAGGACGACGAGGGCGACGACCGCCGCGAGCAGGGGCGGGGCGATCGCGAGCCAGTCGACGGACTGGACCAGTGACGCGGCCAGGGGCTGGGCGAGGTGCTGGGCCGGGGAGCTCATCGGGTGCCTCCTGCGAGGAGCTGCTGCACGGCCGGGTCGGTCAGGCCGAGGAGGGTCTTCGGCCACAGGCCGGCTACGACGGTGAGGACGACGAGCGGGGTCCAGGCCGCGAACTCGTACGACTGGACGTCGGTGAGCTTCGGCGCGTCCTGCGGGTGGGCGCCCATGCAGACGCGGCGGACGACGACGAGCAGGTAGGCGGCCGTGAGCAGGGTGCCGAACGCGGCGATCGCGGTGAAGGTGAGGAAGGCGGGGCGGCTGAGGCCGGCCGCGGGGTCGAACGCGCCGAACATGGCGAGCATCTCGCCCCAGAATCCGGCGAGGCCGGGCAGGCCCAGGGAGGCGACGGCGGCGAAGGCGAGCAGTCCGCCGAGGCGGGGTGCCTTGCCGTAGAGCGCGGCGCCGGTCTGTTCGGCGAGGGCGTCCAGGTCGGTGCTGCCGGTGCGGTCCTTCAGGGCGCCGACCAGGAAGAAGAGCAGGCCGGTGATGAGGCCGTGGGCGATGTTGGCGAACAGGGCGCCGTTCACGCCGGTCGGGGTGGTGGAGGCGATGCCGAGCAGGACGAAGCCCATGTGGCCGACGGAGGAGTAGGCGATGAGGCGCTTGAGGTCGCCCTTGGCGCCCTGTTTGGCCAGGGCGAGGCAGGCCAGGGAGCCGTAGATGATGCCGACGACGGCGAAGGCCGCGAGGTAGGGCGCGAAGGTGTGGAAGCCGTCGGGCGCGACCGGCAGGAGGATCCGGACGAAACCGTACGTACCCATCTTCAGCAGGACACCGGCCAGCAGGACCGAACCGACCGTCGGGGCGGCGGTGTGGGCGTCGGGGAGCCAGCTGTGCAGGGGCCACATCGGGGTCTTCACGGCGAGCCCGATCCCGATCGCCAGAACCGCGATGACCTGCACGGACGTGCTCAGCGACCGGCCGTTGTCAGTGGCGAGTGCGACCATGTCGAAGGTGCCCGCCTTGATGCCGATCAGGAGCAGGCCGAGCAGCATGACCACGGATCCGAGCAGCGTGAACAGGATGAACTTCATCGCAGCCCAGGCCCGGCCCTCGCCGCCCCAGCGGGCGATGAGGAAGTACATCGGGATCAGGACCGTCTCGAAGGCGAGGAAGAACAGCAGCAGGTCGAGGACGGCGAAGGTCGCGAGGGTGCCGGACTCGAGGACGAGCAGCAGCGCGACGAAGGCCTTCGGGGTCGGCCCCGAGGGTGTCCTGAAGTACGAGTAGAGCGCGCAGAGGAAGGTCAGCAGCGCGGTCAGGACCACGAGGGGGAGGGAGATGCCGTCGATGCCGAGGTGGATGCGCACGTCGAGTGCCGGGATCCAGCTGATGTCCGTGCTCGCCTGCATCGTCGACGGGTGGTCGTGGTCGAAGCCGAGCGCGAGGACGATCGCGGCGAGCAGGATCACGCCAGTGACCGTGACGCCGTGCCGGAGCACGGCCTGCTCGGGTGACTTCCCCTTCAGTCCGGGCGGGGCGGGCAGCAGGGCGGCGGCGGCGCCGAGGAGCGGGCCGACGACGACGAACGCCAGAAGGAACTGCATCACGGACTCGTTGATATCGATCACGCCTGCTCACGCTCCCGAGGCGACGAGAAGGACGGCGACCGCCAGGACGACGGTGCCGGCGAGCAGCGCGCTCACATAGGTCTGGACGTTGCCGGTCTGGGCGCGCCGTACGGCCGCGCCGAGCCAGCGGGGCAGGGCGCCCGCGCCGCGTACGTAGGTGTCGACGACCTCGCGGTCGAGGAACCGCACGAGGTCGGCGCCGCCCTGGACGGGGCGGACGAACAGCGCCGCGTAGACGGCGTCGAGGTGGAAGCCGACGGCCGCGTGCCGGTACAGCGGGCCGAGCAGCAGCCGCCCGGGGTCGGCCGGGTCGGGTGCCGAGGCCAGGTCGCCGTAGGCGGGGGCGTGGGTCGCGATGGCCTCGGCCTCGACCTGGCCCGCGTCGCCCTCGGGGTGCGCGGCGACCGCGCCCAGGGGGGCGACGGCCGTGAGGGGCCTGAGGTGGCGCCAGGCGGCGTACGCGAGGAGCGCGCCGGCCAGGGCCACGCCCGTGCCGACCACGGAGGTGGTGACGGTCGGGGCGAGGCCGTTGCCGTCGAACCAGCCGGGGAGCGTGCTGTAGGCGAGCGCGCCGAGGCCGAGGGAGGGGACGGCGAGGACCCAGAGCACGACGGTCATGCTCAGCGGCTGGCGGCCGTGGTCGGGGGCCTCGGCGCCCCGGCCGTGGAAGGCGAGCAGCCACAGCCGGGTGGCGTAGGCGGCGGTGAGGAGGGCGGTGGTCAGCCCGGCGACGAGGACGAGCCAGCCGGCGGCGCCGGGGGCGTGCTCGGTGTGGCCGGTGGCCACGTGCTCGGCGGCGCCGAGGACGGACTCCTTGGAGAAGAAGCCGCTGAACGGCGGGATCGCGGCGAGCGCGAGGAGAGCCACGGTCATCGTCCAGTAGGCGTCCGGGATGCGCTCGCGCAGCCGGCTCGTCCGGGACATCGCGGCGAGCGAGTTGGTGCCGGCGGCGTGGATGATCACGCCGGCCGCGAGGAACAGCAGGGCCTTGAAGGCGCCGTGCGAGAGGAGGTGGAAGACGGCGGCCGAGCGGTCACCGACGGCGAGGGCGCCGGTCATGTAGCCGAGCTGGCCGATCGTCGAGTAGGCGAGGACGCGTTTGATGTCGTCCTGCGCGAGCGCGGCGAGGCCGGAGCCGACCATGGTGACGGCGGCCATCACGGCGAGGACGACCATCGCGGCCCGGGAGGCCTCGAAGACGGGGAGGAGCCGGGCGATGAAGTAGACACCGGCGGCGACCATCGTCGCGGCGTGGATCAGCGCGGAGACGGGGGTGGGGCCGGCCATCGCGTCGGGGAGCCAGGTGTGCAGCGGGAACTGCGCGGACTTGCCGGCCACGCCCGCGAGGAGCAGCAGGGCGACGACGGTCGGGTGGTCGAGGCCGCCGTGGGCGACGGCGTCGAGGACCTTGGTGATCTCGAAGGAGCCGGCGTCGGTGGCGAGGGCGAACAGGCCGATGAGGAACGGGACGTCGCCGAGTTTGGTGACCAGGAAGGCCTTGAGGGAGGCGGCGCGGGCCTCGGGGGTCTCCCAGTAGTGGCCGACGAGGAAGTAGGAGCAGATGCCCATGACTTCCCAGCCGACCAGCAGCACGATCAGGTCGCCGGTGTAGACGACCAGGAACATCGCGGAGGTGAACAGGGAGACGAGCGCGGCGTACGAGGGGTAGCGCGGGTCCTCGCGGAGGTAGCCGGTCGAGTAGATCTGCACGCAGGTGGCGACGGTGCCGACCAGCACGGCCACCAGGGCGGCGAAGCCGTCGACGTACAGGGAGAGCTCGATGGGGACCGAGCCGGTGGGGGTGAGTTCGGTGGCCGCGGTGAGCGCGGCGTCACCGCCCTGGCGTACGGCGACGACGACGGCCAGGGCCAGGGCGGTCAGGGTCGGCAGGACGGCGAGGGGGCGGACGAACCCGGGGGCGTTGCGCCCGAGGAGCAGTCCGGCGACCGCGCCCAGGAAGGGCACGAGGGGGACGAGCGCGGCGAGGGTGGTCGTGGTCACGCGGCGGCCTCGGCCTTCTCGGTGCCCGGCCCGGTCCCGGCGGCGGTGTCGTCGTCGGTGTCGGGGGTGTCGCCCTCGTGGCCCTCGGCGGTGTCGCGGAGCCGGTCGATGTCCGAGGTGCCGCGAGTGCGGTACACGGCGAGGACGATCGCCAGGCCGATGCCGATCTCGGCGGCGGCGATGGCGATGGTGAACAGGGTCAGGGCCTGGCCGGAGTGCAGGGTCTCCTCGGCGGCCCGGCTGAGCCAGACGTCGAAGGCGACGAGGTTGAGATTGACGGCGTTGAGCATCAGCTCGACGGACATCAGGACGAGGATCGCGTTCCGGCGGGCGAGGACGCCGTACAGGCCGGTGCAGAAGAGGAGTGCGGCGAGGACGGCCGGATAGGCGAGGTGCATCAGCGGCCGCCTTCCTGTTCGGCCGAGGTGCCGGGGATTTTTTCGCCACTTTCCGTGATCGACCGGGAACTCTTGGTGACGCCCCGGGCGTTCATGGAGGGAGAGCCGGCATCGGGCTCGGTCTTCGCTCTGCGGGACAGGACGATCGCGCCGACCAGGGCCGCGAGGAGGAGGACGGAGAGGGCTTCGAAGGGAAGGACCCAGTTCTGGAAGAGGCTCGCGCCGGTGACCTCGGTGGAGCCGGCGGCGGGGCCGTCCAGGTCGATCCAGGTGGTGCGGAAGGCGTCGACGACCACCCAGACGAGGGCGGCGGCCGCGGCGACGGCGACCGTCAGGGCGGCCCAGCGGTTGCCGGAGTCGGCGTCCGGGGAGCGGCCGATGGGGGCCTTGGTGAGCATCAGACCGAAGAGGAGGAGGACGACGACGGAACCGACGTAGATGAGGACCTGCACCCAGGCGATGAACTCGGCGGTGAGCAGGAGGTATTCGACGGCGAGGCCGCCGAGGGCGACCACCAGCCACAGGGCGGCGTGGACCAGCTGCCGGGTGGTGACGGTGACCAGGGCGGCGCCCAGGGTGGCCAGGCCGACGAGCACGAACGCGATCTCGACACCGGTCGGGGACAGGAAGCCGTGCGGCGCCGCCGCCAGGGTGGCCGTGGTGGCGGAGGAGGCGGAGGAGACAGGGGTCACGACTCCCCTCCCTCGGGCTCGGTGGGCACCGCGGGCTCGGGCTCGGTGGGCTGTGCCTGGGCGGCGGCCAGTTTCTCCGCCGTCTTGCGGGCGGCGGCGATCTCCTTCGGCTCCTCGGCGGCGGGGTCGAGGGCGGGCGGCGCCGGGACCGTCCACATCCACTCGCGCAGCTTGTCGCGCTCATGGGTGAGTTCGCGGATGTCGGTCTCGGCGTACTCGAACTCCGGGGACCAGAACAGGGCGTCGAAAGGACAGACCTCGATGCAGATACCGCAGTACATGCACAGGGAGAAGTCGATGGCGAAGCGGTCGAGGACGTTGCGGCTGCGCTCGCGGCCGCCCGGCGCGGCGGGCGGGACCGTCTCCTTGTGGGAGTCGATGTAGATGCACCAGTCGGGGCACTCACGGGCGCAGAGCATGCAGACCGTGCAGTTCTCCTCGAACAGACCGATCACGCCCCGGGTGCGGGGCGGGAGTTCCGGCTGGGCGTCCGGGTACTGCTCGGTGACGGATTTCCTCGTCATCGTGCGCAGGGTGACGGCCAGGCCCTTGGCGAGGCCGGAGCCAGGAATGGGGGCCACTAGGAGATCACCACCTTGACGACGCCGGTGAGGGCGATCTGGGCGAGGGAGAGGGGGACGAGGAGGGTCCAGGACAGCTTCTGGAGCTGGTCCTCGCGCAGCCGGGGATAGGTGACGCGCAGCCAGATGACGACGAAGGCGAGGACGGCCGTCTTCAGCAGGGTCCACACCCAGCCGAGGCCGTCGGCGCCCCAGGGACCGTGCCAGCCGCCCAGGAAGAGGACGGTGGTCAGGCTGCACAGGACGACGATTCCGGCGTACTCGGCGAGGAGGAACAGGGCGAACCGCAGGCCGGTGTACTCGGTGTACGCACCGAAGATGATCTCCGAGTCGGCGACGGGCATGTCGAAGGGAGGGCGCTGGAGCTCGGCGAGGCCGGCGACGAAGAAGACGGTCGCGCCGACGATCTGCCAGGGCAGCCACCACCACTCGAAGGCGTCGACGATGCCGGGCAGGGAGACCGTGCCGGCCGCCATCGCCACCGAGGCGGCGGTGAGCAGCATCGGGAGTTCGTAGGCGAGGAGCTGCGCGGCCGTGCGCAGACCGCCGAGGAGGGAGAACTTGTTGGCGCTGGCCCAGCCGGCCATGAGGGAGCCGAGCACGCCTACGCCCATCACGGCGAGCACGAAGAACACGCCCGCGTCCAGGGCCTGGCCGACGGCGCCCTCACCGGGGCCGATCGGGATCGCGAGGAGGACGAGGAGGTAGGGCAGGAGGGCGACGGCGGGGGCGAGCTGGAAGATACGGCGGTCCGCGCCCGCGGGGACCACGTCCTCCTTCTGCGCGAACTTCACCCCGTCCGCGATGAGCTGGGCCCAGCCGTGGAAGCCGCCCGCGTACATCGGGCCGAGGCGGCCCTGCATATGGGCCATGACCTTGTGCTCGGTCTGACCGACGATCAGGGGGAAGGTGAGGAAGACGACGAAGACGATCAGGAGTCGCAGGGTGACGTCGAGAACGTCGTTCACTGCCGGCCTCCTGACGGGGGTTCGTGGGTGGGGTCTTCGGGGCCGGCCTCACGGTCCGGGCCGGGGGCGGCGCCGGGTTCCGCGGGCGCCTGCTTTGACCTCGCCTCGGGCTGGGGCGCGGGCTCGGGCTTGGCCTCGGGCTCGGGCTTGGCCTCGGGCTTGGGCTTGGCCTCGGGCTCGGGCTTCTGCTCCAGCTCGGG
>NZ_KQ949025.1:732558-856226 GCF_001514285.1 Streptomyces sp. DSM 15324
CTCGGGCTCGGGCGTCGGCCTCGGCTCGGGCTCCCGCTTCTGCTCCAGCTCGGGCTTGGCCTCGGGCTCCAGCTCCCGCTTCTGCTCCAGCTCGGGCTTGGCCTCGGGCTCCAGCTCCCGCTTCTGCTCCAGCTCGGGCGCCTGCTCCGGCCTGGGCGCGGGCTCGGGCTTGGCCTCGGGCTCCAGCTCCCGCTCCCGCTCGGGCGTCGGTTGCTGCTCGGGCGTCGGCTCCGGCTTCTGATCGTCGAAGGCTGGGCGGGCGTGGTGCCAGGGGGCGTCGGAGCTGCGAGGGGTGCGGGCGGGGCCGGTGGCGGGGGCCGCGCCTTCCGTGGCCGCCGCTCCTGCCGGGGGCGTGGGCGGCGGGCCGGGGGGCTGCTCGGTGGAGCTGGGGGCTTCGGCCGGCTTCGTGACCTCGGTGCGTTGGGAGGCGGAGCCTCCGCTTGCGGTTCTCGTGCGGCGGGCCGTGGACGGAGGCGGGGTCGCCCCCGAGGCCGCGCCGGTTCCCGGGGCGGCCGCCGTGGCTGGGGCTTCCGTGGCCGGGGCTTCCGGGGCCGCTTGGCTGGCGGAGCCCTCGGCGGCGGAGCGGGTGCGGCGGGGCGGGCGTTCGCCGGGGGCCGGACGGGCCGGGCGGTCGCCCGCGGCGCGGCCGGCCGCTGCCCGGGCGGGGCGAGCCGGGGCAGGGGGGAGCTGGCCCTTGAGGGGGCCCCAGTCGTTCGGGTCGGGGACGCCGGGGGGCAGCATCTGACGGCGCTTGGGAGCACCGTGTGCCGCACCCGCCGCGGGCTCTCCCGGTTCCTTGGCGCCGGGCCAGGCCTTGGCGACCCGGGCCGCGAGGACGAAGTCCTTGCGCAGGGGGTGGCCCTCGAAGTTCTCGGGGAGGAGGAGGTGGTGCGGGTAGGGGTGGCCCTCGAAGGCGACGCCGAACATCTCACGGGTCTCGCGCTCGTGCCAGCCGGCGCCCGCGTAGACGTCGACGGCGGAGGCGAGGACCGGGGCCTCGTGCGGGACGGTCGTGCGCAGGAGCAGCCGGCGGACCGGGGCGAGGGCGACGACGTGGGCGGCGACGCGGAAGCCGGTGCCGGGTTCGTCGACGGCGCTCAGCCAGTCGAAGTAGGTGCAGGAGAGTTCGTCGCGGGCGGTGCGCAGCGCGGCGGTCCAGGAGGCGGGCGGGACGTCGACGGTCAGGACGTCGTAGGACTCCTCGGCCGTGGCGTCCGCGCCGAACAGGTCCTCGACGGGGGCGGGCAGCCAGCCGGTCGTGGTCATCCCGCGTTCCCCTCTGCCTCTGCGGTGGGCGGCTTCACGAGGCCGCTCTGGAGGGCGGCGGCCGAGGGACGGGAGGTGCCGTAGCGCTCGTGCAGGGACTCCCGGGCGATCTTCTCCTGGAGCTTGAGGATGCCCTGGAGGAGGGCCTCGGGGCGGGGCGGGCAGCCGGGGACGTACACATCGACGGGGATGATCTGGTCGACGCCCTTCGTCACGGAGTACGAGTCCCAGTAGGGGCCGCCGCAGTTGCTGCAGGCGCCGAAGGAGATGACGTACTTCGGTTCGGGCATCTGCTCGTACAGGCGCTTCACCGCGGGAGCCATCTTGTCGGTGACCGTGCCGGAGACGACCATCAGGTCGGCCTGGCGGGGGCCCGGGGCGAAGGGGATGACACCGAGGCGGATGAAGTCGTGGCGGGCCATCGACGCCGCGATGAACTCGATGGCGCAGCAGGCGAGGCCGAAGTTGAAGACCCAGAGCGAGTAGCGGCGGCCCCAGTTGAGGACGACCTTCATCGGCTCGGGGGCGAGGCGCGCGAGGGCGCCCAGGCGCTTCGGCTCCGGAAGGAGGACGGGTGCGGAGGCGCTCGCTTCGGCGGAAGCGGTCGCCTCGGGGGTCACGTCCATGTCAGGACGCCCTTCTTGTATGCGTACAGCAGGCCTACGGCGAGGAAGCCGAGGAAGATGAACATCTCCACGAGGGTCGTGGCGCCGTAGCCGGGGGCGGCGAAGACCGTCGCCCAGGGGAACAGGAAGATCGAGTCGACGGCGAAGATGACGTAGAGGAAGGCGTAGACGTAGTAGCGGACCTGGGTGTGGGCCCAGCCCTCGCCGACGGGGTCGACGCCGCACTCGTACGTCAGGAGCTTCTCGGGGGTCGGGACCACCGGGCGCAGCAGGCGTCCGGCACCGAAGGCGACGGCCACGAACAGCACACCGACCACGGCGAGCAGTCCGACGACCGAATAGGACCGGAAGTAGTCCGCCGCGATCTCGACGGTCGGTTCCCGCACGTCCGTCCCCTCGCTCCCTGACCTCAGCCTCTGCGGCTTCTTCGGCCACTCGGGCCACTTCGACGATCTGTACGCACGGAGTCTAGGCCCTGATAAAGGGACGGTAAGCAGCCCGTCACGGCTTGGACCGCGGGGCGGGGGTTTTCCCCAGGGGACCGGGGCGGGGAACCTCATGGCGCCGGGGCGCACGGGGCGGCACGCTAACGCCTATGACCACTTCCCACCAGCCCGACGACGAGATGCCGCCGGTGAAGCCCGCGCTCGACATGCAGACGTGGAAGGAGATCGCTCATCTTCTGGCGAACCTGCCGATGTCGTTGTTCGGGTTCGTCTATGTGATGACGGTGTTGTTCACGGGCGCCTCGCTGACCCTCACCGTGATCGGGTTGCCGCTGCTGGCGCTCGGGCTGGCGGGGGCGCGGCTGGCGGGCCGGTTCGAGCGGGGGCGGGCGCGGCTGCTGCTGGGGGTGCGGGTCGACGAGCCGAGCCCGCTGCCCTTCCACCGGGCGGGTGGGCCGCTCGCGCGGATGTGGCTGATGCTGAAGGATCCGGTGGCCTGGCGCACGGTGCTCTACGACTTCGTCCGGCTGCCCTGGGGCATCCTCACCTTCGCCGTCGTGCTGCCCGCCCTGTTCGTGCTGTGGCCGATCCTTCCTTACCTCGCGCGCGGGCTGACCAATGTGGACCGGGCGATGGTGCGGGCGCTGCTGTCGCCGTCCGACGAGCTGGAGCGGCGGATCGCGGAGCTGGAGTCGGACCGGGGGGTCGTGGTGGACACGGCGGCGGCGGACCTGCGGCGCATCGAGCGGGATCTGCACGACGGGGCGCAGGCGCGGCTGGTCAATCTGGCGATGGGGCTGGGGCTGGCGAAGGAGAAGCTCCAGGAGGGGCGGGCCGACGACGTGGTGGCGGCGATGGTCGAGGAGGCGCACGGCGAGGTGAAGCTCGCGCTGCAGGAGCTGCGGGATCTGGCGCGGGGCATCCATCCGGCCGTGCTGACGGACCGGGGCCTGGACGCGGCGCTGTCGGCGGTGGCCTCGCGGTGCACGGTGCCGGTGAAGGTGACCGTCGATCTGGGGTCCAGGCCGGCGCAGGCCATCGAGGGGATCGCCTATTTCACCGTCTCGGAGCTGCTCCAGAACATCAGCAAGCACAGCGGGGCCCGGTCGGCGTCGGTGGATGTGTGGCGGACGGACGAGCGGCTGCTCATCCAGGTCGGGGACGACGGCCGGGGCGGCGCGCGGCTCGACGCGGGGACGGGGATGCGGGGCCTCGCGGAACGGCTGGACGCGGTGGACGGGGTGTTCGTGGTGGAGTCGCCGGTCGGCGGGCCGACGACGGTGACGGCGGAGCTGCCCTGGCGGGAGCGGCGGCCGGAGAGGTAGGGAAAACCCCCCGTTCCATAGGCCGACGGACTCCATGGCCGCCGGGGGCGGCGCCGGGGAGGGTGGAGACAGGGCACCGAAGCTGCGCGATGAGCGGAGCGGGTGGAGACGAGCAGAACGGACGACGCCGATGGCCACGCGGTACGGGCACTACGAGGCTTACGAGTCGTACGGGGACGAGTACGGCGAGAGGTACGGCGAGAGGTACGGCGAGGGGTTCGGCGGTGAGTACGGCGACCGGTACGCCGCCGGGCACGCGTACGGTGACCGTGAGGCGCGGCGGAGGCGGCTGCCGGCCGTGCTGCTCGAACCGGTCAGCGGGCGGCACTGGCGGGAGCTGGCCTATGTGCTGCTGGGGTTCCCGCTGAGCGTCACGCTGTTCGTCTTCACCGTGACCATGCTGTCGGTCGGGGCGGGGCTGCTGGTGACGTTCCTCGGCATCCCGGTGCTGGCGGCTGGGCTGGCGGCCTGCCGGGGGTTCGGGGCGTTGGAGCGGGCGCGGGCGCGGGGGCTGCTGGGGCTTCAGGTGCGCGCTCCGGAGCCGTTGCGGGTGCCGGGGCGAGCCGGCCGGGCCGGGCCGATGGCGTGGATGGGGGCGGTGCTGAAGAGCGGGAGCTCGTGGCGGCATGCGCTGTTCGTGCTGGTGCAGTTCCCGTGGGCGGTGTTCTCGTTCTGTGTGACGGTCACCGTGTGGACGTTCGGCTGGGCGATGCTGACGTATCCGCTGTGGTGCTGGGTGTTCCCGATGTACGGCGGTCAGGACGGGCTCCAGCTGTACGGCGACGGGCACCACCAGGTGTATCTGGACAACCCCTTCGAGATCACCGTCACGGCGTCGGTGGGGCTGCTGGTCACGCTGGCGACGCCGTGGATCGTGCGGGCGCTGACGACGGTGGACCGGCTGCTGGTGCACGGGCTGCTCGGGCCGTCGCGGCTGGCGTCGCGGGTGGTGGAGCTGGAGTCGGACCGGGGGGTCGTGGTGGACACGGCGGCGGCGGATCTGCGGCGCATCGAGCGGGATCTGCACGACGGGGCGCAGGCGCGGCTGGTGGCGCTGGCGATGGATCTCGGGCTCGCGAAGGAGAAGCTGCGCGAGGATCCGCAGGGGGCGGCACGGATGGTGGGCGAGGCGCACGGTGAGGTGAAGACGGCGTTGCAGGAGCTGCGGGATCTGGCGCGGGGCATCCATCCGGCCGTGCTGACGGACCGGGGCCTGGACGCGGCGCTGTCGGCGGTGGCCTCGCGGTGCACGGTGCCGGTGCGGGTGGAGGTGGATCTGGGCGCGGCGCGGCCGGTGGCGGCGATCGAGGGGATCGCCTATTTCACGGTGTCGGAGCTGCTGCAGAACGTGAGCAAGCACAGCGGGGCCCGCTCGGTTTCGGTGGAGGTGTGGCGGACCGAGGACCGGTTGATGGTGCAGGTGGTGGACGACGGGGTGGGGGGTGCGCGGCTCTCCGGGGGGTCGGGGCTGGCGGGGCTCGCGGAGCGGTTGGACGCGGTGGACGGCGTACTGGTGGTGGACTCACCGGCCGGGGGACCCACCCGGGTGGTGGCGGAGCTGCCCTGGCGAGCGGCCTGAAACGACCTCGGGCCCGCACGCGGCGACTGCCTCGGGCCCGCACAAGGCCACGGCCTCAGGCCCACACAAGGCGACTGCCTCGGGCCCGCACAAGGCCACGGCCTCAGGCCCGCACGCCGGTGACGGCCTCAGGCCCGCACGCGGCAACGACCTCTGACCCCCCTCTTCAGCAGCCTCGACCACCCACTTTTCCCGGTCTCCGTCGCTTTCGAGCCGTCCTCCCCCGCCGTCGGCCCGTTGACAGGTGCGGGACGCCTCTTTGCTGGAATGCTGGAGGTGTTCGACTTGACGGGTGGACGGCTGGGGGGCCGGGAGCGTGGAGGACAGGGTGCGGGTGGTCATCGCCGAGGATTCGGTGCTGCTGCGGGAGGGGCTGACCCGGTTGCTCACCGACCGGGGGCATGAGGTCGTGGCCGGGGTCGGGGACGCCGAGGCGCTGCTCAAGACAATCACCGAGCTGCACGACGAGGGGGCGCTGCCCGATGTCGTCGTCGCCGATGTGCGGATGCCGCCCACGCACACCGACGAGGGGGTGCGGGCCGCCGTACAGCTGCGCAAGGCGCATCCGCGGCTCGGGGTGCTGGTCTTGTCACAGTATGTGGAGGAGAGGTACGCCACCGAACTGCTGGCCGGATCCAGCCGTGGCGTGGGGTATCTGCTGAAGGACCGGGTCGCCGAGGTGCGGGAGTTCGTGGACGCCGTGGTGCGGGTGGCCTCCGGGGGGACCGCGCTCGATCCGGAGGTCGTGGCGCAGTTGCTGGGGCGCAGCCGGCAGCAGGACGTGCTCGCGGGGCTCACCCCGCGTGAGCGGGAGGTGCTGGGGCTGATGGCCGAGGGGCGGACCAACTCCGCCATCGCGCGTCAGCTGGTCGTCAGCGACGGGGCCGTGGAGAAGCACGTGAGCAATATTTTCCTGAAGCTCGGACTGTCGCCCAGTGACGGGGATCACCGTCGAGTTCTAGCAGTTCTCACCTATCTCAACTCGTGACGGAGTGGCACTGTGGCTCGACGATGACCCGCTGGTGATCAGAGGCGTGCCGGATGTCGTTCCCCGCGTGAACCGGGGAACTCGGACGGTGCGTCTACCAGGGCGACAGCATGGGGCGGGAAATCATGACAAGTCGGGGTGCCGGGCCGTCTCAGGGCAGTGACCGTCATACGAACGGCCGAGGGAAGGTGACCCTTACAGACGTAGGGTTGATCCAGGGAGGGGCCTTCGCGAAGACCCTCCGGGACAGCCACCTCGAGGGAGGTCCAGTTCAGTGACCAGTCGGGTCAGCAGCGCAACGGGACAGACCGGGCAGGCCGAGCAGGCCGACGGGACCGTCGTGGGAGAACAGCGCAGACCGGACGCGACGGCGAAGGACGTACGCCGTCTCGACCGGGTGATCATCAGGTTCGCGGGTGACTCGGGTGACGGTATGCAGCTCACCGGTGACCGGTTCACGTCGGAGACGGCGTCGTTCGGCAATGATCTGTCCACCCTGCCGAACTTCCCGGCCGAGATCCGCGCGCCCGCCGGCACACTCCCCGGCGTCTCCTCCTTCCAGCTGCACTTCGCCGACCACGACATCCTCACCCCGGGCGACGCACCCAACGTGCTGGTCGCGATGAACCCGGCCGCCCTGAAGGCCAACATCGCCGACGTGCCGCGCGGCGCGCAGATCATCGTCAACACCGACGAGTTCACCAAACGCGCCCTCCAGAAAGTGGGGTACGCGGCCTCGCCGCTGGAGGACGGCTCCCTCGACGGCTACCAGCTCCACCCGGTCCCGCTGACCACCCTGACCGTCGAGGCTCTCAAGGAATTCGACCTCACCCGCAAGGAGGCCGAGCGCAGCAAGAACATGTTCGCGCTCGGCCTTCTGTCATGGATGTACCACCGCCCCACCGAAGGCACCGAGAAGTTCCTTCAGTCGAAGTTCGCCCGGAAACCCGACATCGCGGCCGCCAACATCGCCGCCTTCCGGGCCGGCTGGAACTTCGGCGAGACGACCGAGGACTTCGCCGTCTCCTACGAGGTCGCCCCGGCCGCGAAGGCCTTCCCCGTCGGGACCTACCGCAACATCTCGGGCAACCTCGCCCTCGCCTACGGGCTCATCGCCGCCTCCCGGCAGGCCGACCTGCCCCTGTTCCTGGGCTCCTACCCGATCACCCCGGCCTCCGACATCCTGCACGAGCTGAGCCGCCACAAGAACTTCGGGGTACGCACCTTCCAGGCCGAGGACGAGATCGCCGGCATCGGCGCCGCCCTCGGGGCGGCCTTCGGGGGCTCCCTCGCCGTCACCACCACCTCCGGGCCGGGTGTGGCGCTGAAGTCGGAGACGATCGGGCTCGCGGTCTCCCTGGAGCTGCCCCTGCTGGTCGTCGACATCCAGCGCGGCGGCCCCTCGACGGGCCTGCCGACCAAGACCGAGCAGGCCGACCTCCTCCAGGCCATGTACGGGCGCAACGGCGAGGCCCCCGTCCCCATCGTCGCCCCGTGCACCCCCGCCGACTGCTTCGACGCCGCCCTGGAAGCCGCACGGATCGCCCTGACCTACCGCACCCCCGTCTTCCTCCTCTCCGACGGCTACCTCGCCAACGGCTCCGAACCCTGGCGCATCCCGGAACAGGACGAACTGCCCGACCTGCGAGTGCAGTTCGCCTCGGGGCCCAACCACACCCTCGACGACGGCACCGAAGTCTTCTGGCCGTACAAACGCGATCCGCACACCCTCGCCCGGCCCTGGGCGATCCCCGGCACCCCCGGCCTCGAACACCGCATCGGCGGCATCGAGAAACAGGACGGCACCGGCAACATCTCCTACGACCCGGCCAACCACGACCTCATGGTCCGCACCCGCCAGGCCAAGACCGACGGCATCGAGGTCCCCGACCTGCGGGTCGACGATCCGGACGGGGCGAGCACCCTGGTACTGGGCTGGGGATCCACCTACGGGCCGATCACCGCCGCCGTACGACGCCTGCGGACGGCCGGGGAAGCCATCGCCCAGGCCCACCTGCGCCACCTCAACCCCTTCCCCCGCAACCTGGGCGAGGTACTGCGCGCCTACGACAAGGTCGTCGTCCCCGAGATGAACCTCGGCCAGCTCGCCACCCTCATCCGGGCGAGATATCTGGTCGACGCCCACTCCTACAACCAGGTGAACGGCATGCCGTTCAAGGCGGAGCAGCTCGCCACGGCGCTCAAGGAGGCCATCCATGACCACTGAGGCACTCCACCTCGTGCCCAAGGCCGAAGGCCGCCAGACGATGAAGGACTTCAAGTCCGACCAAGAGGTCCGCTGGTGCCCCGGCTGCGGCGACTACGCCATCCTCGCCGCCGTGCAGGGCTTCATGCCCGAACTCGGACTGGCCAGGGAGAACATCGTCTTCGTCTCCGGCATCGGCTGCTCCTCGCGCTTCCCGTACTACATGAACACCTACGGCATGCACTCCATCCACGGCCGGGCCCCCGCGATCGCCACCGGGCTCGCCGCCAGCCGCCGCGACCTGAGCGTCTGGGTCGTCACCGGCGACGGAGACGCGCTGTCCATCGGCGGCAACCACCTCATCCACGCCCTGCGCCGCAACGTCAACCTCAAGATCCTCCTCTTCAACAACCGCATCTACGGACTCACCAAGGGCCAGTACTCCCCCACCTCCGAGGTCGGCAAGATCACCAAGTCGACGCCGATGGGATCCCTGGACGCCCCCTTCAACCCGGTCTCCCTGGCGCTCGGCGCCGAAGCCTCCTTCGTCGCCCGCACCATCGACTCCGACCGCAAGCATCTGACGGACGTGCTGCGCCAGGCCGCCGCCCACCCCGGCACCGCGCTCATCGAGATCTACCAGAACTGCAACATCTTCAACGACGGCGCCTTCGACGCCGTCAAGGACAAACAGCAGGCCGAGGAGGCCGTGATCCGGCTGGAACACGGAGAGCCGATCCGCTTCGGAGCCGGGGGCGGCAAGGGCGTCGTACGGGACACGGCGACCGGTGACCTGCGGATCGTCGCCGTCACCCCGCAGAACGAACACGACATCCTGGTCCACGACGCCCACGCGGCCTCCCCCACCACCGCCTTCGGCCTCTCCCGGCTCGCCGACCCCGACACCCTCCACAACACCCCCATCGGCGTGCTGCGCTCCGTCGAGCGCCCGGTCTACGACACCCAGATGGCCGACCAGCTCGACACGGCCGTCGAGCAGCACGGCAAGGGCGACCTGGCCGCACTGCTGGCGGGCGGGGACACCTGGACGGTCGTCGGCTGAGCAGTACCGAGAGGGATCGCAGCAGGCCAGAGGCACTTACTTAGACGTGCGTACCTTACTTTGAAGTGGGTACTTTCACTTAGTTAGCGCTCACCCTAGGGTGGGTGGCAGACCCGCTACCCCCCTAGGAGTTCTCAGCCATGAGCATCGTCGTCACCGGAGCCACCGGAAAGCTCGGCCGCCACGTCGTGGAGCAGCTGCTCGAGAAGGTTCCGGCCGAGCAGATCACGGCCGTCGTGCGCGACGAGGCCAAGGCCGCCGACTTCGCCGCGCGCGGGGTGCGGCTCGCGGTCGCCGACTACAACGCCCCCGAGACCTTCGACGGCCTGTTCGCGGCCGGCGACAAGGTGCTGCTGATCTCGGGCAACGAGTTCGACAAGGGCCGCCCCGCGCAGCACCAGGTCGTCATCGACCGGGCGAAGGCCGCCGGGGTCGCGCTGCTGGCGTACACCAGCGCGCCGGGCACGCTGAGCGCCGCGCTGGCGGACGACCACCGCGCCACCGAGGCGGCGCTGACCTCCTCGGGCGTGCCGTACGCGCTGCTGCGCAACGGCTGGTACCACGAGAACTACACCGAGCAGCTCGCCCCGGTCCTGGAGCACAACGCGGTCGTCGCGGCCGCCGGCGAGGGCCGGGTGTCCTCCGCCTCCCGCGCGGACTACGCCGCCGCCGCGGTCGCCGTGCTGACCGGCGAGGGCCACGAGAACAAGACGTACGAGCTGGGCGGCGACGAGGCGTGGAGCTTCGCCGAGTACGCGGCCGAGCTGAGCCGGCAGACCGGCAAGGAGATCGTCTACAACGCGGTGCCCGGCGAGGCGCTCATCGGCATCCTGACGGGCGCGGGGCTGCCCGAGCCGTTCGCCGCGATCCTGGCCGGCGTGGACGCGTCGATCGAGAAGGGCGAGCTGGTGGTCGACAGCGGCGACCTCGCGCGCCTGGCGGGCCGCCCGACCACCCCGCTGGCCGAGGCGGTCACGGCCGCGCTCAAGGGCTGACCCCCGCCGCACGGCCGCAGGCCCCGGAGCGCGCCGTCGCGCGGCCCAGGGCCGGTGCCCGAGGCCGGTGCCCGGTGCCCGTGCCCGGGGCTTGGGACCTGGGGCCTGGGGCCTGCTCCACCCCCGCCTGTCATGACCGTATGGCGATACGGACATGACGGACGGGGGTCTTCGGCGTTACCGTCGTGAACGCGTGCGGGAAGGCGCGCGAGGACGCGAGAAGGAGGGGCGCCCGTGGCCGGGTCGTCGAAGGGTGAGGGCCGGATAGGTCTGCTGAACGGCTTCGCGGCGTACGGGATGTGGGGGCTGGTCCCCCTCTTCTGGCCCCTGCTGAAGCCCGCCGGGGCGGCGGAGATCCTCGCCCACCGCATGGTGTGGTCCCTCGTGTTCGTCGCCGCGGCCCTGCTGGTGGTACGGCGCTGGGCGTGGGCCGGGGAGCTGCTGCGGCAGCCGCGGCGGCTCGCTCTGGTGGTGATCGCGGCGGCCGTCATCACCGTGAACTGGGGGGTCTACATCTGGGCCGTGAACTCCGGGCACGTGGTGGAGGCGTCCCTCGGCTACTTCATCAACCCGGTGGTCACCATCGCCATGGGCGTGCTGATCCTCAAGGAGCGGCTGCGGCCCGTGCAGTGGGCGGCGGTGGGGATCGGTCTGGCGGCGGTGCTCGTGCTGACCGTGGGATACGGCCGTCCGCCGTGGATCTCCCTGTGCCTGGCGTTCTCCTTCGCCACGTACAGCCTCGTGAAGAAGAAGGTCAACCTCGGCGGGGTGGAGTCGCTGGCAGCGGAGACCGCGATCCAGTTCCTGCCCGCACTGGGCTACCTGCTGTGGCTGTCGGCGCACGGCGGTGCCACCTTCACCTCCGAGGGCGCCGGTCACGCGGCCCTGCTGGCCTCGACCGGTGTGGTGACCGCGCTGCCGCTGGTGTGCTTCGGGGCCGCCGCCATCCGGGTGCCGCTGTCCACGCTCGGACTGCTGCAGTACCTGGCGCCGGTGTTCCAGTTCCTGCTCGGGGTCGTCTACTTCGGCGAGGAGATGCCGGCCGAGCGCTGGGCCGGGTTCGGGCTGGTGTGGCTGGCGCTGGCGCTGCTGACCGCCGACGCCTGGCGCGCGGCGCGCAGGCCCAGGGTGGCGGTCGAGGTGCCGCCGGTCGCCCAGGTGCCGTCCGCCGCGATCGACGCGTGAACGGGCCCGCGGGCTGGTTGAGTGGTTCGCATGACCCATGTCACTGAGACACCCGCACCCGTCCACTGGAAGCTCGTGGTCGACGCCGCCGATCCGCACGCCCAGGCCGACTTCTGGGCCGGGGCGCTGCACTACGCGGTGGAGGACAACAGCGCGCTGATCGAACGGCTGCTGGCCGCCGGTGCGCTGCCCGGGGCGGCGACCGTGGAGTTCCACGGCCGTCCCGCGTTCCGGGACCTGATCGCCGTACGGCATCCGGAGGACCCCTTCGACGCGGACAGCGGGACCGGGCTGGGGCGGCGGCTGCTGTTCCAGCGGGTGCCGGAGGCGAAGACGGTGAAGAACCGGCTGCACCTCGACCTGCACCCCGGCGCGGAGCGCCGGGCCGACGAGGTGGAGCGGCTGCGGGGGCTCGGGGCGAGCGTGCTGCGGGAGGTGAAGGAGCCGTCCGGGGCGTGGGTGGTGATGGCGGACCCCGAGGGCAACGAATTCTGCGTGCACTAGGCAGCCCGGGGCGCCGAATTCCGCTGGGGCGTCCGGAATGTGAACCCTCTTTCCCGAGAGCGCTCTTGACGCGCCGTTGGGGAAGCGTTCACGATCCTGGCACCCCACTCACTGTGGAGTCCTTGTGATTCCCACGGAATTCGGAGCCCCCCACATGAAGCTCTCGGTTCCCGGGCGTACGGCGGTCGCCTGCGCCTGCTCGATTGTCATGCTCCTGACTGTAGGGGCGGCAGCCGACGCGGCCCCCGCACCCCTGGCCGCCGCTCCCGACATCCCCGTGGCGAACGTCAAGGCCCACCTCGCGCGGTTCCAGTCGATAGCCACCGCCAACGGCGGCAACCGCGCCCACGGCCGGGCCGGCTACAAGGCCTCGCTCGACTATGTGAAGGCCGAGCTGGACGCCGCCGGGTACACCACCGTCATCCAGCAGTTCACGTCCTCCGGCCGCACCGGCTACAACCTGGTCGCCGACTGGCCCGGCGGCAACACCGACCAGGTCGTCATGGCCGGCTCCCACCTCGACAGTGTCACCGCCGGGGCGGGCATCAACGACAACGGCTCCGGTTCCGCGGCCGTCCTGGAGACGGCCCTCGCCGTCTCCCGGGCCGGCTACCAGCCGACCAAGCACCTGCGGTTCGCCTGGTTCGGCGCCGAGGAGCTCGGCATGGTCGGCTCCCGGTACTACGTCAACAACCTCTCCTCCGCGAACCGCGCCCGGATCAGCGGCTACCTCAACTTCGACATGGTCGGCTCGCCGAACCCCGGCTACTTCGTCTACGACGACGACCCGACCATCGAGAAGACCTTCAAGGACTACTTCGCCGGCCTCGGCGTGCCGACGGAGATCGAGACCGAGGGCGACGGCCGCTCCGACCACGCGCCGTTCAAGAACGCGGGCGTCCCGGTCGGCGGGCTGTTCAGCGGCGCCGACTACATCAAGACGGCGGCCCAGGCGGCCAAGTGGGGCGGTACGGCCGGGCAGGCCTTCGACCGCTGCTACCACTCCTCCTGCGACACCACCGCGAACATCAACGACACCGCCCTGAACCGCAACGCGGACGCGCTCGCCTACGCGGTGTGGACCTTGTCGTCCTGATCCGCCCGGCCCACCGGGGCGGCGTTCAGGCCCTGCGGGCGCGTTCCGCCAGTCGGAGCATCCGGGCGCGGGCCGACTCCAGTTGCTCGACGTCGTCGGCGGCCGGACCGTCCTCGGTGGTCAGCTCCGTCCACAGGCCGAGGAGTTCGGTGCCGAGGTTCAGGCCCTGCAAGGGGTCGCGCACGGCACGCCAGGCCGCCGCCGCGCTCTGGACGTTGCCGTACGCGGCCTCGCCGTCCCGGGCCCGGCGGCGGATCCGGGCCAGGTCCAGGGAGACGTGGAAGGCACGCAGCGGGTCGCCCGCCAGATAGGCGATGTACGCGCTGAGTTCCCGGAGCCGGAGCACCTCGGGGTGTTCCGGCCCCAGCGTTCCCGAGGCCTCCAGCACGGTCCGCTCGGCGAGTACGGCGGCCACGTCGATACGGCCGGCCCGCACCGCCTCGTTGATCTGCGCCATCGGCTCCCCGAGCAGCGCGGGGGCACCGTCGGTCCCGGGGAGGGTGCGGGGGTCGTCACCGAGGACCGCCTCCGCGACGGCGTCGAAGCCACGCGCGGGGGTCGGCTTGGGATCGGGGTCGAGTGCGGCGGCCGACTCGGGGTCGGGGGTGAGGACGAGGAGGGGCTTCGGCTCCGGCTCGGCGGAGGTCGCGGAGGCGGCTTCCGGGAAGCGGTGCGGGGCGTGCTCCGCGGCGTGCTCCCCGGCACGGTCCTCGGAGCGGTCCTCGTAGCGGTTCTCGTACCGGTCCCGGTCCGGGGCGGCGGGCACCCCGGCCTCCGGGAAAGGGGACGGCGCGTGCTCCGGCGAGGCGGGCACCGTGCCGTCCGGACGGAGGTCCATGGCCGGGGGCGGACCGAAGACTCCCGTCGGAGCCACGACCGTGCCGGGGGCCTGCGCCGGGGGCGCCGGGGGCTCCGGGGGAAGCGGAGGGAAACCGTCCTGCGGCTCGTCCGGTGCCGCCTGCACCTGCCGCAGCACGTGCGTGGGCTTGTCCCCCGGGGTCTCCCCGGGGGCGGGCGCCGGGGCTTCGGGGACCGTGTGCGCCGGAACCGGGGCGACCGGGGCGGGAGCCGCCGACACCGGGGCGGCCGGGGCCGGAGCCGCCGGGCCGTTCACGACCGGAAGGGCCACCGTGGGCGCGGCCGGCGGGACCGAGGCCGCCGGGGTCGGAACCGCCGGAACCGCCGACACCGGAGCCGCCGGGCCGTTCACGACCGGAAGGGCCACCGTGGGCGCGGCCGGGGGGACCGAGGCCGCCGGGGGCGGAACCGCCGGGGCCGCCGGGTCCATCGGGGGCATCTGGGGCGCGGACGCCGCCGGTGTCCGCAGTGGCTCGGCCGTGAAGTGGCTGGAGCCGTCCGTCTCGATCCGCAGGGGGACGACGTAACCGATGCGCTCGTCGTGGACCGTGGCGAGGACGGGGTGCCCGGTGGCGAGGGCGATGCGGTGGAGCCGGCCCAGGACGGCGTGCTGGATCTCCTCGCCGTCGGCCGCCGCGACCGGCACGCCCCCTATCGTCGCCGGGCCGCCCGCGCGGACGTGGACGTCGAGCGGCGCGGCCACGGCGGCGGATGATCCGGCGCGGTTCTGTTCCCGCTTCTTCTCACGACTGAGTCGAGACATCGGTTCCTCACTCGGCTGCGTCGTCACGCTCCGGGTCGTCCAGTGCGCGTACGCGTGCACGTACTGTTGAGTCTCTCTGTTCGCTCCCGGCCGGTGCGTCACCACGACGTCACAGCCTCGTTCCAAGGACCCGCGCCGGGCTTGCCGGGGGCGCCCACCAGAAGGAGGGGGTACGGCCATGGGGACGACCGGGACGACTCAGGCACCGGCGGGGCGGCCGGGGCCGGAGATCTGGCTGCGCGGTCCGGTTGCCGTACCGGAGCCGCCACCGGGACCGTACCGCTCGGCTGCCGCTCCGCGCCGCTTCTCGTGGCTGGCCACGCACGGCGGGGCGGGCGCCTCCACGCTCGCGGCGGTCTACGGCGGCCACGACTGCGGACGGGACTGGCCCGCCCCCGGTGATCCTCCGTCCGTCCTGCTCGTGGCGCGGACGCACGCGACCGGGCTGGAGTCGGCCCTGCGTGCCCTGGAGGTCTTCCGGCGCGGCGAGGCCCCGCAAGGGCTCGACCTGGACGCGGTGGTGCTGGTCGCGGACGCGCCGGGGCGGCTGCCGCGGCCGCTGGCGCAGCGGATCCGGCTCCTCGAGTCGGCCGTCGACGTGCACCGGGTGCCGTGGGTGACCGAGTGGCGCCTCGGTGACCTGGGGGGCGGGTTGCCCCGGGAGAAGGAGGCGCTGGCCCGGCTCACGGGAGCCAGGCGCTGAACGGGGGAACCGGGCGCGCGCCGTCGGCGGTCGGGATCGCCTCGGCCGTACGGGACGGGCGGCTGCGGGCCGTGGACGCGGTCGCCGAGGCACTGGCGCGGATCGCCCGGCTGGACCCCTCGCTGAGTTCCTTCGCGGAGGTGTGGGAGGGGGCGGCCGTCGAACGGGCGCGCGCGGTGGACGCGCGGGTGGCGGCGGGTGAACTGCTGCCGCTGGCCGGGGTGCCGATCGGGGTCAAGGGGCGACACGGGCTGCGGGCGGCGGGGCCGTTGCTCGCCGCGGGCTGTGTGCCGGTGGGGGCGACGGCGGTGCCCGGTCCCGGTACGCCGTGGCAGACCTGGGGGGTCGGCGCGTACGGCCGTACCGTCAACCCGTGGCGGGCGGACCGTACCCCGGGCGGGTCCTCGGCCGGGTCGGCTGCGGCGGTGGCGGCCGGTCTGGTGCCGCTGGCGACGGGCAGCGACGGGGCGGGCTCGGTGCGGATCCCGGCGGCCTGGTGCGGGGTGATCGGCCTGAAGGCGACGAACGGCCGGCTGCCGTCCCCGGACCGCACGGGCCTCGCGGCCCCGGGCGTACTGGTGCGGTACGCGGCGGACGCGGCGGCGTACTGGCGGGCGATGACGGGGGCGGCGGCCGAGGGGACGACGTCCTCGCCGGTCAGCACCGCGCCGCCCGGGGGCACCGGCGGGCGGCCACCGGTCACCGCCGTCTTCTCGCCCGGGCTCGGGTTCGCCTCCGCCTGTCCCGACCCCGAGCCGCTGGCCCTCGCCCGGGCCGCCGTCGGGCGTCTCGCCGCCGCCGGCGTCGTACGACTGCTGCCGGGCGAGGCGGCCGTACGGCTGGAGGACCCCGCGCCGGCCTGGCTCGCGCTGCGCGGATCGGGGGCCGTCGGCCTGGAGGAGGCCGGGCGGATCCGGGAGGTGAACGACCGGCGGCTTACAGCACTCTTCTCCCGGGCCGACCTGCTGCTGACGCCGACCACGCCGAACGCGGCGCATGGTCACGACGGGCCCGGTGAGCGGTTCTCCACCGCGCTGACCTGGGCGTTCAACCTGAGCGGGCATCCGGCGGCGAGCATTCCGGCGGGGTTCGGGGCCGACGGCTGTCCGTTGGGGGTGCAGCTCGTCGCCACCCGAGGACGCGAGGAGACGCTGCTGGCGGTGCTCGGGGCGGCGGAGAGCGCCGGGGCCCTATGCCGTGACGTCCTTCGTGGTGAACCGCGCCCAGGCCGCCGAGCCGAACACCGCCGCGTACAGGCCCTGGAGGCCGAGGTTCTTCACCAGGTCGTCCCAGTAGACGGGGTCGCGGACCAGGTCGGCGAAGGACAGCCAGTAGTGGGAGAAGAGATACGGCTGGATCGCGTGGAGCTGGGGGATCTGGTCGAGGATCTGGACCGTGATCAGCAGGCCGACGGTGGTCGCCATGGCGGCGATCCCGCTGCCGGTCAGCGTGGAGACGAACAGACCGAGCGCGGCCAGGCCGGTCAGTGAGGCGGCCACGACCAGGGCGATCAGCAGGGCCCGGCCCAGCCCGTCGGCGAAGCCGATCGTCGTACCGGAGATGGTGGTGACGTCTCCCAGGGGGAACAGCAGCGCGCCGACCGTCAGCGCCGAGAGCGCGACCACGAGGGTGGCCACCAGACAGAAGGCCAGCACGGTCGCGTACTTGGTGAGCAGCAGACGAGTGCGGCCGGCCGGGGCGACGAGGAGGTAGCGCAGGGTCCCCGCGTTCGACTCGCCGGCGATCGCGTCGCCCGCGATGACGCCGATGGCCATCGGCAGGAAGAACGGCAGGGTCGCGGCCAGCGCGGTGAAGACCAGGAACAGACCGTTGTTGGTGACCTGGGCGATGAACGCCGGGCCGCCGTCCCCGCCGGGTCCCCCCGGACCGCCGGAGGAACCGTCACCGGTCTCGATCTTCACCGCGATCCCGATCAGCACCGGTACGGCCGCCAGGACGCCGAGCAGTGCGAGGGTGCGCCAGCGGCGGAAGGTGATCAGCAGCTCGCTGCGGAGCAGACCGAGCGACCACCAGGGGCTGGGACGGCGGACGGGAGCGTCCGGCACGCCCTCGCTCTTGCTCGCCTCGCTCGCGTTGCTCTCCCTACTCGCCTTACTCCCCTTGCTCGCCTTACTCCCCCTGCTCGCCTTGTCCTCCGGTCGTGCCTCCTCCGGTCGCGCCTGGGTCGGTCGCGCCTCTTCCGGCCCCGCCTGTGTCGGCTCAGCCCGCGACATCGAAGCCCTCCCCCGTGAGTGCCACGAACGCGTCCTCCAGGGAGGCGCGTTCGACGGTGAAGCCCCGGACCCGGACACCGGCCGTCACCAGCGCGGCGTTGACCTCGGCGAGGTCGCGGTCCGGGGGCTCGGCGGCGACCCGGTCCTCCTCGGCGGTCACGTCGGCGGCGCCCTGCTCCTTCAGCACCCGCGCCGCCTCGGCGGTGTCGGGCGTGATCACCACCAGCCGGCCGCGCGCCCCCGCCGCCAGTTCCATCACCGGGCCCTGGGTGATCAGCCGGCCCTGTGCCATCACCGCCACATGGGTGCACACCTGCTCGATCTCGTCGAGCAGGTGGGAGGAGAGGAAGACGGTCGTGCCGTCCGAGGCCAGCTCCCGCACCAGGGAACGGATCTCCCGCATGCCCTGCGGGTCGAGGCCGTTGGTCGGCTCGTCGAGGACGAGGAGGCGGCGCGGCTGGAGCAGGGCGGCGGCCAGGCCCAGCCGCTGTTTCATGCCGAGCGAGTACGCCTTGGCCTTCTTCCCGGCCGCCGCCGTCAGCCCGACCCGCTCCAGCGCCGCGGCGACGCGGGTCCGCCGGGTGCGGGGGTCGGCGGTCGGGTCGGCGGCGTCGTAGCGCAGGAGGTTGTCGCGGCCGGAGAGGAAGCCGTACAGCGCGGGGCCCTCGATCAGCGCGCCGACCTGGGGCAGTACGGTGCGCGCGGCCCGGGGCACGGGGTGTCCCAGGACGCGCGCCGCACCGGACGTGGGCTCGATCAGGCCCATCAGCATGCGGATCGTGGTGGTCTTGCCGGAGCCGTTGGGACCGAGGAAGCCGAAGACGCTGCCCGCCGGGACCGTGAGGTCGAGGCGGTCCACGGCGAGCTGGCCGCCGTGATAGCGCTTGGTGAGGGCGTGGGTGTGGATGACGGGTTCGTCACCCATGGGCTCCCCCTTCGTTCGCTTTCCCGGGCCTGCGGACTCCGACTCCTCGACCCCTTGGCCGCGCCTTACTTCGCGGAGTCCGCCGCCTTCACCAGGGCGTCCTTGGTGACGGCGCCGACGTAGATCTTGCCGTCGTCCGTGACCAGGGCGTTGATCAGCCGGGTGGAGAAGACGGTGCCGGTGCCGAACTTGCCTTCGGCCTTGTCGCCGAAGGAGCCGAGGAAGCCGCTGAGGGCGCCGCCCGCGTCGGAGCCGAGTGCGGAGTTCAGCTCGGAGTCGGAGGGGACGCCCTTGCCGCCGGTCTCGATGACGGCGACGGAGGTCCAGCCCTCGCCGAGGACGTCGAAGCCCTCGGGCCCCTCGCCGGTGCCGGAGAGGCCGTCCGCCCCGTCGATGCCTTGGAGGTCCTTGGGCAGGTCCCCGGCCAGGTCCTCGTGGGACGCGCCCGGCTTGCCCGAGTCCTTCGCCGCCTCGTCGGCCTCGGTCACCTTCGCGCCCTTGGGCGGGGTGAAGTCGAAGGTGGAGGCGGCGGGCTTGGCGAAGGCGACCTGGGTGAAGCCGGCGTCCACGACGGCGGCGCCGCCGCTCGCCGGGGTCAGGGTGAACTTCAGCGGCAGGCCGGTCTTCGCGTCCACCGCCACGCTGATCGCGCCGACCGTGGAGCCGGACTGCTTCGGCTTGATCAGCAGCTTGTAGGCGTCGCGGCCCGCGACGTGGACCGTGCCGTCGACGGTGACCGAGGTGGTGTCGTCGACCGCCTTGAGGGCGTCCGCGGTGAGGTCCTTCGGGGTGGCCGGCGGCTCCGCCTTCTCGGCGCCCTTGCCGCCGCTCTCGTCGGTGGTGGCGTGGTAGACCTCGTTGGTGGCGCTGTCGTAGCCCCAGACGTCCTTGCCGTTGTGGATGACGCTGTACTCGGCGGCGTCCTCGACCAGGGAGAGCTTCTGCCGGTCGGGGCCGTCGGAGGCGACCCGCAGGGTGTGGGTGCCGGAGGCGAGTTCGGTGAGCTTGGCCGAGGGGTCGGCCGACGATCCGTCATCGCCCTTGCCCGCGACGCCGGAGAGCAGACCGCTCTCCAGGCCGCCGAGGTCCGGCAGGCCCAGGTCGGTGGTGATCTTCACGGTGCCGGACAGCTGCTGGACGTCCGAGGCCGCGATCTTGTCGAGGAGCTGCTGGGCGGTGATCTTCGGCAGGTCGGGGTCGCCGGAGTCGGCGAGCGCCGGGACCAGGCCGATCGTCGCCGCGGCGACGCCGATCACGGTGACCGGGACGACGTACCGCACGGCCTTGCGCCGCCCGACGCGCAGGTCGTCCGTCTCCCCGGCGGTCGTGCTGTCGTCGGATGCGTTCGGTGCCATGTGTGCCTTACCTCCGTCGTCGGCGGCGGCTGGTCATCTCACGGAGAGCGTCCCCACCCCGTGCCGCCATTCTCACCCGAATCGGTGAGGAGTGGTGTTCTCCGTGATTCCCATCTGACCAAATCCCACGTGAGGAGGCGTCACCCCATGGACTCAACTCCGCGTACACCTGCGGTATGACACGAGGGACACAGGGGGTACTCCGCCCCCTAGGGGTGGGGGACGACGAGCGGGCAGGGGTGGGAGGGGTGGCGGGCGGCGCCAACCCGGAGCGCCAACCCGGAGCGTCAGCCGGAAGGCGTCAGCCGGAAGGCGTCAGCCGGAAGGCGTCAGCCGGAAGGCGTCAGCCGGAAGGCGTCAGCCGGCGCGGTGGACCACCGCGTCGCAGAGCCCGATGAGGGCCGCCTTGGCGTCGCACTCCGCGAGGGGGGCCAGCGCGGCGCGGGCCTCCTCCGCGTAGCGCACGGTGTCGCGGCGGGCCTGCTCCAGCGCCGGGTGGGCGCGCAGGGCCGCGACCGCCTCGGCGAGCCTGGCGTCGTCGCTCAGATCGGAGTCGAGGAGTTCGCACAGCGCGATGTCCTCGGGAAGCGCCTGCTGGGCCGCCCGCTCGCGCAGCCGCAGCACCGGCAGGGTGGGGACGCCCTCGCGCAGGTCGGTGCCGGGCGTCTTGCCCGACTCGTGCGAGTCGGAGGCGATGTCCAGGACGTCGTCGGCGAGCTGGAAGGCGACCCCGAGCCGCTCCCCGTACTGGGTGAGCACGTCCACCACGGTCTCGTCGGCGCCCGACATCATCGCTCCGAAGCGGCAGGACACCGCCACGAGGGAGCCGGTCTTGCCGCCGAGGACGTCGAGGTAGTGGTCGACCGGGTCACGGCCGTCGACCGGGCCGGCGGTCTCCAGGATCTGGCCGGTGACCAGCCGCTCGAACGCCTCCGCCTGCACCCGCACCGCCTCCGGGCCGAGGTCGGCCAGGATGTGCGAGGCGCGTGCGAAGAGGAAGTCGCCGGTGAGGATGGCGAGCGAGTTGCCCCAGCGGGCGTTGGCGCTGGGCACGCCGCGCCGCACCGCGGCCTCGTCCATCACGTCGTCGTGGTACAGGGTCGCCAGGTGGGTGAGCTCGACGACGACCGCGGAGGGGACGACCCCCGGCGCGTACGGGTCGCCGAAGCGCGCGGCGAGCATCACGAGCAGTGGCCGGAACCGCTTCCCACCGGCCCGCAGCAGGTGCTGGGCCGCCTCCGTGATGAACGGGACCTCGCTCTTGGTGGCCTCGAGCAAGCCTTCCTCGACAGCCGCCATTCCGGCCTGGACATCGGCTTCCAGAGCCTGGCCCCGCACGCTCAGCCCAAACGGCTCGACGACGGTCACGAGGAGTCTCCTGTCTGCTGGTGTCTATCGGCGGCTACGCGGTTTGTCGATAGGTCTCTGCGCTCACTCAAGTCAGCGTATCCGGTCAGGTTTCGATCACCGCGAGCCCCCACGGTTACAGCCCGGACAGGCCCTATGAGAAGGGGCACCCCTTAAGGCGCCATCTGGGTTTATTGCCCGATTCACCCCTCTTGTGGACCCCGGTGAGTTGCCTCACTCGCCCAGCCGAACCGACCCCCTTCCGGTTCCCCTTCACCGCACCCCGACACCTCGGCCGCCACGGGCGAGTTGAGGGTTTGCAGCCACAAAGGATCAAGCGCCCCAAAGGCCATGGACCAAGGTCAATAGGGGCTAACCGTGAATTCGCTACTTGTTCCGGACATGTGCTCTCGCATACGTTCCCGGCCTGTCGGGCGGACGCCTAATCCTGCCGCCGCCCGTACACCCACCGAGAACACCACGGCAGGAGCGGGGGAACCAGGTAAGTCGCCGCACCGGTCAGCCGGGCCGTGCCTTTGGGCATGCTCCGGACAGTCCGGTACGGCTTGGGGTGAAGTCGTGTCCGTGAGGGCACGGCCGGGCAGCTCCCGCCCGAACCCGACAGCTCACCTCGCAGGCGACGGAGAGGAACTTCGCCATGCCTGCTCAGCCCCGCCGTGCCCGCCGACTCGCCCGCACGCTCGCCGTCGCCGCCACCGGCGTCACCGTGCTCGCCCTGCCGATCCTCGGCGCGACCACCGCCTCCGCGGCCACGCCGACCGTGGCCACCGCCACCAGCCTCGGCTACGCCAACAACCTCGACGGCTGGATCCGCGCCTCGCTCCACGTCATGGCGCAGCACGGGATCCCCGGCACCTACAACGGCATCTACCGCAACGTGATCCGGGAGTCCTCGGGCAACCCGTACGCCATCAACCTCTGGGACTCCAACGCGGCCGCCGGCACCCCCTCCAAGGGGCTGCTGCAGATCATCGACCCGACCTTCAACGCGTACCACGTCTCCGGCACGTCCTGGAACCCGTACGACCCGGTCGCCAACATCACCGCGTCCTGCAACTACGCGGCCGCCCGCTACGGCTCGATCGACAACGTGTTCGGCGCGTACTGAGCCGCCCCACGGCTACCGGTAGAGACGTTCGAGGACGACGGCCACGCCGTCGTCCTCGTTCGACGTCGTCACCTCGTCTGCCACCGCCTTCAGCTCCGGATGGGCATTGGCCATCGCGACCCCGTGGGCGGCCCAGTCGAACATCGGGATGTCGTTGGGCATGTCCCCGAAGGCGATGGTGTCCCCGGGCCCGATGCCCAGATGCTCGGCGGCCAGGGCCAGCCCCGTCGCCTTGGTGATCCCGCACGGCTGGAGCTCCACCGTGCCCGGCCCGGACATGGTGACGGTGGCGAGTGAGCCGACCACCGCGCGGGCCGTGGAGGCCAGTTCGTCGTCGGAGAGCGTCGGATGGCGCAGCAGCACCTTGCTGATCGGCTCGCACCACAGGTCGTCGCGGCGCTCCACGCGCAGGGCGGGCAGCGTCGGGTGCGGCATCAGGTAGCCCGGCTCGATCAGCGTGAGCCCGTCGACACCGTCCTGGTCCACGGCCGCGTACACCTGCCCGACCTCGGCCTCTATCTTGCCGAGCGCGGTCTCCGCGAGTTCCCGGTCCAGGGTGACCGACCACAGCAGACGGTCCCCGCCGGCGTCGTACAACTGCGCGCCCTGTCCGCACACCGCGAGTCCTCTGCTGTGCAGGCGGTCCAGGAGCGGTCGTACGCGGGGCGCGGGCCGGCCGGTCACCACCAGATGGCGAGCGCCGGCCGCCGCCACCCGCGCGAGCGCGTCCAGCGACCGGTCGGAGAACGTGTCGTCGCCGCGCAGCAGCGTCCCGTCCAGGTCGGTGGCGACGAGGGAGTACGTGGTGCGCTCGGCATATGCGGTGGGTGCGGCCATGATCAGAGAATACGGACCCCGCACCCCCCGGACTCGACGTGCACCGGACCAGGACGGAGTCCGGCCCCCTTGTGTCAACTCCCCCTCTTTTGTTGACCGATCACTCACCGATCGCGGGTGAACACCGGTCCGGGAAACGTCTTTCCGGCATATCGCCGGGACAACGACCCGTGCCGCTCGCCCGGGGCCGGACGTAACGTGTGGCCCGGCCGCCCGCACCCGCGGAGCGGACGCGAGCACGACATGGTGAGCACGAAAGAGAGGCAGTACCCGATGCCCCCCTTCGACATCCCCGAGGGCGACCCCTTCGGCGCGCACAACCTTCCCTACGGCGTCTTCTCGCTCCCCGCCGCGGCGGAGCGGACCGTCGGCGTCCGGCTCGGCGACCACGTCCTGGACGCGGGCGCCGCGGCCCGTGCGCTCGGCTCGCCGCACGCCGCCCTGCTCGCCCGGCCGACCCTCAACCCCCTGCTGGCGGCGGGCCGCACCACCTGGTCGGAGGTCCGCAGCACCCTCACGGCGGCCGTCACCGACCCCGCGCACCGCGCCGCCCTCGAACCGCACCTGCACGCCCTGTCCTCGGTGACCCTGCATCTGCCGTTCGAGGTCGCGGACTACGTCGACTTCTACGCCTCCGAGAACCACGCCCGCAACGTCGGCCGGATCTTCCGCCCCGACGCACCCGACTCGCTCACCCCGAACTGGAAGCACCTGCCGATCGGTTACCACGGCCGCTCGGGCACGGTGATCGTCTCCGGCACGGACGTCGTCCGCCCCTCGGGCCAGCGCAAGGGCCCGACGGATCCCGCCCCGGTGTTCGGACCGTCCGTCCGCCTCGACATCGAGGCCGAGGTCGGCTTCGTGGTGGGCGTGCCGTCGGCGATGGGGAAGCCGGTGGCCGCGGGCTCCTTCCGGGACCACGTGTTCGGCCTGTGCCTGCTCAACGACTGGTCCGCCCGGGACGTCCAGGCCTGGGAGTACGTCCCCCTCGGTCCGTTCCTCGGCAAGTCCTTCGCCACCTCGGTGTCGGCCTGGGTCACCCCGCTTCAGGCGCTGGAGGAGGCCCGGGTGGCGCCGCCCGGGCGCACCCACCCGCTGCTGCCCTACCTGGACGACAGCGACGCCGAGCCCGCCGGCTACGACCTGCGCCTCTCGATCGCGATCAACGGGCACGTCGTGTCCGAACCGCCCTTCGCCTCGATGTACTGGACCGCCGCCCAGCAGCTCGCCCACATGACCGTGAACGGCGCCTCCCTGCGCACCGGCGACCTCTACGGCTCGGGCACCGTCAGCGGCCCGGAGCCGGAGCAGCGCGGCTCCCTGCTGGAGCTGACCTGGAACGGCCGCGACGCCCTGGAACTCCCCGACGGCAAGCGCACCTTCCTGGAGGACGGCGACGAGGTGACCCTGTCGGCATGGGCCCCCGGTCCCGGCGGCCTGCGGGTGGGGCTCGGGGAGGTGAGCGGGCGGATCGTGGCGGGATGACGGCCTGCTCCGCGCAGGCTGACGCAGGCGGTCGGCGCCGTCATACTGGCGGCGGGTGCGGTTTTCGTGCCGCTCCCGCCGCACGTCGTCCGCACCACCGGCCGGACCTCCGCTCCCGGAGCACGGCCCCGCCGCACCCGGTGCGTCCTTCGCCCGTCCTCTCCGACCAGGATCCGGAGCCCCTGGCATGACCGATGGCATGACCGTCTGCGTGCTCCTGCTGAGCGCCGTCGCGGTGACGGCCGCCGTGCCGGTGCCGCGTGCGCTGACCCGGGCGAAGTGGCCGGAGCGGGAGCCGGTGGTGGCGCTGTGGGTGTGGCAGTGCCTGGTCGCCACGGTCCTGCTGTGCTGCCTGACGGCGCTGGTGCTCGGTGCCGCCGCCGTCTTCCACACCGTCCGCGCCCAGGTGTTCGCACCCGCGCCGCCCGCGGTCACCGAGGCGTACGACCTCTCCGCCGCCCCGCCCTGGGCCACCGCGCTCACCCTGCTGCTGGCCTGCGGGGCCGCCTGGACCACCGCGATGCTGGCCCGGGAGCTCGTCGAGGCGCGCCGGCGCCGCGGCCAGACCCGCGCCCATCTGCGGGAGCGCGCCCCCGAGCTGCCCGCGGGCCTGCCGTCCGCCCGGGGCCCGCTGCTCGTGCTGGAGGACGAGTACCCCGACGCCTGGTGGATGCCCGGCAACCCGCCCCAGCTGATCGTCACCACCGGCGCCCTGCACCGCCTCACCTCCCACCAGCTGGACGCCGTCCTGACCCATGAGCGCGGCCATGCCCGCGCCCACCACGACTGGCTGCTGCACCTCTCGACCGCCCTGGCCACCGGATTCCCCCGCATTCCGCTCTTCTCTCATTTCTGCGACCAGACCCACCGCCTGGTCGAACTCGCCGCCGACGACACCGCCTCCCGCCGCTGCGGTCACCTGACCACCGCCCTGGCACTGATCGAGCTGAACCAGCACCGGGGTGTCCTGTCGTGCGCCTCCAGTCACCGTCTCCTCGGCGAGCGCGTCGACCGCCTCCTGGAGCCGCCGCCCCGGCTGGGCCGCAGACACCGGGCGCTGACGACGGCGGTGGCCGGGCTGGTGCCTCTGCTCCCGCTGCTGATCGCCTTCGCACCGGGCCTCAACGCCCTGGCGTGAGAGGCGCGGCGGCGCACTCGCCGCCGCCCGGGCCGTGCCGGAAGCGGCTGTCCGCGCCGCCGCGCTCGACGTGCTGCGCGCACTGCGGCCGGGCGGCGCCGCTCTGTTCACCGGCTTGCTCGACGGCCCCGAACCGGACCCCGACCGTACGGGGCGCCGGTCTCGGTCGACGCCGTGGCGCCGCCGACCCGGTCCCTGACCGGGGTGGATGCGGCGGGCCTCGCGCAGTCCGCCCACGATCTGCTCGGCGCCACCCCGGACCGCCTCACCGGGGACCCGGCCGCCCCGGTGCACGGTGCCGCCCACGGCGCACCGAGCACCGTCGGCCGCCCGGCCTCGATCACCGCCCGCGCCATGGCCGCCCAGCTTGCCCGGCCCCGCTCACCGCCCGCGCCATGGCCGCCCGGCCGCACCGGTCTGACCCGTCCCCTGCGGTCCGCCCCGCCCGTCCGGCGGCCCGGCGGCCTCCGTCCCCATCCCGGCCTCCGTCCCCATCCCGGTCTCGGTCTCGGTCCCGGTCTCGGTCCCGGTCTCGGCCGGGCGCTATATCCAGTCGTCCGGCTCGGGCTCCATGTCCATCTCGGGCCAGTCGTCGTCGGAGCGGGACTCGGTGCCGGGCCCCGTGCCGGCGGCGGCTCCGGTGATGACGCCGGCCGTCTCGCCGGCACCGGCGCCCGGACTCCGCGCGCCGTCCAGTTCCGCCAGGACCGCGACGACGCCCTCCCCGTACGTCGCCAGCTTCTTCTCGCCGACCCCGCTGATGCCGCCCAGCTCACGTACCGACGTCGGCCATACGGTGACGATCTCCCGGAGGGTGGCGTCGTGGAAGATGACGTACGCCGGGACGCCCTGCTCGCGGGCCTGTTCGGCGCGCCAGGCGCGCAGTGCCTCGAAGGCGGGTTGCAGCTGCTCGGGCAGCTCGGCCACGGCCGCTCTGGCCTTGCCCTTCCCCCCGGACGACGAGCCCGACGCCTTGGGTGTCACCGGCTTCTCGGGCTCCTTGCGCAGCGGCACCTCCCGCTCCCGCCGCAGGACCTCGCCGCTGGACTCGGTCAGCACCAGGGTGCCGTACTCCCCCTCGACCGAGAGGAGCCCCTGCGCCAGCAACTGCCGGATGACGCCCCGCCATTCGCCCTCGGTGAGCTCCTCGCCGATGCCGAACACGGACAGCTGGTCGTGGTCGAACTGGATGACCTTGGCCGTGCGCCTGCCCAGCAGGATGTCGACGATCTGCACCGCGCCGAACTTCTGCCCGCGCTCCCGCTGGAGCCGCACCACCGTCGACAGCACCTTCTGGGCGGCGATCGTGCCGTCCCAGGTCTCCGGCGGGGCGACGCAGGTGTCGCAGTTGCCGCAGCCCGCCGCCGCGGGCTCCTGCCCGAAGTAGGCCAGGAGCTGACCCCGACGGCACCGGGCGGTCTCGCACAGCGCCAGCATGGAGTCCAGATGGGCGGTGGCCCGCCGGCGGAACGCCTCGTCGCCCTCGCCGGACTGGATCAGCTTGCGTTGCTGGATGACGTCGTTGAGGCCGTAGGCCATCCAGGCCGTCGAGGGGAGGCCGTCCCGGCCCGCGCGGCCGGTCTCCTGGTAGTAGCCCTCGATCGACTTGGGCAGGTCGAGGTGGGCTACGAAGCGGACGTCCGGCTTGTCGATGCCCATGCCGAAGGCGATGGTCGCACAGACGACCAGGCCCTCCTCGCGCAGGAACCGCGCCTGGTGCGCCGCTCGGGTGCCGGCGTCCAGGCCCGCGTGGTACGGGACCGCCTCGACGCCGTTCTTCGAGAGGAACTCGGCGGTCTTCTCCACGGAGTTGCGCGAGAGGCAGTACACGATGCCCGCGTCGCCCGCGTGCTCCTCGCGCAGGAAGCCCAGGAGCTGCTTCTTGGGGTCCGCCTTGGGCACGATCCGGTACTGGATGTTGGGGCGGTCGAAGCTCGCCACGAAGTGCCGGGCGGCCGGCATGTTCAGCCGCTGGGTGATCTCCTGGTGCGTCGCGTGGGTGGCCGTCGCGGTGAGCGCGATGCGCGGGACGTCCGGCCAGCGCTCACCGAGCAGGGAGAGGGACAGATAGTCGGGGCGGAAGTCGTGGCCCCACTGGGACACGCAGTGCGCCTCGTCGATGGCGAAGACCGAGATCTTGCCGCGCGAGAGCAGATCCAGTGTGGACTCCAGCCGCAGCCGCTCCGGCGCGAGGTACAGCAGGTCCAGTTCGCCCGCGAGGAACTCGGCCTCGACCACGCGCCGCTCGTCGAAGTCCTGGGTGGAGTTGACGAACCCGGCGCGCACACCGAGCGCCCGCAGGGCGTCCACCTGGTCCTGCATGAGGGCGATCAGCGGCGAGACGACCACCCCCGTGCCCGGTCTGACGAGGGCCGGGATCTGGTAGCACAGCGACTTTCCCCCGCCCGTCGGCATGAGGACGACCGCGTCCCCGCCGGCCACCACATGCTCGATGACCTCTTCCTGCTCGCCGCGGAAGGCCTCGTACCCGAAGACCCGGTGCAGCGTGGCCAGGGCCTCGCTCTCGGTCCGCCCCGGTGTCCCGGTGATCCCTGTCATCTCGCCGATCCCGCCCGTCCCGCCCATCGTCTCGTCCCCCGTACGTCGTCCCTCGACCACTGCATCCACGATAGGGGTCCGGACCGACACCGCCGGAGTTATCCACAGGCTCGCTCGGTTTCCCCGGGCACATCACACCTCGATCGCACACGCGAACGGGCCCGGCTCCTCGGAATCCGAGGGGCCGGGCCCGTCGTAGGCGCCTGATGCGGGTCAGCGCACGAACACCCCGGCCTGGTTCGCCAGGTCCAGGAAGTACTGCGGCGCCACACCGAGCACCAGGGTGACCGCGACACCGACACCGATGGCGGTCATCGTCAGCGGCGACGGGACCGCGACGGTCGGGCCCTCGGGCTTCGGCTCGCTGAAGAACATCAGCACGATCACGCGGATGTAGAAGAACGCGGCGATCGCCGACGAGATCACACCGACCACCACCAGCGGCCCGGCGCCGCCCTCGGCGGCCGCCTTGAACACGGCGAACTTCCCGGCGAACCCGGAGGTCAGCGGGATACCGGCGAAGGCCAGCAGGAACACCGCGAACACGGCCGCGACCAGCGGCGACCGCCGGCCCAGCCCCGCCCACTTGGACAGGTGCGTGGCCTCGCCGCCCGCGTCGCGCACCAGGGTCACCACGGCGAACGCGCCGATCGTCACGAAGGAGTACGCGGCCAGGTAGAACAGCACGGACGAGACACCGTCGGGGGTGGTCGCGATGACACCCGCGAGGATGAAACCGGCGTGCGCGATGGACGAGTACGCCAGCAGCCGCTTGATGTCGGTCTGGGTGATCGCGACGATCGCGCCGCCCAGCATGGTGATGATCGCGACGCCCCACATGACCGGCCGCCAGTCCCAGCGCAGGCCGGGCAGGACGACGTACAGCACCCGCAGCAGCGCGCCGAAGGCGGCCACCTTGGTCGCCGCGGCCATGAAGCCGGTGACCGGGGTGGGGGCGCCCTGGTAGACGTCCGGCGTCCACATGTGGAACGGCACGGCGCCGACCTTGAACAGCAGGCCCATGACGATCAGCGCGGTGCCGACGAGCAGCAGCGCGTCGTTGCCCATGGTGTCGGCGAGCGCCGGGTTCACGTTCTTCACGGTGCCGTCGACGACCTGGGAGATCGTCCCGTAGGACACCGAGCCGGCGTAGCCGTAGAGCAGGGCGATGCCGAAGAGGGTGAAGGCGGAGGCGAACGCGCCGAGCAGGAAGTACTTGACCGCGGCCTCCTGCGACATGAGCCGCTTGCGGCGGGCCAGGGCGCACAGGAGGTAGAGCGGCAGCGAGAAGACTTCCAGGGCGATGAAGAGGGTCAGCAGGTCGTTGGCCGACGGGAAGACCAGCATGCCGGCGACCGCGAAGAGCAGCAGCGGGAAGACCTCGGTGGTGGTGAAACCGGCCTTGACCGCCGCTTTCTCGCTGTCGCTGCCGGGCACGGAGGCCGCCTGGGCGGCGAAGGAATCGACCCGGTTGCCGTGGGCCTCGGGGTCGAGGCGGCGTTCGGCGAAGGTGAACAGGCCGACCAGGGCGGCCAGCAGGATCGTGCCCTGGAGGAAGAGGGCCGGTCCGTCGACCGCGATCGCGCCCATGGCGGCGATGCGGGCCTTCGTCGTGCCGTACCCGTCGGCCGCGAGGGCGACGACCGCGGCGAACGCGGCGGCCAGCGCCACGACGGACACGAACAGTTGTGCGTAGTAGCGGTGCTTGCGCGGCACGAACGCCTCGACGAGCACTCCGACGATCGCCGCACCCACGACGATCAAGGTGGGCGACAATTGCCCGTATTCGATCTTCGGCGCGTCGATCTTGGCGATCGGATCGGCCGCCGTTGTCCACAGGCTGTGGACGGCTGTTGCGCTCACTTGGCCGCCTCCACCTCGGGCCGGGGGTCCTTCTGATGTACGTCGGAGAGGGTCTGCTGGACCGCCGGGTTGACGATGTCCGTGAGCGGCTTCGGATAGACGCCCAGGAAGATCAGCAGCACGATCAGCGGGGCGACGACCGCGAGCTCGCGCGCGCGGAGGTCGGGCATCGTGGAGACCTCGGCCTTCACCGGGCCCGTCATCGTCCGCTGGTAGAGGACGAGGGTGTACAGCGCGGCGAGCACGATGCCGAAGGTGGCGATGATGCCGATCGCCGGGTACCGCGAGAACGTGCCGACGAGGACCAGGAACTCGCTCACGAACGGTGCGAGCCCGGGCAGCGACAGGGTCGCCAGACCGCCGATCAGGAACGTGCCGGCGAGGACCGGGGCGACCTTCTGCACCCCGCCGTAGTCGGCGATGAGCCGCGAGCCGCGCCGGGAGATCAGGAAGCCGGCGACCAGCATCAGGGCGGCCGTCGAGATGCCGTGGTTGACCATGTAGAGCGTGGCGCCCGACTGGCCCTGGCTGGTCATCGCGAAGATCCCCATGATGATGAAGCCGAAGTGCGAGATCGAGGCGTAGGCCACCAGCCGCTTGATGTCGCGCTGGCCGACGGCGAGCAGCGCCCCGTAGACGATGCTGATCAGCGCGAGGACGAGGATCGCGGGCGTCGCCCACTTGCTGGCCTCCGGGAACAGCTGGAGGCAGAAGCGGAGCATCGCGAAGGTGCCCACCTTGTCGACGACCGCGGTGATGAGGACGGCGACCGGGGCGGTGGACTCCTGCATGGCGTTGGGCAGCCAGGTGTGCAGCGGCCACAGGGGCGCCTTCACCGCGAAGGCGAAGAAGAAGCCGAGGAAGAGCCAGCGTTCGGTGCTGGTCGCCATGTGCAGCGAGCCGCTCGCGCGGGCGTCGGCGATCTCGGTGAGCGAGAAGCTCCCGGCGACCACGTACAGCCCGATCACCGCGGCCAGCATGATCAGACCGCCGACCAGGTTGTACAGCAGGAACTTCACGGCCGCGTACGACCGCTGCGTGGACGCCGCCTGCTCGCCGTGCTCGTGGGCGCGGTCGCCGAAGCCGCCGATGAGGAAGTACATCGGGATGAGCATGGCTTCGAAGAAGATGTAGAAGAGGAAGACGTCGGTGGCCTCGAAGGAGAGGATCACCATCGCCTCGACGGCCAGGATCAGGGCGAAGAAGCCCTGCGTGGGCCGCCAGCGCCGACTGCCGGTCTCCAGCGGGTCGGCGTCGTGCCAGCCCGCCAGGATGATGAACGGGATCAGCAGCGCGGTGAGCGCGATGAGCGCGACCGCGATGCCGTCCACACCGAGTTCGTAGCGGACGCCGAAGTCCGCGATCCAGGCGTGGGACTCGGTGAGCTGGTAGCGGCTGCCGTCCGGGTCGAAGCGCACCAGGACGGCGATCGCCAGGGCGAGGGTGCCGAGCGAGACGAGCAGGGCCAGCGATTTGGCGGCATTGCGCCGGGCGGCCGGGACGGCGGCCGTGGCCACCGCCCCGATCGCCGGGAGCGCGGCCGTCGCTGTCAGCAGAGGAAAGGACATCGGTATCAGACCGCCCTCATCAGCAGGGTCGCGGCGACGAGGAGCGCCGCACCGCCGAACATCGAGACCGCGTACGACCGCGCGAAGCCGTTCTGCAGTCGGCGCAGCCGTCCGGAGAGGCCGCCGACCGAGGCCGCCGTGCCGTTGACGACTCCGTCGACCAGGGTGTGGTCGACGTAGACCAGGGAGCGGGTGAGGTGCTCGCCGCCGCGGACCAGGACGACGTGGTTGAAGTCGTCCTGCAGCAGGTCGCGGCGGGCGGCCCGGGTGAGCAGCGACCCGCGCGGGGCGACGGCCGGGACCGGGCGGCGGCCGTACTGGGCGTAGGCCAGTCCGACGCCGACGACCAGGCACACGAGGGTCGCGGCCGTCACGGTGGCGGCGCTGACCGGCGAGTCACCCTCGCTGTGTCCGGTGACCGGCTCCAGCCAGTGCAGGAAGCGGTCGCCGAGGTGGAAGAAGAAGCCGCCGAACACCGATCCCACGGCCAGCACGACCATCGGGATCGTCATGATCTTGGGCGACTCGTGCGGGTGGGGCTCGGCGTGCTCGCCGTGGTGCTCCGCGGCGGGCTCGGCGCTGGGCGCCTGCGGGGACCGGGTGGGCTGGTTCCGCCAGCGCTCCTCGCCGAAGAACGTCATCAGCATCACGCGCGTCATGTAGAACGCGGTGATGGCCGCGCCCAGGAGGGCCACGCCGCCGAGGATCCACCCCTGCGTGCCGCCCTTGGCGAAGGCGGCCTCGATGATCGCGTCCTTGGAGTAGAAACCGGAGAGGAACGGGAAGCCGATGATCGCCAGATAGCCGAGGCCGAAGGTGGCGAAGGTGACTGGCATGTATGTCCGGAGGCCGCCGTACCTGCGCATGTCGACCTCGTCGTTCATGCCGTGCATCACGGAGCCCGCGCCGAGGAACAGCCCGGCCTTGAAGAAGCCGTGCGTCACCAGGTGCATGATCGCGAAGACGTAGCCGATCGGGCCGAGGCCGGCGGCCAGCACCATGTAGCCGATCTGCGACATGGTGGAGCCGGCCAGGGCCTTTTTGATGTCGTCCTTCGCGCAACCGACGATCGCACCGAACAGGAGGGTGACCGCTCCGACGACGGTGACGACGAGCTGGGCGTCGGGCGCGCCGTTGAAGATGGCCGCGGAGCGGACGATCAGATAGACGCCCGCGGTCACCATCGTCGCCGCGTGGATGAGGGCGGAGACCGGCGTCGGGCCCTCCATGGCGTCCCCGAGCCAGGACTGCAGCGGTACCTGGGCGGACTTGCCGCAGGCCGCGAGGAGCAGCATCAGGGCGATGGCGGTCAGCCGGCCCTCGCTCGCGTCGCCCGCGGCACCCGGCTCGCCCTCGGAGCCGAGCAGCGGGCCGAAGGCGAAGGTCCCGAAGGTGGTGAACATCAGCATGATGGCGATCGACAGGCCCATGTCGCCGACGCGGTTGACCAGGAACGCCTTCTTCGCCGCGGTGGCCGCGCTGGGCTTGTGCTGCCAGAAGCCGATGAGCAGGTAGGAGGCGAGACCGACGCCCTCCCAGCCGACGTACAGCAGCAGGTAGTTGTCGGCGAGGACGAGCAGCAGCATCGCCGCGAGGAAGAGGTTGAGGTAGCCGAAGAAGCGGCGGCGCCGCTCGTCGTGCTCCATGTACCCGACCGAGTACACGTGGATCAGCGAGCCGACGCCCGTGATCAGCAGCACGAACGTCATCGACAGCTGGTCGAGGCGGAAGGCGACGTCCGCCTGGAAGCCCTCGACCGGGATCCAGGTGAACAGGTGCTGGGTGAGCGTCCGGTCGTCGGCGCTCCTGCTGAGCAGGTCAGCGAAGAGGACGACACCGAACACGAAGGAGACGGCCGCGAGGAGCGTGCCGATCCAATGGCCGACGGCGTCGAGCCGGCGGCCGCCGACCAGGAGGACGGCCGCTCCGAGCAGGGGCGCCGCGATCAGCAGCGCGATCAGGTTCTCCACGATTCTTCCGACCCCTTACAGCTTCATCAGGCTGGCGTCGTCGACCGAGGCCGTGTGGCGGGAACGGAACAGCGACACGATGATCGCGAGTCCCACCACGACCTCCGCTGCGGCGACGACCATCGTGAAGAAGGCGATGATCTGGCCGTCGAGGTTGCCGTGCATCCGGGAGAAGGTGACGAACGCGAGGTTGCAGGCGTTGAGCATCAGCTCGATGCACATGAACACGACGATCGCGTTGCGCCTGATCAGCACGCCGGTCGCGCCGATCGTGAACAACAGAGCGGCGAGGTAGAGGTAGTTGACGGGGTTCACTTCGACGCCTCCTCGGTCCGCCGGGAGTTGCGCTCCGGGTGCGGCGGCTCGCTCCCGCCGCGCTCCAGCCGGTCCTGCGCGCGCTGTTCCAGTGCCTTGAGGTCGCTGAGCGCCTGGGTGGACACATCGCGGATCTGGCCCCGATCGCGCAGGGTGCTGCTGACCGTGAGCTCCGACGGGGTGCCGTCGGGCAGCAGGCCCGCGATGTCCACGGCGTTGTGCCGCGCGTACACGCCGGGCGCGGGCAGCGGCGGGACGTGCTTGCCTTCGCGGACGCGCTGTTCGGCCAGCTCGCGCTGGGTCTTCGCGCGCTCGGTGCGCTCGCGGTGGGTGAGCACCATGGCGCCGACGGCGGCCGTGATCAGCAGGGCGCCGGTGATCTCGAAGGCGAAGACGTACTTGGTGAAGATGAGGGCGGCGAGGCCCTCCACATTGCCGTTCGCGTTGGCCTGGGAGAGGCCGGTGAACTCGGTCAGGGAGGCGTGGCCGATGCCGCCGACCAGCAGGACGCCGAAGCCGAGGCCGCACACCAGGGCCAGCCAGCGCTGCCCCTTGATGGTTTCCTTCAGGGAGTCCGCCGCGGTGACGCCGACGAGCATCACCACGAACAGGAACAGCATCATGATGGCGCCGGTGTAGACGACGATCTGCACGATGCCCAGGAAGTAGGCGCCGTTGGCGAGGTAGAAGATCGCCAGGATGATCATGGTGCCGGCGAGGCAGAGCGCGCTGTGGACGGCCCTCTTCATGAAGACGGTGCACAGGGCGCCGATCACGGCGACGGTGCCGAGGACCCAGAACTGGAAGGCCTCTCCCGTGGAGGTGGAGTAGGCGGCGAGTTGTGCGCTCATCGGCGGGTCACCTCCTCCGAGGCCGGCTCGCCCTCGCCGAAGGTGGTGGCGGCCTCCTGCGGGACCTCGCCCTGGGAGACGGCCACCTGGCGCTCGGTGCCGGGCGCGGCCTCGGTCACCAGGCCCCGGTAGTAGTCCTGTTCGTCGGTCCCGGGGTAGATCGCGTGCGGCGAGTCGACCATGCCGTCCTCGAGGCCGGCCAGCAGCTGCTCCTTGGTGTAGATCAGGTTGGCGCGGCTGGAGTCGGCGAGCTCGAACTCGTTCGTCATCGTGAGCGCGCGCGTGGGGCAGGCCTCGATACACAGGCCGCACAGGATGCAGCGGGCGTAGTTGATCTGGTACACGCGCCCGTACCGCTCGCCCGGCGAGTAGCGCTCCTCGTCGGTGTTGTCCGCGCCCTCGACGTAGATCGCGTCGGCGGGACAGGCCCAGGCGCACAGCTCGCAGCCGACGCACTTCTCCAGGCCGTCCGGATGGCGGTTGAGCTGGTGCCGTCCGTGGAACCGCGGGGCGGTGGTCTTCTTCTGCTCCGGGTACTGCTCGGTCAGCCGCTTCTTGAACATGGCCTTGAAGGTCACGCCGAAGCCGGCCACGGGGTTCTGGAAGCCGGGGTTCGTCTGCCCGGTCTCCTTCGGCTCCTCAGCCATCGGACGCCTCCTTTCCATCCAGCGATCCGTCACTGACAGTGTCCGACCCACCACTGACAATCAGCTCCCGCTCCCGGCGCGGACGGCGCCTGGGCACCGCGGGAAGCTCCTGTCCGGGCAGCGGAGGTACGGGGAACCCGCCCGCCATCGGGTCGAAACCGGCGGGCTCGGCGGGGGCCTGGGCCGCCTTCGCGCCGCCGCGGAACATGTCCACGACGAAGGAGAGCAGCAGCAGGGTCAGCACACCGCCGCCGACGTAGAGGGCGATCTCGGCGAAGTCGTAGTTCTCGTTGCGCAGGGTCCGTACGGTCGCGACGAGCATCAGCCAGGTCACCGACACCGGGATGAGGACCTTCCAGCCGAGCTTCATCAGCTGGTCGTAGCGGACGCGGGGGAGCGTGCCGCGCAGCCAGATGAAGAAGAACAGCAGCAGCTGGACCTTGACGACGAACCAGAGCATCGGCCACCAGCCGTGGTTCGCGCCCTCCCAGAAGCCGCTGATCGGCCAGGGGGCCCGCCAGCCGCCCAGGAAGAGCGTGGTGGCCACGGCCGAGACGGTCACCATGTTGACGTACTCGGCGAGCATGAACATCGCGAACTTGATCGACGAGTACTCGGTGTTGAAGCCGCCGACCAGGTCGCCCTCGGACTCCGGCATGTCGAAGGGGGCGCGGTTCGTCTCCCCGACCATGGTGACGATGTAGAGGACGAACGAGACCGGCAGCAGGAGGATGTACCAGCGGTCCGTCTGCTGCTCGACGATCGTCGACGTCGACATCGACCCGGAGTAGAGGAACACCGAGGCGAACGCGGCGCCCATGGCGATCTCGTACGAGATCATCTGCGCGCACGAGCGCAGACCGCCCAGGAGCGGATAGGTGGATCCGGAGCTCCAGCCCGCCAGGACGATGCCGTAGATGCCGACCGAGGCGACCGCGAGGATGTACAGCATCGCGATCGGCAGGTCGGTGAGCTGCATCGTGGTGCGCTGGCCGAAGATCGAGATCTCGTTGTCGGCCGGGCCGAAGGGGATCACCGCGATCGCCATGAAGGCCGGGATGGCCGCGACGATCGGCGCCAGGACGTAGACCACCTTGTCGGCGCGCTTGACGATGATGTCTTCCTTCAGCATCAGCTTGATGCCGTCGGCCAGCGACTGGAGCATGCCCCAGGGGCCGTGCCGGTTGGGGCCGATGCGCAGCTGCATCCAGGCGACGACCTTGCGCTCCCAGACGATGGAGAACAGCACCGTCACCATCAGGAAGGCGAAGCAGAACACCGCCTTGACGACGACCAGCCACCAGGGGTCGCGGCCGAACATCGAGAGGTCTTCAGCGGCGAAGTACGGGCTCATGCCTCCACCTCCTGGGGGGTCTCGGCGGCGGGCGTCGCCGGACCGATGCGGACGAGGGAGCCGGGCCGGGCCCCGGTGTCGGAGGCGACGCCGCCGCCGGCGGAGTTCAGCGGGAGCCAGACGACCCGGTCGGGCATCTCGGTGACCTGGAGCGGGAGTTCGACGACACCCCGAGGGCCGGTCACGGCGAGGACGTCGCCGTCCTTCACCCCGGCCTCCGCGGCGGTCGCCGCCGACACGCGTGCGCGTGCCGCGTGCCGTGTGCCGGCGAGCGCCTCGTCGCCGTCCTGCAGCCGCCCCTGGTCCAGCAGCAGCCGGTGTCCGGCGAGCACGGCCTCGCCCGCGGCGGGCCTCGGCAGGACGCCGGAGGTCTCGCGGGGTTCGGTGGCGCGCGCCCCGTCCCAGGCGCCGAGCCGGTCCAGCTCCGCGCGCGTGGTGCGCAGGTCCGGCAGGCCCAGATGGACGTCCATGGCGTCGGCGAGCATCTGGAGCACGCGCGCGTCGGACGGGGCCGACCGGCGGGTCATCTGGTCGGGCTTGAGCGCGGCCTCGAAGAAGCGGACCCGGCCCTCCCAGTTGAGGAACGCGCCCGGCTTCTCGGCGACCGCGGCCACCGGCAGCACGACGTCGGCGAGCCGGGTGACCTCGCTGGGCCGCAGCTCCAGCGAGACGACGAACCCGGCCTCGGCGAGCGCCTCACGCGCGCGTGCCGGGTCGGGCAGGTCGGCGACCTCCACCCCCGCGACGAGCAGTGCCTGCAAAGCCCCGGAGGCGGCGTCCTCGATGATCTGGCCGGTGTCCCTGCCGTGCCGGTGCGGGAGCTCGGCGAGACCCCAGGCGGCCGCGACCTCCTCACGCGCGCGCGGGTCGGTCGCCGGACGCCCGCCCGGCAGCAGCGAGGGCAGCGCACCCGCCTCGATCGCGCCCCGCTCCCCGGCCCGGCGCGGGATCCACACCAGCAAGGCCCCGGTGGCGTCGGCGGCCCGTACGGCGGCCGTCAGACCGCCGGCCACACTCGCCAGCCGCTCCCCCACGACGATCACCGCGCCCGCGCCGCGGAGCGCCTCGGCGGCCTTGCCGCCCTCCTCCTCCAGGCCGACCCCGCCGGCCAGCGCGTCCAGCCACTCGGTCTCGGTGCCCGGAGCGGCCGGCAGCAGGGTGCCGCCCGCCTTCTCCAGGCCCCGTGTGGCGTGCGTGGCCAGCGAGAACACCTTCTGACCGTGCTTGCGCCAGGCCTTGCGCAGCCGCAGGAAGACGCCGGGAGCCTCCTCCTCCGACTCGAAGCCGACCAGCAGGACGGCGGGCGCCTTCTCCAGCGAGGCGTACGTGACGCCCGTACCGTCGAGGTCACGGCCGCGTCCGGCGACCCGCGCCGCGAGGAAGTCGGCCTCCTCGGCGCTGTGCACGCGCGCGCGGAAGTCGATGTCGTGGGTGTCGAGCGCCACGCGCGCGAACTTGCTGTACGCGTACGCGTCCTCGACGGTGAGCCGGCCGCCGGTCAGGACGCCGGTCCTGCCGCGCGAGGCGAGCAGCCCCTGCGCGGCGATCTGGAGCGCCTCCGGCCAGGACGCCGGTTCCAGGTCGCCCTCGGCGTTGCGCACCAGGGGCGTCTCCAGGCGGTCGCGCTGCTGCGCGTACCGGAACCCGAAGCGCCCCTTGTCGCAGATCCACTCCTCGTTGACCTCGGGGTCCGGGGCCGCCAGACGCCGCATGACCTTGCCGCGCCGGTGGTCGGTGCGGGTGGCGCAGCCGCCGGAGCAGTGCTCGCACACCGAGTGCGAGGAGACGAGGTCGAAGGGGCGGGAGCGGAAGCGGTACGCCGCCGAGGTCAGCGCGCCGACCGGACAGATCTGGATGGTGTTGCCGGAGAAGTACGACTCGAACGGGTCGCCCTCACCGGTGCCGACCTGCTGCAGCGCGCCCCGCTCGATCAGCTCGATCATCGGGTCGCCCGCGACCTGGTTGGAGAACCGGGTGCAGCGGGCGCACAGCACGCACCGCTCGCGGTCGAGCAGCACCTGGGTCGAGATCGGGACCGGCTTCTCGTACGTCCGCTTGCGGCCCTCGAACCGGGACTCCGCCTGGCCGTGGGACATCGCCTGGTTCTGCAGGGGGCACTCGCCGCCCTTGTCGCAGACCGGGCAGTCCAGCGGGTGGTTGATGAGGAGCAGCTCCATCACGCCGTGCTGCGCCTTCTCCGCCACGGGCGAGGTGAGATGGGTCTTCACCACCATCCCGTCCGTGCAGGTGATGGTGCAGGACGCCATCGGCTTGCGCTGGCCCTCGACCTCGACGATGCACTGGCGGCAGGCGCCGGCCGGGTCGAGGAGGGGGTGGTCGCAGAAGCGGGGGATCTCGATGCCGAGCTGTTCGGCGGCCCGGATGACCAGGGTGCCCTTGGGCACGCTGATCTCGGCTCCGTCGATTGTCAGCGTGACGAGATCCTCCGGCGGGACCGCCGCCTCTCCCCCTCCCGTGGGAGCGCTGGTGGTCACGGTCATGCGTTCACCTCCGGGCGGTCGGCCCAGGCCGTCGACTTCGCCGGGTCGAAGGGGCAGCCCCGGCCGGTGATGTGCTGCTCGTACTCCTCGCGGAAGTACTTGAGCGAGGAGAAGATCGGCGAGGCGGCGCCGTCGCCGAGGGCGCAGAACGACTTGCCGTTGATGTTGTCGGCGATGTCGTTCAGCTTGTCGAGGTCGGAGAGCACGCCCTTGCCGGCCTCGATGTCACGGAGCAACTGCACGAGCCAGTACGTGCCTTCCCGGCAGGGGGTGCACTTGCCGCAGGACTCGTGGGCGTAGAACTCGGTCCAGCGGGTGACGGCGCGCACCACGCACGTCGTCTCGTCGAAGCACTGGAGTGCTTTGGTGCCGAGCATGGAACCCGCGGCACCCACTCCTTCGTAGTCCAGAGGGACGTCGAGGTGCTCCTCGGTGAACATCGGGGTCGAGGAGCCGCCCGGCGTCCAGAACTTCAGGCGGTGGCCCGGTCGCATGCCGCCGCTCATCTCCAGGAGCTGGCGGAGGGTGATGCCGAGCGGGGCCTCGTACTGGCCGGGGCGGGCGACATGGCCGCTGAGCGAGTAGAGCGTGAAGCCCGGGGACTTCTCGCTGCCCATCGCCCTGAACCATTCCTTCCCCCGGTGCAGGATCGCGGGAACCGAAGCGATCGACTCGACGTTGTTCACCACAGTCGGGCACGCATAGAGGCCCGCGACCGCCGGGAAAGGGGGACGGAGCCGCGGTTGACCACGGCGGCCTTCGAGCGAGTCGAGCAGCGCGGTCTCCTCACCGCAGATGTACGCGCCGGCGCCGGCGTGCACGGTGAGTTCGAGGTCGAGTCCGCTGCCCAGGATGTTCTCGCCGAGGTAGCCCGCCGCGCGGGCCTCGCGCACGGCCTCGTGCAACCGCCGCAGAACGGGGACGACTTCACCCCGCAGATAGATGAAGGCATGCGACGACCTGATGGCGTAACACGCGATCACGATGCCCTCGATGAGGCTATGCGGGTTCGCGAAGAGGAGCGGGATGTCCTTGCAGGTGCCCGGCTCCGATTCGTCGGCGTTGACAACTAGATAGTGCGGCTTTCCATCACCCTGCGGGATGAACTGCCATTTCATCCCGGTCGGGAATCCCGCGCCGCCGCGCCCGCGCAGACCGGAGTCCTTGACGTACGCGATCACTTCGTCGGGGGACATGGCGAGCGCCTTGCGGAGTCCCTCGTACCCCTCGTGCCTTCGGTAGACGTCCAGTGACCAGGACCTCTCCTCGTCCCAGAAGGCCGACAGCACGGGTGCGAGCAGCTTCTCGGGGCTGCTGCCTTTCAGCTCGGGTGCCAAGGTCATCCCTCCCCCTCCTCGGCGGCGGGCCCTGCCGGATGGGCGGGGTCGGAGGCCGACGTGTCCTGTGGCGCGTCATGTGAACTGAGGTGCTCGGCCGGCGAGGGCTCGTGCACCGGCCTGTCCTGCGGCTCGTCGTACGGGCCGCCGTCCCGTGGATGGACCACGCGCGCGGGTGCGGCCTCTCCCCTTGCCAGGCGAAGGCCCACCAGCGACGCCGGTCCCGCACTGCCGCTCGCCTCGACGGCCCCTGGCCGCTCGTCGGGGAAGCCGGCCAGAATCCGCGCGGTGTCCTTGAAGGTGCACAGCGGCGCCCCGCGCGTGGGCGACACGGTGGCTCCGCCCCGCAGGTCGTCCACCAGGCGCTTGGCGCTCTGCACGGTCTGGTTGTCGAAGAACTCCCAGTTGACCATCACGACCGGCGCGAAGTCGCAGGCCGCGTTGCACTCGATGTGCTCCAGGGTGATCTTTCCGTCGTCGGTGGTCTCTCCGTTGCCGACGCCGAGGTACTCCTGGAGCGCCTCGAAGATCGCGTCGCCGCCCATCACCGCGCACAGGGTGTTGGTGCAGACGCCCACCTGGTAGTCGCCGCTCTCGCGGCGGCGGTACATGGTGTAGAAGGTGGCGACCGCGGTGACCTCGGCCGTGGTCAGGCCGAGGACGTCCGCGCAGAACCGCATCCCGGTGCGCGTGACGTGTCCCTCCTCCGACTGCACGAGATGCAGCAACGGCAGGAGCGCGGACCGGGAGTCGGGGTAGCGCGCGACGATCTCGCGCGCGTCCGCCTCCAGCCGGGCCCGGACGTCGTCCGGGTAGGCGGGCGCGGGCAGTTCGGGCATGCCCAGGCTGACGCCCCGCTCGGAAGAAGAGGTGGTCACCGGTCGACGCCTCCCATCACGGGGTCGATGGACGCGACGGCGACGATCACGTCGGCGACCTGGCCGCCCTCGCACATCGCCGCCATCGCCTGCAGATTGGTGAAGGACGGGTCGCGGAAGTGGACCCGGTAGGGGCGGGTGCCTCCGTCGGAGACGACGTGCACCCCGAGTTCGCCCTTGGGTGACTCGACCGCCGCGTACGCCTGTCCCGGCGGGACGCGGAAGCCCTCGGTCACCAGCTTGAAGTGGTGGATCAGGGCCTCCATGGAGGTGCCCATGATCTTCTTGATGTGGTCGAGGGAGTTGCCGAGGCCGTCCGGTCCCAGGGCGAGCTGGGCGGGCCAGGCGATCTTCTTGTCGCCGACCATGACGGGGCCGGGCTGGAGCCGGTCCAGGCACTGCTCGACGATCCTCAGCGACTGGCGCATCTCCTCCAGGCGGATGAGGAAGCGGCCGTAGGAGTCGCAGGAGTCTGCGGTCGGGACGTCGAAGTCGTACGTCTCGTAGTCGCAGTACGGCTGGGTCTTGCGCAGGTCGTGGGGCAGGCCGGTGGAGCGCAGGATCGGGCCGGTGGCGCCGAGGGCCATGCAGCCGGCCAGGTCGAGGTAGCCGACGTCCTGCATGCGGGCCTTGAAGATGGGGTTCCCGGTGGCGAGCTTGTCGTACTCGGGGAGGTTCTTCTTCATCTTCTTCACGAACTCGCGGATCTGGTCCACCGCGCCGGGCGGCAGGTCCTGGGCGAGTCCGCCGGGGCGGATGTACGCGTGGTTCATCCTGAGGCCGGTGATGAGCTCGTAGAGGTCGAGGATCATCTCCCGGTCGCGGAACCCGTAGATCATGATCGTGGTGGCGCCGAGCTCCATGCCGCCGGTGGCGATGCACACCAGGTGGGAGGACATGCGGTTCAGCTCCATCAGGAGCACCCGGATGATCTTGGCGCGTTCGGTGATCTGGTCCTCGATGCCGAGGAGCTTCTCGACGCCGAGACAGTAGGCGGTCTCGTTGAAGAAGGACGTCAGGTAGTCCATGCGCGTCACGAACGTGGTGCCCTGGGTCCACGTGCGGTACTCGAGGTTCTTCTCGATGCCGGTGTGGAGGTAGCCGATGCCGCAGCGGGCCTCGGTGACCGTCTCGCCCTCGATCTCCAGGATCAGACGGAGCACTCCGTGGGTGGAGGGGTGCTGGGGGCCCATGTTGACGACGATGCGCTCGTCGTCGGCGCGGGCCGCGGACTGGACGACCTCGTCCCAGTCGCCACCGGTGACCGTGTAGACGGTGCCCTCGGTGGTCTCGCGGGGAGAAGCGTGTGACGTGCTCACGAGTACGACCTCCGCTGGTCCGGAGCCGGGATCTGGGCGCCCTTGTACTCGACGGGGATGCCGCCGAGGGGGTAGTCCTTGCGCTGCGGATGGCCCTGCCAGTCGTCCGGCATCATGATCCGCGTCAGGGCCGGGTGACCGTCGAAGACGATCCCGAAGAAGTCGTAGGTCTCGCGCTCGTGCCAGTCGTTGGTCGGATAGACCGGGACCAGGGACGGGATGCGCGGCTCGGCGTCGGGAGCGCTGACCTCCAGGCGGATCAGCCGGTTGTGGGTGATCGAGCGCAGGTGGTAGACGGCGTGCAGCTCGCGGCCCTTGTCGTTCGGGTAGTGGACGCCGCTCACGCCGGTGCAGAGCTCGAAGCGCAGGGCGGGGTCGTCGCGCAGGGTGCGGGCGACGCGCAGCAGGTGTTCGCGCTCGATGTGGAAGGTGAGCTCGCCGCGGTCGACGACCGTCTTCTCGATCGCGTTCTCGGGGAGGAGTCCCTGTTCCTCCAGGGCGCCCTCGAGTTCGTCGGCGACCTCGTCGAACCAGCCGCCGTAGGGCCGGGCGGCGGCGCCCGGCAGGCGGACGGAGCGGACCAGGCCGCCGTAGCCGGAGGTGTCGCCGCCGTTGTCGGCGCCGAACATCCCGCGCTGGACGCGGACCTCCTCGCCGCCCTGGCCGCGCTGGCCGGGGAGGTTGGAGGCGGAGAGGTCCTTCTCGGGGTTCACGCCGTTCGACGCACCGCCGGTGCCGTTCGCGTCGCTCACCGCAGCAGCCCCTTCATCTCGATCGTGGGCAGGGCCTTGAGCGCCGCCTCCTCCGCCTCACGGGCCGCTTCCTCCGCGTTCACGCCCAGCTTGGAGTTCTGGATCTTGTGATGGAGCTTGAGGATCGCGTCCATCAGCATCTCGGGGCGCGGCGGGCAGCCGGGGAGGTAGATGTCGACGGGGACGATGTGGTCGACGCCCTGGACGATCGCGTAGTTGTTGAACATGCCGCCCGAGGACGCGCACACGCCCATGGAGATGACCCACTTCGGGTTCGGCATCTGGTCGTAGACCTGCCGCAGCACCGGCGCCATCTTCTGGCTCACCCGGCCGGCGACGATCATGAGGTCCGCCTGGCGGGGTGAGCCGCGGAAGACCTCCATGCCGAAGCGGGCCAGGTCGTAGCGGCCCGCGCCGGTGGTCATCATCTCGATGGCACAGCAGGCGAGGCCGAAGGTGGCGGGGAAGACGGATGCCTTGCGCACCCAGCCCGCGGCCTGTTCGACGGTGGTCAGCAGAAAACCGCTCGGCAGCTTTTCTTCGAGTCCCATGACTAAAGGCCCCTCAGTCCCATTCCAGGCCGCCGCGCCGCCAGACGTACGCGTAGGCGACGAAGACGGTGAGCACGAAGAGCAGCATCTCCACGAGCCCGAAGACACCCAGGGCGTCGAAGGTGACGGCCCAGGGGTAGAGGAAGACGATCTCGATGTCGAAGACGATGAAGAGCATCGCCGTCAGGTAGTACTTGATGGGGAAGCGCCCGCCGCCGGCCGGCGTGGGGGTCGGCTCGATTCCGCACTCGTAGGCCTCGAGCTTGGCGCGGTTGTACCGCTTCGGCCCGATCAGCGTGGCCATGACCACGGAGAAGATCGCAAAGCCTGCCCCGAGGGCTCCCAGTACGAGGATGGGCGCATAGGCGTTCACCGCTCCTCGCTCCTCTCAGTCGGCACTGACTGCTGGCGATGGCACTGGGCTCACATCCGCCCCACTCATCCCACGAACCCCGCGTGTCCCAACGAAGATCGCGAACATGTGAAGCAGGTCACAAGCCCAACTGCCTCGCATCCTATGCCCGCCGCTCTGTGATCTGCGACACGGGGTATTGCACAAGCTTTGTGATCTCCACCACCTGACGAAGGATCATGAAGTCATATCAGCAGCGATCTTCGTACGGGAAGCGCCGGAGTGATCACAAGAAGTGACATTTGCGCTCGTCACCGCAGGCCGCGGGGGGCGTCTCTATATCAAGATGCTTCCCTTGCATGCAAATTGGCGATGGACACCCGGGCTTGATAGAGGGGCGCGTTCACACATCGGAGGGAGGCGCGGGGGGAGGTGTGGACGCGTGCACGCGTTCACGAGCGGGACGAAGGTGATCTACGCGCGTGACGCGGTCATTCCGGTGACCTTTCCGTGACCTCTGCCACATCGACGAGAGGCCCATGAGAACCGGGCTTGGTCAACGATCCGCACCGATGGTAGGTCGAGGGCAATTCGGACGTAACAGCGAAAGGCCATGATCACAGGCCTGAGCACCCTTGTCCACAATGTCCGTTACGGCGTCAATAAAGAGTGGCACGCAGGGAATTTGGGGCTCGCGTTGAACAAATGTGGCGCAGCACACGTTTCTTGAAGGTATGGAGGAGCCCCTGATACCGGTTGGACTCATGTCCCACACCGCTCACATACGCAGCCACCGGAAGCCCCGCCGCAGCGCGTCGAACATCGCGATGCGGGCCGGAGTCGCCAGTGGTGTCCTCGGCACGCTGGCGGTCGCCACGGCGGCCGGATCGGCCAGCGCCGCCGAGCCGGTGACCCAGACGCTCGAACTGCCCGTGTTCACGGGCGACCTGGCCGCCCAGGTGGCGCAGTCCGCCCAGGCGACGCAGCAGGCCGCCGCGAACTACCAGCTCGAGGCCGAGCGCGACGCGGCCGCCGCCGCGGCGGCCAAGGAGGCCGCGAAGGACCTCGCCGCCGCCAAGAAGGCGGAGGCGAAGAAGAAGGCGGAGGAGGCCCGTGTGGCCGCCGCGGAGGCCGCCTCCCGCAACGCCGGGCGGACCGTGCTCGCCACGTCGGCGGGCAGCAGCTCCACCAGCACGTCGACCGCGACCGGTTCGGCCGCGGCCGTCATCGCCTTCGTGAAGGCGCAGATCGGCGACGCCTACGTCTCCGGTGGCACCGGCCCCAACTCCTGGGACTGCTCGGGCCTGGTGCAGGCCGCCTTCCGCCAGGTCGGCATCGACCTGCCGCGCGTCTCGCAGGACCAGTCGATGCAGGGCACCCAGGTCTCGCTGGACAATCTGCAGCCGGGCGACATCCTCTACTGGGGTGGCAGGGGCAGCGCGTACCACGTGGCGGTCTACGTCGGCGACGGCATGTTCGTCGGCGCGCAGAACCCGTCCACGGGCGTGGTCGAGCGTCCTCTGTCGTACGACCCGCCGACCGGCGCGGTGCGGGTGCTCTGACCGCACCCCGCACCTCTCACGCGTAAGGGCCGCAGCCGCTCGGGGGCAGCGGCCCTTAGCGTCGTCCCCCGGACGGCGTCAGGCCTTCGGGGCCACCTTGCTCAGACCGTTGATGATGCGGTCCATCGCGTCGCCGCCCGTGGGGTCGGTCAGGTTGGCGAGCATCTTCAGGGTGAACTTCATCAGCATCGGGTGGGTCAGCCCGCGCTGCGTGGCGATCTTCATGACCTTCGGGTTGCCGATGAGCTTCACGAAGGCGCGGCCGAGCGTGTAGTAGCCGCCGTAGGTGTCGGCGAGGATCTGCGGGTACCGCCGCAGGGCCAGTTCGCGCTGGGCGGGGGTGGCGCGGGCGTGCGCCTGGACGATGACCTCGGCGGCGATCTGCCCGGACTCCATGGCGTAGGCGATGCCCTCCCCGTTGAAGGGGTTCACCAGGCCGCCGGCGTCGCCGACGAGCAACAGGCCCTTGGTGTAGTGGGGCTTGCGGTTGAAGGCCATGGGCAGGGCGGCGCCGCGGATCGGGCCGGTCATGTTTTCGGGGGTGTAGCCCCAGTCCTCCGGCATCGACGCGCACCAGGCCTTGAGGACCTCGCGCCAGTCGAGTTCCTTGAAGGAGTCGGAGGTGTTGAGGACACCGAGGCCCACGTTGCTCGTGCCGTCACCCATGCCGAAGATCCAGCCGTAGCCGGGCAGGAGCCGGTCCTCGCCGGGGCCGCGGCGGTCCCACAGCTCCAGCCAGGACTCCAGGTAGTCGTCGTCGTGGCGCGGGGAGGTGAAGTAGGTACGGACCGCGACGCCCATCGGCCGGTCCTCGCGGCGGTGCAGACCCATCGCCAGCGACAGCCGGGTGGAGTTGCCGTCGGCGGCGACCACCAGCGGGGCGCGGAAGGTGACTTCGCGCTTCTCCTCGCCCAGCTTGGCGTGCACGCCGATGATCCGGCCGGTGCGGTCGTCGACGATCGGGGCGCCGACGTTGCAGCGCTCGTACAGCCGGGCCCCGGCCTTCTGGGCCTGGCGGGCGAGCTGTTCGTCGAAGTCGTCGCGCTTGCGGACGAGTCCGTAGTCCGGGAAGGAGGCGAGATCCGGCCAGTCGAGCTGGAGCCGTACCCCGCCGCCGATGATCCGCAGGCCCTTGTTGCGCAGCCAGCCGGCCTCCTCGGAGATGTCGATGCCCATGGCCACGAGCTGCTTGGTGGCGCGCGGGGTGAGGCCGTCGCCGCAGACCTTCTCCCGCGGGAACTCGGTCTTCTCCAGCAGGAGAACGTCGAGTCCGGCCTTGGCGAGGTAGTACGCGGTCGTGGAGCCGGCCGGCCCCGCGCCGACGACGATGACGTCGGCGGTGTTCTCGGAGAGCGACTCGGAGGCGGACTCGGAGTGGGGCTCGGTCACGGCGGGATCTCCCCAAGTTCGTAATCTGCGTGCCGGCCGGCACTGGACATGGGCAGTCTATTCAGCAGAATTGATCACCCGGCTGAAGGGCTGCCCCGTGAACCGAGCTCTCCCCGTAGTACGGCTGCGTGTCCCCACGGACGAGGACGCGGTCGCATGGCACCGGATCTTCGACCACCCGGACGTCATGGAGTTCCAGGGCCACCGGTCCGCCGAGCTCTCCGTCTACGAGGAACTCACCGCCCGCCAGCGCCGGCACGACGCCGAGCACGGCTTCTGTCTGTGGACCATGCTGGACCGCGAGGACCGGGTCATCGGCTTCACGGGGGCGCAGCCGTGGCCGGCGGACTGGGGCCCCAAGGGCGAGATCGAGATCGGCTGGCGGCTCGGCCGGGAGCACTGGGGGCAGGGGTACGTCACGGCGGCCGCGCAGATGACGCTGGAGCGGGTGCGGGCGGCCGGCGTGCCGACGGTGGTGGCCATGGTCGACGCGCAGAACGCCCGCTCCATCGCCGTCACCAAGCGCCTCGGGATGCGGCTCGCGGAGGTCTTCACCTCGCCGGAACGGAAGCGCACCGGGCACTGCTACCGACTGGACCTCCAGCCCCGCTGACCCCCGCCGCCCCGGCGCCGGTGACGCTGGGTGGCGAAAAGCCACGGATGGACACGCAGCGCTTCCGGACGGCACACGTGTGCGGTTACCCTTCCAGTATCGCTGGGGGTGACATCTGTGCTCATACCACCCAAGACACCCGAAGTGCGCGTGCCACGGTTCGTCGGTCTGATGGCCGTGGACGCGCGCGAGAAGGCCACGGCACAGGGCGTGCTGCTGGCCGCACCGGACCGGCCCGACTTCCACCGGGCCGTCGTCGACTACGTCGTACGGCAGTACCCGCCGCCCGGGGCCGAGGTGCCGCGCGGAGCCGTCGTCACCGTGTGGTTCGACTTCGCCGAGGGCGAGGGCGGCGGAGGCGCGGGCGTACGGGAGCCACGCGTGCCGAGACCGGGCGGAGGCGGCCTGGAGCGCGAGCTGGACCGCCCCGGGGACCCGTTCGAGCCGCTCACGCTCTGAGACCCTCCGGGATGAGCCCCGGGCTCTCCGGGACCGAGGCTCTCCGGCACCGAGGCTCTCCGGAGGGCTCAGGCCTGCTTGAAGCCGCGGTGGAGGGTCACCACGCCGCCCGTGAGGTTGCGCCAGGCCACCTGGGACCAGCCGGCCTTGCGCAGCAGCTCGGCGAGCGCGGGCTGGTCGGGCCAGGCGCGGATGGACTCGGCGAGGTAGACGTAGGCGTCCGGGTTCGAGGAGACCGCGCGGGCCACCGGGGGCAGCGCGCGCATCAGGTACTCGGTGTAGACGGTACGGAAGGGCGCCCAGGTCGGGTGCGAGAACTCGCAGATCACGACCCGTCCGCCGGGCCGGGTCACCCGGTACATCTCACGCAGGGCGGCCTCGGTGTCCTGGACGTTGCGCAGGCCGAAGGAGATGGTGACGGCGTCGAAGGTGTCGTCCTTGAACGGCAGCCGCGTCGCGTCCCCGGCCGTGAACGGCAGCCAGGTGTGCTTCTTCTTGCCGACCTGGAGCATGCCGAGGGAGAAGTCGCAGGGGACGACGTACGCCCCGGTCGCCGCGAACGGCAGGGAGGAGGTGGCCGTTCCCGCGGCGAGGTCCAGGACCTTCTGCGCCGGGCGGGCGTCGACCGCCTTCGCCACCTCCTTGCGCCATCTGCGGTCCTGGCCGAGCGACAGCACGTCGTTGGTCAGGTCGTACCGTTCCGCCACGCGGTCGAACATCGAGGCGACTTCGTGGGGCTGCTTGTTCAGGGAAGCACGGGTCACCTCGCCATTCTTGCAGCACGGCCCCGGCGGGCCGCAGGACACCCTCAGGGCAGCAGCCTCGGCGGGGGCCCTGCGGGGGTTGGTCGTACACCGGGTACGAGTGCCTGGTGTTCGACTCGCGGGCTGGACCAGTCCCCCCCCCCCCGGCGCGCGGCGTCCCAGCGCCCCGGAAAAGAAAGCCGCGCCCCTGACCGCCTACCTGGACCGGTACAGCAGCCGTCCCTCGATCACCGTCGCCACGCAGCTCGCCGCGCCCTTCGCCGTCAGGGCCGTCTCGTCCTCCGCGTCGAAGACCGCCAGGTCGGCTCGGGCACCCACCTCCAGGGGGCCGTGCACCGTGCCCGCCAGGTCGTGGCCCTCGGCGAAGGGGTCGAGGTCGGGACGGTCGCCCAGGAGCAGGCCGGGGGCGCCGGTCACCGGGACGACCCGCAGGCCGGAGCGGGCCACCGCCTGGGCCACCAGGGGGTCGGTGAAGCGGGCGCCCGGGGCGGCCAGGGCCGTCGTGCCGTGGCCCAGCATCCGTTGCAGGCCGCGGCGGACGCTGCCCGACCAGCGGGTCTCGGTCAGCTCCAGCGCGGCCAGGTCCGCGCCCCACAGCGGGAGTTCGCCCAGTGCGTCGTACTCGCGCGGGTCGGGGTGGTAGCAGCGGCGCAGCAGCCACGGGGCGTGCCACTGGCGCAGTCCGGGGGTGAGGACGCCGGGCCAGCGGCGGACGCGGGCGCCGGGGGCCGCGGCGGCGACCTCGTCGTACGGCCCGAGGGCCGCTATCCGGCCGCCGTCGACGGCGACGGCGCCGTCCGGGACGGGGGCCGCGCCCACCGGCAGGAGCAGGGGCGCGGCGTGAATCGTCAGCATGCGGGCTGTGGGCGCGGCGGCTAGTTGGAAGCGAGCAGCTTCAACTCGGGGTGTGCGGTGCCGCCTTCGATGGCCGTCGAGGAGATGTGGGACATCACGCGCTCGTCGACCGGGTCGTTCGCCGGGTCGTCGTGCACGACGAGGTGCTCGTACGTGGTCGACCGCTGGGCGGGGACCCGGCCCGCCTTGCGGATCAGGTCGATGATCTCCAGCCGGTTGGAGCGGTGCTTGGCGCCGGCCGAGGAGACGACGTTCTCCTCCAGCATGATCGAGCCGAGGTCGTCGGCGCCGTAGTGCAGGGAGAGTTGCCCGACCTCCTTGCCGGTGGTGAGCCACGAACCCTGGATGTGCTGGATGTTGTCCATGAACAGGCGCGCGATGGCGATCATCCGCAGGTACTCGAAGAGGGTCGCCTGCGTACGGCCCTTCAGGTGGTTGTTCTCGGGCTGGTAGGTGTACGGGATGAAGGCGCGGAAGCCCCCCGTCCGGTCCTGTACGTCACGGATCATCCGCAGGTGCTCGATGCGCTCGGCGTTGGTCTCGCCGGTGCCCATGAGCATGGTGGACGTCGACTCCACGCCCAGCCGGTGCGCGGTCTCCATGATCTCCAGCCAGCGCTCGCCGGACTCCTTCAGGGGCGCGATGGCCTTGCGGGGGCGTGCGGGCAGCAGTTCGGCGCCGGCGCCGGCGAAGGAGTCGAGACCCGCCGCGTGGATGCGGGTGATGGCCTCCTCGACCGACACGCCGGAGATCCGGGCCATGTGCTCGACCTCGGAGGCGCCCAGCGAGTGGATCACCAGCTGGGGGTACGCCTCCTTGATGGCGGAGAAGTGCTTCTCGTAGTACTCGACGCCGTAGTCGGGGTGGTGGCCGCCCTGGAACATGATCTGGGTGCCGCCGAGTTCGACGGTCTCGGCGCAGCGGCGCAGGATGTCGTCGAGGTCGCGGGTCCAGCCCTTGGCCGTGTCCTTGGGGGCCGCGTAGAAGGCGCAGAACTTGCACGCCGTGACGCACACGTTGGTGTAGTTGATGTTCCGCTCGATGATGTACGTCGCGATGTGCTCGGTCCCGGCGTACTTGCGGCGGCGTACGGCGTCGGCGGCGGCGCCCAGGGCGTGCAGGGGCGCGTCGCGGTAGAGGACGAGCGCCTCCTCCGGGGTGATGCGCCCGCCCTCGGCGGCACGGTCGAGCACAGACTGGAGGTCGGCCTTCTCGGTCACCGGAAGCGTCCCTTTCGTCAAGGGGTCAGGACGGACCGAACCAGCCTACGCCAGCGTTTTCGCGCGCCTGTGCTCAGGCCGCGTACGCGCCGATCAGCACCCCCGTGAAGGCCCCCGTGAGCATGAACGGGCCGAAGGGGACGGTGGTCCGGCGGGTGGCGCGGCCGGCCACGGCGAGCGCGAGGCCGTAGAGGGCGCCGAGGCCGAAGGCGGCGAGGGTGCCGAGCATGAGGGTCGGCCAGCCGTACCAGCCGAGGACGGCGCCGGTCGCGAGGGCCAGTTTCACATCGCCGAACGCCAGGCCGGCCGGGTTGATCAGGTGCAGGAGGAGGTGGCCGGCGGCGAGGGCGAGGGAGCCGAGCAGGGCCGTCGTCCAGCGCCCCGCGTGTTCGGGGAGCAGGGCGGTCACCCCGAGGAGGGCCAGGGCGGTGGCGGCGAGGGGAAGGGTGAGGGGGTCCGGGAGGCGCTGGACCCGTACGTCGACGACCGCGAGGAGCACCGCGGCCGGGGCCAGCAGCAGCCAGACGGCCAGCTCGGGGCGGGTCCCGGTGGCCGCGGCGAGGGCCGCGCAGAGGACGGCCGTGACGGTGGGCAGGAGGAGCGCGCCGGGGGCGTACGACGCACCGGGGGGCGTGCATCCTCGGCAGCCGCCCCGCCCGAGCCACCCGCGCACGGGGTGACCCTCGGGGCAGGTGTCGTACCACCCCTGGTCGGCCCGCTCCACCGGCACGGAGAGGCGGTACGCCGGCCGCGGCAGGAACGCTCCCGCCAGCGCGCCCCACAGGGCGGCGACGACGACCAGGGTGAGGGTGCCGGGAGGAGCGGTCGTCGGGAGCGTCATCGCAAGCGGCGTCGGAAGCGTCACCGGGAGCGGCGTCGGGAGCGTCATCGGGAGCCCCTACCCCTGGCCCACCTTGGACAGCCGCGCCGTCGGATTGCCCTCCGCGCTGCTGTCCGAGGTGTAGGTGAGGTCGTCGCCGGTCGGCGTGAAGCGGATCGTGTGGGGCTCGGGGTTGCAGCCGGCGTGGTTGGACTTCGCGCCCACCGAGTCGGCGACGACCTCCTTCGCCGTCACCTTCTTCAGCGTCAGCACGTCCACGCAGACCGTGCCGAGGCCGTCGGTCTGCCGCAGCTCACCCACCTTCGCGCCCACCGCGGCCTGGCGCAGCGTCACCCGGAAGGTGCCCATGGGGAGCGTGCCGCCGAGGCCGGTGCCCTCGCCCTCCCAGATGCCGGCGTACCGGGCCGGCAGGGCACCGGCGCCCTCGCTGTCCACCGGGCCGCTCGACACGTCGGTGGGTGCCGGGCTCGAAGCGGCCGTGGGCGTCACGGAGTACGCGCCGCTGCCGGCGTCGGCGTCCGTGTCGTCGCCGCTGCCCGGCAGCAGGTCGAACACGACCGCCGAGCCGACCGTCACCGCCGCCAGTGCCCCGGCGACCGCCAGGGCGACGGTGCAGCTCAGGCGCCGTCCGCGCCCGCCCTCCCCCGGCGCCGCCGCGGCCGACACGGTGACGGACACCTTCCCGGGGCCGCCGCCGGTCCCGCGCACCACGGGCGCGTCCGCCGGTGTCCCGGGAACGGCGTCCATCGGCGGCGGCGGCCCGAACTCGCCCGAGGCCACCGGCCGCTGGGCCGCCGCGGCCACCCCGCTGAGCCCCACCGGCCCGGAGGCCGGCTCCCGCGCGTCCGTCGCCTCCAGGTTCAGCAGCTGTACGGCACTCCGCCCGACCTGTTCCACCAGCGCGCCCGGCAGCCAGCCGCCGGCCATGAGCCGCGCCGCGCCCTCGGGAGCGAGCCGCCGGGCCAGTTCGCCGGGGGCCGGCCGGTCCGCGGGATCCTTGGCGAGGCAGTCCTCGACGACCTCCCGCAGCAGGCCGGGCGCCAGCTCGCCGAGCGCCGGCTCCTCGTGGACGACCTTGTAGAGCAGGGCGGCGGAGGAGTCGCCGGGGAAGGGCGGTGCACCGGTCGCGGCGTACGCCAGCACCGCGCCGAACGAGAAGACGTCGGACGCGCCGGACACGCCCCGGCCGAGGATCTGCTCGGGGGCCATGTAGCCGGGTGAGCCGACGGAGACGCCGGTCGAGGTGAGCGAGGCGGTGCCGTCGGTCGCGCGGGCGATGCCGAAGTCGATGAGCAGCGGTCCGTCCACGGTGAGCAGCAGGTTGGAGGGCTTGACGTCCCGGTGCACCAGCCCCAGCTCGTGCACGGCCGCCAGCGCCTCGGCGAGGCCCGCGCCGAGCGCCCGTACGGTGTGCTCGGGCAGCGGGCCGTGGGCGGCGACGGCCGCGGCGAGCGAGGGGCCGGCCGCGTAGGCCGTGGCGACCCAGGGCACGGCGGCCTCCGGGTCGGCGTCCAGCACCGGAGCGGTCCAGGCGCCGCCGACCCGGCGGGCGGCCTCGACCTCGCGCCTGAAGCGGGTGCGGAACTCGTCGTCGAGGGCGAGGTGGGGATGCACGATCTTCACGGCGACCGTGCGGCCCCCGGCACTGCGGCCGAGGTAGACCCGGCCCATCCCACCGGAACCGAGCCGGCCGAGCAGCCGGTAGGGCCCGACGGCTCTGGGTTCGTCGGCTCCGAGCGGCTGCATGACGTTCCCCTTCCCCCCGTCCGCGCATGCGGTCGTACGAGCGCTCATCGTCGTGCCCCGACGACACCGGGCGCAATGCCGGCACCGCCGCGTGCGGCAGCCGACGCCCGCGCCACCGGCCCCCCCTACGCCCCCCTCACACCCGCAGCAGTTCCACCCGTACGTCCGCGGGGAAGCCGGTGGTCGGGCCCACCCGGCGGGCGAACTCGGCGACCGCGTTGAGCTGGGGCGTGCCGAAGCGGAAGTCGAGGGTGGTGAAGTAGCGCTCCAGGACCCGCTCGTCGAAGGCCTCCCAGCGGGCCGCCTGCTCGGCGACCTTGGTGACCTCCTCCAGGGAGAGGTTGCGGGAGGCGAGGAAGGCCTGGTGGACCTCGCGGGTGATCACCGGCTGCCGTTCCAGGTAGTCCCGGCGGGCCGCCCAGACGGCGAAGACGAACGGCAGCCCGGTCCACTCCTTCCAGAGCGTGCCGAGATCGTGCACCTGGAGGCCATAGCGCGGCCCGTCGACCAGGTTGGCCCGCAGCGCCGCGTCGCCGATCAGGACGGCCGCCTCCGCCTCCTGCATCATCAGGCTGAGGTCGGGCGGGCAGGTGTAGTAGTCGGGCCGTACGCCGAAACGGTCCGCCAGCAGCAGCTGGGCCAGCCGCACGGAGGTGCGCGAGGTGGAGCCGAGGGCGACACGCGCCCCGTCCAACTCGTCCAGCGGGGCCTTCGAGACGATCACGCAGGACATGACCGGGCCGTCGCAGCCGACCGCGATGTCGGGGAAGGCGACCAGGTCGTCGGCGTTCCTGAGGAACTCGACGAGTGTGATGGGGGCGATGTCGAGGTCCCCCGCCACCAGCTGCTCGCTGAGCTTCTCCGGGGTGTCCTTGGTGAGCTCGAAGTCGAGGAGCGTGCCCGTACGCGCGAGCCCCCAGTACAGGGGCAGGCAGTTCAGGAACTGGATGTGGCCTACGCGCGGCCGGGTGCGAGAATTGTCCACATCGCGAGACTAGCCCCGGTGGAGTACCCTTCGAACTCTGACCCCCGGGTCAACCCCTCCACCGGACGTTCAAACATCCGGGTGACGTGATCTTGGCCCCTATTGCTTTCGGCTGCCCGCATGCTAGGCTCGCCGCAAGTTGCAGTTTGGTTTCCCTTGCAGTACAGAGCCTGCGGAGCATGTAACCGCGGGCTCTTGACATTTTCAGACGTATGCATTGTGCGGCACTGCTTTCACCTTGCAGGTTCTGGAGCAGGGCAACCCTTTGGGCCCAAGGAGGGCTTATGGCTACCGGAACCGTGAAGTGGTTCAACGCCGAAAAGGGCTTTGGCTTCATCGCCCAGGAAGGCGGCGGCCCCGACGTCTTCGTCCACTACTCCGCGATCAACGCGCAGGGTTTCCGTTCCCTCGAGGAGAACCAGCAGGTCTCCTTCGACGTGACGCAGGGCCCGAAGGGTCCGCAGGCGGAGAACGTCACCCCCGTGTGACGATCCTCCCCCCTGTGATCGCAATCTGAAAGCAGTACCCAAGGAGCCCCGCGCCATCCGGCACGGGGCTCCTGCCTTTCCCCGGTGAATTTCCGGTGAATTCCCGGGGCGCCCCCTCCTCCCAGCCCCTGTGGACTTGGCGATGCCGGGCCCGGCCGGATACGGCCATTCGTCCGCGACAGCTCACTCGTCCGGGTGGTGAGCGGGGTGATAGGCCCCTCCTTCGGCACGCTCGCCGTGGCCGGCGGATTGCCCATCCGGGTGCCGTGCTGATGTCCCTGAGGGGGTACGCGGGCTCCGCTCCCAGCTCAGCGCCACCCTTACGGCCGCATTCAGCCTCCCCCTCGCCGAGTTCCTCGGCCCCGGCCGGGCCGCCCGGCTCCTGGGGCGGTGCGACAGCGGGCGGAACGCGGGCGTCCGCACCGGCGCGCCGCGGCCTCGGGGCCCCTGCCCCGCCGTACTCGTCGCCCTGATCCTGCCGCCCCCGCGCGCCGACGCCGGGCTGCACCACCGCGTTCGTCCCCACCGGTGGCGCGGTGCTGCTCGCGGCTGCTCGCGGCTGCTCGCGCCGGCCGGGCTCCTGGCGTACGCCATCCGGCCAGCCGCACGGATGGCGTACGCCGATGAACGCGACGCCGTGCGGGGGTGGCCTGAAAGCGCCCCCGGGCAGGCCTCGCTGTCGGTGGCCTTGGCTAGGGTCCCCGGCCATGACCGACGCCACCGAGGCCATCGACGCCCCGGCCACCCCAGCCACCGCCCCCGTCACGTCCACCACCGCCCCCGACTTCGTCGCGGCGACCCGCGCCTTCTACGACGCCATCGCCGAGGACTACGCCGAGCGCTACAGCGACGAGCTGGTGGCGAGGCCGCTGGAGCGAGCCGTGCTCACGGCCTACGCGGAGCTGGTCGGCCCCGGCGGCCGGGTGGCGGACCTGGGATGCGGGCCCGGCCGGACCACGGGGTTCCTCGCCCGCCAGGGCCTCGACGTCTTAGGGCTGGACCTGTCGGAGTCGATGCTGGCGATCGCCCGGCGCGAGAACCCGCGGATCCGCTTCCGGCAGGGCTCGATGCTGAAGCTGGACGAGCCCGACGGGCAGCTGGCCGGGGTGGTCTCCTTCTACTCCTCCATCCACACCCCGTGGACCGAACTGCCCGCCCTCTTCGCCGAGTTCCACCGCGTGCTCGCCCCCGGAAGCCCTCTCCTCCTCGGCTTCCAGGTCGGCGACGAGCCCCGGCACTACGACCGGCCCTGGGGCCACCCGGTGGCCCTGACCTTCCTGCGCCGGCGCCCGGAGGCGATGACCGAGCTGCTGACGGCGGCCGGCTTCGTCCCGCTGTCGTGCACGGTACGGCAGCCGGAGCCCGCCCTCGACGAGAAGACCCCGCACGCCTTCCTGATCCTGCGCAAGGCCGCCTGAACGGCGCCTACTTGAGCTCGGCGGCGGTGTAGTAGCCGCCGGCGACCAGCACGTAGTCGTAGTTGGACTTGTCCACGCTGGTGGGCTGGAGGAGATAGGCGGGCACGGGCTTCACGCCGTTGTCGTAGTCCCGTCTGTTGTTCAGCCGGGGCGTCCGGCCGCTGAGGATCGAGTCGACCATGTCGGAGGCGACCTCGCCGAGCTGGCGCACGTCCTTGTAGACGGTCTGCGACTGCTCGCCCTTGATGATCGACTTCACCGAGGCGAGCTCGGCGTCCTGGCCGGTGATGATGGGGTACGGCTTGCCGCCGCTGCCGTAGCCGTACGCCTTCAGCGCGGACAGCACACCCATGGAGATGCCGTCGTACGGGGAGAGGACCGCGTCGATCCGCTCGTTGACGTAGTACTGGGAGAGGATGCCCTTCATCCGCTTCCCGGCGGTGGGGCCGTCCCAGCGCAGGGTGGTGACCTTGTCCATCGTGGTCTGGCCGGACCGGACGACCAGCTTCTTGTTGTCCAGGTACGGCTGGAGCAGCGCCATCGCCCCTTGGAAGAAGTACTTGGTGTTGTTGTCGTCGGGAGAACCGGCGAACAGCTCGATGGTGAACGGCCCCTTGCCGTCCTCCAGGCCGAGCTGCTCGATGATGTAGCGGGCCTCGAGCCGGCCGACCTGCTCGTTGTCGAAGGAGACGTAGTAGTCGACGTTCTCGGTGCCGAGGATGAGCCGGTCGTAGGAGATGACGGGTATCTTCGCGGCGGCGGCCTGCTTGAGCACGCCGTTCAGCGACTTGTTGTCGATGGCCGCGATGATCAGCGCGTCGACACCCTTCTTGACGAGGTCGGCGATCTGCGCGACCTGCTTGTCCGGGTCGTCGTCGCCGTAGACCAGGTGGGTCTCGTAACCCTGGCCCTTGAGGTCCTGGACCATGCTCTTGCCCTCGGTGAGCCAGCGCTCGGAGGTCCGGGTCGGCATGGCGATGCCGATGGTGCCGCCCTTGGTCCCGTTCCCGGAACTGCCCCCGCTCAGCTGCCCGCACGCGGACAGAGTTAAGGCGGAGGCCGCTCCGGCGAGGACGGCCAGGGCGGATCGTCGGTTACGCATGCTGATCGTTCCTTGTTCTTCTCGTCGTTGAGAGAGGTGACGGCGCATCAGATGCAGGTGAGGGAGCGGCGGCGTGGGGGGACTCGTGTTCTAAATACCGTCACCTGATCGAAAAATAGCTGGCGCGACACTAGGAGTGGGGACGGGGGGTGTCAACGGGGTGAACTCGAACGGTTACAGAAAGACGCGACGCACGGAACGGCCGTAAACGGCTGCGGCGGGCGGGTCCCGGTGAAGGGAACCCGCCCGCCGCAGCTCAGAGCAGGTGTCACAGACGCCTCAGGCGTCACACCTGCCTCAATTGACTCAGTTGTGGCGTACGTCTCAGACGGTGCCGGAGGCCGCGATGGTGATCTTGGCCGAGGTGCGGCCGGAGTCGCTGCCGAGGCCCTCGATCGTCTTGACGACGTCCATGCCCTCGACGACCTCGCCGAAGACGACGTGCTTGCCGTCCAGCCAGGAGGTCACGATGGTGGTGATGAAGAACTGCGAGCCGTTGGTGTTGCGGCCCGCGTTGGCCATGCTCAGCAGACCCGGCTTGGTGTGCTTGAGCTCGAAGTTCTCGTCCGCGAACTTCTCGCCGTAGATGCTCTTGCCACCGGTGCCGTTGCCCGCGGTGAAGTCACCGCCCTGGAGCATGAAGGCCGGGATGACACGGTGGAAGGACGAACCGGCGTAACCGAAGCCGTGCTGGCCGGTGGCCAGCTCGCGGAAGTTGCGCGCGGTCTTGGGGACGACGTCGTCGTACAGCTTGAAGACGATGCGCCCGGCGGGCTCGTCGTTGATGGTGATGTCGAAGTAAACGTTCTCGCTCATGGAGCCCATAATTCCTCGCTTCGGCCGCCTACCGGTAATCGGCGGGGCCGGGCACGGCCGGACCCGGCTGGGCAGGGCCCTGCGGCCCGCTCCGGCGGCGGGGGTCGGCGCGGGGGTCGGCGCAGGGGTCGCCGCCGGGGAGCATGCCCTCGAACGCTACTCGAAGCTCACCGTGAAGCGGTCCTGCCACCCGAGTTCCTCGTCCTGCGACTGGACACGGAGCAGGACGTCACGGATCTTCGCGAACTCGCCTTCCCCCAGCGCCCTGGCTAGAACTCGCGACAGGAGGGCACGCATGTCCGACTCGGACCGAATGTCCGCCCCGTCGATGTCGAGCCTCATCGTTTCAGGCCGGCTTGCCCGGAGTGCCGTTCGGTGGCCAGTACTCGAATCCATTGCCGCCGTACCAGCCCAGGCGGGTGGTGCCGCAGCCGGTGCTGTAGAAGTCGAGGAAGTCGTAGTAGACGGCCTTGATGGACCTCTTGGGGAAGGTGACCGAGAACTCGGTGGTGAGCGTGCCTTTCGCGGGGATCGTGCCCACGGAGAGGGCGGCGGAGTTCCACAGCGGCAGGGAGCCGTTGGTCTCCGGTTTCCAGTGCAGGGCCGCCTTGTGCCAGTGGCCGGTGCCGACGCGCCACTTGACCAGGGGTGCCGGGCCCCGGTTCTTCATGAGGTTGCCGAGGGCGAAGACGACGGTGGCCTTGTTCAGCTTCACGTTCTCCGTGTTGTGCACCCGGATGCGGGCGTGCAGGGCCACTCCTGCCCGTTGTGCGGTGGGCACGACCGAGCCCGCCGCGTCGGAGGCCGTCACCGCGCCGTACCGGCAGTCGTACGCGGCCGGGGCCGACGTGGCGGCTCCGGCGGGGTGGGAGCCCACGCCCAGGACGCCGGCCGCGGCGACGAGCGCCGCGGCTCTGAAGGGAACGGTGGCGTTCAACATGTCCTCCTCAAAAGGCCGATCCCACCGCTGCCCCCGGTCAACCGTCAACGATCTTTCCCGAATCATGGGCGGTTCCTGACCCGCAGCATCACCCGGCACGCAAAACACACCACGCCTTGTCCTCGGCGATTCCGACTGTTCACCGCAGCCGAAGCCCGGCACACCCTCGACGCAGCCCGCGCCGGTCCGTTGCGCGCGCCTCGGCCTCACCAACGGAACGGCCGGCATCGGCCGCTCGCTCCAGCGCACCCGAACCGGCGGTCGCACCTCTCAAGGAGGACAAGGAGCAACGGCACAAAGGACGCAAGACCGCGGATTCGGCCTGGCAGGTCAGCGACCGTGTCTTCACCACGCCAACTGGACGGCCTTTGCACTCGGCCAACCTCACCCGCCGCATCCGCGACTTCCTCAGTACTCAACGGCCTCATCGCCGGGACCGGACTGACACTGGAGCCTCCGTAACGCTGTCACCCCACCCTTTCAACCTCTGCGGTACGACGAGTCGGCGGTGAGCCACTGGCTGGGCGGCACCGTCCCTCGGGGTGCGGTGCGCGGGTGCATCCTCGAAGCTCTCTCCCGCCGCCTCGGCCGCCCCGTCACCCATGCCGAGGCCGGTCTGCCCGTTCCACGCGATCGCTCCTCCGCGGCTGCGGATACCGTGGAAGGGGTGATCGACCTGGGGAGGCTGGATATGGACCCGTCCCGCCGCAGTGTCCTGGGTGCCGGCCTGTTCTCCGTGGCCGTCACCATTCCCGGCTGGCCTGACGTAGTCGGGCGTGCCGATGCCCTTCAGTCTGGCCGCACGAGTCGCATCGGTATGAACGAAGTGGACATGGTCATCGCCATGACCGAGCGCGTTTCGGAACTGGACGACGAGTTCGGCGGTCGTCACGCACGCCCCATGGCGGCCTCGTTCATGGTCAACACCGTGGCCTCCTACCTGCGTGCCGACGCACCCGAGGACGTACGCAAGGCGATGCTGTCCGCCGCCTCGGACCTGCTCTACCTGACCGGCTACATGGCCGTGGACGAAGGGCTGCACGGTCTCGCACAGCGCTACTACGTCAAGGCCCTGGAGCTGGCCGGAGCGGCCGAGGACCACCTGACGTACTGCACCACCCTGCGCGGCATGAGCGTCCAGGCAGTCGATCTCCGCCACGGGCCGAAGGCCATGGAGCTGGCCGACGCCGCTGCCGCCGCCGCCCCGAAAGCCGGACCCCGGATGCTGGCCTTCCTCGTCGGCCAGCAGGCGCACGCGGCCGCGCAGACCGGCGACCGTACGGGCGCGCTGCGCTACATCCGGGAGGCCGAGGCAGCCATGGACCGTGCCGAGTCACGCGGGAAAGCGTTCGGCTCGTATGACCCCTCTTCGCTCAACTATCGCGTCAGCCAGGTACGTTACGAACTCGGTGACAAGGCCGGAGCCGTCGAAGCCACGCAGCAAGCGGACCGGCTCCGCCCCAGCGCGTACCAGCGCACACGAGTACACCGTCGTGGCCTTTTGGCAGAGCGACAGTTGGAACTCGGCCACCTGGAAGCGGCCTGCGCCACCTGGCACCAGGCCCTCGACGACTACCCCAAGGTGCAGTCCGGCCGCGCAGACGACCGCGTGAAGGCGATGTTCGGTCTTCTGCGTCCCCATCTGAAGAACGCGACGGCGCTCGACCTGTACGACCGGGCCACGGACGATCGCGCCACCGTCGCTGGTCGCCTGATCCCCGTCGCACCTTCAACCTCAGCCACAGAAAGTCAGCCACGACGGCGGGTGCGCCAAGAGATCACCCGCCACGTGTGCTTCCAGCAACCCCGCACCGGCCTCAACCACGCCGCTTCCTTCCGTCACGGCATCCGCCCTGCCCCTGCGTTGCCGTTGCAGTCGCACCCTCCAAAGCCCCAGCGTCAATCACCTCGATCGCGAAGTCATCGTTCCTTGAGGTATTTGAGATCTGGGTCATGGGTCCCGATCCGTTGTCCCCGGGCAGGTTCCCATGCCCGCGAAAGATCGCTGCAACAAAGGAAGCCCGCTCATTCCAAATCTGGGCCTCGATCAAGAAATTCGGCGGCGGCTACGACCGCCTCCATCAAGCTGCCAGCGTCGAAAGACGAACCAGATACTGAAGTATCTTCGACGCGATAGCGACCGGCATCCAGAGGCTTGATGTGAATCTCGCGCGATCCCTGCACTCCAAGATTCGTACTGAGCCGCAAAGTCCCATGACTCAAATTCGGGAACAGTCGACGGAGGCGATACTCGACGTGAGCGGCCTCCACAAGAGGTCGCTCCTCTGCAAATATCTCCGAGTTCAGGAGCCAGTCCCACTGGGTCGGGACCAGATCACCCGCCTCCCGCGCCTTGGCGAGTCGCGTCAGCGTCATGAAAGGAAAGTTCTCTGCGAACTCGCCTACCGACATCCCATCACGCCACGCCACCGACGCAGCAACCAGATCAGCGAGATCAGCGGTAGCACCTTCCGCCCAGACAAACCGGCCCTCTTGGACACCAACGAAGAATGTCCTTGTGGACTCACCGAGCCACACCAAGACCTTTCCACGACTTGAATCCACCTGCGCGGTGGAGATCACGCCCGACCCAACCTCGGATTGGCTGCACACTCCGGCCAAATCGAGGCCGACCTTATCTGCCGCTTCGGTCATGGCCGAAGATAGCGAGCCAGCATCCCGAATCTCCGGATAGAGATCGAAGTTGATCATTCCCATCAGTGCTGCACCGTCCACAAACTCAATCTATGTAGGGCCGAATTCTACCGAACGAACCCCAGTCAGGCTCCGGCACTGAGAATTCAACGAGAGAACCGCCCTCTCCCGGCCGGTAGAACTTGACACTGTCCCACGAACGTCCACCATGAACCACAGACCTTGCAATCATGCCCATCTCGACATCTGTGGCATATGGATGCCCCGGGATAAGCCCGTCCCTCGCAGCCTCAGCGAAAGACCCGACTCCCTTCATGTTTACGTGAAGGATGCTGCTGGTATCCCTGATCGCCGCCTCTACCGGCCCTTGCCAGCCTTCCAGTTTCCCAAAGTGTTTGAGGCCCAGCCTTTCGGCCTACTCGTAGGTGCCTTCAGCCTTCTGGCCCAGCGCAACGTTGCAATTATGAACAAGTACTGGAATCTGCCCAGCCAGCACATAGTACGTGTGCTACGCGACCTCTCTCTACCTGCATTTTCGCAGGTCAAGTGATATTCGATGGTCCGCTGACGTCCAGGTTCGGCCGGGGTTGTTCGTGGTTGTTGCCGTCACTACTGCCGTCACTACTGCCGTCAAGGGTCGCGTGCGGCAAGGTTCGCGCGTCCGCCAGTCAGGCAGTGCGGGGGGGGCGGGGCGGGACGGGTTCGCCGCTCGCAGGGGGCCAGCTTCGCTCCCTGTCGGAGGCGACGCGCCGAGAGCCCGTATCTGGTCAGCCTGGTTACGGGCCGCCGCCTCGCCGAGGAGCCCGGTCCGGCTGCTCCAGCGGCTACTCCGTGCCGAGGATGCGCAGACCGTGGTGGGCTTGGAAGTCCTCGTAGTCCTTGAGGTTGAGCGTGGCCAGCGGCAGGTCGTAGGTGAGGGCACAGGCCGCGATCCACATGTCGTTGATCGGGCGTGGTCGTCCGCGCTGGATGCCTGCGGCTGACAGGCGGCCCCAGGTTGCGGCGACGGCTTCGTCGCCGGGCAGGATCGGGATGCCGGAGAGCCAGTCGGCGAGTTCCTGGCGGCTGCGGGTGCCCCAGTGGCGGATCTCGGTCCACTTGGTCAGTTCACCGAAGGTCACGAAGGTGATCAGCGGCTTGCGGCCGATCAGCCGGGTGGCGAGCGGGCCGGTGAGCTTGCGCTTGTGGGACAGCGAGGCGACGTCGGTGTCCAGGATGACGGGTTGCACTGCGGCGGCTCAGGCGACGTCGCGGTGACGCTCGGCGTACGTGAACGCCAAGAACTCCTCCAGTTCCTCGTCCGACTCGAAGGTGTCGGCGGCGAGGTCGTCCAGGGACCGGATCGGCTGGGTGTTCTTCGCGGCCAGCAGCTCCTCGACCGAAACGCGGGGCCGAAGCGGTGGGTAGCCGGAGTACGCCGCGTCGGGTGTGCTCATCGGGGACCTCCACCAGGGACGGGATGCGACCACCAAGGCCAGCATACGGGGGCCGACCCGTGCTGACACCGGGCTTCACCCCCCAGAGCCGATCTCCGAACGCGCGTGCGCCGCTCCTCGCAGGCATTGTCGGGATCTTGGGCCGGTCTGCCCGCGGTGCGGGTACGCGCGGGAAGCCGTACGCCAGCCCGGCGAACGGCCGAGTGCATGTTCCGAAGGCGGGGCGGAGTGGGACCGGCCGATGGTAGGGGGCTGGGCTCTTCGCTCCCCGCTGGAGACGACGTCGGCCACCGCCCTCGGTGAGCCTGGTGACGACCGGTGACGAACTGCCGGACATGATGACGGTGACGGCCGAGGGCAACCTCGCGCTCTACCCGTCGCAGGCCGACAAGGACGGCGACCTGGACTACTCCATGCCGGGCGCCTACCGGGCCAACCCGGACAAGGACCCCAACGGCGGCGACGGCCTCCAGGACCCGTCGTCCGGCTCGGCGACAGGCTGTGGGTCTACCCCGGGGACGGCTACGGCGCGGTCAACATCGACAAGGCCACCCTCCTGGTGACCTCCTCCGCGTGGACCACACGTGACCTGGTCACCGTCCTGGACGTCACCGGAGACGGCGTCGCCGACCTCGTCTACCGCTCCGACTCCTCGGCCCGGCTGCTGCTGCGCACCGGGGTCGCGGCGAGCGGCGGCGGGGTCAACATCTGGACCGTCCACTCGACGGGCCAAGTGCGGTTCTACGCCGGCGGCAAGACCGCGCTGTCGAGTTCCGGTACGGAAGCCATCGGCTGAGGCACCTGGCCAGGCCCGTCCCCGGTTCCGGGGACGGGCCTATGCGTGTTGCCCCGGTTGTCGCGGAACGCTGTGCCTTTCCTACTGCGGGTACAGCCCCTCCACCTCCTCCGAGAAGTCGCGCAGGATCGTTTCGCGGCGGAGTTTCATCGAGGGGGTGAGGTGGCCCGCCCTCTCGGTGAAGTCCACCGGGAGGACGGTGAAGCGGCGGATGGACTCCGGGCGGGAGACCAGTTTGTTGGCCTCGTCGATCGCGCGCTGGAGTACGGCGTACAACTCCTCGTCGCCGACCAGCAGTTCCACCGGGACCGGGTGCTTGCCGTTCATGTTGCGCCAGTGGGTGAGGCCGTCGGGGTCGAGGGTCAGGAGGGCGGAGACGTAGGGGCGGTCGTCGCCGAGGACCAGGGCCTGGGAGATCAGGGGGTGGGAGCGGAGCCAGTTCTCCAGGGGGGCGGGGGCCACGCTCTTGCCGCCCGCAGTGATGATCATTTCCTTCTTGCGGCCGGTGATCGTGAGGTAGCCCTCGTCGTCCAGTGCGCCCAGGTCGCCCGTCGGCAGCCAGCCGTCGGGGGCGGCGGGGACGACTCCGCCCGCCGCGGGGTCCCAGTAGCCGCGCAGGACGTGGTCGCCGGCGATGAGGATCTCGCCGTCGGCGGCTATCCGGATCTTCGTGCCGGGCAGCGGCCAGCCGACCGTGCCCAGGCGGGGTTTGAGGGGCGGGGTGACCGTGGACGCGCCGGTCGTCTCCGTGAGGCCGTAGCCCTCGTAGATCTCGATGCCCGCGCCCAGGTAGAACGAGGAGAGGCGGCGGCCCAGTGGGGAGCCGCCGCAGATGGCGTGGCGGACCCTGCCGCCCATGGCGTTGCGGATACGGCGGTAGACCAGCGGGTCGTAGAAGGTGCGGGCGGCCCGCAGGGCGGCGCCGGGGCCGGAGCCGGTGCCGGTCTTCTGGGCCTCGACGGCCTCGCCGTAACGGCGGGCGACGGACACGGCCCGGTCGAAGGTGGTGAGGCGGCCACCCGCCTCGGCCTTCGCCCGGGCCGTGTTGAACACCTTCTCCAGCATGTAGGGGATGGAGAGCAGACAGGTGGGTCTGAAGGCGGCCAGGTCCGGGAGGAGGTCGTCGGCCTTCAGGCTCGGGGCGTGGCCGAGGCGGACCCGGGCCCGGATGCAGGCGATCGCCACCATCCGGCCGAAGACGTGGGACATGGGCAGGAAGAGGAGGACGGAGAGGTCCTCGCCCCGGGTGTCGCCCTTCGACTTGAAGACCGGGTAGAGGAGTTCGATCGCGTTGTCGACCTCGGCGAAGAAGTTGCCGTGGGTGAGCGCGCACCCCTTGGGGCGGCCGGTGGTGCCGGAGGTGTAGATGAGGGTGGCGAGGGTGTCGGGGCCGAGCACCCCGCGCCGTACCGCCACTTCGCCGTCGGGGACGTGGACACCGGCCTCGCCGAGGCGCTCCACGTGCCCCTTCTCCATCACCCACATGTGCTGGAGGTCGGGCAGCCGGTCGCGCTCGGGGCCGAGGGCGGCGGCCTGGCCGAGGGTCTCGGTGATCAGGGCGACCGCGCCGGAGTCCTGGAGGATCCAGCGGGTCTGGAAGACCGAGGAGGTGGGGTAGATGGGGACGGTGACCAGGCCGGCCGCCCAGGCGGCGAAGTCGAGCAGCGTCCACTCGTACGTCGTACGGGCCATGATGGCGATCCGGTCGCCGGGCATCAGCCCTTCCCCGATCAGCCCCTTGGCCACCGCGTGCACCTGGGTGGCGAAGTCCTCGGCCGTGACGTCGGTCCAGGCGGCGTCCGGCTCCTTGCGGCTGAGGACGACCGCCTGCGGGGCGGCGGCGGCGTTGTCGTAGGGCAGGTCGGCGAGGGAGCCGTGGGTGACCGGCTGGGCGAACGCCGGTACCGCGGCCTCGCGTACATGACCGTCCAGCCGGCGCGTCTCGGGTTCCACGAGGGCGGGGGGAGCGTCGGCGAAGTCGCTCGAGGTGGCGTAGGGCGTGGACACGGGCGGCTCCCTTGGCGTGCAGCGCGAAAGAACTGCTTGCTGCACAGACGTACGTGCCTCGGGTATGGAGGCGTTCATCTGGATGGCCCCGAAGAAAGGGGTTACCGACGATTAGGTAGGGGATCGTACGGCGTTGGCGTGGGGGGCTTGTGCGTGTTCGGGGATGATCCGGGGTCAGGGCTGTGCAATGTCGGGGGTGATGTGACAGGCGTTCAGGTTCCCGCCCCGACCTCCGCCCCGACCTCGGCTCGACCTTCGCCCCGACCTCCGGCTCGACCGGTTTCCGGCGGCTGATCAGGGGCGTTCGAGCACGGCCGTGACGCCCTGTCCGCCCGCCGCGCAGATCGAGATCAGCCCCCGTCCCGGGACTCCCCGTTCCGCGAGCAGTTTGGCCAGGGTCGCGACGATCCGGGCGCCGGTGGCGGCGAAGGGGTGGCCGGTGGCGAGGGAGGAGCCGGCGACGTTGAGCTTGTCGCGGTCCACCGGGGCCAGGCCCTGCTTCTCCCAGGCGGCGAGCGTGGCCAGCACCTGGGAGGCGAAGGCCTCGTGGACCTCCACCAGGTCGAAGTCCTCGATGCCGAGACCGGCCCGCTCCAGCATGCGCGGCACGGCGTAGGCGGGGGCCATCAGCAGGCCGTCCTCCCCCTTGCCGACGTCGCCGTGGACGAAGTCGACGGCCGCCGTCTCGTACACCGTGAGGTAGGCGAGCGGTTCCAGGCCCCGGACCTCGGCCCACTCCTCGGAGGCGAGCAGGACGACCGCCGCGCCGTCGGTGAGGGGGGTCGAATTGCCCGCCGTCATGGTGGGGTTCGGCCCGTCGGTGCCGAACACCGGCTTCAGCGTGGCGAGTTTCTCCACGGTGGAGTCCGGGCGCAGGTTCTGGTCGCGGGTCAGCTCGCGGAAGGGGACGACCAGGTCGCCGAAGAAACCCCGTTCGTACGCGGCTGCGAGCCGCTGGTGGCTGGTCGCGGCCAGTTCGTCCTGGGCCTCGCGCTCGATGCCCCAGGCGCGGGCGGTGACCGCCGCGTGCTCGCCCATGGACAGGCCGGTGCGGGGTTCGGCGTTGCGCGGGATGTCGGGGACCAGGTGGGAGGGGCGGATCCGGGCGAGGGCCCCCAGGCGGCCGGCGGTCGTCCGGGCGCGGCGGGCCTGGAGCAGGATGCGGCGCAGTGCGTCGTTGACGCCGAGCGGGGCGTCGCTCGCGGTGTCGGCGCCGCCCGCGACGGCCGACTCGGTCTGGCCGAGGGCGATCTTGTTGGCGGCGGCGATGACGGCCTGGAGGCCGGTGCCGCAGGCCTGCTGGATGTCGTAGGCGGGGGTGCGCGGGTCGAGCCTGGAGCCGAGGACGGTCTCCCGGGTGAGGTTGAAGTCGCGGCTGTGCTTGAGGACGGCGCCGGCGACGACCTCGCCGACGACCCCGGGCACGTCGAGCCCGTAGCGGGTGGCCAGGCCGTTGACCGCCGCCGTGAGCATCTCCTGGTTGGAGGCGGTGGCGTAGGGGCCGTCGGCACGGGCGAAGGGGGTCCGGCTGCCGCCGATCACCGCGACGCGGCGGGCGCGCGGGGGTTCGAACGCGGGTTTGCGCGCGCCCCTCAGATAGGTCACCTTCGACGGCTCCGAGGTACTCGCCCGCGACGGCTCCGAGGTACTCATCTCGACCTGCTCCTCACCCTTGACCTAGACTTACCCCGGGTAACCTTACTCCGGAGTAAGCAACTTTTTCAGTCAGCCGAGCCCGTGGGAGACGAGACGAACATGGCCGACCGCTATCTGAGTTTCACCGCCACCGCACCCGGCCGCTTCCTCACCCGACGGCTCGGGCTTCCGCAGCCGGCCGCGCTCAGGCGCTTCTCACCCGAACGTCCGTTCCTCACAGGCGCCTTGCATCACCTTACGGCCGGGACGTCCGCCCTCGACCTCACTCCGGTCCTCGCCCGCACCGGTCTCCCCCTCGGCACCGCCGACCCCGCCGCCGTGGTCCTGGACGCGACCGGGGTGCGGGACGTCGACACCCTCGCCGAGGTGCACGCGGCCCTGCACCCGGTGGTCCGGTCGGTCGCGGCGAGCGGCCGGATCGTGGTCCTCGGCTCCCCCCTCGACGCGGACGACGACCATCACCGGGCGGCCGTGCAGCAGGCCCTGGAGGGATTCACCCGCTCCCTCGGCAAGGAGATCGGCCGCGGCCGGACCGTGAACCTCCTGCGGCTCACCGACGCGGCCGCCGCCGAGTCCACCCTGCGCTTCCTCCTCTCCCCCAAGTCGGCCTACGTCAGCGGCCAGGTCATCGAGGTCGGCGCGCGGCAGCAGCCCTCCCAAGACCTCCCCGAGCGTCCCCACGACTTCCCGGACCTCCCCCTGGCCGGCCGCACCGCCCTCGTCACGGGCGGCGCGCGCGGCATCGGCGAGGCCGTCGCCGAGACCCTCGCCAGGGACGGCGCCGAGGTCGTCGTCCTCGACGTCCCGCAGGCCGAGCAGGACGCCCGGCGGGTCGCCGAACGGCTGGGCGGACGGGCCCTCGCCCTCGACATCACGGCCGCCGACGCGGGCGAGCGGATCGCCGCCGAACTCCCGGACGGACTCGATCTGCTGATCCACAACGCGGGCGTCACCCGCGACCGCCGACTGGTCAACATGCCCGCCGAGCGCTGGAGTTCGGTCCTCGACGTCAACCTCGCGAGCGTGCTGCGCACCACCGACGCACTGCTCGCCAAGGGCACCCTGCGCACCGGCGGGCGGATCGTGGCGACCGCCTCCATCGCCGGGCTGGCGGGCAACGCGGGGCAGACCAACTACGGCGCGAGCAAGGCGGGCGTGGCCGGGCTGGTCCGGGCCCTCGCGCCGCGCGCGCTCGCCGAGCACGGGGTGACGGTGAACGCGGTCGCCCCCGGCTTCATCGAGACGAAGATGACGGCCGCGGTGCCGCTGTTCATCCGGGAGGCGGGCCGCCGGATGAACTCCCTCGCGCAGGGCGGGCTGCCCGCCGATGTCGCCGAGACCACCGCCTGGCTCGCGCACCCGGCGTCCGGCTCGGTCAACGGACAGGTCGTACGGGTGTGCGGCCAGAGCCTGCTGGGGGCGTGATGGCGGCGGTCACGACCCTCTCCTCCTCCCCCGCCCTCGTCCCGCTGCTGGCCCGCGGGGCGCTGCGCTCGCCGTTCAAACGGCCCGCGCCCGGCGCCGACTTCACCGGCCCCCGGCTGGTCCTGCCCGAACTGCGGGTCGACCTCACCCGGCTGGCGGCCTACGAGCGGGTGTGCGGCTTCGCCACCGGCGAGGACGCCCTGCCGCTCACCTACCCGCATGTGCTGGGCTTCCCGCTGGCCATGAGCCTGATGAGCGGCCGGGACTTCCCGCTCCCGGTGCTCGGTCTCGTCCACACCTCGATCGACATCACCCGGCACCGGCCGCTCGCCGCCGCCGCCGGGAGGTACGAACTCTGCGTGTACGTCGACCGGTTGGCGCCGCACCGGCGCGGCACGGAGGCGTTCGTGGTGACGCGGCTGCGGGAGGCGGACGCCGTAGGCGAGGCGGACGCCGTCGTATGGGAGTCGACGAGCACGTATCTGGCCCGGCACCGCACCGGGCGGGAGTCGTCGGCTCCGCCGGCCGCGTCGGAGCCCGGGGCCACACCGCCCCTGCCCCTGCCCCTGCTCGACGAGTGGCGGCTCGCCGCCGACATCGGCCGGCGTTACGGGGCCGCCTCCGGCGACCGCAACCCCATCCACCTGCACCCGCTCACCGCGCGCCTCTTCGGTTTCCCGCGCGCCATCGCCCACGGCATGTGGACCGTGGCCCGCTGTCTCGCCGCCCACGGCACCCCGCCGGCCGTGCGCGCCCGGGCGGAGTTCCGGGCGCCGGTGCTGCTGCCGGGGACGGTGGCGTTCGCCTCGGACGGCGTACGGTTCGAGCTGCGCGGGACGGGGGAGGCGGCGGCGCGGCTCCATGTGAGCGGACGGGTGGACCGGCTGACGTTCTGAGCGGCTGAGGCGGGTCAGGCGGGTCAGGGACGGACGACCGAGACTCCGCCGACCAGGCCCCAGGCGTCGATGCGGACGGTCGGGCCGTTCGGCTCGGTGGGGCCCGTGTCGCGGACGCCGCCGAGGCGCAGGCCCCGGACCTCCACCCGGACGTCGGGGCGGACCTTGAGGGAGACGCCGCCGATGAGGCTCAGCTTGGTGATCCGCAGCTCGGCGCCGTCCGGGATGTCCACGTCCGTCAGGTCGACATCGGCTCCGCCGACGAGGGAGACGGTCAGGGTGCGCTCGTGCAGGGTGGCGCCGTCGAGCCGGTGACCGCCGATGAGGCTGATCTTGAGGTCCGTCTTCTGCGTCTGGTCCGCGCTGGGCTTCGTCATGGGAAGAACGGTAGGAGCTGCGGGTGGGGGCGGCCCAGTGCCGCGCGTCCCGCGTCCCGCATGACAGGTGTCATGTGAGGGACACGTCGTCGGCGGGTGGCGGGGACCAGGACCGGCCCTGCGTCAGGTCGCCCAGCCCCGCCCACGCGAAGTTCATCAGGGTGGCCGCCGCCTGCCGGGCCGTGACGCCCTCGGTGGCGTTGGCCCAGACGGCGAGCGACTCGGCCGCGCCGACGAGCGCCTCGGCGAGCCCGGCGACCTCCCGCTCGGGAAGATCGGGGTCCCGATGGGCCTCGCGGGCCCCCACGGCTATGAGGTGGGTGACGAAGGCGACGATCTCCTCGCGCATCGCGGCGGCCTCGGCGGCGAAGGCCTCGCCGTGGGTGCGGGCCTGGAGGTGCACGACGGACCAGGCGTGCGGATGGGCGGCGGTGTGCACGAAGAACGCCAGCAGACCGTCCCAGAGCCGGCGGTCGGCCGGCAGATCGGTACGGACACCGGACCGCACCGCGTCCACCAGCGCCCTCGCCTCACGGCGGATGCAGGCGGTGAAGAGGTCTTCCTTGGAGTTCAGGTACAGGTACACCAACGGCTTGGAGACGCCCGCCAGTTCGGCGATCTCGTCCATGGACGCGGCCATGTACCCCCGCTGCCCGAAGATCTCGACGGCGGCGTCCAGCATCTGCTGCTCACGGACCGCGCGTGGCATCCGTTTGGTCTTCACGGCACCCATGGGGCCAGCCTAGTTGGACCGGCCGCGAGTGAACTCCGTCAGGAGGGCTGACTCTGGGCCGGGGACGGGGACGGGGCCTGCGTCTCGGCCGCGTCGACCGCCTCGTCCTCCTGGGTGCGGTTGGCCTCCAGGTTGGCCTTCATCCGGTCCACCCGCTGCACGACGCTCACCGAGGCGCGGTCGCGCTCCGCGCGCAGGACGACGAAGCTGATGGGCGCGGAGACGACCAGCGCGAGCAGGACGATCCACATGCCGTTGGAGTCGCCGAGGCCGCGCGGCAGGACACCGACGTAGACCAGGCCCCAGACGGCCAGGAGGCAGCCGGCGAAGACGCCGAGGCGCATCAGCGTGTAGCGCAGCATCTCAATCCACTCTTCCTTGTCCCGAAAGGGCCCCAAAAGGGGCCGTCGTCCAGTGAAGCACGCCGGGCCGCCGGTCCTGCACGGGGGTGCGGGCGCTCAGGTGAGCGGCAGCAGCATGGTGATGTCGTCGCGGTCGTCGCCGGGAGCGACCCGGATGGCGCCGGGGACCCGGCCGGCCTCACGGTAGCCGCAGGAGCCGTAGAACCGCTCCAGGCCGAGTCCGCCCCGGCAGGTGAGCCGGATCGCGTCGATGCCGCCGAAGCCGCGCGCGGCGTCGGCGGCGGCCGCCAGCAGGTCGCGGCCGTAGCCCTTGCCCTGGTGGCGGGGGTGCACCATCACCGTGTAGAGCCACACCCAGTGGGTCATCAGCCGGTGCGTGTTGAAGGCGAAGAACGCGGTCGCGGCCACCTCGCCGGACCCGTCCCGCCCGACGAGCAGCCGGTGGCGCCCCTCGGCCATGGCCACGAGGTGCTTCACCAGCTCCGGCCGCACCTCCTCACGCCCCACCGGCGGCACGAACCCGACGGCCCCGCCCGCGTTGGAGACGTCGGTCCACAGGTCGAGCAGACCGTCGCGCAGGACGGGGTCGACGGTCGGATCGAGAGTGAAGGTAAGGGCCACCTGGGCATGTTACCGCTTACGCCAGGGCCCGTGCCGCCACTTCCAGATCCGCGACCAGTCCCCGGTAGGCGGCCTCCCGGTCGTCGGCGCGCAGGACCGACGACGGGTGCACCGTCGGCACCAGCCGCTCCCGGCGTCCGTGGATCTCCTCCTCGAGGACCGTCCCGCGCACCTCGGTCACCCGGAACGAGGAGCCGAGCAGTGCCTTGCCGGCGGTGGCGCCGAGCACGACGATCAGTTCCGGGCCGACGACCGCCAGCTCGGCCGCGAGCCAGGGCCCGCACGCGGTCGCCTCCCGCAGGGTGGGGGCCTTGTGGATACGGCGCTTGCGGGGTTCGGCCCGCGTGAACTTGAAGTGCTTCACGGCGTTGGTGACGTACGCGTCCGCGGGGTCCAGGCCGGCTTCCTCCAGCGCGCGGTCCAGGAGCTTTCCGGCGGGGCCGACGAACGGTCTGCCCCGGCGGTCCTCCTGGTCGCCGGGCTGTTCGCCGACGAGCATCAGGCGGGCGTGGGCGGAGCCCGCGCCGAAGACCGTCTGGGTGGCGTCCCGGTGCAGGGGACAGCCGCGGCAGCCGGCGGCCGCCCGGCGCAGGGCGGTCAGCCCTGCGTGGTCGGGGACGAAGGGGGCCGCCGTGTAGGCGTCCTCCGGGGCTTCGGCGCGGGAACTCACGGCCTCCGAGTAACCCGGGGCCACCGGGTCCAACCCGAGGGGCGCGGGGAACCGTCCCACCGGCCCCCCACGGCCCGCAGGCGAGGTCAGACCCGCATCGGCTGCGGCGACTCCCGGCGCAGGGGGTCCGGGCCGTCGTACTCGCGGATGATCTCGTACCGCGTGTTCCGCTCCACCGGGCGGAAGCCCGCGTCGCGGATGAGGTCGAGGAGGTCCTCGCGGGTCAGCTTGTTGGGGGTGCCGTAGTTGTCGGCGTCGTGGGTGATCTTGTACTCGACGACCGAGCCGTCCATGTCGTCCGCGCCGTGCTGGAGCGCGAGCTGCGCGGTCTGGACGCCGTGCATGACCCAGAAGACCTTGACGTGCGGGACGTTGTCGAACAGCAGCCGGGAGACCGCGAAGGTCTTCAGGGCCTCCGCGCCGGTCGCCATCTGGGTGCGCGCCTGGAGCCGGTTGCGGACCTTGCCGTCCTTCATGTCCACGAAGTCGTGCTGGTAGCGCAGCGGGATGAAGACCTGGAAGCCGTTCGTCTCGTCCTGGAGCTCACGCAGGCGCAGCACGTGGTCGACGCGGTGGCGGGGCTCCTCGATGTGGCCGTACAGCATGGTGCACGGGGTCTTGAGACCCTTCTCGTGCGCCAGGCGGTGGATGCGGGACCAGTCCTCCCAGTGGGTGCGGTGGTCCACGATGTGCTGCCGGACCTCCCAGTCGAAGATCTCCGCGCCGCCGCCGGTGAGGGACTCCAGACCCGCGTCGATCAGCTCGTCGAGGATCTCCGAGGCCGACAGCCCGGAGATCGTCTCGAAGTGGTGGATCTCGGTGGCCGTGAAGGCCTTCAGGGAGACGTCCGGCAGAGCCGCCTTCAGTTCCCGCAGCGAGCGCGGGTAGTAGCGCCACGGCAGGTTCGGGTGCAGGCCGTTGACGATGTGCAGCTCGGTGAGGTTCTCGCTCTCCATCGCCTTGGCGAGCTTCACCGCCTCCTCGATGCGCATCGTGTACGCGTCCTTCTCGCCCGGCTTGCGCTGGAAGGAGCAGTAGGCGCAGGAGGCGGTGCACACGTTGGTCATGTTGAGGTGCCGGTTGACGTTGAAGTGCACCACGTCGCCGTTCTTGCGGGTGCGCACCTCGTGGGCGAGGCCGCCGAGCCACGCGAGGTCGTCCGACTCGTACAGCGCGATGCCGTCCTCGCGGGTCAGCCGCTCACCGGCCCTGACCTTCTCCTCCAGCTCGCGCTTGAGCCCGACGTCCATGCCCACACCTTTCCTCGACCAGCGACTGACCAACCGTACGCCTACCGCTTCACACCTCCTCGGGAAGCTCCCCGACCCGGTTCTCCCACTTCGTGGAGAGCACGATGGTGGTACGGGTCCGGGAGACGCCCTTGGTCCCCGACAGCCGCCTGATGATCTTCTCCAGGCCGTCCACGTCGTTCGCCCGCACCTTGAGCATGAACGAGTCGTCGCCGGCGATGAACCAGCAGTCCTCGATCTCGCTGAAGTCCCTCAGCCGGCTCGCCACCTCCTCGTGGTCGGCGGCGTCGGAGAGGGAGATGCCGATGAGGGCGGTGACGCCGAGGCCGAGCTGGGCGGCGTTCACCGTGGCGCGATAACCGGTGATGACACCGGCCGCCTCCAGCCGGTTGATGCGGTCGGTGACGCTGGGTCCCGACAGGCCGACGAGGCGCCCCAGCTCCGCGTAGGAGGCCCGGCCGTTCTCCCGCAGGGCCTGGATGAGCTGCCTGTCCACCGCGTCCATGCGAATCGAAGCCTTCCTGAAGTGATGAGAGGTACTAAGAGGTACTGCGACTACTGCGTGTACTGCGACGCACTGCGACGTACTGCGACGTACTGATGACGATGCCGCTCAGGCGTCCCGGGTTCCGGATCCCCCGCCCAGTTCGCCCTCCCACCGGCGGTAGAGCCCGTGCGCGACCCCCGCCGCGTCGAGCACCCGCCCGGCGACGAAGTCGACCAGGTCCTGGATGTGGGTGGCGCCCGCGTAGAAGGCGGGCGAGGCCGGGACCACGGCGGCGCCCAGGTCGTCCAGGGTCACCAGCTGGCGCAGGGTCTGCCCGTTCAGCGGGGTCTCCCGCACGGCGACGACGAGCGGCCGGCGTTCCTTGAGCGTGACGGAGGCGGCCCGCTGGAGCAGGTCCTTGGACAGCCCGAGCGCGACCCCGGCGACACAGGCGGTCGAGGCCGGAACGATGATCATCCCCTTGGTGCGGTACGACCCCGAGGACGGGCCCGCCGCCAGGTCCCCGGCGGCCCAGTACCGCACCGCGCTGACGTCGGCGTCGAAGGTGCCCGGCTTGCCGTCGGCCCCCTGCCCGAGCCATTCCCGCAGGTCGTCCCGCCAGTGCGCGTCCCGGAAGGAGATCCGGGTCTCGTCGAGCAGGGTGAGCCGCGAGGCCCGGCTGACCACCAGGTCCACGCTCTCGCCCCCGGCGAGCAGCGCCCGCAGCACCGCGGCGGCGTACGGCGTACCGGAGGCCCCGGACACCCCCACGATCCAAGGCACGCGCTGCGTTTCTCCTGCGTTCACACCTTGAGCGTACCGGTGGGCAGCAGGGTCTTCAGGACGGGACCTACACCCTGAGCCCACGCATCAGGAGGTCGGCGAGCGCACAGACGAACAGGCTGATCCCGATGAAACCGTTCGTCGAGAAGAACGCCCTGTTCAGACGGGACAGATCATGGGGGCGCACGATGGTGTGCTCGTAGACGAAGGCACCCGCGACGATCACCAGTCCGAGCCAGAAGAAGGCACCGGCGCCGGTGGTGACGGCGTACCAGACGAACAGGGCCGTGGTGACGGCGTGGCAGACGCGCGCGGCCCGGACGGCCGCGGGGATGCCGAAGCGGGCCGGGACCGACATGACGCCGATCGCGCGGTCGGTCTCGACGTCCTGGCAGGCGTAGATCAGGTCGAAGCCGCCGATCCAGATCCCGACGGCGAGACCGAGGACGACCGCGTCCCAGGACCACTCGCCGGTGATGGCCAGCCAGCCGCCGACCGGCCCCATCGCCTGGGCGAGCCCCAGGATGGCCTGCGGGAAGTTCGTGAAGCGCTTCCCGTAGGGGTAGACCACCATCGGGATCACCGCGACCGGCGCGAGGGCGAGGCAGAGCGGGTTGAGCAGCGCCGCCGAGCCGAGGAAGACGGCCACCGCGATCAGCGCGCCGGTCCAGGCGTGCTTCACGGACATCGCCCCGGTGACCAGCTCACGCTGGGCCGTGCGCGGGTTGCGGGCGTCGATCTCGCGGTCGATGATCCGGTTGACGGCCATGGCGAAGGTGCGCAGGCCGACCATGCAGATCGTCACCAGGAGCAGCCGCGCCCAGTGGATGTTCCGGTCGAGCTGGAACATCGCGGTCAGCGCGGCGATGTAGGCGAAGGGCAGCGCGAAGACCGAGTGCTCGATCATCACCAGCCGCAGGAAGGCCTTGGTGCGTCCCGGCTGCGGGAGCGCTGCGGAGGCGGAGCTCACAGGCCGTACTCCTTCCAGCGGCGGTCGACCTTCGCCGCCGTGTCGGGGTCGGGCAGGACCATGTCCGGCCAGCCCCCGTCGCGCGTGTAACCCTCCTCGGGCCACTTCTTCGTCGCGTCGATGCCCGCCTTGCCGCCCCAGAACTGCTGGTAGGAGGCGTGGTCGAGATGGTCGACGGGGCCTTCGACGATGCTCAGGTCACGGGCGTAGTCCGTGTTGCCGAGGGCCCGCCAGGCGACCTCGTGCAGATCGTGGACGTCGCAGTCGGAGTCGACGACCACGATCAGCTTGGTCAGGGACATCATGTGGGCGCCCCAGATGGCGTGCATGACCTTCTGCGCGTGCTTGGGGTACTTCTTGTCGATCGACACGATCGCGCAGTTGTGGAAGCCGCCCGCCTCGGGGAGGTGGTAGTCCACGATGTCCGGGACGATGATCTTCAGCAGCGGCAGGAAGAACCGCTCGGTCGCCTTGCCCAGCGGGCCGTCCTCCGTCGGCGGGCGGCCGACGACGATCGACTGGAGCAGGGGGCGCCGGCGCATGGTGACGCAGTCGATCGTCAGCGCGGGGAACGGTTCCTGCGGGGTGTAGAAGCCGGTGTGGTCGCCGAAGGGGCCCTCGGGGAGCATCTCGCCGGGCTCCAGCCAGCCCTCCAGCACGACCTCCGCCTGCGCCGGCACCTGCAACGGCACGGTCTTGCAGTCGACCATCTCGATCCGCTTGCCGGCGAGGAACCCGGCGAACAGGTACTCGTCGATGTCGCCGGGCAGCGGCGCGGTGGAGGCGTACGTCACGGCGGGCGGGCAGCCGAAGGCGATCGCGACCGGGAGGCGCTCCCCGCGCCGGGCCGCCACCTGGTAGTGGTTGCGGCTGTCCTTGTGGATCTGCCAGTGCATGCCGATGGTGCGCCGGTCGTGGCGCTGGAGCCGGTACAGCCCGAGGTTGCGGATCCCGGACTCGGGGTCCTTGGTGTGGGTGAGGCCGAGGTTGAAGAACGAGCCGCCGTCCTGCGGCCAGGTGAAGAGCGCCGGGAGCTGCTCCAGGTCGACGTCGTCGCCGTGCAGGACGACCTCCTGCACGGGGGCGTCCCCGGACTTCACCTTCTTCGGCGGTACGTGGGTCATCGCGCCGAGCTTGCCGAACGCCTCGCGGACCCCGACGAACCCGTGCGGCAGCTCGGGCCGCAGCAGTCCGCCGATCTTCTCGCTGATCTCGCCGTACGACTTCAGCCCGAGCGCCTTCAGCAGCCGCCGGTCGGTGCCGAAGACGTTCATCGCGAGGGGCATCGACGAGCCCTTCACGTTCTCGAAGAGAAGCGCGGGACCGCCGGACTTCTGGACGCGGTCGACGATCTCCCCGACCTCCAGATACGGATCGACCTCGGCCTTCACGCGCTTGAGGTCGCCTTCCCGCTCCAGTGCCCTGAGCAGGGAACGAAGATCGTCGTAAGCCATGTGTCCCAGTATCGGCCACCCGCTACCCTGACCCCGTCACCGGGGCCGTCCCGTGGCCCGTCGCCGTCTTCTGGGGGAACCCGCCGCCATGCTCAGGTATCTGCCGTTCCTGCTGGTCCTGGCGCTGTGGATCTACGCGTTCATCGACTGCCTGAACACTCCGGAGGAGGAGGTGCGGGGCCTGCCGAAGGTGGTGTGGGTGCTGATCATCCTGCTCTTCGGCGAGGTGCTGGTCGGTCCCGTGGCCTGGCTGGTGGCGGGCAAGGTGCGCGGTGTGCCCGGCCGGGGCGGCGCCGGGGGCGGGACGTGGGTGGCGCCCGACGACAACCCCGAGTTCCTCAAGTCGCTGAAGGACGAGCAGGCCAGGAACGACGAGCGGCTCCTGAAGGACTGGGAGGACGACCTGCGCCGGCGCGAGGAGGAACTGCGGCGCCGCGAGTCGGGCGAGGAGCCCAAGGAGGGCTGAGCGAGGGTACCGGCCCGGGGAGCCCTACAGGTTGTACGCCGGCGGGCCTCCCGAAGCGGACAATGCGCCTGTGGGCCGCAAGCGGTGGGAACCGGACACTTACGTCGCATGACGACTGCTCCCGCCGACTCCCCCGGCACCCTCGCCCCGGTCTACGGTGACAAGGTCATCGCCGTCGAGACGGCGGGCTCGGACCCCGTCCCCGAGGCCGAGCGCCACGGTTCCCCGCTCCAGCTGCTGTGGACCTGGGCCTCACCGAACATCGAGTTCGCGACGGTCTACATCGGCGTGATCTCGGTGCTCTTCTTCGGCCTGGGCTTCTGGGAGGCGACCGCGGCCCTGCTCCTCGGCACCGGCCTCGGCGCTCTCACCCAGGGCGTCCTCTCCCTCGACGGCCCCCGCTTCGGCGTTCCGCAGATGGTGGTCGGCCGGCTGTCCTTCGGTTTCCGGGGCAACATCCTGCCCGCCGCCGCCAACGGACTGATCGCGGGCGTCGGCTGGTTCGCGGTGAACAGTGTGAGCGCGGCCTTCGCCCTGAACACCCTGACCGGCCTGCGCCCCCTCCCCTCGCTCCTCCTCGTGGTCGCGGCCGAGATCCTGATCGGCTTCCTCGGCCACAACTTCGTGCACGTCTTCGAGAAGTACGCCTTCCCCGTGCTGGCGCTGGTCTTCCTGCTGGCCGGGGTGTGGACCTTCGGCCACGCGGACCTCGGCGGGGGCGGCTCGGGCGGCGGCATCGGCGGCTTCCTGCTGGCGACGGCCACCGCGTGGGGCTACGCGGCGGGCTGGAACCCGTACGCCGCCGACTACTCCCGCTACCTCCCCCGCACGGCCGACCGCCTCCGTACCGCCGTCTACCCGGCGCTCGGTCTGTTCCTCTCGGTGGCCGTGGTCTCGGTCATCGGCGCGGCCTCCGCGACGATCGCCGCCCCGAAGGACGCCACCCCGACCGCGGCCTTCACCGGCCATCTCCCCGGCTGGCTCGGTGACCTGGTCCTGCTGGCGATCATCCTGGGGGCGATCTCGGCGAACGCCCTGAACATCTACTCCGGCGCGATCTCCCTCACGGCCCTCGGCCTGAACCTCCCGGCCTGGCTGAGCCGCAGCACGCTCGTCGTGGTCTCGGGTGTGGCCGGTACGGCGGCGGCCTGGGCGTCGCTGGCGGACGCGGGGTCGGCGTACGAGGCGTTCCTGCTGGTCATCGCGTACTGGGTGGCGCCGTGGCTGGGGGTCGTCCTGGCGGACCGGCTGCTCCAGGGCCGTACGGCGTCCGACGAGGAACTCTCGGCCCGCCTGTCCGACCGCTCCTTCACCAACCACCCGGGAATCGTGGCCCTGTTGACCGGCGTGGCGGTGTCGGTCCCGCTCTTCTCCAACCAGGAGAAGTACGTCGGGTACGTCCCCGCGCACTGGCCGTCCTTCGGGGACATCACCCCGCTGGTGGGTCTGCTGGTGAGCGCCGGGCTGTACACCGTGCTCCGTCGAGGGCGGCGGGCGGGGTGAGCGCCATCAGCGGCCGGCAGACCCCAGGGACGCCACGAAGGCGGCCCAGACGCTCCGCTTGATGAGGAGCACGGGGCCGTCGGGGGTCTTGCTGTCACGGACGGGGACGACGGAGGCGGACTCGGGGGCGATTTCGAGGCAGTCGCCGCCGTTGGCCCCGCTGTAGCTGCTCTTGATCCAGGTCGCCATAGTGCCCGTACCCTTCCATCACGCCGCAGATCAGGGCGGCGGAGTCAGCGGCTGACAGTGCATCGGCCCTGAGCACATCATAGGTCTGGCTGTGGGCGAGGAAGATGGCCGGATCGTCGCTGAAGTGGCCGCGGTCCAGCGATTCCGAGTACACCCACTCGTGCCCGTCGGGCAGCCTGATCAACGACATCGAGGTGTCGGGCCGGTCGATGTCGGGACGTCCCGACGGGACCACCTGGATGCGGATGTTGGGGAGTTCCCCGGCCCGCAGGAGATGGGCGCACTGCTCCCGCATGACCTCGCGGCCGCCCACCACATGCCGCAGGCAGCTCTCGTCCAGCACGACGATGTAATACGGCCCACCCTTGGCGTAGAAGCGCTGTTGGCGGCTGAGTCGGGCCCGGACGCGCTCGTCCACATCGTCGGCGTGGGGCAGGCGGCGGGCGAAGAGCGCGGCTGCGTAGTCGGGGGTCTGCAACAGGCCGGGCACCACGTGTGCCTGATAGGCCCGCAGGGACACGGCCTCCGCGTCCATCCGAGCCCGGCGCTCGAACCAGTCCGGATGCTCCACCTGCGGATACCAGTCGATGCGCCCCCACAACCGCCCCAACGCCCCACCCGTCCGCAGCAGTGCGTCGCAGGTCCGGGCGAACGGCTCCTGCGGCACCCGCGTCCCCGCCTCGACCCTCGCCACCAGCGAACGGTCGCAGGGGATCGCCTTCGCCAGCGCCTCCTGCGTGAGGGAGGCCCCCTCACGGAAGTGGCGCAACAGCTCGCCGAACAGCGCGGCGTTGGTGGTCACGCTCCTCGCCCCCTTTCCCCCGCCCCCTCCGTGACAGATGCCCTTGTCACACGCCGGGCATTGATACGCACCGTGCCCGACCGCCACGCTCGACACACCCAGAGTGACCAAGTCGGTACGGAGAGAGAACGGACAGGGCGTGAACGAGCACATCGAGAGCGGGTTCGAAACAGGAACGGTCGTCTACGACCCCGGGTCGGACACCGTGGGCGAGTATCAGGGCAAGGCCGGTCCCTACGCCCTGCTGCGCCCCCTCGGCGGCGGCCGGGAGTGGGAGGCCCGCCCGGACCTGATCCGCCCCGCCACCCCCGCCGAACGCCTCAGCGCGAGCCTGCGCGCGGCCAACTCCCGCTCACTGCACAGCGGCCCGCCGGTCCCCGTCCGCGACTGCGCCGCCTGCGCCGACCTGGCCGGGCTGCGCGACGCGGCCCGCGCCCGGCGTGACCGCAGCGCGGAGACCGACGCGAACGTCCTGCTCCGCCGCCATCAACACCGGTACCACACGGCCTTCCTGGGCCTGACGGAGTACACGTCCACCCCGGACGTCTCCGCCGGGGCCGAGTACGAGATGTCCTGCACCCACTGCCCCGCCGCCTCCGGGACGCGCCCCGGCAGCGCCGAGACCGAGGAGTGGCAGAGCGGGCACGCCCGGGAGACCGGGCACACCCGCTACCGCCGCGCCGTCGCGGACTACGCGGTGCTGGACCGGGCGGAGTCCTAGACGGTCCTCAGCCGGAGCAGGAACTGGCAGCCGCCGGGGCGGCCGTCGGCGTCGATGCCCACCGTCACCGGGCTGCCCGCGAACGCCGAGCGGTACTGGCCGGCGGGGAGCGCGTTCACGCACTGCCCGCCGTCGCCGTCGGCGTAGAACTGCACGTCGAGGACCACGTCGGAGCGGCCCGACACGGTGAAGGTGAGGTTGCACCAGCCGGACCGGTTGTCGGTGTCGACCCGGACGCTGGGGCCGAAGGTCCTGAACCGCTGGATCGGTATCTGGTAGGTGCCCTGGTTTCCGCACTGCCCCGCGTCGCCGCCGGGGCTCGCCTGGAAGCCGTACGTGAGGGACGCGCCCGCGAGGGTGTTGTCCGGATCGTAGACACCGAAGGCCAGCTGACAGCCGCCCGGACGGTTGTCGGTGTCGAAGCGGATCGCGCGGGTGAAGTCCGGTGACGTACCCCACTGCTGTCCCGTCGTCCCGCCGCACTGCCCGGCGTCGCCGTCGGGGTTGAACTGGACGCCGATCTCCGCGGCGGCGGCGAGCGTCCCGGTTTCCGACGCGTGCGCCGCCGTGCCGGAGAGGCCGGCGATCAGCGCACCGGCGGCGAGCACACCCGAGAGCGCTCTCAGGCGTCCGGTCAGGCATAACTTCCTCACGATGGGGTCCCCTCCCGAGAAGTCATGGTGCATCGCATCCGCTCCCTGTGAAGCAGACGTGAAGATTCAGTATGGGCATGGGGGAGGGGGAGGCCACGGCGGTAACGCGCCATTCCCGGTGTCACTCCACGGTGATCGAGTCCAGCTTCTCCCGCAGATACACATGCGAGTCGACCGCCTCGTACGCCACGCGCCCCACGGGTGCCGGCACGGACTCCACGATCGTCCCCGGCGTGCACTCACCGAAGTAGACGAGGGACATGAGCTCCTCGGCGGGCTCGTCGGCCGGGGGCGGGAGCACCCGGTGCCGGCCCGACCGCCACCGGTCGCCCGTCCACCGGGCCATCAGATCACCGATGTTGATCGTGAAGGCGTCCGGGTCGAAGGGCGCGTCCTCCCAGCCGCCGTCGTCCGTCCAGACCTGGAGTCCGCCCTTGCCGGCCTGCCGGTCGAGGATGGTGACCGTGCCGAAATCGGTGTGCGGGCCGATCCGGAACTGGCCGGGCTCCGGCTCGCCCACGACCTCCGTGCCCGGGTACCAGTTGATGTTGAAGCCGTAGGTGGGGTGGTCCATGTGGCGGGAGAAGAAGTCCGGCTCCAGGCCGAGGGCCTCGCCCAGCAGGGACAGCAGCTGCTTCTCCAGGCCGGCCATGTGCGCCAGGTACTCCTCGCAGAGCGACTGGAGCTCCGGCACCTCCGTCGGCCAGACGTTGGGCGCGTACCACTCCGCGTTGATCACCGGGTCGTCGAACGGCTCGTGCGTGGCGAAGGTCAGGGACTCCTTGAGGTCCGGCGGGGTCTCGGTCCCCTCGGAGTAGCCGTTCGCCTCCGCGCCGGGGCCGAGCCAGCCCCGGCCGCCGACCTTCACGGCGTACGGCTGCTTGACGTCCACCGGGAGCGTGAAGAACGCCCGGGCCGCCGCCCGGATGCGGGACCGCAGGGACGGGTCCACGCCGTGCCCGGTCACCAGCAGGAAGCCCGCGGTCCGGAGGGCCTCGTCGACGGTGCGGGCGATGGCTCTGCGGGCCTCCGCGTCCCCTTCGAGCCAAGGCGTGAGGTCGATGGTGGGAATGCGCGGGTCAGACACCGATGTCCTCGTTCCAGAGTGCCGGGTTCTTCTCGATGAAGTCGCGCATCATCGCGACGCAGTCGGCGTCGTCGAGCAGCACGATCTCCACTCCGTGCGCGGCGAGCCAGTCGTGGCCGCCGTGGAAGGTCGCGGCCTCGCCGACCACGACCCGCGTGATGCCGAACTGCCGGACCAGGCCGGAGCAGTACCAGCACGGCGAGAGGGTGGTCACCATCGTCGTGCCCCGGTACGACCGCTGTCGGCCCGCCGCGCGGAAGGCCGCCGTCTCCGCGTGCGTCGAGGGGTCGTCGTCCTGGACGCGCCGGTTGTGGCCGCGGCCGAGCAGGGTGCCGTCGGGGCCGTAGAGCGCGGCGCCGATCGGGATGCCGCCCTCGGCGAGCCCGGCGCGGGCCTCGGCGACGGCGGTGGCCAGCCAGGCGCGGGCCGTCGTCTGGTCCAGGGGGACCTGATCCACAGGGTTCATGGCTCCACTCTGGTGCGCCGGAAACACCGGGGCAACGTGCGGAAAGTACTCTCCGGGCAGCCGGCGGCCGGACGTTCTGTCAGCACCTGGAGGTTCCCGTGCCCGCACTCACCCTCCGTGAAGTCCTGACCCTCGACCCGGTGCGGGCCAGCGCGCCCGAGCTGCTGGCGGGGGCGGCGGGGCTCGACCGGCCCGTCCGCTGGGTGCATTCGTCCGAGGTGTACGAAGGGGCGAACTTCCTCGACGGCGGGGAGCTGCTGCTCACCAACGGGTTCGGGCTGACGGACGCGGAGGACGAGGCCCGGCGCCGGTATGTGCGGGAGCTGGCCGCACGGGGCGCCGTGGGGCTGGCGGTGGAGGTGGGGCGGTCCCTGCCGCGCATGCCCGGTGAGGTGGTCGACGAGGCCCGTCGGCTGGAGCTGCCCCTGCTGGCGCTGCACCGGGTCGTGCCCTTCGTACGGATCGCCGAGGCCGCCAACCGCGCGATCGTGGCCCGGGGTCTGTCGGGGCGCTCGGCCGTACGGCCCCGGGGCGACGACCACACGGCCGCCCTGCTGGCCGACCTCGCCGACCGGGCCGCGCTGAACCAGCCGGAGGTGGAGGCGCGCGCGGCGCTCGCCGGGTTCCGTCCGGGGCCGGGGGCGCGGCTGATCGGGGTGTCCGTGCACGGCGCCCGCGGAGAGGCGGGGACGGTCGACCGGGCCGTACGGCTGCTGGGGGGTGCCGGAGCGCTGCGGGCCGCCTTTCCCGGGGATGTGCTCGCCCTGCTGGCGCTGCCCGGCGGGCGGGCCGGGGATCCGGTGCGGGCCGTGCAGGAGGCGTTCCGGGCGGTGGCCGAGCCGGGGCTCACGGTCGCCGTGGGGCACGCGGTGCGGGCCGGGGGCGGATGGCTGCACTGGAGCGAGACGCTGCGTGCGGCCCGTACGACGCTGGAGCTGGCGCTGACCGTGCCGCCTGCCGAGCCCGCCGCGCCCGGGGGCCCGCTGGTGGCGTCCTCGCGGGCCTTCGCCCTGGAGCGGGAGCTGACCCGGGGCGGTGTCCCCGCCAACCGGGAGCGGCTCGCGGGGATGGTCCAGCACGCCCTCGGGCCGCTCCTGGAGTGGGAGGCGGCGCACCCGAGCGACCTGGTCCGCACCCTGGAGGTGCATCTGCGCAACGGCTGCTCCCCGACCCGCACGGCCGCCCTCCTGCACATCGGCCGCCAGTCCCTCTACCAGCGGCTGGAGCGCATCGAGTCCCTGCTCGGCCTGGAGATCGACGACCCGGACCTGCTGGGGGAACTGCTGACGGCGGCCTGTGCGCACCGGGTGGTCCGCGGGACGGCCCGGTCGGCGGCCCCCGGGGCGGCAGGGGTCAGCGCGGCGTGACGCGGCTCGGGCCGTCGCAGGGGGCCGGGCAGAGATCGGACGCCTGTCGTCGTCCCGGCCGGGGTGGGCCATGGGGCACGTCACGGCGGGGGGCGGCCGGCACCCCCTGCCCGGCGTTCAGGGGGCGACCAGCGCCAGGACCGCGGCACCTGCTCATGCGCGCCCCAGCGTGGCGCCCAGATGGTCCAGGCGGGCCTGCCACTCGGATGCGCGGTCCTCGTCTCCCGGGAATTCGCCGGTGAACCGCAGGACCGACGCGTCGTCCCCGTCCCGCTCCAGGTGGAAGCGGATCCGGCCGGCGCCCTCCAGCGTGTACTCGGCGACCCGGTCCACGTCCCACGCCGTGACCCGGCCCTCCCCCGCCCCGCGCAGCACGACCGCGCCGCCCAGCCGGGGTTCGAGCCGGTCCACCCCGGTCCACCAGGCCGCGATCCCGTCCGGCGTGCTCACCGCAGGCCAGACCGTCTCCATGGGCACCGGGAGCCGTACCAGGAGGTGCATGCCTCCAGCGTGAACCCGGCCCACGGAATCCGCAGGCCGGGCTCATGGACGAGCGGGGGTGACGCTCCTGTCGCTGTCAGACCCCGGCGTACGAGTGCTTGCCGGTGACGAAGATGTTGACGCCGTAGTAGTTGAAGAGCCAGCAGCCGAAGGCGATCATGGCCAGGTAGGCGGCCTTGCGGCCCTTCCAGCCGGCCGTGGCGCGGGCGTGCAGGTAGCAGGCGTAGGCGACCCAGGTGATGAAGGACCAGGTCTCCTTGGGGTCCCAGCCCCAGTAGCGGCCCCAGGCGTCGCCCGCCCAGATCGCGCCCGCGATGATCGTGAAGGTCCACAGCGGGAAGACGGCCGCGTTGACGCGGTAGGCGAACTTGTCCAGGGACGCGGCGGCGGGCAGCCGGTCGAGGACCGAGTTGGCGAACGCGCCGGGCTTTCCGCCGGTCGCCAGCTTGTTCTCGTACGCGTCCTTGAAGAGGTAGAGGATCGTGGCGACCGCGCCGACGTAGAACACCGCTCCGCAGAAGATCGCGGTGGAGACGTGGATGTAGAGCCAGTACGAGTGCAGGGCCGGGACCAGCTGGTCGCTCGCCGTGTAGAGGACGGTGACCGCGAGACCGAGGTCCAGCAGGACCGTGGTGATCAGGAACAGGCCGAGCCAGCGGACGTTCTTCTTCAGCGCCAGCAGGCCGAGGTACACACCGACGGCCACCGTGGAGAAGGTGATGTTGAACTCGTACATGTTGCCCCACGGGGCCCGCTCCACCGAGGCCGCGCGGGCGATCACTCCGCCCAGCTCGACCAGGAAGGCGAGCACCGTGAGGGAGATCGCGATCCGGCCGTACATGTCGCCCTGCTCGTCGCCGCCGTGCGCGCCGGGCCCGTCGGGCAGGTCCCGCGCGCCGGACGTCGAGCGCACCACGACCTGCGGGCGCTCCAGCACGGCGGTGCCGCCATCCTTCTTGACGGTGATGGCCGGGCCCTTCGCCTTGGCCTGCGCCGTGGCGGTGAGCGCGGCGGCGGTCCGGCCGACCTTGCTGCGGCTGCCGAAGAGCCACTCCGCGATGTACGCGAAGAAGGCCAGGGTGTAGACGGCCATCGAGGAGTAGATCAGCGTGTTGCTGATACTCGCGAGGTGTTCGTTGGTGGCGGCGGCGAGAGTCATTTCTCAGCCCCTTCGGCAGGTACGACTTCGGGTTCGGGGGTGTCGGGGTGTTCGGGGGTTCCAGGAGCCTGGTCGTACAGGACGCCGGCGAGGTCGCCGAGTTCCTCGGGGAGCTTCGCGGACTCGCTGCGGCCGAGGCCGGCCATCTCGACGACGGTGACGCCGTCGGCGCCCCGCACCGCCCGCACCCACACCCGGCGGCGCTGGATGAACAGCGAGGCGGCCAGACCGAAGATCGCGGCGACCGCTCCGCCCAGCGCCCAGCCGCTGCCGGGCTGCTGGGTGATCTGGAAGTTGGCCCACTGCCTGGTGCCCTCGTAGGTGACCGAGCCGGCGCCGTTCGGCAGCGTCATGGTCTCGCCGGGCTTGAGGTTCTCCCGCAGCTGGGCGCCCTTGGAGTCCTTGAACTCCTTCATGTTGGTCTTGTTCATCTGGTACACGCTCTGCGGGATGCCCGAGTCGACGCCGAGGTCGCCGTGGTACGGCGCCAGGTTCAGCACCGGGTTGTCCAGCGCCGGGAAGGTCGACGCGGTCTCGCTGCCGGTGGTGTACGTCGGCAGGAAGAAGGCCGAGATGCCGAGCTGCTCGGTGACGCCCCGGGCGTTGCGGTAGCCGTCGAGGACTCGGATGACACCGCTGGAGGTGACGTTGGAGTCCAGCGGCAGCAGCGGCACCGCGTCGTCGAACACGACGTTCCCCTTGCCGTCGCGGACGGTGATCACCGGGGCGTAACCGTGGGCGGTGAGGTAGATCTTGGAGTCGTCGATCTCCAGCGGATGGTTGACCTTGATGACGTCCCGCTTGTCCTTGCCGTAGGCGCCGACGCTGTAGGTGACGGCCGCCTGGAAGGTGCGCGCGGTGCCCCGGTTGGGGCCGGTCCTCTCGTACGTCCCCTCGAACTTGTCCAGGGTGAAGCTGAACGGGTTCAGGTCGTCGACGCCGAAGAGGTTGCCGGACTTGAAGTCGTCGTAGGCGATCAGGGTGTTGGAGAAGCCGCTGCTGCCCTCGACGAGGAGCTTGTTGCCCTCGGCCTTGAAGAGCTGGCCCCAGGCGAAGGCCACCAGCATCACGATGAGCGCGATGTGGAAGGCGAGGTTGCCGACCTCGCGGAGGTAGCCCTTCTCGGCGGAGACGGCGTCCCCGGCGAGGTGGGCGCGGAAGCGGCGCTTCTTCAGCAGGGCGAGGGCGGCCTCACGGACCTGCTCCGGCTCGGCGTCCGTCCGCCAGGTCGTGTACGCCGGCAGCCGGGTCAGCCGCTTGGGGGCGCCCGGCGGGCGGGTGCGCAGCTGGCCCATGAACTGCCAGGTGCGGGGCACGATACAGCCGATGAGGGAGACGAACAGCAGGATGTAGACGGCCGAGAACCACACCGAGCTGTAGACGTGGAACAGGCCCAGCTTCTCGTAGACCGGCGCGATCGTCGGGTGCGCCTTGGCGAAGTCGGCGACCTTGGTGGCGTCCTGGCCGGTCTGCGGGATCAGCGAGCCGGGGATCGCGCCCAGCGCGACCAGCAGCAGGAGCAGCAGGGCGACCCGCATGGAGGTCAGCTGGCGCCAGAACCAGCGGGCCCAGCCGACGACGCCGAGCCCGGGCGCGTTCGCCAGGGTCTCGGTGGGCGCCGTGGAGAGCTGGGAACCGGCCGCGCCGAGGTCCCCCTCCTCGGGGGCGGTCGCCGTCTCGTCGCTTGTCGTGGTCTTGCTCATGGATCAGATCCCCACAGTGAAGCCGGCGGACCAGGACTGCATGTCCTGCACGAGGCGGTCCCACACACCGGTCAGCAGCAGCAGGCCGGTCACGATCATCATCGTGCCGCCTGCCCGCAGCACCCAGACGTAGTGGCGCTTGACCCAGCCGAAGGCGCCGAGCGCCTTGCGGAAGGCCACCGCGGTCAGGACGAACGGGACTCCGAGCCCGAGGCAGTAGGCGACGGTCAGTATGGCACCGCGGCCCGCGCTCCCCTGGTTGGAGGAGAGGGCGATCACGGAGGCGAGGGTGGGGCCGATGCACGGGGTCCAGCCGATGCCGAACAGCGCGCCGAGCAGCGGGGCGCCGACCAGTCCGGTGGCGGGCCGCTGGTGGAGGCGGAACTCCCGCGCGGTCATCCAGGGCATCAGGCCCATGAAGAAGACGCCCATGGCGATCATGAGGACGCCGAGCACCTTGGACAGGACGCCCTGGTGCTCCTGGAGCGTCTGGCCGAAGTAGCCGAACAGGGCGCCGCTGGAGACGAACACGGCGGTGAAGCCGAGGACGAACAGGGAGGCACCGGCGACCATCCGCCCGCGCCGGGCCTCGGCCAGGTCCGTGCCGGTCACCCCGGTGACGTAGGAGAGGTAGCCGGGGACGAGCGGCAGGACGCAGGGCGAGAAGAAGGAGACGAGCCCGCCGAGCAGGGCGACGGGCAGGGCGAGGATCAGGGCGCCGCTCAGGACCGTCTGGTTCGGACCGCTGACCTCGGCGAGGGTGGTGAGCGCGCTCACGTCACTTCTCCGCGAGGACCGGGGCGATCATCTTGCGCAGCTTCTCCTCGCTGAGCGGGGCCAGCGAGCGCGCGGCGATCCTCCCCTCGCGGTCGATGACCAGTGTGGAGGGGATGGCCTGCGGGTTGAGCGTGCCCTTCTTGAAGCGGAGCATCAGCTTGCTGCTCGGGTCGTACAGGCTGGGGTAGGTGACCCCGAAGCCCTTCTCGAAGGCGCGGGCGCTCTGGACCTTGGGGTCGGCGACGTTGATGCCGACGAACTGCACGCCCCGGGCGGCCAGGTCCGCGGAGACCTTCTGGAAGTTGGGGGCCTCGGCGCGGCAGGGCGCGCACCACGACCCCCACACGTTCACGACGACGACCTTGCCCTTGTACGAGGAGAGCGCGAGCTGCTGGTCGTCGATGGTCTTGCCGGACAGGTCGGGGGCCGCGTCGCGCTTGCCCTGCGCGACGGTCGAGATGCCGTCCTTGCCCATGATGAATTTGGTGTCACCGCCACCGCCGGAGACCCCTCCGGCGGCGCAGGCGGACAGCAGCAGGGTCGCCGCGGCGGCGACGGCGAGGGACGGAAGCGTGCGGCTGGCACTCATGTGAAAAGTTTCGCATGCCCGTTCCGGGGATCTTGCGCACCCCCCTTGCGGGTGGAAAACCGCATTTCAGGCGGCGGATGCCGAGGGGCTGGGGGAGGTCGTGGAGTCCTTCATGAACTCCTTCCAGCCGCCGGCCGGCCGCTGGCCGACGTCCAGGGTGCGCAGCTTGTCGAGCACCTCCGGCTTCTGTACGTCGATCCAGTCCACGAACTGGCGGAAGGAGACGAGCCGGACGTCGGCGCCGCTCTCCTTCTCGGCGGCGATGTGCCGGAACGCCTCCTCGACGGCGTCCATGTAGATGCCGCCGTTCCAGTGCTCGAAGTGGTTGCCGACGAAGAAGGGGGCGCGGTTCGACTCGTACGCCCGCCGGAACCCCTGGATGTACGCCTGGGCGGACTGCTTGCGCCAGCCCGGGTAGTTGTGGCTGGGCGCGTTGGTGGAGTTGACCGACTGGTTGGCGAGCATGTTGTAGTCCATCGAGAGGACCTCGAAGCTGCGGCCGGGGAAGGGTATCTGCTGCAACGGCAGGTCCCAGATCCCCTGCTTCTTCTCGGGCCACACCTGGCGCCCGCCCGGCGAGGAGGCGTCGTAGCGCCAGCCGAGGGCCTTGGCGGTGGGCAGCAGGTTGTCCTGGCCGAGGAGGCAGGGGGTGCGGCCGCCGACGAGTTCCTTGTCGTAGTCGAAGGGCAGCGCGGCCAGATCGGTCCAGCCGGTGTTGGTCCGCCACTCCTTCACGAACTTCTTCGCCTGGTCTATCTCGCTGCGCCACTGCGCGGGCGTCCAGTTGCCGACCGAGCCGGAGCCGCCGCAGAAGTGCCCGTTGAAGTGGGTGCCTATCTCGTGCCCCTCCAGCCACGCCCGGCGGACGTTGGTGAGGGTCATCTTGACGTGCTCGTCGGTGAGGTAGCCGATGTCGGAGGCGCCGACGGGGTTGTTCGGCGGGTCGTAGAGCCGCTTCTTCGACTCGGGCAGCAGATACAGCCCGGAGAGGAAGAAGGTCATGGACGCGCCGTGCTCCTTGGCGAGGTCCAGGAAGCGCGGGAACAGGCCGTTGCCGACCTCGCCTGCGCCGTCCCAGGAGAAGACGACGAACTGCGGCGGCTCCTGGCCGGGCTCCAGCGGCACCGGCTTGGCGGGCTGGTGGGGCTGCTTGCCGGTGAAGGAGGTGGAACCGTCGCCGATCGGCTTGGCGGTGGCGGTGGCGCTCGGACTGGGCGAGCCCTTCTTGCCGGAGCCGTGCTTGCCGGAACCGCCCGCGGGGGAGGGATCGGTGCTCGTCAGGCTTCCGCAGCCGACGAGTCCGGCAGCGGCGGCGGCCCCGGCACCGAGTCCAAGTGCTCCCCTTCGGGTGATGGCGCGCATGGCAGATCCCGTTCGTCGCGTCCTCTGGTGTCACCCATTCAGAGCACACGACGAACGAACGGGTTCCGCTCATACGTCCGGATTCGGTAACAGTGAACGCTAAGGAAGCACCCAGACATGGCCGGAATGCGTCGGCCGGCGCGGAGGCCGGGCGCCGGCCGGCGCGGACGCTCGGCGCGGGCGCTCGGCGCGGGCGCTCGGCGCGGGCGCTCGGCGCGGGCGCTCGGCGCGTAGCGCCCGCGCCGGCCGGCGCCGGCCGGCGCGGGCGCTACGCGCCGAATGCCTTGCCCTGCCCCGGCGCCGCGCCCTTGACCGGCTTGGCCCCGGCCCGCAGATGGGCCGGCACGAGGTCGATGGCGGGCTCGCTGTAGCCGACCGAGACGATCCGGTCGCCCCGGTAGGTGAAGGTCGTCAGCGAGGCGAGCGTGCACTGGCGCTTGCGCGGGTCGTGCCACAGCCGGCGCCGCTCGACGTAGGACCGGACGATCCAGATCGGCAGCTGATGGCTGACCAGCACCGCCTCGTGGCCGCGCGCCGCGTCCTTGGCGGCGTCCAGCGCCCCCTTCATCCGGACGACCTGGTCGACGTACGGCTCGCCCCAGGACGGCTTGAACGGGTTGACGAGGTGCTTCCAGTTCTCGGGCTTCTTCAGCGCGCCGTCGCCGACCCCGAAGGTCTTGCCCTGGAAGACGTTGTCCGCCTCGATGAGGCGCCCGTCGGTGGCGAGGTCGAGCCCGTGCGCCTTGGCGATCGGGGTCGCCGTCTCCTGCGCCCGCTCCAGCGGCGAGGCGACGACGTACGTCACGTCGCGGGAGGCGAGGTGCTCGGCGACCCGGTCGGCCATCTGCCGGCCGAGCTCGGAGAGGTGGTAGCCGGCGAGACGGCCGTAGAGGATCCCGTCCGGGTTCTCGACCTCGCCGTGCCGCATCAGGTGGACGACGGTCAGGTCGCTGTTGCTGTTCGGGCTGGTCATGCTGCTGTGGCCTCCGCAGCCGCTCGGGCCGCCGCCGGAAGGGCGTCGGCGATCCGCTGGATGGCCCGGTCGTCGTGGGCCGTGGAAACGAACCAGGACTCGAAGGACGACGGCGGCAGATAGACGCCGTTCGCCAGCAACGAGTGGAAGAAGGCGGTGAACCGGAAGGACTCCTGCGCCTTGGCGTCCTCGTAGGTGCGCACCGGCCGGTCGGTGAAGAACACCGAGAACATGTTGGAGGCGCTCTGGAGCGTGTGCGCGACGCCCTCCTTGGTGAGCGCCTCGGTGACGAGCGCCCGGATCTGCTCGGAGGCGGCGTCGACCCTGGCGTACGCCGCGTCGTCGAGGAGCCGGAGCTGGGCGAGGCCCGCGGCGGTGGCGACCGGGTTCCCGGACAGGGTGCCGGCCTGGTAGACGGGCCCGGCGGGCGCGAGGTGCGCCATCACATCGGCGCGGCCCCCGAAGGCGGCGGCCGGGAACCCTCCGCCCATGACCTTCCCGAAGGTCATGAGGTCGGGCCTGACCCCGTCGATCCCGTACCACCCGGCGCGGCTGGTGCGGAAGCCGGTCATCACCTCGTCGGAGATGAACAGCGCGCCGTTGGCCCGGCAGGCGTCCTTGAGTCCCTGGTTGAAGCCGGGCAGCGGCGGGACGACGCCCATGTTGCCCGGGGAGGCCTCGGTGATCACACAGGCGATCTCCCCGGGGTGCCGGTGGAAGGCCTCCTGCACGGCCTCCAGGTCGTTGTACGGCAGCACGATGGTGTCGCCGGCCTGGGCGCCGGTGACACCGGGGGTGTCGGGCAGCGCGAACGTGGCGACCCCGCTCCCCGCCGCGGCGAGCAGCGAGTCGACGTGGCCGTGGTAGCAGCCGGCGAACTTGATCACCTTGGTCCGCCGGGTGAACCCGCGGGCGAGACGGATCGCGGACATGGTCGCCTCGGTGCCGCTGCTGACGAGCCGCACCTGCTCCAGGGGCTCGATCCGCGCGACCATCTCCTCGCCGAGGGCGACCTCGCCCTCACCGGGCGTACCGAAGGAGGTGCCGCGCGCGACGGCCTCCCGCACGGCGGCGATCACCTCGGGGTGGGAGTGCCCGAGGATCATGGGACCCCAGGAGCAGACCAGGTCGACGTACTCCCGGCCGTCGGCGTCGGTCAGGTACGGGCCGCTGCCGGACACCATGAAGCGCGGCGTTCCGCCCACGGCGCGGAAGGCGCGGACCGGCGAGTTCACACCGCCCGGGGTGACGGCGGCCGCTCGGTCGAACAGCGCCTGCGAGACAGGCGCATCGTATGAATAGGGCAGTTCGCTCATGACCTGCGGATTCTCCGACCTTCTCCGACTTGCTGGACTCCGGTGTGCCAGTGACTCCCCAGAGTAGGCCAGTGGCTGTGCGGCCCCGTGGGGCAGGAAGGCTCCGCCCCGTCCCCCACCGGCCGTCATCTGAGAAACTGAGACGGACTGAGCCTGATATGAGAAGGACCGAGGCTGATAGACGTAGCTCATCATGACCGTGTGTCGAGGGCTGCGAAGATCCTGCGGACAGGTGTTTCAGCGCACGTTTCGGCGGGCGGCCGTGGGGGAGGTCACTGACACGATGATCGGGTTGCGCGGCCGGGGCCACGCGTCCTAGAAAAGCAGTCGGGTGGAGATATGCATCGCGGTGGCGGACTGGGCGAGGGGACTGACGACCTGGGTCCTCGACGTGCCCGGCGGGGAAGGCACCGGCGCGACCTGGAGGAAGCCGGCGAAGGACGCGACGAAGCACGTCAGGGGCAGGGTATGAGCCCGGGCATGGACGAGGGTGTACCGAATGGAGCCGGGAGCAGGAATGGTGGTCGGGTGGGGGTGACGTACAAGTACTTCGGCGCGCCGGACGGCGCGACGGCGGCCCGTGTCCCGATCTCGATGCGCCCCGAGGAACTCGGCGGCGACGAACTCGGCATGAACGGCATGTTCACCAAGATCAAGCCGGAGACGATGGCCGCGATGGTCCTCACGGGCATCGAAGGCGTCCCCCTGCACAAGGTCCCCCCGCTCGAGCTGGTCGTCCTGCACCCCGACTACGCGGTCGTGAAGCTCCCCATGACCGTCGTCGACCCCCTCCGCGACATCGGCGAGGAGGCGGTGGGCGCGGCCGCCTTCATCTGGTCCACGGTCCCGGACCGCGGCGGCCCACGGGACGCGTTCAACGTCTACCAGCTGCTGCACGAGTGGCAGGACTTCTCGCACCGGCTGCATGAGGCGGGGCATCAGCCGTATTGTCTGGTGTGGCCCTGATCTGGGGTTTCACCGGTTTCGGGCGGGGTCTTCGGGCCTCGCCCTTTTGGTGCTGGGAGAGTCGTCAGGCGGCCAGGGCACTGCCCGAAGTACTCGGAGAGCGCCTTGATGCTCTCCCCCGCGTCCAGGAGTACGGAGGCGCAGGGGTGCCGCAGGGCGTGTGGGCCTTGAGAGCCGCTGCCGCGCTCTCCAGAAAGGAGGCGTGAGCGACATCAGCATGCCGGACGGACGGCAGACAGTACGCTGAACCCCACGGGATCGAGCCCGCAGCACAGTGTCCGGGAGGTGCTTCATGACGGCCGAGATGGTGGCCCCGGCGTGGATGCATGAGCAGATCACGGCGGAGGAGTACGAGTCCTGGTCCGAGGAGCAGTGCGCGGGCATCGAGATCGTGGACGGGATGGTCGTCGTGAGTCCGAGTGCGTCCAAGCGGCACAACCGGCTGGCCCGGATTCTGGCGAACGCCCTGGATGCCGCCGCGGGCCCGGAGTGGAACGCCGACACGGACTTCGACGTCCGGCTTCAGGACATCCCCCTCACCAATCGCCGCCCTGACGTCGTCGTCTACCGCGCAGACACGATCGACATCACCCCCACCCGCCCTGAGCACGTACTGCTGGTCGCGGAGGTGGTGTCGCCAGGCTCGGAGACCACCGACCGGATCGTGAAGGTCGACCAGTACGCCAAGGCAGGCATCGGCTTCTACTGGCGGATCGAGCAGGCCCCGACCGGAGTTCCTCTCGTGTACACCTATGTTCTCGACCCCGCGACGAAGACCTACCGGGACGGAGACGTGTTCACTGGCGTCCTCAAGGTAGCGGCCCCCTTCCCGGTGGAGATCGACCTCGGCCAGATCTGACCACCCGCTGCTCAGCAGTCGGCAGCGCGTGCTGCATGAGGCGCTGCTCATGGCCGTCCACACGGTTCGCTCGCGCCCGGCCCTGACCCCCGCCGCCGACCGGATCGTCCTCCGTCCGGCGGCCGCCCGCGCTGGGTCAGGGCCGCGGTGGCCGTCCCCGGGGATCAGATCACGCCGAGGTCCAGCATGGTGTCCGCCACCTTGAGGAAGCCCGCGATGTTGGCGCCGACGACGTAGTTGCCGGGGGCTCCGTACTCCTCGGCCGTCGTGCGGCAGGTGGTGTGGATGGTGGCCATGATGGCCGCGAGGCGCCGGTCGGTGTCCTCGAAGGTCCAGGAGTCGCGGCCGGCGTTCTGGGCCATCTCCAGGGCCGAGGTGGCGACCCCGCCGGCGTTGACCGCCTTGCCGGGGCCGAAGGCCACGTCCGCGTCCTGGAAGAGCCGTACGGCACCGGGGGTGGTGGGCATGTTGGCGCCCTCGGCGACCGCCACGACCCCGCCGGCGAGCAGCGCGCGGGCCGCGGTCTCGTCGAGTTCGTTCTGGGTGGCGCAGGGCAGCGCGACCGTGCACGGCACGTCCCAGACGGAACCGCCCTCGATGTAGCGGGCCCGGCGCACGGCCTCGGCGTATTCCTTGATCCGGGCCCGGCGGACCTCCTTGATGTCCTTGATCACGTCGAGGTCGATGCCCTCCTCGTCGACCACGTACCCGCCGGAGTCGGACAGGGCGACGACCTTCGCGCCGAGTTCGTGCGCCTTGCGGGCGGCGTAGATCGCGACGTTGCCGGAGCCGGAGACGACGACCCGCCGGCCGTCGAGGTCCTGGCCGCGGGCGGCGAGCATCTCGGAGACGAAGTAGACGGTGCCGTACCCGGTGGCCTCGGTGCGGACGTGGGAGCCGCCCCAGTTCAGGCCCTTGCCGGTGAGGACGCCGGACTCGTACCGGTTGGTGATGCGCTTGTACTGGCCGAAGAGGTAGCCGATCTCGCGCGTCCCGACCCCGATGTCCCCGGCGGGCACGTCGGTGTGCTCGCCGAGGTGGCGGTGGAGCTCCGTCATGAACGACTGGCAGAACCGCATGATCTCGCCGTCGGAGCGGCCCTTGGGGTCGAAGTCGGCGCCGCCCTTGCCACCGCCGATGGGCAGACCGGTCAGGGCGTTCTTGAAGATCTGCTCGAAGCCGAGGAACTTCACGATCCCGAGGTTCACGGACGGGTGGAAGCGCAGACCGCCCTTGTAGGGGCCGAGGGCGCTGTTGAACTCCACCCGGAAGCCCCGGTTGACCTGGATCCGGCCCTCGTCGTCCACCCACGGCACACGGAAGACGAGCTGGCGCTCCGGCTCGCACAGCCGCTCCAGGATCCGGTGGCGGGTGTACTCGGGCCGGCGGGCGAGGACCGGTTCCAGGGACTCCAGCACCTCGCGTACGGCCTGGTGGAACTCGGACTGGGCGGGATCCCGCGCCAGGACGGCGGCGTGGACCCCGGCGGTCAGGCGCAGGTCCTCGGCCGGTGCGTGCTGGACGGTCATGGGCGTACCTCCTTGTACGGCGTTGCACGGGGATGTACGGCGGATCGCACGGCGGGTACTCAGCGAACCGTCGGACCACCGCCCACGACGAGGGTCCCGCCGCCCGCCCCGCAGCCACGGCACGGCCTTCGGAGGCGCTGACCGTTTCCTCCGGACGAGTGGCGCCCATCGGAGGGAAGATCACCTCAACCCCCGTGCCAAAATGACGATCTGACAGCCACTCATCATGGTTTCGGGACGGAGCCGGGCAGCATGACCTCTCCCAGGATCGACACGAGCAGGCCCCACCCGGCCCGGATGTACGACTACTTCCTCGGCGGGAAGGACAACTACGAGGTCGACCAGGCGGCCGCGGAGCAGTTCATCAAGGCGGCCCCCGAGGTGCGGGCCGCGGTGCGGGCCAACCGGAGCTTCATGCAGCGCGCCGTGCGGCACGTGGTCGAGGAGGGCGGCATCCGCCAGATCCTCGACATCGGCACCGGCCTGCCGACCGAGCCCAACGTGCACCAGATCGCGCGCGCCGTCGCCCCCGGCACCCGGATCGCCTACGTCGACAACGACCCGATCGTCGGCGCCCACTCCCGGACCCTGCTGGACGACGACGAGAACACCTCCGTCGTCCTCGGCGACCTGCGCGACCCCCGGGCCGTCCTCGACCACCCCGACGTCCGCAAGGTCATCGACCTCGACCGGCCCGTGGCGCTGATGCTGGTGGCGGTCCTGCACTTCGTCACGGAGGCGGAGGACCCGGACGCGATCCTCGCCACCCTGCTCGACGCGCTGCCGACGGGCTCGTACCTGATCCTCTCCCACGCCACGGTCGACCTCTTCGAGGAGGGCGGCCGCACGGACGCGGTGAAGGTCTACAACAGCGCCACCGCCAGCATGAACCCCCGCAAGCACGACCGCGTCCTGGAGTTCTTCCGCGACTGGACCCTGCTCGAACCGGGCCTGGTCCTGGTCCCGGACTGGCGCCCCACCGAGCCCGTCGACCCCGCCCTGCCCCCGATCGGCTTCTACGGCGGCGTGGCGCGCAAGGACGGCTGAGACCGGCAGACGGGGAGACCCGAGCGCGACGGCGGTACGACGGCGAGGGGCCGGGCGGGCGCGTCTTTCTCGCGCCCGCCCGGCCCCTCGCCGTCGGTCGGTGGATCAGTCCGTGCCGGACTCCATCGCCGCGCGGTCCAGGAGGGCGTCCTCCTCGGAGACCTCGCCGCGGGAGGCGATCGCCTCGGCGCCGCCCTCGGGGAGGGTGCCGATCAGACCGGTCGCGGCGGCCTGGGCGGCGCCGAGCGCCGGGGTGGCCGTGCTGCCGAGCAGCCCGAGGCCGACGTACTGCTCCAGCTTGGCGCGGGAGTCGGCGATGTCGAGGTTGCGCATGGTGAGCTGGCCGATCCGGTCCACCGGGCCGAACGCGGAGTCCTCGGTGCGCTCCATGGACAGCTTGTCCGGGTGGTAGCTGAAGGCCGGGCCGGTGGTGTCGAGGATCGAGTAGTCCTCGCCGCGCCGCAGCCGCAGGGTGACCTCGCCGGTGACGGCGGCGCCGACCCAGCGCTGGAGCGACTCGCGGACCATCAGCGCCTGCGGGTCCAGCCAGCGGCCCTCGTACATCAGCCGGCCGAGGCGCCGGCCCTCGTTGTGGTACTGGGCGACGGTGTCCTCGTTGTGGATCGCGTTGACCAGACGCTCGTACGCGGCGTGCAGCAGGGCCATGCCGGGCGCCTCGTAGATGCCGCGGCTCTTGGCCTCGATGATCCGGTTCTCGATCTGGTCGGACATGCCGAGGCCGTGCCGGCCGCCGACGGCGTTGGCCTCCATCACCAGGTCGACCGCGGAGGCGAACTCCTTGCCGTTGATGGTGACCGGGCGGCCCTGGTCGAAGCCGATCGTGACGTCCTCGGGGGCGATCTCGACCGACGGGTCCCAGAACCGGACGCCCATGATGGGGTCGACGGTCTCGATGCCCGTGTCCAGGTGCTCCAGCGTCTTCGCCTCGTGGGTGGCGCCCCAGATGTTGGCGTCGGTGGAGTACGCCTTCTCGGTGCTGTCCCGGTAGGGCAGCCCGTGGGCGACGAGCCACTCGGACATCTCCTTGCGGCCGCCGAGCTCCGTCACGAAGTCGGCGTCCAGCCACGGCTTGTAGATCCGCAGGTGCGGGTTGGCGAGCAGACCGTAGCGGTAGAACCGCTCGATGTCGTTGCCCTTGAAGGTCGAGCCGTCGCCCCAGATCTGGACGTCGTCCTCGAGCATGGCGCGCACCAGGAGGGTGCCGGTGACCGCGCGGCCGAGCGGGGTGGTGTTGAAGTACGCCCGCCCGCCGGAGCGGATGTGGAACGCGCCGCAGGCGAGCGCCGCCAGGCCCTCCTCGACCAGCGCCGCGCGGCAGTCGACCAGGCGTGCGATCTCGGCGCCGTAGGTGTGCGCGCGGCCGGGCACCGAGGCGATGTCGGGCTCGTCGTACTGGCCGATGTCGGCGGTGTACGTGCAGGGGACGGCGCCCTTGTCGCGCATCCACGCGACGGCGACCGACGTGTCGAGTCCGCCGGAGAAGGCGATGCCGACGCGCTCGCCGACCGGAAGGGAGGTGAGGACCTTGGACATAGGAAGAGTATGCATGATGACGCATGACCATGCAAAGTCGCCCGGATGGCTGTGAGGGGGGTCACATCCCGGAGCCGCCGAAGACGATCAGCGGCGGCTCCCGTCCCTCAGCTCACTTACCGACGTTCTGTTCCGCCCAGATCGTCTTGCCGCCCCGGGTGCCGGGGCGGGTCCCCCAGCGTTCGGTGAGCTGGGCGACCAGCAGCAGGCCCCGGCCGCCCTCGTCGTAGGTGCGGGCCCGCCGCATGTGCGGGGCGGTGCCGCTGGCGTCGGAGACCTCGCAGATCAGGGCACGGTCGTGGATCAGGCGGAGCTGGACCGGCGGTTCGGCGTGCCGGATCGCGTTGGTGACCAGCTCGCTGACGATCAGCTCGGTGACGAAGGCCGCGTCGGTCAGCCCCCAGGACTCCAGGCACGCGATCACGTTCTTGCGGGTCTCTGCGACGGCGGCCGGGTCCGGCTGCACGTCCCAGATCGCGACCCGGGAGGCGTCGAGGCCCCGGGTGCGGGCGACGAGCAGCGCCACGTCGTCGGCGGGCCGCTGCGGCAGCATCCCGCCGAGGACCGTGTCGCACAGGTCGTCCAGCGAGGCGGCGGGCCGGGCGAGGCTGCTGCACAGCAGGGCCACGCCGTCGTCGCCGTCGTCGCCGTCTTCACCGCCGTCGCTCGTGCCCGCGCGGGTGCCTGCCCGGGTGCCTGCCCGGGTACCCGTGCCCGCGTCCTCGGCGGACGGGTCGGTCCGGCGGCTGCGGGAGTCGAGCAGTCCGTCGGTGTAGAGGGCGAGCACACTGCCCTCGGGCAGGTCGAACTCCACCGACTCGAAGGGGAGTCCGCCCAGCCCCAGCGGCGGCCCGGCGGGCAGGTCGAGCAGCTCCACCCTGCCGTCCGGGCTGACCAGCGCCGGCAGCGGGTGCCCGGCCCGGGCGAGCGCACACCGCCGGGAGACGGGGTCGTAGACCGCGTACAGGCAGGTCGCGCCCACGTCCCCGGCGGTCTCGTTCTCGGCGGCCTCCGCCTCGGTGGCCAGTCTCGCCACCAGGTCGTCGAGGTGGGTGAGGAGTTCGTCCGGCGGCAGATCGATGTCGGCCAGGGTCCGTACGGCCGTCCGCAGCCGCCCCATGGTCGCCGAGGCGTGGATGCCATGGCCCACCACGTCCCCCACGACCAGGGCCACCCGCGCCCCGGACAGCGGGATCACGTCGAACCAGTCGCCGCCCACCCCGGCCCGGGCACCGGCCGGCAGATAGCGGGAGGCGACCTCCACCGCCGACTGCTCGGGCAGCCGCTGCGGCAGCAGACTGCGCTGGAGCGTGACCGCCGTACCCCGGGCACGGGTGTAGCGCCGGGCGTTGTCGATGCAGATGGCCGCCCGGGCGGCCAGCTCCTCGGCGAGCACCAGGTCGTCGTCCTCGAACGGGTCGGGACGCCGGTGCCGGGCGAGGACGACCACCCCGAGGGTCGTCCCGCGCGCCGACAGGGGTACGGCCATCACGGAGTGGAAGCCGAAGTCGCGGATCCGGGCGGTGCGCAGCGGATCGCCGGCGACCCAGGGCGGCAGCGCGGCCGGGAACACCCGGCGGTACAGGCCCCGCCCCGACCGCAGGCTCTCCACCGGTGGCGAGCCCTCCGGGTACGCGTCCACGTCGCCCAGCGCGAGGACCGCCTCGGGGACGCCCGGCAGCACGGACTGGTGGGCGACCCGCCGCAACGTCAGCGGCGCCCCGGCCGTGGCCGGGGCGCCCGCCCCGCCGCCCTCGGTGCCCACCCCGGCTCCCCCGGTCCCCCAGGCTCCCCCGCCTTCCTCGAAGGAGGTCAGCAGATCGACGCTGAGGAAGTCGGCCAGGTCCGGCACCGCCACGTCCGCCAGTTCCTGCGCCGTCCGCGTGACATCGAGGGTGCTGCCGATCCGCGAGCTGGCCGCGGCGATCAGCTGGAGGCGTTTGCGCGCCCAGTACTGGTCGGTCACGTCGTGCCCGGTGGCGGCCACCCCGAGCACCCGGCCGTCGCCCGGGTCCTCCACCCGGTAGAGCTGGACCGACCAGGCGTGCTCACGGTTCTCGCCGGGGGCACGGGCGTGGTTCTCGACGTACTGCGGTTCCCCCGTCTCCAGGGCGAGCCGCATCCGCCGCTCGACCGCCTCCGACACCGGGGTCGGGATCACGTCCGTCATCCGCAGCCCGCGTATTTCCTCCTCACCGAGGCCGAGGGCGCGCTGTGCGGCTCCGCTGGAGCGGCGGTAGCGCAGGTCGGTGTCGTACACCGAGGTCGCGCAGGACGGAGACTGCATCACGCCCCGCCACAGCAGGGCGTCGTCGTCGGGCCGCGGGGTGCCGGCCACGGCGGAGACCAGCAGCCAGTCACGGCTGCCGTCCTCCGCCGTACGGTGGTGGGCCAGAACCCTGGCCACCAGCCGGCGGCCGGACCGGTGCAGGAGCGTGAGCGTGCCGTGCCACCGTGGCGGCCCGGCCGTCGGGGGAAACTCCTGCGGAACCGGCCGCTCGGCCAGCAGCAGCACCGCCGGCCGCCCCACGATCTCCTCCGGCGGGTAACCGAGAAGCCGCTCGGCACCGTCGTTCCACCCGGTCACCGTGCCGAGTTCGTCGATGGTCACCCGGGCGCTGAGTGCCTCCATGGCCGCTCATCTCGCTCTCCTGCGTGACGCTCTCCTGCCTTACACATGTCGCACTTGGGCACTATTACCCATTCGTACCACTGTTCAGGCGGCCACGTGGGTGTGCGCCTCCGCCTCGTCCAGCAGGTCGGCCAGCGAGGCGCGCGCCCGGGCCACCCGGGAGCGGACCGTGCCCACCGGACAGTCGCTGACCTCGGCCGCCTCCGTGTACGGCAGCCCGAGCAGCTGGGTGAGGACGAACGCCTCCCGCCGCTCGTCCGGCAGCGCGGCCAGCAGGTCGAGCAGCACGATCCCGTCGTCGAACCCGGGCAGCCCGCGCGGCTGGGCCGACTCCACGGCGAGCTGCCAGTCCGGTACGTCGGCGTGGCGCGGCCGGGCGGAGGCGTACCGGTAGCTGTCGGCCACCGCGCGGCGGGCGATGGACAGCAGCCAGGAACGCGCCGAGGAACGGCCCTCGAACCGGTGCAGACTGGCGAGCGCCCGCAGAAAGGTGTCCTGGGCGAGGTCGTCCACAGCCTGGGGATCGCCGCACAGATGGGCGACGTACCGCAGCACGTCCCGGTGCAGCGCCCGCACGAACCGCTCGACGGCGCCCGGGTCGCCACCGCGCGCGGCCAGCGCCCAGGCCGTGATCGAGTCGTCACGGGACGACTCGGGGTGCGACGCAAGGCCGGGGGAGACAGAGGTGATCACCTGAGGGTGTCCTTCTCGGTCGTCCGGAAGCCGGGACCGTGGGCCCGGTCCGGATACGGGGAGACGGCCCCACGGCGCCTGCGCGCGCGTACGGCCGAAGCCCGGGGCGCACAGGGGCGGCCCGGGTCACCGGCTGCCGTCAGACGGCAGCGGCTCCCACGGGCGGACCCCGAGAAGTGATCGCGTGGACGAGGAGGAGCCGCGGCACCCGCTCGCGGTGGCGGCGGCGCGGCCGGACCCGCGGGCGTGCGGGCGCGAGGGGCAGGGCGAGCAGCAGCCGCAGCGGCGCCGCGAGCCGGCCGGCCACCGCCCGCAGCACGCGGAACGCGGCGCGCTCACCGTGGGCCAGCCACAGCCCGCACAGCAGCGCGGCCAGCAGGTGGGCGGCGAACATCCCCGACGAGGAGGAGCCGACCACGTTCAGCAGGACCCCGCGGCCACCGCTCCCGGCGTGACTCATGTGGCCCATGCCGACCATGTGCGCCATGTCCATGCCCTGCATGGACGTGGTCATGGAAGGCACAGTCGGCGGCTGCGCGCCCGTGTCCGCGCCCACCGTCTGGGCGTACTCGAACGCCCGGTGCAGCAGCGCCTGGGCGGCCACCACGACCGCGACCACCGACGCGGGCCCCCGTTCACGGCCGGCCAGGCACCAGCCCGCCGCGCCGGTCACGGCCGCACCGGCGGCCAGGGCCCAGACGGGGACGTGGTCGCCGGACATCAGGACGTGGCCCAGGGCGGCGAGCAGCACACAGACGGCCGCGAACATCGCGGCACGCAGTGTGCGTGTGCACCACCCGGCAGTCATGGCGCCTCATCCTCGCATCCGCAGGGCCCCTCGGGCGGTGGTACGCGATCCCGCGCGTCCGCGCTCATCCGCCGCCGCTACCCCGGAGGAGGGGAACCGGCCGTCCGGGGTTCCCGATCACATGCGGGCGGGACCCAGGCGGCGCGCCGGCAGGGGGCGGGCCGGAGCCCGGCGGTGAGCGTCGTACGCCGTTCGCCCGGTCACAACCCCCCGCCCACCGTGAACCCGATCACGGAGCCACCGCCCGCCCGCCGGTGGGCGAAGGGGGCGCCGCCGTGGGAGAGGGCCACCTCCCGCACGATCGACAGGCCGAGGCCGGATCCGGGCAGGGAGCGGGCGTCGGCGGCGCGGTAGAAACGGTCGAAGACACGGGTCAGGTCCTCGACGGCGATGCCGGGCCCGCGGTCGAGGACCTCGACGCGGACGACGCCGGGCCGGGCGGGCCCGGTGACGGAGATCTCGACGGGCGCCACGCCCTCGCGGTCGAACTTGGTGGCGTTCTCCACGAGGTTGGACACGGCCCGCTGGAGCATGCCGGGCCGGCCGTCGGTCGTGGTGTCGCCGCTCGCCCGGACCTGGATCACCCGTCCGGTGCGGCGCCGGGCGAGCACCGCGACCTCCTCGGCGATGTCGGCGATGTCCACTTTCTGCGGGGGTTCGTTGTCGGCCTGGCCGGCGGCGAGGTCGACGAGTTCGTTGACCAGGTCGGTCAGCTCACGGGCCTCCTGGGTGAGGTCGGCGACCAGGTCCTCACGCATGGCGGGCGGCAGCTCGTCGATCCGCCGCAGCAGCGAGATGTTCGTCCGCAGCGAGGTCAGCGGCGTGCGCAGCTCGTGCCCCGCGTCCTGCACCAGGCGCCGCTGGTCCTCCTCCGACTGGGCGAGCCGGCCCAGCATCCGGTCGAAGGCCCGGCCGAGCCGGCCCACCTCGTCGTAGCCGGTGACCGGAACCTGCACACCGAGCCGCCGGGTCCGGGCGACGTCCTCGGCGGCGGTGGTGAGGATGACCAGACGGTGGGTGATGCGCCGGGCCAGCCACCAGCCGAACAGGCCCGCGGCGAGGACGACGGCGGTCATCAGGATCAGGGTGCGCTGCTGGAGCGCCCGCAGCAGGTCCTCGGTGTCGCTGAACTCCTGCGCCACCTGCACCGCGCCGCGCCCGCCGCCGAGCGCGACGGTCGCGACCCGGTACACGTCGCTGCCGACGTCCACGTCCTTGTGCACGGCCATCCGCCCGGCCGCCTGGGCCATCGCGACCTTCCGGTCGGCGGGCACCACGGGCAGCCGCGGACTGCCGCTGTCGACGACCGTCCCGTCGGCCCCGAGCACCTGCACATTGGTCCGCGCGGGCCGCACGATGTCGTGCCCGGGCGCCGCGGAGGAGAAGTCCTCCGGCGCCATCGCGTGCCCGCGCACCTCGTCCCGCAGATCCTGGACGACCTCGTCGAACACCGACTCCTGGTCGACCCGCACCAGCCGCGCCGCCGCCGAGTACGAGAACACCCCCACCAGCACGGTCACGGCGGCGGTCACCGCGGCGAACGACACGGCGAACGTCGTCCGCAGGGACACCAGCTTGGGCCGCGGCCCACCCAGCAGCCGCCGCAGCCGGCCCACTCAGTCCTCCCGGAGCACGTATCCGACGCCGCGCACCGTGTGGATCAGCGGGGAGGCGTCCGGGTGGTCGAGCTTGCGGCGGAGGTAGCCGACGTAGACGGCGAGGTTCTTGGAGCCGGGCCCGAAGTCGTAGCCCCAGATGCGGTCGTAGATCGTGGAGTGGTCGAGGACGATCCCGGCGTTGCGCACGAGGAGTTCCAGCAGTTCGAACTCGGTGCGGGTGAGCTCCAGCTCGCGCTCGCCCCGCCAGGCCCGCCGCGCCTGCGGGTCCATGCGCAGCCCGGCCGCCTCCAGGTACCGCTCGGGCGTCTGCCGCGGGGCGGCGGCGGTCTCCACCGGGACGGGGACCCCGCCGGGGTTGGTGCGCCGCAGCAGGGCCCGGAGCCTTGCGAAGACCTCCTCGACGTCGAACGGCTTGACGACGTAGTCGTCGGCGCCCGCGTCGAGCCCGGCGATCCGGTCGGCGGTCTCCACCAGCGCGGTCAGCATCAGGATCGGCGTGCGGTCGCCCTCGGCGCGCAGCACCCGGCAGACCTGGAGTCCGTCGATCCCGGGCATCATCACGTCGAGGACGAGCACGTCCGGCGGCGCCTTGTGGGCGTGGGCCAGCGCCTCGACGCCGTCGGCGACCGCGGTGACCTGGTACCCCTCCAGGGCCAGGGCGCGTTCCAGGGCGTGGCGGATGGCGCGGTCGTCTTCGGCGAGCAGCAGCGTGGGAGGCACGAGGCCAGTCTGCCAAGCTTTCCGGGTCGGACGACCTGATGATCTTCCTTCCGCCGGGCTTCTTACTGGCCTCTCACTCAGCCGGAGGCAACCTCATCCCGCGGGCCGCAGCGCGGCGAGCTGCTCGGCGAACGGTACGACGTCGAAGGCGTCCTTCACCGGTTCGGGCTCACGCACCGCCGACAGCCCGCCCATCAGCGCCGCCAGCTCTCCCGCGGCCCGCTCGATCCGCTCCGGCAGCCCCTCGGCGCCCCAGTCCTCCGAGGCGGCGTAGACCGCGGTCGGGACGACGACGGCCCGCAGGTAGGCGAAGAGCGGGCGCAGGGCGTGCTCCAGGACGAGGGAGTGCCGGGCGGAGCCGCCGGTCGCCGCGATCAGCACCGGCTTCCCGGTCAGGGCGTCCGGGTCCAGCACGTCGAAGAACGACTTGAACAGTCCGCTGTACGACGCGGAGAACACCGGCGTGACGACGACCAGGCCGTCGGCGGCCGCGACCGCGTCCAGGGCGGCGGCGAGTGTGCGGCCGGGGAAGCCGTTGGTGAAGTGGTGCGCGATCTCCACCGCGAGGTCGCGCAGCTCCACGATCTCGGTGTCCACCGGCGTCCGCGCCCCGACCGCCTGGGCGAGCCGGTCGGCGAGCAGCCGGGTCGACGAGGGGACGCTCAGGCCTGCCGAGACGACGACGAGCTTCATGCCACGGTCTCCTTCCGTGCGGCCGCGAGCAGCGACTGGTGGGTGGGCGCGTCCGGCACCTCGGCCGGGCGCCCCTTGGCGAACTCCTTGCGCAGCACCGGCACGACCTCCTCGCCGAGCAGGTCGAGCTGCTCCAGGACGGTCTTCAGGGGCAGGCCGGCGTGGTCGAGCAGGAACAGCTGGCGCTGGTAGTCGCCGGCGTACTCGCGGAAGGCGAGGGTCTTCTCGATGACCTGCTCGGGGGTGCCGACGGTCAGCGGGGTCTGGTCGGTGAAGTCCTCCAGGGACGGGCCGTGCCCGTAGACCGGCGCGTTGTCGAAGTACGGACGGAACTCGCGCACCGCGTCCTGCGAGTTCTTCCGCATGAACACCTGACCGCCCAGGCCCACGATGGCCTGCTCGGGGGTGCCGTGCCCGTAGTGGGCGTACCGGGAGCGGTACAGCTCGACCATGCGCTTGGTGTGGTCGGCGGGCCAGAAGATGTTGTTGTGGAAGAAGCCGTCGCCGTAGTAGGCGGCCTGCTCGGCGATCTCGGGGGACCGGATGGAGCCGTGCCAGACGAACGGCGGGACGTCGTCGAGGGGCCTCGGCGTGGAGGTGAACCCCTGGAGCGGGCTGCGGAACGTGCCCTCCCAGTCCACGACGTCCTCCCGCCACAGCCGGCGCAGCAGGGCGTAGTTCTCGATGGCGAGGTTGATGCCCTGGCGGATGTCCTGGCCGAACCAGGGGTAGACGGGACCGGTGTTGCCGCGGCCCATCATCAGGTCCACCCGGCCGTCGGCCAGGTGCTGGAGCATCGCGAAGTCCTCGGCGATCTTCACCGGGTCGTTGGTGGTGATGAGGGTGGTGGAGGTGGAGAGGATCAGCTTCTCCGTCTGCGCGGCGACGTACCCGAGCATGGTGGTCGGCGAGGAGGGCACGAACGGCGGGTTGTGGTGCTCCCCGGTCGCGAAGACGTCGAGCCCGACCTCCTCCGCCTTCAGCGCGATGGCGACCATGGCCTTGATCCGCTCCCGCTCACTCGGCGTACGGCCGGTCGTCGGGTCCGGCGTCACATCGCCCACCGTGAAGATCCCGAACTGCATGGTCGCTCAACCTCCAAAGTTGTTGACCGTTCAACTATACCCCTTGAACGACCCCGGGGGCCCGGCTATTCCCCACTTCGGAGGAGGGCTGGGGGCGGGCCGGGGCAGGGCTTGGGGATGAGGTGGCCGGGGGTGGGCTGGGGGCATGCCGGGGCAGGCCAGAGGGTCAGGCCAGGATCAGCCCGGGGGCCCGGCCGGGGCCAGACCCGGGGGTACGGCCCGCGGGCAGGCCGGGGCAGGCCCAAGGGGCCCGGATCAGGCCTCGGGGCCAGGCCGGGGGCCAGACCCGGCGCCAAGCCCACAGCCAACCCGAGGCCAGACCGGCACCAAGCCCACAGCCAACCCGAGGCCAGACCGGCACCAAGCCCACAGCCAACCCGAGGCCAGACCGGCACCAAGCCCACAGCCAGCCCAGGGTCAGCCCAGGGACGGCAGGCCAAGGCCGGCCCAGCGCGACAAGCTGCCGGGGGCACGCCAGGGCAGGCGAGCCGGGGCGGCCCGGGCCCCGATCAGGCGCACCGGTTCAGCCCAGAGGGAGCGCGTCCATGTACGCGTTCGACGGCTTGCGTACCTTCTTCAGCGCGTGGGCGTCCAGGGCCACCGCCGCCGACGACGTGCCCAGCCCGCCGCCCGGGTGCCAGGTCCCGGTGACCGTCACCCACGTGTCCGCCTTCGGCGTCGTGCCGCCGTACACCCGTACCTTCAGCGTGGTGGCGTCCGCCGCGCAGCAGCTGATGAGGATCCGCGTCAGGTACCACCCGCCCCCCTCGGCCGGCGACGCGAACCCCGTCAGCTGCACCGCGCGCCCCTTGATCGCCCGGCTGCGGTCCTGCTGCACCCGCTGGGTGAACCCGGTCAGCGTGATCGGCAGCGGCGAGGTCGCCGGCAGCGGATCGAACCCGTCGTCCTCCACCGCGACCACCTTGGCCGGCTCCCGCGCCGCCGTGTACGAGCCGAGCGCGGGCGGCGCGTAGAACAGCAGGCTCAGCACCGGCAGGAACAGCAGCCACGCGACGCGCGGGACCCGGGAGTGGTCATGCCCGTGACCGTGGTCCTCACCCCGCGCGCCCTGTCCGTCCCCTCGGCGCGCGGCCAGCGCCTCCAGGACCCCGAGCCCCACCAGCACCACACCCGACACGACCAGCAGCCACCGCATCCCCGGCTTCACGAACCGCAGGTACTCGTCCGTGAACAGCGCGGTCTGCAACAGCCCCAGCCCGCTCAGCAGCAGCAACGCCACCCGCACGAACCGCTTCACAGCAGCACCCCTCCCACGATCGCACTGCACACCACCGCGACGACCACCGTCGCCGAGGAGAACCGCACCGCGAAGGCCCGGCCGAACGTCCCCGCCTGCAACGCGATCAGCTTCAGATCGACCATCGGCCCGACCACCATGAACGCCAGCCGCGCCACCGGCGAGAACCCGCTCAGCGAGGCCGCCACGAACGCGTCCGCCTCACTGCACACCGCCAGCAGGATCGCCAGCGCCGCCAGGAACAGCACCGACAGCCACGGCGACCCCGAGAACACCTCCAGCACCGACCGCGGCACCGCCACGTTGAAGGTCGCCGCCGCCATCGCCCCGACCACCAGGAAGCCCCCCGCGTGCAGGAAGTCGTGCTGGAAACCCTGCCGGAACTCCTCCCAGCGGCTGTGCCCCGCCCGGTGCCCGGTGTGCCGCACGGCCGGCCGCAGCCACTCCTCGCGCCCCAGCCAGAGCCACAGCCAGCCCATCACGGCCGCCGTCACCAGCGAGGCCAGCAGCCGGGCCAGCACCATCTGCGGACTGCCCGGGAACGCCACCGCCGTCGCCGTCAGCACCACCGGGTTGATCGCGGGCGCGGACAGCAGGAACGCGAACGCCGCCGCCGGAGTCACCCCCCGCCCGATCAGACTGTTCGCCACCGGCACCGAAGCGCACTCGCACCCCGGCAGCACCACCCCCGCCGCCCCCGCCACCGGCACCGCCAGCGCGGGCCGCTTCGGCAGCAGCCGGCTGAACACGCTCGCCGGCACGAACGCGTTGATCGCCCCCGACAGCGCCGTCCCCAGCAACAGGAACGGCAGTGCCTGCACGGTCACCGCCAGACACACCGTCCGCCACGCCTGCACGGCCGGCTCCTCCAACGACCGGCCGACGACCACCAGCACCGCCCCCGGCAGTACCGCCGCCCCCAGCAGCACCAGAGGCCAGTGCCGCGGCAGCCCCGGCCCGGCCCCCCGCACGGACCCGGTCCCGGCCGTCTCGGCCGCCGCCTCAGCCTCGGCCGCCTCAGCCGCCGCCTCGGCCTCCCGCACCTGCCGGCGGGCCTGCACCACCCCGAACTCCAGCGTCTCGGAGTCCCGGAAGTCCGGTATGCCGGAGCCCCGTACGCCCGTGTCCCGCATGTCCCCTACACCCGGCCTTCCCGCAGTCGTGCGATCCGCTCCCCGTGGAACTCCACCGTCCGACGCATGTGCCGCACGATCACGGCCAGCTCCGCGTCCGGCAGATCCGCGAACAGGGGCGTGCGGTCCCCGCCCAGCCGCTTCCACATCCTCCCGAACTCCGCGATCCGCTCCGGCACCGGCGCCACCAGCACCCGCCGCCGGTCGGCCGCGTCCCGCTCCCGGACCACGTACCCCGACCGCTCCAGCCGGTCCACCAGCCGCGTCGCCGACCCCGTCGTCAGCCCGGTCAGCTCGGCCACCCGGCCCGCCGTCACCGGTTCCGGCTCCAGCGTCAGCAGGTTCAGACACTGCAGATCGGTCGGATGCAGCCCGAGCCGGTCCGCCAGGGCCTGGTTGAACAGGGCGTACGACGCCACGTACCGCCGGGAGACCACGGACAGCTCGTCCAGCAGACCCGCCCGCCCGTTCCCGGACATCGCCCAACCCCTTCGTCAGCGCCGCCTGCCGAGATCGTACTCAGGGACCTCACGGCCCTCAGAAGTAGTAGGTGTCCCCGGTGTCCAGCACCAGCACCTGCTGCCGGTCGTTGGCCCGGTTGCGGTCCACCGCCCCGCCCGCCCACACCGTGTCCACGTCCAGCGTCGCCTCCGCCGGCCGCCCCCGCAGCCGTACCCCCAGCTCGATCCGCTCCCCCAGCGTGTCCGCCGCGAGCGGCCCCGTACGGCACACCACCGACCGCTCCCCCGTCCGCGCACACCCCTGCGGCAGCCGCTGGCCGCGCGCCGCCAGCGGCACCGACCAGCGCAGCCGGACCGTCGCGTCGGCCACGTCCGCCGGACCGTGGTTCCGCGGCGTCAGCCGTACGTCGACCCGCCCGCCGTGCAGGACCGCGAACCCGTGGTACGACAGATCGGCCTCGGCCTCGGCCGCGTCCCCCGCCACCGCGGGCGAGCCCACCGCCAGTACCCCCATGGCCCCCCACACGGCGAGCCCCCGCATCCTGCGCATGCCACCACTCCTTGCGTCGGCCGGTCCTACCGGTGGGATGTATCCCACGGCGAGCGAGCGGTGAGGCGCCCTCCAACAGGTGACGCGGCCACCCGTGCGAGGCTGAACGCCATGACGGTCCTCCGCTCCGCCGCCCTCTTCGTCCTCGCCGCCCTCTTCGAGATCGGCGGCGCCTGGATGGTCTGGCAGGGCGTGCGCGAGCAGCGCGGCTGGCTCTGGGCCGGCGGCGGCGTCCTCGCCCTCGGCGCCTACGGCTTCGTCGCCACCTTCCAGCCCGACGCCCACTTCGGCCGCGTCCTCGCCGCGTACGGCGGGATCTTCGTCGCCGGCTCGATCCTGTGGGGCGTGGTCGCCGACGGTTTCCGCCCCGACCGCTGGGACGTCACGGGCGCGCTGGTCTGCCTCGCGGGCATGGCCGTGATCATGTGGGCCCCGCGCGGCGGGTGAACGCCTCCGCGCCGGTGCCGACAGTGGTCCACCTCACGGACACCCCGGCACCCGTCCCCCGATTCCCACCTATCCTGGCCGGACGGCCTTTCGAGGCCGGTCGTCCTTCCGCGCCAGCCCGATCGCGTAGCCCGAGGAGCAGTCCCATGGCCACCGCCGCCCCGTCCGCCGCCTCCCGCATCGCCGTCGTCACCGGTGCGAGCAGCGGAATCGGCGCCGCCACGGCCCGCCGCCTCGCCGCCGCCGGCTACCGCGTCGTCCTCACCGCCCGCCGCAAGGACCGTATCGAGGCGCTGGCCGAGGAGATCGTCGCGGCGGGCGGCTCGGCGACCGCGTACCCGCTGGACGTCACGGACCGCGCCGCTGTCGACGAGTTCGCCACCGCCTTCACCACCATCGGCGTCCTGGTCAACAACGCGGGCGGGGCGCTCGGCGCCGACCCGGTGGCCACCGGCGACCCCGCCGACTGGCGCGCGATGTACGAGACGAACGTCATCGGCACCCTCAACCTCACCCAGGCCCTGCTGCCCAAGCTCGACGCGAGCGGCGACGGCACGATCGTCGTCGTCTCCTCCACCGCCGGCCACGGCACCTACGAGGGCGGCGCCGGCTACGTCGCCGCCAAGCACGGCGCGCACGTCCTCGCCGAGACCCTCCGCCTGGAGATCGTCGGCCGGCCGGTCCGCGTCATCGAGATCGCCCCCGGCATGGTCAAGACCGACGAGTTCGCCCTCACCCGCTTCGGCGGCGACGAGGACAGGGCCGCCAAGGTCTACGAGGGCGTCGCCGACCCTCTCACCGCCGACGACGTCGCCGACACCATCGCCTGGACGGTGACCCGGCCCAGCCACGTCAACGTCGACCTGCTGGTGCTGCGCCCCCGCGCCCAGGCCTCGAACACCAAAGTCCACCGGGAGCTGTGATGGCGGCCAAGGAGCCCCGGGGTCCGCACGACGAACGCCAGATGTGGTGGTGGCTCGGCTACTTCCTCTTCGGCATCCACATCGTGGCGTTCGTCATGATCTACGCGGTGCGGCACGCGAAGTGACCGCTCACGGCGCCTGACACCGCGGGTCGTCGACGATCACCGCGTTGGCCGGAATGACGATCACCTCGTCCTCGTCCTCCTGCTGCACGAACTTCGTCGTCGCGTACCCCCGCTTGCCCTTCCCCACGCACTTGGTGGCGAGGTTGCCGAACCCGTCGGGGAAGTTGTAGACCTCGGCCGCCGTGTCCTCACCCGCCCGCCCCGCCACCGGGGCGTCGGCCTTCCCCCGCTCGTCGTAGTACTGCTGCGACGCGCACCCGCCGAGCGCGAGAGCGAGCACGGCCACCGCCCCGGCGGCCCTCAGCCCCCGCACGACTTGTCCTCCACGATCTGTACGTTCGACGGCCCCGTCGCGTTGGTCGTCACATACGCCCGGAACCCGTGCCCCACGCACTTGGTGGCGAGGTTGCCGAACCCGTCCGGCATGTTGAACACCTCGGCAGGAGTGTCGTCCCCCGCCTTCCCGGCGACCGGGGCGTCCCCCCTCCCCCGCTTGTCCTCGTACTCCTGCGAACACCCCGCGAGCAGAGTGCCCACGACGAGCACGAGCCCCGCCACCGCCACCGAACCACGCATCCGCTGCATTCGACACCCCCGTGTCCACGACCCGAACCGGCCAGCCTAAGACACCAGTTCACCCCCATCCGGTTCCGCACCTTCCGCATAGGCTCACGCCGTGGACAGACATCTCACCTTCGACAGCCTGCACAACTTCCGCGACCTGGGCGGCTACCGCACCACCGACGGCGCGGCCCGGGCAGCCCGTACGCGGTGACACTCCTGGAGAAACGGCTGTAGCGCGTTGCCCTCGCCCGGTGACGAGAACAACGCGCCGGCCGTGTGAGGCAGGTCAGCCCTTCACGCAGACGACCTGCTTCAGCTTCGCCACGACCTCGACCAGGTCCCGCTGCTGGTCGATGACCTGGTCGATCGACTTGTAGGCACCCGGGATCTCGTCCACGACGCCGGAGTCCTTACGGCACTCCACGCCCCGCGTCTGCTCCTCCAGGTCCTTCGTCGAGAAGCGCCGCTTGGCCGCGTTACGGCTCATGCGCCGACCCGCGCCGTGCGAGGCGGAGTTGAAGGCCTTCTCGTTGCCGAGGCCCTTCACGATGTACGAACCGGTGCCCATGGAACCGGGGATGATCCCGTATTCGCCGGCTCGAGCACTGATCGCTCCCTTGCGGGTGACGAGCAGGTCCATGCCCTCGTAGCGTTCGCGGCTCACGTAGTTGTGGTGGCAGCTCACCTCGGGCTCGAAGGTGACCCGGGCCTTCCTGAACTCCTTGCGGAGAACGTCCTTGAAGAGGGCCATCATGAGCGACCGGTTGAACCTGGCGTACTCCTGCGCCCAGTAGAGGTCGTTCTGGTATGCGGCCATCTGCGGGGTGTCGGCGACGAAGACCGCAAGGTCACGGTCGATCAGGCCCTGGTTGTGCGGGAGCTTCTGAGCCACTCCTATGTGGTGCTCGGCCAGTTCCTTGCCGATGTTCCTCGATCCGGAGTGCAGCATGAGCCAGACATATCCGGACGTATCTACACAAACCTCACAGAAGTGGTTGCCCGCGCCAAGTGTCCCCATCTGCTTGGTGGCACGTTCCTGACGGAACTTCACCGCCTCCGCAACCCCGTCGAACCGCCTCCAGAAGTCGTCCCACCCGGCGGTGGCGAACCCGTGGAACTCCCCCGGGTCCACGGGGTCGTCATGCATCCCCCGCCCCACCGGAATCGCCTGCTCGATCTTCGAGCGCAGGCGGGACAGGTCCCCCGGCAGGTCGTTCGCCGTCAGGGACGTCTTCACCGCGGACATCCCGCAGCCGATGTCCACGCCGACCGCCGCCGGGCAGACCGCGCCCTGCATCGCGATGACCGACCCGACCGTCGCGCCCTTGCCGTAATGGACGTCCGGCATCACGGCGAGGCCCTTGATCCACGGCAGGGTGGCGACGTTGCGCAGCTGCTGGAGCGCCACGTCCTCCACCGACGCCGGGTCGGTCCACATCCGGATCGGTACCTTCGCGCCCGGCATCTCTACATATGACATATCGCCCTCAATCCCCCGGATACCCAACAGAAGCCTCAAGTCGCAAAACCGGCGCCAAGATCAACGAATGGGACATCGGACCGGCGGCCACGGTGTTGCGTGCGATACACATTGTCTGCTGGGGCCGCCCCCGTCCGGCAAGCGATTAAGCAGCGGGGACACTGGACCCAAGATCGCCACCCGCTCGCCCCGTGAACCGTCGAGAGGAGCCGACCGTGCACCGGAAGGCCTACGTATCCGGCATCGCCGCACTCCTCGCGGCGCTGCTGGCCGGCTGCACCGGCAGTTCGGACAACGGCGGTTCCACGGACGACTCCAACCCCGGCGATGCCGGCACCGCCTCGGCCGCCGCGCGGCCCGGCAAGTACACGACCCTGCCCGAGGCATGCAGCGCCGTCGGCCGCCCCACGCTCGACTCCCTGCTGCCCGGCATCGCACAACTCATCGACGACAAGCAGCGCGAGACCGCCTACGACGGCGAGGCGACGCTGACGTTCGACACGGACCGCAAGGTCGGCTGCCGTTGGAAGGTGCAGTCGGCGGACGCCACGGACCATCTCTTCGTCGACCTCGAACGCGTCGTCTCCTACGACAACTCCGTCAGCGACGACGACGAGGCCGAGGAGCTGTTCGCACGGAAGGTCACCGCAGCCGACATCCCGCAGCCCGCGGCCTCCGAGTCCGGCACGGGGTCCCCTTCCGGTACCGCGTCCTCTTCGTCCAGCACACCCCCTTCGCCCCCTTCCTCCCCCTCGTCCTCCCCCTCGGCCTCCGGCTCCGGCTCGGCGGGCGCCTCCCCCTCCTCCACCCCCACCGACCTCCAGCCCCGCCTGCTGGACGACCTCGGTGACGAGGCGTTCGTGAACGACGTGCTCAGCAGCTCGGGTTCCACGGTCAAACAGCGCACGGTGACTGTGGCGTTCCGCACGTCCAACGTCATCGTGACCATCGAGTACGAGGAGCAGCCGGCGACGGTCGGACCCGTCCCCGACAGCAAGGAAATGCAGGACAAAGCCCGGAAACTGGCTTCTCGGCTCGCCGACTCCCTGGCCGGATAACGGCCTTCGGCGCCGGCCTCCGGCGGGTCCGCACAGCGGGTGAAGCGGAACCGCACAGCTGTCCCACCGCGTACCGTGGCCCCTCGGACCCGATCCGACCGCAGGAACCACGAGCGTCATGAGTGAAGGAACCATGCAGCGACGAGCCCAGCGAGACGACCAGTTTGACCAGCGCGCCACCCGCACGGGAGGCCTGAACCGCGTCCTGGCCGCCGCGCTCGCGGTGCCGGTGATGGTGTTCGCCGCGGCGTGCTCCTCGGACTCCGGCTCGGACTCGGGCTCGGCCGGCGCCGCCTCCGCCGCGGACGGCGCGCAGGGCACGGGCGGTTCCGTCGACACCGCCGCGACCACCGCTCCCGCCGTCCAGGCGGCCGCGTACGCGACGCTGCCGGGCGCCTGCAAGGTGCTGTCGAAGAAGACGCTGACGGAACTGGTCCCGAAGGGCACGTCCTCCGGCAAGGAGGGCGACTCCTCCGACACCGGCGCCCGCGCGAGCTGCTCCTGGTCCAGCCTGGACAACAACGGGGTGAAGGGGTCGCAGTTCCGCTGGCTCAACGTCTCCCTGCTGCGGTTCGAGTCGGACGCGGCGACCGGTGACGCCGAGTCCCAGGCGCAGTCGTACTACGCGAAGCAGGTCAAAGCCGCCCAGACGGTGACGGACGCCAAGAACGCCAGGACGGAGACGGTCACCGGCACGGGCGACCAGGCGACGGTGGTGCGCTACGACCTGAAGAAGAAGGAAGGCGCCTTCAAACAGCAGACGGTCGTGGCCCGCGTCGAGAACGTCGTCATCACGCTCGACTACAACGGCGCGGGTCTGGCCGGCGAGAAGACGCCCAGCGGGGACACCCTGACGGCGTCCGCGAAGAAGGCGGCCCAGGAGGTCGTGGCGGCGGTCCGATCCGCCAACGGCGAGGGTGGCAACGGGGGTTCGGCGGCGACGACGAGTCCGTCGCAGTCCCCGTCGGCGTCGGGGTCCGCGCCCGCCACCCCGAAGCCGACGGCGACGGAGTCGGCTTCGGCGGCCGCGAAGGCCACGGCGTCCAAGGGCTCGTCCGCAAAAAGCTGACGGACCGGACACGCGTCCGACGTACACATGTGCCACCCTGTTGCGCGCAACAACACGCAAGGGGAGGGGAGTAGGTGTCCGCGCCAATCCAGCTGACTCGGATGCACCGCGTTCTCATAGGCGTGGTCGTGACCGGCGCCGTGATCATCGCCGGCATCGGCTTCGCCGGCTCGTACGCGGCCGTACGCGAGCTGGCCCTGAAGAAAGGTTTCGGGAACTTCTCGTACGTGTTCCCGATCGGCATCGACGCGGGGATCTGCGTCCTGCTCGCCCTGGATCTGCTCCTGACCTGGATCCGCATCCCCTTCCCCCTGCTGCGGCAGACGGCGTGGCTGCTGACGGCGGCCACGATCGCCTTCAACGGCGCGGCCGCCTGGCCTGACCCGCTGGGCACCGGCATGCACGCGGTGATCCCGATCCTGTTCGTGGTCTCCGTCGAGGCCGCCCGGCACGCGATCGGCCGGATCGCGGACATCACCGCGGACAAGCACATGGAGGGCGTCCGCATCACGCGCTGGCTGCTCTCGCCGGTGCCCACGTTCCTCCTCTGGCGCCGGATGAAGCTCTGGGAGCTGCGCTCCTACGACCAGGTGATCAAGCTGGAGCAGGAACGTCTCGTCTACCAGGCCCGCCTGCGCTCCCGCTTCGGCCGCGCCTGGCGCCGCAAGGCCCCGGTCGAGTCCCTGATGCCCCTGCGCCTGGCCCGCTACGGAGTCCCCCTCGCGGAGACGGCCCCCGCGGGCCTGGCGGCGGCGGGCATAGAACCGGCGGTACTTCCCCCGGCACCCCAGCACCAGGAGCTGCCGGCGGCGCCGATGATCGACGCGGGCACCCGTGCCGCCGCGGCTGCCCGGATGGGCGCGGAGGCACCCCCCGGCGGGCAGCGCGCCTTCCCCGGCGGCAGCCGGAACCCCGGGCCGCAGGCCTACGCCCCCGAGCCCGAGCCTTCCCCCGACCAGAGCCCCTGGTTCCAGACGCCGCCGCAGGAGATCGAGTACCACGGCGGCTACGACCCCAACTACGACCCCCCGTTCGACCCTGCCGAGCAGTACGACCAGTGGTACGAGCAGGAGCAGCAGGCCACGGAGTACCGGGAGCAGTACGAGGAGGAGCCCCCGGCCCCCGGCCAGGAACCGGCCCCGGAGGAGACCGGCACGTTCCCGATCCCGGTGGTTCCCGGTGGCCGCACCCGCGAGCTGGGCGAGGGCGGCGGCTCCCCCGAGCCCGACGAGGACGCGTACTACGAGATCTTCGTCCGCTCGATAGACGGCAGCTACCCCACGCCCCGTGTCCTCGGCGACAACATCCAGGCGACCTACGGCACGACGCTCACCCCGAGCGCGCTGAAGTCGCTGGCCGAGCGCTTCCAGCAGCGCCACTCGGTTCAGATGACGGAGGACCACATCGCGTAGGAACGCCCACGCACACGGGAAAGCGCCCGGTCCCCCAAGGCACCGGGCGCTTTCTCACACCGTCACCGGTGTCACCGGCGTCACTCGCCGAGCAGGCCCCGCACCCGCTCCTGCCCCACCGCCAGCAGCAGCGTGGGCAGTCGCGGACCGGTGTCGCGGCCGACGAGCAGGTGGTAGAGCAGCGCGAAGAACGTCCGCTGGGCGGTCTTGATCTCCGGCGGCAGATCCTTGGGCGTGGCGTCGGCCGGGAACCCGGCCTGGACCTTCGGGACGCCGTAGACGAGGTGGGTCAGTCCGTCCAGCGACCAGTTCTCGGCGAGCCCGTCCAGCAGCAGCCGCAGGGACTGCTGGGACGCCTCGTCGAGGGACTTCAGCAGTTCGGCGTCGGGCTGCTCGCGCACGACGGTCCGCTGGTCGGCGGGGACGTAGGTGTTGATCCAGGCCTCGGCCTTGTCGTAGCGCGGCCGGGCCTCGTCGAGGGCGGTGAGCGGGTCGGCGGGGTCGAGTTCGCTCAGGATCCGCAGCGCCTGGTCCTCGTGCCCGGCGGTGATGTCGGCGACGGAGGCGAGCGTCCGGTACGGCAGGGCGCGCGCCGTCCGCGGCAGCTCGCCCTCGGCGGTCCGCACCGCACGGGAGTGGGCGGCCACGTCGGCCGGCAGGGCGGAGCCGTCGGCGACCTTCGCGTCGAGCTTGTCCCACTCGTCGTAGAGGCGCTGGATCTCCTGGTCGAAGGCGATCTTGAAGGACTGGTTGGGGCGGCGGCGGGCGTAGAGCCAGCGCAGGAGCTGCGGCTCCATGATCTTCAGCGCGTCGGCGGGGGTCGGCACGCCGCCCCGCGAGGAGGACATCTTGGCCATGCCGGTGATGCCGACGAAGGCGTACATCGGGCCGATGGGCTGCTCGCCGCCGAAGATGCCGACGATCTGGCCGCCGACCTGGAAGGAGGAACCGGGCGAGGAGTGGTCGACGCCGGAGGGCTCGAAGATCACGCCCTCGTAGGCCCAGCGCATGGGCCAGTCGACCTTCCAGACGAGCTTGCCGCGGTTGAACTCGTTCAGCCGGACGGTCTCGGAGAAGCCGCAGGCTGTGCAGGAGTACGTCAGCTCGGTGGAGTCGTCGTCGTAGGCGGTGACGGTGGTCAGGTCCTTCTCGCAGTTGCCGCAGTACGGCTTGTACGGGAAGTACCCGACGGACCCGGCGCCGGAGCTGCCGTCGTCCTCGCTCGCCGCGCCGGAGCCCTCGGCGGCCTCCAGCTCGGCCTCGTCGACCGGCTTCTGCGACTGCTTGGCGGGCGCCTTCTTCGTGCGGTACTGGTCGAGGATCGCGTCGATCTCGGCGCGGTGCGCGACGGCGTGCAGCACCTGGTCGCGATAGACGCCGGCCGTGTACTGCGCGGTCTGGCTGATGCCGTCGAACTCCACGCCCAGTTCACCGAGCGAGGCGACCATCGCGGCCTTGAAGTGCTCGGCCCAGTTCGGGTACGAGGACCCGGCCGGCGCGGGCACCGAGGTCAGCGGCTTGCCGATGTGCTCGGCCCACGACTTGTCGACCCCGTCGATGCCCTCCGGCACCTTGCGGTAGCGGTCGTAGTCGTCCCAGGAGATCAGGTGGCGGACCTGGTGGCCGCGGCGCCGGATCTCGTCGGCGACCAGGTGCGGGGTCATGACCTCGCGGAGGTTGCCGAGGTGGATGGGACCCGAGGGCGACAGTCCGGAGGCGACGACGACAGGTTTGCCGGGGGCCCGACGCTCCGACTCCTCGATGACCTCGTCCGCGAAACGGGAGACCCAGTCGGTGGTCTCGGTGCTCTGAGCCACGATCGGCACGTCCTTCTTTTCCGGGGCAGTCGATACGGTCAAACGGCCGCGCCCCCAGTTTAGGCGGCGCAGCCGCCTCCCAGGGGCGCGGGGAACCGCGCGACAAGCCCCCACCGGTCCGCGGCCAGAAAACCGCTTCATCCCTCATGGGATACTGACCACGTCTATCTGATCCCCTCGAGGAGAACGGCCCTTTCCCATGGCCCCGGTCAAGTCCCTCAGCGACTCCGTCAACCAGCACCTCGCCTCCGCCCTCGCTTCCGCCCTCCCGGAAGCCGACGGAGTCGACCCGCTGCTGCGCCGAAGCGACCGGGCCGACTTCCAGGCCAACGGCATCCTGGCCCTCGCCAAGAAGGCGAAGGCCAACCCGCGGGAGCTGGCGACGCAGGTCGTCTCCCGCATCGCCACCGGCGCCGAGCTGATCCAGGACGTCGAGGTCTCCGGCCCCGGCTTCCTCAACATCACGCTCGCGGACCGGGCGATCACCACGAACCTGGCCGCGCGGTACGCGGACGGCGACCGGCTCGGCGTGCCGGCCAAGGCGGACCCGGGCACCACGGTCATCGACTACGCGCAGCCGAACGTGGCGAAGGAGATGCACGTCGGCCACCTGCGCTCGGCGGTGATCGGCGACGCCCTGCGCGGCATGCTCGACTTCACCGGCGAGAAGACGATCGGCCGGCACCACATCGGCGACTGGGGCACCCAGTTCGGCATGCTCATCCAGTACCTGATCGAGAACCCGGACGCGCTGTCCGCGGAGACCGACACGGACGGCGAGCAGGCCATGTCGAACCTGAACCGGGTCTACAAGGCCTCGCGCGCGGTCTTCGACGCCGACGAGTCCTTCAAGGAGCGGGCGCGCAAGAGGGTCGTGGCCCTCCAGTCCGGCGACAAGGAGACCCTGGACTTCTGGCAGCGGTTCGTGGACGAGTCGAAGGTCTACTTCTACTCCGTCTTCGAGAAGCTCGACATGGAGATCCGCGACGACGAGATCGTCGGCGAGTCGGCGTACAACGACGGCATGCCCGAGACGGCCCGGCTGCTGGAGGAGATGGGGGTCGCGGTCCGCTCGGAGGGCGCGCTCGTCGTGTTCTTCGACGACATCCGCGGCAAGGACGACCAGCCGGTCCCGCTGATCGTCCAGAAGGCCGACGGCGGCTTCGGCTACGCGGCCTCCGACCTCACCGCGATCCGCAACCGGGTCCAGGAGCTGCACGCCACGTCCCTGATCTACGTCGTGGACGTCCGCCAGTCCCTGCACTTCAAGATGGTCTTCGAGACGGCCCGCCGGGCGGGCTGGCTCACCGACGACGTCACCGCGCACAACATGGGCTACGGCACCGTGCTGGGCGCGGACGGCAAGCCGTTCAAGACGCGTGAGGGCGAGACCGTCCGCCTGGAGGACCTGCTGGACGAGGCGGTGCAGCGGGCCGCCGAGGTCGTCCGGGAGAAGGCGCAGGACCTCACCGAGGCCGAGATCCAGGAGCGGGCCGCCCAGGTCGGCATCGGCGCGGTGAAGTACGCGGACCTGTCGACGTCGGCCAACCGCGACTACAAGTTCGACCTGGACCAGATGGTCTCGCTGAACGGCGACACCTCCGTCTACCTCCAGTACGCGTACGCCCGTATCCAGTCGATCCTGCGCAAGGCGGGAGACGTACGGCCGGCCGCGCACCCGGAGCTGGACCTGCACACGGCGGAGCGGGCGCTGGGCCTGCACCTGGACGCGTTCGGCGACACGGTCTTCGAGGCGGCGGCGGAGTACGCTCCGCACAAGGTGGCGGCGTATCTGTACCAGTTGGCGTCGCTGTTCACGTCGTTCTACGACAAGTGCCCGGTGATCAAGCCCCAGCCGCCGAAGGACGTGGCGGAGAACCGCCTCCTCCTGTGCGACCTGACCGCCCGCACACTCCACCAGGGCATGGCCCTGCTGGGCATCAGGACGCCCGAGAAGCTCTGAGCGTCCAACGCTCCTGCTCGGCGCCGGTCCGCTGCTGACCGGCGCCGCCCGGGCGGCTTGTCCTGTGGCAAGATCACGGAATGCTGAGACTGACCGACTTCATCATCGACTGCCCGGACACGATGAAGCTGGCTGCTTTCTACTCCGGGGTGACGGGCCGTCCGATCAAGGAAGGCAGTTCCGAGGACTGGGCCGGCATCCAGTTCGGCGAGATCGAGCTGGCGTTCATCCGGGTGGACGACTACCGCGCTCCGCAGTGGCCCGACAGCGAGCACCCCAAGCAGTTCCACCTCGACTTCGAAGTGGACGACATCGAGTCCGAGCAGCGCCGCGTCCTCGACCTCGGCGCGACACTGAGGCAGGACTTCATCGGCCCCGACGGTTACGGCTGGCGGATCTACACCGACCCGATCGGCCACCCCTTCTGCCTCTGCCGCAACAAGGGCGTCGTCTGGACCGACGAGGGCCCTACCTGGCCCAACTAGGGGCCGGCGAACTCGCACCACACCGCCTTGCCGAGCCCGCGTTCCCGAACCCCCCAATCGTCACTCAGCGCAGCCACCAGCAGCAGCCCCCGCCCGCCCTCACCCTCCGGCTCGACGACCCGGGGCACCCCCGGCCCGCTGTCGTGCACCTCGACGCGCAACGCCCGGCCGTCGTACCGCAGGAACAGCAGGAACTGACGGCCGGGCGGTACGCCGTGCAGCAGCGCGTTCGTCACCAGCTCGCTGACACACAGCAGCACGTCGTCGGCCCGCTCGGCCCCGGCGAGCCCCCACCCGGCGAGGGTCTCCGACGCGAACCGTCGCGCGGCGGGGACGGAACGCCGCTCACGGCGGAAGAACCTTTCGCACAGGGGCGGGAGTTGAATCGTCTCGTTCACGGGACAAGAGTCACGGAACGTGACTACCGTTGATCAGTGA
>NZ_KQ949026.1:0-368801 GCF_001514285.1 Streptomyces sp. DSM 15324
GTTTCCAACACTATCAGGCTTTTCCCGGCCCCCTGACCACCGTCCCGCAGGCATGCGGAAGATGATCCAGAGTTGGGATCCATCAGAGTTGGTTGCTGCCCTGTTAAGCGCGCTCGATCGCGTCGCTCACCCTCAGGCAGGGGTACGACTGTACACGGGGCCGCGGATCGCACGCAAATCCATTAGGCTGGTGGTCTAGACCACGGATCGGACTCTCGTGCGGAACCGGTACTTCATCTGACATACCCTGCTGCACAGTGCGCCGTCCGGGACAAGCAGTAACGACCCTGTACATCTCCACCCCTGGGAGGCTTCCCATGACCACCGTGACGTCCCCTCTCGCAGGACGCGCCATCGGACTGGCCGCTGTGCCCGATCCGGTCTTCTCCGGAGCCATGGTCGGCCCTGGTACCGCGATCGACCCGGTGCGCGAACCCTCCGAGGCCGTGGCGCCCGTGGATGGGGTGATCGTCTCCCTCCACCCGCACGCGTTCGTCGTCGTCGACTCCGAGGGGCACGGTGTGCTCACCCACCTCGGTATCGACACCGTGCAGCTCAACGGTGAGGGCTTCGAGCTCCTCGTGAACAAGGGCGACACCGTGACCCGCGGTCAGGCCGTCGTGCGCTGGAACCCCGCCGCGGTCGAGGAGAGCGGTAAGTCTCCCGTGTGCCCCGTCGTGGCCCTGGAGGCCACGGCCGATGCCCTCGGCGAGCTCCGCGAGGACGGCGACATGAAGGCCGGCGACCTTCTCTTTACCTGGCAGTGATGCCGACGCCGCCCTACAGGACGGCACAGAGGACTACCAACGCGGCGGCGGGACCCGCCGCTCTATCGGAGACAGGTGAGATGGAGACAACGCTGCGAGGCGTCGGCGTCAGTCACGGTGTGGCGATCGGCGAGGTCCGGCACATGGGAACGGCGGTGCTCGAGCCGCCTGCCAAGCAGATACCGGCCGAAGAGGCGGAGCGCGAACAGGGGCGCGCACGCCAGGCCGTGGAGGCCGTCGCGGCCGATCTGATGGCGCGCGGCAACCTGGCGGGCGGCGAGGCCCAGGCGGTGCTCGAGGCGCAGGCCATGATGGCCCAGGACCCCGAGCTGATGGTGGACGTGGAGCGGCGTATCGCCGTCGGCAGCACGGCCGAGCGGGCCGTGTACGACGCGTTCGCCGCGTATCGCGAGCTGCTGGCGGGGGCCGGCGAGTACCTCGCGGGCCGGGTGGCCGACCTCGACGACGTGCGGAACCGTATCGTCGCCCGTCTCCTGGGCGTCCCGATGCCGGGCGTCCCGGACAGCGACGAGCCGTACGTGCTGGTGGCCCGGGACCTGGCGCCGGCCGACACCGCGTTGCTCGACCCGACCCTGGTGCTCGGCTTCGTCACCGAGGAAGGCGGTCCCACCAGCCACAGCGCGATCCTGGCGCGCGCGCTCGGTGTGCCGGCCGTCGTGGCGCTGCCGGGCGCCGGTGAACTGGCCGAGGGCACGATGATCGCGGTCGACGGCAGCACCGGCGAGATCTTCGTGCACCCGAGCGAGGAGAAGAAGGCCCAGCTCCGGGCCGCGGCCGCGGAGCGCAAGGCCGGCGTGGCGGGGGCGACCGGTCCGGGTGCGACGGCCGACGGGCACAAGGTGCCGCTGCTGGCGAACGTCGGTGGGCCGGCGGACGTACCGGCCGCCGTGGAGGCGGGGGCCGAGGGCGTCGGGCTGTTCCGTACCGAGTTCCTCTTCCTCGACGACAGCAAGAACGCGCCCACCGAGGAGAAGCAGGTCGAGGCCTACCGCCGGGTGCTCGAAGCCTTCCCCGAGGGGCGGGTCGTCGTGCGGGTGCTCGACGCGGGCGCCGACAAGCCGCTGGACTTCCTGACCCCGGCCGACGAACCGAACCCGGCGCTGGGCGTGCGGGGTCTGCGCACCCTGCTGGACCACCCGGAGGTGTTGCGGACCCAGCTGACGGCGCTGGCGAAGGCCGCCGAGGATCTGCCGGTCCATCTCGAGGTGATGGCCCCGATGGTGGCGGACCGTGCCGACGCCAAGGCGTTCGCGGACGCGTGCCGCGGGGCCGGGCTGCGGGCGAAGTTCGGTGCCATGGTGGAGATCCCTTCCGCCGCGCTGCGGGCCCGTTCGATTCTGCGGGAGGTCGAGTTCCTGTCGCTGGGCACGAATGACCTCGCCCAGTACACGTTCGCCGCGGACCGGCAGGTGGGCGCGGTGTCCCGGCTGCAGGATCCGTGGCAGCCCGCGCTGCTCGACCTGGTCGCGCTGGCGGCCGAGGCGGCCGGGGCCGAGGGCAAGAGCTGCGGGGTGTGCGGTGAGGCGGCGTCCGATCCGCTGCTCGCCTGTGTGCTGACCGGTCTGGGCGTCACCTCTCTCTCCATGGGTGCGGCGTCGATTCCTTATGTGCGGGCGACTCTGGCGAAGTACACGCTGGCGCAGTGCGAGCGGGCGGCTGCGGCGGCGCGGGCGACGGACAGTGCCGCGGAGGCGCGGAGCGCGGCCCAGGCCGTGCTGTCCGGCGAGTAGGCACTCACCGCCGACCTCTGGTCGGTGATCAGGGGCGCTCCGCTTTCGAGTGGAGCGCCCCTTCGGGTGTCGGTTCAGTGGTGGTGGTCGGGCCGGGGGTCCTCCTCCAGGTCCGGCGGGACGCTGTAGTCGACTCCGGACTCGGGTGCGATGAGGTCACCGGATTCGGCGTCGGTGCAGTAGGCGTCGAAGACCTCGCCGGCGGTCAGGGGTTCGAGGCCGTCGCCGCGCATGCGCCAGCCGTAGACCCGGTCGGGGCCGCCGGGGGTGCTCGTGCGCATGACCAGGCCGCCGGGGCCGCGGGTGGCGAGGCCGAGGGCGAGGACGGTGGTGAACTCCAGGGCTTCGGCCCCGTCGACCTGTTCCGTGCTGTCGGTCTCGTCGTCGGCGTGGAGGGCGGCGACGAGGGTTTCGGGTGTGCCCGTGACGCTGCAGACGAGGTGCCGGTCGCCGGGCGGGGCCGTGTCGAGGATGCGGACGACCAGGTCGGATGCGCGTTGGAAGGCGGCGCGGCCGATGTCCTCGCCGCAGGTGGCGCAGGACCCGAGGCGGGCGAGCAGGGTGGCGGCGTACTCCCAGGTGGCCTGACGTACGGCTTCGTCGACCAGGGCGGGGAGCAGGTCGGCGAGCGGCTGGCCGTCGTAGGGGATGGTGGGGCCGGTGGTCGCCAGCTGGGCGGTGAAGCGGCTGCGGCTGGCGGGGAGGTCGGGGTCGAGGTGGCCGGCGGCGCAGAAGTCGGCGTATTCCTGCGGGTCGAAGAGGGCGACGGTGGTGTGCGTGCCGTGCAGGGCGCGGACCCGGAGGAGGTCTTCGACCTGGCGGAGGTAGGTGGGGTGGTCGTCGAAGGTGAAGCTGCGGTAGCGCTTCATGGCCCGGAAGTCGTGTTCGTCGGTGAGCAGGCCGATGGTGCCGGCGATTTCGCGGCGCAGGACGCGGCGCATGAGCTGACGGTCGGTGAGTGCCATGTTTCCCCCTGTGTGCATGGTCGATCAATGCTCACTCACAGTAACCGGCGCCACTGACAATGGGCCTCGCGTGAGCCGTTCGCGGACCAGTCGGTGCTGGATTGCGCAGGTCAGGGCGATGGTGGCGCCGAAGGTGAGCCAGCCGAGGGGGCCGGTGGCGATGGCTGCGGTGACGGCGAGTGGTCCGATGCTGCGCTGGGCGGACTGGGCCAGGCCGTGGGCTCCGAGGTAGGCGCCCTGGGCGGTGTCGGGGGCCAGGGCGACGGAGAGTTCCCAGGAGATCGTGGCGTGGAGGATCTCGGCGAGCGTGAACAGGGCTGCCGCGGCGGTGAGGAACAGGGTGGTGGTGACGGTTCCGCCGGTCGCGGAGGCGGCCATGGCGATGCCGGCGAGGGCGAAGGCCGCCGAGAGCGGGGCGAGGAGGCGGCGGGCGGCGGCCGTGGTGGCGCCGAAGCGTGCCAGGGGGACCTGGAGGGCCACGACCATCACGTTGTTGAGGACCATGAGCAGGGGGGCGAGGCCCTGGGGTGCCGTGTCGGTGTGGGCGATCCAGAGGGGCAGGCCGACCTTGAACACGGCGTCGTCGAGGAAGAGCACGGTGTCGGTGGCGACGTAGGCGAGATACGTGCGGTCGCGCCAGGGGCTGGTGGGCGTGGCGGTGGTCCGCGGGTCCTTGGAGGTGGTCACCGTGCGGGTGTGGGAGCGGGGTTCGTCGACGCGGAGGGTGAGCAGGGCACAGGCGAGGAAGGAGAGGGCGTCGCCCGCGAGGAGCCAGCGGTAGGCGGCTGTGGTGCCGAGGGTCAGTGCGGCTGCGGCGGCGAGGCCGCCGAGGGCCCAGCCGGCGTTGGCGACGGTGCGCTGGAGGGCCTGGTAGCGGACGCGGTCGGGGCCTGCGACGCGGGTGGCGTAGAGCTTGGTGAGGACGTTGGCGGCGCGGTCGCCGAGGCTGCCGAGGGAGCAGTAGGCGACGAGGAGGGCGTAGTGGTCGGTGGTCAGCAGGGCGAGGGAGGTGAGGGCGCGCAGCAGTTGGACGGTGACGAGGACGCGGGTGACGGGGAAGCGGTCCGCCAGGCGGCCGCCGAGGGGGGCTCCGGCGATTCCGGCGGCTCCGGCCACGGCGACGAGGGTGCCGATCCGGGCGACGGAGAGGCCTGAGACGTAGGTGAAGTACAGGACGCTGACGGATGCCCACAGTCCGCTGCCGACGCGGTCGACGAGGGCGATGGTCAGCATGCGGCGTCCGTCGAGACCTCCGGGTGTGCCACGGCTCCAGGTGTTGGCGCGGTGGATCATTCGCACGGGCTCCCCCTTGCCTCGAATTATGTATTGATACATACTTGGCCATGTGGCAACACAATATGGGATCAGTGGTACGACGGCCAAGGGGATTGCCGCGTCCGTCGAGCGGGGCGTGGCCGAGGGCGCGTTGGGGCCGGGGGCCTCGCTGCCTCCGGTGCGGCGGCTGGCGGACGAGCTCGGGGTGAGTCCCGGGACGGTCGCCACGGCCTACACGGAGCTGCGGCGGCGGGGCATCGTCGTCACGCGCGGCCGGGGCGGCACGGTGGTGGCGCCGGTTCCCGCGGTGGCCTCGCGCAGGCCGCCGAGGGTGCCGGAGGGGTTGCGCGACCTGGCCGGCGGGCATCCCGATCCGCAGCTGCTGCCCGCGCTGGTGCCTCCCACGCGTCTGTCCCCCGGGGCCCGTTCGCATCGCTCGGCGCCCCGGCTGGAGCGGCTGGAGGAGGCCGTACGGGACTGGCTGCGGCCCGACGGCGTACCGGTGGAACAGGTGACGTTCGCGCACGGCGCGCTGGATCTGGTCGGCCGGCTGCTGTCCGTGGAGCTCCGCCCCGGGGACGCCGTGGCCATGGAGGATCCCGGCTACCACCATCTGCTGGATCTGGTCACGGCCCTCGGGCTGCGGATCGTGCCGGTGGCCGTGGACGACCAGGGGCTTCGTCCGGAGGCACTTCGCACCGCCGTACGGTCGGGGGTGCGCGCGCTGGTGTGCAGTCCCCGTGCGCAGAACCCCTGGGGGGGCTGTTTCTCCGAGGCGCGCCGGGACGAGCTCGTCGAGGTGCTGCGGGGCGAGCCGGATCTGTTGGTCGTCGAGAACGACCATGCCTCGGCGGTCGCGGACGCGCCCTTGTGGTCGCTGACGTCGGGTGGGCTCTCGCGCTGGGTGCACGTGCGGACGGTGAGCAAGTTCCTCGGGACGGACCTGCGGTGGGCGGCCGCGGCCTGTGACCCGGTCACGCTGGCGCGGCACGACGGGCGGCTGCTGCTGACGTCCGGGTGGGTCAGCCATCTCCTCCAGGAGACGGTGTACCGCTTGCTGACCGACGACGACACGCGCGCGTTGGTGACCCGCGCGCGGGAGACGTACGCCCGGCGCCGGGCCGCGTTGCTGCGGGAGCTGGCGGTCCGCGGCCTCGCGGCGCACGGGGCGAGCGGGATGAACGTGTGGGTGCCGGTGGGGGACGAGTCGGCCGTGGTGAACGGCTTGCGGTCGCAGGGGTGGTGGGTGGCCGCGGGAGCCCGGTTCCGGCTGGCGTCGCAGCCGGGCGTGCGGATCTCCGTGGCCGAGCTGGAACCCGTGGACGCGGCACGGCTGGCCTCGGACTTCGCCGCGGTCCTGGGCGAGTCCGAGGCCACCTACGGCGGCTGAGCGTCCTGGCGGGACGCGCCGCGGGAGTGAGGCCTTCTGTGTGTCAGGCCTTCTTGCGGGCGAGTTCCTCGTAGAAGTGGAGCAGTTCCAGGTTGTCGATGGAGCCCGGGTTGACCGCCTTCTCCAGTGGGGTGCCCTGGAGGAGGCGCTTGACGGGGACCTCGATGCGCTTGCCGGTGAGGGTGTGCGGGACCCCGGGCACCTCGATCACCTCGTCGGGCACATGGCGCGGCGACAGCTGCTCGCGGATGGCCTGCTTGATCCGGCCGAGCAGGGCGTCGTCGAGGACGGCTCCGGGGACCAGATGCACGAAGAGGGGCATCCAGTAGCCGCCGTCGGGCTGTTCGATGCCGATGACCAGGGATTCCTTGATCTCGGGCAGCCGTTCCACGACCTCGTAGATGTCGGCCGACCCCATACGGACGCCCTGGCGGTTGAGCGTGGAGTCGGAGCGGCCGTGGATGACGACCGAGCCGCGTGAGGTGACGGTGATCCAGTCGCCGTGGCGCCAGACGCCGGGGTAGGTGTCGAAGTAGCTGTCGTGGTAGCGGCTGCCGTCGGGGTCGTTCCAGAAGTGCACCGGCATGGACGGCATGGGGTTGGTGACCACGAGTTCGCCGACCTCGTCGACGACGGGGTGCCCGTTCGGGTCCCACGACTGGAGATCGGTGCCGAGTCCGGGTGCCTGGAGCTCTCCGGTGTACACGGGCAGGGTCGGTACGGCGCCGGCGAAGCAGGAGCACACGTCGGTGCCGCCGCTGACGGAGGCGATCCACAGATCCTCGCGGACCTCGTCGTGCAGCCAGCGGAAGCCGTCCGGCGGGAGCGGGGAGCCGGTGGTGGCCACGCACTGGATCCGGGAGAGGTCGAAGTCGCGGGCGGGGTGCACCTCCGCCTTGCGGCAGGCCATGACGTACGCCGCCGAGGTGCCGTAGAGGGTGGCTCCCGTGCGTTCGGCGACGCGCCACTGGGCGCCGGTGTCGGGGTATCCGGGGCTGCCGTCGTAGAGGACGACGGTCGTGCCCGTGAGGAGGCCGGAGACGAGGAAGTTCCACATCATCCAGCCGGTCGAGGTGTACCAGAAGAAACGATCCTCGGGGCCCAGGTCGCAGTGCAGGCCGAGCTGTTTGAGGTGCTCGACCAGGATGCCGCCCTGGGACTGGACGATCGCCTTGGGCAGGCCGGTCGTACCGGAGGAGTAGAGGACCCACAGGGGATGGGCGAAGGGGACCTGTGCGAAGACGGGTTCCTCGTCGCCGGCCGTGAGCGCCGCCCATTCCAGGGCTCCCTCGGGGGCCTCGCTGCCGAGGAGCGGGATGTGGACGACCGCGCGCAGGGTGGGCAGCTCACGGCGCAGCTCCGCGACGGCGTCGCGGCGGTCGTGTTCCTTGCCGCCGTAGCGGTAGCCGTCGACGGTGAACAGCACGACGGGTTCGACCTGCTGGAAGCGGTCGAGGACGCTGCGGGCGCCGAAGTCGGGGGCGCAGGAGGTCCAGACCCCGCCCACGGCGGCGGTGGCGAGGAGGGCGACGACGGCCTGCGGGATGTTCGGGAGGTAGCCGCTGACCCGGTCCCCCGGGCGCACGCCCAGGTCGCGCAGCCGGGCGGCCAGCGCACCGACCTGGCGGCGCAGCTCCGACCAGGTCACCGGCTGCGGTTCGTGGGACTCGTCGACATACAGCAGGGCCGGTTCGTCCGGGCGGGTGACCGCCGCGCGCAGGGCGTGCTCGGCGTAGTTCAGTGTGGCCTCGGGGAACCAGGCGGCACCCGGCATGGAGCGGTCGCCCAGCACGCGCGCGTAGGGCGTGGAGAACCGCACGTCGAACCACTGCGTGACGGCTGCCCAGAACGGCTCCAGCTCGTCGACGGACCAGCGGTGCAGAGCCGGGTACCCGCCGTCCGCGGGGGCTCCGTGGTGCTCGGCCGCCCAGGCTTGGAACCTGGTGACCTGGGCCTTCGCGATGCGCTGGGGATCTGGCCGCCAGAGCGGCTCGGGGTTCACGGTCGACATGGGGCGGCTCCCGGACTGTGGCGCGTCGTGTGCGTCGCCGCGCACGTGCGGGGTGTGCGCGGGACGCGGCTGACAGGGACGATGCCATGTGATCGACTTCTGCACCAGGGTGTGCCCCACACAGTCCCTGTCGTGAAGATCTGGTCCCGGCACGGGTGAACGGCAGTTGAACGACACGCGCGTGTGGAGCGGTCAGTGGCAGGGTGAACAGCATGGACGGTCGTGACCTGGTGCGTTCGATGAAGACGGTGGGCTCTCCCGGGCCGGCCGGGGGGCTGCGTACCGTACGGGCCGCCTGGCGCCGGAGGCGCGCCGACGCCACCGGGTTGCCGGCGCGGGGTGCCGAGCGTGCCCGGGTGCCGGGGCCGGTGCTGGACGTGGAACCGGGGCCCGGTGGAGGCACGATCCGGTTCAGCCGCTCGGACCTGCGGATCTTCGTGGCGGTGAACGGGGCGGTCTTCTGGGGCTGGGACGGGGCCGAGCCGGAGCCGTCGTACGCGCTGGCCGGGCGGTGCCCGGAGCCCGATCCGCGGGCGGTGCTGGAGCCGGACAAGGACGGCGGCTGGCGGGTGGTGGCCGAGCGGGTGACCGTGGTGGTCTCGCGGCACGGTGCGGTCGAGGTGTGCACGCCGGGCGGGGTGACGTTGCGGCGTGATCTGCCGCCGCGCTGGTGGGAGCCGCAGGACGGCGGTCCGGCGCGCTGGATGCAGCGGTCGGAGGTGGCGGCGGACGCGCGTTTCTTCGGGCTCGGCGGGCGGGCGTCGGGGCCCCGGCTGCGGGGCGGGACGTACCGGCTGTGGAACACGGATCCCGGACGCGCGTTCGACCGGGAGGACGATCCGCTGTATCTGACGATGCCGGTGCAGCTGGTGGTGTCCGATGCGGCCACGCATCTCGTGTTCCACGACACCTCCTGGGACGGCACGGTGACCTTGAAGGAGGGCGCGGAGGGGGCCGGGTCGGGGCACGACCGGCCGGGGTCGAGCGAGCTGCGGATGGACGGCGGCCTGTTGCGGTGCTGGGTCGTGGTGGGCACTCCCGCGCGCGTGCTGCTCGTGTGGGCGTCGCTCACCGGGGCACCGGCGCTGCCTCCCGCATGGGCGCTGGGCCACCATCACGCGCGCTGGGGCTTCGGCTCCGAGCAGGAGGTGCGGCGGATCGTGGCGGGCTATCACGAGCACGGTCTGCCGCTGGACGCCGTCCATCTCGACATCGACCACTTCGACGAGCACCGGGTGTTCACCGTCGACCAGGACCGCTTCCCCAAGCTGCCGGTGCTCGCCGAGGAGCTGCGGCGGGACGGTATCCGGCTGGTCTCGATCGTCGATCCCGCGGTCCGGGCCGAGGCGGGCAACGCCGTCTACGACAGCGGGCTCGCCGAGGACGCGTTCGTGAAGGACGCCGCGGGGCGGCTCGTCGAGGGCGTGGCGTGGCCGGGTGAGGCGGTGTTCCCCGACTTCACGCGCGCGCGTGTACGGCGCTGGTGGGGAGGGCTGTACGGGGAGCGCGTCGGGCAGGGGTTCGCCGGTTTCTGGCACGACATGAACGAACCGACGTCGTTCACGGCCTTCGGCGAGGCGACGCTGCCCCGGTCGGCCCGTCACGCGCTGGACGGGCGGGACGGCGACCACCGGGAGGCCCACAACGTCTACGCCCTGTGCATGGCCAGGGCGGCCTACGAAGGGCTGCGGGAGCTGCTGCCCGAGGAGCGGCCGTTCCTGTTCTCCCGCTCCGGCTGGGCGGGCCTGCAGCGTTACGGCGGGACCTGGTCGGGGGACGTGGCCACGGGCTGGCCCGGGCTGCGGGCGTCGCTGGCGCTGGTGATGGGGCTCGGGCTGTGCGGGGTGCCGTACTCCGGGCCGGACGTGGGCGGCTTCGACGGGAGTCCGTCGCCGGAGTTGTATCTGCGGTGGTTCCAGCTGGGCGCCTATCTGCCGCTGTTCCGGACGCACGCGAGCCTGCGGGCGGGGCGCCGTGAGCCGTGGGAGTTCGGTCCGCAGGTGTTGGAGCACGCGCGCGTGGCGCTCGTCGAACGGCGGCGGCTGCTGCCGTACTTCATCACACTGGCGCATCTGGCGCGGCGTACCGGGGCACCGTATGTGCGTCCGGTGTGGTGGGGCGCGCCCGAGGACCGGGCGCTACGGGACTGCGAGGACGCCTTTCTGCTGGGTGACAGCCTGCTAGTGGCTCCGGTGCTGGCTCCGGGGGTCGAGCGGCGTGCGGTGCAGCTGCCGAGGGGGCTCTGGTACGACACCGCGACCGGGCAGCGGCACCGGGGGCCGGGGCAGGTGCTCGTGGACGCGCCGCTGGCGCGGATCCCGGTGTTCGCGCGCGCGGGTGCCGTCATACCGGTGCGCGGGGACGACGGAGGGCTGGAGCTGGAGGTGTGGACACCGGCCCGGGGGCGGACCGGTGGCGGCCTGGTGGTGCGGGACGCGGGCGACGGCTGGGACGAGCCCGAGATCGAGCGGTACGTCGCCCGGTGGGAGGGCCGGCAGGTCGTCGTCGAGCGTGAGGGCGAGGACGGCCTGAGGGAGGCGTCCCATCCCGTCCGGGTGCGCGGGTTCGGTTAGCGCCGGCGCGCCCGGGCGGTCGAGCGGTGGGCTCAGATGTAGCGGCCCTCGAAGAACGCGCGTACCGCGTGCGTGTGCAGCGGGAAGGCGAGTTCCTCGGGTCCGCGCAGGATGTGCCAGCCCTCCGTCTCGTCGGTGGCCGCCGACTCCGGGAGGCGGTCGGCGGGCCGCTCCGGGAGCAGCCCGAACACCAGCAGGTGGCCGTCGGACGAGCTCATGGCGTCGGCGAGGCGGACGTCGCGGCTCGCGGCGTCGATGCCGGTCTCCTCGCGGAGTTCACGGACGACGGCCTGCCGCCAGTCCTCGCGGTGGTCGATGAAGCCGCCGGGCAGGGCGACGCCGCCGCGCGCGGGGGCGATCGTTCGGGTGATGACGACCAGGCCGGTGCCCGCCGTGTCGTAGACGGGCTGGAGGGCTACGGCCACCGGCAGCGGGTTGCGGTAGGCGATGGCGGCGCAGGCCGGGCAGGCGCGGGGCCAGCCGGTGACGCCCTCCCCGTAGGGCGCTCCGCAGCTCGAACAGTGGGAGTCGCGTGCGGAGTTCGCATGGGAGTGCAGAGATTCGGACACGCGGCGGAGCGTATCCGATCTTGGGGAGGGCGTCGTACGCGTGTGCTCGGTGCGCGGTGAGGAATGCGGCGGAGCCGTCGCGGAGCGTCGCGTCATGTCGCCTCCCTGCCCATTTGCCGGTGCGCGTGCCACACTCCTGACGTCTCGTCAGGTCCAGCACGGAGGAGGCGCGTTGTCACGTACACGCACACCTGTGGTGGCCGGGTGGTTCACCGGGGACGGGGAGGACTTCAGACTGCTCGGCACGCGCTGCTCGGCGTGCCGCTCTGTCTTCTTCCCGCGTGAGGACACGCACTGCCGCAATCCGGGGTGCCTGGGCGAAGAGCTGGAGGAGGTCCCGCTGTCACGGCGGGGACGCGTCTGGTCGTACACGGACAGCCGCTACCGCCCTCCGTCACCCTATGTGACCGATGCGGAACTTCCGTGGGAGCCGTACGCGTTGATCGCCGTGGAGCTGGAGTCCGAGCGGATCGTGGTGCTGGGACAGGCGGTTCCGGGTGTCACCGTCGCGGATCTGGCGGTGGGCATGGAGGTGGAGGTCGTCCCCGGCGTGCTGAGCGAGGACGCGGAGACGACCTGGACGACGTGGCAGTGGCGGCCGACGGGGGTGGCGGGATGACGGCAGAGGTGGCGGTCCTCGGCGCGGGGATGCATCCGTGGGGCAAGTGGGGGCGCGGCTTCGTGGAGTACGGCGTGGCGGCCGCGCGGGCGGCCCTGGCCGATGCCGGTCTGGACTGGCGCGACGTCGGCGCGGTCGTCGGCGCGGACACGGTGCGTGGTGGCTACCCGGGGTATGTGGCCGGGGCGACGTTCGCCAAGGCCCTGGGCTGGCAGGGCGCGCGCGTGACGAATGTGTACGCGGCGTGCGCGTCGGGAGCGCAGGCGATCGACACGGCGCGGGCGCGGATCCTCGCGGGTCTGACGGACGTGGCGCTCGTGGTGGGGGCCGACGCGGCGCCGAAGGGCTTCTTCCGGCCCGCGGGCGGGGACCGGCCGGACGACCCGGACTGGCTGCGGTTCCGGGTCCTCGGCGCCACGAATCCGACGTACTTCGGGCTGTACGCGCGCCGCCGCATGGCGGTGCACGGGGACACCGTGGAAGACTTCGCCCAGGTGAAGGTGAAGAACGCCGCCATGGGGGCGCTCAACCCGCGCGCGCGCTACCGCAAGCGGGTCACCGCCGAGGAGGTCGCCGCCTCGCCGGTGGTCGCCGATCCGCTGCGGCTGCTGGACATCTGCGCGACCTCGGACGGCGGGGCAGCGCTGGTCCTGTCGAGCATGGAGTTCGCACGTCGGCACGGTGTGGCGGAGCCGGTGCGGATCCGGGCCGTGTCCACCGTGACGCCCCGTTATCCCAGCGCCGTTCTGGATCTGCCGGACATCGCGACCGACTCAGCGGTCGCGGTGGAACCCCCGGACGAGCCGTTCCGGGCGTCGATCGCCCGCGCGGCCTACGAGGAGGCGGGCATCGGGCCCGAGGACCTGTCGCTGGCGGAGGTCTACGACCTGTCCACCGCCCTGGAGTTGCAGTGGTACGAGGATCTCGGCCTCTGCGGCGAGGGCGAGGGCGCCAAGCTGCTGCGGGAGGGCGCGACGGCGCCGGGGGGCCGCATACCGGTGAACACCAGCGGGGGCCTGGCCTCATTCGGGGAGGCGGTGCCGGCGCAGGCGATCGCTCAGGTATGCGAGCTGACCTGGCAGTTGCGGGGGCAGGCGGGAGAGCGTCAGATCCCCCACGCGCGCGTGGGCGTCACGGCGAACCAGGGGCTGTTCGGGCACGGGTCCGCGGTGCTCGCCGTGCGGTGAGGGACGGGTCCGGGCCGGGACGCCCGACGCGGGTACGTCGGCCGAGTCCGACCGGCGTCGGCCAGGTGCCGGCCGACCGGGAAGGGCTGGATTTACCGGCACCGCGGACAGCTGCTCGCGGGTCTCCTCTACCCCGTGACCTTCTGAGCCGTGGGGCGGGCGGCCCGTACCCCCGGTCGGCGGGGGTGCGGGCCGTGCGGGGCTCAGGTGGTGACGGTCTGACGGCGCTCGGTGCCGAAGTCCATCGCGTGCTGGACGACTCCGACGAGGACGTCCCTGACGGAGCGCCGGTCGCGCGCGTCGCACAGGATCACCGGGATGTCGTCGTCGAGGTCCAAGGCCGCGCGGACGTCCGCCACGGGGTAACGGTCGGCTCCCTCGAAGCAGTTGACGCCGATGAGGAAGGGGATGCCGCGCCGTTCGAAGTAGTCGACGGCGGCGAAGCAGTCCTCCAGGCGACGGGTGTCGGCGAGCACGACGGCACCGAGCGCGCCCTCGGAGAGCTCGTCCCACATGAACCAGAACCGTTCCTGGCCGGGTGTGCCGAACAGGTACAGCACCAGGTCCTCGCGCAGGGTGATGCGCCCGAAGTCCATGGCGACGGTGGTCGTGTGCTTGCGCTCGACGCCGGTGAGATCGTCGATCGGCCGGCCGGCCTCGGTGAGGTACTCCTCGGTGCGCAGTGGCCTGATCTCGCTGACGGCGCCGACGAGGGTGGTCTTGCCCACCCCGAAACCGCCGGCGACCAGGATCTTGAGCGTGACGGGCTCGACCGGGGGCTTGCCGCGCTCAGGACGCCCGAGGATCATCGTTCACTTCTCCTGCTTGGTGGTGTGACTGGGCTGTGGGGCGGTGGGCCGTAGCCCCCGCCGCCGGGGGTCTCGACGACGAGTACGTCACCGGGGCCGACGTCCGTGGAACCGCTCCCGCCGAGCCGGACGACCGTACCGTCGGCGCGTTCCACACGGTTGGCGCCCGGCGCGCCGGAGGCCCCTCCGGCCATACCGTACGGGGGAACCCTGCGGTGTTGGGAGAGGGTGGAGACCGTCATGCGTTCCCGGAAGCGGATCCGGCGGACGGCGCCGTCCCCGCCGTGCCATCGTCCGGCCCCGCCGCTGCCGTGCCGCACGGCGAACTCCTCCAGTTGTACCGGAAGGCGCCACTCCAGCACCTCGGGATCGGTCAGCCGGGAATTGGTCATGTGGGTCTGGACGACGGCGGCGCCGTGGAATCCGTCGCCCGCGCCGGACCCTGAGGCAACGGTCTCGTAGTACTGGTGGTGTGCGTTGCCGAAGGTGACGTTGTTCATGGTGCCGGAGCCCTCGGCCTGGACGCCCAGCGCCGCGTAGAGGGCGCCGGTGATCGCCTGGGACGTCTCCACGTTGCCCGCGACGACGGCGGCGGGGGGTTCGGGGGCGAGCAGGGAGCCGGGCGGCACGACGATCCGCAGGGGGCGCAGACAGCCGTCGTTGAGGGGGATGTCGTCGGCGACGAGCGTGCGGAACACGTACAGGACGGCCGCGTTGACGACCGCGTAAGGGGCGTTGAAGTTGGTGGCGAGCTGGGGCGAGGTCCCGGTGAAGTCGACGGTCGCGGAGCGGTTCTCGCGGTCCACTCGTACCCGTACCCGTATGACGGCGCCCGAGTCGGTCTCGTAGGTGTACGCGCCGTCGTCGAGGGCGTCGATGACGCGCCGTACCGCTTCCTCGGCGTTGTCCTGGACGTGGCGCATGTAGGCCTGGACGACGTCGAGCCCGAAGTCCTCGATCATGCGGGCGACTTCTTCGACGCCCTTGCGGTTGGCGGCGATCTGGGCGCGCAGGTCGGCGAGGTTGGTCGTCGGGTTGCGGGAGGGGTGGGCGGCCCCGGTGAGCAGGCGGAGGGTCTCCTTCTCGCGGAACCGCCCGCGCTCGGCGAGCAGCCAGTTGTCGAAGAGGACGCCTTCCTCGTCGATGGTGCGGCTGTCCGCGGGCATGGAGCCCGGGGCGATGCCGCCGATCTCGGCGTGATGGCCCCGGGAGGCCACGTAGAAGAGGATCTCGTGCTCACTCTCCGTGTCCCCGCCGCGGGGCGTGTCGAAGACCGGGGTGATCACGGTGACGTCGGGCAGGTGGGTGCCGCCGTGGTACGGGTCGTTGACCGCGTAGGTGTCCCCCGGCCGCATCCCCGCCCCGCGGCGGCGGATGACCTCCTTGACGCTGGTGCCCATCGAGCCCAGGTGGACGGGGATGTGCGGCGCGTTGGCCACCAGGTTTCCGTCCGGGTCAAAGAGGGCGCAGGAGAAGTCGAGGCGTTCCTTGATGTTGACGGACTGGGCCGTGGACTCCAGGCGGGCGCCCATCTGTTCGGCGATGGACATGAACAGGTTGTTGAAGACCTCGAGCAGCACCGGATCGACGTGTGTAGCGAGTCGGGAACTCTGCGTGACCATCGTGCGTTCCATGACCAGATGCCCGTCGTGGGTCGCCGCGGCCTCCCAGCCGTCGTCGACCACGGTCGTGGCGCCGGCCTCGGTGATGATCGCGGGGCCGGTGACGGGCTCGCCGGGAGGAAGGTCCTCGCGGCGGTGCAGGGGTACGTCGCGCCAGGCGCCGCCGGTGTGGAGGCGGACGGTCCGTGGCGTGGCGGTGCGGCCCTCGTACGGGGCGAGGGCGGACAGATCGGGGGGTCGTGTGATGCCGGTCGCTTCCACGGAGAGCGCTTCGACGACGATCGGGCGGTCGAGCGTGAAGGAGTACGTGGCGCGATGACGTTCTTCGAAGGCATGTGTCATCGCCGCGGGCTCGGTGAGTTCGACGGTGAGGGTGGTGTCGGTGCCGTCGTAGCGCAGCTGTGCGCGGCGGGTGACGCGGACGCGTTCGTCGGGGACGTCCTCGGCGCGGAGTTCGGCGCGAGCCGCCGATTCGAGGGCGTCGGCGGTCTGGCGGATGCCGGGCATGGCCCCGGCTTCGAGGGGCGCCTCGACGGACTGTTCGCGCATGGCGGTGGTGTCGGCGAGGCCGATGCCGAGCGCGGACAGCACCCCGGCCATGGGGGGCACCAGGACGGTGCGGATGCCGAGCGAGTCGGCGACCCGGCAGGCGTGCTGTCCCCCTGCGCCGCCGAAGGTCGTCAGGGCGTAGCGGGTGACGTCGTGGCCCTTCTGTACGGAGATGCGCTTCACGGCGTTGGCGATGTCGGCCACGGCGATCCGGAGGAATCCCTCGGCGACCTGTTCGGGGGTGCGGTCGTCGCCGGTGACCTCGTGGATCTCGCGGGCGAGGGCGGTGAAGCGGTCGCGGACCAGGGCGGCGTCCAGGGGCTGGTCGCCGTCGGGGCCGAACACCTCGGGGAAGTGGGCGGGCTGGATCCGGCCGAGCATGACGTTGGCGTCGGTGACGGCGAGCGGGCCGCCCGCGCGGTAGCAGGCCGGGCCCGGGTGGGCCCCCGCGGAGTCCGGTCCGACGCGGTAGCGGGAGCCGTCGAACCGCAGGACGGAACCGCCGCCCGCGGCGACGGTGTGGATGTCCAGCATGGGGGCGCGCAGCCGGACGCCGGCCAGCTGTGTGGTGAAGACGCGTTCGTACTCCCCCGCGAAGTGGGAGACGTCGGTGGAGGTGCCGCCCATGTCGAAGCCGATGACGCGGTCGAAGCCGGCGAGCTGGGACATGCGGGCCATGCCGACGATGCCGCCGGCCGGCCCGGACAGGACGGCGTCCTTGCCGCGGAACTGGTGGGCCTCGGCGAGCCCGCCGTTGGACTGCATGAACATCAGCCGGATGTCGTGGAGGGCGTCGGCGACCCGGTGGACGTACCGGCGCAGTACGGGCGAGAGGTAGGCGTCGACGACGGTGGTGTCCCCGCGCGGGACGAGTTTCATGAGGGGGCTGACCTCGCTCGACAGCGAGATCTGCGGGAAGCCGACGCTGGCGGCCAGGCGTCCTACGGCCTGCTCGTGCTCGGGGTGGAGATGACTGTGCATGCAGACCACGGCGACGGCCCGGATCCCGTCGTCGTACGCCTCGCGCAGGGCGCCGGCGAGGGAGTCCAGGTCGGGCGCGCGCAGCACGGTGCCGTCGGCCGCGATGCGCTCGTCCACCTCCACGACCCGTTCGTGGAGCAGTTCGGGGAGCTCGATCCGGCGGGCGAAGATCTGCGGGCGGTTCTGGTAGGCGATCCGCAGGGCGTCGCGGAATCCGCGGGTGATGACGAGGAGGGTGCGTTCGCCCGTGCGTTCCAGCAGGGCGTTGGTGGCGACCGTCGTGCCCATGCGGACGGACTCGACGGGGTCGGCCGAGTCCGCCAGCAGGGCGCGGACCCCGGCGACGGCCGCGTCGGGGTACCGCGCCGGGTTCTCCGACAGCAGCTTGTGCGTCAGCAGCCGGCCGTCCGGGCGGCGCGCGACGACATCGGTGAAGGTCCCGCCCCGGTCCACCCAGAACTGCCAGCCGCTCACGTCGTCACCTCGCTTCCGCGCTGCTCACAGCGCTCGGAGGCCGTTGATCACGTCACGGAGAATGCTCACGTCCACCAGCTCGGCCGGGGGTACGGGCCGGTTCACATGGACGTACTCCGTGTCCACGAGGTCCCCGACGAGGACCCGTACCACGCCGATGGGCAGGTCGAGCTCCGCGGACAGCTCGGCGACCGACTGCGGCGCCCCGAGGCACAGGTCCACGATGTGCACGTGTTCCGGGGACAGCGAGGGGTCGGCCTCCGCCTCGTCCGCGTGGGGCTCGGCGACGACCAGTGCGATCAGATCGAGACGGTGCTGGACCGCACTGGTGGTGCGGCCCCGTGTCATGGCATAGGGACGGACGACCGGACCGGCCTCGTCGTCGAACCAGTGGCTGCTTCCCTGACCGTCTGTGCTCATGCCATCCCACTACCCGCCCGAGGACAGATCGGTGCGCGGGGCGGTGCCCAGATGTACGCCGACCCGCTTGACGAGCAGGGTCATCTCGTACGCCACCTGGCCCACGTCGGAGTCGGCGTCCGCGAGGACGGCGAGGCAGCTGCCGTCCCCGGCGGCGGTGACGAACAGGAAGGCCTCGTCGAGCTCGACGACGGTCTGGCGGACGTCGCCGGCATCGAAGTGGCGGCCCACGCCCTTGGCGAGGCTGTGGAATCCGGAGGCGACGGCGGCCAGGTGCTCGCTGTCCTCCCGGGTGAGGTCCCTGGACGCGCCGGTCGCCAGACCGTCGCCGGAGAGCACGACGGCCTTGCGGATGCTGGCGACCCGGTCGACGAGTTCGTCGAGGAGCCAGTTCAGTTCGCCGTTGTTGCTCATGTGGCCGGTCGCCTGTGGTGCGGTCATCGACCGTCCCCCTTTGTCGTTCGTCGTGGTGCTGTGCCGCTGTGGGTCTCGTCGCCCGCGGCGTTCTCCGCGCGGCCGCGCTGCCAGCCGCGCTGGAGCGAGGCCATCCGGCTGCGTACCTCGTCGGCGTCCCGCTCCTCGATGTCGGACCGGTTCGTCGTCGTGCGCGGCGCGGGTCCCTGCCTGAGTTGCGGGGCCAGGTTCGCCTGCCGCACCCGGCGGGGCAGTGCCGTGGGCGCGGAGCCGGCGTCATGAGGCCGGTTGCCGAGGGTGCGGTCCTGTGGACCGCTGCCCTGACCGCTTTCCAGCGTGCGCTCCACCGGGCCGCCCGTGCCACTCAGGCGCGGGTCGGGCAGCTGGTGCGCGGGGCCGGCCGGGCCGCCGGACGTCGCTTGGCGGGTGCGCTGCGGAAGCGCGGGGGGCTGCGTGCCTTCGGCGCCGTGTCCGTGGCGCAGGGGCGGGGGCTCGGTCGCGCCGATGCTCCGCGGGATCTGTGCCCCGCTGCCCCGGCGGCGCGAGGGCAGCGGCGCCGGCCCGTCGGTCTCCGCGCGGTGGGGCGGGGTGCGGTGGGCGGACTCCTGGCCCGTCTCCGGGTGCGGGGCGCGCGGGTCGCCGACGGGGCGGCCGTGCGAGCTGACCAGCTTGGGCGTCCGGCGGTCGGGCAGCGGGAGGAGGGCGGCGGGGGTGTCGGTGCCGTGGGCCGGCTCGCGGGGCTCGGTCAGCCTGCGGTGCTGGTCGACGGAGGTGATGACGGGGTTGGTCTCGGGGCCGGTCGGGGAGCGGCGGGGGCGGAACAGGACACCGCTGTCGTCCTCGTCGTCCAGGGCGGTCGGGAAGCCGCCGAGGGCGTCGAGGCCGACGGGGGCCTCCAGCTCGACGGGGCCGTCCAGCACGGGCGGGCCGGGGAGCTGCGCGGACGCGGAGAGCTCGGGCCGGTGGGCCTCGGCGGACTCGGCGGCCTTCGGGGCCCGGGGACGGTCGAGGCGGAAGCCGATGCCGTTGGTGTCGGGGACGTCGTCCGTCAGCAGGGTGTCGGGGATGAAGACGACGGCGGTGGTCCCGCCGTACGGGGAGGGCTGGAGGGAGACCCTGACGTTCTGGCGCTGGGCGAGGCGGCTGACGACGAACAGCCCGAGACGGTCGGTGTCGGACAGCTCGAACTCCGGGGTCTCCGCCAGGCGGAGGTTGGCCTCCAGGAGCGCCTCGGGTGCCATGCCGAGGCCGCGGTCGTGGATCTCCAGGGTGAACCCGTTGGCGACCCGCTCGCCCAGAACCTGGACGGCGGTGTGCGGCGGGGCGAACACCGTGGCGTTCTCCAGGAGTTCGGCCACGAGGTGAGTGAGGTCGGCGACGGCGGGGCCGGTGACGGCGAGGCGCGGCAGCCGGCGGACCTCGATGCGCTCGTAGTCCTCGACCTCGGCGACGGCGGCACGCACGATGTCCATGAGCTGGACGGGTTTGCGCCACTGCCGGGAGGGGGCCGCTCCGGAGAGGATCACCAGGCCCTCGGCGTGGCGGCGCATGCGGGTGGTGAGGTGGTCGAGCCGGAAGAGGTCGGCGAGTTCCTCGGCGTCCTCGGTGCGGCGCTCCATGGTGTCGAGCAGGGTGAGCTGCTTGTGCAGCAGGACCTGGCTGCGGCGGGCGAGGTTGACGAAGACCTCGGAGACGCCGGCGCGCAGCTCGGCCTGTTTCACGGCGGCCTCGACGGCCGCGCGCTGCAGGGTGTTGAGGGCCTGGCCGACCTCGCCCATCTCGTTCTTGTCGTACTCCAGCAGCGGTACCTCGGTCTCCACGTCGACCTGTTCGCCCGCGGAGAGGCGGCGCATCACGCTGGGCAGCCGCACACCGGACGCCTCGTGGGCCTCCACCCGCAGCTGGCGCAGGTCTCGGATGAGGCCACGGCCGATGCGCACCGACAGCACGAGGGAGACGATCAGAGCGACGAGTCCGAAGACACCGGCGAAGGCCGCCTTGACGATGACCTCGATGGCGACGGGCCGGACGCGGTCCTGGTAGCGGTCGTTGGCCTGTTCGTCGAGGGTGCCCAGCTCCTTGAGGACGTCTCCGGCGACCGTGTCCCAGTTCCTGGCGGTGACGCCCTTGGGCGGGTCGCCGGGGCCGGAGGTGACGACGGACTGCTCGGCGGAGCGCAGGGGGGCGGTGGTGGCGTTCTTCCAGAAGCTCTCGTAGCGCTCGCGTTCCGCGGTGGGCAGCTGGGCGAGGCTGATGTCGTAGACGACGTCGCGCTGGGAGCGGAGGTCGGAGACGTCGCGGATCTCGCCGCGGGTGAGGCGGCCGACGACCAGGGCGGAGCCGAGCAGGGCGTCCTCGCGGGAGAGCAGCTCTCGGGCGAGGGCGACGCTGACGAGCGCGCGGTACTGCTTGTCCATCTCCACGCTGTCGACGACGTCCAGCTTGGCCAGGAGGGCGTAGCAGGGGTCGATGAGCTGGTTGTAGAGGCCCAGCGCCTGGGCCCGGGTGACGGTGCCCTCCTCGACGCTGCCGCGCAGGGAGTCGAGCCCGTCGAAGGCGTCGAAGACCGCGGTCAGGCCTTCGGAGTCGTCGGGGTCCAGGACGTCACGGACCTCCGCGTCCCGGGCGTTGCGGCGGATCTCGGCGAGCGCCTCGTCGGTGGCGGTCCTGGTGCGGCGGAGCGCGGAGAGCGCGTCGGAGGCGCGGGGGTCGGCGAGGTAGACGAGGGTCTGGCGGCGTTCCTGCTGAACGACGCGGACCGTGTCCTCGATCGGGTAGCCGACCTTCTCCACGAGGGACGACACGGTGAACAGACGGCTCGCCTCACGGCCCGTCAGTACCGTGGCGAAGCCCCAGATCGCGGTCAGGGACACCAGCGGCACGAGAAGCAGCGCCACGATCTTCCGGCGGATCGACTTCCCGCGAAAGCGCATGGCCTCCCCCAGCTCGAACCCCCTCCGTCAGGGGGTACGCATGTGCGTCAACAAACGGCGCGAGCCTACTACCGACGCACAGTTAACTCGAAGAGCAGTCCGGAAGCCGAACTTCCGCACCGGGGCCCGGACATGGGGAATTGTCCGGGCAATACGGGGGATTGCGACCCCGAAACCCGCCTTCACAAGAAGACCGGATCCGATCGGCCCCACCAGCGACTTGGCCAGAATTTTTCGGAACTGGGGAATCTTCTAGGCCTCTCGTACGTCTTCATCATTGGGAATCGGGGGCGGAATCGGCCACAGGAGCCGCAGGCAGTCTCCCGTCGGCGTAAAACAGAGCAAGCCGGGCAGCCACTGGGGAGCCGGGTCTTCGACCCGGAGGTGAGCGGTCTGCCGGCGATGGGGAGTGACACGGTGATGGGCACGGCGGAGCGGAGCAGAGCAGCCGAAGAGAGTGCGGCGACCACGGCACAGCAGCGGGCGTCCTACCGGCCGTTGTGGGTCGAGGAGCCCGCACGGCGGCGCCGGCTCCCGGACCCGGTGCGGACCGCGGCCGTGCGCGCGGTCCTGATCATCTCCCTGACGCTGCTTCAGGCGATGGTGGCGTTGCTGTGCACCCTCGCCGAGTCCTGGCTGGCCTTCCCGATGGTGATCAGCAGTGTGGTCAGCACCGTGGTGGCCACCTGGTCGGTGCTGGACGTGTGGGTGACCCGTCAGGTGTGGAACCAGCGCAACGGCGTGGTGTCGGCGCCGAGCAGCACGGCCCGCTCGCTGCGCCGCGAGCGCCGCCGGGCGCGCCGTCAGGCCCGGGCCGCGGAGCGGGCGCAGGAGCGGATACGCCGTCAGGGCGGCGCGGGACAGCTCTCGCACCCCTGAGATCCGTCCACAGGCCCCTGAGGCCCCGTCATCAGCGCACCGGACGGCCCTCCGTGGTCGCCCCGAGGGCGGCCGGCGCGCCTGCTGAGGCGCCTCGGCGCCGCGCCGACTGCCCCGTGGCTCCTACGGGGCGCTGGTGCCCGCGCGCTTGTACATCCGCGTCGCCGTGATCTCGCTGTGCACGGCCTCACCCGCCTGGGGCGGCTGGGGCAGTCCCGGGCGCAGGTGTTCCTCGACGCTGATGTACTTCAGGCCGGCCCTGAGGTCGGCGTCGTTGCGCAACCTGATGACGAGCGGGAACTCGGCCAGGGCCGTCGTGTCGAACAGGCCGGTGGTGTACAGCAGCTGGACTCCGAGCGCGTCCGACACGGCCCGCTGGAGCTCCAGCAGGTAGGTCGCGTTGGCCCGGCCGATGGGGTTGTCGAGGAACAGGGTGCCGGCGTGCCGGTGCTTGTCCCGGCCCCGGTCGTTGGAGCGCAGGGCCGCCATCGTGCAGTACAGGGCGATGGCGGCGGTGAGCAGCTGGCCGCCGGAGAACACGTCTCCCATCTGCCCGACGGGAACCCGCTCGGCGCGCAGCACGGCGTCCGGCTTGAGGATCTCGACCGCGACGCCCTTGGGCTGGAGCGCGGCGCCCACCCCGCGCAGGAGCAGTGACATGCCGTCACGCCGAAGGTCGGAGTTCTTCTTGACGGCCGCCCGGGTGGCGTCGTCGATGACCTCACCGAGCCGCTCGACGAGCGAGGCCTGGTCGGGCTCCTCGAAGCGGATGCGCAGGAACTCCTGGCCGGACCACTCCCCCAGCCCCTCGGGCAGGCGCGACAGCCGCTGCGCCGAGCGCAGCGTGGCGAGAGCCGACTCGACGAGCCCGCGCAGCCGGTCCACGATCGAGTCCCGGTTGCGTTCCAGCTGCTGCAACTCGTCGGTGAGCACCCGGAGCCGGGGGGCGAAGGCGTCCGCCCAGCGCTGCGCGTGTTCGGGCAGCGCGGAGGCGGGCAGTTCGCGGATCTGCTGCCGGGCGGGCGTACGGACCTGCTCGTAGCGCGTGGAGTTGGCGTGCCGGACGAGCACGTCACTGGCCTCGCGCACGGCGGACTCGGCGGCGGAGAGGTCGGCGGCGCAGCCGCGCAGCGAGCGGCGCGTCTCGGCGGCCGACTGGCGGGCCTCCTCCAGCGTCCCCGGATAGGGCTCCGTGGCCTCCTGCTCCTCCTCGGAGTGCTCACGGGTCTGCTCACGCATCAGGTCGCGGAGCATCGCGGCGATCTCGTCGAAGCCGCCGGCCGCGTCCTCGGCGGCCCGGTGCGCGTCGAGCAGTCGGGCGTGCGCCGCGCGGGCCTGCTCCAACGCCTCTGCCCGGGAGGCGAGTTCGGCCGTCGCGGTGCGCAGCAGGGCCTGGGCGTGCTCGGCGTCGCGCGGCTGGAGCTCCTCGGACAGCTCCGTGTGGGCCTCGCCGTCCTCCGGAGCGTGCCGTTCGGCCTCGCCGCGCAGCCGCCCGAGTTGCTCGCTGGCGGTGGACATCCGGGTCTCCAGGAGCTGGACCAACTCCTCGGCGCGGGCGGCGGCGGCCTGCCGGGACGGCCCGTCGGAACCGTCGGGCGACAGCAGGAGCTGCTCGGCACGGGTGCGGACCTTGTTGCTCAGCCGGTCCAGTTCGGCGCGGGCGGCGCTCTCGTCGCTCTCCGCGCGCGCCTGTTCGGCCCGCAGGTCGGCGCCGACGCCCACCTTCTCGTAGACCTGGGAGGCGGCCCGGTAGGCCTCGCGCAGGGCCGGCAGGGAGGATGTGGGCGCGTCCGCGTCGTCCTGCGGTACGTCGTCGGGGGCGCCGGCGATCTCGGCGCGCTCGGCGCGCAGCGCACGCGCGGTGCGGCGGGCGTCGTCGGCGGCGCGCTGGGCGGCGCGGCGGTCCTCGTCGGCGGCACGGGCGCGTTCCAGACAGGCCTGGGCCCGCGCCTCCGACTCGGTGGCCTCGTCGGCGAGTTCACGCAGCTTGACCTGCCAGCCGGCGCGCTCGCGCAGCCGGAAGGCGAGCCCGGCGAGGGCGTCGGCGGCGCGCCGGGCCTTCTGGGCGGCCTCCTGCTTCTCGTCGCGGACCTGGGCGGCCTCGGCCGCGGCCTCCTCCGCCTCGGCGCGCACGGCGCGGGCCTCGGCGAGTTCGGCCTCCGACTCCTCGGCGAAGGCGCGCGCGTCGGCGGCGGCCCGGTCGAGTTCGGCGAGCCGTCCCGCGGGGCAGCCGGTGCGCCAGGAGGAGAGGCGGGCCGACAGTTCCCGGTCCTTGCCGAGTCGTGCGGCGAGCCGGCGGATGTCCTCGTCCCGCTCGGTGGCCCGCGCGCGCAGTGCCTGGCGTTCCTCGTCGGCGGCGTGCTCGTCGTGCATGGCCGGGTTCGGCGGGACGAGGAAGACGTCACCGCCGTGCGCGTCGGCGGCCGGGGTCGGTGCGAGCAGGGCGGCGGCCGTGCCGACCGCCACGGCGGAGCGCGGCAGCAGAGCGGCGTCGCCGAGGGCCTCCCGCGCGCGGGCGTGCGAGGCGGGGTCGGTGATGATCACACCGTCGACGAGTTCGGGGCGGGCGGCGAGCACACGCGCGTGGTCGGCGGGGTCGACGGCCTGGGCGAGGTAGCGCCAGCCGGGCAGCGCCGGGATGCCGTGCTCGCCGAGGAACTCGACGGTGGCCAGCACGTCGGGGCCGGGCGGCAGCAGCCCGCCGTCACCGAGCGCGCCGAGGATTCGCGCGTCGTCGGCCGCTGCGGTGCGCAGGTCGAAGAGTTGGCGCTCGGCGGAGGAGACGGCGTCGTCGAGCAGGGCGCGCAGGTCGTCGGCGCAGCGGTCGAGGTCCTCGGGGGTGAGGGGGGCGCCGTCGGCCGGGGTCGCGTCCTCGTCCGTGTCCTGCCGCGGCTGGGGAATGGGGCCGCGGACGGTGCCGCCGGTCAGACCGAGCAGTTCGGCGAGCCGTCCCTCGGCGGCCAGGGTCTCGGCGAGCCGGCGTTCGGCCTCGTACGTGCGCTGTGCCGCCGCGGCCGCGTCCGCCGCGCGGGCCGCGGTGAGTTCGGCGCGGGACTCGGCGGAGGCGGCCTCGCGCGCGTGCTCGCCGGCGCGTCGGGAGGCCTCCCGGACGGTGTCCCAGGCGGCCACGGCGGTCTTCTCGGCGTCGCTGGCGGCGAGGGCCGCGCGGGCGGGGTCGGCGTCGGGTGCGCTGTCGTCCAGCCAGCCGGCGCGGACGGCCTCGGCGGTCTCTTGCTCGACCTCGGCCAGTCGCTGGCGCAGATGCCCGATCTCACTGCGGGCGCGCTGCGCCTCGGTCGCTGCGGAGGTGGCGTCCCGGTGGGCGGTCTCGCCGACCTCCTGGAGGGCGGCCGAGCGTTCCTCCCCCTCGTTGGCGAGGGCTTCCGCGCTCTCCGCGGCCGCGTGCAGGGCGCGGACGAGGTCGACGGCGGCCTTGGCGCGGGCGGCGAGGGCCGGGGCGGCGTCGCGCTCGGCCTCCTGGATCGCGGCGGACACGCGGGCGACGCGGTCCGCGGCGGCACGGTGACGCAGGACGGCCTCGGCGGCCTGCCAGGCGGAGTGCAGGGTGCGCGCGTCGGCGAGTTCGCGCTTCTGGGCTGCGGCGGACTTCTCGGCGGCGGCGAGGGCCAGCGAGGCGTGCCGGAAGGCGAGTTCGGCGGCGATCAGCGCGCTGCGCTCGCGGCCGCCCTCGGAGTGGGTGACGGCGTAGGCGGCGGCCGTGACGCGCTGGGCCAGGTCGGCGGCGCGCAGCCGCTCCTGCACGCCGCGCGCGGACAGCCGGCGCGCCAGGGTGCGGGTACGGCGCTCGGCGCCCGTGTGGATGTCACGTGCGCGTGAGCGGCCCTCCGCGGCCTCCACGATCCGGCCGAGCAGATCCACCGAGCCTGCGGTGAAGTCCCGTTCGGCGATCAGCTCGGCACGTCGGCCGAGCTTGTTGCCGAAGCCGCTGACGAGGTCGGCGAGTCCGTCGGTGTCGCGGGTGTCCGTGACCGCGCGCAGCAGCAGATCGGTGAAGTCGGCGTCCTTCTTGACCGCGAAGAGGCCGGCGGCCTCGCCCTCGTCGGCGTTCATCTCCCGCTGGTAGCGGAAGAGCTCGGGGTCGAGGCCGAGTTCGGTGAGGTGGTCGACCCACCGGTCGTGGATCTCCTCCCAGTGGACCTCCAGGTGGGGATACGCCTTGCCCGACTCGGTGAGGGCGTCCCGGAACCCCTTCATGGTGCGCCGTCGCCCCTGGGCCCCGGAGGCGCCCTCGACGGGCGGGCGTACGGCGGTGGACTCGGCGACGGGGAGGTTGTCCAGGCTGAGGCCGGGGCCGGGCCGGAAGGAGTACCAGGCCTCGGCGAACTTGCGCGGGTCGTTGGAGACCTGCCGTCCCCGCCACTCGCTCACCTTGCCGACGACGACGCACTCGCCGGTGAGGACGTGCTGCCACTCCAGGGCCACGTGCCCGCAGTCGTCGGCGAGCAGGAACTTGCGCAGCACGCCGGAGCTGGCGCCGCCGAGGGTGTTGCGGTGGCCCGGCAGCATCACCGAGAAGATCAGCTTGAGCAGGACGGACTTGCCGCCGCCGTTCTCCAGGAAGAGCACGCCGGCGGGCGCGGGCCGGCGCGGCGGGCCGACGGGCTCCTCCTTGAAGAACTCCGCCTGGGTGGGGGCGGGGTCGGGCACGACGTCACCGACGCCCCGCAGGTCAAGCACGGTGTCGGCATAGCGCGCACCGGCGGGCCCGATGGAGTAGAGGCGGACCCGGGACAGCTCGTACATGGCGGACTCTCGTAAGTCTTCGTCAGTTCAGGGGGGTTCGTGGCTGCGGGCGTGGCGGACAGCCGCCGGGCGGGCGGCCGTCAGGAGTGGAACGGCAGTCCGGCGTCGGCCACCAGCTCCAGATCGTCCGTCTCGTCGGGCGGCAGCAGGGTCGCCGTGCCGTCGGTGACCGGGACGACGCCCAGTTCCAGCAGTTCGGCCAGGGCCGCGCTGCCCGCCATGTCGCGGACCTGGAGTTGATAGCGGGCCGTGGTGCGGTACGTACCGCCGTTGTCGTCGCCGGTGCGCTGGAGGAAGCCGGAGTCGGTGAGGAAGGCGACGGCCTTGCCGACGATCCCGGTGGTCGACCCGGCGAGTCTGCGGGCGTCCTTGGTGGCTCCGGTGGCGCTGCGTCTGGCCCAGATCCGCCAGGCGGCCTCCAGGCCGGGGGCGTCGGTGGCCGGGTCGGTGTTCTCGCCCTGTTCCTCGGCGCGCTCCTCCAGCCGGCGGCAGGCCTGGCGGACGAAGGAGTCGACGCCGTTGACGCTGACCCGTCCGATGTAGCCGTCGTCGGCGAGGTCCTCGGGGCGGGGGAACGCCATCGCGGCGACGGCGAGATGGGCGAGTCCGTGCAGGAAGCGGTCGCCGCCGTCGGCGGACGTGCGACGCGCGTAGTCTCCCATCCGGACGGCGAACACCGAGTCCTCGGCGGCGGTCACGGCCATGCCCGCGCGCGGGGACACTTCCAGCACGATCAGTCCGAGTCCGGCGGCGACGGCGTCGGCGAGCCGGGCGAACGCCGGGTCCTCGCGGTGGCGGCGCAGCAGGTCGGCGTACTCCTGGTCGCGCGCGGGCTGCAGTTTGGGCTGCAGGCCGAAGGCGACGAGCCGCGCCGCGTCGGCGGCGTCGGCGGGGGTGAGGGGCGCGGACACCGGCGCGGGTCCGGCCTCGGGCTCACTCCACTCGACGTGCTCGCTCACGGGTTCGGCTCCTCGCTGTTCTCGGGGTGGTTCACGTGGGGACGCGGGTCTCGCTGCGGGGGAAGTCCGGGGCGGCTCACGCCGCCTCCGTGCGGTCGGCAGCCATACCGGCTGCGTCCAGCAGGGCCGTGCCGACGATGAGGTCGGCGCCGCCGAACTCGGGGTCGTCCAGCTCCGTCCCGTCGTCCACGGCGAACAGCAGCTTCTCCTCGCCCTGCCGGTAGGCGGTGCCGACCGCGGGACTCGCCGCGTGCACGGCCAGCAGCGCCACCAGGTAGGGCAGGTCGGGATCGGTCCGCCGGGCCTCGGCCAGCAGCCCGGAGAGTCTGCGGGGCGCGTCCGCCGGCAGGTCGAGCAGTTCCATCGCGGCGGCCAGCTGCTCCTCGCTGAAGCGGCTGTCGTCCGGGGTCGCGATGAGGTCGGGTTCCGGCATCTCCGCGCCGAGGTGCTCGCGCTCCACCGGTGGCGTCAGCAGCAGGTCGACGAGGTCGCCCATCCGCACGGTCGCCGGGGTCCTGAATCCCGTCCCGCGCGCGAAGAACGCGCCGGTGACCCGGGCCGCCTGTTCCAGCGGCAGCGGGAGCACGGGGGTGACGAGGTGGCCGTAGAGGTCGATCCCCGACGACGTCGTGGGCGCGGCGAAGGCCTGCCGGTCCTGTTCGGCGCGGAAGAGCGGGCCGGCTTCCAGGAGGCGGGACTGGAGCTGGGTGTGACGGCGGATGCAGTCCTTGACGATGTCGACGAGTTCGGCGGCGCGCCGCTTGTTCTCGGCGTCCTCGATCTCGTCGCGGGCCTTGCGGATGTTGGTGAGGATCGCGTTCTCGTGGCGGTAGCGGTCGGCCACGTGGTCGAGGGCCTCGGCGATCATGTCGGGGACGGCGTTGAGCCAGTCCACCGCGCGGACGTTGCGACGGGTGGCCTCCAGGGCCCTGCGGAGGGTCTCGGAGTACTGCACGGTGCGGTAGCGGGCCTGCTCGGCGGCGAGCTGGGCGTCGGCGAGACGGCCGCGGCGGATGAGGACCTCCAGCTTGACCTCGGCCGCGATCTGGGCGCTGGTGACGTCGGTGTCGAGGGCGCCGACGAGGACGTTGACCGCTTCGTCCGTGGTCCGCAGGTAGACCGTGCCGCCGTAGCCGGGGACCTCCTCGACCAGCTTGAAGTCGTAGTCGCGGCGCACATAGGTGCCGTCCGCCGCGAAGGTGCCGTACACGGCGCGGAAGCCGCGGTCGACGCTGCCGACGTTGATCAGGTTCTCCAGGACCCAGCGGGCCACGCGCTCGTGCTCGGCGACGGGCCGGGCGGGGGCCTGTGCGGCGATGCGCGGGACGAGGCGGGCCACGATCTGGTCGTGGTCGGCGCCGGTGTCGAAGTCCATGTTCAGGGTGACGAGGTCGATGGCGGCGAGGGCGATCTCCGCCATGCCGTAGACCGAGTACTCACCGGCGAGGTTGCCCTTGCGCGCGTCGAGGTCGTGCAGGGGCGCGGTGCAGGCGAGCGCGCGCAGCCGCCGCGCCAGGCCCTCGTCGGCGGCCGGGCCCGGAGCCGGGCGCGGCGCCGCGCCGGGCTGGGGCGGAACACGGTCCGTCGATGCAGGCGAAGTCACGGTGCACAGAGTAGGTCCTCGCTCTGACAACGACCCAAACGACCGCAGATGCGACCGCGGGCGGGAGCCGCCGTCAGGGGCCCGCGGGGCGGTCTCAGGCGCCGTCCCCGCCCGCGGCGACTTCACCCACACGGCGCCGGTACACCTCGACGACCCGGGCCAGGGAGTCCCGCAGGTACCCCTCCAGCAGCCGCTCCGCCCCGACCCGGTCGCCGGCCTCCAGCGCCTGGAGGATCTGGCGGTTGCGTGTGAGGTAGGGCTCATGGAGGCGGCGCGGGTCGTCGACCAGGTGGAAGGCGAGGCGCAGCTCCGCGAAGACGCTCCGCATCAGCTCGTCGGTGCGGGCGCTGCCGGCCAGGGCGACCAGCTCGCGGTGGAAGTGGATGTTGGCGGTACCCACCACTTTCCAGTCATTCTCGAGAGAGGCCACCTGCCCCTCGGTGACGGCGGCGCGCAGTCCGTCCAGGGCGTACGGCGGCTCGCCCAGGCCCCGCACGACGGCGCACTCGACGAGTCCGCGCGTGCGGTAGATGTCCTCGACGTCCTCGACGGTCAGGACCCGGACGAAGACGCCCCGGTTCAGCTCGTGGACGAGCAGCCGTTCGTGGGTGAGCAGCCGGAACGCCTCGCGGAGCGTGTTGCGGGAGACCCCGAGCGCCCCGCCGATGCTGTCCTCCGACAGCCGGGTGCCCGGCGGGAAGAAGCCCTCGGCGATACGGCTCCTGAGGATGTCCGAAACCCGTTCGGCCGTGCTGGTGCGCCCCAGGAGGGCGCGGTCGTCGGCCAGTCCCGCCAGCTGCTCTGCCATGCCCGGAATTCAACCGCAGAACACGAGAACGAAACAACAGGGGTATTGAAGGATCGTTCAACGATCCTCTACCTTCCTGTCCACGACAACGGCACGGCTCACTCCCCCGCACCCTTCATCGCTTAGCGAGGTGCCTCATGAGCACGACCCCTCCACCCCGGGCCCCGAGCCACGACCGACGCCCCGTCACCGCCGCACAGGCCCCCGACGACGGGGCGTTCGCCTGGCTGCGAGCCCTCGGACCGCGTGGCCGCCGGGCCTTCGCCGGCGCGTTCGGCGGCTATGCCCTGGACTCCTACGACTACTTCACGCTGCCGCTGAGCATGGTCGCCCTCACGGCGTACTTCGGCCTGGACAACGGCCAGACCGGCCTGTTCACCACCGTCACCCTGGTCGTGTCCGCGATCGGCGGCGCCGCCGCGGGCGTCGTGGCCGACCGGATCGGCCGGGTCAGGGCACTGATGATCACTGTGATCACCTACGCCGTGTTCACGGTCGCCTGCGGCTTCGCGCCGAACTACGAGACGCTGCTGGTCTTCCGCGCGCTCCAGGGACTCGGCTTCGGCGGCGAGTGGGCGGTCGGGGCGGTCCTGGTCGCCGAGTACGCGAGCGCCCGGCACCGGGGCCGTACCCTCGGCGCGGTCCAGAGCTCCTGGGCCGTCGGCTGGGGCCTCGCGGCGCTCGTGTACACACTGGTCTTCTCGTTCTTCGACGACGACGTGGCCTGGCGCGTGATGTTCTGGACCGGCGCGCTGCCCGCACTGCTCGTGGTGTGGGTGCGGCGCCGGGTGAAGGACGCGCCGGAGGCGGCCGCCGCGCGCGAGCGGAGCGCGGGGAAGGGATCGTTCCCGGCCATCTTCAGGGGCCGTCTGCTGCGGACCACGCTCTTCGCCGGGCTGCTGTCCACCGGCGTCCAGGGCGGCTACTACACACTGGCCACCTGGGTGCCGACGTACCTGAAGTCGGAGCGGGGACTGTCGGTGGTGGGGACGGGCGGCTATCTGAGCTTCCTGATCTCCGGCGCCTTCCTCGGCTACCTGACCGGCGGCCATCTCACGGACCGGCTCGGCCGGCGCCGCAACATCTGGCTGTTCGCCCTGCTGTCGGCCCTGTGCATCCTGGTGTACGCCCACATCCCCGACGGCGCCAACGCCCTGCTCCTGGTCCTCGGCTTCCCGCTCGGGTTCTGCATGTCGGCGATCTTCAGCGGCTTCGGGTCCTACCTGAGCGAGCTGTACCCGACGGCCGTGCGCGGCACCGGGCAGGGCTTCACGTACAACACCGGGCGCGCCGTGGGCGCCGTCTTCCCCACCACGGTCGGTTATCTGGCCGACAGCTGGGGTGTGGGCGGCGCGCTGGTGTTCGGCGCGATCGGCTACGGGATCGCCGCCCTGGCGCTGCTGGGGCTGCCGGAGACGCGTGGGAAGGAACTGGAGTGAACCGTCCGATCCTCACCGAGGACCGCCCCTCGGCCGCCGCGGGGGACACCCCGCTGACCCTCGTGGACCACCACGCGCACGCGTGGAGCCCGGAAAGCGCCCGGGCCCGCTTCCGGGAGGGCCTGGCCGGCCCCACGGCCGGGGTCGCCGCGGGCCACACCCAGGTCAACCTGATCTCGGTGCCCGCCGACTGGGCGTACGACATGCTCCTGTTCTGCCAGCGCAACCCGAAGCCGTGCCCGGTCCTCGACGTCACCGACGCCGGTTCGTGGACGACGGTCCTGGCCGACGGCGCCGATCTGCGCACCGACCTGCCGCGCTACCGGGTGTGGGAGCACGGGGAGCTGGTGGACGAGCCGACGGACGTGCGCGCGTACTGGCGCGAGGACCTGGTGTCGTTCCTGATCGGGTGCAGTTTCACCTTCGAGTGGGCGCTGTCCGGGGCGGGCGTCCCGATCCGCCACGTCGAACAGGGGCGCAACGTCCCGATGTACGTGACGAACCGTCAGTGCCGGCCGGCGGGCCGACTGCACGGCCCGATGGTGGTGTCGATGCGTCCGGTGCCGCCCCGGCATCTGGCCGCCGCCATCCGGGAGAGCAGTCTGCTCCCGGCGGTGCACGGCAGCCCCGTACACTGCGGCGATCCCGTGGGGCTGGGCATCGACGACCTCGGCCGCCCCGACTTCGGCGATCCGGTGGCCGCCGAACCGGACGACATCCCGGTGTTCTGGGCGTGCGGGGTCACCCCGCAGGCCGCGGTGATGGCCTCGCGCCCGCCGTTCGCCCTCACCCACGCGCCGGGCCAGATGTTCCTGACCGACACGCGCGACGAGCAGTACCGCGTGGCCTGAGACAGGGCGCAGCCAGAGCACAAAACAGCCGGACATCAGGAAGGAACCATGAGCGCGATCGATCTGAACGCCGACCTCGGCGAGGGCTTCGGCCGCTGGCGGCTCACCGACGACGAGCAGCTGCTGTCCGTCGTGACGAGCGCCAACGTGGCCTGCGGCTTCCACGCCGGGGACGCGGCCACCATGCGGCGGGTGTGCGAGCTGGCGGCCGAGCGGGGCGTGACGATCGGCGCCCAGGTCTCCTACCGGGACCTGGCCGGCTTCGGGCGGCGCGCCATGGACGTGCCGCCCGCCGAACTGGCCGCCGAGGTGGCGTACCAGATCGGTGCCCTGGAGGTCTTCGCACGGGCTGCGGGCGCGCGCGTGGCGTACGTGAAACCGCACGGCGCGCTCTACAACCGGGTGGTGCACGACGAGGAGCAGGCCGCCTCGGTGGTCGAGGGGGTGCTCCTCGCCGACGCCGCGCTGCCCGTGCTGGGGCTGCCCGGCTCGCGGCTGCTGGACGCGGCCCGGAAGGCGGGTCTGCCGGCGGTCACCGAGGCGTTCGCGGACCGGGCGTACACCGAGCAGGGCACGCTCGTGCCGCGTGGTCTGGACGGGGCCGTGGTCACCGATCCGGCGACCGTCGTGGAGCGGTCGGTGAGCCTGGCCCGTGCCGGTACGGTCGCCTCCGCCGCGGGGTCGGTCATCGAGGTACGCGCGCGTTCCCTGTGCCTGCACGGCGACACGCCGGGCGCGGTGGAGCTGGCGCGCCGGGTCCGGCGGCGGCTGGAGGAGTCCGGGGTGCGCGTGGAGGCCTTCGCATGAGCCTGCGTGTCCTTCCCGTCGGCGACGACGCCCTGCTGGTCGAGGTGGACTCGGGCGCAGCGGCGGAGTCCCTGCACGCCGAGCTGGTACGGCGTCGCGCGGCCGGGCTGCTGACGGTCCGGGAGATCGTCCCGGCGGCCCGGACGGTACTCCTGGACGGCGTGCCCGACCCGGTCCGTCTGACGTCGGAGCTGACGGCCGCCGAGATCCCGCCCGCTCCCCCGCGGGCCGCCGAGGTGGTCGAGCTCCCTGTGCGCTACGACGGCCCCGACCTCGCGGACGTCGCCGCCCACTGGGGTGTCTCCGCCCAAGAGGTGGCCCGTATCCACGCGGGGACCGAGTTCCGGGTCGCGTTCTGCGGTTTCGCGCCCGGCTTCGGCTATCTGACGGGGCTGCCCGCGAGCCACGACGTCCCGCGCCGGGCCACGCCGCGTACGGCGGTGCCGGCCGGCTCCGTGGCGCTGGCCGGGCCGTACACGGGCGTGTACCCCCGTGCGTCGCCGGGCGGCTGGCAGCTGATCGGCAGCACGGACATGGTGCTGTGGGACCACGCGCGCGTGCCGGCCGCGCTGCTCTCGCCGGGCACGCGCGTGCGTTTCGTCGCGGTGGACGCGGTGGACGCGGTGGATGCGGTGGGTGCCGGGTGACGGACCGCGCTCTCTCGGTGGTCCGCGCGGGGGCCCTCACCACCGTGCAGGACCAGGGGCGTCCCGGCCACGCCCATCTCGGCGTGCCGCGCTCCGGTGCGCTCGACGCGCCCGCCGCGGCGCTGGTCAACCGGCTCGTCGGCAACCCTCCCGGGGCGGCGGTCCTGGAGACCACCGTCAACGGCTGCGCCCTGCGGCCCCGCTGCGCCGTCACCGTCGCGGTCGGGGGCGCGCCCTGCCCGGTCACGGTGAACGGGCGCCCGGTCGCCTGGGGCGCGCCGGTCCGGGTACCCGCCGGCGCGGTCCTCGACGTCGGGCCGGCCGTGTCCGGGCTGCGCAGCTATGTGGGCGTGTCCGGCGGCCTCACCGTCGAGCCGGTCCTAGGCAGCCGGTCCACCGACCTGCTCTCGGGGCTCGGTCCCGCGCCCCTCACGGACGGTACGGTCCTGCCTCTGGGCCCGGAAGCCTCGGCGCACGCACGCGTGGACGTCGCCCCGCAGGCCGCTCCCCCGGCCGAACTCGTCCTGCGCGTCACGCTCGGCCCGCGCGAGGACTGGTTCACGCCGGAGGCGGTCGGTGTCTTCACCACGCGCGCGTACCGCGTGTCCCCGGCGAGCAACCGCATCGGCCTGCGCACCGAGGGCCCCGTCCTGGAGCGGGCCCTGCCCGGCGAGCTGGCCAGCGAGGGCATGGTGCTGGGCGCCGTCCAGGTGCCCCCCGACGGCCAGCCGGTGGTCTTCCTCGCCGACCACCCGACCACCGGGGGCTACCCGGTGATCGGGGTCGTCCGCGCGGCCGACCTCCCGGCCGCCGCCCAGGCGGTACCGGGCACTCCGGTCCGCTTCGTGGCGGTACGACGGCGGTGACGGCGCCGGTGCCCGGAGCGCGGCACCGGCGCCGTCGCCTCAGGCGGCTCCCTAGGCGGCTCCCTAGGCAGCGTCCGGGTGCGGTTCCGTCACGGACAGCGCCGTCAGTGCCGCGGAGACCGCCGCCGACGTCCGCAGGTCGAGCCGGGCGCTCGTCCCCCGCGCGCGGTGGCGCATCTCGTCGGCGGCCAGCCGAAGCAACTGGGGCAGGAGGTCGGTGCAGCGCCGGGCCACCCAGCCGGTGCCCGCCGTCGCCAGCCACCACAGGCTCGCGGAGGTCGTCGGCGCCGGGCGCTCCGGCTCGGGCGAGGGCGCGGGTCCGGTGGCGAGGCCCGCCTCGGCCAGCAGCGCGTGGAAGCGCACGGCCAGCTGCCGGTGTCCCCGTTCGCCCGGGTGCAGCCGGTCCGCGCTCCACATCGCGCGGTCCGTCAGCCAGGCGCCCTCCGCCGCGTGCAGATGGACGGCCCCGTACCGTTCGGACAGCGCGTGGACGACGGTGTTGACCGCGCGCTGGCGCCGGGCCAGCGGACGGGCGAGGGCGCCGGGCAGGCCGAGCATGGCCCCCGGGTCGGGCAGGCACGCGGTGAGCAGCACCGCGCCCTGCTCGGCGAAGGCGGCGTAGACCGTGTCGAGGCGGGCGGCGACGGCGTGGATGTCGAAGGTGCAGCGGAGCGTGTCGTTGACGCCGACGACGACCGACACCACGTCGGGCCGCAGCCCGAGCCCGGCCGGGAGCTGACGCTCCAGCACGTCCCGCGTCTGGGCGCCGCTGACCGCGAGGTTCGTGAACTCCACGGCCCCGCCGGACGCCGCAGGGCCCGCAGCGCCCGCCCGCGAGGACCCCGCGGCGTCCTCGGCGAGCCCGCCCGCGAGGAGCGCGGCCCAGCCGCGCCAGCCGTCGCCGGCCGGGCCCCCCACCCCCTCGGTGAGGGAGTCACCGAGGGCGACGAAGCGGAGGCGTCTCATCCGACCCCTCCGGTCACGACGGAACGCACCCGTACCGTCGCGTCGTGCGCCGCGAGGAACGCCTCCACGGCCGTCCCCCATCCGAAGCACTCCGCCCGCGCGCGTGCCTCCTCCCGGCGGTCCGGCACGGAGCGCTCCAGGAGACTCTCCACGGCGTCCGCGAAGGCACCACCCCGGTCGGCGGCGACCGCGCCCGCCTCGCCGATCACCTCGGGCAGCGCCGACGACGCGCTCACGACGACCGGCGTCCCGCAGGCCATCGCCTCCAGGGCGGCCAGCCCGAAGGTCTCCGCAGGCCCCGGCGCCAGGCACACGTCTGCACTGGCCTGGAGCGCGCCCAGGGCGTCCCGGTCGGCGACATGCCCCAGGAAGGTCACCGGCAGGCCGCGTTCGCGTGCGCGCTGCTCCAGGCGCGGCCGCAGCGGCCCGTCCCCGGCGATCACCAGCACCGCCCGTGCACCACGTGCCACCAGCGCCTCCAGGGCGTCCAGCGCGGTACCGGGCTTCTTCTCCACGGACAGCCGGGTGCAGGTGACCAGCAGGATCTCGTCCTCGCGCGCGTGACGGGCCCGGACACCCGCGTCGTACAGCGAGGGACGGCGGGCGACGAGGTCGACGCCGAGCGGGGCACGCACCACGTTCCGCGCCCCGATCCGGACGAACTCCCGCTCGGCGAACTCGGTGGTGCACACCACGCGCGCGTAGGTGTGCGCCGTACGGATGTTGAGCGCGTCGGCGGCGCGCCGGGCGGTGGCCTCGGACAGGCCCCAGGTGCGCAGCACCCCGTCGGCGGTCTCGTGGGAGACCATCACGGCCGGGACCCGGGCGCGCCGCGCCCACTTGCCGGTCCAGCGCAGCGTCGTACGGTCGGAGACCTCCAGGCGGTCCGGCGCGAGGTCCTCCAGGAGACGGGCGAGGCGGCGCTTGTCGGTGAGGACGCGATAGCCGCCGGTGCCGGGCAGCAGCGGTCCGGGCAGGGTGATCACCCGCCCCTGCTCGGTGTCGCGGTCGCTCGCCCGCTCGCCCGGCACGATCAGGACGGGTTCGTGGCCCGCCGCGCGGTAGCCCTTGCCGAGTTCGCGCAGCGCGGTGCGCAGCCCGCCCGAGGCGGGGGCCACGAAGTTGGCCAGGCGGACGATCCGCAGCGGCCCACCGAGCACTCCACCGCCCACGCCACCACCCATGCCGCCGACCGCGCCCCCGCCCCCGCCGCCCGTCGGCCCGCAGCCCAGCCCGCCGTTCGGTCCGCCGTTCGGTCCGCGGGCGGGAACTCCGCTCACGCCGTTGGTGAGGCCGCCGTCGGCCGGTCCGCCGGTCATGCCGCCACCACCAGGCGGCGCGCCGCCAGCACGTCCCCGTAGTGGCCGATGAGCTGGTCGCCGACGGCGGCCCACGTACGCCCCTCGACCGTGGCGCGCCCCGCGGCGCCGTACGCCCTGCGCAGCGCCGGGTCGGCGGCGAGGGCAGCCACCGCGTCCCGTACGGCGGCCGTGTCGCGCGGCGGGAAGAGCAGACCGGTGCGGCCGTGGGCGACGAGGTCCAGCGGGCCGCCGGCGGCGGGGGCGACGACCGGCACACCGCTGGCCATGGCCTCCTGCACGGTCTGGCAGAACGTCTCGAAGGGGCCCGTGTGCGCGAAGACGTCCAGCGAGGCGAAGATCCGGGCCAGATCGTCGCCGGTGCGGCGGCCGAGGAAGACCGCGCGGGGCAGGGCCTCGTCGAGGTGGGCGCGGCTCGGCCCGTCGCCCACCACCACGACCCGTACGCCCTCCAGACCGCACACTCCGGCCAGCAGTTCGACCTGCTTCTCGGGGGCGAGGCGGCCGACGTAGCCGACGATCAGTTCGCCGTCGGGGGCGAGTTCGCGGCGCAGGGTCTCGTCACGGTGCTCGGGGCGGAAGCGGACGGTGTCCACGCCCCGCTGCCACAGCTTGACCCGGGGGACACCGTGCGTCTCCAGGTCGTGCCGGGCGGCGCTGGAGGGCGCGAGGGTGAGGTCGGCGGCGGCGTGGACGGAGCGGATGCGCCGCCAGGCGGTGGCCTCGCCGACGCCCATGTACGTGCGCGCGTATCCGGCCAGGTCGGTCTGGTACACGGCGACGGCGGGGATGCCGAGCCGCGCGGCGGCGGTCATGCCGCGCACACCAAGGACGAAGGGGCTGGCCAGGTGGACCACGTCGGCGCGGTGCTCGGCGATGGCCGCGGCGACACGCCGGCTGGGGAGGGCGACGCGGACCTGGGGGTAGCCGGGGAGCGGGAGGGAGGGGACACGGACGACGGGGCACGGCGCCGAGGCGTCGGGCCCGGTACCGGCGGCGGTGGCCGGTGCGACGACGAGCGGGGAGTGACCGCGATCTACGAGGTGCCGGGCGGTCTGGAGCGCGCAGTGGGCCACGCCGTTCACGTCGGGGGGAAAGGATTCGGTCACGATGACGACACGCATACCGGTGTTGTCGCCGCCTTGGACGTGGCCGCGTCAACGTGGATCTTTCCTGCCGACAAACGTCCCATGAGCGTTGCGCTGCGTGCGCCGGCGCACGCCGAACGGCCCACGCCGCCGGTTCCCCAGCAGGTCGGACGGTGTCCACGCCCGCCTGACCCCTGGGCCATCCGGTGTTCACCGGGCGGGCGCACGTCGGCCGCTCCGGCGGCGCCGGGCCGGTCCAGGGGCTACATCGCGGACGCCGGGTCCGGTCCGATGCGGCTGCGTACGGCCGTCTGGACCTCGGCCTCCTCGGCGGGGTCGGCGGCGAGCCGCCGGAGGCGTTCGACGACGCGGGCGTCGCCGGTCTCGGCGTGCCGGGCTGCGATCTCCCGGGTGGCCTCCTCGCAGTCCCACAGGCATTCGACGGCGAAGCCGGTGGCGAACGAGGGGTCGGTGGCGGCGAGGGCGCGGGCGCAGCGCCCGCGCAGATGTGAGGAGGCCGTCTCGCGGTAGATGTGGCGCAGCACGGGGGCCGCGCAGACGATGCCGAGGCGACCCGCGCCGTCGACGAGGGTCCACAGGGTGGCGGCGTCGCAGCCTTCGCCGCGTACGGCCTCGCGCAGGGCGCCCAGGACGAGGTCGCTGTCCATGGTGCCGCCGTGACAGGCGAGCATGCGTCCGGCGGCGGCGCCCAGGGCGTCGGGCCGGTGGGCCCAGCCGCGGGCCCGTTCGACGGCGGCGATGCTGCGCATGCGTTCGAAGGCGTCGACGGCGGCGTCCACGACGGCGGTGGAGCCGGTGGTCACGGCCTGCTCGACGAGGGTCAGGGCGTCGGGGTCGTTGCAGTCGGCGAGGTAGCGCAGTGCGGTACAGCGTGCCCCGTCGGTGCCGTCCTTGGCGGCCTGCACGATCTCCGGGCGGTCCTCGGGGCCGGCCACGGCGGTGAGGCAGCGGGCGGCGGGGACGTGCAGGGCGGCACCGCGCTCCAGGCCCTGTTGCGCCCATTCGAAGACGGCGCGGACGCTCCAGCCGGGGCGCGGTCCGCTGGGACTCATCTGGCGTTGCCAGCGGTCGAAACAGCCGGCCTCCTGGGCGGTACGCACACGCGTGGAGACGTATTCGCGGGGGTCCTCGGCCCACAGGCGCCAGGGCCGTGGCTCGAAGGCGTCCCGGACGGCGGCGGCCAGTTCGGCCTCGCCCTCGGCGTCGGTGGCGAACCGCGCGAGCACCGGTGCGGCCAGGGCGCGCAGTCCGGCGTCGTCGTCGCGCAGGGCCAGCTCGTCCAGGGCCCAGGCCCAGTTGGTGCCGGTGGTGGCGTACCGGCGGAGCAGCTCCAGGGCGTCCCGCCGGCCGTAGGAGGCCAGGTGGCCGAGGACGGCCAGGGCCAGGCCCGTGCGTGACTCCTCGGTGTCGAAGGCGTCCTCGACGTCGAAGAGGTGCGCCTCGATCTCGTCCAGCTCGCCGCTGAGGTCGAGGTAGAGCCGGGCGTAGTAGAGGGAGCGGTTCTCCACCTGCCAGTCGTGGCGGGGATCGCGCAGCACACAGTGGTTCAGTGCCGCGAGCGCTTCGGCGCGCGGGGCGGTGAGCGCGTGCAGCGTACCGTCGCCTCGGCCCCTCTGGAGGAGGCCGAGCAGGGTACCGCTGGGCGCTATGACCGGATCGAACATGGGAAACAGCCTCACATCAAGCGTCGACGCAACCGGGGACGTGCACTACCTGGCCGCGTGACAACACGTCGGGGCGCCCGCCGTTTCCTGCTTGCTGTAGACCATCTTCCTCTGCCTCTCGTCGGTGGCCCATGCGGACCGCATCACGGCCCGCGCGGTGCGGCAACACCTGCCCAGCCCTCACGTCCGTGAATCACGTCGTCATGATGACCCGGCGCTTCTGCCTGCCGCGACCGATATTTCCGGCGGCCTTGTACCGCCTCCCCCGTGGTCGTCCGTTTACCTGCTCAAAAACTTCATATGACCTGATCGCAAGCCGTCGGTGGACGGCTAGGAGCCGCCGGCCGGCCGGGCCGCGAACAGCTCCAGCAACTCGGCCCTGGCGAACATCCGGGCCGTGTCGACGGCCGAGGGGGTGCCCGCGGACGGGTCGGCGCCCGCCTCCAGCAGGACCTTGATCACGCCCGTCTCGCCCTTGAACGCGGCCCCGGCGAGCGGGGTCTGCCCCCGGTCGTTGATCCGGTCGGCCTCGGCGCCACGGGCCAGCAGGGCCCGTACCGCGTCGGCGTGGCCGTGGTAGGCGGCGAGCATCACCAGACAGTCGCCGCGGTCGTTGGTGAGGTTCGCCGGAACGCCCGCGTCCACATATGCCACGAGTTCCTCGGTCCGCCCTTGCCGGGCCAGATCGAAGATCTTGGTGGCCAGCTCCACGACCCCGGGGTCGGGGGCTTCAGTCATCGGCCTGGACCGCCTCTCACTCACAGCTCGACTCAACCGTTCAGGTGAATCGCCAGGGTACTGGCTCGTGCCGCACATGGGCGGTCCCGTCCGAGGCAAAGATCACGGAGCGACCCGTTCGCCGCAGTTCTCCTGCTCAGGCGGCCCAGCAATTGCTCCGCCATGGGGGTGGAATGCACCGTAAATCATCCAGTTGCACCTTTTATCGTATGGATACATCCTGTGATCCTGGAAGTACTCATGGTGACTGTCCCCACGCGAACCAGGAGATCCCCAATGATCCTGTCCATGTCAGGCGTCGTCCTGCTCGGCATCATCGTCTTCCTCTTCTTCCGCAAGGACGGACTGAAGGCGTCGCACGCCTGCGTCTCGGCGCTGTTCGGCTTCTACCTGGCGAGCACGGCCATCGCCCCGAGCATCAAGGCGGGCGGCGAGAGCCTGGCCGGCCTGCTCGGCGGCATCAAGTTCTGACGCCGCCCCTCCCGCCGACCGTTCCTTCCGTACGCACGATCAGGAGACAGCAGTGGCCCGGCGCCCCCTCCCCCGCATCCCGAGCACAGGCACCGCGCAGCTCGCCCGGAGCCGGGATCTGGCCCGGACGGCGGCCGACAGCGCCACCGACGTCCTCCAACCACTGATCACGATCACGCGCGGTCTGCGCCGGCTGGCCTCGGCCGGCCTGCGCAGATGGGCCGAGACGCCCAAGGACAGGCGCGGCCCGCTGCTGTTCCTGGCGGCCTCGGTGATCCTCGTCGTGGTACTCGTGCCGTACGGCCCGCTGCTCGCCGTCATCACCCTGATGGCGGCGGCGGCCTGGCAGGGCCGGGACCGTACCCCACCGGATCCCGAAGGCCCCGACGAGTCGCAGACCCAGCGGCTCCAGTCGTTGTACGAGGCCCTGGTCCCGTACTTCTCGACGGCCGAGGACCCTTCTCCCCTCTACGCCCACGGCGGCGAGTGGGAGAAGGCCTTCCCGGCGTACGAGTTCGACGGTGCCGGCCGCGTCACCCACCTCGTGATCCGCTACCCGGCCTACTTCCCGGACGGCGAGGCCGAGCACCGCGCGCGGGTCGAGCTGCTGCTCACCGCGAAGTCGGGCCGCGGCCGCGAGTACCTCTTCACCTGGGACGAGGAGGGCAACGAACTCACGGTCGGGGTCCTCGCCCCGCTCCCCACCGACATCGCCGCCCAGCGGTTCGTGACCGCGCCCGGCGAGGCCGTCCTCGGCTTCACCGATCCCACCCGCGTCCAGCGCACGCTCCCGCTCACCCACGGCGCGGAACAGCGCGACGTCCCCCCGGTCGTCTGGCGCACCGGCGCCCGCTCGACCGAGCCGCATCTGCTGGTGGTCGGCCAGCCCGGCAGCGGCACCTCCACCCTGCTGCGCTCCCTGGCACTCCAGGCCCTCCAGTACGGCGACGTCCTGATCGTCGAGGGCGGCGGCACCGGCGAGTACGCCTGCCTCACCGGCCGGGACGGCGTCCTGGGCGTCGAGGTCGCGCTCGCGGGGGCGCTGACCGGACTGGAGTGGGCGGCCCAGGAGACCGAGCGCCGTCTGATCGCGGCCAACCAGGCCCGCCAGGCGGGGCAGACCCCGCCGGAGGACACCCGCCGTCCGCTGTGGATCCTCCTCGACCGGCCCACGGCCTTCACCCCGCTCGCACAGGCGGACGGCCGCGAGGACCCGCAGTCCCTGCTCCAGGTTCCGCTGCGGCACGGCCGCGCGGCCTCGGTCACCGTGGTCGTGGCCGAACAGTTCGACAGCCTCGACCTGTTGAGCGACGCCGTACGGCAGCACACGCGCGCGCGGGTCGTGCTCGGGCCCGCGTCGGCGGGGCGGCTTGCCGCGGTCCTCGGGGCTCCCCCCCACACCACGCCCGTGGAGCAGGTCCCACCGGGGCGGGGGTACGCGCGGCTGGGGGCGGGGCCGGTGCACCGGCTTCAGGTACCGGCCACTCCGGATCCGTACGACGACGCGACGAGTGAGGCGCAGCGGCAGGCGGTTCTGGCGCTGTTGCCGCCACGGAGCACTCCCGCGGACGCGGAGCCGGTGGCGGTACCCGTGGAGGCGGCTGCCGTGGCCGAGGCGTAGAGGGGGGCGGGGCCGGTTTCACTCACCCGCACCCCCGTCGGCGGAGGGCCTGGTTTCCACTCGCCCGCCGGCAAGGCACCGCCCCACCCACCCACCCACCCACCCGCACCGCCCCAGCGGCACGAGGTCCGGTGGGCCTCGCCCCAGCGGCAGGGGTGCCCGCGGCTACCGGAGGTGAACGCCGGCCCAGCGGCAGGGGTGGCCGCAGCAAGGGGGAGGCGGCCATCGCCCCAGCCACACCATGACCCGCAGCTACCCGGGGTGAACGCCGACCCGGCAGCCCAGATGGCCGCAGCCAGCCGGAGGGGGCCCCGGCCCCGGCGACACCATCACCCGCAGCCACGTGAGGGCACGCCGCCCCAGCGGCACAGATGGCCGCAGCCGGCCGGACCCCGGCCCCAGCCCACACCATCACCCGCAGCCACCAGAGGCGCACGCCGACCCGACGGCACAGATGGCCACAGCCGGCGAGAGGCCAGATGGCCCTCGCCCCAGCCACACCATGACCCGCAGCCACCGAAGGTGGGCCCCGCCCCAGCGCCACGAGGGCCCGCAGCTACCGGAGGCGGACGCCGACCCAGCAGCGGCGCAAGTCGCCGCAGCCGGCGGCCAGTGGACGTAGGCCCGGCCGGCCGCCTAGGCCACGAACGTGCGGGGTGGCTCGGTTCCCGCCGTCCCCCCGCTCCGTACGATCTTCGCCGCCGCCGCCAGGCGGGTCGCCGCCTCGTCGGCCACCGCGCCGCCCACCGTGAAGGGGAGGCGGACGAAGCCCTCGAAGGCGCCGTCGACCCCGAAGCGCGGGCCGGACGGGACGCGGACCCCGACCCGCTCGCCCGCCTCGGCGATGCGCGAGCCGGACAGGCCCCCGGCCCGCACCCAGAGCGTCAGCCCGCCCTTCGGGACGGCGAACTCCCAGTCGGGCAGCTCCCGCCGGAGCGCCCCGACCAGCGCCTCCCGGTTCTCCCGGGCCTGGGCCCGCCGCAGATCGACAGCCTGCTCCCAGCCACCGGTGCTGAACAGCCAGTTCACCGCGAGCTGTTCCAGGACAGGGGTGCCCAGGTCGGCGTAGGCGCGGGCCGCGACCAGGCTGCGGATGACGTCCGGTGCCGCCCGGACCCAGCCGATGCGCATCCCCGCCCAGAACGCCTTGCTCGCCGAACCGACCGTGATCACCGTCGACCCGGCGGGATCGAAGCCGCACACGGGCCGCGGCATCTCCACGTCGTCGTCGAGCCACAGCTCGGTCATCGTCTCGTCGGCGACCAGCACGGTCCCGGCCGACCGGGCGGCCTCCACCAGCCGCCGCCGCTGGTCCTCGTCGGCCAGGGCACCGGTCGGGTTGTGGAAGTCGGCGACGACGTACGCGATCCGCGGCGCGGCCTCGCGCAGCACCTGGCGCCACCGGTCCAGGTCCCAGCCGCTGAGCCCCTCGGCCATGGCGACGGGCACCAGCCGGGCCCCCGCCTCGCGCATGAGCTGGAGGATGTTGGCGTAGGAGGGCGACTCGACGGCGATGCGTTCGCCGCGCCCGCCGAAGAGATGACAGATCGCGTCGATCGCGCCCATGGCACCGGTCGTCACCATGATCTGTTCGGGCATCGTCGGGATCCCGCGCGCGGTGTAGCGGTCCGCGATCATCGCCCGCAGCGCGGGCAGGCCCGCCGGATAGTCGCCGTGGGTGTGGGCGTACGGAGGCAGTTCCTCGAGCGCGCCCTGGACGGCGCGGGTGAGCCACGGCTCGGGTGCCGGGAGGGCCGCGCAGCCCAGGTCGATCATCGAGCCGAGCGCCTCCGGCGGCAGGGGCTCCAGCCCGCGCGCGGGCAGCGGATTGCCGGCCGGGACCGCGGTCCAGCTGCCCGCCCCGCGGCGGGACTCCAGGAAGCCCTCCGCGCGCAACGCCTCGTAGGCGGCGGCGACGGTCGTCCGGCTCACGGCGAAGGAGAGGGCCAGTTCGCGTTCGGCGGGCAGACGCGCGGCCACCGGCACCCTGCCCTCCAGGACGAGCAGCCGGATCCCGTCGGCGAGCGCCCGGTAGGCGGGCGGACGCCGGGTGCCGGGGCCGGCCGGGCGGTCCTGCTGGGACTTGAGCAGTCGTGCGAGCTGGGCGGCCCCCACCGCGGAGGTCCACTGCGCCATGGTTACCAGTCCACCTTCCTCGAATTGGCCATGGATGCCGATTCCTTCCAAGCCACAGAGTGTCATGCGTCAGGCCACTACCACCACCAGGGAGCCTCCCTTGTCCACGCCGCCCCGGTCCGCGAGGGGACCTCTCGTCCGCCGACTGCTCCAGCTGTACGCCGGGCTCGCCCTGTACGGCGCGAGCGCCGCACTGCTCGTCGAGGCGGGCCTGGGCCTGGAGCCGTGGGGCGTCCTGCACCAGGGCCTGGCCGAGCTCACCGGTCTGACGATCGGAGTCGTGTCGATCGCCGTGGGCGCGGTGGTGCTGCTGCTGTGGATCCCGCTGCGCCAGCGCCCCGGCCTCGGCACCGTCTCCAATGTCTTCGTGGTCGGTCTCGCGATGGACGGCACCCTGGCCCTGGTGCCGGAGGTGCACGCCCTGGCCGTGCGCGTTCCTCTCCTGCTGGCCGGGGTGCTGCTCAACGGCGTGGCCACCGGCCTGTACATCACCGCCGCCTTCGGGCCGGGTCCGCGCGACGGCCTGATGACCGGCCTGCACCGGCGCACCGGCCGCTCGATCCGGCTGATGCGGACGGCGATCGAGGTGGCCGTCGTCGTGACCGGATTCACGCTCGGCGGCACCATCGGCGTCGGCACCCTGCTCTACGCGCTGTCCATCGGTCCCCTCGCCCAGTTCTTCCTGCGGGCGTTCGCCGTTCCGAAGGCATCCGACGGCAGCGCGGTCGTTGCCACGGGGACACCCCATGGGGTGATACTGCGCAGGTGACCACCCTCATACGCCACCCCTACCTCGACCATCCGGGGCCCATCCCGTTCGCGCACCGCGGCGGGGCCGCGGACGGTCTGGAGAACACCGTGGCGCAGTTCCGGCGCGCGGTGGAGACGGGGTACCGCTACATCGAGACCGATGTGCACGCCACCCGGGACGGCAAGCTCGTCGCCTTCCACGACGGGACGCTGGACCGGGTCACCGACGGCGCCGGCCGGATCGCCGACCTCCCGTGGGCGGACGTACGGCACGCGCGCGTGGCGGGCAGGGAGCCGGTGCCGCTCTTCGAGGAGCTGCTGGAGACCTTTCCCGAGGTGCGCTGGAACGTGGACATCAAGGCGGAACCGGCGCTGCACCCCCTGCTCAACCTGATCGCGCGCACCGGCGCCTGGGACCGGATCTGCGTGGGCTCGTTCTCCGAGGCCCGGGTCGTGCGCGCCCAGCGGCTGGCCGGGCCGCGCCTGGCGACGTCGTACGGCACCTGGGGTGTGCTCAATCTGCGGCTGCGGTCCTGGGGGGTGCCCGCGGCGCTGCGGCCCTCGGCGGTGGCCGCGCAGGTCCCCGAGACCCAGTCGGGCATCCAGGTGGTGGACCGGCGTTTCGTCCGGGTCGCGCATGCGCGGGGCTTGCAGGTGCACGTGTGGACCATCAACGATCCCGATGCCATGCACCGGCTCCTGGACCTAGGAGTCGATGGCATCATGACCGATCACATCGACACGTTGCGCAAGGTCATGGAGGACCGGGGCGTCTGGGTCTGACCCGCCGCACACCGTCATCGCACGCCTTCGCACCAGCGGGAAGCGAGGGCGCGGGTGGGCACCGACACCGTGCGGACGGCGGCGTCCGACGAGGCCGCCGAGCGGCGGCGCGAACAGCGCGGCTGGTACTTCTACGACTGGGCGTGCTCCGTCTACTCGGCGAGTGTGCTCACCGTGTTCCTGGGGCCGTATCTGACGTCCGTCGCCAAGGAGGCGGCGGACGCCGACGGGTACGTGCACCCGCTCGGCATACCGGTGCGGGCCGGGTCGTTCTTCGCGTACTCCGTCTCCCTGTCGGTGATCCTCGCGGTGGTCGTGATGCCCCTGGTGGGCGCCGCCGCCGACCGCACCGGCCGCAAGAAGCGGCTGCTCGGGGTCACCGCCTACGTGGGTGCCACGGCGACCACCGGCATGTTCTTCCTCGGCGGCGACCGCTATCTGCTCGGCGGGGCGCTGCTGGTCGTGGCGAACGCGTCCATGTCGGTCGGCACCATGCTCTACAACTCCTACCTCCCCCAGATCGCCCCGCCCGAGGAGCGCGACGCGGTCTCCTCGCGGGGCTGGGCCTTCGGCTACGCGGCCGGTTCCCTGATGCTGATCGTGAACCTGGTCCTCTATCTCGCCCATGACTCCTTCGGCGTCTCGGAGTCGACGGCCGTGCGCATCTGTCTGGCCTCGGCGGGTGTGTGGTGGGGCGGGTTCGCGATCATCCCGCTGCGGCGGCTGCGCGACCGGAGCCGGACCGGACCGGCCGTCCCGCGGGAGGCGACGGCTCCGGGGCTGCGCCAGCTCGTGGCGACGATCCGCGACATGCGCCGCCACCCCCTCACCCTCTCCTTCCTCCTCGCCTACCTCATCTACAACGACGGCATCCAGACGGTGATCTCCCAGGCGTCGGTCTACGGCTCCGAGGAGCTCGGCCTCGACCAGTCCACCCTGATCGGCGCCGTCCTGCTGGTCCAGGTGCTGGCCGTCGCGGGCGCCCTCGGTATGGGGCGGCTGGCCCGGACGTACGGCGCGAAGCGGACGATCCTCGGCTCGCTGGTGGCCTGGACGCTCACCCTCGGGGCGGGGTACTTTCTGCCGGCCGGGGCCCCGGTGGGCTTCTTCCTGCTCGCCTCCGCGATCGGGCTGGTCCTCGGCGGCAGCCAGGCGCTGTCCCGGTCCCTGTTCTCCCACCTCGTGCCGCCGGGCAAGGAGGCCGAGTACTTCTCCGCGTACGAGATGAGCGACCGCGGGATGAGCTGGCTCGGGCCGCTGCTGTTCGGGATCACCTACCAGTTCACCGGAAGTTACCGGGACGCGATCATCTCCCTGGTGGCCTTCTTCGTCATAGGGTTCGTGCTGCTCGCGCGGGTTCCGGTGCGACGGGCGATCGGGGCCGCCGGAAATCCGGTGCCCGAGAAGATTTAGCGCTCAACGCGAAAGGGCTGTAGTGTACGCGTTTGGCCTGCCAGGCGTACCGTTACTGCGCGTCAAAGATGCCGAAACGCTGGGTGACATCTCCTTGCAGATGTGACAAACCGGGCGCCGGTGGGTACTGCACTGGTTGACAAGGCTGCGGCTACGACGGCGACGCAGGACCCGGAACGGGACTCGGAACGGGAATCTTTACCGCCGACCGGACGTTGACCGGACGACGACGACAGCGACACCTGTCCTGTGGGCGACAAGCCCGGGAGGCACGATTCATGAGTGAGCGAGCTCTTCGCGGCACGCGCCTCGTGGTGACCAGCTACGAGACGGACCGCGGTATCGACCTGGCCCCGCGCCAGGCCGTGGAGTACGCATGCGAGAAGGGGCACCGGTTCGAGATGCCCTTCTCGGTCGAGGCGGAGATCCCGCCGGAGTGGGAGTGCAAGGTCTGTGGTGCCACCGCACTCCTCGTGGACGGCGACGGCCCTGAGGAGAAGAAGGCCAAGCCCGCGCGTACGCATTGGGACATGCTGATGGAGCGGCGGACCCGCGAGGAACTCGAAGAGGTCCTCGAGGAGCGCCTGGCCGTTCTGCGGTCCGGGGCGATGAACCTTGCGGTGCATCCCCGGGACAGCCGCAAGTCGGCCTAGCGGAGAAGCCGGTTTTTCCGCGCACGCACATGACCGCGGGCGCCGTACGTGAGATACGTACGGCGCCCGCGGTCGTTGTGCTGCTCAGTTCTGCCCGTCCCCTCGGCTCCCCTACCTACTTCTGCTCGTCCCTGATCACCTCGCCCTGGACGACCTTGCCGTCCGGGCGGTGGATGCGGGCCTGCTGGAAGGCGTCGCCCAGGGAGCCGGGGGGCGCGGCGGCGAGGAACTTGCGCTCGGCGTAGGCGCCGATCGCCTTCTGGACCGGCGGGAGCAGCAGGAGCAGGCCGACGGCGTCGGAGATCAGGCCCGGGATCATCAGCAGCAGGCCGCCGAGCATCATCAGCCCGTTGCCCGAGCCCTTCGAGGGGGATCCGCCTCGCTGAAGAGCCTCGTTGAGGTTGCGGAAGGCGCGGCGGCCCGCCCGCTTGATGACCACGGAACCGAGGACGAAACCGGCGACGAGCAGCAGGAAGACCACGAACCCGCTCGTCGCGGCCGCGACCGTGGACAGCAGCCAGATCTCCAGAACCAGCCAGGCGGCGAGCCCGAGCGGCAGGGACGTCCGCAGGCGCGAGCGCCGGGGGCGGGTGGGAGCGGAGTCGGAGCCGGAGCCGGAAACGGGGTAGGTCGGGATCGGAGCGCCAGTCGTCATGCTCCCAGTGTGCCCGGACCCGGCTCAGAGCGGCATAAAAGGGCGATCAGCCCTCGTGGGGAGGCTCCGTGGCCGCCTCGCCGGACTCCGGAGCGGACGGGGTGGCCGGAGCGGCCGGGGCTGCCGGGGCTGCGGCCTTGGCCGCCGGGACCGAAGCCTGGGCGGCCGGGGCGGAGGCCTCGGCCCGCGTCCGCGCCGGCTCGGACGGGTCGGCGCCACGGCCCGTGATCTTGCCCACGCGCTCGCCCACGCCCCACGCCGTGACCCGCCACAGCGCCTCGACGAGGATGTCCCGGCTCATCTTGGAGTCGCCGAGTTCACGCTCGACGAAGGTGATCGGGACCTCGACGACGTGGAAACCCGCCTTGATGGCGCGGCGGGCGAGGTCGACCTGGAAGCAGTAGCCCTGGGAGGCCACCTCCTCCAGGCCGAGGCCCTCCAGGGTCTCGCGCCGGAAGGCCCGGTAGCCGCCGGTGATGTCGCGCAGCGGCAGGTCCAGGGCGAGGCGGGAGTAGAGGCTGCCGCCGCGGGAGATGTACTCGCGGGACTTGGGCCAGTTCACGACCCGGCCGCCCGGCACCCAGCGGGAGCCCAGCACCAGGTCCGCGCCCTTGAGCGCGGTGAGCAGGCGGGGCAGTTCCTCGGGCTGGTGGGAGCCGTCGGCGTCCATCTCGACGAGGACGCCGTAGCCGTTCTCCAGGCCCCAGCGGAAGCCGGCGAGGTAGGCGGCGCCGAGGCCCTCCTTGCCCTTGCGGTGCAGGACCCGGACCTGCTCGTCCGCGGCGGCCAGCTCGTCCGCGAGCTTGCCGGTGCCGTCGGGGCTGTTGTCGTCGGCCACGAGGACATGGGCCTCGGGGACGGCCTCGCGCACCCGGCCGACGATGCCCTTGATGTTCTCCGCCTCGTTGTAGGTCGGAATGATCACCAAGGCGGTGCCGAGCGGGCCGAACTGCCTCCCCCGCCTCTGTGCCGCGAGGGTCCCGTCGCCGTCGTTCACTGCTGCCCCTTCGTGTCCGTACGCAGGCCACCACCATAGTGGCCACCGCCTGCGATGACGTGACAGGACGATCGAATGGTGGTGTCGATTCCCCAAGAGCGGGGTAAGAAGAAACATTTGGCCTTGTATGTACGAACGTACCCCGACCGGATGCGTCGAAAGCGTGCTGCGGATGGGGCCCGGCGCCCTTCGGGCCGACCTGGGGCCCGCTGGCTGCGGGTCGACCGAAAGCCGTTGTCTACTGAGCGCCCGGGCCCCATCCGGGTCACACCTCCCCGGCCGGACGGAACGTTCCCTCGCTGCGGCGCTGGCGCTGAGCCTGGCTGCCAGTGGCGGTGCCCCGGTGCGGCACACCGTCCCTGACCCAGCGGCGCCGCCGCGAGTGCGCGGACGTTCTGCGGCGGGGCGTCCGGTGGTGGACCCGGCCGAACCTACCCGCCTCCGGCCATCGGCTGTCAACAGCGGTTCGACCTGCGGCTTTGCGGTCAATGCCCTGGTCAGCGGGGAGGTGGCGGCGGACACACCTCGGCGTGCGGACGGGTGATCTTCCCCGCACCGGCCCCGGAGATCACTCGCCCGGCCGTACGAAAACCGTCTTTCCGGCGACCACCGTGCGCAGGCATACGGGCAGGTCGGTGCCGGGGGTGAGGTCGGGCAGACCGGGGGTGCCGGAGCGCGGGTCGGTGGACCAGCGGGCGACCCGGTCGTCGGGCGCCTGGACGACCAGGGCGTCGGTGCGCCAGACCGCGTAGTCCGCGGGGGCGCCGGGGACGAGGACCCCGGCGTCGTCGCGGCCGATCGCCCGCCAGCCGCCTCGGGTGTGGGCGGTGAAGGCGGCGCGGACCGAGACGCGGTGCCCGGGGGTCCGGTGGAAGGCGGCGGCACGGACCGTTCCCCACGGGTCGAGCGGCGTGACCGGGCTGTCGGAGCCGAACGCGAGCGGGACCCCGGCCCGCAGCAGGGCCGCGAAGGGGTTGAGGGTGCGGGCCCGCTCCACGCCCAGCCGCTGGGCGTACATGCCGTCGTCGCCACCCCACAGGGCGTCGAAGGCGGGCTGCACGGAGGCGGTCAGCCCCAGCTCGGCGAGGGCCGCCACGGTCTCGGGCGTCAGCATCTCGGCGTGCTCGACCCGGTGGCGGGCGGCGCGGATCCGGGCGAGGCCGGTCTTCTCGGCGGCGGCCCGCACCCCGTCCACCACAGCGGTCACGGCGGCGTCGCCGATGGCGTGGAAGCCCGCCTGGAGGCCCGCCTCGGTGCAGGCGACCACATGAGCGGCGACATCGGCGGCGGTCAGGTAGGCGGTGCCGGAGTGGGCGGCGTCGGTGTACGGGGTGTGCAGGCAGGCGGTGTGGGAGCCGAGGGCGCCGTCGACGAACAGGTCCCCGGCGGCGCCGAGCGCGCCGAGCTGCCGGGCCCGGTCGGCGTCGCGTTCGGCCCAGTACCCGACGACCCGCGGGCCGCTCTCCTCGGCGGCGAGCCGCAGCAGGTCCGTGAAGTCGTCCTCGGAGGAGATCTCGGGGCCACCGCACTCGTGGACGGAGCCGATGCCGAGCGAGGCGGCGTGCGCGAGGGCGGTCCGCTGGGCCTCGGCACGCTGCGCGGGCGTCACGGCCGCGAACGCGGCGGCGCGGGCGGTGTGATGGGCGTCGCGGGTGAGCGGCTCGCCCTCCGCGAAGCCGGGCTCGGTGCGGGTGCGGAGGGCCAGGTCGAGCAGGGCGGTGGTGACCACGGCCGAGTGGACGTCGATCCGGCTGAGGTAGAGCGGCCGGCCGCCGGTGGCCTCGTCCAGTTCGTCGCGGCGTGGAGCGCGCCCCTCGGGCCAGCGGGAGGCGTCCCAGCCGTGTCCGAGCAGCACCTTGTCCCGCGGACGGGCGGCGGCGAAGTCCCGTACCAGGGCGAGGGCCGCCGCGAGGGAAGGGGCGGACGACAGGTCCAGGCCGGTCAGGGCGAGGCCCGTGGAGGTGGTGTGGACGTGCGCGTCGGTGAACGCCGGGGTGACGAGAGCGCCGTCCAGGTCGACCACCTCGTCGACGCCGTCCGCGAAGGCGTCGGCCGCGCCCTCCGAACCGACCCAGGCGACCTGTCCGCGCTCGACGACCATCGCGGTCGCGAACGGGTCGGCGGGGCTGTGGACCTCCCCGCGGCGGAGCAGGACGGTCTTCGGCTCGGGCGTGCGCTCACTCATGACCGACAGTTTCTCGCGCCGCGGGAGCGCGCGGGCACCTGGGGCGCCGCGAAGGGGTCGCCCGGCCTTCCGCCTCGGCCTCCCGGAGCCGGCCACCCGGGGCCGCCTCCGCTCTCCGCGCTCCGCCCGGCGCGTCCTAGATCCGCGGCGGGCGAGCCTCGTACGGCGTGGACAGGACGACGGTCGTCCGGGTCGAGACCCCGGCGAGGGCGCGGATCCGGCCGAGCAGCTCCTCCAGCTCGTGCGGGGTGGCCACCCGCACCTTGAGGATGTAGTTCTCGTCGCCCGCGACGCTGTGACAGGCCTCGATCTCGGGCACGCCGGCCAGCCGGTCGGAGATGTCGTCGGGGGCACTGGGGTCGAACGGTTTCACCGAGATGAAGGCGGTCAGGGGCAGCCCGACGGCCTCGGGGTCGACGACGGCCGCGTAGCCCCGGATGACACCGCGCTGCTCCAGCCGGCGCACCCGCTGGTGCACGGCCGACGTGGACAGGCCCGTGGCCTTGCCCAGGTCGGTGTAACTCATCCGCCCGTCCTTGACGAGCAGCTGCACGATGTGGCGGTCCAGCTCCTCCATGACGCAAGAACCTACAGTGCGTGTGATCTCCTCGGATACCTGTGCAGCCCAGGTCATACCCGGTTCGTGATCTGCCGGACGGCCACGGTGCGTTGGCACCTGCGGATGGCATGTGACGAAGACCACAGCACACGTAGAGGCTTCGTGATGGGCTCGTGATTACCGCCGAGACGGTCTGGGAAGTGCTTGCTGTGGTCGAGGCCTCAGTGCCTTGCGGCCCAGCCCGAGGGGGAGAATCCCATGCAGAGTCTTCAGCGCCCTGGTCGCACCGCGCCCAAGCGCCTGTCCGTGGTCGAGCCCGAGCCGGAGGGCGTCGAACCCGACCCGTTCGACGCCGACGAGCTCGACGCGTACGACACCTTCGCGATGTTCCGGGTGATCTGCCCGGACTGCGCGCAGTCCATCGCGCTGCTGGCGGACGAGCAGGTCCTTCCGGAGCACGCGCTGTGCGCCTCGCCGTGGAACCCGTTCGGGCTCACGGTCTGCGCCGGCACCGGGCGTCCGGCGTCCGAGGCCCGGTCGGCGGACGAGTCCGCGTCGGCCCAGGAGCAGGACACCGCCGTGGTGCTGACGCTCCCTCAGGGGCTGGACTGGCGTATGCAGCCCTTCTCGCACGTCGGCGGCCCGGGCTCGCGCCCGATGCGCGTACCGGCGATGCGCCGCCAGGCCGCCTGAGCCGCGACGCCTCCGCTCCGGGGTCCGATTCCCCGAGCGCGTCCCTCAGGAGCCCGTCTCCCCGTAGCTGCCCTGCACCATGGCCCGCAGGCTGCCGTGGTGCGGGGTCAGCGTGTCCGGATCCGCCGGCACGGCCACCTCGCCGAAGTACGCCTGGCGTAGGCGATCCGCAGCATGACGATCGCGTGCCGCAGCGCCGCGTGCAGCCTGTGGAAGTCCAGAGGCACTTGGTCATGGAGCGGGGCCAACAGGCCGATCGTCGCGTCCTCCAGGCGCTCACGGTCGGCGTCACTCGCGGCGCGCAGGCGGGACCCGCCCCTCGACGCGTTCCATGACGGCGGCACGGGGCGGTCGTCGGCCATGAACGCTCCTGTCCGGACGCACGGTATTTGACGGTACGTCAGCCACGCCTACGACTGACGGTACGTCAGCTGTGGTGTGGCGGCCAGGGTCGGTCGGTACCGGCTGAAAGCGGGGCCCGACCCGCCGCTGTGTAGCGGGCCGCAGCCGGGGCGGTTCAGCCTGGCTGCGGGCCCAGCAGATGCCGGGCGATGACCATCCGCTGGATCTGGTTGGTGCCCTCGACGATCTGGAGGGCCTTGGCCTCGCGCAGATGGCGCTCGACGGGGAAGTCGGCGGTGTAGCCGTAGCCGCCGAGCACCTGGACGGCGTCGACGGTGACCTGCATCGCGGCGTCCGTGCAGTGGAGCTTGGCCATCGCCGCCTGCCGGGCGAACGGCCGGCCCGCGTCCCGCAGCCGCGCCGCCGCCAGATACAGGGCGCGGCCCGACTCCACCCGGGTGGCCATGTCGGCGAGCAGGAAGCGCAGGCCCTGGAAGTCGGCGAGGGGCCGGCCGAACTGCCGGCGCTCGGTGGCGTGGGCGACGGCCTGGTCCAGGGCCGCCTGGGCGAGGCCGACCGCGCAGGCCGCGATGCCGAGGCGCCCGGAGTCCAGCGCGGCCAGGGCGATCGCGAAGCCCTCGCCCGGCGCGCCGAGGCGGCGGTCGTCGCCCACCCGGACGCCGTCGAAGTGGAGCTGGGCGGTGGGCGAGCCCTTCAGGCCCATCTTCCGCTCGGGTGGCGCGGCGGTCAGCCCGTCGGCGTCACCGGGCACGAGGAAGGCGGTGATCCCGTGCGGGCCCTCGCCGCCGGTGCGCGCCAGGACGGTGTAGAAGTCGGCGATCCCGCCGTGGGTGGTCCAGGCCTTGGTTCCGTCGATCACCCAGTCACCGCCGTCCCGTACGGCCCTGGTCCGCAGCGCGGCCGCGTCCGAGCCGGAGGAGGGTTCGGACAGGCAGTACGCGCCGAGCAGTCCGCCGCCGAGCACGCCCGGCAGATGCGCGGCGCGCTGGGCGTCGGTGCCGTGGGCGGCCAGCGCGTAGGCGGCCAGAGTGTGGACGCTGACCCCGAGCCCCACGGTGAGCCGGGCCGCGGCGAGTTCCTCCAGGACCTGGAGGTAGACCTCGTACGGCTGGTCGCCACCGCCGTGCCGGGAGTCGTACGGCAGTCCGAGCAGCCCCGACGCGGACAGGAGGGTGAACAGCCCGCGCGGGAAACGTCCCGTGTCCTCCTCCTCGGCGGCCGTCGGAGTGATCTCCCGACGGGCGATGTCCCGGACGAGGGCGAGCAGTTCCCGTGCCTCCCGCGTGGGCAGGAGGCGGTCCACCGGTGTCGGAGCGCGCTCGCCCATGCCGCACCTCCTCAGCTGCCGGCCTGCGGCTTCGCGCTGTGAGTATGCCCGCGGGGCGCGCCCTCCGCACGGCGGGGCGCCTCAGGGACCGGGCCGGACGGCCGGGCGGACCGGCGTGCGACCGGGGGCGCGAGGGCGTGGGCCTCCGCCCCTTCGGCGGGTGCGCTCAGTCCCTGCGGGCCGGCTTCGGCGCCGGGAAGGCGGGGTCGAGTTCCTCGATCGCGCGGAGGGTGCCGCCCAGGGTCTTCACCAGCAGGTCGCACATGACGTCGCGGGAGAGTTCGGGGCGGTCGATCCAGTCGAGGGTGGCGCCCTCGACGCTGCACACCCAGGAGAGCAGGGCCATCCGCGGCAGCGCCGGGACGTCACCGTCGCCGTAGGCGCCCTCGGCGATGGTCGCGACGATCGCCGCGCGCACCCCGTCCCGGATGGCGTGCACCTCGGTGTCGAAACCGACCCCGCCGCTGACGATCGTGCGGAAGGCGGCCTGGTTGTGCTCGGCGTACCGGAGGTAGCCGTCGATGGTGCGCTGGACCCGGTCCACCTGGGCCAGTTCCAGTCCGCTCGCGGCGAAGGAGACCAGATCGGCGACGGAGTCCTGGACGATGGCCAGGTAGTACCCGCGCTTGGACTGGAAGTAGTAGTAGATCAGCCCCTTGGCGACATGCGCCTGCCGGGCGATGTCGTCCATCGAGAGCGCGTCGTAGGACGTGTCGGCGAACAACTTGCGCCCGATGGTGATGAGTTCGGCGCGGCGCGCCAGTGAGCGCTCGGTTCCCCGCGCCCGGGGGCGGACGGCGTCGCGCTGTTGGCTGATATTCAATTTCGACCTGGTCTCCAACGGTCGGCAGGACCACGTCAGTATGTCAGGTCGAACAGCCGCCCAGCCCACCCCGGCGAGGGCCGATCAGCGGAGGTCAGAGCAGTCCGAGCCGGGTCACCAGCATCGCGACGACGGCGGCGAGGACCCAGCCCAGCGCCTGCTCGACGATCTTCGGGCCGTCCTCGCGCGGGCCGCCGGAACGGGTACGGAGGGCGGGAACTGCGTGTGCGGTCATGCCGTCCACTGTGCCACCGGCCGGGACGGGGGCCGCCGAGACCTTGCTCACACGGTGACCCCGACCGCCACCAGCGCCGCGCACTGGCGCGCGGTCGGACGCACCGGGAAGTACAGGTAGCACACGCCCCCGCTGCCGGAGACGGTCTTGCCCGCCGCGTTGTGGCGCTTGGTCCTGAGCCAGATGTTCTCGAACTGGCGCCGGGCGTAGACGCGCCGCACGGAGGCGTCGTCCGCCGAGTTCGGGTCGTTGGCGATCACATCGCCCTCGGCCGTGAACCCGATCACGGCCATCAGATGGCCGGCCGTGCCGTACCCCGCGCCCGTGAGCTCCTCCGCGAGGAAGGACTGGGACGTCACGGCCGGGATGCCCGCCGCGATCAGTGTCTCCAGATCGGTGAGCGAGGTCAGCCGGGTGACCACGCTCTGCAGGCCGTCGAAGGTGGCCGCGTAGGCGGCGTTGAAGGGCCAGTTGCCGCAGCCCGCGTACTGGTGGTCGTAGGTGGAGCGGGCGGCGTGGCACACCTGGGGGTCGGCGTAGGACGGGTCGACCCATTCGAGCTGCGCGGGCGTGAGCCGGCCGCCCCAGTACTCGATGATCATCTGGGAGGAGGTCGGGCTGCACCAGGCCTCGCCGCCGTTGTCGTACTCCGGGTACTGGCCCTGGTGGATCTCCTGCGAGTAGCGCGGGACCGCCAGCTCGCGGGCGAGGCCGGGCGCCGAGGCCGGGACCGTGAAGCGGTCCGGCACGGCGGAGCCCATCACCGCCAGCCGCCACACGGTCGGGGTGAGCGTCGTGCCCGGGCGGCGGTACAGGGTCAGCCTGATCCGGTACGAGCCGATCCGCAGGCCCGTCGTGGCGTCGTCGACGGCCAGGGTGTCGGTCCACACGGTGCTGCGGCCGTCGGTCTGTCCGTCGACGGAGGCCCGCCGGATGTCCCGGTCGCCGGAGGCCCAGCGGCCCATCACGTACCAGGGGGTGTCGGTGCCGTCCCCGTACGTGGCCCGCAGCTCCACCTGGAGCCAGGTGCCGGCCGGGGTGCTCGCGTTCCAGGAGGCGATCACCTCGGTGGCGGGGACGGCGAGCCGGTGCACGGGGGACGTCCAGGTCGCGTACTCCCAGTCGGCGGTGGTCCTGGCGTGCGGATCCGTGAAGGTCAGGGTGCCGGCGGGGCCACCGAGCACCAGACCGGGCCGCGCGCCCGCGACGGCACGGGTGCCCTGCGCGGAGCCCGCGCTCCAGTCGGCGTACGTCAGCCAGGAGCGGAGGTCGACGGGGCGGGCGGGGGCGGACCCCGCGTCGAGGGTCATGGCCTCGGCGTCGGCGGCCTGGGCGTCGGCGGCCTCGGCAGGGCCCGCGGCCCCCGGGGTCGCGCCGGAAGCCGGGGCCGCATGGGCCGGGCCCGCGCCGCCCGCCACCACGGCGGCGACCGTGGCGGCAAGAACGGTTCTGCGGGAGGGGTGGTCTGAGCTGCTCATGGGCGGAGGGACCCCCAGGGTGTCCGGTGCACGACTGTGCGCCCACTATGAGCGCGGGCGGCCACGCCCACCAGCACCGCAGCCTCCGAGGTCACCCGTGTCGCACTAGACTTCCGGGCCGTGCACGCCCCTCTCCCGCATCCCGTCCCGTGACGCCGCCGGAAACCGCCGTCCCGCGGCTCGCCGCCCGGCTCCGCCGGCTCCCGCCGTCCTGCGGCCCGGTCCGGCTGATCGGGGTCGACGGGCACGCGGGCTCCGGGAAGTCCACCTTCGCGGGCCGGCTGGCCGAGGCGCTCGGCGCAGCGCCGGTGCTGCACCTCGACGACATCGCCAGCCACGCGGAACTGTTCGCGTGGACCGAGCGGCTGATGACCGAGGTGATCGAGCCGTTCGGCCGCGGGGAGAGCGCGCGCTACGCCCCGTACGACTGGCGCGAGCACCGCTTCGGCCCGCCCCGGCCGCTGCCCGCGGCCCCCGTCGTCCTGATCGAGGGGGTCGGCGCGGGTCGCCGGGCCCTGCGTCCGCATCTGGCCTGCCTGCTGTGGCTGGAGATGGCGCCCGAGCGGGCCTGGGCGCGGGGGCGGGCGCGGGACGGGGAGGAGCAGCGGGAGTTCTGGGACGGGTGGGTCCGGGCGGAGGCGCACCACTTCTCGGACGACCCTTCGCGCCCCCATGCAGGGCTGCTGGTACGGCAGTTGGGCGAGGGATACGAGGTGCTGCAGGGACCGTCGGGACAGCCCGCGGGGCACCCGGGTGTCACCCAGTGTGAAGGACCACCCGCGATGTGGTGAACCTGTGAAAAGCCCTCCGCCGGAACTTCGCCAAGTGCCTCAACTTCGCTTGACCGGCGGGCCGTACAGGTCTTACGTTCTCAATGTGCGGCTCTCGCAGCCGCCCCAAGTCGCGAAGCCCCCGGTTGTTCCCCCGTGATCGGGGGCTTCGTTCTGCCCTCGGGCCCCTTCACTTCCCTCTCCGGCGGACGCGGCACGGCATCGGACGCTCACCGAGGGTCACCGCAGCGGGATGCGCCCCGTCCACTCCCACCTCGTCGAACGGCCTGGGCGGCACCCTTCGGCAGGCACTCCTCCGCAGGTACGATGCCCTCGGTGCGACCTATGGACAGCTACTGCGCGCACCTTGCAACTCCGGTCCGCGGCACAGCGGTTCGACCAAGGAAGCCGGCGGGCGTGGGCCCGGTGGCAAACCGACGGGGGCACGGTTTGTGGGGGACGTGATGGATTTCGGCACGCGGGGCGTTCAGGCCCCGGCCGACCTCGCCTGGCTACGAGGCGTGGACGCCTACACCATGGGCGCGTATCCGCAGGCGGAAGAAGAGTTCCGCACCGCGGTACGCATCGATCCGGGGATGGCCGACGGCTGGCTCGGGCTGCACGCGCTGCGCGTGGACACGACGACCGCGCTGCTGCGGATGTTCCGGCACCGGGACCGGTTCGGCGAGCAGCGCACCCGGCACCGGCGGACGCTCAACTCCTGGTACTGGCTGGGCTGGTGGGTGCAACCGGTGCTGGAGAGCCCGCGCGACCTGCTGCTCGCGCACGCCTCGCACTGGCTGGACGGGCGGCATGTGCCCGAACTGGACCGGGCGCTCGCCGGGCTCCCGCCGGTCGACACCGACCACCAGGTCCGGTTCCTGCACGCCTGCCGCGCCTATCTGGTCAAGGACTGGGAGCAGCTCGTCCGGCACACCGACCCGCTCCTGGACGACACGCTCCTCGGGATCGAGGCCGGGCTGTTCGGCGGGATGGCCCGGGTCCGGCTGGAGATGTACGGCCAGGCCGAACCGCTGCTCTCCGCCGCGCTGATGCGCTGCCGCAGCGAGCAGCCGCAGCGCAAGGAGCTGCGGTACTGGCTGGCCCGGGCGCACGAGGGCACCGGCCGCTCGGCCGCCGCGCTCCCCCTGTACCGGGCGGTGCACCGGGTCGATCCCGCGTTCATGGACACCTCGGCCCGGCTCGCCGCGATCGCCGAGGGCGACGGCTACGACGATCCCTCCGACCTCGCGGCGATCACGCTCACCGGGATCGGGCAGGACGTGGGGGAGGGCCCGGACGCCCTCGACCCGCTGTTCGGGACCGAGGGCCGCGACCTCAAGCTCACCGATCCCGCGGACCTGCCGCCCGTGGGGCCGCTGCCGTCGGTCGCCGATCCGGCGGTCCGCGCGAAGACGGTGGTGGGCTCCCCGCTGCCCGCCGGTCCCACCGACCCGGGCTTACTTGAGGAGGCGCTCGCCGAACTGGAGCGCATGGTGGGGCTGGAACCGGTGAAGCGCCAGGTCAAGGCGCTTTCGGCGCAGCTCAACATGGCCCGGTTGCGGGCGGGGCAAGGCCTTCCGGTCCAGCCGCCCAAACGGCATTTCGTCTTCTCCGGCCCCTCCGGCACCGGTAAGACCACGGTGGCGCGCATTCTCGGCCGGGTCTTCTACGCCCTCGGTCTGCTCGGCGGCGACCATCTGGTGGAGGCCCAGCGGGCCGATCTGGTCGGCGAGTACCTCGGCCAGACCGCCGTCAAGGCCAATGAACTGATCGACTCCGCCCTCGGCGGTGTCCTCTTCGTGGACGAGGCGTACTCGCTCTCCAACTCCGGGTACGGCAAGGGCGACGCCTACGGTGACGAGGCGCTCCAGGTGCTGCTGAAGCGGGCCGAGGACAACAGGGACCACCTGGTGGTGATCCTGGCCGGCTACCCGGAGGGCATGGACCGGCTGCTCGCCGCGAACCCCGGGCTGTCCTCCCGCTTCACGACCCGCGTCGACTTCCCCTCGTACCGCCCCCTCGAACTCACCTCCATCGGCGAGGTGCTGGCCGCCGAGAACGGTGACGTGTGGGACGAGGAGGCGCTGGACGAGCTGCGCTCGATCGCCGGGCACGTCGTCGACCAAGGATGGATCGACGAGCTGGGCAACGGGCGGTTCCTGCGGACGCTGTACGAGAAGAGCTGCGCCTACCGGGATCTGCGGCTGTCGACGTACGCCGTGGCGCTGACCCGCGACGACCTGTCGACCCTGCGGCTCCCGGACCTCATGCAGGCGTACGGCGAGGTGCTGTCGGGGCGGGGGCCGCAGGATCCGTCGGCGCTGTAGCCGGAGTGGCGGGCCGCCGTGCCGGGGCCGCGGCAGGCCCTGGGGCGTTTCGGCAGTCCGTGCTGTGCCTGCGGTGCCTGCGGTGCCTGCGGTGTCCGGTGCGTGCGACCGCCTCCGGAAACCACCTGCATCACCGGTGTTGCCCGCCCCCTAGCCGGCCATCGCCTCCTCCGGTTCGCCGCTGGCCCGTGGCTCCGTGAGCCGGACCTCGGGGACGTCCCGGTGGGCCGGGTCGGTCACCTCGCCGACGAGGAGTTCCAGGACGTCCTCCAGGGCGGCCAGGCCCAGGACCTTGCCGCGGGTGTCCGCGACCTGGGCAAGGTGGGTGGCCGCGCGGCGCATCACCGTCAGGGCGTCGTCCAGGGGCAGGTCCGAGCGCAGGGTCGTCATCGGGCGCCACAGCTGCTGGGGCACCGCCCGCTCGGAGTCCTCCACGTCGAGGACGTCCTTCACATGGACGTAGCCCATGAAGGCGCCGTGCTCCGCGGCGACGGGGAAGCGGGAGTAGCCGGTGCGGGCGGTGAGCTCGACGATCTGGCCGGGTGTGACCGACGGGGGCACCGTGATCAGCGACTCCCGCTTGAGGAGGACATCGGTCACCGGACGCGAGCCCAGTTCCAGCGCGTCCTCCAGGCGCTCCTGCTCCTCGGGGTCGAGGAGGCCCGCCTGGCCGGAGTCCTCCAGCAGCCGGTTGAGCTGCTCACTGGTGACGACGGCCTCGACCTCGTCCTTGGGCTCCACCCGGAAGAGCCGCAGGACGGCCCGGGCGCAGGCGCCGAGGGCGACCGTGATGGGACGGCAGACCCGCGCGAAGGCGACCAGGCCCGGGCCGAGCCACAGGGCCGCCTTCTCGGGGGCCGCCATCGCGAGGTTCTTCGGGACCATCTCGCCGATGACCAGGTGGAAGAAGACCACGGCGGCCAGGGCGATGACATAGCCCAGCGGGTGGATCATGCCGTGCGGCAGGTGGATCCACTCGAAGAACGGTTCCAGCAGTTCGGCCACGGTCGGTTCGGCGACCGCGCCGAGGGTGAGGGAGCACAGGGTGATGCCGAACTGGGCGGCGGCCATCATCTGTGGCAGGCGCTCCAGACCGTGGAGGACCTGCCGGGAGCGCGCGGTGCCCAGGGGCTCGACCTGGCTGCGGCGCACGGAGACGAGAGCGAACTCGGCGCCCACGAAGAAGCCGTTGGCCAGGACGAGCAGCGCGGCGAAGACGAGTTGGACGACGCTCATCGGGCGGCCTCCGCGACCTGGGCCTCCGCGACCTGCGCCGCCGCGGCCTGACCGAGCCGGCCGACGTGGACCAGCCGGATCCGTTCGGCCCGGTAGTGGCCGACCCGGCGCACGGAGAGCCGCCAGCCCGGCAGCTCCGCCCGGTCGCCGACGGCCGGGATGCGTCCGAGCAGGTCGGCGACGAGGCCGGCGACCGTCTCGTACGGCCCCTCGGGCACCTCCAGGCCTATGCGCTGGAGGGTGTCGACCCGGCAGCTTCCGTCGACGTCCCAGGCGGGCTTGCCCTCCTCGGGCGGGGCGGCGGCCAGTTCGGGGGTGTCCTGGCCGTCGTGCTCGTCGCGGACCTCGCCGACGATCTCCTCGACGATGTCCTCCAGGGTGACCACGCCCGCGGTGCCGCCGTACTCGTCGACGACGACGGCAATGGGCTGCTCGCTGCGCAGCCGGGCCAGCAGCGGCTGGACGGGCAGGGTCTCCGGCACCAGCAGGGCCGGACGGGCGATCCGGGCGACGGGGGTGCGCAGCCGGTCCTGGACGGGGACGGCCAGGGCGTCCTTGAGATGGGCCATGCCGACGATCTCGTCGATCTTCTCGCGGTAGACGGGGAAACGGGACAGGCCGGTGGCCCGGGTCAGGTTGACCACGTCCTCGGCGGTGGCCGAGGACTGCAGGGCGCTGACCTTCACCCGGGGGGTCATCACATGCTGGGCGGTCAGCTCGGCCAGCGACAGGGTGCGCACGAACAGGTCCGCCGTGTCCTGTTCGAGGGCGCCGGCCTGGGCGGAGTGGCGGGCCAGGGAGACGAGTTCGCCGGGGGTGCGGGCGGAGGCCAGCTCCTCGGTCGGCTCGACGCCCAGGGCGCGCACCAGCCGGTTGGCGACGGTGTTGAGCGCCGAGATCACCGGCCGGAAGAGGCGGGAGAAGGCGTGCTGCGGGCCGGCGACGAACCGCGCGACCTGGAGGGGCCTGGACACCGCCCAGTTCTTGGGCACGAGTTCGCCGACCACCATCTGGACGGCGGAGGCGAGCAGCATGCCGACGACCACGGCGACACCGGAGACGGCGCCCTCGGGGAGGCCGATCGCGGTGAACGGGGTGTGCAGCAGCTCCGCGAGCGCCGGTTCGGCGAGCATGCCGACGACGAGCGAGGTGATGGTGATGCCGAGCTGGGTGCCGGAGAGCTGGAAGGACAGCTCCTTGAGCGACTCCACGACCGTACCGGCTCGTTTGTCGCCTTCGGCGGCGGCCTTCTCCGCTTCCGGCCGCTCGACCGTGACGAGGCCGAACTCGGCGGCCACGAAGAAGCCGTTGGCCAGGATGAGCAGGAACGCGGCTGCCAGGAGCAGCAGGGGGATGGTCATGATGCCGCCGCCTCCGGAACGTGCCGGATGGGGGCGGCGCAGGTACTACAGGACGAACCGTCCATCGCCGGAGAGGGTCACTCCTCGGGTAGCAGGAAACCCCTGTGCACCGGCAGGGCACCACAGGGGTGGAGGCGCAACGGGAACGCCTCCGTCACCAGATTAATCAAGACAGGGCCTCGAGCGGCAGGGGCGACGACCCCGAGTCAGCCCCGATCTTGTCCGGTGGGGGTCTCGGGGTCGCGGACGGAGCGGGCCTCGACGAGGGCGCGCAGCGCCCGCGCGTCCGTGATGGCCTGCTGCTTGTCGATGCCGGGCTGGATGCCGAGGGCGGGCAGGCTGGTGCCGTCGGTGAGGTTCAGGAACACCCAGGGGTCGCCCGGACGGAGGTTCACCTGGATGATCTCGGCCCAGTCGAGCCGCCGCCCGCTCGCGATGTTCACCACGGTGACGCCGCTGCCGTCGGCGACGACCCGGACGCGTGCGAGCCGGGCCAGCACCGAGAAGATCAGGGCGCCGGTGACGACGAAGCTGAGCCGCTCCCCCGGGCCGAGCTTCTCCAGCAGCATGGCGACGCCGGAGATGACGAGGAAGATCACCACCCCGGCCGAGAGCAGCACCGCGCGGGTGCGGCCCGGCCGGAAGGTGACGGGAAGGGTGGGCAGCTCGCTGCCCGGAAGATCGGACATGTTCCCGGTGGAGGTCGTGGTCGGCGTCGAGGACGAGGTCAGAGGCGGCAGGCGTGGATCGCCGTGGTGAGGATGGCGCGGGCGCCGATGTCGTACAGGTCGTCCATGATCTGCTGCGCCTCCTTGGCGGGGACCATGGCGCGGACGGCGACCCAGCCCTCGTTGTGCAGCGGGGAGACGGTCGGCGACTCCAGGCCCGGGGTGAGGGCGACGGCCTTCTCCAACTGCTCGACGCGGCAGTCGTAGTCCATCATCACGTAGGTCCGGGCGACCAGGACGCCCTGGAGACGGCGCAGGAACTGCTGCACCTTCGGCTCGGCCTCGTCGGCCTCCGCGTCGGTGCGGCGGATCACGACGGCCTCGGACTTCATGATGGGCTCGCCGAACACCTCAAGGCCCGCGTTGCGCAGCGAGGTGCCGGTCTCGACGACGTCGGCGATGACCTCGGCGACGCCCAGTTCGATCGCGGTCTCGACGGCGCCGTCGAGGTGGACGACGGAGGCGTCGATGCCGTGCTCGGTGAGGTGGCCCTCGACGATGCCCTCGTAGGAGGTGGCGACGGTCCGGCCCTTGAGGTCCTCGACGCCTTGGGCCGTGCCCGGCTTGGCGGCGAAGCGGAACGTGGAGCGGGCGAAGCCGAGCGGGAGGATCTCCTCGGCGTCGGCACCGGAGTCGATCAGCAGGTCGCGGCCGGTGATGCCGATGTCGAGCTTGCCGGAGGAGACGTAGATCGCGATGTCGCGGGGGCGCAGGTAGAAGAACTCGACCTCGTTGGCCGGGTCGACGATCCGCAGTTCCTTGGACTCGCGGCGCTGGCGGTAGCCGGCCTCATGCAGCATCTCCGCCGCAGGGCCGGACAGGGAACCCTTGTTGGGGACGGCGATGCGCAGCATGAGGTCGGCTTCCTTCGCGTGTGGGGTGGGTGTCGGGCGGAGTCGGGTGTCACAGATGGGCGTAGACGTCGTCCAGCGAGATCCCGCGGGCGACCATCATCACCTGGACGTGGTAGAGCAGCTGCGAGATCTCCTCGGCAGCCGCTTCCTTGCCCTCGTACTCGGCGGCCATCCAGACCTCGGCGGCCTCTTCGACGACCTTCTTGCCGATGGCGTGGACGCCCTTCCCGACGAGTTCGGCGGTGCGGGAGGTGGCGGGGTCGCCGGTGGCGGCCTTCTGCTGGAGCTCGGCGAAGAGCTCCTCGAACGTCTTCTTGGACATGGTGCGTCCCACCCTAGCCGTAATGCCGGGTCCCCTACCTCCAGGGTTCAGATACTGAGCGCAGGGTGGCCGCGGTGGCCACGGCGGCGGTCACGGCCTCGTGCCCCTTGTCCTCGTGGGAGCCCTCCAGACCGGCCCGGTCCAGGGCCTGCTCCTCGGTGTCGCAGGTGAGGACGCCGAACCCGATCGGGACGCCGGTCTCGACGGAGACCTGGGTGAGCCCCTGGGTGACGCCTCCGCACACGTAGTCGAAGTGCGGGGTGCCGCCGCGGATGACGACGCCGAGGGCGACGATCGCGTCGTAGCCACGGCCCGCGAGGACCTTGGCGACGACCGGCAGCTCCCAGCTGCCGGGGACCCTGAGCAGGGTCGGCTCGTCGATGCCCAGGTCGTGCAGGGCGCGCAGCGCGCCGTCGACCAGACCGTCCATCACCTTCTCGTGCCACTGGGCCGCGATGACGGCGACCCTGAGGTCACCCACATTGCGTACGGACAGTTCCGGTGCGCCCTTGCCGCTCACGTCTCTCCTCGAGGTGTTTCTTGCTTACTGGTTGCCGCAGGGGGACACGGGGGCCGTGTCCAGCCAGGGCAGGTCGTGTCCCATCCGGTCCCGCTTGGTGCGCAGGTAGCGGATGTTGTGCTCGCCCGCCTGGACGGGCATCGGCACCCGGTCGGTGACCTTCAGGCCGTGCCGGACGAGCGCGTCGCTCTTGTCGGGGTTGTTGGTCATCAGACGGACGCTGCGCACACCGAGGTCGGCGAGGATCTGCGCGCCCGCCCCGTAGTCACGGGCGTCGGCGGGCAGGCCCAGTTCGAGGTTGGCGTCGAGGGTGTCGTGGCCCTGCTCCTGGAGCTCGTAGGCCCGCAGCTTGGACAGCAGGCCGATGCCGCGCCCCTCGTGGCCGCGCAGGTAGACGACGACGCCCCGGCCCTCGCTCTGGATGCGCTCCAGGGAGGCGTCGAGCTGGGGGCCGCAGTCGCAGCGCTGGGAGGCGAAGATGTCCCCGGTGAGGCATTCGGAGTGGACCCGGACCAGGACGTCCTCGCCGTCGCCGAGCTCGCCGTGGACGAGGGCGACGTGCTCGACGCCGTCGGCGGTGGAGCGGTAGCCGTACGCGGTGAAGGTGCCGTGGACGGTGGGCAGCCGGGTCTCGGCCTCGCGCCGGACGGTCGGCTCGGCGCTGCGGCGGTAGGCGATCAGGTCCTCGATGGAGATGATCGTCAGGCCGTGCTTGCGGGCGAACGGGATCAGTTCGGGCAGCCGGAGCATCCGGCCGTCCTCGCCGGCGATCTCGACGATCGCGCCGGCCGGGCGCAGTCCCGCGAGGCGGGCGAGGTCGACGGCGGCCTCGGTGTGGCCGTTGCGGGTCAGGACGCCGCCGGAGCGGGCGCGCAGCGGGAAGATGTGGCCGGGGCGGACGAAGTCGGTCGGTTCGGCGTCGCCGCTCGCCAGGAGCCTCAGGGTGGTGGCGCGGTCGGAGGCGGAGATCCCGGTGGTCACGCCGTGCGCCCCGGAGGCGTCGACGGAGACGGTGAAGGCGGTCTTCATCGACTCGGTGTTGTCCTGGACCATCTGAGGGAGCTTCAGGCGGTCGAGTTCGTCGCTCTCCATGGGGGCGCAGATCAGGCCGCGGCACTCGCTCATCATGAACGCGATGATCTCGGGGGTGACCTTCTCGGCGGCGATGACGAGGTCGCCCTCGTTCTCGCGGTCCTCGTCGTCGACGACCACGATCGGGCGGCCGGCCGCGATGTCGGCGATGGCCTGCTCGACGGGGTCGAGGCTGAGGTCGTCGAGGCCGTCGGTGCTGTACAGGATCGGTGCCGTACTCATGCCGGCGCTCCTTCCAGGGTGGGGCGCGCGGCCTTGCGGGAGCGCAGCCACCAGTCGCGCATGCCCCACAGGACGAGCGCGCCGTAGATGACGTAGACGAAGCCGGAGAAGGCATAGCCGTTGGCGAAGTTGAGGGGGACGCCGACCAGGTCGACGAGGAGCCAGGCGATCCAGAACTCGACCATGCCTCGCGCCTGGGCGTACATGGCGACGACGGTGCCGACGAAGATGTAGGCGTCGGGCCACGGGTCCCAGGACAGGGAGGGGTACGCCTTGAAGAGCAGGGCCACGGCGACCGTGCCGAGGGCGGCGGCGCCGAGCATGGCCGCGCGCTCGGCCCAGGTGGCGAAGCGCGGGACGATGTGCCCGTCGCCCGACCGTCCCTTGTCGCGGTTCCACTGCCACCAGCCGTACAGGGCGACGACCATGACGACGACCTGCTTGCCGGCGCTGCCGGCCAGGTGGCCGTAGAAGGCGACGAACAGGACCAGGCCGGAGAGGAACTGGACCGGCCAGGTCAGCAGGGAGCGGCGCCAGCCGAGGGCGAGGGTGATCAGGCCGAGGATGTTGCCGATCATGTCCGACCAGATGATGCGCTGGTCGAACGCGACGAACGCCTCGGAGTTCAGCCAGTTCACCGGCCGGCTCCCTGCTGGGTGGTGGTCAGCAGGCGCTCGACGTACTTGGCGACGATGTCCACCTCGAGGTTGACCGGGTCGCCGGGCTGCTTGAGGCCGAGCGTGGTGAGCGCGAGGGTGGTGGGGATGAGGCTGACGGTGAAGAAGTCGGGGCCGGCCTCGACGACCGTGAGGCTGATGCCGTCGACCGTGATGGAGCCCTTCTCGACGACGTACCGGGCGAGTTCGGCCGGGAGGGAGACCTTGACGATCTCCCAGTTCTCGGACGGCTTGCGCTCCAGGACCCGGCCGGTGCCGTCCACGTGCCCCTGGACGATGTGCCCGCCGAGACGGGCGCCGACGGCGGTGGGACGTTCGAGGTTGACCCGGGAGCCGACCGCGAGGGCGCCGAGGCTGGAGCGGTCCAGGGTCTCGGCCATGACGTCGGCGGTGAACTCGTCGCCCTCGTGCTCGACGACGGTGAGACAGACCCCGTTCACGGCGATGGAGTCGCCGTGCTTCGCGCCGTCGGTGACGACGGGGCCGCGGAGCCGGAAACGGGAGGCGTCGCCGAGTTGCTCGACGGCGGTGACCTCACCCAGTTCTTCGACGATTCCGGTGAACACTTCCCGGGTCCTCCTGCCTCATTCGGGCACGGACTCCGGGGCCTGTCGATGACGACAGCAGACACGAGCGGGGACATCGGAGGCGACGCCGACAGACTCGCCCGTGCGGACGAGTACACATACGGCGGCGCGCACGAATGCCCGCCCGCCGCGCACTGCCTCCCATCCGGACTTTAACCGTCGGTCCAGGAATTTCACCTGGTCAACCGGCCACTGGAAGTGACCGGGTCGCGGACTGTAACCGCCGGTTCGGACTTTCACCGACCCCGGAGTGCGCTGCTTTAGGTACAGGGTCAGTGTGCCACGCCCGATCGTCGTCCATACGGGCGAAGCGTGTGGGCTCGCTCACAGGCGCGGAGGGTTCACGCAGAGCGCGCACGGATCGCGCGCCGATCGGACAGCCGGCACACACGGCAGCTGGTCCAGACCTATTGACCTCACTGGTCTAGTCCTCTTAGGGTCGACGTAGTGCGTCCGGCGGCGGTGACGACGGCCCTTGCCCGTCGCCGGGCCTCCCCAGCCCGCGCCTCCCGGCGTGGGCCGCCTGCCGGGCTCTGGCAGGGTGAGCCCATGACGACGCCCGCGACCGCCGACGAGTTCGAGACGCACCGTCCCCGGCTGTTCCGGCTCGCGTACCGGATGCTCGGGTCGGCAGCGGAGGCCGAGGACGCGGTCCAGGACGCCTACCTGCGCTTCAGCGGGGCCGACCGCGCCGCGATCACCCACCCGGCGGCCTGGCTCGCGAAGACCGTCACCCATCTCTGTCTGACTCGCCTGACCTCGGCGCGGGCGCGGCGGGAGCGCTATGCCGGGCCCTGGCTGCCGGAGCCCGTGGTCACCTCCGACGGCACGCTCGGCCCGCTGGAGTCGGCCGAGCAGCGGGACGCCGTGTCGCTCGCGGTGCTGGTGCTGCTGGAGCGGCTGACACCGACCGAGCGGGCGGTGTACGTGCTGCGGGAGGCGTTCGCCTACGGCCACCGCGAGATCGCCGGGGTGCTCGACCTGACCGAGGCCAACTGCCGCCAGCTGTACCGGAGGGCGGTGCTGCGGCTGGCGGCCGGGGAGGGCCGTTTCGACGTTCCCGTACGACGGCGGGAGGAACTGGTCGCCTCCTTTCTCACCGCGGCCCGCGACGGGGACCTCGCCGGTCTGGAACGGATCCTCGCGGCCGACGTGACCTGGTGGAGCGACGGCGGGGGCCGGGTCAGCGCGGCCCGGAGGCCGATCGAGGGGCGGGAGAAGGTGCTGCGGTTCCTGGCCGGCGGCTCGCGGAGCTTCGCGGCCGGCTTCACGTACACCGCCGTCGAGCTCAACGGCGCGCCGGGGCTGCTCGCCCTGGACGGCGGCGCCCTGGTGGCCGCGATCGGCTTCGACTGCGGTCCGGACGGGATCACCGGCCTGCGGGCGGTGCTCAACCCGGACAAGCTGGACTTCGTACGACGTCAGCTCGCGTGATCGCGGGGTCTGTCACATCCGGCGGGCACCGCTCGGTCTCAGCGGGTGGAAGGGCGCGTCCGTCCGGGAGCGCCCCGGTGTCCGAAGGAGCTGAACAGCATGACCACGATCCTGGTGACCGGCGGTACCGGAACCCTCGGCAGGCTCGTCACCGAGCGGCTGCGGGCGGACGGGCACGAGGTGCGGGTGCTGAGCCGGCACAGCCGGCCGTACGCGGTCGATCTGCGGGAGGGCGGGCCGGGGCTGCACGCGGCGCTGACCGGCGTGGACACGGTCGTGCACTGCGCGAGCACCCCGCGCGGCGGTGACGAGAAGGCGGCCGCGCAGCTGATCGCGGCGGCCAGGAGGGCAGGGGTACGGCACCTCGTGTACATCTCGATCGTCGGGGTGGACCGGGTGCCGTTCGGCTACTACAAGGCGAAGCTGGCCGTGGAGCGGCTGGTGGCCGACTCGGGACTGGGCTGGACCGTGCTGCGCGCGACCCAGTTCCACGATCTGGTGCTCCAGGTGCTGGAGGCGCTGGCCAGGGTACCGGTGCTGGTGCTGCCGGCCGGGGTGAGCGACCAGCCGGTGGAGGTGGCCGAGGTCGCCGACCGGCTCGCGGAGCTGGCGGCCGGGGCGCCGGCGGGACGCGTGGAGGACATGGCGGGACCGGAAGTCCGCACGGTCGAGTCGCTGGCGCGCGCGTATCTGAAGGCAAGCGGCAAGCGCCGCCGGGTGGTGAACCTGCCCCTGTTCGGCGCGGCCTACCGGGCCTTCCGCGCGGGCGGCCACCTGGCCCCGGAACGGGCGGTGGGAAAGGGAACGTTCGAGGAGTTCCTGACGGCACGCGCGCGTGGGGCTCGGTGAACGGCACGCGTGCGCGCGGCCGGTAGGGCCGGCTGACCGACGCACGTGCGCCCGCAAGCTCACGGCGTGCCGAAGAGCTCCTCCTGGGCGGACTGTCTGGCGGTGAGCAGCGCTCCGCGCAGAACCGCCGTGCCGCCCAGCAGGCTCGGCCGGACCTCGGTGGGCAGGGGCGTCATGCGGCGGAGCCGCTCGGCCACCCGCCCGGCCAGCTCCGGTCCGCCCGCCCGCCCGGTCTCACCCCCGAGGACCACGCACCCGGGGTCGAGGACGGCGACGACCGAGGCGACCCCGATCGCGACGCGGTCGGCCAGGGCGTCGAGGAAGCGCCGCGACCCCTCGGGGCCGCCCCGCTCCAGCGCCTTCCGGACCACTGCCGACCCGGACGGCTCCTCCCCCTCCGGCCGGGCCGTCAGTCCGTACTGCGCCGCCAGTGCGGTGATCGCCGCCGAGCCGGCCAGGGAATGGAAACCTCCCTCACAGTCCGCGGCGGAGGGCAGCGCGCCCGTCCCCGGGACCGGAAGGAAACCTATCTCCCCGGTGCCGCCGGAGGCGCCGCGGCGCAGGGTGCCGTCGAGGACCACGGCGGCGCCGGTGCCGTGGCCGAGCCAGAGCAGGACGAAGGTGTCCCGGTCCCGGGCGGCGCCCTCCCGCTGCTCGGCGAGGGCGGCGAGGTTGGTCTCGTTCTCGACGCTCACGCGCGCGTGCGGGAAGCGTTCCTGAAGGGCCGCCACCAGACGGCGGTGCCATGCGGGCAGGCCGATGGAGTTGCGCAGTTCTCCCCCGGCCGGATCGATCAGCCCGGGCGCGCCGATGCCGACGGTGTGCAGCCGGTCGACGCCGGCCTCCTTCACGGTCCGCTCGACGAGGGTCACCGCCTGCTCCACGGCGGGACCCGTGCCGACGTCACCGGCGATCGGCACGGAGGCCTCCGCCAGGACCCGGCCGACCAGGTCGGACACGAGGACGGCGACCCCTTCGGTGCGCACGTCCAGCGCGGCCAGCTGGGCGCGGTCGGCGACCAGGCCGTACAGCTTGGCGTTCGGGCCGCGCCGCTGCTCCCCCGCCTCCCCGGCGATCTCGATCAGTCCGGCGGCCGTGAGCCGTTCGACCAGGTCGGCGACCGTCGGCCGGGACAGGCCGGTGAGTTCCTTGAGTCGTCCCGCCGTCAACGGACCTTCGTCCTGCAGCAGTTGCAGGGCCAGCCGGTCGTTGATGGCCCGGGCGGTGCGCGGCGATGCGGGCATGCGGGGAATCCTCCCACGGGCCGGACGGAGGCCGGTCCGAGAGCGCTCTCTTTTTATCAGGCAGGGTTCCTGATAGTTTACGGTGCGCCGCACCGGAGCGGTGCGCGGCCGGGAGGGGCGGAAGAATGAGCGACGTGGTCCAGGCACCGTCCGCGGTACGGCGCGCCCGGTACGCCGTGGCGGCCGTGTTCACCGTGCACGGCGCGGTGACCGGCTCGTTCGCCACCCGGGTGCCGTGGATCCAGGACCACGCGGGGGTGAGCGCGGGCCGGCTGGGGTTCGCCCTCGCCTTCACCGCGTTCGGCGCCTCCTGCGCGATGCCGCTGGCCGGCCGGTTCGCGCACAGCCTCGGCACCCGGACGGCCCTGAGCCTGCTGATCTCCCTGTGGACGCTCTCCCTGGCCCTGCCGTCGCTCGCGCCGAACCTGCTGACCCTGTGTCTGGCGATGTTCGCCTACGGCGCGACCTCGGGCATGGCCGACGTGGTGATGAACGCGCTCGGCGTGGAGGTGGAGCGGCTGCTGGGCAAGTCGATCATGTCGGGGCTGCACGGTATGTGGAGCGTCGGGGCGCTGATCGGCTCGGCGGGCGGGACGCTCGCGGCGCATCTGGGCGCGGACGCGCGCGTGCACCACGCGCTGGCGGCCGCCGTCCTGACCTCCCTCGGCCTGCTGGTCTGCCGGTGGGTGCCGGACGTGCGCCCACAGGAGGACGAGGAGCCGCCGCCGCGCTTCGCGCCGCCACCGCGCTCGGCCCTGCTGATCGGCGCGGTCGGGTTCTGCGCGGTGTTCGCGGAGGGGGCGAGCCTGGACTGGTCGGCCGTCTATCTGCGCGATCAGCTGGAGGCCTCGGCCGCCCTCGCGGCGGCCTGCACGACCGGCTTCATGCTGACCATGGCGGTGGCCCGGCTGGCGGGCGACGCGGTGGTGAACCGCTTCGGCGCGGTGCGCACCGTGCGGGCGGGCGGGGTGCTGGCCGCGCTGGGCGGACTGCTGATCGTGTGCGCCTGGCATCCGGCGGCGGCGATGGCCGGCTTCGGCCTGATGGGGCTCGGGATCGCCGTGGTCGTACCGCTGTGCTTCGCCGCGGCCGGGCACAGCGGCCCGAACCCCAGCCAGGCCATCGCCGGCGTCGCGACGATCACGTACACCTCCGGGCTGATCGCCCCGAGCCTGATCGGCGGCGTGGCGCAGGCGACCAGCCTGGTGGTGTCGTTCGGCGTGGTGACGCTGCTGGCGTGCGGGCTCGCGGTGTTCGCGGGCGTGCTGCGCGGCGGCGCGCGCGGCGGCGCGAAGGTCAGTCCGCGGGCCGCAGCAGTGCCCGACCCGCGGCCCTGAAGCCCTCGCTCCACGGCGTCGGCCGCAGCGTGGCGGCGTCGAGCCGCACGAGGACCCGGGTCCCGCGGGCGTACGTCGTGACGCCGTCGGCCGAGCAGAGACGGAAGCCGTACGTCAGCCCCGTGGTGCCGAGCCGCTCCAGCCACAGGTGGACGGCGTACGGGCCGCTGCGGGTGACCGGGGCGTCGTACGAGATGAGCAGTTCCCTGACCACGTTGCAGGCGTCTTCGGCGGCCGCCCAGTCGCCCTCGAAGCGGACGCCGTTCGCCTCCCAGAACGCGGTCCAAGCGCGCTCGACCAGCAGCGGATAGCGGGCGTTGTGCAGCATGCCGAGCGCGTCGAGGTCGTCGAAGTGGACGGTCACGGGGATCAGCCGGCCGTACGAGAGGTCGGGGGTGATCGGGGCTTCGACGGTCACGGGCGGGACTCCTGTGCGTGTATGGGACAACCACGCCATCGTACGGGGTCACTAAGCGGTCGCTCACCTTCCGTTCCCCTCGGCGCTTCCGTTCACCCGGCGCCCGGCGCGGCGGACCCGTTCCCCCGTTCCGGGGAAGCGACCGGCTCGCCGCGGCGCGCGACGGCCCCCGGCTGCCACCCTTCCCCCATGCCGCCATCGGAACAGTGCGCCCCGTCCCCGGGCACGGTCCTCGTCCCACGCCCCGCCCCGGCCGTCGACCCGACGCTCGAGGCGACGCTCGACGCCACGGTGCACGACGTGATCGCCCGGATGCGGGCCCTGGACGCGGCCCTTCCGCCCGACGACGGGGTCGCGGTCTTCAACCGGGTGTACCTCGCCGTGACCCAGGAGGTCGACCTGCGGATCGACACCGGCCGTTTCCCGGACGCGCGGGCCGCGCGCACGCTGGACCTGCGGTTCGCGGAACGCTATCTGGCCGCGGTGGACGCGGCCGCGACCGACCGGCGGCCGCCCGCCTGCTGGCGCCCGCTGTTCCAGATGCGCCGCCATCCCGGCGTACGGCCCCTGCAGTTCGCCCTGGCCGGCATCAACGCCCACATCGGGCACGACCTGGCGCTCGCCGTCGTGGACGCCTGCCGTGACCTCGGCTGCGAACCGGCCGATCTGGCGGACGAGTACGAACAGGTGGGGGACCTGCTCGTGGCGCTGGAGGAACACCTTCGCGAGGAGCTCATGCCGGGCCCCGACCTGCTGCAGATCGCCGATCCGCTCACCCATCTGCTGGGCTCCTGGAGCCTGGAGCGGGCTCGGGACGCCACCTGGACGGCGGCCCGGGCGCTGTGGGCGCTGCGCCAGCTGCCCGACGTCGCCGGGGAGTTCGCCGACCGCCTCGACGCGGCGGTGGGTTTCGCCGGGCGCATGCTGCTCACGCCCCTGCGGGACTGAGCGCCTGATCAACAGGTTGCGGCCCCGACCTCCCGCGCCGCGGCAAGGTAGGCGAGCACCAGCGTCCGTTGGTCATCCTGGCAGGCGGCCACCGCCAGTCGAGACGGGGAGATGCCCCGGACCGGCACGGCGATCACCTCGTCCCGGACGACCAGCGGAGCGTTACCAGTGGCCAGCAGTGCCACACCCTGGCCGCCGGCGACCGCCTCGTGGGTCTCCTCGGCGCTGGCCACCACCCCGCCGATCCGCGGCTCTCGACCGTCCCGGGCGTCCAGGGCAAGCCAGTGGTCCCGCAGCGGGCCGGCCTCCGGAGGGAGGGCGAGGAAGGGCTCATCGAGCAGATCGGTGAAGTCCACCTTTCCCTCAGGGTCGGACGCGGCCCGCGCCGCCAAGGGGTGTCCGTCCGGTATCGCGACCAGCCGAGGCTCGCGGGCCACCACCGCGTACTGGTAACGGTCGACGTCCGGCAGCGGTAGCCAGACGAAGGCTACGTCGCTGGATCCATCCGCCAACCCGGCACTGGGGTCCGCCCAGTTGACCTGGCGCAGGACGGGCTGCGCGTCCGGATGCCGGGAGACAAGGCGGGTCCGCAGAGCGGGCAGCAGCCCGCGGCCCGGGCTGGTGGACATGCCGATCACCAGAGTGCACCGCTCGGCGGTCTTCGCCTCCTCCACCGCCGCCTCCGCTGCCTGCCAGGCGGCGAGCACCGCGCGGGCGTGCGGTAACAGGGCTTCCCCCACTGCGGTCAACCGCACGGTCCGTCGGTCCCGTTCGAACAGAACCCCGCCGAGTTGCTTCTCCAGCATCCGTATCTGCTTGCTCAGCGCGGGCTGGGAGATGAACAACCGCTCGGCGGCGCGGGTGAAGCTCAATTCCTCGGCGACCGAGGTGAAGTAGCGCAGATCACGCGCATGTACATCCATAACCCATGGCTATCACAACGGATCTTGGACGCCGTCCTGGTGCCTGACGAAGAATCATTCCCGCCAACGGCAATATTGCGCATGGCAATTGACGAGGGAGATGACGATGAGCGAGAACTCCAAGGTCTGGCTGGTCACCGGTGCGAGCAGCGGTTTCGGGCGGGCCATCGCGGAGTCCGCGGTCGCCGCCGGTGACACGGTGATCGGCACCGCCCGGCGAACCGAGGCCCTGGACGACCTGGTCGCCGCATACCCGGACCGTGTCGAGGCGATCAGCCTGGACGTCACCGACGGCGATCGGATCGATGCGGTGGCCGCCGACGTCCTCGCCCGCTACGGCAGGGTGAACGTGCTGGTGAACAGCGCCGGCCGCACCCAGGTAGGGGCGTTCGAGGAGACCACCGACCGGGAACTGCGTGACCTGTTCGAGCTGCACGTGTTCGGCCCCGCACGTCTGACCCGGGCGCTGCTGCCGCAGATGAGGGAGCGGGGAAGCGGATCGGTCGTGAACATCAGCAGCATCGGCGGGCAGCTGTCCTTCGCCGGGTTCTCCGCATACAGCGCAACCAAGGCGGCGCTGGAGCAACTGTCGGAAGGCCTGGCCGACGAGGTGGCGCCCTTCGGCATCAAGGTGCTGATCGTGGAGCCCGGCGCGTTCCGTACCAACCTGTTCGGCAAGGGCGCGGCGTACTTCTCCGAGGAGAATCCGGCGTACGCGGAGAAGGTCGGCGCGACCCGGCAGATGGTGCAGGGCAGCGACGGCAGCCAGCCGGGCGACCCGGCGAAGGCCGCGGCGGCGATCCGGCTGGCCCTGGACGCCGAGAAGACCCCGCTCCGCCTTGCCCTCGGCGGCGACGCGGTCGACAGCCTGACCGCGCACCTGGACTCCGTGCGGGCCGAGCTGACCGAGTGGGAGAAGGTCTCCCGGGGAACGGTCTTCGACACGGAGTGACGGCGGGGCGACGGGAGGACCCTGTGCTCGGTGAATTGACTCGGTCAGGAGTTCTCAGTCCTCCGGCAGCTCCACCGGGGCGATCTCGTCGTACACGTCACCCGGTCCCGGGTTGGTCGCGTCGGTCGCGCCGCCGAAGTGGTGCATCACGCCCCAGACCGCGTTGAGCGCGGTCTGGACGGCACCCTCGGCCCAGCCCGCCGTCCAGGAGACGTCGTCGCCCGCGAGGAAGACGCCCCGCTTGTCGGCGGGCAGCCGGTCCTGCATGAAGTGGGTGAACAGGCGCCGCTGGTAGCGGTAGTGACCGGGCAGGTTGGCCTTGAACGCGCCCATGAAGTAGGGCTCGTTCTCCCAGGAGACGGTCACCGGGTTGCCGATGACGTGCTTCCTGATGTCGACCTTCGGGTAGATCTCGCCGAGCGACTTCAGCATGACCTCCATCCGCTCGTTCGCGGACAGCGGCAGCCACTTCAGGCTGTCGTCGCACCAGGTGTAGGAGAGACAGATGACGGCGGGCCGGCCCGGGCCGTCGTCGAGCAGGTAGGTGCCGCGCGTCATCCGGTCGGTGAGCGTCATCGACATGACGTCCCGGCCCGTCTCCTCGTCCTTGTCGAGCCAGAACGGCCGGTCGACGGGCACGAAGAGCTTCGAGGACTCCATGTAGTGGGTGCGCTCGATGGCCGTCCAGTGGTCGATCGGGAACAGCGAGTCGTCGCAGTCGATCTTCGACAGCAGCATCCAGGACTGGGCGGTGAAGATCGCCGCCCGGTAGGTGCGGATGTCGCCGTTCGCGTCGGTCACCGTGATCCGGTCACCGGCCGTGCGGCGCAGCCGGGTCACGGCCGGCCGGGGCGCGCCGCCCTCGTGCAGGCTCGCCAGCGAGGTGCCGTACGCCCAGTGGACGATCTTCTCCGGCTCGCGCTCCCACAGGCGCACCGGCAGCTGCTGGGAGCCGCCGACGATCCCGCGGTGGTGGTCGTCGGCCTCGGTGTAGACGACGCGGAGGATCTCCAGGATGGAGTTGGGGAAGTCGGTGTCCCAGCCGCCGGTGCCGAACCCGACCTGGCCGAAGATCTCCCGGTGCCGGAACGACCTGAAGGCCTCGGAGTCGCAGAGGAAGCCGTAGAAGGTCTGGTTGTCGAGCTTCTCGACGAGCTTCGCCCAGATCTCGCGGATGCGCGGCACGTCCCGCTCGCGCATCGCGCGGTTCATGTCGGAGAAGTCGGCGCCCTCTTCGAGGCACTTGCTCCAGGCCTCGGCGACATCGCGGTAGACCTGCGGGAGGTCGTCGATCGTCTCGGCGTAGTGGGACTCGCCCTTGAGGTCGACGACGGTCGAAGGGGTCGCCTCGGCAAGGGGGTTGGGGAAGGGTCTGGTCCTGAGCCCGACCAGGTCGATGTAGTGCTGGAGGGCCGTGGAGGAGGGCGGGAAGCGCATCGCGCCCATCTCGGCGGTGAGCCCTTCGGCACCGGCGCCGTCGAACCCGACGGTCCGCAGCCGGCCGCCGATGCGGTCGGCCTCGTACACGACGGGCTTCAGGCCCATCTTCATCAGCTCGTACGCGGCGACGATGCCCGACAGTCCGCCGCCGATGACCGCGACCTCGGTGCCGTGCTCGGTCGCCGGTATCTGGCCGAGGCCCGCCGGGTGGGCCAGGAAGTCGTCGTAGGCGTACGGGAAGTCCGGGCCGAACATGGTGATCGGGGGCTGCTGCGGCTCGTCGGTGTGCTCGACGGCGTTGGGCACCATGGACGTCATGGGGTGAGGGCTCCTTGCGGCGTACGACGGGAGAGTTCGGGGGGCTCAGACGTAGAGCTCGGGACGCCGTTCCCGCAGATACGGGTTGGCCTCGCGGGAGGCGGCGAGGGCGACGGGGTCGGCGTCGGCGAGGACCAGCTCCTCACCGCGTCCGGCGCGGGCCCGGGCCACCCCGTCGGGACCGGCGAGGGTGGAGAGCCCGACGAACTCGAACTCGCCCTCGTGGCCGACCCGGTTGACGTAGGCGACGTACAGCTGGTTCTCGAAGGCGCGCACCGGGATCATCGACTCGGCGACGAACTGGAACGGGTGCATCTGCGCGGTCGGGACGAGCAGCAGGTCGGTGCCGGCCAGGGCGTGGGCCCGGACGTTCTCCGGGAACTCGACGTCGTAGCAGATCAGGAGGCCGACGGTGAGCCCGCCGAGCTCGGCCTGGACGACGGGCTGCTCCCCCGGGACGAAGTGGTCCTGCTCGAAGCGGCCGAAGAGATGGGTCTTGCGGTAGTTCGCGAGCCGGGTGCCGTCGGCGGAGATCAGCTGCGCGGCGTTGTACACGGTGTCCCCGGACCGCTCGGGGTAGCCGTAGGCGACGGCGACCCCGTGCCGGGCGGCCAGTTCGGCGATCGCGTCCGCGGAGTCGCCGGCGGCGGGCTCGGCGAGGCGCGCGAGGTCGTCGCCGATCGCGTAGCCGGTGAGGAACAGCTCCGGCGCGACCAGCAGCCCGGCGCCCGCGGCGGCGGCCCGGCCCGCGGCCTCGTCGAGGACCTTGAGGTTCTCGACGACCGAGCCGGGGCGGCCGGAGCTCTGGAGCAGGGCTGTGCGCATGCGGGGTCCTCACCGGGCGGAAGGGGGGTTCGAGGGGGCGCCCGGAGCGTTTCGGGGGCCTCCTAGACGGTACGGGCGGGCGCTCCGGCCGGACAAGCAGGAGCCGTTGCGCGCCCGGGAGCGATTCGTTGCGTACGCCGGCGGCGATGCGGCGATTCGTTGCGCGCCCGCTTCGTTGCGCGCCCGCACCGGCGCCGCCGACGGCACCTCACCGCCCCGCACCGCACCACCCCTCACCTCACCTCACCGGCACCTCACCTCACCGCGCCACCCCTCCCCGCATCTCACCTCACCGGCGTCTCCGCCGGCCCACCGCCACCGCCAGGGCCGTCACCAGGTACGGCACCGCGCCCAGCGCGAACACCGTGCCGTGCGGGAGCGTCGAGCCCAGCGCGCCGTACGCGCCGTAGACGCCGATGGTCAGCACCTCGGTGCCGAGGCTCGCGACCGAGGTGAGGGTGGCCCGGCCGGTGCCCTCGATGCGCCGCTGGAGCCGGGCGTCGGCGACGACGGTCGCGAGCTGGAAGCCGCCGAAGGCCAGGGCGACGAGGGCGATGCCGGCCGGGCTGCCGGTGGACGCGCCGAGGCCCAGGGCGAGCGCGGAGCCGGTGAGCAGGGTGGCGAATCCGGTCCGGCCGAGCCGTTCGGCGGGGCCGGACAGCAGGCTGCCGGCCGTGACCGCGGTCCAGATCAGCATCAGCCAGTAGGGGACGGCCGCCTCGGGCACACCGGTGGCCCGCACCAGCAGCGAGGTGTACTCGTCGAGGGCGCCCCACACCGCGGCCACGGCCGGGACGAGCAGCAGGGCGCCGCGCACCGAACGGTCGCGGCGGGCGTCGGCGAGCCCGGTCCGCAGGGTCGCCGCCCAGCTCTCCTCGTGGCCGGTGGCGGTCCGGTGCTCCGGGAAGCGGGTCGCCGTCGCGGCGCACAGCAGACAGGCCAGGACGCTCGCCGCGCCGACCGCCGGATAGCCGCCCACCGCGAAGACAGGGCCCGCCAGGCCCATCGCCGCCATCACGGCCACCTGGCCCGCCGCGTGGGACCGGCCCATGACAGTCGCGTACCGGTCCGCCGCGCCGAGCCGCTCCAGTTCCTCGTAGACCAGCGCCTCCAGGGCACCGGAACCGAGTGCTCCGCGGATGCCCCACAGGACGAATCCGGCGGCGAAGGCCCACAACGACGGGAAGAGCACCCACAGGGCGAAGCCGGCGCCGCCCAGCAGCGGACCCAGCCAGAGCAGCAGACGGCGCGAGAAGGCGTCCGCCCAGGCGCCGGAGGGGATCTCCAGCAGGACGCCCGTGAGCGACCACAGGACGAACAGCGAGGAGATCTGTCCGACGGACAGCCCGGTGTCCGCGAACAGCAGCGCGTACACCGGGTAGAGCAGCACGAACTCGTCGAGGAACGCGTACGCGTAGAGCGTGGCGGTCAGTCGACGGGTGCCGGGGCCGGTAGTGGATCAATGTCGCCAGGTCATGCCACCGATGTTAGACACCGGCCGGCTCAGTGCCCAGCGGTTTTCCGGGGACCGCGAAGGTGGTGATCACCGCCGCGTGGTCGGAGGGCCAGTCGTTGTCCTCGACGTCCGGCCAGGGGCGGGGGTCGCCGCTGACGTACGTCCGGGAGTCCAGCACCCGCAGGCCCCGGTGGAGCACGAAGTCGATCCGGTCCTGGGGCTCGGGGCGGCCGCTGCCGTCCTCGTGCTCGGCGTGCACCGGGGACCAGGTGTGTCCCGGGTCCCTGACGGGGTCGGGGTGGGCCTCGCGGTAGGAGTCGGCGAGGCCCGCGCGTTCGGCGGCGGCGGTCACCGGCCACGCGACGTCCGGCCGGTCCAGGTGGGAGGGGCTGTTGAAGTCGCCGACGAGGACGACCGGCAGCGCGGGGTCGAGCCGGCCGAGAGCGTCCTTCATCTGGGCGAGCCGCACCTCCTCGTGGGCGATCAGCTCGGCCGCCGGCAACCCGTCGAAGGCCGCCTCGTAGGGGCCGTACGGCGTGTAGTCCAGGTGGACCGTCCACACGTCGACCTCGGTGCCCCCCACGTCGAGCCGGACCCCGGCCGCGCCGTAGAAGCCCACGCCGGGGTCGCCGAGGACGGCGGTGATCGGATAGCGGCTGATCACGCCGAGGTTCTCCCCGGCCCGGTGGTGATGCCAGCCGAGCGCCTCGGCGAGTTCCCCGGCGGCGGTGCCGTACGTCTCCTGGAGGCCGACCACGTCCGCCTCGGTCTCGGTGATCGCCTTGAGCTGTTTGGCCCGGTGGTCGTGGACCTTGGTGCCGCCGTACCAGAGGTTCCAGGTCATGACCCGCAGGCGGGGCGGGGTCAGCGTGCGCAGCCGCTCGGGGGTCACGTCCTCCAGGCTGGTCAGCACGGTCCGGCCGGGGGCGGCACCGATGGGGGCCAGCGAGGGCACCGCGAGGACGGCGCACCCCGCCGCCTCGGCGGAGGCGACCCCGGTCTCGGTGTCCTCGACGGCCACGCAGGCCGAGGGGTGGACGCCGAGGGCGCGGCAGGCGGCGAGGTAGGGGTCGGGAGCGGGCTTGGTGCGCTCGGTGTCGTCGGCGGTCACGGAGATCGCGAAGCGGTGGGCGCCGAGCGCGTCGAGGACGGTGTCGGCGACGGCCCGGGGGGAGGCGGTGACCAGGGCGGTGGGCACGCCGTCCCGGGCCAGGGCGTCGAGCAGGGCGAGGGCGCCGGGGCGGGGCACGATGCCGGTGCGCACCCGGTCGGCGAACTCCCGGTGGAGGGTGTCGGCGAGCTCCGCGGCCGGCCGGCCCGTGGTGGCGGCCAGCCAGTCGGCGGTGTGCTCCACGGGCCGGCCGAGCACCTCCGGCTGGTCTGCTTCGGTCAGGGGCCGGCCGGCCACTCTTTCCACCGCCTCCCACCACAGCCGCTCGGTGTCGACGAGCGTGCCGTCCATGTCGAACAGGACGGCCTGGAGCGGGAGTCGCGTCACGGTCACTCTCTTTCTGTGCGGTGGGGGGATGCGGGTTCTGCGCGGTGGGGGATGCAGGTTCTGCGTGGTGGGGGATGCGAGGAGGGGGTCAGGGGGTGCGTTCGGCGACCAGGACCGGCCGCTCGGGGAGCGACACGGTGACGGCTGCCCCCGCGCCGAGGCCGCCGGCCTCGTGTGCGGGCAGGTCGGCCTTCGCCTCGGTGCCGTCGGCGAGCCGGACGGTGACGCGGACGGCGGCGCCCAGGAAGGAGGTGGCGACCACCCGGGCCGACCCGTCATCGTCGGCGCGCACGCCGACCGCCTCGGGCCGCACCAGCACGTCGACGTCCGGGCCGGCCGGCACCGGGCCGTCGACGGGCAGCCGCTGCCCGAGCACCTCGACGCCGCCGTCGGCGAGCCGACCGGGTATGCGGCTCATGGTGCCGACGAACTCGGCGACGAAGGCGGTCGCGGGCCGGCCGTACAGCTCGGCGGGCGGGGCGCACTGTTCGAGCCGGCCGGCGTGCATCACGGCGACCCGGTCCGCCATGGACAGGGCCTCCTCCTGGTCGTGGGTGACGAACAGGGTGGTGATGCCGAGGTCCTGCTGGAGCCGGCGGATCTCCTCGCGCAGGCTCAGCCGCACCTTGGCGTCCAGTGCGGACAGCGGCTCGTCGAGGAGCAGGACGCGGGGGCGCAGGGCGAGGGCGCGGGCCAGGGCGACGCGCTGCTGCTGGCCGCCGGAGAGCTGGTGCGGGAACCGGCCCCCCTTGTCGGCGAGACCGACCAGCTCCAGCAACTCGGCGGCGCGGGAGCGCCGTTCGGCGGTGCGGACCCCCCGCATGCGCAGTCCGAAGGCCACGTTGTCGCGCGCGTCGAGGTGCGGGAAGAGACTGTACGACTGGAAGACCATCCCGGCGTCGCGGCGGTGGGCCGGGACCCGGGTGACGTCCTCGCCGTCGATCAGCACCGCACCGGAGTCGGGATGCTCGAAACCGGCGAGCATGCGCAGCGCGGTGGTCTTGCCGCAGCCGGAAGGGCCGAGCAGGGCGAGGAGTTCACCGGGGCGGACGGTCAGGTCGAGTCCGTCCAGGGCGACGGTGGGCCCGAACTCCCTGCGCAGACCCCGGAATTCCACGGTGGCTGCGGTCGTCGCCGTCTTGTCGGGCGCGGTCACGGTCATGGTTCATCCCCGGGATGCGGTTCGGGTACGCCCGCCGGCACCGGCGAGCGCGAGGAGCAGGACCCATGTCACGAGCAGGCTCAGCACGGACACGGCGACGGAGAGCTGGGCCTGGGAGCCGCTGACGTTCACGATCCACACGGCGAAGGGCTGGAAGCCCAGCAGCTGGGCCACGGTGAACTCGCCGAGCACCAGGGCCAGGGTGAGGAAGGAGGCGTTGAGCAGGGCCCCGCGCAGATTGGGCAGGACGGCCTGGACCAGCGCCTGCGGCCAGCCGGCGCCGCAGCTGCGGGCGGCCTCGACGAGGGTGCGGACGTCGACGGCGCGCAGTCCGGCGTCCAGGGCCCGGTACACGAACGGCAGCGCCATCACGACGTACGCGAGGACGAGCACCACGGGGAAGTCCGGGTTCTGGATCGCCACGAAGGTCTGGAACAGCGGGGTGCGGGAGAGGTGTTCCGGCCCCCACTTGAGCACGGTCCCGATGCCGGCGACGAACGCGATCGGCGGGACGACGAGCGGCAGCGAGCACACCACCTCGACGACCGGCCGCAGCCGGGGCGCGGTGAGCCGCAGCGCGACCATGGCGGGCACCATCAGCAGCAGGACGACGGCGATGGTGGCGGCGGCCAGTTCCAGCGAGAGCAGCAGGCTGGAGGTGAAGCCGTCGGTGGTGAAGATCTGGGTGTAGGCGTCGAAGGTGATCCCCTGGCCGGGCACGTCGACGGTGAAGACGACGGACGCGGCGAGCGGGACCAGGAAGTACAGTCCGGCGAGGCCGAGGACGCCCCACCGCCACAGGATCAGGCGAGCCATCGCGCGCTCCTCCGTTGCAGGGGCAGGTACACGGCCATGACCAGACCGGCGACCAGGACCATGTCGAGGCTGAGGGCGAGCGCCACGTTCTCCTGGCCGACCAGGACGTTGCCGGAGATGGCGTCGGCGATCTGCAGGGTGACCAGCGGGATGGAGCTGCCGACCATCGCGGCGGCGGTGGCGTACGCGGCGAAAGCGCTGCCAAACAGCAGCACGAGCCCGCCGAGCAGCGAGGGCAGCAGCACGGGCAGGGCCACGTGCCGCCAGTACTGCACGGGCGTCGCGCCGTTGTTCTGGGCGGCCTCGCGCCACTGGATGCGCAGTCCCTCCAAAGCCGGCGTGATGGTGAGGACCATCAGCGGGATCAGGAAGTACAGGTAGACGATGACCAGGCCCCAGAAGCTGTAGAGGTCCCAGCCCTTGTCCGTGAGGCCCAGGTGCCGGGTGAGCACGCCCGCGTTGCCGAGGGTGGCGACGAAGGCGAAGGCCAGCGGGACGCCGCCGAAGTTGGCGAGCACTCCGGAGGCGGTGAGCACGGCCTCGCGCAGGGCGCGGAACCGGGAGGTGACGACGGCCTGGGCGAGCGGCAGCCCGCACAGGGCGCCGAGGGCGGCGGAGACGGCCGACAGCTTGACGCTGCCGAGCAGGGCGGTCAGGTACGCCCCCTGGAGCGAGGCCGTCAGATTGCCGGTGGTGTAGGAGGTGGCGCCGGTGGCCGGGTCCTTGGCGCTGAACGCGCCGTCGAGCATGGCCAGGGCGGGCAGCCCGAAGGCGAGCGCGGTGAAGGCGAGCAGCGGGACGACCGCGAGCCAGCCGAGCGACCGGCGCCGCCGCTTCACCGCAGCGGCGGGCGCCGTGTCGACCCGTACGGCGGTGGCGGTCATCCGGAGACGGCCTTCGCCCAGCCCTGGCCGAGCACCGTCTTGGCCTTGCTCTGCTGGTCCTCGGTCGGGAAGGCCGGCGTGCCGGAGACCTCGGGCAGCTTGGCGGCGGCCGTCTTGTCGAGGGTGCCGGCCTTCTCCAGGGCGGTCATCAGGACGGGGCGGGCGTAGCCCTTGAGCCAGAGGTTCTGGCCCTCGGCGCTGTAGAGGTACTCCTGCCACAGGCGGGCGGCCGCCGGGTGCGGGGCGTCCTTGTTGACGGCCTGGGAGTAGAACTGGGAGAACTGGCCGTCGGTCGGGACGGCGACCTTCCAGTCGACGCCCTTGGTCTTGAACTCGTCGGCGTACCCGGCGTTGAGGTAGTCCCAGTCGATGCTGATCGGGGTCTCGCCCTTCTCGACGGTGGCCGGGGTGGACTCGACGGGCGTGTAGTTGCCGTTCTTCTTCAGCTTGGCGAAGAAGTCGAGGCCGGGCTGGATGTCGTCGAAGGAGCCGCCGTTCGCGAGCGCCGCGGCGTAGACGCCGCCGAAGGCGGAGCCGGACTTGGTGGGGTTGCCGTTGAGGGCGACCTGGCCCTTGTACTGCGGCTTGAGCAGGTCGGCGAACGTGGTCGGGCAGGTCTTGACGCGCTTGGCGTCGCAGCCGATGGAGATGTAGCCGCCGTAGTCGTTGTACCAGCGGGCCTGGGCGTCCTTCTGGCCCTCGGGGATGTCGGCGAACGAGGCGACCTTGTACGGGGCGAGCAGCCCCTGCTGGGCGGCGCTCAGGGCGAAGGAGCTGCCGAGGTCGAGGACGTCCGGCGCGCGGTCCTGGCCCTTGCGGGAGGTCACGGCGTTGATCTCGTCCTGGCTGGAGCCGTCCGGGTTCTCGACGGCGATCTTGATGCCGTACTTCTTCTCGAAGCCGTCGATGAGGGCACCGTAGTTGGCCCAGTCGCGGGGCAGCGCGATGGCGTTGAGCTTGCCCTCCTTCTTCGCCGCCTTCACCAGGGCGTCGAGGCCCCCGAAGTCGGCGGCGGAGGTGGCCGTGGCGGCGTTCTTGCCGTCGGCGGTGGTCGTGGAGTTGTCGGGGGCGGCGCCACAGGCGCTCAGGGCGAGGGCGGCGAGGACACCGAGGGCTGCGGTTCTCGGCAGGGACACGGTCACGGCTTCTCCAGGGGACGACGCGCGAGGGTGCGGGAGATCAGGAGGCGGGGCTAACTTGTCTGAACAAGTTGGCCCCAGTAACCACGCCGCTGATGTCCCCCCGGTAAACTCCGGCGAAACCCTGATCCCTTATTTCGCGGACACTCCGGGCTGTCGTCCCTCACGTTTCGATGTCGACTAGGCTGGTCAGGCTGTGCACAGCAGCTGGAGCGAAGGGAAAGCATGGCGGCCCGACACGAGGAGATCGCCGACGCACTGCGCCGGGCGATCGACCGCGAGGAGTACGCGGTGGGCGCCCGGCTGCCCGCCGAGACCGACCTCGCGGCCCGCTACGGAGTCTCGCGCGGGACGGTCCGCCAGGCCGTGGCGGCGCTGACCGCCGAGGGACTCATCGGCTCACGTCAGGGCGCCCGGCGGGTGGTGCTGGCCAGCCGCCGCAGCCAGAGCTTCGCGGAACTGCGCAGCTTCGCCGAGTGGGCGCGGGCGATGGGCCGCGAGGCGACCGGGCAGGTGGTGGCCCAGCGGTACGAACCGGCCGGCCACGAGGACGCCGTCCGCCTCCAACTCCCCCTCGGCACCCCGGTGCTGCACGTCCTGCGGGTGCGCGGACTGGACGGCGAGCCGGTGCTGCTGGAGCGGACCGTGTACGCCGACTGGATCTCCCCCGCCGTCGAGCCGATCGAGCCCGACTGCCCCTCGGTGACCCAGCGGCTCCTGGACGACACCGGTCTGGTCTTCGCGTACGGCGAGCACGTCATCGACGCGGTGGCGGCGGGCGCCCAGGACGCGGAACTCCTCGGGGTGCGCCGCACCAGCCCGCTGCTGCGGGTCCGCCGGGTCACCACGACCCATGAGGGCCGCCCCGTGGAGTGGTCCGACGACCGCTACCGCTCGGACGCGGTGAGCTTCAGCGTCCACAACTCGATCGGCAACAACGCGCTGGCACGCAAGACCGCCGACTGACGGCCCCGCGCGCCGGGGCAGGAGACGCGCAGGGATTTCGCCGCCCTGCCTCAGGTCGACGAGCACCCGGCGCTCTTCGCGGCCGCGCCCGCCGCCGTGCGGCGCGGTGTCGGCGGCGCGGTGTCGGCGACGCCGTGGACGACGGCCTCGGACCGGTTCCCCGCACGCCCCGTGGGCTGCCCCGGCCGAACCCCGCCCGGACCGGGGCCGGGTCGCGTGGCACCGGACGTCATGGGCTCGGGCGCGCGCCGTGCTCGGACGGGGCGCCCGGCGGCGACGTTCCGCCGCCGGGGGAACACCTCAGGTGGGCGAGCCGGACGAGAAGCGGCGCAGCAGGGGTGACAGGACCAGCACGGACTTCGTCCGCTCCACGAAGGGCTCCCCCGCGATCCGCTCCAGGACCCGCTCGAAGTGCCGCATGTCGGCGGCGAAGACTTGCGCGACCGCGTCGGCCTCGCCGGTGACGGTGGAGGCGGCCACGACCTCCTGGTAGCGCTCCAGGCCCCGCTGGATGGTCTCCGGCGAGGTGTTGCGCCGGCAATAGATCTCGACGAACCCCTCGGTCTCCCAGCCGAGCGCCGCCGGATCCACCCGTACGGTGAAACCGGTGATGGCGCCGGTCGCCCGCAGCCGGTCCACGCGCCGCTTCACGGCGGGCGCGGACAGACCGACCAGGTGCCCGATGTCCGCGTAGGAGCGGCGGGCGTCCTCGGCGAGGGCGTGCACGATGCGTTCGTCGAGATCGTTCAGCACGGTGGGTGGTTCACTTCTCAAGCGGAGCGGGTGTGGCGAGGCGGGAGCGGCGTTGGCCGTACACGAAGTAGACCACGAGCCCGACGGCCATCCAGACACCGAAGACCACCCAGGTCACCAGCGCGAACGCGAACAGCGTGCCGATGCGGTGGCGTCGGCCAGCTGGCCGAGCGGGATCCGGGGGGCCTCACCAACTGGCGTGCAGCGGCTTGCCCTCCGCATAGCCGGCGGCGCTCTGCACGCCCACCACGGCCTTCTCGGCGAACTCCGCGAGAGACCCCGCACCCGCGTAGGTGCAGGAGGACCGCACACCCGCGATGATCGAGTCCACCAGGTCCTCCACCCCCGGCCGGCCCGCGTCGAGGAACATCCGCGACGTCGAGATGCCCTCCTCGAACAGCGCCTTGCGGGCCCGGTCGTACGCCGACTCCTCCGCCGTGCGGTTGCGGACGGCCCGTGCCGAGGCCATGCCGAAGGACTCCTTGTACGGCCGCCCGTCGGCGTCGTGCTGAAGGTCGCCCGGCGACTCGTACGTCCCCGCGAACCACGACCCGATCATCACGTTGGACGCCCCGGCGGCCAGCGCCATGGCGACGTCACGCGGGTGGCGGACACCGCCGTCGGCCCAGACGTGCTTGCCGTGCCTCCTCGCCTCGGCGGCGCACTCCAGCACGGCCGAGAACTGCGGCCGGCCCACTCCGGTCATCATCCGGGTGGTGCACATGGCACCGGGGCCGACACCGACCTTGACGATGTCCGCGCCCGCCTCGATCAGGTCCCTGACGCCCTCGGCGGAGACGATGTTGCCCGCCGCGATCGGCACCTGCGGGTCGAGCGCGCGGACCGTGCGGATCGCGCTGATCATCGACTCCTGGTGGCCGTGCGCGGTGTCGATGACGAGCGTGTCGACACCCGCGTCGAGCAGCTCCTTGGCCTTGCCCGCGACATCGCCGTTGATCCCGACGGCGGCGGCGATGCGCAGCCTGCCCCGCGCGTCGACGGCCGGCGTGTACAGCGTGGCGCGCAGGGCTCCCTTGCGGGTGAGGATGCCGGCGAGGCGGCCGTCCTCGTCCACGGCGGGCGCGTAGCGCCGGTTGGCCGCGTCGAGGATGTTGAAGGCCTCGCGGGGGTCGATGCCGGCGTCGAGGAGGAGCAGGTCGCGGGACATGACGACCTCGAGCTGGGTGAAGCGGTCGACGCCGCTGAGGTCCTGGTCGGTGACGACACCGACCGGCCGGTGCTCCCCGTCGACGACGACGCCCGCGTTGTGCGCGCGCTTGGGCAGCAGCGCCAGGGCGTCCGCGACGGTCTGGTGCGGAGCGAGCACGATCGGCGTGTCCAGCACCAGGTGGCGGCTCTTCACCCAGGTGATCACATCGGTCACGACGTCGTTCGGGATGTCCTGCGGGATCACGACGAGTCCGCCGCGCCGGGCCATCGTCTCGGCCATCCGGCGTCCGGCGACGGCCGTCATGTTGGCGACGACCAGCGGGATCGTGGTGCCCGTGCCGTCCGGGGAGGAGAGGTCCACTCCCTGCCGCGACCCGACCGCGCTGCGGCTCGGCACCATGAAGACGTCGTCGTAGGTGAGGTCGTATGCGGGCCGGATGTCGTTGAGGAAACGCACGTGCTGCACATCCCAGTCGTTCAGAGGTGACCCCCTGACAGGTCAGCCAGGGGGAAGAGCACGTACTTCATTGTCCCATGACGACCGTAACGCGATCCCCGGACGGAACGTCCAAGCTGCTCGGAGACGCTTGGGAGGATCCTCCGAGAGATCCTCCGGGGGATCACCGGGGAACTCCCCCGAGAGCCAGCACCACGGAGAGCTCCGGCACCCGGTTCACCGCCGAGGAGAACACCTCCTGCGCGATCTCCCACTCCTCCGGCCGCGCCTTCGCGTACGGCTGCCAGTTCCGTACGACGACCAGCACCGGCCCGGACTCGGGCCCGTACGGCAGGTCGGTGAGGCTGTCGGCGAGGGCGTCCCAGTTGCGGCCGAACCGGTCGGGCAGTTCGAGGTCCCGGACGCAGCGGTCCATCAGGGCCGCCTTGTCGACAACCCCGTCGAGGTCCAGCGTGAGCACGTGCTCCGTCATCCAGGCACCGTCCTGAGCAAGTCGTCGTGATCGTCGCTGTAGTAGACCTCTCCCCCGCACCCGCTGACAACGCGCCGAGCCCGGTCAGTCTCCTTCTTCCACGTCGTGAATCCACGTCTGGAGGATTCTCGCGCTGCGCGTCCACGGGGAGGCTGTGCCCTGTGTCCCGGCCAGGCCAGGCCAGTGACAGCGTCGTCGATCAGCAGACCCGCGTTCATCCCCGGACCCTGCAGGGCGAGGGCGTGTGCGAGGTGGCAGGTGGCCACGGCGGTCTCGACATGGTCTTCGCCCAGTTCGGCGACCCGTCTTTCCTGCAGGTCGAGCGCGAGGAGGCCGGCGAGGACGGCATCGTCCTCCGGCCCGCCGGAGCCGGTCCGTGCTCGCGCCGACGCGACGCTGTCCCTGGGCAGGCTCCACTCCAACAGCATGATCAGAGTGCGCGCCGCGTCAGGATGCGCGGGTCCCTGCACGTCCAGGCGAACCCGGTAGGCGTCTCGCAGCAGACCGAGGGCCTCGTCCCTCGACCCTGACGTCACGGCCGCGCCCTCCTGAGAGGTGAGCGTGTCCACATGGTTCGCTCCGAGGACGTCCCGGCGTGAGGCGGTGACCTCGAGGAGCAGATCGTGTGCCGTGGACCGGTGCCCCAGGGCCGCCGTGCCGGCGGCCAGGTTGTGCAGCGCGTCGAGCGTCCTCGGATCCCGCTCCCCGTGGATCGCGCGGCTGCGCACGTGGACGATGTGCTTAAGACGGTGGGCGAGTCGGTGGTTTCCGCCTCTGCCGACCTCGATCGCGTAGTTGCTCAGGGCCATGAGGGTGTCCGCGTGCTGCACGTTCAGCACTCTGCGCCGGATGCGGTAGATCTCGGCGTACTCGTCACGAGCCGCTGCCGAGTCACCCAGGTCACTCAGGGTCACGGCCACGTTGTTCCGCGCGGTGAGCACGTCCGGATCGTGTTCGCCGAGCACTGCGGCCAGTCCTCGGTACGCCTGGCGTTTGCACGCCAGTGCGGCATCGTGGTCGCCGACCAGTCCCTGCGCGATACCCAGCCCCGCGAGTGTTTTCAAGGTGATCGGGTGGTGCGATCCCAGCACTCCGGAAGACGCCTCGTGGAGCCGCTGGTAGAGGGCCAGGGCTCCCCTGCCGTCCCCCAGCTCCGCGTACACCCGGCTCGCTTCGTTGGCCAGGTGCCAGATGTCCTCGCCCTCCATGCTGTGCAGGAGTTCCTGCACATGGGGCAGGTGGTGGGTCAGTGTCCGGTGGACGAAATGACTCTTGCTCTCTTCGAGCACCTCCGTCAGTTCCCGGAGAGCACCTTGCCGCAGGCTGTCCCGGCGGCGGAGGTCGGTGTCGGCGAAGCGCAGAGTGCGGCTCACGAGTGTGTGCACGGTCCACAGCCCCTCACCGTCCACGGCCCCCGGGAGCAGAGACTCGGCGAGGGAGCGGCTGACGGCGCTCGCGAAGCCTGCGCCGACGACTGCGCGGGCCTCGGACGGTGCACTGCCATCGGTGCGTTCGACGGTGCCCTCCAGCAGCCGCTGCGGCAGCGGAGTCGGAGCGAGCAGACTCGCGACCCGGAGCACCTCGCGCCCGTGGTCGTTGAGGCGGTCGATGCTGCGCAGCATGGTGGAGGCGATGCTCGCGCCGTAGCCGGTGGGGAGGTCCTGCCCGAGATGGGAGGCGAGTTCCATGGCATCCGGTCCCGGTGTGCCGATCGCCTCCAGCAGTCCGCTGAAGCCTCCTTGCTCCGGGTCGGTCACAAGGCAGGCGGCCACGGCGACGGCCTGAGCATGGTGACCGAGACGCTCGGCCACCGCCAGGGCCGACGTCACCTCTCTGCGGTCGGGTGGCAGGACATGGCTGGTGAGCAGACTCAGAGCCGCGCCGGCGTCCAGTGCGCCGAGGTGGACCTCGCCTCCCCAGGGGTACTCCGCGGCAGCGGACCGGTACCGGGTCGTCACGAGTGTGTGCCCGTCCGCGGTCGGAGCGAGCAGGGCGCGGAAGGTGTTCTCGTCCAGGGCCGCGGGAAGATCGTCGATGATCCAGAGGTAGGGCTGCGCACGGCGCCGGAGATGTTCGCGGAAGGCGCTCAATATGGCGGGCCTGTCCAGTCCGTCCAGGCCGGGCACACTCATCGCCCCGGCGAATTGCACAACCTGGTCGGCGTGGCGTGCCCGCACGTAATGGCCGTCGGCCCGACCGGCGAGGTGACTTCCGAAGCCGCGCAGCACGAAGACACCACCGGGGTAATCCGTCGCGAACTCCCGCGCGTACTGCTCGGCGAGCGTTGTCTTGCCCTGGCCTCCGAGACCGACGACGCGTGCCACCGGCACCCCTCCGACACCCGGTTCCCGGTGTGTACGCAGAGCGTCATGGACCTCGAAGAGTTCGACGTCCCTGCCACGGAACGCCCGGTTGCCGACCAGGGGCGACGGGTACCAGTCGGGTTCCCTCGGCGCGGGCGCGTCACCGAACCTACGGGCGTCGGTCTGCCGGACGCGAGCGACGACCGACCCGACGAGATCCAAGTCGGAGGACGTTCGCGTGTCGGGCAGTCTGCCGGAGGCCAGGGCCTGCGGCCGCACATCCTCGTACCGTGTGTGGTGGAGGATCGGCATCACCCGCTCGGTCGAGCCGTCCAAGTGCTGGGCGGCCGAGAGCGCATAGCGCAGTTCTCCTCGGCAGTAGTAACTCTTCAGCGTCTTTTCGGAATAGAGAACCACCAGGCACCGCGAGCGCCGCAGCCCCTCCTGCACGGATTCGGAGATCGTGTCGTAGTCCTCGAGGGCGCGATGGTCCTGGAAAACGCGCAACGGCCTGCCATCCAGACTCTGTTCCGTCAGAAGCCGGACCAGTGCGTCGGCTCGGGACTTGTCCTTCCAGGAATAGCAGAAGAAGACATCGAAGTCCTCGACATGCCTGGCATCCGATCGCACGGGGCCACCTCTTTTGTTCAGGTCACGAAATGAACCCGGGCAGCGCGTCCAGGCGGGCCCGGACCTTCGTCGCCGCGGGGGAACGCAGGGCCTCGTAGTGGATCAGCGCTCGCCGCCAGTGGTGTGCGGCGCGGGCCGGATTGACCGCCGCGCTGAGCGTGCCGAGTCCGTCGCGGGCGCGGGCCTCCTCGAAGGCGCTTCCGCAGGCTCTGCTCTGACGCAGCGCCAGCAGATGGTGCCGACGTGCCGCCGCAGCGTCACCGGACCTTGTGTGTGCCTCGCCCAGCCCGTTCAAAGCCATGGTGGCGTCGAGGTCCAGTCCCAGCTCCAGGAAGACCTCGAGCGCCTGCGTCAGCCGCGCGATCGCAGACTCGGTCCGGCCGAGTTCGACCTCCGCCAGAGCCATGCCCCGCAGCACGATCGCCACGTTGCGCCGGGCTCCCAGGCCCAGGTAGACATCGAGCGCCTTCTGATGGTCGGCGAGGGCCGCCTCGTGATCGCCCGCGTACTGATGCACCCAGGCATGGTTCTCCACCGATGTGGCGACCCCGTGCGCATCGCCCGCTGCCTCGAAGAGCTGCTCCGCCGCTCTGTAGTGCCGGGCCGCGTCGGGCGACCGGTCCAGTTCGATGAGGGCGATGCCCATGCTGTTGTGCAGAATCCCCTGCACGCGCGACTCTCCCGCGGCCGTCGCCACGTCGAGCGCCATCTGGAGGGTGTCCAGCCAGCTGTCCCAAGCCTTGACGTGGAAGAAGTAGCCACGCAGCGCGTCGGCCAGCAGCCAGCAACGGGAGGGCTCCGCAGTGGTCGCGGCGATTCTGAGCGCCGCGGTGAGATGGGGCAGTTCGTCGGCGAACCAGGCCAGCGCGGCTGTTCGTTCGTCGACGTCCGGCGTCAGGTGCGGGGGTCTGGCCACCGAGTGCGGCAGGCGGTAGCGTCCCGGCGCCACCGCCAGATCGGCGCGGTCGGCGGTGTACAGGTAGTAGTCGATGAGCCGGTCCAGGGCCGCCCGTACGACATCCTCGGCGACGTCCTCGTGGGCGCGGGTCCGGGCGTAGTCGTGGAGCAGGTCGTGCAGCCGGTAGTGGCCGACGCCGTCCCGTGCAATGAGATGGGAGTTGCGCAGGTCCTGCATCAGACGCCGTACGTCGCGTACCGGCAGGTCGGCGAGAGCGGCGGCGGCATGGACGTCGATCCGGGGCCCGGGATGCAGACCGACGAGGCAGAACAGCAGCCGCTGGTCGTCACCGAGGCGGTTGTACGAGGCTCGGAACGCAGCGGTGACCGTGCGCTCGCCGTCGTCCAGTTCCACCAGTCTCTTCCGTTCGTCGTCCAGCCACTCGGCGAGCTCCGCGAACTCCTCCGGCGGCTCCCCCCTGACCCGCGCGGCCGCGACGCGCAGGGCCAGCGGCAGCCCCCCGCACTGCGCAGCGATTTTACGCGCGTGCGACCGGACCGCCCGTATACGGGCCTCCGTCTCCGCGTCGGGCGAGGCCGCAGCGAGGAGGAGTTCACAGGCCGACTCGGAGGACAGGGCGTCGAGTGTGATCCGCTGTACGTCATCCAGCGCAGGGAGTCGGTGACGGCTTGTCACCAGGGCGGCGCAGTCGCCGGACGGCAGCAGTGGGCCGACCTGTGCGCTGTCGCCGGCGTTGTCGAGCAGCACCAGCACCGAGCGTTCCTTGATGCACTCCCGGTAGGTGGCGGCACGGTCCTCCACGTGGCCGGGGATGGCATGCGCCGACAGCCCCAGCCGGTGCAGCAGACGCCCGAGGGCCTCGCCGGCGCTGAGCTGCGGCAGGCCGTCCGTGTATCCCTGGAGGTCGATGGAGAGGACTCCGCCGGGAAACCAGCCGCGCTCCAGCGCGGTGTGAGCGGCGTGCAGCAGCAGTTCACTCTTTCCCACGCCCGCGGGACCACTCACCAGTCCCACGCGGCCTGCCGCTCTGTCCGGCCGTACCACGTCCAGAAGAGCGGCCAACTCGGCGTCCCGGCCTATGAAGACGGACGAGGGCGCAGCCGGCACGCCCAGCGGAAGAGCCGGTGCCGACGGAGCGGTGAGCGTGACGCTGCCGATGCTGCCCGCCTGGATGACCGGGCCGTGGAACGTCCCGCCACTGATCCTGTTGTCCGCACCGGGTACGGGCTCGGACGTCACCGTTCCCTCCTTTCCCCAGGCCAAGTCCAGTCACCGATCACGCAGTTCTCCTCCCCTGGGCGCTGTCTCATGACACCTGCGGCGTCGAAGCGAGCAGCTCGAGCGGGAGGCATCGTAGGCTCATTTCATGAATCACGAGAACCACGTCTACGATCTTGCCGTTTCCTTCGCCGGAGAGCAGCGCCCCTATGTCGAACAAGTGGTTGAGGCATGCAGGAAACGCCAATTGACCGTACTTTACGACAGTGACCGATCGATCAATCTGTGGGGGCGCAATCTGATCACTGGATTTCGTAAAGCGTACAACGGCAGTCAGGCACGGTATGTCGCCCCCTTCTTTTCAACGGATTACCTGTCAAAGCCCTACCCGATGGACGAGTACAGGGCGATGCTCGTACCCGCGATCGAAAACCCGGACGACTTCATCCTCCCGGTCACGTTCGGGGACGTGGTCATCCCGGCTGAACTGCTGAGCCCGGCCGTCGGACTGCTGCGGTGCGAGGACTACACCCCGGATCAGCTTGCGCAGGCCTTCGCACAGCGGATCAAGCGCTCCGTCGCCACAGCGCCCCGGTCATTGCGCGTGCCCGTCACCACACCCGCGGACTTCAGCAAGTACCGTGAGCTCGAACGGTCGTTCCGCTATCTCACCGAGCAGTTCAAGGTCGCCGCGCCGCTGATGGAGAAGTCCGGGTTCGTGTGCACCGTCCGCAACTCCGAGTCCGAACTTCGGGTTCGCGTAGAGCGGCAGGGGAGAACCCTGTACGGCATCGACATCCAGCTCGGCGGCATGGGCCGTGACGACGTGCTCAACTTCGTGCTGGTCCAGCGCGGTTGGTCGAGCGGCCGCAACGGCAGCAACGGCACGGCCCGGGTCGTCTTCGACCGTGCGACCGGAGCGGTCACACTCGAGGTGCAGGATCTGTCGGTCTTCGGTACGGCCCCCAGCGTGCGGTCATACACGAAGGCGGAGTTGTTCGAGCATCTGTGGAACCGGATCGTCGACCAGGTACAGCAGGTCGACGACGCTCACTGAGAGGTCCCGCCCCGCTCACCTCCGTTGCCGGTCGGCCCGGGCGGCGTGGGGGCGGAGGTGAATGTCAGGCCGGTGAAGTCCCGACCCTGCAGTACCGGTCCGTACTGAGTGCCGCCACTGATCGTGTTGGTCACCGCTCCCTCGTCCCCGCGCACCGCCTGCGCCTGCCGGAGCCAGTCCACCAGGGCCGTGTGGAAGTCGGAGTCCACCGCGGCCCGGACCGCCAGAGCCGTGCTCAGCGCCTGGGCGCTGCTCTGGTCGGCGGGGTCCTGCGCGAGCCGGGTCAGCTCCGCCTCACCCGAACTGACCGCCGGCACTGCGTCGGTGTCCTCGCCACGCCGGAAGGGACGCCTCACGAGTGCGGTCAGCCCCGCCCACGCCTCGCGTCCGAGTTCCCCGCCGGCCCCGCCGGCGAGTGCCGCCAGCAACCCCAGTGACACCGGATCCATCAGCCACCACCTATGCCCTCGATACGATCTGCAACGTTTTACTCACCGATAGAAAACGATCAAAACACGGCCGTCGGTTCCCGCGCACCGGCCGATCAGTCCAGGGCCGAGGCCACGTCGGCCAGACGCCCGGCCAGTTCCGGATGACGGGCCGCGAACTCCGGATCGGGTACCAGGTCGAGTATCTGGGACCAGAGCACTCCTCTGCCCCGCTCCAGAAGAGCGACCGCCCGCTCCGGCGCCCCGCCCCGCAGAGCGCCGGCCGCCGCGTCCCCCGCGAGGTGGACATGACCGGACAGTTGCCTCTCCCTGCTGCGGCGGGAAATACGGCGGCTGACCAGCCGCTCCAACAGCGCAACGGCGTCCTCGTAGGACGCGAGGGCCGAGGTCCAGTCCCCATCCGCAGCGGCCCGGTCGCCTGCCCGTTGAGCGGCCATCAGCCGCACCGACGTCGCCGCGGTCACCAGTGCCGACGCCTCCCGATAGCGCTCGTACGCGGCTCTGCGGGAAGCCCGCTCGTCGTGGGCCTCCGGTACGCCGTCGAGCAGGACGCCTGCGAGGTTGACGAGACGGATCGCGCGAGCGGGGTCGTCGGGCGACAGCATGGTGACGGCGGAGGTCGCTGCTCCCACGGCTTCCTCCAGATCGCCCGGCGCCTTGCGGGTGGCCAGCAGGATCGCCACGTTGGAGAGGTACTTGGAGGTCCGGAGCTCATCGGCTCCGGTGGCCTCGACAGCGGTACGGCCCGCCTCGATCGCCTCTTCGAGGTAGGCCGGGTCGCGGGAGTACTCGTACGCGGACATGAGGGCCATGGCGAGGTTGGACCACCTGCTCGCCCGCTGCGGTTCGTCCTCCCCCGTGGCCGCCGCAGCCTCTCGGGTCATCGACAGGGCCAGGACGAGGTCCTGTGGGTCCCGGACGCTGTCGAAACGGCTGCGGTGGGCGTTGCCGAGATTCGAGCGCAGGGCAGCCTCTGCGGGCGCCCCGACATGGCCCGCGGCCAGGGCGTCGCGCCCCCGCCCGATCGCCTCGTCGAGGTCCGCCGTCTCGCCCCAGTGCTCGAAGCGCGTCAGCAACAGGTTGCCCAGGTTGGCCACGACCGGCGCCTGGAGCCCTGGCTGTGCGGTGACCGCCTGGACCGCCCGGCGCCCGGCGTCCACGGCGTCGTCCAGGTCGTCCGGGCTCCTGCGCAGATCGAAACGTGCGGCGAGCGCGTTGCTCAGATTCGACCAGCGAAGGGACCGGGCGGGGTCGTGGTCCGGGGTGGCCCGGGCCGCCCGCTCGCTCAGCCGCACCGCCTCGTCCAGATCGGGCCCGGTGCCGCGGACGTCGAAGCGGATGCGCAGCAGTCCGCTGAGGTTGGAGGCGTGCGTGGCCCACCGCGGTTCGTCAGGGGGGGTGCAGGCCAGGGCCTCCTCACCGATGAGGACGGCTTCGTCGAGATCCGCTTCGGCCCCGGTCCAGGCGTACCGGGTCCCGAGGCTGGTCATCAGATTGCCGAGGTACGCGGCGCGGTCGTCACCGTCGCCGTGCGCCAAGGCCTCGCGGGAGACGCGTACGGACTCGTCGACGTCGGCGCGCCCGCCGTGCTCCGTCCTTTCCGCCCGCTTCCGCAGGGCCATCCCCAGGTTGGACAGGGCCGCAGCACGACGGGCGTCGCCCTCGGGGAGCCTGCGTTCGTCCTCCACCGCGGACCGGAAGAGGCCGATCGCCTCGTCGAGGTGCGCGGCGGGATCGCCGCTCACCGCGGCCTCCAGCCGGTCGACCGCCCGGTTCAGCAGATCATCCGTCGAGTCGAGCGACCTGCCGTCCGCGACCTGCGCCGTGGCTTGGGCAACGAGCGGCCGCAGCGGCTCGGGGACGGCGTCGGCGGCCACCTCCGCAATCATGGTGTAGAGAGCGACGGCATGCCCCAAATCCTCGCCGTCGGTGTCCGGGGCACCGCTCGCCTGGTGGCGCCGCCAGTACAACTCGGCGACGGTCACGGCCACTTCCAGCGGCACTCCGCCGTCCTCGTCCCTCGCCCGCGTCCACAGCCGCTCGGCCAGTTTTGGGACGTCCGGTCCCGTCAGTCCGTCTCCGTGCCCCTCGGTCACATACGCGCTGATCCGTGCGCGCGCCTCGTCGAGCGGTTCCCGCGGAGCGCGGGCTCCGCCCGGTTTCGGTCCGTTCCGGTCGTCCAGGGTCCTCTCCGTTCCTGCGGTGCGGGCTCACGGGCCGGTGTGGGTGAACGGCAGCCAGTCGTCCAAGGCGCGTCCGTCGGCCCGCAGGGACCGCACGGCCGTGTGTACGGCGAATGCGGCGCGCTCCGGGCGGAACCGGCCCTTCTCGTCGATCAACGCGGGGTAGACGGCGGTCGTCACGTCCGCGGCGACGGTCGGGTCCACCGACCAGAGCGTCGCCACGACATGGCGGTACCCCGTGTAGTTGAGGGCGGCGGCCAAGGTGATCGCCTCGTCCGGCAGGTTGACACCACCGGTGGCGGTCCGGCACGCCGAAAGGAAGGCGAAGTCCCCGGCGTAGCGGGCGGAGCTGAGACGCGTGACGGTGAGGACCCCGTCCGAGAGAACGAGTCCGGCGGCGGAGGGATCGTGGAGGTTCTGCCGTCCATGGCAGCTGAGGTGGACCCAGCGATGCCCGGACAGCGCCGCCTGCACACGCTCCACCGTGGCGTCCGAACCCTCGACGACCTTGAGGCCGCCGGGGAACCGCGCGTCCAGGAAGTCGTGCTCCCGTGCGACGTCCTCGACGAGCTGGAGCTGGTCCACCGCGTCGGGCACGCCCACGAACAACAGTTGCCGGGAGCGGTCGGCCTGCTCACGCAGGGGCTTGGAAGCTTCGCTCAGAGCCCTGAGGGTCGGTGTGTAGGACGACACCACACGGTCGACGACCGCACGCCCGTCCGCAGCCGAGTGGTATCCGCCCCCGTGCAGGGGCAGCAGGCTGAGCAGTCCCGTCGGACACCACCACACGCGGGCCGGGGCCTCGCCGGGTGCGGGACTGCCGGTGATGCCCAAGGCTGTCAGCACAGGGCCGGTGACCGCGTCCCACAGCCACTCCATGGTCGAGCGCAGCACGTCCTCGCGCTCCCGGCGCGCCTGTCGCCGAGCCTCGATGGCCTCTCGGAACGACATCCCCGGCACGGTGGGCAGCCCGTCCTGGAGCACCCGCAGATAGTCGGTCACTCTGCGGGAGACCTCGTCCGCGGTGAGGTCGGGCAGAGGCAGCGTCGTCAGGCCCTGACTGCGGACGATCAGCGCGTCACAGCGCCACCGGCTGACGTTCACGACCACGACAGGCCCGTTCCGGGCCGCCCGGAGCAGGGATTCGAGGGGTGGCGGCCGCAGGAAGTCCTGGAAGCCATCGAGCGCGCGGACCTGTTCGACCAGGTCGTCCCACTCCTTGGCCAGAGCCATCCGGCGATCGACCTGTCGCGAATGGCGTTCCCATGCGTCAGCGGTCACGTGCACCGGCCCGTCCGACTCGATTCCTGCACCGTTTGACTGGCAATTACCGTACTGTGCGGCTGCGCCAGAGAAGTCGGCATATGGAGAAAAAACCATGGACGCACTCAGTGATCGGGACAGCCTCGGTGACATTCCGCTCTACCTGACCCCGTCGACCAAGTCGGTGGAGACCGCCCCCAACAAGATCGCCATCGGGGTGATCCAGTTACGTGCCTGGCAAATCCACCGTCTGACCCCCACACCGCCCGAGTGGGACGGGCAGGCCGCGTATCTGGTGCGGGCGAACTACGAGTTCACCCTGGACGCCGACGCCCCCGACCTCGACTGGGCCGAGGTCGGGTTCGGCTTCGTGCAGGAAGCCGTCGTCATCGACGCCGTGCCCCGGAACGTGACCTCGCCGTCGGGGCCGGAAGTGTACGCCCTGACTTCTCAGCTCCACTTCGTACAACGGAACGGGGACAGCCAGGGCTGGCCGCCCGAGTCCCCCGCGACGAACATCGCGATGCCCGCGATCACCCCTCGGATCGACTGCTTCGGGCTCGGTGGCGATCTCGTCAAGTGGCGGCATTCCGGCAAGGTCCTCGCCGGATCGCACTCCGGTTGCTTCGCTCTCGTCCTGCCGGCCGAGTGCGAGGAGGTTCAGGTGACCGCCGACGGCAGATACGACATCGAGCTCGATCCCGACCTGCGACTGCGTCCCTCATCCCGCGACGACGCCTTCCGCGTACGCCTCCCCCCGGCATCCACCGGCCGGACCGCCACCGCCGCCCCCACAGGCACCCGCAGCCGGCCACGAGGCTCCGGGAGACGCGTCTTCCTCTCGTACGCCCACGAGTCCGAGGCCCACAAGGCAGCCGTACGCCAGTTGTACGAGTTGCTCGTGGCCAACGGCCTCGACGTCGACTTCGACCAGGAGCGACTGCACAGACGCCGGAACTGGGAGACCTGGGTCAACCGGCGGATTCTGCGCGCGGATTTCGTCCTGGTCATCGCCTCCCCCTCCTACCGCCGGGCCGGCGACGGCACTCTGCCGGAGGGAACACGCCTCGGCCTGCGCTCCGAGTACCGGCGCCTGGTCGATCTGCAGCACGCCGACCCGGACAGGTGGATGGAGAAGATCCTGCCCGTCGTGCTGCCGGGTCGGTCGCCGGAGGAGATTCCGCTGAGTTTCACGCCCTGGACGGCCGATCACTACGTGGTGGACAGCATTACCCAGGACGGCGCCGCCGACCTACTGGAGGTTCTGCTGCACGAGGACACCGCCTCGTGACGGACCGGGGAGACGCGGAAGCCCTGCTGGGCGCCTTGTGGCAACGCGTCCAGGCGGGCGGTGCGGGTGACCGTGACGTCCTGCTCGATCCGGGCGCACTCAGTGAAGCCGACCTCCTCCTGCGCGTATCGACCGGGCCCGACGGCACAGCACCGGTCGAGGTCGTCCACGCCATCGGCGTCCTGCGGGCCCTGCGCTTTCTGGCAGGGGTCGACGAGGAGGAACGGCTCGTGGCGCTGCGGCTCCTGACCGAAGTACGCCTCGCCTCGCCCTACCTGGTGGCGGACGACGTCTTCGCCGCGCTCGAAGCGGGTGTCGACGACGGGCTGGCCCTGCTCGGCGCCGACGCCCTCGGCCGGGCCCGCACGGATCCCGCCCCGGAGACGCTGAACCGGGCGGTGAGCCTCCTGGAGGACGCGGTCCGTGCCACCCCGGACGAGAGCGACGTGCTCGCCGCTCGGCTGTCCAACCTGGGCCTGGCGTACCGGATGCGGGCGGAACGCCTCGGCACGGGCGAACTGGACCGTGCCGTCTCCACCGGAGCGCAGGCTGTCTCCCAATGCCCACCGGGGGCAGCGGACCTGGCCGGTTGTCTGGCCAACTTCGCGGATTCCCTGCTCGCCCGCTTCGAGCGTCTCGGCCGCGCCGACGACCTGGAGGCGGGGGTCTGCGCCCACGAAGCCGCCGTCGAGGCCACACCGGACGGACACCCACTGCGCTCCACCGTGCTCGGCAAGCTGGGCGCGGCACTGACCATGCGCTTCCTCGTCGCAGAGGACGCAGACGACATCGAGACCGCGGTCGCCCTGTGCGAGCAGGCCGCTGCCGCGGCCACACCCGGAGATCCATTCTACGCGCAGCACCACACGAACCTGGGCATGGCCCGTGCGGTGCGCGCCACTTTGGCCAATGCGCGCGGGGACATCGACGGGGCGGTGGCCGCGTGCCGTGAAGCCGTGGCAGCCACCGTTCCCGGTGACCCGAGTGCCGTCGTCCGCTGGCAGAACCTGGCCGCCACGCTGCACGACCGCTTCGAACTGCTGGGCGCCCACGACGATCTGGACGGCTCGGCCGCGGCCGCCCGACAGGCCCTGCGCAGCCAGGCAGCCCTCGCCGACGATCCCGTCTCCCTGGCCATGCTGCTGTCCAACGCGAGCAGCGTCCTGCGCGTGCGCGGGGACATCGAGCACGACGGCGACGACCTCGAACTCGCCGTGGACACGGCGCGGCGCGCGGTCGAGCTGTCCCCGAAGGGTCACCCCGCGCGGGCGAACCGCGCCAACAACTACGCCCTTGCGCTCCTCAGCCGGTTCGACGACCGGCTCCGTACGGACGCACCGTCGAGTACCGAGGACCTCTCCCTGGCCGTCACCGTGCTCCGGGAGGTCACGCAGGACGTCGGCCGACACGACAACCGCCCGGGCGGTCTCAGCACGCTGGGACTGGTGCTGTTGCGGCGCTTCGAACACGACGGCCGGACCGGCGACCTGGACGAGGCGATCCGGGTCTGCACCGAAGCCGTCGTCTCCCTGGTGCAGAGTCATCCGGCCCTGGCCGGTGCCGCGTTGAACCTGGGCTCGGCCCACCGGACGAGATCCGACGCGCAGGATGACGCCGGTGCGGCCGCCGCGGCCGTCAAGGCGTGGACGTCGGGCGCGGCAGCCACGGGTTCGCCCGTGCCGCTCCGGCTGGCCTGTGCGCGGCAGTGGGCCGAGTTCGCCGCGCGGCGGGAGGTCTGGGACTCCGCTGCCCAGGGCTACGACCAGGCCTGCGCGCTGCTGCCGCTCGTCGCCTGGCACGGTCTGGGGCGGTCGGACCAGGAGCACGCGTTGATGCGTCAGGCCCCCGTGCCGGGTGAGGCCGCCGCGGCCGGACTGGCCGTGCACGACCCGGAGCGCGCCCTGCGACACCTGGAGCAGGGGCGGGCCGTGCTGTGGAAGCAGCATCTCGACCTGCGTGACGACGCGGCCTCACTGCGGGCCGTCGCGCCCCGGCTCGCCGAGCGTCTGGAGCAGATACGAAGGGCACTCGACGACGTCAACTCCGCCACCGCGTCGATGCTGAGCCGGAGCTGACGACGGGGCCGAAAGCCGGGCGTTCCGGGGTACGGGTCAGGGCTACCCGGCGTACGGCCCCCGCAGCAGCGGGAACCGGACACGGGACTGGTCCAGTTGATGGCGGACTCGGCGCAACGCGTCGGCGAGTTCGCGGTGGGACGCAGCCAGTTCGTCCAACGGCTCGGTCTGTTGGAGGAACTGCGTCCACAGCACAGCGCGCCCCGCCTCAAGAGCTTCGAGGGCCGCCTCGGGGCGGTCGATGGCGAGCGCGGCTGCGGCAGCCCGGGACGCCAGCCCGCTCCAGTCGTCCAGATGCCGCTCCCGGGTGGTCCGGTCCACTCCGTGCCAGGCGAGTTCCGGCAGAAGCCGAACCGCGGCGAGTCCGCCCAGCGCGGCCTGGGCGGACTCCCCGGCCCTCCAGGCCCAGCCGGCCCATTCATCGGCGGCCCGCAGCCGCACCCAGGCGGCGGCGTTCCGTGTCCCGGCGGCCTCCCGCAAGGCGGCCACGCCCTCGGCCTGGTCCTCCTCGTCTCCGAGTTCGTGCTGCCGGCTCTCCAGGGCGACGGCAAGGTTGGACAGCAGCGCGGCCCGTTCGGGGTGGTCCGGCTCGCTGCCGGCCACGGCCTCACGGAGAAGGCCGACCGCGACGTCCAGGTCGGCGGCGGATCCGGACGTCCCCTGCTGCCGGGCGCACAGCGCATTGGCCAGGTTGGACAGGTACTTCGGCCGATCGGGGTGCGGCGCGGGGGTAGCCACGAGTGCCGCCTCGGCCGCGGTGACCGCGTCGTCGAGGTCGGTGGAGCCACCGCCCAGGCCGGCCCGGGTCAGCAGGGCGACGCTCAGGTTGGACAACAGCCCTGCGCGTCCGGGCTGCCGGGGGCCGGTACTCCGTACGGCCTTTCCGGCCAGCTCGACCGCCTCGTCCAGGTCGGATCGTCCGGCGGTATCCCTCTCACCCGATGAGTCGCGCTCCGCCCTCGCCAGAAGCGCCTGGCTGAGCCGGGAGAGCCGCTCGGCCCGGGCGGTGTCGTGCCGCGCGGTGGACGCGAGGGCAGCACGGGCGTGCAGGACGGCCTCGTCGAGATCACGCCGCTCGCCACGGCGTTCATGGCGTGCCTGAAGGACTGCGGCCAAACCGCTGCGGTAGTGGGCGGCCTCGGCCGGGGGAACCTCGGCGGCCACCGCTTCACGGGCACTGGCGATGGCCTGGTCGAGGTCGGTGAGATCTCCGGTCAGGCGGTGGCGCATGGCCAGTGCATCAGCCCGCGCGGCGGCGTGACGCGGCTGGTCCCGGAGCGCGATCTGCGGGTTTTCGCCGTCGGCGGCCGGGGGGGTGAGCGCGGAGAGCGCCTCATGGAGGTCGGTGATCCGCCCCGTGTTCTCGAACCGGGTCTGCAGCAGTGCTGCCAGGTTGCCCCGATGGCGGGGCAGCACCGCATGGTCTTCGGGCAGGGTGTCGACGACCGACGCCAACAGTGTGATCGCCTCGTCCAGGGCCGAGACGTCACCGGAGCGCTCGAACTGGTCGTGCAGGGCGTGGCTGAGGTTGGCCAGGTGAGCGGCATGCTCGGGCTGGTCGGGTTGGCTCTCACGGACGGCCGTACGACCGGCGTCCAAGGCTGCGGCGAGATCGGTCTCCGCTCCCGTCGCGAGGTAGCGCGTGCGCAGGGCGGAGGCGAGCACCGAGGCCGCCGGGGCACGGAGCGGATCGTCCGCGCCGAGACCGGCCAACGTCTGACGGCACAGACCGATCGCCTCGTCCAGGTCATCGCGGGCGCCAGTCGTGGCGAAGCGGTCGGCGAGCGCTCCGCCCAGTCCCGTGAGTACGGCGGCGCGCAGCGCCGGGTTGGTGCCCGCCGCCCGCAGCGCCGACCGATAGCGGTTCACGGCGCGTGCAAGGTCGTCCGGGTCGCCCACGCGATCGAAGCGCAGCCGATGCGCCGCCGCGCTGTTGGTCAGCAGCGCGACCCGGGTCGACACATCCGGGGCGTCCACCTCGGCGGCCTGCTCCGCTGCCTCGATCGCATCGTCGATGTCGGCGACGCGGCCTGCGTGTTCGTAGCGCAGTCTCAACGCGTTGGACAGGTTCGCCCACAGGAGGGCCCGCCGGACGTCGTCCCGCTCGGCGGCCACGGCGTCCCGGCCCAGAAGGAGGGCCTCGTCCAGGTCGGCGAGCCGGCCCGTACGCAGGAAACGACGTTGCAGGGACGTGCCGAGGTCGGAGAGATATCCGGCTCTCTCGGCCTGGTCGGAGGAACTGGCGGCCACGGCGAGTCGCCCCAGTTCGACCGCGCGATGCTGGTCGTCCGGCGACCCACCCCACTCGGCGCGTGCTTCCAGCGCGGCCGCGAGACCGGCGAACACGGCCGCGCGGTCTTGATGACCCGTGGGCATGGTCCGCAGAGATGTCTCAGCGTGACGTACGGCACGCCGCAGATCGCGCCGCTGTCCGCTGTACTCGAAGCGGCTCAGCAGCATGACGGACAGGTTCGTGAGCAGCGCCGTCCGGTCGGTGTGTCCCCGAGGCGTCAGGAGGCGGGCCATGCGCAGTCCGCGCACCGCCCTGTGCAGACCGCGCACGTCACCGGTCGTGGTGTAGCGAGCGTGTTCGGCGAGCGCTCGCGCGACCCAACGAGCGCGTCGCGCCGCGAGGCCTCCCCGTTGCGCACGGCCCCGACCGGCATGCGCCTCTTTCTGGCGATCGCACACCGCGCCTCCCCCTGACCGTGCCTCCCCTGCGAGGTGCGGGGTCGGACTGTGCGGGGGCGGACCTCAACAGCCCGTTGCCGGTGCCGCCCACGGCCGCCCCCGCCAGACTACGGTGACGACCCTCAGACCCCGTCCGGGTCCGCCCGGTTGAGTGCCGGCTTCGGGGCCGGTCCCGCCGTCATCAGATAGTCGGCCGCGGAGGTGTCCGTGACCAGGCTGGTGACGAGTCCGGACCGCAGCACCGCGTCGATCGCCGCCGCCTTGCGCTGCCCGCCCGCGATCGCCACCACCTCGGGGATACGGCGGAGCTGGTCGGCCTTGACCGTGATGCACCGCTCGCCCAGGTCCCGTCCGACCCGGCGGCCCTCGGCGTCGAAGAGGTGCGCGGACATCTCGGCGGCGACACCGAGCGAGGCGTAGTGGGCCCGCTCGTCGTCGCTGAGCATGTCGTGCACCGTGGAGATGCCGGGCTCCCAGGAGCCGATGGAGACGCAGGCGACCGTGACCTTGTCGAAGTACTCGAAGGCCCGGGCGATCCCGGTCTGGTTGCGCAGCGCGGCCGCGGTGGCCGCGTCCTGCAGCAGCATCGGCGCGTAGATGGGGTGCGCGTCGCCGCCGGACACCTGGGCGGCGCGGCGGACGGCCTCGACGGAGCCGCGCTCGGCGGTCCCCGCGTCGTATACGCCCGTCAACTGCACCACCGTGCAGGGCGGCAGCCGGTCCAGGGCCGCCGCCATGTGGATGGTGGAGCGGCCCCAGGCCAGGCCCAGGACGTCCCCCTCGTTCACCAGCTCGCCGAGCAGGTCGGCGGCCACCTCTCCCAGGTTCTCGGGGTCGGGCGAGTCCTCGGCCTCCGCCGGCGACTCGACGACCACGGCGTGCCGCAGGCCGTAGCGGGCGCGGAGCGCGTCGGAGCGCTCGGCGTCCAGCTCGGCCGGGACACGGATCTCGATCCGAACGAGATCCCGTTCGAGGGCGGTCTCCAGGACCCGTGCCACCTTGAAGCGGCTGACGCCGAACTCCTCCGCGATCTGGATCTTGGACTTGCCCTCGAGGTAGAAGCGGCGGGCCATGGCCGCCGCCTGCACCAGCTCTGCGGGTCCCATCCGCATGGCTGACCGGCCCGCCGACATACCCGACACGGCGATCTCCTCACTGCTGTTCACACTCTGGATACGCCGTTCATCCTCGCAGATCCGGCGCACTGGATCAGCCCTGATGGGAGCCGTTCACGTAGCTGTGGCCCCATGGCCGCACGGGATGCGTATTCAGTGGGCTACGCATGGTGTCAGCCCGCTGTTCAGAGGGCCGTGGTTCAGTGGGCGCAGGCCCAGCTCGCCGTCGCGGTGGCCGCGTCCGCCTGGGCGCGCAGGGCGCGGACCGCCTCGGCGGGGTCCGCGGCGCCGTACACCGCCGATCCGGCGACGAAGACGTCCGCGCCGGCCTCGGCGCACCGCTCGATGGTCGAGGCCGAGACGCCGCCGTCCACCTGGAGCCACAGCTCCAGGCCGTGCTTGCTGATCAACTCGCGGGTGCGGCGGATCTTCGGAAGCATGATGTCGAGGAACGCCTGGCCCCCGAAGCCCGGTTCGACCGTCATGATCAGCAGCATGTCGAGTTCGGGCAGCAGGTCCTCGTACGGCTCGATGGGCGTCGCGGGCTTGAGCGCCATGGAGGCACGGGCGCCCTTCGCACGGATCTCGCGGGCGAGCCGCACAGGAGCGGCGGCCGCCTCGACGTGGAACGTGACGGACGAGGCACCCGCCTCGACATACTGCGGGGCCCAGCGGTCGGGGGCCTCGATCATCAGGTGGCAGTCCAGCGGAGTGTCCGTCGCGCGGGCCAGGGACTCCACGACCGGCACACCGAGCGTGAGGTTCGGGACGAAATGGTTGTCCATGACGTCGACGTGAAGCCAGTCGGCTCCTTCGACCGCCTTGGCCTCGTCCGCGAGGCGGGCGAAGTCGGCGGACAGGATGCTGGGGTTGATCTGCGCGGCCATGCCCCAAGCCTGCCATGTGCTGCGCTGTGCCGGAACGCCGGTCCCTCGTGGCGCTGGCCGTCCTTCGTCCGACGGTCGTGTGCGGCCGGTCGTGCGGTTCCCCGCGCCCCGTACCGGCTGGGGTCGGTATGAAGGCCACCGCGCATCTCGTCTGCGGGCGGCGCGCCAAGTGGCTGGTGCTCGCGGTGTGGCTGGTCGTGCTGTTCTTCATGGCGCCGTTCGCCTCCAAACTCACCGGGGCCCAGGACAACGACGCCGCGTCCTGGCTGCCGGGGTCGGCCGAGTCCACCCAGGTGCTGGAGCTCTCCAAGGGGTTCCGGCCGGAGCAGATCCCCGCGGTCGTGGTGTACGCCCGGGGCGACGGGCTGACGGCACGGGACCGGGCGCAGATCGTGGCGGACTCGGCGCGGCTCAGGCAGCTCACGGACCACGGGATCCGGGGCGCCGAGACGCGGGGGCCGGTGTTCGACCGGCCGGTGGATCCGCGCGCCGCGCAGATCTACGTGCCGATCACCATGGACGAGAAGGGCTGGTCGCGCATCTCTCCGGCCGTGGACTCGATCCGTGACGTCGTCGGCAAGGGCGGCGCCGGGCCGGCCGTGCACATCACCGGTCCGGGCGGCACCTCCGCGGACTTCGCCAAGGCCTTCGAGGGCATCGACTCCACGCTGCTGGTGGCGGCCATGGGCGTCGTCATCGTGATGCTCCTGATCACCTACCGCAGTCCGACCCTGCTGCTGGTCCCGCTGATCGGGGTGGTGGTCGCGCTGTTCACGGCGCAGGCGCTCATCTACTTCCTGGCCCACTACGCGGGCCTGACCGTGAACGGTCAGAGCGCCGGCATTCTCACGGTCCTCGTCTTCGGTGCCGGGACGGACTACGCCCTGCTGCTCGTGGCCCGCTACCGGGAGGAGTTGCGCAGACACGAGGACCGCCACGAGGCGATGGCGCTGGCCCTGCACCGGGCGGGCCCGGCGGTGCTCGCGTCGGGCGCCACGGTGGTGCTGAGCATGCTGGTGCTGACGGCCGCCGAGATGAACTCCACCGCCGGCCTCGGACCGGTGGCGGCGATCGGCGTGGCGATCGCGCTGCTGGCGATGATGACCCTGTTCCCGGCCCTGCTGGTGATCTGCGGCCGCTGGATCTTCTGGCCGGCGATCCCCCACTTCGGCTCCGCCGATCCGACGGTGCGCGGTTTCTGGGCCCGTACCGGTGCCGGCATCGCCCGCCGTCCGCGCATGATCTGGATCGTGACCGCGCTGGTGCTGGCGGTGTGCTCGCTCGGTCTGATCCAGCTGCGCGCGGCGGGCATCAGCAACGCGGACGCCTTCACCGGGAAACCGGACTCGATCACCGGCCAGGAGGTGTCCGAGAAGTACTTCCCGGCGGGCAGCGGAGACCCCCTGGTGATCGTCTCCCACCAGGCCCAGGCCCGTCAGGTGGGCGAGGCGGTGGCCGCCACCGACGGTGTGGTGCCGACCTCGCTCGGGCTGCCGCCGGGCACGAAACCCGTGCACGACGGCAAGGTGCTGTTCGAGGCGACGATGACCGCCCCGTCCGACAGCGGGGCCGCGAAGCAGACGGTGGAGCGGGTCAGGGACGCGGTGCACGCGGTGCCCGACGCCGACGCGAAGGTGGGCGGTGGAACGGCGGCCCTGCTGGACGCGGACCGGGCCACCACCCACGACAACATCCTGATCATCCCGCTGGTGCTGGGCGTGGTCCTGCTGATCCTGTGCGGTCTGCTGCGTGCCCTGATGGCCCCGCTGCTGCTGGTCGGGACGGTGATCCTGTCCTTCGCGGCGGCCCTCGGCATCAGCGCGCTGGCCTTCAGGCACGTGTTCGACTACGCGGGTGAGTCGACGGACTTCCCGCTGTTCGTCTTCGTGTTCCTGGTGGCCCTGGGCATCGACTACAACATCTTCCTGACCACCCGTATCCGGGAGGAGGCGCTGCGGCAGGGCACCCGCACCGGCGTGGTGACGGGCCTCGCCGCCACCGGCTCGGTCATCACCTCCGCGGGCCTGGTGCTCGCGGGCACCTTCGCCGCCCTCGGCACCCTGCCCATGGTGGGCTTCGCCGAGATCGGATTCGCGGTCGCCCTGGGTGTCCTCCTGGACACCTTCGTCGTACGGTCCGTGCTGGTCACGGCGCTGTTCCTGGACGCGGGCCCCAGGGTGTGGTGGCCGCACCGGCTGGCCCGGGACGACGGCCGGGCGGTGACCGAGGGCGCCCCGGAGGCCGCCACCCGGTCCGGCGGCTGAACGGCCGCCCCGCCCGGCCGCGCTCCTCAGGAGGCCTGATCGGCCGCCGCGACCGCCACCGGGACGCCGGTGTTCCCGTGGGCGACCAGGATGCGGGCGCTGCCCTCGGCGAGCCGGTAGGCCATGCCCACGACCGCCACGTCCCCGGTGTCCACCTGGTCGGAGAGGGTGCGGGAGCGGTCGAGGAGCAGCTGCACGGTGTGCCTTATGTGCTCGTCGACGATGTCGCTGTCGGAGGTCAGTCCGGCGGCCCGGGCGGCCAGCACACTGGGGGTGACCCGCTCGACCACGTCCCGGACGAAGCCGGTCGAGGGCAGACCGTTCGCCACGGCCTCACGGGCCGCCGCGACGGCTCCGCAGGAGTCGTGGCCGAGGACGACGACCAGGCGGCAGCCGAGCACGGCCGTGGCGTACTCCACGCTGCCCAGCACCTCCGCCCCGAGCACATGCCCGGCGGTCCGGACGACGAAGAGGTCGCCCAGCCCCTGGTCGAAGATGATCTCCGCGGCGAGCCGGGAGTCCGAACACCCCAGGATGACGGCGAAGGGTTCCTGGCCGGGCGCGAGCTCGGCCCGGCGGGCGGCGTCCTGGTTGGGATGGCTGGGTGCGCCCGCGACGAATCGCTCGTTCCCGGAGAGGAGGGCGTCGAGGGCGACGGCGGGGGATGTGCGTGGCATGGGGCCACCCTAAGGCGCCGGGCGGCCGGACAGGGGGCGAGGTGGACCACACCGGTGCGGCGCGGCGGCTGCTCACCGCCGTGGCGGGGCGGTGAGCACGGGGCGGGGAACGGCCCTGTCCTCTCCCTCAGGCCGTACCGCCGCAAGGCACCGCTGTGATCAGCCCGTCCGGCGGATGAGCGCCAGATACATGGCGTCGGTGCCGTGCACATGCGGCCACAGCTGGATGTCGGGGCCGTCGCCCAGTGCCGGTACGCCCGGGAGCAGCGGCCGCGCGTCGACGAGGTCGGCCTGCGGGAACTGCTTGAGCACGTCGGCGACGACCGCCCGGGTCTCCGCGAGATGCGGTGAGCAGGTGGCGTAGCCGACGACACCGCCGACCCGCACGGCCTCCAGCGCGGTCCGCAGCAGCCCGCGTTGCAACGGCGCGAGCGCTTCGAGGTCCTCGGGCCGGCGCCGCCAGCGCGCCTCGGGCCGCCGCCGCAGGGCGCCCAGGCCGGTGCACGGCACGTCCATCAGCACCCGGTCGAAGGAGCCGGGCCGCCACGGCGGCCGGAGCCCGTCCGCGGCGATGACCTGATAGGGCCCCGGATTGCCGTGCAGCGCCCTGGCCACGAGCCCCGCCCGGTGCGGCTGCTTCTCGGAGGCGAGCAGCACGGCCCCGCGCTCGGCGGCCAGGGCGGCGAGCAGCGCGGCCTTGCCACCGGGCCCCGCGCACCCGTCGAGCCACCTCTCGTCCCGGCCCTCCACGGGCGCGGCGGCGAGGGCGAGCGCGACGAGCTGGCTCCCCTCGTCCTGCACGCCCGCACGCCCCTCCCGTACGGCGTCGACGGCCCCGGGCTCCCCGCCCTCGGTGAGCCGCACGGCGTACGGCGACCAGCGCCCCGGTACGGCGGCCTGTTCCCGGAGCAGCTCCTCGGGCGTGGCCCGCCCGGGCCGGGCGACCAGGGTGACCTCGGGCCGCTCGTTGTCGGCTTCGAGCAGCTCCTCGATCCCGGCCCGCCCGCCGCCGAGCGAGTCCCACAGCGCGGAGACGACCCAGCGCGGATGCGCGTGCACGACCGCGAGATGCTCCTCGGGATCGTCGTCGTACGGCGGGGCGACCCGTTCCAGCCAGCCGTCGAGGTCGTGCTGGGCGATCTTCCGCAGCACGGCGTTGACGAACTTGGCCCGCCCGTCCCCGAGCACCACCCGCGCCAGCTCGACCGCGGAGGACACCGCGGCGTGCGTCGGGATCCGGGTCCCGAGCAGCTGGTGCGCGCCGAGGCTGAGGACGTCGAGCACCGGGGGGTCGACGTCCCGGAGCGGCCGGTCCACACAGGCGGAGATGACGGCGTCGTACGTCCCCTGCCGCCGCAGCGTGCCGTACACCAGCTCGGTGGCGAGCGCCGCGTCGCGCGTGTCGAACGAGTCGGGTCCCTCCTTCTCCCGCGCCTTGCGCAGCAGCGGCGGCAGCACCAGGTTGGCGTAGGCGTCCCGCTCGTCCACGGCCCGCAGCGCCTCGAAGGCGAGCATGCGGACCGGGTCCTTCTGGGGTCGGCGATAGGGCCGGGCGGGCGTGCGGGGACGGGGGGACTGGTCGCTCACGAAAAAGGTGCTCCGGATTGCGGGAAGGAAGGGGCGTCCAGCGTACGACGTGCACACCGGACCGGCGCAGGAGCGTTACGCCCCGACCCGCTCGCCCTCGCCGATGCGCACCCCGCGCGCCCAGTCGGCGGCCCGCATCGGCTTCTTGCCCTGGGCCTGGACCCACAGCAGCTCCACGGCGTACGACCCCGTCCCCACGTGGACGCTGTTCTTGCCGACGGCCAGCGCACCGGGAGCGAGGTCGTCCCGCCCGGGCACCGGCTGCACGTGGATGAGCTTGAGCCGCTCGCCCCGGAAGGTCGTCCAGGCGCCGGGGGCCGGCGTGCACCCGCGCACGACACGGTCCACCCGCAGCGCGGGTGCGGCCCAGTCGATCTGCGCGTCCTCGACGGTGATCTTGGGGGCGAGGGTGATCCCGTCCGCCGGCTGCGGGACGGCCTTCAGGCTGCCGTCCTCGATCCCGTCCATGGTGGCCGCGAGCAGTCCCGCGCCCGCGAAGGCGAGGCGCGTCAGCAGGTCCCCGCTGGTGTCGGTGGCCCGCACCGCCTCGGTGACGGTCCCGTAGACGGGCCCGGAGTCCAGCCCCTCCTCGATCAGGAAGGTGGACGCGCCGGTGATCTCGTCCCCCGCCATCACCGCGTGCTGCACCGGTGCGGCGCCGCGCCAGGCGGGGAGCAGCGAGAAGTGCAGGTTGACCCAGCCGTGGGCCGGGATGTCGAGCGCCGCCCTGGGCAGCAGGGCCCCGTAGGCGACGACGGGGCAGCAGTCCGGCGCGATCTCCCGCAGCCGCTCCAGGAAGTCGGGATCGCGGGGCCGCGCGGGCTTCAGCACCTCGATGCCCGCCTCCTCGGCCCGCTGGGCGACGGGAGAGGCCACCAGCCTGCGCCCCCGTCCGGCCTGCGCGTCGGGCCGCGTCACCACGGCGGCCACCTCGTGCCGCCCGGAGGCGATCAGAGCGTCCAGGGCGGGAACGGCGACCTCGGGGGTACCGGCGAAGACGAGCTTCATGAAGGAGCGGGCCTCTCGACAAAACGAACCACGGGCAACGCACAAGTCTAGGAGAAGGAAGGGGGCGCGGACCGGCACCGGGAGCGCCCGCATATGCCCATACGCCCCCACACCGTGACCAGCGGAGCGCACCCGCGTTGGTCAAGAAAGAGTTGACCTTCTCCCCAACGCCGGTTCGAGAGGCTTGTTCATGGCCGACCATGCAACCCACGACGCCCAGGCCCGGGCCAGCCTGCACTTGCTGGTGCGGGACATCGAGCGGGTCCGCCGGCAGGTGGACGCGCTGCGCACCCTCACCGCCCAACTGGGCAACGTCTACCGCCCCCGCCGCTCGGGCCCCTCCACGGGCTTCGTCGTCTACGGACGCGCCCCCGCCCCGACGGTCCGCCTCGCCCAGGAACTGCGGGACAGCGTGGAGACCCTCGTCACCGCGGCGGTGGACTTCGACCGCTCGCTCGGCTTCTCGTGGGACGCGGTGGGCTCCGCGCTGGGAGTCACCAAGCAGGCGGTCCACCGCCGTTACGGCGCCCGCAGGGCCGCGGCGGCCCAGGCACCCGCCGAGGCCGAGCGCACCCCGGCGGAGCCGGCCGGCCCGCGCGCGGTCAGCGTGAACACCGGCCTGCCGGCGGTCCCCACCGTCCCCGCCGCCCGCTCCATGCCGACCCAGCCGACGGCGGGCAGCCCGGCCCTGCGCGACGAGGTGAGACCGACCGCCTTCCCCGGCCCGCGCAACGGCTGAGGCCCTCACCGCTCCTGCCCTCTCGGCCCCCTCCCGAGAGGGCAGCCGTGCGGGGAAGGGCAGCCGCGCGGGAGAGGGCCGCAGTGCGCCGGGCCCGTCGCCCCCGGCCTGCTGGTCACCCGATGTCCGCGGGATCGACCCGTACCCACACCCGGCCCGACTCCTCCGCCCCCCGAGCCGTCCGAGCGGCCTGAGCCGCCTTCAACGCGCCCGCCAGCGCCGCGCCCCGCCCCGGCGGCACCCGCACCAGTACCCGCTCCCAGTGCTCCCCCACAGGCGGCGCCCCCGGCCTCCGCGGCCGTCCCGGCGGGGTGACCGGCAATGGCACCGGCCCCAGCACCTGAGCCTCGGCGGGCAGCTCGACCGCCCCCAGGAAAGCGGCCACCGCCTCCCCGGTCCCCGCCACCGACGCCATCCGCGACACCGGCGGGAATCCCAGCTCGGCCCGTTCGGCGAGCTCCCGCAGCGCATGGCCCACGGGATCCCACCGCACCAGCGCCTGCACGGGTCGCAGCGTCGGTTCGGCGACAACCACCACGGTCCCACCCTCGCCCTGCGGCCGGACCAGCGCCGCGGCCGCGATCCAGCGCCGCAGCGCGTCCTCCCCGGCGCGCAGGTCGGGCCGGCCCAGCATGGCCCAGCCGTCGAGCAGCAGCGCCGCCGCGTACCCGCCCTCGGCCACCGGCTCGGCCCCCGGGGTGCTCACCACCAGCGCGGGCGCCCCGGGCACCGTGTCGAGGACGTGCTCCCGCCCGGAGGTGCGCACCGGGACGGCCGGGAAGGCCCGCCCCAGCTCCTCCGCGGTCCGCCGCGCCCCCACGACCTGGGCCCGCAGCCGGTACGACCCGCACTCCGGGCAGTGCCACGCGCTCTCCTCCCGTCCGCACCACCCACACCACAGCGCCCCGCCGTCCCGTGCCTCCAGGGGCCCGGAGCAGTGCCGGCACCGCGCGGCGGCCCGGCACTGCGCGCACGCCATCCGGGGGACGTAACCCCGCCGCGGCACCTGGACCAGCACCGGCCCGTGGCGCAGCCCCTCCCTGGCCGTCTGCCAGGCGAGGCTCGGCAGCCGGGCGGCGCGCGCGGCCTCGTCCCGTGCCAGGTCCTGGTCCCCCACGGTCCGCACCAGCGGCGCGACCTGCCGCACCTGCTCCCGCGCGGCGGCCAGCGGCCGCGCCCACCCGCTCTCGACGAGCTGCGCGCCCTCGACCGTGCAGCTCCAGCCGCCCATCAGGAACCCGCACCGGTCCTGGGCGGCGCGCAGCAACAGCACCTCGCGCGCGTGCGGCTGCGGCGCGTGCTGCTCGCTGTGGCTGTCGTCCCCGTCGTCCCAGAGGGCCACCAGCCCGAGGTCGCGCACGGGGGCGAACATCGCGGCCCGGGTCCCGACGACGGCCCGTACGCTCCCGCGCCGGACACCGAGCCACTCCCGGTAGCGCTTCTCGGGCCCGGCGTCCGCCTGGAGCAGCGCGTGCCGGCCCTCCCCCAGCAGGGCCGTCAGGGCCGCGTCGACCCGTGCGGCGGCCCGCCCGTCCGGTACGACCACCAGGGCCCCGCGCCCCGAGGCGAGCGTCGCGGCGACTGCCCGGGCCAGCTCCTCGCTCCACCCGGGCCCGGGCAGGGCGTTCCACACGGCGCGCGGCACACCGCCCGAGGCCAGTGACTCCAGGAACGCGGCCCCGCGTTCGTACCGGGTCCAGGATCCGGCCTCCGGCGCCGGGGGCGGGGGCTGCGGAGCGGGCGAGGGCCGCTGTTCGGCGCGTGCGTTGCGCGGCGGTACGGCGAGCTGGAGCACGTCGGCGAGGCTCCCGGCGTAGCGGTCGGCGACGGCTCGGGCCAGGGCCAGCAGCTCCGGACCGAGCACCGGCTCGGGCGACACGACCTGGGCGAGGGCCGCGAGCGGCCCGGAGTAGTCGGAGGAGGCCAGCCGCTCGACGAGGAACCCGTCGATGAGTCCCCCGCCCTCGCGCCGTCCTTCGCGCACCCGGCCGCGACCCGCGCCGAACCGCACCCGCACCCGCACCCCCGGCTGGGCGTCGGCGTCCAGCTCGGCGGGCACGGCGTAGTCGAAGTAGCGGTCGAGGTGGAGCACGCCCTTGTCGACGAGCACCCGTGCGACCGGCAGTTCCTCGGCCAGCGCGGCCCCCCGCCAGGTCCGCGGTTTGGCCCGCGGCTCCTTGGCCCTGCGCACGGTCTCCCGGATCAGCGCGAGCTGCTCCGGCGGCGCGCCCTCCCCGCCTCCGGCCCCCGGCCCGTTCTCGCTGCTCACCCCTGCATTCTTACCGCACCCCACTGACAGCGCCCGCACCCCGAGACGCCGACGGCTGCCCCGCTGCGGAAACGGGACCGGCTCCCGGGTCCATCGCTGTGATGGACCCGGGAGCCGGTGTCGTCCTGGTGCGGAGGGTGCGGCAGGTGCGGCCCTACAGCCCCGCGGCCTTGCGCAGCGCCTCGACGCGGTCGGTCTTCTCCCAGGTGAACTCGGGCAGCTCACGGCCGAAGTGGCCGTAGGCGGCGGTCTGGGCGTAGATCGGGCGCAGCAGGTCGAGGTCGCGGATGATCGCGGCCGGGCGCAGGTCGAAGACCTCGTCGATGGCCTTCTCGATCTTCTCGGTCTCGACCTTGTGGGTGCCGAAGGTCTCGACGAACAGACCGACCGGCTCGGCCTTGCCGATCGCGTAGGCGACCTGGACCTCGCAGCGCGCGGCCAGACCTGCGGCGACCACGTTCTTGGCGACCCAGCGCATCGCGTACGCCGCCGAGCGGTCCACCTTGGACGGGTCCTTGCCGGAGAAGGCGCCGCCGCCGTGGCGGGCGAAACCGCCGTACGTGTCGATGATGATCTTGCGGCCGGTGAGGCCGGCGTCGCCCATCGGGCCGCCGATCTCGAAGCGGCCGGTCGGGTTGACCAGCAGCCGGTAGTTCTCGGTGTCGAGCTTGATGCCGTCGTCCAGGAGGGCCTTCAGCTCGGGCTCCACGACGAACTCGCGGATGTCGGGCGCCAGCAGGGAGTCCAGGTCGATGTCGCTCGCGTGCTGCGAGGAGACGACGACCGTGTCGAGGCGGACGGCCTTGTCGCCGTCGTACTCGATGGTGACCTGGGTCTTGCCGTCGGGGCGCAGGTAGGGGATGGTCCCGTTCTTGCGGACGTCCGAGAGGCGCTTCGACAGGCGGTGCGCCAGGAAGATCGGGAGCGGCATCAGGGTCGGCGTCTCGTCCGAGGCGTAGCCGAACATCAGGCCCTGGTCACCGGCGCCCTGCTTGTCGAGCTCGTCGTCGTCGCCCTCGACCCGGGACTCGTACGCCGTGTCCACACCCTGCGCGATGTCCGGGGACTGCGAGCCGATGGACACCGACACACCGCAGGAGGCGCCGTCGAAGCCCTTCTTGGACGAGTCGTAGCCGATCTCGAGGATCTTCTCGCGGACGAGCTGCGGGATCGGCGCGTAGGCCTTGGTGGTGACCTCTCCGGCCACGTGCACCAGACCGGTCGTGATCAGGGTCTCGACGGCGACGCGGGACGTCGGGTCCTCGCGCAGGAGTGCGTCGAGGATGGTGTCACTGATCTGGTCAGCGATCTTGTCGGGGTGACCCTCGGTCACGGACTCCGAAGTGAACAGGCGACGGGACACAACGCTCCCTGGGGTTGCAGCGGCTGCTGGCTGATCATTGGCGGACGCGACGGGAGCTGCGCCCGGCGTCGTCCGGGAACAGTTTATCCGTCGAGCCCGGCCACCGGCCCACCCGTCTCGCCTCTCGGGAGCGCTGTGACCTGCGGCACGGGCATTCTGCCGAATGCCGAGCGCGCTTGGCCAGGGTCGCCACGCCCGAATCGAGCGGCGTACGAGGGAACGGCGAGCGCATCAAACAGTCAGGTCAGGCGTGGCGTCACCAGGTCCCACACGATTTCGGCCAAGGCCTCCTTGGGCCCGTGCGGTACCGGGGTCTCGGTGCCGTCGGCGCCCAGGACGACGGCTTCGTTCTCCTCGGAGCCGAAGGTCCTGCGCTCCCCCACCTCGTTCACGACCAGCAGGTCGCACCCCTTGCGGCGGAGTTTCGCGCGGCCGTTGGCGAGCACGTCGTCCGTCTCGGCGGCGAAACCGACGACCACCTGCCCGGGGCGGGCGCGGTCGGCGGAGATCTCCGCGAGGATGTCCGGATTACGCAGGAGGACGATCGGATCGGGATCCTGTCCGTCCTTCTTCTTGATTTTCCCGGTGGCGTAGGTCTCGGGCCGGAAGTCGGCGACCGCGGCGGCCATCACGACCGCGTCGGCGTCGGCGGCCGCCTTGAGCACGGCTTCCCGCAGCTGTACGGCGGTCCCGACCTGGATGACGTCGACGCCCGCCGGGTCGGGCAGCCCGGTGTTGGCCGCGATCAGGGTGACGCGGGCACCGCGGGCGGCGGCGGTGCGGGCGAGGGCGTACCCCTGCTTGCCGGAGGAGCGGTTGCCGAGGAAACGGACCGGGTCGAGGGGCTCACGGGTGCCGCCGGCGCTGACCACGACATGGCGGCCGGCGAGGTCGGGTTCGCGCACGCCCCGGGCCAGGACCCGGCGGCAGACCTCGAAGATCTCGGCGGGGTCGGGCAGCCGCCCCTTGCCGGTGTCGACGCCGGTGAGCCGGCCGACGGCGGGCTCGACGACGACGGCGCCACGGCGGCGCAGCGTCGCCACGTTCTCCTGGGTGGCCGGGTGCTCCCACATCTCGGTGTGCATCGCGGGGGCGAAGACGACGGGACAGCGGGCCGTGAGCAGGGTGTTGGTGAGGAGGTCGTCGGCGAGGCCGTGGGCGGCCTTGGCGAGCAGGTCGGCGGTGGCCGGGGCGACCACGACCAGGTCGGCGTGCTGGCCGATGCGGACGTGCGGGACCTCGTGGACGTCGTCCCAGACCTCGGTGGAGACGGGGTGGCCGGAGAGGGCGGACCAGGTGGCGGCGCCGACGAAGTGCAGGGCGGAGGCGGTGGGCACGACCCGTACGTCGTGGCCGGACTCCGTGAGCCTTCGCAGCAGCTCACAGGCCTTGTAGGCGGCGATACCGCCGCTGACCCCCAGAACGACCTTGGGCTTGTCCACCGTCTCTCCCCGGGACCTCGACAGCGCGCCGCGGCTCCGGCGCACGACTCCATCACACACCACAGGCCCGGCAGGAGCACTGCCGGGCCTGTGGAAAAGTCAGCTGCAAGCTGAAAGTACTACTACTGCGTCCGTGGGACCGCCTTACTGCGCGGGGTCCGCCACGGCCTCGGACGTCAGCAGACCCGCGTTGATCTCGCGGAGCGCGATCGAGAGCGGCTTCTCGTGCACGTGGGTGTCGACGAGCGGACCGACGTACTCGAGGAGGCCCTCGCCGAGCTGCGAGTAGTACGCGTTGATCTGGCGGGCACGCTTGGCCGCGTAGATCACGAGGCTGTACTTCGAGTCGGTGGCCTCGAGGAGCTCGTCGATCGGCGGGTTGATGATGCCCTCGGGCGCGGAGATGGAAGAGGACACGCTCTACCTTCCGATGGATGGGAAAGGATCAGTGAGTGCGACCTTCACGATCACACGACATCCATCAAGGCTAGCAGCTCACGCGCCACGTCCTCGACGGAGGTGTTGACCAGGGTCACGTCGAACTCCGGCTCAGCCGCGAGTTCGATCTTCGCGGCGTCCAGCCGTCGCTCGATGACCTCGGGCGGCTCGGTGCCCCGCCCGGTGAGTCTGCGCACCAGCTCCTCCCAGGAGGGGGGAGCCAGGAACACCAGCTGGGCGTCCGCCATGGACTCCCGGACCTGCCGGGCGCCCTGGAGGTCGATCTCCAGGAGGACGGGCTCGCCCGCCTCCAGCCGCTCCAGCACGGCGCCTCGCGGCGTCCCGTAGCGGTTCCCGGCGAACTCGGCCCACTCGAGGAGCTCGCCATTGGCGATCAGCTTGTCCATCTCGTCGTCGGTGACGAAGAAGTAGTGGACCCCGTGCCGCTCACCGGGGCGCGGCTTGCGGGTCGTCGCCGACACCGAGAGCCAGACCCCGGGGTGTTCCTTGCGCATATGAGCGACGACCGTGCTCTTGCCGACCCCGGAGGGGCCGGAGAGCACGGTCAGCCGCGGACGTTCACTCATGCAGCGATTATTCCAGCAATCCCGGAGTGCCCGGGACTCCCTTCCCGGCAGTATCCGGGATCAGGACCCGGTGCTGCCGAACTCACGCTCCAGGGAGGCGATCTGGTTGGAACCGAGACCGCGTACGCGGCGGCTCTCGGAGATGCCGAGTCGCTCCATGATCTGCTTGGCGCGGACCTTGCCCACGCCCGGCAGGGACTCGAGCAGGGCGGAGACCTTCATCTTGCCGATGACGTCGTTCTCCTGACCCTGCTTGATGACCTCGTGCAGGGAGGCGCCGGAGTGCTTGAGTCGATTCTTGACCTCGGCCCGCTCCCGGCGAGCCGCGGCGGCCTTTTCGAGCGCGGCTGCGCGCTGTTCGGGGGTAAGGGGCGGAAGAGCCACGCCTACGTCACCTCGGATGTCGAACTGTCGGATACGGACCGGTGAGGAACCTAGTCGCCCCACACCTAGGGAGCTACGAGCAACACACTCTGCCCGTTCACTCTGCTCGGAGACTAGCGGCCAACTCCGCCTGAGTCAGCGAGAACAGAGGAAAAGTCCTGGTCAGCCTCCGTCAGGACGGGATATTTAAGACATAGTGCCCCGGATTTGAGGATGTATCCAGCCTCAAATAGGCCACGAAGCACTCGTCGGAGGTTTGAAACGCCCCCGGACCGGCCGTCAGGAGGACTCCAACGTGACGCGGATCTCGTCGGCGAACCGGTCCGCGGCGTCACGCAGCGCGCTCACGTGGGGACCGTGGCGCAACACTCCCCGGCTGACGTTCGGCACGACGTTGCGCAGCACGCTCCCGAACACCCGGGGAAGATCGGTCGGAGTCGCCCCCTGGGCCCCCACGCCGGGCGCCAGGAGCGGCCCGTTGACGGCGAGGTCGTAGGACGACAGGTCCCCCAGGGTCGCCCCGACGACCGCCCCGAAGGAGCCCAGGGGTTCCTCGCCCGCGTTCTCCGCGGCCAGGTGCGCCAGCATGGTCGCGCCGACGTCCCGGCCGTCGAAGCGCACCGCGTGCTGCACCTCGCCGCCCTCCGGGTTGGAGGTGAGCGCCAGGACGAACAGCCCCGCGCCGTTCTCCCGGGCCAGGGCGACGGCCGGGCCGAGCGAGCCGTAGCCGAGGTACGGGGAGACGGTCAGCGCGTCGGAGAACAGGGGCGCGTCCTTGTGCAGGAAGGACTCGGCGTAGGCGGCCATGGTCGAGCCGATGTCCCCGCGCTTGGCGTCCATGACCACCAGGGCGCCGGCGGCCCGCGCCTCCCGGACCGACTTCTCCAGGACGGCGACCCCGCGCGAGCCGAACCGCTCGAAGAAGGCGCTCTGCGGCTTCAGCACGGCGACCCGGCCGGCGACCGCCTCGACGACCGTGCGGCTGAACCGCTCCAGACCGGCCACGTCGTCGTCGAGCCCCCACTCGACCAGGAGGGAGCGGTGCGGGTCGATCCCGACGCACAGGGGGCCGCGCTCGTCCATCGCCCGGCGCAGGCGCGCGCCGAAGGGTTCGAGGGTCATGCCGTCTTCCTCACGTCGGCGCCGACCGCGTCGGCGAGGGTGGCGTACGGGCTCGTGCGCAGCCGTGCGGCGAGCCCCTTGTGGAGGGCGCGGCTCCAGAAAGGGCCCTCGTAGATGAAGGCGCTGTACCCCTGGACCAGCGTGGCACCGGCCAGGATGCGCTGCCAGACGTCCTCGGCGGTCTCGATGCCGCCGACGCCCACCAGGGTGATCCGGTCGCCCACGCGCGCGTAGAGCCGCCTGAGCACCTCCAGGGAGCGGGCCTTGAGCGGGGCCCCGGACAGGCCGCCGGTCTCCTGGACCAGCGCGGGGTCCGACCGCAGCCCGAGCCCCTCGCGCGCGATGGTCGTGTTGGTGGCGATGATCCCGTCCAGGCCCAGCTCCACCGCGAGGTCGGCGACCGCGTCCACGTCCTCGTCGGCGAGGTCCGGGGCGATCTTCACCAGCAGCGGGACGCGCCGCGAGGTGACCGTGCGGTCGGCGGCCTCGCGCACGGCGCTCAGCAGCGGCCGCAGCGCCTCGGTGGCCTGGAGGTTGCGCAGCCCGGGCGTGTTGGGCGAGGACACGTTGACCACGAGGTAGTCGGCGTACGGGGCGAGCCGCTCGGTCGACTTCACGTAGTCGCCGACGGCCTCCTCCTCGGGGACGACCTTGGTCTTGCCGATGTTGACGCCCACGACCGTCCGGAAGACGGGCGTACGGGTCGCCAGGCGCGCGGCGACGGCGAGCGAGCCCTCGTTGTTGAAGCCCATGCGGTTGATGAGCGCGCGGTCCCGAACCAGCCGGAAGAGCCGCTGCCTGGGGTTGCCCGGCTGGGGCTCCCCGGTGACCGTGCCGATCTCGACGTGGTCGAAGCCCAGCATCGACATGCCGTCGATCGCGACGGCGTTCTTGTCGAAGCCCGCGGCGAGCCCGAAGGGGCCGTGCATCCGCAGTCCGAACGCCTCGGTGCGCAGCTCCTTGTGGCGGGGCGCGAGGGCGGCGGCCACGAAGGTGCGCAGCACGGGGACGCGGACGGCCAGCCGGATCCAGCGGAAGGCCAGGTGGTGCGCCTGCTCGGCGTCCATCCGCTTGAAGACGAGATTGAAGAAGATCTTGTACATGGTTCCCTCATGAAGAGCCCTCATGAAGAGGGGGACACCGTTTCCGGTGTCCCCCTCAGGGCTGCTAGTCGCGGGCCGCGGTCAGGTGTTCCGCGTGTTCCTGGAGCGATCGGACGCCCACGTCGCCGTGGTTGAGCGCGTCGATGCCCTGGACGGCCGCGGCGAGCGCCTGGACCGTCGTCAGACAGGGCACGGAGCGGGCCACGGCCGCCGTACGGATCTCGTAGCCGTCGAGGCGGCCGCCGGTGCCGTACGGGGTGTTGACGATGAGGTCGACCTCGCCGTCGTGGATGAGCTGGACGATGGTCTTCTCGCCGTTCGGGCCGGTGCCCTCGGACTGCTTGCGCACGACCGTGGCGTTGATGCCGTTGCGCCGGAGGACCTCGGCGGTGCCCGAGGTGGCGAGCAGCTCGAAGCCGTGGCCGACCAGCTCGCGCGCCGGGAAGATCATCGAGCGCTTGTCGCGGTTGGCGACCGAGATGAACGCGCGGCCCTTGGTGGGCAGCGGCCCGTAGGCGCCAGCCTGCGACTTGGCGTACGCCGTGCCGAAGACGGAGTCGATGCCCATGACCTCGCCGGTGGAGCGCATCTCCGGGCCGAGGACGGTGTCCACGCCGCGGCCGGAGGTGTCGCGGAAGCGGGTCCACGGCATCACGGCCTCCTTGACGGAGATCGGCGCGTCCAGCGGCAGCTCGCCGCCGTCACCGGTGCCCGGCAGCAGCCCCTCGGCCCGCAGCTCGGCGATGGTCGCGCCGAGCGAGATCCGGGCGGCGGCCTTCGCCAGCGGCACCGCGGTCGCCTTCGAGGTGAAGGGGACGGTGCGGGACGCGCGCGGGTTGGCCTCCAGGACGTACAGGATGTCGCCGGCCATCGCGAACTGGATGTTGATCAGACCGCGTACGCCGACACCCCGGGCGATGGCCTCGGTGGAGGCGCGCAGGCGCTTGATGTCGAAGCCGCCGAGGGTGATCGGGGGCAGGGCGCACGCCGAGTCGCCGGAGTGGATGCCGGCCTCCTCGATGTGCTCCATGACGCCGCCGAGGTACAGCTCCTCGCCGTCGTAGAGCGCGTCGACGTCGATCTCGATGGCGTCGTCGAGGAAGCGGTCGACGAGGACCGGCCGGGTGGGGCTGATCTCGGTCGACTCGGCGATGTAGGAGGACAGCCGGCTCTCGTCGTAGACGATCTCCATGCCGCGGCCGCCGAGGACGTACGACGGCCGGACGAGGACCGGGTAGCCGATCTCGTCCGCGATGGCCTTGGCCTCGGCGAAGGTGGTGGCGGTGCCGTGCTTGGGGGCCGGCAGGCCCGCCTCGGCGAGGACGCGTCCGAAGGCGCCCCGGTCCTCGGCCGCGTGGATCGCCTCGGGCGGGGTGCCGACGATCGGCACGCCGTTGTCCTTCAGCGCCTGGGCGAGGCCCAGCGGGGTCTGGCCGCCGAGCTGGACGACGACACCGGCGATCGGACCGGCCTGCGCCTCCGCGTGGACGATCTCCAGCACGTCCTCGAGCGTGAGCGGCTCGAAGTACAGGCGGTCGGAGGTGTCGTAGTCGGTGGAGACGGTCTCCGGGTTGCAGTTGACCATCACGGTCTCGTACCCGGCGTCGGACAGGGCGAAGGAGGCGTGGACGCACGAGTAGTCGAACTCGATGCCCTGGCCGATGCGGTTCGGTCCGGAGCCCAGGATGATCACCGCGGGCTTCTGGCGGGGCGCGACCTCGGTCTCCTCGTCGTAGGAGGAGTAGAAGTACGGGGTCTTCGCGGCGAACTCGGCGGCGCAGGTGTCGACCGTCTTGTAGACCGGGCGGACGCCCAGCGCGTGCCGGACCTCGCGGACGACGTCCTCGCGCAGGCCGCGGATCTCGCCGATCTGCTGGTCGGAGAAGCCGTGCCGCTTGGCCTCGGCGAGCAGGTCGGCGTCCAGGCGCTCGGCGGCGGCCAGCTCGTCCGCGAGCTCCTTGATGAGGAAGAGCTGGTCGACGAACCAGGGGTCGATCTTCGTGTAGTCGAAGACCTCCTCGGGGGTGGCGCCCGCGCGGATGGCCTGCATGACGGTGTTGATCCGGCCGTCGGTGGGGCGCACGGCCTCTTCGAGGAGCGCGGCCTTGTCCCCGGGCTCGCCGACGAAGGTGAACTGGCTGCCCTTCTTCTCCAGCGAGCGCAGCGCCTTCTGGAAGGCCTCGGTGAAGTTGCGGCCGATGGCCATGGCCTCGCCGACGGACTTCATGGTGGTGGTCAGCGTGGAGTCGGCCTGCGGGAACTTCTCGAACGCGAACCGCGGCGCCTTGACGACCACGTAGTCGAGCGTGGGCTCGAAGGAGGCCGGGGTCTCCTGCGTGATGTCGTTGGGGATCTCGTCGAGGGTGTAGCCGACGGCGAGCTTGGCGGCGATCTTGGCGATCGGGAAACCGGTCGCCTTGGAGGCGAGCGCGGAGGACCGCGACACGCGCGGGTTCATCTCGATGACGATGACCCGGCCGTCCTCGGGGTTGACCGCGAACTGGATGTTGCAGCCGCCGGTGTCCACGCCGACCTCGCGGATCACGGCGATGCCGATGTCGCGCAGGATCTGGTACTCGCGGTCGGTGAGCGTCATCGCGGGCGCGACGGTGATCGAGTCGCCGGTGTGCACGCCCATGGGGTCGAAGTTCTCGATGGAGCAGACGACCACGACGTTGTCGTGCTTGTCGCGCATCAGCTCCAGCTCGTACTCCTTCCAGCCGAGGATGGACTCCTCCAGGAGTACCTCGGTGGTCGGCGAGAGCGTGAGGCCCTGCCCGGCGATGCGGCGCAGCTCCTCCTCGTCGTGGGCGAAGCCGGAGCCGGCGCCGCCCATGGTGAAGGAGGGGCGCACGACGACCGGGTAGCCGCCGAGGGTGTCCACGCCGGCGAGGACCTCGTCCATGGTGTGGCAGATGACCGAGCGGGCGGACTCGCCGTGCCCGATCTTCTTGCGGACCTCCTCCACGACCTCCTTGAACAGGTCGCGGTCCTCGCCCTTGTGGATGGCCTCCACGTTGGCGCCGATCAGCTCGACGCCGTACTTCTCCAGGACGCCGTTCTCGTGCAGCGAGATGGCGGTGTTGAGGGCCGTCTGACCGCCCAGGGTGGGCAGGAGGGCGTCGGGGCGCTCCTTGGCGATGATCTTCTCGACGAACTCGGGGGTGATCGGCTCGACGTAGGTGGCGTCGGCGATCTCCGGGTCGGTCATGATCGTCGCCGGGTTGGAGTTCACCAGGACGACCCTGAGGCCCTCGGCCCGCAGGATGCGGCACGCCTGGGTTCCGGAGTAGTCGAACTCGGCGGCCTGGCCGATGACGATCGGGCCGGAGCCGATGACCAGGACGGACTGGATATCGGTGCGCTTAGGCACGCTGGCCCTCCATCAGGGATACGAAGCGGTCGAACAGGTAGGCGGCGTCGTGCGGGCCGGCTGCCGCTTCGGGGTGGTACTGGACGGAGAAGCCCGGCTGGTCGAGCAGCTGGAGCCCCTCCACGACGTCGTCGTTGAGGCAGACGTGGGAGACCTCGGCGCGGCCGAAGGGCGTCTCGGTCACCCGGTCGAGCGGCGCGTCCACGGCGAAACCGTGGTTGTGCGCGGTGACCTCGACCTTGCCGGTCGTACGGTCCTGGACCGGCTGGTTGATGCCCCGGTGGCCGTACTTCAGCTTGTAGGTGCCGAAGCCGAGGGCGCGGCCGAGGATCTGGTTGCCGAAGCAGATGCCGAAGAGCGGGGTCTTCCGCTCCAGGACGGCGGTCATGAGGGCGACCGGGCCGTCGGCGGTGGCCGGGTCGCCGGGGCCGTTGGAGAAGAACACGCCGTCGGGGTTCACGGCGTAGAGGTCGTCCGCGGTCGCGGTGGCGGGCAGCACGTGCACCTCGATGCCGCGCTCGGCCATGCGGTGCGGGGTCATGCCCTTGATGCCGAGGTCGACCGCGGCGACGGTGAACCTCTTCTCGCCGATCGCGGGGACGACGTACGTCTCCTTGGTGGCGACCTCCTCGAAGAGGCTGGCGCCCTTCATGTGCGGCTGGGCCTGCACGCGCGCGAGGAGCTCGGTCTCGGCGCCGACCGCCTCGCCGGAGAAGATGCCGGCCCGCATGGAGCCGCGCTCGCGGAGGTGGCGGGTGAGGGCGCGGGTGTCGATGCCGGAGATCCCGACGATGTCCTGGGCGACCAGTTCGTCGTCCAGGGAACGCCGGGCGCGCCAGTTGGAGGGCACGCGCGCGGGGTCGCGCACGACGTAGCCGGAGACCCAGATGCGGCTGGACTCGTCGTCCTCGTCGTTCCAGCCGGTGTTGCCGATCTGGGGGGCGGTCGCGACCACGATCTGGCGGTCGTACGACGGGTCGGTGAGGGTCTCCTGGTAGCCGGTCATACCGGTGGAGAACACCGCTTCGCCGAAGGTCTCCCCCACGGCCCCGTAAGCACGGCCGCGGAAGACCCGGCCGTCCTCCAGGACGAGTACGGCGGGAGTCACCTTCTTCGCAGAAGCGATTCCCCTGGTGGAGGTCGTCATCGTTCGGCGCCTTCCGTCGTGTTGTTCTTGATCATGGAGTTGATGGCTTCGACCCACTCGGTGTGCTCGGCCGCGTGGTCCGAGCGGAAACCGGAGTCGATCAGCTTGTCGCCGTGCTGCCAGGTCACCACCAGCAGTCCGCCCTCGGTGAGGACCTTGCCGGCGATGCCCTTGCCGAGCAGTGCCTCGCGCAGTGCTCCGGCGGGGACGAAGAAGTCGGTCGCGCCGGGGCGTACGACGTCCAGGCCCGCGTCCGTGAGCGTCAGCTCGACACGGCTGCGGGTGCCCAGGCCGTGCGCCACGATGCGGTCGAGCCACTGCCCCGCGGTGGTGGAGCCGTGGTAGCGGCCGCTCATCGTCAGTCTCGCCGCACCGGGCTCGTCCGGCGCGGCGGGAAGCGGCGGGAGGTCGCCCTGGAGGGTGCCCCGCCACTTCCAGCCCTCGCGCATCAGCCAGTAGACGAGCGCGACGAAGAGTCCGAGGCCGACCACCCAGCCGATGCGCGCGGCCCAGTCGGTCACCTGGGCCGATTCCTTCCCGGCCGCGAGGGCCGTGAGGGCCGGCGCCAGGGGTGCTGAAGATGTCACGTGAGCTTCCCGTCGACGAGCGTGGCCTTGCCCCGGAGCCACGTGTGCGTGACACGGCCCGGCAGCTCACGCCCCTCGTACGGGGTGTTGCGGCTGCGCGAGGCGAAGCCCGCGGGGTCGACGGACCCACGGTATGCCGTGTCGACGAGCGTGAGGTTGGCGGGCTCACCTGCCGAGACGGGGCGCCCGTGGCCGCGCGCGCGGCCGATGCGCGCGGGCGCGGCGGACATGCGGTCGGCGACCCCGGCCCAGTCCAGCAGGCCCGTCTCCACCATGGTCTCCTGGACCACCGACAGCGCGGTCTCCAGGCCCACCATGCCCATGGCGGCGGCGGCCCACTCGCAGTCCTTGTCCTCGTGCGGGTGCGGGGCGTGGTCGGTGGCGACGATGTCGATCGTGCCGTCGGCGAGGGCCTCGCGCAGGGCCCGCACGTCACGCTCGGTGCGCAGCGGCGGGTTGACCTTGTAGACGGGGTTGTAGGACCGCACCAGCTCGTCGGTGAGGAGCAGGTGGTGCGGGGTGACCTCGGCGGTGACGTCGATGCCGCGGGACTTGGCCCAGCGGACGATCTCGACCGACCCGGCGGTCGACAGGTGGCAGATGTGGACGCGGGAGCCGACGTGCTCGGCGAGCAGGACGTCCCGGGCGATGATCGATTCCTCGGCCACCGCGGGCCAGCCGCCGAGGCCGAGCTCGGCGGAGACGACGCCCTCGTTCATCTGGGCGCCCTCGGTCAGCCGGGGCTCCTGCGCGTGCTGGGCGACGACCCCGCCGAAGGCCTTCACGTACTCCAGCGCGCGCCGCATGATCACGGCGTCGTCGACGCACTTGCCGTCGTCGGAGAAGACGGTGACGCCGGCGGCCGACTCGTGCATGGCGCCCAGCTCGGCGAGCTTGCGGCCCTCCAGGCCGACGGTGACGGCGCCGATGGGCTGTACGTCGCAGTAGCCGTGCTCCCGGCCGAGCCGGTAGACCTGCTCGACCACGCCGGCCGTGTCGGCCACGGGGAAGGTGTTGGCCATGGCGAACACGGCGGTGTAGCCGCCGGAGGCCGCCGCGCGCGTGCCGGTCAGCACGGTCTCGGAGTCCTCGCGGCCCGGCTCGCGCAGATGGGTGTGCAGGTCGACCAGGCCCGGCAGCAGCACCTTGCCTGCGGCCTCGACGACCTCGGCGCCCTCGGCGCTCAGGCCGGTGCCCACCTCGGCGATGACGGCGCCGTCGATCAGGACGTCCTGCGACTCGCCGCCGAGCACCTTCGCACCACGGATCAGGATCTTGCTCATGGGTTGTTACTTCTCCTCGGTGGTACGGGCGTGGCTGACGGCGGGTTCGTTGCCGCCCAGGAGCAGATAGAGGACGGCCATCCGGATCGACACGCCGTTGGCGACCTGTTCGACGACGGTGCAGCGGTCGGAGTCGGCGACCTCGGCGGTGATCTCCATGCCGCGGACCATCGGGCCCGGGTGCATCACGATGGCGTGCTCGGGCATCCGCGCCATGCGGTCGCCGTCGAGGCCGTAGCGCCGCGAGTACTCGCGCTCGGTCGGGAAGAAGGCGGCGTTCATGCGTTCGCGCTGGACGCGGAGCATCATCACGGCGTCCGACTTGGGCAGCACGGCGTCGAGGTCGTACGACACCTCGCAGGGCCAGTGCTCCACGCCGACCGGGACCAGCGTGGGCGGGGCGACGAGGGTGACCTCGGCGCCGAGGGTGTGCAGCAGGTCGACGTTGGAGCGGGCGACCCGGCTGTGCAGGACGTCGCCGACGAGGGTGATCCGCTTGCCGGCGAGGTCCCGGCCGAGCCCGGCGTCGCGGCCGACCAGCCTCCGGCGCATGGTGAAGGCGTCGAGCAGGGCCTGGGTGGGGTGCTGGTGGGTGCCGTCGCCCGCGTTGACGACGGCGGCGTCGATCCAGCCGGAGTTGGCGAGGCGGTAGGGCGCCCCGGAGGCACCGTGCCGGATGACCACGGCGTCGACGCCCATGGCCTCCAGCGTCTGGGCGGTGTCCTTCAGGGACTCGCCCTTGGACACGCTGGAGCCCTTGGCGGAGAAGTTGATGACGTCCGCGGAGAGACGCTTCTCGGCGGCCTCGAACGAGATACGCGTGCGCGTGGAGTCCTCGAAGAAGAGGTTGACGATCGTGCGGCCGCGCAGGGTCGGCAGTTTCTTGATGGGCCGGTCGGCCACCCGGGCCATCTCCTCGGCGGTGTCGAGGATCAGGACGGCGTCGTCGCGGGAGAGGTCGGCGGCCGAGATGAGATGACGCTGCATCTGTCAGGCTCCGTAAGGCAGTTCACGAATTGGGGAGATTCCGGGCAGGCGAGGGCATGCCGAGGGGGCGTGCCGGGCTCGGTCCGCTACGGGGTCTGCTTCACACCGAGCAGCACGGTGTCGCGACCGTCCTCCTCGGCGAGCTGGACCTTGACCGTCTCCCGCAGCGACGTGGGGAGGTTCTTGCCGACGTAGTCGGCGCGGATGGGCAGTTCGCGGTGGCCGCGGTCGACGAGGACCGCGAGCTGGACCGCGCGCGGGCGCCCGATGTCGTTCAGGGCGTCGAGGGCGGCGCGGATGGTGCGGCCGGAGAAGAGCACGTCGTCGACGAGGACGACCAGCTTGCCGTCGATGCCGTCACCGGGGATCTCGGTGCGGGCCAGCGCACGCGGCGGGTGCATGCGCAGGTCGTCGCGGTACATGGTGATGTCGAGCGAGCCGACCGGGACCTTGCGGTCGGTGATCTCCTCGAGCTTGGCGGCGAGCCGCTGGGCGAGGAAGACGCCGCGGGTCGGGATGCCGAGGAGCACCACGTCGTCGGCGCCCTTGGCGCGTTCGACGATCTCGTGGGCGATGCGGGTCAGGACCCGCGCGATGTCGGGGCCTTCGAGCACGGGCCGCGCGTCGGAGGTGTGGGAGTCGAGCCTGTCCATACGGAACGGACCTCCTTCTCCGCCTCACGGGACGGACCTTAAAGGACGTCGGGTTTGCGCCATCCACCGTAGCAGCCCGTCGGGACGGCCCTGATCACCCCTATGGAGTAATCGGCCATCGATACCACGGAAGAGTCGGTGTGGACCATTCGGCTTGACGCAGAAGAATCACGCTGCGTAACCTCACAATGAGTTACCAGCCGCGCGGTACGGAAACCCATGCCGGCCGCGTCGACCCAGTGCCGGGGAGCTATATGTCCAGCGAATACGCCAAACAGCTCGGGGCCAAGCTCCGGGCGATCCGCACCCAGCAGGGCCTTTCCCTCCACGGTGTCGAGGAGAAGTCCCAGGGACGCTGGAAGGCGGTCGTGGTCGGTTCGTACGAGCGCGGAGACCGCGCCGTGACCGTGCAGCGCCTCGCCGAGCTGGCGGACTTCTACGGCGTCCCCGTGCAGGAGCTGCTGCCGGGCACCACCCCGGGCGGGGCGGCCGAGCCGCCGCCGAAGCTGGTCCTGGACCTGGAGCGGCTGGCCCACGTGCCGGTCGAGAAGGCGGGTCCCCTCCAGCGCTACGCGGCGACGATCCAGTCGCAGCGCGGTGACTACAACGGCAAGGTGCTGTCGATCCGCCAGGACGACCTGCGCACCCTCGCCGTCATCTACGACCAGTCGCCCTCGGTCCTGACCGAGCAGCTGATCAGCTGGGGCGTGCTGGACGCGGACGCGCGCCGCGCCGTCTCCCACGAGGAGGGCTGAGCCGCTCCGCGGCCCAGCAGAAACGTGCCGCCGGGGTGGCCGGAACCTGTTGGTTCCGGCCACCCCGGCTTTTTTGGGCCGTACGAGCGCCGGAGGGCCCACAGCAGGCGCTGTGGGCCCTCCGGCGTTGGTCGTGACCGCCTATGCCCCGTCCCGGCGGAGCGACGGCTTGAGCTCCTTCAGCCGGGCGAGCAGGCCGTTGACGAACGCCGGGGAGTCGTCCGTGGAGAACTCCTTCGCCAGCTGCACCATCTCGTCGATGACGACGGCGTCCGGGGTCTCGTCGACCCAGATCAGCTCGTAGGCGCCGAGCCGCAGGATGTTGCGGTCGACGACCGGCATCCGGTCGAGGGTCCAGCCGACGGAGTACTGCGCGATCAGCTCGTCGATCCGCTTCACGTGGTCCGCGTAGCCCTCGACCAGCTGCATCGTGTACTCGCTCACCGGCGGCTGCCGGGTGTCGGACCGGGAGTGCCGGACCCAGTCCGCGAGGACCGTGAGGACGTCGGCTCCGCGCTGGTCGCCCTCGAAGAGGATCTGGAAGGCGCGCTTGCGGGCCGTGTTGCGGGCAGCCACGGTTAGCTGTTCACCCGGCCGAGGTAGTCGCTGCTGCGCGTGTCGACCTTGATCTTCTCACCGGTGGTGATGAAGAGCGGGACCTGGATCTGGTGACCGGTCTCCAGGGTGGCGGGCTTGGTGCCACCGGTGGAGCGGTCGCCCTGGAGGCCCGGCTCGGTCTCGGCGACGGTCAGCTCGACGGCGGCCGGCAGCTCGACGAAGAGCACCTCGCCCTCGTGCCGGGCGACGGTGGCCTCGAAACCCTCGATCAGGAAGTTCGCGGCGTCGCCGACGGTCTTGCGGTCGATGTGCAGCTGGTCGTAGGTCTCCATGTCCATGAAGACGAAGTACTCGCCGTCCATGTACGAGAACTGCATGTCGCTCTTGTCGACAGTGGCCGTCTCGACCTTGACGCCGGCGTTGAAGGTCTTGTCGACCACCTTGCCGGACAGCACGTTCTTGAGCTTGGTGCGCACGAAGGCCGGGCCCTTGCCGGGCTTGACGTGCTGGAACTCGACGACGGACCAGAGCTGGCCGCCTTCGAGCTTGAGCACCAGGCCGTTCTTGAGGTCGTTCGTGGAAGCCACGGTTGCGGAATCTCCTGGACTGACGTGGACGACCCCGGGGCACGCACCTCTACAGCGCGAGCAGCTCCTTGGTCGTGATGGTGAGTAGCTCGGGTCCGCCGTCCGCCTCGGGGCGTACGACGAGCGTGTCATCGATCCGGACACCGCCCCGGCCCGGGAGGTGGACCCCCGGTTCGACGGTGACCGGCACGCAAGCGTCCAGTTTACCCATGGCCGCGGGAGTCAACTGCGGGTCCTCGTCGATTTCGAGTCCGACCCCGTGCCCGGTGAGCGCCGGGAGGCCCTGTGCGTACCCCGCGGAGTCCAGTACCTGGCGGGCGGCGCGGTCCACGTCACGGTAGGCGGCACCGGGGGCCAGGGACTCCCGCCCGGCGCGCTGGGCTGCGAAGACGAGGTCGTACAGCTCGATCTGCCAGTCGGCGGGGGACGTACCGATGACGAAGGTACGGCCGATCTCGCAGCGGTAGCCGCGGTAGGCGGCGCCGAGGCAGACCGAGAGGAAGTCGCCCTCCTCGACCCGTCGGTCCGTGGGGCGGTGGCCCGGCCGGCCGGAGTTCGGGCCGGTGGCCACCGAGGTGGGGAAGGCGGGGCCGTCGGCGCCGTGGTCGACGAGCCGGCGCTCGAGTTCGAGGGCGAGGTGCCGCTCGGTCCGGCCGACGAGGATCGACTCCAGCAGCTCGCCGAGGGCCTGGTCGGCGATCTCGGCGCCGACCCGGAGGCAGGAGATCTCCTCCTCGTCCTTGACGACGCGGAGCTGTTCGACGGCACTGCCGAGGTCCGCGAGGCGCAGGCGGGGGGCGACCGAGCGCAGGGCGCGGTGGCGGGCCACCGTGAGGTGGTGCTCCTCGACCGCGAGGGAGTCGCCGCCCTCCGCGGTGAGGATGTCCGCGGCGGCGACGGCGGGGTCGCCGCCGGCGCGGGGCAGGGAGCGCGTCCTGAGCCGTTCGTCGGGACGGGCCTCGGGACGGTCGTCGGGCGGGCCGGGGCAGACGAGGAGGTCCTCCTCCTCGCGTCTGCCCAGCAGCAGGACGGCCGCCCTGGGGGCGGCGCCCGCGAGGTACCTCACATTGGCCGGGCGGGAGATGAGCGCGGCTGTGCTGCCGCCGGCGTTGCAGCGGTCCCTCAGTCGCTTGCGGCGTGACGCGTACCTCTCTGACATGAGTCGAGCGTATGAGGGGTGGGGGTTTTGTGCCGGTTGGGAGGGCCGAGTGGGGTGCGTGGTCCGGTGGGGGTGGTCCCTCACCACTTCGGCGGACTGGCGATCGCCCTCGAGAGGACGTCGTCGAGGACCTTGGCGGTCGAGGGGACGTCGAGGTGGGAGTTGTCGATGATCGGGAGGCCGGAGCCGTACCAGCCGGCCATGCGGCCGTGGATGCGGGCGACCTCCTCGTCGGTGAGGCGGCGGTTGCCGGAGCGCTGGGCGTTGCGGTCCAGGACGACCTCCAGGCCGGGGAGGAGGACGACCGGGAGGAGACCGGGGCCGACGTGGCGCTTCCAGCCGCCGAGGCCGACGACCGGGCGGTCGGGGAAGATCGCGTCGTCGAGGATGCAGGAGATGCCGTTGGCGAGGAAGTTGCGGGCGGCGAAGCCGCAGGTGCGGCGGGCCAGGCGGTACTGGGCCTCCGAGTGGTCGTTCCAGCCGCGCTGCGGGTCGGCGAAGCCCGAGCGGACCCATTCGCGGACGTCGTCCAGGCTGACGTGGGCGGTGGGCACCCGGCGGTGGTCGGCCCAGAACTTGGCGACGCTGGTCTTCCCGGCGCCCGCGGGGCCGATGAGCAGCACCGCGACGGTGGTGGTCGCGAGGTCCGGCCCGGGTGCGGTCGGCGCGACCGCGGGCATCGCGACGGGGCCGCCGGGCGGCAGCGGGACATGACCGGTGACGTCGGTGCCGTGCGGCACGGGCGCGTGCTGCGGGGCCGGGGGCGGCGGCACGGGGGGTACGGGAGGCCGGGGCGCGGGCGGGACGGGCCCGGAGGGCGGCGGGGCGCCGAGGTAGCCCGGCTGATGGTGGGGGGCGCCGCCCGGCTGGTGCGGGGGGCTGCCCGGCTGGTGCGGGCCCGGGTGTTGTGCGGCCGGCGACCAGCCGTCGGCCGGACCGTGCCCCGGCTGGTGGGGCGGCGGCAGCGGAGAACCCACTGCGTGCTGCATCCGGTGCCACTCCGTCTCGTACAGGCAATGGGCGCTGGCTGCGGGGGTGTGCGCCCCCGTTTTCGATTCTGAACGGTACCGCCCCCGGCCGTCGTTTGGTGAACGGCCGGGGGCGGTCCGAAGTGCCCGGTGTGGAAGGGGAATCGGGCGGAAGGGGTCCCTCGGGACTTACTGGCCGACTTCGCCGTAGGCGGCGAGCAGGACGGCCGGGTCGGGGCCCTCCAGGACGGTCGGCTTGGCGAGCCCGTCGAGGACGATGAAGCGCAGCAGGTCGCCCCGCGACTTCTTGTCGACCTTCATGGTCTCCAGCAGCTTGGGCCACTGGTCGTGGCGGTAGTGCAGGGGCAGGCCGACGGACTCCAGGATGGTGCGGTGGCGGTCGGCCGTCGCGTCGTCCAGGCGGCCCGCGAGGCGGCCCAGTTCGGCGGCGAAGTGCATGCCGACGGACACGGCCGCGCCGTGCCGCCACTTGTAGCGCTCGTTCTTCTCGATGGCGTGCGCGAGGGTGTGGCCGTAGTTGAGGATCTCCCGCAGACCCGACTCCTTGAGGTCGGAGGAGACGACGTCCGCCTTGACCTTGATGGAGCGTTCGATCAGTTCGGCGGTGTGCGGGCCGGACGGAGTGCGGGCGGCCTCGGGGTCGGACTCGATGAGGTCGAGGATCGCGGGGTCGGCGATGAAGCCGGCCTTGATGATCTCGGCGAGCCCGGAGACGTAGTCGTGGACCGGGAGGGAGTCCAGCGCGGCCAGGTCGCACAGCACCCCGGCCGGCGGGTGGAAGGCGCCGACGAGGTTCTTGCCCTCGGCGGTGTTGATGCCGGTCTTGCCGCCCACGGCCGCGTCCACCATGGCGAGCACGGTGGTCGGTACGGCGATCCAGCGCACCCCGCGCAGCCAGGTGGCGGCCACGAACCCGGCGAGGTCCGTGGTGGCGCCGCCGCCGACGCCGACGACGACGTCGGTGCGGGTGAAGCCGGACTGGCCGAGCGCCTTCCAGCAGTACGCGGCGACCTCGGCGGTCTTGGCCTCCTCGGCGTTGGGCACCTGGATGGCGACGGCGTCGTAGCCCTGTCCGGCCAGGTCGGCGCGGAGCGCGTCACCGGTCTCGGCGAGGGCCTCGGGGTGGATCACGGCGACGCGCTTGGCCCGGGGGCCGATCAGCCCGGCGAGTTCACCGAGGAGCTGACGGCCCACCAGGACCTCGTACGGCTCGGAGCCCGCGCTGCCGCCGACCCGGATCCGGGTCACCGCCTCACTGCTGCTCATGCTTCCTTCAACTCCAGTGCGTCCAGGGCGGCTTGGGTGACCTCTTCGGGGGTACGGCCGTCCGTCGCCACCACGGCGGTGGCGACCTCCTCGTACAGGCCGCGGCGGGCCTCCATCAGCTCGCGCCACTGCTTGCGCGGGTTGACGGCGAGCAGCGGGCGGGCCGCGTTGAGACCGGTGCGCTGGACGGCCTCCTCGACGTCCATCGACAGGTAGACCACGCGCCGGTCCGCGAGGAGGGCGCGGCTGTCCGCGTCGAGGATCGCGCCGCCGCCGAGGGCCAGGACGCCCGTGTGCTCGGCGAGCGCCCGGCGCACGGCCTGCTTCTCGATCGCGCGGAACGTCTCCTCGCCCTCGTCGACGAAGATCTCCGCGATGCTGCGGCCCTGCGCGGCGACGATGTCGTCGTCGGTGTCCCGGAAGCGCTCGCCGAGCCGCTCGGCGAGCAGCTGCCCGACGGTGGACTTGCCGACGCCCATCGGGCCGACCAGGACGACCAGGGGCCCGCTCATCGGATGTGCAGGTGGTCGAGGTAGGACCGGACGTTGCGGCGGGTCTCGGGGACGCTGTCGCCGCCGAACTTCTCCGCGACCGCGTCCGCGAGGACGAGGGCCACCATCGCCTCGGCGACGATGCCGGCCGCGGGGACCGCGCACACGTCGGAGCGCTGGTGGTGGGCCTGGGCCTGCTCGCCGGTGGTCACGTCGACCGTCCGCAGGGCGCGCGGCACGGTGGCGATGGGCTTCATCGCGGCCCGCACGCGCAGCAGCTCGCCGGTGGTCAGACCGCCCTCGGTGCCGCCGGAGCGGCCGGAGGAGCGGCGGATGCCCTCGGGGGTGGTGAGGATCTCGTCGTGGGCCTTGGAGCCGGGCACGCGCGCGAGGCCGAAGCCGTCGCCGACCTCGACGCCCTTGATGGCCTGGATGCCCATGAGCGCGGCGGCGAGCCGGGCGTCGAGGCGACGGTCCCAGTGCACGTGCGAGCCGAGGCCGACGGGGACGTCGTACGCCAGGACCTCGACGACGCCGCCGAGGGTGTCGCCGTCCTTGTGGGCCTGGTCGATCTCCGCGACCATCGCCTTCGAGGCGTCCGCGTCCAGGCAGCGCACCGGGTCGGCGTCCAGCTTCGCCACGTCCGCGGGGGTCGGCAGGACGCCGTAGGGGGCCTTGGCGGCCGCCAGCTCCACCACGTGCGAGACGATCTCGATGCCGGCCGTCTCCTTGAGGTACGAGCGGGCGACGGCGCCGAGGGCGACGCGGGCGGCGGTCTCGCGGGCGGAGGCGCGCTCCAGGATCGGGCGGGCCTCGTCGAAGCCGTACTTCTGCATGCCCGCGAGGTCGGCGTGGCCGGGGCGGGGGCGGGTCAGCGGGGCGTTGCGGGCGAGGCCGGCGAGGATCTCGGGGTCGACCGGGTCGGCCGACATGACCTGCTCCCACTTGGGCCACTCGGTGTTGCCCACCATGATCGCGATCGGGGAGCCGAGGGTGAGGCCGTGCCGGACGCCGCCGAGGAAGGTGACCTCGTCGCGCTCGAACTTCATCCGCGCGCCGCGTCCGTAGCCGAGCCGCCGCCGCGCGAGATGGTCGGCCACCATCTCCGTGGTGATCGGCACGCCGGCGGGAAGGCCCTCCAGCGTCGCGACAAGTGCGGGACCGTGGGACTCTCCCGCGGTCAGCCAACGCAGCCTGCTCAACGATGCTCCTCAGTGCTCGCGCCCTGGTACTGCCCTACGCGCGTCCTCGCGTACGTCCTCGGCCCGGCCGGGTGCGCGGCTCCGGCCAGCCACCTCGATCCTCCCACGTCCGGGGCACGGATCGGGCGCGCGGTCCATTGGGCGGACGAAACGGCGGCGGACGGGACGGCTCAGGCGCCCGCGCCGGCCGCGGTCACGGCCGGGCCGTCTGCCGGGAGGCGAGCGCGTGCTCTCCGGCCTTGCGCATCGCCTCCAGCGGTGCCGGGGTGATGCCGGTCATCTGTTCCACCTGGAGCACGGCCTGGTGGACGAGGAGGTCGAGGCCGCTGACGACGGCGCCGCCGAACATGGACCAGCGGGCCGCCAGCTCGGTCGGCCAGGGGTCGTAGAGCACGTCGAAGAGGGTGGCGGGCCGCCCGGGCACCGAGGCGGCCAGGGCGTCGGTCGCCCCGGCCGGGGTGGTGGCGATCACGAGGGGGAAGCGCAGGGCGTCGGCGGCCTCGGACCAGTCGGCGATGCGGACGTCGACGTCCAGGCGCTCGCCCCACCGGCGCATCTCGTCGGCGCGGGCCGCGCTGCGGACGTAGGCGACGATCTCGCCGGAGCAGACCCGGGCCAGCGCCGCGAGCGCGGAGGACGCGGTGGCGCCGGCGCCGAGGATCGCGGCCGAGTCGACCTGTTCGACGCCGTGCTCGCGCAGCGCGGCGACCATGCCGGGGATGTCGGTGTTGTCGCCGACGCGGCGGCCGTCCTCGGTGAACACCAGGGTGTTGACCGCGTCCACGGAGGCGGCCGTCTCGCTGATCTCGTCGAGCAGCGGGATCACGGCCCGCTTGAGCGGCATGGTCAGGGACAGCCCGGCCCACTCCCCGCCGAGTCCGTCGACGAAGCCGGGCAGGGCGGCCTCGTCGATCTCGAAGCGGTCGTACGTCCAGTCGGTGAGTTCGAGCGCCTCGTAGGCGGCGCGGTGCAGCACCGGGGAGAGGGAGTGGGCGATGGGGCTGCCGAGAACGGCGGCCCGGCGGGCTTCAGTTGCCCGTGCTCTCATTGAACTTGTCCTTGAGCTTCTGGAATTCCGCGTGCGTCTTGGCGAATTCGGTCTTGCTCACCCCGTCCGTCGCCACGAAGTAGTACCAGCCGTCGTCGGTCGGATTCAGCATCGCCTTGACGGCGACATCACCGGGGTTGCCGATCGGTCCGGGCGGCAGGCCCTTGTTCGTGTAGGTGTTGTACGGGTCCTTGTTGCTGTTGATCTCCGACTCACTGATGTCGATCTTGCTTTCGCCCCTCAGGTAGTTGAAGGTCGAGTCGAACTGCAGGAATCCGTACGTCTCGGGGTTCGCGCGGTCGAGGCGGTTGTAGATCACCTCCGCCATCTTGCGGTAGTCGTCCTCGGTCTTGCCCTCGGCCTGGACCAGGCTCGCGACCGTGACCATCTGGAGCGGGCTGTCCAGCTTGAACGACTTGGCCTTGCCCTCCAGGTCGTACGCCGCGTACTTCTTCGTGGCGCTGGCCACCATCGTCTTCAGCACCGCCTCGGGCTTCATGCCCTTGGCCGCGGGATAGGTCCCCGGGAAGAGAAAGCCCTCCAGGGGGTCCTTTATGTTGCTGTTGTCGTTCGCCCACTTGGGCAGTCCGAGGGTTTTCCACTCCTTCTCGGCGACCTTGCGGGTGGTGCCCGCTGTGAGGTCGAGTTTCTGGTCGATGATCGCGTAGACCTTCACATTGCGCTGGCCGGGCACGACCATCACATTGGCCTGGCTGTCCCCGTCGAGCATCATCTCGACGGCGGCCTTCGCGGACATCTCCTTCTTCAGAATGTACGCGCCCGCCTGGATCTTGTCCCCGTTGGGATTGTTCGTGGCCGCGGAGACGAACGCGGCGACGCTCTTGACGACCCCGGCTTCCTTCAGCAGCAGGCCAATGCCCGCGCCGCCCGTCCCCTCGGGCACCTGGACACTGACCGACTGATTCGTACCGTTGCCCGAATAGTCCGGGGGTGCGCCGTAACGATTCTTGTAGAAGTGGTAACCGACATAGCCGACGCCGCCGATACCGCCGGCGAGCACCAGTACGACGACCAGGCAGGCGACACCGTTGCGGCTCTTCTTCTTGCCCTTGCCCGGCTTGCCCGCCGTGAGGTCCTTGCCGCCGCGCCCCCTGCGGCCCCCGCGGCCGCCGGGTTCGTCGTCGTCCTCGTCCTCGTCGCCGGCGCCCCCGCCCGCGAAGAAAGCGTGCTCGCCCTGGTCGGGTTCCGGGTCCCAGTCGGGCTTCCGTTCGCCCTCCGGCTCCGTCGCCCCCTCGGGCTCCGGCTCGGTGACCCGCCGGGCCGGGGGCTCCGGCGGCGGGTAGGCGTCGGGCGTGCCGTAGAAGTCGGGCTGCTCGGCGCCGTACGCGGCGGGCTGCTGTCCGTACGGGTCACCGGGGTCGGCGGCGTACGGCATGTGCGCGTGCGTGCCGGTGCCGTCCCAGCCCCCTTCCTGGTAACCCTCGTGGTACCCCTGCTGCCCCTGGCCCGGGACCTGCGCGGGCCCCTGCTGGTCGTACTGCTGCTGGTACTGCTGGGGGTCGTAGGGCTGCTGCGGGTCGTAGGGCTGCTGCGGATACTGCTGCTGACCGTACGCGTGCTGGTCGTACTGCTGCGCCTGTCCGTTGCCCCAGTCGCCGTATCCCGGCTGCTGCGGCTGCTGCGGGTAGTGGTGGTGCTGCGGCTGGCCGCCGTAGGCAGGCTGATGGCCCGGGTGGGCCTGCTGCTGCCCGTCCCATCCGCCGTCCCCGTACAACGGGTCCTCGGGATGCCACGGTTCGGAGCCTGGGCCCCGGCCATACTCAGTCATCGATCCCCTAGAGCCGCGAGGCGGCGATCACGCGGCCTTCCCAGGTCCGTCACCGTTCCGCCTCTCTCTGTGCGGCGGCTGTTCGAACACCGCCGCATCGCGCGGAACGTTACCGTATCGCGATCACATGACCACTTCGACGCCCTCGCCCGGTGCTTTACCTGACACCCGTTCGGATTCCAGGGCCTGCTGAAGGATGATCACAGCGGCTGCCTGGTCGATCACCGACCGGCCCTTCTTCGCCTTCACCCCGGATGCGCGCAGTCCCTGACTGGCCGTCACGGTCGTCATCCGCTCGTCCACCAGGCGTACGGAGACCGGGGCGATGCCCTTCGCCAGCTCCTGCGCGAAGCCGCGAACCTTTACCGCGGCCGGGCCCTCGCCCCCCTTGAGGGAGCGAGGGAGACCGACGACGACCTCGATCGGCTCGTACTCCTCGACGAGTTGCCTGAGCCGCCGGTGGGCCGCCGGGAGGTCCCGGCCGGGGACCGTCTCCACGGGGGTGGCGAGGATCCCGTCGGGGTCGCACGAGGCGACCCCGATCCTGGCGTCCCCGACATCGATCGCGAGTCGACGGCCCCTGCGCATGGGCTCGCTCACTTGGCCGTGTCGGCCACGAGGCGCTCGACCGCGTCGACGGCCTCGCCGACCGCGCCCGGGTTCTGGCCGCCGCCCTGGGCGACGTCCGGCTTGCCGCCACCGCCGCCGCCGAGGGTCTTGGCGGCCGTACGCACCAGGTCGCCGGCCTTCAGACCGCGCTCGCGGGCGGCCTCGTTGGTGGCGATGACCGTGAGCGGCTTGCCGTTGTTCACGGTGAACAGGGCGACCACGGCGGCCCGTCCGCCCTGGATGCGGCCGCGCACGTCGAGGACCAGCCGGCGCAGGTCGTCCGGGGTCGTGCCGTCCGGGACCTGCCCGGTGACCACGGCGACCCCGTGCACGTCCCTGGCGGACTCGGCGAGACCGGCGGCGGCCTGGAGGACCTTCTCCGCGCGGAACTTCTCGATCTCCTTCTCGGCGTCCTTCAGCTTGCCGAGCATGGCGGAGACCTTCTCCGGGAGCTCCTCGGGACGGCCCTTGATCAGCTCCTGGAGCTGGGCGACGACCGTGTGCTCACGGGCGAGGAAGTGGTAGGCGTCGACGCCGACGAGGGCCTCGATACGGCGCACACCCGAGCCGATCGACGACTCGCCGAGCAGCTTCACCAGGCCCAGCTGGGCCGTGTTGTGGACGTGCGTGCCGCCGCACAGCTCCTTGGAGAAGTCGCCGATGGTCACCACGCGGACCCGCTCGCCGTACTTCTCGCCGAACTCGGCGATGGCGCCCTGCTTCTTCGCCTCGTCGATGCCCATGACCTCGGCGCGCACGTCGAGTTCGCGGGAGAGAACCTCGTTGATCTTCTGCTCGACATCGGTCATCACGGCCGTGGGAACGGCGGACGGCGAGCCGAAGTCGAAGCGGAACCGGCCGGGCTGGTTCTCGGAACCGGCCTGGGCGGCCGTGGGGCCGAGCGCGTCGCGCAGGGCCTGGTGGGTGAGATGGGTGGCCGAGTGGGCGCGGGCGATGGCGGTGCGCCGACGCGAGTCGATCGTGGCGTGGACGAGGTCGCCCACGGTCACCTCGCCGACCTGGACGACGCCCTTGTGGACGTACACGCCCGGCACCGGCTTCTGGGTGTCGCGGATCTCGACGACGGCACCGGAGGCCACCTTGAACCGGCCGGTGTCACCGATCTGACCGCCGCCCTCGGCGTAGAACGGGGTGCGGTCCAGCACGATCTCGACCTCGTCGCCCTCGGAGGCGGCCGGGGAGGAGACGCCGTCGACGAGGATGCCGACGACCGTGGACTCGCCCTCGGTGTCGGAGTAACCGATGAAGTCGGTCTCGCCGGCCCTGTCGGCGATCTCCCGGTAGGCGCCGGCACCGGCGTGGCCCGTCTTCTTGGCCTGGGCGTCGGCCTTGGCGCGCTCCCGCTGCTCCTTCATCAGGCGGCGGAAGCCGTCCTCGTCCACGGACAGCCCCTGCTCGGCGGCCATCTCCAGGGTGAGGTCGATCGGGAAGCCCCAGGTGTCGTGGAGCAGGAACGCCTTGTCGCCGGCGAGGACGGTGGAGCCGGCGGCCTTGGTCTCGCCGACGGCACCGTCGAGGACGTTCGTACCGGCGTTGAGGGTCTTGAGGAAGCGGGCCTCCTCGGCGAGGGCGACGTTCTCGATGCGCTCGCGGTCGGTGACCAGCTCCGGGTACTGCTGGCCCATCATGCCGATGACGGTGTCGATGAGGTCCTTGACGACCGGGCCGGTGGCGCCGAGGAGGCGCATGTTGCGGATGGCGCGGCGCATGATGCGGCGCAGCACGTAACCGCGGCCCTCGTTGCCGGGCGTGACGCCGTCGCCGATGAGCATCACGGAGGTGCGCATGTGGTCGGTGACCACGCGCAGGGAGACGTCCGAGTCGTGGGCGTCGCCGTAGGCCACGCCGGTCAGCTCGGTGGCCTTCTTGATGACGGCCATGGAGGTGTCGATCTCGTACATGTTCTGCACGCCCTGCAGAATCATGGCGAGACGCTCCAGGCCCAGGCCCGTGTCGATGTTCTTGCTCGGCAGCTCGCCGAGGATCTCGAAGTTGTCCTTGCCGATGCCCTCGCCGCGCTCGTACTGCATGAAGACGAGGTTCCAGATCTCCACGTACCGCTCGTCGTTGACGGCGGGACCGCCCTCGACACCGAACTCGGGGCCGCGGTCGTAGTTGATCTCGGAGCAGGGGCCGCAGGGGCCGGGGACGCCCATGGACCAGTAGTTGTCCTTCATGCCGAGGCGCTGGATGCGCTCCTTCGGCACGCCGACGACCTCGTGCCAGATGCGCTCGGCCTCGTCGTCGTCCTGGTACACGGTGATCCAGAGCTTCTCCGGCTCCAGACCGTAACCGCCCTTGTCCTGGTCGCCGGTGAGCAGCTCCCAGGCGTACTTGATGGCGCCTTCCTTGAAGTAGTCGCCGAAGGAGAAGTTGCCGCACATCTGGAAGAACGTGCCGTGGCGGGTGGTCTTGCCGACCTCTTCGATGTCGGGGGTGCGCACGCACTTCTGCACGCTGGTGGCGCGGGCGAAGGGCGGCTTGACCTCACCGAGGAAGTAGGGCTTGAAGGGCACCATGCCGGCGGGGACGAGGAGCAGAGTCGGGTCGTCCGCGATGAGCGACGCCGAAGGGACGACGGTGTGCCCGCGCTCCTCGAAGAAGCTCAGCCAGCGGCGGCGAATCTCGGCCGACTCCATCAGTGGTCCTCATTCCGGTCGTACGGGTACGTCGTGGTCTGGACGTACCTCGGGTGGGTGCTGTTCTCGATGGCGGCGAACCGCCGGGGCGCGGGGAGCGCGGGGTCCTCGTCGATACCGAGGGCGTCCTGGAGCTCCGCCTCGCGCTGGGCCATGTTGTCGCGGACGTCGAGCGCGAAGCCCACCGCACGGTCCTTCAGGCGCGCCCCCGTCTCGAGGGCCTTGTTGGCCGCGGTCGCGGCGAGGCTCTCCGGGGTGAGCTGCTTCAGCTTGCGGTTGACCTTGGTGGTGGCCCAGACACCGGCGGCGACACCGGTGGTGAACCAGAAGGTTCGGCGGAACATGGCTGGCTCTCAGTCCCTCTTTCCACGGGCGCCGCGCTTCTCCCGCCGGGAGACGGTGCGGCCCACGATCACGGTACGCCGGGGTTCCCGGGCGGGCACGTCCTCCCGGCGGCCGCCGAGCGCCCGGCGCACGCCGTAGCCGAAGGCGGCGACCTTGACCAGGGGGCCGCCGAAGGTGGAGGCGACGGTCGTGGAGAGCGCGGAGGCGTTCGACGTGACTTCCTGGACGTCGGAGGCGATGGCGTCGACCCGGTCGATCTGGGTCTGCGCGGAGCGCACCGCCGCGGAGGCGTCGGCCAGCAGCGGGACGGCCTGGTCGGTCACGTCCGCGACCAGCTTGGTGGTCGCCCTGAGCGTCTGGGCCAGCCTCGCCAGCGCGACGGCGAGGAAGGAGACCAGGATCGCCCAGAAGACGGCCACCAGGATTCCGGCCACCTCTCCACCGGACACCTGGCACCTCTTTTGCAGCGTTGGGATCTATCTCCGGGGCCGAGCCTATCGCGCCGGGGGCGGGGCTCCGTACCGCATTACCGGGGCATGCGAAAGCCCGCCGCCTCCGGGGAGACGGCGGGCCCGGGCGCTGGAGTCCCTACGACCGCTCGAGGATCAACGGGCGTAGTACTCGACGACGAGCTGCTCGTCGCAGATGACCGGGATCTCCTTGCGGTTCGGCTCACGGTCCAGGCGGAACGCCAGGGCCTTGAGGTTCACCTGGAGGTAGCGCGGGGTCTCGCCGTCGGGGGCGAAGCCGCCCTCGCGGGCGATGGAGAAGAGGGTCTTCTCGCGGCTGCGCTCGCGGACCATCACGACGTCGTCGGGACGGACGCGGAACGAGGGCTTGTCGGTCTTCTGGCCGTTGACCTCGATGTGACCGTGCACGACCATCTGACGGGCCTGGTAGATGGTGCGGGCGATGCCCGAACGCAGCACCAGCGCGTCGAGACGGCGCTCGAGCTCGATGATCAGGGCCTCACCGGTCTTGCCCTGCACCTTGGAGGCACGCTCGTAGGCGCGGACCAGCTGGCGCTCGGAGAGGTCGTACTGCGCGCGCAGGCGCTGCTTCTCCAGCAGACGGACCTTGTAGTCCGAGTTCTGCTTGCGGCCACGGCCGTGCTCACCCGGCGGGTAGGGGCGGGCCTCGAAGTACTTGACGGCCTTCGGGGTCAGCGCGATGCCGAGGGCACGCGACTTCTTGACCTTGGGGCGGGACTGGTTCGCCACTTGTCTCTCATTTCCTGGTTTTCGGCTTGTCAGGGTTAAGGGAGGTCGCATCCGCAGCCGGGGAAACCCATGAGGTCCGTGAGGGACCCGCCGGGCAGCCGCTCCCCTGGTCTGGGCACAACGTGCAGCACGCGAGTGGCCCACCGACCGCTCCCGCCGTGCGGCGGGTGGTGGTGGGCTGCCCGCGACACCGATCGACGGTGCGCGACGCTCCTGGAGCCGGTCCGGGGACCGGTTCCGGCTGACTGTCCCGTTCTGACAGCGCGGGACGCAGCGCTCCGAGCGAGTTTACAGGGTGCTCAGGACCGCTTTCGACCGAGGTGCTTCCTGGTCCACTCCACGGCGTCGGCGTACCGGGCCTCCGCGCCGTGCCGGGTGGGGGTGTAGTACTCGCGGTCCTTGATCGGGTCCGGGGCGTACTGCTGGGCGGCGATGCCCTCCGCCAGGTCGTGCGGATACACGTACCCCTGGGCGTGGCCGAGCTTGGCGGCGCCCTTGTAGTGCCCGTCGCGCAGATGCGGCGGCACGGATCCGGCCAGTCCCTTGCGTACGTCGTCCAGGGCGGCGCCGATCGCGGTGGTCGCGGAGTTGGACTTCGGGGCGAGGGCGAGGGCGATGGTGGCGTGGCTGAGGATGAGCGCGGCCTCGGGGAAGCCGATCAGGGCGACGGCCTGGGCGGCGGCGACGGCCGTGGGGAGCGCGTTCGGATCGGCGAGGCCGATGTCCTCGCTGGCGGAGATCATCAGCCGACGGGCGATGAAGCGGGGGTCCTCCCCCGCCTCGATCATGCGGGCCAGGTAGTGCAGGGCGGCGTCCACGTCGGAGCCCCTGATGGACTTGATCAGCGCGCTGGCGACGTCGTAGTGCTGGTCGCCGTCGCGGTCGTACTTCACCGCCGCCCGGTCGACCGTCTGTTCCAGGGTGGTCAGGCTGATCGCGCTCTCGTCCTGGTCGAGGGCGGCCCCGGCGGCGGCCTCCAGGGCGGTCAGCGCGCGGCGGGCGTCGCCGCCGGCGATGCGCAGCAGGTGCGCCTCGGTGTCCTCGGGGAGGGTGACGGCGCCCTTGAGGCCGCGCTCGTCGGTCAGGGCCCTGTGCAGCAGCCCCCGCAGATCGTCGTCGGTGAGCGGTTCGAGGGTCAGCAGCAGCGAGCGGGAGAGCAGCGGGGAGATCACCGAGAAGTACGGGTTCTCGGTGGTCGCCGCGATCAGGGTGACCCAGCGGTTCTCGACGGCCGGGAGGAGGGAGTCCTGCTGGGCCTTGCTGAAGCGGTGGATCTCGTCGAGGAAGAGGACGGTCTCCTTGCCGTACCCCCCGGTGGCACGGCGGGCGCCGTCGATGACCGCGCGGACCTCCTTGACGCCGGCGGTGATCGCGGAGAGCTCCACGAACCGCTTGTTCGTCGCCTTGGACACGACGTACGCCAGGGTGGTCTTGCCGGTGCCGGGCGGGCCCCAGAGGATGACCGAGGAGGGCCCGGCCGGGCCCTTGGCGCCCTCGCCGACCAGGCGGCGCAGGGGCGAGCCCGGCTTCAGCAGGTGCTGCTGGCCCACCACCTCGTCCAGGGTGCGCGGGCGCATCCGGACCGCCAGGGGGCTCCCGGCGGGGTCCTTCTCCTGGCGTTCTTCTGCTGCGGCGGTGAACAGGTCGGGCTCCACGCTGAAACCCTAAATCACCGCACCGACAACACGGCCCGGACCGTCGGCCGGACCACCGGCAGCACCGTCGGCCCGGACCGTCAGCTGGTCCAGAACTCCCACCAGCGGGTCAGGATCAGCATGCCGATGATGCCGATGTGGAGCACGGGCACGACCCAGGTGAACTCGCCGAAGAAGCTCTTCAGCCAGCGCGGGGCGGGCAGGAAGCTGTTGCGGATGTTGAACGAGGTCACGTACCAGAACATGGTGATCGTGGCGACCCAGGCCAGCGAGCACCACAGGCACAGGGCGTTGATCCGGTAAAGGGACTGGAACTGCAGCCAGGTGCAGAAGGCGACGCCGAACAGCGTGCCGAAGTTGAAGGTGAGCCAGTACCAGCGCGGGAAGCGGGCTCGGGTCAGCAGGCTCATGCCGACGCAGATGACGATGCCGTAGCAGACCAGGCCGAGCATCGGGTTGGGGAAGCCGAAGGCGGCGGCCTGCTTGGACTCCATCACGCTGCCGCAGGAGACCACCGGGTTCAGGCTGCACCCGGGGGTGAAGGTCGTGCCCGCGACCTTGGCCTCGAGCAGTTTGAACTTGTCGACCGTGATGACCCACGCGGCGAGCAGACCGGCCGCGCCGGTGATCAGCAGCAGGATCGCGAACGCACGGCTGCCGCCCACCGTCCGGGGCGCGGCCGCGGCGTCACGGGCGGGCTCGGGCTCGGACTCCGTGGAGACGTCTTTGACTGTCGTCTTGCTCATCACGCCGATCCGTGTTTGAGAGTTGGACCATCTTCGGGCAGGGGCCATTCTGCCGCACCCGGCCGGGTATCCACCGTTCGATGGACATAAGGAAGCCCGCCCGGTGGTCCCCGACCGCACGGTTCCGGCCGCGTCCCGACGGCACGACAGCACAGGCGAACGACTCGCGGTGGACGTCCGCCGAGTTGACGGTCCGCGAGACCGTCACCCGGGAGCGACCGACCCCGACGGGAGGGGTGTGCGGGGGCCGCGCGACCCTGCACACCCCTCACTGCGCGGGCCTCAGCCCAGCCTGGACTCCAGCTCCGCCACGATCTCGTTCACGCCGATCGCCGTCTGCTCGCCGGACTCCATGTCCTTGAGCTGGACGACGCCCTCGGCGAGGTCGCGCTCGCCGGCGACGATCGTGTAGCGGGCGCCGCTGCGGTTGGCGTTCTTCATGGCGCCCTTGAGGCCCTTGGCACCGTAGGAGAAGTCGGCCGCGACACCGACCTTGCGCAGCTCCGTGACCTTGGCGAACAGCACCCGGCGGGCCTCCTCGCCGAGCGGGACGGCGTAGACGGCGGTGGGGGACGGCAGGTCGAGCGCGACACCCTCGGCCTCCAGCGCCAGGACCGTGCGGTCGACGCCGAGGGCCCAGCCGACGGATGGCAGGGCCGGGCCGCCGATCATCTCCGACAGTCCGTCGTAGCGGCCGCCGCCGCCCACCGCGGACTGGGAGCCGAGACCGTCGTGGACGAACTCGAAGGTCGTCCGGGTGTAGTAGTCCAGGCCGCGGACCAGCTTCGGGTCGTCCTCGAAGGCGACACCGGCGGCCGTGATCAGCTCACGGACCTCCTCGTGGTACGCCTTGCACGCGTCGCAGAGGTAGTCCCGCAGGAGGGGGGCGTCACCGAGCTGCTTCTGGACCGACTCGCGCTTGTCGTCCAGGACGCGCAGCGGGTTGATGTCGGCGCGGCGCAGGGTGTCCTCGTCGAGGTCCAGGCCGCGCAGGAAGTCCTGGAGCGCGGCCCGGTACACCGGACGGCACTCCTTGTCGCCGAGGCTGTTGAGCAGGATGCGGAAGTTCCTCAGGCCCAGCGAGCGGTACGCCTGGTCGGCCAGGATGATCAGCTCGGCGTCCAGCGCCGGGTCCTCCGCGCCGATGGCCTCGGCGCCGACCTGGGAGAAGTGGCGGTAGCGGCCCTTCTGGGGGCGCTCGTAGCGGTAGTACGAGCCGGAGTACCAGAGCTTGACGGGAAGGTTGCCCGTCTTGTGGAGGTTGGCCTCCAGCGCCGCGCGCAGGACCGAGGCGGTTCCCTCGGGGCGCAGGGCCAGCCTGTCGCCGCCCTTGGTCTCGAAGGCGTACATCTCCTTGGTCACGATGTCGGTGGACTCACCGACACCGCGGGCGAAGAGCTCCACGCTCTCGAAGCCGGGCGTCTCGATGTAGCCGTAGCCGGAGTTGCGCAGCGGTGCGGCGATCGCCTCGCGGACCGCGAGGTAGCGGGCGGAGTCGGGCGGCAGCAGGTCGTACGTGCCCTTGGGGGCCTGAAAGGTGCTCACGGAAGTCTCTCGTCACATTCCTCGTCGGGGAGCGTCGGACGCTCCCTGGCCGCCGGCGGCCACCTGCCGCAGATACGGATTGGTGGCGCGCTCCTGGCCGATGGTCGTCTGGGGGCCGTGGCCGGACAGGACCACGGTCGAGTCGTCGAGCGGCAGGCACACGCGGGCCAGCGAGTCGAGCATCTCGGCCATGTCACCGCCGGGCAGGTCGGTGCGTCCGATGGAGCCGGCGAACAGCAGATCCCCCGAGAAGAAGACCGAGGGGATCTCGGTCGTCTCGGGCATCCGGAAGGTCACCGACCCCTTGGTATGGCCCGGCGCGTGCGCGACGGAGAACCGCAGACCCGCCAGGTCCAGCTCGACGCCGTCGGTCAGCTCGCGGACGTCGTCCGGCTCCCCCACGGTCAGCTCGCCCATCAGCTGCATCCCGACGGACCGGCCGAGCGCCTTCTCGGGGTCGCTCATCATGAACCGGTCCTCGGGGTGGATCCAGGCCGGCACGTCGTGCGCGCCGCAGACCGGGACGACCGAGGCCACATGGTCGATGTGGCCGTGTGTCAGGACGACCGCGACGGGCTTGAGCCGATGCTTCCTCAGCGCTTCCTCGACTCCGGGGGCCGCCTGATGGCCCGGGTCGATGATCACGCACTCCTCACCGGCGGCGGGGGCGACGAGATAACAGTTCGTCCCCCAGGCCCCGGCGGGGAACCCGGCAATGAGCACGATCGTCCTTGGTTGTGTCGATTACGGGAGGCTTCTGCGCGGCGACAGCCGCTGTCAGAGCCTACCGGCGCTGCCGTTTCCTCAGCGAACCCATATACGGTACGGGGCACACGCAAGCGGTCGATGTCACGAGACGCACGAGGAGAGAATCCGGTGGTCACCCAGGAACAGCGCAAGCGTCAGCTCGCCCGGGAGAAGTTCTTGCGGCAGCAGCAGCGCCGCACGGCCGCGCGACGCAAGGCGCGCGTGCGCAACTCGGTGATCGCGTCGGTGCTCGGCGTGATCGTGATCGGCAGCCTCACGCTGTACACGACGGGCGTGCTCAAGAACGACAAGGACGACAAGTCGAACACGAGCGCGGAGGCGAGCCCGGCCGCGTCGCCGAGCGCGGCGAAGGACCCGTGCGAGAAGGCCGCCGCCGGCTCGGTGAAGAAGCTGTCGTGGAAGAAGGAGCCGGCGGTCACCATCGACAAGTCGGCCGACTACACGATGAAGCTGGCCACGACCTGCGGTGACATCGACATAGCGCTGAAGACTGCCGCGGCCCCGCACACGGTCAACTCCTTCGACTTCCTCGCCGGCAAGGGCTACTTCGACCACACGAAGTGCCACCGGCTGACCACCAACGGGATCTACGTCCTGCAGTGCGGCGACCCCACGGGCAGCGGCAGCGGCGGTCCGGGCTACACCATCCCGGACGAGAACCTGAAGGACAAGAGCCTCAAGGCCAACACCTACCCGGCGGGCACGGTGGCCATGGCCAACACCGGTCAGGCGCACACCGGCGGCAGCCAGTTCTTCCTGGTCTACCAGGACAGTTCGCTCCCGCCGAGCTACACCCCGTTCGGTACGGTGTCCGCCGAGGGCATGAAGGTCCTGAAGAAGATCGCCGCCGCGGGTGAGAACACCGGCGCCGGTGACGGTGCCCCGAACGCGACCGTGGTGATCAACAAGGCGACGGTCACGAAGTCCTGACGTCCAGGGCGGCCAACTGCGGAATTCGGTCGCGCTGGATGCGGACAGGCGCCCCGCCGGTCGCCTATGTTGGCCGTGACGAAACTGTGGACGATGCCCGGGGGCGCCGTAGCCCCTCGGAGGCATCATGTGGAGGAGGCGCTGTGAGCAGCGACCCGTGGGGCCGCGTCGACGAGACGGGGACCGTGTACGTGCGTACGGCCGACGGAGAGCAGGTCGTCGGTTCCTGGCAGGCGGGCTCCCCCGAGGAGGCCTTGGCCTACTTCGAGCGCAAGTACGAGGGCCTGGTTGTCGAGATCGGCCTCCTCGAGAAGCGAGTGCAGACGACCGATCTGTCGACGAAGGACGCCCAGGTCGCCATCGACCACATCCGCGAGCAGGTCGACGCGCATCATGTGGTGGGTGACCTGGACGCGCTGCGGACCCGGCTGGACAAGCTGGTGCAGGCGGTCGAGTCGCGCCGCGAGGAGCGCAAGCAGCAGCGGGCCAAGCAGTCCGACGAGGCCCGGCACGCCAAGGAGGAGCTGGTCGCCGAGGCGGAGCAGCTCGCGCAGTCCGACCAGTGGCGGGCGGCCGGCGAGCGGCTGCGGGCCCTGGTGGACACCTGGAAGGGTCTGCCGCGCCTGGACCGCAAGTCCGACGACGAGCTCTGGCACCGGTTCTCGCACGCGCGCTCGGCGTTCTCCAAGCGCCGCAAGGCCCACTTCGCGCAGCTGGACGCGCAGCGCGAGGACGCCCGCCGGATCAAGGAGCGCCTGGTCGCGGAGGCCGAGGCGCTGTCGGGTTCGACGGACTGGGGTCCGACGGCGGCCCGCTACCGCGAGCTGATGGCCGACTGGAAGGCCGCGGGCCGCGCCCAGCGCGAGCACGAGGACGACCTGTGGAACCGCTTCCGCGGCGCCCAGGACGTGTTCTTCGCGGCGCGCAGCTCGGTCTTCGCCGAGCGGGACGCCGAACAGACGGAGAATCTGAAGCTCAAGGAGGAGCTGGCCGAGGAGGCCGAGAAGATCCTCCCCGTCACCGACTTGAAGGCGGCGCGTGCCGCGTTCCGCTCGATCAACGAGCGCTGGGAGGCCGTCGGTCATGTGCCGCGGGACGCCCGGCCGAAGGTCGAGGGCCGGATGCACGCCGTGGAGCGGGCGATCCAGGAGGCCGAGGAGGCCGAGTGGCGCCGCACCAACCCGGAGGCACGCGCGCGTGCCGAGGGTCTGACCGGCCAGCTCCAGGCCGCGGTGGACAAGCTGCGGGCGCAGATCGACCAGGCCCGCGCCCAGGGCAACGCCTCCCGCGCCGACAAGCTGGAGCGCGAGCTGGAGGGCCGCCAGGCCCTGCTGGACCAGGCGCTGAAGGGTCTGCAGGAGTTCGGCGGCTGATACCCGCCCCCGCCGACATGAGGAGGGCCCCCGTACACGGTGTACGGGGGCCCTCCTCATGCGCCCGCTACGGCCGCTACGGCCGACGGGCCGAGGTAACCCGGTAGACGTCGTACACGCCCTCCACACCCCGTACGGCCTTCAGGACGTGACCGAGGTGCTTCGGGTCGCCCATCTCGAAGGTGAAGCGGGAGGTCGCGACCCGGTCGCGGGAGGTCTGGACGGCCGCGGAGAGGATGTTGACATGCTGGTCGGACAGCACGCGGGTCACGTCCGACAGCAGCCGGGAGCGGTCCAGGGCCTCGACCTGGATGGCGACGAGGAAGACCGAGGACTGCGTGGGCGCCCACTCGACGTCCAGGATGCGCTCCGGCTCCCGGGACAGTGACTCCACGTTGACGCAGTCGCTGCGGTGAACCGATACGCCACTACCGCGGGTGACGAACCCGATGATCGGGTCGCCGGGGACGGGCGTACAGCAGCGGGCCAGCTTGACCCAGACGTCGTCGACGCCCTTGACCACGACCCCGGGGTCCTGGTTGCTGCGCCGCTTGCGGCCGCGGGTGCGCGACGGCGGGACCGCCTCGTCGATCTCCTCGGTGGCCGCCTCCTCGCCGCCGAGCGCCTGCACCAGCTTCTGTACGACGTTCTGCGCGGCCACATGGCCCTCGCCGATCGCCGCGTACAGCGAGGAGATGTCCGGGTAGCGCATCTCGTGCGCCAGGGTGACCAGGGAGTCGCCGGTCAGGATGCGCTGGATCGGCAGGTTCTGCTTGCGCATGGCCCGCGCGATGGCGTCCTTGCCCTGCTCGATCGCCTCGTCGCGGCGTTCCTTGGAGAACCAGGCCCGGATCTTGTTGCGGGCCCGGGGCGACTTGACGAAGCCCAGCCAGTCGCGGGAGGGGCCCGCGCCGGTGGCCTTGGAGGTGAAGACCTCGACGAGGTCGCCGTTGTCCAGCGTCGATTCGAGCGGTACGAGCCTGCCGTTGACCCGGGCTCCTATGGTGCGGTGGCCGACCTCCGTGTGGACCGCGTACGCGAAGTCGACCGGGGTGGCACCCGCGGGCAGCGCGATGACATCACCCTTCGGGGTGAAGACGAAGACCTCGTTGCGGGACAGGTCGAAGCGCAGGGACTCCAGGAACTCGCTGGGGTCCTCGGTCTCCTTCTGCCAGTCGAGGAGCTGGCGCAGCCACGCCATGTCGTTGAGGTGGTCGTCCTTGCCCTTGCCGGCCTTCGGCACGTCGGTGCGCACCTTGGAGGCTCCGGCGACGGCCTCCTGCTTGTACTTCCAGTGCGCGGCGATGCCGTACTCGGCGCGGCGGTGCATGTCGAACGTACGGATCTGGAGTTCGACGGGCTTGCCGTTGGGCCCGATGACCGTCGTGTGCAGCGACTGGTACATGTTGAACTTGGGCATCGCGATGTAGTCCTTGAACCGCCCCGGAACCGGGTTCCAGCGGGCGTGGACGGTGCCCAGCGCCGCGTAGCAGTCGCGGACGGTGTCCACCAGGACGCGGATGCCGACCAGGTCGTAGATCTCCGCGAAGTCCCGGCCGCGGACGATCATCTTCTGGTAGACGCTGTAGTAGTGCTTGGGGCGGCCGGTGACGGTCGCCTTGATGCGGGCGGCGCGCAGGTCCGACTGGACCTCGTCGGTCACTATGGCCAGATACTCGTCCCGCTTCGGTGCCCGCTCGGCCACCAGCCGGACGATCTCGTCGTACATCTTGGGGTAGAGGATCGCGAAGGCGAGGTCCTCCAGCTCCCACTTGATGGTGTTCATGCCGAGGCGGTGGGCGAGGGGCGCGTAGATCTCCAGGGTCTCGCGCGCCTTCTTCTCCTGCTTCTCGCGCTTGAGGTAGCGCATGGTACGCATGTTGTGCAGGCGGTCGGCGAGCTTGATGACCAGGACGCGCGGGTCCTTGGCCATGGCGACGACCATCTTGCGCACGGTCTCGGCCTGCGCGGCCTCGCCGAACTTGACCTTGTCCAGCTTGGTGACGCCGTCGACGAGCAGGGCGACGACGTCGCCGAAGTCGCGGCGCAGGTCGTCGAGGCCGTACTCGGTGTCCTCGACGGTGTCGTGCAGCAGGCCCGCCATCAGCGTGGCCGGGTCCATGCCGAGCTCGGCGAGGATCGTGGTCACCGCGAGGGGGTGGGTGATGTACGGGTCGCCGCTCTTGCGCTTCTGGCCCCGGTGCCAGCGCTCGGCGACCTGGTAGGCCTTCTCGATCTGGCGCAGCGTCGCGGTCTCGACCTTGGGGTCGTTGCTGCGCACTATGCGAAGCAGCGGCTCCAGGACCGGGTTGTAGGGGTTGGCGCGCTGGACGCCGAGGCGGGCGAGACGTGCGCGGACGCGGTTGGAGGAGCCGGAGCGCGCGGGGGGCTGTGCGGTCGCGGGGCGCTCGGGCGGGGTCGGCTTGGGGCGCGGTTGCTCGGCCGGCCTCTCGACGGGCGCGGAACGGTCGTGCTCGACCGGGCCGCCGGCGTCGGCTTGCGCCGACTTGGCCGCGGGTGCCGAGGCGGAGTCGGGCTTGGCGGCTGTCAGGTGCTGGGCCTCGTCAGACAAGAGGACTCCTCGTGCGCGATCCGGGTCCCCGGTCAGGCTCCGGAGGACCCATCGTAGCGATCCCGGGCCCCCGGATCGCCTTCAGGCCGATGTGAGGGCCGTCTACCGAAGAAACGCGGGAGGCGTGCACCGGATTCCTCACGCATCGTGGCGCAGGCGAACGGCGGCGAGGCCCCTCCCCCGCGACGGGCGGGTGAGGGGCCTCTCCTTTCAGGACCTCAGTGGCGTCAGGACCTCAGGGGCGTCAGGGCCTCAGGGGCTGACGGCCGCCAGGGTGTCAGCGCCACACGAACAGCGAGGCACCCTTGACCTTGATCCCCTTCTCGGCGAGCACGTTGCCCCAGGGGACGTTGCGCACTTCGCCACTGGCTCCGCACCCGGCGTCGTACCACTTGACCCGGCCGTTCACGAAACCCTTGACCTTGATGCAGGGCCGTCCCCGCTCGGCCTTCCAGGAGTACCCCACCTTGAGGCCCGGCCGGCCGAAGAGGCCGCAGCCGTCGTTGAGCTCCCGGCTCCACCGGAGCGGGACACCCACGGCCCTGTTCCAGTCGCCGCAGCTGGCGGTGGTCACCTCGACCGCGACCTCGTTCTCCCCGCCCTGCTCGTCCGGCAGGGGCTGCGGGTCGTTGATGACGACAGCGTCCTCGACGACAGGTGCCGCACTCGAGGGTGAGACGGCGACGGCCAGCGTTGCCATGGACATGAGAGCTACGGCCCCCGTAGCGATCTTTCGCGAGATCATCACAGCTCTTTCCTCCGTTTTCATCGCCCTGGTCATGAGCGACGATCAGTACTCAATCGGATGGCTGTTCGACCTCGCTAGTGACTTGAGGAACTTCTGAGCTTTGTGGGACTGATGATGACAAAAGGAACGGGCCCTTCCGGAGAAGGACCCGTTCCCTTGTCGCGTCGGCGCTTGCTCAGACAGTGATCAGCGCTTCGAGCGGCGCACCCGCGAGGGCGGTCTCCAGGCGGCCGCGGCCCTGCAGGAACGCCAGCTCCATGAGTATCGCCACGCCCGCGACCTCGGCGCCGGCGCGGTGGATGAGCTGGATCGCGGCCTCGGCGGTACCGCCGGTGGCCAGCACGTCGTCGACGATCAGGATGCGGTCGCCGGAGGTGAGGTCCTCGGCGTGCACCTCGATCTCCGCCGAGCCGTACTCCAGGTCGTAGGCCTGGCTGAGGGTGGCTCCGGGCAGCTTGCCCGCCTTGCGCACGGGGATGAATCCGAGGCCGGCGCGGACGGCGACCGGGGCGCCCAGGATGAAGCCCCGAGCCTCCAGGCCGACGACCTTGGTGGCGCCGGTGCGGTCGGCGATCTCGGCGAAGGCGTCGGTGAGCGCGGTGAACGCCGCCGGGTCCGCCAGGAGCGGGGTGATGTCCTTGAACATCACCCCCGGCTCCGGGTAGTCCGCCACCTCGCGGATACGGCTGAGCAGCAGCTCCTTGATCTCGGTCATCGGCGCTTCCCCGAGGCACGGCGGCGGCCGCCGCGCGGGGCGGTCTGGTCGCGCGGTCCGACGACGGCCGGGGTGGCGTCCTCGTCGTCGTGGAACGTCCCGCGGGCCTCCGCCGCCTCTTCGTCGGCGGTGGCCTGGGCGCGCTTGGCGAGGACGCGCTTCTTCAGGGCCTTCATCTGCGGCTCGCGCTCCTTGAGGTCGGCGACGAGCGGCGTGGCGATGAAGATCGAGGAGTACGCACCGGCCGCGAGGCCGACGAACAGCGACAGGGAGATGTCGTTGAGCGTGCCCGCGCCGAGGAAGCCACCGCCGATGAAGAGCAGGCCTGCCACCGGCAGCAGCGCGACGACCGTGGTGTTGATGGAGCGGACCAGGGTGCCGTTGATCGAGCGGTTGGCGACCTCGCTGTAGGTGAGGCGGGTCTGCTTGGTGAGGTCCTTCGTCTGCTCCTTGAGGGAGTCGAAGACGACGACCGTGTCGTACAGCGAGTAACCGAGGATGGTCAGCAGACCGATCACCGTGCCGGGGGTGACCTCGAAGCCCACCAGGGCGTAGATGCCGACCGTGATGGTGATGTCGTGGATCAGGGCGACGAGCGCCGCGATGGCCATGCGCCACTCGAAGGCGATCGCCAGGTAGATCACGACCAGGACCATGAAGATCGCCAGGCCCTGCCACGCCTTGTTGGCGATCTGGTCGCCCCAGCTGGGACCGACGAGGTCGGCGTTGATGTTCTCCGAGTCGACCTTCAGGTCCTTGGCGAGCGCATCCTTGATCTGGTCGGACTTGCCGGTGTCCACTCCGGCGATCTGGATGCGCAGCCCGCCCGTGCCGAGCTTCTGCACGACCGCGTCATGGCCCGACGCCTCTTCCGCGTACCTCTCGGCCGCCGTCGTCGAGACGGCCGTGTTCGAGGTGGTGAAGACCGCACCGCCCTGGAAGTCGATACCCATGTTCAGGCCGCGCACCGCGAGGCCCACGATGGCGGTGATGGTGATCAGGATCGAGATGCCGTACCAGATCTTGCGGTGGCCGATGAAGTCGTAGCTGACCTCGCCACGGTGCAGTCGGGCGCCGAGGTTGCCGAGTTTCGACACGCTCACGCCTCCTTCGTCTCGACGGGGCCGGCGGCAGGACCGGCGGGACGGCGGGTACGGCGAAGCGGCGGCTTGGCGCCGAGGCTCTTCGGGTCGAGCCCCGACCACTTGTGGCCGTCCGCGAAGAACTTCCGGCGGGCCAGCAGTGTCATCAGCGGCTTGGTGAAGAAGAAGACCACGACCACGTCGAGGACGGTGGTCAGACCGAGGGTGAACGCGAAGCCCTGGACCTTGCCGACGGTGACGATGAACAGCACCGCGGCGGCGAGGAAGGACACGAAGTCCGAGACCAGGACGGTGCGCCGGGCGCGCGGCCAGGCCCGCTCGACGGCGGGACGCAGGGTGCGGCCCTCGCGGATCTCGTCACGGATGCGTTCGAAGTACACGATGAACGAGTCCGCCGTGATGCCGATGGCGACGATGGCTCCGCAGACGGCGGGCAGATTCAGGGCGAAGCCAACGGCCGTTCCGAGCAGCGACATGAGCACATAGGTCAAGGCCGCGGAGACGAGCAGCGACGCGATCGCCACCACCGACAGCCCCCGGTAGTAGAGGACCAGGTAGATCACGACCAGGGCGAGACCGATGGCACCGGCCAGCAGACCGGCGTGCAGCTGCTCGCCACCGAGCGCGGCGGTCACCGTGGTGACGCTGTCCTCCTTGAAGGTGAGGGGCAGCGCGCCGTACGACAGGACGTTGGCCAGGTTCTTGGCCTCCTCCTGGTTGAAGCTTCCGGAGATCTCGGCAGTGCCGGAAAGCGACTGGGTGACATACGGGTTGGAGACGACCTCGCCGTCCAGGACGATCGCGAACTCGTTCTGCGGCGACTGGTTCTGGGCCAGCTTGCCGGTGATGGCGGCGAACTTCTTGGAGCCCTTGGAGGTGAAGGTCATGGTGACCTTCCACCCGATCGAGCCCTGGGTCGCGTACACGGCTTCGGCCTTGTCGACGTCCGTGCCGTCGACCTCGGCCGGGCCGAGGAGATACTTCTGCCACTGCTTCTGCGAGTTCTGGCCGCAGGCCACGGTGGGGTCGGTCGGCTTGGCGAGCCTGCCCGCGGTGGCACGCTGGGCCTTGTCCACGCAGTTGAGCGCGGTGTACTGCGCCTGCAGTCGGCTGGTGTCCGCGGCGCTGCCACTCGCCGAGGGCGACGAGCTCGCCTTGCCCGGCGTCGTGGTGGGGCTGGGCGAGGAGTCGGCCTTCAGCGCGTCGGTGAGCGCACGTCCCTGGGAGGTGGCGCTGGGCGAGGGCTTCGAGGAGCCGGACGGTGACGAGGACGGCTCGCCCTTGCCGGTCGCCTTGTCCGCCGGCGCCGTGGGCTTGCCGCTGGACGAGCCGGTGGCGGACGGGGTGGGCGCCGCCGCACCGGAGAGGTCAGTGGCGAGGACGGGGCGGAAGTAGAGCTTGGCGGTGGTGCCGACCTGGTCGCGAGCCTCCTTGGAGTTGGTGCCCTTGGGGATGTTCACGATGATGTTGCGATCGCCCTGGGTCTGGACTTCCGCCTCGGAGACGCCCAGACCGTTGACGCGGCGGTTCATGATGTCGACCGCGGTGTTCAGATTGGTCTGGTTGATCGCGGATTCCTGGCCGGGCTCGGCGACCGCCCGCAGCGTGATACTCGTACCGCCTGCCAGGTCGATGCCAAGGCGCGGCTTGGTGTCACCGGAGACGAACATGCCCCCGGTGAGCGCCGCGATGGCGATCAGGATCAGGGCCAGCGAGCGCCCTGGCTTGCTCTGGGCGCTCGCGCTCCGGCCCTTCTTAGGTGCTGCCACCTTCTCGTACTCCCTCTCGGGCCGCCTCGCGCCGGGTCAGGGCGGCGGCCATGACATGTAGTCGGGATCCCGTGCGAGATGCGCACGCCCCGGGGCACACGGATGTGACCCGTGGCCCCGGGGGCGTGACTACTTCTTCGCGTCGGAGTCGCCGTCGGTCTTCTTCGGCTCCTCGTCGGCCTCGGCCTTCGGGGCCTCGGTCGCGTCGGCCTTCTCCTCTGCCTGGTCCTTCTTGCCGAGGTCGACGGACTTGTCGTCGGAGGCGGCGGCAGCTTCGTCGGCGGACTCGTCGGCGTCGGCGGGGTCGGTGAGGGAGGAGGCGTCGTCGGGGACGACGTCGGAGTCGGACTTCAGGTCGTGCTCGATGCCGTGGACGATGCGGTTGTACTCGTCGTCGGTCAGGACGGCCCCGATCGCGTTCTTCGCGAAGAGCAGTTCCACGCCCGGGCCCGCGTCGAGGAGGACCGTGTCGTCACTGACCTCCTTGACCGTCGCGTACATGCCCCCGATCGTGCGGATGCCACTGCCGGGCTGCATCTGGTTCCGCATGTCGGCGGCCTGCTGCTGCTTCTTCTTGGCCGACCGGGTCATCAGGAACATGGCCCCGATGAGCACGATGAACGGCAGGAGGGTCAAAGGACTCACGGGTCGGAACTTCCTTCATGCGACCGCGATGGCTGAGCGGCCTGATGGATGGGGGTTGGTTGGTTGCTGCCGACAAAGGCGGCATCGGCGGAGTCTAAGCGAGTCCGCGTGCATGGAACAACGCTCAGCATGGCACCTGGGTTCCTGGCCTCGCCATTGCCCCCGCCGATGAACCGCTCAGGTCCCGAACAGGTCCTGTTGTCCGTTTCCCGCGGCGGTGCGGGGCGGGGTGAGGCCCAGGTGTGCCCAGGCGGCCGGGGTGGCCACCCGTCCCCGCGGGGTGCGGGCGAGCAGGCCCTCACGCACGAGGAACGGTTCGGCCACCTCTTCCACGGTCTCACGTTCCTCGCCCACGGCGACGGCGAGCGTGGAGAGACCGACCGGCCCGCCGCCGAACAGCTTCAGCAGCGCCTGGAGGACCGCGCGGTCGAGGCGGTCGAGGCCACGGGCGTCGACCTCGTAGACGGCGAGGGCCGCCGAGGCGATGTCGCGGGTGACCACACCGTCCGCCTTGACCTGGGCGTAGTCGCGGACCCGGCGCAGCAGGCGGTTGGCGATCCGGGGCGTGCCGCGGGAGCGGCCGGCGATCTCGGCGGCGCCGGCCGTGTCGATCTCGACGTCGAGCAGATGGGCCGAACGGTGGACGACGCGCTGGAGCTCGGCGGGCTCGTAGAACTCCATGTGCGCGGTGAAGCCGAAGCGGTCGCGCAGCGGGGGCGGCAGCAGGCCCGCGCGGGTGGTGGCGCCGACCAGGGTGAAGGGGGGCAGTTCGAGGGGGATGGCGGTGGCGCCGGGGCCCTTGCCGACGATGACGTCGACGCGGAAGTCCTCCATGGCCATGTAGAGCATCTCCTCGGCGGGCCGGGACATGCGGTGGATCTCGTCGAGGAAGAGGACCTCGCCCTCCTGGAGGGAGGAGAGGATCGAGGCGAGGTCGCCGGCGTGCTGGATGGCGGGGCCGGAGGTGATGCGGATGGGGGCGCCCATCTCGGCGGCGATGATCATCGAGAGGGTGGTCTTGCCGAGGCCGGGGGCGCCGGAGAGCAGCACGTGGTCGGCCGTGGCGCCGCGCGCGCGGGCGGCGCGCAGTACGAGGTCGAGCTGTTCACGCACCTTTTCCTGGCCGATGAACTCACCCAGGTCCTTGGGGCGCAGGGCGGCCTCGACGGCCTGGTCCTCGCGGTCGGCGACGGAGCCCACCAGCCGCTCGGCGTCGGTGTCGGTCGGGTCGTCCCAGTTCATTGATGTGCCTCGGGGGGTGTGGGTCGGCGGGCGCGGTGCGGGGTCAGCGGGCGCGGTTGAGTGTCTGGAGGGCGGCCTTGAGGAGCTGGCCGACCTGCGGGGTGCCGTCGGCGGCCTCGGCCTGCGGGGCGACGGCGGCCACGGCCTCGTCGGCCTCGCGGGTGGCGTAGCCCAGGCCGATCAGGGCGGCGTGCAGCTGGTCACGCCAGCCCTGGGTGACCGGGGCGCCGACCACGGGGGCGCCGGTCGGCTCGCCGAGACGGTCCTTCAGCTCCAGCAGCAGCTTCTGGGCGCCCCTCTTGCCGATGCCGGGCACGGCGATCAGCGCTTTCTCGTCACCGGTGGAGACGGCTCGGCGCAACGCGTCGGGCGTGTGCACCGACAGCATGGCCTGCGCAAGCCGGGGTCCGACCCCGCTCGCGGTCTGGAGCAGCTCGAAGACCTGGCGCTCGTCGTCGTCCACGAAGCCGTACAGCGTGAGGGAGTCCTCGCGGACCACCAGGGACGTCGCCAGTTTGGCCTGCCGGCCCGTCCGCAGCCCGGCGAGGGTGTTCGGCGTGCACTGGACGGCGATGCCGATGCCGCCCACCTCGACCACCGCGGAGTCGGGGGCGAGGGCGGCGATCGGTCCGCTCACGAAGGCGATCATCCCGTACGGCCTTTCGATGTGTGCAGGGCGACGGCCTGCTGGAGTCGGTTCTGCGCGGGGGCGCGCCAGATGTGGCAGATGGCGAGTGCGAGGGCGTCCGCGGCGTCGGCGGGCCTGGGGGGCGCGGCGAGCCGGAGCAGCCGGGTGACCATGGCGCCGACCTGGGCCTTGTCGGCGCGGCCGCTGCCGGTGACGGCGGCCTTGACCTCGCTGGGGGTGTGCAGGGCGACGGGGATGTCGCGGCGGGCGGCGCACAGCATGGCGACGGCGCTGGCCTGGGCGGTGCCCATGACCGTGCGCACGTTGTGCTGGCTGAAGACCCGCTCCACGGCGACGAACTCGGGGCGGTACTCGTCGAGCCACTGTTCGATGCCCTGCTCGACGGCCACCAGGCGCCGGCCCAGCTCGGCGTCGGCGGGGGTGCGGACGACTCCCACGCCGAGCATGGTGAGCGGGCGGCCCGCCACCCCCTCGACGACGCCGACACCGCACCGGGTCAGTCCCGGGTCCACCCCCAGTACCCGCACACGCCCTCCCCTCGACCATCTGTTTGTGCAGGCTATCCGGTACCACTGACAACGCGACGGGCCGACGGGTGTGTCCCGTCGGCCCGTTCGAGCGTGAGCGTGGGCTCAGGCGTCGACCTTCTCCATGACCTCGTCGCTGACGTCGAAGTTGGCGAAGACGTTCTGCACGTCGTCGCTGTCCTCGAGGGCGTCGATGAGCTTGAAGATCTTCTTCGCGCCCTCCTCGTCCAGCTCGACCTGCATGGTCGGCACGAAGTTGGCCTCGGCCGAGTCGTAGTCGATGCCGGCCTCCTGCAGGGCGGTGCGGACCGCGACCAGGTCGGTGGCCTCGCTGAGCACCTCGAAGGACTCGCCGAGGTCGTTGACCTCCTCGGCGCCCGCGTCCAGGACGGCGCCCAGGACGTCGTCCTCGCCCAGCTCGCCCTTGGGGACGATGACGACGCCCTTGCGGTGGAAGAGGTACGACACCGAGCCCGGGTCGGCCATGGAGCCGCCGTTGCGGGTCATGGCGACGCGGACGTCGGAGGCGGCGCGGTTGCGGTTGTCGGTGAGGCACTCGATGAGCACCGCGACACCGTTCGGGCCGTAGCCCTCGTACATGATCGTCTCGTAGTCGGCACCGCCGGCCTCGAGACCACCGCCGCGCTTGATCGCGGAGTCGATGTTCTTGTTCGGCACCGACTGCTTCTTGGCCTTCTGCACGGCGTCGTAGAGGGTCGGGTTGCCCTCCAGGTCGACACCGCCCATGCGCGCCGCGACTTCGATGTTCTTGATCAGCTTCGCGAAGAGCTTGCCGCGCTTGGCGTCGATCACGGCCTTCTTGTGCTTCGTCGTAGCCCATTTAGAGTGGCCGGACATCTGCCTGTCTCCTTCGCGTAACCATCCCATAACGAACTCCCCCAGGCCTCAAGCGCCCGGGGGGACCCCCCGAGATCCTACAAGGACTCCGCCGCACGGTTCGCGCGCACCATGTCGACGAACAGGGAGTGCACGCGGTGGTCGCCCGTCAGTTCCGGGTGGAAGGACGTGGCGAGCGCGTTGCCCTGGCGGACCGCGACGATGTGCCCGTCGTGCTCGGCGAGCACTTCGGCGGCGGCACCGACGGACTCCACCCAGGGGGCGCGGATGAAGACGCCCTCCACGGGGTCGCCGGGGACGCCCCTCACGTCCACCGCAGCCTCGAAGGACTCGTTCTGGCGGCCGAAGGCGTTGCGGCGCACGATCATGTCGATGCCGCCGATCGTCTCCTGGCCCGAGCGCGGGTCGAGGATCTTGTCGGCGAGCATGATCAGGCCGGCGCAGGTGCCGTAGACGGGCATCCCGGCCCGCACGCGCGCGCGGAGGGGCTCCATCAGTCCGAACAGGACGGCCAGCTTGGAGATCGTGGTGGACTCGCCGCCGGGGACGACCAGGCCGTCCACCTCGGCGAGTTCCTCGGGGCGCCGGACCGGCCTGGCCACGGCATCGGCCGCGGCCAGGGCGATCAGGTGCTCCCGTACGTCGCCCTGGAGGGCCAGGACGCCTATGACAGGAGTGCTCATCGGGGACTACCAGCCGCGGTTGGCGTAGCGCTCGGCCTCGGGGAGGGTGTCGCAGTTGATGCCGACCATGGCCTCGCCCAGGTTGCGGGACGCGTCCGCGATGATCTTCGGGTCGTCGTAGAAGGTGGTGGCCTTCACGATGGCGGCGGCGCGCTTGGCCGGGTCACCGGACTTGAAGATGCCGGAGCCGACGAAGACGCCCTCGGCGCCGAGCTGGCGCATCAGCGCGGCGTCGGCGGGGGTGGCCACGCCACCGGCGGAGAACAGCACGACCGGGAGCTTGCCGAGCTCGGCGACCTCCTTGACCAGCTCGTACGGGGCGCGCAGCTCCTTGGCGGCGGCGTACAGCTCGTTGTTGTCGTAGCCGCGCAGCCGGGCGATCTCGTTCTTGATCTGGCGCAGGTGGCGGACCGCCTCGACGACGTTGCCGGTGCCGGCCTCGCCCTTGGAGCGGATCATCGCGGCGCCCTCGGCGATCCGGCGCAGGGCCTCGCCCAGGTTGGTGGCGCCGCAGACGAACGGGGTGGTGAAGGCCCACTTGTCGGAGTGGTTGACCTCGTCGGCCGGGGTGAGGACCTCGGACTCGTCGATGTAGTCGACGCCGAGAGACTGAAGGACCTGGGCCTCGACGAAGTGGCCGATGCGGGACTTGGCCATGACCGGGATCGAGACGGCCTCGATGATGCCCTCGATCATGTCGGGGTCTGACATCCGGGCCACGCCGCCGTCCTTGCGGATGTCGGCCGGGACCCGCTCCAGGGCCATGACGGCGACGGCGCCCGCGTCCTCGGCGATCTTCGCCTGCTCCGGCGTGACGACGTCCATGATCACGCCGCCCTTGAGCTGCTCGGCCATGCCGCGCTTCACGCGCGCGGTGCCGGTCTCGGGAGCCTGGTTCTCGGTGGTGGACACGGGTGACCTCACTGGAAAGGGAAGAGGGGATTGTGCAATCACCGAGGAAACGGGAGGGGAACAGTCCGCAGCAAGGGCCAATGGGAAGGCGGTGGATCGTTTTCGGCCCGGACGCGTCGAGGACCGCGTCAGGCCGCCCGGTCGGCGAGGGCGGCGGGCGCCTCGTCGTCCATCTCGAAGGCCATCGGGAACGGGGCGTGGCCGGCCAGCCGGAACCAGCGGACCTTGCGGTGCTCGCGCAGGCGGCGGGCGGCCCCGACGGCGTCGTTGTGGAAGCGGCGGGCCATGGGGACCCGGCGCACGGCCTCGGTCAGCTCATGGGTCGCCGCCTCTCCGCCGGGCGCCTCGCGCACCGCCTCCACCTGCTGGGCGTCCGCGAAGACGGCCCTCAGGGCCTGGCTCAGCTCGCTCTCGGCGACCTCCCGTTGCTCCTCCTCCGCCTGCCGTGCGCCGTGCGCCGCCTCGTACAGCACGATCGAGGCGGCCGGGTCGAGGACCCCCGAGGTGGCCAGCTCCTGGGCGACGGACGCCCGGCGGAGCAGCTGTGCGTCGAGCGCCGCGCGCGCGGCGTCGATGCGGGAGTGCAGGCGGTCCAGGCGGCCCGCCGTCCAGCTCAGGTACAGGCCGATCGCGACGAGGACGACGAGGGCCCAGATGAGGGTTGCGGTCACGGTCGGCAAGGCTATCGGCACCCCCTCGGGCACCGTCCGCACGGTCGCGCGCCGACACCCCGGGCGATCAGTCGCGGGCCAGGCCCAGGCGGGCCCTGAGGCCCGGGCCGCTTCGGTCGTCGTCGGTGGCGGCCACCGCCGCCGCGCCCGCGGTGACCGTCTCGTACACCGACAGGATGTCCGCGCCGACGGTCGACCAGTCGAAGCGGCGGACGTGGGCGCTGCCCCGCTCCCTCAGCTCGGCGCGGCGCTGCGGGTCGCCCAGGAGCCGTACGGCCGCCTCGGCCAGCGCGTCCGCGTCCTCGTTGGCGAACAGCTCGCCCGCCGCGCCCTGGTCGAGGACCTGGGCGAAGGCGTCCAGGTCGGAGGCGAGGACGGGGGCACCGGCCGACATGGCCTCGACGAGGATGATGCCGAAGCTCTCGCCGCCGGTGTTGGGGGCGACGTACAGGTCGACGCTGCGCAGGAAGCGGGCCTTGTCCTCGTCGCTGACCATGCCGAGGAACTCCACGCGCGCGCGCAGTTCCTTCGGGAGGTCGGCCACCGCCTCCTGCGCGTCGCCGCGGCCGGCGACCAGCAGCCGGGTACCGGGCCGCTCGGCGAAGATCCTCGGCAGCGCCTTCATCAGCACCGGCAGGCCCTTGCGGGGCTCGTCGATCCGGCCGACGAAGCCGATCGTCCCGCCCTGCCACTCGGCCTTGGGTTCGGCCTGGGCGAAGAAGTCGACGTCGACGCCGTTGGGGATGACGACCGCGTCCCCGCCGAGATGCTCCACCAGCGTGCGGCGGGCGTACTCGCTGACCGCGATCCGCGCGCTGATCTTCTCCAGGGCGGCCTGGAGGATGGCGTACGCGGCGATCATCGCGCGTGAGCGCGGGTTGGAGGTGTGGAAGGTCGCCACGATGGGGCCCTGGGCCGCCCAGCAGGTCAGCAGGCCGAGGGAGGGGGACGTCGGCTCGTGGATGTGGATGACGTCGAAGGAGCCGTCGTGCAGCCAGCGGCGTACGCGCGCGGCGCTGAGGAAGCCGAAGTTGAGCCGGGCCACCGAGCCGTTGTACGGCACCGGGACCGCGCGGCCGGCCGAGACGACGTACGGCGGCAGCGGGGTGTCGTCGTCCGCCGGGGCGAGGACGGACACCTCGTGGCCGAGCCGGATGAAGTACTCGGCGAGGTCGCGGATGTGGAACTGGACGCCGCCCGGCACGTCCCAGGAGTACGGGCAGACGATGCCGATCCTCACGCGGTCCCCCCGGGACCGGGACGCGCGGGGTCGAGATCCGCGCGCCACAACCGCTGAAGCATGTGCCAGTCCTCCGGATGGTCGGCGATGCCCGAGGCGAAGGCGTCTGCCAGGGCCTGTGTCATGACAGACGTCTTCTCGGCCCGGGTACCTGACCGGGGTACCTCGATCGGGGGATGGACGCGGCCCTGCATGACGGGCGAGTCGTCGTACCAGAGCGTGACGGGGAGCAGCAGGGCGTCGGTCTGCTGGGCGAGCAGGGCCGGGCCCGCGGGCATCGTCGCGGTGTCGCCGAAGAAGTCCACCGCGACGCCCGAGGCGGACAGGTCGCGCTCGGCGACCAGACAGACCAGCCCGCCGTCGCGCAGCCGCCGGGCCAGGGTGCCGAAGGCGCTGCCGCCGCTGTGCGGCAGGACCTCCATGCCGAGGCCCTCCCGATAGGCGACGAAACGGTCGTACAGGGACTCCGGCTTGAGACGTTCGGCGACCGTGGTGAACGGGGTCCGGAGCTCGGTGGTGACCCAGGCGCCGGCGAGGTCCCAGTTCGCCATGTGGGGCAGGGCGAGGATGACGCCCCGGTCGGAGGCGATGCCGTCGGTGAGGTGGTGGACGTCCTTGGGGGCGAAGCCGGCCCTGATCCGCGCCTCGCTCCACGCGGGCAGCCGGAACGACTCCATCCAGTAGCGCAGGTACGAGCGCATGCCCGCGCGCGAGAGCTCGGCGAGCCGCTCGGGGCTCGCGTCCGGCACCACGCGCGCGTAGTTGCTCTCCAGTCGCCGTACGCCCTTGCCGCGCCTGCGCCAGGCCAGGTCGGCGACGGTCTGCCCGAGGCGTACCGCGGCCGGCTCGGGGAGCTTCTTCACGCTGCTCCAGCCGAGACCGTACAGCGCGTCGGTCAGCCGCTCCTGGGGGCTCACTTCGCGGCCTCGCTCCCCCGGGTCTGTGTGGGGTCGGCGCCCTGCGTGGTCTCCGCGGTGTCCGTGACCGTGACCTGGGTGGTCTCCGTGGCCGCCGCGGCCTCCGCCTCGGCCGACTCCCGCCGGACCGTGACGACCCGCTGGATCAGCGTGACCAGGCTGCCGACGGCCACGATCCACAGGGCGACGGGCAGCAGGTACTGGATGCCCGGCACACCGAACGCGTGCAGGCCCGCGAGCCCGGCCGCGACCAGCGAGACCACCAGGCGCTCGGCCCGCTCGACGAGCCCGTTGACGGCGACCGGCAGGCCGATCGATTCGCCACGGGCCTTGGTGTACGACACCACCTGGCCGCTGGCCAGACAGAAGATCGAGACGGCGCACAGGACGTTGTCGTCGCCATGGCCCGCGTACCAGAGGGCGAAGCCGCCGAAGATCGCGCCGTCGGCCACGCGGTCGAGGGTGGAGTCCAGGAAGGCGCCCCAGCGGCTGGACCGGCCGAGCTGGCGGGCCATGTTGCCGTCGACGAGGTCGGAGAACACGAAGAGCGTGATCACGACCGTGCCCCAGAAGAACTCTCCCCTGGGGTAGAAGACCAGCGCTCCCGCGACCACACCGGCGGTGCCGATCAGCGTGACCGTGTCGGGGCTGACGCCCCGCCTGATCAGAAACGCGGCGAACGGCGTGAGGACACGCGTGAAGAACGCACGCGCGTACTTGTTCAGCATGGCCTTCCCGAGGTTCGGTTGGCCGCGCGGCCCCTGCTGGCCACCGGCTGGCCCATCGTAGTCACGCGCGTGTGTGTGCGACGGACGGGCACCCGCACCCAGTGTCACAGCACGACGGCATCCGGGTCACGGCCCGGTCGCGGCCGTCCCGCCGGGTTGCGGTCCGCCGTATGGACGCGGGGTGACGGGAGTGGAAAGCTCGAAGGACCGCGGGCGTCGCCGGAGCCGCCATCGCACGCGGGGCCGTCGTGCCCGCGCCCCCAAGGACCTCACCGTGCACGGGAGGCAAGAAATGGGCGACAAGGCACACACCCACCCCGGAGCCGCCGGCAGGGCTACGGCGGCCGACCATCCCGCGTCCGTACGGAATGTGGTGCTGGTCGGCCACTCCGGATCGGGCAAGACGACATTGGTGGAGGCTCTCGCGCTGACGGCGGGAGCGGTGAACCGGGCGGGCCGCGTGGAGGACGGCGGCACCCTCTCGGACTACGACGAGATCGAGCACCGGCAGCAGCGTTCGGTACAGCTCTCCCTGGTGCCCGTCGAGTGGGACGGCATCAAGATCAACCTGTTGGACACCCCCGGATACGCCGACTTCGTCGGGGAACTCAGGGCCGGTCTGCGCGCCGCGGACGCGGCCCTCTTCGTCGTCTCGGCCTCGGACGGCGTGGACGGCTCGACCCGCATGGTGTGGGAGGAGTGCGCGGCGGTCGGCATGCCGCGCGCCATCGTCGTCACGCACCTGGAGGCCGCCCGCGCGGACTTCAAGGAGCTGACCCCGCTGCTGGCCCAGGCGTTCGGCGGCGACGACCCGGACGCCGTGCTCCCGCTGTACCTGCCGCTGCACGGCCCGCAGGCGCCCGACGGGCACGCGCCCGTGACCGGGCTGACCGGGCTGCTCTCGCGCAAGCTGTTCGACTACTCCTCGGGCGAGCGCAAGGAGTCCGAACCGGGCGAGGACCTGCTGGCGGAGCTGGAGGAGGCCCGCAACCGGCTGATCGAGGGGATCATCGCCGAGAGCGAGGACGAGACCCTCATGGACCGCTATCTCGGCGGTGAGCAGGTCGACGTCAAGACGCTGATCGAGGACCTGGAGCGGGCCGTGGCGCGCGGCACGTTCTTCCCGGTCCTGGCGGCCGCTCCCGCCGCCGAAGGCGCCCGGCAGGGGATCGGCACGGTCGAGCTGCTGGAGCTGATCACCAGGGGCTTCCCCACGCCCCTGGAGCGCGAGGCGCCCCAGGTGACCACGGTCGACGGCAGGCCGCGCGAGCTGACGCCGTGCGACCCCGCCGGGCCGCTGGTCGCGGAGGTGGTGAAGACCTCGTCCGACCCCTACGTCGGCCGGGTCTCGCTGGTGCGGGTCTTCTCCGGCACCCTGCGCCCCGACGAGACGGTGCACGTCTCGGGGCACGGCATGGCCGACCGCGGGCACGAGGACCACGACGTCGACGAGCGCGTCGGTGCCCTGTCCGCGCCGTTCGGCAAGCAGCAGCGGGCGCTGACGCACGCCATCGCGGGCGACCTCGCGTGCGTGGCGAAACTCAGCCGCGCGGAGACCGGTGACACCCTCTCCGCGAAGGACGACCCGCTCCTGATGGAGCCCTGGCAGATGCCCGACCCGCTGCTGCCGCTCGCCATCCAGGCGCACAGCAAGCCCGACGAGGACAAGCTCTCGCAGGGCCTGGCCCGGCTGGTCGCCGAGGACCCGACGATGCGCCTGGAGCAGAACCAGGACACGCACCAGGTGGTGCTGTGGTGCCTGGGCGAGGCGCACGCGGACGTGGCCCTGGAGCGGCTGCGCGCCCGCTACGGCGTCCAGGTGGACGTCGTACCGCACCGGGTCTCCCTGCGGGAGACGTTCGCCGACCGGTCGGCCGGGCGCGGGCGGCACGTGAAGCAGTCCGGCGGGCACGGGCAGTACGCGATCTGCGAGATCGAGGTGGAGCCGCTGCCGGGCGGGGCGGGCATCGAGTTCGTGGACAAGGTCGTCGGGGGCGCGGTACCGCGGCAGTTCATCCCGTCGGTGGAGAAGGGCGTGCGGGCGCAGGCGGCCAAGGGGGTCGTGGGCGGGCATCCGCTGGTCGACGTGCGGATCACGCTGCTCGACGGGAAGGCGCATTCGGTGGACTCCTCCGACGCCGCGTTCCAGACGGCGGGCGCGCTGGCGCTGCGCGAGGCGGCCGCCGACGCGCGGATCCATCTGCTGGAGCCGGTCGCCGAGGTGAGCGTGCTGGTCGGGGACGACTACGTGGGCGCGGTGATGAGCGATCTGTCGGGGCGCCGCGGGCGGGTCCTGGGCACCGAGCAGACGGCCGGCGGGCGCACCCTCGTGCGGGCCGAGGTGCCCGAGATCGAGATCGGCCGGTACGCGGTGGATCTGCGCTCGCTGTCGCACGGCACGGCGCGCTTCCACCGCGCGTACGCCCGTCACGAGCCGATGCCCGCGCAGGTGGCCGAGAAGGTCCGGCAACAGGCGGCGGCCGGTTAGCGGTTGAGGCTGCGTCAGTCTCAAGTGAACAGAGGGGAAGGTGTTCCTCCGGTTCGGCGGGCGGCTTCGGTCGTCCGCCGACGGATGTCGGTGGCTGGGGATACGCTGATGACCTGATCAACAGGTGTGCGGAGTACGGAAGTCGGGAAGGCCGCAGGAGCGGGATCGCGGCGAGTGGGGGCGGGAATGACCGTGGAGGACTTCTTCGGGCCACAGGTGCCCCGGACGGGCGGAGCGGGGCAGGGCCCGACGCTCGCGCTCGCCTCGGCGGCGTACCGGGACACCCCGATGGAGGAGATCAAGAAGGCCGACAACGAATGGCACCAGTCGACGGTCAACGAGGGCCGCAAGTGGGCGAAGATCTTCCGGCCGAACTTCGGTGAGGCGTACTCCCAGGCGGTGATCGACCGCATGCTGGGCGTCGGCCGCAAGCCGCTGATCCAGTCCTTCGGCAGCGAGCCCCAGGTCGTCGTCGAGCACTGCCTCGCGGCCTCCCGCATCCGCCGCCAGCGCGACATCACGCTGACCGGCATCATGCTGCTGTGCGGGGTGCTCTTCCTGCCCGGACTGCTGGTGTGGCTGCTCGTCTTCCAGCTGCGGGCCGGGATGGCGAAGACGGACAACAAGCGGATCTCCGGACTCGGCACCGGTCTGCTCGTCGCGGTCGCCGCCCTCGCCGTGATCTTCCTGGTCCGGATGCCGTTCACCGGCTTCTGGGGGTGGTACACCCGCGGCTGCGTCGTGGCCCCGGTGGCCGGCTGGTTCCTGGCCAAGAGGGTCTGCGAGCGCACGGCGGTGGACCTGCGCGAGCGCTGGGGCGGGCTGCTGTCCGGCGGCAGCATCGGCGCGAAGGTCCCCGAGGCGGTGCCGACCAGCCCCGACCAGGCCGCGGCCGAGCAGCTGCGCCAGTCCCTGGCCCGGCTCAGCGCCGAGCAGCAGTCCAACTCGGTCTTCTACGCCGGCCCCAAGGGCATACTCGGCATGGGCACCCGCTGGGGCGCGTGGTCCCTGGCGGAGGAGCTGACACCGGTCGACCCCGTGAAGGGCGTCCACGAGTTCCGCAGCTGGACGGTCGTCCGGGCCATCCACGAGGAACTGACCGTGCTGCACCGCCAGCGGCTGAAGACCGGTGGCTTCCCCGAGCCGCAGGTGCGGCACTGGATCGTCACGCATGTCGGCGAGGGCGCCAAGGAGGTCACCCGGCCCGAGGGGACCGACGTCGAGGCCTACCAGGTCAAGCCGAGGGCCGTGGAGGACATCTGCAACGCCAATCAGTTCGACGGCGGCGACCGGCACTACCTGGGCGTCCAGTGGCCCCATCTGTACAACGGCGACCTGGTGCTCACCATGATGGTCACCGTGACCGTGCTCAAGGAGACCCTGCGCATCGAGGTGACCGGCCATGCGCTGGGCCCGGTCAACGGTCTGTTCGGCAGCAAGCCGGAGGCCCCCACCAAGGAGGTCGCCAAGACCGTCCGCTTCTGGGAGACGCGGACGGTCAAGCTGCCCCTCGTCACCACCGACGAGGTGGTCCGGCTGGCCGCGCGGGCCACGATCAGCTGGTACCCGCCGCTGCTGAAGTGGCTCGGCGGCTCGATCGGCCTGCCCGAGCCGTTCGGCCTGCGGCACGCCTGGGCCGACCAGCCCTGGCGGCACCGCTTCATGGCCGACGACGCGCTGCGCACGGCCACGCCGGTGCTGCGCGCGGTGCACCGGGCCGCGTTCCGGGTCCTCAAGGAGCACGACGTGGACCTGGAGAAGTTCAGCTCGCGCTCGTCGGTGCTGAGCGGCGGCGTGCAGGAAGTGTCCCCGCGCAAGGCCGACACGTACGACGCGTGAGCGCCGTACGGGGGCCGCGGCCCCCGTACGGCGCTCACCGTCACAGGGGCCAGGCGTCGGCCAGCATCTTCCGGGTGTCCGCCAGCAGCTGCGGCAGGACGCGCGTGTGGCCGACCACGGGCATGAAGTTCGTGTCCCCGCCCCAGCGGGGCACGAGGTGCTGGTGGAGATGGGCGGCGATGCCCGCACCCGCCACGGTCCCCTGGTTCATGCCGATGTTGAAGCCGTGTGCGCCGGACGCGTTCCGCAGGGCCGTCATCGCCTGCTTGGTCAGCTCGGCCAGCTCGACGGTCTCCGGTCCGGTCAGCTCGGTGTAGTCGGCGACGTGCCGGTAGGGGACGGTCATCAGGTGGCCGCCGTTGTACGGGTAGAGGTTGAGCACCGCGTAGACGTGCTCGCCGCGTTTGACGATCAGCCCGTCCTCGTCGGATTTCGCCGGGATCGAGCAGAACGGGCAGCCGTCGCCGGCCCCCGGGCCGGTCGGCTTGTTCTCACCCTGGATGTAGGCCATCCGGTGGGGCGTCCACAGGCGCTGGAACGCGTCCTGCGTCCCCACTCCGATCTGCTGCTCCGGCTCACTCGTCATGCAAGGCAGCATATGGCTTCGCCCGTTCGCGGCGTGTCGCCGGGGTTGCGGGAAAAGCCCGGCAGGCGAAGCTGGGCCGATGGACGAAGTCAGCCGTCAGGCCCGCTGGGAGCAGCGCACCGAGATCCCCCTCGCCTTCGCGTCGCTGCTGTTCCTCGCCATGTACGCGGTCCTGGTCCTCGCCCAGGGGCTGCCGGGCGTCTGGCGGGACCTGTGCAAGGCGGTGCTCTCCTTCACCTGGGCCCTGTTCGCCGCCGACTACGGGGTGCGCTGGCGGCTCAGCGGACAGGGGCTGCGGTTCGTCCCCACGCACAAGCTGGACACGGTGGTCGTCGTGCTGCCCCTGCTGCGCCCGCTGCGGGTGGTCAAGGTGTACGAGGTCGTCCAGCACCGGCACGGGGAGCCCCGCCTGTCGCTGTACGCGCGCGTGATCACGTATGCCGGGCTGACGACGGTGCTGCTCGGCTTCGCGTGCTCGCTCGCCGTCTACGACCGGGAGCGGGGGGCGCCGGGCACCGAGATGCACAGCTTCGGAGACGCGCTGTGGTGGGCCTGCGCGACGCTGACCACGGTCGGCTACGGCGATGTCGTCCCGGTCACGCCCGGCGGCCGGGCGATCGCGGTGGGCCTCATGGCGTGCGGGCTCGCGCTGCTGGGCGCGGTGACGGGCTCGTTCGCGTCGTGGCTGGTCCAGGTGTTCGCGCTGGAGGGGGAGCGCCCGGACGACGAGAGGCCCCCGGGGAGCTGAACTCCCCGGGGGCCCGCGTCCGGCCGGATCAGACCTGCGCGCGCTCCTCGACGACCTTCGCGATCTTCGCGATGGCCTCGTCGAACGGGATGCCGTTCTCCTGCGAGCCGTCGCGGTAGCGGAAGGACACCGAGCCGTTCGACATGTCCTCGTCGCCCGCGATGACCATGAAGGGCACCTTCTGCTTCTGGGCGTTGCGGATCTTCTTCTGCATCCGGTCGGAGGAGGAGTCGACCTCGACGCGCAGCCCCTGCTTGCGGGCGGCCGCGGCGAACTTCTCCAGGTACTCCACGTGCCCGTCGCCGATCGGGATGCCGAGCGCCTGGACCGGCGCCAGCCAGGCCGGGAAGGCGCCCGCGTAGTGCTCCAGGAGCACGGCGAAGAAGCGCTCGATGGAGCCGAACAGGGCGCGGTGGATCATCACCGGGCGCTGCTTGGCGCCGTCGGGGCCGGTGTACTCCAGGTCGAAGCGCTCGGGCAGGTTGAAGTCGAGCTGGATGGTCGACATCTGCCAGGTGCGGCCGATGGCGTCCTTGGTCTGCACGGAGATCTTCGGGCCGTAGAACGCGGCGCCGCCCGGGTCGGGCACCAGAGGCAGGCCCTGCTTCTCGGCGACCTGGCGGAGGGTCTCGGTGGCCTCCTCCCAGACCTCGTCGGAGCCGACGAACTTCTCCGGGTCCTTGGTGGACAGCTCCAGGTAGAAGTCGGTCAGGCCGTAGTCGCGCAGCAGGCCGAGGACGAAGGTGAGCGTCTTGTCGAGCTCCTCCGACATCTGCTCACGCGTGCAGTAGATGTGCGCGTCGTCCTGGGTGAAGCCCCGCGCGCGCGTGAGGCCGTGCACCACGCCCGACTTCTCGTACCGGTACACGGTCCCGAACTCGAACAGGCGCAACGGCAGCTCGCGGTAGGAGCGGCCCCGCGCGTCGAAGATCAGGTTGTGCATCGGGCAGTTCATGGGCTTGAGGTAGTAGTCCACGCCCTCGTCGAGCTGCATGGGCGGGTACATGCCGTCGGCGTACCAGTCCAGGTGCCCGGACGTCTCGAAGAGCTTCCCCTTCGTCGCGTGCGGGGTGTAGACGAACTCGTAGCCCTCCTCCTCGTGGCGGCGGCGCGAGTAGTCCTCCATCACCCGGCGGACGATGCCGCCCTTGGGGTGGAAGACGGCGAGGCCGGAGCCGATCTGCTCGGGGATGGAGAACAGGTCGAGTTCGGCGCCCAGCTTGCGGTGGTCGCGCTTCTCGGCCTCGGCGAGGAAGTCGAGGTACGCCTTCAGCTCGTCCTTGGACGGCCAGGCGGTGCCGTAGATGCGCTGGAGCATGGGGTTCTTCTCGCTGCCGCGCCAGTAGGCGGCCGCGTTGCGCATCAGCTTGAACGCCGGGATGAGGCGGGTGGAGGGCAGGTGGGGACCGCGGCAGAGGTCCTTCCAGCACAGCTCGCCGGTCTTGGCGTCGAGGTTGTCGTAGATCGTCAGCTCACCGGCGCCGACCTCGACGTCCGCGCCGTCGTCGGAGGAGGCGGAGCCCTTGAGGCCGATCAGCTCCAGCTTGTACGGCTCGTCCGCGAGCTCCTCGCGGGCGGCCTCGTCGGTGACGACCCGGCGGGCGAAGCGCTGGCCGCGCCGCTGGATCTCCTGCATCTTCTTCTCGACGGCCTTGAGGTCCTCGGGCGTGAACGGCTTCTCGACGTCGAAGTCGTAGTAGAAGCCGTCCTTGACCGGCGGGCCGATGCCGAGCTTGGCCTCGGGGAAGATCTCCTGCACGGCCTGGGCCATGACGTGCGCGGTGGAGTGGCGCAGGATGTTCAGGCCGTCCTCGGAGGAGATCTCGACGCCCTCGACCTCCTCGCCGTCGGAGAGCGTGTACGACAGGTCCCTGAGCTCGCCGCCCACGCGCGCGGCGATGACGGAACGCTCGCCGGCGAAGAGGTCGGCGGCAGTGGTGCCCGTCGTCACCGTGCGCTCTTCCCGCTCGGAATCGCGTTGGATGATCACACGGACGTCTGACACCGGTCTCTCCTGACTGCAGGTGGGGTGCGGCGCCATACCGGGAGCGCGCGCATGAGTGGGATCGTACCGACCCGCAGCCGCCGACCGCGAAACAGATACCGGGCCCCGCGGCCCGCACCGGCCTCAGTCCCCGTCGTACTCCCCGCCGCACGCCTCCTCGAAGAAGTCGAGATGCTCCTGGAGGGACTTCATCAGCCGGTCCCGTTCGGCGTCGTCGACCTGGACGGGTACGACGCCGCAGGCACCGGTGAGCCGGCGGAAGCCGCCCCGGCTCTCCAGCCGCCCCTGCACCCGCACCGGCAGGCCGACGAGGTGGGCCTGTCCGGCGGTGCGGTAGTCCTCCTCGTCGAGGGTGATCCGGACGTGGGGGATCTCGGCGCCGGCGAGCACCCGCAGCCGTACGCTGCCCTCGCCGCGCGGCCCCGACCTGCGCAGCCGGACCACGGTGCCGGTGATCCGCACGGACACGGCGGGTTCCTCGCGCAGATAGCGGGCGCCGGCCTCGCGCAGCACGGGCAGGTCGCCGGGCGAGAACTCGACGGGCTCGTCGGTGGCGGCGCAGTCCTCGGGCACTCCGGCGGCCGGTGACCACTCCACCCCGACCCGGGCGCCCTCGGTGCCGCGGACGAGGGCGATCAGCGCGTCGGTGAGCTCACGGCTCGCACCGGCCTCCACGGCGCCGTCGAAGGCGTCCATGCCGCCGGTGGCCCGCTGGTAGTCGATGGCCTCGCGGACGGCGTAGAGGGCCTGGTGGAGGCGGACGGCGAGCGGACGGATCGAGGCGGCCGGCACGAAGGCGGTCAGCCGCCGGCCGCCCGTCCCGGAGCCGACCAGGACCTGGTCGAGCAGCGCGGAGGCGGCCCTGCGGTGCCGGGCGCCGTAGTAGCCGGCCCGCGCGCGGGTGGCGAGCGCGCCGGCGAGGAGCATCTGGCGGGCGGCGCCGCGCAGTTGTTCCTCGACCGTCCAGGGCGCGGCCCCGGCGGGTCCGTGCGGGGTGTCGCGCCACCAGCGGATCTCGTCGCTGGGCACGGCGAGGGCGACGAGCACCTCGCGCGCGGAGGGCGTGCCGCTGCGGGCGAGCGCCTGGAGGGCCTCGCCCAGCAGGTCGTCGCTGTCGGGGAAGGCCCGGCTCTCGGGCACGAGGAGACTCGTGCCGCTCGCGCCGGGCCCGGGTGGGGTCCAGCGGCCGTAGCGTCCGGCGGCGCCGCCGCGCCGCTGCCAGCCGTGCCTGCGCAGCAGGGCGCCGAGGACGGCCGGGTCGACCTCGCCGGGCTCGGGGGCCCGGTCCCAGCAGACCTCCGGGTGCGGGCGTACCGCCCTCAGAGGCTCGTCGAGGGGCCGGTGGGTCATGGTCTGCCTCCCGTCCCGACCCGCGTCATGATCTCGCACAGGGCCCGGTCGTCGAAGATGCGTGAGGTCGGTATCCGCACGGTGGTCCGGGTCCGCCCGGTGATCGGGTGGCCGGCCAGGTTGACCCAGTAGCAGCAGTGCCGCAGGTCGAGGCGGTCGTGCCCGGCGCGCAGCCACTGGTCCTGCGAGCGGGGCACGATCATCACGACCAGGATCTTGTGCACCGACACCGGGGTGCGGGCGAGCTTGCGCAGGTGGTCGTTGTCGAGGGTGAAGGAGAAGAACCGGCCCGGCGGACCGGGCGGTATCTGGTAAGTGGCCTTGAGCTGCACCTTGATGGTGACCTCGTCGTCCACGGTGTGCCCGGGTGCGCTGTGACTGACGTGCCAGTCGATGCCGTTGTCCGGGAACGGCTGGGACAGCGAGCAGCCGGCGGCCGCCGCGACCGCGTGCAAGTACCCGACCTGCAGTGTCTCCATGCAGGCGGTGGTGGCGAGTGTGCCGCGATGGGGGCCCGTCTGTTCGGGCAGCAGCCCGCCCCGCTCGGGCTGCGCTATCGCCATGACCAACTGCCTTCCACGACAAGAGAGATGCCCGGAAACGGGCCGAACGACATGCCGGGTGGACCCCGGTGAGAATCCCGCCGCGGGCCGCTGAACTGCAAAGACCCGTACTCCTGTTGTGTCCTTCCGGCGTACGGCGCAAACAGCCCGGGTATCACCAAACGGGCAGAAGACGGTGCGTCAGCTGCCGTGGGTGAACGAGGGGTTGTGTTGGTATGTCGTACTGGTACGAGGGCCCGCTGGCCGCATTCGACACGGAGACGACGGGCGTCGACGTGGAGGCCGACCGGATAGTGTCGGCCGCCCTCGTCGTCCAGGACGCGCCGGGGGCACGGCCGCGGGTGACCCGCTGGCTGGTGAACCCGGGCGTGCCGGTGCCCGCCGAGGCGACGGCGGTGCACGGGCTGACGGACGACCATCTCCAGCGCAACGGCCGCTGGCCGGCGCCGGTGATGTTCGAGATAGCCGAGCTGCTCGCCGAACAGGCGGCGGCGGGACGGCCGTTGGTCGTGATGAACGCGCCGTTCGATCTGACCCTGCTGGACCGCGAGCTGCGCCGGCACCGGGCCTCGTCGCTCGGGCACTGGCTGGAACCGGCGCCGCTGCGGGTGCTGGACCCCCGGGTGCTGGACAAGCACCTGGACCGCTACCGCAAGGGCCGGCGCACGCTGACCGACCTGTGCGGGCACTACGGCGTGTCGCTGGCCGACGCGCATGACGCGGCGGCGGACGCGCTGGCCGCGCTGGAGGTCGTGCGGGCCGTGGGCCGGCGCTTCGCGGCGCGGCTGGAGCGGCTCTCCCCCGCGGAGCTGCACGCGCTGCAGACGACGTGGTTCGCGGCGCAGGCGCGCGGTCTGCAGGCGTGGTTCGCGCGCAGCGGGAACCCGGAGACGGTGGACACGTCCTGGCCGGTCCGCCCGGAGCTGCCGGCAGCGGCCTAGTCAGGGGGTGTTGCACCCCCTGGGCGGGCGGATACGCGAAGAGCCGGTCCGCGACAGGCGGACCGGCTCTTTCCCGGTGGGCGATACTGGGTTCGAACCAGTGACCTCTTCGGTGTGAACGAAGCGCTCTCCCACTGAGCTAATCGCCCGGGAACGCACTGAACAATACAGGTCCCCGGACGCTTCCTTCAAACCGCTTCCAGACGGGCGGCCAGTGCGCGCCGCCCGGCCCGCATCATCAGCCGGTGATTGGCCCGAAACAGCGGGCGGCCGGGCAGGGCGAACCGTCTCAGCAGCGGCTTGTGCACCTCTACCACCTGCTCGTAGCGGGCGAGGGTGCCGGGGCCGCCCGCGGTGAGCGTCCAGCGGGCCCAGCCCTCGATGTCGCCGGAGACCGCGATCTCCAGAAGGCCCGCCACCGGGTCGCGGCGCGTCTCGCGCGCGGTGAAGGTGATGTCGTACGGCAGGAACGAGCGGATGCGGATGATCCCGGTGGCGCCGTCGAGCCGGTTCACCTCGCGGACCTGGCGCCACCAGTGCGGATAGTCCTCGATCCGTTCCAGCGCGGCGTACACGGCGGCGGGCGGCGCGGGCAGGGCCCACAGGCTGAGGAAGCGGTAGCGGGTCCGGTCCATGGGGTGAGTGTGCCGGTACGGGGCCCGCGGGACGGCATTTGAGTACGTTCTGAGTACCCGCACGCATGCCGTGCGGAAGTGACGCGCCCCACACTCCTGGCATGACGTCCCTTCCGCCCCCGGCCGAGGAACTACGGATCCTCGACGCCGAGCTGTACCGACTGGACGCCCGGCGCGCCCAGTTGCTGGCCCGACGGGCCTGGCTGGTCTCCGTGCTCCAGCCGGTACGGCCGTTGCCCGTCCCGCCGTCCCCGTCCCCCCGCCCGGAGGCCACCGCACCCGGTGTGCAGAACGTCCTGCTGCTGCTCGGCGGCGTGCTGCTCACCGTGGCGGCGATGGTGTTCACCCTGGTCAGCTGGGGTCATCTGGGCATCACGGGCCGCTCCCTGGTGCTGGGCGCGGTCACCCTGGCCGTGCTGGGCGCGCCGGTGGCGCTGCTGCGGCGCGGGCTGCGCTCGACCGCCGAGTCGGTCGCGGGGCTCGGCCTCGCCCTCACCGTCCTGGACGCCTACGCGCTGTACGAGGCCGCGTTCGCGACGGCGGACGGCGTCACGTACACGGCTCTGGCCTCCACGGTGCTCGTGGCGCTCTGGGCGGCGTACGGCACGGCCCTCGGCGGGCTGCGGCTGCCCCGTCCGGCCGCCCTCCTGGCCGGCCAACTCCCGCTGCCCCTCTGGGTGGTGGCGGCGGACGGCGGGACGTACGCGGTGACGGCGGCGCTGCTGCTGACGGCTGCGGGCGACGCCGTGGTCGCGCTGCGGGTGTCGACGCGCCCCCTGCGGCGGGTCGCGCCGGTGTGCGCGCTCGCCGTGGGCGGCTGCGGTGTGCTCGCGTCCGCCCTGCTCGCGCTGGACGCGTCCGGTCCGGCCGCCGCCGCCCGTGCGGCGGCGCTCCTCCTGCTCGCGGCGGCGATCGCGCTGGGTGTCGCACGGTACGCACCGGTGACCGGGCCGGCCGTGGGCACGGCGACGGCGGCCGGACTGTGCCTGGTCGCCGCGGCCGGCAGTGTGCTGCGGGTGTCGCTGCCCGGCGCGTGGGTCGTGCCCGCGTGCCTGGCCTGCGGGATCGCGCTGCTCGCGGTCGCCCGGGGCACGGCGCCGGTCCACCGGGGGCTCGCGCTGGCCTCGTACGCCGTGCAGGACGGCGCCGTGCTGTGGGCGGTGCCCGCGGCGGGTGTCGCGCTGCTGGGGCCGGCCGCGTGGCTGGGCCGTGTCTGGGCGGGAGCGCCGAAGGACGCGCGGACGGCCGTCACGGTCGACGCGTTCTGGCCGCCGCACGCGGCCACCGCTCCCCTGGTCCTGGGCGTGGTCGCCGCGCTGCTCGCGGTCCGCGGCGACGCGCGGTGGCGTGCCTGCGCGCTCGTGCCGGCGTGGGCGGCGGCGATCGCCCTCCCGGCCGCGCTCGAACTGCCCTACGCGGCAGGTCTGCCGCTGCTCGGGATGCTGGTCGCGGCCCTCCTGTGGCGGGGCACGCCGACGGCCGCCGGTCTCGCCGCGGCGACCTCGCTCAGCCTCGGCCTGCTGTCCCTGGCCGCCGAGCCCGCCACCCTGACCGTCCTTGCCTCGCTGACCGCCCTCTTCGCGGCGGCCGCCCTGCGCGGACGGGCCGGCCCGGTGCCGGCCGCCGCCTCCCTCGGCTACGCCACGGCGCTGGCCTGCGCGGTGGGTGCCTCGGCCGGGTGGCGCCCCGAGCACATCGCCCTGCTGGTCCTGGCGGTCCCGGCGACGGCGGCCCTGCTGGCGCCCCGCACCGCCGACCCCGCCACCACGCTCGCGGTGGAGATCACGGGTGCCGTGGCGGGCCTGGTCGCCGTCGGCCTGGCGCTCCCCGACCTGCCCTTGCTCGCCCTGGTGCTGTCCCTGTGCGCGGTGATCGCCGCGGGCACGGCCGTGCGTGCGGACCGGCGCCGTGTCGGGTACGCGGCCGTGGTCCTCTTCGTACTGGCCGCCTGGGTGCGCCTGTCGGCCTGGCGCGTCGGCGTCCCGGAGGCGTACACCCTGCCGGTCACGGCCCCCGCGCTGCTGGTGGGCGTCCTGCGCCGGCTCCGGGACCCCGAGGCGTCGTCCTGGACGGCGTACGGCCCCGGACTCGCGGCCACCCTCGTGCCGAGCCTGGCCGCGGCCTGGAGCGACCCGGAGTGGACGCGGCCTCTGCTGCTGGGCGCGGCCGCGCTGCTGGTCACCCTGCTGGGCGCCCGCCACCGGCTCCAGTCGCTCCTGGTGCTGGGCGGCTCGGTGCTGGTCCTGGACGCGCTGCACGAACTCGCCCCGTATCTCGTCCAGGCCGCCGACGCGCTCCCCCGCTGGGTGCCTCCCGCCCTGGCCGGACTGCTGCTGCTCGCCCTCGGGGCGACGTACGAGCAGCGGCTGCGGAACGTCCGGAAGGTGCGGGAGGTGCTGGGGCGGATGCACTGAGCGCCGGTTACGGCATCCTGTCGCCGAGGAGGGCCAGGTTCTCGATGGCGGCGAGGCCGTAGAGGGCGGTGTCGTTGGTGGACACCCAGGCGGCCTCGCTGCCCGCGACCAGGGCGGCGGGGCCGCTCACCGGTTCCGTCCGCCACGGCGAGGACTCCGTGTAGCCGTCGGAGCTGTAGAACTTCGTCCACGCCCGCTGGGCGAGCGCCGCGTCACCGGTCTGCACGGCGGCGTACGCGTCGAGGCGGGAGTGGCCCTGGAACAGCAGCAGGGTGCCGAAGTGGGAGCCGTAGCGGGCCGCCTGCTCCGCCTTGGTGGCGTTGAAGTAACGGCAGTAGTCGAAGTAGGCCGCGTCGAAGGCCGGCATGTCGACCAGGTGGATCAGTTCGGCGCACAGCTCGTTGAGGCCGAAGACGGCGGACAGGTGGGAGACACCGACCACCGGGGTGGTGGCCACGGCGAACTTCCCGGTGTCGAGGTCGTACAGGCCGCTGCCCTGGACGAAGCCGTTGGGCTGGGCGGCGATCGTCTCCATGGTGGACAGCACGCGGGCCCTGGCCTTCTCCCACTTGGGGCCCCTGCGCTCCCACTCGGTGAGCCAGGCCGAGACCAGGCCGCTCCAGTCGGTGCCGAAGCCGATCGACAGGGCGTGCCGGTCGGGGGTGTACGGCTCGGTGCGGATCTTGCGCAGCGGGTCCAGGGCGAGGAAGGTCTCGTCGGAGTCGACGTTGGCGTGCATGAGGTCGCCGACGCGTTCGTCCGCCGTGAGGAAGTAGTAGTAGCGGCGGTAGGTGGTGTTGGCGATGCGCTGCTGCTTGGCGCTGTCGGCGTAGTGCTGGACGCCGTGCCGGGTGCCCAGGCCCGCCCACCGGCCGATGTGGTAGACGTCCACCTCGCCGGTGTGCCGCGTCATCGCCTCGGCGAAGCGGAAGATGTCCGCGCGGCCGGAGCGCAGATACGCGAACCAGAGCCAGAGGTCCGGGGACAGCTCGGAGTTGTCCCAGGCGTAGCCGCCGATGTCGTAGCGCCACTGGTGACGGACCGTGTCGTAGGTGTGCATGATGTCGCCGTAGTCCCAGAAGCCGTACCAGCGGCGCTGCTCCACCTGGTCCTTGTAGTAGGTGAAGAGGAAGTCGAGGTGGTCCTCGATCCTCGCCTTGGCCGGGGTGGAGCGGTCGGGCTCGGCGTACAGACCCGGGCCGAACACCTTCGCCTTGATGAGCTGCCGGGGCGGGGCGGCGAGCTGCGGGAGGACCCGTACGGCCTCGACCTGTTCGGCGAGCCGCGCCGGCGTCGGCGTCGACTCGTTGGCCCAGAACAGCAGTTCGGAGGTACGGGCGATCCCGTAGGGGGTGCCGAATTCCGGCTCGTAGTCCTCGTAGGTGATGTTGAGGCCTTCGAGCTGCTCGGCGAAGGTGTCCTGGCCCATGCCGTCGTGGTAGAAGCGCAGGTCCATGGGCTGGGCCTCGGGGGACCAGAGCCAGAGGGTGACCTCGGCGGCCCCGGTGTGCGCGTCTCGGATGTCGAGCTGGGAGGGGTGCCGCTCCCAGAAGTCCCTGAGCCCGAAGGAGAGTCCCCCGCTCGCCCCGCCGACGTAGCCGAAGCCGGAGGCCCGCCTGCCGCCGCCGGCGCCGATCCAGCCGTGCCCCTTCTTGGTGCGCTTGCGCACGGTGAAGCCGTCGGCGGAGAGCTGGGAGAGGGTGTAGTCGCCCCACTCGGGGATGTACGGCAGACGGGTGGTGACCCGCTGGTCCCAGGTGGCGGGGTCGGGCAGCTTCTGCCCCGCGTACTGGGCGGCCTGCACGGCGGCACCGGGGTCGCGGCGCAGACCGGTGACGCCCTTCACCGCCTCCCTCAGCAGACCGGTGCCCTCGCCGCCGATGCGGATGTGACGGTCGTACGACGCGTCGCGCATCGGCACGGTGAAGCGGACCCCCAGCCCGCGGATGAAGTCGCCGGAGGCCTTGCCGGGCTCCTGGTTCCCGTCGTAGGTGATCGTGTGGACCATGCGGAAGGAGTCGGCGCCCGCGTAGAAGTACAGACGGACGGAGAACGGCAGCCAGCTGCGGCTGCCCTTGCGGTGCTTGCCGTCGATGCGGACGACCGCGCGGACCGGGCCGTCCTGCTCGACGGTGACCTCGCCGATGGCGCCCTCGAAGCGCTCGGTCCTGACCGTGCCCTGGTCCTCGTCCTCGATCTCGGGCTGGCGGATCAGAACGAGCCGCCCGTTGCCGGCGATCTCGGTGGAGCCGCGTCGGACGGACTTGATGAGCGAGGCGCCGTCCTTGCCGATCCGCACCGTGATGACACCGGTGGAGACGTCGATCGTGCCGCCGCTCCTGTCGACCGTGACCTTCTTGTCGGGGGCGGCGGGGGTGCCGGCCGCGAGGGTGAGCTTGCCGCTGCCCTTGCTGACGGCGTGCGCGGTCCACTTGAGGGAGCCGTCCGGCCAGTACGCGATCGGCCAGGACTGCACGGGCACGTCCTTGCCGTCGGCGTCCGTCAGCGCGAAGGTCTGGTCCTCCCGGAAGGCGCCCATCGGCCAGGGCACGCCGAGCGTGGAGCCGGGGGCGGCGCCGAGACCGCCGCCCTCCAGCCAGTCCAGGGTCACCGGATCCGCGTCGGCCGCCGCGGCCCGGGGCGCGGCCTCGGCGTCCTCGCTGCCGAGCGCCCAGGAGAACTGGGCGGCGGCGCCGGCGACGGCCGCCGCCTTGAGGAGGGACCTGCGGGGGATGGGAGACATGGTCTTTCCTTTCCCGAGTCTGACGGGGGACGGCTGATCAGGGGCATGACAGGGAGAGGCGCGGCGCCACCGCAGGGGCGCCGGCCTCGGGCGTTCAGCGGGTGCCCCGGCGCTCCTCCACCGCGACGGCGGCGGCCACGACCGCCCCCAGCACCGGGACGGCCAGCGGGGCGACCAGCCGGCCGGACAGGACCACGACGGCCAGTCCGGCGACGAGCAGGAACGACCCGGCCGGGTCGCGCGCGGTCCGCCGGGCCGCCTCGGCGAGCAGCGGGCGCCAGGACCGGCCCGGCTCCCACACCGCCGCGGCACGCAGCCCCGTCACCACGAGAGCGAGCAGCGCGAACAGCCCCACGGCCGCGACGAGCGGCCCGCCGGGGAGCCCGGCCCGCGCGGCCTGGACGTCCACCCGGACGGCGGCCGCCGCCGCCCAGCCGGCGACTCCGACGAACCAGCCGCCACGCAGGGCGGAGCGGAAGTCGGCGGCGAACTCCCGCAGCCCGCCGTCCTCGTGGCGGGTACGACGCCGCAGGTGCCGGGCGCCGGCCGCGAGGGCCGCGGGGTAGGTGACGACGCCGAGGCAGGCCACGGCGATCCACACGCCGGTGAGCAGCGTCTCGGCGAAGAGCGCGAAGCGCTCGCCCCCGAGGAGGGCCGTCCGGCGGGGCTTCACACGCGCTGGGGCCATGGGAGTCGCCTCACTTCAGTCCGGACGTGGCCATGCCGTCGATGAGGTAGCGCTGGAAGGCCATGAAGAAGGCGATGACCGGTACCAGGGCCACCAGCGACATCGCGATCATGCTGCCGTAGTCGGAGATGCCCTCCTGGTCGCGGAACATCATCAGACCGAGCGAAACGGTGTACTTGGACGGGGTGTTGAGGTAGATCAACGGCCCCATGAAGTCGTTCCAGGCGTTGATGAAGGTGAAGATGGCGCTGGTGATCAGGGCGGGGCGGCACAGGGGCAGCACGATGGACCAGTAGATCCTCAGGTGCCCGCAGCCGTCGAGCCGGGCGGCCTCGTCCAGCTCGCGCGGCAGCCCGCGCATGAACTGCACCATGAGGAAGACGAAGAACGCCTCCACGGCCAGGAACTTGCCCGCCACGAGCGGCACCAGGGTGTCGATCAGCTCCAGCTTGCGGAACAGCACGTACTGCGGGATGAGCAGGACGTGGTACGGCAGCAGCAGGGTGCCGATCATCAGCGTGAACAGCAGGTTCCGCCCGGCGAACCGGATCTTGGCGAAGGCGTAGGCGGTCAGCGAGCTGGACAGGACGACGCCGACCACGGCGAGGACGGCGTACGTCAGGGAGTTCACGAAGAAACTGCTGACGGAGATGCCGGAGATGCCGTCGGCGAGGCCGGAGAAGTTCGCCCAGACCGGTTCGGCGGGCAGCAGGTCGAGGCTGGCGATGATGTCCTTGCTCGGCTTGAAGGAGGCGCCGAGGACCCAGATCACCGGGTACAGGACGACCGCGAGGACGGCGAGCGCGCCGACGTGCCAGGCGATCGAGCCGCCGCGCCGCCGCTCGTTCGCGGGGCGCGCGACAGGGCTGGTGGCGGTGGTCACTTGGCGGCCTCCTCGTAGTGCACCCACTTCTTCTGCGACCAGAACAGGACCGCCGTGACGAGCGCCACCGCGACCACCAGCGTCCAGGCCATCGCGGAGGCGAAGCCCATCTGGGCCTCCTTGAAGCCCTTCTGGTAGAGGTAGCAGGTGTAGACGAGAGTGGCGTCCGCGGGCCCGCACCGGGTGTCGGAGACGACGTACGCGGAGCCGAACACCTGGAACGCGTGGATGGACTCCAGCAGCACGTTGAAGAACAGCACCGGGGAGATCATCGGCAGCGTGATGTTCCAGAACCGCCGGAAGGGGCCGGCCCCGTCCATCTCGGCCGCCTCGTACAGCTCCTGCGGGACCTGCTTGAGACCGGCCAGGAAGATGACCATCGGCGCACCGAACTGCCAGATGCTCAGGGCCACCAGCGCGTAGAGGACGTAGTCCGGGTTGCCGATCCAGCCTCCCACGTCCAGACCGAAGATCTTCTGCGTCCGGTCCACGATCGCGTCGTCCGAGAACAGCGCCCGCCACACGAACCCGACGGAGACGCTGGCGCCGATGAGCGAGGGCAGGTAGAACGCGGCCCGGTACAGGCCCTGCCCCCGCCGCTTCTGTGCGAGCAGCAGCGCCACACCGAGTGCCAGCAGCAGCTTCAGCGGGGTGGCCACGACGACGTACGTCAGGGTCACCTCGACCGACTTCTGCCAGCGCGGGTCCTGGAACATCGTCGTGAAGTTGTCGAGCCCGACCCACTGGGGGGGCGTGAACAGGTTGTAGCTGGTGAAGGCGTAGTACAGCGACGCGATCATCGGCCCCGCCGTGAGCAGCAGGAACCCCGCGATCCACGGCGACATGAAGAGATAACCGGCGAGGTTCTCCCGGCGCCGCCCGCGCCGCCCGGCGGCGGGAACGGCGGACCGTTTCCCGGCCGGGCGCGCGGGCGCTTCCTTGACGAGCGTCATGGTGGTACGTCCCCTCAGCCCGCGAACGCCGCCTTGGCCTCGCTGAACAGTGCCTTGGCGGCGTCGGCCGGCTTGGTCTTGCCCTGGGCGACCTCGCCGCCGATGCGCAGGAAGGCCGACTCGACGACATCGGCGCCGGACGGGTGCGGGGTGATCTTCCCGAGCACGCCGGCCTTGGCGACCTCCTCCTCGTACGCCTTGACGCCCTTGTTGTTGTCGTCGGTGGGCACGAAGGCGTCGTACTGCTCGGTGGTGGAGAGGATGCCGCGGTCGTAGCCCATGATCTTGCCGACCTCCGGGTCGTGGACCATGAAGTCGATGAACTGGGCGACCTCCTTGGGGTGCTTGGTCCCGGAGAAGCCGCTGAGCATCAGCGAGCCGAGGTACTGGCCGGTGTCCTTGCCGTCGGTGGTGGGGATCGGCGCGAGCCCGTAGTCCGACTCGCCCTCGCCCTCGTAACGGATGGAGAAGTTGTCCCAGGTGAACTCGCAGGCGGCGAGCCCGGCCGAGAGACCCGACTTGGGGCTGACCTGCTCGATCTTCTTGGGGTCGGCGACGAGGCCGGCCTTCACGCGCTTGTAGCCGTCCTCCCACCACTGCGTCAGGTCGTCCTCGGTGAAACCGAGCGCGGAGTCGGTGAAGAACGCCTTGCCGTTCTGACGCAGATACAGGTCGTAGAGGTACATGATGCCGAAGTAGCCGGTGTCACCGGCGATCTTCAGCTTGTCCTGGATCGTCTGCAGCGCGTCGAAGTAGTCGTTCCAGGTCCAGCCGAACTTCGCCTCCACACCGGCCTTCTTGAAGGCGTTGAGGTCGATGACGAGCGCCATGGTGTTGGCACCGACCGGAATGCCGAGCTGCTTGCCGTCGACCTGACCGTTCGCCAGGACGCCGTTGCGGAAGTTCTCCAGGCTGAGGTTCCCGGCGTCCGCCTGGGACTTGAGATCCATGAGAACGCCGCGCTTGTCGTACTTGCGCAGGAAACCGACCGCATTCTGGAAAACGTCCGGTGGATTTCCACCGGAGGCCTGGGTCTGGAACTTCTCCCAGAACGCCGCGTAGTCGGTGAATTCAGGCTTGATTTTGATCTTCGGGTACTTCTTCTCGAAGAGCGCGATGCTCTTCTTGATGGCGATGGTGCGCGGCTCGCCGCCCCACCACGCGTAACGCAGTGTCACGGTCCCGCCCCCGGAACCACCGCTGCCGCCACCGCACCCGGTCGTCGCGGCCACCCCCAGCGTCGCCGCAGTCGCCCCGGCCGCCTTCAGGATCGTTCGCCTCTCAACATTCCTGCTGGTTCCCACAGTCGGGCCCTCCCCGCGGCATCGCGGCCGCTGCATGAATCGTTTCAAGAAAGCGTTTGCTGGCAAAAGGTACGAGGGGGGTGAGGGAGCGTCAATGATTCGGACAGGAATTTCTTGCGCGGGGGCCGGGTGGCGGAGGGGTCCGACGAACCGTCAAGTTGTGCTTGTGGTACGGACGTTGCAGGTGAGATGGGTTGCGTTCGGAATGTTGGACGGGGGGGCGGGGTGGGAGGCGGATGTCCTCGGAGGCGCGAATCTGTCTGGTGGAGGTAAGGGGTGGGTGCGGGGAGAGGTGGGGGGTGGGGGTGGAGGAAGGGGGTGGGGTGACGGGGTTGAAGGGCGGGTTGGGGGAAGTGGCGGAGGAGGGTGGAGGGGAGTGGAGGGGCGGAGGTGGGGGGCCGGGCGGGGGTTTTTGCGGCTTGTGGAGGTAGTGAGTGGGTGGGCTGCGGGGTGGGCGGGGCTGGTGGGAGGTGGGGGTGAGAGAGGGTGAGGAGGGAGGGCTGATTGCGTACGGTCACGCCTGGGGGTGGGAGTGTGGGGGTTGGGGGTTGGGGGTGCAGGGGTTGGGGGTGCGGCGTGAGGGGGTTGGGGGTGCGGTTGCGGTGGGGGTATTTGTTGCGGTGGGGAGAGGGAGGGGGCCGGGTGGCGGTAGGGCTGGGCTGCGGGGCGGGCCTGAGGGAGCCGGGCCTTGGGCCGGTGCCGGGAGGGGCCGGGAGGGGTCGCTGGGCCGCTGGCGAGGGGTGAGCGTCGTAGGCGCGGGCAGGAGCCCGCGGCCGACTGGGGCTGGGGCTGTACCCCTGGGCAGCAGGCGACGTCCGAACATCGGGGCGCGGGGCAAGAGCCCGAGCCCGGCTGCACCTGAGGCCTTCCGCCCCTGGGCCGCAGGCCGCAGGCCGCAGGCCGCAGGCCGCAGGCCGCAGCCGAGCATCAGGGCCGCGAACCGGGAGCCCGACTGGGGGCCGGCTGGAGGGCGGCTGCACCGCAGGCGACGGCAGCATCGGGGCCGATGGGGACTTTTGAATCTCCCCACCCCGTGCTCGGGGGTGGCACAGACCTGGTCGCTGGCCTGCGGACGGGCGCCGCAAGGGAGGGGCCGCCCGATATCCGGCCAGGTCCAGGGACGGGGCGGACTGTCCAGGGTGGGCGAAGCCCAGCGCGTAGCGCCGACGCAGGTGCCCTTGACCGGCCGACACGGGCCGCACACTCCACAAGCGGCGGCCCCGGCCCCCATTGCCCACAGCAACCGAGTGGGGAACGAAGAGCAGCTGTGGGGGAAATCGCGAATCCCCATCACCGCGAGGCAGGAGCCCGCTGGGGGCTGGAGCCTCCGGCTCCGCAGGTCACAGCGCAAGCATCGGGGACCGCGAGGCGGAGCCCGAGCCCGGCAGCACCTGGGACTCTGCCCGCCCCGGACCGCAGGCCACAGCCCAGCGTCGGGGTTGCGGAGCAGGAGCGCACGGCACGCTGGGGCCCGGGCTCGCGGGCCCGGGGCCGGCCACGGGCGAGCATCGGGGCCGCAGGGCAAGAGCCCAAGCTCAGCTGCAACTGGATTGTGCCCCACAGGAGCGCGGGCCGCAGCCGAGCATCGGGCCCGCGAGACAGGAGCACGGGTGAAGGCTGGGCCCATGCACCGCGGGCCACAGCCGAGCATCGGGGCCGCGAGACTCCGACGCCCACCCCCGGCCGGTCCTGCCCGGGGCAGCAGCCCGAGCCGGGCCGCGGCAGGGGGCGAAGGGGGCTGCGGCCGGTGGGCTGGTTGCACGCGGCCTGGTCCGCCGGACGGTGGGGAGCGGGAGGAGCCGCAGGCTGTGAGCGTGGCGGCCTTGCTTGCCGCTGAGCGGCCGCTGAGCTGGGCTGTCTCACAGGGCCGCGTCGTTCTGCCGAGGCCGTGCCCCGCGGACTGACGTCGTCCGAAGCCGTGCGGACTGAGGCCGCCCGACGCCGCCCGGACTGACGTCCTCCGAAGCCGCGCGGGCTGACGCCGTCCGAATGTTTCGCAGGCGGCAGGACGGGCCCCTGACGTGCGGTGCGCGTTGGACCGGCGCACTCGCGGCCGGCCTCAGGGCAGGGAGGCACGGGGCGGCCGGGATGCGCCGGGGGGTGCTCGCGTGGCCGGAGACGACGTCGGCCCGTCTGCTCGGTGCAGACGGGCCGACGATCCGGGGTGGGCGATACTGGGTTCGAACCAGTGACCTCTTCGGTGTGAACGAAGCGCTCTCCCACTGAGCTAATCGCCCGGACGCAGGAAGAACATTACCCCATGTCAGGCGCTGCCTGTGACCACGGCAGCCCGGCTCCCCCGCCCTCGCGGCCGCTCACTGGTCCTTGATGTTCCAGGGCATCTCGAAACCGAACTTCCACACGTAGACACCCACGAGCACGCCGATGATCACCAGGCCGATCGAGGTGAGGATGATGTTGCGGCGGCGCACCTTGGGGTCCAGGGCGCGGGCGGTCGCCTCGGTGACCTTGCGCTTGGTCCAGCGCAGCACCAGCTGGGCCCAGACGAACTCGGTCGCCCAGATCGCCATACCGCCGAAGATCACGATCCAGCCGGGCCCGGGCAGCGGAAGCATGATGATGCCGGCCACCACCACGGCCAGGCCGATCACGAAGACACCGACCTGCCAACTCAGATGCAGCAGGCGGCGCGCCTTGACGAACTCGGGCGCCCGGGAGCCGAGCCCCTGGTCCTGAGGCCCTTCCCCCGCCTCACCCGTCCTCGCTCCGTTCGCCGCCACGGCTACCTCGCCAGGCTCGTTACTCCCCGTATTCATACAGCCAGACCCTACCCGAGAGATTCCAGTCACCGGAATGGTGGTACTTCGCGAACAGGCTCTCGGCCGGAAGAGTTACGTAAAGACACGCAAAACACTCAGAGGGGTTTACAACGCCACCGTAGGTGGCATGTCGATTTCGCCGACGTGCGAATCCCCGAGCGCACACTGAGCGAAAGGCCCTGGCGCTTATGAACACCACGGTCAGCTGCGAGCTGCACCTGCGCCTCGTTGTGTCGAGCGAGTCCTCCCTGCCTGTCCCCGCAGGCCTGCGGTACGACACGGCCGACCCCTACGCCGTGCACGCCACCTTCCACACCGGAGCCGAGGAAACCGTCGAGTGGGTGTTCGCCCGCGACCTCCTCGCCGAAGGCCTGCACCGGCCGACCGGCACCGGCGACGTCCGTGTCTGGCCGTCACGCAGCCACGGTCAGGGCGTCGTCTGCATCGCCCTCAGTTCTCCCGAGGGCGAGGCCCTGCTCGAGGCCCCGGCGCGGGCCCTGGAGTCCTTCCTGAAGCGGACGGACGCGGCCGTGCCTCCCGGCACGGAACACCGGCACTTCGATCTCGATCAAGAGCTCTCGCACATCCTGGCGGAAAGCTAGGGCGGGGCTCATACCGAGCTGCCCGGCGCCGTCCACTCGGGGAGACGGCTCGGGCTGAAACAACCGCACAGGGAATACGTCGACGCCGCGCCACGGTCCCCCGTGGGGCGGCGTCGGCGCGTGCGGGACCTGGCCGGGGCCCGCTCGCGTGCGGCCCCCCAAGCGCGGCGCCGGAGTCGCTCCGGGCGGCGGTCCCGGCCCCTGGGCGGCCAGTCCGCGGCGGGAGCCCCGTGGCTTCCGCGCTCGGGGCGGCTACCATCGGCCAGCATCGGCGGGCGCCCGCCCGACCACCAGGCCAGGGAGCGAAACGTGCTGATCACCCACGACACCCGGTGTGCGCTTGATGCCGTGGTGGATCTGGTGAACACCGCGCCCGAGGACGAGACCACCCCGGACGCGCTGCCGGATGTCGCCGCCCTCGCGGAGTTCGTACACAAGCACGCCATCAGTGACGTCGGGGTGCTGTCCGAGTTCGACCTCTCCGCGGTGCGCAAGATCCGCGGGCGGTTCGCGGGGATCTTCGCCGCCCGTGACGCGCGAACGGCCGCCGGGCTGATCAATGAGCTGGTCGCCGCGGCGGGCACCACGCCCCGGCTCACCGACCACGACGGCTACGACTGGCATGTCCACTACTTCGCGCCGGGTGCGTCCGTCGCCGACCATCTCGCGGCCGACTGCGGCATGGCGCTGGCCTTCTTCGTGGTGTCCGGCGAACAGGAACGACTGCGGCGCTGCGAGGCCCCCGACTGCCGACGCGCCTTCGTCGACCTCTCCCGCAACCGCTCCCGCCGCTACTGCGACAGCCGCACCTGCGGCAACCGCCTCCACGTCGCCGCCTACCGGGCCCGCCGCAAGGAAGCGGCCGGCTGAGAAGACCGGTGGAGACCGGTGGAGACCGGTGGAGACCGTGGAGACACCCCTGTGGGGGACGGCTGGTGTCAGGGACGGCCTGCTCGCAGGGCGTCTCGGTGCCGACGCGGGCCCGGCGGGTGACGCCGGGTACCGCGGGTACGGCTCAGAGCAGCAGCAGGTCGTGCAGCGACGCAATGAGCAGAAGACACCCGATCACCGCTAGGAAGATCATCAGCGGTGGCTGGGAAAGGGCGAAGAGGCACCCGCGGGGCTCGTCCTGAGGCGGCGCGGGGTCGCCTTGTCTGGTGTCCAGCATCTCGGGGCCGATGATGGCGCAGGCAGGCCGTTCCGCGCGATCAGCGCGCCCGGATTGAGCGGGTGTTCGCCGTATTCCGTGACGTCGGTTTCAGGCCGTGATCGTTTCCGCGCGGGGACGGGCCGACTGTGTCGTTTCGAGCGGAGTCAGAGGCTTGCGGGCTTCATATGCCGTGCTTCTTCAGAATCGCCTCGATGTCGCTGAAGTCGTCGGTGGCGGTGGGGCGCGACGCCGGGCGGGAGGCCGCCGGGCCCAGGGAGGGTGCCGAGGCCCCGGAGGCCACGGCGTCGGGGCGGGCGGAGCGGGCCGCCGCCTTGCGCTCCTTCCTGGTGCCGCCGCCGCCCCGGCGGCGCTCCACCGCGCGGGTGGTCGCGAACAGCGCCCAGGCACAGCCGAGCACCCCGAAACCGGCCCAGGCGGTCGGGCTGAAGGCGGTGTCGGCGAGCCACTGGACGACACCGGTCATCACGAGCCCGAGCGGCACGAGCGCATAGGCGGCGATGCGGGCGGCCGACAGGAAACGCCTGCGATAGGCCGTGACCGCCGCGATGCCCAGGCCGGCCACGGCGACGGCGGAACAGACGGTCTCGGCAATCATCCGGTCCTCCAGGCGGGGCTCACTCGGGCAGGGACACCATGACGGCACGCCTCCCGAAGGCAGGCGCTTCGTCCCTTCCATCGTGCACCTCGGGCCCCCTCCCGGGCCATGCCCCGAGCGGGACATCAGGGACATCTCCGGGTCGACTCCTCCGCAGGTGCCGGTCGGCACCCCGCAGGTCCGGGTTGGGGCGGGCGGGCGCCGACTGGGAGACTGGCGCCATGAGCGACTCCTCCCCGGCCTCCGTGTCCGAGCCCGCGTCCGCCCCTGCCGCCGTCGTCCTGGACGTCTGGTGCGAGGTGCAGTGCCCGGACTGCCGCAGTGCCCTCGGCGATCTGCGCGCCCTGCGTGAGCGGTACGGCGACCGGCTCCAGCCGCGCCTGAGGCACTTCCCGCTGGAGAAGCACCGGCACGCCTTCGCCGGCGCCCAGGCCGCCGAGGAGGCGCTGGAGCAGGGCAAGGGCTGGGCGTACGTCGAGGCCGTCCTGGAGCGGGTCGAGGAACTGGACCGTCGGGGGGAACCTCTCCTGGTCGAGATCGCCGGGGAACTCGGTCTGGACGCCGAGGAGTTCGACACGGCACTGATCGACGGCCGGCACATCCTGATCGTGGACGCCGACCAGGCCGAGGGCAAGGCGATCGGGGTCACCGGCACCCCGACCTATGTCATCGGCGGTGAGCGGCTCGACGGCGGCAAGAGCCAGGAAGGGCTCCGCGAGCGCATCGAGGAGATCGCGGACCGGCTGCTCGCCGGGAGCGCGTGAGGCGGGCCGTCCGGGATCACCGGAGGGAGCCGGCCCCTCAGAGCAGGTTCTTGTACATCGAGTAGCCGACGGTGACGTACCCCAGTGAGGCGTAGAGGTGCTCGGCGGGGGCGTTGCCGGCGAAGACGTTGAGGCCGAGCACCGGTCGTCCGGCGGCCCGTGTCTGGGCCTCGGCCAGCAGCATCAGGGAGCGGCCGTGGCCCCGGCCGCGATGCTCCTCGTAGGCCTCGACGTTGTGGACGAACGCCTTGTCGCCGGTGAAGGCCAGCCAGAGGTCGCCGACGGGGACGCCCTCGTGCTCCAGGACGCTGATCAGGACGTCCCGCGTCGCGAGGCCCTGCGGCAGCGAGCGCGCGTAGTCCGCGCGTGCCTTGGCCCGGGCGGGTTCGGCGGGCACCCCCCGGTCGATCCAGTCCTGCGCGTACTCCTCGCTGCCGCGCTGCGCCCAGGGTCCGTACTCGGCCTCCGTCATGGGCCGGGCCCGGCTGCCCCGCGGCAGTTCGGGCGCCACGGTGGCGAGCCGCTTCTCCATGCCGCGGTTGCGGTGGACGTAACCGAGGGCCGTCGCGAGCCGCAGCCCGGCCACGGAGTCGCCCGGCACCCTGATCTCGATCTGCCGGCAGCCCCAGCCGCGGGCCACCTCCTCGGCGGCGAGCGCGGCCACCGCGCCCCGGCCCCGGCCGCGGTCCGGCTCCTCGATGTGCAGGTCGTCGAGGTGGGCGACGGCGAGCCCGAAGAGGGGATCGGTGGAGAGCCGGACCGCTCCGACGGGGCGGCTGTTCACGCACACCCGGAAGTGGCGGGAGAGTGATCCGTCGGCAGCGCGCTGAAGCGGCTCGGTCGGCCGCAGGGTCGTGGTCATCAGGGGGTTTCTACCCGTGCGCGGGACCCGGAGTCAGCCCGTTTTCCGGGCTGCGGTGCCGGTCCGCGCCGTGCGTCGCCGTCCGGGCGCCGCCCCCGACCCCTGCCCTACGGGTCGAGGTCGTCCCCGGCCCGCTCGTCGAAGACGCGCATCGCCTTGGCGGTCACCGGGCCCGGGGCTCCGGGGAGTTCGCGGGTGTCGACGCGGTGGACGGCCTGGACGTCGCGGAGGGTGGAGGTGAGGAAGACCTCGTCGGCGTGCTCCAGCACGTCGAGCGGAAGGTCGGTCTCCTTGGCACCGGTCCACTCCACGGTCAGCCGGCGGGTGATGCCCGCGAGGCAGCCCGAGGTGAGCGGCGGGGTGTGGATCTCGCCGTCCAGGACGACGAAGACGTTCGAGCCGGTGCCCTCGCAGAGCTGTCCGACGGTGTTGGCGAAGAGGGCCTCCGAGGCACCGGCCTCGTGCGCGCGGGCCAGGGCGACGACGTTCTCGGCGTACGAGGTCGTCTTGAGGCCGGTCAGCGCGCCGCGCTCGTTGCGGGTCCAGGGGACCGTGATCACGGCGGTGGAGTCGGGGCGGCGGGTGGTCGCGCCGAGGGCGACGAGGAGGGTGGGTCCCCGGTCGCCGCGGTCGGAGCCGAGGGGGCCGTGGCCTCCGGTGTAGGTGAGGCGCAGCCGGCCGAGCGGCATGGGGTTCGCCTCCAGGACGGCGGCGCAGGCCGCGCGGACCTCGTCGAGGTCGGGGTCCGGCAGACCGAGGCCGCGCGCGGAGCGGGTCAGCCGGTCGAGGTGGCGGGTCAGGGCGAAGGGGCGCCCGTGCGTCGCCTTCACGGTCTCGAAGATGCCGTCGCCCACGGTCAGTCCGTGGTCGAAGACGGAGACGCGGGCGGCCTCGCTGTCCTGCAGGGTGCCGTCGAGCCAGATCTTCACCTCAGGGTCCCTTCCCTCACCTCGTACGTGCCCGACGCTACCGCGAGCAGGCGTGCCGCCTTCAGTTCGGTCTCCCGCCATTCCGCCTCGGGGTCGGAGCCCCAGGTGATGCCGGCGCCGGTGCCGAAGCGCAGCACGCCGTCGGCGCGGTCGATCCAGAAGGTGCGGATGCCGACGGCCAGCTCGGCGGTGCCGCGGTCGGCGTCCACCCAGCCGATGCCTCCGCAGTACGGTCCGCGGGGTGCCGTCTCCAGCGCGTCGATGATCCGCAGCGCGCTGGACTTGGGGGCGCCGGTGACCGAGCCGGGCGGGAAGGCGGCGTCGAGGAGGTCGGGCCAGCCCGCGCCGTCGCGCAGTTCACCGCGGACCGTGGAGACGAGGTGGACGAGTCCGGGGTGCTTCTCGACCGCGCACAGGTCGGGGACGGTGACGCTGCCGGTGGCGCAGACGCGCCCGATGTCGTTGCGGACGAGGTCCACGATCATCACGTTCTCGGCGTAGTCCTTGTCGAGGAGGTCGGCCTCGGTGCGGCCGGTGCCCTTGATGGGGCCGGACTCGACGACGCGTCCGTCGCGGCGGAGGAAGAGTTCGGGGGAGGCGGTGGCGATCTCCACGCCGTGACCGGGCAGGCGGATCGTTCCTGCAAAGGGTGCCGGGTTGCCTCGGGCCAGCAGCGCGGTCAGCGCGTCGACGTCGGCGCCGGGCGCGACCGGCGCCGTGAGGACACGGCAGAGGTTCGCCTGGTAGACCTCGCCGGCCGCGATGTGCTCCCGTATCCGGCGCACCCCCGCGGTGTACGCGGCGCGGTCGAGCGACGACGTCCAGTCCCCCGCGGCGGGCCCGCGCCACGCCCCCGGCACGGGCGCCGGCACCGGTGCGTCGCGCACGTCGGCGAAGCGGGCGCAGACGACACGGCCCTCGAAGTCCGCGCAGACCGCCCAGAAACCGGTGGAGTCGAGGGCGGCGGGGTCGTCGGTGACGTCCAGGAGGCCGGTGGCGACACGGCCGCCGAAGCGGGCGAGAGGAGAGAGGTCGAGCACGGTGTCGAGTCTAGGTCGGGTGCCGACGGGGCGGTTCGGGGATGTCCCCGGCGGGGCCCTGAGCAGGTCCGCAGTACGACCCCGAGCAGGTCCGCGGTACGACGCGGGGCCGACCGGGACGTGTCCGGCGCGGGTCCGGGCGGGGCCGCAGGGGCGCACGCTGCACAAACGCGTTTTTGTACTGGCCCAGGAATCCGCTAGAGTTCAACTCGTCGCCGGGCCGCGAGAGCGGAACGGAACCGACAAGCGGACGTAGCTCAGTTGGTAGAGCGCAACCTTGCCAAGGTTGAGGTCGCGAGTTCGAGCCTCGTCGTCCGCTCGAAGGAAAGCGGGGACTCCCGGTCCCCGACACTCCTGGTGGAGTGGCCGAGAGGCGAGGCAACGGCCTGCAAAGCCGTCTACACGGGTTCAAATCCCGTCTCCACCTCCAAGGACGATTAGCTCAGCGGGAGAGCGCTTCCCTGACACGGAAGAGGTCACTGGTTCAATCCCAGTATCGTCCACTGGATCTTCGCCGCGAGGCAGTGGATCCGTCCCGCGCGATTAGCTCAGCGGGAGAGCGCTTCCCTGACACGGAAGAGGTCACTGGTTCAATCCCAGTATCGCGCACGCAGTGTTCGTGATCCGCTCCCCGGAGTGGTCGCGGTCCCGAGGACGATTAGCTCAGCGGGAGAGCGCTTCCCTGACACGGAAGAGGTCACTGGTTCAATCCCAGTATCGTCCACACACCGGCAAGCCCCCGTCCGTCTCGTACGGCCGGGGGCTTCGTCGTGTGCGCGGCGCCGGTGGTCCGGCTCAGCTGGAGAACAGCATGTGGCCGAAGCTCTTGTGGCGGTGGTGGCCGCCGTGGTGCCCACCGCCGTGGCCGCCATGACCGCCGTGGCCGCCGTACGGGGCGCCCCAGGCCGGAGCGGGCGGCGCGGGCGGGTACGCCTGCGGGGCCGGCGGCGGGGGTGCCGGCTGGGTCCACTGGGACTCCAGACGGGTCAGGGCCTCCAGCTCGCCGTAGTCGAGGAAGATCCCCCGGCAGTTGGCGCACTGTTCGATCTGCACACCATTGCGGTTGTACGTCTGCATCTGTCCGTGACACTTGGGGCACTGCATGATTCGGCTCAACTCCTCGCCGGTCGGTCCTGTTTCACGTCCCGCCAGGACAGACTCTGTCCGGCTGGGGTCGGTTGCACCCTACTTCGCGGAGCTTCACGGCAACTGCGGAGGTACCGAACCCATTCGGGCACACGCGTCGACGAGCGACTTCTCGACCTCGTCCAGCGGCCGGCCCTCGGCCGCGGCCTTCGTCACCGCGCGGGCGGCTGTCTGGACCGTGAGGGCGCGGGCGGGGACGTCGAGCGCGGGCCACGGGTCGCCGGCCGCCGGGACCGCCGGGCCCCGGGCCGTGCGGTACGCGCGCAGGAAACGGGTCCACTCCTCGGGCGGCAGCAGGCCGCAGGCGTACCAGGCCGCGGGGCGGGCGAGGTCCCAGGCGGGGACTCCCCCGCCCAGGTCGTCCACGTCGATCAGGCGCCAGGGGCCGTCGGGCGCGGGATGGCGGACGAGTTGGCCGAGGTGGAGGTCGCCGTGGCAGAGGGTGGCGGTGTCGGGCAGGGGGGCCTCGGCACGGGCCCAGGCGGGGAGGGTGGACCAGGCGCGCAGGACCGGGGCGAGGGCGGCGGCGGGCGGGGCGGCCGCCCGGAGGCGGGCCACGGCCTGGGCGGCCTTGACCGGGCCCCGCATCGGGGGGAGGCCGGGCGGGGCGGGGCTGCGGTGGAGACGGGCCAGCAGGGTGGCGGCCTCCTCCCAGGGGGCGGAGTCGGGGTCGTCGGGGTCCACGGGGCTGCCGTAGGGCCAGAAGGTGACGAGGCGGCCGTGCAGGGGGACGGGCGTCGGGGTGAGGGGCGGGAGGAGAAGGGCCGGGTGCCGGGCGGCCAGGGCCAGACGCGGGGCGAGATCGGCGGCGAGAGTGGCGGGGGCGTGCGCCTTCGCGACGGTGTCCGCGTGACGTACGACGGTGGCGTCGGGGCGGTCGGCGAGGGTGGCGTCGGGGCAGGGGCAGCGGTGGGGATGCGGGGAGCCCGGGTGCGCCGTGGCCCTGGCCCGGCTGGTGAGGGCGGCGAGCAAGGGGGTGGCGGTCACGGGGCTCCCTGGGCAGCATGGGGCTTTCGGGTGAGGGTAGCCATCGGGGCGCATCCGGTGGGGTCCCCTCCCCCGGTGCCCCCGCGGCTCGGCGGGGCGCCGGATGCCGGCCAGGTGCCGAAGGAGCCGTCGATGCGCAGGGCCACCGTGCGGCGGGCGCGCCGGGAGCGGGATCCGGCCGGGCTGGAGGGCGAACGGCGTGCGTGCTCGGCCGGGCAGCGCAGGGACTCCGGGAAGCGGACCGGCAGGGTGCTGCCGAGCACCCCAGGCCGAGCCGCGGGGGCGCCGGGGAAGGGGCGTCGGAGCGCATCCGGCGGGGCTGGAGGGCGAACGGCGTGCGTGCTCGGCCGGGCAGCGCAGGGACTCCGGGAAGCGGACCGGCAGGGTGCTGCCGAGCACCCCAGGCCGAGCCGCGGGGGCGCCGGGGAAGGGGCGTCGGAGCGCATCCGGCGGGGTCCCCCCGACGGTGTCACCCGGTCGCGTCCCCGGCGGTGTCCGGGCAGAGCAATGCCGGCGGTGTCCGGGCAGAGCAATGCCGGCGCAGCTCCCCAGCTGCGCCGGCATCTTGTGCCGTCCGCCGCACCCCCGTCCCCACGGGGTTTCATGGATGGATGTCCCCGCCCGGACCGCTCTTCCGGGCCTGGGGTCGCCGCTCAGCGCCCCAGCATCACACCCACGGACGACGCCTGTGTGGCCACCGTCTCCCAGCCGTCGAACACGACGAGGAGCAGGGCCGCCAGGGGAAGGGCCATCAGCGTCGCCACCAGCGGGTGGCGGCGGCCCGTACGGCGCGTGCGGGTGCGAAACTGCGTGCGCGGTGCCGTGTGGGCCATGGTCCCTCTCCTGACCGTCTTGGTCGTTCTGGCAGCGGCGGGTGTCTGACCTCGGGGGACGAGTGCTGCACCCGCCGCTTGACCTCAAATCTAGGTGTGCGGCGGGCGGAGCACGTCATGCCCTCGTACCGATTGCCGGGCCTCCCGGAGGATGAGCCACGAGGTGGGGAGTACTCCCCTGGTTGGAGACCGGGTCCCAGGTCTCGGGGTCTTCCCGGAGGGGGTGCCCGCTGCGGGCCGGTTTCTCCCCTGTGTCCGTGACTTCGCTCACTTCCACCGCCCCTCGGCGGACCGCCGTCTCCCCCCTGCGGCCCGCCCGTCCGGCTACCACCCGGTAGGTGCGCACCGCGTCCGCGGCGCCCACCGCCCGCTCCCTCCCGTCCCCCTTCACTGATCCAATCACCCTTCCCCGACCGGTGGTTGAGGTCACAGCGCGGCCAAGAGGCGCCTGTTCCCAGGCTCTCTGACCCTTCCTCATGTCACCCGCCCGGCGCGGACAATCGATCGGGACCGGAGGGCGCGGCCTCTGCGCGCGAACGGCCGTGGAAACGTAAGCTGTGCCACGTCACACGGACCGGGCAGCGGGGATGAACATGGCGATGATGCGCCTGAGGCGCGAGGACCCGCGCGTCGTCGGCTCGTTCAGGCTTCACCGACGGCTCGGTGCGGGCGGAATGGGCGTCGTCTACCTGGGCTCCGACAAGAAGGGGCAGCGCGTCGCCCTGAAGGTGATCCGGCCCGATCTGGCGGAGGACCAGGAGTTCCGGTCGCGGTTCGCGCGTGAGGTGTCGGCCGCGCGGCGGATCCGGGGCGGCTGCACGGCCCGTCTGGTCGCCGCCGATCTCGACGCCGATCGGCCGTGGTTCGCCACCCAGTACGTTCCCGGGCCCTCCCTCCACGACAAGGTCAACGACGAGGGGCCGGTCCCGGCCGCCGAGCTGGCGGCGATCGGGGCCGCGCTGTCGGAGGGGCTCGTCGCCGTCCACGAGGCCGGGGTCGTCCACCGGGACCTCAAGCCGTCCAACATCCTGCTGTCCCCCAAGGGCCCCCGCATCATCGACTTCGGCATCGCGTGGGCGACCGGGGCCTCGACCCTCACCCATGTCGGTACGGCCGTCGGCTCGCCCGGCTTCCTCGCGCCCGAGCAGGTGCGGGGGGCCGCCGTCACGCCGGCCACGGACGTCTTCTCGCTCGGTGCCACCCTCGCCTACGCCTCCACGGCCGACTCCCCCTTCGGGCACGGCAGTTCCGAGGTGATGCTCTACCGCGTGGTGCACGAGGAGCCCCAGCTGCACGGCGTGGCCGACGCGCTGGCCCCGCTGATCCGGGCCTGTCTGGCCAAGGACCCCGAGGAACGGCCCAGCACCCTCGATCTCTCGCTGCGGCTGAAGGAGATCGCCGCCCGCGAGGCTCAGGGGACGGGCGACGCCCGGCCGCCCGTGCCGAGAGCGGCGGAGGCGGACCGGCCCACCGGCCGGCTCAGCCACTCCAGCTATCCGGAGCGGACCCTGCGTCAGCCGGGCCCGTCCGGCACCGGGACCGGCGCCGGACAAGGGCCGGGGCACGGCACGGGATCCGGGACCGGGGGTGGGGGCGGCACTCCTGCGCCTCGGGGTGGAGCACCCTCCCGGGGGTCGGCCCCCTCTCGGGGTGGAGCCCCGTCCCGGGGCGGCAGCGCCTCTCGCGGCGGCGGCGCCCCATCGTCACGCTCCGGGAGCCGTCCCGTACCCGCCTCGCGCGGCGGCCGTCCCGCCGGCAGCGGCAGCCGGCCCGCTCCGCGCAGTGGGGCCGGACGGCCCGGGCCGAGGAACACGGGTACCGGGCGCCGGCCCGCCAATCCGCGACTGCTGCGCCAGCGGCTGTTCGTCTTCGTGGTCGTGACACTGCTGGTCGCGTTGGGCATCGCCGTCGTCCAGGGCTGCGAGGGGGCCGCCCGCGGCCTCGGCGGCGGGGACGGCGTCGTACGACAGCAGCCACCGCACGCGCAGGGGTACGTTTCCGCTCCCCGGGGCGACGCGGACTAGGGGCGTGGGGAAGGCGAGAGGGAGTGCCCGGCGCCGTGGGTGCGGTGCGGGACTGTCCGAGACACCCCCTGGCGGACCGGCGGCCCCTCAGACGCGCGGGCGGCCCGTCGCCACGGCGTAGAAGGCGACCGCCGCCGCCGCGCCCACGTTGAGGGAGTCGACGCCGTGCGACATGGGGATGCGGACCCATTCGTCGGCGGCGACCAGGGCCTGGGTGGACAGGCCGTCCCCCTCGGCGCCCAGCATCAGGGCCACCCTGTCCATCCGGTGCGGGGCGGCCTCGTCGAGGGAGCGCGCCTTCTCGTCCGGGGTGAGGGCGAGGAGGGTGAAGCCGGCCTCGCGTACCGACTCCAGGCCCTTGGGCCAGGTGTCGAGCCGGGCGTACGGGACGGAGAACACCGCCCCCATCGAGACCTTCACACTGCGGCGGTAGAGGGGGTCGGCGCAGTCCGGGGAGAGCAGGACCGCGTCCATGCCGAGGGCCGCGGCGGAGCGGAAGATCGCACCGATGTTCGTGTGGTCGTTGACCGATTCCATGATCACGACCCGGCGGGCGGTCTGCAGGAGTTCGGCGGCCGTCGGGAGCGGCTTGCGCTGCATGGAGGCGAGGGCGCCCCGGTGCACGTGATAGCCGGTGACGCGTTCGGCGAGCTCCGGGCTGACGGCGTAGACCGGGGCCGGGAGCTCGTCGATGACATCGCGCATGACGTCCACCCACTTGGCGGAGAGCAGCATCGAGCGCATCTCGTACCCGGCATCCTTGGCCCGTCTGATGACCTTCTCGCCCTCCGCGATGAACAGGCCCTCGGCGGGCTCGCGCTTGCGGCGCAGCTCGACGTCGGTCAGGCCGGTGTAGTCGCGCAGGCGCGGGTCGTCGGGGTCGTCAACGGTGATGAGATCGGCCACAGGGTGATACTGCCTTGTCCTGGGTGTCGTGCCAACGGCTGTGAACGAGTTGTGTTACCCAGGGTTACGCCAAGCTCGGTCGGGGGCGGCCCGGGGTCCGGGGTGACTAGGCGCGCGGGCCCACGGCGACCACCTCGCCGATCACGACGACCGCGGGCGGCTTGACCTCCTGGGTCCGCACCGTCTCGGCCACCGTCGCCAGGGTCGCGTCGACGCGGCGCTGGGCGGCGGTCGTGCCCTCCTGGACCAGGGCCACGGGCGTGTCGGCCGGCTTGCCGTGCGCGACCAGTGTCTCGGCGATCCGCCCGATCTTGTCGATGCCCATGAGGATGACGAGGGTGCCGGTGAGCTTGGCCAGGGACGCCCAGTCGACGAGGGAACGCTCGTCGTCGGGGGCCACATGACCGCTGACGACGGTGAACTCGTGGGCCACGCCGCGGTGGGTGACCGGGATGCCGGCCGCGCCCGGGACGGAGATGGAGCTGGAGATGCCGGGGACGACCGTGCAGGGGATGCCCGCCTCGGCGAGCGCCTGGAGTTCCTCCATGCCGCGGCCGAACACATAAGGGTCCCCGCCCTTGAGGCGTACCACCGACTTGCCCTGCTTCGCGTGCTCGATCAGCGCGTTGTTGATGGCCTCCTGGGCCATGTAACGGCCGTACGGGATCTTCGCCGCGTCGATCACCTCGACGTGCGGGGGGAGTTCGGCGAGGAGGTCGCGCGGGCCGAGGCGGTCGGCGATGACGACATCGGCCTCGGCGAGGAGGCGGCGGCCGCGGACCGTGATCAGGTCGGGGTCGCCGGGGCCGCCGCCGACGAGGGCGACGCCGGGGGTGCGGGTGCGGTGGTGGGGGGCGACGAGCGTGCCGTCGCGCAGGCCCGCCACGACGGCGTCCCGGATGGCGGCGGTGTGACGGGGGTCGCGGCCCTTGGCGTCGGTCGTGAGGACGGCGACGGTGACGCCCTCGCTGGTGCCGGTGGCCGGGGTCCAGGCGGTCGCCCGGTCGGCGTCGTCGGAGCGGACGCACCACACGCGGTGGCGCTCCGCTTCGGCCGAGGCGTGGGTGTTGGCCTCGTGGTCGTCGGTGGCGATCAGCGCGTACCAGGCGTCCGCGAGGTCGCCTTCGGCGTACGGGCGCCTGTGCCAGGTGAGTTCGCCGGCGTCCGCCATCGCCTCCACGGAGGGGGTCGCCTCGGGGGACACGAGGTGGATGTCCGCGCCCGCCGCGATGAGAGCGGGGAGGCGGCGCTGGGCGACCTGCCCGGCGCCGAGGACGACGACCCTGCGGCCGGTGAGGCGGAGGCCTACGGGGTAGGCGGGGTGTTCGGCCATGAGGGTGCGGCTCCTCCGGGGCTTGGCGGTTGCCCTGACGTGCAGATTTTAAGCGGGCGGGGTTTCGGCGGCTGAGGTGTCCGGTGACTGGGCAGCGTGGGCACCACCGCGGCGCGCTGTCAGGTGCCCGTCGGGCACCTCACCTCACCTCACCTCACCTCAGCTCACCTCGGCTCAGCTCAGCAAGAAAGCACCCGGAACCGTCGTCCCGGGTGCTCCTCGCTCCTACTTCTCGGTGACTCCCGCCGAGTCGAAGGTCGCCACCTCGTGCATGGCCCGGGCCGTGCTCTGGACCAGGGGAAGGGCCAGGAGGGCGCCGGTGCCCTCGCCGAGACGGAGGTCCAGGTCGACCAGCGGGCGCAGGCCCAGCTTGTTCAGGGCGGCCACATGGCCCGGCTCCGCGCTGCGATGGCCCGCGATGCAGGCCGCGAGGACCTCGGGGGCGATCGCGCGGGCGACCAGGGCGGCCGCGCCGGCGCTGACGCCGTCCAGGATCACCGGTGTCCGCAGGGACGCGCCGCCGAGCAGGAGACCGACCATCGCCGCGTGCTCGAAACCGCCGATCGCGGCGAGGACGCCGATCGGGTCGGCCGGGTCCGGCTGGTGGAGTTCGAGGGCACGGCGGACCACCTCGGTCTTGCGGGCGAGGGTCTCGTCGTTGATGCCGGTGCCGCGGCCGGTGACCTCGGAGGGGTCCGCGCCGGTGAAGACGGAGATCAGCGCCGCCGAGGCGGTCGTGTTGGCGATGCCCATCTCACCTGTCAGCAGGGCCTTGTTGCCGGCCGCCACCAGGTCGCGGGCCGTCTCGATGCCCACCTCGATGGCCCGCTTGGCCTCCTCGCGGGTCATCGCGGGGCCCGTGGTCATGTCGGACGTGCCGGCACGCACCTTGCGGGGCAGGAGGCCGGGGGTCGCCGGGAGGTCGGTGGCCACACCGACGTCCACGACGCAGACCTCCGCGCCCACCTGGCTCGCGAAGGCGTTGCAGACCGCTCCCCCGCCGAGGAAGTTGGCGACCATCTGGGCCGTCACCTCCTGGGGCCAGGGGGTGACGCCCTGGGCGTGGACGCCGTGGTCGCCCGCGAAGATCGCGACGGCCGCGGGCTCCGGGATCGGCGGCGGGCACTGCCGGGACAGCCCCGACAGCTGGGCGGAGATGATCTCCAGCATGCCGAGCGCCCCGGCGGGTTTGGTCATCCGCTTCTGCCGCTCCCAGGCTTCGCCGAGCGCCTTGGCGTCCAGCGGGCGGACGCTGGCGACGGTCTCGCCGAGCAGATCGTGCGGGTCCTCGCCGGGCAGCGCGCGACGGCCGTACGTCTCCTCGTGCACGACCCAGGAGAGCGGGCGGCGCTTGGCCCAGCCGGCCTGCATCAGCTCGGGCTCGGACGGGAACTCGTCGACGTAGCCGACGCAGAGGTAGGCGACCACTTCGAGGTGCTCGGGCAGACCGAGGGCGCGGACCATCTCGCGCTCGTCGAAGAAGCTGACCCAGCCGACGCCGAGGCCCTCGGCGCGCGCCGCGAGCCAGAGGTTCTCCACCGCGAGCGCGGAGGAGTACGGCGCCATCTGTGGCTGGGTGTGCCGGCCCAGGGTGTGCCGGCCGCCGCGTGTCGGGTCGGCGGTGACCACGATGTTCACCGGGGTCTCGAGGATGGCCTCGATCTTCAGTTCCTTGAACTGCTTGGCCCGGCCCTTGGGGAGGGACTTGGCGTAGGCGTCGCGCTGACGCATCGCCAGTTCGTGCATCGCGCGCCGCGTGTCGGCGGAGCGGATGACGACGAAGTCCCAGGGCTGCGAGTGGCCGACGGAGGGCGCGGTGTGGGCGGCCTCCAGGACGCGCAGGAGCACTTCGTGCGGGATGGGGTCGCCGCGGAAGCCGTTGCGGATGTCGCGGCGCTCGCGCATGACCTTCAGGACGGCCTCGCGCTCGGCGTCGTCGTACGCGGGCGCGGCGGGGCCGGTGGACTCTCTGGCTTCTTCCACGGTGGCCGGGCTCTCTTCCTGGTCGGCGGCCCTGGTTTCCAGGTCCTCCGGGCTCTGCGCGACCTCGGGGTCGGGGTCGGCCTGCGCGTCGGCCGGGGGCTCCGGGTCCGGGGTCACCGGGGCGGGAGCGGGGTCGGCCGCGCGGGGGGCGGGGACGGTGGGAACGGGAGCGGCGGGCTGCTCGGGAGTCACGGCGACGGGGGGCACCTCCGCCGGTGCCCCGGCGGGCTGCCGGTCCTCCGTGAGGACGGGCGCGGCCTGCGGCGGGACCGGGGCGAGGAGCGGAGCCGTCGGCACGGTGCCCTCGACCGGTGCGCACGTGCCCGCGGGCTGCTCCGGCTGCGGGGCGGGGTGCGCGGGGGCCGCCTGGGACTCCGCGGGGGCCTCTGCGGGGGCCTCCGCCGGGGTCGCCGCGACGGCCACGGCGGCCGGGGTCTCCTGTTCCCGGGCCTGTGCGGGGGCCGTGGCGTCCGGGAGCTGAGACGCGGTGTCCGACTGATGGGCGACGGCAGGGGCGAGCGGAGACTCGGGGGCGGCTTCCGTCTGCTCCGCGGCCGCTTCCTGCGGTTCCGGCTGTGAGGCGGGCTGCAGTTCCGGCTGCGACTCAGGCTGCGCGTTCGGGGCCGGCGCGGTGGCCTCCTCCGCCTGCTCGGGGGCCGTCTCCATCTGCTCGGGGACCGTCTCCACCTCCTCGGGGGCCGTCTCCACCTCCTCGGGGGCCGTCTCCACCTGCTCGTCGGCGGGCTGGACCTCTGCGACGGGCTCGGGCTGCGGCTGCGGTGCCTCGGGGGTGGGGGGCAGGCTCACGGCGGGCTCGACCGGCTCCGCGGGCTGCGCCGCCTCGGCCTCGGCGGGCGCGGTGGGGGCGGCGGGCGCGGTGAGTGCCTCGACGGGCTGGGAGGCGGCGGGCGTCACGCCGGCTTCGGCGGGCTGCGCCGCCTCGGCGGGAGCCTCGGTGGCCGGGGAGTCCTGCTCCACCACTGGGGCTTCTTCCTGCACCGGCTCGACCGGAACGGAGGCCTCGACCGGAACCGGGGCATCGGCCGCAGCCGGGGCCTCTGCCGGTTCGGGAGCCTGGACCACGGTCTCGGCGGCCTCGGCGACCTGCGCCTCGACCGGGGCGGGGACCCCTTCCGGCCCCGTGGGCGCGTCCGGAACCGGCCCCTCGGACACCGTCCCGACGGTCTCGGCCTCGGGTGCGGGTGCTTCGGCCGGCTGCGCCGTCTCGACGGGGCTCGCCTCCTCCGCCTCCTCCGCCTCGGGCTCGGGCTCGGGCGCCGCGGGCGTCTCGTCCAGCTCGGGCGCGGTCACCTCCGCGACCTCGGCAACTTCGACCACTTCGGCGCCGGTGGCTTCCGCGACCTCCGCGACCTCCGCGATCTCCGCGACCTCCGCGATCTCCGCGACGTCGGATACGGCCTCTTCCGGAGCCTGTACGGCCTCCGTCACGGTCTCCGTCACGGCCTCGGCAACGGTCGCGGCAACGCCCTCGCTGGTGGCCTCGGCAACAACCTCGCTCACCGCCGCGACCTGCTCCGCCTCGGCAGCCGGGGCCGCCTCGGACACGCTCGCCTCGGGTGCCTGCGGCTCCGGCGCAGCCTGGACCGCCGCCTCGGCGACCTCCGCCGCGACCGCCGTCTCGCTGGCCGCAGGCACCTGCACCTGCACCTGCACCTCGGCCGGAACCGCTTCCGCGACGGCGGGCGCGGGCGGCTCGGGGGCGGGCGTCGCCTCGACGGGCGGCGCGGCCACCGGCTCGGCCGGCCCCGTCTCCACCACCTCGTCGGCGACATCCTGCTCGCCCTCGGCGATCAGCGCGGCGCCGAGCAGCTGGCCGGGGTCGACGACCCCGGACGCGGTCGGGGAGAACGGGCCGGGCTCGGCCGGTGCCGCCGGGGCGGGCATCCGCACCGCATCCGCGGTCGCGGCACCGGGAACCTGTGCCGCGGGGGGCGGGGGCGCGACGTCGCCTGCGCCGCCGCCGTTTCCGCCGTACGCGGCCTCGGCCTGGAGTGCACCCTGCGCGGCGATCGCCTCGGTGGCCACGCGCGCCACGACGGCGTCGGCGACTCCGAGCACCGCGGGTTCCGGGGCCGCGACAGGAGCGGCGGCATGAGCGGGAGAAGGGGCCTGGGTCGCGGCTCCCCAGGGCGCGGCCCCCTGCGGGGGCGTCTCGCGCAGGGGCGGGACGTCCAGGTACTCGGAGCCGGTGGCGGGCTGGGCCGGCTGGCGCACGGGGGCGCCGGCCGGGCCGCGGTCGGCGAGGGAGCGGACGGGGCTGGCGGAGGCGTCGGGGATGGGCGGGCCCAGGTGGAGGGGCCGGCGCGGGGCCGGCTGCGGGGGCGCGGCGGGGCTGGGCAGCCGTACGCCACCGAGGTCGACCGAGCCGCTGTCGCGGCCGGAGAGCTCGTGCGGGCCGGGCTCGTGGACCGTCTCGACGACCGGCTCGGGCGCCGGCGGCGCCACCTCGTTGCCCCAGGCGCTCTGGGCGCCCGGCAGCAGCAACAGGTCTTCGTCCTCGGCGGTGGTCTCGGAGAGGTAGGTGTACGCGCCGTGCGCGGAGGCGCCCGGCTGTTCCACCGTGCCTGCGTTCTCCGGCAGCCCCTCGCCCGGGACCTGGCCGGTGTCGGTCATGCGTACCCCTCGCCCATCGGTTTAGTGCTCCTGCGACCAGCTCACCCGGAACGGCGCACCGGTTGCCCCGTAGTGAAGAACGAGCGTCCGTGCCCAGCGGCACGAACGACCGCCCGAAAAAGCGACAAAGCCATTCAGTGGCATTGTCCCGGCCGTCGTCGCCTCGCGACAGGTCGATCTCCGTCGCTCCGCTGTGGACTGCGCCACGTTGCGCGCCCTCCGGTTCTGCCGTACCACGGCTCACCCCAAAAGGGATGCGTTTTCCGGACATTGACCGACGAACAGCCGGGCGAACGGAAGCGGTACGACGATCGTTCAGCCTACCGCGAGCGGTACGACAACAGGATCACGGGGAGCGCGAATCGGGTCACGTCCGGCGGTCCGGAAGAACCCCGCTGAGCAGGAACGCGACGCTCCGTTCGGTCTCCGTCCAGCGCCGCGTGTCGAGTTGGACGGACTGCACGAGCGCGCACTCGACGAGGTAGCCGTGCTCGGTGAGGTCGCGGCCGACGCGTTCGGCGGCGTCGCGGGTCGCCGCGTGGGTCACGATGCGCTGCGGGCGGCGGTCGGCGACGGCCGAGACCACGGCCGCTCCCCCGCCGCCGACCCGGACGACGTCCGGCTCGGGCAGGTTCTCCAGGACGTGCGGGGCGGTGCCGCGGACGATCTGGAGCTGGACGCCGTGGCGGCGGGCGGCGGCGTCGGTACGGGCGCAGGCGTGCAGGTCGCGGTCGACGGCGAGGACGGCCGCGCCGGCCCGCGCGGCCTCGGTGGCGAAGGCTCCGCTGCCGCAGCCGATGTCCCAGACGAGGTCGCCGACGCGGGGTCCGAGCCGGGCGAGTTGGGCCGCGCGCAGCAGGTCCGACTCGCCCTCGCCGAGGTCGCCGCCGTAGGCCTCGGCGGGCAGGGCCCAGCCGCGCGGTCCGGCGGCCGGGTCGCGTCCGGCGAGCCAGCCGCCGCCGTCGCCGACGGTCACCGGGCCGCCGAGGACGATGACGACGTTGGGATCGCGCCAGGTGTGGTCGACGGCCTTGTCGGAGGAGAGGACGCTGACCCGCTCGCGGTCGGTGCCGAGTTCCTCGCAGACCACGAAGGTGCGGTGCACGCCCTCCAGGAGCAGACCGAGCTCGGCGGGGCCGGCGCCGGGCGAGGTGAGGACGGCGACCTTGGTGTGGGCGCGGCAGACGTTGACGGCGCGGCGCAGGGTGCGCCGGTGGGCGACGACGACCTCGGCGTCGTCCCAGGGCATGCCGGCGCGGGCGAAGGCGGTGGCGACGGAGGAAACGGCCGGGACGACCTCGACCTCCAGGCCGAACTCGGGTGCGCGCAGGGTGCGTACGACGCCGAAGAAGCCCGGGTCCCCGTCGGCGAGGACGACCGCGGTGCCCCGGTGGCCGGCGATCCGGCGCGCGGCGAGGGACACGCTGCCCAGGCGGATGCGTTCGGCGGCGGGCGGGACCGCGGGCAGCTCCAGGTGGTGGGCGGCGCCGGCCACGAGCGTGGCGGCGCCGAGTGCCGAGCGGGCCGCTGCGGTCAGCGGCGAGCCGTCCCAGCCGATCACGGTGACGCGGTCGGCCATCGTCCTCAGTCTCCCGGGGGTTCGCGCAGGCAGCGGGCTCCGTGAGGGTACCCGGTCGGACGGGGCGGGCCGGCGCCCGATCGTCGGGCCGGGGTCAGTTCCAGTCGGTGTACGAGGTGAAGCCGCCGCCCTCGGCGAGCTGGTCGCCCGCGCCCTCGATGTCCTCGGGCAGCAGGCTCCACACGATGTAGTCGGTGCGCACCTCGGTCCAGGTGTCGTCCTCGGCGCGGGCCCGCGCTATGCAGGCGCCGCGCAGGACGCCCTCGCTGATACAGCCGATCTTCTGCGCGACCTGCTGGGAGGCGGTGTTGTCGGCGGCCGTGCGCAGCTCGATGCGCTCGAACTTCTGGTCGGTGAACAGCCACTGGGCGGTGGCGAGCGCGGCCTCGGAGGCGTAGCCCTCGCCGCGGGCCCAGGAGGCGACGATGTACGACAGTTCGGTGGACCGGACGTGCCAGTCGGTCCTGGCGAGCTGGATGACGCCGACGAGCCGCTGGGTGAGGAACTCGGTGACGGCGAGGGAGAGGCCGCGTCCGGCGGTGCGTTCGTCGGGTGCGTCCTCGGTGATCCAGCGGTGGGCCGCCTGTCGGCTGTAGGGCTGCGGGGCGTCCGTCCAGGCGCCGATCTGCTCGTCGTTCATCATCTCGGCCAGGGCGGGCACGTCGTCCTCGTCGAAGGGCCGCAGCACCAACCGCTCCGTGCTGATGGAGATGGTGGGGAAGGTGCTCGTCATGAAGCCGCTCCGTAGCCTTCGAAACCTCGGTGCCCGACCGGTCCTGTACCTACCGGACCGTCAGGACCCGCTGAACTGCCCAGCATGCAGCATGAAGGGGCCGGACGGCACCACGGGGTCCCCACCCTTCGTGAGGGAGCGGACCCCGTGGGTTGCGGTGGCGTGCGGCGCGGACGGTCAGAACGCGGGGACGACGGCGCCGTCGTACTTGTCCTCGATGAACTTCTTCACCTCGGGCGAGGTGAGCAGCTCGGCGAGCTTCTGGATCCGCGGGTCGTCCTCGTTGCCCTTCTTCACGGCGAGGAAGTTGGCGTACGGGTTGTCCTTGGCGGACTCGGCGGCGAGGGCGTCCTTGGCGGGGCTGAGGTCGGCCTCCAGCGCGTAGTTGCCGTTGATCACCGCGGCGTCGACGTCGGCCAGGGAGCGCGGCAGCTGGGCCGCCTCCAGCTCCTTGAACACGAGCTTCCTGGGGTTGGCGGTGACGTCCTTGGGGGTGGCGTCGTAGCCGACTCCGGACTTCAGCTGGATCAGGCCGTTGGCCTCCAGCAGCTTCAGCGCGCGGGCCTCGTTGGTGGTGTCGTTCGGCAGGGCGACGGTGGCGCCCTTCTTGAGGTCGTCGAGCTTCTTGACGCCCTGGGAGTACAGGCCGAGCGGCTCCAGGTGCACGGTGGCACCGGGCACGGCGACGATGTCGGTGCCGTTCTTCTTGTTGAAGTCGGTGAGGTACGGCTGGTGCTGGAAGTAGTTGGCGTCGACCTCGCCCTGCTGGACGGCCGTGTTGGGGGTCACGTAGTCGGTGAACTCCTTGACCTCGAGGTCGAGGCCGGCCTTCTTGGCGAGATGGTCCTTGATGTAGGTGAGGATCTCGCCCTGCGGGGTGGGAGTGGCCGCGACGGTCAGCCGGGCGTCGGCGCCGGCGCTTCCCGAGTCCTTGTCCGAGCCGCAGGCGGTGAGCCCGAGGGTGAGGGCTCCGGCGAGGACGGCGGTGGTGATCTTGGCGGTGTTACGCACGAAAAGTGCCTTTCCTAGGGGTGGTGCGGCCCCGCGGTGGGTGTGCGGGGAGTTCGGGGGGGGTGCGCTCAGGCGACCTTGCCGACGTCGGCGGCGGCCGGCTCCCGGGTCCTGAGCAGCCGCAGCTTCGGGGCGGGGCCCGAGCGGCCGCCGCGGCGGTGCAGGGAGCGGGCGACCCAGTCGCCGGCGAACTGGATGAGGGAGATGACGACGGCGAGGATCGCGACGGTGATCCACATCAGGTCGGTCTCGAAGCGCTGGTAGCCGTAGCGGATGGCGATGTCGCCGAGGCCGCCGGCGCCGACCGTGCCGGCCATGGCGGAGTAGCCGATGAGGGCGACGACCGTGGTGGTCGTGGAGGAGATGAGCGAGGGCAGCGACTCGGGGACGAGGACCTTGCGGACGACGGTCCAGGTGTTGCCGCCCATCGACTGCACGGCCTCGACGAGTCCGCCGTCCACTTCGCGGACGGCCGTCTCGACCAGGCGGGCGAAGAACGGTACGGCGCCGATGGCGAGCGGGACGATGGCGGCCTCGCGGCCGATGGTCGTGCCGGTGACGGTGCGGGTGAAGCCCATGAGCGCCACCATCAGGATGATGAACGGCATCGAGCGGGCGATGTTCACGATCTGCCCGACGACCTTGTTGGCGACGACGTTCTGGAGGAGTTCGCCCTTGTCGGTGAGGACGAGGAGAAGACCGAGCGGGAGTCCGCCCGCGACGGCTATGAGCGTCGACCAGCCGACCATGTAGAGGGTGTCCCAGCAGGCCTGCGCCAGCAGGGGCTGCGTCTCCGACCAGGTCACTTGGCGCCCTCCGCGAGCAGTACGTCGATCTGCAGGCCCTGTTCGCGCAGGAAGCCGATCGGTACGACGTTGTCCTCGTAGCGGCCGGGCAGTTCGATGCGCATCCGGCCGACCTGGAGTCCGCCGACGGTGTCGATGGCGGCGCCGAGGATGGAGATGTCGATGTTGTAGGTGCGCGAGAGCTGGGAGATGACCGGTCGGGTGGCGCTCTCGCCCTGGAAGGTGACGTCGACCACGGTGCGGTCCTCGCCGGTGGCCTCGCCGCCGACCGGGAAGAGGGCGGCGGCCAGTTCGGAGCCGGGGGTGGCGAGCAGTTCGCCGACCGTGCCGGACTCCACGATCCGGCCGCGCTCCATGAGGGCGGCGGAGTCGCAGACCGACTTGACCACGTCCATCTCGTGGGTGATGAGCAGCACGGTGAGGCCGAGCTGCCGGTTCAGGTCGCGCAGCAGCTGGAGGATGGAGCGGGTGGTCTCCGGGTCGAGGGCGCTGGTCGCCTCGTCGGACAGCAGCACCTTGGGGTCGCCGGCGAGGGCGCGGGCGATACCGACGCGCTGCTTCTGGCCGCCGGAGAGCTGGGCCGGGTAGGACCGCGCCTTGTCGGCGAGTCCGACGAGGTCGAGCAGGTCCAGCGCCTTGCGGGAGCGCTCCTTGCCCGAGACGCCGAGGATCTCCAGCGGGAGTTCGACGTTGTCCTGGACGGTCCGTGAGGACAACAGGTTGAAGTGCTGGAACACCATGCCGATCCGGCTGCGGGCCTGCCGCAGTTCGCGGCCGGCCCGTGGTCCGCGGCCGGCGAGGGCGGTGAGGTCCTGGCCGGCGACGGTGACCGTGCCGGCGGTGGGGCGCTCCAGGAGGTTGACGCAGCGGATCAGCGAGGACTTGCCGGCGCCGGACTGGCCGATGACGCCGTACACCTCGCCTTCGCGGACGTGCAGGTCGACGCCGTCCAAGGCGGTGACCTCACGGCCGCGTGAGCGGTAGACCTTGGTCAAGGCCGTGGTGGTGATCACGTGGGTTTTCCGTCACTGTCGAGTGCGCGGGCGTGGGTGTGCCCGGGCGCACGGATGCGTTCGTTCAGGACGCGGCACGTCCTTGGCCGGGGACTCCCGGGGAGGACGGATGCGCGGAGCGGAGGCTCGGGGGGGGTGCGGGGGCCCGCTAGCAGGCGCACATTCGACACATGCGACACATACAGCGCACGCCGGGCGTCAGGTTCGCCTCGGTCGCAAAGGTGCGGCTGCTCGTCGTGGTCATGTGCATCAGTAAAGCAGACGTACGGTACTGACCAGGAAACGCCTGTCCACATGCTGGACAAGCGTGGACACCCGGCGACGTAGCGGACGGCCGTGGACGGCCCCGGGCGGGCGACGGACGGCACGGGGCCCGGCGCGGGGTGCCGATTACGGCGTAATAAGGTCGCTGCATGCTTGATGCCCTGACGCTGGTGACCGGCGTCGCCGCGCTGCTGCTCGCCGCCTGGTGCGGCTGGGCGGCCCATCGTGACCAGCCGACGAAGGACTGGCACTTCATCGGGATGGCCGTGGTCTCGGTGCTGGCGCTGGTGCAGCTGGCGGTCGGCATCGTGCTGCTGGCCCTGGGCCAGAAGCCGGTGCAGGGCACGACGATCTTCGTGGCGTATCTGCTGGGCGCCGTCGCGTGCGTGCCGGCTGCGGGTCTCATGTCGCTGTCCGAACGGACGCGGTGGGGCTCGGTGACGGTCGCCGCGTCGGCGGTCGTGCTCGCGGTCCTGGAAGTACGGCTCTACGACATCTGGGGAGGCTGAGATGACGGCCGTTCAGGAGAAGCCGGCCCGGCTGATCGGCGGGCCCGGCCTGGTGCTGGTGTGGTTCTACGGCGTGATGGTGGTCGGGGCGGTGTCGCGCTCGGCGTACCAGATCGCCACGGAGTTCGACCGGGCGCCGCTCGCCTACACGCTGTCGGCGGTGGCGGGCCTGGTGTACGGGTTCATCACGTACTCGCTGGTGCGGGGCGGGGAGACGGCGCGCAGGGCGGCGCAGCTGTGCTGTGCCGCCGAACTCGCGGGCGTGCTGGTGGTCGGCACCTGGACCCTGATCGAGCCGTCGGCCTTCCCGGACGCGACGGTCTGGTCCGATTACGGGATGGGCTATGTGTTCATTCCCGTACTGCTGCCGCTCTCCGCGCTGTACTGGCTGCGCCGGTCCCGGACAGCCCCTAAGCCGTAGCCGCGTACTCGCCGGCCGCCTTCTCCAGGACGATCATCGGGACGCCGTCCGTGCCCTCGGCCGTGCCCACCGTCTCGTAGCCGACCCGCCGGTAGAGGCGGAGGTTGCCCTCGCTGCGGTGGCCGGTGTGGAGGCGGAACTTCTTGGCGCCGCGCTCCTCGGAGAGGGCCGCTTCGGCGGCGCGGAGGAGACGGGCGCCGATGCCGTGCCCCTGGAGGCGGGGGTGGACGCAGAGACGGCCGATGGAGGCGGCACCGTCCTCGGTGATGTGACCGCGGACCGAGCCGACCACCTCGTCTCCGAGCCGTGCCACGTAGACGCAGTCGGAGGCGAGTTCCTCCTTGACCGAGTCCAGGGTCTGGACGAGCGGGGCGATGCGGTAGTTGCCGTACAGCGCGGCTTCGCTCTGGAAACACAGGTACTGCAGCACGAAGATCTGCTCGGCATCCTGCTCGGTCGCCACCGAGATGGTCACGCTCATGCCCATGTGCGCACGCCTCCCGCTCACCTGATCGCCTGGGGTCCTCCACTCCTATCCCCGCACTTGGCGGGCCGCAACCTCCGGTGCGAGCAAACGCCTCAGACATGCCAGACATCTGGAACGTTCCGGGCCGATACTGCCCTGTGAGATACCCAACTCACCGGCGATCTGCCGGTAGGTGGGCTCCTCGGGGGACAGGAGCGCCTCGAGGAGAGGGGCGCAGCGGCCGGGGAGGCGGCGCACCGCCTCGCGCAGGGCGCGGCGGCGGGCGGCGGCGAGGGCGAGCCGCTCGGGGCCGCGGTCACGGTCGTCGGCCGGTTCGGTCCCGTACGGCTGCTCGAAGCGGGCGGAGCGGCGGGTGCGGCGGGCCTCCGCGCGCACCGCCCGGCGCAGCCAGGCCGGCGGGTCGAGCGGGGGGCCGTCGGTGGCGAGGCGCTCCAGGAGGCGGAGCCAGACCGCCTGTTCCAGGTCTCCCGGTTCGGTGCCGGTGGCGTGGGCCTCGGCGGCGGTCTCGGCGGTGAGCAGGGGGCGCAGGTCGGTGAGCAGGCCGGTGAGCGGGTCGTGCGTCATGTGCCGGACGATGCGGCCGCGCGGGCGGGCTGGTTGCCCGCACGGCCGGATGTCACTCCAACGGGGACTCAGCCGTTGACGAAGTCCTCACGGGCCAGGACGCCGGTGTCGGCGTTGTCGGTGAAGACCCCGTCGATGCCGGTCGCGAAGTAGGCGCGGAAGGCGCCGAAGACATCGCCGTAGGCGTCCGCGCCCGTGCCCTTGCGGAAGTTCGCCGGGAGGAACGGGTTCTCGTTGCGCATGGTGTACGGGTGCAGGATCAGGCCGACGGCGTGGGCGTCCTTCACCAGGGTGGTGGGGGTGGTGAGGTTGCCGCTCGCGTCCTTCGGGATGACCAGGTCGAGGGTGGGGCCGATGCCCTGGGCGTAGCCGGCGATCTCGCGCAGCCCGGTCCGGGTGATCAGGTCGGCGACCGTGCGCGGGTCGCCCGCCTCGACGAAGTCCCAGGGGCGGGTGTTCGCGGCGGACAGCAGGACCACGAGCGGGTTGTCGACGAGCTTGTTCAGGCGCTGGATGCTGCTCGGCTCGAAGGACTGGAGGATGACGGGCGAGTTCTTCCGGTCCTTGCCGTGCTTGTGCAGCAACTTGGCCACCCGCTCCTCCAGGCCGAGGCCCAGCTTGCGGAAGTAGGTGGGGTGCTTGGTCTCGGGGTAGATCCAGACCTGCTTGCCGCGCCTGCGGGTCTGCTCGTCCTGCCACGTCAGGACTTCCTCGAAGGTGGGGATCTCCCAGCGGCCGTTGTAGAGCGTGTTGTGCGGGCGGTTGGCCGGGATGCGCTCGACCGCGCGCAGGGTCTTCAGCTCGGCGAGCGTGAAGTCCTCGGTGAACCACCCGGTGGTGGAGACGCCGTCGAGGACCTTGGTGGTCCTGCGGTCGGCGAACTCCTTGTGGTCGGCGACGTCCGTGGTGCCGCCGATCTCGGGCTCGTGGCGGCAGACCAGATGGCCGTCCCGGGTGGGGACCAGGTCGCCGGCCTCGACGATGTCGGCGCCGAGGTCGAGGGCCAGCTCGTAGGAGCCGAAGGTGTGTTCGGGGCGGTAGCCGCTGGCGCCCCGGTGGCCGATGATCGTCGGCACCGGGAGGCTGCGGAGCCCTCCTCTGCCGGGGCGGCCCGCCCCGGCGGCGCGGGCGGTGCCGGCCAGGCCCAAGACGCTTCCCGTGGCACCGAGCACGGCCGCGCCGAGCAGCGCCCGGCGTCCGGTCGTCCCGCCCGTCGTCATCCGCTCGTTCGGCTCCCACGCGTCCTGCGATCCCATTGCGGCCCTCCTGCCGTCGGTCCTTCGTGCGCCCGATCGTAGGGGCGTGGACATGACGGTCGGGAGACGTCGGCCCCAACACGCGGGTGACGATGGATGGCGGCTGCGGACCCTGAGGTGACGGGGCGTCGGAATGCCCGCTCGGGGAGGGGGAAGGCGGTCCGCAGGGGACGTTTCGCGCGGTCGCCCCGCTCGTTCCGCGCAGGTGACGGGCGGGTGGCGGTGCCGCCATCCAGGTAAACGTACGTCAACAGTGCGTAAGGCCTCGGTGAACCCGATGTGCGTCACCCGGGGAGCCGCGAGTATCGTCCTCACCTGCACAGACTCATACCGTTTTTCCTTGGCATCGGAGGGCCCGTTGTCCCGCTTCGCGCTCATCAAGGCAGTGCTCGGACCGGTCATGCGCCTGATGTTCCGCCCCCGGGTCGAGGGCGTGGAGCACATCCCGGGCGACGGTCCGGTCATCCTGGCCGGCAACCACCTGACCTTCATCGACTCGATGATCCTGCCGCTCGTGTGCGACCGGCAGGTCTTCTTCATCGGCAAGGACGAGTACGTCACCGGCAAGAGCCTCAAGGGCCGGCTGATGGCGTGGTTCTTCACCGGCGTCGGCATGATCCCGGTGGACCGGGACGGCGGCCGCGGGGGTGTGGCCGCGCTGATGACCGGGCGTCGGGTGCTGGAGGAGGGGAAGGTCTTCGGGATCTACCCCGAGGGGACCCGCTCCCCCGACGGCAGGCTGTACCGGGGGCGCACCGGTATCGCGCGGCTGACGCTGATGACCGGGGCGCCCGTCGTCCCGTTCGCGATGATCGGCACGGACAAGTTGCAGCCGGGCGGGGCGGGGATGCCTCGGCCCGGGCGGGTGACGGTCCGCTTCGGTGAGGCGATGGAGTTCTCCCGTTATGACGGGATGGACCGGGACCGGTACGTGCTGCGGGCCGTGACCGATTCCGTGATGACCGAGGTCATGCGGTTGTCGGGACAGGAGTACGTGGACATGTATGCGACGAAGGCGAAGGCGGCGTAGGGGTTCGTCGTCGGGTGCCGGTGCGTGGGGTTGTTCGCGCAGTTCCCCGCGCCCCTGGCCCGCGAACCCTGCCCGGCGTTCTAGAGGCGCTGTTCCTTCAGGAGGAACCATGCCGCCAGTGCCGTCGCCAGCAGGACCGCCGCACCCACTCCCGATGCCAGGCTCAGGCCGTCGACGAAGGCCTCGCGGGCCGAGGTCAGCATCGCCTCCGCGTCCGCCGCGGGCATCCTCGACGCCGCTTCCACGGCGCCGCCCAGCGATTCGTGCGCACCCTCCGGTGTGCCCGTCGGGGACGGGAAACCCCGGTACACGCCCGTCACGATCGAGCCGAGCACGGCGATGCCGAGGGCCGCGCCGAGTTCGTACGCCGTCTCGGAGACCGCGGAGGCCGCTCCCGCCTCGTCCTTGGGAACCGAGGACAGGATGACGTCGGCGGTCACCGTGAAGGAGAAGCCGGCGCCGGCACCGACCACGAGGAGGGCCGCGCCGAGGACCGGGTAGCCGGTCGTGGTGTCGATCAGGGTCAGGGCCGCGAGGGCCAGACCGATGGCCGCAAGGCCGCCGGAGACGACCGTGCGCACCGAGAGGCGCCGCGCCGCGCGGCCCGCCAGCAGACCGGCCGTCACCGCGCCCACCGCGGCGGGGAGTTCGGCCAGGCCCGCCTCCAAGGGGCGTCGGTCCTGCACCAGTTGCAGGTACTGGGAGAGGAAGAAGACCAGTCCGGACATGCCGAGCACGGTCAGCATGTCGGCCAGGACCGCGCCGCTGAAGCCCCGCCTGCCGAACAGGCGCATATCCAGCAGCGGCTCGGGCAGCGTGAGCTGACGGCGTACGAAGCCGTACAGCGCGGCGAGACCGAGGGCGGCCGCCGTCAGGGGTTCCCGGGTCAGGCCGTGGCTCGCGGCCTCCTTCACCGCGTACACGACGGCGATCATGCCGATCAGGGACAGCGCCACACTGATCAGGTCCCAGGGGCCCGGGTCGGGGTTCCTGGACTCGGGGAGCGTCTTGAGGCCGACCAGGACCAGGACCACCATCACCGGCAGGTTGATCAGGAAGACCGAGCCCCACCAGAAGTGTTCGAGGAGGAACCCGCCCACGATGGGGCCGACGGCGGTGCCCGCCGAGGCGGTGGCGCCCCAGATGCCCACGGCGAGGCTGCGTTCGCGGGGGTCGTGGAAGAGGTTGCGGATGAGGGCGAGGGTGGCGGGCATCAGGGTCGCGCCGGCCACGCCGAGCAGGGCGCGGGCGGCGATCATCAGCTCGGGGGTCGTCGCGTAGGCGTTGAGGACGGAGATCAGCCCGAAGGCCGTGGCGCCGCCGAGCAGGATCCGCTTGCGGCCGATGCGGTCGCCGAGGCTGCCCATGGAGACCAGCAGGCCGGCGATGACGAAGGAGTAGACGTCGCCGATCCACAGCAGCTGGGTGCCGGTGGGGTGGAGGTCCTCGCTGATGTACGGGGTCGCGAGGCCGAGGACGGTCGCGTCGACGGCCACCAGCAGCACGGCGAGGACGAGGACGGAGAGCGCGAGCCAACGGTCCGGACGCTTCACCGCCTCGGTCGTGGTCGCCGGCTGCAGGGTGCTGGTCATGATTCCTCTCTCGGTTGTGCGGGATGTCGTAGCGCGCCGCCGAGCAGCAGGCCCACGACCATGGGACGGAAGTCCCTGGGGGCGCCCTTGCCGGACTGCACCAGCCAGGCGGCGGAGGCCAGCAGGCCGTAGAGCGCCTCGGTGAGCCAGGCGGGCGTGAGGTCGATGCGGAACTCGCCGGTGAGCTGTCCGCGCCGGAACAGCGCGGAGATGCGGTCGTCGATGCGGGTCCAGCCCTGGTGCACCTCCTCGCCCTCGAACAGCTGGTTCTCGGTGTAGAGGAAGGCGAGGAGTCCGGCGGCGGGCTCGATCTCGCGCACCAGACGCTCCACGGCGTCGCTCGCCGGGCCCTCGTCCAGCCGGGCCGCGTCCAGCGCGGTCTCGCACTCCTCGATGCCGAGCGCCTCCAGGGCGCGCACGAGCGCGTCGCGGCCGGCGAAGTGCCGGTGCAGGGTGGCGCGGCTGATCCCGGCGGCCTTGGCGACCTCGTCCAAGGTGGCGGTGGACTTGCGGGTCAGCAGGGCGGCGGCGCTGCGGAGTACGTGGTCACGGTCGACGGCCATGAGACAACCATAGACCATTTGAGACATCATTGTCTCACTGAGGGCATGGATGACTCACGCAGGGGGCGTGAGTCAAGGTGCGGGTCGGCGCCTTCGGCAGCGGCGTCGCCGGGTCAGTGCCAAGGCAGGGCGGCCCGGTGGCTCCAGTACGTCTGCGGGTCCTCGGTCAGCGCGGCGAGCCGGGAGAGCTGGTCCTCGTCCAGGTCCACGACCGCCGCGTGCAGGTTGGAGGCGAGCTGGGCCGCGGTGGCCGCACCCGAGAGCACCACGCCGGCCCACGGGGTGCGCAGCACCAGCGCGAGGGCGACCGCGTCGCAGCCGAGGCCCGCCTCGGCGGCCACGGTCCTCAGCGGCTCCGGGGCGTACGGGCCGGCGAGGCGGCCGTTGGCCATGGCCTCCTTGACGATCACCGTGAGACCCGCGTCATGGGCCTCGGCGAGGGCGGGGGCGGCCGAGGTCTCCAGGGCGTTGTACGTCGACTGGACGGTACGGAAGAGGGGCTCGCCGTCGACCGTGACGGCGAGGGCGGCGCGGATCGCGTCCGCCTGGGCGGGGCCGCTGGTGGAGAAGCCGACGGTGACGCCCTGGGCGGCGGCTTCCGCGAGCCTGGCGTGGAGTTCCTTGTCGGTGAGGGCGGGGCTGTCCGGGGTCACCGAGTGGATCTGGTAGAGGTCGAGGCGGTCGCCGAGGAGGCGGGCGGTCTCGGCGCGCTGACGGTCGTACGTCCGCACGCTGTGGTCCTTGACCTCGTGCGTCTCGGCGTCGGTCGACCAGCCGGCCGTGTAGGTGTAGCCCCATTTGCTGCCTACGACGACGTCGCCCGCGTCCGGCCTCGCCTTGAGCCAGTCGGCGAGGAACTCCTCGCTGCGGCCGTAGGAGCGGGCGGCGTCGACGTAGCGGACGCCTTGGGCGTAGGCGGCGTCGAGGAGGTCGTGGGTGCGGGTGCGCAGCGCCTCCACGCTGCGGTCCTCCCCCAGGTCCTCGTCCCGTCCGAGGTTGATGTAGCCGGGGCGGCCGACCGCGGCGAGGCCCAGTCCGATGTGGCAGGTGGGGGTGGTCGCTGTGGCCAGTCGGGCGAAGGGCATCGCAGGCTCCGTTCGGTCGGGTCCGGTACGGCTCCCGACCAACCTAGCCTGCGACGACCTTCACCTCGGGGCTCGGCGGGTGGTGCGTCGGCGGGGGGCGGCTGCGCCAGGTCCGCGCGCGCGGTCCCCCGCCCCTCGCCGGGCGGCGCTCAGGCCTTCTTGGCGGTCGCCCAGGCGTGCTGGGCCGCCACGTCCGCCTTCACCTCGGCCAGCTGGACGGCGACCGCGCTCGGGGCGGTGCCGCCCCGGCCGTTGCGGGAGGCCAGCGCGCCGGGGACGTTGAGGACCGTGCGGACCTCGGGCGTCAGGTGGGCGGAGATCTTCGCGAACTGGTCGTCCGTCAGTTCGTCCAGTTCCTTGTTCTCGGCCTCGGCCGCCTTGACGCACTCGCCGGCGACCTCGTGGGCGACCCGGAAGGGGACGCCCTGCTTGACCAGCCACTCGGCGATGTCGGTGGCGAGGGAGAAGCCGGCCGGGGCCAGTTCCTCCATGCGCTCGCGGTGGACGGTGAGGGTGGCCATCATGCCGGTGAAGGCGGGGAGCAGGACCTCGAGCTGGTCGCAGGAGTCGAAGACCGGCTCCTTGTCCTCCTGGAGATCGCGGTTGTAGGCGAGGGGCAGCGCCTTCAGGGTGGCCAGGAGGCCGGTGAGGTTGCCGATGAGACGGCCGGACTTGCCGCGCGCCAGCTCGGCGATGTCCGGGTTCTTCTTCTGCGGCATGATCGAGGAGCCGGTGGAGAAGGCGTCGTGCAGGGTCACGAAGGAGAACTCCTTCGTGTTCCAGATGATGACCTCCTCGGCGATGCGGGAGAGGTTCACCCCGATCATCGCCGTGATGAAGGCGAACTCCGCCACGAAGTCACGGGAGGCCGTGCCGTCGATGGAGTTGCCGACGCTGCCGTGCTCGAAGCCGAGGTCCGCCGCGACCGCCTCCGGGTCCAGGCCGAGGGAGGAGCCGGCCAGGGCGCCCGAGCCGTACGGCGACACGGCCGTGCGCGTGTCCCACTGGCGCAGCCGTTCGGCGTCCCGGGAGAGGGACTGGACGTGGGCCAGGACGTGGTGGGCGAAGAGGACCGGCTGGGCGTGCTGGAGGTGGGTGCGGCCGGGCATCGCCACGTCCGGGTGGGCCTCCGCCAGGCCGATGAGCGCGTCCTGGAGGTCGGCGACCAGGCCGCCGATGATCCGGGCGTGGTCGCGCAGGTACATGCGGAAGAGGGTGGCGACCTGGTCGTTGCGGGAGCGGCCGGCGCGCAGCTTGCCGCCGAGGTCGGGGCCGAGGCGCTCCAGGAGGCCCCGCTCCAGCGCGGTGTGCACGTCCTCGTCGGCGATGGTGCCGACGAAGGTGCCGGCGGCGACGTCGGCCTCCAGCTGGTCGAGGCCCGCGATCATGCGGGTCAGCTCGTCCTCGGTGAGCAGGTTCGCCTTGTGCAGCACGCGCGCGTGGGCCCGCGAACCGGCGATGTCGTAGGGCGCGAGCCGCCAGTCGAAGTGGACGGACGCGGACAGCTTGGCCAGGGCCTCGGCGGGGCCGTCGGCGAACCGGCCGCCCCAGAGCCGGACGTCACCGCTGTTGCTGCTCACTGCGTTGCTCCTCACCGCTGCACTCAAGGTCATGCATGAGTATGCAGTGCATTGCATGATTCGTCAATTTGGAAGAGTTCTCAAGACTTTTGAAGTCACCTTGAACAACGGCAACCGCTTGCCCGTACTCACGGCTGAACGCTGGCGCCGCGTTTGTAAACCCACTCCTGACCCAAGTGAGGCATCCGCATGTCCAGGGCTCTTCCCAAGTACAACAAGCGTCGTGTGGCGATCATCGGCGGCGCCGCCGCTCTGGCCCTGACCGGTGCGGTGGTCGTGAACCAGGCCCTCGCCGGAGAGTCGTCGTCCAAGAGCAGCAGCACCAACGCCCAGACGCTGGCCGCCGGCCCCGGCACGATCGTGTGCCCCGACGTCGCCTCGAAGCTCCCGGCGATCCCCGCCACCGCGAAGGCCGAGGTCGACCGCAACCTCGCGCTGCTGCAGACCCAGATCAACGAGGCCAACACCCGCCTCCAGAACACGGTCGGCCAGGGCGGCCCGAACTTCGTCCAGAACGCGATCCTCGGCCCCCTCAAGGACAAGCGCGTGGCGACCGTCAACCGCATCGCCACGGCGATCGGCCGCACCGCGGCCAAGCCGACCGGCCTGGACGCCCTGGCGCCCTGCGCCCTGAACGCGGGCGGCGGCGCGGCCGCCGGCAACGTGGGCAACAACGCCAACGCCGGCAACAAGGGGAACGCGGGCAACAACGGCAACAAGGGGAACGCCGGCAACAAGGGCAACCAGGGGAACGCGGGTAACAACGCGAACGCCGGCAACAACAACGGCAACGCGGGCAACGCGAACGCGGTCGGCACGATCACCTGCCCGGACGTCGCCTCGAAGCTCCCGGCGATCCCCGCCACCGCGAAGGCCGAGGTGGACCGCAACCTCGCGCTGCTGCAGACCCAGATCAACGAGGCCAACACCCGCCTGAAGAACACGGTCGGCCAGGGTGGCCCGAACTTCGTGCAGAACGCGATCCTCGGCCCGCTGAAGGACAAGCGCGCGTCGACGATCGACCGTATCGCCCTCTCCATCGGCCGTACCGCCGCCAAGCCCACCGGCCTGGACGTCCTGGCCGCCTGCACGTTGAACAAGTGACGTGACAGGTGTGGTGGCCGCCCCGAGGAAGCGCCGGCCGGGGCGGCTGCCGCCGTATGTCCGGGCTCACCGCCCGGATGATCGCTTTCCCGGGTGAACGCTTTCCCGAATAATCGTCAGCCATGGGAAAGACCTACGAGCGCATCGACGGCAGGCTCCGCACCTTCATCGAGGAGCAGCCGATCTTCTTCACCGCGACCGCTCCGCTGTCCGGCGACGGCACGGTCAACCTCTCCCCCAAGGGCCTCAAGGGCTCGTTCGCGGTGATCGACGAACTCACCGTGGCCTACCTCGACTTCGCCGGATCCAACGCGGAGACCGTCGCCCATCTGCGGGAGAACGGGCGGATCACCCTGATGTGGTGCGCGTTCCAGGGGCCGCCGAACATCGTGCGGGTGCACGGCCGCGGGGAGCCGGTGTTCCGGGACGACCCCCGCTTCAAGGAACTCCTGCGCCACTTCCCCGGCATCGACCCCACCCCGCACGGACTGCGGGCGATCATCGTCGTCCACGCCGAGCTGGTCCGGGACACCTGCGGATACGCGGTGCCCCTCATGGCGTACGAACAGGACCGGGATCTGCACGGGAGGCGGTTCGCGCGGGAGGACGACGCCTCGCTGGACGCCTACTTCCGCGCGAAGGAGCACATCGCCGGCAGCATCGACGGCCTCCCCGGACTGCCGCTGCCCCTGCCGCCGACCCCGTGAGCCTAGGGAATGTCGGTCGCCCCCAGTTCGACCGTGAACGTCGTCGAGCCGGGGCGGCTCGTCAAGGTCACCCGTCCCCCGTGGGCCTGCGCCACCGCTGACACGATCGACAGGCCGAGGCCGGTGCCCGTCTTGGTACGGCGGTGGTCGGCTCGGGTGAAGCGGTCGAAGATCCTCGGCTGGAGGTCCTCGGGGATGCCGGGGCCGTCGTCGTGGACGCGGAGGCGTGTCGCTGCGGGGTCCGTCTCCAGGGTGACCGTGACCTGGGTGCCCTCGGGGGTGTGCAGGCGGGCGTTGGCCAGGAGGTTGGCGAGGACCTGGTGGAGGCGGTGCGCGTCGCCGGTGACCGTGACCGGCTCCTCGGGCAGGTCCAGGCTCCAGCGGTGGCCGGGGCCCGCCGCCCTCGCGTCGGTCACCGCGTCCAGGACCAGCCGGGTGAGGTCCACGGGGCGGCGCTCCAGCGGGCGGCCCGCGTCCAGGCGGGCCAGCAGGAGCAGGTCGTCGACCATCTCGCCCATCCGGGAGGACTCGGCCGCGATGCGTTCCAGCGCCCGGGTCACCTCCGGCGGGACCGGGCCGGGGTGGAGCAGGGCCAGTTCGGCGTGACCGCGCACCGAGGCGACCGGGGTGCGCAGTTCGTGGCTGGCGTCGGCGGCGAAGCTGCGCAGTCTCTCCTCGCTGGCGTGGCGTTTGGTGAGGGCGTCCTCGACATGGCCCAGCATGCGGTTGAAGGCCCCGGCCATCCGTCCGACCTCGCTGCGCGGGTCCGGCTCGGGCGCCCGTGGCGGCAGGGCCACCTCGCCGGAGGCCAGGGGCAGTTCGCTGACCCTGGTGGCCGTCGCGGCGACCCGGCTCAGCGGGCGGAGCGACCAGCGGACCCAGAGGGCTCCGGCCACACCGGCGATCACCAGGGTCACGCCGAAGACGATCCCCGCGACCAGTTCGAGGCGGTGGACCGTCGACTCCACCGGTTCCAGCGGAAGGCCGGTGATCAGGACGTCCCCGTCCAGGCCCCGGGTGGCCCGGACCCGGTACTCGTCGAGCGTGGACAGGTGGACGGTGTGAGATCGGCCGTCGACCGGGACGGCGGCGAGGGCGCGCCGGTCGGCTGCGGTCAGGGCGACCGTGGGGCCGGCGGTCGCGGCACCGGAGGTCGGCACCACGGCGGCGTTGGTCACCGTGCCGTCCAGCAGCCGGACGCCAAGGGTGCCCACCGACTGGCGGCGGGTGTCACCGTGCTCGTCGCCGTCGTGGTCGTCGTGGCCCGGGGGCGGCGCGCCGCCGTGTTCCAGGCTGGCCGGGAAGCGGTTGCCGACCTCGGCGAGCTGTTCGTCGAGGCGGCCGGTGAGGAAGCCGTTCACGCCCACGACCGCGGCCACGCCGACCGCCGCGCAGCCGAGCGCCAGCAGGACCACGAGGCCGGCGGTGAGGCGGGCACGCAGGGTGCGGGGCAGCAGACGGCTCATGACGCGGCCGGTTTCAGCACGTACCCGGCCCCGCGCACGGTGTGGATCATCGGCTCGCGGCCCGCGTCGACCTTCTTGCGCAGGTAGGAGATGTACAGCTCGACGACATGGGCGCGGCCGCCGAAGTCGTAGGACCACACCCGGTCGAGGATCTGGGTCTTGCTGAGTACCCGGCGCGGGTTGCGCATCAGGAAGCGCAGGAGTTCGAACTCGGTCGGGGAGAGCTCGATCAGCTCGCCCGCGCGGGTCACCTCGCGGGCCTCCTCGTCCATGACCAGGTCGCCGACGACCATCCTCGGGCCCTCCTCCTGCTGGCGGGCCATGCCGGCGCGGCGCAGCAGTCCGCGCAGCCGGGCGACGACCTCCTCCAGGCTGAAGGGCTTGGTGACGTAGTCGTCGCCGCCCGCCGTGATGCCGGCGATCCGGTCCTCCACCGCGTCCCGGGCGGTGAGGAACAGCACGCAGACGTCCGGCTTCACGGCGTGCAGGGAGCGCAGCACGGCGAAGCCGTCGGTGTCGGGGAGCATCACGTCCAGCACGACCGCGTCGGGCAGCAGCTCCCGGGCCGCCGTGAGGGCCGAGGCGCCGTCGCCGGCGGTGCGGATCCGCCAGCCCTCGTAGCGCAGGGCGCCGGAGAGGACCTCGGCGAGGTCGGGGTCGTCGTCGACGACGAGGACGCGCAGCGGGGTGCCGTCGGGGCGGGTGAGCGCGGGGCGGCCGGAGCGGGTGGTGTTCATGGCTGCTTCCAGGATCGCTCCCGGCCGGGCGGATCGGGCTCTGCGGTCGCTCTGAGTTTCCTCTGAGTCGGCCGGGCCGGGCGGCCGCTCAGAGCGGTCTGAGAGGTTCGCCCCGCACAGTGGGCTCCCTGACCGGCGAAAGGAGCTCCTCATGACCACCGTGTCCGAGCGGCGGGCGGCACCCCCGGTGGCGCCGGTTCCCCCGCGCTCCCCCGCGGGCCCGGTGCTCGCCGTGCTGTGGGCGGGGGCCGCCGCCGTGCTCGCCCTGTGGTGGTCCGGCACCGGCTCGGTCGTCGGGGCGGCGGGCTGGCTGACCGGGGCCGGGCGGATCGCCGGGCTGCTGTGCGGGTACGCCTGCGCGGTGGTCGTCGCCCTGATGGCGCGGGTACCGCTGCTGGAGCGGCGGATCGGCTCCGACCGGGTGGCGCGCTGGCACGCGATGGCGGGCCGCTACACGATCTGCCTGCTGGTGGCGCACGTCGCGCTGATCCTCGCCGGGTACGCGGCCCAGGACGGCCGGTCGATCGTCCACGAGACGCTGACGGTGGTCCTGGACTACCCCGAGATGCTGAAGGCGACCGCCGGCACGGTGATCCTCCTCGCGGTCGGGGTGACCTCGGCGCGGGCCGTGCGCCGTCGCACCGGCTACGAGTTCTGGTACTACGTCCACCTCCTCACCTACGCGGCCGTCTTCCTCGCCTTCGGCCATCAGCTGGCCCTCGGCAACGACCTCAACGGCAGGCCGGTGGCCACGGCCGCCTGGTACGCGCTCTACCTCGGGGCGGCGGGGCTGGTGCTGTGGTTCCGGGTCCTGGTCCCCGTACGGCTGAACCTGCGGCACCGGCTGCGGGTGGAGTCCGTGCAGCGGGAGGCTCCCGGTGTGTACTCCGTCGTCGCGCGGGGGCGGCGGCTGGACGCACTCGGAGCGGTGGCCGGGCAGTTCTTCCGGTGGCGGTTCCTCGGGGCGGGCCTGGCGTGGACCTCGACGCCGTACTCGCTGTCGGCGCCGCCCCGGGCCGGGCGGATGCGGATCACGGTCAAGGCGCTCGGCGGACACAGCGCGCGCGTGGCGCTGCTGCGGCCCGGCACGCGCGTGTGGGCCGAGGGGCCGTACGGCGCGATGACCGCCGACCGGCGCGGGGCACCGAAGGCGCTGCTGATCGGGGCGGGGGTGGGCATCACCCCGCTGCGGGCGCTGTTCGAGACGCTGCCCGGCGAGGTCACCGTGCTGTACCGGGCGCGTTCGGCGGAGGACCTCGCGCTGGGTTCGGAACTGGAGGCGATCGCCCGCTGGCGCGGGGCGAGGGTGCTGTACGCGCTCAACGGGCCCGGGGGGCAGCGCCCGGACCTGGGCGCCGGGTCGCTGCGCGCGGCGGTGCCGGACCTGGCCGGGCACGACGTCTACCTGTGCGGGCCGCACGGCTTCGCCCGGGACGTGTACGAGGCCCTGCGCGCCGCCGGGGTGCCGGACCGGCGGATCCACCACGAGTCGTTCGAGCTGTGAGAGCAGCGAGAGCTGTGAGAGCCGTGAGAACCGTGAGAGCTGTGAGAGCCGTGAGAGTGGTGAGGTCGTGGCCGTGCACCCGCTGAAGAAGAACCGCCCCCTGCGCCGGATCATGCTGGCGAGCGCGACCACCGTCTCCGCGGTGGTGATGCTGCTGGCGCTCAAGCCGCACACGGCACCCGAGCCGGCGGTGGCGTCCCCGGTGCCCTCCGCCGGCAGCTCGGTCTCCCCGGGCAAGGGCGGCACGACCGTCACCGGCGACCCGGTGCAGACCCGCTGGGGGCCGGTCCAGGTCCGGATCACCGTACAGAACGGGAAGATCACGGACGTGACGGCGGTGACCTACCCCCAGGACAATCCGCGCGACCAGCAGATCAACGCGTACGCCCTCCCCCAGCTGCGCAGCGAGGCGCTGAAGGCGCAGAGCGCGCACATCGACACCGTCTCGGGAGCGACGTACACGAGTGACGGTTACCGCCAGTCACTCCAGTCCGCACTGGACTCGGCGGGTCTCTGAACACAAAGCGGTCGAGGCACGTATCTCTGGGCGCCAGGGTCAAGTCCCCACGGAGGAACCGTGACCACCACGATCGCAGGCGGACGCGCCGCCCGCCGCCAGACGATGCGCCGCATCCGCCCGCGCCGATCCCCCGCCGTTCCGTTGCTGCTCGCCGTATGGGCGGGCGCGGCGGGCGTGCTGTGGCTGTGGTGGAGCAATACGCCGAACATCGCCGACAACGACAGCAAGATTCTCAACGCGGGGCGGATCACCGGTCTGCTCGCCGGCTATCTGATGGCGCTCGTCGTGCTGCAGATGGCCCGGGTGCCGGCGCTGGAGCGCCGGGTGGGCTCGGACCGGGTGGCGCGCTGGCACGCGATGAGCGGCCGGTACACGCTGAGTCTGACGTTCGCGCACGTGTTCCTCATCATGTGGGGGTACGCGCTCCAGGCCGGCAAGTCGCTCGGTGACATCGTCCAGCAGACGATCGACTCCATCAACCAGCTTCCCGACATGGGCAAGGCGGCGATCGGCACCGGTCTGCTGCTGGTCATCGGCGTGGTGTCGATCGGCCCGGTCCGGCGGAAGATGCCGTACGACACCTGGTACCACATCCATCTGCTGACGTACGCCGCGGTGTTCCTGACGTTCTGGCACCAGCTCACGACGGGCAACGAGTTCGCCGTCGAGCCCACCGCCAAGACCGTCTGGTACGGGCTGTACGGCTCGGTCACCGCGCTGGTGATCTGGTACCGCATCCTCACCCCGATCCGGCTGAACCTGCGGCACCGCATGTACGTCGAGGCGGTCATCGAGGAGACGCCGGGCATCGTGTCCGTCCTGATCGGCGGCCGCAAGCTGCACCGGATCGGCGCGGAGGCGGGGCAGTTCTTCCGGTGGCGGTTCCTCGCGCCGGGGATGCGGTTCAGCTCCCACCCGTACTCGCTGTCGGCGAACCCGCGCCCCGAACTGCTGCGGATCACGGTCAAGGCGATCGGCGACCACACCGCGGCGCTGCGCGAACTGCGGCCCGGCACCAAGGTGTGGGCCGAGGGCCCGTACGGCGCGATGACCGCCTCCCGGCGCAGCCGCGGCAAGGTGCTGCTGGTCGCCGGCGGTGTGGGCATCACGCCGATGCGGACGCTGTTCGAGACGCTGCCGGGTGCGCCCGGTGACATCACGCTCCTCTACCGGGCCAACAGCACGCAGGACCTGGCCCTGTGGGACGAGCTGGCGAAGATCGCCGACGAGCGCGGGGCGCGGCTGATGTACGCCGTCAACAGCCCCGACGGGGAGCGCCCCGACATCTCGGCGGAGTCCCTCCAGCGCAAGATCCCCGACATCGAGGACCACGACGTGTTCATGTGCGGGCCGAACGGCTTCGCCCAGGGCGTGTACGAGGCACTGCGCGGCGCCGGCGTTCCGGCCCGCCGTATCCATCACGAGTCGTTCGAGATGTGAGCGGCACGACTCCCGGCCCGTGACGTGGCCTTCTACAGGAATCAGGAGCTCAGGAGCAGATGAGGAAGAGCCACCCTCTTCGGCGGGTCGTGCTGGCCAGTGCCGCCACCGTGTCGGGGATCGTGCTGCTGCTGTCGCTGAAGCCGACGACCGACCCGACGTCCACGCAGGCGGCGGGGGCGGCGGGCGGAACGGCGGCGCAGGAGGCGGCCCAGGGCGGAGCCGGGGCGCCCGTGACGGGCACGATGACCGGCGACGCCGTCAAGACGCAGTACGGCGACGTCCAGGTCCGGATCACCGTCGTCAACAACAAGATCACCAAGGCGGAGGCCGTCAAGGCGCCGTCGGGCGGCACCAGCACCCAGAAGTCCGAGCTGGCGATCCCGAAGCTGAACGCGGACGTCGTCGCCAAGCAGAGCCCGGACATCGACACCGTCTCGGGCGCGACCTACACCAGCGAGGGCTACAAGAAGTCCCTCCAGTCGGCGATCGACAAGGCGAACGCGAGCGCGGGTTCCTCCCAGGGCTCCGGCTCGGGCGCCGTGCAGGCCTCCGGCACCTTCACCGGGGACGTGGCGACGACGCAGTACGGCGACGTCCAGGTGAGGATCACGCTCGCCGACGGCAAGATCACCAAGGCGGACGCGGTCAAGGCGCCGTCCGGCGGGACCAGCACGCAGAAGACGGAACTCGCCGTCCCCAAGCTGAACCAGGCCGCGGTCAAGGCCGGCAGCGCCGACATCGACACCGTGTCCGGGGCCACCTACACCAGCGAGGGCTACAAGAAGTCGCTCCAGTCGGCGCTGGACAAGGCGAAGGCGAGCGGAGGTTCGGCGTCGGCCTCCGGGTCGGGTTCGGGCTCCGGGTCGGGCTCGGGCTCGGGTTCGGGCTCCGCTTCTGGGTCTGGGTCCGGCTCGGGGTCCGGCTCGGGTGCGGCGCAGGCCTCCGGGACCTTCACCGGCGCGGTGGCGCAGACGCAGTACGGCCCGGTGCAGGTCCGGATCACCGTCACGGGCGGCAAGATCACCAAGGCGGAGGCGGTCCAGGCCCCCTCGGGCGGGACCAGCACGCAGAAGACGGAACTCTCCGTCCCCAAGCTGAACCAGGCCGCGGTCAAGGCCGGCAGCGCCGACATCGACACCGTCTCGGGCGCGACCTACACCAGCGAGGGCTACAAGCAGTCCCTGCAGTCGGCGCTGGACCAGGCCGGTGACTGACACCGTGGCCGAGTCGGCAGCAGCTCCCGCCGCGGTGCGTCACGCGGAGGAGGTCATGGGGACCGTCTTCTCCTTCGACGTCCGCGGCGGCCCACCGCAGGCGGTGCGCGCGGCGCTCGACGCGGCGGTGGGCTCGCTGCACCGGGTGAACGAGGTGTTCAGCACCTACCGCGAGGACAGCCAGGTCTCCCGGATGGCGCGGGGTGAGCTGACCGTCGGGGAGTGCGATCCCGAGGTGGCCGAGGTGCTGGAGCTGGGCGCCGAGGCGGAGCGGGCCAGCGACGGCTGGTTCAGCATGCGGTACGAGGGCCGGCTCGACCCGACGGGGATCGTCAAGGGCTGGGCCACGGAGCGGGCGGCGCGGCTGCTCTCCGGGGTGCCGGGGGTGAGCGGCGTCAGCGTCAACGGCGGCGGGGACGTGCAGTTGCTGGGCGTGCCCGGGGCGGAGCGGCCCTGGCGGGTCGGGGTGTCCGACCCGCTGCGGCCGGGTGGTCTCGCGGCGGTCGTGTCGGCGGCGGGGGCGGACGAGCTGGCCGTCGCGACCTCGGGCACCGCCGAGCGGGGTGCGCACATCGTCGACCCGCGCACGGGGCGGTCCGCGGTGACCGACCTCGTCGCCGTCACGGTGGTCGCGCCTCGTCTCACCTGGGCCGACTGCTGGGCCACGGCGGCGTTCGCGATGGGCTCGCGGGAGGCGCTGGCCTGGCTGGAGTCACTGCCGGACGTCGAGGCCCTGCTGATCACGGCGGGCGACGAGGTGCGGTGCACGGGGGGACTGGCCCGGCGTCTGGGCTGACGGGGGGTCCAGGGGCGGGGGGCCGCGCGAACAGCCCCCACTCGCCCGGAGCCGGCCGATCCCCGCGACCGCCCCCCTCAGTGGCCGTTCTGAGCCAGCCTCAGCAAGTGCTCCGCCAGCGCCTGCCCACCCGTCGGCTCCCTGCTGATCAGGAGCAGCGTGTCGTCGCCGGCGATCGTGCCCAGGATGTCGTGCAGCTCCGCCTGGTCGATCGCCGAGGCGAGGAACTGGGCCGCACCCGGCGGGGTGCGCAGGACCACGAGGTTCGCCGAGGCCTCGGCGGAGATCAGCAGCTCCTGCGAGAGCCGCCGCATCCGCTCCTCCTTCGCGGACCCCCCGAGCGGGGCCCGCGGGGTCCGGAAACCGCCTTCGCTGGGCACCGCGTAGATGAGATCGCCGTCGGTGTTGCGGATCTTCACCGCGTTCAGCTCGTCCAGGTCCCGCGACAGCGTCGCCTGCGTCACGCTCAGCCCGTCGTCGGCGAGCAGCTTCGCCAACTGGCTCTGCGAGCGCACGGGTTGCCGGTTGAGGATGTCCACGATCCGGCGGTGGCGGGCGGTGCGGGTCTGCGGCACGGCGGGCCCGCCCGCCCCAGCCTGCTCGTGGTCCTGGGCCTGGCTCATCGTCGTCTCATTCTCCGGATCCGTCCCCGCGGGCTGTGTCGAGGATGCCGGGCAGCGCCCCGAGGAACGCCTCCACCGCGTCGTCGCCGAGATTCAGCGGCGGCATCAGCCGGACGACGTCGGGGGCGGGCGCGTTCACGAGGAATCCGGCCTCCTGAGCCGCCTGCTGCACCTGGGGCGCGAGTGGCTCGGAGAGCACGATACCCAGGAGCAGACCCGCGCCCCGGACATAATCGATCAACGGGTGGCCGAGAGACTCGATCCCGCCCCGCAGCTTCTCGCTCTGCCGCTTGACGTTCTCCAGCAATCCCTCGTTCTCGATGGTGTCGAGGACGGCGAGGCCGGCCGCGCAGGCGACGGGGTTGCCGCCGAAGGTCGTGCCGTGGTGGCCGGGCCGCAGGAGCTCCGCGGCCCGCCCGAAGGCGACGGTCGCGCCGAGCGGCAGCCCGCCGCCGAGCCCCTTGGCCAGGGTCACGACGTCCGGCAGGACGCCCTCGTGGGCCTGGTACTCGAACCACTGCCCGGTCCGGCCGATGCCGGTCTGCACCTCGTCGAGGACGAGGAGCGAGCCGGTGGCCGCGGTGATCGCCCGGGCCGCCTTCAGATAGCCGGCCGGGGGCACGACCACGCCGTTCTCGCCCTGGACGGGCTCGATGACGACGAGTGCCGTGTCCTCGGTGACCGCGGCGGCCAGCGCCTGCGCGTCGCCGTACGGGACGTGGGTGACCTCGCCGGGCAGCGGCAGGAACGGTTCCTGCTTGCCGGGCTGGCCGGTGAGCGCGAGGGCGCCCATGGTGCGGCCGTGGAAGCCGCCGTGGGTGGCGACCATGTGGGGCCGCCCGGTGAGCCGGCCGATCTTGAAGGCACCCTCGTTGGCCTCGGCGCCGGAGTTGCAGAAGAACACCTTGCCGTCCCGGCCGAAGTGGTGCAGGAGCCGTTCGGCGAGGGCGACCGGGGGTTCGGCGATGAACAGGTTCGAGACATGGCCGAGGGAGGCGATCTGCCTGCTGACCGCCTCGACGACGGCCGGGTGGGCGTGGCCGAGCGCGTTGACCGCGATGCCGCCGACGAAGTCGAGGTACTCCTTGCCGTCGGCGTCCCACAGCCGGGCGCCCTCGCCGCGCACCAGCGGCAGCCGCGGGGTGCCGTAGTTGTTCATGAGCGAGCCCTGCCACCGGGTGGTCAGTTCCTGGTTGCTCACGCGGACTCCCCCTGCTGCTCGTCGGGCACGACCATCGTGCCGATTCCTTCGTCGGTGAAGATCTCCAGCAGGATCGAGTGCTGCACCCGGCCGTCGATGACCCGGGCAGTCCGCACACCGTTGCGGACGGCGTGCAGACAGCCCTCCATCTTCGGGACCATGCCGGCGCTGAGGTCCGGCAGCAGCTTCTCCAGCTGGGAGGCGGTCAGGCGGCTGATCACCTCGTCGGACTCGGGCCAGTTCTCGTAGAGGCCCTCCACGTCCGTGAGGACCACGAGGGTCTCGGCGTCCAGCGCCGCAGCGAGTGCCGCAGCCGCCGTATCAGCATTGACGTTGTAGACATGTCCGTCGTCCTGGGAGCGGGCGATGGAGGAGACGACCGGGATCCGGCCGTCGGCGAGCAGGGCCTCGATCGCGCCCGTGTCGATCGCGGTGATCTCGCCCACCCGCCCGATGTCGACGAGCTCGCCGTCGATCTCGGGCTGGTGCTTGGTGGCGGTGATGGTGTGCGCGTCCTCGCCGGTCAGACCGACGGCGAGGGGTCCGTGCTGGTTGAGCAGGCCGACCAGCTCGCGCTGGACCTGTCCGGCGAGCACCATCCGTACGACGTCCATGGCGTCCTCGGTGGTGACGCGCAGGCCCGCCTTGAACTCGCTGACGATGCCGTGCTTGTCGAGGGCTGCGCTGATCTGCGGGCCGCCGCCGTGCACGACGACGACGTTGAGGCCGGCGTGGCGCAGGAAGACGACGTCCTGGGCGAAGGCGGCCTTCAGCTCCTCGTTGACCATGGCGTTGCCGCCGAACTTGATGACGACCGTCCTGCCGTTGTGCCGGGTGAGCCAGGGCAGGGCCTCGATGAGGATCTGGGCCTTGGGGAGCGCGGTGTGTTTGCGGGTGGGGGACTTTCGCTCTTCTGAGTGATTGACCGTCATAGCCGACTTTCGGAAGAATCTCGGATCAGCCGCCGGGCGGGCGGTGTTGGCCTGCGGAGGCGACGTAAGACTCATCCCGGACTCGTCCGAGGGCGAGCGGCCGCCAGCGAAACAGGAACCCTCGTCGGCGACGACGAGGACCCGCGAGAACCAAGCGGGCACGTCAAGAGGAGTAGGCGCTGTTCTCGTGGACGTAGTCGGCCGTCAGGTCGTTGGTCCAGATCGTCGCAGACTCGTTGCCTGCCGCGAGGTCCGCGACGATGTGGACCTCCCGGTAGCGCATGTCGACCTTGTCGCGGTCCTCGCCGACGCCGCCGTTCTTGCAGACCCAGACGCCGTTGATGGCGACGTTGAGGCGGTCGGCCTCGAAGGCGGCCCGGGTGGTGCCGATCGCGGAGAGCACCCGGCCCCAGTTGGGGTCCTCGCCGTGCAGGGCGCACTTGAGGAGGTTGTTGCGGGCGATGGAGCGGCCCACCTCGACGGCGTCGTCCTCCGAGGCCGCGTTGACCACCTCGATCCTGATGTCCTTGCTGGCGCCCTCGGCGTCCCGGATGAGCTGCTGGCCGAGGTCGTCGCAGACGGTGCGTACGGCGGCGGCGAACTCCTCGTACTCCGGGGTGACCTCGGAGGCGCCGGAGGCGAGCAGCAGGACGGTGTCGTTGGTGGACATGCAGCCGTCGGAGTCGACGCGGTCGAAGGTGACCCGGGTGGCGGCGCGCAGCGCCCGGTCCAGGGTCCCGGCGTCGACGTCGGCGTCGGTGGTGAGGACGACGAGCATGGTGGCGAGGCCGGGGGCGAGCATGCCCGCGCCCTTGGCCATGCCGCCGACGGTCCAGCCGGCGCCCTGGGCGACGGAGGTCTTGTGGACGGTGTCGGTGGTCTTGATGGCGATGGCGGCCTTCTCGCCGCCGTGTCCGGACAGCTGGGCCGCGGCCGTCTCGACGCCCGGGAGCAGCTTGTCCATGGGGAGCAGCACCCCGATGAGGCCGGTCGAGCAGACGGCGACCTCGCCCGCGCCGACGCCCAGCACGTCCGCGGCCTTCTCGGCGGTGGCGTGGGTGTCCTGGAAGCCCTTGGGGCCCGTACAGGCGTTGGCGCCGCCGGAGTTGAGGACCACGGCGGAGAGCTGCCCGCTCTTGAGCACCTGCTCGGACCACAGGACCGGCGCGGCCTTCACGCGGTTGGAGGTGAAGACGCCCGCGGCGGCGCGGCGGGGCCCGGTGTTGACCACGAGGGCCAGGTCCGGGTTGCCGTTCTCCTTGATTCCGGCGGCGATGCCCGCGGCCGTGAATCCCTTGGCTGCCGTGACACTCACGGTGCGACTCCGATCGTGGAAAGCCCGGTGTTCTCGTGGAACCCGAGGGCGATGTTCATGCTCTGGACGGCGCCGCCGGCCGTGCCCTTGGTCAGGTTGTCGATGGCGCTGATCGCGATGATCCGGCCGGCGCTCTCGTCGTAGGCGACCTGGATCTGAACGGCGTTGGAACCGTGGACGGACGCCGTGGCGGGCCACCGGCCCTCGGGCAGCAGGTGCACGAAGGGCTCGTCGGCGAGGGCCTTCTCATAGGCGGCGCGGACGGACTCGGCGGTGACACCGGGCCTGGCCTTGGCACTGCACGTGGCGAGGATGCCGCGGGACATCGGCGCGAGGGTGGGCGTGAAGGAGACGGAGACCGGCTCCCCCGCCGCCGCGCTGAGGTTCTGCACGATCTCGGGGGTGTGCCGGTGGCCGCCGCCGACGCCGTACGGCGACATGGAGCCCATCACCTCGGAGCCGAGCAGATGCGGCTTGGGCGCCTTGCCCGCGCCGGAGGTGCCGGAGGCGGCGACGATCACGGCCTCGTTCTCGGCGATGCCGGCGGCGTAGGCCGGGAAGAGGGCCAGCGAGACGGCCGTGGGGTAGCAGCCGGGGACCGCGATGCGCTTGGACCCCTCCAACGCGGCGCGGCCGCCCGGCAGTTCGGGGAGGCCGTAGGGCCAGGTCCCGGCGTGCGGGGAGCCGTAGAACCGCTCCCAGTCGGCCGCGTCGGCGAGCCGGAAGTCGGCGCCCATGTCGACGACGAGGACGTCCGGGCCGAGCTGTTCGGCGACGGCGGCGGACTGCCCGTGCGGGAGGGCGAGGAAGACGACGTCGTGTCCGGCGAGGACCTCGGCGGTGGTCTCCTCGAGGACCCGGTCGGCCAGCGGGAGCAGATGCGGCTGGAGTGCGCCCAGTTTCTGGCCCGCGTTGGAATTGCCGGTCAGGGCGCCGATCTCGACCTCGGGGTGCGCGAGGAGGAGGCGCAGCACTTCGCCGCCCGCATACCCGCTCGCTCCGGCCACTGCCGCACGTACCGCCATGGACTCCTCCTCCTGGATGGCATGACTATACGTTTCGCCGCACTTTTATGCAATCTTGTGAGGGGGGTCACGGGTGCCGGTTGCGACGGAGAATTTTAGTTGGCACATGGAGAACGCTGGTTGGCAAATCTTGGTCCCGTCACGCTGTGTTGCGGGCAGTACCGGCGAAACGCCCCCGTCGCCGGTCGAGTGGTGCTTCTCTGGATGAGTGGGCGAGGCAGCGAGAGCGAAGATCCCGTCGGATTCAAGTCAGCTGGACCACCTTGTCACGGCGTACGACGGGGACGCCGGACTGCGGGATCGGCTGCGACTCGGGGACGACTGGCCGCGTCGATGGAGTTCGACGTGGCAGGTGGGCGCCGACAAGGTCTGCTGGCCGGTCCGGGACATGGCTCACGTACCGGTGATGTCGTCCCGGCCGATGCGGGGGTTCACGTGGCGGGCGAAGCAGCGGCACCGCCCCGGCCTGGAGGCGATGGCGTCAGCGGGCGGGAAGCATGGTTTCGAGTCGCTGAAGGAAGTGAGCCTGCTGGTCGCGCTGGACTTCTTGAGGGCATCGGAAGTGCTGTCGCAGCCGTTCCGGCTGGACTTCGAGCATGCGGGCGGGCATGCCTGGCACATCCCGGACTTCTTGGCCGTGATCGGCGGTGGGATGTGGTTGCTGGACGTCCGCCCGATGGAGCTGATCAAGGAAGAGGACGCGCTGAAGTTCGCGGCGGCCAGGGAAGTGGCGGTTGCCTGCGGCTGGCGGTACTCGGTGGTCGCGGGCTGGCGACCGCATGTCTGGAGCGTCCTTGACCACCTGTCCTCGCGCCGGCGGCCGGCGAGGGACCTTCTCGGCATGCGTGAGCAGCTGCTCACCGCTATCAGCGGGCAGCAGGGGCAGGCGATGACGTTCTCCGACCTGGCGGAGGCGACCAGCGTGCCTTCCGTTGGCCGGGCGAACATCGTCCGGCTGCTCTGGCACCGCGAGCTCGGCGTTGACCTGGGCAGTCCCTTGCGCCACAGCTCACTGATCTGGGCGGTGTGATGGCAGCGAGGGGGTTCTTGCAGATCGCGCCAGGTAGGCGGGTCGCGCTCAATGGCGTCGAGTGGACGGTTGACGACGTCCACGGCCAACTCGGCCAGCTCGTCCTCCTGGATGACGACGGCCGCGCGGAGACCCGCTCGTTCCGTTGGCTCATCAACCATGCAGACCTGCGGCTTCTTCCGGCAGTCGAGTCGGGGCGCCCGCCGCCGGTCGCCCGGCAGCCGAGGACCCTGGCCGACCTGACCAAGGACCAGTTAGAGCGGGCACGGCTGCGGGCTGCGCACGTACTGGAAGCCGAGACGGGGTTCCGGGAGGGCCACCCGGCTCGGGCCCTGCCGGGTGAGCCCCGGCCGGCCTACGACCCGGACCGCACGACGTTGACTCAGCGTCGGTACGCGAAGGCTGCGGAGATAGAGGCGATGCCCCGTCCGGAGGCGGTCCGGTGCGGTCTGCAGCACCTCAGCTACCGGACGCTGGTACGCCTGTCGGGAGTGGCGGGCGACAGTCTTCTGCTGGCCTGTGCGGACGGGCGCTGGACACGGCGACGGGGCGGGCACCGCACCATCACGAAGGAGGTCCGGGAGGCGATCTTCGCAGTAAAGGCCGAGTGCGGCCCACGCGCCCGCCTGAGCCAGGGCGCCAAGCACCGGTTGATGCACCAGTACATGCGTGAGCGGTTCCCGACGTTTCCCACTGAGAAGATCCCTTCCCGGTGGACACTCGCGGCCGTCTGGAAGGAGTGGTTCGGGCCCGGCGGAGCCCGGCCGCGTTACGGGCGGACGGCGGAGGCGGCCGTGGAGGCCGGGGTCTCCGGCCGGATGGTGGTCCACCGGCCGGGCCAGGTTCTGGTGCTGGACTCGACCCCGATGCCGGTGAAGCTGCGCGAGACCGTGTTCGGCGACGCGATCACCGCGACGCTGACCCTCGCACTCGATCTCTACACGCACGGGCTGCCGGCCTTCCGGCTTACGCTCCAGTCCGACACCTCGGTCGACATCGCGATGCTGCTGCGGGACGTGATGCTGCCGCTTCCGATGCGGGACGGCTGGGGCGAGGACATGGAATGGCCCTACGCAGGGGTGCCGGCCGAGGTGATCGCCGAGTTCACCGGGCACCGGGTCGCCGCTCTGCCGTTCTTCGCCCCGGAGACGGTCACCACCGACCACGGCGGCCCCTACAAGAATCACGACCTGGTGGAAGCCGAGACGGAGATCGGCTGCCGGATCCTGCCTGCTCGCGTCCTGCGGCAGACCGACAAGTTCGCGGTCGAGCGCCAGTTCCTCACCATCCAGACCATGCTCTTCGAGCACCTGCTGGGCTTCACCGGCGGTGACGTCGCGGACCGCGGGGCCGACCCGGAACGCGATGCGAGCCTCACGCTCGCGCAAGCCGAGCACATCATCGCGACCTGGATCGTCCAGATCTGGCAGAACCGTAAACTAGGCGAATACGCCCCGAGTTGGGCGCCGGGTGAAGACCACAGCCCCAACACCCTGTTCGCTGCCGCGATGGAACAGGGCGGCTTCGACCTGGACTTCCCCGAACCGAGCTTCTACTACAAGGTCCTGCGCAAACACCACGTGAAGATCCATCCTCGTCGCGGGGTGAAGATCCTCGGGCTCTGGTATCACCACCCGGTCTTCGACGAGCCGCGCTTTCAGCAGCCCTCCGCCCGGGGCGGCAAACACGCGGGCAAGTGGGTTGTCCGCAGTGACCGGAGGGACCGCCGGCAGGTGTTCTTCCAGGACCCTGCCGACCACGAGACCTGGCACATTCTACGCTGGGGAGGACTGCCGCCCGAAGGTGAGATCCCTGCGTTCTCGGACAAGACTGCCGACGCCCTGCTGACACGCGTGAGGGCGAACAAGATCAGGATCCACTCCGAGAGCGAGCTCCTGGAACATCTGCTCGGGATCCTCGGCTCGGTCACCCCCGTCGACCAATGGCCCAGCCAGGCCAAGAAGAAGGCCGGAAAGAAGCAGCGCGTCGCCCAAGCCCGCGAGATCACCCGAGCACAGGCTGCAGCCGCTGACCGCCCCGCCGCACCAGCCATCGCGGATGAGCCGGCTCCGGCTGAGATGCCCGCGGCCTGGGCCGAGCACGCCCGCACGATCGACCACGCGGTCGACGCCGACCGCCGTCGACGACGCGAAGAAGCCCTCGCCGACGTCACGCCCGTGGCCCCGGCAACGCTACACGAGGCCCTGAACCGGCGTCCCATGTTCCGGCTTCCGCCCCCCGACGACTCGGAAGCCGATACACCTGTCCAGGAGGACGACACGTGACCAGAGCCCTCTCTCACGATGATCCGCTGGACGGTCTGCCTTCACGAACCAGGATCGCCGAGCTGATCCTGGGCAGCCGCCCGCCCCTCGACACCTACGCCGGCTGGCAGCACTACCGCACCCACTACGACCTACTCGTCCCCGCTCCGACAATCTCCCCGCAGCGGTGGTCGATGCTCCCTGATGGCCGCAAGTACGACTACGACCTCTACCGGGAGCTGACGAACGCGAACCTCCCGCTGCAGGACACCCCCATGCACGAGAAGGTAGGCAAGCTGATCCGGCGCCGGTTGAGCGGCAACACGAGGAAGAAGAACGACCCGACCCGCGCCGGCGTCATGATCAGCGGCTGGGGCAACTACGGCAAGACCGCGTCTGTCTGCTCAGCCGGGGCCGTCTTCGAAAAGCAGTGGCTGGAACTCCACAGCCACCTCAACCCCCAGGCTCTGCCGGGCACCCGCGATCTCCACGCACCGGTCGTCTATGTCTCGACCCCGGTGACAGCAACCCCGAGAAGCCTTTGCATGTCGATCTTAGGCTTCTTCCGGGCCCCGACCCGCAAGTCGGCCACGCTGCCAGAACTGGTACGGCAGGTCGCCGACTCCCTTTATGACCATGGCGTCAAAGCTCTGATTCTGGACGACATCAGCCGGCTGCGGATGCACAGAGCCGACGACCAGGACGTCCTCGACCTGATGCGGGCCTTTATGAGCCTGGACGTCACTCTGATCCTGACCGGCGTCAACATCTCCGGCATCGGGCTGCTGCGTGAGGCCCAGTGGAACAAGAAGATCCGGCAATGGGAGATGCCACCGCTGGAGTCGACCCGCATCCACGGTTTGGAGGTCACCCAGACGGAACACCGCTTCGAGCTCATCGAGATCGACCGGTTCCGCTACACCACCCCGAAACAGATCGCGGCCTTCGTCAATCACCTGAAGGGAATCGAGAAGCACCTGCGGCTGATGAACGCGACGCAGGGCATGCTCACCGGCGGCGGTATGCCGGAGTACTTGATGCGTCGCACCGGCGGTGTCATCGGCCTGCTGGGACGCCTGCTCGAAGACGGCGCCCAGGAAGCCATGGAGTCCGGGAAGGAAATGATCGACGAGAGCCTGCTGAACGAGATCGTGCTCCGGCGGGACGAGCCCGAGCAGCCGCCGGACGAGCCCATCATCCCGGCCGCCCCGCGGACCGCCGTCAAGAAGGCCACGCAGGCGAAACGACCCCGGAACACCGTTTTCGATGACCCTGGCCCGTCTGCCCGCGCGGGCGCCTGACGGATGGAGCCGTGATGCATCCACTGCCCCGGAGTCTCGAACCTGCCTCAGGAGAGTCCCTTGTCAGCTACCTGCTTCGGCTAGGGCATCGCCTCAGCCTCCCGCCTCTGCAACTGATCCGTGCGGCTGGCTGGACCGATCGCGTCCAAGCTACTCACATCCCAGGCAGTCTGCTGCTGAATCTCACCGGGCCGGAGGCCCAAGGATTCGCCCGACTGACCCGCCAGACAGCCGAGGAAGTGTCGGCACTGACACTGAAACAGTGGCGAGACCGGTATCCCCCCATCGCTTTGTCCGTGCCCGGACCGGGGCCGAAGAGGCCGGACCCATGGCTCTTCGTCGGCTCCCCACGGTATTGCCCCACCTGCCTGGCGGGCGACTGCACCCCGGCCCAGCAACTCCACGGCGGCCCCTGGCGCAAGCTCTGGCACCTACCTATTGTCTTCAGCTGCGTAGAACACCAGACCTATCTGGAAGCAAGCTGCCCGCACTGCGGGCAGCCGCGCGCCATATCAGGGCGCCTGATTGAGCGAGCCAACGATCACACCCTGCACCCAGCGCAATGCCGGTGGACGATCGACAGCCCAACCCAGAAACGAAAGTCCCGCGCCTGCGGCGGCAGACTCGATCAGCGAGTTGCTACAGATCCTTGCCATCGGCCACACCCAACACAGGGCATCCTTCGCTTCCAGCAGTCCCTGCTTGCCCGCCTAGAACCGCTGACTCCGGCCTCGGACGCATCCGAGTACTTCACGGATCTCCGGCTGGCCACCGCACTGATCGGGACTACTTGGCCAGCGGGGAAGCATCTTCTCGACACCGCCCTCGCTGGGCATGTGACCGCGTACGTCCACTCCACTTCAGGGAATTCGAGTACCAGCAACCGTCTGCAGGACCATCGCTTGCGCGATGTACTGCCCCGTGACTCGATTGCCTGTGCCGGACTCCTACGCGCCGCACACTCCTTACTCAAAGCAGACGATCTGTCCGAGCACCTTTCCCAGCTCGTCCACACCCCTGGAGAGCGGCCGACACGCACGCCCTGGGTACGCATCTACGCCCGCCATGAAAACTCGTGCTCGCGGCGATTCCGAGACGCGGCCGAACCATTGACACGCACCTATCGCAAAATCGGCGGCCCACAAGGACTCCGAGCACCACTGCGGGACGACTACCGACCAGAACACATCCCGGCATACCTGGAACCGGCCTGGTATGAAAGATACTTCGCACCCATTGCCGGAATCGCCCCGAAGGTCTTGCGTCGAACCGCAGCAGTCCGGCTCGTCCAGTGGGCCATAGGCGGACCCCTCGATGAGGCCGCGACTTACCTCGGCATAGCCCCGGACCGCGTGCGGTTCAGATCCAACACCGACGTCCAACGCTGGGAACGCGCAGGACGCAGCCCGGCCGAGTTCGAACGAGTCCTCCGCGAGCTCAGCGCCGAACTCCGAGCACCTCACCGACCACGCATCAACTACCAGCGCCGACGTGAGGCACTCAGAGAATGGGCTCTGCCTCCTGACGAATGGGACGCCCTGGTCAGCGAGTTACCGCCCATCCCCGGCCCCATTCGGCCTGCAGTCGGCGATCGCAAACGTCAGGACGCCTCCGTATTCATCTGGGTACAGGTCACACAAGGCGAGCATCTCTTCGCCCCGCGCCCCGTTGAGGCCGAGCAGCCTCAAGACGTCCAACGCGAATGGGCTCTTCGCCGCAACACCACCTGGTACAACCTCGTCCGGCCAGATCCCTTTCGGCACTACGCCGACCTACGGAAACTCCTCGCCGAATATGCCCAACAGCTCGCCCGGGACATCGACTCGGGTGCAGGCAGATAACCAACGGTCATCCAGTCGGGTGGCCCAAGGGGATCTCACCCTCGGGCTCCCACAGATCCGGGACGCCGGCCCGCGCGGCCAGGATGGCTGCCGCGGCGGCCAGCTGCGGCTTGGTGCGGAAGCCCGGGTCGCTGCGCTTCTTGGGGAAGTGGTGGGCAGGGCTGTAGGGCAGCGCGTGCAGCGGGTAGTACAGGCGCTCGTCCGCCCACAGCGTGGTGACCGTCACGATGCCGTTGTCGGTCTTGCCCAGCCGCCCCAGCCACTGCCGTCCGGTGAAGGCGGTCACGGTGCCGTCCTTGCGGTCGCCGGAGTCGTCCACGCCGTGGGCGTGCGGGGCGGTGTGACGGTCGCTCAGCAACAGCCCCAGACGCACCTCGTTGACCTTCTCGGCATCCCAGCACGACTCGGACAGGAAGAACTGCAGCCGCTGCACCTGTGGCCGTCCGGCCTCGGTGACCGGTTCGGCCCCGGCCAGGCAGGTCAGTGTCTTGTTGCGGTCCAGCGGCACCAGCAGCCCCGTCAGGAAGGTGCGAAACCGCTTCGCTGGGCGATATGCGTGAAGCAGTCGTCGAACCACGCGGCATACGCCTCTAGCGGCCCCGGGGCGGGCGGACACGGCTTCGGCTTGGTCATCGCCGACCCTCCCTTGCAAGGAAACTCCGCACCCGGCACCTACCCGCCGCCAACCTTGATTCAACGAGCTACCGATAGGCTTCCAGCGGAACCGGCGCGGGAGCAACCGGCTTGGGCCTGGTCATCGCGGCCCCCTCCCCCAGATTTCTCCAACACCCAGATTCTTCCCACCGCTGACCTTGATTCAACGAACTACCGGTAGCATTGCTGAGTAGCATTGCTATCTGTTAGCAACTGCCGCCCGGAATGGAGCCATGGATGTTCGTTTCGGCCGTGTACCTCCGCTTCTTTCGCTCGTTCAACTGCAGTATCCGTTCGTGAAGGTTCCGCTGGAGGACAGCGTGACCACGATCGTAGGCGCCAACGAGTCCGGCAAGAGTCAGTTGCTGTCGGCGATCAAGCATGCCCTCAGCGGCAAGGGAATTGAGCGCGGCGATTTCTGCCGCTACTCACAGTTCTTTGCGACGTTCCGGGAGACAAAGTCGCCAGCACCGCACCTGACGGTGTACGCACCATCGAAGACCTTATTCCCCTGGCGATCGGCGTCTCCGCCGTGAAGCGCTATGCGAATGAATTCCTGGAACCCGAACAATCTCAGCAAGTTCAGTCGTTGGACGTCGGTGACGTGGATTTCTCGGACTGTGACGGCACGCACGAAGCCCTCGCCGCGGCCGCCCAGTCCAAAGTGCCTGGTCTACATCTGGACGAGGTAGGACTGGCCCGAACTCCGTGTCTGGACATCGCGTCTCATCCCTTCAGCTCACATTGCCAGTCAGGGCATCGAGGAGTGCGACGGCCTCACGGCGGCTCAGCAGCTCGTGAAAGCGCTCGTTGCGGAAGTTCCGCAGGCACGCGTAGCAGCTGCTCTCCGGGCCGCACTCGCAGGCCGCCACCCGGGCAAGCGCGGCAGAGACAACCGGTTCGAGCCGCTCGCCCATGGACACGGCGTTGCCCGCGCCCCCCGGAGTGGTGTCGAAGAGCAGCAGGGACGGCATGCCGTCGGTGCCGGTGTGAACCGTGCCGTCGATGTCGTCGCGGCTGATCTCCAGGCGCGCGGCGGCGCCTTCGAGCAGTGCGTACAAGCCGGAGCGCAGACGGGCCGGGGTGGCGGTCAGGGCTGTGAGCGGGTCCAGATGGATCTGGAGGAAGTCGGTCTGGTACCGGTGAGCGAGGGAGACGACCCGGAGAGGGCCCGTGCACTGGGTGTCTTTCAGCAGGTGCGGGTGGCCGCCGCGCAAAGGCCCGGCCTGAGCGTGCGGACGGCCCCAGCCGCACCAGTCGCAGATCTGGTATCCGGCACCGGCCGGTCCCTCGGAGACGACCACCATCTCTCCCCGGGTGCCCGCCGACCAGAGCGTGGTGTGGCCGGAGACGAAGGTGATCGCGCCTTCCTGGAGGTCGGCGGTGTCGGTGGACATGTGGACGTCGCCGTACCAGGACCGTCGTGGCGGGGTCTGCCCCGGGCGGCGCTGTGGTCCGCGCGCGGCGACGAAACCGTAGACCGGTTCGACGTACCGGCGTTGCGCGGCCGCGGACTGCGTGCCGCAGGCGGCGCAGACGGGGTCCACGGGTTCGGTGGCCTCCCGGTAGCGGCCGCAGGCCGCGCACACGGCGTAGTGGCGGCTGACCAGTTCGCGGTCCGGCAGCCGGTAGACGCCGGCGGACGCCCACAGGTGGCCGCCCGCCACGATCTCGGCCCCCGGGGCGTACTCGTGGACGGCGGCGCTCAGGTCACGGGTGAGTTCGAGTTGCCCCGAGACGGCGCCACCCTCCTGGGGGATGCGCAGTTCGACGGTGTCCACGGGGAAGCCGTACTTGGGCAGCACGTTGCGGTTGGCGAGGACGCCGAGCAGTTCGCGTTGGGTGAGGTTACGGATGACCTTCTCGTACATCTCCGCCTGCCGGTACTTGCGGGCGACCGCCGCTTGGTCGCGGCGTTCGCTGTACGAGGTGACGTCCTGGTCGAGGATCTGCTGCGCGGCCCGCAGGAGCCGGTCCAGTTCGGCGACCCAGTCGCCGGAGTCGATGCCGATCTCTTTCTGGACCTGGTCGGGGAGAACCCGGCGCAGGGAGGCCATGACGCTGTCCGGAACGGGGGTCAGCCAGTCGCGCACCGTGTGGGCGGCGATCTCACCGGTGGTGTCGTCGGGAAGGAAGAACTCTCCCGCCTTGCGCCAGATCCGGCCCCGCTCGTCCTTCATGGCACGGAAGAAGGCGGCGAGCGCGATGGAGTGGGCGTGGCGGCGGTCGATCCGGACGTTGTCGACAGGGACGATCGGGGCCCTCACCTCCCCGGCGATCATCCGCTCGGGCTCCGCGAATCGGGAAAGGTCGTGGGGGCGCCGCTGTGCGTAGGTGAGGACCAGCGCGGCCGAGTCGGCGCGGCGGCCGGCCCGGCCGGCGCGCTGGACGTAGTTGGCGGTGGAGGGCGGCATGTTGCGCAGGACGACGGCCTGGAGTTCACCGACATCGACGCCGAGTTCGAAGGTGGTGGAGCAGGACAGGGCGTTGACCTGCCCTCGAACGAACTCCCCCTGGATCTCGGCGGCCTTCTCCCCGGTCCACTGCGCGGTGTGCTCCTGAGCGCGCAGTGGAACAGGGTCAAAGGTCAGGTAGAGGCGCCGCAGATGCTCGTCCGTCTCGGGCGACGGCTTGAAGTCCTCCAGGCGTCCTGTGCAGCGCAGCGTCGGGCACACACCGCGCACGGACACCGCGGTGATGCGGCGGCAGCGGTCGCAGGCGTACAGCGGATCGCTGTCCGCCGTCACCGGCCGCAACCGCAGCCAGGCGTGGTCGAGCCGACGGACGACGCCGATCCCCGGTTGGCTTTCGGACGGCAGCCAGTCGGCGAGGTGACCTGCCGTGAGGTCGGTCCACAGACGGTTCAGGACATCGAGAGCGGCGGCCCGTCGTTCACCCTGGTGGCCGAGGACGTCGAGTACGCGTACGAGGTAGTCGACCCGTCGGTTCGAGGCGCTCGCGGCGCTGGGCAGCCAGCTGATCACCCTGCGCTTGGCCTCAGAGCCCTGGGACCGGACCCAGATGGGCCCCTTGCGCGGGGCGAACGCCTCGTCGCTCGCGTCGACGTCCTCGGGCATGGTGAGCGCGCCCTGGTTGCGCAGGCTGCGCAGAAGTTCCTGCAGCAGCAGCCATGCCTCGTCGTCCGTCAGGCCGAGTGAGGTGAGGGCGGCGGGCGGCTGCCAGAAGGGCTCGCGGTCGATGTCGACCCGGAGCAGGCCGAGGCCTTCGAGTGACTGGCGGTCGTCGAGGCTGAGCACTTCCTGCATCACCCACAGGGCCACTTCGCGCTGCTTGGCCTGGCGGGAGTCGTTGCGGCGGAAGACTCCGGCGTGGTCGGCGGCGCGGATGGTGTGGGCGACGAGGTCGTCGATGTGCAGGGGCTCGTCGGGATCGGGGCAGCCCTGCCGGACGGCCTGGGTGATCAGACGTCGGTGCTGGATGCGGGTGTAGGAGTCCTCCAGGTAGGGCGCGAAGTACGCGGCGGCCTGTCGGCTGTCGCTGAAGAACAGCAGCTTGCGGCCCTGTCCGGGCAGTGCGGCGGCCGGGCCGTCGGTCGCCGGAGGCAGCGCCTGGTAAAGGGCGGTGCTGAGGACGGCGGCCGAAGCCTCGTTGCCCGCCTCGAACAGGCGGATCATGCCGTGACCACGCGCTCCGCAGGCGAGGCATGCGGCCGGGGTGCCCTCGTGGGTGTCGAGTTGGTGGACTCGGCGCAGTTCGGTGCCACCGCATCCAGGAGCGGTGCAGGATGCCGTGGCCGCGGGGTGCACGGCCGCACAGCGAGTGCACAGTCGGCGTTCCTTGAGGCCGCCCTTGGCGTTGTCGCCGAGTGTCTCGTCGTCCTCGTCGGCACCGGTGTCCGAGCCGTCCCCGTCGAGGAGCAGCCAAGTGTGGGGGCTGTCGGGAGACTTGCGGTGTGCGAGGCGGGCCTGTGCCCCCTTGCCGGTGAGGGTGCCGTGCAGGTGTACTGCACCGCAGCGGCGGCAGGCGCCCACCTCGAAGGAGGGGCGGGCACACCGCGCGCAGGTCTCGTGGCGGGCCAGGTCGAGGTGGGGGCCTGCCGGGTCGAGGCAGGTGAAGGCGCCTTCCGTGGCGCGTGCGAAAAGGTGGTAGCGGGCGGAAAGCACGGGAGCGCCGTCGGTGTCGGTCACCTGGCTGGCGAGTTGGATGAGCGCGGTGACCGCCGCGGGTCCGACGGGGTCACCGGGAAAGACGTCGCGGGCGATCTCGTTCACGGGCCGGGGTCCGTCGGCGAGGGCCCGGCGCAGAGCCACGGTGCCGGCCTCGGCGGCGAGGGCGGTGGCCGCGGTCGTGTCGGCGGGCAGGCTGTGCATGCGGGCGGCCGACACGATCTCCGGTCCGGGGTCGGCGGTCGTGGCCAGGCGCAGGTACTCGGTGGTCGGCAGCGGTCCCCAGTGCGGGCCGTCGGGTGTCCCGACCCGGGTGGCGGTGACCAGGTCCTGGGCGGCGGGTTCGCTCGCGTCCCACCGGAAGGGGACGTCGAAGAGGGCCTGGGCGAAGGCGGTGACGGCGGCCGGGTTCTCCTCCGCGCCGACGGTGGCACTGGTGGCGATGGCCTGGATCTCCCGCCCCTGCCCCACACGGTCCTTCAAACGGCGCAGCAGCATGGCGAGTTCCGCGCCGCGCGCTCCGTCGTAGACGTGGGCCTCGTCGACGACGACGAACCGCCAGGAACCCGCCTGTTCTCCCTCGAAGAGGTCCATGTCCTGGGGGCGGAGCAGCAGGTACTCCAGCATGGCGTAGTTGGTGAGCAGGAGGTGGGGCGGTGTGGCGCGCATCTCGCGTCGGCTGAGCAGTTCGTTGGGCAGGCGCGGTTCGCCGGGGTTGAGCTGCTCGAAGGTGTCGGCGGCGCGCTGCGGATCGTCCTTGGTGTCGCCGGTGTAGCGGCCGAAGGTGATGTGGGGGGCGTCGGCGAGAAGTCGGCGCAGTCGCTTCATCTGGTCGTTGGCCAGGGCGTTCATCGGGTAGAGCAGCAGGGCGCGGACACCGGGTCCGAGGGTGCCGCGGGCGTGTTCGGCGGCAAGGGCGTTGAGGACGGGCAGGAGGAAGCTCTCGGTCTTGCCGGAGCCGGTGTCGGTGGCCACGACGAGGTTGTGTCCGGCGACGGCCTTGCGCAGCGCCTGTTCCTGATGCCGGTACAGGGGACGGTCGGCGGGCAGTGCGGGGCCGGTCAGCTGCTGGAACGCGGGGTCGAGTACGCCCTCTGCGACGAGCTCGTTCAGGGTGGCGCCCGGCGCGTAGGCGGGGGTGGCCTCCAGCAGGGGCCCCTTGGTGAGCAGCGGGCTGGTGTCGATGGCGTGGGCGAGGGCCTCGGCCAGGCGGGGCTCGCGCAGGGGCAGCAGGGAACGCAGGTAGCGGCGGTAGGTGTCGCTGATCATGCGGGAGGTGGCGAGCGGGTCGAGGCTGTGCACGGGAGGCTCCGATGTGACGGTCGGCTTCGGACGAGCGGTGGGGCGGTACCGGTGCGGTACGGGATGGACGGGAACCGGTGGTCAGCCGGTGCTGTGCACGGCCTCCGCGGTGACCAGGCATTCCGCGAGGGCGATGTCGACGGCGGTGAGATCCGGTGCGTGGGACGCGATGGGCGTCCACAGGTGGCGAAGTCCCCGTTCCAGACCGGCGGCACGGGCGTCACCGGCGGCGGCGAGCCTCGCGATCAGCGCGCATCCCAGAGACAGGTGAGGGACCCGCATCCAGGCTTCGCCCGGCCCGTGCAACCGGCCTGGGTCCCGTCCGCGGAAGGCCTGGGCCAGGTCGGGGTGTCCGTCGTCCAGGAAGATCGATACGGCGTCGAGTGCTTCGGAGAACTCCTCACGCGTGGCGTGGTACTGGAGGTCCTTGCGGGCACGGAACGCCTGCCAGGCGGCGTCGGCACGAGTGTCGGGGTCCAGAAGGCCCCGAGGGACGACACGGGCGCTGCGCCACACGGCCTGCTGCTGGAGTTCAGGGAGCTGGTCGAGGGCACGGGCCTGGGCGTCGAACCGGCCGACCGCGCCGCTCGGATCCGCCTGCCCGGCCAGCAACGCCGCGCTGGCGTCGCCCAGAAACTGGCCGACCTCGCCGAGGAGTTCCGCCTCCTCCGGGTAGAGCTCGCCGACGTCATAAGCGGGGTGACCGGAGAGATACGGCAGCAACGGGGCCGTGAGCAGCAGCGCACACAAAGGAGCCTGCCGCCAGACGCGACGTACGGTGGCAGGGTCCGCCACTTCCCGTATCCGCAGGGCGGCGAGACCGCTGCCCGCGAGCACGGAGGCGAGTTCGCCGGAGCGCAGTGCGCTGTCGGCCGCTCCCGTGAGGGCGGTGGGCCCGGCGTCCGCGAGGGCGCTGCGGCATTCCGCCGGTGCCGTCTCTCTGGCTCCGCACGCCTGCAGGTCGCGTCCGCGGGCGGCCACGATCCACTGGTAGGGGATCGCGTCGGTGTCGCGCGGCAGCGCGCCGTGCCCAGCCAGGTACTCCGAGATCCTGGCGCCGGATCCGCGGCCGGCGGCGGAGGTCCACGGGGAGCGGCGCAGCACGAGGGTGTCGCGATCGCGCAGGTGGGGCCATCCGGGAACTGTGGGTGTGGGGGAGCCCGCCTTCAGGTGCACGATCAGGGGGCCGAGCGACCGCCAGGCCGCTGGCAGCGGGATACGGCCGCTCTGGTCGACGGTGGCCGTCAACAGCTGTTCCCACGGGGCGAAGACGGCGTACAGGCGGGCGGTCAGTTCGCCCGGGTGGCTCAGCCCCCGCAGCAGCAGTCCGCCGCCGTCGGGTACGACGTTTTCCGCGATGGGCTGGGTGCGCACGGTCGCGACATGGACGCTCTCCCCCGCGACCAGCAGCCGTATCTCGGCTTTCACGCAGTCGCGCACGGTGTCCGCCAGGGCCGCCAGTGAGTACCGGAGGTCTCCTCTGCGCGTGCGAGTGCGGCGTTCTGGACGCAGCGTGAGCAGGTTCGTCCCTTCGACGACCAGTGCCAGCAGAGGTGTCACCGCCACCGCCTGTTCCGGCAGGCGGACGGTCAGGGCGCTCTCGCCGGCCAGGTCAGCTGCGTCGATGTCGAGCGGCCGGATGGACCAGGTCAGGGGGTGACCGCCGAGTTCGAGGCGGACCTCGGAGTGCGGAATGCACATCTCGACGGTGAACTGACGGATCCCGTCGCCCAGCACCAGCCCCTTGGTGATCTCGTACGGGGAGAACGCGACGACGCGCTCGGAGGCGGTGACCGGTCCGCCGGTGCCGAGAGTCAGCCGAGCGGGGACCAGGCCTCCGTGCGGGGCAAGCAGACGCCACTCGGCGGTCGGTTCGGCCGTGATGCCCTCGGCGAGGAAGGCCGCCAGTCGGCGCCTGCGCCGGGAGCCGACGCGGTGGACGAGGATCTCATACGGTCCCAGAAGCGGGCGGGGTACGTCCTTCCAGGGATCGAGGAGCGCCCCGGGAGCACCGGTCTGACGGGCGAGAGGCTCCTCGTGGCCGCGACGGCGCACTTCGGCCTGCCAGAGTCGCGCGTCCGGCTCACCGGCGCGCCGCGGAAGCCGGAGAGCGGGCGGACGATGCCACACGGGTGCCCCGTCGTCGCCCGTGATCCAGGGCAGCGTCGCACCGCCCTCCCACCCGAGCGGCCGTCCGGCGGCTACGTCCAGCCAGTTTCCCGGAACCGCGGCGGCGGCCCGCACCCGCGTCACCCCGGTCAGTGACACCCTGCTCAGCGTCCAGCCGTTCCAGCCGTACGGGGTGGGCAGTTCCACGATGCCGGGGTCGGCGCCCTCGGTCTGCAGGGTGCCGGCGTGGAGAAGGCAGATCTCGGCGGCGGGCAGGGGCTCGTCCGGGGGGATGCGGTGGCCGTCGACGCCGAAGGCCAGGAGGGCGTCGTCCGGGTCCACGATCGCCGAGACATGAGTGGTTCCCGTCGGGTCTGTCGCCTCGACACGGCGCACGGGGCCCGGCAATACCCAGTAGGGCGGCAGGGCTGCAAACACCTCACCGTCGGCGGACAGTTGCCAGTCCCCCGCGTCCGGCTCGCCGGGCAGGGTCAGGAGCACGCTGCCCGCGCCGGGCCCGAGACGGACCTCGGGAGCGGAGGTAGCGCCGCGGGGCGGGGTGACCGAACCGTCCGCCGCGGTCGGTACGCGCCAAGTCCAGCCCAGCGAGCGGGCGGCCTCCTGCGCGGCGCGACTCCATTCGTCGGCGCTCTCCGGGGCGGCTCCGTGTGACCCCACGTCAGGGCGCGCCGCGAGCACGCGCGCGCGGGCTTTAGCTACCAGGCGCGGGAGTTCCGGACCGTCGGCCAGCGCCACGGTGTGGACCGCGCAGGCGGGCCAGCGTGCGAAGACCGTGTCGCGCGGGAGGTCGGAGTGGTCCGCGAGCAGCCGGTACGCCACCAGCGCTTCCAGGACGAGCGCGGTCCGTACGGCAGCGACCGGCTCAACCGTGCCAGCAGACGGCTCCCCCGCCTCGCGCCAGGCCCGCTCGCAGTCGTCCAGCAACTGCGTGGGATCGACCAGCATGCCCCGCCCCTCCCCGTCTCGGACGTACCGATCTCGCCCGGGACCGACCATCGTTGTACGTTCTACCATTCCTTCACATAAGGAGCATGGGGAATCCGCAGGTGAACGGTGCGCTCCACCCGGGGCGTGACTGATTGTCAGTGGTGGGTGGTGAAATGCGATAAGGCTCGTCGCACCGCAGTACGGCACATGGGGGGCACGCTGATGACGACGGACACCGAGGCCGGGACGTCGGCCGTGCTGCATGAGGCGCTGGTAACTGCCGCGGGGCCACAGCGAACCCTGACTCCGGTGGCCTTGCGGGGACTGGTGGCCGGCGTGGACACCGCGGTGGTGGCCGAGGTGCTGGGCCGGGTGATGGAGGCGGGAGTCGCGCTGCCTCCGGCCGCGGTGGCCGCGTTCGGTCTGCAAGGCGGTTCCGCGGCCCCGGCCGCGCCAGAGCCTCCTGCAACGGCCGATCCGCCCAGCGGCACGCAGGGTGAACGCAGCGTTCCAGCGGGGCCGTCACCGGAACGACGCAGACCACCGAGCTTCACCCTTGAGCTGCACCAGGACAGCAGGCTGGACCTTTCCGCGTTGACCGTGCAAGCGCTCGGCCACGGCGTTCCGTCCACGTCCAGGCCGCCCCTGCAGGCCGGGAAGCCGTACGAGACGCCCGTCGACCCTACGACCGCACCGCCTGTGCCGTACCCCCGCTCCGAGCCCGTCGCCGAGTCCCCGGAGGAGGACGCGTCCTCACGTCAGGCCGTGGGCGACTCTTTCACGCAGTACGGCAAGGAGATCGACAGGTTCCCGCTGCTCTCCCGGCAACAGGAGACGGAGCTGGCCCAGGCCATCGAGGCGGGGCTGCTGGCTCGCGAGCGGTTGGAGGAGGCCGGCCGGAAGATCGCCCCGAAGCTGCGGCGTGAGCTTGCACAGCTGGTCCGGCTCGGGGAAGTGGCGTTCACGGACTTCGCCCAGGCGAACCTCCGGCTGGTGGTCAGCATGGCCACCTGGTACACGGGCCGAGGGCTGGACCTTATGGATCTGATCCAGGAGGGCAACCTCGGTCTGCTGCGCGCCATCGAGAAGTTCGACCACCTCAAGGGGAACAAGTTCTCGACGTACGCCGTCCCGTGGATCCGGCAGGCGATCACACGGGCCCTGGCGGACAAGGGCCGCACGATACGCATCCCCGTCCACGCGCACGAAACCCTGACCGCGCTACGGAAGGCGGCACGGGAGTCGGGGTACGACTCACCCACCGACGCTCTCCCCACGGTGGCCGCCCGCGCGGGTGTCACCGTCGACGAGGCGCACGACCTGCTGGCCCGGGTCCGCCGCGTACTCCCCATGGAAGACCTGACCGAGTCCATCGGTGACGACGCCTTGCACGAAGAAGCGGACCGGAGCATTCAGGGCCCGCACTGGCCCGAACCGGACTTCTACTACGGTGATCTATCCCCGGAAGAAGTCCGTGAGCTGCTCGGCTGCCTCTCCGAACGAGAGCGCCAGGTGATGACCCTCCGGCTCGGACTCGACGACGGCCCCGAGCTCACCCTCGAAGTAATCGGAGCGGAGCTGAACCTCACCCGGGAGCGGATCCGCCAGATCGAGTCCAAGGCCTTGGCGAAGCTGCGAGGGCGGATCAACGAGAACCGCATCCGCGCCGCCCGTCCGGTCCGCGAGCCGTCGCGCGCCGTACCGAGCGACGTGGACGGGCCTCCCAGCGACACGGACGGGCCGCCCACCGAGTTCGCCTCCGACGTCCCCTGTGTGCGCCGAAAGGTCTACAGGCCCGGAGGATTCATCGTGGTCGGCCATCAGAGGATTCACGTGGGCATGCAGTGGCATGCCAGGACCGTCACCGTCCAGGTGGCGGACAAATGGTTCCGAGTGGTGCACGACGGGCGCGAGATCACGACTGTCCGTCGCCACCGCACGGGAGTCGGCAAGATCCATGGGGCTCCGGACTGAGGCGGTGCCGGAGCCCACGCTCGGCATCACGCCGCGAGGAACTCACTGGCCCGCCCGCTGTACGACACATACAGCGCCTCCCGCGCCCTCGTGCAGGCGACGAACAGCAGGCATCGCTCGGCGGCCAGGTCCGTGGTGTGCTGGATGCGGTCCACCTCGGCCGGGGTGACGGCCGGCGCGAACGGGAAGGCGGACCGGGTGACTCCGGCGACGGCGACGCACCGGTACTCCAGGCCCTTCATGCTGTGCAGCGTCGACACCCGTACCCCGACCGCGCTCTCCGGTTCCCCGTCCCGCACCCGCACCACGGGGATGCCGGCCGCGGCGAGGCGGTCGCCGAGCTTGCCCGCCAGGGTGTTGAAGCGGGCGCAGACGGCGATGTCCGAGGGGGCGACACCGGCGTCCATCCAGTCGCGCACCCGGCGCACGACGGCGTCGGCCTCCTCGTTCTCACTCCCGTGCCCTTCGCACACGGGCTGTGCGCCGTGCAGCAGCGAGCGGTATCCGGTGAGGGTGTCGTGGGCGTCGCCGGTCAGGTCGGCGACGGGCTCGCTGTCGAGCAGGCCGCGGGCCCAGCGCAGGATCTCCTCGGTGGAGCGGTAGTTGACGCGCAGTCGTCCGCTGCGTCCCGCGACGGAGATGCCGAGGGAGCGCAGCGAGACCCGGGCGTCGTAGATCCGCTGGTGCGGGTCGCCGGTGACGAACAGGTCGTCGGGGCCTTCGGCCGCCAGGACGCGCAGCAGGCGCCATTGCGCCGGGTGCAGGTCCTGCGCCTCGTCCACGACGACATGGTCGTACGCCGGTCCCGCACCCGGCTTGTCGCGCAGCAGCCGGGTGGCCTCGGCGCAGACCTGGAGCCAGGTGTGCGCCCGGTCACGGGTCAGGCCGTCCTCGAACAGGGTCACGGCCTGCCAGACGCGCCGCCGCTGGGTCTGCCCGAGCGCGCTGCCGCGTCCACGCCGTTCGCACGCCAGGTACTCCTCCTCGCTCCGCAGGTCCTGGGCGAGGACCACGTGCCGGTACTCCTGGGACAGGAACGCCTCGTTCCACGACAGTTCGAGGCGGCGGGCCACGCGCTGCCAACGGGTGCGCTCGTCCCGGTCGCCGAGCGCGGTCCCCGGGTTGCCGCGCAGTTGCCGTACGACGCGGTGGGCGACGGCGTCGACGGTGGTGACGTCGACACGGGCGAGCAGCGCCGGGTCGTGGTCGAGCAGCAGGGCGAGGCTGCTCTGCAGGGAGCGGGCCAGGGCTCCGGTGTAGGTGGTGAGGAGGACGCGCGTGTCGGGTGCCCGGTCCAGGAGGTGCTTGACCCGGTGCAGGGCGACGACCGTCTTTCCGGTGCCGGGGCCGCCGGTGATCTGGGCGGGTCCGGCATAGCCGGGCCGGTAGGCGATGCGCCGCTGGATGGGGTGGAGGAAGATCCGCCAGGCGGCGAAGGGCTTGGTCAGGATGTCGGCGAGTTCGTCGGGGCCGGTGACGAGCGCGATGCGGCTGCGGGTGCGGGTGACGGCGGCGGCCAGGTCGTCCCCGGCGGTGTCCTTCGCCGCCGCGCTCTCGGCGACGGTCGTCTTCTGGCGTACGGCGACGAGGTCCCGGTAGATGTCGTCGGGGTCGAGGCCCTCGGCGAGCAGCCACAGCGCCTCGTACTGGTCCTCCGGCATCAGCGACCCGAACGCCTCCAACTGCGCCTTGCCCGTGACGGTGCGTGCGGCGCGCAGGGTGACGTCGTCGACGCCGAGGTGTCGCAGGACGGTGTCCGACCAGGGGGCGAACAGGAGTTGGGGGGCCGCGGCGGCCTCCTGAGCGAAGAGCGGGGTGATCTGCTCCATGGCGGTCAGGTCGCGTACTTCGAGGCAGCGGGTCACGGAGTTGACCGTGTAGAGCCGTCGGCGGGCCCAGGAGTAGGCCTTGTCGTGGGGGACGACGTGGACGAAGACGAAGACGTCGCTGCCGTCGTCGGGCGCGAGCAGCACGATCCGCAGCCCGTCGTCGACGCGGATGGTCCGCATCCGCGGGTCACGCGAGCTGACCACCGACTCCAGGTGCAGCCCCTTGTCCGCGTGGAGTTGCGGGACCGTCAACTGCTCGAACTTGGCCATCGCCTTGTGAACGCGGGCGCGGGCCGGTTTGTCCAGCCGGTCGACACCCTCCCAGAACGTGTTGGTGATCGCGATCTGCGGCATGTTCCCCACCCTCCGACAACACCGACCGACAGAGTATCTGTTGACTCAGTTTACGAAAACCTCCATGATTCGTCGCAGGAGTTGCCGCACGGCACAGGGGCATCGCGAGCGCGGGGGTTGTTGGGGAGATGACACTGCAGGAACCGGATACGGACGCCCAACTCGCCCTGGAAGACGCCTGCGTGGACCTCTTCGATCTGGCCGGTGACCCTCTGGACGCGGCCGTGGCCCGGCTGAAGGCAGGAGTGAAGCCGACCGCCGAGGACATCGCCCTGCTCACCGAGGCGGCCCGCACCGCGCAGCGCGCCTTCGAGGAGGTCGGCGCGGCGAACGACGTACTGGACGACGCCTCGGACCTGGGCGAGGACCTGACGACCGCACTCGCGGAGACCCTGCGGCGCCAGGCCCGGGCCGAGGTCCCGGCACTGCTCGGAGCCCTGCGGGCCCAGGCGGCGCGCGTCGAACGCTCCGAGGCCGTCCGTACGATCGCGAACCGCATCCTCGGCAACGGCGGACCGGACGAGCCGGCCGCCCTGGACTCCGTCCCCGCCCTCACCGCCGACCTGCTGCCCCGCGTGCCGTCCGTGTACGACGACGAGGAGGAGGCGGGCGCGAGCCTCGCCGACCTGTGGGAGCGTCAGGAACGCCTGGAGCGGGTTCAGGACCGGGTGCGCGGGGAGCGGGTGGAGCACGTCGCGGCGCACCTGGTCGCACTCGCGGAACGGATCGTCGACCGAGCCTTCGTGGACGCCCGGTTCACGCGGGCGGCACTGGACGAGATGGACCGGGCCCACGCGCTGTGGTGTGCGTGCCTGGACGAGGGCTGAAGCGCCCCTGACTGTCAGCGGGAAGCCCTAAGGTCCTTCCCACGCGCTACGACCGGACCGATCACCGAGGGGGACGCCGTGCAGGCGAAGGAGACGCTGTTCGCCGATCTCGTCCAGGGCAGGGCACAGCAGTTCCAGGTGCCGCTCTATCAACGGACGTACTCCTGGACGGAGAAGCAGCTCAGACAGCTGTGGACCGACATCCTGGAGCAGGCCGAGCTGCTGGAGTCCGGGGAGAAGGCGAGCACACACTTCCTGGGGTCCGTGGTGCTCGCGCCGTCGCCGCAGAACGAGGCGACGTTCCCCCGCTGGCTCGTCGTCGACGGTCAGCAGCGGCTGACCACACTGTCGCTCGCCCTGGCCGCGATCCGCGACCACATAGCGGACGGCGAGCCGGACGAGGCCGAGCGCATCGACGAGGAATACCTCATCAACAAGCGCAAGAACGGCAGCGATCGCTTCCGGCTACTGCCGACCCAGGCTGACCGGGCGCAGTTCGCGGCATACGTTCGCGGGCCGCTCTCGGAGCAGGCCGCTGGCGGAGCCGTCGCCGCCGCCTACGGCTTCTTCCGCCGCAAGCTCGTCGAGGCCGCCGATCCGGCCGCCCCGCAGGACGTGCTCCGCATCGAGGAGGCCATCACCTCCCGGCTCACGCTGGTGGCGGTGACAGCCGAGCGCGCGGACAACGTGCACCGCATCTTCGAGTCCCTCAACAACACCGGCCTCAAGCTGAGCCAGGCCGACCTGCTGCGCAACTACCTGTTCATGCGGCTGCCCACCCGCGGTGAGCGCATTTACGAGACCTACTGGCTTCCGCTGCAGGACAGTCTGAGCAACGACGAGCTGGAACAGCTCATGTGGTTGCAGCTGGTGCTCGACGGAGACGACCGGGTCCGCCGCCAGGACCTCTACGCGGCTCAGCAGCAGCGCTTCGAGCGCAGTGAGGTCAGCGAAGCGGAGATCGAGGCGTACATCAAGGAGTTGTACCGGCGCGGCGCCCTCTTCCGTCGGCTGCTGCACCCCGAAGTGGAGCCGAACGCGGCCGTCCGCGCCCATCTGCACCGCTTGGACACCTGGCAGGCCCAGGTCACCTACCCCGCCCTGATGCTGCTGCTCGACCGACGCGAGCGCAGGGACCTCAACTCCGCAGACACGGCCCGCGCGATGTCGTACATCGAGAGCTTCCTGGTACGCCGGATGATGTGCCGCGTGCCGACGAACAACCTCAACAGGATCTTCCAGGCGGTGCCCGGGCAGCTGCCGCTCGACATGCCCGTCGCTGACGGGCTGCACCAGCTCCTCTCCGCCGAGAACCGCTTCTGGCCCGATGACGACGAGCTACGCGAGAAGGTCCGGACGGCGCCCTTCTACAAGTTCGGACGCGGGCACCAGCGCAAGCTGGTGCTCCAGCGGTTGGAGGAGAGTTACGAGCATCCCGAACCGGTCGACTTCGCCGCCGCGCAGCTCACCATCGAGCACGTCATGCCGCAGTCGCCGGGCGACGAGTGGCTCCGGATGTTGAGCGAGGACGTGGTCGCCGGCGAGAGCGCGGAGGACCTGCACTCCCGGCTTCAGCACACGCTCGGGAACCTGACGTTGACCGCGGTCAACGCGGAGTTGTCCAATCACCCCTTCGAGCGCAAGCAGGGCCTGCTCCAAGGCAGCCACCTGGAGATGAACCGCCGCATCGCCACCACAGAGCGGTGGGGCGCGGACGAGATCCGCGCGCGTGCCGACGAACTCGCCGACCGCGCGATCGCGCTGTGGCCGGCTCCGTTGCGCGGAGTCGGCCGAGCGGAGCGGAGCCGGGACTGGAACTTGGCCCACCAGGTGCTCGCCGCGCTCCCCCACGGCGCCTGGACGTCGTACGGCGATCTCGCGGCGTTCATCGGCTCCGGAGCCCAGGCCGTGGGCAACCATCTGGCCAATACGCCGGGGGTGGCCAACGCGTACCGGGTGCTCACTTCCGAGGGCAAGGTCTCCGACGGCTTCCGCTGGACGCCTCAGGAGGTGGGAGGAGACGTCCGCGCCCGGCTGAGCGCCGACGGCGTGCGCTTCACGGCCAACGGGGCCGCCGATCCGGCGCAGCGCCTCTCCGCCGACGAGCTTGCTCTGCTGGTCGGCGGCGCTGAAGACGACCAGGCCGACGGCGAGGAGGACACGGCGCGGCCCATCCCGGAGAGCCAGGGTGAGCAGAGGCACGCCGACCCGTTCTACCTTCAGCTCATGGCGGAGAACTCCCCCGAGAGGCGGTTCTTCCGTCAGCTTGCGAAGAACAATTCCTCCGGGACGGTGGAGGCGGTGCGCGCCCTCTTCGACCGCTGGGAAGAAATCGGCGGCTCGATCGTCCACGTGGGAAACGACCACTTCATCGGCGCGAACCTCACGATGGGTGAGGCGGGCGCCCCGGGCAGTGGGATCTCGCCGCTGGGCCTGCTCCCGGGCCCCGGGGGCGGCACGGCGTATGTCAGCTTGCGGTTCCTGGCGGTACAGGAACCGTTCATCGACCGCGCCCTGTGTGTCGAATTCCTCCGGCTTCTCAACGAACTTGAAGGTGTCGACCTTCAGGTGAGGAAGCCGGGACCGGACCCCGACTTCCGGCTGTCCGTTCTGGAGAAGGATCGCAACCGTGATCTGCTCGTCGAGGCTCTGATGTGGTTCCGGGACTGCTGGGAAAGTCGGGGCACGGACTGAGGCAGGGACTCAGGGAGCACAGGTCGATCATCACGCGTCGAACAGTGCCCCCTGGCGGTCCGCCCCTCGCCAAGGGGCGCGAGCAGGGACGAGACCCCTTACCTCAGCCGCGCCCGCCCGCGCAACAGGCGGGCGACGGCCGGCATCTGCTCGCCGGTGGTGAACAGGGCGTCGAAGAGGAGGATGGTGCGGTCCTTGACACAGCGCTCGATGCGGATGGCCTTGGCATGGGCGGCGGCCGCGAGGCGTTTGGCTCGTCGCGCCCGGCTCACCTCACGTCGACGAGTCCTCGGCCGCCGGGCCGACAGCCTCATCGTGCCGCAGAGCGGGCTGTTCCGGCCGTCCCCGGAAGGCGGCTCCCTTGGCTGTCCGCGATTCGACGCGTTCCACGATGCGGTCGATGACCCGTTGAGGGTCCTTCCACTTCAGCGCCAGCCGGTCGTGGTCCATCCCGTGCTCGGAGACGATGTCCCGCAGTTGTTCGAGGCCGAGCTCGCTCAAGCTCGAACGGAGTCCCGTCTCGCCGGATTCGGCGAGCACCGCGAACGGGTCGATCACTCCCGGAGCTCGTCGGCTACGCCTCGGGCGTTCTGCCGGCCGAGGTGCGGTCTGCGCATCGGGAGGCGTCAGCGCCTTGGCCAGTGCTCGGGCGAAGCGTGTCGTGCGTGCGGCTTCGGACGCCACCACGCCGAGGACACGTGCGAGCGTCGCCGCGAGCTCCGGGTCGGAGGCGCCGAGCTTGGTCAGGGCTTCTTCGGCCTCCCGCACCTGGGCGTTCAGGAGACCGCTGTCGTCGGGCCGACTGTCGCTCTGCTCAATCACGCCTTCTCCTCGACCAGTTCGATGAACTCCTGCGTCATGCCACGGAAAGCGTCGAACCCGCCCTGGTAGCCGTACTTCTGCCGCAGGGTACCGCGACCGACGAACTCCGCCGAACCGGCGATGTCGTTCTTCTCGGGGATGAAGGTCGGCAGCACGGCGGGGAGCTTCTTGTCGCCCTGAAGTCGCCTCACGGTGTTCCAGTGGACCGTCGAATTGGCCTTGTATTTCGTGATGACGATGCCGATCTCCTTGATGGTCTCCCCCAGGTCGTCCGCGAAGGCCCGCACCCGCCGCTGGATCTGGGGGATGCCGTAGGTGGACAGGACGTCGGGAATGGTCGGGATGATGTATCCCCCGGAGATGCGTAGACCGTTCAAAGTGACGATGCCGAGGTTGGGAGGGCAGTCGACGAGCACGTAGTCATAGTCATCAATGATCTTCCGGATCGCCTTGCGCAGGAGATCGGTGGGGTTGTTGGCGTGGAAACGCCCCCTGGGCATGGACGCCAGGCGGTCCTGGACGTCGATGAGGTCCAGCGAGGAAGGCAGGAGGTCCACCTTCGTCACCGCGTCCACGGAAGAGACATTGCGCTGGAGTGTTTTCTCCAGGTCGAACTCCAGAGGCTCGTCCTCGGGCCGGAGGGCATCCTTGAACAGGGTCGCCAGGGTGTATCCCTCGTCGTTGAGTTCCTCCCACCTCTCCTCCCCGATCAGGACCGTGGTCAGATTGGTCTGCGGGTCGAGATCGACCACCAGGACCCGCTTACGGAACTCCGCGGACAGGAACTCCGCGAGTCCGGCCGTGGTCGTGGTCTTCCCGACTCCGCCCTTCAGATTGATGGTCGAGATGACATGGGCTTTGGGTGCCATGTGCTTCTTCCTCCGTTTGAGGTAGCGCTGAATCTGACTCGCCCGGAAGACCGGACCGCTCCGCAGGTCCGCGACGGGAGCGGGGAAGTGTTTGTCACGAGCGCGCCAATTCGCTACGACCGTCCGGCCGACCCCCGCCATCTCCGCCACTTCGAACAGTCCGACGAGTTGGTCTTGCGCCTCGGGCGTGCCTGCCATGACATCTCCCCGTGAACGGCCTTCACGATTACCCGTTAAGCGTGAAGGCCGTTCACAACCACCGTCAATCCCCAACTTCGTTGGTTGGGAGCACAGTTGATCTCACGCGCCCCCCTTGCGCGCGGGTCTGCGCTGGGCGCATTCCGCCCACACCGTCTTCCCTCCGGGGTGGTGGGGCTCGCAGCCCCAGGCGTCGGCGAGCGAGGCGACGAGGAGCAGACCACGTCCGGACTCGCCGTCCGCGTCAGGCGTCGGGGCGGGGAGACGCTCGCCTCGGGCGTCCGTGACCTCGATGCGCAGGGTGCCGACTGTGAGGGTCAGGGCGAGGCGGGCGTGGCGGCCCCGTACACGGCCGTGCAGGGCGGCGTTCGCGGTGAGTTCCGCGATGAGGAGGGAGGCCGTGGCCGTGCCCTCGTCGCCGGCCGCGACCTCCGGGCAGTCCTGCTGGTCGGCGAGCCAGCGTTCGGCGGCGTGGCGGGCGGCGTGGGCGCCGTGTCTGCTGGTGGGGAACGTGAGGCGGAAGTGGTGGGTGGTGGCGGTCGGTTCACCGGTGACGGTGACGGTTTGCTGGATCACCTCACCGAGAGTGACGGACCGCTTCTACTGTGTGGAGGGTGCGGGGCGGTACGGAGGGTGACTGTCCCGGTGCGGAGGGCGGGATGTCCGGGCGTACGGCCGTGACCTGGCCGGGCGTACGGCGGTTCGCCCCTGGTGCGACGGAAGCGGGCGGTGGTACGGGATGGCGGCACAGGCGGGCAGTTCGGGGGTTCCCACCGGCGGTGAGGCGGACGGTACGGACGAGGTGGCCGACCTGTTCCGGGCACTCGGGCGGCAGATCAAGGTCGCGCGGGTACGGGCCGGGATGAGCCAGAAGGAGCTGGGCGACCGGCTCGGGTACGGGGAGGAGACCATCTCGTCCGTGGAGCGGGGGCGGCGGACACCTCAGCCGGAACTGCTGGTCGCGGCGGATGAGTTGCTGGAGTGTGGGGGGCTGCTGGCCTCGGCTGCGGAGGATGTGGAGCGGGCCAGGTCGAGGAGGAGGGTGCGGCATCCGGAGTGGTTTCGGGACTATGCGCGGTTGGAGGCGGAGGCGGTTGAGCTCCACGACTACAGCGCGCTCGCCGTTCCCGGGCTCTTGCAGACCAAGGCGCACGCCCAGGTGGTCTTCCGGACGCGGCAACCCCTGTTGGACGAGGAGACCGTCGAACAGCGCGTGGCCGCGCGGTTGGACCGCCAGGAGATCTTCAAGCGTTGGCCGCCGCCGTTCACGACGTTCACCATCGAGGAATCAGTCTTGCGCCGCCCTCTCGGTGGGTGGGACGTTCATTACGAGCAACTTGAAGCACTGCTGAGGTTCGGCAGACTGCGCAGCGTCGAACTCCAGGTGCTGCCTATGGACCGCAAGGAACACCCCAGCCTGGGCGGGCCGTTCATCATGCTCACGCCGAAGGGCAAGCCACAGGTGGCCTATCTGGAGGTGCAGCACATTAGCCGGTTGATCACCGACCCGGACGAGGTCCGTATCCTTGCCGCACGCTACGGCAGCATCAGGGCGCAGGCGCTCACGCCAGAAGAGTCACTGCCCCTGATCGAGAAGATGCTGGGAGACCGATGAACGCCGAACAGCCCACACGGCTGGACTGGTTCAAGAGCAGCTACAGCAGCGGCGAAGGGGGTGCGTGCGTCGAGGTCGCCGCCTATGGGACCGCCGTCCGCGTACGGGACTCCAAGGAACGGGGCGCCGGTCCGCAGCTCGCCTTCACGCAGGACGCGTGGGCCGGGTTCGTCGCGGACCTCGGGCGAGACGGGTTCTGACCCACCCGCCCGAGGCTGCGGCGCTCAGGCCTCGTGACGCGGGCCCTTCCCCGGCGGCGGGTCCAGCACGGTCCGGTACTCGCCGCCGGTCACGCGGGCCTCTTCCATACGGTCGTAGATGTCGAGGATGAGGTCCTTGGTGCGGTAGCGGCCATGGGCAGCTTCCTCGTCGCTCTTGAGACGGGGGAACGCGTCCATGACGTACTCCGCGTCATCGCGAGCCAGTCCGTAGAGGTGGAAAAAGGCAGCGTCCAGCTCTGCACGCAGCAATCCACGCCGTTCCTCATCCCACCGGAAGGGGCGCCCCGCCACACCGATCGCTATGGCGAACGCCTCCATGTCGTTGGCGGTGTAAGCAAGTTCCGCCACTCTTGCGGCAACCCACTCCGCCACGATCTCGCCGCTGCTCCACGGACACGGCTGGTCGCCCGCCTCGGGGCTGAGAACTGGAAGCTGGTAGACCGTGAAGAACTTCAGGTGTGTACCGCTGAACTTCTGACGTGCCACGAAGTCGAGCACGTACGAGGACAGCGCCGCCTGGAGCAGCGCAGGATTGCCGAAGGAAGGCAGCATCAACAACGTGCCGTCAGGAACGGCGGTGCGACGCAGAGCCGTGTTGATCATGGTCCGACGATCCACGGTCCGGCAGATGTCACGCCACCCCAACAGCCAGTCCTCGTACCACTCCTTGTCCGCCAGCCGCGTTTTAACTCCGGGCCACATGATCGGGTTCAGCTTCTTATCCCGCTTGCCCGAGTCCACGTCGAACTCCGGCGCCCAGTACCGGGGCATCGGCGCGAAGTCGGGGTCGTCGTGCTGTTCCGGCGTCACACGCGGGAGGGTGCCGACGTTGGCCTGGGCCTGGGTCTGGCCCTCGTACGTGCCGAGGCGGTGGTCGAAGTGGTGGAGCATCTTCGCCTCGTACAGCGGGAGATAGCGGCGCGTCTTCCCCTCTTCGTCGACGCGCGTGAAGACGTTGCCGGTCAACTTCCATCCCTCGTCCGCCAGTTCCTGCTTGCCCCGGAACAGGTGGGAGTCGGAGGCCATGTTGAACAGGCCCTGTCGGAAGGTCAGCCCCCACGGGTTGCTGCCGCCCCTGCCGTATTCGTCCGGCTCCTTGAGCAGAACAGGGACTCGGCTGTAGACGCCGAAGGTGATCTCGGCTTCGCGCCGGGACTCAAAGACCGGGAGGTTCCCGGTGTTCGGGTTGACCAGCAGGATCTCCTCCAGCGGCATGGTGAACCGGCGCGAAGGCAGGTCCTCCATGTACCAAGTCCCGAACGCGAAGGAAGCATCCCGGACCTGCACCTCTCGGCCGGTAACCGTGAGCAGACAGAAGCGCGTCGAATGGTGCACGTCCCGACTCAGCACGAACGCCTCGTTCTTGAAGTCCAGGAACGACACCAGCCGCTTCGAGCGCACCAAGTCGGAGAAGAACGGTGCCGTCGTCGCGTCCGTGGCGATGCCCGTCTGCAGAACCAGCCCGAACCGCCCCTGCGGCGCGATCCCGTGCGACGCCGCCTCCGCGAACAGCGGGTACGTGTTCAACTTGCCGCGCGCGGCCAGCGGGAACCGGCCCGACCATCGCGCTAGATGGGAGGAGCCGTCGGATCGCCGCTTATCGGCAATGTACTTGGCATGCAGCTCATGGTCGGCCTCGTCGTCGCCCCGGGCGAGCTCGTCGATCAGAACCTGTCGTGCCGCTTGGTTCGCGGCCTTCGCGATCTTCGGTGCGGTGGTGGCGAAGTGCTCCTCGGTCTTGAACTCAAGGGTCTCCCAGGGCGGATTCCCCAGCATGCAGCTAAACCCGCCCTCCCACCCGGTCCGCTCGTCCACCCCCGGCGCCTTCGCATTCGCCGGAACCCGGAACACCTCCGGGAACTCCAGATGCCAGTGGAAGAACCGGTACTCCTCCCGCAGATCCTCGATGTGCTTCAACGTACCGTCGGGCAGGCTCGCGCCGCCGTCCTCGGAGTGCAGCGTAAGCAGCGACTTCGTCGTCAGCGCCGGCGGCGTCGCCGTCTTCGTTTTCTTCCAGACGAACGCCGCACACCACGCGTCGGCCAACTTCAGCGCCCGGGTGTAGTTGCGGTCCTTGGTGGTCAGCTCTCGGTACGCCTTGGCCTGGTTCCGGACGTCCTCCAGTTCCTGCGAGTCCGTCTCCGTGATCGCCGAGACCGTCTCGCCGAACTCCGCGTTGGACTCGGTCAGCACCTCCTCCTCCGCGAACAGGGCGTCCTGGTTCGCCCCGTGGCGCAGCGCGACCTTCCACGCGGTCCGCTCCGCCGCGTTGCGCTTCTTCAGGTCGGTGACGTGCTTCGACTCGTCGCCCTCCAGCGGCTTGAACGCGTCGTCGGGCAGGCCCTCAGCCAGCAGCTTCGGCGTGGTGCCCAGCAGGCCGTTGCCGTGCTTGATGTGGGCGTCGAGGAAGGTGAGCGGTCGGCCCGGCCTCATCGCCTCGATCCACAACGACACCTTGGCCAGCTCGACGGCCATCTCGTTGAGGTCGACGCCGTACACGCACCGCGCGATGACGTCGCGCAGGGCGTGCCGTACGTCCTCGGCGCTCGGCTCGGGGTCGTCGGTGCGGATCTCGGCGAGGCGGCGGGCGATGCGGCGGGCGGCGGCGACCAGGAAGTGCCCGGAGCCGCAGGCGGGGTCGCACACCGTCAGGGCGAGCAGCGCGTCCTCGCGCTCCTTCTTCGTCGTACCGGACTTGACGGCCTGGTCGATGACCGGGTCGAGGGTGGAGTCGAGGAGGCAGTCGATGAGCGGGGACGGGGTGTAGTAGGAGCCGGAGGTCTTGCGGTCGTTGCCGTCCAGCTTGGCCAGGACGTACTCGTTGCCCTCGCCGAGGCGCGGCTCCAGTTCGAGCAGGGACTCGTAGACCGAGCCGAGCTCGTCGGCGCCGAGGTGGCGGTAGTCGACCTTGCGGGGGCGACCCAGCTTGGCGTCGTACACCTCGGACAGGGCGCGTACGGCCTCGTAGAGGGACTGGTTGGACAGGCTCAGGCCGTCCAGGATCCGGTCCGCGGCGGTGGGCTCGAACAGGCCGCCCAGCGCCGGGAGTCCGAGTTCGGGGCGGCCGCCCGGCGTGCCGAGGCCCTCGATGACCAGCCGCAGCGCCTGCCACTGGTCGCCGTGGAGGGTGCCGGTGCGGCGGGCGACACGGCGCAGGCGGGCCGTGGAGAAGTACTTCTCGTACGTGTCGCGGGCCTGCCTGGTGGCGTCGGGGTGCAGGAGCAGGTCCCGGTCCTCGGTGACGAAGAGGAACAGCAGGCGGTAGGCGAGGCGGAGCAGGGCGGGGTGGAGGTCGTCGCGGACGTTCTTGTCGCGGGTGGTGCGCAGGGCGTCGCGCAGGTCGGCGTTGTCGGGGTGGGTGATCAGGCCCGTGCCGATCACGGTCAGGGCCTTCTCGACGCCCTTGCGGAGTTCCTTCAGGGCGCGGGTGCCGCTGTCGATGGCCTCGGTGCGCCACTTCTCCAGCGGGCAGGTCGCGGCCGGCTCGCCCTCGGCGCGGGGCTCGAAGCGGGTGCGGTGCAGGAGGCGCCACAGGAGGACGAAGTCGTCGGAGCGGTCGCCGTCGAAGATCGCGCGCAGGTCGAACTCGATGAACGCGGCGCCGGTGAGGGAGGCGGACTCGCGCAGCAGGCGCAGCTGGCGGCCGTTGGAGAGGACACCCCAGAGGGTGGAGTCCGCCGAGCGGTTGAGGTACTCCTGCACCATCGACTGGGGGGCCTGCTTGGCCAGTTCGGTGGTGCGCGTGTCGAGGGGGACGTTCCAGCCGGTGAGGTGGACGGGGACGTGCGCCCAGTGGTGGCTGACCTCGAAGTCCTTCTCGCCGTCGTGGGAGGGCAGGCCGGGCACGGGGACGGGGGTGAGGGCGCCGAAGCCGAGCTGCTCGAAGAGGGGCAGCAGCCAGCGTTCGGTGGTGACGCCGACCGCGTGTACGCCGGGGTCGGCGTCGGCGCCGTCGCGGGCCAGGGCGTCCTGGTAGGAGGCCCATACGCCGCGCAGGTAGCCCCAGGAGCGCTCGGCGGCGTCCCGTACCGAGTCGCCCTTGGCGTACAGGCGGTAGTCGGCGGGCTTGGAGCCGGTCTGCTCCTTGCCCTCCTTGATGCGGACCAAGAGGTCGTAGGGCAGGAGGCCGCCGACGGTGGCGACGGTGTCGGTGACGGAGGTCCTGGCGGTGCTCATGCGCCCACTCCCTGGGGGAACGTCGGGGCCGGGCGGTAGTGGTACACGCCCAGGATGTCCGGGTCGCCCTGCGGGACGACCTTCAGGCCCGCGAGGCGGGCGCGGGAGGCGGTGCGGACCCTGCGGTGCGAGGCCTCCAGGGTGCGGCCCAACTCAGCCGACTGGTCGCGCAGTTCGGGCATGATCGCGGGCAGGGCGGCCAGGATCTCGGCGATGTGCTCGGTGGCGAACTTCGGGTCGGTGTTCTGTGTGGCGCGCGCGTCGAGGAGGGCCAGCGCCTCGTCCTCCGGCAGCCAGTCGGGGGCGTCGGGCCTGCCGCGGTAGGCGACCACGCGGGCGTCCTCGGCGAGCTGCTCGCGCACCGAGCCGTCACGGGCGGGCAGGTTGAGCTGGAAGCGGTGTCGTACGAGCAGGAGCGTGGTGTTCCGCTCCACGGCCTTCGTACGGACGACTCCGCAGCGGCGGGCCGGGCGCTGCCACTCCGGGACCTTGCCGGCGTCGTCGAGGGCCGCGTCCAGGACGAAGCGGGCGACGGCGGCGACCACCGGGTCGGTGCGGGTGAGGGCGGCCTCGCCGCGCGGGGCGCTGGGGGCGTCGTGGAAGACGACCGGGCGGGGGTGGCGGGGGCCGAGTGCGTGGGAGACGGTGTCGCGCAGGCCCTGCGGGAGGGCGTCGGTGTGCGCGGTGAAGCCGCCCTGCTTCGTGGGCGCGGGCATACCGCGCAGGGCGCCCAGGGCGCGGCGGGTGAAGTCCCGTACCTCCTCGCCGGTGCCGAGCGCGGCACGGACCTCGTCGACCTCGGCGGCTACCTCGTCCTTCTTGATGGTGTGCTGGGCGTAGCGGGAGCGGTGGCGCTTCTCGCGGTCGGCGGAGGACTGCCAGGCGATCTCCAGCTGTTCGGCCACCTCCTCCTGCGCGAACAGCCCCTCCTGCTCGTACACCGACCGCTCGCCGCGCAGGATCAGGCCCTCGAACACGGCCTGCATGGCGCTCTCGGACTCCTGCGGCACGGGCACGGAGATGCCGGTGACGCGACGGATGCGCTCGTGCTTGCGGAGCAGGACGTTGAGGACGATGCCGTCGACGGGGTTGTCGGCGCCGTACAGGGTAAGCGCCTTGACGACGTCGGTGCGCTGGCCGAAGCGGTCGACGCGGCCCTCGCGCTGCTCGTGGCGGGTCGGGTTCCACGCGAGGTCGTAGTGGACGACGGCGTCGAAGGACTCCTGGAGGTTGACGCCCTCGGAGAGGCAGTCGGTGGCGACCAGGACACGGCGCTCGGGCGCGGGGTTGCCGTCCTCGTCGGTGCCGGTCAGCTCGGCGATACGGGTGACACGCTGGTCGGGTGAGAGTTCGCCGGTCACGGAGGCGACCGCGACAGGGTGTTCGGTGCCCTTCTTGTTGAGGGCCTTCCTGAGGTGGTCGGCCACGTAGTCGGCGGTCGCGATGTAGCGGCAGAAGACGATGGGGCGGTAGCCCTCGTCGAGGAGGTCGGAGACGGTGGTGATCAGCTTCTTCAGCTTGGCGTCGCGGGTCGCGCCGTAGAGCTTCTTCGCCGATTCGGCCATGGCGACCAGGCGGGCCTTCTCCTCGTCGTCGGCCTCGGCGTCGACCTCGGTGCTGGTGGCCTCGGTGCTGTTGGCCGTGGGGAGGCGGGTGCCCGGTACGGCGTCCGCGGACTCGGGGGTCTCACTGTCGGCCGGGTCGGAGACCGTGCGCTCCCCGGTGCGGTCCGCCTCGGCGGGGGTGTCCGCCTCCTCGACGCCGGCGCGCGTGTTCAGGGACTGCACGGCGGCGGCCGGGGAGGAGGAGAGCGTGCGCAGCAGGGCGAGGGTGGACCACCAGCGCTGACGCTGCTGGAGGGCGCCGTCGGCCGCGCGTACGGTCTCGCGGGCGTAGGACAGGACCTCGTCGAGGAGCTTCTTGTAGTCGCGGTGCAGGGTGTAGGCGGTCTCGGCGGTGTCCCGGGAGGACGGGAAGTGGGCGCCGTCCTGGAAGTCCTCGCGGATGTCGGCCCGGCGGCGCTGCACGAAGAACTCGGCGAGCAGCCTGCGGCCCGCGTCGGTGTCGAAGGGGACGGCGGCCAGACGGTCGTCGAGCAGACCGATCAGACGGCGGAAGGGCTCCTCCTTGCCGCTGTGCGGAGTGGCCGTCACGAGGAGCAGGTGGCGGTCGGCCCGGTCGGCGAGGGCGCGCAACAGCGCGTACCGCTGCTGGGAGGAGCGGGCGGACACGCCGGCCGTGGTGTCGGAGACGCAGGAGTGCGCCTCGTCGACGATCACCAGGTCGGGGCAGTTGCGCAGGAAGTCCTCCCGGTGGCGGGGGGACTTGATGAAGTCGGTGGAGACGACGTACGCGCCGTCGGGGCGGAACACCGACTGGCCGTACGGCGTCTCGCGCTCCAGACGTCCGATCGTGGACGGCAGCACGAGGCGAGCGTCCACGCCGAACTTGCCGTACAGCTCGGCCCGCCACTGCTCGGCCAGGGCGGGCGAGCACAGCACGACCAGGCCTCGGGCATCACCCTGGGCCAACAGTTCGGCGGCGATCAGCCCGGCCTCCACCGTCTTGCCGATGCCGACGTCGTCGGCGATCAGCAACCGGACGGTGTCCTGGCGCAGCGCCATCAGCAGCGGGACCAGCTGGTACGGGCGCGGGTCGACGGCGATCGAGGCGAGCGACCGGAAGGGGCCCGCGCCGGAGCGGAAACCGATACGCAGGGCGGTGCGCAGCAGCCCGGCGGCCTGCTGGTCGCCGAGGTCGGAGGGGGTGGGCTGGGCGAAAGTGGCGTGGACGACGGTCTCCAGGCCGGGCAGGACGCCCGCGATGTCGTCGTCGGCGCCGCCGAGCGGGCGCAGGACGAGCAGGTCGGCTGTGGAGTCGGGCAGCACGACCCACTCGCGGCCCCGGGCGTGGACGAGGGAGCCGACGGCGTACGGCTGGGCCGGCTGGGCGGCGGTGGTCATGCGGGCCTTCCGGGGTCGGGCGGTATGGGTCGGGGCGGTAGGGGTCGTTCGGGCGGGCCAGCGGGGGCGGTGGCCGGGCGGATCGCGTGCGGGCCATGGCCCCGGGGCGGACCGAAGGGGTCCACCCCGGACCCTGAGATCAGCGGCGCGCCTCGCCGAACACCGAAGGGTAGTCGGCGACGGCCTTCGACCAGTCGTCGTCGTAGCGGATGCGGACGACCTCCCAGCCGATCTCCTTCAGCCGCTCGGCGGCCTCCTCGTCGCGCAGCGTCGTCTCGGCGTGGTCGTGGTGCGGGCCGTCGACGAAGACCGCTACCGGACCGAAGGAGGTGTCGTAGACGAAGTCCGGCTTGGACAGGGCCGCGCTCAGCCTGACCTGCTGGTGGTCGGGCAGGCGGTGGCCGTGCGTCCTGAGGTAGGCGACGAACCGCTCCTCCAGGGAGGAGTCGGCGCCCTCGATGAGCGCGTCGGCGTGCTCGTCGCGGGTGCGGCCCGCGTGGCTGGAGCCGACCTCGCCGCCCGCGAAGTCCATCAGCAACTGCTTCACCAGGGTGCGGTCGATCATCCGGTGGTGGCGCTGATTGCCGAAGGAGAGCAGGCAGTCGTAGCAGCCCTTCTCGCAGGGGTCGCCGTTGCGCTTCTCGGCTCCCCGGTCGCGCCCGACCTGATCGAAGTGCGCGATCTCCAGGGCCCGGCGGGCGGCGCGGGCGAGCGCGTCGGGCTCGGCCTGGAGGCGGCGCAGGACGCCCGCGCCGCCCTCGGCGCTCTCGATGAACAACAGCCGCTCGCGGGGACCGTCGTGCGGCGGCAACTCCTCGGTGTCCAGCTCGGAGTCCTCCAGCTGGAACTCGGCCTCGATGCCCCGCTCCAGCGCGTACTGGAGGGTGATCGCGGTGTCCTTGTCGACGGGGGCCGCGAGCTTGAGGACGAGGATGTTGCGGGTGTCCTGGACGTACGGGATGACGGGGATCTTGCGCACGACCTTCTCCGCGTCGGCGAGGCCCTCGTCCTCCACCGGGGTCTCCCGGCCGGGTGCGCTCGTGCTCGGCCTGCCGGTGGAACCGGCCAGCCACTGGCCGGTGGCCGGGTCGAGCCAGAAGCCGATGTCGCCCTTGGCGACCGAGCGGCGGTAGCCAAGGTTGGTGAGCCGGACGGTGGCACTGTCGCCGTAGACCAGTTCGGCGAGGAGGCGGCCGGCCGCGGCCTTCGCCTCGGCGCGCAGCGAACCGTCCCGGCCGTCCTCGTGCTGCTTGAAGCGGTAGGAGATCTCCACCGCGTAGCCCGTGCGCTGGCGTTCCTCCTCGTCGGAGGAGATCCGGTCGCGGCGGTGGGTGAAGACGGTGTGCAGGTGCAGCAGCCCGGTGCGGGGGTCGCCGTACGAGCTGTTGCAGCCCAGGCAGGTGTCCTCGCGCAGTTCCTCGGGGGACAGATAGCCGCAGCCCTGGCACACCTTGGCGCTCTCGGTGGTCAGTTCGCCGCTGGTGTCCGGGGGCAGCTGTACCCGGTCCACCTTGAACCGGCTGCCCTCGTGGTAGATCAGCGCGCCCGGCCCGAACTCGCGGATCGCGATGAACCGGGACCGCTGGAGGTAGTCGCCGTCGTAGCCGCGGCTGGTGCGGCCCGTGCCGGGGATGTACGCGGCGAGCGGCAGCCGGGGGAAGGAGTAGCCGGGCAGGAAGCCCTCGGAGGCGAAGTAGCGGTACGGGTAGAAGTCGGACAGCACCGTGCGCTCGCCTCCCTGTCTGTTCTCCAGGAGGGCGATCTGGTTCTCCGCCTGGGCGCGGCGGCGGACGGCCTGGGCCTGGGAGCGGCCGGTCGCCGTGCGGTTGCGGATGTTGTCGTGCTGGATCTCCCGCTCCTCCAAGGCCTTGCGGTAGAGGTTCCGCCAGCGTCCGCACTTCTCGTCGAAACGCCCGGGGGCCTTGGCGACGGTGTCCTCCAGCCACTGCTCGTGCCACCAGGACGTCTCGCGCAGGGCGTCGACGCAGCCCGCGAGGACGGTGCGGGCCCGGACGAGGGCGCGCTGCCGGGCGGCCGGCCCGCCGATCTGCTCCCGCACCTCGGGCAGCAGCTCCAGCGAGGGGGTCTTGCCGTCGGTGTCGAGGATCCTGGTCATCGTGCGGCCGAGTTCCAGGCGGGTCTCGGCGAGCCAGATGGCGTGCACGTGCGAGGCGAGCAGGTCCTCGTTGGCCAGGTCGAGGCGGGGCGCGGCGACGGTGCCCGCGACCATCTGGTCGGAGCGGGTGAAGTAGTACTGGTCATGGCTGTTGCCGGTCGCGCAGTACGTGGTGACCAGCGCGGGCTGGCCCGAGCGGCCCGCGCGGCCCGAGCGTTGCGCGTAGTTCGCGGGGGTCGGCGGGACGTTGCGGAGGTTGACGGCGTTGAGGCTGGCGATGTCGACGCCGAGCTCCATCGTGGGCGAGCAGTACAGCAGGGGCAGCGGCAGCCCCTTGCTGAACAGCTTCTCCCGCTCCTCGCGGACGTCGGGGTGGACCTGGGCGGTGTGCTCTGCGGCGTGCAGTCCGGCGAAGGTGGACGCGACCTCCTTGTAGAGCCCCTTGAAGAAGGCGTTGACGCGGGGGCCCCGGCCGGTGCGGTAGGTGCGGCGCAGCCGGTCCACCGCGCCGTGCTCGTCGTCGCGGGCGTGCCAGCGGATCACCGGGTGGTGGATCTGGTAGCCGGGGTCCTCGCCCCGGCCCTGGGTGATCCGGCTCAGTACACCGCCGTCGGCGAGGATTTCCAGCAGGTCGCGGATCACGTCCTGGGCCTCGTCGAGGGAGAGGTCGGGGCCCCAGCCCGGGAAGGTCTCCGGCTTGCGGACGTGGCGGCCGAAGGCGGTGCGGCCGGTGAGGTTCAGCTCGCTGCGGGTACGCCCGGAGCGGCCCGGCCGGCCGGAGCGGGCCACCGCGACGCCGGGCGCGGGAGGCGCGGACTCGGTCTCGGAGATGGCCCAGGCGTCGTTGAGCTTGGCGGACTCCTTGCCCAGTTCGTTGAACTTGGCCTCGGTGAAGTACGGGGTGTCCACGGCGCGCTGGCGGCGCAACTCGTCCATGAGGACGCGGGCCAGTTCGAGCCGCGTCGCCGGGGTCGCGGTGCGCAGCGGCCCGGCGGCGCGCTGCCAGCGCTCCTCGTCCTGGGCGATCTGGTCGAGCCCCGCGTACTCCAGGCCCAGCAGACCGGTCTGCTCCAGGTTGGGCATGGTGATCCGCCAGCCGCGCTCCAGGTCGAGGAAGAGCCGGTACTCGGCGACCTGGGCCAGGGCGCTCAGCGTCTCCTCGGCGAGCGCCTCCACCTCGGTGGGGTTGTTGGCGTACTCGTGACGGGCGAGCCCCATGGCGGCCACTACTTCTTCGCCCAGCCGCTTCCAGCGCAGGCCCGGCTGCCCCGCCTTCAGCATGGCGCGGTAGAGGGCGCCGCGCAGCTGGGTGACCATGACGAAGTCGTTGAAGTGCCCCGCCTGCAGGCTGGCGTCCTGCCGGTTGTCGACGAACGTGAGCAACTTGCGTGCGTCGTCGTCGAGTTCGCTCGCGGGCAGGCTCTTGAGGTGGCGGACGATGGAAGCGCTGACGACGGAGGTGGCGGTGGAGCGGCCCTCCTGGTCGAGCGTCATCAGCTTGGCGAAGTCGCGCTCCCTGACCTGCTCGTAGCTGACGCCGCACTCCAGGCAGAACAGGAACGGGGCGGGCAGGTAGGCGGCGTACAGACCGTCCCCGTCCTTGTTCACCGCCGTGCCGTCGGGCCTCACCCACACGGGCTGCGGGGCGCGCTTCTTGCGGCTCGCGGTGAGGACGGGCGTGCCCTTCTTCGGGTCGAGGGTGAGCCAGCTGTCGGGGAAGCGGCGCTGGTCGATCGCGTCCGCGACACGCTCGGGCCACGGATTGGCGGCCGAGAGGTAGAGGTAGCCCTGCTCGTCGTCCGCGTCCTCACGGGTGCGGAAGGCGACCGTGCCGTCGTCGCTCTGCTCGCGGGCCACGGTGAGGTACTCCTGGCCGCACTCACGGCAGAAGGACAGCGGCAGCAGGAGCTTCTCCGGCTCTCCGGGCACCCGCTGCTGGTAGGTGCGGGTGATGTGGCGGCTGTCCGCAGGCTCCAGGGAGACGTACGCCGAGCCGCCCTTGGAGAGGAACTGGTGGAGGCGGAACGCGAACAGCGCGCGGTCGTCGGCGTCGCGGACCTGCGTACCGGCCCGAAGCGTGGACCGGATGGCCTTGGCGCAGGCGGTGTACGGCGCGTCCTCGGGGGCCTCGCGCGGGATGTCGAAGGCGTCCTCGCGCAGGACGCGCGCGGCGAGCTCCACGGTGGTGGGCTTGGCACGCACCAGCAGACGGGTGCCGTCCTCGTCGGTGGTCTCGGTGAGACCGAAGGCGGTCTCGACCCAGCGGGCCAGCGGGTCGGCCTTGAGTGCGTCGTACTCCAGCGGCGGGTTGTTCTCCCTTACGCGGGCAGCGAGTTCGGCACGCGTGGGGGGCGTGTCGCCGGTCGCGCGGACCAGGGTCTCGCCCACCACCCGGTCCGGGGAGATCTCCGTGTCGAACAACGTGGAGGCGACCTCGGCGACCTCACGGCGGCGGGCGGCGGGGGTGCCCTTGGTGGACATGGTGGCGGAGGTGCCGACGCATTGCAGGGCGGGCGACTCGCACGCCTCGCGCACACGCCGGACCAGCAGGGCGACGTCGGCGCCTTGACGGCCGCGGTAGGTGTGCAGTTCGTCCAGGACGAGGAAGCGCAGGCCCTTGGCCCGGCCGATGAGCCGCTTGCGCTCCTCGGGGCGGGTGAGCATCAGCTCCAGCATCACGTAGTTGGTGAGCAGGATGTCCGGGGGGGTGTCGAGGACCGCGTCCTTCTCGGACTGCTTCTCCTGGCCGGTGTAACGGGCGTATGTGACGGGCTCGTTGCCCTCGCCGTATCCGGCGGTGAGGAACTTTCTCAGCTCGCCCCGCTGGCTGTTGGCCAGCGCGTTCATCGGGTAGACGATGATCGCCTTGATGCTCGGGGGGTCTCCGGGCCGCTTCTCGCTCAGGATCCGGCTGACGATGGGCACGATGTAGCCGAGGCTCTTTCCGGAGCCGGTGCCGGTCGTCAGGACGTAGGAGTCCTTCGAGTCGGCGGCCTCGATGGCGTCGCGCTGGTGCCGGTGGAAGCGGATGGGACGGATGGTCGCACCCCGCTTGTCCTTGCCGGTGCGGAAGATCCGCTTGCACTCGGGGTGGAGGAGGCCGAGGTCGTCGGCGAGGTGGTCGACAGTGCCGCCGCTCGCGAAGCTCGGGTTGAGCGAGAGCCAGGGGTCGGGCCACTGGTCGCCGTCGGCAAGGGACTTGGCCACCTTCTCGCCGATCCGCGGGTCGTCGATCACCACCGATCCGGACGTGTATTCCTTGTAGTCCCGGATGAGCCGACGGTGCACCTCGAAGACGTCCACGTGATCCTCACTAGCTCCCGACGTAATCCACGCCTCACCGTAGTGGGTGAGGCGCACGGGACGAACGCCCCGCCTTCACCCCATTAGAGCAAGAGCATGTGAACTCAGTCAACGAACAAAGCGTCGCGCGGGCGGCATTCGAAGCACCGCCGTGTCACACTCTCCCTGACACCAGCCCGGGCAGGGCGCGGCAGGGCACGGAGGGGACGGGCCGGAGCGCAAATGGACACCGGAACACTGATCGCCGGTCGCTACCGGATCAAGCGTCTCATCGGCCGGGGCGGCATGGGAGTCGTCTGGCTCGCCCACGACGAGAACCTGGGCCGCGACGTGGCGTTGAAGACCATGAACGTCGATCCGGGACTCACCGAGGAGCAGCGCGCCCGCGACGCCGAAAGGTTCCGCCGGGAGGCGCAGGCTGTCGCGCGACTCGATCACGCGGGCCTCGCCACCGTCTACGACCTCGGCGAGGAGAACGGCACCCGCTTTCTCGTCATGCAGTACGTGATCGGGCCCCCGCTCGGCGACCGGATCGTCGAGGAGGGCCCGCTCTCCATCGAGGAGACCGCGTCGATCGGCGTCCAGATCGCCTCGGTCCTGGGTTCAGTGCACGCCCGCGACGTCGTGCACCGCGACCTCAAGGGCAGCAACGTCGTGATCCGCACGGACGGCGTGGTCAAGGTCCTCGACTTCGGAGTCGCCGCCTTCCTCGACCCGGACACCACAGGCCTCACCACGACCGGTGAGCGCCCCGGCAGCCTGGAGTGCATGGCGCCGGAACAGGTGCAGGGCAAGCCGGTCGACCCCCGCACCGATCTGTACGCGCTGGGCTGCCTGCTGTACGCGATGCTGACGGGCGAGCCAGTCTTCACGCACGAGTCCGAACTGATGCTGCCCGGCATGATCCTTGAGCAGCCGCCCGTACCGCCCGGAAGGCTCCGCGCGGGCATCCCCTCCGAACTGGAGGACCTGGTGCTCCAGTTACTGGCCAAGGACCCCGACGAGCGACCCGCCCACGCCGGCGAGGTGTGGCGGCGCCTCGCCGTGTGGCTACCCGAGCGCCGCACCCCCGAACAGGCACTCCTCCCGTGGGCCGAGGTTGACCCGCTGCGGCCCTTCACCCACCCGATGGGACCCGAGGCCCGGCCGGTGCGGGCATGGGCGGCATCGGGGCGGAACGGCCGACCGGGGCGGACGGGGGCGACGTCCGGGCGGCACGGCCGGCCGTCGCACTGACCCTCGCACCTCGTCGACCAGAACGCGACATATGCCCCCACACCCGCCATTACGCATCTGTGAACAAAGTCAATGGTCATGTACGCTGACGGATGCGGTTCGGAGGAAGGGTGGCTTGATCACACACCCATGACCGAGGGGAAAAGTCCTCCCTCCACCAGAAATGCCCTGGGAGTGTAAATGTCCACGTCGCGCGCCGTACCGGTGACCTTGGCCGAAATCGCCCGCCTTGCGGGTGTGGGACGAGCCGCGGTGAGCAACTGGCGGCGGCGGCATCCGTCCTTCCCGGAGCGGATCGCCGGCACCGACACCAACCCTCAGTTCTCCTTGACCGACATCGAGGGCTGGCTGCGCGACAACAAGAAGTTGAAGAAGTCCGCCGAGAGGGAATGGCTCTGGCCCGGTTTCGAGGCGCTCGGCGGGCGTGACGAGACAGGGGCCGCGATCGCCGAGGCAGGACGGCTCCTCTCCGGGCGAGTGGGCGATGAAGGCGAAGAGATCCGTGCCGACACACAGGAGCTGATCGAACGGGCCGTGGATCTCGGACAGCGTGAAGGAGGCACGGAAACGTTCGCGTTTCTGCTGCGCCGCTGGCTCGACGTCCATGTGCGCCAGATCGCCACGACCCCGGAACCGCTGGCATCCCTCATGGCGCAACTCGCCCTCGGGGCGGCCAACGGCCTGGCGGGCGACAGCCCGGGCGGCTCCGGCGGCACCACGGTCATGGACCCTGCTTGCGGCCCCGGGCATCTCCTCCTGGCCGCGGCCGACGCCGCGAGGGCATCCGGCGCCGAGGCACTCACGCTGCTCGGCAGTGACCGGGACGCCGTCCTCGCCTCGCTGGCGGACTCCCGCATGGCCCTCGCCGAGAACGAGGGCCACAGGGAGAAGGAGTGGGCGCAGGTCTCCGTTCGGGCTGCTGACTCCCTACGCGACGACCCGTTCTCCGGCACCCCCGCCGACATCGTCCTGTGCAACCCGCCCTTCAACGAACGGGACTGGGGATACGAGGAGTTGGCCACCGACGCCCGCTGGAGCCACGGCCTTCCCCCGCGCACCGAGCCCGAACTCGCCTGGGTCCAGCACTGCCTGGCCCAGCTGCGGCCCGGCGGCGCCGCGGTACTGCTGCTGCCGCCCGCCGTCGCGGCCAGGAAGGCCGGCCGCCGCATCCGCGGCTCGCTGCTGCGCACCGGGCAACTGCGGGCCGTCGTCGCGTTGCCGCCGGGCTGCGCCGCACCGCACAGCGTCTCCCTGCACCTGTGGGTGCTGCGGATGCCCGTCCACGGGGAAGGCACACCGGTGGGCGATCGGCTACTGGTCGCCGACGCGGCCTCGCGCTTCCCCCGGGACCCGGAGGAGAAGTGGACCCCCGACTGGGCGGCGATCAGTGCTTTCGTGCGCGAGGCCGTCGAAGAGGCGGACTCCCCACAGGCCCCTGCCTACGTACGACAGGTACCCGTCATCGAACTCCTCAACGACGAGGTCGACCTCACCCCTGGACGCCACATTGCCCCGCCCCCGGCGGACACGGCACTCCGACTGGCCGAATCCTGGCGGGAGTTCACCGGGCTCACCGCGAACGTGAACAAGTCGGCCAGGCTGCTCGCGGCGCTCGACCTCGCCACGGCCGAGGCGGACACACCGACGGCAACCACAGTCGCCGAGCTCGCCCGGGCCGGGGCGCTCACCCTGCGCGGCGGCCAGCAGCCGCCGGAGGAATCGATCCACGCCGGCCCGCCGTCCGACGACGGCATCCCCCTCCTCACCGTCCCCGATCTTCTGGTGGACGGCGAACCCCGCAGCTGGCTCGCTCCCGGCACCGCGGCGGCCGGCGAGGCCGTCATCGCCGAACCCGGGGACATCGTGGTGGTGGGCGTCGCCCGTGCCTTCTCCGCCTGGGTCCACGAGGGGCCGCCGACCGCCCTCGGCCCCCAACTGCATGCCGTGCGAGTACAGCCCGAACAGCTCGACGCCTGGTTCCTCGCCGGTTCACTGCGGGCTCCCGCCAATGCCCGGCAGGCCGGCACCCACACCACGAACTCCTCCCGCATCGACGTCCGCCGTCTTCAGATCCGCCAGGTTCCCCTCGGAGAACAACGGCGCTACGGAGAGGCGTTCCGCGAACTCACCGCCTTCGAACGGCTGCTGCGCCGCGCGGCCGACCTCGGCACCAGCCTTGCCCGCGACCTTGGCGACGAACTGGCGGCCGGACGCCTCGCCAACCAGGCGTAGCACATCGGCCCGCCCGCACCAGCCGACGTCACGCCTCCCTGCACCTGGGCTCGGCGAGGCGGGCCGTGAGCTGGGCGTCGACGGCGTGGCGTACGGCCTCGACACGAGCCGCGAGTTCCGGTGGCAGTCCGGCGGCGGTGCGGCCCGCCGTGTCAACCGCCGCGATGGCCGCCTCCAGTTCCCCGAACGTGAGCCGGCACTCGGCCGTGCGCAGCCGGATCAGCGCGCGATCGGCCCGCTCGTCCGGGCCGTCCCCGTGAATGAGATAGTTGTCGACGGCCTGGTAGAGGCGGGCCGCAGCGCCGAAGTTGCCGGAGAGGCGGAATCCGTCCGCAGCCCCCTGCCACACGCGACGCACCAGAGGGCGCCGCTCACCCCACTCCTTGCGGACCCGTTCTGTCAGACCGTGCAGCCGGTCGGTCGCGTCGCCCGGCTCACCGGCCGCGATCTCCGACTCGGCCTGCGCGCAGAGCTGTTCCACCACGCGGGCGTCCAGCCACTCATCGGCCGGTGCGGACGCGACAGGCAACGCGAGAGCGACCGGGCGCGGACCAACAGCCCGGTCCCGCGGCCGACGCAGGGGGGCGGTGGGCTCGGGGTGGGTGCGGGGCCGGGGCTCGGGATCGCCGACGCCCGGGGCGAACGGGTCGAGGACCTCCAGGACCTCGTCAACGGCCGGGCGCTGCTCGGGCTTCTTGGCGAGCATCCGCAGCACCAGATCGTCGATCGGCTCCGGGATGCCCGCGGCGTACGTGCTCGGTGGCAGCGGCTCCTCGTTGAGGTGCTTGTCGGTCAGGCCGGACTCCGCGCCGAGCGGGAACGGGGGCCGCCCGGTGAGGAGTTCGTAGAAGATGCAGCCGAAGCAGTAGACATCCGTGCGCGTGGTGGGCTCGCGCTCCAGGAGCTGCTCCGGCGCCAGATAACCGCGGGTGCCAAGCGTCGAACCGTGCGCCGTGTAACGGGTGGCGTCGGCGTGCAGCGGCTTGGCGATGCCGAAGTCGATGAGGACGACCCACCCCTCCTCATCGATCATGATGTTCGCGGGCTTGAGGTCCCGGTGTACGACCGGGAGCGTGTGTGCGCAGGCCAACGCCCCTGCCACCTGGATGGCGACGGCAACCGCCGTCGCCAGAGGCAGGGGGCTGTGCTCGTCGAGGAACGTCCGCAGACTCACTCCGGTCACCAGGCGCATGGCGATGTAGGGGACGCCCCGGTGCGATCCGCTTCCGTACAGTTCGGTGATTCCCGGATGGTCGAGCGTGCCCAGGAGGTTGGCCTCGCGCCGGAACCGGGCGTTCCTGACGGCGAGTTCGACATCCCGCTCGTACGGGTCGAGGCAGTACAGGGCCTCGGAGTCGTGGCGCAGGAACTTCACCGCCACCTCCCGCCCCCCGGACACCTCTCGGGCCCGCCAGACCTGGGCCATCCCGCCCTTGCCCAGAGAGTCCTTCAACTCGTAGCGCCCGTTGACCAGATCACCCACGCCGGGCTTGTACGTATCCGCGTCCACCACTGTGCCCCTTCGCACCGCTGCGCATCAGACCCACCAGCGTAGCGTGAAAGATTCTGGACACGAGCCGTCCATGGACTCAGTTCACAGATTTATGCCATGCTCTAGTGGCGCCCGGACGTCCTCGGACTCCCGTTGCTCTGGGCACCCTCCTGCCCATACCGCCTGCCACGGGGGTCACCATGCAGAACCCACCCGGCGTCGTCGGCCACGACTGGTTGATCAGGGCGAGCCCCCGGATGGCCCGGCCCGACGACGCGGCCTGTCCCACCCACCGACGCACCGCGATGCGGCCCCTGCTCGTCGCCGACCCGGCCGTGTCGTTCCGGCGCCCACCCCGCGAGGAGTTCGGGTTCGGCCCGCTGTTCACCGCCCTCGACCTGCTGGAATACGACGGATGGTCCGTGGAGCGGGTACGCGAGGAACTCCGGGGCACCCGCGGTCCCTTCCGGGGATGGGGCGCCCCGGTCCACCCCGCCCACCTGGCCTGGACCGCCCACGCCCTGGAGCGCTACGTGGCCGCCCGTACCCGCGAACAGGCAGCCGCCGTCGAGGCCGGGCTGCCTGAGACCAAGCCGGTGAAGCAGCCATGGACGTGGCGCACTTCCCGCACGGACGCTCCCGACGCGCGTGGCGCCCGGCAGTACGAGCACACCCTCTGGGGCCGCATGTACACCTCCTCCGACGGAAGGGTGCGCGACCTGTGGCTGCCTTCCATGGGCCGGGCCAAGACCCACCGCCCCGACGCGGAACTCGGGGCCGTGGCACAGGTGATGGCCTTCGGCGCGCCCACGCCTCGCCGCAAGCAACGCGCCCAGCCTCCGCCCACCGCGACCGAGAGCACCTGCTTGCCCCAAGTGGTCCGCGTCTTCGACGTCGGGTGCGCCGACGGGTCCGTGGAGAAGCTGCTCTCCGAAGACCCCGCCAAGGCGAGTCAGCGGTTCAGGGACGACGCTGTGCCTGCCTTCGTCACGGCTGCCACCGAACTCGGCGTGCAGCCCGGGGAGAGCTGTGTCGACTGCAAGGCCATCGCCGGCTGCACGGATCTGAAACGCACCCCGCGGCTGTGGGGCGGGCACCCTCCGGCTCTCGCACGCCCACGCCGCTCTGTCTCCGTCTGGGACCTGCGGCTGCACGCCGAGTGCCCCGCCCAGTACCACCTGGTGCGGCGACTGCACCTCAACGACCTCTCGGCCGAGGACCGGGGGGCACGGCGCGGCAGAGCCGTCGATGCCTGGCTCGACGCAGAGCACGCCGAACGCCCGGTGCGCGGCTGCCGGGACCGCGAGATCCCCGAGCCGACGGCGATACGGGCCAGGGCCGGACTCGACGACACCTCCGCACGCGAGGCTGCCGGGATGCTCGCGGAACACCGGCTCCTGTGCCCCCTCAACGGACTTGACGCCGACGAGCAGGTGCTCGTACAGCATCGGGTCACGGCCTACGTGCCCGAACTCGACATCGTCGTCCTCGCCGTACCCGACCTGGTGTACACCCACCGCGGCCGGTGGATCTGGCGCGAGACCAAGACGTCGGCCCGCCCCCTGTGGGAACGCGATTCCCTGCTCCACACCTATCCCCAACTCGCCCTCGGTGTCCTGCTGTTTCACGCGGGCGCGCTGGGCGACGACCCGCGCCGCTCCTGGGTCGAACTGGAGCACCTACGTGAGGGCCACGGGGAGAGTCGGCTCGAACCCATCGACCCCGGCCGCGACGAGAACGTCGACGAAGCCCGGGCCGTCATCACCGAACTCGCCCAGCCACTCCTGGACGACACCACCTACGAACCGAGGACCGGACGACACTGCCACGGCTGTCAGGCCCGGACCTGGTGTCGGCCCGGCACCGCCTACGTCACCGACCATCCGCGCCCGCCGAGCCCCGACACGCAGACCTCGCCACGAGGAGACGCCACGCCCCATGCCTGACCAACAGCTCGTACCGGACTGGCTGTCCAACCCCGATGTCGTCCTCCTGCGGGACGTGGCCACCGCCGTACTGCACCTGGCGGCCGTCGACCGCCTTGACTCCTTCACTCTGCCCTACCCGGCCGGCGCGCAGCGGGCCCTGGATGCCCTGGTACTCCAGTGCCTGCGCAACGGCGCCAAGCCCCCGGCCGGGGTGCCCGAGATGATGCGCTGGGCCCGCGCCCGCCCCTTGGGCAGCTGGCCCCTCGACCGGCTGCCCGCGGACCTGTTCGACACCGCGGACCGGCTGATCGACGAGGATTCCGGAGAGCCCGCGCAGCTCTGCCACGAGCTCGCCGTGCAGGGGTATGGCGACAGCACCGGACGGCAGTACGACCGCCTGGTGATCCACGAGGCCCTGCGCGCCTGCCGGGCCGTGTCGTCACCCGAGTCGTACACGGCCTTCCGTCGCCTCCTGGTAAATCGGCCTGTCCTCACCGAGGCGGACTGGACCGAGGTGAGCACCGACCTCTTCCTCGACCCCGTGCGCTTTCTCATCGAGGAGATCTACGCCCCCGTCCCCCTCGGGTTCCGCCGGGACGGCGCGTGCCTGTGCTGTCACCGCTGCCTGACCCTGCTCCATCCGGTGTCCGACACCGAGTGGTGGTGCGAGCGCGACCAGTGCCGGCACCAAGGTCCCCCACCGCGCGGTCGGCAACTCGTCGCGTCCGAGGTGGGCGAGCTGCGTCAACTGCGGAAACCTTTGCGGCAGTTCGTCACCGGCCCTGGACGCGCCGAGGTCTTTCTGGAGGGCGAGCTACGCGCCCTGGGCCTCACCGTCGAGATGTGGCCCGGCTTCGACGCGTACGACCTTCGCATCACCTTCCCCGACGGTCACGTATGGGCTGTCGACGTCAAGGACTGGGCACACCCCGCCTTCCTCGGACGCGCCGCCACCGCCGTCCGCCCCGAGCCCCCGTACGACGAAGCCTGTTGGGTGGTGCCCGCATTCCGGGTGCGTGCCCGCCGTGACTACCTGGCCATGTACGCCAGGGAGCGGGGCGCGGGGGCGGGCGGTCTGCGGCTACTGACGGACGATCAGCTGAAACGGACCGCGCGGCTGCGGCTGTCCGGCGAACGCGGGCCGGACGCGTCCATCGCGCCCCTGCACACAGTGCCTCCGGCCAGGGAGCACGGCGGGGCACGCACAGCGTCGTCCCGGTCCGGAAACCAGACGGCGGCGACCGACGGCGCCGGGAAGAAGGGAGCAGACCATGCGTGACCGTAGCAGCTGGTACCAGCCGGTCGTCGCCGCACTGAGGCCTTGGCCCGAAGAACACGCCGGGACCCGGCCCGCTCTGCTCTGCCAGGTCGAGCTCGCTCTGCGGCTGATGGAGACCGTGGCGCCCGGTCACGCTGCCGACGGGGCGTGGACGCTCCTCGGCGGCTACGGCCTCGCCTTCGCGCGGGCCTCGAAGCTCCCCACTGGCACCACCGAACAGGTCGCGCTGGCCGCGGCCCGGCACCTGCTCTGGCCGATGCGCCGTGGCCGGATGTGGGAGCAGAGCCTGGGCGCCTATTTGGAACTGCCCGAACGGCTGCGCGCGTACCGCGTCCCGGCGGCCGGGGAGCCCGCCCACCGGGTCCCCCTCAAGGTGGCGGCCGACCGCTTCACCACCTACGACGACGCGCTCGCGAAACTCCCCGGCTTCGCCACGAAGGTGCTTCCCCCGGCGGAGGCGGGCGAACATCGCTTCATGGACCGCCGCCACCGGCGCACTTCTGTCACCGTCCCCGCCGATCTCGTGCGGGACCCCTTCCCCGGCCACCCCCTCACCGCCGAACGCCCGGCCACCGCAGGCCCCCTCGACGTCCCACTCGACGAACTCGCCGACGTCGCACGGTGGATGGACGCGGAGGAGCGGCGGCGCGGGCTCAAGGCGGGGAACTGGGAGCAGCGTCTCGCCCAGCTCGACCTCGACACCCGTACCCCGGACGGGACAGTCTTCGAAGCGGCGTCCGCGCTGCCGCTCGACCGGCTCACCCACCTCGTCGGCATGGTCGGCGCCGGCAAGTCGACCTTGATGACCCTGCTAGCCGTCTGGGCGTACCACAAAGGCCTGCGCATCACTCTCGTCGTCGGCGACGTGGCCGAACAGCTGACGCTGACCGAGCTGTTCCGCACGCTCGGCCTTAGCGCCGCCCTGGTGCAGGGGGGCACGACGCGGCCTCAACACACCCAGCGGCTGCACCGCAGACTCGCCGCACGGGGAGAACACTCCCTACTGGCTCACACCGGACCCGTCTTCGCCCACCTCAGCACCGCCTGCCCGCTGGACGCCCTGCGCGCACTCGACACGTCCGAGCCCCTGCGCTACACCGACGCGCCCTGCGGTGGCCTTCACCCCGCTCGGCGCCAGCAGACCACCGAGGAGCCCGCGGCCGAGCGCGCCGTACGCGAACTCGAACGAGCCCGAGGCGCCGTCGACAGGGAGGGCGCCACGGACGACACCGACACCGACGAGCAGGACCTGGGCACCCCGCACGCCTGCCCGCTGTGGAGCGCCTGCCCCCGGCACTCCGCCGCGCGTGACCTCGTGGACGCGCTGATCTGGGTGGCCAACCCGGCCAGTCTCGTCCAGACGGCGGTTCCGCGTCAGCTAAACGCCGAGCGCCTGCGCTATCTGGAGCTGGCCTGCCTGCGCAGCGACATCGTCGTCGTCGACGAGGCCGACCGCGTACAGATGCAGCTCGACCAGATGTTCGCCCCGTCGGCCACGCTCGTCACCAAGGGTGTCTCCGACTCCTGGCTCGACCAGCTGCAGACTCACGAGATCGCCGAACTCGCCCGGCAGGGACGGCTGCAACTCTCCGACCAGGACGTCGAACGGTGGTCCGCCGCCCTGGACGTCGTCGGATCCGCCGCGAACCGGCTGTACGCCATGCTCATCGACGACGGAGCGATGCGGGACTGGGCGCAGATCGACTACTTCAGTGCCTGGACCCTTCAGGAGAAGCTGCTGCATGCCTGGTACCCGCTGACGCGAGGCCAGGCCGTCGGGCGGCCGGACAACATGAACGAAGAGGATGTCGAGGACGAGAGCACACTCTACGAGGACGAGGAAGGGCTCGGGGCCGATGGCGACTCCCCCGTCCCCGACGTTCCCTGGGTACAGCGACGCACCGCGATCACCGGGTTCTTCGACACGTTCCGCGACGATCCGCTCGGCGGACGCGGCCCCTACGGAACTCCCGCCGACGAGCTCACGGCCCTCGCCCACGACGTCCTGCACACCCTCGATGAGAAGCGGACACGACGCCGAGTCCGCGCGCTCCTCGACTCCTTCCTCGTCGGAGCGCCGGGCCCGGAACAGCGCCCCATGCCCGCTGCCAAGCGAGGCAAGGAGCCTGCCCCCGAGGACGTACCACTCACCGAGGAGTGGCGTGAACTCAACGCACGGCGGCTGGAGTTCACCCTCGTCCTCGCCGCCCTGCACCAACGCCTGGACCGGGTGACGTTCCTGTGGCCTCAGGTGGAGGCAGCGCTACGGCTGGACTCCGCGGCCCACGAGCTGACCCGCCGCCCGCCCCTCGACTACGCGCCACTACTGCCCGAAGCGCCCATGGGCAACGTCCTGGGCTTCCAGTACCTGGTGGACGAACGGGCCGCCGCCCGCAACAAGGACGGGCACCGCACCGGCACCCTGCGCTTCTTCCGTTGCGCGGGCGTGGGCCGGGAACTGCTCCTGGGTCTTCACCAGCTCGGCGCCGACCCAGGCCTCGGCAAGGCAGGCCCACACGTGCTGCTGATGTCGGGCACCAGTTGGGCCGGCACCTCTACCCGGGCCCACGTCCTCGCCCCCGTCCGCGCCGTACTGAAACCGCAGCGCAAGGCTCTCGATGCTATCCGGAAGACCGTGTTCCGCACCGAGTTCCTCTACGACGCCGCAGGACAGCCGATCCGGCTCTCCGGCCAGGACCCCGACCAGCGCGAGGACGTCCTGCGCCTGATGATCGACCGGCTCGCCCGGTCCCGGAGCGACGGCAACTCCTCCCCTCTCCAGAGCGAACTCGCCCAGATCCCCGACCAGCGCCGCAAGCGTGCCCTGCTTCTGGTGGGCAGCTACGCGGAAGCCAAGGTGGCCGCCACCGCCCTGAACGAGATCCCGCGCTGGCGTGGCCGGGTACGCGTCCTGGCCGCCGACGACGCCGAACTGGAGGCAGCCGTCGACGGGACGGCGCCGACGGGGAGCCAGGCGCCGGGCACGGGATCAGGTGCGGGAGCGGTCCGGCGTGGGGACCTCGCGTCCTTCGCCGACGACCCGGACGCCGAACTGCTCGTGGCGCCCCTCCTCGCCGTGGAGCGAGGACACAACATCCTCACCGCCCCCCAACGGCCCGGCGAGGAGAAGGTGGCGGCGTTCGGAACGGTGTTCTTCCTGGTCCGCCCGCATCCCCGCCCTGACGACCTCTCCCTGGCGGTCTTCGCCATCAACGACTGGGCGACGCGGTTCGTACGCGGTCAGCTGAAGCTGCCGGACGAAGGGACGTTCAGCGACATGGTCACCCAGGCCGGGGACCTGAACGCGGCAGGCAGTGCTTTCAGGACCACCGCACGCGGCGTGTGGCGGCACGTACTGTCACGGCCCTTCATCTACTCCTCGCTCTCCGATGACGAGAAGAAGTCCTTCGTCTGGGACCAGCTCGTCACCATCTGGCAGGTCATCGGGCGCCTCGTCCGCGGTGGCGTACCCGCCCGCGTCGTGTTCGTCGACGCGGCCTTCGCACCGCAACTCGCCGCGGCACAGGCCCCCTTCACCGGCCAGGGCCGGCGTCCACGCCGCGCAGGCGACCCCGGGCTGCTGGTCAGGCTACGGGACGTTCTGGCGCCGTACTTCGCCCACACCGACAAGGACACCGGCACCGTCGAGTACGGCGCGCGCACCGATCCCGCCGACGCCGCACTCGTCAAGCTGCTCTACCGCCCGCTGTACGAAGCACTGTGCGCCATGGGGACGTCACCCGGCCCGCGACCGATCGACTGAAATACGTCAACCACCGCCCTGAGCAGCACTGTTGGCGAGCAACCGCACCGCCTACGTATGGACATCGCAGGGAGAACCGATATGTACAAGAACATCCGCCGATCCGCGTACCACCTGGCCGAGGAGGGCACCCCCTGGACCGAGGACTTCCACGCACTTCCCTTCCCCGAACACTGGCATGCCGGACTCCTCGAACTGCACAACCACGGGCGGGACGAGGAGAAGCGGCAGCCGACGCTGCCCACCCGCCGACTCGACGGCGTGCTCCAGACCCTCGCCCCCGACGTGATCGTCCGCCCCCGGCCGCGGATCCCCGTGGAACCGGGGCCGCAGGCCGCCGAGGACTTCTGGATGTATGTACCGGCCTCGGCGCCCGACCCCCTCCCGGGCCGTTCCATGCAGCAACTCCTCGATGCCTGGCTGCGTACCCTCGGCCCCAAGGACTCCGCACAGGATCCCCGGTTCCGCTCACTGTTGCTCGCGAGCAGCACCGAGCTGAAGCAGAACCTGCCCGAGTGGCAGCCGGTCACAGGCGTCGAACTCCTCACCACCCCGACCACTGGGGGCGGCACAGCCGCCCCGGAACCGCGCCAGTTCCAACTCGCCACCGACGCCCTGGCACGCCGCATCCTGACCCTCGATCCCTTCCCGTTCGAGGGCGGGGAGCTGCGGTTCCGAGCCCTGCCCCGCGGGCCTCAGGACCAGGGCGCGGAACTCATGTCGCAGCCTCTGTGCCGGACCGTCAAACGCAAGGAGTGGTGGTTCTCCGTCCTCCTGAACATCTCCCTGCACACCACGCCCTTCGACCCCAGGCCGCGGCTCCACCTGCACTGGGGTGTACGCCGCTGGGCGACCCACCCTCGGACCACCACCAAGCGCCTCAACCTGCCTTACCGGGAGGCCACTACGGTCTACCTGCGGCCCACCATCCCCTGGCTGCCGGGCGCACCGGCCACCGAACGCTACGCACTGGCACGCCTGCGCCGCGACCGGGCCGCCGACACCTTCGTCTGGTCGGAGAACGACACCGCCGGCATCCTGCGCGGACTCAGCCTCGCCGGCAACTTCCCCGACCCCGAACAACTCCTCACCGAACCGGTCTCCTGGATCGGGGAGGGCCGCGGTGTCCGCGCGGCCGTGGTCCACAGCACCAGGATGGGCAAGCACGAGATCGGCACAGGCTTCATGCCCAACCAGCGGGCCCAGCTCACCGAATGGGCCGAGCAGGCCCTCCCTGAAACACTGGCCCGGGTACCCGACCTCACGCGCGGACGCGGCAAGGGCATCGGCGCGCCGCAGAACCGGCGGCCCAAGCCCAGGACAGACGAGGCCAAGAAGGCCGAGCTGCTGCGCGAGACCCAGGCACGGCGCGTGGCACTCGCGGCACAGGTCCAGATCGCCTCCGACGGCCCGGAACAAACCGGCCCGCCCGTGGTGGAGGTGCGGCTGCTGTGGCAGTCACCCGAGGTACGCGGCGAGGCAGTGGAACAGTTCGCCAAGGCCCTGGGCCTCGACGGCGACGGCGGCGCCAGTGCCGCCCATGTCACGGACCGGGACTTCGACGAGGCCACGCCCGGAGCACCGGTCGTCCTGGAGTGGCGGACGGCAGAGGTCACACTCCGGCTGCGCTGCCTGCCCCTCGCCGACGGACTGGGCGACCGGCTCGTGCCCGACCTGGCGGTCAAGGGCAAAGGCACGGCGCTCGCGGCGGCCGTCGCCGAACGGCGCCGCGCCCTGCGCGCCTGGCTCCGCGCGGACGGCGCGGACCCCTCCCGCCCCGAACTCGCCCTCGTGGAAGTCGCACACCGCAGCACGTTCCGCCCAGCGTCGACGGACCCCAAGTTCGCCATCCGCCTCGGGTGCGCCGACGCGGGCCTGCTGACTCAGTTCGTCGTCACCCCGTCCATCGACCGGCAGATCGACAATGTGGAAAGCCTCGACCACCGCACGTGCAGCTCGTGGCTCGACGGACTGCGCCAGCTCGGCGTCCGCGTCCTGCCCCAGCACACCCTCGGTGACGATCTTCCGGACTCGCTGCAATACGCGGCGGTGTGGATGGTGAAACGTCGCAAGGACGGCCCGACCCGGTTGCCCAAGCACCTGCCTGTGGCCGTCCTCGTCACCCCGCTCCCGGCCGGGGAAGGCCTCGCAGCCGTACGCGGCTGGGATGACACCGCGGGGCAATGGGTGCCCTACCCGCAGTTCCTCCTCGGTCTGGTGAAACAGGCGGAGATCGACCCCGAAGCGTTCACGGAACCCGGGACTCCAGACGATGACGCACGTCCCGATGCCCCTAGGGTCACCGGCAAGCAGTGGCGCAGCAACCTCGCCCAACAGCGCAGGGAGAGCGCGGCATTCCTCCAACGCGTGCTGCACTCTCTCCGAGGGCAACCCACCGCACTGATCACCCACGCTCAGAACAGCCGACTGCACTGGCCCTGGCTCCAGGACGGCCAGACCGAACGCGATCTGATCAAGACCGGCCACGCCCCGGCAGGACGACTGGACGACGAACTGCGCCTCGTACGCGTGCGCGGATGCGGCGGTCGCGAGAGCGCCCAGTGGTGGGGGCTGGCCGACCCGGGCAAGCCCCACGGACAGCCGGCTGGCTTCTGGGCACAGGATCCCCAGCAGCGTTACGGGGACGGGACTTCGTCGCGCGAGCGGGTCTTCTATAGCACCACCGAACGCCCCGGAACCCATGCGATCTCCCCCGCACTCGACCGCCTCGCCACCCGGGTCAACGCGGCAGGCAACCTCACCTCGCAGGCGGGCACCAGCGCCTGGAACCCAACCCTGGTGGAGATCGCGGTACTGGGCTGCCACGAGGATGACGACCTGGCTGCCCCCGTACCGGAAAAGCCCGACGACCCCGAGGCGCTGGCCCTCGCCATGCACCAGCTCCGCCAGGCCCCGGACTACGCCGCTGCCCTGTCTCTCCCTCTCCCACTCCACCTCGCGGGGCTAGCCCAGGCATATGTCCTCCCGACACTCGCCGACGGCGACCGGACTTCGAACGAGGAGTCGGACACACCTGCTGGAAACCAGAGCATGGAGGACCCAGATCTCGCCGACGCGGCCGGACTGTCCACGACGCCGGACGACGAGGCCGAGACTGCCCACGACTGACGACGGGATCGACACCTACGCGGTGCCCTGACGACGGAGGACACCGGTATCCACAGGACCTGTGTTCTGAGAGACCGACGACAGCCCCTGCATGCACCCTTCTCTACTCGTGTGCGCGGTCCAGCGGAGGAAGGCGGAACACTGGGGTGACCGTGACCAGTTCGGGCCTGGCCGCGACGTCGGTCACGTCGCCATCGGTCCCCTCGCCGCCGGCGCGGTCAGGCGTTTCCCTCGCTCATCCCGTTCCAGGGTTCGAACCTGCAACCGCTTACCCGACAGCACGTCTGACGAGCCAAGTCACCCCCGCCGGCCGTTCCCGCATCTCACGGTCGGCAAGGGGTTGCCGGTCATCGCCTCGGCGCTAGCGTCCAGTGCACGTCGCCTGAATCCGGGCAGATCCACCACCCTTCCAAAACGCCGTTCGCCGTCAGATGGCTGAGCACACCGTGGAACCCTTGATCGCGCAGGCCACAGTCACGGATGATCCGGTCGCACTCACTCAGTCCCTCCCCCGAGGACGGATCGCTGCGCGCCGCGAGATAGACGCCCGACAGTCGCAGCTGCGGCTCTGCCCCACCGATCCGGGCAGGGCACCCGGTGCGCAACGCCCAGTCGGCCGCGCGCCGCCGGTCGGGGCGGGCCGGTGACTGGGCGAGCAGCGTGGCGTCGCGAAGCTCCGCAGCCACCCCGGCCGCTCCGGGACCGTTCACCATGCTTGCCCACCGCGCCTGTTCCAACTCGCGGCAGGCCTGCACCGGATCGATACGAAGGCTGCGCAGCAGGCCCGCACGGAGTTCGACGTGCAGGTACGCGTTCATGCGCAGGGCGCACTGCAGGGCGAGGAGCCTCGCCCCGGCGGACACGTCCGCGGGCAGGGCCGCGGCCAGGTAGCTGAGGATCTCGCTCACGCGGACACGCTCCCCCGGCCCCCGGCTGGGCCGGGGACCGCGCGGCCGCGCGGAAGGCGGGTGGAACGGTGCGGCCAGCACGGTGTCGGGCACGACGGCGGCCTGGGCGGTGGCCGCGGCGCAGGCGCCGCAGGCGTCGGCGAGGCGCCAGACACGGCCGCCACGTTCGCAAGCCAGGAGCAGGCGGATGGGCCCCGCGCACCCGCGGTGACGGCGGTGCCAACGGCAGCCGCGTTCATGACACTGACAGATCCGCAGGTGAGGAGCCCTCATGTCACCGCGGGCATGCCGGGCGAGGTGAGCAAGGGCCGCCGAGCGCGCGGACTGCGCGGTGACCCGCCGGCCATCCTGGGGACAGTGCTGGCAAACGAGAACGAGCCCGCTGGTCTGGCATCGCAGTTCCACCGTCCAGGTCCGCGCCGCCTGTGGACACACGGTGCGCAGCCTCATTGGCGTGTGTCCCTCCCTTCCCGGTCCGGCGCCAGCCCCACCGCGCGGTACGGCGGGACGGCCGACACCGTAGTGCAGACCCCTGCCCTCCCGCCGGTGGAGCCATCGGGAGAAATGGGGCAGAGGTCTGCACTGACAGGGCAGGGGTCTGCACCGTCGGATGGTCGGGTGACGATCTTGCCGCCCGATCCGGACCTCGACGCCCTTCGACTGGAGCTCGGGCGTCTGCGGGCTGGGCGCGGGTGGAGCTACGACGAGCTCGCCTCCCGCAGCGGCCTGGGCAGGCGCACTGTGATCGAGATCGAGCAGGGCCGCACCGTCGGCACCCTCAAGACATGGCACGCCCTCGCACACGCCCTGGACACACCGCTCGACGAGCTCTTCGCCACCCTCTGCCACGAGCACGGCCTCCCCGGCACCGACGACAGCTCCGACAGCTGATACGGGCCCGTCCAGCGTCGGCGGCGATTCACTCGATCCGGCAATGCCCTATCGAATGCGCGAGCAAGCGTTCGCACCGTTGTCGCCCCGTTCTGCTCTGCCCGGGGGATCATCAGGGTCGCGTACCGCAGGCGGGGCGTGTCGGCTGGCAGGTTCGCCCGCATGTGCTCCTCTCCTTCTCCTTCCGCGCGCCGCTGGGACGGCAGCCGCGCGAGCGCGCCCCAGCGGCGGTCCCTGCGTATCGCCCCCGACAGTGCCAGCCGGTTGCTGCGATGCGGCCAGACCACGTCCTGCCGCGAATGCGGCAATCCGGTCGAGTGCTACCTGGGGGCCGACGACCGGCTGGTGCGGCTGCATCCGCACGAACTGCCGGTGGCCGGGGTGCCGGAGTCCTGCCGCTGGCACGTCAGCCGCGGCATCGCCCATCCCGCGGGCGACGGGAGCAGCTGGTGCCGGCTGGCACACGACCTGCTGTGCCCAGCCCGCCCGGCTCCGACGGCCGCGCCGCAGCTGTCCGGCCTGCGCCGGACTCTCGCCCTGTGCACCCGCCGTCTGCTGGACACCGGAGTCCTCGCTCCACCTGCCACACTGGCAGGCGGCCCGCCGCCGGGCGAGGCCGTCTGCCGTCCGGCCCGGCCCGTCGTGCAGCTGCTGTTCGTCCGCTACCTGGCCTCCCGCCCCGTCGATGAGATCCAGTGCGTCGCCCAGACCCGGCGCCGAACCCGCTGTACGGCCGAGGCCCTCGGCCCCGGCGGGTTGCACGGGGTGTGGACCCTGGTACCCGTGACCGTGCACCACGGTCAGCTCGCACTGCCGTCGGATGTCATGGCCGTCTACAGCCTGTCCGCACTTCCGTACCAGGAACAGCTGCGCTGGCGCACCCAACGGTGCCGGGACCATGCCACAGCGTCGACCGCCGGTGACCTCGCCGTCGCGGACTGGGAACCCTTCGACCCGCTCCGCCACCACGAGCACATCCACACCCGCCTGCCCACGCACGGGCGCCGCCCCGGCGGCCACGCACCCCGGCGAGTCTGGTCGTGACGCATCAGTACGCCGTCGAGATCGTCCTGACGCGGCCCGCCACCGTTCGGGAACTTCACCAGGCCCGCCACCGGGTGACGTTCGCCGCGAACGCAGACCGCACCCGGCTGATGACGGTGCAGCGCGGCAAGAGCCCGGGCCGCGCCCTGCACCGCCTGCGCCGCCGCCTGGACGCGGTCCTGCCGATCGACGTGCTGGCCACGCACTATCCCGACCGCCAGGGCCATGTCCTGCTCAATGTCGCCCTCAGCCGCCGCGCCGACGCGCAGATCCGCGAGGAGGCGGCCGCGCTTGGCCAGCGCGCCGGGGACGTCCTGGCCGAACGAATCACGGCCTATCTCGCGCACGAGCAACGCCAGCGGCGCCACCGCCTCGAATCGCAGATACAGCGCCTGCTCACCCACCACCCCCTGGAAGAAGTTCTGGCCTGCGCCGCAGGCCGCCTTCTGCAGGTACGTCTGCCACGCTGAGCCCGCCGTCGCCTCCCCGGCCGGACGCAGCCACCCGCTACGCCCCGTTCCGGCCGTTCCCATCCCACGGAGCCCACGTTGCCCACCCCCACCCATGAACAGGTCCACGCGGCGGACACTTTCCGCGCCGGACGGCACCTCGCACTGCAGGCCGGAGCCGGAACCGGGAAGACCAGCACCCTGTGCATGCTCGCCGCCGGCACCAAACGCCGGGGACGCTACCTGGCCTTCAACAAGGACATCGCGCAGGACGCCGCAGCCCGCTTCCCGTCCACGGTGCAGTGCCGGACCGCCCACGCCACCGCCTTCGCCGCACTCGGACACCGCTATGCCGACCGACTCAACAGCCCCCGCCAGCCGGCCTGGAAGACCGGACAGTCCCTCGGCATCCTCCGCCCCGTACGGATCGCCGACCACGAGATCAGCCAGAGAACCCTGTCCCACAACGTGCTGCGCACCGTCACCCGCTTCTGCCACTCCGCCGACAGCGCACTGGCCCAACACCACGTGCCGCGCCTACGCGGCCTCGACGCCCCCGCCGCCCATCGTCAGTTCGCCGAACTCGTGCTCCCCTTCGCCGCCAAGGCATGGGCGGACCTGCAGCGCCCCGACCACGGCATCGTCCGCTTCGAACACGACCACTACCTCAAGATGTGGGCGCTGACCAGGCCGAAGATCGAGGCCGACTTCCTCCTCCTCGACGAGGCCCAGGACACCAACCCGGTGCTGGAGCAGGTGTTCACCGCACAGCGCGACCACGCCCAGCTCGTCATGGTCGGCGACTCCGCCCAAGCCATCTACGGCTGGCGGGGCGCAACCGACGTGATGACCGGCTTCGACGCCGAACAGCTGACCCTCACCCGCTCGTTCCGCTTCGGGCCACAGATCGCCAACGAGGCCAACCGGTGGCTCGCGCTCGCCGACGCCCCAATCCGGCTGACGGGCACCACCAGCGTTCCCGCAGAGGTCAGCAGCGTCGACCACCCCGACGCCGTGCTGTGCCGCACCAACATCGGCGCCATGACAGAGGTCATGCGTCTGCTCGGCGAAGGACACCGCGTAGCCCTCACCCGGGGAGGCCAGCAACTGGCCCAACTCGCCTCTGCGGCACGCGACTTGAAGGAAGGGCGCCGCACTCATCACCCCGAGCTGGTGCTGTTCGCGTCCTGGGGCGACCTGCAGGACTACGCCGCCTACGATCCGGCCGGCTGCGACCTGCAGCCCTTCGTCGACCTCATCGACACCCACGGTCCCGACACCATCCTCGCTGCCGTGTCCGACCTCACCGAGGAAGCACACGCCGACGTCACCGTCTCCACCGCCCACAAAGCCAAAGGCCGCGAATGGCCGACCGTCAGGATCGGCAACGACTTCCCCCAGCCGAAGGACCCCAACTCCGGTACGAGCGCGGCCGACCAGGCCCCGGAAGTAAGCGGCACGGACGCCCGTCTCGCCTACGTCGCCGTCACCCGTGCCCGCCACCAACTCGACCTCGGCGGCCTGGCATGGAACGCCACCCCTCAGGGGAACGAGAGTGGTTGACGCCGCAGACATCGAGGGGCAGCCAGTTCCCCAGCCCGTCCACGACCAGGGCGGCCGAGTGGTGGCCTAGCCAGTCGACTCGGTCATCTCGCAAGCCTTGTGCAGCACACTCAACCTCTCGCTGGTGTCGTCGCAGGTAGAGTTACCTCCAGTTACAGAGAGTCAACGACGGCGACCATGATTTGCCAACTATCCTTCTCATGATTTGCCAACAAGGATTCTCCACCCGCTCCTGACCTGCGCATCTCAGTCCATGATTTGCCAACTAGAGTTCTCGGTCACACCGGTGGTCGCGCCGGACACCGGATCGGGGCCCAGCCGGGGCGGCCGCGGAGTGACCGCCCCGGCGTCATGCAGGGGCCGGTGTCACACCGTGGCGGGCCGCTGCTCGGGGAGAGCCCTCAGCCGGCCCGTGGTGTGCAGGCCGTACAGCGCGGCCGCGCAGGCGAGGCCGAGCGCGGTCAGCGAGATCCACGGCAGCGCCGGCATCCCGGCAGAGCGTGCCGCGTCGAGCGCGGCGCCGGTGAGCAGGTTCCCGAGCGTGATGCCGATGCCGCAGACGGTGTTGTAGAGCCCGTAGTGGGTGGCGACGAGCCGGTCACCGGAGAGCCGGACGATGGTGTCCATCTCGAAGGGATAGGCGATCATCGTGCCCACGGCCAGCAGGAGGGCGGCGAGCGTCGGCGGCAGCGCCGCGAGCAGCCACCGCCCCGCGCCGGCCCCGGGTACGGGCACGGCGGTGGCGAGCAGCAGGGGCACGAACGCCAGGGCCATCACCGCAAGCCCCCTCACGAGCGCCTGGCCCGGCTCGTAGCGGGCCTTGCACCAGGCGGTGACCCTCGTCTGGCCGAGGATGGTGCCCAGCCCGGACACCGCGAAGAGGACCGCCACGGCAGCGGTCCCGGACTCCCCGTCGCCGCCCAGCCGTCGCACTTCCAGCGGCAGGGACAGGTAGACCTGGAAGGTGAGGACGTACGAGCCGATCATGGCCGCGGAGAAGAGCAGGAACGGCCGGTTGGCGAGGATGCCCCGCCACTCGGCGAGCACGCTCCCGCGTGTTCCGCCCCGCTCCTGCTCCCCGTCCTTGCGCCGGGCCGGCAGTGCGCGGATCTGGACGATGCTGAGCAGGGCGAAGATCCCGGCTGCCACCAGGCAGGTGACGCGGAAGTCCACTCCGGTGAGCACCATTCCCACCAACGGGCCGAGCAGGATCCCGGCCTGGTAGAAGACGTTGAACAGAGCGAACGCCTCCACCCTGCGCTCCCCCGCGTCCACCGCGAGGTAGGCCCGTACCGCCGGGTTGAACAGCGCCCCGGCCAGTCCCGTCGCCGCCGAGGCCGCGAGCAGCGCGGCGAGCGAGTCCACCAGCCCGAGCGCGGCGAAGCCGACCGTGCGCAGCACACACCCGGCCACGATCATCGGCTTGTAGCCGAGCCGGTCGGCGAGCGTCCCGCCGACCAGGAACATGCCCTGCTGGCTGAAGTTGCGCACGCCGAGGACGAGTCCGACGACCCAGCCGGACAGTCCGAGGGTGCCGGAGAGGTGGGCCGCCAGGTAGGGCATCAGCATGTAGAAGCCGAGGTTGATGGTGAACTGGTTGACCATCAGCAACTGGACGCTGCGCTCGTAGGAGCGGACCTGCGTGAGCAGCCCCTTCACCGGTCCGCCTCCGCGGGGTCGGAGGCGGCCCCGGTGTCGTCGGCCGCGGTGACGTCCTGCTGCCTCTCCCGCAGGGTGAGGGGATCGGCCACTGCGGTGCACCGGGTCCAGCGCGTGACCTCCTTCTCGTCCAGGCGGCCGATCACGTCCGGCTCGGCGGCGGGGGGCGTGTCCAGCAGACCGTGCGCGGCGCAGTAGTCGTCGTCGTACACGGTGCCCAGGTAGCGCTGGGGGCCGTCGGGAAAGACGGCCGCGATGCGGGCGTCCGCGGGCATCGTGCGAGCGAACCAGCCGGCCACCAGGGCGACCGCGCCGACGCTCCAGCCGCCGGTGGCGTAGTGGGAGGCGGCGAGTCGGCGGCACGTCGACACCGCCTCGTGCGGGGCCACCCAGTGCACCTCGGAGAAGTTCTCGTAGGCGACGTTACGCGGGTAGATGCTGGAGCCCAGGCCCCGCATCAGGCGGGTCCGCGCGGGCTGGCCGAAGATCGTCGAGCCGATCGTGTCCACGCCGACGACGGCCAGTTCCGGGTAGAGCTGCCTCAGCACCCGGGAGACGCCCGCGGAGTGGCCGCCGGTGCCGACACTGCACACCAGCACGTCGATGTGGCCCATCTCGGAGGCGAGTTCCAGGGCGAGCGGGGTGTAGGCGGCGACGTTGTCCGGGTTGTTGTACTGGTCCGGGCACCACGCATCGGTGTGCTGCTGCAGCAGTCGCTGCACGCGTTCGCGGCGGGCCTGCTGCCAGCCGCCCGTGGGGTGGGGCTCGGAGACGACGTTGACCTGGGCGCCGTACGCGGTCAGCAACCGGGTCATGGACGACTCCAGCCCCGGGTCGGTGACCAGGGTGACCGGATGGCCGTGGACCATGCCGGCCAGTGCGAGCCCCAGACCCAGGGTGCCGCTGGTGGACTCGATGATCCGTCCGCCGGGCCGCAGATCGCCCCGAGCGCGGGCCCGCTCGACCATGTGCAGCCCCGGACGGTCCTTGATGCCGCCGGGGTTGAAGCCCTCCAGCTTGGCCCAGAAACCGCGCCCTGCCGGAGCCAGCGGCTCCGAAACGCGCAGCAGCGGCGTGTTCCCGACCAGCGCCGACAGTGCGGACCGGCCGGAGGTGAGGGGGTGCTTCGTCAGTGATGTGAGTGACTGCATGCTTCGCTCTCGCTCGATGAACGCACGGTGGGGGTGATTCATCACGCGCCGCGGCGACGGGCCCGGACCTCGGTCCGCGCCCGGCACCGTCAGGACGCGGCAGTCGGCCGTGCCGACTGCGGTGCGGGAGATCTAGATGCGCCACCGGGACGTACGGACAAGCGCCGCCCGGCCGCTGCGCGGTCGTCGCCGTCTGCGCGCTGCGCCGGGGACAGGCGGACGCCTCAGGGCAGCGACACCGGCGGCCACGGCCGCGGGAGCAACGGCGTCGCCGACTGGCTGATCCAACGGCGGGACGGTCGTGCGGACGACCGCATCCGACGGGCACGTGTGAGCACGGTGCGGCGCGTGCGGCTGCGCCCCGCCCGCCGTCACCGCCGAGGCCGCGACGGCCTCGGGCATCCGCCCGTGGTGCTGCTCGGTGCTTCCGCCGTGCCCTACGGCGCACAGGATGATCGCCAGGAGCAGGACGCCATGGATCACGGCGGCGATCCGGCGCGGCCCGGACGAGCCGCCGGGAGCGCTCCGGGCGCGCGAGACCGCTGGGGAACGGGGTGGCACAGGTCCTCCGTGCGTCCGCCGCCCTCCATCCAGGGGGAGGGATGCGGCGGGCATGGGTGGTGGGAGAAGGACGCGTCGACGAACCTGACCGGGAGGCGAGTCGCCTCGGGCGGACGGGCTGTCTCGTCGGCCGGAACACCGGCCGAGACACCCCGGCTTCCCGTCCGGTACAGACGGGTGCGGCGGCGGAACGGCCGAGTGGAGGATTCCGCGGTGCCTAGACCTGCTGCACCACGGCAGCTCTGATGGCCTGCGCAGACACCCCGTGCAGTGCACCGGAAGGACCCGGCTTCACAGCGGAACGTACGGCGGTGACCGGTTTGCGAACCGACACGGCACAGCAGGGAGACACCGCTGTCGTCGCCTGCTGGACCTGTCCGGAGGCGCAATGCTCGGCGGGGTACGGCGAACCGTGACCGTCATGCTCGCCGTCCGTCGCCACGGCGGCGAAAGGGGCTATGTCTCCGCGGACTCCGGCTTCCGTCCCGGCCGGGCCCGCCAGGGCGGCTGCGGAGCTGGTGGACAGGTGTCCTCCGGTGCCCTCGACGTGCACTCCGTGAGCGAGGAGAACGCCGAAGAGCATGACGGCAAGGGCCAGCACACGCGGCAGCCCGGCAGACACGCGGTTGCGCGCTGTGCACCGGGGCGACCTGGCCGTGATCATGCCGTGATCCTAACGGCTCGACGATGTTGATCCACCGACTCCCCGGAAGGTCGAGTCAATGAGCCATACGAATGGCCTGTTCGCTTCGGCGACGCCGCAGTGGGCGGGGCTGGTTCCGGCGCGGGGGCGCCTGGCGGGCGTGGACGGCGGCCGTCCACGCCCGCCCCGACCGGCTACCTCTGCCTGATCCTCAGGAAGGTGATCGAGTTCGCCGGGAAGGTGTACGTGAACCGGTCGGCGACGCCGGTGAAGGTGGACGTCACCGGCGCGACCGGGGTCGCCGTCTGTGTGTTGACCGCGTTCGGGGCGGCGGTCAGGGTCGTCACCCGGGCCTTGGCGCGGACCTTCGCGCCGCCGAGGTCGATCGCCGTGCGGGCGTCGGCGGACTGGGCGTTGACGACCTTGACGATCAGGTCACCGGTCTTCCGGTCCTCGGTGACGACCTGGCGGAACGGCTCGGCCGGCTTGTCGTCGGTGAAGCTGCCCCACTCCCGGCCGTCGAGGTAGAGGGTGACCTGGCGGCCGCGCACCTTGACGTCGATGTCGTAGGCGCGACCGGTCTCGACGGTCCCGGCCTGGGAGATCAGGGTGGACTTGCCGCCGTCCACGGCCTGCTCGACGGCGGTCGTGGTGTTGTTCCAGCCGCCCAGGTTCCACCAGTAGTAGGTGCCGGTGTCCTGGACGCCGAAGGCGACGAGGAAGCCCTCCTTCCCGGCCTTCTTGGTGGCCTTCACGTGGAGGTCGTAGTCGTGCCAGCGCACGTCACCGGCGGAGACCATGGTGTTCTCGGCGGCCACGTCGGTCTGGACGTACTGCCCGTCCTGGAGGGACCAGCTGCCGCCGCCGGTGTGGGTCCACCGGGAGGCGTCGCCCGAGAAGTCGTCGGTGAGGAGCGGGGCGCCGTCCGCGTCCGTGACCCTCACGTCGTCGTACGCCGCCGTCGTCGCCCACGTCGACAGGCCGACCGCGCCGCTGATCGGGCCCTGGAGGGAGGGCGTGCCGGTGGCCGTGGAGGGGACGACGCGGTCGCCGACGTTGGTCATGAACAGCTTTTGGACCTCGTAGTTGGCGGAGTTCCAGGAGGCGTGGTTGTTGAACCACACCATGTCCGGGCTCCACTGCACGTAGTCCTCGTTGGCGAACAGCGGGGCGTAGGAGGCGAGTTTCACGACGTCGGCGTTGCGTTCCAGGCCGGTCATGAACGCGGCTTCGGCGAGGCCGTTCTTGAAGGCGTTGCCCCAGGAGGCGTACTCGCCGAGGAAGACCTTCGGGCCGCCACGGTCGTAGGAGTCGTAGCGGTCGTTGTTCTGGAGGAACCACTGCGGGCTGTTGTAGTAGTGCTCGTCGACCATGGCGACCTTGGCGTCCCGGTTGAGCTGCCAGGCCTTGTCGAAGGTCGAACCGGCGTCGTCCGGGCCGGAGTTGGAGATCACCGTGATGCCGGGGTACGCGGCCTCGATCGCGGAGCGGAACTCCTTGAAGCGGGCGAAGAACTCGCCCGGCAGGGTCTCCTCGTTGCCGACCTCGATGTGGGTGAGGTGGAAGGGCTTCGGGTGGCCCATCTTCGCGCGCAGCCCGCCCCACGTGGAGGTCACGGGGCCGTTGGCGAACTCGATGAGGTCGAGGGTGTCCTGGACGTGCCGCTTGAGCAGCGCGTCGTCGACGACGGCCCTGTCCTGGCCGCAGCCGGTGACCAGGGCCGGGACGACGGGCAGCGGCATCGCGCCGATGTCCTCGGCGAGGCGGAAGTACTCGTAGTAGCCGAGCCCGTAACTCTGGTTGTAGCCCCAGAAGTTGGAGTTCGTGGCCCGTTCCTCGACCGGGCCGACGGTGTCCTTCCACTGGTAGGAGCGGGCGCGCTGCCAGCCCGAGGCCGCGCTGTAGTCCTGCATGGAACCGGTGTTGACCAGGCAGCCGCCGGGGAAGCGGACGAAGCCCGGGTGCAGGGCGGCGATCTTCTCGGCGAGGTCCTTGCGCAGGCCGTTGGGCTCGTGCCGGTAGGTGTCGCGCGGGAACAGCGACACCATGTCGAGCGCGGCCGCCTCCGAGGACGCCACGGTCAGCCGGCCGGTGCTGCTGGTGCGGCCGGCGGTGAAGGTGGCCCTGTACTTCGCCCAGCCGCCCGCGCGCACGGCGACCCGGCGGGCGGCGGCGAGGGCGCCGTCGGCGTCCTGGAGGGAGACCGTGAGCGCCGTACCGGCCGCGGCGCGGGCCCACACCGAGAAGTCGTACTTCTCGCCCTTCTCGACGGGCACCCCGGTGTTGTAGCCGGCGTTGGTGACGGAGGAACCCGCACCCAGGGAGAGGTAGGAGCGGTTGCGGTCGTTGAGCCGGCCGTCGTCGTTCACGACGTTCGCCGAGCCGGAGACCGTCCAGGAGGTCAGCGGGGTGTACGAGCGGTTGTCGACGGTCGTGTACTCGAAGGACCGGTTCTGCACCAGTTCGGCGTACAGACCGCCGTCGGCGGCCCGGTTGATGTCCTCGAAGAAGACGCCGTACATGGTGTCGTCGATCTTCGCGCCCTTGGCGGCGGGGTCGACGGTGAGGACGTAGTCGGTGGTGTCGGCGGCTTGGGCGGGGAGGGCGGGAACTCCGCCGACGGCCAGGAGGAAAGCGCTTGCCCCGAGGGCGAGTCCCAGACGGTTGCGGGTGGTGCGTGGCATGTACGCTCCGCGGCTCTAAAGGTCGGGGTGCGAGGGGGGCGGATCAGAGGGGCGCCACCCGGTCGCACTGTTCGAAAAACCGAACACTGATCAATACATCGAACGGCAAGATAGAGATGGGTCATGAGCGCGTCAATGGGGCGTCCGCGCGTGTCGTCGTGGCACGGACGCTTTGCAGGAGGCCTTCCGCGCCGTCCGCCGGGCCGCGTGCAGGGAGCTGCTGCTCACCACGGAACTACGCGCGCGTGGGCTGAACCGACGCCCCTTCCAGACGCAGGTTCCAGCGCCCGCCCCGGCCGGTGACGGTGGTCGTCGACAGGGGCCGCACATCGATGTTCCAGTACGTCGACGGCGGCGCCTTGAGCGCGTAGACCACCGCCGCCCGGATCACGCCCGGCTCGGCGACCGCCACGATCCGGTCGCCGTCCCCGAGCGGGCGGGTGTCGAGCCAGTCGCCCACGCGGGTGATGAAGTCCAGCAGGGACTCGCCCCCGTGCGGGGTGGCCAGCGGATCCGCCAGCCAGGCGTCGACGGCGGCCGGCTCACGGGCCATCGCCTCACCCAGGGTCAGGCCCCGCCAGCGCCCCATGGCACAGTCGCGCAGGGCGAGCTGCACGAGCGGGGTGTAGCCGAGGGCGTCACCGGTGGTCCGGCTGCTGGGCGTGGGCGAGCAGTAGCGCAGCTCGGCGGCGGCAAGGGGCAGGAGGTCGGGGACCACCCGCTGTACCTCGTCCCAGCCCGCCTGGTCCAGCGGCCGGTCGTCCTCGAAGCGCTCCGCGAGCAGGGGCGAGCTGCGCGCGGCTGCGACGAACGTCACCCGAAGTGGCATGCGGTGATGGTGAGCCGAGCACCTGCGCAGGTCAAGGGGGGCCGGGCGACCGACACCGGAATTCTCACCGGCGAGTCAGGCGGTGCCGGACAAGTCCTGAGAAAAAGAGTCTCGTGCAGGCCTGCCGCCGCGCTGCGCGCAGGCCCCGAGCGGGGTGGGGCCGCTCAGGCCCGCGCAGGCCCCGCGCAGGCCCCACGAAGGCCTCACGCCATGCCGAGCTTCGCGTAGATCAGCGCCATCCACCGGTCCGGCTCCTCCAGCGCCTCGAAGCCGACCTTCTCGTACACCCCGTGGGCGTCCTGCGTGGCCAGCAGGATCCGGCGCAGTCCGTGCGGCAGCAGGTGGTCGCGTACGGCGGCGACGAGCGCGGTCCCGATGCCCTTGCCGCGCGCCACCGGGTCCACGTAGACGTCGCACAGCCAGGCGAAGGTCGCGAGGTCCGTCACCACGCGCGCGTAGGCGACCTGCTCGCCCGAGGCGCGGTCGTAGACCCCGAAGTTCAGCGAGGCGGCGATCGCCCGGTCCTGTCGCTCCCGCTCGCGCCCGAGCGCCCAGTACGCGTCGGTGGACAGCCAGCGGTGGACGCGCCCGGCGTCGATGCGGGCGGGGTCGGCGGAGATCTCGTAGCCCTCGGCGAGGGGTGGGGCGGCGTTCATGGCCGGATCCTCACAGCGGGCGGCGGCTCATGTCGAACGATTTGCCGGAAGCGTCTCGTCGCAGGCCGCGCGCAGCCGTCGTACCCCTTCCGCGATCTCCTGTGCGCCCGCGACGGCCGCGAAGCTCAGCCGGACGTGGGCGGCCGGGGGTTCGGCGCTGAAGTAGGGGCGGCCCGGCGTCAGGGCGACACCGGCGCGCAGGGCGGCGGCCGTGAACGCGCTCTCCTCCGTGCCGTCGGGCAGCCGCAGCCACAGGTGGTAGCCGCCGGACGGGATGTGCGGGAGGGTGAGTTCGGGCAGGCGCAGCCGGAGCGCGGAGGTCATCGCGTCCCGGCGGGCGCGGAGTTCGGCGGCGACGGTCCGCAGATGGCGCGGCCAGGCGGGCGAGCCGACGAGTTCCAGGGCCGCCTCCTGGAGCGGGCGGGGCACGAAGAAGGTGTCGACGACCTGGATCGCGCGCAGCCGTTCCAGCACCGGTCCGCGCGCGGCGAGGGCGCACACCCGGAAGCTGGGCGAGGTCGCCTTGGTGAGCGAGCCGACGTGGACGACGACTCCGTCGGGGTCGTCGGCGGCGAGCGGGCGGGGCAGGGGGCCGGCGTCCTCGTGGGCGAGCCGGCGTACGAAGTCGTCCTCGACGACGAAGGCGCCCGCCTCCCGTGCGATGCGCAGCACCTCGCCGCGCCGGGCGGGGGCGAGGACGGCGCCGGTCGGGTTCTGGAACAGCGGCTGGCAGACGAACACCCGGGCGCCGGTGGCCCGGAAGGCGTCGGCGAGCAGCTCGGGTCGCACACCGTCGGCGTCGACGGGGACCGGAACGGGGCGCAGACCCGCCGAGCGGGCGATGGCGAGCATGCCCGGGTAGGTCGGGGACTCGACGAGGACCGGTGCGCCGGGCGGGGCGAGGGCGCGCAGAGCGGTGGTGAGCGCCGCCTGACCGCCGGCGCTGACCAGCACCTCGGCCGCGCCGACGCCCCCGCCGATGGTGCGGGCGAACCACTCCCGCAGCTCCGGCAGGCCCTCCATCGGGGGCCGTCCCCAGGCGCCGGGCCGGCGTCCGGCGCGGGCCAGGGCCTCGGACAGGGCGCGCTCGGGTTGCAGCGAGGGGTGCAGATAGCCGCCGCTGAACTCGACGACACCCGGCGGCGGGACGGCCAGGGAGACGGTGACACCCGTGGCGTCGACCGAGCGCGGCACGCGGTCGGCGGCGCCGTCCGCGCTCAGGGCGACCTCCTGCCAGGAGGTGTCCCCGGCCGGGGTGGTCACGGGGCGGGGCCGGGCCCGGAACGCGCCGGCCCCGGGCCGGGTCACCACCAGTCCCTCGGCGGCCAGTTGGGCGAGCGCCCGCGAGACGGTCACGGGGCTCACCCGGAACCGTTCGACCAGCGCCCGGCTGGAAGGGAGCTTTCCGCCGGGAGAGTAGCGGTCCAGCTCGCTTCGGAGGCGATCCGCCAGTTCAGCCACACTGCTACGCTCTTGCATGAAGACACAGAGTAGCGCTATCGCACCGCCTTCGATAGCGGTCAGCGTCCCGCCCGCCCCGCGCCTCGGCACCCTCCAGGCGGCCCTCGGGGTCGTCGCCTTCTCCCTCACCTTCCCCGCGACGGCCTGGGGCCTGGAGGGCTTCGGCCCCTGGTCGCTGGTGGCCGTGCGCAGTGTGCTGGCCGCGGTCGTCGCGGGCGGCTGCCTGCTGGTGCTGCGCGTCCCGGTGCCCGAGCGGCGGCACTGGGCGGGACTCGCGGTGGTGGCCGGCGGGGTGGTGGTCGGTTTCCCGCTGCTGACCACCCTCGCGCTGCGGACCTCCACCACCGCCCATGCCGCCGTCGTCGTCGGCCTGCTGCCGCTGACCACCGCGCTGCTGTCCGCCCTGCGCATGGGAACCCGGCCCTCGCGCACCTTCTGGACGGCGGCGCTCGCGGGGGCCGCCGCGGTGGCGGCGTTCACCGTGCAGCAGAGCGGCGGGGCGCTGACCGGCGCCGATCTCTATCTGTTCGGAGCGCTGCTGGTGTGCGCGGCCGGCTACACGGAGGGCGGCCGACTGGCCCGGGTGATGCCGGGCTGGCAGGTGATCGGCTGGGCGCTGGTCCTCTGCCTGCCGCTGGGGGTGCCCGCCGCGGCCCTCGCCCTCGCCCACGAGCCGGTCGCGCTGACCGCGCACAGCGTGGCCGGGCTGGTGTGGGTGGCGGCCGGCTCGCAGTTCCTCGGCCTGGTCGTCTGGTACCGGGGCATGGCGGCCATCGGCATCCCGAAGGCCAGCCAGTTGCAGTTGGCGCAGCCGCTGCTCACACTGGTGTGGTCGGTGCTGCTGCTGGGCGAACACCTGACGCCCGCCGCACCGCTGACCGCGGCTGCGGTGCTGATCTGCATCGCCGTCACCCAGCGGGCGCGGGGCTAGTGCCGTGCACGGAAAGGTTCCGGCGAGCCGGTGAACCTTTCCGGTCACAGCACCGGGCCGGGTCCGCCCAGTCCCGGTGGCGAGCCGGGAGGCAGGCACGGGAAGCGACACCACGGACCACCGCTCCCTTCCACACGGCGAGGAGGCCCCGCAGATGCGTGCAACCGCGGGCGACCAGTTTGTCCAGCACGGCAGGGTGGTCGGCCAACACGACAAGGTCGGCGAGATCGTCGAAGTACTGGGCCAGGACGGCAACCCGCCGTTCCGCGTCCGCTTCACCGACGGGCATGTGGGCGTGTGCTCACCCGGCCCGGACACCGAGATCAGGCACCGGACCGCGTCCGAGGAACGCCGGTAGGCCGTCAGCGCGGGGGTTTCGCCGACTGCCCGTAGTGGTCGGCGACCACCCGCGCCATCGCCCCGATCCGGTCCGTCCGTACGTCCTTGGCGGCGAAGAAGACATGCCCGCGCGCCTGCGGGTACTTCTTCGCGAGCGTGAGGTGCCTGCTCAGCTCGGCCCTGGCCGACCAGGCGGCGGGCTGTCCGGAGGCGCCCGCCTTGTACAGGCCCTCACCGAGGTAGAGCCGGGTCCGGCTGCCCTTGACCGTCTCCGCCCACCAGGGCACGAGCTTGGCGTAGTCGGCGGCGGAGTTGCCGATCTCCCAGTAGAGCTGCGGGACGACGTAGTCGAGCCAGCCCTCCTTCACCCACTTGCGGCTGTCGGCGTAGATCTCGTCGTACGACTGGAAGGCGCGGGTGTCCGAGCCGCGTGCGTCGGTGGAGGCGTTGCGCCACACCCCGAACGGGCTGATGCCGAACTGGGTGCCCGGGCGGGCGGTCTTGATCCGGGCGGCCATCTCCTTCACCAGCTTGTCGACGTTGTCCCGTCGCCAGGCGGCCCGGGTGGTGAACGCGCCGCCGTAGGCGTCGTACGCCTCGTCGTCGTCGAAGGACTGGCCCGCGACCGGGTAGGGGTAGAAGTAGTCGTCGAAGTGGACGGCGTCGACGGGGTACTTCTTCACCGCGTCCAGCATCGCCTCCTGGACGAAGGCGCGGACCGCCGGCAGGCCCGGGTTGTAGTAGAGCTTGCCGCCGTACTCCACCGCCCACTCCGGGTGCTTGCGGACCGGATGGGAGGCGGCCAGCCGGGAGCGGTCGGCGTGGGTGGCGACCCGGTACGGGTTGAACCAGGCGTGCAGTTCGAGGCCGCGGGCGTGGGCCTCGCTGACGGCGGTGCCGAGCGGGTCCCAGCCCGGGGACTTCCCCTGGGTGCCGGTGAGGACCTGCGACCAGGGCTCGTACGGGGAGGGCCACAGCGCGTCGGCCGTGGGCCGGACCTGGAAGACCACCGTGTTGAGCCGGTCGCGCACCGCCAGGTCCAGCCAGTCGGTCAGCTCCTTGCGCTGCTGTGCGGCGGTCAGCCCCGGCTTGGACGGCCAGTCGCGGCCCGCCACCGTGGCCAGCCACATGCCCCGCATCTCGGCCGTCGCCCGGCCCCGGCCCGCTCCGCCCGGTGCGGGAGCGGGCGCCGCCGAGCCCGCCGCTCCCGTCGTGGTGAACGCCGACAGCGCCGCGAGCGCGAACGCCCTCCGGGTCAGTCGCCCCATCGCACCCATCCCTGTCACGCCATGGATCCGCTCGGTCACGGATCGTCTCCGCGCACAGCATGCACCGCCCCCGGTGATCGATCATCGATACTTGCTAGTAACGTGCACGATCGGAGCAGGCCGACCGGGAACCGGCAGACCTGTCACGGACAACCGACCCGGGGCCGGCGCCACCGCCGGTGCCCCAGTGAGAGTCAGCGAAGGGGACGATGTGACGGACATCGAACGCGTCGGAGTCGTCGGCTGCGGCCAGATGGGTGCGGGCATCGCCGAGGTCTGCGCGCGCGCCGGACTCGACGTCAAGGTCGCCGAGACCACCGGTGAGGCCCTGGAGTTCGGCCGGACCCGGCTGTTCGGCTCCCTGGCCAAGGCCGCGGAGCGCGGCAAGATCTCCGAGGCGGAGCGGGACGCGACGCAGGCGCGGCTGAGCTTCACCACGGACCTCGGCGAGTTCGCCGACCGGGACCTCGTCATCGAGGCCGTCGTGGAGAACGAGCAGGTCAAGACGGAGATCTTCCAGGTCCTCGACCAGGTGGTGAGCCGCCCGGACGCCATCCTGGCCTCCAACACCTCCTCCATCCCGCTGGTGAAGCTGGCGGTCGCCACCTCTCGGCCCGATCAGGTCGTCGGCATCCACTTCTTCAACCCGGCCCCCGTGCAGAAGCTGGTCGAGCTGATCCCGGCCCTGACCACCTCCGAGGGCACGCTGAGCCGGGCGCAGCTGTTCGCCGAGAAGCTGCTGGGCAAGCACGCGATCCGCGCCCAGGACCGCTCCGGCTTCGTCGTCAACGCGCTGCTGATCCCGTATCTGCTGTCCGCGATCCGGATGTTCGAGACGGGCATCGCCAGCCGCGAGGACATCGACAACGGCATGGAGATGGGCTGCGCCCACCCGATGGGCCCGCTGAAGCTGTCCGACCTGATCGGCCTGGACACGGTCGCCTCGGTCGCGCAGTCGATGTACGACGAGTACAAGGAGCCGCTGTACGCCGCTCCCCCGCTGCTGGCGCGCATGGTGGACGCGGGCCGGCTGGGCCGCAAGACCGGTTCGGGGTTCTACACCTACTGACCTCCCGATCACCCACGGTGGTCGACGCGGGCCCGGCGCTCCTCGGAGTGCCGGGCCCGCGTGTTTCACACACCGTGTGCGCGACGGGCCCGCATATGCCGCGCGCACACGCTCCCCACCGGCCCACCAGGCGGGTTGACTCACCATGCACATGCAGGGATGTGAGCCGACCACGGAAAGGAGCGGACACGTGACCGCCGATCCCGAGCATCCCGTCGTCCATGGAGAACTCGCAGAGTTACGTCGCCGGCTGGACGTGGCCTACGCCCGTGTCGAGGGCGGGCTGGCCCTGATCACCCATCGCGCCGAGGAGACAGCCAAGGAGCTGGACGAGCTGAACACCCGTATGGTCTCGCTGGAACACGCGCGCTGGCCGCTGCCCTCACTCGCGGCGCTCACCGCGCTGGGCGCGCTCGTCGTGACCCTCTGGCAGGCACTGGCCCGCTAGGCCCCGCCGGCTTCCTGCCGCTCCCCTACTCTCCCGTCAGTCTGAGGTGGTGCAGCAGCATCAACGCGGCCGCCATGTTGGCGGCCGGGACCTCCCCCCGGGCGACCAGGTCGGGTACGACCTTCAGGGGGACCCACTCCCGCCGGTCCGACTCGAAGTCGTCCACGGGGTGTCCCACGTACTCGCCCCGGTCCGACCAGTAGATGTGGTGGACGGCGTCGGTGAGGCCGTTGGACGGTTCCACGCTCATGAGGTGGTGCAGGGGCCCCGGCCGCCAGCCGGTCTCCTCCTCGAGTTCCCTGGCGGCCGCGCGGGCGATGTCCTCGCCGTCCTCGACGACGCCCGCCGCGAGTTCCCAGCCCCAGCTGTCGGTGATGAAGCGGTGGCGCCACAGGAGCAGGACCTCGTTCGCCGCATTGACCACCGTGGCCACGGCGACGGGCCGCAGCCGTATCAGGAAGTGGTCCAGGTGCCGGCCGTCCGGCAGCTCCACATCGGCCAGGTTGACGCTGAACCAGCGGTTTTCATACACAGTTTTTTCGTTCTGTTTCGTCCACTGCACGGTTCTGCCACCTTCCGTCGGGTGAGTGGCAATATCGCAGCAGGGACTGTGGAGCGCCCCGAAGGTCTAGAGCGGTACGCGCAGTGCTCCGTCGATGAGTTCGGCCGCCTCGGCGGTGCCCGAGCAGCCGCTGCGCACCAGGTGTTCGCGCACCGCGCGGAGTCGGTCGCGCAGCCGCTGGGACTCCATGCCCCGGGCCTGCTCGGCCATCCGGACGGCGGTGACCACGGCCTTGTCGGCGTGACCCTGGCGCAGCTCGATCGTGCTGAGCATGGCGAGCCGGTGCACCCGGCCCCGGTCGTGTGCGGGCGTGCCGACGGCGGCCCGGGCGTGTTCGGCGGCCGCGGCGATCTCCCCGAGGCTGAGCAGCGCCTCCGCCACCTGCACATTGACCAGACCGGGCTGGACATAGCCGGTCTCGTCGGGTTCGACGCCCCGCCGGATGCGATCGGCGGCCGTCTCCGCCCGCCGGATGCACGACAGCGCGCTCGTACCGTCGCCGAGGTGGGCGTACGCCTTGGCCTGCATCGCGTACAGATCGGAGGACAGGGCGGGGGTGATGTGCCTGCCCGCCGTGCGCAGCGCGGCCTCCGCGAAGGCGACGGCCTGCCGGAACTCCCGCATGAACAGGGACTGGTTGACGAGGAGGGCGATGACGTACGCGCCAAGTCCCCGGTCCCCGCTGGCCTTGGCGAGTCTGAGGGCCTGGTGGAAGTAGCGCTGGGCGAGGCCGTGCGCGTCGGAGTCGTAGGCGCAGATCCCGGCGACGGCCACCAAGGCGCCGGTCGCCCGGTGCAGTTGACGGCCCGTCTCGTCGGTGTAGCTGCCGCGCAGCAGCGGCGCGGCCTCGGCGTTGAGGAAGCCGACGATACGGCTGCGGGTCGCGATACCGCCCGCCTTGCGGTACATCTGCTCGTAGTGGGTGCGGGCGGCCCGCAGCATCTCGAGGTCGCCGCAGGTGACGCGGTGCCGGCCGCCCCGGGAGACGTCGACGTCCTCGGGCGGGTTCTCCCACTCCCACACCGGCATCACGGCCGGCGTCCCCGTCATCGCGGGGGCGCCGAGGAGGTGGGGGCGCTGCTGTTCGTCGGAGCGCCACAGGGCGGTGGCCCGCTCGACGAAGCCGGACAGTGAGGTGGTGTGCGGGGCGGACGGCTCGCCCGGTACGCCGAGGCCGATGTCGTCCAGGGTGACCGGCCGGTGCAGCCGGCCCGCGAGGACCTCGCAGATCAGGTCGGGCACCTGGCCGCGCGGGCGCTGGCCCTTCAGCCATCGGGCGACCGCCGTGTGCTCGTAGCGCAGGGCGAGTCCGCGAGCCCGTCCGGCCTGGTTCACGTGGGCGGCGAGGCCCGCGTGCGAGACGCCCGCCTCGTCCAGGATCGCGTCGAGCAGAGTGTTGGGCTGCATGGGTGCCCCCCGGTGCCTCGGTGCGGCCAGACTAGTGGGTGCGTCTTCACACGGGGTGTGAACGGAGTGCGCGTATCCATGCTGTGTGCGCGCTGTCGCGGAGAGTTCCCGGCCGGTTGACTGAGATGCCTCGAAAGAGGTTCGCCGGGTCGTCGGCTCCCCCTCACTACGCGACGACCCGGCGATGCGCCGTGATCAGGCTCCACCCAGCGGTGGAGTACAGCCCACCAGGGGCGCGGGGAACTGCGCGACCAGCCACAGTCCACCCGCACCCGGCGTACGGCGTCAGCCCCGAAGGACCGCCCCCGTTCGCTCACCGGCGAGAGCGACCGCCGCGTCCCGCGCGGCCGAAGCCTCGTCCACGGTCAGCGTCCGGTCCCCCGCGCGGAAGCGCAGCGCGTAGGCCAGCGACTTCTTGCCGTCACCCAGCTGCTCGTCGTTGACGTACACGTCGAACAGCCGGATGCCCTCCAGCAGTTCACCCGCCCCCTCGCGCAGCGCCGCCTCGACGTCCGCGTGCGGGACGAAGGAGTCGACGACAAGGGCGACGTCCTGCGTGGCCACGGGGAACGTGGAGATGCTCGGCGCCCGGGGGGTGTCGTCGCCGACCGCCTCCAGGACGTCGAGGTTCAGCTCCATCGCGCAGGTGCGGGCGGGCAGGCCCAGCGCCTTCAGCACCCGGGGGTGCAGCTCGCCCGCGTGCCCGACGACCCGCTCGGTGCCGTCGGCGACGACCGCGAACTCGGCGCAGCGGCCGGGGTGCCACGGGCCGTACTGCCCGCTCCGCACGACGAGTTCGGCACCGGCCTCGCGGGCGACGGTGCGGGCGGCCTCGACCGCGTCGGCCCAGTCGGCCGGACGGCCCTTGCCCCACCAGCCGGCCTGCTCGCGGGCGCCCGTGAGGACGGCGGCGACATGGCGCGGCTGCTCGGGGAGGACGGCGTCGAGCGCCGCGAGTTCCTCGTCGGTCGGGCGGCGGTCGACCGGGAGATGACCGGCGACGCCGGCCCCCTCGCGCGGGTGGAAGACCAGGCCGGTCTCGAACAGCGCGAGGTCGTGGCTGCCCCGGCCGGCGTTGCGCCGCAGGGCACCCAGCAGGCCCGGCAGCAGCGACGTACGGAGCGCGGGCTCCTCGTCGTTGAGCGGGTTGGTGAGCCTGACGACACGGCGGGCCGGGTCGTCGGCGGCCAGGCCGAGCTGGTCGAAGACGCCCTCGCCGATGAACGGGTAGTTCGGGGCCTCGACGTATCCGGCGCCGGCCAGGGCGCGTCCGACGCGGCGGTGCAGCCGCTGGCGGTGGGTGAGACCGCGGCCCGAGGGGGGCTTGGGCAGCGTGGAGGGCAGGTTCTCGTAGCCCTCCAGGCGGATGACCTCCTCCGCCAGGTCGTTGATCTCGGTGAGGTCGGGCCGCCAGGACGGGACGGTGACGATCAGCTCGTCCTGCCCGTACACGTCGCAGCCGATCTCCTGGAGGCGGCGCACGACCGTCTCGCGGCCGTAGCCGACACCGGCGACCCGGTCGGGGTGGTTCGCCGGGACCGTGATGGTGCGCGGGCCGAAGGGGGTGACCACCTCGGTGACGCCCGCGTCGGCCGTACCGCCCGCGAGCAGCACCAGCAGGTCGACCGTGCGCTGGGCGGCGGCCGCGGCGGCGGCCGGGTCGACGCCGCGCTCGAAGCGGCGGGAGGCCTCGGAGGACAGCTTGTGGCGGCGGGCCGTGCGCGCGATGGACACCGCGTCGAAGTGGGCGGCCTCGATCACGACGTCACCGGTGGACTGCTCGGTGTCGTCGTGGTCGGCGATCTCGGTGTCGGCACCGCCCATGACGCCGGCGAGGCCGATCGGACCGCGGTCGTCGGTGATGACCAGGTCCTCGGCGTGCAGCGTGCGGGTGACGCCGTCGAGGGTGACGATCTGCTCGCCCTCCGCGGCCCGGCGGACGCCGATGGTGCCCTGGACCAGTGCGCGGTCGTAGGCGTGCAGCGGCTGGCCGAGCTCCATCATCACGTAGTTGGTGACGTCGACGGCGAGCGAGATCGGGCGCATGCCGACCTTCTGGATCCGGCGCTTGAGCCAGATCGGGGAGCGCGCCTCGGGGCTCAGACCGGTGACGGTGCGGGCGGTGAAGCGGTCGCAGCCGAGCGGGTCGGCAACCTGCACCGGGTAGCCGAAGGCGTTCGGGGCCGGTACGTCGATCAGGGCCGGGTCGCGCAGCGGCAGGCCGTAGGCGATGGCGGCCTCGCGGGCCACGCCGCGGATCGACAGGCAGTCGCCGCGGTTGGCGGTGACGGCGATGTCCAGGACCTCGTCGACCAGCTCCAGCAGCTCGATGGCGTCCTTGCCGACCTCGGTCTCCGGGGGCAGCACGATGATGCCCTTGGTGCCGTCGTCGCCCATGCCCAGCTCGTCGCTGGAGCAGATCATGCCGTGCGAGGTCCTGCCGTACGTCTTGCGGGCGGCGATGGCGAAGCCGCCGGGCAGGACGGCGCCCGGGAGGACCACGACGACCTTGTCGCCGACGGCGAAGTTGCGGGCGCCGCAGACGATCTCCTGCGGCTCGCCGGTGCCGTTGGCGGTGCCGACGTCGACGGTGCAGAAGCGGATCGGCTTCTTGAAGCCCTCCAGCTCCTCGATGGTCAGCACCTGACCGACGACGAGGGGGCCCTTGAGGTCGGTGCCGAGCTGCTCGACGGTCTCGACCTCGAGGCCGGCGGACACCAGCTTGGCCTGCACGTCACGGCCGGTCTCGGTGGCGGGGAGGTCGACGTACTCCCGCAGCCAGGAAAGCGGGACCCGCATCAGATCTCCATCCCGAACGGCCGGGTGAACCGGATGTCACCCTCGACCATGTCTCGCATGTCTTCGACGTTGTGGCGGAACATCAGCAGCCGTTCGATGCCGAAGCCGAAGGCGAAGCCGCTGTACTTCTCGGGGTCGACGCCGCAGGCGGTGAGCACCTTGGGGTTGACCATGCCGCAGCCGCCGAGCTCGATCCAGCCCTCGGAGGAGCAGGTACGGCAGGGGCGGTCGGGGTTGCCGACGGACTCGCCGCGGCAGACGTAGCACACCATGTCCATCTCGGCGGACGGCTCGGTGAAAGGGAAGAAGTTGGGCCGCAGCCGGGTCTTGATGCCCTCGCCGAACAGCGACTGGACCATGTGGTCCATGGTGCCCTTGAGGTCGGCCATGGTCAGGCCCTCGTCCACGGCGAGCAGCTCGACCTGGCGGAAGACCGGGGTGTGCGTGGCGTCCAGCTCGTCGGTGCGGTAGACGACGCCGGGGCAGATCACGTAGACCGGCAGCTCGCGCGAGAGCAGCGAGCGGATCTGCACGGGCGAGGTGTGGGTGCGCAGGACGACGCCGGACTCGGTGCCGCCGTCGGGGCCCTGCACGAAGAACGTGTCGGCCTCGCCGCGCGCCGGGTGGTCGGGGCCGATGTTGAGGGCGTCGAAGTTGAACCACTCGGCCTCGGCCTGCGGGCCCTCGGCGACCTCGTAGCCCATGGCCACGAAGATGTCCTCGATGCGCTCGGAGAGCGTGGTGAGCGGGTGGCGGGCGCCGGCCGGTACGCGGTCGTACGGCAGGGTGACGTCCACCGCCTCCTCGACCAGCACCCGGGCGTCACGCTCGGCCTCCAGCTCCTCCTGACGCCCGGCGAGGGCCTTGTTCACCGCGCCGCGGGCCTGGCCGACCAGCTTGCCGGCGGCGGCCTTGGCGTGCGGGGGCAGCGCGCCGATCTCGCGGTTGGCGAGCGCCAGCGGGGAGGTGCCGCCGGTGTGGGCGACCTTGGCCTCCTGGAGCGCGTCGAGGGAGTCCGCGGCGGCGAAGGCGGCGAGCGCCTCGTCCCGCATGCGCTCGATCTCTTCCGGTTTCAACGCCTCGACCTCGACAGGGTCGTACGACTTATTGGGTGCCGACATCTCTTCCCGTGCTTCCGATTGCTGGCGGATGGTCCCCGTCACCGGCTCATGGACAGTGCTCTTGGCCAGTGCGTCATGGTTTTCGGGACACAAAGGTGCCAAAGGCCGAGTCTAACGGGGTGGAGCTGAACGAAGAGCCCGCAGGCCGTCAGGCGAGATACGCCGGGGCGCCCACGGGCAACGTAAATCGGAACTCGGCGCCGCCGCCGGGGGCGCGGTCGACCGTGATGGTGCCGCCGTGGGCTTCGACGATGCCCTTGACGATGTACAGCCCGAGGCCGGTGCCGCCGCGCTTGCTGCCCCGCCAGAAGCGGGTGAAGACGCGGTTCATGGACTCCTCCGGGATGCCGGCACCCTCGTCGCTCACGGTGACCGACGTGCCGGTGTCCTCCCCTTCCCGGGGGGACGCGGCGGGCGTGATGTCTATCGTGACGGTCCCCTCGCCGTGGCGCACGGCATTTTCGATGAGGTTGCTGAGGACCTGGTCGACCTTGTCGGGGTCGGCCCACAGCGCGGGCAGCGGCTGCTGGATGCGGAGCAGGAAGCGGTCGGCGGGCTGCCCTGCGGCGACGTAGGCCTGGATGTGCCGTCCGACGGCGGCGCCTATGTCGACGGGCTGGCGCCGCACCTCCAGCCGTCCGGAGTCGATCCGCGAGATGTCGAGCAGCTCGGCGATGAGCCGCGTGACACGGTCGGCGTCGGCGTCCACCGTCTCCAGCATCAGCCGCTTCTGGTCGTCGGTGAAGCGGGCCCATTTGGCGAGGAGGGTGGCGGTGAAGCCCTTGACGGAGGTCAGGGGGGAGCGCAGTTCGTGGGCGACGGTGGCGATCAGCTCGGCGTGGCTGCGTTCGGTGCGGCGGCGGGCCTCGGTGTCCCGCAGGGAGACGACGACCCGGCGGACGGGTCCGGTGGGCCGGGTGCGGACGTACCGCGCGGTGACGAGCACCTCGCGGCCGCCGGGCAGCAGCAGGTTGCGCTCGGGCTGGCCGGTGCGGATGGCGAGCCCTCCGTAGGGGTCGGTGAGCTGCCACCAGCGGCGGCCTTCGAGGTCCTCCAACGGCAGGGCCTTGTCCAGCCGCTGCCCGAGGGCCTGCTCGGGCGGTACGGCGGTGATGCGGGCCGCGGCGGCGTTGAAGCAGATCACCCGGCCCTGCTCGTCGGCGACGACCAGCCCGTCGGGCAGGCCGTCGGGGTCGATGCCGAGTTCGGCCAGGTCACCGGCAGGGCGGGCCGCTCCCGGTGCGCTGCTCGTGCCGACACTCATCCCCGTACCTCAACTCCCATCCCTCCGGAAGAGGCTCCCCGAGCCCGCCACCCTACTAGCTCTCGGTGACGGAGCGGCACCCTCCCAAGGCGCGCTGTGCACGGGCCGATGCGTAGAGACATACGGCCGCGGCGGTGGCCAGGTTCAGGCTCTCGGCCTTTCCGTGGATCGGGACGCGGACGACGGCGTCGGCGAGGGCGCGGGTCTCCTCGGGCAGGCCCCAGGCCTCGTTGCCGAACACCCAGGCGGTGGGCCCGCCCATGGTGCCCCGGTCCAGTTCGTCGTCGAGGTCGTCCCGGCCCGCGCCGTCGGCGGCGAGGATCCGCACCCCGGCCTCCCGCAGCCCGGCCACGGCCCGCTCCACAGGGACGCCGACGGCGACGGGCAGATGGAACAGCGACCCGACGGAGGCCCGGACGGCCTTGGGGTTGTACAGGTCGACGGACGCGTCGGTGAGGACGACGGCGTCGGCGCCGGCGGCGTCGGCGCAGCGCAGCACGGTGCCGGCGTTGCCGGGGTCGCGCACATGCGCCAGGACGGCGACGAGCCGGGGCCGGGCGGCGAGGATCTCCTCGAAGGAGGTGTCGACGAACCGGCAGACGCCCACGAGCCCCTGCGGGGTGACGGTGGTGGAGATGTCCGCGATGACCTGCTCGTCGGCGAGGTGGACGCGGGCGCCGGCCGTCCTGGCCTCCCCCACGATGTCGGCGTACCGCTCCGCGGCCTCGACGGTGGCGAACAGCTCGACCAGCGTCTCCTTGCCGTACCCCGCCGCCTCCCGCACGGCCTGCGGCCCCTCCGCGAGGAACAGCCGCTCCTTCCCGCGGAAGTTCCGCCGCCCGAGCCGCCGCGCGGCGGCCACACGGGGAGAACGGGGCGAGATCAGCTCGGGGCTTGCGGGGGGCATGTTCTGGTTCACCTTAAGTAGATGTGCGGTCGGCTTGGCATCGGGGGACGACTGCAACCCCCTGGGGGCGCGGGGAACTGCGCGACAAGCCCCCAACGGCCCGCACCCGATGGGCGGCCTCGGCGAGCGTCAGCAACAAAGGACCCGCAGGATGAGACCTGCGGGTCCTTCGATCACGTCGGCTCAGAGCCAGCGCAGCGTCACGCGGCCTTGGGCGCGTTGACGTCCGACGGCAGCGCCTTCTGCGCGACCTCGACGAGCGCGGCGAACGCGTTGGCGTCGTTCACGGCGAGCTCGGCCAGGATCTTGCGGTCGACCTCGACGTTGGCGGCCTTCAGACCCTGGATGAAGCGGTTGTAGGTGATGCCGTTGGCGCGGGCAGCGGCGTTGATGCGCTGGATCCACAGCTGACGGAAGTCGCCCTTGCGCTTCTTGCGGTCGTTGTAGTTGTAGACCAGCGAGTGGGTGACCTGCTCCTTGGCCTTGCGGTACAGGCGCGAACGCTGACCGCGGTAGCCGGAGGCCGCCTCGAGGATCGCCCGGCGCTTCTTGTGGGCGTTGACTGCCCGCTTGACGCGTGCCACTTGTTAACTCCTTGTAGCGGGGCCGTGGGTGTCGTCACACGGCCCGGAATCGATTGGGTCCCGGTGTGCGAGGGTCAGGCGCTGGGCGCCCGGCCTCACTTGCCGAGAAGCTTCTTGATCTTCGCGGCGTCGCCCGGGGCCATCTCGGCGTTGCCGGTGAGGCGACGCGTCACTCGGGACGACTTGTGCTCGAGCAGGTGGCGCTTGCCGGCGCGCTCACGGAGCACCTTGCCGGAGCCGGTGACCTTGAAGCGCTTGCTGGCACCGCTGTGCGACTTGTTCTTCGGCATAGCGCCGTTCTCTCCTCGTCGGTGGCGCTCCGGTGCCCGGTCGTGAAACCGGGCACTGGGTGGAGCGTCGCTGCTGTATGGGTTGGCTCCAGGGGACGTACGTACGTCCCTCGGATCACGCCTCGGCGGAAGCCTCGGCAGGGGCCTCGGTGGTCTCGACCTCGGCGTCGGTGAACTCGGCGTCCGCGGGGTTCTGCGAGCGGCCGGGGTTGGCCTTCGCTTCGGCCTTGCGGGCCTCCTGCGCCTGACGGGCCTCGGCCATCGCCTCGGTCTTCTTCTTGTGCGGACCGAGGACCATGATCATGTTGCGGCCGTCCTGCTTCGGGTTCGACTCGACGAACCCGAGCTCCTGGACGTCCTCCGCGAGACGCTGCAGCAGTCGGTAGCCCAGCTCGGGCCGGGACTGCTCGCGACCACGGAACATGATCGTGATCTTGACCTTGTCGCCCTGCTTGAGGAACCGGACGACGTGACCCTTCTTGGTGTCGTAGTCGTGCGGGTCGATCTTCGGCCGGAGCTTCATCTCCTTGATGACCGTGTGCGCCTGGTTCTTGCGCGCCTCACGGGCCTTCATGGCCGACTCGTACTTGAACTTCCCGTAGTCCATGAGCTTGCAGACCGGCGGGCGGGCGTTCGCCGCGACCTCGACCAGGTCCAGGTCGTACTCCTGCGCAAGCTCCAGTGCCTTGGCCAGGGGGACGATGCCCACCTGCTCGCCACTGGGACCGACAAGTCGCACCTCGGGAACGCGAATCCGGTCGTTGATGCGGGGCTCGGCGCTGATGGATCCTCCTCGGTAGCACTACGCGACGGTCTGGCGGACGGCCGCGTAACGTCTTGTGTCGTTAGACCTATAACCACGCCGAAGCACAAAAAATGCCCCGAACGATCACATGCGGGGGCTCCAAGCACTACCGGAGCACCCTCGCGGGGATCGCGGGGCGCACTACCGGGCGACTCCATCGTCCGTACGGAACGATGGCGGCCGCCTGACCGGGGTGACCCGCCGCCCTCGGGGGGCGATCGGGTGGGAGTTCGGAGCCTCCACTTGTGGGCCGGGCCCGCCTGCTGGGTGGCACGCGTGTCCGACCGGTCGTTCATCGAGATTAGCAGCCCGCGCCCGGAACGGCGAATCGAGCCTCGGTACGGGGGCCGGGCGGCCTGCGCCTATCGTGTGGGGCATGAGTGAGACCTCCCCCGCCGGCTCCCCGGACCCCGCCTCCGCCGACTTCGACGAGATGACCCGCGACATCGCCGAGGTCCCGGCCGTCGAGGTGATCGTGACGGTCGCCGTCAACCTGATGAGCGCGGCCGCCGTGAAGCTCGGGCTGACCGAGGAGGGCGACACGTACAAGGACCTCGACGAGGCCCGCAAGCTGGTCACGGCCCTCGCCGGCCTGCTGGACGCGAGCGCGACCGAGATCAGCTCCTTCCACGCCGCCCCGCTGCGCGACGGCCTGAAGTCGCTCCAGCTGGCCTTCCGCGAGGCCTCGCTCGTCCCGGACGAGCCGGGTCAGGGGCCGGGCGAGAAGTACACCGGCCCCGTCTACGGCTAGAACACCCGGCCCGCGGCTCAACAGCTCAACAGCTCAACAGCTCAGGATCAACCACGTACGTACAGGGGCTCGCCCGGCGGGGTGGTCCCGGCCGGCAGGAGTGCCAGGTCGAGACCCCGCACCAGGCGGGCCCTCAGCGTCTCGTCGGCGGCGAGCCGGCCGGCCACCGCGCGGGCGGCCTCGGCGGGGGCGGCGGCCGGGTCGAGGACCAGGGCGAGCGTGCCGTCCGCCTGCCCCGGCCCGAGGTGCGCGCGGACGACGTCCGGCTCGGCGGCCACCGCGGCCCGCACCGCTTCCCGCACGGCCGGATCGGCGAGCGGATCGGTGGTCGTACGGCCCTCGGCGAGCGCCCGCAGCGCCGGTCCCGTCAGCTCGAACGCCACCGGCCCGGCAAGGTCGAGCACCACGGTGTCCGCCTTCTCGTGCGCGGCGGCCCGCAGCGCCTGGTGCAGGGGTACGGCGACGGGACGCGCCGCCGGGTCCCAACGGGCCAGGGAGTCGGTGGAGGTGAAGGCGGGCAGCGCGGTGCGGCCGCCGGCCTTCAGGGTGGGGACGGCCATGTCGCTGGTCTTCTCGCGGCGCAACCCGTTCTCGTCCTCCTCGACCTCACCGAGCACGGCCACCACCGGGACGAGCAGCCGGGTGTCCTTGAGCGCCTCCAGGACGGGTCCGACGGCGGTGCGGTCCTCGGCCCAGGCGGCGAGCGCCGCGCTCAGCCGGGGGTCGGCGGAGCCATCGTCGTCGGAGTAGCCGGGGTCGGGAATGTTCTTGTTCGCCACGGTCACCGACCTTATCGGGGGGATGCTGCTGGGCTTGTGCGGGGCCCGAAACGCGACTGAGACGGCATTCACAGGATTCTCGGCGTTCGCTGACGTACCTCTTACGTCCGGCTAACGGCCCGCACAGTCGGCGCCACCACCATCTCGGGCATGGAGTCTCCCAGAGCCCGAGGCGGCCGCCGCGCCCGCCCGTCCCGGCGCCGTCCCCTCCTGTACAGCGCGCTCGCCACCCTGGCCGTCGTCGGCGCCACCGCCGGCGGCACCGCCTATGTGAAGGCACAGGCGCACAGCGGTGAGGGGGCCGTATCGTCGTCCTCCGCGGAGCCGTCGGCGTCCGCGTCGGGGTCGGCGGACGGAGGCGTGACGGTGGAGTCGGTGGCGGCACCCGAGGTGGACTACGACGCGCTGCTCGCCGAGGCGATGGAGTCGGTGAGCGTGCCGGCCGACGCGCAGGTGTCCGTGGCGGTGCTGGACGTGGACTCCGCGGACAGCGCGGCCTACGGCTCCGCCGCGTTCGACACGGCGAGCATCGTGAAGGTGGACATCCTGGCGACCCTGCTGCTCCAGGCGCAGGACGCGGGCCGGCATCTCACGGCGGCCGAGAAGACGTACGCCACCACGATGATCGAGAACAGCGACAACACCTCGGCGTCGGAGCTGTGGCGGATCATCGGCAAGGCGGAGGGGCTGGACGCGGCGAACGCGCGGTTCGGGCTCACCGGCACCGAGGGCGGCGACGACATGCTGTGGGGGCTCACCCAGACCACGGCCGCCGACCAGCTCACGCTGCTCGGGCAGGTCTTCGGGGACGACTCGGAGCTGAGCGAGGCGTCGCGGACGTATCTGCAAGGCCTGATGCGGCAGATCGCGGCCGACCAGCACTGGGGTGTCTCAGCGGCGGCCGACGGCTCGTCCTGGGCGCTGAAGAACGGCTGGCTGCCCAGGAGCACCACCGGGCTGTGGGACGTCAACAGCATCGGACGGGTGACGTCCGGCGGGCGCGCGTACCTGGTGGCGGTGCTGTCGAACGGCAACGCGACGCAGGCGAAGGGGATCTCGCTGGTGGAGGCGGCGGCGAAGGCGGCGATTTCGGCGTTCGCGGACGGCACGGCGACGGCGACGGCGACGGCGACGGCGACGGAATAGCCGACCACCGGGCCTCCGTCGCCTCGCACGTCACGCGTCACATGTCACATGTCACATGTCACGCGTCACACGTCGTAGGCCTCGTACGTCTCATAGGTCTCGAAGCCGTCCGGCTCGCGGCGGCCGCGCCACAGGACGACCGCGCCGAGCAGGAGCACCACTCCGGCTCCGCCCGCGAGCGGGGCGGCCCAGTCGGAGGAGTCGTCCTCGGCGCGGGCGGCGTCGGGGCCCGCGCCGAAGTACTTCTTGCCGTAGGACGCGGCCTTCAGGCCCTCCGGCCGGAGGTCGGCGGCGGCGCGGATCGCGGCGGCGGGGTCGATGAAGCCGAAGCCCCGGGAGTCGTCACGGCCGCCGGCGGGAGGGTTGCGGGCGGTGTCCTCCAGGAGCTTCTTGATCTGCGCCGGGGTGAGCCCGGGGTGGGCGGCCTTGACGAGCGCGACCGCGCCCGAGACGAACGCGGAGGCCGCGCTGGTCCCCCAGCCTTCGTAGTACTTGTGGTCGGGGTCGGCGATGACGACCTTCTGGCCGGGGGCGGCGACCGTGGCGTACCAGCGGCGGGTGGAGAAGTCGGCGCGGGTGCCGTAGCGGTCGACGGCGGTCGCGACGATCACGCCCGGGTAGGCCGCCGGGTACGAGATGTGGTCGCCCTTGTCACCGCCGTTGCCGGCCGAGGCGACGACGACCACCCCCTTCTTCAGGGCGTACTGCACGGCCTCGTCCTCGGCCGGCTCGGGGTGGGCGGAGGCGGAGTCGTCGCCGAGGGAGAGGTTGATGACGTCGACACCCTGGTCGGCGGCCCAGCGGATGCCCTCGGCGAGGGCGTTGCCGCGGCTGTTGCGGGCCTTGGTGCGCTGGGGGTCGTCGTCCTCCAGGATCACGCGGACGGGAAGGATCCTGGCCTCGGGCGCGATGCCCATGACGCCGTCCTCGTCGCCGTACCCGTGCCCGTGACCGGCGATGATGCCGGCCATGGCGGTGCCGTGCCGGGCCCAGGGCCGTTCGCCCTCCTTCGCGCCGAAGCCGACCATGTCCCTGCCTTGGAGGACGTTGCCCTCCAGGTCGGGGTGGTCGGCCTCCACACCGGTGTCCAGGACGGCGACCGTGATGCCCTTGCCCTTGGTGGTCTGCCAGGCCTCCTGGGTGTGCATGGCGTCGAGGGCCCACTGCTGGGCGCGGATGCCGTCGGCGTACGCGGGGGCGGCGGGCAGCAGGGCGACGGAACCGGCGAGCAGACAGCAGAGCAGGCCGGCCCCGCGAAGACGGTGGCCGCCGAGGCCGCGAGGACGGTGCGGGCTGCGCGTGCTGCGGCGGCTCATGAGGGCTGCTCCGGGGGCGGCGTGACGGCGGTCTTGCGCAGGCTCCGTTCGATACGGTCGGCGAGGCCCTGGGCCTCGTTGCCGAGGCCGGCCTGGGCGGGGGCCGCGGTGGAGCCGGAGGCGGTGGCCTGCGTGGCGGGCTCGGGGCTCTCGACGGTACGGCCGTCGGCCCAGCCGGAGACGGCGTAGACGACGACCGGGGCGTCGGTGAGGACGGAGAGCGTCCACGAGGCGCGCTGCCGGTCGCCGAAGGAGGCGGCGGCGGTGCCCTTCGCGGCGTACGGCTTCGGCATCAGGTCGGTGCGGCGGGCCAGGCCCTCCTTGTCGAACCGGGTGTCGAGGGCGCGCATGCCGGCCGCGTCGGCGGTGGTGAAGAGCAGGCCGACGGTGGTGACGTAGCTCTGGGTGGCGTCGGTGTAGGTGGCGCGCAGGAGCCGCTGGCAGCCGACCGCGGTGAGGGCCTGGCGCAGCAGCGGGTCGAAGGCGTCGGCGCAGCCGCTGTCCGGGGCGACGGCGATCCGGGTCCAGGTGCGGTCGGCTCCGCCGGGCCCGGCGCCCTGGCCGTCGACGGTGACCGGGAACAGCTCGTCGACCGGGACGTTGTGCCAGAGTCCGCCGGCCGCGGCGTACGTGTCCCGCGCGCCGCTTCCCTCCGCGTCCCCGACGAGCCAACTCCCGGTGACGGCACCGCCGATGAGCCCGAGCCCGAGCACGACACAGGCGGCGGCCACGAGGGTCCGCCCGCGCCGCCCGGCCCCCCGTCCCGCGTCGCCGAACCCTTCGGGCCGCGCGAAGGTCACCACGGGGCGCGTGGCACCGGGCGCCTTGCCGGGAGCCATGGGAGCACTCCAGGAGAGAGCGGGATCCGGCGACAGACCACCGGGCAGGGGCGGCTCTGAGGGGCGCGGGATGGCGGCGCCCGCCTTGGTGGAGTGCGCGGTGAACGGGTCCGGGGCGACCGTGGGGCGCGGGGGCGTGTGCGGTGCGGCGGTGGGGCGCGGGGGCGCCTTCGGGGCGGGAGCGGGGCGCGGTGGGGTGTCCGGCGCGGGCGGGGGCGTGCGGCGGGTGGAGGCGCCCGGCTCGGCATCGCCGAAGTCACCGAAGAGGGAGGGGCGGGCGGAGGCATCCGCGTCGCCCCGGAAACGACCGGCGACGCTCGACCCGCCCGCGGGACGGCCGGAGGCACCCGCCTCGGAAACGGCACGGCCGGGGGCTCCCGCGGCCGGGGTGGGGCGGGCGGAGCTGCCGACGGGGTCGGTCGGGGGGCGCCCGGGGACGCCCGGAGCCGAAGCGGGGCGACCGGAGGCCCCCGGCGTGGAGGCAGGACGGCCGCCGGAGGCTTCCGGGCCGGGCGCGGACCGGCCGGACGGGCCGGACACGGGGGCGGCGGGGTCGCCCGTGGCCGTGGTGAGGCGCGGCGCGGGGGCGGGCGTCGGGCGAGTGGGTGGGGCCGGGGAGGCCGCCGTCGGGCGGGTGGTGGGCTGCGGGGGCGCCTGCCGGGGGGCTCGGGGCGGGAGGGTGAAGTCGGGGGGCGGTATCGCGGAGGTGGGCGTCCAGGCCGGCTGGTCGTCCGGCTCGCCCGCCGACGGCTGCGCGGCGGCGGCACGCCGGGCGGAACCGGGGCCCTGCCCCGTCTCCTGGTCCACGGCGACGCTCGGGCTCGGGACCCAGCTGCGGGGCAGCGGGCTCCAGGCACTGCCGGAGGCGGGAGCGGTGGGACGCGAGCCGCTGTCGTCGGCGGGCTCGGCGGAACGGGGGGCCGTCGCCCCCGGACGCGGGCCGAAGAAGTCGGAGGACCGGGGAGTCGAGGGGGCCGGGCGGCGGGCGCCGCTCGCTTCGGTGGGTTCCGGGGCACGCGTGGCAGCGGGACCGCCGGCACGTGTGGCAGCAGGGCCCCCGAAGCGCAGCTCGGTGGTGTGGCGGTCCGCACGCTCGTCGGCCGAAGCGCCGGGGCGCGTGCCGGGGCCGTTGTCGGTGCGGTCAGTCGATGCGCCGCCGGGGCGGGCACCCGTACGGTCGGTCGGCGCGCCACCAGAACGCGGACCGGGGCCGGCACCCGGACGATCGGCCGGCGCGGCTGCGGGCCGGGAACCGGCGCCGGCACCCGGACGATCGGCCGGCGCGGCTGCGGGCCGGGAACCGGCGCCGGCACCCGGACGGTCAGCCGGCGCGCCACCGGAGCGCGGGTCGGAACCGGCACCCGTGCCGTCCGCACGTGCCGTGCCGGTGCTCGGGCGTGCCGCCGGGGCCGAGGCAGGGCGTGGGCCAGGGGCGGATGCAGGGCGTGGGCCAGGGGCGGCGGGCGGTGTCGGGGGGTTGCGCGGGTCGTCGGGGTGGGCCGTGCGGGGTGTCGCCGTGCCGGGCGGTCGGTACGGGGCGGAGCCGTTGCGGGGGGTGCCCGGACGGCGTGGCGGGGCGTCGGGGAAGCGGGCCGACGCGGGCGGCGGGGGCGGGGGGTCCACGGGATCCGGGCCGAAGGGGGCGGAGAAGCGGAGGGTGCGGTCCGAGGGCGCTGTCCTGCCGGGAGCGGACGGCGGGCCGCCGGGCTCCTCGTCGACGGACGGGGCGTACGGGCGGACCCAGGGGGACGGGGTCCTCGGCGGCCCGGGATGCGGGGCGCTGTTCCGTGGCCCCGCGACGCCGTGCGTGCCGTTCTCGCCGGCTCCGGACGGCTGCGCTGTGTCGTTCGCGGGTTTCTCCCCGGGTGCGGCGGTCGGCGGTTCCTCGTGGCCCGCGCCCGCCGTGGGCGGCTGGGCCGGACGGGGCGGCACGTCCGGGCGCGGGGGAACCGAGGCGCGGCGTGCTTCCGTGCTCATGCACCCCCCGTTTCCTCTGGCCCGGGCCGTCGTTCTCGTACGCGGGCCGTCCTGCGTGTGCCCGGCGGCCCGGTGCGGACGCGGCGGTCCGTCCAGGCACGCATACCCGCGTGGAGGGAGCGGCATCCCGGCACGGATCTCCGGCCGGAGCCGTCCTCCGTGCGTGCGCGTCACTCTACGGCTTGTTGCCGAGCGAACGGGAACCGGTCCGTGACCGACGGGGCATCTGCCCGGAACATCCCCCTACCCTGCGGTAATCGAGTCTGGCAGGCTTCGTTCATGACTGCGCGCGCCGCCGACCGGGCCCGTTACGACCGGGCCACCGAGCATCTCGACGCCCCACTCGCGATCGTCGACCTGGACGCTTTCGACGCCAACGCGGAGGACCTCCGCCGCCGGGCAGGCGGCAAGCCGATCCGCGTGGCCAGCAAGTCCGTGCGCTGCCGGACCCTGCTGGAGCGCGTCCTCGCCAAGGACGGCTTCGCGGGCATCATGTCCTTCACCCTGGCCGAATCCCTCTGGCTCGCCCGTTCCGGCTTCGACGACATCCTGCTCGCCTATCCCTCCGCCGACCGCACCGCCTTCGCCGAACTCGCCGCCGACCCCAAGCTCGCGGCCGCCGTCGCGGTCATGGTCGACGACGTCGCCCAGCTCGACCTGATCGACGCGGCGCGGGCCGGCGGCACCGAAGTCATCCGCGTCTGCCTGGAGTTGGACACCTCGCTGAAGCTGCTCGGCGGCCGGGTGCGGGTCGGTGCCCTGCGCTCCCCGCTGCACTCCCCGGCCCAGGTCGCCGAGGTGGCACGGGCGGTGGCCCGGCGGCCGGGCTTCAAGCTCGTGGGGATCATGGCGTACGAGGGTCATATCGCCGGTGTCGGGGACGACGTGGCCGGGCGGCCGTTCCGGTCCCGGGCGATCCGGCTGATGCAGGCCACGGCCCGCCGTGAACTCGCCGAGCGGCGCGCCGCGGTGGTGCGGGCGGTGCGGGCGGTCGCCCCGGACCTGGAGTTCGTCAACGGCGGCGGCACCGGCAGTGTGCAGCACACGGCCGCCGAGGACGCGGTCACGGAGATCGGCGCCGGGTCGGGGCTGTACGTGCCGCGGCTCTTCGACAACTACACGTCGTTCACCGGGCGTCCGGCCGCCCTGTTCGCCCAGCCGGTCGTACGGCGGCCGGGGGTCGGGGTCGTGACCGTCCTGGGCGGCGGATACCCCGCCTCCGGTGCCCCCGGACCGGACCGGCTCCCCGTGCCCCACCTCCCCGAGGGACTGCGGTACGACCCCCAGGAGGGCCCCGGCGAGGTGCAGACCCCGCTCCTCGGCTCCCCCGCCGACGATCTGCTGATCGGCGACAAGGTGTGGTTCCGGCACGCGAAGGCCGGTGAGCTGTGCGAGCGGTTCGACATGCTGCACCTGGTGGAGGGGGACACGGTCACGGCGACCGTGCCCACCTACCGGGGTGAGGGCCACACGTTCCTGTGAGCCCTGTGAGCCCTACAGCGGGGTGACGTACGCCCCGGCGATACCGCCGTCCACCAGGAAGTCGGCGGCGTTGACGAACGAGGAGTCGTCGCTGGCCAGGAAGGCCACGGCCGCGGCGATCTCCTCGGCCTCGGCGAACCGGCCCACCGGGATGTGCACCAGCCGCCGTGCGGCGCGCTCCGGGTCCTTCGCGAACAGCTCCTGCAGCAGCGGGGTGTTGACCGGGCCGGGGCACAGGGCGTTCACCCGGATGCCCTCCCGGGCGAACTGCACGCCCAGTTCACGGGACATGGCGAGGACGCCGCCCTTGGAGGCGGTGTACGAGATCTGGGACGTGGCCGCGCCCATCCTGGCCACGAACGACGCCGTGTTGATGATCGAGCCCTTCCCCTGGCGCCGCATGTAGGGGATGGCGGCCTTGCAGCACAGGTAGACGGAGGTCAGGTTGACCTCCTGGACGCGCTTCCAGGCCTCCAGGCCGGTCTCCAGGATGGAGTCGTCGTCGGGCGGCGAGATGCCCGCGTTGTTGAAGGCGACGTCGACGCTGCCGTAGGTGTCGTACGCCGTCTTGAACAGGGCCTCGACCTGCTCGGCGTCGGTGACGTCGACCTTCACGAAGATCCCGCCGACCTCCTCGGCGGCCGCCTTGCCGCGGGCCTCGTCGACGTCGCCGCAGACGACGTGGGCGCCCTCGGAGGCGAGCCGGCGGGCGGTGGCGAGGCCGATGCCGCTGCCGGCTCCGGTGATGACGGCCGTGCGGCCGACGAGGCGACGGCAGACGATCTCTTCGGTGGATGCGGTCACTGTGCGGGGCCCTCCGTGCTGGTTTCCGTGGAGATGAACACGTTCTTGGTCTCGGTGAAGGCGGTCAGGGCGTCCGGGCCCAGCTCACGGCCGACGCCGGACTGCTTGAAGCCGCCGAACGGGGTCCAGTAGCGGACGCTGGAGTGCGAGTTCACCGACAGGTTTCCCGCGCGCACCGCCTGCGAGACGCGCAGGGCGCGGCCGACGTCCCGGGTCCAGATGGAGCCGGAGAGGCCGTAGGGCGTGTCGTTGGCGAGCCGGATCGCGTCCGCCTCGTCGGTGAAGGGCAGCAGGACGGCGACGGGGCCGAAGATCTCCTCGCGGGCGGCGTCGGAGTCGGGCGCGGCGCCGGTGAGGACGGTCGGCGGGAACCAGAAGCCCGGTCCCTCGGGGGCGCTGCCGCGCAGCCCGGGCGCGTCGTCCGGGACGAACGACCGCACGCGCTCGACCTGCTGACGGGAGATCAGCGGGCCCATCTGCGTGGCCTCGTCGGCCGGGTCGCCGACCACGACGGCGGACAGCTCCCGGGCGAGGAGGTCGGCCACCTCGTCGTACACCGACTCCTGGACGAGGATCCGGGTGCGGGCGCAGCAGTCCTGGCCGGAGTTGTCGAGGAAGGAGAAGGGGTCGACGGCCGCCTTCAGGTCGGCGTCGGCGAAGACGACGTTGGGGCTCTTGCCGCCGAGTTCGAGGGTGACGGGCTTGACCTGGCTCGCGCAGCGCTCCATGACCTCGCGGCCGGTGCGGGTGGAGCCGGTGAACACGATCTTCGCCACGCCGGGGTGGTCGACGAGCGCGCGTCCCGCGACGGCGCCGTACCCGGGCAGGACCTGGAACAGCCCTTCGGGCAGGCCGGCTTCGAGGCCGAGCTCGGCGAGGCGCAGGGCGGTGAGCGGGGTGGTCTCGGCGGGCTTGAGGACGACCGCGTTGCCGGCCGCGAGGGCCGGGAAGGAGCCCCAGGCGGCGATCGGCATCGGGAAGTTCCAGGGGGCGATCACCCCGACCACGCCGAGCGGTTCGTGGAAGGTGACGTCCCAGCCGCCGGGCACCGGGATCTGCCGGCCGGTGAGGCGTTCGACGCCGCCGGCCGCGTACAGCAGCAGGTCGCGGGCGTTGCCGGCCTCCCAGCGGGCGTTGCCGAGGAGGTGGCCGGCCTCGCGGACCTCCAGCAGCGCCAGCTCTTCGAGGTGGGCGTCCACGGTGTCGGCGAACCGGCGCAGCAGCCGGGCCCGGTCGGCGGGCGCGAGCGCGGCCCAGCGCGGCTGGGCCGCCGCGGCGCGCCGGACGGCCGCGTCCGCGTCGGCCGCGTCGGCGGCGGGGACGGTGGCGACGACCTCCTCGGTGGCCGGATTCAGGACGACGAGCTCGTGCGGGTCGGACAAGGGGTGGCCTTTCACGGGTGGGGCGTCAGGGGCGGGGCGTCCCGGGCCGGGTACCACAGGCGGGGCGTCCCGGGCCGGGTGTCACAGGCGGGGCGTCAGAGGCGTTCGAAGGAGCGGCGCAGTTCCCAGTCGGTGACGGCGGCGTCGAAGGCCTCCAGCTCGACGCGTGCCATGTTGCGGTAGTGGGCGACGACCTCGTCCCCGAAGGCCGCTCTGGCGACCGGGCTGGTCTCCCACAGCTCGGCGGCCTCGCGGAGGGTGCCGGGGACGTGGGCGTAGTCGGCGGTGTAGGCGTTGCCGGGGCAGGCCTCGGGCAGTTCCAGCCGCTGCTCGATGCCGTGCAGGCCCGCCGCGACCAGAGCGGCGACCGCGAGGTGCGGGTTGACGTCCCCGCCGGGCAGCCGGTTCTCGAACCTGAGCGAGCGGCCGTGTCCCACGACCCGCAGGGCGCAGGTGCGGTTGTCGTGGCCCCAGGCGACGGCGGTCGGGGCGAAGGAACCCTTCTGGAACCGCTTGTAGCTGTTGATGTTGGGGGCGTAGAGGAGCGAGAAGTCGCGCAGGGCGGCGAGCTGGCCGGCGAGGAAGTGCCGCATGGTGTCGGTCATCCCGCCGTCCTCGGCGGCGAAGGCGTTGCGGCCCTCGGCGTCGGTGAGCGAGAGGTGGATGTGACAGGAGTTGCCCTCGCGCTCGTTGAACTTCGCCATGAAGGTGAGGGAACAGCCCTCCTGGGCGGCGATCTCCTTGGCCCCGGTCTTGTAGATCGCGTGCTGGTCGCAGGTGACGAGGGCCTCGTCGTAGCGGAAGGCGATCTCGTGCTGGCCGGGGTTGCACTCACCCTTGGCGGACTCGACGGTGAGACCGGCTCCCGCCATGTCGTTGCGGATGCGGCGCAGCAGCGGCTCGATGCGTCCGGTCCCGAGGACCGAGTAGTCGATGTTGTACTGGTTGGCCGGGGTCAGCCCCCGGTAGTTGGCGTCCCAGGCCTGTTCGTAGCTGTCCTTGAAGACGATGAACTCCAGCTCGGTGCCGACCTGTGCGGTGAGGCCGTGCTCGGCGAGGCGCTCCAGCTGGCGGCGCAGGATCTGGCGCGGCGCGGCGACGACCGGCGAGCCGTCGTTCCAGGCGAGGTCGGCGACGAGCATCGCGGTACCGGCGTTCCAGGGCACGCGGCGCAGGGTGGACAGGTCGGGGTGCATGGCGAAGTCGCCGTAGCCGCGCTCCCAGGAGGACATGGCGTAGCCGTCGACGGTGTTCATCTCGGTGTCGACGGCGAGGAGGTAGTTGCAGCCCTCGGTACCGTGGTGGAGGACCTCGTCGAGGAAGAAGCGGGCGGCGAACCGCTTGCCCTGGAGCCGCCCCTGCATGTCGGGGAAGGCCAGGACGACGGTGTCGATCTCACCGCTCGCGACGAGGGCGTGCAGTTCCTCGACGGCGAGCGGGGGTGTGCGGTCTGCCACGGGAGGACCTCCTCAGGCTTCCTCGGCTGGTGTTCGCCTCTATGACTCGGACGGCCGGGAGCCATAAGGTATTGCCGAGAACCATTGCTTGGGAAGGGGGGTACGGCCAGATGCCGGTGGACGCGGACGACGGCTCGGAGGACCGGTTGACCCCGGTGCTGCGACCGGTGCGCGCGGGGAACGGCTTCGAGGAGGCGCTGGAGCAGATCCTCCAGGTCCTCCGGCTGGGCCTGGTGCCCGGCGGTGAGCGGCTGCCCGCCGAGCGCATCCTGGCGGAGCGGCTCGGGATCAGCCGGGTGACCCTGCGCGAGGTGCTGAAGGTGCTCCAGGACCAGGGGCTCGTGGAGTCCCGGCGGGGCCGCTACGGCGGAACGTTCGTGCTGCCGCGCGCGGACGCCGGCGGCGAGGACGAGCTGCGGCGCCGGATCGCCGAGGTCGACGTCGAGGACGTGCTGCGGTTCCGCGAGGTGCTGGAGGTCGGCGCGGCCGGGCTGTGCGCGGCGCACGGGCTGACCGGCGAGCAGGCGGACCGGCTGCGGGACGCCCTCGCGCGGACGGCGGACGCCCCGCTGGCCGACTACCGGCGGCTGGACACCCTGCTGCATCTCACCCTGGCCGAGCTGTGCGGCTCCCCCTCGCTGACGGCGCAGTACGCGGCCGTGCGGGCGAGGGTGAACGACCTGCTCGACTGCATCCCGCTGTTGGTGCGCAACCTGGAGCACTCGCAGCGCCAGCACATCGCCCTGGTCGAGGCGGTGCTGGACGGGGACGCGGACGGGGCGCGGGAGATGATGCGCGAGCACTGCGCGGGGACGGCGGCGCTGCTGAGGGGCTTCTTGACCTGAGCCGCGACGATCGTCGGGGCGGATCTTCCGGCCGTCAAAAGGTGCGCGTACAGTCCATTGGACGGACGGGGTGACGGAACGGGTCGGGAGGACGGATGACGGACGGCGGCCGCCCGCTGATCGGGGTCAGCACGTATCTGGAGGCCGGGGCGCGCTGGGGCGTGTGGGAACTGGACGCCGCGCTGCTGCCCGTCGGATATCCCCGGCTGGTGCAGCGGGCGGGCGGTCTGGCCGCGCTGCTGCCGCCGGACGCGCCCGATCACGCGGCGGCGACGGTCGCCCGGCTGGACGGCCTGGTGATCGCGGGCGGCCCGGACGTGGAACCGGTCCGATACGGCGCCGAGCGCGAGCCCCGTACCGGCCCGCCGGCCCGGGAGCGGGACGCCTGGGAACTCGCCCTGATCGACGCGGCGCTGGCGGCGGGCGTACCGCTGCTGGGCATCTGCCGGGGCATGCAGCTGCTGAACGTGGCGCTCGGCGGCACGCTGACCCAGCACATCGAGGGGCACGCCGAGGTGGTCGGGGTGTTCGGCAGTCACCCGGTCAAGCCGGTGCCGGGCACGCGGTACGCCGCCGCCGTCCCGGAGGAGAGCGCCGTGCCCGCCTACCACCACCAGGCCGTCGACCGCCTCGGCAGCGGTCTGGTCGCGAGCGCGTACGCGGCGGACGGGACCGTGGAGGCGGTGGAGCCGTCCGCGCCCGACGGCTGGGTGCTCGGGGTGCAGTGGCATCCGGAGATGGGGGACGACCTGCGGGTGATGCGGGCACTGGTCGAGGCGGCCGGGGCCGCTCCGCCCGCCGTCACCGCCCCATGAGCGGGCCGGGGGTCTTCGCGCGGCGGCCCTGGTGCCGCGGGCTTGGTCCGACGGCCTCGGGGCCGCGGCCCTGGTGCCGCGGGCTTGATCCGACGGCCTCGGGGCCGCGGCCCTGATGCCGCGGGCTTGATCCGACGGCCTCGGGGCCGCGGCCTCGGGGCGGCGCCGTCAGCCGAGGCGGCCGGGGCCGCTCCGCCCGCCGCCCCCGCCCCATGAGCGGGCCGGGGGCCTTCGCACGGCGGCCTTGGTTCGACGGCCCTGGTGCGGCGGCCTCGGTGCCACGGCCTCGGTGCCGGGGCGTCAGCCGCGGGTCAGGGACAGCAGGTCCCGCGCCGGGCCCGTCGGGCGGTGGCCGGTCGGCCAGACCGCGCGCAGGTCCCGGGCGAGCGAGACGCCCTCGACCGGGACGGCCACCAGACGCCGCAGGGACAGCTCCTCCCCGACCGCCAGTTCGCTGAGGACCGCGGGTCCGGCCCCGCTCACCGCCGCCGCCTTCACGGCCGTCGTCGAGGAGAGCTCGATCAGGGGGCGCGCAAGACCGCCCAGCGCGCTGTCGAGGACCTGGCGGGTGCCGGAGCCCTTCTCCCGAAGGATCAGCGGGGTTCCGGCCAGCTCGGCGGCGGCCAGCCCCCGCCGGCGCCGGGCCCAGGCGTGTCCGGGGGCCACCACGACGATCAGCCGGTCGTGGGCGATGACCGCGGAGTCGAGGCCGGCGGGGACCGTCAGTCCCTCCACGAAGCCGAGGTCCGCCTCCCCGGCCAGCAGCCGTTCCGCCACGGCCGCCGAGTTCCCGGCGTGGAGGGAGACCGCCGTGTCGGGGCGGCCCGAGCGCAGCGCGACCAGCCACCCCGGGAGCAGGTACTCCGCGATCGTCATGCTCGCCGCCACCCGCAGCCGTGAGTCCCGCCGGTCCCGCAGCGCCTGCGCCCCCGCGTCGAAGGCCTGCGCCGCCTCCACGATCCGCCGGGCCCAGTCCGTCACCAGCGCGCCCGCGTCGGTGAGCCGGGACCCGCGCGGCGAACGGTCGACGAGGGCCACCCCGAGCAGACGTTCCATGGAGCGGATCCGGCTGCTCGCGGCGGGCTGGGTGATGCCCACCTCGCGGGCCGCCGCCCCGAGGCTGCCCAGCCGGGCCACGGCCAGCAGCAGTTCCAGCGCTCCGAGCTCCGGCACGCGATGCGCGAGGGAGCCGGTGACCGCGGGCTGTTCCTCCGACGTTTCCCTGCTCATAAGCCCAGTTTATGTCCCACCGGCGAGGGTGTCCCCGGCTCTGGGGGCAGGCGCTGGTGCCGCCGTCGCGGGATGGCCCAAGCTGGCCCGCATGGACTGGTTGCCACTGCTCTCCACCCTGGCCGGGGCCGCGATCGGCATCGTCGCCACTTCCATCGCCGATCGGAACCGGTGGAAGCACGAGAACGTCAGAGAGGCTCATCGGCTGCGGCTCGACATCTACACGCAGTACACCACCACCGTGAAGGTCCTCGGCCAAACCCTGCGGGCCGTGGCCGAGCGAGAACACCCCTCCGACGCCGAGCGGGCCCTCGCGCTGCGCGAGGCCTTCCGGGATTCGGGCATAGCCACCGCATCGGAACGGATGTGGCTCATCGCGCCCCAACCCGTCGTCAAGGCCTCCGACAGCGTGTTCCACTGCCTGCGACGCATCTGCGACGGCTACGCCGAGGGCACTGCCGTCAGCAGTGCGGAGGATCGCGCCCGCTGGGAAGCGCGCGGCAAGGCGGCCGCCCGGATGCGCAAGCTCATGCGTGACGACCTCGGCGTGGGGCCCCTCACCGAGCGCCACAGCCCCCTGCTCACCGACTACGACGCCCCCGGCGCCCCGTGAGGCGGGCCGGACGGGCGTACCGGCGGGGGCCGGTCAGCCGAGCGCCGCGCGCAGGGCCGCGGCCAGCGCCCGGGGAGCCTCGGCGAGCGAGGGGCCGTACCAGGTCAGATGCCGTCCGCTGACGAGTGCGCAGGGCAGCCCGGGGAAGGCCTCGGGGCCGTCCTCGGCGGTGAAGCGGTAGGGCTCGTCGGGGAGGACGACGACGTCGGGGGCGGCCGCCAGGAGGTCGTCCAGGGCGATCCTCGGGTAGCGGTCCTCGTGGTGCGTGTGGAGGTGGTCGACGCCGAGGCGGGCCAGCACGTCACCGGCGAAGGTGTCGCGGCCCAGCACCATCCAGGGCCGGCGCCAGATCGGCACGACGGCCGAGAGACGGGTCCGGGGCTCCTTCAGCCCGGCCCACTCCTCCTCGGCCTCGTCCAGCCAGCGCGGCCGGGAGCGCGCGCCGCACGCCGTGAGGACGCGGGCCAGCTCCCGGAAGGCCTGCGGGACGTTCCGCACCTCTGTGACCAGCACCTCGACGCCCGCCGTGCGCAGGGCGGCGAGGTCGGGTGCGCGGTTCTCCTCCTCGTTGGCGATGACCAGGTCGGGAGCGAGGGCGGCGATCCGTTCGACGTCCGGGTTCTTGGTGCCGCCGATCCGGGTGACCTCCAGGTCGGCCGGATGGCTGCACCAGTCGGTCGCGCCGACCAGCGCGCCGGGCACGGAGACGGCCACCGCCTCCGTCAGGGAGGGCACCAGGGAGACGATCCGCACGGGCGTCAGCGCTTCCGGTTCCGGACCGCCTCGATGTGCTCGGCGACGGCCACGACGACCACCCGGGTGTCCGGGACGGTCGCCCGCCAGCGGTGGCGGACCCCGCCGGTCAGGTACAGGGTGTCGCCCCGGCCCAGGCGGTAGGCGCGGCCCTCCGCCTCGATCTCCACGGCGCCGTCGGCGACGTACATCAACTGGTCGTTGCGGTTCTGGATCTCCCGGCCGGCCTCGTGGTCGCCGGAGAACTCGGTGGCGTGCATCTGGTGGTGGCCGCGGACCAGGGAGCGGGAGCGCGGTACGGGCCCCGGCGTCTCGGCGGCCTCGGCCACCTCGGCGCGGACGACGTCCACGCTGCACGCCGGGTCGGCGGCGGCGAGGAGTTCGACGGCCGTGGTGCGCAGGGCGTCGGCGAGTTTCTCCAGGGAGCCGGTGCTGGGGCGGGCGCGGTCGTTCTCGATCTGGCTCAGGAACGGGACCGACAGGCCGCTGCGCTCGGCCACGACGGCGAGGGTGAGGTCCAGGACCCGGCGTCGCCGCCGTACGGCAGCGCCGACCCGCAACGGCTGTTCTTTGTGGTCGCCCATCGCTCCGGCTCCCTCCTTCGCCCGTCGAAACCGTGGATGTCCTGAAGAGTTCTCTGCACCCTACGCATGTTCGGCAAACCGTTTCATGTGCCCGTCACATCGAGGACACACCACGTGACGCACGACCCCACAGATCACGCCAGCCGAGCGGGCCGCCCGGGTCGCCGGGCGGTCGGCCGCCCTCTTCTTTTCCGGTTCAATGCGCGAACGGCCGTGAGTGTTCCCGCTCGTCCCCGGCTTCGCAAGCTTCCCACCCGAGGCCTTGGGGTGGCTCTGCGTGGTTGGCCGGATTATTGCCGTGGTGGATGGGGCCGGTAGGGCTCAGACCGGCGGCGCCGGGTCGTTCCCGGCCGGGCGCCACCGGCGGGCGCGGCCCCTCGGGCCGGCTGCGGCGGCCCAGGCGACCGCCAGGAGCAGGCCGCCGCCCGTCCCCGCCACCACCAGGGCCCGCCGGGTCGCGCGTGCCCCCGACCCGTCCGGCTCCAGGCGGACCGGCCGGGAACCGCCGCCCGGTGCCGCCTGCACCGATTCCGCGCCCGGCACCTGGGTGACGGCCCCGAAGGGATCCAGCCTCGGTACGTCCGCCGGGTAGGCGCTGGTGATCAGGCGGCGGGCCGTTCCGGCGGCGGAGAGGCCGGGATGCGCGGACCTCACCAGGGCCGCCGTGGCGGCGACGTATGCGGCCGCGAGCGAGGGGCCCGAGCCGATGAAGTGCCCCCGTCCCCGGGGGCCGATACCGAGGACGCCGTCGCCCGGTGCGGCGAGGTCTGCGTGGACCGGGACGACCGCGCCCTGCGGTCTGTGCCCCCGCACGTCGACGTCGACGACGGACAGTACGCCGGTGTCGGCCGCCGGCCAGTAGTCGGCGGGCGGGCGGGACGAGGCGGAGGACGTGCGGTCGCGAAGGGCGTCGGGAGCCGCGGCGGCCACGATCAGGGCGTCGTGGTCGGCGGCGTGGGCGACGGCGCCCCGGAGCGCGGCCGAGCTGCGCGACACGGCCGGGGAGACCGCGATCACCCGCGCACCGGCGTCCACGGCCGCCCGGATGCCGGCCGCGACCGTGGCGTCGGTCGCCGTGCCCCGCTCGTCCGTGCCGCGCACCGCGAGGACATGTGCCCGCGGGGCCGCTCCGGCGAAGGCGACGCCGCGCACGGGCGCGGCGGCTATGAGCCCGGCCACGAACGTCCCGTGGCCCACGCAGTCGGAACCGGCCGCACCGACCACCGTGACCCGGCCCGCCAGTGACGGCGCCTTCGCGGAGACTCCGGTGTCGACGACGGCCACCGTCACCCCGGCTCCGGTGGCGACCCCCCGTACCCGGGACAGCTCCAGGTCCCGCTGTTCCCAGGGGGTGGCCTCGGCCACCGTGGCGGAGCCGCCGGTGCAGGCGGCCCCGGCCGCCAGCCGGGAGGGCATCACGGGCAGCCGTACGGGCTCCCCGGACACGGCACCGGCGGCGGGCGGACAGGCCACCGCCGCGAGAACCGGGAGCAGGACGACGAGGGCCCGCAGCGCGTGACGCGGCCTCGGTCCCGGGGCAGGGCTCCTCCGGATCATTCCGCCACCGCCTTGCCGGGCACGGCGTCCTGGGGCAGCAGCAGCCGCAGATCCTCCAGCCCCGGGGCGGCCAGGGTGCTCAGCCGCCCGGCCTGGCGCGTCATCATGCCTTCCAGGACCTGCCGGGCGAGCCGCGCGTTGCCGAAGGACCGGTCGCGGGGCAGGGACTCGAAGTACGTGCGCAGCACCTGGCCGGTGCCCGGCCCGCACTCGTACCCCGCGGCGGTCGCGTGTTGCCGCACGATGGTGACCAGTTCGTCCGAGGAGTAGTCGGTGAACTCCACCCGCCGGGAGAAGCGTGAGGAGAGCCCCGGGTTGGAGGACAGGAAGCGCTCCATCTCCGCCGTGTAGCCGGCGACGATGACGACGACCTGGTCCCGGTGGTCCTCCATCAGCTTGAGCAGGGTGTCCACCGCCTCCTGTCCGAAGTCCTGTCCCGAGCCCGGCCCGGTGGGGGTCAGGGTGTAGGCCTCGTCGATGAACAGCACTCCTCCCAGGGCCCGTTCGAAGGCCTCCCGGGTCAGCTGCGCCGTGTGACCGACGTACCGGCCGACGAGGTCGGCACGGGCCACCTCGACGAGCTGGCCCCGTGGAAGCACCCCCAGGGAGACCAGCAGTTCGGCGTAGAGCCGTGCCACCGTGGTCTTGCCGGTCCCCGGGGACCCGGTGAAGACCAGATGATGGCTGATGCGCGGCGCGGGCAGGCCCGCCGCCTCGCGCTGCCGGGTGACGGACAGCAGGTTGACCAGGTCGGTGACGTCACGCTTGACAGCGGCCAGGCCGATCAGGTCGCCGAGGCGGGCCAAGGGGTCGCCGTCCGCGCCGGAGGCGGCCTCGCCGGCTGCCGCGCGCGCCGCCTCGTCGCCGAGGTCCGCCGGGAGGAGGAGCTGGAGGTCCTGGTCGGTCGGCTCCGTGAGCGCCGCCAGACGGGATGCCTGCCGGTCGACCATCTCCTCGAAGACCTGCCGGGCGGCTCGGCCGTTGCCGAAGGACGCGTTCTTCGGCATGCGCTCGAAGTGCGCGCCGAGGGCGGTCCGTGTCGTGTCGTCGAGCGCGTACTGGTGCCCGGCGCACATGCTCTCGACGATCGCCACCAGCTCGGGCACCGCGTAGTTCTCGAATTCCACCGTCCGGGAGAACCGCGAGGCCAGACCGGGGTTGGAGGCCAGGAACGCCTCCATCTCGGCGGAGTAGCCCGCGGCGACGACGACCACGTCGTCGCGGTGGTCCTCCATGAGCTTGAGGAGGGTGTCGACGGCCTCCCGTCCGAAGTCGGCGCCGGAGCCGCGGCCGTCGGAGAGCAGGGTGTACGCCTCGTCGACGAAGAGCACGCCGCCCAGGGCGCGTTCGAAGGCCTCGGTGGCCTTGATGGCGGTGCCGCCGATGACCTGGGCCACCAGATCGGCCCGTGAGACCTCGACGAGGTGCCCCGACCGCAGCGCGCCGAGCTCGGCGAGGATCGCCCCGTAGAGGCGGGCCACGGTCGTCTTGCCGGTGCCGGGCGGACCGGCGAAGACGAGGTGCCGGCCCATGGGCGGCGCGGGCATCCCCAGTTCGGCGCGGCGCTGCGCCAGCCGTGTCAGGTTGACCAGCGTGCGCACCTGGTGCTTGACGTTGTCCAGGCCGATGAGGGAGTCGAGCGCGCCCAGGGGCCCGTCCGCCCGGGTGAGCCCCGCTTCCTGGCCGGCGGCGTCGTCCTGCGTGCGGTCCGCGGCGCCGCTGTGCTCCGCGCCCCAGGAGTCCTGCTTGCCGTTGCCGCTGCTGGTCAGTCCGTCCACGGCGAGTCGCTCACCGGGAACGGAGTGGACGAGCCCGCGCCCGCCGTTGTCCCGGACGGCGCAGTTGACCACGGACACCGGTTCGGTGGACTCGATGCGCAGACCGTCCTGGGCGCTGCCCCGGATCTCACAGGAGCTGAACGCCCCGCGTCCGCCCTCGGCGACCACGATCCCGTGCCGGTGGCTGCCGGCCACCCGGAGCCGGGTCGCGGTGATCTCCCCGCCGCCCTCCACGGTCACACCGGACTCCTGGGCCCCGGTGATCTCCAGGTCCCGTACGGTCACGACGCCGTCGGTGCCGACGGACACACCGCCGGCAGCGGGAGCGAGGACCGCTCCGCCTCCGATGTAGAGGTTGCCGTCGTCCTCGGACCTGACACCGCAGCGGCCGGGCCGCTCCACGGTGCAGTCCTCCAGCCGGCCCCGGCCGTCCTTGAGGACTTCCACCCCGTGTCCGCGCGGCGCGGTGATCCGGGCGCGCCTGACCAGAGGGTTGGCGCCGGTGCGTATGGACATGCCGTCCCCCTGCGCGTCGGTGACGTCGAGCCGGTCCAGTTCGGCGGCCGACTCCTCCTCGAGCAGGACGGCGGTCGCCGCGCAGTCCCTGACGGTCAGGCCGATCAGGACGGGAGAGGCGTGACCGCTCACCCGGAGGGCGGGGGCCTCGGCCATGTCCAGCCAGCAGTCCTCGTACGTGCCCCGGGAGCGGTCGGTGACCAGGAGTCCATGGCTCCTGGTGCGTGACGTACGGCATCTGCGGACGACCGGGTCGCTGCCACCGCTCACGACGATGCCGGCGCCGGTGGTGCCGGTGACCCGTACCTCCTCCAGTTCCGACCGGCCCCGGCTGGCGAGCTGGATCCCCGTACTGGTGTCGTGCACCACGGTCCGCAGCACGCGCGTGGTGCTCTCGCCCTCCAGGGCGACGGCGGGCTTGTCGGTCGAGGAGATGTCGCATTCCTCGACCGACCCCCGGGACTCCCCGCCGGCCAGGAGGCCGTTGCCGCGGGCGTCGCGAATCGTGCAGCCGCGCAACGTCATCCGGCCGCTCTCCCCGATGACCACGCCGGAGGTGCCGAGGTGCTCGATCGTGCACGACTCGACGGAACTGTCCATCGGGGAGGTGACCACGACCCCGGCACCCCCGGGATTGCTGATCCGGCAGTCGCGCAGGGCGAGCGAGCCGCCGGCCCGGGCCAGCAGGGCCGTCCACGCGGAGCCGGTGATCTCACAGCCGTCCATGGCCAGTTGTCCGCGCGGCACGTCGACGACGGGCAGATCACCGTCACGCCCCTCGAACACCAGGTCGGTGAGCAGGGCGGCTTCGGCCCTGAGCACCAGCGCGCTGCCGCGGCGCGGCGCTATCCGGACACTGCCCCGGCCCTGCTCCGCGACGAGGGTGACCGCGGTGGCGAGGGTCAGGTTCTCGGCGTACGTGCCGGGAGCCACCCGGACGACGGCGCCGCTTCGCGCCCGGGCCAGAACCTCACCGATCGTCCGAAAGCCGTCGGGTCCCTCCGGGCGGACCATTAGCACCTGGCGTGACACGCGTGTTCCTCCTCTTTCATGACCTCGTGAGGCCACCGAGCCCGCCCGGGAAATCCTGGATCGCCATGTGCCGGGCTCGATCCCGCCCGGACGTACGGGATCGGCCCAAGTGGGCAGCTGTGAAGGCGACTTGAGGTTCGAGAGCCGGTGCGTGGAGCCGCCGTGCCGAGAAGGACAGCGCCCCCCGTGCTCCTCCCTACCTCGCGTGGACGCGCCGTGCGGCGTCTCATTCCCCGCCCGGCGCCTCCCCGGTGCCCTCGTCCACGAGCGCGGTCTGCATGAGGAGCGCCTTGCGGCGGGCGACGTACTGGGCGCGGCCGGGCGGCAGGGTGCGCGGCTTGACACTGCCGAAGAGGTAGCCCTCCGACGGGGGGCAGGACAGCAGCAGTCCCGGTGTGTTGATCTCGTCCAGGCGCCGCAGCAACGGGTCGTTCAGGCCGCGCCCCGCACCGGTCGCGGACCGGACCACCACCAGGTGCAGCCCCACCTCGTGCCCCAGGGCCAGATGGTCGAAGAGCGGGTCGAAGGGGTGCGTGCCGCCGAAGCCGCCGCCGACCATGTCGTAGTCGTCGACGAGCACGAACAGCCTCGGTCCGGTCCACCAGTCGGCGAGGCGCATCCGGGCCGGCGTGATGTCCGGTCCGGGCAGCCGGGTGCCGAGGGCCCGGCTCGAACCGGCCACGAGGTCCCGCAGGGCGTCGAGCGAGACCGCGTGCCCGAGGCGGTACTCCTGCGGCACCGCCTCGACCAGCGTGCGGCGGTAGTCCACCACCAGGATACGGGCCTCGTCGGGTCCGTAGCGGGCGGTGACGGCCGCCACGACCAGGCGCAGCAGGTTGGTCTTCCCGCTCTCCGTGTCGCCGATGCCGATCAGGTGCGGGGTGCGGCTGAAGTCGTGCCGGACCGGCGAGAGGGTCTCCTCGTCCAGGCCCAGCGCGATCCGCAGCCCGTCTGTCAGGTCCGGCTCGGGCAGTTCCGCGGCGGGCAACCGGTGCGGCAGGGTCCGCACGGGGGGTGCGGCAGGACCCGGCCAGCAGCCGGCGACCCGCTCCACCAGCGCGGCCACCCCTTCGGTGAGGTCGTCGGCGTCCTCCCGGCCGTCGATGCGCGGCAGTGCCGCCAGGAAGTGCAGCTTGCCGTCCGTCGTCAGACCGCGTCCCGGGCTGCGGGGCACGGTCGCGGCCCTGCGGATGTCGACGACGGAGTCCATGGCGTCACCCAGCCGCAGTTCCAGGCGGGTCGCCGCCTGGTCGCGCACCTGGGCGGACAGCTCCATCCAGCGGGCCGTGGCGACGGCCAGGTGCACGCCGTAGTTCAGACCGCGCGTGGCGATCTGGTTGAGCGCGGGCACCAGCGCGTCGAAGTCCTGGCGCAGCGTGCCCCATCCGTCGACCACCAGAAAGACGTCGCCGTGGGGCTCGTCCTCGAACTCACCGGCCGCGCGGCGCCTGCGGTAGGTCGCCATCGAGTCGATGGCGCGGTCGAGGAAGAACTGCTCGCGCCGGTTGAGCAGGGTGGTCACCTCGGCCACCGTGCGGTGGACCCGCTCGGTGTCGAGCCGGTTCGCCACCCCGCCGACGTGGGGCAGTCCGGCGAGTGCCGCGAGCGTGCCACCCCCCAGGTCGAGGCAGTAGAACTGCACCTCGCGCGGCGTGTGGGTGAGGGCGAGCGCGGCGATCAGGGTGCGGAGCACCGTCGACTTGCCGCTCTGCGAACCGCCGGCGACCGCGAGGTGCCCGCCGCTGCCCGAGAGATCGACGACGAGCGGGTCACGCCGCTGCTCGAACGGCTTGTCCACCACGCCGACCGGTACCGTCAGCCGGCCGAGCCCCGGCCAGTCGGCGCAGACCAGCCCGCGCTGCGGGTCCTCGGCGAGGCCGGGCAGCAGTGCGTCGAGGGCGGGCGGCAGGTCGAGCGGCGGCAGCCAGACCCGCAGGGCCGGCGGTCCCGCCTCGCGCATCCGCTCCACGGCCACCGCCAGCAGGGACGCCGCGTCCTCCTCCCCCTCCTCCGCGGCTTCCGGCTCCGGCTGCTGCGGGGCCGGGGCGCGCGGCACCACGTAGTCCGCCGTCCACGGCACCACCTGGCTGGCGAGCCGCGCCTGGAGCACCGGACCCCGGCGGGTCCGGTACGGCCCCGACACGTACGCCGCGCGGAATCGGGTGAGCGCCTCCACGCCGCTCTTGAGGAAGCCCGCGCCCGGCTGGGACGGCAGCTGGTAGGCGTCCGGGACCCCCAGTACCCCGCGGCTCTCCATGGCGGAGAAGGTGCGCAGGCCGATGCGGTAGGACAGATGACTCTCCAGCTGGTGCATGCGTCCCTCGTCCAGGCGCTGCGAGGCCAGCAGCAGATGCACCCCGAGGGACCGGCCCAGCCGGCCGATCATGACGAACAGGTCCATGAAGTCCCGGTGGGCGGCGAGCAGTTCGCTGAACTCGTCGACCACGATGAACAGACTGGGCAGCGGCGCCAGGGGAGTTCCGGCGGCGCGGGCCTTCTCGTACTCCAGGGCGGAGGTGAAGTTGCCCGCGGCCCGCAGCAGTTCCTGGCGGCGTATGAGCTCACCGTGGACGGCGTCGCGCATGCGCTCCACCAGGGCCGCCTCGTCCGCCAGGTTGGTGATCACCGCCGAGGTGTGCGGGAGCTCGTCGAGGCCGAGGAACGTGGCGCCGCCCTTGAAGTCCACCAGGACGAAGTTCAGGGTCTCGGAGGAGTTCTTCAGGGCGAGAGCCAGCACCAGGGTGCGCAGCAGCTCGCTCTTGCCCGAGCCGGTCGCGCCGATCAGCATCCCGTGCGGGCCCGTGCCGCCCTGCGCGGCCTCCTTGATGTCCAGTTCGACCGGGCCGCCGTCGGCCCCCACCGCGACCGGCACCCGCAGCCGGTCGGCGCCCGTGGTGGCCTGCCACAGCGTGGCCGGATCATGGCGGTGCAGGTCGGGGATACCGAGCAGGGTGGTCAGTTCGACGTCCGTCGACAGCGGCTCGGCGGTGTCGGCGGTCAGGCTCATCCGGTACGGCGCGAGCATCCGGGCCAGCGCCCGGGCCCCGGCCGGGCCGATCCCCTCGGGCCTGCCCAGCGGCGTCGACTGCTCCTTGCGGCTGCGGTCGGTGCGCACCAGGCACAGCGCGTCGGGCCGGACGTCCAGCCGCAGAGTGGTGCGTCCGGGGCGCCACCGCAGGGCCTGCGTCAGGTCGAGCACGACGACGTTGCGCAGCCCCGTGCCGTCGACCCGGTGTCCGGCGGGCACCCGGCCCCCGTCCACCACGAGCACCGTGAACGGCTCGTCACGCCCGGGGACCGCGTCGGGGTCGAACGCGGGCCGCTCGGTGAACTCCACACCGAGCAGGTCCTCCAGACCGTTCAGGTCGGCGGCCACCATACGGGCGGGCCCGGCACCGTCCTGTTCGTACGGATGCAGGTTGTGCGGCAGCCACTTGACCCAGTCCCACTCCGCCCGGCGTTCGTCGCTCACGCACAGGGCGATCCACAGTTCCTCCGGGGCGTGGAACACCGCCAGGTGGCACAGCGCGGTCCGGACCAGAGCGCGTGCCGCCGCCTCGTCGCCGCGCAGCAGCACCCGGGCCCAGGACCGCAGGTACAGCGCGATCGGCTGGTCCGGCACCGTGCTGTAGGCCCGCATGAAGCGGCGCAGCGCGTGCGCGGACAGGGGGTCGAGGTCCTCCACGGGCTTGGTGGACGCGGGGGCCAGCTGCATCGCCAGCTGCTGGTCGCCGACGGCCACCCGCACCTCCGCGAAGTCGTCGTCCTTGGCGCGCCGCTCCCACAGCCGCGTGGTGCGCACCATCGAACGGAGCGTGTGCGGCGCGGGGTGGCGCCAGGCGAGTGCGGCGTGCTGCTCGACGACCGCCCGCTGCACCTTCCTGCGGCTCTGCGAGAGGTAGCGGAGATAGTCCCGCCGCTCGCCGCGCAGGCGCTGCTTGCGCTCGCCGTTACGGCGCATCACCTGACCGACCATCATCACCGCGGAGCCGAGGACCATCACACCCAGCGCCACATAGGTCAGCACGCCTCCGCCGCCGCCGGGCCGGACGAACGCCAGCATCATCGACACCGACATGAGCCCCATCGGCAGATAGGTCCATACTGCCGAATTGTCCGGAACCGTCTCCGGCAGGACCGGCGGCTCCTGGAGGGCCAATTCGCCCTCGGGCATTTCCGGCCCTCGCCTTCGGGCGGGACGACGGAACAGGACGACACTCAAAGAACGGGCTCCTTAAACCGTGGCGCGTCGCTCATGGGCCGGACCCAGAGCAGGAAATTCCCCCGCGGCGTTCACTCATACTTCCGAATGTCAGTAGTCTGCATCTGTTGAACTCCCAGAACCAAGCTGGCGGATGACATTTCCATGACTGAAAGCCCGGTTTCGGCCCTGTGCCATCTCACCGTGCGCGCCCCTGGCAGAATCCTGGACCTGGCGGTGCCCGCCGACGTTCCCGTCGCCGACCTCCTGCCGACCCTGCTGCGCTTCTCCGGCGAGGAACTGGAGGAGAACGGTCTGGACCACGGAGGCTGGGTCCTGCAACGGCTCGGTGAGGGCCCGCTGGACGACGAGGGCACCCTGGAGTCGCTGGGTCTGAAGGACGGCGACGTGCTCCACCTGCGTCCGCACGCCGACGCGCTGCCCGAGGTGCGGCTGGACGACCTCGTCGACGCGATCGCGGACGTCATGGGCGAACGCGTGCACGGCTGGAGCCCGGCGGCCGGCCGCCGGCTGCTCCGCGGGGCCGTGGCGGTGTGCGTACTGACCGCTCTGGGGGTGCTGGCCTGGTCCGGGGGCCCGGTCGTCCCCCGGGTGGTGACCGCCGCCGTGGCCGGTCTGCTGCTGCTGGCCGGAGCGGCGACGGCCAGCCGGGCCGTGGGGGACGCGGCGGCCGCGGCCACGCTCGGCTTCCTGGCGGTGCCCGCCCTCGCGCTGGCCGGCTGGCTGCTGGCCGGCGGCCCCCTGTCAGGACCCCACCCGCAGCTCGTCCTCGGCGCGCGGCTGCTGGCGGCAGGGGCGACGGCCGCCGGTGCGGCGGCGCTCGCGCTGGCCGCGACGGCCGTCTACCCCCCGCTCTTCGTCGCCACGGCCACGGCGGCGGTCTCCGCCGCTTTCGCCGGGGTCCTCATGAGCGTCGGTGAGGTACCCGTGGACGACGCGGGCGCCGCGATCGCCGCCGGGGCCGTCGTCCTGGGCGGCTTCGTCCCCTCCCTGTCCTTCAAGCTCGCCGGCCTGCGGATGCCTCCCCTGCCGACCAGCCCCGGGCAGCTCCAGGAAGGCATCGAACCCCACAACGGCCGTGACGTCACCGCTCGGACCGAGCTCGCCGCCGACTGGATGACGGCCCTGTACACGGCGACCGGCGCCATCTGCGCCGGCTGCCTGGCGGCCCTCCTGCGGTCACCGGACCTGCCCGAGCTGCTGACCGCGGGCACGCTGTCCCTGCTCCTGCTGCTGCACGGGCGTGGGCTGGTCAACGTGTGGCAGCGGCTGGCGCTCGTGATCCCCGGCCTGTGGGGAGCGACCCTGTTGGCCGTGGGCGCCGCGGCCCGGTTGTCCCCGGCCGACCGTCCCGCGCTCGTCGCGGGGCTCCTGGCGCTGGCCGCCGCGCTGGCCGTCGCCTCCTGGACGGTGCCGGGCCGGCGCATGCTGCCCTACTGGGGCCGCGCGGCCGAACTGCTCCACTCGCTGCTGGCCATCAGCCTGTTGCCGCTCACGCTCTGGACGCTCGGCATCTTCGGCGCCCTCCGGGCGATCAACGGGTGACCGGGACGCGGAGCGGACGGTGACCGGCACTCGGAACGGAAAGGGAACGCAGCCCCATGCAGTCCAAGCGTGACCAGGTCCAGGCACACGCCTTCGCGATGGGCAGGCTCACCTGCGGCATGCTCCTCGCCGATCCGGACGCCCCGGAGAGCCCGCTGGCCCGCACCACCCGAGGTGCCGCCATCGGTGCGGTGGTGGCCGTTCTCGTCGCGGCCGGCGCGGCGGTGTACGGGATCATCTCGCCCGGTGGCGCCACCTCGTGGCGGTCCTCGGACACCCTGATCGTCAACCGGGACACCGGGGGCCGCTACCTGTACCTCGACGGCCGCCTGCGGCCGGTGCGGAACTACTCCTCGGCCCTGCTGATCGGCAAGGGCGGGCTGACGTCCACGGACGTGCGCGGTGCCTCGCTGCGCGACACGCCGGTCGGGACCCCGGTCGGCATACCGGGCGCCCCGGACACCGTCCCGGCGGCCGACGACCTGGACGGCGGCGCCTGGCACGTCTGCTCGGCCGACGGATCCTCGCCGTCCACGGACACCGCCGTCGTCGCCGGCGCCCCGCTTCAGGGCCGGGCGACGGCCGACGGCCAAGCGGTTCTCGCGGCCGGTCCCGACCGGACGACGTATCTCGTCTGGCAGGGCAGCCGGCTGCGGCTCGACAGGGCCTCCGGCGCGGCCGTCTCCCTGGGGTACGGCTCGCTCACCCCGCGCCCGGTGTCCGCCGCCTTCCTGAACGCGCTGGCCCCCGGCCCCGACCTCGCCCCGCCCGCCGTCCCGGGCCGCGGCACCGCCGGACCACGGCTGGGCGGCGGGACCGGCACGGTGGGCCGGGTGTACGTGGTGCGGGTGCCCGGGTCCTCGCCGAAGTACTACCTGCTGCGGAAAGAGGGCCTGGCACCGCTGACGGACACCGGGGCCGCGCTCGTCCTCGGTGCCCCCGCCACCCGCCGGGACGCCTACGGCGGCCGCTCCCCCGAGGCCGAGCCGCTGGGCGCCGACGCCCTCCGCGGCCACCTGGCGCCCGCCGACCGGACCGGACCGGCCGCTGACGCGGGCCTGCCGGAGTCCCCGCCCCGGGCGGTCGGCGTCCCGGACGGGACGGCGCTCTGCGCCAGGATCCAGCCGGTGGACGGGCTGGTCCGGGTAAGCACCGTGCTGGTGCCGCGCGCGTCCCTGACGCCGGTGGCCCAGCCTGCGCCCGGCGCATCGGCCGCGGCATGCCTGCCGGTGGACGCCGTCGTGGTCCGGCCGGGCCGCGCCGTCGTCGTACGGGCGCTGGGTGCCGGCGGTACGGCGGCGGGCGACACGACGTACTTCGTGGCCGAGGACGGAGTGAAGTACCGGGTGCCGTCCGCGGACGCGCTGAAGGCGCTGGGCTACGGCGACGAGGACGTGGTGGCGCTGCCGTCCCCCCTGCTGTCCATGCTCCGCTCGGGACCGGACCTGGACCCCGCGGCCGCCGCGGCCGGCCGCAGCGCCGGGACGACGCCTCCCGCGTGCGGGGGAACGCCGCCCGGCGCGTGACGTACGTGCGCTCGAGTACGGCGCCCCTCGCCCCCGGAGTGTGCGAAGAGGCAGATTCCGAGGGACCGAAAGGCCGGATTCGGCTCAGGTTTCCCCGACGCGAGGACGTTGGCCCTAACCTGGCGGCAGAATGTCTTCTCTTGGCATGGAAAAGCGCTCGCCGATGCGCCGGAAGGGAATGAGCCGACCCTCGATTCGGCATTCCACGGGGATTTTCCGGACCGCCGAGATGGATTTCGCCGAGTGAACAACAACGGAGCCGGAGAATGTACGCCGGCTCGTTTCCCGGTGGACGAGTGGAGTCGCGCTCGTCCACCGGTTCGGATCAGTTCGTACGCTCGTCGACCAGCCGCACGATCTTGCCGCTGCGCGGATTGACCCGCAGTCGCTCCAGCGGGACGTACTCGACCGACAGCGGGTTGATCATCCCGGCCCCGACGGCCTCGCCGAACAGGGGGCGCAGAGCGTCCAGACGCGCGCGGACGGCGGCCGCGAAACGCTCGGGGTCCGTGATGTCACCGGCGATCCGCAGCACCAGCTCGTCCTTGGCGTCGCGTCGGCGCTGCACCGCCTGCATGCCCGTGATCAGCCGGTCCGGGTCGCCCGAGACCGCCGCCTCGACCACCGCCCTCAGATCCTCCGGGTAGACGGTGACCGGTCCGACCCGGGCGCCCTTCTCGGAGCGGCCCAGCAGCCGGAACGTCCGGTCGTCGTGGTCGACCCACGCGGCGACATCGCCCACCGGATACCGGATCACCGGCATCAGCCGTCTGACCAGGTCGGTGGCGACCAGCAGTCCCGGCCGGCCGGGCTCGCGGACCGGCTCACCGGTGTCCTCGTCGAGGATCTCCAGCACCTTGTGCGGGCCGTGCACGCGATGCACCCGCACGTCCGCTCCGCCCTCGACGGGAGCGGCGAGCACGCCGGCGTCCACGGAGGCGTATCCGAGCGAGCGGACGGCCGCGTGGGGGAACGCCTTGGCGATCACGGGCCGCTGGTCGTCGTGGAACGCCTCACCCGCGAACAGGAAGAGCCGAACCGACGGCAGCGACGCGCCCCGGGACGCGAGGTGCGCCGCGACACGGACGAGCGTCGTGGGTGTCGACAGGACGACGGTCGCCTCGTGCTCCGCCATCATCTCCGCCGTGACCTCGGGCGAGGGGGCACCCCCGACCGGCAGGTGGACCACGGGCGGGGCGGCCTCCTGGAGGGCGAGCCCGTTGAACAGGAAGCTGGCGTACATCTCCCCCGCGTAGAAGAGATTGGCCACCCGGTCACCGGCGCGCAGGCCGGCCGCCACGTACCCGTCCGCCCACAGCCCGGCCATGGCGGCCAGTTCGGACCGGGTGTAGAGGGTGAGCTTGGGGTTGGCCGTGGTGCCTCCCGTCCTGAAGACGACGCCTTCGGTGTGGCGGCCGGTCAGGACGCGGTTGTCCCGAGCGGTGTTGGCCGCCCAGAACCCGGCGTGGTCGATGACCGGGAGGTCCTCCAGCCGCCGGTCGCGGTCGGTCGGCAGGTCCGCGTAGAGGTCCCGGTAGTAGGGGGAGTTCCGGCGGGCGAAGTCCACGAGTTCGGCGAGGGGGGATGCGCTCATGGTCGGCTTTCCGGTCGGGTGAAGGGGTGAGTCGCCTTCACGGAGGGTCATAACGGGCCGCGTCGGCCCAGAGGGCGCCACACGCCCCCGCTGCCTAGCCCCACTTCTGGTTGCTCCGGCCGTTGCAGTCCCACAGCTGCAGCCGGGTGCCGTTACCGGTGCCCTGGTCCTTCACGTCGACGCACTTGTCCGCCTGGGGGTTGACCAGGTCGTGCGCGGCATTGAGCCGGAACTGCTGGGCGGGGTTGCCGCTGCACCGGGCCAGCTGGATCACCGCGCCGTTGCGGGTCGAGCCCCAGGCGACGTCCATGCACATGCCCAGGGAACGGACGGTCCCGTCGCTCATGAACCGCCAGGTCTGCTGCGCCGCTCCGGTGCAGTCCCAGATCTGCAGCGGTGTGCCGTCGCCGCCGGAGCCCGTGACGTCGATGCAGCGGCCGGAGCCGTAGCCGTGGACGGACCTCCCCGCGACCGTCGTCGAGCCGCCGGAGGAGTGCTGGGACGAGGAATGGCCGGAAGAGCCGGAGGACGTCCGGTGGGGCGTCGGCGAGGGCGCCTGCGGCTTCCTGGACGCTCCCGACCCCGAGGGTCCCGTCGTCGCCCGGCCCGGGGACTCGCCCTGCTCGCCGCTCCCGGACCCGCTCGTGCCGTGCTGGACGTACGTTCCCGGACGCCCGGCGCCGTCCGGTGCCGGGGCCCGGCCGTCCGCACCGGTCGCCGGAGGCCGGGCGCCGGTCGTCGGGGAGGCCGAGCCGATGGCGCCGTAACCGCCCTCGCCCAACGGGGAGCTGAGCACGGTACCGGGTGTCGCCCCCGACCCGGAGGCGTGATCCTCCTCGTCGCCGCCCCCCACCAGGAACGGTATGGCCAGCAGCAGCGCTCCCGCGAAGGCGGCTCCGGCCAGCATGCTCTTGTGCGGCCGTCCCACCGGGGCGGCGGGCGCCGGCTCGGCCGTGACGGCGCGAGCCTCTCCGGCCGCCTCCGTCTCCTCCCCCTCCTCCGCTTCCCGGGCGGCCTCGGTCCGGGAGGCCGCGGTGACAGCGGGCTCCTCCTCCGCCCGCGGAACCTCCGGCGGGCCGGCCGGTCCGGAAGCGCTCTGCGCCGTGGAACCGGCCGCGGGGAGAGCGGCGGTCACGCCTGCGGTGGCGGCCGGTTCGGCGGCCTCGGCGGTCCGGGCCGCGACGGCGCCCGTCCCTTCCGCCGGTCCGCTCGTCCGGTCGGGGCTGTTGCGCGGCTGCGGGGGCTGTGACGTGGTCATGGATCCTTCTCTGTGAACGACGGGGGTGGTGCGGTTGGTCTGTCCGGCCGACCGGCGGCCGACCGGCCGAGGCGATCGGCCGGAGATGCGTCAGGCGCGGCCGGGTCCGGGGCCGGGGCCGGTTTCTTTCGCCTTCCGGTGCGCGGTCAGCCGGGTGAAGGCGGCCTGGATCGCGGGGGTGAAGAGGGCCGGGTTCCGACGCAGCAGGTCCTCGACGTCCGCCGGGGCGAGCCGGAGATCGGCCAGCCGCTGCGGCTCCTGGGTGAGTGCCCAGAAGGCCGCCGCCTGCGGGGCGTACGTCAGTCCCGCCACGTCGTGCGGGCCTACGGGAGTGGCGAGGAGGTCGGCGGAGTCGAGCAGCGCCCGAAGCTCCACGTCGAACTCCGGCCCGGACGGGTCCTGTCCGGCCAGGCTCTCTTCCGCCGGGCCCCGGTCCGCCCGGCTCTCTTCCGCCCGGCTCTGTTCCACCGGGCCCTGTTCGGCCAGGCTCTCTTCCGCCGGGCCCCGGTCCGCCCGGCTCTGTTCCGCCGGGCTCTCTTCCGCCGGGCCCTGGTTCCCCGGGTCCTGGTCCGCCGGGTCCTGGTCCGCCGGGTCCTGGTCCGCCGGGTCCTGGTCCGCCGGGTCCGCTTCGGTGGAGTCCACGACCGGCGGCGCCTCGGTCACCGTCAGGGAGATCCGCGGCGGATCGGACCAGGCGAGACGGGTGTTGACGTCCCCGGGACCGAACCGCAACAGCGGCTCGCCGCCGTGCCGGTGCGACTCCAGGATCTTCTTGAACACACTCTCGCTGAACGGCGACTTGGGTTCCGCCGCCCAGTAGAGGTGCGCCCCGTGCATGACGCCCATGTCGTTGGCCCGCATGTCACCGATGGTCTGGTCGTACGAACGGGGGGTCAGCTTCGAGCCGCCGGGCGTCGAGATGTCGAAGATGTCGTGGTCACCCGTGATCGGCCGTTCGGCACCGGCGTCGTCGCGGCCTTGGACCACACCGTCCCTGACCGTGAAAGTGCCCTCGGCCGCCAGTCGCGCCATGGTCGGCGCCAGGTCCTCGAACTCGCGCGACCGCTGCTCGTAGCGCTGCTGGAGACGGTCCCACACCTCGTCGCCCATGCCGGAGGTCCGCTCGGGTGCCGTCGGCTCGAAGTAGCCGACCAGTCCGACGTGGTCGGGGTGCGCACCGAGAAGAACGTCCAGTGCATTGATCGTCTTCGCCTTGATTTCCTTGGGCTTGGGCAGGGCCCCCCTGGCCAGCCAACGGGGTGCCTCGGGGTTGGTGGGCCGGACGTCGATCACCAGACCGTGCTCCGAGGCGAACCGGCGGAACTTGTCGAAGTTCTTCACCGGCATGCCGTACCGCCCTTCCGCCGCTTCCGGCGTCACGACGGCCCCGCCGTCCTCCGGTCGGTCATGAGCGGTGCGGTCCGGGGTCCGGTCCCCGGGAACGACCGCTGCCGGGTCACGCACGCCCTCGACACCGTTCTCGTCGTCGGCCCCGCCGTCCGGGCGTACCGCGGAGGCGTCGGCCGGGTCGCGGTCGGGGCGCGCCAGCAGGTACTCGCCCGCCCTGCGGTACAGGATCACCGGCCGCCCGTACGCCCGGCCGCCGTCGGCCGGGAGCCGTACGGTGCCGTCCTCGTCCACGACGGTCACACCCACGCCGAGGACGTCGGCCGCGTGGCCGACAGCGTCGCGCTCGGTGGCCTCGTCCCAGACACCGTCCCCCGCGGGGGCGCCCCGGTCACCGTCGGGGCCGTGCGGACCGCCGGCGACGGCGGACCAGAAGCCGTTGCCGTCGCCCACGGGTTCGACGAGGGTGTGGACCGTGCCGTCGGGGCCGGTCAGCGTCGGCGTCCGGCCCGGTGTGAAGGCCGGGCGCCAGGGACCGGAACCGGCTGCCCACGGCGCCGTGGTGTAGGCGGGCCGCGCCGGCCGGGCGGCCGGTGTTTCGCGGTCCTGTGCCGCCTCGGCGGGCGCGGGAAGCGGGGGCTCCCGCCGGGCGTCGGCGGAGGGCAGGGCCGGCCGGTAGTGCTGGTCCTTCAACTGCAGCACGATGTGCGGCAGCTGATCCTCGGCAGGGTCTGCGGCCTCGGAGAGCGAGGGCCAGAAGTCCTGGAACCGCCCGTCCGCGCCGACCACGGTGACCCGTACACCGAAAGCACGGGCGGCCAGCACGGGCAACAGGTCCGCGGCGCCGTGGTCCCATCCCGCGCGCTTGGGGGCGTCACCCCCGCGCAGCAGCTGCTCCCGGGCCAGACCCTCACGCTGTTTCTCCGGCAGCACGGTGTGCAGCGGTATGTGGCCGGAGTCGGCGAGCTCGCGCCGCTCGGACCTGTTCAAGGGCATCGTGCCGGGCTTCAGGTTGCTGATCCGGACGGTGCCCGTGGAGGTGATCCCGCCGGCCTCCAACTCGTCGGCGCTGAAGGTGTCCCCGGTGTCGGGCGAGGTGACTGCCAGCAGGTCGGCGTGGTGGTGCAGCTCGTCGGCGAGCAGCCGTCGCAGACCCCCGACCAGCTCCTGTCGGTCCGTCACGTCCACCCGGGTGCCGAGCCTTTCCGGGTCGGCGTGGTGCAGTCCTTCGGCGAGGGCGTGGTAGAAGCCGTCCCCGTCCTCGGGCACGTCGTACAGCGTGTACGACTGGCGGCCCTGCGGCGATTCCGGCGAGATGAGCAGCTCGGGATCGCCGGGCGCGCCCTCCTGGACGACGTACACAGGGCGCTCGGGGTCCGGATCGCGGTCCGCCGCGGTGAACACCACGGCCGGCGGTTCGGTCAGGCCCGCGCGCGTCTCCGGCTCGCCCGGCCGGTGTGCTTCGGCCGGCAGCCGGTGCCAGCGGGTGAGCCGGTCGGCCTCCGCCCGCACGCGGTGATACTCGCCGACCGCGTCCTCGGCACGTCGGCGCAGAGTTTCCAGCAGCTCGCTGTTGTCCGGCTCCGGGTTGTTCTCCGGCTCCGAGGTGTCCTCCGGCTCCTGGGTGTTCTCCCGGAGTTCGGCCAGTTCCCGGCGCGTTTGCCAGTACGCGCGGTCCGCACCTGCCCAGGCGTCGCCCGCCTCGGTGACCTGCGTCCAGGCGTCCTGGACCACGGGCGGGAAGTTCCCGTCGTCGACGAGGCCCAGGTCCCGGGCGACGTCCTCACTCACCAGCACTTCGAGCACGGTGTCCGCGTGGACGCCCTGCGGAAGGGGCCTGACCCGGCCGAACGCCAGCCATCGCTGCACCTCGGCGATGCCCAACCAGGCGGTCGGGACGGCGAACAGGAAGTGGCGTCCGCCCCGCTCGGTGCTGGTCGCGGCGCTCTGCGTGGCCGAGACGGCACGCCTGTCGGCCTCGCCGGCGGCGGCCGTCCCGGAGACGGCCGGGACCGCCGAGCCGGCCTGGCCGGCGGACAGGACCGGCTGCAGGGTGGCCGAGACGCCCTGGCTCGCGCTGTGCGAGAGCGCGGTGCCGGCGCTGGTGGCATCTCCTTCCATGGTGATCATGGCGCTGTCGGGGAACACCGTCAGCAGGGTGGCCCGGGAGAGGTCCGGCTTGGAGTAGAGCCGGTACTGGCCGTGGGACCAGTTCACGGACGTGTCGTCGTCCAGTCCCAGAACGCGGTAGCCGTCCCGGGCACCGCTCTCCGCGAAGAACGGGGCCAGCGCCGCGTCGCTGATCGCCTCGTCCAACGCCAGCCCCGAGACCGTACCGGGCCGGGTCAGCGCCGAGTCACGGGCCTTTTCCAGCGCCGCGTCCAGAGCGCGTCCGGTCAGCTCGCGCGCTCGGTCCGGCATGGCGTCGACGCGGGTGCCGTAGGCCGCGGCGACGGCCAGCTCGCCGGCCTCCCTGAGGTTGCGCAGCCCACTGACACGGCGGACCTGGAAACCCTGAGCCGGCGGCTCGAAGGGCGCCCTGGTGCCGTCGGGCCGTGCAACGGAACGCCAGTCGTCGATGTCCTGCTGGGAGAGTTCCCCCCGTGCCCGCAACCTGACCGACCGCGCGGTCGTGTCCAGCGTGGGCGTGCCAAGTGGATCGCCTTCCGTGACGGAGCGGGCCTCGGGGACCGTAAGACTCAGCGGCATCTGTTCCCGCAGCAGGCCGACCGAGCCTTGGTGGGTGACGGTCTCGCCGTTTCCACGGTCCAGAGTGAGGCGCAGTTCGTACCCGGTGAGGTATTCGGCGTGCGGTCCGACCGTGTAGAACATCTGCATCCGCTGTTGCGTGCGGGACCGGCTGGAGGACAGCTGGTCCGCGGTGCCGAACCGCCCGCTCAGGCCCGCCCGCACGGCTGTGAGATCGCCCGGGTGCGGCGACGCGGCCGAGGAGATGGTCCCCACGCCCTGGGTGATGCCCCAGCCGGCCCCACGGGAGGTTTCCGCGGACCTCTGCTCGGTCTCGCTCATGGTGGCGACCCGGGCGTCCCACACGACGAGTCCGTGGTCGAGGCGGTCGAATGTCGACTCGCCGGCGATGAGCTCCACCCGCAGGGAGCCGAAACCACCGCCGATACGGATACCTGCCAGGTTCCGATGGCTGAGGCGGGTGCGGGCGGCCGCGCCGGTGGAGGTCAGGTGCTCGCGCAGGGCCCGCAGCGCTCGCGGAGAGACCATGTCACGCAGCCGCTCGAGCCCCGTCTCGTCGACGGCGACGCCCCGGTTCTGCAGTTCCTGCATGAAGGCGGTCAGCACATTGCCGGTGTCCAGCGCGCCCGCGGCATACGAGCCGAAGGGGTGGTCGTGCAGCCACTTCGGAAGCGTCCACGGCCTGGCGGTGTAGCGCGGCACCCGGCCCAGCCCGTCCTGGATGAACCCGAGCTCATGCGCGGCCTTCTCCGGCAGGTGCCCCAGCCAGTCGTTCGTGAACGTCAGCCGCCTGCCGGCGAAGCTGTTGCGGTTCCACGAGCTCAGCAGCGGGCCGAGGGCGCCGCCCGGGCGCAGCGAGCCGGCGAGTTCGTGCCGGGTGTCACCCGCGACCAGGACGTGGTGGCGGTCGTCCCCATGGCCGACCTCGAAGGTCACCGTACGCGAGACCGCGGTGGCCGTGGTGAGGGAGCCGGCCCGGCCGTACGACAGGCCGTAGGCGGTGCTGAGCACTGTCCCGTCCCGCCCCGTCAGCGCGTGCGCGGCGGTGACCCCGACGGACCAGGCGGAGGAGCGGGTGGTGCTCGCCGATCCCGCCGCCTGCAGATCCATGGCGAGCGAGTGTTCGGTCGCTATCGTGACGGGCTTGGACACCACGACCGGATCGAGGACCCGGATCCGGTGCACCACGGTGCCGTCCCGGTCCCGCAGGCCGCCCTGAGCTCTCAGCAGCAGCCGGGACCCGGCGGAGCCGGACGCCTGGTCGAAGCCGGCAGCAAGGTACTGCGGTTGGAAGTGCCGCATCAGGAAGTCGTGCGGCAGGGCGCCGGTCCTGGTGAAGCGCCAGGACCCGCCGGACAACTCCGCCATCAGCTCTTCGGCGGCGCTGTTCAGTTCGGGGTGTGCGCCGATGCTGAGCGTCTGGTAGGGGTGGCTTCCGAACACGTTGTGCCAGGGGCCCTCGTCGCCGGACACGTCCTGCCCGTGGCTCTCGGACGCGGTCGGCAGGTCGCCCCGGGCGTGCGGCTCGCCGGTCACCAGTGCACGTGCTTCGGTCATGTCCAGTGGTTCCACGACGGATCTCGGGCTGCCCGCCCCGTCCGCGTGCGGATCGGTGGCGGGGGTGTGCTCGTCCGGCACGGACAGCAGGACCCGGCCCCGTATCGACGCGAGGGCGGTATCGCCCTCCTGCCGGAGGAAGGACGGCATGCCGAGTACGCCCAGCGAGGCGGCCCTCGCTCCGCTGCGGTAGCGCGAGAACCCGTCGATCCTCGCGGTGAGTTCCAGGTCGTAGCCGAACAGGTGGGACGATGTCGAGCCTTCGGCCAGTGTCTCGTGCGAGACGGTTGAACCGTGGTCGCCGCCGCGGCCCTCGGCGCGCTCCCACCGGGGGCCGGCAGAAACGGTGACCGTATGCCGCGCCCCATCCGCCAGGTTGACCCGCACGCTCGCGTCGGTCCCCGCGCCGATGGCGCGCGTCACCCCGTGCGAGCCGTCGAGGCGTGTCGTGCCGGGCGCGGCGGCCCTCACGGTGACGTCGTTCTGGGTGCCCTCGTAGCGGCGTCCCGTCAGTACACCGCTGATGTGCAGCGACAGGTGGGGGCGCAGCAAACCGGTCGGCCTGGCCATCAGGTCGATGGTGATCCCGGTCGTGGTGAGTGCCTCGAGGCTGCCGGCCACGCTGTGGTAGGACAGCACGTTCATGACCGTCAGGGTGTTCTGCAACGCCAGGTTGTAGTGCAGCATGTCCCGCCGGCGGCGGCTGTCCGGGGTGCCGGACTCGCCCAGCGGGACGAACAGGTCCGGATGGCGGGCAGCGGCCTCGTAGATCACCCTGTCCGTGAAGGTCTCCAGCAAGCCGCGCCGCCCGTCCGGGCCCGTCAGGTTGCCGCCCGCGTGGGTGAGGGTTTCGACCCTGCTCATGCCGAGCATCGCAGGGCGGTCCGGGGTCAGGTACAGCGGAGCGAAGGGTTCGACGGCGTTCCTCGCGCGCAGGGTCGTGCCGTCGTCCCAGCCCGCGAGGCGACGTGCCTCGGTGTGTGTCATCCGGTCGAGACTCCAGGTCTCGACGCTGACGGGCTCGCGCACACCGGGCAAGCGCACCGTCACCGTCTTGACGACCCGGTACAGGGCCGTCGGCGCTCTCTTGACCCTGCCCACGGTCTTACGGCTTCCCGAGCCTCCGAAGACGGTGCCCTGCGTGGTGCTGCGGCTGAGGCTGCCACCGATACCGGCCACGACCGGGCCCCAGGCCGGGTTGCCCGAGTCGAAGAACTTACCGACGCCGGCACTGAGTTCTCTGCTGGACGTCCTGGAGGCGACGCGTTCGTTCGTGACGGTCTGCTGGATGGTGCTGCGCAACTCGACGGCCCTGCTCTCGGTGAGCAACTCGGCCTCGCCCGGCACGGCCCGCTCCACGATGACGGCCCCCAGCGGCGACCCGTCGTCCGCCGACAACAACCCCGTCGTCACAGGGCCCCGGGCCAGCCGGTCCGCGAGACCGTGGAAGTTCTCCGAGCTGAAGAACCCGGCGATCCGTTCACGTGCGGCCTTGTTCCTGGCGCCATCCAGCTCCAGCTTCTCCAGGATGAGGTCCCGCAGGCGCTTGACGGGCCCGTATCCCTCGGTGTGCACCAGCCGGTAGTCGGACTGCGGCCCCAGCTCGATCCTGCTCGGCACGCGGCCCGGTTCGCCGGGTGCCGTCGCACTGTCCGGCAGCCGCACCGCCAGCCCGTGCCGCACGGCGAAGCCGAACGTGTCCTCGCCCGGGACGCCGCTGTTGCGCCCTCGGCCGGCGCTCCCGAGCCGCGGCGGACCACTGACGGAGACCTCGTACCACACGTCGTCCAGGTGGAGGTGCGACCCGTCCTTGGAGTACTGCTCCAGCCTGGCGGTGCTCCGGTCCCCCATGACGTACTGCTGCGCGCGGGTGACCCCGGCCGCCGCGCCGACGCGCGCGGACACTGCCCACGCGCCCGGCCCCAGGGCAACGCCGGCCGAGAGCCCCGTACTGCTGGACACCTTCTTGGTGGTGCCCGTGGTGACCCTGCTTGCCTGCTCCGCCTGCCGCACGGCCGGATCAGCCTGGACATCGGCGAACCGTTCCCAGTTCCCGTAAGGCCGCGTCGTCACTCTGAGCACCTGGTCCAGGCCGTGGCCGAAGGCAGGGGATTCGTATCCGTCGCCGTCGAAGACGTGCGCGGTGGCGCCGAGCGCGCGCCGCAGGTCCTCCAGCGCCTCGTCCAGGCCGGGGGTGCTACCGCTTCGGCCCGCGCCGAGCCGGTCGGTGATCGCCTGTACGACGCTGTCGACGCCGCGGAGGGTGTACTGGCTGAAGCCGAAGTGTTCCGGCAGCCGACTGTCGTCGTCGAACAGCACCGGTCCCGCCTGTGGCGACGGTGCCGGCATGGAAAGGTCGATACGCGGCGGCCGGTGACTGTCGAGCTGCGACTCGATCCGGATCGAAGTGTCTCGCCGCTCACCAACCTCATGGGCGGCCTCGGCACCCTCCTCGGACGCCGCGTCATCCTGGTCCTCCGGCTGCCCCGAAGAGCGCTCGTCCGCCTCACCGGGCCGAGCAGGCCCGTCACCGGTGGTACCGGCGAACGAGGCGACGGCGGAACCGAGCACGGGCGAAACGACCTCGGCCGACGGCGCCTGGGGTGCGTCAGCCGCAGCGCCCGACTCCCCGGCAGCTACCGGGGGCTCGGCTGCGGGCCGTGGCTGCTGGACGGCCGCCGGTTCGCGCTCCTGGGCCGCCCCGGCCTCATCGGACGAGGAGAACGGCGCCGACAGGGCACGGCCGACGCCCGGCGACCGACGCCCGTCGGCCGCGTCCGTTTCGTGGAACGACGACTCGGCGGGCACCGCTTCGGTGCGGCCGGAAGGGGCCGGCGGCACAGCGGGGCTCGCGGCGCGCGGTCCGCCGGCGGCAGACACCTCGTCGTCCTGACCCGCCGGTTCCGGCTCACCGGTGACGTCACCGGCTCCCGGCCGCTCCTCGTCGTCCTCCGGCTCGGGCGCGGCCTCCTCCTCCGGGTGGGCGTTCGGTGTGCTCACGGGGGCAGGACGGTAGGCGGGCGTCCGCGCGGGTGCGCGGGGGGCGGTGATGTCGTCGTCCGTCTCGCTGTCCGACAGATCCGAGAGGTCGGACATGTCGGACAGGGAGGAAAAGTCGGTCTGGTCGGAGCGTGTGGGGGTGGTCGGCGGGTTGTCGCCGTCGGTCGTGCCGGGGGCGATCAACAGGGACAGGCCGTTGATTTCCGTTTCGTCCAGGTCGTCGAAGTCCGCCGGCGGGGCCGACGGTGCGCCGGACGGGACGTTCGAGGGCCAGTCACCCCTCTGCGAGGGATCGGGTTCACGCAGTGTGGTGGGCCGGCCGAAGGGGTCGGCGAATGCGAGTCGTTCGACGGCATGGATCAGAGCCCAAGGTCCGTCTTCCTGATCGACGTCGGCGGGCAGTCGCCAGGCGTCGGTGGGCGGCGCCCAGCCGTTCACCAGTTGCTCGACGAAAGCGCGCAGCTCGGTGCCCTTCGGCAGGAAGCCGACGATTCCACCGGTCATGAGGCGCACGTCGCGCCCGACCACGAACAGTGTGTGATGGGCCTGCTCCACGTCATCGGTGCGCAGCAGCGTCAGCCCGACCAGAGCACCGTTCATCTGCGCCACGTTCGCGGCCCGGATGACGGCACCGGGCATCGTTTGCCGAACCGCGGCGAAGGTCTTGTCCATCCATGCGAGATCGGTGCCGGGCGCGGGGTCGAGATATATCCGGACGGTCAGCTCGACAGCGCGCTGACCGTTGGCGAACAGCAGGTGCCGGACGTCGAAGGGGAGCACCCGGCCGTCGTCGCTCGCGACCGTCACCGAGGGAACCCACACCTCGCCGACCGGCCTGAACTCGGGCCAGCTGACATGCGGTTGAACGTACGTGGGCCGGAAGACGAGATGCCGGCCGTCACGTACCAGGCCCTCGATGCGGACGCCCGCGGCCGTACCGACCCAGTGGTACGTGCCACGGTCGTCGGCCCACCTGACGGTGCCCGCGTCGAGCGCGGACCCGTGCGCCTTCTCCACGTTGTCCAGCAGCGTCTCCGGTCTCCACTCACGAGGGAACATCACATGCTGGTCCCCGTCCACGTGCTGCTCCCATGCAAGGGGCGGGAACGGGCGGCCCGGACCCACGCGGAGCCCGGGGTGGAGGAAGAAGACCTCGGCGTCGTACGTTCCGTTGTGGTGCTCCTGGCCGCGGTTGATCTGCAGACCGTGGAACCCCATCTGGTCCGCCGGCTCCAGTCCGGGTTCGTGGTGGGCGCCGGTGCGGGTGCGGCGGTCGCCGTACCGGACCAGGTCCTCCACACGACGGCCGAAGACCGGACCGCCGTGGGGGCCGACGGCGGGTGCGGGGGGTGCGGCATGAGTCGGAGTGAGGGTGTCGGCCTGGTCGTCGCTCGGGCGGAAGCCGGTGAAGACCCCCTGCGAGACCTCTCCCTCGATCCACACGCCGGCATACTCGCCCCGCCACGTGTGGACACCGGGCCGCCCGGGCACGGGCGGGACGGTGCCGTTCCGCAGGGCGTGCAGGTAGGCCTGCTCGGCGGCGTAGACCGCGTCCTCCTCGGTCCAGTGCGCGGGGAACATCATCAGCCCCGGGTCCGGCTGAGCCGAAAGCAGGAGACCGCCTGCGATCAGGTCGGTGGGATTCTCCCGTACTGCTCGCCGGTGCAGGTCCGGATAGGTGGCACGGTAGGTCCCGTTGGGCCTGGCCGTGCCCTCCAGCGCCACAGGCCGGGGACGGTCCGAGGCCGGTGCGGGAGTGATGCGCCCGCCCCCACCGGTGCGGGCCTCGCCGTACAGCACCGACCTGCGCACGTCCAGGGCGAAGTGGGCGCGCGTGGGCAGCCCGTCCGCGCGCGGGTACAGGGTGTCCTCGGTGGAGAAGGCCACCCCGTGCGCGGTCCGGAGCCTGGCCGTCTTCAGGGCGCCCTCAATCCACGCCCCCAGCTGGCGCAGGTACCGCGGAGCGATCCGCATCCGGCCCAGGTCCGCTCCGGCGGCGTGGTCGTTGTCCACCGCGGGGCGGCCCCGGCCGTCCCGCAGGAAGGGGCCCATCAGACCCTCGTCCTCGTACACGGCGCGCTGGCGGTTGCGGTCGCCCTCCCGGTACTCGTCCTCCAGGCCCAGCAGGTGCCCCACCTCGTGCGCCAGCACGTGCGGTTTCGTGTCGGTTCCCCAGTTCATGTGGTTGGCACGCGGATAGCCGGAGTGCACGGTCACGACGTGGTGTGCGGAATCCCTCTCGGTCACGAACTCCAGGTCGACCCGGAAGAGATCCCCGTTGGGCAGCCGGTGGCCGGTGTTCCACCGCTCGTCGACACCCTGCTGGGCGCGCTGCCTCAGATCGGTGAGCGCCTCCTCGGTGATCTGCCGGCCCGGTTCCTGGTCGAGGAACAGGCGGACCGCCGCGACGGAGCCGAACTCGCCCGACGGCAGCCGGTACCGGCGCGCCTCGAAGTGCCTGATCCACAGGCAGCCCCCGTAGGGCTCCCCGACCCACCGGGCGTCCTGGACCGGCCGGATCCGGGCGCGGCCGGTCTCCACCGCGCCCGGGAAGGGCACCTCGGGTTCTGCGCCGGGGACCGGCGCGTCGGGCTCGGAGGCGGGATCGGTCTCCGCCGCGCCCGGGAAGGGCACCTCGGGTTCTGTGCCGGGGACCGGCGCGTCGGGCTCGGAGGCAGGGCCGGTCTCCACCGCGCCCGGGAAAGGCACCTCGGGTTCTGCGCCGGGGACCGGCGCGTCGGGCTCGGAGGCGGGACCCGGCTCGGCGTGCGGGTGGGCGCGGCGGCTGAGCAGGTCCACGCGCACGGCCGGGTCGGTGTCAGCGTCGAGCGGTAGACCGGCCCGCGGCTCCTCCGCGGGAGGTCGCGCCGCGGACGGGTCCACCCCGGCGGATGCCGGGTCCACGGTGTCATTGGTGGCGTGCTGCGTCTCGCCCCGGGCGTCTCGCGCGCCCTCCGCCGTGGCCGGCACGCCCTCGGCGGGGGCGGAGCGCGCGCCGGAACGCCAGATCCCTCCCGCGTGGAAGCCAGGTGTGCCCTCGCCGCCGCGCGGGCTGTCGTCGCTGGGCCGGCTCATGTCCAGGCCGGGCCAGCCGGGTTCCGCGTCGAAGCCGGGCCAGCCCGGCTCCGACACGCTCTCGTCCTCCCGGACGGGGGGCGACGGCCAGTCGCCCCGTTCCGTCGGATCGGGTTCACGCAGGGTGGTGGGACGGCCGAACGGATCGGCCACGTCGAGGGCGTGGCGCAGTTCCTCCTGTCCGAGTTCCGCCGCCGTCGCGTCGGTGTCGGCGGGCAGCCGCCACCGGTCGGCGCCCGGCGCCCCGTCGTCCAGCAGGTCGACCGCGAGCTGCCGCAGATCGGCCGGTGCCGGTACGAGCTCCATGAGCTGCTGCGGAAAGTCGTCCACGTTCTCGGGACCGACCTGGAGGGAGTGGTGTGCCTCCTCCGCACTGTCGACCCGGACGAGGTCGAGCCGCAGCAGGGGGCCGTCGCTGCCGGACCTCCGCCACGCCCGGGCGGTTCCGGAGGCCGTCGACCTCCGGAGCCTGTCGAACTGAGACTCCAGCTGAGCGGTGTCGGTGCCGGGCGCTGCGGCCAGGTGGAACCGGATCACCAGTTCGACGCCCTGCTGCCCGTTGTCGAACAGCACGTGCCGGACATCGAGCGGAAGGGACCGCCCGGCACCGGAAACCAACGCGGAGTCCAGGGCCTCGCCGACCGGCGCGCGGCCGGGCCAGCGCGGGTACGGCTGCACCGCGGTGGGCCGGAACACGAGATGCCGGTCGTCACGCACCAGCCCCTCGACCCGCACCCCCTGGGCCGTGCCGACCCAGTGATAGGTGCCGCGGTCGTCGACCGGCCTCGACATCCCCCGCGCCACGGCCGCGTCGTGGGCGGCCGAGACGGCGTCCAGCACCGCGTGCGGCGCCCAGTCGGCGGGGAACATCACGTGCTGGTCGCCGTCCCGGTGCGGGCGCCAGTTGCTCGCGTCCGCCGCGCCCTCGACGTCGTGCGGAGACACAGAGGGGTCGAGGAAGCGGACTTCGGCCTGGTAGGTGCCGTTGTCGTTCTCCTGACCGGGCCTGATCACCAGGCCGTACCACATCTCGTCGACCTTGGGCGCGTGGTGGGCGCCGCCGAGGGTGCGGCGGTCGCCGTAGCGGACCAGGTCCTCGACCCGCTGCCCGAAGAGGGGACCGTTCTGCGGCGTGCCGAGCGGCACCGGCGGCGCGTAGGCCGGGGCGGGCGTGCCGGGCTGGTCGTCACTGGGCCGGAAGCCGGTGAAGGCGCCCCCGACGACTTCCCCCTCGATCCGCACGCCCGCGTACTCACCGGTCCACACCTGGGTGGCGCCGCGGCCCGGGGCGGGCCGGACGGCCCCGTCCCGCAGGGCGTGGAGGTAGGCCTGCTCGGCCCCGTAGACCGCGTCCTCCTCCGTCCAGTGCGCGGGGAACATCATCAGCCCGCGCTGCGGGTGGACCCCGGCCAGGTCACCGGCGCCGGGCAGCCAGCGGTCCTCGGCACCCGAGGACCCGTCCTCCGGATACTCGGCCCGGTAGGTGCCGTTGGGACGGGTGGTGCCGTCCAGAACGAGAGGCCTCGGACGAGACGACCCGGCACCCGGGGCCAGGCGGCCACCGCGTCCGGGACGCGACTCCCCGTGCAGCACCGCGCGCAGGACATCCGGCGAGAACCGCGCCCGGGCCGGTGGCGAAGCCGGCCGCAACAGGTCCCTGTCCTGATCCTCCCTGTTCGGGGCCGTTCCCTCCTCAGTCCTGCTCTCTTCGCCGTTCTCCTCGTTCTCTTCCCCGCGGGTATCCCAATCCCGGAGCGTGGCCTCCAGGGAGGCCTTGTCCCTGGCCGACCGCTTCCGGGCCTGCTCGATGCCCGCTCCGAGCTGACGCAGATGACGGGGAGGGATCCGCTGCGTGCCCCGTCCCGAGTGCCGGGCCTCGGACATGAGGTCGGTGTCCACGAGGAAGCGTCCTGTGGGGTCGATGTGGCTCGCCCCCATCAGCGTCCCGTCGAGGTACACGGCGCGCCGGCCGTACTCGTCTCTCTCGCGGTACTCGTCCTCCAGGCCCAGCAGGTGGCCCACCTCGTGCGCGATGGTGTTCGGCCTGGTGTTCGTTCCCCACTCCAGGTGGTTCGCGCGCTCCAGGTGGCCGTACACGGTGACCGTGTGATGGGCGGTGTCGGGATCGGTGACGAACTCCAGGTCGAGCCGGAAGACATCCCCGTCGGGCAGCCGGTGACCGGTGTTCCACATCGCGTCGACGCCTGCCCGGGCAGAGTCCCGCAGACGTTCCAACTGCTCGTCGGAGGCGAAGGAGGAGCCTCCGAAGGACCTCTCCAGATACACGCGGACCACCGCGCTGGTCGCGAACTCCCCGGAGGGCAGCCGGTACCGGCGAGCCTCGAACGTCCTGATGTCGATTGCGCCATCGAGCGCGCCCACCCAGGGGCGCAGGGCCTTGCCGTCGGGGGACGTCTCCGCGGGCCCCACCTCCAGGCGTTCCACCTCGCGCGCTCCGGCCGCCTCCCGCCTGAGCACCCAGTCCCCGGCGGGTCCCATGGCGCGCAGCGACCGCTCCCGCGGCGTCTCCGCTTCCTCCGCGGCCGCTTCCTGCCCGGCGGTGTCCTCCCCGGCCTGAGCCGTGCCGGTGGCGTCCGCCGTATCCGCGGGCCCCCCGCTGCCTGCTGGTGCCTGAGCGGACGAGGCAGCCGGGGACGACGGAGCGGACCGCTGTCCCGGACGGGCGGAACCCTGCCCCGCGGGCGCCGCGTCGTGGCCGGTCTCCGTCATCACGGCCGCGTCGTGGGCGGCCGAGACGGCGTCCAGCACAGGCCCGGTGTCGGCCCGCGCACCGTCGACCATCCGGGTCACCGTGCGGGTGCCGGGCGGAGCGGGCGTGAACTCGAACGCCTCGGGCGTCCCTTCACCGCCGAACGGAATCCACCGGTCGCTACGCACCTCGCCCGAGGCCGGCAGCTCACCGCCGGCCTCGTCGGCCTGCTCGTTCTCGCGGCTCGCCGGGAGACCGGAGTCGCCGCCGTGCACCATGGTGTAGTCCACCGACGGCACGAGATCGATCGCCATGTCCCCCGGTTCGGAGTCGACCTGCATGGCGCTGTCCACGCCGAGCAGTGTGGCGAGGATGTCGAGGTCGTCCGCCGGAAGGCCCGTCGCTCCGGCGTCGTCCTGGTCTTCCGGTTCGGAGTCGCTCGCCCAGAGAGCTTCCTCCCGCGTTGGTGCGTCTTCCTCCATGGAGACGTCTCCCGGGAAGTCTTCCGTGAGGACTTCCGCGAGGTAGTCCTCCATGAAGTGCGGCGTGGGGATGTCTGTCTCGTCGCGGGTGAACGGGTACGCGGGTGTGTCCGGGGTGGGGTTGTGGTCCTGGTGTGCTGCGGGCGTCGTCGGCATGGAGGCGTCGGGCGTTTGGAAGAGGTCGGTCAGTTCGCTGCCGGTGAGTTGGACGGGTGCCTCGGCCGGGTCGATGCCGAGAGACCTCAGTCGTGTCACGAGTGAGTCGTATGCCGTGTCGATCCGGTCGGCGGTGTCCACGGTCAGCTTCTCGGTCTCACGGAAGATTCGCAGCAGGCGCACCGTCTGTTCTTCGGCCTGGAGTTTTCGGGCCGTCTCGGCGGTTCCGAGCCACTGGGCCAGGAGGCGCACCTTGTCCCGGGCGTCGTACGGTGTGACGCCTCTCGCCACCGTGTCGGCGGTGACGCCGTCGGGACCGTGTTCGTCGAGCAGGGCGAGTGCCAGGTCGATCCGGTCGGCCGTCTCCTTTAGCGGGGTCGCCACCTCACCGAGGCGGTACCTCAACACCGCAGCTCGGTGGATGCGCAGTACGTCGACGACGTTCTCCTCGCTCCCCAGCCCGTCCTG
>NZ_KQ949026.1:369508-372817 GCF_001514285.1 Streptomyces sp. DSM 15324
TTTCTCGCACTGTTCGAACAGCGCGTCCACCCGCACGGCGAACTCCCGGAAGACCTGCGCGCCGTCGAGTTGCTGCCGCAGCGTCCGCGGCGAGACCTTGAGCTCTCTGGCCAGGTCCCTTTCACTGCTCGCCACGCCCGTCAACGCCTGGAGTTTGGTCGCGGTGGCGTCCGGTGTGACACGTTCGGTCACCGTGTCGGCGGTGACGGGACGGCCTTCGTCGAGCAGGGCGAGTGCCGCGTGGATCCGGTCGGCCGTCTTCTTCGGCACCTTCGACTCATGACCACCATGGCGGTAACCGCCCACAGCTTTACGGCCACAGCCGAGCACGCCTGCCACGGCGGCCTGGTTTTCCAGGTGGCTGGTGAGGTCCGCGATGGCGTTCTGGAGGGTGGTTCTGCGCTGGCGGACGTGGTTCGTGACGTCGTCGGCGGTCGGTGTGGTGTTCTGCGTCAGGAGCAGGTCGGCGGTTGCCGTGATCCGCTCCGCGACCTCCAGCGTCGGGGAGGAAGTGCCCGCCTGGAGGGATTCCAGGACCTGCGGTGAGACGCCGAGCAGTCTTGGCGTGATGTCGGGGCCGAGCCGGTTCACCAGGTACTGGGTCTCCACCGTGTGCAGAGCGGGGGTGTCGGCCGGTACGGTGGGGAGGCCGTCGGGGTGGACGAGCGCGGCGTGTTCGGCGATCCGCTCGCGCACCACCGGGTCCGGGTTGGGCTTGCCAGACATCCAGCGGTACACGTCGTCCCGGTCCACCTCGACCGTACCGCCGCTGAGTGCGTCGGCCACCGCCCGGAGCGCGGACTCGTCGTCCGCGTGGTTCTCCCGCTCCTTCACGTACAACGATTCCAGGATGTCCCTGACGGACTCGGCGGTCTCCCGTCGCTGCACGTCGCCGGAGGCGAGGCGTCCGTGCAGCCCGTCGATTCTTCCGGCGGCGTCTGCGCTCAGCGGCCTCGTGCCGCTGAGCCATCTGGCCACAGTGGATTGGTTAACCCCCAGTTCCCTGGCCACGGCCACCCCGCTGCCCAGTATGCGGACCAGGTCATTCAGCTGGGACAGGGCGGTCTGGTCGTCGACCGCGGGGGCCGTATCGGGTCCGGTCTGGCCGGGTGGTGGGGACAGGGGCTGGGAGGTGGTGTCCGGTTCGGCGGGCGCGGTGGCCTGTGCGACGGCGGGTTCGGTGTGCTCGGCCGGGGTCGTGGTGGTGGTGTGCAGATACGGGCTGAGGACGTCGGCGATCTGCCGCAGGTGATCGGTGGTCAGGACGAAGTCCTGCCGAGCCGGATCGGTGAAGGGGCCCATCAGGCTGGACTCGCCGTCGGCGAGAACCTGTTCGCCGCGGCCGCCCGGGGTCAGCAGGACACGCGGGTCGGGGTTGTCGTCGATGACACCGAGACCGTGGACGATCTCGTGGACGTAGGCGGCGGGGTGGACGTCCGTGTACCAGGCGTTCTGCACCATGGACCGTCCGGGGCCGGGCAGGCCGACATGCACGGTGACCACGGAGTCGGCATCAGCCGGCGAGTCGACGAAACGTACATCGGCGCGCAGGAGCGGACCCGGCAGGGACGGGCCGGTGACTTGGTCGGGCTGGAGGGCCGGCAGGCGGTAGTCACGCCGGTTGACCAGGTCCCGCAGGGCCGTGCGCAGGCCGTTCTGCAGGGTGGCGAGCTGCTCGGCGGACGCGTCCTGGGCGGTCAGGTGGATCCGGCGAGTGAGGTAAAGGGTGTCCTGCACGGGGGTGGCACCGCGGTAGTGGGCCCACGTGTAGCCGATCCGGGTACGCTCACCGGATCCCTGAGGGCGGCCCACCTGCCACGGCGCGTCGGACTCGACCAGCGCACCGTCGACCATCCGGGTCACCGTGCGGGTGCCGGGCGGGACGGGGGTGAAGGTGAACGCCTCGGGTGTTCCCTCGCCGGTACCGAAGGGGATCCAGCGGTCGGTGCCCACCTCGCCCGATGCCAGCAGCTCACCGCCGGCCTCGTCGGCCTGCTCGTTCTCGCGGCTCGCCGGGAGGCCGGAGTCGCCGCCGTGCACCATGGCGTAATCCACCGCCGGCACGAAGTCGATCGCCATGTCCCCCGCGCCCTCCGGCCCTGACCGGACGGCACGTTCCCCCTCCTCTCCGAGTTGCGCACCGTCCGTGGGATGCGCAGCCGCCGTACCCGCCACGGGCAAAACGCCCGCCGCGGGCGCGACATCGGCGGTTTGGCGGTCGACCACGGGTGCCATGCCGGGGCCGACCTCCGTCATCGCCGTTGCCACGGCATCGCCGGCCTCCATGGTGCGGCGTTCCGGCGCCCTGTCATCCGCGTCCGACGTCACTTCCTCGTACAGCATCTGGGTGTAGTTCGTCATGACGTCGATGAGCGTCCCGGAGTAGTCGGTGTCCATGACGTCGAGCGTCGTCGAGGAGGCGTCCTCCACGCGGTTGTCCTGCTCGTCGCCGAAATCGCCGGGCAGTTCCTCGATCCCGACGGGCTGACCAGGCCAGTCGAAGTCGGGCAGCGCCCACTCGTCCGCACCGGATTCGTCGTTCAGCCGTCGCTGCTTCGCCGGAGACTGTCCCTCAGGGTATTCGGCCGCCCGGCTTGTGGCGGGCCGGGTCGTGCCGGGCTGGACGTGCTCCTCGCCGGTCGTGCTCACGGACTCATGGGACGACGTCTGCAGCCACTGTTCGCTGAGGAAGAGGGCCGCCTCGGTGAACAGATTCTCCGACGATTCCGCGATGTCTGTCTCGTCGCGGGTGAACGGATACGCGGGTGTGTCCGGGGTGGAGTTCCGGTCCTGGTGTGCTGCGGGCGTCGTCGGCATGGGGGCGTCGGGCGTGGTGGGTGAAGCGGTGGCGGGCGTGGGCAAGAGGTCGGTCAGGTCGATGCCGGTGAGTTGGACGGGTGCCTCGGCCGGGTCGATGCCGAGAGACCTCAGTCGTGTCACGAGTGAGTCGTATGCCGTGTCGATCCGGCTGGCGGTGTCCACGGTCAGCTTCTCGGTCTCACGGAAGAGCCGCAGCAGGCGCACCGTCGGTTCGTCGACCTCGAGTCTTCGGGCCGCCTCGGGGGTTCCGAGCCACTGGACCAGGAGGCGCACCTTGTGGCGGGCGTCGTACGGTGTGACGCCTCTCGCCACCGCGTCGGCGGTGACGCCGACGGGACCGTGTTCGTCGAGCAGGGCGAGCGCCACGTCGATCCGGTCGGCCGTCTCCCTGAGCGGGGTCCTCGTCTCACCGAGGCGGAGCTGCGCCACCGCAGCTTCGTTGTTGCGGAGCACGGCGGCGACGTTCTCCTCGCTCCCCAGCCCGTCCCA
>NZ_KQ949026.1:373103-379220 GCF_001514285.1 Streptomyces sp. DSM 15324
CTGCTTGCACTGTGCGAACAGCGCGTCCACCCGCACGGCGAACTCCCGGGAGACCTTGACCTGCGCGCCGCCGTCGAGTTGACCCCGCAGCGCCACCCGCGAAACCTGGAGCTCTCTGGCCAGGTCCCTTCCACTGCCCGCCACGCCCCTCAACGCCTGGAGTTTGGTTGCGGTGTCGTCCGGTGTGACGCGTTCGGTGACCGCGTCGGCGGTGACGCCGTCGCGACCGTGTTCGTCGAGCAGGGCGAGTGCCGCGCGGATCCGGTCGGCCGTCTTCTTCGGCACCTTCGACTCATGACCACCCAGGCGGTAGCGGCGCACGACCGACGTGCTGCAGCCGAGCACGCTTGCCACGAACAGTGTTCCCAGGTGGCTGGTGAGGTCCGCGATGGCGTTCTGGAGCCAGGTTCTGCGCTGGCGGACGTGGTTCGTGACGTCGTCGGCGGTCGGTGTGGTGTTCTGCGTCAGGAGCAGGTCGGCGGTTGCCGTGATCCGCTCCGCGACCTCCAGCGTTGGGGAGGAAGTGCCCGCCTGGAGGGATTCCAGGACCTGCGGTGAGACGCCGAGCAGTCTTGGCGTGATGTCGGGGCCGAGCCGGTTCACCAGGTACTGGGTCTCCACCGTGTGCAGAGCGGGGGTGTCGGCCGGTACGGTGGGGAGGCCGTCGGGGTGGACGAGCGCGGCGTGTTCGGCGATCCGCTCGCGCACCACCGGGTCCAGGGCACGCCTGCCGGACATCCAGTCGTACACATCATCCCGGTCCACCTCGACCGTACCGCCGCTGAGTGCGTCGGCCACCGCCCGGAGCGCGGACTCGTCGTCCGCGTGGTTCTCCCGCTCCTTCACGTACAACGATTCCAGGATGTCCCTGACGGACGCGTCGGTCACCCGTCGCTGCACGTCGCCGGCCGGCTGCCTGTGGCGGGTCGCGCCGTTGGAGGCGAGGCGGCCGTGCAGCCCGTCGATTGTTCCGGCGGCGTCTGCGCTCAGCCGCCTCGTGCCGCTGAGCCATCTGGTCACGGTGGACTGGTTAACCCCCAGCTCCCTGGCCACGGCCGCCCCGCTGCCCAGTGTGCGGACCAGGTCATTCAGCTGGGACAGGGCGGTCTGGGCGGTCTGGTCGTCCGCCACGGTCGAAACGCCCGCCGCGGGCGCCTGCGGCGCAACAGACCCTGCAGGCTCCCCGTTCGTACCCGAGGACTCCTGGGGCCGGCCGGGGAACTCGTCACTCCCGAGGACGCGCTCCCCCGGAGTGAAGTCCGGCACATCCTGCGGCGGTCGTCCATCAAGCGCACCGGAATGCGCGACCGCCTGCCCCTCGCCCGCGGTCCGGGCGGCCACGCCCTCGCCCTGTTCTCCCGCCCCCCGTGCATCGCGCATCGCGGGGGCGACAACCAGACCGCGCCGACCGGACCGTTCCTCCACCCCCTGAGCCGACGTGGCGCCGACCGTGTTCCGGTGGAGGTAGGGGGTCAGGACATCTGCGATCTGCCGCAGGTCATCGGAGGTCAGGAGAGCCTTCTTGCCGTCCTTGTACCCGTCCATCAAGTCGTAATGGCCATCGGGGACGTCCTGCGGGCGGTGACCACCCGGCGTCAGCAGGACCCGCGGGTCGGCTCCGTCCCTGCCGTCACGCACACCCAGGCCGTGAACGATCTCGTGAACGAACTTGTCGGCGGGAGCGTCGGTGTACCACTCGTTCTGTCTCATCGGCTCGTCGTCGGTGGGCCTGCCCTTGACGACAGCCACCACAGTGTGCGCCCGGTCCTTGGAGGTGACGAACTCGACGGTGACCTGGAGCCGGGGACCCGACTCCACCCGGTCGTCGCCCTGGTCCTGGAGAGCCTCCAGCCTGTGGCCCGGCTCGTTGACGAGGCGGTCCAGGCCCAGGACGAGCTTCTTGCGGACCTCGGCGACCTCGGCCTCGCTCACACCGTCCTCCGGAACCAGAAGGACACGGCGGGTCAGCCGGATGGTGTCCTGCTCCGGCGTGCTTCCCCGACGCCGTTCCCACGCGTAGCCGACGTCGGTCAGCTCTCCCGACCCCGGCCGCACCACGGGCGCCCCGTCCTTCAACCCGAACTCGAACGCCTCCGCCAGGGGCTCTCCCTCCGGCCCCTGCCCGGCCCGGTGGGGAATCCACCGCTCGGAACGCACCTCGCCTGCCCCCCACACCGCACCCGGCTCCTGCCCGCCGCCGGGTTGCGCGGCAGGTTCCACGGTCACGGGCGTGACCGCAGTGGCCTCGCCCCTGACGGACCGCCCGGAAGGGCCGGCGGACACGGCGGTGTCGCTGTCGGACTCCGAAACGTCGGGCCGGTCGGACCTCCGCTCCTCCGTCCGTCCGTCACCGGTGCCGGCCGCGGGTCCCGCGACGGCCCCCGACACGGTGGGCACCTGTCCGGCAGGCGCCACCGCACCGGCGTTCTCACCGTGGGCCAGTGCGTCGTGGGCCGGATCCGCCGCGTTCCCGCCCACCGTCTCGACCGGGTCCGCGGCCTCCTGGGCCGGGGCCGCCCCGTCCGCCTCCCCACGGGTCTTGGGCACCGTCTGCTCTCCGGCAGTGGGCCGGGCTGTGGCGGCCGGCCCGGCAGCCGTCGGGGCAGAGTGCGGCGCGGCAGCGGGGACGGGCTGGACCAGAGGGGGCGTGCGGTCTGCGGGCTGCTCGTCCGCGCTGACCGAGCCGGGGGACGGCCCGGTCGACGGGGCGGAGCCCGCGGGGGTCTCCGAAACCGTCCGCACAGGGCCGTCGGCGCCCTCTTCGCCGGCGGCGGCATCGCTGTCGCTGTCATGCTCACGGTCCCCGGCCGCGTCCGGGTCCCCGGAGACGGTCCGCACGGGCCGTGACGCGGGGGCGTGGGCGGGGTCGCCCGAGGGGGCCGGCTGAGGGACAGCCGTACCGGAGTGCGGCGCGGCGGCGGGGACGTCCGTGGGCGTGGTGGCCGGCGGCGTGGCCGTCACGGCAGTGACGGCGGCAGGTGTGACCGCCGTAGGCGCGAGCGGTGAAGTCCGGTCCGGGTCGGTCTCCTCGGCTCCGGCGTCGTGCGCGGGCGTGCCGTCGGGGTTCTCGCCCTGGCCGGCACCGGGGCGGTTGCCGGGGACGTTCGTGGTGTTCGTGGTCGGCGCAAGGCTCGGGGAGGCCGTCGAGGACGACGTCGTCGGGGCGGCGCCCAGCGGAACCGAGGTTCCCCCGGGGCCGGTGGAGCCGTCCGAGGCAGCGGCGGGGCCCTCGGCCCCGGGTGCGGGCCGCGTCCCCGTGTCGAGGCCCCCCGGGACCGTGGGACCGGCACCGAGGGTGGGAACGGGGACGACAGGCTCCGATGGTCCGTCTCCGGCGTGTGTGGAGCCACCGCTCCCCGAAATGCCCGGACGGGTGTACTTCTCGCTCGTGTCCTTGTCCTCGCCGCCGCCGGTGCCGAGGCCGGCGTCCGGCCCGTTGACCGTGCCGGCGGGCTGGTCGACGGAGAACTTGGTGTTGATCCACGTGCCCGAGCCCACGGCGCCCGTGTGGAGGACGTGTTCGGACCGGTTGCTGAGGCCCGCGCCGAGGAACGTCGACGAAGACGTGGACCAGTTGCCGTAGAACAGTCCGCCGCCGAGCACCTCGGCCAGGGACTCACCGCCCGCCTCACCGAAGGCGAGACTTCCGCCGGAGAGGTGCCGGCCCTGTGAGGGCTCGACCGGTACGGCCGTTTCCGTGCCGAACTTTCCGGCCTTTCCGCCGGGCGTGTGGTTGATCACCGAGGAACCCGTCTTCTCGCCGACCTTGGCGATGACGTCGTCGGCGACGTTCTTGACAGGTGTCGTCCCCTTGAAGCTCTTCTTGAGCGCGTCGAAGGCGCCCTGGCCGCTCTTGGCGATCGGGGTGATGAAAGCCGCCGCGAACGCGCCGAACGCGCCGTCCTGGGCGATCTGCTTCCAGTCGAAGCCCTTGGGACTGAACGGGCTGTCCGTGAAGGCGATCATGCCCAGGCGCACCGCGAAGGACTGGAACGCCTCCTCCAGCGCCTCACTCAGGATGGGCAGCATATGCGTGTGCCGCATGAGCGTGTCCATGAGCGTGAGGATCAAGACGCGGCTCCGGGCCTTGGCCACGGCGGCCCGGCCGGCCGCCGCTCCGCTGCTGAACACCGACAAGGCGAAGACGACGAGCAGCTCGATGATGAGACGGATCACCTCGGCGATGATCTGCCACTTGGTCTCTTTGATCTGGTAGGAGGTCCTGATCCTGTTGTCGGCGACCTCGTCCAGCTGCCGCGAGAACTGGTTGAGATTGGCGGTCCCGCCCTGGTCCACGAACATGCGCATCGCGCGGACGTAGTTCTGGCCGGCCTGGGGCGGCAGCGCGCGGGCCGCGCTGCCGATCGACTTCTCGACCAGGTCGGACAGCTCGTCCAGATTCCTGGCCAGCTTCCGGTACGGTGCGTGACTCTCGTGCGCCAGGTCCTCGTTCGCCTGGATTAGGCGTTCGCCGGTGAGGACGAACAGCATGTTGTTCACCGGCGTCGAGGCCTGGATCGCCATGTCGTATCAGCTCTTTCTGCCGGTCCCGGTGCTGCCCGCGCCCCGTGACGTGAGGATCGCGTCGAGGTTTCCGGCCTGGGTCTTGAGGATGTTGCGCGCGTTCTCGAGACTGCCGTGGGAGACGGCGCCGATCGCCTCGGCGACCGCCTTGCCGGTGTCGGTCGTCGAGGTCAGTTCCTTGTCCAGGTTCGTACGCAGCGACCGGCCGTAGCTGTCGTCGCCCTCCCAGCCGCTGGTCGCCCTCGCCCCCTCGGCGAAGTCGCCGACGATGGCACCGGACATGGCGGCGATCTTGTCGATGAGCTCCGCCGCCCTGCGGACCTCGTCCGCGTTCGCGCTGTAGGCGCCGCCGGTGTCAGACATCGTGCTCGTCCTCCGTGTCCTCGTGGATCTCGTCGCGCAGGCGGTTCCTGGAAGGGCCGCCGGGTGCGGTGTGCGCGGTCTCCTGGACACCGGGACCGAAGATCGCGGCCCAGTCGATGTCCATACCGGTCATCTCGGGTACGGCGTCGCTCGGCCGGGTGAAGGGCTCGAACGTCTCCATCACCTGCCGGGACATCTGCGTCCGGGCGCGCTCCGCCGCCTCCAGGACGCTGCCGGCCAGCTCACCGGCGGTCATGTTCCGGTACTTGCCGTCCAGGAACCGCAGTTCCGTCAGCTCGCCCTGGTGACCGACCGTGACCTCGACCGCACGGTCCCTGGAGCGCACGGTGCAGGATGCATGACGCAGTTCCTCCTCCGCCTCGGCCACGGCCTTCTGGGTGGCTTCGAGTTCGGCCATCGCCTGGGCCAGCCGCTGCTCGATCGACGCCGCCTGCGCCACCGGTTCCCCGGACGTGTCCTTTCCGCCACCGTCGTTCATCGTCATGCCTCCGCTCATCGTCCGATCACCGCCGGAGCGCCGCCTTCGTCCGTGCCCCACACGTCGTCGTCCTCCTCCGTCCCCCAGTTCGACCGCACGCGGTCGCCTGACTCGGTGGACCGGCCACCCTGACCGCCGTCCATCCCCATGGGGGCGTACGGGGTGGAGGCCGTGACGGGCCGTCCGCCCCTGGTGACGACCACGTCCTCCTCGTCGTCGGCCGACGCGGCCCCCCGGGACCTCCGCCGTCGGCGCAGGGCGGCGCCGTCGCCGTCGCTGAGCACCGAGCGGACGCGTTCGCCGTTCGATCCGCCGGTGCCGCCTCCGCCCATGCCACCCATACCGCCCATGCCGCCCATGCCACCGAACGCCATGGGGTTCAGCGGCATGCCCCCGGTGCTCTCCTGGGCAGCCGAGGAGCCGGTGGAGTCATCGGTGGGTGCGCCCAGCGCGCGACCGGCGTACGGGATGCTGTCGTAGTCCTCGTAGGAGTCGGCGCCCCCGTGCCCGGTGGCGGCGGTTCCATCGGCCAGTGCCGGGTTGAGCGGTGTGCTCATGGGCTGGTGGGCGTTGAGACCGGAGGTGTCGAAGTCGTGGAGGTCGAACGAACTCGGTGACGGCAGATGGTGGTTCAGCCCGGAGGTGTCGCTGCCGGAGTGACCGGAGGTGCCGGAGTGGCCGCCGCTGCCCGGGGTGTGCTTGCCGGTGGACGAGCCGTTCAGGTCGGTGGT
>NZ_KQ949026.1:380120-623834 GCF_001514285.1 Streptomyces sp. DSM 15324
TGGAGCCGCTGGGCGTGGTGACTGTGCCCGGTGACGGAAATGGCTGCGGCATGGGGATGGTCCCGTCGGGGTTGACGGTGTGGACCGACCCGTCCGGGTATTTGGTGGTCAGTGAGCCGTCCGGGTTCAGCACGGTGGTGCTGCCGTCGGGATTCCTGATGCCGCCGGCGGTGTTCTTGGCCGACGGATCGGAGCTGTGCGTGGGGTTCCCGTTGCCGCCGAGGATTCCGCCCAGGTAGCCGCCGATACCCCCCTGGTTCAGGCTGCTGACGGTGTCGCCGATGCCCTTGGTGGCCCCGTTCAGGCCCTTGTTCAGGCCCTGGCCGAAGTCGTTCAGACCCTTGTTCAGGCTGCTGACGTTGTCACCGATGCCCTTGGTGGCACCGTTCAGGCCCTTGCTCATGCCTTCGCCGAAGTCGTTCAGGTTCTTGTTCATGCCCTGGCCGAAGTCGTTCAGGCCCTTGTTCAGCTGGTTACCGAAGCCCCCCAGCCCCTTGCCCATGTTGTTGCCGAAGTCCTCCATGGCCTTGTTCATCTGTTTGCCGAAGCCGCCAAGGCTGTCGAGGGTCTTGCTGAGGGAGTCGCCCTCCTTCTCGGCCTTCTCCTTCGCGAGCCGAGCCTCCTCCTTCCTGTATGCCTCGGTCAGAGGGGTGGTGTCCCTGGTCCGCAGCGCGACTACGACGTCCTTCGAGGTCTGCAGCCATTGATTGCCGAGACGCGACAGGGCGTTGCGGGCCGGCGTCTCGAGGTAGGCATCCTGAGTCTCCCGCCATATCTTGACGGCCCTCTCGCCCAGTCTCTTCCATGCCGAGTCCTTCGTCAGGTCCCCGTAGACGGGATGGACCTGGCGGAAGGCGGCAGTACTGGAATAGGTCGAGGCCAGCTGCGAGCCCATCGGGCCGCTCCCGCCGTCGCGCTTCAGCACATGGGGGAGGTTGTTGGCGATCAGCCACGTGACCAGGTCGTCCAGCAGGCCGTTGACCACGCGGTGCGGGTCATGCAAACCGGAGTCGGCCCAGTCCTGCCACGCGTACTCCAACGTCTTCGCCTGGGCGAGCAGATTGCGCTGCGCGACCGTGACCGCGTGACCAGGTTTGGACGTGGGCAGATAGCCGTCGACCGTGAGGTGTGCGCCCTGGTAGCCCTTGCCCCCGAGCTGGTCGGCGTAACCGGCGTAGTTCGTGTGCAGCTGTTTGACCAGCCCGCGGAAGACCCCGGCGGCCTTTCCGCGCCAGGCGGACCGCTCCGAGCCCAGGGCCTTCTCCCACTGCCCCAGCGTCTCCGCCTGTTGTACGAGGAATGCTTTCGCCCTGTCGAACGACTGCGCCGTACGGGTGAACGACAGCAGATCGACGGCGCTGCTGTCCGGCACGGACTGTCCGGCGTAGCTGAAGTCCTTGGTGCTGTACTCATCGGTGAGCGCCCCCAGCGCTCTCCTGCCTCCGAAGATGTACCGGGCCATGTCGGACGCGTCCCACTGGATTTTTTCGATGCCGGTGAAGGTGTTGTTGTCACCCCACCCCTCGCCCAGGGGGTCGTCTCTCTCGGAGAAGAACGTGGCCCGGCCATTCGCGTCGGGGATGACGCCGATCATCACGATCCGGACCCGATGCATCTTCATGCCGCCGTCGTGACTGCCGTCACCGCCCGAGGAGGAGTAGAAGACTATGTCGTAGTCCTCGCCCTTGCGCTGGTTTCGGCCTTGGACGCCCTGCCGCAGGCCGAGGTCGCCCTGCTGCACGGCCCTCATGTCAAGGGACTGGATGCCGTGCCGGAAGAGGGGGACACCCTCGCCGCTCTTGAGCTTCTCGAACAGCTTGCCCCGTTCGGGCATGGTGTACCCGGTGAAGAGGGACACGGCCCGGGACCAGTAGTCGTCTTCGGAGGTGTTGTCAGCCACAGCGGGGAACTCCCGGGAGGAGGAGGGGGGACGGCTCAGGATCGGGAGGTCGGACGGTCGGCCAGGTCGTTGTCGACGTCCGAGAAGGCGTCGAGCAGCTTCTCGCCCTCGATGGCGGTCAGACTGTCGCTCTGGTTCCTCAGCAGCGTGTCGATGGTCCTCTGCAGGTCGCTCTCGATGTCCTTGAACAGGATCTGCTGTGCCGCGAAGACGTCGTCGACGGACTTGGCTGCCTTGGTCAGCCCCTCGACCAGGGTCTTGCCGTGCGTCAGCTCGTCGCCGGCCATGGTGCCCACGGCGAGGACCGGGTTCTGGTTCAGCGTGTCGCCAGTGGTGCGTCCCTCCACCAGACTCCTGAGCGCGGGCACGGAGGACGTGTCCTCGCGGATCGCCTTCAGCGCCCTGCTGAACTCGGCCACCTCTTCGATGAACCTTTTCAGTTCCCCGGCGTTGAGGTGCGTCAGATCGAGATCGGTCACTGTCAGTCTCCTGAGTACTCGCCCGCCGCCCGGAACGGGGCGCCGGGCGGCGGGCGGTGGCGCGAGCGAGGGGGAGTGCTCGCGCCGGCTGTGGGTGGCTCAGCGGCCGATGGTGACCTCGGACCACATCTGGGACAGGGAGTTCTCGCTGTACTTGTAGTTGGCGGAGATGTCCGTCAGCAGGCCGGCGTGCGAGGTGAGCAGCTGCTCCATGTTCCGCACGGCCTGGTCCCACGCGGCCTGCTTCTGCCGGTAGACGTCGGCGTCGGCGCCGTACCAGGTGCTCTTCAGCTCGCTGAGTTCCGCCTCCAGATTCGCCAGGGTGGCGGCGATCGCCCTGGTCTGGCTGACCATGTCGTCCGCCGCGTTCTGCACGTGGGAGTAGGCGACGTAGATGTGTCCGTCGGTGAGGTTGTCACTCATCAGAAGTCTCGTCTCGGTCGTCGGTGCGGGGAGGGGGCGGCGCGCGGATCAGCCGGTCAGCTGCTGGAAGACCGCATCCGAGGCGTGGGAGGCGTGGGTGATGGCCTCTCCCGCGGAGGTCTGGGTCTGCTGGTGCTGTTTCAGGCTCAGTTCGAGCGCGTCGACCATGTCCTGGAGGTTCTTCTGGATGACGCCGCACTGCTCGTCCCACATCCTCAGCAGCTCACCGAACTGCCCTCCGTCACTGCCCTGGTACGCCGCGGAGAGGTTGCCACGGGTGGCATCCACGTCCTCACGGCACCGCGTGACGCCGTTGCGAGCGGCCTCCAGTGCCTGAATGCCGTTCCGGGTCGACTGTGCACTCGACTGCTGTCCGCCGCCTGCCATTGGGCTGCTCCTGGGTGTGATGAGTCGCTGGGAGAGATTGGCATGAAGTTAGAGCTCAACCCCATGGGGAGCGGTTCCGATTGAGGAATTTCTGAGCCATCGGTCCCTGAGAAGTTGCCCTTTCGTGTATCCGCCCTGCATCGCAGGCCCGCGCCTGACCCAGTGGCCCAGCGGGAATGGCGATCCTGGACCGCAGGGTTCAGCTCCCGGTCCAGCAGCAGGCCCCGGACGGAGTCAGGCGCTTCACGTTTCAGGCCATGACGCCAAGCGCGAGATCGGTCCGTGTACTCGGAGACCGGATGGCTGAAGGCAGGCCCGAACGGGACGATCACCTTCCCGTCCCGCCCTTTCCCGCTGCCGAGTGCTCAGAGGGGCCTGTGGGGTGCCTTAGCTTCACCGGTATTGAGGCTGGTGGAGCTCGCTGATGAGCAGTTGTGCCGCTCGGGCGCATCCTTCCCGTGTCGGTGGCGGCCGACGGCACCCCACCGAGGCACCTGCCCGCCCGGTGTCAGGAGTCAGCGTGAGCTCACTGCACGAGAGAGCTGAGGAATCCGGCTATGCGTACACCGTCGCTTACATCCGGAGACGTCCCGGGTGATCACTGTCCCGGGCTGATGCCGATCCCCCCGCCGGCTCCCGAGGCCGCCGAATCCGAGCTGATACGGCGCACGCGCGCGGCCATGGTGGGAAGGACGACGGAGGTGGCGGGGCCGTACGGGCCCTGTCCTCTGGTCTATGCCGACTGGACCGCGAGCGGGCGGGCGCTCACGTTCGTCGAGGACGCCATCCGCGATGAGGTCGTTCCGCGCTACGCCAATACACACACGGAGGCGACGCTGACCGGCCGGGTCACCACGGCTCGGCGCGAGGAGGCCAGACGCCTGGTCGCACAGGCGATCGGCGCCGACGACAGCGTCTGCGTCCTGTTCTGCGGCTCGGGGGCCACCTCGGCGGTGGACCGGCTGATTACCCTACTCGGCCTGCGATTGCCCGAGGCGTGTGCCAGGGCTTGTTGTGTGGCCTCACGCCCGAGACGGCCTCCAGGACGAAGGGGACGCCGTCGACGGACTACCGGATCCGAGCCCGACCCCGCTACGACCCCACCCCCCGTCTGACGGCTCGCGGCGCCGGGAGCGACTTGCGGCCCGGCCTGCCCGGCCACCGGATTACCGGATACCAGGCGACCCCGACCCCCGCGCCGCCCACGGCCGCGTCTGACCGCTCACATCGCTGGGAGCGACTTGTCGCCTGGCCTGCCCGGCCACCGGATCCCGGCCGACCCCGGCCCCGGCCGCGGAGCGACTTGCGGCCCGGCCTGCCCGGCCACCGGATTACCGGATACCAGGCGACCCCGACCCCCGGCGCCGCCCACGGCCGCGTCTGACGGCTTGCGCCGCCGGAGGCGACCCGCTGCTCGGCCGGCCCGGCCGCCAGGCCGGCGGATCTCAGCCGACCCCGGCTACGACCCCGCCCCCGGCTGACCGCTCACGTTGCCGGGAGCGACCTGCTGCCCGGCCTTCCCCGCTGAGCGGGTCCGGTCGATCGACGTTGCCGTCCCGGCGGCGGATTTGCTGTCGCCTATCTCGGTGAACAGGCGGTGCGCCCGGATGTAGTGCTCGTGGGCCTCGGGGAGTTCGCCGATGTGTTCCAGGGCCGCGGCCAGGCCGGAGTGGACCGTGGCGCGGAAGTGGTCGCTGTCCTTGTAGGCGGGCGGGGCAGTGATGGCCCGGAAGGCCTGCACCGCCTCGGGCCAGCGGTGCAGGGCCGACAGGTCGTAGGCCATCTCGGTCTGGATGAGGGCCTGGGAGACGGCGTTGAGGCCTGGTACGTCTCCGGCGGAGCCGCCGAGCAAGGAGCGGTGGATGGCCAGCGCCTCCTCGGGGCGGCCGGCCTCGCGCAGTGCGCTGGCGAGCTTCCGCCGCGTGATCGCCGCGCCGGTGGTGTCATTGATGGCCTCGAAGAGCTCCACCGACTTCCCTGCCGACTCGGCCGCCTCCGCGGGGCGGCCCAGATTCATGCAGGCACTGCTGATGTAGCTCCATGCCCAGGCTTGGAGTGCCGTCTCGCCGGTCTCCTCCGCCAAACGCAGGGCCTGCCGGGCGAGTTCCTCGCAGCGCGCGTACTCGTAGGCGCCCACCCAGTGCGCCCATGCCAGGCAGTTCAGCTGGTGCGCCTCAGCCGCGCGGTCGCCGAGGGCGGCCGCGGACCGGACGCCGTACGTGAACAGGGTCCGCCACTCGGGCGACTTCTCCCAGCGGTCGGAGAACCAGTACAGGGTGCGGGCCGTGTGGAGGATCTCCGCGTGCCGGTCCGCCGCGGACATGAGGGGCAATGCCCCGACCCAGTGGGCGCGTTCGGCTCTCAGCCACTCCTCCGCCTCCTCGGCGGACTCGGGGGTGAAGGGGGCGGGCTCGCCCGGCCACGGCTCCGGCGCGCCGGGCGCCTCGAACCAGCGGCCCGCCGCGGAGGCCGAGCGCAGGAGCCAGTCGGCCATGCGGAGCCGGACTTCCGCGACCGCCGACTCCGTCTCCTCGGCGTGCAGTTGCTCGCGGGCGAAGAGCCGTACCAGGTCGTGCAGGTCGTAGCGGCCGGGTGTCGGTTCTTCCAGCAGACCGCGGTCGACCAGCAGGTCGAGGGAGTCCTCGACCGCGAGCGGGTCGTCGTCGCCGGTCAGGAGGGCGGCCAGGTCCGGGCCGGTGTCGCGGCCGGGCAGCAGGGCGAGCCGGCGCAACAGCAGCCGGTGGGGGCCGGTGAGCTGGCCGTAGGAGAGGGCGAGGGCGCTGCGCACGGCGAGGTCGCCCGCGATCAGTCCGTTCAACCGCCGTTCCTCGTCGCCGAGTTGGTCGGCCAGACGGGACGGCGGCCAGCCCGGCCGGCTGGAGAGGCGGTTGCCGACGATCCGCAGGGCCAGCGGCAGATGCCCGCACAGCCCGGTCAGCCGGGCGATCGCCTGGGACTGGCCGCCGGTGCGCGCGGCCCCGAGGATCCGCTCCAGCAGCGCCGCCGACTCGTGGCCGCTGAGCCCGCCGAGCCTGATCCGCCGTACGCCTTCCAGACCGGCCAGCGGCCGTCTGCTGGTGACCAGCACGAAACTGCCCTCGGCGTCCGGCAGCAGCGGCCTGGTGCGTTCCTCGTCGGCCGCGTCGTCGAGGACGACCAGGGCCCGCCGGGCGCCCAGGGTGGCCCGGTAGACGGCTTCCCGGGCGACCGAGTCCACCGGGATCCGCTCGGGGGGATGACCGAGGGCCGTCAGCAACAGGACCAACGCCTCGGCGGCGGGCAGCGGCGCGTCGCTCATGCCGTGCAGCCGCACGCTGACACAGCCGTCCGGGAAGTGCCCGGCCAGCCGCCTGGCGGCCTCCGCGGCGAGTGTCGTCTTGCCCTGCCCGCCCGGCCCGAACAGCACCACGGCCCGGGTGCCGGCACCGGTGACGAGCGCCTCCAGATCCGCCAGCTCCTGCTCCCGGCCGGTGAAGTCGGCGACGGTGCGCAGGAGATACGGCGACGGGCTCGGGCCGCCGCGTTCCCGGCCGGCGTCGGCCAGGCGCTGGAGGCGCTCGCGCTGCTCGCCGTCCAGCGCGAGCGCGGCCGCGAGCGCGTCGACGGTACGGCGCTGCGGTCCGCGGCTGCGTCCGCGCTCCATGTCGCCGAGCGCGCGGACACTGACTCCGGACGCCCCGGACAGTTCTTCCAGGGTCATCCGGGCGGCCCGGCGCAGGGATCGCAGCATCACCCCGAAGGGAGTGCCGCCTGGGGACGTGTCGGAAGCATGACTGGTCATCACGACATTACAGTAAGCGCGGTCTACTTCTGCCTGGCTTTCTGCCTGGTGAGGTCCCCTCGCTCGTGGTGCGCTGGACCCAGTACCCGAACTCCCGTCCATGGTGGGGAACCGACATGCCGTACATCACCGTCGGCCAAGAGAACAGCGCGCCCATCGAGCTCTCCTACGAGGACCACGGCACCGGACAGCCCGTCGTGCTCATACCCGGCTGTGCGCTCGACGGCCACTCCTGGGAGCGGCAGGTGCCCGCCCTGATGGAGGCCGGCCACCCGGTCATCACCTACGACCGGCGCGACTTCGGCCGCTCCTCGCAGCCGACCAAGGGCAACGACTACGACACCTTCGCCGCCGACCTCGACAAGGTGCTGACCACGCCGGCCCTGACGGACGCCGTCCTCGTCGGCTTCTCCACGGGCACCGGTGAGGCGGGCCGCCACCTGGGCACCTACGGTTCGGGCCGGGTGGCGAAGGCCGCCTTCCTGGCGTCCGTCGAGCCCTTCCTGCTCAAGACCGACGACCCCGCCGGCGCCGACGCACGGAGAGCATGGTCACCGACACCGTCCACGAGGGGAAGTCGATGGCCGCGATGATCGACCTCGTCACACGCGGTGAGATCGAAGACGACTCGACCGTGCTCTGCGCCCACCTCGGCGGACAGCCCGCGCTGAACGCGCACAGCGCCCTGCCCTTGGGCGGAAGGCATTGAGAACAGTCCGTGCAGCCGTGCACGCCGCAGATCCGCTGACCAAGATCGGTCTGATGACGTGCTTGGAGGAGAGTCCCCAGATCACCCTGACGGCCATGGCGGAGGCCATGACCGTGGTGGTCGCGGTCAAGGCGGTCGATTCCTCGGCGCTGGAACTGCTGCGCGGTCTACCCGCACCGGCGGGCAGTCGCTTTGTGCTGGTGGTGAGCGGCGGCTGGCACGCTGACCCGGCAGCCGTCGCAGCGCATGGGATACGGGCGGTGCTGTGGCGTGCCGAGGTGGATGCGGCAGCGCTGGCGCGGGCGGTGTGTGACGTGGTGGCAGGGCGGGCGTATCTGCCGCCGGTCGTCCAGGGAAGGCTGATGGATCAGATGGACCGCATCCAACGCGAGGTCCTTGGCCCCAGGGGCCTGACCGCCTCCGGGCTCAGCAGCCGGGAGATCACTGTTCTACAGCTGCTCTCGGAAGGATTCACCCTGCCGGAGATCGCCGCCAAGCTGAGCTACTCCGAGCGCACCATCAAGAACATCCTCTCCGCCGTGCAGATCCGCCTCGGGCAGCGCAACCGCGTGCAAGCGGTGTCGTACGCCATCCGCAGCGGACTCATCTGACCGGCGGCCTCGGGTCCGGCTCTGCTGCTTGCTCATCGTCGGACGGCTGTGGTGCCCAGCCGTTCCTCGTACCCAAAGGCACCGCTCAGGCAGCCTGTTTCGTGCAGACCTTCCTATGCAGCCAGCTCCTCGGTGAAGCCGGCCCAGTAGTCAGCGTGTCGATGGTCGTCTGCAGGTCGCTCTCGATGTCCTTGAACAGGGTCTGCTGTGCCGCGAAGACGTCGTCGACGGACTTGGCTGCCTTGGTCAGCCCCTCGACCAGGGTCTTGCCGTGCGTCAGTTCGTCGCCGGCCATGGTGCCGACGGCGAGGACCGGGTTCTGGTTCAGCGTGTCGCCAGTGGTGCGTCCCTCCACCAGACTCCTGAGCGCGGGCACGGAGGACGTGTCCTCGCGGATCGCCTTCAGCGCCTTGCTGAACTCGGCCACCTCTTCGATGAACCTGTTCAGTTCCCTGGCGTTGAGGTGCGTCAGATCGAGATCGGTCACTGTCAGTCTCCTGAGTACTCGCCCGCCGCCCGGAACGGGGGCCGGGCGGCGGGCGGTGGCGCGAGCGAGGGGGAGTGCTCGCGCCGGCTGTGGGTGGCTCAGCGGCCCATGGTGACCTCGGACCACATCTGGGACAGGGAGTTCTCGCTGTACTTGTAGTTGGCGGAGATGTCCGTCAGCAGGCCGGCGTGCGAGGTGAGCAGCTGCTCCATGTTCCGCACGGCACCCTGGTCCCGCGCGGCCTGCTTCTGCCGGTAGACGTCGGCGTCGGCGCCGTACCAGGTGCTCTTCAGCTCGCTGAGTTCCGCCTCCAGATTCGCCAGGGTGGCGGCGATCGCCCTGGTCTGGCTGACCATGTCGTCCGCCGCGTTCTGCACGTGGGAGTAGGCGACGTAGATGTGTCCGTCGGTGAGGTTGTCACGGGTGGCATCCACGTCCTGACGGCACCGCGTGACGCCGTTGCGAGCGGATTCCAGTGCCTGGATGCCGTTCCGGGTCGACTGTGCACTCGACTGCTGTCCGCCGCCTGCCATGAGTCTGCTCCTTGGGTGATGAGTCGCTGGGAGAGATTGGCATGACATTAGGGCCCAACTCCGAAGTAACTAAAGGCTGTTGAGCAAATTCTGAGCTTTCACCCATTAAATGATCCGGCCTTTTTTTAAGCACCCCTGAACCGCATGCCCAAAGGGGAAAATCACTTTCCTCTTCGTCCCTCCCCCACCTTCGACGGATCACAACAGCTGCGGGACAGACGTAATGTGACGGACGGCCACCCGATCTCCCGAGCACCGAGGCGGCCACCGCCGGCCGGTCACCTCAGGACACACCCCCCGTTCCGGGGAGACCGCCGGCCACCTGCCTGGCCGCCTGGGCCGAGCACCCTCGCCCCGATGCGTTCGAGCCGATCCGGCAGCAATCCCGGACGGCGGGGGAGCTCGCTGTCGAGCCCGGCTGCCTCTTGCAGCCGCCGAAAGCGCAACGTCGCGCGTCGGCAAGGAAGTCGAACCCACTCTTAAGCCGTTCCTCCCCGGTGGCGCCATCCGGACCACCGCGGGAATGGCCCGCACCCGCACGGAAGCACCGAGGCATGGACCGACCGTTGTTCAACTCAGCCAACGCCCTGTCCGCACGTCGGCACCTGGGAATGTTGCCGCACGATGTGGCCAGGGAGATGACGGTGCTAGGCGCCCCTGTCGATCCCGAACTGGTCGGCGCCTGGGAGAGCGGCACGTACCGCCCCACCGAGAACGAGCTGTTCGCCCTCGCGGACGTCCTCTGGTGCCGGACCACCGAACTGATGGGCATCGACGAACCCCGCACCCTGGCCGAGCACCGACTCGCCCGGCAGTTCAGCGTGCCGCGGCTGACCCGGACCATCAAAATGGACACCACCGAATACCTCAAGGCCGAGGCGGAGAACCGGTGGCCGGGGAATTTCCGCCAGACACTCTCCCTTCTGCACGCGCTGAACATCTCCCTGCGGCAATTGGAGGCCGCCACCGGTCCCTGCGACGCGATGTACGGCACGTCCTTCTCCGAAGTGGACCAGTAGAGAAGGACTGATGTCCGGCCGGCCGGACATGAAAGGGAACGTGCCGTCGCAATGCAGCAGGCCTTTACGTATGCCCCTACGCCCTGGCCGCTCCCCGGACGGCCCGCAGCCGTACCCCCGAGCGGCCCCGCCCACCACCGCCCCGAGCGGCCCCGAACCTGGGAGCACGACATGTCCCTCACCTCCGCTGCCCAGCCGACGCCGCGGACACAGCCGTCGCAGCCGACGCGGACCATCGCCTTCGTCGCCTACCCGGGGCTCACGCTCCTGGACCTGGTCGGACCGTTGCAGGTGTTCTCGGCGCTGCAGAGCGTCCGCGACGGCTTTCGGGTGGTGGTCGTGGGCGAGCGGCTCCGGGTGATGGGGACCGACACCCCGCTCGACGTGGTGCCCGACAGCACCTTCGACTACACCATAGACCCCTACGCGGTGGTGGTACCCGGGGGTCCGGTCTCCACGCTTTCGGCCATGGCGGACCAGCGCCTGCTCGACGGCATTCGCCGGGTGGCGGCGAACGCGGAGGTCGTCGGCTCCGTCTGCACCGGCTCCCTGCTGCTGGGCGCCGCGGGGCTGCTGGACGGCCGCCGCGCCACCACCCACTGGATGTTCCGGGACCTGCTCACCGCCTTCGGGGCGACACCGGTCGCCGAACGCTGGGTGGAGGACGGCCCGTACCTCACGGCCGCCGGCGTCTCGGCGGGCATCGACATGGCGCTCCACCTCGTGAGCCGCATGACCGACGAGCAGACCGCCCGGGAGATACAGCTCCTGATCGAGTACGACCCCCAGCCACCCTTCGGCGGCATCGACTGGGGCACCGTCGACATCGAGAGCCATGCGCCCATCGCGCAGCAGTTCCTCACCGAGGCACTCACCGGCCACCCCGATCTCCTCGCGCTGCTCCGCGGGTGAGGATCAGTGACGCGTGGTCAGGCGCCGTAATTCATAGGGCAGCAGGGGGTATGCCGCTTCCTGTGCGACGCGTGTACGGCCGACCTCCGGAGCATCCACGGCACCCCTTCCCGGCGGTCCAGCGCGACGAGCAACTCGCCTGCCGCGTCGACGGCACCCGCGCCGAAGACCCGCGGGGCGGCCTGACGCCGCACTTCACTACCAACCTCTCCCGTCGCGGCCAAGAGCACGGGGTCAGTGGAGGCCGGCCCCGCCGTCACGGCCGCCCATGAGCGATCGGCTCGCTCACGATCCGAGCGCCATCCGTACAGCACCACCGTCACCTGCACCCGGCCAGCAAGATGAGGAGTCCCTTCACCATGACCGAGCACAGCACCCGCGCTGTCCGGTTCGCCGCCGCCTACGCCCTGCTGCGCATGGCTGCGGACCTCGGGGACCACTGGGTCGCCGGTGTCTCGCTCCCGGTTGAAAGCCGACGCTTGAGGCCTCGTCGCCGATGTGCTTGGCGCCGACGCTCACAAATGTGACAGCGACAGGTCTCGGAACCGTACCGATCCGCAAGCCATCGGTCGATCAAGTTATGGGCGAATGCGCTGAGTTGGGAGGGGAAATCGGGGACGGATCCGAATCAATCCACACCCTGCCAGAAGTTTTTCACCCCAGGATCTTCACTGTACTCTCACAGCCCACGACAAGGTGCATGACCAGCACGTCGCAACGGGAGAACCACTGTGCCCACTTCACGGGTTCGGCGTCATCTCGCCTCCACCCTGACCTTCGCCCTCACCGTTTCCACTCTGTGCCTCGCGACCGGCCCGGCCGTGGCCTACGACGGCGCCGGGGCGGCCAAGTACGCGGACACATACGCGATCCAGAACAACACCCCGGCCTACCCCGTATTCGGTGGGGACTGTACCAACTTCGTGTCCCAGGCCGCTCACATCGGCGGCAAGTACCCTTTCCGGAACGCCTACACCAACGCGTCCAGTGACAAGTCCTGGTGGATCAAGGGCGCGGGCACCCACAACGACGACTTCACGTGGGCCAACGCCTGGGCCGCTGCGGACGGTTACTACCGTTTCCTGATCGCGGACAATCCCGGCGGCCATCCCGCGGGCACCGCCCCGGGGTCGTCGACCGACTACTGGACGCCCGACAAGGTGACGGCCGGCGACGTCCTGTTCTACGACTGGGGTCAGGGCGAGGGCGTCAGCCACGCGTCCATGCAGGTCGGCCACGGCGTCGACCCAAGCAGCCCCGGCTGGAAGGGCAACTACGTGGACCAGCACACCACGAACCGCTACCACGCCTTCTGGTCCCTCAAGCCATACAACGCGGCCTGGGCGACGACCACGATCTACTTCATGGACATTGACGCCGCGAACTGACCCCCCGGCTGAACGATCCTGCACCTCGGAGGTAGCAGTGCCCCCCACCAAGAACACCTCAAGGACGCCCGCGCTGGCCGGAGCCCTGGCCGTTGCGGTCGCCGGTGGTGTCATCGCCCTCGGCGGCGCCGGATCCGCGGCCGGCGGCCAGGACACCGTCGACGGTCTGGTCAAGTCCGACTCCCGGGAGCTGTCCGGGGTCAAGAGCGCCTTCACCGCAGCCGTAAAGGCCTCCCGTGCCGTCCAGGCACCCCCCGCTTCCGCCGTCGGTGACACCTCCAAGCTCGCCGCCGGTGAGCCCGCCCCGATGGTCGCAGCCACCGCGCGCAAGAAGCAGCTTTCCGACGGGGTGTCGCTGCTCGGCCGTTACTTCACGCCCGCCCAGGCCAAAAAGGAGGAGAACGGCCTGCACAACGCCGTCACCGCGGAGGCGGACCCCGGCTTCCGCAACCTGGGCAGCGGCGCGTCGAAGGTGGTCTTCACCCGGGTCGGCGTCTCCGGAGCCACCGCGACCGTTCAGGCCGAGGTCACCATCTGGGCGAAGTTCCAGCAGAAGGTGAACGGAAGCTGGGCCACCGCCCACCCCGTGAACGTCATGAACTACACGGCCACGCTGATCAGGAACAGTGAGGGCAAGTGGCTGGTCAGCTCCATGACCGGCGACTTCGCCCCTGGTGAGGCGCCGTGAGGCTCGCCCGCCTCGCCGCCGGTGGTCTGGCTCCCGTCCTGACCGCCGGCTGCGCCTACACCGCCGCCGCGCCGAGCGCTCAGCAGCAGGTCGTCGACGAACTGCGCGGTGCCTATCAACACATCACTGCCCTCCCCGCTGTTACGGCGGCGGTCACCGAGACCGTCCAGTCGGGCACCGTCGCGGTGACCCAGGGAAAGGGAACGCTCACCTGGGAGTTCCCGCGCAGGACCGGCGAGACATCACTGACCGTGGCCGGCGACACCACCGTCGTCGCCGTACGGGCCGGGGACACCTTCTTCGAGGGCCGGAACCACAAGACCCTCGCGGGTAGCGGACGCGACCTCACCGATGACGGACGGACCGCCCCGCAGTCGATGCCGCAGATCCAGGCACCGGGGCTGGACCCGTTCCAGCTGATGGTCCTGCTGGACGGCACCCGGTGGCCCGACGCCGTCGTGACCTCGCAGCCGGTGGTCACCTCCGACGACAGCGGCCAGCACATCGAGTACCAGCTGGGAGTCGACACCGCCCGGCTCGCCGCCCACCAGCGCCCCGCCGACCGTGCCTGGCTGCGGGAGATGTCCAGGCAGCCGGGAGGGAAGGTCGTCAGCCTGGTTGCCACCCTGAAGCAGGGCCGTGTCGCCACGCTCACCGCTGTGCTGCCCGTGGCCAAACCGTCGTCGACCCCGACCACGAAACTGACCGGTCCCGCACCCGCGGTCAAGCCGGTGACGGTCGTGGTCGCTGCGGTGTTCTCCTATGAGAAGAGGCCGACGCGGATCGCGGTACCCTCCTAGCCTGGTCTGGGCCCCGTCCACCAGTCCGCGAGGCGCATCCGGGCCGGAGTGCTGTCCGGTCCGGGCATGCGGGTCTTGATGGCCCGGTCCGAACCGCTCACCAGCTCCCGCAGGGCATCAAGCGACCCCGCGTGCCCGAGGCGGTATTCCTCCGGCACCGCCTCGACCAGCGTGCGACGGTAGTCCACCGCCAGGACGCGGGCCTCGCTGGGCGTGTAGCGGGCGGTGACGGCCGAGGCGACCAGCCGCAGCAGGTTGGTCTTCCCGCTCTCCGTGTCGCCGACGGCGATCAGGTGCGGCGTACGGCTGAAGTCGTGCCACACCGGCAACAGGGTCGTCTCGTCGAGCCCCAGCGGAATCCGCAGTCCGTCGGCCAGTTCCGCCTCTGGCAGTTCGGAGAGGGACAACCGGTGCGGCAGCGTTCGCACGGGCGGTGCGGAAGGGCCCGACCAGCATCCGGTGACCCTCTCCACCAGCCCGGCCACTCCCTCGGTGAGATCGGCCTTCTGACCCCAGACGGCCACACGAACGCCCTCGGGATATCCGGGGGCGTTCGTCGTTCTCGCACGTCCAGCGGGCAGCAGTGCGATCCTGACCGCATGACCACCAGATCGGTAAAGCGCCTTTTGCTAGACACCCCATCGCTCTACTTCCGCGCCTACTTCGGCGTCCCGGACTCCGTGAAGGCGCCGGACGGCACTCCGGTGAACGCCGTGCGCGGACTGCTCGACTTCATCGACCGCCTGGTCAAGGACCACCGGCCGGACGAGCTGGTGGCCTGCATGGACGCCGACTGGCGCCCGAAGTGGCGGGTCGACCTCATCCCCTCCTACAAGGCGCACCGCGTCGCCGAGGAGCGCCCGGTGGGACCGGACGAGGAGGAGGTGCCGGACACGCTCTCGCCCCAGGTGCCGGTGATCGAGGCGGTGCTGGACGCGCTGGGCATCGCACGGGTGGGGGTCGCCGGCTACGAGGCGGACGACGTGATCGGCACGTTCACCGCGCGGGCGACGGGCCCCGTCGACATCGTCACTGGCGACCGCGACCTGTACCAGCTGGTGGACGACGCGCGCGGGGTGCGGGTGCTGTACCCGCTCAAGGGCGTCGGCACGCTCCAGACGACCGACGAGGCGTGGCTGCGAGAGAAGTACGGGGTCGACGGGCGCGGTTACGCCGATCTCGCGCTGCTGCGCGGCGACCCGAGCGACGGACTGCCGGGGGTGCCGGGCATCGGGGAGAAGACGGCGGCCAAGCTGCTGGCCGAATTCGGCGACCTCGCCGGGATCATGGCGGCGGTCGACGACCCGAAGGCGAAGCTCACCCCCGCGCAGCGCAGGCGGCTTCACGAGGCGCGGCCGTACGTCGCGGTCGCCCCCCGGGTGGTCAGGGTCGCCGGCGACGTCCCGCTGCCGGACGTGAACGTTTCTTTGCCCCACGCGCCACGGGACGGGGCGACACTGGAGGCGCTCGCGGAGCGCTGGGGGCTCGGCGGTTCACTGCAGCGCCTGCTGCTGACCCTGGGGTCGACCGGGGCGGCCGGCGCATGAGTCATGCTCTCGCCGCACCTCGTCCGGGGGAGGCGCCGCCGGGGGGAAAGGTGCTAACTTAGGTAAACCTAACCATAGAGCATGGGAGGCCGTCATGGCAGAACGTCCGGCACGCACGCCGCGCACGCCCCACGCCGCGCAGGTCGTCCGCACCGAACGGCTGACCCCGCACATGCAGCGTGTGGTGCTCGGCGGCGAGGGCCTGGCCGAGTTCTCGGCGGGCACCTGCACGGACCACTACGTGAAGCTCCTCTTCGGCCCCGGGGGTGTGACCTACCCCGAGCCCTTCGACCTGGAGCGGATCCGCGCCGAGTTCCCGCGCGAGCAGTGGCCCGTGACCCGGACGTACACCGTGCGGGCCTGGAACCCCGAACACCGCGAACTGACCCTGGACTTCGTGATCCACGGCGACGAGGGCCTGGCCGGGCCGTGGGCGGCGCGCGTCCAGCCGGGCGAGACCGTCCGCTTCATGGGCCCCGGCGGCGCCTACACCCCCGACACCGGGGCCGACTGGCATCTGTTCGCCGGTGACGAGAGCGCCCTGCCGGCCATCGCGGCCGCGCTGGAGTCGCTGCCCTCCGGTGCGGTGGCGCACGCCTTCATCGAGGTCGACGGCCCCCAGGAGGAGCAGAAGATCGACTCCGACGTGGAGGTCGTCTGGCTGCACCGCGACGGCCGGCCGGTCGGTGAGCGGCTGGTCGAGGCCGTGACCGCGCTGGAGTTCCCCGAGGGCCGCGTGCACGCCTTCGTGCACGGCGAGGCGGCGGCCGTGAAGGAGCTGCGCCGACTGCTCCGCGTCGAGCTGGCGGTGCCGCGCGAGGATCTGTCGATCTCCGGCTACTGGCGGCTCGGCCACAACGAGGACGGCTGGCAGGCCTCGAAGCGGGACTGGAACGCGCGCGTGGAGGCCGAGCAGGAGGGCGCGGCACCGGCCGCGTAGCCCCCTTGGGGGGAGCGTGAGGACTTGGGCCCGCCCCGGACACGACGGCGTGACACCTGTGAAACAGGGCGTCCCTAATTTCTGTCGCCCGACAGGAATTCGCGCCCAAGGCAGGTGCCGCCGTGACCACCAGCTCCCCCGCCGACGTACGCCCAGACCCGCCGCACTCCCCCGCCCACGCCCCCGCCCCGGACGACCGCTCCCTCGCCGAGTTCGGCTACCGCCAGGAACTCCACCGCAGTCTGGGCCGCTACGCCTCGTTCGCCGCCGGCTTCTCCTTCATCTCCGTCCTGACGACGGTCTTCCAGTTCTTCGCCTTCGGGTACGCGTTCGGCGGCCCCGTCTTCTTCTGGGCCTGGCCGGTGGTGCTGCTCGGGCAGCTGCTGGTGGCCGCCTGCTTCGCGGAACTGGCGGCCCGCTATCCGATCTCCGGCGCGATCTACCAGTGGTCGTCGCGGCTGTCGACGCCGTCGTTCGGCTGGTTCGCAGGCTGGATCATGGTCATCGGCCAGATCGTCGTCGTCGCGGCCGCCGCGCTCGCCCTGCAGATGGTGCTGCCGGCGATCTGGTCCGGCTTCCAGCTGATCGGCACCGACCCCTCGCCGGTCTCCCCCGACGGCGCGGCCAACGCGGCCCTGCTCGGCGTGATCCTGCTGGCCCTGACCACCGCCGTCAACGTCGTCGACAACCGGGTGATGTCGGTGATCAACCGGGTCGGGGTCACCGCCGAGATCATCGGCGCGGTCCTCATCGTCGTCCTGCTGCTCACCCACTCCGAGCGCACGCCCGGCATCACCTTCCACACCACGGGCGCCGCCCAGTCGGGCCTGTTCGGGGCGCTCGCGGTGGGCTCGTTCACCGCCGCGTACGTGATGATCGGCTTCGACAGCGCGGGCGAGATGAGCGAGGAGACCCACCACCCCCGCCGTACGGCGCCCCGCACGATCCTCACCGCGCTCGGCGCGGCGGGGCTGCTCGGCGGGCTGATCGTGCTCGGCGGACTGCTCGCCGCGCCCAGCCTCACCGACGGGCGCCTCGGCGTCGACGGACTGTCCTACGTCCTGACCAGCAGCCTCGGCGACGGCGTCGGCAAGGTGCTCCTCGCGGACGTGGTGGTGGCGATCGCCGTGGCCACGCTCGCCATCCAGACGGCGGCCTGCCGGATGCTGTTCTCCATGGCCCGCGACGGTCAGCTCCCGTTCTCCGCGCGCCTGGCCCGGGTGAACCCGCGCACCGGCATGCCGAGCGCCCCCGCCCTGGTCGTCGGCGTCCTCGCGGCGGCCCTGCTCCTGCTGAACTTCGCCTCGCCGGACGCCTTCCTGGCCATCGGCACCACCTGCATCGTGATGCTGTACCTCGCCTACGCGATGGTCACCGGCCCGCTGCTGGTGCGCCGGCTGCGCGGCGGGTTCTCCTCGGCCGGCACCGACGAGCGGGGCGCCCCGCTGTTCTCGCTGGGCCGCTGGGGCATCCCCGTCAACGTTCTCGCCCTGCTCTACGGCCTGCTGATGACCGTCAACCTGGCCTGGCCCCGCGCGGCGGTGTACGACCCGGCGGGCGGCCACTGGTACTTCCAGTGGTTCACCGTGCTGTTCCTGCTGGTCACGGTGGTGACCGGCCTCCTCTACCGGACCGTCCGCCGTCGCGACCTGCGCGTGGAGTGACCCGGAAAGCAACCCGGCAAGCGACGCGACACAGCGATGCCCCGCCGTTGGCGCTGTCCATCGGGCGGGGCATCGGTGCGTTCAGCGTGCGCAGCCAGCAGCATGCGTGAACAGTGATGCGAGCAGACTATGCGCCACCACTGACAGCGCCCTTTGGCTCCCGGCCGTGGGCCCGCAGGCCGGCCTCGTCGGTCAGCAGCGTCACGTCCAGGGTGGACGCCCCGATGGTGACGGCCACCACCCCATGACACCGCGAGTTCGGATCGTCCGCCGTGACGTCCCCGTGGCACCCGCCGGCCACGTACGCCGCCTGCGCGGCCTTCATCCTGGCGATCTGGGCCCGCGCCTTCGGGTACGCGCGGCCCGACTTCTCGATCGCGTCCTCCAGGCCCGCGACGACCTTCATGACGGCGCGCGCGTATCCGGCGCAGGCGTCGCTCGACGGCATCCGGCAGGCCGACGTGCCCTCGCCCCGCGTGCCGGTGGCGGCCTCGAGCCTGGGCCCCCAGACAGGGCGCAACCTCCCGGGTGTCGCCGAAGGTGTCCGCGCCGCAGGGCCGGCTCCGGGCTCGGCGTCCGTGTCACCGCTCCCCCCGGAGCAGCCCGTGAAAGCGAACACGACGGCGAGCAGAAAAGCGGTGGCGGTCTGGCGCATGGGTCCCCCGGGCGAGCGTGGCCGAGGTCGCATCATGCGCCGCGAATGCCCCTTGTGGGGGTGTGTGCCCGGATGATGACCACGATCGGGTGACGGCCCTCAGTCACCCTGCACGCGCGCGTGGAGATGCATGTCGTGCCAGCCGTCCCGGTGCAGGGCGGCGCTGCGCCTGGTGCCCTCCAGGACGAATCCGGCCTTCGTCGCGACACGGCAGGAGGCCTCGTTGGCGGTGGCGTGCGACAGCTCCAGACGGTGGAAGCCGATCTCGTCGAGGGCCCAGCGGGCGAGTGCCGCGGTGGCGCGGGCCGCCGTGCCGTTTCCGCGGGCCTCCGGAGCGGTCCAGTACGCCACCTCGGCCGTCCCCTCGTCCAAGGCGATCTCGCGCAGCGCCACCCGCCCCCGGACCCGGTCGGTGTCCGCGTCGGCGACGGCCCACTGGGCGTTGCGCTCACCGCTCCAGGCCCGCTGCCACTCCTCGATCCACCCGGCGACCTCCGCCAGCGACTCGGCGGCTCTGAGGTGCCACTGGTGGATGAGCGGATCCTGGAAGACGGCGTGGACGGCGGGGGCGTCCTCGGCCCGCCACGGGCGCAGGACGAGTCCGTCCCCGGTGGCCAGGACGGGCTGCGGGGCTGCGGACAGGGTTCCGGCGGGCAGCACCGTGGCGGCGGTGGACGGCATGGGGCGCATCCTGCCAACGGCGCCCGTCCCGGACAACGGGTTTTTCCGGTCGTACCCTGGACCCCGATGAGACGCCGCACCCCTCCCCCGCCCTCCCCCCTGCCGCAGCGCGACGGGATCGATCCGGTGCGGGTGCGGTTGCCGGGCGAGGGGCACTGGGCCACCGTGCGGGACCACCTGGTGGAGCGGCTCACCGGGGCGGGCGCCGGGGTCGTCGACGGGATGCTGCGGGCCGGGCTGATGGTCGGCGCCGACGGGACGGCGGTGTCCCCGGACGCCCCGTACGTACCGGGCATGTTCGTGTGGTTCCACCGGGAGCCGGCCGCCGAGGTGCCGGTGCCGTTCCCGCTGGAGGTCGTGCACCGCGACGAGCACATCGTCGTCGTGGACAAGCCGCACTTCCTGGCCACCACCCCGCGCGGCAGCCATGTCACCGAGACCGCGCTGGCCCGGCTCCGGCGGGAGCTCGGCATCCCCGCCCTGGGCGCGGCACACCGCCTGGACCGGCTCACCGCCGGACTCGTGCTGTTCACGGTGCGGCCCGAGGAGCGCGGCGCCTACCAGACGCTGTTCCGCGACCGGCTGGTGCGCAAGGTGTACGAGGCCGTCGCCCCCTACGCTCCGGGGCGGGCCTGGCCGGTGACCGTGCGCAGCCGGATCGTGAAGGAGCGCGGCACGCCGGCCGCGTTCGAGGTGCCGGGGGAGCCGAACGCGGTCAGCGACATCGAGCCGGTCGAGCACCGGCCGGACGGGCTGGCCCGCTACCGGCTGGTCCCCCACACCGGTCAGACCCATCAACTGCGCGTCCACATGAGCGCGTTGGGCGTGCCGATCCTCGGCGACCCGCTCTACCCGGAGGTGGCCCCGCCCGGGCCGGCCGGTGATTTCCGGCGCCCGCTGCAACTACTGGCGCGGGAGCTGGAGTTCACCGATCCGGTCACCGGGGCGCGTCACCTGCTGCGCAGTGGCAGGGTGCTGGAGTCCTGGGTGTCGTACGCCCGTTGGGCCGGTTAGCCGCCGGGCGGCGGCTCAGTAGCCCCGCCACCAGATCAGGAACCGCTGCCAGGCGCCGGGGCGGCGGACCGGCTGCTCGGGGACGGCCGGTGCGGGCTGCGGGGCGGCCGTCGGCTCGGGCGCGGGGGACGCCGGCCGGGGGTCGATGGTCAGCGGACGGAAGGCCCGTTGCGGTGGCACCGAGGCCGCGTGGGTCGGCTTCAGCTTGACGTCCTGCTGGGGCTTGGGCTCGAAGTGCGCCGGCAGCGCCACCAGGTGCCGGGAGGCGATCGACGTCGTCCAGCGCAGTTCGTCCTCGTCGCAGGCGAGCTGGATGTCCGGCAGCCGGGACAGCAGCGCGTCGACGCCGACGTCGGCGATGGCGCGTCCGATGTCCTGGCCGGGGCACTCGTGGGGGCCACGGCCGAAGGCCAGGTGGGAGCGGTTGCCCCGCATGTGGGCGGAGAGGTCGGGGCGCACCCGGGGGTCGACGTTGGCGGGGGCCGGCGCGAAGAAGAGCCCGTCACCGGCGCGGATGCGCTGGCCGCCCAGCTCGGTGTCCTGTTTGGCCATGTAGCCGAAGATCGTGCTGAACGGCGGCTCGTCCCACAGGGACTGCTCGACCGCCTCCGGCACGGTCATCTCGCCGCCGTTGAGGCGGGCGACGAAGCGCGGGTCGGTCAGGACCATGCGCAGAACGTTGGAGAGCAGGTTGACGGTGGCCTCGTAGGCGGCGAAGAGCACCAGCCGCAGGTGCTCACGGACCTCGTCGTCGCTCAGCCCGGCCGGGTGGGCGATGAGATGGCTGGTGAAGTCGTCGGCGGGGGCGGCGCGGCGGCGCACGGTGAGCCGGCTCAGCGCCTCGACGACGTACGCGTGGCTCTCGACGGCGGTCTCGCTGCCCTTGAGCGCGTCCCGGGCGCAGGCGACCATCTTGTCGTCGTACTCCTCGGGCATGCCGAGGAGCTGGCACATCACCGCCATGGGGAGGTGTTCGGCGAACTGGCCGACGAGGTCGGCCCGGCCCTCCTCGCAGAAGCGGTTGACCAGGGTCTGCGTGGCCCGGTGGATGTACCGGCGCACACTGCGCTCGTCGAGGGTCTCCATGGCCGCGGTGACCGCGCCGCGCAGCCGCTTGTGCTCGTCGCCCTCGGCGTGGGCGCAGATCGGCTGCCAGGCGATGTGCGGCATGTACGGGTGGTCGGGCCGGACGCGGCCTTCGCGCTGCGGCGTCCAGATGCGGGTGTCCTTGGTGAACGTCGAGGGCGTCCGCAGCATCTGGAGGTTCTCGGCGTGGCCGAGCACCATCCACATCGGCAGGTCGTCGTGGAGCAGGACCGGGGCCACGGGGCCGTACTGCTCGCGCAGTTGCTCGTACAGCTCACCGAGGTCCTCCGCGCCGGGGCCGTAGAGCCGGGTCAGTCCGCCGGGGCCGGTGGCATGGGCGGGGCAGCCGGGCGGGGGGTCCAGGGCGAGGTCGTGGGGTCCGGTCGTCGTGGGGTGTTCAGGGGTCACAGGGGTCGCTCCGCAACTGTGGGGAATCCGTTGTCGGGGGGTGGGCAAGGGGGCCCGGGGCTAGATGAGGCTGCCTCTGAGCGAGAGGGTGTGCAGGAACCGCATCAGGGTCATCAGGACGTCGCGGCTGGAGGCGCGGCGGCGGGCGTCGCACTCCACGATCGGCACGTCCGGCGCGAGGTCGAGGGCGGCCCGGAGGTCCTCCAGGGGGTAACGGGGGCCGTCGGGGAAGGTGTTGACGGCGACGACGAAGGGCACTCCGCCCTCCTCCAGCCGGCCCATGACCTCGTAACTGACCTCCAGGCGGCGGGCGTCGACCAGGACGACCGCGCCGAGGGCGCCTTCGAAGAGCCCGTTCCACAGGAACCAGAAGCGTTCCTGGCCGGGGGTGCCGAAGAGGTAGAGCACCACCTGCTCGGTGATGCGGATGCGCCCGAAGTCCATCGCCACGGTGGTGGCGGTCTTGGTGTCGGAGCCGAAGTCGTCGTCGACCCCGATACCGGCCTGGGTCATGGTCTCCTCGGTGGTCAGCGGTTTGATCTCGCTGACGGAGCCGACCATGGTCGTCTTGCCGACGCCGAAGCCGCCCACGATGACGATCTTCGCCGCGGCCGTGGTGGTCTGCGGGAGCTGGTCCTCGACCCGCGGGCCGGGGACCGTGTCAGAGCCTTTGAAGTCCATGCATCACCGCTTCGAGCAGGGATCGGTCGGGGAGCTTCTGGCGGACGATCGGGGCGCGTGCCTGCACCAGTTCGGCCGCCAGCATCTCGGTGAGCAGGACGGTCACCACCGTGAACGGCAGGCCGAGGTAGGCGGACACCTCGGCCACCGACAGGGGGGCGGAGCACATCCGCAGCAGCACGGCCTGTTCCGGGGTGGCGGACGAGGGGGGGTCGGCACACGCCACGATCAACGTCACCAGGTCGAGCGGCGCCCGCTCGCCGTCGGGTCCCGTGAGCGTGTAGAGCCGGTCGGGCTTCTTCTCCCGGTCCGCCGGGGATGCGGCGGGCGGGGCCGGTGCGGGGGGCGGGAGCGCCAGGGGCTGGCGCCGCCGGCGTTGCGGAGGCGTCATACGGTCAGCCCGTTGCGGCGGGGCGGGCTGGTCAGATGGGCCCCGATGCGGACGACGAGGTCGCGCATGGAGGCGCTCATCCGGCCGGGTTCGCAGCACACGTCGGACAGGACGGCGAGATAGGCGTTGGCGCCGGCGGACATCATGTAGAAGTAGCCGCCGTCCATCTCGATCATGATGAGGTTCATGTCGCCCTCGACGCACTCCATCTCCTGGGCGATGGCGGTGGCGAGGCTCTGCATGCCCGCGCAGGCGGCCGAGACGCGGTCGGCGGCGTCGGGTTCACCGGCGTAGCGGGCGATGCGCAGGCCGTCCGAGGAGAGCACGACGATCATCTCGATGCCGGGGACGCCGTCGTAGAGCTCCTTGAGCACCCAGTCGAAGTTCTGGCGCTGCTGGATCACGTGAGGTCCCCTTCGTCGTCGGCCTCGGGCGGCTTGGGCTTGTCCTGGATCAGGTGCAGGTATGCGGTGGGGTTGCGGGTGAAGTCGGTGGGGTGGACACCCGGCGGGGCGATCTTCTTCAGGCCCTCCCAGAAGGCCTCGAAGGCCACTCCGGGTTCCTGCTTCTTCTTCTTGGGCTTCGGCGGTTCGGGCTGCGCCTGTGCGAACGGGTCGGGCCGGCCCTCGCGTTCGGCGCGCTCGGCGGCCTCCTGCGCGGCGTACGCCTCGGCGTAGCGCTGGCTGATCGGGATGATCGCCTTGGAGCGGCGCTGGGGCAGGCCCTTGTCGGTCCACTCGGTGATGACCGGCACGTCGTCCTCGAGGGAGACGTGGGCCGGGATCTTCGGGTTGGTGGGCCGACGCCGCTTGGGCGGCCGCTTGGGCCCCTCGATGTTGCTCAGGTCGATCTGCGCGGCGGCGGCGCCGATGCCGTGGGCGTAGCCGGGTGCCGGCTCGGAGGTCATCATCTCGCGGGGCACGACGAGGACGGCGCGTACCCCGCCGTACGCCGAAGTGCGCAGCGACACCTGGAGGTTGAAGGAGGTGCACAGCCGGCCGACGACGGCGAGGCCGAGGCGCGGGGCACCGCCGAGGTCCTGCATGGTGACGCCGCGCATGGCGTCGTCGAGCATCTTCTCGGTCTTGGCCCGGGACTCCTCGCTGAGGCTGACGCCGGCGTCCTCGATCTCGATGGCGATGCCGGTCTGCACTTCGATGGCGTTGACCTGCACCTTGGCGCTCGGGGGTGAGAACCGGGTGGCGTTGTCGAGGAGTTCGGCGATCGCGTGGATGAGCGGTTCGACGGAGATGCCGCGGATGTTGACCTTGGCGATGGAGTTCAGCTTGATGCGGGGGTACTCCAGGATGCGGGACATGCCGCCGCGCAGCACGCTGTAGAGCGGCACGGGCGCGGGCCAGCTGCGGCTGGGGCGGCCCCCGCCGAGGACTCCGATGGAGTCGGCGAGGCGGCCGATCATGGAGGTGCCGTGGTCGATGCGGAGAAGGTCGTCGAAGACCTCCGGGTTGCGGCCGTGGTCGTCCTCCATCTCCCGCAGTTCCGCGCACTGCTGATGGACGATCGCCTGGACGCGGCGGGCGACGTTGACGAAGGCGCGCTGGACGGAGTCGCGCAGGGCGTTCTCGTAGTCGATGGCGTCGAGGAACCGCTTGACGAGCACGCGCTGTCCGTCGTCGATCTCGTGGAAGAACGGCTCGCGTTCACCCAGGTGGTGCATCACCTCCTCGGGGGAATTTCCACCGCGCAGCCACTCGACGGCGAGGGGCACCAGTTCCTTGGCGATGAACCTGTTCTCGTCCTGCTGGGCGGCGAGGCGCCGCTCCAGGTGGGCGACGCGCTGCTCCGAGGCGGTGCGCAGTTCCCAGAGCCGGCGGCAGCGGATCCGGGCGTCGGCCCCCACCGCGGTGATGAGCAGGGTGGCCACTGCTCCGCAGACGCCGACGGCGAGCCGCGCCGGCCCCGCCACCAGGGCGACGGCGGCTCCGGTCACCGCGGCCATCACTATCGCCGGCAGCAACAGCAGGCGGGCGAAGGAAAGTTCTCGGCGACCGGGTGGGGACTGAACACTCACCATGTGGGCACCCTCTGTAGGGATCTGTCGGTATCTTCGGAGCAAAAGGGAACAGGCGCACGAATACACCGCAACTCGGTGCGCCGCGGGCGAGCTTAGTCCGACCGGATCATCGCCGTGTCATATTCGGCAACCCTCTGAAACCGACCGTGCGAGTGGAGTAACCTCGGCCCCATTTACACACTCGGACACCAGTCGAACGCGCACAGTTACCGGGGACAGGTGTGCGGAAACCGGCCCGCCCGGACGGGTGAGCCCGTCACTCCCGGCGGTGTTCAGGCCCCCGCGATGCGCAGGGCCGCGTCGGCGGTGGCGCGGGCGAAGTCGGAGACGGGCCGCTCGGGATCCGAGCGGTGGACCAGGATGACGCCTTCGATGAGGCCGAACACGAGATCGGTCCGCAGGTCCAGCTCACCCTTGGCGAGAGCGCCGCCCGCCGGCGTCGCTGCGATCAGCTGCCGGTAGGCGTCCTTGAGTTCGGCGCGCACCGCATGGAATCCGGCGAACCTCTCGGTCCGCACCTCGGGCAGCAGGTACAACCCTCCGAGGTTGTGCGACCCTCCGCACAGCAGCTCCACGTCGGTGCGGCACAGCTCCCACAGCCGCTCCTCGGCCGCCCGTCCGTCCTCGGCGAGCAGCGCGCGGGCGTACGCCAGCGACGGCGTGACGGTGGACTCCAGCAGAGCGGCGAGGAGTTCCTCCTTGCCGGAGACGTAGTGGTACATGGAGGCCTGACGCATCCCCGCCCGCTCGGCGACGGCCCGGGTGGTGGTGGCCGCGTAGCCGTTCACGGTGAACAACTCCGCGGCGGCGGCGAGCAGTTCGGCGCGCGGCTCGAGACCGCTGTCCGGCCGCTGCGCGGCCCGCGGCCTGCCGACCCGGCGCCCACCGGTCCCCTTGCTCGTCCCCATGCGTTCGATCCTCGCACACCGCGCCGGACGGCGATCTTCGTGAGGGCTCGGTAACCGAGCGGCAACACACGGGCAATGCCCGCGACCCGGCCCGCCCCTAATTTCTGTCGAGCGACAGAAATTACCTCTTCCCGGCAGCCGGAGGTCCACGATGGCGGCGACAGCGACCACGTACGGAGCACGCGCCCACGCCCGCGCCCAGGAGGGCACCCGGGCCGAGGCCATGCCCGTCGTCCCGGCGGCCGACTGGCCGGCCCCGCCCTGCGAGGCGGGCCACCTGGTGTGGGCCGAGACCGTGGCGGGCGGCAACTACACCCACCGGGTCCTCGCCCGCGGCACCGAACTGCGCCTGACCGACCTGCACGGCGACGCCTGCGCCCATCTGCTGCTCCACGTGGACGGCCGCCCCTGGGAGCGGCTGAACGTCGCCGACACGGTCAAGGTCCAGTGGAACGCCTACCTCGGCGAGGGCGTGCTCCTCCTCTCCGACCAGGGCCGCGTCCTCGCCTCCCTGATCGCCGACACCTCCGGCCGGCACGACGCCCTCGCCGGCACCTCCACCCTGGCCCGCAACACCGCCCGCTACGGCGACGGCACCCCGCAGGGCCCCTCCCCCGCCGGCCGCGAGCTGTTCAAGCTGGCCGCCGCCAAAAACGGCCTGGAACCCCGCGACCTGCCGCCCTCCCTCTCCTTCTTCCAGGGCGTCGCCGTACGTGAGGACGGCACCCTCGACTTCACCGGCTCGGCCGGCCCCGGCGGCAGCGTCACCCTGCGGGCCGAACAGGACCTCACCGTCCTGATCGCCAACGTCCCGCACCCGTGCGACCCCCGCCCCGACTACACCAGCACCCCGCTGGAGGTCCTCGCCTGGCGCGCGGCACCCACCCGCCCCGGCGACCCCCTGTGGGACGCCACCCCCGAAGGCCGCCGCGCCTTCCTCAACACCGCCGAATTCCTCACCGCGAGGGGGCTCGCATGAAGACCGCCGTCCCGGCCCGCACCACCGTCGTCCCGGCCCGCGCCGCCTGGTCCGCCGTCGTCCGCGAGGGCGAGACGCTGACCGTCACCGACCTGCACGGCAACCAGGCCGTCGACTTCCTCGTGTACGACGCCCACGACACGTCCGTGCGCTACAGCGCCCCCGACACGATCCACGCCCAGGGCGGCATCTTCCTCACCACGGGCAGTGTGCTGATGTCCAACGAGCACACCCCCCTGATGACGATGACCGCCGACGCCGTGGGCCGCCACGACACCGTCGGCGGCGCCTGCTCCAAGGAGTCCAACACCCTGCGCTACGGCCACCACACGTACGCCCAGCACGCGTGCGTGGACAACTTCCTCGCCGAGGGCGCCCGGTACGGCCTCGGCAAGCGGGACCTGGTCTCCAACATCAACTGGTACATGAACGTGCCCGTCGAGAAGGACGGCACCCTCGGCATCGTCGACGGCCTCTCCGCCCCCGGCCTCTCCCTCGCCCTGCGCGCCGAACGGGACGTCCTCGTCCTGGTCTCCAACTGCCCCCAGATCAACAACCCCTGCAACGGCTTCGAGCCGACGGCCGTGGAGATGACGATCACGGGGAGCCCCGCATGACCTTCACCAAGCTCCTCGTCGCCAACCGCGGCGAGATAGCCGTCCGCATCCTGCGCACCGCCCGCGCACTCGGCCTCGCCACCGTCGCCGTGTACTCCGACCCCGACCGCTCGGCCCCGCACGTCCGGCTCGCCGACGAGGCGGTACGGCTCGGGCCGGCGCCGGCGAAGGAGTCGTACCTCGACGCCGACCTCGTGCTGAAGGCCGCCAAGGACACCGGCGCGGGCGCGATCCACCCCGGCTACGGCTTCCTCTCCGAGGACGCGGCCTTCGCCCGCCGCTGCGCCGACGCCGGGATCGTCTTCGTCGGACCGACACCCGAACAGCTGGAGCTGTTCGGCGCCAAGCACACCGCCCGCGCGGCGGCCGAGGCGGCCGGGGTGCCCCTGGCACCGGGCACCGGCCTCCTGCCGGACCTCCCCGAGGCCCTCGCGCGGGCCGAGGCCGTCGGCTATCCGGTCATGCTCAAGGCCACCGGCGGCGGCGGAGGCATCGGCATGTCCGCCTGCCGCTCCCCCGAGGAACTCACCGACGCCTGGGAACGCGTCCAGCGCGTCGCCGCCGCCTCCTTCTCCTCGGCCGGCGTCTTCCTGGAACGGCTCGTGGAACACGCCCGCCATGTCGAGGTGCAGGTCTTCGGCGACGGCGAGGGCCGGGTCGTCACCTTCGGCGACCGTGACTGCTCCCTCCAGCGCCGCAACCAGAAGGTCCTGGAGGAGGCCCCGGCCCCCGGCCTGCCCGACCACGTGCGACGGCGCCTGGCCGCCGCCGCCCGCGACCTGTGCGCCTCGGTCGGCTACCGCTCCGCCGGCACCGTCGAGTTCGTCTACGACGCGGCCCGCGAGGAGGCCTGGTTCCTCGAGGTCAACACCCGCCTCCAGGTGGAGCATCCGGTCACCGAGGAGATCTACGGCGTCGACCTCGTCGCCTGGATGCTGCGCCTGGCCCGCGGCGAACGGGACGTCGTGCGCGACCCCGGCCCCCCGCGCGGGCACGCCGTCGAGGCCCGTCTCTACGCCGAGGACCCGAGCCGCGACCACCGGCCCGGCGCGGGCCTGCTGACCCGGGTCGAGTTCCCCGGCGGCGTCCGCGTGGACGGCTGGGTGGAGACCGGCACCGAGGTGACGACGTCGTACGACCCGATGCTCGCGAAGGTGATCGCCCACGGCGCGGACCGCGCCGAGGCGCTGCGCCGCCTGGACGAGGCGCTGGAGCACACCCGCGTCGACGGCATCGAGACCAATCTGGGGCTGGTGCGGGCGGCGCTCGCGGACCCCCGGTTCGCCACGGCGACCCATTCCACGGCCACCCTCGCCGAGGTGCACGACCCGACCCCGCGGATCGAGGTCGTCGCCGCCGGCACCCTCACCACCGTGCAGGACTGGCCCGGCCGCACCGGGCACTGGCAGGTCGGGGTCCCGCCGTCCGGCCCGATGGACGACCGCTCCTTCCGGCTCGGCAACGGGGCGCTCGGCAACCCCGAAGGCGCCCCCGGTCTCGAATGCACCCTCCAGGGACCCTCGCTGCGGTTCACCCACCCCACGACCGTGTGCGTGACCGGTGCCCCGGCCCCGGTGACGGTCGACGGCACCCCGGTGCCCCAGTGGGAGCCGGTGACGGTCCCGGCCGGGGCGGTGCTGGAGGTCGGCGCGCCCGTCGGGCACGGACTGCGCACCTACGTCCTGTTCGCCGGCGGGCTGGACGTGCCCTCCTTCCTCGGCAGCGCGAGCACCTTCACCCTGGGCCGGTTCGGCGGGCACGGCGGACGGGCCCTGCGCACCGGGGACGTCCTGCACGGCGGCGAGGTCACCGAGGGCACCCCGGTCACCGACCGCCCGGCCTTCGGCTCCGTCTGGCACCTCGGCGCCGTCGAAGGCCCGCACGCCGCACCGGAGTTCTTCACCGAGGACGACATCCACGACTTCTACGCGGCCGACTGGAAGGTCCACTTCAACTCGGCCCGCACCGGGGTGCGGCTGGTCGGCCCCAAGCCCCGCTGGGCCCGCACCGACGGCGGCGAGGCCGGGCTGCACCCGTCCAACATCCACGACACCCCGTACTCCGTCGGCGCCGTCGACTACACCGGCGACATGCCGGTGCTGCTCGGCCCCGACGGACCCTCGCTCGGCGGGTTCGTGTGCCCCGCGACCGTCCTCAGCTCCGAACGCTGGAAACTGGGCCAGCTCCGCCCGGGCGACACGGTCCGCTTCACCCCGGTCGACGTGCACGGCGCGGACCGACCCGCGATCGTCGACGGCGGGATCCTCGCCCGGGACGGCGACGTCACCTTCCGCCGCAGCGGCGACGACAACCTGCTGGTCGAGTTCGGCCCGATGCAGCTGGACCTGGCCCTGCGGATGCGGGTCCACGCCCTGATGGAGGCGGTGGGCGCGGCCGCCCTGCCGGGCGTCGGCGACCTCACCCCCGGCATCCGCTCCCTCCAGATCCGGACCGACCCGGCGCTGCTGCCCCAGCACGAACTCCTCACGGCGGTACGGCGGATGGCGCGCGCCCTGCCGCCCACGGACGAACTGGTGGTGCCCTCCCGCACCGTCCACCTCCCCCTGTCCTGGGACGACCCGGCGACCCGCGAGGCCATCGCCCGCTACATGGCCGGGGTCCGCGAGGACGCCCCCTGGTGCCCGTGGAACATCGAGTTCATCCGCCGCGTCAACGGCCTCGCCTCGGTCGCGGACGTCTACGACACGGTCTTCGAGGCGGAGTACCTGGTCCTGGGCCTCGGTGACGTCTACCTCGGCGCCCCCGTCGCCACCCCCCTGGACCCCCGGCACCGCCTGGTGACGACGAAGTACAACCCCGCCCGGACCTGGACGGCCGAGAACTCGGTCGGCATCGGTGGCGCCTACCTCTGCATATACGGCATGGAGGGCCCCGGCGGCTACCAGTTCGTGGGCCGTACGACCCAGGTCTGGTCGGCGTGGCAGCAGCGCGGCGCGTTCGAGCCGGGCTCGCCCTGGCTGCTGCGCTTCTTCGACCGCATCCGCTGGTACCCGGTCGGCGCCGACGAACTCCTCGACCTGCGCGCCGACCTGGTCTCCGGCCGGTTCGTGCCGCGGATCGAGGAGGGCACCTTCTCCCTGGCGGAGCACCAGGCCTTCCTCACCGAACACGCCGACTCCATCGCGCGGTTCCGGCGGCGGCAGCAGACGGCGTTCACGGCGGAGCGCGACGCGTGGGAGGCCGCGGGCGAGTTCGCCCGTGCCGAGGCCGCGTCCGCGCCGCCCGCTCCCCCCGCCGAGGTCGCCGTCCCGGCGGGCGGCCGGCTGATCGAGGCCGAGTTCGCCGCGTCGGTCTGGCAGGTGAACGTGTCGCCCGGCGACGCGGTGGCGGCGGGGCAGCCGCTGCTGGCGCTGGAGGCGATGAAGATGGAGTCCAGGGTGCACGCTCCGACGGCCGGCGTGGTGGCGGAGATCCTGGCCCGCCCCGGCGACCAGGTGGAGGCGGGGACGGCACTGCTCGTCCTGGCCCCGGCCGCGAACTGAAAGAGGTACCAGGCCATGAACCAGGCGACGAACCGGACCCCGCATCAGGCCCCGCATCAGGCTCCGCATCAGGCCGCGCATCGGGCGAGCCGGCAGGCGCCCCGGCAGGAGATGTCCGGCACCCTGTCCCGGGTCCGTGCCGCCTACGCCCGCATCGAGGCGGTGGACCGGCCGGAGATCTGGATCGACCTGCGCCCGCGCGACGAGGTCGAGACGGAGGCCCGCGCCCTCGACGACCGCGTCGCGCGGGGCGAGCGTCTTCCCCTCGCGGGCCGTCTCTTCGCGGCCAAGGGCAACATCGACGTGGCGGGCCTGCCCACCACGGCGGGCTGCCCCGCGTACGCCTACCGGCCCGCCGCCGACGCCCCTGTGGTGGCCTCCCTGCGGGCCGCGGGCGCCCTGCTGCTGGGCACGACGAACCTGGACCAGTTCGCGACCGGCCTGGTGGGCACCCGCTCCCCGTACGGGGCGGTACGCGGCGCCGTCGACCCCCTGCGCATCAGCGGCGGCTCCAGCTCCGGTTCGGCCGTCGCGGTGGCCCTCGGCCTCGTCGACTTCGCCCTCGGCACCGACACGGCGGGCTCGGGCCGGGTGCCCGCCGCCTTCAACGGCATCGTCGGCCTCAAGCCCACCCGTGGCCTGGTCCCCACCGAGGGCGTGGTCCCGGCCTGCGCCTCGCTCGACTGCGTGACGGTGTTCGCCCGTACCCTGCGGGAGGCGGAAGAGGCCCTGGCGTACATGACGACCGGCGCGGTCCCCCCGACCGTCCCGGCCCGCACCCCCGGCCCCTGGCGGATCGCGGTCCCCCCGCTCGCCCAGCTCGGCGCACTGGACGAGGGCTGGGCCGAGGCCTACGAAGCCGCGGTGGCGCACCTCGCGGCGTCCGGGGCCGAGATCCGCCCCCTCGACCTCACCCCGTTCACCGAGGCGGCCGCGATGCTCTACGAGGGCGCCTTCGTCGCCGAGCGCTACACGGCCGTGGGCGCCTTCGTCGACAAGGTGATCGAGGAGGGCGGCGAAGGTCTCGACCCGACGGTCGCCGGCATCATCACCCGCGCCCGGGACGTCCCGGCTCACCGGCTCTTCGCGGACCAGGACCGGCTGGCCGCCCTGCGCACCCGCGCGCTGGCCGAACTGGCCGACGCGGACGCCCTCCTGCTGCCCACCGCCCCCGGCCACCCCACCCTCGCCGAGGTCGCCGCCGACCCCCTGGGCGCCAACGCCCGGCTCGGCCGCTTCACCAACTCCACCAATCTCTTCGGCCTGGCGGCGGTGGCCGTCCCGGCCGGCGAGGTGGACGGCCTGCCCTTCGGCGTGATGCTGATCGGTCCCGCCCACACGGACGAGCGCCTGGCACGGATCGCCGGACAGCTCCCGCCGGAGCCCCGTCTCGCGGTGGTCGGCGCCCACCTGACGGGCCAGCCCCTGAACCCCCAGCTCCTCGCCCTGGGCGCACGGCTGGAGCGCACGACGACCACGGCCCCCGTCTACCGCCTGCACGCCCTCGACACGAGCCCGCCGAAGCCGGGGCTGGTGCACGAGGGGGAGGGAGGCGCACAGATCGAGGTGGAGATCTGGCGCCTCCCCGCCGAAGGGCTGGGCCGGCTACTGGCGTCCCTGCCCCGCCCCATGACCCTGGGCAGGGTGGAACTGGCCGACGGCACCGCCGTCCCCGGCTTCCTGTGCGAACCGGGCGCCCTGACGGACGCCGAGGACATCACACGGTACGGGGGCTGGCGGGCGTACCGGCTCGCTCAGCACAGCACGGTCTTGTGGTAACTGCCGAAGATCCCCTCGTACACGAAGACCTGGACCGTGTTCTTGGACATGACGTAGCAGTTGCTGTCGCCGCCGTAGTCCACGATGACCTTGACGCTCATCTGGCTGGCGCACTTGTTCTCCAGCAGCACGTCGAAGCCGTCCGGCGTGGAGTACACCGTGCGGCTGACGCAGGAGGGGGCGGTGTCCCCCACGGCGGCGCTCGCGGTGGGGGCGGACAGGGCCAGACCGCCCGCGACGGCGGCGGTGACGGCCGCGCCCCGGACGAACGCACCGCGCAGACGCGGGGACTTGGGCAAGGACACAGGCATGGGCATGGTCTCCCTCGGGTGTTCGCCGACCGCCGAGCCGTCCGCCCGGCGGTGATGAACCCGATGGTCCGGGGAGCACCTTGCGCGAACCTTGCGCGGTGCTCCCCCACCCGCTCCCGGCGTCAGCCCACCGAGGAGTAGGCGACGACCCCGCGCAGCACCTGCTCGACCGCCTTGCGCGCCGCCCTGGCCACGGTGGACCCCTCCGTCGGAGCCGCCGCGGAGATCTGTCCGAGCACGTCGATGACCTGCTTGCACCAGCGCACGAAGTCACCGGCCGGCATCTCCGCCTCCCGCAGCACCTCGTCGAGACCCTTACCGGACGCCCACATGTACACGGCCCAGGCGAACCCGAGATCGGGCTCACGCTGCCCGACCCCTTCGGTCTGGTTGATCCGGAAGTCCTCCTCCAGGGCGTCCAGGCGCCCCCAGATCCGGACCATCTCGCCCAGGGCGGCCTTGGCCTTGCCGGACGGCAGCTTCGGGGCCATCGCGTCGTCCCCGACGCGCGCCTCGTACACCAGCGCGGAGACGCAGGCGGCGAGTTCGGCGGGGGCGAGCCCCTCCCACACCCCGGCCCGCAGGCACTCGCTGGCCAGCAGATCCAGCTCGCCGTAGAGCCGGGCCAGCCGCTTGCCGTCGTCGGTGACCTCGTCGCCCCGCAGATAGTCGAGTTCGGTCAGCAGCGCGACGATCCGGTCGAAGGTCCGGGCGATGGTGTTGGTGCGTCCCTCGATCCGCCGCTCCAGCTGCGAGGTGTCCCGCAGCAGCCGGTGGTAGCGCTCGGCCCACCGGGCGTGGTCCTCACGCTCGGCGCACCCGTGGCAGGCGTGCGCCCGGATCGCCGCGCGCAGCCGCGCGATCTCGCGGTCGTCGGCGGCCTGCGACCGCTTCTTGCGGGCCCGCTCCGGCGGGATGTGCCCGGCCTTGGTGCGCAGCGCGGACGCCAGGTCCCGACGGGACTGCGGGGAACGCGGGTTGAAGGACTTCGGGATCCGCATCCGCTCCAACGCCTCGACCGGCACCGGGAAGTCCATCGACGCCAGCCGCTTGACCTGCCGTTCGGCCGTCAGCACCAGGGGGCGCGGGCCGTCGTGCTGGTCGAAGCCGCGGTGTCCGTTGGCCCGCCCGGCCGGCAGCCCGGGGTCCAGGACCAGCGCCAGACCGGCGTACTTGCCCGTCGGTACGTGGATGACGTCGCCCGGCTTGAGCTTCTCCAGGGCGACGGCCGCCTCCGCCCGCCGCTCGACCGCGCCCTGCCGGGCCAACTCGGTCTCCCGGTCCTTGAGTTCACGCCGCAGCCGGGCGTACTCCTCGAAGTCGCCGAGGTGGCAGGTCATGGAGGCCTTGTAACCCTCGAGTCCCTCCTCGTTGCGCTGCACCTGCCGGGAGATCCCCACGACCGAACGGTCCGCCTGGAACTGGGCGAAGGAGGTCTCCAGCAGCTCCCGCGACCGGTGCCGCCCGAACTGCTCCACCAGGTTGACCGCCATGTTGTACGACGGCTTGAAGCTGGAGCGCAGTGGGTACGTGCGGGTGCCGGCCAGTCCCGCGAGGTGGTCGGGGTTCATGGCGCGCTGCCACAGCACCACGGCATGACCCTCGACGTCGATGCCGCGGCGCCCCGCACGCCCCGTCAACTGGGTGTACTCACCGGGGGTGATGTCGGCGTGCTGCTCGCCGTTCCACTTGACGAGCTTCTCCAGGACCACCGACCGGGCGGGCATGTTGATGCCGAGCGCGAGGGTCTCCGTCGCGAACACGGCCTTGACCAGCCCGCGGACGAACAGTTCCTCGACGACCTCCTTGAACGTCGGCAGCATGCCCGCGTGGTGGGCGGCGATCCCGCGTTCGAGGCCCTCCAGCCACTCGTAGTAGCCGAGGACGTGCAGGTCCTCCCGCGGGATCGCGGCCGTGCGCTCCTCGACCAGGGTGCGCACTTCGGCCCGGGCGTCCTCGTCGTTGAGCCGCAGCCCGGCGTACAGGCACTGCTGGACGGCTGCCTCGCAGGCGGCACGGCTGAAGATGAAGGTGATCGCGGGCAGCAGGCCCTCGGCGTCGAGGCGCTCGATGACCTCGGGCCGCCCCGGGGTCCACACCCGGGACCGCTGGCGCCGCTCCCGCTCCCGGTCGGCCTCGCGCATGGCTCTGCCGCGTCTGCGGTCCTGGTAGGAGGGCCGGCTGGCCTCCATCCTGGCCAGCCGGGTGAGATCGGGGTTGACCGCCCTGCGGTGGCCCTCGCCCTCCTCGAACAGGTCGTACATCCGGCGTCCGGCCAGCACGTGCTGGAACAGCGGCACGGGCCGGTGCTCGGAGACGATCACCTCGGTGTCGCCGCGGACGGTGTCCAGCCAGTCGCCGAACTCCTCGGCGTTGGACACGGTCGCGGAGAGGGAGACCAGGGTGACCGACTCGGGGAGGTGGATGATCACCTCCTCCCAGACCGCGCCCCGGAAGCGGTCGGAGAGGTAATGCACCTCGTCCATCACCACGTACCCGAGGCCGAGGAGGGTCTGCGAGCCGGCGTACAGCATGTTCCGCAGGACCTCGGTGGTCATCACGACCACCGGGGCGTCGGAGTTGACGCTGTTGTCACCGGTGAGCAGGCCGACCTTCTCGGCGCCGTAACGGCGGCACAGATCGGAGTACTTCTGGTTCGACAGGGCCTTGATGGGGGTCGTGTAGAAGCACTTCTTGCCCTGTTGCAGGGCGAGGTGGACGGCGAACTCGCCCACGATCGTCTTGCCGGAGCCGGTGGGGGCGGCCACCAGGACGCCCTTGCCCGCCTCGAGTGCCTGACATGCCTCGATCTGGAAGGGGTCGAGACCGAAGTCGTACATCTCGCGGAAGGACGCGAGCGCGGTGGCCTGCTCGGCGGCACGACTGCGCGCCGCCGCGTACCGCTCGGCCGGGGAGAGGTCGTCTGTCATCGTGCTTTCGAGCGTACCGGGAGCCTGTGACAACAGGACGATCAATATCCCGATCGGTGCCGGCGAAACCTGTGATCACGCAGTTCAGGGGCCTACGGTGCGTACCGCCCCGGCCACGGTGCGCGCCAGGACGCCGAAGCGGCCGGCCGCACAGGGTGTGCGCGCCGGCCGCTCAGGCATCCGGGGATCAGGTGACGTCGTCGTATCCGTTGACGCGCTCCGGGCCCGCCTGCTCGGGCAGGGCACGGCCCGGGGACACGGACTCGACCTCGCCGATCGCCTCGGGGGTGAGATCCAGCTCGGAGGCCTCGTCGTCGGCGGGGCCCTCGGCCTCCAGCCGACGCTTGCGCCTGTCGTTCAGCAGGGCGAAGCCCGTGGCGAGGAAGTACAGCACGATGATCGGCGCGGCAAGCGAGAGCATCGACACCGGGTCGACGGTCGGGGTGGCGAAGGCCGCGAAGATGGTGACACCGAGGATCATGCCCCGCCACCAGCCGAGCATCCGTCGGCCGCCGATGAGCCCGGTCAGGTTGAGCATCACCAGCAGCAGGGGCAGCTCGAAGGAGAGACCGAAGACGATCACCATGCGGGTCACTAGGTCGAGCAGGTCGTCCAGCGGCAGCAGGTTCACCGCTCCGTCCGGAGTGAAGCCGAGCAGCACGGTCGCGGCCGCGGGCAGCACGTGGTACGAGAACCACGCGCCGGCGAGGAACAGGGGGACGCCGCTGCCGACGAAGGCGTAGGCGTACTTCCGCTCGTGCTTGTGCAGGCCGGGCGCGATGAACGCCCAGAGCTGGTAGAGCCACACCGGGCTGGCGACCACCACACCGGCCGTCAGGGACACCTTGATCATCAGCGTGAAGGGACCCATGAGGCCCGACATCGTGATGTTGCCGCAGGCCCCGTCGCTCTCCTTCGCCAGCTCCGAGAACGGCCTGGAGCAGCCCACCGCCTCCTGGATGGGGTGGGTGAGGAGATTGATGATGTCCTGGTAGTAGACAGCGGCGACAGTCGCCCCGACCACAATGGCCAGGACCGACTTCCCGAGCCGGTTGCGCAGCTCACGAAGGTGATCCGCGAGGGGCATCCGCCCCTCGGGGTCCTTCTCCTGCTTGCGGGCAGACTTGAGCAACCCACATCCTCATCTCGTACAGCGGGCCGGAGGTCACCGGCCCTGCGTCAGCGCTGGGTCGTGTCCGTCGGCTCGGTGACCGGGCGGGAGCTGGTCACATCGCCGGGGGCGGCCTGGATGGTGCGCTGCGCGGGCGGCTGCTCGCCGGGGTTCGGCGGGCCCGCCGGAGTGGCGGTGCTGTTGCCCTCTTCCTTCATCGCCTTGGCCTCGCTCTTGAGGATGCGCGCGGACTTGCCGAGCGAGCGGGCCATGTCCGGAAGCTTCTTCGCGCCGAACAGCAGGATGATGACGACGAGGATGAGAATGATCTCGGGGGCGCCGAGCCTTCCGAACATAAGTCTTTACCTTCTCACCGAGGCGGCTGGGGTGGGGGTCCTGTCCGACTGGTCGGACAGATGTCCGAACGATCGTGCTGGCAGCGATCGTAACGCTCAGGGGTGAACGCGAGGCAATCCCCGTGCGTACTCCCGATCCGCGGTCCGGGCCTCGTTCTCCGGGCCGCGATCTGCACACTACCCGCCCACGCCGCCACGGCGGGAGGGCGAAGTGGCCCAAAACGCATTCGGTGGCGGACTCACAGAACCACCACAGCCCTGCACCGGGGCCGGCACGGCGCCCCTCACAGCGCGTCCACGGCACCGGCCACGCTCACCGACGCCCGCTCCAGCTCCTCGGCGGCCCGGCTGATCCGCCGGGCGGACTCCGTGACCTGCCGGCCCAGCCGCCGCGCCTCCACGAAGACCCGTACGGCGAAGGCCGCGAGGACGGCGAGACCCACGAAACCCACGGCTACCGCGAACATCGGCCAGAACATGAGGCGAGCCTAGACCCTGCTACGGCGCCTGGAGCCGCAGGGTGCGCACCCCGCCGCCCAGCAGCAGCTCCACGATCCGCTCACCGGCCGGCTTGCGCACCGCCACCCCGCAGTCGGGGCAGGTGAACGAGTAGAACGTGGTGCGGCTGGTGGCGCCGATGGCCAGCCGCAGAGCGCCCGCCGCCAGCTCGAAATACCCACGGCAGTCCGGGCAGCCCGCCCGGAACGTCACCGGCCCCACACTGCGCATGCCCGCGAACGCCGAAGCCACCGAGATGCCCCGCGCACCGGACGCCACCGACTCGCTCACCGCTCCTCCTACCCCTTCGACCGCGCCTCGGACCGCCCCTCGGCCGGCCCGTCGTACCGCACGCCGTCCGGCACCTCGGCCGGGCCGCCGGACCGGCCGTCGACCGGACCGCCGCGCCGCTCGTCACCGCGGGCCGACGGCACCTCGGGCGCCGCCGGGACCTCGGCCGCCGCCGACGCCTCGATGCCGTCGTACGCGGCCAGCGCCTCGCGGGCGGCCCGGCGGGCGCTGCCCGCCAGGTCCGGCGGCGAGACGATCCGGCCGTCGCGACCGAGCCGCAGGGCCAGCCGCCTGAGCGAGGCCGGGTCGGGCGTGCGCAGAGTGATACGCAGCCCACCGTCGGGAAGCTCATCGGCGCTGTCGTGCGGGTAGTACTCGGCGACCCAGCGACCGCCCGGACCCACCTCGACCACGACCTCCGGATCCTCGGCGGCGGGCTGCACCAGCGCCTCCGACAGATCACGCAGCTCGATCTCCGGCGGCGCCGACGGCTCGTCCAGGATCCTGATCTCGGCGACCCGGTCCAGCCGGAACGTGCGCCGCGCCTCGGAGCGGCGGCACCACGCCTCCACGTACGTGTGCCCGACGCTGACCAGACGGATGGGGTCGATCTCGCGCTCGCTGAGCTCGTCGCGTGCCGGAGAGTAGTAGCGGATCCACAGCCGGCGGCGCTCGGAGATCGCCCGGTCGACGTCCGCGAAGACCCCGCCCTCGGACTCGAACGTCACCGACAGCCGCGCACTCGCGCCCGCCGCCTCACCGGCCGCCGCCTCGACCTTCGCCGTCGCCCGCAGCAGGGCCTGCCGGTCGCCCTCCCGCAGACCGGGCAGCGTCGCCACCGCGCGCGCCGCCACCAGCAGCGCGGTCGCCTCGTCGGCCGCCAGCCGCAGCGGCTCCGCGGCGTCCGCGCCCAGCGCCGCCGGATTGTGCCACCAGATGCGCTCACCGTCGGTGTCGATGTCGAGCAGATCGCCACCGCGGAAGCTGGTGCCGCACATGGGCAGCACATCGAGGTCCGAGACCAGCTCGTCCTCCGTGATGCCGAAGGCGCGCGCCACGTCCTCGATCCGCGCCCCCGGGCGCTCCCTGAGATAGGTCACCAGGGAGAGCATCCGACGGGTCTGGTCGATCGCGTTCGCCGGCCTGACCGGTTTGCCTGCCACGTCTTGCTCCGCTCCCCCTCAGCCCTTGGCCACGGCCCGCAGCCGGTCCACGACGTCCGCCCGCAGCTCCGCGGGCTCCAGCACGACCACGTCCGGCCCGAACTCCACCAGCCAGGCGTCCAGCCCGTGCCCGTACGGAATCTCCAACTCGTCCCAGCCGTCACCGAGTTCCCGGACGGCCGTGGCCTTCGCCCGCAAGGGGTACCCGGCGCCGGTGCGCAGCCGGATCAGCGCGCTGCGGTCCGCGGTCTCCCCCGCCCAGCTCGCCACGGTCTCCCGGACCGTCACGACATCGGGGACGGGCACGGTGAAACCCGCCCCGCGCGAGCGGACCCGGCCGGTGATCCGCGACAGCCGGAACACCCGCTCGGCACCGCGCTCCCGGTCGAAGCCCGCGAGATACCAGTGCCCGCGCCAGCACTCCAGGGCCCACGGCTCCACATGGCGGGGCTCGGGACGGGCGGCGGTGGCCTTGCGGTAGTCGAACACCACCGGCCGGCGGTCCCGGCAGGCCAGCATCAGCGGCTCGAAGGCCGCCTCGTGCACGGGGATCCTCGGCTCCAGCGCGCCGTGCGCCTCGTACGGATCGACGTCCTCGGGCAATCCGGCCGCGCGCAGCTTCTGCAGCGCGCCGCTCGCCGCGCCCGCGAGCCGGGCCTGCTGCCACACCTTCGCGGCCAGACCGAGAGCGGCGGCCTCCTCGGCGTCCAGGGTGATCGGCGGCAGCCGGTTGCTGTCCCGGCGCGCCAGATAGCCGATCTCGCCGTCCAGGCTCTCCACGGTCTCGATGACCAGGCCCAGCTCGCGCAGATCGTCCTTGTCCCGCTCGAACATCCGGTTGAAGGAGTCGTCACTGGCGGCCCCGGCCTCCGCCCGCGAGGCACCCCCGCCCGAGCGGGACGCCTCGACATAGGCCTCGATGGAGTCACGCAGCTCACGCTTGCTCAACGGCCTGCGCGTGCCCAGCAGACACAGCGCGAGGTTCATCAGCCGCTCAGCCTTGGCAATGGCCATCGACGCCCTTCGCCTCCCCTTCGATACGTACGATCGTCGACCGTACCGCCCCGCGGTCCCCCGGCAAAAGCCGAGGACCCATGCCCGCGCAGGCATGGGCCCCGGCTGGTCACGACCGGTCGGACGGCGGTCAGACGGCGAGCAGGTCCACGACGAAGATCAGCGTCTCACCGGGCTTGATCGCCGGCGTGGGGCTGCGGTCGCCGTAGGCCAGGTGCGGCGGGATGGTCAGCCGGCGGCGGCCGCCGACCTTCATGCCCTGCACACCCTGGTCCCAGCCCTGGATGACACGGCCGCCACCCAGCGGGAAGCTGAACGGCGCGCCACGGTTCCAGCTGGCGTCGAACTCCTCGCCCGTGCTGAAGGAGACACCCACGTAGTGGACGGTGACGGTCCGACCGGCCTGCGCAACCTCGCCGTCGCCCTCCCAGATGTCCTTGATCTCGAGGTCCGCCGGCGGCTCGCCTTCGGGGAAGTCGATCTCGGGCTTCTCGTTGCTCACGTCACTGCTCCTGCTTGTCTACTGCTTCTCTACGGAAAGGCAACACGGACAGTCTTTCATCCCGGACGACGTCAGGACGCCGCCAGGATGTCCACCACGAACACCATCGTGGAGTCCTTCTCGATGCCGCTGCCACTCGGCGGGTTGTCCCCGTAGCCCAGCGACGGCGGAATCACGATCAGGACCCGGCTGCCCACCTTCTTGCCGGTCAGGCCCTGTGCCCATCCCTTGACGACCTGCTGGAGCGAGAAGGAGGTGGGAGCGCTGCGGTCGTACGACGAGTCGAACTTCTTGCCCGAGTCCCAGACGAAGCCCTGGTACTGCACGACCACCGTGCTGTCGGCCGCGACCTTCTCGCCGTCGCCCTCGATCACATAGGTCGCCACCAGCTTCGTCGGGGGGTCCGTCTTCGGGATGTCGACCGAGGGCGCCTTGCCGTCGGTGTTCGTCCCGACCTTCGGCAGCTTCGCGTCGTCCTGCGGGACGTCCGTGCCCTTGGCGGAACTCTTGGCGTTGAAGGTGTCCTCCAGGTCCACCACGAACACCAGCGTGTCGGTGCCCTTGATGCCGGCCTGCGACTGGCCCTCCTTGCCGTAACCCCAGGTCGGCGGCACCGAGAACTCCACCCGGCTGCCCACCTTCTTGCCGGTCAGGGCATAGCGCCAGCCGTCGATGATGGAGCCCGGGGCGAGCTGGATGAACAGCGGGGTCTTGCGGTCGTAGGAGTTGTCGAACACCTTTCCGGTGTCCCAGATCTGGCCCAGGTAGTTGGCCCAGATGAAGTCCTTCTCCGCGACCGTCTGACCGCCGCCAGCGATCACCGTCTTCACCGCAAGCTGGTCCGACGGCTCACCCGTGCCCTTGGCCACCGTCGGCTTCTCACCGAACTTCGTCCCCGCCGTGATGGCAGGCAGCGGACCGTCCACGATCTTGGGGGCGGGCGCCGCGGACGTCTCCGGGGCCGAGGGCGACGCGTCCTCACTCGCCTTGCTCGAGTCGGACTTGTCGTCCCCACAGGCGGAGAGCGTGACCAGCCCCGCGGGAACGGCGGCAAGCAGCAGTGAGCGTCGGCGCACGATAAAGCCTCGTAATCGGTCGATCTTGAAAAGGGCGTGCGCGCAACTCTACGGCGTGAGAAGGGCGCCGTACGGGAAACGTACGGCGCCCGTGTTGCGTTCCGGCACTCACATGCCGGCGATCAGCTTCTCCACCCTGTCGTCCACCGAACGGAACGGGTCCTTGCACAACACGGTCCGCTGTGCCTGGTCGTTGAGCTTGAGATGCACCCAGTCCACCGTGAAGTCCCGGCGCTGCTCCTGCGCCCGCCGGATGAAGTCACCGCGCAACCGCGCCCGAGTGGTCTGCGGCGGCACCGACTTGCCCTCGAAGATCTTCAGGTCGTTGCAGATCCGCGCCGCCTGCCCCTTGCGCTCCAGCAGGTAGTACAGACCGCGACGACGGTGGATGTCGTGGTAGGCGAGGTCTATCTGCGCCACCCGCGGATGCGACATCGTCATGTTGTGCTTGGCCCGGTACCGCTCGATGAGCTTGTACTTCATCACCCAGTCGATCTCGGTACCGATCCGGTCCAGGTCCTCGGCCTCGATCGCGTCGAGCGTCCGGCCCCACAGCTCCAGCACCTGCTCGACCGTGCCCGTCCGGATCCCGCGGCGCTCGCAGAAGTCGACGGCCTTCTCGTAGTACTCGCGCTGCACCTCCAGCGCCGAGGCCTCCCGCCCGCTCGCCAGCCGCACCTTGCGCCGGCCCGTGATGTCATGACTGACCTCACGGATCGCCCGGATCGGGTTCTCCAGGGTCAGATCCCGCATCACCGTGCCCGCCTCGATCATGCGCAGCACCAGATCCGTCGCGCCGACCTTCAGCAGCATCGTCGTCTCGGACATGTTCGAGTCGCCCACGATGACGTGCAGCCGACGGTAACGCTCCGCGTCCGCGTGCGGCTCGTCGCGCGTGTTGATGATCGGCCGGGACCGGGTCGTCGCCGAGGAGACGCCCTCCCAGATGTGCTCCGCCCGCTGGCTGACGCAGTACACGGCCCCACGGGGCGTCTGCAGCACCTTGCCCGCGCCGCACAGCAGCTGGCGGGTCACCAGGAACGGAATGAGGATGTCCGCGAGCCGGGAGAACTCCCCGTGCCGGGCCACCAGATAGTTCTCGTGACAACCATAGGAGTTGCCCGCCGAGTCCGTGTTGTTCTTGAAGAGGTAGACGTCGCCCGCGATTCCTTCCTCGTGCAGGCGTCGTTCCGCGTCCACCAGGAGTCCTTCGAGAATGCGCTCGCCGGCCTTGTCGTGGGTGACCAACTCGGTCACGTTGTCACATTCCGGTGTGGCGTATTCCGGATGCGAACCCACGTCGAGATACAGGCGGGCGCCGTTCCGCAGAAAGACATTGCTGCTACGGCCCCATGACACGACACGGCGGAAGAGGTACCGCGCCACCTCGTCAGGCGACAGGCGGCGCTGTCCCCTGAACGTGCACGTGACGCCGTACTCGTTCTCCAGCCCGAAAATGCGGCGGTCCATGACTGAACATTACGCCCGATCCCCTGAACTGAAACGGGGTTCGGCAGCACGGTTCGGATCATTTTCGGATGAAGACGCAACCACCGCACTTACGGCCGGAGCTGCCAATACCCGCCCCGTGACCAGCAAAACCAGCAGCGACACACCGCCTGCGACCACCGGCACCGCAAACCCCCGAACGGCGCCACCGGCCTCCACGACGGGACCCGCGACACCCGTACCGACGGACGCGCCCACCGTGAACGTCGTCACCAGCCAGGAGAACGCCTCGGTCACCGTGCCCCGCGGCGCGTGCCGGTCCACGATCACGAACGCGCAGGCCAGCACCGGCGCCAGGAACACCCCCGCCAGCGTCGCCAGCCCCACCATGGCCACCGCGCCCGGCATCAGCATCAACGGCGCGTAACACACCGCCAGGAACGCCACCAGCACCCGCAGTCGCCGCTCCGGCACCCCGGGCCACTCCCGCGCCCCGTACACCAGACCCCCGATCAGCGCCCCCAGCCCCAGCGCCGCCATCAGCCGGCCGTACACCGCGTCACCCCCGTGCGCGTCCGCGTACGGCACCGAGGCCACCGTGATCGACCCCATCGCGATCCCCACGAACAGCAGGGCGCCGAGCAGCACCAGCAGCGCCGGCGAACGCAGCGCCCCCAGCCAGTGCGCCTCGCGCGGAGCGGAGCGCCACGCGCGCGAGGGCGGCGACACCACCACCGAGAGCGCCCCGAGCACCCCGACGCCGTTCACCACCAGCAGCGCCGCCCGCTCCGACCACAGCGAGGCGCACAACGTCACCAGCAGCGGCCCGACGGTGAACATCACCTCCTGCGCCACCGCGTCCATCGCGTACGCCGCCGGCACCTGCTCGGGACGGCGCAGCACCGACGGCCACAGGGCCCGCAGCCCGCCCTCCAGCGGCGGGGTGAAGAGCCCGCCGACCACCATGGCCGCATAGGCGAGCAGCAGCGGATCCGGGCCGCAGAACGCGAAGAGGGCCATCGCCAGGGCCGAGACCAGCGCGGCGGGCAGCTGGACGCGCGGCTGCCCGAAGCGATCCACCAGCCGTCCCAGCACGGGCTGCCCCACGGCGCTCGCCACGCCGTACACCGAGACCAGCGCCCCCGCCAGGCTGTACGTGCCCCCCTCCGCGCGCACGAACAGCACGACGGCGATCGCGGACGTGGCGTTCGGCAGCCGGCCGACCAGCGTGCCCACCAGCAGCCGGGCCGCGTGCCGCGCCCTGAGGATCTCCCCGTACCCCGTGGCCATCGTCCACCCACCCGTCTGAGGTTTTACGTATAACGCCCTTCGTCATACGTACCATGTGCGCTGTTCACGAGTCCAGACGAAGGAGCAGGCGGACGGTGGCACACCACAGCACCCGCCCCACGAGCCGCGACGTCGCCCAGGCCGCCGGGGTCTCCCAGGCCGCCGTCTCCCTGGTCCTCGGCGACAAATGGCGCGGCCGCGTCGCCGAGACCACGGCCGAACGCGTACGGCAGGCCGCCCGCGACCTCGGCTACCGGCCCAACCTTGCCGCCCGCAACCTCCGCCTCGGCCGCACCCGCACCGTGCTCCTCGTCGTCCCGGCACTCACCACCGAGTTCTTCGCCGGCGTCTACACCGGCGCCGCCCGCGTCGCCGCCGACCACGGCTTCGGCGTCGTCCTCTACCCCTCCCCCGAAGGCGTCGGCCCCTCCCGCCCGTCGCCCTCCACCACCCTCAAAGGAAGGCCCTTGCGGGCCGCCCCCATCCCTGACCCCTTCGCCTCCGCCCAGGCCGCCCTCGACGGCGTCATCGCCTCCTCCATGGCCGCCGACGCCCTCACCGCCATCCGCGGCGACCAGCTCCCCCTCGTCATGCTCGACAGCGACCCCACCGGCAGCCTCGGCGCCGCCACCGTCAACCTCGACATCGCCGACGGCGTCCGCCAGATCACCGACCACCTGCTCGGCCTCGGCCACCGCCACTTCCTGCACCTCGCGGCCGACGTACCCTCCTGGACCTTCGACGTACGCGCGCGGGAACTCGCCGTACGCCTCGCAGACGCCCCCGGAACCACCCTGCGGACCGCTCCGGCACCCATCTCCATCGAGGGCGCCCTGACCGCCACCGAGGCCGCCCTGGGCACACCCGGCCCCCACCGCCCCACCGCCGTCGTCTGCGACGACGACAAACTCGCCGCCGGCGCCTACAAGGCCGCCCGCCGCCTCGGCCTGCGCATCCCCGACGACCTCTCCGTCACCGGCCTCGACGACCTCGCCCTCGCCACCGCCCTCGACCCCGAACTCACCACCGTCCGCCTCGACGCCGAGCTCTTCGGCGAACGCGGCATGCACGCCCTCCTCGCCGTCCTGGACGGCCGCACACCCGACGCCGGGGACATCCCCGTCCACCTCGTCGCCCGAGGCTCCACAGCGCCACCCGGCGCCCCCTGAGACGCCCTGTGCCCCGGCGGTCGAACCCGGCCGGGGCACAGAGAGGGTGAGCACACGACTCCGCGGTCGGACTACTCCTCCCCGGAGTCCTCCTCCTCGGAGCTCTCCGCCTCCGTCGCCGCACCGTCCGCCTCCAGCAGCCGTGCCAGCTGCCGGCCCACGACCCGCTTGAACTTGCGCTGCTGCGGACGCGTACGGTCCAGCACCGCCACCTCCAGCCGCTCCGCCGGAATCTCCCGCTGCGTGCCGTTCGACTCACGGGACAGGGCCTGCACGGCCAGCTTCAGCGCCTCCGCCAGCGTCATCCCGTCCTGATGCCGCTGGTCGAGATAGTTGCTGATCAGCTCGGCATTGCCGCCCACCGCGACCGAGCCGTGCTCGTCCACGATCGACCCGTCGTGCGGCAGCCGGTAGATCTGGTCGCCGTCCGGGGTCTCACCGACCTCCGCGACCACCAGCTCCACCTCGTACGGCTTCTCACCGGCCGAGGAGAAGATCGTGCCCAGCGTCTGGGCGTACACGTTCGCCAGACCGCGCGCGGTCACGTCGTCACGGTCGTAGGTGTACCCCCGCAGATCGGCGTACCGCACACCGCCGATCCGCAGGTTCTCGTACTCGTTGTACTTGCCGGCGGCCGCGAAGCCGATCCGGTCGTAGATCTCGCTGAACTTGTGCAGCGCACGGGACGGGTTCTCGCCGACGAACACGATGCCGTCGGCATACTGCAGCACGACCAGGCTGCGGCCACGGGCGATGCCCTTGCGCGCGTACTCCGCGCGGTCCGCCATCGCCTGCTGGGGTGAGACATAGAACGGCGTCGACACCGGTTATCCGTCCCTTTCTGTCGAAGTCACTGGATCACCTGGGATAAGAACGGGCCCGCCGACTACAGCAGGGCGGCACGCGGGCCGTCCGGCTGCTGGAGGCGGCGCTCGAGGATCGAGCGGGCGATCTCCGAGGACTCGTCGTCGGAGAGCCTGCGGAAACCGTCCTCCGTGATCACGGTGACGATCGGATAGATCCGGCGCGCGACATCGGGACCACCGGTCGCCGAGTCGTCGTCGGCCGCGTCGTACAGAGCCTGCACCACCAGCGTGGTGGCCTGCTCCTCGGACAGGTCGTCACGGAACAGCTTCTTCATCGCGCCGCGCGCGAAGATCGAGCCGGAGCCCGTGGACGCGAAGTTGTGCTCCTCGGAACGGCCGCCGGTGACGTCGTACGAGAAGATGCGCCCCTTGCCGCGGTCCACGTCGTACCCCGCGAAGAGCGGTACGACGGCGAGGCCCTGCATGGCCATGCCGAGGTTGGAGCGGATCATGGTCGACAGCCGGTTCGCCTTGCCCTCCAGCGAGAGCTGGGCCCCCTCGACCTTCTCGAAGTGCTCCAGCTCCAGCTGGAACAGCTTGACCATCTCCACGGCCAGGCCGGCGGTGCCGGCGATGCCGACGGCGGAGTACTCGTCGGCCGGGAACACCTTCTCGATGTCCCGCTGGGCGATGACATTGCCCATGGTGGCCCGGCGGTCACCGGCGAGCACCACGCCCCCGGGGAACGTCACGGCCACGATCGTCGTCCCGTGCGGCGCCTCGATCACACCCTGCGTCGGCGGCAGCTGCCGGTTGCCCGGGAGCATCTCCGGCTGGTGATCGGAGAGGAAGTCCATGAAGGACGAGGACCCAGGCGTCAGGAAGGCAGCTGGTAGACGCCCGGTGCTACGAGTGTTGGCTTCCACGGAGTTCCTTCCAGGTAGGCGGCTGCCCGACGAACTGCGTCGGGATCGTCTCCCAACTTGCCGATGGCCGAATTGCAGTTGAAGCACAGTACGCCACGGACCCTACCCGTCTGATGGCAATGATCCACATGTACGGCGGGAGCTTTCAGGCAGATCACGCAGAGCCCCCTTTGAGAGGCGACCATGGCGTCACGCTCAGCAATAGTGAGGCCGTACTGGCGCTTCAGATGACCCTCGCGGCCTTCGATTGCCCGGCATGCTTTGCAGCGTGTCGACAGGCCGTCGGAGGCAGCTTTGTTGCGATCCCATGCAGCGTGCGCCTTGATCTCCCCGCAGCGCTGGCAGTACCTGTGCCCCTCGGGTGTGGCCACCCTCGGCCGCGGCTTCCTCCCACGGGCGTCCTGACGCTGCCTGTAGTACGCCGCCGAGCACTCCCGGCAGTACACCTGAAGCCCGTCACGCATCGCTTTGTTGCTTGCGAAGGCTGCTCGCGGCTTGTCTTGCTTGCACCGCGAGCAACGCTTCACGTTTCCGCTGTCGAGCAATCCGGGTTCCCCCGCCGCCTTCGAATCGAAGGAAAAATCACTCGCCACCCTTCTGAACGAAGGAGCGCACGAAGTCCTCGGCGTTTTCTTCGAGCACATCATCGATTTCGTCCAGCACCGAGTCCACGTCGTCGCTCAGCTTCTCGTGGCGCTCCTTGAGGTCGCCCTGGGCTTCCGCCTCCTGGGTCTGCTCCTCGACCTCCTCCGTGGAGCGCGTCGCCTTCTGCTGGCCGCCGCCGGTGTCCTTGGTCGCCATAACCCTCACCCCGCTCAGTTCGCCCGACATGTTCGGCAGGTCGGCTTCCTGCCGATCGGTGATGATCAGACCCTACAAGCAGGGTCGGACATCGGCCCCGCAGTTGTTCCAACGTACGAGGCCCACCTCGATGATTCCCTTGCGGCGGGGTTTCCACCCCGCCGCGCATGAGCTTCCTGGGGCTCGCTCAGCCGCCCGACAGGACCTTGACCAGGTCTTCTGCCGTGCGGCAGCGGTCCAGGAGCTCCTTGACGTGATTTCGCGTTCCGCGAAGCGGTTCCAGGGTTGGCACGCGCTGGAGCGAGTCCCGGCCCGGGAGGTCGAAGATGACCGAGTCCCAGGAGGCCGCCGCGACGTCGTCGGCGTACTGCTCGAGGCAGCGGCCGCGGAAGTACGCGCGGGTGTCCTCCGGGGGCTTGCCCTTGGCCCGCTCGACCTGCGGCTCGTCGAGGAGCCGTTTCATGCGCCCGCGGGCCGCGAGGCGGTTGTAGAGGCCCTTGTCGGCCCTCACGTCCGCGTACTGGAGGTCCAGGAGGTGCAGCTTCGCCGCGTCCCAGTCGAGGCCGTCACGGCGGCGGTAGCCCTCCATGAGTTCCCGCTTGGCGACCCAGTCCAGCTCGCCGGCCAGGCTCATCGGGTCGTTCTCCAGGCGCGTGAGAGTGTCCTCCCAGCGGGCGAGGACGTCCTTGGTCTGGTCGTCGGCGTCCGACCCGAACCGCTCCTCCACGTATTTGCGCGACAGCTCGTAGTACTCCATCTGGAGCTGCACCGCGGTGAGTGTGCGGCCGCTGCGGAGGGTGACCAGCCTCTTCAGCGTGGGGTCGTGGGAGACCTGGTGCAACGTCCGTACGGGCTGGTCGACGGCCAGGTCGACGGCGATGAAGCCGTCCTCGATCATGGAGAGGACCAGGGCTGTCGTGCCCAGCTTCAGGTAGGTGGAGATCTCCGAGAGGTTCGCGTCGCCGATGATCACGTGGAGGCGGCGGTACTTCTCGGCGTCGGCGTGGGGCTCGTCGCGGGTGTTGATGATGGGGCGCTTCAGCGTCGTCTCCAGGCCTACCTCGACCTCGAAGTAGTCGGCTCGCTGGCTGAGCTGGAAGCCGTGTTCGTGGCCGTCCTGGCCGATGCCCACGCGGCCGGCGCCGGTGACGACCTGGCGGGAGACGAAGAAGGGCGTGAGGTGGCGCACGATGTCGGAGAAGGCGGTTTCCCGCTTCATCAGGTAGTTCTCGTGCGTGCCGTAGGAGGCGCCCTTGTTGTCGGTGTTGTTCTTGTAGAGGTGGATGGGCTGGGCGCCGGGGAGCTGGGCCGCGCGTTCGGCGGCTTCGGCCATGATCCGTTCGCCGGCCTTGTCCCAGAGCACGGCGTCGCGGGGATTGGTGACCTCGGGGGCGCTGTATTCGGGGTGGGCGTGGTCGACGTAGAGGCGGGCGCCGTTGGTGAGGATCACGTTGGCGAGGCCGATGTCCTCGTCGGTGAGCTGGCTGGAGTCGGCGGCCTCGCGGGCGAGGTCGAAGCCTCGCGCGTCCCGCAGCGGATTCTCCTCCTCGAAGTCCCAGCGGGCCCGGCGGGCCCGGTGCATCGCCGCGGCGTAGGCGTTGACGATCTGGGACGAGGTGAGCATGGCATTGGCGTTGGGGTGGCCGGGGACGGAGATGCCGTACTCCGTCTCGATGCCCATTACTCGCCGTACGGTCATGCGGCCCTCCTTGCCCGGCGGCACCCTCGGTCGTGGGCGCCGCTCAGATACCGGTGGTGCTCATCCGGTGCGGGTGCGGTGCCCGTCCTCTCCGCACTGCGCAACCCGGCGGTAGGAAAGAGCCTAGAACGCCTCTGTGCCGGTGGGGAGATCATTTGCGTCATTGCCTTGCTCCAGCCGTGGCCTGAAAAACAGTCGGCTGCGGGTACCCGTGGTGGGCACCCGCAGCCGCCCTGTTTTTTACAGGTACTGTCCGGTGTTCGCCACCGTGTCGATGGAGCGTCCGGTGTCCGCGCCCTGCTTTCCGGTGATGAGGGTACGGATGTAGACGATCCGTTCGCCCTTCTTTCCGGAGATCCGGGCCCAGTCGTCGGGGTTGGTGGTGTTGGGCAGGTCCTCGTTCTCCTTGAACTCGTCCACGCAGGCCTGGAGGAGGTGGGAGACGCGGAGGCCCTTCTGGTTCTTTTCCAGGAAGTCCTTGATCGCCATCTTCTTGGCGCGGCCCACGATGTTCTCGATCATGGCGCCGGAGTTGAAGTCCTTGAAGTACAGGACTTCCTTGTCGCCATTGGCGTAGGTGACTTCCAGGAAGCGGTTTTCCTCGGATTCGGCGTACATGTGTTCCACGGCCGTCTGGATCATGCTCTGGGCGGTCATGGACTTGTCGCCGCCGTGCTCGCCGAGGTCGTCGGCGTGCAGGGGGAGGCGCTCGGTGAGGTACTTGCCGAAGATGTCCTTGGCCGCTTCGGCGTCGGGACGCTCGATCTTGATCTTCACGTCGAGGCGGCCGGGACGCAGGATGGCGGGGTCGATCATGTCCTCGCGGTTGGAGGCGCCGATGACGACCACGTTCTGCAGGCCCTCGACGCCGTCGATCTCGGCGAGGAGCTGGGGGACGATGGTGTTCTCCACGTCCGAGCTGACGCCGGAGCCGCGGGTGCGGAAGAGGGACTCCATCTCGTCGAAGAAGACGATGACGGGGGTGCCCTCGCTGGCCTTCTCACGGGCTCGCTGGAAGACGAGGCGGATCTGGCGCTCGGTCTCGCCGACGTACTTGTTCAGGAGCTCGGGGCCCTTGATGTTGAGGAAGAAGCTCTTGCCGGCGGCCTGGCCGGTGACCTCGGCGACCTTCTTCGCCAGCGAGTTGGCGACGGCCTTGGCGATGAGCGTCTTGCCGCATCCGGGGGGCCCGTACAGGAGCACCCCCTTGGGCGGGCGCAGTTCGTGCTCCTTGAACAGGTCGGGGTAGAGGTACGGGAGCTCGACGGCGTCGCGGATGGCCTCGATCTGGCCGCCGAGGCCGCCGATCTGCTCGTACCCGATGTCGGGGACCTCTTCGAGGACGAGTTCCTCGACCTCGCTCTTGGGGACGATCTCGTAGACGTAGCCGGAGCGGGGTTCGAGCAGGAGGGCGTCGCCGGGGCGGATGGTGACGTCCAGCAGCGGCTCGGCGAGCCTGACCACCCGTTCCTCGTCGGTGTGCCCGATGACCAGGGCGCGCTCGCCGTCCTCGAGGATCTCCTTGAGGGTGACGATGTCCCCGACCCGCTCGAATTCCATGGCCTCGACCACGTTGAGCGCTTCGTTGAGCATCAGTTCCTGGCCGCGCCGGAGCTCGTCGAGCTCGACGCTGGGGCTGACGTTCACGCGGAGTTTGCGGCCTCCGGTGAAGATGTCGGCGGTGCCGTCCTCGTTCGCCGCGAGGAAGACGCCGAAGCCGGCCGGGGGCTGTGCGAGCCGGTCGACTTCCTCCTTGAGGGCCACGATCTGGTCGCGGGCCTCACGGAGCGTGTTGGCGAGTCTCTCGTTCTGGGCGGACACGCCGGCCAGGTTGGTCTGCAGCTCGACGATCCGCTCTTCGAGAATCCTCGTGTGTCGCGGAGAGTCGGCGAGCTTGCGGCGCAGGACGGCGATCTCCTGCTCGAGGTAGGCAATCTGCCCGGACGGGTCGTCGGACCCTCGTCCCGGGCGGATGCCGCGGTTCATGTCGTCGTCGTGGGCTGCCACGGTCCTCACCTCCTCCAAGGGGAGCTGGACGCTTCCAGACCCTACCTGGGCGGGTGTCGATTGAAACCCCTAGATCACAAAGACTGTCGGGGTGTGTCCGATCTTCACCCTTGCGCTTCCCCTCACGCCAGGGGAATACCCACCGAACATGATTGGGAAGCGGGCGGGGGTAGGGTCGACGTGTTCAACACCCGTCAGAGCCTGCATCGTTCCCTTGCGGCTCGGCGCTAAACGGCAGGAGAGATGAGCGTGCAGCAGGAGGCCGGTGTCGGTGGGGAGACGCTGGAGGTCTGGATCGACCAGGATCTCTGTACCGGTGACGGCATCTGTGCGCAGTACGCGCCGGAGGTGTTCGAGCTGGACATCGACGGGCTGGCGTATGTGAAGAGTGCGCAGGACGAGCTTCTGCAGGCCAAGGGGGCGACGGTGCCGGTGCCGTTGCCGCTGTTGACGGACGTGGTGGACTCGGTGCGGGAGTGTCCCGGCGAGTGCATCCATGTGCGTCGCGTTTCGGACAGGGTCGAGGTGTACGGCCCGGACGCGGAGTGAGCGTTCAGGTACGGGCCGTGAGGGCTGTCTGATTTCTCACAGCCGGTGATGGCCTGATTCAGACGCTGTGGGCGCCGGCGGGTGTCGAGCGGATGAATCTGTCGTCCTTCCACTGCCACTTGACGCTGTCCTTGAGATCGGGGCAGCAACTGGGCACGTCCGGCGAGGAGTAGCCAAGGAGCGTGGCGAGGACGGCACCGTCGGTGACGGTGAGCGTGGTGACGTTGGTGCGGTCCTTCGGGTCGACGAGGGTGGCGACCACGCGCGCGTGGGTGCTGCCGGCGGCCTGGGTGAGGACGTAGACGCCGTCGGGCGGGGTGCCCATGGGGGCGTCGCAGTGGACGGCGGCCACGGTCTCGGGCCTGCCGTCGCCGTCGAGGTCTCCGCTGGCCTTGCGCATGACGAGCGGTTTGACCGTGGGACCGCAGTCGAGGGGGAACTCGACGCCGGTGGTGGCGGGGGCGGTGGCCGAGGCGGCGGGTGTGGTGGCGCTGTGCGGCGGGGAGGCCTGGGCGGCCGTCGCGGGTCCGGGCTGGAGGGCCGAGGAGAGGGCCACGACGCCGGCCACCGCGGTGGCGGTGGCGACCCAGTGGATGGGCCGGGTGTGGGTGTGTGCCAGTTCCGGGACGGCGGATTGCTGCACTAGGAGCGTCTCCTGGGGTGGCTGTGCCGGTGGGGGTGGGGGGTGGCGAGCATCGTGCCACACGTCACAGGGCGGCGGAACGGCGGGGTCGGGCGGGGCCAAGGTGAGGGCGCCGTGGCCGAGTTCCCCGGGGGTTCGGGGAACTCGGCCACGGCGCCCTGTCGTTGTCCGTGTGGCGTGGGCCGGGTCAGCGGCCGTTGCCTCCGTCGGCGTTGGGGCCGGCGTAGTCCTCGCCGTAGGCGCCCTTGGCGGGGCGGCGGCGACGCATGGGCGGCTCGACGCCGTCGGCGAGCCGACGGGCGGTGAGCAGGAAGCCGGTGTGGCCGATCATGCGGTGGTCGGGGCGGACGGCGAGGCCCTCGATGTGCCAGTTGCGGATCATCGTCTCCCAGGCGGTCGGCTCGTTGAAGCAGCCGATCTCGCGGATGGACTCGACGGTCCGGGCGAGCTGGGTGGTGGTGGCGACGTAGCAGCAGAGGATGCCGCCGGGGACGAGGGCCTTGGAGACGGCTTCCAGGCACTCCCAGGGGGCGAGCATGTCGAGGATGACGCGGTCGACCTCGGTGTCGCTCAGGTTGTCCTGGAGGTCGCCGACGGTGAGCTGCCAGGCGGGGTGCGGGCCGCCGAAGTAGCGCTCGACGTTCTGCCGGGCGATGTCGGCGAAGTCCTCGCGGCGCTCGTAGGAGTGCAGCATGCCCTGGTCGCCGATGGCGCGCAGCAGGAAGCTGCTGAGGGAGCCGGAGCCGACGCCGGCTTCGACGACGCGGGCGCCGGGGAAGATGTCGGCGAAGGCGAGGATCTGCCCCGCGTCCTTCGGGTAGACGACGGCTGCCCCGCGGGGCATGGACAGGACGTAGTCGGGGAGCAGGGGGCGCAGCGCGAGGTAGGCGACGTTACCGGTGGTGCGGACAACGCTGCCCTCGGGAGCGCCGATCAGCTCGTCATGGGGGAAGGAACCCTTGTGGGTGTGGAAGTTCTTCCCGTCCTCGAGCGTGAACGTGTAGTGGCGGCCCTTGGGGTCGGTCAGCTGAACCTGGTCCCCGACCTTGAAGGGCCCGCGCCTGCGGGCGGCACCGGTCGGTTCGGACATGTGAACAGCCTACCGGCGTTTGGCGGGGCCGCCGACCACGGGTGGGTGCGGGCGGCGCGGATGCTAGGGGCTGTCCGGCGGATCAAGTCGCAGGAAAGCAGCGGTGACTCATCGGCCCAGGTGAGCGGGGTCTGGTGCGTCCAACTGCAAGGCGGAGGAGGGCGTCGACGCGATGGGGGTCCCGCCCGCGCGAGCGAAGCCGAGCGTGGGGGAGTCGGCAACCGACGACAACGCCGCAGGTGGGCGTGCCAGACCCCGCGTCTGCGGCATGATCCGCCGGACAGCCCCTAGGAGGGGCGGGCCATGGCTTTGACGAAGGCGCGTTCGACGTCGGCGGCGGACAGGACGCCGTAGATCTCGCCGGTCTCCTCGACGACGAGGTATTCGGTGGCAGGGGTGGCGCGCAGGACGTCGAGGAGGTCCTCCCCCGCGAGTTCGGCGGAGACGCGCATGCCGTCGGTGAGGTCCTGGGCGAGGCCGCTGACGGCGACCCAGGGGCGGCGGTGTTCGGGGACGCCGACGATGGCGGCCTCGCGGACGAGGGAGAGGGGTTCGCCGTGGGCGTCGACGACGACGAGGGCGCGGGCGCCGGCGGCGTTGGCGCGGCGGAGGGCCTCGGAGAGGGGGGTGTCGGTCTCGACGGGGACGGCGCGGCGGGTGAGGGTGCGGGCCCGGAGTTCGGGGAGGTGTTCGCGCAGGCGGGCCATGCGCAGGCTGTTGCCGGCGCCGGTCCAGATGATCGCGGCGAGGATGGCGGCGAGCAGGGCGTCGGTGACGGTGTCCATGCCGACGCTGTCCTCGGCGCGGGAGCCGAGGGCGCCGGACTGGGTGAGCAGCGGGAGGCCGATGAGGACGGAGACGGCGAGGGCGCGGCCGACCCAGGCGGCGGCGATGGTGCCGCTCATGGGCTTGCCGGTGATCTTCCAGACGACGGCGCGGAGCATGCGGCCGCCGTCGAGGGGGAGGCCGGGCAGGAGGTTGAAGATCGCCACGATGAGGTTGGAGATCATCAGGCCGGCCAGGAGGACGCCGGGGACGGTGCCGGGTTCGACGGGCTGAAGGGCGGCGTAGAAGACGCCGGCGAGGACGAGGGACAGCAGGGGGCCGACGAAGGCGAGCCAGAATTCGCGGCCGGGGGTCTCGGCTTCCTTCTCGATCTCGGAGACGCCGCCGAAGAACTGGAGCTGGATGCGGCGGACGGGGAGCTTGAAGCGGAGGGCGGCCAGGGTGTGGGCGAGTTCGTGGATGAGGACGGAGGCGTAGAAGGCGACCGCGAAGAAGAGGGAGACCAGGTAGCGGGCGGCGCCCAGTTCGGGCAGGACGCGGTCGAGCTGGCCGCCGAAGACCCAGGTGATGAGGGCGGCGACGAGGAACCAGCTGGGTGCCACGTAGACGGGCACGCCGAAGGGCCGTCCCATGAGCAGTCCGCCGCGGGGCTGCTCCGGGGGGCGCTGGGGCGGGGGGCCCTTGATGCCGGTGGGGGCGGGTCCTGGGGCGGTGCCGCCGTCCTGGGCGTGCGCGTGCGCCCGGCTCCGGTCGGTGTGGGGGGCGGGTTCGGGTGCGGGCTGGGGCTTCTCGGGCTGCGGCTTCTCGGGCTGCGGCTCGGCGGGCTGCTCGGTGGGGGGATCTGCGGGTGGGGTGTCGTCGGTCGGGGTGCCGGTGCCGGGCGCCTGCTCCGTGCCGGCGGACGCGTCGCGCTCGTCGGAGGACTCGCGTCCGCTCTGTCGGCCCTCGGTCGGCGTCGGCGCGGGTTCCGTGGCGGGCGGGGCGGGGGGCGGGCCCTCGGGTTGCGCCGGGGCGGTGGGCTGGGGGGCTGGTGTGACGGGGTGCTCGGCCGACTCTTCGCTGTCCGGCCGCGGCCGCCCGCTCCCGCCGCTTTCCACCACGATGTCCCCTCGTTCGAAGCGTCTCCCGCTCGTCCCGGGCGGAAGGTCTGTGACCGATGGTATGCGGCCGTGGTGACGCGTTCCGCCCCGGCACCCCCCGTGTTTCCCCGCTCGTCGCCGGGTGAGCGGGCCGGGGCTGGGTCACTGTCAGTGGTGGGCCGTATGGTCTGAGGCATGGACAGCAGCAGCGAGGGCGCCGGCGGCGCGGGCGCCGAGGGCGGGGACGCGGAGGAGTCCGCCCGGACGGAAGCGGGGGCCGGGACCGGCCCGGAGGGGGAGGCGGGGATGGCCACTGCGGAGCGGGACGGGTCCGGGCGGGGCGGGTCCGGCGCGCCTGAGGGGGATGCGCAGTCCGGTGCGTCCGAGGGAGGTGCCGGGGCCCGGGCGAGCGCGGCGGGTGTCGGGACTGGAGCCGTTGACGGGGTCGGGTCCTCGGACGCGGGGGCGTCGCCTCTCGTGCCCGCGCCCGCCGAGCCGGTCGCCGTGGCGCCCGCCTCCCTGTCGCCCTCGCGGGCCGGGGACTTCATGCAGTGTCCGTTGCTGTACCGCTTCCGGGTGATCGACCGGCTGCCGGAGAAGCCGAGTGCGGCGGCCACCAAGGGGACGCTGGTGCACGCGGTGCTGGAGCGGCTGTTCGACGCGCCGGCGGCGGAGCGCACGGCGCCTCGGGCGAAGGCGTTGATCCCGGGGCAGTGGGACCGGTTGCGCCGGACGCGGCCGGAGGTGGTGGAGCTGTTCGCCGACGATCCGGACGGGGTGCGGATGGCGGGCTGGCTGGCGGAGGCGGAGGCGCTGGTGGAGCGCTGGTTCACGCTGGAGGATCCGACGCGTCTGGAGCCCGCGGAGCGGGAGCTGTTCGTGGAGGCGGAGCTGGAGTCGGGGCTCAGACTGCGCGGGATCATCGACCGGGTCGACGTGGCGCCCACCGGTGAGGTGCGGATCGTGGACTACAAGACGGGCAAGGCGCCGCGCGCGGAGTACGCGGACGGGGCGTTGTTCCAGATGAAGTTCTACGCGCTGGTGGTGTGGCGGCTGAAGAACGTGCTGCCGCGGCGGTTGCAGCTGGTGTACCTGGGCAGTGGGGACGTGCTGACGTACGACCCGGACCTCGCCGATCTGGAGCGGGTGGAGCGCCGGCTGCTGGCGCTGTGGGAGGCGATCCGGCTGGCGACGGAGACGGGTGAGTGGCGGCCGCGGCCGACGAAGCTGTGCGGGTGGTGCGATCACCAGGCGCACTGTCCGGAGTTCGGCGGTACTCCCCCGCCGTATCCGCTGCCGGTGAGGGCGGCGGCTTCCGGGGACGTCGAGCAGGGCAGAATGGGGCCGGACTAGCGAAGGAGACTCACGTGGCCATCCGCGTCCTACTCGTCGACGACCAGCCGCTGCTGCGTACCGGCTTCCGGATGATCCTGGAGGCGGAGCAGGACCTCGCGGTCGTCGGTGAGGCCGGAGACGGTCTTCAGGCCCTGGACCAGGTGCGGGCGCTGCAGCCCGATGTGGTGCTCATGGACATCCGGATGCCGCGGATGGACGGGGTGGAGGCGACCCGGCAGATCACCGGGCCGGGGCGGGACGGCCCGGCGAAGGTGCTGGTGCTGACGACGTTCGACCTCGACGAGTACGTGGTGGAGGCGTTGCGGGCGGGGGCCAGTGGGTTCCTGCTGAAGGACGCGCCGGCCCATGAACTGGTGCAGGCGATCCGGGTGGTGGCGGCGGGCGAGGCGATGCTGGCGCCGAGCATCACGCGTCGGCTGCTGGACAAGTACGCCACGCATCTGCCGTCGGGCGACGAGCCGGTGCCGGACGCGCTGCACACCCTGACGGACCGTGAGGTGGAGGTGCTGAAGCTGGTGGCGCGGGGGTTGTCGAACGCGGAGATCGCGGCGGACCTGTTCGTCAGCGAGACGACGGTGAAGACGCACGTGGGGCATGTGCTGACGAAGCTGGGGCTGCGCGACCGGGTGCAGGCCGCGGTGTACGCGTACGAGAGTGGTCTGGTGCGGCCGGGGGCGCAGCAGTAGGCCGTAGGGGTACGACACGAAGGGCGCCCCTGCCGAGCGGGGGCGCCCTTCGTCGTGGCCTGCCGGGGGTCAGCCCTTGCTGAGTTCCCAGAAGCGGAACACCGTGGAGGCGTCGAGGCAGTTCTCGAGGCCGTAGACGTGCTCGCCGACGACGGCGTACTGCTTGGCCTGCCAGATCGGGAGGACGGGGAGTTCCTCGGCGACGATGTCCTGGAGGGTGGAGTAGTCGTCGTCGGTGGCGGTGCGGTCGCTCTGGGCGGCGGTGCGCGGGATGAGCGTGCCGGTGATGGTCTCGTTGGTGTAGTTGTTGGCGAGGACGTTGCCGTCACCGAAGAAGGGCGCGGTGAAGTTGTCGGCGTCGGGGAAGTCGGGGACCCAGCCCTTGACGTAGACGCCGTACTTGCCGTCCGCGATGTCCTTCTCGTACTGGTCGAAGGGGACGGACTTGACGTCGGCGTCGAACAGGCCGCTGGCGTTGAGCTGGGCGGCGACGGTCCTGAGTTCCTGGTCGGTGGCGGGGCCGTAGCGCGACGGGGTGGACCAGAGGGTGAGTTTCACCTTGCCGGTGATGCCCTCCTCCTGGAGTGCGGCGGCGGCCTTGGCCTGGGAGGGGTGGGCGCCGTAGCGGTCGAAGAAGGCGGTGTTGTGGCCCGCTATCCCGGCCGGGATGATCGAGTACAGCGGGTCGGCGGTGCCTTCGTAGACGTCGCGGATGAGGGCTTCGCGGTCGATGAGGTAGGCGATGGCCCGTCGGACGCCGAGTTTCCCGGTGACGGGGTCGGCGGTGTTGAAGACGAGGTGCTGGACCTCGGCGCTGCTGCCTTCGACGACCTCGGCGCCCTTGCTGCCGGTGCCGGCGTCGATGTCGGCGATGTCGGCGGCGGTGAGGCCTCGGTAGGCGATGTCGATGTCGCCGTCGAGGAGGGCCTTCTTGAGGGCCTTCTGGTCGCCGCCGAAGAACTTGAGGGTGACGCCCTTGTTCTGGGGGTCGCCGGCGGTGCCGCGGTAGTGCTCGTTGACCGAGAAGACGGCCTGGTCCTTGTCGAAGGAGTCGAGGGTGTAGGGGCCGGAGCCGACGGCGCCGCCGTCCTTGCGGAGGCCGTCGGCGTCGTAGGTGCGGTGGTCCACGATGGAGCCGGCGCCGGAGGCGAGCTTGCTGGGGAAGGTGGCGTCGGGGACCTTCAGGGTGAAGACGACGGTTTTGGCGTCGGGGGTCGCGACCTTGGCGAGCATGGGGAACATGACGGCCGGGCCGTTGTCGTCGTTGATCTTCAGCATGCGGTCGAAGGAGAACTTGACGTCCTTGGAGGTGAGGTCGTCACCGTTGGAGAACTTCAGGCCGTCCTTGAGGGTGCAGCGGTAGACCTTGGTCTGCTGGTCGGTGAAGGAGCATTCCTTTGCCGCGTCGGGCTCGGGTTCGGTGCCGCCCTTGGGGAAGCTCAGCAACGACTGGAAGACGTTGTTGAACAGCATCCAGGATCCGGGGTCGTAGCCGGAGGCCGGGTCCGTGGCGAGGACGTCGTCGGACATCCCGAGCACCACGGTGGAGCCGTCGCCGTCCGAGCCCCCGGTCTGGGCGCCGCAGCCGGTCAACATGCCGGAGGCCAGTCCCGCCACGATGGGCAGGACCGGCCACTGGTTACGGATATTCACGCAATACCTTTGTCGTCGGGTCCCGTCACACCGGGGCGCCGTCCCGGGCCCCAGCCGCGAAGAAGGTATCACCCGACCGGAAGGGGTCCTTCAGTTGCGTACCCCACGGCCGAGTTCCCACAGCTGGAGCGTGGCGGAGGAGTTGAGCGCGTACGCGGTGCCGGTGATGTCGGTGTTGGCGGCGACGTACTGCTTGCCCTGCCACAGCGGGAGGATCGGGACGTCGTCGGCGACGATGTCCTGGATCTCGGTGAGGCTCTTGCCGGCGCTGACGCGGTCGGCCTCACGACGGGACTGCGGGATCAGCTTGTTGATGATGGTGCTGTTGGTGTACGGCGACTTGAGGGTGTTGTCCTTGTCGAGGAACGGCGCGAGGAAGTTGTCGGCGTCGGGGAAGTCGGGGAACCAGCCCATGCCGTAGACGGCGTACTCGCCCTTGCGCTCGGCGGGGATGAAGTTGTCCCAGGCGGTGCCCTTGATGGTGACGTCGAACAGGCCGCTGGCGTCGAGCTGCTTCTTCAGCAGCTCGAACTCCTGCTTGGTGGCGGGACCGTAGTGGTCGGTCGTGTAGTTCAGCGTGAGCTTCACCGGGGTGGTGATGTTCGCCGCGGCGAGCAGGGCCTTGGCCTTGCTGACGCTGGGGTCGCTGTACTTGTTGAAGAAGGCGTTGGAGTGGCCGGTGACGGAGGCCGGGACGAGCGAGTAGAGGGCTTCGGCCTGGGAGCCGTAGACCCGGGAGACCAGCTCGTTGCGGTTGATGACCTGGGCCATCGCCTGGCGCACGGCCTTGGTCTTCACGGTGGGAGCGTCGGTGTTGAAGGCCAGGTAGCGGATCTCGAGGCCGGCCAGCTCGACGAGGTCGATGTCGCTGTCGGCGGCGGCGTCGGAGAGCTTCTTGATCTGCTCCGGGGACATGGTGCGCGTCATCAGGTCGATGTCGCCCTTTTCGAGGGCGGTGCCCATGGCGTCGGCGTCGTCGAAGGACACCATGTCGACCTCGTCGTTGTTCACCTTCAACGTCCCCTTGTAATGGGGGTTCTTGGTGAACACGGCCTTGGTGACGGTGTCGCCGTCGGTTTCCGCCTTGAGGGTGTACGGGCCGGAGCCGTCGACCTCGAAGCCGTCGCGGAGCTTGTCCTTGGCGTAGTCGTCGGGGTTGACGATGCCCGCGACGGGGGTCGACAGCTTGGACGGGAAGGTGGCGTCGGCGGTCTTGAGGTGGAAGATGACTTCGTTGTCACCCTGCGTCTCGACGGTGTCGATGGTGGACAGCAGGGCGAAGACGCCGGAGTCGGCCTTGATGGCGCGGGCGCGGTCGATGGAGAACTTGACGTCCGCGGCGGTGATGGGGTCGCCGTTGGAGAACTTCAGGCCGTCTCGCAGCTTGCAGGCGTAGCGCTCGTTGCCGCTGTCGGTGAATCCGCAGGACTGCGCCGCCTCGGGGACGGGGTCGCCGTCGCCCTTGGGCACGATCATCAGGGTCTGCACGGTCTGGCGAAGGATGTTCCAGGTGCCGACGTCGTAGGCGTAGGCGGGGTCGAGCGGCGCCGGAGCGGCCTTCGTGGCGGTGAACCGGTCGGTGGTGCCGACGACGATGGCATCGCCGCCGCTGCTCCCGCTGTCGGCCCCGCCGCAGGCGGCGAGTACGGGCGCGAGCAGACCGACCACGGCCGGCAGCACCAAAGTCTTGCGGTTCATGCTCGAGTTTCTCCAGAGCTGTCGGTCCGTGTACCCGGCATGCAAGGTTGTCGCGGCGGATCACGGGGATAGGGGTGATGTTCCGCGAAGAGATTAGTCCGGACCGGCACGAGGGTTCGCCGCGACCGGAGTTGAAAGGCCATCACGGAGCGAAACCGTATGCGAACGCATTGAACAATCACGAGCGGAACGATCCGTGCAGCCGTCAATGAATCAGGACACAAGGGTGTGTCCAAAAGCCCGGAACGCGGCGTCTACACACGGGCTGAACCTTCTGTCGACCCCGCCCCGCGTGGGGAAGGTCACACCGTCAATGGCCTGCGTCCGTCCGCAATGCAACCGTTACCGAGAGATCGGAATGGCGCCGCGCGTACAGCCGCCGAATTACCTTCCTATCGGCGGTGCACGCTCGGTGAACGCGTACGGCGAATTCCGTCATCGAGAGGATCACCAATGATCGCGGGGGTGATCATCGGAGCGGAGTCACAGGGGCATCAGACCGCGCAGGAACGGAACGTCGACCTGGTCCAGCGAGGGCACCACGGTGCGCCGCAGGGCGGCGGTGATCGGGGCCACGGAGGGCACCGCGACCACATGGCAGCCCGCCGCCTCGGCCGAGGCGACCCCGGTCGCGGTGTCCTCGACGACGGCGCAGCGGGCCGGGTCGACGCCGAGGCCGGCGGCCGCGAAGAGGTAGGGGTCGGGGTAGGGCTTGGTGCGGGCGACCTCGTCGCCGGCGACGGTCAGGGTGAAGTGCTGGGGGCCGAGCGAGGTCAGGACACGGTCGATGATGCGGCGGTGGGAGGCGGAGACGAGGGCCATGGGGATCTCGTGCTCGGCCAGCTCGGCGAGCAGCCGGGCGGCTCCCGGCATCAGGGGCAGGGCGCGGGTGATGCGGTCCTCGAAGCCCTCGTTGAGCAGGACGGAGAGCTCGGGCAGGGAGATGTCGGCGCCGGTCGCCTCGATCAGGAACCCGGCGCTGCGGCTCATCGGGCCGCCGACCACGACATGGCGCCAGGAGTCGTCGAGGGTGTGTCCGAGACCGGCGAAGATCTCGACCTCGACGTCCCACCAGAAGCCCTCGGTGTCCACCAGGGTGCCGTCCATGTCGAGGAGCACCGCCTGGAGGGCCGAGCCCTCGGCCGTACGGGTCAGGGGCGCGGGTACCGTGCTGGTCATCCACGTACCTCCTTTGAGGGACGAGCAGGCCGGTTCCCGCTGGGGGAACCGGCCTGCAGTGGACCGACCAGTGTACGACTTATCCGATCAGTGTGCTCAGTGACATGTCACCGTGCGTTGAAGTACTTGGCCTCGGGGTGGTGGATGACGATGGCGTCCGTGGACTGCTCGGGGTGGAGCTGGAACTCCTCGGACAGGTGGACGCCGATCCGCTCGGGCCGGAGCAGGGCGGCGATCTTGGCGCGGTCCTCCAGGTCGGGGCAGGCGCCGTAGCCGAGGGAGAAGCGGGCGCCGCGGTACTTCAGGGAGAACATGTCCTCGATGTCGGCGGGGTCCTCGCCGGCGAAGCCGAGTTCGGAGCGCACGCGGGCGTGCCAGTACTCGGCGAGGGCCTCGGCGAGCTGGACGGACAGGCCGTGCAGTTCGAGGTAGTCGCGGTAGGAGTCGGACGCGAAGAGCTTGGCGGTCTCCTCGCCGATGCGGGAGCCGACGGTGACGACCTGGAGGCCGACGACGTCGGTCTCGCCCGATTCCTGGGGGCGGAAGAAGTCCGCGAGGCACAGCCGACGGCCGCGGCGCTGGCGGGGGAAGGTGAAGCGGGTGGTCTCGTTGCCGTGCTCGTCCAGGATGATCAGGTCGTCGTCCTTGGACACGCAGGGGAAGTAGCCGTGGACGACGGCGGCCTCGAGGAGGTTCTCGGTCTGGAGGCGGTCCAGCAGGCCGCGCAGGCGCGGGCGGCCCTCGGTCTCGACGAGTTCCTCGTAGGTGGGTCCGTCTCCGGTGCGGGCCTGCTTGAGGCCCCACTGCCCCTTGAAGAGGGCGCCCTCGTCCAGCCAGGTGGCGTACTCCTTGAGCTGGATGCCCTTGATGACGCGGGTCCCCCAGAACGGGGGTGTCGGGATGGGGTTGTCGGTGGCGACGTCGGAGCGGACGTGGCCCTCCTCGGGGCGTTCCTCGACGGCCACGGCGGCGGCGCGGACGCGGCGCTGCTTGAGCTCGGGCAGCTTGGCGCCGGGGACGCCGCGCTTGACGCCGATGAGGGCGTCCATGAGGTGCAGGCCCTCGAAGGCGTCGCGGGCGTAGCGGACCTCGCCCTGGTAGATCTCGTGGAGGTCCTGTTCGACGTAGGCGCGGGTGAGGGCGGCGCCGCCGAGGATGACCGGGTAGTCGGCGGCCAGGCCGCGCTGGTTCAGCTCCTCCAGGTTCTCCTTCATGATCACCGTGGACTTGACCAGGAGGCCGGACATGCCGATGACGTCGGCGTCGTGCTCCTGGGCGGCGTCGAGGATCGCGGAGACGGGCTGCTTGATGCCGAGGTTGACGACGTTGTAGCCGTTGTTGGACAGGATGATGTCGACGAGGTTCTTGCCGATGTCGTGGACGTCGCCGCGCACGGTGGCGAGCACGATGGTGCCCTTGCCGTCGGCGTCGGACTTCTCCATGTGCGGTTCGAGGTGGGCGACGGCCGCCTTCATGACCTCGGCGGACTGCAGGACGAACGGCAGCTGCATCTGGCCGGAGCCGAACAGCTCGCCGACGACCTTCATGCCGTCCAGCAGGGTCTCGTTGACGATGTCGAGGGCCGGGCGGGTCAGCAGCGCCTCGTCGAGGTCGGCCTCCAGGCCGTTCTTCTCGCCGTCGATGATGCGGCGCTTGAGGCGCTCCTCCAGCGGCAGGGCGGCCAGTTCCTCGGCCTTGCCGGCCTTGAGGGACTTGGCGGTGGCGCCCTCGAAGAGCTGCATGAGCTTCTGGAGGGGGTCGTAGCCCTCGGCGCGGCGGTCGTGGATGAGGTCGAGGGCGGTGGTGACCTCCTCCTCGCTGAAGCGGGCGATCGGCAGGATCTTGGAGGCGTGGACGATGGCGGAGTCGAGGCCCGCCTTGACGCACTCGTCGAGGAAGACGGAGTTCAGCAGGATGCGGGCGGCCGGGTTGAGGCCGAAGGAGATGTTGGACAGGCCCAGGGTGGTCTGGACGTCGGGGTGGCGGCGCTTGAGTTCGCGGATCGCCTCGATGGTGGCGATGCCGTCCCCCCGGGACTCCTCCTGACCGGTGCAGATGGTGAAGGTCAGGGTGTCGATGAGGATGTCCGACTCCTGGATGCCCCAGTTCCCGGTGAGGTCGTCGATGAGCCGTTCGGCGATCTCGACCTTCTTCTCGGGGGTGCGGGCCTGGCCCTCCTCGTCGATGGTGAGGGCGATCAGCGCGGCGCCGTGTTCCTGGGCCAGGCGGGTGACCTTGGCGAAGCGCGACTCGGGTCCGTCGCCGTCCTCGTAGTTGACGGAGTTGATGACCGCGCGGCCGCCGAGCTTCTCCAGACCGGCCTGGATGACGGGCACCTCGGTGGAGTCCAGGACGATCGGCAGGGTGGAGGCGGTGGCGAAGCGGCCGGCGAGTTCCGCCATGTCGGCGACGCCGTCGCGGCCGACGTAGTCGACGCACAGGTCGAGCATGTGCGCGCCCTCGCGGATCTGTTCGCGGGCCATCTCGACGCAGTCGTCCCAGCGGGCCTGAAGCATCGCCTCGCGGAACTTCTTGGAGCCGTTGGCGTTGGTGCGCTCGCCGATCGCCAGGTACGAGGTGTCCTGGCGGAAGGGGACCGTCTGGTAGAGGGAGGCGGCGCCGGGCTCGGGGCGGGGGGCGCGCTCGACGGGTGTGGCGCCCCTGAGGCGGTCCACGAGCTGCCTGAGGTGCTCGGGGGTGGTGCCGCAGCAGCCGCCGATGAGGTTGAGGCCGTAGTCGCGGACGAAGTTCTCCTGGGCGTCGGCCAGGCCCTTGGCGTCGAGCGGGAAGTGGGCGCCGTCCTTGGTGAGGATCGGCAGACCGGCGTTCGGCATGCACAGCAGGGGGGTGCGGGAGTGCCGGGCGAGGTAGCGCAGGTGCTCGCTCATCTCGGCGGGGCCGGTGGAACAGTTCAGGCCGATCATGTCGATGCCCAGGGGTTCCAGGGCGGTGAGCGCGGCGCCGATCTCGGAGCCCAGCAGCATGGTGCCGGTGGTCTCGAAGGCCATGGAGACCAGGAGCGGGACGTCGGCTCCGGTGGCGGCCATGGCGCGCTTGGCGCCCAGGACGGAGGCCTTCGTCTGGAGGAGGTCCTGGGTGGTCTCGACGATCAGGGCGTCGGCGCCGCCGGCGAGGAGGCCCTCGGCGTTGGCCTGGAAGCCGTCGCGCAGGACGCCGTAGCCGATGTGGCCGAGGGTGGGCAGCTTGGTGCCGGGGCCGATCGAGCCGAGGACCCAGCGCTGCCGGCCGTCGCGGGCGCCGAAGGCGTCGGCGCTCTCGCGGGCGATGCGGGCGCCGGCCTCGGACAGTTCGAACACGCGGTCGGCGATGTCGTATTCGGCCATGGCGGAGTGGTTTGCGCCGAACGTGTTGGTCTCGACGCAGTCGACGCCCGCGTCGAAGTAGGCCTCGTGGACCGAACGGACGATGTCGGGCCGGGTGAGGTTGAGGATCTCGTTGCAGCCCTCGAGGTTCTCGAAGTCCTCGAGGGTGGGCTCCTGGGCCTGGAGCATGGTGCCCATGGCCCCGTCGGCCACCACCACGCGGGTGGCCAGGGCCTGGCGGAGCGCGGACACACGGGTCCGGCTGTCGGCGGAAGGGGTCGGCGGCACAGAGGCCATGGAAGGGCTCCCTCGGGTGCGACGGCTGTCGGCTTTGCGTGACCCCGGGACGCGGTGCCGCTTCCCGGGGAGTGCGCACGCCGTCAGGGTAGCCGGGTCCGGGCCTTATGGTCAGGGCGTCCACGGGGTGGACGGGCAGGACGGACGTACCGGTGCTCGCGCGCGGGGCCGGTCACCGCCACACTGCCGCCACGTCACCTCAGGGCGTCGGGTGGCGCAGCGGGTGTTGACCGACCATTAGCGGGAGGTCGACATGGACCGGTAGTGTTCGACATTGCCGAACGACGGTACTTGCGTGCCGCGCGTGGACGGCTAAGGGGACGGAGGCAGGAGGGCGGATGGCACGGAACATCCAGTCGGTCGAACGGGCGGCGGCGATGCTGCGGCTGCTCGCGGGCGGGGAGCGGCGGCTGGGCCTGTCCGACATCGCCTCCGCGCTCGGCCTGGCCAAGGGCACCGCCCACGGCATCCTGCGCACGCTCCAGCAGGAGGGGTTCGTCGAACAGGACGACACCTCCGGGCGCTACCAGCTGGGCGCGGAGCTGCTGCGGCTGGGCACCACCTACCTGGACGTGCACGAGCTGCGCGCGCGGGCCCTGGTGTGGACGGACGACCTGGCGCGGTCCAGCGGTGAGAGCGTCCACCTGGGCGTGCTGCACCAGCAGGGCGTGCTGATCGTGCACCACGTCTTCCGGCCGGACGACAGCCGGCAGGTGCTGGAGATCGGGGCCATGCAGCCGTTGCACTCCACGGCCCTGGGCAAGGTGCTGTCGGCGTACGACCCGGTGGCGCACAGCGAGGCCCTGGAGGCCGACCGCAAGCCCTTCACGGACCGCACGGTGTGCGACGCGGACGACTTCGAGCACATCCTCGACGTCACGCGCGCGCGGGGCTACGCGGCCGACGTGGAGGAGACCTGGGAGGGCGTGGCCTCCCTCGCGGCGCCCATCCACGACCGGCGCCGCATGCCGGTCGGGGCGGTCGGCATCACGGGTGCCGTGGAGCGGCTGCGCCGGGACGGCGAGCTGCGGCCGGAGCTGATCGCGGCGGTGCGGGACTGCGCCCGCGCGGTGTCGCGGGACCTGGGCGCCGGGCGCTTCTGAGCAGGGACTTCGGGCCGGGACGCCAGGGGGCGTCCCGGCCTTCGTCATGCCCGTGCGCAGGCCGCGGTGCGCCACCCGGAGACCAGGGATCAGTAACGATCGCGTTTTCGAGAACCGAACCCTTGACGCACGCGCGACGCCGGGGAAAGACTCCCGTCCATCGGTCGGCATTGTCGAACACCTACCGGCAATACGCGCTAGAGTGTGACAACGCCAAGGACCGGCATCGCTCTCACTCCCGAGGGCGCCAGCCCCCCGGAGGGACCCGGGGAGAACGGCATCCCTGGACGAAGGACAAAGGAGTCGCGGGTGTCCAGCTCCGACATCTTCATCGGCGAGACCATCGGTACCGCCATACTCATCCTGCTCGGCGGAGGCGTCTGCGCCGCCGTCACGCTGAAGGCCTCCAAGGCCCGCAACGCCGGCTGGCTCGCCATCACCTTCGGGTGGGGCTTCGCCGTGCTCACGGCCGTCTACACCTCGGCGCCGCTGTCCGGCGCCCACCTGAACCCGGCCGTGACGCTCGCGCTCGCGATCAAGGACGGCGACTGGAGCGACGTTCCGGTCTACTGGGCGGGCCAGCTGCTGGGCGCCGCGATCGGCGCCACCCTGGTGTGGGTCGCCTACTACGGCCAGTTCCAGGCGCACCTCACCGACAAGGAGATCGTCGGCGGCCCGGGCGCCCAGGCCACGACGGCCAAGTCGGTCGAGGCCCAGGAGAAGGGCGCGGGTCCGGTCCTCGGCATCTTCTCCACCGGCCCGGAGATCCGGGTCCCCTGGCAGAACCTCGCCACGGAGATCGTCGGCACCGTGGTGCTGGTCCTCGCCGTCCTCACCCAGGGCCTCAACGACAAGGGCAACGGCCTCGGCACCCTCGGTGCCCTCGTCACCGCGCTGGTGGTCGTCTCGATCGGACTGTCCCTCGGCGGCCCGACCGGCTACGCGATCAACCCGGCCCGTGACCTCGGTCCGCGCATCGTCCACGCCCTCCTGCCCCTGCCCAACAAGGGCGGCTCCGACTGGGGCTACGCCTGGATCCCGGTGGTCGGTCCGCTGATCGGCGGCGCCATCGCTGCAGGCATCTACAACGTCGCCTTTGCTTAAGAGCACGAAGAGCTTGAAGCGTGTGAAGCACTCGAAGCACTTGAAGGGCTTGACGAGCACGAAGAGCTTCACCTCGGCCTTCACCGCACTTGAACAGCACCGCGCCGTACAGACAGCCCCTTACCCACGGAACCCCGGGAGCACTCAGTGACCGACGCCCACACCGCCGGCCCCTTCATCGCCGCGATCGACCAGGGCACCACCTCCAGCCGCTGCATCGTCTTCGACAAGGACGGCCGTATCGTCTCGGTCGACCAGAAGGAGCACGAGCAGATCTTCCCCAAGCCGGGCTGGGTCGAGCACAACGCCAACGAGATCTGGACCAACGTCCAGGAGGTCGTCGCCGGCGCCATCCAGAAGGCCGGCATCACCCGCGACGACATCAAGGCCATCGGCATCACCAACCAGCGCGAGACCACCGTGCTGTGGGACAGGAACACCGGTGAGCCCGTCCACAACGCCATCGTCTGGCAGGACACCCGCACCGACGCCCTGTGCAAGGAGCTCGGCCGCAACGTCGGCCAGGACCGCTTCCGCCGTGAGACCGGCCTGCCGCTGGCCTCGTACTTCGCCGGCCCCAAGGCCCGCTGGCTGCTCGACAACGTCGAGGGTCTGCGCGAGCGCGCCGAGGCGGGCGACATCCTCTTCGGCACCATGGACACCTGGGTCATCTGGAACCTGACCGGCGGTGTCGACGGCGGCAAGCACTACACCGACGTCACCAACGCCTCCCGCACCATGCTGATGAACCTCCACACCCTGGAGTGGGACGACAAGATCGCCGAGTCCATCGGCGTCCCGCTGGCGATGCTCCCCGAGATCCGCTCCTCCGCCGAGGTCTACGGCGAGGTCACCGGCGGCAAGCTCGGCGACCTGCTCGGCGGCATCCCGGTCGCCTCCGCGCTCGGCGACCAGCAGGCGGCCCTGTTCGGCCAGACCTGTTTCTCCGAGGGCGAGGCCAAGTCGACGTACGGCACCGGCACGTTCATGCTCATGAACACCGGTGAGAAGATCATCAACTCGTACTCGGGTCTGCTGACCACCGTCGGCTACCGCATCGGCGACCAGGCGCCGGTCTACGCCCTCGAGGGCTCGATCGCCGTCACCGGTTCGCTGGTGCAGTGGATGCGCGACCAGATGGGCCTGATCTCCACCGCCGCCGAGATCGAGACGCTCGCGCTCTCCGTCGAGGACAACGGCGGCGCCTACTTCGTGCCGGCCTTCTCCGGTCTGTTCGCCCCGCACTGGCGCTCCGACGCCCGCGGTGTGATCGCCGGCCTCACCCGGTACGTCACCAAGGCGCACCTCGCGCGCGCCGTCCTGGAGGCCACCGCCTGGCAGACCCGTGAGATCACGGACGCCATGACCAAGGACTCGGGCGTCGAGCTCGCGGCCCTCAAGGTCGACGGCGGCATGACCTCCAACAACCTGCTGATGCAGACGCTCTCGGACTTCCTGGACGCCCCCGTGGTGCGCCCGATGGTCGCCGAGACCACCTGCCTCGGCGCCGCCTACGCCGCCGGTCTCGCCGTCGGCTTCTGGACCAGCACCGACGACCTGCGCGCCAACTGGCGGCGGGCCGCCGAGTGGACCCCCCGCATGGACGCGGAGACCCGCGACCGTGAGTACAAGACCTGGCTCAAGGCCGTCGAGCGGACCATGGGCTGGCTCGAAGACGAAAGCTGACGAGAGCTGACGCCCCCCGCGCACAGCTCTGATGAGGAGTAAGAACCCGACATGACCAGTCAGTCCACCCTGAGTTCCGTGCCTGCCCTGGGGACCCACCCGGCCTCCGGCTCGAACCCGAGCCGCGCCGAGACCCGGGAGCAGCTCTCCAAGGCGTCGTACGACCTTCTCGTGATCGGCGGCGGCATCCTGGGCATCTCCACCGCCTGGCACGCCGCGCAGTCCGGCCTCAGGGTGGCCCTGGTCGACGCCGGCGACTTCGCCGGCGCCACCTCCTCCGCCTCCTCCAAGCTGCTCCACGGCGGTCTGCGCTATCTGCAGACCGGCGCGGTGAAGCTGGTGGCGGAGAACCACTTCGAGCGCCGTGCGGTCTCCCGCCAGGTGGCCCCCCACCTGGCGAACCCGCTCACGTTCTACCTCCCCGTGTACAAGGGCGGGCCGCACGGCGCGGCGAAGCTCGGGGCGGGCGTGTTCGCCTACTCCGCCCTGTCGGCGTTCGGCGACGGGGTCGGGCATCTGCTCTCCCCCGCCAAGGCCGCGCAGGACGTGCCCGAGCTGCGCACCGAGAACCTCAAGGCCGTGGCCGTGTACGGCGACGACCAGATGAACGACGCGCGCATGGCGCTGATGACGGTCCGCGCGGCCGTCGAGGCGGGCGCGGTCGTCCTCAACCACGCCGAGGTCACCGGCCTGCGCTTCACCCGCGGCCGGGTCACCGGCGCGGACCTGAAGGACCGCGTGTCCGGTGACGAGTTCGGGGTGAACGCCCGGCTGGTGCTCAACGCGACCGGCCCCTGGGTCGACCACCTGCGGAAGATGGAGGACCCGAACGCGGCCCCCTCCATCCGGCTCTCCAAGGGCGCGCACCTGGTGCTGAAGCGGACCTCCCCGTGGAAGGCCGCGCTCGCGACCCCCATCGACAAGTACCGGATCACCTTCGCCCTCCCCTGGGAGGACATGCTGCTGCTGGGCACCACCGACGAGGAGTTCGAGGGCGACCCGGCGGACGTCGCGGTCAACGACAAGGACATCGCGCAGATCCTCGACGAGGCCGCGTTCTCCGTCCGCGACCAGCAGCTCTCCCGGGACAACATCACGTACGCCTTCGCGGGTCTGCGGGTGCTGCCGGGCGGGCCCGGCGACACCGCCAAGGCCAAGCGCGAGACGGTGGTGACCGAGGGCCGGGGCGGGATGCTGTCCGTCGCGGGCGGCAAGTGGACCACCTTCCGCCACATCGGCCGTACGGTGATGCAGAAGCTGGAGGCGCTGCCCGGCCACCCGCTCGGCGACGACTTCGAGCCGATCTCCTCGCTGCCGAAGAAGCTGCCGCTGCCCGGTGTCGCCAACCCGCGCGCGGTCGCGCACCGGCTGCTGGTGGACAACCCGGCGCCCGGCCCGCGCATGGCGGCCGACACCGCCAAGCACCTGGCCACCCACTACGGCTCGCTGGCCTTCGACATCGCCCGGCTGGCGAACGACAACCCCGAGCTGGGACGGCGCGTCCACCCCGACGCCCCCGAGATCTGGGCGCAGGTCGTCTACGCCCGGGACCACGAGTGGGCACAGACGGCGGACGACGTGCTGCGCCGCCGCACCACGCTGACGATCCGCGGCCTGGCCACGGACGAGGTGCGCGGCAAGGTGCAGGGCCTGCTCGACAAGAGGTAGACCGTCCGCGCCGGCCCACCCCCCTGACCGGGGCCGGTACGGGTGTGACAGGGGCGGCTCCCTCGCGGGAGCCGCCCCTTTCGTACGCCGCGCGGCCTGCGCGCCGGGTGAGGTCAGGCGGTCTCCACCAGCGCCCTCACCTCGTCGGGGTTCCTCAGTTCCGCGCGCCGCACGATCAGTTCACGGCCCAGGAGCAGGGCGCGCCGGGACGCCGGGACCGGGTCGGGGAGGGTCGTGAGGTCGGTGAGGTGGGCGAAGCCGATGACGCGACGGACGATCTCCGTGCCGGCGAAGCCGATCGCGTCCGTCCACACGCGGCGCAGGAAGCGGTCGAGGTAGGCGTCGTCGAAGAAGGTGTCGACGCGGGCCGGCCACCGCCGGCGGAACTCCGTCTCGAACGCCTCCCAGGACAGCCGGAGCTGTTCGGCGTGGTCGGACAGCGTGCCGAGGGCCCGCGCGCGTTCCTCGGAGACGAGGGCGCCCGCCCAGTACAGGCCGAGGTCGTAGCCGATCGGTCCGACGAAGGAGAACTCGGGGTCGAACACCCGCACCACGGGGGCGCCCTCCCGCTCGCCCACCATGATGCTGCCGGTGTGCAGGTCGCCGTGGAGGAGGGCCTGGGCGCCGGTCATGAAGGTGTGGCGGAGGTCGGCGACCTCGGTGCGCAGCCGGGTGTCGGCGCGGACGGCGGTGGCCAGGTCGTCGAGGTCCGGGTGCCAGTGGTTGTGCTCATGTTCGACGTACGGCTCGGAGAGGACGACATCCTCGGTGATCTTGCAGAGCTCGGGGTTCACGGAGACGGCGAGCAGGGCTTTGCGGTCGGCGGAGGACATGCCGAAGTCGCTGGTGGCGAAGGTGAGCTGGGCGACGAACTCGCCGATGCGGGCGGAGGTGTGCGGGCCGTAGGGGGCGCCCTCGTTGAGGGCGGTGCGCAGGACCTCCAGGTCGGAGAGGTCCTCCATGACGAGGGCGAAGTGCTCGGGGTCGTAGCCCTGGATCGCGGGGATCTTGTCGGGGGCGACCCTGGCGACCTGCTCGTAGGCGCGGGCCTCGGCGTCGGCGCGCTCGGGGCTGAGCGGCCAGGAGGGGCCGGCGACCCGGACGTAGGGCAGGGCCTGCTTCAGGGCGAGGCTGCGGGTGCCGTCGGCGTTGGAGGCGAGGAAGACGCGGTTGATGTTGCCGTCGGACACCTCCCGGACGGTGATCTCCTCGCGGTCCGGCCAGTGTCCCCGCTCGCGCAGGTAGGCCGGGATGTCGTCGGTCTCCAGGACGCGGTAGCCCATGGTCGGTGAACTCCCTTATGCGGTGCGGCGCTTGGACAGGGTGAAGCTGAAGACGAGGGCGAGGATGAGGACCGCGCCCTCGACGACGTCCTGGGTGTAGTAGGGCAGGCCCTTGATGGTGAGGCCGGTGGTGATGATGCCGATCAGGACGGCGCCGAGCGCGGTGCCCCAGACGTTGGGGCGGCCCCGGCCGAGCACGGAGGTGCCGACCAGCGCCACGGCCACCGCTTCGAGCAGCTGGGAGGTGCCCGCGGAGACGTCGCCCTGGCCGATGCGGGAGGCGAGGATGAGTCCGCCGACGGAGGCGAGGACGCCGGAGACGACGTAGGCCAGGGCGCGGTAGGCGCCGACGCGGATGCCGGCCAGCCGGGAGGCCTCGGGGTTGGCGCCGATGGCGTACAGGATCCGGCCCCAGCGGGTGCGAGCGAGGAAGACCCAGGCGGCCACGGTGAGCGCGCCGAAGATCAGCACGGAGACCGGGACGCCGAGGACCGTGCCGCGGTCGATCTTCAGGAAGCCGTCGGTGAAGGTGCCGGGGGCGGTGGAGCCGTCGTCCAGGGTCATGCCGGGGGTGATCGACTGGCCGTCGACGAGGATCAGTTTGCTGCCCTGGATGACGAACATGGTGCCGAGGGTGGCGAGCATGTCGGGGATCTTCAGGACGACGATGAGCAGTGCGTTGAGCAGTCCGGCGAGGGCGCCGGCGACCAGGACGGCGAGGATGGCGACCGTGCCGACCTGGTTGAGGACGACCATGGTCTGGGCGGCGACGGAGACTCCGAGACCGGCGACGGCGCCGACGGACATGTCCATTCCGCCGACGGCCATGGTGAGGGTGACGCCGAGGCCGAGGATCGCGGCGACGGAGACGTACCGCAGGGTGTCGAGGAGGGTCGCCGACTCGCGGAAGGAGCCCTCGGTCAGCGCGAAGTACAGGAAGAGCGCGACCGTGACGAAGATGAACCCGTATCGGATGACGGCGTTCTGGACGCGCGGGGCGGTGCCGGGGGCGGGCGGGGTCGCCGTCTGCGCCGGGGTCTCGGTGCTCTGGGTGGTGGTCATGGGGTGCTTTCCCGGACTTCGTGGGGCGGGCCGGCGTCAGACGGACGCCGAGATGGTCTGGATGACGCGGTCGCGCTCGGCGTCCTCGCCGTGGGCGTCGAGGTGGATCTCACCGGCCGCGAGGACGACGACCCGGTCGGCGATCTCGAGGACCTCGTCGACGTCGGCGGACAGGACGAGGACGGCGGCGCCCTCGGCGGCGAGGGTCCGGGCCCGGCGGCCGATGTCGCGGCGGGCGCCGATGTCCACTCCCCGGAACGGTTCGTCCAGGATGAGGACGCGCGGGGTCTCGGCGAGCCAGCGGCCGACGACGACCTTCTGCTGGTTGCCGCCGGACAGTTCCTCGACGGTGCTGTGCTCGTCGCGGGTGACGACCCCGAGGGCCTCGACGGTGGCCCGGCCGAGGGCGTCCTCCCGGGACCGCTGGACCAGGCCCGCGCGGGAGAGCGACTTCAGGAACGGCAGGGAGACGTTCTGCGCGATCGACCAGCCGGGCACGAGGGCGTCGGTGTGCCGGTCCTCGGGGACGAGGTGGACGCCGGCCCGGATGGCGTCGGCGGGGCGGCGGGGGGCGTAGGCCGTGCCGGCCAGTTCGACCGTGCCGGTGGTGAAGGGCTCGGCGCCGAAGAGGCCGCGGGCCAGTTCGGTCTTGCCGGCGCCCAGCAGGCCGACGACTCCGGTCACTTCCCCGGTGCGCAGATCGAGGTCCAGGGGCGCGCGGCCGTCGAAGAGGCGCACCCCGCGCAGGGAGAGGACGCTCTCGCCGCGCTCGCCCTCGCGGACCGGGCGGGCGGTGGTCGCCTCCTGGGCCTGGGCGAGCATCGCGCGCAGGGCGGCGTCCCAGTCGAACGGCCGGACCTGGTCCTCGGTGAGGAGTCCGTCGCGCAGGACGACCAGCCGGTCGGCGAGGGCGTCGATCTCACCGAGGCGGTGGGAGACGTAGAGCACGGCGATGCCGTCCTCGCGCATCCTGCGGATGAGCCCGAAGAGGCGGTCGGCCTCGGCGGCGGAGAGCGCGGAGGTCGGCTCGTCGAGGATGAGCAGCCGGGGCCGGGTGGCCAGGGCGCGGGCGAGGATCAGCAACTGCCGTTCGGAGATGCCGAGTTCGGTGACGTCCTGCTTCAGCACGGCGTCGCTCCAGTCCAGGCCGAGGCCGGCCTGGATCTCGCGGGCGCGGGCCAGGGTGGCGCGGCCGCCGAGGAACGGGTTGCCGCGCCGCTGGGCGAGTTCCTCGAAGACCAGGTTCTCGGCGACGCTGAGGCCGGGCACGATGCCCTCGCCGATGCGCTGGTGGACGGTCTGGATGCCCAGCCGGCGGGCGGCGAGCGGGGAGTGCAGGGCCGCGGGTTCCCCGGCGACCCGTACCTCGCCCCCGTGGTCCGTGTGCACGCCCGACAGGATCTTGATCAGGGTCGACTTGCCTGCGCCGTTCGCGCCGAGCAGCGCGACCACGCTGCCCGGCGCGATGTCCAGCGAGACGGAGGCGAGGACGGGCTTTCCGCCGAACGCCATGCTGACGTCGGCGAGAGCGACCGCCGGCGTCTCAGTGGGCGACATTCGCGATCCAGTCCGCGGTCGAGACCTGGGACAGGTTCAGCGCGGGCAGCGCCTTGCGGAGTTCGTCCATGTTGGCGATCTTCTTCTCGCGCAGGAAGTCCTGGGTGATGGCGACGGCCGGGAACTCGACGGAGGTCTTGTTCAGCTGGCCGGCCAGCTCCAGCGCGGTGGTGCGCACGACGGCGGCGCCGACGGCGGAGGGGTCGGTTCCGGCGGTCGCGACCCAGGGGCTGTCGGCGGCGGTCATCTGCTGGATGTCGGCGTTGGAGACGTCCGCGCCGAAGACCTTCACCTTCTTCTGGAGCTTCTTGTTCTGCACGGCGAGGACGGTGCCCTTGGCGAGCTCGTCGTAGGGGGCGAAGACGCCGGCCACGTCGGAGTGCTGGGTGAGCGCGGCGGAGACCAGGGGAACGTTGTCGGTGGCGGTGGAGTCGGTCACCTTGCCGACCTTGAACTGCTGCTTCCAGCCCTCGGAGGCCACGGTGGACTTCCAGACGGTGTCGCGCTTGTCGAGGGCGGCGTAGCCGGCGACGTTGACGTAGCCGACCGCGGCGTCCTTGCCGACCTCCTTCGCCATCACGTCGAGGACGGCCTTGGCCATGCTGGCGTCGTCCTGCTCGGTGGAGACGACGCCCTGGGTGTCGGTCTCGACGTCGTAGACGACGACCTTGATGCCCTTCTTCACGGCCTTGTCGATCTCGGGCTGGATGGTCGCCGGGAAGCCGTGGTCGATGATGATCGCCTGGGCCCCGGAGTTGATGGCCGAGGACAGGTCGGTGGCCTGCTTGGCGTTGTCGGCCTGGGCGTCGTACACGGTGAGGTCGATACCGAGGGCCTTGGCCTGGGCCTTGGCGCCGTTGCCCCACTGCTCGAAGTAGTCGCCGGCGCCGCTCTGGCGGACCAGGGCCACCTTGACCGCGCCCTTGCTGAAGGGGGCGGGCTTCTGGCCGGTGGCGGCGGAGGCGGAGGCCGCGGTGTCGCCGGAGCTCTTGGAGGCGTTGGAGGACTGGGAGCAGCCGGACAGGACGAGGGCGGAGACGGAGGCCAGCGAGAGCGCGGCGAGGGGCAGACGGGTGCGGGACATGAGGATGCTCCAGGGCGGGGTGGCGCAGCGGGGAACGCGCGGGGAGATGAAGGGAATGCGTGGGCCCGGAGCGGGGGACGGGAACAAGCCATCGCACGGACGGCGGGAACACCCGGCGGAACACGGGCGCGTCAAGGCTCCGGGAGAGGTCAGCGACAGCTGGCCGTGGTCGACCGGAGCAAATCCACGTACAGCCGCCGCACGAGCAGCAGCGTCTTCATAGGGAGATCATGAGAACGTTTTCAGCCACCCGTCAAAGAGATGAACACCAAATCTCACCATTCGGGACAACGATTACGTCACAGGCGGTTCGTCCCCGGTCGGGCGTTACCATCGGCGGACCGGCACCCCTCCCGGCACGTGAGGCCCCGATGACGACACCCTGCGCGAACGCGCTGCGCATGCCCGGCATGTGGCGCTGTCCCGGCGCGGCGTGTCGCGGCTGAGTGACGCTCCACCGCCGCCGCCCTCCTCTCGCCTCCGACCGAAGAACGCGTCCGATTCCGTCTCGGTATCCGGACATCCCTTCCAGACTCCTGGAGTTGCCCCCATGACGCTGCTGACGAGCTGGGCCGAGTCCGGCCCGCAGACCCTGCTCCGCCGTACCTCCGACCCCGCCGAGATCGCCGAGGCCCTCAAGCCGCTGGGCGTGCGCTACGAGCAGTGGCCGATCCGCGAGGACGTCCCCTTCGACGCCGACAGCGAGACCGTGTTCGCCGCGTACGGACCGGAGATCGAGAAGCTGAACGCGCAGGAGGGCTTCACCACCGTCGACGTCCTCGGTCTGCACCCGGGCGACGACCCCGAGTACCCGGCGAAGGCGAAGGCCGCCCGCGAGAAGTTCCTCCAGGAGCACACGCACGACGACGATGACGAGGTCCGCTTCTTCGTCTCCGGCTCCGGCATCTTCTATCTGCACGTGAACGGCGAGGTGCACGCGGTCTACTGCGAGAAGGGCGACCTGCTGGGCGTGCCGCGCGGCACCACCCACTGGTTCGACATGGGCACGCGGCCGTCCTTCACCGCCATCCGCTTCTTCCACGAGGAGGACGGCTGGATCGGCAACTTCACCGGTTCCCCGATCTCCGCGCGCTTCCCGGACTACGACACGATCGCCGCCGGGTACGCGGCAGACAAGGGTGCCGCGTGACCCTGCCCGACCCGCGCTTCGACGTGGCCGCCGTGGTGCTCGACATCGAGGGCACGACGAGCGCCACGGGCTTCGTCGTCGACGTGCTGTACCCGTACTCGCGCGCCCGGTTCGCCGAGCTGCTCACCCAGCGTTCCGCCGAGCCCGCAGTGGCGCGGGCGATCGCCCAGGTGCGGGAGCTGACCGGGGAGCCGGACGCCGACGCGGCCGCGGTCGTCGACACGCTGAACGCCTGGCTGGACGACGACCGCAAGGCGACCCCGCTGAAGACCCTTCAGGGCATCGTCTGGTCGGAGGGGTTCGCCCGCGGCGACCTCGTCTCGCACTTCTACGACGACGTCGTCCCCGCACTGCGCGCCTGGCACACGGCGGGGCTGCGGCTGTACGTCTACTCCTCCGGCTCGGTGGCGGCGCAGCGGGCGTGGTTCACCCACAGCCCGCAGGGCGACCTCACACCGCTCGTGTCGGGGCTGTACGACACCGAGAACGCGGGGCCCAAGCAGGAGCCGGCGTCGTACCGCCGGATCGCGGAGGCGACCGGGACCGCCCCGCACCGTCTGCTGTTCCTCTCCGACCGGCCGGGCGAACTGGACGCGGCCCGCGAGGCCGGCTGGCACACCGTCGGGATCCGGCGGCCCGGGGAGCCGTACTACGAGCAGGGCGTCGGCGACCACGCGCAGGCGGGGACGTTCGACGAGATCACCGTTGCGAGGAGCACCACGTGAGCACCGACATCTCCGCACTCGACCTGGAAGAGGCGGGCGCGGTCCTGGCCGCCGAGTCCGCCCGGTTCGCCTCCTTCGGCTGGATGCGGGGCACGTCGGGGAACCTGTCCGTGGTGCTCTCCCGCGACCCGCTGCGGCTCGCGGTCACCGCGAGCGGCCACGACAAGGGGGAACTGACGCCCGCGGACGTGGTGCTGGTGGACGCTCGCGGGGCGGCGGTGCGGGGCGGCCGGCCGTCCGCCGAGGCCGAGCTGCACGCGCGGGTCGCCGCGCTGACGGGGGCCGGTGCCGTGGTGCACGTGCACACGGTCGCCTCGGTGGCCATGGGGCGGCGTGAGCCGGGCGGGATCGTCTTCCGGGACGTCGAGATGCTCAAGGGCGTCGGGCAGCCGGCTCACGACGTGGAGGTGACGCTGCCCGTCATCGCCAACAGCCAGGACATGAAGGTGCTCGGGGACCGCCTGGAGGAGGCGCGCAACCCCCGGATGCCGGCGGTGGTGGTCGCGGGGCACGGCCTGTACGTGTGGGGCGCCGACCCCCGTCAGGCCCGGCATCACACCGAAGTCGTCGAGTGGCTGCTGGAGTTGGAGCTGTCGCAGCGCTGACGCGGTGCGCGCGGCGGAGGGACCCCCACGGCCGGGGTCCCTCCGTCGCGCCTACTTCAGGTGGTCGCCCGGCAGTTCGCCCGCCGCCACGTCCAGCACGCCCCGCTCGGTGACCAGGCCCGTCACCAACCGGGCCGGTGTCACGTCGAAGGCGGGGTTGTGGCCCCGCGAGGCGGCCGGGGCCGTGCGGACCCCGGCCCACTCCAGCACCTCGTCCTCGCCGCGCAGTTCGATGTGGATGGCGTCGCCGTCCGGGGTGGCGAGGTCCACCGTGGTCGTCGGTGCCGCCACCAGGAACGGGATGCCCGCGTCGGCGCAGGCGAGGGCGATACCCACGGTGCCGACCTTGTTGGCGGTGTCGCCGTTGGCGGCGATGCGGTCGGCGCCGACGATCGCCGCGTCGACCTCGCCGCGCAGGATGGTGCCGGCGGCGGCCCCGTCGGCCTGGACGTAGTGCGGGATGCCCTCCTGGACCAGTTCCCAGGCGGTGAGGCGGGAGCCCTGGAGGAGGGGCCGGGTCTCGTCGGCGTAGACGACCTCGACGCGGCCGCGGGCGTGGAGTTCGCGGATGACGCCGAGGGCGGTGCCCCACCCGGCGGTGGCGAGGGCTCCGGTGTTGCAGTGGGTGAGGAGCCGCAGCGGCCGGTCCTCGCCGGCCCGCTTCAGCAGCCAGTCCGCGCCGAACGCACCCATCGCGCGGTTGGCCTCGACGTCCTCGCGCTGGACGGCGGCCGCCTCCGCGAGGACCGCGTCGAGGCCCTCGTCGAAGCGGGTCATGACGCGGTCGACGCACACCATGAGGTTCACGGCGGTGGGCCGTGCCGCGCGCACCCGTGCGACGGCCGCGCGCACCTCGGCACCGGTCCAGCCCTCCCGCTGCCCCTGGAGGATCGCGAGAGCGACGCCGTAGGCGCCGGCCGCGCCGATGGCGGGGGCGCCGCGCACGACGAGCCGCCGGATCGCGTCCACCAGGGTATCCACATCGCGGACGTCCACGGTCTCGTTGCGGTGCGGCAGCAGCGTCTGGTCGATGAGCGCGAGGCCGTTTCCGGTCCAGGCGACCGCGCGCAGTTCCTGGGGCATAGCGGGACACTCCTGATGATCCGGTGGTGCCCGCCACCGTACATGACCTGGGAGAACCAGCGTTCGAAAGCGGTCGCCGACCTGGGGCTTCCCGTCCGGTGGCTCCCCGGTGACGCGGCGCCGGGCCCATAATGGCCTGAGACGTCCGATGTCTGGAACCGGTCGGCATCCGAGCCGGTCGGGGACGAGAGGGAGGTTGGTCGTGGCCGTCACCGACGAGGCGATCGAGAAGATCAAGGGCATGATCGTCTCGGGTGCGCTGCGCCCGGGCGACCGGCTCCCGAAGGAGAGCGAGCTGGCCGCCGAACTGGGGCTGTCGCGCAACTCCCTGCGGGAGGCGGTGCGTGCCCTGTCGCTCATCCGGATCCTGGACGTGCGCCAGGGCGACGGCACCTATGTGACCAGCCTCGATCCCCAACTGCTGCTGGAGGCGCTGTCGTTCGTCGTCGACTTCCATCGCGACGACACGGTCCTGGAGTTCCTCGCGGTGCGCCGCATCCTGGAACCGGCCGCGACCGCGATGGCCGCGCTGCGCGTCAGCGAGCAGCAACTGGACGCGCTCGAAGCCCAGTTGGACAGACTGGGGGACGCGCCGTCGGTGGAGGAGATCGTCGCCGCCGACCTGGAGTTCCACCGGGGCATCGTGCAGAGCGCGGGGAACTCGGTGCTGTGCTCCCTGCTCGAAGGGCTGTCGGGGCCGACCACCCGGGCCCGGATCTGGCGGGGGCTGACCCAGGAGGACGCGGTCGCCGGGACCCTGCGCGAGCACCGCGCGATCCTGGCGGCGCTGCGGGACCGGGACGCGGAGGCGGCGCGGTCCTGGGCGACCGTGCACATCGCCAGCGTGGAGCAGTGGCTGCGGTCGAGCCTCTGAGGCCACCGCCCGGGACTGCCGGGGTGTTCGAGCAGGGTGAACGGGGCAGTGATCCGTTCACTCCCCCGTGCAAGGGGGCTGCGGGCGCCCCCGCGGAACGCCGTAAGGTTGGGTGGTCAGGCGAGGGCACGTCGGAAGGAGGCGCTGGGTGATCGAGCTCGAGGGGGTTCCCGAGCTGATCGACCCGGTCATGGTGGCCGCGTTCGAGGGCTGGAACGATGCCGGCGACGCCGCCTCCACCGCGGTCGCGCACCTGGAGCGGGAGTGGAAGGGGGAGGTCTTCGCGGCGCTGGACGCCGAGGACTACTACGACTTCCAGGTGAACCGCCCCACGGTGTTCATGGACGGCGGCGTGCGCAAGATCACGTGGCCCACGACAAGGTTGTCCGTGGTGCGGGTCGGCGGCGACAAGCCGCGGGACCTGGTGCTGGTGCGCGGTATCGAACCGTCCATGCGCTGGCGCTCGTTCTGCAACGAGCTGCTCGGCTTCGCGCACGAACTGGGCGTGGAGCTGGTGGTCATCCTGGGCGCCCTGCTCGGGGACACCCCGCACACCCGTCCGGTCCCGATCAGCGGGACGACGTCCGACGCCGATCTGGCGCGGCGGATGGACCTGGAGGAGACCAAGTACGAGGGCCCGACGGGCATCGTCGGCGTGCTCCAGGAGGCGTGCACGCACGCGGGCGTGCCGGCGGTCTCGCTCTGGGCGGCCGTGCCGCACTACGTCTCCCAGCCGCCGAACCCGAAGGCGACGCTGGCCCTGCTCAACCGGCTCGAGGACCTGATCGACGTGCGGATCCCGCTGGGCGAGCTGCCCGAGGACGCGCGGGCGTGGCAGGTGGGCGTGGACCAGCTGGCGGCGGAGGACAGCGAGGTCGCGGAGTACGTCCAGACGCTGGAGGAGGCCCGCGACACGGCGGAGCTGCCGGAGGCGTCGGGCGAGGCGATCGCCCGTGAGTTCGAGCGCTATCTGCGGCGCCGGGACGGCGGGGGCCCGCCGGACCCCGGCGAGCGGACCCGTCCTCCGAAGCCGCCCCGGCCGAGCGGGGAGACCGGCGAGCCGGGTGAGTCCACCGAGTCGGGCGCTTCAGGTGGGTCGGGTGAGTCCGGTGAGTCCGCCGAGCCGGGCGACGAGGATTCGTCGGAGGACTGACCGGCGGATCGGCGGATCGGCGGATCGGGGCGGTACGGATCGGGGCGGTGCGTTTCCCTCAACGCACCGCCCCTTCGTCATGCCGGGACGGCGACGTCGCGTACGTCGTCTCGGGCGGCGGCGTCGGCGTCGGCGGAGTCCGGGAGTCCCCCACGCCGGCCGAGCGGCAGGGCGTACCGGACCGGCGCCCGGGTCGCGGCGGGCGACGAACAGCCGCCCCTCGTCGTCGGGTTCGAGGCCGAGGAGGGGGTGCCGGGGCTCGTGGAGATGAGGGCGCGCACGCGCCGGTGCGCAGGTCGGCGCGGTAGAGGGAGCCGTCGCCGAGGCGGTCGAGGTATGCGGTGGGGAGGGCGAGCAGCCTGCGCCGGGAGGCAGTTGGCCGGTCCGGCGATCAGCTGCCGCCTCACCGCAGCACAGGGGCCCTTCGCCGGGCGAACCGGTGAAGGGCCCCTGGCGGGCGATCGGCGGCGCCGCCTACAGCGCGACGCCGAGCAGGGCGTCGACGGCCCGGGAGACGACTCCGGGGGCGCTGATGTCCGTGCCGCCCCGCTCCTCCTGGAGGGCGGCCCAGCGGTCGACGGCGGCCAGCGCGGCCGGGGCGTCGAGGTCGTGCGCGAGGGCCTCACGGATCTCGTCCACCAGCGCCTCGGCGGGCGGTCCGTCGGGGCGGGACACGGCGGCGCGCCAGCGGCCGAGGCGGGCGACGGCGTCCGCGAGGACCTGGTCCGTCCACTCCCAGTCGGCCCGGTAGTGGTGGGCGAGGAGGGAGAGGCGGATCGCGGCGGGGTCGACGCCGTCCCGGCGGAGCTGCGAGACGAAGACGAGGTTGCCCTTGGACTTGGACATCTTCTCGCCGTGCAGGGCCACCATGCCGGCGTGGACGTAGGCCTTGGCCATGGGGAACTCGCCGGTGAGCACCTGGGCGTGCGAGGCGCCCATCTCGTGGTGCGGGAAGGCGAGGTCGGAGCCGCCGCCCTGGACGTCGAAGGTCATGCCCAGGTGGTCCAGCGCGATGGCGACGCACTCGATGTGCCAGCCGGGGCGGCCGCGGCCGAGGGAGCCGCCGTCCCAGCTGGGCTCGCCCTCGCGGGCGGCCATCCAGAGCATCGGGTCGAGGGGGTTCTTCTTGCCCGGGCGGTCCGGGTCGCCGCCGCGCTCGGCGGACAGCAGCCGCATGGCGGCGGCGTCGAGGTTCGAGACCCCGCCGAAGTGGGGGTCGGACTCGACGGAGAAGTAGATGTCGCCGTCGAGCTCGTAGGCGGCGCCCGCGTCGCGGAGCCGTTCGACGAGCGGGACGATACCGGGTATCGCCTCGACGGCGCCTATGTAGTGCTGCGGGGGGAGCATCCGCAGGGCGGTCATGTCCTCGCGGAAGAGAGCGGTCTCCTTCTCGGCGAGGGCGACCCAGTCGACGCCGTCGCGCTCGGCGCGCTCCAGGAGCGGGTCGTCGACGTCGGTGACGTTCTGGACGTACTGAACCTGCCGCTTGGTGTCGAGCCACACGCGCTGGACGAGGTCGAACGCGTTGTAGGTCGCCGCGTGTCCCAGGTGGGTCGCGTCGTACGGCGTGATGCCGCAGACGTAGAGACGGGCGACGGGACCGGGGTCAAGGGTGACCAGACCACCGGTCGCGGTGTCGTGGATCCTCAGGTCGCGGCCCTGACCAGGCAGGGCGGGGACCTCGGAAGCGGGCCAGGCATGCATGTCATGAGCGTAACCCGGACGGATGTTGTGCATACGCGCCGGAGCGGGCCGGATGACCGGGAAGGCGCTCTTGCGCGTTTCCGCCCCGTGTGCAGACGGCACGCGTCAGGACCGTCACACCGGTGGCCAGGGGATGGCGGGCCACTCGCCCCCGGGCTCGGGATGTCTGCCGCTCTGCAGGAGCCCGTCGACCCGCGCGCGCGTGGCGTCCAGCTCCGCCGCGGTGATGAGCGGGGTCAGGGTGCCGGTGAGCGCCCCGGAGGGCTCCAGAGCGGCCTTGAGGCCCTGGAGGACGTCCACCGCCTCCGCGGTCAGGGGCTCCCCCGCCCAGCCCCACAGGAGGGTGCGCAGCTTGTTCTCGGTGTTGAAGGTCACTCCGTGGTCGATGCCGTAGAGCCGGCCGTCGGCGGTGGGCAGGAGGTGGCCGCCCTTGCGGTCGGCGTTGTTGATCACCGCGTCGAGGACGGCGAGGCGCCGCAGCCGCTCGTCGTCGGCGTGCACCAGCAGCGCGGTGCGGCCCTCGCCGACCTCGGCGAAGCCGATCGCCTTCCAGCCCGGCTCGGGTTCCTCGCCGTCGACCAGGGCGAGCAGCTCGGCCTCGGGGGCCACCTCGATCCACAGCTGGCACATGCCCTCGCCGTACGGCCCCTCGCGCAGCACGGTGGGCGGTACGAGGCCCCAGCCGGTCGCCTCGGAGACCTCGTAGGCGGCGACCTCGCGCCGGGCGAGGTTGCCGTCGGGGAAGTCCCACAGGGGCCGCTCGCCGGCGACGGGCTTGTAGACGCAGAAGGCCTCGCGGTCCTCGTGGGCGACGGTGCAGTACAGGGCGGCGTTGGACGCGTCGCGGATGCGGCCCCGTACGGTCAGCTCGCCCCGGGCGAGGAGGCCGGCGAAGGCCGGGTCGGTGGTCGTCACGCCCCGCGGCGGTATCCGTTCTGGCGCGGACATACGTGTCCTTCCGGGTCGAGCGGCAGGCTGCACAGCGGGCACGGCGGCCGGCCGGCGTTGACGACGTCGAGGGCGCGCTTGGCGAAGGCTCGCGCCTGCGCGCCGGTGAGCCGGACCCGCAGCATCGGGGGCCCGTTCTCCTCGTCCTGGAGGAGCCGTTCCTCGGCCTCGGCGAGATCCTCCTCGGAGTCGGCCTCGAGCTCCACGAGGGCCTGCGCCTCGACGATCATGCGCTGTTCCTCGCCGTCCCAGGCGAGGGCCATGGTGCCGACCCGGAACTCCTCCTCGACGGGGGCGTCGAGGGGGGCGGTGTCGGCGTTCTCGGCGGGCGCCACGGCGGGCACCGAGGCGCTTCCGCCGCTACGGCGTACGACCTCGTCCAGTAGCTCGTCCATGCGCTCGGCGAGCGCGGCGACCTGGGTCTTCTCCAGGGCCACGCTGGTCACCCGGGCACCGGAGGTGGCCTGGAGGAAGAAGGTACGGCGCCCGGGCAGTCCGACCGTACCGGCCACGAAGCGGTCCGGTGGGTCGTAGAGGAACACCTGACGGGACACGTCCTGTCTCCATGGGAGTCGTGGGTTCGGGAACGTCCATGCGTGTACGCGTGTGTGGACCGCTTCACCCTACTGCGGCCGACGATCACGGTGCGCCCGCGCCGCCCCCGACCGTCGCGTCGCCGCTCGGGGGTTCCTCGCGCGGCGCCAGGGAGGCGAAGTCGCCGGTGTCGCCGAGGCGTACGAGAAAGGGGCGCAGCCGGGTGTAACGGATCGCGGTGATGGAACACGGTTCGACGGAGATCCGCTGGAAGAGGTCGAGATGGAGTCCGAGGGCGTCCGCCACGAGGGACTTGATGATGTCGCCGTGCGAGCACATCAGGTAGACGGCGTCGGCGCCGTGGTCGCGCTCCACGCGCGCGTTCCACTCGCGGACGGCCTCGGCGGCGCGGGTCTGCATGGCGCGCATGGACTCACCGCCGGGGAAGGCGGCCGCGGACGGGTGCGCCTGGACGACCTCCATCAGGGGCTCGTCCTTCAGCTCGGCGAGCTTGCGCCCGGACCAGTCGCCGTAGTGGGCCTCCCCGATCCGCTCGTCGGTGTGGACGGGCAGGGCGGGGCGGGCGTCGAGGAGGGGCCGGATCGTCTCCTGGCAGCGTTGCAGGGGGCTCGTGACGACCTCGGCGAGCGGCAGCCCCTCCAGCCTGCCGGGCAGCGCGGCGGCCTGCGCGGCCCCGCGCTCGTCGAGCGCGACACCGGGCGTCCAGCCCGCGAGCACTGCGGAGGTGTTGGCGGTCGAACGTCCGTGCCGGACAAGGATCAGCGTGGGCATGCGGCCCAGCGTAGGCACACGCACGCGTGCGCCGGGCGGCGGACGAAGGGAGAATACGCTCCGTGATCGTCGACTGCGGGGTCTACCGCGACGGGCGCCGGGCGGAGGGGCCGGAGGATCTCTCCGACGCCCTGGCCGAGGCGCGTGCCTCAGACGGTTTCGTGTGGATCGGGCTGTACGAGCCGACCGAGGACGAGTTCGAGCACGTCACGGCGGAGTTCGGGTTGCATCCGCTGGCCGTGGAGGACGCCCTCAACGCGCATCAGCGGCCCAAGCTGGAGGTCTACGACGACTCGCTGTTCCAGGTGTTCAAGCCGGTCGTGTACGAGCCCGAGGGCGACACCGTCTCCTCCGGCGAGATCATGGTCTTCCTCGGCGACGCCTTCGTGGTGACGGTCCGGCACGGCGAGGGCTCACCCCTGGGCGCCGTGCGGCGGCGGCTGGAGAACGAGCCGGAGATCCTCGCCAAGGGGCCCACGGCGGTGCTGTACGCGATCGCGGACGCGGTCGTGGACCACTACCTGGAGGTGGTGACCGAGCTCGGCACCGACCTGGAGGAGCTGGAGGCGGAGGTGTTCTCCCCGACGGGCGACGGCTCGCGGCACACCGCGTCGCGGATCTACGGCTTCAAGCGGCAGCTGCTGGAGTTCCGCCGCGCCTGTGTCCCCCTGGTGCCGCCCATGACCCGCCTGGCGGACACCGGCGGCCCGGGTTCCGGGCTGCCCTTCGTCAACGCGAAGGCCCGGCCGTTCTTCCGGGACGTCAGCGACCACCTCACGCGCGTGAACGAGTCCTTGGAGGGCCTGGACCGGCTGGTCTCCGACATCCTCAGCGCTCATCTGGCGCAGACGAGCGTCCGCCAGAACGACGACATGCGGAAGATCTCCGCGTGGGCGGCGATGGCGGCCGTACCCACGATGATCGCCGGGATCTACGGGATGAACTTCGACCACATGCCGGAGCTGCACTGGCTGTGGTCGTACCCGGCGGTGATCGCGCTGATGGCGGCCCTGGAGGCGGTGCTGTACCGGCTGTTCAAGCGGCGGGGCTGGCTGTAGCCCCTGCCCCGGAGGGCCTGGGCCCGCCGGGGCTCAGGCGTACTCCGGGGCGGGGGTGGCGGGTCCGCCGAGGGCGTCGCGGTGCGTGGGGATCTCCAGGGACACCATCCGCCGCCAGCCCGCGAACCGCTCCCAGGCGTACAGGCCGTGGACACCGGCCGCGAGGACCGCGGACTTGGCCTTCGGCCAGCCGAGGATGCGGCCCATGTGCGCCATGACGGCGAGGCTGACGTCCCGGTAGACCCGGATCTCGGCGAGCGCGCACGCGCGCAGGGTGCGCTGGATGGCGCGGCCGTGACCGGCGTGGGCGAGGCGCAGCAGTTCCTCGTGGCAGTAGGCGAGGTGGTTGCCCTCGTCGTCGGAGATCATCCTGACCGCGCGGCCGATGGCGGGGTGGTCGGCGAAGTAACGGCGCAGCAGGTCCATCTGTTCGGAGGCGCGCTGCTCGGTGACCCGGCTGTGGGCGAGGTAGGTGACGATGTCCTCGACGGTCAGCGGCCGGTCGGCGCGCAGTCGTTCGTGGGCGAGGCCGATGCCGTTGCGCTCCAGGAGCATCGTGTAGTCGGTCTCCGGCGGCACCGGGACGGGGTGGACGCCGCGCTTCTTCATCAGGGCGTTGAAGATGCGGCCGTGCTTGTCCTCGTCGGCGCCGTGGCGGGCGATCTTGGGGGCGAGGCCGCGCTGGTCGGGTGGGACGAGCGCGGCGATCCGGGCGTTCTCCCAGCCGCCCTGCGACTCCCCGCCGGCGGCGATGGAGCAGAACAGGGCGAACGACTCGTCGTTGTCGAGGATCTCCTGGAACAGACTCTTGGCCGAAAGCATGCACATGAGTCAAATGCGGGACGAACCGGGCCGCAACAGATGGGGGACGGGGACTCGGCCGAAAGGATGAGGGCCACGGCGCGCCGCGAGGCGTAACCGCGCGCGCTCCGGGGCGTTGTTCTCCGTGACGGCCGTGGCGGGGAAGACCCCCGAGCCCCCACCACGGCCGCGGTAACTTCCGGGTGTCCCGGCGCGGGAACCCTTAGGCCAGACCGGCCAGCTCCAGCGCCCGAGAACCCGCGCGCAGCGAGGCGAGGCGCTCCTCCAGGGTGAAGCCCGCGGGGGCGAGGGTCAGGGTGGTGACGCCGGCCGCCGCGTAGGCCTTCATCCGGTCGGCGATCCGCTCCACCGAGCCGAGCAGCGTGGTGCGGTCGATCAGGTCGTGCGGGATCGCGGCGGCGGCGCCCTGCTTGTCGCCGGCGAGGTACTTGTCCTGGACCTCGGCGGCCGCCGCCTCGTAGCCCATGCGCTGGGCGAGCTGGTTGTAGAAGTTCTGCTTGCGGCTGCCCATCCCGCCGACGTACAGGGCGGTGTAGGGGCGGAAGGTGTCGGCGAGCTTCTCGACGTCCTTGTCCTCGCCGACGGCGAGCGGCAGCGTCGGACAGACGTCGAAGCCCTCCAGGGTCTTGCCGGCCTTCTCGCGCCCGGCCCGGATGTGCCGGAGCGCGGTGTCCTCGATGTGGTCGGCGGAGGGGAAGATCAGCAGCGCGCCGTCGGCGATCTCACCGGTCTGCTCGAGGTTCTTCGGGCCGATGGCGGCGATGTACAGCGGGATGTGCTCGCGCTCGGGGTGCACGGTCAGCTTGATCGGCTTGCCGGGGCCGCCGGGCAGCGGCAGCGTCCAGTGCTCGCCCTCGTACGACAGCCGCTCGCGCGTCATCGCCTTGCGGACGATCTCGACGTACTCACGGGTGCGGGAGAGCGGCTTGTCGAACTTGACGCCGTACCAGCCCTCGGAGACCTGCGGGCCGGAGACGCCGAGGCCGAGGCGGAACCGGCCGCCGGAGAGGGAGTCGAGGGTGGCGGCGGTCATCGCGGTCATCGCGGGCTGGCGCGCCGGGATCTGGAAGATGGCCGAGCCGACGTCGATCCGCTCGGTCTTGGCGGCCACCCAGCTCAATACGGTGGCGGCGTCCGAGCCGTAGGCCTCCGCGGCCCAGCAGACGGCGTAGCCGAGGCGGTCGGCCTCCTGGGCGACGGCCAGGTTGTCCGCGTCCATTCCGGCACCCCAGTAGCCGAGGTTGATCCCGAGCTGCATGGCCGATTCCCCTTACTGATCAGTAACGACGCTGTCGTGCCGACCTTAGCGCGGGGGACCGGGGGTGGGGAGCCCGGTGTGGTGAGCGTCGCCCGCCGCGCGGCGCGAGGGGGTGGGGCGGGTGCGCCGTGGCGGGGAGCCGGCGGGATGACGCGCGGAGATTCCGTTGTCCACAGGCAACCCACGGCCCAGTTCTGGCCAGTAATGTCGGCGTTCATGGAGCAGAGGCATCTCGGCCGCACCGGCCTGCGTGTGTCCCGCATCGGGCTCGGCACCCTGACCTGGGGGCGCGACACCGACGAGCACGACGCCGCGGACCTCGTGAAGACGTTCTGGGAGGCGGGCGGCACCCTCGTCGACACGGCGGACGTGTACGGCGACGGAGAGGCCGAGTACCTCCTGGGACGGCTCATAGACGGCCTGGTGCCCCGCCGTGACCTGATCATCTCCACCAAGGCGGGCAGCGTGCCGGACCCCGACCGGCGCTTCGACGGCTCGCGGGGCCACCTCCTCGCCGCCCTGGACGCCTCCCTCGCCCGGCTGGGCACGGACCACGTCGACATCTGGCACGTGCACGCCTTCGACCCGGACACCCCGCTGGAGGAGACGCTCCAGGCCCTCGACATCGCCGTCGCCAGCGGCCGCGCCCGCTACGCCGGGGTGTCCAACTTCTGCGGCTGGCAGCTCGCCAAGGCCGCCACCTGGCAGCTCGCCGCACCCGGCGTCCGCACCCGGCTCGCCAGTACGCAGATGGAGTACTCGCTCCTCCAGCGCGGCGTGGAGCGCGAGGTGCTGCCGGCCGCGCTCGACCTGGGCATCGGGCTGCTGCCGTCCTCGCCGCTCGGCCGGGGCGTCCTCACCGGCAAGTACCGGGGCGACGCCCTGCCGCCCGACTCGCGCGCCGCCTCCGAGCACTTCGCGCCCTTCGTCGAGCCGTACCTGGACGACACCGCGAGCCGTATCGTCGACGCCGTGACCACCGCGGCGGACGGGCTCGCGGTCACCCCGCTCCAGGTCGCCCTGGCCTGGGTCCGCGACCGGCCCGGCGTGGCCGCCCCCGTGGTCGGCGCGCGCAACGCGCAGCAGCTCACGGCGGCGTTGTCAGTGGAGGCCCTTACGCTTCCTGACGAGATCTGCCGGGCCCTCGACGACGTGTCGGCGCCCGTGCACCGCTATCCCGATCACGACTGGAGCACGCTGTGAGCACGGAACCGGATTCCTCGGACGACACCGAGAACACCGGGCCGGGGACACCGGACGGTGACGACAGCACCCCGGCCGCGAGCGGGGGCGAGACCGAGAAGGAGACGGCGACCGAGACCGAGACCGAGGAGACCGGCGCGGGCCCGGCCGCCGAGGGCGGGACCGCCGACACCGAGGGTGCCGAGGGCGGGGCCGCCGCGCAGGTCAGTGAGGCACAGGCCGAGCTGGCCGCGCAGAAGCTGGAGCGGGAGCGGATCGAGCGGCGCAAGGCGGAGAAGGCGGGCCCCATCGACAGCGGGGCCAAGCTCAGCGGCCGGGCCGCCGACCTGCTCGCGGCGGTCCGGGCCGTGGAGGGCGGGGCGACACCCGCCGCCACCGTCTTCAGCGCGCCGGAACCCCCGCGCCGCCCCGCCACCCCGGACCCCGTACCGCGCCCGCAGCCGGCGTCGCCCGCCGGGGCACCGGCCGCTCCCCCGGCCCCCGCCCGGGAGACCGTCGCGGCCGTGCGGCGCGTGCTGTCCGACGGCGGTGCCCCCGAGGCGCTCGCCCCGCAGGTCGCGGGAGCGCTCGGCGAGGGCGCCGAGGACCTGCTGCGGGCGGACCCCTGGCACCTGCTGCGGGTCGCCGGCGTACGGCCGGAGCAGGCCGACGGGTTCGCCCGGGCCCTGCTCGGCGCGGAGTGCGCCCCCGACGACGAGCGGCGGGGCCGCGCGCTGACGGTCTGGCTCCTGGAACAGGCGGCCCTCGCCGGTCACACCGCGCTGGAGCTCCCGGCGCTCACCGCGGCCCTCGCCCAGCGGTCCGTGCCGGACGCCGACGAGGCCGTGCAGAGCGCGCTGGCGGAGGGCGATGCGCTCGCCTTCCAGGACCCGGAGGCCGAGACCTCGGCGAACGCGGCGCACTCCGGGGACGCCGAGAGCGACGACGAGGAGGCGGAGGCGGAGGGCGACCGTCCGGTCCGTGTCCTGGTCGGCCTGGAGCGGTACGCGCTCGCGGAGGAGAGCCTCGCCGACGGCCTGGCCCGGATCGTGAACTCCCTGGCCAAGGAGACCGCCTCGGAGGCCGGGTGGGAGTCGGCCGCCGCCTCGGCGTCCGGCAGCGCCGCCGAGCTGATCCGGGCCGTCGCCGGGCACGGCCTGGTGCTGCACACCGGCGGCGAGACGGCCCGCGCCGAACCGGCCGCGCTGCTCACCGCCGCCCGCTCCCTCGGCCTGCGCGCGGTTGCGGCCTGCCACACCGCGGACGGCCGGGACCGCATCGCGGCACGGGCCGGCGCGGCGGACCTCGCCGTCACCGTCCACGGACTGCTCGCGGGCGCCGAGGGCCCCGGCCGGGACGCCGACGGGGCGCTCGCCCTGGACCTGCTGATCGTGACGGACGCGCCCCGGCTCGACGTGGAGAGCGCCGCGATGGTGGTCGAGTCGCTGCCGGACGGCGCCCGGCTGGTGCTCAGCGGTGATCCGGCGGAGGTGTGGTCGGCCGGTCCGGGCCGGGTCTTCGCCGATCTGCTCGCCGCCCGGGTGTGCCCGCAGGTCGCCTCACGCACCCCCGACCCCGGTCCGCTCGGCGAACTGCTCTCCGGGATCGGCGTGGGCGAGCTCAACCAGGTCGAGGCGCCCGGCAAGGAGCTGGTGATCGTCCCCGTTCGGGACGCGGCCGAGGCCGTGCACCGCACCCTGCAACTCGTGCTGGAGTCCGTGCCGAGGGCCTTCGGCGTCGAGCCGGGCCGGACGGTGGTGATCACCCCGGGCCATGGCGGCGCGGCCGGCACCCGCGCGCTCAACGCCGCGCTCAAGGAGCGCCTCAACCCCGGCCCCGGCCGCTTCGGCGGCTTCGACCCCGGGGACGTGGTCGCCCACTCCCCCGCGCCGGGGCGGACCCTGCTGGGGCGGGTGGAGAAGGCCGACGCGGACGGGCTGCACCTGTCCTGCGCGGGCGCCCCCGTCGTCGTAGCGAAGGAGCGGGTGGAGCAGTCCGTGCGGCACGGCTGGGCGCTGACCGCGCACCAGGCGGTGGGCGGCCGGTGGCCGGCGGCCGTCGTGGTGCTGCCCGGCGACGCCGCACAGGCCCTGTCCCGGCCGTGGGTGTACACGGCGTTCGGGCGGGCGGAGCGGCATCTGTCCGTGGTGCACGGTGTCGAGCAGGCCCTGGCGCGGGCGGTCGCCGAGGTCCCGGCCAGACCGCGGACGACCCGGCTGCCGGTCCTGCTGCGCACCCAGGTGCCACCGGCCGGCTGACCGTCCCGGCACGCGCACACGAGCGGCGGCCGGACCGGGGTCTCCCCCGGCCCGGCCGCCGCTCGTGTCCCGTCGTCGCGCCGCCCGCGGGCGGCGGCCGCCTAGCGCCGGTCGGCGTCCAGCGGCTCCAGGTCGTCCACGTCCTCGCCGTCCTCGCCGTCCTCCTGGTCGTCGAGTTCGTCCAGCTCGGCCGCGAGATCCTCGTCGTCCTCGTCGTCCTCGTCGAGATCGTCGAAGACCGCGCTCACGTCGAACCGGCAGACCACCCGCTGCGGATCGGCCTGGTCGAACGGGGCCTCCAGCCACTCGCCCGGTTCGGCAGGTTCGTCGGCGGCGAGCACCCACAGCGTGGAGTCGCCTTCCTCCAGGCCGAACTCCTTGTGCCGGGAGGCGATCTCGTCGGGTTCGAACTCGCCGAACAGGATGCCCAGGGCCCCGTGCACGGTGCCCGCGCCCTCCGTGCCCTCGTCGTCCGCCGCCTCGATCCGCTGGGCCTGGGCGAGCAACCGCTGCGGCTCCGCGACGGCGTAGTCCCGGCGGATCAGCACGCTGACCGCGTTCGGCTCCTCGGGCCCGGTGTACGGGGGCAGGGAGTCGTCCGCGCCGGGGATCTCGAAGGGGGTGACCTCGTCGTAGCGGTCGTAGAGCAGTTCGTCGTAGACCTCGGCGGCCGCGGCCAGCTCGTTGAACGCCTCGTAGACGGCCGGGTCGTCCTCCCCCGACCTGCGTTCGACCGCGGCCAGATGGCGGTCGAGCGCGGTCTTGACCGCCTCGGCGGCGGCGCGTACCTCGGCAGCGGTGGGCTGCGCAGCATCAGACATAGTGCAGACGCTATCCGTACGAGGCCCCAGCCCGCACAATAGATGCGATGCCGGAATACGAATTTGTCGACGTGTACGTGCCGCGCGGGGTCTCCCGCAAGGAGGCGACGCGTCTGCTGACCGACCATGCCGAGTACGGACACTGGGAGTTGGACCGCCTGAGCCTGATGCGTGACGGCAGTCGCCGAGTGCGGCTGCGCCGACGGATCATCCGCCAGGTACGTGCCACATGGTGAAGTGAGCGACACAGACGGAGCGGGCCCCGCCGAGGCGGGGCCCGCTCCGTCGTCCGGCCTCGGGGGAGGTCACCCGAAGGTGCGCGCCTTGCGGTAGAGCAGCGCTCCGGCGAGGAGCGCGCCCGCGCCGGCCGGCAGGGCGAGGCCGAGCGGGACCTCGCTTCCGGTCTCGGCGAGCTGGGCGCCGCTGGCGGCGGTACCGGTGGTGCCGGTGGGCCGGTGGTCGGTCACCGAGTGGGCCGGGGTGCCGCGGCCCGGGGTGGACGGCACGGCCTCGGGCCCGGAGGGGGTGGACCCGTGGCCGACCGGCTTGCCGGGGGTGTGCTGACCCGGGTGGCCCGGCGTCTCGTGGCCGCGGTCCGGCGGAGTGCCGTATCCGTGGCCGCCGCCGGTGTCGCAGCCGTTGCCGTAGGACGGGTTGAGGATCCCGACGGCGTCGACGCTGTTGCCGCACACGTTCACCGGGACGTCGATCGGGGCCTGGACGTGGTTGCCGGATCCGACGCCGGGCGAGCCACCGGTGTGACCGCCCGCCTGTGCGCCCCCGGAGCCCGGGTACGCGCCGTAGCCGCCGCCGTGACCACCGTCCCCGCCCTGACCTCCGTGACCGCCCCAGTGACCTCCCCCGTTGCCGCTGTGACCGCCGCCGCCGTGGTTGCCGCCGCCGTAGGCGTGGTCGCTGTCGCCGTAGCCGCCCGGGGCGCGGTGGCGGCCACCCTGGGTGGTGCAGGAGTTGCCGAACGCCGGGTTGAGGAGCCCGACGAGGTCGATGGTGTTGCCGCACACGTTGACGGGGACGTTCACCGGCGCCTGCACCGTGTTGCCGGACGCGACGCCGGGCGAGTCGGTGGCGAAGCCGTGCGCGCCCGTGTCGGCGTGCGCGTAGCCGCCGGCGGCGGCGATCACCCCCGTGGCCGCCGCCACGGTCATGAGGCTTTTACGGGTGACCTGTCGCATTGCTGTTTCCCTGCTTTCGATCTCGTCCTCGGCCCGAATTCCCGCATCATTCCACTACCCGGGATATTTCTTGGGGACATTCGGGCCGTTCGAATTCTTCGGCCATTCCTTCGGAAAAGACCGGTAGGCCCCGGAGCGCAGGGTGCGCTCCGGGGCCGACGGTGTGGACGACCCCTCAGCGGGTCGACGTCACTTGTTGATGCAGACGTTGCCGAAGGCGGGGTTCAGCAGCCCGATCACCGAGATCGTGTTGCCGCAGACGTTCACCGGGACGTGCACCGGAACCTGGATCACGTTGCCGGAAGCGACACCCGGGGAGTGCACCGCGGCACCCTGGGCACCGGCATCGGCGACGGCCAGGCCCGCGCCCGCGAGAACCAGCCCACCAGTGGCAGCCGCAGCAGCGACGACCTTCTTGATCATTATTCCTCCTTGTTGGCAAAAGCGATCCTCAGCAGCGGACCGCATCACCAGTAACGAGGGGGAATTAATGAGGCTACGCGCTTATCGGCGCATTCACTCTTCTCAGCAGCTCCCGCACGTGCGCGCGATTTTCAGGACGCGTCGATGAACCGGTCGAGCACCCGCACGCCGAACTTCAGCCCGTCCACCGGCACCCGCTCGTCGACGCCGTGGAACATGCCCGCGAAGTCCAGCTCCGGGGGCAGCTTCAGCGGCGCGAAACCGAAGCCGCGGATGCCGAGGTCGTCGAAGGACTTGGCGTCGGTGCCGCCGGAGAGCATGTAGGGGACCGCCTTCGCGGCCGGGTCCTCGGCGAGCAGCGCCGACTGCATCGCCTCGACGAGCGCCCCGTCGAAGGAGGTTTCCAGCGCCTTGTCGGAGTGCACGTCCTCACGCCGTACGTTCGGGCCGAGCAGGCGGTCGAGATCGGCGAGGAACTCCTCCTCGTACCCGGGCAGGAAGCGGCCGTCGACGTGCGCGGTCGCCTCGCCCGGGATCACGTTGACCTTGTAGCCGGCGCCGAGCTGGGTGGGGTTGGCGGTGTTGCTGAGGGTCGCGCCGATCAGCTTGGCGATGCCGCCGAGCCGGGCGAGGGTGGACTGCATGTCCTCGGGGTCCAGCTCCGTGCCGAGGGCGTCGCCGAGCTCGTCGAGGAAGGCGCGGGTGGTCTTGGTGACCCGGACCGGGAAGGTGTGCCGGCCGAGCCGGGCGACCGCCTCGGACAGCTCGGTGATCGCGTTGTCCTTGTGGATCATCGAGCCGTGCCCGGCGGTGCCGGCGACGGTCAGCTTCATCCAGTGCATGCCCTTCTCGGCCGTCTGGATCAGATAGAGCCGCCGCTCCTCGCTCACGGTGAACGAGAAGCCGCCGACCTCGCTGATCGCCTCGGTGACGCCGTCGAACAGCCCCCGGTGGTGGTCGACGAGGTGGCGGGCGCCGTACAGGCCGCCGGCCTCCTCGTCGGCGAGGAACGCGAGGACGATGTCCCGGGGCGGCTTGCGCCCGGAGCGCATCCGGTCGCGCACGACCGCCAGGGTCATCGCGTCCATGTCCTTCATGTCGACCGCGCCGCGGCCCCATACACAGCCGTCCGTGACCTCCCCGGAGAAGGGGTGGTGGGTCCAGTCGACCGCGTTGGCCGGGACGACGTCGAGGTGGCCGTGGATGAGCAGTGCGGGCCGGGACGGGTCCTCGCCCTCGATACGGGCCACGGTGGAGGCGCGTCCCGGGTGCGACTCGAAGATCTGCGGCTCGAGGCCGACCTCGGCGAGCTTCTCGGCGACCCACTCGGCCGCCTTGCGCTCACCCGGGCCCGAGTGGTCGCCGTAGTTGCTGGTGTCGATCCGGATGAGGTCGCGGCAGAGGTCCACGACCTCGTCCTCGCCGGTGACGTTCCTGGCCGTGTCGCTCACGCTGCTTCCTCCCGCTGTCCTGGCCGGTTCCCCCACATCCTCCCTCCCGGTGCGGCCCCCGCCCAAGACCGGTCCCGGCCCGTCACACTCCGTTCACATGGACCGACGCCTCCCGTCCGACCAGGCGTGATCGGGCACCCTCGAAAGCCTGGTAGTGTTTACGACGTCGCCGCGAGGGAAACCCGCCGCGACAGACACCTTGTCCGGGTGGCGGAATGGCAGACGCGCTAGCTTGAGGTGCTAGTGCCCTTTATCGGGCGTGGGGGTTCAAGTCCCCCCTCGGACACCACTTCCTGTGAGGGGCGGTTCCGGCTCAGGCCGGGCCGCCCCTCACTGGTATACGGCATTTGTTGCTAGTGCCGTTCGGGGCCGGGGGTCCACAGGCCGTAGTGGTGGTACAGGCCGCGCACCACCTCCCGCAACGCGGCGCTCGGCAGCTCTGGCCGGCCCACGGGCCACTCCGGAATGAGGATCTGCTCCAGGAGCAGGCGGTCGAGGGCGTCGCCCGACGACACGAGATCACCGAGGAAGCCCGTCACCAGCTGCACGTGCTGCTCGGCCCTGGGGACCACCAGCCAGTGGAACAGCCAGACGGCCACCTCGACGGCCCGGCGCCGCAGCTCGCCGTCCAGCTCGGGGTCGTCGTCCACGGGCCGGACCGGGAGCAGCAGCCGGGCGTGCAGGAGTCCCTTGCAGAGGTCGCCGATCTCGCCCTCGGAGTAGTCGCGGTCCCCCAGACAGCCGAGCACGATGTTCTGGGCCTGGCAGTTCAGCGGCACGGTGAGGATGCGGAGGAGGTCGGGCACCGACGCCTCCTGCAGGATCCTCCGGCGGTACGTGCCCCGCAGGTCGTCGGCACGGGGACCGAACGGCTCGCACAGCTGCCTGATCAGCTCCCCGCGCGCCTGCGTCGTCATGCTCTCCCCGCTTTTGCGGCGCCTTTTCGTCCTGGGGTGCGGGAGGCTGCTGAGGAAGGGCGTGTCGAGCGCCTCCCGGCCGACGCGCTCCCGCTCCTCCCGCGACCGCCGCACACCCCGGCCACCGGGGGCGGGGGGGCTGCTGGGCCTGGGCGGATAGGCAAGGGCCGCACCCTCACCGAGGGAGGCAGCGGCACCAGGACGCGCGCCCCTCCCGGCGGACGGGTCGGCGCCCCCGGGCCCGACACCGGACGGACCGGGGCCCGCGCCCCCGTCGACCGACGGGGCCGGCCCCGCAGCTCCGACTCCCGAGGAGCCCAGGCACAGGCCGCCGTGGACAGCCGGGGCCGGGCCCGCAGGACCGACACCCGAGGCACCGGGACGCAGGCCACCGTCGACCGACGCCGCCGGGCCTGCGGGACCGCCACCCTGACCGGGACCCACGCCGCCACCGACCGACGCGGCCGGCCCCACAGGACCGACCCCCGAGGCACCGGGACGCACGCCTCCCTCGACCGACGCAGCCCGGCCCACAGGACCGACACCGGACAGACCGGGACCCATGCCTCCACCGACCGACGCGGCCGGGCCTGCGGGACCGACGCCGGACGGGCCGAGGGGCACGCCTCCATCGACAGCCGCGGCGGAGCCGGGGCCCGTGCCCTCCCCGACAGACGCGGCCGGGACCGCAGACCCCACGCCGGACGAGCCAGGGCGCACGCCCCCACCGACCGACGCGGCCGGACCCCCAGGACCAACGCCGGACCGACCTGGGCGCAGGCCTCCCTCGACCGACGGGGCCCGGCCTGCGGGACCGGCACCGGACAGACCGGAGCGCACGCCCCCGTCGACCGCCACAGGACCGAGACTCGCCGGGCCCCCGGACCCCCCACCGGACCCGGCCGGGCCGGCGGTTCCGACGGGGGGCGCGGTCGGGTCCGTCCCGCCCGGTCCGGCCGGCCCGAGGGCCGCTGCGGCGGTACCGCGGGCCTCCGGCACCGTACCGGGGGCCCGCGCCGCGGAACCGGGGTCCCAGCCGTCCCCGCCGGATGCCGGCCCGGCCGGGGCGGAGACGTACGGCGACGAGCCCGAGGCGCCACGGGGCCCCGCTCCAGGGCCCGGAGGCCCATCAGGCCCGCGAGATGCCCGACCGGCCGGACCAGCCGGACCAGCCGGACCCGAGATGTGCGACGCCTTGGCTTCGGGCGCCTCACCGGCCGGGCCAGGGGGGTACGACACCGAGCGCGACCCGTCGGAGGGACGCGTTGCCGGGTCCGGGGGCCGGGCCGCCCCGGCGCGGGGCTGCTCGGGCGGGTCATCAGCGCGCGCTGCCCCGCCGGGAAGCCCGGCCGTGGGACCAGGCGCCTGGGCCGCCGCCCCGTGCCCCCGGCCCTGAGGCCCCGAGCCGGAGGTCCGCGGCTGCGGTCCCGGAGCCCATTCCGCCGACCCGGGCTCCTCGGCAGAAGCGCGAAGATCCGGGCCGGGCGGTCCAGCGCCCCCCGGCCCGCGCCCCGGTGGGGAAACGGTGGCGTCCGGGGCCGGCTCTCCCCGTCCCTGCCAGCCGGTCGGCAGGGGCAAGGAGGGAGACGGGGACGGGTTTCCCGGTCCTGCGGGGTGTCGGTCGCGGTCCCGTGGGTGCGCCTGCCAGGCCTCCCGGTGCGTCCAGATCTCGCCCTCCGCTTCGGCGTCCGGCGCCCAGGCGTCCGACGGGGCGGCGCGGTTCGGAGGCGGCCGCTCGTCGTCCCGTGCGCGGTGCGGGCGGCGCGGGTGGCCGGTCAGCGCCGCTTCGACGCGGTCGTAACGCTCCTCCTCCGGCAGGGCCGCCGCGTCGGCCGCACGGTCGAGAGGGCGGGGGTAGTTGTCCAGCGAACCGGTGGCGAGCCAGTCGCAGTAGTGGGTGACCAGCATCCGGGCGAGGACCGCCGCGTGGTCCTGCTGGACGTCCGTCAGCCTGATCCGGCGCAGATCCGCGTCCTGGACGTGGGAGCGGCGCCAGTCCGGCACGAAGACCACCCGGTGCGGATGCCGGTCCGAGGTGTCGTAGGTGGCGTAGGTCCAGCCGTCGTGGCCGAGCCAGCCGCCGAAGATGTCGCACAGGGCCCACAGGGCCGACAACGCCGGGTCCGGCGGCCATCCGTCGGCATGACCGGCATGACCGGCACGACCGGCGGGCAGTTCCCGGGAGACGGCCTCGGCCACCGCCTCCAGTTCACCGATCCGGGCCGACACCCGGCCACCCGGCTCCCGCAGCAGCTCGGCGACCAGGCGCACCAACGGCTCGCGGACCAGGACCACACCGTCCCGCAGCGGCCCCTGCCTCCGGTCCGCCAGCTTCTGGAGGTCCTTCAGCGCGAAACCCGGGATGGCGCCCCGCGCCGAGTCGAACCACTTGTCCTCCTTCCACGGGCCGGCGCCCAGGGCCAGACAGCGGCGGGCAGTGAGCGCCCCGGCCGGGGCCATGAGGGCGTGGCAGATGTTGCTCTCGCGGTTGTTGCCGTCCTTCTCCGGCATCCTCCGCAGCAGGACCGCCCGGCCGCCGTGGATCAGCCGGACCAGGCTGACGCGCTCTCCGCCCCCCTTCACCCGCAGCACGGAGCCGCGCTGCTCCGCGAGGTCTCGGGCGACCCGTTCGTCGCACGAGTACGCCACCGCGGTGATGCCCGCGCCCCGGGCGGCACCCCGGCTGCCCGCCCACCGGAACACCATCTGGTGGACCACGCCGTTGCCGTCGCTCACATCCCCACCTCGGCGGGGCCGTCGGCACCCGTGTCGCCGAGCATGCCGCACATGGACAGCACCGAGACCAGCGGTTCGAGGACCCGGCGGGGCCGGACGCCGTGCACGAAACGGTCGTCGCGGTACTGGCTGCCGGTCGCGGAGGCGAAGTGCAGGGTGCAGCGGAGCACGCTGTCGAACGGCCGTACCCAGGCAGGTCCGGCGTAGTGCCGCAGAAACGCGTACGCGTCGCAGCTCTCCGCGCGCAGCCGGGCGGCGGAGACCTGGGGCATCGCCGGTTGGGACAGCCAGCGGTCCACCGGGGGTTCGAAGCGCAGCAGGTCGCACTTGTTGATCACCACGGCGGCGGCCACCCCGAGGTACGTGCCGGTGCGCGGCAGCCGGTCGAGGACGGTCTGGAAGGCCGGGTCGCCGCCGCGCGTGTAGCGGAAGGCGCCGCGCAGGGGATCGAGCTGAGCGTGGGGCAGCGCGCGCAGCGGGTCGACGACGAAGATCAGCGCGTCCACGCCCAGCATGAAGCGCAGCAGGGCGTCCGTGCGCCGCAGGTCCTCGCCGCTGAGGTCGAAGAAGGCGAGCGGGCGGGTCCTGCCGTCCGCCCCGGTGAGCAGCAGCGCCTCCTCGAAGGTCGCGGAGGTCTCCAGCTGCGGGGTGTGCTCCAGCATGATGCCGGAGCGCAGTACGTCGACCTGCTCCTCCATGAACTCCCGGTGGTCCTGGGGGTTCACGGACTGCCAGGTGATCCCGTACTGCTCCAGGCCGCCGTCGGTGATCTCACCGATCATCTGGGTGAGCAGATGGGTCTTGCCGGTCGCGGAGTCGCCGACCATCGCCACCGTGAGGGGGCTGCCGTTGGTGAGGTAGGGGACGGGGATGTAGTGGGGGGTCACCCCGTCGGTGTTGCGGCAGCGCTGGTAGGCCGAGCGCAGGGTGTCGGCCCGGCGCAGCGGGCTGGTCTGGCCACTCAGGTCCAGGCTCTGGTACTGCTGACGGTCGTCTCGCACGAACAGGTGGCGTTCGTCGTAGGAGACGATTTCCAGGCAGTAGGGGCAGAGCATGTCGCGTGCCGAGGAGTCGGACATGAAGGGGCTCACCGGTAGCCACCCCTTTCGGTACCTGCGGTTTCGGGATCCTGTGCGGTCGTGCTGCCGCCGTAGAACCAGGTGCTGTCGTCACCGGCCGAAGCGGCCGAAGCGGCGGGATCGGCCGGACCGAGTGGACCGAGCGGGCCGGGCGGGCCGAGCGGGCGGTCGGGGCCCGACGAGCCGGTCGGGCCCGTCGAGCGGTCGCCGGCGGTCTCCGGCGCCGACGCGTGCCACGGCGGCTCCTGCGGGGGCGGGGCGACGGGTGGCGGCGGCGGGGTACGGCGCAGGGAGGCGCGTTTGCGGCGCAGCGCGGTGTCGAAGTCGCGCCGGTAGGGGTCGAGGGGATCCGGCTTGCCCGCGGCGGGGACGTCTGCTCCGGCGCCGGGCATGAGCAGGTGCAGCAGCTGGCCTGGCTGCGGCCGGTCGGCGGCCCGGGGGGCGAAGACGGGTGCGAGCGTCTGGGCGAGCGAGGGGTGTGCCGTGAGGTCCGCGGACGGTCCGTCGAGGTGCCCGGGGCGGCCGGTGACCAGCTGGTGCATCACCTGGCCCACGCTCCACAGCGCGTCGCGGGCGTCCGTGAGGCCCTCGCCGGCCCGCTGTTCGGGGGAGGCGTAGGGCGGGATGCCGAACGGTCTGCGGGGGAGGCCGAGCCGGGTGACGGAACCGAGGTCCCAGAGCTGGATGCCGTGCTCGTCCCAGCGTACGGCGGCCGGGACGATCCCCTGGTGGACCAGGCCCACGGCCTCCATGAGCCGTACGGCGAGCACGAGGTCGCGTTCGATGACGCGCTGCTGGCTGGTGGACACGCCCTGGGCGAGGGCGGCGACGGAGGAGCCCCGGGGGGCGGCGTAGACGATGAAGGGCTCCGCGGCGTTGACGTCGTGGCCGACCGGGACCGGGAACAGGCCGCTGTAGCGGGTTCCGGAGTAGGCGCGGTGCAGGGTGAGCGCGGCGGCGATCTCGGCCTCCATGGCGGTCTGTGCCGTGTCGTTGCCGAGTTCGGTCTCGGGCAGCCGGACCTGCAGGCCGGACCGGTCGTCCGGGAGCTGCACCCGCCGGCCCACGGCGGGCGGGCGGACCATGCGCGGCAGGTCGGCGCCGAAGCGGGCCTTGACCCGCATCGGGGCGCCCTGCGCCGAGACCATGGTCAGTTCGCCGAACTCACCGGCGGCCGCTGACCGGTCGGCGTCGGCCGGTGTGCCGGGGCTGCTGCCCTGCGGTCCCGGGTGTCGGTCGTTCACCATGAGGCTCCCCCACTGTCACCGTGCGACAGGCCGCTGTCGGCCCTGTCCCCCACGTCGTCCACCGCGTCGTCCACCGCGTCGTCCGGGGGGCGGACCCGGACGCGTACCGTCTCGACCGCTCCCGGGCGCAGGGCGGTCACTCTGATCGCGCCGACGAGACGGCCGGACGACATCCACACGGTGTCGTCGGACTCGGCCACGGGGGCCGTCCCCAGCGCGGTGCGCACCGCGCGCGGCGCGAAGCGGATGACCCGCATGGCCGCCGGATCGCGGCTGAGCAGCGGCAGCTGGGCGGGCGAGCACAGCGACCGCAGCCGGTCGACGGCCTCGGGGGCCAGTGCCTCCCGCACGGGCATGATGCCGCTGCCCAGCAGGGCCATGGCGTCGCCGCGTCCCCGTCCGGGCCGGGTGAAGGGCGGCGCCGCCATCACCCCGCAGAGCTCCAGATGGCGGCGGGCGGTGCCGAACCCGTCGCGGACGGCGTGCGCGAGGGTGTCGGCATGCCGGTGCGCGGACGGGGCCGGTGCCGCGACGCCCCAGAACCGGCGGAGGGCGTCGACGGTGGCGTCCGCGAGGTCGGCGACCAGCGTGGGCAGCAGCTCCGGGCCGCCGTCGGCGCTGGTGTGCACCAGCCAGGGCGGTGTTCCGGGGACCACGGGCCGGTCGTCTCCGGGGGCGGGTTCCCAGGTCCCGTGCGGGGGCGCCGCTTCCTCCCGGGGACCGTCCTGCAGCCAGGGGTCGGCGTCTCCCGTACCCGCCGTGTCCTCGTGCCACCGGCCCTCGGACCAGTCGTCGTCCGGCCATGCCTCACCGGTCCAGCCGTCGTCGTGCCGTACGGCGGGCTCCGCGGCGTCGGGCGGCCCGGCGGGGCCGGGGACGCGCGCGCCCGTGGCGGTACGGCCCTCGTGGGCCTCGGCGGCGCTGCGGCGCAGCACCACGGCCAGGGCGCGGGCGGAGTCGGCGCACCGGGTGCGTTCGCCGGCGGCCCACCACTGCTGCCGCATCGCCTCGGCCAGCACCGAGTCCACCCGGTCCAGCTCTTCGCGCAGGACGGCGAGTCCGGAGCGCTCGCACCAGTCGTCGACGTCCCGCACCCAGTCGACGCAGCACAGTAACGCGCAGACCAGCGCCGCCAGCGCCGCGCCGACGACGCCCGCCCACAGGGGCGGGTCCAGCGCCCGCCCCAGCAGGAACCCGCCGACGGTGCCCACTGCGGCGGACACCGCCCGGGGGACGGCGTACTGCCTGATCGGGCCGCGTACGGCCGCTTTCGGTCGCCGGGCGGCGGCCAGGGCGCCGCCCGCCAGCAGCACCAGCACCGGCAGCAGCGCCAGCAGGGTGCCCGGCCAGCGCACCGCTCCGGCCAGGGCGAGGAGCGCCGCGACGGCGGCGAGCCGCCCGGGACCGGCGGAGGAGGCGTGGAACGGATGGTCGACCCCGACGGCCCCGACCGCGCCGACGGCCCCGACCGCCCCGGTGGGGTCGTCGGGCGGGCGCCGGTCCAGTCGGGCGGCGAGGCCCGCGGCCGGTACGGGGGCGACCCGTTCGGACAGCGAGGTGAGCCGGCCCGCGACCGTGTGCAGGGCCAGGCCCCGGGAGAGCAGGCCGAGGGTGAAGGTGCCGAGTTCCTCCTCGGTGCTCTGGGCGGACGCTGCCGTGGAGCGCGCGGCCGCCGGCGGTGTGATGCCCAGCCGGTCGAGGACGGCGGCGGACTCGGCGGGCGCCGCCCCGGGCGCCCCGCCCTCGCGGAGGACGCGCGCGACGACCTCGCGGTAGCGGCGCAGGGCGTGCGAGGCGTCCTCCAGCGCACGGGGCAGGGCCTGCGCGGCGGCTCCGCCGGTCAGCAGCGCGACCGGCCGGGCCAGGTCCGACCATGCCGTCTCGGCGGCGGCCAGGGCGTCGGCGCAGGCGTCGCGGTCGGCCGCGGCGGGCCCGCCGGGGCGCAGCAGCCGGTCGGGGGCCCCGCCCGGGGCGGCCGACAGCAGTTCGGCCAGGGGCCTGGGCAGCTCGGCGGGCGCCAGGTCGGCCCCGTCGGCCGGGGGCCGGGCGGCGGGGTCGCCGGCGAACCGGGCGAGTGCCGCGTGCCAGGCCCGGTCGCGGGCGTCGGCCGGAAGGTCGTAGGCGAGGACCCTGGCGGACAGTGCGGCTGTCGCGGACGGACAGCCCAGGACGGCTTCCAGCACCTCGTCGAACAGCTCCGGCGGGCCCAGCAGCTCGACGAGCAGTGTGACGGCGGCCTCGTCGCCGAGGGGGCGGTCGTGCCCCTCCTCCGCGCCGCACTGCGGGTCGGAGACCCAGAGCACCCCGGCTCCGGCGGTGCGCAGCACGGTCGGCAGCCGCAGCCGGCGGCCGGGGACGTGGGCGGCGGCGGGGGCGGGGTCCCCGACGACCACGCACAGGACGCGCGGCGCGGTCCGGGCCGGATACGCCATGACGCGTTCGTACAGCTCGGTGTGGACGGTCAGGCCCTCCGCCGTGTCCAGGAGGAGGAGGCGGCGGGGGGCGTGGCCGCCGAGGCGGGCACGGCCGAGCTGTTCACGCAGGGCCCGGTCGGTGGCGGCGGGGTCGGCGGGACGGCCCGGCGGCGGCCGCAGATCGAGGACGGCCACGCCGTCCTCGGGCCTCGCGTCGTTCACCGGGGGTCTCCCTTCCAGGGGTCGTGCTCGTCCGCGTCGTCCCATTCGTCCTGGCCGTCGCCGTCGGCGATCCCCCAGGGCACCGAGGCGTCGCCGCCGGGCCAGGGGGCGTCCGCGGGCGCGCGGTCCGGGTAGGGCGGGTAGCCGGTGGGCTGCTCGGTGACGGGGACGGTGCGGCCCGCGGTGGGCACGTGGGCCCCTCCCCCGCCGGGCCAGGGGGGCGGCGCCCCGTCGGCCGGGGCGCCGGGGGCGGAGCCCGGGCCCGGGTACGCGGGGCCTTCGGCCGGGCGGTGCGCGCCGTTCGCCCCCGGGGCGGAGTGATCGGCGCTGTCGGCCGCCCTCGCGGGGTGCCCGGCACCGGCGCCGGACCATCCGGCAGCGCCGTCGGCCGCCGTACCGGACGAACCCGGCCCGCCGGTGCCCGACCACCCGGCCGGACCACCGGCCGACCCACCCGACGCAACCGGTCCGCCAGTGCCGGACCACCCGGCCGCACCGTTGGCCGCCCCACCCGAAGCACCCGGACCGCCGGTGCCCGACCACCCGGCCGCACCGTTGGCCGACCCACCCGACGCCCCCGACGAACCCGGCCCGCCGGTGCCCGACCACCCGGCCGGACCGCCGGCGGACGTGCCCGACGAACCCGGGCCGCTGACGCCCGACCACCCGGCCGCACCGTTGGCGAACGTACGCGAGGAACCGGGGCCGTCGGCCGGGGTGCCCGGTCCGCCGGATGTGGCTCCGGGCCAGTGGAGGGTGCCGTTGGCGGCCGTCTCGGCGGCCGCCGGGCCCTGCCACGGCGAGGCGGCCGGGCCGGCGCCGCGCCGAGGGGCGCCGTGGGGCGGGCGGGACGCGGGCGGGTCCTCGCGCCGGGGCGCGGGCACCGGGCCGATACGGGTCCACTCCTCCAGCCCCCGCAGCGTCGACTGCACCGCGCGCTGCTCGTTGGGGAACGCGAGGTCGAGGGCGCCGGGCAGGGCCACGGACCAGAACTCCCGCAGCGGGCGCAGCCATTCGGCGATGCGGCCGCCGTACATCCGCTCCCGCTCGGCCAGCAGGGACAGCTGGTGCGGCGCCACCTCGTGGACCAGTTTGAGGTAGAGCGGCGAGGGGCGACTGCCGGAGGTGCCGAGACCGGCGGGCAGGGTGTCCATGAGGACCCGGCAGTACGATCCGACGACCGCGTCCTCCTCCAGCAGCGCCCAGCGCTCGTAGGCGCGCAGCAGGCTCGCCCAGCTCGACACCCCGTCGCGGTAGTCGTCCAGCCGGAGGGTCAGACCGGGGACCTCGGGGCCCATCTCGTCGTGCAGCCGCAGCGTCACGCGCCGCGGGGACGCCGGGTCGCCCTGGACGTCGACCCGGCCGTTCCAGATGACGCAGAGCAGCCGCTGCAGGATGTGTCTGCGGTCGTCGGCGGTGCTGGCCAGCCAGGGGTCCTGGTAGCCGAGCCGCTGCCGCCAGCGCAGGGCGTCGTCGTCCCGGCGGCTCTCCTGCGCACGGGCCCACTGGCGCATGACCTCCCGGGCGCCGGGCACCTCGGTCAGGCTCATCTCGCTGCGGAACAGCACGACGGTGATCGAGGCCGTGTCGACGGGGCGGAAGACGATGCTGCGGCGGCCCTTGGGCAGGTGCAGCCGCTTCTCCAGGTAGTCCTCCACCACGGTGCGGCGGCCATGGGTGCTGGGGTAGGTGATGAGGACCTTCAGCGGGCCGTTGCCCTCGGGGGTGAAACCGGCGGGGAGCAGTCCGGCGAGCTTGTAGGTGAACTGCTCCAGGGCGGGCTTGCTGACCTGCCGGACGGCCTGGCCGTCGCCGACGGCCGCGGACAGCAGCGTCCCCATGGCGGGCAGCAGCGGCTGGGCGCGCTGCTGGGTGCCCGGTTCGGCGAACAGCTGCTCGACCCGTTTCTGCAGGACGGTCTTGACCTCGGCGACGGCGGCGGCCGGGTTGCGGCGCCCGGTGGTGAAGGCGGCCTCCCAGTGGTCGGCCGAGACCAGGTGGGTCAGCAGGTCCGCCTCGTCGCCGGAGCGCCCGAGCTGGGCGCTCTCCACGAGACGGTCGATCAGGTCCTCGTAGAAGTCGCGCAGGCTGCTCTGCGGCGGGAGCAGGTAGGAGACGCCGGCCCGGTCGTCGTACAGCTCCTTCAGTCCGGCGGCCCAGGCCCGCGGTTCCTCCTCCAGGTGCTTGTCGAAGGCCTCGACGAGCTGGCCGATCTCGTGCCGGAGCTCCTCCGCCGCCCGGCGCCAGCGCGGCTCCTGCCGGTCCCAGGCGCGGTTCCAGATGTCCTTGGCCCGCCACTCGTACCAGAGGTCCTGTTCGGCGAGGGCGGCGAGGACCTCCTCGTCGCCCCAGCGGGCCCGGGACAGACCGCCGGCCCGGCGGTGGATGCGGGGCACGGAGGGCGGCTGGATCTCGACGCCGTCCGGGCGGGCCGGTTCCTGGCGGCGGTTCTCCAGCATCCCCAGGAAGCCGAGGCCGACGGCGCCGGACTGGCCGGGCACGCCCTTGACGACGGCCTCCAGGCTCAGCAGGTCGACCTTGCGCAGCATCTGTTCCGCGGCCACCCGGGGGACGAAGGCGTCCGCCCACGCGGGCATCTGCCGCTGGAGGCGGGTCTCCAGTTCGTCGAGCAGCCGCTGCATCTCCTCCAGCCGGTTGCGCAGCGCCTGCTGGATCTCCGTAGTGCCCTTGGGCACGGGGTCGGGTTCGGGTGCGGGCAGCGCCTCCCGGCGCCAGACGGGGGCGATCCCGGCGGCGGTGAACATCTCCTGCACCAGGGGGCGGATGTCCAGCGAGGCGTGCGCCTGCGGGTCGGAGAGCCGGCGGACCGCCAGGGCGAGCATCCGGGCCGCGACCAGTTCGGCGAGTTCGTCGAGGGGGGAGGTCATGGCGGCGACCAGGCTGGTGGAGATGCCCCGGTGGCCGATGCCGGTGGCGGAGCGGGTCCGGCGGTCCACCTCCCCGTTGATGAAGTTCGAGGCGAACGTCTGGTCGTCGTGGTCGGTGCCCTTGCCGGTGTCGCCGAGGTCCGTGCCGATCAGGGACAGCACCAGCGAGACCATGGACCGGCGCAGGTCGTCGGGGCGGATGCCGGCGGTGGGACTGAAGAGGAAGGCCGTCGGTACGGTGCCGGTGCGCAGCCGGACCGGGTGCATCTGGGGATAGCGCATGGCCGTCGGGTCGGGGCGGCCGGTGTCGCCCAGGTTGGCCTTGGCGTCGGGGACGTTCTGCTCGTCCACCAGCCGGGACAGGTCCACCACGGCACGGGCGGCGTTGAGTTCGGCCCGGCGTCCGCCGCCCTTGCCCGGCGGGAAGGCCTTGGGCATGACCACCAGCGGGTAGATCCGGGCGGGCAGGCCCTTCTCCCGGAAGACGTGCCCGATCAGGTACAGGTAGTCCAGGAAGATCCCTGCGCCGGTCCCGCCCGCCACGGAGAACGCGACGAACACGTCGCAGCCGCTGAGCGGTCCGCCGCCCAGTTCGCTGAGTTCGCCGCCGGACAGGCCGATCGCGTCGATGGCGCGGCGCAGCGGTTCCAGCACGGGGGCGGGGCCCTCGCGCAGGGTGGCGAACAGCGCGGCCCGGCCGACGGTGGGCAGTTGCCCGGCGCCGCTGCGCAGCGGGGTGACCTTGGGTTCGTCGTCCACCGGCGGCAGCCAGCCGCTGACCTCGGTGCGCAGCTCGGCCCGGAGCATCTGGGTGACCTCGGGAGAGCTGTCGAACTCGGCGGGCAGCAGGTCGTGGGTGGCGCGCGCGGTGCGGGAGTACGCCGGCCGCAGCGCCGGCTCGGCGCTGATGTGCGGCAGTTTGGCGAGTTCCGCCTCGCTGTAGTCGGCGTACACGAACTGGACGCAGTCCGGCAGCTGGTGCGGGAGCCGGCGGCCGTCGCCGGTGAGGGCGGTGCCGTCGGGCCCGCAGAGTTCGGCGCGCAGGCGGCGCTCGAGTTCGGCCCCTACCAGGCCTCCCGTGCCGCCCAGGCCGACGAACAGCATCGGCTGGAATATCTTCATCGTGCGATCCCCTCTGCCCGGGCGGTCGCCTGCCCGGCAGCGTGTCTGCGTGGCCCGGTCGCTGCTACGGACCGGTGGTGTGATGGGGCGGGAGAGCGGCGGGGCCCTGGTGGCCGGCGTGGTGGCCGGGCCTCGCCGCGCGGTCACAGGTCGGGGTCGTAGGGGCGCTCCGCTCCGGACGCGGGTACGCGGTCGGTGCGGCGGGACGCCGGGGTGTCCTCGCCCCGGCGGGGCGGGCGGGATGCCGACGGGCCGGGCCCGGCCTGCCGGGCGAACGGCCAGCGGCCGCCGGCGCGGGCCGGCCGTCGCTGGGTCCCGCCCGTCGCCCCGGTGCGGCCCGTCCCGCCGGTGCGGCCCGTCCGGCTGCCGGCCGAGTCGATCCGCAGCAGCAGGCCGTCGGAGAGCGGTGCGCTCCTGCCGTGGTCGACGCGGGTGCCGGAGCTCTTCCCGGGCGTGCGCAGCAGCGCCATGCGCTGGGCGTCCCGCCGTACCGCGTACGGGCCCCGCCGGTCCGGCACCAGCCGGGGGTCGCCGCCCTGGCCGGTGAGTACGGCGAAGCAGTACTCCGGACCGCTCGTCTTCACCGTGATGGTGCTGACGGAGCGGTCCGGCTGGCCCTCCCCGCCCGGGACGAGGAGGGTGAGGACCAGTCCGCGCACGTCGTGGACGCGCCGCGACTCCAGCAGCCGCCAGCCGGCGAACGCGGCGCCGGCCGCCAGCAGCAGACCGAGGGCGAGCAGCAGGAGCCAGTGCTTCTGCGGCCAGGTCGGCTCGGGCGTGACCCGTACGGCCACCAGGCGGGCGTCCAGCACCCGTGCCGAGCGCGCCGTGTCGTAGACCACGATCTTGGCGGAGAGCCGGCCGGGAGTCACGTCGGGTCCGACGCGCACCTCGGCCCGCACGGTCCGGGTCTGCCCGGGGGTGAGGCGCACCCGCGACGGAGTCACCGTCAGGTCGCCGTGGCTCGTGTCCTCCAGGGCCAGGCGCAGCGTGCGCGCGGTGGTGGAGTCGTCGGACGCCTTGAGGGTGACGGCTACCCGGCCGCCCGGGTGCACGGTCGCGTCAAGGACGCCCAGGTGGGCCTGTACGTCCGGGTTGACGGGCGTCACGCCGGTCACGAAGGGCCGGTGGTCGGCGGTGAGTCCGAGGGCGGTGAGCACGCCGGTCACCTTGAGCGAGCCCTTCGCCGTCGACGGGATCGTGACGGTGCCGGTGAACCGGCCGTCGCCCGCCCGGCTGTCCTCGTCCTGCCCGTCGTCGGAGAGCCGGACGGCCTGCCGGGTGAAACCGTCGCCCTCCAGCGACGCCGACACCTTGAGGACCTTGAGGTCGGCGGGGTCGGCGACCGGCCGGTTGTTCCAGGTCTGGAGCTGGAGGCCCACGGTGGCCCGCTCGCCGGCCCGCGGGGACGCGGGGGTCATGACGATCGACGACCGCAGCGCGCCGCGCCACTGCACCCCCACGCTGGCAAGCTTTCCCCGGTGGCCCTCGGGCGCGGTCAGGTTCACGGTCCAGGTGCCGGGGCGGGGCGCCACGATGCGCAGCGACTCCACCTCCTGGTCGGTGCCGGTGAGTTCGTAGGACGAGATGCCGTCGTCGCCGCTGCCGTCGATCTCCTTGCCGCCCGGGGCGCGGATGCGCACCCTGACCTCCGGGTCGCCCTTGGAGACCACGATGGTGGCCAGGGTGGCCAGCGGGGAGATCCGCAGCCGGAACGTGGCGGGCGGGGTGTCCTGGTGGGTGGGGTCGGAGATGAGGCAGCGGGCGCTCGCGAAGGCCTTGTGGACCGCGTCGCCCAGGGCGGCGGAGTCCTCGACGGTCCGGGAGGCGGGTTTGGCCTGGGGCAGGTCGACGCAGGCGCCCTGGTAGCCGCCGGCCGCCATCTCGCGCAGGCCGGCCGCGTCGACGTCACCGAAACCGAGCGGCCAGATCTGCACCTGGGCCGCCCGGGCCTCGGCGAGGGCCCGCGTCAGCTCCCGCCTGCCGTTGGCCTGCCTGCTGCGCTTGTCGTCGCCGTAGGCCTTGCTGCTGCTGACGTCCAGGACGCCGTCGGTGAGCAGGAAGAGGATGCGCGGGGCGGAGCCGTCCCCCTCGGAGAGACGGGCGATGCCCTGCCGGATGGCGGCCGGGAAGTCGGTGCCGGTGCCCTGCCCCGGGCGTCTCCGGTCGAGTCTGCCGACGCAGGCGCCGAGCTTCTCGCGGGCGACCTCGCTCAGCGCCGTCGTCGGGCACACCTCGTCGACGGCCTGCTGTGCGTCGTCGTCCGCGCTGGCGAAGCCGAACACGGTCAGCCGCGAGGCGGGGGATATCTCGCTCAGCGCGATGCGCTGGGCGGCGTCCCGCTCGCGTTCCACGTCGGGGCGGCTCAGGCTGCTGGACTCGTCGACCGCCACGGCCAGGCTGATCGGGTCCGGTGCGTCGCCGGGGGCGGCCGCGCGGGCCGCCCCCGGCGCCTGTCCCACGGCGGCGGTACCGGCCAGCAGCATCGCCGCGAGCAGCGCGGTGGCGCCGCGGGCGACCTGACGTCTTGCACATTCCCGCCCATTACGGACATGACTGATGAATAGTTTCCCCACGATCCCCACTTCGCCTTCTGAAAGTGCCCTGTTCTGTGCGCTGCCGTGCGCTGCCGTGCGCCGGTCAGCCGGTCAGCTGTCAGCCGTCAGCCGGTCAGCCGGTCAGCCGGTCAGAAATCCCGCCGTGGCGCAGGCCAGACCCACGAGGACCCAGAGGACCCCCCACCTGATCCAGCGGTACTTCTCGGCGAGGATGACGCTGATGTCGACCGCCTGCGTCAGCAGCCAGACCGCCGGATCACGCCCCGCCCGCACCGCCGCCGCCCTGATCCCCTCCATGCCGCCGTCCTCGTGCAGGGCCAGGACGTCGACGTAGTAGGTGAGGCCCGGACCGCTGCGCCGGGTGCGGCTGCGCGGCAGGACCACGCGGACCAGCGCGCCGGCCCCCGCCAGCCATCCGGCGAGCGCGAGGACGAACAGCACCGGGGCGGCCGGCGTCCGCCCGTGCGGCAGGCCGGTGATGCCCAGTAGCACGGTGGGCAGCGCGATCACGAGTGTCAGCAGGAACGACGCCTTGGCGTCGGCCCGTCCGGCGTCCTCCCGGATCACCGCCAGCAGTCGCGCGGCCACGAACTGCGCGTCCGGCTCACCGGCCGAGCCCGGCCCCCCGGTCACCGGGCGCTCTGTCCCCCGCCGTCCGGCGGCTCCGGAGCGGTGTCCCAGTAGTCGTCGTCCCGCCTGCGGCGACGGGCACCACCGCGGTCGGCGGCGCCCCGGTCCTCGTACGAGGGCCGGTCGTCGTACGGGGGGCGCTCGTCGTACGAGGGCCGCTCGTCGTACGAGGGCCGCTCGTCGTACGAGGGCCGGTCGTCGTACGAGGGCCGGTCGTACGGCGCGGGACGGTACGGCTCCGGGTCCGGACGGTACGGCTCGGGGTGGTAGACCGGTGGCTCGTACGGCTTGGGCTCGTACGGCTCGGGCTCGTACGGCTTGGGCTCGTACGGCTCGGGCTCGTAGGCCTCGGGCTCATACCCCTCCGGCGGATACGCGGTGTTCGGTGCGTCCGGTACGCGTGCGCGTGGTGGCTCGGCGTCCCGGCCCCCCGGACCGTGCCGCGGTTCGGGCTCCCGCATCGGGAGTTCCCTCGGCGCCGGGACGAAGGGCGCGGGCACGGCGGGCGGGGTGAAGCCGCCTGGGGCCATCGAGGCGAGCACCCTGGTGCGCAGGAACCCTTCCAGCTCGGGGCTGGTGATCCGGCCCTGCTGAAGCATCCGCAGGAAGAACTCCTGCGTCTCGCGGCGGCCCTGGGCCTCGTCCTCGCGCATCATGTTGATCACGTCGGCCACGTCCTCCTTGCCGCCCACGGCCATCAGGTACGTGAGCCGGTCCTCCGCCGAACCGGTCGTCAGCCGGGAGCAGGCCGCGAACCTGCGCGCCACTTCCTCCTGTTGCGCGGTCTGCTTACGCGCCTCCGCGACCTGGTCGAGCCGGATCTGGTCGGTGCTGACCTCCACGAACATCTGGGTGAGCAGGCCCGCGTCGGCCCCGAGGTCGGCCCAGCGCCCGGCCTCGGTCTCGGCGAGGATGGCCTGGTTGGCGCGCTGCGCGTCCTCCACCGCGAACCGTCCCGAAACCTGCCGCAGCCGGGAGACGATCTCCGGCCCGAGGTCCCGCTCGATGCTGGACAGGCGTTTCTCCGCGACGAGTTGGAAGTCCGTCACCTCCCAGCGCACGGTGACCTTCGTACGGAAGCAGGAGGCGGCGTCCGCCGCCGGCAGGTCGAGGCTGAAGACGGTCGTGTGGCGTCCCCTCGCTATCTCGCAGACGCTCACGGGCCGGGCGTAGAAGCGCCGGGGCACGAGGTGCTCGGTGCCCTTCGAGGTCACCAGGCTGCAGCCGCCCCCCTCGTAGTAGACGACCGAGGCGATCTCGGCGCTGGTGTGCCGGAACCTGGCCCCCTGAAGCACCCGTTCCCGCAGATACGGTCCCGCGATGTTCTCGGGAAGGCCGCCCCTCTCCGGCTGCCCGTTCTCGATCACCGCTGCTCCCTTCCTCCGGCCCGCAGGCCTGCCCCCACCGTGTCGAGCACCTGGCCCATGAAGCGTTCGTCCATCGGTTCCGCCGGGTCGGCGGCCATCGCCTCCAGGGCCCAGCCGAGCCGCTGCCAGTCCCGTTCCTCGCGCACGAGCAGCGGGAGGAACCACACCAGCGCCCGCAGCAGTTCGCCCGCCGCCGCGTCCGGCCGCTCGCCCGGCGGTGGCCGGTCCCGGTCGAACACATAGGTCCGGCGGCCGTCGGCGGTCACCGCCGCGTCCTGTTCCGCCGCGCGCAGCCATCCGCACAGTCCGTCCAGGGCCCGCTCGCCGGAGAGATGGCCGTCGAAGACCCGCCAGAGCAGCCCGGCCAACGGCCCGGCGGCCTCCGGCACGGTGACGGCGAGCGCGAGCGGCAGCGGCCAGTCGCGGCGCAGGCCCATCCCGTCGTCGACGGCCGTGGTGTCGGCGCGGGGCACGGCGGGCCGGGTGGGGACCGGCTGCCACAGCCCCGGCATGCGCAGCGCCGTGGCGGGACCGGCCACCGTCTCGGCGCCCACCCGGCCGGGCCGTCGCGCCGCCCGCGCCGGGGCCCCCGCGGCGACCGCGCCTTCCTCACCCCGGTGTCCGCCCCGGTCGTCCGGGGTGTCGTCGGCGGAGGTCTCGGGTTCCCAGTAGTCGTCGCAGCGGGCCGTGCACAGCCGTACGCCGGTCAGCAGCGCGAGGTCGCGGCGGTCCCCGGTGATCTCGGCCGCCCACTCACCCAGCAGCGTCAGTGCCTCGGCGGCCCTGCTGCCGGCGGCCAGCCGGGTCAGGGCGTACGAGGCGACCTGGAGGTGGGCGCCCTCGTCCCGGGTGCCGAGCCGGCCGAGCAGTTCCACGGCCGCGCGGGTGTCCGGTTCGGCCCGGCCGTGCCCCAGGACCAGGGCGGCGGTCCAGCGCAGGCCGGCCGCGTCCGCGTGCGCCCACTCGTCCACGACGCCCCGGACGGCCGTACGGTACGGCTCGCGCCGCCCGGCCTGGTCCAGTGCCGTGGCGGCCGCGTACCGCCGGCGCGGGGAGCGCGCGGAGGCGAGCGGGGCCACCAGTTCGGCGAAGCCGTACCCCGGGTCCGCGCTGCACAGTTCGCCGGCGGCGAGGGCGGCGCGGACCCAGACCTGCGGCCGGGGGTCGTCCGCGAGGGCGCGCAGCCAGCGCACGACGGGCGCTCGGGCCGCGTGGTGGCTCTGCCAGACCTCGGCGAGCACGGCGCCCGCGAACGCCGGTCCCTGGTAGTGCACCGTGCGGACCGGCAGCGGCACCCCGGCCAGACTCTCGTCCTCGGCCTCCCCGAACTCGGCGCGGCTCGCCGCGAGCACGCCGTCCCAGTCCTCGGCGAACACCGGGCGTCCGTGCTCCCGTCCGGGCATCCGGGCGGACAGCAGTTCCCGGGTCAGCAGGTCGGCCGCGTCGGCCACCGCGCTGAAGGCCTCGCCGTCCAGGACCGCCAGGGCGACCCGGAACGCCAGGTGCCGCAGCAGGACGCGGGTCGCGTCGTCGGCCGTCTCCCGGCCGGGCCGCCCGGGCTCGCCGGTGTCCGTGACGACGGGCCGGTGACGGGCGTCGGCGAACCAGACCCGGACCTGACCTCGCACCAGGTCGCCGCACCGGTCGAGGAGTTCGGGCCGGCTCAGGTCGCCCCGCAGGTGACGTACGAGCAGCTCCGCCAGCGCGTCGGTCTCGGCGGGGCGGAGCCGGGCCGTCGGGATGCCCAGCGCCTGCCGCAGGGCCGGATGGCGCAGGATCCGTTCTCCCCGGTCCAGCGCGTCCGGGCCCGCGTCGTCGGCGTCCGCGAGCCGCCGGGTCAGGTGCCAGGAGAGCAGTTCCCCGGCGGGGGGCGCGGGGCAGCGCAGGGCATGGCGTCCGGTGAGCAGGGCGCTGGCCGGGGTGGACGGGGAGGCGACCAGGACCGCGTAGGCGTCCCGCCGGGCCAGGGCCGCGGCGAGGGCACCCAGGTGGGCCTCGCCGGGCGGGGTCCAGTCACCGGGCAGGTCGGGCAGGTGGAGGACGAACCCGCCACCGCGCGCGACCCGTCGGGCGACCCTGGCCGGGTCGCGGAGGATCCGGCCCAGCGAGGACACGTCCAGGCGGGTCACCCGGCCGGGAGCGAAATCGCCGTCGCCGTCGCCGTCGCCGTCGGCATCGGCGTCGGCGTCGGCGTCGGCGTCGGCGTCGGCGTCGGCGTCCGGGTCCGGGTCCGGGCCCGGGCCCGGGTCTTTGACGTCGTCGCCGGCGCCGGCGCCGGTCAGTTCCTCCAGCAGGCACAGCGCGGTGGTACGGCGTCCGGTGCCGGGCGGCCCGACGAGGACCAGCACCCGGCGCTCACGCAGCGCGTCCTTCAGGAGCTGGTAGCCGTCGGGGGCGCGGTAGGTCAGGCTCAGACGGCGCAGTTCCGCCTCCGGGACCTCGCCCAGGACGGCCGAGCCGCCGTCGTCGCCGCCCAGGTAGACGTTGCCGAAGTGGGCGTGGCCGAAGCGGGTGCGGTCGAACACGCTGCTGTTGCCGCGGATGCTGAACCGGGCCCGCCCCTCGGAGCGGGCGCGGTTGGCGGCCCGGGTGCTCCCGGCGGCGCCGTCGGAGGCGAGGGGGTCCTGCATGGCGTCCCGGAAGCGCTCACCCTCCCGCTGCCGGTGTTCCTCCCACTCCGCCCGCGCCCGCCGGTCGGCCTCGTCCTCAGCGCCGGCGTCGGACCGCTCGTCCCGGCCGTCCCGCCCGCGGTCCTCGCCCCCTCCCCCGTTGTCCCGCTCGCCACGGCGGTCGTCGTCCCGCTCACCGCGCCGGTCGCCTCGGCCGTCCCGGTCCCGGTCCCGGTCGCGGTCGTCCCGGTCGGAGCGGTGGTCCCGGTCGCCGTAGTGCTCCGCGCCCCCGCCGCCGGATGCGCGGTCGTCGTACCGCTCGCCGCCCGGCACCCGTGCCCCGGCCCGCTCGGCGGCCCACGGCTGCGGCGCCTGGGCGGGGCCCACGGCCGCCGCCCCGCCGACGCCGTCCGCGCTCATCGGGCGCCTCCGTCACCGTCGCGGGGACCCCGGGAGACCCGTCTGCCGAAGTGGCCCCCGCGCACGACGGAGTCGGTGATCACGAAGTTGTCGCCCTCCGCCACGTCGATGTCGAAGTGGGCGCCCGGTTCGCCGTCCGGGTCCCCTCCCCGGTGAGGGACCCGGACGGCTTCCTTCCGGCCCGCCCGCGAGGGCGTGCCGTCGGCGCCGGTGCCGACAGGCGCCGGCCGCTCCCGGCGCTCCGTGACACCGCGCCCCGGGACACCCGTCGAGTCCGCCGGGTCCGCCGGGCCAACCGGGTCCGCCGGGTCCACCGGCTCCGGCTCGCCCCGCACCTGCGACTCGTCCGTCCCGACCGCCCCGGCCGTCCGGTCAGGCGCGAATCCCTCGTCCCCCGGCACCACCGGACGGGGCTCGCCGGGCACGTGGAACCAGGCGAGGGCCGGACCCTCCTTGAGGGTCAACGACGCCGAGCGGTAGGCGGACGGCTCGATGAAGCGCCCGCCGTGCCGGATGACGTCCTGGTACAGCCGCTCGGACGCCACGCACACCAGGTCCCGCCCAGAGCGCTCCAGCACCGCCCGGGTGACGGCGGCGTCGGCGAGCCGGCAGACCAGGTCCATCGCCTCGCCGGCCAGTCCGTTGTCGTCCTCCTCCACGGGACCGACGTGCAGGGCGACCCGCAGACCGAGCGGCCGGCTGCGCTCCTCGTTGAGGGGCCGGAGCCCCTGGTGGACCTCGGCCAGCCACGGTCCGATCAGATGAGCGGGCGGCACCCGTGCGTCGAGCGCGGCGATGAAGCCGTCACCCCGGTCCTCCCGGTGCATCTGCGCCGAACCGACACCGACGGCCCGGAAGGACCGGTCGGTCAGCTCGTACACATCCCGTCGCATGCGCAGTTTCGCGCCATGGGACAGGCTCCCCGATCCCCGTACGTCGACACTCATCAAGAACTTGTAGACAGCGCCGTTCGGCACCTGCATCGCCCCCCGCTCGCATGAACGGGGTTCAGCATTCCGGAATCCGGTTGGGCTGGATGTAGCCGTTTACACATTGCGAGGCTCGACCGGGAGCATCGCCGAGGGCGCACGCCCGGGGCGCACACCACGCACCCTTCTTTTCACTACCGCGCGCCCCCCGAATGGGTGACCACGCGACACACTCCGCACACGGGTGCACACACACCGCAAAGGGGCGGCCAAGGCTCAGAAATCGAGGCTCGCGCCCGCCGCCAGAACCTCCAGGACGCTGCGGTCGAGAATCTCGATGCGGCGCGGCCGGGTCCGTACCGCACCGGCGTCCCGCAGTGGCCTGAGCGCCTTCGCGACCGCCTCGCGGGTCGCCCCCACGGCGTCCGCGAGGTCGTGCTGCGCGAGGTCGACCGGCAGGGCGTCCCCCGTCTCCCGGCCGGGACCCTCCGGTTGCTGGAGTTCGGCGAACTCGAGCAATCGCGCCGCCAGGCGCTGCAGCACGGTCAGCGAGACGAGCGAGCGGCGCTCCTCGTCGGCGCCCCGCAGCCGGGACGCGAGCTGGGCCATGACCAGACCGCCGGCCTCGGGGTGGACGGAGACAAAGCGCCGGAAGGAGCCGATGCCCACGACCACCGCGCGCACCGGCCCGAGCGCGGTGACGGTGGCGCTGCGCGGCGAGCCGTCGGCCATGGCCATCTCACCCACCAGTTCGCCCGGTCCGCGCAGCGCCAGCAGCAGCCGGTAGGAGCTGCGGCCGGTGCTGATCGAGACCGCCGACCAGCCGTCCAGCAGGACGACGACGGTCCGGCCGGGCTCGCTCTCCCGCATCAGGTGCTCGCCCGGCGCGAACGAGCGTTCGGCGCCCAGGGTCAGCAGGTCAGCGCGCAGCGGCGGGGCGAGCGCGTGCAGAAACGGTTGCGTACGGTCCGTCAGCGCCATGCGGGCCCCCTCGCGCCCCGGCCGGACAGGCCCGCCGGAAGAGTGAAGAGCAGTGAGATTACTGGATGCACGGGTGTGTGTGACGGTACGTCAGGGGTCAGGCGGCCTGAACTGCGGCTTTGTCCCCGGGGGCTGTGCGCCGGGCGTGTGGCGCGTCTCGCATTCCCCCGTCGAACACCAGGTCAGAGGGGTCGGGCGGCCCCGAACGGGCGTCTTCGTGTGGCCACTCGAACAGGGCGAGCATAGCGTCGTACTAAAATATCCGGCTTGTTACGGAGCCGGTCCGGACAACCCCAGGCAGACCTGCGGGCCCGCCGGCACCCCGGAGGCTTCCGGGATCGAGACGCGAGGACCGATGGCAGCGATTGACGAGAGCAGCGCTCTCGGCCTGCTCGACGAAGAAATCCGCGTACAACTCGGTGACAGGGCACGCTTCTCCGGCGGGCCCGCAGCTTCCCCCCGCACGCTGGTCGACGTCTTCGAGGGGTCGGTGCGGTCGTACCCGGACGAGCTCGCCCTGGACGACGGCAACACCCCCCTGACCTACCGGGCGCTCGCCGTGGAGGTGGAGCGGCTGCGGCGCCGGCTCGCCGCCGCCGGGGTGGCGCTCGGGGACCGGGTGGGGGTGCGGGTGCCGTCCGGCACCAACGACCTCTATGTGGCGATCCTCGCCGTGCTCGCGGCGGGTGCCGCCTATGTGCCCGTGGACGCCGAGGACCCCGACGAGCGGGCCGAGCTGGTGTTCGGTGAGGCGGACGTGCGGGCCGTGATCGGCGCCGGGCACGAGATCACCGCCCACGGAGGCACCGCCCACGGAAGCACTGCCTTCGGGAGCACCGCTCACGGAGGGTCTGCCCACGGGAGCAGCGCTCGCGAGACGACCGCTCCCGGGAGCACCGCCCACGAAAGCAGCGCTCGTGAGACGACCGCTCACGGGAGCACCGCTCACGAGAGCACCGCTCACGAGAGCACCGCTCACGGGGCCTCCCGCACGCGGGCCGCCCGGCCGACCGTCGAGCACGACGCCTGGATCATCTTCACCTCCGGCTCCACCGGCAAGCCCAAGGGCGTGGCCGTCAGTCACCGCAGTGCCGCCGCCTTCGTGGACGCCGAGGCCGCGCTGTTCCTCACCGAGGAGCCCATCGGGCCCGGTGACCGTGTGATGGCGGGTCTCTCGGTGGCCTTCGACGCCTCCTGCGAGGAGATGTGGCTCGCGTGGCGCTACGGCGCCTGTCTGGTGCCGGTGCCCCGGTCGCAGGTCAGGAGCGGCGCCGATCTCGGGCCCTGGCTGGTCGAGCAGGAGATCACCGTGGTCTCCACCGTGCCGACGCTGGCCGCGCTCTGGGAGCCGGAGACCCTCACCGACGTCCGGCTGCTGATCTTCGGCGGTGAGGCCTGCCCGCCCGAGCTGGTGCAGCGGCTGGTGACGGAGGGCCGGGAGGTCTGGAACACCTACGGGCCGACCGAGGCGACCGTGGTGGCCTGTGCCTCGCTGCTGTCGGGCGAGGAGCCGGTCCGGATCGGGCTGCCGCTGCGCGGCTGGGAGCTGGCCGTCGTGGACGAGGCCGGCGAGCCGGTGCCGATGGGCGAGAGCGGCCAGCTGGTGATCGGCGGGGCCGGCCTCGCACGCTACCTCGACGCCGAGAAGGACGCCGAGAAGTACGCGCCGCTGGAGTCGCTGGGCTGGGAGCGGGCGTACCGCAGCGGTGACCTGGTCAAGGCGGAGCCCGAGGGGCTGGTCTTCCTCGGGCGGGCCGACGAGCAGATCAAGCTCGGCGGGCGGCGCATCGAACTGGGCGAGGTGGACGCGGCGCTCCAGGCGCTGCCGGGGGTCGCGGGCGCGGCGGCGGCGGTGCGGACCGCGCGCAGCGGCAACCAGCTGCTCGTCGGGTATGTGGTCACCCAGGACGGCTGGGACCGGGCGGAGGCGGTGGAGCGGCTGCGCGCCGCGTTGCCGGCCGCGCTGGTGCCGCTGCTGGCGCCGGTGGACGATCTGCCGACCCGGACGTCCGGCAAGGTCGACCGCAACGCGCTGCCGTGGCCGCTCGACGGTGTCGAGATGCCGGCGGGCGAGCATCTGTACGGTACCGAGGCCTGGCTGGCCGAGCAGTGGGCCGCGGTCCTCGGGATGCCGGTGACGAGCCACTCCGACGACTTCTTCGCGATCGGCGGTGGCAGCCTGGCCGCCGCCCAGCTCACCACCCGGCTGCGCACCCGCTACCCGAGCGCGGCCGTCCTGGACATCTACCAGCAGCCGGTGCTGCGCAAGCTGGCCCGTCGGCTGGAGGAGTCGGCGCACGACGAGGGCGGCAGCCGTACGGTCGCGCCGGTGCCGAGGACGACGCAGGGTGTGCAGCTCCTGCTGCTGCTTCCGCTGTTCACCCTGCTCGGGCTGCGGTGGACGGTCGTGCTGGCGGCGCTGGGCAATGTGCTGCCCGGGTACGGCTGGCTGCCGACCGCGTCCTGGTGGCTGGTGGCCGCCGGAGCAGTGCTCTTCTTCACCCCGCCGGGGCGGATCGCCATGGCGGCGGGCGGGGCGCGGCTGCTGCTGCGCGGGGTGACGCCGGGCCGGTATCCGCGCGGTGGCGCGGTGCATGTGCGGCTGTGGGCGGCGGAGCGGCTGGCCGAGTTCAGCGGGGCGACCACGCTCACCGGGTCCTGGCTGGAGCGGTACGCCCGGGCGCTGGGCGCCAAGATCGGCCCGGAGGTCGATCTGCACTCGCTGCCGCCGGTGACCGGTCTGCTCAAGCTCGGGCGCGGCGCGGCCGTGGAGTCCGAGGTGGATCTGTCCGGGTACTGGCTGGACGGTGACCGGCTGGAGATCGGCACGGTCAAGGTGGGCGCGCACGCCGTCGTCGGCACGCGCAGCATGCTCTTCCCGGGGGCCCGGGTCGGCAAGCGCGCCGAGGTGGCGCCGGGTTCGGCGGTCACCGGGCAGGTCCCGACCGGTCAGCGCTGGGCGGGCGCGCCCGCGGTCAAGCTGGGCAAGGCCAAGCGGAACTGGCCCAAGGAGCGGCCGCAGCGGGGCACGTACTGGCGGATCATGTACGGCGTGACGGGCCTGGCGCTGAATCTGCTGCCGGTGGCGGCGGCGGTGGCCGCGCTCGTGGTGGCCCGGGTGTTCGTGACGCCGGGCGCCGGGCCGGGCGGTGCGCTGCGCGGGGCGGTGCTGGCGCTGGTCCCGGCGACGCTCGCCTACGGGCTGGCGTACGCGCTGGCGCTGCTGGTCGCCGTACGGCTGCTGAGCCTGGGGCTGCGCGAGGGCACGCATCCGACGCACGGCCGGGTGGGCTGGCAGGCGTGGACGGTGACCCAGCTGATGGACCGCTCGCGCGAGACGTTGTTCCCGCTGTACGCGGGGCTGGTGACACCGCTGTGGCTGCGGCTGCTGGGGATGCGGATCGGGCGGGGCGCGGAGGTGTCGACGGTGCTGGCGCTGCCGAGCCTGACGACGGTCGGCGAGGGTGCGTTCCTGGCGGACGACACGCTGACCGCGCCGTACGAGCTGGGCGGGGGCTGGGTGCGGATCGGGCGCGCGGAGATCGGGCGGCGGGCGTTCCTCGGGAACTCGGGGATGACCGCGCCGGGCCGGAGCGTGCCGGACGGCGGGCTGGTCGGGGTGCTGTCGGCGACCCCGAAGAAGGCGAAGAAGGGCAGCTCGTACCTGGGTCTGCCGCCGGTGAAGCTGCCGCGCAGCACGGCCGGCGGCGACCAGAGCCGGACGTACGACCCGCCCGCGCGGCTGCTGTGGGCGCGGGGGCTGGTCGAGCTGTGCAGGATCGTGCCGGTGTTCTGCTCGGCGGCGCTGGCCGTGCTGACGGTGGCCGCGCTGTGCGCCCTCGGGGTGTGGGCGCCGCTGCTGGGCGGGCTGGTGCTGCTGGGCACGGGGGTGGCGGCCTGTGTGCTGTCGGTGGCCGCGAAGTGGCTGCTGGTGGGGCGGCACCGCACCGGTGAGCACCCGCTGTGGAGCTCCTTCGTGTGGCGCAACGAGCTGGCGGACACGTTCGTCGAGGTGGTCGCCGTGCAGTGGCTGGCGGGCGCGGTGCCGGGTACACCGGTGATGACGGCGTGGCTGCGCGGGCTCGGGGCGCGGATCGGCCGGGGCGTGTGGGTGGAGAGCTATTGGCTCCCGGAGGCGGATCTGGTGACACTGGAGGACGGGGCCACGGTGGGACGCGGGTGCGTCCTGCAGACTCACCTCTTCCACGACCGGATCTTGCGGACGGATACTGTGGTCCTCCGTGAGGGCGCCACGTTGGGCCCTGGCGGGATCGTGCTGCCCGGCAGCACGGTCGGGGCCCGTACGACCCTGGGTCCCGCGTCGCTCGTCATGGCCGCGGAGTCCGTCCCGGACGACACCCGCTGGCTGGGCAATCCGATCGAGGCATGGCGTCCCTGAACGCGGGCCACTCGGTGGCCGCGGGCGGTGCACCGAGAAGCGGTTCGAGTACGGCGCAGGGAGCGGACGCGGAAGTGGCAGTGCAGCAGTCGGTGGGTTCGGACCCGTATTTCCCGGACAACGGCGATCCCCGTTACCGGGTGCATCGCTACGAACTCACGCTGGACTACCGTCCCGGCCCGAACCGGCTGTCGGGCACGGCCCGGATCAACGCGATCGCGGGCCGGGCGCCGCTGGCCGAATTCCAGCTGAACCTGGCCGACTTCAGGATCGGGCGGGTCCGGGTGGACGGCCGGCAGCCGCACTACACGCACCGCGGCGGGAAGCTGCGGATCCGCCCCGCCAAGTCGCTGCGGGCGGGGGCCGCCTTCACCGTCGAGGTGCACTGGTCGGGCAATCCCAAGCCGGTGTCGAGCCCGTGGGGCGGGATCGGCTGGGAGGAGCTGACGGACGGCGCGCTGGTGGCGAGCCAGCCGGTGGGTTCGCCGTCGTGGTACCCGTGCAACGACCGTCCAGCGGACAAGGCGTCGTATCTGATCTCGGTCACGACGCCGTCGGCGTACTCGGTGGTGGCGGGCGGCCGGCTGCTGACCCGGACGACGAAGGCGTCCACGACGACCTGGGTGTACGAGCAGCCGGCGCCGACGTCGAGCTATCTGGTCGGGCTGGCGATCGGCAAGTACCAGACGGTGCTGCTGGGCGATCCCGGGCTGGGCGGGGTGCCGATGCACGGGCACATACCGGCGCATCTCCTCGCGCGGTTCTCGCGGGACTTCGCCCGCCAGCCGGGGATGATGGATCTGTTCCAACGGCTGTTCGGGCCCTACCCGTTCGACGAGTACGCGGTGGTGGTGGCCGACGAGGAACTCGATGTGCCGGTGGAGGCGCAGGGGTTGTCGCTGTTCGGCGTCAACCATGTGGACGGGGCCCGGGGTTCGGAGCGCCTGGTGGCGCACGAGCTGGCCCACCAGTGGTTCGGCAACAGTGTGTCGATCGCCGACTGGCGGCACATCTGGCTCAACGAGGGCTTCGCGAAGTACGCGGAGTGGCTGTGGTCGGAGCGGTCGGGCGGCCGCAGCGCCCAGCAACTGGCGGCCGCGGCGCACCGGTTGCTGTCCTCGCGGCCGCAGGACCTGAAGCTGGCGGACCCGGGCCGCAAGACGATGTTCGACGACCGGCTGTACCAGCGGGGCGGGCTCGCCGTGCACGCGCTGCGGTGCGCGCTCGGCGACGACGCGTTCTTCCGGATGCTGCGTGGCTGGCTCGGGCTGCACCGGGGCGGCGCGGTCACGACGGCGATGTTCACGGCGCACGCGGCCCGGTTCACCCCGGAGCCGCTCGACGAGCTGTTCGAGGCATGGCTGTACCGGCCGGCGCTGCCGCCGCTGCCGCTGGCCGAGACCCGGGCGACGGCCTAGCAGAATGGCGTCCATGACCACGCGTTCCTGCCCGTGCGGGCTGCCGCAGTCCTACGACGACTGCTGCGGCCGCTACCACCGCGGTCCCGTCGCCGCGCCGACCGCCGAGGCGTTGATGCGCTCGCGCTACACCGCCTTCGTCGTCGGTGACGCGGCGTATCTGACGCGGACCTGGCATCCGCGGACCCGGCCGGCGCGGTTGGACCTGGATCCGGGCATGCGGTGGACGGGGCTGGAGATCCTCGCGGCGAGGGACGGTTCCGCGTTCCACCGCAGCGGGACGGTGGAGTTCCGGGCGTCCTACCGGGGCGGCTCGCTGCACGAGGTGAGCCGGTTCGAGCGGGTGGACGGGGCGTGGGTGTACGTGGACGGGGAGTTCCCCGAGGCGTAGCCCCCGGACGCCTGTTCAGGGGGCCAGGACGTCCAGTTCCCGGAGGGCGCCGGCCATGATCCCGCGGGCGAGCTGCTCGGCGCCGGTGCTGTCGCCCGCGCGGATCGCCTCGGCCAGCCGGACGTGCAGGGTGACGGCCGCCGGGTCCGGGTCCTCGAACATGATCCGGTGCTGGGTGCGGCCGGCGAGGACCTCGGCCACGACGTCGCCGAGGCGGGCGAACATCTCGTTGCCGGACGCGGTGAGGATCACGCGGTGGAAGGCGATGTCGTGCAGGAGGTAGCCCTCCAGGCGGTGGCCCCGTGAGTGGGCCACCATGCCGAGCGCGCACTCGGTGAGTTCCGCGCACTGCTCGGCCGTGGCGTGGCGCGCCGCCAGGCCCGCGGCGACCGGTTCGATCGCCGAGCGCAGGACGGTGAGCGAGCGCAGCTGGTGCGGGCGGTCGGCGCCGGCCAGCCGCCAGCGGATGACCTGCGGGTCGTAGACGTTCCACTCGGCCTTGGGGCGGACGGTCACGCCCACGCGGCGGCGGGACTCGACCAGATGCATGGATTCCAGGACCCGGACCGCCTCGCGCATCACGGAGCGTGAGACGTCGAAGCGCTGGGCCAGCTCGTCGGTCCGCAACACGCTGCCCGGCGGGTACTCGCCGGCGGTGATGGAGGGGCCCAGGGTGTCCAGTACATGGCCGTGCAGACCCCGGCCGGGAGTGGTCATGCACTCAGCGTACGGGGTGGATCACCGTACCAAAAGGTCAGACTTATTCATCACAGAGTCTTGATTCGTCGTACCTAATCGGTTTCAGTGGCCGTCGACATGAAGTGTCGTCGGAAGACAGCGAGGCAGAGATGCGTACCCCTCACGTCGTCGCGGTGATGGGCGTCGCCGGCACGGGCAAGACCACGATCGGTCCCCTGCTCGCCACGCGGCTCGGCGTTCCCTACGCCGAGGGCGACGACTTCCACCCGCGGGCCAGCATCGCCAAGATGTCGGCCGGCGTCCCGCTGGAGGACGCGGACCGGTGGCCGTGGCTGGACGCGATCGGCGCCTGGGCGCAGGGGCGGGCCGGGCTGGGCGGCGTGGTCAGCTGCTCGGCGCTGAAGCGGTCGTACCGGGACCGGCTCCGCGCCACGGCGCCGGGGCTGGTGTTCGTGCACCTCGCGGGCGACCGCACGCTGATAGAGGACCGGATGGGTCATCGGCGGGGCCACTTCATGCCGACGGCTCTGCTGGACTCGCAGTTCGCCACACTCCAGCCGCTCCAGCCGGACGAGGCGGGGGTCGTCGTCGACGTCTCCGGCTCACCCGAGGAGATCACCGACCGGGCCGTACGCGCGCTCGCCGGGCTGTCCGACGGCCACCCGTAGTCAGCACCCTTCCTCTCCGCCCGGACCCGAGCGGCGCGCCCACCCCGCTAAGGCCGCCAGAGGGAGTGTTCGCGTTCCGCCCACTCGCGGGTCACCGAGCCGGTGCGCATGCCGTGGCGGGCCTCCGGGTCGGCGAGGGCCATGCCGATGTGGCCGGCGAGGACCACGCCGATGGTGAGCGCGAGCCAGTCGTGGACGAAGGTCGCGCTGGTGCGCCACATGATCGGGGTGAGATGGGTGAACCACATCATGAGACCGGTGCCGAGCATCACCAGCGTCGCCCCGGCGATCCAGGCGGCGTAGATCTTCTGCCCGGCGTTGAACTTGGCCGCCGGCCGCGACGCGGGCCGTCTGTCCCGGCGCAGCGCGGCGCGCAGCCAGCGGCGGTCGTGCGGGCCGAAGCGGTTGAGGTGACCGAGGTCGGCGCGGAACGCGCGGGAGGCGAGGCCCCCGAGCACCGGCAGCGGCAGCAGGACGCCCGCGATCTCGTGGACGCGGACCACCAGCTCGCGGCGGCCGACGAGTGCCGCGAGCTCGGGGACGTACAGGAAGGCGGCCGTCAGGACGCACACGCCCATGAGGAGCGCGGTGGTGCGGTGGACCCACCGCACGGCGCGGGTGAAGCGGGGGATCCGGGTCATGGGCGGCGCCTCAGCTCGTAGGCTCATCGTCCCGCCCGTTCGAACGGCCGACCCAGGCGTCCACGTCGTAGCCCCGGTCCTCCCAGTATCCGGGCTTCACGTCCTTGGTGACCGTGATGCCGGAGAGCCATTTGGCGGACTTGTAGAAGTACATCGGGGCCACGTAGAGGCGGACCGGGCCGCCGTGGTCGTGGCCGAGGTCCTTGTCCTGCATGCGCAGGGCGACCAGGACGTCGGCGCGGCGGGCCTGGTCGAGGGTGAGGCTCTCGCTGTAGGTGCCGTCGAAGCAGGTGAAGCGCAGCGCGCCGGCCCCGGCCCGGACCCCGGCGGCGTCGAGGAGGTCGGAGAGTCGTACGCCCTCGAAGGCGGTGTCGGGGACCCGCCAGCCGGTGACGCACTGGACGTCCTTGACCATGCGGGTCTGCGGCAGGGCCCGGAGCTGGTCCAGGGTGTAGGTGGCGGGGCGGTCGACGAGACCGTCGACGGTGAGGCGGTAGTCGGCGGCGTTCTTGTGCGGGACGGAGGCCGCCACCGAGTAGTAGCGGAAGCCGCCGCCGTTGGGGAGCAGCCCGGTCAGGCCGGTGGGGTCCTTTCCGGCGGCGCTGCCCAGGAAGGCCTCAAGGCCGCGTTGGAGCGGGGGCGCGGCGACGACCCCCAGGGCGCCGAGGGCGAGGGTACCGAGGAAGACACGGCGGCCGACGGGGGTGCCGCGTTCCTCGGGCGGTTCGGGGTTCACCCCTCCATTCGAACACTCGGCGGTGGCGCGGGGCCAGGTTTCCCCGGAGCCGTCAGACTTCCGTCATCACTTCTCACCCCGCCACCGGCCCGAGCCCCGCCACCGGCCCGAGCCCCGCCACCGGCCCGAGCGCCGCCGCCCGGGCCGAGCGGAACGCCGGACCGGGGGCGCGGTCCGGGTAGGACCAGGGTTCGGGGGTGAGGTGGTCGCCGATGTGCCGGAAGAGGGCGGCCGCCTCGGCCCCCCGGCCCTCGCAGACCTTGGCGTGGGCGAGGTAGTTCAGGTCGACCAGCCGTCGCGGGTGGCCGTCGTGCTCCCATTCCAGCCACCAGTCGAAGGCGGCCTTCATCGTGTCCCGGGCGTGGGCGTCGCGCCAGTGCCCGGAGGCGGCCGGGTCGGCGGGGGCGAAGCCGTGGCCGGCCAGGACGCGGTAGCGCTCGGCGTGGGCGACGACCGGCAGGATCGCGAGCGGGGAGTCCGCGGGGGCCTGTTCGGCGGCCCAGGCGGCGAAGTCGTACACCTCGTGCAGGGGGTCGGGGCCGTTCGCGGCGCGGCGCTCGGCGAACCGGGCGATCATCAGGTGGTGCGCGTGGTGGTGGTCGCGGTGACGGGCGCGGATCTCCTCGAAGATCCGTACGGCCTCCGGGCCGCCGTCGCGCTCCAGCAGGAGCAGGCCCAGCCAGGGCGTGGGGTCGGCGGGCAGGTGATCGGCGGCGGCGCGGCAGGCCGCGCGGGCGACGGCCGGGTCCTCCCGGCCGCGCAGGGCGCGGCGGACCTGGGCGTGGGCGTGCAGGACGAGTCCGTCGGGGCAGCCGGGGTGGGTGAGGAGCCAGTCGCGCGCCCAGGCGGCGGCGTACGGTTCCCGGGCGAGGACGTTGACGCGGTGGGCGCGGCGGTCCCAGTCGTCGCCGGTGTGGGCGAGCAGGGAGCGGGCGGGCTGCCGGCGGCCCTGGGACAACGCGGCTCGGGCGGCACCCAGTTCGATGTCGTCGAGGGCCGGGTCGGGCGTGCGGGCGGCGGCGCGGCGGGCGCGGCGCAGTGGCGGGGGTGGGGGTGGGATCGGGGGCACCGCGGGACTTCCTCATCCTCCTCGGTGACGGCTCTGGCATCGACCCGCGATCGGCCGATCACGCACAGCAAACCCCCCGCCACCGGCCGCGTCAATACGTGGGGACCTGTCACGGCTGCCGACTACCGTGACGGACCAGGGCACTTGAGAGCGCGCTTGCGCCGGTGGACAGTGCGGTGCCGGGGTGGGCGGCGGACCGATGTGGCGTACGCCATGGCGCTGCCCGGCGGGAGCGCACACCATGGCATTACGGCCTCCCGGCGGCATGCAGGGCGCTGGGAGGCTACAGTCGGCCACTACGCACCCCGTCCGTGGCCCGACCGGATGATCGAGGTACGCAGCTGTGTCGGTTCTGGTTCTTGTTCTCGCCGTGAGCGCCGCCTGTTGCCTGGGCTTCGGGTTCGTGCTCCAGCAGAACGCCGCCCAGAAGGCACCGCTCGGCGACTTCCTGTCCCCCCGGCTGCTGCTCGACCTGATCAAGGTGCCGCGCTGGCTGGGCGGTATCGGGCTGATGGTGGCGGGCATGGTGCTGGGCGCGATCGCCCTCGGGCAGGGCGAGGTCTCCCTGGTCGAACCGCTGCTCGCGACGAATCTGCTCTTCGCGCTCGCCCTGTCCCGTCACCAGACCCGGCAGCCGCTGGGCCGCCAGGGCTGGGCGGGTCTCGCGCTGCTCGCGGGCGGGGTGACCGCGTTCATCGTGGCGGGCCAGCCGCGCGGCGGCACCGCGGTCACCGATCCGCTGCGGCACTGGCTGATCACCGGTGCGATGGTGGGGCTGGCGCTGCTGCTCACCGCCTACGCCAAACGCTCCCGGCTCAGCTCGGGCCCGGTCCTGCTGTCCCTCGCGGCCGGACTGCTGTACGGCGTCCAGGACGCCCTGACCCGGGTGAGCGGCCAGCGCTTCTCGGCGGGCGGCCTCGGTGAGCTGCTCACCGGCTGGCAGCCGTATGCGGTGCTCGCGCTCGGTGTGACCGGTCTGGTGCTGGTGCAGAGCGCCTTCGAGACGGCACCGCTGCGGATGTCGCTGCCCGCGCTGACCGCGGCCCAGCCGCTCGCCGGCATCGTCTGCGGGGTGGGCTTCCTCGGTGACCGGCTGCACACCGACACCGGCGCGCTGGCCTGGGAGGCCGCGGGACTGGCCGCGGTGGTCGCGGGCATCGTGCTGCTCGGCATGCACCCGGCGATGCCCTCGGGGGTGGCGCCGCGCGAGCGGGTCGACAGCCTGCAGACGCAGTAGCTCGGGGGCGGCGGCCGGTTCCCGTGGTCGGCGGACGGCTGCTTGGATGGGCGGATGAGCGCTGCTGACGAAATCCTCGACATCGTCGACGAGAACGACCGGGTCGTCGGACAGTTCCCGCGGGGGCGGGCGTACGCCGAGGGGTTGCGGCACCGGTGTGTGTTCATCCAGGCCCGGGACGCCGAGGGCCGGCTGTTCGTGCACCGGCGCACCCCGACCAAGCTGGTCTTCCCCTCGCTGTACGACATGTTCGTCGGCGGGGTGGTCGGGGCGGGCGAGGCCTACGACGAGGCCGCCCTGCGTGAGGCCGAGGAGGAACTCGGCGTGAGCGGGCTCCCCCGTCCGGAGTTCCTCTTCAAGTTCCTCTACGACGGCGGCGCCCGGGGGAGCTGGTGGTCGGCGGTGTACGAGGTGCGCTGCGAGCTGCCGGTCAGCCCTCAGGTGGAGGAGGTCGCCTGGCACGCCTTCCTGCCCGAGGAGGAGGTGGAGCGGCGGCTGCCGGAGTGGGAGTGGGTGCCGGACGGGCTCGCGGCGTACGCACGGCTCAAGGAGTTCCGGGCGGCGCGCTGAGCAGGGTCTGCCGGATCGGTGGGGGTGCGCCGCTGCCGCCGCTGAGGGGGCTGCCGCCCGGTTCCGGCCAGGTCGGGCTCTCCCAGAAGGGGTGGTCGAGGAAGCGCCCGGCCGCGGCGGGCGCCGCCTGCGGGGCCACGCCCACGGCGATCAGCGCGGCCGTGATCCGCTCCAGCGCCTCCTCGACGGGGGTGTCGGCGTCGCCGTAGGCGGGCAGCAGCAGGAGCAGCCGCCGGTCGGGGTCGCGGATCCCGTCGGTGTCCGCCGGTGCCGCGTGGGCCAGGGCGACCAGGTCGGGCCAGGACAGCCCCGGGCCGCGGAAGTGCCCCTCGATGGCGGCCAGCTCCCGCTCGCGGTGCAGGCCGGGGCCGGTGAGGAGGTAGTCCGTGCCGGAGTCGTCGGGGGCGTTGCGGTGCACCACCCATAGCGTCCGGCCGTGCGGCAGCGGTATCCGGTACGCCGGCCACACGTCCGTCCGCTCGTACAGCGCCTCGGCCGCCGCGTCGACGTCCGCGTGGTCGGCACCGAAGGGTTCCGGATCGTCCGCGAAGGCGTCCCAGACGGGGCCGTAGTACGCGGGCCAGAACCCGGGCAGGCCGAGGAGGTGCTCGGCGGGGGCGATTCCGTGCCCGGGCGTCGCGTACCCGGCCAGGGCCGTGGGGTGGTCCAGGAGGTCCATGTCCGAAACCGTAACGGGAGGCACTGACAACGCCCCCGTTCCGGCCGCCGGGTAGGGTCCTGGGCGTGATCGCCTTCGTACGGAACGCCCGGTTGTGGTTCGCGCCCGAACAGGTGCGCAAGGAGGGCAGCACCCCGGACTACCGGTTCTCGCTGGCCAACGAGCGCACCTTCCTGGCGTGGCTGCGGACCGCGCTCGCGCTGATCGGCGGGGGCTTCGCGGTGGACCAGTTCCTGCCGGACCTGCGCTGGGGCTGGCGGGTCGGTCTGGCGCTGGCGCTGCTGGCGGCGGGTGTGCTGTGCGCGCTGCGCGCGGTGAACCACTGGATGCGCTGCGAGCGGGCGATGCGCCGGGGGGAGGATCTGCCGGCGTCCCGTTTCCCGGCACTGCTGAGCGTGGTCGTCGCGCTGGTGGCGGTGGCGATGGTGGTCGTGGTGCTGCTCGGCTGGGCGGGATGAGCGAGCGGAGCGGGGCGGCGGAACGGGATCCGGGGCTCCAGCCGGAGCGGACGCGGCTGGCGTGGCGGCGGACGACCCTGTCCAGCACGGTCGCCGCCGTGCTCGCCGTGAAGACCGCGCTGCACGGCGGCACCTCGGCGACCGGGATCCTCGCCTGCGCCCTGGTCTGTGCGCTGTGGCTGGCGTTCCTGCTGCTCGCCCACCGCCGGATCCGCGCCCTGGCCACGGCCCCGGCACCGACCGCGCTCCGCCCGCGGCAAGCGGCCCTGGCGGTGCTGTGCGCGGTGGCGACGGCGGTGTGCGCGGCGGCGCTGGTGGTCTAGCGCTGTGGGCCGTGGCCGGGAAGGTCGGGCCTCGCGAGCCGGTGAACCTCTGCGGTCACCGGGGCCGGCCGGCGTCGCGCGGCGGGCGGTTCAGTCGGCGGCCCGGTCGTCGGGTTCGTCCTCCGGCGGCACCGTCACCACGATCTTGCCCCGGGTGCGTCCCTGCCGGCTCAGCCGGTGCGCGTCCGCCGTGCGTTCCAGCGGGAAGGTCGCGGAGACGTGCACGGAGACCACGCCCTGTTCGACCAGCTCCGCCAGCCGGGTGAGGTCCTCGGCGTCGGGTCGTACGAAGTAGTAGACGCCTCCGTAGCCGACGACCTCGCCGTCGGCGATCGACGCCAGACGGCCGTCGGGGGCCAGCAGCTGGGCGGAGACCTTCAGCGTGTCGCCCCCGACGGTGTCGAACACCGCGTCGACCCCCTCGGGGGCCAGCCCGCGCACCCGTTCGGCGAGCCCCTCGCCGTAGGTGACCGGTTCGCCGCCGAGCGAGCGCACGAAGTCGTGGTGGGCCTCGCTCGCCGTGCCGATCACCCGGGCGCCGGTGTGCCGGGCGAGCTGGACGGCGATCGAGCCGACGCCGCCCGCGGCCGCGTGGACGAGGACCGTCTCGCCGCGCCGGACCCGCAGCACCCGGGTCAGCACCTGGTGGGCGGTGAGGCCGGTCAGGGGCAGTCCGGCCGCCTCCTCCCAGGTGAGGTTGCGGGGCTTGCGGGCGAGGGTGCGCACGGGAGCGGCGACGTACTCGGCGAAGGTGCCGCGGGAGAGGAAGTCCTCGCGGACGTACCCGACGACCTCGTCGCCGGCCGTGAACTCGGAGACGGCCGCCCCCGGCCGGACGACCACTCCGGAGACGTCCCAGCCGGGCACCACCGGGAAGACGGCGTCGAGCACGGGGTCCAGGTACCCCTCGCGGCACTTCCAGTCGACGGGGTTGACGGCCGCCGCCCTGACCCTGACCAGCACCGAGTCGGGGCCGACCTTGGGGTCGCGGAGCTCTCCGTACTCCAGGACCTCGGGACCGCCGTAGCGGCTGTAGCTGATGCCCTTCATGTCACCGACCCTCCGGGGTGATCGCGTGCCGCGCAACCCGGGTGCCGGGGCGGGGCGGACCGGAAATCACCCGCCACGGCCCGTCCCGCTTCTGCCCGGGCGGCCGTCGGCCTAGGGTGGGCCCGATCACGTCGCGCGCCACCACTGGACTACATACCGACCGGTCGGCATGATAGGGCGGGTAGCCTGCACCCGTCCGTAGGAGCGATGTCATGAGCCCCGACCACCCGCCAGGTCTCGACCTCGACCGGCTGCGCGCCCTGCTGGAGCGCGAGCGCCCCGGTCTGGTCGCCGGCCCCCTGACCGGCCGGCTGATCGAGGGCGGACGGTCGAACCTCACCTACGAGGTCGGCGACGGCACGGGCACGTGGGTCGTGCGGCGGCCCCCGCTCGGCCATGTGCTCGCCACCGCGCACGACATGAGGCGCGAGCACCGGGTGATCAGCGCCCTGCACCCGACGAGCGTGCCGGTGCCGCGGCCGGTGCTGCTGTGCGAGGACGAGGAGGTGCTCGGCGCGCCCTTCTACGTCATGGACTTCGTCGAGGGCACCCCGTACCGCACGGCGGCCGAGCTGGCCCCGATCGGCGCGGAGCGCACCCGGGGCGCGGTGCTGTCGCTGGTGGACACCCTGGTGGAGCTGCACGCGGTCGACCCGGCCGAGGTGGGGCTGGCCGACTTCGGGCGCCCCGAGGGGTTCCTGGACCGCCAGCTGCGCCGCTGGGGCAAGCAGCTGGACGCCTCCCGCAGCCGTGACCTGGCCGGGATCGACGAACTGCACGCGGCGCTCGGCCGCGCCCTGCCCTCCTCCCCCGCGCCGGCCGTGGTGCACGGCGACTACCGGCTCGACAACGTCCTGATCGGCGACGACGACCGGATCAGGGCGATCCTCGACTGGGAGATGTCCACGCTCGGCGACCCGCTGACCGACCTGGGCCTGCTGGTGATGTACAGCGTGCCGCTGCGGCTGCCGGACTCCCCCATCTCCACGACCGCCGCGGCCGCCGGTCATCCCGCGCCCGCCGAGCTGATCGAGCGGTACGCGGCGCGCTCGGGGCGCGACGTCTCGGCCGTCTCCTGGTACGCGGCGTTCGCCTGGTTCAAGCTCGCCGTGATCCTGGAGGGCATCCACTACCGGTACACGCTGGGCCAGACGGTCGGGCGCGGCTTCGACCGGATCGGGGAGCTCGTCCCCGTCTTCATCGAGCACGGACTGACCACTCTGCAGGAAGGCTGACCGCCATGGACTTCGCGTTCGACGCGCGCACCGAGGAACTGCGCGGGAAGCTGCTCGCCTTCATGGACGAGTACGTCTATCCGGCGGAGGCCCTCGCGGAGGAGCAGCGGGCAGCGCTGGCGTCGCCCTGGGACACACCGGCCGTGGTGGAGGAGCTGAAGGCACAGGCGCGCAGGCAGGGCCTGTGGAACCTCTTCCTGCCCGACGCCGCGTACGGCGCGGGGCTCACCAACCTCCAGTACGCGCCGCTCGCCGAGATCACCGGGCGCTCCCCGCAGCTCGCGCCCACCGCCCTGAACTGTGCCGCTCCCGACACCGGGAACATGGAGGTGCTCTCGCAGTTCGGGGACGAGCAGCAGCGCAAGCAGTGGCTGGAGCCGCTGCTGGCGGGCGAGATCCGCTCGGCGTTCGCGATGACCGAGCCGGAGGTGGCCTCCTCCGACGCCACCAACATCACCACGCTCATCCGGCGGGAGGGCGACGAGTACGTCATCACGGGCCGCAAGTGGTACATCTCCGGGGCGATGAACCCCGACTGCAAGATCTTCATCGTGATGGGCAAGACGGACCCCGAGGGCGCGGACATCCGCCGTCAGCAGTCCATGGTGCTCGTGCCGCGCGACACCCCGGGCGTCACCGTCAGGCGGGCCATGCAGGTGTTCGGCTACGAGGACCACTACCACGGCGGTCACGCCGAGGTGGTCTTCGAGGACGCGCGCGTGCCGGTGACGAACCTGATCGGCGAGGAGGGCGGCGGCTTCGCCATCGCCCAGGCGCGGCTCGGTCCGGGCCGGATCCACCACTGCATGCGGCTGATCGGCATGGCGGAGCGGGCGATCGAGCTGATGTGCCGGCGGGCGGTGTCCCGGACCGCGTTCGGCAAGGCCCTCGGTCAGCAGGGCGTGGTGCACAACTGGATCGCGGACGCGCGCGTGACGGTCGAGCAGCTGCGGCTGCTGGTGCTGAAGACCGCCTGGATGATGGACACGGTCGGCAACCGGGGCGCCCACACGGAGATCCAGGCCATCAAGATCGCCACGCCCCGCGCGGTCGTCGACATCATCGACCGGGCGATCCAGCTGCACGGCGCGGGCGGGGTCAGCCAGGACTTCCCGCTGGCCGAGCTGTACGCCGGGGCGCGCACGCTGATGATCGCGGACGGCCCGGACGAGGTGCACCAGCGGTCGCTGGCACGGCGTGAGCTGAAGAAGTACCTGTAGGGCACGCGGTGAGGGGCGGTCGCCAACGGACGACCGCCCCTTACCCGTGCCTAGGGCCGCAGGGCGCGCAGCAGCAGGTCGGCGAGGTGGTCGGCGACCTCCTGGGCCCCCATCGGGCCGTCCGGGCGGTACCAGGTGGACAGGTGGTGGACGGAGCCGAAGTGGTAGTCCACCACCAGGTCGGCGGGGGTCGCCGTGGAGAAGACGCCGGCCTCCTGGCCCTCCTCGACGAGCGCGCGGAAGCGTTCGTGGTAGCGCCGGCGCTCGGCGCGGACCTGCTTGTTCTTCTCGGGGCTCAGGTGGTGCATGGAGCGGAAGAAGATCATCGCGTCGTCGAGGTTCTCGATCGTCGTGACGACGACGTCGGCCGCGGCTCCGCGCAGCCGCTTCTCGATCGGTTCGTCGGCGTCCGCGAAGGCGTCCAGGCGCTCCTGCTGCACACGCAGCACGCGCGCGTACACCTCGTGCAGCAGATCGTCCTTGGATCCGAAGTAGTGGTACAGCGCCCCCTTGGTGACGCCGGCCGCCTCGACGATCTCCTGCACGGAGGTGCGGTCGTAACCCTGCTCGGCGAAGAGCCGGGTGGCGGCGGCGAGGAGCCGTTGCGGAACAGGGGCCTCCGAGCCGTCCGTCGTCCTGGGCACTGCCGCCACCTGCCTTCCTTCTCGTTCTACCGGTCGTGCGTGCGGGAACGCGGTTCCCGACGGAGGATCTTCCCATTTGCCGTCTTGGGCAGGTCGGGCCGGTCTGTCCTTGCAGTAAGCGGCGAGCGTATCGGCATCCGCCCGTGCGCCGGGACGCAGGCTGACGCAGGCCCTGACGGTCTCGCCCCGGTAGGCGTCCGGCAGGCCGACGACGGCGGCCTCGCGCCCGGCGGGACGGGGGGTACAGCAGGTCCTCGACCTCGCGCGGCCGGACCTCGCCCCGAGGCGGTCATCCGGTGGCCTCCCACTTCTGCTGGAGGTGGTTCATGTTGCCCAGCCAGTGGTCGGGGTCGGCGGCGCGCGCCCGGTAGTAGCCGGCCACCTCGGGGTGCGGCAGGATGAGGAAACGGTCTTCCTCGATGCCCTTGAACAGGGCGTCCGCCACGTCCTCCGGCTCGATCGCGGTGGGCTTGAGCACCAGGTCGCCCGCGCTGCCGGTGGCGTCCAGCATGTCGGTGCGCACGCCCTGCGGACAGATCGCGTGGACCTTGATCCCGCGATGGCGGTAGGTGAGCGAGAGCCACTCGGCGAAGGCATAGGCGCCGTGCTTGGTGACGCTGTACGGGGCGGCGCCGATCATCGTGAGCAGTCCCGCGGCGGAGACGGTCGAGACGAACCGCCCGCCGCCCCGCTCCAGCCAGTCGGGCAGCAGGGCATGGGCGGCCCGCACATGGGCCATGACATTGACGTCCCAGGCCTGCGCCCACACGGCCTCGCCGGCCGCCTCGGAACCACCGGAGGCGACCCCGGCGTTGGCGCAGTACACGTCGACGGTGCCGCCGAGCGCCTCCCGGGCGGGGCCGACGACCGCCGAGGCGTCCCCGGGCAGGGCGGTCCCGCCGATCTCGTCGGCGACGGCGCGGGCCCGTCCCGCGTCCAGGTCGTTGACGACCACTCTGGCCCCCTCGGCGGCGAACCGCCGGGCCAGCGCGGCCCCGATCCCGCCCCCGGCCCCGGTGACGACGACCCCAGCACCCTGCACGGCTCCCACCATCGGTCTCCTCCGACACGACGCGACACGGCTCAGCAGGGCCAGACTAACCGGTCGGTATGTAGGAGGAAAGGCAAGCACGAACACCCGCAGCCGAAACACAACCCATGACGTATGGCCAAGTTCACCGGTTAGCAGGACGATACGCCGCACATCGCACAAGCCCGGGGGACGGGAGCGAAGCCACATGGCACCACCGACGATGAGCGTGAGCCCGTACTGGGAACTGACCTTCGACGCGGACGGGGACATCGACCCCCGGGAGCGCGACCGCCTGCTGGCCGGGATGCGAGCGAGCGGGATCCACGATGTGATCCTCTTCTCGCACGGCTGGAACAACGACCGTGCCGACGCCACCCGCCTCTACAGCGGCTTCTTCGCCCCGATCCCCGCCCTCGCCCCGCCGGCCGCGAGGATCGGCTACGCGGGCGTGGTGTGGCCGTCGATGCGGTTCTGCGACGAACCGATCCCCGACCTCCCGCACACGGCGACGGCGACCCCGACCCGGGGCCTGGACGACGGCACCCGGCACGCGCTGCTGGAGACCTTCCCCGGCCGGGCCACGGTGGTCGAGAGCATCGCACGGCTGCTGGAGCAGCGGCCCCGGGAGGCGAGCGAGCTGGAGGAGTTCGGGCGGCTGGTGCGGGAGCTGGTGGACGCGGTCCCGCCCGGCCCGCAGGCGCCGTTCGCCGCCGACACACTCGCCGAGGGCGTCCCGCAGGACGGGCCGGAGATGCTCACCGGCTCGACGGCGGCGGCCTGCGCCGCGTTCGCGACGGCCCTGGCCGGGCTGGACGACGACGGCGACGGCGACCTCGGGGTGCGCGGCTTCGCGCTGCCCCACCCCTGGGACGGGGCGAAGGAGCTGCTGCGACAGGCGACGTACTACGCGATGAAACGGCGCGCGGGGACGGTCGGCGAACGGGGGCTCGGGCCGCTCGTCGGACGGCTGGCCGAGGCGGCGCCCGGCGTGCGGGTGCACCTGGTGGGGCACAGCTTCGGCGGACGGCTGGTGGCGTTCGCGCTGCGCGGGCTGCCCGAGGGGGTGCGCACCGTGAAGTCGGTGACGCTGCTCCAGGGCGCCTTCTCGCACTACGCGTTCGCCGCGCAAGGGGTGCTTCAGGGGCACCAGAACCGGATCGACGGCCCTCTGGTGTGCTGCTACTCGCGGTTCGACCAGGCGCTGGGCACGATGTACCCGCTGGCCTCCCGGATGGCCGGGGACGACCGGGGGCTGGTCGGGGAGGTGCTGGGCGCCAAGTGGGGCGCCATGGGCCACGACGGGGTGCAGTCGGTGCCGGACACGCGCGCGTACCGGCTCGCCGAGGTGCTGGCCCCCGGTCGGCTGCCGGCCTCGGGGTGCGTGAACGTCGACGCGGCCGAGGTGGTCCGGCGGGGCGGGGCGCCGGCCGGGGCGCACAGCGACATCGTGCACCCCGAGCTGGCGCGGGTGGTGCTGGCGGCGGGCCGCATCACTTAGGGCGTGCTTCGAAACACGCCCAGGACGCGGCCCGCCGTCGTAGCGCCTAGCGGTGGGACGTGAACTCGACCACCTGCTGGAAGGTGGGCCGGTTCTGCCAGCTGATGTTGGAGTGCTTGATGCCGCCCAGGGTGCGCTGGACGATCGAGTCGGCGCACCACTGGTTGCCCGCCGAGCACAGGGAGTCACCCGGGTAGACCTGGGCCGCGGTCTTGCCGGCCGCCGTCTTCAGGGTGCTCAGCAGGACGTCACGGCAGCCGCTGAGCGTGCCGCCGCCGCAGTACTTCTGCGTCAGCCCGCCCTGCACGGTCTGACCGAGCACGGCCCGGATGTCCTTGTCGACATAGCTCCACCAGCCGTACTGGAAGGAGCTGCCTGCGTGCGCCCCGGTCGGGCCGTGGGCCGCCGACGGGGACTCGTCGACGGGCAGGTTGGCGGTGAACGCGGTGTACAGGTCGGTGCCGAGTCCGGGTTGGAACTCGCCCTGGACCAGCAGCGGCCACCAGGCGTCCAGGATGCGGATCGCGTCGGCGTTGGCGTAGGTCTTCGAGCCGGCCGAGGTCTCGGTGCGCTTGCCTCCCGCGGTCAGCCAGGTCTGCAGCTTGGTGACCGCCGCCGCGACCGTGGAGTCGGTGACCGTGGAGCTGTTGATCACCTTCAGCAGGTTGGGCAGGACGTCCTCGGCGCGCAGGTCGGCGAGGGCGGCGTCGGCCATCGCCTTCACCAGGGAGGCCCGGGTGACACCGCCGGCCGCGACCAGCGCCTTGACCCGGCTCTCCAGCAGGTTGCCGCGGTGCACGGAGCCGTCGCCCCAGGAGGCCGTGGTGTAGTCGAGGGCCTGTTTGTTGTTCCAGGAGATGTAGTAGCCCTGGTCGATGGAGTTGGGGTGCTCCGAGGCCGGGGTGTAGTCGGCCGTGTTGGTGGCCGGCACCCAGTTCTTCCACTCGTACGCCGCCTGCGCCCACGCCGGGAACTCGGAGTCGACGCCGCTCGCGCGCACCGGGTTGTCACCGCTGTTGTAGTACGCGGTGTGCGTGGAGTCGGCGTAGAACCAGTTGAAGGTGTAGTTGATGTGCTGCGCCGCGCTCTGGAACGTCTGCGGGCTCTTGACGTAGTCCGGGTCGTTCAGCATCTGGAAGCCGATGATGGAGTCGGCCTCGTGCATGAACGACGAGCGCAGGGTGGTGTAGGCGACCTTCTTGCCGCCGACGGTCGCCCGGTACTCCACGGGGCCGTACTTGGTGCGGTACACCCGCATCGTGTACGAGCCCGCCCCGGTGCTGTCGGCGGTGGTCGGCTTCCAGGAGTTCTTCTGCTCGACGACGTCCATGGCCGTGCAGGTGCCGTGGTACAGGTAGTGGTAGTCGTCCTGGCAGAGTTCGACCGCGTAGGTGTCGATGATGTCCTGGCCGGAGGTCGTGGCGGACCACGCGTAGTCCTGGCCGCGGCCCAGCTCGACGTACATGCTCAGTCCCGCGAAGGACGCGCCGCGGGCGCTGATGCCCGGGCCCTGGATCTCCTGGAGCATGAGCAGCTGCGGGGCGAAGTAGCCGGTCTGCGGGCCGAAGACGGCGATCGGGTGGCCGCTCGCGGTGTACTTGCCGCTCACGACGAGGGCGTTGGACATCCCGCGCCGGGCCGAGCTGAGGGCGGTCGCGGTGGCCGCCGCGGCGGCGGCGGAGGCGCTCTGGTCGGCGCCGGTGCCGGAGGCGTCGTAGACCAGCGGCTGGGTGCTGACCGATCCGGAGTCCGGCAGCGCCTGGCCCTGCGCGGTGTCGGGCCTGGCGCCGTAGGGGAAGCTCTCGCCGTTGTGGACAGTGACGACGGCCTCGGGGTCGTTGCGCTCGCGGAACGCCTCCCAGGCCTTGGTGCCCTCGGTGACGCCGTACTTCTCCTGCGCCTCGAGCAGCGAGATGGCGTTGTTGACCTCGCCACCGCCGCCGGAGCCGAAGAGCGCGCCGATCACCGAGGCGAGCGCCACCAGGTCGGTGGTCTTGAAGTGGTCGATGGTGCCCGCGTTGGTGATTGAGTCCTTGTGGCCGGTCAGGACGTACTCACCGGGGAAGTAGCGACCGCTGTCGGAGGCGTCGATGTAGGCGTTGATGCCGTCGAGGTAGGCCTTCGCGTCCGCGAGGGCCTGCTGGCCGCGAGTGCCGTTGGTCGCGACGGCGTTGTCGATCTGGGCCTGGAGGTCTGCCTCGGTGTACGGAGCGTTGCGCCAGAACTGCTGCTCGAGACCCTGGTTGGAGGGGGCACCGCCGGCGAAGGTGGTGAGCTGGCCGCGGCCGACGTGGCGGAAGACGTCCATCAGCCACAGCCGGTCCTGGGCGGCGGCATACCCGGCGCCGAACTCCGTGCCGTATCGGGTGGTACCGGTGATGTGCGGAACGCCCGTCTTCTTGTCGCGGACGATCGTCACATCGCTGCGGCCGGCGGGACTCAGGGTGGAGGCGACTTGATCGGAGGCGACACCGAACGACGCGTCGTTGAAGAAGGTGTTGATCGTGGCGTTGGTGAGGCCGGAGTAGCCCTTGGCCAGGTTGGCGTAGGGGCCGAGCTGGTCCTCGGCGTGGTCGGGCTGGGCGCCGAAGGCCTGGTTGAGGAGGACCTGGGCGAGGGTGGCGTTGCCGTTCTCGCCGGGCGGCAGGATGTCGGAACACTGTCCGCCGCAGTAGTCGTTCGCCGCGGTGACATCGGCCGCGGCGGCGGTCGTCTGGGCAAGGGGCGACAAAAGACCGGCAATGAGGGCGCATACGGATGCGGTCTTCAGGAACCCGGGGAATCTGCCGGGAGTTCTCAGTCTGTCGAGAGTGAAGCGTGGGGTGCGCCGTGGCATCGGCTGCTCCTAGCGACTGGGGGGTCGGCGGAAGGTTACCGGCGGTATCCCCGGGATTGAAGATGAACATGCGTCAAGTTTTCGACAGCTGGAGGGCGATGGAGATCGGGGGGAGCCGAATCGCATGTCGATACGTCTATTCGACGACGTCCGTACGACGACGCCGAAGTGACCGAAGTACAGGTGCAGATGTGACGGAGGTGCAAGGCGATGGCGGGTTTCCGGAGTCTGGCGAGACAGGCGCGAGACGCTCGGTGCGATCTGGCACTGCGGCGTTACTCGCTCCGCAAGTGCCTTGAGCGGTTCGCTCCCTACGGGCACAGGGCGACCTGGGACCATCTGTGCTCCCGGGCCGGGTTCGACCCCGAGGACCGCTCCCCCGACCCGGCGCGGCTCGTGGCCGCGTTGGACGAGCTGGAGGAGGCGCGGGCGGTCTGGCTGGCCTACGAGGTCGAGTTCGCCGAGCGCCGCAAGAAGGAGAAGCACGACGGGCTGCGCAGGCCGGGCAGCGTCGACGACTGGCACCGGCTGACCTGGGGCGGCTTCGGGGTGGCGTGGTGCGACGACCCGCGGGTCCACCCCCGTGCGCCGCTGGCGGAGGTGCTGCGCCGGCTGATCAGCGCGCTGGAGCGCGAACCGGGCCACTGCTGCCCGGTCTGCGGGGGTGAACGCCTGCAGTGGAGGTACGACCTGGACCACGAACCGTCCTCGGGTCCGGTCTGCACGGACTGCGGCATCCTCGTGCCGCGCCCCGTCCTCACCGCCGAGGCGCTGGCGTACGCCCGGCGCGGACGGCTGCTGGTGTCGGTCTCCGCCTGAGCCCCCTGGGGGCGCGCGAGCACGAGAGCACACCGGGGGTGCGTCGGGGATGCCGCACCCCCCTTGGAGCCGCCGCTCAGTCGCCGGGCGAGGGGCGGTGCCCGTACGGGTGCGCCCAGCGGCCGTCGTAGGTCCGGGCGAGGAGTCCGGTGCGCAGCGCGAGGTCGGGCTCGCCCGCCGCGCGCAGCCGGGCGGGGGCGTGCTCGGCGAGCCGGCCCCGGAGCGTGGCGGCGACGGCGGGCTCGCCGTCCGGGGTCCACCAGAGGAACGGCGACTGGTCGAAGACGAGTTCGTGCTCCCACCGGGCGACGCAGCTCACCAGGTGCGCGTCGGGTGCCACCAGGCGAGCAGGAACGCCTCGATCGCCGCCGCCTGTCCGGCCGGCCAGGTGCGCCGGGCGACGCGGGCGAGCCCCGGGAAACCCCGGCCGATGCCGTCCAGGGTGCCGTCCGCGACGGCGTGGGCGGTCTGGGGCAGCAGGCGGCGCATGAGTTCGTCCCGTCGGGACTCCGCGCGCGACGGTGTCGCCGCCGGCCGGAGGGCGTGACGCTACCAGCCGTTAATCGGTTCGCTCCAGCCCTTTGTCCCAAGGACAGTTGGGGGCGATGAAACCGAGCTGAGCAGCCGAAGGAGTCCCTCGATGTCGACGCTGCGCGTCACCGCCGAAGTCCTGACCGTGCAGGAACACCCCAACGCCGACGCCCTCGAACTGGCCCAGGTCGGCCTGTACCGGGCCGTCGTCGCCAAGGGCGCGTACCGCACCGGTGAGGTCGCCCTCTACATCCCCGAGCAGGCGGTGCTGCCGCTCGCGCTGGTCGAGGAGCTGGGGCTGACCGGGCGCCTGGCGGGCAGCAGGTCGGACCGGGTGAAGGCGGTGCGGCTGCGGGGCGAGCTGTCCCAGGGGATCGTGTGCCGGCCGAAGGCGCTGGCGGACGTCGATCTCGTGGGGGCGGCCGCGGCCGGCACCGACTTCGCGGAGCCGCTCGGCATCGTGAAGTGGGTGCCGCCGATCCCGCCCACCATGAACGGGGAGGTCGAGGCGGCGGCGGATCTGCTGCCGTGGGTCGACATCGAGAACATCCAGCGCTACCCCGGCATCTTCGAGCCCGGTGAGCCCGTGGTCCTCACCGAGAAGCTGCACGGCTCGGCGTGCCTGCTGACGTATGTCGCGGGCGAGGAGCGGGTCTACGTCTCCTCCAAGGGGTTCGGCGCGAAGTCGCTGGCGCTGGCGGAGGATCCACGCAATCTGTACTGGCGGGCGGTGCGCGGGCACGGCGTCGCCGAGGCGGCGGCCCGTGTCGCCGAGCGGCTCGGGGCGCGGCGGGTCGGTGTCTTCGGCGAGGTGTACGGCGCGGGCGTGCAGGACCTGACGTACGGCGCGGACGGGCGGCGCGAGACGCTCGGCTACGCGGTGTTCGACGTGTCGGTGGATGTCGGGGGTGTGGTGCGCTGGCTGGACACGGCGGAGGTGACGGGGTTGCTGGAGGGCGAACTGCCGCTGGTTCCGCGGCTGTTCGAGGGGGCGTACGACAGTGAGGTCGTCCTGGGGCTCGCGACGGGGCGGGAGACCGTGTCCGGGCGGGGGCTGCATCTGCGCGAGGGCGTGGTGATCCGGCCCGCTGTCGAGCGCTACAGCGCGGTGACCGGGGGCCGGGCGATCGCCAAGGCGGTCAGCGGGGCCTATCTGACGCGGAAGGGCGGGACGGAGTACGAGTAGGGCGCGGACGGGGACCGCCCCTACCTCCTCCGCTCCGCCAACAGCCGTGACCCGGTCAGCCGCTCGCCGAACACGTCGTCGGGGTTGGACAGCACGCAGGTGTCGAGGGAAAGACACCCGCAGCCGATGCAGTCGGTGAGGTGGTCGCGGAGACGGTTGAGCTGCTGGATGCGCCGGTCCAGTTCCGCCCGCCACCGCTCGGAGAGCCGCGCCCAGTCCTCCCGGGTGGGCGTGCGCTCCTCGGGGAGTTCGAGGAGCGCCTCGCGGATCGTGGCGAGCGGGATCCCGACCCGCTGCGCGGCCCGCACGAAGGCGACCCTGCGGAGCGCGTCACGGTGGTAGCGGCGCTGGTTGCCCGCGGTGCGGCGGCTGGTGATCAGCCCCTTGGCCTCGTAGAAGTGCAGGGCGGAGACGGCGGCGCCGCTGCGCGCGGCGAGCTGGCCGACCGTGAGCTCGTGGACCTTCTCGGGAATCTGGGGCACCCCTCGAACCCTACCCGGCCCCTTCCGCTACCATGCTAAGCAGTCGCTTAGCAGATGAGACCGCGCGAGAGGGCCCGAGACGACATGGCAGAGCCGAGGATCTTCACGTCCGCCGAGGAACTGAGGGCGGCGGTGGGCGAGCAGCTGGGGTACACCGACTGGCTGGAGATCGACCAGAAGCGGATCGACCTGTTCGCCGAGGCCACCGGCGACCACCAGTGGATCCACGTCGACCCGGAGAGGGCCGCGGCGGGCCCCTTCAAGACGACCATCGCCCACGGCTATCTGACGCTGTCCCTGCTGCCGCTGTTCGGGCCGCAGCTGATCTCCGTCGAGAACGTGCAGATGGGTGTCAACTACGGCACGAACAAGGTGCGCTTCCCCGCGCCCGTGCCGGTCGGCTCGCGGCTGCGCGCCACCGCGACGATCACCGGTGTCGAGGACGTCACCGGCGGCGTCCAGGTCGCCATCGCCTTCAGCGTGGAGCGCGAGGGCGGGGACAAGCCGGTGTGTGTCGCGGAGTCGGTCTCCCGCTACTACCTCTGACCGTCCGGACCGCGGGTGCGGCCGCTACCCGGCCGCACCCACCATGCGCAGCACGAGGTCGGCGTACAGCGCGCCGACCTCGTCCGGTGTGCGGGGACCGTCGACGTTGAACCAGCGGGCCACGTCGATGCAGAGGGAGAGCACGGCGAGCGTGGTGCCGTGCACGTCGACGACCTGGAACTCCCCCGCCGCCACACCGTCCTGGATGATCCTGCGGACCTCGGCGTCGACCTGCCGGCGCAGGCCGAGGATCTCGGCGCGGGCGTCGGGACCGAGGGCGTCCAGTTCGTACTGGACGACCCGGGCCGTGGTGCGCCGCCCCGCGTGCCAGCGGACGAAGGAGCTCACGGCCTCCGCGAGCCGCTGGGTCGCGCTGCCCTCACCGGCCGCCGCGGTGCGCAGGATGTCCAGCGCGCGGTCGTGGCCGATCCGGCTGATGCGGTGCAGCAGCTCTTCCTTGGTCTTGTAGTGGATGTACAGGGCGGCCGGACTCATGCCCGCGCGTCCGGCGATGTCGCGGGTCGTCGTCGCGTGGTAGCCGCGTTCGGCGAAGGCCTCCACGGCGGCGACGAGCAGTCGCCTGGCCGCGTCGGGGGTGACCTCGTCCCACGGCTCGGTCTCGCCGCCGGCCGTCTCCTGAGCCGTACTCATCCCTCGCTCGCCCCTCTCGGTACAGTCGCTCCACCATACCGCCGTAGGTGAGCGGCCGCTTAGAGTGGCCGCTCAGCGTAGGGGAAACCCTCGGACCCCACGGGGCGCGTTGAACCCCGTGGCGTCGCGCGGGGCTCGCTCAGATCTTCTCGAAGGGGTCGTGCTCGGCGAGCAGCTTCTCCAGCCGGGCCTGGTCGACCCGGCTGACGATCGTCCCCGCCTCCTGCCGGTCACGGATCACCTTCGCCAGGGTGAAGGAGGAGGTCACCAGGTACAGGACCGCGACGGCCAGGAACGCGCGCACCCAGGCGTCGGCGTCCATCCGGTAGATCCCGACCGCCGTGGCCGCCATGGCGACGGCGAAGGACGCGACGGCCTGCCCGTAATACGCGGCCGTGTTCTGCTGTTTGACCGGTGTGTCACTCATGGGCGACAGCATTCCGCCGATGTGGCGCGCACCACATCCGTACGGGTACTCAGAGGGTACTCAGAACGCCGACACGCCCGTCAGGGCCCGCCCGATGACCAGCTTCTGGATCTGGCTGGTGCCCTCGTACAGGGTCATCACCCGGGCGTCGCGCAGCAGCTTGCCCGCCGGGTACTCGTCGATGTAGCCGTAGCCCCCGAAGACCTGGAGGGCGTTGTTCGCGGCGCGCACGGCGGCCTCGGAGGCGAAGAGCTTGGCCTTGGAGGACTCGACGGCGAACGGCAGTCCGCGGTCGATCAGATCGGCGACCCGCCAGGTGAGCAACCGGGCCGCGTCGACGTCCACGGCGATGTCGCTGATCAGCTCCTGGATCAGCTGGTGGTGGGCGATGCTCCGGCCGAACTGCTCGCGCTCGCCCGCGTACCGCACGGCCGCGTCCAGGGCGGCCTGGGCGATGCCGACACAGCCCGCCGCGACCGACATCCGGCCCTTGGCGAGCGCCGACATGGCGACCGAGAAGCCCTTGCCCTCCGTGCCGAGCAGGGCGGAGGCGGGCACCCGGACGTCCTCCAGGACCAGTTCGGCGGTGGCCTGGCCGCGCAGGCCGAGCTTGCCGTGGACGGTACGGCGGGTGAGGCCGGGCGTGTCGGTGGGGACCAGGAAGGCGGAGACGCCCTTGTGGCCGGGGGCGTCCGTGGAGCGGGCGAAGAGCAGGACGACGTCGGCCCAGGTGCCGTTCGTGATGAACATCTTGCTGCCGTTGATCACATAGGAGTCGCCGTCCCGCACGGCCCGGGTCGCGAGACTGCCGGCGTCCGAGCCGGTGCCGGGTTCGGTGAGGCCGAAGCAGCCGACGAGCGCGCCGGAGGTCAGTCCGGGCAGCCAGCGCCGCTTCTGCTCCTCGTCGCCGAAGGCGGCGACGGTCTTCGCGACCAGCCCGAGCGACACCGAGACGATCCCGCGCACGGACGAGTCGCCGCGCCCCAGTTCCTCCGTGACCAGGCAGTACGCGAGATGGTCGCCGCCGGATCCGCCGTACTCCTCGTCGATCGTCAGCCCCAGGAAGCCGACCTCGCCGAGCTTCTTCACGATGCCCCGGTCCACCTCCTCGGCGCGGTCCCAGGCGACGACGTGCGGGGTGATCTCGCGCTCGACGAAGTCCCGGGCCAGCTGCCGTACGGCCTCCTGCTCGTCGTCGAGCCCCAGGTGCACCACGAGATCACCTCATCTTTAAATTAGCACTGCTAGTTTCTTTGTGGCAGCCCTACTATGTGCGCCATGGCCCGACCGCGCAAGCCCCTTCTCAGCACCGACCGGATCGTCGAGACCGCACGGACGCTGGTGGACGAGGAGGGCCTGGCGGCCGTCTCCACGCGCCGGCTCGCCGCCGAACTCGGGGTCAGCGGGCCCTCGCTCTACAACCACTTCCGCACCAAGGACGAGATCCTGGAGGCCGTGGCCGACTCGGTGAGCGCCCAGATCGACCTGTCGATGTTCGACGACGGCCGCGACTGGCGGACCGCGCTGCACGACTGGGCGGTCTCCTACCGCGCCGCCCTGCGCGACCACCCGAACATCGTCCCGGTCCTCGCCCAGGGCCCCGGCCGCCGCCCGGCCGGGCTCCGGGTCGCCGACGCCGTCTACGGCGCGATGGTCGCGGCCGGCTGGCCCCCCGCCCAGGCCACCTCCATCGGCGCCCTGATGCGCTACTTCATCATGGGCTCGGCGCTGGGCTCCTTCGCCGGCGGCTTCGTGGACGACGCCGAGGCCTACGACCCCGCCGACTACCCCCACCTCGGCCAGGCCCACCTCCTGGCCGAGCACCAGGAGAAGATCGACGAGCGGGCGTTCGAGACCGGCCTGACGGCCCTGCTGGACGGGCTCGCCATCCAGCACCGCCACCTGTCCTGAGCCCGGCCGGGGAACGCGGCCGGGCGTGCCGGTCGGCCGGTCAGACGGGACTTTCGAAAGACGCCCTAGAAGACCACCAGGGCCCGGCCGCCCTTGCCCGCGAGCATGTTCTCGAAGGCCCCGGGGATGCCGTCGAGGGCGATGTGCTCGGTGACCATCGCGGAGAGGTCGAGGCGCCCCGCGCGGACGTGGTCGGCGAGGACGGGCAGGTCCTCGGCCGGGTTCGTGTTGCCGTAGACACAGCCGGACAGGGTCCTGCCCCAGTGGAACAGCTCCAGGGCGTTGAAGGTGACCTGCTGGTCCTTGCCGCCGATGCCGACGACCGTGGTGCGGCCGCCGCGCCGGGTGGACTCCCACGCCGTCCGGATGGTGACGGCACGGCCCACGCACTCCACCGCCACGTCGACGCCCTGCTTGCCGGTGAGGCCGCGGATCTCGCGGGCCGTCTGCTCGGAGGCGACCAGGTACTCGGTGGCGCCGGCCGCCCGCGCCAGTTCCTCCTTCTCCGGGGAGACGTCCACGGCGACGACGGTGGAGGCGCCGGCGATCCGGGCGGCCTGGAGGGTGGCCAGGCCCACCCCGCCCACTCCGAGGACGGCGACGGTCTCGCCGGGGCGGACCCGTGCGCTGTGGTGGACGGCGCCGTATCCGGTGAGGACCGCGCAGCCGAGGAGGGCCGCGTCCACGAGGGGGACGCCGTCGGGCAGCGGCAGGACGCAGGAGGCGTCGACGACGGTCTCCTCGGCGAACGCGGCGACGTTCAGGCCGGGGTGGAGGTCGGTGCCGTCGGCGGTGCGGGCGTACACGTCGGCGGAGCCGGCCAGGGCGTTGGCGCACAGCCAGACCTCGCCGAGTCCGCAGGCGTGGCAGCGCCCGCAGGACGGGGCCCAGTTGAGGACGACACGGTCGCCGGGCGCCACCCCGGCGACCCCGTCGCCCACGGCCACGACCGTGCCCGCGCCCTCATGGCCGAGGACCGCGGGGACGGGCACCCGCATGGTGCCGTCGGACAGGGACAGATCGGAGTGGCAGACCCCGGCGGCGGCGAGCCGCACCCGGACCTGGCCGGGGCCGGGCTCCGGCAGGTCGATGTCGGTGATCTCCAGGGGGGCACCCACGGCGGGGAGCACGGCGGCGCGGACCATGGCGGCAACCTCCTCAGAACTGAAGGGACTTGGTCTGGAGGTACTCGGCGAGACCGTGCGCGCCGAGTTCCCGGCCGACGCCCGACTGCTTGTAGCCCCCGAACGGGGCGCGGGGGTTGAAGCGGCCCCCGTTGATGTCGACCTGGCCGGTGTCCATGCGCCGGGCGAAGGCGACCGCCTCGGCCTCCTCCCCCGCCCAGACCGCGCCGGCCAGGCCGTAGACCGTGCCGTTGGCGATCCGCAGGGCGTCCTCCTCGTCCTCGTAGCGCAGGATCGACAGGACCGGGCCGAAGATCTCCTCCTGGGCGATCGTCATCTCGGGGGTGACGTCGGCGAAGACGGTCGGCGCGACGAAGTAGCCGCGCTCGCGCGGCGATTCGGGGCCGCCCGCGACCAGCCGGGCGCCCTCGGCGAGGCCCTTCTCGATGTACCCCCGCACCCGTGCCTGCTGCTGGGCGTTGACCAGCGGGCCGATGCGGTCGGCGTACTTGGCGGCGGCGGTCGCGGCCAGTTCGACGGCCTCGTCGTAGTGGTCGCGGTGGACCAGCATGCGCGTCCAGGCGCTGCACGTCTGGCCGGAGTTGGACATCACGTTGGCGACGCCGGCGTTGACCGCCCGGGCGAGGTCGGCGCTCGGCAGGATGACGTTGGCGGACTTGCCGCCGAGTTCCAGGGCCACCTTCTTGATCGCGGCGCCGGCGGTGGCGGCGATCTGCCGTCCGACGGCCGTGGAGCCGGTGAAGGAGACCAGATCGACGCCGGGGTGCTCGGCGAGGGCCCGCCCCGTGACCGGGCCGAGGCCGGTGACGAGGTTGAACACCCCGGCCGGGACGCCGGCCTCGTGGACGGCCTCGGCGAAGAGCTGGGCGGTGAGCGGGGTGTCCTCGGCGGGCTTGAGGACCACCGTGCAGCCGGCGGCCAGGGCCGGGGCGACCTTGGCGACGATCTGGTGCAGCGGGTAGTTCCAGGGCGTGATGGCGCCGACCACGCCGATCGGCTCGTGCAGGACGGTGGAGTTGCCGACCTTCTCCTCGAAGGAGTGGGTGGCGGCGAGTTCGGCGTAGGAGCCGGCGACCGCGATCGGCAGCCCTGCGTGGACCGCGTGGGAGAACGCCGGCGGGGAGCCCAGCTCGGCGGTGACGGTCTCGGCGATCTCGGCCTTGCGGCTCGCCAGGGCGTCCCGCAGCGCGGTCAGCCGTGCGGCGCGTTCGGCGGGCGGGGTGGCCGCCCAGCCGGGGAGCGCGGCGCGCGCGGCCCGTACGGCTGCGTCGACGTCCTCGGCGTCACCGGCCGGGACCCGGGCGATCACCTGCTCGTCGGCCGGGTCGACGACCTCGATCACGTCCCGGCCCGCGGCGGGGCGCCAGGCGCCGTCGAGATAGATGCCGTCGTGTGCCTTCATCGCGTTCCTCCCGGCGGTGGTGGTCATCAGCGCCCTAAACTAACGTTGTTAGTTTTCCGGCACCAGGGGCCGCCGGGGGACGGCGTCACCGTACGGGAGTGCGTCTGCTCACTTCTCCAGGTGGGGAGCGGCGCCGGGGCCGGGCAGACGCGCCACCGCGCAGGAGGGTGATGCGCGGGGTGCCGGCGAAGGCGGCGACCGCTCAGGTCGGTGCGGGGCGGGGGTCCGGGCCGAGGACGCGGGTGAAGTGGGCGAAGACGACGAGATTGCCGTCGTAGCCGGTCCTGCGGTGGAAGGTGCCGCCACAGGTGATCAGCCGCAGCTCGGGGCGGCCGCGGTCGCCGTACACCTCTCCATTGGGGAAGTGTGCCTTCTCGAACTTGCGGAGGGCGTCGACGGCGTAGACGGCGGTACGGCCGTCGGCCCGGCGGACCTCGATCAGCTTGCCCCGCCTGAGCTCCGACAGGCCCGCGAAGACCGCCGGACCGTTGTCGGTGTCCAGGTGCCCGACGGCGACGGCGGTCCCCCGCCCGCCCGGCCCCGGACCGTCCGCGTACCAGCCGACCCGATGGGCGTCGTTCTCGGCGGGCGCGGGCAGCCGGCGCCGGTCGTCGAGCCGGAGGTCCATGACGGGGGCGTCCACGCTGAGGTAGGGGATGAGGAGGCGGACGGCCCGCGCGTACGGCAGGGGCGGGGGGACGGCCGCCGAAGGGGTCGCGCGGGCTTCGCCGGGGGACGGCGCGCTCCGGGGACGGGAGTCGCCGTCCTGGCGGCGGGGCGCGGCGAGCGGGCCCGCGCCGTCGGCGGGGTCGCCGGGTACCTCTCCCGCCGCCCGGGCGGAGCCCCCGGGGCCGGCCGCCGCCGGTCCCGGGGGTTCCTCGTCCTGGGTCCAGTGCACGCACCCCGTGACCAGCGCGGCGGTCAGGACGACCGTCCGGGTCAGGCGGTAGGCGCGCGTCCGGTACCAGGGCCTGCGCCTGCGCCGCCGTCTACGCGGCGCCATGCGGACGGCGACGGAGCCGGAACCAGACCACTCCGCCGACCGCGGCCACACCCACGGCCGCCGCACCCGCCACCGGCCCGAACGCGGCGTCCCGTGCGAGCCCGCCGGCGCCGGCGGGGGGACCGCCGTGGGGGCCGCCGGGGTAGCCGTGCGGGCCGCCCGGGTCACCGGTGGGGTAGCCGGTCGGGTAGCCGGTGACGGTCTCGCTCGGACTGGTGCTGGGACTGGCGCTCGGGCTGGTGCTGGGGCTGGTGCTCGGGCTGCCGCTGGGGCTCGGCGAGCCGGAGGCGCAGTCGACCCAGAAGACCTTCTGCTTGCCCGGGCCGCCGTCACCGTCCGGCGTCGTGAAGGTGAGCTTGTAGTGGCCGTCGGGAAGGTTGATCTCCTCGCTCTGCCCCGTGCCGTCGGCGTTGATCACGATCTGGCCGGTGGCGCCGGCCGGCCCCGAGGACGGCGGCTGGGTCTCGATGACCCAGGAGGCGGTCTCACCCGCGTCGAAGTTGAAGGCGTCGATGTAGAACAGGCAGACGTGGGGGTCGTTCTCCGGCCCCGAGGCGGGCGTTCCGACCGCGTGGATCTTGACGTCTCCGTTGGTGGCGGCGAACGCGTGCCCCCCGGCCAGGGCGCTCCCCGCGACGGTGAGGGCCGCGAGGGCGGCGATCCGGGCGCCGGCGCGGCGGGGGCGGGGCGTGACGTGCATGCAGGCTCCTCTGAGTCAGATGATTTTCATACAAATCACTCGTCTTCTGACTCTTTGTCACATGCGCGCACCGAACGCCGGGAGCCTCGCCCTACACCCCGTCGACCGCGCCCTTTACTTCCCTCTTACGGCCCACCGCGGAGCCGGTGCCGCTACCGGGGCCGGAGCCGAGCGGCTCGGCCGGCTTCGCCGGGGAGCGCAGGGCCACCGCCGACGACAGCAGCAACAGCGCGCCCAGCATCACGAAGGGCGCCGCCACCCCCGCGACCCCGGCGACCAGCCCCGCCGTGGCGGGCGCGGCGACCTGGCCGAGGCGGTTGCCGGTGAGCCGCAGCGCGAGGGCCGTGGAGCGGGCGCCGTCGGGCGCGGCCTGCACGACCGTCGTCATGGACAGCGGCTGCCCGACCCCGAGGCAGAAGCCGAGGACGGCGAGGATCACGCCGAGCGCCCGGACCGGCACCGGCAGCGCGATCCCCGCGCAGAGCAGCGCCGCCAGCAGACAGGTCACGGCGAGCAGCAGCGCCCGGCCGAGCAGCCGCAGCAGCGGGGTGAGGACGAGCCGGCAGGCGATGGTGGCCGCCGCGCGGACGCTGAGCAGGACGCCGATCACGGAGGGCGCGATGCCCCGGTGCTCGCCGACCACCGGGAGGTAGGCGGTGAGGATGTCGGTCGCGGAGAGCACGGCGAGGCTGACCAGGATGCCGGCCGGGACACCCCGGGTGCGCAGGATGCGGCCGACGGGGACGCGGTCACCTGGTGCCGTACGGGACGCGGCCGCCGTGTCGCGGTGTTCGAGGCGCCACAGGGAGGTGAACGCGACCGCGCAGCCCGCACCCGCGACGAGCAGGGCGAGCGCGCTGGTGCGCGCCATGTCGTCGCGGGCGATCAGGGCACCCGCCGCGATCGGGCCGACGAGCTGGCCGAGCGAGGCGCCGATCGTGAAGTGGCCGAAGTTGCGGTCCTGTTCGTGCGGGGCGGACTGGCGGGCGACGAGCGACTGGGAGCCGATGACGAAGCACAGGTGGCCGAGGCCCATCACCCCGCTCCACAGGGCCATCGTCCCCAGCGAGCCCGCGCGGCCGCTCAGCGCGCAGCCGCCGGAGATGAGGACCACGCCCACCGGCAGCAGCGGGGCGCACCGGCCGTGGTCCGTGCGGCGGCCGAGCGGTACGGCGGCGAAGAGGGGCAACAGGGCGTAGACGCCTGCGATGACACCGACGGCCCGTTCGTCGGCGCCCAGCGCGAGGGCCCGGTAGGAGACGGCGGGCCGGGCCATCGACACCGCCCCCTGCGCGAAGGTGAAGGCGATGACGAGTCGGAGCAGCCAGCCGCGGTTCCTGCCGGGCCTCACGAAGTCCTCCATGGGGTAGCTCAGATGATGCCGAACAGCAGGCCCGCCCCGAGGATCACCAGACAGGTGAGGGCGGCCCACTTGACCACGAAGCGGGTGTGGTCGCCGAACTCGACCTTCGCCATGCCGACCAGGACGTAGACGGCCGGGACGAGCGGGCTCGACATGTGCAGGGGCTGGCCGACGAGCGAGGCACGGGCCATCTCCAGCGGCGTCACCCCGTGCGCGGCACCGGCCTCGGCGAGGACCGGCAGGACGCCGAAGTAGAAGCCGTCGTTGGACATGAAGTAGGTGAGCGGGAGGCTCAGCAGGCCGGTGACGAGGGCCATGTGCGGGCCCATGCCCGCGGGGATGACGTCGACCATCCACTTCGCCATGTGGTCGACCATGCCGGTGCCCTGGAGGACGCCGGTGAAGACGGCGGCGGCGAAGACCATGCCGGAGACGTTGAGGACGTTGTCGGCGTGGGCGGCGAGCCGGGCCTTCTGGTCGGGGATGTGCGGGAAGTTGACGGTGAGCGCGGCCGCGGCACCGAGCAGGAACAGCACCGGGATCGGCAGCCACTCCATGATCATGGCGGTCAACAGGGTGACGGTGAGCAGCGCGTTGAACCAGTACAGCTTGGGGCGCAGGGTGGCCCGGTTCGGGTCGAGGCCCTGGAAGCCCTCGTCCTGCGGCTCCTCGGGGAGAAACGCGCCGCCGGTTCCCCCGGTGGCCTTCGCCTCGCCACCGGTGCCGGCGGCGGCGCCCACGAGGACGGTCTCGGCCTCCTGGGGCTCCAGCGCCTCGTCCAGCGTCAGCACGCCGAGCCGCTTGCGCTCGCGGCGGCCGAGCACGTACGCGAGGACGAAGACGAAGAGGAGACCCACGGCCAGCGCCGGGATCATCGGCACGAAGATGTCGCTCGCGTCGAGCTTCAGCGCGGTCGCGGCGCGGGCGGTCGGGCCGCCCCAGGGCAGCGTGTTCATCACGCCGTTGGCCATGGCGGCGACACCGGTCATCACGACCAGGCTCATCTTCAGGCGCTTGTACAGCGGGTACATCGCCGAGACGGTGATCATGAAGGTGGTGGAGCCGTCGCCGTCGAGGGAGACGATCGCGGCGAGCAGCGCCGTGCCGACGACGACGCGCAGCGGGTCGGCCTTGCAGAACTTCAGGATGCCCCGGACGATCGGGTCGAAGAGGCCGACATCGATCATCACACCGAAGTAGACGATCGCGAACATGAGCATCGCCGCCGTCGGGGCGAGGCTGCCGACGCCTTCGATGACGTAGTCACCGAGCTTGGCGCCCTTTCCGACGAAGACGCAGAACAACGCCGGGATCAGTACGAGCGCCGCGATCGGCGACATCTTCTTCATCATGATCAGGACCAGGAAGGTCGCGATCATGACGAAGCCGAGGATGGTCAGCATGAATGGATACCTCACGTTCGCCCTTGAACATCCCACCTGGGGGTCGGCGGTGCGTTGACGTTAGGTCCGTTCAATTGGCGTTAACAAGACGTTGACGTGCGAGCAATAAGCGCAAAACTCCAGGTCACGGCGTTGTGACGAGCGCGGTGACCTCGACGGGCACGCCGTTGAGGACGGCGTTGCCCGACAGCGGGTCCAGCAGGCTGCCGTCGAGGAGCTGGTTGACGTTGACGCCGGGGTCCGTCGCGGCATGGCCGAGCCGGGTGCCGGGCCGGTCGTGGCCCCAGCCGTGCGGCAGGCTCACCACGCCCCGGCGCACGCCCTCGGTGACCTCGGCCGGTGCGGTCACCTCTCCCCCCGCGCCCTTCACCCGGACCTGGGCCCCGTCCCGGACGCCCAGCCGCTCGGCGTCCTCGGGGTGGATGTGCAGGGTGCAGCGGTTGGTGCCGCCGGTGAGGGCGGGGACGTTGTGCATCCAGCTGTTGTTGGAGCGCAGATGCCGGCGGCCGACGAGGAGGAGTCCGTCGGGCCGCTCGCGCAGGGCGGCGGCGAGCCGGGGGAGATCGTCGGCGATCGGCCGGGGCAGCAGCTCGATCCGGCCGCTCCTGGTCTTCAGACCCTGCGGCAGGCGCGGGCGCAGCGGGCCGAGGTCGATGCCGTGCGGGTGCTCCAGGAGGCGGGCGAGGGTCAGTCCGTCGGGGTCGGCGCCGAAGCCGTCGCCGTAGGGGCCGAGGCGGAGCATCAGGTCGAGCCGGCGTTCGGGGCCGGTCTCACCGGTGAGCTGCGCGGCGAGTTCCCGGGGGTCGCGGCCGTGCACGGGCGAGTGGGCCTCCGCGACGGCCTTGCCGAGGGTCTGGCCGATGACCAGGTCGTCCACGGTGGACGGGTCGGCGCCGTGCATGCCGGTGGCGGCGAGGACCAGCCGGGCGAGGATCTCGCTCTCGGCCATGCGGCCGGGCTCCAGCGGGACGGCCGGGGGCGAGTAGCGGACCTGGTTGCGCACGGCGAGGGCGTTGAGCGCGAAGTCGTGGTGCGGGCTCTGGGCGGGCGGGGGCGGCGGCAGGACGACGTCGGCGTGGCGCGAGGTCTCGTTGAGGTACGGGTCGACGCTGACCATGAAGTCGAGCGAGCCCAGCGCCTTGTCGAGGCGGTTCCCGTCCGGGGCGGAGAGCACCGGGTTGGCGGCCACCGCGATGAGCGCGCGGATCGGCTCGCCCTCGTCGGTGGCGGTGTCGATCTCCTCGGCGAGCGCGGAGAGCGGGAGTTCGCCCTTCGCCTCGGGGTGGCGGCTGACGCGGGAGTGCCAGCGGCCGAGCTGGAAGCCGCGGCCGGGGCCGGCCGGGCGGGGGGCCCGGTCCGTCGCGGCCAGCGGGAAGAGGGCACCGCCGGGCCGGTCCAGGTTGCCGGTGAGGATGTTGAGGACGTCGACGAGCCAGCTGCCGAGGGTGCCGAAGGGGACCGTGCAGCTGCCGATGCGGGCGTACACGGAGGCGGTGGGAGCGGCGGCGAGTTCCCGGGCGAGGGTCCGGATGACCGGGGCCTCGACGTCACAGGCGAGGGCGACCGCCTCGGGGGTGAACTCCCTCACGGCATCCCGCACTTCGTCGACCCCTTCGACGTGCGAAGCCAACTCCCCCAGGTCCACGAGGCCTTCCTCGAACAGCGTGTACGTCATCGCCGCGAGCAGCAGGGCGTCGGTGCCGGGCCTGATCTCGATGTGCCGGTCGGCGAGTCGGGCGGTGCGGGTGCGGCGCGGGTCGATGACGGTGAGGGTGCCGCCGCGGGCCTTGAGCGCCTTGAGCTTGCCGGGGAAGTCGGGGGCGGTGCACAGACTCCCGTTGGACTCCAGGGGGTTGGCGCCGATCATCAGGAGATGGTCGGTGCGGTCCAGGTCGGGCACGGGGATGGCGAGGGCGTCGCCGTAGAGCAGTCCGCTGGAGACGTGCTTGGGCATCTGGTCCACGGTGGAGGCGGTGAAGATGCTGCGGGTGCCGAGCCTGGCGAGCAGCACGGGCGGGTAGAGGGCGCCGGCCACGGTGTGGACGTTCGGGTTGCCGAGGACGACCCCGACGGAGTGCGGCCCGTACTGCTCGACGACCCGGCGGATCCCGGCGGCGACGGCGTCGAAGGCCTCCTCCCAGCCGGCCTCGCGCAGCTCGCCGTCCCGGCGGACGAGCGGGGTGCGCAGCCGGTCGGGATCCCCGTCCACGGCACCGAAGCTGGCGCCCTTCGGGCAGATGAACCCCTTGCTGAACACGTCCTCCCGGTCACCGCGGGCCCCGGTGACGGAGCTCCCCTCGACGGTGAGCGTGAGCCCGCAGGTGGCCTCGCACAGGGGGCAGATTCGCAGGGCGGTGCGGGACACGGGTCCTCCAGGGGGCGACGGTGCCTTGTCCCGGGCGAGCATACCGACCGGTATGCGCGGCGGCGAGGGCCCCGCTCCCACCGAGAGGGGAGCACGGGGAGGACGGGACCACCGGACGCGACGCGACAGGGCACGGCTGAACCCGGCAGGCGCCGGCCACGGCACGGGCCGGTCTGGACCCGGCGCGGCCCGGCACGGTGGGGGCCGGCCCGGACACGGTAGGGCCGCCCCGACCGGCACGGTGGGGGCTGCGCCCGACCAGGCCCGGTGGGGGCTGCGCCCGACCAGGCCCGGTGGGGGCTGGGCCCGGCGCGGCGGCAACACGGCACGGCGGCGGCACGGCCCGGCTTGGCCCCGGCTGGCGGCGGCACAGCCCGGCAGGGCCCTGCGGCGCATCGCCCTGGACAGCTCGGGCCGGCGCGGCGCGGCTCGATCCAGCGGCTGCACTGCCGACACAGCCCGGTGCGGGCCGGGCCGGCCCGACGCCCGGGCTCGGCCCGGCGGGGTGGCGTGGCGCTGGGCGGGCTCGGCCCGGCCTGGCACAGCCCAGTGACGGCATCGCCCAGGACGGCTCGGGCCAGCGCGGCATGGCTGGATCGGGCGGCGGCACGGCCCAACGCAACGCGGCACGGCCTGGCACAGCTCGGGCGGAACGGCGCGGCGGCACGGGTCAGCGCGGTACAGGTCGGCCCAGCACGTCACGGGCCGGCACGTCACGGGCCGCCAGGGCGCAGCGGCCGCACAGGCCCGCAGGCCCGGCGCGGCGCGGCGCGGCGCGGCGCGTGCAAGGTGCTCGGTGCCGAGGTGGGTCAGTCCAGTACGCGGCCCACATACGCCCGCAGCAGTTCGCGCATCTCCGCGATCACCTTCGCGTCGCCCTCCGGGTCCACGCGGAAGGCCAGCTGGACCAGGGTGTCGGCGGTTTCGACGGCGATGAGGAAGGTGCGGCGCAGGTCGTCGTCGGGGGTGCGGTCGAGGTAGGCGGAGAGGAGGTCGGCGAGGCGGTCGGCGACACGGTGGTTGGGTTCCGCGTGGCGGACGCCGACCGGGATCTGGTTGCCGAAGTCGACGAGGGAGAAACCGGGCGCGGTGCGCTTCATGGCCAGGTACTCGTCGAGCACGGCGTCCATCGCGGCCCGCCAGTCACCGTGCCGGGCCCCCTGCAACCGCTCGGTGACCCGCTCGGACCAGCGCTCCAGGTTGCGCTGGGCGAGGGCGTCGGCCATCTGCCGCTTGTTGCCGAAGAAGCGGTAGACGGAGCCGATGGGCACGCCGGCGCGCTGGGCGACGGCACGCGTGCTCAGGGCGTCGTAGCCGACCTCGTCCAGCAGGTCGGCGCAGGCGTCCAGGATCCTGGTCAGCCGTTCGGCACTGCGCCGCTGGACCGGCGCACGACGGAGCGATGTCGCTTGGGGCACGGACTTCATGATGCCTTTCCGACGGGGCCCGGTGGAACCTCGCCCCTCGGTACGGAGAAAGGTGGCCGGTGCGGTCGTGGTGCACACACGGTGCGGCCGGCGTGGCTCAAGCCTGCGCTCACCCGTGCTCACGGGGACCCGGAGGGGGCCGGCGAGGGCTCCGAGACCGTGATGTCGGCCGTGCTCTCCACGGGCTTCCCGTCGACGGCCCAGACCGTGCCGTCGTCGGCGTACAGCCGCGCGGTCACCTGGTGGGTGCCGTGCGGGAGGTAACCGGCCGGGATGCGGTAGGCCGGGGTGCGCAGCTCGGCCACGGGCTGGTCGTCGACGAAGAGCCGGGCGGTGCCACGGCCGGTGACCGCCCCGGCCCGCGCGCCGGACGGCGAGAGGCGGAAGTCGGTCAGCCGCAGCCGGACGTCCCAGCTGCCGTCGCTGTCGGGCTGGACCTCGACGCCCACCCGGGGCGCCCCCTTCTTGTCCACCTCGCGGTAGTGGCGCCCGTCGTCGTCCGTGTCGTCCAGGACCTTGCCGACGGGCGAGGGCGACACCACGGTGCCCCGTTCCCGGGCATCACCGGACCCGCAGCCCACGGCTCCGGCCAGCGGCAGGACACAGAGCGTGAGCGCGACGACGGCTGCGCGCTTCCACGACATGCCCGGGAGATTAGAGCACCTGTCCGACACGCGGATCCCCCTGGGGTCTGGTTCTGGCCGGGTGTGATCGTCCTCAGTGAGGAGGAGCGACGGACCTCTTGCGTCCCCGAAAACGCAATCCTACGGTGATGCAGAGGAATCGGCCCGGGCAAGGAACCGCCACGCCGGGAACCGGCACGCCAGGAACCGCCACGCAAGGGAGCGACGATGACCAGCGGGGACGACGCACGCAAGATCGCCGAGGGACTGTCCTACCTCTCGGGGTTCGGCAACGAGCACGCCTCCGAGGCGGTGCCGGGCGCTCTCCCCGAGGGCCGGAACTCACCGCAGCGCGCCCCGCTCGGCCTGTACGCGGAACAGCTCAGCGGTACGGCCTTCACCGAGCCGCGCGCCCGCAACCGCCGCTCCTGGCTGTACCGGATCCGCCCCTCGGCCGCGCACCCGCGCTTCACCCGCTCCGACAACGGTGACCTGCGCACCGGGCCGTTCACCGAGACGGTCCCCGACCCCAACCGGCTGCGCTGGGACCCGCTGCCCGCGCCGGCCGACGGCACCGACTTCCTCGCCGGGCTGTGGACCCTCGGCGGCAACGGCGACGCCGCCCAGCGCACCGGCATGGCCGTGCACCTGTACCACGCCAACGCCTCCATGGACCGCGTCTTCGGCGACTCCGACGGGGAGCTGCTGATCGTGCCCGAGCGGGGCGGGCTGCTGCTGCGCACCGAGTTCGGACTGCTGCACGCCGAGCCGGGCGACGTGGCGCTGATCCCGCGCGGGGTGCGCTTTCGCGTGGAACTCCTCGACGCCTCCGCGCGCGGTTACGTCTGCGAGAACTACGGCGCCCCCTTCCACCTCCCCGACCTCGGCCCGATCGGCGCCAACGGACTGGCCAACGCGCGCGACTTCCGCGCGCCCGTCGCCGCGTACGAGGACGTCGAGGGCCCGGTGGAGGTGGTGAACAAGTTCTGCGGCAACCTGTGGAGCGCGACGTACGACCACTCGCCGCTCGACGTGGTCGCCTGGCACGGCAACCACGTCCCGTACGTCTACGACCTGCGCCGTTTCAACGTCATCGGCACCATCTCGTACGACCATCCGGACCCGTCGATCTTCACGGTGCTCACGTCCCCGTCGGACACCCCGGGGCTGGCCGGGGTCGACTTCGTGGTGTTCGCGCCGCGCTGGCTGGTGGGCGAGGACACCTTCCGGCCGCCGTACTTCCACCGGAACGTGATGAGCGAGTACATGGGGCTGATCGAGGGCGCGTACGACGCGAAGACGGCCGGAAAAGGCGGCTTCGTGCCGGGCGGCGGCTCGCTGCACAACATGATGTCGGCGCACGGCCCGGACCGGGAGACCTTCGACCGGGCGAGCGCCGCCGAGCTGCGTCCGCAGCGGGTCGACGACGGCCTCGCGTTCATGTTCGAGACACGGTGGCCGCTCACCCTCACCCCGCACGCGTCCGGCGCGGACCATCGGCAGCAGCGCTACGACGACGTGTGGGACGGCCTCGAACGTCACTTCCGCCCCTTGCACCGGCCCGAGCCGACCGGTACGGATGGCCCGTGACCTCCTTCGCCCCGGACTCGATCGTCCTCAACCGCAAACTGCCGCTCTGGTACCAGGTGTCGCAGTCGCTGCGCGCCTCGATACTCGGCCGCTCGCCCCGCGACCCGCTGCGGCTGCCCACCGAGGAGCGGCTGGCCGAGCACTACGGGGTGAGCGTGCTGACCATGCGGCAGGCGCTGAAGGAACTGGAGGACGAGGGGCTGATCACCCGGCACCGGCGGCGCGGCACGTTCATCGAGCCGGACGTGCGGCGGGGCGCGCCGGTGCGGCTGCTGGGCTCGGTCGACGCGATCGTGGCCCAGCAGTCCGGCATGGCGACCCGGCTCCTCGCGCACGGACGCGGCCCGGTGCCGGCCGAACTCGCCGAGCACTTCCCGGACCTGGCCGAGGTGGCGACGTACCACCGGCTGCGCGGCGACGAGACGACGGGCGAACCCACCAACCACGCCCGCAACTACGTCCGTCCCGAGGTGGCCGCCCGGATCGACCCGGACGACCTGGCGCGCTGGCCGATGACCAAGGTGCTCAGGGACGTCGTGGGCGCGGACATCGCCCGTATCACCGACACCGTGGAGGCCCGGCTCGCGGACCCGGAGACCGCCCGGCTGCTCCAGGTACCCCTGTTGAGCCCGATCCTGCACTACACGGGCGTCACCTACGACGGCGACGGGCGGGTCCTCGACACGGCGGTCATCCACTACCGGGGGGACCGTTTCTCCTTCACGGTCACCCTCGACGCGACCCTCGACACGGCCTGAGCACCCCGTACCATGCCCAGCGTGACGCACGACGACGCTCCGCGGCTGGCGGACCTCATGCCGTGGTCCGTCGCACCGCCGCGGCTCGGCCGGGGGTGGCCGACGGCCGCCGACCCGGCTTCCCTGAAGGCCCGCTGGGAAACCCTGATGACGGCCCAGGGCCCGGAGCGCGAGGCCCTGTTCGAGCCGACCCGCGCGCGCACCCTGCACACCGCGGTCGGCCGGCTCCCCGGCGGTGACGGCGGCACCGAACGCCTCGTCCGGGCGTCCGGCCCCTGCGCGGAGCCCGTGCGGGTGCTGGCCGCCCCGTTCGACGAGCAGTGGCTGATCCCCGACCACCGGCTGATCGACGCGGCCCGCCCGGAACTGTGGCGGGTGGCGGACGAACGGCAGGTGTTCGTGGTGGAGACCCCCGATCTGCCGACGGCCCCGCTCCTCGCCACCTCCCTGCTGCCGCTGCTCCGGCCCGGCCGGGTGCGTCCGCTGTACCGGCGCCCGGGCGGCAGGGAGCCGAATCTGACGCCCCGGCTCCTCGACCACCTGGGCCACTCCCCCGATCCGGTGGACTTCCTGGCCTGGACCCTGACGGCGGTCCGCCCCGATCTCACCGTCCCGCTCCCCCGGGACCCCGACGTGTGGGCCCGGGGTGTCGAGGCGGGCCGGCGGGTGCTGTGGCTGCTGCGCCGCGACGGCGAGCGCCCCAAGCTGCCCGGCGGCCGCCGCCCCTACGTCCGCGCCCCGCTCCCGGCCCGGCCGCTGACCCTCCTCTACGACCGTGAGGAGGAGACCCTCCGTCTCGACGAAGGCCGGATCTCGCCGGTCCCGCCGGAGGCCTGGGACTTCGAGACCGGCGCGGGGGTCCGGGTGCTGGAGCGGTGGTTCACGGCCCGGACCGGCGAGAGCGCCGGGCCGGGCACGCTGGCGGCGATCCGTCCGGCGGTCTGGCAGCAGACGTGGACGTCCGAACTCCTGGAACTGATCACGGTGTTGGCGCTGCTCGCCGAAGTGCACGCCAAACGGCGGGAGATGACGGTGACGGATCAGGTCACGGCCGGGGAGCTGCGGGCGGCCGGAGTGCTGCCGGTGCCGGACTCCGCCCGGCGCCCCGCCTCCGTGCTGGACCATCAGGAGGAGGGCCCCGAGGGGCAGTTCGCGCTGCTGTGAGGTCGAGGGCGGCCCCCCGCGACCGAACCCGCACGGCATGACTGGCGATGCCGGGGGCCGCGTACTGCTCCTACCTGGTGCCGGGCCTGCTGGTGGCGACCGCCGCCAGCGGGGTCATGACCGGGGTGTTCCAGGCGGCGCAGGACGTCCACCGGCGGTCGGCCGGCGCGTGCTGCTGTTTCCGGTTCGCGTGCACCTGCGGTTCGCGTGCACCTGGGCCGGGATCTTCCTCGACTGCTCCCGCGCAGCGAGGAGGCGGCCGGTCAGCTCGGCGGCGCGCCCGTGCCGGAGGGCGCCGCCTGGCCGGTGGCGCATCCGGTCGCCGGGTCGCTGCTCTGGTGCGCGGTACTGCTCGCGGTGTGCGCACCGCTCGCCGTACGGCGCTACGCGCACCCCCGCGTCTGACCGACCCGGGAGCGGCGGCGGGGAGTGGGATCGCCGGGCGGGCCGTCGGGGGGTGCCGTGCCACTGCCTCCGATCACACTGCCGGGCGGGTCGGAGGCGGGGATGGGGGGACGTGCCCGCGCTCGGGGAGCACACCGAAACGCTGCTGCGTGCCGCGGGGATGACGGACGAGGAGATCGCAGCGCCGTGCCGGGACGGTGTGGTCCGCTGAGCGCGGGTCTCAGTGCCTGTGTCCGCCGAACAGGGAGCGGCGCAGCCGTCGCAGGGGTGCGAACAGCGAGACGCGGGCCGTCCTGTTGCGTGCGTGAGCGGGTTCGCGTGCGGTCAGTTCGAGCATGAGCGAGGTCGCCTCGACCGTCTCCCGTTGCGGTATGGCGGGACCCGCCAGCACCGAGAGATGGCGGTCGAGCCGCGCTTTGGTCGCGCTGCTCCCGCAGGTGATCGCAGGGACCCTCGCCCTGCTGGGCATCGTTATCTGTTCCATGTCACTCCCCACCCGTACGAGTCCACCCGGCCCGGGCAGGGTAACCCTATCGCTCCGTCCGGGCACGCGTGTATCGAGCTCTCAGGATTCACCTTCCCCGCAAGGGGGTTGACGTACCCTTTTCGATCACTCTCCGAATCCGACCGATTTCAGGGTGAGTTGGACAATGGGCTGGCTGGTGGGCTGCGCTGAGCCCCCGTCGGGTTCCACCGTCACAGCGAGTGATGTGGCGGTCTTGTCGAGACCGGTCGCGACCAAGGGCGTGTCGCCCTCGAAGAGCCCCAGGGAGCGCGGTTGCACACGGGGGCGCATGAGCCAGAGCTGGTGCACCCGCCCGCCGGCCGGCTGCCCGTATCCGCTCAAGGTGATGATCGCCTCCCCCTCGGATGCGGAAGCGATTACTCCGATACTGCGGCCCTTGGCGTCCGTGCCGGTGTTCGCCCGGGCGTCCGGAGCTGCGAGAACGTGGGCGATGTCACGTGCCTGGGCGCGCTCGGCGTTCAGCTGGTCCTGGGTGCGGTTCGCCTGCACCCCGAAGAGCGAGGCGACGACGAGCGCCGCGGCGGCGGTGGCCGTGGCGAACGGCACGAACACCGGTCGGCGCGCGCGAGGCGCACGGGAGCGTCCCGGTGCCGGCCGCGTGCCCCAGACGTGTGGGGGCAGTTGGGGCTCGTACGCACGCGCCGGCGTACGCCCGGGCTCCTGCGGGGTGGCGCGGGCGGCGGCCAGCACCCGGTCACGCATCGCGGCCGGCGGCGGCGCCGACTGGGACCAGGCCAGCCGGACGGCGTCCTCGGCCAGCGCCCGCACCTCGGCGGCGCAGTGGTCGCACTTGTCGAGATGCCTCTCGAAGCGGCGGCGCTCGTCCGGCTCCAGGGCGTCCAGGGCATAGGGCGCGGCCAGCGAGTGCAGGTCACCCCGGCCGAACAGTTTTCCGAACACACTCACGCGGCGCCTCCCAGACAGTCCCTCAGCCGCGTGAGTCCGTCGCGCATCCGGGTCTTGACCGTGCCGAGCGGCAGCTTCAGCCGGTCGGCGACCTCACGGTACGTGTAGCCGTCGTAGTAGGCGAGGGTGACCGACTGCCGCTGGAGATTGGTCAGCCGGCCCAGGCAGCGCCGCACCAACTGGCGCTCCAGGCCCGCCTCGACCTCCTCCGCCACCTGGTCGAAGGCCGGGTCGTGGTAGCGCCGGCCCTCGCGCTGCTCGCGGTCGGAGGCGGCACGGGCGCTGCGCACCCGGTCGACGGCGCGCCGGTGGGCCAGGGTGAGGATCCAGGACAGGGCGCTGCCCCGGCCGGGGTCGTAGCGGGCGGCGGAGCGCCAGGCCTCCAGGAGCACCTCCTGCGCGACCTCCTCGGACTGGGCGGGGTCCCGCACGACCCGGCGCACCAGACCGAACACCGGCCCGGACACCAGACCGTACAACTGCTCGAATGCCCGGTGATCCCCGCCAGCGACGAGCACCATCAGCTCGTCCGCCTCCATCCGGTCCCCCTCTCCACGGCCGCACCCGGGCCGTCCCGTCACACCAGGCACTCGCAACGGACACACCTCCGTCTGGGATACGGATCCGAGCGCCCGAAACGCGGGTCGGGCAGCGAAAAAAAGTTTTTTGTTTTCGACCAATCCGATCGGCCCTCCGGTCCGTATCACTGTCCGTCAGGCAAGTTGGCACAGAGGACGGACGGCAGGACGGCATGACTGCAGGTATCTCCAACAGCGGCTCGGGGCGCAAGGGCGTCGCGACTCTCATTTGTGGGGCGCTCGCCGCCGGGGGGCTCACCGCCGCCGGCGTGGCCGTTCTGGCTCCCGGAACGGCGAACGCCTCCAGCCACCGCGAGGCTCCCCTCATCTCGGGGACCCCGCAGTACGACAACACCGACTTCTACGCGTTCGTCAGCCCGGACCACCCGGACACCACGACGATCATCGCGAACGTGATCCCGTTCGAGGAGCCCGGTGGCGGCCCGAACTTCTACCAGTTCGCCGAGGACGCGCAGTACGACCTGCGCATCGACAACAACGGCGACGCGAAGGAGGACCTGGTCTTCCGCTACACGTTCAAGACGAACGTGAAGAACCGGAAGTCCTTCCTCTACAACACCGGTGTGGTCGACAGCCTGTACGACCCCGACCTGAACGTCACCCAGACGTACGACCTGACCCTGATCAAGGAGAAGAACGGCAGGGTCGAGCACGAGACCAAGCTCGCGGACGACGTGCCGGTGGCGCCGTCCAACGTGGGCAAGGCCTCGATGCCGAAGTACTCCAAGCTGCGCGACCAGGCGATCTACAAGCTGTCCAACGGCGCCAAGACGTTCGCCGGACAGGCCGACGACCCGTTCTTCGCCGACCTGCGCGTCTTCGACCTGCTGTACGGCGGTGACCTCTCCGAGGTCGGCCGGGACACCCTCAAGGGCTACAACGTCAACACCATCGCCCTCCAGGTGCCGACCGACCTGATCACCGAGTCGAAGCACCAGCCGATCGTCGGCATGTGGTCGACGATCCAGCGCGAGAACGCGCAGGGCTACTACGAGCAGGTCTCGCGCCTCGGCAGCCCGCTGGTCAACGAGGTCGTCAACCCCATCAAGGACAAGGACAAGTTCAACGCGTCCAAGCCCAAGGACGACGGCCAGTTCCTGAAGAACGTCACCAACCCCGAGCTGCCCAAGCTCATCGAGGCGATCTTCAAGATCAAGGCTCCGGCCGAGCCGCGCAACGACCTGGTCGACGTGTTCCTCAAGGGCGTCAAGGGGCTCAACCAGCCGCCGTACGTGACGCCGTCGGAGGAGCTGCGCCTGAACACCTCGATCCCGCCGGCGAAGGCCCCCAAGCGGCTCGGTGTGCTCGACGGCGACAACGCGGGCTTCCCGAACGGCCGCCGCCTCACCGACGACGTGATCGACGCCTCGCTCCAGGTCGTCGAGGGTGAGCTGGTCGGTTCCAAGAACGACCTCGGTGACGCGGTCGACAAGAACGACAAGCGGTTCGAGAACTACTTCCCCTACATCGCCCTGCCGACCGCCGGTTCGCGCGGCAAGACCGCCAAGAGCGGCGCCGACACCAAGAGCGCCCTCGGTGACGGTCTCACCACCACCTCGCAGAACACCCCGCTGATCGCCGCGTCCGCGGGCGCCGGCGCCGCGGGCATCCTCCTCATCGGCGGTGCGCTGATGTGGTGGCGCCGGATGCAGCGTCCGTCCTACCGCCGCCACTGAGGCACCGGCCGGACCCCTCGCCCGGCGGGCCGCGGAGAATCCTGCGCTCCCCGGCCCGCCCCACTCCCCCCACGAACTGGCGCGGCCCGCGTACTCATCCCCCACGGCGCGGGCCGCGCCACCCCCTCCCCCCACTCCCCCCACACCCGCAGGCCGATCCACCCCAGGCGATCTAGGAGAGGGCATGTCCCCGCGTACGAACGACGGCGAACCGGAGCACGAGCGGCCGGAATCCGGACCCACGTCCGAGGACGCCGCCGAGGTCGACATCGACCGGGGCGCGACCGCCGCCGACGTCCCCTCCAGTGCCGCCACCGCCGACGCCGGAACCGATGGCCGTACCGCATCCGATGCCGGCCCGGGTGACGGCACCGGCACCGAGGCCGACGTGGTCGACGAGCGGGTGGCCGCCGTGCGGCGGGTCGGTGCCGCCGGCCGGCGGTGGCGGCGGGTGCAACTCTGCGCCTGCGCGGCCATGATGGCGGTGGGACTGACGGCGGGTGCGGTCGCGATCGGTGCCGTGCGGGACGGTCGGGCCCCCCACGTGGCCACCGCCGCCGCCGTGTCCCCCGGCCTCCTCGCGAGCGGGAACCTCGACGCCGCCATCGCCGCGCTCCAGACCCATCTGCGCGCCCAGCCCAAGGACTACGGCAGCTGGGCCACCCTCGGACTCGCCTACGTCGAGCAGGCCCGCACCAAGGGCGACCCCTCCCGCTACCCCCAGGCCGAACAGGCGCTGAAGCGCTCGCTGTCCCTGAAGAAGGACAACGACGCGGCGCTGGCCGGCCGGGCCGCGCTGGCCGCCGCCCGCCACGACTTCGCGGGCGCGCTGACGTACGCCGACAAGGCGCTGAAGGAGAACCCCTACAGCGAACGCGCCCTGTGCTCCCGTATCGACGCCCTCGTGGAACTCGGCCGCTACGACGACGCCGGGCAGGCCGCGAACCTCGCGGACCAACGGCGCCCCGGCGTACCGGTGTTCACCCGCTACGCGTACGTCCACGAACTCCGCGGCGACGTCACCACCGCCCGTCGCGTCCTCGAACGGGCGCTCTCCGCGTCCACCACCCCCGGCGACATCTCCTACGTGGCCGCCCAGCTCGGCCAGCTCGCCTGGAACCAGGGCCGCTACGAGGAGGCCCTCACCTACTACGCCCGCGCCCTCGCCGCCGACGACACCTACCTCCCCGCGCTGGAGGGCCGGGCCCGCGCCCAGGCCGCGAGCGGACAGCGCGCCGAGGCGATCAAGGGGCTGGAGACCGTCGTCGCCCGTTACCCGCTGCCCGGCCCGCTCGTCGCCCTCGGCGAGCTGTACGAGGCCCGGGGCGCGCAGGGCGACAAGGAGAAGGCACAGAACCAGTACGCCCTGGTCGACGCCTGGACGGCGATCGCCCGCGCCAACGGCGTCAACGTCGACCTCGACACCGCGCTCGCCGCCGCCGACCACGGGGACCGGGCGACCGCCCTGCGCGCGGCCCGCGACGACTGGTCCCGCCGGCACACCGTGCACACGGCGGACGCCCTGGCCTGGGCCCTGCACGTCAACGGCAAGGACGCCGAAGCCCTCGCCTTCGCCCGGCAGGCCACGGCCACCGGCTACCGCAACGCGAGCTTCCTCTACCACCGCGGGGTGATCGAGAAGGCCACCGCTCACCCCGACGACGCCCGTACCCATCTCGCCGCCGCGCTGAAGCTGAACCCCGGCTTCTCCCCGCTGGGCGCCCGCGAGGCCCGTACCGCGCTCAAGACGCTGGAGGCGGACAAGTGAGGACCCGTCGTCTGTTCGCCTCCTGCGCGGCCGTGTTCACGGCCGGCGTCGCGCTCGCGCTGGCTCCTTCCACCAGCGCGAGCGCGCACCCCCTCGGCAACTTCACCGTCAACCGCTACGACGGTCTCGTCGCCGCGCCCGGACAGCTGCGCGTCGAGCATGTCGAGGACCTCGCCGAGATCCCGGCGACCCAGGCCAAGCCCGATCTGAAGCGGCTCGGCACCACCGAGTGGGCCCGGCAGCGGTGCGAGAGCGCCGCGAGCGGCAGCAGGCTCACCGTCGACGGCGAGGCCGTCCCCCTCACGGCCGGCCGCAGCAAAGCGGTGCTGCGGCCGGGCCAGGCCGGACTGAACACCCTCCGGGTGGAGTGCCGGCTTACCGCGGAGCTGCCCCAGAAGCGGACGTTCTCCCTCGCCTTCCACAGCGAGGGCGCCTCGACCGGCCCCGGCTGGCGCGAGATCACCGCGCGCGGGGACCGGATGACGCTGACCGGGTCCGACGTACCGCGGACGTCGGTGTCGGAGGAGCTGACCACCTACCCCAAGGAGCTGCTCTCCTCGCCCGCCGACACCGCGACCGCCGCGCTGACGGTACGCCCCGGCGGCCCGGCACTGGCCGCGGACGACGACCGGGACGCGCCCGCCGCGTCCGTCCTGCCCCGGGGCGCCGACCGCTGGACCCGCGCCCTGGACAACCTCGTCGCCCGCCAGGACCTCACCGTCGGCTTCGCCGCGCTGGCGCTGGTGATCGCCGTCGTCCTCGGCGCGATGCACGCGGTCGCCCCGGGCCACGGCAAGACCATCATGGCCGCGACGGCGGCCGCCCGCGGCGGCAAGGCCCGGATGAAGGACGTCCTGCCGCTGGCCGCGTCGGTCACCATCACCCACACCCTCGGCGTCGTCGCCCTCGGCCTGCTCGTCACCGCCGGTTCGGCGGCGGCCCCCTCGGTGATCGCCTGGCTGGGTCTGGCGAGCGGCGCCCTGGTGCTCTGCGCGGGCGTCACCCTCGCCCGCCGCGCCTGGCGCAACCGGGGACCGGGGCACGGGCACAGCCACGGCGGCCACACCCACAGCCACGGCCCCGACGGCGGCCACGCGCACGGCCACGGCCCTGACCACAGCCATGACCACAGCCACGGCGGTCCGCACGACCACGCCCCCGCCCCCGACCGCGAGCTCGCCCTCGCCGGCGCCCCCGCCGCCCGCGCGCACAGCCTCACGGAGAAGGCCCCCGCGCACCACGACCACCAGCACGAACACGACCACCACCACGCGGAACACACGCACGACCACGACCACGACCACGACCACCAGCACGACCACGCGCACGGCCACAGCCACAGCCACGCGCACGGCGGTCACACGCACACCCACGGCGGGCACACCCACACCCACGAGGTCGCCCCCACCCTGCGCGGCACGATCCTGCTCGGTTTCGCCGGCGGCATGGTCCCCAGCCCCTCCGCCGTGGTGGTGCTGGTCGGCGCCGCGGCGCTGGGGCAGGCGTGGTTCGGGCTGCTGCTCGTCATCGCGTACGGCGTCGGCCTCGCACTGACGCTGACGGCCGCCGGGTTCGCCGTGGTCAGGCTGGGGGCCGGGGCGACCCGCCTGCTGGACCGGCAGCCGCGCTGGACGACCCACCCGGTGCTGACGCTGGTCCACCGCAATCTGCCCGTCTGGTCCGCGCTGCTCGTCGTGGCGCTCGGGGCCGGACTGGTGCTCAAGGGGGCCGCATCCGTACTCGGCTGAGCTACGTTTGTGGGGTTGCGGAGGATTTCGCCCGGATGCGATGTGCGAATGGGGGACGCCGTGTCCGAAGAACCGGGCAGTGAACGTCTGATCGCGGGCCGCTACCGTCTGCTGACCCCGCTCGGCGAGGGCGGCATGGGGACGGTGTGGCGGGCCCATGACGAGGTGCTGCACCGTGAGGTCGCCGTCAAGGAGGTGCGCGCCCCGGCGGGGCTGGCGGCCTCGGACGTCGAGCGGATGTACGCCCGTCTGGAGCGGGAGGCCTGGGCCGCGGCCCGGGTCGCCAACCGGAACGTCGTCACGGTGTACGACGTGGCCGTGCAGGACGGGCGCCCGTGGATCGTCATGGAGATCGTGCGCGGGATCTCGCTGGCCGAGCTGCTGGACGCCGAGGGCCCGCTGGAGCCGGCGCGCGCGGCGCACATCGGCGCGGAGGTGCTGTCCGCGCTGCGGGCCGCGCACGAGGCCGGGGTGCTGCACCGCGATGTGAAACCGGCCAATGTGCTGATGTCGAACGACGGCCGGGTGGTGCTCACGGACTTCGGTATCGCGACCGTCGAGGGCACCTCCGCGCTGACCATGACCGGCGAGGTCATCGGCTCCCCCGAGTTCCTCGCGCCGGAGCGCGCACTGGGGCGCACGCCGGGGCCGGAGTCGGACCTGTGGTCGCTGGGCGTGCTGCTGTACGCGGCGGTCGAGGGGAACTCTCCGTTCCGGCACGACACCCCGCTGAGCACCCTGCGCGCGATCGTCGACGAGGAGCTGCCGCCGCCGCGGCGGGCCGGTCCGCTGGCGCCCGTGATCGAGGGGCTGCTGCGCAAGGACCCGGCGGAGCGGCTGCCTGCCGCGCAGGCCGAGCAGGATCTGCGGCTCGTCGCGGCGGGGGGCAGCCCGCGCCCCGGCACCCTCCGCTCGGTGCCGTACGCGCCCTACGCGCCGACCGTCTCGACGCCGCCGACCCCGGTCGAGCCCTACCGCCAGGAGCCGCCGCCGCCCGCCCCGTCGTGGGCGGACACCGGGGCGGGCCGGGAGGAACGGGGGCGCAACCGCACGGTGTTCGTCGTCGGCGTGGTGGTGCTGGCGCTCGCGGTCGCCGGGCTGACGTACGGTCTGCTGAACCGGGGCAACGACGACAAGGGCGGCAGCGGGGCGGCCACCGGCGGCCAGACGCAGGGGCTGAGTTCCACCCCCTCCCCGCACCGGAGCAGCGAGGCGTCGAGCGATGCGCCGAGCCCGAGTCCGAGCGCCTCGTCCGCCGCGCCGCAGCAGACGGTCGCGGTCTCGGTCACCGGCGCGAACACGGACTACCGCGGTTCCTGTCCCCCGCCGAACGGCTCCGCGCCGGCCTTCACGGCCACGATCACCGTGGGGCGGCTGCCCGCCACGGTGACGTACCGGTGGGTGGCGAAGGACGGCGACCTGTCCGGCCAGACCTGGAAGACGCTCGACTTCCCCTCGGGCGGCGGGAAGTCGAAGCAGGACAAGGTGGTGCTCTCGACGTTCGCGGAGAGCGGGACGTACGAGAACGCGATCCGGGTCGAGGTGAGCGATCCGGTGAAGCAGACGTCCGCGTACGTGCCGTTCTCGGTCACCTGCGAGACGGAGACCCCGACGGACGGGGCCTCCCCCTCGCCCTCTGCCTCGCCCAGTGAGTGATCAGGCCGCGCTGTTCAGTACCGGCAGGTAGCCGCCCGACTGGCCGGAGGCGGTCGGGTGGTAGGACTCTCCGATGTCGAGCAGGTTGAGGCTGTGCAGCCAGGAGCTGCCGGAGCAGATCTCGTGGCCGCTGAACGTCGTCCGCACGTCCCCGAAGGTGAAGCCGTGCGCGGTGGCGCGGCGGGCGACGGCGGCGTCGAGGTAGTCGGCCGCGTTGTTGATGGCGGAGCGCTTGGTCTCGGACAGGCCGAGGCAGACCGTGCCGAGCCGGTAGAAGCGGGGGTAGCCGAGGACGACGACCTCGGCGGCCGGGGCCTTGGAGCGGATGGCCGAGTAGACGGCGTCGAGCTTGCCGGGCAGGGTCGAGTCGACGTACGCCCGTGCGGTGTTGATGCGGCTGACGCAGGTGCTGTCGGAGCTGGTGACGCAGGTCGTCATGACATCGGCGAAGCCGGCGTCGTTGCCGCCGACGCTGATCGAGACGAGGCCGGTCGAGGAGGTGAGGCCGCCGAGCTGATGGGCCAGAACTTCATCCGTTCGGGCGCCCGAGCAGGCGGCGAAGGTGAACGACGACGGCGAGTGGGCGGCGTTCCAGAGGTACGGGTAGGCCTTGGTGCTGCGCTTGCAGCTGCCGCTGGAGCCGATGTAGCTGCCCGCGCCGACTCCGGAGGAGTAGGAGTCGCCGAGCGCCACATAGCCCCCGCTCGCGGCGAGTTGGGACGCGTGGGCGGCACTGGCCCCGGTGAGGGCGGCGGCGCCGGCGAGGAGGAATGAGCTCAGGAGTACGACAAGTCGGGAATGTCTCATGGAACCTCCCTTAGCAGGATCTCTGCCACAACGTTCGTACCAACTACGCGTGTTGACGGGAAGTGTCCATGCCAAGACTTTTCGGGCGCGCTTCACCGCCGCTGGCGCGCGGGCGCATTCCCCGGCTTCCGCGCATCGCGACACACCGCCCGCAGCCCGCAAACCGGGTGCACGAGGCGGCCCCGTGCCGGATCATGGCGAGCATGTCCGCGCACCCACACGACGCTCTGCCGATCCGGCTCACCGTCGACGACTCCGACTCCCCGTCCGATGTCGTCGACGCGCTGCTCCTCGGGCGCTTCGCGACGGGCGAGCAGCCGTACTCGCACGCGGTGAACATCGACCGCGTACGCTCCGGCGCGACCCTGCTGCCGCCGCAGGCCCGTGTGCTGCGCGTGGCCCGCGACGACGACCGCAGCGCGACCCTCGCCGAGGGCGACGGCTGGACGCTGCTGGTCTCCCGCTGGAACCGCGGCGCCGACGTCACGGTCACCGCGACCAGCGCCGAACTCGCCTCCACCGTCCTCGACGAGGCCACCGACGGCGCGGCGGACGAGCCCGAACCCCAGCCGGAGAACGTGACGATGGGCTTCTGGTACGTCTCCCCGCGGCGCGGCCCGCACCGCACCACCCGTCAGATCTCCGCCGGTACCTGGGAGGAGATCCGCCCCAACTACACGGCTCCCGTCGCCGAGGCCATGGACCGGCTGATGGCGACCACCCCGGACGACATCGCCGGCCGGCTGCTCCTGCTGCACGGCCCGCCCGGCACCGGCAAGACCTCGGCGCTGCGCACACTGGCCCGGTCCTGGCGGGACTGGTGCCAGGTGGACTGCGTCCTGGACCCCGAGCGGCTCTTCTCCGACGTGGGCTATCTGATGGACATCGCGATCGGCGAGGAGGACACGGCGGGCAAGGGCCGCTGGCGCCTGCTCCTGCTGGAGGACTGCGACGAACTGATCCGCGGCGAGGCCAAGCACACGGCCGGCCAGGCGCTGTCCCGGCTGCTCAACCTCACCGACGGCCTGCTCGGCCAGGGCCGCAACGTGCTGGTGGGTGTCACCACCAACGAGGACCTGGAGCGTCTCCACCCGGCCGTGGTCCGCCCGGGCCGCTGTCTCGCCCGGATCGAGGTCGGCCCGCTGACCCGCCCGGAGGCGGTCGGCTGGCTGGGCACCGAGGAGGGGATCGGCCGCGAGGGGGCGACCCTGGCGGAGCTGTACGCGCTGCGGCGGGGCACGTCCCCGACCGCGCTGCCGGAGCCCAGGGGCCGCTCGGACGCGGGGCTCTACCTGTAGGTGCTTTGATGGAGGTATGACCCTGTACGTCGGCACGTCCGGCTGGCAGTACAAGGACTGGCGTGAGGTCCTGTACCCGGCCGACGTGCCCGTGCGCCGGTGGCTGGAGGAGTACGCCGAGCATTTCGCCACCGTCGAGATCAACAACGCCTTCTACCGGCTGCCGTCCCGGGACACCTTCCGGTCCTGGGCCGACCGCGTCCCGCCGGACTTCGTGGTCGCGGTCAAGGCGAGCCGCTTTCTGACCCACATCAAGCGGCTGCGCGACCCGGCGGAGCCGGTGCACCGGCTGATGGACCACGCGGCCGGCCTCGGCGCCCGGCTGGGTCCCGTGCTGCTCCAGCTGCCGCCGACCCTGCGCGCCGATCCCGAGCTGCTGGACGCCTGTCTGTCCCGTTTCCCCGCCGGCACCCGGGTGGCGGTCGAGCCGCGGCACCCGTCCTGGTGGATCCCGCCGGTCCGCGAGGTCCTGCGGGCCCGGGGCGCGGCCCTGTGCTGGGCCGACGTGCAGTCCCGGCCGGCCACACCGCTGTGGCGGACCGCCGGCTGGGGCTACGTCCGCTTCCACGAGGGCCGCGCCAGCCCCTGGCCCCGCTACGGCCAGCACGCCCTGGAGAGCTGGATCGACCGCATCGCGACGACCTGGTCCGACCGCGACGACGTGTACGCCTACTTCAACAACGACCCGGGCGGCGCGGCGGTGGGCGACGCGGCGCTGTTCGGCAGAACGGCGCTGCGGGCGGGCCTGCCGGTGACCCGTACCCCCCGGGCACTGGCCACCCGCTCACGGTGACCCGTCCGTCAGCCCCGATAGGCCGCGCGCAGGGCGTCCCGCACCGCGGCCGACGCCTGCTCCTCGGTCAGCCCGAGCCGCACCACCCGCTCGGCGTAGCCCTGCGCGGCGAGCGCGGCCTCACGCTCCGCCGCCGAGCCCGCCGCGGCCACGAAGGTCCCGTTGCGCCCCCGGGTCTCGATCACCCCGTCCGTCTCCAGCGCCCGGTACGCCTTGGCCACGGTGTTCGCCGCGAGCCCCAGCGACTCGGCGAGCCCCCGCACGGTGGGCAGCCGGTACCCCACCGGGAGCGCTCCGGACCGGGCCTGCTCGGCGATCTGCGCCCGCACCTGCGCGTACGGCGCGGCGCTCTCATCGATGTGGATCTTCAAGGTCACGGCCCGATTCTCCCCCAGACCGGGCGGAAAATGGGAGGCGCGAGCCTTTCAGCCGCCCGTAGCGTGCGCTCACATGACCGTCATCGTGCGCGAACTGCGCCCCGACGCAGCTGCCGAGATCGAAGGCTTCGTCCGGGTCCGGCACGCGGCCCTGCCCTATGTGTTCTTCAGCCCGCAGTCCCTGCGGCACGCCCTCTCCCTCGTGCACCCCGGCGCCCACGCCCTCAAGCTGGTCGCCGAGGAGGACGGCGAGATCATCGGGACCGCTCAGGTGGGCCTCGCCCATGAGAGCCCGGTGCCCGGCCAGGGCTTCCTCAATGTGTACGTGGACCCGGCGCGCACCGGCCGGGGCGCGGGCGCCCTGCTGGTGCGGACCGCCGAGGAACATCTGGCGGCGCACGGGGCGACCGACCTGTACGCCTGGGTCCTGGACGAGCCCGGCAACCGGGCCTTCGCCGAGCGCCACGGTTACCGGCCGAGCCGCTCCGCGCACTTCCTGCGCCTGGATCTGGCGAACGCCGCGCTGCCGCCGCTGACGGACCCTCCGCCGGGCGTCGAACTGCGCACGGCGGCCGACTTCGCGGACGACCCGCGTCCGCTGTTCGCGCTCGACGCGGCCGTCGCGGCCGACGAACCGGGCGACATCGAGGTCGAGTTCACCGACTACGAGGCCTGGGTCGCGGAGAACTGGAACCATCCCCACCTCGACCGGGAGCTGACCTCGGTCGCCGTCGCCGACGGGCGGCCCGTCGCCTTCAGCGTGGCCCACACCGACGGCGTCGGCCGCTACGGCACGGGCATGACCGGCACCGTCCGCGACCGGCGCGGCCGGGGCCTGGCCAAGCTCGTCAAGAACCACTCCCTGCACCGCGCCCGCGCCGCGGGGTACACGGAGGCGTACACCGGCAACGACGCGGACAACGGGCCGATGCTGGCGATCAACAAGTGGTTCGGATACGAGAGGTGCGCGACGGAGGTGCGTCATGTCCGCACAGTCGGCTGACCCGGCCCGCCCGGTGGAGGTCGTCCTGGTCAAGGGCGGCCGTACGAAGATCCGTTACGCGGCGGAACTGCTGTCGGACGACGGCACGCGCATCGCCGTCCGCGCCCCCTGGGCCGGGGACGCGGCGCGGGACTTCGGCTTCGTCCGGTTCGAGGCGGGTGACGTCTTCACCGAGTACTACTGGCGGGACCGGTGGTACGCGGTGAAGGAGGTGCGGGCCGCGTCCGGTGCCCTGAAGGGCTGGTACTGCGATGTCACGCGCCCCGCCGTGTTCTCCGGCGAGGAGCGGGGCGAGCTGGTCGTGGAGGACCTCGACCTGGACCTGTGGCGCTCCGCCGACGGCACCGACGTACGGCGGCTGGACGAGGACGAGTTCGCGCAGAGCGGTCTGTCCCGGACCGATCCCGAGGCGGCCGCGGCCGCCGTGGCCGCCCTCGACGAACTGGAGTCGCTGGCCCGCGAGGGCGGCTTCTTCACGGCATTGCGGCACTGACTCCCGGCGCGGGGCCGGGGACCGTCCGGCGCACCGGGGCGGCCGTCAGACCGTCGCCACCACCGCGTACCGCTCGTCCTGCACCGGTCCGCCCCACAGGCGCGGGTCGTCCGAGAGCCGCTCCAGGCGGGTGTGCCCGGCGAGCGGGGAGAGGAGGGCGGTGAGGCGGTCCGCCGGTATGCCGACCGGGGTGACCGTCCCCCAGACGCCCTCCACCAGGACGAGCCGCCCGCCGGGCCGCAGCAGGTCCCGCCAGTGCCGCAGGACACCGGCGGGGTCGGGCAGCGCCCACAGCACATGCCGGACGAGCACGGTGTCGAAGCGTCGGTCGCCGACCGGGGGCTCCGCAGCGTCACCGAGGAGGAACACCGCGTCACGGCCGGCGAGTTTGGCGCGGGCCCGCTCGATCATCGGCGCGGACAGGTCGACCCCGGTGACGCGGTGTCCCTGTTCGGCGGCGAGGAGCGCGAGGCTCCCCGTGCCGCAGCCGAGGTCGAGGACGTCACCGGCGCGGCCCGGGAGCCAGCCGCGCAGCCGCTCGGCCCAGGCGGCCCGGACCTCGGGGTCCCGCAGTCCGTGGTCCGGTTCCTCGTCGAAGCCCGCCGCCTCCGCGTCCCAGTCGACACGCACCGCAGTCATTTCGTCACCTTTCCACCCGTGTGCCCCGAAGTGACACCCGCCACTGACACTCGAATCGTGACACCCGCCACTGACAGAGCGAGGTTCGATGAGGAACCCTCCCGGAAAGGGTCTACCTCCGTGGGATCACGGCACTCGGTAGCTCTGAAGGAGGCAGCCATGCGCCGCACTACTGTGCACAAGCCCCTGAGGAAGACGGAATCCCGCCGGATCCGGGAAGAGGCGGACGAGCGCCCCGCCGGGCGCCCCGAGGTGCGAAAGGACATCGCGCGCACCTGGTGGCCGGACGGGTGAGAGGGCCGTGCGGCCCTCAGCCGAGCCGTTTGCGGTAGTGGAGCCGGTCGTAACCGCCGTCGACACGCCGCCCCACCAGCTCGTAGCCGTACCTCGGGTAGATCTTCTGGTTCTCCCACATCAGCGCGTTCGTGTAGAGCCTGACCTCGGCCAGGCCGAGCGCCCGCGCGTGGGCGTCCACGAAGTGCAGCAGCCGCCGCCCGACGCCCCTGCCGTGGGCGTCGGGGTGGACGGCGATGCTGTCGAGGAACAGGTGGTCGGGGAACGCCTCGACGACCACCAGGCCCACCACGGGGTCCCCGGTCACGAACACCTTTCCCGCGGCGACCTCGGCCGCGTGGTCCGCCCGCATGGGCAGCGGCACGAGGCCGATGCGCTCGATGTAGGGCGTGTACGCCGCGTCGGTGACCGCCTTCACGGCCGTCACGTCGGCCGCCGTGGCGGGCCGGATGTCCTCGCTCGTCATACGCCCACGGTAGCTACCTGAGCTGCGGCTCAGCGCTCCCTTAAGGCAGCCCTAAAGATCGCCGCAGGCCTCGCTCGGCAGGCGTTTTCTACGGTTGGTTGGTTCCGGCACCCATCGGCACCGGTTTCCCCTCCGGCTGATCGAACCGGCGGGGCCTGACCGGCGGCTCAGGCCGGACAGGCCCCGCCGGGGGGCCTTTCGGGTCAGCTCAGGGCGGACGCGCAGGTGGTGGGGGTGGCGCGGGCCGGGTCGAGCGCGTTGGCCACCTCGTGGAAGGCGATCCTGTCGAACAGGCCGATCGCCACGTGCTCGGAGAGGTCGAGCGGGCACAGGTCCTGCAGCAGGACGTTGTTCACGTCGGATCCGCTGAGGTACTGGCTGCGCCAGGGGGTCGCCACCTCGTCGTACTGGGTGGCGATGACCGTGTAGTGGACGCCGGGGACGGTGTCGCCGCCGGTGTTGAGCTTGGCGAGGAAGGCCGAGCCGGGGATCTGGTCGGCGAGGCCGGGGGTGGCGGCGGAGATGAGGTCCTCGGCGCCGGGGAAGTAGGGCAGCAGGTGGGTGAGCCCGCTGAGGCTGGCGCCGTGGTTGTCGGGGGCGAGGCCGACCAGGGCGTTCACCTTGGCCGCCCCGCCGAGGAACTTCAGGTAGTAACGGGGCATCATGCCGCCCTGGGAGTGGCCGACGAGGTCGGCCTTGGCGGCGCCGGTCGCGGAGAGCACCTTGTCGACGAAGGCGGAGAGCTGTTCGGCCGACTTGTCGATGGGGCCGAGGCCGTGGAAGACCGGGACGCCCGGCAGCCGGCCGTAGTCGAGGGAGTAGACGCAGTAGCCCCGGTCCTCCAGGTAGGGGGCGAGGGACAGCCAGTTGTCGACCGAGTTCCCGAGGGTTCCGTGGACCAGGACGACGGGGCGGGGGTGGGCGGCGGAGGGCTTGCAGCTGTAGTCGTTCCAGCCGCTCGACGAGGTCGCGGCGGTGGGGGAGGCGTGGGCGGCGGAGGCGGGGACCGTGGCGGCCGCGGCTGCCAGCAGTAGTGCGGTGAGGGGTCTGAGCAGTCGCTTCCAGGGCAGCATCGGGGGATCTCCTTGCGGCTCAAGGGGAGGTGCGATGGCCGTACGCCCTGTGATCCGGATCACCAGGATGCTGTTCACTCATCAAGTTACGATCGAGTAGCTGATGTGTGAAGTTACGCGTCAGTAAAAACTTCCAGTGGTAATAAGCGGCGACCGGGCCTGACCATCCGTCACCGGGCGGGCCGGACCGGGCACTCCGCGCGGTCGTGGGCGGCGCGGAGTTCCGCGCGGGTCAGCTCCGGCCGTCGGCCCATCTCCTGACGAGCGGCCTCCCGGTGATTCAGGCGGCCAGCGTCCCCGGGATCAGCGCCCCCGGCCCGAACTTCGCCCGCACCCGGTCGGCGACCTCCTCGATCCGGCGGACCTTCTCGTCGGCGGCATCGAAGGTGAGCTGGTAGGAGGCCTGGTCGGCGGGGCCCAGCGCCTCCGCGCGCAGGACGACCGCCCGGACCCGGGCGCGCTGCAGCCCGAGCGCCTCGTACAGGGAGTAGGCCGCCCTCGTCAGGGCCGCCGAGTGCGCGGTGGGCTCCCCGAGGGTGCGGCTGCGGGTGGTGGAGGACCGGTCGGCGTAGCGCACGGTGAGGGTCAGGGTGCGGCAGACCTTCTCCAGCGCGCGCAGCCGGGCGCCCAGCTCCCCGGCGGCGGACAGCAGGGCCCGGCGGTGCCGGTCGGCGTCCAGCTCGTCGCGGCCGAAGGGGCGTTCGGCCGCCAGCGATCGGGAGACGGCGTTCGGGACGACCCGGCCGCGGTCGATCCCGCTCGCCTTCTCCCACAGCTCCCGGCCCGCCTTCGCGCCGACCAGACGCTGCAGGGTGGACAGGGGCGCGGCGGCGACCCGACCGAGGGTGTCGAGGCCGTACTCGCCCAGGGTGCGGGCGGTGGCCGCCCCGACGCCGGGCAGCGCGGCGACCGGTTTCCCGGCGAGGAACTCGCGTACCCGGTCGGCGTCTTGCGGGACGGTACAGGTCAGCCCCGGCCGGGCGTCCCGCAGCGCGATCCGGGCCAGCATCGGGCCGGGACCGGCTCCGACGGCGCAGTCGACGCCGTACAGCGCGAGGGCGCGGACCCGGATCACCGCGGCCAGTTCCACCGCGCTGCGCCCGAAGTACCGTTCGGCGCCCCGCAGATCGGCCAGCGCCCCGTCCGGCGGCAGCGCCTCGACGACCGGTGTGAACTCCTCGAGCAGTCCGAGCAACCCCGGCAGGGCCGCCTCGGCCTCGTTCCGCGCAGGCGGCTGGAAACGTACGCAGAGGATGGTCATCCCGCACTCCCCGGACTCTGGTGCCACAACTTCCGTACCGTCGAAGGCCCTTGCGAGGCCTCCTGTCCCGCGGGCCGCAGATCGGCCCAGGGATGGAGTTCGTATCCGGTGGGCAGACGGATGCGCCTGCCCCCTGTCGAATCGCCCGACCCGGCCGGCCCCTTCGCCCCCTCCCCCGTCCCCGTGCCCGCCTGCGGCCCCGGTTCCGCGAGCCGGGCCGCGACCTCGTCCAGCCCGCCCGCGGCGCGCAGTTCGACCAGTTCGGCGAGGTTCCAGGCGGTGGAGCCCACCACGCTCAGGCTGCGCGGCCCGCGCCGCTGCACCACTCCGCGCACCAGCAGCAGCCAGGAGTGGAAGACGGTGTGCGCGCAGGCGTCGTGTGAGTCGTCGAAGAAGGCGAGGTCGACCAGGCCCGTACCGTCGTCCAGGGTGGTGAAGATGACCCGCTTCCCGGACCGGATCGGCGGGGTCTGGGTGGCCGCCTTGACGCCCGCGACCAGCACGGTCTCCCCGTGCCGCGCCTCCCGCAGCCGCCGCGCCGGGACCACGCCCAGTTCGTCGAGGAAGGCCCGGTGATCGTCCATCAGATGCTGTGAGGCGTCCATGGACAGCACGCCCAGCTCGGCGCTGAGCCGCTCGGCGAAGGACAGGTCCGGCAGCCCGGCGGGAGCCGTCTTGCGCCCGCCCGCCAGGGGGAGTTGACCGCCGCCCGCGCCCCGGGCACCCCGGTGCAGTTCGGTCAGGTGCAGTTGCAGGTCCCGGCGGTTGGCGCCGAACTCGTCCAGGGCGCCGACCTGTGCGAGCCGTCCGGCGAGCGGGCGGCTCGGGCGGGCCCGTTCCCAGAAGTCGAGGAGCGAGGCGTACGGCTGTCCGTCCGCGACCCGTGCCGCCTCCGCCTCGCTGATGCCGTGCACGTCGGAGAGGGCGAGCCGCAGCCCCCACACCGAGGGGGACCCGGACACCAGTTCGATACGGTGGGCGACTCCCGACCGGTTCACGTCCAACGGCAGGATCGGCACCCCGCGCCGCCGCGCGTCCGCGAGCAGCAGCCGCTTCGGGTACATCCCGGGGTCGTGGGTGAGCAGCCCGGCGTAGAAGGCGGCCGGGTGGTGCGCCTTCAGCCACGCCGACTGGTACGTCGGGACGGCGAAGGCGACCGCGTGCGCCTTGCAGAAGCCGTACGACCCGAAGGCCTCGACGATCTCCCAGGTCCGCCGAATCGTCTCCGCGTCATAGCCGTTCGCCGCCGCGTGCTGGGCGAACCACACCTTGATCCGCCCCTGTGACTCCGGATCGGACAGCCCGCGCCGCACCCGGTCCGCCTCGCCGCGCCCGCAGCGGGTCATGATCGCGACGATGTCGATGATCTGCTCGTGGAAGACGACGACCCCGTACGTCCCCTTCAGCGGCTCCTCCAGATCGGGGTGCGGGTAGCGGACCGGCGCCCGCCCGTGCCGTGCCTCGATGAACGGCCGCACCATGTCGGCGGCGACCGGCCCGGGCCGGAAGAGGGAGATGTCGACGACCAGGTCGTGGAAGGTGGCCGGCTGGAGCCGCCCGACCAGGTCGCGCTGGCCCGGCGACTCGATCTGGAAGCAGCCCAGCGTCTCGGTCGACCGGATGAGCCGGTACGTCGACGGGTCCCCCGGCGCCACCGCGTCCAGGTCGATCCGCTCCCCCGCCGCCCGCTCCACCTCGGCCACCGCGTGCGCCATCGCCGACTGCATCCGCACCCCCAGCACATCCAGCTTGAGCAGCCCGAGGTCCTCCACGTCGTCCTTGTCGAACTGCGCCATGGGCAGTCCCTCGCCGCTGGTCGGCACGACCGGCGTCCGCGAGAGCAGGGAGGCGTCGGAGAGGAGGACCCCGCACGGGTGCATGGCGATCCCGCGCGGCAGGGCGTCGAGCGCCTCGACCAGCTCCCAGAGCTTTCCGTACCGCTCCTTCTCCGCCGCCAGCGCCTTCAGCTCGGGCAGTTCCTCCAGCGCCGCCCGGGCGTCCCGGGCCCGGATGTGCGGGAAGGACTTGGCGATGCGGTCGATGTCGGCGGGGTCCATGGACAGAGCCGCGCCGACGTCCCGGACGGCGTGCCGGACCCGGTAGGTCTCCGGCATCGCGACCGTCGCGACCCGTTCGGTGCCGAACCGGCCGATGATCGCCCGGTAGACCTCGATCCGGCGCGCGGACTCCACGTCGATGTCGATGTCGGGCAGCACGACCCGCTCCTTCGCCAGGAACCGCTCCATCAGCAGCCCGTGTTCGACCGGGTCGGCGTGCGCGATGCCGAGGAGGTGGTTGACGAGGGAGCCCGCGCCGGAGCCGCGCGCGGCGACCCGGATGCCCAGGTGCCGTACGTCGTCGACGACCTGGGCGACGGTGAGGAAGTAGGAGGCGAAGCCGTGGTGGGCGATGATGTCCAGCTCGTGGTGCATCCGTTCCCAGTAGGCGCGCCGGCCGCTGTAGCCGTACCGCACCATGCCCGCCGCCGCCCGGGAGGCCAGCGCCCGCTGGGCGGTGCGCCGGCCCGCGCCGACGAGGTGCGGTTCGGGGAAGTGGACGGTGCCCATGCCGAGGTCGTCCTCGGGGTCCACCAGGCACTCGGCGGCCGTGGCCCGGGTGCGCTCCAGCAGCCGGCGGGCGGTGTCCTTCCGGAAGCCCGCGGCCTCCACGATCCGCTCGGCCGCCGCGGCCATGGCGTCCGCGCCCTTCAGCCAGGCCTCGCCCGAGTCGAGCTCCCCGGACGGGTCGACGGGGACGAGTCGGCGGGCGGCGTCCAGGATGTCGGCGACCGGGCCCTGGCCGGGGTCGGCGTAGCGGACGGCGTTGCTGAGGACCGGGCGGATCCGCTGTTCGGCGGCGAAGCCGACAGTGCGGGCGGCCAGCCGCAGGGAGCCGGGGCCGGTGCCCTCGCGGCCGTGCCAGACGGCCTCCAGGCACAGGGCGTCGCCGTACACCTCGCGCCAGGGGGCGAGGAGCTTCGCGGCGCGGTCCGGGCGCCCGGCGGCGAGGGCCCGGCCCACGTCGGAGGCGGGGCCGAGCAGGACGGTGAGACCGTCGCCGTGGTTGCCGGTCCAGGGCAGCACCGGGACGTCGCCCTCGGCGTGGGCGGCGGTGACGATCCGGCACAGGTCGGCCCAGCCCCGGGCGCCGTCGCGGGCGAGGAAGGTGACGCGGGGGGTCGACTCGTCGATGAAGGCACCGCCGCGCACGGGCGTGCGGCGCCTCTCCCGCCGTACGTCACCGTCCTGCCGTACAGGCCCGGCGACCGCCAGGTCCACGCCGAACAGCGGGCGTACGCCCGCCTTCGCGCAGGCCTTGGTGAAGCGGACCGCGCCGGCCAGGGTGTCGCGGTCGGTGAGGGTGAGGGCGTCCATGCCCCGCTCGGCGGCGCGCTCGGCCAGCCGGTCCGGGTGCGAGACCCCGTGGCGCAGGGAGAACCCGGAGACGGTGTGCAGATGCGTGAAGCCTGGCACACGCACCTCCCACGCTCACGCCTCGAACATCAGTTCCCTAATCCCTCACCTCCACCATAGACCAATTCCCGAACATCTGTACGACTACCCTCCGGTTGCTCTCCGGCTCCCCTCCGGCTCCTCTCCGGACGCCCCTCACCTGTGCAAACGCAGGAACCAGGCGGTCAGCCGATCCGGGCGCCCGTCGCCGACAGCGCCTCCGTCACCGGCTGGAAGAACGTCTCGCCACCTGAGGCACAGTCGCCGCTGCCGCCGGAGGTCAGACCGACCGCGTCGTCGCCCGAGAAGAGCGGGCCGCCGCTGTCGCCGGGCTCGGCGCAGACGTCGGTCCGGATGAGACCGTCGACGATGTCGCCGTTGCCGTAGTTCACGGTCGCGTCCAGACCGGTGACCGTGCCGGAGTGGACCCGCGTGGTGGAGCCGCTGCGGGTGACGCGCATGCCCACGGTGGCCTCGACTGCGCCGGTGATCGGCTGGGCCGAGCCGTCGTGGAGGTCGACCTCGCTGGGGTGGGGCACGTCGGCGGTGTACCTGACCAGGCCGTAGTCGTCGCCGGGGAAGCCGGAGACCGCGTTGGCGCCGATCACGGTGCCGGAGGAGTCCGACCAGGTGGAGACAGCCTCGGTGCAGTGCCCGGCGGTCAGGAAGTACGGCTCGCCGCCCTTGACCACGTTGAAGCCGAGCGAACAGCGGCCGCCCCCGCCGCTGATCGCGTCGCCGCCGGCCACGAAGGGCTTGAACTCCCCTTTGGTCCGCCGCAGTTCGGCCTTGCCGCCGAGCCCGTCGACCACCTCGGCGAGCTTCGCCCAGGCGGCGGCCGAGACGGTGCGGTCGGCGGTGACGACGACCTTGTCGGTGCGCGGGTCGGTCACCCATGCGGTGCCGGGGACGGCCGCGTCCGACCTGAGGACGGTACGGACGCCGGCCAGTTCGGCGAGGGAGTGCTCGACGATTCTCGCCTTGGCCCCGGCCGCCTCGACGGTCCTCGCGGCGGCCGCGTCGAGCACGTTCACCACGAGGCTGCGGCTCCTCGCGTCGTAGTAGGTGCCCGCAGCGTCGGCGCCGAGGTCCTCACCGAGGGTCGAGGCGAGCTTCCCGGCCGCGAAGGCCGAGAGAGGGGCCGGCCGCGGACCGGGCGCCGGTTCGCCGGCGTTCGCGGTCTGGAAGGTGACCGCCGCCGAGACGAGCGCGGCGACACCCGCGCCCGCCGTGACCGTCCGCCGTCGGAATATGCGTCGGTGCTGCAATTCGCGTCCTCCTGCGGGGGATCGGCCCGGACGGCTGTGGGGGCCGCACGTGCCGAAGAGGGGCCGGTTGACGGCAGGCCACTCTTCCGAAGGACACGGGGAGCACACAAGGTTGACTCCGGGACGCGCACAGGGTGGGCACTTCACGCCCCTCGCGCCTTCACCACCCCGTTCGCACTGCAAACGTCCCGGGCGCCACGACCGGCCGCTTCCCTGCTCCGGCGCGGGAGCCGGTGCGGAGCCCCCGCACGGCGGTTCACGTGCGGGGGCCGTCGAGCGGTGCCTTGGCGGCGCCGCGGGGATGTGCTTAGAAGACGCTCACGCCGTACGCGCTCAGGGCCTCCGTCACCGGCTGGAAGAAGGTCGTGCCGCCGGAGGTGCAGTTGCCGCTGCCGCCGGAGGTCAGACCGTAGGCGATGCCGCTGGTGGAGTACAGCGGGCCACCGGAGTCGCCGCCCTCGGCGCAGACGTTGGTCTGGATCAGGCCGTAGACGATGTCTCCGCCGCCGTAGTTCACCGTGGCGTTCAGCGCGGTGACCTTGCCGCTGTGGATACCGGTGGTCGAGCCGTCACGGTAGACCGTGGCGCCGACGCCGGGCGTGCCCGCGCCGGTGATGTCCGTGTTGCCCGCGGTGCCGGACTTGGTGACCGAGCTGTTGGTGTAGCGGACCAGCGCGTAGTCGTTGGTCGGGAAGCTGTAGTTGACGTTCGTGCCCAGCACCGTCGACTGCCCGGAGTTGGAGTACCAGGTCGAGGCGACCTCGCCGCAGTGACCGGCGGTCAGGAAGTAGTAGGTGCTGCCGCTGACCACGTTGAAGCCGAGCGAACAGCGGTAGCCGCCGCCGTAGATGGCGTCGCCGCCCGCGATGAGCTTGTTGAACCTGCCGGGGGTGTGCTTGATCGTGAGGGCGCCGGCGTTGCCGCCCGCGGCCTCCTTGATCTTCGCGATCTCGGCGTCGGAGACCGTGCCGTCGACCGTGACGAGAAGACGGTTGGCCTTGTCGTCGACGGCCCAGGCGGTGCCCGGGACGTCCGCCTGGAGCACGGAGGCGCCCGCGCTCCTCAGCTGGGCGGGGCTGAAGGTGGCGGTGTCCGCCGCGCTCGCGTGGGGGATGGCGAGAGCGGCTGCGGCCACGAGTCCGGTGGTGACGGCGATCAGCCGGCTCCGTCTCGAGATACCGCGGGTGGGGGTGGTGGGGGTGGTGCGCTTGATCCTCACGTTTCGTTCCCTCCTGAGGGAAGTCGGGGGCCCGTCGTGTGGGGTCGGGGCCCGTGAGGCGCAGCCAGGATCAGACATTCGTCCGGTTTTCAGACACGCCGTGACCCTGACAAGCGCTGAGGGGGAGTATTCGGCCGAACGGCCGGTCGGCACAAGGGCACCTTTCGGCCGTCAGACCGTGAACGAACTACGTGAGTTGAGCCCTCTTCGAGGCCTCTTGCCCCAGCTCAGACCAGGTTGCGCTCCCCTGCCTCGATCTCCACGTCGAGAGTGTTCCCCGGCGGCGGGAAGGGGCAGATGAAAGCGTCGGCGAATGCACACGGAGGCAGTACGGCACGGTTGAAGTCCACGGTCGTACGCCCCTCGTCGTCGGGGGCACCCGGATGGAGGAACCGGAACCGATGGCTGCTCACCCCGCTGGTGGCGTCGGCGAACACCGCCCACAGCGAGCCGTCGCCCTGCACGGCCACCTGGAGCGTGTGCCCCCGCCCGTCGAGGGCGAACGCCAGTTCGCCGCCGAGCCCGAGGCCGCGCTCGCGTCCGTCGGCGTTCGGGACCCGCACGGTCCGGTCCTCGGCGTACGGCGTGAAGCGCCCCGGCACCGACCAGCGCGCCTCGTACGGGCCGGCCGCCACGCCCCGGAACAGGCGCCGGGCCTCGGTCGCGGGGTCGAAGTCGCGCACTCCCCAGACCCCCTCCCGCACCAGCACGACCAGCCGCCGCTCCCCGTGCGCGACCCGGGCCGCGTCCACCGCCCCCGGGTCGGCGCCGAGCCGTACCGTTCCGCCGAACGGCCGTCCGTCCAGGGTCAGCCCGTCGCTCTCGGCCGCCGTGAGCACCACGCCGTCCTCTTCCGGCGTCCAGACCCCGGGGGTGTCCGGAAGTCGACCGTCCGGAAAGTCCTCCAGCCAGAAGGTTCCGGTGAGCGCGAGGGGGCCGTAGGGCGCAGCGAGCGTCTCCAGCCGGTGTTCGTGCCAGCGCTTCCACTGGTCCGGTGCGTCCGCCGCGTCCGCCGCGTCCGCCGCGTCCACCGCATCGGCCGCGTTCGCCGTGTCGGCCGTGTCCGCCGTGTCGGCCGCGTCGGTCGTGTCCGCCGCGTCGGTGCCGGTCGCGGCCGTCGTGTCCGTCGCTTCCGTCGTCATATGTGGTCAGCCTTTCGGTACCGGGTCGGGCGACCCGAGGAGGGAGGGTCCGCCCGCGTGCTGGTGGGCGGGCCGGGCCAGGTCGAGGTGCTCGCGCAGCGTGCCGCCCGGGTAGAAGGTGCGGAACAGACCGCGGTGCTGGAGCAGCGCGACCGTTCCGTTGACCAGGCGTTCCAGATCGCGGTGGGGTTCCACGGGGACCAGGTGGAAGCCGTCGACCGCGGCGTCCCGGTGCCAGGTGGCGATCAGCTCGGCGAGGTCGACGGGGCCGCCGCGGTAGAGCGGGCCCCGGCCGGTCTGCCGGGGGCCGCCCCCGCCGTGACCCGGTTCGGCCGCGCGCTCGCCGTCCCCGAGGTCGACGAGCAGAGTCGCCAGCACCCGCAGGGAGTCCGGGTCCCGCCCGGCCGCGGCGGCCTCCGCGCGCAGGTGTCCGCGGACGGCCCGGCCCTCGGCGGAACCCGTCACCCGGACCAGCGCCACATCGGCGTACCGGGCGGCGGCGGGCCGCACGGCCGCCTCGGTGGCGTCGGCGACCCGCACGGGATGCCCCGGCGCCGACGGGGTCCCGCGCGTCTCCCCCGCCGCGCCCCCGTCCGGGGACACGGCGATCCGCCGGCCGACCCGGCCGGGCGCGACGGCCTCGGCGACGGCCTCGGCACCGGACTCGGCGCCGGTCGGCGGCCCGGTGAGCGGGCCCACGAGTCCGAGGTGATCGGTGGCATCCGCCATCCGGCCGAGCGCGGCGGAGACGTCGAGGGCGGGGGTGGCGTCCAGCGTGACGAAGTCGAGCCTGCCGCGCTCGGCGAGCCGCGCCAGCTCGACGTAGGGGCCGGCCCCGTCCGCACCGGGCAGGGCGAGGGCGGCGGCCAGATGCAGCAGTCCCATGGCTCACAGCGCCTTCGCCGGCAGCGGCCTCGGGCCGGACCCTCGGCGCGGGCACCTGCCGGCCTCCAGGACGGTCATCGTGAGAACTCCTTCGGCGGGCCGGGGTCGGCCGGGGCGGCGGTCTCGGCGCCGAGGTCCCGCAGGAACACCAGGGCGGCGCGGGCGGTGGCGTCGTTCTGCCGGAACGCGGGACCGCCGGTGCGGGGGCGGGTGAACGCGCCGGGGGTGCGTCCGTCGGTGTGCGGGCCGAGCGCGAAGCGCCGCGGGTGCGGCCGCCCGCCGCGGTCCAGGACCCGCCCGTCGGCGCGGTCCACCCGCAGCAGTCCGTCGGCCGTCTCCCCGGCACCCTCGGCGTGCAGGGCGCGCAGCAGCGGATCGAGGGCGCGCCGCAGGGTCGGCTCGGGCAGCCGGGCCTCCACCAGCGCCCGCGCCTCGACGGAGAACCCCGGCACGGTCGGGCTCGACGCCCGGAACACCCCGTCCGCGGCGCGGACGGCCATGTCGGCGCCGACGAACCGGACCACTCCGGCCCGGGACAGCGCGAGCAGCTGCCGCAGCCGGGGTCCGGGCGGCCCGGAGGCGAGGTAGCTGAAGAACCCGTGCCACCAGGACCCTATGTCCCCGAGCCGCACGAGCTGCCCGTAGACCGACAGCAGCCCGAGGAAAACGGACAGATCGGCGCTGTGCGCGGGATCGTGACGGCGGCTCAGATCGTCCTCGACGTACCGCCGCAGGCCGTCCTGGAACTCCTCGTGCGAGGCGTACCGCAGCCCGTCCAGCGGCCGGTCCAGCGCGGTCAGGTCGAGCCGGTCGGCCGGGTCGGGCACGGCGGAGGCGACGAGGGCCTCCCGGTCGGCCTCCCCGGTGGCCGCCGCGTACTTCTCCTCGAAGTCCGTCCAGGCGATCGCCGTCCGCTCGGGGTGGGCGGCGAACAGCCGGTGGTAGTGGGCGAAGCCCAGCTCCTTCTCCACCAGCGGCCACACGTCCCGCCGGAAGTCGAATCCGCCCGGCCGGGCCAGGAGTTCGTCGGTCTGGGCGGGTCCGAGGAACCGGGGCAGCGGGGGCCGCTCGCCGGTCCAGTCGTAGCCGATCTTCGCGTGGTACGGCACTCCGCGCCGCGACCCCACGTACAGCACCGGTTCCCGCCCCGAGGGGACGTAGGTGTCCCCCTCGTAGCGTCCGCCGCGCCCCTCGGTGAGCAGCACCATCAGATCGACGAAGGCCAGTCCGAAGCCGCGCACGAGGACGGGCTCACCGGGCCGGAGGGCGGACAGGTCGCTGTCGGCGGTGAAGTCGGGCGGCAGGTGGACGAGCCCGTGCTCGCGGGCGTACGCGGCCAGTTCCCGCTGCTCGCCGTCGAGTTCCGCGTCGAGGTGGCCGAGGGCGAGGACGACGAGGTCGGCGTCAAGCGGCCGGGACCGTCCTTCGAGCCACACCTGCTGGCGTCCCTCGCGCGGACCGCTCACCCGCAGGGCGCGCCGGGGGTGGTGGTGGACGGTGATGCCCTCCGGCAGCGCGGCGACGGCCTGTTCGTGCACCCACCTCAGATAGGCGCCCTGGAGCTGCCGGTCGGCGAAGAGCCGCCCGTCGACACCGGCCCACTCGTGCAGGGTGGGCCCCGGCCGCACCGGACCGTCCATCAGCACGCTCTCGTCGGTGAACATGGTGACGTCCTCGGCGTGCGAGTTCATCCAGAGCAACGGGGACTGCGCGGCCCGCCAGATCCGGCCGGCGCCCGGCGGGTGCGGGTCCACGAGATGGATGTCGAGGCCCTGACCGGCGTACAGCTCGGGCGCGCTGGCGGCGATGCGTTCGATCAGACCGGTACCCCGCGGGCCGGCCCCGACGATGACGAGCGACTGTCTCGTGTCCGGGGAGGCGGGGACGCGGGCAAGGGTGTGGGAAGACATGCGAAGGCTCCGTGACGCATCGGTCGAACACGGTGGAATGCCTTCACACGGCAGGAAGCACGGCCGAGCCCCTCAGCAGGGCCGTACAGCGAGAGTACGGCGGTGTTTCCCCTCACTGTCAAGGCTGTCCGCACTGTGAGCCGTACGTCTCAGGTCGGTTGACGCCCCACCGGAGACCTGTTCCACTTGGCCCATGCATCCGCAGCAGTGGCTGGTCACCCGCTCCCACATCGACTTCGGTCGAGTGTGGTCGTCTTCCTGTTGAGCTGACCCCCTGCGCGCCCCGGGCCCGTCGGCCGCCGGGGACTTGCGCGTTCTCCCCCTTCGCCTTCACACGCACACCCCTCCCCTCGTCCTGCCCTCGCCGTACGGCGAGTCGGCGCGCCCCCTTCCGCGCGCCCCGCCTTCAGCGCGCCCCCACGGCCCGCGCCCCCGAAGAGGCCCGCACCCCGATGACCCGATCCATCAACACCCCCAGCACATCCCGCACCGACCCCCGCTTCCGCGCGTCGCACTCCAGCACCGGCACCTCGGGAGCCAGCCCCAACGCGCCGCGGACCTCCTCCAACGTGTACGGCTCGGCCCCGTCGAATCGATTCACGGCCAGCACGAACGGCGCCCCGTGCGCCTCGAAGTAGTCCACGGCGGGGAAGCACTCCTCGATCCGCCGGGTGTCCGCCAGGACGACCGTTCCGAGCGCGCCCTCCACCAGGTCGTCCCACAGGAACGAGAACCGTGCCTGCCCGGGCGTCCCGAACAGGTACAGCGCGATGGCCTTGTCGAGGGTGATGCGCCCGAAGTCGAGCGCGACGGTGGTCCTGGTCTTGGCCTCCACCCCTTCCAGGGAGTCGACTCCCACCGACACCTGGGTGATCGCCGCCTCGGTGTCGAGGGGCTCTATCTCGGAAACGGCCCCGATGAAGGTCGTCTTACCGACCCCGAGCCCCCCGCTCACCACGATCTTCACGGCAAGCGGCACGGTTTTCTCTGAGCGCCCGGGCATGATCCGTGATCCTTTCGAGCTTCCGTGTCTCGACAGGAGATACGTCCCGCGGACGCTCGACGCTCATCGGCGCTCTCGAACAAGCCCCGGGTGCACGGCGGGTGACGGTGCGTCAGCAGGAACAGTCGCAGCCGCAGCAGTCGCATCCGTCGCAGCAGTCGCAGGTGCAGCCGTCACCGCACCCGCAGTCGCAGTTCCCGCAGTCACAGGTGGAGCAGCAGCCGTCGCGCTTCTTCCGCGACCAGGGGCCCTCGAACTCGTCGGCACAGCACACCTGGCAGGTGCAGAACAGCCCGAGCGCGACGGCGCACCCGGCGAGCAGCCCCCGCGGCTGCTTGGGCGGCGCGGGCATCTGCGGCGGGGGCCCGAACGCGGCCCGGCCAGGCTGCGCGGCCCCCGGGTGCGTGTGCCCGCACGACGCCGTCCCGAACGCCCGGTCCACCGACCGCTCCAGCTCGTGCGCGAGCAGCAGATGCGCCAGCCGCCCCTCCACGAACTCGACGTCCTTCAGCGCGAGCCGTATCCCGTGCAGGGCGTCGTCCGCGAGCCGCCGGGCCTCGGTGAGCGGGGTCCCGGTGGCCGTGAGCGGGTTCCAGGCGCCCGTCTCGGCATCGGCGGCCTGGTCCTCGACGGCGTCCAGGAGATGCGCGAGCCGCCCGAAGAGCCGGCCGGCCTCGGCCAGCGGGACGGCGTTGCCCGGGCGGCCCGCGAGGACCGCGGTGTGCGCGAAGGCGGCGGCGGTGGCGGTCTCGGTCGGCTCGGTGACGGTCAGCAGCGAGGTGCCGGGTCCGGCCAGCCTCTCCAGCCCGACCTGGCGGTCCACCGCGTCCACCAGGACCGCCGTGTCGAAGCCGACGGCGGCCCCGCCGCGCTCCCCGGCCCGCCCCCAGCTCCCGGCCACCCGGCGGGCGGCGGCCGCGACCGGACGCCGGGCCAGCAGCCCGTCCCCGTCGGCGACATGGTCGCGCACCTTGGCCGAGGCCAGTACCAGCGAGACGGCCGCCGCGAGCCGTGCCCCCTCGCCGTGGGCGACGGAGGCGGTGCGCATCCCGCGCAACGGGCACGGCCCCGCCGTGCGCCGCCCTGCTCCCGCGGACGCGGTCTGAGCCTCCGTCAGGACCGAGATGAGCAGCCCGTCGTAGTTGGTGACGACCCGTGCGAACTGTCCGTGGTCGCCGCGCAGCGCGAGACACAGTCCGCACAGGTGCGCCATCCACTGGCTCTTGAGCCGCTCGCCGAGCCGGTGACCGCACGGTCTGACGATTCCGAACATGGAGAACCCCCGCTCTCAGGACATTGAGCTGCCGCATGCTATCGGCCGATAATCACCTTTGAACGCTCCACCCTGTTCACCCGTACGCACCATGTATCACCCGTACGCCGCGAACAGTCATATTTCACTCTCAGTCAGCAGCCGTACACAGCAGGACCCTTGGGAGAGGCGGGCTCTCGACGGATTCTCTGTGCACCAGTACCGTCACAAACCCCCCGCGCGGCGTCTATCCACTTGGCGCGACATCCGCATCATGAACGACCATGGGTTGCGGAAAGGAAGAAAGACCGCTGTGAGAGGAGGCGTCCATGGGATCGGTGCGCAAGGCGAGTGCCTGGCTTGGCCTCGTCGACGACAACGATGACGAGCGTTACTACGACGACGACTACTCCGAGGGGACCGACTCGCAAGACGCCTGGGTCACCGACCCGCGCGTCAAGGTCGCCTCGGACACGGCCGAGGAGAAGGGCCGTCGGATCGGCACGGTCACCCCGGACAGCTTCCGGGACGCGCGGCTGATCGGTGAGCTGTTCCGCGAGGGCGTGCCGGTCATCGTGAACCTCACGGCCATGGAGGCCGGGGACGCCAAGCGCGTCGTCGACTTCGCGGCCGGGCTGATCTTCGGACTGCGCGGTTCGATCGAGCGGGTCTCGACCCGGGTGTTCCTGCTGACCCCGTCCAACACGGAGATCGTGAACGGCGACCCGGCCGGGCACCGCACGGACGGTTTCTTCAACCAGAGCTGAGGCAGGGCCGCTCGCCGGCCCTGCCCCGGCCCCCGGGCCCGGTCAGCGGAAGGCGTCGAGTCCGGTGAGCGCCTTGCCCAGCACGAGCTGGTGCATCTCGACGGTGCCCTCGTAGGTGAGCACCGACTCCAGATTCGTCGCGTGCCGCATGACGGGATACTCCAGCGAGATCCCGTTGGCCCCGAGGATCGTCCGCGCGGTGCGGCAGATCTCGATGGCCTCCCGCACGTTGTTGAGCTTGCCGAAGCTGACCTGCTCGGGACGCAGGCGGCCGGCGTCCATGCGCCGCCCCAGATGGTGGGCGAGCAGAATCCCCTTGTGCAGCTCGACCGCCATGTCGGCGAGCTTGGCCTGGGTCAGCTGGAACCCTCCGATGGGCCGCCCGAACTGCTCGCGGGTGCGGGCGTAGCCGACGGCGGCCTCGAAACAGGTGCGGGCCGCACCCATCGCACCCCAGACGATCCCGTAGCGGGCGTGCGACAGACAGCTGAGCGGCCCCCGCAGTCCGACGGCCTCCGGCAGCACGGCGTCCTCGGGCAGCCGCACCTCGTCCAGCACCAGCTCACTGGTCACGCTGGCACGCAGCGACCACTTGTGCTTGATCTCGGGAGCGGAGAAGCCGGGGCTGTCGGTGGGCACGACGAATCCGCGGACGCCTCCGTCGGTCCGGGCCCAGACGACGGCGACCCCGGCCACCGAGCCGTTGGTGATCCACATCTTGCGCCCGCTCAGCACCCAGTCCGAGCCGTCGCGCTTGGCGTACGTCCGCATGCCGGCCGGATCGGACCCGTGGTCGGGCTCGGTGAGCCCGAAGCAGCCGATGACCTCGCCGGAGGCCATCCGGGGCAGCCACGCCCGCTTCTGCTCCTCGGAGCCGAACCGGTGGATCGCGTACATGGCGAGGGAGCCCTGCACGGAGACCAGGGACCGGATTCCCGAGTCGGCGGCCTCCAGCTCCAGACAGGCGAGCCCGTACTGCACGGCGCTCGCCCCGGCGCACCCGTAGCCGTCGAGCGACATCCCGAGCGCCCCGATCGCTCCGAGCTCCCGGGCGAGCTCCCGGATCACCGGCAGCTCCCCGCTCTCGTACCACTCGGCGACGAAGGGCTCCACCCGGTCCGCCGCCCAGCTCCGCACGGTGTCGCGGATCGCCAGGTCCTCCGGCTCGAGCAGATCGTCGATCCCGAGCGGATCGGCGGGGTCGAAGGGGGGCAACTTCGAGGACGCGGCCATGACGAGATCCTCCGGAGCGAGCCTAAAACTAGCAGCGCTAGTTACGATGTCGGTCCGAAGGTACCACTCAAGGCACCGGAGGAGGACGGCGACGGCGACGCGCCCCCACGGGAGAGATCACCCTCGCGACGCACCGTCACGGGTGCCGCGGGGGCGGGAGAGACCTCCCGGGGAGCCGGCAGCTCCACCGTGGCCGCCTCGCACTGCATCACCCGGGGCAGCCTCAGCGCCATCACCGCGCCCAGCAGCAGCAACCCGGCGCTGACCAGCAGCGTGACATGCAGACCGTGCACGAAGCTCTCCTTGGCGACCCGCCGCAGCGCCGTCCCGGCCGGCCCGCCGAGCTGCCCGGCCACCTCGTAGGCCTCGCCCAGCGAATGCCCCGCGGCCGCCGACGCGGACGCCGGCACCCCGGGCACGGAGGACAGCCCCGGCGCGTACGCCGCGTTCATCACGCTGCCCAGCAGCGCGATCCCGATGCCCGCCCCGAGCTGGTAGGAGGTCTCGCCGATCGCCGCCGCGCCACCCGCCCGTTCCGGCGGGGCCTCGCTCAGCATCGACTCGTACGCCGCGAACAGCGTCGTCTCCAGTCCGAACCCGAGCAGCACGAACCCCGCCAGCAGCAGCCCCGTGTTGTCCGCCGTGCCCATCGCGGTGAGCAGCAGCACGGCGAACGCGGTCAGCAGGAACCCCGCGCACACCATCCGCCGGGGCCCGAACCCGCGCAGCAGCCGCGCCCCGGCCAGCCCCGCCGCCATCGCGGCGAAGGTCAGCGGCAGCAGCCGCAGCCCCGTCTCCAGCGGGGAGAGACCGAGCACCAGCTGCAGGTACTGGGCGGCGATCAGCTCCAGACCCACCAGCGCCAGCATGGCCAGCACGATGCACCCGACGGAGGTGCTGAACGCCGGCCGGGAGAACATCCGCAGGTCCACCAGCGGATGCTCCCGCCGCCGCTGACGCCGTACGAACAGGACCATCAGCACCGCGCCCGCCAGCAGCGGCACCACGGTGAACGGGTCGAACTCCGCGTTGCCCAGCCGCTTGACGCCGAGGACCAGGGCGAACAGCCCGGCCGCCGCCATCAGCGCGCCGACCACGTCCCAGGGCCCCTCGCCGGTGCCCCGCGACTCCGGCAGCAGCAGCCGCCCCACCGGAAGGCTGACCAGCATCAGCGGGATGTTGACGAGGAAGACCGAGCCCCACCAGAAGTGCTCCAGCAGGAAGCCGCCGAGCAGCGGTCCGACGGCCGCGCCGACCGCGGCCACCGCGCTCCAGATGCCGATGGCGAGCGCCCGTTCCCGGCGGTCGGGGAAAACCTGCCGCAGGATCGACAGCGTGGCCGGCATGATCATCGCGCCGCCGACGCCGAGCAGGGCCCGCGCCAGGATCAGCACCTCGGCGCTCGCGGCGAAGGCCGCCAGTGCGGAGGCGACGCCGAACAGGGCGTACCCGAGCAGCAGGATCCGGCGGCGGCCGACCTTGTCGCCGAGCGTGCCGAACAGGATCAGCAACGAGGCGCAGACCAGTGGATAGGTGTCGACGATCCAGAGCAGCTCGATCGCGCCGGGCCTGAGGTCCTCTGTGACCGCGGGCACCGCGACATGCAGCACGGTCGCGTCGACGGCGACCAGGAGCAGGCTGACGCAGAGCACCACGAGCACGACCCAGCGGTTGGCACCGGCCCCGGCCGCCCGACGGCGCAGCCCGACGGCGGCCGTGGTCGTCCCGGACATGTACGTACCTCCCAGGTGATCCCCTCGGTCCGGCGGGCTCGCGGGACGGGGACTTCCCGCGACTCGGCCGGAGAGGAGCGGTGGTCTCCGGCCCGCGCAAACGAACACGAGTGACTCGCAGCGTACGCGAGTTCGCGCCGGGGCCACGTGGTGGAACTCTCACAGGCCACGCCGAACCCTGTGGTGTACGCCACTTCCCGAACAGCCGTTTTCCCGGTCGCCGTACCGCCCGGTCGATAATCGGGGCCGTGACGGATCTTGGAACGCGCGTGGCGCCGGGCGGCGGTACGGCCCTGCGCCGGGCGGCCCCCGCCCTGCTGGGTTATGTGGCCGTGAGGGGCCTGGGGCTGCTCGTCCTGGCCCTGTGGAGCGCCGCCCGCGGCAAGAGCGCGCACACCCTGCTGACGGCCCGCTGGGACGCCCTCTGGTACACGAGGGTGGCCGAGCTGGGGTACGGCTACGAGGTCCGGCTGCCCAACGGGGACGTCCACTCCAACCTCGCCTTCTTCCCGTTGCTGCCGTGGCTGGAGAGGCTGCTGCACGCGGTGAGCCCGCTGTCCTACGCCGACGCCGGGTTCACGGTCGCGCTGCTCGCCTCGCTCGCCGCGGCCTGGGGGATCTTCGCGGTCGCCGACCTGGTGCACGGCCGTCGGGCGGGCGTGTGCGCGGTGCTCGTCTGGGCGCTGCTGCCGGTCGGGGTCGTGCAGTCGATGGCGTACAGCGAGTCGCTGTTCACCGCGCTCGCCGCCTGGTCGCTCTACGCGGTGCTGACCGGCCGGTGGGTGACCGCGGGGGTGCTCGCGTCGCTGTCGGGTCTGACCCGCCCGGTGGGGCTCGCGGTGGTCGCGGCGGTCTGGGCGGCCGGCCTGGTGTCCTTCCGACGGAAGCGCGGCACGTCCCCGGGGTCCCCGTTCGGGCGGAGCGGCAGCACGGCGCCCGAGGCCGGCGCGCACCGGACGGATCACGCCCCCGGTACGCCCGCAGACGCCCCTCTCCGGCGCGCACCGGCACCGGAGGGCGCCCGACCCGCCGTACGCGCCCTCGGCATGCTCCTCGCGCCGCTGGGCACCGCGGGCTATGTGCTGTGGGTCGGCCACCGCACCGGCCACGGCCCGCTCGGCTATCTCGACGTCCAGGCGGGCTGGCGCAACGGCTTCGACGGCGGTTACGCCTTCGCCCGTTTCGTCGCCGGCAAGTTCACATCGTTCCCGTCCGCCCTCGCCGGTCTGGGCCTGGTCGTCGGCGTGGCCGCGCTGATCCGGCTGTACGTGGTCTGCGTACGGCAGCGCCAGCCGCTCGCGCTGCTGGTCTACGGCGGTGCGGTCCTCGCGCTCGCCCTGTGCGCGTCGAGCTACTTCGGCTCGAAGCCGCGCCTGCTGCTGCCGGCCTTCCCGCTGCTGTTTCCCCTCGCCCTCGCACTGGCCCGCTCACGCACCCCGAGGGCGGCGCTGGTCGTGGGCGGTGTCGCGGTGGCGTCGGCCGTGTACGGGGCGTGGTGGCTGAACGGCTCCGGCCCTCCGTGATTTTCCGGTGAACTCATTCATAAGTTCCTTAAAACTGCCTCCCACAATGATCAAAGGAATTGAAGGAACCGGCGTTCGACGATTAGCGAATCCGCAGGAATTACGTCCCTCCTGAGAGCAATCCCACATCACATGGTCATCACAAACCAGGGGATTCGGCAGAGTGCCGAGCTCACTCGCTGTAACGTCGTTTAGGTGCGTACCGAACGAAACCTCACCCGTCTGGACCGGGTGTTCGCCAGGCTCGACCGTGAGCCGGAACGACCGGCCCACATCGACGTGCCGAGGATGAGCAGGCACCGGATCGCGCTGTTCGCCGCGACCCTGGCCTTCTACCTGGCGATCGTGTGGCTCGTGGTGATCACCTCGTGGCTGGTCCGCCTCGACTGGCAGGTCATGTTCTTCCGGCCGTACCAGCAGTGGCCCGAGATCCACGCGTTCCTGGACTACTACGTCGTCCTCGGCCAGCGCGGCCCGACCGCCGTCATGGTCGCGGCCTGGCTCGGCTGGAGATCCTGGCGGCAGCACACCCTGCGCCCGCTGCTCACACTGGGCGCCTCGCTGCTGCTGCTGAACATCACCGTCGGCGCCGCCAAGCTCGGCATGGGCCGGCTCGGACCGCACTACGCGACCACCATCGGCTCCAACGAGATGGGTCTGGGCGGCGACATATTTCCCAGCGGGCACACCGCCAACGCGGTCGTGACCTGGGGAATCCTGGCCTATCTGGCCTCCACTCCACGAGCCCGCCGCTGGCTGTCCGCGGTCTCCGCCGTGGTCTCGCTGGGCGTCGGACTGACCACCGTCTACCTCGGTACGCACTGGCTGAGCGACGTCGTGCTCGGCTGGGCCGCAGGGCTGCTGATCCTGCTGGCCCTGCCCTGGTGCGAGCCGCTGATCGCCCGCGCCGAGGTCGCGATCCTCGACCTGCGCGACCGCTGGCGCGAGCGCCGCGCCGGCACCCTCCCCGCGCCGGCCGCGCCCGTCGCCGTACCCGTGCCGTTCACGCCGCGGCCCACGGCCCAGGAGGAGACCGCGGCGGCCCGCGAGACGGTCGCGGCCGCCCGTCCGTCCCGGGCGCCGGTCTACCTGCCCCCGGGACCGCACACGCCCCGCTCGGAGCGCACCCCGGTCACGCCCGCCGGCAGCCGAAGACCCCCGCACACCGAGCGTCTGCCGCGCGGGGCGACCGCCTCCGCGGCCCGGCCGCTGACCGGCGGCTGACCGGCGGCCGATCCCCCCGAGCAGCGGGACCACCGGTACGCACAACCGGTCCCGCGAACGAAGGCCCCGGCTCCCCTCCTGACGGGAACCGGGGCCTTCGCCGTGTCGCGCGCCGCGCCTGCCGCGGGCGCTCAGCCCTTCCAGGCCCGCGCCACCCGCCCGTCGCGCACCTCGAAGTTCAGCCGCCCGAATTGGTACTCCATGGTGATGATCGCCCCGGGCGCCAGCGCGCGGACGGTCGACCACCCCCGCTCCCGGGCCAGCCGCTCGGCGTGAGCGGCGTCGAGGCCGACGTATCCGTCCGGATTGTCCTGGGGCTCGTTCGCTGCCATACGGCCCACGCTAGGCGGCGCGGGGCCCCCGGGGAAACCCCGGTACGGGGCCGTGGATCACTCCGGTCACGCTTCTGTCACAGGATCACGACGGCTGTTCCGGACGAACTCGGTCACCCGTGCGAGCGCTCCCACGGGCCTTCCGTACGCATTCGAACGAAATTCCCGCACGTCGTCGCCGCCCCTCCGAAAAACCGGCGGAATGTTCCCGGAGAAACCTCCCCCGAGCCCCTTTCCCCGGCCTTTTCGCACGGGTTCGCGCCAGCTGACACCTCGTAGGAAATGCACCACCTCGCCACACAACCTCCGCAGCGGCGGGCGGGGGGCACGGGAGGACCGACAGGCAGGTCCGCCGGGCCTGCGGCGGCGGGGGGGGCGAGCCGTCGCCTCGGCGCCATCGGTTCACGGCGGCGGCCCTGCCGGGGTGGGGCCGGCCGCGGGCGCCGGGCGTCCTGGGGGCCCGGACGGGACGTTTCCCACAGGGGCCGTACGAGGCGCTGCGCTGCCCGGCGGTGTCAGCACCGCCCTCCGACCGGCACGCGCGCGGGTCCACGCCGACCCGGTACGAAGCCGACTCGCACGGCACCCCGCCGACCGAATCGCACCGCACCCGTCCGAAGCCCCCGCCCTCATCGGCCACCTCGCCGCCGGGCTGCCCACCGGCACCCTGCGCCGGGTCGAGCCGGCCCGGGCGTACGCGGGAGGCCCGCGCGCTGCTGCCGGACGAGCCGGACGCCGGCCCTGACACGGCCGAGGTGAGCGTCCGACCACGATCTTGCGCGCCCTGACGGCCGAGGACGCCGCCCTGCTCGTCGTAGAGCACGACCTCGATCTCGTCGCCCGACTCGCGGACGTTGGTGATCTCGCTGCGGCACGCGCCCGCGGTACGGCCCGCTGGAGGCCCTGCACGGCGTCACCCCCGCGGCCCCGACCCAGGCCTCACCGTCCCGCTGGGCCGCGACGGCTCCGGCCGTACGACGGTGCTGCGGGCGCGGCCGGGATCGCACCGCTGGCGGGCGGGGCGGGCGGCGGACGGTGTTCGCCTCGCCGACGGCCCGGGAGAACCTGGAGCTGACCGGAGCCGATCCCGCCCTCCACCCGCAGGGGGCGGTGGCCCTGTGCCGCGCCTTGCCCGCGCACGCGCACCCGGTGAACGCGAGGCCCCGCGCGGCTCAGTACGCCAGGCGCTGGCCCGGCAGGATCAGGTCCGGGTCGTTGCCTATGACCGTCCTGTTGGCGGCGTAGAGCCGCTGCCAGGTGGTGTTGTGCGCGGCGGCGATGGTGCTGAGGGTGTCACCGACGCGAACGGTGTAGTCGCCGCGGCCGCTGCCGCGCGAGGTGCCGGTCGTGGTGCGCTCGGGCGTCTGGGACGAACCGGCGTGCGGCGAACCGGACTTCGTGCCGGACCTGTCCGAACCCGACTTGCCCGAACCCGACTTGCTCGAACTCGACTTGCCCGAACCCGACTTGCTCGCCCCCGACTCGGTGGAGTGGGACTTGGTGGAGCTCGACTTGGTGGAGGAGCCGGAGGTCGACGGGGCGCTGCCGGTGGCTCCGGCGCGGGCCGAGCAGACCGGCCAGGCACCCCAGCCCTGGGACTTCTGGACCTTGGTGGCGACGGCGATCTGCTGCTCCCGGCCGGCCCCGTCGGCGGTGGCCGCGTAGGCCGAGCCGCCGTAGGCGCGCCAGGTGGAGGCGGAGAACTGGAGTCCGCCGTAGTAGCCGTTGCCGGTGTTGATGTGCCAGTTGCCGCCGCTCTCGCACTGGGCGATGCGGTCCCACACCCCGCTGTCGGCCGCCGCGGCGTTGCCGGTCGCGGCCAGCAGTCCCAGGGGGGCGAGCAGTGCCGCCCCGGCGAGGACCGCCGTCTTGCGCGTCTTGCGGGTGTAGTGATCGGCACACTCGGACATGAAGTTCCCTCTCTGCAAACCCGGGTCTCCCCCGGGCGGGGCGCTTCCCACGTGTCGACGCGGGAGTCGCGCTCCGCCCCGTCCACCGGCGGTGTCGCTGCGCCTGGTCCTGCTCTGCGCGGCCGGTGGACGTACCCGAGCGGTGCTCGCTGCACACGGCGGAGCAATCTAGGGAGCCTGACGAGCCGTTATCAACCACATCCCTGTTCCCGCAGGCCAGTTGCGGGTTACCGTAAGTAGCAGCGAATTTCGGCCACCCACTGAATCCCCTTATGTCAGGTCTTGCCGGACAGCTGTCGACGCATGCTGTGAGTCAGTTCACGGAACCAACCCCCGTAACCTTCCCGTTACTTGACAAGGAGTGTCGGATTCCCCACGGAACGTGACCATCCGTGTTCGGCGATCTGAACGACTCAGTCGGTCAGCGTGACCCCCACCACAGCTCCCCCGTTGTCATCTCATGAGCCGGGAACCCACCCGGCCCACCGACGCACCGCCTTCCGAGGGAGTCACCCGTGCCGCGCATGCTCGACGTCAGCGACGAGGTACGCGCCGAGATCGGCGACGAAGAAGCCGACCGGCTGCTCGCCGGAGACAACGCCCCGGGCAGTTACGACTGCACCTCCTGCCGCACCCCGGGCGACTCCGCGCACGAGCGCACCAGCACCGTCCTGTTCATCGGCGACGAGACCGCCGTCCTCGCCTTCGCCCACGCGACCTGTCTGCCCTCGCAGGTCGTCCAGGTCACCGAGGAGCAGCTCCAGGGCGCCGTCCGCTCCATCAACGGCGACAGCGTCGACCTGGACCCGCAGAAGGTCGTCCCCGAGCAGGCCGTGCTCGGGGTGACCAGCGGGCTCGTCCTGCTCGCCGGCGAACTGCACCCCGCGCTGGTCGTCGAGCCCACCGCGCCCATCGTGCGCCCGGGCACCACCGGCGCCGGCGACGACTTCCTGCCGCTCCTGATCGAGCAGGGCTTCATGCCGCTGTCCGAGCTGTCCGAGGTGCCGCCGGTGCAGCACGGCTGGTCGGTGCTGCTGGCGATGGGGCAGCTGCACGCCGTGCTCCAGCCCTCGGCGAACGGCGGGCAGCCGGTCGCCTGGTGGCAGGCGCACCAGCCGCTCCAGGTGACGGAGGGCTGGCGGGCCGCCGCCAACAAGCACCAGCAGGTGCTGATGTTCGCGGCACCGGTGGGGTCGATCGGACGGCAGCCCCGGGAGGACCTGCTCCGGGACGCGCTGGACAAGGCGGCGGCGAACGGGAAGCTGGTCGGGGCGGCGATGCCGCTCGCCGGGACCTGAGCGCCCACCGGGACGGAAGTGCGGGTGGTGGTACGGCGGCCGCGGGTGAGTCGTGGCGTGTCGCGCCTACGCGGCAAAGCCGCGTAGGGGTACACCACCGCGCCCCTGACCCCTACCGCATCTCTTTGCGGCACGGGTCGTTCTCCCTTACGTGCACAGCTACGAGGTTCCCCGCCGCCCCGTGTATCCCTCGGTCCCCTCCGCGCGACCGGCCCAGGACGCCCAGGGCGGCCCGTCGGCCACGCCGATCTACGACGCGCTCTACGCCGAGTACGTCAAGACGTTCCGCTCGCTGCCGGGTGACCGCAGCGGCGAGGACGATCTAAGGTTCACCGCCTTCGGGAACATCCCGCACGGCACCCAGGCGCCGACGGCGTACCGGCCCGGCTCGTTCAGCCACAGCTACAGCGCCTACAGCGCGGGCGCGCAGAGCGCCCGGCAGCAGTCGCAGTGGCAGCGGGTCGGGCAGATCGGCCAGCAGCCCGAGCGGCAGCAGACGGCGATGGTGCCCGTGCCGGTGTCGCTGCCGCCGATGTCCAGGCGGGGTTTCTGAGCGAGGGGGGTCCGTGACCGTGTCACGGCCCCCCCTCGCCGCTGTCTACTTCTTCTTGCCGCGCTTTTCGCGCACCCGCACCGAGATGTGGATCGGGGTGCCCTCGAACCCGAACTCCTCGCGCAGCCGGCGCTCGATGAAGCGGCGGTAGCCCGCCTCGATGAAGCCGGAGGCGAAGAGGACGAACCGCGGCGGCTTGGTGCCCGCCTGGGTGCCGAAGAGGATGCGCGGCTGCTTGCCGCCCCGGATCGGGTGGGGGTGGGCGGCGACCAGCTCGCCGAGGAAGGCGTTGAGGCGGCCCGTGGGAACCCGGGTCTCCCAGCCGGCCAGGGCGGTCTCGATCGCCGGGACCAGCTTCTCCATGTGCCGTCCGGTGCGCGCCGAGACATTGACCCGGGGCGCCCAGGCGACCTGGCCGAACTCGGTCTCGATCTCCCGCTCCAGGTAGTAGCGGCGCTCCTCGTCGAGGGTGTCCCACTTGTTGTAGGCGATGACCATCGCGCGGCCGGCCTCGACGGCCATCGTCACGATCCGCTGGTCCTGGACCGAGATGGACTCGGCGGCGTCGATCAGGATGACCGCCACCTCCGCCTTCTCGACCGCGGCGGCGGTGCGCAGCGAGGCGTAGTAGTCGGCGCCCTGCTGGAGGTGGACCCGCTTGCGGATACCGGCGGTGTCGACGAACTTCCACGTCACGCCGCCGAGCTCGATCAGCTCGTCGACCGGGTCACGGGTGGTGCCGGCCAGTTCGTTGACGACGACGCGCTCCTCGCCCGCCACCTTGTTGAGCAGGGAGGACTTGCCGACGTTGGGGCGGCCGATGAGGGCGATCCGGCGGGGGCCGCCGATCCCGGCGCCGCCGAAGCTCTGCTCGGGGGCGTCCGGCAGCACGTCCAGGACGGCGTCCAGCATGTCGCCGGTGCCGCGGCCGTGCAGCGCGGAGACGGGGTGCGGCTCGCCGAGCCCGAGGGACCACAGGTAGGCGGCATCGGCCTCACCGCTCGGTCCGTCGACCTTGTTGGCGCACAGCACGACCGGCTTGCCGGCCTTGCGCAGCAGCCGTACGACGGCCTCGTCGGTGTCGGTGGCGCCGACCTTGGCGTCCACCACGAAGACGACCGCGTCGGCGGCCTCGATCGCGTACTCGGCCTGGGCGGCCACGGAGGCGTCGATGCCGAGGACGTCCTGCTCCCAGCCGCCGGTGTCGACGACCTTGAACCGGCGGCCGGCCCACTCGGCCTCGTAGGTCACGCGGTCGCGGGTGACGCCGGGCTTGTCCTCGACGACGGCCTCACGGCGCCCGATGATCCGGTTGACGAGGGTCGACTTGCCCACGTTCGGCCGGCCGACGACCGCGAGCACCGGGAGCGGTCCGTGTCCGGCCTCCTCGATGGCGCCCTCGACGTCCTCGAGGTCGAAGCCCTCCTCCGCGGCGAGCTCCATGAACTCCGCGTACTCGGCGTCGCCGAGCGCCCCGTGATCGTGCTCGACGCCTTCGGGGCCGCCGGGCTGGATGTGGTCGTTCATGAAGTGCGTACCTCGTCGTTCCGTCGTGGTGGTCGGTGGATCACCCCGTTTGTTCCGGGTTGATCCACTACTCAGTGTCGCCCGGCACCCGCTCGGGCGCCCTGCGTTTTATGCGCCCGTGGGCGGACGGCCGGTGAGCCGCCGTGCGTGGTCCAGGTGCGCGGCCAGGTTCTTCTGGATGCGCTCGGTCGCCTCGTCCAGCGCCTTGCGCGTACGCCGTCCGCTGCCGTCGCCCGCCTCGAAGGGGTCGCCGAAGACCACGTCGACACGGGAGCGCAGCGGGGGCAGCCCCTTGATCAACCGTCCGCGCCGCTCGGCACTTCCCAGCACGGCGACGGGCACGATCGGCGCCCCGCTGCGCACGGCGAAGTAGGCGAGCCCCGCGCGCAGGGAGGCGAAGTCGCCCTCGCCCCGGGTGCCCTCGGGGAAGATACCGAGGACCCCGCCGTTCTCCAGGACGCCGAGGGCGCGGGCGATCGCCGTACGGTCGGTGCTCGCGCGGTCGACCGCGATCTGGCCGGTGCGGACCATGAAGGTGCCGACCGGGCCGACGAACGCCTCCTTCTTCACCAGGAAGTGCGACGCCCGGGGCGCCACCCCGATGACCATCGGGCCGTCGAGGTTGTGGGAGTGGTTGGGCGCGAAGATCACCGGACCGCTGGCGGGCACCTTCCAGGCACCCAGCACCCGCGGCCGCCACAGGCCGTACATCAGGCCGACGCCGATGCGCCGTCCGATCTCGGCGCCCCGCTCCGAGGGCAGCTGGCTCGGCTCGCTCACTTTCCGGCCCGCTTCTCCTCGACGAGGGTGACGACGCACTCGATGACCTGGGCGAGGGTCAGCTCGGTGGTGTCCACCTCGACGGCGTCGTCCGCCTTGGCGAGCGGGGAGGTCTTGCGGGAGGAGTCGGCCGCGTCCCGCCTGATCAGCGCCTCGCGGGTGCTGGCCACGTCGACGCCCTTGAGCTCCCCGCTGCGGCGGGCGGCCCGTGCCTCCGCCGAGGCGGTGAGGAAGATCTTCAGGTCGGCGTCGGGCAGCACGGTCGTCCCGATGTCCCGCCCCTCGACGACGATCCCGTGCTCGGCGCCGGCGGCCAGCGACCGCTGGAGCTCGGTGATCCGGGCCCGCACCTCGGGCACCGCGCTGACCGCGCTGACCCGGGAGGTGACCTCCTGGGTGCGGATCGGCCCCGCGACGTCCACACCGTCGACGGTGATCGTCGGGTCGGCCGGATCGGTGCCGGAGACGATCTCCGCCTTGCCCGCGACGGCGGCGATGGCCGTGGGGTCCTCGATGTCGATCCCGTTGGTCACCATCCACCAGGTGATCGCCCGGTACTGGGCGCCGGTGTCCAGGTAGCTCAGCCCGAGCTGGGCGGCCACGGCCTTGGACGTGCTCGACTTGCCCGTGCCGGAGGGACCGTCGATGGCGACAATCACGGGCTGGGCGGCGCCGTTTTCCACGGGGGGACACCTTCCTGGTGCGAGGCGGTGGGTGTGCGGGGCGCGACTGTGCCCCGCACAAGGTTACCGGGCACGGCTCACCCTTCTGGCCGAGGCCGGTGCCGGGCCGGTACGGGGCCGGAACGGGGCCGGTCCCCGGTCCGCACCGCCTACTGCCGGATCGCCCAGCCCCGCTCCGTCAGCGCCGCCGAGAGGACGGCCGCCGACTTCGGCTCGACCATGAGCTGCACCAGACCCGCCTGCTGACCGGTCGCGTGTTCGATCCGTACGTCCTCGATGTTGACGCCCGCCCGCCCGGCGTCCGCGAAGATCCGGGCCAGCTGTCCCGGCTGGTCGTCGATGAACACCGCGACGACCTCGTACGCGCGCGGGGCCGCGCCGTGCTTGCCGGGGACGCGGACCTGCCCGGCGTTGCCGCGGCGCAGGACGTCCTCGATGCCGTCGACGCCGTCGCGGCGCTTGGCCTCGTCGGAGGACTGCAGCGCGCGCAGGGCCCGCACGGTCTCCTCCAGGTCGGCCGAGACGTCGGTGAGCAGGTCGGCGACCGGCCCCGGGTTCGCGGAGAGGATGTCGATCCACATCCGGGGGTCGGAGGCGGCGATCCGGGTGACGTCCCGGATGCCCTGTCCGCACAGCCGTACGGCGGCCTCCTCGGCGTTCTCCAGCCGGGCGGCGACCAGGCTGGAGACCAGGTGGGGCATGTGGGAGACGAGGGCGACGGCGCGGTCGTGCGCGTCGGCGTCCATCACCACGGGCAGAGCCCGGCAGTGCGAGACGAGTTCCAGGGCGAGGTTGAGGACCTCGGTGTCGGTGTCCCGGGTCGGGGTCAGCACCCAGGGCCGGCCCTCGAAGAGGTCGCCGGTGGCGGCGAGCGGGCCGGACTTCTCGCGGCCGGACATGGGGTGGGTGCCGATGTACGCCGACAGGTCCAGCCCGAGCGCCTCCAGCTCCCGGCGCGGGCCGCCCTTGACGCTGGCCACGTCCAGGTAGCCACGGGCCACGCCCCGGCGCATCGCGTCGGCGAGCACGGCGGCCACATGGGCGGGCGGTGCGGCGACCACGGCGAGGTCGACGGGCCCCTCGGGCGCCTCGTCGGTGCCGGCGCCGAGCGCGGCGGCGGTACGGGCCTGTCCGGGGTCGTGGTCCTCCAGGTGCACGAGGACGCCCCGCTGGGCGAGGGCGAGGGCGGCGGAGGTGCCGATCAGCCCGGTTCCGATGACGAGCGCGGTCCTCACTGGGCGATGTCCTTGCGCAGGGCGGCGGCGGCGCCGAGGTAGACATGGCTGATCCCGGCGCGCGGCCGGTCGGACTCGACGTGCGCGAGCAGCCGTACGACCCGCGGCATGGCGCCCTCGACGGCCAGTTCCTGGGCGCAGATCAGCGGTACGTCGACGATGCCCAGCTTGCGGGCGGCGGCGGCCGGGAAGTCGCTGTGCAGATCGGGCGTGGCCGTGAACCAGATGCTGATCAGGTCGTCCGTGCTGAGGGAGTTCCGCTCCAGGACGGCGGTGAGCAGGGCCCCGACCTGCTCGTCCATGTGCCCGGCCTCGTCGCGTTCCAGTTGGACGGCTCCCCGGACCGCTCGTACCGCCACGGCGCTGCTCCTTGCTGATGTACGGCTGGTGAGGCGTCCAGCCTAGTCAGGGCGCGGCGGGCCGGGTGCGGCGCGCCCGCACGCTGAGACGCGGCGCGTCCGGTTGCGGTGCGGGGCCGGTAGGCGCTTGGCTGCCCCTGTACGTGCTTCCGCATCCCCGGAGTGACGACATGCCCCCTTCCCCCACCCGGCGCACGGTGCTCGTCGTGACGGGCGGCGCGGCCGCCGCTCTCGCCACGGGCTGCGGCGGCGACGGTACGTCGTCGGACGCGGCCGACTCGACGAAGTCCCGGGCCGGCGGCGCGCTGGCGAAGACCACCGACATCCCCGAAGGCGGCGGCAGGATCTTCTCGGCCGAGAAGGTCGTCGTCACCCAGCCCGCGAAGGGCGACTTCAAGGCCTTCTCGGCGGTCTGCACCCACCAGGGCTGCACGGTCGGCTCGGTCGCGAACGGCACGATCAACTGCCCCTGTCATCAGAGCCAGTTCCGCATCGCCGACGGCTCGGTGGCCTCCGGTCCGGCGACGAAGCCGCTGCCCGCGAAGCAGATCACGGTGCAGGGCGACACCATCACGCTGACCTGATCACAGGTCCCACAGCGCGCCGAGCGTCACCAGCTCCCCCCGGTACTCGATCCGGTCCGCCCAGGGCGTGGGCCAGGCGTCCGCACCGGCGTACGCGCCGGCGAAGGCGCCCGTCAGGCAGGCGATGGAGTCGGAGTCGCCGGAGGAGCAGGCGGCCCGCCGCAGCGCGGTGACCGGCTCGTCGGGGAAGAGCAGGAAGCACAGCAGCCCGGTGGCCAGGGCCTCCTCGGCGATCCAGCCCGCCCCCGTGGCCAGGCACGGGTCGGCCTCGGGGGCCGGGTCGCGCAGGGCCTCGGCCAGACGGTCCAGGACGCCCAGGCACTCGTCCCAGCCGCGCGCGACGAAGTGCTCGGCGGACGGGTCCTGGCTGCGGGTCCACAGGTCGCCGAGCCAGCGGTGGTGGTAGCGGGTGCGGTTCGCGACGGCGTACGCGCGCAGCTGCCCGACCAGGCCGGCGGGCGGGGCGCCTTGGGCGAGGAGGCGCACGGCGTGGGCGGTGAGGTCGGACGCGGCGAGCGCGGTGGGGTGCCCGTGGGTGAGCGCCGACTGGAACTGGGCGGCCCCGGCGCGCTGTTCCTCGCTGAGCCCGGGGACCAGGCCGACGGGGGCGACGCGCATGTTGGCGCCGCAGCCCTTGGAGTCGATCAGGCTGGCGTCCTGCCACAGCCGCCGCTCGTCCTTGAGCAGCTCACAGGCGGTGAGGCAGGTCCGGCCGGGGGCGCGGTTGTTCTCGGGCGACTGGTACCAGTCCACGAACTCCTCGCGCAGGGGCCGCTCCAGCCGGGTGGGGACGAGCAGACCCCGGTCCATCGCGGTGCGCAGGGCGCGGGCCACGGCGAGGGTCATCTGGGTGTCGTCGGAGACGAAGGGGCGCCCGGGCAGTTCCATCTCCCGCCAGGGTCCGCATTTGGCGAGGATCGAGGGGACGTCGTTGAACTCGGTGGGGAAGCCGAGCGCGTCCCCGAGGGCGAGGCCCAGCAGGGCGCCGGTGGCGGCGCGCTTCCTCACGGTGGTCGCGGTCATGCGGAACGTCCTTCCCGGGGCGGTCGCAGCAGGGGCGGGTGGAGCGCGGTGGCGGTGCCCGCGCGGTAGAGGGCGGCCGGTTTGCCGCGGCCACCGGTCAGTCGCGCGGCGCCGGGCACGGGTTCGACGAACCCGGGTGTGGCCAGCACCTTGCGGCGGAAGTTGGGACGGTCGAGCCCGGTCCCCCAGACCGTCTCGTAGACCTGCTGGAGCTCGCCGAGGGTGAACTCGGGCGGGCAGAAGGAGGTGGCGAGGCAGGTGTACTCGAGCTTGGCGCCGACCCGGTCGTGGGCGTCGGCCAGGATCCGGTCGTGATCGAAGGCGAGCGGCCCGGTGTCGTCGTACGGCAGCCAGCGGGCCTCGGCCGCGTCGCCGCCGCCGCGCGGTTCGGGGGCGTCGGGCAGCAGCGCGGCGAAGGCGACGGACACGACCCTCATCCGGGGATCGCGGCCGGGCTCGCTGTAGGTGCGCAGTTGTTCCAGGTGGAGTCCGGAGGCGGCGCGGACGTCGTCCAGGCCGGTCTCCTCGGCCAGTTCGCGCCGGGCGGCCGTCTCGGCGGACTCGTCCGGTAGCACGAAGCCGCCGGGCAGCGCCCATGTCCCGGCGTACGGCTCCTGTCCGCGCTCGACGAGCAGCACGTGCAGGGCGCCTTCGCGGAGGGTGAGGACGGCGAGGTCGACGGTGACGGCGAAGGGTTCGTGCGCGTACTTGTCGTAGCCCTGCACGCTCATCGCCCCCTCATCGCGGTCCTGCGCTCGGCCCTTTATGGTCACCATGACTAATAGTCATGACGACTATAAAGAATGAGCCGCCTGGCCACAACCCCTCAGCCCCGCTCTGACCGCCTTCCGCACAAACGGAAGCGGCCGGATACCGGAGAACCGGTACCGGCCGCCACACGGCCGTGCAGAGCGCCTCTAGAGGTCGACCTCGTTCATCAGCATGCCGACCTCCGTGTTGGACAGCCGTCGCAGCCAGCCCGACTTCTGGTCGCCCAGCGTGATCGGCCCGAAGGAGGTGCGCACCAGCTTCTCGACCGGGAAGCCCGCCTCGGCCAGCATGCGGCGCACGATGTGCTTGCGGCCCTCGTGCAGGGTGACCTCGACGAGGTAGTTCTTGCCGGTCTGCTCGACGACCCGGAAGTGGTCCGCGCGCGCGTACCCGTCCTCCAGCTGGATGCCGTCCTTGAGCTTCTTGCCCAGGTCGCGCGGGATCGGGCCCACGATGGCGGCCAGATAGGTCTTCTTCACGCCGTACTTCGGGTGGGTCAGCCGGTGCGCCAGCTCACCGTGGTTGGTGAGCAGGATGACACCCTCGGTCTCGGTGTCGAGCCGGCCGACGTGGAAGAGCCGCGTCTCGCGGTTGGTGACGTAGTCCCCGAGGCACTGCCGCCCCTCCGGGTCCTCCATCGTGGAGACGACACCGGCGGGCTTGTTCAGCGAGAAGAACTGGTACGACTGCGTCGCGACCGTCAGGCCGTCGACCTTGACCTCGTCCTTCTCGGGGTCGACCCGCTTGCCCTGTTCGAGCACGACCTCGCCGTTGACCTCGACCCGCGCCTGCTCGATCAGCTCCTCGCAGGCCCGGCGGGAGCCGTAGCCCGCGCGCGCGAGGACCTTCTGCAGCCGCTCGCCCTCCTGCTCGGCGCCCGGGAAGGTCTTGGGCAGCTTGATGTCCTTCTTGTCCGCGTACCGCTCGCGGTTGCGCTCCTCGGCGCGTGCCTCGTACTCGCGCGAGGTGCCCGGGGCCGTGCGCCCGCGCTGCGCCTGGGGCTTCCTGGGGCCGCCCTTGGCGCCGCCGCGCGCGGAGCCGCCGCGCCCGGACTTCGGCCCGTCCGGGGAGGCGGAGGGGCCGACGTCGTAGCGGCGCTCCTCGGGACGGGGCCTGCGGGGGCGGCCCTGGCCGCTCTGTCCGCCCTGGCCGCCCCGCTTCTGGTCCCTGCCGTTACCGGCCCCGCGGTAGTTACCGCGCCCGCCGCTCTTGCCGCTACCGCTACCGCTGCCGCTGCTTCGCATCAAAGTTCCGTCGTCGTCGTGTCAGTCGTCTTCGTCGTGAGCCCGTCGTCCGTGTCCGGGGCGTCCGGGTCGAACGACGGCACGGCTTCCTGGGTCTCGGCCTCGATCGCCTCCGCCTCCGGGAGGAAGGGCGCGAGCTCCGGGAGCTCGTCCAGACCGCGCAGGCCCATCCGCTCCAGGAAGTAGTTCGTCGTCGCATACAGGATCGCACCTGTTTCGGGTTCCGTGCCCGCCTCCTCGACCAGACCGCGCTGCAACAGGGTGCGCATCACACCGTCGCAGTTGACTCCGCGCACCGCGGAGACCCGGCTGCGGCTGACCGGCTGCCGGTAGGCGACCACGGCGAGCGTCTCCAGCGCGGCCTGGGTGAGCCGGACCTGCTGCCCGTCCAGGACGAACCGCTCGACGGCGGGCGCGTACTGCGCGCGCGTGTAGAACCGCCAGCCGCCCGCGACGAACCGCAGCTCGAAGCCGCGGCCCTGCACGGTGTATTCGTCGGCCAGTTCCCGCAGCGCGTCGGCGACCTGGCGCCGGGGGCGCTCCACGATCTTCGCGAGGTGTTCCTCGGTGGCGGGCTCGTCGACGACCATCAGGACGGCCTCCAGGGCGCCCTTGAGATCGAGTGCGGCGACGGTGCTCCCGGTGCTCTCGGTCACTGCTCCTTCTCCTTCCCGGGCTCCTCGGGCGGCTCCGGCGGCCGGTCGAACTCGTCGGTGACCATCGGCCGGGCGCCGTCGTCCCCGCCGGTCCAGCGCACCAGCAGCTCGCCGAGCGCGGTCTCCTGGTCGAGCGCGACCGCCTTCTCGCGGTACAGCTCCAGCAGTGCCAGGAACCGGGCCACGACGGTCAGGGTGTCGTCGGTGTCCTCGACGAGCGTGCGGAAGCTGGCCTCGCCCAGCTCCCGCAGCCGCGCGACGACGACGCCGGCCTGCTCCTGCACGCTCACCAGCGGGGCGTGGATGTGGTCGACGTACACCTGGGGCTTCGGCCTGGGCTGCATCGCCTTGACCGCGAGCCGGGCGAACCCCTCCGCCCCGATGCTGATGACCACCTCGGGCAGCAGCTCGGCGTGGTGCGGTTCCAGGCCCACGGTACGGGGGTAGCGGCGGGCCTCCACGTCGAGCCGGTACGTGAAGACGTCGGCGACCTGTTTGTACGCGCGGTACTGGAGCAGCCGGGCGAACAGCAGGTCGCGGGCCTCCAGGAGCGCGAGGTCGGCCTCGTCCTCGACCTCGGCGGCGGGCAGCAGGCGGGCGGCCTTGAGGTCGAGCAGGGTCGCGGCGACGACGAGGAACTCGGTCGTCTGGTCCAGGTCCCAGTCCGGCCCCATCGCCCGGATGTGCGCCATGAACTCGTCGGTCACCTTCGACAGCGCGACCTCGGTGACGTCCAGCTTGTGCTTGGAGATCAGCTGGAGCAGCAGATCGAACGGCCCCTCGAAGTTGGCGAGCCGCACGGTGAAGACCCCATCGGGCACATCCCGCCCTGCCTCGCCCGCAACACCTCCGACCACGACAGCCCCGGGCTCGGACCCCACCGCTCCGGGTTCGGACCCCACCGCTCCAAGCCTCGTCGGCTCGACCGCTCCGGACTCCGCCGGGACCACCACGGAACCCGGCTCGACCGCTGCGGACCCAGGCTCGACAGCCTCGGACTTCGGCAGGACGACCCCGGACTGCGACCCGACCGCTCCCGTTGACCCAGGCCCGACAGCCCCAGGCACCAGCAGGACGACCCCGGACTCCCGCCCGACCGCTCCGGGCCCCGGCTCGGCAACCCCGGACGGCGACCCGACTGCCTCGGCCTCGCACGCGACGACCTCGGACTCGGGCCCGACCACGCCGGGCCCCGCCTCGACAACCCCGGGCTCAGGCCCAAGCGTCTCGGGCCCAGGCAGGACGGGACCAGACTCCGACCCGGCCGCTCCGGACCCGGGCTCGACAACCGCTGGGGGCAGCCCTACCACCTCGGCCCCGGACGCGACGACATCGGGCTCCGGCCCGACCACGCCGGGCCCCGCCTCGACAAGCCCGGGCCCGGGCTCAACCGCCTCGGACGCCGGGTGGACCGCTTCGGGCTCCTGGGGGACGGCCCCGGACCGCGATCCGACCGCTCTCGGCCCCGGCTCAGTCACTTCGGGCTGCGGCCCGACCACCTCGGGCCCCGACGGGACGGCCTCGGGCTGCGGCTCCCCGGGCTCGGCATCCCGCTCCGGTGCGGGCGGGGGCGCCCCCGGTCCCCGGCCCAGCGCACGTCGGCGTCCGACGGCTCTGCCGGGCCGGGGGGGCTCGTTCGAGGGGTTCGCGGAGGTCATGGCCCCCGCAGGCTACCCCTACCGCCCTCGCAGCCGTCGTACGAGGATGCTGGCGTCGCCACGGGTCTCCAGGTCGGCCAGCACCACCGCGACCGCCTCGCGCACGATCCGCCCCCGGTCCACGGCCAGCCCGTGCTCGCCGCGGAGGACCAGCCGGGCGTGCTCCAGGTCCATGAGTTCCTCGGCGGACACGTACACGGTGATCTTCTCGTCGTGCCGCTCCCGCCCGCTGGGCCGCCGGGCGGCCTGCCGGCCCCGCTTGCGGGACTGGGCGTCGGCGGAGGCAGAACCTTCCTGCGCCGGTGCCGCGGGCCGCCGTGCCGGGCGCTCGCCGGTGAGGGCCTGGTCGGCGTCGGCCGCCACGTGCTCGGCGCCCTCGCCGTCCCCGCCCTGGACGGGGACGGCCTGCGGCGCGTCCTCACCCGCGGCGACCCCGTCGCTCTCGCCGGCCGGGGCGGGCACCCGGGCCTCGCCACCGGCCTGGCGTCGGGGTGCGGACGGCTGAAGCGCCATTCCCCCTGTCGTACGGAAGAGTTCGTCGGCCCCCGGCAGACTCACTCGGCGTGACACCGGGCGAGCACCTCCCTGGCGAGCTGGCGATAGGCGGCGGCGCCGACGGAGTTGGAGGCGTACGTGGTGATCGGCTCACCGGCGACCGTGGTCTCCGGGAAGCGGACCGTGCGCCCGATGACCGTGTGGTAGACGTGGTCGTCGAAGGCCTCGACCACGCGGGCCAGGACCTCACGGCTGTGGACCGTGCGCGAGTCGTACATCGTGGCGAGGATGCCGTCGAGCTCCAGCTCCGGGTTGAGCCGCTCCTGGACCTTCTCGATGGTCTCGGTCAGCAGGGCCACACCGCGCAGCGCGAAGAACTCGCACTCCAGCGGCACGATCACCTTGTGCGCGGCCGTCAGCGCGTTGACCGTGAGCAGGCCGAGCGAGGGCTGACAGTCGATGACGATGTAGTCGTAGTCGTCCAGCAGCGGCTTGAGCGCCCGCTGGAGGGTCGACTCGCGCGCGACCTCGGAGACCAGCTGGACCTCGGCGGCCGACAGGTCGATGTTGCTGGGCAGCAGGTCCATGTTGGGGACCGCGGTCTTCAGGAGCACCTCGTCGGCCGCCATGCCCCGCTCCATGAGCAGGTTGTAGACCGTGAGGTCGAGCTCCATCGGATTGACGCCGAGACCGACCGACAGCGCGCCCTGCGGGTCGAAGTCGACGAGCAGCACCCGGCGTCCGTACTCCGCGAGCGCGGCACCCAGGTTGATGGTCGACGTCGTCTTGCCGACGCCGCCCTTCTGGTTGCACATCGCGATGATCGTCGCGGGGCCGTGCTGGGTCAGCGGGCCCGGGATCGGGAAGTACGGCAGCGGGCGCCCGGTCGGGCCGATGCGCTCACGGCGCTGACGTGCCGCGTCGGGCGCGAGGGTGGCCGCGTACTCCGGGTCCGGTTCGTACTCGGCGTCTGGGTCGTAGAAGTGCCCGTCGGGCAGTTCGTCGTAGTCGGCGAAGTGGTTGTGGGGCGCGCCACTTCCGTCGCCGGCCATGGCGTTCACGTGATGACCGTCCATGCTCTGGTGTGCTGACAGAGCCGTGCGGGGGCCGAGCCGGCTCTGGTGGGCTGCGAAGGTTCGGACAGCGACGGAGCCGACAGCCTCGGGCCCCGCGGAATCCTGGTCCCGCGTAGGCATTCCTGGTTGACCACCCCCGGGAGCAAATGTCGACTCATTCACAAGTCGTCTTACCTCCTTGGTGACCAGGAAACTTCTAGACAAGGTCAGCGTGGCACCATGCCGACGGTTGGCGACTCTATGGCGTGTCGGGCGTCCGCAGCAACACAATCCGCCGGACCCGGCCCGATGTGTCGGCAATGAAACATGTCGCTGTCAAGGGCGTACGGCCGTCGCACGGCGGGTTCGACCGGTGCGCGAATCGGTCGAAGGGTTACGTTCGAGGCGAGTTGACCGAGAGCCGCAAAGTGACCATACACACATCCGGCCGGACCTTGTGGGGCAAGGTCCGGCCGGGCGTCTGCCGTTGACGTGCCTTGTTGACGTATCTCCTTTGCGAAAAGGTGACTTGATCGCGGCACCGGCGGCGGGGTCCGCCGCGGGGGGCTCAGCCGAGGAGCTGGTCGAGCTCCACGTGCTCCAGGCCGTGCGCTTCCGCCACCTCGCGGTAAACGACCTTGCCCTCATGGGTGTTGAGGCCCCGGGCCAGCGCGGCGTCGCGGCGCAGCGCCTCCGCCCAGCCCCTGTTCGCGAGCTCGACGATGTAGGGCAGCGTGGCGTTGGTGAGCGCGTAGGTGGAGGTGTTGGGGACGGCGCCGGGCATGTTGGCGACGCAGTAGAAGACCGAGTTGTGGACCTGGAAGGTCGGTTCGGCGTGGGTGGTGGGGCGGGAGTCCTCGAAGCAGCCGCCCTGGTCGATCGCGATGTCGACAAGGACACTCCCGGGCTTCATCCGGGACACCAGCTCGTTGGTGACGAGCTTGGGGGCCTTGGCGCCGGGGATGAGGACGGCTCCGATGACCAGGTCGGCCTCCAGGCAGGCCTTCTCCAGCTCGAAGGCGTTGGAGACGACGGTCTGGATCTTCGTGCCGAAGATCTTGTCGGCTTCCTTGAGCTTGTTGATGTCCCTGTCGAGCAGGGTGACGTGGAAGCCCATGCCGATGGCGATCTGCGCCGCGTTCCAGCCGGAGACGCCACCGCCGATGACGACGGCCTTGCCGGCCGGGACGCCGGGGACGCCACCGGGCAGCACACCGCGGCCGCCGCCGGCCCGCATCAGGTGGTAGGCGCCGACCTGCGGGGCGAGGCGCCCGGCCACCTCGGACATGGGCGCGAGCAGCGGCAGGGCACGGTTGGGGAGCTCGACGGTCTCGTAGGCGATGGCCGTGGTGCCGGACTCCAGCAGGGCGTCCGTGCACTCCTTGGACGCGGCCAGGTGCAGGTAGGTGAAGAGCGTCTGGTCCTTGCGGAGGCGGTGGTACTCCTCGGCGACGGGCTCCTTGACCTTCAGCAGCAGGTCGGCGGCGGCCCACACCTCGTCGGCCGTCTCCAGGATCGCGGCGCCCGCGGCCACGTACTCCTCGTCGGTGATCGAGGAGCCGACGCCGGCGTTGCGCTCGATGACCACCTGGTGACCGTGGCGCACCAGCTCGTGCACACCGGCGGGGGTGATGGCCACCCGGAACTCGTTGTTCTTGACCTCGCGGGGGATGCCGACCTTCACGTCGATCACGGTCCTTGGCTCAGAGGGTGTGGGCATAGGGATACATACCCGGATACAAGGGGTACACCGGGATACACCGCAGGAGAAGGTGCGGCAGAGCCAGTCTAATGAAGGTGTTCCCGCTGTCTAGCCTTTCAATGCATCAATCTTTAGGAGATGCACTACGGATTTCGCAGGTGTTAGGGCTGTGTTCCAGCCGATAGCGGGTCCGGCCCACCGGTTCCGGGGCCGTTCTGGGCGGCCTCCTCCAGGAGCCGGCCCGCCTCACCGCGGTGCAGCCGCGCGGCCGTCGGGTCGCCGAGACGGTCCAGGGTGTCGGCGAGGCGCAGGCGTACGGCCGCCTGGAGCCGGGTGTCCTCGGCACGCCGGGCCCACTCCAGCGACTCCTCGCAGGTGCGCAGCGACTCCTCGGGCCGGCCGGCGTACTCCTGGACCCGGGCCAGCTCGCTCAACGCCCGTGCGTGGGCGGCCACATCGCCGTTCTTGCGGTGCCCGGCCGCCGCCGCCCGCCAGGCCCGTTGCGCCTCGCCGTAGCGGCCCGCGTAGGTGTGCGCGGTGGCGATCCGGCCGTACAGACGGGCGGCGTCCGCGCGCTCGTCGCGGGCCAGGCGCTGGGCGAGGGCCCGGCCGTACCAGTCGGCGGCCCTTTCGTAGTCCCCGAGCTCCAGATGCGCCCCGCCGACGGATTCCATCGCGCGGCCGGTCGCGTACGGGTCGTGCGCCGCCCGTCCGGCGTCCAGCGCCGCCCGGTAACGCGCCAGGGCCTCGGCCGTGCGGCCGGTCCGGGCGTCGACGTCGGCCAGGTTCAGCAGGGCGGCGGCCTTCTCCCGGGGCAGGTCACGGCGCTCGGCCACGTCGAGCACGAGCCGGTGGACGCCGTACAGGTCGGGCGCGGCCTCCTGGGTGCCGAAGTGCGCGACCATCGCCCGCACCAGCTGGGACATCAGCCGGCGGGCCAGGGTGTCCAGCTCGCCGTCCGCGACGGCCGCGCGGGCCGCGGCGAGCAGGGCGGGGCGGCGCGCGGTCAGCCACTCGGCGGCGGCGGCCGGGGTGGGGAAGCGCAGGCCGCGCGGGGTGCCCTGGAGCTTCTCGCGGGCCTGGGGGTTGTCCGGCTCGGTGACGGCCCGGCAGGACTGCAACAGCCGTACCGTCCGCTCGAACATACGGGCGCGGGCCAGCTGGAGCTCGGCGGGGCGTTCATGGGCCTCGGCGGCGGCCCGCAGCAGGGGGTGCAGGGCGGCCGGGACCTCGTACTGGGGCAGCGGGGAGTCCACGGCCCGCAGCAGGCCGAGGGCGGTGAGGTCGTCCAGGGCGGTCCGGGCGGCGCTCATCGAGCAGCCGGCGAGGGCGGCGGCGGTGTGCGGGTCGGCCAGTCCGGCCGGGGCCAGTGAGAGCAGGCGCAGGACGCGGGCGGCGGGGGCGGGCAGGCCTGCGTGGACGAGGCCGAAGACCCGGCTCAGCGGGGTCCCCTCGTCGCTCTCGGCATGCAGTTGCTTGGCGAGGTCGGACACGGCCGCCTGCGGGCGCGCGGCGAGCCAGCCGCCGGCCAGGATGAGCGCGGCGGGCTGGCCCTGGCAGATCTCGACGAGCGCCTCGGCCGCGCGCGGGTCGACGGTGATGCGGACCGAGCCGGTGTACCGGGTGAGCAGGTCGAGGGCGGACTTGGTGTCCAGGCCGCCCAGGGTGCAGGGGCGGACGTCCGCGATGCCGGTGAGGGGGCCCGCGGACACGGCGACGAGCAGGCATTCCGGGGTGTCCGGCAGCAGCGCGTCGACCTGGTCCGCGCCGGTCGCGTCGTCCAGCAGGATCAGCGCGCGCCGGTCGGCGAGGGCCTCGCGCAGGGTGGCCGCGAGCTCGTCCTCGTCGGCGCCGGCCGGGGCCGGCAGGTCCAGGGCGGTGAGCAGGTCGCGGGCGGCGCGCTCGACGGGGACGGGGGTGCCGTCGGGTTCGGCGAGCCGGGTGCGCAGGACGCCGTCGGGGTAGCGGCGGGCGACCTGCCGGACGAGTTCCTCGGCGAGCGCGGTGCGGCCGGAGCCGGGGCGGCCCGCGATGAGGAGCACGCGCGCGCGGGGGGCCTTCCGCCCGGTGAGGGTGTCCAGCCCGGTGCGTTCGATGTCGGCGCGCAGTTCTTTCAACTCCCGGATCCTGCCCAGGAATTGACCCCGTGTCGCAGCGTGTCCGGACAGCTGCACGCCGCCTGTGTCCACTGCCTGATCCGTCACGGGCCACACTCCCGTCCCACGCACACGCCTGCCCGCCGGGACTCCGGATCGGACGATTCCAGAGCCTAGTTCACGCTCTGCGACGTTCCGGGCGCAGGAGTGCGGGCAGCGCCCCCAGGTCCCCCGATCGGATCAGGCGATCGTCACACCGCACCCGGGCGGGACGACGGCTCGCGGCGTGCGGGACGACGGCCGGCGGGCGCGTGGGACGACGGCCCGCGGCTGTGCCGGACGACGGCCCGCGACCGCGCGCGACGGCCACGATCGGGAGCGCTGACGGCAGGCGGCCACGTGCGCGACGGCCACAGCCGTGGAGGACACCGCCTCGCGGCCCCACGTCCCACGGCCCACGGCCGTGCACGCCGCACCTCACGGTCCCGAGCGCCACACCGCACAGCCGCGTGCGACACCACCGCGCGTCCCGAGCACGAACACGAGCACGACGGCCACAACCGCCTGCGACGCGCCCCCTCGGCCCCATGCACGACGGCCCACAGCCATTTACGACACCGCCTCCCGCCCCCGAGCGCGACCGCGGTTCAGGCCGTGAACGGGCGGGCCGGCCAGGGCGCGTCCGCGGGGCGGAGCGCGTCGAGGCCGTCCCCGGCGCGCGCGGCCGCGAAGGACAGCACGCCCACCACGAGACAGTTGTTGTGCACGTCGCCCGCGAGCACCGCCCGGACGAGCTCGTCGACCGGCACGCGCGCGTGCTCCATGTCCGCCTCCTCGTCCTCCACCTCGAAACGCCGCCCGTCCGCCTCGGACAGCCCCCGGGCGAGGAAGATCCGTACGGACTCGTCACAGCCGCCGGGAGTCGTGTACACGTCCGTCAGCACCCGCCAGTCCTCGGCCTTGACGTGCGCCTCCTCGTACAGCTCGCGCTGCGCCGCGTGCAGCGGGTTCTCGCCGGGCACGTCGAGCAGGCCGGCCGGGATCTCCCAGAGCTTGTGCCGCACGGGGTGGCGGTACTGCTTGATCAGCAGCACCCGGTCCTCGTCGTCGAGGGCGAGGACGGCCACGGAACCCGGGTGGACCTGGTAGTCGCGGCGGACGACACCGCCGCCCGGCATGACCACCTCGTCCGTGCGGACGGAGGTCTTGTTGCCCACGAAGGGGGTCTCCGTCGAGCGGATCTCCCACCCCTCGGGGGTGTCCTTGATCGTCATGCCCTGTACTCCTTCGACGTGCACGAACGAAAACCGGGGTGCTCCCCGTTGAAGGGAAGCACCCCGGCCACCGTACAAGCTGGTGTGTTACTTGGAATTCTTCCGCTCGACGGAAGCCTTCACCAGCCCCGCGAACAGCGGGTGCGGGCGCGTGGGCCGCGAGCGCAGCTCCGGGTGGGCCTGGGTCGCGACCAGGTAGGGGTGGACGTCGCGCGGGTACTCGACGTACTCGACGAGCTTGCCGTCCGGCGAGGTGCCGGAGAACAGGATGCCCGCCTTCTTCTCCAGCTCGGCGCGGTAGGCGTTGTTGACCTCGTAGCGGTGGCGGTGCCGCTCCTCGACGTACTCCTTGCCGTCGTAGACCTCACGGACGATGGAGCCCTCGGCCAGCTTGGCCGGATACATGCCCAGGCGCATCGTTCCGCCCATGTCGCCCTCGCCCGCCACGATGTCGAGCTGCTCGGCCATGGTGGAGATGACCGGGTGCGCGGTGGCCGCGTCGAACTCGGTGGAGTTCGCGTCGCCGATGTCGGCGAGGTTGCGGGCCGCCTCGATGACGATGCACTGAAGGCCCAGGCAGAGACCGAGCAGCGGGATCCTGTTCTCGCGGGCGTAGCGGATCGCGCCGACCTTGCCGAGCACCCCGCGGTCGCCGAAGCCGCCCGGGATGCAGATGCCGTCCACGTCGGCGAGCTGTGCCTTGGCGCCGGCCGGGGTCTTGCAGTCGTCGGAGGTGACCCACTTGATCTTCACGCGGGCCTTGTTGGCGAAGCCGCCCGCGCGCAGCGCCTCGGTGACCGAGAGGTAGGCGTCGGGCAGGTCGATGTACTTGCCGACCAGGGCGAGGGTGATCTCGTGGTCGGGGTTGTGGACGCGGTCGAGCAGGTCGTCCCAGGTCGTCCAGTCCACGTCGCGGAACGGCAGGTCCAGCTTGCGGACGACATAGGCGTCCAGGCCCTCGCCGTGCACGGTCTTCGGGATGTCGTAGATGGACCGCGCGTCCGGGCAGGCCACGACCGCGGCCTCGTCGACGTCGCACATCAGCGAGATCTTGCGCTTGATCGCGGTGGGCACCTCGCGGTCGCAGCGCAGCACGATCGCGTCGGGCTGGATGCCGATGTTGCGCAGGGCGGCCACGGAGTGCTGGGTGGGCTTGGTCTTCAGCTCGCCGGACGGGCCGATGTACGGCAGGAGCGAGATGTGCACCACGAACACGTTGTCCCGGCCGACCTCGTGCCGCACCTGGCGGACGGTCTCCAGGAACGGCAGCGACTCGATGTCGCCGACCGTGCCGCCGACCTCGGTGATCACGACGTCGACCTCGTCCGTCGCCATGCGGCGGATGCGGTGCTTGATCTCGTTGGTGATGTGCGGGATGACCTGCACGGTGTCACCGAGGTACTCGCCGCGGCGTTCCTTGGCGATCACAGTGGAGTACACCTGGCCGGTGGTGACGTTCGCCGAGCCGTCGAGGTCGCGGTCGAGGAAGCGCTCGTAGTGGCCGATGTCCAGGTCGGTCTCGGCGCCGTCGTTGGTGACGAACACCTCGCCGTGCTGGAAGGGGTTCATCGTGCCCGGGTCGACGTTCAGGTACGGGTCGAGCTTCTGCATCACGACGCGCAGACCGCGCGCCTTGAGCAGCATGCCCAGGCTGGAGGCGGTCAGGCCCTTGCCGAGAGAGGAGGCGACACCCCCGGTGACGAAGATGTGCTTGGTCGTCGTAGATTTCGGCGGCATGGCCAAGAGGGGGCTCCCGTGGTCGCGGTCTGGGGTCGCTGCGGTTCGGGGGTTTCGAGCCCACCGGTCCACGGGCTACCAGGGTATCAGCGCCTCGGCGGGATGGCTTCCGGTCACGCTCCGGGTACGCGCCGACACCGGGCGCGCCGTTCGCGCGGGCCGGGCACACTACTTCTTACGGGCTTCACACCGGTGGCTCACCCGTTCGGCGTACACACGTTGCCCGGAGCGACACACAGATCATCTACGTGCGTCGTATCCTGCTCGGACACTCGCTGCCGAGCCCGGCCGGCAAGACGGCACACCCCAGCCCGTGACCACCGGAACAACGAGAGCTCGTCAGTTCGTTGAGCAACAATTGGCGTTTTGCCCATACGGCGGAGCGACTGCTTTGCTTCATCGCTCAACGACGCATTACAACGACCCCTTGACCGCAAATAAGCGACAGCCCCCGTTCGCGTGGGGGTGACGTGGCCGTTCGACTGGAGTTGCACGTGGCCGGGCGCATCGAAGACTACGCACTCATCGGAGACATGCAGACCGCTGCCCTGGTCTGCCGTGACGGGACAGTGGACTGGCTGTGCCTGCCCCGCTTCGACTCGCACGCGATCTTCGCCGGTCTGCTCGGCACAGAGGAACACGGATTCTGGCGCCTGGGCCCGGCCCACGCCGCCGACACCCAGCCGCCCACGGCAGCCCGGCGCACCTACCGCGGCGACTCGCTGATCCTGGAGTCCGAGTGGGACACCCCGCGCGGCACGGTCCGGATCACCGACTTCATGCCCCCGCGCGACGGCGCGCCCCAGCTGATCCGTATCGTCGAGGGCGTCACGGGCCGCGTCCCGATGCGCTCCACCCTGCGGATGCGCTTCTCCTACGGCCGGGTCGTCCCGTGGGTGCACAAGCACGAGGGCCGCACGGTCGCCGTCGCGGGCCCGGACTCGGCGTGGTTCGACACGACCGCCGAGACCTACGGAAAGTCGCTGACCACGTACGCGGACTTCACCGTCGCCCCCGGTGACCGCATCGCGTTCACGATCTCCTGGGAGCCCTCGCACAAGCAGCCGCCGCCGCTGCCGGAGCCGGAGCAGTCGCTGGAGGCGACGGAGGAGTTCTGGCGCGAGTGGGTGGAGCACTGCACCTACCACGGCCCCTACCGCGAGGCGGTGATCCGCTCCCTGATCACCCTCAAGGCCCTCACCTACGCCCCCACCGGCGGCATCGTGGCGGCCCCCACCACCTCCCTGCCCGAGGACATCGGCGGCGTCCGCAACTGGGACTACCGCTACACCTGGCTGCGCGACGCGGCGATCACCCTCTCCTCGCTGCTGCGCACCGGCTACCGCGAGGAGGCCCGCGCCTGGCGCGAGTGGCTGCTGCGCGCGGTCGCCGGCGACCCCGAGAACCTGCAGATCATGTACGGCATCGCGGGCGAGCGCGAGCTGGGCGAGGCCGAGCTGGACTGGCTGCCGGGCTACGAGAACTCCGCCCCGGTCCGGGTCGGCAACGGTGCGGCGCACCAGCTCCAGCTGGACGTCTACGGCGAGGTCACCGAGGCCCTGCACCTCGGCCACATGACGGGCCTCGCCCGCAACGACTACGCCTCCCTGCTCCAGCTCAAGCTGATCCGGTACCTGGAGAAGCACTGGGACGCCCCCGACGAGGGCATCTGGGAGGTGCGCGGCCCGCGCCGCCACTTCGTGCACTCCAAGGTCATGGCCTGGGTCGCCGTGGACCGCACCATCAAGCTCATCGAGTCCGGCGACGCCGACGGCCCGCTGGAGCGGTGGCGCGAGCTGCGCGACGACATCCACCGGGACGTGTGCGAGAAGGGCTACGACAAGGAACGCAACACGTTCACCCAGTCGTACGGCTCCAAGGAGCTGGACGCGTCGCTGCTGCTGATCCCCCAGATGGGCTTCCTGCCGCCCGACGACAAGCGGGTCATCGGCACGATCGAGGCGATCCAGCGGGAGCTGTCCACCCCGGACGGCTTCATCCTGCGCTACCCCACCTCCGGCGACAACGAAGGCGTCGACGGCCTCCCCGGCGACGAGGGCGCCTTCCTCGCCTGCTCGTTCTGGATGGCCGACGACCTGGCGATGATCGGGCGCGTCGACGAGGCCCGCAAGCTCTTCGAGAAGCTGCTCTCCCTGCGCAACGACCTCGGCCTGCTCGCCGAGGAATGGGACCCCCGTCTCAAGCGCCAGGTCGGCAACTTCCCCCAGGCCTTCAGCCACGTCCCGCTGATCGACACGGCCCTGAGGCTGACGGCGTCGGGCGCCTACGGGGGCTGAGGCGCAACCGCCGAACAGGAAGCCCGCGCCGTGCGCGCCTAGTCTGGGAAGGTCATACTGCCCCTGCACGGAAGGGGGGCGCCCCATGGCCTCCCCGTCGAAGGCGGGCGCGGCGCTGGCCGCGCTGCGCGAAGAACTGTCGGGCGACGTGTTCGCCCCGGACGACCCGGGCTACGACGAGGCCCGCACCGTCTTCAACGCGATGGTCGACCGTCGTCCGGCGGTGATCGCGCAGTGTGTGGACGAGGCGGACGTCGTCCGGACGGTCCGCTTCGCCCGTGATCTGGACCTGCCCGTCGCGGTGCGCGGGGGCGGGCACAGCGTGGCGGGCAGCGCCCTGGGCGACGGCGCGGTGGTGGCCGATCTGCGGCACATGCGGGCGGTCACCGTCGATCCCGAGGCCCGCACGGTGCGGATCGCGGGCGGCGCGACCATGAGCGACCTGGACCGCGCCTGCGCCCCCTTCGCCCTCGCCACGACCGGCGGGCGGGCCTCCACCACCGGTGTCGGCGGGTTCGTCCTCGGCGGCGGCTCCGGCTGGCTGGACCGCACGTTCGGCCTGGCCGTGGACAACCTGCTCGGCGTGGACCTCGTCACCGCCGACGGCACCCGGACGCACGCCGACGCCGAGGACAACCCGGAGCTGTTCTGGGCGCTGCACGGCGGCGGCGGGAACTTCGGCGTCGCCACCGCGCTCACCCTCGGCCTGCACGACCTGCCCGACTTCTCGATCGCGCTGCTGCTGCACCGGCCCGAGTTCGGCCCCGAGGTCACCCGCACCTACCGCGAGCTGATCGCGTCCGCGCCCGACGAGGCGAGCGGCATGGTCGTCTACTTCACCGGGCCGCCGGCCGAATTCGTCCCGCCGCACCTGGTCGGCTCCCTGCTGGTCGGGACCCTGGTGACGTTCGCCGGGTCCGAGGCCGATCTGCGCAAGCTGGCCGAGCCGATGCTGGCGCTGCCCCACGAGGTGGCGATCGTCGGCGCGATGCCGTACGCCGAGGTGCAGTGCATGCTGGACGATCCGCCGGGCATGCGGAACTACTGGTCGGCGGAGTACCTGACCGGCGTACCGGACGCGTTCGTGGAGGTCTTCTGCGCCCGCGGCGAGTCCGTGCCGGTGCCGACGGGCACCATGCACGCGCTGTTCCCGCAGGGCGGCGCGATCGCCGCGGGCCCGCACGACTACCCGGTGCCGTTCCGCGACGCGCCCTGGGGCGTGCACCCCTTCGGGCTCTGGGAGGATCCGGCCGACGACGAGCGCTGCGTGGCGTGGGTACGGGACGTACGGGCCGACGCCCGGCCGTGGAGCACCGGGGACGTCTACCTCAACTTCATCGGCGACGAGGGTACCGACCGGGTCGTGGCCGGCCTCGGCGCGGAGAACGCGCGGCGGCTCGCGGACGTCAAACGGCACTACGACCCCGACAACGTCTTCCGCTTCAACCACAACATCAAGCCCGCCTGACCGGCCTCTCGGCTGTCTGCCGGTGCGTCCGCGCAGGTAGCGTCCGCTGCATGGACAGCCGTACGGAGCACCACCGACCCGACAGCCAGGACGCCGGCATCACCGTGCGCCGGGCCCTGGAACTGCCCGGCCTGCGCAGCGGGCTGCCCGAGGTCCTGGCGGGCGCGGACCGGCTGGGGCGGACCGTGCGCTGGGTGCACGCCGGCGAGGTCCCGCACATCGCCTCCCTGCTCAAGGGCGGCGAGCTGCTGCTGACCACGGGGTACGGCCTCGGCACCCGGCCGGCCGAGCAGCGGGCGTTCGTGCGCACCCTGGCCGACCGGGGCATCGCGGCCCTGGTGATCGAGCTGGGCCCGCGCTTCACCCGGCTGCCCGCGACCCTGGTGGAGACGGCGCGGGCCCACGGCCTGCCCCTGGTGCAGCTGCACCGCGAGGTGCCGTTCGTGACGGTCACGGAGGAGATCCACACCGAGATCGTCAACGGCCACTACGCCCTGCTCCAGCGCGCGGAGGAGGTGCACCGACGCTGCACCGAGGCGGTGCTGGGCGGCGGCGGGATCCCTCAGGTGCTGGGCATCCTGGCCGGTTTCGGCGGCAACCCGGTGTTCCTGGAGACGACGGACGGGCAGCTGCTGTACGCCGCCGGAGAGGGACCGGAGGGGGCGGATCCGCTCCAGGTGTGGGAGGGGCTGCGCGGCCCCCGCAAGGACGCGCCGCCGCCCGCCGGGTCGGTGCTGGTGGACGTGCCCGGGGGCGGGCCGGGGGCGGGTGCGGTCCGCGCGCGGCTCGTGCTGCTCCCCGTGCGCGGCCCGCTCGCTCCGGTGCACCGGATGGCCGCGGAGCGGGCGGCGGGCATCCTGGCCGTGGTGCTGATGCAGGCCCGTCAGGAGGAGGAGCTGGCGGCTCGCGGCCGGGGCGACTTCCTGACCGATCTCGCCGAGAGCCGGATCACCGCGGAGGACGCCCCCGCGCAGGCCCGGGTGCTGGGTTTCAAGCCCGGTGCGGGCCCGCTGCTGCCGGTGGTGATGCGGCTGGGCGACACGCTCTCCCCCGGCGGGGGCTGGGCGGTGCTGGCCCGGGCGGTCGCCGAGGAGCTGGCGTCGGTGGGCGTGCCGGTGCTGCTGGGCGTGCGGCCGGTGGAGGGCAGGGTGCCGCTGCTGGTGGGGCTGCGGTCGGAGCCGGAGCGTCCCGCGGTCGCGGACCGGGTCGCGGCGGCGCTGCGGGCCGGGGTGGAACGGGCCGGGATGCGGCGGCCGGGCGCCCCGCCGCCGGTCGTGGTGGTCGGGGTCGCGGGCGGCTGGACGGCGGCCTCGGCGGGCCTGCGGCACGCGGCAGAGACGGCGACCGCCGCCCAGGGCCTGCCGGACCGCCCCTGGTACGACGCCCGCCGCCTCGACATCGACCTGCTGCTGTGGCGGCTGCGCGACCACCCGGACCTGGCGGCGTTCGTGGACCGCGCGATCGGCCCGGTCCGCGAGCACGACGAACGCGCCAAGCCGCCGCTGCTGCCCACCCTGGAGACGTATCTGGCCCACGCGGGCCGCAAGGCGGAGACCGCCCGCGAGCTGCACCTCAACCGCCAGACGCTCTACAACCGCCTCGCCCGCATCGGCGAACTGCTGGGCACCGACCTGGACGACCCGCAGACGGTCCTGGCCCTCAGCCTGGCCCTGCGCGCCCGCCGGCATCTGCCCTGAGGCACTGATGCCCGATGCCCGGTCTCTGATGCCCGATGCCCGATGCCCGATGCCACAGCGCACCGCGCGGGGTCAGAGCATCGGCACCGGCTGGGTCAGCTCGTCGTAGACGCTCAGGACCTGGGCGACGGTCTCGTCCTCGGTGGGCCAGGTGGCCGCCTGGCGGGTCCCGAGGTCCCGCAGCCGCTCGGACCGGTCCGGATCGCCGAGCAGCCGGACGACGGCCTCGGCGAAGGCCTGTGCGTCGTCGGGCGGGACGAGTACGGCGGCCTCGCCGACGAGTTCGCGGATCCCGCCGGCCCGGGCGGCGACGAGCGGCACGCGCGCGTGGAGGGCCTCCTGCGCGAGGACCGAGCGGGCCTCCTCGGCGCCCGGCAGCAGCGCGAGGTCGGCGGCCGCGAGCAGCGCGCCGGCGTCCTCCCGCCGCCCGAGCAGCCGGACCGGCAGTTCCTCGGACTCGATGCGCTGCTGCAACGCCGGACGCAGCGGGCCCTCCCCGGCGATGACGACCAGCGGCACGGGGTCCAGCCGGCACCAGGCGTGCGCGGCGTCCAGCAGCAGGTCGTAGCCCCGGTGCCTCTCCAGCGAACCGACGGCCATCAGCAGCGGGCGGCCGATCGCGCCGAGTTCGGCCCGCACCTTGCAGTGCGGCTCCTCGTCGTCCTCGGAGCCGTCACCGGCCACGCCCGGCCCGGGCAGCGCCACGGCGGCGAGCCGGGCGTCCCTGGCGCCGGTGCGCCGGGCCCGGTCGACCAGGTCGGAGGTGGTGCCGAGGACCACGGCGGCCGCTCTCGCCACCCGCCGCTCCAGCAGCCGCAGCAGATGCGCGCGGGCTCCCTCGGCGCGGGCCCGGCCGTGCCAGGTGACGACGAGCGGGGTGGGGCGCCCGCCCAGGGCCAGGACGGCCCGGAAGGAGGCGTGCAGCCCGTGCGCGTGGACCACGTCGGCGTCCGCGCAGGCCGCCCGCAGCGCGGCCACGGACCCCGGGTCGCTGCTGCGCGGCACGTGCACGTGTGCGGCGCCGGCGCCCGTGAAGTCGTAAAGGTGCTCGGCCTCGGACGGGGCGCACACCGTCACCCGCACGCCCCGTGCGACGAGCCCCGCGGCCAGGGAGCGCACGTGTGCGCTGCTGCCGGCGTTGCCGCCGCCCAGCACCTGCACGGTGCGCAGCGGCGACTGGCCGTGCGGTGAGTGGCTGCTCACGTGGCCGGGGCTCCTGGTTCGGCGTAGGACGGTCACGGAGGAACGGCTTCCTCCACGTACCGCGCCCAAGGATGCCAGCACGCACGGGTGTTCCGTGCCGCCCTGCCGCCTGACCACCGGCGACACGGCCGCACAAGTCACCCACACGAGCGAAGAAACTCAGGGATCCGTTCGATTACGTCCCCTGGGTCCCGCTCCCGGGTCCGAGGGGCCCAGAGGCCCAGGGCTCCGTCCCGACGAATCCGCCCCTACCGCGTCCGCCCCTACGCGTCCGCGCGGGCCGTCGCGAGCAGCTCCTCCGCGTGCGCCCGGGCCGTCTCGGAGTCCTCCTGCCCGGCCAGCATCCGGGACAGCTCCCGGATGCGCTCCTCGCCCTCCAGGACCTTCACCCCGGACCGGGTGACCGACCCGTCGTTGGTCTTCTCGACCAGCAGCTGCCGGTCGGCGAACGCGGCGACCTGCGGAAGGTGGGTCACCACGACCACCTGGGCGGACTTCGCGAGCTTGGCGAGCCGTCGCCCGATCTCGACCGCCGCCTTGCCGCCGACGCCCGCGTCGACCTCGTCGAAGAGGTACGTCGGCACGGGGTCGGTCCCCGCGAACACGACCTCCACGGCCAGCATCACGCGCGACAGCTCACCGCCCGAGGCACCCTTGGCGATGGGCCGGGGCGGGGCGCCCGGATGGGGGGCGAGCAGCAGCTCGACCTCGTCGGCGCCGGACGGCCCGTAGGCGACCGTCCGTCCGCCGACCTCGACGCCCTCCGGGTCGTCGGTCTGCCGGATCGCGAACGACACGCGCGCGTGCGGCATCGCGAGCGACGCCAGCTCCGCCGTCACCGCGGCCGCGAACTTCTCGGCGGCCGCCGTCCGCGCGTCCGTGAGCGCCTGCGCCAGCCCGCCCAGTTCGGTCCGCAGCGCGTCCCGCTCCGCGGTCAGTTCGCCGATCCGCTCGTCGTCGCCGTCCAGCTCGGTCAGCCGGGCGGCGCTCTGTTCGGCCCACGCCAGCACCGCGTTCACGTCCGGCCCGTACTTGCGGGTCAGCGCGGTGAGCGCGGCGCGCCGCTCCTCGACGGCGGCGAGGCGCAGCGGGTCGGCGTCGAGGTCGTCGGCGTACCCGGCGAGCTCTCCGGCCACATCCCCCAGCAGGATCCCGATCTCCGCGATCCGGTCGGCGAGCGCGGCGAGCCTCGGGTCGTAGGACCGCACGGCCTCCAGGGCCCGCTGGGCGCCCGCGACCAGGGTCGCGGCGTCGATGCCCTCGGGGTCCTCCGGATTGCCCGCGAGCGCGGCGTGCGCGGCCGTGGCGGCCGAGGACAGCGCCTCGGCGTGCCCGAGCCGCTCGGCCTCCTCGGCGAGCTCCACGTCCTCCCCGGCGCGCGGTTCGACGCCGGACACCTCGTCGAGGCCGAAGCGCAGCAGGTCGGCCTCCTGGGCCCGCTCACGCGCGCGGGTGACGATCTCGTCCAGTTCGACGGCGACGGCCCGCAGCCGCCGGTAGGCCTCGGTGTACTTGGCGAGCGGCACGGCGACGGCGTCCCCGGCGTACCGGTCGAGCGCCTGCCGCTGCCGGGACAGCTTCAGCAGCCCCTGCTGGTCGGTCTGCCCGTGCACGGCCACCAGCTCGTCGGCCAGCTCGGCCAGCACGCCCACCGGCACACTGCGCCCGCCGACGTGCGCCCGGGACCGCCCCTCCGCGGAAACGGTACGGCTGATCAGCAGCGCGCCGTCGTCGAGCTCGGCCCCGGCCTCCTCGGCCCGTACGACCACCGGGGCGCCCGAGGGCACAGCGATGCGCCCCTCGACCACCGCCCGCTCGGCGCCGATCCTTACGAGCGCGGCATCGGCGCGCCCGCCCAGCAGCAGCCCGAGGCTGGTGACCACCATGGTCTTGCCGGCACCCGTCTCACCGGTGACGGCGGTGAACCCGGGCGACAGCTCGACGACCGCGTCGTCGATGACTCCGAGCGACCGTATCCGCATCTCCTCCAACACGGAGAAGACCTTACGAGGTCCGACCCGAAGAGTGCGAGGCACCCTGTCACCCGGGCGGGTGGAGGTTGGTTCTTCGGGGCGCGGGGAACCGCGCGAAACCACTCAGGACGGCGCCGCGGCCGCCACCGGTCCCCCGCCCCCCTACCGACCGCTAATGCCGAGCCCCCCGCCACCCGGAGACGGGCAGCGCGAACTTCGCCACCAGCCGATCGGTGAAGGACGCGTGGTGCAGTCGCGCCAACCGCACCGGCACCGCCCCCCGCCGCACCTCCACACGGGCCCCCGGCGGCAGCTCGAACGTGCGCCGCCCGTCGCACCACAGCACACCCGGCGGAATGTGCGGCAGCAGTTCCACGGCCAGCACGGAGTTCGGCGAGGTCACGAGCGGCTTCGCGAACAGCGCGTGCGCACTGATCGGCACCATCAGCAGGGCCTCGACCTCGGGCCACACCACGGGGCCGCCCGCGGAGAAGGCATAGGCGGTCGACCCGGTCGGCGTGGACAGCACGATGCCGTCACAACCGAACCCGGTCACCGGCCGCCCGTCGATCTCCAGCACCACTTCCAGCAGCTTCTCGGCGCCCGCCTTCTGCACCGCCGCCTCGTTCAGCGCCCAGTCCGTGTGCACGATGTCGCCGTTGCGGTGCACGACGACATCGACGGTCATCCGCTCCTCGACCTCGTACGCCTTGCTGACCACCCGGTCGACGACCTTGTCGAGGTCGTCCCGCTCGGCCTCGGCGAGGAACCCGACACTGCCGAGGTTGACGCCGAGCATCGGCACCCCGGACGCCCGCGCGAACTCGGCGCCCCGCAGCAGCGTCCCGTCACCGCCGAGGACGATGAGCAGCTCACACCCCTCCAGGCAGTCCGGGGTGGCCTCGGCGACCAGTTCCACCTCGTCCGGCACATGCAGGTCGGAGGCCTCGTACTCCAGGACGCGCACTCCGATGCCCTCCCGCAGCAGCCCCTTCACCACCAGTTCCGCGCTGCGGATGGCGGCGGGCCGGCCCGTGTGGGCGAGGAGGAAGACGGTACGGGTTCGGTTCTCGGTCAACGCGGCCCCTCCGCAACTGCACGGTCAACGTCGGCCGGGTCCAGGGCAGGCGCCCCGGCCCGGAGCCAGAGAAAGTACTCGACATTGCCCGACGGCCCGGGCAGCGGACTGGCGGTGACCCCCTTCACCCCGAGCCCGAGGTCCCACGCCTTGCCGGCAACGCCGCGCACCGCTTCGGCCCGCAGCTCGGGGCTGCGCACGACGCCTCCGCTGCCGAGCCGTTCCTTCCCCACCTCGAACTGCGGCTTGACCATCATCACCAGGTCCGCGTCCGGCCCGGTGCACCGCTCGAGGGCCGGCAGCACCAGCCCGAGCGGGATGAAGGACAAGTCCCCCACGACAAGATCCACTGGCTTCCCATCGATCGCTTCAAGCGTCAACTCGCGTACGTTCGTACGGTCCTTGACGGTGACGCGTTCATCGCTGCGCAGAGACCAGGCGAGTTGTCCGTATCCGACGTCGACGGCGACGACGTGCGCGGCACCGGCCCGCAGCAGCACATCGGTGAACCCACCGGTGGACGCCCCGGCGTCCAGCGCCCGCCGCCCCTCGACGACGAGCCCCTGCGGTACGAAGACCTTCAGCGCCCCGGCGAGCTTGTGGCCGCCCCGGGAGACGTAGTCGGGGTCGTCGTCGGCCACGGCCACCACGATCGCGGCGGCCGTCTCCACCTGGGTGGCGGACTTGGTCGCGACGGTCTTGCCGACGGTGACCCGCCCCGCGGCGATCAGCTGCCCGGCGTGCTCCCGCGAGCGCGCGAGCTTGCGGCGGACCAGCTCCGCGTCCAGACGGCGACGTGCGACTCCTGCCACGTTCGGTTCAGCTCCTAATGCCGTGCGAGGGTGAGGGCGCCGGTGGTCCCGGGCGGGCGTCGAGCGCGGTCAGCGCGTCGCGCAGCCCCCGGTGTACATCCTCGTACACCTCGAGGTGTCCGTCGGTGGCGAGGTGGTCGGCGTCGGCCAGCCGGTCCAGCTGGGCGTCGACCTCGGCGTTTCCGGTCGGAGTGCGGGGGACGGCCAGCGGGGCGGGCGCGGCGGGGTCGGTCTCGGTCTCGGCCTCGGCGGCCGGGTCCGGTGCGGCCTCGTTCTCCGGCGCTGTGTCGCTCATGCCCAGACGCTACCCCGAACCCCTGGGGTACCGTCGATCGCCATGGCCACGATCGAGGAGTGCCGTGCGGCACTCGAGAAGCTCTCGGAGAACATGGGCAGCGCCGAAGGGGACGTGCGGGAGGCCACCTCCCTGGACCGTTCGGTGAGCTGCCGGATCACGGACCTGGACGTCACCTTCGTCGGCCGGATGACGGGCGGCCGGATCGTCGTCCAGGACACCCTTCAGGGCCCTCCGCGGGAGAAGGCCCAGATCAGGCTGACCATGACGGGTGAGGACCTGGTCGCCCTCGTGCACGGCGAGCTGAACTTCGCGAAGGCGTGGGGTTCGGGGCGGGTGAAGCTGGAGGCGGGCCTGCGGGACCTGTTCCAGCTCAGGAAACTTCTGTAGCGACCGCCCGCGGCGCCCCGGCCCGCGCCCTGCGCGCCGCCGGCACCACGAGCGGCGTACCGGTCTCCGGGTCGTCGATGACCTGGCAGCGCAGGCCGAAGACCTCCTCGACCAGAGTGGCCGTGACGACGTCGTTCGGCGCGCCCTGCGCGATGACCTCGCCGCCCTTCAGCGCGATCAGATGGGTGGCGTACCGGGCCGCGTGGTTGAGGTCGTGCAGCACGGCGACGAGCGTGCGGCCCTGGTCCTCGTGGAGCTCGGCGCACAGGTCGAGGACGTCGATCTGGTGCTGGATGTCGAGGTAGGTGGTCGGCTCGTCGAGCAGCAGCAGGGGCGTCTGCTGGGCGAGGGCCATGGCGATCCACACCCGCTGGCGCTGCCCGCCGGACAGCTCGTCGACGTACCGGTCGGCGAGCTCGGCGACGCCGGTCCGGGTCATGGACTCCCGGACGACCCGCTCGTCCTCGGCCGACCACTGACGCAGGATGCCCTGGTGCGGGTAGCGGCCGCGGCCGACGAGGTCGGCGACGGTGATCCCGTCGGGCGCGATCGACGACTGGGGCAGCAGGCCCAGCGTGCGCGCGACCTTCTTCGCCGGCAGGGACTGGATGACCTGTCCGTCGAGCAGCACCCGCCCCCGGGACGGCTTCAGCATCCGCGACAGCGCCCGCAGGAGCGTGGACTTGCCGCACGCGTTGGGGCCGACGATCACCGTGAAGGAGTGGTCGGGAATGTCCACCGACAGCTGCTCGGCGATCATCCGCTGGTCGTAGGCGAGGGTGACGTTCTCGGCGGAGAGGCGGTTCACGGTGCTCCCTGGGTTGTTCTGGTTCATATCCGGCCCGCCCGGCGCTCGGTGACGAGGAGCCACAGCAGATAGAGCCCGCCGAGGACCCCGGTGACCACGCCCACGGGCAGCCGTCCGTCGCCGAACAGCCGCTGCGAGGCCCAGTCGGCGGTGACCAGCAGGGCGGCGCCCATGCACAGCGAGGCCACGAGGTTGGGGCCGGGCGAGCGGGTGAGACGGCGGGCGAGCTGCGGCGCGGTGAGCGCCACGAAGCCGACCGGCCCCGCCGCGGCGGTGGCGGCGGCGGTGAGCAGCACGGCCGACACCATCAGCACCAGCCGGACGCGCTCCACACGTACGCCGAGCGCCTGCGAGACGTCGTCGCCCATCTCCATCATCCGCAGCCCGCGCGCGTGGCCGAGGACGAGCGGGACGAGCACCCCGACCAGGGCGAGCAGCGGCCAGACCTGCTTCCAGTCCCGCCCGTCGAGGGTTCCGGTCATCCAGACGACGGCCCGCGCCGCGTCCACGAAGTCGGCCTTGGTGATCAGATAGCCGTTGACCGCGGTCGCCACCGCCGACACGCCGATGCCGACGAGCACCAGCCGGTAGCCGTGCACACCCCGCTTCCACGCCAGCAGATAGATCGCGGCCCCGGTCACCAGCCCGCCGACCAGCGCGCCGACGGTGACCTGGGCGGTGGTCCCGGAGAACAGCACGATCATCACGAGCGCGCCGGCGGTCGCCCCCTGGCCGAGGCCGAGCACATCGGGGCTGCCGAGCGGATTGCGCGACACGGCCTGGAACAGTGCCCCGCCCAGCCCCAGCGAGGCCCCGACCAGCAGCCCGACCAGCACCCGGGGCAGCCGCAGCTCGTTGACGATGAGCTCCTGGCCGGGATTGCCCTCGCCGAACAGGGTCCTGACGACGTCTCCGAACGAGATCGGGAAGTCGCCGGTGCCGATCAGCACCACGCTCGCGGCGAACGCGGCGGCCAGCAGCAGCGCGACGACCACCAGGGACCGCGCGTCCAGCCGCACCGACAGCCCGCCCGGCGTGCGCAGCGCACGCGCCCCCGTCGCCTTCCCTCCCGCCTCCCCGTTCGCCTCCCCGTTCGCCTCCCCGGCCGTCGTCCCGGTTGTCTCCGCGGTCCTCACAGCTGGGCCGTCCTCCGCCGTCGTACGAGAAAGATGAAGACCGGCCCGCCGATGATCGCGGTGATGATGCCGACCTGGACCTCCGAGGGGCGGGCCACGACCCGGCCGAGCACATCGGAGCCCAGCAGCAGCACCGGGGACAGGAGCGCCGCGTACGGCATGATCCAGCGCAGGTCGGGGCCGGTGAAGGAGCGGACGATGTGCGGGACCATCAGCCCGACGAACACGATCGGCCCGCAGGCGGCGGTCGCGGCCCCGCACAGCACGGTCGCGGCGAGCATGGCCAGCGCCCGGGTGCGGTCGAGGTTCGCGCCGAGCGCCCTGGCGGTGTCGTCGCCCATCTCCACCGCGTTCAGCGGCCGGGCGAGGGCGAGCGCGAGGACCGTGCCGGCCGCCAGGAAGGGCAGCACCTGACGGATCGTGCCGTCGGTCGCCGAGGACAGTGAACCCACCGTCCAGAACCGCATCCTGGCCAGCGCCGCGTCGTCCATGATCATCACGGCCTGGAGGTAGCCGTACAGCGCGGCGCTGATCGCGGTACCCGCGAGCGCGAGCCGCACGGGCGTGGCCCCCCGGCTCCCGCCGAGGAACCAGACCAGCGCCCCGACCGCGGCCGCCCCGAGGAACGCGAACCACACATACCCGCTCAGGCTCGTCACCCCGAGGAAGGTGATCGCGGTGACGACGGCGGCCGAGGCACCCGCGTTGATCCCGAGCAGGCCCGGGTCGGACAGCGGATTGCGCGTCAGGGCCTGGAGCACCGCACCGGACAGCCCCAGCGCGGCCCCGACCAGCAGCCCGAGCACGGTCCGCGACAGCCGCTCGTCGACGACGACGTCGGCGTACGTCCCGGAGTCCGCGAACAGTCCGTGCCACACCTGGGCGACGGACAGCTCCTTGGCCCCGACGGCGATGCTCGCCACCGCCACCAGGGCGAGGACCGCCACCGCGAGAAGCAGCCCGACGGAACGGACCGCCTTGCGGGCGGGAGGCGCGGGGGCGCTCTCCGCGCGCTGTTCGGGAACACTGTCGACCAACACGTAGTTAGGTTAGCCTACCCAAACAGATGGGCTCCTGAGTGGCGGGGCTCCTGGGCGGCGCCTCACAACCCCAGCCGTGCCAGCGCCTTGCCCCCGTCCAGCGCGCAACTGCCCTGCCCCGCAGCCGTCCAGGCCGCCGCGCACAGCGCCCGCAGCCCGTCCAGCGCCTCGCCGTCCCCGTCCAGCTCCACCCGCTCCTTCCCCGCGGTCGCCGTCCACCCACCGCACCGGAACCCGTCCCCGGCCGGGGTGACCTCCGGCTGCCCGGTGAGCAGCCCGCGCAGATCGGCGTCCACGAACGTCGGCCGGTGCTGCGGCGGCGCCGCCAGCAGCTGCGCCCCGTCGGTGACCCCGGTCAGGACGAGCAGCGAGTCCACCTCCCCGTTGAACGCCCCCTCGATGTCGGTGTCCAGCCGGTCCCCGACCACCAACGGCCGCTCGGCGCCCGTCCTTAGAATCGTCTCCCGGTGCATCGGAGGCAGCGGCTTGCCCGCGACCTGCGGCTCGGCACCGGTCGCTATCCGCACCACCTCCACCGCCGCCCCGTTCCCCGGCGCGATCCCCCGCCCGCTCGGAATCGTCAGATCGGTGTTCGACGCGAACCACGGCACCCCGCGCGCCACGGCGTACGACGCCTCCGCGAACCGCCCCCACGGCAGATCGGGACCGCCGAACCCCTGCACCACCGCCGCCGGATCGTCGTCCGCGGACTCCACCGGGACGAGCCCCCGCTCCCGCAGCGCGACCCGCAGCCCCTCCCCGCCGATCACCAGCACCCGCGCCCCCGCCGGCACCTGCTCGCCGATCAGCCGCGCCACCGCCTGAGCCGAGGTGATGACGTCCTCGGCACCCGTCGGAATGCCCAGCTCGGTGAGATGCCCGGCCACCGTGTCGGGCGTCCGCAGCGCGTTGTTGGTGACGTACGCCAGGTGCATCCCGCCCGCACGGGCGGCCGCCAACGACTCGACGGCATGCACGATCGCGGCCCCGCCCGCGTACACCACCCCGTCCAGATCGAGCAGCGCCGTGTCGTACGCCTCGCTCAGGGCCTGCCCACTGCCCTCGGGCCTCGTCCTGACGCTCCGGCTCATTCCACATCGCTCCTCGGTCGTTCCGCTTTCCCCCGATCATCCCGCACGCCACCGACACACGTACGATGCCGGGATGAACACTGCAGGTCACTCGGAAGCAACGGCGCCCCGGGGCCTGGAACTCACCCCGTTCCGAGGCCTGCGCTACGACCCCGACCGGGTCGGCAGCCTCGCCGCCGTCACCTCCCCGCCGTACGACGTCGTCGTCCGCCCCGACGGCCTGCACCGACTCCAGGACGCGGACCCCCACAACATCGTCCGGCTGATCCTCCCCCAGGCGACCACCCCCAGCGCCCGCAACGGACAGGCCGCCGACGCCCTGCGCCGCTGGCTCGCCGAGGGCGTCCTGACCGCCGACCCCGAGCCCGCCCTGTACGTCTACGAGCAGCGGCACGCCGACGGCATGCTCCAGCGGGGCCTCATCGGCACCCTGCGCGTCTCCGACCCCGCGGAGGGCATCGTCCTCCCGCACGAGGACGTCATCGAGCCGGTCGTGGCGGAGCGCGCGGCCCTGATGCGCGCCACCTACGCCAACCTGGAGCCCCTCCTCCTCACCTACCACGGCAACGGCACGGCGGCCGGGATCGTGGACCGCACCGCCGAGCGCCCCCCACTCCTCGCCACCACCACCGCGGACGGCTACCACCACCGCCTGTGGGCGATCACCGACCCCGCCGAGCAGGCCCTCGTCCAGGCGGACCTCGCCCACCACCAGGCCCTGATCGCCGACGGCCACCACCGCTGGGCCACCTACCGCCGGCTGCGCGCCGCCCACCCCTCCCCCAGCCCCTGGGACCACGGCCTCGTCCTCCTCGTCGACACCGCCCGCTACCCCCTGCGCGTCCGCGCCATCCACCGCCTCCTGCACGGCCTGCCGGTCGCCGACGCCCTCACCGCCGTACGCGACCTCTTCCGCGTCCGGCACCTGCGGGTGCCGCTCCCCGAGGCACTCGAAGCCCTGGCGGACGCGGCCTGCGCCGGGAACGCCTTCCTGCTCGCCGGCGACGGCACCTTCCACCTCCTCGACCGCCCGGACCCGGCCCTCCTCGCCCGTACGGTCCCCCAGGACCGCCCGCAGGCCTGGCGCACCCTGGACGCGACCGTCCTGCACGCCACGCTCCTCGCCCACGTCTGGCACGTCCCCGAGGACGACCCGACCCGCATCGCCTACATCCACGACACCGCCGCCACCGTCCGCAAGGCGGAACGCGGCGGCACCACCGCGGTCCTCCTCCACCCCGTACGCGAGGAGGTCGTGCGCGACCTCGCCCGCCAGGGCGTCACCATGCCCCGCAAATCGACGTCGTTCGGCCCCAAACCGGCCTCCGGTCTCGTCCTGCGGGCCCTGGACGTCTGACACCCCGCGAACGGCCCACGAAAAAAATTCCCGGAAAACCTCGCGGACGATGTCGAGAACCCGCGTCGGGCTCCGTCCCCGCTGTGAACGCGACCAGAATGGGTCGCACAGCACCGAGGAGACACACCATGGCCAAGTACCTGCTGCTGAAGCACTACCGCGGCGCCCCGGAACCGGTCAACAACGTGCCGATGGACAAGTGGACCCCGGAGGAGATCTCGGCGCACATCCGGTACATGAACGACTTCGCCGCCCGACTCGAGGAGACCGGCGAGTTCATCGACGGCCAGGCCCTCGCCCCGGAAGGGCAGTGGGTCCGCTACGACGGCGAGGGCCGTCCGCCGGTCACCGACGGCCCGTTCGCCGAGACCAAGGACCTCATCGCCGGCTGGATGATCATCGACGTCGACAGCCACGACCGCGCCGTCGAACTGGCCGGGGAACTGTCCGCCGCACCCGGCGCGGGCGGCCGGCCGATCCACGAGTGGCTCGAGGTGCGCCCCTTCCTGGCCGCGCCGCCCACCGTCCCGGAGTGCGACGCCCATGGATGAGGCCCTGCTCAGGAGCCTCACGCCGAGCGTGCTCACCGTCCTCGTCCGCCGCGGAGCAGACTTCGCGGCGGCCGAGGACGCCGTGCAGGAGGCGCTCGTCGAGGCGGTCCGCAGCTGGCCGGCCGACCCGCCGCGGGACGCGAAGGGCTGGCTGGTCACCGTGGCCTGGCGCAAGTTCCTCGACGCGAGCAGAGCGGACGCGGCCCGCCGCCGGCGCGAGGACCGTGTCGAGGAGGAGCCGCACCCCGGCCCCGCCCCCTCCGCCGACGACACCCTCCAGCTCTACTTCCTCTGCGCCCACCCCTCGCTCACACCCTCCTCGGCGGTCGCCCTCACCCTGCGCGCCGTCGGCGGGCTCACCACCCGCCAGATCGCCCAGGCCTATCTGGTGCCCGAGGCGACCATGGCCCAGCGGATCAGCCGCGCCAAGCGCACCGTCTCCGGCGTCCGCCTCGACCGGCCCGGCGATGTCGCCACCGTGCTGCGCGTCCTCTACCTGGTCTTCAACGAGGGCTACTCCGGCGATGTCGACCTCGCCGCCGAGGCCATCCGCCTCACCCGGCAGCTCGCCGCCGTGATCGACCACCCCGAGGTGTCCGGGCTGCTCGCCCTCATGCTGCTCCACCACGCCCGGCGCGCCGCCCGGACGGCACCCGACGGCAGCCTCGTACCGCTCACCGAGCAGGACCGCGCCCGCTGGGACACCCGGTCGATCGCCGAGGGCGTCCGGATCCTCCAGACGGCGCTCTCCCGCGACCGGCTGGGCGAGTTCCAGGCCCAGGCCGCCATCGCGGCCCTCCACGCCGACGCGCCCACCGCCGAGGAGACCGACTGGGTGCAGATCGTCGAGTGGTACGACGAACTCACCCGGCTGACCGACAGCCCGGTCGTCCGCCTCAACCGCGCGGTCGCCGTGGGCGAGGCCGACGGCCCCCGCGCCGGCCTGGCGGCCCTCGCTGCCCTGGACGACTCCCTGCCCCGCCACACCGCCGTCGCGGCCCACCTCCACGAACGCGACGGCGACCTGACGACGGCGGCCCGCCTGTACGCCGAGGCGGCCCACAAGGCGACCAACCTCGCCGAACGCGACCACCTGACGCGCCAGGCCGCCCGGCTCAACACCCGCCGGACCGACTGACCGCCGACACCGGCCTCCATCACCGCCCGGAAACGCAAAAGGGGCAGGTTCCGTCCGGAACCTGCCCCTTACTCACTCAGTCCTTGTCGTCGGCTTCGCCCGTGTCAGCGCCCGGAGCCTCGATCCCGTTCCCGGTCTCCGTCTCCTCGGACTCACCGTCGTCCTCGCCCTCGTCGAGGGCGTCCACGAAGTCCACCCCGTCCAGCTCGGCGAGCCGGTCGGAGGCGTCCGTGCTGCCGTCCCGGTCCGCCTCGACCGCCTTGGCGAACCACTCCCGCGCCTCGCTCTCACGGTCGGCGGCCAGCAGCGCGTCCGCGTAGGCGTACCGCAGTCGTGCGGTCCACGGCTGTACGGAGCTGGAGGCGAGCTCGGGGCTCTGGAGCGTCACGATGGCCGCGTCCAGCTGTCCCATGTCACGCCGGGCACCGGCCGCGACGAGCCGCATCTCCACCTGGCCGGCCTTGTCGAGCTTGTGCACCTCGGGGGCACCGGCCATGTCCAGCGCCTTCTCCGGCCGCCCGAGCCCACGCTCGCAGTCGGCCATGACGGGCCACAGCTCCACCGAACCGGTCATGCGCCGCGCCGCCCGGAACTCGGCGAGCGCCTCGCTGTACTTCTGGTTCGCGTAGGCCGCGAACCCGGCCGCCTCCCGCACGGCCGCGACCCGGGACGCGAGCCGCAGCGCCACCTTGCTGTACCCGTAGGCACCCTCGGGGTCCTCGTCGATCAGCCGCGCGACCATCACCAGGTTGCGGGCGACGTCGTCGGCGAGCGTCTTGGGCAGGCTCTGGAGTTCCTGCCGTACGTCCTTGTCGATCTCCTCGCCGGTGACGTCCGCGGGGATCGGCAGCCGCTTGATCGGCTCACGGTCGCGGTCCCGCTCGTCACGGAACCGACCGCCACCGCGCCGGTCGTCCCCACGCCGGTCGTCCCGACGGTCGTCACGGCCCCGGAAGCCACCGGGCCGCCCACCTCGGTCGTCCCGCCGGAAGGCCGCCCGGTCGCCCCGGTCACCACGGTCTCCGCGGTAGCCACCACGCTCGTCCCGTCGGTCGTCCCGCCGGAAGGCCGGCCGGTCACCCCGGTCGTCCCGCCGGAAGCCACCCCGGTCGTCACTGCGCCTGTCATCGCGCCGGTCGTCACGGCGGTCGTCACGGCGGTCGTCACGGCGGTCGTCACGGCGGAACCCGCCGCGGTCACCGCGGTCGTCCCGCCGGTCGTCCCGCCGGTCGTCACGCCGGAAGGCGGGGCGGTCGCCGCGGTAGCCGCCGCGCTCGCCACCGCGGTCATCCCGACGATCATCCCGGCGGTCGTCACGCCTGTCGTCACGGCGGTCGTCCCGACGGAAGCCACCACGGTTGTCGTCACGCCGGAAGGAGGGACGGTCACCGCGCTCGTCCCGCCGGTCGTCACGCCGGAACCCACCGCGCTCGCCACGGTCATCGCCGCGCCGGTCGTCGCGCCGGTCGTCACGGCGCCCGTAACCACCCCGGTCACGGTCACGGTCGCCGAACCCGCCGCGGTTGTCGTCACGCCGGAAGGCCGGTCGGTCACCGCGCTCGTCCCGCCGCTCGTCACGCCGGAACCCGCGGTCCCGGTCGTCCCGACGCGGTCCGCGGTCGCGGTCGTCGCGCTGGAACGCGGGACGGGGACCACGGTCGCCTTCGCGGCGGTCGTCACGTCGGTCGTCCCGACGTCCGTACCCGCCACTGCGGTTGTCGTCCCGCCGGTCGTCGCGGCGGAACCCGCCACGGTCACCGCGGTCACCACGGTCGTCCCGACGTCCGTACCCACCACCGCGGTTGTCGTCCCGCCGGCCGTAACCACCGCGGTCACCACGGTCGTCGCGGCGGAAGCCCCCGCGATCGCCACGGTCACGGTCTCCGCGGTAGCCGCCACGATCGCCGCGATCCCCACCGTCCCGTCGCCGCTCGTCGCGCTCCGGCCGGTCGTCGGGAGAGTTGGTGGACATCGGTGACTCCTGTCTTCGGTACCGCAATCATTGTAAAAACGAAAGGACCCCTGGTCCCAGCTGAACGCTGGGGACCAGGGGTCCTTCCCAAAGATTGTTCGGCGGCGTCCTACTCTCCCACAGGGTCCCCCCTGCAGTACCATCGGCGCTGTGAGGCTTAGCTTCCGGGTTCGGAATGTAACCGGGCGTTTCCCTCACGCTATGACCACCGAAACCCTAATGGTTTCGAGCGAACAAGCACACTTTGTAATTATGCGTTCTGCTCAAACCGGCAACGGTCGTTGCCTCAGAACT
>NZ_KQ949027.1:0-457955 GCF_001514285.1 Streptomyces sp. DSM 15324
GACTTTCCTCCGGGCTTCCCTTCGGTCTTACGTTTCCGACTCTATCAGATCTTTTCTCGATCCGATTTCCTCGGCGCTTTCCAGGTTCCCGCTTTTGTTTCGCGGTTTCCTTTCCGGCGGTTCCGACTTTATCAGAAGTTCCGGGCCGGTCTGACCGGCGCTGGTTTTCCGAATCATCGGGGGCTTCTGCGGAATCGATGTTCCGAGCTGCCGATAGATTTTCCCTGCTGCCGACCGGATCTCATCCAGTTCCAGGCAACTGTTCGAATCTACCTCCCCGCGCACTCCGTGTCAACGGCTTTTGCGGGAACGAGGAGGACAGTAGCAGTTCAGCGGGGCGGTTCGCACATCAGGCGGCTGTCGGCACGGTCGCGCTGCGCTCGGCCGCCTCCACGTCGCCCGTGCCACCGGCGCGTGCCGCCCTGCCGCCTAGGACGAAGACGTACGCGAGGAAGGCCAGCTCGGCGGCGATGCCGAGGGTGATGCGGGCCCAGGTGGGCAGGTCCGAAGGGGTGACGAAGCCTTCGATGACGCCGGAGACGAAGAGGACCAGGGCGAGGCCGATCGCCATCGCGATCGCGGCCCTGCCCTCTTCGGCGAGGGCCGTACGGCGGGAGCGCGGGCCGGGGTCGATGACCGTCCAGCCGAGGCGGAGTCCGGTGCCGGCGGCGACGAAGACCGCTGTCAGTTCGAGCAGGCCGTGCGGGAGCACCAGGCCGAGGAACGTGTCGAGCCGGCCCGCCGAGAACATGAGGCCGGCGCCGATCCCCAGATTGAGCATGTTCTGGAAGAGGATCCAGAGCACCGGAAGACCCAGGAAAACGCCCAGGACCAGGCACATCGCGGCGGCCTGGGCGTTGTTCGTCCAGACCTGGGCGGCGAACGAGGCGGCCGGGTGGCTGGAGTAGTACGTCTCGTACCGGCCGCCGGGCCGGGTGAGCTCGCGCAGCTCGTCGGGGGCCGCTATGGAGGCCTGTACTTCCGGATGGGTGCCGATCCACCAGCCCAGGAGGGCGGCGACGGCGGTGGAGAGGAGGGCGGTGGCGACCCACCAGTGGCGCGCGCGGTAGACGGCGGCGGGGAAGCCTTCGGTGAGGAAGCGGGTGACATCGCGCCAGGAGGCGCGGCGGGTTCCGACGACGGCGCTACGCGCGCGTGCGACGAGCTGGGTGAGCCTGCCGGTCAGCTGGGGGTCGGGGGCGGTCGACCGGATCAGGGAGAGGTGGGTGGCGGTGCGCTGGTAGAGGGTGACGAGTTCGTCCGTCTCGGCGCCGGTGAGGTGGCGGCGGCGCCGTAGGAGGGCGTCGAGGCGGTCCCATTCGGCCCGGTGGGCGGAGACGAAGACGTCGAGGTCCATCGGTGTGCCTGCTCCTCGGCTGTGCGTCGGCTGCCGGTGTGGGTGTCAGGTTGTCGTACTGCGTCGCGATGTGCGCTCAGCTTGGCAGACTGGCTGCTCCAGGGGCAGGTCGGGAAGGGGCGGCGGGCGTGAGTGAGCTGGTGACGGGTGAGGCGGTGGCGTTGGAGCTGCAGCCCGCCAGGCTGCCCAGCAGGGCGCTGGCGCTCTTGCTGGACCTGGTCGTGGTGCTGGTCGTCTATGTGGTCGTGAGTGTCGTTCTGGTGCTGTCGACGGCCTCGTTGGACGACGCGGCGCGGACTGCGGTGTCGATCGCCACGTTCCTGCTGGTGCTGGTGGGTGGGCCGATCGCGGTGGAGACGCTCAGCCATGGGCGGTCGCTGGGGAAGTCGGCGTGCGGGTTGCGGGTGGTGCGGGACGACGGTGGGCCGATCCGGTTCCGGCACGCGCTGGTGCGCGGTGCGCTCGGGCTGGTGGAGATCCTGCTGACGTTCGGGGTGGTGGCGTGTGTCGCGTCGCTGGTGTCGGCGCGGGGGCGGCGGCTCGGTGACGTGTTCGCCGGGACTCTGGTGGTGCGCGAGCGGGTGCCGGCGGCTCGGGGTGGTTTCGTGCCGCTGCCTCCGCCGTGGCTGGCCGGGCGGTTCCAGGAGCTTGATCTCTCGGCGGTGCCGGACGGGCTGTGGTTGGCGATCCGCCAGTACCTGGGGCGGATGGGCCAGCTGGATCCGCAGGTCGGCGGGGCGATGGCGGGGCGGCTGGCGGAGGAGCTGGCCGGGTGGACGGGGGTGCCGATGCCGCCGGGCGTGCCGCCGGCCGCGTATCTGGCGGCGGTGGTGCAGGAGCGGCAGGTAAGGGAGGCGCGGCGGATGTTCGGGGGCGGTCCGGCCGGTGGGGGTGCTGCTGGTGGGGGACCTGTCGTGGGCGGAGGCCTCGGTTCTGGGCCGCAGTCGGGGAGGCCAGGGTCCCGGTCGCCGTCGTACGGGCCTGCTGCGCCTGGAGGGGCCTCTTCTTCGGGTGATCCGGTCGTGGAGGGTGGGGACCGTGGTCGGGGTGAGGGGTCGGGGACCGGGTTCGTGCCGCCCGCGTAGGGGGGCGGGCGTCGGGTTCAGGTGAACGTCGACGGGGGTGATTCGAGGTCTTCGAGTTCGATGCCGGGGGCTGCGAGGACGACGTCGCCGGCGAGGTGCACGGTGTGCTGTTCGCCGGTGTCCAGCGCTGTGACCTGGTATTCGTCCACGGTCAGGGGGGCGTTGTCAGTGGGGTGTGTTTCGCTGTTCACGAGAGCCCAGGACTGGTCGACGGTGCGGGGGGCGAGGACCGGGTCGGTGAAGGCGACGAGACGTACGCGGGTGGCCGCTGTGGAGGGGGTGAGGCGCAGGAGGCGGGTGGTGGCGACGAGGAACGCGGGTGAGGTGCCGGTGAAGGCGTGGGCGGGGGTGTTGCCTTCGGTGGCCTCGGTGCCGGTGGGGTCGGTGCGGACCCAGGTGACGCCGTCCAGGGCGGCGCCTCGGACCTGCCAGCTGCTGGCGTGGAGTTCCAGGCGGAGGGGGCGGCCGAGGTCGTCGAGGGTGAGGTCGACGGAGCCGGTGTGTGCGCCGGTGGGGGTGGTCAGCTGGGAGACGTAGCGCCAGCCGGAGGGGCCGGGGGCGCACTGGAAGTGTTCGTGTGCGAGGAGGGTGTGATCGTGGGGATCGTGGAGTGCATAGCGGCCGCGGGGCATGGGGGTCCTGGGGTGTGACGGGTTGGTCGGGGCGCCGCGGCGGTCCGGCCGAGGGGCCGAAGGGGCAGGCCCCCGGCACGGGGGTGCGGGGGCCTGTCTCTGAGGTGCTGCTGCTCGCTGGTGCGGCCGCGGGCCGGGGGCCCGCTGCCGGATCAGTAGCGGTAGTGGTCCGACTTGTACGGGCCTTCGACCTGGACGCCGATGTAGGCGGCCTGCTCCGGGCGCAGCGTCGTCAGCTTGACGCCGAGGGAGTCGAGGTGGAGGCGGGCGACCTTCTCGTCGAGGTGCTTGGGCAGCGTGTAGACGCCGACCGGGTACTCGTCGGGCTTGGTGAACAGCTCGATCTGGGCCAGGGTCTGGTCCGCGAAGGAGTTGGACATCACGAACGAGGGGTGGCCGGTGGCGTTGCCCAGGTTCAGCAGGCGGCCCTCGGACAGGACGATGATCACCTTGCCGTCGGGGAAGGTCCAGGTGTGGACCTGCGGCTTGACCTCGTCCTTGACAATGCCGGGGATCTTGGCGAGGCCGGCCATGTCGATCTCGTTGTCGAAGTGGCCGATGTTGCCGACGATGGCCTGGTGCTTCATCTTGGCCATGTCGGCGGCCATGATGATGTCCTTGTTGCCGGTGGTGGTGATGAAGATGTCGGCCTTGTCGATGACCTCGTCGAGGGTCGTGACCTGGTAGCCGTCCATCGCGGCCTGGAGGGCGCAGATGGGGTCGATCTCGGTGACGATGACGCGGGCGCCCTGGCCGCGCAGGGACTCGGCGCAGCCCTTGCCGACGTCGCCGTAGCCGCAGACGACGGCGGTCTTGCCGCCGATGAGGACGTCGGTGGCGCGGTTGATGCCGTCGATGAGGGAGTGGCGGCAGCCGTACTTGTTGTCGAACTTCGACTTGGTGACGGCGTCGTTGACGTTGATCGCCGGGAAGAGGAGGGCGCCGTCGCGCTGCATCTCGTACAGGCGGTGGACGCCGGTGGTGGTCTCCTCGGTGACGCCGCGGATCTCCGAGGCGAGCTGGGTCCACTTCTGGGAGCCGTCGGTGATGGTGCGGTTCAGGAGTTCGAGGATGACGCGGTGCTCGTCGTTCTCGGCGGTGTCGACGGAGGGGACCTTGCCGTCCTTCTCGTACTCGACGCCCTTGTGGACGAGGAGGGTGGCGTCACCGCCGTCGTCGAGGATCATGTTCGGGCCGCCGGTGGGGCTGTCGGGCCAGGTCAGGGCCTGCTCGGTGCACCACCAGTAATCCTCCAGGGTCTCGCCCTTCCAGGCGAAGACGGGGACGCCCTGGGGGTTGTCCACGGTGCCGTGGGGGCCGACGGCGATGGCGGCGGCGGCGTGGTCCTGGGTGGAGAAGATGTTGCAGGAGGCCCAGCGGACCTGGGCGCCGAGGGCGACCAGGGTCTCGATGAGGACGGCGGTCTGCACGGTCATGTGCAGGGAGCCGGTGACGCGGGCGCCGGCGAGGGGCTGGGCCTCGGCGTACTCCTTGCGGATGGCCATGAGGCCGGGCATCTCGTGCTCGGCGAGGGTGATCTCCTTGCGGCCGAAGGCGGCCAGGGAGAGGTCGGCGACCTTGAAGTCCTGTCGGTTGTCGACAGTCGTCATGGTGAGCTGCTCCTCGGTGGTTGGTTCGAGGTGTGGGTAGGGCTGGTCTGCGCGGCGGCGGACACAGGGGTGCCCTCGGGGGGACACAGGCATGCCCGCGTGCGCGCAGCGCAGTCCGTCGGAGGCCCTCTCTCCCTCGGTCGGTCCGCTTCGGGACCGCCCGACCGCCATCAGCAGCGACGTCTGGCTCCCGTCCAAGCTACACCGGAGGTGGCGGGCGGCCCCAGTCCGTCTGCGATCGGATCGCGCCGTTCGGGGTGGGCGGGCGGGGAAGGCGGCAGGGCCCGCCGGGGTGCGGCGGGCCCTGCCGGGGAGGTGTCGGGGGTGGTCAGTGGTCGGCGGGGTGCCGGTCGGGGCCGCCGGGGGTGGCTTCGGGGTCGGGGCCCTTGGCGGCTTCCCTCTCGCTGTAGATGTCGGGTTCGAGGTAGATGACGCGGGCGATGGGGACGGCTGCGCGGATGCGGGCCTCGGCGGCGTCGATGGCGGTGGCGACCTCGGCGGCGGTGTCGTCGTGCCGTACGGCGATCTTGGCGGCGACGAGGAGTTCCTCGGGGCCGAGGTGGAGGGTGCGCATGTGGATGATGCCGGTGACGGTGCGGCCGTCGACGATGGCGGTTTCGATCTTCTGTACGTCTTCGAGGCCGGCGGCCTCGCCGAGGAGGAGCGACTTGGTCTCGGCGGCGAGGACGAGGGCGATCAGGACGAGGAGGACGCCGATGCAGACGGTGCCGATGCCGTCCCAGATGCCGTCGCCGGTGAGGAGGGCGAGGCCGACGCCGCCGAGGGCGAGGACGAGGCCGATGAGGGCGCCGAAGTCCTCGAGGAGGACGACGGGGAGTTCGGGGGCCTTGGCGCGGCGGATGAACTGGGACCAGGAGAGGGAGCCGCGGAGTTCGTTGGACTCCTTGATGGCGGTGCGGAAGGAGAAGCCCTCGGCGATGATCGCGAAGACGAGGACGCCGACCGGCCAGTACCAGTGCTCGATCTCGTGGGGGTGCTTGATCTTCTCGTAGCCCTCGTAGATGGCGAACATGCCGCCGACGGAGAAGAGGACGATGGAGACGAGGAAGGCGTAGATGTAGCGCTCGCGGCCGTAGCCGAAGGGGTGTTGGGGGGTTGCTTCGCGCTGGGCCTTCTTGCCGCCGACGAGGAGGAGGGCCTGGTTGCCGGAGTCGGCGAGTGAGTGGACGCCTTCGGCGAGCATCGAGGAGGAGCCGCTGAAGGCGAACGCCACGAATTTGGATGCCGCGATGGCGAGGTTGGCGCCGAGTGCCGCCACGATCGCCCTGGTGCCGCCTGACGCGCTCATGTGTTCGCGTTGTCCCTTCGCCTCGCGTACGTGGGTCGTACGTCCTGTTCGCCGTCCAAGGCCTCTTTGCCCGGCCTTTGCCGGTGGGTCATTGTTGCAGCCCGGTCCGGCGGCGGTTCGTCAGGTATCCACACCTGCGGTCAGACAATCACCGTGGCGCGGAAGAGGGTTCCGGTGCCGGACACCTCGGTCTTCTCGCCGGCGGGGACGAAGACCGACTGGCCGGGGGCGAGTGGGTGTTCTCCGGCGCGTACCGTGCCGGCGGTGCAGAGGAGGATCTGCGGGGTGTCGCGGGTGAGGTCGTGGGTGTCGGAGCCCTCGGGGAGGACGTACCGGGAGAGGCGGAACTCGTCGATGGGGGTCTCGTAGACCTCTTCGCCGTCGGGGGAGGCCTCGGGGCGCAGGACGGCGGGGTCGCCGGGCTCGAAGCGGACGATGCGCAGGAGTTCGGGGACGTCGACGTGCTTGGGGGTGAGGCCGCAGCGCAGGACGTTGTCGGAGTTGGCCATGATCTCGACGCCGAGGCCGCTGAGGTAGGCGTGCGGGATGCCGGCGCCGAGGTAGAGGGCCTCGCCGGGCTGGAGCCGGACGTGGTTGAGGAGCATGGCGGCGATGACTCCGGGGTCGCCGGGGTAGTGGTGGGCGATGCCGGCGTAGGGGGCGTAGTCGCCGCCGAGGCGGTCGCAGGCGGCCGCGGCGGCGGTGACCGTGCGGGCCATGTCGTCGGGGTCGGCGGTGAGGACGGCGGTGAGGACCTCGCGCAGGGCGGCCTCTTCGGGGTGGGCGTGCAGGAGGTCGACGTACGGCTTGAGGGAGTCGACGTCGAGGCCGTCGAGGAGGGCGGCGGCCCTCAAAGGGTGCCGGAAGCCGCACAGGCCCTCGAACTCGGTGAGGGCGCAGATGAGTTCGGGCTTGTGGTTGGCGTCCTTGTAGGTGCGGTGGGGGGCGTCGACGGGGATGCCGCGGCGTTCCTCGTCCTGGTAGCCCTCCTTGGCCTGGGTGAGGTCGGGGTGGACCTGGAGGGAGAGGGGGGCGCCGGCGGCGAGGAGCTTGAGGAGGAAGGGCAGGCGGGGGCCGAACCGGGCTACCGCGCGGTCGCCGAGTTCGCGCTGCGGGTCGGTGTCGATCACCTCGACGAGGGTGCCGCGTTCGGTGCGGGAGGGGGCGCCGGGGTGGGCGCCCATCCACATCTCCGCCTGGGGTTCGCCGGTCGGTTCGGTGCCGAGGAGGTGCGGGATGGCGGTGGGGGAACCCCAGGCGTAAGGGCGGATGGTGTTGTCGAGGCGGTCCATCGGGTTCTCTGCCTGTCTTGTCGTCTGTCGTGTCTGTGCGGCGGTCAGGCCTGGGTGGCGAGCGCCAGGTAGACGGCGGCGAAATCCGTGGTGGCGATCAGTTCGGCGAGGGTGACCAGTTCGTCGCCGTCGTCGGGTTCGAGTTCGCTGATCGGGGTGTCGTGGCTGAGGGCCAGGTCGCGGGCGGAGGGGGCGGCGGTGAGACCGCCGAGGGGGCGGTCGCGCAGGAGCACCACGCGCGCGTGCAGGGCGGGGGCTTCCTCGACGCGGTCGCGGAAGAAGTCGTCGGGGTCGGCGCTGGCGGCGAGGGGGCCGGCGAGGAGGGCGCTGTGTTCGGCGAGCGCCTCGGGGAGTTCGGCGACGAGGGCGGGGCGGCCGGCGAGTTCGGCGAGGGCGGAGGCGAAGCGGCGGCCGGCGGGGCCGGCGGAGACGCCTTCGGTCCAGATCACCGGGAGGGCGTCGGCGAGTTCGGCGGCCAGGGTCTTCGCCGGGTTGCTGTAGGTGGCGATGGCGGGGCCGCAGCGTTCGGCGACCTGGTCGAGGCGGTCGGCGACCTTTTCGAGGGCGTCGGCGGGGGCGGAGAGCAGGGCGATGCGGTCGAGGAGCGCGAGGAGGGGGGTGAGCAGGGCCCACAGGACGCCGGGGGCGGAGGCGGCGACGGGGGGCTGTTCGTCGTGTTCGTACGGGGCGGTCGCCATCGGTACGAAGAGGCCGTGCGCGGCGTCGGCGGCGTCGGTGAGGGGGGTGCGGGCGGGGGCCACGGCGACGACGGTGCAGCCGCGGCGGTAGGCCTGCTCGGCGAGGAGGGCGAGGCCGGGTTCGGTGCCGTCGGGGGTGGCGATGAGGAGGAGGTCGACGGAGCCGGCCCAGCCGGGGAGTTCCCAGCGCAGGGCGCCCGCGGCGGGGGCGACGCCGCTGGGGGCGAGCCGGATGACGGGGCAGGCGGCGCCGGCGAGGGTGCCGAGGAAGTCGGCGACGGAGGTGGCGGCGGCGCCGGGGCCCGCGATGAGGATGGCTCGGGGGCGGCCGTCGGGCTTGAGGTTGTTCACTCCGGCTTCGGCGGCGTGGCGGGCGGCGGTGCGGACGCGGGCGCCGGCTTCGGCTGCGCCGCGCAGGAGGGCTCGGCGGTCGGCCTCGGCGAGGGCCTCCGGCGTGTCGAGCAGTGAGTCGTCGAGCATGGCGGGGGTCTCCGATCGCCGGGGGGTCGTCGGGGTGCCGGGGTGGATGCGCGGTGGTGCCGGTTCGGGTGGTGGTGCCGCGGTTGCGGAGCCGGTCCCGGTCGTGTCGTCGTGCCGCGGTCGCGGACCGGGGTGCCGGTTCGTGTCGTCGTACTGCGGTCGCGGACCGGGGTGCCGGTTGGTGTCGTCGTGCCGCGGTTGGGGACCGGGGTGCCGGTCGTGGTGGTACGGCGGTGCCGGCGGCCCGGGCCGGGCGGCGCGGGTGGGCCGGCGTCGCGGGGCGTGGTCGCGCGGGGTGGCGCGGCCTCGTCGTTACGCGGGGCGGCGGGCCTCGTCGACGAGGAGGACGGGGATGCCGTCGCGGACGGGGTACGCCAGACCGCAGTCCTGGCCGGTGCAGATCAGCTCCGCGTCATGCTCCTTGAGGGGGGCGTGGCAGGCGGGGCAGGCGAGGATGTCAAGCAGGCTGGCTTCCACAAGCGGCATCGCGGTGTGTCCTTCGCGGGTCAAACGCAGATTGGCGGTTTCTGTCAGCCTATAGCTGGAGAAAGCAAAGGCTTGCGTGGGCGCCCGGATCGACGGCGGTGTCTGCACACGAGTCGGCCGGCGACCTGCCGTTGAAGGGTTCAGGGCTCGGGGGAACGCAAGACGCGCAGGTGGCCGCGGCGGGCGACCTCCATCGGGTCCGCGCCGCGTCCGCCGCCGCCGGCCTGTGCCGCGCGTTCCTGCGGGCGGGCCGCCTCACGGACGGCGTTGGCAAGCGCTTCCAGATCGTCACCACTGGGCCGTGCGGGAGCTGAGCCGTCCAGGAGGCGTACGACCTCCCAGCCGCGCGGGGCGGTGAGGCGCTCGGAGTGTTCGGCGCACAGGTCGTAGCAGTGGGGTTCGGCGTACGTGGCGAGCGGGCCGAGGACCGCGGTCGAGTCGGCGTAGACGTACGTCAGCGTCGCGACGGCGGGTCGGCCGCAGGCGGTGCGCGAACAGCGACGTACAGGGCTCACGACGTTGGACGGTACCGCACTCTTGAGCGGGCCGCGACGACTCTCCACCAGGTCACTCCACCGTGTCGTGTTGTGAAACGCCCCACGGGCCTCTCCAGTCATACCCCGCTGACCTGGGCGAACACCAGTCATTGGCAAGAAGAAGCCGAAGCCTCACGGTCACCAGGCGGTACAAACAGGATCAATTGTCATGACTTCACCGGTCTCGGAGAGATACAGAATCGAGCCCAACCTTTGGCTGGATTGGTCATCCTGCGCCCTGGGGCGCGGGCCGGTCGGGAGCCGTCCGGTATACGGCGCGGGGCCGGGCGGCCGGTCGCGCCGGGGTCTACCCTTCAGTAGTTATGGACAGCCCCGTACCGCCCCGTGCCGCAGGCCCCGGACCCCGCCGCCGTGATCGCCACGGCCGGGGGATGCGGGGACCGATCGCGCCCCCTCAGGTGCCGTTGGCCGCCAGCCGCGCCGACGCGTTCGCCGATCTGGTGCAGGACTCCGTGGAGCGGCTGGAGCGGCGCTGGCCCCAGCTCGCCGAGATCGACTTCATGGTGCTCGAGGTGCCGCGCCCGGCGGCGGCCGACGAGCCGTGGAACGACGAGGCGGTGCCCCTCGGCGGGACGGTTCCCGCCCGGGAGGGGCGGCGGGCGCGGGTGGTCGTTTACCGGCGCCCGGTCGAGATCCGCACCAAAGGGCGCGACGAACGGGCCGCGCTGGTGCACGAGGTGGTCGTGGAACAGGTGGCGGAGCTGCTGGGGCTGACCCCGGAGACGGTGGATCCGCGTTACGGCGACGAGGACTGACGGCCGGCCGCCTCGGTGTCACAACAGGCCCAGCGCATCGAGGCCCAGGTAGGCGAGGTCGACATCGGTCACATCCCCGGAGCGGAGCAATTGGCGAAGCTCCTGCGGTGAAACGCTCAACACCTCGATGAACTCGGTGTCGTCCGGTTGGGCCGGTCCTCGACGCCTGCAGTTCAGGCCGACGGCGCAGTATTTCACCGACGAGCTGTACGAGTCGCCAAAGCACCGGCCCACGACCTTCAGGTCCCCGCCGTACCCGGTCTCCGCGAGCAGCTCGCGCGCGGCTGCGGCCAAGGGGGTCTCCCCGTCGTCGAGGTAGCCCCCCGGCAGCTCGTACACGAGCTGTTCGGGTCCGGGCCGGAACTGGCGAGTGACGAGGGTCTCACCGGTCGTGGTCAGGGCCAGCACGGCAACGCTCGGCCGGTCCTCGCGGACGCTGAAGATCTCCACCGCACCGGACGGAAGGCGGTAGGTCACCTCGACCACGGAACGGCCATGGGCCTCGTACACGGTGGTCCGGGAGAGCTCCTCCCAGTCCGGTACCGGCCCTGCCGACGGCCGAGGTTCGCTCAACGCAGCTCCAGTGGGGCCAGCAGCGGGGGTGCGACCTGCTCGGACTCCGGTGCGAGAAGAGCCTCGATGTAGTCGGCAGTCTGCTCCCACCCGGTGACGGCCACGCACGGCACGCCCATCTGCCGAACCGGGTAGTCGTTGCCCCCCTCATCGAGTCGGTCCCCGATGAAGAGGACGTCCTCGACACGCAGGTCCAGGTGTTCCAGCAGCCGCTGCATGCCGTAGGCCTTGTCAATGCCCTTCTTCGTGACATCGATGGAGGTGGAACCCCCGCTGCGGACCTCCAGGTCGGGCAGGCGATCCACCGCGTACGCCCACAGGGCCCTGCGGCGGGAGCCATCAGGATCCCAGGCCGCCTTCGCGTGATGAGGTGCCTGCTGCCCCAGGGCGGAGAAGGTGACCTGGCTGCCCCGGTCCTCGATGACCTCGCCCCACGTCTTCTCCTCCCACAGCCCCAGGGATTTCGCCCCTTCGGTCAGAACCGTGATGCTGAGCTGCTTCTCGCCGTCGGAGAGGTTCTCGCAGTAGATGTCCTGCCAGCCATTCGCTTCCCATCTGAGGTAGCGCGTGCCGCAGGTGGGCATGAGGTGAAGGCGTTCCGCGAGTTCAGGCTTGAGCGGCAGTTCCTGGAGGACCTGGGTCTGGAACTGTTCATATCGGCCACCGGAGATGATGCAGACATTCTTGACCGCGAGAAGGCGCAGCAGGCATTGGGCCATACGAGGAGTGATCTTCGCCTTGGACAGGGCGAGCGTGTCGTCCAGGTCGAACACCACAATGCGAGTCGACAGTACCAATGCGCCATCCTTTTCCTCATACGATCCGTGACCGAGGGTGAATTCACCTTCGGTAGTCGAGCCTGATTCTGCCGATCCTCGCCGATGGTTTGACCAGGAAACCCTCGACATGGGCCACGCCTTCTCCCTGTGGTTCCGGTCCACGAATGCGGAGAGCCGGGTTGTCCGTGACGGCGAACAGAGCCGCGGCCCGACTCGTTCCCGGCCGGACCAGCTCGGCGCTTGTGTATTGGCGGTCTTTGCTCCAGCCGCTGGACCTCAGCGCGGCCTCCTCATCCTCGGAAAATTTGAACAGCGCGTCAAGGCACGTCAGGCCCGGCTCGGCACGTGGTCCCGAAACGGACGCAAGCCGGAACGCGAAGCCCAACGCTGGTGCGACGAGGTCCACGAGACCGGCAGCGAAAGCGAGTTCAGAGAGGCCGATTGCACCGATCATGCTATCGATCCGGGGCTCGGAGAGACCCACGAGCGACAGAAGGTAGGGCGGCTCGACGGTGACGCTTTCCGGAACGAGTACCTCGCGAACGTGACCCCGCATGAGGTCGATGAGGGTGCGGTGCATCGGCTTCGAGGCCACTGAGTGGGTCGACACCGTCAGGTCCTCGGGCCTCCTGCCCACTGACTCGGCAATGCGATCCAGGAGCTGAACGACGCCGTCCTCCGGCCTGGCCATGAGGTCGAGGTCGGGCAACAGGCCGATCGGCGCCATTACGGCGAAGGCCTGCAGATCGGGGACCGGCCGGACGCTGCTGCCGAAGCCCCCCAGGGTCAGAGCTCCCGGCTGGGCCGTCGCGGCCAGTTCGGTGCCGTCCACATAGTCGAAGACACCGTCGACGACGTGCGCGGCGCCGGTGTCGGGGGCGCCGAGCCACTGACCGCTGTGGGCACCCGGGCTGTCGTCGCGTTCGCCTTCTCCCGCGGCGACCCGGATGCCGAAGGGGGCCTGCCGAAGGATCTTCTCCGCGGCCTCGGTGGCCGCGCCGTCGACGGTGACCTTGCGCTCGTTCAACGACATGCCGTGGGCGAACCCCGCAGGGGCCTCGGCCGCCGCCAGTGCCGCGGACGCCATCGCGGCGACGAGGTAGACGTCCTCCGCCTCTGCGGTCTCGCGTCCCCCGACGCCTTCAGCCGTGTCCGACCAGGTGACGGCGGCGCGGGTGATCCGCTCATCGACCGCCAGGATCGCATTCTGTAGAATTTCGCCCATTTTCCCTCTTCACGTTCACGTCATTTCCGGCTCACAGTCGTCCGGGCGGCTCGCGGTCGTGGCAGACATCACCGTGACCTACGCCTTCTCACACGTAGGAGCACCGCGAGAGGTACGACGATCAGCAGCGCCGAGACGCCCATCAGCCACCAGCGCCGTCCGTGCGACCAGTCCGCCACCTGCTCCACGAAACCAGGAATCTGGACCGCGGCCAGGACGACGCCCATGACGGCGATGAGAGAATCACGTCGGCCTTTCTCCCGTTCCTCTCGCACTCTCAGAAGGCTGAGCGATACGGTTTCGCATTTCTCCATGTCCCGGCTGAGAGTGGCAAGTACCTCTCTGGCCGGCCGTTCTCGCACCGTCCATTCGTCCAGGCTTCGGTTCCTCCCTTCGAGCAACTTCTCCCGAAATCCAGTGCACTTGTCCAGGAGTGCCGCATGCTGGACCCTGCGGCGGGTCAGGAGAGACTGTTCACCGGGGGATATCTCGTTTCGCATGGAAAGATCCGTGAGGACCGCACGGTAGCGGGAACCCAGGTCGTCGCAAACAATCCTGCGCAGAATTCCCACCGTCCAGACGAAGATGGACGAGGAGTCGTACCCGTAGTGCGAGAGCCGGAACTGCGACCTGCCCCGCAACCAGGCCGGCAGGTGTGCCATCTCCAGACAGCATTCGGAGTTTACGAACACCATGTGGTCGTCGAAGAACGCCATGCCGGTGCGCACGTGACCGAAGACGCTTTGGGGGCTCCGCCGGAGCCACAGGCCGTCCTCCAGAAGGTGATCCGTCGCGTAGGAGAGGAGGGCCGCGATCTCCCAGGCATACTTGGCGGACTCTTCGACCCCCGCGTACAGGCTGGTGCTCACCCGGTTCTGCGTACCGTCGAGGTTCCACACCTGCAGGGCGGCGGAACCTTCGACGGACCATGTCCTCTCGATACAGCCGGGCTCCAGGCTGGCCACTCGTGCCAGCGCTTCGGCGGACTGCTCCCGCAGGGTGCGGGAGACGTCGGGAGCGCCGAGCAGGGAGACGAAGCGCAGCAGGATGTCTGTGGTCAGGGGAGCAGTCAGCTCGATCGCTGTGGTCTCGTCGGTGATCGAGCCGGGCACGGACAGGAGCAGGGGCAGGGCCGTCAGGACGTACTCTCCGCCCAGGGAGATCGCTGCCTGTCGCAGCCCGGCGGCGTGGCTGCTGCCCACCACACGGGCGAGGGCCGCGGGCAGGGGTCCGCAGTCGAACAAGGCGGAGTACATAAGACCGGAGCCGGGCCGCACCTTGGTCTGGTAGGAGCGGTCGTCGTCTATTTCCGGCAAGCCGCCGGATGCGAAAGCGCGCGAGAAGTCCACTCCCTCGGTGAGGCGGTGGGCGAAATAGACGACGACGGAACAGCCACTGATACGGAAGCGATCGGGGGCTGGGGGTTCCGGTACGTCACTGACATCAGCGAGCACTGCGAACTGATGGTCCACGACTGGCTCCTCCGACAGCGGCGGCACATGGGCCGCAGTGTCGGCCCATGCCGAAGATACCGGCTGCTGAAGCGGGCGGTGCAGATCTCCAACGGCTCGTCACTCGCCCTATCTCGACGCCCTGTTGACTGATCACCGTCAGAGCGCTCTATGATTCCTGGTCTGTCTGACGAGCGCGGACTGGAGGAACATGTTCTTCCGTGGTGGCTTTCGATGAGAGTCGTTGTGACGGGCGCGTCGGGGTTCATGGGATCCCACCTCTGCGCCTTCCTGAGGTCTCGGGGAGACCACGTCACAGAAGTCGACCTCCCGCACTGCGACATCGTCGACACCCCGCATCTGACACGGGTACTGGGCGAGGCGGAACCCGATCACATCTACCATCTGGCGGCCCAGGCCGGTGTGGGGATTTCTTGGCAGGACCCGGTCAGCACCTGGCGCTCGAACGCGTGGGGCAGCCTGTCCGTCCTGAAAGCCGTCCGATCAGCGTGCCCCGCAGCGAAAACCATCGTCATGAGCAGCGCCAGCGTGTTCGACGGAGCCCGGATCGACGAGCCCGTCGGTGAGGACCGGACACCCGCCCCGCTCTCGCCGTACGGGGCGAGCAAGCTGGCGGTCGAGTCGGCGGCGCGTCATTATGTCGCCGCTTATGGCCTCCGCGTGGTTCTCGTGCGGCCCTTTAACGTGATCGGGCCGGGTCAGGGCGGGGGCTACCTGGTTCCGGCCCTCGCTCGTCGTATAGCGACCGCCGTCCGGTCGGGGACGGAGCGCGTTCCCATCGGGAACCTGGAGACGTTCAGGGACTTCCTGGACGTGCGGGATGTTGTGCAGGGGCTGCACATGCTGATGGCGGGCGGAGAGCCCGGGGACATCTACAACCTGTGCACGGGAGTCGCCGTTTCGGTCCGCACCATCGTCGAGACGACGATCTCTCTCGGGGGCGGCCGCCTGGAGTACTTCCAGGAATCCGCGTTGGTGCGGAGGGAAGACGTGCCGACGGTGGTCGGGGATCCCGGCAAAGTCCTTGCTCTGGCAGGGTGGCGGGCTTCTGTCCCGCTGGTCACCAGCCTCGCCGACGTCCTGGCGGAGGCATATGCGGAAGTGCGCCTTGAGCAACGTCTCGCGCCCACCGCCAGCAGTGCAGCCGCAAAACCCTGACCTGGGGTGTCCGAGAACGGTCTGTGAGGTGTGGATGAGATTCCCGTTGTCCCGGCCGACCTTGGGGGATCAGGAGTCCGAGAACGTGCGGGACGCGATGGCATGGGGCTGGATCTCCGGCACCGGCTCGTACGTCAGTGCTTTCGAGCGCTCGTTGGAACAGCGGATCGGCAGAGCGTTCGCGACGGTCGTCTCCAGTGGCACGACAGCGCTCGAAATCGCCCTGTCGGCTCTCGGCGTCGGCCCGGGCGACGAAGTCCTCGTCCCGGCTCTGACCTTCGCCGCGCCGGCGGCTGCGGTTCTCACGGTGGGAGCGGTACCGGTGCTGTGCGACATCGACGCCGAGACCTGGACCATCGATGTCGAGGCCGCCCGGGCTCTGAGAACCCCTCGCACCAAAGCGATCATCACCGTCGATCTCATGGGTCATCCCTGCGACTACGAACGACTCGCCGAGCTGGAGATATCCATGGTCGAGGACGCGGCGCAGGCCCATGGGGCGCGGACCGGGAAGGGACCGGCCGGGAGCTTCGGGGTCGCGTCCATCTTCAGTTTCCATGTGAACAAGGCCATCACCTCGGGAGAGGGCGGGGCCGTCCTCACCGACGACGAGGAACTGGCCGAGAAGGTCCGGCTCCTCGCTCACCACGGCATGTCGCCACACCACCGGTATCACCACACCGTGGCCGGTCGCAACGGGCGGATGACGAATCTCAGCGCCGCCATCGGCACAGCCCAGATGGCACGCTGGGACGAGTTGGTGGCCGGTCGCCGGGAGGCGGCCCGTCTTTACGACGCCCGGCTCAACGGCCTCGGCTTCTCCCCCAGGCCACAGCGCACAGGGGTGTTGCCTTCGTGCTGGCTGTACTGCGTGACCTCACCGGAACGGGACGCCGTGGTGAAGCGGGCGCGCCACCGCGGCGTCGACGCCCGTGCGATCTGGCCTGCCCTGAGCGATCTTCCCCTGTACCGCCCCTACGCTCGTCTGCCCTGCCCGCAGGCGTCGAAGGTGTCCAGGACTGCTTTGTGGTTGCCGACCTGGTCGCACCTCACCCCCGAGGACGTGGAAGCGGTGACCGAGGTGATGGTGTGACCCGGTCGGGTCACTTCTGCAGCACCGCCATGTTCTCGTCCGCCTGCGGGACCTCGACCGTGCCCCGGTCGTCCGGCAGGGTCTGGATCGTGAAGCCCGGGACGCCCTCCTCGGTCGCCGCCAGGGTGCGGGCGGCGTAGACGGGAGTGTCGGTGAGGGGTTCGACGGTCAGGGCGAAGGTGCCCTTCAGGCCGGTGGGGACGGGGAGTTCGACGTCCTGGGTCGTACCGGACTTGATCGTGTACGTCTTGGAGGCGGCCGTTCCGCCCTCGCTGCCCGCGGACGCGGTGACCTTGACCTTGGCGGTGCCCTTGGGGGCCGTCAGGGAGAGGGTGGCGCCCTTGGCGGTGTTGTCGACGGCGGACGCGCGCGTGCCGACCGGCGCGGAGGCGGGGATGAACGCCGACTCCTGGTCGCCGCCCTTGCCGCGCAGCACCCGTACGGCCGCGACGACCGGAACCGGCCGGTCGGTGGGCGTCAGGACGATCGAGCCCGCCTCGCCCCGGGTGACGTCGCCGAGGTCGACAGCGGTCGTCATGCCGCCCTTGACGTGCACGGTCTCGTGCCCGGCCGGGGTGATCAGTCCACTCGGGGAAGCGAGTTGGATCTTCAGGTCGGCGTCGGCGTCCCCCGGTGCGTAGACGACGAGCCGGACCGCGGTGGCGTCCTTGGGGATGCCGGGGACGACCAGGTCGGCCGCCGGGTCGGTGGCGGCGGCCAGCCAGTCGCCGCCGAGCTTGTCGTCCAGGGCCTGCACCGCCGCGCCGACGCGGCCGCCGCGGACGTTGACGTGGACGGTGAGGTCGTCCTCCTTGGCGTCGGTGAGCGTGGACAGCAGGATCGGCTCGCTGGAGTGCGGCGGGACCGTGATGCCCTCCCCCACCGTGGTCTGCAGGGCGCCGTCCTTGCCATAGAGCTCGATGTCGGCGACGGCTGCGGAGTCGTCCGGGTTGGTGAGGTGGACGTAGTCCGTGCGGTCGGCCGCCGTGCTGGCGCCGGGGAACCAGAACTCGGTGTCCGCCGGGGTGCAGGTCACGCCCAGCAGACCGCGGCCGGAGCCCGCGGCGACCTCGGTGGTCTCCTGGACCGTCCAGCCGGGCGCGAACTTGCCCTCGGCGGTGCCGACGAGCGCGGGCGAGTCCCCGCCGTCGGTGTCACCGGTGGCCGGGGTGCCGGGCTCCTTGGGGGTGACGACGGACTTCTCCGCCTTCTTGCCGCCCTTGTCGCCCTTGCCGCTCTTGTCGTCCTTGTTGGTCTTATCAGCCTTGTCGGGTTTGTCGGTCTCGCCGGTCTTGCCGGTGCCGTCCGTCTTCTTGTCCTTGTCGGACGTGTCGTCGGCCGGGTCCGCCGACTCCTCGGTGGCGGCGGCGAGTTCGGCCGTGCCGTCGCTGCCCGTGCCCTTGGTGACGGGGGTGAACGACGTGTAGGACGTCTGGGCGATGTCGGAGGTGCTGGGCGCCGGGCAGAGCAGGCTGGTCCGCTCCACGGGCAGCACGGCGGCGGCCTTGGCCGGGTCGTCCGCGCCGGCGCCCTTGGGCTCGTTGAGCGTGGCGAACCCGGTGACGGCGGCGAGCGCGGCCGTGCCGGCGATCAGGGACAGGGTGGTGCGGTTCACTGCTGGCTCCCGTCGGGACGCTCGCTGCCGGTGCCGTGGGGGTGCTGCTGCGCCGGGTCGTAGGCGGGGTCGTAGCCCTGGTTGCCGTAGCCCTGGTCGTAGCCGTACGTCTGCTCGTACGGCGCCTGCCCGCCCTGGCCGTCGTAGGCGTAGGGGTCGTACTGGCCGGCCTGGTAGGGGTCGTAGGACTGCTGGTCGTAGCCGCCCGCCGGGTACTGCTGGGCGCCCTGGTACTGCTCGCCCTGGTAGCCGCCGTACTCGGCGCCCGCGTAGCTCGGCTGGTCCCAGTCGCCGTACGACTGCTGCTGCGGGATGTCGACCGGGGCCTGGTCGGGCGTGTCCTGCGGGGTCTCCTCCTGGGGAGGGGTGGGGAAGTCGTCCTGCGGGGACGGGACGTCGTCCTCCTGCGGGGCGGGTTCCTCCGTCTCCTCGGCCTGGGCGCGCAGCCTGCGGGCGCGGCGGCCCTCGCCCTCGGCGGGCCGGTCCTGGGCGAGCTCCTCCTCGGGGAGGTCGTCGTCGACGTCGCGGCGGCGGCCGGGCAGGGCGAGGACGACGAGGACGAGGGCCAGGATGCCCTGCGCCCACAGCCAGGCGGTGTGGGTGAACGGGTCGTCGTAGGTGACGTCCAGCCTGCCGCCGGAGGCGGGCAGTTCGAAGCCCTGGGCCCAGCCGTCGACGGTGGTGCGGGTGAGCTCTTTGCCGTCCAGGGTGGCGGTCCAGCCCTCGGCCGCGGCGTCGGCCAGGCGCAGGATCCGGCCCTCGGAGCCCGACGGGATCGTGGTGTGGATGTCGACCGGGCCGGCGGCTACCGGGGTCGCCGTGCCCTTGCCGGACTCGGTGACGACGGCCGCGCGGGAGACCTCCTGGCCGACCCTCCACAGGGCGCTGCCGTCCTGCTGGCTGAGTCGCTTCAGGCCGGGGGTGGCGTCCAGGACGCGGGTGACGTCTCGGGGGGCGCCCTTGTGGACGAGGACGTATCCCACGGCGAACTTGCCGAGCTGGTCGGCCTGGTCGGCGCCGGAGCCGGCGACGAGGTTGGCGACGACCTTGTCGAGCTGCGGGTTCTCGCCGTCGGCCGCGGCGAGTTCGGCGTCGCCGAGGCGGGCGCCGGAGCCGCGGACCAGCATGTAGTCGACGTGGGCGGTGGAGTCGCTGTCGAGGACGAGGGTGCGGGACTGGTCGCGGTTGCCGGCCTCCTCGGCGACGAACGCGGGGACCTGGACGGGGTCGCGGCGCTCCAGGGGGCCGTCGGCGCCGCCGATCATCCAGCCCGCGGCGAGCAGCAGGGGGCCGGCGGCGGAGGCGAAGGCGATGAGGGCGGCGACGGGCTGGCGCCAGCCGAAGCTCTGTTCGGCGACACGCGTGCGTGCGCCGTCGGCGCCGAGGACGGCGGCGGCGAGGAGCGCGATGCCGTAGACGAGGGTGGCGGGTCCGGCCCAGGTGGAGTTGTTGGACAGGACCGCGAGGACGAGCGCCACCAGGGCGACCGCCCAGGCCGTCCAAATGCCGGACTGGCGCTCGCCGCGCAGCAGGGCGGCGAGCGCGGCCAGGACGACGCCGATGAGCATCAGCCCGTCGACGGTGCCGGGTCCACCGGGGCTGGCGGCGAGCAGGTCGAGGGCGGAGGCGGTGGACGGGGCGTAGTCGAGTCCGGCCTGGGTGAAGAAGCCGAACGGGAGCAGGGACAGCGACCAGGGCGCGAGGACCAGCAGCGGGGTGCCGAGCTGGGCGAGGAAGCGCAGGCCGTAGGCGGTGATGTCGGTGCGGCGCACGGCCAGCACGGCGAGGCCGAGGACCAGCGCGAGGGGCCAGACGATCGGCGTGAACGCGGTGGTGATCGTCAGCAGCAGGGCGTACGCCCAGGTGGCGCGCCAGCTGCCGCGGGCGCCGGAGGGGTGCGTCAGGCCGCTCGCGGCGGCTCCCGCGCGGGCGATGAGCGGCAGCAGGACGGCGAGGACGGCGGTGCCGACGCGGCCGCCTGCGAGGGCGCCGGTGGCGGCGGGCAGGAAGGCGTAGACGACGGCGGCCCAGGCGCGCAGGAGGCGGGACTCGACGAGGGGGCGGGAGGCGAAGTAGGCGGTGAGGCCGGCCAGGGGCACCGAGCAGACGAGGAGCAGGGTGAGGGCGAGGCCGGTGGAGCCGAGCAGCAGGGTGGCGAGGGTCGCGACGATCGCGAGGTAGGGCGGGGCGGCGGAGGTGCCGCCGGCGCCGACCGGGTGCCAGGCGTCGAGGTAGCGCGACCAGAGGTCGGAGGCGTCGGCGGGGGCGGGCAGCAGGGCGCCGCCCGCGAGGGCGCCGCCGCCGAGGAGGCCCCGGCAGGCGACGAGGGAGACGAGCAGCAGGACCAGGAAGAGCACCGGGCCGGGTTTGCGGGCGATGCGCTTGAGGCGGGCGAACTGCTCGATCTCGAGGAAGTCGGCGTCGTCGCCGCCGGGGCCGGACTCCAGTCCGCCGCCGTGCCGTCCGGCGCCGCCGGGGGCCTCGGTGTCGGAGGAGCCGAAGAGGTCGCCGGCGACCTGTTCGACGGTGGCCCGTACGGTCGCGCCGGGCGGCGGGAACAGGGGGCGCAGTTCGCCCTTGTCGATCCGGGGTGTGCCGCGCCTGCGGCGGCCGGCGATGATCCGCTCGGGACGCAGCAGGGTGCCGAGCAGGCCGCGGATCTCGTCGAGGGCCTGTCCCGGGACCTTGCCGACGAGGTAGGCGACGGTGCGCAGCAGGGTGCCGAGGACGAGGCGCAGCAGGATCCAGGGCAGCTGTGCGGTACGGCTGTTGACGAGGAGGGTGTAGACGGCGCCGGCCTTGTCGACCTTGTGCGGGGAGGCGGTGGTGCGGCCCGCGCAGTCGACGGCGCGGCGCTCGCGGGAGGCGGCCTCGGCGTGCCGTACGACGGCTTCGGGGGCGACGAGGACGCGGTGGCCGGCGGCGGTGACGCGCCAGCACAGGTCGACGTCGTCGCGCATCAGGGGCAGCCGGCGGTCGAAGCCGCCGAGTTCCTCGAAGACGTCGCGGCGGATCAGCATGCCGGCGGTGGACACGGACAGCACGGGCCGGACGTGGTCGTGCTGGCCCTGGTCCTGTTCGCGGCGGTCCAGGCCGGTCCAGCGGCGGCCGGAGGAGGCGATGGTGACGCCGACCTCGAGGAGCTGGCGGCGGTCGTACCAGCCGCGGAGCTTGGGGCCGACGACGGCCACGTCGTCGCGGCCGAGTTCGAGTTCGTTGTCGACGACGCGCAGGAGTTCGGCGAGGGCGCCGGGTTCGGGGGCGCAGTCGTCGTGCAGCAGCCACAGCCACTGGACCGGTTCGCCGTGCGGGAGGTCGGGGAGGTCGTAGGCGTCGTCGCGCCACGTGCGCGTGACGGGGTCCCAGCCGCTGGGCCGCTTCAGGTACGGCAGTTCCTCGGGGGTGAGGACGGGTGCGGTGCGGTTGGCCTCCTCGACGGCCTGGCCGAAGCCGGTGCGCCGGGCGAGGTGCAGGACGCGGTCGTCGCCGAGGGCCTCGGTGACGAGGCGGGCGGAGTCGTCCGAGCTGCCGGTGTCGGCGGCCACGACGGACTGGACGGGGCGCTCCTGGCCGAGCAGCCCGGCGAGCGCGTCGGGCAGCCAGCGGGCACCGTCGTGGGCGACGAGGACCGCGGTGACGACATGACGCGGAAACTCAGGTGTGGCAGCGCCGCCTTGGTGGCCTGCCGTGTGGCTGTGCACGGACATCGAGGTACGGGCCCCGGTTCGGTGGACGTGGTGGACGCCTGCGCCGCGGGTGGGCGGCGGGGTGTCTCGGACGAGCGCCCACACTATCGGCTGGGCAGGACGGCGGCCCGCCGCCTGTGGACAACCCACCTGCGACGGGCCGTTCACCGCCACGTCCGCCCGGTCCGGGCGCCGCGCGCCCCGGGGGGCGGCTCGCGTCCGGGCGGGGCCCGTCGGTCAGACGGCGGCCTTCTTGAGCCTGCGGCGCTCGCGCTCGGACAGCCCGCCCCAGATGCCGAAGCGTTCGTCGTTGGCGAGGGCGTACTCGAGGCATTCGGAGCGGACCTCGCAGGCGAGACAGACCTTCTTGGCCTCGCGGGTCGAGCCGCCCTTCTCGGGGAAGAAGGACTCGGGATCGGTCTGGGCGCACAGTGCGCGCTCCTGCCAGCCGAGTTCTTCGCCCGCGTCGTCGACCAGCAGTTGCTGCACCAGCTCGGTCATGTGCGCCCCTCGCTCTGTCTTTCGCGTCCCCGTGTACCTGGCCGTTCACCAATGGCGGCGCCTTGGCCCATTACCGATGTCGGCTGAACGACACGAGTGAAATTACAAGTGTGCTGCTCCGGGCGAGTCAAGCCGAGATCTGCTATTGAGCCCCTTATTCACTCTGCGGAACCAAGGCCGTGCGGTAAGTGTTGAAATCGCCATAAACCTTGACACGCAGAGGGGGCCCTGGAGGGGGCGGACCCCGCACAGTGCTTCCGCGGGGAAAGACGCCCAGAAGTTCGATCCCGTTGCGTCGCAACGGCTCACGCGTCCGGACTTGTGCCTCGTGTGTCCCGGCGGACTTGTGCACAAACCTTTCACCTTCCAGATGCACCGGATGAGGTGAACCGTGTCCCACATACCGGGCGTCGAGTTGACACCGGCAGGTGTGAACCGATGTCCTTGTGGGCATGCTCGCGAACTCGGCACTCACCTCGACCCGCTCCGCCGGGTCCCACGGTGCTGCTCGTGCTCGCTGTAGCTGTTGTTGCTGTTCCAGCTGTTGAGCCCACCGCGCTCCGGCTGCTCCTCCCGGGTCCACCGCGTCCCGGCCGCTGTTTCCCTTCGGCCCGTATCAGGGCACCCCTGATCCACCCGTGATCCGGGTGGACGGTACGTGACTCCCAGCCGCCCCCCACTCTTCCGCCGAGGAACCACCCCACTCCATGAACAGCGACAGCGACCTCCAGATCGCCGGCGACATCCTCGAAGTCCCCCATCTCCTCCAGGCCCCCCGCGCGCACCCGGCCACCGTGGCCGAGTTCGTCGGTCTGGCCCGCTCGATCGCCGCCGACCGTGGCGCGTGGGAGCACCTCGTCCGCTACGACGCGGCGAGCCGCTGGTACCACCGGCTGCACACCGGCCCGGGCTACGAGGTGTGGCTGCTGTCCTGGGTGCCGGGTCAGGGCAGCGGCCTGCACGACCACGGCCGTTCCTGCGGGGTGCTGACCGTCCTGGACGGAGAGCTGACCGAGCGCACGGAGCGGGGCAAGCGGGTGCTGGGGGCGGGCGCACAGCGGGTGTTCGCGCCGGGGTACGCGCACGACGTGACCAACGACGCGCTGGAGCCGGCGGTGAGCCTGCACGTGTACTTCCCCGGGCTCACCGAGATGCCCATGCACCACACGGCGTGCACGGCGCGGGAGACGTACGACACGGTGGACGCCGTCGGCGCGTAGGCCGGTGCGCGAGGGCCGGTGCGAAAGGGCCGGTGCGCGAGGGCCGGTGCTCGTACGGGTGGCCGGGTTGTCCACAGGCGGGGGGTTGTCCACAACCGCCGGGCGGGTCGCCGGCGGGGCCTGCGAGACTGACTCCCATGCGCATTGTGGTTCTGGCAGGCGGCATCGGCGGTGCCCGGTTCCTGCGCGGTCTGAAGCGGGCCGTGCCGGACGCGGACATCACCGTCATCGGCAACACCGGCGACGACATCCATCTCTTCGGGCTGAAGGTCTGCCCGGACCTCGACACCGTGATGTACACGCTCGGCGGCGGCATCGACGAGGAGCAGGGCTGGGGCCGGGCGGAGGAGTCCTTCCGGGTCAAGGAGGAGCTCGCGGCGTACGGCGTCGGGCCGGAGTGGTTCGGGCTGGGCGACCGGGACTTCGCCACGCACATCGTGCGGACCCAGATGATCGGCGCCGGGTACCCGCTGAGCGCGGTGACCGAGGCGCTGTGCGACCGGTGGAAGCCCGGGGTGCGGCTGATCCCGATGACGGACGACCGGGTCGAGACGCATGTCGCGGTCGAGATCGACGGCGAGCGCCGGGCCGTGCACTTCCAGGAGTACTGGGTGCGGCTGCGGGCGTCGGTGCCGGCCGAGGCGGTCGTGCCGGTCGGCGCGGAGCAGGCGAAGCCGGCGCCGGGCGTGCTGGAGGCGATCGCCGCGGCGGACGTCGTGGTGTTCCCGCCGTCGAACCCGGTCGTCTCCGTCGGCACCATCCTCGCCGTGCCCGGCATCCGGGAGGCGATCGCCGGCGCCGGGGTCCCGGTCGTGGGCCTGTCCCCCATCGTCGGGGACGCGCCCGTGCGGGGCATGGCCGACAAGGTGCTCGCCGCGGTCGGTGTGGAGTCGACGGCCGCCGCGGTCGCCGAGCACTACGGCTCGGGGCTGCTGGACGGCTGGCTCGTGGACACCGTGGACGCGGGGTCGGTGGAGCGGATCGAGGCGGCCGGCATCCGCTGCCGTGCCGTCCCCCTGATGATGAGCGACCTCGACGCGACCGCGCGGATGGCCCGGGAGGCGCTGGAGCTGGCGGAGGAGGTGCGGACGGCGTGAGCGGTGAGCGGGGCTACCGGGTGTGGGCGGTCGCCGGGCTGCCCGAGGTACGCGGCGGCGACGACATCGCCAAGCTGATCGCCGCCGCCGAGCCCGGTCTCACCGACGGGGACGTGCTCCTGGTGACGTCGAAGATCGTGTCCAAGGCGGAGGGGCGGATCGTCCGGGCGGACGACCGGGAGGCCGCGATCGACGCCGAGACCGTACGGGTCGTGGCGCGGCGCGGGACGCTGCGGATCGTGGAGAACCGGCAGGGGCTGATCATGGCGGCTGCGGGTGTCGACGCCTCCAACACCCCTTCGGGGACCGTGCTGTTGCTGCCCGAGGACCCGGACGCGTCCGCGCGGGCGATCCGGGACGGGCTGCGGGACTCGCTCGGCGTCGAGGTCGGGGTCGTCGTCACCGACACCTTCGGGCGTCCCTGGCGGGCGGGGCTGACGGACGTGGCGATCGGCGCCGCCGGGGTGCGGGTGCTGGACGATCTGCGCGGGGGCACGGACGCGTACGGCAATCCGCTGAGCGCGACGGTCGTCGCGACCGCGGACGAGCTGGCCGCGGCAGGCGACCTGGTGAAGGGCAAGGCGGCCGGGCTGCCGGTGGCCGTGGTGCGGGGGCTGGCCCATGTCGTGGTGGCACCCGCGGAAGGCTCGGCCGGCTCCCGGAACTCCGGGGGTTCCGCGGGCCCGGCCGGTTCCGACGGATCCGCGGGCCCGGCCGGCTCCGGTGTCGAGGCGGGCGCTTCGGCGCTGGTGCGCGGTGCGCGGGACGACATGTTCCGGCTGGGGACCTCGGAGGCCGTGCGGCTGGCGGTGACGCAGCGGCGGACCGTGCGGGCCTTCACCGACGAGCCGGTGGATCCGGGTGCGGTCCGGCGGGCGGTCGCCGCGGCGGTCACGGCGCCGGCGCCGCATCACACGACGCCGTGGCGGTTCGTGCTGATGGAGTCGCCGGAGTCACGGACCCGGCTGCTGGACGCGATGCGGGACGCCTGGATCGCGGATCTGCGGCGGGACGGGAAGTCCGAGGAGTCGATCGCCAGGCGGGTGCGGCGGGGGGACGTCCTGCGCAACGCGCCCTACCTGGTGGTCCCCTGTCTGGTGATGGACGGCTCCCACACCTACGGCGACCCGCGGCGGGACGGGGCCGAGCGGGAGATGTTCGTCGTCGCGACCGGGGCCGGCGTGCAGAACTTCCTGGTGGCGCTGGCCGGGGAGCGGCTGGGCTCGGCCTGGGTGTCGTCCACGATGTTCTGCCGGGACGTGGTGCGGGAGGTGCTCGGGCTGCCGCGGGAGTGGGATCCGATGGGTGCGGTGGCGGTCGGACACGCGGCCGAGGAGCCTCGGGAGCGGGGCGCGCGCGAGGTGGAGGGGTTCATCGAGGTGAGGTGAGAGGCGGGTCGGCAGGCAGGGCTTCCATCGGTTCTCCGGATTCGGGACGGCATCGTGGCAGGACGTTTCGCACCCAGGTCCACGCGTACGACCGTGCGCGGCGGGCATGTCCCCGTGCCGGCGCGGACGGCGGCGCGGGACGCCGACGGGCCGGGGCGGGTGCGCGAGTGGGTGCCGCGGGGGCCGGTCGATCTGGGGCTGGTGCTGGGGCCGTTGCGGCGGGGGGCCCACGATCCGACGTTCCGGGCGATGCCGGACGGGTCGGTGTGGCGGGCCAGTCTGACCCCGGCCGGGGCGGGGACCCTGCGGGTCTCGGTGGCGCCCGGCGCCGGTGTCGTACGGGGAGAGGCGTGGGGGCCGGGGGCGGAGTGGCTGCTGGAGGCGCTGCCCGAGCTGCTGGGCGCCCGCGACGAGCCGGAGGCGTTCGTGCCGAGGCACCGGGTGGTGGCGCACGCGTGGCACCGGCGGCCGGGGCTGCGGCTGACGCGGACCGGGCTGGTGCTGGATTCGTTGATCCCGTCGATTCTCGAGCAGAAGGTCACGACCGACGAGGCGTACCGGGCGTGGCGGTCGCTGGTGCGCAAGTTCGGGGAGCCGGCACCGGGACCCGCGGCAGGCGGACGGCTGTGGGTGATGCCCCCGGCGCGGACCTGGGCGCTGATTCCGTCGTGGGAGTGGCACCGGGCGGGCGTCGACAACAAGCGGGCGTCGACGATCCTGCGGGCGGTGCGGGTGGCGCGGCGGATGGAGGAGGCGGTGGGGATGTCCGCGCAGGAGGCACGGGCCCGGCTGGAGGTGGTGGCGGGGATCGGCCCGTGGACCTCGGCGGAGACCGTGCAGCGCAGTCATGGGGCGGCGGACGCGGTGACGGTGGGGGATCTGCATCTGCCGGGGATCGTGGGGTGGGCGTTGGCCGGGGACCGGAACGCGGACGACGCGGCGATGCTGGAGCTGCTGGAGCCGTATGCGGGGCAGCGGCATCGGGCCGCCCGGTTGATCCTGCTGAGCGGGCGGGTGCCGGAGCGGAGGGCGCCGCGGATGCGGCGGGGGGACATCGGGGCGCTGTGAAGGGGCCGGCGCCTCTTCGGCCCCGATTCCAGGGGGCCTTCGGGCCAGGTTCCAGGGGGCTGCGCCCCCCTGGACCGCCGATCGGCCCGGGACGGGCCGCGTCCTCGAGCGCCGGACGGCCGAGGAAGGCGGACCGGCGCACAGAAGTGACGCCCCTGTGAGGGCGCCGCGTCCTCGGGCGCCGGGCGGCTGACGTGCCGGGCCCGGCGATCGAGAGGTGGCGCCTTCGGCGGTCGGGTTACTGGTCGGAGGAGAAGCGGACCGCTCCTGCCGGGATGCGGGCGTCGCACCAGACGCGGGCGCCCTCACGGAGTTCGTTGTCGGGGCCGACGACCGCGCCGTCGCCGATGACCGTGCCGGTGAGGACGGAGCGTTCGCCGATCCGGGCCCGGGTGCCGATGAGGGAGTCGGTGATGACGGCGCCCGGTTCGATGACGGCGCCGGGGAGGATCGTGGAGCCGAAGACCCGCGCACCCTCCGCCACGAAGGCGCCCTCGCCGACCACCGTGCCGCCGGTGAGCTTGGCGTCCGCGGCGACCCGGGCCGTGGGCAGGATCAGCCGGTCGCCGCAGCGGCCGGGGACCGCGGGGGACGGGGCGCGTCCGAGGACGAGGTCGGCGGAGCCCCGTACGAAGGCCGCGGGGGTGCCGAGGTCCAGCCAGTAGGTGGAGTCCACCATGCCCTGGAGGTGGGCCCCGGCCGCCAGCAGGCCGGGGAACGTCTCGCGTTCCACCGAGACGGGGCGGCCCTGCGGGATCGTGTCGATGACCGAGCGGCGGAAGACGTAGGCGCCCGCGTTGATCTGGTCGGTGACGATCTCCTCGGGGGTCTCGGGCTTCTCCAGGAAGGCGAGGACCCGGCCCGTGCCGTCGGTGGGGACCAGTCCGTAGGCGCGGGGGTCCGTCACCTTCGTCAGGTGCAGCGACACGTCCGCCGCCGTCTCCTGGTGGGTGGTCACCAGCCTTCTGATGTCCAGGCCCGTGAGGATGTCGCCGTTGAAGACCAGTACCGGGTCGTCGGGGGCCGAGTGCAGGCGGGACGCCACGTTGCGGATCGCGCCGCCCGTGCCGAGGGGCTCGTCCTCCGTCACGTACTCGATGTGCAGGCCCAGGGACGAGCCGTCGCCGAAGTAGGGCTCGAAGACCTCCGCGAGATAGCTCGTCGCGAGGACGATGTGGTCCACCCCCGCCGCCTTGGCCCGCGCCAACTGGTGGGTGAGGAAAGGCACCCCCGCCGCCCTGACCATGGGCTTGGGCGTGTGCACCGTGAGCGGGCGCAGCCGGGTGCCCTTGCCGCCGACCAGGAGGATCGCTTCTGTCACCTTCGTCTCTGCTTCCTGCCGGGACCGGCCGAACTGTCATTCGACCGGCCAGTGTATGCAGACCGTTGTGTGGCGCTTTCCAGGCCGTGCGGTGTTCCGTCCCGGTCCCGAGGAGACTGTCCCCCCGACGGCTGATGAACCATGCCCCCACCTGGATGTGTTCTCCCGCCGTTCGGGTGCGGTTCGGGTGCGGTGCGGTGCGGGCCGGTGCGGTCGGTACCGGGGACCTCCCCTGGCCCCCGGAGCGATCCGGCCGCGGTCCACCCTCAGCGGCCCTGGTAGGTCGCCGCGGCCGAGCGGGCCGTGCCGAGCTTGCCGTAGAGCTGCTTGCCCGGGCATTCCGTGGCGAACCCGTCACGGTGACCGGAGATGACATTGAGTCGTACGTTCTTTCCCTTGGCGTACAGATTCCCACCCCCGGACTTCAGGTATGTCTTTCCGTTCGGATTCGCCCCGAAGAGACCGAGTTTCCATGCCGTCAGACGCGCGATGGCCGTGACGGTGGCCGAGTTCGGCTTGGCGGAGGTGAAGGTGCCGAGGACGGCGACGCCCATGCTGTTGGTGTTGAAGCCGAGGGTGTGGGCGCCCATGACGGCCTTGGTGACACCGCCGGCGCGGCCCTCGTAGATGGTTCCGCACTTGTCGATGAGGAAGTTGTAGCCGATGTCCCGCCAGCCCATGCTCTTGACGTGGTAGCGGTAGATGCCGCGGATCACGGACGGGGCCTGTGCGCAGGTGTAGTTGTTGCCGGTGGCCGTGTGGTGGACGAAGGCGGCCTTCACCGTGGTGGTGTAGCGGAAGCCGGCCTCCCGCATGCTCTCGTCCGCGCCCCAGCCGCGGCGGGTGACGATGCTCGGCCGGGGACCGATGTAGGGGGCCGCGCGGTGCTTCCCCGTCTTCTTCGTGCCGAGTCCGCGTCTCGTCCGTTCGCGGTCGAGGGCGGTGATCTTCGTGGCACCCAGCCGGGCGAGGGGCGCGTTGGCGGCGGAGGCCGACCGCTCGGCCGGGGACAGCTCCGCGGTCGAGGTGACCGGCAGGGCTCGGCTGCGCGGCGCCACGGGCACGTGCACGGGGGCGGCGCCACCCCCGGGGTCGACCAACTCCAGGCGCAGGCCGGCGGGGAGGGAGGCGTCGGGGTGGACGCGGATCTCGACGCCGTCGGATTCGCCGACCCACAGGGGGGCGGTGGCGCCGCGGACATGGCCCGAGGTGCGTTCGGCGGTGCCCGGGTCGGCGCCGTGGTCGGCGTTGTGGGTCTCCACGTCCTGCCAGCCGGACCAGGCCTCGCCGCCGGCCGGCCGGGTGCGGACCTGGACGCGGCCGTGCAGTACGGCGTCCGGGTCGTCCCAGACGACGCCCAGGAGGGAGAAACGGTGGACGTCCGTGCGCCGCGTGCCCCGGTCGGCGGAGCCGAGGGCGCGGTCGCGGGTGAGGGGGGTGAGGGGCAGTGACTGGGTGCTGCCGGGGAGGGCGGCCGCCCTGGCGGCCCCGGCGCCGGCCTCCGCGGTCGGCGCCGGTCGCACCGCCGCCGCCGTGGCGGGCGACGTCAGGGGCAGGGCGAAGGCGGCCGCACAGGTGACACCGATCGAAGTAGCTAGCAATCCACGCATGCGAACGATCCTGGGCAGAGTCATACATATCTGTCCATCGGGGATATGACGGGCCGTCGGGAGCGTTCCGCCGAACCGGTGGCGCCCGCAGGCCGGGCGTTCGGCCGAACCGGTGGCACGGCGGCGGGTGCGGCACCGACGCGGCGCGTACGCTTGCGCGGGTGAACGTCACCGATCGCACCCCTGCCGACCTGCTGCGTTCCGCGCTCGCCGCGGATCCCGCGCGTCCCCTCGTGACCTTCTACGACGACGCCACGGGCGAGCGGGTCGAATTGTCCGTGGCCACCTTCGCCAACTGGGTGGCCAAGACCTCCAACCTGCTCCAGGACGGGATGTCCGCCGAGCCCGGCGACCGGGTCGCGCTGCTGCTGCCCGCGCACTGGCAGACGGCGGTGTGGCTGCTGGCGTGCGCGTCGGTGGGCGTGGTCGCGGACGTGGACGGGGATCCGGCGCGGGCGGACTTCGTGGTGGCCGGGCCGGAGCGGTTCGAGGCGGGGCTCGCCTGCGGCGGGGAGCGGTACGCGCTCTCGCTCGCGCCGCTCGGGCGGCGGTTCGTGCCGGGGCCGCCGCAGGGGTACGCCGACTACGCCGTGGAAGTGCCGACGTACGGCGACCGGTTCGCGGCGTACGTGCCCGTCGATCCCGAGGCGCCGGCGCTGATCGTGGCCGGGGCGGAGTACAGCGGGGCGGAGATCGTGGAGCGGGCCCGGGACGGGGCGGCGGGGCTGGGGCTGACGGGGCCCGGGTCGCGGTTGCTGTCGGGGCTGCCGTACGACACCTGGGAGGGGCTCGCGGCGGGGCTGTACGCGCCGCTGGCCAGCGGGGGGTCGGTGGTGCTGTGCCGGAACCTGGAGCAGGCCGGGGAGGAGACGGTGGCTCAGCGGATCGAGAGCGAGCGGGTGACGGCGGTTGCCCGCTAGGGCCTGTCTGACAATTCGCGTCGTCGCCCGAAGGGCGGCCCGGCGGCGTCAGGTGCGTGCTCTCGGTGTGCCGGCCCGAGGCCTGCGTACTGGTGTACTCGGGTCTGGGGCCGGTGCGGCGAGAGGGCGTGCATGGCGTCGCCGGGCAGACGGGAATTGTCAGACAGGCCCTAGGCGGGGCTGGATCCGCCTCCCGCACCGAGGGCTCCGCCCTCCGGCCCCCGGGATGGGTATGGACGGCCTCGTCCTCGAACGCCGGGCGGACGGAAAGAAGAAACAGCCGACCGGCGTGAGGGAACGGCACGCAGCCGACCGGCGTCGAGGGAACCGCCCGCCCCCACGGGCCGTGCGCCCCTCACCCGTTCGGCCCATCCCCGCCCGCACCCCCGCCACCCTCGCGTCATCGTCGTAGGAGCGGCACTGCGCTCTCGTACGCACCGATCGGACGCCGGAGGGGGTGGGACGGATGAGGCGACGGCGGTGGGTGGCGTACGGGGTCGGGGCGCTCGCCCTGCTGGTGGCGGGCAGCGGCGGGGTCGGGTGGGTGCTCTACACCCGGCTCGACGGGAACATCACGCCCGACGAGGCGGCCGCGGCCGAGCTCGCCCGGTATGCGAGGGAGCGACCCGCCGCCCTCGTCAAGGACGCGCAGAACGTCCTGGTCATCGGGTCGGACTCGCGGGCCGGGGACGGCAACGGGCGGTACGGGACGGACTCCGGGACCGAGCGGTCGGACACCACGATCCTGCTGCACCTGTCGGGCGGCCGGCACCGGGCGACCGCGGTGTCCCTGCCGAGGGATCTGATGGTGGACGTGCCGGCCTGCCGGCGGCCGGACGGGTCGCGGACCCGGCCGGTGTTTGCCATGTTCAACCACGCCTTCGAGACGGGAGGGTCGGCCTGCACGGTGCGGACCGTGGAGAAGCTGACGGGGGTGCGGATCGACCATCACGTCGTCGTCGACTTCAGCGGGTTCAAGGACATGGTCGACGCGGTGGGCGGCGTGCGGGTCTGTGTCGCCGAACCGATCGCCGACAAGGCCGCCGGGCTGCGGCTGCCCGCCGGGGAGGTGACGCTCGACGGGGAGCGGGCACTGGGGTACGTCCGGGCCCGCAAGTCCCTCGGAGACGGCAGCGACACCGAGCGGATGGACCGGCAGCAGCGGTTCCTCGCGGCGCTCGTGGACAAGGTGCGCGGCAACGGCGTCCTGCTGAATCCGGTGAAGCTGTACCCGCTGCTGGACGCGGCCACCTCCGCGCTCACCACCGACCCGGATCTGGCGAGTCTGCGCGGACTCTATGAACTGGTGCGCGGCCTGGGGGACATTCCCGCCGAACACGTGCAATTCCTGACCGTTCCGCGGGAGTCGTACATCCACGACGCCAACCGCGACCAACTGGTCGAGCCGGCGGCGGAGAAACTCTTCGAACAACTGCGCACCGACGGACCCGTCGTGGTTTCCGAGAAACTTCCCACGCATGCGGGGACGGCGGAGTCGGGCCCGCAGGGTTCGTCCGCCAGGAGGGGGCCCTCCCCGTCCCCACCGGCCCCGACGTTCCGCGGCAGCACCGCCGCCGAGGGCGGTTGCGGGTAAAGCGCTTGCCAAGTCCAGGCCCCTGGAGTAAGTCATGGCCAGGGAATTGGGACGGATTGCCCGGTTGTAGGGACGTGGAATGTGTCACGGCCGTCGCCCCATGTCGAACCGGGCGGATAGTGTGAGCGATCCGGTGCACCCGGCCGCTTGGTCTGTCCTGAGGTCGTGCACTGATGTGACCGACTTGTGACTGAGTGACCGAGACGACCCGAGCGCCTGGAGGGGGAAAGGCGCCGCGTGGCCCCGACGGAGGATTCGACAGACCGTGGACGCGCAAGGCCGTGGGCGGGCGGACAACATCGATCCCGCAGACCAGTGGGTGCTCAATCCGGACACCGGCGAATACGAACTGCGACTGAGTACTTCCGCACCGCAGTCGGCGGTCCCCGGACCCCGTAGGGCGGCCTCCCGCGCGGCGGCCCCGGCCGGCGCGTCCGGCGGGGCGCGCGGCCGTACGGCGGCCCCGGAGCGCCAGGCGCCGGAGGAGGAAACCCCGGAACGGGTCCCCGCCCCGCGCCGCAAGCGTGGGGTGCCGGAGGAGCCGGCGAACCGGCGCGGGCGCCGGCCGGTGAAGAAGAAGTCGAAGACGAAGAAGGTCCTGTTGTGGACCGGCGGCGTCATGGCCTTCGTGCTGGTGGGCACGGCCGCCGCGGGCTACCTCTACCTCGAGCACCTCAACGACAACATCACCGCCGTCTCCGACGACGGCGCGAGCACCGGTGGCTTCAGCAAGGACAAGGCGATCAACATCCTGCTGATCGGCACCGACAAGCGCACCGGCGCCGGCAACAAGGGCTACGGCGACACCGACAGCGTCGGCCACGCGGACACCACGATCCTGCTGCACGTCTCCAAGGACCGTACGAACGCGACCGCGCTCAGCATCCCCCGCGACCTGATCGTGGACATCCCGGACTGCCCCACCACGCTGGCGGACGGCACCAAGAAGGTCATCCCCGGCCAGGACGGCGTCCGCTTCAACACGAGCCTCGGCCAGGAGGAGCGCACGCCGAGCTGCACCGTGCGCACGGTCACCGAGCTGACCGGGATCCAGGCGGACAACTTCATGGTCGCCGACTTCAACGCCGTCAAGACGCTGACCTCGGCGGTCGGCGGTGTCGACGTGTGCCTGGCGAAGGACATCAACGACCGGGACTCGCACCTGAAGCTGTCCAAGGGCACGCACACCATCGAGGGCGAGCAGGCGCTGGCCTTCGTGCGGACCCGGCACTCGGTGGGCTTCGGCGGCGACCTGAGCCGCATCGAGATCCAGCAGCAGTTCCTCGGCTCGCTGATGCGCAAGCTGAAGTCGAACGACACCCTCACCAGCCCCACCAAGATGATCAAGCTGGCGGAGGCGGGCACCGAGGCGCTGACCGTCGACTCCCAGCTGGACAGCATCACCAAGCTCAAGGACCTGGGCCTGGAGCTCGGCAAGCTCAATGTGAAGAACCTGACCTTCACCACCGTCCCGGTGCTCGACAACCCGGCGGAGAAGGTCAAGGCGACGGTCGTCCTCAACACCTCCACGGCTCCCACCATCTTCCAGATGATCAAGGAAGACGTCTCCTTCACCGAGGTGAAGAAGAAGGCCAAGGAGTCCAAGAGCGCGGCCGCCGCCGAGGCCGCCGCCCGGCTCAAGGGCCCCAAGTCCGCCGCCTCCGCGGTCCGGGTGCAGGTCATGAACGGCGGCGCCCCGGCCGGCAGCGCACAGGAGACTCTCAACTGGCTGCAGAATGATGAGGGCGTGACGAAGTCCGAGAACGCGGGCAACGCGCCGCAGGCACTGAGCAACACGACGCTCGAGTACGCCCCCGACCAGGCCGATCAGGCCCGCCGGCTGGCCGCCATCATGGGGCTGCCGGGCACCGCGCTGAAGCCGGGGAAGAGCGTCACCAACGCCCAGGGGCTGCCGACGATGACGCTGACGCTGGGCAAGGACTTCAAGGGCGCGGGCGTTTCGCTCACGGCGGCCACGAAGGTGCCGGACTCGGTCCAGAAGTCCACGGCGGACAAGGTCCAGTGCGCGAAGTAGGTAACCGGAAGTAGGTAACCCTACGGGCCCGTCGTGCGTCTGACTTGACGCGGGACGGGCCCGTGTCAGGTGCACGGCGTGGAGGGCTGGGGAATGGCGACCAAGAGCGGGATGCGGGGTGAGGGTCCCGCGGTCGAGGACACGATGTCCCTGACCTCGGTGGACAAGGACGCCTCCGACGACGGGGGCGGGGCCGGGGGCGACGGCGGCAAGGGCGGCACCGGAGGCGACGGCGGCAAGGGCGAGGCCGGAGGCGACGGCACCGGCACCGGCGCCGGCGCCGGCAAAGGACGGCGCAGACGGCGCGTGCTGCGCTGGTCGGCGACGGTCCTGACCCTGGTCATACTCGGCGGCGCGGGTGCCGGCTACCTCTACTACGAGCACCTGAACGCCAACATCAAGAGCGACGACCTCAACCTGGGCGACGCCAAGGACCGGGCGGCGAAGACGCAGGCGAACGCGGCCGGCCAGACCGCGCTGAACATCCTGCTGATCGGCTCCGACGCACGGAACACCAAGGAGAACCAGAAGCTGGGCGGCGCGAAGGACACCTACGGGGGTCCCCCGCTCGCGGACGTCCAGATGCTGCTGCACATCTCGGCGGACCGCAGCAACATGTCGGTGGTGAGCATGCCGCGCGACACACTCGTCACCATCCCCAAGTGCACGGACCCGGACACCAGGAAGAAATACCCGGCGAGCACCCGGTCGATGACCAACGAGTCGCTGGGCCGCGGCGGCCCGGGCTGCACGGTGGCCACCTGGGAGAAGCTCACCGACATCCACATCGACCACTTCATGATGATCGACTTCTCGGGTGTGGTGTCGATGGCGGACGCGATCGGCGGCGTCCCGGTGTGCGTGGACGCCAGCGTCTACTCGCACACGAGCACCGGCAAGGGCTCCGGTCTGAAACTGGAGAAGGGCACCCACTCCATCCAGGGCAAGCAGGCCCTCCAGTGGCTGCGCACCCGCTACGGCTTCGAGGACGACACCGACCTCGCCCGCGCCAAGGCGCAGCACATGTACATGAACTCCATGGTCCGCGAGCTGCGCGCCAACGCCAAGCTGACCAACCCCAACAAGCTGCGCAAGCTCGCCGAGGCCGCCACGAAGGCGATCACCGTCGACGACGGCCTGGACACCATCACCAAGATGTACGACCTGGCCACCGAGTTGCAGAAGGTGCCCACCGAACGCATCACGATGACGACGATGCCGAACGCGTACGACACGGTCCAGACCGGCCGTGTGGTGCCCACCGAGGACGCCGCCAAGCTGTTCCGGCTGGTGCGCGAGGACATCGCGCTCGACGGCAAGGACGAGAAGAAGACCACGGCCAGCCCCTCGCCCACGGTCACCGGCACGGCCGCGGCGGACGACGCGATCGCGGTGCAGGTCCACAACAGCACCCGTACGGGCACGCTCGCGCCGGTCGTCGGCCGCGCGAGCACGGTGACCGGCCTGCTACAGGCCAAGGGCTTCAAGGAGGCCGTCGCGGACGCCTCGGCTGCCACCTCCGAGGAGACCACGGTGATCCGCTACCCGAGCGCCGACCTCCAGGCCGACGCCCTGCGGGTGGCCAAGGTCCTCGGCGTCCCGACGAGCCAGGTGAAGAAGTCCACCGACGTCTCCGGGGTCACGCTCTACGTCGGCGGGGACTGGCGGTCGGGGAACAAGTACACGGCGCCCGTGAAGAAGGACGACGACAAGACGCCCGAGTCGGCCCAGGCGATGAACGGCGCGGACGAGTCGCAGTGCATGCACGTGGACCCGAACTACTCCTGGTAGTCCGGGTCCGCGTCCGCCGCCCGCGGCGGTGCCTCAGCTCGACGAGCCGCTGAGGACCGCCGGCCGGCGCGAGGCGATGACCTTCCTGGCCAGCGACTTGGGGCTGGTCAGGAAGCCGAACCCCCACGACATGTGCATGGTGGCCAGGGCGACGGGGATCTGGAGCCGCGCCCTGAGCGGCAGCCCCCTGCCGGCCGGCACCGACCCGGCGACGATCGCCGCGAGATAGCCGCCGGGGACCAGGAACCCGAGCGGGGTGAGCACGGCGCCCACGACCAGGCCGGCTGCTATCGCGCAGACCGCGGTGGGCGGGGCGAGGTAGCGCAGGTTGATGGAGCCCTCGTGGTAGCGGGCGACGACGTGCCGCCAGCGGCCGTAGTCCTTGTACTGCTTGGCGAGCGCCTTCACCGAGGGCCGCGGGCGGTACGACACCTTCAGCTCCGGCGAGAACCAGATCAGCCCGCCGGCCTCGCGGATGCGGAAGTTCAGTTCCCAGTCCTGGGCGCGGATGAACTCCTCGTTGTAGCCGCCCTGTTGTTCCAGGGCCTCGCGGCGGAACACCCCCAGGTACACCGTCTCGGCGGGCGCGGCCTGCCCGCCGGTGTGGAAGGCGGCGTTGCCGACGCCGATCTTCGAGGTCATGGCGGCGGCGACGGCGTGCTCCCAGTCGTTCTCGCCCTCGGCGTGCATGATGCCGCCGACGTTCTGCGCGCCGGTCTCCTGCAGCAGCCGTACGGCGGTGGCGATGTAGTTCGGGGAGAGCATGCCGTGCCCGTCGACGCGGACCACGATCGGATGGCGGGAGGCCTTGATCGCTGCGTTGAGGGCGGCGGGCGTACGGCCCGTGGGGTTGGGGACGGTGTGCACGCGCGGGTCTTCTGCCACGAGCGCGGCCGCGATCTCGTCCGTACGGTCCTTGGACGGACCGAGGGCGATCACGACCTCCATCTCGCCGGCGTACTCCTGCGCGAGGATCGCTTGGACGGCTCCGCGCAGATGCCGCTCCTCGTCGAGGACGGGCATGATGACGGACACGGCGGGGAGCTGCACGTCGGGCTTGGCGTTCATAGGACGCTCACGTTACCGCGAACGGGGGACACCGGTGCGCGCCGCCGGGTGCCCTGCACCGGGCGGCAGATCGTACGGGCCTACCGTACTCACGGCCGCTCCTTCGCCGTCGCCCGGAGGTGTCCCGTATGCCCATCACACCGCCCCGGACCCGGCGCCGTCCACCGCGCCCCCCGGTCCGCTCCGTACGGCGCAGGCGTCCGCGCTGGGCCATGCGGGCGGCGACCACGCTCTCGGTCGTCGTCCTGGCCTCCGCCGGGATCGGGCACTCGCTGGTCGCCGGCCTCGACGCGGGCATCGCCCGGGTCGACCCCTTCAAGGACATGAAGAACCGGCCGCGGGCCGGGCACGGGATGAATGTGCTGCTGGTCGGCACCGACGGCCGGGACAAGGTCACGGAGACCGAGCGGCGGCGGTTCCGGCTCGGCGGGGCGCCCTGCCACTGCACCGACACGATCATGATCGTGCACATCTCGGAGGACCGGGAGCGGGCCAGCGTGGTGAGCCTGCCGCGCGACTCGTACGCCGAGACGCCCCCGCACACCGAACAAAGCGGCGGGCGGGAGCACCGGGGGCACCCGATCAAGCTGAACGCGGCGTACGCCGAGGGCGGTCCGCAGCTCACCGTGCGCACCGTGGAGAACATGACCCACGTGAAGATCGACCACTACCTGGAGGTCGACTTCACCAGCTTCATGAAGACGGTGGACGTGCTGGGCGGGGTGAGGATCTGCACCGCGCGGCCGCTGCGGGACACCTACACCGGTCTCGATCTCGCCCCGGGCGAGCACACGCTGAAGGGCGGGGCGGCGCTCCAGTACGTCCGGGCCCGGCACGCGGACGGCTCCTCGGACCTCGGCCGGATGAAGCGTCAGCAGCGGTTCCTGGCCTCGCTGGTGGACCGGGCGACGTCCTCGGGCATCCTGCTGAACCCGCTGAAGTTCCGCGACGTGAGCCGGGCGGTGCTGGGGTCGGTCCGGGCCGACCGCGGCTTCGGCACGGGCGAACTCCTCGACCTCAGCCGGGCGATGCGCACCTTCTCGCCCGCCTCCTCCGAGTTCACCACGGTGCCGATCGGCCGGCTCGGGTACGTGGTGCCGGGCATCGGCTCGACGCTGAAGTGGGACCCGGCGGGATCCGAGCGGGTCTTCCGGGCGCTGCGCGAGGACAAGCCGCTGGACTCGGCCCCGCCGCGCCCGAAGCCGAGCCCGAGCCCCCGGGCGCCGCGGGTGGAGGTGGCGCCGCAGCAGATCCTCGTCCAGGTGGAGAACGGCACGTCCACCGAGGGTCTGGGCCGGCGGGTGGACGACGCCCTCGCGGCGGCCGGCTTCCGCACCACGCGCCGCCCGGTCGACTCCGCCACCCGGGACGTACGGCGCACGGTCGTGCTCCACGACCCCCGCTGGGACCGCTCGGCCCGATCCCTGGCCGACGCCCTGCCCGGCAGCGCCCTGCGGGCCGTCCCCGGCCTCGGCCCCACCTTGAAGGTCGTGGCGGGCACGGACTTCCGTGAGGTGCGCCGGGTCCGGGGCCCGGAGCCGGTGGCCGCGGAGCCGGAGGTGGTGCGGGGGAACGAGGTGGGGTGCGCCTGAGGGTGCACCCGGAGGCGTAGCCCGGATGGCGGCCGGGGCCTCGGGGGCGTAGGACGGTAGTGCACGGGGCCTGCCCCGGGCCCCTCACCCCCTCCAGGAGGAGCCATGACCCAGCAGCAGTCGTCCATGACGGCGATGAGCAAGGAGATGCAGGACTGCGTCCAGGCGTGCATGGACTGCCACACCGTCTGCGAGGAGACCATGAGCTCCTGCCTGCAGATGGGCGGCCAGGCCCAGATGCAGATCATGCGCGCGCTGATGGACTGCTCCGAGATGACCCGCATGTGCGCCGACATGATGATGCGGCGCTCGCCCATGTCGGCCGAGATGTGCGCGATGTGCGCCAGGGCCTGTGACATGTGCGCCGAGGCGTGTATGTCCATGCCGGACGATCCGCAGATGATGCGCTGTGCGCAGGCGTGTCGCCGCTGCGCCGAGTCCTGTCGGACGATGGCGGGCGCCCACATGTGACCCCCGCCTGAACGCGGTCGGGGGCGCCCCGCGGGGTGCCCCCGACCGTCGCGGTGCGCTCAGTCGAACAGCGGTGCCAGCTCCCGCTCCAGGTCGGCCGGCTGCCGGTAGTGGACGGCCCGCATGCCGAGCGCGGCGGCCGCCTCCACGTTCTCCGCGGTGTCGTCCACGAACAGACACCGCTCGGGCCGTACGCCGGCCCGTGCCGCCCCGAGTTCCAGGATCCGCGGATCGGGCTTGACGAGGCCGACCCGGGCGCTGCTGACGACGTCGTCGGCGAGGTCGGTCAGGCCCATCGCGGCGAGGTCGGCCTCCAGGCCGTTCGTGGCGTTGCTGACCAGGACCAGCGGGACCCGGGTGCGGGCCCGGCGCAGCAGGGCGACCACCTCGTCGTCGGCGTGGAAGGGCGACTCCAGCAGCGCGGTGCCGAGCGACCAGGCGGTCTCCTCGTCCTCCACCAGCGCGCGCAGGCCCTCGGCGACGGCGGCGACCCACTCCTGCTCGGTGATCTGCCCGAGCAGCAGCGGCCCGTCCACCTCCGGGGAGAACGCCACCTTCTTGGTGGTGCCCTCCGCCAGCCCGGCGGCGCGCTCCAGCGCCTCCAGGTGGGCGGAGTCGAAGTGGCGTATCACGTTGTCGACGTCGCACAGGACGGCGTCGTAAGGACGGCCCGGGACCGCTCTGTCCCCACCCTGGTCAGTCACTGGTCACCGTGACCTTCTCGTCGTTGTTCAGTTCGTTCACCAGCTGCTTGACCTTGGTCTTGTCCCAGACCAGGTTGCCGCCGGTGGAGCCGGAGATCGGCATGTTCATGGAGACGCCGTCGCCGCCGTTGACGCCCTTCATGGCGAAGAACATGGACCCGAGGTCGTACAGCCCCATGTCCTTGTCGACGATCAGGGAGTCCAGGCCCGCGCCCATCACCGGGTAGAACTTGAAGGGGTTGAGGATCGTCGACGGGGTGGCCACCTGGTGGGCCAGCGCGGCGAGGAACTTCTGCTGGTTCTTGGTGCGCTGGAGGTCGGAGGCGGCGAAGGCGTGCCGGGTACGGACGAAGGCGAGCGCCTCCTCACCGTTCAGCGTCTGCTTGCCGGCCTTGAAGTCGGCGCCCGAGTACTTGTCCTTGAAGGCCTTGTCGATGGTGATGTCGACCCCGCCGACCGCGTCCACGATGTTCGCGAAGCCGGCGAAGCCGATCTCGACGTAGTGGTCGATGTGCAGGCCGGTGTTGTACTCGATCGTCCGCACGAGCAGGGTCGGGCCGTCCTCGGCGTAGGCGGCGTTGAGCTTGGTGTGCCGGCCGGTGCCCTTGAAGGTCTTGCCCGACTCCGAGCCGACGTACGTCGGGATCTCCACGTCCGAGTCGCGGGGCAGCGAGATCAGGGTGTCCCCGCTGGACCCGACGTGCAGGATCATCATCGAGTCGGTGCGCTTGCCCTCGGCGGAGCCGGTGTGCAGCTCCTTCTTGTCCGCGGCGGTCAGGCCCTCACGGCTGTCGGAGCCGACGATGAGGTAGTTGGTGCCGTCGCCCTGCTCGGGGCGGTCGATGACCTTGGAGAGGTCGACCTCGCGGCGCAGCTTGGAGTCCGCCCAGAAGTAGGTGGAGACAGAGGTCACGACGAGGACGATCCCGAGCGTGATCGCGGTCCACTTGATCCGGCGGCGCCAGTCGGGCGCGGGACGGGCGCCCTGCGGGAACCCGTCGCCGGGGCCGCCGGTGCCGCCGGGGCCGCCCGGTGCGCCGTAGACCTGGCCCGAGCTGTAGCCGCTGTCGTACCCGGACTGCCGGGCGTTGGTGTAGTCGCCGTGTCCCTGTCCGCTGACGTACGACGGCTGCTGGGGGACGCCGGCGCTCTGCGGCGGGGCCGCGGGGCCGCGCCGGACCTGCCGCATGACGCGCGCGCTCTCGGGCTGCGGGTTCGCGCTGCCGTTTCCGTACCGGGAGCCTCGGTCGTCGCCGGACCATCCCTCGGGCCACTCGTTCATGCCGAACAGTGTGCAGGCCGCGGCTGTGTCCCTTACAAGGGGTGTCGGAAAATCAGCGCTCCGCTGTTGCCAAGCTGACACAAAGTCCCGGCTTGTCCCCTGCGGCATAAGGTGGAGGCCATGACAGACCAGTTCACCGCAGTGGACTCGGACCTCCCGGACATCCCGGGCAAGCCCACGTCCGCGTCGCGCACCACCCTCAGCCACATCATGACCCACAACGACACCAATCTCCTCGGGACGGTGCACGGCGGTGTGATCATGAAGCTCGTCGACGACGCGGCGGGCGCCGTGGCCGGCCGGCACTCCGGCGGGCCCGCCGTGACCGCGTCCATGGACGAGATGGCGTTCCTGGAGCCGGTGCGGGTGGGCGACCTGGTCCATGTCAAGGCGCAGGTGAACTGGACCGGCCGGACCTCGATGGAGGTCGGCGTCCGGGTGCTGGCCGAACGCTGGAACGAGTCGGCGCCGCCCACCCAGGTCGGCTCGGCCTATCTGGTGTTCGCCGCGGTGGACGCCGACGGCAAGCCGCGGGTGGTCCCGCCGGTCCTCCCGGAGACCGACCGCGACCGCCGCCGCCTCCAGGAGGCCCAGATCCGCCGCACCCACCGCCTGGCCCGCCGCCGCGCCATCCGGGAACTGCGCGAGCGCCGTCTGGCGGAGGGGTACGAGGACTGACGGGACCGAGGCCCGGGCGCCCGCGGTGTCCGCGGTGTCCGCGGCGGCTGCGGGGGCGCACGCCGGCGCGCCGCGACACCGGGATGCGGCAACGCCTCACCCCGGGCCGGACGGGTCCGGGGCGAGGCGCTGCCCGCGCGTGGGCGTTACGGCAGGTTGCGGGCCATGACGATCCGCTGAACTTGGTTCGTGCCCTCATAAATCTGGGTGATCTTGGCGTCGCGCATCATGCGCTCCACCGGGTAGTCACGGGTGTAGCCGTAGCCGCCGAGGAGCTGGACCGCGTCCGTGGTGACCTCCATGGCGACGTCCGAGGCGAAGCACTTGGCGGCGGCGCCCTGGAAGGTGAGGTCGCGGTCGCCGCGCTCGGACTTGGCGGCGGCCGCGTAGGTCAGCTGGCGGGCGGCCTCGATCTTCATGGCCATGTCGGCGAGCATGAACTGGATGCCCTGGAAGTCGGCGATCGGCTTGCCGAACTGCTTGCGCTCCTGGACGTAGCCCTTGGCGTAGTCGAAGGCGCCCTGGGCGACGCCGAGCGCCTGGGCGGCGATGGTGATGCGGGTGTGGTCGAGGGTCGCCATCGCCGTCGCGAAGCCGGTGCCCTCCTCGCCGATCATGCGGTCCGCCGGGATGCGGACGTTGTCGAAGTAGACCTCGCGGGTCGGCGAGCCCTTGATGCCCAGCTTCTTCTCCGGGGCGCCGAAGGAGACGCCCGGGTCCGACTTCTCGACCACGAAGGCCGAGATGCCCTTGGAGCGCTTGGTGGGGTCGGTGACCGCCATCACGGTGTAGTACTCGCTGACGCCCGCGTTGGTGATCCAGCGCTTCACGCCGTTGAGGATCCAGTGGTCGCCGTCGCGGACCGCCTTGGTCTTCATGCCGGCCGCGTCCGAGCCCGCGTCCGGCTCGGAGAGGCAGTACGAGAACATCGCGTCGCCCTTGGCGAGCGGGGTCAGGTACTTCTTCTTCAGGTCCTCGGAACCGGAGAGCACGACCGGCAGCGAGCCGAGCTTGTTCACGGCCGGGATGAGGGAGGAGGACACGCAGGCGCGGGCCACCTCCTCGATGACGATCACGGTCGCCAGGGCGTCGGCGCCCGCGCCGCCGTACGACTCGGGTACGTGCACCGCGTGCAGGTCGCTCGCGACCAGCGCGTCGAGCGCCTCCTGCGGGAACCGGGCCTCCTCGTCCACGGCAGCGGCGTACGGCGCGATCTTCGCCTCGGCCAGCGCGCGGACGGTGTCCCGGAGCATGTCGTGCTCCTCGGACGGGCGGTACAGGTCGAAGTCAGCCGATCCGGCCAAGGTTGCTCACGCTCCAAAGACGCTAGCGTTACCGACGCTAATTACCGTTAAGTAACTCAAATTTTAGAGGCCCGGCCGCGCGTCTGGCACGTGAGCTGGACAACAAGGGGAAGCCTGGGTGGGAAAGCGCCCGGTGAGGGGCTCCGACCCGCCCGGATATGCTCGGGCGCGCGCACCCCCGGCTTACTTTCCTGGAGCATCCATGAGCCTCAAGATCACCGTGATCGGCACCGGCTATCTCGGGGCCACCCATGCCGCCGCCATGGCCGAGCTGGGCTTCGAGGTGCTCGCGCTGGACGTGGTCAAGGAGAAGATCGAGAAGCTGGAGCGCGGCGAGACCCCGATGTACGAGCCGGGGCTCCAGGAGCTGCTGCGCCGGCACGTCGCCGGTATCGAGGGCTCGACCGGCCGGCTGCGCTTCACCATGGACTGGGCCGAGGTCGGCGCCTTCGGCGATGTGCACTTCGTCTGTGTGAACACCCCGCAGAAGCACGGCGAGTACGCCTGCGACATGTCGTACGTCGAGTCCGCGGTCGGCTCCCTCGCCCCGCACCTGACCCGGCCCGCCCTGGTCGTCGGCAAGTCGACGGTGCCGGTCGGCTCCGCCGAGCGCCTCGCCCGCACCATCGCCGAGCTGGCGCCGGTCGGCGCGGACGCCGAGCTGGCCTGGAACCCGGAGTTCCTGCGCGAGGGCCTCGCCGTCCAGGACACCCTGCACCCCGACCGGATCGTCGTCGGCGTGCGCAGCGAGCGGGCCGAGAAGCTGCTGCGGACGGTGTACGCCACCCCGGTGGCGGAGGGCTCGCCGTTCGTCGTCACCGACTTCCCGACCGCCGAGCTGGTGAAGACCGCCGCGAACTCGTTCCTCGCCACGAAGATCTCCTTCATCAACGCGATGGCGGAGGTGTGCGAGGCGGCCGGCGGCGATGTCGCCAAGCTGGCCGAGGCCATCGGGCACGACGAGCGCATCGGCAAGAAGTTCCTGCGGGCCGGGATCGGCTTCGGCGGCGGCTGTCTGCCGAAGGACATCCGCGCCTTCATGGCCCGCGCCGGCGAGCTGGGCGCCGACCAGGCGCTGACCTTCCTGCGGGAGATCGACTCCATCAACATGCGCCAGCGCGGGCAGATGGTGGAGCTGACCCGGGAGGCCCTCGGCGGCGGCCCGTTCCTCGGCCGGCGGGTCGCGGTGCTCGGCGCCACCTTCAAGCCCGACTCGGACGACGTCCGGGACTCCCCCGCGCTCAACGTGGCCGGGCAGATCCACCTCCAGGGCGCCCAGGTGACCGTCTACGACCCCAAGGGCATGGAGAACGCCCGCAGGGTCTTCCCGACGCTGGGGTACGCCGACTCGGCCCTGGAGGCCGTGCGGGGCGCTGACGTGGTCCTGCACCTGACGGAGTGGCGTGAGTTCCGGGAGCTGGACCCGGCGGCGCTGGGTGAGGTGGCGGCGACCCGGCTGGTCCTCGACGGGCGCAACGCGCTCGACCCGGTGGCGTGGCGGGGTGCGGGCTGGACCTACCGGGCGATGGGCCGTCCCACGGCGTGAGCGGTCCGGCCTGAGCGCAGGGTGACGCCGGTTCGGCCGAGGCTCAGTCGGCCGAACCGGCGTCTGAGTGCATTGTGCCGTACGCGGGTGGCGTCTGCGGCGCGAACCCCCTGCCCGGCCGCCTGTCGATCTCCTGTGAGGCATGCGGGGCGGCGGCGCGGGAACGTGTCCCCCATGGCATCCGTCGTGCGTTTCCGTTCCGTCGTGCTGGACTGTCCCGACCCGCGCGCCCTCGCCGAGTTCTACGCGGGGCTGCTGGGCGGCACGCCCTGGGCCGAGGAGGGCGAGGAGGACTGGTACGTCCTCGAGGTCCCCGGCGGTCCGCGGCTCGCGTTCCAGGAGGTCGAGGGGTACACCCCGCCCGAGTGGCCGCGCCCGGACCACAACCCCCAGCAGTTCCACCTCGATCTCGACGCGGGCGCGACGTGGGCGGAGGTCGACGCGGCGCACGAGCGGGTGCTGGCGCTGGGGGCGCGTCCGCTGGATCTGGAGGACCGGGAGAAGAAGGACTTCCAGGTGTACGCCGATCCGGCGGGCCATCCCTTCTGCCTCTGCCGGATCGAGCATCCCTAGAGGGCTGCCTCTGCCGGATCGAGCCCCCCTAGGGGGCCTTGCGTTCCTGTGCGGCGCGGGCGGTGAAGTCGGCGGTGCGCAGGGCGCGCTGGACGTTTCCCCAGGTCAGCAGGGCCAGGTCGGGCTCCGGCCAGCCGCGGTCGAGGAGTTCGGCGACGAGGCGGGGGTAGCCGCAGGCGTCGGCGAGGCCATGCGGGTGGGCGGCGCCGGAGTCGTACGCGCCGGACAGGGCGACGCTCCCGGGGCCCGCGACGGCGCGTACGTGGTCGAGGTGGTCGGCGACGTCCCGCAGGGTCGGTCCGGTCTGCTCGGCGGTCAGCGGCACCATGCAGACGCCGCCCGCCGCGCCCAGCTCGGCGAGCGTCGCGTCGGGGAGGTTGTCGGGGTGCGGGCACAGGGCGCGGGCGGCGGAGCGGGTGGCCAGCACCGGGGCGCGGGAGAGGGTGAGGGCGCGGTCCGCGGTGGCCTCGGAGGCGCCGGAGAGGTCGGCGAGGACGCCGAGCCGGTTCATCTCCCGTACCACCTCCTCGCCGAACCGGGTCAGCCCCGTGTCGCCGGCCCAGGGGGTGCCGGCGAGGGTGAGGACGCGCAGTCCCAGGGAGTGCAGGACGCGCAGGACGGCGAGGGAGCCGTCGAGGGCGGCCGCGGTCGCCGGACCGAGGACGACGGCGACCCGGCCGCAGTTGCGGGCGTCGAGGACCTCCCCCGCGGTCCGGGCGAGCCGCAGCCCCTCGGGGTGGGCGGCGACGACCGCGCGGGCGAGGTCGAGCTGCTCCAGGGTGGCGCGGAGGGCCCGCTCGGACGCGGGGCCCTCGGGCAGGTGCAGCGCGCAGAACAGCGCGCCGACCCGGCCGCGCCGCAACCGGGGCACATCGGTGTCGACGGCGCTCTCCCCGAGCTGGAGGTCGTACCAGGGCAGCTCCCGCAGCGCCCGCGGCAGCCCGTTGTACCCGTCGGCGACGGGCCACCGCCCGAGCAGCGCGCACGCCCGTTCCAGGGGGTCGCCGTCGCCGGGCCCGCCGCCCGGGGCCGCGTCCACGGGCGGCTCCGGGTGCCCGGGTGACTGTGGGCCCGGCCGGGGCGGGGCCGGGTGGGGGTGGGGTCGCTGGGGGAACGGTCGTGGGTCCGGGTGGGGGCGGGGGGCCTGGGCGGGTCGGGACGAGGGGGCGGGCCCGGTGGCCGGGGTGGGCGGGGCAGGTCGCGGTGGGCGCTTCGGGCCGGGGGTGGGGGTGTACGGGTCCGTGGCGGGAACCGGTGGTTCATGGGCCTCGGGCGGGTCGTGCAGTTCGTCCTGGAGGTCGGCCATGACGGTCTCCGTACGTCGCTCGGCGGTACGGCCACCGTCGCACGGGGGCGGGGCGGCTTCCTGGTGGGCGGGGCGTTCGGGGGTACGGCCCGCCCACCGGGGCGCGGCTCAGCCGTCGAGGGACTCGATCGTCGCGTTGGACGGGGACCGCCGGGTGCGCAGTTCGCGGGAGACGTCCTCCGCCGCGCCCAGCACGCGCACGGCGTTCTGCCAGGTCAGCTTGGCGAGGTCGGCCTTCGACCAGCCGCGGTCGAGGAGTTCCGCGATCAGGTTGGGGTAGCCGGAGACGTCGTCCAGGCCCTCGGGGGTGAAGGCCGTGCCGTCGTAGTCGCCGCCGATGCCGAGATGGTCGATGCCGGCCACCGCGCGCATGTGGTCGAGGTGGTCGGCCACGGTCGCGGCCGTGGGGACCGGACGGGGGTGCGTCTCCTGGAAGGCCTCGTGGACCTTCATCGCCTCGGGGGTGGTGGCCAGGTCGTGGAAGCCGTGGGCGCGCAGGTTCTCGCTCGCCGCCGCGGTCCATTCGACGGCCGCCTGGAGCACGAACTTCGGGACGAAGGTGACCATCGCGACGCCGCCGTTGGCGGGAAGGCGTTCGAGGACGTCGTCGGGGATGTTGCGGGGGTGGTCGCAGACCGCGCGCGCCGAGGAGTGCGAGAACACCACCGGCGCGGTGCTGGCGTCGAGCGCGTCGCGCATGGTGGTGGCGGCCACGTGCGAGAGGTCGACGAGCATGCCGAGCCGGTTCATCTCGCGCACCACCTCGCGGCCGAACGCGGTGAGGCCGCCCGCCCTCGGCTCGTCGGTCGCGGAGTCCGCCCAGTCCACGTTGTCGTTGTGGGTGAGGGTCAGGTAGCGCACGCCGAGCGCGTACAGGCCGCGCAGGGTGCCCAGCGAGTTGGCGATGGAGTGGCCGCCCTCGGCGCCCATCAGGGAGGCGATACGGCCCTCCGCGCGCGCCGCCTCCATGTCGGCGGCGGTGAGCGCGGCGCGCAGGTCGGCCGGGTGGCGGTCGATCAGCTGCCGTACGCAGTCGATCTGCTCCAGGGTGGCCGGGACCGGGTCGGGCAGGTCCGCGCGGACGTACACCGACCAGAACTGCGCGCCGACCCCGCCCGCGCGCAGCCGCGGCAGGTCGGTGTGCAGGTGGGCGTTCTGGGAGACGGCGAGGTCGCGGGCGTCGAGGTCGTAGCGGACCTGCTCGCGCAGGGCCCAGGGCAGGTCGTTGTGGCCGTCGACGACCGGGAACTCGGCGAGGAGTTCCCGGGCTGCCTCGAGTGCGCTCAAGGCGGTCACTTCCCGAAGCCGAAGCCGGCGCCGGCGCCCTCGACCTTGGCGCGCAGCCGCTTGCCCTTCTCGGTGGCCTGGTCGTTGAGCTCCTGCTGGAAGTCGCGCATCCGGGCGAGGAGGTCCTCGTCGTGGGCGGCGAGGATCCGGGCGGCGAGCAGTCCGGCGTTGCGGGCGCCGCCGACGGAGACCGTGGCGACGGGGACGCCGGCCGGCATCTGCACGATGGACAGGAGGCTGTCCATGCCGTCCAGGTACTTCAGCGGGACGGGCACGCCGATGACCGGGAGCGGGGTCACGGAGGCGAGCATGCCGGGCAGGTGGGCGGCGCCGCCGGCGCCGGCGACGATCACCTTCAGGCCGCGGTCGGCGGCCTGCTCGCCGTACGCGATCATCTCGCGGGGCATGCGGTGCGCGGAGACGACGTCGACCTCGTAGTCGATCTCGAACTCGTCCAGGGCCTGGGCGGCGGCCTCCATGACGGGCCAGTCGCTGTCCGAACCCATCACGATGCCAACAACGGGGCTCATTCGGTGATCGTGCCTCTCAGGTAGCCGGCTGCGTGACGGGCGCGCTCGAGCACGTCGTCGAGGTCGTCGCCGTAGGTGTTGACGTGGCCGACCTTGCGGCCCGGCTTCACGTCCTTGCCGTACATGTGGATCTTGAGCTGGGGGTCGCGGGCCATGCAGTGCAGGTACGCGGAGTACATGTCGGGGAAGTCGCCGCCGAGGACGTTGACCATGACCGTCCAGGGCGCGCGCGGGCGCGGGTCGCCGAGGGGGAGGTCGAGGGCGGCGCGGACGTGGTTGGCGAACTGGGAGGTGATCGCGCCGTCCTGGGTCCAGTGGCCGGAGTTGTGCGGGCGCATCGCGAGTTCGTTGACGAGGATGCGGCCGTCGCGGGTCTGGAACAGCTCGACGGCGAGGTGGCCGACGACGCCGAGTTCCTTGGCGATGCGCAGGGCCATCTCCTCGGCCCGCAGGGCGAGGGCGCGGTCGAGGTCGGGGGCGGGCGCGATGACCGTGTCGCAGACGCCGCCCACCTGCTGGGACTCCACGACCGGGTAGGCGACGGCCTGGCCGTGCGGGGAGCGTACGACGTTGGCCGCGAGTTCGCGGACGTAGTCGACCTTCTCCTCGGCGAGGACGGGGACGCCGGCGCGGAAGGGGTCGGCCGCCTCCTCGGCGGTCTCCACCACCCACACGCCCTTGCCGTCGTAGCCGCCGCGGACCGTCTTGAGGACGACGGGGAAGCCGTCGCCCTCGGCCGCGAACCGGACCACGTCCTGCGGGTCGGTCACGATGCGGTGCCGTGGGCAGGGCACGCCGATCGCGTCGAGCTTCGCGCGCATCACGCCCTTGTCCTGGGCGTGTACCAGCGCGTCGGGGCCGGGGCGGACGGGGATGCCGTCCGCCTCCAGTGCCCTGAGGTGCTCGGTGGGGACATGTTCGTGATCGAAGGTGATCACATCGCACCCGCGCGCGAAGTCCCGCAGCGTGTCGAGATCGCGGTAGTCGCCGATGACGACATCGCTCACGACCTGCGCCGCGGAATCCTGGGGGGTGTCACTGAGGAGCTTGAACCTGATGCCCAGCGGAATGCCCGCCTCGTGTGTCATACGAGCGAGCTGGCCTCCGCCGACCATGCCGACTACCGGGAACGTCACGCCCCCAGGGTATCGGCCGCGTCACCTGGGCCGGAGCCCGCGCCCGCCGGGACGGGCGTCCGGGGCTCCCACCGCCTCTCTTGCCCGGCTCACACCCGTTGTTTGCCGCGTTCTTCCCGACCCGTTCCCGACCCGTGAGGCGGAGCACAGGAAACCGACAAGAGTGGTGGTTAGCATGGCTGGGTTGACTCAACCGAGACCCGGACGGGGGCCTGTACGACCATGGCGCATGGTTCCTCGGGGCAAGGACGGCTACGGCGCGTGGGCCGTGAGCTGGTCAAATTCGGGGCTGTGGGTGGCGCGGGGCTGCTGGTCAACCTCGGCGTGTTCAACCTCGTCCGCCATCTCACGGACCTGCCGGTGGTCCGCGCGAGTGTCATCGCGACCGTGGTGTCGATCGTCTTCAACTACATCGGGTTCCGGTACTTCACCTACCGTGACCGCGACAAGAGCGGGCGCACGAAGGAACTGACGCTGTTCCTGCTGTTCAGCGCGGTCGGCCTGGTGATCGAGAACGGTCTGCTGTTCGCGGCGACCTACGGCTTCGGCTGGGACAGCCCGCTGCAGAGCAACGTGTTCAAGTTCCTCGGCATCGGTGTCGCCACGCTGTTCCGCTTCTGGTCGTACCGGTCGTGGGTGTTCCGTGCCCTGCCCGCCAAAGAGGCCGTGGCCAGTGCCGAGTCGTTTCTCGCGGAGGAGTCCCTGATCGGGGGGCAGGCCCGCAAGGCGAAGGCCCGCCAGCGCGTCGGCTGAAGCGGAAGCGCCGGTCACCGGTCACCGGTTGCCGGTTGCCGGTTGCCGGTCCTACCTGACCATCGGTTCCTCGTCCTGCGGCGTCCGCTTGCGCGGTGCCGTGCGGGAGAGGAAGAGACCGAAGACCGCGGGCTGGGCCTGGAGCATCTCCAGGCGGCCGCCGTCGGCCTCAGCGAGGTCCCGGGCCACCGCGAGGCCGATGCCCGTGGAGTTGCGGCCGCTGATCGTGCGCTCGAAGATGCGGGCGCCGAGGTCGGCGGGGACGCCGGGCCCCTCGTCGGTGACCTCGATGACCGCCTGGTTGCCGGTGACCCGGGTGCGCAGGGCGACCGTGCCGCCGCCGTGCATCAGGGAGTTCTCGATCAGGGCGGCGAGGACCTGGGCGACCGCGCCCGGGGTGCCCACCGCCCGCAGGTGGCGCTTGCCGGAGCTGACGATGGCGCGGCCGGCGCTGCGGTAGGCGGGGCGCCACTCGGCGAGCTGCTGCTGGATGACCTCGTCGAGGTCGAAGGAGACGGCGGAGCCGGTGCGGGGGTCGCGGGCGTTGGTGAGCAGGCGCTGCACGACGTCCGTCAGGCGTTCGACCTGGGTCAGGGCGATCGTCGCCTCCTCCTTCACCGTGTCGGGGTCGTCGGTGAGGGTGATCTCCTCCAGGCGCATCGACAGCGCCGTGAGGGGGGTGCGCAGCTGGTGGGAGGCGTCGGCGGCCAGCCGGCGCTCGGCGGTGAGCATCCGGGCGATGCGTTCCGCCGAGGAGTCCAGGACGTCCGCGACCCGGTCGAGTTCGGGGACGCCGTAGCGCTTGTGGCGGGGGCGCGGGTCGCCCGAGCCGAGGCGTTCGGCGGTCTCGGCGAGGTCGGTGAGCGGGGAGGCCAGTTTGTTCGCCTGGCGGATGGCCAGCAGGACCGCCGCGACGACCGCGAGCAGCGCGACCAGGCCGATGATCAGCAGGGTGCGGCCGACCTCACGGGTGATCGTGGAGCGGGGCTCCTCGACCCGGACGGTCTCGCCGCCCTCCCCCCGCTCCTCGGCGTGGATGACGTCACCGCCGGGCTTGGTGCCGACCGCGATCGGCTGCTGTCCCGGGATGCGGATCACGGCGTAGCGGTCCTGGGTGACCTGGTCGCGCAGGATCTCCGCGGTGACGTCCTCGCGGCCGAGCAGCCGGGTGTCCACGATGCCGACCAGCCGCACCGCCTCGGAGTCCACCCGCTCCTGGGCGCTGTTGCTGATCGTGCGGCTCTCGACGATGACGAGGGAGACGCCGAAGACGGCGATCACCACGAGCACGACGGCGAGAGTGGACTGGATCAGTCGGCGGCGCATGTCCTCATGTCCAAAGGGAGTTCAAACGGATGCCCGGCCCCCTGCCCGGCGGGTGCCCGCGGGGGACGTCCGACGGGTGTCCGGCCGGGCACCGGACCGGTCGGGGCTCAGCTCTTCTCGAAGCGGAAGCCCACGCCGCGCACGGTGGCGATGTAGCGGGGGTTCGCCGCGTCGTCGCCGAGCTTCTTGCGCAGCCAGGAGATGTGCATGTCGAGGGTCTTGGTGGAGGACCACCAGGTGGTGTCCCAGACCTCGCGCATCAGCTGGTCGCGGGTGACGACCCGGCCGGCGTCCCGTACGAGAACCCGCAGCAGGTCGAACTCCTTGGCCGTGAGCTGGAGTTCCTCGTCGCCCATCCAGGCGCGGTGCGACTCGACGTCGATGCGCACGCCGTGGGTGGCGGGCGGCTGCGCGGGCTCCGCGGCGCCGCGCCGCAGCAGGGCCCGTACGCGGGCGAGGAGTTCGGCGAGACGGAAGGGCTTGGTGACGTAGTCGTCCGCGCCCGCGTCGAGGCCGACGACGGTGTCCACCTCGTCGGCGCGCGCGGTCAGGATGAGGATCGGCACGGCGTGGCCCTCGGAGCGCAGCCGGCGGGCGACCTCGAGGCCGTCCATGCCGGGCAGGCCGAGGTCCAGCACGACCAGGTCGACGCCGCCCTGCATCCCGGCGTCGAGCGCGGTCGGTCCGTCCTCACGCACCTCGACCTCGTACCCTTCCCGGCGCAGTGCGCGGGCCAGCGGCTCCGAGATGGACGCGTCGTCCTCGGCGAGCAGTACACGGGTCATGAGGTGATGGTAGTCCGCAGGCGGCACGGGTCGAAGTGTGATCGGCGCGGCTGTCTCTTACCCAGGGACATGCCGGACAATCGACCCGCCGCCCGTGGGGCGATCTTGGTATGTACCTATGGTCGAGGGGTGGCAGGATAGTACAGACCTTCGAAAGGTCACCGCGGTTCCTTGATCACCTGTGATCCGTATCTCAAACCTATTCAATTCCGGCACTCTCCTGACGTATGGTGAAACAACGCCTGTAGCACCGCGGGGACCTTTGGCGCGCTTGACGCCGAAGGTCTCTTTCGTGTGCGGGCCGGTGCGGGCCTCGTCCCCGCCGGCCTCGAAAGGAATGACCCCTGGCCGGGCCTCTGCTCGCGCAACGCGCGTAGAGGCGTGGATCCCGGTGGTCGCCGTCCACCGCTCCGCGACCCGGAGCGGCTCCCCGAGGGCGTGGGGCGGACGGACCGACCCGCCGGTGCCGGCCCTCCCCCACCGGGCGCGTGACCGCTCAGGCATGCACGCTGAAGCAGCGCGTCCCGACCAGCAAGGAACGACCATGGCGTCCAGCCTGACGAAGGACTCGGTCCGTCCGGCCACCCCCGGCTCCGGGAAGACCTTCTTCGGCCACCCCCGCGGACTGGCCACCCTCTTCATGACCGAGATGTGGGAGCGTTTCTCCTACTACGGCATGAAGGCCCTGCTCCCGCTGTACCTGGTGGCCCCGGGCGGCCTGCACCTGAGCGCGGCCACCGCGACCGCGATCTACTCGGTGTACCTGTCGCTCGTCTACCTGCTCGCCCTGCCCGGCGGCTGGTTCGCGGACCGTGTCCTCGGCCCCCGCAGGACGGTCGCCGTCGCCGGTGCGATCATCATGCTCGGCCACCTCACCCTGGCCCTGCCGAACTCCGGCACCTTCTACGCCGGCCTCGGCCTGGTCGCCGTGGGCTCCGGTCTGCTGAAGGCCAACATCTCCACGATGGTCGGCCACCTCTACGACGGCCCGGACGACCCGCGCCGTGACGGCGGCTTCACCGTCTTCTACATCGGCATCAACCTCGGCGCCTTCGCCGCCCCGCTGGTCATCGGCACCGTCGGCGAGAACGTCAACTGGCACCTGGGCTTCGCCCTCGCCGCGCTCGGCATGGCCCTCGGCCTCGCCCAGTTCCTGCTCGGCAGCCGTCACCTGAACTCCCGCTCGGACGTCGTGCCCACCCCGATGACCGCGGCCGAGAAGTCCGCCACGCTGCGCAAGGCCGGTCTGTGGGCCGCCGTCGCCGCCGTCTTCTACACCGTCGTGGCCGTCTCCGGCCACTACACCCTGAACTGGCTGCTGGTCCCGATCACCCTCGCCGGTCTGGTCATCCCCGTCGTCGTCATCGGCCGCATCAAGCGGGACAAGGACCTCGACCGCGCCGAGCAGTCGAAGATGTCGGCGTACATCTGGTTCTTCGTGGCCGCGGCCGTGTTCTGGATGATCTACGACCAGGGTGGTTCCACCGTGTCCCTGTTCGCGGACTCCTCCGCCGACAACACGATCTTCGGCTGGGAGTTCCCGGTCTCCTGGTACCAGTCGGTGAACCCGGTCATGATCATGGCGCTGGCGCCGGTCTTCGCCTGGGCCTGGCTGGCGCTGGCCCGGCGCGGCAAGGAGCCGAGCACCGCGGTGAAGTTCGCGATGGGTCTGGTGCTGATCGGCGCGTCCTTCTTCCTGTTCCTCGCCCCGCTGGCGATCGCCGACGGCGGTCACAAGGCGGCCGCGATGTGGCTGGTCGGCATCTACTTCGTCCAGACCGTGGGTGAGCTGACGCTGTCCCCGGTGGGTCTGTCGGTCACCACGAAGATGGCGCCCGCGAAGTACGCCTCGCAGATGATGGGTGTCTGGTTCCTCGCGGTCACCGCGGGTGACGCGACCACCGGACTGCTGGCCATCGCCGGTGTCGACCTCAACAAGACGGGGATCGTCGCGCTGCAGGCAGTGCTCGCGGTGATCGCCGGCGGAGCCGTGTGGATGTACCGCAAGAGGGTCCGGGAGCTGATGGGGGACGTCCACTGAGCGTCTCCTGCGTCTGACGGAGAGGGCCACCCGTGTTCGTCGAACGGGGTGGCCCTCTCCGTGCTCACCGCAGACGTCTGCGGCCCGGCATGAACGTGAACACCGCCGCGCCCAGCAGGACCACCGTGCCGGCCACCAGGCCCAGGGCCTTGAGGGAGGCGTGGTCGCCGGCGCCCGTCTCCGCGAGGCCGCCGCCGGTCGACGTACTCGACGAGGACGAACCGCCTGAGGCCCCGCTCGCCTGTTCCTCGGTGTCGAGGGTGAGGGAGACGGCGGTGCTGTCGGGGGTGCAGGTAGTGGTCGTGCCCATGGCCTCGATGGTGAGGACGCCGGGGGAGAGCGTGGACTCGCCGGTCGCGCCCGGCTTGTAGGTGCCGGTGAGGTCCGGGATCTCGATGGGCTTGCCCTGCGGGATCGTCGCGGTGTTCAGCGGGCCCTCCACCGTCACCGAGCCGGTGTCCGAGCCGCCCAGCACGACCTGCATGGTCGGCTTCACCTTGCCGGCCGGGATGTCGATCGGGCTGTCCATCACCGACTTCTTGAACTGCACGGTGAGGTCGTAACTCCCGCCGGCCTTCTTGGCGTTGATCTGGATCGGCGAGGTCGCCTTCTTCACCCCGAGCGGGGAGTCACAGGTGTAGGGGATGTCCACGACCTTGCCGGTGAAGTCGGTTCGGCCGTCGTCGGTCGCGCTGGGCGACGCGCTCGCGGACGCACTGGCCGACGCGCTGGCCGACACGCTGGCCGACGGTGACGAGGACTGGCTCGCGCTCGCACTCGCGCTCCCCGACGGATCGGGCGACGCGCTCGAACCGCCCTCCCCCGCCGTCACCGTGATCGTCGCGGCCGGCTGGACGGTCTCGGACGGCGTGCAGGTGGTGTTCGTGCCCAGCGCGTTGACGACATACGCGTTCGGCGTCAGCGTCACCCGGCCCGCCGCCGTCAGTTTCAGCGTGCCCTTCATGGCGGACAGCACCATGGCGCCCCCCTTGGGGATCGCCGGGTTCTCGCGCGGGCCCGTCAGGGCGATGTCCGCGCTCTGCGCGCCGGCCGCCTTCAACGTGCCGGACGGCTGGACCGAGTTCGGGGGCAGGTCGATGATGTCCGGGTTCTTCGACGCGGCCTGGGTGAACGTCCAGACGATGTCGACGGTGTCGCCGACCTTCGCGGTGGCCGGCGCGCTGATGTCGACCTTGCTGGTGCCGTCGATCTCGGGCAGGCCCACGCCCGGGGGCGGCACGCAGTGGGTGGCGTACGAGACCTCGGCGGCCTGGGCCTGCCCGGCGGTCACGCCGAGCAGCGCGGCGGCCCCGGCGAGCAGGACGGCGGCGCCCGCCGCGGCCGCGCTCCTCCGCCCGGCCCCGCGCGGGGGTGGTACGGCTCTCTCACTCACTTGGTTCCCTTCCTGCCGGGAGTCGGGGACTCGTCGGACGGTCGTCGTGCGGTGCGGAGAGCCGGTCCGCCGGGACCGGGGCGGTGCCCGGGGTGAACCACGGCAGGATCGCGGACGTACTGGCGGGGACCGCTGAGGGCTCCCGGCCGCCGGGCCCGTCCGGTCCGGGCCCCGTACGTGGCCGGCGGAACCGGCGGGTCGGGCGGGCCCGCCGGCTCCGCGGCCGCACCCGGTCCACCACCGCCATCCCGATCCGGAACACCGCGGCCGGCACCACCAGGCAGAGCAGGATCCAGAACAGCGTCACGCCCCAGGGGCGGCCCACGGCCCAGGGCTGCTCCGCGAGGACCCGGCCGCCGTACTTCAGGGAGACGGTGTAGGCGCCGTGGGCGCCGGCGGACAGTTCGACGGGGAGCTTCACCCGCGCCCTCCCGCCGGGCGGGATCGTGCCGCGCCACTGCCGCTCGTCCCACTGCGGGGCGAACACCCCGTGCGCGGTGCCGACCTCGAACACCGGGTCCTTCACGGTCGTGGTGCCGAGGTTGCCGACGGTGAGGACGAGGGTGCGGGCGGGCGGCGCGCCGAACCAGGTGAGCAGCCCGCCCGAGCCGTCCAGGCGGGTGTCGGTGAGCACGGCGAGCCGGCCGCCGGACGAGGAGGCGGCGGGCAGCGGTTCGACGGGGTGCCCGGCCACCCGGAAGACCACGTCGACCTGCGCCCTCGCCCCGGTCGCGGTGGCCACGTGCACCACGCAGGGGCAGGGATCGGGCGGCTCGGACACCGGGAGCGCGCGGGTGAACCGCCCCTGGGCGTCGGTGGTGACGGCCCTGCCGTCGGCGTTGGCGCAGGAGTTGGTGCCCCCGGTCAGGCCCCGGGCGGGGCTGGCCCGGCCGCAGATCAGCAGCATCAGCAGGGTGCGCGGCCGCCAGCCGCTGCCGCTGACGGTGACCGAGGCACCGGTCCCGGCCTCGGCGCCGGAGAGGGTGACGGCGGGTTGGTCGGCCGCCGCCGCGGTGCCGGCCGGCGCGAGCGGCGACGCCGGGAACAGGAGCAGCGCCACCAGGGACACCAGAGACAGCAGGAAGAGGAGGAACACCGGTGCGGCGGTCCGCGGTCTGCCGTTCACGTACCCGCTCCCCTCGCTCCGGCTTCGGCCTCGCGCCTTCGTCGTCGTACGACCGCCAGGGCCCCGGCCGGGGCGGACAGCGCGCCCGCCCGCCGGCGCCGGACGGGCAGGGTGCGCGGGGCACGGTCCCGTACGGTCCCGAGGACCCCGTCCGCGCGCACCGCGAGCCGGGGTACGAGTTTCGTCGTGCCCCGGTCGACCAGCTCGTACGTGATGCGGTCGCCGCGCACGGCCACGTGCTCGACGCTCAGCGCGGGGAGCCTGGGACCGCCGACCCGCACCAGCAGCGGGACGGTGACCCGCCGCCCCGTCGACTCCTGTACGACGATCGCACCGGCGCGGTTGCCCGGGGGTGTGTCCGCCGGGAGCGTCACCGTGAACGGCACCTCGGCGCGGGTGCGGGCGGGCACCCGCACGACCGCCCGGGCGAAGGTGACCGGGAGCCCGTCGGGGCCGGCGGCGTGCAGCCGTACGGTGAGCGGCCGGGTGCCCGGGTTGGTGACGGCGACCGTGTCCTGGAGCACCGCGCCGGGCACCCCCTCCGCGGAGAAGGAGGGCCGCCCGCCGCCCGAGGGCGCGGCCGACCAGCCGCCGGCGGTGGCGGCGGGAGCGGCGGCCACCAGCAGCGGCAGGGTCAGCAGCAGGGTGCGCGCGGCGGGGGCGCAGGCGTACGGCATCGGCGGCATCGGCGGCTCCGGTGAGGAGGGGGGCGTGGCGGGGGCCGGCGGGGGTCAGCGGGGCTGCTGATGCCGCCGGGTCAGCCACAGGACGCCCGCCGCGCCGGCGAGCAGGACGGTTCCGCCGAGGGTGCCGAGGGCGATCGCGGAGTCCTCGGGCCCGGTCTGCGGAAGCTCGCCGCCACTGCCACCGCCGCTGCCGCTGCCGCTTCCGCCGGTGCCTCCGCCGCTGCTGCTGCCGCCGCCCGACGCGGTCACGTCGAGGGTCAGGGAGGGGCCGGGGCTGTTGGCGGGCGTGCAGGTGGTGGTCGTACCGAGGGCTTTGATGGTGAGGACGGCGGCCGTGAAGGTGACCTTGCCGGTCTTCTTCGGGGTGTACGTGCCGCTCAGGTCGTTGATCTTGATGGGGGTGTTCTCGGGGATCGCGGCCTGGTTGGCGGGGCCGGTGACGCTCATCGTGCCGCTGTCCGCGCCGCCGAGTTCGATGGTGGCGCTGGGGACCATCGAGCCCGCGCCGAGCTCCACCGGGCTGGAGGAGACGCCCTTCTGCCAGGACATGGTGATCTTGTAGCCGCTGCCGCTCTTGACGCCCTTGATGTCGATCGGCGAGACCGCGCTCTTGTCACCGATGGGGGTCTTGCACGTGTAGTTGACGTCGACGACCTCGGCCGTGGCCACGGGGGCGGACACCCAGACCGCCGCCCCGGCCAGGGCCGCGGCGGACATGAGCGCGGCACTTCGCTTCCGGTTCGACACGGTCCCCTCATTCCTGCCGGTCGCCTGCCGGCCCTTCCCGGCCATTCCTGACGAGCCATCAGATCGAGCCGTCAAGGTACGCCGGGCAGGTTGAGGAGGGAAGAGAAGGGGAGGGCCGGAGTTGGGGGGATCCGGGGGTGGGGTGGGGGCGGGGCGGGGGTTCGGTGCGGGGGTGGTTGGGGGTGGGGTGGTTTGGGGTGGGCGCAGGCGGAGGGGGCCGCGCCGGGGCCCGGCATGAGAGGCCGCACCAGAGGGTTCCGCGAGGGGGCCCGTACCTGGGTGGGCGTACCCGGTGGGGTCCGTGCGGGAGACCTGCGGTGGCGCCGCCGGCAGCGGGGAGCCCGGTGGGGTGGCGCGGCGGGAGCGCACCGCGAGCGGGGCCAGCCCCCGCGCCGTGACGCCCCCACACACGTGCCGTCCGCGCCCCGCCCCGGGCGCAGGCGGCAGGCGCGGTGGCCTCGGCGGGCGTGGCAGCCGTACAGGCGCATAGCGTGCAGGGCAGCCGCGACGTCCGTGCATGTCAGCCGTGGCAGCCCCGCCGCTGCCACCAAGCCGCGTCGGCCTCATGAACCCGGGCTGCCCCCATCAAGCGGAAGCGCCCGCGCCAGACCGGGCCGCCACCATCGAGCAGGACCACCCCTGCCAGGCCGGGCCACCACCGCCACACCGGGCCGCCACCGCCAAACCGGGCCACCACCGTCAAGCCGGGCCGCCTCCGTCGAGCCGCCGGGCCGGGCCCGCGCCGCCGGGCCGCGGAGCGTTTTCGTCGAGCCGTCTCCCGGAACACTTCGCCCGGCGGGTCCGCCCCCGTCAGGCCGGTGCGCCCAGTTCCGCCCAGACCGTCTTGCCCTTCAGGCCCGGCGCGCGGACGACTCCCCAGTCCAGGCAGAGGCGCTGGACGATGAACATGCCGTGGCCGCCGGGGCGGCCCGCGCGGTGAGGGGTGCGGGGTGCCGGCTGGCCGGTGCCGCGGTCGGAGACCTCGACGCGGATCACCTTCTTGTCGCAGCCCAGGACCATCCGCTCCGGCCCTTCGGCGTGCAGGCAGGCGTTGGTGACCAGCTCGGAGACGACGAGCAGCACATCCTCGGCGGCGGCCCGCTGGTCGGCGGTGGCCGCGGGCAGCCAGCCCCACGCGTACAGCGCCTGCCGGGCGAAGTCGCGGGCCGCCGGGACGACCCCGCTGACGCCGTCGAAGCTCAGCCCGCGGACCTCGCGACCCGCCGGGGCTCCGGTGGCGCCGTCGGCCTCCGGCTCCTGCTCCGGACCGCGGTCGCCCGGCGAGTAGGGCCGGGTGGTGCTCATCAGCGCTTCACCTCACCGATTCACCGGTTCACAATTCAACGTTCACTTCAGCACAGAGTGCCGTACGGAGTTCAGTACGTGGCACACCGGCGTTTCCGTCGAACGTGCCCTCGACATGTTCAGGTCCAGGGTGTCTCCTGCCCGGCGGAACCGACGGAACACCCCCCGTTTCGGGCGGTTGCGACCGGACACGGCCGGGGTGACCGGTTCCGCCCGGCGCGCCCGGCCCGCCCCGCTCAGCCGTCCTCGTCGGCGAGCGCGGCCGCGAGGCTGTCGTGCACGGTGAACACCGCGTCCGCCCCGGTGATCTCGAAGACCCGGGCCACCACGGGCTGCATTCCCGCCAGATGGACCCCGCCCCCCGCCGCCTCCGCCTTCAGCCGGGCGCCGAGCAGGACGTTCAGCCCCGTGGAGTCGCAGAACTCCAGCCGCGAGCAGTCCACGACCAGCCTGCTGAACCCCCTGGCGAGACAGTCCTCGAGTGGGTCACGCAACAGATCGGCGGTGTGGTGGTCCAGCTCGCCCGCCGGGGTCACGACGGCGCTGGAGCCCTCCTCCCGCACCTCGACCAGAAGCCGGCCCGACTGTGCGCTGCCGACCGTCCCGCGGTCCATGCGTCTCTCTCCCGGGGTCGCTCACTGCTGGGTGGTCACCTGCGGGCAGCCTGCCGAAGTCGCCGCCGGCTGCCCTCGAACACTACGCCTTCGTCACGCGCTCCAACACCCGAGCAATCGCACACAAACGGACATAAGCCACCAATTCGCACTTGCGGATGGCTCCGTGAAGCCGGTAGGGCTAGTAAGGAACACGCAACCGACACGGCCGGCTTTGGAGGCGCCGCACACCGTAGTGCGCTGACTGGCTTCGGCAGCCTTATGCCGAGAACGATGGAGGACATCATGTCACCCCGGCTCGACGCATCGCCCACCCCGGCCGCGCCGTCGACACCCCCACCGGTACAGGACCAGCTGAATCCCATCGCGGAGCTCCCCGGGCCCCGTCACCCCGACGCGCCCCCTCCGTACGACGAGCTGATCCCTCCCCAGGAGGAGATCGCGCAGATCGGGGCCGTCGACGCACGGGCCCTGTCCAAGACGCTGTTCGAGCGGCTGGAGTCGCTCGAAGAAGGCACGCACGAACACGCGTACGTGCGCAACACCCTCGTCGAGCTGAACCTGGCGCTCGTGAAGTTCGCCGCCTCCCGCTTCCGCTCGCGCAGCGAACCGATGGAGGACATCGTCCAGGTCGGCACGGTCGGTCTGATCAAGGCGATCGACCGGTTCGAACTGTCCCGCGGCGTCGAGTTCCCCACCTTCGCGATGCCGACCATCGTCGGTGAGATCAAACGGTTCTTCCGCGACACGTCCTGGTCCGTGCGCGTTCCGCGCCGGCTCCAGGAGCTGCGCCTGGACCTGGCCAGAGCGGGTGACGAACTCGCCCAGAAGCTGGACCGCTCCCCCACCGTGGCGGAACTGGCGGAACGTCTCGGCATCACCAACGAGGAGGTCGTGGAGGGCATGGTGGCCTCCAACGCCTACACGGCGTCCTCCCTGGACGCCCAGCCGGACGAGGACGACGCCGAGGGCGCCCTCGCCGACCGCATCGGCTACGAGGACCACGGACTCGAAGGCATCGAGTACGTCGAGTCGTTGAAACCCCTGATCGCCGAACTCCCGCCGCGCGAACGCCAGATCCTCTCCCTCCGCTTCGTCGCGGGCATGACCCAGTCGGAGATCGGCGAGGAACTGGGCATCTCGCAGATGCATGTGTCCCGCCTGCTGTCACGGACGCTGGTGCGGCTGCGCAAGGGACTGACGGTCGAGGAGTAGGACCCTCGGCCCCGGGGTCCGGCGCCGCTCGCCCGGCCCCCGGGGCCGGGGACCTTACCCCCGGAAACCCCTCCCCCCGACCCCCCTCTCGCCACTAGGGTCACCCCCACCCCAGACTGACCGGTACGTCAGCAACGGCGAGGAGGCGGATGTCGTGGTCCGTGCGGTTGGAGAGAGCGGAGAGGATCCCACCACTTCCGGCGATACCGATGCCCATGCCCATGCCGATGCCGATGCCGATGCCTCAGGAGATTCCGACACCCGCCTGACGGATCTGCTGCGCGGCGCGCCCGCCCGGGCCTACCCGGCGCTGCGCGCGCTGCGCGCCCGCCACGAAAGCGCCGTCCTCGCCTACGCCCGCCGGTGCACGACCAGCGAACCGGCCGCGCGCCGGCTGGCGGCGGAGGCGTTCACCCTCACCGCCCGCGAGACCGCGCGCGGCAGCGAACCGGGCGGCGCCTGGCGGCACCGGCTGCTGCTCCAGGTGGTACGGGTGGCGGCGGACTGGGCCGGGGACGACCGGGCGAGCGGCCTGGACGCGGGCCTGCTGCTGGTCCTCCGCACGGCCCCCGCCCCCCACGCCCCGCTCCCTCCCCTCACTCCGGCCTTCCACTCCCTCCCGTCCCGCACGCAGGGCCTGCTCTGGTACGGCGTGGTGGAGCGGGACCCGCCGGCCCGCATCGCCGTACTCCTCGGCCTGACCCCCGAGGACGTGACGTACGGAATCGCCCCCGCCCTCCACGCACTGGCGGGAGCGGCGCTCCGGCTGCGCCTGGCCGCCTCCGCCGACCCCCGCTGCGGGGACTTCCGGCGGCTGATCGAGGAGTCCGTACGGCCGGAGGGCGCCCGCCGCAGCCCCGACCTGGAGGCCCACCGGGCGCACTGCCCGCACTGCGCGACGGCGTACGAGGAACAGCGCGCGCTGCGGGCCACGCCGCGCACGGCGCTCGCGGAGGGCTTGCTGCCGTGGGCGGGGACGGCGTACGTGCGGGAGGAGCGGGAACCGGCGGCTGCGGTGACGGCACCGGTACGACGGCTCCCGCGGCGCCGTCCGGTCCTGGTCTCGGCGGCGGCAGCGCTGGCCCTGCTCCCCCTGGGGCTGACCCTGCTGCCCTCGGACGACGGGGGAGCCCCGACCGGCGCGGCCGTCGCGGCCCCGTCGACGGCCCCTCGGGTGACGGTGACTGCGACGGTGTCGGCGTCCGCCCCCACCCCCGCCCCGACCACCAGATCCCCGGCACCGAGCGCGACTCCGTCGCCCTCCCGCACCACCGCACCCCCGCCCCCGGCCCCGACCCCGTCCCCTTCCCCGACCCGTGCGCCGGGTGGGACGTACGCCCAGGTCGTGAACGTCGCGACGGGCCGCTGTCTGGAGGTGGCGGGGGACTTCGACAACGGCACGGACGTGGTGACGGTGCCGTGTACGTCGTCGCCCAGCCAGCGTTGGCGGGTGGACACCGACCGCGAGGTGCTCCAGTCGGCCGCCGACACCGACTTCTGCCTGGACAGCCGGGGCTCGGTGGACAAGGGGGTCGGCGTCTGGCAGTGCGCCTCGGTGGAGGGCGACAACGGCGACAACCTCCGCTTCACCGTGGACCCCGACGGGACGATCCGCCCGCGGATCGCGATCCTCACGGGGCTGACGGCGGACGCGGGCGGCGGGGTGTCACTGGAGCCGCTGGACGGCGGCGGGGACCAGCGGTGGCGGGCGGGCGCGCGCTGACCGGCCCGCGCCGACCAGGAACCCGGAGCGCCGGCGCATCTGCCGGCGGCCTGCGCCGGGCGCCCCGTCAGCGTCCCGGCCGTACGCCCCCTCGTTCCGATGAGGCCGGGCCCCGCTCAGACCACCCGTACGCCCCTCTTCCACACCCCCGAGACGAGGGGGACCCCGGGCCGGTAGGCCAGGTGGACGTGGCTCGGGGCGTCCAGGAGGGTCAGGTCGGCGTAGGCGCCGGGGGTGAGGCGGCCGACGTCCGTGCGGCGGAGGGCTGCCGCGCCGCCCGCCGTGGCCGACCAGACCGCCTCGTCCGGGGTCATGTGCATGTCCCGGACGGCCAGGGCGATGCAGAAGGGGACCGAGGAGGTGAAGGAGGAGCCGGGGTTGCAGTCCGTCGACAGGGCCACCGTGACGCCCGCGTCCAGGAGCCGGCGGGCGTCCGGCCACGCGGCACGGGTCGAGAACTCGGCGCCGGGCAGGAGCGTGGCGACGGTACGGCTGTTCGCGAGCGCGTCCACGTCCGCGTCCGTGAGGTGGGTGCAGTGGTCGGCGCTCGCGGCGTCGAGCTCGACGGCGAGCTGGACGCCGGGGCCGTAGGACAGCTGGTTGGCGTGGATGCGGGGGTGCAGGCCCTTCGCCCTGCCCGCGGTGAGGATCGCGCGGGCCTGGTCGCCGTCGAAGGCGCCCTTCTCGCAGAAGACGTCGATCCAGCGGGCGTGCGGGGCGCAGGCGTCCAGCATCTCGCCGGTGACCAGCGAGACGTACGCGGCCGGGTCGTCGGCGAGGTCCGGGGAGACGATGTGGGCGCCGAGGTAGGTCACCTCGTCGGTGTGGCGGGCGGCGATGCGCAGGGCGCGGGCCTCGTCGGCGACGGTCAGGCCGTACCCGGACTTGGTCTCGAAGGTGGTCGTGCCCTGGTGGAGGGCCTCGGAGAGGTAGCGGGTGAGGTTCGCCTCGAGCTGCTCGTCACTGGCCGCCCGGGTCGCCGCCACCGTCGTCCGGATGCCGCCCGCGGTGTAGCCGCGGCCGGACATCCGGGCGTTGAACTCCTCGGTGCGGTCGCCCGCGAAGACGAGGTGGGAGTGGGAGTCGACGAAGCCGGGGAGGGCCGCCCGGCCGTCGGCGTCGACCCGGTTGTCAGTGGCGGGTGCTTTGCTGGAGTCACCGGTCCACACGACGCGGTCGCCCTCGACGACGACGGCCGCGTCCCGGACCAGACCGAGGGGAGAACCGTCACCGAGGGAGGGGTCGTTGGTGACCAGCGTGGCGATGTTGGTGATGACGGTGCTGCTGCTCATCGTCGTGTCCTCGTGGCTCACAGGGGCGCGGGCGGATGCGGGGGCGGGGGTCAGTCGTGCAGTGCTTCCACCGCACGGGCCAGCGCCTGCGGCACGTCCGGTACGAGCGTGTGGGCCCCGTCGCGTACGACGTGCCGGCCCGCGACGACCGTATGCCGCACGTCCGCCGCGGTCGCCGCGAATACGGCGGTCTCGGCGCCGAGCCGGGGCAGCGGGCCCGCTGTCCTGACGGAGTCGAGGGCGATCGTCGTGAAGTCGGCGGGGGCGCCGGTCTCCAGGGCGCCCGCCTCCGGGCGGCCCAGGGCCGCGTGGCCGTCGGCGGAGGCGGCGCGCAGCAGGGCGGCCGCCGTCCAGTGACCGCGGGTGCGGGTGCGCAGGCGTTCGTTCAGCTCCATCGCGCGCGCCTCCTCCAGGAGGTCGATCACGGCGTGGCTGTCGGAGCCCAGACAGAGCGGTGAGCCCTCGTTCTGGAGGGCGACGGCCGGTCCGATGCCGTCCGCGAGGTCCCGCTCGGTCGTGGGGCACATGCAGGTGCCGGTGCCGCTGCCGCCGAGCAGGGAGATGTCCTCGGCGGTGAGGTGCGTGTTGTGGACGCCGGTGGTGCGCGGGCCGAGGACCCCGTGCAGGGCGAGGAGCTGGGTCGGGGTGCAGCCGTGGACCTCGTGGCAGGCCTCGTTCTCGGCGGTCTGCTCGGAGAGGTGGACGTGCAGCGGCGCGCCGCGCTCCCCGGCCCAGCCGGCCACGGTCGCCAGTTGCTCGGCGGGCACGGCCCGTACCGAGTGGATCGCGGCCCCGATCCGTGCGTGATCCCGTTCCTTGAGAAGTGAAGAGCGTTCGGCCCAGGCGTCCGCGCTGCCGTCGGAGAAGCGGAGCTGGTGGGCTTTGGGGGGCTGTCCGAAGCCGGAGGACAGGTAGGCGGTGTCGAGGAGGGTGATGCGGATGCCGGCTTCGGCGGCGGCCTCGATCAGGGCCTCGCCCATCGCGTTGGGGTCGGCGTACGGGGTGCCGCCGGGGGCGTGGTGCAGATAGTGGAACTCGCCGACGGCCGTGATCCCGGCGAGCGCCATCTCGGCGTACACCGCGCGCGCCAGGGCGTGGTAGGTGTCGGGGGTCAGCCGGTCGGCGACGGAGTACATGATCTCGCGCCAGGTCCAGAAGGTGCCGGAGCCGACCTGGACGGTGCCGCGCAGGGCGCGGTGGAAGGCGTGCGAGTGGGCGTTCGCCAGACCGGGGAGGGTGAGGCCGCGCAGGATCTCGGCGCCCGGGGGCGGGGTGTCGACGCCGGTGCGGACGGCGGTGATCCGGCCGTCCGTGACGTCCAGGGCGACGCCCGGCTCCACCCGCGGGTCGAGCCAGGCGTGCTCCAGCCAGTAGGTCCGTGTCCGCTGCGTGGAGGTCACCTGCAGGCCAGTCCTTCCAGTACGTCGGCGAGGGCGTGCACCCCGGCCACGCAGTCGTCCTCGGCGGCGAACTCGGCCGGGGAGTGCGAGACACCCGTGGGGTTGCGCACGAACAGCATGGCGGTCGGAATGCGTCCGGAGAGGATCCCGGCGTCGTGTCCGGCGCCGGTGCCGAGGACGGGCACCTTGAGGTCGGTGTCCCGGCCCAGGATGCGGGCGAGTTCGTCGCGCAGGGCGTGGTCGAACTCGACGACCGGGGTGAAGGACTCACGTACGACGTCGAGGTCGATGCCGTGCTCCTCGGCGTAGGCGCGGGCGGCCTTCTCGATGCCGCCGACGACGGTGTCGAGGGTGGCCTGGTCCTCGGCCCGGGAGTCGAGCCAGCCGCGCACCAGGGAGGGGACGGCGTTGACGCCGTTCGGCTCGACGGAGATCTTGCCGAAGGTGGCGACGGCACCGGCGAGCGCGGCCTCGCGGCGGGCGGCGAGGACCGTCTCGGCGTACGACAGCATCGGGTCGCGGCGGTCGGCGAGGCGGGTGGTGCCGGCGTGGTTGGCCTCGCCGCGGAAGTCGAACCGCCAGCGGCCGTGCGGCCAGATGGCGCTGGCGATGCCGACCCGGTCGCCGGACAGGTCCAGCGCGCGGCCCTGTTCGACGTGGAGTTCGACGAACGCGCCGATGCGGGCCAGCCGTTCGGGGTCGGGGCCGATGGCGTCGGGGTCGTGGCCGGCGGCCTCCATGGCCTGCGGGAGGGTGATCCCGTCGGCGTCGGTGAGGCGGTGCGCCTGCTCGGCGGTGAGCGCTCCGGCGGTGAGCCGGGAGCCGACGCAGGCCAGACCGAAGCGGGCGCCCTCCTCGTCGCCGAAGTTGACGACGGCCAGCGGCCTGGTGAACTCGGCGCCGCGGGTGCGCAGTTCGTCGAGCGCGGCGAAGGAGGAGACCACTCCGAGCGGTCCGTCGAAGGCGCCTCCGTCGGGCACGGAGTCGAGGTGCGAGCCGGTGACGACGGCGTCCCCGGCGGCCGGGTCGCCGAGCCACGCCCACTGGTTGCCGTTGCGGTCCAGCTCGTAGGCCAGACCGCGCGCGGCGGCCTGCTCCTCGAACCAGGTCCGGCACTCGGCGTCGGCGGCGGTCCAGGCGAACCGGCGGTAGCCGCGGGAGGCGGAGTCACGGCCGACGGGCAGCAACTCCGCCCACATGCTGTGGAACGTCACGCGTCGTCACCTTCGCGCATCGGCACCCGCACGCCCCGCTCGTCGGCGACGGTCTCCGCGATGTCGTAGCCGGCGTCGACGTGCCGGATGACGCCCATGCCGGGGTCGTTGGTCAGGACGCGGCGGATCTTCTCTCCGCCCAGCTTGGTGCCGTCGGCGACGGTGACCTGGCCGGCGTGGATGGAGCGGCCCATGCCGACGCCGCCGCCGTGGTGGAGCGAGACCCAGGAGGCACCGGAGGCCACGTTGACCATGGCGTTGAGCAGCGGCCAGTCGGCGATCGCGTCGGAGCCGTCGAGCATGGCCTCGGTCTCCCGGTACGGGGAGGCGACGGAGCCGCAGTCGAGGTGGTCGCGGCCGATGGCCAGCGGGGCGGCCAGCTCGCCGGAGGCCACCATGTCGTTGAAGCGCTCGCCGGCCTTGTCGCGCTCGCCGTAGCCGAGCCAGCAGATCCGGGCGGGCAGGCCCTGGAAGTGGACGCGCTCGCCGGCCAGCTTGATCCAGCGGGCCAGGGACTCGTTCTCCGGGAAGAGGTCGAGGATGGCCTTGTCGGTCTTGGCGATGTCGGCGGGGTCGCCGGACAGGGCGGCCCAGCGGAAGGGGCCCTTGCCCTCGCAGAACAGGGGGCGGATGTAGGCGGGGACGAAGCCGGGGAAGGCGAAGGCCCGGTCGTAGCCGGCGAGCTGGGCCTCGCCGCGGATGGAGTTGCCGTAGTCGAAGACCTCGGCGCCGGCGTCCAGGAAGCCGACCATGGCCTCGACGTGGCGGGCCATCGACTCCCGGGCCCGCGTGGTGAAGCCGGCCGGGTCCTTGGCGGCCGCGTCGGCCATGTCCTCGAAGGCCACCCCGACCGGCAGGTAGGCCAGCGGGTCGTGGGCGGAGGTCTGGTCGGTGACGATGTCGATGGGGGCGCCCATCGCGAGGAGCTGGGGGACCAGTTCGGCGGCGTTGCCGAGGACGCCGATGGACAGCGGGCGGCGCGCGTCACGGGCCTCGACGGCCAGCTGGAGGGCGTGGTCGAGGGAGTCGGCCTTCACGTCGAGGTAGCGGTGCTCGATGCGGCGCTCGATGGCGCGCGGGTCGCAGTCGATACAGAGCGCGACACCGTCGTTCATGGTCACGGCGAGGGGCTGGGCACCGCCCATGCCGCCGAGGCCGGCGGTGAGGGTGATGGTCCCGGCGAGGCTGCCGCCGAACTTCTTCGCGGCGACGGCGGCGAAGGTCTCGTAGGTGCCCTGGAGGATGCCCTGGGTGCCGATGTAGATCCAGGAACCGGCGGTCATCTGGCCGTACATGGTCAGGCCGAGGGCCTCCAGGCGGCGGAACTCCTCCCAGTTGGCCCAGTCGCCGACGAGGTTGGAGTTGGCGATGAGGACGCGCGGGGCCCACTCGTGGGTCTGCATGACGCCGACGGGGCGGCCGGACTGGACGAGCATCGTCTCGTCCTGCTTCAGCCCCTTCAGGGTGCGCACCATGGCGTCGAAGGAGCGCCAGTCGCGGGCGGCCTTGCCGGTGCCGCCGTAGACGACGAGCTTGTCGGGGTGTTCGGCGACCTCGGGGTCGAGGTTGTTCTGCAGCATCCGCAGAGCGGCTTCCTGCTGCCATCCCAGGGCGCTCAGTTCCGTACCGCGCTGTGCTCGTACGGGGCGGGGTCCTGACATGGTCTGCCTCCTTGCGGACGGTTCGTCCCGACGGACTGTTGCTCTCTCTATTCACATCCTGGACTCCTGAATAGAACTAGTCAATACACCGGGGCGAAGCCGCGCGCGAAAAGGGGGGAGGGGCGCTGGGGGCAGGACAGGGGCGCGCGGCACCGAGTTCACCACCCCTGACGGGAGGGCGCGCCGTTGACGTAAACCGTGCTCACGGTGTTGATAGGGACGCATGGGGCGTCGCGCCCCCAATCGGGGCCAGCCGACCCACGTTAGTCAGTCGGTCGCATGTTCCGCTGGAAAATGCCAGATCCCTCACCCGTGGCGCATACGTTGCGTAGCGTCTCCCTCACTCATCCGAACCGCGGGCGGGAGGGGAGCCGAACGGTGCCCGGAATCGACGAGTGCCTACTGGAGGCCATGCGGCTGCCCGGGGCCCGGGGAGCGGCGTTGGTCGACTGGACCAGCGGGCTGGCGCTGGGCGCCGTCGGGGAGTTCCCGGGCGGCGACCACGAGGCGGCGGCCGCCGAGGCCGCCGAGGTCGCCCGGCTGACGGCCGAGCAGCGCGCGTTCACCCCCGAGGGGTACGACGCCTCCGGCGACGGTGCCACGCAGGAGGCGGCCGAGCCCCCGGTGGAGGATCTGATCATCAGCAACCGGGACAGTTACCACCTGCTGCGGTTCGTGCCGACGTCCTTCGACAGCAGTGTCTTCCTGCACGTGTGGCTGAGCCGGTCGGACGGCAATCTCGCGCTGGCCCGGATCCGGCTGGGCGAGATGGCCGGACGGCTGGTGCTGGGGTGACGCTCGTGGGGACGACACCGAAGGGCACGACCCCGCCGCCCCGCCTTCCGGTGCGGGAGAGATCGGCGGCCCGGGAGGCGGGAGGCGGGCTGTCGCCGATGCTGACCCGGCTCGCCGCGGACCGGGCCACCGGCGTCCTGGAGCGCGAGCGCGGCTCGCTCTACCTCGCCGAGGGCCGCGTGGTGCACGCCGAGAGCCCCTTCGCTCCGGGTCTCGACGTGCTCCTCCTGACCCACGGCACCCTCGACGGCGCCTCCTGGCAGCAGGCGCTGGACCGCGCCGGCCCGGAGCAGGGCGCGCTGCGGCTGCTCCTGGACGCCGGCCGGATCCCGCGCGGCGCGCTGGAGCTGTGCCAGCTGGCGGCGCTGTACGACGCGGCGTACTTCGTGCTCGCGCCCAGCAGCGCCCCGGGCCGCTTCCGCTACGGCGCGGTCCACCCCCTGGGCGGGCTGCGGTCGGTGCCGGTGGGTTCGCTGCAGCGCGAGACGCTGCGCCGCCGTGAGCTGCTGGACCGGCTGTGGCCGGACCCGGTGGCCGACGGGGCGCCGCTGGTGCGGGCCGAGGCCTTCGCCGCCCCGGCGCCGACCGCGCGCCAGCGCGCCGTGCTGGCGCTGGTGGACGGGGTGCGCACGGCGTCGGACATCGCCCGTGCGTTGGGCCGGCAGGCGTTCCACACCCTGGTGGACGTCCGCCGGCTGGCCGCGGCGGGGCTGCTGACGGGGCTGTTCCCCCCACCGCCACCGCCGCCCCCGCCGTACGTCCCGGCAGGAACGGCGGGGGCGGCAGGAACGGCCGGAGCGGCAGGGACGGCGGGAGCGGCGGGGGCACCGGGCTCGTCACCGGCCGGCGGCCCCGGCGGCCGGGGGGCGCCGGGAACGGCCGGTGCGCCCGCTGTGCCCGGCGCGCCCGGGGTGCCGCCCACCGTCCAGCCCCCGCACGCGGCCTCGCTGCCCCGTGTCAACGACCCCGACATCACCTTGCTGAAGAGGCTCAGAGATGCGCTGGAGGCCCTTTGAGCGGCAGCGACCGCGCGACGGGAGGAGCGAACTGATGGCCGCCGGGCCGGAGATCCTCGACGAGCTCCGCCGGTTGCGGGCCCGGTTGCCGCAGCTGACCGGTGCGCTGGCGGCCGGCGTGGACGGACTCGTCCTCGCCCACGACACCCCCGGCGTGGAGCCGGAGGGGGTGGCCGCGCTGACCGCCGCGGCCCTGGGCGTCGCCGTCCGGCTCACGGACAGCACCGGGCAGGGCGATCTGCGCGAGCTGCTCGTGCGCGGTCGGTACGGCTATGTCGCGACGTACGCGGCCGGCGGTCACGCCGTGCTGACGGTGCTCGCGCAGGACCGTGTCAACGTCGGTCGGCTCCACCTGGAGGGCCGCCGGGCCGGGGCCCGGATCGGTGAGCTGGTCGACGCGTACGAGGCGAGGGCGCGCGAGGCGCGGATGCGTGAGCCGAAGGCCGCCCCCGCGAAGCCGTCGGCCCAGCCGCCCGTGCGGATGCCGGCCAGACCCCCCGCCGCCCCCCCATGGACCAGATCGGCGCGCGACACCACCACGGACGCGCGCACCACCACGGAAAGTCGAGAGGAACCGAGGAACACGTCATGGCCAACACCGAAACCGCACTGAAAGAGGCGCTCGCCACCATCGAGGGGGCGTCGGCAGCCGCCCTGGTCGACTACACCAGCGGAATGGCGCTGGGCACGCTGGGCGGCTCCAAGACCTTCGACCTCAACGTGGCCGCGGCCGGCAACACCGACGTGGTGCGCGCCAAGATGCGCACCATGGAGCACCTCGGGCTGAAGGCCCAGATCGAGGACATCCTGATCACGCTGTCCGACCAGTACCACCTGATCCGTCTGATCAGCGGGCGCGGCGGCAACGGGCTCTTCCTGTACCTCGTGCTGGACGCCAAGCGGGCCAACCTCGCGATGGCCCGCCACCAGCTCAGGAAGATCGAGGAGGACCTGGAGGTCTAGGACAGCCCGGAGTCAGACGGAGGAGGGAGTGCCGCGGCGGGTGCCGCCCGGGGCCGCGTCGCCCGCCCCGATGCCGGTGCTGCGGTACGCCTTGACCGCCTTTCCGGCCGGACGGCCTCCGTACCGGCCGAGCCAGTCGACGCGCACCCACAGCAGCGCGTCCCCGGCCCGCTCGCGCCGCCCGAGCCAGGCCGCCTTCAGCCGCAGCCCGGTGCCGCAGCCGGCGAGGAGCATGCCGGCGGCGGCGGGCACGGCGAAGGAGCCGGCCAGCGCGACCGCGAAGGCGAGCAGCAGCCACCAGCGGTGGCCGCGCCGCCACGTGCGGACGGTGACCGCCCGGTCCTGGAGCACATCGTGCTTGCCGGCCCGGGCGGCACCGCCCGCGAGCGCGGTGTACCGCCTACGGCCGTACAGCGCCACCACGGCCGCCCCCACGAGGAACAGCGCGGCCCCCGCCATGACCCCGATCCGGCGGCCGGTGATCCCGGGCGGCAGGACGCCGACCCCCGCCGTGAACACCCCGCACCACCACAGCGGTGCGGCCCCGGCCCGTACGACCACGGCCACCCGGGCCAGCCCTTGACCTCCGCGCGCCACGTCCGTCTCCTCCTCGCTCCGGCACGTTCTGGTGACCGGTCAGGCTAGTGAGCGAACGTGAGACCAGTCTGAGAACCGAGCGGCGCTATTCGACGAAGAGCCCGCGGGCCGCCGCCCGGGTGTCGAACTCCTCCAGGCGGGCCTGCGCGTCGGGCAGGTCGTCGCACATCGCCTCCAGCAGGACCCGGCCCAGCAGCATCGGCGCGCACGCCGTGTCGAAGGCGAGACCGGTGCCGACGGCGGCGGGCAGCAGCAGGTCGGAGACCTTGGCGACCGGGGCGAACGCGGAGTCGGCGACCGTGACGACGGTCAGCCCCGCCTCCTTCGCGCAGGTCAGCGCGTCGAGGACCTCGCGCGGATGCCGGGGCAGGGCGAAGCACAGCAGCGCGCTCGCACCGGCGCGCACGGCCGCGTCGATCCGGTCCTGGATCATCGTGCCGCCCTCGTTGAGCAGCCGTACGTCGGGGTGGACCTTGGCGGCGAAGTAGGCGAAGCCGTAGGCCTGGGAGGCGGCGGCCCGCAGGCCCAGCACCACAAGGGGCCGGGAGGCGGCCAGCAGCCGACCGGCGCGGTGCACCGGGCGCGGGTCGGCGAGGAGTTCGGCCAGATGCCGCAGGTTCTCGATCTCGGCCTCGACGGCCTGCTGGTACTCGTTGTAGGAGGCGGAGCCGGCGGGCTGGTCGGCGGGCGCGACCTCGCGCAGGTGCCGGCGCAGCGCGGGGTAGCCGTCGAAGCCGAGGGCGACGGCGAACCGGGTCACGGAGGGCTGGCTGACCCCGGCCAGCTCGGCCAGCTCGACGCTGGACAGGAACGGCACGTCGGCGGCGCGCCGCACCATGCTGTGGGCGATGCGCCGCTGGGTGGGTGTCAGCCGGTGCCCCTCGAAGAGCCGCTGCAGCCGTCCGGCGGGCGTGTCCGCCACCCCCGTGCCGTCCATGTCGGTCTCCCCGTTCATGCCCCGCTCCCCCTCCAGATGTCCGTGAACCGGTCCAGCAGCCGGGCCGCGGCGCTCACGTCGTCGGTGAGCGGCCGGTCGGCCTGTTCGGCGTCGAGCGCCGCCTCGGCGAGCTCCAGCGCCGCCCCGGCCGGGAGTCCCGGCCCGGGCCGCAGCTCGCGCTGGCGCAGCGCCCGTACGGCGGCGACGAGTTCGCAGCCGACCACGAGACGGTACGCGGCGCACGCCCTCAGTGTCTGCCGGGCGGCGAGCGAGGCGAAACTGGCCTGTTCCTCGACGCCTCGGGAGAGTACAGCGTGGCCGAGCGACGCGGGCGCGGAGAAGGCCCGCAGGTCGCCGAGGGCGGCGCCGGCGGCGTACTCCAGGATCATCACTCCGGAGGAGGCCGGCCGCTCGTCGGCGAGGAAGGGCCGCAGCCGGGTGTAGGCGGGCTCGTTGAGGGTGGAGAGCCGGGCGGTGGACAGCCGGGCCACCTGCACCAGCGAGAGCCTGAAGTGGTCCAGGGCGAGGGCGAGCTGGGCCTGGTAGAAGCCCCCGTGGTGGTAGGCGGTCTGGTCCTCGGGGGAGATGAGGGGGTTCTCGGCGGCTGCGTTGATCTCGATGCCGAGCACCTCCTCCAGGGCGTCGGCGGCATCGTGCGCGGGGCCGTGGATCTGGGGCAGGCAGCGGAAGCCGTACGGGTCCTGGATGCGCCCGAGGGGAGGGGTGGGCCGGTCCTCGGCGCCGATCAGCTTCCGCATCCGGCGGGCGACCTCGCGGGAGCCGCGGTGGGGGCGGGCGACGTGCACGGGGGCGGCGTACGCCTCGTGCGAGCCGTCGACGGCGAGCAGCGAGAGCGCCGCGACGACCTGGGTGGCCTCCAGCAGCCCGCGCAGTTCGTCGAGGGCGAGGGCGGACTGGCCGAGGGTGAGGGCGTTGCTGCTGATCAGGGCGAGGGCGTCGTTGTTGTCGAGCTGCTGGGGTGCGGGGGCGCCGGCTCCGCGCCAGGGATGTTCCCCGGCCAGCGCCAGCCCCACCTGGGCCAGGGCCGCCAGGTCACCGGTGCCCACCGAGCCGAACTCGTTGACAACCGGGTGCGCGCCGCCGGTCAGGGCCTCGCACAGGGCGGTGACCACGCCGGGGCGCAGGCCCGCGCCGCCGGCGAGGAGCTGGTTGGCGCGGACGGCGAGCATCGCGCGGACCTGCCGGGCGGGGAGCTCCTCGCCGATGGCGCCGGCGTGACTGCGCAGCAGCCGCAGACCGTGCTCGGCGGCCTCCTCGGTGGGCACGTCCTCGTTCCGGTTGGCGCCGACTCCGGTGGAGCGGCCGTAGACGCGTCCGGTGGCGGCGATCTGCCGGGCGGCATCCCAGACCTCGCTCATCCGGCGCATCGCGTCGGTGCCGGGCACCGGCCGGGCGGTGCCGTCGGCGAGGCGGACGACGTCCGGGACGCCGAGGGCGACGCCGTCTAGGACGACGAGGCCACTGTGTACGACACCCGGATCATCCACGATCTGAGACGACATTGACCCCAAACCCTTCTTAATACGGACACTCGATCTTGTTCAGCGGACATCCGTTACATCGGTTTAACGCCAACCCGTTGACAAGCTATTCAGCCACCAAGAACTCTGCATGACGTTATACAGCCGGGCAAGGGACATCTCATGATCCAGTTCGATGCGGTCCACAAACGCTTCCCCAACGGCACGACAGCAGTGCACGACCTCACCCTGACCATGCCGGAAGGCGGCGTGACCGTACTGGTCGGCTCCTCCGGCTGCGGCAAGACCACCACCCTGCGCATGGTCAACCGCATGGTGGAACCGACGTCCGGAACCATCAGGGTCGGCGGCAGGGACGTCACCCGACAGGACGCGGCCGAACTGCGCCGTTCCATCGGGTACGTCATCCAGCAGGCCGGCCTCTTCCCGCACCGCACGGTGCTCGACAACATCGCCACCGTGCCACTGCTGCTCGGCCACGGCCGCCGCCGAGCCCGCGCCCGCGCCGCCGAACTCCTGGAGACCGTCGGCCTCTCCGCCGACGCCGGGAAGCGCTACCCGCACCAGCTCTCCGGCGGGCAGCAGCAGCGCGTCGGGGTGGCCCGCGCGCTCGCCGCCGACCCGCCGGTGCTGCTCATGGACGAGCCCTTCGGCGCGGTCGACCCCGTCGTGCGCACTCAGCTCCAGGACGAACTGCTCCGCCTCCAGAAGGAGTTGAGCAAGACCATCGTCTTCGTCACCCACGACATCGACGAGGCCGTCCGCCTCGGCGACCGCATCGCCGTCTTCCGCACCGGCGGACACCTCGTCCAGTGCGCCTCGCCTGCCGAACTGCTCGCCCGCCCGGCCGACGACTTCGTCGCCGACTTCCTCGGCGCCGAGCGCGGCCTGAAGCTGCTGTCGCTGAAGACCCTCGCGGGCGTCCCCCAGGGCCCGGCCCCCGAGGGCGGCGCCTGGGCTCTCGTCCTCGACGAGGCCCGCAAGCCGCTCCACTGGGCCTCCCGGGACGCGGAGCTCCCCGTACGGCCGCTCACCGACGACGACTCCCTGCTGTCGGCGCTCAACGAGTCCGTCGCCTCCCCCACCGGTCTGGTCGCCCGCGTCGACAAGGCCGGCGTCCTCACCGGCGTCACCTCCCGCGACGAGGTCCACCAGCACGCCGGCCAGGCCCACGCGGAAGCCCGGGTGGCCGCATGAGCATCGACTGGTCCTGGATAGCGGGCCACACCGACGACCTGACCACGCTCACGCTCTCCCATCTCCAGGCCGCGCTGACCGCCGTCTTCTTCGGCCTGCTGATCTCGCTGCCGCTCGCCGTGGTCGCCCACCGGATCCGCCCCCTGCGCGGCTTCCTCCTCGGGCTCTCGAACGTCCTGTTCACCATCCCGTCGATCGCGATCTTCGTGCTCCTGCTGCCGGTCAGCGGTCTCACCCGCACCACGACCGTCATCGGCCTGACCGTCTACACCCTGGTCGTCCTGCTGCGGAACACGGTCGAGGGCCTCGACTCGGTGCCCACGCGGACCAAGGAGGCGGCCAGGGCCATGGGCACCCGCCCGCTGCGCACCCTCCTGACCGTCGAGCTCCCGCTCGCGCTCCCCGTGATCATGGCGGGCGTCAGGATCGCGACCGTCATGTCGATCTCCCTGGTGTCGGTCGCCACCTACATCGGCGACGGCGGCCTCGGCCAGCTCTTCACCGACGGCTTCCAGCGCGACTTCCCGACCCCGGTGATCGCGGGCGTGGTCCTCACGATCCTCCTCGCCGTCGTCGCGGACGCGGCCCTGGTCGCCCTCCAGTACGTCCTGACCCCGTGGCAGAGGCGGCGAGCCTGACATGTACGAACTCTTCACGAACCTCGGCTCGTGGCTGACCAGCGGCACCCAGTGGTCCGGCTCCGACGGCATCGCCCACCGGCTCGCCGAACACCTCCAGTACTCGCTGCTCGCCACCCTCATCGCCGCCGCGATCGGCCTGCCCCTCGGACTCCTCATCGGCCACACCGGCAAGGGCGCCTTCCTCGCCATCAACCTGGCATCGTTCGGGCGCGCCCTGCCGACCGTCGGCCTGGTGGTGCTGGTCTTCCTGGCCGGCGGGCTGTCGATGCTGCCGGTGTACGTCGCGCTGGTCGCCCTCGCGGTCCCCTCGATCGTCACCAACACCTACGCGGGCATGGCGGCCGTCGACCCGGAGGTGAAGGACGCCGCACGCGGACAGGGCATGCGCGGCCACCAGGTCCTCCTCCAGGTGGAGCTGCCCCTCGCGCTCCCCCTGATCATGACCGGCGTGCGGCTCGCGCTCATCCAGGTCGTCGCCACGGCGACCATCGCCGCGTACGTCTCCTTCGGCGGCCTCGGCCGCTATGTCTTCGACGGCCTCGCCCAGCGCGACCTCGTGCAGGTGATGGGCGGCGCCGTACTGGTCGCCGTGGTCGCCGTCACGCTCGACCTGCTGCTCTCCGGCCTCCAGCGCCTCCTCTTCAGCCACCGCACCGCCCAGGGACACCGCCCATGAACCGTCGTACCCTCCTCGGTGGCCTGCTCGCCGCCGGCTCCGTGCCCGCCCTCGCCGCCTGCTCCAGCGGCATCACCTCCCTGAACGAGCAGAACGGCTCGACCGCCGGCGGTGGTTCGAGCAAGGGCGGGATCACCATCGGCACCGCCAACTTCACCGAGAACCAGGTGCTCGGCTACCTGTACGCGGCCGTGCTGGAGCAGGCCGGCGTCAAGGTGAAGGTCCGCCCCAACCTCGGCACCCGGGAGATCGTGATCCCCGCGCTCAGGGCGGGCGACATCGATCTGCTGCCCGAGTACCAGGGCGCCCTGCTCAACTACCTCGCGCCCAAGGACGACTCCGCCGAGCCCGGCACCATGCAGAACGCGCTCACGCTGGCGCTGCCCGCCGGCCTCCAGGTGCTGCCGTACGGGCAGGCGGCCGACTCCGACTGCTTCGTCGTCACCCGGGCCACCGCCCGGAAGTACGGTCTGACCTCGCTGGCCGACCTGGCCAAGCAGAACGGCAGGCTGGTCATCGGCGCCGCGCCCGAGGTGAAGAAGCGGCGGGTGGGCGTGGTCGGCCTGAAGGAGGTGTACGGCGTCGAGTTCAAGGAGTTCAAGTCGCTGGACTCCGACGGACCGCTCGTCAAGGGCGCGCTGAAGAAGGGCGACGTGGACGTGGCGAACCTGTTCACCACCGACACCGACATCGAGGCCGACGACTGGGTGGTGCTGACCGACCCGAAGAACCTCGTCCCGAGCCAGCACATCGTCCCGCTCATCGCCGACCGCAAGGCCGACGACACGGTCCGCAAGGCCCTCGCCCGGATCGGCAACGTGCTCACCACCGAGCAGCTCACCCAGCTCAACAGCCAGGTCGACAACGACAAGAAGGACCCCGAGGACGTGGCGAACGCGTACGCGAAGCAGCACGGGCTGGCGAAGTAGGCGAGGCGCCGGGTCGGGTCCACCCCGGTGAACCCGACCCGGAAGACGGGGGTTTACCCCCGTGCGCGGGCCGCCGGCGCTCCCTACCGTGGAGGTCCATGACGGGATGGGAGACCACCATGGACGCGCGCGACAGCGACCTGAAGAAGGAACTCGACGCCACCTTGCAGACCCGCAGGGAGCTGGGCGAGGAGTACGAGTCCGCGCTGGTGGACTCCTTCCTGGAGAAGGTCGACCAGCGCATCGACGCGGCGGTGGAGCGCCGGGTGCGCAGGGGGTTCGCGCAGGCGCAGACGGCGACGGCCCGTGACTCCCGTTCCCCGAGGGCCACCGACTCCTGGGGCGAGCGGTTCGGCTTCGGCATCGTCTCGCTGGTGCTGGCGGTCCCGCTGTCCGCGATCGGCGCGGGCACCGCGCACCTGCCCGGGCTGATCGTCACCTGGGTGGGCATCGTCGGCGTCAACGCCGTCCAGGCGGCCCGCAGCAACCCCGGCCTCTTCGGCTCCCGCCGCCGCCCCGCGGAGCACGGCGACTGGGAGGGCTGACGGCCCTCTGGGGGCCTCAGCCGTCCCAGCCGCGGAACGTGCCCGTGGCGTCGGCGCAGTCGGCGAAGTCCGCGAAGTCGAGGTTGGCGATCGAGAGGTTCGCGGACAGGTCGGGGAACCACGCCGGCGGGACCCGGACCGTGCGCCCCGGCTCGTCGTAGAGGTCGACGGCGAGCAGGAAGCGCTCCGGGCCGTCGGCGAGCGCCTTGGCGTCGGCGAGGAACACGTAGGTGAGCCGGTCCTCCTCGTCCGCCGCGCCGTCCTCCTCCAGGAGCGCGGGGATGCCCGCCCCGTCGTAGCGCGGGTCGCTGACCCAGGTGCCGTACGGGCCGCCGTCCGGGGCGTCGTACGCGGCGCGCAGCGCGTGCCAGGCGGCGTCGTCGGAGAAGTCGGTGCGCAGAACGAGCGAGGTCAGGTCATCGGGCGGGGGCAGGGCCATACGGCGATGCTCTCACCCGGCAACGGCCGCAGGAAAAGCCCTACCGGACCGCCGGGAAAGCCCCGTACCTGACCGCCGGGAAAGCCCCCGTACCGGCCCGCCCAGAAAGCCCCCGTACCGGCCCGCTGGGAAAAGCCCCTGTACCGGCCCGCCGGGAAAGCCCCCGTACCGGCCCGCCGGAAAAAGGTGTGCGCGGGGACCGCCGCACCCCCGTTACCGGGGGGCGGGACGACGGCGGTCCCCGCGAAGGACGCGGGCCGGGTCAGGCCGGGCTTGCGCGTCCATGGCGCCTGTGGAAGGTCCGGGAGCCGCTCCGGAGGTCCGTGACGCCGTTCGGTTGCCGGCCTGGGCGGGGAGCCGCTCCCGCCCTGCCGACACCCACTAATCTGCCGGACCCGTGTTAAGCGGGTGCTGCGCGGACGTGACGCGCTCGTACCACTTCCGCGAAGTCCCTCACTTCGGCAGGTGAACGGAAGTTCGCCGCCGGCACCGGCGGTTCACCGGACGTTCGCCGTCACTTGCCGCCCTTGGCCAGGAAGGCCAGCAGGTCCTGACGGCTGACCACGCCCTTGGGCTTGCCCTCGACGAGCACGATCGCGGCGTCCGCCGAGCCGAGCACGGACATCAGGTCGCCGACCGGTTCCCCGGAGCCGACCTGCGGCAGCGGGGCCGACATGTGCTTCTCCAGCGGGTCGGACAGGGAGGCGCGCTGGGTGAACAGCGCGTCGAGCAGCTCGCGTTCGACGACCGAGCCGACGACCTCCGCGGCCATGACGTCCGGGTGACCGGCGCCCGGCTTCACGATCGGCATCTGCGAGACGCCGTACTCGCGCAGCACCTCGATGGCCTGGCCGACCGTCTCGTCCGGGTGCATGTGGACGAGGGACGGGATCGCGCCGTGCTCCTTGTCGTTCAGGACGTCGCCGACCCGCGCGGACGGGCCCTCGTCCTCCAGGAAGCCGTAGTCGGCCATCCACTCGTCGTTGAAGATCTTCGACAGGTAGCCGCGGCCGCTGTCCGGCAGCAGCACGACCACGACGTCGTCGGGGCCGAGCCGCTCGGCGACCCGCAGCGCGGCCACGACCGCCATGCCGCAGGAGCCGCCGACGAGCAGGCCCTCCTCCTTGGCCAGCCGGCGGGTCATCTGGAAGGAGTCCTTGTCGGAGACCGCGACGATCTCGTCGGCGACGGTCCGGTCGTAGGCGGTCGGCCAGAAGTCCTCACCGACGCCCTCGACCAGGTACGGCCGCCCGGAGCCGCCGGAGTAGACGGACCCCTCGGGGTCGGCGCCGACCACCTGGACACGGCCGTCGCTGGCGTCCTTCAGATAGCGCCCGGTGCCGGAGATCGTGCCGCCGGTGCCCACGCCCGCCACGAAGTGCGTGATCTTCCCCTCCGTCTGCTCCCACAGCTCCGGGCCGGTGGAGTGGTAGTGGGAGAGCGGGTTGTTGGGGTTGGAGTACTGGTCGGGCTTCCAGGCGCCGGGCGTCTCGCGCACCAGCCGGTCGGAGACGTTGTAGTAGGAGTCCGGGTGCTCGGGGTCCACGGCGGTCGGGCAGACGACGACCTCGGCGCCGTAGGCCCGCAGCACGTTGATCTTGTCGGTGCTCACCTTGTCGGGGCACACGAAGATGCACTTGTACCCCTTCTGCTGCGCCACGATGGCCAGCCCGACGCCCGTGTTGCCGCTGGTCGGCTCGACGATCGTGCCGCCCGGCTGGAGCTCCCCGCTCTTCTCGGCGGCCTCGATCATGCGCAGGGCGATGCGGTCCTTCACGGAACCGCCCGGGTTGAAGTACTCCACCTTGGCCAGAACGGTGGCCTGGATGCCCTGGGTCACGCTGTTGAGCTTCACCAGCGGGGTGTTGCCGACGAGGCTGATCATCGAGTCGTGGAATCGCACCGTTGTCTCCGGTTGCTTGCAAAAAAACAGTGGTCGTAGTGGTTACGCCAGCCTACGGCCCGTCCGAGAGGTTCACTCCCCGCCGAGATTGGCCGACGGTCCGTACGGGGCAAGGAGTGGGTGTACGGACACGAGGAGGTGGCGGCGAGGCATGACGAGCATGTCGAGGGCGAGAGTGGCCCGGCGCATCGCGGCCGGCGCGGCCTACGGCGGCGGCGGCATCGGCCTGGCCGGGGCGGCGGTCGTGGGACTGCTGCTGGCGGAGGCGCAGCTGGCCCGGCGCCATGTGAACGGGGGCGGCGAGCACCACCGGGTCCCGCACGCGGACGGCCGCTACGGCCGGACGTACGACGCCCCCGGCACCCCGGCCGCGGAGCCCCTGCGCCTGGTCCTGCTGGGCGACTCCACGGCGGCCGGGCAGGGCGTCCACCGCTCCGGCCAGACCCCGGGCGCACTGCTGGCCTCCGGCCTCGCGGCGGTCGCGGAACGCCCGGTGGAGCTGCGCAACGTCGCCCTGCCCGGCGCCCGGTCCGACGACCTGGACCGGCAGGTCGCGCTGATCCTCGGCAGCTGCGATCAGGTGCCCGACATCTGCGTGATCATGATCGGCGCGAACGACGTCACCCACCGCATGCCGCCGACCCGTTCGGTGCGGCACCTGTCGGCGGCGGTACGGCGGCTGCGCACGGCCGGTGCGGAGGTGGTGGTCGGCACCTGTCCCGACCTCGGCACGATCGAGCCGGTGCCGCAGCCGTTGCGCTGGCTGGCCCGCAGGGCCTCCCGTCAGCTGGCGGCCGCGCAGACGATCGGCGTGATCGAACAGGGCGGACGCACGGTGTCGCTGGGGGATCTGCTGGGTCCCGAGTTCGAGGAGAGGCCGCGCGAGCTGTTCGGCCCCGACCACTACCACCCCTCGGCGGAGGGGTACGCGACCGCCGCGATGGCCGTCCTGCCCACGCTCTGTGCCGCGCTCGGCCTCTGGCCGGCCGAGGAGGAGCGCCCGGACGTCTCCCGCCGCGAGGGCTTCCTGCCGGTGGCCCGCGCCGCGGCCGAGGCGGCGTCGGAGGCGGGCACCGAGGTCACGGCCGCCATGCCGACGGGCCCGCGCGGTCCCTGGGCCCTGCTGAAGCGGCGCCGCAGGAGGCGGGTCGAGGAGGCGGAACCGAGCCGGCCCGCACCAGACCAAGCAAGCGCTTAGAAAGTGCGGCCAGGGTCACACCGCGACACGGATGACCGCGAGAGTACGGACAGGTAACTTCCCAAGCAGCCGTGCCCGAACGAACCCCTTCCGCCACTGGAGCCGTGATGCCCGAAGCCGTCATCGTCTCGACCGCCCGTTCCCCGATCGGCCGCGCCGTCAAGGGCTCCCTGAAGGACCTGCGCCCGGACGACCTCACCGCCACGATCATCCAGGCCGCCCTGGCCAAGGTCCCCGAGCTGGACCCGCGGGACATCGACGACCTGATGCTCGGCTGCGGCCTGCCCGGCGGCGAGCAGGGTTACAACCTGGGCCGGATCGTCGCCGTGCAGATGGGCATGGACCACCTGCCGGGCTGCACGATCACCCGTTACTGTTCCTCGTCCCTCCAGACCTCCCGCATGGCCCTGCACGCCATCAAGGCCGGCGAGGGCGACGTCTTCATCTCGGCCGGCGTCGAGATGGTCTCCCGGTTCGCCAAGGGCAGCTCCGACGGCCTCCCGGACACCAGGAACCCCCTCTTCGCCGAGGCCGAGGCCCGCACCGCCGCCACGGCCGCGTCCGAGGGCTCCACCTGGCACGACCCGCGCGAGGACGGTCTGCTCCCCGACCCCTACATCGCGATGGGGCAGACCGCGGAGAACCTGGCCCGCGTCAAGGGCGTCACCCGCCAGGACATGGACGAGTTCGGCGTCCGCTCGCAGAACCTCGCCGAAGAGGCCATCAAGAACGGCTTCTGGGAGCGCGAGATCACCCCGGTGACCCTCCCCGACGGCATGGTCGTCTCCAAGGACGACGGCCCGCGCGCCGGCGTCACCCTGGAGGCCGTGTCCGGCCTGAAGCCGGTCTTCCGCCCCGACGGACTGGTCACGGCCGGCAACTGCTGCCCCCTGAACGACGGTGCCGCCGCCGTCGTCATCATGTCCGACACCAAGGCCCGCGAGCTGGGCCTGACCCCGCTCGCCCGGATCGTCTCCACGGGCGTCTCCGGCCTCTCCCCCGAGATCATGGGCCTCGGTCCGGTCGAGGCGTCGAAGCAGGCCCTCAGCCGCGCCGGTCTGACCATCGACGACATCGACCTGGTCGAGATCAACGAGGCGTTCGCCGCGCAGGTGATCCCCTCCTACCGCGACCTCGGCATCGACCTCGACAAGCTGAACGTCAACGGCGGCGCCATCGCCGTCGGCCACCCCTTCGGCATGACGGGCGCCCGGATCACCGGCACCCTCATCAACTCCCTCCAGTTCCACGACAAGCAGTTCGGCCTGGAGACGATGTGCGTCGGCGGCGGCCAGGGCATGGCGATGGTCATCGAGCGCCTGAGCTGACCCCCGCGGGCGGCTCTGCGTCACCGCTTCGGCACCCGCCGTCACGTCACGGCCCGGAGTCCGGGAAGCCCCTGGACTCCGGGCCGATTTGTGATCCAATCTCCCCCAGGATGTGACCTATCTCCCTCTGTCAGGGATTTGCGCAGCTCAGCACGGATCACAGCCACGCCACCGACCCAATTTCCTGTCCGTTTCGTGACGTTACGCACTGACAGCGGGATAGTCCGCCCTTCAAGCTGATGTAGGAAGTCGGGGGTCGACTTTGAAACCGGGAGTACGTCAGTGAGCGCCATGCCGATCGCCTTGCTGGTCACCACGGCCGCCACGGGCGCCGTGGGCGTCGCCGTCCTGCGCACCCTCTTGCAGCTGCGCCGGCAGGTCGCCGCCCTGCACGTCCAGCTCGCCGAGAACCTCGCGGCCGAGCGGCGGGGCTTCGTGCCGGCCGCCCGCAGCACCACGGACACCGCCGAGATACGCGCGGCCGTGGCCGAGGCGCTCGCGGAGGAGCGGGAGCGGGAGCTGGCCGAGGCGCGCGCCTTCTGGGCCGCCCAGGAGACCCGTGACGCCTCCGAAACCCCCTCCCTGCTGGGCCTGCCGGACAGCGAGCTGTTCCTGCCCCGGCAGTCCGACTTCGTGGGCCTGGAGCCGCTGGAGCCGGTGACCGAGCCGCCCGCGGACGCCGACGAGTTCGCCGGGGACTCCCCCGAACTGGCCGCGGCCCGCCGCCGTCACCCCTCCCACCCCGACTTCGTCCCGGTCCAGTCACCGGTCGTGAACGACCACGAGCGCACGGTCGCCGCCCTGGAGGAACTGGCGGAGTCCCGCACCGAACTGACCGACGTGCGCCCGGGCCCGCTCGGCACCCTCGACGTCTACGTCTTCGCCGACGGCACCACCCTGTGCATGACGCCGGGCCACCGCGAGACGGCCGACCGCCTCGCCGCCGCCCTCACCGCGGGCGAGACCCCGTACCTCCTCGGCGGCTCGGGCATCTCGGGCGCGTACACCCTGACGTTCGCGTGCGGCGAGGAGAACGTCTACATCCTCGCGGACCGGGTCATCGCCAGCCTGTAGGCGCCGCGGACCGCACCCGCCCCGGGGCGCGGTGGACCGCGCCGCGCCTCAGACCCCCGCCCGCTTCTGCGCCTCCGCGACCAACCGCACGGCCTCGTCGACCTGGGCGTCCTCGGACAGCACGACCGACAGATCGTGCACGGCCACGGTGATCTGGTCGGCGGCGGCGAACATCCCCGCGTCCGGCATCTCCCGGGGCTCCGCGCCGGGCTCCTCGATCCGCTGCGCCCACCGGGCCAACTCGCGGGCCAGTCCCAGCGCCTCGGCCGCCGCCCCTCTCTGCAAGCGGCTCTGCGGAGCGGCACGCAAACGATCGGCGAAGTGATCCACCGCACGGGTCAGAGACGTCGTATCCACCACGCCGTGAGCGTACGCGCCGTACCCGCACTGTTGCCAACGGGCGAACGCTCAGGCACCGTGACCTGAAGGACCGGCTTACATCCCCTTTGCAACCGGAGGCGCCGATGTCCCATGTCCTCTCCGAGGAGACCCACCGCAACATGCTCGCCCGTATCCCCCACTGCACCGGCCGTGAAGTCTCCGACTGGCTGCGCACCGTCGACGAAGGCCCCGCTCTCCGCTTCGAGGAGAAGGTCAGCTGGCTGCGCCACGAGCACAACCTCGCGTACGGCCACGCCAAGGCGATCATCCACGAGTACGAGCTGAGGAGGGCCGCGCGCAAATTCGCCTAGCGCGCACCGGACATGAGAGAGGGCCCCGGGCGAACCCCGGGGCCCTTTCGCCGTACGGCCGTGACGACCGCGGTCGTGCTCAGTCGCTCTGGTTGAGGATGGCGAGGAGTCGCAGGAACTCCATGTAGATCCAGACCAGCGTCATCGTGAGGCCGAAGGCGGCGAGCCAGGCCTCCTCGCGCGGCGCGCCGTAGGCGATGCCGTCCTCGACCTGCTTGAAGTCCAGGGCGAGGAAGCAGGCACCCAGGATGATGCCGATGATGCCGAAGACGATACCGAGGCCACCGCTGCGGAAGCCGAGGCCGTCGCCGCCGCCGAAGACGGTGAACAGCAGGTTCACGGCCATCAGCAGGACGAAGCCGAGCGCCGCGGCCATCACGAAGCCGTAGAAGCGGCGGTTGACGCGGATCCAGCCGGCCTTGTAGGCCACCAGCACACCGGCGAAGACCGCCATGGTGCCGAGGACCGCCTGGGCGACCACGCCGTCCGCGATGTACGTCGACACCGCGGACGAGATCACGCCGAGGAAGACGCCCTCGAGGGCGGCGTACGACAGGATCAGCGCGGGGGCCGGGCGGCGCTTGAAGGACTGGATGAACGCCAGCACCATCGCGGCCAGACCGGCGACGACGCCGATGCCGTAGGACTTGCCGAGGTTGGCCTCGTCCACGGGCAGCAGCAGCCAGGACAGGACCGCCGTGACGACCACGGCGCCGAGCGTGGTCGCGGTGCGCGCGACGACGTCGTCCATGGTCATGGCGCCCGGGGTGACCGGGGCCTGCGGCGGGGCGCCCACCTGCTGGGCGTAAGGGTTCTGCGCGTAGGGGTTGCCCGCCTGCTGGGCGTACGGGTTGCCCTGCGCGTACGGGTTGGCCTGCGTACCGACAGCGGGTCCCCCGGCCTGCGGCGTCGCGTTGAAGCCCGCGTAGCCGTTGTCGCGGCTGAACCCCCGTCGCGAGAAGACCGGGTTTCTGCTCCTCATTTCACTCCTCCATGGCCGCCGTGCGCGGCCTTGGCGTCAAGAGTAATAGGTAGGCAAAGGATTGACCCTAGTGCTTGGGGAGGATCTTTCCCTCGTCGTGCTGCGCAACACGCTACGCGGCGGGCGGATTCCCGCTACGGCGGGCTCTCCTTCATGACCAAGCTGGGACATGCCCGGAACCGGCCGGAGATCAACCGGCCCCGGATCCGCCGCCAGGTCGCCGCGCGTTCACCCGAACGGGAACCCGGTGTACCCCTCCGCCAGGTCGGTCTCGGCGGCGCGCGAGGAGGCGATCCGCTCCAGCCGGGCGATCTGGAGCCGGTCCTCGAAGGGGGTGGCGCCCGGTGCGCGGTGCAGCAGGGTCGTCATGTCGTACGAGAACCGCTCGGCCTGCCAGACCCGGTCCAGACAGGTCGCCGAGTAGGCGTCGAGCAGTTCGTCCGATCCGGTCTCCTCGCGGTGCGCCAGGGCCCGCGCGAACGTGACGACGTCCCCGACGGCCAGATTCAGCCCCTTGGCTCCGGTCGGCGGGACGATGTGGGCGGCGTCCCCGGCGAGGAAGAGCCGGCCGTACCGCATCGGCTCGTGGACGTAGGACCGCATGGGGGTGACGGACTTCTGGGTGATCGGACCGCGCTCCAGCCGCCAGCCGTCCGCGGTCTCGAAGCGGCGCTCCAGCTCGTCCCAGATCTCCTCGTCGCCCCAGCTGTCGGCGTCGGTGCCCTCGGGCACCTGGAGGTAGAGGCGGGAGACGGACGGGGAGCGCATGGACAGCAGAGCGAAGCCGCGGTCGTGGCGGGCGTAGACCAGTTCGTCGTGCGAGGGCGGCACGTCGGCGAGGATGCCCAGCCAGCCGAAGGGGTACGTCCGTTCGAAGACGCGGGTCAGTTCGGCCGGGATCGCGCTCCGGGCCACCCCCCAGAAGCCGTCGCAGCCGACGACGTACGCGCACTCCAGGACGTCCTCGACCCCCCCGTGCCGGAAGCGCACGCGCGGACTGTCGCTGTCGGCGCCCTCCACGGCCAGCGCCTCGGCCTCGAAGAGCAGCGGGCCGCCCTCCTTGAGCTGGAGGGCGATGAGGTCCTTGCACACCTCGGTCTGGGCGTAGACCGTCACGGACCGGCCGCCGGTGAGGGCGGGGAAGTCGACGCGGTGGCGCTTTCTGTCGTAGCGCAGCTCGATGCCGTCGTGGCGCAGGCCCTCGCGGTCCATGCGCTCCCCGGCGCCGGCCGCGCGCAGGACGTCCACCGTGCCCTGCTCCAGGATCCCGGCGCGCTGGCGGTGTTCGACGTAGGCCCGGTCGCGGCTCTCCAGGACGACGGAGTCGATGCCGGCGTTGTGCAGCAGGCGGGCGAGGAGGAGGCCGGCCGGGCCGGCGCCGATGATGCCGACGGTGGTGCGCATCGGGCTTCCCTTCAGACAGCGGATCACATGAGGGTGGGGAGGGGGAGTGGCGATCTGTTCGTCCAGTGAAATTTTCTTCACTTTTCTCAGGTGAGTCTGCGCGCGGGTGCACCCGGTGTCAACGGGAGGGGGCGCCGACACGCGCCTTCCTGTACCGACCGTATGCACAGGTCACCCCAAGTGACCGAGGAAGTGCCCAGAGCCGGACTTGAACCGGCACGCCCGCGAAGGGGCAGCGAGGTTTAAGCTCGCCGTGTCTGCATTCCACCATCTGGGCAGGCCTTGGGCCCCGCGTTGAGCTTCCGACCCTATCGGGATCCGTCCCCCGAACAGCGGAAGAGTGGACCGATGTTGTCTTATTTTATTGACGTCTGAGGGAGCATCAGCACCTGGAACTCGCCATCCGCACTTGCCAGTAGCCTGGCGCGCGGCGACCGCTTGCGCATGCGGAATGACGGAATTTCACCGCCCGAACGAGGTTGCTCCACCGGTTCTTGACGATCCGTCTCCTCCTGACGAGGCCTCTCGCCCTCCGGGACAGGTGTCATCCCCAGGTATGACACGGCGGTCCTCGGTCCGACCGGAGTCTGCCTTCAGAACCGGAACAGCGACTGACTACAGGGCCGCCGGGCCCCGCGACGATGGTTGAGGTCCTCGAGGACCCCACACCCCTCGTCCCGACAGGAGCGCGTTCCCGTGACCACCAGCCCCCTCGCCGAACGGTCCACCGCCGTGGCCGCACGCGCCACGGACCTGTCGAAGATCTACGGGCAGGGCGAGACCCAGGTGGTCGCCCTGGACCGGGTCTCCGTCGACTTCCGGCAGGCCGAGTTCACCGCGATCATGGGCCCCTCCGGGTCCGGCAAGTCCACCCTCATGCACTGCGTCGCCGGCCTCGACACCTTCTCCTCCGGCTCGGTGCGCATCGGCGAGACGGAACTCGGCTCGCTCAAGGACAAGCAGCTCACCAAGCTCCGCCGGGACAAGATCGGGTTCATCTTCCAGGCGTTCAACCTGCTGCCGACGCTCACCGCCCTGGAGAACATCACCCTCCCGATGGACATCGCCGGGCGGAAACCGGACAAGGAGTGGCTCGACTCGGTCATCGCGATGGTGGGCCTGAAGGACCGGCTGGACCACCGCCCCTCCCAGCTCTCCGGCGGACAGCAGCAGCGCGTCGCCGTCGCCCGCGCCCTGGCCTCCCGGCCCGAGATCATCTTCGGCGACGAGCCGACCGGCAACCTCGACTCCCGCTCCGGCGCCGAGGTCCTCGGCTTCCTGCGCAACTCCGTGCGGGAACTGGGCCAGACGGTGGTGATGGTGACCCACGACCCGGTGGCCGCGGCGTACGCGGACCGGGTGGTGTTCCTCGCGGACGGGCGGATCGTCGACGAGATGTACCGCCCGACGGCGGAGACGGTCCTCGACTTCATGAAGCAGTTCGACGCGAAGGGCCGTACCAGCTGATGTTCCGCACCGCCCTGCGCAACGTCCTCGCGCACAAGACCCGGCTCCTGATGACCGTGCTCGCCGTGATGCTCGGCGTGGCCTTCGTCTCCGGGACCCTCGTCTTCACCAACACCCTCTCCCACGCCCTGCAGAACAGCTCCGCCAAGGGCTTCGACCAGGTCGACGTGGCCGTCACCGCCCAGCCCCAGCCGGACGTCGGCGACCGCATCGTCGCGACGCCCGACCTGACCGAGGCGCTGCGCGAGAAGAGCGCCCGGGTGCCCGGCGCCGCGTCCGCCATCGGGGTCGTCACCGGCTTCACCGCCGTCGCCGACAAGGACGGCAAGCTCGTCGGCGACGGCTTCCAGTCCCAGGGCGGCAACTACTGGGGCACCGACGACCCCCGCTACCCCCTCGCGGAGGGCAGGGCGCCGAAGGGCCCCGACGAGGTCGCCCTGGACTGGAAGACCGCCGAGCGCACCGGCTACCGGGTCGGCGACCGGCTGCGGCTCTCCGTCGACGGACCGGTGCTCACGCCCACCGTCTCCGGCGTCTTCCGGACCGACGACGGCAATGTCGCGGCCGGCGGCAGCCTCACCCTGTTCGACACCCCGACGGCGCAGAAACTGTTCGGCAAGGCGGGCGCGTACGACGAGATCGACGTGAAGGCCGCCGCCGGCACCACCCAGACCGAGCTGCGCAGGGCCCTGGACGCGGCGCTGCCGCGCGACCGGGTCGACACCGAGACCGGCAGGCAGCTCGCCGACCGGCAGGCCGAGTTCATCGCCTCCTCGATGAGCGGTCTCAAGCAGGGCCTGCTGGTGTTCGCCGGGATCGCGCTGTTCGTCGGCACGTTCATCATCGCCAACACCTTCACCATGCTGGTCGCCCAGCGCACCAAGGAGCTGGCGCTGCTGCGCGCGGTCGGCGCCTCGCGCCGCCAGGTGACCCGGTCGGTGCTGATCGAGGCCTTCGTGGTGGGCCTGGTGGCCGGCGCGACCGGTCTGGTGGTCGGCATCGGCATCGGCGCCGGACTGCGCACCCTCATGGGCTCCCTTGGGGCGTCCGTCCCCGACGGACCGCTGATCGTGTCGGCGGGCACGGTCGCCGCCTCGTTCGCCGTCGGTGTGGTCATCACCGTGCTGGCCGCCTGGCTGCCCGGCCGCCGCGCCGCGAAGATCCCGCCGGTCGCCGCGATGAGCAGCCTGCACGCCAAGGCGACCACCAAGTCGCTGGTGCTGCGCAACACCTTGGGCGCACTGTTCTCTGCGGCGGGCGTGGCGACCGTCCTGTACGCGACGACGATGGACGGCTCGGACGGCCAGGCCCCGATGGGCTTCGGCGCGGTCCTGCTCATCATCGGTGTGTTCATCCTGACCCCGCTGCTGTCCCGTCCGCTGATCGCGGCCGCCGCGCCGGTCCTCAGGATCTTCGGGGTCTCCGGCCGGCTGGCCCGGCAGAACTCGGTGCGCAATCCGCGCCGTACGGCCGCCACCGCCTCGGCGCTGATGATCGGCCTCACCCTGATCACCGGGATGACGGTGATGGCGGGCAGTCTGCAGAAGTCGATCGACAAGATGGCGTCCTCGGCGATCCGCGCCGACTACGTGGTGTCGATGGCGAACGGCAACCCGCTCTCCCCGGACATCGAGAAGAAGCTGACGTCGGCCGGGGGCGTGACCCTCAGCAGTCCGATGCGCAACGCGCCGGCCCGGATCGACGGCAGCACCGAGAACATCACCGGCGTGAACGGCTCCGCCTTCGGCGAGCTGACCGATCTGCCGGTCGACGACGGCAGGTTCGAGGTGGGCGGCACGAAGGTCGTCGTCGACGAGGAGACCGCGAAGTCGTTCGGCTGGAAAGCCGGTTCGGCGTTCCAGGTGGCGTACGAGGACGGGGCGAAGCAGCGGCTGACCGTCTCCGGGGTCTACCGGGCCAACGAGCTGTTCCGCGGGATCCTGCTCGACACCGCGACGCTCACCCCGCACCAGGACTCCCCGGACGACATGCAGGTCATGGTGAAGACCTCCGGCGGCGCCTCCGACGCGGCCAAGGACCGGCTGGAGAAGGCCCTCGGCTCCAACCCGGGCGTCAAGGTGCAGAGCAAGCAGGACCTCTCCGACTCCATCGCTCAGATGTTCACCCTGATACTGAACATGCTCTACGGCCTGCTCGCGATGGCGGTGATCGTCGCCGTGCTCGGTGTCATCAACACGCTGGCGATGTCGGTCTTCGAGCGGTCGCAGGAGATCGGCATGCTGCGGGCGATCGGCCTGGACCGCCGCGCGGTCAAGCGGATGGTCCGGCTGGAGTCCCTGGTCATCTCCCTGTTCGGCGGTGTGCTCGGCATCGGCCTGGGCGTGTTCTTCGGCTGGGCGGCCGGTGAGCTGCTCGGCACGAGGATGGCGACGTACGAACTCGTCCTGCCCTGGGACCGGATGGCCGTGTTCCTGCTGCTGGCCGCCGGGGTGGGCGTCCTCGCCGCGCTGTGGCCGGCCCGGCGGGCGGCCCGGCTGAACATGCTGGCGGCCATCAAGGCGGAGTAGCCGGCACCGGCAAGGGGCCCCGCGTCACGAGACGCGGGGCCCCTCTTTTTCATGTCCGGGTGCGCTGATGCCGCCGTGCGCCGATGTCGCCGTGCGCTTGTGTTCCCATGCGCCTGTGTCCCCGTGCGCCTGTGTCCCCGTGCGCTCAGTTCCAGGTGCGGCTGCGCAGGGGCATCCCCGACTCCCCGGACTCGGGGGGCCGGACGGCGAGGACCTGGTTGACGCCGATGCGGTTGCGTTCGAAGGCGACGGCGCAGGCGGCCATGTACAGCCGCCAGACCCGGGCCCGGCCGGCGCCGCTCAGCCGTACGGCGCGCCGCCAGTCGTCGTCCAGGCGGGCCACCCAGCGGCGCAGGGTGAGGGCGTAGTGCTCGCGCAGGGACTCCACGTCCCGGACCTCGAAGCCGGCCCGTTCGAGCTGGGTCACGGTGGTGCCGATCGGGGCCAGTTCGCCGTCCGGGAAGACGTAGGCGTCGATGAACCCGTCGAGTTCGTAGGCGGCCTCGTCGCGCTCGGGCCGGCGGGCGATCTGGTGGTTGAGGAGCCGCCCGCCGGGAGCGAGCAGGCCGTACAGGTCGCTCGCGTACTCCAGGTACTTGTCGGCGCCCACGTGCTCGGCCATGCCGATGGAGGAGATCGCGTCGTACGGCCCGTCGGTGACGTCCCGGTAGTCCTGCACCCGGATCTCGATCCGGTCGGTGAGGCCGGCGTCGGCGACGCGCTTGCGGGCGTAGGCCGCCTGCTCCTGGGAGAGGGTGATCCCGACGACCCGGACGCCGTGCTCGCGGGCCGCGTGGACGGCCATGGACCCCCAGCCGCAGCCGACGTCGAGCAGACGCTGATCCGGCTTCAGGGCGAGTTTGCGGCAGACGAGTTCGAGCTTGTCGTGCTGGGCCTGTTCGAGGGTGGCGCCGGGGGCCGGCCAGTAGGCGCAGGAGTACACCATGGACGGGCCGAGGACGATCTCGTAGAAGTCGTTGCCGACGTCGTAGTGGTGGCTGATGGCCTGTCGGTCGGTGCGGCGGGTGTGGCGGTGCCGGGTGCGGCGCACCTCCTCGCGGGGCGGGGCGGGCGGCAGCGGAGGGCCGGCCATCTTCAGCAGCGCCAGGGCGGCCGCGCGGAACCCGGGGTCGCCCAGGGCCCGGACGAGGCCGGGGGCGTCGTCGCCGCGCTCCCAGACGAGCCCCGAGAGCAGGTCCATGGCGACGAAGAGGTCGCCCTCGATCTCCAGGTCCCCGGCGACCCAGGCGCGGGCCAGGCCGAGTTCACCGGGCTTGAACACCATACGGCGCAGGGCTCGGCGATTGCGTACGACCAGCGCGGGCGCCCCGGGCGGACCCGCCTGCGAACCGTCCCAGGCGCGGATGCGCATCGGGAGCGGGGCACCCAGCAGCTGTTCGACGATCGCGTGGAGCCGCGGCGCGGCATCGGCCATGGAGCACACCTCCGTGACGGTGATCCCGGACTGTCCGGATTCCACGTAAACACGGAAGGTGCCCGAGTTCAGTCCCGCGCGGCCGGTACGTCCGGGCAAAAAGAGGTGCGGACGCCACGGGTACGGCTGGACGGCCGAAGGGGCCGCCCGCACCACGGATGGCGGGCGGCCCCTTCGGGTCGTTCAGGGGGTGGAGATCAGGAGGCCTTGGCCTTCTCGTTCTCCGGCTTGGCGGCGGCCGGGGCCGGGGCGGGCTTGGCGGCCTCGTAGAACTCCTCGCGGGGGTTCTCCATCGCGCCGAGGGAGACGACCTCGCGCTTGAGGAACATGCCGAGGGTCCAGTCGGCGAAGATGCGGATCTTGCGGTTCCAGGTCGGCATCGCCAGACCGTGGTAGCCACGGTGCATGTACCAGGCGAGACGGCCCTTGAGCTTGATCTTCATCTTGCCCATGACGATCATCGCGACGCCCTTGTGAAGGCCGAGACCGGCCACCGCACCCTTGTTGGAGTGCTCGTAGTCCTTCTGCGGGAAGCCCCGCATGCCGGAGACCACGTTGTCGCCGAGGACCTTGGCCTGGCGCAGCGCGTGCTGGGCGTTCGGCGGGCACCAGGCGTTCTCGACACCGGCCTTGCGGGCGGCGACGTCGGGGACCTGGGCGTTGTCGCCGGCGGCCCAGATGTAGTCGGTGCCCTGGACCTGGAGGGTCGGGGCGGTGTCGACGTGACCGCGGGGGCCGAGCGGAAGGCCGTAGCGGGCCAGGACCGGGTTCGGCTTGACGCCGGCGGTCCACACGATGGTGTTGGAGTCGACCTCGAGGCCGTTCTTCAGCACGACGTGGCCGTCGACGCAGGAGTCCATGGAGGTGGAGAGGTAGATCTCCACGCCGCGGGCCTCGAGGTGCTCCTTGCCGTACTGGCCGAGCTTGGGGCCGACCTCGGGCAGGATCTTGTCGGCGGCGTCGACGAGGATGAACCGCATGTCCTCGCGGGACACCGTCTTGTAGTACTTGGCCGCGTCGCGGGCCATGTCCTCGACCTCACCGATGGTCTCCGCACCGGCGAAGCCGCCGCCGATGAAGACGAAGGTGAGCGCCTTGCGGCGGATCTCCTCGTCGGTGGTGGAGTCGGCCTTGTCGAGCTGTTCGAGGACGTGGTTGCGCAGGCCGATGGCCTCCTCGACGCCCTTCATGCCGATGCCCTGCTCGGCGAGGCCGGGGATCGGGAAGGTGCGGGAGACCGCGCCGAGCGCGATCACCAGGTAGTCGAAGGGCAGCTCGTACGCCTCACCGACCAGCGGGGAGATCGTGGCCACCTTGCGGTCCTGGTCGATGGTGGTGACCCGGCCGGTGAGGACCTCCGCCTTGGGCAGCACGCGTCGCAGCGGGACGACGACGTGGCGCGGGGAGATGTTGCCGGCGGCGGTTTCGGGGAGGAAGGGCTGGTAGGTCATGTACGACCGGGGGTCGACGACCGTGACGGTCGCCTCGCCGTAGCGCATCTTCTTGAGGATGCGCCGAGCTGCGTACAGGCCTACGTACCCACCGCCTACTACGAGGATCCTGGGACGCTCCGTGGTGCTCATGGCATCGAGTATCCACCCGCCCGAGGGGGGCCGCTCGTGCGCCCCTTCACAAGCTTGTGGAGGGTGTGTGCTATCCTCCGCGACCCGCGTGATCCACATCATGGCGCCAAGGGGGAACCAGCGGGCGGGGCGAGGCGTTGTCAATGCCGCGTGAGCTGCCTCTCCGGGTGTCCGGGGGTGGGGTGAGGGGTCGGAAACACCCCTGGGGCGGACCTCCTCGAAACGTCCGTGCGCGCCTCTTTTGAACACGTTCACACGGGTGTTGGCCCCCCGGAAGGGTCAACCGGCCCTCATGGGGCGCCCACCAGGGCCCAATTCCTTGTGAAGAACTTCACGAACTTTCCCGGAGGGGTGTCGTGGAGAACCGTTTCGGGCCACCACGAGCACCCCGCCGCCACGCTCATACGTCATTCGGGCTGCTCAGCAGAGTGCCCCCTACAGGGTCCCCGGGGCTCCCGCCACCGACCACGCGATGCCGTCGAGGATGTCGTGCTCGCTCACCACGACCTCCCGCGCGCCGATCCTTTCCATGATCGACAGCAGCACGAGGGCGCCCGCCGCGATCACGTCCACCCGGCCCGGGTGCATCGAGCCGATCGCCGCGCGCTCGGCGTGGGTGGAGCGCAGCAGCCACTCGGTGATCTCCCGGACCCCGGCGTGGGAGACGCGCGAGTGGTGGATGGCCACCGAGTCGTAGGCGGGCAGCTCCTGCGCGATGGCCGAGACCGTCGTCACGGAGCCCGCGAGGCCCACCAGCGTGTGCGCCTCGCGCAGCGGGACGGTCTCCTCGGCGAGGTCCAGGGCCGCCTCGATGTCGGCGCGCATCGCCGCGATCTGCTCCGCGCTCGGCGGGTCGGTGACCTCGCCGTCCACCACGAGGTGCCGCTCGGTCATCCGCACACAGCCGACGTCCACCGAGCGGGCCGCCCGTACGTGCTCCTCGCCGACGACGAACTCCGTGGAGCCGCCGCCGATGTCCACCACCAGATAGGGGCGGGCGAGGTCCGTACGGCCCTTGAGCTCCTTCGTGGCGCCCGTGAAGGAGAACTCGGCCTCCTGCTCGCCCGTGATGACCTCGGGCTCGACGCCCAGGATGTCCAGCACGCCCCGGACGAACTCGTCGCGGTTCTCGGCGTCCCGGGAGGCGGAGGTGGCGACGAACCGCAGCCGCTGCGCGCCCAGCTCCTTGATCACCGCCGCGTACTCCCGGCACGCGGCGAAGGTCCGCTCCAGCGCCTCGGGCGCCAGCCGGCCGGTGCGGTCGACGCCCTGGCCGAGGCGGACGATCGTCATACGGCGGTCGAGGTCGACCAGTTCGCCCGTCTCCGGGTCGGCGTCGGCGACGAGGAGGCGGATGGAGTTCGTACCGCAGTCGATGGCGGCGACACGGGTCACCGCTCGTCTCCGTCCACCGGCTTGAAGGCGAAGTGACCGGAGCCGTCCTCGGAGGTCTCCACCTGCCACCCCTCGCCGGACGGCGCACCGGGCAGGGTGACGCACGTCCCCTTGGCCCACCACTGCGGCAGCATGGCGAGCGCCTCGTCGCCGAGCGGGTTCACCCCCGGGCCCGCCGCCAGGGAGTGCGCCACGAGCACGTGCAGGCACTTCACCCGGTCCGGCATGCCGCCCGCGCTCGGGAAGCCCTTCAGCTCCTCGATCTCGTCCCGGCGCCGGACGTAGTCCTCGTGGGCGGCGCGGTAGGCGGCCGCGAGCTCCGGGTCGCTCTGCAGCCGCTCCGTCATCTCCTTCATCACGCCGTTCGCCTCGAGCGTGCCGATCGCGGAGTTCGCCTTGGGGCACGTCAGGTAGTACAGCGTCGGGAAGGGGGTGCCATCGGGCAGCCGGGGCGCCGTCTCGACGACGTCCGGCTGACCGCACGGGCAGCGGTGCGCGATCGCGCGCAGTCCGCGCGGCGGGCGGCCGAGCTGCTGCTTGAAGGCCTCGACGTCGGCGTCGGTGGGCTCGGTGCGCGGGGTGGTCGGCGGGGGCGTTTCCATGCTTGGAGGACTGTCTCTCTGTCGGTTCACTGGTCGGAGGCGTCGGACTTGTCGACCCCGTCCCAGACGTTGGAGTACCAGGGGCGGTCGGCCGCCCCGAGGTCGGCGCGGGCCTTCTTGACCGCGTCGGGGTCGATCACGATGAAGCCGGTCTCCCCCGGCATCACATAGTGCAGGCGCTCCCGGATCTGCTGCTCGGCGTACGCGTCGTCCTGCCAGCGAGCCTTGAGGTCGCGCAGCTGTTCCACCCGTCGGGTGGCCTCGGCCTTCTCCCGCTCCAGATCGGCGATGTCCGCGCGCTGCGAGACGTACTGCCGCATCGGGTAGGCGAGAGCGACGATCAGGGTGCACAGGACCAGCGCGAGCAGCGCGGCGCGGCCGGTCAGACGGGAGCGGCGGGCCTGGCGCTTGGTCTGGGAGCGGTAGACGCGGGCCGCGGTCTGCTCGCCGAGCACCCGCAGTCTCGTCGCGGTGGAGAAACGGTCCCGGTCCCTCGCGGCCATCGGCTTCGCGCCTCCCCTTTCACACGCGCGTACGTCCCCGCACACGGTACGGGACCGAGTACGGGGACGTACGTACGACTGGCTGTCGCTTGACCCGGGCCGGGTCAGCCCTCGGGCACTGCGCGCTCCTGTGCCCACGGGTCCTGCCTGCCGCTTCGCCTACTGACTGTGCCTGCCGGCTCTGCCGACTGGCTGTGCCTGGCTACTGGTTCGCGGAGCGGAACCGCGGGAAGGCCGAGCGGCCGGCGTACACCGCGGCGTCGTCGAGGATCTCCTCGATGCGCAGCAGCTGGTTGTACTTGGCGACGCGCTCGGAGCGGGCCGGGGCGCCGGTCTTGATCTGGCCGCAGTTGGTGGCGACGGCCAGGTCGGCGATGGTGACGTCCTCGGTCTCGCCGGAGCGGTGCGACATCATGCACTTGAAGCCGTTGCGCTGGGCCAGCTCGACGGCGTCCAGGGTCTCGGTGAGCGAGCCGATCTGGTTCACCTTGACGAGCAGGGCGTTGGCGGTGCCCTCCTCGATGCCGCGGGCGAGGCGCTCGGGGTTGGTGACGAACAGGTCGTCGCCGACCAGCTGCACCTTGTCGCCGATGCGGTCGGTGATGACCTTCCAGCCGGCCCAGTCGTCCTCGAACAGCGGGTCCTCGATGGAGACGAGCGGGTAGGCCGCGACGAGCTCCTCGTAGTACTCCGTCATCTCGGCGGCGGAGCGGTCCTTGCCCTCGAAGAGGTACTTGCCGTCCTTGTAGAACTCGGAGGCGGCGACGTCGAGGGCGAGGGCGATCTGCTCGCCCGGGAGGTAACCGGCTTCCTTGATGGCCTCGAGGATGAGGTCGAGGGCCTCGCGGTTGGAGCCGAGGTTCGGGGCGAAGCCGCCCTCGTCGCCGAGGCCGGTGGACAGCCCCTTGGACTTCAGGACCTTCTTGAGGGTGTGGTAGACCTCGGTGCCCCAGCGCAGGGCCTCGGAGAAGGACTCCGCGCCGATGGGGGCGATCATGAACTCCTGGATGTCCACGTTGGAGTCGGCGTGCGAGCCGCCGTTCAGGATGTTCATCATCGGCACCGGCAGCAGGTGCGCGTTGGGGCCGCCCAGGTAGCGGAAGAGCGGGAGGTCGCTGGCCTCGGAGGCGGCGTGGGCGACGGCGAGGGAGACGCCGAGGATGGCGTTGGCGCCGAGGGAGCCCTTGTTGTCGGTGGCGTCCAGGTCGAACATGGCCTGGTCGATCAGGCGCTGCTCGGTGGCGTCGTAGCCGACGAGCTCCGGGCCGATCTGCTCGATGACGGCGAGGACGGCCTTCTCCACACCCTTGCCGTGGTAGCGGTTGGGGTCGCCGTCACGGAGCTCGATGGCCTCGAAGGCACCGGTGGAGGCGCCGGACGGGACGGCGGCACGACCCGTGCTGCCGTCGTCGAGGCCGACCTCGACCTCGACCGTGGGGTTGCCTCGGGAGTCCAGGATTTCCCGGGCTACGACGACGTCGATGGACGGCACGAGCATCTCCTTCTTGGGATGTGACGCTGGTTGTGCGGGGCACAGGGGCCTTGCGGCCTGTGGTGGGCCTTGCGCCTAGAGCCTAACCGCCCCGGGGCCCGCGGCAGCCGACCGACCGCCCCGTGGACAAACTGACCGTACACATTGTTCCCCATCGGAACAATGTGTACGGGTGGCGCAGAGACGAACACCTGGGCAAAGAAAACCCCGCTCCGGTGCGTACGGGGGAAATACGCACCGGAGCGGGGAGCCCGCGGGGACGGGGGGTGACCCTCACGAGTCCTCAGCGTGCGGGGCCGCGATGTGAGCGGCCTGTGGCCCCGCACGGCAGCGGCTGTGTCACTTCAGGTGCAGCTGCTGGCCCGGGTAGATGAGGTCCGCGTCCTCGACGATGTCCTTGTTGAGCTGGAACAGCTTCTGCCAGCCGCCCTTGACCTTGTGCTTCTCGGCGATCGAGCTGAGGGAGTCGCCCTTGACGACCTTGTACTCGCCGTCGCCCTTCTTGACCTTCTTGCCGGTCGGGGTGGTGACCGTCTTGGAGGCGGCCGGGCGCTCGACGGAGCGGGAGGCGGTCTGCTGCTCGGTGGAACGGGTGGTCGAGCCGTTCGAGCTGCTGGAGCTGCTGGAGCTGCTGGAGCTGCTGGAGCTCGACGAGGAGCCGGTGCTGCCGGAGCCGGTGGAGCCGGTGGAGCCGGAACCGCCGCCGTACGGCGTGCTGGACAGGCCGGTGCCGCAGACCGGCCAGGCGCCCTTGCCCTGGCCCGCGAGGACCTTCTCGCCGATGGTGATCTGCTGTTCCTTGCTGGCCAGGTCGGCGCGGGCGGCGTAGGCGGTGCCGCCGTACGCGGCCCAGGTGGAGGCCGAGAACTGCAGGCCGCCGTAGTACCCGTTGCCGGTGTTGATGGACCAGTTGCCGCCCGACTCGCACTGGGCGACCGCGTCCCACTCGGAGGCGGTGGCGGCGGAGGCGCTGCCGGCCGCGATCAGCGGGGCGGCGATGGCGACACCGGTGACGCCCGCGAGAGCGGCGACCCGGGTGGCCTTGGACGGACGACGGTGCTTGCCCTTGCCGGAAAACAGCATGGTTCATCCCCTCACCGACGCCTGCGAGGTGAGCTGTCGGGTTCGGGCCGGTTGAGTTGCCCGGCCGCGCACCTCGTGGTGCGCGGCTTCACCCCGAGCCGGTTCCGGCGGTCAACCGCCGGGCCCGGCACTTACCTTGGGTCCCCCGCTCCTGCCTACGGCGCTTGACGCGACGACTGTTCCCGGGCCGCCACTGGCAGGATTCGGCGTTGCGGCGGCCGGGGCCCGGATTGCCGAGCGGTCCTGACCGTAGACACCCCATCCCGGGAATTTCAAAGACGATCACGACTTCTGAGACTCATCCCACACTTTCACCAAACCGGACAATCGTCGCGAAGTGGGACGTGAACTCCCGGTGTTTTTACGGGCGTTCCGCCCTTATTGCACCACTGTGTCGAGGGTCTGACCGGGCATGATGGCGCCCGGGTCGGCACCGATACGGTCCTTGTTCTCGGCGTAAAGGGCGCGCCATCCGCCGTCGACGCCAAGGGAGTCGGCGATGGAGGCGAGGGTGTCGCCCTCGCGGACCGTGTAGGTGGAGGCGGCATGCCGGCCGGCACTGGCGGTCGAGGTGCCGTCCGTGGCGGCCTCGTCGGCTGTGGCGCCGCGATGCCGGCCGGAGCCGAGGGAGCTGGTGTCGACCAGGCTCCAAGTCCCGGCATCCTGTACCGAATTATCCGAGTTGTCCACTTCCGGCTCGACCGTGGACGGACCGCCGGACTCCTGTGCGTCCTCTTTGGACTTACCCGAAGTGTCGGACTTGCCCGAGTCGTTCGCCTCGGAGGAGGAAGCGGACGAAGGGGATTCCGAGGCTGAAGCGGACGGATCGGCCGAGGGGGTGGAGGCGTCAGCGGCGGAGTCGCCGGACCCGTCGGAGCCGTCGGAGCCGGACGTCCCCTTGGACAGGTCGGACAATCCGGATGACACGGGCGAGTCGGACTCGTCGCCCGCCACTCCGGTGTCCACGCCGTCCGCCGCGCCGTTCACCTGGGTGAGCCCGGACGTCAGCCCGCAGGTGCCCCAGGCGCCGACGCCCTCCTTGGCCAGGAGCTGCTGGGCCACGGCTATCTGCTGGTTGCGGCTGGCCAGATCCGGGTGGGGGGCGTAGTCGAGGCCGCCGTACGTCTCCCAGTCCTCCTGGGAGAGGCTCAGGCCGCCGTACTCGCCGCCACCCTTGTCGGCGCTCCAGGAGCCGCCGGTCTCGCACTGCGCCACCTTGTCCCACACCGTGCCGTCGGCCGCGCTCGCGCCGCTGGCGGCGAGGAGCGGGAGGGCGATGGCGGAGCCGGTCACTCCGGCCGCGACGAGGAGGGCCGGAGCCTGACGGGGGCGACGGTGCCGACCGTTCCCGGAGAGCATGCGAGGGCCTTTCTCTGGACAGCAGTGACCGGCGCGACGGACGACGTGAGCGCACAGGGGTTCGCCGCGCTGACGACCGAACGTATCGGCAGACGATCAGTAGTCACAAGTTAATGCCGCGCAGATCACGTGAAGATCACAGACTTGAGGGTCGGTCACCTTTGCTCCATCGGACGGTCACACTGCGGCTGACCTCAGGTCAGCTCGCTGTGGTCCACCTGCTGGCCCCGCACCGCGGTGAACTCCACCGGCAGGGTGCGCAGTCCGCGCATGATGAGCCCGCCGCGCCATCTCAAGTCGGCCGGGTCCGCCGCGAGTCGGAGGTCGGGCAGCCGGGTGAGGAGGGTGCCGAGGGCACTCTGGCCCTCCAGCCGGGCAAGGGGGGCGCCCAGGCAGTAGTGGATGCCGTGGCCGTACCCGAGGTGCTGGTTGTCGCGGCGGGAGAGGTCGAGGGTGTCGGGGTCGGTGAAGCGGGCGGGGTCGCGGTCGGCGGCGGCCAGGACGACGAGGACGGGATCGCCGGGGGCGATGTCCTGCCCGCCGAGGGTGAGGGGTTCGGTGGCGAAGCGCCAGGTGGCCAGTTCGACCGGGCCGTCGTAGCGCAGGAGTTCCTCGACGCCGGTCTCCAGGAGGGCGCACTCCCCCTGTGCCAGGGACCGCTGGAGCCGCTCCCGCTGGCCGGGGTGGGTGAGGAGGGCGTAGGTGCCGTTGCCGATGAGGTTGACCGTCGTCTCGAAGCCGGCGAAGAGCAGGATGAAGGCCATCGCGGCGGCCTCGTTCTCGGTGAGGTGCTCGCCGTGGTCGGAGGCGCGGATCAGACCGGAGAGGAGGTCCTCGCCGGGGTCCGGCCGCTCGGGAAGCTCCGCGCGCTTGCGGTGGATGAGTTCCAGGAGGTAGCCGCGCATCTTCTTCACGGACCGCGCGACACCGCCCCGGGGTCCGCCGCCGTGACGGATCATCATGCCCGCCCAGTCCCGGAAGTCGTCCTGGTCCTCGCGGGGCACGCCGAGGAGGTCGCAGATCGCGTAGATGGGGAGCGGGAAGGCGAAGTCGTGGATCAGATCGGCCTCGCCCGCGCCGGCGAACCGGTCGATGAGGTCGTCGGTCAGCTCCTGCACCCGGGGCGCGAACTCGGCCACCCGGCGCGGGGTGAACGCCTTGCTGACCAGCCGCCGCAGCCGGGTGTGGTCCGGCGGGTCGATGTTCAGCAGATGCGTCATCAGCTCGGCCTTGCGCTCGCCCGGGATGCCGGTCCGGCCCCTGGCGTGCTCGGGCTCGTCGTGGTGCGCGGGGTTCTTGGAGAGCCGCTGGTCGGCGAGGGCCTGTTTCGCGTCGGCGTACCGGGTGACCAGCCAGGCCTCCACTCCGCTGGGCAGCCGGGTCCGGTGCACGGGGGCGTGCTCGCGCAGCCAGGCGTAGGCCGGGTAGGGGTCAGTGGCGAACTCCCAGGTGAAGAGCTCGGGGGCGGGCGGGACGGTCGGGGGGTGGGGCCGGCTGCTCACTGCTTCCTGCTCCTCGCGTGCACGCTCTGCGCCTTCTCCTTCTTCTCCCTCTGCTTCTGCTTCTCCTTCTGATTCACCGCTCTTCCTGCTTCTCCCGCTCGCGGATCGCGTCCCGGTAGACGCGGGCCGCCGCGCGCAGGGCCTCCTCCGGGTCGACACCCTCCGCCTCCGCCCCTGCGGCGAGGGCGAGCAGCCGGTAGCCGATGCCCTCGGCGGCGGGGAGGGGGACGTCGAGACCGGCCGAGCGGACCCTCGACGACAGCTTCGCGGCCAGGGCGAGGCCGGGCTGGTGGAGGGGGATACCGTCCGTGACGGACTCCCGCTGCTTCTCCACCGCCTTCGTGCGCAGCCAGTGCGCCTTGACCTCCTCCGGGGTGGTGGCCGTGGCGTCGCCGAAGACGTGCGGGTGGCGGTGGATGAGCTTGGTGACGATGGTGGCGGCCACGTCGTCGATGGAGAAGGGGGCGTCCTCGTCCTCCTCGGCTATCCGGGCGTGGAAGACGACCTGGAGGAGGACGTCGCCCAGTTCCTCGCGCAGCTCGTCGCGGTCGCCGTCCTCGATGGCCTCGACGAGTTCGTACGCCTCCTCGATGCCGTACTTGGCGAGCCCCTGGTGGGTCTGCCGGGAGGACCAGGGGCACTCGCGGCGGATCCGGTCCATCACCTGGATCAGGTCGAGGAGGCGGGCGCCGGGGAGGTCGTAGGAGGCGGGGAGCAGTTCCAGCTCGGGCATCGCGACCCGGCCGGAGCCGGCCAGCCGGGCCAGTCCGTCCGTCAGGGCCGGTTCGCCCTCGCCGGTCGCGACGACCACGACCGTGCGTCCGCCCGCGCAGGAGGTGAGCAGGTCCTCGGCGGTCGGGGAGGCCTCCTCCACCTGTATCCCCGCCTCGCGCAGATACGGCAGCTGGGGGTGGGCGCCGTCGGCGCACAGCACCCGGTCGGCCTCGCGCAGGGCCTGCCAGGCGGGCCAGGACAGCAGGCCGGGGGCGACCCGGTGGCTGGTGGTCAGCAGGACGACTCGGCCCGTCGCGGAGCCGGTGGGTGCGGTCACATCGTTCACACACCGAACGTAACCCACGGCCGCCGGCCGCTCCGCCCGGTTGTCCACAGGCAGGGCGGCCGGTCATACCGTCGTACGGTCACACCTTCATACGTCCTGTGGTCATACGTCCTGTGGTCAGGTCGGCTGCGTGCCCGCCGCCGTGACCTCGCGGACCCAGGGGGTCTTCGCGTCCACGCGACTGACCTTGCGCACGTCCCACGTTCCGTAGCGCGGGTTGAGGTCGACGCCGAGCTTCTTCGACGTCACCGACAGCGCGCTCCAGAACGCGGGGTCACCGGTGGTGGTACCGAGCCGGGTGGCGAGCTTCTGGGCCTCCACCTGGAGGCGGAGGTTGTCGTCGAGGCGCTCGGGCGCGACGCCGTACTGCTGGAGCCAGGAGGTCTCCAGGCCCCGGGCGCCGCCCGCCTGCTCCTCCAGACCGGCCCGCGCCTGCTGGACCTCGCGACGGGTGACGGTGATGCCCGCGTCCTCGGCAGCCCGGTCCAGCACCTCGTCCAGGACCATGCCGTGCAGGGTGTCCCGGGTGAGGGTGCTCGTCTGGGCGAGGACCTGGGCGTACTGCGCCTCGTCGTGGACGGCCGCCCGCTGGGCCTCGCGCACCTCGTTCACCCGGTTCTCGAGCTGGGCGACGGTGATCCGCTGACCGCCGACGACGGCCGCCGCGCCGGGATGCGCGTCGTTCCCGCAGGCGGTGAGGAGGGGGGCCGCCACGATCGCGGCGGACAGCAGGAACGCGGTGCGGCGGCGACGGCGGTGCAAGGGAACCTCCCGGTCGGAGATTGTGCGACGGTGCACAAAGTCTTGCGGTGATCGATGGTAGGCAGTGGGGCGCCTGGGGCCAACCCATTCGACCAACGATTCACCAGGACTTCGGGCACCGCCGCGCTCGGACCGGCCCGCTCGTCGGTGCGAGGGATCAGCCCGGTACCGCGGTCACCGCGTCGCCGATCGCGTGGGCGACTCCCGCGCGCACGCCGTCGCCGGTGCCCGCCGTGCTGACGTTCGCCCGCGCACGGGTGCCGCCCACCGCGTCGAAGGACACCCCCGGTCACCGGGGCGTGGCTCACGCGCGCGTGCGTCGTCGGGGACGCGCCGCCCCCGGGTCAGCCCACGAGGGCGACCGGGGCGTCCCACGCGTCGCGGTCCACGGTGATGGTGGAGCCGCCGCGGGTCTCCTTGCTGTTGACCAGGTACTGGTGGCCACGGCTGTGGTCGGTGTACTGCGTGGCGCCCCACGGCCAGTCGGTGGTCGTGGTGTTCGTCTTGTCCCACAGCGCGTACCACAGGTTGCCCGGCAGGTCCGTCTTGTCCGTCGCGTCGGCGATCGCCTTGGCGCTGGAGCTGCTGAAGCCGTAGTAGCCGGCGCGGTACGTCTTGGCGCGCAGGGTCTTGGTGAAGGAGCGGACGTACGCGAGCACGGCGTTGTTGCACGACGTGTTCGTGATGTCGTACGCCTCCATGTCGAGGTAGATCGGGCTGCCGGTCTTCATGCCGAGCGCGGAGGCCTTGGCGACGGCGTCCGCGGCGTCCGTGGCACCCAGGGAGGTGGCCGTGGCGGCGGTGATCTTCTCGGGGCTGGAGCCGGTCTGGCACGGCGGCTGGGCCCCGACGTAGAGCGGGATGAGCTTCCAGCCGAGGGAGTCGACCGACTTGACCCAGGAGGCGGTGAGGTTGGGCTGGTTGCAGCCGCGGTTCCTGCCGCCGACGTAGACGGCGGCGGCGCCGTAGAAGCCGTCGGTCTTCCAGGCCTTCATCGCGGACAGGGAGGGCGCGGTGCACGTGTCGAAGGCGCGGCCCGTATAGGTCTTCTGCGCGGGCCAGGTGGTCGCCGCCATGGACTGCTGGGCGGCGATCCCGGCACCGGCGACGACGGCCGCCCCGGCCACGCCCCACGTGATGTACCTGCGCTTCCTGGACTGCCGGTGCTCGGCCATCCCCACCCCACCCGTTTTCCTGAGATCGATCGTCGATGCGTATGTGTGTGCGTACCAAACGGATCGCACGGTAACGCGCGCCGCCCCCGCGATCGGGAAACACCTGTTCCCCATAGCCACAAGATTCGCTCATGTCACAGTAAAGGGAGCGCAGGGCCGGAACCGGCCGCGATGACCTACCCTTGCCCCCTGATGACCTGGGGGCGGGATGAGTATGGCGACGACAACGACGGGTGCGCAGAAGCGGCTCGAGGGCGGCTGGTTCCAGCGGCTGGCCTGGGCCGCCCTGGGATGGTTCTCGCTGGGCTTCCTGGTGTGGGTGCCCTTCCTCTATGTGGCACTGCGCCGCGGCCGCCCCTCCGACTGGGGCGCCTGCGCCTCGTTCGTGCTGTACGAGTGCGTGACACTGCCGTGGGCGGCGACCTCCAACAACGACGACGGTGACGCGTTCCTCGGCGTCGCCTGGTTCGTGACCCTGCTGGTGGCGACCGCGCTGCTGCTCTTCTGGGTGTTCGACAAGAAGACCCCGACGGCACCGCCCGTGCCGGTGTACGGGCAGCCGTATCAGCAGGGCTACCCGTACGGGCGCTAGGTGTGTACGGCCCCGCCCGCGGGGGCGGCTCCCGCGGCCCTCAGCCGCGCGGCAGGGCACTGAACACCGTCACCGGCGCGCCGCCTCAGCCCGCGTGGAAGCGCTCCGGCGCCTTCGTGGGGTTGCCGCCCGTGGGGAGCTTCTGGCCGGGGCAGGAGGTGAGGACCTTCTGCATCGCGGACTTCTCCGCCGCCGTGACCCACAGCCCGTACTTCTTCTTGACGGCCACCTGCGCCGCGACGTACGTGCACCGGTAGGCCTTGTTGGGCGGCAGCCAGGTCGCGGTGTCCCCGTCCCCCTTGGAACGGTTGGTGCTCGCGTCGACGGCCAGGAGGTTGAGCGGGTCGTTGGCGAGCGCTATCCGCTTGCCGGCGTCCCAGTACTTCGCGCCCGTCTGCCAGGCGTCGGACAGGGCGACGACGTGGTCGATGTCGACCTTGCTCGCACCGCGCCGGTAGGTCACGTCCTTGCCGGAGTAGGGATCCGACTCCAGCACGCCGTACGACACCTTGCAGTCCCCGCCGGTGAACCTGACCCCCTTCAGGTCACGCTTGAGTATGTCGTCGCGCGTGTCACAGCCGTTGGAGTCGGTGTCGGCCCACGCGGCGCCGAACCGGTCCCGCGCGTAGCCGGTCTTGGGCGCGCGCCCCTTCACGGTGAGCGACCCGGCGGCCGTGAGGGCCGCCCCTCCGCCCGCCTTCGGCCCCGAACCGGAACCCGGCTCCGATCCGAGGCCCCCTCCGACGCCCTGGCCGTCACAGCCGGCCACCGCCATGACGGCCACCGCGCTCATCAGCATGGCGGCGGTCGCCGCCCCACCCCTCCGACGCATCCCGCGCGCCCCTCCCCTTGCCTGCCCGCTGCCACCCCGCACGGGGCGGTTTCCCCGGCGGGCGTCGGTGCACACCGTACCGATCGGGTACACCGCGGCATTCGCGAGGTCCAGACCACCACGACTTCAACTGGTCATACCTCGCACACCCGGCATATCGTCGAGGGTGAGTCACCTCCGGAAGGAGCTCTGCATGGGCATCCTCGACAGGTTCAGGCACAGCCGGGCGGCACAGGACAAGGCCAAGGACATGTCCGACGCCGGCGAACGGAAGGTCAACGAGAGGACGGGCAACACGTACGAGGGTCAGATCGACGAAGCCCAGCAGAGGATCGAGGGCTCGCTCGGCATGGACCGCGAACGGCCCGACCGGCCCGAGGGACAGTGACCCCGGCCCTCCCCGGGGCCCGACGCGATCGCCGCAGCGACCGCTGCCGAAGCGACCAGTGCGGTGGGGGCCGGGCCGGGCAGCGAGGAGAGCGTCCGGCCCGCGGGCCGGACCCGCACACCACCTGAAACGAGAAGCCGTCCGCGCCGCCTCACCTCCCGCGGGCGGCTTCCCGCACGTCCCGGCGGCCTACGACCCCAGCACCGACGCCAGGAACTCCCCCACCCAGCCCAGCAGTTCCCGGCCGACCAGCGGCTTGCCGCCGACCTTCGCCGTCTTCGGGCGGGGAACGAGGATCTGGTGGACGGCCGGCTTGATGACGGAGCCGGGGTACAGGCGCTTCAGCCGCAGTTCCTGCGACTCGCGCAACTCCACCGGCGCGAAGCGGATGTTGGTGCCCTGGAGGACGATCTCGCCCACCCCGCACGCACGGGCCAGCATGCGCAGCCCCGCGACGAGGAGCAGGTTCTCCACCGGCTCGGGCACCTTGCCGTAGCGGTCGACGAGTTCCTCGCGTACGGCCCTCACGTCCTCCTCGGAGGTGGCCGAGGCGATGGCACGGTAGGCCTGCAGGCGCAACCGCTCGCCGGGGGCGTAGTCGTGCGGGACGTGCGCGTCGACCGGCAGCTCGATCTTGACCTCGAGCGGCGGCTCCTCCTCGATCTCCCCGGTCTCCAGCTGACGCCGGTAGTCCGCGACCGCCTCACCGACCATCCGGACGTACAGATCGAAACCGACGCCCGCGATGTGCCCGGACTGCTCGCCGCCCAGCAGGTTTCCGGCTCCCCGGATCTCCAGGTCCTTCATCGCCACGTACATGCCCGCGCCCATCTCGGTGTGCTGGGCGATCGTGGCGAGCCGCTCGTGCGCGGTCTCCGTCAGCGGCTTCTCCGGCGGGTACAGGAAGTACGCGTACCCGCGCTCACGGCCACGGCCCACCCGGCCGCGCAGCTGGTGCAGCTGGGAGAGGCCGAAGGTGTCGCCGCGCTCCACGATCAGGGTGTTGGCGTTGGAGATGTCGATGCCGGACTCGACGATCGTCGTCGAGACGAGCACGTCGAACTTCTTCTCCCAGAAGTCGACGACGACCTGTTCGAGGGCCGATTCGGACATCTGGCCGTGGGCGGTGGCGATCCGCGCCTCGGGGACGATCTCCCGCAGCCGGGCCGCCGCGCGGTCGATCGACTCGACCCGGTTGTGGATGTAGAAGACCTGGCCCTCGCGCAGCAGTTCACGGCGGATGGCGGCGCCGATCTGCTTCTCCTCGTACGGGCCGACGAACGTGAGCACCGGGTGGCGCTCCTCCGGCGGGGTGGTGATCGTCGACATCTCGCGGATGCCGGTGACCGCCATCTCCAGGGTGCGCGGGATGGGGGTCGCGGACATGGTCAGCACGTCGACGTTGGCGCGGAGCTTCTTCAGCTGCTCCTTGTGCTCGACACCGAAGCGCTGCTCCTCGTCGACGATGACCAGGCCGAGGTCCTTGAACTTCGTCTCCGAGGAGAACAGGCGGTGGGTGCCGATGACGACGTCGACCGCGCCCTCGCGCAGGCCCTCCAGGACCGCCTTCGCCTCGGTGTCCGTCTGGAACCGGGACAGCGCCCTGACGTTGACCGGGAACTGCGCGTACCGCTCGCTGAACGTCCCGAAGTGCTGCTGGACCAGCAGGGTCGTCGGGACGAGGACCGCGACCTGCTTGCCGTCCTGGACGGCCTTGAAGGCGGCGCGGACCGCGATCTCCGTCTTGCCGTAGCCGACGTCACCGCAGATCAGGCGGTCCATGGGGACCGTCTTCTCCATGTCGTCCTTGACCTCGGCGATGGTGGTGAGCTGGTCGGGGGTCTCCGCGTACGGGAACGCGTCCTCCAGCTCGCGCTGCCACGGCGTGTCCGTGCCGAAGGCGTGCCCGGGGGCGGCCATCCGCGCGGAGTACAGCTTGATCAGGTCGGCCGCGATCTCCTTGACGGCCTTCTTCGCACGCGCCTTGGTCTTCGTCCAGTCCGCGCCGCCGAGCCGGTGCAGGGTGGGTGCCTCGCCGCCGACGTACTTGGTGATCTGCTCCAGCTGGTCGGTGGGGATGTAGAGGCGGTCGCCGGGCTGGCCGCGCTTGGCGGGGGCGTACTCCACGACCAGGTACTCGCGCGTGGCGCCCTGCACGGTGCGCTGCACCATCTCGATGTAGCGGCCGACGCCGTGCTGCTCGTGGACGATGTAGTCGCCCGCCTCCAGGGTGAGCGGGTCGATCGTCTTGCGGCGCCGCGCGGGCATGCGCGCGCCGTCCTTGCCGGCTGCCTTCTGGCCCGAGAGGTCGGTCTCGGTGAGGACGACCAGCTTCAGCGCCGGGTCGACGAAGCCGTACTCGACGGAACCGCACGCCACCTGGACGACGGAGGGGCTCAGCGAGGCGAGGTCGGTGTCGAGGCGGGCGGCGACGCCCTCGCCGCCGAGGACCTCCACCGTGCGGGCCGCCGGGCCCTGGCCCTCGGTGACGAAGACGACGCGCCAGCCGTCGGCGAGCCACCCCTTGGTGTCGGCGAGGGCCTTCGCGGTGTCGCCGCGGTAGGTCTCGGGGGCGTGCATGCCGAGCTGGAGGGTGTCAGCCTCCAGTTCGAGGTCGGCGGCGAACGGCGACACCGACCACCACATCATGTCCCGCTCGCGCGCGTGCTCGCGGACGTCCGCGATCGACCACAGGGAGGCCGCTCCGACGTCGATGGGCGCCTCACCGCCGCCGGCCGTGGCCGCCCAGGACGCCTGGAGGAACTCCTGCGAGGTCGCCACCAGGTCGGCGGCCCGGGTGCGGACCCGCTCCGGGTCGCACACGACGGACATGGCGCCCTTCGGCAGGACGTCGATCAGCAGCTCCATGTCGTCGACGAGGACGGGCGCTAGGGACTCCATGCCCTCGACCGCGATCCCCTCGGCGATCTTGTGGAGGAGTTCGCCGAGTTCCGGGTGCTGCTCGGCGAGGGCACGCGCACGCGCGCGGACGTCGTCCGTCAGCAGGAGTTCACGGCAGGGCGGGGCCCACAGGCCGTGCTCGGCGACTTCGAGGGAGCGCTGGTCGGCGACCTTGAAGTAGCGGATCTCCTCGATGTCGTCGCCCCAGAACTCGATGCGCAGGGGGTGTTCCTCGGTGGGCGGGAACACGTCCAGGATGCCGCCGCGCACGGCGAACTCGCCGCGCTTCTCGACGAGCTCCACGCGCGCGTAGGCCGCTGCGGCGAGGGCGGCGACGGTCTGGTTCAGGTCGGCCTGCCCGCCGGTGCGCAGGGCCACCGGTTCCAGGTCGCCGAGGCCCTTGACCTGCGGCTGGAGCACCGAGCGGACCGGTGCCACCACGACGGAGACGGGGCCGGTCTCGGGGTCGTCCGGGCGCGGGTGGGACAGCCTGCGCAGGACGGCGAGCCGGCGGCCCACGGTGTCGCTGCGGGGGCTGAGGCGTTCGTGCGGAAGCGTCTCCCAGGAGGGGTACTCCACGACCGTGTCGGGCGGGAGCAGGGAGCGCAGGGCGGCGGCCAGGTCCTCGGCCTCCCGGCCGGTGGCGGTGACGGCGAGGACCGTGCGGCCGGTCTCGCGGGCCAGGGCGGCGATGGCGAAGGGGCGGGCCGCCGGGGGGCCGACGAGGTCGATGTGCATGCGGTTGCCGTCTGCGGCCGCGGGGATCGCTTCGGCGAGGGCGGTGTCCTTGACGACGGCGTCGAGCAGACCGTGCAGGCTCATTCGGGGCGGCTTTCGTCGGTGGGTGGGCAACGCGAAGGGCCCGACACGCGTCACGGGCCGGGGGTGTCCAGGGTACGACGGGGCGCCGCGGTTCGCCGGGGGCTGTGGACAACCAGGGTTTCTCAGGGGGCGCGTACCGGGTTTCTCGGGGTGCGCTGTACCGGTTTCTCGGGGTGCGGACACCAGGGGGTGCGCACGAGGTGCGCGTTCCGGCCGGTGCGCACGAGGGTCGCCCGCGCCGGGACCGCGCAGCCGGACGACCCGGCGCCGAGAAGCCCCCCGTGACTTCTCGGTGCCGGGTCGTGTCCCCCGTAGCGCCGCCTGGTCCGTCGCTGTCGCCGCCTAGTCCGTGGCGATCGCGTTCAGGACGTTCATGCGGCCGGCGCGGAAGGCGGGGATCAGGGCCGCGAACAGGCCCACGAAGGCCGAGCCGATGAAGACACCGGTGATGGTCGGCCACGGGATCTCGAGGACGGTCAGGCCCTCCAGGGCGAGGAGCTGCTGGGCGGTGGCGCCCCAGCCCATGCCCAGACCGAGACCGAGGAGGGCGCCGAAGAGGGCGATGACCACCGACTCCATGCGGATCATGCGGCGCAGCTGGCGGCGGGAGAGGCCGATGGCGCGCATCAGGCCGATCTCGCGGGTGCGTTCCACCACCGACAGGGCCAGCGTGTTCACCACGCCGAGGATCGCGACGACGATCGCGAGCGCCAGGAGGCCGTAGATCAGGTTGAGGAGCTGGCCGATCTGGTCCTTCAGGGCCTGCTTGTAGTCGGTCTGGTCACGGACGGCGTACTGGGGGTAGTCGTGCAGGGCCGACTTGAGGGACGTGTACGCGGCGTCCTGCTGCCCGTCCTTCGCCGAGGCGAAGACCAGCTGGTCGAGGGGGAGCTTGTCGGCCGGGACGTACTTCTTCATCGTGGCGATGGAGGTGTACATCGCGCCCTGGTCGATGACGACGTCACTGCTGGTGATCGCGCGGACGGTGAGGCGGGCCGTGGAGCCGTTGTCGAACGCCACCGCGATCTTGGACCCGAGGTGGATGTCGTGGTCCTTGGCGAACGTCTCGTGGACGGACATCGAGTCCGGCTCGTAGGCGTCGGCGAGCTTGCCGGCGACCGTCTCGGTGCGCAGGTCCGTGGCGTAGCTCGGGTCGGCGGCGGTGATGGCCGTGCCGTCGAGCGTCTTGCCGTCGGGCGTGGTGAAGTCGGCCTTGGTCCACTTGTACTCGGTGACCCGCTCCAGGCCCGGGGCGTCCTTGACGGCGCGGACGGCCTGCGGGGTGATGAGCTGCCCGTTGTCGCTCTGGATGATGAAGTCGGTGCCGACGGTCTTGTCGAGCTGGTCGGTCGCGGAGGCGACCATCGAGGAGCCGACGACCGACAGGCAGGCGACGAGGGCGAGGCCGATCATCAGGGCGGCGCCGGTGGCCCCGGTGCGGCGCGGGTTGCGCAGGGCGTTGCGTTCGGCCATGCGGCCGACGGGGCCGAAGGCCCTCAGCAGGACCGCGCCGAGGACGCGGACCACACCGCCGGCGAGCAGCGGACCGATGACGACGAAGCCGATCAGGGACAGCACCACGCCGAGGCCGAGCCAGAGGGAACCCTCCTTGGCCTTGTCGGCGGCGGAGGCCAGGTAGAGGCCGTAGCCGCCGGCGCCGGTCAGCAGCAGGCCGAGGACGGCCCGTACGGCACCGGCCTTGGCGTCGGCCGGGGCGCCCGCGTCGCGCAGGGCGGCCATCGGGGAGACCTTGCCGGCGCGGCGGGCGGGCAGCCAGGCCGCGAGGACGGTGACGATCACGCCGAGGGCGAGGCCGACCACCGGGGTCGTCCAGGCCACCGTCAGGTCGTCGGTGGAGAGGTTCATGCCCGTCATGCCCATGAGCTTCATCAGGCCGACGGCGAGACCGATGCCGGCGCCGACGCCGAGGACCGAGCCGACGACACCGAGCAGCAGGGCCTCGGCGAGGACGGAGCGGTTGACCTGCCTGCGGCTGGAGCCGATGGCCCGCATCAGGCCGATCTCGCGGGTGCGCTGGGCGACCAGCATGGAGAAGGTGTTGATGATCAGGAAGATGCCGACGAGGAAGGCGATCCCGGCGAAGCCGAGCATCGCGTACTTCATCACGTTCAGGAAGTCGCCGACGTCCGCGCGGTTGGCGTCGGCCGTCTCCTTGGCGGTCTGCACCTTGTAGCCGGCCGTGCCGAGTTCCGCCGTGACGTTCTTCTTCAGCTGCTCGTCGCTGACGCCGGCCGCGGCGGTGACGTTGACGTTGGTGTACACGTCCGGCTCGCCGACCAGCGTCTGCTGGGCGGTCTTCGTGTCCAGGTAGAAGATCGCGGCGCCGGGGTTGGTGACCTGGAAGGCGGCGATGCCGGAGATCCGCGCGGTGTGCGTGCCGACCGCGCTGATGACGCCGATCTCGTCGCCGAGCTTCAGGTGGTGCTTGTCGGCGGTGTCCTGGTCGACCATGACCTGGCCGGAGCCCTTCGGCGCCGTACCGGAGGTGATCTTCATGGTGCGGGCGTCGTTGCCGTTCCAGCTGCCGACGATGGTCGGGGCGCCGCTGGACGGGGAGAGGTTGTCCTTGTCGGCGTCCACGACGGTCACCGAGGTCGAGAAGACGGTCCCCTCGGCCGTCTTCACGCCCCTGGCCTCGCGCACCTTGCTGACCACGGAGGCCGGCATGACCGGCGGCCTGCCGTTGTCCGAGGTGGTCTGGCCGGTGTCCGAGGCGTCCTTGGCGCTGACCGTGACGTCGGAGGAGGTCGCGGCGAACAGCTTGTCGAAAGTGGTGTTCATGGTGTCGGAGAACACCAGGGTGCCGCAGACGAAGGCGACGGAGAGCAGGACCGCGACGGCCGACAGGACCATGCGTCCCTTGTGCGCGAAGAAGTTGCGCATCGAGGTCTTCATCACGGTCATGACGTACGCCCCCGCGCGTCGAAGTCCTTCATGCGGTCCAGGACGGCGTCCGCGGTCGGCTTGAGCATCTCGTCGACGATCCGGCCGTCGGCGAGGTACAGCACGCGGTCCGCGTAGGAGGCCGCGACCGGGTCGTGGGTGACCATCACGATGGTCTGGCCCAGCTCGTCGACGGAGCGGCGCAGGAAGCCCAGGACCTCGGCGCCGGCGCGCGAGTCGAGGTTTCCGGTCGGCTCGTCACCGAAGATGATCTCGGGGCGGGCCGCCAGGGCGCGCGCCACGGCGACACGCTGCTGCTGGCCGCCGGAGAGCTGGGTGGGCCGGTGCTTGAGCCGGTCGGAGAGTCCGACGGTGTCGACCACGCGCGCGAGCCACTCCCTGTCGGGCTTGCGGCCCGCGATGTCCATGGGGAGCGTGATGTTCTCGATCGCGTTGAGCGTGGGCAGCAGGTTGAACGCCTGGAAGATGAAGCCGATCCGGTCCCGGCGCAGCTGGGTGAGCTTCTTGTCCTTCAGGCCGGTGATCTCGGTGTCGTCCAGGTAGATCTGACCGCCCGTCACGGTGTCGAGACCGGCGAGGCAGTGCATCAGTGTGGACTTGCCGGACCCCGAGGGGCCCATGATCGCGGTGAACTGGCCGCGGGCGATGTCCACGTCGACGTGGTCGAGGGCGACGACCCGGGTCTCTCCGGACCCGTACGCCTTGACGACCTGCCGCGCCCGCGCGGCGACGGCCGTACGCCCTCCAGTGCCCCTGTGCCTGGGAATGGTCACAGCCGAAGTCACGGTAGATCTCCTATGTCTGAAGTGAATGCGAGAAGTGCGCGAACTGCGGGACGCGCGCGGACTGCGGGACGTGGCGGAAGTGCGGGAAGTGCTACGTCGAGAAGTGCGGGAAGTGCTACGTCGAAGAGTCTGGCGGCGGGAGGGGGCCGGCGCGCTGGTGCCGGGACCCGTCTTCCCGGGGGGTTAACCCCACCCTTTGCCGCTGGGGCTGGCCACCCCCGACGGCGTAAAGCCAGGTTAAGAAGGCACCCGGGCCGGTCTCGTCCTCCGTCGGTACGAACCCTCCCCGAGACGTAGTACGGAGGTACCCCTAGGGGCTCTCCACCGCCAGGTGGAGCGGTTCTCGGGGTCGGCTCCACCCTTCGACCCGCGCCTGTCCGTCCCGGCGATGCCACCCCGCACCCTTCCGTCGCGGGAAGGTCAAGGCTGCCCCGGCGCGCGGGGCAGGTGGGAAGCTGTCCTCCGGCAGATGGATGCAGGGGGCACGGGAGACGGCGGCAGGGGAGGGCGGCGGTGGAGGACACGAGACCCGCGACCCGCGAGGGCGCAGCGCGACGCACGGGCGGAGAGCGGCGGGGCGCGGTGGTGGCCGCGCTGATGCTCTCCATGGCGCTGGCCGCCCTGGACTCCACCGTGGTCTCCACGGCCGTCCCGCAGATCGTGGGCGACCTGGGCGGGTTCTCGGTGTTCTCCTGGCTGTTCTCGGGCTATCTGCTCGCGGTGACGGTCACCCTGCCCGTCTACGGCAAGCTCTCCGACACCTTCGGCCGCAAGCCGGTGCTGGTGGTGGGCGCCGCGCTGTTCCTGCTGGGGTCGCTGCTGTGCGCGCTCGCCTGGAACATGGCGGCGCTGATCGCGTTCCGCGTGGTGCAGGGGCTGGGCGGCGGCGCGCTCCAGGGCACGGTGCAGACGCTCGCCGCCGATCTGTATCCGCTGGAGGAGAGGCCGAAGATCCAGGCGAAGCTGTCCACGGTGTGGGCGGTGTCGGCGGTGGCCGGCCCCGGCCTGGGCGGGGTGCTCGCGGCGTACGCGGACTGGCGCTGGATCTTCCTGGTCAACCTGCCCATCGGGGCGGTGGCGTTGTGGCTGATCGTCCGTCACCTGCACGAGCCGCAGCGGGAGTCGCGGGCGGCCCGCGAGCCCGGGCGGGAATCGTCGCCACGCGCGCGTGAGAGCCGGAACCCCGCACCGGAATCGTCGCCACGCGCGCGTGTGGACTGGGGCGGGGCGTTGGGCGTGTTCGCCTGTGGTGGGGTGTTGCTGACCGCACTGGTGCAGGGCGGGGTGGCCTGGCCGTGGTGGTCCGGGCCCTCGCTGGGGCTGTTCGGGGCGGGGCTGGCGCTGGCGGGACTCGTGGTGGTGGTCGAGCGCCGGGCGGCGGAGCCGATCATCCCGGGGTGGGTGTGGCGGCGCCGTACGATCGCCGCGGTCAATCTGGCGCTGGGCGCGCTGGGCCTGCTGATGGTGGCGCCCACGGTGTTCCTGCCGACGTACGCGCAGTCGGTGCTGGGGCTCGGTCCCGTGGCGGCCGGCTTCGTGCTCTCGGTGTGGACGCTGAGCTGGCCGGTGTCGGCCGCGCTGAGCCAGCACCTGTACCGGCGGATCGGCTTCCGTGACACCGCGCTGCTCGGCATCGGCGCCGCCGCGCTGGTCCTGCTGGCTTTCCCCTTCCTGCCGTATCCCGGCGCGGCCTGGCAGCCGGCCCTGCTGATGCTGGTCCTCGGCGCGGCGCTCGGCCTCTTCCAGCTGCCGCTGATCGTGGGGGTGCAGTCGACGGTGGGCTGGTCGGAGCGCGGGACGACGACCGCGTCGGTGCTGTTCTGCCGGCAGACCGGGCAGACGATCGGCGCCTCGGTGTTCGGCGCGGTGGCCAACGGGGTGCTGGCGTCCCGGCTGGGCGGGGCGGGCGACCTGGACTCGGTCACCCGCGCGCTCGACGCCGGTACGGCGCCCGAATCCGTCCGGCGCGCTGTCGCGAGCGCCGTGCACGCCGTGTATCTGGGCGCGTCGTGCGCGGCCGCGCTGGCCTTCCTGGTGCTGCTGTGTGTGGCGCCGCGCCGGTTCCCGGTGCTGGGGGAGCAGGAGCGGGCCGAGCCTCCGACGGCGGACGAGCAGCCGGAGGGCCGGGCGGAACAGCGCGGTTAATGCGGGTAACACCCCAGGTCAGCGGCCGGATCGCACAGTAAGCGCATACCGACCGACCAGTTTGGTGAAAAGACTTCGCACCGACCGTACTCCCGAGTAACGTGCGTGGCTCGCCACCCCCACCCCACCTCCCTGCGGTCCGCCGCCACGGACCCGAGCCGCGCAAGGAGCACGGGATGTCCTACGACCCGTCCCGCCCCCGCCCGACATACCCCTGGCAGCCGCCACCCCCGCCACCCGCCGCACCCCCGCGCCACCGCCCCGACCACCCCACCCCGCTCGGGCACCACAGCGACCTGCGGACGCTGCGCGGGGCCTACCGCCGCCAGCGCCGCGTGGCCACGCTCACCGCGCTCGGCTACTTCGTCGTGTTCCTGATCCTGTCCGGCTTCGCGCCGTCCCTGATGACGGCCACCGTCACCACCGGACTGCCCGCCGGCCTCCTCCTCGGACTGATCCAGCTCCCCGTCACCTGGCTGGCGATCGGCGTCTACGAGCGCACCGCCCGGCGCCGGGTCGACCCGCTCGCCGACCGCATCCGCAAGCAGTACGAGATCGACGCACGGCGGGGGGCCACCCGGTGAGCACGGCACCGACCCCCCTCGCGGCCTCCGTCACGGAGTTCAGCGGCGACGCGCAGACCACGTCCCTGGCCGCCTTCACCGCGGTCGCCACCGTCACCCTGCTGCTGTGCGTGATGACCGGCCCCGACCGCGACGACCTGGACGAGTTCTACACCGGCTACCGCTCGCTGTCCCCGCTGCGCAACGGCCTCGCCATCGCCGGCGACTACATCTCCGCCGCCACCGTCCTCGGCACCGGCGGAGTCATCGCCCTCTGCGGCTACGACGGTGTCGTCCTCGCCCTCAGCACGGCCCTGTCGCTGATGCTGCTGATGTTCCTGCTGGCCGAACCCCTGCGCAACGCCGGCCGGTTCACCATGGGCGACGCGCTGGCCAGGAGGATGCCCGGGCGCGCCGTACGGATCACCGCCTGCGCCGTCACCCTCGCCGCGCTGCTGCCGATGATGCTGGTGCAGCTCGCCGGCACCGGACAGCTCCTCGCGTTCATCCTGGGCTTCTCCGCAGACTCCGTGAAGACCGGCTGTGTCGTCGTCATGGGCGCACTGATGATCAGCTATGCGGCGATCGGCGGCATGAAGGGCACCGCGCTCATCCAGATCCTGAAGATCGTGACCCTGCTCGGCTCCGGAATCGCCGTCGCCCTCGTCGTCCTCGCGCGCTTCGACTGGAACCCCGGCACCCTGTTCGACGCGGCCGCGCAGGGCAGCGGGGTCGGCGACGCGTTCCTGCGCTCGGGCTTGGAGTTCGCCGACAGCCCGTACCCCCGTGTCGACATGATCACGGCCCAGCTGTCGGTCGTCCTCGGCGGTGCCTGCCTGCCGCACATCACCATGCGCATGTACACCGCCTCCAGCGCCCGCCAGGTGCGCCGCTCCCTGTCCTGGGCGGTGTCCGGGGTCGCGGTGTTCGTCCTGGTCATGACGGTCGTCGGATGCGGCGCCACGGCCCTGGTCGGACGTGCGGCGATCGCCGCGGCGGACCCGCGGGGCAACACCGCCTATCTGCTGGGCTCACGGGCCGCGTTCGGCGCGGAGCTGTCCACCGCGGAGACCCTGCTGTTCACGGCGGTCACCACGGCGATCTTCCTCACCGTCCTGGCCTCCGTCGCGGGCATGATCCTCGCCTGCGCCAACTCCCTCGCCCACGACGTCTTCGCGGCACGCGCGCGAGGCACCACCCCCCGGCGCGAGATGCTGATCGCCCGGCTGTCCGCGCTGGCCGTCGGCGCACCGACCGTCCTGCTCGCCACCCAGGTGCAGCACCGCAGCCTGCAACCCCTGGTCACGCTCTCCTTCTGCCTGGGCGCCTCCGCGCTCGCCCCCGCCCTCGTCTACAGCCTCTTCTGGCGCCGCTACACCCGCACCGGCCTGCTGTGCACCCTCATCGGCGGCACCCTCGCCGTCCTGGTCCTCATGCCGGGCACGAACCTGGTCTCCGGCTCGCCCGCCGCCGCGTTCCCCGAGGCCGACTTCAACTGGTTCCCCTTCACCACCACCGGCATCGTCACCGTCCCCCTCGGCTTCGTCTTCGGCTGGCTGGGCACCCTGGCCTCCGGCCGGCAGGGCGCCGAGGAGCAGCGCCGCCGCTACGAGGCGGTGGAGGGCTGGATCCTGGCGGGAGCGGCGGTACGCAAGGACAGGTGACGGTCGGACAGCGAACACGGCACGGCACGCGCGCGCATGCGTGCGTGCGTGCCGTGCCGTGCCGTGCCGTGTCTGTCTCTCTGTCTGCCTGTCTCTCTGCCTGCCTGTCCGCCTGGCTGTCCCTGCGGCGCGGTCCGATCACTCCGCCGGGCGGCCCGTGAGCGCCCTGAGGCTCTCCTGGACCTGCTCCATGTGCGCCCGCACCTCCTCCGAGAGCTCCTGGTGCTTGCGCACCACCCGTTCGGTCTCCTGCGCGATGCGGTCCTCCTTCAGCCGGGCCTCGGCGAGGATCTGCGTGGCACGCGCGCGTGCCTCCTCCTGCCGCCGGCCGATCGACTCCTGAGCTTCGGTGAACTCCCGCTGCGCCGCGGCCAGAGCCTCCTCGGCACGGGCCACCGCCCGCTCGTTGTTCGCCTCCAGGGCCGCGATGCGCTCGGCCAGCTCACGGTCCGCCTCGGCCCACTTCTCGGCGTGCTCGTGCTTCGGCTCCACCAGCAGACCCGCCGTGCGCTGCCGTACGTCGCGCAGCGCGTCGAGCTCCGCGCCGCGGAACTCCTTCACCTTGCGCCGCGCGGTGACCCGGATACCCTGCGCCTCGGCGCGCGCGGCGAGCAGCCGCTGGTGGGCGTGCTCCTTGGCCTCGGTGCGGATCGCCTCCGCCTGCTCCTGCGCCGTACGGCTCAGCCTCTCGGCGTGCTCCTCGGCCTGCGCGACCTCCTCCGCCGCCTCGCGCCGGGCCCGCTCGACCATCCCCGCCGCCTCTTCCTGGGCGAGCTCCCACAGGCGCCGGGCCTGTTCCCCGAGGGACTCGTACGTCTGCGGTCTGATCTCCGTGCAGGCCTCGCGCAGCCGCTTGGCCTCGACCACCATGTCCTTGGCCAGCATCGTGAGCCGGGTGACCCGCTCCCAGGCCGCGTCGCGTTCGGCGGAGAGCGCGGCGGTGAACATGTCGACTTCTTTGGGCCGGTAGCCGCGCCCGAGAACGGTCACGAACCCCGGCGATGACACCCGTGCGCTGCTCATGCTGTAGCCCCTTCCACCAGACGGACGCGAAATAATGATTTCCCGCATATCTTGATGTATCGGACTTAAGTGTTCATAACGCGACACTCCGGGCACGGGGTGTGGGCCTTCCCGCACAGAAAAGGGCCGGGCCGGTCATATGACCGGCCCGGCCCTCGACACACCTCGTGTCAGCGGGACGCCCGCCTCACAGCAGCCCGTCCCACATCTGCTCCAGCAGCACCGACCACCAGCTCTCCGGCGAACCCAGCGCCGCCGGGTCCAGCGAGGCCAACTGGGCCTGGAAGTCCACCGTCCAGCGCCCGGCCTGCTCCTGGTTCAGCCCGAACCGCAGCCGCCACATCCGGCCCAGCAGAGCGAGACACCGCTGGAACTCGGGCAGCCCGGTGTTCACGAACTGCGGCGGCACCGAACCGCCGCCCGGCCCCGCCTCCACCGGCACCGCGACGATGTTCGCCGTCCCGTACTGCACACAGACGGCCTTGCCGAAGTCACTGCCCATGACGAGGTACGACCCCGCGTCCGGCGCCGACCGCACCCCCCGCTCCGCCGCCAGCTCCGCCAGCGTCGGCACCGGCCGCCCCGGCTGGGCCTGCGCCCAGAAGAACGGCCCCATGTCCATCGGCAGACCCGCCACCACCAGCGTGTGCGCCACGACCGGCGGCACGCCCTGCCGGGACACCGCCGCCTGCTCGAACCGGAAGAGCCCCGGCCCGAACGCCGCGCCCAGCTCCTGCGCGATCGCCTCCGGCGGAATCGGCGGGACCGGCTGCACCGGCGGCAACGGCGCCCGCACCGGCGCGGGCCGCGCGGGACCGTCGGCCACCTGGTGCAACTCCCCCTGGTGTGCCAGCAACTGCTGCATGCCCTGCTGCCGGCTCGCGTGGTCCGTGCCGTACGGCGCGATGCTCGCCAGCCGCGCCTGCGGCCACTGCTCCCGGATCATCCGCGCGCAGTACGCGCCCGGCAGCTCGCACGACTCCAGCTCGGTGTGCAGCTCCAGCACCTGGCCCGGAGGCACGTTCATGGCCCGCAGCTCGTGGAAGATCTGCCACTCCGGGTGCGGGGTGCCCGGCGCCGAACGCCGGATCACCTGCTGCTCCGAACCGTCCTGCGCGCGGTAGCGCAGCACGGCCTGGTACCCCGGGCCGACCGTCGGCTGCCCGGGCGGCTGCTGGGGATACCCGTACCCCGGCGGCTGCCCCGCTCCGGGCCCACCCACGGGCACGCTCCGAGGGGCACCCGCGGGCATCCCAGGGGCGGGCGGCGGGGGCGCACCCGGGGCGCCGACCGGAGGCCCGGCCATCATGGTCTGCGCCTGATGCGGAGCACCGGGGACTCCGGGGGCACCGGGTGCCTGGGGTACGCCGGGCGCGCCCGCCGGAGGCGGCGGCATCCCAGGGGCGCCCGGAGGCTGCGGCGCGCCCCCGACCCCACCGGGGCCACCAGGGCCACCGGGCCCGACCGGACCACCGGGCCCACCCGGGCCCATCCGCCCCGGGTCGGCCAGCATGGTCGCGGCATGGTGCACACCGCCGGGAGGAGCACCCCCCGGCGTGCTCGGGCCGCCCGGCGTGCTCGGGCCGCCCGGGGCGTTCGGCCCGGCGGGCGCGTTCGGCGCACCGGGACCGGCAGGCCCCTCCGGCCCGAGGGCCGACACCAGCTGCGTGGGCACATAGCCCCCCGCCGTCCCGGCCCCGGGCGCACCCGGACCGGGCGGCGGCGGAGTCGGCGCAGCGCCCGGCCGACCACCCGGAGCCCCCGGCGCGCCCGGCGGAGGCGGCGGCGTGGCCCCACCGCGCGGACGGCGCGGAGGAGGAGCCGCCTTGCTGGTCGCGGCGTCGGCGATCTCACCGGCGTTCGGCGCGAGCGACCGCCCCGGCGCGCCCCCACCCGTGGCACCGGCACCGCCAGGCCCCTGTGGATACCCGTACGACGCCCCAGCGGTTCCCTGAGGGGGAGTCGGCGGCACGGGCGCGCCCGGCCCCTGCGGATACGCGTACGACGACCCGTCCGGCCCGGGCGGCGGAGGCGGGGCCGGCGTACCGCCCCGCGTGCCCGCGGCACCCGGTGCGCCCGCGGCACCCGGTGCGCCCGCGGCAGCCGCCGCGCCCGGGGCGTCCATCGCCGGGGCGACCGCCGTCGGCGGCAGCTGGCTGCCGCCCTTCATCAGGGCCGTCTTGGCGTCCGGCAGCCCGGCGGGCGGCGGCGCGGGCTCGTCGGAGCCGCTCAGCGGCGGCGCGAAGACCGTCGCGGGCAGCGGTACGGAACGGTCGTCGCCGGCGTCGCCGTTGGTGTCCGTCCCCGTCCAGGGCGTGGCCCCGGCGGGCGGCGGCGGGACAGGACCCCCCGGCGCACCGGCCGCGGGCCCCGCCGGAACTCCGGGCTGCGTCTGCGGCAGCCCGCTCCCGGACACACCCGCCTGCGTCTGCGGCAGCCCGCTCCCCGACACACCCGCCTGCGTACGCGGCAGCGACGGATCGGGGGCCACGCCCCCACCCGCCGCACCGCCGACACCCACCGCACCGGCCGACAGACCAGCACCGGCACCGGCACCGGCACCGGCACCGGCACCGGCACCAACTCCCGTACCGACCCCGGCTCCCGCGGCCCCGCCGTCGGACTCCCGCGTCTCCCCGATGCCCAGCTTGTCCGCCGCCTCCTGCAACCACTCCGGCGGCGACAACAAGAACGACGTCTGGTTCAGATCCACCCGCGCCGCAGGCGCCGGCACCGCGTCCCGGGGCTCGTCCGGACGCCCGTACTCCTCCTCGTAACGGCGGATCACCTCACCCACCGGCAGCGCCGGCCACAACGTGGCCTCCCCGCTGTCCCGGGCGATCACCAGCCGCTGCGCGCCCCCGTCCGACCGCGGACCCTCCGCGCGGTCCTCCGCCCACACCACGAACCCGAGCCCGAACTCCCGCACCCGCACCTCACGGTGCTGGTACGCCGGAACGTCCCCGTTGATCCACTCCTCGGCGCGCTCCTGCGCCTGCGCGAACGTCACCATCGCTCAGCTCACTCCCCCGCACCGGACGCCACGGGCACCGCACGCGCGAACCCGCCGTCCACCATCAGATTCGCCACCGTCTCCAGCTCCGGCGGATTACCGGCCAGCCGCGACAGGAACACGTCGAAGTCGTCACCGCACGGCAGCAGCAGCCGCTGCGTACGCTCCGCGGGCGGCAACGCGGGATCCACGTCCCGGACGTCGTCGTACGCGCAGAACCACACCGAACCGACCCGCTCGCCCTTCACCTTCACCGCGAGCAGGCCGCCCTGCACGAACCCGACGCCCAGGTAGTCCTTCGTCAGATGGTCCCGCAGACACTTGTTGACGTACACCAGGTCATTGACCGCCGCCTCGTCCCGCACCGTGAAGAACGGCTGGTCCACCAGCAGCCCCAGCTCGGCGTCGAGCGCCGCGCCCACCGGCGCACACCCGCCCGCCGCCTTCAGGAACGACCGGTACGCCCCCGGCAGCCGGTACCCCAGGTCCTCCTCGACCCCCTGCACCTGCGCCTCCGTCACCGCCACACCCGACTTCGGCAGCCCCACATGCGCCGGACGCGTCTCCTGCAACGGCCGCGTCCCCCGCTTCCCCTGGTCCACCGCCGCCGTCGCCAGGCCACCGTGATGCCTCAGCAACGCCTTCACCTCGACCGGAACCAGCTCCAGCCGCCGCGAACCCACCACGTGGTGCCACGTCCAGCCGTGCGGCGTCGCCACGTTCGGCACCGTGTCCCACAACGCGTGACCCGACGCCGCCAGCACCGCGTTCGCCGACACGTAGTCCGTCAGCCGCAACTCGTCCACCCCGAAACCCTCCGGGGGATCCGCGATCTCCGCCGCCGCACGCGCGTACGGCGAGAAATCCGGATAACCGCGCTCGTCGATCCGCACCCCCCTCGGGTGCCGCGCCGCACGCACCGGATCCGGGAAGTGCACGACCTGCCCGGCATAGGCCGCGTTGGGCGGCGCGGCTTGCTGCCCGAGCCGACTCGTCGTCATGGCGGTTGCCCCCTGCGGCACTCTGGTACGGCCCGCAGCGACCGGTCCCGCTTCCGGACCCGGCCCACCACGCCCCGTATCGACTGTCTCCAACGGTTTCCCACACGCGCCCACCGCGCGCGTCACGGTGCCGACAGCCTATGCGGTACGACGACACGGGTCACCGGCGCTCCGTCCGACGCCCCCCGCACCCGTGACCAGCCGTCACCCCACCCTCACGGACCGCCCGAACACGGGCGTGTCGCACCGCCCAGCTTCCCCACCAGCCACGCCATTTGGCACCCTGTGACGTCCGAGGGCATGCTCGGGAGGGGATGACGATCATGAACGTAACGCAAACGGGGCAGCACAACGGGCCGCAAACGCCCGCATCAGGCGACCCCCGCATCGGCTGGTCCAGCACCGAGACCCCCCACACCCCCACACTCCGTCACCGCCGCGACGGCATACTCCCCACCATCGCCGCAGCCCTCTCCGTGCGCGGCGCCACCCTCACCGGCACCGCGGCCCGCGGCGACCAGCCACCGGCCCTGCACCACCTCGTCCAGGACTTCCTCGACACCCTCGGCAGCGCCCAGCGCGACCGCTTCACCGGACGCTGCGCCGAAGCACTCCTCATCTCCCGCCACATCGCGGCCGCCGACGCCGCCCGCAGCAGACGCGCCGCCCGCAAACCCATGACCAACGGCGAAGCCCGCAAGGCACTGAAACAAGCCAAACTCACCGCCCGCCGCATCCGCGAGGACGGCGACCCGCTGCACGGCAGCTTCGCCGCACCCTGCCGCGCCTGCACCGCCCTCAGCGCCCACTTCGGCGTCCGCATCGTCGACCCGGAAGCCGGCGACTGACGCCCCCACCAGCACCGCGAACCAAGCACCGCGAACCAAGCACCGCGCAGACGCACCGCGAACGAAACACCGCGAACGAAACACCGCGCAAGACGCACCGCGAACGACGAACGAAGGCCGATGCACCCGGACCCGCGCACCTCAACCACCCGCTTCCCCGTCCCCGTGGACGCCACCCTGCGCGCCGCCGGCTGGCAACCCGGACGCTGGGACATCAAACAGGCCGAGATCTGGGCCGACACCCTCCGCGACCACACCAGCCCCGCCGGCCACCGCCACGCCGTCTTCCCCGCCGCCGTCGAAGCCTGGGCCGAATTCGGCGGCCTCACCCTCACCCCCGCCGGACCCGGCCGGCAGGTCGCCCCCACACCCCTGCACCTCGACCCCCTCCACGGCCTCCACATGGCCCGCACCCTCGCCGACCTCGGCCGCGCCCTCGACACCGACGTCAGCCCCCTCGGCACCGAGACCGACACCCACTCCCTCCTCGCCATCGACGCCGAAGGCCGCGTCTACGCCCTCGACCACACCGGCGACTGGTACCTCGGCCCCGACATCGACCACGCCCTCGCCACCCTCGTCTCCGGCATCGAACCCGTACGCCTCACCGCCGGCTGACCACCCCCCTCACGCAGACGGAATCACCGCCGACACCCGGAAACCCCCCGCCTCCGTCGGCCCCGACACGAACACCCCACCCAGCGCCACCACCCGCTCCTTCATCCCCACCAGACCGTTCCCCCCGGACGGCAACCCCGCCGAACCCGCCGCACCCGCCTCCGGCGGCGGCCCGTTCTCCACCTGCATCGCGATCTCCGCCACCCGATGCGCCAACCGCACGTGCGTCTTCGCCCCCGCCGCATGCTTGTGCACGTTCGTCAACGCCTCCTGCACCACCCGGTACGCCGTCTGCTCGATCTCCCCCGCATACGAGCGCACCTCCCCCTCCACCGACAGCTCCACCACCATCCCCGCAGCCTCCGACTGCCCGATCAACTCCTCCAACTCCTCCAGACACGGCCCCTCACCGTGCTGCTCCACCACCGCCCGCGAAGCCGCCGCCGCTGCCGCCACCCCCACCGCCGCCAACGGCACCGACGCCGCCGCCCGCTCCCGCTCACCCCCGCTGCGCAGCACCCCCAGCATCTCCCGCAACTCCGTCAACGCCTGCCGCCCCATGTCCCCCACCAACGCGGCGTTCCGCACGGCCTTCTCCGGATCCTTGCGCGCCACGGCCTGCAACGCCGCCGCATGCACCACCATCAGGCTCACCCGGTGCGCGACCACGTCATGCATCTCCCGCGCGATCCGCGTCCGCTCCTCCCCCCGCGCCCACTCCGCCCGCTCCTCCGCCCGCTCCGCGAGCAGCTGCAACTCCCGCTCCAGGCTGTCCGCCCGCTCCCGCAGGCTCTCCATCAGCCGGCGCCGCTGACCGACGTACAGCCCCAGCAGGACCGGCGGCGCGGTCAGGCCCAGCGACATCACCAGCGCCGCGAACGGGATGAACCAGTCCCCGATGGTCAGCCGCCCCGCGTCCATGCTCTGCCGCACCCGGACGAACGTCACGATCAACGTCCCCACCAGCTGCATCCCGGCGAGCGAGGCGGTGATCCGGCGGGGCAGCTCGGACGCGGCGAGCGTGTACAGCCCGACCAGGCCCATCAGGAAGCCCATCTGGGCCGGCGTGATCGCGATCGCCACCAGCACCACGGCGATCGGCCACTGCCGCCGCACCACCAGCACCGACCCCGCGAGCCACCCGAAGACGACCCCCACCGCCACCGGGATCCCGGCGTCCCGGGCGAACGCCACCCCCTCCGCCGCGCACTCCACGGCGGACACCGCGGCCAGGCTCCAGTCGAACGCGGCGCTTCGCCACCTGGGCCACCACAGTGGCCCCCTCCGTTCCGCCGCGGTCTCTTCCCCCGTCGAGGTCATGCCTCCAGCCTACGGGCGGGGCCCCGTCTGTTTCTGTCGACTTTCTACGACCGAAACCAGGCACTTTCCCTCGAACAGGTGAACTGCGCCCGTTCGACCCCGGAACCCTCCATTCCGGCTGGACGGTATGCGTATGGCACATTCACCCGGCAAGTACGCGGACTTCGAGACCCTCCGGGAGCGGGCGATCACCTTGCGGCGGGCGGGCTACAGCCTTCGGCAGATCCGTGACGAGCTGAAGATCTACAACAACGACATCCTCAACAGGCTGGTGAAGGGCGAGCCCCCACCGGAGTGGACGAAGCGCCCGCGAGCAAAGGACGACCTGAGGGCGAAGGCACGGGAGCTCCGGCTGCAAGGCTGGACATACGACCAGATCGAGGTCGAACTGGGTTGCTCCCGGAGCTCAGTGTCGCTGTGGGTACGGGATCTACCGAGGCCGGAACGGCGCGCTCCGGCGGAGCAGGCGCGGCTGGCGAACCGCATGAGGTGGGAGCACGAACTCGCGGTGCGCGACGAGAAGCGACAGCAGACCAAGGCAACCGCAATGGCGCAGATCGGCGAGATGTCAGACCGTGAACTCTTCGTGGCCGGCGTCGCCCTGTACTGGGCGGAAGGCACCAAGGACAAGACGTACGCCCGCCGCGAGACCGTCATTTTCGTCAACAGCGATCCAGGCGTGATCAAGCTCTACCTGGCATGGCTCAACCTGCTCGGTGTGGAGCCGGAGCGCCTGTCCTACCGCGTGATGATCCACATCACCGCGGACGTAGAGGGCGCCAACTGCTACTGGGCGGACCTCGTCGGCGTAGACGTCTCGGCTTTCCAGAGGACGACAATCAAGAAGCACAACCCCAAGACCGTCCGCAAGAACGTGGGAGAGAACTACCGAGGCTGCCTGGTGATCCGAGTATCGCAGGCAGCCGAGTTGTACCGCCAGATCGAGGGTTGGTGGAAGGGCATGGTGGTGGCAGCCGATCAGCGAACCCCGTAGGCTGACCCCGGCAATCCCGGGTTGCTCTGTCGGTAGGGGCGACTGGACTTTGAATCCAGGTAAGACGCAGGTTCGACTCCTGCCCCGGGAGCCGGTTCGCGGGCCCTGACAGCACCGTCAGGGCCCGCTCTCATGTCCGCCAGGAAACGCCCCGGTATCCTTCGGGTGTCCCCACCTCACTCCACAGCCGAAGGGCACATTCGTGAGCGCCATTCGCCCGGCAGCCGTCGTCGTTCTCGCAGCGGGTGAGGGCACCCGTATGAAGTCGGCCACACCCAAGGTCCTGCACGAGCTCTGCGGCCGCAGTCTCGTCGGGCATGTGCTGGCCGCCGCCCGCGAGTTGGACCCCGAGAACCTGGTCGTCGTCGTCGGGCACGCGCGCGAGAAGGTCACCGCGCACCTCGCCGAGGTCGACGCCGCCGTACGCACCGCCGTGCAGGAGCAGCAGAACGGCACCGGTCATGCCGTGCGGATCGCGCTGGAGGAGCTGGGCAGCCGGGTGGACGGGACCGTGGTCGTCGTCTGCGGCGACACCCCCCTCCTGACCGGCGCGACCCTGTCCGCGCTGGCCGCGACCCACCACGGCGACGGCAACGCGGTCACCGTGCTGACCGCCGAGGTGCCGGACGCCACCGGGTACGGGCGGATCGTGCGGGACGAGGCGTCGGGTGCCGTCACGGCCATCGTGGAGCACAAGGACGCCTCCGCGGCCCAGCGGGCGATCCAGGAGATCAACTCCGGGGTGTTCGCGTTCGACGGGGCGCTGCTCGCGGACGCGCTGAAGAAGGTGCGGACGGACAACAGCCAGGGTGAGGAGTACCTCACGGACGTCCTCGGGATTCTGCGCGAGGCCGGGCATCGGGTGGGCGCGTCCGTCGCCGCCGATCACCGGGAGATCGCCGGGATCAACAACCGGGTGCAGCTGAGCGAGGCGCGCCGGATTCTCAACGACCGGCTCCTGACCGCCGCCATGCTGTCCGGTGTGACCGTCATCGATCCCGCCACCACCTGGGTCGACGTCACGGTCACCTTCGAGCAGGACGCGGTCGTCCACCCGGGCACGCAGTTGCACGGTGCGACGCATCTCGGTGAGGGTGCGGAGGTCGGTCCGAACAGCCGGCTGACGGACACGGTCGTGGGTGCGGGGGCCCGGGTGGACAACACGGTCGCCTATGCGTCGCACATCGGCGCGCAGGCGAGCGTGGGGCCGTACGCGTATCTGCGGCCGGGTTCGCGGCTGGGGGCGAAGGGCAAGATCGGGACGTACGTCGAGACGAAGAACGCGTCGATCGGGGAGGGGACGAAGATCCCGCACCTGTCCTATGTGGGGGACGCGACGATCGGTGAGTTCAGCAACATCGGTGCCGCGAGCGTGTTCGTGAACTACGACGGACAGGACAAGCATCACACCACCATCGGCTCGCACTGCCGTACGGGGTCGGACAACATGTTTGTGGCTCCTGTCACGGTCGGGGACGGTGCGTACACCGCCGCCGGGTCCGTGATCACGAAGGACGTGCCGCCCGGTTCGCTGGCCGTGGCCCGTGGTCAGCAGCGGAATATCGAGGGTTGGGTGGCTCGCAAGCGTCCGGGGAGTGCCGCCGCGCAGGCTGCCGAGGCGGCTGTGCGGCAGGGCGAGGGCGAAGGCTGACCGGAAACAGGTGCGTCAAACACGGCGTACCGTGATATGTGCGAACCCGCACCCCTGAGAGACCTCTGAGGAGACAGTGCTGTGACCGGGATCAAGACGACCGGCGAGAAGAAGTTGATGTTCTTCTCCGGCCGCGCCCACCCCGAGCTTGCCGAGGAGGTCGCCCACGAGCTGGGTGTCGGGGTCGTCCCGACGAAGGCCTTCGACTTCGCCAATGGTGAGATCTACGTCCGCTACCAGGAGTCGGCGCGTGGTGCGGACTGCTTCCTGATCCAGAGCCATACGGCTCCGATCAACAAGTGGATCATGGAGCAGTTGATCATGATCGACGCGCTGAAGCGTGCTTCGGCGCGTTCGATCACGGTGATCGTGCCGTTCTACGGCTATGCGCGGCAGGACAAGAAGCACCGGGGCCGTGAGCCGATCTCGGCGCGGCTGATTGCGGACCTGATGAAGACGGCGGGTGCGGACCGGATCCTGACGGTGGATCTGCACACGGACCAGATCCAGGGCTTCTTCGACGGTCCGGTGGACCACCTGTTCGCGCTGCCGCTGCTGGCGGACTACGTGGGCAGCAAGGTGGACAGCGCGAAGCTGACCGTGGTGTCGCCGGACGCGGGCCGGGTGCGGGTGGCGGACCGTTGGTGCGACCGGCTGGGTGCGCCGCTGGCGATCGTGCACAAGCGGCGTGACAAGGACGTGGCGAACCAGGTGACGGTCCACGAGGTCGTGGGCGAGGTCAAGGGCCGGGTCTGTGTGCTGGTCGACGACATGATCGACACGGGTGGCACGATCTGTGCCGCGGCGGACGCGCTGTTCGCGCACGGTGCGGAGGACGTCATCGTGACGGCGACGCACGGTGTGCTGTCGGGTCCGGCGGCCGACCGTCTGAAGAACTCGAAGGTCAGCGAGTTCGTGTTCACCAACACGCTGCCGACGCCGGGTGAGCTGGAGCTGGACAAGATCACGGTTCTGTCGATCGCGCACACGATCGCGAGCGCGGTGCGTGAGGTGTTCGAGGACGGGTCCGTGACGAGCCTGTTCGACGAGCAGTAGGGCTGTTCGCCTCTCAGGATGATCGATTTTTCTGTGGCCTCCTTCGCCGAGTAGACTTCCCCAGTTGCTCGGCGAGGGAGGCCGCATCCTTGGATGCGACGCTCCGTTATCGACGCGCTCTTCGTAGCAGGCCGTTCGTGGCCGGGTGACCACGTCCGATCCGAGTTCCTACGAGGAGTGATCATGTCCGAGGTCAAGATCTCCGCCCAGACCCGCACCGAGTTCGGCAAGGGTGCCGCCCGTCGTATCCGTCGTGACGCCAAGGTTCCCGGTGTCCTGTACGGCCACGGTTCGGACCCGCTGCACCTGACCCTCCCGGGCCACGACCTGCTGCTCGCGCTGCGTACGCCGAACGTCCTGATCTCCCTGGACATCGACGGCAAGACCAACGAGCTGGCCATCCCGAAGGCCGTGCAGCGTGACGCGATCAAGGGCTTCCTGGAGCACGTCGACCTGCTGCTGGTCAAGCGTGGCGAGAAGGTCACGGTCGAGATCCCGGTCCACGCCGAGGGTGAGCTGGCCGCCGGCGGCAACCTGCTGGAGCACGTCCTGAACGCCCTTCCGGTCGAGGCCGAGGCCACCCACATCCCCGAGGGCGTCTCGGTCTCCGTCGAGGGCCTGGAGGCCGGTGCCTCCGTCCTCGCGAAGGACGTCAAGCTGCCGAAGGGGGTCACCCTGGCCGTGGACGGCGACGCCGTCGTGCTGCAGGTGCTGGCCGCGCAGGCCGAGGAGGCCCCGGCGGGCGAGGGCGCCGAGGGCGAAGAGGCCGCCGAGGCCTGAGCCGCGTAGCTTTCGTAGCGGTACATCAGCTCCAGCCGCTGTTTCCCCTGTCCGGGGGGAGCAGCGGCTGCTGCGTAAGGAGACATGGACGTGACGACCCCCGCCAACGCCCCGTGGCTGATCGTGGGCCTCGGCAATCCCGGTCCTGAGTACGCCGGCAATCGCCACAACGTCGGTTTCATGGTGGCCGATCTGCTGGCCGAGCGGATCGGGGGGAGGTTCAAGCGGGCGGGCAAGGCGCAGGCCCAGGTGGTGGAGGGGCGGATCGGGCCGCCGGGGCCGGAGAACCGGCGGGTGATCCTGGCGAAGCCGATGTCGTTCATGAATCTGTCCGGTGGTCCGGTGAACGCGCTGCGTGACTTCTACAAGGTGCCGGTGGCGAACATCGTGGCGGTGCACGACGAGCTGGACATCGACTACGGCACGCTGCGGGTGAAGCTGGGCGGTGGGGACAACGGGCACAACGGTCTGAAGTCGATGACGAAGGCGATGGGTGCGGAGTACCACCGGGTGCGGTGCGGGATCGGGCGTCCGCCGGGGCGGATGCAGGTGGCGGATTTCGTGCTGAAGGATTTCTCGTCGTCGGAGCGCAAGGAGCTGGACTGGTTCGTGGACCGGGCGGCGGACGCGGTGGAGTGTCTGGTGATCGAGGGGCTGGAGCGGGCGCAGGGTACGTACAACTCGTGAGGTTCGCCCTCGGAGGTTGACTGACCGCTGAGGCTTGGCCAATGATCCCGGCCATGCCTGTCGCTGCTGTCCCGTCCCATCGCCGGAAGGGCCGTCCAGGCCGTCAAGACCGTCCAGGCCGTCCAGGCCGCAGGAGGGGTGCTCCTCCTCCGGCGCGTCGGGCGTCCGTGGCCGTCCTGCGTCTCGGGCGGCTCGCGGCGATGGGGGCGGTCGCGGCGCTGATCCTGTTCGCCGGGGTGTGGGGTTCGTGGGGTACGGCGCAGCAGGTGATGCTGACGAAGGGGCGGGAGCACGGCACGGTCGCGGTGACCTGGTGTGGTGCGCGGACCTGTTCGGGGCCGTACACGCCGTTGTCTCAGGGGTCGACGGCGCGGTCGCGGGTGGTGATCGAGAAGTCGGTGGCGGTGCGCACGGGGCGGACCTACCCGGTGCTGGTCAAGCCGGACGGTGACGAGGTGGTGCGGTCGGGTCCTGCGGGGGTGCTGTACGCGTGGGTGCCGATGGGGGGTGCGCTGTTGCTGGCGTCGGTGGTGGTGGCGGGCGGGTTGGGGCGGGTGCGGTGGGGGTGGGCGCTGGCGGGGTCGGGGGTGGCGTTGCTGACCGCCGCTTTCGTGGCGATCTGATCGGTTTCGGCGCGGTTCTTTGGTGGGTGGCGCCCTTATGTTGCCTGTTGGTGATTGACCGGCGGTCAAGGGCGGTTGGAAGCTGAGTCGCCCCCTCCACATCTTCCCTTTCGTCACTCGAAGATGGACTGCCTCATGCGTACCCTCACCCGGGCCGGAGTCGTCGCCGTCGCCTCCTCTGCGGCCCTGCTGCTGGCTCCCGCCGCCCACGCGGCCAAAGGCGACAACGGCGATGTGAAGACCCACCGGTCGACGACCGCCGAGTCCGACCGGCGTGACGAGCCCAAGGTCTGCGCGTTCTATCTGGACGCCTTCGACTTCGACGGGCTCCAGCAGGTCGCCTGGCACATCGAGGCCTGGGCGGACAACGACGCCGAGAAGGGCGAGACCGTAAAGTCGGGCTCGATCACGCTCGACTCGGACGGTCACGGCCGGACCCAGGATCTGTCGCTGCCCGACGGCCAGTACAAGCTGTTCTGGAACTTCGAGGGTGAGAAGGGGGCCGCGAAGCACAAGGTGTTCAAGGTGGACTGCGCGCAGGAGGGCGGCGGCGGTCCGTCCCCGTCGACCTCGCCGTCCGGGACGTCATCGGCGTCGCCGTCCGGTTCGCCGTCCGGTTCGCCGTCCGGCTCCCCCTCGGCCTCCACCTCCACCTCCCCCTCGGCCTCGGCTTCGCCCTCCGGGTCCGTCGAGCCCTCGTCCTCGTCGGGTGCGACTCCGTCCGCGGCGTCCACCCCGCAGGGCGGCACCGGCTCTCTCGCCGAGACCGGCAACGGGGCGCCCGTCGGTGTCCTGGCGGCCCTCGCGGCGGCGCTGGTGGGTGCCGGCGGTTACCTCGTGGCCCGGCGGCGCCGAGCCTGACGTACGGAAAAAGCCGGGTGCCCCCGAGCCGCGTACTTCTCCGAGGCTCGGGGGCACCCTTGCGTGTCTGTCGTCCTGGCTCAGCCGGTGTTGCGCAGGCCCGCCGCCACGCCGTTGACCGTGAGGAGCAGGGCGCGGGAGAGCAGCGGGTCGGGTTCGGCGCCCGCGGCCGCGGCGTCGCGCTGCCGCTTGAGCAGGGCCACCTGGAGGTAGGAGATCGGGTCGAGGTAGGCGTCGCGGATGCTGAAGGTCTGCTTGAGGACGGGGGTGGCGTCCAGCAGTTCGCGCTCGCCGGTGATCCTGAGGACCTCGGCGACGGTGAGCTCGTGCTCGGCCCTGATGCGGTCGAAGACGTGCTTGAGGTCGTCGGGGACGAGGGTGTCGACGTAGTGCTGGGCGATCCGCAGATCGGTCTTGGCGAGGGTCATCTCGACGTTGGAGATGAAGTTGCGGAAGAAGTGCCACTGTTCGCGCATCTCGTCGAGCACGGTGTCGAGGCCCGCCTCGCGCAGGGCCTTCAGGCCGGAGCCGACGCCGTACCAGCCGGGGACGATCTGGCGGGACTGGGTCCAGCCGAAGACCCACGGGATGGCGCGCAGCCCGTCGAGCGAGACGCCCGATCCGGGGCGGCGGGAGGGCCGGGAGCCCAGGTGCAGGTCGGCGAGCTGGTCGACCGGCGTGGAGGCGAGGAAGTACGTCGGCAGGTCGGGGTCCTCGACCAGCTCGCGGTACGCCGCGTGCGCCGCGTCGGAGACGACGTCCATCGCGGCGTCCCAGCGGGCGAGTGCCTCGACGGACTGGCGGGGCGCGGTGTGCAGGGCGGAGGCCTGGAGCGTGGCGGCGACCGTCAGTTCCAGGTTCTCCCTGGCCAGGGAGGGGATGAGGTACTTGTCGGAGATGACCTCGCCCTGTTCGGTGACCTTGATCTCGCCTTCGAGGGTGCCCCAGGGCTGGGCGAGGATCGCGTCGTGCGAGGGGCCGCCGCCGCGGCCGACGGTGCCGCCGCGGCCGTGGAAGAGGCGCAGGCGCACGCCGTAGCGGTGGGCGACGTCGCGCAGTCGGCGCTGGGCGCGGTGGATCTCCCACTGGGAGGTGGTGATGCCGCCGAACTTGGAGGAGTCGGAGTAGCCGAGCATGACCTCCTGGACGTCTCCGCGCAGCGCGACGAGGCGCCGGTAGGAGGGGTCGGAGAGCATGTCCTCCAGGATGGTGTCGGCGGCCTTGAGTTCGTCGGTGGTCTCCAGGAGGGGCACGATGCCGATCTTGGCCCAGCCTGCGTGCAGGTCGACGAGGCCGGCCTCGCGGGCGAGGACAGCGGCGGCGAAGACGTCGTCGGCGCCCTGGCACATGGAGATGATGTACGACTCGATGACCTCGGGTCCGAAGACCTCGAGGGCCCGCTTGACGGTGAGGAAGACGCCGAGGGTCTTCTCGCCGGCCGCGTCGACGGGGGCCGGGGTGGGGGCGAGCGGCCTGCGGGAGCGCAGCTCCTTGGCCAGCAGCTTCGTACGGTATTCGCGGGGCATGTCCACGTACCGCCAGGACTCCTCGCCGAGGCGGTCGAAGAGCTGGCCGAGGGCGTGGTGGTGGGCGTCGGCGTGTTCGCGGACGTCCATGGTGGCGAGCTGGAGGCCGAAGGCGGCCAGGGTGCGGATGGTGCGGTTCATGCGGCCGTCGGCGAAGAGGCCGCCGCGGTGCTCGCGCAGGGAGCTCTGGACGAGGGTGAGGTCCGCGAGGAGTTCGCCGGTGCCGAGGTAGTCGCGGCCGGGCTCGTGCGGGGTGCCCTTGGCGAGGCGCTGCTTGGTGTTCTCCAGCTTCTGCCGGATGCAGGTGGCCTTGAGGCGGTAGGGCTCCTCGGCGTTGAGGCGCTTGTAGCGGGGGCTGATCTCGGGCAGGCGTTCGAGGTCGGCCTTCAGGGAGTCGAGCAGTTCTTCCGTCGCGCCGGTGTAGCGGATGGAGTTCGACAGGAAGCCGCGCAGTTCGTCGATCATCTCCAGGGCGTCGTTGATGCCGTGTTCGTGCTGGAGGATCAGGACGTCCCAGGTGACCTGGGGGGTGACGTTGGGGTTGCCGTCGCGGTCGCCGCCGATCCAGGTGCCGAAGGTGAGCGGGCGGGTGTCCTCGGGGAGGTGGACGCCGACCCGCTCCAGCTCGGAGGTGAGGTCCTCCAGGACGTCGCCGACGGCGTTCGCGTGCAGCTCGTCGAGGTAGTAGATCGCGTTGCGGGCCTCGTCGGCGGGCTCGGGGCGCACGACGCGCAGTTCGTCGGTCTGCCAGACGAGGTCGATGTTCTCGGCCAGGCGCGTGTCGTGGCGCCGGCGGTCGGCCTCGATGACGGGGGTGTCCAGGAGCGCGGCGATGCGCCGGAGCTTGTTCAGTACCGACCGGCGCGCGGCTTCGGTCGGGTGGGCGGTGAACACCGGGCGCACGTTCAGGTTGCGGACGCTCTCCCGGACGTGGTCGGGGTCGGCGTCCTTGAGGCGGTCGGCGGTGCGGGCGAGGAGACCGCCCTCGGCGGCGCGCCGGGCGCGCAGCTCGCGGCCGCGGTGGACCTGCTCGGTGACGTTGGCGAGGTGGAAGTAGGTGGAGAAGGCGCGGACGAGCTTGGCCGCGGTCTCCAGTTCGGTACCGCGCAGCAGCTCGGCGGCGGCCTCTCCGTCCTCGCGGGTCAGACGGCGGACCTTCTCGACCAGGTCGAGCAGCTCGGGGCCCTCCTGCCGGACGAGGGTCTCTCCGAGGAGGTCACCCAGTCGGCGGATGTCGGCCCTCAGTTCGGTACTGGTGGTCGCCGTGGACTCGGTCTGGTCGTCGGCACTGCTCACAGGTGCGGCTCCTTGCAGTGGTGAAGCTCGTCTGAGGCTCGTCTGGGCGGGCCCGGGACCGTCCTGGCGGCGGGTGCCGCATACGGGCCGGACATCCGGGAAGAAAACAGAGCGGACCGCGCTGTCCGACCGTCACCAAGGATAGGTGGCGGACGGGACGCGCAGACGGTCGGGCTTCTTGCCGCCGGGCAGCGCACTGCCATACTTACGATGCCGTAGGTTACGGAACCGTAGGAAGCTGTACACGGCATCCTGCGTGAGGTGGCCGTGACCCGGCGACCTGCCACACCATCCTCGAACCCCCCAGGGGACGCCCCATGACCACGAGCTCCGATGTGATCGACGACGCCCCGAAGGCGAACGACGGCGCTCCACTTCCCTCCGCGACGCTCGGTGGCGAGCAGAAGCGTTCGCTGGAGCAGATCACCCTTCTCCTCTTCATCATCGTTCCGTTCCTGGCGCTGCTCGCGGCGGTGCCGCTGGCCTGGGGGTGGGGGGTCAGCTGGCTGGACCTGGGCCTGCTGGTCTTCATGTACTACCTGGGGTGCCACGGCATCACGATCGGTTTCCACCGGTACTTCACGCATGGTTCCTTCAAGGCGAAACGGCCGCTGAGGATCGCGCTGGCGGTCATGGGGTCGATGGCCGTGGAGGGGCCGCTGGTGCGCTGGGTGGCGGATCACCGCAAGCACCACAAGTTCTCGGACGCGGAGGGCGACCCGCATTCGCCGTGGCGGTTCGGGGAGACGGTCCCGGCGTTGATGAAGGGCCTGTGGTGGGCGCACATCGGCTGGATGTTCGACGAGGAGCAGACCCCGCAGGACAAGTACGCGCCGGATCTGATCAAGGACGGGGCGATCCGGGCCGTCTCGCGGCAGTTCATCCTCTGGACGGTGGTGTCCCTGGCGATCCCGCCGCTGGTGGGCGGGCTGGTGACGATGTCCTGGTGGGGCGCGTTCACGGCGTTCTTCTGGGGGTCGCTGGTGCGGGTGGCGCTGCTGCACCACGTCACCTGGTCGATCAACTCGATCTGCCACGCGGTGGGCAAGCAGCCCTTCAAGTCGCGGGACCGCTCGGGCAACGTGTGGTGGCTGGCCGTGCTGTCCTGCGGTGAGTCCTGGCACAACCTGCACCACGCGGATCCGACGTCGGCGCGGCACGGTGTGATGCGGGGGCAGCTCGACTCCTCGGCGCGGCTGATCCGGTGGTTCGAGGCGTTCGGGTGGGCGTACGACGTGCGCTGGCCGTCACGCTCGCGTATCGATTCGCGTCGCAACACGGACGCGGACGGCTCCCGGCGCCGGAAGGCGGCCGCGAAGGCGGCATGATTGACGCCGTGGCGACCGACTCCAGCAGTACCCCCAGTCCAGGCGGCGAAGCGAAGCCGCGGCGCGCCCGGCGCACCCGGATGACGGGGGCCGAGCGGCGCCAGCAGTTGCTGGAGATCGGTCGCACCCTGTTCGCGGCGAAGGGCTTCGAGGCCACGTCGGTGGAGGAGATCGCGGCGAAGGCCGGGGTCTCCAAGCCGGTGGTGTACGAGCACTTCGGCGGCAAGGAGGGGCTGTACGCGGTCGTCGTGGACCGGGAGATGCGGCGGCTGCTGGACATGGTGACGAGTTCGCTCACCGCCGGTCATCCCCGTGAGCTGTGCGAGCAGGCGGCGTTCGCGCTCCTCGACTACATCGAGGAGTACACGGACGGGTTCCGGATCCTGGTCCGGGACTCCCCGATCCCGCAGTCGACGGGGTCCTTCGCCTCGCTGATCTCGGACATCGCCACCCAGGTGGAGGACATCCTGGGGCGTGAGTTCAAGAGCCGCGGTTTCGATCCCAAGCTGGCGCCGCTGTACGCGCAGGCGCTGGTGGGGATGGTGGCGCTGACCGGCCAGTGGTGGCTGGACGTGCGCCGGCCGAAGAAGGCCGAGGTCGCGGCCCATCTGGTCAATCTGGCCTGGCACGGGCTGGACGGGCTGGAGGCGAAGCCGCACCTCATAGGTCGCCGCAAGGCCTAGCCCGTTCGCTCGCCCGCCCGTGCTCGCCCGGCGTCTCCGGGCTCGTCCGCCCGTGCTCGGTGCCTGCTTGTGTGCCCGTACGTGTCAGTGCTTGAAGATGTCCTTCGTCTTCTCCTTGGCCTGGCGGGCGTCGCCCTTGGCCTGTTCGGCGCGGCCCTCGGCCTCCAGCGGCACGTCGCGCGTCGCCCGGCCGACTGCCTCCTTGGCCTTGCCCTTGAGCTGTTCCTTCTTCCCCTTGGCCTTCTGGTCGCCTGCCATGGTGGTTCACCCCTCGGTTCGTCGGGCCGCGGTTGCGTCGGCACCGTCCCGAGTGGCCGGTGCGCCGCTCCTCAAACACGGGTGCGAGGAACTCTGGCCGGTCGTCTCACGCCCCCTTGGTGGCGACGGCGAACAGGCGGCGGAAGGGCAGGACGGTGCCGTACGGGGTGCGCGGGTAGGCCTCGCGGAGCAGGTCGCGGTACTCGGTGACGAAGGCGTCCCGGGCCTCGGGGTCGTCGGCGAGGGCGTCGAGGGCGGGGCGCAGTCCGGTGCCCTTGACCCAGTCGAGGACGGGGTCCTCGCCCGTGAGGACGTGGTGGTACGTCGTCGTCCAGACGTCGGTGGCACAGCCGAGGCGGGCGAGGCGGTCGAGGTAGACGCCGGGGGCGTGGACGGAGTCCGCGGGGCGCAGGACGTGGGCGAGGCGGTCCTTCCAGCGGGGGGTGTCGCCGAGGGCGCGCATGAGGGCGTGCAGGGGGGCGTCGGTGTTGTGGGGGACCTGGAAGGCGAGGGTGCCGCCGGGGGCGAGGCCGTCGAGCCAGGCGGGGAGGGCGTCGAGGTGGCCGGGGACCCAGTGCAGGGCGGCGTTGGAGATCAGCAGGTCGTAGGTCTCGCCGGGGGTCCAGGTGGTCAGGTCGGCGTGGGCGAAGTCGAGGCGCGGGCCGGCGTGGGCTGCGGCGTCGGCAAGCATCTGCGGGGAGTTGTCGTAGCCGGTGATGCGGGCGGTGGGCCAGCGGTCGGCGAGGACGGCGGTGACGTTTCCGGGGCCGCAGCCCAGGTCGGCGATGCGGGGCGGGTCGCCGGGGAGGTCGGGGACGCGGGCGAGGAGGTCGTGGAAGGGGCGGGCGCGGTGGCCGGCGTGGCGGAGGTACTGGGCGGGGTTCCAGGAGGGGTTGGTCGTCATACCCGTAACCTTCCCCCCGCATTTCTCTTGACGTCAAGAGACTTGGCGACAAGAGACTTGACGTCAAGAGACTTCATGTCGACACAACCACTACACTGACCGCCATGGAGGACGAGGTCGATCGGCTGGTCGCAGCGTGGCGCCGGGAGCGCCCCGACCTCGACGTGGAGCCGCTGGAAGTACTCAGCCGGGTGAGCAGACTGGCCCGGCATCTGGACCGGGCGCGCCGGCTGGCGTTCTCCGAGCATCAGCTGGAGCCCTGGGAGTTCGACGTGCTGACCGCGCTGCGGCGTGCGGGGGCGCCGTACCAGCTCTCCCCCGGGCAGCTGCTGACGCAGACGCTGGTGACCTCGGGCACGATGACGAACCGGATCGACCGGCTCGCGAAGAAGGGCCTGGTGGAGCGGCTGCCGGACCCGAGCGACCGGCGCGGTGTGCTCGTCCGCCTCACCGACGACGGCAAGGACCGCGCCGACCAGGCGCTGGCCGGACTGCTCGACCAGGAACGGGCGATCCTGGCCGAGCTCTCGCACGCGCAGCGCGGCGAACTGGCCTCCCTGCTACGCCAGCTGACCGCACCGTTCGACAACATCCCCGGCTGAGGGCCCGCCGGGCGGATCCAGGCGGAACAGGGCGGATCAGGGCGAAGACGCGGGGCCCGGCCCGCTCACGCGGCCGGTCAGGCGCTGTGGGTTTCCTCCGCCCTGATCTGCCCGGCAGGCCCCAGGTCCACCGGTCCCACGCCCGCCCTGCGGGCCAGGGCGACGGCGGCCAGGGTGGAGTGGACGCCCAGTTTCCCGAGGACGTTCTGCATATGGGTGCGGACGGTGTGCGGGGACAGGAAGAGGCGCTCGGCGACGGCTTTGCGCCCCAGGCCCGCCACCATGCACCGGAGCACTTCGCGTTCCCTCGGGGTGAGGGACTCCACGAGCCGCTCGCTCTCGGTGCGGTGCTTGCGGGCGGCGGTGAGTTCGCGCAGGACGCCGGTGAGCAGGGCGGGCGGCAGATGGGTCTCCTCGCGCAGCACCCCGCGGATGACGGTGAGCAGCCGTGACAGCGAGCAGTCCTTGGCGACCCATCCCGAGGCCCCGGCCTGGAGGGCGAGGGCGGCGCGGCGCGGGTCGTCCTTCTCGGCGAGGACGACGACCCGGACATGGGGCTGGCCGGAGCGCACCCCCGAGACCAGGGAGATCCCGTCGACGAGCCCGTCCTCTCCCACCTCGTGCACGGGCGCGGCGGGCCGTATACCGGGCAGCGCACCGCCCGGACCACCTCCCGCTCCCGCTCCGGCGCCGAGATCGGCGTCGACGAGCAGCACGTCGTAGCGGCGTCCCTCGGCGGCCGCGCGCTCCAGGCTGCGCAGCGCCGCGGGGCCGCTGCCGGCCGCGGAGACGTCGACGTCGGGCTCCGCGGCGAGCGCCGCGGCGAGCGACTCGGCGAAGATGCGGTGGTCGTCGACGACCAGGACTCGGATGCGAACCACGAAACCCCCTTCCCCAGGCTCCTGTCCGGAGCAGGGGATACCCCAAGGTCCTCAGAGACGGAGAACGACGACCGGCGCGGGTACGACGCCCGGAGGGGATGGGGGTCACCGCACGGCCGCCGCCGTGCAGAGACTGCTACCCCGACTCCGGGCGCCGTACCCGACTGTCTCGCCCCCTGATCGGCACCGGCCCCCACCGGTGCTGTTCATCAGGGTAGGGCTGTGGGCGGGCGGCGGAAGGAAAAACACAGAACTGGTTGGCCAGGGCGTTTATGGTGTGCCGCATGTTTCGTCTTGAGACAGAAGTCGACAGCACCAGGCGCGATCTTCTTCGCTCGCGGCTCCGCGACACCAACACGGCGGCCTCTCCCGTCCTGCGGGCGCTGCGCGGCACCCCCGCCGAGCGGGAGACCCCGCTGCACGTGTGGGCCGCGGACGCGGACGGGGAACTGGCGGGCGGGCTGGTCGGTCACACGTGGACGGCCTGGCTGCACGTGGCCCTGCTCTGGGTGGACGAGCGCCACCGGGGCTCAGGCCTCGGCAGCCGGCTCCTCGGCGAGGCGGAACGGGTCGCGGTCGAGGAGCGGGGCTGCCGTCACGTCCGTCTGGAGACCTGGGACTTCCAGGCGCCGGACTTCTACCGGCGCCTGGGCTACGACGTGGTGTGCGTGATCGAGGACTATCCGCCGGGCGTCACGGAGTACACGCTGACGAAACGGCTGGGGTGAGGCGGAGGGGTCCCGCCCCGGTCCCGCCCCACCCCGTTCGTCCTGACGGCCGGTCAGATCAGGCGGCGGGCTCCCGCCGAGGGGACCGCCTCGAAGACGCGGGGAGCCGTGTGGCCGGCCGCGGCGAAGGCCTCCTCGATCGCCTTGGTGAGGGTGTCGACCTCGGCGGTGTCGGCGAGGACGATCGCGGAGCCGCCGAAGCCGCCGCCGGTCATCCGGGCGCCGAGGGCGCCGTGGGCGACGGCGGTGTCGACGACCAGGTCCAGCTCGGGGCAGGAGACCCGGAAGTCGTCGCGCAGGGAGGCGTGGCCCTCGGTGAGGACCGGGCCGACGGCGCGGGTGTCGCCGGCCTCCAGCAGGGCGACCGTGCGTTCGACGCGCGCGTCCTCGGTGACGACGTGGCGGACCAGGCGGCGGACCTCCTCCTCGTCGCCGAGGCGGGCGAGGGCCGCATCCAGGTCGGCGAACGGGACGTCCCGCAGGGCGTCGACGCCGAGCAGGGCGGCGCCCTTCTCGCAGCCCTCGCGGCGCTTGCCGTACTCGCCGGTGCTGTGGGAGTGCTTGACCTGGGTGTCCACGACGAGCAGCCGCATCCCCTCGGCCGCGAGGTCGAGCGGGATCTGCTTCTGGGACAGGTCGCGGGTGTCGAGGAAGAGGGCGTGGCCCTCCTCGCAGCAGGCCGAGGCCGTCTGGTCCATGATCCCGGTGGGGGCGCCCACGTAGACGTTCTCCGCGCGCTGGCACAGGCGGGCGAGCTGCCAGCGTTGCAGGCCCAGTGCGTAGAGGTCGTTCAGGGCGAGGGCCACGACGACCTCGATCGCCGCCGACGAGGACAGGCCCGCGCCGGTCGGGACCGTCGAGGTGAGGTGGATGTCGGCGCCGGTGACCGGGTGGCCGGCCTCGCGCAGCGCCCAGACGACCCCCGCGGGGTACGCCGTCCAGCTCGCGTCGGACTCCGGGACGAGGTCGTCGAGGCGGAGCTCGGCGACACCGCCCTCGATGTCGGAGGAGTGCAGGCGCAGGACTCCGTCCTCGCGCCGGGAGACCGCGGCGAGCGCCTGGTGCGGCAGCGCGAAGGGCATCACGAAGCCGTCGTTGTAGTCGGTGTGCTCACCGATGAGGTTGACGCGCCCGGGCGCGGCCCACACCCCGTCGGGCTCGGCGCCGTACAGCCCGGCGAACGCCTCGCGCACTTCCTGTGCCGCCACTGCTGCCGCCACTACTGCTCCCTTGCGATGTGCTGAGCGAACTCCCAGGCGTCCGCGACGATTCCGGCGAGGTCCGCGCGGGAGGGGTTCCAGCCCAGCCGTTCACGGGCGGTGGCCGCGGAGGCGACCAGGACGGCCGGGTCGCCGCCCCGGCGGGGGGCCACGATCTCCGGGATCGGGTGGCCGGTGACCTCGCGGACGGTTTCGATGACCTCGCGGACCGAGAAGCCGTTGCCGTTGCCCAGGTTGCAGATGAGGTGCTCGCCCGGGGTGGCGGCGGCGACGGCGAGGAGGTGGGCCTCGGCGAGGTCGGCGACGTGGATGTAGTCGCGCACGCAGGTGCCGTCGGGGGTCGGGTAGTCGTCGCCGTAGACGGAGATGGCCTCGCGGCGGCCCTGGGCGACCTGGAGGACGAGCGGGATGAGGTGCGACTCGGGGTCGTGGCGCTCGCCGTGCGCCCCGTAGGCGCCCGCGACGTTGAAGTAGCGCAGGGAGACCGCGCCCAGGCCGTGCGCCGCCGCCTCGCCGGTGATCATGTGGTCGACGGCGAGCTTGGTGGCCCCGTAGGGGTTGGTGGGCTTCGTCGGCGCGGTCTCGACGATCGGGACCTGCTCGGGCTCGCCGTAGGTGGCGGCGGTGGAGGAGAAGACGAGCTTGCGCACGCCCGCGTCGCGCATGGCGGCGAGCAGGGCCATGGTGCCGCCGACGTTGTTGTCCCAGTACTTCTCGGGCTTCACGACGGACTCGCCGACCTGCGAGGACGCGGCGAAGTGCAGGACGGCGTCGAAGGAGGCGTCGAGCCACTTGGCGGCGTCGCGGATGTCGCCCTCGACGAAGGCGGCGCCGGCGGGGACGCCCTCGCGGAAGCCGGTGGAGAGGTTGTCGAGGACCACGACCTCGTGCCCCGCCTCCAGCAGGTGCTGGGCGACGACGCCGCCGACGTAGCCGGCCCCTCCGGTCACCAGGTACTTCATGAACTCGCTACCTCTCGCAGTCGCTCGGCCGCGCGCTCCGGTGGCACGTCGTTGATGAAGACGTTCATGCCGGATTCGGAGCCCGCGAGGAACTTCAGCTTGCCGGACGTCCGGCGGATGGTGAAAAGCTCGAGGTGGAGTGCGAAGTCGTCGCGGTTGACGCCGTCGAACTCCTCCAGCGCGCCGAACGGCGCCTGGTGCCAGGCGGCGATGTAGGGCGTGGGCGGTTCACCGTCACCGAAGATACGGTCGAAGCGCCGCAGAAGTTCCAGGTAGACCTTGGGGAACTCCGCGCGGGCCTCCTCGTCGAGCGCGAGCAGGTCGGGGACGCGGCGCTTGGGGTACAGGTGCACCTCGTACGGCCAGTGCGCCGCGTACGGCACGAAGGCGACCCAGTGTTCACCCTCCAGGACGACCCGCTCGCCCGCGAGTTCACGCTCCAGGACGGCGTCGAAGAGGTTCTCCCCGCCGGTGGCGTCCTTGTGCGCGGCGACCGAACGCAGCATCAGGGCGGTGCGGGGGGTGGTGAACGGGTAGGCGTAGATCTGCCCGTGCGGGTGACCCAGTGTCACACCGATCTCGGCACCGCGGTTCTCGAAGCAGAAGACCTGGTCGACGGAGGGCAGATGCGACAGCTCGGACGTCCGGTCCGTCCACGCGTCGAGGACGAGGCGCGCCTGCTCCTCGGTGAGGTCGGCGAAGGACGCGTGGTGGTCGGAGGTGAAGCAGACCACCTCGCACCGCCCGGAGTCGCCGGCCAGGGAGGGGAAGCGGTTCTCGAAGACGACGGCGTCGTACGACGAGTCCGGGATCTCGCTGAGCCGCTCGCCCTGGGAGGGGCACAGCGGGCATTCGTCGGCAGGCGGGTGGTAGGTGCGCCCCTGCCGGTGCGAGGCGATCGCGACCGAGTCGCCCAGCAGCGGGTCCCGGCGTACCTCCGAAGTGGTGACCGTGGGGTCCAGCGGACGCCGGTCCACCGCGTCGCGTACCGAGTCGTCCCGCAGGTCGTAGTAGATCAGCTCACGACCGTCGGCCAGCCGGGTCGAGGTCTTCTTCACCGCGACTCTCCATTGCCAAGTAAGTGCCTAGTAAGTGCCAAGCAGGTACCGAGTAAGACTTCAAACAGAACCGCACACATAGAAACATAAACACGCGCGGGAAGTAACCCCCCACAACCAAACAAAGACCACCAGAACAAGGTGAGCTCCGGATGCAGACCCCCCCACACCCCGTGCAGCTGGCAGCCGAGCTGCGGCTCCCCACGAACGCGCTCGACTACACGATCCTCGGCATCTACTTCGTCGTCGTCCTGGGCATCGGCTTCGCCGCCCGCAAGTCGGTGAAGACCAGCCTCGACTTCTTCCTCTCCGGGCGCTCGCTGCCCGCCTGGATCACCGGCCTCGCCTTCATCTCGGCCAACCTCGCCGCCACCGAGATCCTCGGCATGGCCGCGAACAGCGCCCAGTACGGCGCCTACACCGTGCACTGGTACTGGATCGGCGCCATCCCCGCGATGGTGTTCCTCGGCCTGGTGATGATGCCGTTCTACTACGGCAGCAAGGTCCGCTCGGTGCCCGAGTTCCTGCTGCTGCGCTTCGACCGGGGGGCCCATCTGCTCAGCTCGGTCCTCTTCGCCTTCGCGGCGATCCTCATCGCGGGCGTCAACCTCTACGCGCTGGCGATCGTCGTGGAGGCCCTGCTGGGCTGGCCGCAGTGGGTGGCCATCGTGGTCGCGGGCTTCTTCGTCCTCGCGTACATCACCCTGGGCGGCCTGTCCTCGGCGATCTACAACGAGGTGCTCCAGTTCTTCGTGATCCTGGCCGCGCTGATCCCGCTGTCGGTGCTCGGCCTGAAGCGGGTGAACGGCTGGGACGGCCTCACCGACAAGCTGACCGCGACCCACGGGGAGAACTTCACGACCGCCTGGGGCGGCACCGGCATCGGCAGCGACAACCCGCTGGGCGCGAACTGGCTCACGATCGTGCTCGGCCTCGGCTTCGTCCTCTCCTTCGGCTACTGGACGACGAACTTCGCCGAGGTCCAGCGCGCCCTGTCGGCGAAGAACCTCTCCGCCGCCCAGCGGACGCCGCTCATCGCCGCGTACCCGAAGATCTTCATCGTGTTCCTGGTGATGATCCCGGGCCTGGTCGCGGCGGCCCTCATCCCGGGGTTCGGCACCGGCGACTCCGGCTACCAGTACAACGACGCGATCCCGTTCCTGATGGTGGAGCTGCTGCCCAACGGCGTGCTCGGCATCGCGGTGACCGGTCTGCTCGCGGCGTTCATGGCCGGCATGGCGGCCAACGTGTCCTCCTTCAACACGGTGTTCACCACCGACATCTGGGCGAAGTACGTGGTGCGCGGCCGCGAGGACGCGTACTACGTCCGCTTCGGCCGGCTGATCACCGCGATCGGGGTCGCCGCCTCGGTCGGGACGGCCTTCCTGGCCTCCTCCTTCTCCAACATCATGAGCTACCTGCAGACGCTGTTCTCCTTCTTCAACGTCCCCATGTTCGTGGTCTTCATCGTGGGGATGTTCTGGAAGCGCGCGTCGAAGAAGTCGGGCTTCTGGGGGCTGCTCGCCGGCACCACCGCGGCGATGGTCAACTACTTCGTCCTCTACAAGCAGGACGTCATCGGCATCCCCACCGACCAGGGCGCGAACTTCGTCTCCGCCATCGCCGGGTTCGTGGCCGGAGCGGTCGTCATGGTGGCGGTCTCGCTGTTCACCGCGCCCAAGCCCGACGAGGAGCTGCAGGGCCTGGTCTACGGCACCCGCTCCCCCGGCATGGCCGAACCCCCCGCGGCCGGCGACGACGCCTGGTACCGCAGGCCGGCCCTGCTGGGCTGGGGGGCCGTGATCCTGGCGGCGGCCTGCTACATCCCGTTCTCGATCTGAGCCCGCTCGCGCCCCGCGCGGGGGACCTCCGCGCGCGGGAGACTGGAGAGACCATGTCCGAGCACTTCGACCCCGAGGAACGCCACGAGGCCGCCGAGCGGCTGCGGCGCGCCGGGTACTCCGAGGCCGACGTCCAGCGCGAGGTCACCGAGCTGGAGCAGAAGTCGGCGACCGCGGCCCGCATCTTCGACCTGCGCCGCATCATCGGCGGCCTGTTCGTCCTGTACGGCGTCATCCTCACGCTCACCGGCCTGACCGACAGCGACGCCGAGATCGACAAGGCCCAGGGCGTCAACATCAACCTCTGGACCGGCGTGGGGATGCTGCTCCTCGGCGTCTTCTTCCTGGTGTGGCTGTGGCTGCGCCCGGCGTCGGCCCCGGCCCCGCCGCTGCCGGCCCCGGAGGGGACGCCGTCCGACTGACGTGCTGGAGCAGCCCGGCCCGCGCCAGGAAGTCGGACACGCGCGCGGTCTCCTCGGGGGAGAGCGGGACCTGGGGCTCGGCCGTCGCCGGGCAGTCGATGACACCACGCAGACGCAGGGCCGTCTTGAACGCGCCCAGGGCCGCCGAGCCGGCGCCCATCCGGCCCGGGTCGCCGACGGACACCATGCCGAACAGGGCGCACAGCCGCTCCTGTTCGGCCCGACCGGCTTCCGGTGCCGGTGCCGGCGCCGGCGCCGGCACCGGACTGTGCCCCGGGACCGGCCAGCGGTGCGGAACGACCGGTGGGCAGTCCCCACAGCGACCGGTCAGCAGTCCGCAGCGGCCGGTCAGCAGTCCGCACAGCGACCGGTCAGCAGTCCGCAGCGGCCGGTCAGCAGTCCGCAGCGGCCGAGCGGTCCGCATGCGACCCGCAGCGCCGTCCGCAGCGACCCGTCAGCAGTCCGCAGCGGTCACCCGTGAGAGTGATCGGCGTCGGCGCGGTCGAGGCGCAGTGGGCCCGCGCGGTCCAGCAGGCCGGTGCGGGCGGCCAGGGCCGCCGCCTCCAGCCGGGAGCCGACGCCGAGTTTCATGAGGACGCGCTGGACATGGGTGCGGGCCGTGGAGGGGGCGATGCCCATGCCGGCCGCGATGAGGCGGGTGTCCTCGCCGTCGGCGACCCGGACCAGGACCTCGACCTCGCGCGGGGTGAGCAGTTGCAGAAGCCGCTGCCCCTCGTCGTCGGGCTGGGCGGCGGGGTTGAGGAGTTCACCGAAGGCGCCCTGGAGGAGCTGTGGGGCGACCGCCGCCTCACCCGCCCTCGCCTTCATGATGGCCCGCTCGACGCCCTCGATGCGCTCGTCGTGGCGTACGTAGCCGGAGGCGCCCGCGGCGAACGCGGCCGCGATGCCCCGGGGGCTGGGCACCGGCCCGAGGACCACGACCGCGACCTGCGGGCGCTCCCGCTTGATCCGGACCACCGGGTCGAAGATGCCCGGCTCGGCCGGTGCCGCCGTCCCGAGCAGGCACACCTCCGGCGCCCGGGTGATCACCAGCTCCGCCGCCCCCGCGGCGGGCGCCGCCGCGGCGAGCACCCGGTGCCCCCGCAGCTTCAGCGCCGAGGCCAGCGCCTCGGCGAGCAGTCGGTGGTCGTCGACCACCATCAGCCGCACTCCCATCGGCAACCCCCCAGTCCCCCCACGGAACACAACAAGACGGAACACAGCAGAACTGTCGCAACAGACAAAAGGTGCCCCCCGGCACCCCGTCCTTCATGCCCCCGGAAGCTACACGCTTGTTCGACGTTGCGCTCCCCCTACCGGCGAGAAGTGCCCCGGATCGTCGAAATTCCTCGCATTCGAGGGTGATGAGCGGTAAGTGCACGGCCCCGCCCCTGAGCAGGGGCGGGGCCGTGCGTCCGGACGGGCCGGTACGGCTCAGCCGGAGGTGCCGAACGCGATCGCCAGGTACCCCTTGTCGCCGCCCGTGCCGGCGTCGGCGTAGGTGTCCGCAAGATACAGCCGGCCGTCGGAGTAGAGGATCTCCGAGTACTCGGGGGACATGTCGCTCTCCATCTCCCGGGCGTCCTCGGAGTCCGTGTTCTCCAGCAGCGTGGTCTCCTTGAACGAGCCGCCGTCGATGCTGACGACCTGTCCGCCCTTGTCGTACGGCGGCTCCTTGTAGGCGATCACGTTGCCGCCGTCCATCCGCAGCGGGAAGAGCGTGTAGTCGGTGCCGGAGTCGGCGCGCTGGCCGGTCTGCTTGCCGGTGGCGAGGTCGAAGGCGACGATCGAGTTGCCGCGGGCGCCGTTGTCGTCGCGCTGCTCGGTCGCGACGTACAGCCGGTCGTTGCCGACGGTCAGGCCCGTGCAGGCCTCGGGTGTGTCGATGCTGTCGCACTCGGCCGCGTACTCGTCGCCCGGCGCGGAGATCCGGGTGCGCAGGGCTCCGGTCTTGTTGTCGATGGAGAAGAAGTCCGAGATGCCGCTGCCGTCACCGGCGCTGTCGCCGACGTCGGCGGCCACGACCAGCGGGTCCGTGGAGACCACGCCGACGTACTCGATGTCGGTGGCCATCTTGTACTCGGAGAGCACCTTCCCGGAGGCCGGGTCGATGGTCTGGATGTGCAGCTGCGGCGCGTCGTACGCCCCGCACTTGCGCACCGCCACCAGCTTGGCGCCGCCGCCGTAGCCGGCGTCGTAGCAGGTGTCCGAGGTCTTGGGCGCCCACAGCACCTTGCCGCTCGCGATGTCGAAGGCGGCGCCGCCGTCGGTGCTGCCCACGGCGACGGTGTTAGCGCTGACCGTCACGTTGTCGAAGTCGATCAGGGCGTCACCGGAGTTGACCGTCTTCGTCCACAGCTGTCTGCCCGCCTTGAGGTCGATCGCCGCGACCTGGGTGCAGCCGGCGGTGGAGTCCTTCGGGGGCATCTTCGGCTGGAACACGATCGCGGTGCGGCCGTCGTCGTTGGTCCGGCGGCTCGCCGCGCACACCGGGCCGGGCAGCTTCACCGTCCACAGCTTCGTGCCCTTGTCTCGGTCGTAGCCGACGATCTCGGCGACCCCGCTCTTCACATACGCCTTGTCGGTCAGCCAGGAGCCGTCCACGGCCACGCTGTCGTCCTTGGCGACCGTGGGCATCGGCAGCTGGAAGAGGGCCTTGGCGCCCGGGTCGGAGGGCACCTTCTCGCTGCCCTCGGCGACCCCGCCCTTGTCGTCACCGCCGGTGCCGCCGCCGGTGCCGCCGGAGGCCGTGGGGGCGTCCTGCCCGCCGCCGGAGGACTGCGCGTACCAGACCCCGCCGCCGATGATCAGCGCGATCGCCGCGACCGCGGCGACGATGATCACCATCGAGGCGTTCATCCTCCGCCCGCCCGCCGGGGCGGCGGGCGCGATCGGCTGCATCGGCACGGTCATCGGCTGCCCGGGGTAGCCGTAGCCGGGCTGCTGCCCGTAGGGGCCCGGCGCGCCGTACGGGGACGGCTGCTGGGGGGCGGCCCCGGGGTAGCCGTAACCGGGCTGGGGCTGCGGCGCGACGGCCGGGTAGCCGTAACCGGGCTGGGGCTGCGGCGCGACGGCCGGGTAGCCGTAACCGGGCTGGGGCTGCGGGGGCGTCGGCTGCCCGTAGCCCGGCTGGGGCGCCGGCTGGGGCTGCGGACCTTGGGACGCCTGAGCCGCTTGAGCCGTCTGGGCCACCTGGGCCGCTTGGGACGCTTCGGACGCCTGGGCGTTCTTCCGGAGCTGGTCCGCCACCGCTGCCTGGTGCGGCATGGGGCCCCCGGGCGACTGGCTGAGTTGCGGGCCCTCGGGCGGGGCGGGCGGCGGCTCCGGCGGCCGAAACGGCGGGGCACCCGCGGGCGCGGGGTCCTGCGGTACGGCGTCCTGCGGCGCGGGCGCCTGCGGTACGGCGTCCCGCGGTGCCGCGTCCTGCGGCGGTTCGGGCGGGCCGAAGGCACCCTGCTGCGGGGGCTGGTTCGGGGGAGAGGGCGGAGGCGGCGGCTGCGTCATGGTGTGGATTTCCTCGGCGGAGGCGGAACGCTCGGCGAAGCGCGGCGGGGGGACGACGGGACGGAAAGGGCGTGGAGGGGTCCGCTCACCTGCCGTAGGCGAGCATCAGCTTCTCCTTCCCGTCGTCCTCGCCGGTCAGCTGGGTGGAGGAGAGGTAGAGACGGCCGTCGGCCCAGGCGCGGTCGCCGCCCGAGAAGCCGTTCTCTAGGTCGACCGTGCCCGCGGGCAGCCGGAGCAGCGTCGCGGGGATGTGCGCGGATCCGGCCGTCGGGACGGACACCACGCGCCCGCCCGCGTCGGAGGACGGCTCGACGTACGCCACGAGCTTGCCGCTCCCGGTCGTCATCGGTGTCATCGGCTCGCCGGTGGGCGACTTCACGCGCCACTTCTCCTTGCCGGTGGAGAGGTCGATCGCGACGATCTCGTTGGCGGAGCCACTCGCGTCGGTGGGCAGGTAGAGCGTGTTCGCGTCGACCGCCGTGCCCAGGCAGCCGGTGAGGTCGCTGTCGAAGAGCGCCCAGCCGCACTGCGGGTCGAAGTCCTCGTCGACACCGACCTGCGAACGGAAGCCGCCGTCGGCCTTGAACGTCGAGATGTTCCAGCTGTTCTTGTCGTCGTTGGTGCTGTAGACGACGAGCGGGTCGAGGGAGTACACCCGCTCGACCTCCCAGCCCTTGTCGAGCTTGCGGGTCCACTTCGCCTTGCCGGTGGCCGCGTCCAGCTCCTTCAGCTCGACGTGTTCGTCGGCCTTCAGCGCGGCGCAGGACGCCACCATGACCAGCCGGGTCCCGCCCGCGAACGCCTTGGGGAAGCAGGAGTCGCCGTACTTCTCGATGTCGTACAGCTTCTTGCCGGTGCGGGCGTCGTACGCCACCCCGGACTGCGAGCGGCCCACGACCAGCGTGTTCCCGGCGAGGGACAGCCCGATGTCGCTGCCGACGCTGTCGAAGAGCTGCCCGTCCGCGACCTTGGCGGTCCAGCCCTTGGCGCCGGTGGCGAGGTCGATCTGCTGGAGCTGGTTGCACTGGGCGCGGTCGCTGACCCCGCTCATGTACGCGACGACGATCTTGTCGTCGGCGGTCCTGTCGCGGGTGACCGAGCAGATCTTCTGAGGGAAGGTGACGGGGTCCCAGGCCGGCTTGCCGTCGACGACGCCGTACGCGACGACCTCCTTGTAGGCGGCCTTGGCCGCCACCTTCGAGGTGATCCACATGCCGGGCGCGTCGGCGCCGTCGGCGGGGGCGTCCGGTGCCTCCTTGTACCAGAGCACCTTGGCCTCACCCGCCTTGCGGCCCGCGTTGAGGTCCTGCGGGTCGGCACCGCCGTCTCCGCTGCCGTCGCCGGGGTTGACCGGGCTGTCGCTCGCGCCCTTGTGGTCCTCGCTCGCGTCGGCGACCGGCTTGCCGCCGTCGTCGCCGCCGCGGGTGACCGCGAAGACGACCCCGCCGATCACCAGGAGCGCGGCGACCGCGGCGGCCACGACCATCGCGGTGCGCCCCTTGTAGGGGCCCCGCGAGCCGGGGCCGGGCGGCGGGGTGCCGGGGGCGCCGGGGAACAGGGGCGGGCCGGGCGGCTGGCCGTACCCCGGCTGGGGCTGCGGGGCGTACGGGCCGGCGGGCGGTCCGTAGGGTCCCGGCTGCTGCCCGTACGGCCCCTGCGGCTGGGGCGGTCCGTACGGTCCCGGTGCGGCCGGCGGGCCGTAGGGTCCCGCCTGCTGCGGATAGCCGTACCCGGGCGCCTCCTGCGGGCGGGGCGGCATCTGCGGTGCTCCGAAACCGCCCTGCTGCGGCGGCTGATCAGGCGGCTGGGCCATCAGCGTCTTCCCCCTTGTCACTGATTTTTGGCCAGCCCTTTGTATCACCTGGCCGGTACACCGAAACGGCCCGGATCCGCCCCTGTACCCAAGGGAGGACCGGGCCGTGATGCGGTTGTTATGCGCCTTCACGCCCCCTTCACGGGGTCCACGCGCGCGTGAAGTCCTACGCGTCCTCGGCGAGTTCCAGCCAGCGCAGCTCGAGGTCCTCCCGCTCCCCGGCCAGCCCGCGCAGTTCCGCGTCGAGTTCGGCGACCTTCGCGAAGTCGGTGGCGTGGTCGGCGATCCGGGTGTGCAGCTGCGTCTCGCGCTCGGAGATCTTGTCCAACTGGCGTTCGATCCGCTGGAGTTCCTTCTTGGCGGCGCGCTGGTCGGCGGCGCTCTTCTCGGTCGTGGCCGGCTTCGGCGCGGCGGCCGGGGCGGAGGCGGCCGCGGCCTCCTCCATGCGTGCGCGGCGCTCCAGGTACTCGTCGATCCCGCGCGGCAGCATCCGCAGCGTGGCGTCGCCGAGGAGGGCGAACACCCGGTCGGTGGTGCGCTCGACGAAGAACCGGTCGTGGGAGATGACGATCATCGAACCGGGCCAGCCGTCGAGGAGATCCTCGAGCTGGGTGAGGGTCTCGATGTCGAGGTCGTTGGTGGGCTCGTCGAGGAAGAGGACGTTCGGCTCGTCCATCAGCAGCCGCAGCAGCTGGAGCCGGCGGCGCTCACCGCCGGAGAGGTCACCGACGGGCGTCCACTGCTTCTCCTTGTTGAAGCCGAACGTCTCGCACAGCTGACCGGCCGTCATCTCGCGTCCCTTGCCGAGGTCGACGCGCTCACGCACCCGCTGGACGGCCTCCAGGACCCGCAGGTTCGGGTCGAGTTCGCCGACCTCCTGGGAGAGGTAGGCGAGCTTCACGGTCTTGCCGACGGCGACCCGGCCGCCCGCGGGCTGGGTCTCGCCCTCGGTGCGCCACGCCTCGGCCATGGCGCGCAGCAGGGAGGTCTTGCCGGCGCCGTTGACGCCGACCAGGCCGATGCGGTCGCCGGGGCCGAGCTGCCAGGTGACGTGCTTGAGCAGCACCTTGGGGCCGGCCTGCACGGAGACGTCTTCGAGGTCGAAGACGGTCTTGCCGAGCCGCGAGGACGCGAACTTCATCAGCTCACTGCTGTCCCGGGGCGGCGGCACGTCCTTGATCAGCTCGTTGGCGGCCTCGACGCGGAAGCGCGGCTTCGAGGTGCGTGCGGGGGCGCCGCGCCGCAGCCAGGCCAGCTCCTTGCGGACCAGGTTCTGCCGCTTGACCTCCTCGGTCGCGGCGATCCGCTCCCGCTCCGCGCGCGCGAAGACGTAGTCGGAGTAGCCGCCCTCGTACTCGTGGACGTCACCGCGCTGGACGTCCCACATGCGCGTGCAGACCTGGTCGAGGAACCAGCGGTCGTGGGTGACGCAGACGAGCGCCGAGCGGCGGGCCCGCAGGTGGCGGGCGAGCCAGGAGATGCCCTCGACGTCGAGGTGGTTGGTCGGCTCGTCGAGGACGATCATGTCCTGTTCCTCGATGAGCAGCTTGGCGAGCGCGATCCGGCGGCGCTCACCACCGGAGAGCGGCCCGATGACGGTGTCGAGCCCCTGTGGGAACCCGGGCAGGTCGAGGCCGCCGAACAGGCCGGTCAGCACGTCCCTGACCTTGGCGTTGCCCGCCCACTCGTGGTCGGCCATGTCCCGGATGACCTCGTGCCGCACGGTCGCGGCCGGGTCGAGCGAGTCGTGCTGGGTGAGGACGCCCATGCGCAGCCCGCCCAGGTGGGTGACCCGCCCGGAGTCGGCCTCCTCCAGTTTGGCGAGCATCCGGATCAGGGTGGTCTTGCCGTCGCCGTTGCGGCCGACGACCCCGATCCGGTCCCCTTCGGACACGCCGAGCGAGATGCCGTCGAGGAGGGTACGGGTGCCGTACACCTTGCTGACGTTCTCGACATTGACCAGGTTGACGGCCATTTCTCTCCTGCGCATGGGGGTCGGTCAGCCTTCTAGCGTAGGGCCTGCGGGGTGAGGGACGGGGCGCGAGGGTTTCGTCACTCTTTGTGATGACGTGATCGGGATACGGCCGCTACCGTGGAAGAGCAGACCCCAGGATCTTGCTCCATGGGAGGAACCTTGACCGCCGAGCCGATCTCCGAGGCCACAGAGCCCGTCGCCGAGCCGACCTCACGGTGGCCGGTGCCTCCGGCGGACGGCTGGTACGTGGACGACCTGTTCACCCTGCCCGATCTCCCGCCGCACACCCAATTGATCGACGGGAGCCTGGTCTTCGTGAGCCCGCAGCGTCGTTTCCATGCCAACGTGATCGACCTGTTGGTCACCGGCCTGCGCCAGGACCTGCCGAGCGAGTTCAGAGTCGGTCGGGAAATGACCGTCGTTCTGGACAAGCGCAACGGTCCCGAGCCCGATGTCAGCGTGATCCTCTCGGAGGCCGTCTCCGGACCGGACCAGACGAGCTTCGAGGCCAAGGACGTGGTCCTGGCCATCGAGGTCGTCTCCCCGGAGTCGGAATCCCGCGACCGCACGACCAAGCCCCACAAATACGCCCGCGCCGGCATCGAGAACTTCTGGCGCGTCGAGGAGTACGGCCGTACCGGCAAGCCCGTCGTCCACGTCTACGAACTCGACCCGGTGACCGGGACCTACGTCCACGCGGGCATGCACCACAACCGCGTCAAGGTCGAGAAGCCGTACCCCGTCGACATCGACCTGACCGCCATCGACGAACTCTGAGGCGGAGCGGACCTCAGCGCACCGTCGCCCCCGCCGCCGGCGCCGTCGCCACCCGCACCGTGCGGCAGGTGCCGGACGCGCGCAGGGCCTCGGCCACCGTCCCGGCCGATCCCGGGTCCCGCACGAGGAAGGCCGTCGTCGGCCCCGAGCCCGACACCAGCGCCGCCAGCGCGCCCGCCCCGCGTCCCGCCGCCAGCGTGTCGGCCAGCTCGGGGAAGAGGGAGAGCGCGGCGGGCTGGAGGTCGTTGGAGACCGTCGCGGCGAGCGCGTCGGGGTCACCGGCGGCCAGGGCGTCGAGCAGCGCCTCGGAGGCGACCGGCTCGGGGATGTCCCGCCCCTCGGCGAGGCGGTCGAACTCACGGAAGACGGCCGGCGTCGACAGCCCCCGCTCGGCCATCGCGAACACCCAGTGGAAGGTGCCGCCCACCTCCAGCGGCGTCAGCTTCTCGCCGCGCCCGGTGCCGAGGGCCGCGCCGCCGACCAGGCTGAACGGGACGTCGCTGCCCAGCTCGGCGCAGATGTCGAGGAGTTCACCGCGGGGCGCGCCGATGCCCCACAGCGTGTCGCAGGCGAGCAGCGCGCCCGCGCCGTCCGCGCTGCCGCCCGCCATGCCGCCGGCCACCGGGATGTCCTTGGCGATGTGGAGGTGGACGCGGGCGTCACGGTCGTGCCGCTCGGCGAGGGCGAGCGCGGCGCGGGCGGCGAGGTTCGTGCGGTCCAGGGGGACCTGGGCGGCGTCCGGGCCCTCGCAGGTGACGCGGAGTTCGTCGGCCGGGGTCACCGTGATCTCGTCGTACAGGCCGACGGCCAGGAACACGTTCGCCAGGTCGTGGAAGCCGTCCGGGCGCGCCGCGCCGACCGCGAGCTGGACGTTGACCTTGGCCGGCACGCGGACGGTGACGCTCACTCTGCGTTCTCCCTCTCGGAGGCCGTGCGCTCGGAGTCCTTGCTCTCGGAGTCCTTGCTCTCGGCGACCTGGCTCTCGGAGACCTTGTTCTCGGCGATCCGGGCGAACTCCTCGACGGTCAGCGACTCGCCGCGCGCCTGCGGGGACACCCCGGCCGCGACCAGCGCCGCCTCGGCCGCCGCCGCCGAACCCGCCCAGCCGGCGAGCGCCGCGCGCAGGGTCTTGCGCCGCTGGGCGAAGGCCGCGTCGACGACGGCGAACACCTCCGCCCTGGACGCCTCGGTCTTCAGCGGCTCGGTGCGGCGGACGAGCGAGACGAGCCCGCTGTCGACGTTCGGGGCCGGCCAGAACACATTGCGGCCGATGGCACCGGCTCGCTTGACCTCGGCGTACCAGTTCGCCTTGACGGACGGGACGCCGTACACCTTCGAGCCGGGCGTGGCGGCGAGGCGGTCGGCGACCTCGGACTGGACCATGACGAGGGTGCGGTCGATGCTCGGGAAGGTGGCGAGCATGTGCAGCAGGACGGGCACGGCCACGTTGTAGGGGAGGTTCGCGACCAGCGCGGTGGGGGCCGGGCCGGGCAGCTCGGTGACGTGCATCGCGTCGGAGTGCACCAGCGCGAACCGCTCTGCACGCTGTGGCATGCGCGCCGTGATCGTCGCGGGCAGGGCGGCGGCCAGGACGTCGTCGATCTCGACGGCGGTGACCCGGTCGGCGACCTCCAGCAGGGCGAGCGTGAGGGAGCCGAGCCCCGGGCCGACCTCGACGACCACGTCGTCGGGGCGGACCTGCGCGGTACGGACGATACGGCGGACCGTGTTCGCGTCGATCACGAAGTTCTGGCCGCGCTGCTTGGTGGGGCGCACGCCGAGGACCGCCGCGAGTTCACGGATGTCGGCGGGGCCGAGGAGGGCGTCGGGGGTGGGGCTGCTCACGGGACAAGGGTACGGGGGCCGGGCGGGCGGTCCTCACCCGTGCAGCCGAGCCCCGCAGTGCGGCCAGGGGGCGGCGCCCCGGCGTACGTAGAGCTTCTTGGCGCGCAGGGTCTGTTCGGCCGCCGACGCGTCCTGGGGGCGGCCGCTGCCGCCGAGGGCGTGCCAGGTGCGGTTGTCGAACTGGTACAGCCCGCCGTACGTCCCCGAGGGGTCCACCGCGTCGGGCCGGCCGCCGGACTCGCAGGCCGCGAGTCCCGGCCAGTTCAGGCCGTCGGCCCCCCGCGCCGATGTCGGCAGCGGCTTCGTGCCGACCCTGACGAGCTGGTCCCGGGGCGGGCGCACCACCTCGGTGCCGGTCCGGCGCGGCTTCTGCCGGACCCCGTTGACGGTGCGCAGGGCGTAGGTGATGCGCCGCAGGCCGGGCTGTCCGGCCCGTTCCACGACCTCGGTGCCCCGGAAGAGGGCCGGGTCCTCGGTGTGCCGTACCGCGAACGGGATCGGCTCCTCTTGTACCTCCCTGCTTCCCGTGATCCGCAGCACGGTCACCGTCTGCCCGTCGCGCGGGAAGCTGCCGGCCGGCACGGAGGTGGTGTCCTCGCCGCGCAGGGTGATCCCGGCCTGCTCGACGGCCTCGCGCACGGTGGCCGCGTTGGTGCGGATGGTGCGGGCCCGGCCGTCGGCCAGGACCGTCACGGAGCGTTCGGTGCGCACGTCCAGCGCGAGCCCCTCCCGCCCGATGCGCCGGGTGCGCGCCAGGGAGAGGTACGCGCCGTCCGCGCGCACCCCGAACTGTTCGAGCGCCGCCTCCACCGTGCGCGCGGTCGTCCACACGTCGTGCCGGTGTCCGTCCAGGGTGAGCCGTACGGGCCGCCCGTACTGCACCTCGATCTCGTCGCCGCTGCTGAGGGCGGTGCCCGGGGCGGGTGCCACGACGTCGTGCGCGCCGACCGGCACGCCCTCGTCGGCCAGCAGTTCGGTGACGTCGTCGGCGAAGGTGTGCAGGGTGCGCGCCTGCCCGTCGACGGTCAGCTCGACGGCCTTGTCCTCGGCGACGAACGCGGTGGTGCCGCCGGCCAGGAAGGCGACGACGAGGGCCTGCGGGAGCAGGCGGCGCAGGGCGGAGTCGGGGCGTTCGGCGGGCCGTGCCCGGCGCCGGCGCGCGGCCCGCCGTGCCGCGTCCGCGGGCACCGGCGGGCCCTGCTGCGGCAGGAACGGCCCCGGCAACCGCAGCGTGCCGGGGGGCCGGGGTGCCTCGTAGGCGGGCCGGTAGGTGTCGTCGTACGGCGGCCGGTGCGGGGCGTGACCGGTCTCGGGGCCGGTGTGCACGCCGTGGGCGACGGTCTGCGCGTTGTGCAGGTCGACGTACGTGTCGCCGCCGCCGTACGGCTCGTAGTACTGCTGCGAGGTGCTCACGCCGACATGCTCCAGGGGTCCTGGGGGTCCAGATCGGGCCCCCAGAACCTAGCGGAGAGACGGTCACTCTCCAAAGCGGCGCAGCTACCCAGCGTTGTGTTCGGGTGGTGCGCGACCCCGTCAGTAGTCGAACGCGCGTGCGGTGTTGGCCGCGAGTGCCGTCGCCAGGGTGTCCTCGTCGAGATCCCGTACGGCGGCCATGGCGCGGACCGTGACGGGGATCAGGTAGGGCGCGTTGGGCCGGCCGCGGTAGGGGGCCGGGGTGAGGAAGGGAGCGTCGGTCTCGACCAGGACCCGTTCCAAGGGGGCGACGGCTAGGGCGTCGCGCAGATGCTGGGCGTTCTTGAAGGTGACGTTGCCGGCGAAGGACAGGTAGTACCCGGCGCGGGCGCAGATCTCCGCCATCTCGGCGTCGCCGGAGTAGCAGTGGAAGACGGTCCGCTCGGGGGCGCCCTCCTCCTTCAGGACCCGCAGGACGTCGGCGTGGGCGTCGCGGTCGTGGATGACGAGGGCCTTGCCGTGCCGCTTGGCGATCTCGATGTGGGCGCGGAAGGAACGCTCCTGCGCCTCCTTGCCCCCGGGACCGGTGCGGAAGTAGTCCAGCCCGGTCTCGCCGACGGCCTTGACGTGCCCCAGTGCGGCCAGGCGGTCGATCTCGGCGAGCGCCTCGTCGAGCGCCGCCGCGCCCCCCGGCTCGCGCGCGCCCTGCCGGGACCAGCCTCCCCCAGCCCCAGGGGGCTGGGAGGTGCCCCCAGGGTCGCCGTGCACGATGCGGGGCGCCTCGTTGGGGTGCAGGGCGACGGCCGCGTGGACGTTCTCGTACGCCGCCGCCGTCTCGGCCGCCCAGCGGGAGCCCTTGATGTCGCAGCCGACCTGGACGACCGTCGTGACCCCGACCGACGCGGCCTTCGCGAGGCCCTCCGCCACCGTGCCGGACTGCATGTCGAGGTGGGTGTGGGAGTCGGCGACCGGCACCCGCAGGGGCTCCGGCAGCGGCGGCGCCGCGTTCTTGTCGCTGGAGGAAGGCATGCCCCGATCCTACGGAAGGGGCACGCCCCGCCCCGGCCCGCGGTCCGCCACCGCGGGCCCGGGGCGCGCTCGCTGCCGTGCGCCCGGCTCGCCGTCCGCTCAGCTCGCCTTGCGGAAGGGGTGCAGGAGGTCGGACAGGTGCCAGTGATGGGGTTCCCTGGTCTGCGCCGGCGCCTCGGGCACCTCCACCGGACCCGCCGGGGGCACCGGGCGGGAGCGGCGGGCCGCGCCCTGCACCGACGACACCTGTCCGGCCCGCATGATGCGCACCACGTGCCCGTCGCAGTTCTGGCACGCGGGCCGGCTCAGCGGGGACGGCACGACGCGCCCGTCCGCCACGTACTGCACGAACTCGTGCCCGCCGGCGTCGATGTGGTGCTCTATCGCGTACGACTGCTCCCAGCCGTGCCCGCAGCGCATGCAGGCGAAGGAATACGACTCGTTGACCACGCCGGTCGCCCCGTGGCGAAGGCCGGTCTGCCCTGTGATCTCACTCATGGCCAGCTCCTGTTGTCCGCTGGAGGGACGTGTCACGTCCCGTCATCCAGTGGATGCCTCGCACCGGCCGAAGCGCACCCGATCTGTGCAGTGTTGAAGGCGATTTGGGCGTCCCTTGCCCCAAGCACCGGCCCGCTTTGCCCGCACATGGGGCGCACGCTCATCCGACATGCGCCCTGCTCAGAGGGGGTGTGAGCGCGTTCACAGAGACGATACGCGGCAGGCCGCACCGCGTTCCCCCGACGCCACGGCGACCGCTCACCGTACGTCACGGCACGCCCGTCACCCACTGTCACGGACCCCCGGCCCCCGCCACCTCACGGACCCGCGCCGCGCACTGTCCCACGGCCCCCGGGCGCCCGCCGTCCCAGGGCCCCCGGACGGCCGCTGCCACACGAATACCCGGCGCCGGCAGTCTCACGAACCCCCGGCAGGGGCAGTCTCACGAATCCTCGGCGCCCACTGCCTCACCAATCCCCCGGCGCGGGCAGCCTCACCAACCCCGGCGCCGGCAGTCTCACCAACCCCGGCGCGGGCAGCCTCAGCAACCCCCGGCGCCCGCCGTCTCACGCCCGCCTGACCCCCGCTGTCACAGCTCCCCGGCGTTCTTCGCCGCCACCACCGCGTCGAACACCTCGCGCTTGGGCAGTCCCGCCTCGGCCGCGACCGCCACGATCGCCTCCTTGCGGCGCTCTCCGGCCTCCTCGCGCACCCGCACCCGCCGCACCAGCTCCGCCGCGTCGAGCTCCTCGGGGCCGCGCTCGGGCGCGCCGGAGACGACGACGGTGATCTCCCCGCGCACCCCCTCGGCCGCCCACTCCGCGAGTTCGTCCAGCGGACCGCGCCTGACCTCCTCGTACGTCTTGGTCAGCTCACGGCAGACCGCGGCCCGCCGGTCCGCGCCGAACACCTCGGCCATCGCCGCGAGGGTGTCGTCGAGGCGGTGCGGGGCCTCGAAGTAGACGAGGGTGCGGCGCTCCTCGGCGACCTCCCGCAGCCGCGACAGCCGCTCCCCCGCCTTGCGGGGCAGGAACCCCTCGAAGCAGAACCGGTCGACGGGCAGCCCGGACAGGGCGAGCGCGGTGAGCACGGCGGACGGGCCGGGCACGGCGGTGACCCGGATGTCCCGCTCGACGGCCGCGGCGACCAGCCGGTAGCCCGGGTCGGAGACCGACGGCATGCCCGCGTCGGTGACGAGCAGCACGCGCGCGCCGCCCAGGAGGTCCTCCACCAGCTCGGGCGTACGGGCCGACTCGTTGCCCTCGAAGTACGACACGATCCGCCCCTTGGGCGTCACCCCCAGGGCCTGGGTCAGCCGGCGCAGCCTGCGGGTGTCCTCGGCGGCGACGACATCGGCGCCGGCCAGTTCCTCGGCGAGCCGCGGCGGGGCGTCGGAGACGTCACCGATGGGGGTGCCGGCGAGGACGAGGGTTCCGGGCGCGAGAGCGGGCGTGTCTGTCACGCTCCCCATCCTCGCAGGCGCCGTGTGCCCCGGGTGACGCCCGGCATGACCGGCCGACTGGACCCATGCACGGGACTCACACAGCCCTGTTCCCTACGATGGCGCGGTGACCAGTACCGCGTCCTCCACGGACTCCACGGGCTCCACTGACCACCGGCCCGCAGCGACCGCGCACGACGACCCGCACGACCGGCGGCCGTCGTCGTGGCGGGAGCGGCTGCGCCGTTTCGGGTACGCGGCCGAGCCCGCCGCCGACGTCCGGGCGCGGCTGGTGCCGCCGTACACGCGGCCCGGCCCCCGGCTGTGGCAGACGCTGGGGCTGCCGCCGGTGTGGGCGGACCGGGTCGCGCGCTGGTCGGGCTGGGGCGGTCCGCTGCTGGTCACGCTGGTGGCGGGCGTCATGCGGTTCTGGAACCTGGGCAACCCGAAGAAGGTGATATTCGACGAGACGTACTACGCCAAGGACGCGTGGGCGCTCGTCCACCGCGGGTTCGAGGTCAACTGGGACAAGAACGCCAACGACCTCATCCTCTCCTCGGGCGGTCATGTCGCGGTCCCCACCGACGCGGCGTACGTCGTGCATCCGCCGGTCGGCAAGTACGTCATCGGGCTGGGCGAGCTGGTCTTCGGCTTCGATCCGTTCGGCTGGCGCTTCATGACGGCGCTGCTGGGCACGCTGTCCGTGCTGCTGCTGTGCCGGATCGGCCGTCGCATCTTCCGCTCCACCTTCCTCGGGTGTCTCGCGGGCGCGCTGATGGCGGTGGACGGGCTGGCCTTCGTGATGAGCCGCACCTCGCTGCTCGACGGGGTGCTGATGTTCTTCGTGCTGGCGGCGTTCGGCTGTCTGGTGATCGACCGCGACCGGGCCCGGGCGCGGCTCGCCGCGGCCCTGCCGCCGGACGCGGACGGCCGGGTCCGCCCGGACGCGCACATCGCGGAGACCGCGCGCCTCGGGCCGCGCCCCTGGCGCTGGGCGGCGGGTCTGATGTTCGGCCTGGCGATCGGCACCAAGTGGAACGCGCTGTACATCATGGCCGCGTTCCTGCTGATGACCCTGCTCTGGGACGTGGGCTCGCGCCGGGTGGCCGGCGCCCGCCACCCCTACCGGGCGGTCCTGCGGCACGACACGGGCCTGACCTTCCTCGCGACGGTCCCGGTCGCCCTGGTCACCTACCTGGTGTCCTGGACGGGCTGGATCCTCTCACCGACCGACGGCTCGGGCGGCTACTACCGCAACTGGGCGGCCACCGACGGCAAGGGCGGCGGCTGGACGTGGCTGTTCCCGGACTGGTGGCGCAGCCTGTGGCACTACGAGCACGAGGTGTACGAGTTCCACACCCACCTCACCTCGCCGCACAACTACCAGTCGAACCCGTGGAGCTGGCTGGTGCTGGGCCGCCCGGTCTCCTACTTCTACGAGTCCCCGTCCCCCGGCACGGACGGCTGCCCCGCCGACGCGGGCGAGAAGTGCGCCCGTGAGGTCCTCGCGATCGGCACCCCGCTGCTGTGGTGGGCCGCCTGCTTCGCGGTGCTCTACGTCCTGTGGCGCTGGCTCTTCCGCCGCGACTGGCGCGCGGGCGCGATCGCCTGCGGCATCGCGGCCGGCTACCTGCCCTGGTTCATGTACCAGGAGCGCACGATCTTCCTCTTCTACGCCGTCGTCTTCCTCCCCTTCCTGTGCCTCGCGGTGGCGATGATGCTCGGCGCGATCATCGGCCCGCCGAACTCCACGGACACCCGCCGGGTGGCGGGTGCGACCGGCGCGGGCGTCCTGGTCCTCCTGATCGCCTGGAACTTCATCTACTTCTGGCCCCTGTTCACGGGCACGTCGATCCCGATCGACCAGTGGCGGTCGCGGATGTGGATCGATACGTGGGTGTAGCCGACGTTCACATACATGATTGAGCACCCCCGCTAACGATTGCGGAAACTACCGCCCCACGCGCCTCCCTTTCGGCTTACCGTGAGCCAAGACAGAGGTTTCTGAACGCGTTCAGAAAACGCCCGGGAGGGTGTCGACGGGGAGGGTTCGCACATGCGCAAGGGGGCGAAGGCGGCCATAGTGGGCTCGGTGTTCGTCGTGATGGTGGGCGGGGCCGGGTACGGGGCCTTCAACATCGTGAACGCGCTGAGCGGGGGCGCGGGGGGCGGCGGGCCCGCGCCCGTGAGGACCGGGCCGCCCAGCAGCGGCGAGGTGAAGGACACCAGCACGAAGTTCTTCGCCGCCTGGGAGAAGGGCGAGGCGACGGCCGCGGCCGCGCTCACCAACAACGCGGAGAAGGCCGAGCCGCTGCTGACCGCGTACGGCGGGACCGCCCACATCGGCGGTGTGAAGATCACTCCGGGCGCCGCCAGCGGGGACACCGTGCCGTTCAGCGTGCGGGCGACCGTGTCCTACGAGGGCAGGAGCAAACCGCTCGCCTACAAGAGCGAGCTGACCGTCGTGCGCGGGGTCACCACCGGCAAGGCGCTGGTGGACTGGCAGCCCTCGGTCGTCCACCCGCAGCTGAAGGACATGGACGACACGCTGGTCACCGGCGACGCCTCCGCCCCGCCGATCGAGGCCGTCGACCGCGGCGGCACGGTGCTCACCAAGGAGACGTACCCTTCGCTCGGCCCGATCCTCGACGAACTGCGCGCCAAGTACGGCGCCAAGGCGGGCGGCACCCCGGGCGTCGAGCTGGCGATCCGGCACGCCGCCCCGGACACCGCCGACACCCCGCTGCTGGCCCTGGCGAAGGGCACGCCGGGCAAGCTGCCCACCACGCTCAGCGCGCGCGTGCAGGCGGCGGCCGAGAAGGCCGTCAGGAAGTACCCGCAGTCCTCGGTGGTCGCCGTCAAGCCGAGCACCGGCGAGGTGCTGGCGGTCGCGAACAACCGCACCGACGGCTGGAACGCCGCATTCCTCGGCCAGGTCGCCCCGGGCTCCACATGGAAGATCGTCAGCGCCGCCACCCTCATCGACAACGGGATCACCACGGCGAACGGGCCCGCGCCCTGTCCCGCCGAAGCCGTGTGGCAGAGCCAGACCTTCCACAACATCAAGAACATGCCCGCCGACGAGAACGCCACCCTCTCCGCGAGCTTCGCCCGCTCCTGCAACACGGCCTTCGTGAAGTTCGCCGACGAGGTCAAGGTCGACTCCCTCACCGACGAGGCGAAGAACCGCTTCGGGATCGGCCTCGACTGGAAGACCGGCATCCCGTCCTTCGACGGCTCGGTCCCGGCCTCCGGCGGCCCGGACACCGCGGCCAACCTGATCGGGCAGGGCCAGGTCCAGATCAACCCGCTGAACCTGGCCTCGGTGACGGCGACCGCGATGACGGGCTCCTTCCGGCAGCCGGTGATCGTGCCGCAGAGCCTCGACGACCGTGCACTCGCACGCGCGCGTGGGCTGTCGGCGAGCACCGTGGCGCAACTGCGCGCCATGATGAACCGCACCGCGACCAGCGGCACCGCCGCCGGGGTGATGTCCGGGCTCGGCCCCGACTACGGCGCGAAGACCGGCTCCGCGGAGGTCGACGGCCAGGCCAGGTCCGACAGCTGGTTCACCGGTTACCGCGGCGACGTCGCCGCCGCGGCCCTCGTCCAGGACGGCGGCCACGGCGTGGACGCGTCCGGCCCGCTCGTCGCGCAGGTGCTGCGCGCCGGGTGACGGCGGGCCGAACCCACTGGTTCAGGTCGGTAACAGGTGGGTGGTTGACGTCACACGTGACGTCACCCCCGCAGCACGGGACTCTAGGGTGGTTGCCGTCGTTGGGGTGAGTGAGGGCAACGAGGGCACTGGGGCAAGGGGAGCCCCCTGGGGATCCGGAGGATCACAGGCTGTGGGCAAGAGAAGACGCGTCGACGAGCGGCGCGGCAAGCGGCGGCCCGCCGTCGTCGGCGGCATGGTCGCCGTCGTCCTCGGCGGGGCCGGGATCGGCGTCTACGCCCTCTACGGCGGCGGGGCCGCGGCCGATTCCGCCGCGGGGGCCCGGCTGAAGCCGGTCGTCAAGACCGGGCCGCTGTCGCAGACCGAGGTGACCACCGCGGCGCGCACGTTCCTCACGGCCTGGCAGCAGGGTGCGGTCGCGAAGGCGGCGGCCGCCACCGACGACTCCGCGGCCGCCGCCGCCCTGCTCACCGACTACACCAAGGACGCTCGCGTCTCGGACGTCACCCTCACCGCCGGCCGCCGCACGGGCGACAAGGTCGCCTTCAAGGTGAAGGGCACGGTGACCTACGAGAAGATCACCAAGCCGCTCTCGTACGACAGCGCGCTGACCGTCGTCCGCCGGGCGAAGGACGGCCGGGCGACCGTCGCCTGGCACGCCTCCGTCGTCCACCCCGACCTCCTCGACGGGGACACCCTGGTGACCGGCGAGGCGGGCACCCCCCCGGTCAGGGCGCTCGACCGGGACGGCGGCGAGATCACGACGGCCCGCTACCCGTCCCTGGGCACGGTGCTGGACGGGCTGCGCGAGAAGTACGGCAAGAAGGCGGGCGGCACGGCGGGCGTGGAGCTGCGGGTGGTGCGCGGCAAGGCGTCGAAGGCGAAGAAGGCCTCCGACAAGACGCTCCTTGAGTTCAGCAAGGGCACGCCGGGCACCGTGCGGACGACCCTCAGTCCGACCCTCCAGGCCGCCGCCGAGCAGCAGGTCGCGAAGACCGCGCGCGCGTCGGTCGTCGTCCTGCGCCCGTCCACCGGCGAGATCCTCGCGGTGGCGAACACCGGCCACGGCTTCAACACCGCGTTCAACGGCTCCCTCGCGCCCGGCTCCACCATGAAGGTCGTCACGTCGTCGCTGCTCATCGAGAAGAAGCTGGCGTCGGCGGACAAGGTGCACCCGTGTCCGAAGACGTTCACCTACGGCGGCTGGAAGTTCCACAACGACGACGACTTCCAGATCAAGGGCGGCACCTTCAAGGCGAGCTTCGCGCGCTCCTGCAACACGGCCTTCATCAGCCAGGCGGGTGAGCTCGACAACGACAGCCTGACGCGGCAGGCGCAGCAGGTGTTCGGCCTGTCGATGAACAACTGGGCCATCGGCGTCCCGTCGTTCGACGGCTCGGTACCGGTGCAGTCGGCGGCGCAGATGGCGGCCTCCCTGATCGGCCAGGGCGGGGTGCGGATGAACCCGCTGAACATGGCGTCGGTGTCGGCGACGGTGAAGTCGGGCACCTTCCACCAGCCGTACCTGGTCTCCCCGTCGGTCGACCACCGCACGCTCGCCACGGCCTCCCGCACGATGTCCGCGTCCACGCTGTCCCAGCTGCGCGAGCTGATGAGCTACACCGCGGCCTACGGCACCGCCGCCGAGGCGATGAGGGGCCTCGGCCCGGACTACGGCGCGAAGACCGGCTCGGCGGAGGTCGACGGCCAGTCGAAGCCGAACGGCTGGTTCACGGCCTACAGGGGCGACCTGGCGGCAGCGGGCGTGGTGCAGGCCGGCGGCCACGGAGGGGACACGGCGGGCCCGATCGTGGCGGCGCTGCTGAGGACGGGCGGCTGAGCGCGCCCGTCACCGCGCCACCGGCTCCCCCGCCGTCGCCGTGTAGGTCCGCCGCAGGAACCTCAGCAGTGCCTGGGAGTCGAACTGCACCACCGAGACGCCCTGCGAGGAGTGGAACTCGACCACCGCCTGCACCCGCCCCAGCGGCCACACCCGGACCTCGCCCGTCCCGGCCGGCGCCCGCAGCCCCTGCTCCAGCAGGGTCCGTGAGAACGTCCACTCGTGCCGGTCGGGCAGCCCCACCCGCACGGACCGCGGATCGTCCTCGGGGTCGTAGCGCAGGACGACAGGGACGGCGTCGCGTTCCTCCTCGACGAGGTCGGCGTCCGTGACGATGTGGGCTCGCGCGTACTGCTCGACTACGGACATCGGCCGACCCTCTCACGCTGCGTGACCCAGGGGGGAATCCGGTGGCCAGCTCCCCCTCCAATGTCGCATATTTTCCCTAATGCGCCCCTTAGGGAAGATTTATCTCACCTGTGCGATACGACGGAGAAAGCGTCACGACGGACAAGCGCCTCGCTCTTGCGAACCGTTCGCATTAAGCCTCTATCATCGACAGGTGCACGTACCCGACGGATTCATCAACGCCCCGACCTCCGCGGTGACCGGAGTCGTCGCCGCCGGCGCCATCGCCGCGAGCCTGCGCGGCGCGCGCCGTGAGCTCGACGAGCGGACGGCCCCGCTGGCCGGGCTGGTCGCGGCGTTCATCTTCGCCGTGCAGATGCTGAACTTCCCCGTCGCGGCGGGCACCAGCGGCCACCTGCTGGGCGGCGCGCTGGCCGCGATACTCGTGGGCCCCTTCACCGGGGTCCTGTGCGTGTCCGTGGTGCTGCTGATGCAGGGCATCCTCTTCGCCGACGGCGGGCTGACCGCGCTCGGCGTGAACATCACCGACATGGCGGTCGTGACGACGGTCGTGGCGTACGCCGTCTTCCGCGGCCTGGTGAAGGTGCTGCCGCGCACCCGCCGCTCCGTCACGGTCGCCTCCTTCGCCGCCGCCCTGCTGTCCGTGCCCGCCGCCGCCGTGGTCTTCACGCTGCTGTACGCGATCGGCGGCACCACCGACGTGGCGATCGGCAAGGTCGCCACCGCGATGGTCGGCGTCCATGTGCTGATCGGGCTCGGCGAGGCCACCATCACCGCGCTGACGGTCGGCGCCGTGATCGCCGTACGGCCGGACCTCGTGTACGGCGCGCGCGGGCTGCACCAGAGGCTCAAGCTGCGCGTCGACGGCGAGCTGGTCGACGTGCCCGCGCACCCGGCGCCCGTCGCGGCGCGCACCTCACGGCGCACGCTGTGGGTGACCGGCCTGGTCACCTCCCTGGTCCTCGCGGGCTTCGTCAGTTTCTACGCCTCCGCGAACCCCGACGGCCTGGAGAAGGTCGCCGCCGACCACGGCATCGACCGCACGGCCGAGGACCACGCGAACGCGGACTCCCCGCTCGCCGGCTACGGCGTCAAGGACGTCACGAACGCCCGGCTGTCCGGCGGTCTCGCGGGCGTGATCGGCGTCGGCGTGACCGTCGTCGCGGGCAGCGCGGTGTTCTGGGCGGTGCGCCGGCGCCGTGGCGCGGACGCCGCCCCCACCGCCGTAGAGAACGTCTGACGGCATGGGAGCGGGACACGCGCACCGGCTCTACCGGCACGGCCACTCGCCCGTGCACACCCTGCCGCCGCACACCAAGCTCGCCGCCGTCTTCGCGTTCGTGGTCGTCGTCGTGTCGACCCCCCGGGAGGCGATGTGGGCGTTCGGCCTGTACGCCGTGCTGCTCGCGCTGGTCGCCCGGCACGCGCGCGTGCCCGCCGGCTTCCTGCTCAAACGTCTGCTGATCGAGGTGCCGTTCGTCGCGTTCGCGGTGCTGATGCCGTTCGTGGCGGAGGGCGAGCGGGTGGACGTCCTCGGGCTGTCGCTCAGCGTGAACGGCCTCTGGGGCGCCTGGAACGTCCTCGCCAAGGGCACCCTGGGAGTCGCCGCCTCCGTCCTCCTGGCGGCCACCACGGAGCTGCGGGAGCTGCTCCTGGGCCTGCAGCGCCTGAAGCTGCCCCCGCTGCTCGTGCAGATCGCTTCCTTCATGATCCGTTACGGCGATGTCATCACCGACGAGATGCGGCGGATGCGGATCGCGCGCGAGTCACGCGGCTTCGAGGCGCGCGGCGTGCGGCACTGGGGCGTGCTCGCCAAGTCGGCGGGCGCGCTGTTCATCCGCTCCTACGAACGCGGCGAGAGGGTGCACCTGGCGATGGTCAGCCGCGGCTACGCCGGTTCGATGCCCGTGATCGACGAGGTGACGGCGTCCCGGGCGCAGTGGTCGTACGCCTTCGCCCTGCCGGTCGCCGCCCTGGTCGTCTGCGTGGTGGGATGGACGCTGTGACTGCTTCCCTGGAGGTCTCCGGCCTCGCCTTCGCCTACCCCGACGGCCATCAGGCCCTGTTCGGCGTGGACTTCAGCGTCGCGCGCGGGGAGCGGGTCGCGCTGCTCGGGCCGAACGGCGCCGGCAAGACCACCCTCGTCCTGCACCTCAACGGCATCCTGACCGGCGGGGCGGGCACGGTGACGGTCGCCGGACTGCCCGTCGGCACACGGCACATGGCGGAGATCCGCCGCAAGGTCGGCCTGGTCTTCCAGGACCCGGACGACCAGCTGTTCATGCCGACGGTCCGCGAGGACGTGGCGTTCGGTCCGGCCGCGGCCGGACTGAAGGGCGCGGAACTGGAGGAGCGCGTGGACCGTGCGCTCGCACGGGTCGGCATGACGGAGTTCAAGGACCGCCCGCCGCACCATCTGTCGTTCGGCCAGCGCCGCCGGGTCGCCGTCGCCACCGTCCTCGCGATGGAGCCGGAGATCCTCGTCCTGGACGAGCCGTCCTCCAACCTCGACCCCGCCTCGCGCCGTGAGCTCGCCGACATCCTGCGCTCCCTGGACGTGACCGTCCTGATGGTCACGCACGACCTGCCGTACGCCCTGGAACTGTGCCCGCGGGCGCTGATCCTGAGCGAGGGCGTGATCGCCGCGGACGGCCGCACGGGCGAACTCCTCGCCGACGAGTCCCTGATGAACGCGCATCGACTGGAGCTGCCCTTCGGGTTCGACCCGCGCTCGGTCACAATGGGTGCGTGACGAATGGGCACGTGACCGACGAGAACCGGACGGCCGAGCGTACGCCGCTGCTCGACGAGCAGTTGTGCTTCGCGCTGTACGCGGCCCAGCGCGCGGTGACCTCCGCCTACCGGCCCGTCCTGGACGAGCTGGGGCTCACCTACCCGCAGTACCTGGTCCTGCTGGCCCTCTGGGAGCGCGGCGAGACCACCGTCAAGGAGCTGGCGTCGGCCCTGCGGCTCGACTACGGCACGATGTCGCCGCTGCTCAAGCGCCTGGAGGCGGCCGGCCTGGTGCGCCGGGAGCGCTCCGGGCGCGACGAACGCACGGTCCTCGTCGCCTGCACGGGCCGCGGCGAGGAGCTGCGGGGCCGGGCGGCCCGGGTCCCCGGCGCCCTGATGACCGCGACCGGCCTGGAGCAGGCCGAGGTCGCCCGTCTGCGCGAGGAGCTCTGGGGCCTCGCGGAACGCGCCCACGGCGCGGCGGGCCGCGCGCGCTAGGCCCGCGACGGCCCGCACGAGCTGGCGTTACCCGCGGTTACCACCCCCTGCCGCACCCACAGACCTACCGGCCGGTACCTTGTGCACGATGTAATCGGGGAAAATTTCAGGGGGAGGGTCCCGCTGTGAGCGAAGGTGACGCCGTCGACACCGTCGACACCCGTCCGACGAAGATCATGTACGTCGCCGAGGCGACCGCGCACGGAGGCCGCGACGGGTATGTGACCAGCCAGGACGGCCAGATCGAGCTGAAGGTGGCGATGCCGCCGCAGCTCGGCGGCGACGGCAACGGCACCAACCCGGAACAGCTCTTCGCGGCCGGCTACAGCTCCTGCTTCCACAACGCGCTGATCCTCGTCGGCAACCGCGCGGGCTTCGACCTGACCGGCTCCACCGTCGCCGCCAAGGTCGGCATCGGGCCCAACAAGACCAAGGGCTACGGCCTCGCGGTCGCCCTCAGCGTCTCGCTGCCCGTCCTCGACCAGGGCCTCGCCGAGAAACTGGTCGACGCGGCCCACCAGGTCTGCCCGTACTCCAACGCCACCCGCGGCAACATCGACGTAACGATCATTCTCGGCTGACGAGACGCAGGAATCGCAGGCCCGCCGCACCTGTTGACCGCAAGGCCGAAGGTGATCCGAGCGGGCCGGGCGAGCCGGCCGGGCGGGACGAGAAGGAAGTGCGGGCGTGGACGTGAACGGTGCGGTGGCCGAGGGGTTCGAGCCGGTCCGGGAGGCGTTCGCACGGAACTTCGCCACCCTCGGGGAGCGCGGTGCCGCCGTCGCCGTCTACCGCGACGGGCGCAAGGTCGTCGACCTGTGGGGCGGCACGCGGGACGTGGACGGCACGGCTCCCTGGGAGCACGGCACCGCGCAGATCGTGCGCTCCGCGACCAAGGGCGTCGCCGCCGCCGTACTCCTGCTGCTGCACCAGCGCGGACACCTGGACCTGGACGCGCCCGTGGCGACGTACTGGCCGCAGTACAAGGCGGCCGGCAAGGAACACACCCTGGTGCGCCACCTGCTCGCGCACCGCGCGGGCGTGCCCGTCCTCGACCGGCCGCTGACGCCCGCCGAGGCCGCCGACCCCGACCTGGGCGCGGCGGCGGTCGCCGCGCAGGCACCCCTCTGGGAACCGGGCGGCGACCACGGGTACCACGCCCAGACGTACAGCTGGCTCACCGGCGAGCTGGTGCGGCGGGTCACCGGGCGGCCGATCGGCGAGTGGATCGCCGACGAGATCGCCGGACCGCTCGGGGCCGAGCTGTGGCTGGGGCTGCCGCAGTCGCTCCACGCGCGCGTGGGGCGCGTCGGGCCGGTCGACGCGCCCGTACCGGCCGGCGGGCTGCGGACCCGGCCCAAACGGTCCGTCGCCGACGCCTACGCCGACCCCGCCTCCCTCACCCGCCGCGCCTTCGCCGCGATCACCCCGCTGCCCGACGAGAACGACCCCGCCTACCGCGCGGCCGCCCTGCCCGCCTCCAACGGCATCGCCACCGCCGACGGCCTGGCCCGCCTCTACGCCTCCCTCATCGGCGAAGTCGACGGCGGCGTGCGGCTCTTCGCCCCCGAGACGGCCGCCCTGGCGCGCACCGAGCAGTCCGCCGGACCGGACCGGGTGCTGGTGGTCACCACCCGGTTCGGCCTCGGCTACATGCTGCACGGCGGCGCGTCCCCGCTGCTCTCCCCGACCTCCTTCGGCCACCCCGGCCGCGGCGGCGCACTCGGCCTCGCGGACCCCGAGACGGGCATCGCCCTCGGCTACGTCACCAACGGCCTGCGCACCGGCGTGACGGCCGACCCGCGGGCCCAGGCGCTGCTGCGGGCGGTCAGGACGGCGGTCGCCGCGGCCTGACGAGCCCCCGGCACCGGACCCGTTCCGGCGGGCCCCACCGCCCGACGCCCGACGGCCTCAGATGTTGATCGAGTGGGACGTCCGCCCCGAGGCCTCGTCGATCTCCTCGTGCGCCTTCGTCAGCAGCTGCATGGCGAGTTCGTTGAGGGCGCGGGCGCCCGCGATCTCCTCACCGACCCGGGGCTGGTTGCTGTCGACCCGGTGGCGGCTGGCGTGCCCGCGGGACCGTACCTCGGTCCCGTCCGGCAGCCGGACCAGAGCGGCGGCGCTCGTGTGCTGGTCGTCCTCCTTGAACTCCAGCTCGACGTGCCATCCCACAGCGGTGTGCATCATGTCGGTCACCTCCGGAAGTCCTGCTTCCAGGGTGCTCCTCCCCACGGGCGCCCGCACCCAGCGGGCTCGGCCCGGCAGCAGCGGCCCTGCGGAGGGCCACGCGCGCACGCGCGCGTGGCGCAACGCGCACAGGGTCCCCGCGTCGGCACCGCGGGCCACCGCCGTGGCGGTCAACCGGCGTACAGCATCAGGCCGTGGCGTCACCCGGTGCGCTCACGCACGTCCACGACAGTGGCGGCCGCATGGGCGACGAGGGTGTCCGGGGCCATGGGGAACACGGTGTACGGGGTGCCGGCGGCGGCCCACACGACGTCGTGCGCGAGGAGACCACGGTCGGCGAGGACCCGGGTGCGGGTGCGGTGCCCGAAGGGCGGCACACCGCCGATCGCGTACCCGGTGGTCTCCCGTACGACGCCCGCGTCGGCCCTGGTCACCTCTCCGGCGCCGAGTTCCGCGCGCACCCGCTCCACGTCGACCCGGGACGCGCCGTCCATCAGCACCAGCACCGGCACGCCGTCCGCCGCGAAGATCAGCGACTTGCAGATCTGGCTCAGCTCGCACCCGATCGCTGCGGCGGCCTCGGCGGCGGTGCGGATCGCCTCCGGAAAGCGCCGCACCCGGGCGTTCAGATCGTCGAGCCCCAGCTCGGCGAGGGCCTCGGCGAAACGGGGGTGGGCAGCGGTGGTGGTCGTCATGCACGGCACGCTAGCGGTCGCCGCAGGGGCCACGCGACGGAGTTCCCCGCCGCGTGCTCAGCCGTCGAAGCTGCGGCGGGAGTCCTCGATGTGCCCGAACCAGCGGTGGGTCCACGCGCACATCCCGTCGACCGTGGCCCGCAGTCCCTGTCCCGCCTCGGTCAGGGTGTACTCGACGCGCGGCGGCACGGTCGGGTGCACGGTCCGCACGACCAGGCCGTTGCGCTCCAGCATGCGCAGGTTCTGGGTGAGCATTTTGTGGCTGACGCCCTCGACCTCGTCGCGCAGGCCGCTGAACCGCAGGGTGCGGTCCCCGAGCGCCTCGATGATCAGCAGCGCCCACTTGTTGGCCACGTCCGAGAAGATCTCCCGGCCGAGCGAGTCGGCCCTTCTGAGGTCCGCCTGTTCGTCGGGCGTGCCTGTGTACTGCTTGGTCACCATCAGGTTCCCCAGTCACCGAAAAGTGCGTTCTTCCATGTCAGCGCTCACTCTCCTACGGTTTCCCAGTAACCACAAGAGAGCACGACCGCTCCCAGGGAAGGCAGGCACCCATGCCCGTCACACTCGTGAATCCGTCCGGACTGCCGCGGACCGACGCCTACAGCCAGGTATCCGTCGGGACCGGCTCCCGGCTCGTCTCCGTCGCCGGGCAGGTCGCCTGGGACGCCGAGGGCGCCACGGTCGGCGAGGGCGATCTCGCCGCCCAGGTCGAGCAGTGCTACGTCAACGTCGGCGCCGCTCTCGCCGGGGCGGGCGCCGGCTTCGACGACGTCACCCGGCTGACCGTCCACGTCGTCGACTGGACCCCGGAGAAGATGCCGGCGTTCATGGCGGGCGTCACCCGCGCGGCCGGCCGCCTCGGCGTCACCGCGACCCCGCCGGTCACCCTGCTGGGCGTCGCGGCCCTCCACATCCCCGAGCACCTGGTGGAGATCGAGGCGACCGCGATCCTCGCCTGACGCCTCCTCCGGGAGGGCTTCCCCTACACGCGCCACCCGTCGACGTACTGGATGTGCAGAGGGCCCGGCACGTGACGGCGGGTCCTCGTGTGCGGCCAGGGGCCGGGGACCAGTTCGACGCAGTGGTGGGAGGCGCCGGGGTGGCGGTGGGCGTGGGACGGAGCCTCGTCGACGAGGCCGCGCAGGGCCGCGCCCTGCTCCCGGAAGGCGGTGGCGCTGCCCACGACGAAGAGGGTGTGCGCCGCGACGTGGAAGTCGAGGTGGTCGCGGTACTCCTGGTGCCGCCACCGTTCGTGGTCGACGTCCGTCCCGTCCGGGAGGTCCCCCTCGGGGGTGGACACGGTCTGCGGCTTCCCGGCGCCCAGCCGCCCCCGTACGTCCTTCCAGGACGCGGTGGGGAACTGCAGGCTGTGGTGGAGCAGCACCAGGTCCAGCGCGACCGGTTCGCCCTCGCCGACGACGCCCTCCGGCGCCGGGTTGGCCCGGATCGGCAGGTGGACCAGCGAGTGCGCGGACCGCGCGGCCAGCGCCCACAGTTCGACGAGCCGGCCCGCGCCCTCCCGGTCGGCGTACAGCGACAGCCAGTGCCGGTCGTCCCGCAGGGCCAGCCGTACGGGGGCGGGCTCGGCCCGGATCACCCGCAGCCCGGCGCCGCCGGCCTGCCGGACCTGGTGTATCCGCACGCGCGCGCTCATCCGGCGCCGAACCGGTCGGGTTCCGTGGCGGTCATGGTCTCCCCCGGCGCTTGTTCGACGAGGCCAGGGACTCCCCTGGCGTGAGCGCCCGAGCCGGGATGATGCCATACCGCCGGTCACGGCGTGGGACGGCTCGACGACAGACGACGGCGCGCCCGCCCCCGGCAGAGGGGGTCGGGCGCGCCGCCGGTGCGGGTGGATCAGTGGCGGTCGCCGCGGTAGTCGCCGTGGTCGCGGCGCTCGTCGCCGCGGTCCCCGCGGTAGTCGCCGTGGTGACGGTAGTCGCCGCGGTCGCCACGCTCGTCGCCGTGGCGGTGGCCCCAGCCGTGGTGGTGGCCCCAGCCGTGGTGGCGGCGGCCGCCCCAGGACTCGTCGTCGACGAAGCGGTCGCGGTCGTTGCGCAGGGTGACCGTGTCGCTGCGGTCGTCCAGCACCTCGCGGCGGCGGTCCTGGTACAGGTCGGTGCGGGTGTCGCGGCCCTCACCGGTGTGAATCCGGACGGTGGCGCGGGGGGCCAGGCGGTAGTTGTCGAAGGTGTAGGTGTCGCCGTCCCGGTTCGACAGGGTCCATCCGTCCAGGTTGACCGTGTGGCGGGTGGTGTTGGTGAGCTCGACCCACTCCTTGTTGAGGGAGCGGTTGGAGCGGTCGTCACGACCCGGTGCGTCGTACTGGACGGCGCTGATCTCCACCCTGGGCCGCTCGGCACGGGGGTAGCCGGCGGCGGACGCCGGGAGCGCCACGGCGCCGACCACGGCGGCGGCGGCGAGCGTGGCGGCAGCCAGGCTGCGGGCGGAAACAACGGAAGCGGACACAAGGTCTCCTAGTTTTGTGCGAGTTACGACCGCATCGGCCGCAGAACCCACACTTGACCACCACACGTCCCGCAAGCATCCGATTGGCGCCTGACGTTACGAATCATCCATATTTCAGTGACAGTAACCTTCTCTGTCCATCTATGTACTGAACGCTCTGAGTCGTTGTCAGATCTACCCTCCGGGCGGTCGCGGCGATCCGCCGTCACCCGAAAGTGGGTCACAACGGGCGAGACGAACAAAAAGCCGGTGAGGGCGCCCCGTCCCCACGGAACCCTCACCGGCGGTCTTCACACGAGCGGTCGGATCACGCCCGTACGAGCTCCCTGTCGTCGTCGGGATCGGTGTCCCTGGCGTCGGCGGGGGTGCGCAGTCCCTCGCCCTCGACATCCACGTCGGGCAGGGCGCGGTCCAGCCACTTCGGCAGCCACCAGGCCCTCTTGCCGAGCAGGGCGAGGACGGCGGGGACGATCGCCATGCGGACGACGAACGCGTCGAAGAAGACGGCGATCGCGAGGCCGAAGCCGATCATCTTGATCATCGACTCGCCGGAGCCGATGAAGCCGGCGAAGACGGCCATCATGATCACGGCGGCGGCGACGACCACCCGGGCGCTGTACCTGAACCCGGTCACCACGGCCTGGCCGGGGCTCTCGCCGTGGACGTACGCCTCGCGCATCCGGGTCACGAGGAACACCTCGTAGTCCATGGCCAGGCCGAAGACCACGCCGACCATGAAGATCGGCATCATCGACATGATGGGACCGGTCTCCTCGACGCCGATCAGGCCCGCCAGCCAGCCCCACTGGAAGACCGCGACGACGGCGCCGAGCGCGGCCAGCACGCTGAGCAGGAAGCCGAGAGCGGCCTTCAGCGGGACCAGGATCGAGCGGAAGACCACGATCAGCAGGAGGAAGGCCAGGCCCACCACCAGGGCCAGGTACGGGATCAGGGCGTCCGTCAGCTTCTGCGAGAAGTCGATGTTCATGGCCGTGGTGCCGGTGACCAGCACCTTGGCGTCGGTGTCGGCGGTGACCCCGGTGCCGGCCGCGCGGATGGCGTGCACCAGGTCCTCGGTGCCGGTCGAGGACGGCTTGGAGTCCGGGACGACCGTGATCATCGCGGTGTCGCCGGCCTTGTTGAAGGTGGCGGGGGTGACGGTGACGACGTCCTTGAGCCCCTTGACCTCGTCGCTCACCGCGGTGGCCGCGCCCTGGGGGTCGTCGCTGCCCTTGGCGTCCACGACGACCATGAGGGGGCCGTTGAAGCCGGGGCCGAAGCCCTCGGAGAGCAGGTCGTAGGCGCGGCGCTGGGTGGTGGACGTCGGCTGCGAGCCGTCGTCGGGCAGGCCCAGCTCCAGGCTGGTGGCGGGCAGGGCGATCGCGCCGAGGCCCACCACGCCGAGCAGCAGCACGGCGACGGGACGGCGGACGACGAAGCTGGCCCAGCGGGCGCCCATGTTGGGCTTCGCGGCCCCGGCCGTGTCCCCGCGCAGGCCACCGCGCAGGTCACCGCGCGTGTCCCCTACCGTGCCCCCTGCCGTGTCCTCGGCGGTACGGCGTCCGAGCCGCTTGCCCTTCTCGCCGGCCGGCTTGACCTTGCGGCCCGCGTAGCCGAGCAGCGCCGGGATCATGGTGAGGGCGATGAGGACGGCGACGACGACCGTGCCGGCCGCCGCGAGCCCCATCTTGGTCAGCATCGGGACGCCGACGACGGAGAGGCCGGCGAGGGCGATGACCACGGTGAGACCGGCGAAGACGACGGCCGAACCGGCGGTGCCGGTGGCGCGGCCGACCGCCTCCTCGCGGCTGCGGCCCTCGGCGAGTTCGGCGCGGTAGCGGGAGACGATGAACAGCGCGTAGTCGATGCCGACCGCGAGACCGATCATCAGGGCCAGGGTGGAGGTGGTGTCGCCGAGGTCCAGCGCGCTCGCGAGCGCGGTGATGGTGGAGACGCCGATGCCGACGCCGATGATCGCGGTCAGCAGGGGCAGTCCGGCGGCGACGAGCGAGCCGAGGGTGACGACGAGGACGACCGCGGCGAGGGCCAGGCCGATGATCTCACCGGTGGCGGCCTGCTCGGGTTCGGCCTGGAGGGCGTCGCCGCCCATCTCGACGGTCAGCCCGGCGTCCCTGGCCTTGTCGGCGGTGGTCTCGAGGGCTTCCTTGGAGGAGTCCTTCAGCTCGACGGAGGAGACCTTGTACTTCACGGAGGCGTACGCGACCGTGCCGTCCTTGCTGACGGCGTGCGTCGTGTAGGGGTCGGTGACGGAGACGACCTCGGAGCCGTCGCCCAGCTCCTTGACGGTCTTCTCGACGGTCGCCTTCTGCGCGGCGTCGGTCATCTTCTGCCCGTCGGGCGCCTTGAAGACGACCCGCGCGGTGGCACCGTCGGCACTGGAGCCGGGGAAGCGCTGTTCCAGCAGGTCGAAGGCCTTCTGGGCCTCGACGCCGGGGATCGAGAAGGAGGAGGACCCCGCGGCGGGCGCGGAGGCGGCACCGACGCCCGCGAGCGTCAGCAGGGCGATCCAGAGCAGGGCGACGACATGCCGCCGCCGGAACGAGAACCGGCCGATTCGATAGAGGAACATGGCCACGGAGGCGTACTCCCGGTCAGTCGTGGGGTTTTCAGGGCAGGGGTGATCAACCCACAGGGGGGAGGCAGGGCTGATCGGCCCGACGACGTGAGCGGTGACGTCAGGTGGGGCGGTGGGGAAGGGTCAGCGGGTGGGTGCGCCGAAGGCGGGGAGGACCACGCCGTCCACGTACGAGGTGAGGTAGGCCCGGGTGGGCGGCTGGTCGTCGATCAGCGCCCGGGCGGCGAAGGCCCCGATCATCATGGGCATGAGGAACTCCAGCGCCGGGCAGTCCGCCGGGATCTCGCCCCGGTCGACGGCCCGTTGCAGGACGCGCCGGAACGCGGCCATCTCGGGTTCGACCAGCTGGCTGCGGAACACCTCGCGCAGATGCCCGTCGTGGTGGATCGCCATGGCCACCCCGCGCATCAGCGCGGAGTTGCGCTCCAGGGCGCTGTCGTCCTCGCGCGCCATCAGCGCGTGCATGTCGCCGTGGAGCGTGCCGGTGTCGACCTCGTCGGCCGGGCCCGGCTTGCTGTGCTTGATGGCCTCGACCACCAGCTCGGCCTTGCCGCCCCACTGGCGGTAGAGCGTGGCCTTGCTGGAGCGGGTGCGGGCGGCGACGGCGTCCATGGTCAGGGCGTCGTAGCCGACCTCGCGGAGCAGATCGAGCACGGCGCCGTACAGCTCGGCCTCGCGCTCGGGTGTGATCCGACTGCGACGCGCGGTTGCGGTCTCGGTCATCCCGCTCACCTTTCGGCTCCGTGACCCACTGGTCCCGTACGTCCAGCACGTACACCCATGAAGATACCCCGAGCCTCAACGAAACGAAACCGTTTCGTACGTGTGCTGACTCACGTCCGTGAAGGCCGCATAAGCGCGGACCGCGCGCCCCGAGAAGTTGCCCGGCCCGTTTCGCCGGAAAAGCATGGGGAGGTGAGCTATCTGCGCCTGCCCCATCTCAGCGGTGACCTCCTGTGCTTCGTGGCCGAGGACGACCTCTGGCTGACCCGGCTGGACGGCCCGGACCGTGCCTGGCGGCTCACCGTCGACCGCACGAAGACCGGACACCCCCGCTTCTCCCCCGACGGCCGCCACCTCGCGTACACGAGCTGGCGAAGTCTCGTCCCCGAGATCCACCTGGTACCGGTGGACGGCGGCCCCGGACGCCGGCTGACCTACTGGGGCAGCCCCGACACCCAGGTGTGCGGCTGGACCCCCGAGGGCGACATCCTCGCCGTCGCCTCCCACGGCGAACCCTTCTCCTACTTCACCTGGGCCTACAAGGTCCCCACCGACGGCTCCCCCGGCAGCAAACTGCCCTGGGGCCCCGTCTCCGACATCCAGGTCGCCGACCTCGACGACGAGCGCAGGACCCTGCTGCTCACCGGCACTCCCCCGCACGAACCCGCCGGCTGGAAGCGCTACCGGGGCGGCGCCACGGGCCGCCTGTGGCTGCACGGACAGCGCCTCCTGGAGGACCTCGACGGCCACCTCCACTCGCCCCTGTTCGCCGGCGGCCGGATCGCCTTCCTCTCCGACCACGAGGGCGTCGGCAACCTCTACTCCTGCGCCCACGACGGCTCCGACCTGCGCCGGCACACCGACCACGACGCCTTCTACGCCCGCCACGCCGCCACCGACGGCACGCGCGTGGTGTACCAGTGCGCCGGCGACCTGTGGATCGTCGACGACCTCGCCGCCGGCTCCGAGCCCCGCCGGATCGACGTACGGATGGGCGGCCAGCGGGCCGGCCGGCGCCGCTACCAGATCCCGGCCGCCCAGCACGTCGACGGCCTCTCGGTCGACGAGACCGGGCGCGCGAGCGCCGTCGTGGTCCGCGGCAGCCTGTACTGGCTCACCCACCGCGACGGCCCCGCCCGGACCATCACCGACACGCCCGGCGTACGGGTACGGCTCCCCGAGATGCTCGGCTCGGGCGGACAGGTCGCGTACGTCACCGACGCCGAGGGCGAGGACGCCGTCGAGATCGCCTACCTCCCGCGCGCCAGCGGGGACCGCGAGCCGCGCCGGCTGGCCTCGGGCGACCTGGGCCGGGTCCTGGAGATGGCCGCCGACCCCGACGGCGAGCGGCTCGCCATCGCCGCGCACGACGGACGGCTGCTTCTCGTCGACGCGACCGAGGACTCGGGCGGCGAGGTCACCGAACTGATCACTTCCGTCAACGGGCCCGTCCGCGACCTCGCCTTCTCCCCCGACGGGACCTGGCTGACCTGGTCGCACCCCGGCATCGGGAGGTCCCTGCGGCAGATCAAGATGGCCCGCATCCCCGGCGTGGGGCAGGGCGAGCGGCTGATCGTCGACGTGACCAACGGCCGCTTCGAGGACGAGAACCCCGTGTTCACCCGGGACGGCCGCTACCTCGCCTTCCTCTCCTGGCGCGGCTTCGACCCGGTGTACGACGTCCACACCGGCGACCTCTCCTTCCCGCTCGGCTGCCGCCCGTACCTCGTGCCCCTGTCCTCCGCGACCCCGTCCCCGTTCGCGCTGACCCCGGAGGGCCGGCCGGCCGCCGGGGGACTGGACCCGGTGGAGGAGGACGAGGGCGGCGCCGACGGGACCGTGACCGTCGAGGTCGAGGGCCTGGAGAGCCGGGTCACCCCGTTCCCCGTGCCCGCCTCCAAGTACTCCTCACTGCACCCCGTCGCGGGTGGCGGACTGGTCTGGCTGCGCTGGCCGATCTCCGGCGCGCTCGGCGAGACCTTCGCCAACCCGGACGACATGAGCGGGCGGCCCACCCTGGAGCACTTCACCGTCAGCAAGGCCAAGAAGTCCGAACTCGTCGGCCACCTCGACTGGTTCGGGGTCAGCGGCGACGGCACCCGGCTCGTCGTGGTCGACGAGGGCGAGCTGCGGGCCGTGCCGTCGAGCGAGTCCGGCGACCACGACACCACCGTCTGGATCGACCTGCGCCGCATCCTGCACGAGGTGGACCCCGGCGCCGAGTGGCGGCAGGCGTACGAGGAGGCGGGCCGGCTCATCCGCGCCTACTTCTGGGACCCGGGGATGTGCGGCATCGACTGGGACGCGGTGCTCGACCAGTACCGCCCGCTCGTCGAACGGGTCGCCTCCCCCGACGAGTTCGCCGACCTGCTGCGCGAGGTCCTCGGCGAACTGGGCACCTCGCACGCCTACGTCACCCCCGCCCGCCGCAACGAGGGGCCACCGCACTACCAGCGCCGCCAGGGCCTGCTGGGCGCCAACCTCGTACGGCGCGACGGCGGCTGGACCGTCAAGCGCATCCTGGCCGGCGACTCCTCCGACTCCAAGGCGCGCTCGCCGCTCGCGGGCACCGGCATCCGTGAGGGCGCGGTGCTCACCCACGTCGACGGCCGCCCCGTGGACCCGCTGCACGGCCCGTATCCCCTCCTCGCGGGGGCGGGCGGTACGACGGTGGAGCTCACGTTCACCCCGGCGGAGGGCACCGCGGGGCGCGCACGGCGCGTGGCGGTGGTGCCCCTCATCGACGAGCGCCCCCTGCGCTACCAGGACTGGGTCGCCAAACGGCGCGAGGTGGTGCGGGAGCTGAGCGGCGGCCGGTGCGGCTACCTCCACATCCCCGACATGGGCGGCTCCGGCTGGGCCCAGTTCAACCGCGACCTGCGCATGGAGGTGTCCCGGCCCGCGCTCATCGTGGACGTCCGCGGCAACGCCGGCGGCCACATCAGCGAACTGGTCGTGGAGAAGCTGACCCGCACGATCCTCGGCTGGGACCTCACCCGCAACGCCCAGCCGGTGTCGTACGCCTCGAACGCCCCCCGCGGCCCGGTCGTCGCCCTCGCCGACGAGGCGACCTCCTCGGACGGCGACATGATCACCGCCGCGTTCAAACTGCTCAAGCTCGGGCCGGTGGTGGGGCAGCGCACCTGGGGCGGGGTCGTCGGCATGACCGGCCGCCACCAGCTCGGCGACGGCACCGTCATCACCGTCCCCATGAACGCGGCCTGGTTCGACGCCTACGGCTGGAGCATCGAGAACCGCGGCGTCCTGCCCGACCTGGAGATCCTCCGCACCCCCCTGGACTGGGCGGAGGGCCGCTACGCCCAACTCGACGACGCGGTCCGCCTCGCCGTGGACCTCCTCGACACCCACCCCCCGGCGTCCCCACCGGACTACAGCACCGTCCCGAACCGCACCCGCCCCAAACTCCCCCCACGGAGGTGACCCACTGCCGCTTCGCAGGGGCGCGGGTGCTGTTGTGCAAGGGGCGCGGGGCTGCTGCTTCCGGCGCGCACGGGTGAGCGCGGTGGTGGACACGGGGCTTTCCAAGGGGCGCAGGCCACTGCTGCTTTCAAGGAGCGCGGGCCACTGCTGCTTTCAAGGGGCGCGGGGAACTGCGCGACAAGCCCCCACCACCCCGCACCCGACGACGAACCCAAGCGCCCCCGTCCCCCGAACCCTCCCGGACAACGCAGGGTGCCCTCCCCCAAAAGGGAAGGGCACCCCCACGTTCACGGCCGAAGCCGAGCGCAGCGCCTAGGCGTCGTAGTCCCGGTCGAGCCGGTCCTCGTCCTCACGGCGCATCCGCTCCGCCTCCGGCTCCGTCTCACGCCGGCGGCCACGCTGCTGGACCTGCTCCTTGGCCTGCTGGGCCTTCTGCTTGGCCTGCTGCTGCCACTGCTGGGACTGGTCCTGCGTCTTGTCCTTCGTACCCATGTGGGTTCACTCCTGTAGGGAGATGAGGGGATCCGGCCCCGTGCCGGGGCCTCGACCAGATTCACACGGGCGGACACGCTGCGCATGTCGATCAACTACGGTGCGTAGCACGGGCCGCCTCGTCGGCCTCGCCGCCCGCGCCCACCAGCCCCGTCCGCATTCCCCGCACCCTGGGCGCGAACCGCTTCATCTCCCGCTGCCCGACGGTCCCGATGATCCCGGGGAGGTAGCCGCGTACGCCCTGCATCCCCCGCAGCCACCACTGCCCGTACACATGGGAGGACCGCCGCTCCACGCCGGCGACGATCCGGTCCACCGCCGGCCCGAGCGGGTACGTCTTGTTCGACGGCCACGGCAGCCGCTGCCGCAACTCCCGCATGACCTCCTCCTGATCGGCGCCGCGCACCATGTCGGTGTCCGTCCAGGACAGATAGCCCACGCCGACCCGCACCCCCCGGTGACCGACCTCGGCCCGCAGACTGTGCGCGTACGCCTCCACCCCGGACTTCGAGGCGCAGTACGCCGTCATCATCGGCGCGGGCGTGATCGCGGCGAGCGAGGCGATCTGGAGGAGGTAGCCGCGGCTCTCCAGCAGCGCCGGGAGGAAGGCGCGGGCCGTGACCGCCGAGCCGATGAGGTTGACCTCGATGACCCGGCGCCAGGACTCCGGGTCGGAGTCGACGAACGGACCGCCGGACGCCACACCGGCGTTGGCGACCACGACGTCCACCCTGCCGAAGCGCTCCTTCACCTCCGCCGCGACCCGGGTCATCGCCTCGTGGTCGGTGACGTCGGCGTACCAGTGGCCGCTGTCGCCGCGCAGCCGCTCCGAGACCTGCTTGAGGGCGTCCGGCTCCAGCCCCACCAGCGCGAGGGTCGCCCCGCGCGCGGAGAGCTTGCGGGCGAGCAGCTCACCGACCCCGCGCGCCGCACCGGTGACGACGACGACCTGTCCCTCAAGCCCGACCCTGCTCATGCGCCCTCCTTCAACTGTGTGTACGTGACGACGAGTTCCCGGATCCTGCCCGTGACCACCCCGGGCGCCTCGACCGGCGTCATATGGCCGAGTCCGGGCAGTTCGGTCACGCCCAGGGAGTGCGGCAGCGCCGCCGCGATCCGGTGCGCGTGCACCGGCGGGGTCAGCCGGTCCGCGGTGCCGACCACGACGGCCGTGGGCACCCGCAACTCCCCCACCGCGTGGTCGAGATCGAGCGCGCTCAGCACCCGCGACCAGGCGTGCCGCACCTGTCGCGGGCAGGCGTGCACGATCCGCGCGCACCGCTCCACCAGGTGCGGGGCCGAAGCGGCGCCCATCGTGGCGTACTTGAGGACCGACTTCGCGACCGGCGTGACCGGCCCCAGGGGCGCCCGCGAGCCGAGGACGCGCCCGGTCAGCCAGGTCCGCAGCCGGCCCGGCCGCAGCGGGACGACGGTGGACTCGGCGACCAGCCGCGAGGCGCCGGTGCTGCACAGCAGGACGGCCGCCCCGTGCTCCCGCACCCGGGGGCGCGCGGCGGCGGCCAGCACGGTCATGGCGCCCATCGAGTGGCCGACGAGCACCGCGCGTTCACCGGGCGCGAGGGTCGCGGCGAGCACCGCCTCCAGGTCGTCGGCGAGCGCGTCCGTGCTGCACACCGGCGACGGCGGGGTGCGTCCGTGGCCGCGCTGGTCGTAGACGATGACCCGGTGGTCGGCGGCGAGGTCCCCGATCTGGGCCGCCCAGAACACGGTCGAGCAGGTCCAGCCGTGGGCGAGGACGACCGGGGGCGCGTCCTCGGGGCCGTGCACCTCGACGTGCAGCCGGGTGCCGTCGGCGGAGACGGCGGTGAGTTCGCGGGCGGGCTTCGCGCCCCTGCTCGCCCTCATGCGGTGACCTCGCTCTTCCCGGCGGCGTCCGGGACCTGTGCCGTCGGGGCCTCTGCGACTGCGACCTCTGGCGCGGGGGCCGGTGCCGCGGGGGCCGGTGCCGTCGGGGCCTCTGTGACTGCGACCTCTGGCGCGGGGGCCGGTGCCGCGGGGGCCGGTGCCGTCGGGGCGGGCGCCCGCAGCAGTTCGTACTCCGAGAGGTCCACGCGCCGGGTCGCGCGCCGGAACTCGCTCGTCGTGCCCGGCCAGACGGTGGTGTTGCGGCCGTTCGCGTCGAGGTACCAGCTGGTGCAGCCGCCGGTGTTCCACACGGTCCTCTTCATACGCTCCTGCACGCGCGCGTTCCAGGCGTCGACCGCGCCGGGCCGGGCGTCGAGGGCGGCACGCCCTCCGAGGACGTCCAGCTGCCGCAGATAGTCCGCCATGTAGTTCAGCTGGGACTCGATCATCAGGATCATCGAGGAGTTCCCGAGACCGGTGTTGGGGCCGATGATCGACATCCAGTTGGGGAAGCCGGCGGCGGACGCGCCGCGCAGCGCGGCCATCCCGTCCTTCCAACTCTCCGCGAGGGTCCGCCCGCCGGCGCCCACCACCCGCTCGGCGATCGGCATGTCCGTGACGTGGAACCCCGTACCGAAGACGATCACATCGGCCTCGGCCTCGGTGCCGTCGGCCGCCACCAGCGTGGAGCCGCGGATCTCGCTCAGCCCGCTCGCGACGACGTCGACGTTCGGCTGCGCGAGGGCCGGATAGTAGGTGTTCGACAGCAGGATCCGCTTGCAGCCGATGCGGTAGTCGGGGGTGAGCCTGGCCCGCAGGACCGGATCCTTGATCGAACGGGCCAGGTTGACCTTGGCGAGCCGCTCGACGAACCCGAGTTCGTCCGGGTGCCTGGTGAAGGCCTGCACCTGGAGCTCACGGATGCCCCACAGCAGCCCGCGCCGCAACTGCGTCGTGAACGGCAGCGCCCGGTGCAGGGCGCGCTCGGCGCCGCTGACGGCCCGGTCGACGCGCGGCATCACCCACGGCGGGGTGCGCTGGAACAGGGTCAGCCGCGAGACGTCCGGCTGGAGGGCCGGCACGATCTGGATCGCGGAGGCGCCCGTGCCGATCACCGCGACCCGCCTGCCGGTGAGGTCGTGGCCGTGGTCCCAGCGGGCGGAGTGGAACACCTCGCCGGGAAAGGTGCCGAGGCCGGGTACGTCCGGCACCTTGGGATCGGACAGCGGCCCGGTCGCGGAGACGACGACGTCGGCGACGTACCGCCCGGCGCTCGTCTCGATGTCCCAGCGCAGCTCCTGCGCGTCCCAGGTCATGCGCCGGACCTCGCGGCCGAACCGCAGATGCGGCCGCAGCCCGAACGTGTCCGTGACGTGCTCCAGGTAGGCGCGGATGTGCTCCTGCCCGGAGAAGGTGCGCGGCCAGTCCGGGTTGGGCGCGAAGGAGAAGGAGTAGAGGTGGGAGGGCACGTCACAGGCGCATCCCGGGTAACTGTTGTCCCGCCAGGTGCCGCCGACGCCGTCGGCGCGCTCCAGCACGACGAAATCGGTGATCCCCTCGCGGCGCAGCCGCACGGCGGCCCCCAACCCGCCGAACCCGGACCCGATCACCGCCACCCGCACGTGTTCGGTCATGCCGACTCCTCCTGCCGTACGACGCCCCGGCGCGACGACTCCTCGGCGCGACGACTCCTCGCCACCGCGCCAGTGAACACTGGCGCAATCGGACTGTAGAGCAGCTCCGTACCGAGCGGTAGGGTCCGGGAGAGGGAAGTTACCGGCGGTTCGACATAGGCTTCCGCCGTGGCGGACAAGCGCGAATACCGGGCGGAGGAGCTGGCCGGCCAGGCCGGCATCACAGTGCGCACCCTGCGCTTCTACCGGGAGCGCAAACTGCTCGGGCCGCCACGCCGCGAGGGCCGTATCGCCTGGTACGACGACCACCACCTGGCCCGGCTGCGCACCATCGCCGCCCTCCTGGAGCGCGGCCACACCCTGAACGGCATCGCGGAGCTGGCCGACGCCCTCGACCACGGGCGGGACGTGGCCGACCTGATCGGCGTCGGCGGCCCCACCGAGGAGGAGCCCATCCGCCTCACCCCCGAGGAACTCGCCGCCCGCTTCGAGGGCCAGGTCACCCCCGAGAACCTCGCCGCCGCCCTCGAACTCGGCTACCTCGGCACCGACGGCGACGACATCGTCCACATCAGCCGCCGCCTCCTGGACGTCTCCGCCGCCCTGGTCCGCGAGGGCATCCCGCTCGCCGAGGTCCTCTCGGCCGGCGCCCGCGTCCGGGCCCACGCCGACGCCCTCGCCGACCTCTTCACCACCCTGGTCCTGCGCCACGCACCCGAATCCGACCTGCCCCGCCTGCGGCCACTGGCGAGGAGCGTGGTCGAGGCGGAACTGTCACTGGCACTGGACCGGCGGCTGCGGAAGGAAGCCGGGGACACCGAAGAACCCGATGAACTCAATGAACCCGACGAACCCGACAGGACCGGGCGGACTTCCCCGGGCACGCCTCGGTGACTTCCCCGGGGGCTCTCGGCGAGGCGCAGAGGTCGTCAGAAGTCGCTAGAGGTCGCTAGAGGTCGTAGACCACCGTGACCGGCGCGTGGTCCGACCAGCGTTCGGCGTGGGTGGCGGCGCGCTCCACGAAGCCTTTGACGGCCTTGTCCGCGAGGCCGGGCGTCGCGACATGGAGGTCGATGCGCCATCCCGCGTCATTGTCAAAGGCCCTCCCCCGGTACGACCACCAGGTGTACGGCCCCTCCACGTCCGGGTGCAGGGCGCGTACGACGTCGACGTAGCCGCCGTCCTCGGGGGCGTAGACCTTGGTCAGCCACTCCCGCTCCTGTGGCAGGAAGCCGGAGTTCTTGGTGTTGGAGCGCCAGTTCTTCAGGTCGGCCTGCTGGTGGGCGATGTTCCAGTCGCCGCAGACCAGGACCTCCCGGCCGTCGGCGGCGGCGCGCTCGCGCAGGTCCTTGAGGTGGGCGAGGAACGCGTCCATGAAGCGGACCTTCTCGTCCTGCCGGTCGGTGCCGACCTCGCCGGAGGGGAGGTAGAGGGAGGCGACCGTCACACCGGGCAGGTCGGCCTCCACGTACCGTCCGCTGCCGTCGAACTCGGACGAACCGAAACCGACGCGCACGGCGTCCGGTTCGCGGCGCGTGCAGAGGGAGACGCCGGCCCGGCCCTTGGCGGCGGCGGGGGCGTGCGTGACATGCCAGCCCTCGGGCGCGCGGACCGCCTGCGGCAGCTGCTCCGGCTCGGCGCGCACCTCCTGGAGGCACAGCACATCGGCGGAGGTGTCCGCGAGCCACTCGACGAAGCCCTTCTTCGCGGCGGCACGCAGCCCGTTCACATTGACGGAGGTCACAGTCAGCACCCGGGCACGATACCGGCACACTGGACGAGGCCCCGACATCGGATTCCACCCAGATTGTGCATACACGTACTGTGAGCAGCATGAACATACGCCGCGTGTCCTTCGACCACCCCGACGCCGTCTCACTCAACGACGAGGTCCAGGCGGAGTACCACGAGCGCTACGGCGACGGCGGCGACGCGACGGTCCTGGAACCGTCCCACTTCGAGCCGCCGATCGGGGTCTATTTCATCGCCTACGACGAGGGCGACCGGCCCGTGGCCACCGGCGGCTGGCGCAGCCAGGACAGTAACGGCGAGGGCAACGAGGACGGCGACGCCGAGCTGAAGCGGATGTTCGTGATCCGGGAGATGCGCGGGCGCGGGCTGGCGCGGCGCATGCTGACCGCCCTGGAGGAGGACGCGCGGGCGGCCGGCCGGGTGCGGATGGTCCTGGAGACCGGCACCGAGCAGCCCGAGGCGATCGCCCTGTACACCTCCAGCGGGTACACGCCGTGCACCAAGTTCGGCTACTACCGGGAGTACGACTCGAGCCGGTGCTTCGCCAAGCCGCTCGTCTCCGGGTGACGCAGCCCCTGAGAACCGGGGCCTTGGGGCCTCAGCCCTTGAGGACTTGGACCGTCAGGACTCAGACCGTGAGGACTCAGACCGTGAGGACTCAGACCCTGCGGCCTCAGCCCCTGAGGTAGGCCAGCACCGCGAGCACCCGGCGGTGGGTGTCGTCCGCCGGGGGCAGGTCCAGCTTGGTGAGCATGCTGCCGATGTGCTTGCCGACGGCCGCCTCAGGGTCCCCACGGCGAACGCGACCGAGCTCCTCGGCTCCGGTGACGGCACCGGCGTCGGCTATCCCCTCAAGGACCGGGTCGGCCAGGGCGAGGAGTTCGTGACCGCCCTGCGCGAGGTGGCGGCCGGCGGCACGGTCGTCGACCCGGAAGTCGTACGGCAGTTGCTGCGCCGCCGCCGGGACCCGCTGGCCCGGCTGACCCCGCGCGAGCGGGAGGTGCTGGCCCTGGTGGCCGAGGGCCGGTCCAACGGCGCGACAGCCAGGGCACTGGTCCGGCGCCGCCGCGAGTTCGGACTGCTGCGCACCGCGGGTGCGACACCGGGTCAGATTCGGCGGTCGGTGCTGGCGGTCACCGGCGGGCAGATCCTGCGACTGACCGCGGCGGAGGCGCTGACGGTCGTGGGGGTGGGTGCCGTGCTGGGCCTGCTGGTGCCGCTCGTCAACCTGGCGGGGATGTGGGGCGCGTTGCGTCTGGTGTCGGCCCCGGCAACGCTCGTCGTGCCCTGGCCGGCGCTCGGCGCGGTGACGGCGGCGTGCGCGGTGAGGTCACCCCGGACATGGCAGAAGGTCCGCCCCCGACGGGGGCGGACCTTCATGCTGCGTGGACCTGAGGGGATTTGAACCCCTGGCCCCCTCGATGCGAACGAGGTGCGCTACCGGACTGCGCCACAGGCCCTTGCAACGAGTGAAACTCTAGCACCCCGATCGGGCTGCTTGAAAATCCGTTCCCGGAGGCCGGGGGCCCGGGCGCCCGGAGGCTCCCGGGGCCCGCCGCGGGGCACACGCGCGTGTCACTCGTTGGCCGCCCGGGGCCGCTCGCCGTCCTCGTACTGGTCGAAGAGCGGGGTGTGGCCGCGCTCGCGCGAGCGCCGGGCCGAGGCCGCGCGGCGGGCGTCGCTGCGCTCGTCGCCGTCCGCCGTCCCGCCGTCGGCGTGCCCCGGTTCCCGCGGCTCCGCGTCCGGTACGGCGGTGGCGTCCGCCGCGCCCTGCTCCGGCACGACCGCGCTGGAGCGGGCGGAGCTCCACGCGTCCGGGGCGCCGAGGTCGACGTCGGAGGTGGCCCGGGGTGCGACCGGCGCGGTCACGTACGTGGGCAGCGGTACGGGCACCGGGTCCCAGCTGTCGCCGTGGCCCGGCCTGCGCTGCCGTTCGCGCTGCTGGTCGACCCACTCCGCGTGATCGGTCTGCTCGACGAGCGCCCTGCGGTCGGCTGCGAGGGCCAGCAGGCCGGGATCGGTCTCCGGCTCGGCGGCCTCGTGCGGCTCCTCTGCGCCGGCGTCCGCGGCCGGCTCGGCGGTCGCGGCGGCCGAGGCCGCAGCGGGGGCGCGGCGGCGGGGCTGACGCTCGCGGAGCCGCTGCGCGGCGGCCTCGGCGCGTCTGCGGTCCATCTGGAAGGCGAAACGGCGGCGCTCCTGGGCGCGCAGATAGGCGATGTACCCGCTGAGCAGGACGGCGGGCACGCCCGGCGCCCAAAGGAATGCGAGCCCTCCGACGGCGGCGACGACCGTGCCGAGCGTGAAGGCGAGGAACAGCATGATCGTGGTGCGCCTGCGGCGCGCGAGCGCCTTCGAGCGCTGGGCGCGCGCTGCGGCCGCCTGCCCGCCGGGAGTGCGCCGCGCGGCGGCGACCTGCTCGCGCGTGGGTTTGGGCGCGGGATCCCGCTTCGGCTCGCGCCCCGGGTCGCGTGCCGCGTCCGGGCGCGCGTGGCCGCGCTCCGGCGCCCGCTCCTGCGTCCGTTCCGGCGTCCGTTCCGGCGTCCGTTCCTGAACCGGCGCCTTCACTTGCGGACGGGTGGGGGGCATGGCGAAGGCCCGGACGTCCACCGATTCGGTGACGGCGTCCGGGGCGCCGGAGTCCCGCTCCCCCTCCTCGGAGGAGCGCGCCCGCAGGTCCTTGGCGTACCGGCGCTCCATACCCGCCCGTCCGGACAGCAGCCGGATGGCGGTGCTGAAGCGTTCCGTCGGACGGGCCTCGTTCAGCTCGTCCTGCCTACGGAGCCACATCGGCACCAAGTAGGCGGCCCAGGCCCCGACGATGACTGCGTAGATGAGGCCGCTGCTGCTCACGCCTCACACCGTAGAGGGATTCGCGTGGGGCCATCCGCCAATTGGGCCGGTGTGTCGCACGATCTGGCTGATATTTCGAGCTTTTTTTGCGACCAGTGCGATCAACCGATCGCTTTCGAACATCTATTCGGAGACTGTGGGGCCTTTCCGCACGCGTTCCGGAGTGCCGTATTCAATTGGAGGCGTTCTGTGAGCGTGCGCGCCGCCAGCGGCCCAGCATGCCCTCGGGAACTTCCTCCGCCGTCAGCGCGAACACGAGGTGGTCGCGCCAGGCGCCGTCGATGTGGAGATAGCGCGGCCGCAGCCCTTCCTCACGGAATCCGAGTTTCTCCACGACCCGTCGGCTGGGCCCGTTCTCGGGGCGAATGCAGACCTCGATGCGGTGCAGCCCCACGGTCCGGAAACAGTGGTCGACGACGAGCGCCACGGCCGTGGGCATCACCCCGCGGCCGGCCACCGCCTCGTCCACCCAGTAGCCGATGTGCCCCGAGCACATGGACCCCCAGGTGATCCCGGCGACGGTCAGCTGCCCGACCAGCTGCCCCCGGTACTCGATCACGAACGGCAGCATCCGTCCCGCGTTCGCCTCGGAGCGCAGGTGGCGGACCATCTGGCGGTAGGTCGGCCGGTGCGCGATCGGCCCACTGGGCGCCGGAGGAGGGATGGTCGCCTCCCAGGGGCGCAGCCAGTCCCGGTTGCGCCGGTTCACCTCGCGCCAGGCCCGCTGGTCGCGCAGCTTTATCGGCCGCAGGACGATGTCGCCCTCCGTCAGCTCCACGGGCCAGGATGCGCCGTTCAGCTCGCACCCCCCGCAGTGGCGGCCGGTCTGGGGTGGTCTCCGCCCCGGATCTGGTCCACGGCGTGCTTCAGCAGCGGCGCGAGGACCGTGAGGCCGTCCTTCACGCCGCCGGTGGAGCCGGGCAGGTTGACGATCAGGGTCCCGCGCGCGACGCCGGCCAGGCCCCGGGAGAGCGCCGCGGTGGGCACCTTGTCACGGCCGTAGGCGCGGATGGCCTCCGCGATGCCCGGCACCTCGTAGTCGATCACCCTGCGGGTCGCCTCGGGGGTGCGGTCCGTGGGCGACACGCCCGTGCCGCCGGTGGTGACGATCACGTCGAAGCCGGCCTCGGCGCCCGCCCGCAGCACCTCCTCCACCGGGTCGCCGTCGGGCACGACCTGCGGCCCGTCCACGGCGAAACCGAGGCCGCTGAGGCCCTCGGCGACCAGCGGGCCGCCCCGGTCCTCGTACACCCCGGCCGAGGCCCGGTTCGAGGCGGTGACCACCAGTGCGCTGTAGGGCGCGAGGAGGGCACCTCCTGCCGACGCGTCCAAGGTCATGTCCGACTCCAGTCGCCCGACTTGCCGCCCGTCTTCTCCTCCACGCGCACGTCCGTGATGACCGCTCCCTTGTCGACCGCCTTCACCATGTCGATCACAGTGAGCGCCGCGACGGAGACCGCGGTGAGCGCCTCCATCTCGACGCCCGTGCGGTCCGTCGTCTTCACGGTGGCGCTGATCTCCACGGCGTCGTCCGCGACCGACACGTCCAGTTTCACACCGGACACCGACAACGGGTGGCACAGCGGGATCAGGTCCGGGGTGCGTTTGGCGCCCATGATCCCGGCGATCCGCGCGGTCGCGAGGGCGTCGCCCTTGGGGACGCCCTCGCCGCGCAGCAGCTCGACCACGCGGGGCGAGACGAGGACACGCCCACTGGCGCGCGCGGTGCGTGCCGTGACGTCCTTGCCGGATACGTCGACCATGCGCGCGGCGCCCGCGTCGTCGATGTGCGTCAGTCGGTCCTGCGTACTCATGGTGGTGCGGCGCTCCCGGTCCGGGCCTGTTGTGCGCGACACGGTACCCCCAACGGGGGGTGCTCAGCCGAGCAGGACCACCTCGACGTCGGTGCCCGGTTCGACGGACTCCACGTCTTCGGGAACGACGATCAGCGCGTCGGCGTGCGCGAGGGCGGCCACGAGGTGCGAGCCGGCGCCTCCGACGGGGCGGACGGTGCCGTCGGCGCAGGTGGCGCGCAGGAACTGCCGGCGCCCCTTGGGCGAGCGGATCGCCTTGTCGGCGGCCAACCTCGCGCGCGTGGTGGGCCGGTGGACGTCCTCCAGTCCCATGAGCGTGCGGATGGCGGGGCGGACGAACAGTTCGAACGAGACGTACGAGGAGACCGGGTTGCCGGGCAGGGCCAGCAGGGGGATGTGGTCGGGGCCGATGGAACCGAAGCCCTGGGGCTTGCCCGGCTGCATGGCGAGGGTGCGGAACTCGATGCCGCTGCCGGCCTCGTCCTCGTCGCCTACGTGCGACAGCGCCTCCTTGACGACGTCGTAGGCCCCGACACTCACGCCGCCGGTGGTGACCAGGAGGTCGGCGCGGACCAGTTGGTCCTCGATGGTGGAGCGGAGGGTCTCGGCGTCGTCGGCGACCGCGCCGACCCGGTAGGCGATGGCGCCGGCGTCACGGGCCGCGGCGGTCAGGGCGAAGCTGTTGGAGTCGTAGATCTGGCCGGCGCCCAGTTCCTCGCCGGGCTGCACGAGCTCGCTGCCGGTGGACAGGACGACCACGCGCGGACGTGGCCGCACCCGGACCGTGCCGCGGCCGATCGCGGCGAGCAGGGCGATCTGGGGCGGCCCGAGGACGGTGCCGGCGTCGAGGGCACGGTCCCCGGCCTGGACGTCGCTGCCCTTCGCGCGCACGTGCGCGCGTGCTTCCGCAGGGCGGTACACGCGTACGTGCCCGGAGGCCTGCTCGGGGGCGAGACTGCGGGCGCGCATGCCGGTGACCGGCCCCTCACCGAGGCCTCCGTCGGTCCACTCCACGGGGACCACGGTCTCGGCGCCGTGGGGCAGCGGGGCACCGGTCATGATGCGGGCGGCCTGGCCGGGCCCCACGTACAGCAGATCGGCCGCCTGTCCCGCCGCGACGTCCCCCACGACCTCCAGGGCCGCTGGGAACTCCTCGCTCGCGCCCGCGACATCCGCGACCCGTACGGCGTACCCGTCCATGGAGCTGTTGTCGAACGGCGGCAGGGAGAGCGCGACCGTGACGTCCTCGACCAGGACGCAGCCCTGGGCGTCGGGGAGTGGCAGCTCGATGGGTTCCAGGGGGCGGACGGTGGCGAGGATGTCCTCCAGGTGCTCGTCCACCGACCAGAGGTGGCCCTGGTCGGTGGGGCGGGGCGCGGCGGTGCTCAAAGTGGCTACATCTCCTCGGTGACGTAACTGCGAAGCCAGGAACGGAAGTCCGGACCCAGATCTTCACGTTCGCACGCGAGTCTGACAATGGCACGCAGGTAGTCGCCGCGGTCGCCGGTGTCATAGCGGCGGCCCTTGAAGACGACGCCGTGCACCGGCCCGCCGACCTTCTCGTCCTGGGCGAGCAGTTGGAGGGCGTCGGTCAGCTGGATCTCGCCGCCGCGGCCCGGCTCGGTCTCGCGCAGCACCTCGAACACGGCCGGGTCGAGGACGTAGCGGCCGATGATCGCGTAGTTGGAGGGGGCGTCCGTGGGCTCGGGCTTCTCGACCAGGCCGGAGACCTTGACCACGTCGCGGTCGGCGGTGCACTCCACGGCCGCGCAGCCGTAGAGGTGGATCTGCTCGGGCGCTACTTCCATGAGGGCGACGACACTGCCGCCGTACAGTTCCTGAACCTCGATCATGCGCCGCAGCAGCGGGTCCCGGGGGTCGATCAGGTCGTCACCGAGGAGGACGGCGAACGGCTCGTTCCCGACGTGCGGGGCGGCACACAGGACGGCGTGGCCGAGGCCCCTGGGGTCACCCTGGCGGACGTAGTGCATGGTGGCGAGGTCGCTGGACTCCTGGACCTTGGCGAGCCGCCGGGCGTCGCCCTTCTTCTCCAGCGCCGACTCGAGTTCGTAGTTGCGGTCGAAGTGGTCCTCGAGGGGGCGCTTGTTGCGACCGGTGACCATGAGGACGTCGTCGAGGCCGGCGGACACGGCCTCCTCGACCACGTACTGGATCGCGGGCTTGTCGACGACCGGCAGCATCTCCTTGGGAGTGGCCTTCGTCGCCGGGAGGAACCGGGTGCCGAGGCCTGCTGCGGGGATGACAGCCTTACTGATCCTGGGGGGAGACTGAGTCATGTTCGCAACCTTATCCGGTGACTTTGAGAGGAATCTGAAGCTCCGCTTAATAAGTGTTCATTTGAGCGTATTGGAGCAGTGCGGATGCGATCCATGAGCCGTGGGAACGGCACAGCGGACTCTGACAAAACTGTGTTGCGGCGAGGATTCCTCGACATGAGGAGCAGGTTGACGGCGGACGACGTGCGCACGGCGGCCGCGGCGCTGTCCGGGCATGCCCTGGAGCTGCCCGAGTTGGCGCACGCGCGCGTGGTGGCGGCGTACGTCTCTGTGGGCACCGAGCCAGGCACCCTCGCGCTCCTGGACGCCCTGCGCGCCCGGGGCGTGCGCGTACTGCTGCCCGCGCTGCTGCCGGACAACGACCTCGACTGGGGCGCGTACGAGGGTCCGGGCTCCCTCGCGCCGGTCCGGCACGGCGGCAAAATGGAGCTTCTGGAGCCGGTCGGCGAGCGGCTCGGCGCGGACGCCGTGACGGGTGCGGACGTGGTGCTGCTGCCGGGGCTCGCGGTCGACACACGCGGGATGCGTCTAGGGCGCGGCGGAGGATCGTACGACCGCGTCCTGGCCCGCCTGGAACGCGCCGGCGTGCGCCCCTCGCTCGTGGTGCTGCTGTACGACGACGAGGTGGTCGAGCACGTCCCCGAGGAGCCGCACGATCTGCCGGTGCGGGCGGTGGTGACACCGTCCGGAGTGCGGCGCTTCTCCTAGCGCGCCTGCCGCGAGAAAGGGGCCCTTCACGCGCGTGTGCGTGAAGGGCCCCTTCTGCATGGCCGCTCTCAGTCGGTCATGGCTTGAGCACGAGGGTGTCGCTGGTGCTCTTGGTGACCGCCGCCGACGAGAAGGACCAGTCGAGCAGTTCGCCCTTGGCCCACTTGCCGGTCTGGTCGGTGTAGTGAGCGCTGAACGCGTGCCCGGAGGCGCCGGTGAGGTTGATCCACTTCGACTTGTCGAAGTCCTCCAGGTTGACCACCATGCGCATCGACGGCACCCACACGACGCCGTAGCCGCCGGCCGCGTTCCAACCGGTCGCGTCGACTGCCGCTTCGCCGCCGCCGAGCTTCCAGGGGCCGCGGTTGAGGATGTACTGCAGGAAGCCGGGGCCGCTGGTGCCGAGGGTCTGGTTCTTCAGGAACAGGCGGTGCAGCCGGCCCCAGCTCCAGGTGTCGATGTCCTTGCCGAGCTTGGCGGTGAGCTCCCAGCGCGCGTCGATCATGGCGCGCTTGAACAGGTCGTCGCGGTTGCGGTCGGCGCCTTCGCGGCCGGTGGCCGACTTGGGCGTGGTCCACCAGTCGCTGTCCGGCTTGTCCATGAGGTTGCGCACGACCTGGAACCAGCGGTCGCCTCCGTCGGGCTGCGCCTGGTCGGCGTCGCGCTGGCCGCACTCGCGGACCTTCGCGGTGTCGTCGACGGCGTTGGTGGCGTTCGCCGGGTCGACCCACAGGCACTGGCCCTCGACGCGGAGCTCCTTCGGCAGCTTGTTGCCGAAGGCGAGCTTGAGGATGTTGCGCCAGACCGCGTTGAAGTAGGCGGCCGCCGCCGAGTCGGCGTCCTGCGTGCGCTCCCAGTTCTGGAGCAGTTCCTGCGCCTCGCGGACGTCCGGGTCATCGATGTTGATCTTCAACAGGGTGGGGACGAGCAGCTTCGCGATCTCGCTGCTGTTGTCCATCTGCATCTGACGCATGTCATCGGTGGAGATCTTGCCGCCGCCCTTGATCTTCTGCTCGATCAGGTCGGTGATGCGCTGGCTGCGGGTGCCGTAGCCCCAGTCGGTGGTGAGGGTGTAGGGGTACGTGTCGTCGACCACGGCCTGGTTGGCGGTGACGATGAAGCCGCGCTTCGGGTTGAGCTCGTTGGGCAGCGCCTTGAAGTCGATGTAGCCGGTCCAGGCGTTCCTGGAGTCCCAGCCCGCCACCGGGATCGCGCCGTTGTCGCCCTTCGCGCGCGTGGGGATCTTTCCGGGGAGCTGGTAGCCGATGTTGTCGTCCTTGTCGGCGTAGATCAGGTTCTGCGAGGGCACCTCGAACAGCTTGGCCGCGTCACGGAATTCGTCCCAGTCCTTGGCCCTGTCCAGCGCGAAGACGGCGTCCATGGTGGTGCCGGGCTGCAGGGCGGTCCACTTCAGGGCGACGCCGTAGCCGTCACCGCGGTCGGGTGCCGCGTTGTCGACGGCGGCCTTCTGTCCGACCTTGACGAGTTCCTTGCTGCGGTCGGACAGCAGGGGCATGTCGTCCTGGGTCTCGCGGACGACGATCTTCTTCGGGCTGCCGCCGGCGACCTTGATGGTCTCGGTGCGCGTCTCGAAGGGCTTGGTCTTGCCGTCGTAGAGGTAGCCGTCGCCGGAGAGCTTCTCCAGGTAGAGGTCGGTGACGTCGACGCCGGAGTTGGTCATGCCCCAGGCGATGTCCTGGTTGTGGCCGATGATCACACCGGGCATGCCGGCAAAGGTGTAGCCGGAGACGTCGTACTGGCACTTGCTGGAGACGGTGCGGCAGTGCAGGCCCATCTGGTACCAGACCGACGGCAGTGAGGCCGACAGGTGCGGGTCGTTCGCGAGCAGGGGCTTACCGGTGATGGTGTGGTCGCCCGAGACGACCCAGGAGTTGGAGCCGATGCCGTTGCCGTTCACACCGACGGCCGTGGGCAGGTCGTCCAGGACCTCGTAGAGGCCCTCCAGCTGGCCCTGCAGGCCCGTGCCGTCCGCGGAGGTCCCCGAGGAGGTCCCGGAACCGCTCGTCGAGCCGCCGGTCCCCGTGGAGCCGCTGGACGAGGTCTCGCCGGAGCCGCCGTTCGTGCTGGCGCCGTCGCTGTCCTCGAACGCCTTGGTGAGCTCGTTGTACTCGCCCTGCTGGACGATCGTGTTGGCCTTGCCGTCGACCTTGTACGGGTACTCCGGGTACAGGTCGGCGATCTGCTGCGGGCCGAGACGGCTCGTCATCAGGGCGCGGTCGATCTCGTCCTGCATGTTGCCGCGCAGGTCCCAGGCCATCGCCTTCAGCCACGAGATCGAGTCGACCGGGGTCCACTCGGCCGGCTTGTAGTCATTGGTGAAACCGAGCGCCGCGTACTCCAGGGAGATGTCCGCCCCGTCCTTGCCCTTGAGGTAGGCGTTGACTCCCTTGGCGTACGCCTGGAGGTACTTCTTGGTGGAGTCCGACAGCTTGGTGTCGTACTCCTTCTTGGCGATCCGGTCCCAGCCCAGGGTGCGCAGGAACTCGTCGTTGTCGATCTGACTCTTGCCGAACATCTCCGACAGGCGGCCGGACGTCATGTGGCGGCGCACGTCCATTTCGTAGAACCGGTCCTGCGCCTGGACGTAGCCCTGCGCCATGAACAGGTCCCCGTCGGAGGACGCGTAGATCTGCGGGATGCCGTAGCCGTCCCGCTTCACCTCCACCGGCCCGGAGAGGCCGTCGAGCGCGATCGAACCCTTGGTCTGCGGGAAGGAGGCACGGACCGTACTGATGGACCAGTAGGCACCGAAAGCGATGCCGCCGATGACGGCCAGCACCAGTACGAGCACGATAAGACGGGCTTTTCGCCCCTTCTTCCTGCCGGACTTGCCGGGCTTGTCACCCGTTGAGGCGGTGGTGTTGGGGGGCATCGCTGTCCTTGCTGTCCTAACGCGAGCGGCAGGCGGTCCTGGAGTGCTGGAGCAACCATAGGCGCAGGGGTCTGCGCCACTTGACGCGGAGTCGGGTACCAGCACGGAAGGATGTTCGATCTTGCCTCTTCGAGCGTCAAGAATTCGTCAAGAGTTAGGTAAGGTAATGAAGTAGTTGGGCTCGGGGCGGACCGCTTCGTGTCCCATGTACATGTGCGCCCGCGCGCGAGTCGTGCGCGGCTGGGAAGGGAAACCGCCGCTGACCGTCCACCACCTCAACCAGCTCCTGCTCGTCTGCTCGCTCGTCCTGCTCGTCGCCGTCGCAGCGGTACGCATCTCCTCGCGCAGCGGGCTCCCCAGCCTGCTCGTGTACCTCGGCATCGGCGTCCTCATGGGCCAGGACGGCATCGGCGACATCCGCTTCGACAACGCCGAGCTCACCCAGGTCATCGGCTACGCGGCCCTGGTCGTGATCCTCGCCGAGGGCGGTCTGGGCACGAAGTGGAAGGAGATCCAGCCGGCCCTTCCGGCAGCCTCCGCGCTGGCGCTCGGCGGCGTCGCGGTGAGCGTGGGGGTCACCGCGGCCGGTGCGCACTATCTGACCGGGCTGGAGTGGCGGCAGGCCCTCATCATCGGCGCGGTGGTGTCCTCCACGGACGCGGCGGCGGTGTTCTCCGTCCTGCGCCGCATCCCGCTCCCCGCGCGCGTGACGGGGACCCTGGAGGCCGAGTCCGGCTTCAACGACGCCCCCGTGGTCATCCTGGTCGTGGCCTTCTCGCAGACCGGCCCCGTCGAGCACTGGTACGTCCTGGTGGGCGAGATAGCCCTGGAGCTGGCCATCGGCGCCGCCGTCGGGCTCGCCGTGGGCTGGCTCGGCTCCTGGGGCCTCAGGCACGTCGCGCTCCCCGCCTCCGGCCTCTATCCGATCGCGGTCATGGCGATCGCGGTCACGGCGTACGCGGCCGGCGCCCTGGCGCACGGCAGCGGTTTCCTCGGTGTCTACCTCGCGTCCATGGTCATGGGCAACGCGAAGCTGCCGCACTGGCCGGCCACGCGCGGGTTCGCCGACGGGCTCGGCTGGATCGCGCAGATCGGCATGTTCGTCCTGCTCGGCCTGCTCGTCTCCCCGCACGAGCTGGGCGACGACGTATGGCCCGCACTCGTCATCGGTCTGGTGCTCACGATGGTCGCTCGCCCGTTGAGCGTGGTGCTGTGCCTGACGCCGTTCCGGGTGCCCTGGCAGGAGCAGACCCTGATGTCCTGGGCGGGGCTGCGAGGCGCCGTCCCCATCATCCTGGCGACGATCCCCATGGTCAGCGGCATCGAGGCCAGTCGTCGCATCTTCAACATCGTGTTCGTCCTGGTCGTCGTCTACACCCTCGTCCAGGGGCCGACGCTGCCCTGGCTGGCCCGCAAACTGCGCCTGGGTGAGGACTCCGAGGCCGCCGACCTCGGAGTCGAGTCGGCGCCGCTGGAACGGCTGCGCGGGCATCTGCTCTCGGTCGCGATCCCCGAGGGGTCGAAGATGCACGGCGTCGAGGTCAACGAGCTGCGGCTGCCCGCCGGAGCTGCCGTCACCCTCGTCGTCCGCGAGGAAAAATCGTTCGTTCCGATGCCGACGACCGTGCTGCGGCACGGTGACGAACTCCTCGTCGTCGCCACCGACCCCGTCCGTGACGCCGCCGAGAAGCGGCTGCGCGCCGTGGGACACGGGGGCAAACTTGCCGGATGGCTGGGCACAGGCGGAAACGGCTGAGGGCACGTCCCGCGCCGCGTCCGGTCACGTCCGCGACGCGTTAAGGGCAGGTTTCGGAGTGCTCACTCTCACAGGCCATGAGCACGCCACGCCCGGTACGATGATCCCGCACCTTGATCGAACCAACTCTGCCTGACGCAGAGCTGGCGCGACCGTATGGCGGCCGGGACGCCTCCCCGACGGGCCCGGTATCTACCGCAGTAGCGCAAGAGGACAGCTCTCGGCGCCCCTCGCCCGCACAGTGGGGTCGCGCTACCAGGCGGCAGAAAGGCACGGGCCGTGGCATCCACGGTCTCCATCGGGTACGGCCGGCTGCTGCGCACGCGCGGCGCCTGGACGTTCCTGCTTCCCGGTTTCGCGGCGCGCCAGCCGTTCGCGATGCTCACCATCTCCATCGTGCTGCTCGTGCAGCACACCACCGGCTCCTACGGCGCGGCAGGCGCCGCCGCTGCGGTCACCGGCGTCTCCATGGCGCTGTTCGCGCCCTACGGCGGACGGCTCGCCGACCGCTACGGACAGCGCGCGGTGCTCGTTCCCGGCGTCCTCGTGCACGGATTCTCGGCCCTGACGCTGACGGCGCTCGCCCTGGCCGACGCGCCCCTGTGGGCGCTGTTCGCCGCTGCCGTGCCCACGGGCGCCTCAGTGCCGCAGATCGGCCCCATGGTGCGGGCTCGCTGGGGCGTGAAGCTGAAGGGGTCGCCGCTGATGACCACCGCGGCGGCCTTCGAGTCCGTCACGGACGAGCTGACCTTCGTCGTCGGCCCACTGCTGGCGACGGCCCTGTGCACCGCCGTGAACCCGGCGGCCGGACTGGTCGCCGAGGCCTCGCTGACCCTGATCGGCGGTCTGCTGTTCGCCGCGCAGAAGAGCACCCAGCCGCAGACCGCCACCGCCGGCCACGCGCGTGTGGAGCACGCCTCGGCGCTGCGCGTCCCTGGTGTGCGCGTACTGGTCGTGGCCTTCCTGGGCATCGGTTCGGTCTTCGGCGGCATGCAGGTCTCGCTGGCCGCGTTCAGCGAGTCGATCGGCGAGCCCGGCCTCAACGGTGTCCTGTACGGGACGTTCGCCGCCGGCAACATGCTGTCCGGCCTGGTCTGCGGGGCCGTCGCCTGGAAGACCGCCCCGCAGCGACGTCTGCTCGTCGGGTACGCCGCACTGGCGCTGACGGCCTCCGGCCTGTGGGCCGCGCATTCGGCGCTCCTGCTGGCGGGCCTGGGCCTGCTGGTCGGCATGTGCATCGCGCCCGCACTGATCACCGGCTACACGTTGGTCGAGGGCCTGGTGCCGGCCCAGGCACGCACCGAGGCGTTCACCTGGCTGACGGGCGCGGTCGCGCTGGGGCAGGCGGCCGCCGTCACGGTCGCCGGCCAGTTGGAGGACCGCTTGTGGTCGGGCGCCGGATTCCTGGTGCCGCTGGGCGGCACGCTGCTCGCCCTGACCACGCTGCTGGCACTGCGGTCGCGGCTGGTGGCGCACCCCCGGGGCCGTACCGTGGCACGTGGCGTCGGTCACCGCGTGCCGCTGACAGTGGACTGATCCTCAGGAATACGTCACTATGGACCCTCGTTAGCACTCATTGAGTGAGAGTGCCAGGAGGAAGACAGTGCCGACCTACCAGTACCAGTGCACCGAGTGCGGCGAGGGCCTCGAGGCGGTGCAGAAGTTCACCGACGACGCGCTGACCGAGTGCCCCCAGTGCGGTGGCCGCCTCAAGAAGGTGTTCTCCGCGGTCGGCATCGTCTTCAAGGGCTCCGGTTTCTACCGCAACGACAGCCGTGGCTCCTCGTCGAGCAGTTCGCCGGCCTCGTCGAAGCCGTCGACGTCCTCGTCGTCCTCCACGGACTCCTCGTCCTCCTCCTCTTCGTCGTCCTCCTCGGAGTCGAAGTCGAGTTCGGGCACTTCGGCGGGCACCTCCGCCGCGTAAGGCCACCTCCCGAGGACCCGGTCGTCGTACGACGACCGGGTCCTCGGTGTTTTCACGATCGAGAGCTGACCGTGTTCGATTTCCGGCTACTGTGCTGGTCATGGCGAACGCAGAGATCGGCGTCATCGGTGGCTCGGGCTTCTACTCGTTCCTCGACGACGTGACAGAGATCCAGGTGGACACCCCCTACGGGGCGCCCAGCGACTCCCTCTTCCTCGGCGAGATCGCCGGGCGACGGGTCGCCTTCCTGCCCCGGCACGGGCGGGGGCATCACCTGCCGCCCCACCGGATCAACTACCGGGCCAACCTGTGGGCGCTGCGTTCCGTGGGGGCGCGCCAGGTTCTGGGCCCGTGCGCCGTTGGCGGGCTGCGCCCCGAGTACGGGCCGGGCACGCTGCTGGTGCCCGATCAGCTGGTCGACCGTACGAAATCCCGGGTGGGCACCTACTTCGACGGACTGCCGCTGCCCGACGGCACAGTGCCCAACGTGGTGCACGTGTCACTGGCCGACCCCTACTGCCCCACCGGGCGCGCGGCCGCGCTCAAGGCGGCTCGCGGACGGGAGTGGGAGCCGGTGGACGGCGGGGCTCTGGTTGTGATCGAGGGGCCCCGGTTCTCCACGCGCGCCGAGTCGTTGTGGCACCAGGCACAGGGCTGGTCGGTGGTGGGCATGACAGGCCACCCGGAGGCGGCGCTCGCCCGTGAACTGGAGCTGTGCTACACGTCGTTGAACCTGGTCACCGACCTGGATGCCGGCGCCGAGTCCGGTGAGGGCGTGTCGCACGAAGAGGTGCTGACCGTGTTCGCGGCGAACGTGGACCGGCTCCGGGGCGTGCTGTTCGACGCGGTGGCCGCGCTACCGCCGAACGAGGGGCGGGACTGCACCTGCGGGAAGGCGTTGGGCGGTATGGATCCGGGCTTCGAGCTGCCGTAGCGGAACGCATCGTTCGGGTGGCGGATTTTTCCACAATCCGTGGATGATCCACCGGCTTCGGCGGGCGGCTGCGTGAGCGGGCATCGTGGCCTGGCTGACCGTTCCCTCGTCGCAGGCGGTGATCCCGTTGTCGCAGTTCTCTTCCTCTCCTTCCGCTTCCTCCCCTTCCTCCTCTTCCTCTCCCGCCCACCCGGTACCTCCGCCGTGCGAGGTGCCGCAGTTCGCTCCGGTGCGGGTCAAGGGCGGGTGGTGTCTGCTGCGCCGGCTCGTGCGGAACCGGCAGCGTGCCGTGGCGCTGGGTCTGGCCGTCACCGCCGCCGCGCTCGTGGCGGCGGGACCCAGGGGCGGCGAGCCGGCTCCGGCGCGCGGGCATCCGGACGGCGACGCATCCGTCCGTGCGCGCTCCACGGCGGGCGAGCCCGTCCGCGGGCGCCCAGCCCACGTGGAGGTAAAGGTGACGGCGCCGGTGCGGATCGCGGACGCGGCGACCGTCCGGCTGCTGCGGCCCGGTGACCGGGTCGACGTCATCGCCGTACCCACAGAAGGCCCCATGGCGGCTGACGCAGAGGCGCGAGTGGTCGCGCGCGGGGCGCGCGTGACGAAGGTGCCCGAGCCCGTGGACCCTTCCACGGTCACCGACGACGGTGGCGGAGGAGCGCTGGTTGTGCTGTCGGTGTCCCGCTCGACCGCGACGCGCCTGGCGGGCGCGAGCGCATCGTCCCGGCTGGCGGTGACCTTGTGGTGAAGAAGAAGTCAAGTCCTTCGTTGGGGCTACCGGACGGGGCACGTGTGGCTCAGGGTGACGTAGGTTGCGGAGCTGTTCGTTCCACGACTTGTGTCACCTCGTGTGCCACAAAGCGTCCACACAAGGAGAGTCCCCGCGGTGAGCAAGAACCAGAATCCGAGCATCTGGCACGGCTTCAAGGCCTTCCTGATGCGAGGGAACGTCGTCGATCTGGCCGTCGCGGTGGTGATCGGCGCGGCCTTCACGAACATCGTGAACTCGGTGGTGAAGGGCATCATCAACCCGCTGGTCGGCGCGATCGGGACGAAGAGCCTGGACAGCTACAGCTCCTGCCTGGAAGATCCGTGCAAGGTCGCGGCGGACGGGACGGTGACGAGCGGTGTGCCGATCCTGTGGGGCGCCGTCCTCGGTGCGGCGCTGAACTTCGTGATCACCGCGGCGGTGGTCTACTTCCTGATGGTGCTGCCGATGGCGAAGTACCTGGCGCGGGTGGAGGCCCGCAGGAAGGCGCGCGAGGGCACGCGGGAGGTCATCGACGTGACCGAGCTGGAGGTGCTGAAGGAGATCCGCGACGTGATGGTGGCGCAGCGGGGTCCGGGGTCCGTCGGGCGGTAGTCGCCGTTTACCGGAGGCTGTGCGGCACCGTCCGGACGGCGCGCGGGACGGTTCAGAGGTGGTGGGGCGGCTTCTCGTCCAGGAAGCGCCTGAGGTCGGCCGCGCTGTCGCCGGACGAGGTGGGACGCTCGCCCCAGCCTCCGTCGGTGTCGTCCGAGGACTGCTGGTCCAGCGGGTCGTCGAAGGACAGCGCGGCCTTCGGGTCGCGCGGCTCGGGGGCGGTCGGGGTGCTCATGCCTCCAGGGTACGTCTCCCCCGGTCAGGACTTTTCGGCGCGCATCTGCTGTGCTGTGGCTCATGACGTCCAGTACTGCTCGCGATCACGCGAGACCGCTGCGCAGGCTCACCGCGCGGGGGCGCGGGGAGGCGCACCGGGTCGCCTCCCCGCTCGAACTCTTCTTCGACCTGTGTTTCGTGGTTGCCGTTGCCCAGGCGGGCGTGCAACTGGTGCACGCGGTGGCCGAGTCCCATGCGGGGGAGGGCGTCCTCAACTACGCGATGGTGTTCTTCGCCATCTGGTGGGCGTGGATGAACTTCACGTGGTTCGCGTCGGCGTACGACAACGACGACGTGCTGTACCGGGTGGTCACGCTGGTGCAGATCGCCGGGGTGCTGGTGCTGGCGGCGGGCGTGTCGCGGGCGTTCGAGGACCACGACTTCGTGGTCGTCTGGTTGGGCTACGTGATCATGAGGTTCGCGCTGAGCTGGCAGTGGCTGCGCGTCGCGTGGTCGGCCGAGGGCCCGGAGCGGACGATGGCACTGCGGTACGCCGGGGGCGTGCTGCTGTGCCAGGTGGGCTGGGCGGGGCTGTTGGTCCTGCCGGAGGGCGGCAGGGTCTGGCTGTTCCTGGTGATGGCGGTGCTCGAGATGTGCGTGCCGGTGTACGCGGAGAAGGACCATCCGACGACCTGGCATCCGCATCACATCGCGGAGCGGTTCGGGCTGTTCACGATCATCGTGCTGGGCGAGACGATCGCGGCGGCCACGGTCGCAGTGAAGTCGGCCGTCGACGAGAGCGACGCGCTGGGCGAGCTGCTGCCGATCGCGGTGGGTGGTCTGCTGATCGTCTTCGCCGCGTGGTGGATCTACTTCGTGGTGCCCATCCACGGGCATCTGCGGTCCAACCAGCAGTCGTTCGTGTGGGGTTACGGTCACTATTTCGTGTTCGCCTCTGCCGCGGCGATCGGTGCGGGCCTGGAGGTGGCGGTGGAGCAGGCCGCCGGCAAGGCGCACCTGTCGACGCCGGCCGCGTCGGCGGCGGTGACACTGCCCACGGCGCTGTATCTGCTGACGGTCTGGGCGCTGCACGCCCGACACTTCAAGGTGGGTCTGGCCCAGCAGTTGGTGCTGCCCGGCGCCGCGCTGCTGGTGATCTGCTGCACCTTCCTCGGCGACTGGGCGGTCCTCGCGGCCGGCCTGGTGGCGGCGCTGACGGTGGCGACGGGGACGACGCTGACGGCGCGCGCGGCCGTGCGGGAGAGCGCGGCGGACGGGGCGGGCCGAGCGGGATAGCCGTACCGGGGCCGGGGCTGGGCGAGACTGGCGGTCATGACAGTTGACGCTCTGACGGATGTCGCGGGCGTACGGGTGGGGCATGCCACCCGCGTCGGCGACGGTTGGCTCACGGGCACCACGGTCGTGCTGGCGCCGGAGGGCGGCGCCGTGGCCGCCGTGGACGTGCGCGGGGGTGGTCCCGGCACCAAGGAGACCGATGCCCTCGATCCGCGCAATGTGGTGCAGCGGGTGGACGCGATCGTTCTGACCGGCGGGAGTGCGTACGGGCTGGACGCGGCGTCGGGGGTGATGGCCTGGCTGGAGGAGCGGGGGCGCGGGGTGCCCGTGGGGGCGGATCCCGGCCAGGTGGTGCCGGTGGTGCCCGCCGCCTGTGTCTTCGACCTGGGGCGGGGCGGTGACTTCCGGGCCCGGCCGGACGCGGAGCTCGGGCGGACCGCGGTCGAGGCGGCTGCCGCGAGCGCGCCGGGGGCGCCGGTGCCGGAGGGGTGCGTGGGGGCCGGGACCGGTGCGGCGGTCGGGGCGATGAAGGGTGGGGTCGGCAGTGCGAGTGTCGTCCTCGGCTCGGGGATCACGGTGGCGGCGCTGGTGGTGGCCAACGCGGTCGGGTCGGTGACGGATCCCGGGACGGGGGTGCTGTACGGGGAGTTGTTCCAGGGGCGGGTGGAGTATCCCGAGGCACGTGTGCACGAGGTGGCGCGTCGGCGGCTCGCCGAGAGCGCCGCGCGCAACGCCCCTCCCCCGCTGAACACGACGCTCGCGGTGGTCGCCACCGACGCGGAGTTGACGAAGGCGCAGGCGCAGAAGCTGGCGGGTACGGCGCACGACGGGATCGCGCGCGCGGTGCGTCCGGTGCATCTGCTGCATGACGGCGACACGGTGTTCACCCTGGCCACGGGGGGCCGGCCGCTCTCCCCCGCGCATCCCCTGGCCCTGAACGACATCCTCGCGGCGGGCGCCGAGGTGGTGACGCGGGCGATCGTACGGGCCGTGCGGGCCGCCGAGTCGGTGGAGGGGGCGGGCGGGGCCTGGCCGTCGTACCGGGAGTTGTACGGGGGCTGAGGGGCCGGCGGCGGGGTCATTGTCTTGGTTCTGTCACGTCATCGCGTTCATTGGACCAAGGAGGGAACCCCGGCGGGTGCCGGGGACCTCCTTTCTCACGTACTGGAGCGGATCACGCACATCACATGAAGCTGGAGCAGCCCGTGACAACGCCGGACATAGCAGCGCGGCGCGTACTGGGAGCCTGTGCCGTCCTGGTGGTCGGCGCCCTGACCCTGACCGCCTGTGGGGGGAGCGCCGACGCCAAGAGCGGTGACGACGGCAAGGGCGGTAAGGGGACCTCGCCCAAGACGTCCACCGCGAAGATCGTCATCTCGGCCAAGGACGGCTCGACGGGGGCGTCCATCAACACGACCGGGGTGAAGGTCAGTGACGGGCGGCTGACCGAGGTGAAGATGACGGTGGCCGGTACGGCGCAGGTCGTCGGGGGCACACTGTCGGCCGACGGCAGCAGCTGGAAGCCGAAGGAGCAGTTGGAGCGCGGCACGAAGTACGAGATATCGGCGACCGCGAAGGACGGGAGCGGCAAGGTCGCCGCCGCCAACTCGATCTTCACCACGGTCACTTCGGCGAGCAGTTTCATCGGGACGTACACGCCGGACGACGGGACGACGGTCGGGGTGGGGATGCCGGTGTCGTTCACGTTCGACAAGGTGATCAGCGACAAGAAGGCCGTGCAGTCGCACATCACGGTGACGTCCAGCAGTGGGCAGCAGGTGGTGGGGCACTGGTTCGGGGCTCAGCGGCTCGACTTCCGGCCCCAGGAGTACTGGAAGGCCGGCTCCAAGGTCACGATGAAGATCGACCTGGACGGCGTCGAGGGCGCGAACGGCGTCTACGGGGTGCAGAAGAAGACGGTCAGTTTCGAGATCGGGCGTTCGCAGGTGTCCACGGTGGACGTGAACACGGAGATGATGACGGTCGTGCGGGACGGGCAGGTCCTGCGGAAGGTGCCGATCTCCTCGGGCAGCCCGCAGCACACCACGTACAACGGTCAGATGGTGATCTCGGAGAAGTTCACGCAGACGCGGATGAACAGCCAGACGGTCGGTCTGGGCGGGGAGTACGACATCCCGGACGTGCCGCATGCGATGCGGCTGACGACGTCGGGGACGTTCATCCACGGCAACTACTGGTACAACAAGGGGAACCCGCCGTTCGGCCGGACGGGTACGAGCCACGGGTGTGTGGGGCTCGCGGATGTGCAGGGCGCGCAGGGCGACACGACGGCGAAGTGGTTCTACGACAACTCGCTGATCGGGGACGTCGTGATCGTGAAGAACTCGCCGGACAAGACGGTGGCGCCGGACAACGGGCTCAACGGCTGGAACATGTCGTGGGCCGAGTGGACCGCGGGGAGCGCGGCCTGAGCGGGGCGGTGCGGATGCCGGTGTTCCGGGGCAACAGGCCTCCCACCGGGGGTTTCTGAGGGATCGTGGGACCGCGCGGGAACTTTTCGCGCGGTCCTCGCGTTTTCCCCGACGTAGGTTTCTCGGTTCCCGGACATGATGTCGGACCGAGGGGCTACGGTATGCACCCACAAGGTGACATGCAGCAACGCCGGGAGAAACCTTGAGCGTTCCGTACGAGACCGCAGCGTACGAACCAGCCGAGTCGCCCGAGTCTCCGGAGGAGCATCTCGCGCGGCTGCTAGGTCGTGCCCTGAACTCGTTCGAGCTGCCGGACGACGTCCTTCGGCGGCTCGACTGTGCGCTGGCGCACGACAGCTCGCTGCACTCCGCGCATCACAGCGCGGGTCTGCACCGTGAGACCTACCGGCACACCTGGCTGCTGGCCGACGGGTGTGCTCTGACGCTGTGGGAGCTGGTGCACAACGCCACCCCGGGCAGCGAACCGCAGCATGAGGTGTACGTCGACGAGGAGGAGTTGCGTACGGCCACCGCGCGGCTGCCGTTGCCGCCGGACGAGCCGGATTTCGAGCTGCCGGTGCTGGCGCCGCTGGAGCCGGTGTCCGCGCCCCGGCACGTGTATGTTCCGGACGACTCGGCGGACCATGCGCGGCGGCTGCTGCGCCGCGCGGAGAACCCCGACCGGCCGGGTCCGGACACGGCCGAGCTGCTGAGGTCGGCGTTCGCGCACCAGATCACGCAGGCGTTCGGGCGGCCCTGTCGGGCGGGCCGGGCGGGTCTGGGGTTCTCGCTGTACGAGCACGCGTTCCTGTTGCGTGACGGGCGGGAGATCTCCCTGTGGGAGGTGGAGCACACGGCGACGCCGGACGGGCGGCACATGTGCGAGGTGTACGAGTCGGAGGCCGAGGCCCGGGAGGCGATGGAGCGCCGGGCGGCGCAGGTCTTCTGACTCCCGCCGTCGTCTGACGTGCAGCGGCCGGTCGCGGCCCCGTCGTGGGGGCTGCGACCGGCCGCTGGTGCAGGTGGCGCGGGGCCGGTGGGTCAGGCCGCGACCGGCTGCTTGGTCTCCGACGCGGGGGCGGACGCGCCGCCGGGGGTCGTCGTGCTGGGGGTGCTGCCGGGTGCCGGCTTGCGCAGGCCCTTGAGGACGACGACCAGGGCCGTGGTGACGCAGACGCCGGCCGCGATGGCGATCAGGTAGAGGAACGGGTTGCCGATCAGCGGGACGACGAAGATGCCGCCGTGCGGGGCGCGCAGGGTGGCGCCGAAGGCCATCGACAGGGCCCCGGTGACAGCGCCGCCGACCATCGAGGAGGGGATCACACGCAGCGGGTCGGCCGCGGCGAACGGGATCGCGCCCTCGGAGATGAAGGAGGCGCCGAGGACCCAGGCGGCCTTGCCGTTCTCACGTTCGGTCTCGGTGAAGAGCTTGCCGCGGACGGTGGTGGCGAGCGCCATCGCGAGGGGCGGGACCATGCCGGCCGCCATGACCGCGGCCATGATCTTCATGGCGGAGTCGCTGGGGCTGGCGACGGCGATGCCGGCGGTGGCGAAGGTGTACGCGACCTTGTTGACGGGGCCGCCGAGGTCGAAGCACATCATCAGGCCGAGGAGGGCGCCGAGGAGGACGGCGTTGGTGCCGGTGAGGCCGTTCAGTCCGTCGGTGAGGGCCTTCTGGGCGGAGGCGATGGGCTTGCCGATGACGACGAACATCAGGAATCCGACGATGGCCGAGGAGATCAGCGGGATCACCACGACCGGCATGATGCCGCGTACCGCCGGTGGGATCTTCACCTTCTGGATCGACAGCACCACACCACCGGCAATCAGACCGGCGGCGAGACCGCCGAGGAAACCCGCGTTGATGGTGACGGAGATCGCGCCTCCGACGAAGCCGGGCACGAGTCCCGGCCGGTCCGCCATGCCGTAGGCGATGTAGCCGGCGAGGACGGGGACCAGGAAGCCGAAGGAGACGACGCCGATCTGGAAGAGCAGCGCGGCCCAGCTGTCGCTCTGGGTCCACACGAAGTGGTCCATGACCGACGGAGCCTTGTTGATCTTGTAGCCGCCGATCGCGAAGCCGAGGGCGATGAGCAGACCGCCGGCCGCGACGAACGGGACCATGTAGGAGACGCCGGACATCAGCCACTTGCGGAGCTTGGTGCCGTAGCCCTCGGAGGAGTCGCCCGCGCGTTCCACCGGGGTGCCGGGCGCGGCCGCGGCGGTGACCTCGCCGCGCTCCGCCTTGCCGCGCACCTCGGTGATGAGTTCGGCGGGGCGGTTGATGCCCGCCTTCACGCCGACGTCGACGGTGGGCTTCCCCGCGAAGCGGTCCTTCTCACGGACGGGGACGTCGTGGGCGAAGATCACGCCGTCGGCGGCGGCGATGACGGCCGGGTCGAGCCGGGTGAAGCCGGCCGAGCCCTGGGTCTCGACGGTGACCTCGACGCCCGCCTCGCGGCCGGCGTTCTCCAGGGACTCGGCGGCCATGTAGGTGTGGGCGATGCCGGTGGGGCAGGAGGTGACGGCGACGATCCGGAAGGGGCGGGCCGCGGGCTCGGGGGTGGTGGCCGTGTCGGTGTCGGCGGAGGCCGCCGCCGACACCGACACGGAGCTTTCGGAGGCACCAGCGGTGGCGCCCGAGGAGGCGCCCTCACCCGCAGAGCCGCCCGTGCCCGCAGAAGCGCCCTCACGCGCAGCGGCACCCTCGGCCGCCACGGCCGGGGCTTCCTCGCCGCGGATCAGGGCCGCCGCGGCGGCCGGGTCGCCGACGGCGCGCAGTGCGTCGGTGAACTCGGCGTTCATCAGCTGGCGGGCGAGGGACGACAGGATCGTGAGATGGGCGTCGTCGGCGCCGGCGGGGGCGGCGATCAGGAAGATCAGGTCGGCGGGGCCGTCGGCCGCGCCGAAGTCGATGCCGGTGGCGCTGCGGCCGAAGGCGAGGGTCGGCTCGGTGACGTGCTCGCTGCGGCAGTGCGGGATGCCGATGCCGCCGTCGAGGCCCGTGGGCATCTGGGCCTCGCGGGCGGCCACGTCGGCGAGGAAGCCGTCCAGGTCGGTCACCCGGCCCTGGGCCACCATGCGTGCGGCGAGGGACCGCGCGGCGGCTTCCTTGGTGTCGGCGGACAGGTCGAGGTCGACCAGGTCCGCGGTGATCATGTCGCTCATCGCGGGCTCCTTCGCACGCGTATCGCCCGGGACGTGGGGTGGGCGCGGGTGAGGGTGGGGACGGGGGTGGGGGTGGGGGTGGGGTGGGGAGAGGGGAGGCGGGCGGCGCGTAACAGGAGGGTCGTCATGACGTCGGCTCCCTCAGTTCGCGGTCCACCGGCACGTCCGCGGTGACCGTCACCGCCGCCGGGTCCAGGTCGCCCGGGGTCGGCATGACGCTGCCGGGCAGCTGTACGGCCGCCGCGCCGTGGGCGACGGCGGAGGCGAGCGCCGCCGGGCCTCGGCCGCCGGCGATGAGGAACCCCGCGAGGGAGGAGTCACCGGCGCCGACGTTGCTGCGGACGGCGTCGACGCGGGCGCTCGCGAACCAGGTGCCCGCGTCCTCGACGAGGAGTTGTCCGTCGGCGCCGAGGCTGGCGAGGACGGTACGGGCGCCCATCTCGCGCAGTTCCTCGGCCGCCTTCACCGCGTCGCCGACCGTGGCCAGGGGGCGGCCGACGGCCTCGGCGAGTTCCTCGGCGTTCGGCTTGACCACGTCGGGCCGCTCGCGCAGCGCTTCGAGGAGGGCGCGGCCGGACGTGTCCAGGGCGATCCGTGCGCCCCCGGCGTGCGCCCGGGCGACGACCTCGGCGTACCAGGAGGGGGCGAGGCCTCGGGGCAGGCTGCCGCAGCAGGCGATCCAGTCGGCGTCGCGCGACTGCGCGCGGACAGTCTCCAGGAGGAGTTCCTGCTCGTCGGGGGAGAGCTCGGGGCCCGGCGCGTTGATCTTCGTCAGGACGCCGTCGGACTCGGCGAGCGCGATGTTGGAGCGGGTGGCCCCGGCGACCGGGACGGGGGCGACCTCGATGCCCTGGGCGTCGAGGAGTTCGGCGACGAGTGCGCCGGGCGCACCACCGAGGGGCAGGACGGCGACCGTGCGCCGGCCGGCCGCGGCGACCGCGCGGGAGACGTTGACGCCCTTGCCGCCCGGGTCCATCCGCTCGCCGGTGGCGCGGATGACCTCGCCGCGGTCGAGGGCGGGGACCTCGTAGGTGCGGTCCAGGGACGGGTTGGGGGTGACCGTGAGGATCACTCCGCGAGGGGTGGTGGGGGTGCCGCTCATGCTCGTACCACTTCCGTGCCGCCGCGCTCGATGGCGGCCGCGTCGTCGTCGCTCAGCCCGCTGTCGGTGATCAGCAGGTCCACGTCGCTCAGGTCGCCGAAGCGGGCGAAGTGCTCCTGGCCGTGCTTGGCGGAGTCGGCGAGCAGGACGACCCGGCGCGCTGCGGCGACGGCCGCCCGCTTGACCGCGGCCTCGGCGAGGTCGGGGGTGGTCAGTCCGTGCTCGGTGGAGAAACCGTTGGCCGCCACAAAAAGTACATCAGCCCGGATTTCGCCGTAAGCGCGGAGCGCCCAGGCGTCCACGGCGGCGCGCGTACGGTGCCGTACGCGCCCTCCGACGAGGTGGAGCTGCATGCCGGGGTGGTCCGCGAGGCGGGCCGCGACGGGCAGGCTGTGGGTGACGACGGTGAGCTCGGCCTCCAGCGGGAGCGCGGCCGCGAGGCGGGCGACCGTGGTGCCGGCGTCGAGGATCATCGTGCCCTCGGAGGGCACTTCCGTCAGGGCCGCCTTGGCGATGCGGTCCTTCTCGTCGGTGGAGGTGCCTTCGCGTTCGGCGAGGTCCGGTTCGAAGTCGAGGCGTCCGGCCGGTATGGCACCGCCGTGGACCCGGCGCACCAGTCCGGCGCGGTCGAGGGCCTTCAGGTCGCGGCGGATGGTCTCCGCCGTCACCTGGAACTCCTCGGCCAGCGACAGGACGTCCACCCGGCCGCCCTCACGGGCGAGCCGCAGGATCTCCTGCTGCCGCTCCGGTGCGTACATGTCCGCTCGCCTTCCGATTGCGCCCGACTACTTCTGGCTACTTCTGGCTACTTCTGATTCATTCCGAATCATGTCCGAACTTGTGGTTTCAAGCCGAGGCTACGCCCGGATTTCCGCAAAGTAAACAGGTTCGGGCTTCATTCGGGCATGAACGGACTTCCCTACCCCAAGCGATCGCGAAGTAGGTCGGTTCCCGTCCTACTTCTGCGGCATGCTCGGACGCATGACCACGGACACTCCGGCACGGCTGCTGCAGTTGCTCTCCCTCCTCCAGACGCCCCGCGAGTGGCCCGGCGGTGAGCTGTCCCGGCGGCTCGGCGTGTCCCGGCGCACCGTGCGGCGGGACATCGACCGGCTGCGCGAGCTCGGGTATCCGGTGCAGGCCAGCAAGGGCGCGGACGGCGGGTACCGGCTGGTCGCGGGCAAGGCGATGCCGCCGCTGGTGCTGGACGACGAGGAGGCGGTGGCGATCGCGGTCGGGCTGCGGGCGGGCGCGGGGCACGCGGTGGAGGGTGTGGACGAGGCGTCCGTACGGGCCCTGGCCAAGCTGGAACAGGTGCTGCCCGCCCGCCTGCGCCGCCGCGTCACCACGCTCCAGGCCGCGACCACCCCGCTGACCAGCGGGGACGGGGCGACCATCGCGCCGGAGACGTTGACCGTGATGGCCTCCACGGTCGCCGGGCACGAGCGGCTGCGGTTCGCCTACCAGGCGAAGGACGGCACCGAGTCACGGCGGCTGACCGAGCCGTACCGGCTGGTGTCGACGGGACGGCGCTGGTACCTCGTGGCCTACGACGTCGACCGGGCCGACTGGCGGACCTTCCGCGTGGACCGGGTGAGCGAGCCGTTCGCGACCGGGGCGCGGTTCACACCCCGGGAGCTGCCAGAGGGGGACGCGGCGGCTTACCTGCGGCGGTCCTTGCAGGGCCAGACGCCCGAGTACGTGTTCGACGTCGCCTTCGCGGAGCCGCCCGAGGCCGTCGCGGCGCGGCTGCCGGCCTGGATGGGCCGGCCGGAGCAGGACGGGACGGCCGGGAGCCGGCTGCGCGGGACGACGGCCGATCCCGTGGAGTGGCTGGCGATGCGGCTCGCGATGCTGGGGTGCGAGTTCTCGGTGCGGGAACCCCGGGAACTGGTGGAGTGCGTAAGGGAGTTGGGGGCACGGTTGGGGCGCGCGGGAGGTGCCGGGGGCGCGCGTTGAGTCAGGTGCGCTCCGGTTCCCAGGCGAACCCCCTCAGCGCCTCCAGGTTGCGCAGCGCCAGCGCCGCCGGACCGTCCGGGGCGGTGGCGGGGGTGTCGTTCACGGCCCAGCTCTGTACGGCGACCCGGACCGCGGCGCTCACGACGGCGGCGCCGAAACGCAGGTGCGGCGTGACCCCGGCGTTCCCGACACCGGCCGCCCCGACACCGGCCGCCCCGACACCGGCCGTACCGGTGCCAGCCGGGCCGAGGCCAGCCGCCCCAACACCGCCCTGCCCGGCTTGGCCCATCCCGACACCGCCCGGCCCGGCGTGGCCCATCCCGACACCGCCCTGCCCGGCATCACCGACCCCGGAATCACCCTCCCCGCCCTCGCCCGTGGGCTGCTGCGCGCCGGTGTGCCGTTGCGCGCCGGTGAGCCGTTCCGCCAGCACCCGCGCCAGTGACTCCTCCGATGCCTGGCAGACCTCCGCCCAGACCTTCCCGAGGGCGGGCACGGCCTCCGCCAGGCGGATGAGGGTGCGGACCCATTCCCAGGAGGCGGCCGAGACACCCTGGCCCGGGACGAGGGTGTGGTGGACGGCGTGGGCGAGCGCGTCGGGCAGCGGAAGGGCGGGCGGGGCCTCGCGGACCGCTTCGACCCAGCGCTGGGCGCCCGCCGCGTAGAGGGGGGCGACGGCCTCTTCCTTGGTGGCGCAGTAGCGGTAGAACGTGCGTGGGGCGATGCCGGCGGCCTGGGCGATGTCCTCGGCGCGGGTGGCCTTGAGGCCATGGGCGACGAAGAGGCCCGCCGCGGCTCTGGCGATCTCCATCCGGGTCGCCGCCTTGCGCCGCTCGGTCAGGGAGGCCGTGGCGGGGGTGGTGCTGGTCACGCTCGGCAGGCTATGCCCATGTGGCACAATCTGCCATCCGGGCGGGGCACCCCGTGGTTCAGGTACGGGGTGACCCGCCCCCCTCGGCATCGCGCAGAGCCTGGGACGGCATCGGCGGCCCACCGCGGCATCGGAACAAACCCGGGTCGGCAATGGACCCGCGGACCAGGGCGAGCCGGGCCCCGGCGCCCGGGGGAAGGCGCCGAAGCCCGGCTCGGGGAAAGTCCCGGCGCCGGGGGGATGGTGCGTCGGGACGTGGTTCTCGGGAAGCGGGACGGGTGGCGCAGGTCTCGAACCCCCGTGCCCTGAAGTCTTGTTCCCCGGTCCCCGGCCTTGAAGCGGCGTTGTATCGCCATGTTCGCGCGGCGGGCCCCCTCCGCGTAAGCGGTCCGCGACCACCCCGCGTAGGCGGTCGACGACATCCCCGCGCACGCTGCCGCACGCGCCCCGGCGAGCCCCACCACCCGGCGCAGCCCCACCACCCGGCGCAGGCGGGGCGGACCCGCGTGCCGGGGCGGACCCGCGTGCCGGGGCGGACCCGCGTGCCCCGGGGTGTGCCGAGGATGATGATCCGGCGGGGAGCCGGGGCGCCGGTGGGCCGGGAAGCCTCCGCGCCTAGGCCGCGGCCTCGAACCCGGTGTCGCGGGCCAGCTTCTTCAGCTCCAGCAGGGCGTGCTTCTCGATCTGGCGGATGCGTTCGCGGGTGAGGCCGTGCTCCTTGCCGACCTCGGTGAGGGTGCGCTCCCGGCCGTCCTCGATGCCGTACCGCATCTTGATGATGGAGGCGGTGCGCGGGTCGAGGCGGTCGATGAGGCCGTCGAGTTCCTCACTGCGCAGCAGTGTGAGGACCGACTGCTCGGGCGACACCGCCGAGGTGTCCTCCAGGAGGTCGCCGAACTGGGTCTCGCCCTCGTCGTCCACCGACATGTTCAGGGACACCGGGTCGCGGGCCCAGTCCAGGACGTCCGTGACACGCTCGGGGGTGGAGCCGAGTTCCGCGGCGATCTCCTGGGGCTCGGGTTCGCGGCCGTGTTCACGGTTGAACTCGCGCTGGACGCGGCGGATCCGGCCGAGCTCCTCCACCAGGTGGACGGGCAGGCGGATCGTGCGCGACTGGTCGGCGATCGAGCGGGTGATGGCCTGGCGGATCCACCAGGTGGCGTACGTCGAGAACTTGAAGCCCTTGCGGTAGTCGAACTTCTCCACCGCGCGGACCAGTCCGGCGTTGCCCTCCTGGATCAGGTCGAGCAGGGGCAGACCGCTGCGCGGGTAGCGACGGGCGACGGCGACGACCAGACGGAGGTTGGAGCGGATGAAGACGTCCTTGGCGCGCTCGCTCTCGGCGACCAGGGCCTCCAGTTCCTCACGGGTGGCGTCCGCGCGGGACTCCTCGTACCCGTCGAGGACCTGTCGCGCGAACACACCCGCCTCGATGATCTGGGACAGCTCGACTTCCTTGGCGGCGTCGAGCAGCGGTGTACGCGCGATCTCGTCGAGGTACATGCCGACCAGGTCGCGGTCGGCGATCTCGCCGCCATGGGCGCGAACACTGCTTGCCGCGCCGGTCCGGCCACTGGCGGACTGACGACGGGCGACGGCACGGGTTGCCATGCGTGCTCCCTTGCGATGGTGGGGTCAGCGGGTGGTCCGTGGACACCGGGCCCTCGCTCAGTGGTCCCGGGACTCTCGCTTCGGGACTCTGCTCGTGTGCCCTGCATCCGATGGAAACAACGACTGGAATCAGGACAGAATTCCCAACCGGCACCCCGGATTTTCTGATCATGCAGTACCCTGTCCGGCCATGGCGGGCCACACGGGGAGAAGCGATGGCGTCCGAGCACGCGGAGGTGCAGGTCAGGCCAGGAGTCGAGGGGGACCTCGCGGCTCTCACCGACCTCTACAACCACTACGTTCGTGAGACGCCCATCACATTCGATACCGCGGTCTTCACTCCGGAAGAGCGCCGTCCTTGGCTGCTCTCCCACCCTGAAGACGGCCCGTACCGGCTGAAGGTTGCCGCGGACGCGAACTCACAGGAGATTCTGGGGTACGCCACATCCAGCCCTTACAGGCCGAAGGCCGCCTACTCGACGTCGGTGGAGGTGACGGTCTACGTGGCCCCGCACGCCGCGGGCCGCGGGATCGGCACACTGCTCTACACGGCGCTCTTCGAGGCGCTCGCCGGGGAGGATCTGCACCGGGCGTACGCGGGGATCGCGCAGCCTAACGAAGCGTCCACGCGGCTGCATGAACGCTTCGGTTTCCGGCATGTGGGCACCTACCGGGAGGTGGGCCGCAAGTTCGGCCGCTACTGGGACGTCGCCTGGTACGAGAAGGGGCTCCCGGGGTCCTGGGGGAAGGGTTCCTAGCCGAACTGCACCGACCGCTTGGCCAGCCCCATCCAGAACCCGTCGATCACCGACTTCTGCGCGTCCAGTTCGCCGGAGACCTCGGCGGCGCCCATGGTCACGAAGAGCGGGGCGAAGTGCTCGGTGCGGGGGTGGGCGTAGCGGCCGGCCGGGGCCTTGTGGAGGAAGTCCAGCAGGGAGTCCCAGTCGCGGGCCTCCATGGCGCGCCGGCCCCAGTCGTCGAACTCCACCGACCAGGAGGGGATGCCGCCCTGCCGCAGGGCTGCGAGGTTGTGGGTGAAGAAGCCGGAGCCGACGATCAGGACGCCCTCGTCGCGCAGGGGGGCCAGCTTCCGGCCGATCTCCATGAGCCGGACGGGGTCGAGGGTCGGCATCGAGACCTGGAGGACGGGGATGTCGGCGGCCGGGAACATCTCGACGAGCGGGACGTACGCGCCGTGGTCGAGGCCTCGGTCGGGGATGTCCTGGACGGGGATCCCGGGGGCGCGCAGCAACTTGCGCACGCTCTCGGCGAGCTCCGGCGCGCCGGGGGCGTCGTACTTCACCTGGTAGTAATGCTCGGGGAAGCCCCAGAAGTCGTAGACCAGGGGTACGGGCTCGACGGCGCCGAGGGCGAGGGGGGCCTCCTCCCAGTGGGCGGAGATCATCAGGATCGCCTTGGGTCGGGGCAGGCCCGCGGACCAGGCGGCGAGTTCGCCCGGCCAGATCGGGTCGTCCGCGAGCGGTGGCGCGCCATGGCTGAGGTACAGGGCGGGCATGCGTTCCTGAGTGGCGGCGGACATGACGGCGGCTCCTTCCGGTGCCCGGTCGACTCCCTACCGGAGCCGTTGCTTGAAATCTAAAACGTCAACGTCACACAGCATATTCCCAATTTGTTTAAAATTCAAGGAGCGTGCGCTTACAGTGGACTCCATGAACACCGCATCCACTTCCGCTGAAGAGCCCCGATGGCTCACCGACGAAGAACAGATCGTCTGGCGCTCCTACGTCCACGCGAGCATGCTGCTCGAGGACCACATGGACCGGCAGCTCCAGCGGGACGCGGGGATGCCCCACATCTACTACGGCCTTCTGGTCAAACTCGCCGATTCGCCCGCCCGCAGGCTGCGGATGACCGAGCTCGCCATGTACGCGAAGATCACCCGCTCGCGGCTCTCGCACGCCGTCGCCCGGCTGGAGAAGAGCGGCTGGGTACGGCGTGAGGACTGTCCCTCCGACAAGCGCGGGCAGTTCGCCGTGATCACCGAGGAGGGGATCGACGTGCTGCGCCGGGCGGCGCCGGGGCATGTCACCGCCGTGCGCAACGCGGTGTTCGACCGGCTCAGCGCGGAACAGCAGAAAGCCCTCGGCGAGATCATGCTGATCATCGCCGAGGGCCTTCAGCCGGACGAGGCGGGGGCCGACCTTCCCTGGCTCCGTTAGGAACGGGCTCCGTTAGGAACGGGCTCCGTTAGGAACGGGCTCCGTTAGGAACGGGCTCCGTTAGGAACGGGCTCCGTTAGGAACGCCGGTCGGTGTCGTGCTTCAGTGCGGCGCCGTCGCGGGGTGGCGCGCCCACGCGGCGGAGCCGCAGATCGTTGGAGCCGCTATCGGTGGAGCCGTAGATCCGTGAAGCCGCAGATCGGTACGGCCCGCGCTCCTTCGGATGCGCCGCCCCTTACGTCAGTGACGTCAGTGCGCCACCACCGGGATGTGGACCGCGTCCTCCGCGTCCGTCGCGCCCTCGCCCGTCGCCGGGCCCAGTTCCGGCTTGCCGGCGGTGATGAGGGTCAGCGCGATCGCGGCGGCGGCGACCAGGATGCCCACGGCGAACCAGATGGCGCTGGTGTAGCCGTGCACCATGCCCTCCAGCTGGACCAGCTGCTGCTGGGGCCGGGAGGCGGCGCCCGCGATGTGGTCCTTGATGTACGACGTCGTCGCGGACGCGGCGATCGTGTTCAGCAGGGCGGTGCCGATGGCGCCGCCCACCTGCTGCGAGGTGTTGACCATCGCGGAGGCGACACCCGCGTCACGCGGTTCGATGCCGTACGTGGCCAGGGACATCGCCGGCATGAACGCCGTACCCATGCCGAGGCCGAGCAGCAGCATCGCCGGCAGCAGGACGGCCGCGTACGAGGAGCCGATCTCCAGGCGGGTCAGCAGCAGCATGCCGAGCGCGGCGACCAGGAAGCCCGGGCCCATCAGCAGGCGCGGGGCGACCCGGGTCATCAGCCGGGTGCCGATCTGGGTGGAGCCGGTGATCATGCCCGCGATCATCGGCAGGAACGCGAAGCCGGTCTTGACCGGGGAGTAGCCCTTGACGACCTGCAGGTAGTAGGTCAGGAACAGGAACAGGCCGAACATCGCGATGATCGCGAGGCCGAGGGAGAGGTAGACACCGCCGCGGTTGCGCTCGGTGATCACGCGCAGGGGCAGCAGCGGGGCCTTGACCTTCGACTCGACGATCACGAAGGCGACCAGCAGCACACCGGAGGCGACGAACATGGCGACGGTCAGGGAGTCGCTCCAGCCGTCGGACTCCGCGCGGGTGAAGCCGTAGACCAGGGAGACCAGGCCCAGGGTGGACAGGATGACGCCGGGGATGTCGAGGGAGGAGCGGTTGCGGCCGCCCTCGGGCTCACGGATCACGAAGTACGCGCCGGCCGCGGCGACGATCGCGAACGGGATGTTGACGAAGAACGTCCAGCGCCAGTCGAGGTACTCGGTGAGAAACCCGCCGAGGATCAGGCCGACCGCGCCGCCACCGCCGGCGATCGCGCCGTAGATGCCGAAGGCCTTGGCGCGCTCCTTGGCGTCGGTGAACATCACCGCGAGCAGGGAGAGCGCGGCGGGCGCGAGGAGCGCGCCGAAGGCGCCCTGGAGTGCGCGGGCGCCGAACATCATGGCCTCGTTGGTGGCGGCGCCGCCGAGCGCGGAGGCCGCGGCGAAGCCGGCGAGACCGGTGACGAAGGCGCGCTTGCGGCCCCACAGGTCGGCGATACGGCCGCCGAAGAGCAGCAGTCCGCCGAAGGCGAGGGCGTAGGCGGTGACGATCCACTGGCGGTTGCCGTCGGAGATGCCGAGATCCTGCTGGGCGGAGGGCATCGCGATGTTCACGATGGTGGCGTCGAGCACGACCATCAGCTGGGCTATGGCGATGAAGGCCAGGGCTTTCCAGCGGTTGGCGTCGGGGACGCCGGGGGCCTTGAGGGCTGTTTCGGACATGGGGATACCCACTTCGGGACTTCGTGACGGAAAAAAGACGGGAAGAGCTGAAAAATTGCGAGGCGAGCGAGCGGCTCGTCTACGGTGACGGCCGCTGGAGCACCGGCTGGTTACGGGTCGGGGTCAGGCCTGACGCAGGTCCTCCATGGTCACGGCGGTGCCCGGCAGGAGGGAGGGGGCCGGGGCCCGCAGTCCGTCCAGCAGCAGCTGGAGGTGGCGGTGGACGAAACGGTCGGCGCTCAGGCAGCCCGTGCCGGCCGGGGGCCGGCTGAGCTGGGCCACGGCGATCATCACGTCGCCGACGCCGACGTCGTGCCGTAGCTGTCCTGCGGCCTTGGCGCGGTCCATGACCCCCTCGATGATCCGCTCCACGCGCAGGCGGGCGGCTTCCAGGTCGGGGTGGTGCTGGTCGAAGGCGCTGGAGACCATCGGGCACAGCGCGCCGACCCGTTCGTCGGCGGTGGCGTGCACGAAGCGCTCCAGTGCCGCGAAGGCGTCCCCGGACTCGGCGAGCGCTGCCTGGCCGGCCAGGACCGTGCGGTCCAGGACGGAGCAGACGACCTCGCGGACCAGGGCGTCGCGGTCGGGGAAGTGGCGGTACACCGTGGCATTTCCGACGCCGGCCCGGCGGGCGATGTCGTCGAGCGGTACGTCGGGACCGAGCTCGGTGAACATCTCGCGGGCGGCGGTGACGATCCGCTCCCGGTTGCGCAGGGCGTCGGCCCGGGGGCGGGGCGCCTTGCGCGTGGCGGGCTGCGCCGAGGTCGCGGTCGCGGTCTGCACGGCGTACTCCTCGAAGCTGGGGCGGGGCGATCCGGGGAAGCTCTCCCCGTTTCGCTTGGACACCTGACTAAACGGGGAAGCGATCCCCGGTTATTTCCCCCGCCGGAACTTTCTTTTGTGACCTGGATCACATGCACACGATCGGTCGTTCCCAGCGCGCGCCCGTAGGCCCCGCGTCACAGGGTGAGCGAAAGGGAGCAGCCGGTGACCGGGTGGCTGCCCGGAGGGAAAGGCCCCGCATGCAGCCGCAGCCCGCGCGCACCGCCCCGGAACCCCTCCGCCGCCGGATACGTGCGCGCCGCGTCGCCGTCCTCGCCTCCGTGACCGCGCTGACCTTCGCCGTCAGCACCTCGGCCGGCACCGGCCGCCTCGACCCCGGCCTCGCGCTCGGGCCGACCCGGGCCGGGGCGGGCCCGATCTCGCTGGGCCGTACCGTGGGCCTCGCCCCCTGCATGATCAGAGGCGGCCCCACCGTGCAGATGTCCGAGGGCCTGCCGACCCCCGGCGGCTACGCCCGCTCCACCGGCACCGTCCACGCCCTCACTTTGATGGTCGACTTCTCCGACGCGCCGGGCCGGGGCACCGCGCTGGACCGCTACCGCGAGTTCTTCCCGCAGACCGAGGAATGGTTCCGCACGGCGTCCTACGGCCGTCTCGACTACCGCTCCGAGACCCCGATCCGGCACTGGCTGCGGATGCCGAAGACGTTCCGGGCGTACGGCATAGAACGCGGCGCACCCTTCGACCCCGGCTACCGCCGCCTCGTCCAGGACATCGTGGCCGCCGCCGACCCGAGCGTGGACTTCCGCTCGTACGACCTGCTGAACGTGCTGGTCACCCCGAACGCCGGCCCCTCCGCGCTGGACACGGTCCTGTCGGTGACGTTCGCCGGGAACACCGAGGCGCCGGTCGCCGACGGGGTGACCGTCGCCAACGCGTCCTTCGTCTACTCCCGCCAGGACGACGGCTCCGGCTCCTACGGCCGCACCGGCTACCGGGTCCTGCCGCACGAGAACGGGCACGTCTTCGGGCTGCCCGACCTCTACACCCAGGACGGCGGGGGCGCGGTCGGGCACTGGGACATCATGAGCGAGGACTGGGGGGCCAACAACGACCTGCTCGGCTGGCACAAGTGGAAGCTGGGCTGGCTGGACGCGCACCAGATCGCCTGCTCGGCGGTGCGCGGGTCGGCGGAGTACCGGCTGACCCCGCTGTGGCGGACCGGCGGCCCGAAGCTGGTGTTCGTGCCCGTCGACGCGCGCACCGGTTACGCCGTCGAGCTGCGCACCCGCGGCGGCAACGACGAGACGGTGTGCCGGCCCGGGGTGCTCGTCTACAAGGTGGACGCGGGGATCGACACCGGCATGGGGCCGGTGACGGTGTACGACTCGGCCGAGGACAGCGGGGGCTGCACGCGCAGCCCGAACGTCCACGCGGAACTCTCCGACGCGCCCTACGCGCCCGGCGAGTCCTTCACCGACACCGAGCGGGGCATCCGGATCTCGGTGACGGGCGCGGACCTGAAGGGGGACTACCGGGTGCGGGTCACCCGGAGGTGAGGAGCAGGGCGTGGGTGACCGTGGGGGCAAGAGCACGGTCGTAGGACCGTGGGCCGTGAGCTGTGTGCGGTGGGGCCGCATTACCGTAGGGCTGCCCAGACCCCCGTACGGGAGAGCCGATGCCCGCGAAGACGACCACCATCCCCGGCCCCGAGGCGGGCGCGCCCGCGGAGGCCGTGGTGCCGCTGATGCGCGGGGTGGCCGTGCTGCGGCAGCTGACGGCGGCGGGCGGGGCGATGCGGCTGAGCGAGCTCGAACGGGCCACCGGGCTGGCCCGCTCCACGGTGGACCGCATCGTCGCGACCCTGGTGCGCATGGGGTACGCCCGGCTGGAGGGCCGGGAGGCGATCCTCACCCCGCGCGTGATGGAGCTGGGCAACGCCTGTCTGGCCGCGCTCCGGCTGCCCGCGCTGCTGGGCGCACGGGCCGACGCGCTCGCCGACGAGCTCGACGAGTCGGTGTCCCTGGCCGTCGCCGACCGGGACGGCATCCGTTTCATCCACCAGGCGACCCGCCGCCGCGCGATGTCCCTGAGCTTCCGCATCGGCGATCTGCTGCCCGCCGAACGCACCGCGCCGGGTCCGCTGTTCGCCGCCGAGTGGACGGACGCCGACTGGGAACGGTGGCGCGAGCGGCGGGCGGCGGACCCGCAGGACCGGTCCTTCACCGCCGTACCGGCCGCCCCGCACCCCACGCCCGACGAGGACTTCGTACGACGGGCCGAGCGGGCGGCCGAGGAGGGCTGGTCCCTCGACGACCAGCTGATCGAGCCGGGGCTGGTGGCGGTGTCGGTGCCGGTGCGGGCGCCGGGCACGGGGCGGGTCGTGTGCGTCGCGAACGTCGTCAGCCACACCAGCCGGCACACGGCGGCCGACCTGCGCGACACCCTGCTGCCCCGGCTGCGCACGGCGGTCGCGGCGATGGAGGGCGAACTGCGGCGGGCGCCGGCGCCCCGTCCGGGGCCGCCGCCCGCCGGGCTCGCGCTGTGGACGGGCGCGTCCAAGCAGGAGCTGGGCCGGGAGTTCGTCGAGTCCCTGGCGCGCGGGCTGACCGTCCTGACCGCGTTCGGCGAGGGCCGGGCCGAGCTGACGCTGACGGAGGTCGCCAAGTCGACGGGGCTCGCCCGGGCCACCGCCCGCCGCGCCCTGATCACCTACGAGCACCTGGGCCTGGTGGGGCCCGGCCGCCCCCGACAGACCTTCGCCCTCACCCCGCGCGTCCTCTCCCTCGGCTTCCCGCCCCTGTCCCGTACGACGCTCCCCCGCATCGCGACCCCGCACCTCGCGGCGCTCGCGGAACGGGTGAACGAGTCGACGGCGCTCGCGGTCCTCACCGAAGGGGGCGACGAGATCCAGTACACGGCCGGGGTGGCCGCGCACCACCGGATGAGCGTGGACGTGGACGTCACCGTGGGCACCCGCCGCCCGGCCGACCTGACGGCGGCGGGACGGGTGCTGACGGGGCGTTACGGGGGCGGGGGGTACGGGGGCGGCGGGTACGCGGGCGGCGGCTCCGACGACGGCGGGTACGCGGTCGGCGGCTCCGGGGGCGGGTTCGCCTTCGTGGACGAGGAGTTGGAGCAGGGGCTGCGGTCGGTCGCGGTTCCGGTACGGGACCGGACGGGCCGCGTCGTCGCCGCGCTCGGGATCGCCACCCACACGGCGCGGCGGACGGCCGAGGAGTGCGTCCGCGACCTGGTCCCCGAACTGAAGGCGACCGCCGCGCTCGTGGAGACGGATCTGCGGGTGGCTGCCCGCTTCACGCGAGTACCGCTGTCCTGAAGCGACGTGCGGGTCCGGAACGAGGTGCTTGCCCGGAACGACGTGGGGGTCCGAAACGAGGTTCGGGTCCGGAGGTGACGTGCGGGTCCGGAGCTACGTGCGTTCGACTAGGACAAGAATCGACCTAATGGGCCCCTACTGTCGTCGGCACATACGCCCCTTCCCCCAAGGAGCCCCGATGCTGCGAGGCCTCACGACCGTCCGCTTCCACGCCGCCGACCTGGAGGCCGCGAAGCGCTGGTACACCGAACTCCTGGGCATCGGGCCGTACTTCGAGCGCCCCGGCTACGCCGAGTTCCGCATCGGCGACTACCAGCACGAACTGGGGCTGCTGGACAGCCGGTTCACGGGAACGCTGGGCGACCACGCGGACTCGGCGGGAGGCGCGGTGACGTACTGGCACGTGGACGACGCCGAGGCGACCCTGGCCCGCCTCCTCGCCCTGGGCGCGACCCTCCACGAGCCGCTGCGCACCTTCGGCGACGGTTTCATGGGCGGCGCGGTGCTGGACCCGTTCGGCAATGTCCTGGGGATCATGGAGAACAGGCATTACCTGGAGATCCTCGCGGGCCGATGACCCCGACCGGACGCCCGCCTGGGCCGGGCTCGCTCAGGCCGGAACACCGACTCGCGTGCGCGGCACGACACGGTGATCACGCGGTCCTCGTCGTTCTTCGCGGCGGGCAGGGTCTCCCCGTAGGTGTGCGGTTTGGCGAGGTCGGCGGATCCCCGGTACCGGCGCACCGCACACATCGACGAGAACACCCGGCAGTACGCGCGTTGCGCTCTCCGCGGACGAACTGTCGGGCCTCGACGCACGGCGCAGGACGCGTCAGCTTCAAGGGAGACCGCCGCAACGAGCACCGCAATGCCGCTGCTGGACCAGCAGCGCCCGCGCTCCCCCACCCCAACGCTCAGCCCGCGATCGACGTGGACCTGATCGGCACCACATGAGACACAAAAACAGCAGATCAGGGGCGCTCCGGCTCGCCGCCCCGATCTCCAGCGCCTATACCGAGACCCCTTGCTGGCGCACATCCGCTACGCTGTCCCTGGCCAGTCGTTGGTACGTCGCGTGTCCGCTCAGCTAGTGCTGCGGCACCCTTCGAACCACGTCTGACCAGCGGGCTTGTGCTCCTCGTCGAAGATCCACGCCCTGGATCTTCAGCAAGGTTCCCCACAAGCCCACGCCTTCGTAGCTCAGGGGATAGAGCACCGCTCTCCTAAAGCGGGTGTCGCAGGTTCGAATCCTGCCGGGGGCACCAGCCAAAAGGCCCCGGACCGATCATGGTCCGGGGCCTTTGACATCTACCGCGCTGGGTGCCCTGCACGACGTGCGTGTACACGTCCATGGTGATGCTGATCTGGGAGGGCCCGAGGATCTCCATCACGACGCGCGGTGCTACTCCGCCGCCGTGAGGAGGGTGGCCGTGCCGTGGCGGGTGTCGTGAAGTCGGATGACACGGAGGCCGGCGGACTCAGCGACGCGGGTGAAGGAGCGGTAGAGGTTGCGCGGCTCGACGGGGCGGCCGGTGCGGGGGGGCGAAGACGTAGTCCGACTCCTGCCACTTCTCCCCCGCCTTGGCGCGAACCACCGCCTGCCGCATGCGGTGCCAGCACAGGGGTGCGATGCAGAGGCCGGGGAGCGGGACGGCCCGACGACGGCGGTTCTTCGGGTCGTCGCCGTAGAGGACGCCACGGCGGCGCTGGGCCTGGTGGTGGACGTAGAGGACGCGGATGTCGAGGTCGCCGTCCGACCAGTGAGGACCGACGATCTCTCACCGGCGGAGCCCCATGGCGATGGCGAGGACGAAGGCCGCGTAGAGCGCAGGTCCACAGGCTGCCCGACGCGCCGGAAGCTTGCGGGACCATGATCACTCGCGCCAAAGCAGCTCCAGGCCAAAATCGTTCCGCCGACCTCGTGGCACGTGACGGTCCGAAGGTTGCCTTCCTACTCAATGCAGCGGCGGAAACACGACAGTGGAGCTTGCCGTTCAACAGAGACAGCGAAGGACTGATGGGCATTCACCCCCCTGTCAGGATGAACGAGTTTCCTTCTCACTCGCCAACTGCCGCCGGGCGTATCGCGGAATCACGATTCTCGCGAAGGCGCACACGGCGATGTCTGCCGCGACGCCGGGGCTTGGCAGGGCCGCGAGCCAGTCCGTCATCGGCCGGTGGTCGCGGCATCGCGGCCGCCGTCGGAGGCGGCAGTTCCGCAGCGTCCGCCGGGCCACCGGGCCCCCGGGTGATCGGGCCGCCGGGTGATCGGTACCCGGGCGGGCAGGACGCTGTCGTGGTTGGCCGGCACCACGAGGTGGACTGTCCCGTGCCAGGGGTGCGGAAGCCCCGCACAGCCCGCCGGGGATGCGCGGGGCTTCCCACGGAGTGAGCATGAGACGCGGACAGCGGGCGGCATCGATGGTGGCGGAGTCGGAGGAGAGGGCGAGCGGTGACGACCGACGAGATCCTCTTCGGCGTGGGCCTGACGTTCGTGCTCGCGGTCGGCTCCCAGGTCGTCGCTTCTCGTCTCCGGGTGCCGGCGTTGATCATCCTGCTCCCGGCGGGGTTCGTGGCGGGGGCGCTCACCGACGACATCCACCCTGACCGGTTGCTGGGGGCGGCCTTCCAGCCTCTGGTGTCGCTTGCCGTGGCGTTGATCCTCTACGACGCCGGGCTCGGGCTCGACCCGCGCAAGCTCCGGGGACGCCCGCGCCGTACCGTGGCCGGTCTGATCCTGGCCGGCGTGCTGCTGTCCTGGGCGTCCACCGCGTTGTTCGCCGCATCCGTGCTGGGGCTGTCCGGGTCTGTGGCGCTCATGCTCGGTGCGATCCTCGTGGTCTCGGGTCCGACGGTCGTCGGGCCGCTGCTCGCCTTCGTCCGGCCGACCGACCGGCTCCAGCGGATCCTCGCCTGGGAGAGCTCCCTCGTGGACCCCGTGGGGGGCATCCTGGGGGCCGTCGTCTACGCCGCGGTCCTCAACGACGGTGGCGGCAGCGGCTTCGGCCATCGGGCAGTGCAGTTCGTGATCAGTGTCGGTGTCGGCCTGGCCGGTGCCGCCGTGGGGACGGCCTTGCTGTGGCTGCTGCTGACCAGGCTCCGGCTCGGCGATGTGCTGGCCACTTCCGCGCAGATGGCCACGGTGATCGCGGTGGCCGCGGCATGCGACATGGTCCGCGACGACGCCGGGCTCATCGCCGCGATCCTCATGGGGCTCTCCGTGGTGTATCTGCCCGCTTTCGACGTGCCCGAGGAGCGCCCCTTCTCGGAAACGCTGGTGCAGTTGATCATCGGTCTGCTGTTCGTCTCCATCTCCTCCACGGTCACCCCGGCCTCTGTTCGCCATGTCGTCCTGCCGGCGCTCGGCCTCGTCGCGGTTCTCGTCCTGGTCGCGCGTCCGCTGGCTGTCCGGCTGGCGACGCTCGGGGCGGGCATGACACGCGGCGAGCGCGGGTTCCTCGCGTGGATGGCCCCCCGGGGCATCGTCGCGGCGGCCAGCGCATCGACGTTCTCGGTCGGTCTCGTCGCGGCGGGCGTCGGCGGGGCTTCGAAGATCCTCCCGGTCACGTTCGTGGTGATCGCCGCGACGGTGACGCTCTACGGTCTGACCGCCGTACCCGTGGCGCGCCGGCTGGGCGTCACGCGCCCCACGCGCGCCCGTCCCCTGCTGGTCGGCGGGGAGGCGTGGGCGGTCGATCTCGGGCGTGCCCTGCGCTCGGCGGGGCTCGATGTGCTGATGTGGGCGAGTTCCGAGGACCAGAGAGGGAGTATCCGGGAAGCAGGACTGGAGTTGGCGCCGGGAGAGCTGCTGGCAGCGGCCACCGGACGCGGTGCCCGGCTGGAGGGCATCACCTCGGTCCTGCTCCTCACGGACGAGGACGATTTCAACGCCTTGGCGGCAACGGTTCTCAGTCGTGGCGGAGTGGTCCCGGTCTACCGGCTCGGGCCGCGCAGCCACGAGTACGGGGTCGTGGCGCCCTACGGCGGTGGTGAGACTCTGCTCGACCCGGAACTCACGCGTCTGGACGTCTCCCAGCGGTATGCGCGGGGGGCCCGAATCGAGGCGCGGCGCTTCGACGATCCTGTTCCACCCGGCTACGACCTCCTGCTCCTGGTGCGCTCCGGCGGCCGACTGACGCCGACGGACGGCAGTGGTGCATCGAAGCCGCAGCCCGGTGACGTCGCCGTCGTGCTCGGACCTGTGCCGGATCCGCCCGCACCTCGTTAGAGGTCTTCATCCTGCGTCCGAGCCCACGCCGCGTCGGCCGATGCGCCGCCAGACGGCCCGTTGGAACCTGAGCGTCAGCACACCCACGACGATCAACAGCACGATGTTGAGCAGCAGTTGTCCCAGGGACCCGCGCGCCTCGCTCCAGCTGGAGAACGCGCAGGACACACCGATGTCGGCGGCGGCCGGGATGGTGGTGACCGAGATGAAGACGCCGAGCAGCGCGCTCGACCGGGCCTGGGTCAGCGACATGATGCCGACGACACCGGCCAGGACCGCGACGACGACGGAGAAGAGATTGGGGGCGTCGATGAGCGTGGACACCGGCCGGAAGCCCAGTTCGTAGGCCTTGGGCTGACGGTCGAGGCCCGGATCGCCCAGGAGAACAGGAACGTCACCACGATGGCCATCAGGAATCCCGCGGTCAGGGCGAACAGCCCCTGCCGGATCCTGGGGACGTTGCGTCGGTCGATGGCCGGCGCGACGCTGGTGATGGCGCCGTACTCCGGTCCGACCACCATGGCCGCGACGATGAGGATCTGGGAGTTGGTGAGGATTCCCACCGCCGCGATGACGCCCGCGATGACCAGATACACGTAGAAGCTCGGCCCGTAGGTGCCCTGCGAGCGAATGCGGGCCTCGACCTCTTCCCAGACGGGCGCGTGGGCGAGCGCGCCGAGCTGCCGCTGTTCCGCCTCGGCGGCGATGCCGGAGAAGACGGCCTCCACCGGCTCGATGACGATGGATCCACGGCGGTCGACTTCGAGCTCCCGCAGCCCGCGCAGCACCTCGTTGGCCCCGCCCGCCAGCATGTCGCACTCGACCGCGTCGCCGTCGGGATGGTGCGCCGGGCCGGGATGGACCACCAGGTTGAACACGAAACGGTTGCCGGTCAGCAGGGCGACCACCCGGGGCGCGAGATCAGGCGGGCTCACCAGCCGGAGGTGGATCATCTGCATGCGCGATCTCCCCGGTGTGGCCGGTGGTGGCCGAGGCGCCCCAGCGGTGCGCGTGCTCGCAGTCGGCCCTGCCTGGCCCCGACCGCCAGCAGTCAGTAACGCCCAGCGGGGCAGCGGCGGCAAACCGAAGGGAGATACCCGGGACGCGGCGGCCGCAGCCGATTCGGCCGCCGCCCGGGTTCCCCGTACGGCGGGCAAGGCGTCTCACGATTGCGCCGTACGGGTGGCGGTCCGGAGCGGTCGGCGGCACGGCCGCGGGGCGGGTGCCCGGCGACCGCTTCCATGTGACAGGCGTGACCGAGGTGACTGATAGTGGATGCGGGGGCTTCTCGCAACGTTTCGGAGCAGCCATGGACCGCTATCCTCCCATCGCCGACCACGGCCTGGTGGGTGACCTGCAGACCGCCGCGCTCGTCTCGTCGCAGGGCGTCGTCGACTGGTTCGCCGCGCCCCGGTTCGATTCGCCCAGTGTCTTCGCCGCCCTGCTCGACCACGACCGCGGCGGCTACCTGCGGCTGGCCCCCGAACACCCCGACGGAATCTGCAAGCAGCTCTACTACCCCGACACCGCCGTCCTGGTCACCCGGTTCATGTCACCGGACGGGGTCGGAGAAGTGATCGACTTCATGCCGCTGAGCGAGAGCCGCACCGCCACCGACCGGCACACCCTGATCCGTGTGGTGCGTGTCGTGCGGGGGACCGTCGAATTCGTCCTCGAGTGCCGGCCGCGCTTCGACTACGGCCGGGCCGAGCACGAACTCGAACTCGGCGACGACGGAGCGGTGTTCCGCACCCACGGGACCGACGGGCACCTGCGGTCCACCTTCCCGCTGGAGCGGGACGGCCAGGACGTGCGCGCACGGGTGAGGCTGAGCGCAGGGCAGTCCGGCGGCGTCGTGTTCACCGTCTGCGCGTCCGGCGGCGAGCCGCCCGAGACCCCCACGGTCGACGGGCTGACCGGACAGTTCGATCAAGTGACCCGGTTCTGGCGGCAGTGGCTGCGCCAGTCCCGCTACCGGGGACGGTGGCCGGAGCTGGTGCACCGCTCGGCCATCACCCTCAAGCTCCTCACCTACGCTCCCACCGGCGCGCTGATCGCGGCGGCCACCATGGGCCTGCCCGAACAGGTCGGCGGAGAGCGCAACTGGGACTACCGGTTCACCTGGGTGCGCGACGGCGCGCTGTCCGTGCGGGCCATGCTGGATCTCGGCTTCGCCGACGAGGCCGTCGCCTTCGTCCACTGGCTGGTGGACCGGCTGCGCGAGCGCGAGGGCAAGGAGGAGGAACCCCTCCAGACGATGTACCGCATCGACGGCAACGCCGACCTGCCCGAGGAGACGCTCGATCACTTCGAGGGCTACCGCGGCTCCTCGCCCGTCCGTATCGGCAACGGCGCCGCCGACCAGCTCCAGCTGGACATCTACGGCGAGGCCCTCTACGCGGTGTCCGAGGGCAGCGCGGTCGCGCAGCAGGCCAGTTCCGAGGGGTGGCGCACGGTCGCCAGGACACTGGACTGGCTCGCCGACGCCTGGGACCGGCCCGACGAGGGCATCTGGGAGACCCGCGGCGGCCGCAAGGACTTCACCTACAGCCGGGTGATGTCGTGGGTCGCCTTCGACCGCGGGCTGCGGCTGTCCGAGACGCTCCGCAGGCCCGCGGACGTGGACCGGTGGCGCAAGGCGAGGGACGCCGTGTACGACCAGGTCATGGACCGTGGCTGGAGCGAGAAGGAGCGCGCCTTCGTCCAGCACTACGACGAGGACGTCCTCGACGCCTCACTGCTCCTCATGCCCAGCGTAGGATTCACCGCCCCCCGGGACTCGGCCTGGCTCTCCACGCTCGACGCGATGGACCGCAAGCTCGTCTCCGACAGCCTCGTCTACCGCTACGATCCCGCCGCGTCGCCGGACGGGCTGCGCGGCTCCGAGGGCACCTTCAGCCTGTGCACCTTCCTCTACGTCGACGCGCTGGCCCGGGCCGGACGGCTGTCCCAGGCCCGCTACACCTTCGAGAAGATGCAGACCTACGCCAACCATGTCGGCCTGTTCGCCGAGGAGATCGGTCCGTCCGGGGAGCAACTGGGCAACTTCCCGCAGGCGTTCACCCACCTGTCCCTGATCAAGGCCGCCATCACCCTCGACGAGGCGCTCGACGCGGAGGACGGGCGCTGACCCATGGCCACGCATGCCCGACCGGCAGGACAACCCCGGCTGACCGCAGCGGAGTTCGAGGCGCTGTACCGGCAGGTGGCCTCGCGTGCCGCCTGGGCCGAGGGTGAGCGGGGTGCGCTGACCGCGCTCACTCCCGACCGTGTGCTGGTCGCGGGCCGCGAGGTGCGCAGCGGCCGGTCCGTCACGATGGCCGCGCCGGTGCAGACGGCGCCCGGTCCCGACGACGCGGAGCCCGCGACGCACCGGATGCGCGCGTGGCCACAGGCTCCCGGCGACGCCGCGAGCGGACTCCACTTCGCCATGGACAGCTTCGCCATGAACGTGCACGGGGACGCCGACAGCCATGTCGACGCCCTGTGCCATGTGATCTACGACGGCACGCTGCACGGCGGCGTGAGCGCGGACACCGTCACCGCGGACGGCGCCGACGCGCTCTCGATCGAGGCGGCTCACGACGGGATCGTCGGGCGGGGCGTCCTGCTGGACGTGCCGCGGCTGCGCGGCGTGCCGTGGCTGGAGCCGGGTGATCATGTGACCGCCGACGATCTCGCCGCGGCCGAGAGCGCCCAGCACGTCCAGGTGAGCGACGGCGACCTGCTGTTCGTGCGGGTCGGACATCGCCGGCGCCGTGCCGAGCTGGGCGCGTGGCACACGGCGGACGCGAGGGCGGGGCTCCATCCGTCCGCGCTGGAGTTCCTGGCGGACCGCCGGGTGACCGTGCTCGGCAGCGACGGCAACAACGACACCGCCCCGAGCTGCACCGAGGGCGTCGACTTCCCCGTCCATGTGCTCGCGATCCACGCCATGGGTCTTCATCTGCTGGACTACCTGCAGTTCGAGGACCTGGCGTCGGTCTGCGAAGAGGAGGGTCGCTGGTCGTTCCTCTGTGTCGTCGCTCCCCTGAGGCTGCCGCACGCCACCGGCTCACCGGTCAATCCGATCGCCGTCCTGTGAGGACCGCCCCCGAACCCGGGTGAAACGTCATGCGCACCGATCGCGCGGGGCCGACCGTCGTCGTGGTCATGGGCGTCTCGGGGTCCGGCAAGTCCACCGTGGGGCAACTGCTCGCACAGCGGCTCGCGTTGCCGTTCCTGGACGCGGACGACCTTCACCCGGCGGCGAACCGGGCCAAGATGGCCGCCGGCCGTCCACTCGACGACGGCGACCGCCGGCCGTGGCTGTCGGCGCTGGCCGGGTGGATCCGGGAGGCGACGGATTCCGGCCGGGGCGGTGTGATGGCGTGCTCGGCTCTCAAGCGCGCGTACCGGGATCTGTTCCGCGAGGCAGGCGCAGGCGTGTGGTTCCTGTACCTGGCGCTCGACCCGACGGCCGCCGCACGCAGGGTCGCCCTTCGGACGGGCCACTTCATGCCGCCTCGGCTGGAGGACTCGCAGTACGACGTCCTCGAGCCGCTGGAACCGGACGAAGCGGGGATGACGGTCGACGCGGCGACTGCCCCGCGGACCATCGCCGAGGAGGCGGTGAGAGCGGTGTCGGACGCCCCGTGAACGGGCACATGGTCGATTTCTTCCGAGTCGCCGTCGCCGAGGGCGCCCGATAGCGTCGACATAGGCATGAATGTTCCCATCGCCCTGCTGGGCGCTACTGTGAACGGGATGTCCTCATGGCTGACGATCACCACTACGACGTCATCATCGTCGGTACCGGAGCGGGCGGCGGTACGCTCGCGCACCGGCTGGCTCCCACCGGCAAGCGGATCCTGATCCTGGAACGAGGCGACTATCTGCCGCGGGAGCGGGACAACTGGGACTCCACCGCCGTCTTCGTCAAGGGCAAGTACCGCGCCCCGGAGTTCTGGTGCGACAAGCACGGCAACGAGTTCCCCCCTGAGGTCAACTACTACGTCGGGGGCAACACCAAGTTCTACGGCGCCGCCCTCTTCCGGCTCCGGCCCGAGGACTTCGGTGAACTGCGCCACCACGACGGCGTCTCGCCGGCCTGGCCGATCCGGTACGAGGACCTGGAGCCGTACTACACCGAGGCCGAGCAGCTCTATCTGGTGCACGGGCGGCACGGCGAGGACCCCACCGAGGGGCCGACCAGCGGCCAGTACCTGCACCCCCCGGTCGAGCACGAGCCGCGCATCCAGCAGCTCAGTGACGACCTGGAGAAGCGGGGGCTGCACCCCTTCCACCTGCCCATCGGCGTGAACCTCACCCAGGACGACAACGGCGACGCCACCCGTTCCAGCGTCTGCATCCGCTGTGACCGGGTGGACGGTTTCCCCTGCCTGCTGGGAGCCAAGTCCGACTCCCAGGTGATCTGCGTGGACCCGGCACTGAAGCACGACAACGTCACGATGGTGACGGGTGCCCATGTGCGGCGCCTGGAGACCGACCCGACCGGACGGACCGTCACCGGGGCCGTCGCCGCATTCGACGACGGAACGACCGAGTCGTTCGCCGCCGACATCGTGGTGGTGGCCTGCGGTGCCGTCAACTCCGCCGTCCTGCTGCTGCGTTCGGCCAACGACCGGCATCCCCGTGGCCTGGCCAACAGCTCGGACGTGGTGGGACGCCACTACATGCGGCACAACAACCTGGCCCTGATGGCGGTGTCCAAGGAGCCGAACCCCACCAGGTTCCAGAAGACCCTGGCCCTGCACGACTGGTACCTGGGCTCGGACGACTGGGCCTTCCCCCTCGGCGGCATCCAGATGCTCGGCAAGTCCGACGCCGACCAGATCCACGGCGAGGCCCCGCGCTGGGCCGGCGCCGTCTCGCCCGACATGCCGTTCGAGATGATCGCCCACCACGCGGTCGACTTCTGGCTGTGCGGTGAGGACCTGCCACTGCCCGAGAGCCGCGTCACCCTCGACGAGGACGACCGCATCCACCTCGTCCTCGACGAGAAGAACAACATCGCCGGGCTGAAGCGTCTGCGGCACAAGTTGCAGGGGATGCTCGGGCACCTGGGCATGCACGAGCACCATCTGCTGTCCCACAGCATCTACCTGCACAAGGGCATGCCGATCGGTGCCACCGCACATCAGGCCGGCACCGTACGGTTCGGTGAGGACCCGAAGAGTTCGGCCCTTGACGTGGACTGCAAGGCCCACGACCTCGACAACCTCTACGTCGTCGACACCAGCTTCTTCCCCAGCATCGGCGCGGTGAACCCGTCACTGACCGCCATCGCCAACGCCCTGCGGGTCGGCGACCGCATCGCCGCACGGCTGGGCTGACGGCCCGGCACCGTCAGCTGTTGTCCCCCGGTGTCGCGGCGGCCTCGGTGTCGGAATCCGTCAGCGGCTCCAGTTCGCCCATGGTGTCGAGCCGGTAGAGCAGCACCAGAGCCGGGCCGACGAGCACGACGGCGATGACCGTGACGATCCCCAGCCAGCGCAGGGTGTGCGGGGCGCCCGCCCCTTGGGCCACGGTCATCGAGGTGGGCAGCAGGTAGGGCCGTTGCGCGAGGCCCCACGCGCCGACGCTCAGGGCGATGCTCGCCACCGACGTGTACCGGGACCAGCCGTGGGAACGGCGCAGCAGAAGCAGCACCGTGGCCAGCCCGCAGAGCGCGGCGAGGACGACCAGCAGCAGACCCCAGCCTCCGGTGAGGCCGTCCCAGACGTACCGGGCGTCGTCGTGGGTGACGGGCAGGGCGATGAGCGCGAGGACGACGACGGCCGCGAACGCGAACAGCGCGCGCCACCGGAAGTAGCCGACCAGGTCGTCGGCACCGAACCGCAGGGCGTCGGAGCAGAGGAACACCGCCCCCAGGAACGCGGTCGAGGCGATGGCCAGCAGACCCGCCATGACGGAGGTCGGATTGGCCCAGGCATCCGCGGAGGCGGGCGTGCCGACCGCGACCCGGCCGGAGGCGACACTGCCGAGCACCGCGCCGAGGAAGAACGGCGTCAGCAGCGACGACACGGCGAACACCGCGCCGTAGACGCGGCGTTGGGCGAGCCGGCGGGTCGGTTTGCGCAGGGCGAACCCGGCGCCGCGCAGCACCAGGCCCACCGCGGCGAGGACCAGGGGCAGCCACAGTGCGGTGAAGACGGCCTGGAACATGGTCGGGAAGCCGGTCCACATGATGACCAGCACGAAGATCAACCAGACGTTGTTGGTCTCCCAGACGGGTGCCATGGCGTGGTCGACGAGCCACCGGGGCCGTTTCCCGCGCTCCGCCCCGCCGGCCAGCAGGTCCCAGAAACCGGCGCCGTAGTCGGTGCCCCCGGCGCAGGCGTAGGCGGCGATGGCGAGCACCAGCACCCAGGCGATGCAATCGGCCATCATGACGCACCGTCCTCGGAGCCGTCCGAGCCGTGGCGGTGCCCGGCCTGGACGCCCGCCGGCTGAGGGCCTCTGGGCCCGTAGGGTGTGTCGGTCTCCGGGGGCAGTGAGCCACGCGCGGCGGCTCGGCCCTCGTCGGCGGCGCGCCAGCGTGTCCGCATCTTCAGGAGGACCGCGAGGAACGAGCCGAGGACGGCCACGTACACCACGATCACGATGCCGAGCATCGTCCACAGCCCCCCGGCACGGGTGGACGTCACGGCCTCGGAGACCCGCATGTGCTGGTAGACGATCCAGGGCTGGCGGCCGACCTCCGTGGTGATCCAGCCGCACTCCACCGTGACCAGGCAGGCGGCTCCCGCGACCGCGGCACAGCGGAAGAACCAGCGGCTGCGGGGCAGGTCCCGGTGGCGCAGCCGGCACCAGCCGTACCAGAGTGCGAGCAGGATCAGCAGGCTGCCGATGGTGACCATGATGTCGAAGGCCCAGTGGGCGATGGTGGCCTGGACGACGGTGGGGCGGTCGTCGGCCGGTACCGAGGTCAGCCCGGTCACCTTGGTGCTGGGCTTGAAGCCCGCGAGGATCGAGTCCAGCTGCGGGATCTTCAGACCGCCGGAGATCGTCCCGTTGCTGTTCAGCCGCCCGAAGATGTACTCGGGCACGTGGGTGTCGGTCTTCCAGACGAGCTCCGTGCCCGCGAACTTCACCGGCTGCTTGTGGAAGACGGCCCGGGCGGCGGAGTCGCCGAGCATGAACTGGACCGGGGTGAGGATCGCGGCCACGGTGAACGGCAGTGTGAAGCCCAGCCGGTGGTAGCGGTCGCGGCGCCCGCGCAGCCAGCCGACCGCGTACACGCCGGCGACCACGTAGCCGGCGGTGAGGAACATCGCCACCACGAAGTGCCAGTACTCCGGGCCGAAGATCGGTGTGAAGATCGCCTGCCGGACATCGACGTGGACGGGATCGCCCTGGGCGTCGAGTGAGAACCCCTGCGGCGTGTTCATCCAGGAGTTGGCCGCGATGATGCCGAACGCCCCCATCAGGGCCGTCAGCGGCAGCGGCACGGCCAGCCAGAAGTGCGTCCAGGGCTTGAGCCGGCGCCAGCCGTAGAGGTAGACCGCGATCAGAACGGCCTCCAGGAAGAACGCCCAGGCCTCGATCCCGAACCCCAGGCCGAACACATCACCCCAGCGGCCCAGCATCTTGGGCCACAGCAGCCCGAACTCGAAGGACAGCACGGTGCCGGTGACGACTCCGATCGCGAACTGGACCGCCATCACCGCCGACCAGCGCCGGGCGAGGGTCAGGGCGACGGCGTCGTTGCGCCGCAGCCCGCGGTGGTGCATCAGCAGGGTGATGAACGGCAGTGCCACACCGAACGGGACCAGCAGGATGTGCGAGGCGAGGGTGAAGGCCATCAGCTCGCGGGCCGGGAGCATTTGGGGCGGGGTGTTCGCCAGAAGGGCCGCTGTGCCGTTCATGTGCGCCTCGAAGGTCTGCCCCGCGTGATGCGGGGGCGGGGAAGGGGCAGGAGCAGGAGCAGGCAGGGGGAGGGGGACGGGAGGGCTGTCGGGGGGCGCCTCGGTCAGGAAGGCCGAGAGGGTTCCTGCCGCCTCGGCTCGGCGCCGCCCTCGGAGGAGACGAAGGCCCGCTCGCGTCGCGCACCGGTGGCGAAGGTGACGGCCCAGCTGGGCACCGCCCCCAGCCTGCTGCGGAATCCGGTCAGGAAGGCCGGATGGATGAAGAGCCGGACGAACCAGCCGAGCGCGCCCGACAGATGCGGCGGGCCGACCTTGACGACGGCCCGTCCGCGGCAGATGTACGCGGCGCTGCCGAGGTCGCGGTACCTGAAGGGCTTCGGCTGCTTCGTCCTGCCCTCCACCGCGTGACGCACGGCCCGGCCGGCGTACGCGCCCGACTGCACGGCGACCTCGGCCAGGCCCGGCAGCCGGTTCAGGCTCATCACATCACCCGTGACCCGGATCTCCGGATGACCGGCGAGGGTGAGGTCGGGCTGTACGGCGATGCGCCCGGCCCGGTCCTGCTCCGCACCGGTGGCCCGGGCCGGCGCCGCGGCGATCGGAGGTGCCTCGACCCCGGCCGTCCACAGCACGGTGCGGGCGGTGAACCGGGAGACCGTGCCCGCGTGGTCCCGCACCGTCCGGCCGTGCGCGTCCATGTCGGTGACGATCGTGCCCAGGTGCAGCTCCACGCCGAGATCCCGCAGGGTCCGGGCGGCGCGACGGGCCAGGGGAGGGCCGAACGCGCCCAGCACCTCGTCCGAGCCCTCGAAGAGCAGCACCCTCGCCCGCTCGGAGTCGATCGTCCGGAACTCCCGGTCGAGGGTGTGACCGGCGATCTCCCTGATCCGACCGGCGAGTTCCACGCCCGTCGGTCCACCGCCGACCAGCGCGAAGGTGAGCCACTGCTGCCGTTCCTCCGCGTCCTCGGCGGTTTCGGCCATCTCGAACGCCTCGTAGAGCCGTCGGCGGATGTCCAGCGCGTCGTCGAGGGTCTTCATACCGGGGGCGTACGCGGCGAACTCGTCGTGTCCGACGTACGACTGACGCATACCGACCGCGACGATCAGATCGTCGTAGGGCAGCGCGAACGCACTGCCGTCGGGCCGCCGGGCGTGGACCAGGCGGGCCCGGACATCGATGTCGGTGGCCTCGGCGAGCAGGCAGTCCGCGTTGTGGTGGCGGCGCAGGACCTTGCGCAGAGGCTGGGCGATCTGCCCCTCGGACAGGATTCCGGAGGCGCACTGGTAGAGCAGCGGCTGGAAGAGGTGGTGGGCCCGGCGGTCGACCACGGTCACGGCGACCGGTGAGTGAGGCAGGGCGCGCGCGGCGAACAGCCCGGCGAAGCCCCCACCGATGATCACCACCCGGCGGGGCGCGACGTGATCATCCATCGGGATCAGCCTCCGGTGGCGAAGCCGGGGAAGAGCGTCATGCCGCCGTCGACGTAGAGGGTGGTGCCGACGACGTAGTCGAGCAGGTCCGACGCCATGGCGACGACGGCGTTGGCGATGTCCTCGGGGTCGCCCACGCGCTTGTACGGGATGAGGCGCAGCAGGTCGGCCTCGGCCTCGGGGGTGGACCAGGCGTCGCGGTTGATCGGGGTGCGGATGGCGCCGGGGGCGACGGCGTTGACCCTGATCCGCTCGGGGGCCAGCTCCTGGGCAAGGGTCTGCATCAGCATGGACACACCGCCCTTGGAGGAGGCGTAGTTCACGTGCCCCGTCCAGGGGATGACCTGGTGGACCGAGCTCATGCAGATGATCTTCCCGGCCGACCGCGACACCTCCTCGACCACGCCGCGTCGCCGGAACTCCTTGACGGCCTCCCGGGCACACAGGAACTGGCCAGTCAGATTGACGTCGATGACCTTCTGCCACTGGGCGAGCGTCATCTCGGTGACGGGCGAGTCCCGTTGCAGGCCGGCGTTGGCCACCATGATGTCGATGGTGCCGAACTCCTCGACCATCCGCGCGACCATGGCGACCACCTGGTCCTCGTCGGACACGTCGGCCTCGTGGGCGTAGGCGCGGACCCCGAAGCCCTGGATCTGCCCCACGACCTTCTCGGCCTCGTCCGCGCCGGCGACGTAGTTCACCACGACGTCCGCCCCGGCCCGGCCCAGGGCCACGGCGGTCGCCAGGCCGATACCCGAGTTGGCGCCGGTCACCAGGGCCTTCTGCCCCCGGAGAAGGGGCCCGGACACGGTGTGCCGGCTCTCGTCGGCCGTTCCTGCCATCACGGTCTCTCCTTCGCTGTATGTCGGACGGCACGCACGCCGCGAGCGGGCGACGCGCAGAGGCCGGGAGACGGGCCGGTCAGGCCACAACGGATGCAGGAGGGAACTGGTCCGGACACATGAGCCGTCGCAGCCCGGCGTTCCGACCAAAGCATCCTGCGCCGGGGGCGGGACAGAACGGCACGCTGCCCAGCCGTATTCAGCCGGGCATGTCACACGCCTGGGCTATGAGCCGTCGCGACGATTTTCCCTGCGGCCCGCGGCCGGCACATGGTCTGCCCCGCCTGGCGGGCGAATGCGAACAGCGTGCCCAGGAAATCGCCGTCCCGGGCGGTCCGCTTCCGCGGAATCGACAGCGTCTGCCGAGTTGCCGCCCGACCGGGCCCGTGTGGTGATGGCTCAGGGAAGGGCCGCGACTTCGGACCTGCCCGCACCCGAGTACGGCTCCGGTGCCGCCATGGAAGCTGATGGAGGACAGGAATGGCGAGGCGACTGGCCCAGGCTGCTCCGGCCACGGGCGGGCGGAGCAGCGTACTGAAGATCATTGCCGCGCTGGGGATGGTGCTGGTCGTCCAGTCCTTGTTCGCGTTGAGCCTGGTCAGCGCCCAGCAGCTCCTGGTGCCACGGAACATGCCCTTCGGTGTGGCCGGGCCGCCCTCGCCTGTGGTCGCCGCGGTGGCATCACGAGCAGGGCTCGACCTGACCTCCTATCCGAACACGTCGGCGGTGATGGACGCGGTCGATCAGGGCGAGCTGTACGGCGCGTACATCGGCAGCGGTTCGTCCGACACCTTGGTCGTGGTCCCCGCGAAGAGTTTCTTCGCCCAGACCGAGCTGGAGCCGGCGTTCCTGGACGCGGCGCACAAGCTGGGACAACCGGTCACCGTGAAGACGGTCAAGCCGCTCACCTCCAGTGACCCGGTGGGCGCAGTGACGTCGCTGCTGCTGATTCCTTTGCTGATCGGCGGTTATCTGGCCGCCGTGCTGGTCTTCAAGGCAGCCCACGGAGTCGCCGCAGCGCCGTGGCGGGCGGCCATCCTGGTCGGATACGCCCTGGTGGGCGCGCTGTTGACCGACCTGATCGCCGGACCGGGGATCGGCGCGTACTCCAGCAGTCACTTCTGGCCGCTGCTGCCGTGCTTCTGGCTCATCACCTCCGCGGTGGCCTTGGCGGCCGCCGGGATCCAGGCGCTGGTGGGGAAACTGGGCACGCTGGTGGTGGCGTTGCTGTTCATCATCATCGGCGGTCCACCGGCCGGTGGACTGGGCACGTACCTGCTGCCGGTCTACTGGCGCAACATCGGCGTGGTCCTCCCGCCGCAGAGCGCGGCCACGCTGATCAACCACGTGCTCTACTTCGACGGCAACGACATCAGCACCCCCTTGACCGTGCTGCTCGGGTACGCCTGTGCCGGAATGGCCGTCATCGGATGGTACGGCCGTATCCGACCGGGCAGGTCGGCCGCCGCAGCAGGCAGCCCGGAGCCCCGGGCATCGGAGCCGGGGTCCCCTGCGGCGCGTGCCTCCCGTCACCGACGGGCCGTGATCGGCATGCTCGTCGCGCTGGGCGTCTGCGCCGTCGTGCAATGCCTGTTCTCCACCACCTACATGATCGCCTCGCATGCTCCCAAGGCCACCAACCTGCCCTTCGGCGCGGTCGGATCCTCTCCCGTCCTGGCGGCGGCCGAGAAGGACATCTCGCTGAAGGTCACCCGGTATGCGGACGAAGCGGCGGTGAAGTCCGCCATCGACCACGCCCGCATCTACGGTGCGCTGGTCACGTCGGGCGGACAGAACACCCTCATCGTGGCGCCGTCCATGAGCGACCTGGCACCGCTCGATCTCGCGGTCCGGTTCGAACAGGCGGCCCGGAGCACCGGGCAGAAGCTGACGGTGCAGCAGTACACCCCGCTCCCGCTGGCGGCGAAGGACCCGTTCGGCCTGGTCCAGGGACTCATGCTCGTCCCCCTGCTCATCGGCGGCTACATGAGCTCGACCCTGCTCATGACCGCCACCGGGAAAGCGGCAGGCCGCTGGCGCGCCGCCCAACTCGCCGGGTTCGCCGTCGTCAGCGGCCTGGTCGTCGACCTGATCGTCTGCTACTGGCTCGAAGGATTCCCCAGCAGCAAGTTCTGGATCACCTGGCCCATCTGCTCGCTGATCGTCGCCGTGGTCGCCTTCGTCGCCGCGATCCTGCAGAAACTGCTCGGGCCCATCGGCACCCTCCTGACGGTCGTCGTGATCATGCTGTTCGGCAACCCGTCCTCGGGCGGCGCGAACGGGGTGCCGTACCTGCCTGCGTTCTGGCGTGACATCGGGCCCTACCTGCCACCCCGCAACGGCTACCTTCTCCTCCACCGCACCATCTACTTCGACGGCCACGGAACCAGCCAGTCGCTGATCAACCTGCTCATCTATCTCGGCGTCGCCGCGGCAGTCCTCATCGTGCTCGACCTGCGCCGCGCCGAGGCGAAGGTGCCCACGGACGCCACCGAGGCCGCGGCCGTGTCCGTCCCGATCGGAGCCGTGCCGTGAGGACTCCGCTTCCGCATCGGGCATGACGCGCTCGCTGGGTCCCGGCTACGGCCTGGACCCGACGACGACCAGGTCGAACCGTTCGAAGACCCGGCGCCGGCACAGCTGCTGACTGACGGTGGGTTACCCGGCTGGAGAAGTTGGCTTGGGCCGACGAGAACGCCACCGGCCTGATCTGCTGGCGGTGCGGCTACGTCCACCTCTTCGCCACCAAGGACATCAAGCCCTACCGAGCGGACAAGTAATGGATCACGCGCGGCGCCTGACACCAGCGGCTGACACCCGCAAGCGCGAACGGCAGCAGTCGAAACCGGACCCCATTGAACGAAGACCCGAGGCACAGAGGCGGTTGGTCGACGTTGGTAGACCCCTGTCAAGCCAAGGCTTTCGATGGAGTCTGCGACTCGGCGTAGAAGAACGGGCACGTCATCTTGCCCGGCTCCCGCCGGGTTGGACTGGGAGAAGTGTTCGACCGTCCACGATTCCATGCGCTCATGACCGCGCAACAGCTGACCGTCACGATGTCCCGTATCGGTGGGCCGGCCCCGCGGTTCGGTGCAGCAGCGAGAAACAGCAACCGCGCCGACCTCAGGTGACCGGCGCAAGCCGCCAGCAACCCCGAGTCCTCGGGCCGAGTCACTGTGCGTCCCACAGGCGGGAACTCACGGGCACCGGGGCACGAAGCGGACGGCATGGCCGCACTGCCCCAAGCCGGGGAACCGGCAGCTCGGGCCCCTGAGACTCCGCCGGCCTCTCAACCTGGCCGGCAAGATGCCACGGTTGCCCGGGCTCCACCACGAGGAGCTGCGCCTAAGTCCCTACCCGAAGCACCGTGGAATCCAGCTGCCGTATTTCCTTCAATTCGACGTGCTGAGGTGTGCCTCCGGCTACCTCGACAGAGAAGACGGCTTCAAACGGATTCCCCTGAGCAACGATGTCTCGGGTGAGGATCTCCAAGCTGGCGAGGAGGCGCGCCGCTGCACTCGTACCAAACCCGAAGCTTCCGGCAAGGATGACGACGTTTCGCTCCCGATCGAAAGGATTAGTCGCTCGAATGAGTATGCCTTGATCGACGACAAGTTGATCATCCGAGTTCATGACGCATCGCATGACGTTGCCTGTCACGGAATCATAGATATTTGCATCATGCGTCTCGGCTGAACCAAAGGTGAACGTCACGGGCAATCGCTGCATGACTTCGGCAGTTATTCGGTTGGAGTGCGGTCCGCCGACGAGCACGAGGTTGCCTTGACGCTCAAGTCCTGTGAGTTGATGGCTCGGCGTAATAGGAAGCTGGTCAACTCCCGCTCGCTTCAATTGTTGTCGAAGTTCATTCAGGGCCAACACATCCCCAACGCCGACGAGTCCTGATCGCTCCCAAATATAATGTTCTTCTTTGATGAAGATCGACGTCACAACCCTGAGGTCACTGGTGGCGAACGGCTTCCAGAAGCCTCGAATACTACGAAAGCGCCACAAGTCGCTCAGCCGGTCGAATGACCAGCCGGCCACAAAGGCGATTGCAGCGGAAGCGAGGTTGACAACGAGATCTTGGAGGCTGCTGCTCATCCAGAGGGACTCCGATCGAGGCGAGGTTGTGAGCGTGTCGCTCCGTGCTTCCTCCCCCTGCTGACCGGCGATTTCACCGGACAGGATGCTGAACTGTTGCGTATTTTTCCTCCGCCACGTCGTGTCACTTCTTCGCCCCAGCCACACCCTCGCAACAGGAGCCAGCCGCCCATGAAGGCAGGTGAACGGAGCTGTTGCGTCAACCATCGACCCTGACAACGCCAGCTGACATCAATGACGTTGCACGCGGGCGGCCTTGAGTGAACGTTCACGCTCCCCCGACAGCACCACGAGGGCGGTATGCGGGCCGCGGCATCGAACTCCTCGAGCGGGTGTCGCAGGTTCGAATCCTGCCGGGGGCACCAGCCAAAAGGCCCCGGACCGATCATGGTCCGGGGCCTTTGACATCTGCTTTTGACATCAACGGGGGCGGTCAGCCACGACCGAGGCGCCTCTTCCTGAGGAGCCGGTCCATGTGGCTCATGGCTTCGCGCTGGGTGTCCTGGACGACGTGGGTGTAGGCATCCATGGTGATGCTGGTCTGCGAGTGTCCGAGGATCTCCATCACGACGCGGGGCGCGACTCCGGCCGCTGTGAGGAGGGGGACGGTGCCGTGGCAGGCGTCGTGCAGCCGGATGACGCGGAGGCCGACGGACTCGGCGACGCGGGTGAAGGAGCGGTAGAGGTTGCGCGGCTCGACGGGGCGGCCGGTGCGGGTGGCGAAGACGTAGTCGGAGCCCTGCCAGTTCTCCCCCGCTTTGGCGCGAGCCGCTGTCTGGCGCACTCCTTGCGGCCGCCGCGGGTCTCCCAGATGCCCTCGTCGGGCCGGTCCCAGGCGTCGGCGAGCCAGTCCAGTGTCCTGGCGACCGTGCGCCACCCCTCGGAACTGGCCTGCTGCGCGACCGCGCTGCCCTCGGACACCGCGTAGAGGGCCTCGCCGTAGATGCCCAGCTGGAGCTGGTCGGCGGCGCCGTTGCCGGCACGGACGGGCGAGGAGCCGCGGTAGCCCTCGAAGTGATCGAGCGTCTCCTCGGGCAGGTCGGCGTTGCCGTCGATGCGGTACATCGTCTGGAGCGGTTCCTCCTCCTTGCCCTCGCGCTCGCGCAGCCGGTCCACCAGCCAGTGGACGAAGGCGACGGCCTCGTCGGCGAAGCCGAGATCCAGCATGGCCCGCACGGACAGCGCGCCGTCGCGCACCCAGGTGAACCGGTAGTCCCATCCCGCTGGGCGTTACTGACTGCTGTCGGTCGAGCCCGGGCAGGGCCGACTCCGAGCACGCGCACCGATCCCTGCCCTCTGCATTGCACCGCTCCGCTGGCACCGGAACATCTGGTCGCGGCGGATGGTCTCGACGATGTCCCGCATGCTGCCGCGGCGAGAGCGCTGAAGCTCGCGCAGGAGGAAGGCGTCGGGTGCAGCGGCTTCTGGCACTGGACGCGGGCGATGCCGGCGGGCGTGGGGACGGGTGGGCTCGGTGCGCCCTCCTTCTGCGTGACGGTGGCCGGCTCCGCGGGCTGGGCCTCCCGCCGGGCGTCGTCTGCCGCCGTCCGTGGTTGCGGGACGGAGGCGGTGGCGGTGATCTCGTCGAAGTAGTCCTCGACGACGCTCTGCACACAGCGCAGTCGCCGCCGCAGGAGCACCTCGCCCGGGGCATCGGGCAGCACCTCGAACCACTTCTTGGCCAGGCGACTGGTCCACAGCACGACGACGGTGTCGCGGGTACGGACGTCGGAAACGGCACGTCGGCCGACGTACCAGGTCTTGGGCGCCCTATCCGGCTCGTCCTCGTCCGGTGCGTCGACGCGGCTGATGACCAGCGACTCGTTGCCGAGTCCGTCGTATGCCGCGGCGCGCTCCTCGGCCACGATCCGGTTGGCGACGCTGTCCTTGCCGCTGGCGGAGGCCATGGCGACCGAGCCTGCGGTCATTTCGGCCAGCCGCGCGGCATAACAGTCATAGGCGCGGTCCACCGCCTTCTGCTCGACGGCGATGATCTCGTCGCGCGTGGTGGTGCCCATGTACATGTCCCCTCCCCTTGCAACACCCCGGAGGACGCTGCGACGGGCATACGCCCGGCCCCGTCGAAATAACTACAGAGACCTGCTGGTAACGAACAGTCAGATGGTCAACGTCCCGGCTGGCTCTCCGGCCTCCGCCCGCCAGGCGCGAACCTGGCTCATGCGTGGGGCCGATCTCGTACTGGTGGTAGTGGCATCCCAGGGGCAGAAGTGCGACCAGACGGCGTTGGCGCGGCGAGGGTCTCCGCTGCGGTGTGGCAGTGGAGGCACAGCATCGTGGCCCGCATCGTGGTGTCGGCGAGCCCTGGTACCGCGGCGTCGAGTACGCGATCGATGGAGAGCTCCAGGGCGGCCCGCAGAGCACCCCTGACCGTGACTGTTCATCGCGCACACCGGGGGCAAGGTGCCGCAGGAGGCCATCTCCGACCGTTACGAACTCCTGGAGGAGCTGAGCCACGGCGGCATGGGCGACGTGTGGCGCGGCTACGACGCCGTGCTCGACCGGCCCGTCGCCGTGAAACTCATCCGGCAGGCGTCGGTCACCTCCCCGCACCCGGCCGAGGAGTTCGCCAGCGCTTCCGTCGCGAGGCCCGCATCACCGCGCGTATCCAGCACCCCGGCGTGCCGCAGGTGTACGACGCGGTGCTCGACGCGTCGTACGAGTGGTGTTCCTGGTGATGGAACTCGTCGACGAGGTACCGCTGTCCGCCTACTTCGCCCCCGGCCGCTGCCGGTCAGCTGGGCGCGCACGACGTGCCGGTGATCCACCGGGACCTCAAACCGGGCAACATGCTCGCCGCGCGCGACGGCACCGTGAAGGTCCTCGACTTCGGTATCGCGGCGATGCTGCGGACGGACGTCACCAAGCTGACCGCCGCCGGCAGCCCCATCGGCACCCACCAGTACATGTCCCCCGAGCAGGTCCGCGGCGGACGCACCACCCCACAGACCGACCGGTACGCGCTCGGCTGCGTGCTGTACGAACTCCTCAGCGGGCTGCTCGTGTTCGAGGCGGAGAGCGAGTACGTGCTGATGTATCAGCACGTCAACGCGGCCCCCACCCCACTTCGGCAGCTGCGGCCCGACGTCCCCGAGGCGCTGGAGAAGCTGGTCCTGCACCTGCTGCGCAAGGCGCCCGAGGCGCGGCCCGCCGACACACAGGAGGTGTACGCGCGGTTGCTGCCGTTCCTCCCGCCGCCGGGCCAGGAGCCCGGCACGGCGGATGCCGGACCGGCCGGCGCACCCGACCCGACGGGCGTGTTCCGTCGCCCGTTCGCTCCCCGCGCCCGCGCCCAGGCCCCGGCGCCCGGCGGTCCGGCGCCGACGGCCGTCCTCCCGGGGGCCGCGCCGGTGCCCGTCCCCGCCCGGCTGCGCGAGGACATCAAGGAGGCGTACGCGCATTCCGACGCCCTGCTGGAGGAGGAGCGGTTCGCGCAGGCCGCCGAGGCGCTCGGTTGGCGCCGCCTACGCCCGTATCGCCGGGCCCACCGGCGAGCAGGCCCGCGCCTGCCGCGCCCGGGCGGCCCGGTGCCGCGCCGAGCTCGGCCAGGTCACCAACGCGCTGGCCGCGCTCCAGGGTGTGCCATGAGGGCCGTTCTCACCGGCGCCCTCGCCTTGTGCGGCACCGCGCTCGCCGTCCCGTCCGCCCACGCGGTGGAGACCGACGTAGTGATCAGGAAAGTGTCCTTGAACGGCGGCAAGTCCATCGTCTTCGGCACGTCCCGGACAGAGTCGTTCCCCATCTCCCCGACCTCAGAGCCGAGGAATCCAGCATTTCCGTAACTGATCCACAGTGATCCGCATCCCGGACCTGAGTGTCGATGGCAGTGGGGAAGGGAGGCTTGATCGAGTTCCGTGCGCATCGGGTTGTCGGTGATGCCCAGGGTGGCGGCGCTGGTTCGGGTTCGTGGCGCTGCCGGGCCAGCCGCACGATCCCCCACCGCTCTCCTGAACTACGGCTGTGCGGCGCCCATGCACGCAATCTCACTGCTTGTGGCAATCAGACTGTTGCCTGTGTCACTGCTGAAGCCACCCGGACGGATTGTTCCGAGCGGCGTCCGGGGAAAGTAGTACATGACAGCATTCACCGGCAAATTGTTCACATAAGACTTGACGCCGTGCCAGAGTCCATAATCCAACAGCCGATAACATGCATTGGTACTGGCGGCAGTGAACCATAGCTTTGTATAGTCCGTTCCCGCGTACAGACACAATTTGCCGGAGGGGCAGCCACCGACGGCCTGCGCCGGCGATGCATTCGCCGTTACTCCAACAAAGGACAGCGCGACCGCTGATATCGCGGTAACGGCTTTCAACTTGAAGCTCACAGGGAGTCCCTTTCTGGTCGATTACATAATCGCCGGCCGCTCGTCGAAGTAGCCTAATAAGGCAAGGCGCTACCGGTGCAAATCTTGTCGGAACTGTTGAACGGGAAGGATCCTCCCGTGTCGCTACTGAAGCCACCGGATCGGATTGTTCCGTCTGCGTACCAGTGAACGAGGTCTTGGGAGCTCCAAAGCGTCGCCTTCACCGACAGATTGTTTACGTAGGACATGATGCCGTTGCCCGGCTCTGTGAGTCCATAATCCGACAGCCAGAAACAGGCCCCGGTGCTGGCGGCCGTAAAGGAAAGCGTCCTGTATTCGGTGCTTCTGTAGAGACAGAGCTTTTCCGACGGGCAGCCTCCCACGGCTTCAGCGGGCGCAGCAGTCGCCACCCATGTCCCCGCGGTCATGGCGATGGTCGTCACTACTGGGGCCAAAAGGCGCCAAATCGACATGTGGAATATTCTCCTTCTGGGGTGTCGCAATAGTATTCCAGGATGTCTTGAGGCGATCAAGAGAAGGGAAGCTGCGGTGAAGGAAGTCGATCGGAACATCCCTGTTTGACGAAAATGGGCACCGCGCCCGAACCGCCATCCATCGCCGCGGTCCTCGCCGCTGGTCAGGGGTCGTCGGGTCGCCTCCGGGACCGCCGACGGGCGGGCAGCCTTGAACCCGCAGATGAGGCTTGCGAACACGGTGGATCACACGCTGCGGCTGGTTGGCCGCACCCGACCCGGACTCCTCGTCCAGGGCCATCTGCGGGAGCGGACGATGCGGGACGAGTCGCGCTGCCTGGCGTATCCAACGCCTCAGCGCACTGCCGGCCCCCAGCGCACAAACCCCCACAGGACAAGCCGCTCCGGTACAACACTCAGTCGCCGTTCAGGCTCCGCGGCCGCCGCAGGCACGGCGGGCGCTGATCACGACTCCACGGGCAACGGGGGCGAGCGCCGCGTGGTGTCGCCGATCACCGGGCTCACACATCCAGCCGGTACGGCAGCCGCACGACGATCTCCCGGACGCACGGGCTCATGAGGATCTCTCCAGAGGGGGATTGCATTCGCCAGAGCACGGCAGTCCTGCGCTCCCGCGAGCCGCTCGGCCTTTCTTTTTTCCTCAACCTCTAGTCGAATAGCGCCACTTGAAGCACACGTGTGTCGCCTGTTGCGGATGTCCCCGACCAGGACCCCATGTACCTGCAGCCGACCACGTCACGGGAAGGACCCCCCGCAAGTGACCTACAGACCCTCGATGCTCAGGGCAGCGGCGACCAGTGTCGCCCTTGCCGCGGTGGCAGCCGCGTTCTCGGCCTTCGTGGTGGCGCAGGCCGCGAGGGTGCACCGACGGCGGCCGCGGACCGCCGCGATCCGGTGGACTACGCCAGGCCCGACCACGACTTGGCGCCACCATCAAGGTCGAGATCGTCAGGGAGTCCAGGGACGACTCCATGATCATGCTCAAGGTCGGCCCCGCCGTGTCAACGGGTCCGCGCGAGGCGCCGCGAAGCAGTCCGGGCCGGGTTCACGGCTCCGGGTCGCAGACCTGCGCGTGGAAGACGGCTCGTCCCCCGGAGTGCCGCGACTGTGCGACGGCCGACTGAGCCGGCCGAGCAGCCGTCTGTCCGAAGCTGCCTGAGCGTCCCCCGGCCCGGCATACGGCTACGGCGACCAGCCGCCGTGCCCGACCACGACGCCTGGCGCCGCCGACGGGGTACGGCCCACGACACCCCTCCGTGCGGGCACCCCGGCCCCCGGGGGGTCACCTCTGGCGAGAGATCGCCACGCCAAACGGAGACACACATGACCAGCTCTCCCCTGAACCGTCGCACGTTCGTCCTCCTCGGTGCCACGGTCGCCGCGGCGGCCGGCGCCCGAACATCGGTGGCCGCCGCGGCGACCTCCCCCACGGGCCTCGCCGGCGCGCCGACGCCGGTCCGGATCGTCGACGACAAGGCGACCCCGGCCACCCGCGCCCTGTTCGCGTACCTGAAGCGGCAACAGGGCAGCGGCATCCTGTTCGGTCACCAGCACGACCTCACCTACGGCTTCACCTTCACCACCCCCGACGGCAAGGCGTCCGACACCAGGGCGGCGGTGGGCGACTACCCCGCGGTCTTCGGCTGGGACACCCTCATCCTCGACGGCGACGAACGCCCCGGCGTCGAGGGCGGGACCGGAGCCGAGAACATCGCCGCGCTCAGCCGGTGCATCCGGCAGGGGGACGCACGCGGCGGGATCAACACCCTCAGCGCTCACATGCCGAACTTCGTCACCGGCGAGAACTTCTCCGACACAACGGGCCGAGTGGTCAGCCAGATCCTTCCCGGAGGCGCGAAACACGCGGACTTCACCGCCTTCCTCGACCGCATCGCGAAGGCGGTCAAGGGCGCACGGCGGCCGGACGGCACCGCGATCCCGGTCGTCTTCCGCCCCTTTCACGAGAACAACGGAGCCTGGTTCTGGTGGGGCGCCGGCCACGCCACCCCGGCCGAGTTCATCGAGCTGTTCCGCTACACCGTCGAGTACCTGCGCGACACCAGGGGCGTCCACAACCTGCTCTACGCCTACTCGCCCAACTCGAGTTTCGGAGGCGACCCGACCGGCTACCTGAAGACCTACCCCGGCGACCGTTTCGTCGACATCCTCGGCTACGACTCCTACGACGAAAACGCCGGACCGACCCCCTGGCTGGACGGTGTCGTGAAGGATCTGGCGATGGTGGTCCGGCTGGCGAACGAGCGGGGCAAGGCTCCGGCCTTCACCGAGTTCGGGGACAACGGCACCGAGGTCCGCAACCCGCAGTGGTTCACCCAGCTGTCGCAGGCCGTCCAGGCGGACCCGCTGGCCCGTCAGATGACGTACATGCTCACCTGGGCCAACTTCGGAGGCACCAAGCATGCGTACGTCCCGTACCCGGGCCACGTCCTGCTGCCCGACTTCGTCGCCTACCACCAGGACCCCTACACCCTGTTCGCCGCCGATCTCCGGGGGGTGTTCTCCGCTCGCACCACCGCTGTCAGGAACGCACCGTTCATGCACCTCGTGACCCCTACGGACCGGCAGCGCGTAGCGGCCTCCAAGACCACCGTCCGGGTGCGTGTCACACCCGCGAGGGCGAGCCGGGTCACCTACTGCGTGAACGGCGGACGCGCCAGACGGCTGCGCCTGGACGCCGACGGGTTCTACTCGGGCGACTGGTCGATCGACCCGGCCACGCGGAACAACCGCTCGGTCACCCTCACCGTGAGCGCGCGGGTGGACGGCACGACGCTCACCGACTCGGCCGTGATCCTCCTCGGCGAGGTCGCCCCCCTGCCTGCCGGCTGGGTCGACGACTTCGAGGGATACGCCGGAGACGACACCGCCCTGAGCCAGGCATACACCCATGTCAACTCCCACACCCTCACCCTGTCCGCCGACCACAAGTCCTCCGGCTCCTACGGACTGGCCTACGCGTACGACTTCACCGGCGCCGAGTACACCGGCACAGGCAAGCCGGTCGACGCGGACTGGTCCGCCTTCACGTCCCTTGCGCTGTGGATGCAGGGCGACGGTTCCGCAAACGGCGGGGCGCTCCAGATCGTCGCCGGCGGAGTCGATTTCTGGTACCAGGTTCCGCTGTCCGACACGAGCGGGCAGGAGATCAGGGCACCCTTCAGCGAGTTCACGCCCGCTCCCTGGGACACCGCACACGCCGGAGCCGTGCTCGACGCGGCTCGCCTCGCCAAGGTGACGGCGTTCAATCTGTACCTCGTCCATGGCAGCGACGCGGCGACCAAGGGCATCGTGTACGTGGACGACATCAGGGCCGAATGACACACCGGCACGCGGTAACCCCCTGCCGAATGACACAGCACGGGGTTGCCGCCGCCGCCCCTCCTCACCGACATCGGTGTAGGCCGAAGGCCGGGAACGCGGCGCGGCGCGGCTTCCCGTCGCGGATGCCGTGCGGCAAGGATGACGGGTCATGACGATCGTGTTCCGGGTCCCGGCCGGCGGTGCGGAGCGGGTGGGGTTCGCCTACTCGCCGACGATGGAAGCCGTACTGAGTCTCCATGTGCTGGTGGAGCCCAAGCATCACCCCGTCCAGCACGGCTGGGTGCGTGCGATGCGCAAACTGTCCCCGGCGCTGAAGCGGGAGATCGAGGCGTTCTCCTACGCGGTGCGCTCGTACTTCCCCGAGTTCCTCTTTCCGCAGCCGACCGGCCGACTGGCGGGCTTCGACGACGAACTGGCCCGCTTGCGCGAGGCGGATCCGGAGCTGGTCCGCCTGGAGTTCGCCGTCCCCCTGCTCATGCCCTGGCCGGGCGGCGGCGAGGGCAGGGATCCGCACGTGCTGGGCGAACCGGAGGTACGCCGCCTGTTGCGGGAGCGAGTCGCACGGGAAAGCGACGAAGCGATGGCCGCGATGCTCCTCGACGACCCCCGCGCGCTGCTCGAACGGTTCCTGCGCATGCTGGAGCGCTACTGGCGGGAGGCGTTCGAGGAGGAATGGGTACGGCTCGAACCCGAACTCGCCGCCGGCGTCAGCGAGGCCGGACACCAGATCGAGCAGCGCGGCCTGTACGGGATGCTCCGCGGCCTGTGGCCGGAGGTGCGCAGCGATCCGCAGGCCGAACGCTTCTGGCTGGAGCGGTCGCACGACCATGAGGTCGCCATCGGCCCGGACGACACGCTCGTCCTCGCCCCCAGCGCGTATGTGTGGCCGCACGTACGCGTCAACTGCGACGGTCCGTGGCCCCTGGGGCTCGTCTTCCCCGTCTCCTCGATCGTCCGGGAAGCCCGCCCGCGGATTCCGCCGACCAGGCTCGTCGGCACACTGCGCGCGCTGGCCGACGACACCCGGCTGCGCGCCCTGCGGCTGCTCGCCGAACGCCCGCGCAGTACGCAGGAGTTGGCCCCGCTCGTCGGTGTCAGCGAGGCGGCCCTGTCCAAGCATCTGCGGGTGCTGGCGGACGCGGGCCTGCTGGAGCGCCGCCGCGAGGGCTATTACGTCCTGTACCGGCTTGCGCCCGGACAGGTGGCGGGCTTGACCCCCAGCCTGGAAAGTTTCCTGCACGGCGACGGCGGAGCGGCTGAGGGCGACTGATTAGCCATCTGCCTAATAAGTGGATCAGACCTCCGAACGGACCCGACAGTGGCCGCATGTCACTGCTGAAGGACCGCGACTTCCTGCTTCTCTTCGCCGGCCAGGGCATCTCCCGTTTCGGCGACGGCCTGTACACCGCCGCGACGGCCTGGCTGGCCTGGTCACTGACGAAGGACCCCACGGCCGTCGCCCTGGTCAGCGTCTCCGCGTTCGCGCCGGCGTTCGTGGCGACCTTCGTCGTCGCCTCGTACGCCGACCGCCGCGACCGCCGGAAGCTGATGATCGCCACCGACCTGGCCCGGGTCGCCGTGGTGGCCGTGGCTTCGGTCCTGCTCTCCCTCGGTCTGCTGAACCTGCCCCTGCTCGTGGCCACCACGGCGCTGCTCGCGCTGATCGGCGCCCCGTTCGCCCCGGCCCGCAACGCCATCGTCACGCAGATCGTGCCGGACGACCGCCTCCAGCAGGCCAACGGACTGCTGCAAGTCGCCTTCCGGGCCGCCTTCTTCGTCGGCCCGCTCGTGCTCGCGCCGCTGCTGGCCTTCGGCTCGCTGGAGTCGGCGCTGGTGGTCAACGGGCTGACCTTCCTGGGCTCGGCGGCCGCCGTGGCCGCCATCCGCGTGACCCGCCCCGCTCCGACCAGCGGTCAGACGCGGCTGTGGGCCGATCTCAGCGCCGGGCTCAGGGCGGTACGGGCCTCTCCCGACGTCCTCGTGGTCATCGTGACCTTCGTGCTCGCCCTCGCCCTGACCAACGGTTTCCTGACCGTCGGACTTGTCGCGGTCGTGGGACAGGGCGGTCAGTACGGCCTGCTGCTCGGCGTCGCCGGGGTCGCCGAAGTGGTGGGCGCCCTGCTCCTGGCCGGCCTGCGCATCCGTCGACTCGCACTGGCCGCGGTGCTGGCCTGGGCCCTGCTCGGGATCTTCCGGGCTCCGCTGGGAGCGGTCACCTCCCCTGCTGTGGCGGCGGTTCTCCTGACCGCCACGGGGCTGGCCTCGGCCCTCACGGACATTCCCTTGATCGCCCTGGTGCAGCAGCGGATACCGAGCCATCATCTGGCGAAGGCGCTCGGCCTGTGGGAGGCCGGGGTGGCAGGAGCCCTGGCGATCTCCCCCTTCGTGGCCTCGACCGCCATCACCCTCGCCGGGGTCGAGAACGCCTTCGTCCTCTCGGGAGCCGCCGTTGTCGTCCTGGCCGTGACCGCCGCGCTCGCCCTCGCACGCGTCGGCGCACGGCGGCCCGGTCAGGAGCCCTGCGTCACGGCCGACAGCGCGGCAGGCGTCGCGGCGCCGGAAGAGACAGCGGTGATCACGGCAAAACCGGAGTGACTGCGGTGCGGACGGAGCCGGAGTGCTCCTGTGCCCAAGCGCTCGTTGACGTCCGCTTGCCGAGTGCACGGCGCCGGCGACTACAGGCCGGCGTCGAGGAGACACCCTCGTTGCCTGGGGCGGCTCGCCGGCTGTCGTGTCCGTTCGCCGGGATCAGCGGCCCGGTGTCAGGCCTGTTGCGGTGGTTTCCCGGCGGTGCGTCTGGCGAGCAGTCCGGCCAGCAGCATGACGGACAGGCCGATGCCCACACCGCAGAGCGTCCACAGCACCCGGTAGCCCTCGGCGGCATTGTCGGAGGGCTGCGGCAAGTCCACCAGGATGAGCGCTCCGGCGGCGATGGCCGCGCTGTAGAGGGCGTAGTTCCAGAAGCGGATCAGGGCTCCGTGCATCAGCAGGACGAGGGCGACCACTTCGAGTCCGCGCTCCACCGCGAACAGGTTGCGGCCGCTTTCGCTCGCGGGCACCCACAGCAGCAGCGCGGCCGCGATGGATCCGATCAGCGCGCCGGCGAGGCGTTGCGCGCTGACGAGCGCCGCCTGCTCCAGGCTGGGCTTCATCGCGATCATGGCCGCGATGGGGAGCCAGGAGCCGTACGAGAGATCCAGTCCGAACGCCAGCGCGACGGTTCCGGCGATGACCACGGCGCGGATCACCGCGAACACGATCAGCGGCCGGGTCAGCTTCCGTCGCGAGGTGTCCCCCGGGAGCTCCGAGAAGGGCCGGCCCTGGTCCGTACGCCCCCGGAGAAGCCACCAGAGGAAGGTCACCGTGATCCACAGCGCCGCCCCTCCGGCCCAGGAGAGGACCTGAGCCCAGACGTAGCTGGTGACGTGGGCGTTTCCGTGAATGCTGGACTCGAATCCGACGGCGACGACGAACCAGGTGTTGAGAAGCAGCGCGTCGACGAATCTGTGCACCCCGAACGCGACCGCCAGTCCGGCCACCAGCGTGACGGCGAAAGCCGCCAGCATCAGCCAGCCCCAGGCGTCCGAGCCGATACCGAAGGCCAGTGCGGTCACCCCGGCGCCCACCAGAGCGAAGACCGAGATGGAGGACGCACGGTGTCCGAAGCCGCCCCCGGGGTCGGCCAGCGCCGCGAACAGCAGGCCGAACAACGCGCTGAGCAGGTACACCTCATGCCCGATCGCCCAGAAGACGAACATCGGCACCAGCGCGGCATCGAGGAACGCCACCGCCCGCGGCCAGTTCAGCCCCTCGGCGTTGCGCTCGAACACCTTCGACAGCCACGTCATGGCCTTTCCGCGACCAACGGGCCGTCCTGCGGGTCTGCTCTCGGTGGTCACGACCGCCCTCTCTCGAACACACTCACAATTCGGCAGGTATGCACCTTTACGGAGGAATTCTGCGATCCCGCAGAGTTCGCGGCTCAGCGACCAGCCGGAGGCCGGTGGTGAGGCGAGAGGCCGCCGGGCACTGATCCGCCGTCGCGGATTGCTCGAGGAACGCGCGTGCGGGATCCTTCGGCGCGCTCGCCGTCGTGGCTGACGTGACCGACGAGCTCAGGGAGCTGGGCGGAACGCCCCGCACCATCGAGGTGGCTGAGGCGGTCGGACCGCGGGGCCGGCGGTGGTCCAGGCCGTCCCCACGCAGAGCGGGAGCTCATGGTCCTTCTCCGGAGGGCTGCGCGTCGGTCGCCGCGTGCCTGCCCTGCCGACTCCGGCGGAATGCCCCCACGATGACCTTGACGGCCAGGCCAAGGATGATCAAGTCGGCGAGCATCTGCCCGGTGACCACCAGGCGTGCCGTCTCCGACTTGGCCGTGATGTCGCCGAACCCCACGGTGGAGAACACGGTGACCGCGAAGTAGAGCCCGCCGGTATGCGAAAGGTGCACCCCGAAACTGCCGGGTGACTGCGCGGCGAGCGTGACGTAGGTGGCCGCGAACAGCAACAGGAAGAACGAGACGCTGGTGGCCAGTGCCTCTGCCGCCCGCAGCCCGGGGTAAGTGGACCGGAGGATCGAGCGGACCTGGACGGCGACCAGGACGGCGAACCCCACCAGCGCGATGACGAGCCTGCCGACGGCGGCAGCCGTGGAGGATCGGTCCAGTGGCACCAGGTAGAAGAGGGTCACCAGCGCGGCAACCGAACCGATCACACGCAGAGCGGCACTGACGATGCGGCGACGGGCCTCGATTCGTCCGCGGGATACCGCTCGGGTGTTGGCTTTCAAAGCCTGCGCCTCCAGTCACTCATCCTTCTTCCACGACATCAACATGGCTGGGGAAGCAGACGAGCACCTTCATTAACTAGACCAGACGGGACGCGGTGGCCTGAGCACACGCCACGACTCGCTGAGGTGCCGTCAGTAGCGGTGGCCGGGCCAGTGCGGATCCGTCCAGCGGTCCTCGCCCGTGAGGCCGAGCAGCCGTATCCGGTGCCGCAGGTCCGCTGACGCGCCCGACTCGCGGAGGCGCACGACGGCGTGGCCGAGGAGCCACGCGACCAGTTCGGCGCGCATCTCCCCCTCGTCGTTCTCGTACCAGTCGACGCTCCACGGCAGGCTGTCTCCCAGGAGCTCGTACTCCCATTCCGCCACCGCGTCGGCGAGACGTCGGTCGCTGAGATACCCGGCCTGCCTCTCCCATTCGGCCAGCCAGGGGCCGAGCGTGCCGGACGCCTCGGCGCACAGCGCGAAGACCTGGTGTGCCGGTACGAGTGCATCCGGATCAGTGAGGCTCTGCGCCAACCAGGCATGGAGAAACTCGCGTACCGCACCGGCGTGATCTTCGGGCCATTGCTGCCAGCGGCCGCGGGCCAGGGAGGAACCGGCCTCTTCAAGTCCGCCCAGCGGCTCCGCGCGATCAGCGACCAGGGCCTTGGCGAACTGCGGCAGGATGCGACGCAGCACAGCGGCGTGATCGGTCCAGTCGACGGCCTGCCAGGTCCGGCGCAGGAGATCCGGCTCCAGTTCCACGTCCGGAGTCTTCAGCAGGGATAGCTCCTCCGGGCTGCCCCAGTGGCACTCACAGTTGTGCTCGTCGGGATGCGCGGTCATGCCGCGAAAGGTGACGGACAGGTTCTCCAGCGCGGCGCCGAGACGGCGGCGTGCGGGACAGTCGGCGAGATTCATGTGCCGGCCTTCGAGGACTCCGTACGGCTTCCGCCGACCGAAGGTTGTCACCTTACCCGAGGCAGGTCGGAGCGGTCGGTGACCGCCCGGGACCACGGCCCGAGCCCGCTCAGCGGCTCGGCGCCCCGGGACGCCGAGCCCCTGCCGCGCCGGGCAGCCGACACGGTCAGGCCGGGGTGACCGTGTCCTGAGCGGAGGCCGTGGAGGCCTCCGGGCCCTGCTCCACCGCCTTCGGGTCCATCCACATGACCTGCCAGCCGTGGCCGTCGAGGTCGTAGAAGCTGCGGGAGTACATGAAGCCGTGGTCCTCCGCGCCGTCCGCCTCGGAGGCGCCCGCGGCGAGTGCGGCGGCGCTGACCTCGTCGACCTCGTCGCGGGAGGAGACGCTGAAGCAGTACAGCGCCAGCGTGTGCGTGGTGGGGTCGGCCATCGGCAGTTTCGCGAACTCCGCGAACTTCTCGCGGGTGAGCAGCATGACGAACGCGTGCTCGCCGACCAGCATGCAGGCGGCGGTCTCGTCGGTGAAGAGCGGGTTGAAACGGAATCCGAGGCCGGCGAAGAACGCCTTGCTGCGTTCGAGGTCAGCCACGGGGAGGTTCACGAACAGCATGCGGCCGGGGTGTGCGGGCGCGGTCATGGCGGGTCTCCAGTCGGTGTCTCGCGACGTGTGTCCAGCGACTTACGTCTCGCTTGTCGATGCGTGCGTCCTGGTAGACCCGTCCCGTCGGCGGAAGTCATCGGTGGGTCGCCGTCGACCACCTGATCCGGTCGCAGTGTGCGGGGCTCGTGGACGGGCTGTGGCGGGCGATCCGGTGGCGGAGCTGCGGGCCGGGCGGGCGCCGTACCACCCCTCCCCTGGTCCGCCACGGCCGGGGAACTCACCGCGGTGGCCGGGCTGCTGCGCTCCTCGCGGCCGGTCTCGATCGTCGGGCCCGGTGGGCTGGGGCTGAGCAGGACGCGGCTCGCGTACGCACGGAAAAAGGTGTTGGCGGGCCGCGGTGGCCGCTGCTACCTTCCGGGAGGCCGTGCGACAGAACGAGGAGGTGGTACCCGTGAACGCAGTATCGACATGGGTGCTCCCCTCCGGGGTCACGGTCGGGCGATAGGCAGGTCGTCCGGGAGCGCCGTTTTCACGAGCACTCCCGAAAGGCACGACCATGCGCTTCCTTTCCGAGCGGCGTCTCGACGACGGCGTCCTCGAACGCGAGTTCCTCCTCGGCGAGATCCCGGGCACCCTGTGGACGTCCGGCCCCGCACCGGCCCCGCTGGTCCTGATGGCCCACAACAACGGCCTGCCCAAGGCGGAACCCCGGCTGGTGGCCCGGGCCCGCTACACCGCGGCGCGCGGCTACGTGGTGGCCACCATCGACGCCGCCGGGTGCGGCGACCGTCCCCGGTCGGCCGCCGCCGAGCAGGCCCGCGCCGACCTCCGGCGCGCCATGCGGGCGGGTGAGCCCGTCGACGAGATCTTCGAGTCGCTGGTCGGCCCGCTGGTCGAGAACGCGGCCCCGGAGTGGCGGACCACCCTGGACGCGCTCCTCGAACTGCCCGAGATCGGCGGCCCGGTCGCCTACTCCGGCGGGTGGGCCGCCCTCGGTATCCGGCTGGCGGTGACCGAGCCGCGGATCGTCGCCGCCGGCCTCTTCGCCGGCGGGTACGTGCCCCGCGCCCAGCGCGAGGAGGCCCGGCGGGTCACCGTTCCGCTGCTGTTCCTGCTCCAGTGGGACGACGAGGGCAATCCCCGGCAACGGGCCCTGGACCTGTTCGACGCCTTCGGCAGCAAGGAGAAGACGCTGCACGCCAACCCGGGAGGGCACACCGGCACCCCGTGGTTCGAGCTGGAGGACGGGTGCAGGTTCCTGGACCGGCATCTGAGGTGAGCGTCAGTGGCCGGCCGCGCTGGCGTCGTGACGGCGGCGGCGGACGGCCGCGGCGTACGTCGTCAGGCCGCCCAGGACCAGGGCGAGACTGGCCGCGATGATCAGGTCGGTGGTGGACGAGGTGCCGGTGGCCGCCAGGGAGGCGGCCCCGGCGACGATTCCGGTGCCGGTGCCGCTGAGGTAGTTCACGATCTTGTTCCTCTCGGTGACCTGTCGGTCGTGTGGGATGGGCAGGACAGGGGGAAGCGGTCACTTCCAGGCGGAGACACCGGTGGCGTACGACTTCACCAGGGAGGTGACGAACCAGTAGGCGCGCACGGTGGAGAAGACCAGGCCGGGCAGCATGAGGACGTCGACCAGGACGCCCTTCCAGCCGAGGTGGCGGGTGCGGAAGGCGGCATACACGATCCAGAAGGCGACCAGGCACAGCCAGGCCGGATCCAGGACGAAGCCCTTGCTCGCGATCACGCCGGTCCAGGCGGCCAGCCAGCCCAGGGTGTAGAGGAAGCCGGCGAAGCCGAGCACCATGCTGGTGATGGAGAACCACGTGTGCTTCGTCCAGCCGCGGCGGCGCAGGGTGTCGACCGTGCCGCGTCCCCAGCGCTCCCGCTGGCCGATCAGTTCCCGCAGCGTGGGCATGAGGTCGGTGTAGGCGATGCAGTGCTGGTTGGCCGTGACCTTCCAGCCCGCCTCCTTCAGCGCGAGCGTCGTCTCGTAGTCCTCCACCAGGTTGGCGTGGTCCTCCCAGAACACCGCGCCGCGCCAGCGCAGGATGCTCAGCAGTGCCTCGGTGCGGTAGAAGGAGCCGGCGCCCGACATGCTGTGGATGCCGAAGCGGTAGCGGCCCCGGGCGTAGCGGCCGTACTCCATGATCTGCATGCCCAGCAGGTAGCGCTGCCAGAGGTTCTTCCACAGTCCGGTGCGGCCGAGGCAGGTGGCGCTGAGGCCGCCCACGCGCCGGTCGGACGCCATGACGTTGCGCGCCCGTTCCAGGAACTTCGGGTGCAGAGTGGTGTCGGCGTCCATGACCAGCAGGTACTTCGCGGCGGCCGCGAGTCCGCCCGGTGTGCTGTGCAGCCAGGCGATGGCGTGGTTGAGGGCGCCAGCCTTCTTGTGCGGGTTGTCCGGCAGGTTGAAGACGACGGTGCGCGGTACGCCCGGGCGGTCGGCGAACGCGCGGGCGAACTCCTCGGTCCGGTCGGTGGAGTTGTTGACCACGATCACGATCAGGTCGGGCGGTGTGGTCTGCGCGGCAAGGGACTCCAGAGCCGGCAGGACACCGGCCTCCTCGTTGCGCGCGGGGAGGATCACGGTGGTCTCCAGCAGCGAGGACGCCGCCTGGGTCACCAGCCGGCGCCGGTGGGAGCCGTGGGCGCGCCGGCCTCCGCGCCCGTGGTCGGAACGGTCGGATCGGTCGGATCGGTCGGATCGCTTGGAAGGGTCGGGTCGGTCTGAAGGGTCGGAAGGGCCGGATCGGTCGGATCGGTCGGATCGGTCGGATCGACTGGACCGGCTCGACCGGCTCGACCGGGCGGGCCGGGTGGTGTCGTCCGTGGACGAGGCACCTGACGGCGCTCGCGCCGCCACGCGCGCGTGGCCGGCGTTGGTCATGTGCTCGGACATGGTGTGGTGTTGCCCCCCGCGGCGTGAGCGCCGCTTCTCTCCGCGACGGCCTTCGGGCCGTCCACTGCCTGTTGCCGCCCGGTGCCGACTGTCGCCGGCCGGGAGCGGACCCCACCACTGCGACGAGCGGCGGCACGAAGGGCCATTCTTGAGGCGCCGGTTACGGTCCCGGAAGAGTGACAGAGGGGCGTACGGGGGCCTTGGGGAGAGCTGGGGGTGCCGGAGGGGAGCGGGTGGTGAAGGAGGGCGCTTTCCGTCTCCGCGTGCGCCCGTCTACGCTCGGCCGATGACCTTGGAATGGCGGCATGTGATCGTGCACACGGCGGACCCGGCGGGCCTGGGGCGGTGGTGGGCGGAGGCGCTCGGCTGGGTGGTGGTCCACTCCTCCGAGGACGAGTTCGCGATCCGCCCGGCGCCGGACCGTCTGCCGGGGCTGGAGTTCATCCGGCTCGACGAGCCCAGGCAGGGCAAGAGCCGGCTGCACCTCGACTTCGTGCCGGACGACCAGGACGCCGAGGTGGCCCGTCTGGTGGCCCTCGGCGCCCGGCACGTCGACATCGGACAGGGTGAGCAGTCGTGGGTCGTCCTCGCGGACCCCGAGGGCAACGAGTTCTGTGTCCTCGGCCGGCGGCGCCAGGAACCGGCTTCGTGAAGGACCGGGGCGGCACCCCGTCAGCGGTGCCGCCCGGGCGGCTGTTCCCCGGTGGGCGCGGGCTCAGTCGGTCATGGCCCGGCGGACGAGGGCGGTGTCGACGAACTGTTCGAAGCGGACGATGAAGTGATGGGCCACGCGGACGTCGACGGTTTGCCGGTGCCTTCTTGGTCGCGGTGCAGCGGGCCAGGACGACGACGTTCTCGCCGTCGACGACGTAGGTGTCGTCGTGGGCGGTCCAGCCGTCCCAGTCCTGGCCGAGCTTCTCCATGACGTGGGAGGTCACGCCCTCGGGGGTGCGGTAGGTGCCGGCCAGCGGGAAGCCGGCCATCTCGGTCCGCTCCACGTCCGGGGCGAGGGTGGCGCGCAGGGCGTCCAGGTCGCCCGCGGCCGAGGCGAGGTACTGGCGGCGTACGACGTCGGCGGGCGCGGGGGAGGTGGCGAAGTCGTTCATGCCGGTCAGCCCCACTTCATCTCGCCCTTGGCGACCTTCGCACCGATCGGGGCGGCGATCAGCATGCCGTTGTCCGGGTAGCGCTTGACCAGCGCCTCGGTGAGCGCGGCGCCGTCGGCCGCCTTACCCAGCTCTTCCTCGAAGGCGAGGAGGTAGTCGCGGGTGGCGGTGATGGCGGAGGCGTCGGCCGCGGTGCCGGGCAGCCGGTGGCCGGGGACGACCAGGTCCGGGCCGAGGGCGGCCATGTCGTCCAGCAGGCCGATCCAGGCGGCGCGGTCACCGGGGGTGGGGGTGTCGGCGAGCCAGACGTGCTCCTGCTGGAAGAGCAGGACGCCGCCGAGGAGGGCGCGGTGCCCGGCCTGCCACAGGTAGTGGCGGGCCATCTCACCCGTCAACCACGGGCGCTCTCAACCCCGTTGCGGGGCTCCCACGTACGCCGCCAGGTGCTCGCCGGTGAGTGTCGAGCGGGCCGCGACCAGGTCGGCCGGGGTGCCCTCGTAGACGACGCGGCCGCCGTCGTGGCCCGCGCCGGGGCCGAGGTCGATGATCCAGTCGGCGTGGGCCATGACCGCCGGGTGGTGCTCGACGACGATGACGGACTTGCCGGCGTCGACCAGGCGGTCCAGCAGGCCGAGGAGTTGTTCGACGTCGGCGAGGTGGAGGCCGGCGGTGGGCTCGTCGAGGACGTAGACGCCGCCCTTGTCGGCCATGTGCGTGGCGAGCTTCAGGCGCTGGCGTTCACCGCCGGAGAGGGTGGTGAGGGGCTGGCCGAGCGTGAGGTAGCCGAGGCCGACGTCGGCGAGCCGGCCGAGGACCCGCTGCGCGGCCGGGGTGTGCGCCTCACCGCCGCCGAAGAACTCCTCGGCCTCGGCCACCGACATCGCCAGCACCTCGGTGATGTCCCGGCCGCCGAGGTGGTGGTCGAGGACCGCCGCCTGGAAGCGCCGCCCCTCGCACTCCTCGCAGGTGGTGGCGACGCCGGCCATCATCGCGAGGTCGGTGTAGACGACCCCGGCGCCGTTGCAGGTGGGGCAGGCGCCCTCGGAGTTGGCGCTGAACAGCGCGGGCTTGACGCCGTTGGCCTTGGCGAAGGCCTTGCGGATCGGGTCGAGGAGTCCGGTGTACGTGGCCGGGTTGCTGCGGCGCGAGCCGCGGATCGGCGCCTGGTCGACCGAGACGACGCCCTCGCCGGCCGGGATGGAGCCGTGGATCAGGGAGCTCTTGCCGGAGCCGGCGACGCCGGTGACGACGGTCAGCACCCCGAGCGGGACGTCCACGTCGACGTCGCGCAGGTTGTGGGTGGTCGCGCCGCGGATCTCCAGCTTCCCGGTGGGGGTGCGCACGGTGTCCTTGACGGCGGCCCGGTCGTCGAGGTGGCGGCCGGTGACGGTGTCGCTCCCCCGCAGCCCGGCCACCCCGCCCTGGAAGCAGACGGTGCCGCCGGCGGTGCCCGCGCCGGGGCCGAGGTCGACGACATGGTCGGCGATCGCGATGACCTGTGGCTTGTGCTCCACGACGAGGACGGTGTTGCCCTTGTCCCGCAGGCGCAGCAGCAGGTCGTTCATGCGCTGGATGTCGTGCGGGTGCAGTCCGGTGGTGGGCTCGTCGAAGACGTAGGTGACGTCGGTGAGCGAGGAGCCGAGGTGACGGATCATCTTCACCCGCTGGGCCTCGCCGCCCGAGAGGGTGCCCGCGGGCCGGTCGAGGGCGAGATAGCCGAGGCCGATCTCCGTGAACGAGTCGAGGCTCTGCCGCAGTGCTTCGAGCAGCGGCGCCACGGTCGGCTCGGACAGTCCGCGCACCCAGTCGGCGAGGTCGCTGATCTGCATCGCGCAGACGTCGGCGATGCTCAGCCCCTCGATCTTCGAGGAGCGGGCGCCCTCGCTGAGCCGGGTGCCGTCGCACTCGGGGCAGACGGTGAAGGTCATGGCCCGCTCCACGAAGGCCCGTACGTGCGGCTGCAGCGCGTCGACGTCCTTGGCGAGCATCGACTTCTGGATCTTCGGGATGAGCCCCTCGTAGGTGAGGTTGACGCCCTCGACCTTGATCTTGGTGGGTTCCTTGTGGAGCAGGTCGTGCAGTTCGCGCTTGGTGTAGCGGCGGATCGGCTTGTCGGGGTCGAAGAAGCCGCAGCCGCGGAAGATGCGGCCGTACCAGCCGTCCATGCTGTAGCCGGGGATCGTGAGCGCGCCCTCGTTGAGGGACTTGGTTGCGTCGTAGAGCTGGGTCAGGTCCATCTCGGTCACCGAGCCGCGGCCCTCGCAGCGCGGGCACATGCCGCCGGTGCGGGTGTACGTCGCCTTCACGGCGCGCTGGGTGCCGCGCTCCACGGTGATCGCGCCGCTCGCGCGGACCGAGGCGGTGTTGAAGGAGTAGGCGCTGGGCGGGCCGATGTGCGGGGTGCCGAGGCGGCTGAAGAGGATGCGGAGCATCGCGTGGGCGTCGGTGGCGGTGCCGACGGTGGAGCGGGGGTCGGCGCCCATCCGCTGCTGGTCGACGATGATCGCGGTGGTCAGCCCGTCGAGCACGTCGACCTCGGGCCGGGCCAGGGTGGGCATGAAGCCCTGGACGAAGGCGCTGTACGTCTCGTTGATCAGCCGCTGCGACTCGGCCGCGATCGTCCCGAAGACGAGCGAGCTCTTGCCGGAGCCGGAGATGCCCGTGAACACCGTCAGCCGGCGCTTGGGGATCTCGACGCTGACGTCCTTGAGGTTGTTCACGCGTGCGCCGTGCACACGGATCAGGTCGTGGCTGTCGGCGAGGTGCGGAGCGACGGTGTGGGCCATGCGGCTCACGCTACGGGCGGGGACCCGCTTTCGCTTCTCCATTCCTGACGGCATCCGCGGCCGCACCCGCGGCGGCAGCCCCCGCGGGCCCGGGCGGCTCCCCGGCGGCGTCGCCGCCCGCATTCCTGGCCGCATCCCTGCCCGCATTCCTGCCCGCATCCCCGGCGGCCCTCCTGACCGGCCTGGTGTGGATCTTGGCGTAGCAGGCGGGGACGGCGGCGCCCTCGTCGTGGGCGCGGGCCCGGTAGGCGCTCGGCGTCTCGCCGACGATCTCGGTGAACCGCGAGCTGAACGAGCCGAGCGAGGTGCACCCGACCTCGAAGCAGACCTCGGTGACGCTGAGGTCGCCGCGCCGCAGCAGCGCCTTGGCACGCTCGATGCGGCGGGTCATGAGATAGCTGTACGGCGTCTCGCCGAAGGCGGCGCGGAAGCTGCGGGAGAAGTGGCCGGGGGACATCAGGGCGAGGCGCGCCAGCGCCGGCACGTCGAGCGGGTCGGCGTAGTGCCGGTCCATCGCGTCACGGGCCCGGCGCAGCCGGACGAGGTCCTCCAGGGTCACGGGACCACGATCGCACAGGGGTGGGCGCCGCGGGTGCCCACGGCGTGGCAGCGGGCGACACCGGGCGATACGGATAGCTTCGTTCCGTTATGAGCGAAGACAAGAGCGGAGAGACGACGGCCAGCCGGACGACGGCCGACCGGACGACGGGCAGCCAGCCCAAGGAAGCCGACGTGCTGCGGACCATGCTGAACCGGCCGGAGTACCGCAAGGCGCTGGTGTTCTGCGGGCTGATCGGCGTCCCGGTGGCGCTGATCGCGTTCTGGTTCCTCGCGGCGGTCAACAAGCTGGAGCGTCTGGTCTGGCAGGAGTGGCCGCAGGACCTGGGCTGGCAGCACGCCCCCTGGTGGTGGGGGCTGCCGCTGCTGACGGTGGCGGGGCTCGTGGTCGGTGTGGTGGCCGCCCGGTTCCCCGGACGGGGCGGACATGTGCCGGCGGGCGGACTGCACGCGGGCGGGATCACCAAGGCGGCGCTGCCCGGGGTCGTGGTGGCCGCCATGGTCGGTCTGCCGCTCGGGGTCGTGCTGGGCCCCGAGGCGCCGCTGATCGCGCTGGGCGGCAGCCTCGCGCTGCTGTTCGCGAGCCTGGTGCGGGCGCCGCAGACCGAGGCGAGCGCGGGGCTGCTGGCGGCGGCCGGGTCCGCGGCGTCCATCTCGGCGCTGTTCGGGAACCCGGTGGTGGGCGCGGTGCTGCTGATGGAGGTGGCCGGCGTGGGCGGCCCGCAGCTGTTCGCGGTGATGCTGCCGGCCCTGCTGGCCAGCGGCGTCGGGGACCTGATCTTCACCGGGTTCGTACACTGGACCGGCTTCGAGACGGGCAGCCTGGACATCGGTCTGCCCAAGCCGCCGCCGCTCGACTGGCCGGATGTGCTGTGGGTGCTGGTGCTGGCGCCGGTCATCGCGTTCGCCGTCCACTGGATCTTCGTGGGCGGACGGTTCACCGCCGGGTTTGTCACGACGCACACCGTGCGCAACACCACCCTGTGCGGCATCGGTGTCGCGGTCTGCGTCACGCTGTACGCGGTCTCCACCGGGCGCTCCCCGGCCGAGGCCGCGCTGTCCGGGGAGGCCACCCTGTCCGAGCTGGCGAAGGACCCGCACGCCTGGCCGGTGGGCGCCCTGATCGCCGTCCTCGCCTTCAAGTCGCTCGCGTACGGGCTGTGTCTGGGCAGCATGCGCGGTGGCCCCATCTTCCCCTCGCTGTTCCTGGGCGGGGCGGCCGGCGCCCTGCTCGCGCCGCTGCCCGGGCTCGGGCTGGTGCCGGCGATGGCGGCCGGGATGGCGGCCTCGGTGACCGCCGCCCTCAAGGTGCCGGTGAGCAGCGTGGTGCTGGTCGTGCTGCTGCTGGGCAATGTGGACACAGTGGCGTTGGTGGTGCTGGCCGCCGTGCTCGCCTTCGTCGTGGTCGAGATGCTGCCGCAGGGTCCGGAGATCCCGCCGTTCAGCGCGCCGGAATCCGGTCGAGCGCGTCGTCCAGGGTCGAAGCGGCCATGATCAGCGACAGATGGGTGAAGGCCTGCGGGAAGTTGCCGAGCTGCTCCCCGCTCGGGCCGATCTCCTCGGCGAACAGGCCGACGTGGTTGGCGTACGTCTGCATCTTCTCGAAGGTGTAGCGGGCCTGCGGGAGCCGGCCGGAGCGGGCGAGGGCGTCGACGTACAGGAAGGTGCACAGGCTGAACGTGCCCTCCGAGCCGCGCAGTCCGTCGGGTGAGGCCGCCGGGTCGTAGCGGTAGACCAGGCTGTCGGAGACCAGTCGCTGGTCGATGGCGTCGAGGGTGGACAGCCAGCCGGGGCTGCGCGGGGCGATGAAGCCGACGCGCGGGGCGATCAGCAGCGAGGCGTCGAGGACGTCACCGCCGTAGTGCTGGACGAGGGCCTGTTCCTTCTGGCTCCAGCCGCGCTCCATGACCTGTTCCAGGATCTCGTCGCGGGCCCGGGTCCAGCGCGCGGTGTCGGCGGGCCGGCGGAACTGCTCGGCCATGCGCAGGCAGTTGTCGAAGGCGGCCCAGCACATCACCCGGCTGTAGGTGAAGTCCTTGCGGCCGCCGCGGGTCTCCCAGACGCCTTCGTCGGGCCGGTCCCAGTGCTCGCTCAGCCAGTCCATGAGCCGGGTCAGGCCCTTCCAGCCGTGGTAGCCGACCTGTTGGCCGATCTCGTCGATGCCCTCGGACATCGCGTAGAACATCTCGCCGTAGATGTCGAGCTGGAGCTGGTCGGCGGCGCCGTTCCCGGCGCGTACGGGGCTCGACCCCCGGTAGCCCTCGAAGTGGTCGAGGGTCTCCTCGGTCAGCACGGGGTCGCCGTCGACCCGGTACATGATCTGCAGCGGTTCGGCGCCGGAGCCGGCGCGGGACCGCAGCCGGTCGCCCAGCCAGCGTATGAACTGGGCGGCCTCCTCGAGGAAGCCCAGGTCGAGCAGGGCCCGCACGGACAGCGAGCCGTCGCGCACCCAGGTGTAGCGGTAGTCCCAGTTGCGTTCCCCGCCGACCTGCTCGGGCAGTCCCATGGTGGCGGCGGCGACGGGGGCGCCGGTCGGGCCGTACGTGAGGAGCTTGAGGGTGATGGCCGAGCGGTTGACCATGTCCGGCCAGCGGCCCCGGTAGCGGGAGGTGCGCACCCAGCGCTGCCAGAAGTCGATGACGTCCCACATGCCCGCCTCGACCGAGTCGACGGTGGGCGGCGGCGGGGCCTCGCCGTCCGGGCCGCACACCGTGAACACGGCCGCCGCCGACTGGCCCGCGTTCAGCGTGACCGAGCCGCGGACGTCCGTGCCGTGCGGCTCCAGCGGGAACGTCGTGCGCAGATAACCGGTCGCCCCGCGGGTGCGGAAGGCGGCGGACGCGTCGGCCAGGTCGAGGGTGTGGCTCGCCCGGCCGTAGTCGAAGCGGGGCCGGCAGTCCAGGTCGAAGCGCACGGTGCCGCGCACGGTCCGCACCACCCGCACCACGGAGTGCCGGTCGGACGGGGTGCCGGAGGTGATGACGGGCATGTGGTCGATCACCTCGCCGACCCCGTCCGGTGACAGGAACCGGGTCACGACGACGGCGCTGTCCGGGTAGTACAGCTGGCGGCGCGTCACGTCGGGGGCGGTCGGCGCGAACAGGAAGTGTCCGCCGCGCTCATGGTCCAGCAGGGACGCGAAGACGCTCGGCGAGTCGAAGCGGGGCGCCGCCAGCCAGTCGACGACCCCCTCGGAGGTCACCAGCGCGGCGGTCTGGAGGTCCCCGATCAGCCCGTGGTCGGCGATGGGCGGGTAGCGGTCCACGGCGTGCCCTCCTCTCAGGCCGACTCGGCAAGGACGCGTCCTGACCTGACCGCGTCCAGGAGGGCCTGGTGGTCCTTCTCGTTCTGGTCGGCGTACAGCTCGGCGAAGGTGGCGAGCGCGCGGTCGAAGACGTCGGCGCGGCCCAGGTAGGAGGCGATCGCGATGCGGTCGCCGGAGCGGGCGTGGGCGCGGGCCAGGGTGGCGCCGCACAGCCGCCCGAACAGAGCCATCCGCTTCGGCGACATGTTCTCGGCCACGGCGATGCCCTTCCAGTCGCGCAGCTGGCGGACGTAGAAGTCCCGGCGGCGGCCGTCGATGCCCGTGACGCGCTCCCAGCCGAGGAAGATGTCGCTGGTGGCCTGCATCAGCCGTTGCCCGGCGACGACCCGCTCGCCCTGGGTGCGGAACCCGCTGGCACCCGCGTAGGGCGCCAGGACCGACTCGTCGGCCTCCTTGGCCTGGAGGAACAGCGGGTCCTCGTCGTCCTTGCCGAGCAGCAGGATGATCCAGCAGCGGGTGCCGACGCTGCCCACGCCGACGACCTTGCGCGCGATGTCGGCGACGCGGTAGCTCTCCAGCAGGAAGCGGCGGTCGGTCTCCAGGGTCTGGCCGTAGCGCTCGACGAGCCGGCTGAGCTCCGTCTCCAGCGCGCCGCGCTCGCCTTTCGGATACAGGCTGTCGAGCCGGACCAGCAGCGGCGGGTCGTTGGCGATGCGGCGCTCGCCGTCGACGACATGGGTGAGTTTCCCGAAGACCTGAAGGGTGTCGTGCTCCCTGGCCCGCTCCCGGGTCTGTGCCCAGCGCTCACTGGTCTCGGCGTCGAGGTCCAGGCCGGACTGCCGCTGGAGTTCGTCCGCCTCGAAGCGGGTGTACCAGACCTCCAGATTGGTCATGCCCGCGAACTTGTGCATCGCCTCGCGGTACGCCCCTACGGCGGCCCGCACCACGCGCGCCCGCTGCTTGGCCCCGAAGCCGTTGGCGCGGCCCGCGATGACCAGGCTGGCCGACAGCCGTTTGACGTCCCACTCCCAGGGGCCGGGCAGGGTCTCGTCGAAGTCGTTGATGTCGAACATCAGCCGGCGTTCCGGCGAGGCCAGCAGCCGGAAGTTCAGCATGTGCGCGTCACCGCAGCACTGGACCCGGATGCCGGTGCGGGGTGTCTCCGCGAGGTCGGCGGCCATGATGGCGGCGGCGCCCCGGTAGAAGCGGAACGGGGACTCGCTCATCCTGCCGTAGCGGATGGGCACGAGTTCGGGGACCCGCTTCGCCGACTGGCCCTCGATGATGTCGACCGGGTCGGTGCGCTTGGGGGGCGGGGTGAACTCGGCGTGCGCGGACCTCGGGACGGCGTCGCGGGCGGCCTTGCCGCGCTCGGCGCGCTCCTTCGGGGTGCGGTGGCGCATGTCGTGACCGGTGGGGTTGCTTTCGCTCATTGCAGACGCTCCACGATGTGGTCGCCGACGCGCAGGGCGTTGGCGATGGCCGTCAGCGACGGATTGACCGCGCCGATACTCGGGAAGAAGCTCGTGTCGACGACGTAGAGGGTGTCGAGGTCATGGGCCTTGCAGGTGACGTCGAGCGCGGAACTCGCGGGATCGTCGCCGAAGCGGACCGTGCCGGCCTGGTGGGCGGTGGCACCGAGGGGCATGGATCGGCGGCTCGTGCCGGACCGGCTCATGGGCGTACTGGGCGCTCGTGGGCCGCTCGGTGGGGTCCTCGCGGGCCGTGTCGGTCGTACCAGTATTCGGGGGCGTGGTTCTTGCCGCGCACGAAGACCGCCGTGGAGTCCCAGTTGTCGCGTTCCCGGTTGTCGCGTTCCCGGTTGTCGCGTTCCCGGTTGTCGCGTTCCCGGGGGAGGTGGTCACCCCGTTCCAGCATCAGGACGCGCTTCCCGCCGGGGGCCGGCCGGTGGGCGAGGGTGCCGCCGCCCGCACCGGTGCCGATGACGTCGTAGTGCCGCGCCTCGGACATACGGACCGCCGTCCTCGGAGCACGTACGTGCTGCCGGATGGAAGAGGGAACTCGGGAACAGGGCCACGGGGGCACGGGGGCACAGGGGCTGTTCCGGGTGGTGAGGGGGGAAATGATCGGCCGCGGTCCGTCTTCCAACGTAGCCCCGGACGGGGGACCCGGCGAGTCGGCCCCGGCGAGCGCCGCCGGCGGGACGCCGGGGTGCGGGGGTGCGGCCCGGCGGTGACCATGGGGCCATGGGCGAGAGCGGTCGCGTGGTGGGGGGCGCGCGGCCGCGCGGGGGGCACGATGGTCCTTGACCTGGTGCTGATCGGTGTGGCGATCGCCGTCCCGCCCAGCCGGCCCCGGCATCCGGCCGCGCGCACCCAGAGCAGGACGGTCGGCCTGTCAGCCTCTTCAGCGCGTCGGCCCGGTGGCCCCTCGGCCCGTCAGACGGTGCTCGGTGCGCCCTCCGGCCCGCTGCCCCCGGTCTCCCCGGCGCCTCCGGTGCCCCCAGTGCCCCCGGGCTCTCCGGTGTCTCCGGTCTTCCTGATGGTCTCCCCCGTCTCCCCGGTGTCGAGGAACTCGCGGATGCCGAAGGCGGCCAGCACGATCACGGCCGTCCAGATCACCACCGCCATGGTCGGATAGCTCCAGGTGAACAGGACGATCGCGGCCACCGCGAGGATCACCACCCCGATCCACATCTTGAAGCGGTGCACGAACCGCCCCACCGGGCCGAGCCGCAGGCCCGCCGAAAGGGCCACGTCCCGGCCCGCGCCGATGCCCTTGCTGAAGAAGTGCCGGGTGAAGACGGCCGGCCGGGAGGGCCCGACGAAGAACGCGCCGATGGCCGTGACCAGGGCCAGCGCCCCGACCGCCCGCACACTGGAGCGCAGGAACCGCACCAGCGCGTCGTAGATCGCGCCCGCCGCGCCCTCGTTCGTGCCCTGGGGCAGATGGTCGAGGTACACCGCGCGGAAGACGGTGAGGGCCACGCCCAGCAGCACCATGGCGAGGAAGAAGCCGATCGCGGCCCCGATCAGCGCCCTTCGCCGGTGGGCGGCCACGAACACGCCCGCGGCGGCGACCAGCACCGCGATGATCGGCAGCCAGTTGCCGACGACCTCCAGGATGCGCATATACGTCTTGATCTTGCCGATGTCCTTGCCCTGGACCACCACGAAGTCCGTGTGGACGGCCGGGATCTTCGACGCCACGGTCAGTCCCGACGCGACCAGCCGGTCCTTCACCTGGGCGACGATCGGACCGACGTCGATGGCGACCTGATCGTCCTTCAGCTGCACGACACTGTCGGAGCTGCCCGTCAGCGCCTTGTCCACGGCCGCGTGGGCCCGGCGGTTGGCGTTCTTCCAGGCCGTCTCGAAGGCGGAGCTGGAGACCACGCGCATCACGGTGGTGCTGATCAGCTCCTTCAATCCGCTGGTGATGGGGCCGTCGAGGTTGGCGACGAGACCGGCGACCTTGGGCGGCACGCCCTTCTCGGCCGCCGCGTCGCTGAGCTGCTTGACCAGCGCGTCCACGTCGATCTGCCGGATCACGGCGTCGGTGACGCGGGTCGTGACGGCCTTCTGGACGTCCGGGTTCGAGGCGAGCGGCGCCACCGTCGCGACATAGCGGTCGGTGTCCCGCACGATGCTGTTCGCCCAGACCGCGACGACCGCGAGCAGGGCCAGCAGGGACGCCAGGATGATGAGCAGGGTGGAGCCGAGCGCGCGCAGCCGGTGCTTCGGTTCGTGGCGGGCGCTCTCCAGCTCCCGCACCCGGCGGTGCAGTTCCTCGATCTCACGCTCCTGCGCGCGGTCCGGCTGCCGCTCCGGCGGCGGTGTTTCGCTGCCTGTCATGCCTCCGAGAAGATCCCGGCGGGGGCAGGCGGGCGAGCCGGGAGGGGCCGGTGGGGTGACCGGACGGGCCGCGGGGCGGCCGGGCGGGTGACCGGGCAGCGGGTGCGACGGCCCTGGTCCGGTGTTGCAATGGCTGTCGGGGGACCCCCGAGCACCAGAGGTGACGGCCGTGAGCGAGCACATCGAGGAGATGGGACCCATCGACTACCTGGTCGTGGAGTTCCCCGGCAACCGCATGACGGGTGAGGCCTTCCCGCTGCTGGTCGATCTGGTGGACCGCGGCATCGTCCGGATCCTGGACCTGATGTTCATCAGGAAGGACGAGGACGGCTCGGTGACCGCCCTGGAGATCGCCGATCTCACCGGTGACGGGGAACTGGACCTCACCGTCTTCGAGGGCGTCCACTCCGGTGTGCTGGGCCAGGACGACCTGGAGGAGGCGGCCGCGGCGGTGGAGCCGGGCAACTCCGCCGGGCTGCTGGTGTACGAGAACCTGTGGGCGGCGCCGTTCGCCGCGGCCCTGCGGCGCGGCGGCGCCCAACTGGTCGCCTCCGGACGGCTGAACGTCCAGGCCGTCCTCGCCTCGCTCGAAGCCGCCGAGGCCGCCTCCTGACTGACCTGACGGTCCGCGGGACGCACCCCGGCCGGGCCGGCCGGGGTGCGTCCCGGCGGGCCCGGCCGGGGTGCGGCCGTCTCAGCCGCCTCCGCCCACGACGGAGTAGCTCAGCCAGGGGGACTGACCGTCCGTGTACTCGACGGACATCTGCGTGCCGAGGTAGAAGGACTCGCCGCCGACGCGGCCGCTCTGGTTGTTGCCTGCCGTCGTCAGCGCACAGTCCGTGTTGGCGTACAGCCGGATGTCGTCGTCGGTGAAGTTGTCGACGTGGTGAGCGCCGCCGGGCAGCGGGTGGCAGCCGTCGCGGGAGGGGCTCTGGATCTGCACCACCCGCTTCTCGGGGGTCGTGTACTCGATCGTGCCCACGGCGGAGTGCCCGGTACAGCCCGCGACGGCGAGCAGGAGAGCGACGGCTGCGGCCCGCCGGCCGGCGCGGCTGTGACAGATCATGGCGACGGGTCCTCGTCTGTGCGGGAAGCCCTGCGGAAAGGTCGTCGGGCTCCGGTCGTCGGGCTCTCTTGCGCCCAGGCTCCCGCGACCCGCGGTCCGCGTCATCCGGGACGGGACCAGTCGTATGAATCCGGGCCGGGGCGGCGCCCGCTCGAGCGGGCCCTCACGCGGGCCCTCACGCGGGCTCCCACGCGGGCCCTCACACAGGTGGAAACCCCACGAAGACACCGGCGCGCCCTCGGGCCCGGCCAGTCGGGCCCCGGCGGCACGTGCGGGTGACCGCCGGGGCCGAACGGCGCAGTGATGCCTGCCGTGCGGAGAGGGGAGACGTGCACGGGTGGGGTCAGGTGGTCATCAGGTCATCGCCCGGGTGTCCCGGCTCGGCCCGACGCACAGCGCCCACAGCACGAAGCCGTCGATGACGATCAGCATGATGGCCCAGAACGGGTACCAGGGCAGCCAGGCGAAGTTGGCGATCATGGACAGGCCCGCCAGCACGATACCGACGAAACGGGCCCACATGGCTCCGCTGAACAGGGCGATGCCCGCCAGCGTGACCACGATGCCGAGCACGAGATGCATCCAGCCCCACCCGGTGAGGCTCCACTGGAAGGTGTAGTTCCGCGTCGAGACGAACACGTCGTCCTCGGCTATGGCGGATATTCCCTCGAATATCGCCATGACGCCGCCGAACACCATCATGATCGCGGCGAACAGTGTCCAGCCGGACACGGCCATTCCCCCGCGGGCCGTGGTGTCCGTCATTCCCCTGCCGTGCGTGGCCATGTCGAGCTCCTTCGCTTCGGCGAACACACAGGATCAGGCTGCCACGGATTACCGAACCCGGCAGATCAGGACAGAGCGTGCTGCAATGGAGGGACCCCGAGGACCCGTCCCGGACGAGAAGGGGATCGCCATGCCTGGTCTTCTGCGCGGAGTCGCCCGCACCGCGGTGGTGGCGGGAACGGCGACCGCGGTATCCAACCGAGTGTCACGCCGTCAGCAGGGCCGCTGGGCCGCCCAGGCCGAGGAGCAGCAGGCCTACCAGCAGCCCCAGGGCTACCAGCAGCCCCCGCCGACGCCCGCGGCTCCCCCTTCCACCGCGGACGAGATGACCAACAAGATCGACCAGCTCAAGCAGCTCGGCGATCTGAAGGCCCAAGGCATCCTGAGCGAGGCCGAGTTCGAGGAGCAGAAGCGCCGGCTGCTCGCCTGAGGGCCCGGCGTACGATCGCCCGATGCCGCCCCTCCCCGTCGTCCTCCGCGCCGCCGCCCACCCCGGCGCCCCCGCCCTCACCCTGCGCCCCTGGCGCCCGACGGACGCCCCCGCGCTGGTCGCGGCGCTGCGGGACCCCGTGCTGCGCCGCTGGACGAGCCACCGGGTGGACGACGAGGCCGACGGGGCGCGCTGGATCGCCGCCCAGCAGGAGGGGTGGGCGTCCGGCACCCGGTTCTGCTTCGCCGTGGTGGAGGAGCCCGCAGGCCCGGAGGACGGCGCGAGGACCGACGACGGCCGTCCGGGTGGACCGCTGGTCGGTCAGGCGGTCCTGAAGACGGCCGGTCCCGGCGCCCCCACCGCCGAGGTGGGCTACTGGACCGCCGCCCCCGCGCGCGGCCGGGGCGTGGCGCCCCGCGCCCTGCGCGCCCTCACCGACTGGGCGTGCGCCGCCTTCGCGCCGGCCGGCCTGAGCCGCCTCGAACTCCTGCACCAGGCGGACAACGACGCGTCCTGCCGGGTCGCCGAGAAGACGGGGTACGTGCTCGACGGCGTCCTGCCCGCCGCCCCGCCCGCCTTCCCGCGGGAGGGCCACCGCCACGTACGGATCGTCACACCGTAGAACTCCGCGTCGGGGACGGTAGGCGGTGCGGGCGGCGCGGGCAACGGCTCTCCCGACCGCAACCGCCCGCAGGGTGAAGCTGACGTTCGTCCAGGCGCGGACCCGGTGACGTACCCGACGCCGCGTGCGACGACACGGTGACGGTCACCGCCGTGTCGCGGACCGGGCCCGCCCGACCGGGCTACCGGCCCCGTCGCCCCGGCCGCCCGCCAGGGCCAGCCCCACCGTCACCGCGAGCGACATCAGCGCCATCACCGTCGTCGCGGTGGCCGCGGAGCCGAACTGGGCGAGCGTGCCCGCCACCGCCGCGCCCACGCCCTGCATGGCCGCCATCCCGGCGGAGTGCAGCCCCAGCGCCTGCCCGCCGAGCCCGGCCGGGGTGAGCTGCATCAGGCGCTCCTGCTGGACCAGGCTCGCCCCGAAGCCCACCGAGGCGAGGGCCGCGCAGAGGGCGGCGACGGGCAGGGCGGGCCGCAGGACGAAGCAGAGGTAGGGGGTGGCCAGCAGGAGCAGCAGCGGCGTGGCGAGCCGGGCCCGAACCGCCGGCGGGACGAACCGGCCGACCGTGACGTCGCCCGCCAGCATCCCCAGCGCCGCGCACCCGAACAGCGTGCCCGCCTCATCCGGGGCGTACGGCACGAACAGCGCCTCGCAGCCGACGACCAGGCCGTTCGGGACCCACAGGCCGAGGTAGGTGAGGCGACGGGGCCGCGCGGACCACAGGACGCCGTTGGTGCGCCAGGTCGCGGCGGCCGAGAGGCGGCCCGTGGCACGCGGCGGCCGGGCGGTCAGGCCCAGCCGGGCGGCGAGCGCGGCCGCGGCGTGCAGCAGGGCGGCGAGCAGCAGCACGGGACGGGGGGCGAGGGCGACGACCAGGGCGCCGCCGACGGCGTACCCGGCGACCTGCGTCAGCCCGCTCATGACGTTGAACAGCGCACGCCCCGGCAGGTACGTCCCGTCGCCGCTCAGGATCTCGTGCAGCAGGCCCCAGCGGACACCACCGCCGAGCGAGGCGATCAGACCCTCCAGGAGGACGACCGCGAGGACGGCCCGGACCGGGAGGCCGGGCAGGGCGACGGCCGCCGTGGTGACGGCGAAGGCGAGGGACAGGCCGATCAGGGTGGACCTCGGGGCCAGCCGGTCGGCGCCCGACAGCAGCAGGGTCGCGCCGACGGCCTGGGCGAGCGAGGGGCCGAACATGCTCACCGCCGACAGCAGCGGCGAGTCGGTGGCCCGGAAGACGAGGGTGCCCAGGGCGAGTCCGCTCATCGTCCGGGCGGCGGTGTGGGCGGCGGAGGAGAGGAAGAGCGCAGTGAACTCCGGGGTGCGCAGGAGCTGTCGGTAGCCGGTAGCGGTCATGGCCGGAGTCTCGGGCGGCCCGGGAGGGGCCGGTTATTGTTTCGCGGTCCCGCGAAACGTCGTACGGCACCCGGAGGTCCGCGGTGGGCTGGTGGCAGGTGAACGCGGACACGCTGGCCCGCAGCCGGTTCGTGCTCTCGCCGCTCGCGGAGACCTTCGCGAGCGTGAAGCTGCTCCAGTGGGGGGTGGGCGCCCATCCCGGCGAGCAGGACTGGCTGCGGGCCCATCTGCCGTCCTACCGCGCGCGGTTGGCGGCGGACCCGGTGACCGGGCTGCTGATCCGGGCGGGGCTGGGGCGGAGCTGGATCGCCGACTTCCTCACCCCCACCCCGCGCGACGGCGAGAGCTTCGAGGAGGGGGTGGCGCGGGTGCGGGCGGCGGATCCCGCTCAGGCCCGCGCGCATCTGCGGCTCTCGGTCGGCGGGCCGCCGCCCGCCGCCCTGGACCGCGACGATCTGCCCGAGCGGGCGGCCGCGCTGCTGGAGTACGTCTGGGAGACGGCCGTACGGCCCTCCTGGGAGCGTCGGCGGCATGTGCTGGAGGCGGATGTGGTCGCACGGACGGCGCAGGTCAGCCGGGGCGGCTGGGCGGCGGTGCTGGACTCGCTGCGGCCGGGGACGCGCTGGCTCGGGGAGAGCCGGTTCCAGGTGAACGCGCACGCGTACCCGCCCCGCGAGATCTCCGGTGCGGAGCTGGTGTTCGTGCCGGTCACGCCGAGGGCCGGGTGGGTGTCGTGGGAGGGGCGGGAGCGGTACGCGGTGGTGTACCCATGCGCGGGGCCGCTGGCCGGGGACCACCGGGAGCGGGTGGTGCCGGCGGCCCTCGGCGCGCTGCTGGGTCCGGGGCGCGCGGCGGTGCTGGTGCTGCTCGGGCAGGGGGCGCTGAGCACCACCCAGCTGGTCGCGCTGACCGGGCAGGGGCTGGGCTCGGTGGGCCGGCATCTGCGGGTCCTGCGGGACGCGGGCCTGGTGGAGCGGCGACGGGCGGGCCGTTCGGTGCTGTACTCGCGGGCGGCGGCCGGGGAGGTACTGGCCGGTGCGGCGACGGCGACGGGGACGGCGACGGCATCGGAACGGGGAGCTGCACCAGGGACGGCACCGGCACCGGCACCGGCACCGGCACCGGAAAGGGAGAGTGCCCCCGGTTGAGGAGGGGTGCACCGGGCGGGGCTAGCATCCGCCCATGACTACTGATGCCGTTTCCTCCCCCCTCGATGTCGAGATCGGCGCCCTCAAGGGCGGGTCCGCGCAGCTCTCGGAGTACTCGGGGCAGGTCGTCCTGATCGTGAACGTGGCCTCCAAGTGTGGTCTCACCCCGCAGTACAACGGGCTGGAGAAGCTCCAGGAGCGGTACGCCGCCCAGGGGTTCACCGTGCTCGGCGTGCCCTGCAACCAGTTCCTCGGGCAGGAGCCCGGCAGCGCCGAGGAGATCGCGGAGTTCTGCTCGGCGACGTACGGCGTGACCTTCCCGCTGACCGAGAAGGTCGAGGTGAACGGCGAGGGCCGGCACCCCCTGTACGAGCGGCTGGTCGGCTTCGCGGACGCGGAGGGCCACACGGGTGACATCCGCTGGAACTTCGAGAAGTTCCTCGTCGGCCGGGACGGGACGGTCGTGGCCCGCTTCTCGCCGCAGACCGAGCCGGAGTCCGACGAGATCGTCACCGCGATCGAGGCGCAGCTCGGCTAGGCCTGCCGTTCGGGACCGCTCGACCGCTTGACCGCTTGACCTTGTCCCTGGGGCAAGGCGGAGTCTCCTCGTCGCCGGGCGGAGCAGACCGTCCGGTGACGGAGGATGACCAGGTGGACGTACGCGACGACGACGAACTGCTGACCATCGGCGCATTCGCCGCGCGGGCCCGGCTCACGGCCAAGGCGCTGCGTCTGTACGACCGGCTGGGCCTGCTGGCCCCGGCACGGGTCGACGAGACCAGCGGCTACCGCTACTACCGGGCCGGGCAGGTGGACCGGGCCCGGCTGGTGGCGATGCTGCGCCAGCTCGACATGCCGCTGGCCCGGATCGCCGAGGTGGTCGAGACCGGTGGCGCGGAGGGCGCGGAGCTGCTCGCCGCGTACTGGGCCGAGGCCGAGGGCCGGTTCGCCGCCCGGCGCACGCTCGCCGAGTACCTCCGTGGACGACTGTCGGGGAGGAACTCCGAGATGTACGAGAAGTTCGAGGTCGAGATCGTCGACGTGCCCGAGCAGGTGATCATCACCGAGACCCGTCATGTGCTGGCGGACGAGCTGCCCAGCTGGATCCCCGCCGCCCTGGGCCGGCTGGAGGAGGCGGCGGGCGCGTGCGGCGGCGCCACCGGCGCGCCGTTCGTGGCGTACCACGCCGAGGTGTCGATGGAGAGCGACGGACCGGCGGAGTCCTGTGTGCCGGTCGCCGACGCGGCGGCGGCCCGGGCGTGGGCGGCCGCCCAGGGGCGGTCCCGGCGGATCGAGGTGAAGGTGGAACCGGCCCGTCGGCTGGCGTCCACCCGGATCAGCAAGGCGCAGGTCGCCCATCCGCAGATCATCGCCGCGTTCGAGGCGGTGGAGGCGTGGATGAAGCGGGAGGGCTGGGAGTACGACGGCCCGTGCCGCGAGGTCTACTTCGCCGACTGGGACGCGGCGGGTCCCGAGGACCCGGTGTGCGACGTGGCGTTCCCCGTCCGTCGCGGCTAGCGGAGAGACGGCGGACCGGCCGGAACAGGCCGAGCCCCCTCGGCAAGGACGGCGATCTTGTCGAGAGGGCTCTGTCGGTGGCTGTGCGATGGTCGAGGTGGAACCGGTGTGTGGTGCGGGGAGCGTTCCTCGCCCTACTCCTTCACCGACGCCACGAAGGCGTTCCACGCGCCGGCCGGGAAGGCCAGCTTGGGGCCCTCGGGGATCTTGGTGTCCCCGAGCTCCAGCGTCTCCAGGACGGTCGACCTGACCATCACACAGGCGCCGTTGCCGTTGGTGTAGGAGGACGTCGTCCACGTTTCCGTGGCGCCCAGACGAATTGCCATTGATTGCTCCGTTAGCCAGTTGGCGAGTCACGGTTTTGCGCCAACGTCGGTGATCGTTGGCGTGATCGACGCTACTCGCCAACCCCGCTAATCGGAGGAGTCATTCACTCGGTCGAATGGCATATTCCAGGTGAGTCTTCCAGTCGAGCATGTCGACGGTGTACTATCCCCCGCCGCTCCCCCGGAAGGCCCCTCCCGGGGGAGGTTCACCGCGCGTACTCCTTCGCCAGGTCGTCGATGACACGGCGCGAGTGCTCCACGTTCAGCGCCTGCGCCCGCAGGTGTTCGTACATCACCGAGTACTGCTGGACGTCGTACGCCTTCTCCAGGTAGAGGTCGCTCGTCACACCCTCGATGTAGACCACGCTGGAGTCGGAGGCGTCGGCGAACTCCAGGATCGTGTACTGGCCGTTGAGGCCGGGGTGGGCGCCGACCTCGAACGGCAGCACCTGCACGGTGACGTGCGGAAGCCTCGACAGCTCGGCGAGATGCTCCAGTTGCTCGCGCATCACCAGCCGGCTGCCGACGACCCGGCGCAGCGCCGCCTCGTCCAGCACCACCCACAGCCGCAACGGCCCGTCCTCGGTGGTGATTCGTTCCTGCCGCCGCAGCCGCACCTGCACCCGTTTCTCGACCTCGGCCTCCGGCCGCTCCGGCAACGCTCCCCGGATGATGGCCTCGGCGTACGCGCGGGTCTGCAACAGGCCGGTGACGGTCTGGGGTTCGTACACCCGCAGCGACTCCGCGTCCGTCTCCAGACCGATGTACACGCTGTACGGAATGTCCCCGAAGGCATGCCACCAGCCCTGCTGCCGGGAGTCCTTCGCCATTTCCATCAGCGATTCCACCATGCGCTGGTCCTCGACCTCGTAGACTCCACAGAGGTCGCGCACATCACGCTGGCTGATGCTGCGCCTGCCGTTCTCCAGACGGCTGATCTTCGACTGGGACACGAGCAGGCGCTCGGCGACCTGTTCGGCGGTCATGCCCTTCTCCTCACGGAGCCGGCGCAGTTCCTGGCCCAACCGGCGTCGCCTGACCGTGGGATTGACATTGGACGTCACGGGACGCGCACCTCCGGCTGCATGCCTGTCATTGACACTTTGCGTATCTGCTGTTCAGCAGACTGCCACCAAGGCGCTTCGTACCGCTGGAAAACGGTGGATATGCGGCCGCCCCAGGCCAGTTCGGAGCAGGCCCCGCACAACACCCCCGGCACGCCCCGGACATGCGTCCGCGCGGGGCGGCGGTGCCGTGCGTCGCGACGGACGTACGGCCTCACCACCCCGCGCGGCCGCGGCGGCTCCCGAACGGGCCTACGGGTTCTGCGGGTTCTACGGGTTCTACGGGTTCTACAGGTCCTGCGAGTGCGGTCATGCGGGTCGTGCCGGGTGTGTCGTGGAAGTGCGGCTCAGTGGGCCACGACACGCGCCATGGGACCGCGGCGCGGCTGTGCCGGAACTCCACGGGCGGGTTCCGGTACGGGCCGTCCGCCCGGTCCGGTCGGCCGGCCGGCCGGGGCCGCCGGGTTGCGGCGCGGCTGGGCCGCCGCGCCGTTCTGGACGTCCATCACGGCGTGCGCCACGAGACCGCCCATGGGGTCGTGCCTGATCAGGTCCCGCAGCCGGGAGCGGGACGAGCGTCCCTCGTTCCCCGGGTACAGGTGCTTGCCGAGGCCGACCGCGTGCGCCAGTGCGGCGAGCGCCGCGGTCCGCGGGTCCGGCGGTACGCCGGTGCGGATCGCGGAGTCCAGCCGGGCCCTGATCTCCCGGCTGATCTCGGTGTCCGTCGCCTGGTAGCGAGTGGTCGGCAGCACCCCGCACATCTGACCCGCCACGGCATGCACCATGCCGCACCGCTCCAGATGCGAGAGGTAGGTCTGGCGCAGCCCGAGACGCGGCCCGCCGATCCAGTGGACGGCACGAACCGGAGCGCCACGCCTTCGCAGCAACTCCAGTGCGCAGTCCAGTGTCGGATCTCCTGTCGGCCGTGGGGACACCACGGCGATACGATCCCCGTCAGGGGCTATCCGCCCGGCCAGCGCCAGCTCCACTAGCTGTGCTCCGGCCAGACCAAGGTCGAGCGACTGCGGCTGTGCGGTGGTACCCGTGGTCGGGTCCAACGCCAGCAGAAGAAGCTCTTCCGGAATCGTTCTGCGGCTCCTGCCCATCCATGCCTCCCCGCGTGGATGAATGACAGGGTGACCCCTCTCACATTGGTCTGTCGAGGGTGCGTGACCTGTTTGTAGTGGAACCAGTAGGTATGTCGTTCTCGTCTACCGCAGGAGCCAAGCCCTCTGCACAGGACACTGGTACATGGTTCGGACACGCCCCGAGGCGGGTCCGGGGCGGGCGTTCACGGTTCGACAGGCACAAGGAGGCATCGGTGGCGGGCGAGTCCCCCGACAGGTCGAAGCAGCGCGAGTCGTCGGCGGAACCGACGTCGGGGAGCGCGGGTACGGTTCCCGAGGCACGCGATCCGCGGGTGGCGGTGGCCCGGGAGAACGGGGCCCCGAAGGCCTCGCGCGGCGGCGTCGACACGGCGACACGGGTTCTCTCCGTACGCGAACTGGAGATCGAGGAACCCGAACGGACCGAGGAACCCGAGGAACCGGAGGACGCTCGTCCGGAGCCCGAGGATGCCCGTCCCGAGGAACCGGAGGACGCTCGTCCCGAGCCCGAGGACGCCCGTCCGGAGCCGGAGGACGCCCGTCCCGAGGCCCAGGAGGCGCCCGAGGAGCCGGAGGACGCCAGTCCCGAGCCCGAGCCCGAGGACGCCCGTCCGGAGCCGGACGAGGAGCCCGAGGACGCCGTCACGGAGACCGGCGGGGCGGAAGCCGCGGACGAGGCCGAGGGAAGCGCCGAGAGCCTCTCTGAGGGCTCCGAGGACACCGCGGCCGACCCGGACGCCGCCGAGGGGCGCGAGGGCGCGGACGGCGGCCCGCAGGGCCCGGCGGGCCCCGAGGACGCGGCCGACACGGAGGACGCCGGTGACGCGTCGAACGAGGACGACACCGAGGACGAGACCGAGGACGACACCGAGCACGAGACCGAGGGCAACGGGGACGGCCCGGAGGACTCGACTCCGGTGACCTCCGGGGCAGACGTGCGGACCGGCCCGGAGTCCGGCACCGAGGACGACGACGAGCCCGCCGCCTCCGGCAGGCCCGCACCCAAGTGGGCGTCCGGGGGCGAGAAGAAAGACGAAGCCAAGGAAGCCAAGGAAGACAAGGAAGACAAGGGCGACGGAGAGGACGGAAAGGACGCGGAGGACGGGAAGGACGGGAAGGACGGCGGCGACAAGGCCGACGCAACCCCCGTCGACCAGCCCACCGCCATCTTCAAGGCCCCCCGGCCCAAGCCCACCGTCGACCAGCCGACCACCATGCTCAAGCTGGGCGGGGCCCTCAAGCCCAAGGCCGACGAGCCCAAGGCCGACGAGCCGGACGCCGACGAGGCCGGGAAGGCCCCGAAGGGGGACGGCGAGCGGACCCCGCCGCCCGCCGAGCGGACCAGCAAGTTCGTCGCGCTGAAGCCGCTCGACGAGCCCCGCCCGCCGAAGGCGAGCGGTGACATCACCGCCGTCACCGCACTGGTGCCCCAGGTCGGCCCCGAGCGGACGACCCAGCAGCCCCTGCCGCCGAAGCCGCCGATCGACCTGCTGGCGGAGCTGACCAACACCCCGCCGCCCCCGCCGACCCCCCTGCGCACCCTCGGCCGCCGGGTCAAGATCTGGACGCCGCTGGTCATCCTGCTGGTGATCGTGTTTGCGGTCGTACAGTTCTTCCGCCCGCTGCCGGCCACCGCGCTGGCGCTCACCGCGAAGGACGCCTACACCTTCGAGGGCGGCAAGCTCTCCCTGCCGTGGCCGAACGAGGGCCAGGGCTGGATGGACGTCGACGGCGTCGGCACGATGGACCACTTCGGCAAGCAGACGCCGGTCGCCATCGGCTCGGTGGCCAAGACGATGACCGCGTACGTCGTCCTCAAGGACCACCCCCTGAAGACGGGCGAGAACGGCCCGAGCATCACCGTCGACGCCACCGCCGAGAAGGAGGGCGGCTACGACCAGAGCGGCGAGTCCACCCTCAACAGCGTCAAGGCGGGCGACAAGCTGACGCTCCAGCAGGCCCTGTCGGCGGTCATGATCCCGTCCGCGAACAACATCGCCCGGCTGCTGGCCCGCTGGGACGGGGGCTCGGAGGCCGCGTTCGTCAAGAAGATGAACACCGCCGCCAAGGAACTCGGGATGTCGAACACGACGTACACCGACCCGTCCGGGCTGAAGGAGACCACGGTCTCCACCGCCGAGGACCAGGTCAAGCTCGGCAACGCGGTCGTGGAGATCCCCGCGCTCGTGGCGATCACCAGCGCGGCGAGCTGGACGGACCCCTACGGGACCAACTGGCCGAACTACAACGAGCTCCCCTACCGGATGGGCGCGATCGGCATCAAGACCGGCTCCACCACCGCGGCCGGCGGCAACCTCCTGTTCGCCGCCCGCAAGGAGGTCGGCGGTGAGACGGTCACCGTCGTCGGCGCGATCCTCGGCCAGCACAAGCCGACCATCCTCAAGACGGTCAACGAGGTCAGCAAGACGGCCCTGTCCGCCGCCGAGGACGCGCTGACCTCGGCGAAGATCCTCAAGAAGGGTGATGTCGTCGGGTACGTGGACGACAAGCTCGGCGGCCACACCCCGGTCGTCGTCACCAAGGACGTCACCGCGGTCGGCTGGGCCGGTCTGACGGTGAAGCTGAAGTTCGCCGCCGACGAGGTCCCGCACACCGCGAAGGCCGGCACCCAGGTGGGCACGCTCACCGTCGGGGACGGCACCAGCGGCGCGGTGAAGGTCCCGGTCGCCCTGGAGAGCGACCTCGTCGAACCGGGCTTCCAGGACAAGCTGACCCGTCTCGGCTGATCCCGTCCGGCCGACCCGTCGGCCGCCTCCGTCCCTCTCGCCACCCCGCCGGGCAGCCGCCCGGCGGGGTGCGTGCTAGCGTCGCGAAACGGGACAGGTCGGCGGTCGCGACGACGCTGCCGTGAAGCGGACGCGAACAAGGCGCGGCCGAGAACAGAAGACGGGACACGGGGAGTGCCTTCAGGTGGCCACAGCGGAGCCGACACGCGCCGACGACACCGGTCCGGGCCCGGACACCGGCCCGCGCATCAAGCTGCCCGCCCCCCACTCCGGTGACCACGACGATGACCCGCACGACGACCCGCACCACGCCATGACGGCCCCGGCGAAGGCCTCGGCCGGGGCGGACGCGGCGCAGGGCCCGGCGAAGGCGGGGCCGCGCGCCGCGCTCGACCGGCTCGGCGGCTTCCTCCGCCGGCACCTGGTGCTGTCCGTCACCGCGCTGTCCGGGATCGTGCACCTCCTCTGGTTCTTCACGTTCGCGAACAGCGGTGGCGATCTCGCGGCGCAGGACGCCTGGGCCGAGTTCGTCGGCCGGCACCCCGACTCCGCGTACAACCTCGCCTGGTACGGCGGGATGCACCCGGTGTCGTACAGCGTCATCTCGCCGTATCTGATGTCGGTCCTCGGCGTCCGTACGACGATGATGATCGCCGGGACCCTGTCGGCGGGCCTGCTCACCCTCGTCCTGCTGCGCTGCCGCCCGGTGCGGAACCCGGTGTGGCCGGCGCTGGCCGGGGTCTTCGCGCTGCTCTGCAACGCCGCGTCCGGCCGGGTCACCTTCGGCCTCGGCAACATGTTCGCGCTGGCCGCCGTGGCCGTCGTGTTCTGCTGGCCGTACCGCTGGCGCTACAAACGCTGGGCGAAGGCCCTGTGCGCCGCCCCGCTCGCCGCGCTCGCCACGATGGGCTCGCCGGTGGCGGGGCTGTTCGTGGGCATCGTCGCCGTGGCGCTGTTCCTGCAGAAGCGGCGGCCCGGCGCCTGGGCCCTCGGGCTCGCCCCGACCGCCGTCGTCGCCGTCTCCGCGTGGCTCTTCCCCTTCTCCGGCACCCAGCCGATGTCCTTCGCCTCGGCCTCGCTGCCGCTGCTGTACTCGGCGGTCGTCTTCGCGGTCGTCCCGCGCGACTGGAAGACCGTGCGGATCACGGCGGCGGTGTACGGCCTCGGGGTGCTGGGGGTGTGGCTGATCAGCTCCCAGATCGGGTCGAACATCACCCGGCTCGCGATGCTGTTCTCGGGTGTGGTGCTGGCGGCCGCGCTGCCGTTCGCGGTGCCGCGCAGCCGCAAGTGGTACGTCATCGTCGTCGCGTCGCTCGGGTTCGTCGGCTGGATCGGCTTCAAGTCGGTCGACGACGTCATCCGGACGACCCCGGCGGCCTCCTGGGCGCGCGAGCTGGCGCCGCTCGTCAACGAGTTGCAGGGCGTCGGCGCCGAGAAGGGCCGCGTCGAGGTCGTCCCGGCCCGCTCCCACCGCGAGGCCTCCGCGCTCGCGCCGTACGTCAACCTGGCCCGGGGCTGGAACCGGCAGGCCGACATGGAGCGCAACCCCCTCTTCTACGACGACACGCTCAACTCGGCGAACTACCACGAGTGGCTCCAGCGGTGGGCCGTGCACTACGTGGTCGTCCCCAAGGAGGCGCTGGACGGGGACGGCGGGGAGCGGGAGCGGGAGCTGGTGCAGCGGGGGCTGCCGTATCTGGAGCAGATCTGGGGCGACGCCAACTGGCAGTTGTTCAAGGTCACCGACCCGGCGCCGATGGCCGAGCCCGACGCGGTGGTGGAGCGGGCCGAGCAGGGCGAGATGACGATCGACGTGGAGAAGGCGGGCCGGGTGCTGATCCGGATCCCGTACTCGCCCTGGCTGAGCGTCGTGGACGCGCAGGGCAAGAGCCTGAAGGCGCCGCAGGAGACGGAGGCGTCCAAGCACCGGGCCGAGGGCGAGCCGAAGTCCTACACGAACGTGAACGGCTGCCTGTACGAGACGGAGGAGGACGCGCAGGGCGACAAGTGGACGGTGCTGCTGGCCCCGAAGGCCGGCGTCTACCGCCTCGCCGCGCCCTATCAGCTGCCACGCGGCACTCCGTGCCCGGAGGAGCTCAAGGAGCCCTGAGTCCGTGCGGGCGCACCAGGGGACTCCGCCCCCCTGGCCGTCCTCATCTCAGGTCCGCCACATAGCGGTCCGTCCCCGGGATCGTCGGCAGGGGCGCCCGCGACGGCACGGACGCTCGTTGCGCACTGCGGGGCGCGGCCGCCGCCCCGCCTGCCGACCTGGCGCACATGATCGCCGCACTTCACGCGGAATTGAACGGAACAGCTCTCCAAATCTGACGCCATGTCAGCTAGACCGGACCCATGACGGACGACACCGCGCACACCCACGAAACCCGCAGCCACCTGTACGCCGAACTGGCCGCCGTCGGCGCCTACGGAGCCGACCTCGGGCACGCCCTCATCACCATGGTCGAGCCGCATCCCGGCCGGGAGCGCGAGTACAATCGCTGGTACGAAGACGACCACTACATCGCCGGCGCGATGGCCATGCCATGGATGTACGCCGGACGCCGCTGGGTCGCCACCCGTGACCTGCAACTCCTGCGCTACCCCGAGAAGTCTGCCGTCGCGCAGCCGGTGACGGCAGGCTGCTACATATCCGTCTACTGGATCACCGCCGGCCGCTACACCGACCACATGCGCTGGACCGTCGGCATCAACAAGCGCCTCAACCGCGACCACCGGGTCTTCCAGGACCGCACCCACATCTTCACCGCCTTCCAGGACCACGCGGTGACCGTCTACCGCGACGGTGACGAGGGCCCGCGCGACATCCATGCCCTTGACCACCCCTACGCCGGGCTCGTCGTCCAGGTCGTCGACGCCAACTCCCCCGAGCAGCGCGGAGAACTGCTCGCCTGGCTGCGTGACGACAACCTTCCGAAACAACTGGCCGGCTCCCCGGCGGCCATGGTGACCGTCTTCACGCCGACGCCGCTGCCCCTCGACCGGATGACCTACGTCAAGCAGGTCGACGGAGTCGAGACCCGGCTGACCCTGCTGTGGTTCCTCCAGCAGGATCCCCGCGAGGTCTGGCAGGACCACTTCGCGGGCCTGGACACGGCAGTAGCCGCTTCAGGTCTCGGTGACGTGCAGTTCGTCGCGCCGTTCATCCCCACGGTGCCGGGAACAGACCGTTATGCTGACGAACTTCGGTGAGCCCCGCACGTCGATACGCTCACCGGCATCCCCGACCACAGCCGGCTCGAACAACACCGTCGAGAAGACCTCGAAGACCACCACTCAGCCGAGCGCCCAGCAGCTTCGCCGACCGTCAGACGCTGACGGTGTGAGATGAGGCGGGCGGCTTGCCCCGGCATGGACGAGGTGCCCGGCAAGCGCAATATCAGGCCCTTGAGGAACCCCAGCCGACGCACGGCTGGAGTTCCTCGAGGCGGTGGGTGTCGGTCAGCAGGCGGAGTCGTCCGCGCCGTTCAGCACATCGTCTACGTGGAGTCGGCGGGCCTCACCGCATCGCGATCACCGCGTGATCAGGCGGGTCAGCGCTGCAGGGTGAGCAGTCCCGGACGGTACGGCAGCCTCTCGTAGGGGGTGCCCGAAGGTGTGCTGGGGGACAGGCCCTGGTAGAGGAACTGCAGGTTGCAGGGGTCGATGGTCATGGTCTGGTCGGGGTTGTTGCGGACCAGGTCACCGTGGCTGATGCTGTTGGTCCAGGTGGCGCCGCTGTTGGCCTTGCCCGCGAAGGGGTTGGACTCGGTGGCGGCCTGTGCGGTCCACGGGCCGTTCAGGCTGGTGGCGGTGAAGGAGCGGAAGAAGCGGTCCTCGTTCGCTCCGCGGGCCTCGACGATCATGAGGTACTGGTTCTGGCCCTGGACCTTGTAGACCTGCGGCGCCTCGAACAGGTTCTTGACCGTGTCGGTCATGACCGTGGTGTACGAGGAGCCGAAGCTGCCCGGGAAGTTCCCGATCGGGATGGTCGACTTGAAGATGCTGCCGTTGTCGTTCGCGAAGAACAGGTACATGTTCTGGCCGTCGGCGATCAGGGTCGGGTCGATCGGGCCGCCGCTGGGGAGAGTGCCGGTGAACAGCGCCTGCGGCGCGGACCAGCCGTTGGGGTTGGTGGGGTCGCTGGACGTGCGGTAGGTGAAGGGCCAGGCGGTACCCCACCCGAGAGAGGCCATCACCCAGATGTTCTTGGGCGCGAAGTAGAACACCTGGGGCGCCACCGCCGACGAGTTCATCGCGGTCTGTCCGGCCGACGCCATGTCCGACCAGTTCGTGAAGGGGGCGAAGCCCATCGAGTGCCAGTTGCCGTCGGAGTATGTCGCGTAGACCAGGTGCTTGCCGTTGTACACCGTGGTGGTGAAGTCCTTCAGCGAGAGCCACCCGTTGGCCGGCTGCGCCAGGGGGCCGGTCGAGCTCCACCGGTACGTCGACGGAAGAGAGCACGAGTTGGCCGAGCCGGACAGGCCGGTCCACTTCTGGTTGCTGCTGCCGGTGCAGTTCCACAGCTGCACCGCCGTGCCGTTGGCCGTGGCGCCGCCCGAGACGTCCAGGCACAGTCCGGACTCCACGGCGACGATCGTGCCGTCGGAGTTGACCCGCCACTGCTGGTTGGTGCCGCCGTTGCAGGACCAGATCACCGGCCGGGTCCCGGCCGTGGTGGCGTGGCCCGGAACATCCAGACACTTGTTGCCGTACACGGTCAGCTGGTTGCTGTCCGTCAGCGTCCACTGCTGGTTGGACGCGCTCGTGCAGTCCCAGATCTGCACGTTCGTGCCGTCGGCCTGGGCGGCGCCCGACACATCGAGACACCGGCCGGAGGCAGCGCCTCGCACGGCGCTGGTGGTGGCGGCCTGGGCCGGGCCGGCGACGAGCATCGCGCCCAAGAAGGCCAGGGCCCCGAGTGTGGCGGCGAGCACTACGGGCAGGGGTTTGCGGCGGGAAATGCGTCTGTGCATGGGGAACCTCGTCATCCTTGAGCGAGCGGTTCTGGCGGCTTCACCGGAAGCCGTGCGATGCCGACGCGATGCGGCTCAAGCGGCGCGTTCGGCATATCGGACACAGGTCGGAATATCGAGCAGACTGGATGATGAGAGAGTCGGCGAGCGCCGTCAATACTTCGCGCACGATTCGCGAACCGGAGCGTTCACGCGGCCGGCGCCGCAAAGGGCGCGCCTCTGGGCTCTCCAAGCGCGCTGATGCACCCGGGACCTGACGGAAAGAAAAGTTCCGTCGCGCGGCAACCCTTGGCGGAGCCTGTGGCAACAAGGAGGCGGATCCGGTCAGTTCTGGTGGCCGGGATCCGGATGTCCTCTGATGAACAGCGCGCAAGGAGAGCCCCCCTCCATGAACAACCCCACGAACGGCGGGCGCCGCGGGCGTCATCGCCGCCGCTGGACCGCTACCGGTCTGTTGCTCGGCGTGCCCGTCGTCCTGACCCGGACACCCACGGCGGGGCCGCAGGCTGGAGAGCCTGCGGCCCCGCCGTGGCATGGTCCAGCGACCTCACCACCACGGGCCGCCAATCCGCACCGCGTCGACACCAGCCACTGCCACCGTCCCCAGGGCCCGGGGACTGCGGAGCGTGGCGGGACCATCCGCCGCTGCTGGGAGTACGGTCACGGAGTGTCGCCGCCGCGCCGGCGCCTGGCGGTGCAGGCGGGCTGCGCAGCGGCCCGGACCGTGCTCAGGGCGTTTCCGGCGGGACCGGTCGGCGGGCCCCGACGGGAGGAGCCCGGTCCGGGTCCTCCCCTTCCGCCGACGGCGGCGGCCCCGCGGATGCCCTGTCCCGTTCGGGGTGCCACGGAATGGACCAGGCACCCCAAAGGCCGCGTGGGCGACCGGATCCTGGACAGCGACCGCGCTTTCGACGGGCGGTCGGCCCGAGTGGTTCGCCCCGTGGACGAGGTGCTTGCCGTTTTTGTAGGTGACGGTGGTGAAGTCCATCAGCGAGGCCCAGCCGTTCGCCGGCTGCGCCAGCGCGCCCGTCGAGGTCCACCGGTACGCCGGGGAAGAGCACACGTGTTCGCTCTTCGGCGCCGCGGTCGGCTGGACGGAGCAGCCATAAGGCTTGCGCCACCGCCGGCGTCAGGCATGCCCCGCTCCGCGGCGAACGGAAACCGGTCAACGCGAAAAAATGTGCGGCTCTTCGCGGCAACCTTATGCGGCCTCTGGGGCCACTCAGTGGTGTCCGGCCAAGTGGTCCGGTCAGATGCCACAGTTGAAAGAGAGCACAGGCATGTCCCTGGAACGAGAGGACAGACATGTCCCAGGCCCCCCCACGTCATCGGCGGCGTCACGCGCCGACGGTCACCGTGGCGGCGGGCGCCGTGACCGCCGGAGGCATCGTGGCCGTCGGTTGCTGGCGCGTCGGGGATTCTGGGCGGGTCTCTCCCTGGTGGTCGTGACCGGTTCGGCTGTCGTGGTCAGTCAGGCTTCGGCGGACCAGAAGACCCTGGATCTGAATAAGTGGTACGTCCTGGTCAACCGCGACAGCGGCAAGGTGCTGGACGACCGCGGCTCCGCCAAGGACGACGGCGCGGCGGTGGTGCAGTGGAGCCGTCATGGCGGGGCCAACCAGCAGTGGCGGTTCATCGACTCGGGTGACGGTTACTACCGGCTGCAGAACCGGACCTCCGGCAAGGTGCTGGACGACCTCGGCTGGTCGAAGACCGCCGGCTCCGCCCTCGTGCAGTGGAAAGACCTGAACGCCGCCAACCAGCAGTTCACACCGGCCAAGTCGTCCGACGGCTACGTGCGTCTCGTCAACCGCTTCAGCGGCATGGCCGTCGGTGTCAGGAACGCCGCCAAGGCCGACGGAGGCGACGTCGTCCAGAACCGCGACCGGGGCGGCGCCGACCAGCAGTGGAAGCTCGTCGAGGTCGGCAGCGTCGGCGGCACCGGGAATCCGGGGAACTCCGGCAGCACGCCCACGCCCGCGCCCGGCGGAAGCACTCCGGCCAGTCCGGCTCCGAGCGCTACCCGCCCGGTGCCGCCGGCGGCGTCTGCGACCGCCACCAACGGCAGTTCGGCGAAGCGGTTCATGGGCAGTGACACGGTGCTCATCGGCGGCTTGATGTCCGACGCCTCGGCGAACGCGGCGCCGTTCGACATGCGCTACGCCTATGTGCACAGCCAGCCCGCGCCCTCCTCGGACTACTACACGGCCGCGCGCTGCAAGGACGGGTGGTCGGGCTGGTGGGGCTGCTGGAACGGCAGCACCACGGCGCCCGGCACTTACGTGACCTGGCGGGACGACGTGGTCTCCCAGGCGGAGTACAAGGGCAGCAAGCGTCCGCAGAAGATGCTCTGGACCTGGTACTCGCTGCGGGACCTCGGGGACGCGGCGGGCGAGGGCGACGGCCCGGGCGAGGTCAAGGCCATCAACAGGACCGACCTGCTCACCCGGTACCTGAACGACTACCGTTTCTTCCTCCAGAAGATCGGCACGTCGCACGACGCGATCGACCTCGAGCCCGACTTCTGGGGCTTCGCCCGCTCGCTCGGCAACCTGCACCAGGTTCCCGCGCAGGTCCAGGCCTCGAATCCGAAGGACTGCGGGTCGCAGGAGAACAGCGCCGCCGGACTCGCCCAGTGCCTGATCTCGATGACGCACACGTACGCGCCGAACACCGCCGTGGGACTGCACCTCTCCTGCTTCGACTGGGAGACCGACGTCCAGAAGTGCGTCAAGGACTACGCGGACCTCGGGGCGAAGAACGCCGACTTCCTGGTCAGCGATGTGACGGACCGCGACGCGGGCTGGTACGCACAGCCGGCCCACGGCAGCCGTGACACCTTCTGGAACGACCAGAAGGCCGCCGCCTCGCTGAAGTTCTGGAAGACGATGGCCGAGTCAGTGGGCAAGCCGGTCGTCCTGTGGCAGATCCCCGTGGGCAACATGGCGCAGAACAACACGCCCGACCACTACAAGGACGACAAGGTGGACTGGTTCTTCGCGCACATGGACCAGGTCGCGAACGCACACATCGCCGGCCTGTTCTTCGGTGCGGGGTGGTCGGAGCAGACGACGCCCGAGACCGACGGCGGAAACCTGATCAACAAGACCATCGCCTATCACAACTCGGGTGGTACAGCCCTCAAGTAGGCGTAGCCGAAGAAGGCGCCCCCGTCTCTTTCGATGGGGGCGCCTTTCGTCGTCTTCGTCGGGCTGAGGACTTCTACGGCCGGATCGTCGAGCACGGGGACGCCCTCCGGACGGTCGTGGAAGAGGAGCGCCGACGGCAGCCCGCAGGACTGGCCGCCAGGGTCCACTTCGTCGTCGGCGAAGGTCTCGATGACGCAGACCGGCCCGAAGGACTCCGCGTAGTACGGCTCTGCCAGCACCGCGCCGACCAGGCGGACCGGGGCGGCGCCATCGGCCGCCTGCCTGCCCTTGCGCCGGTGACCTTCCTGCGCGTTGTCAACGCCAGGCTGTACACCGGCTGTGGGGCGACGCCTGCGGCGACATCCACAGGGGAGGAACCCCAGCCGATGCACGGCTGGGGTTCCTCTCGGTGGTGAGGGGGGTCGATCAGGCGGTCAGCGCTTCAGGGTGAGGATGCCGGGGCGGTAGGGCAGGTTGTCGTATGAGGCGTTCGAGTTGGGAGCCTTGCCCTGGTAGAGGAACTGCAGGTTGCAGGGGTCGACGGTCATGGTCTGGTCGGGGTTGTCGCGGACCAGGTCGCCGTGGCTGATGTCGTTGGTCCAGGTGGCGCCGCTGTTGGCCTTGCCGGCGAAGGGGTTGGACTCGGTGGCGGCCTGCGGGCTCCACGGGCCGTTCAGGCTGGTGGCGGTGAAGGAGCGGAAGTAGCGCTGCTCGCTCGCACCGCGCGCCTCGACGATCATGAGGTACTGGTTCTGGCCCTTGACCTTGTAGACCTGGGGTGCCTCGAACAGGTTCTTCGTCGTGTCGCTCATGACGGTCGTGTACGAGGAGCCGAAGTTGCCGGGGAAGTTCCCGATCGGCATGGACGTCTGGTAGATCTTGCCGTTGTCACCGGCGAAGAACAGGTACATGTTCTTGTCGTCGGCGATCAGGGTCTGGTCGATCGGGCCGGTGGCGGAGTCGGTGCGGGGGATGCTGCCGGTGAACAGCGGCTGCGGCGCGGACCAGCTGCCCGGGTCGGTGGGGTCGCTGGAGGTGCGGTAGTTGAACGCCCAGCCGCCGCTCCACTGGGACGCCAGCACCCAGATCTTCTTGGGCGCGAAGTAGAACAGCGTCGGCGCCACCGCGTTCTGGCGCATACCGGTCTGGTGGGCCGAGGCCATGTCCGGCCAGTCGGTGAACGGGCTGAACGCCATCGAGCCGTAGGCCGATCCCGAGAAGTCGGACCCGTAGACCAGGTGCTTGCCGTTGTAGGTCGTGGTGGTGAAGTCCTTCAGCGAGGCCCAGCCGTTCGCCGGCTGCGCCAGCGCGTCCGTCGAGGTCCACCGGTACGTCGACGGAAGAGCACACGTGTCGCTCTTCGGTGCCCCGGTCGTGGCACTCGTCGGCGCCGCGGTCGTGTCGCTCTTCGGTGCCCCGGTCGGCTTGAAGGTCCAGCGCTGGTTGCGGCCGCCGTTGGTGTCCCAGATCTGGACGGGGGTGCCGTTGGCGGTCTTGCCGCCGGGGAGCTCCAGCGCCCGGCCGCTGGCGACGTTGGTCAGCGTGTAGGAGCCGTCGCTGTTCTTGCCGGCCTTCCAGTGCTGGTGGGCGCCACCATTGGCGTCCCAGACCGTAAGCTTCGTCCCGTTGGCCGTCCGGCCTGCCGGCTCGTCCAGGACCCGGCCGCTGGCGATGTTGGTCAGCGTGTAGGAGCCGTCGCTGTTCTTGCCGGCCTTCCACTGCTGGTTGGAGGCGCCGCTGGCGTCCCACACCTGGAGCGGGGTGCCGTTGCCGTTGGATCCCGCGGGCTCGTCGAGCACACGTCCGGCGGCCACATTGGAGAGCGTGTAGACGGCGCCGGAGGTGATCTCCCCGGCCTGGGTACCACCGCCGGTGCTGCCGGTGCCGGCCGTGCTGCCGCCCGTGCCGCTGGTGCTGCTGCCCAGGGCGGTGAGTACGGCGTTGTAGGCGGGCTTCTTGTTGCCGCCCGCGTCGAACAGCAGGGCGTTCTCACCGGTGCGCCAGGAGTCGCTGTCGCGGATGCCCCACACCGTGATGCCCGTGCAGCGGGCGACGTTCACGCACGCCTGGACGGCGTTGGTGTACGCGGTGGCGGACGCCTGGGCGATGTCGAGCTCGGTGATCTGCACGTCCACGCCGAGCGCGGCGAAGTTGGACAGGGTGGTCTGGAAGCTGGCCGGCGGGCCGCTAGCGCCGAAGTGGCTCTGGAAGCCGACGCAGTCGATGGGCACGCCGCGGGACTTGAAGTCCTTGACCATCTTGTAGACGCCCTGCGTCTTGGCGTCGGACCAGTTCTCGATGTTGTAGTCGTTGTAGCAGAGCTTGGCCGAGGGGTCGGCGTCCCGGGCGGTGCGGAAGGCTTCCTCGATGAAGCCGTCGCCCAGCACGTCCTGGAACACCGAGCTGCGGTGCCGGCCGCTGCCGCCGTCGGCGAAGGCCTCGTTGACCACGTCCCAGGCGTAGATCTTGCCCTTGAAGTGGGTCATCTCGGTGGTGATGTGGTTCTTCAACACGCTGCGCAGCGTGCCGGCGTCGGTGATCGACTTCACCCAGGCGGGCAGTTGGGAGTGCCAGACCAGGGTGTGGCCACGCAGGCGCTGCCCGTGCGCGGAGGCGTGACTGACGATCGAGTCGGCGCCGGCGAAGGTGAACGACCCGCGGGAGGGTTCGATGGCGTCCCACTTCATCTCGTTCTCCGGGGTGATCATCTTGAATTCCCGGTCGAGAAGAGTGGAGTACGTGGAGTCGCCCATCCTGCCCGCGGCCACTGCCGTGCCGAAGTAACGGCCGCTGCCGGCCGCCGCCTCGGCGGCCGTGGCCGGTCCGGCGTCCGGCGTGCGTGCGGCCAGGGCGACCAGTGGTACGGCGGCACCCGCGGCGGCGAGAACCACGGCGGCGGCGATCACGCGGCGGGTTGCCGGACGGCGGCGATGAGAGCGGTTCTGATCTGACAACGGCATGTCCTTCTGGCACAGCGGGCCTTGATCCGGCCCCAGTACCTGCCAGTTGCCGCCACGCACACAGAGGTTGCCGCGATCGAGGGAGAAATTTTTTTGAAGGCCGTCGCCACGGTCCTCGCGCAGTTCCACGGCTACCTGCCGAGCACCACGGAGGCCACCTACGACGAAGGGAGCAACGGCGGCCGGCCGACTGGACCACGTACCAGCAGTTCGGGTACTCGGCCTCCCCCGACTGCACCGCCGCGCCATCACGGCCCCGACCTCCTCCTTCCTCGACAGCCTCAAGGACGGCGCGCCGGTCCGCACGGGCGCGCAGGTCCGCCTGGGTGTCGGGGACGGGCGGGTCTTCGCTGCGTGCCGGTGGCCGACCCGGCAACACCTGCCTCGCTGTACTCGACCCGGGGCGCCTCACCGGGATCCGCTCGACCATCGAGCTGTGCGGTGAGGGGACTCTTCCCCTCACCGCACCTCGGCGTTCACCCGGTCGGGACGAACCCGCCCCGGACCGACGCGGAGCCGCCCGAACCCTGCGCGTCGACGCGGTAGCCGTCGCCCGCGGCACTGCGGTCGCCGGTGCCGTTGTTGAACTGGGCGGCGAACTCATGGCTCCCGGCCGGCACGGTCAGGCCCGGCTTGAGGACCCAGCGGTAGACCAGCGTGTCGCCGGCCTCCTGGACGGTGACGGTGAAGTCACCGCTCGGCAGGGTCTGCCAGGTGCCGGTGTTCTTCACCCCGCCGGTCTGCACGATCCGTATCTCGACCGTGAGCGAGGTGAGCGGCTGCGTCGTCTTGAGGACGAGGTCGCTCTGCGTCCAGTAGACGGTGCTCCGCGGGTCCACCGAGCCGGCCGACGACAGCGGTCCGTTCCGGCTCTCGCCAACGGTCGGCGAGGGACTGGCGCTGGTGGCCGACGGAGTCGGGCGCGAGCTGCCCGGGGTGGTGGCCGGGGCCGGCGCGACAGGGGTGGGGCGGGCTGTCGTCGGGTGCGGGGAGCTGACGCTCGGGGACGGGCTGCCGGCAGGCGTGGTCACGGTGGGCAGGGGCGGCGGCGACGAGGTGGCGACGATGGCGGCGACGGCGAGGCCGCCGGTCGCCATGATGCCGCCGGCGGCGAGCCCGGCGAGGGCGATCCTGGTTCCGGACCTCGCGAACGGTCGCGCGCGGTGACGGACGGCGGGGCCGGCCATGCCGCGTTCCACCCGGGCCAGCATCCGCGCGCGGTCGGGCCGGTGGGCCTCGGCGGCCTCGCGCAGCCGACGCTCGATCTCCTCGTTCACCGCTTCCTCCTCCCTGCCACCAGGTCCCCGGCCGCTCGTGCGCCCAGGATCTTCTGCAGCTCGGCCATCCCCTTCGAGGTCTGGCTCTTCACCGTTCCCACCGATATGCCCAGCGCCGCCGCCGTGTCCTTCTCCGACAGGTCGAGGGCGTGCCGCAGCACCACGCAGGCACGCTTGCGGAACGGCAGCCGGGCGAGCGCCGCGCGGACGTCCAGCACGGCCGCCGAGTCGGGCCCCTCCACCTTCTCGGGGCTGCGGGACCAGAACAGCGTGATCCGGCGTCGCTCCCGCACCGCGCTGCGGATCCGTCCCCGCGCCAGGTTGGCCACCACACCGCGGGCGTAGGCGACCGGGTGGTCGGCCTGCCGCAACCGGTCCCACCGCTGCCACAGGGCGACCAGGGCATCCGCCGCGAGGTCGTCCGCCGCGTCGGCCTCGCCGGTCAGGAGGTGTGCCAGACGGGCGAGTTCGGCATAGTGGCGCTCGAAGAATTCGTGGAACTCCGCGGACGCGTCATCGAGGACCATCCCCCGCTCGCCCTCTCCTTGCCAGGATGTGCGCGTTGGTTGCACATTCAATAACATCGGGGGGCGCAGCCTAACAGTGCCGAGTCCGGGATTCGAACGGCGGGCGTGCTCGGTTGCGGGGCGCTGAAGGCTCACCGGCGGGCTGGTCACTGCCGGCCGAACCGGACGCGGGTCGGCCGGGCGACGTCCGGCTGCACGGCGGTGCCGCCGACGCCCGGCCGCTCCGCGTGGATACCGGTCCTCACACCAGTTCCGCTCCCGGAGGGACGGCACGCCGGCACACCGGCGGCCGGCAGCCCCAAGGGAATGCCCGTGACCAGTCCGCGTCTGCGCCACGGTTGCGGCGCGGCGTGCTTCGTTGCCCTCATGCCCGTCCATCCGGTTGTTCGACTCGGTCTTCCGGCTCCCAGTTGCCGCAGAAGACGAGAAGGTTGCCGCCCCGACGCTGCTTTCTCGGCGAGCGGTGCGCGGGACAGGAACCGTTCCCCCGGAACCCGATGCAGCGCACTGCGGCTCAGGTGCGGCGGGCCTCGCGCTCCGACTTCGCCTGGGCCGTGTCGATGACCGCCTCGACGGCACCGTACGGCCCCACGGCGGCCGGCTCGGCGTACGTCTCGCTGCGGGTCTCCTCGCTCCCGCCTCTTCCCCTTCCTCGGCGGCCGGACCATACTCTGACGCCCCGTCAGACAATGCGTCAGGGTCAGGGAGGTCCCGATGTCACTGCTCGCCGACAGGACGGTCGTCGTCTCGGGGGTCGGGGCGGGCCTGGGTCACCAGGTCGCCGCGGCCGTCGTCCGGGACGGGGGGAACGCCGTGCTGGGCGCCCGTACCGAGGCGAACCTCGTCAAGTGCGCGGCCGAGATCGATCCGGACGGGACGCACACCGCGTGGCGGGCGACCGACATCACCGACGAGGCGAGCTGCGAGGCGCTGGCGGGGCTGGCGCGGGAGCGGTTCGGGGGGATCGACGCGGTGGTCCAGGTCGCCGCATGGGACTCCTACTTCGGCGGACTGGAGGACGCCGACTTCACGACCTGGCAGTCGGTCGTCGACGTGAACCTGCTGGGATCGCTGCGGATCACCCGGGCCTGCCTGCCCTCCCTCAGGGTGCGGGGCGGATCGGTGGTCTTCATCGGCACCCAGTCCGCGGTCGCGGCCCCCTCCCAGGTGCGGCAGGCGGCGTACGCGGCCTCGAAGGGGGCGCTGACCAGTGCCATGTACTCGCTGGCGCGGGAGCTGGGGCCGCACCGGATCCGGGTGAACACCGTGCTGCCGGGCTGGATGTGGGGGCCGCCGGTGCAGGCGTACGTGCAGTTCACGGCGCACACGGAGGGGGTGCCCGAGGCGGAGGTGCTGGGCCGGCTGACGGAGCGGATGGCGTTGCCCGAGCTGGCCACGGACGGGGACGTGGCGGACGCGGCGGTGTTCCTGGCCTCGGACCGGGCGCGGGCGATCACGGGGCAGTCGTTGCTGGTCAACGCGGGGGAGCTGATGCGGTGACACCCTGACAGGCTGTTCATGTAGATGAACGTAGGACGCCATGTCGAATCGCGGCGTCTGGTCGCACCAGCGCGTCACCGACGTCGGCGACTTCGCCACCGCGGGCGGCAGGATACCCTGGTGGCGTACCGGCACCCGCGAAGGACTACGGCAGGCCCAGGGGCCGCGGGACCGGGACGCGTCCGGCTCAGCCCCCTGGGGGATACCTCGCCAGCCACCCCGGTGACGCGCCCGCCGGGTTGTGCAGGGCCGGGCCCTGGGTCATCTCCATCGCGAAGTCGTCGGCGAGTTCCAGGATCGTGGGACGGCCCTCCAGCTCGGCCAGCCAGGCCGGCGGGAGGGCCGTCTCGCCGTACAGGGCGCCGAGCAGTCCGCCGGTGAGGGCGGCGGTCGGGGCGGCGGGGCCGCCCTGGTTGACCGCGAGGCGCAGCCCGTGCCGCACGTCCTCCGCCACGAGCGCGCAGTACAGGGCGGCGGACAGCACGCCCGGTGCGCGCCCCTCCCCCGCCAGTTCGGCCACCCGCGCCGGCTCCGGCAGCCCCTGCCGTACGGCGCCCAGCGCGCGCTGCAACGCCTCCGAGACGGGCTCGTGCCCCGGCCACGCCGCCAGCAGCACGAGCGCCCGCTGCACCGCGGCGTCCATCTCCTCCCCCCGGGCCAGGGCGTGCACGGTGACGGCGTACGCGCCCGCCGCCAGGTACGCCGTCGGATGGCCGTGGGTCTGGGCCGCGCACTCCACGGCGAGCTGGGCGACGAGCTGCGGCTCCCAGCCGACGAGCAGCCCGAACGGCGCGGAGCGCGCGACGGGTTCGGGCCCGTCGGCCGCCGGGTTCTTGGGGTCGTCGAGCGTGCCCATCCGTTCGTCGCCGAGCCCCATGAGGAGCGGCCGGGTCGGCTCCCGGCGGGCGTACAGCCACTCCTCGCGGGCCAGCCAGCCGTCGTCCTTGCGGCGCAGGTCGGGGCCCCAGTCGCGCTGGGTGGCCGCCCATCGCAGGTACGCCCGGTGGAGATCGGTCGGCGGGTGCCAGGCGCCGGTGTCGCGCCGCACCTGGGCGCGGACGAGCCCGTCCACGGTGAACAGGGTGAGCTGGGTGTGGTGGGTGACGGCACCGCGCCGTCCGAAGGCGGGGACGAGGTCGACGACCCCCTCCGGCCCGAGGACCTGCCGTATCTCCTCGATGCCGTGCCCCTCGACGGGCGCCCCGAGCGCGTCCCCGACGGCCGCCCCCAGCAGTGTGCCCCGCACCCGGCTGCGGAAGTCCTGCTGCTCGGCACGGCCCCAGACGGCCCCTGATGTCGTACTCACCAAGTCCTCCCCAAGCCTGCGGGCACCGTCCGTACGTACGACGTCCGTCACTGTAATCGAACGGGGTCACGGGCAGGTGCGGGGTGGAGGGGTGGTGGAGGGCCGGTGGAGGTCCGAGCCGAGGCGCGAGAGGCGGGGGAGGCGGCATGCCGCCCGAGCCCTAATCGACGACCCTGACCTTCGTCCCGAGGTCGCCGAACGCCCACAGGGCCGCCCCGTCCGCCTTCGGCATCCGGATGCCGCCGGTCTGCGCGTCGGCGGCGGCCGGGGGCGGGGAGGCGCCGTCGACGGCGTTGGAGAAGGCGATGTTGACGCCGGAGACGACCGAGAAGTAGATGATGTGCTCGATCGCGACGCCGTCGGAACCGGTCGTCGCGTCCTTGCGGACGGAGATCGTGTAGGTGCCGGGCACGGGCGCGACCGTGCCCGGCCAGACCGTGAAGGTCCGGCGGGCCGTGTCGTCCGCGTCGACCAGCCAGACCCGGTGGTCGGAGAGGTCGTAGACGATCCTGCGGCCGGAGCCGGACGCCTCGGGCACCCCGGTCGCGGCCGGGGAAGCCGACGCCTTCGGCGTGGCGGACGCCTTCGCGCCCGGCGCGGCGGACGCCGACGCGCTCGGGCGGCCCGCGGCGGCCGTGGGATGCGGGCCCCGCTCGGCCTGCACCGTCAGGGCGCCGACCGCGGCGACGGCGCCGACCGTCAGACCGGTGACCCAGATCCACGAGGGAAGTCGGGCAGGCACGGGCACGCATCTCCTCGGCTACGGGACCCCGCCGGTGGGGCCTCCCCTGGGATCCTCCCTCCAGGGGAGGGTCGGATCATCGTACTCACTCCAGCACGGGCAGGAGTTCCGGCAGATGCCCGTCCGAGGCGCGGGCGGCGCGCTGCCGCTCCGCCGGCACCTCGCCGTACAGGGTGGTGCGCGCCCGGGCCGGGCGGCCGGCGGCCCCGGCGACCGCGATCAGATCCTTGACGGACTTGTACGAGCCGTAGGAGGAGCCCGCCATACGGGAGATGGTCTCCTCCATGAGGGTCCCGCCGAGGTCGTTCGCGCCGGAGCGCAGCATCTCCGCCGCACCCTCGGTGCCGAGCTTGACCCAGCTGGTCTGGATGTTCGGGATGTGCGGGTGCAGGAGCAGCCGGGCCATCGCCGTGACCGCGCGGTTGTCGCGCATCGTCGGGCCGGGGCGGGCGATGCCGGCCAGGTAGACGGGCGCGTTGGTGTGGATGAAGGGCAGCGTCACGAACTCGGTGATGCCGCCGGTCCGCTGCTGGATCCCGGCCAGGGTGCGCAGGTGCCCGAGCCAGTGCCGGGGCTGGTCGACATGGCCGTACATCATCGTCGAGGTCGACGGGATGCCGACCTCGTGGGCGGTGGTGATCACCTCGATCCAGGTGGCGGCGGGCAGCTTGCCCTTGGTGAGGACCCAGCGGACCTCGTCGTCGAGGATCTCGGCGGCGGTGCCCGGGATGGAGTCCAGTCCGGCCTCCTTGGCGGCGATCAGCCACTCGCGGATCGACAGGCCGGTGCGGGTCGCGCCGTTGACGACCTCCATCGGCGAGAAGGCGTGCACATGCATCCCGGGGACCTTCTCCTTCACCGCCTTCGCGATGTCGAAGTACGCCGTGCCGGGCAGGTCGGGGTGGATGCCGCCCTGCATGCACACCTCCACCGCGCCCACGTCCCACGCCTGCCGGGCGCGGTCGGCCACCTGGTCGAGGGAGAGGGTGTAGGCGTCGGCGTCGGTGCGGCGCTGGGCGAAGGCGCAGAAACGGCAGCCGGTGTAGCAGACGTTGGTGAAGTTGATGTTCCGGGTGACGATGTAGGTGACGTCGTCGCCGACCGCCGCCCGGCGGACGTCGTCGGCGATCCGGGTCAGCGCGTCCAGCGCCGGACCGTCCGCGTGCAGCAGGGCGAGGGCCTCGGCGTCCGTGAGGCGGGTCGGGTCGTCGGCGGCCGTGGCCAGAGCCTGCCGTACGTCGGTGTCGATGCGCTCGGGCGCCATGCCGGGGACGGCCGCCTCCCGCAGGGCGGACCAGTCGCCGTACACCTCGTCGAAGTCCGCGCGCCGGTCGGAGGTGCGCCCCTCGGTGTCGATCGAGGCGTGGAGGTCGGTGCGGCCGGAGGCGGTGAAGACCTCCTCCGGTTCCTGCCACGGGCGGCCCTCGACGACCGCGTCCGGCACGGCGAGACCGGTGGCCGGGTCGGCGAGCGCGCGCACGTGCGGCAGCAGCCGCGGGTCCAGCCAGGGTTCACCGCGGGTGACGAACTCCGGGTACACGCAGAGACGTTCACGCAGGGTGAAGCCGGCCGCCGCGGACCGGGCGGCCAGCTCCTCGATCTGCGGCCAGGGGCGCTCGGGGTTGACGTGGTCGATGGTCAGCGGGGAGACCCCGCCCCAGTCGTCGATGCCCGCGCCGATCAGCCGCTCGTACTCGCTGTCGACCAGGTTGGGCGGGGCCTGGAGGTTCGCGGACGGGCCCATGAGCAGGCGGGCGACGGCCACCGTCGCGACCAGCTCGTCGAGTTCGGCGTCCGGCATGCCGCGCATGGCCGTGTCCGGCTTGGCGCGGAAGTTCTGGATGATCAGCTCCTGGATGCCGTGGTGGGCCCGGGAGATCCGGCGCAGCGCGAACAGCGACTCCGCCCGCTCCTCGTACGTCTCACCGATCCCGATGAGGATCCCGGAGGTGAAGGGGACGGAGGAGCGGCCCGCGTCCTCCAGCACGCGCAGCCGTACGGCCGGTTCCTTGTCCGGGGAGCCGTGGTGCGGGCCGCCGGGCTCGGACCACAGCCGGGTGGCGGTCGTCTCCAGCATCATGCCCATGCTGGGCGCGACCGGCTTCAGCCGCTGGAAGTCGGTCCAGGACATCACCCCGGGGTTGAGGTGCGGGAGCAGTCCCGTCTCCTCCAGGATGCGTACGGAGATGGCGCGGACGTAGGCGATGGTGTCGTCGTAGCCGTGCGCGTCGAGCCACTCGCGCGCCTCGGGCCAGCGGTCCTCGGGCTTGTCTCCGAGCGTGATGAGGGCTTCCTTGCAGCCGAGGGCCGCGCCCTTGCGGGCGACGTCGAGGACCTCGTCGGGGGACATGAACATCCCGTGCCCGGCGCGCCGCAGCTTGCCGGGGACGGTGACGAAGGTGCAGTAGTGGCACTTGTCCCGGCACAGCCGGGTGAGGGGGATGAAGACGCTCTTCGAGTACGTGATGACGCCGGGCCGGCCGGCCGCCTGAAGGCCCGCGTCGCGCACCCGCGCGGCGGACGCGGCGAGGTCGTCGAGGTCCTCGCCGCGCGCCTGGAGCAGGACGGCCGTCTCGCTCACGTCGAGCGCGACGCCGTCCCGGGCACGTTTGAGAGCGCGACGCATGGAGTTCTCGGTGGGGCCGGGAAGAGGGCCGGGGCCGGTTCCGGAGGTCGCGGAAGTCGTCATCCCTTGAGCATACGTTCGGGCTGATCAGAGCCGGTGGGGGAGCCCGATTCGTCCCTCGTCCCAGGTCGTTACACGGTGTCACTGGAAGCGGTGGCGTACGGGCCGTACTCGTCGAGGAGCTTGAGGATCTCGCTCTCGCCGGCCGGCGGCAGCTGGAGCACGGCCTCCTCGATGCCGAGGTCGGCGTAGTGGGCCAGCTTGCCCGGGGAGGGGTGGACGGCGTACGGCACGACCTGGAGCGCCTCCGGCTCGCGCCCGGCGTCCGCCCACGCGGCGCGCAGCAGCGGCAGGGTCTCGGACAGCCCGCGCCCGCCGATCGGCAGCCAGCCGTCGGCGTACTCGCAGATGTGGGCGAACAGCTTGGGCCCGGCGGCCCCGCCGATGAGCGTGCGCGGCCCGACGACCGGCCCGCGCGGCTGCTGCACGGGCTTCGGATAGGCGCTGCTGGCCCGGACGGACCCGTACACGCCCTCGTACGCGGTCGGCTCCTCGCTCCACAGGGCGCGCATCAGCGCCATCCGGTCCCGCACCAGCTCGCGCCGTGTCCGCCACTCGACGCCGTGGTCGGCGGCTTCCTCCACGTTCCAGCCGAAGCCGAGGCCGAGGGTGAGCCGGCCGCCGGAGAGGTGGTCGACGGTGGCGACCTGCTTGGCGAGGTCGATCGGGTCGTGCTGGGCGACGAGCGTGATGCCGGTACCGAGACCGAGGCGCTCGGTGACGGCGGCGGCCTGGCCGAGGGCGACGAACGGGTCGAGGGTGCGGCCGTACTCGCGGGGCAGTTCGCCGCCGGCCGGGTACGCGGTGGTCCGCTCGACGGGGATGTGCGTGTGCTCGGGCACGTACAGCCCGGCGAACCCGCGCTGTTCCAGCTCCCGGGCGAGGCGGGTCGGGGTGATCGTCTCGTCGGTGAGGAAGATCGTTACGGCGATGCGCATGGCGGGCCTTTCGGTGCCGGTTCATCTGGGCCGGTTCATCTGTACCGGCAGAAGGGGTCGGTGTCCATACCGACCGGTCGGCATCGATCGGCTTCGGTCGGCATGGATCGGCAACGGCTCGGCATCGGTCGGCGACGTGGGGAGGGTGACGTGGGGAGGGTGACGTCGTGACGCACGCGCAGGACGGCCCGATGGCACGCCGAGCGCTGCTCGCGACGGGAGCCGCCGCGGCGCTTACGTTGGGAAACGTGAGCTTCGCAGCCGCAGACGGACGACAAGGACCCCGAGACCCGCGGGACCCGCAGCCGGAGACCTGGACGGTGCGGGGCACCCTGCCGCCCGGCTCTCCCGACTATGTGTACGTGCCCGTCGACGTGCCGCCGGGCGTCCGCGAGCTGAGGGTGGCGTACGCCTACGACCGCCCCGCCGTCCCGGCCGGCATCCCCGGCAACGCGCTCGACATCGGCCTCTTCGACGAACGCGGCACCGCGCCGGGCGGCGAGGGCTTCCGGGGCTGGTCGGGCGGGGCGCGCACCGAGTTCTTCGTCCGGGCGGACGAGGCGACGCCGGGCTATGTGCCGGGACCGGTCCGCGCGGGCCGGTGGCACATCGCGCTCGGCCCCTACACGGTGGCGCCGCAGGGCCTGACGTACGAGATCACGGTCACCCTGACCCACGGCGACCCGGCGCCCGCCGCCCCGCCCGCCTCCTATCCGCCCGGCAGCGCGAAAGGCCGGGGCCGGGCCTGGTACCGGGGCGACTGCCACCTGCACTCCTGGTACTCCGACGGCCGCCGCACCCCGGCCGAGATCGGCGCCCTCGCCCGGGCGGCGGGCCTGGACTTCATCAACACCTCCGAGCACAACACGCACGCGGGCCACGGGGCGTGGGCGGACGTGGCCGGTGACGACCTGCTGGTGCTGCTCGGCGAGGAGGTCACCACCCGCAACGGCCACGTCCTGGCGGTCGGCACGGCCCCCGGCACCTTCGTGGACTGGCGCTACCGGGCGCGGGAGGGCCTCTTCCCCCGCTTCGCCCGCCGCATCCGCCACGCGGGCGGCCTGGTGATCCCCGCCCATCCGCACGCCACCTGCGTCGGCTGCTCCTGGAAGTTCGGCCTCGGGGAGGCGGACGCGGTGGAGGCGTGGAACGGCTCCTACACCCCCGACGACGAGGTGACGCTCGCGGAGTGGGACGCGACCCTGCGGGGCGGTCCGGCGCGGTGGCTCCCGGCGGTGGGCAACAGCGACGCACACCGGGACCCGGACGTGGTCGGCCTGCCCCAGACCGTGGTCCTCGCGGACGCCCTGACCCGGGAGGCGATCCAGGAGGGCATCCGGGCGGGCCGGGTGTACGTGGCGGAGTCGGGCGCGGTGTCGCTGTCCTTCACGGTGACCGGCGGCCGGGGCGAGCGGGCGGGCATCGGCGAGCGGCTGCGGGTGGACGCGGACACCCCGGTGACGGTCCGCCTGGAGGCGACGGGCGCCCCGCGCTGCACGGTCCGCTTCGTGACCGACGGGGGCGTGGTGTTCACGAGCGCCCCGCTGCCGGTGTCGGGCGCGGGGGTCGTGGAGTGGCGTACGACCCCGGCGTACGCGGCGTACGTACGGGCGGAGGTCCGCCACGAGGTGGCGGCGGGCCCGCTGCCGGGGGCGCTGGCGGCGTTCACGAATCCGGTGTTCCTGGGGAGGTGAGGGCCCCGGCCTCAGGCCGGCTCTTTGCCGGAACCCGGCAGGACTGCGGGGCTCTTGACTGCCTGACGCTTGCCTTGTCTGCCCGGTCCTGACGGGAGAGGCTACGAGGACGGGGGCCGGGCAGGTGGGCCGGGCACGAGCGTTCGGGCACGAGCGTTCGGGCACGAGCGTTCAGGCCCGAGGGCCGGGCACGGGCGGACGGGCGGACGGGGGGCGTCGGACGTGGCGAGCAGGGGCGGCACCACGCACAGACGGGGCAAGCGCCCGCCACGGCCGCACTCCCCGGCGCGGACGCGGGCGTGGGGCGCACTGCTCCTGACGCTGTCCCTGCTCCCGGCCCTGGCCTGCTCCTTCGCCTTCGCCCGCTGGCTGCCCGACGACCTCGACCGCTACCGGGACTACGCGAGCGCCGGGCCCTGCGCGGCGGGCACGTCACCACGGGAGCACGAGGACTGCCTGCGCGAGGTCGTCTTCACGGTGGACGCGACGAGGATCAAGGGCGGCAAGGGCGCCGTCTACCGGGCAACGCTCTCCGGAGCGCCCTTCTGGAACGGCGTCCTGGACTTCGGCGACTCGGGCCCGCTGCTGTCCGAGCTCGAACCGGGCGACCGGGTCACCGGCACCGTCTGGCGCGGCGAGATCATGTCGGTCAGCCGCGACGGGCTCCTCCAGGCGTCCTCCGACGAGCCGCGCGACGACCCCCAGATGCCCGCCGCGCTCGGCACCCTCGCCGGTCTCCTCGCGGCCCTGGCCCTCACCGTCGGCACCGCCCGCCTGACCCGGCCGAACCCTCCGTTCCCCTTCCCCTGGCGCGGCTGGGGCAAGCCGATGCTGATCATCCTCTGCGTCGGCTGCCCCGTCCTGGGCCTGGTCGGAGTGTGGTGGGACATCCCCTGGTGGCTGTTCCCCCCGGTCCTCGTCCCGCTCATGGGGTACACGGCGTGGGAACTCCACCGCTATCCGCGGCGGCGCCGGTGGCCTGCGGCGGATTCCTGACCTGCCGTCGGCGATCCATACGGTCGGCCACTGCCGCTGTTCCGACGCCCGCGTTCATCAGCGTTTGCGGGGCGGGAGGCCGGCCACCTCACCGCGCGGGCAGCGGCCCGTACACCGTGCCGCGTTTCGTTCGCCGGAGGCTCCCGTCGCGGCGTCTAGTCTCGGCCCGTGGACCAGCCCGATCAGCCCGAACAAGCCGAGCAGGCCGAGCAGTGCGCCGAGGGCGCGGGACCGTTCACGACCCGGCTCACCTGGCGGCCTCCCGGTGGCGGCACCGCCGTCTGGGAGTCACGGCCCGCCCGGCGGCAGGGCATCATCGCCGTACGCGCGCCCGGTGCGGCCACGGGCCGGGACAGCAGCGCCGACGCGGTCGGAGTCCGTCGGCTCCGCCTGCTCAACGCCATCGCCGCGACCGCCTTCGTCATCGGCGGGGCGCTCTTCGCGCTCGGCGCGGGCGTGGCCCAGTTCGGCTCCGGGGACGCCACCACGTGCGCGTCGATCTACTTCGCGGGGGGCCTCTTCTTCAACACGGGTGGTTTCACCTCCCTCCTCCAGGTCGTCAACGCACCCCGCCACGTCCCCGGCGGCGAGGGCCGACTGGTCACGCCCCCGTGGCGCTGGTGGAGTTACGAGCCCTCGCGCATCGACTGGCTGAGCGTGTTCGTCCTCTTCGTCGGCACCCTGGTCTTCGGCGTCAACCTGCTGGACTCGTTCCTCCAGGGTCTGAGCGTGCAGCAGGTCAACCGGCTGATCTGGGTGCCGGACGTGATCGGCTGCATGCTGTTCCTGATCTCCGGTCACCTCGGCTTCGTCGAGCTCTGCCACGGCCACCGGCTCTGTCTGCGCCGCCGCAGCCTCGGCTGGTGGATCGTCGCCGTGAACCAGTTCGGCTCCGTCCTCTTCATGGTCTCGGCGATCGCCGCGTACACCCGCCCCGCGACGGACAGCCTCGTCAACACGGACATCGCCAACTGGGGCACCCTGCTCGGCGGGGCCTGCTTCTCGGTGGGCGGAGTCCTGCAGCTCTTCGAGCGGCCCTGACACCGCCGTGGGGGTCCTTCGAGGACTCAGTCCACCACCTGCGGATCACGGAAGTAGTAGACGACCGTCACTCCCATGCCCTTGGTGTGTGTGTGTAGACGACCGTGATCGCCTCGGCCGAGTCGCGGGCGAGCGGGGTCGTGTACGTGTACTCCACCGACGGCGGCCGCCAGCCGGGGATCGCTCGGCCCACCGCCGGGTCGCGTCCGATCGCCAGGAGCGCATCCCGGACGACCTCTCGCTCACCCTCGGTCAAATCACCGAACGCCTTCTTCGCGGGCTCGGCCTCCTCCAGAGGGACATCGTTCACGCAGGGCCGCCTTCGCCGCGCGCGTCCTCCAGAGCGGTCATGATCTCCGGCGAGTTCCTGATCAGGATCCGGTGCCGGTAGGCCCGTACCACTGCCGCCGCGCCCGCGAAGTCGTTGGTCGGGGCGGCTCCTATGGCGGCGGCCAGCTCCTGCTCGAAACGCTCCCGGTCACCAGGGAAGCCGTAGCGGCTGAGCGCACTGCGCAGATCGTCCACGGTCCGGATCTCCGGGAGCGGCATCGCTCCCCAGCCGTGCTCGGGCTGTGCGCTCATGGTCTGCTCCTGACGAACGAGGCATGGCTCCTCTTCCAGTATGGCGCCGACGAACCGGGCCCGGCAGCCCGTACTCACCGCGCCACCCCGCCTCCGCAGTCCGCCCACAGCAGCTTGCCGCCCCTCGACGCGCCGAGTTCGCGCAGCACGGACACGCCCACCTCGTCGGCACAGGCCCGCACCAGATGCAGCCCCCGGCCGCCTTCGGTGTCGGGCGGCGGTACGGCGTCCTTGTCGACGTCGGCCGAGAAGGCGGGCGGGATCCTCGGATCCGTATCCCAGACGGCGACCCGTAGGCGGCCGGGGTGCGGGGACAGGACGCGTAGGGAGTACGGGCCCTTCGTATGGCAGTGCGAGTTGGCGAGCAGCTCACCCGCGACCAGCTCCGCCGTGGGCGTCAGCTCGCCCAGGTCATGGGCGGCGAGGATCAGCCTGAGGGTGCCTCGGGCGATACCCGGTGCGCGTGGATCTCGGGGAAGGTGCAGGGTGTAGTTCCAGCACGGGGTTACGGTGGCCATGGAAGTCTCCGATCACTGAGGGGAGTTGGACGGGTGCCTGGTGTCATTGCCGCGGCGTCCCGCGGTGCGCTTCCGGGCGGGGCGCCTGGTTCAGTACGCTATCGACCGGACACCTAATACATTTCCCATTTCGGCAATCACGTGAGGTTTTCCCTCGTGTGAGTGACACCAACGCGCAGCTTTCCAAGGAAGGTCGGCCATTGGCCCCCAAGACCGCGACGAGTGCCCGCCGCCTCCGCCTCGGCACGGAGCTGCGCAGGCTCCGGGAGAGGGCAGGGCTGTCCGTCACCGAAGGGGCCCGTCAACTCGGCGTCAGCCAGGCCCAGCTCAGCAATATCGAAGCAAGTCGATTCGGCGTGAGTGCGGACAGGTTGCGGGCGCTGGCCCGCATCTACCGCTGCTCGGACACCGCCTACCTCGATGGCCTCATCGAGCTGGCCGGTGAGCGGAAGACCGGCTGGTGGGAGACCTTCCGCGAGATGCTGCCCGCCGCGCTGCTCGACCTGGCCGAGACCGAGCACTACGCCACCGCGCTCCAGGCAGCCAACACCGCGCACGTTCCCGGCCTGCTTCAACTCGCAGACCACGCACGCGCCATCTTCGAACTGGCTGTTCCCGAGTTCAGCCGCCGTGAGCTCGAACTACGCGTGAACTTCCGGCTCCAGCGCCAGGCGCTGTTGGACCAGGCGCCCCCGACGCCGTATCAGGCGATCATCCACGAAGCCGCACTCCGCGTACCCGTCGGTGGCACATCAGTCGCGAAACGCCAGTTGGGGCACCTGCTGGCCCAGAGCGAGCGCGACGGCATCACCATCCGGGTGATCCCCTTCGCCATCGGGGCCTACCCGGGGTCCGGCCAGACCTTCCTGTACGTCCATGGCGCCGTGCCCCGGCTCGACACGGTCTCCTTGGACCAGTCGCACGGACCCGCACTGGTCGACGCCGAAGCCGGACTGGACACCTACCGGAATCTGCTGCAACGGATGGAATCCGTGGCCCTGTCCCCGGAGAAGACCCGCGACTTCATCCACAACCTGGCCACTGAACTGTGAAAGGACCCGCATGACCTCCTACACATGGCAGAAGTCGTCCTACTGCGCCCAGGGCGAATCGTGTGTCCATGTCGCCGCCACGGCCCAGAAGTCCTCTTACTGTGCCCAAGGCGAAGCCTGCGTCCACATATCCACAGCCCCCCACGCCCACACCATCCACCTCACCGAATCCGCCGACCCCGCCCACACCGTCCTCTCCGCCACCCCCACCGCCTTCGCCGCCCTCCTCCGTACCCTCGGGCGGAACCCGGACGGCCGTCGCCCGCGTCCTCGCCTCTGACCGGATCCGATGCGGAGGGGGCTGCACATGAACGCGGGTCAGCAGACGGAGTTCCATGCATCGTGCGGGCACCTGATCTCGGCGCCGACCGACCGGGCCGGGCAGGACGTGCGCTGCCCCCACTGCCATCAGGTGGTCCGCGTCCCGCAGCCCGACGTTCCGTACGCCTCCCCCGTCCCCGTACCGGCCAGTGCCGTCGAGCCGGCCGCACTGACCGCCGTCTATGTGGTCGCGCTGCTCGGGGGACTCGCCGCGGCCTTCTACATCTACTTCCTCGCCTTCGACGACTTCTCCGAGTCCGAGCTGGTCTCGGTCACCCCGCTGTGGTTCTTCCCGATCGTCCTCGGGCTGTACGGGTTCGTCTCCCAGCGGCTGCTGCGCCGGATGGCGACGGGCGGCGCGCGAACCCTGCACGAGGCCGCCCGTATGTCGATCGACGTGGCCGGGCACTGGGCGGCCCTGGTCCTCTTCCCCTTCCTGGTGCTGAGGTGGCGCAGCTCGCTGCTCGTGTCGCTGGCGGCGGCGGTCTTCTGGGCCGTGCTGCTCCGGCTCTTCTTCGCTCTGGTCTTCCCGAGCCTCTAGGACACAATGCTCCGGTGAAGCACTCCTCGTTCGTCCGCATCGGCCCCGCTCATGACCGGCGGCCCCGCCCGGAACCCCGGCGGGCCGAGCCCGGTCGGTGGCCGAAGCTGGAGGCCGCGCTCGCGGTGGTCAACCGGGACCTGAGGGCGACCCTGCCGGACCAGGACGCCCTGGTGGTGATGTCCGCCCCCCATGGCTGCCGTCGCCCCCGCCCGCAATCGACAGGGGTCAGGTCTACGTGGCGATGGCCGACGGACGTTGGCACGGCAACGCGGTGAACGCGTGCGACCCGGAGGAGGGCGATCCGCCGGAGCGCAACAGGCACCCGCTCTCATCACCACGACGGCATCGGCGACCATGGAAGCAAGTGATGCAACAGCGCCTCGCGCGAAGGAGTCCACCGGACGATGCCTCGCCCCCATGACCTCCGCTTCCGTGCGACCACCGCCTTCCAGCGGCATGTCGCCAATCCGCTCATGCGCCGACTGCCGTTCCACACACTCCTGGAGACCACCGGGCGGGTCTCCGGGCAGCCCCGGCGCACCCCGCTGGGCGGGCGGCGGGTCGGTGACGCCTTCTGGCTGGTGTCGGAGTTCGGGGAGCGGTCGCAGTACGTCCGCAACATCAAGGCCGATCCCCGGGTACGGGTGCGGATAGCCGGGCGCTGGCACACCGGCACGGCCCATCTGCTGCCCGACGACGACCCGGTGGCGAGACTGCGGACCCTGCCCAAGGCCAACAGCACGGCCGTACGGGCCCTGGGGACGCGGTTGCTGACCGTGCGGGTGGACCTGGACCACTGAGGCCACGCCTTCGACGACCGGCGGACGACCCACAGGCGACCAGGCGGCGACCGGGCGGCGGAACATACCTCCACCCGGTCCCCCGCCCCGTCTCTCAGTCCCGCCGGATCAGTTCGGGATCGATGCGGCGGCCCACCAGCGGCAGCGAGCCCACCGCGGCCGCCGCCACGACGCCCAGCGCGGCGAGGGTCAGCAGCGGTATGCCCTCCACGTCCCAGCGGACCGCGCCGCCTCCGGTGATCAGATAGCTGGACTCGGCGAGCTTGCCGGTCACGAGTGCCAGGACGAGTCCGAGACCGAGCGGCAGCACGACCTGGGCGCACTGCACCGCCCGCATGGTCCTGGCCCGCGCGCCGATCAGGGTGACGGCGGTGACCTGGGAGCGGCGTTCGACGGCCCGGTCGGTGACGGACACCAGGAAGGCGGCCACCCCGATGACCAGGCCCATGATCATGCCCAGGGCCAGCAGGGTCTCGACCACGGAGATCTGCTCCAGCCCCTGGATGTTCAGTCCGACCAGCTCGATCTCGGCGATCGGGGCGACGGCGGCGATGCCGTCGAGGACAGCCCGTACCCGTTCGGGGTCGGAGCTGCTCGCGAGGACGAAGGTCGCATCGCTCGGGCGGGCGTCAGCGGGCAGAGCGGAGGGCGGGACGAGGAGATCGGCGCTTCCGACCGCGGACGCCTCATATCCCCGGTAGACGACCCGCTCGGTGGGCACGGTGAAGTTCCGTTTCTCGTCCCGTCCGGAGTCGGTGCGGAAGCTGAACGGGAACGACATGCCGGGTTCCACATCGGGGCCGGAGCGAGTGTTGACGAGCCGCAGCACCTTGCCGTCCACACAGCCCTCGGTGCGCACGGTCATCCGCTCCAACTCGGCGCAGGTGGCCACCAGGGCCGTGGCCGAGGAGGAAAAGGCCCTGGACTGGGAATCGTTGAGGTCGCGCCACGAGTCCATGAGGACGGTGTGCGCGCCGACCCCGGGGACCCTGGCGAGGTCCCGCTGCTGTTGCGCACTGAGCTTCGACAGGGGCAGGGAGTACTCCTGTACCGGGCTGTAGGGGCGGGTGACCTGTTCCAGCTGGATGAGGACGCCTTGCGCGAGTGAGGCCGCGTAGACGAGCAGGACCAGGCCGGTGACCACCCGCATCGTGCTGCCGGGCTCGGCCTCGTTGCGCCGCATCGCCAGGTTGAGGGTCAGGGACTGCGTGGTCCGCGCGACCCGGCTCGCCAGCGCGTATGACAGCAGCGGCAGGGTGAGTACAAGTCCTACGCCGGTCAGGACGACGCCGGCGACCACCAGCACCGCGTTCAGGCCGAGACTGGAGGCGGGGTGGCCCGTCAGGCCGCTGGCGCAGAAGCCGCACACGATGCCCAGGCCGCTGAGCAGCAGCAGACCGACCCACTTGGTCGGGGGCCGTGGTACCGCCGTACGCCGAACAGCGAGTGGGTTGGCGGTCGCTTCCCGGGCGCTCTTGCGGCCGACGAACCAGGCGAGGGCCGGGCAGCCGATCAGACAGATCGCGACGGTGGTCGCGGACACGGCGCCGTCGTCCGGGTACCACCTCAGTCCGGGCAGCCCGGCCCGGGACATCACCTGGTTGAGCACCCAGTACTCGCCCAGTCCGAGGACTGCGCCGAGCAGGGCGGCGACGACGGTCTCGGCGGCGTTCACCCGCTGGGTGCCCTTGCTGCTCAGGCCCAGCAGCCGCAGGGCCGCGAGACGACGCATCCGGCTGGCGGCGGAGAGCCGGGCGCAGACGGACAGGAAGATGCCCAGGGGCAGCAGGACCAGTGTGGCCAGGGCGAACCGGACGTCGGTGAGGGTGGAGGAGTCGACGGCGGGGAACGGGGCGTAGCTGTACCCGAACCCCTTCAGGGTGCGGCCCTCAGCTGCGATCTTCGCCCGTTCGGTACCAACGTACGCAAACAGCTCGTCGGGGTGTGACAGCCCGGCGGGGCCGATCACGCCAACCTCGCGGCCCGGCAGCAGACTCTTGACGGCGGGTGCCTCACGCAGTAGTTCGTGAACCCGCGGAGAGACGAAAACCTCACCCGGGGACGGCAGTTCACTCAGCCCAGGAGGCACCGAACGCACGCCCCTGGCTCCCTTGGCAACGAACAGACGGGTGAAGGAATGGGAGCCGTAGGAATCGTCGCGCTCCAGGACGAGCGTGCCACCCACCGGATTCTTTGTCGAGATGATGGGCTCTCGTGCGGCGGAGCGTGCGTCGTGGGCGTCGATGATCGCCGGGACAGTGAGCACGAGGGCGAGGCAGCACACCCCGATGGAGCCGCCGGCCGCCATCAGGAAGAAGCGGATGCGGTTGCCGCGGCCCGAGCCGAACAACAGGCGCAGGCCGAGCAGGAATTCGGTCACCGCGCACCTCGTCCGAGGACGCCGTCGGACATCGTGTAGTGGGTGTCGGCCTGCGCCGCGATGGCGGGGTCGTGGGTCACCAGGATGACGGCGGTGCCCTGCGACCGGGCGAGGTCGAGGAACTCCTTGAGGACGGCGTCGGCGTTGGCGCTGTCGAGCGACCCGGTCGGTTCGTCCGCGAAGACGACGGCGGGCCGGTGTACGAGGGAACGCGCGACGGCGACGCGCTGGCTCTGCCCGCCGGACACCTGGGCGGGTCGGCGTTCCCGCAGGTCACCGAGGCCGAGCCGTTCGAGGACCTCGCCGGCCGCCGCGAGGGCGGGGCGCTTGCGCTGCCCGGCCAGCCTGAGCGGCAGGGCGGTGTTCTCCTCGACGGTGAGCTCGGGAAGCAACTCGCCGTACTGGAAGACGAATCCGAAGCGTTCGCGGCGCAGCGTACTGATCTCGTCGTCGGTGAGATCGCCGAGCGTGCGCCCGTCGAACCGGACCTGACCACGGGTGACGGGCAGAACCCCGGCCAGGCAGTAGAGCAGCGAGGACTTGCCGGAACCGCTCTGCCCGGTGATCGCCACGACTTCCCCGGCCGAGACGGACAGCTGCGCGTCACGAACGGCGAGCTGACTGCCGTAGGAGAGGTCGACTCCCGTGGCAGTGAGTATGTCGGACATTCCTGTGCTTCCCCCAAGACGCGATGCGGGCCCAGGGTGTGCACCCCTGGGCCCGCAGCAAATTTTTCTCCCCGGCTGGTCATGGCCGGGGATCGACGGGAGATTAACAGGTGTCAACTCGCAAGGGCGGCACGGGCGGCACGGCTGATGGCGATCATCCGGGCCACACGATCGCCTGCACCTCGCTGTACGCGTGCAGCGCGTACGAGCCGACGTCGCGGCCCACTCCGCTCTTCTTGAAGCCGCCGAAGGGGGCCTCCATGTTGCGGGCGACCGTGTTGACGCCGACGCCGCCCGCCCGTAGCCGGCGGGCCACGCGGAAGGCGCGGGCCACGTCGCCGGAGAAGACGTAGTCGATGAGGCCGTAGTCGCTGTCGTTGGCCAGGGCCACGCCCTCGTCCTCCTCGTCGAAGGGGATGACGACGACCACCGGTCCGAAGATCTCCTCCCGGGCCACCCGCATGTCGTTGGTGCAGTCCGCGAGCAGGGTCGGGGGGACGTAGAAACCCCGGGAGGGGAGTGCCTGGCCCGCATCGTCCCCGGCCAGGACCGTCGCGCCCTCCTTGCGGCCGAGTTCGACGTACGACGCGACGCGGTCGCGGTGGGCGGCGGAGATCACCGGGCCGACCACCGTGTCCGGCAGCCGGGGGTCCCCCACCTTCAGCCGGGCCGCGTACCCGGCCAGCCGTTCCACCACCTCCCCGTACACCCCTCGTTGTGCGAGCACCCGGGTCGGGGCCGTGCAGATCTGTCCGCTGTAGAAGGAGAAGGTGGTGCCGATGCCGGCGACGGCCGAGCCCAGGTCCGCGTCGTCGAAGACGAGCGCCGCGCCCTTCCCGCCCAACTCCATGAGCTGGCGTTTCATCGCCCGCCCGCACACCTCGCCGATCCGCTGCCCGACCGCCGTCGAACCGGTGAAGCTCACCATGTCCACGTCCGGCGACTCCACGACCGCCTCGCCGACGGCGACCGCCTCCCCGGAGACCACGTTCACCACCCCGCGGGGCACCCCGGCCGCCTCCAGCGCCTCCGCCATCCGGTACACGGAGAGGGGGTCCTGCGGGGCGGGCTTCACCACCACCGTGTTGCCCATGGCCAGCGCGGGGGCGATCTTCCCGGCCGGGTTCGCCCAGGGGTTGTTGTACGAGGTGATGCAGGCGACGACGCCGACCGGCTGCCGTACGGCGAGCGCGCCCATCACGCCCGCCCGGCCCATCGGCCCCGACTCGTTGATCTGCGGTGCGATCGCCCACTCGGCGGGCTCCACGCGCGCGTACCGCCTGAAGCGGGCGGCGGCCACCCCCACCTGCATCCCGCGCGCGGTGCCGGTCGTGGCGCCGGTCTCGGCCCGGGCGAGGGAGGCGTACGGCTCCAGCCGGCCCCGGATGATGCCGGCGGCCCGGCCCAGGACCGCCGCCCGTTCCTCCGGTGCCGTGCGGGACCACGGACCGAAGGCCTCCCGGGCCGCCGCGCAGGCCGCGAGGGCCTGCTCCCGGGAGGCCTCCGGCGCTCCGCCGACGCTCTCCTCGGTCGCCGGGTCGGTCACCTCGTAGTGCCCGCCGTCCGGCTCGACCCACGCACCGGCGACGAACAGCCGCTGCCCGTCGCCCCCTCGGGGAAGAGGCCCGGAACTCACCGGGTGCTCACCGTCTCGGTGTCCCGGCCCGACCGCAGGACCCGCCCCGGCACCGCCCCGGTCACCGCGTCGTCGCGGATGGCCTCGACGCCGTTGACCCAGACCGCCCGTATCCCCAGCGCCCGCGAGTCCAGCCGGGGACTGTCACCCGGCAGGTCGTGCACCAGGGTGGCCTTGCCCGCGTCGATCCGCTCCGGGTCGAACAGGACGAGGTCCGCATGCCAGCCCTCCCGCACCCGCCCGCGCTCGCGCAGCCCGAACAGCCGCGCCGGGTCGTCGGTCAGCATCTTCACGGCCTGTTCCAGAGTCGCCAGCCGGCGTCCGCGCAGACAGTCCCCGAGGAAGCGGGTGGTGTACGGGGCCCCGCACATCCGGTCCAGGTGCGCGCCCGCGTCGGAGCCGCCGAGCAGGACGTCCTCGTGCTGCCAGGCCTCGGCGCGCAGGGACCAGGACGCGGGGTCGTTGTCGGTGGGCATCGGCCACAGGACCGTACGCAGCTCGTCGGCCACGCAGATCTCCACCAGGCAGGAGAACGGGTCCAGCCCCCGCTCCCGGGCGATGTCCGCCACCACGCGCCCGGTGAGCCCCTCGTTGGCCGCGCTGTACGTGTCGCCGATGACGTACCGCCCGAAGTCGGTCAGCCGCCGGAAGACGCCCGCCTCCTCGGACTCGGCGCGCCGCACCAGCTCGGCCCGTACGCCCGGGTCCCCCAAGCGCTCGATCCGCTGCGGCACCGGCAGCCCGAGCACCTCGCCCCACCCGGGGATCAGGTTCAGCGCGCAGAACGTGCCCAGGGACATGTTCATCGGCGTGAGGATCGGCATGGTGAGCGCCACCACCCGGCCGCCGGCCTTGCGCGCCCGCTCGCTCGCCGTCAGCTGCCGGGGCACCCGCTCCGGCACGGCCGAGTCGATCGTCAGGACGTTCCAGTTCAGGGGCCGTCCGGCCGCCGCGCTCATCTCCACGAACAGATCGATCTCGGCGTCGCTGAACTGGTCCAGGCATCCCGCGACGATCGCCTCGATCTGGGTCCCCTCGTGCTCGCCGACGGCCCGGGAGAGGGCCAGCAGCTCCTCGGGCGCCGCGTGCCGCGAGGCGACCGGCTGCCCGTCGCCGTCCGAGTGCGTCGACGACTGCGTGGTCGAGAATCCCCAGGCACCGGCGTCCATGGCCTCGTGCAGCAGCCCCACGATCGCCTCCAGCTGCGCCTCGCTGGGCCGGCCGCCGACGGCGTCCGCCCCCATCACGTACCGCCGCAGCGCGCAGTGCCCCACCATGAACCCGGCGTTGACGGCGATCCGCCCCTCCAGCGCGTCCAGGTACTCCCCGAACGAGCTCCAGGTCCACGGCGCCCCCTCCTCCAGCGCCACCAGCGACATCCCCTCCACCTTGGACATCATCCGGCGGGTGTAGTCGGCGTCCGAGGGCCGGGAGGGGTTGAGCGGCGCGAGGGTGAACCCGCAGTTCCCGGCGGCGACCGTGGTCACCCCGTGGTTGAGGGACGGGGTGGCGTAGGGGTCCCAGAAGAGCTGGGCGTCGTAGTGGGTGTGCGGGTCGACGAATCCGGGGGTGAGGACGAGCCCGGCCGCGTCCTCGGCCGTCCGGGACTCCTCGGTGATCGTGCCGACGACGGCGATCCGGCCGTCGCGGATACCGACGTCGGCGACGAAGGCAGCCGCGCCGGTCCCGTCGACGACGGTCGCACCTTTGATGACGTGATCAAGCATGGGGTTCCCTTTTCAACTCCGTGACTGAAAAGGGGGCGCGGGGAACTGCGCGACCAGCCACACCCCACCCGCACCCGCCGACGGCGATCAAGCGGCTTGACGGAACCGGGTCGTCCGGTGGACGGGGTCCGTGTCGATCTTCGGGATCACGTGCTCCCCGATCAGCCGGATCGTCTGCAACGTCTCCTCCTTCGGCACCCCCACCGGCAACCCGAAGGACAACTGGTCGGCCCCGGCCTGCTCCCACCGCTTGCACTGCCGCAGCACCTCGTCCGGATCCCCGCAGATCAGCAGCTCCTCCTCGACGAGCAGCTCCACGAACTCGGGCGTGTACGGGGGCAGCGTCTCCGGCCACACGGGGAAGCCCTCGGGCCGCGGGAAGGTGTCGTGGTACCGGAACACCAGCGACGGGAGGTAGTGCAGGCCGCCGTTGACGGCGATACGAATGGCCTCGTCGTGCGTGGGCGCGCAGATCGCCGTCGTCGTCACCATCACGTTGTCGTTGACGAAGTCGCCGACGGGTTCCGCGGTGACGATCGCGGTCTTGTACTTCTCCAGCACCCACTCCATGTCGGAGACCTTCTGGATGCTGAACCCGAGGACGCCGAGCCCCTTCCTCGCGGCCATCTCGTACGACGGCGGCGACCCGGCCGCGTACCACATCGCCGGATGGGACTTGCCGTACGGCTTGGGCAGCACCTTCCTCGGCGGGAGCTGCCAGTGCTTGCCCTGGAAGCCGGGGTACTCGTCCTGGAGCCACATCTTGGGGAACTCCGCGATGGTCTCCTCCCAGATCTCCTTGGTGTAGTTCATGTCGGTGATGCCGGGCAGGAAGCCGAGGATCTCGTGCGACCCGGCGCCCCGCCCGCTGCCGAACTCGAAGCGGTTCTCGCTGAGGTGGTCGAGCATGGCGACCTTCTCGGCGACCTTCACGGGGTGGTTCACCTGGGCGAGGGGGTTGAAGATGCCCGATCCGAGGTGGATCCGTTCCGTCGCGTGGGCGAGGTAGGCGAGGAACACCTCGTTGGCGGAGAGGTGGGAGTACTCCTCCAGGAAGTGGTGCTCGGACGCCCAGGCGTACTTGAAGCCGGACCGGTCCGCCTGGATGACGTACTCGGTCTCCTCCATCAGCGCCCTGTGCTCGGCGAGGGGGTCGGTCTCGGCGCGCTTACCCACGTATCCCTGTACAAAGAGCCCGAATTCCACGGAGGTTCACCGTCCCTGGATCAGTTTTCTGACACATCGTCAGTTTTGGAGACTCTGACACCGCCCGCATGCGGGGTCAATAGCTGACGGGCAGTCAGCTAGCGGTCAGATGACGCTGACCCCGGCCAGCCATCCCCCGTCGATCACGAACGGCTGCCCGGTGATGTACGAGGAGTCCTCCGCGGTGAGGAACAGCGCCAGCCGGGCCACCTCCTCGGCCCGCCCGATCCGGCCCAGTGGCACGAGCTTGCGGTAGAGCTGGTCCAGGGCCCGGGTGGTCTCCTCGGGGTCCGCGTCGGGGTCCAGCCGGGCCGGGTTGGACATCGCGGTGTCGATGGCGCCGGGGCACATCGCGTTGACCCGGATCCGGCGGGGCGCGAGCTCCAGGGCGGCGACCCGGGTGAGGCCGAGCACGGCGTGCTTGGTCGCCGCGTAGGCGCCGACCGCCGCCATGCCGGTGAGCCCGGTGTACGAGGCGGTGTTGACGATGGTGCCGCCGTCGGCGAGCTGGGGCGCGACCGTGCGCACGCCCAGGAAGCAGCCGACCTGGTTGACCTGCACGACCTGCATGAACTCGTCGAGGGGGGTGTCGACGAGGGCGTTGAAGCGCAGGATCCCGGCGTTGTTGACCAGCCCGTCGAGATGCCCGTACGTCTCCTTCGCGGCCCGTACGGCGGCGGTCCACTCCTCCTCGCGGCCGACGTCGAGGTGGACGTAGAGCGCGTCGATCTCCTCGGCGAGGGCCCGGCCCCGGTCGTCGAGGACGTCGGCGACGACGACCCGGGCGCCCTCCTCCCGGAACAGCCGCGCCTCCTGTTCGCCCTGCCCGCGGGCGGCGCCGGTGACCAGGACGACTCTTCCGTCGAGCTTGCCCATCTCAGTCTCCTCGCAGACGGGGGGCCACCTCGGCCACGAACGCGGTGATCTGGTCGGTGAGTTCGCCGCGGTCGCGGCAGCGGAAGCGGACCTGGATCTGGTCCACGCCCATCGCGGCGTAGGCGCCGAGGGACTCGGCGAGGGCCTCGGGGGGCCCGGTGAGGGTGCGGCGGCCGGTGTCCCAGGCGGGGGCGCCGACGTACAGGGGCTCGGTGATGGCGCCGACGGTGAAGGGGGTGTCGCCCTCCGGGTGCTCGCGCCGCAACCGCCGTATCCGCTCGATCTGGGCGGGCAGCCGGTCCCTGGGGTCGCCCTGGGGCAGCCAGCCGTCGCCCTTGAGCGCGGCCCGGCGGACCGCCGCCGGGGAGGAGCCGCCGACCCACAGCGGCACCCGCGCCTGGACCGGCCGGGGCCGCTGTCCGAGCCCCTCGAAGTCGTACCGCTTGCCGTGGTGGACCGGGAACTCCTCCGGCCCCAGCGCGGCCCGCAGGGCGTCGATCGTCTCGTCCAGCACGGCGCCCCGCCGCGCGAAGTCGGCCCCGAGCGCCTCGAACTCCTCGCGTACGTGTCCGGCGCCGACCCCGAGGATCAGCCGGCCGTCCGAGAGCGCGTCCAGGGTGGCGTACTGCTTGGCCGTGACGAGGGGGTGGCGCAGGCCGACCACCGCGACATGGCTGAGCAGCCGGATCCGCCCGGTGACGGCGGCCAGGTGGGCGAGGGTGGCCACGGGGTCGTACCAGACCGTGCTCATCGCGTCCGCGAGGCGGCGCGGGATCGCCACGTGGTCGCAGACGGCGAGGTAGGCGAAGCCGGCCCGGTCGGCGGCGCGGGCGATCTCGACGAGGTCGGCGGGGCCCGCGCCGGCCTCCCAGGGCTCGGCGAACATCGCGGACTGGGACTGGACCGGGAGCTGGATGCCGTAGGCGAGGCGCTGCGGTGGCCCCTCAAGGCTCACCGGGGGCTCCACAGGCCGTCGGGTGTCAGACCCAGCAGGTCGATGGCGTTGCCGCGCACGATCCGCTCGACGGCCTCCGGGTCCAGATGGCCCATCTGGGCCTCGCCGACCTCGCGGGACTTGGGCCAGGTGGAGTCGGAGTGGGGGTAGTCGGTCTCGTACAGGACGTTGCCGAGGCCGACGGAGTCCAGGTTGCGCAGGCCGAAGGCGTCGTCGAAGAAGCAGCCGTAGACGTGGTCGGCGAACAGCTCGGACGGCGGCCGGTGGACCTTGTCGGCGACCCCGCCCCACCCGCGGTTCTCCTCCCAGACCACGTCGGCGCGCTCCAGGATGTACGGGATCCACCCGATCTGGCCCTCCGCGTACATCACCTTCAGGTTCGGGAAGCGTTCGAACTTGCCGCTCATCAGCCAGTCGACCATCGAGAAGCAGCAGTTGGCGAAGGTGATGGTGGAGCCGACGGCGGGCGGCGCGTCCGCGGAGGTGGAGGGCATCCGGCTGGACGAGCCGATGTGCATGGCGACGACCGTGCCGGTCTCGTCGCAGGCGGCGAGGAACGGGTCCCAGTAGTCGGTGTGGACCGAGGGCAGGCCCAGGTGCGGGGGTATCTCGGAGAAGGCGACGGCGCGGACGCCGCGGGCGGCGTTGCGGCGGACCTCGGCGGCGGCCAGGTCGGCGTCCCACAGGGGGATGAGGGTGAGCGGGATCAGCCGGCCCCGGGCCTCGGGGCCGCACCACTCCTCCACCATCCAGTCGTTGTAGGCGCGCACACAGAGCAGGCCCAGCTCGTGGTCGGCGGCCTCGGTGAAGGTCTGGCCGCAGAACCGCGGGAAGGTGGGGAAACACACCGCGGACTGCACGTGGTTGACGTCCATGTCGGCGAGCCGGGAGGGGACGTCGTAGGAGCCGGGGCGCATCTGCTCGTAGGTGATGACCTCCAGCCTGATCTCGTCCCGGCTGAAGCCGACGGCGGTGTCGAGGCGGGTCAGGGGGCGCCGGAGGTCCTCGTAGACCCACCAGTCGCCGAGCGGGCCGTCGTCACCGGGTCCGCCCATGACGGGCTTGAAGTGGCCGCCGAGGAAGGTCATCTCCTTCAGCGGGGCGCGCACGACGCGCGGGCCGGTGTCGCGGTGCTTCTTCGGGAGCCGGTCCTGCCAGACGGTGGGGGGTTCGACGGTGTGGTCGTCGACGGAGATGATCAGCGGGAGAGGGGTCGTGGTGCCGGATGTGGTCTCCATGGGGGCACGGTAGCGCCGATCTGACGACCCGTCAGCTGTATCAGACGGGGTCGGAGTTGATCGACTCTGTGGAGAGGGGTGCGTCCCGGACGTGTGGGCCGGGCGGACTCGGGTGCGCCGCCCGCGATCGGCGTCCTGCGCGGCTGACGACTTCGGCGCCGACAAGGCAAGATGAACCGGTCATTCGGATGTCTAAGGGGAGCCCTGATGGACCACCGCGTAGGACCCGGCGGCCCGCGCGTGCCGGAGCAGAGACGTCCCGGCTCCCCCGGGGAACCGGCGGCGCTCCGCTTCGACGTGCTCGGCCCGGTGCGCGCACGGCGCGGCGAGGAGCAGCTGAACACCGGGTCCCCGCAGCAGCGGGCGCTGCTGGCCGCCCTGCTGCTGCGCGAGGGCCGTACCGCGACCGCGGGGGAGCTGATCGACGCACTCTGGGGCGAGGAGCCTCCGTCGCAGGCGCTGGCGGCGGTACGGACGTACGCCTCACGGCTGCGGAAGGTGCTGGACCCCGGGGTCCTGGTGAGCGAGTCCGGCGGGTACGCCGTGCGCGGCCTCGGCGAGGGCGCCCTCGATCTCGCGGTCGCGCAGGACCGGGCGGCCCAGGCGGAGAGGGCGCGCGCCTCGGGCGACCTGGACCGGGCCCGTGAGCACCTCAACGCGGTGCTGGGCCTGTGGGACGGAGAGGCCCTCGCCGGGGTCCCCGGCCCCTACGCGGAGACCCAGCGGGTCCGGCTGGAGGAGTGGCGGCTGGGACTGCTGGAGACGCGGCTGGACCTGGACCTGGAGCTGGGCTGCCACGCGGAGGCGGTCTCCGAGCTGACCGCGCTGACGGCCGCGCATCCGCTGCGCGAGCGGCTGCGGGAGCTGCTGATGCTGGCGCTGTACCGCAGCGGGCGGCAGGCGGAGGCGCTGGCGGTGTACGCGGACACCCGGCGGCTGCTCGCGGAGGAGCTGGGGGTGGACCCGCGCGCGGGGCTGCGGGAGCTCCAGCGCCGCATCCTCCAGGCGGACCCGGAGCTGGCGGAGCCCTCGGCCTCGCCGGCCGAGCCGGGGGTCGTGCGGGTGCGGCCCGCGCAACTCCCGGCGACTGTGCCCGACTTCACCGGCCGGGCGTCCTTCGTGACCGAGCTGAGCGAGCTGCTGGCCGAGTCCGGGGCGGGTGAGGGCACCGGACGGGTCATGGCGGTGTCGGCGCTGGCGGGCATCGGGGGCGTCGGCAAGACGACCCTCGCCGTGCACGTGGCCCACCGGGCCCGCACCGCCTTCCCCGACGGGCAGCTCTACGTCGACCTGCAGGGCGCCGGCGCACGGGCGGCGGAGCCGGAGACCGTCCTCGGCTCCTTCCTGCGCGCCCTCGGCACGGCGGACTCCGCGATCCCGGACTCCCTGGAGGACCGCGCGGCGCTGTACCGGTCGATGCTGGACGGCCGCCGGGTCCTGGTGCTGCTCGACAACGCGAAGGACGCGGCCCAGGTACGGCCGCTGCTGCCGGGCACGGAGGGCTGCGCGGCCCTGGTCACCTCCCGGGTGCGGATGGTCGACCTGGCGGGTGCGCACCTCGTCGACCTGGACGTGATGTCCCCCGACGAGGCGCTCGCCCTGTTCACGAGGATCGTCGGCGAGGAGCGGATGGCCTCCGAACGGGACGCCGCGCTGGACGTGGTGGCGGCCTGCGGCTTCCTGCCGCTGGCGATCCGCATCGCCGCCTCCCGCCTCGCGGCCCGCCGCACCTGGACGGTCGCGGTCCTCGCGGCCAAGCTCGCGGACGAGCGGCGGCGGCTGGACGAACTCCAGGCGGGGGACCTGGCGGTGAAGGCGACGTTCGAGCTGGGGTACGGCGCCCTGGACCCGAACCAGGCCCGGGCGTTCCGTCTGCTGGGCCTGGCGGACGGCCCGGACATCTCGCTGGCGGCGGCCGCGGCGGTGCTGAAGCTGCCGGTGGAGGAGGCGGAGGACCTGCTGGAGTCCCTCGTGGACACCTCCTTGCTGGAGTCGGCGGCTCCCGGCCGCTACCGCTACCACGACCTCGTACGCCTCTACGCGCGTGCCTGCGCGGAGCGGGACGAGCGGCCGCCGAGCGGGCGGGGCGGGGCTCTGTCGCGGTTGCTGGACTTCTACCTGGCGACGGCGAAGGGGGTCTACGCACTGGAACGGCCCGGCGACCGGGTGGTGGAGCATCTGGCGGCCGCCGAGTATCCGGGGCTGGCGTTCGAGAGCCGCCATCAGGCCCAGGACTGGCTGTACACCGAGGCCAACTGCCTGCTGGCCTGCGCCCGCCAGTCCGGTGGCGCCACGACGCTGAGGCGGGCGGTCGATCTCCTCTGGGCGAGCAAGGACCTGGCCGAGTCCGGTGCCAACGCGCGTCAGTACGAGGTGGCGGCACTGAGCCTGCGGGACGCGGCACATAAGGCGGGGGACATCCGCGCCGAGGGCCGCGCGCGAGCCGCCCTGACCAACGCCCATCTCGTGGCGGGCCGTTTCAAGGAGGCGGACGACGAGGCCAGGCAGGCCATGGAACTCGCCGCGCGGGCCGACGACCCGCTGCCCGGCTGCTGCGCGCCGAACGACCGCGGCATCATCGCCATCTACGAGAACCGGCACGCCGACGGCGAGCGCTATCTCCGGCAGGCGAGCGAGAACTTCCGGTCCGACGGCAACGACGTCGGCGAGGCGAGCGCGCTCTGCAATCTCTCCCGGATCCACCTGGCCACCGGCCGTACCGCCGAGGCCATCGAACTCGCCCAGCAGGGCATCGACATCTATGACCGCATGGGCCTGACGCTCCGGCTGGCCAACGGCCGCTACGCGCTGGGCATGGCCCTGACCCAGGCCGGCCGGCTGTCCGAGGCGCTGGAGCAGCTCACCGAAGCGCTGGCGCTGTTCCACGACAACCGCCAGCCTCTGTGGGAGGGCGTCACCCACTTCCGGATCGCCGAGGCCCATCTGGCGGCCCGTCGGGCCCCGCTCGCCGCGAGCCACGCGGAGCAGGCGATCGCCCTGCGGGGCATCGGCGGGGAGTGGCGGCGCGGGACGGTTCTCACCGTCCTGGGCCGGGCGCTGTCGGCGATGGGCCAGCAGGACAGGGCCAGGGCGTGCTGGCGGGAAGCCCTCTCCATCTACGAGCGGCTGGGCTCCTCCGAGGCCGGTGAAGTGCGTTCCCTGCTGACGCCCGCGGCCGCCGTGTAGCGATCCGGGGGCGTTCATCGTTCGTTTATCGCGGCTCGGCAGTGTGTGCACCGTCGATTCGTCGCGCCGGGGGGCGGACGGTTCGTCGCGAGGCCGCCCCCTTAGGGTGAGCGGCCGAACGTTGCCCGCCCGGTAGCACTCGGGGGAGTCGCCGGGGGGCCGCGCCCATCCTTGTGAGCTGAGATTCTGCCGGAGTTGACAACATGAGCCAGGCCGCAGAGAACGACGACGTCATCAAGCCGCTGGACAACCACGCCTCCGTCGTCGAGGAGGGTGTCCTCGCCAAGGCCGCGCGGAAGGAGACGTCCGAGGAGAAGATCACCACCCTCGACAACCACGCGTCGGGCGGGACGGCGAAGCTCCTCGACAACCACGCTTCGGACGAGACGGCCTGACGAAGGCCCGATCCGACGGGGATCGGCCGCGGTGGCGCGGAGGGGGCGCCACCGCGGCCGACGTGTGTCCCGCGCCGTGCTCTTTTCGGGGTTCACACCCGGCCCCGCAACTCTCCTTTCACGACCTTCCCGCTCGCGTTCCTCGGCAGCTCCCCCACGAACTCCACCGTCCTCGGCACCTTGTAGTTGGCCATCTCGCGGCGGGCCCAGGCGATGAGGTCGTCGGCGGTGAGGTGGGCGCCGGGGCGGCGGACGACGTAGGCCCTGCCGACCTCGCCGAGGCGGGGGTCCGGGACGCCGATGACGGCCACGTCCGTCACGTCCGGGTGCAGGCCGAGGAGTTGCTCTATCTCCGCCGGGTAGGCGTTGAAGCCGCCCACGATGAACATGTCCTTCAGCCGGTCGGTGATGCGCAGGTTGCCCGCCGGGTCCAGGACGCCGATGTCGCCCGTGCGCAGCCAGCCGTCGGGGGTCAGCACCTCCCGTGTGGCCGCCTCGTCCTCGTAGTAGCCGCGCATGACGTTGAAGCCCCGGACCAGGACCTCCCCGGGCCGGCCGGGGGGCGCCTCCACCCGGACCTCGGTGCCGGGGATCGCGCGGCCCGAGGTCGAGGCGATCACCGTGGGGTCGTCGCCGCGGCGGCACATCGTCACGATGCCGCTCGCCTCCGAGAGGCCGTACGCCGTGAGGACCGTCCCGACGCCCAGCTCGCCCCGCAGCCGTTCGACGAGCTGGAGGGGCACCACCGCCGCACCCGTCACCACCAGCCGCAACGCGGACAGGTCGTAGGTGTCCCTGGACGCGTGGTCCAGCAGGGACTGGTGGAGCGTGGGCGGGCCGGGCAGCACCGAGACCCGCTCCGCGGCCAGGTTCGCGAGGACCGTGTCCACGTTGAAGACCGGCTGCGGGATCATCGTCGCGCCCCGCATCAGAGAGGCGATCACGCCCGCCTTGTAGCCGAAGGTGTGGAAGAAGGGGTTGACGATGAGGTAGCGGTCGCCGTGGCGCAGACCGGCCAGATCGCTCCACACCTCGTACGCCCGCAGGGTCTGCGCGTGCGTGATCACCGCGCCCTTGGGGCGGCCCGTCGTGCCCGAGGTGAAGACGAGGTCCGAGGGCCGGTCCCCGCGCACCGAGTCCGCCCGGGTCCGCACCTCCCCCGCGCCCACGCCCTCCCCGCTCGCCAGGAAGTCCTTCCAGGTGCGGAAGTCGGCGGGTGCGTCGTCGGAGAGGACGACCACCTGTTCGAGGGCGGGGAGTCCGGGCAGGGGCCCGCGACCGCCCGAAGGACCTTCCCGCGCCGCCCGGCGCAGCGAGGCCACGTACGAGGTCCCGAGGAAGGTCCCCGTCACGAACAGCAGCCGGGCGCCGCTGCGGCGCAGCACGTCCGCCGCCTCCATGCCCTTGAACCGGGTGTTGAGCGGCACCAGCACCGCGCCCGCCGTGACCGCGCCCAGCGCCGCGACCATCCAGTCCAGGGAGTTGGGGGCCCAGATGCCGACCCGGTCGCCCGCCCGCACCCCGTTCGCCAGACAGGCCGCCGCCGCGCGCTCCACGCGGGCGCCGAGTTCGCCGTACGTGATCCGGGTCCGGCCCTCGACCACCGCCTCGGTGTCCGCGTACCTCTCGGCCGAGCGGCGCACCAGTTCGGGGATCGTCCCCCACTCCACGTCACCGCGCATGACCGGCCTCCCCAGTAGCTGACTACCCGTCAGATTAGCGGTAACCTGACGGCCTGTCAGCCGCGCTGACACCCAGTTGCCTGCCTTGCGGAGGTGCGTGCAGCGTGACCCTCAAGGACGCCACCGCGATCGTCGGCATCGGCCAGACGCGGTTCGCCAAGCACCTCCCCGAGAGCGAGAGGACCCTCGCCTGCCGTGCCGTCCTCGCCGCGCTCGACGACGCCGGGATCGCCCCGGACGAGGTCGACGCGCTCGCCTCCTACACGATGGAGGAGACCGACGAGGTCGAGCTGGCCAAGGCCGTCGGGTTCGGTGACCTGACCTTCTTCAGCAAGGTCGGCTTCGGGGGCGGCGGTTCGTGCGCGACCGTCGCGCATCTGGCCGCCGCCATCGCCTCCGGCCAGGCCACGGTCGGCGTCGCCTGGCGCTCCCGCAAGCGCGGCAGCGGCCCCCGCCCCTGGACCAACACCGCCGTCCAGCTTCCCACCCCGGCCCAGTGGACCCGCCCCTACGGCCTGCTGCGCCCGGCCGACGAGATAGCCATGCTGGCCCGCCGCTACATGCACGAGTACGGCGCGACCCGGGACCACCTCTTCAATGTGGCCCTCGCCTGCCGCAACCGGGCCAACCAGAACCCCGCCGCGATCATGTACGACCGCCCCCTCACCCGCGAGATGTACATGACCGCCCGCTGGATCAGCGAGCCCCTGTGCCTGTACGACAACTGCCTGGAGACGGACGGGGCGCTGGCCTGCGTACTCGTCGGCCGGGAACGGGCGCGGGACTGCCGGCAGCGGCCGGTGTACGTCCACTCCGCCGCCCAGGGCCTGCCCGCCCAGCACCACGGCATGGTCAACTACTGGAACGACGACCCGCTCACCGGTCCCGCGTGGACGGCGGCCCGCCACCTCTGGAAGCACTCCGACGTCACCCCCGCCGACGTCGACGTGGCCCAGATCTACGACGCGTTCACGGCCCTGGTCCCCCTCTCCCTGGAGGGCTACGGCTTCTGCGGCCGGGGCGAGGGCGGCGCGTTCACCGAGGGCGGCGCCCTGGAGATCGGCGGCCGGCTGCCCCTGAACACCGGCGGGGGCGGGCTCAGCGAGGCGTACGTGCACGGCTTCAACCTCATCAACGAGGGCGTACGGCAGCTGCGCGGCACCAGCACGGCCCAGGTCCCCGACGCCGCGACCTGCCTGGTCACGGCGGGCGAGGGGGTCCCCACCTCCGCCCTCCTCCTGAGGAGCTGACCACCCCATGCCTCTGCTGACCCCGGTCACCGACCCCGACGGCGCCCCCTTCTGGCAGTACGCCGCACAGGGCGAACTGCGCGTCCAGACCTGCGCCGACTGCGCCGAGCCCCGCTTCCCGCCCCGCCCCTGCTGCCCGCACTGCCAGTCCTTCGCGTGCGAGTGGCGGCCGATGTCCGGGCGGGGCCGTATCTGGTCGTACGTCGTCCCGCACCCGCCGCTGCTCCCCGAGTACGCGGCGCAGGCCCCGTACAACGTGATCCTCGTCGAACTCGCCGACGCGCCCCGGATCCGCCTGGTCGGCAACCTGGTCCGCGCGGCCGGAGCCCCTCTCGACTCCCTCTCCCCCGACCGGGTCCGGATCGGCGCCCGGGTGCAGGCGGTCTTCACCGCCGAGGGGCTCGTGCAGTGGGTCCTGGAGCGGCCGTGAGCGTGCGCCTGGAGGTGACCGAGAAGACCGGGGTCGCCGTCGTCACCCTCGACCGCCCGCACAGGCTGAACGCCATCGACCTGGACACCGCCCGGCGGCTCGCGCAGGTGTGGCGGGACCTGCGCTTCGACGACTCCGTCCGCGCCGTGGTCCTCACGGGGGCGGGGGTCCGGGCCTTCAGCACCGGCCTCGACCGGGACGCCGTCGTCCCGCAGCCCGCCTCCCCCTACATGCAGGACGACCCTCTCCTCACCATCGGCCCCAAGGCGAACGACCTCTGGAAGCCGGTGATCGCCGCCGTGGAGGGCATGGCCTGCGGGGGCGCCTTCTACCTCCTGGGCGAGTGCGAGTTCATCGTGGCCGGGGCGGACGCCGTCTTCTTCGACCCGCACACCACGTACGGCATGGTCAGCGCGTACGAGTCGGTGCTGATGGCGGGGCGGATGCCGTACGGCGAGGCCGCCCGCATGATGCTGATGGGCACCGCCGAACGGCTCTCCGCGCAGCGGGCCCACGCCGTCGGCCTGGTCTCCGAACTCACCGCCCCCGGCGAGGCACTGGGGGCCGCCACCGCCTGCGCCACGGTCATCGCCGCCCACCCGACCACCGGCGTCCAGGGCACGGTACGGGCCCTGTGGTCGGCTTCGGAGGCGTCCCGCGCGGCGGGCTGGTCCCAGGCGCCCCATCTCATCGCGCTCGGCAACCTGCCGGGTGAGGAGCAGGCGGAGTTGTTCGGGGGGCGGTCGGGAGCGCGGCCCCGGGTCCGCTGACCCACGGAGAAAGCCATGCATGCCGACCGCGCTTATATATACTGGATGTTAGCCTTGAATAAAGGAGTCCAGTATGAGTGTGACGACGATCGATCTTGATGACGACGCCCTCGAGAAGGCCATGCGTGTCGCCGGTGGCGGCACCAAGAAGGACGTGGTCAATGCCGCCCTCCGCGAGTACGCCGAACGCCACGAGCGGGCCGCACTCGTGGCCAAGCACTTCCGCGCCGCACAGCAGTGGGACTACGACGGCTGGCAGCGACGCCGCGCCGAGGACAAGCAGGACGGCGCGTGATCCACTACTTGCTCGACTCCTCGGGCCTGTGGCGCCTGCTGCGTGAGGAGCCGTTGCGGGACGCGTGGCTGGAGACCACCACCCTGCGGGCCATCGGCTCCTGCGCCGCCCAGAGGGCCGAGTTCCGGCGCTCGGCCCGCAACGTGACGGAGTACGAGGCCATGGGGCAGATGTTCACCGATCTCTACCCTGACGTGCCACTGCCGAAGAGGCTGTGGGACTGGGTCGACGCCGCCCAGTACACGCTCGCCGAGGGAGGAGCCCTTGGCGCCGCAGGTCCACTCGACCTGATGATCTGCGCGACAGCCGCGCACCACGGCCTGGTCGTACTCCATGACGACGCCGATTTCGTCACGGTCGCACGGTTTCTGCCCGATGTCGCGGAGCGGAACGTACGCAGCGTTCCAGACCTCTGAAGCGGAGGCGCCTGTCGGGGCAGGGGCTCAGCCCCCGTCCGTCCAGTCCTTCTCGCAGTGCACCGCGGCCATGACCTGCCTCCAGGCGGCCCAGCAGGCCGCACGGAGGCGGTCACCGACCGGCATTCCCGGCAGCGGCCGGGCGCCGGGGCGCGGAAGCCCTCCCGAGAAGCGCGAGCGCGTCGACGCCATCAAGGCGGAGATGGTCGACGCCGAGCGGGGCCATGAACTGGCCGCCCTCCGCAAGGCGCAAGGCTTCACCCAGGTGCAGGATAGTGCCGCCGCATGGGAATCGCGTGCCTCGCGGGATGTGGGTGGCGCTTCATCCGTCACGGCCAGGTGCGCTCGATGCGGTCGCCTCGTACCGCGTAGGCCGCGGGACCGCCCCTGGCCACTGCCCGGTGGATCGCCTCCCGGTGGGCGTCGAGCCGTTCGACCATCTCGGCGCTGCGGAGCTGCTGGTTGTCGAGGTAGAAAAGCACCGCCTCACGTACGAGGACGGGCTGGATCTCCAAGTCGCGGCTCTTGATCCGGCCGTCCTTCGAGAGGGGCACCCATGACCGTTCGAGGCCGTGGGTGATCCATTCCTCGTCGGGCACGTCCTGTCCGTCGTCGAGGAAGACATCCCCGATGCTGTGAACCGTCCAGCCGCACGCCCTCAGCCCTTCTGCCACTCGACGCCCGAGATTGCGGTCGAGGAAGAACTCAGGCGGCAAGGCGCACCACTGCCCGGCACAGTGCGTCGACCTGCTCGGGTGTCATGTCGAAGTCGTACGCGATGTCCTCGACGCTCTCCCCGGCCTCCCACAGGTCGGTGATCGCGTTGACCGCGACGCGATTTGCGGCTACGACCGGTCTCCCGTGCCCGAACCTCGGGTCAATCACGACAGGGACGGATTCCGGGTACTGCCTGAGCCTCAGGCTGGAGGGGAAGTCGTCGCCGGGCTCCCACGTCAGGTAGCGGAGATAGTCGGAGACCACTTCGTGGATGGGGGCTTGACCGTCCCGGGCTCTGCGGAGATCCCCGAGGCCGTGCTCGACGAAGATGTCCACGCCGTCCGTCGCGATCCGTCTGGACACAAGGCCATAGGGGGTCGCGAAGGCGTCGCGTACGGCTGCCGCCGCCTCCCTGATCTCGCTCATACGGAGCCCGAGGGCTCGCAGGGAACGAAGAGCGTGAGCCTCGGCCACCGCGATGAACGGCACCGAGGGCTGTCCCTTCCGCAGTGGCTCCACCTGGTGGACCAGAGGGGACCCGGCGGCCCTGCCCTTCAGCCACGAGGTGAGCGTCGACTGCGGAATCTCCAGATAGGAGGCCGTTTCCGTGGGAGTCAGAAGTCCGTCACTGAACCTGTCGACCATGCCCCACCTCCACTTGCCCTCGTACCCGGATCCGGGTTTCGCATCGTCGCACATCAAGCCTCCCACCCGGGCCCGGACCGCACACCCGGCCGCAGGCAGCTCAGCAGGCCACACGGAGACGGTCCCCTGATTCCCTGGACCTGCATTCCCGGCAGTGGCCGGGGTCGGGTGCGCGGAAGGCGCGCTCGCAGCCGTCGCAGGTCTGGAAGGGGAGCCTGGTCTCGGGGACGGGTGCTCGCCGAGATCGACCGGGCCTACGACGGCGGCAGCACGCGCTCCCGGCGGTTGCGTTTGTCCAGGGTCCCGCCCGCCCAGATGCCCCAGGCGACGCAGCCGGCCATGAGCAGGAAGTAGCCCCCGAATCCCACCGCGTCGCCGATGAGCCACAACGCCAGGGCGGGCGGCCCGAACACGATCAGCGGGCCGACCACCCACCACGACAGGTAGGTGCGCAGTATCTCCGCGCCGACGAGCGGCGTCTCCTCGTGCACCGCGTACCGGGTGACCGAGGTGCTGCCGTTGCCGTACTGCGTGTAGGTCGAGTCGCCGACGGTCAGGCGGTGGCGCCGCAAGGGGACCACCGGCAGGAAGAACAGCACGGCCCACTGCGTGGCGTAGTGGCTGCCGTCACGGTTCACATGGCTGTAGCCCCGGTACGTGGTACCGAATCCGTTCCAGGTGGACATCCTGCGCCCCCTCCTCAACCCGACTGGCCCGAAGTGTCGCACGCGTGGCGGAATTTGGGCGTCGATTCGTCCGTCATGGCCAGGTGAGGCGTTGCCCGTCCGGGCCGACGTGCAGGCGCATACGGTCCGCCGACGGACGTCCGTCCGCCTGCCACCGAGCGAGGCGCTCGGTGATCTCGTCCCATAGACGAACCGCGCCGCCCTGCCGGACCAGCCACCGCGCGCCGTCCTGGAAGACGACCGCCCACGCCTGGGCTTCCACGTCGATCACGACGTGCTCCGTCCGGCCGTCCCGTTGCAGCGTGAGCCGCTGTGCGCGCGGCGCGGCGAACTGCGCGACGAACCGGGCCGTCCAGTCGTCGAGCACCTCCGCGCCCAGCCCGGCAGGCGTCGCGTCCCCCTCGTCGAGGTTCGGCAGGACGCCCAGCGGCGGCGGAAGGTGGGGACGGGCCGGCATGAACGAGACCTGTCCGCCGAGAACCGGGCCGTCGGCCGTGCCGTCACCGGCAACGGAGAGGCGTACGAGCTCGGATGCCTGCATCCCCCCGCCGACCGTCACCAGGATCTCCCCGCCGGGTCGAGTCTGAGCGAGCCAGTCGGCCGGCACCGTATGCACACTGCACGTGGCGATCACACGGTCGTACGGGCCTCCTTCCTTGCAGCCCGCCAGTCCGTCGCCGACCACGCGGGTCGGCCAGTGTCCGGCGCCCGCGAGGGCCGTTGCGGCACGGGCGGACACCTCGGCGTCCACCTCCACCGTGGTCACGTGGTCGTCCCCCACGACATGGCACAGCAGCGCGGTCGAGTAGCCCGTACCGGTGCCGATCTCAAGGACGCGCGTCCCCTCGCTCGCCCGTAGGTCTTCGAGCATCCGCACGACCAGACTCGGCAGAGTGGACGACGACGAGGGCGCCGCGGCGATGCGCCCCTCGACCTGGTCGGGGAAGACGCCCCCGGCGACCTGTGTCACCAGGGTGTCGTCCTCGTAGATCCGCGTGAGTCCGTCCGGGGACTCCCCGAACGCGGGCCGGTACCAGCCGTCCTCTTCGCACTCGAACCAGCCGTGCGAGAGGAACGCCTCGCGGGGCACCGATGTGACCGCCTCTCGCCACCGCGGGCTCCGCAGAACGCCTGACTCGGACAGGCGCCGCGCGAGGTCGGCCCGGAGGTGTTCCGAGGACAGGGGGTCAGTCATGTCCACTCGCTCCGTTCTCCAGCAGGTCTGCGATCGCGTGGGTGATGGGTAGTCCGGCCGCGTCTTCGAGCCACGCCCACTGGCCGTTGGGGTTGCACTCCAGGAACCACCATGCGCCGGAGGCGGTCACGGCGAAGTCGAAGGCTCCGAAACTCAGCCCGAAGTCGGCGAGGAACCGCGCCAGCGCCCCACGCATCCCGTCCGCGCAGCAGACAACCGGTTCATACTTGACATCCTCCCCGCCCTAAAGGACTGGGATTCCTGGCTCACGTCGGCTGGGGACCAGCGGTCCGTCAGCTCTTACACGATCAGCACCAGCCGGGTTGAGACCAGCCCGGACGAGCATCACGCGGGCGGAGTTCTTGTCCCGGGGGGACACGGCTCCGCACGCGGTGCAGGTGTAACGTTCCGAAAGAGGAAGTGCGTGCTTGGTTCTCGCTCCGCACGACGCGCAGTCCATGGTGGTGTGCGCGGGATGCACGAGGCGGATGTCCCGTCCGTGCTTGCGGCCCATCTCGATCAGGGCCGTCCTGGTGGCGCCGATCGCCGCGTCGGCGGCTTTGCGGGCCATGGCGGTCTTGGCGAGGAACTTCGGCCGGAAGTCCTCGACGGCGACCGCGTCATGGTCGCGGACGACGGACTTGGCCCACTTGCGGGCGGTGTCCTGCCGCTGCCGGGCGACCTTCTTGTGCAGCTTCGCGGTCTGTGCCTGCGCGTGCCGGTAGCCCTTGGACGCCGCCTGTCCCCTGGCGGGGCGGCGGCGGGCCATCATCCGCTGGTAGCGGGCGAGGCGTTGCGCGGCGTTCTTCCCGTGCTGGGCGTGGGGGAGGTCGTGGGCGTCGCTCGTGGTGGTAGCGGTCTCCTTGACGCCCCAGTCCACACCGAGCGCCGCGCCCGTGGCGGGTAGCGGCTGCATGTCGGTCGCGACGACGAACGACGCGTACCAGTGGCCGAGGCTGTCGCGGTACACGCGCACGCTCGACGGCGTGGACGGCAGGTCGCGGGACCACACCACGGTCAGCGCGATCCCGCCCGCCAGGTGCAGGCGGCCGTCCTTCAGCCGGAAGCCGCGGGTGGTGTAGTTCAGCGTGGGCAGCGCGTCCCGCTTGCGCTTGATCCGGGGCATCCCGGCGCGCTGCCGTACCGGCAGCTTCGCCTTGATGTCCTTCATCGCCTTGGCGCGGGACTTGGCGAAGTCCCGGATGGTCTGCTGCTGCGGCACCGAGGCGCCCTCACGCAGCCAGGTCATCGTGCTGCGGGCCTCGGTCAGCATCCTGTCGAGCTGGGCCGGTCCGCACGTCGTCTTCTCGGCCGTGTCCCGGTTCAGGTGGTGGACCTTACGGGACATGGCCACGCACTCATTCCAGACCCACCGGCAGCGCGCCCACTCGGCTTCGAGGCCGGTGCGGGCGGCCGACGACACGCGAAGCCGGTAGGTGTACCGGGCGTGCCCGGCACCCTCCGCCACCTTCCATAGTGTCGTCATGGTGTCACCCTACCACTCGTAGGCCACTCGGAACCCACTATTCTGGGGTCATGGATGAAGAGAAGCGCATCACGCTCCGTCTGCCCGCCGACCTGCACGAATGGCTGGTCACGCAGGCCAAGTCCGCCCGCAGGTCCCTCAACTCCGAGATCGTCTATCGCCTGGAGATCGAACGCGCCGCCACCGTGGCGGACGCCGGTTCGCCCTGACGGCGATTCGGCTTTCCCTGCCCCGCTCCGCAGGAGCCCGATCCCTCCCCGGCCTCAAGGCCGGGGCATCCTCGGAGGAGCCCGGTGACGCACTGCTGCGTCGATCTCGGCCGCCTCGACCGGAGCGGCCCAGATCCCTGGGGGCTCGTCCTCGGCTTCGTACACTCCCGCGTGGCGGCCACGACCGGCCTCCCATGCGAGATCACGGTGAAGTCGGACGTGAGGCGGGTGCGGACGTGGATCACGCCGGAGGCCGGAGGTCCGGCGGTGGTGCGCGAGGGGGCGTTAGACTGCGATTCAGCCATCGGGAAGGTCTCGCTTCCTGAGCGGTTAGGCCCTCGTTCGGGATGCCAGTCCCGGCCGGGGGCCGTATCTGTTTGTGGTGGTCGCGGCGAACGTAACCGTCCGCATCCCGCACCTGCAAGCCGGTCACCCGGACGAGTGACGCGAGCGGCGCGGCCGGGGAGGGTGGGTGGGCGGGAGTTCTTTCCCCCGGTTCTTTCTGGAGGTCAGCGACCCGCCGGACCCTCGCGGACAAGGGGCCGGTGGCTGTCCCGAAGCAGCCAAGGAAGGGCAGAGCAGACGAAAGGGCACCATGGCCGACCTGACGGCCCAACTCGTCCTCGGTGACGTCCAGTCGGCCGCGAGGCCAGGTCACCGTGGGGCACCCACCAGCCAGTCGTGCAGTTGTCCGTCGTCGCTGAGGGCGATCAGCTGCACCAGGCCCCAGTTGTAGCCGGCGTGACGTCTGCCGGGGCGACCGCCGTACGGACCCTGTCCGTCTACTCCGAGCCCGGTGCTGCGGCCGTCCCGGAACGGGCGGCACGGCCTCACACCGTGCGGGCCGTGCCCGTTCCCTTCTCCGCGTCCAGCGCGTACACGCAACGGTCCTTGCTGCACGCGTACACCACGCCGTCCCGGACCACCGGGGAGCCGGTGATCTCGCCGCCGGTGGCGAGTTTCCAGCGCAGGCGGCCGTCGTCGGCCTTGAGGGTGTAGAGGAGGTGGTCGGTGGAGCCGAAGTGGATGCGGCCCGCCTCGACCGCCGGGGAGCCCACGATGTCGCCGCCCGCCTGGAAGCGCCACTTGGGCGTTCCGGTGACCGCGTCCAGGGTGTAGAGGCCCTTGCCGCTGCCCACGTGGACATGGCCGGCCGCCACCAGGACGGGGTCGATGGAGGAGCGGGACTCCGTCGCGATGCGCCAGCGGTCGCGGCCGTCGGCGGCGTCGAGGGCGTAGACCGTGCCGAGGTAGTCGGCCAGGTAGACGCCACCGCCGGTGACCGCGGGGCCGGGGACGAAGGCGGGCGGGGAGAGGAAGACCGCCGGGGCCTCGAAGTGCCAGCGCACCATGCCGCTCGCCACGTCCACGGCGATGACGCGGGTGCCGGCCGAGAGGTAGACGTGGCCGTCGGGGGCGGGGGTGACGCGGACCGGGACGCCGCCGCAGGAGGCCGCGTCGCCGATGGGATACGACCAGCGCTCGTCACCCGTACGGGCGTCCAGGGCCCGGAGCCGGGCGTCCTGCCAGACGAAGACCATGCCGTCGTGCAGGGCGGGGCCCGCCTCGGGCGATTCGAAGTCGCTCTGGCAGCCGGTGATCTCCCAGAGCTTCTGCCCGGTGGAGGCCTCCCAGGCCTGGACCCCGCCGCCGCGGGTGGCGGTGACGACCGTGCCGCGCTCGGCTCTGAGGCAGTAGACCCAGGCGTCGGTCTGGAGCCGCCACAGGTCCTGGCCCTCGCGGGCCTCCAGGGCGAACAGGGTGGGACCGTCGGAGGCGTGGACGCGGCCGTCGGCGACCGCCATGGACCAGGCCACGTCCCGGGTCTTGAAGCGGCGCCGGCCGGTCGCCACGTCCAGCGCGTGCACCTCGAAGGAGGTGACGTAGACGAGGTCGCCGGAGACGGCCGGGGTGCCCCACACGTCGTTCGACATGCGGAACCGCCAGGGGCGCCAGCCCGCCGGGTGTCCGTCCGGGGCCGCCGCGGTCTGCGGGGCGGTGAGCGCGGTGTCGCCGCCCGCGCCCAGGGCGGGGCGGATCCGGGTCCAGTTGGCGACCAGGCCGGGCTCGGGCAGCGGTGCCTTGACGGCGGCGGTGGCGCGGACGTCGGCGACGCGCGGGCCGGGACCGATCGGCACGGACGCGCCGGCCAGGCGCACCGGGCCGGTGTCGGGGGCGCCGACGCCGACGGGCACCGGGCCGGGGCCGAGGGCGGGCGCGGGCACCACGGGGTCGTGGGAGGGCGGCGGGGGCAGCGGCAGCGGGGCGCGCGGGCTCACCGGCGCCGGTTTGGGCGCGGGGCGGCCGCCGCGGCGGGTCTCGATGAGGGTGACCGCCTTCTCGGGCAGCCACGCCGAGGCCGTACCGCTGTCGTCGGAGCCGGAGCCGAACAGGTGCGGGGCGAGCTGGGCCTGGAGGTCGGCCGGGTTGGGGCGGGCCGTGGCGTCCATCTGCATACAGGACTCGATGAGCGGGCGCAGCTCGTCGGGCAGGCCTTCGAGGTCCGGCTCCTCGCGGAGCAGCATGAAGACCGTCTCGACCGGGTTGGCGCCGTGGAAGGGCGGGTGGCCGGTGGCGGCGAAGACGAGCATCGAGCCGAGGGAGAAGACGTCGCTGGCGCCGGTGACGCTGCGGGAGTCCTTGGCCTGCTCGGGGGACATGTAGGCAGGGGTGCCGACGGCGACGTTCGTCATCGTCAAACGGGTGTTCGACACACCGGAGGCGATACCGAAGTCGATCACCCGCGGCCCGTCCTCGACGACGAGGACGTTCGACGGCTTGAGGTCACGGTGGACGAGTCCCGCGCCGTGGATCGACTGGAGCGCCTCGGCGACGCCCGCCGCCAGCCAGCGCACGGCCTGGGCCGGCATCGGCCCGCACTCGTTCACTATCTCCTCGAGGGAGGGCGCGGGGACATAGGCCGTGGCGAGCCAGGGCACCGCGGCGCGCGGGTCGGCGTCGACCACGGCGGCCGTGTAGAAGCCGGACACCGCCCGGGCCGCCTCCACCTCGCGCGTGAAGCGCACGCGGAAGAGCTGGTCCTCGGCGAGCTCGGTCCGGACCGTCTTGATCGCCACGCGCCGGCCCGACGCGGAGCGCGCCAGATAGACCAGCCCCATGCCGCCGGCCCCCAGCCGTCCCAGCACCTCGAACGGCCCGATCCGCCGCGGATCGTGCTGCGTCAGCTGATCCACCACTTGCCTGCCACCTCCCCGTACGGGCCACGTCACCCACTATGTGTACGCGACCGAAGTGCAGCGTCTCACCACCGCACCGCCATGGCGGCACGCACCCCAGATTCTTCCTGGCCGGGCGGCTGGTTGCGAACCCGGGGGCGATCGGGGTGTCTCATCTCATATAGGGGCGAAACAGCATGCGGGACGGGGCGTGAGCGGGTACTCCGGTACGTGGTTCAACGCTGAAGCAGCGCGAACGACGCACCTTGATTGTCCGTGACGACCGCCACGATGCCGTACGACGCCGTGAACGGGCCCGCCTGGACCCGCCCGCCGAGCCGGCCGACCGTGCCCAGCGCCGCCTGGCAGTCCCGGACCCCGAAGTGGACCAGGAAGTGCGGCGGCATGACCTCCGGGAAGACGTCGGTGACCGGCACCCGGCCGAAGTCGGGCGCGGCGCCGGGTCCGAAGAGGGCCTCGTGGAAGAGGTGGCCGTAGAAGGTGTTCGCGATCTCGGTGTCCCGGGCGTAGAGCTGCGCCCAGGCAAACGCCCCGGGGACGTGCCGGAGACCGAAACCGGGGTGGGAGCCCGGCTGCCAGAGGCCGAAGACGGCGCCCTCGGGGTCGGCGGCGAGGGCGGCGAAGCCCTGGCCGTCCACCGGGAAGGGCGGCATCACCACCTGCCCGCCCGCCGACCGGACCCGCCGCACGGTGGCCTGGGCGTCGGGGGTGGAGAAGTACACCGTCCAGACCGTGGGCATCCGGCCGTCCGTCTTGTGGGCCAGCGCGGCGACCGGCCGGCCGTCCAGCAGGGCCCACACGGAGGCGCCGGACGCCTCCCGGAAGGTCCATCCGAAGAGCTCGCCGTAGAACCGCCTGCCCGCCTCCACGTCGGGAAGCTGAGCGTCCACCCAGCACGGGATGCCCTCGGGGACCGCCCCGGCGCCACCCTCTGTGTTCACCGATGCCCTGTTTTCGGCCATGCAGCCAAACTAACGGCGGTTCACGCAACGCGCAGACCAGCACACCCTCCCTCCGTGCCCCTCGCACCCCATTTGCAGTCGGCCGAATCGCGCTCCGATCACCCCTCGGTAAGCTGACGGCATGACAGGACAAGTGCGTACCGTCGACGGCCGCGTGGCCGGCCGGCGCGGGCAGGCGACGCGGCAGAAGCTGCTGGACTGCCTCAGCGAGATGCTCAGCTCCTCTCCGTACCGGGACGTCAAGGTCATCGACGTGGCCCGGAAGGCGGGCACTTCGCCCGCGACCTTCTACCAGTACTTCCCGGACGTCGAGGGCGCCGTCCTGGAGATCGCCGAGCAAATGGCCGCCGAGGGCGCCGGGTTGACCGAGCTGCTGGAGGGCCGCTCGTGGGTCGGCAAGGCCGGCTGGCAGACGGCGCAGGAACTCGTCGACGGTTTCCTGGAGTTCTGGAAGAAGAACGACGCGATCCTGCGGGTCGTCGATCTCGGCGCGGCCGAGGGCGACAAGCGGTTCTACAAGCTGCGGATGAAGATCCTCAACTCGGTGAACAACTCCCTGTCGGACGCCGTCGCCGAGCTCCAGTCCAAGGGCCGGGTCGACCAGGACGTGAACCCGGCCGCGATCGCCGGTTCGCTGGTCGCGATGCTCGCGGCGGTCGCCTCGCACCAGAAGGGCTTCCAGTCCTGGGGTGTCAAGCAGGCCGAACTGAAGCCGAACCTGGCGCTGTTGGTCCATCTGGGCATCACCGGCAAGAAGCCGACGAAGTAGGTCTGCGGTCCTGTCTGGCGGGCGGTGGTTCCACGAGGGTGGGGCCACCGCCCGTGCCGCTATGCCGGCAGCGGCCGGTCCTTGACCACGTGCTTCATCACCAGCGTCGACGTCAGCCGCTGCACCCCCGGCAGGGTCGCGAGCCGCTCGTCGTAGAGCCGCTGGAAGGCCGCGAGGTCGGCGGTCGCCACCCGCAGCAGATAGTCGGGCTCCCCGAAGAGCCGCTGGGCGTCCAGGACGTGTTCCAGCTCCCCCACCGCCCGCTCGAACTCGGCGACCGTGTCCCGGTCCTCCTGTCGCATGGACACGAAGACCAGCGCCTCGAAGGTCAGTCCGACGGCCGCGGGCTCCACCACCGCACGGTAGCCGCTGATCGCCCCGGACCGCTCCAGCTCCCGCAGCCGCCGGTGGCAGGGCGAGACGCTCAGCCGCACCCGCGCGGCCAGCTCGGTCACGGTCAGCCGCCCGTCCTGCTGAAGCTCGGCAAGAATCTTCCGGTCCACGTCGTCCATGAGGCAGATCTTCCCCGATTCTGCCGGGTTCCGGGAAAAGAACGGGAACACTTTCGACCGGATCACGCCTAATGTCCCCGACATGGACACGGGAACGCTGATTTCTTTCCTCGCGCTGGACCTGCTGCTGGTCTGTGTGCCGGGCGCCGACTGGGCGTATGTGATCTCCGCCGGGCTGCGCGGCCGTTCGGTGGGCGCGGCGGTGGGCGGCCTGGTGAGCGGCTACGCCCTGCACACGGCGCTGGCGGCGGCGGGCCTGGCGGTCCTGGTCGCGGGCTCGCCCGCGCTGCTCACGGGGCTCACCGTGGCGGGGGCGGGATACCTCGTGCGGCTGGGGTGGGGGGTGCTGCGCCGGCCGGGCGTGCCGGAGGAGGGCGCGCCGGTGGTCGAGGGCCGGGTCTTCCTGCGGGGCGCGACGATCAGCGGCCTGAACCCCAAGGGCCTGCTGCTGTACCTGTCGATCCTGCCGCAGTTCCTGGTGACCGGGGGCGGCGGCGGGGGCGGCGGGGGCGGGGCGCACCTGCCGGTGGCCGCGCAGACCGCCGTCCTCGGTCTGCTGCACATGGCGTGCTGCGCCGCCGTCTACCTCGCGGTCGGCGTACTGGCCCGCGCGGTGCTGGGCGCCCGCCCGGCGGCGGCCCGGGCGGTCACCCGGACCTCGGGGGCGGCGATGCTGGGCATCGGCACGTTCCTGCTGGTCCAGCACGCCTTCTGAGCCTTCTGAGCCTTCTGAGGGTGCACTGGCTGCTAGCCCCTGGGCACCAGCCGGAACACCCGGATCTCGCGCTCCACCCTCGCCTGGTAGGTCGCGTACGGCGGCCAGAACGCGAGCAGTTCCCGCCAGACCGCCGACCGCTCCTCCCCCGTCAGCAGATGGGCGGTCACGGGTATGTCCGTGCCCTTCCAGCTGATCTCGGCGTCGGGGTGGGCGAGGAGGTTGGCGGTCCACGCGGGGTGGCCGGTGCGGCCGAAGTTGGAGCCGACGAGGATCCAGGTGCGGCCCGCGGACTCCGGCATGCACGCCAGAGGGGTGCGGCGCGGCTGCCCGCTGCGGGCGCCGGTCGCGGTGAGCAGCACCCCGGGCAGCATCTGGGCGCTGAGCAGCACCTTCCCCCGGGTGAGCCGGTGGACGGCCCGGTCGAGGGCGGGCACGACATGGGGGGCGAGCCTGGCGAAGGCCCGGGTCGAGGACACCTTCTGCACCACACGGACACCGATCACACCGTCACCCCCACGCCCGCGAACAGCCCTGACTCCTCGGCCGCGCGGGCCCGCAGCCGGTGCGCCGGCCCGAACAGCAGCTCGTCGCCCGCGGCCCGCTTGAAGTACAGGTGCGCCTGGTGCTCCCAGGTGAAGCCGATGCCGCCGTGCAGCTGGATGCCCTCGGCGGCGGCGAGCCGCAGCGCCTGGAGCGCCTGGGCGAGCGCGAGCCCGCCGACGCCCTCTCCGCGTCCGGTCGCCCAGGCGGCGTAGTACGCGGCGGACCGGGCGGCCTGGACCTGGACGTACACGTCGGCCAGTCGGTGCTGCACCGCCTGGAACGATCCGATCGCGCGCCCGAACTGCTCGCGCTGCTTCAGGTACTCCACGGTCCGCTCCAGCGCCCGGTCGGCGGCCCCGACGGCCTCGCAGGCGAGGAAGGCCGCGGCGAACTCCCCGGTGCGGGCCAGCATCCCGGTCACCTCCGCCTCCTCCTGTCCCAGCAACTCCGCTTCAACGTACCGCAGTTGCACCCGCCCCTGCGGCCGGGTCGGGTCCAGGGCGGTCTGCCGGGTCCGTACGGCTCCGGCGGCGTCGCCCGCCACCAGGAACAGCAGGGTCCGGGACCGCACGAACCCCCCGGTGTGGGCGGCGACCAGGAGCAGCCCGGCGCTGTGCCCGTCGAGGACCTGGGCGGCCTCGCCGTAGAGCCGCCAGCCGTCCCCGGCCCGCCGGGCCTGCACCCCGCCCGCGCGTCCGCCGCCGGACCAGTCTCCGCCGCCCGGCCCGGTGAGGGCGAGCGCGGTGGCGAGGGCGGGCGCGGGGATCGCGAGGGCGGCGGTGAGGGTGCCGTCGGTGAGGCGGGGGAGCAGCCGGGCGCGCTGGGCGTCGGTGCCGAGGGCGAGGATCAGGGGCGCGGCGAGGACGGAGGTGGCGAACAGCGGGGTGGGGGCGAGGGCCCGGCCGGTCTCCTCGGCGGCGAGGGCGAGGTCGGTGGGGGCGCAGCCGACACCGCCGTACGCCTCGGGGACGGCGAGGCCGGGCAGGCCGAGCTGTTCGGCGAGGGTGGTCCACAGGGCGCGGTCGTGGCCGGCCGGGGTGTCGAGGGCGGCCCGCAGTTCCTCGGGGCCGCAGCGTTTGTGGAGCAGTTCCCGCAGGGTGCGGCGGATCTCGTCCTGCTCGGCGGTGAGGCGGGGGTCCATGGGTTCCCTCCGGATCTGGCTTCCCTCCGGATCTGGCACTTCCCTCCGGATCTGACGGTCCGTCATATTAGGAGCGCCGGATCGAGATGCACAGAGGAAGGTGGCCCCTCATGACCTCGGGGACCCGGAAAGTGGCCGTCGTCGGCGTCGCGCTCTCGGACTGCGGGCGGGTGGACGAGGCGACCCCGTACGCCCTGCACGCCCAGGCGGCCCGCCGGGCGCTGGCGGACGCCGGGCTCGACCGGTCGCGGGTGGACGGTCTCGCGTCCGCCGGGCTCGGCACCCTCGCCCCCGTCGAGGTGGCCGACCATCTGGGCCTGCGCCCCACCTGGGTCGACTCCACCTCGGTCGGCGGCTCCACCTGGGAGGTCATGGCGGCGCACGCGGCCGACGCGATCGCCGCCGGGCACGCGAACGCGGTCCTGCTGGTCTACGGTTCCACGGCCCGCGCCGACATCCGGGCCGGCCGCCGCACCGGCACCTTCGCCTTCGGCGCCCGCGGCCCGCTCCAGTTCGAGGTGCCGTACGGGCACACCCTGATCGCGAAGTACGCGATGGCGGCCCGCCGGCACATGATCGAGTACGGCACGACGATCGAGCAGCTCGCCGAGGTCGCCGTCCAGGCGCGGGCGAACGCGGCGCTCAACCCGGAGGCGATGTTCCGCACCCCGGTCACGGTCGACGAGGTGCTCTCCGGGCCGATGATCGCCGACCCGTTCACCAAGCTGCACTGCTGTCTGCGCTCCGACGGGGGCGCGGCGGTCCTGCTGGCGGCCGAGGAGTACGTACGGGACTGCCGTACGGCGCCGGTGTGGATCCTCGGCACCGGTGAGCACGTCTCCCACGCGAGCCTGTCGGAGTGGGAGGACTTCACGGTCTCCCCGGCGGCGGTCAGCGGGCGGCTGGCCTTCGGGCGGGCGGGGGTGCGGCCGGCGGAGATGGACTTCGCCGAGATCTACGACGCGTTCACCTACATGACCCTGGTGACCCTGGAGGACCTGGGCTTCTGCGCCAAGGGCGAGGGCGGGGCGTTCGTGGAGAAGGGCCGGCTGACGGTCGGCGGGGAGCTGCCGGTGAACACCGACGGGGGCGGGCTGTCGGCCCAGCACCCGGGTATGCGCGGGCTGTTCCTGCTGGTGGAGGCGGTCCGGCAGCTGCGGGGCGAGGCCGGGGAGCGTCAGGTACGGCGCCCGGACGGCACGCCGCCCCGCCTGGGCGTGGCCTCGGGGACCGGGGGGTGGTTCTGCTCGTCGGGGACGGTGGTATTGGGGCGGTGAACCCGGGCGGCTGCAACGCCGTATGAAATCACGGCAACCTTTGGGGGGTCCGTGGCAACTGACGGTCGGATACTCCCGTCACGGGAGCCCCGCCCGACCGAAGGACTCGACTGTGACCACCCCTTCACACCGCCGTCGCTCCCGCCCCCGGCGCCACACCGCGCCGCTCGCCGCCGTCGCCGTCGCCGCCGTGGCGCTCGTCGTGTCGCTCGCCGTGGCCTTCCGCCCCGGCGGCGGGACCAACGACGTGCCGGACGCGGCCAAGGCCGTCTCCGGCGCCCGCACGAGCGCACCACCGACGCCCGGCACGCCCTCGCCCTCCGGGTCGCCGAGCCCCTCCGCGAGCTCCGCGAGCCCGACGGCCGGCGCGTCCGCGTCCCACTCGGCCACCGCGACCGCCACTGCCTCCAAGGCCGCCCAGGCCAAGACCACCACCGCCACCGCCCCGAAGACCTCCACGACGGGCTCCCTGGCCGGCCGGATCCGCCCCGGCACCACCTACCGGGGCGTCGCCACCTCCTACGACAGCAACGGCGACGGCGCCTGCTTGTTCGGCCCCAGCTCCGACGTGATGAATGCGGCGATGAACACCACCGACTACGAGACCGCCAAGGCCTGCGGCGCGTTCGTGGCCGTCCACGCGGGCGGCAAGTCGATCACCGTGCGGATCACCAACGAGTGCCCGGCGCCCTGTCAGCCCGGCCAGCTCGACCTGAGCCAGCAGGCCTTCGCCAAGCTGGCGCCGCTGTCGGCCGGCCGGATCGCGATCACCTGGAACCTGGTCAGCCCGGCCACCGCCGGCACGATCTCGATCCGCTACAAGACCGGCTCCAGCCAGTACTGGTGCGGCATCCAGGCCATCGGCCACCGCAACCCGCTGGCCCGCCTGGAGGTCCGTACGGGCGGTGGCTGGACCCGGCTGGAGCGCACCGGGTACAACTACTTCCTCTCCGAGCACGGCGCCGGCTGCGGCGCCGCGATCCGGCTGACCGACATCTACGGCCAGCGGCTCACGGTCGACGGCATCGCCGTCAAACCGAACGTCGTGCAGTCGACGAGCGCCCAGTTCGCCCGGCACTGAGCGGCGGGGCCGATACTCGGGGCATGGCTACGGATCTCCATGAGCTGCTGCGGTCACTGCGGGTGTGGGACCCGGAGGTGACGCGGCTGCCCCCCTTCGACCCGGAACAGGCCCCCGGCACCCCGGTGGACCTGTTCACCGCCTGGTTCGCCGAGGCGGTGGCGGCGGGCGAGCGGGAGCCGCACACCATGACCCTGGCCACGGCCGACGAGGAGGGCCGGCCGGACGCGCGGATCGTGATGCTGCACGGCGCCGACGCCACCGGCTGGTCCTTCGCGACCCACGCGACCAGCCGCAAGGGCCGCCACCTCGCCGCCCGCCCGTACGCGGCGCTCACCTTCTACTGGCCCCGGCTCGGCCGCCAGGTCCGCGTGCGCGGCCCGGTCACCTCCGCCCCCTCGGGCGAGGCCCGGGCCGACCTGCACGCCCGCTCCACCGGCGCCCTGGCCGCCGCCCTGACGGGCCGCCAGAGCGAGCCGCTCTCCTCACTGGAGGAGCTGGCGGCGGTGTCCCGGGCGGCCTGGGAACAGGCCCAGGCCGACCCGACGGCCGAGTCCCCCACCTGGACCCTGTACCGGCTCCACCCGCAGGAGGTCGAGTTCTTCCAGGGCGAGGAACGACGCCGGCACGTCCGGCTGTCCTACGTCAGGGACGGCGCGGGCTGGTCACGGCAGCTGCTCTGGCCCTGACAGCGGGTGATCAGGCGGCGCGCTGTGCGAACACCAGGGTGTGCGCTCGGTCCTGAGATAGCCGGCCGCGCCCGCGCGGGGCAGGACCGCCCACATGCGGGTTCCGCCGCCCGGTTCCCGGTCGCCGCCGATGCCCCAGTCTCCGTGGCAGGCCCGTACGACCTCGTCCAGGACGCGCAGCGACACCCGGCGGGAGAGGACGCAGATGGCGCCCAGTTGGAGTGGCACGCGGCACGCGTGCAGACCGTGCAGTTCCTGCACGTACCCGGACTGCTCCAGACGGAGGAGTACGCCCGCGGCGTCTTCACCGCCGTACTCCCGCCCATTCGCCGCCTCGACGTGGAACTGCGCGTCGCCCACCGGATGGAACGCCAGCGGGTGTTCACCCGCCCCCTGCCCTACCTTGCGTACGTCCACGAGGCCGCACTCCGTATGCGGTTCGGCGGCACCGAGACCACCCGGGACCAGCTCAAGCACCTCGCGGAACGGTCGGAGCAGGACGGCATCGACGTACGGATCATCCCCGTGCACGTCAGCGGCTTCCCCGGAGCAGGACACGCCATGCTCTACGCGCACGGTCCCGTAGCCCGCCTGGACACCGTCCAGTTGGACTCCGCCCATGGACCGGTCTTCACCGACGCCGAGGCCCAGCTCACGAAGTACCGTGCGCACCTGGACTGGATGGACGACGCGGCGCTGCCCCCCGCAGCCTCCCGCGACCTCATCCTCGACATCGCCCGCGAACTCTGAGGACGGCCATGCGAACCGAGATCACCTGGGAAGCCCCTTACTGCGGCGAAGGCAACAACTGCTTCCGCATAGGCACCGACCCCGACGGCAACGCCTACATCGCCGTCGCCGGACAGGAGGACAACCCCCTCACCGACACCCGCGAAGCCCTCCGCGCCCTGATCCTCGAGATCAAGGCGGGGAAGGCCGACCACCTGCTGTAGGGCCGTTCGGCCGTGTCCGGATTGCCGCCTCGGCGGTGACCCTCTGTGATGATTCATGACTTCCTGTGGGCTGCCCCGGCCCTCGGACGAATCTCGCGGAGGTATCAGTGACGTTCCGTCGATGGAGTGCGACCCTGGTCACCACGGCCGGGCTCGCCGGGTCCGTGCTGCTCGGCGCACCCTCGCCCGCCGCGGCAGCGGACCGGCCCGCGACCACGCCGTTGCCGGTCGCACGGGCGAACGCCAAGAGCAGGGCGCCGCAGGGGTACGGGGACCCGGCGCCGGATCGCGACAGCTCCGGGCGGGCGTCCTGTCTGGGTCTGGTGCCGTCGCCGTACCCGTACGCGCACACGCCGTACTACTGCAACGACTGGCGGTTCGGGCCGGCCCGGCTGCCCGATTCCGGTCCGATCGGTGCCGCCCTCCAGGGCTACAACCGGTTCGGTACGCTCACGCCGGTTGAGTTCCTGAACAAGTGGTGGGACCCCACCGCGGACCACGGCCAGGGCGACTGGAAGTACTCGTCGATCCCGGACGACGGCTTCGACCACACCAACCAGGGCGTGCCCATCGCGACGGAGGCGGTCCTCCCGGTCGGGCAGTTGCTGGACCGCTTCGGCAACGAGTTCGGCAAGTTCCTCGCCCCGGCCGGCGCCACGTACGCGGAGCGGTCCATCCCGCCGTCCGGCCTCGACACCCAGGACCCGCGCTTCCCGTACAACTACCACCTGTACCGGGTGAAGAAGCCGACGCTGGTGTGCGCCGGCCCGACCGCCCCCGCCTTCGAGCAGCCGGGCCAGGGAGTGCAGTACGTGACCTCGGTCGCGTCGCAGGCGACGTACTGCCCGAACGTGAAGACCGGCGCCACGGTGAGTTCCCTGATCAACAGCGGCAATCTGGAACGCGCCAACTGACGCGGGACACGAGGAGGGGCCGGGGCATGGACCGGCACGGACTGTGCGAGGCGCTGCGCGCGGCGGGCGTCCCCGCCGGCCTGTACGAGATCACCGGCTGCCCCACCCCGCCCGGCACCCCCCGGCCGGAGGACCGCCTTTACCTGGAGGAGGACGTGGACGTGGGTGACTGGGTCGTCGGCGTGCGGCAGCGCGGCGTCCGCACCGTCCTGGAGCGGTTCCCCGACGAGGACCGGGCCTGCCGGGGCCTCCACGCCAGGCTGACCGACCCGGGGCCGCCGTCCGTGCCGCTCACCGCCGAGGAGCGGGCGCGGCTGCTGGGCTCCTGAGGTCACTCCGGGAAGCGGTACACCGTGAAGTCCGCCACCGGGCGGTAGCCGATGCGCTGGTAGAGGCCGTTGCTGGTGGGGTTGGCGAGGTCGGTGAACAGGAGCACCTCGCGGGCCCCCGCGACGCGGGCCGCACGGCTGACCTCGGCGGTCGCGGCGCCCGCGTAGCCCCGGCCGCGCAGCGGGGCGGGGGTGTAGACGGTGGTGACCCGCACCTGGCCGGCCACCTCCGGGGTGACCACGGCCAGGGAGACGGGGGTGCCGTCCGGGGTCTCCCAGAAGAGCGCTCCGCCGTGGGCGATGCGGGCGTCGGCGAGCGCGCCGGCGTCCTGGAGCTGGTGTTCGCCGATGCTCGCGCCGAACTCCTCGTACCAGCTCATGAGCCGGGCACGGTCGGTGGCGGCGGCGGTGGCGATCCGCGGGGCGCCTTCGGGCCCGGGCTCGGGGACCGTCAACTCAACGAGCCGATAGAGGCGTTGCTTCTTCCATACGTCCGCCCCGGCGCCGGTGTGCCGCTGCCAGGCGTCGGCGAAGGCGTCGGCCGTGGCGCGGTCGGCGCTCACGCCGGGCGGGCGGTGTCCTGCGGACGCCAGCCGGAGGGCGAGGGCGTCCGCCTGTTCCTCGGTGAGGGAGGTGAGATTGATCCAGTAGGGCGGGGTGTGCAGGGACACCGCCCGCACCGCGCCGCCCCGCTCCAGCACACCGAAGAGGGGGGCCTCCTCGCCGTAGACGTGCGGCCCCCTGCGGCGGAGGTTGTCGAGCACGGTCAGCGGCACGGTGTGCAGCGCGGGCCGCGAGGCGAGGAAGTCACCCGCACGCCGGAGGAAGGCGTCGAGGTCATGCGTGAGGTGCCAGTCGTCCGGTCGCATGCCCCGCATGATGACGTACCCCGCGACCGCCCCGCCCCCGATTTACGGCCCCTGCGGCTCCGGGTCCGTGGCCAGGCGTCCGTGCAGGTGGACGTCGCGGAAGGCGTCGCGGCGGCCCTCCTCCCACATCGCCCCGCGCACGGTCCCCTCGTAGCGGAACCCGCACCGCTCGGCGACCCGGCAGGAGCCCCCGTGGCCGAGGGCGTGGCCCAGTTCCAGCCGGTGCAGGCCGACCTCGTCGTAGGCCCAGCGGGCGGCGAGCAGCAGGGAGCGGGTGGCGACGTGCCGGCCGCGCGCCTCGGGCAGCACCCAGTAGCCGACCACGGCGTTGCTCAGCACCCGGTCGATCGCGTTGACGGAGATCTGCCCGAGGACCGTCCCGTCGTCGGCGGCGGTGACGCAGAAGGTCGTCGCGCGCCCGGCGCCCGCGTCCGCGGCCTTGGCCGCCAGCGACTCCCGGGCGCTCGCGGTGTCGGTGACCGCCCTGATCGGGGTGTTCCAGCGCCGGAACTCCGGGTCGGCGTGCCCGCGCAGCCAGGCGTCCACGTCGGTCTCGGACGCCGGGTCCCAGCGGCGGAGCGTCAGGCCGTGGCCGTGTATCTCCGGGGGGTGCGGGACGGTGCCGGGGTCGTTGATGCCAGTCATCCGGCCATTCAACACCGGTGATGGAACACCGGTCGTTCGACGTCGGCCGTTCGACGTCGGCCGTTCGACGTCGGCCGTTCGACGTCGGCCGTTCGACGTCGGCCGTTCGACGTCGGCCGTTCGACGTCGGCCGTTCGCTGCCTGCCCCTCGGCTACCGCCTGTCCGCCACCTGCCGTCGGCTACCGGCCGTCCGCCACCCGCCGTTCACTACGGGCTACGGCCGCCCGGAACACCGGGACGCCCTCCCGGAAGGTCACTTCCAGCTCCATCCCCGCCCGTGGTTCCCCGTCCCCCACCAGCTCCGTGGACATCCGGGGTCCCTCGGCGAGGTCGACCACCGCCGCGACGTACGGTGTCCGCTCCCCGAACGGGGGCAGGTCGTTGCGGTGGACGACCGACCAGGTGTAGAGCGTGGCCCGGCCGCCGGCGTCCTCCCAGGTCACGTCCTCGCTCCAGCAGTACGGGCAGAACTCGCGGGGATAGTGGTGGGCCCGTGCGCAGGCCCCGCAGCGCCGGATCAGCAGCCGGCCCTCGGCGGCAGCGTCCCAGTACGCACGGGTGAAGGCGTCGGCCTCGGGGAGGTCGTACCGCGCGCTCACCGGAAGAGCCCCAGGGCGTCGTCCACCGACCAGGTCTGCCAGGCCATGCCGCCCAGCGCGACCAGCGAGATCAGGGCCATCATCCCGTTCTGGCCCTGCTCGGCCCAGTCGTGGATCATGAGGACGAGGTAGATCAGGTTCAGGAGCAGGCCCGCGGCCAGGGCGACCGGGGTCAGGAAGCCCGTGACCAGGCCCAGGCCGAGGGCCAGTTCGGCGTAGACGACGACGTACGCCATGAGCCGCGGCCGGGGCTTCACGACGGCCTCGAAGCCGGACCGTACGGCGGTCCAGCGGTGCTTGGCCGCCACGTCCGCCGCCCAGGCGATGCCGGAGCCCTCGAACCAGCTCTTCTTGTCCTTGTGCCGCCAGCTCTCCAGCCACCACAGACCGAGTCCGATCCGCAGCACCGCCAGCCACTGGGCACCGTCGAGCCAGATCGCATCCATGGATCTGACGGTACGTCAGATGACTGGATCCGGGAAGACGTGGCGGCATCGCCGCCCTCGCGCCTCCCCGGCGGAGCCGCCCTCGCACCCGCCCGCCCCGGTCCTCGCCCCGCCCCACCCCACCCCACCCCACCCCACCCCACCCCACCCACAACCCAGTGGCCCACGCCACAAGTTCCCCGCACAACTCCCCCAAGCGTGATCGATCCGCAACCAATTCCGGTCTTGACCGAGACCCACCGATCCCGGGCGTGATTACGCTCGCGCTCATGGAAGACTCCGCACCGCCCGCGATCACCACCGCGAACCCCGCCGACCGCCCCGTCTACGTCGTCGGCGGCGGCCCCGGCGGACTCGCCGCCGCGTACACCCTGCGCGCCCAGGGGATACGCGCCGTCGTCGTGGAGAAGGCCGACCGCGTCGGTGCGTCCTGGAGCCGCCACTACGACCGGCTGCATCTGCACACCACCCGCCGCCTCTCCGCCCTGCCCGGGCTGAAGATGCCGCGCCGGTTCGGCCGCTGGGTGAGCCGCGACAACGTGGTGCGGTACCTGGAGAAGTACGCCGAGGTCCATGAGCTGGAGATCGTCACCGGCGTCGAGGTCTCCCGGATCGAGCGCACCGCGGACGGCACCGGCTGGCTGCTGCACGCCACCGGCGGCCGGGAACTGACCGGTGCCGCCGTCGTCGTCGCCACCGGCTACAACCACACCCCGTTCCTGCCCGACTGGCCCGGCCGCTCCGCCTTCACCGGCGACCTCACCCACGCCGGCGCCTACCGCGACGGCAAGCCCTACACCGGCCGGGACGTGCTCGTCGTCGGCGTCGGCAACACCGGCGCCGAGATAGCCGTCGACCTCGTCGAGAACGGCGCCGAACGGGTACGGCTGTCCGCGCGCACCGCCCCGCACATCGTCCGCCGCTCCACCGCCGGCTGGGCCGCCCAGTACACGGCGATCCTGGTACGGCGCCTGCCCGTCGGCCTCGTCGACCGGCTGGCCCGCCCGATGGCGAGGCTCAGCGTGCCGGACCTCTCGGCGCACGGCCTGCCGCGCCCCGGCACCGGCCTGTACAGCCGGGTCCGACAGGGCGCGATCCCGGTGCAGGACGTCGGTCTGATCGACGCGGTCCGCAAGGGCCGGGTGGAGGTGGTGGCCGCCGTCGAGTCCTTCGAGGACGGCGGCAAGGTCGTCCTCGCCGACGGCACCCGTGTCACCCCGGACGCCGTCATTGCCGCGACCGGCTATGTCCGCGCCCTGGAGGGCCTGGTCGGCCACCTCGACGTCCTCGACGAGCGGGGCCTGCCGCTCGCCCACGGCCCACGCGCCCCCAAGAACGCGCCCGGCCTCTTCTTCACCGGGTTCACCACCCCCATCAGCGGCACCCTGCGCGAACTGTCGATCGACGCGGAACGCATCGCGAAGGCCGTGGCCCGCCATCTCCGCTAATTTCCGTTACTACCGGTAACTCCCCCCGTACTGCTGCCAGTTACACGTGTGCCAGTTGTGACGAGGGCGTTGTCGTGCGCCCTCGCGCGGAGCCAGAATGTGAGCCCTGTTCATCTTTCTGCTCGGCCCCCTCTCCGCCCCCCTCTCCACGGAGGACGCACGTGGCACGTGAAAGACAGCTCTCCCGCCGCTCGCTGCTCGGGCGCACCGCCGCCGTGGCCGCCGGCGCGACCGCGCTCACGGCGACCGCGGTCGGCCCGGCCGCCGCGGCTGCCACCCGGGACGTCGACGTCGCGATCGTCGGTGCCGGCCTGGCCGGACTCACCGCGGCCCGCGACCTGGTGGCGGCCGGGAAGACCGTCGCCGTACTGGAGGCCCGCGACCGCGTCGGCGGCCGGGTCCTCAACCTGTCGCTGGCAGGCGGCGGGGTGACCGAGGGCGGCGGTGAGTTCATCGGCCCCACCCAGGACCGCATCAAGGCCCTCGCCGACTCCCTGGACGTGGCCACCTTCGCCACCTACAACACCGGGAACAACCTCCTCTACAAGGACGGGAAGAAGACCCCGTACGCCACCGACGGCCTGCTCGGCTCGGTCCCGCCGGTCGACGCGGCCGGGCTCGCCAACGCCGCGATCGTGCAGGCCTCGCTGGACGACATGGCCAAGACGGTCCCGGTCGACGCGCCCTGGACGGCCGCAAAAGCGCAGGAATGGGACCGGCAGACCTTCGAGAGCTGGCTGCGCGCCAACGCCGTGATCCCGTCGGCCAAGTTCCTCCTGGACGTGGCCTGCACCTCGATCTTCTCGGCCGAACCCCGGGAGCTCTCCCTCCTGTTCGTCCTCTTCTACATCGCCGCCGCCGGCAACGAGTCCACCGCCGGCACCCTGGAGCGCCTGACCGAGACCGCGAACGGCGCCCAGGAACGGCGTTTCGTCGGCGGCTCCCAGCAGGTGCCGATCAAGCTGGCCGCCACGCTCGGCGACCGGGTGGTGCTGAACGCCCCGGTGCGCACGATCGCCCGGTCCGGCGGGAAGTACGTCGTCACGGCCGACGGCATCACCGTCACCGCGAAGAAGGTCGTCGTCGCCGTGCCCCCGCCGCTCGCCGCCCGGATCACCTACGACCCGCTCCTGCCGGCCGGCCGCGACCAGCTCACCCAGCGGCTGCCGATGGCCTCGGTCGCCAAGGCGATCGCGATCTACGACACCCCCTTCTGGCGGGCCGACGGCCTCAACGGCCAGGTCGTCAGCGACACCGGCGTGGTCAGCTCCACCTTCGACAACTCCCCGCCCGACGCCTCCTACGGCGCGCTGATGGGCTTCATCGAGGCCGACGAGGCCCGTGCCCAGGACGCGGCGAGCGAGGCCGAGGTCAAGGCGGCGGTGCTGAAGGACTACGTGACGTACTTCGGCGCGAAAGCGGCCTCCCCCACCTCCTTCGTCCTGCAACGCTGGAACAACGAGGCCTACACCCGCGGCGGCCCGGTCTCCATCGCCGCGCCCGGCGTCCTGACCCAGTACGGTCCCGCCCTGCGCAAGCCGGTCGGCGGCATCCACTGGGCGGGGACCGAGACCTCGACGTACTGGATGGGCTTCATGGACGGCGCCGTCCGCTCCGGGGAGCGGGTGGCCAAGGAGGTGCTGGCCGCGCTGTAGGCCACGGGCCGCCGCCGGTGTCCCGAAGGTCCGCCCTTTTCCGCTGCACGCCCATTCCTGACACACCGTCAGGTCTGTAATCTGACAGTTCGTCAGTTACTTGGCAGTCACACAGGAGCGGGCGGACCGATGCTTGGATCAACCCACGGCACCCTCACCACCGACTCCCGCCGCGCCCGGGTCATCGCGTGCGGCGAACAGCCCGGACCCGCCGTCCACGGCCGGCCCGCCGACGTCGACGACCTCGACGTCAGCGGGCGGCCGTTGTATGCGACCGTCCCCGATCTGGACCGGTTCTTCCGGCCCGAGTCGGTGGCGGTCATCGGCGCCTCGGACGCCGAGGGACGCCCCAACACCGGTGTCACCCGGCAACTGGTGGACTGGGCCGAGCGGGTGGGGGCACGGCTGCACCCCGTGCACCCCACGCGCGCGTCCGTCTTCGGCATCCCCTGCGTGGCGTCGGTCGCCGAGCTGCCGGAACAGACCGACCTGGCCGTGCTGCTGGTCGCCGATCCGCTGCCGGTGATCGAGGAACTGGCCGAGGCGAAGGTGCGGTTCGCCGTCGTGTTCGCCTCGGGCTTCGCGGAGACCGGCGAGGAGGGCGCGGCGGCGCAGGAGCGGCTCGCGGCGGCCGTGGCGGGCTCCGGCATCCGGCTGCTCGGGCCCAACACCAACCTCAACGCCTTCGAGCGGTTCCGCGAGGATCTCACCGGGCCGTCGATCGCGCTGATCACCCAGTCCGGGCACCAGGGCCGCCCGGTCTTCGCCCTCCAGGAGCTGGGCATCCGGCTCTCGCACTGGGCACCCACCGGCAACGAGGCCGACCTGGAGACCGCCGACTTCCTGTCGTACTTCGCCGAGCGGCCCGAGGTCGGCGCCATCGCCTGTTACGTGGAGGGGCTGAAGGACGGCCGGGCCTTCCTCCTGGCGGCCGACCGGGCGGCCCGGCGCGGGGTCCCGGTGGTGGCGGTGAAGGTGGGCCGCACCGAGACCGGGGCCCGCACCGCCGCCTCCCACACCGGCAAGCTGACCGGCGCGGACGAGGTGGTGGACGCGGCGATGCGCCAGTACGGCGTCATCCGCGTCGACGGACTGGACGAACTCCAGGACACCGCGGCCCTGCTGGCCCGGGCCCGCCGGCCCCGCGCGGACGGTGTGGTCGTCTACTCGATCTCGGGCGGCACCGGCGCCCACGCGGCCGACCTGGCGACGGCGGCGGGGCTGCGGCTGCCGGCGCTGTCGGCGGCCAGGCAGGCCGAGCTGCACCAGTGGATCCCGTCGTACCTGAACGTGGCCAACCCGGTGGACAACGGGGGGCACCCGGTCGGCGACGCGCGCGGCCGGAAGATCATCGACGCGATCCTCGACGACCCCGAGGTGGGAGTACTGATCTGTCCGATCACCGGCCCCTTCCCGCCGCTCAGCGACCGGCTGGTGCGGGACCTGGTGGACGCGGCAGAACACACGGACAAGCTGGTGTGCGTGGTCTGGGGCTCGCCGGTGGGGACGGAACCGGCCTACCGGGACGTCCTGCTGGGCTCCTCCCGGGTGGCGACCTTCCGCTCCCTCGGCAACTGCGTCACCGCCGTCCGGGCGTACCTGGAGCACCACCGCTTCGTGAGCGACTACCGCTCGCCCTTCGACCAGGCGCCGCGCACCCCGTCCCCGTCCTTCCGCAAGGCGCAGCTGCTGATGCGCCCCGGCCAGCAGCTCAGCGAGCACGCGGCGAAGCAGCTGCTGCGGGCGTACGGCATCCGGGTCCCGCGCGAGCAGCTGGTGACCAGCGCGGCGGCGGCGGTGCGGGCGGCGGGGCTGGTCGGGTACCCGGTGGTGATGAAGGCGTCCGGTGAGCGGATCGCGCACAAGACCGAGCTGGGGCTGGTCAAGATCGGCCTGACCTCGGCGAGCCAGGTCCGCGACGCCTACCGCGAACTGACCGACATCGCCCGCTACGAGGGCGTCTCGCTGGACGGCGTCCTGGTCTGCCAGATGGTCGAGCGGGGGGTGGAGATGGTGGTCGGGGTGACCCACGACGACCTGTTCGGCCCGACGGTCACCGTCGGCCTGGGCGGGGTTCTGGTGGAGGTGCTGCGCGACGCCGCCGTGCGGGTGCCGCCCTTCGGGGAGGACCAGGCGCGGGACATGCTCGCCGAGCTGCGCGGCCGGGCCCTGCTGGACGGCGTCCGGGGCCGCCCGCCGGCCGATGTCGACGCCCTCGTGGAGGTCGTCCTGCGGGTCCAGCGCATGGCGTTGGAGCTGGGCTCCGACCTGGCCGAGCTCGACATCAACCCGCTGGTGGTGCTGCCGTTCGGGCAGGGCGCGGTGGCGCTGGACGCGTTGGCGGTGTGTCGCTGAGATGGACCTGTTGACTCGGCACACCGGCCAGGTCGCGTTCCTGACCCTCAATCGCCCCGAGGCCCTCAACGCCCTCACTGGCGACCTGCGGGAACAGCTGATCCGGACGCTCTCGGAGGCCTCCGCCGACCCCGCCGTCCGGGCGGTCGTCCTCACCGGCGCCGGACGGGGCTTCTGCGCCGGAGCGGACCTGCGGGGCGGGGCGGGGGCGGGCGAGCGGGTCGCCGGTGACGTGGCCCGGATGATCCGGCTGGGCGCGCAGCGCCTGATCGCGGCCGTGCTGGACTGCGAGAAACCGGTGATCGCCGCGGTGAACGGCACGGCGGCCGGCCTCGGCGCGCATCTCGCCCTCGCCTGCGATCTGGTCCTGGCCGCCGAGTCGGCGCGGTTCATCGAGGTGTTCGTCCGCCGGGGCCTGGTCCCCGACGGCGGCGGCGCCTATCTCCTCCCCCGGCTGGTCGGCCCCCAGCGGGCGAAGGAGCTGATGTTCTTCGGCGACGCGGTCGGCGCGGCGGACGCCGAACGCCTGGGGCTGGTGAACCGGGTGGTGCCGGACGGCGAGCTGGAGAAGACGGCCGGCGAGTGGGCAGCCCGGCTGGCCACCGGCCCCACCCGCGCCCTGGCCCTCACCAAACACCTCGTCAACACCTCCCTCGGCACCGACCGCGCCACCGCCTTCGCCGCCGAGGCCACCGCCCAGGAGATCAACATGACGACGGCGGACGCGAGCGAGGGCGTCACCAGCTTCCTGGAACGCCGGGCGGCCGAGTTCAGGGGACGGTAGGCGGGGGAGGGAGGAGTCGGGGACTGCCTGCTCACCTCCCCTCGTACCGCCCCCGCACACCCCTTCCAATCTGACATACCGTCAGCTTCAATGGGGACATGATGGGACACGCGGGGATGGCGGCCGCCGCCGTCCGTTACCTGAGGGCGGGCCCGGTCGAACCGCTGCCCCGTCCCGAACTGCGCTGCGTCCGCGAGGACGAGCGGGCTCCGGTGGACGGGGCCGAGTTCCGGCGGGTGCTGGGGAACTTCGCGTCCGGCGTCACCGTCGTCACGGCGCCGACACCGGACGGCCCCGCCGGCTTCGCCTGCCAGTCCTTCTCCTCCCTCTCCCTCGACCCGCCCCTGGTCGCCTTCATGGTGGGCCGTACGTCCACGACCTGGCCGCGCATCGCCCACGCGGGCGCCTTCTGCGTCAACGTCCTCGCCGCGCACCAGAGCGCGCTGTGCCGCGCCTTCGCGGTGAGCGGCGCGGACAAGTTCGCGGGCGTGCCCTTCGACGCGGCCCCGGTCTCCGGCTCCCCGCGCCTGGCCGGCGCCCTCGCCTGGATCGACTGCGCCGTCCACGCGGTGCACACCGGGGGCGACCACCTCATCGTCGTGGGCCGGGTGAACGCCCTCGGGTCGACACCCGCCGCGGACACGGAACGGCCCCTGCTGTTCCACAGGGGCCGGTTCCTGTAGACGCGGGGCGGCCCCCACCGCCCCCTTGCCGCCGGACCACGCCCGAGGGCCACCGCCCGGACGGCGTCACGCAGCCGCCGACCCCCGCCGAAACCGCCCCCGGGGGCCGCCGCAGCCCACCGCCGAACCGCCAACAGACCGCCGCCCGGACGCCCGTCACCCAGCCACCGGACCCTCGCCGCCGAACCACACCCGAGCGCCACCGCAGCCCACCGCCGAACCGCCAACAGACCGCCGCCCGGACGCCCGTCACCCAGCCACCGGACCCTCGCCGGACGGCGTCACGCAGTCGCCGGACCACCGCCGGACGGCGTCACGCAGCCGCCAGAAGCGGGGCCGTCGGCCGTCGGCGGATCACCAGTGCCATCAGGGCCGCCGCCGCGCACAGCGCGCCCGACGCGTACCAGACCACGTCGTACGAGCCGAAGGCGTCGCGGGCGACACCGCCGAGGAAGGCGATCAGGGCCGCGCCGACCTGGTGGGAAGCGAGGACCCAGCCGAAGACGATGGCGCTGTCGTCGCCGTAGTGCTCACGGCACAGGGCGAGGGTGGGCGGCACGGTGGCGACCCAGTCCAGGCCGTAGAAGACGATGAAGAAGATCATCGGGGGGTGGACGGCCGGGGCCAGCAGCAGGGGGAGGAACAGCAGCGAGACGCCGCGCAGCGCGTAGTAGACGGCCAGCAGGCGGCGCGGGGAGAAGCGGTCGGTGAACCAGCCGGAGGCGATCGTGCCGACCACGTCGAAGACGCCGATGACCGCGAGGAGCGAGGCCGCCGCCGTGACCGGCATGCCGTGGTCGTGGGCGGCCGGCACGAAGTGGGTCTGCACCAGGCCGTTCGTGGAGGCGCCGCAGATCGCGAAGGTGCCGGCGAGGAGCCAGAAGGGGCCGGTGCGCATCGCGGACAACAGGACCTTGACGGTGCGGCTCGCGGCCCCCTGCACGGGCGCCGGCTTCGGTACGAACTCCTTCGCGCCGTACGGGCTCGCCCCCACGTCCGCCGGGTGGTCGCGCAGCAGCAGCCAGACGAAGGGGACGACGGCGAGGGCGGCCAGGGCCACCGTGACCGCGGCGGGGCGCCAGTCGTGGCGGGTGATCATCCAGGACAGCAGCGGCAGGAAGATCAGCTGGCCGGAGGCGGAGGCGGCGGTGAGGATGCCGCTGACCAGGCCGCGGCGCTCGGTGAACCAGCGGTTGGTGACCGTCGCGGCGAAGGCCAGCGCCATCGAGCCGGAGCCCAGGCCGACCAGCAGGCCCCAGCACAGGAGGAGTTGCCAGGCCGCCGTCATCCACACCGTGAGCCCCGAGCCGAGCGCGATCACGGTCAGGGCGACCGCCACCACCCGGCGGATGCCGAAGCGGTCCATCAGCGCGGCGGCGAACGGCGCGGTGAGCCCGTACAGGGCGAGGTTGATCGAGACGGCCGCGCCGATCGTGCCGCGCGACCAGCCGAACTCCTGGTGCAGCGGGTCGATGAGCAGACCGGGCAGCGAGCGGAAGGCGGCCGCACCGATGATCGTGACGAAGGTGACGGCGGCGACGAACCACGCGCGGTGGATACGGAAACGGGCGGGGGGCTTCTGTGCCGGTACGGCTGCGAGGGCCTCGCTTGTCTGGGTCACGTCACCAAGGGTGCGATGTCCGGACCCGCGCCACCACTGGCCCGAAAGTCAGCGTTCGATAGGATCGGGCCATGAGTCGTGATGGCCGTGACGTCCGCCCGCACCGTGTCGTCGTCCTCGCCCTGGACGGCCTGCTCCCCTTCGAGCTGGGCATCCCGCACCGCATCTTCGGCCGCCCCCAGGACGCCGAGGGACGCCACCTGTACGAGGTCGTGACCTGCTCGATCCGGCCACCGGGCCCGGTCCGGACCGACGCCGACTTCGCGATCATGGTGGAGCACGGACCGGAGACCCTCGCCACCGCCGACACCGTCGTCGTCCCCGCCTCCTACCAGCTCGGCCCGGTCTTCGAGCAGGGCGTCCTCACCGACGAACTCGCCGCCGCCCTGGCCCACATCCGCCCCGGCACCCGCCTCGCTTCCATCTGCACCGGGGTGTACGTCCTCGCCGCCGCCGGCCTGCTCGACGGCCGCCCCGCGACCACGCACTGGGCCGACGCCGCGCACCTCCAGCAGCTCTTCCCGAAGATCGACGTCGACCCGGACGTCCTGTTCATCGACGACGGCGACATCCTCACCTCCGCCGGGGTCGCCGCCGGCATCGACCTGTGCCTGCACATCGTCCGCCGCGACCACGGCACCGCGGTCGCCAACGACGTCGCCCGCCGCACCGTCGTACCGCCGCACCGCGACGGCGGTCAGGCGCAGTACATCGAGCGGCCCGTGCCCGACCCGCAGCAGGCCGGCACCACCACCGCCCGCGCCTGGGCGCTCGGGCGGCTGCACGAGCCGATCCAGCTGCGCGACATGGCCGCGCAGGAGTCCCTGTCGGTACGGACGTTCACCCGCCGCTTCCGCGAGGAGACCGGCGTCAGCCCCGGCCAGTGGCTCACCCAGCAGCGCGTCGAACGGGCCCGGCATCTGCTGGAGTCCAGCGACCGCTCCGTCGACCAGGTCGCCCGGGACTCCGGCTTCGGCACCGCCCAGTCGATGCGGCAGCACCTACAGGCGGCCCTCGGGGTCACCCCCACCGCCTACCGCCGCACCTTCCGCACCGGCGGCGACCTCGAACGCACCGACGGAGTCGGCACCCCGACCTGACCGCCCGGCCCGCCGGACCTCGCCCCACCAGCCGATCCCGGTCAGCAGCAGCGTCAGCCCCACCCCGGCCAGCACCGCCGTGGACGGCTCCACCACCCGCAGCAGCACACCCGCCGCCGATCCCGTCGCCGCGTACCCCGCCCCTGCCGCCGCGTACATGACGGAGTAGCCGGCGGCCAGCGCGCCCGGCGGGAGCGCCTCGCGCAGGGACAGGTTGCGGGTGAGCATGGCGCCCGACTGGAGCATGCCGCCCACGATCAGCGCCACCGCGATCCCCGCGGCGTGCGGTGTCAGCGCGGCGACCGTCACACACACCGAGGTGCCGCCCGTCAGGATCACGCTGCGCTCCCGCAGCCGCCCCGGCCAGCTGCGCAGCCCGTGCACGAACGCGCCGAGCCCGCCGCCCACCGCCATCCCCGTCAGCAACGGCCCCGACCAGCCGACGGGGACGCCCCGCTGTTCGAGCAGGGCCGGCAGGACCAGTTCGGACAGGCCGAGCAGGGTCAGGCTGGCCGCGCCCGTCACGTACACCGGCCAGGCGCCGGCCAGGACCCGCGGCAACGACGCCCCGGGGCGGTCAGCGCCTGGGCCGCCGTCGGCGCCCCAGGCAGCAGGCAGCAGCCACAGGCAGGCCACCGAGGAGGCCATCAGCGCGGCGGCGAGGAGCAGCGGGACGCGCGGCGCGACGCCCAGCGCCAGGCCGGCGACGGCGGCCGGGGAGGCCGCCCACACGCCGGCCGCCAGGATCGACTCGGCGGACAGGGCCTGCGCCGCCGCCCGCTCCGGGACCAGTTCGGTGAGCAGGGTGCGCAGACCGCCGGTGGTGGCGGCGGGCGCGGCACCGGCGAGGAACGCGAACCCGCCGAGCACGGCCGGATGCGCGCCCGGCAGCAGGCCCGGCCCGGCGAAGCCGACGGTCCCGCACCCGAGGCCGACGGCCAGGTGGGCGCGGGCCCGGTGGGGGCGCAGCCGCATCCCGAGGACAGGGGCGCCGAGGATCTCACCGAGGACATAGGCCGCCGCGAGGATCGCCCCCAGGGAGTACCCGCCGGGGCGTTCCCGCACCAGGAACACCAGCGCGAGCGGCGCCATCGCGACCGGCATCCGCGCACCGACTGCGGTACAGGCCCAGGCCAGGACCTGTCGGGAGGCGAGGTCGCGGTAGCTCATGCTCCGACGCTACGGCGTGGGTCCGACGACGTCCCACGGGTTTTCAGCCGGTGCCACGAAGACCACGGACCGCCCCGGTCCGCCCCCGGGTGGGCATGTCAAGATGCTGCTGTGCCGGGGTACTTGGCCGGGCCGGGAGCGCGAGCAGAGGTATGGCTGAGACAGAGACGGTCCGCCGGTGGCTGCTTCCCGCGCTGCTGGCGGTGGCACAGCTCGCCTGGCTGGTGACCGCGGGTCCCTGGCGCGGCGGCGGTCTTCGCGCCGTGGCCGCGGCCGGGGCGGTCGGGTGTGCTCTCGTGGTGGAGACGGCGGCCCTCGGCCGGCGTCGGCAGGCCCCGGTGAGCGCCCTCGCCTGGTCGGTCGGTGCCATGGCGGTCGGGCTGGCCGCCTGGGAGGACGGCTACCTCGCGCTCGGCGCCCCCGTGTCCCTGTACTCGGTCGCGGTGCGCTGCCCCCTTCCCGTGACGCTGCGGGCCGTCGCCGCGGTCGTCGGCGCCGAATGGCTCCTGTCGTTCGCGCGGGCGGGGTTCGGCAGGGTGCCGGTGGCGGAATGGGTGGTCGCGGCCCTGCTGTACGTGCTCTGCGCGGGCCTCGGCGAGGCGCGCCGCAAGTGGCGCGCGCGCCGTCTGACCGCGGCCCGTCGGCTGGCGGGGGCCGAGGAGGGCAGACGGCACGCCGCCGCGAACGAACGCCGGCGCCTCGCACGCGAGTTGCACGATGTGAGCGCCCACCATCTGACCTCCGTCGTGGTGACCGTGGACGCGGCCCTCCGGCTCGGCGGAACCCGGCCGGAACTGACCGCCGAAGCGCTGGAGTTCGCGGAACGCACCGGCCGGGAGACCCAGGCGTCGCTCCAGCGGCTGGTGGGACTCATGCGGGACCCGGAACCACCCGAGGCCCCGTCCTTGACCGGCCACATCCGGCAACTCGTCGCGGGCTTCGGCCGGCTGGGCCGCCCCGTCGCCACGGAACTTCCCCCGGACCTCGCCGGCCCGGCCGGGGAGGCCGTCCACGGGATCGTGCGCGAAGCCCTCACCAACGCCGTCCGGTACGCCCCCGGCGCCGCCGTACGCGTCGTCGTACGGCGTGACGCGGGCCGCTTGCTGCTGTCGGTGACCAACGGCCCCCCGGCGGCGCGGGCGTCCCGCCCGGCCGGCATCACGGGATCGGGTCTCGGCATCGAGGGCATGCGGCAGCGCGCGGCCGCGCTCGGCGGTGAGCTGGACGCCGGTCGGACGGCCGAGGGCGGCTGGCGGGTCGAGGCGGTGCTGCCCGACGCGGGCGGGGCGCCGTCGGCTCAGGGGTGGCGGCGGGACGTCCTGCGCGAGCAGCAGCTGGCGGACCCCGCGCTCGCGTTCACCGCCGCGCTCCTGCCGGTCCTCTTCGTCCTGGTCGGGGCGGAGGACTGGAGCCCGGCGGCCCGGCACGCGGCCGTCCCCTCCATCGCGCTGGTCTCCGCCCTGTTCGCCCTGCACGGCCTGCCCCTGGTGTGGCGGCGGCGCGCGCCCCTGGCCGTGCTCACCGGTGTCCTGGCGACCTCCCTTCTCTGGCCTCTGGCCACTGCGCTGGCCCCCCTGTCGGCACTCTCCCCGTACTTCGCCGGGGGTCTGATCGCCGAGTGTCTCGCCGTGAACGCGCTGGGCGCCTACAGCCATCGCGGCGCCCGCACCTGGCCCTGGGTCCTGCTGGCGGGGACGGTGAGCACCGGTGCGCTGCTGGCCACGGCGGCCGCCGACGGCGATGTGCCGGCGGGTGGGCTGTCGTGGGTCACCGGCGTGGTGCTGGTGGTGCCGTTGAGCCTGGTGGCGTGCGCGGGCTTCGCCCTCCTCTGGGGCGGGGGGCTGCTGGTCCGCCGGCGCCGGCTGCGGGTGCTCGCCCGGGACGACTTCGCGCTCGCCGGTTCCGCGTGGCAGGCGGAGCGGTCCGCCGCAGCGGAACGGGAGCTGCTGGCCGAGCGGTTGAGCGACGCCGTACTGCACCGCACCGAGCGGCTGGTGGACCTGGCGCGCGCGGGGCGGCCGGCCGAGGTCGCGGCCGAGGCCCGCGCGACCCTCGCCGCCATGCGCGATCTGCTGCACGGCCTCGACCGCCCACCACCGACCTGACGCCCGTCTCCCCCGGCCGTCTCCACCCGCCCGTCTCCACCCGCCCGTCCGTCTCTATCCAGAGATCGTCCGTCTCTATCCAGAGATACAGACGGGGTTCGTCCGCCGAGACGATGGGAACGCCGCCGCCCGCCGGAACACTGGGAGCCATGTACCTCACCCTGGTCACCGTGCTCTGCGTCGTCGTGGCCCTCACCGGCATCGTGGTGTCCGTCGTCCACGAACCGCCGACCTGGGCCGTGGTCGTCGGCGTCGTCGCCGGGTTCGCCCTCGGCACCGTACTGCTGCGGACGGCGGCGTTCGCCGACATCGCCCAGTCCTCGGTCGGCTCCTGGAGCCTGCGGCTGGCCGCCTTCGCGGCGGCCGAGGCGCTGCTGGCCCTCGCCGTGGTCCACCGCGGCCGTACCGCCCGCTGAAGCGTGTCGCTCCCTAGAACGTGAGCACCCCCCGCGCCACCCGCCCCGCCTCCGCGTCCGCCGCCGCCTTCTCGAAGTCCTCCACCGGGTAGGTCTGGGTGATGAGTTCGTCGAGGAGCAGCCGGCCCTCGCGGTACAGGCCGGCGTACAGGGCGATGTCCCGCTGGGGGCGGGAGGCGCCGTAGCGGCAGCCCAGGATGGACTTGTCGAGGAAGAGGGAGGAGACCAGGAAGGACGCCTCCGCGGTGGCCGGCGGCACGCCCAGCAGGACCGCCTGCCCGTGCCGGTCCAGCAGGTCGACGGCGGCGCGGATCAGCTCCACCCGGCCCACGCACTCGAAGACATGGTCCGCGCCCGTCGGCAGCACGTCCCGCACGGCCTCGGCGGAGGTCAGGAAGTCGGTCGCCCCGAACCGCCGGGCCACCGCCTCCTTGGCCGGGTTGGAGTCGACCGCGACGATCCGCAGCGCGCCCGCGATCCGCGCGCCCTGGAGGACGTTGAGCCCGATCCCGCCCGTACCGATGACGACGACGCTCTCGCCGTACCCCACCCGCGCGCGGTTGAGCACGGCACCCACCCCGGTCAGCACCCCGCACCCGATCAGGGCGGCGGACGGCAGCGGGATGTCCTCGGGTATCCGCACCGCCTGGACGGCCTTCACGACCGTCCGCTCGGCGAAGGCGGAGTTGCAGGCGAACTGGTACACCGGCCGTCCCGCGCGCGTGAACGGCTTCTGGGGCCGCCCGATCGCCTGCCGGCACATCGTCGGCCGCCCCCGGTCGCACTCGGCGCAGGTCCCGCAGTTGGCGAGGGTGGACAGGGCCACATGGTCGCCGGGGACGACATGCGTGACCCCGGCCCCCACGGCCTCCACCACCCCCGCCCCCTCGTGGCCGAGCACCACCGGCGCCGGGAAGGGGATCGTCCCGTCGATCACCGACAGGTCGCTGTGGCACAGCCCGGCCGCAGAGATCGCCACGAGCACCTCGCCGGGTCCCGGATCGCGGACGTCGAGGTCGTCGACGACCTCCACCCGCTCGCCGTCGAACAGCACACCTCGCATCAGACGACCCCCTTGCGCTCTCTGGGCAGGCCGAGCACGCGCTCGGCGATGATCGTGCGCTGGATCTGGTCCGAGCCGCCGTAGATCGTGTCGGCCCGGGAGAACAGGAACAGGTGCTGCGCTTCGTCGAGTGCGTACGGCGTCGCGGGCGTCCAGTCCGACGGGCCCGCGCTCGCCGACGCGCCCCGCACCTCCACCGCGACCTCGCCGAGCCGCTGATGCCAGCCCGCCCACAGCAGCTTGGCCACGCTGGGCGCCCCCGGCCCGCCCGAACCGCCCAGGGTCCGCAGCGCGTTCCACCGCATGGTCCGCAGCTCGGCCCACAGCCGCACCAGCCGCTCGCGGACGACGGGATCCTCGGCCGCGCCGGTCTCCACCGCCGTGCGGACCACGCGCCCCAGTTCCTCGGCGAACCCGATCTGCTGGGCGAGCGTCGACACCCCGCGCTCGAACCCCAGGAGGCTCATCGCGACCCGCCAGCCCTCGCCGGCGCCGCCGACGACATGCTCCGCGCGCGCCCCGTCGAAGAAGACCTCGTTGAACTCGCTGGTGCCGGTGAGCTGCCGGATGGGCCGCACCTCGATCCGACCGGGCTGGTCCATGGGCACGAGGAGGAAGGACAGCCCCTGGTGACGGGTCGAGTCGGGGTCGGTGCGGGCGAGGACGAAACACCAGTCGGCCTCGTGCGCGAGGGAGGTCCAGGTCTTCTGCCCGGTGACGCGGTACGTGCGGCCGCCCTCGTCGGCCTCCGCCCGCGTCCGCACCCCGGCCAGGTCGGACCCGGCGCCGGGCTCGCTGTACCCCTGGCACCAGAGCTCGGCACCGGCGGCGACGGGCGGCAGGAACCGGGCCTTCTGCTCCGGGGTGCCGTGGGCGATCAGGGTGGGCGCGAGCAGGTTCTCGCCGATGTGCCCGGACCGGGGCGGGGCCCCCGAGCGCGCGTACTCCTCGGCCCAGGCGACCTGCCGGGTCAGACTCGCGGTCCGATTCCCGTACCCGCCCTCCCTCCAGCCCAGTCCGATCCACCCGGCGGCTCCGAGCGTGCGTTCCCATGAGCGGCGATCCCGTTCGCCGCCGACGTGCGCGGCGAGCCAGGCCCGCGCCTCGGCGCGGAAATCGTCGTCCGCAGGTGAAAATCCGAAGTCCACGTTCACCTCCTCGATCGAGCAGGGCGACTGCACCGTCCCGAGGGGCGCGGGGATCTGCGCCCAGCCACGACGCACCCGCACCCACCGGTCGGACCGAAAAACTCACCCGTTGGGCCGCGCCCCCTCGGCCGCGGCCCGCCGCATCTCCTCCAGCCGCTCCAGCATCGGCATCGGATCCACCCCCACCGACCCCGGCAGCACCTCCGCGATCCGCGCCGGCGTCCACGAACCGCCCTCGGCATACGCGGCCCGCAGCTCCCGCGGCTGCGCCCACACAGCGATCTTCGCACCGGCGACGGTGTAGACCTGCCCGGTTATCCCCAACTCCCGCGAGCGGTCCGACAAAAGGAAAATCACCATCGCGGCGACATCCTCCGGCTCGCCGATCTCCGCGAGCTCCATCGGCACCCCGGCCGACATCCGCGTCCGCGCGACGGGCGCGACCGCGTTGGCGGTCACCCCGTACTTGTGCAGGCCCAGCGCCGCGCTGCGCACCAGCGAGATGATCCCGCCCTTCGCCGCGCTGTAGTTGGCCTGCGAGACGGAGCCCTGGTGGTTGCCGCTGGTGAAACCGATCAGTGTGCCGGATCCCTGCCGCCGCATGACGGCGGAGGCGGCCCGGAAGACCGTGAAGGTGCCCTTGAGGTGGGTGGCGACCACCGGGTCCCACTCCTCCTCGGACATGTTGAACAGCATCCGCTCCCGCAGGATCCCCGCGACGCAGACGACCCCGTCGAGCCGCCCGTACGTCTCCAGGGCGGTGTCCACCACCCGCTGTCCGCCCGCCATCGTGGAGATGTCGTCGGCGACCGCGACGGCCTCGCCGCCCGCCGCCTCGATCTCCTTGACGACGGACTCGGCGACCTCGCTCGTGGGCGACGCCCCGTCCACGCCCACCCCGTAGTCGTTGACGACGACCCGGGCACCGTCGGCGGCCGCCGCGAGCGCCACCGCCCGTCCGATGCCCCGTCCCGCCCCTGTGACGGCGACGACCTTGCCGGCCAAGAAGTTCCCCACGCCCGGCCCCTTCCCGCGTTCTCCGACGGACGGTTAGATGCCCCCGAGACCCGTATCTGACGGACCGTTAGATTTTATGTCCCGCCCGACGGGCGAGGACAAGCCCCGGGGAGGCACCGGATGGCACTGCCGGAGGAGTTCCACGACATCGCCAAGCGCGTCAACAACTGGGGGCGCTGGGGAGCCGCCGACGAGATCGGCACCCTCAACCTGATCACCGACGAGGTGGTGCGCGGCGCCGCCGCCGAGATCCGTTCGGGGCGCCGGGTGCCGCTGGCCCTCCCCTTGCGCGAGGACGGGGTGCAGACCGGGATGATCCCGGGCCGCGTCAACCCGATGCACACCATGGTGCAGATCAACCAGGAGATCTTCGGCCCCGGCACGGTCGCGTGCAGCGACGACGCCGTGACGATGGGCCTCCAGGCGGCCACGCACTGGGACGCGCTGACCCATGTCTCGCACTCGGGGAAGATCTACAACGGCCGCCCCGCGTCCGGCATCACCGCGCACGCGGGCGCCGAGTTCAGCGGGATCGACAAGGCGCGGCACGTCGTCTCGCGCGGGGTGCTGCTGGACGTGGCACGCGCGCGGGGCGTGGACCGGCTGGCGGGCGGGCACGCGGTGACGCCGGAGGACCTGGAGGCGGCGGAGGAACTGGCGGGTACGCGCGTGCGCGCCGGCGACATCGTGCTCGTACGGACGGGTCAGGTGCAGCTCTATCTGGCGGGCGACAAGCACGGTTACGCGTTCCCGTCGCCGGGGCTGTCGGTGCGTACCCCGGAGTGGTTCCACGCGCGCGACGTGGCGGCCGTCGCCAACGACACCATGACGTTCGAGATCTTCCCGCCCGAGATCGAGGACCTGTGGCTGCCGGTGCACGCGCTCGACCTGGTGGAGATGGGGATGCTCCAGGGCCAGAACTGGAATCTCGAAGAGTTGTCCACAGCCTGTGGACAAGAGGGCCGGTACGCGTTCCTGCTGTCGGCGATGCCGGAGCCGTTCGTCGGGGGTACGGGGACACCGGTGGCGCCCGTGGCCGTCCTCTGAGACGCCCGGCGACCCACGCGGCGGTCGTCCGATGGCGGCGCGCCGCTGCCCGCCCCGAGCACGGCACCGCGCGCCGCCATCCGACTCGGCGTACCCTCCCCGGCTCCCCCTCCGGCCCTGAGGGACTCGACGCCGAATCGCGACCCACACTCGGCAAGGGCCCGTGTCACCCGGACCCTCGTCGTCCCCTCGCGGTGAATCGCTGACCACAAGCGTGATCAAACGGACACCTCACGTCAACACCACGACGGAGATTTGTTACTAACGCCCCATTTGCAACGGGCGCGCACGGAAGCACGTCCGGGCGCACCGGGGCCACGCCCGATCAGGACGACAGCGCCTCCTGCGCCTGTGCACCGCAGGCCTCCGCCCTCTCGCGGCCATGCGCCCGTCGACCGACCCACCGGGCCGACCCACCGGGCCAGCCGCCCCCGCCGCACCACCCGGTCGCCACAGCCACGCCACAGCGGCACCGGGGACTCACACGGCCTCGAAGGCGCGCCCCTCGTAGGCGGGTTCCGGACGGACCGTCGGCTTCGGGTACACGGCAGGCTTCGGGTACACCGGCTCCGGGTGGGTGACGGCCTGCCGGCCGTCCGTCAGGGCGGTGCGCTCGCCCGCGTTCTCGCCCCCTACCGCGCCCTCGGCGAGCCCCTCGCAGCGGTCCAGCTCGCACCAGATGCGCTTGCCGCCGCCCTCCACGCTCCAGCCCCAGCGGTCCGCGAGACAGTCGACGAGGGCCAGGCCCCGGCCGCCGGTGGCGTCGTCGCCCACGCAACGGGGCACGGGAGCACGGTCGCTGGTGTCCACGACCTCCAGCCGGACGGTGGCCGTCGCGTCCACCGCACCCGGCTCGCCACCCGGCACCGACAGCCGCACGACGGCCGGACGGCCCGTGTGCACCACGGCGTTGGTGACGAGTTCGGAGACAAGCAGGACCAGCGTCTCGGCGAGCGGTTCGTCGTCCCCTATGCCGCACCCGGCCAGACGCGAACGGGCCCACCTCCGGGCGCGCCCCACTTCCGTGGGGTCGGGCCGGATCTCCAGTTGCACTTGAAGCACCTGCACCGCTCACACCATCCGAACCGGCGGACACATGGCCGTGCGCCACGCGAGCCACGCGAATCGCGTGGACACCATGACGACGGGGGCCACGATCGTAGCCATTTTCTGCATGGCCAGAACAACAGCCAGAGGCAGCGTGACGGAACGTGAATCCCTTACGAGACAGCTTGGTTGACGTACAGTCACCTCAACAAGCGCTTCGGGCATATTCCAGCGCGAAGGAGTACCCGTGCGGCATACTGTGCGACGCCCGCGCCAGGGAGTCGAACAGGCGGGGGCCTCCAGCCCGTCCGCCCTGCGAGCAGCGGCACGCACCGCCGGTTTCGGTACCGCCCCAGGGGCACCACCGGCATGGCTCATGCTCGGAACCACTCGCATCCCACAGAAGGTACCGGAGGGTCCGGCCGACTCCGGGCCGTGACGGGTCACGCATCGGACACAACCCGATATCAACGCTCCGTGAACCAGGGATGCCACAATCCGCGACACCCGTACGGCAGTCCGAGCCCCGCGCAGGTCATCGGCGCAGGCAGCGGCGCTAGCGGCCCGCTCCGGCGAGCAGTTCACCGGCGAGCAGCTCCTCACTCTCCGTACCACCCCCCGCACGCCGGGTGCGCACCCAGGCGCGTTTCAGCAGCAGGTGCACATCCGCCTCCCAGGTGAACCCCATGCCGCCGTACACCTGCAGACACTCCCGCGCGCCCCGTACGGCGGCCTCGTCCGCGAGGAGCCGGGCGGCCGCGATGTCGGCGGGGCCGGCGGTGACGGCGGCCGCGTAGACCGCCGCGCGGGCCACCTCGACCCGCACCAGCAGGTCCGCACAGAGGTGCTTGACGGCCTGGAAGGCACCGATCGGCTGCCCGAACTGCTCGCGGGTCCGCGCGTGTTGCACGGCGAGCTCGCACGCGCGCGTGGCGGTGCCGAGCTGCTCGGCGGCGGTGAGGAGGACGGCGACGGGTTCGGCCGCGGTACGCCCGGCCCGCCTCGGCAGCCGGTGCAGGGGCGTCAACGGATCCACCGACCGCAGCGCCACGGCCCCCGAGACGTCCCCGTCCACCCCGTCCACCACGTCCGCCTCGGTCAGCCACTCCACCAGCCCGCCGGTGTCCGCGGTCGTCACGACGGTCTCGCCCTCGGCCGCCCCGGGCACCCGGCCCGCCGCGAGGTGGGTGGCGACCAGGGGGCCGGGCAGGAGGGCCCGGCCCGCCTCCTCGAAGGCCAACACCGCCTCGGGGAGACCGAGTCCGACCCCGCCCTCCGTCTCGGGCAGCCGCAGCGCGAAAAACCCGGCCGCGCCCAGCTCCCGCCACAGCTCCCGGTCGAGTGCGGGCCGCTCCACGGCCGCCCGCAGCGCGTCCCGGTCGAAGCGCCGGGCGAGCAGGTCCCGTACCCCTTGCCCCAACGCCCGCTGGTCGTCCGTCAGTCGGAAGCGCACGGAGAAGTCTCACCGCCCTTTCGGCAGTCCGAGGATCCGTTCGGCCACGATGTTGCGCTGGATCTGCGAGGTGCCGGCCGCGATGGTGTACGACAGCGAGGAGAGCCGGTCGAGCACCCAGGGCCGGTCGAGATCGAGGGCCGCGTCGCCGAGGACGTCGGCCGCGGCGTCGTACAGCTCCTGACGGGCGTGCGAGTACCGCAGTTTGAAGACCGAACCGCCGATGCCGGGCACCCCGCCCGCCGAGGCCTCGCTCACGTTCCACTGCGTCAGTCGCCACAGCGCCCGGAACTCGGCCTCCAGGAGGGCGAGCCTGCGCCGCAGCACGGGGTCGTCCCAGCGGCCGTTCGCGCGGGCCTCGCGGGCCAGTTCGCCGAGGACGCGCCGGCAGGCGACGACCTCGCCGACGAACGCCGTGCCGCGCTCGAAGGACAGCGTCACCATGGTGACCCGCCAGCCGTCGTTCTCGGCGCCGACCCGGTGGGCCGCGGGCACCCGCACCTCGTCGAGGAACACCTCGGCGAACTCGGCGGATCCGGCGAGCGTCCGCAGCGGCCGTACGGTGATCCCGGGGGCGTCCATGGGCATCGCCAGCCAGGTGATCCCCCGGTGTCTCGGCGCCGTGGGATCCGTGCGCACGAGCAGTTCGCACCAGTCGGCGACCTCGGCGTGCGAGGTCCAGATCTTGGACCCGCTCACCACGTAGTCGTCGCCGTCGCGCCACGCGCGCGTGCGCAGCGCCGCGAGGTCGGAACCGGCGTCCGGTTCGCTGAAGCCCTGGCACCAGACCTCCTCGCCGCGCAGGATCGGCTCCAGCCAGCGGGCGCGCTGGGCATCCGTGCCCTCGGCGGCGATCGTCGGCCCCGCGTGCAGCAGTCCGACGAAGTTGGCGCCCACGTAGGGGGCTCCGGCCCGCTCCGTCTCCTCCAGGAAGATCAGCCGGGTGGTCGGGTCGGCGTCCCAGTGCACGTGCGCGTACCCGGCGTCGTACAGCGTCCGCTGCCAGCCGAGGTCGTAGCGGCGGCGGCCGGGCCAGTCGTCCGGGGACGGCTTCGGCGGGAGCGCGGGCAGGGCCTTGCCGAGCCACTCCCGCAGCCGGGCGCGGAAGTCCTCCTCCTCGGCCGTGTACGTCAGGTCCATTACTGGTCGAGGTCCAGGTCCAGCATGCGGATCGCGTTGCCCCGCATCAGCTTGTAGACCGTCTCGTCGTCGAGGCCCTTGACGTGGTCGAGGGCGACCTCCCTGGTGTGCGGGAAGGTGGAGTCGACGTGTGGGTAGTCGGTCTCGAAGGTGGCGTTGTCGCGGCCGACGACGTCCAGAGAGGCCACCCCGTGCTTGTCCCGGAAGAAGCAGCAGTACATCTGCCGGTAGTAGTACGTGGACGGCGGCTCGGGGATCAGGTCCCTGACACCGCCCCAGGCCCGGTGCTCCTCCCAGACGTCGTCGGCGCGCTCCAGGGCGTACGGGATCCAGCCCATCTGGCCCTCCGAGTAGGCCAGTTTGAGCGCCGGGAACTTCACCAGCACCCCGCTGAACAGGTAGTCCATCATCGAGGCCATGGCGTTGTTGAAGGACAGGGAGGCCTGGACGGCGGGGGGTGCGTCGGGGGAGGCGGCCGGCATCTGCGAGGACGAGCCGATGTGCATGTTGACGACCGTCCCGGTCTCCTCGCAGACCGCGAAGAACGGGTCCCAGTACCCGGAGTGGATGGACGGCAGCCCCAGGTGGGTCGGGATCTCGGAGAAGGTGACCGCGCGCACCCCGCGGGCGGCGTTGCGCCGGATCTCCGCGACCGCGAGGCCGACGTCCCACAGGGGGATCAGGCACAGCGGGATGAGGCGGCCGCCGCTGTCGCCGCACCACTCCTCGACCATCCAGTCGTTGTAGGCCCGCACGCACGCGTGCGCGACCTCCTTGTCGTGCGCCTCGGCGAAGGTCTGGCCGCAGAAGCGCGGGAAGGAGGGGAAGCACAGGGACGCCTCGACGTGGTTGAGGTCCATGTCCTCCAGGCGGGCCTTCGGGTCCCAGCAGCCGCGCCGCATCTCCTCGCGGGTGATGCCCTCCAGGGTCATCTCGTCGCGGTCGAAGCCGACGGCGGCGATGTTGCGCTTGTAGGGGAACTTCAGGTCCTCGTAGATCCACCAGTCGGTGGGCTGGCCGTCCGGGTCCATGGTGATCTGGTACTTCCCGGCGACGTAGGCCAGCTCGCCGATCCCGGCGGTGAGGGGCTGCGGCCCTCGGTCGCGGTACTTCTGCGGCAGCCAGGTCGCGAAGAGGTGCGCGGGTTCGATCACATGGTCGTCGACGCTGATGATGCGGGGCAGTTCGGTGGCCATGGGTTCCCCTCCGCCGGACGGTACTTATCTGATGACCCGTCAGATAGCATGGCACCTGACGAGTCGTCAGCCAAGCTGGGGGCAGACATGAACGCCATCGCGCACTCCCTGAGCTCCTCCCGCACCCTGTGGGACCTGGTCGCCCGCCGCGCCGAGCTCACCCCCGACCGGCCCGTCCTCCTCCAGGGCGACCGCACCCTGACCTTCGACGAGCTGCGCGCGCGTGCCGAACGGACCGCGGCCGGGCTGTACGGCATGGGCGTGCGCCCGGGGACGGTCGTCGCCTGGCAGCTGCCCACCCGGATCGAGACGGCCGTGCTGTCCTTCGCGCTGGCCCGCCTGGGCGCCGTGCAGAGCCCCGTCATCCCGTTCTACCGGGACCGCGAGGTCGGCTTCGCGCTCAGGGAGTCACGGGCGGAGTTCTTCGCCGTACCGGGCGTCTGGCGCGGTTTCGACCACGGCGAGATGGCCCTGCGGCTCGGCGCGAAGGGCGTGTTCGACGCCTACGACGACCTGCCCGAGGGCGACCCGGCCGTGCTGCCCCCGCCGCCCTCCGAGGGCACCTCGGTCCGCTGGATCTACTGGACCTCCGGTACGACCTCCGACCCCAAGGGCGTCCTGCACACCGACCGTTCCCTCCTCGCGGGCGGCTCCTGCCTCGCCCACGCGCTGGAGCTGACCGCCGACGACGTGGGCTCGATGGCCTTCCCGTACGCACACATCGCGGGGCCCGACTACACCGTCATGCTGCTGCTGTACGGCTTCCCGGCGGTGATGTTCGAGCAGTTCGCGCTGCCGGACGCGCTCGAGGAGTACCGCCGGCACGGGGTGACCGTGGCGGGCGGGTCGACGGCGTTCTACTCGATGTTCCTGGCCGAGCAGCGCAAGCAGCCGGGCGTCCCGGTGATCCCCTCGCTGCGGCTGCTCGCCGGGGGCGGGGCGCCGAAACCCCCGGAGGTGTACCACGCGGTCGTCCGGGAGATGGGCGTGCAGCTCACCCACGGCTACGGCATGACCGAGGTCCCGATGATCACCATGGGGGCGCCGGGCGACACCGAGGAGAACCTCGCCACGACCGAGGGGCGGCCACCGGAGGGGATGGAGATACGCATCGCCGAGGACGGGGAGGTGCGGCTGCGCGGGGAGGCCGTGTGCCGCGGCTACCTGGACCCGGCGCAGACGGCGGAGGCCTTCGACGCGGACGGGTTCCTGCGCACCGGGGACCTCGGGCGGCTCACCGCGAGCGGGCATCTGGTGCTCACCGGGCGGCTCAAGGACGTCATCATCCGCAAGGGGGAGAACATCTCCGCCAAGGAGATCGAGGACCTGCTGGCCGCCCGCCCGGACGTCGGGGACGTGGCGGTGGTCGGGCTGCCGGACGCCGAGCGCGGGGAGCGGGTGTGCGCGGTGGTGGAGCGGGCGGCGGGGGCCGCGGACCCGACGCTGGAGGCGCTGACGTCGTATCTGCGCGCGGCGGGACTGTCCGTGCACAAGCTGCCGGAGCAGCTGGAGGTGGTGGACGCCCTGCCGCGCAACGACACGCTCCGCAAGGTCCTGAAGTACAAGCTGCGCGAGCGCTACTCGGAGACGGTGAAGTAGCGGGCCACCGCGGGGACGACGTCCCGCTCGCCGACCCTGTCGTCGCCGTCGGTGTCGAGGGCGGCGGCGACCGTGCGGGCGAGGTCCTGGTGGACGCCCAGGGCGTGCAGCACGCGCGCGGTGTCGGCGACCGTGGCCAGGCCGTCGCCGTCGGCGTCCGCGAGGTCCAGGGCGGCGTGCAGGAAGGGGCGGGCGATCTCGGCGAACCGGTCGGGGTTGTCGTGCAGCCGCTTGACGGCGCCGCCCACGAACTCGTCCCGGGTGATGCGCTGGTCGCCGTCGCGGTCCGCGATGCCCGCCATGCCCTGCCAGAAGGCCTCCGCGCCCGCGTACAGCGCCTGGCCCTTGTCGGAGCGGGCCGCCGTGCCGAACTCGACCAGCAGCGCCTTGGCGGCCGCGCCGAAGTCCTCGCGGTCGATGTAGCCGTTGCCGTCCTGGTCGAACGTGGCGAACCGGGCGGCGATCCTGCGTTCGTACTCGCTGCTGACCATGCTGTCCTCCGGCCGCCTGGCGTCCTGGTGCGGGAAACCTTCCGGCAGGGAGCGTACGACGCCGCGGGCCCCGTGGGAGCCGGTGGGCGGTCTCCGTACCCGGACCGGGTGTATTTCGGGACATCCCTGTCGCAGGACAGCCCTGTCGCAGGACGGCCCGCGTCCTGCCGCGGTGCGGCTCAGGCCGTCAGCGGTTCGGAGCCGTCCTCGGCCACGGCCTCCGCGAGGTCGCCGTAGATGTCGAAGAGGCGCCGGACGCCGAGCGCGCCCAGGACACGGTTGACGTGGGAGTCCTCCGGGGCCCCGCGCGCGGGCAGGATCAGCCGCAGCCCGCCGCGGCAGGAGCGGATGAGTCTGCGGGCCGCGATGAGCACGCCGACGCCGCTGGAGTCGCAGAAGTACACGTCGGAGAGGTCCAGGACGAGACGGTGACGACCCTCGGCCACCTCGTCGTGCACCCGCTGCCGCAGCACCGGTGACGTCACCAGGTCCAGCTCGCCCGACACATGGAGCACGGCCCACCCGCCCCGCTCGCCGCCGGTCACCTTGAAGGCCACCCTCACGCCTTTCCCTCGCCGTAAACGGAAGCGGTCCCTACGCTTCCTTGCAGCGCGGCTGCCCAGCGGCGTTGCCCCGAAACGCGTGGCGAAAAACAGGCACAGGACGAAAGCGGCTTGATTCCGTCATATTCAGTCTTGTTCGATCCACCTCAGCCCAACATCGCTCGCACACGATCGAAACAGAACACACTTGATCCGGATTGGTCATGATGGGTCTGGGAAGACGCGGGCTCATACCACTTCCCGGCCGATCAGGGGCGCACATTGGAACAAAGGGGCGTGCGTTGTCCTACGTGCCGACTACATTCGAGGTGACGGTGGACGCAGGCTGGGCCAAGACACGGGCACAGGTGAGGGGGCCGCATGGCGAAGAAGGACGCACCGCCCCGCTGGGACCGCAGGATGCAGCAGCGACTCGCGCGCGGTGAGGCGGCCGCCCTCGGTGAGCTCTACGACCGGTTCGCTTCACTCGTGCACGGCCTCGCCCATCGTGTGCTCGGAGACGAACACGCGGCCGACCGCGTCACCCGCGAGGTCTTCGTCCACGTCTGGCAGCACCCCGACGCCTACGACCCCCAGCAGGGCCCCCTGCGCACCTGGATCGCCGGGCTGACCCACCGGCTCGCCGTGCAGCGGCTGCGCGCCACCGAGACCGCCGCGCTGGCCGAGGGCGGCCCCGGCACCGCCGAGGACCTGGAGCGCAAGGTGCGGCACGCCGCGGTCGCCGCCCGCGCCGACTACATCGTCCAGGCCATGCCCGCCCCCCTGCGCGCCGCCCTGGAACTGGCCTACTTCCAGCGCCGCGACTACCGCCAGACCGCCGCCGACCTCGGCGTCACCGAGGACGAGGCCCGCCGCCGGCTCCGCCTCGGCCTGCAACTGCTCTCCACCGCCCACGACACACCGGCCTCCGGAGCCCCTCCCGAGTACGGGGGTGCGGCGTGAGCGACGCGGACGGATCCGAGGGCATCGACGACGAGAGCGAGGACGGCAAGGACGGCACGGACGGCAGCGAGGGCTACGACGGCTCCATGGACGACCACACCGCGACCGGCGGCGACCCGAGCGGGGACCCGGGCGACCAGGGCGACGGCACCCGCCGTGCGCCCCGCATCCCGTTCCCCCGCGCCTCCGTCGAGGACACGGGACTGCCGCTGCCCGCGCTGGAGGCGCTCGTCGTCGCGGAACCGCCGCGGCTGGAGCACCGCGTGCTGAAGGCCCTGCTGGGCGCCGGCGCGCAGGGCTGGCCGCGCCCGCGCCGAGCGCCCGGCACCTGGTGAGCGCCGGCAGCCCCGGTCGCAGTCTGCGGCTGGAGATCGAGGGCGACGGCGGGGGCGAGTGGCTGATCCCCCTCGACTCACCCGCGGCGGTGGGCTCCGCCGCGCACGAGGTGGCGCACGTGGCGCTGGACGACGTGGAGTTCTGCCGGCTGGCCGCGGGGCACGTACCGCCGGAGGAGGCCGCGGCGGGGCAGCTGGGCGATCGGGGGGCGATCAGGGACGTGCTGTTCGCCGCGGCGTCGCTGAGCCGGATGTAGGGGTCGTTACAGGGGCGGTTGCGGTGCGTGGGCGGCTGCGGGTGCGCTGTGGCTGGTCGCGCGATTCCCCGCGCCCGTGGACAGTCACGCCCGCTGGATCAGGGGCGCGGGGAACTGCGCGAACAACCCCACGCACCCGCACCCGCACCCGCACCCGCACCCGCCGAGACAGACCCCCGCCTCCCTAGGCGAACACCACCGTCCGGTGCCCGTTGAGCAGAATCCTGCGCTCCGCGTGCCACTTCACGGCCCGCGCCAGCGCCTGGCACTCCACGTCACGGCCGACCGCGACCAGCTGGTCGGGGGTGGCGTCGTGCCCCACCCGCTCGACCTCCTGCTCGATGATCGGCCCCTCGTCGAGATCGGCGGTGACATAGTGCGCCGTCGCCCCGATCAGCTTCACGCCCCGCGTGTGCGCCTGGTGGTACGGCTTCGCGCCCTTGAAGCTCGGCAGGAAGGAGTGGTGGATGTTGATGATGCGGCCGCTGAGCTGCTTGCACAGGTCGTCCGAGAGCACCTGCATGTAGCGGGCCAGGACCACCAGCTCGACGTTCTCCTCGCGCACGATCTCCAGCAGCTTCGCCTCGGCCTCTGCCTTCGTCTCCCTGGTCACCGGGATGTGGTGGAAGGGGATGTCGTACGAGCCCACCAGCTCGGTGAAGTCGGTGTGGTTGGACACCACCGCCGCGATCTCCACCGGCAGCGCGCCGATCCTGGCGCGGAAGAGCAGGTCGTTCAGGCAGTGGCCGAACTTGCTGACCAGCAGGACGATGCGCATCTTCTCGTCGGCCCGGTTGATCTGCCAGTCCATGTGGAAGGAGTCGCCGATCGCCGCGAAGCTCGCCCGCAGCTTGTCCACGGTCTGCGGCGCGTCGGCCGAGAAGTGGACCCGCATGAAGAACAGTCCCGTGTCGTGGTCGCCGAACTGCTGACTGTCCTCGATGTTGCAGCCGGTCATGAACAGATAGCTCGACACGGCGTGCACGATGCCCGGCTTGTCGGGGCAGGAGAGGGTGAGGACGTACTGGTCGGCGGGGGACGCCGCGGCTCGGGCGGACTGCTCACTCATGCAGCACAGGGTCTCACGTCCACCCCGGCACGGCGGAGGCCGTCCCGCTACGCGGACCTCGTCATGATGCGCAGCACTTCCAGGGTGCGCGGCGGCGCGTCCGGGTCCTCGCCGTCGGCCACCGCCAGGCGCAGGTGCGCGTCCCGGGCCGCCTGCACCGCCTCGGGCCAGCCGGGGTGGGAGACATAGGTGGAGACCGGCGCGTCCGGGCCGACCTGGTGCATGATCCGCAGGACGCGCAGCACGGCGGTGTCGACGAGCGCCGCCTCCTGCGGGTCACGGAAGATCGTGCCGACGTACTTCTCGGCGGACCAGTTGTCCAGCCAGGTGTCCTCGACCAGACGGTAGACGGCGTCGGTGACGTCGCCGTATCCGTCCACCCCGGCCAGCCAGACGTTCTGCTGGAACACCGGGTCGGAGAGCATGTGCAGCGCGGAGCGCACATTGCTGCGCCAGCGCCACCACGGCATGTCGTTGAGTGGCATGCCGCCCATGGTGGAGGAGCGACGGCCGCGACGGGAAGAGTTCTCCGAACCTTGCACGGTCATCGATCGTACGTTTTCGCACCCCCGAGTCCTCACGGACCCCGGTAATTCACTCTCGCGTCACCCCGCGTTGACCGTGGGTCACTCCCAGGTTATTGATGTGACGGAATCGTGCGTGGTCATGACCGGCAGGCGACGCACCTTCCCGCGAAGTACCTTCCTCCCCAGGTTTCTCCGCACTACCGGAAACGGCAGACCGGCCGCCCGCGCGGCGGGCGCTCTGGCCGCCGTGGCGTCGCTGACCGCCGGATGCGGGGTCGTCCCCGGAGTCACGGGGGGTTCCGGGGACGACGCGATCGTCGTGATGACCTGGGCGCCCGTGGGAACGGCCGCCACGAACAAGCCCGGCATGCCCGCCTTCGCCCGCGCCTACGCCCGCTGGATCAACTCCAAGGGCGGCCTCGACGGCCACAAGCTCACCGTGCTGACCTGCAACGACCACAACGACGCGGTGTCCGCGGCGGCCTGTGCCCGGCGCGCGGTCAAGGAGAACGCGGTCGCCGTCGTCGGCTCCTACAGCCAGCACTCCGATGCGTTCTTCCCGCACCTGGAGGGCGCCGGCATCCCCTACATAGGCGGCTACGGCGTCACGAACTCCGAGTTCACCAGCCCTCTGTCCTACCCGGTCAACGGCGGTCAGCCCGCCCTCCTCGCCGGTCTCGGCAAGGTGCTGGCCGACTCCTGCGCGGGGCCCGTGGCCCTCGTGCGCCCCGACACCATCGCGGGCGACGCGCTGGCGCCGATGCTGGACGCCGGTCTGCGGGCGGGCGGGCACGACAGGGCGGAGGACCAGCGGGCGGCGGAGGACGCCACCGAGTACTCCACGCAGGCCGAGAAGGCCCTGCGGACGGCCACCGGCGCCACGGCGGGCAGCGGCACGGCGAGCGGCGGCACGGGGTCCGGTAGTACGGCGACCGGCGGCACGGGCTGTGTGGTGCCCGCGCTGGGCGACCGCAACGGCACCTTCATGGACTCCTTCCGCCGCAGCCGCGCGGACTATCCCGCGGTGCACACCGGAAGCGTGCTGGGCAGCGTCGACCAGACCGTCATCGACGCCAGCGGCGGCGGCTCCGGCCCGTACGAGGGGGCGTACGTCACCGGCTGGTACCCGGTGGAGAGCGACAAGCGGTGGGCCGGGATGAAGAAGGTGATCAGCGAGTCCGCCTTCTCCGACACCAGCATCGACCCCTCCGACACCGGCGTGCAGACCACCTGGATCGCCTACAACGTGCTGCGGCAGGCCGTGGAGTCGCTGGGCGACCACGAGGTGAGCGCCGACTCCGTCCGCTCCGCCCTCAACAGCGGCCGGACGTTCACCACCGGCGGACTCACCCCCGCCCTGCGCTGGAAGTTCACCAGCCGGCTCGCCGCCGTCGGGTTCCCCCGGCTGTCCAACGCCGAGGTGACCGTGCAGCAGGTGCGCAAGGGCCTGCTGGTGGCCTCGCGGAAGGGCTTCGTCGACGTCACCGGCACCATGGAGGACGCGGACGTCGGCTGAGGGCCCGGCCCGGCCCGGGTCAGAGCTGGGTGGGCTGGCGCTCCGTCAGACCGTGCTTCCGGGCGATCGCGTTCCACAGCCGGGCGGCCTTGTTCTTCTGCGCGCTCGCGGTGCCGCTCTCCCGGTTGCCCTGCTGGGTGGCGTTCGTGCTGCGGGCGCCGCCCTTCTTGCAGGCCTTGCGCTGGTTGCCGGCGACCTCGTCGGCCCAGTCCGCGTAGTGGTTGTCGGCGGCCGCCGAGGCCTGCCAGGCCTTGGTGAGGGCACCGGTCAGCGCGGCGTGGTCGGGCAGCTGGTCGACGTCGAGCGCGGCCAGCTTGGTGACCAGCTCGTTGCGCTGGCCGGCGGCGGCCCGCAGGTCCGAGGCGGCCTGGTCGAGGTTGTCGCAGCGCCTCACGTCCGCCACCGCGGCGATCACGCTGGCCCGGCTGCTGCCGCTGTCCGCGAGCAGCTGGTCCAGGGCGGTCGCCTGCTGCTCGGCCGGGTCGTCCCCGGAGGCCGACGGCTCGCCCGCCGAGGCCGACGCGGCGACGGGCTTGCCGGCGTCGCCCTTGTCGTCGTCGCCGCCTCCGCCGCCGAGCAGCGCGCCCGCGCCGATCCCGACGACGGCGATCGCGACGCCGACCGCCGCGATCAGCGGCAGGCGCGAGCCGGTACGGCCGCCGCGGCCCCGCTCGTCACCGTGGTCGTCGTGGCGTACGGGAGGCACATAGGTGGGCTGGGGGGCGCGCGCCGCGGGCCTGGCGCCGTAGCCCTGCGGGCCACCGCCGTAGCCGGGGGTCGCCGGCTCGGTGATGCGCGGAAGCTGCTGGGTGGCCCCGGCCGGGGCGCCGGCCCCCGCGCCGCCGCCCGGTCCGTCGCGGAAGAGGTTCTCGAACCCGGCGGGCGGCTGTGCGCCCCCGCCCGCCGCCGGACCGCCCTGGGCGGGCACGGGCGGCAGGTACTGCGTGGCCTCGGCGTCGGAGTGCGCGGCGCCCGGGTAGTGCGCCGCCCCGCCGGGGCTCTCGGGCGGCAGCGCGCCCGGCCGGACCGGCGGGATGTACTGCGTGGCTGCCTCGTCGCCGCCCGGGACGGGGCCGGCGGCGGGGACGGGCGGCAGCACCTGGGTCCGGCCGTCGTCGACCGGGCCCGACGGAACCGGCGGTATGTACTGGGTGGCCCCGTCGGCGCCGTCGGCGTACGGCGGTACCGGCGCCCCCGGCCCGCCCTGCGGGTACGCCGGCGGCGCGGCCGACCCCTGCGGGGCCTGGCCGTAGGCGGCCGGGGTCTGGCGGTGCTGGTCGTAGCCGGTGAAACCCTGCGGGTTCCCGTCGTACGACGGCTGCGGCGCCGCCGGAGCGCTCTGGCCGTAGCTCTGCCCCGGCGCGCCGCCCTCGGGCGGGAACGGGCCCGTGCCCCACGGGTCGGGCTGCGCGGTGCCCCACTGCTGCGGCTGCTGCTGGTCCGGGGGCAGCGGCCAGCCCTGCTCCTGCTGCCCGGCCGGCACCTGCTGCTCGGGGCCCCACGGCTGCTCCCAGGTCCCGCCGCCCGCCGGGGGCTGCGCGGGCGGCTGCTGCCCGTACGACTGAGCCCCGTACGGACCGGGCCGTCCGCCCCGACGGGGGCCCGACTGCGGTCCGCCGGCGTCCGTGAGTCCCGGAATGAGGGGCTCACCACCGTCGGAGGGCAGCACGATGCCTTCGCGCGCGGGCCGCGCCGAGGGCTCCTCGCCCTGTCCACTCTGCGTCACCGGGACTCCTACGAACGGGGGACTGTCGGAATCGTCGGCTCACGCTACCGGGTCCCCGGAACCCCGTGCCACGCAGCTCAGGACGTGATCTGCCTCCCAGTGACGTCCGTTACAGATCCGGAGCGCCGTGCGCCGCGTCCGGCACATCCCGTACGGGACCTGTGCGTTTCCCGGACGTTCACGCGACGGCGCCCCGTCCGTTCACGCCGCGGCCTGGAGCTCCAGCCGCGCCCCGAACTCCCTGACCACCGGCTCCTCCCGGTACGGCTCCAGCCGCTGCTGGAGGTCCTCCAGGTACTCCGCGCCCCGGTTGGAGCGCAGGGTCTCCAGGAGTTCCACCGCCTTCAGACCGGTGCTGCACGCCTGCTCGACCTGACGCTGCTGCACCTGCGCGGTGGCGAGGAGGACGTACCCGATGGCCCGGCGGCGGGCCCGGCTCTCCGGATGCCCGGCCAGCGACTGCTCGGCGCACCGCGCCGCCGCCTCCGCCTGCCCGAGGTCGCGGTGGCAGTGCGCCAACTCGTCCGCCAGATAGGCCTCGTCGAAGTGCGCGATCCACGCCGGGTCGTCGCCCGCGGACGGCTCGGCACCCTCCAGCGCCGACACCGCCCGCCCCGAGGCGAGCTGGGCGGACCGGACGTCGCCCATCAGCGCGTGCCCCCGGGCCTCCGCCGCGAGGAACATCGACTCCGCGCGCGGGGTGACCCGCCCACGCGCCCCCTCCTGGGCCGCGCGCGCCAACTGGGCGATCTCCCGCGGGTTCCCGAGCTGGGCGGCGAGGTGGCTCATCGACGCGGCGAGGACGTACCCGCCGTAGCCGCGGTCGCCCGCCGCCTGCGCGAGCCGCAGGGACTGGATGTAGTACCGCTGGGCCAGCCCCGGTTGGCCGGTGTCGACGGCCATGTACCCGGCGAGTTCCGTCAACCGGGCCACCGCGGCGAAGAGTTCGCGGCCCACCGCCTCCCGGTAGGAGCCGGCCAGCAGCCCCGAGACGACGCTGTTGAGGTAGTGCACGACCACCGGGCGGACATGCCCGCTGCCGTACTGGTGGTCCAGGTCGACCAGGGCCTGCGTCATCGCCTTGACGGCCGCCACGTCGGACAGGCCCACCCGCGGTCCCGCCGACCGCGCCACCTGGGCGTCGGGCGACGAGATCAGCCAGTCGCGGCTGGGCTCGACCAGCGCCGAGGCGGCGACGGACGAACCGGAGAGGAAGTCGCGCCGGCCCACGTCGCTGCGCCACAGCTCGCAGACCTGCTCGATGGCCCCCAGCACCGTCGGCGAGAACTGGAGACCCACGCCCGACGCGAGGTTCTTGCCGTTGGCCATGCCGATCTCGTCGATCGTGACCGTACGGCCGAGCTTGCGGCCCAGGGCCTCGGCGATGATCGCCGGGGCGCGCCCGCGCGGCTGCTGTCCGCGCAGCCAGCGGGCCACCGACGTCTTGTCGTAGCGCAGGTCGAGACCGTGCTCGGCCCCGCACATGTTGACCCGGCGGGCGAGCCCGGCGTTCGAGCACCCCGCCTCCTGGATGAGCGCCTGCAGCCGTTCGTTCGGCTGCCGGGCGACGAGAGGCCTTGCGGCCATTGGCACTACCCCCTGTGGAGTTCCGCACCGAAAAGTTCCGGCCGAGAAGATCAATGCCCCATGGAAACAGCGAAAATGCGAGGCATGTGCTGATTGCACGAGAAGTGCCGGGATATCGGCGGAAGTCCGCCCCCGTCGGTGCCTACCCGTTCCCGCGCCCGTTCCTTCCGCGCGCCCCCGGGATGCACCCATGCGCCCCGGACGCGGAATCGGTGCTCCCTCCCCGCGCACAGTGGTCGTGCGTAACCCGCGGTGACCGCTAGAGTTGTCCTCATCGTGGAAGAGACCATCGCGGGCGCCGACGCCACTCAAATCCCGAAGCAGCGCGGGGAATCGCTGCTCGAGACCGCTGTTCGCTACGCCGAGGAACGTCATTGGGACGTCTTCCCCGGCACCTGGCTGGAAGCCGTCGGCGGTTTGCAGCGCTGCTCCTGCGGCGACACCGCGTGCGCGGCGCCCGGGGCGCATCCCACGGGCCCCGACTGGGTGACGCAGGCGACGGGCAGTGCGACCGTCGCGCGCCGGATGTGGCAGAAGCAGCCGACCGCCTCGATCCTGCTCCCCACCGGGCGTACGTTCGACGCGATCTCCGTGCCGGAGACGGCAGGGTTCCTCGCGCTGGCGCGGATGGAGCGGATGCAACTGACGCTGGGGCCGGTGACGTTGACGCCGGACCGGCGGATGCAGTTCTTCGTGCTGCCGGGGGCGTCCGCGAAGGTGCCGGACCTGGTGCGCAAGCTGGGCTGGTCCCTCGGGTCGCTGGATCTGGTGACGTTGGGCGAGGGCACGTACGTGGCCGCGCCGCCCACGCGCTTCGGGTCCCGGGGCGCGGTGCAGTGGGCCTGCCGGCCGACCGCCGCGAACCGGTGGCTGCCGGACGCGGAGGAGTTGATCTCTCCGCTGGCCTACGCGTGCGGGCGGGATCGGTAATCGTTCCTCCGCCGCAAAAGCGACGTGCCTGAACGTAGGCTTCGGGCATGACGTCTGCCGTGCGCGTTCGTGGGCTGTGGAAGCGGTTCGGGCAGCAGGTCGCGGTTGCCGGGATCGATCTCGATCTGCCCGCCGGGAAGTTCATCGGGCTCGTCGGACCCAACGGGGCGGGGAAGACGACCACGCTCTCCATGGTGACCGGGCTGTTGCGGCCCGACCAGGGAGTCGTCGAGGTGGGCGGGCGGGACGTGTGGCGGGATCCCGTGGCGGTGAAGGCACGGATCGGGGTGCTGCCGGAGGGGCTGCGGCTGTTCGAGCGGCTGTCGGGGCGTGAACTGCTCGGGTACAGCGGACGGCTGCGCGGGCTGCCCGGGGCCGAAGTCGACCGGCGGGCCACGCAGTTGCTCGACGTCCTCGATCTCGCGGGGGCCCAGCACAAACTGGTCGTCGACTACTCGACGGGGATGCGGAAGAAAATCGGGCTCGCGACGGCGCTGCTGCACAATCCCGAGGTGCTCTTCCTCGACGAGCCGTTCGAGGGGGTCGACCCGGTGTCCGCGCAGACCATCCGCGGGGTGCTGGAGCGGTACACCGCCTCCGGGGCCACCGTCGTCTTCTCCTCGCATGTGATGGAACTCGTCGAGTCCCTCTGCGACTGGGTGGCGGTGATGGCGGCGGGGCGGATCCGGGCGCACGGGACGCTGGAGGAGGTCCGCGGGGCGGCCCCCTCGTTGCAGCGGGCGTTCCTGGAACTGGTCGGCGCCGAGGGGCGGCCCGGCGGGGCGGATCTCGACTGGCTGGGCGGCGGGGCCGCCCGATGACCGCGCTGACCGCCACCGTCGTACGGCTGAAGCTGTCGCTGCTGCGGGGCGGGCTGCGGCAGTCCGGTGGGCGGCGGGCCGCGTACGTGGTGTCCGCCGTGGTCGTGCTGGTGTTCGCGGTGCTCCAGCTGCTCGGCCTGATCGCGCTGCGGGGGCACGCGCACGCCGATGCCCTGGTGGTGCTGCTGGTGGGGTTGCTGGGGCTGGGGTGGGCGGTGATGCCGCTGTTCTTCCCCGGCGGGGACGAGACGCTGGACCCGACGCGGCTGGTGCTGCTTCCGCTGCGGACCCGGCCGCTGGTCCGGGCGCTGCTGGCGGCCTCGCTGGTGGGGATCGGGCCGCTGTTCACCGTGCTGATGCTCATCGGCGCGGTGGTCGCGGTGGCGCACGGCCCCGCGGCCTACGTCGTCTCGGTCGTCGCGGTCGTCCTGGCGCTGCTGGTGTGCGTGGCGCTCGCGCGGGCCGTCGCCGCCGCCAACGTGCGGCTGCTGACCAGCCGCCGCGGGCGGGACCTGGCGGTGCTCAGCGGGCTGGTGATCGCCGTCGGCGCGCAGGGCGTCAACTTCGCGGCACAACGGCTGGGCACGGCCGGGCTGGGGCAGCTCGATCCCGCGGCGGAGGTGGTGCGGTGGCTGCCGCCGGCCTCGGCGGTCGGCGCGGTCGACTCGGTGAGCGAGGGGGCGTACGGCCTCGCCGCGGGGCAGCTCGCGGTCGGTGCGGCGGTGCTGGCGGGGCTCGTGGCCGTGTGGGCGCGGAGTCTGGAGCGGCTGATGACCGCGCCGGACGGTTCCACGCTGGGTGCCGCCGAGGCGGACGCGCGGGACCGGCGCGGAGGGAGCGGGTGGGTCCGACTGCTGCCGGGCGGCCGTACCGGGACCGTCATGGAGCGCAGCCTGCGCTATGTGTGGCGCGATCCGAAGACGAAGGCGGCCTGGGTGACCTCGCTGGCGATCGGGCTGATCGTGCCCGTGTTCAACGCGGTGCAGGGCACCGGTTCGATCTACTTCGCCTGTTTCGCGGCCGGGATGCTCGGCATCCAGATGTACAACCAGTTCGGGCAGGACACCTCGGCGTTCTGGATGGTCGCGCTGACGGTGTCCTCGCCCCGGGACGCCTACGTCGAACTGCGCGGCCGTGCCCTCGCGCTGCTGGTGATCACCCTGCCGTACGCGACGCTGGTGACCGTGGTGACGACGGCGCTCCTCGGACAGTGGCCGAGGCTGCCGGAGGTGCTGGGGCTGTCGCTGGCCCTGCTGGGCGCGATGCTCACGACCGGCGCCTGGACGTCGGCCCGCTTCCCCTACTCGATCCCCCAGGAGGGCTACAAGAACGTGGCCCCCGGGCAGACCGGGCTGGCCTGGATCTCCATCTTCGGCGGGATGGTCGCCGCCGCCCTGCTGTGCGCCCCGGTCATCGCGGGGACCATCTGGCTGAACGTCACCGTGGACGGTGAGCTGTGGAGCTGGGTGCTGCTGCCGGTCGGCGCGCTGTACGGGACGGCGATCACCGTGCTGGGCCTGCGCCTGGCGGCCCCGCAGGTGGCGGCCCGCCTGCCGGAGATCCTGGCGGCGGTGAGCAAGGGCTGAGCGGGCACAGGCCTCTGCGACACCCTCAAGGCGCCAGGACGCCGTCCAGGAACGGCTCGATCGCCGTCCGCCAGGCCTCGGGCTGGTCGTAGTGGACGAGGTGGCCGGCGTCGGCGACCTCCGCGTACTCGCCGCGCGGGAGGACCCGGACCATCTCCTGGGCCTCGGCCCGGCCCAGCTCGCCGTCCAGGCCGCGCACGACGAGCGCGGGGCACCGCACCTGGGCCAGCTCCTCCCAGTGGGCGTCGTAGACCCAGGTCTCGCGGGACTTCAGCATCTGCTCGGGGGCGAAGACGGGGCGCCAGCCGTCGGGGGACTCCTGCATCACCTCGGCGTAGAACTCGCCGCGAGAGGGGTTGGGGCGCTCCACCCAGGGGTCGTCCTCACCGAACCACTTGCGGACGTCGGCGAGGGTGGCGAAGGGCAGGGGCCAGGACGTGAACCAGTCGGCCCACTCGCGCTGCGAGGCCGCGCCGAGCGCGGAGGCCCGCATGTCGCAGAGGACCACGGCGCGCACCAGGTCGGGGCGTTTCGCGGCGAGCTGCCACGCGGTGAGGGCCCCCATGGCGTGGCCGATGAGGACGGCCGGGGTGAGGCCGAGCTGCTCCAGGGCGGCCTCCGCGTCCTCGACATACGCCTCACGGGTGAAGGCGGCCTCGGGGGGCTTCTCGCTCTGGCCGTGGCCGCGCTGGTCGAGGGCGACCGCGCGGTGCCGCTCGGAGAGCCAGCGGGCGGTGGACGCCCAGTGCGAGGCGCGGCCCATCAGCCCGTGCAGTAACAGGACCCCGGAGGTGCGCTCGGGGTCGGCTCCGGGCGCGGCGCCGGGCGCCGTGGCGGGCGCCGCGGCGGCGCGGCCTTCCCGCCCGCCGGTCGACTGGGCCGGGATCACGGCGTCCGTCCCGCTCCTGGGCTGCTCGGCCTTGGGAGGGTCGCCGAACTCCCAGGCCGCCAGACGTACGCCGCCCGTCCCGGTCACGTCGATGCGTCGCGCCATGGATCCTGGCACCCCCCTAGCCGTCGTACCGCTGTGCTGCCGATGCCCTAGTGCTGCCTTCGCTCTTCCCTCGACCGCCCGCAGGCGCGATCACCCACAGGCCGGATCACCCGCAGGCTATCGAATACCCTTTCGAGAAGGGCACGCTCCGCGACCAACACCCCTCGTTCGAGTGACCCCCCTCGAGGAATGATCGCCGCCGCCGGGGGGAGATCTTCAGCGGGAGGCGGACCGCTCGGGGAAAACGGTCCGAGGGGAACGACCCTGAGAGCTCGGGGCTCCGGGTCGAAACAGGGGAGGACAGGCCCCGGTGCCACACGGCACCGGGGCCCTCCACTGCTCTGCGGCACATCTTCCCCGCCCCCCTCAGGTCATATGCCTCACGCGACAGCGTGGCACGCGAACGGTCCGCGCGCTGCCATTCGACACAGGGAATCTGCGATTCGACACCATCGCCGGGGCGCATCAACTACCCCACGAGCACCAGGAATTGAACATCGCTCAGCATTTCACCGAGCGCCGGGCGAACGCCGGGCATCCGCTCAGGGCTTGGCCACGAACACATGGGACGCGACGTCCGCCTCCAGCTCGGCCGCCTCACCACCGCTGCCGACCAGCACCCCGCCCGGCGACTCCGTCACACTCACCACCGAACCGGGCTGCACACCTGCCCGGCGCAGCGTGTACATCAGCTGCGCGTCCGTCTGGATCGGCTCGCCGATACGCCGGACGACGACCGTCTTGCCCTCCGTACCCGGGTCGAGGTCGGCCAGCGAGACCATGCCCTCGTCCAGGAACGGGTCGGCGCCGTCCTTCTCCCCCAGCTCCTCCAGACCCGGGATCGGATTGCCGTACGGCGACTCGGTGGGGTGCCGCAGCAGCTCCAGCACCCGCCGCTCCACCGCCTCGCTCATCACGTGCTCCCAGCGACACGCCTCCGCGTGGACCTGCTCCCACTCCAGGCCGATCACATCGACGAGCAGACACTCGGCGAGCCGGTGCTTGCGCATCACGCGCGTGGCCAGCCGACGCCCCTCGTCCGTCAGCTCCAGATGACGGTCGCTCGCCACGGAGACCAGACCGTCGCGCTCCATGCGCGCCACCGTCTGGCTCACCGTGGGCCCACTCTGGTCGAGGCGCTCGGCGATCCGGGCACGCATGGGGACCACACCCTCCTCCTCCAGCTCGAGGATGGTGCGGAGATACATCTCCGTGGTGTCGATCAGTCCGGACATTCGTGTGCCCCTCGATGAGATCTGCCGAAGGCTCGACGGCCCTGCGGCGCGTGCGCTGGCCCTGGCATCAATTCTGCCGGATACCACTGACAACCGTGCCACGCCGGGGAAACCGGACAGCCGCACGGGGCTCCCCGCGCCACCGTCGGCCGTATTGACACCGCACTGGTCCAGACCGCACGGTGATCCGCGACACGGACCCCCGCCGGCGAAGGAGCCCCCTCGGATGAGCGACCGCAGCGACCACGAGCTCGCCGCCCGCTTCCTCGACGCCGCGATCGGCCTGCTGGAGCGGGTCCGCGACGAGGAGACCGACGCCGTCCGGGCCGTCGGCACCCTCCTCGCCGACACCGTCGCCGCCGGCGGCCGGCTCTTCGCCTTCGGCGCCGGCCACTCCTCCCTCCCCGCCCAGGACCTCGTCTACCGGGCCGGCGGCCTCGCCCTGGTCAACCTGCTCGCCGTCCCCGGCGTCGTCGGCGTCGACGTCATGCCCGCCACCCTCGGCTCCGCCCTGGAACGCGTCGACGGCCTCGCGAGCGCCGTCCTCGGCACCTCCCCGCTGCGCGCCGGCGACGCCCTCGTGATCATCTCGCTCTCCGGCCGCAACGCCCTGCCCGTCGAGATGGCCGCCCAGGCCCGCGCTCTCGGCGTCAAGGTCATCGGCGTGACCTCGGTGGCCTACGCCTCCGCGACCACCCCCCGCAACCCCACCGGCACCTTCCTCAAGGACCACTGCGACGTCGTACTCGACTCGAAGATCCCCGTCGGCGACGCCGTCCTCACCCTGGACGGCGTCCCGGCCCCCTTCGCCCCCGCCTCCACCGTCGTCACCTCGGCCCTCCTCCAGGCCGTCATGGCCAGCGCGGCCGGCTCCCTCGCCGACCGCGGCATCGACCCCCCGCTGCTGCGCTCCGGCAACGTCGACGGCGGCCACGACTGGAACCGGCGCGTCCTGGACGAGTACGGCGACCGGATCTTCTACCAGCGCTGAACCCGCAGGTCAGTCGCCCGCGCCGGACCCCGCCGGGTCCGTGAGGTCCGCCAGGTCCAGCGCCGCCGCTATCCGCACCGCGACGTCCTCGGCGTACGTCGCGTCGGACCGCTCGAAGGAGGTGCGGCCCGCGCCCCGCAGAAACGTCACCACCCCCAGCGTGCGCCCCCGGCTGCGCAGCACCGCGCACAACGCGTGCACCGTGTCCTGCGGCCACTGCCGCACCCGCGCCCACTCCCGCGCCTCCTCCGCCGCCGCGCTCCCCGCACCCGCCCGCACCGAACCGGCCCGCGCCACGCACTGGAGCGCCGGATGCCCCTCCGGATACCGGACCGGCAGCCCCGCGTAACCGGTCAGCGCGCTCGGGCCCGGACCGCCCGACGGCGTGGCCGCGACCCGCACCAGCCGCAGCGGCACCCCCGCCGGCTCCGCCTCCGCCGCCGCACCGCCCGCGACCCGGTCGACCAGCGCATGGTCGGCGAACCCCGCGAGCGCGAAGTCGAGATGGACCGTGGCCGCCTCCGCCGGGTCCTCGCACTCGGCCGCCGCCCGCGCCGCCCGGTGCAACTGGTTCGTACGGAACCGCAGCAGCGACGCCTCCTGCTCCCCCTGCTTGGCCTCCGTCACGTCCTGGAACAGCCAGCCCACACCGAGCGGCACCGGCTCCTCCGCCAGCGGCGAGGCCAGCCGCAGGAACCCGCTCCGCCAGCAGCGCCGCCGCTCCCCCTCCGGGGTGCGCACCCCCACCCACACCTCCGCCGGGGCGGGCGGGGCGCCCTCCGCGAGGACATGCGTCAGCGCGTTCTCCAGCTCCTCCACACCCTGGGTCAGCAGCTCGCCCAGCGGACGGCCCAGCACCGCCGTGCGCCCCGTGCCGAGCGCGCGGGCGGCATGCGCGTTGACCACGGCGGGCCGCAGATCCGCGTCCACGAGGACCACGCCCCAGGACGCGTCGTCGAACAGCGCCTCGCTCAGCGCGATGGACCGCTCCAGATCGATCTGCGCGTGCACCTCGCTGAAGGCGCAGTACAGCCCGGCCGGCTTGCCGTCCGGCCCGGGCACGGCGGCCGACTGGGTGCGGACGAGCACCCGGCCCCCGTCCTTCGTCAGCAGCGCGAACTCGTGCACCTGGCGGCCCGCCGCGTGCATCGCCGACATCAGCCGCGTCTCGACCTCCTCGGCGTCCGCCTCGCGCACCGCCCACCCGGCGAAGCCCTTCCGGCCCACGGCCTCCGCCGCGCTCCAGCCGAGGATGCGCTCCGCCTCGCGGTTCCAGTGGGTGACGACGCCGTCCGCGTCGAAGGCGCACAGTGCCGCGTCCATCCCGTCGAGGAGCGCGGCGAGGAGATCCGCGCCGTCCGGGCCGACGGGGCCGCCCGGGTTCTCCGACCGCTCGGGCTCGTCCGGCCCCAGTTCGTCGGTGGTCCCCTTACGCCGGGAAGCACTCACCTGGACCCCCCTGCAGGTTCGCTCACGTGCCCTCATTCAACTCGAACGTGACGCAGCCCACATATGGTTCCCGCAAGATTGCAGGGGAATCGTTGTACGGCCGCCGTCGCCACCGTCACACCGGAACGGGCGTCAGCCTCAGGTCGACCCATTCCGCCGTCCCTCCGTCCAGCACATAGCGCTCCACCTCGGTGAAGCCACGCGCGCGTGCGAAGCGCAGCCCGTCCTCGTTGACGGCCGACACACACGTCTCGACCGCACCGGCGCCGAGCGCCCGCGCCTGTCCGAGAACATGATCGTAGAGCGCCGCCCCGTACCCCCGCCGACGGAACTCGGGCAGCACGCGCACGATGACGGTCACCGCCCCGTCCGCGGCCGGCGGCCGCACCGTGGAGCAGCCGACCAGCACCTCGCCGACGTACGCGTTCTCCAGCCGGTTGCGCCCCGCCCGCTGGCGCACCTCGGCCGACGACAGCGCGGCCGGCGGCACGATCACGTTGTGGACGTACCGCCACTGCTCCAGCGCGGCCTCGCCGTCGACCACCTCGACCCGAAGATCATTCACCCCACCAGCGAACCGCGCCCTCACGCGCGCGTCAACGCGTTCCCAGGAACCCGACGGTCAACGCCCACTTCCGCCCGGAATGCCCACGCCGCGGACGGCAGGATCGTGCGATTCCCCAGCCATGTCCTCGTCGCCAAGGCCACCGGTCGCGGCTCCTATGCCAGGACCACCCGGACCGATATGGCTTCCCCCGCCTGTTGCGCTCACGTGCCGAACAGCACTTCGGATACGTCACCGGCGACCTGATACGCGCCGTCCTGTCCTCCGGCAAATGGAAGGGCACCTGGACCGGTCGTATCTCGGTGCGCGCCAGGGGACAGCACAGCCTCACCACACCGGTGGGGCGGATCAACGTCTCCCACTGAAACCTCACGCTCCTGCAGCGGGGGGACGGGTACGGCTACAGCGGGCAACCCGAGGCATCTCAGCCGACCTCTCAGAAAACACTTGAGCGCGGGGAAACAGGTCCTTAGGGTGTGAGAACCGAAGAAGGGAGGTGATCCGGAGCATGTATGCACACCGGACGTCGGAGGTGGCTGCGGGCTAGCGCCCGTCACCACTCAGTGCGGTGCCGGACCCGTGCGCGGATGCGCGTGCAGCCGGCCCAATCCCAGCAGTCACCCGACCCGCGAGTCGCCGGTACGTCCGGCCGGCCCCTCCCTCTGGGAGGACCAGACTCGCGGGTCGTCTGCGGGTGGCGGCCTCGTTTTCGAGGGCCGCCCGGGCGTTTCGGGAAACTTTCGCAGGCAGTACGCTGGGGACCATGCTTTCGCTCGTTCGACGCCGCCACGTGGACTTCGTCCGCGTCACGAGCATGGGCTGTCGGCGCTCCGCCTGACCCGGCCCCCTTCTGCTTCTCTCCCTTTCGGCAGCTGGGCTCCGCCCCACCCTCGGCGGCCGCCCGTGCCCCGTACACCCGCGGACGCATTCCATGACGCACATCGCGACGGCACCGTCGTACGACCAGCTCCCCCTCATCGATCTGTCGGCCGCCGACCGCGGCCCCCAGGCGCGTGCGCTGCTCCATGCGCAGCTGCACAGCGCCGCCCACGACGTGGGTTTCTTCCAGCTCGTCGGGCACGGGGTGAGCACGGAGGAGACCGAGCGGCTGGTGGGGGCCATGCGGGCCTTCTTCCGGCTGCCCGAGGCCGACCGGCTCGCCCTCGACAACGTGAACTCGCCGCACTTCCGCGGCTACACGCGCACCGGTGACGAGCGGACCGGGGGACGCCAGGACTGGCGGGACCAGCTGGACATCGGGGCGGAGCGGCCGGCCCGGGTGCCGGGGCCCGGTGAGCCCTCGTACTGGTGGCTCCAGGGGCCCAACCAGTGGCCGGGCGGGCTGCCCGAGCTGCGGGAGGCCGCGCTGGCGTGGATCGACCGGCTCAGCGGGGTCGCCCAGCGGCTGCTGCGGGAGCTGCTCGCGTCGATCGGGGCCGAGCCCGGGTTCTACGACGCGGTCTTCGGGGAGCACGCGCATCCGCATCTGAAGCTGGTGCGGTATCCGGGGAGCGCGGGGGACGGGGCCGGCCAGGGGGTGGGGGCCCACAAGGACTACGGGTTCCTGACGCTGCTGCTCCAGGACCAGGTCGGCGGGCTCCAGGTGCAGCGGGAGGACGGGCTGTTCCATGACGTGCCGCCGGTGGAGGGGGCGTTCGTCGTGAATCTCGGGGAGCTGCTGGAGGTGGCGACCAACGGGTACCTCGTCGCCACCAACCACCGGGTGGTCTCGCCGCGCGACGCCGTGGAGCGGTTCTCCGTGCCGTTCTTCTACAACCCGCGGCTGGACGCCCGGGTGGAGCCGCTGGTCTTCCCGTACGCCGCCGCCGCTCCGGGGGTGACGGACGATCCGGGCAACCCGCTGTTCGCGGAGTACGGGTTCAACGAGCTGAAGGGCAAGCTGCGGGCGCATCCGCTGGTGGCGGAGCGGCATCACGCGGGGCTGCTCAGCCCCGCGTGAGCGGGCCTGCCTCGGCTCAGTGCGCGATGTCCTCGTAGCCCTCGATCTCCTGGGGGCCGCGGGTGCCGGGGCCGGTGTAGCGGGCGGAGGGGCGGACCAGGCGGCCGGTGCGCTTCTGTTCGAGGATGTGGGCCGACCAGCCGGCGGTGCGGGCGCAGGTGAACATCGAGGTGAACATGTGCGCGGGGACCTCGGCGAAGTCGAGGATGATGGCCGCCCAGAACTCGACGTTCGTCGCCAGGACGCGGTCCGGGCGGCGGGCGTGGAGTTCGGCGAGGGCGGCTTTCTCCAGGGCTTCGGCGATCTCGAAGCGGGGGGCGCCGAGTTCGCGGGCGGTGCGGCGCAGGACGCGGGCGCGGGGGTCCTCGGCGCGGTAGACGCGGTGGCCGAAGCCCATGAGGCGTTCGCCCCGGTCGAGGGCGCGCTTGACGTAGGCCTCGGCGTCGCCGGTGCGTTCGATCTCCTCGATCATGTGCAGGACGCGGGAGGGGGCGCCGCCGTGCAGGGGGCCGGACATGGCGCCCACGGCTCCGGAGAGGGCGGCGGCCACGTCGGCGCCGGTGGAGGCGATGACGCGGGCGGTGAAGGTGGAGGCGTTCATGCCGTGCTCGGCCGCGCTCGTCCAGTAGGCGTCGACGGCCTTGACGTGCTTGGGGTCGGGTTCGCCGCGCCAGCGGATCATGAAGCGTTCGACGATGGAGTGGGCCTTGTCGATCTCGCTCTGCGGGACCATGGGGCGGCCCTGGCCGCGGGCGGACTGGGCTACGTAGGACAGGGCCATGACGGCGGCGCGGGCGAGGTCCTCGCGGGCCTGCTCGGCATCGATGTCGAGCAGCGGTTTGAGGCCCCAGACGGGGGCGAGCATGGCGAGGGCGGACTGGACGTCGACGCGGATGTCGCCGGAGTGGACGGGGATGGGGAAGGGCTCGGCGGGCGGCAGACCGGGGTTGAAGGCGCCGTCGACGAGGAGGCCCCAGACGTTGCCGAACGAGACGTGGCCGACCAGATCCTCGATGTCGACGCCCCGGTATCGCAGGGCGCCGCCCTCCTTGTCCGGTTCGGCGATCTCCGTCTCGAACGCGACGACTCCTTCGAGCCCGGGTACGAAGTCGGACATCAGGCGGCTCCTCGTGAGGTGTGCGGCGGGTTGTGGCGCGGGTGGCCACTGCGCCGGTACGGCTCTCGTCGTGGCATCTGCACCATAACTCCGAGTGCCACCTTTGGGGAGTGGTGCGGCACTCAGTGCCACCCGGTCCGTCAGGGTGTTCCATACGGCAGGATGGCCACGTGACCGATCGTGACTCCGTCTATTCAGGGCCCGTTCCCGATCCCGCCGCCATGCGCAAGCAGTACCGGGCGGATGGGCTGGACGAGGCGGAGCTGGCGGCGACGCCGGTGGAGCAGTTCGCGCGCTGGTTCAAGGACGCGGCCGTGGAGGCGCACCTGTTCGAGCCGAACGCCATGATCGTGTCCACGGCGGACGCGGAGGGGCGGCCCGGTTCCCGGACGGTGCTGCTGAAGCAGTTCGACGAACAGGGGTTCGTCTTCTATACGAACTACGAGTCCCGCAAGGCGCGTGATCTCGCCGAGAACCCGTATGTGTCGTTGCTCTTCCCGTGGCATCCGATGGCACGGCAGGTCATCGTGCGGGGCGTGGCCCGGCGGACGGGGCGGGACGAGACCGCGGCGTACTTCCGGAGCCGTCCGCACGGTTCGCAGCTCGGGGCGTGGGCGAGCGGTCAGTCGTCGGTGATCGCCGGCCGGGCCGAGCTGGACGCGTCCTACGCCGAGCTGCTGGCGCGGTATCCGGAGGGTGAGCAGGTGCCGGTGCCGCCGCACTGGGGCGGTTTCCGGGTGGTGCCGGAGTCGGTGGAGTTCTGGCAGGGCCGGGAGAACCGGCTGCACGACCGGCTGCGGTACGTGGCCCGGGCGGACGGCGGCTGGTCGGTGGAGCGGCTCGCTCCCTGAGCGGGGGCGCGCTGTCCTCATCGACGATCACCTGGAAACGGTCGCCCGTCAGTCCCGCCCCTGGACCCGCGCCCCGTCCCGGCGTCCGTCCCGCCCCTCGTCCCGCCCTCCTTCCAGCAGCCCGTCCAGCAGCACCGCCCACTGGGCCACCACGCGCTCGCGGCGGCCGGTGTCGTCGGTGAGGAGGTTGGCGAGACCGAGGCCCCGGGCCATGTCGAGGAGGCCCTGGACGGTCTCGCGGACGCCGGGGACGGATTCGTCCGCGCCGAGGAGTTCGAGGGCGACGCGGTGGGTCTCGCGGCCGACGCGGCCCTCCAGTTCGGTGACGCGGGGGCCGAGCTGTTCCTCGTTGGAGGCGGCGACCCAGAGGTGGAGGGCGGCGCGGAAGAGGGGGCCGGTGTAGACGTCGACGAGGGCGGTCAGGACCGCGCGGCGGTCGGCGCCGCCGTCGGGGAACAGGGCGCGCAGGGCCAGGCAGCGTTCCTCGGCGACGTACTCGACGGCCGCGGTGAACAGGTCCTCGCGGGTGGGGAAGTGGTGCTGGGCGGCGCCACGGGAGACACCCGCGCGTTCGGCGACGACGGCGACCGTGGAGCCGGCCCAGCCGTGTTCGGCGAGGCAGGCGACGGCGGCTTCGAGGAGTCGCTGCCGGGTGGCCCGGCTGCGGTCCTGCTTGGGGACCCGGTCGCCGGACGGCCGGTCGCCGGAGGGGCGGTCGCCGGAGGGGCGGTCGCCGGAGGGGCGGTCGCCGGAGGGCCGCCCGGCCGCGGTCACAGCACCCATGCGGGATCCCGTCGTTCGAGGAAGGCCGTCATGCCCTCGCGGGCGGGCGCGGAGGAGAACAGCCGGGCCGAGAGCGCCGTGAGGTGCCCGGCGTCCCGGTCGAATATCTCCAGCACCTTAGCCGTGAGCAGCGCTTTCGTCTCGGCGAGGGCCTGGGGGGCGGATCTGCGCAGTCCGTCGAGCACGGGGGCGAGGACGGCGTCGACGTCGTCGCCGGTGGCGGTGAGCAGGCCGATGCGGGCGGCCTCGGGGGCGTCGAAGCGTTCGCCGGTGAGGTAGTAGCGGGTGAGGGCGCGGGGGTCGGTGCGGGGCAGCAGGGGGAGGGAGATGACGGCGGGTGCGACGCCGATGCGCACCTCGGTGAAGGCGAAGGTGGCCGGGGTGGCGGCGGCGGTGATGTCGCAGGCGGCGAGGAGGCCGAGGCCGCCGGCCCGGACATGGCCGGTGACCCGGGCGACGACGGGCCGCGGCAGCTCGACGATCTGCCGGAGGAGGGCCACGAAGGCGTCGGGGGCGGGCGGGTCGCGCAGGTCGGCTCCGGCGCTGAAGGCGGTGCCGGTGTGGGTGAGGACGACGGCGCGGACGTCACCGGCCCCGGCGCAGTCGCCGAGCGCGTCGGTGAGTTCGCCGACGAGGGCGGCGGAGAGGGCGTTGCGGGTGGCGGGGGCGTCGAGGGTGAGGGTCTCGATGCCGCGGGCGCGGGTACGGGCGACGAGGGTCATGGTGTCTCCCTGAGCTGCCGGCGGAGGATCTTCCCGGAGACCGCGCGCGGGACGGCGTCGATGAAGGTGACGTGCCGGACGCGTTTGTAGGGGGCGACGCGCTCGGCGACGTACATGGCGATCTCTCCTTCGGAGAGGTCGGGGGAGGTGGGCCGGCGGACCACGAAGGCGTGCGGGACCTCGGTGCCCTCGTCGTTGTAGACGCCGATGACGGCGGCGTCGGCGACGGCGGGATGGGTGAGCAGGAGGGCCTCGAGTTCGGCGGGGGCCACCTGGAAGCCCTTGTACTTGATGAGTTCCTTGACGCGGTCGATGACGAAGAGCCAGCCGTCCTCGTCGACGCGGCCGATGTCGCCGGTGTGCAGCCAGCCGTCGGCGTCGATCATCGCGGCGGTGGCGTCGGGGCGGCCGAGGTAGCCCTTCATGACCTGGGGGCCGCGGATGAGGATCTCGCCGTCCTCGCCGGGGCCGAGGTCCTTGGCGGGGTCGTCGAGGGAGACGATGCGCATCTCGGTGCCGGCGACGAGTCGGCCGACGGTTCCGGCGGGGGCCTCGCGCATGGCGTCGAGGGGGACGACATGGGTGCCGGGGGACAGTTCCGTCATGCCGTAGGCCTGGCCGACGGGCGGCAGGCCCAGGCGGTCGGAGCAGGCGGCGGCGAGGCCCGCGTCCAGGGGGGCGGCGGCGCTGATGACGTACCGCAGGGACGACAGGTCGTACTGGGCGACCGCGGGGTGTTGGGCGAGGGCGAGGACGATCGGCGGGGCGACGTACAGGCCGGTGATGCGGTGGGTCTGGATGGCGGCGAGGAAGGTCTCCAGGTCGAAGCGGGGCAGGACGACGACCGTGGCGCCCTGCCGGAGGGGGGCGTTCATCAGGGCGGTGAGGCCGTAGATGTGGAAGAAGGGCAGGACGGCGAGGATGCGGTCGCCGGGGCCCGCGGTGATCAGGGGTTCGAGCTGGGCGAGGTTGGTGGCGATCTGCCGGTGGGTGAGCATGACGCCCTTGGGGGTGCCGGTGGTCCCCGAGGAGTACGGCAGGGCGGCCACGTCCTCGACGGGATCGATGTCGATCTGCGGCTCGGGGGCGGCGGAGGCGAGCATGTCGATCAAGGAGCGGTGTCCGGGCGCGCTGTCGCAGACGAAGATCTCCCGGACGCCGCCGGCGAGTTCGGCGGCGCGCCGGGCGGTCTCCAGGAACGGGGAGACGGTGACGATCCAGCGGGCCCGGGAGTCGCCGAGCTGTTTGGCGAACTCCTCGGCCGTGGCGAGCGGGTGCACGGTGGTGACGGAGGCGCCCGCGCGGGTGGCGCCGTAGAAGGCGAGGGGGAAGGCGACGGTGTTGGGGCTGTGCAGGGCCAGGACGTCGCCCTTGCGGACCCCGGCCTCCGCGAGGGCGGCGGCGACGCGCCGGTGGAACCGGTCCACCTGCTCGTAGGTGAGGGTGGTGCCGTCCGTGCCGTCGATCAGCGCGGGCTGCTCCCCGAAGGCGGCGGCGCGGCCCAGGACGGCGTCGTGGATGGGGAGGTCTACGGGCGGGACGTCTGCGTACGCGCTGCGGAACACGGTTCCTCCAAGACGGTTCGGCCAGACGGTTCAGTACGACTTGGGCAGGCCCAGGGTCTGGTGGGAGACGTAGTTGAGAATCATCTCCCGGCTCACCGGAGCGATACGGGCCACGCGGGAGGCCGTGATCAGTCTGGCGATGCCGAACTCCGTGGTGAGGCCGTTCCCTCCGAGGGTCTGCACTGCCTGGTCTACGGCGCGCACGCAGGCTTCCCCCGCCGCGTATTTGGCCATGTTGGCGGCCTCGCCCGCGCCGGCGTCGTCACCCGCGTCGTAGAGGTGGGCGGCCTTCTGCGTCATCAGGCGGGCCAGTTCGAGTTCGATGTGGGCCTGGGCGAGGGGGTGGGCGATGGCCTGGTGGGCGCCGATGGGGGTCTTCCAGACCGTGCGGTCGCGGGCGTACGCGACGGCCTTGGCGAGGGCGTGGCGGCCCATGCCGATCGCGAAGGCGGCCGTCATGATCCGCTCCGGGTTGAGGCCGGCGAAGAGCTGGAGGAGACCGGCGTCCTCGTCGCCGACGAGGGCGTCGGCGGGGAGCCGGACGTCGTCCAGGACGAGCTCGAACTGCTTCTCCACGCTGTGCAGTTCCATGTCGATCCTGCGGTGGGTGAAGCCGGGGGCGTCGCGCGGGACGATGAACAGGCAGGGTTTGAGGTTGCCGGTGCGGGCGTCCTCCGTGCGGCCGACGATCAGGGTGGCGTCGGCGATGTCGACGCCGGAGACGAAGACCTTGCGGCCGGTGAGCAGCCAGTCGGTGCCGTCGCGGCGGGCGGTGGTGGTGATGCGGTGGCTGTTGGAGCCGGCGTCGGGTTCGGTGATGCCGAACGCCATGAGGCGGCTGCCGTCCGCGAGGGCGGGGAGCCACTGCTGTTTCTGCGCCTGCGTGCCGAAACGGGCGATGACCGTGCCGCAGATCGCCGGGGAGACGATCATCATCAGGAGGGGGTTGCCGGCGGTGCCCATCTCTTCGAGGACGAGGGAGAGTTCGGTGATCCCGCCGCCGCCTCCGCCGTAGGCCTCGGGGAGGTTGACGCCGATGTAGCCGAGTTTGGCCGCGTCCTGCCAGAGGGTCCGGGAGTCGTGCGGGTGGGCCTTGGCGAAGGAGGCGACCGCTGCGCGCAGTGCCTTGTGCTCGTCGGATTCGATCAGGGTCGTCACTGTGGCTCCTTTGACTGCGGGTCGTATGCGGCCGGTCGCGCGGTTCCCCGCGCCCCTAGCCGTCCTGCTCCTGCACCACCGCCAGCAGGGTGCCGACCTGCACCTGCTGTCCCTCCGTCACCTGGACCGCCGTCACCGTTCCCGTCGTCGGGGCGGAGATGACGTGTTGCATCTTCATCGCTTCGAGCCACACCAGCGGTTCGCCCGCTTCGACACTCGATCCGGTGATGAGACCGGGCGCGAGCTTGACGACCGTGCCCGGCATCGGGGCCAGGAGGGAGCCGCGGGCGTGCTGGGCCTGCGGGACCGGGAAGCGCGGCAGGGCCGTCAGCGTCGTGGTGTTGACGTGGACCTGGTCGCCGTAGCGGGCGATGTCGTAGCGGTGGCGCACGCCGTCCGCCTCCAGGACGACCAGGGACGGGTCGGCGTGCACGACCCGGACGCCCTCGGCCGTGAGGCCGGACCGGTCGTGCGCGTAGGCCACCTCGATCTCCTCGCCGGCCCTCGCGTACCGCTTCGTCTGGCGCTGGGACGGCAGGTTGCGCCAGCCGCCGAAGCGGGAGCGGGTCCGCGCCTCGGCCAGCGCCGCCGCCAGCGGGGCGAGGGGGTCCACCGCCGGCGCGGTCAGGCTGGGCAGATGGCGGTCGTAGAAGGCCGTCGTCATCCGGGCCGAGGTGAACTCCTCGTGCCGCAGGGAGCGGATCAGCAGGTCGCGGTTGGTGGGCGGGCCGTGGAGGACGGTGCGCTCCAGGGCGCCCGCCAGTGTGCGGATCGCCTCCGCGCGCGTGGGGGCGTGGGCGACGATCTTCGCGAGCATCGGGTCGTAGTGGACGCCGATCCCGTCGCCGTCGGTGTAGCCGGTGTCGAGGCGGACGGCGTCCGGGACGGTCAGCCGGTGCAGGGTGCCGGTCTGCGGGGTCCAGTCGGTCGCGGGGTCCTCGGCGTAGAGGCGGGCCTCGACCGCGTGGCCCCGCGCGCGGGGCGGTTCGGGGGCGAGGGCGGCGCCCTCCGCGACGCGGATCTGTTCGGCGACGAGGTCGAGGCCGAAGACGGCCTCCGTGACGGGGTGTTCGACCTGGAGGCGGGTGTTCATCTCCAGGAAGTGCGCGCGGCCGCCCTCGACCAGGAACTCGACCGTGCCCGCGCCGGTGTAGGAGACGGCGCGCGCCGCCCGTACCGCCAGCGCGCGCAGTTCGTCTTCCAGGTCCGCGGGCAGTCCGGGCGCCGGCGCCTCCTCGATCACTTTCTGGTGGCGGCGCTGGAGGGAGCAGTCGCGGGTGCCGAGCGCCCACACCGTGCCATGGGTGTCGGCGAGGATCTGGACCTCGACGTGACGGCCGTTCTCGACGTAGGGCTCGATGAACACCTCGCCGTCGCCGAAGGCGTTGGCGGCCTCCGCGCGGGCGGTCTCCAGGGCGCCGGGCAGATCCTCCAGGCGGCGTACGACGCGCATGCCGCGCCCGCCGCCGCCCGCGGCCGCCTTCACCAGCACCGGCAGGTCCGGCTCCGCCACGTCCTCCAGGGGCGCCAGCCCCATCAGCCGCTTCGCGCGTGTCTTGGACGCCATGGCCTCGATGGCGTCCGGCGGCGGGCCGATCCAGACGAGCCCGGCGTCCTGGACGGCCCGCGCGAAGTCGGCGTTCTCGGAGAGGAAGCCGTAGCCGGGGTGCACGGCGTCGGCGCCGGCCGCGACGGCCGCCTTCACGATCAGGTCGGCGCGCAGATAGGTGTCCGCGGGGGCCTCCCCCGGCAGGCGTACGGCCGTGTCGGCCACGCGCGCGTGGAGGGCGTCGTCGTCGGCGTCCGAGTGCACGGCGACCGTCCGGATGCCCAGCTCACGGCAGGTGCGGACGATACGGCAGGCGATCTCGCCGCGGTTCGCGATCAGGACAGAAGTAATCATGGGCCTCACATCCGGAAGACGCCGAAGCCACCGCGCGCGCCCGCGTAGGGCGCCGTGTGGATGGCCGACAGGCACAGGCCGAGGACCGTGCGGGTGTCGCGCGGGTCGATGACGCCGTCGTCGTAGAGCCGCCCGGACAGGAACATCGGCAGCGACTCGGACTCGATCTGCTGCTCCACCAGGGCGCGCAGGGCGGCGTCGGCGTCCTCGTCGTAGGGCTGTCCCTTCGCGACGGCCGACTGGCGGGCGACGATGGACAGGACGCCGGCGAGCTGCTGCGGGCCCATGACGGCGGATTTGGCGCTGGGCCAGGCGAACAGGAAACGGGGGTCGTAGGCGCGGCCGCACATGCCGTAGTGGCCGGCGCCGTAGGAGGCGCCCAGGAGGACGGACAGGTGCGGGACGCGGCTGTTGCTCACCGCGTTGATCATCATCGAGCCGTGCTTGACGATGCCGCCCTGCTCGTACTCCCTGCCGACCATGTAGCCGGTGGTGTTGTGCAGGAACAGCAGCGGGATGTCCCGCTGGTTGGCGAGCTGGATGAACTGGGCGGCCTTCTGGGACTCGGCGCTGAACAGGACGCCCTGGGCGTTGGCGAGGATGCCGACCGGGTAGCCGTGCAGCGCGGCCCAGCCGGTGGTCAGGCTGGTCCCGTACAGGGGCTTGAACTCGTCGAAGTCGGAGCCGTCGACGATCCGGGCGATCACCTCGCGCGGGTCGAAGGGGGTCTTGAGGTCGCCCGGGACGATGCCGAGCAGTTCCTCGGGGTCGTAGCGGGGCGGCTCGGCCGGGCCCGGGTCGGGGTAGGCCTTGCGGTGGTTGAGGCGGGCGACGACCCGGCGGGCCTGGCGCAGCGCGTCGCGTTCGTCGACGGCGAAGTGGTCGGCGAGACCGGACACGCGCGCGTGCATCTCGGCGCCGCCCAGCGACTCGTCGTCGCTCTCCTCGCCGGTGGCCATCTTCACCAGCGGCGGTCCGCCGAGGAAGACCTTCGCCCGCTCCCTGACCATGATCACGTGGTCGGACAGGCCGGGGATGTAGGCGCCGCCGGCCGTGGAGTTGCCGAAGACGACGGCGACGGTGGGGATGCCGGCGGCGGAGAGCCGGGTGAGGTCGCGGAAGAGGGCGCCCCCGGGGATGAAGATCTCCTTCTGGGAGGGCAGGTCGGCGCCGCCGGACTCCACGAGACTGATGAAGGGCAGCCGGTTGGCGAGGGCGATGTCGTTGGCGCGCAGGGCCTTCTTCAGCGACCAGGGGTTGCTGGCACCGCCGCGCACGGTGGGGTCGTTGGCGGTGATCAGGCACTCGACGCCCTCGACGACCCCGATGCCGGTGACCAGGGAGGCGCCGACGGTGTAGTCGCTGCCCCAGGCGGCGAGCGGGGACAGCTCCAGGAACGGGGTGTCGGGGTCGAGGAGCAGTTCGATGCGTTCGCGGGCGAGGAGCTTGCCGCGGGCGCGGTGCCGTTCGACGTACTTCGGGCCGCCGCCCGCGAGGGCCTTGGCGTGTTCGGCGTCCAGGTCGGCCAGTTTGGCGAGCATGGCCTCGCGGTGGGCGCGGTGGTCGGGGCCGGTCGTGTCCAGCGCCGACGGCAGGACGGTCACAGAAATGCCTCCGGGAGGTCCAGATGACGGGAGCGGAGCCATTCGCCGAGCGCCTTGGCCTGCGGATCGAAGCGGTGCTGTGCGGCGACCCCGGCGCCCAGGACGCCCTCGACGACGAAGTTCAGGGCGCGCAGCCGCGGGAGCACATGCCGGGTGACCTTCAGCTCCGCCGTCTCCGGGAGGAGTGCGCGGAACCGGTCGACGGTCAGGGTGTGGGCGAGCCAGCGCCAGGCCTCGTCGGTGCGGACCCACACCCCGACGTTGGCGTCCCCGCCCTTGTCCCCGCTGCGGGCCCCGGCGACGAGGCCGAGGGGGGCTCTGCGGACGGGGCCGGGCGGCAGGGGTTCGGGCAGCTCCGGTGCGCTCACCTCGTCGAGTACGAGGGTGTCGCCGGCCGGGAGGACGGGGATCCGGCGTCCGTCGTCGAGGACGGCGGTGTGCGCGACCTCGTCCCGGGGGACGTACGCGGCCTCGAAGACCCCGTAGGGGGCGCCCTTGCCGGGTGGGGCGAGGACGTGGAAGCCGGGGTAGCTCCCGAGGGCCAGTTCCACGGCGGCACCGCTCAGGGCCCGGCCCACGGCGGCCTGGTCGGGGTCGCGGACGACGAGCCGCAGCAGGGCGCTCGCGGTCTCCTCGGTCCCGGCGTCGGGGCGGTCGGTGCGGACGAGTTCCCAGCGGACGTCGGCGGCCTTCGTCAGGGCGCCGGCCAGCTGCTCGCGCACCAGGTCCGCCTTGGCCTCGACGTCGAGGCCGGTGAGGACGAAGACGACCTCGTTGCGGAAGCCGCCGAGCCGGCTGCGGCCGACCTTGAGGGTGGGCGGCGGGGCCTCGCCGCGTACGCCGTCGATCCGGACGCGGTCGGGGCCGTCCCGGGTGAGCCGTACCGTGTCGAGACGGGCGGTGACGTCCGGTCCGGCGTACCGGGCGCCGGTCGTCTCGTACAGCAGCTGCGCGGTGACCGTGCCGACGTCGACGAGTCCGCCGGTGCCGGGGTGCTTGGTGATGACGCTGCTGCCGTCGGCGTGCAGCTCGGCGAGCGGGAAGCCGGGCCGGCGTACGTCCGCCTCCCGGAAGAAGGCGTAGTTGCCGCCGGTGGCCTGGGTCCCGCACTCCAGGACGTGTCCGGCGACGACCGCGCCGGCGAGCCGGTCGTGGTCGTGCGGCGTCCAGCCGAAGTGGGCGGCGGCGGGCCCGGTGACCAGGGCCGCGTCCGTCACCCGTCCGGTGACGACGATGTCCGCGCCCTCGCGCAGACAGGCCGCGATGCCGAAGCCGCCGAGGTAGGCGTGGGCGGTGAGGGAGCCGGGGAACCGGTCGCCGAGGTCGTCGCCCTCGACGTGCGCGACGCGTACGGGGACGCCGACCCGGCCGGCCAGTTCGCGTACGGCGTCGGCGAGTCCGGCCGGGTTCAGGCCGCCGGCGTTGGTGACGATCCGCACGCCCCGCTCCCGGGCGAGTCCGAGGCACTGCTCCAGCTGGCGCAGGAAGGTGCGGGCGTAACCGGCGGAGGGGTCCTTCAGCCGGTCGCGGCCGAGGATGAGCATGGTCAGTTCGGCGAGGTAGTCGCCGGTGAGGACGTCGAGCGCGCCGCCGGTGAGCATCTCGTGCAGGGCGTCGGCGCGGTCGCCGTAGAAGCCGGAGAAGTTGCCGATGCGCAGGGGTGGCGGGGGCGCGGGGGGTGACGGCGGCGGGGGCGTCACGCGGATTCCCCTCGCGGGGCGCGTCCCTTGCCGGGCGGGCCCGCGAAGGCCTGGGCGATGTCGAGCCAGCGGTCGGCGTCCTCGCCCTCGGCGCGCAGGGCGAGGTCGGCGCGGTGGGCGCGCCGGGTGACGAGGAGGCAGAAGTCCAGGGCGGGGCCGCTGACGCGGTCGGTGGCGTCGTCCGGGCCGTACGTCCACGACTCGCCGGAGGGGGCGGTGAGTTCGATGCGGAAGTCCTCGAAGGGCGGGGTCAGCCCGTGCACGCCGAACGCGTAGTCGCGGGTGCGGACGCCGAGGCGGACGATGTGCCGCAGGCGGTCGCTCGGGGCGCGGACGGCACCGAGGGCTTCGGCGACGTCCAGGCCGTGCGCCCAGGTCTCCATCAGGCGGGCGGTGGCCATGGACGCGGTCGACATGGGCGGCCCGTACCAGGGGAAGCGGGCGCCCTCGGGGGCGGCGCGCAGGGCGTCGGCGAGGGCCGCGCGGCCGGTCCGCCAGTCCGCGAGGAGCTGTCCGGGCGGCTTGCGGGCGCCCTCCTCCGCACCGTTGTCGACGAAGTCCCCGGGCGCGGTCAGGGCGGCCTCGACCTCACGCGAGAAGGCCCGCTGGTCGGTCACGGCAAGCAGCGAGGAGTGGTCGGTCCAGGCGAGGTGGGCGATCTGATGGGCGACGGTCCAGCCGGGGGCGGGGGTCGGAAGCGTCCACTGCTCCGGCTCCAACTCGGCGACGATCAGATCGAGTTCGTCGCTTTCGGCACACAGGTCGTCGATGACGGGCGTGGGGTCGGCCATGGGGGGAGCATGGCAGGGCCCCCAGAAACAAGCAAGCATGCTTGCATTTAATTTGCCGACGGCGCGATGGGCGCGCTCGGGTCGCGCGACGGACGTCCTCGGGCCGCGCGACGGGCACCTTCGGGCCGCACGGCAGGCAGTCACGGGGCCGCACGACGGACTCCCTCGGGGCCGCACGGCAGGCGTCGCAGGGCCGCACGACGGACTCCCTCGGGGCCGCACGGCAGGCGTCGCAGGGCCGCACGACAGACGTCCTCAGGCCGCACGGCAGGCGTCGCAGGGCCGCACGACAGACGTCCTCACGCCGCAGCACGGACCCCCTCGGGCCGCGCAACGGGCACCCTCGGGCCGCACGGCAGACGTCCTCACGCCGCAGCACGGACTCCCTCGGCCCGCGCAACGGGCGTCCTCAGGCCGCAGCACGGACTCCCTCGGGCCGCGCAACGGGCACCCTCGGGCCGTACGACAGACGTCCTCACGCCGCAGCACGGACCCCCTCGGGCCGCGCAACGGGCACCCTCGGGCCGCACGACAGGCGTCCTCAGGCCGCAGCGCGGACCCCCTCGGCCCGCACGACAGACGCCCACAGGCCGCACCACAGACTCCCTCAGGCCTCCGGCACCGGCGCCTTCCCCCGGCCCACCTGGGTGCGTACCGCGCCCATGCTCGCGGCGACCACCAGGGCGATCGCGGCCGTCTCGGGCAGGGACAGGGACTGGCCGAGGACGAGGAGGCCGGCCGTGGCGGCGACGGCCGGTTCCAGGCTCATCAGGACGGCGAAGGTGGAGGCGGGCAGCCGGCGCAGGGCCAGGAGTTCCAGGGTGTACGGCAGCACGGAGGACAGCAGCGCGACCGCCGCGCCCAGGCCGAACGTCACGGGGTCCGCGAGTCTCGCCCCGGACTCCGCGATGCCCAGCGGGAGGAAGAGCAGCGCGCCCACCGCCATCGCCAGGGCCAGTCCGTCGGCCTGGGGGAAGCGGCGGCCCGTGCGGGCGCTGAACACGATGTACGCCGCCCACATCGCGCCCGCCCCCAGGGCGAACGCGACGCCCGCCGGGTCGAGGCCGGCGAAGCCCCCGCCGCCGAGCAGGAAGACCCCCGCCAGGGCGAGCCCGGCCCAGACCAGGTTGAGGGCGCGGCGGGAGGCGAGGACGGAGAGGGCGAGCGGGCCGAGGACCTCCAGGGTCACCGCCGGGCCCAGCGGGATTCGGTCGACGGCCTGGTAGAAGAGGCCGTTCATCGCGGCCATGGTGACGCCGAAGACGACGACCGTCCCCCAGTCGCCGCGCGAGTGGCCGCGCAGCCGGGGACGGCAGACGACGAGCAGGACCACCGCCGCGACCGCCAGCCGCAGCGCCACGACCCCGAGCGCACCCGCCCTCGGCATCAGCGTCACCGCCAGCGCGCCGCCGAACTGCACGGAGATGCCCCCGGCGAGGACGAGACCGACCGGACCGAGGGAACCGAAGCGTCCGGGGGAACCGGGTGCGCCGGGCGCGCCGGCCGGGGCGGGGGTGGCGAGGGAGGTTTCCGAGGGGGCGGTCACGGGCGGTCCAAGGGCTCTTGTGTTCATCCGGCTGTGTTCATCCGGCTGGACTGTCCAGTCCACAGTAGTGAACCTGGACAGGTGCGTAAACCGCTTAAGCCTCTGTCTCGCGCCGTGAGACGTTCCGGCGGCGGTTCCCGTGCCTCGGGTGGATCGTCACGCGTCGTCGAGCGCGTCCGCCAGCACCTCAGCCAGGTGCCGGGCCCGCACCCCGGCCAGCTGGTCGAGCTGGGTGCGGCAGGAGTAGCCGTCGGCGAGGACGACCGTGCCCGGCGGGGACTGCCGTACAGCGGGCAGCAGCTGCTCCTCCGCGCAGGCCGCCGACACCTCGAAGTGGCCCTTCTCGAAGCCGAAGTCGCCCGCCAGTCCGCAGCAGCCGCCGCTGAGTTCGCCGGTGAGTCCGGCGGCCTCGCGCAGCCGCCGGTCGGGGGCGTCGCCGAGCACCGCGTGCTGATGGCAGTGGGTCTGGCCGACGACCGGCCGGTCCAGCCGGGGCGGCGACCAGCCGGGCGCGTACCGCTCCAGCGCCTCCGCGAAGGTCACCACCCGCGCCGCGAGACGCCGGGCGCGCGGGTCGTCGGCCAGCAGCTCCGGGAGGTCCGTCCGCAGCGCGGCGGCGCAGCTGGGCTCCAGGACGACGAAGGGCGCCTGCCCCGGCTCCTCCTCCGCCAGGAGCTGCTCCAGCAGGTCTAGGGTGCGCCGCATGACCCCCCGCGCCCGGTCCAGCTGGCCCGTCGAGACGTACGTCAGCCCGCAGCACACCCGCCCGCGCTCCGCCGTGAGCGGGTTGAGGACCTTCGAGACCCCGTCGCCGACCGCCGCCTTCCGCCACCGCCGGGTGGGCGGGGTGAGCACGTCCAGCCCCGCCGCCTCCAGCACCCGTACGGCCGCCCTGCCCACCGACGGCGAGAGGTGCTCGGTGAAGGTGTCCGGCCACAGCACGACCGCAGGTCGGGGCGCGCCGGGCCGCGGCGACGGCCGCCCCTCCCCCGTCCGCGCCCGTGCCACCAGGAGCCGCCCCCACCACCGGGTGAACGTCTGCGGGGCCAGCGGCGGGATCGCCCGCTGCGGCGCGATCCCGGCCACCCGTTTCGCCGCCCACGCCAGGGGCCGCACGCGCGCGAGGACGTTCACGAGCCGGCTCGCGCGCGTGCGGGACACCCAGCGCAGCCACTGCGGCAGCCGGCCCAGCGCGTAGTGGGCGGCGGGGCGGCGCCGGCCCGCGTAGTGGTGGTGCAGGAACTCCGCCTTGTAGGTGGCCATGTCGACCCCGACCGGGCAGTCGGAGCGGCAGCCCTTGCAGGACAGGCACAGGTCCAGGGCGTCGCGGACCTCCGCCGACCGCCAGCCGTCGGTCACCACCTCACCGGCGAGCATCTCGTGCAGCAGCCGGGCCCGCCCGCGCGTGGAGTGCGCCTCCTCCCCCGTCACCCGGAACGAGGGGCACATCACGGCCGGCCCGGTCGCCGTCGTCGTACGGCACTTGGCGACGCCCACACAACGGCGTACGGCGGCCCGGAAGTCGCCGCCGTCGGACGGGTAGCCGAAGACGACCGGCAGCGGTTCACGGGGCAGCACGGCGAAGCGCAGCCCGGAGTCCAGGGGCGCGGGGCGGACCAGCATGCCGGGGTTGAGGAGGTCGTCGGGGTCCCACACGCCCTTCGCCCGCTCGAACAGCGCGATCAGCTCGGGGCCGTACATCCGCGGCAGCAGCTCGGCGCGCGCCTGCCCGTCGCCGTGCTCCCCTGAGAGGGAGCCGCCGTGGGCGACGACCAGGTCGGCGAGTTCCCCGGAGAAGCGGCGGAAGCGCGCCACGCCCGGCGCGGTGAGCAGATCGAAGTCGATCCGGACGTGGATGCAGCCGTCGCCGAAATGGCCGTACGGCGTCCCGCGCAGCCCGTGCGCGGCGAGCAGCGCCCGGAAGTCCCGCAGGTAGGCGCCGAGCCGGGCGGGCGGCACCGCGCAGTCCTCCCAGCCGGGCCAGGCCTCGGAGCCGTCGGGCATCCGGGTCGCCGTGCCGCTGGCGTCCTCCCGGACGCGCCACAGGGCGCGCTGGGCGGCCGGGTCCGTGACCACCAGGGAGCCGACGGTGTCCGAGGCCGCCCGCACGATCGTCTCCGCACGCGCGCGTGCCTCGCCCGGCGACGCGCCGCCGGTCTCCACGAACAGCCAGGCGCCCCCGCGGGGCAGCCCCGCCGGTGACGGGACCAGGTCGGCCGCCATCCCCTCCACGGTCAGCGGCCGGTGGGGCAGCAGTGCGGCCGCGGCCTCGGCGGCGGCGCTCTCGTCGCCGTACCCGAGCACGGCGAGCGCACGCGCGCGTGGGGCCTCGACGAGGCGTACGACCGCCTCCGTGAGCACGCCGAGCGTGCCCTCCGAGCCGCAGAAGGAGCGGGCCACATCGGCGCCCTTCTCGGGCAGCAGCGCGTCGAGCGCGTACCCGGAGATCCGGCGGGGCAGCTCGGGGAAGCCGGTCCGCAGCCGCGCGAGGTCCCCCTCCACCAGCTCCCGCAGCCCGTCGGGCGCCCCGGACCAGCCCTGCCCGAGCCGCAGCCGCCGCCCGCGCGCGGTGACGACCTCCAGCTCGCGCACACTGTCCGCGGTCGTCCCCCAGGCCACCGAGTGCGCGCCGCAGGAGTTGTTGCCGATCATCCCGCCGAGGGTGCAGCGGCTGTGCGTCGCCGGGTCGGGCCCGAAGCGCAGCCCGTGCGGGGCGGCGGCCTCCTGGAGCCGGTCGAGGACCAGCCCGGGCTGGACGACGGCGGTGCGCTCCCGCGGGTCCAGGGCGAGCACCCGGTTCATGTGCCGGGTGAAGTCCAGCACCACGCCCGTACCGGTGGCCTGCCCGGCGATCGACGTGCCGCCGCCGCGCGCGACGACCGGCACGCCGTGGGCCCGGCACACCGCGAGGACCGCGCTCACGTCGTCGGTGTCCCGGGGGGCGACGACCCCCAGCGGGACCCGCCGGTAGTTGGACGCGTCCATGGTGAACACAGCGCGCGAGCCGGCGTCGAAACGCACCTCGCCCCGGACGGCCCCGCGAAGCCCGGCCTCCAGCTCCGTCATGACGTCCATCCGTCAGCCACCCGCCCTTCTGCCACCTCTTGAGACACCGTCTCACCCGACGGACGAGGTTTCGCCCAGGTTTCCCCCACCCGATAACCTCCCCCCGTGGCTGAGATCCAGATTCCCTCTGACATCAAGCCCGCCGACGGACGTTTCGGCGCGGGCCCCTCCAAGGTGCGGACGGAGGCGCTGGACGCCCTCGCCGCCACCGGCACCTCCCTCCTCGGCACCTCCCACCGCCAGGCTCCGGTGAAGAACCTGGTCGGCAAGGTGCGCGAGGGCATCTCCGAGCTGTTCTCCCTCCCCGAGGGCTACGAGGTGATCCTCGGCAACGGCGGCTCGACCGCGTTCTGGGACGTCGCGACCCACGGGCTGATCGAGAACAAGTCGCAGCACCTCACCTTCGGCGAGTTCAGCTCGAAGTTCGCCAAGGCGGCCAAGCTCGCCCCCTGGCTGGCCGAGCCCACCGTCGTCTCCTCCGACCCGGGCACGCACCCCGAGCCGCGGGCCGAGGCGGGCGTGGACGTCTACGCCTTCACGCACAACGAGACGTCGACGGGTGTCGCGGCCCCGCTCCGGCGCGTCGAGGGCGCCGACGAGGGCGCGCTGGTCCTGGTGGACGCCACCTCCGGCGCCGGCGGCCTCCCGGTCGACATCGCCGAGACGGACGTCTACTACTTCGCCCCGCAGAAGTCCTTCGCCTCCGACGGCGGCCTGTGGATCGGCGTGTTCTCCCCGGCGGCGATCGAGCGCGCCGAGCGGATCCACGCCTCCGGCCGGCACATCCCCGAGTTCTTCAGCCTGCCGACGGCGATCGACAACTCGCGCAAGAACCAGACCTACAACACCCCGGCGCTCGCCACCCTCTTCCTGCTGAACGAGCAGCTGGAGTGGATCAACGGCCAGGGCGGTCTGGCCTTCTCCACGGGCCGCACCAAGGACTCCTCGACCCGTCTGTACAGCTGGGCCAAGGAGTCGAAGCACGCGACGCCGTTCGTCACCGACCCGGCCAAGCGCTCGCAGGTCATCGGCACGATCGACTTCGCGGACGAGATCGACGCCGCCGCGGTCGCGAAGGTCCTGCGGGCCAACGGGATCGTCGACACCGAGCCCTACCGCAAGCTCGGCCGCAACCAGCTGCGCGTCGCGATGTTCCCGGCGATCGACCCGGCGGACGTCGAGGCGCTCACGCGGTGCATCGACTACGTGATCGAGAAGCTGTAACGGCTTCCGCACGACGCTGAGGGGCGCCCGGTGATCCACCGGGCGCCCCTCGTGTGCTGTCGCTCAGCTCTCGCTGATGAGCTTCTCGTACGCCTTGGCGTCGAGCAGCCCGTTGGAGGACGCCGCACCCTTGATCTTGAAGAGCCACATCCCGTAGGGGTCGCCGTTGACGTCCTCCGGGCTGTCGGTGACCTCCTGGTTGACCGCGACGACCTGCCCGGTGACCGGGCTGTACAGCTCGGACACCGACTTGACCGACTCCACCGTGCCGACGGCATGTCCGACCTCGACCTTCCGGCCGACCTCGGGCAGCTCGAAGAAGACGATGTCGCCGAGGTTCTTCTGGGCGAAGTCCGTGATGCCGACGGTCACGGTGCCGTCGGTCCCGGTCTCGACCCATTCGTGGTCTTCGGTGTAGCGGAGGTGGGTGGGCACCTGGGACATGTCTGCTCCTTCAGCGGTGGAGAGGTGATCGGGGACAGCCTCGCCCCCCGATCACACAGAACCCGACATTTCCGGCGCCACGGTCCTCCAGGCAGGTGACGGACGGGTCAGCCGCGAACGCCGACCAGCGTGTGCAGGGTGTCGGCGGACGTCGTACCGGCCGACCGGTCCGCGGTCAGGGCGGACTGCGTCGAGCTCGCCGGCACCGGGTCGGCCGTCTTCTTGCAGACCGCGTCGGCCACACCGCTGCCGCGCGGGACGGTCCCGTCGGTCAGGTACTTGGCGAGGTACTTGTCCAGGCAGGCGTTGCCGCTCAGCGTGATGCCGTGGTTGCCGCCGCCCTGCTCGACCACCAGGCTGGAGTGCTTGAGCAGACGGTGGACGGCGACACCGCCCTGGTACGGGGTGGCCGCGTCGTTCGTCGCCTGGAACAGCAGGACCGGCGGGAGCTTGCTGTTGGCGACGTTCACCGGCTTCAGGGTCTTCGTCGGCCAGAACGCGCACGGCGCGTTGTACCAGGCGTTGTTCCAGGCCATGAACGGTGCCTTCTCGTAGACGGCCCAGTTGTCCTTGCGCCACTGGTTCCAGTCGCGCGGCCAGGAGACGTCACGGCACTGCACGGCGGTGTAGACGCTGTAGCCGTTGTCGCCGGAGGCGTCGATGGCCGCGATGCTCTCGTAGGCCTTGATCAGCGGGGCGTCGTTCTCGGCGTTCACGTGGGCGGCGAACGCCGAGGCGAGGACGGGCCAGTAGCCGTTGTAGTAGCCGCCGGGGATGAAGGTGTCCTCCAGCTCGGAGGCGCCCACCTCGCCGCCGGCCGGCTTCTTGGCGAGGTCGGCCCGCATCGCGTACCACTTGGCCTCGACCACGGCCGGGTCGGTGCCGAGCTTGTACGTGCCGTTGTACTTGGCGATCCACGCCATCAGCGCCTTCTGGCGGGCGTCGAAGGCGTAGTCCTGGGTGATGTTGGCGTCGTACCAGACCCCGCCGGGGTCGACGATCGAGTCCAGGACCAGTCGGCGCACCCGGGTCGGGAAGAGCTTGGCGTAGACCTGGCCCAGGTAGGTGCCGTACGAGTAGCCGAAGTAGTTGATCTTCTTGGCGCCGAGCGCCTTGCGGATCTGGTCCATGTCCTTCACGGCGCTGACCGTGTTGATGTACGGCAGGACGTCCGCGTACTTGGTGCCGCAGGCCTTGGCGAACGCCTTGGCGCGCGCGAGGTTGGCCTTCTCGATCGCGGCGGTGCTGGGCACGGAGTCCGGGCGGACCGGGTTGAAGTAACCCGGCTTGCAGTCCAGGGCGGGCTTGCTCTTGCCGACGCCGCGCGGGTCGAAGCCGATGACGTCGTACTGCGCCGCGACCGACTTGGGCAGGGAGGACGCCACGAACCCCGCGAGGGTCAGTCCGCTGCCGCCGGGGCCGCCGGGGTTGACCAGCAGCGGGCCCTGGTACTTGCGCGCGGTGTGCGGGACGCGGGAGAGGGCCAGGGTTATCTTCCGGCCGTTCGGCTTGGCGTAGTTCAGCGGCACCTTCACCGACGCGCACTGGAGCGTCGGGTAGTCCTCCGTCGCGCACTTCTTCCAGGTGACCCTCGCCGCCTGGGCCGCCGTCGCGGACTGCGACGAGGCGGCCTCGGCCGGGACGGCCGTGAGAGATCCGGCCAGGACGACGGTCGCGCCACACAGCACGGCTGTGCTTCTTCTCATGAAGTTCCTTCACGGAATGGGGGGGTTCGGCAGGACCGGAAAATTCACGATCCCCGCTGGATCTTTCCGAAGAAGCACGCCCATCTGAAGGTTTTCGGCCGAAAATTTGGAACTCATTTGGCCCGGACGGACTCCACAGGCGCCGGAAAGCTGTCGCAACGTCAGGGCAAAGACCGACAGGACCCGTTGAGCCTCCGCAGCCGCGCGCCGCAGACTGGCGATCACACCGAAAGGGGCGGCGGGGACATGAACATACCCGGCACCGTGCTGGTCGCGGTACGGCACATCCTCAGCGACAAGGTGACCGGCGGCTTCATCCGGCCGAGGACCCGCACGATCACCTGGCGCGACACCTTCCTGCGGGTCCGGCGGCCGCAGTCGGGCAAGCAGACGGTCGAGGTGGTCTGCGGGGTCTGTGAGAGGTCACTGCTGGCCGAGGTGCGCGACGAGACCCGGACCGGCCGGACCAAGGCCGTCCTGCTGACCCTCGCAGCGATCTCCGTGGCCCTCTTCGTGGCCGCCCTCGCCTACGCGATCCACGAGGGCGGCAAGACGCTCCCCGAGGGGCAGTCCCTGCCCGCCCTCTTCCCGGTCAGCGTGATCGGCGTCTTCGTCACCTTCGTGGCGGCACCCGTCCTGTACGTCCAGGGCCGCCACTACAACGGGGTGAGCATGCTCAGCCCGCGCCGGGAGGCGAGGGGCCACCAGCTCAAGCCGGTACGGGCCTGATCGCCGCAGGACAACGGCGCCCCCTCGCCCGCGCCGGCCCGGCCCGGCCGACTCTCAGCTCGCCGTGCAGCTCACGGTCGGCGCCGTCCCGCCGCCGGGCGCGCCCCCGAACCCGAAGGTCGTCGAGGCGCCCGCCGCGATCGCGCCGTTGTGGGAGGCGTTCGCCGCGGTCACGGTCGTCCCGCTCTGGGTGTACGAGGCGTTCCACATGGTCGTGACCTGCTGACCGCCGCTCCAGCTCCAGGTGACCTTCCAGGAACCGATCGCGGCCGCCCCGGTGTTGGTCACCTTCACCTCGGCGTTGAAGCCGCCGCCCCAGTCGCTGGTGACCGTGTAGGCGGCGGAGCAGGTGGCCGAGCCGCCGCCTCCCCCGCCGCCCCCGCCCCCGCCGGTGCCGGTGCCGGGGAAGCCGGGTGCCTTGACGCTCGCCAGGTAGGCGTCCTTCACCGTGTCCACGGTCTGCCAGTCGTCCTTGAGGATCCCGCCCGTGTCACCGGAGTTGGGGTTCCAGGACCAGAACGTCCAGTGGAAGGAGTCGGCGCCGTTCGTCGACGTCGGCCGCAGATAGCTCACCAGCGCCGCCAGCCACCGCTGGTCCACGGTCGCCTGGAGCGTGGTGCCGAACTCCCCCACCCACACGGGCGCGATGTTCTGCTTGAAGAGGTAACCCCAGTACTTGTCCCAGATCCCCGGCATGTTGGCGGGGAACGTCGGATCGCTGAACCAGCTCTGCTGGGCCACGCTGGTGGCGTAGTCGTGGGCCGAGTAGACGACCCGGTTCGCCACGCTCAGCTGCACGGGGTACTGCGCGACCCCCATCAGGTTGCCGCCCCACCAGCCCGAGACGCCGTTGAAGGTCTGGACGCCCTCGACGAAGATCAGCAGGTTGGGGTTGACGGACAGGACGGCGTTGCCCGCGCGCTGGGCGGCCAGCCGCCAGTCCGTCGCGGTGTCGCCGCAGCCCCAGCAGGCCGGGTCGTGGGGCTCGTTGTGCAGGTCGATGCCGACGACCGTGGACTGGCCCGCGTAACGGGCCGCCAGCGCCTTGAGGTTGGCGATCCACGTCGACTCGGGGACGGCCGCGGTGTACCAGAGGGCCGACTGGCCGCCGGAGTCCGGGCGGTGCCGGTCGAGGATCACCTTGAGGCCGTCCTGACCGGCGTACGAGACGATCTTGTCGAGGACTCCCAGGGAGCCCAGCCCCTGGAGGCCAGCGTTCTTGCCGCTGCTGAAGTCGATGCCGGTGGGCACGGTCGAGCTCTTGAAGATGTCGTCGCTGTACGGGATCCGGATCGTGTTGTAGCCCAGCGACTTCATCTGGTCGATCATGCTCTTGTAGTCACGGGACCACAGGCCGTGGACGACGTAGTTGCCGGTCTCGAAGCCGAACCAGTTGATCCCGGCGATCCGGACCGGCTGCCCGGCCGCGTCGAGGATCTGCCGGCCGCTGGTGTGCCAGTACCCGGCACCGGCGTCGGCCGCCGCGGCGGTGGCCGCCGGGGCCGCTTGGGCGGACTGGACGCCCGCCGCCAGGGGGAGCAGCAGGGCCGCGGCGGCGGCGCACAGCGCTCTGCGGAGGTTGCGGAACATGGCGTTGCTTCCTCTCGGGGCGGCGCGGGCCCGGAACTGCATGGGAGCGCTCCCATACCCGCGCACCCTCCAGGAAACTGACGCTGCATGTGCGCGTCAAGAAGCGCGGCGGTACCTGGTGCGGGTGCCGCCGCGCCGCCTCGGACGACGGGTCAGGGATTGTCGGGATCCTCGATGAGATTGAGCAGCGCGACGATGTCGTCGATCTCCCCGTCCCCGGTGACGGTCACGCCGACCTTCAGGAAGCTGATCGGGTGCGGGGGGACGATCGGATGGGGAGGCACGAAGAGGCCGATCTCGCGGAAGACCGGGGAGGCGATCAGCGGTGTGACGGGACCCGGTGGGAAGGCGAGTTCGTCGCTGTCCGCGCCGACGAACAGATACCGGCCGCCGGTCGTCTGCCCCACGCCGGTCGTGGGGCCCAGGGCGCTGATGATCCGGGCCGTGCCCCCGCCGCCCGTGTTCGTCCGGGTGACGACGGTGACGGAGAGGCTTCCGGTGATGTCGATCTTCTCCTCGGCGCCCTGGATCTGGCCGCTCAGCGCCAGCGTGGCGGTCCGCGCGTGCACGGCCGGGAAGGCGACGGCGGCGGCCCCGGCCGGCTGTGCACCGGCGAGGGTCACCGGCCCCGTCAGGGCCAGGGCGGCCACGAGCAGACAGAGGCGACGAGCGACGCGTCTTCTCACGTCACGTACAGCAGGACCGCGCATCAGGTCTCCCAAAGGTGAGGGCGGGACCGCGTTCCGAGTCCGCCCCCGTCCCGCGGGACACCCCAGCCTGACCGGCGGGCCGCACCCGTGTCGCGCGGTGCGGCGCGAACGGGTGACGCCGCCGCACCGCGAGGGGGATCAGCCGCGGCGCAGCAGCCGCCGGAAGCCGAAGAAGGCGGCGACGACGGCGGCCACGGCGAGGGCGCCGAACGTGACGTTCCCGGTGGCCGCCGAGGAACCGGAGGAGTCGGACGCGGAGTCCGAACCGTCCTTGCCCGAAGGAGACTTGGCGGACGAGCCGCTGTCGGGGGCGTCCTCCGCGACCACCGAGCTCCCGGTGCCCTCGCTGCCGTACATCAGCTTGGTGCCGTCGGCCGAGTAGCTGAGGGACTCCCCCTGCCGCTGCAACGGCACGTCGAGCCGGCCCTTGCGCTTGAGGTCGCCGCCGTTCCAGTCGTAGCGGATGCCGCCGAAGTAGCCGCGTACGGCGAGCTGGGAGCCGTCCGGGGAGAAGGCGGCGTCGGTGGCCCACAGGTCGACGGTGGCGATCGGCTTGAAGACGTTCTTGCCTCGGGTGGAGAGGGTCGCCGGGCCCTCGAAGAGGTGTCCGCCGTCCTCGTTCTTGTCGATGATGTAGACCCGGCCGGTCTTGGGGTGCACGACCAGCGACTCGGCGTCGCGGGCCCCGTCCGCGTACGTCACGACGTACTGCGTGGCGCGGACGGTGGCGTCGGCGAGGGTCTTGGGCTCGGGCAGTTCGTAGATCCAGACGTACGGCCAGTTGCCGCCGAGGTTGTCGCCGATGTCGCCGACGTAGATCTTGTTGTCGGGGCCGATCGAGATGGCCTCGACGTCACGGGGCCGGCCGATGCCGGTGAGGGTGAGGCGGGCGACGGTCTTCCCTGTGGCGCTGTCGACGGCGTAGAGGTAGGGGCCGTCGTCGCTGTCGTTGTGCGTCCAGTAGATGCCGGGGTGCTGGTGGGAGGCGGCGAGGCCGCTGGACTCGGTGATGCGCGGATCCTCGATGGTGAACCCCTGGTCCCCCTTGTCCCCGGTGTCGTCCCGGTCCGCCCCGGCGGCGGAGGCGGGCACGGCGAAGGCGCCCACGAGGAGGGTGGCGGCGAGAAGGGCCCCGGCTCGGGCGGCGAAGGGTCGGCGCATGCCCTCAAGCGTGCCATCCCGCCCGGGCGTTCCCGCGTCGTGGCCGGTCTCACACGCCAGGGGCCGCCTTGATCCCGCATCATGAGCGGATGCTCAGGTTGATGCCCGTAGGTGACTCGATGACCATCGGAAGCGCGGGCGACCACACGTGGCGCTACCGCATGTGGCGGCATCTGTGCGCCACGTACGGCGGCCCGTTCACCCTGGTGGGCCCGCGCGAGACGCTCTACGACAAGGCGGCGGACGCCCCGGCCTCGTACGCGTACGCCGACCCCGATTTCCCGCGCGCCCATCTGGCCGGCTGGGGCGAGGGCTGGCTGCACATGGCACCCCTGATCGCCGACGCGGTCCGCACCGCGCGGGCGGACGTCCTCCTCGTCTCCCTCGGCCTGATCGACCTCGGCTTCTACACGAACGCGGAGCAGACGGCGGACAACGCCCGCGCGTTCGTGGCCGAGGCCCGCTCGGCCAACCCGCGGATCCGTATGGTCTGGCTGCCGGTGATACACAACGTCCGCGCCGCCGACGACCCCGGCTTCGCGGCCCAGGTAGCCCTCTTCAACGAGCTGCTGGCGAAGACCGCGGCGGACGTGGACGAGCCGGCCTCGCCCGTCCTGCTGGCGTCGGTCCCCCGGGACTGGGACCTGCACACCGACACCTACGACGGCACCCACCCGAGCGCCCGCGGTGAGCACCGCCTGGCGGCGGCCTTCGCGGACGCGATGCACCAGGGGTGGGGGCTGGGCGGGGAGTACGAGGGCTGAGCCGCGGCGGCGCGTCGGCACGTGCCCTGGTGGCCGTGCAGTGACCGCCGCCCCTGCGACAGGAGCGGCGGCCTTGGGTACGGCGGCCCGGTGGATCACCAGGCGAATGCCTCCGGAGAGGGACCCGGGCCGGGGAAAATCTCGTCGAGAGCCGTCAGAAGCTCCTCCGGCAGCTCCAGTTCGACCGCCCGCAGCGCGGAGTCGAGTTGCTCGGCGGTGCGCGGGCCGACGATCGGCCCGGTCACGCCGGGCCGGGTGAGCAGCCAGGCCAGGGCGACCTCGCCGGGCTCCAGGCCGTGCTTGTCGAGCAGTTCCTCGTACGCCTGGATCCTGGCGCGTGCGGCCGGGTCGGCGAGGACGTCGGCGGCCCGGCCGGAGCCGCGCCGCCCGCCCTCGGCCTCCTTCTTGATGACGCCGCCGAGCAGCCCGCCGTGCAGCGGCGACCAGGGGATGACGCCGAGGCCGTAGTCCTGCGCGGCCGGGATGACCTCCATCTCGGCGCGGCGCTCGAAGAGGTTGTACAGGCACTGCTCGCTGACGAGGCCGATCGTGCCGCCGCGCCGGGCGGCGGTCTCGTTGGCCTGGGCGATCTTGTACCCGGGGAAGTTGCTGGACCCCACGTAAAGGATCTTGCCCTGCTGGACCAGGACGTCGATGGCCTGCCAGATCTCCTCGAACGGAGTGTTCCGGTCGATGTGGTGGAACTGGTAGACGTCGATGTAGTCGGTCCGGAGCCGCTTGAGCGACGCGTCCACGGCCCGCCGGATGTTCACTGCCGACAACTTGTCGTGGTTCGGCCACGCCGCGCCGTCCGCGCCCATGTTGCCGTACACCTTGGTGGCGAGGACGACCTTGTCACGGCGCTCGCCCTGCGCGAACCAGTTGCCGATGATGCTTTCGGTACGGCCCTTGTTCTCGCCCCACCCATACACATTCGCCGTATCCACGAAATTCAGCCCCGCGTCGAGCGCCGCGTCCATGATCGCGTGGCTGGTGGCTTCGTCCGTCTGGGGACCGAAGTTCATGGTGCCGAGGACCAGTCGGCTGACCTTGAGTCCGGTGCGTCCGAGCTGCGTGTACTCCATGGGACCCCAGCCAACGCCTTCGAGTCTGCTCAAGGCAAGGTACGTGGCATCAGGGTCGGCCCAGCGCGCGGTACTCCCAGCCCGCGCCGCGCCACTGGACGGGGTCCAGGGCGTGGCGCCCGTCGACGATCCGTCGCCGGGCCACGACCGCGCCCAGCGCGTGCGGGTCGATCTCCCGGAACTCGGTCCACTCGGTGAGCAGCACCACTACGTCCGCCCCGGCGGCCGCGCCGAGCACGTCCGTGCCGTAGGTCAGGTCCGGGTAGGCGCGCCGGGCGTTCTCGGTGGCCGCCGGGTCGATGACGGTCACCTGCGCGCCGGCCTGGTGCAGGGTCCTGGCCACATGCAGCGCGGGAGCGTCCCGGATGTCGTCGGAGTTGGGCTTGAACGCGGCGCCCAGCGCGAGGACCTTGGCGCCGGCCAGCTCTCCGCCGGCCAGTTCGCGAACCAGGTCCACCGTGCGGGCCCGACGCCGTTGGTTGATGGCGTCGACCTCGCGCAGGAAGGAGACGGCCTGGCCGACGCCCAGTTCCTCGGCGCGGTGGCTGAAGGCCCTGATGTCCTTGGGCAGGCAGCCGCCGCCGAAGCCGAGGCCCGGCTTGAGGAACCGGCCGCCGATCCGGTCGTCGTAGGCCAGCGCCTCGGCGAGGCCGGTGACGTCGGCGCCGGTCGCCTCACAGACCTCCGCCATGGCGTTGATGTAGGAGATCTTGGTGGCGAGGAAGGAGTTGGCGGCGACCTTGACCAGTTCGGCGGTGGGCAGGTCGGTGACGACCACCGGGGTGCCCTGAGCGATCACCGGGGCGAAGGCGGCGCGCAGTTGCTGCTCGGCCCACTCCGACGCCGTACCGAAGACCAGCCGGTCGGGCCGCATGGTGTCGTCCACGGCATAGCCCTCGCGCAGGAACTCCGGGTTCCAGGCGAGTTCGACGTCCGTCCCGGCCGGTGCGGTCCGCTGAACGAGGTCCGTCAACCGGGCGGCGGTACCCACCGGGACGGTGGACTTGCCCACCACGAGGGTGCGTCGGCGCAGGTGCTGGGCGAGTTCGCCGACCGCGCTGTCGACGTAGCGCATGTCGGCCGCGTGCGAGCCCGGCTGCTGAGGCGTGCCCACGCAGATGAAGTGGACGTCGCCGAATGCGCCGGCCTCGGCGAAGTTCGTGGTGAACCGCAGCCGGCCGGTGTCGAGGGCCTTCGCGAGCAGTTCCGGGAGGCCGGGCTCGAAGAAGGGCACCTCGCCCGAGTTGAGCCGCTCGATCTTGTCCGGGTCGACGTCCACGCCGAGGACGTCGAAGCCCAGGAACGCCATGCAGATGGCGTGGGTGGCGCCGAGGTAGCCGGTGCCTATGACGGTCAGGCGGGGAGCGTGTGTCGTGGTGTCGACTCTGCGTGCGTCGTCCGAAGAGGTCACGGTGGCTCCAGGGGTGTGTGTCCGGGCGTGTTCGCCCGCCGCACCGGCCGATGGCGGCCTGCCGAAGCGGGAGAACGGGGAAACGGGTGAAGGGGTGACGGGGTGACGGGGTGACGGGGGACAGCGGAAGGCGGGGGACAGCGGAAGGCGGGGAACGGGGTGGGCGGGGTGGGGTCAGGAGGTGCAGGCGATGTTGGCGAGGCCGTCGGCCGCGTCGTTCGCCTTGTTGTCGCAGGTGACTTTGTTGCCGTCGGACGTGAGATGGAAGCCGAAGCCGGGCCCGTCCACGTTCGCGGTGTTGCCCCGGAAGGTGTTGTCGGTGCCCCATCCGTCGACGATCTGGTGGGTCTGGAAGCCGTCCTGCGGTGAGTGGCTTCCGGTGTTGCCCTGCAACAGCCAGCCGTTGCCCTTCACATCGACCCAGGAGTCGTTGTTGTGGGAGCTGCTCAGCTTCGATCCGTCGAACGTGTTGTCGATGACCTTGCCGTCGCTGGTGCCCTCCTTGATGTCGACGGACTCGGCGGTGGTGTCGCTGATGTGGTTGCCCAGCACGACGTTGCGGTCGCTGGTGTCGGTCTTGCAGTGGGTCACGATGCACCAGTTGGACTTGGCGGTGCCGATGTAGATGCCCTCGCCGTACTTCTCGCGGCGCAGCCCGGTGGTGCGGACGGTGTTGTCCCGGACCATGTTGTCCGAGCTGAACGCGCGCAGGTGGATGCCCTCGTCACCGATCTGTTCGACGGTGAGGCCCTGGATGACGGTGCCCACCACACCGTCCGCCATCACGCCCTTCTGCGCGTCGCGGACCGTGAAGCCGACCAGCCGCCAGTAGCTGACGTGGTCCAGGTGGAAGGCGTAGCCGTCGTCGATGCCGCCGCCGTCGAGGACCGCCCCGGAACCGCCGCACAGGTAGATCGGCTTCGCTTCCGTACCGGAGACCTCGGCGGTGAAGTTGCCCAGGTAGGTGCCGTTGGCCAGGGAGATGGTGTCGCCGGGCCGTGCCTGGGAGAGGGCCTGTTCGAGCATGGCGGCGGTGCGCACCGTGAAGTCGGACGCGGGACAGGTGACCGCGGAGTCGGGTACCGAGCCGCTGGTGGCCTGCGAGGTCGGGGCCTTGGGGGCCCCCGACCGGGTCGGCAGGGCCGACGTGCCCGCCTCGTCCGGGGGCGCCTCCGTCGCCCAGGCCCTGGGCCCGGCGCTGTCGGCCCCGGCCTTCATCCTCGGTTCCCCTCCGCCGCCGCTCCCCGCCACCGCCACGGCGAGCGCGACCAGCGCGACCAGCAACGCGCCCGCGGCCAGCCAGACGGCCGGCTGCCGGAAGGGACCGCCTTCAGCAGGGGGCGGCGGAGCGGGCGGCGGGGTCGACGGCATGGGCGGTGTGGAAGACATGGGCGGGAACTCCGGTCCGTCCGGTCGGTCAGTCGATTGAGGGGGCTGGAGGCTGGGGTCGGAGGTCAGTGGGACGGTTGCCCGGCCTGGGTGGACTGGGGAGTCAGGACACGCCGGGTGGTGGTCTCCGTGTCATCTCCGGAGAACAGGTCGAGCTGAGGCGTCTGACGGATCGGGATCTCCTTGACGGCGCCGGCCAGTGGCCTCTTGTCCGCGTACGGGTGGACGCCCAGCATTCCGTGGCCGCCGTGACGGCGCCGGCGGCTCTGGCTCCGGCCCAGCACCGCCGAGAACAGGATGAGCAGCAGCATGCCCGTCCAGAGCAGCGTCATGGGGCTGGCGTAGTGCCGGAACCTGACCCAAAAGGAACTGGTGTCGTGCCAGGCGAACGTCTGGTTCTGCTTGACGGTGACGCCACCGTGGGCGCGCGTGGTGTCCACGGCGCTGGGGCCGACCCCCGAGATGACGTTGTACGAGACGAGGGAGTCGTCGACCGTCCCGACGAGACTGATCCCGTGGTTGGTGCCGTCCTGGATGGTGTTGCCGCGTATCTCGCCGGTCGAGTCCCGTAGGTAGATGCCGGTGTCGGCGTTCTCGACGATGTTGCCGGTGATCGTCGCGGCGGTCACGCCGTCGCGCACCGAGATGCCCTGCCTCGACTGGCCGACGAGGCGGTTGCCGGTGATGGCCACCTTGGTGGCGTCCTTGCGCGCCACGATGCCCATGTCGCCGCCCTCGACCCGGTTGTTCTGCACGCCCACGTCCGTGCCGCCGAAGATCTCGATCCCGTAGTGGCCGTTGTCCTTGGCGGTGCTGTCGGACACGGAGTTGGAGCCGTAACTGCTGATGGACTCGCCCGAGGCCGAGGGACCGTCGGCGAGCGGCCGGCCGCTGAGCGTGAAGCCGTTGCCGCCGTTGCCCGAGGCCGTGGCGCCACTGATCCGGACCTGCTCGGTGGCTCGGGCCAGCACGAAGCCGTCGCCGCCGTTGTCCTTGGAGACGGTCCGCTCGACCACCGCGTTGGTGACGAACCGGTGCAGGACCAGGCCGTGTTCCAGGCTCTCCTGCACCGTGCTGTCGCTGATGCTGACCCCGTTGGCACCGGAGATGAACAGGCCGTACGCGTTGCCCGTGAGCGTGGAGTGCCCGATCTCGGCGGAGACGTAGGAGAGGCTGGGCACCGAGAACCGGGTGTCCGGCGTGGCCAGCGATCCCGAGGGCCGGGCCACCACGTCACCGCTGCTCGCGTCCGAGGCCGAGGGCGCCTTCGACTCCCTGATGTTGCCGGTGTCGGGGCGGTCGGTTCCGGTGAGGCTCAGCCCTCCGGTGCGGCCGCTCCAGAAGCCGAGGTCGCTCACCTTGGCGTACGTCATGGAGAACTGGCCGCCGATGGCACGGATGTAGGCCCGGCCGTCCCGCACGTCCGTGTCCGGCTTCTTCTTCTTGACGTCCCAGGCGGTGATCCGCAGGGGCGCCTGCGGGGTGCCCTCCAGGGTGAGCCGGCCGCCGAAGGACACGATGCTGACGAAGCCCCTGTTGCTGCTGGCCATCCGCAGGGTGAGTCCGCCGGGGTTGGACAGCTTCAGCTTGGCGCCGGCGTTGAGATAGAGGTTCTCGGTCAGCAGATACGAACCGTCCTGCTCGCGGACGAAGGTCTGCGGGGCCAGTTCGAGCAGGTCGGAGATGGTGTAGGCGTTGCTGCGCTGGGTCAGGACCAGGGTGTAGCCGCTGCCGGTGTCCAGTCGGTACGGGGCCTTCCACTGCCCGCCCTTGAGGGGGGCGACGGCGGCCACCGCGCGGACCTGGTCGAGGCGGTGGTCCTCCGCGGCCACGAGCGCGGTCTCGTTCTCCGCGTCCGTGGCGTTGACCTGGGGCTTGTCGTCTCCGTCGGCGGCCGGGGCGCCTGGGGCGGAGACGAGGAGCGCACCGGCGGCGAGGGCCAGCACCACGGCTCCGCGCAGGCCCGCCGAGAGGTGATGACGGGTCATGACTGGGACACCTCCTGCCACGAGGCCGTGGCGGTCCGGGCCGCGCCGCCGAGGGACGCCGAGTCCTGTCCCTCGCCACCGACGCTGTCGCTGGTACGGGTCAGCCAGCCCTGCTTGTTCATGGTGACGAAGGCGTACAGCTTGATCGGCAACGAGATCATGATGACGACGAGGGCCAGCACCGGCAGCAGCAGAACCTCCTGCGGGTGTCTGCGCAGATGGGAGTAGCCACGGATACCGCGCCCCACGAGCAGCCAGATCAGCACGAGGACGATGCCCCGGCCGGTCAGCTCCAGACGGCTGAAGATCAGATACCCGAGCGCCATGCCCATCGTCACCGGCGTCAGCAGGATCTGCAGCACGGTGATCTTGGTGACCAGGGGGACCCGCCAGAGCCAGCCCTTGTACGCGGCGGTCAGATAGCAGCGGTAGGAGTTCCGGCTCCAGCGCACCCGCTGCTTGACGAAGGCGCGGAAGGAGGAGGGGAACATGGAGATCGCCCGCGCGGAGGACTGGTGCACGGTCTGATAGCCGGACGCCAGCACCAGCCAGGTCAGCCGTCCGTCGTCGCCGGCGACGCAGCGCCGGCCCAGGAAGAACTCGTTCTCCAGGTTGTCGAGGACGGGCTCGATCGCGGCCCGCCGATAGGCCGCCGTACGACCGGACAGGCAGGCCACGGCACCGGCGCGGCCCATGGCCGGGACGTAGTCGTAGTAGCGGAGGTTGACCAGCCAGTCGGCGATGCGCCGCCAGATGCTGGTCGTGCGCTGGTAGACGTTCTGCTGGGTGCCGACGCCGCCGACCGCGGGGTCGACGAACGGCATCTGTACGGCGGCCAGAAGCCCCGGCTCCCAGCGGGTGTCCGAGTCCACCAGCACCACGAGCTCGCTCGTCGCGGCGCGGATGCCCACACCCAGCGCCGACCGCTTGCCGCGGTGCTCGAACGCCAGCACCCGGACCCGGGGATCCTGCACCAGCGCCAGGCGGCGCAGGACCTCGGTGTCCTCCACGTCCGGGACGATGATGACCTCGGTCGGGTCCTGGGCGAGCCAGGTGTGCAGGCAGTCCACCAGGATGTCCGCGTCCTCGCGGTACGCCGGGACCACCACGGACACCGTGGTCCGGTAGTTGTTCACCACGGGCTTGGCGAACCGGGAGAGCACCGCCCGGTAGAGCCACAGCCCCCAGACGAACGCTCCGGCGATGCCCAGCGGCATCACCTCACGCCATGACGTCTCGGCGGTCACCGTGACTACCCATGACCAGAAATCGTCGAAGAAGCTCGACACGAACTCAGACCCCCCAGCCGGAGCGATGCCCAAACATGTGGGCGAAATGTGCGACGTTCGCGCTCTACACGGCGAAATCTAGAGCCGAGTTGATCCCTCTCGACACACGGGCAACACAGAATTCACTTGCCTCACCCATGAAGCCTCCACAAATGGGGCACACCTTGAGCGAACAGCCCGCCATCACATGGCACGCGCCGAACCGCCGACCAAATAACTGATGCACCGTCACATGTACTGCGCCGTAAGGCACTTGAGTCTATTCCGGTGGCACATCACCCCCTACCGCCACCCCTCGCGGCCAGACCTCCGGCGACCTGCACAGAAGGACATTTCATGTGATGCACATCACAAATCTTGGTGACCCGGGCTGGTGAGCGCCTGACACACACAGCTCACCAAAACGCCATTTGCGCGACGGAGTTGTGCACGAAAGCGCGCGGCAGCGAGGACTTCGGTCACGAGAGGGCGGGCGCCGGGCGTCCGGGCGGGCCACCGACACCCTGGCCGACCCGACCGCACGCGCGCGGATCCAGCCCTGCGAGGACCTGCTGGAGAAGCACGGCGTGCCGCCCGATGAGGCCGCGCCGGCCCGGCTCCTCGCCCGGCCGGGCGGGACGGGTCCGAGCGTCGGCCCGCGCACCGCCGAACAGCTCGACTCCGCGAGCCGCGCGGTCGGGCTGGAGCCGAGCGAGGGTCTGCTGGAGGGCCTGGACGAGATCTTCTCAGGGCCGGGGCGGGCCCGGGGCCGTCCCCGGAGGCCTTCGCCTGGTAGGTCTGGGGGCGCAAGGGCAGGGGGAACCGCGCGTCCGGCCACCGCGGGCCCGCACCTGCGGGCGACGCGCAGCCCCCGCCTCTACCTACCGAGCGCCGCGGCCAGGGCGACGACGACGAACATCAACACAAGCGCACCGGCCATGATCCGGTTCCGGGTCTTCGGGTCCACGCATCGAGCCTAACCGGCCCCGCCGAGAGCCCAGCGCCCGACCGGCTCGTATCGCGGCTGCTCCCCCGGCACGCCGGACCGCGGCAGCCGGCTGCGGACCAGGACCAGGTCCCGCACGGTCCAGGTCCGCCCCCGGAAGCCGTGCAGCGTCTCGACGTACGGCTCCACGTCCACCGCGTCGCGGCTGCGGGCCAGCGTGAGGTGGGCCTTGTAGCGGCGGTGCTCCCCCATGTCCAGGCCCGCCTTGCGTGCCGCCGCCTCCGCCCGGTCGGCCAGCAGGCGCAGGGCCGGCAGGTCTCCCGCCGCCCCCGCCCACAGCGCCCGGCCGTGCCCGAACTGCCCCCCGCCCCGCACGGCCAGCTCGAAGGGCGCGCAGCGCCCGGCCGTCCGCTCCAGCCGTGCCGACAGCCGCGGTACGACGTCGTCGTCGACCTCGCCGTAGAACGCGAGCGTGAAGTGCCAGCCGTCCGGGCCGGTCCACCGCAGGCCCTCCGCGCCGGGCAGCCTGCGCAACACGCTCACCTCGGTGGCGAGTTCATGGACGACGTCAGCCGGGGGCAGCACGGCGGCGAAGAGTCTCATGGGACCAGTCTGTCGGGCGGTGTCCCGGACACCGTGCGTATCGTTGTACTGCGCGGCGGCACTGGTCCATCGGGGTCGCCGGGGAGGAGCGCCACCATGACCGTCCTGGACGACAGGATCGAGATGGCCGAGAGCGGTGAAGAACTCACACTCGACACGATGTTCGAGTGGCTGGAGAAGATGCCCATCCCCGAGGGATACAAGACGGAGATCGTCGGGGGGAGCATCTGTATGGCGCCGCAACGGGACACCCACCGGGAGATCATCGCCGCCCTCTACGATCAGCTGCGCGCCCGGTACCCCCGCCGACGGCTGAAGTCCGACGTCCGCATCGACTACCCCGGACACCTCAACGGATTCGCGACCGACGTCACACTGCTGGCCGAGCACGCGCAACGGGATGCCAGGGGCCGCTGGCGCTGTCAGGACGTCGAACTCGTCGCCGAGGTGATCTCCAAGGACACCGCACACAACGACTACGGGCCGAAGAAGAGCGCCTACGCCGCCGCCGAGGTGCCGGTGTACCTGATCGTCGACCCCTACAAGGGCAAGTGGTACCTGTACACCCTGCCGAAGGACGGCGAGTACCACGGTGAGGTGAGCCTCGGCTTCGGCGACGAGATCGACCTGACCGGGTCCGTCGTCGGGCTCGTCCTCAAGACCGACGAGTTCCCTCGCGACTGACCCAGCCGGTCCCGTCACCCCACGGTGGCCGGCTCCCCGCTCTTCCTCGGGACGAACCGCACCCGGGGGTGGCCGTGGTGCCAGCCGACCGTCAGGCGCAGGTTGCCGACGCGGGCCAGGACCAGGCCGACGGTGACCGCGGCCGCCGCGGCGATCGCGCCGCCCACCGCGAGGCCGGCGCGGACGCCGTACGCGTCGGTGATCCAGCCCGCTATGGGGGCGCCGACGGGCGAGCCGCCGAGGAACACCATCATGTAGAGGGCCATGACCCGGCCGCGCATGGCGGGGTCGGTGCCCATCTGGATACTGGTGTTGGCGGTGACGTTGATCGTCATGCCGAACATCCCGATCGGCGCCATGAGCAGGGCGAACAGCCAGAGCGAGGGGGCCGTCGCGGCGAGGATCTCCATCGCGCCGAAGAGCACCGCCGCCCCGATCATGACCCGCATCCGGGCCGTGCCGCGCCGGGCGGCGAGCAGGGCGCCGGCGAGCGAGCCGACCGCCATCAGGGTGTTGAAGAGGCTGTAGGAGCCGGCTCCGGCGTGGAAGACGTCGTCGGCGAAGGCCGAGAGGTACACGGGGAAGTTGAAGCCGAAGGTGCCGACGAACCCGACCAGGACGATCGTCCAGATCAGGTCGGGGCGGCCCGCCACGTAGTGGAGGCCCTCCCTGAGCTGGCCCTTGCCGCGGGGGGCGCGCTCGACGGCGTACAGCTCGCGGGCGCGCATCAGCAGCAGGCCCGCGATGGGCGCGACGAACGACAGGCCGTTGAAGAGGAAGGCCCAGCCGGTGCCGACGCCGGTGATCATCAGGCCGGCGACGGCGGGGCCGACCAGCCGGGCCGACTGGAAGTTCGCCGAGTTCAGGCTGACCGCGTTCTGGAGCTGGCCGGGGCCGACCATCTCGGAGACGAAGGACTGGCGGGCCGGGTTGTCGACGACGGTGGCGAGGCCGACGGCGAAGGCGGCGAGGTAGACGTGCCAGACCTGGACGTGGCCGGAGAGGGTGAGCGCGGCGAGTGCGATGCCGGTGACGGCCATCGCGGACTGGGTGACCAGCAGCGTGCGGCGCCTCGGCAGGCGGTCGACGAGGACCCCGCCGTAGAGGCCGAGGAACAGCATCGGCAGGAACTGCAGGGCCGTGGTGACGCCGACGGCGGTGGCGGAGCCGGTGAGGCTCAGGACCAGCCAGTCCTGTGCGATCCGCTGCATCCAGGTGCCGATGTTCGAGACGACCTGGCCGGCGAAGAACAGGCGGTAGTTCCTGACCCTCAGCGAGCTGAACATCGAGGATCCGGTCGCAGGGGCGGGGGTGTCGGGGGCGGGCTGGGGGTTGGGGGTGGTCGGTGCGGGGGCGGAGTCTGCTCCGGGTCCCGTACTCAACAGGGTTCGCCTCCTCAACTACTGCGCGTTACAGGTGTGCGAGCTTCTCCAGCACGGGGGCGGCGGCGCGCAGTTTCGCCCACTCGTCCTCGTCGAGACCGTCGACCAGGGTGGCCAGGAAGGCGTTCCGCTTGCGGCGGCTCTCCTCGAGCATGGTCTCGGCCTGCTCGGTCCGGGTGACGACCTTCTGGCGCCGGTCCTCGGGGTGCGGCTCCAGCCGGACCAGGCCCTTGGCCTCCAGCAGCGCCACGATGCGGGTCATCGAGGGCGGCTGGACGTGTTCCTTGCGGGCGAGTTCGCCCGGGGTGGCGCTGCCGCAGAGCGAGAGGGTGCCGAGCACCGACATCTCGGTGGGGCTCAGCGACTCGTCGACCCGCTGGTGTTTGAGCCGGCGGGAGAGCCGCATCACTGCGGACCGGAGCGAGTTCACGGCGGCCACGTCGTCGCCATGGGTGAGGTCAGGCATCTCTTTAGCGTAACTCATTACTCTGGCTAAACAAGCTGGGGCGCGCCAGGATTCCCGTGACCCTGGCCACGGAAACCGCTTCGTCACTCGAACGAGTGAGACGCGCGGGGAAAGTCACTGACGAACGGCACGGTGCGGCGACCCTCGACTCATGGGGACCACTGTGCTCAGCCTGCGGATAGACGAGGAGCTGCTCGAACGGCTCCGACAGCACGCCGCCAAACGCGGAATGAGCGTCCAGGACTATGTCGTCCAGACGCTCATTCGCGATGACTTCGACCAGCGCTTCCAGTCGGCCGTCGAGGAGACCGAGAAGTTCTACGGGCTCACCTGAGCCGCCCCGGTCAGGTCAGCCCGAGGGCCGGCATCAGGTAGTAGAACGTGAAGACCGCCGAGACCACGTACATCGGGACCGGGATCTCGCGGGGCCGGCCGGCCACCAGGCGCAGCAGCACGAAGGTGATGAAGCCCATGCCGATGCCGTTGGTGATGGAGTAGGTGAACGGCATCATCACCATCGTGACGAAGGCCGGGATGGCGATCGTGTAGTCGGCCCAGTCGATCTCCTTGACCGAGTTCGCCAGGATCATGAAGCCCACCGCGAGCAGCGCGGGTGTGGCGGCCTGGGACGGGACCATGGTGGCGACCGGCGTGAGGAACAGCGCGGCGGTGAAGAGGCCGCCCGTGACGAGGTTCGCGAAACCGGTGCGGGCGCCCTCACCGACCCCGGCCGTGGACTCCACGAACGCGGTGGTGGCCGAGGAGGAGCTGGCGCCGCCGGCGGCCACGGCGAGACCGTCGACGAAGAGGACCTTGTTGACGCCGGGCATCTCGCCCTTGGCGTCGGTCAGCTTCGCCTCGTCGGAGACGCCCATGATCGTGCCCATCGCGTCGAAGAAGCACGACAGCAGGACCGTGAAGACGAACAGCACGCCGGTCAGCACGCCGACCTCGCCGAAGCCGCCGAACAGGCTGACGTCGCCGATCAGCCCGAAGTCGGGGGTGGCGACCGGGTTGCCGGGCCACTCGGGGATGGTCAGGCCCCAGGACGGGACGTCCGCGACCGCGTTGATGACCAGCGCGAGGACGGTCATGGCGACGATCGAGATCAGGATCGCGCCCGGGACCTTGCGGACGATCAGGGCGAGGGTGAGCAGCGCGCCCAGGATGAAGACGAGGACCGGCCAGCCGACCAGATGGCCGTCGGTGCCGAGCTGGAGCGGGACGGTGGTGTGGGCGGCGTCCGGGATGCGCGTGACGAAACCGGAGTCCACCAGGCCGATCAGCATGATGAACAGGCCGATACCGATCGAGATGGCCTTGCGCAGCCCGAAGGGGACCGCGTTCATGACGCGCTCGCGCAGACCGGTGGCGACCAGCAGCATGACGACGAGACCGGCCAGCACGACCATGCCCATGGCGTCCGGCCAGGACATCCGGGGGGCGAGCTGGAGCGCGACCACCGAGTTCACACCGAGCCCCGCCGCCAGCGCGATCGGCACATTGCCGATGACGCCCATGAGGAGCGTGGTGAAGGCCGCGGTCACACAGGTGGCGGTGACGAGCTGGCCGTTGTCGAGCTGATGACCGTACATGTCCTTCGCGCTGCCGAGGATGATCGGGTTCAGCACGATGATGTACGCCATCGCGAAAAAGGTGGCGAAACCGCCCCGGATCTCGCGGGGCAGGGAGCTGCCGCGCTCGGAGATCTTGAAGTAGCGGTCGAGTGCGCCGTAGGCGGGCCCGGCTCCCGGCTGTTCAGGGGCGGGGACCTTGGCGGGGGCCGAGGTGGACATGTATTTAGTGTTTCCTACGAAGAGAAGTGGCCAGACTCAAACCGTTTCAGTATGAACATATGGCGATGCGATCAGCCATCTTCGCGCGTAGATGTGACCACCTCGTAAGCTGTCCCCATGGCGAAGTGGACACCGAAGCATGAGGCGCCGGAGCCCCTGGAGGGGCCCGTGGTCCCGGTCATCACCGGCGGCACGATCATCTGGTTCGTCCTCTTCCTCGTACAGCTCCCCTTCTACGGCTGGTTCGACGACCACGGCCATCTGTGGTGGCTGTGGACCTGTCTGGCCGGGGCCGCGCTGGGCCTCCTCGGCATCCGGATCACCCGCAGCCGGGACGCGGCGATCAAGCGGGCGCGGGCGGCCGCGGAGGGCGAGCCGGTGCCGGGGACCGGGCAGACGCACGAGACCGAGCAGGCCCCCGCCGAGTAGCCGCTGCGCGGCCCTCTCTTCGGCCCGGTGGGACAAAGCCCCCTACACCCGGCGCACTACCCCGCTCTCCCCCGCTCCTCCCCAGGTCGGATCTTCCGGGACTCCGGGGGGTGAACCCCCCGATCCGCACGTACCGTCGAATCCATGACCGACATCGACGCGTCCGCCACCGCGCCGGCGGCGACCGGACTCACCGCCGCCCAGGTCGCGGAGCGCGTCGCGCGCGGTCAGGTGAACGACGTCCCCGTACGCAGCAGCCGGTCCGTCGGCGAGATCGTCCGGGCGAACGTGTTCACCCGGTTCAACGCGATCATCGGCGTCCTGTGGCTGATCGTGCTCGTCGTCGCCCCCTTCCAGGACGGCCTGTTCGGGTTCGTCATCCTCGCCAACACCGGGATCGGGATCATCCAGGAGTGGCGGGCCAAACAGACCCTGGACTCCCTCGCCGTCATCGGGGAGGTCCGCCCCACCGTGCGCCGGGACGGGAAGGCCGTCAAGCTGGCCACCTCCGACCTCGTCCTGGACGACCTGGTCGAGATCGGCCCCGGGGACAAGGTCGTCGTCGACGGGGTGTGCGTCGAGGCGGACGGGCTGGAGATCGACGAGTCCCTGCTCACCGGTGAGGCCGACCCGGTGGTCAAGCGCCCCGGCGACCAGGTCATGTCCGGCAGCTTCGTGGTGGCCGGCGGCGGCGCCTTCCGGGCCACCAGGGTGGGACGGCAGGCGTACGCCGCCCAGCTCGCCGAGGAGGCCTCCCGGTTCACCCTCGTCCACTCCGAGCTGCGCTCCGGCATCTCCACGATCCTCAAGTACGTGACGTGGATGATGATCCCGGCCGCGATCGGCCTGGTCGTCACCCAGCTCTTCGTGCAGAACCACGACCTGAAGGAGTCCGTCGCCCGGACGGTCGGCGGGATCGTCCCGATGGTCCCCGAGGGACTGGTCCTGCTCACCTCCGTCGCCTTCGCGATCGGCGTGATCCGGCTCGGCCGCAAGCAGTGCCTGGTGCAGGAACTGCCCGCCATCGAGGGCCTCGCCCGCGTCGACACCGTCTGCCTGGACAAGACCGGCACCCTCACCGAGGGCGGCATGGACGTCACCGAGCTGCGCGCCCTCGACGGCGCCGACGAGGCGTACCTGCGCCAGGTGCTCGGCGCGCTCGGCGAGTCCGACCCCCGGCCGAACGCCTCCCTGCGGGCCATCCTCGACGCCTACCCGGACGCCGAGAAGTGGCGCTGCACGGAGGCCCTCCCCTTTTCCTCCGCCCGCAAGTACAGCGGCGCCACCTTCAGCGAGGGCGACGGCGAGAGCAGCACCTGGCTGCTGGGCGCGCCCGACGTGCTGCTCGACGACGCGGACCCGGCTCTCGCCGAGACCGGGCGGCTCAACGAGCAGGGGCTGCGGGTGCTGCTGCTCGCCCGGGCCGTACGGGGCCTGGACGATCCCCGTGTCGCCGAGGGAGCGGGCGCGGTCGCCCTCGTCGTCCTGGAACAGCGGCTGCGGCCCGACGCGGCGGACACCCTGCGCTACTTCGCCGAGCAGGACGTCCGCGCCAAGGTGATCTCCGGGGACAACGCGGTGTCGGTCGGGGCGGTGGCCGCCAAGCTGGGGCTGCGGGGCCGTACGGTCGACGCGCGACGGCTGCCCGCGGAGCGCGAGCCGATGGCCGCGGCCCTCGACGAGGGCACGGTGTTCGGGCGGGTCACCCCACAGCAGAAGCGGGACATGGTGGGCGCGCTCCAGTCCCGGGGCCGCACCGTCGCGATGACCGGCGACGGCGTCAACGACGTGCTCGCGCTCAAGGACGCGGACATCGGTGTCGCGATGGGGTCGGGCTCGGAGGCGACCCGGGCCGTCGCGCAGATCGTGCTGCTGGACAACAGCTTCGCCGCCCTGCCGTCGGTGGTGGCCGAGGGGCGGCGGGTGATCGGCAACATCACCCGGGTCGCGACGCTGTTCCTGGTGAAGACGGTGTACTCGGTGCTGCTGGCGCTGCTGGTGGTGGGCTGGCAGGTGGAGTACCCCTTCCTGCCCCGGCACGTCACCCTGCTGTCCACCCTCACGATCGGCGTCCCGGCGTTCTTCCTCGCCCTCGCCCCCAACAGGGAACGCGCCCGGCCGCACTTCGTACGGCGGGTCATGCGGTACTCGCTCCCGGGCGGGCTGCTGGCCGGGGTCGCCACCTTCGTGTCCTACCTGGCCGCCCGGCACTACTACAGCGGGGCGGGGGCCCTGGAGGCGGAGACCAGTGTCGCCACCCTCACGCTGTTCCTGATCTCCATGTGGGTGCTGGCGATCGTGGCGCGGCCGTACACCTGGTGGCGGGTGCTGCTGGTCGCCTCGATGGGCGCGGCGTTCCTGGTGGTGCTGGTGGTGCCGTGGCTCCAGGACTTCTTCGCGCTGCGGCTGGTGGGGATGACGATGCCGTGGATCGGGGTGGGGATCGCGGCGGTCGCGGCGGTCGGCCTGGAGCTCGTGTGGAGGGGGGTCGACCGCCGCGGTTCCGACTGAGGGGCGGAGAGGTTACTGGACGTCGATGTAGTCCGCCGCCGAGTTCACCGGGGCCGTCGTCGAGGATCCCGCGAAGACATAGCGGTAGTAGCCGTCCGCGGACGCCGTGACCGTGGTCTTCAGGGTGCCCGTGGAGCTGGTCGTGACGGTCTTGACCGTCGTGTAGGCGGTCGCGCCCTTCTTCTTGAACTGGAGCTTCACCGACTGGGTGCCGTAGCCCGCGTACGTGTTGGTGTCCCAGTTGGCGCGGGAGAGCTTGCCGGAGACCGTGAGGGTCTTGCCCTTCTTCACCGGCTCGGGGGTGGCGTCGGCGGTGAGGGTGGCGCGGCGCAGCAGCTTGGTGGTGCCGAGGCCGCCCTGGTAGGTGACGCCGCCGCCCGCGTTGACCGCGAAGGCGCCCAGCTTCCAGCTGCCGGCGTCGGCGTTGGTCAGGTCGATGTCGACGTCGGAGGACTTCGGGCGGAACTGGATCTTCGCCGTGCACTTCAGGACGGTCGAGGAGGACGTGGTGCAGGTGGCGACGTCGTCACCGGCGAGCCCGTCGGAGTCGTCGCCGAGGGTGGTGCCGCGGTAGAGCACCGGCATGCTCGCGAAGGTGTTCGGGTCCAGGCTCGCGGGCTTGGTCACCGTGTAGGCGGCCGTGACGGTGAGCGTCGTCGTGGGGCCGACCACGATGTTCTTGCCGCTGTTGACCTTCAGGCCGGAGAAGGTGACCGCGGGACCGGCCGGGGCGGCCTGCGCGGCGGGCACGGCGAGGGCGGTCAGGGCCACGGCGCCGGAGGCCGCGAGGACGAGGGCGCGTATGCGCATGTGCGTTCCCCATGAGGAGAGAAGTGATCTCGGGAGTCTGTTGACTCACCTGCGTAGATCCGTGGCTCCTGGGGCGGGTTGTACGGGAAAAGGTAAGGAGAGGGGAAGAACGCCTTCCCCTCTCCTTCTCTCGTTCTTCGTGCCCTCGCGGGTTACTGCGCGTCGACGAAGTCGGCGGCGGAGGTGACCGGAGCGGTCGTGGTGGTGCCGGCGAAGACGTAGCGGTAGTAGCCGTCCGCGGAGGCCGTGACCGTGGTCTTCAGGAGGCCGGTGGAGCCGGACTTGATGGTCTTCACCGTCGTGTAGGCGGTCGCGCCCTTCTTCTTGAACTGGAGCTTCACCGACTGGGACGCGTAACCGGCGTTCTTGTTGGTGTCCCAGTTGGCCCGCGCGAGCTTGCCGGTGATCGTGAGCTTCGTGCCCGCCTCCACCGGCTCCGGGGCGGCGTCGGTGGTGAGGGTGGCCTTGCGGAGGACCTTGGTGGCGCCGAGGTTGCTCAGCGGGGTGACGCCACCGGTGTTCATGTCGATCGCGGCCCCGCCGATCTTCCACGCGCCCGCGTGGGCGTTCGTCAGGTCGCCGTAGTCGGTGTTGTCGGTCGGCCGGAACTGGATCTTCGCCGTGCACTTGAGCACGGTCGAGGAGGACGTCGTGCAGGTGCCCGGCTCGTCACCGCCCCAGACGTCCTTGTCCGGGGTGTCCAGCGTGAGCGCGGCACCGCGGTAGAGGACCGGGAAGGTGAAGAGGGAGGCCGCGCTCTGGCTCGCGGACTTGGTGACGGTGTAGCTCGCCGAGACGGTGACCTTCGTGGTGGGACCGACGACGATGTTCTTGCCGCCGTTGATCTTCACGTTGGAGAAGGTGACGGCGGGACCGGCCGGCGGGGCCGGCGCGGCCTGGGCGGCCGGAACGGCGAGAGCGGTGAGAGCGACGGCGCCGGTGGCGGCGACGACGAGAGCGCGAACGCGCATGATGGTGTTCCCCTTGTGCAGAGAAGTGCGGATGACTGGGTGTGCTGTGCTCACTTGACGTCGACGAAGTCGCCCGCGGCGTTGACCGCCGGGGTCGTCGAGGTGCCCGCGAAGCTGTAGCGGAAGTAACCGTCCACCGACGCCTTGACCGTGGCCTTGAGGGTGCCGGTGGAGCTGGTCCTGATGGTCCTCAGGGTGGTGTAGGTGGAGCTGCCCTTCTTGCGGAACTGCAGCTTCACCGGCTGGCTCGCGTAGCCGTGGTACTTGTTGTCGTCCCAGTTGGCGCGGGTCAGCTTGCCCGTGACGGTGATGGTCCTGCCCTTCTTCACCGGCTCGGGGGAGGCGTCGACGGTCAGCTTGGAGAGGCGCTGGAGCCTGGTGGTGGCGAGCTTGTCCTGCTCGGCGTAGCCGACCTTGGACCAGTCGACGTCGTCGATGTCGACGCCGAGCTGGTCGTTGAAGTCGATGACGTAGCCGCCGGCCTTCCAGGAGGTGGCGTCGACGTTGTCCAGCTCCTGGCCCGGGTAGACGTCGATGGTCCCCTTGCAGCCGGCGACCGTGGACGAGGTGGCCGTGCAGGTCGGCCAGTCGTCGCCCCACAGCACCTTGGCCGGCGCGTCGTAGGCGGTTCCGCGGTAGATCTCGACGTCCAGGAAGACGTCGGGTGCCGCGAGGTCGAAGGCCGCGTCGTGCGTGACCTTGTACGTCACCGGCACACTCACGTGGCCGCTGGTGCCCGCGACGATCGGCTTGCCGTTGTTGATCTTCACGGCCGAGAAGGTGATGTTCAGCGGGTACGGGACACCGTCGGCTGCGGGAGTCGCCCCGGTGAAGGCCGTCTTGCCCGAGGCGGCCTGCGCCGCGGCGGCCGCCTTCCGGACGTCGTCCTTCCCGAAAGAGGACCCGCCCGCGGCCTGGGCGGCCGGGACGGCGAGGGCGGAGAGAGCCAGGGCGCCGCAGACGGCGGCCACGGTGGCACGGATGTGCATGCAATCCCCCGGTGCAGGAGGACCCTGGCTGCGGCCGATCCCTACGGCTCGTCTCGGACAGGGCCCACGTGGTGGTGAAGCCTGTTGGCTCATGAGGAGAGATCGACGGAGGATGTGAATAGTTGTACGAAGTGGGGAAGATTTTCTGACGGGTTTTCCGCGGGGGCCGTCCCATCCGGTCGGGCGGCCCCTGCGGCGTCCGGGCAGGCGTCAGTCGAACCAGCGGTCGCGGGCCAGTTCCGCCGTGCGGGACGGGTCCTCCAGGAGGGCGGCCACCTCGAAGCGGCGGGGCCACTGGCCGGCGGCCCAGGCGAGGCCGGCGGCGACGCCCTCCAGGGTGGCGGCGTGCAGGACGCCGTCGTCGGTGAGGCGCCAGTCCAGTTCCACTCCGTCGACGACGAGTTCCTCGTGTTCGACGTAGACGGACGGGGTGCGCGGCCCGAGGAGGACGCGGACCGGGTCCGGGACCTCGTGTTCCGCGCCCTCGGAGTCGACCCGGCCGGTCACCGACTCACTCAGCCGCCTCACCTGGAACAGCTCGGCCAGCTCGGCGGCGCGGGACGGGCGGACCGGCAGGAGCGGGACGCCCGCCGTGAAGGGCAGCAGGTCCGGGGAGTCGACGACCACGGCGTCGGCCGCGTCCACGACCTCCACCCGGCCGTCCACGACCGCCCGCAGCTCGTCGGGGAGGGTGACCTGATCGGGGTCCAGCTCGGCCAGCGCACCGTAGAGGCCGTGCAGTTGGGCGGGGCCGACGGGGCGGTCGGGGTCGGCCAGGCGGTCGAGGAGTTCGGCCGCGCCGCCGGGCTCGTCGAGCAGCGCCGCCACCGACGTCCGTACGCCCAGCGCCCGCAGGACCTGCTCGTCGTCGAAGCCGGTCGCGTCGGCCTCGTCGTACAGGCCGCGCAGGAGCGGGTCGCCGCCGGCCGCCAGCAGGCCCGCCGGGCGGCGGCCGTCGAGCACCGGGTGCCCGCGCAGCCACCAGGCCGTGTAGGAGCGTACGACCTCGTGGGTGCCGTCGGGCAGGAGGATCCGCACCGGCTGGGTGAGGGCGTCGCGCAGGGGCGGCTGGGCGAGGAGGGCGAGGGCCTGGGGCCAGCGGTCGTCGTCGACCAGGTCGAGGTCGCGGACGGCGACGAGTTCGGTGGCCACCGGCGGGACGGGGGAGTCGGGGAAGCGGTCGAGGATGTCCTCGCACCAGACGTCCACCGCGTCCAGCAGCCCCGCGTCGTCCGGCTCGGCGAAGTCGCCCTCGCGGGGCTCCAGCTCGTCGGGGTCGAGGACGACGTCGGTGGCGCGGACGAGCGCGAAGGCGGCGAGGACGCCGACCGCGGCGAGCGGCCCCTCGCCCCAGCGCTCCACCAGCTCGGCGTCCACGGAGGCGAGTTCGTCCTCGCGGATGACGTCGGCGAACGGGCTGCCCGGCAGGACGAGTTCACCGGCCGGGACGAGTTCGCCGTCCTCGTCGGGCAGCGCGAGGGCGCCCAGCCAGGGCTCGTCGCCCGGTTCCAGGGCCGCGTCGCGGACGAGGGTGAGGACGGTGTCGGCGAGTTCCTCCGCGTCGGGCGTGTCCCGGTCGTCCCAGGCGCCGGCGTCGTCGTCGAGGGAGGCGGCGACCGCGGCCCGCACCTGCGGGGTGGTGAGCACCGCGCGCGGCGTGGCGGGCAGGGCGCCGAGCTTCTCCAGCAGCGGGTGCGCGGCGGCCGCGTGCGCGACCTTCAGGCCGAGGCGGGCGAGGACCTCCGGGTCGGCCCCGGCCTCGTCCGCGACGGGCAGCAGGACCTGGCGCGGACCGATCGTCGTCCGGCCTCCCCCAGAGCCAAAAGCCTGGGAGGTGCCCCCAGCCAGGGGCACGGGCAGTCCGGTGAGCCGGTCCGGGTCGACGCCGGCGAGGCTGTCGTAGAGCCGGTACCACCAGTCGGGGTCCTTCTCCAGCCCGGCGAGCCGGTCCACGGCGTCGGCGAGCGGGATCCGGGCGACGCCCAGCGTGCGCAGCTCGACGCGCCGCTCCAGACCGGCGGGCAGCAGGGTCGGGAGGACCTCCGCGAGGACCCGTACGGTGTCCGCGCCCGCGCCCTCGACGACCTCGGCGTCCCTCGGGCGCAGCGCCTCGGGCAGGTCGTCCTCGTCCTTGACGGGCTCCACGGCGGGCGGCAGGAAGGCGGTGCGCGGCAGCCGCTGAAGGATCGCCCGGCGCAGCGCCCCGTCCAGCTCGCCCTTGCCGAGCGGGCCGGGCACGAGGTCGATGACGCCGGACGTCACCGGGCGCCAGTCGGCGAGGAGTTCGGCGTAGGCGTCGGCCGCGCGCTCGACCAGGTGGTCGGTGAGCGGGCCGGGGGCGGCGTGCCGGCGGGTGGTGTCCAGCGGGAAGGACGCGATGAGCAGCGCGGGGACGCCGAGCGGTTCGTCGCTGGGGGTCGGGGCGTGCACGACGGGGCTGGTGCGGGGCCGGGCGGGGGCGCCCTCCTCGTCCACGGGGACGGCCCAGGTGACCGACCAGTGCGCCCGCTGCCGCTCCTCGACGGGGCGGTCGGCGAGCAGTTCGGGCGTGAGCGGCCCGTGCGTGGCGGCCGTGCGCCAGCGGGTGGTGCCCTCGCGGGAGTCCGTGACGACGGTGAGGGCGCCGTCGGTGGTGCGGCGCAGGGTGCGGGGCGCGTCGGCGCCGGTCTCGATCACGACTTCCGTCAGGCCCGGCAGGGCGAGCAGGAGGGCGTCGTCGACGGCGGCGAGGAGGCGTTCGGCGAGGTCGGCGGCGGCCGCGTCGCGCAGCGGGAGGATGACGGCGGTGTCGTACGGGTCCGGGGCGGTGCCCTGGGCGGCGAAGGGCAGGCGCAGGAGCGGGACGTGGCCGTCGCGGCGGCGCAGCTCGTCGCCGAGGCCGGGGCTGTGGCGGGCGGTGTCGGCGGCCAGCTCGCGGGCCTCGGCGAGGTCCCAGCGGACGCCGCCGTGCCGGCCGACGACGGCGGGTTCGTCGGTGACGGAGAGGACGGCGGCGAAGCCGACGCCGAAGCGGCCCACGGACACCTGGGTGTCGCGCTTGGCGGAGGCGCGCAGGGTGGCGAGGGACTCCACGCCGGCCGCGTCCAGGGGGGCGCCGGTGTTCGCGGCGACGAGGACGCCGTCGCGGAGGGTGAGCCGCAGCCGGCCGGGCACCCCGGCGCGGGCGGCCGCGTCGGCGGCGTTCTGGGCGAGCTCCACGACGAGACGGTCACGGTAGCCGCCGAGGACGAGGTCCTCCTCGGCGTTGGCGTCCTCGCGGAAACGGGCGGGACTGGTGGCCCAGGCGTCCAGGACGCCGCGGCGCAGGCGGGCCGTGCCGAAGGGGTCAGCGCCCTCGGGGGCCGGCCGCACGAACTTGCTCACGTTCACTCTCCTCGTCGGCGTGAGGAGAAGGTATCGCGCACCAGGGCCCACCCGGGCCGCCGCCCGGACCCAGGACCGGCAGCGCGGCTGACGGCACCCGAGCCCTCAGCGTCCCCGACCGACCGGACCACGGCCACCAACTCGTCCCCTCACCGAACCGACGGCCGCCCCGCTCGATGGTCCCCCGGGCCCCGGCCCGGGGGGGCTGGCGCCCCGGCTCCCACGCGCGGCCGCCCCGCTCCACGGTCCCCGCGCTGCCGAACCTCCGGCTGCGGCTCCGGGGGCGCGGCCGCCCCGCTCCGAAAGCCCCGGCGCCCCGGCTCCCACGCGCGGCCGCCCCGCTCCACGGTTGCCACGCTGCCGAAGCTCCGGCCTCGGCTCCGGGGGCGCGGCCGCCCCGCTCCGAAAGCCCCGGCCCGGCTCCCAGGCTCCCCTAACACAGGACTGGCGGCGCGGCTCACAGCGGACGAGCCCTCAGCGTCCCCCGACCGACCGGAACCACAGCCACCCACTCCTCCACCCACCGAACCGACGGCCGCCCTGCTCCACGGGCCCCGGGCCCCAGAACCCCGGCCCGGGGGGCGCGGCCGCCCCGCTCCGAAAGCCCCGGCCCACAGGCACACCGGCCGGAGGCCCACCCCAGCCCCGTCCCCAAAGCTCCCCGACCGGAGGCCCACCCGGGCCGGAAGCCCACCCGCGCCGGAAGCCCACCCGGCCCGGAACCCACCCCGGCCGGAGGCCCACCCCGGCCGGAGGCCAACGCCGGCCCCGCCCCCCGGGTTCCCCCGCCGGAGGCCTACGCGTGGCCCAGTTCCGCCGTCGCCTCGTCGGGGGCGGGCGGGACCGAGCCCGAGTCCGCGGCCGGGCGGAGTGGGAAGGGGTCCACCCTGGTCTCGTCGATCACCGGCGCGGGCGGCTGCGGGGGCTTCGGCATGACCGCGGCCTCGGAGTGGCCGCCGCAGCCGTAGGCCAGGGACACGACCCGCCCGTCCGCGGGGGAGAACTCGTTGGCGCAGACGCCGAAGGCCTGGCCGAGGGAGCCGCCGATGGGGGTGAGGAAGCCGCAGCTGACGCAGGTCGCGGGGGCCGCCTGGGCCATGGGCGTCTTGGCACCGAAGGACTCCTCCCAGCGGTCGGCGGCGGTGTGCAGGCCGTAGCGGGACAGGACCCGGGCGCGGCGCAGGCCCAGCTCCTCGGCGACCGCGGAGATCGAGCCGCGGGCCGGGGCCGCGGGCAGGGCGGCCGGCGGGGCCGCCGTGACCTCGGCGTCCTCGGCCTCGACCAGTTCGGCCATCTCCTGCGAGACGGGCGCGTTGGGCGCCGGCTCGTCCTCGCCGGAGTACCCGGGCTCCAGCCGCAGGTCCTCGGCGTCGGTGGGCAGGAGGTCGCCGGGGCCCAGGTCGCCGGGGCGCAGGCGCTCGCTCCACGGGACCCACTCGGGGGCGAGGACGGCGTCCGGGCCGGGCAGCAGGACGACCTCGTCGAGGGTGACGATCTTGGCGCGGGAGGCGCGGGCCACGGTGGCCGCCCAGCGCCAGCCCCGGTAGCCGAGCTCCTTGCACTCGAAGTAGTGCGTGACGACCCGGTCGCCCTCGGAGAGCAGGCCTACGTGCTCGCCGACGACGCCGGGCGCGGCGGCCTCCTCGGCTGCGGCGCGGGCGAGGTCGACGGCCTCGGCGCACAGGCGGTCGGGGGTGCGGCTTCGCGTGGTCGCTGCGCTCACAGGTATCGCTTCTCTCCTACGCCGTCTCTCGGGTGCGCCGGCCTGAAGGCGGCGGGTGCGGACGGAGCGGACCGAAGGGCCGCGTCGACGTCCGCGCCCGATCGCGCTCGGGCGCACCTGCTGTCATCCATTCTGCTGGATGCCGGGGAGGCGCGCGGCCGAGAACGATCGCCACGGCGCGCTACGCACGCTACCTGTTCCGCGACGTTCGGCCTACACCGACGGGACGTTTCCCCGTACCGGACCGTCCCCGGACCCGCACCCGCACCGCGTCCAGACCCGTCCCCGGACCCGTACCCAGACCCGTCCCCGGACTGTATCCAGACCCGCCCGGACCCGTCCCAGGCCCGTACCCGGACCGTATCCAGACCCGCCCGGACCCGTCCCAGGCCCGTACCCGGACCGTATCCAAACCGGTCCCGGACCCGTCCCAGGCCCGTACCCGGACCCTATCCGGACGGTACCCGACCCCCTCCATCCGCGCGGGAACCGCACTATGCGGGCCATTCTCGGGGCACTATGACGGGGTGGCAGCCGCGAAAGCATCCGAAGGTGCCACCGGGACCGGTGGGACGAGGGAATCGAGAAGGCCGAAGGGAACGGGCCGGATCGGCGGGCCGGGCCGGATCGGCGGGTCCGTCCGTGCCGTCGGCCGTGCCCTGCACCTCCCGTTCACCGGCACGGCCCGCGGCATCAGGAAGGCCACGCACGCGCACGGCGCAGGCGAGTCCGGCCTCGGCAAGCTGATCGAGCTGCACGCGGTGAACGGCGCGGGGGACGTGATGATCACCGTCGCGCTGGCCTCCACCGTCTTCTTCTCGGTGCCGACGGACGAGGCCCGGGGCCGGGTGGCGCTGTACCTCGCCATCACCATGGCGCCCTTCACCGTCCTCGCCCCGGTGATCGGCCCGCTCCTGGACAAGCTGCCGCACGGCCGCCGGGCGGCGATGGCGGGCGCGATGCTCGCCCGGGCCCTGCTGGCGCTGATCATCGCCGGGGCGGTCGCCACCGGCAGTCTGGAGCTGTACCCGGCGGCGCTCGGCGTGCTCGTCGCGTCGAAGGCGTACGGCGTGGTCCGCAGCGCCGTGGTCCCCCGGCTCCTCCCGCCGCGCTTCTCCCTGGTGAAGGCGAACTCGCGCGTCACCCTCGGCGGGCTCCTCGCCACCGGCGTGGCGGCTCCGGTGGGGGCGGGGCTGCACGCGATCGGGGAGCGCTGGCCGCTGTACGGCGCCTTCGTGATCTTCATGGCGGGTACGTTCCTGTCGTTCTCCCTGCCGCCGAAGGTGGACTCCGCCAAGGGCGAGGACATCGCGCTGCTCGCGGCGGACGAGGAGCATCTGCACGGCCCGCACCGGCAGCCGGTCAAGCGCCCCGGTCTGCGGACCGTCGGCATCGCCGTCACCCACGCCCTCGGCGCGAACGCGGCGCTGCGCTGGCTGTCCGGCTTCCTGACCTTCTTCCTCGCCTTCCTGCTGCGCGAGCACCCGCTGACCGGGTCCAGCGCGGCCGTGTCGCTGGGCATGGTGGCGGTCGCGGCGGGTGTGGGCAACGCGCTCGGTACGGCGGTGGGGGCGTGGCTGCGGGCCCGGGCGCCGGAGATCATCATCGTGACGGTGCTCGCGGTGGTCCTGGGCGCGGCGATCACGACGGCGGTCTTCTTCGGCGCGTTCCTGGTGGCGTGTCTGACGGCGACGACCGGGTTCTGTCTGGCGCTGGCGAAGCTGTCGCTGGACGCGCTGATCCAGCGGGACGTGCCGGAGCTGGTGCGCACCTCGGCGTTCGCCCGCTCGGAGACCATGCTCCAGATGGCGTGGGTGCTGGGCGGCGCGATCGGCATCGTGATGCCGCTCAACGGCACGCTGGGGCTGTGCGTGGCCGCCGGTGTCCTCGCGCTCGGCTGGCTGACGACGGTGCGTGGCCTGATCGGCTCGGCCCGTCACGGAGGAGCGGCGAAGGCCCGCGTGGCGTAACACACGGCGGCATGGCCCCCCGCATAAAGAGACCGCCGCACCCGCCCGATAGCCTTCGCCCCATGACCACGCTGCACTCCGTAACGCGACGCCGCGCCGTCGCTGCCGCCGGCGCCGTTTCCGCCGGACTGCTCGTCCTGTCGGCCTGTGACAAGCCGACGCCGCTGTCCACGATCACCGTCGGCCGCGCCTCGGTGAGCTCCGAGGCCACCTGCGGCGGCGAGGGCAAGGCGCTGAACGCCGCCGCTCTGACGAAGTGCCTGGCCGACAAGGACATCAAGTCCATCGACGTCGACCCGGACGAGACGGTCCGCTTCGGTGTCGACCCCGACATCGCGGACAAGCGCTGGACCATCCTGATGAACGGTCAGCCGCTCACCGAGGACAGCGACAAGACGTACCGCACCATCCCGGGCAGCGTGTTCTTCAACGCGCAGTACGGCGCCCAGGGCGACTCGACGCTCGTCACCATCAAGGCCGGCGACGGCAAGAAGGACAGCCAGACCGCGACGGGTCTGTGGTCGTTCAAGCTGAAGAAGGACGACTAGTCACGTCCTCCGCCCGCATCCTCGTGGCCACCGCGGTCCCCGCAGAACGGGACGCGGTGGCACGGGCGTTTCCGGAGCCCGGCCGGCCGGTGTCCCGGCCCGGGGTGGAGCTGCACCGCGCCGGCGGGCCGTTCGACCTCCTCGCCGCCGGGGTCGGCCCGGCGCTCGCCGCCGCGTCCGTCTCCGCCGCGCTGACCGCCGCGACGCTGACCGGTGAGCCGTACGGCCTGGTCGTCTCGGCCGGTATCGCCGGCGGCTTCCTGCCCGGGGCGCCCGTCGGCTCGCTGGTGGTGGCGGACCGGATCACCGTCGCCGACCTGGGCGCGGAGAGCGCGGAGGGCTTCCTGCCGGTCACCGAGCTGGGTTTCGGCACCGTCACCCACCGTCCGCCGGACTCACTCGTACGAGTGACCGCGGACGCCACCGGGGCCCGTACCGGCGAGATCCTGACCGTCTCCACGGTCACCGGCACCGCCGCCCGTGCCGCCGCCCTGCGCGCACGCCACCCCGGGGCGCTGGCCGAGGCCATGGAGGGTTTCGGGGTCGCCGAGGCGGCCGGCGCGCACGGCACCCCCGTCCTGGAGATCCGGGCGGTCTCCAATCCCGTGGGCCCCCGCGACCGCGCGGCCTGGCGCATCGGCGAGGCGCTGGCCGCGCTGACGACCGGCTTCGGGAAGCTCGCGCCCCTTCTGGAAAGTTGGAACCGGCATGACCAGTGAGCAGCGGCTGCGGATCGCGTACTCCCCCTGCCCGAACGACACGTTCGTCTTCGACGCCCTCGCCCACGGCCGGGTGCCGGGCGCGCCCGCGCTGGACGTGACGTTCGCGGACATCGACCTCACCAACGGCATGGCCGAGCGGGGCGAGTTCGATGTGCTGAAGGTGTCGTACGCGGTGCTGCCGTACGTCCTCGACAGGTACGCCCTGCTGCCGTGCGGGGGTGCGCTGGGCCGGGGCTGCGGACCGCTGGTCCTGACCCGGGAGCCGGGGCTTGGGGGCACCTCCCACGCTTTCGGCAGTGGGGGACTGACCGGCCGCACGGTCGCGGTGCCCTCCGAGCGGTCGACGGCGTACCTGCTGTTCCGGCTGTGGGCGGCGGACACGCTGCCCGGCGGGGTGGGCGAGATCGTGGTCCTGCCCTTCCACGAGATCATGCCCGCCGTACGGGACGGCAAGGTCGACGCGGGGCTCGTCATCCACGAGGCGCGCTTCACGTACCAGAACTACGGTCTGCACAAGTTGGCGGACATGGGCGAGCACTGGGAGTCCACCACGGGCCTGCCGATCCCGCTGGGCGCGATCATCGCCAGGCGCTCCCTGGGCCCGGACACGCTGACCGCGCTGGCGTCCGCGATCCGCAGCTCCGTACAGGCCGCCTGGGACGCCCCCGAGATCTCCCGCCCGTACGTCATGGCCCACGCGCAGGAGATGGACCCGGCGGTCGCCGACCAGCACATCGGCCTGTACGTCAACGCCTTCACGGCCGACCTGGGCGAGGCCGGCTACGCGGCGGTCCGGGGACTGCTGACGCGGGCGGCGGCCGAGGGCCTGGTGCCCGCGCTCGGACCCGAGTCGCTCGCGTTCCCCTGATCGCGGAAGAACGGCAGAAAAAAGCCGCCCCGGCGGCCGGGAAGCTGTGGGCCCCCCGGCCGGGGCTGCTCGATCTCCCGGACCCGGCTGCGGGTCAGACGTCCAGCTGGTCGGCGACCGCGCGCAGCAGGCCGGCGATCTTCTTGCCGGAGGCCTTGTCGGGGTAGCGGCCCTTCTCCAGCATCGGCGTGATGTTCTCGAGGAGGGTCGTCAGGTCCTGCACGATGGAGGCCAGTTCGTCCGGCTTCTTGCGCTGGGCCGCCGCGACGGAGGGCGTCGGGTCGAGGACAACGACGGAGAGTGCCTGGTCGCCGCGCTGTCCGGCGACGACGCCGAACTCCACTCGCTGGCCCGGCTTCAGGGCCTCGACTCCGGCGGGGAGGACGGAGGAATGGACGAAGACGTCACCGCCGTCGTCACGGGAGAGGAAGCCGAAGCCCTTCTCACTGTTGAACCACTTGACCTTGCCAGTCGGCAAAGCACACACTCCCTCGATCCGTCCTGGACAGACACCCGGACGCCGTTGAACAAGCCGTCGAACCACCTTACCGGGGGTCTCTCCAGCGGAACACGCCTTAAAACGGCGCGGAGCCCGTTGTGGTCCGAGGCCGGCGGGACAGAAGCTCGGTTGCGTGTGGAAAGTGTGCGGATCCAGACGGACTTGGCCTCTTCCTTGATCCGGAAGACAGCCGCACGACCGTTCCCGGGCCTCAGCGAACGTCCCCGAGCAGACCCCCGATCACCGGGCGCCCCGTCCGGCCGAGCCGGTCAGGGAAGTCCACTGCTGCCCCCCGGACGGCGGGAATCAGGTCCGCGAGCCGTGCGAGCTGTTCGCGCTGGGAGTGCAGGTCCAGGGCACCGAGGCGGGCGACGATGTGCCGAGCACCGGCGGCGACGTACTCTCCCAGGCGCTCCACCACCTGGCCCGCGGAGCCGGTGACCACTGCCTGGATCTGTTCCAGCTCCTCCAGTGGCATTCCGTATGTGGCCCGCGCGTAGTCGTCCAGTGCCCGACGGCCGCTCTCGACGTCGTCGTCGATCCGTACCGAGACGAACAGTGCGGGGGTGATGCCCTCGGGCGCCCGCCCGGCGTCGGCCGCCGCCTCGTGGACGGTACGGAGGCCGGACCCGTAGTCGGCGGGGTCTGGCGGGTAGGGCAGCCATCCGTCGTACAGCCGGCCGGTGCGGGCCAGCGCCGCGGGTGTCGCGCCGCCGAGCCAGATGGGTGGGCCGCCGGCTCGGGACGGCCCGGTCGTGGGCGGGATGTCATCGAACCGGAGGATCTCGCCGTGGAAGGCGTCGGCACCGTCCCACAGGGCCCGCCACAGCGCGACGGTCTCGTCCAGGCGGGCGAAGCGCCTTTCCCACGGCACCTCGGACAGCGTGTAGAGGGGCCGCCCGAATCGGCCCGGGAAGCCGGCGCCGACGGCAACGGTGAGCCGGCCACCGGACAGCACATCGATCGACGCGAGGGACTGCGCGGCCTGGATCGGCCGACGGAGGAACGGCATCAGCGCAGCCGTGCCCAGCATGACGGTCTCGGTCACCGGGGCGAGTGCGGCCAGCATCGTGAGCGCCTCGATGCGCGGGCTGATCAGCGAATCGTTGACGAAGAGCGAGGAGAAGCCCGAGCATTCGGCGTACCGGCCGAAGGCGATCAGCTCGCGAGGGTCGTCCGCAGCGCCCCACTGGGCGGTTCCGGTCGGAAGTAGCACACCGATGTCCATGTCGGCCATGTTCACGACCGGTACGAGTGGCGACAATTCCCTGCGGGGAATGGCCTGTGACCCTCCTCCGCCGTTACAACAGGCTCGTGGACTTCCCCCGTGCGCTTCGTGAACGTCGTACCCGCCGTCATGTCAGCCAACTCGACCTGGCGCTGCGAGCGGGCACCACCCAGCGCTACCTCAGCTTCATCGAGTCCGGCAGGTCCGTCCCGGGCCGGAACATGGTCGTGCGCCTGGCCGAGTCGCTGGAGCTGCCGCTGCGGGAACGCAACGAGCTGCTGCTGGCCGCCGGGTACGCGCCCGCATACCCGGAGAGCTCCCTGGACGATCCGGTGCTGGCCCCCGTACGCACGGCGATCGACCACATCCTCCGCGGGCACCTGCCGTACCCGGCGCTGGTCGTGGACCGGAGCGGGGACCTGATCGCCGCGAACACCGCATTGGACCTGATCACCGAGGGTGCGGCCCCCGAGCTGGTGGGGCCGGGCACGAACATCTACCGCCTTGCGCTGCATCCCGACGGCCTGGCTCCCCGTATCCTCAACCTCGCCGAGTGGGCCCGCCACATCGTGGTGCGCCTCGGCCACCTGGAGCAGTTGCGCGCGGAGCTCACCGGGTACGTTCCCGGGCTGGAGCCGTCCGCCGGGCACCTCGGTTTCGCGGTGCCGCTTCACCTTCGCTCCTCGTACGGTGAGCTGCGCCTGATGACGACGGTGACGACCTTCGCCACCGCCGTCGACGTGACGCTTGCCGAGCTGAAACTGGAGGCGTTCCTGCCGGCCGACCCGGCGACGGCCGAAGCCCTCTCGAGAGCAGCCGGGGCCATGGCTTGCCCTGCCGCCGGTCAGGAGCCCGGGAAGAGGTAGGGCGGCGCACTGGAACTACCCTGGTCCGGTGCGTGACAGAACCCCAACCGATTCCGCCGCTCCCGGTGACCGACTGATCCGTGCCGGGGCCGTCGTCTTCCTCGTCGGTGCCGTGGCCACCCTCGTGACGATCGCCCCGCTGTTCCTCGGTACGACGCCTTTCCCGACGTACATGTTCGGGCTGAGCATGCTCATGGGCGTCGGATTCCTCGTCGCGGGCGCCGGGGTGCTCCGGTCGATCGCGGCGGGCCGGCGTCGGGCGCGGGCGGGGAATCAGCCCTCGTAGTCCGCGAACCACGCCCCGAACCGGGTCAGGTCGTCGAGGACGACGTCCGCCCCGGCCTCGGTCAGTTCCGCGGCGCTGCACGGCCCCGTGGCCACGCCCACCGAGAACGCCTCGGCGAGCCGGGCCCCGCGCACGTCCCCCACATGGTCGCCGACGTACACGGACGCGCCGTGCTCCCGCAGCGCGTCCGCCTTCTGCGCCGCCCACAGGTTGCCGATCACCGCATGGGGCCGCATCCCCAGGTGCTCCATGTGGAGCCGGGCGTTGGGCTCCCACTTCGCGGTGACGACGATCGCCTTCCCGCCGGCCCGCCGCACCGCCTCCAGCGCCTCGTGGGCGCCGGGCATCGCGAGGGTGCCGGTGACGGCGTACGCCGGGTAGATCTCCCGGTAGAGGTCGGCCATGGCCGCCACGTCCTTGGCCGGGAACCAGTTCGCCATCTCCTCCACCAGCGGCGGCCCCAGCCGCGTGACCACGAGATCGGCGTCGACGTACGTCCCGGTCCGCGCGGACAGCTCCGTCCAGCAGGCGTGGATACCGGGCCGGGAGTCGATGAGGGTCATGTCGAGGTCGAAGCCGACGGTACGGGCACGGAGGGAGGCGACGGTCATGCGGGACATTGTGCCGGGCCGGGCCCCCGGTCCTCCGGGGGCCCGGCCTATGTCCGCCGCTGCGAGCGCCAGACCAGGAACAGCGCCGACGCCACGGCCGCGCCCCGCACCACCCACGGCCAGGTCTCGCCGATCGCGTCGTTCATGTGCCCCTCGGCGATGGGCGCGCCCCAGCGGCCCTCGCTGCGGCCCCACAGCCACACCAGCCCGGCCGCGACGGACAGCCCCGGCAGCCACATGACCGCCAGCTTGGTCTCCCGGTCGGTCAGCCGGCGCGAGACATAGGCGATCGCCCAGCCCGCGACCAGCAGCAACAGCTTTCCCAGCACCGCGCCGACGACCAGCGCGACGGCCGTGAGCAGCAGCAAGGGGTTGCTCCAGCCGCCGCTCGGGAGGGCGGGCCGGAACCGGCGACGTCCCTTGACCGCCGCGGCCTCCTCGCCCGCCGCCCCGTCGGGGTCCTTCGGCGTGTCCCCGGGCTCCTCCGGCTCCTTCTCCGTTCGCGGCGGCCGCGGGGCCCGCAGCATCTCCGGGATCTCGACCCCGCCGACGAACCCGGGCACCTCGTCGCCCACGGCGAACGGATCGGACTCCCGCTCCCACCAGTCGGGCACCTGGACCTCGTCGGCGAGCGTGCCCGACCGGGGCCCGGGCACCTTGCCCAGCCCCTGGGGGGACGGTGGCGGCCGGTCCTCGTCGTCCCGCTGTACGGGCACGGAGGGCGTCGGCGTCTGCGGGGCACCCGCGCCGCCGTCGGCCGCCGCGGCGACGACGTCGTCCGGGCTGCCGAGGCGGTCGATGATGCGGCGGACGGCGGCGGGCGAGTCGACGGCCGCCCGGGAGCGGCGCCGGTCGATCTCGTTGCGCAGCTCGGACACGAGCCGCATCCGCGTGGCCGACGACAACTGCTGCTGCTGTGCGACGTCGCCGACGCGGCTCAGATACTCGTAGACGACCTGGTCGCTCTCGATCCCCACGAAGGGCACGGTACCGCGCAGGGGATGCGCGGGTCCGGGGGCGCGGCCCCCCGGCGCGGTGACCCGCTAACGTGGGCAAGATGAGCACCGAGGACCACCCGGCCCCCCGGTCCCTCGCGGAGGCGCTCCGCGGCAGGGACGACGCCTCCCTGGCCGCCCTCCTGCGCAGCCGCCCCGACCTCGTCACCCCGGTCCCGGGCGACCTCACCCAGCTCGCCACCCGGGCCGGCACCCGGGCCTCCGTCGTACGGGCGCTGGAGCGGCTCGACCGGTTCGCCCTGCAGACCGCGGAGGCGCTGGCGGTGGCCGCGGACCCGTCGTCGTACGACGAACTGCTCGGCCTGATGGCCGGGGACGCCCGCGACCCGGAGGTGTCGGCCGCACTGCCCGGCGCCCTCGCGGCGCTGCGCGAGCAGGCGCTCGTGTGGGGCGCCGACGACCGCCTCCGTCTGGTCCGCACGGCCCGTGAGCTGCTCGCCCCGTCGCCGCAGCACCCGTCCCCCACCGGTCTCGGCCCGAGTGTGCGGGAGGCGACGGCGGGGATGTCGCCGGGCCGGATCCAGGAGATCGTGGCGACGGCCGGGCTGCCGTCCACGCACGACTCGGTGTCCGCCGTGGACGCGCTGACCGCGCTGTTCACCCACCGCAGGAAGATGAAGGCGCTGCTGGCCAAGGGCCCGGCGGAGTCCGTGGAGGTGCTGGAGCGGCTGGTGTGGGGCCCGCCGTACGGCCAGGTCACCCATGATCCGGCGCCCCGGCTGCGCTGGCTGCTGGACCGTGGCCTGCTGCTGCCGACGGCGCCCGGCACGGTCGTCCTCCCGCGCGAGGTCGCCCTGCATCTGCGGGCCGGACGGGCGCACCGGGCGCCGGAGCCGCTGCCGCCCGCCGTGGAGCCGTCCGTCACCCACCGTCCACAGGTTGTGGACAGTACGGCGGCCGGGCAGGCGTACACCGCGCTGGCGACGGTGGAGGAGCTGCTGAAGGACTGGGACGAGGGCGGCCCGGCGGTGCTGCGGGCCGGCGGACTGAGCGTGCGGGACCTGAAGCGGACCGCCGTCGCCCTCGACGTTCCGGAGCCGACCGCGGCCTTCTGGGTGGAGCTGGCGTACGCCGCCGGGCTGATCGCCTCCGACGGCGAGGCCGACGAGCGGTACGCGGCGACGCCCGCGTACGACGAGTGGCTGGAGCGGCCCCCCGCCGAGCGCTGGGCACTTCTCGCCCAGGCGTGGCTGGCGGCGACCCGGACGTCCGGGGTGGTCGGCGGCCGGGACGCCAAGGAGCGGGCGCTGTCGGCGCTGGGCCCCGGCCTCGACCGCTCGGCGGCGCCCGAGGTGCGCCACCGGGTGCTGGCGCTGCTGGCCGCGCTGCCGGAGGGCGCCGCGCCGGACCCGCAGACGGTCCTGGCCCGGCTCCGCTGGGAGCGCCCGCTGCGCGGCCCGCAGTCCGTTCCCGGCCCCGGCCCCGCTCAGGGCACCCCCCGGGGCGAGGACGATCTCCGCTCCCGCCTCGCCCGCTGGACCCTCGCCGAGGCCGAGCTGCTCGGCGTGACCGGACGGGGTGCGCTGTCGGCCCAGGGCCGGTCCCTGATCGGCGGGTCGCCGGCCGCCCCCGGCCGGCACCCGGAACCCGAGGGCCCCGGCGACAAGCTCCCGGTCCACCACCACCGCACGGCCGCCCCCCTCGCCCCCCTGTCCCCGCCGGAGCAGGCCATGGCCGCCGCGGCCGCCGCCCGTCTGCTGGCGCCGCTGCTGCCCGAGCCCCTGGACCACGTCCTGCTCCAGGCGGACCTCACGGCCGTGGCCCCGGGCCCGCTGCGCCGCCCGCTCGCGGAGGTGCTGGGGGTGCTCGCCGACGTGGAGTCCAAGGGCGGCGCGACCGTCTACCGCTTCACTCCCGGCTCCGTACGCCGCGCCCTGGACGCCGGCCGCAGCGCCTCCGACCTGCACGCCTTCCTCGCCCAGCACTCGCGTACGCCGGTGCCGCAGCCGCTCGCCTATCTGATCGACGACGTGGCGCGCAGGCACGGGCAGCTGCGGGTGGGCGCGGCCTCGGCGTACGTCCGCTGCGACGACGACACCGTGCTGAACGAGATCCTCGCCGACAAACGGGCCGGCACACTGCGGCTCCGCCGCCTCGCCCCGACGGTCCTGGCGGCCCAGGCCGATCCGGCGACCCTGCTCGAAGGGCTGCGCGCGATGGGGTACGCCCCCGCCGCCGAATCGGCCGAGGGCGATGTCCTGATCACTCGCGCCCACGCCCACCGCACCCCGCCCCGCACGCCCCCCGAGCCGGTCCCGGACGGCCCCCCGGTGCCCGACGCGACCCTGCTCTCGGCGGCGGTCCGGGCGATCCGGGCGGGCGACCTGGCCTCGACGGCCCCCCGCAGACCCACGGACACGGCGACCCCCCTGGCCCCCGGCGAACTCCCCCGCACCAGCTCCGCCGAGACCCTGGCCACCATGCAGGCCGCCGTCCTGACCGGCGAGGCGCTCTGGATCGGCTACGTCAACGCGGAGGGCTCCGCCAGCCAGCGCGTCATCGCCCCCGTGCGGGTGGAGGGCGGCTTCGTCACGGCGTACGACCACACGGCGGACGAGGTGAGGACGTATCCGCTGCACCGGATCACGGGAGTGGCAGAACTGGCGGACGACTAACGGCCGACGGGCGGAGGCCTGGCGGCCGACGGGCGGGCCACCGGCGGAGGCCTGGCGGCCGACGGGCGGAGGCCTGGCGGACGACC
>NZ_KQ949027.1:457980-614500 GCF_001514285.1 Streptomyces sp. DSM 15324
GGCGGACGACCGGCGGAAGCCTGGCGGACCACCAGCGGAGGACGGGCCGACGACCGGCGGAAGCCTGGCGGACCACCGGCGGACGACCGGCGGAGGCCTCGGACGACCGGCGGAAGCCTGGCGGGACGACTAGCAGTCCCCCACGACTCCCTCCGCGCTCAGCCCGAAATGCAGCCGAGCCGCGCTCTCCAGCCCCGCCGAGCTGACCTCCCGCCGCTCCAGCCGGGACGCGGCGAAGACCGAGAAGTGGTCCTTCTCCCACCGCGCGTACCCGGCCCCGTCCGGCGGCTCCTCCTGGGCGACGACGCGATACCCCCCGCCCTCCCGGGCCAGCCGCATCACCTGGGGGTAGTGCGCCCCACCGCACTCCTGGAGCGCCCCGTCCCGCACGCCGTACTCCATGCACAGCGTGTCGACCCCGGCCCGCACCCGGTCCCCCTCCTGCCGCAGATCCAGGGCCTGCGCCTCGCAGAACCAGCGCGCCTCCAGCGCGGGCTCGCTCTCGCCGGGCCCGTCCCCCCGGGCCTGCGCCACGAGCCGCTCCTCGATCGCGGGGCGCACGGAGGCCCACAGACCGGCGTCCACGGCGCTCGACCCCCGCGCCCACGCGCCGGTCGCCACCAGCACCACCACCGCGCCGACGCCGGGTCCCCAGATGCGTACCGAAGTCACCGCGAACTCCTCACCGAGCCGCGCGCGCTGCGCGGCTTCCCCTGGGAAGACCGTCGAGAGGCGCTCGGGGTTGCATGCGCCGGACAGGGGACGGGGCTGCACCGTCATTTTTGAGCCATACCGACACAAGCGAACACGTCCTCACACCTTCCGCTTCACGGCAGCCACACGCAATCCAAGCGCGTTTTACAGGGGTACTGATCCATTCCGTTTGATCGAACCAGCAGAGTCAATTCACGCCACCCCACCCCGACCTCTTGCCCCAATAGTTGACGGTGTGAGGACAATGTCCGCCGCGACCATCGGCTCCGGAGGACCACCGGAGCACGACCAGTCGAACGATCGGGGGATCGTGTTGCCACGGGGGAACGGGCTTGACCCTGCCATCAGACAGAACACCGACCACAAAGGACGAGGGGACCACTACTTTCGCCTGCTCGATGTACCGCGATGGGTACTGGACGCAGACATGTCCCTTCTTACAGTGCGTGAATGCGAAATCCTCGTCGCCCTGGGCGACTGTCTGCAGAACACGGCTATAGCCAGCCGCTGCCACATCACAGAGCGAACGGTAAAAAAGCATGTCGCGAGCATCTTCTGCAAGTTGGAGATTTCGTCGCGCGCGGAAGCCGCCGTCATAGCGACGTGCAGGAAACGTGAGCTCCAGGCAACACGGTGTCCTAGTGGACACTAGTGTGTTTATCGTGAGCGTGACACCTTCGGTCGAGCACGAAACCCGAACGGAGGAGAAGACATGTCCGTATCCACCTTGGTACCGGAGTCCGTTGCGCACACGCACCGGATCACCTCGCGTGCCGTCGAGTCGGTGCAGGCCAAGGTCGACAGAGCGCTGGTCCGTTACGACGCCTGGTTCCTGGTGTTCATCGCCGTCATCATCGCCCTCGGCGCCACCCTGCTCGCCGGCATGGCGGTGTGGTGCGTCGTCTACAAGGGCAAGACGTTCACCGGTAACTGGGAGTACAAGAACTTCGGCCTGAAGGTCTACTTCGAGTGCAGGTAGCGGACGCCGCCAGGTAGCTGGCTGACGTCCTCTCAGCACGGTGCCCAGGCGGCCTGAATCCCGTTTTTTTGACCGTCTCAGGCCGCCTGGACACCATCTGAATTGCCGGACTCAGCGAAAGAGCGAATCGACTGTGACCCTCCTGGACGTCAAGAACGTCAGCTACTCCTACGACGGCATCGTCAACGTCCTTGCAGACGTGTCCTTCTCGGTCGGGAAAGGGACGATCGTCGGCCTGGTCGGCCCCAACGGATCGGGCAAGTCGACGCTCATCAAGAACATCTTCGATCTTGTGCGTCTACAGTCGGGATCACTCCGCATCGGCGGACACGAGCACGCCTCCGCGCGAGCGAAGTCCCTGGGCATGTATCTGTCCAGCAACGACTACCTGCCGGAGTTTCTCACCGCCCGTGAATACGTCTCCCTGATGGGGGACTTGTTCCGCGTCGAGGTGGATCACGCCGAAGCCGTCGGCCTGTTCCGCAAGTACTCGATGGAGGGACGCTACGACCACCTCATCGAGGACTACTCACACGGCATGCGCAAGAAGACCCAGCTGGTCTCCGCGCTCGTCATGCGCCGACCGCTCACCGTGATCGACGAGACGCTCAACGGAATCGATCTCGAAGCGCTCCACCTCAGCGAGCAGGAGTTCAGGCGCGTCCGCGACGAGGGCCGCTCCATCCTGCTGTGCACGCATGATTTCGCCGTCCTGGAACGGCTGGCCGACCGCATCGTCTTCCTCGACCTCGGGCATGTGGTGTACGACGAGTCGACGGAAGACCTGATGTCCGAACACGGCTCGCTGGCCACGATGGTGTTCGACTACATCGGATCGGACGAGCGATGACCCTACGGCTGCGGCATGCCGCCGTCCTGGCCCGGATGCTCCTTGTCTTCTTCCGACGCAGGGTGTTGAGGGCCGGAGTCCTCCGCTCCACCCCCGTGCGGGTGTTCGTGATCTCGCTGGCGGTCCTGCTCCTGGCCACCATGTGCGCCTCCGCCTACTTCTTCCTCAAGCCGCTGACCGGGAACAACGCCGTGTGGCGTCTGCTGTTCGACACCTCGACGGTCTCCCTGGTGCTGTGGGTGCAGATCGCCTTCCTTCTGGTGAAGGTCCTCTTCATCAACGCGGAGGGCATGCTCGAGCTCAGCTACCAACTGCCGGTCACCAACCGCGAGCGCTCGGCGGCATTCCTCATGTACGAGGCGACGATGACGGTGGTCGTGGCCGGCGCGGGTCTGGTCTCCCTCTCGGTGAGCGCCCTGTTTCTTCTGGGGCCCTCCGCCGTCCCCTACATCACCGCGTCCGTGGTGCTGCCCGTCGCGCTGACCTACCTCGCTCTGAGCATCCTCTTTCAACTGCTCGCCCGACTATGGACGTTGATGAGGCTGACACGGATCTCGAACGTGCTGTCCGTCCTCGCGCTGTTCGCTCTGCTGGCCGTGTACTCGGTGCAGATGACGGCGATGATCCCGGACATCAGCCAGGCGTATCTGCACAAGCGGACCCGGTACGAGTGGGTCACGTCCGTGTCCTGGGCATGGCATCGGTACGGCGGTGCTCCGACCCTCGCCGCCACGGTGCTCCTCGTGGCGATCCTCGTGATCCTCACACTCGCGCTCGCTCCGAACCAGCACGTCCGCCAGTCGCGCTACGTGAACGTCGCGGGCGGCCAGCGGCTGAGCGGCGCTCTGGGGCCGTACGACTGGTGTCTCCTGCGCAGCTCGCAGACCGTGGCCGGCGCGGCGATGGCCGTCGCCCTGTTCGTGTTCCTGCTCCTGCATCCGTCGGTGAACCCGATGTGGAGCTTCACCGTCTTGTCCCTGGGCGGGCTGTACCAGTTCACCGCTACCCAGCCGCTGAGGCTGCTGCCCGGTGCATCGTCCTCGGCCTGGCAGATCTACGGGCATCTGGTAAAGGCGCAGGTCGTCCTGCTCGCCGTGTTCGCCGTACCGGGGCTAGGAATTGTCCTCGCCGTCGATCCGGACCTTTTCACCGGGAGCGGATCGGCTCTTCTGGGCTGTCTCGGCGGTGCGATCATGACCACGTGCATCAGCGTGGTGTTCCCCGCAGAGAAAGACAATCCACTCTCCGTATTCCTGGGACTTTCCGTGGTCGGAATCATTCTGGCGGTCTCAGCCATCGGATTGGGCATGCTGCATCTTCCCTCATGGGCGGTATGGGGAACCCTTTCCGGAGCGTCGCTCCTGTTCGTCTGGTACGCGGTTCAGGGAATTCAGACAAGCGAGTCGAGGAGAAGGAATGAAACAGGCACAGTCGGTCGTGAAGTCCGTCGTAGGGGCCACCCTGCTGACCATGGTGACCGTGGCGGCAACGCTCCTGTACCTCATGTTCTCAACGGACGGTGACGGGACGATCCGCAAGGAGGCCCTCTTCGGGTCGCTGTTCTTCGAACAGAAGGAGAAGGCCGGCGGAGCGATCGGCGTCACCATGGGAGTGGCAAACCCCACGGCACTGATCTTCATGTTCCTCGTGTTCACCGTCATCCTGACATTCACCCAGATCACTTACCGGGGGTTGAAGCAGCGCCGTGAGCAGCTCATCAGGGAGATGGCCGAAAACTGAACGCAAGGTCTACGAAAGAGACGAACTCCGGATCGGTACAGTCGCCGTAGCGGTGGTCTCCCAGGTGTGGCCACTGCTGGCATTTCTGGGTTTTTTCCTGGCGACGGCGTTGGCCTATCTCGCGCGCTCGGGTGACCAGGTGCCGACTGAGATGGCGTGGGGACTGTTCGAACCGGCAGCCCTGGGCCTGACGGCTTCCTTCGCCCTGCACGAGTCAGCCCACGCGATCGCCCTCAAACGGATTCACTCAGTGACCCACATCGCGATGGACCGCGCGGCATGGCGTACGTCGGTCATCCCTGAAGGAACCATGACGGCACGCCAGATGGCAGGTGTGGCCCTGGTCGGGCCCGGATCATGCGTCGTCGTCGGCGCCCTCATATGGCTCTCGGACCTGGACCGGCCCCTGGCCTGGTGGTACCTCGCACACGCTGTGTTCCTGTTGCCCGTCTTCGGTGACGGCCGGGCCCTTCGTCACAGCCTCCGCATGGCACGGAAACAGCCATGCGGCGAGGACACGTCACCCAGAGCGCCGAAGGCACCGGCACCGTAGACCGCACGCTGATGTGCCGCCCCCGCGCCGGGCGCGGCCCCCTCCGCGGCCCCGACGGCTTCCCCGACGCGTGCGCCGGCTGCGACGGCACCGCACCGGACAGGCCGAACCCCCGATGGCCTCGGACTCCAGCTCGGTGAAGACCGCGATCACCTTCGCCGTTTCACGCGATAGGCGAACATGGATAGCGGCGCGCATCCCCGGCGCGCTGGCCGGAACGCCCTTTCGGCGCCGGGCACGGGGCATGGCCCGAGCCGTGGCAGGTGCGGTGTCTGTCACGCTGGAAATCCAACCCGCGGAGGTATGCGTGTCCTGCCTGATCGTCCAGTCGGACAAAACCCTGCTCCTGGAAGTCGACCACGAGCAGGCCGACGACTGCCGTCGCGCCATCGCGCCGTTCGCCGAGCTGGAGCGGGCGCCCGAGCACATCCACACCTACCGGGTGACCCCGCTGGGCCTGTGGAACGCGCGGGCGGCCGGGCACGACGCCGAGCAGGTGGTGGACGCGCTGGTGCAGTACAGCCGCTACCCGGTGCCGCACGCGCTGCTCGTGGACATCGCGGAGACGATGGACCGCTACGGCCGGCTGACCCTGTCCAAGCACCCGGCGCACGGGCTGGTGCTGACCACGACCGACCGGCCGGTGCTGGAGGAGATCCTGCGCTCCAAGCGGATCATCCCGCTGGTGGGCGCCCGGATCGACCCGGACACGGTCGTGGTGCACCCCTCGGAGCGCGGCCAGATCAAGCAGACCCTGCTGAAGCTGGGCTGGCCGGCCGAGGACCTCGCCGGGTACGTGGACGGCGAGGCGCACCCGATCGAGCTGGCGGAGGACGGCTGGGCGCTCAGGCCGTACCAGAAGCAGGCGGTGGAGAACTTCTGGCACGGCGGGAGCGGGGTCGTGGTCCTGCCCTGCGGGGCGGGCAAGACGCTGGTCGGCGCGGGGTCGATGGCGCAGGCGAAGTCGACCACGCTGATCCTCGTCACGAACACGGTCTCGGCCCGGCAGTGGAAGCACGAGCTGGTGAAGCGGACCTCGCTGACCGAGGACGAGATCGGCGAGTACAGCGGGACGCGCAAGGAGATCCGCCCGGTCACCATCGCGACCTACCAGGTGCTCACGACCCGGCGGAAGGGTGTCTACCCGCACCTGGAGCTGTTCGACTCCCGGGACTGGGGGCTCATCGTGTACGACGAGGTGCACCTGCTGCCCGCGCCCGTCTTCAAGTTCACCGCCGACCTCCAGGCCCGCCGCCGCCTCGGTCTGACCGCGACGCTGGTCCGTGAGGACGGCCGTGAGTCGGACGTGTTCTCCCTCATCGGCCCCAAGCGGTTCGACGCGCCGTGGAAGGAGATCGAGGCGCAGGGCTACATCGCGCCGGCGGACTGTGTGGAGGTACGGGTCAACCTCACCGACTCCGAGCGGCTGGCGTACGCGACCGCCGAGGCGGAGGAGAAGTACCGCTTCTGTGCGACGACCGCGACCAAGCGGAAGGTGACGGAGGCGATCGTGCGGCGCTTCGCGGGCCAGCAGATCCTCGTCATCGGCCAGTACATCGACCAGCTCGACGAGCTGGGGGAGCACCTCGGCGCTCCGGTCATCAAGGGCGAGACGTCCAACGCCCAGCGCGAGAAGCTCTTCGACGCGTTCCGGGAGGGCGAGATCAGCGTGCTGGTGGTGTCGAAGGTGGCGAACTTCTCGATCGACCTGCCCGAGGCGACGGTCGCCATCCAGGTGTCCGGCACCTTCGGCTCCCGCCAGGAGGAGGCCCAGCGGCTGGGCCGGGTGCTGCGGCCGAAGGCGGACGGTCACCAGGCGCACTTCTACTCGGTCGTCGCCCGCGACACCATCGACCAGGACTTCGCGGCGCACCGGCAGCGGTTCCTGGCGGAGCAGGGGTACGCCTACCGGATCATGGACGCGGACGAGCTGCTGGCCGGGGGCTGAGCGGTCACCGCCGGCGGCGGACTCCGGCCTCCTCGCCGTACTCGCCGAGGATGACGACGTCGAAGGCGGCGCCCACGAACACCCTGATCGCGTGCAGGGCGTCGCCGACGGGGTGACGGTGGGCGTCGGAAAGCGGAGTCGCGCCGGACGGGCGACCGGGGGCTGAGGTGAGGGTCGCTGCACTCATGTCTCCATGGTGCCGGGAGAGGCATAAAGGGGGCATCGGCCCCAGGTCCCCACTTGGCGTACTACCTGAGTACAGCCGCGCGGTACGGCTTCCCCTAGGGGGCGGGGGGTCGGAGCGCGTCCGGAGCGCGCCGGGGTGCGACCCGGGGGACCGGGGCCCGACCGGAGCGCGGCCCGAGCCCGGGGGAGACGGAAAAGCATTCGCCTTCCCCTTCCCCCTCCCCTAAAATCTCCGCTCTTGCCCGCCTCCCTTCACGGAGTGCCGCCGCCCGGACGGAAACCGGACGGCATCGCCGTAGCCCACCCCCAGCAGGCCCGGAGGCACCTCCTTGTCCACGTCCGTCCACGACGACCCCCTCGGCCGCGAGCGCGCACACCTCACCTCCTCCCGGGCCGCCCTGCGGGCCATGCGGGAGGACGTCGAGGCGCTCGACATCAGCGACGTCACCGCGAACTGGGTGAACGCCGAGGTCCTCTCGCGCCAGATCGACGAACGCATCAAGGCGCTCGCCGACCTGAGCGACACCCCGCTGTTCTTCGGCCGCCTCGACTATCTGCACGCCCCGGGCGCCGAACAGGCCGAGGGCGCCGAGGGCGAGCGCTTCTACATCGGGCGCCGGCATGTGCACGACGGCGAAGGCGACCCCATGGTCATCGACTGGCGCGCCCCGGTGTCGCAGCCGTTCTACCGGGCCTCGAAGAAGGACCCGATGGACGTCGCGCTGCGGCGCCGCTTCGGCTACACCGGCGGCGACCTCACCGCGTACGAGGACGAGCACCTCTCCGACCCGCAGGAGGCGGCCCGCACCAGCAGGCTGCTCCAGCAGGAGATCGAGCGGCCGCGTGTCGGTCCGATGCGGGACATCGTCGCCACCATCCAGCCCGAGCAGGACGAGATCGTCCGGTCCGGGCTCGGCGGGACCGTGTGCGTCCAGGGCGGTCCGGGCACCGGGAAGACCGCCGTCGGCCTGCACCGGGTCGCCTACCTGCTCTACGCGCACCGGGAGCGGCTGGCCCGCACCGGCACCCTCGTGATCGGGCCGAACAAGTCCTTCCTGCACTACATCGAGCAGGTGCTGCCCGCCCTCGGCGAGCTGACGGTCCGCCAGGCCACCGTGGACGACCTGGTCGCGCACGTCGAGGTGCGCGGCACGGACGAGGCGCCCGCCGCGGTCGTCAAGGGCGACGCGAGGCTGGCGGAGGTCCTGCGGCGGGCCGTGTACTCCCATGTCCGGATGCCCACCGAGCCGGTCGTCGTGGTGCGCGGCTCCCGCCGCTGGCGGGTCCCCGCGTACGAACTGGAGGACATCGTCCGCGAGTTGCTCGACCGGAACATCCGCTACGGCGCCGCCCGCGAGGCGCTTCCGCAGCGCATCGCGCATGCCGTGCTGGTGCAGATGGAGCGGTCCGGGGAGGCCCCGGACGACCGGGTGCAGGACGCGGTGGCCCGCACCAGCGCGGTCAAGGCGGCGGTGAAGGAGATCTGGCCGCCCGTGGACCCGGCGAAACTGGTGCTGCGGCTGCTCACCGACGCGGATTTCCTCGCCGCCCACGCGGACGGCATCCTCGACGAGGACGAGCAGAGGACCATCCTGTGGGCGAAGCCGGTCCGGAGCGTGAAGTCCGCCAGGTGGTCGGCCGCGGACGCCGTGCTGATCGACGAGACGGCCGACATCGTGGAGCGCACCCACTCGCTGGGCCATGTGGTGCTGGACGAGGCGCAGGATCTGTCGCCGATGCAGTACCGGGCGGTGGGGCGGCGCTGCACCACGGGCTCGGCGACCGTCCTGGGCGATCTGGCGCAGGGCACCACGCCCTGGGCGACGCGGAGTTGGGGCGAGGCCCTGGCCCATCTCGGCAAGGCGGACGGTGTGATCGAGGAGCTGACGGCCGGTTTCCGCGTGCCCACCGACGTCATCGCCTACGCCTCCCGGCTGCTCCCGCACATCGCTCCCGGGCTCGCTCCGGTCGCCTCGGTGCGGGAGAACCCCGGGTTCTTCGATCTCCGGCCGGTGGCCGGGGCCGCCGACGTGGTCGCCGCCTGTGCGGAGTTGCTGCGCCGTGAAGGGTCGGTGGGTCTGATCGCCGCGGACGCGCGGGTCGCCGCGCTGGCTTCGGCGCTGACGTCGGCGGGGCTTTCGTATCTGGACCCCGGCGAGGAGACGACCGCCGAGACCCGGCTGACGCTGGTGCCCGCGTCGCTGGCGAAGGGTCTGGAGTACGACTACGTCGTGCTGGACGAGCCCCGGGCGGTCGTGGAGGGGGAGCCGGACGAGCGGACGGGGTTGCGGCGGTTGTACGTGGCGCTGACCCGGGCGGTGTCGGGGCTGATCGTGGCGTATGCGGCGGCTCTGCCCGGGCAGCTCGTGTAGAGGTAGGTCGGGTGCGGGTGCGTCATGGCTGGTCGCGCGGTTGCGCGCGCCCGCGGTCAGCGTTCGTCGAGCACTTCACGCCATTGCCGGACCGCCTCGGCCGCTACCGGCCTCGACCAGCCTCCCGGCCTCGCCGCCCCTCCGATGTGGAAGGCCGTCACGCCCGCCTTCCTCAGGGTCGGTACGTGGTCCAGGCGCAGTCCGCCGCCGACCAGGAGTTGCTGGTCGCTCGTCCGGGACGCCTCCGTCAGCAGGGTCGGCAGGCCCGCGTCGACGCCCGCGGGCGAGCCCGCGGTGAGGTAGGTGTCCAGACCGGGGAGGTCGGCGAGTTGTTTGCGTACGGCGTCGCGGTCGGTCGCGTGGTCGATCGCCCGGTGGAACGTCCAGCGGCAGCCGGCCAGCTCCGCCACGACCCGCTCCACCGCGTCCAGGTCGGCCTGACCCGCCGTGTCGAGGAAGCCGAGGACGAACTCCTCCGCCCCCGCGGCCCGCAGCTCGCGGGCGACCCGCACCAGCCGGTCGACGTCCCCCGCCGCGAAGCCGTCCGCGAGGCGCACCATCACGCGCAGCGGGATGTCCACGGCGGCCCGGATCGCGGTGAAGACCGGCACGGGTGGGGTCAGGCCGTCCGCGGCCATGTCGGTGACCAGTTCGAGGCGGTCCGCGCCTCCGGCTCGGGCCGCGATCGCGTCCTCGGCGTCGAGGGCGATCACCTCAAGCACTGCACGCTCGCTCATGGGACCCCATTCATCGAGAAGCATCGAGAAGCACCGCGGAACATCGCCACAACAGGTCTAGTCCAGTTGTCTAGTCCAATTGCACCATACGGACGGACTCCGCGCGAGAATGAGCCCATGGCCGACCTCGACGCCCTGCGCGCCCGCTTCGCCCACGCCCTGGAGGCAGCCAGGGACCCGGCCGCCGACGGCCCCGACCCCGCGCCCTACGCCGACGCCCTCCTCACCCGCTGGCGGGAACCCCAGCGCCGGTACCACACCGTCGAGCACCTCTCGGCGGTCCTGGACCACATCGACGTCCTGCACGAGCACGCGGACGACCCGGCCGCCGTACGGCTCGCCGCCTGGTTCCACGACGCCGTGTACCTGCCCGACCGCTCCGAGAACGAGGAGCGCTCCGCCCGGCTGGCCGAGCGGGCCCTGCCCGAGGCGGGGGTCGGGGAGGCGAGGACCGCCGAGGTCGCGCGGCTGGTGCGGCTGACCGTCACCCACGACCCCGCCGACGAGGACCGCGACGGGCAGGTGCTGTGCGACGCCGACCTCGCGATCCTCGCCGCGCCGCCCTCCGCGTACGCCGCCTACACGGCCGCCGTCCGCGAGGAGTACCACTTCGTGCCGAACGACGCCTTCCGCGCCGGACGCGCCGCGGTCCTGCGTCAGCTCCTCGATCTGCCCCGGCTCTTCAGGACGCCGTACGGGGCCGAGCGGTGGGAGGCGACCGCGCGCTACAACCTGCGGTCCGAACTGGAGCTGCTCGCGTCGTGACGCGTATCCCCGGCCCCCGGCTCACCCTCGAAGGCGCCTCCCCCACCGCCCTCGCCGATCTCTGGTCCGGCGGCGACGGCGGCTACGACTGGCTCGGCGGCAGCCCGTACGACGGCACGCGCGACGCCGCCGGAATGGTGTTCCGGGCCCATGAGGACGGCGTCCTGCGGCCCGGCTTCGGGCTCTACGTCGTCGTACGCCGGGAGGACCGCCGGGCGATCGGCAGCATGGGGTTCCACGCCGCGCCCGACGAGGACGGGCGCACCGAGATCGGCTACGACCTCGTCCCCGCCGCCCGCGGCCACGGCTACGCCACCGAGGCGCTGCGCACCCTGGCGGGCTGGGCGCTCGCCCGAGACGACGTACGCCGGCTGTTCGCCACGGTCGATCAGGCCAACGCCGCCTCCCGCGCCGTACTCGAACGGACCGGGTTCGTCCGGGTCTGGGAGGGCGAGGGCGCATACGCGTATGAGCTGCGCGGCTGACCTCGTCCTGGCGTAGCCTGGGGCGATCTTCCGCCCTTCGGCTCCCCCCGCACCCCACGCGCTTCGGATAATTCCGGCACGGCCGCGCCGCGCACGGGCCGTGTACGCCGGGGGAAGCGGGGAGCGTCATGAGTCAGAACGGCCCGGCCACGCCGCCCGGACCGCCCGTACCGGACCCCCATGCCCGGCGGGGCGTGCGCTGGACCATCATCGGCATCGTGATCAGCACGGTGATCGCCCTGGTCAGCCTCTACTTCCAGGCCCAGCAGTCCAAGGGCGACATCGCGGACCCGCCGCCCAGCCCCGTCGCCGACTCCCCCGTCGGGCCGGGGCCCGCGCCCGTCGGCGAGAGCCCGGGCGGTGATCCACCCTCACCGACGCCCGGAGCCTCCCGTCCGGACGACTCCGGTCCGGACGGGGAGGGCCCGGACGACTCCAGCCCCTCGCCGTACTCCGGCGACGACGGCCTCACCCTCGCCGAGCACGACCTGCGCGACTCGCTCAACACCGACCAGTGGTCGCCCGACAGCTGCTCGCACACCCTGTGGCAGGGCGCCACCGCCGCCCTGTACTGCACGGTCACCACCGTCGACCGGTTCGGCGTCACCGGCACCGGCAAGGCCAGCGTCGTGATGTACGAGACGAAGACCGACCGGGACCGGGTCTTCCAGAGCTACGCGGGCACCCTGCCCGAGGGGAACTGCGAGGCGCAGATCAACGTGCGGGGCAGCTGGTCCGAGAACAACACCGGCCGGGCGGCGGGCGACGTCGTCTGCTTCCTGTCGACCACCGGGCAGTACGTCTTCCTGTGCAGCTACTACGACCGCCCCGCCCTGGTCCAGATCACCGGCCCCGACCAGAGCAGCCTCACCGCCTGGTGGCACACCATGGAGCCGGTCTTCACCGACTGACCCCGCCCTTGCGCCGGCGCAGCCCCGCCGCGTGCAGCAGCCGCACCACCTCCCGGCTGCCCACCTCGACCGCGCCCGCGGCGACCACCTCCGCGTACCGGTGGGAGGGGATGTCGTAGTGGTCCCGCTCGAAGGCGCGCCGGGGCACGCCCAGCGCGTCGGCGAACGCGTGCAGTTCGTCGTACGAGACATCGCTGACGAGGTGGGACCACATCCGGCCGTGGCCCGGCCAGTTCGGGGGGTCGATGTAGAGCGTCACGACGGCCTCATGAGGAACGCGCCCCGCCCGTCGCCGAGCCCAGCGCCCCCACGGCCGCGACCTTCACCCCCGCCTTGTGGCACACCCAGTGCGGATCGGGGCCCAGTTCGGGCTCGACGTCCAGGGCGTGCGGGTCGCCGGAGCCGCAGACCGGGCACAGCGGCCAGCGGCCGTACCGTTCGAGGAGCGCGTCCTGCACGTCCTGGGCCACCAGCCCGGCCACGTACGCCATCCCGTCCGGCCACTGCTCCACCCACCAGCGGCGCTGTACGACCGACTCCTCGACCATCGACACGACGTCCGCCGCGGCCACCTCGCCCGAGGCCAGATCGGCCAGCACGAGGGCGCGGGCGGTGTGCAGCGCCTGTTCGAGGGTGCTGACGGGGAGGCCGGAAGAATCCATGCACCCATTGTGCGCGAGCTTGACCACCCCCCGGTGTGAAAATACCTTTCAGAGGTGACCCGGGAAGTGAAGGAAACCTTCCGTCCGTCCGGCGCGCTCGCCGGCAAGGTCCGTACCCTCGCGCCCTCCCTGACCCGCTCCATGCAGCGCGTCGCCGAGGCCGTCGCGAGCGACCCGGCCGGCTGCGCGGCCCTCACCGTCAGCGGCCTCGCCGAACGCACCGGCACCAGCGAGGCCACCGTGGTCCGCACCGCCCGCGTCCTCGGCTACCCCGGCTACCGCGACCTGCGCCTCGCCCTCGCCGGGCTCGCCGCCCAGCAGCAGTCCGGCCGCGCGCCCGCCCTCACCACCGACATCGCCGTCGACGACCCGCTCGCGGACGTCGTCGCCAAACTCGCCCACGACGAGCGGCAGACCCTCGCCGACACCGCGGCCTGCCTCGACACCGCGCAGCTGGAGGGGGCGGTCGGCGCGGCGGCGGGCGCGCGGCGGATCGACGTGTACGGCGTCGGCGCGAGCGGGCTGGTCGCCCAGGACCTCACCCAGAAGCTGCTTCGGATCGGGCGCGTGGCCCATGCGCACAGCGACCCGCACCTCGCGGTGACCAACGCGGTGCAGCTCGGCGCGGGGGACGTCGCCGTCGCGATCACCCACTCCGGGTCGACCGGGGACGTCATCGAGCCGCTGCGGGTGGCGTTCGAGCGGGGGGCGACCACGATCGCCCTCACCGGACGGCCGCGGAGCCCCGTCACCCAGTACGCCGATCACGTCCTGACCACGTCGACGGCGCGGGAGAGCGAGCTGCGGCCCGCGGCGATGTCCTCCCGGACCGGGCAGCTGCTGGTGGTGGACTGTCTGTTCGTGGGCGTGGCCCAGCGGACCTACGAGGTGGCGGGGCCCGCGCTGGCCGCGTCGTACGAGGCGTTGGCGCACCGGCACAGGTAGTGGTGTTGCACTGGACCCGCGTCAGAAAGAACCGTCTGCCATGACCTCCGCCTCGTCCTCCGGCGCCGCTTCCCCCGACGCCCTGCGCCGTCAGCTCCCCTCCCTCACCACCGAGGCCTTCCGGCCCGAGCTCGCCGACATCGACCGGCTCGCCACCCTCGATCTGGCCCGGCTGATGAACGGCGAGGACGCCGGGGTGCCGGCGGCCGTCGCCGCCGAGCTGCCCCGTATCGCCGCCGTGATCGACGCCGTCGCGGCACGGATGGCGCGCGGGGGGCGGCTGGTCTACGCGGGCGCCGGGACCGCCGGGCGGCTCGGTGTGCTCGACGCCTCCGAGTGCCCGCCGACCTTCGACACCGCCCCCGGGCAGGTCGTCGGCGTCCTCGCCGGCGGGCCCACGGCGATGACCACCTCCGTCGAAGGCGCCGAGGACTCCCCCGAGCTGGCCGTCACCGACCTTCAGGCCCTCCGGCTGACCGCCGACGACTCGGTGATCGGCGTCTCCGCGTCCGGCCGCACCCCGTACGCGGTCGGCGCGGTGCGGTACGCCCGGGCGCGGGGTGCGCTGACCGTGGGGCTGTCCTGCAACGCGGGCAGCGCGCTGGCGGCCGCCGCCGAGCACGGGATCGAGGTCGTGGTCGGGCCGGAGCTGCTCACCGGCTCGACCCGGCTGAAGGCCGGCACCGCACAGAAGCTGGTGCTCAACATGGTGTCGACGATCACGATGATCCGGCTGGGCAAGACCTACGGGAACCTGATGGTCGACGTCCGCGCCTCCAACGACAAGCTGCGCGCCCGCTCCCGGCACATCGTCGCGCTGGCGACGGGGGCCGGCGACCGGGAGGTCGAGGCGGCGCTCGCGGCCACCGACGGCCGGGCCAAGCACGCGATCCTGGTGCTGCTCGCCGGGGTGGACGGGGCGGCGGCCGCCCGCCTTCTGGAGGAGTCCGGCGGTCATCTGCGTGCCGCGCTCGCCGCGGCGGCCGGCTGAGCCGCACGCTCGGTGGGTGAGCACCCCGAAGGACAGCGCCCCCGACCTCGCCGCCGCGATCCTCCCCCTGGTCGGCGGCCCCGCGAACGTCACCTCCGTCGCCCACTGCATGACCCGTCTGCGCCTCACCCTCACCGACCCGTCGCGCGCGGACGAACCGGCCCTGCGGGCCCTGCCCGGCGTCCTCGGCGTGGTCACGGCCGACCACACCTGGCAGGTGGTGCTGGGACCGGGTGCGGTGACCAGGGTGACGACCGCGTTCCGACAGCTGACGCAAACGGAGGGGAGCACCGCCGCACAGACTGCCGAGCCGCCCGTCGAGCCGACCGCCGCGGGGCGGCTCGCCGCGCGGGGAGCGGTGTTGCGGGAGGAGCGGCGGCGGCGCAACGCCACCCCGGTCAAGGCGGCCCTGCGCCGGCTCGCCGCCGTGTTCGTGCCGCTCATTCCCGCGCTGATCGGCTGCGGCATCCTCGCGGGGCTGAACGGTCTGCTCGTCAACGCGGGCCTGCTGCCCGGTCTGACGCCCGCCCTGACCGCCGTCGCCTCCGGCTTCATGGCGCTGATCCCCGTGTTCGTCGGCGTCAACACGGCGAAGGAGTTCGGCGGCACCCCGGTCCTCGGCGGCGCGGTCGCGGCGATCGTCGTCCTCCCCGGCGTGGCGAAGGTGACGGCGTTCGGGGTGCACCTCTCCCCCGGCCAGGGCGGGGTGCTCGGCGCACTGGCCGCGGCCCTGCTGGCGACCGGCGTGGAACGGTGGTGCCGGGGCAGGGTCCCGGACGCCCTCGACGTCCTCCTCACCCCCGCCCTGACCGTCCTCGTCGCGGGCCTGGGCACGCTGTACGGGATCATGTACGCGGCCGGCGCGGTCTCCGCGGCGATCGGTACGGCGGCCGACTGGCTGCTGGCCACCACGGGCGCCTTCGCCGGCCTGGTCCTGGGCGGCCTCTTCCTCCCCCTGGTGATGCTCGGCCTCCACCAGGCCCTGATCCCGATCCACACCACCCTCATCGACCAGCAGGGCTACACCGTCCTGCTCCCGGTCCTGGCGATGGCGGGCGCGGGCCAGGTGGGGGCGGCCGTCGCGGTGTACGTCCGGCTGCGCCACGACACCTCCCTCGGCGCCTCTCTCCGTACGACGATCAGATCGGCCCTCCCGGCGGGCCTGCTCGGCGTCGGCGAACCCCTCATCTACGGCGTCTCCCTCCCCCTCGGCCGGCCCTTCCTGACCGCCTGCGCGGGCGGCGCGGCCGGCGGTGCGTTCATCGGCTTCTTCGCGATGCTCGGGGACCGGGTCGGCGCGATGGCCATCGGCCCCTCGGGGTGGGCCCTGTTCCCGCTGCTCGCGGGGAACAGGGGGCTGGGCGTCACGGCCGCGATCTACGCGGGCGGCCTCCTCACGGGCTACGGCGTCGGCTTCGCGACGACCTACGCCTTCGGCGGCGTACGGGAAGCGGCGGCGGCCACGCTCCCCGACGCCCCGTCTGCCCCGGCACCCACCCGATCCGAGTCCGGCACCTGAAGCCCCGGGCCTGCCGGGCCGGCCGGGCCGCTCCGTGCGGGCCCGCCCTACCCTGGGTGGCATGAACCACGCCCAGTCCACCGCCCTGGGCCGTGCCCTCCGACTGCTCGGGGAACACGGCGAGGCCCTGTCCGCCGACACCCCCGACGCCCGGCTGCACGAGGTCAAGGCCGATCTGCGGCGCGCCCTGGAACTGCTCGACGACAGCGTCACCAGCGCCGTCCCCACCACCCGGTGCGCCGAGCATCCCCACGGCCCCGTCGACGAGGCCGCCCCCGATCTCTGCCTGCTCTGCGAGACCCGGCGCCGGGCGGCCCGCCGGGCCGAGTTCAACGGCCCCGCCCCGCAGGGCGCGCCCGCCTCCCACGCCCCCTCCCGCTACGGCAGCCGCGGCGACCGCCCCCAGCCCCAGCAGCGCTGGCTGCCCGAGCTGTGGAACGGCCAGGAGTGGCAACTGTGCGGCACGCCCCGGCGGGACCGGCGCGAGGCCGAGCTGTACCTGGCGGCCCTGCGCCGCGGCTCCCGCCCCGCGATGGCGTACCGCCTGGTCCACGAGTTCACCGACTACGAGGTCCTGCGCATCTGGGGCACCCCGGTGAAGGTCGACATCGAGCCCCTCGGCAACCTCTAGCCGGGCGCCGTGCCACCGTACGACGCCCGCCGAAATCGGTGACCAGCCGGGCGAGGACGACGCAGGCCAAGTCCGCCACCAGTGCGGGCCCACTCCCCTCGCCCCGACCCCCGGTTCAGCTCAGGGTGCGCAGCGCGGCCGCGTCGTACGCCTTCAGCTCGTCCGTACGCCCCGCGAGGACCTTGGCCGCCCACTCCGGGTCCTGGAGCAGCGCACGCCCCACGGCCACCAGGTCGAACTCGTCGCGCTCCAGGCTGTCGAGGAGGTCCTCGGTGCCCTTGACCGGCGCCCCCTCCCCGGCGAAGCCCCGCAGGAAGTCGCCGTCGAGACCCACCGAGCCGACCGTGATGGCGGTCTTGCCGGTGAGCTTCTTCGTCCAGCCCGCGAGGTTGAGGTCGGAGCCCTCGAACTCCGGGGTCCAGTAGCGGCGGGTGGAGGCGTGGAAGGCGTCGACACCGGCGGCGGCCAGCGGCGTGAGAATGGCCTCCAGCTCCTCCGGGGTCTCGGCGAGCCGCGCCTCGTAGGCCTCCTGCTTCCACTGCGAGTACCGGAAGATGATCGGGAACTCGGCCGAGACGGTCTCGCGGACGGCCGCGACGACCTCGGCCGCGAACTTCGTACGGGCCACCGCGTCACCGCCGTAGGCGTCGGTACGGCGGTTCGTGCCGGCCCACAGGAACTGGTCGACGAGGTAGCCGTGGGCGCCGTGGATCTCGACACCGTCGAACCCGATGCGCTCGGCGGCGGCCGCGGCCTCGGCGAACGCGCCGATCACGTCGTCCAGGTCACGCTGGGTCATCGCCCGGCCGGTGCCCTCGGTGCCGTCCACGCGCAGCCCCGACGGACCGACGGCGGGGGCGTCCGCGTACGGCGGCTCGCCCTGCTTGCGGACCATGCCGATGTGCCACAGCTGCGGCACGATCGTCCCGCCCGCCGCGTGCACGCCCTCGGCGACCCTGGCCCACCCCGCGAGCTGCTCCTCACCGTGGAACCGGGGCACCCGGTCGCTCTGCCCGGCCGACTCGTGTCCGACGTACGTCCCCTCGGTGACGATCAGACCGACACCGGCGGCGGCGCGGCGGGAGTAGTACGAGACCACGTCCTCGCCCGGGATGCCGTCCGGGGAGAACATCCGGGTCATCGGCGCCATGACGATCCGGTTCGGGACGGTCAGACCGTTGATGTTCACCGGCCGGGAGAGGATCTCGGCGGCTCGGGTGGGGGTGGGCTCGGTGACGCTCACGCGGGGGCTCCTCGTGAAGTATGCGGCCTTGGAGACCGATCAGTATGTGCACATGCATTGAGTGACTCTCCACAGAGAACCAGCGCGCCACCCGCCCCATTCCGCCCGCACCCCCGAAGGCCCTGTGATCCCGGCCACGCGGCGCGTTGTCAGCGTCGCCAGCGGTGCCGGTTAGCGTTTCGGCATGGGAGACGCGAGAGGGGTGGGGGACGTCATGACGAGGCCCGTGCTGGTGGGCACGTCCGACCTGGAGCGGTCCTCCGTGGTCGCCAACAACGCGATGAACCGCGAACGCGGGCTGGCCGGGGTCAACAGCTACGCCCGCGAACTGGGCGTGGACCCGCTGGCCCGGCTGGCGGGGCCCGCCCCGTCCTGGCTGGACCTGTGCAGCGGCGAGGGGCGCGCCCTGCGGGAAGCGGCCTCGGCCCTCCCCGCCGACGCGGTCCTCACCGCCGTGGACCTGGTGGGACCGCTGGTGCCGCTCCCCACCCCACCCACCCTGGAAGAGATCACCGCCTCGGTCTCCACCTGGGTGCCGACCCGGGCGTACGACCTGATCACCTGTGTGCACGGGCTGCACTACGTGGGCGACCAGCTCGGCCTGCTCAGCCGGGCCGCTTCCTGGCTGACCCGGGACGGCCTCCTCCTCGCCCATTTCGACCCGGAGTCGATCCACTGGGCCGACGGCACGGCCGCGGGCAGGGCGGTGCTCGCGGCGCTGCGAGCGGCAGGATTCACGTACGACACCCGCCGCCACCTGCTCACCCTCCAGGGCGCCCGGACCACCACCCTCCCCTTCACCTACCTGGGAGCCGATCCGGCGGCCGGCCCCAACTACACGGGCCAGCCGGCGGTCGGCTCCCACTACTCCCGGACGGTCACAGATACGGCCGGGTGATCAGCTCGATCGCATGACCGCCGGGGTCCTTGAAGTAGACGCCCCGGCCGCCGTGTTCGTGGTTGATCTCGCCGGGCCGCCGCATCTGCGGATCGGCCCAGTGCACGACGCCCTGCTCGCAGAGCCGCCGGTACGCCCGGCCGAAGAGCTCGTCGTCGATGAGAAAGGCGTAGTGCTGCATCTGGATGTCCACCGGCGGCTCGGCGAACTGGAGCAGGACGCCGTCGTCGAGCTGGATGTTGGTGAAGGGCCCCCACGAGGGGGCTTCCGCCAGCTCCAGCAGCTCCCGGAAGAACCGGGCCGACTCGTTGCGGTCCTTGGCGGCGATGATGGTGTGGTTGAAGGTGACTGACATACGACTGACCTCGCTTGGCGCTCGACACGAAGAAGGGTTCTCGGTGCGCGAGCACTGCGGGGGTCCGCGGGCGGTCAGCTCTCCACCGGATCGCCCATCCGTGTGTGGCGCGAGGCCGGTCCGGTGTTCATGCCAGCACCCTACCGGGAGCGTGGCCGCCCCGGGCAAGAGGGCGCCCTCCACGCTGAGTATGCGAGTTCACCACACAGCGTGGCCACCACCCCCCTAACCTGGCCGAAGACGGCACCCCGACCAACCCCTCCTGTGCGACAAGGGAGTTGCCATGCCCGGCCCGAAGGACCTCGATCCGTCATCGTCCCCGCGCGCGCTGTTGGGGGCGGAGTTGCGCCACGCCCGCGAGCGAGCCGGCCTCAGCCAGGCCGAACTGGGCGAACCCCTTTTCGTGAGCGGTTCGTTCATCGCCCGACTGGAGGCCGGGACACGGCGCCTGCACCTCGAATACGCCGTCCAGATAGACGAGATCCTGGGCACGAACGGCTTCTTCGAACGGAACTGCCGGGCACTGGCCAAGTCGAAGTACCCGGACCACTTCGCGGAGGCAGCGGAGGCGGAGGCGGTCGCGACGGCGATCAGGGAATACGCCCAACTCCTGATCCCGGGTCTGTTGCAGACGCGGGCATACGCGGAAGCGGTCTGCCGCGCTTACAAGCCCACCGCACCGGACACCGAGATCGACAACCTGGTGGCCACTCGCCTCGAACGGGCGCATCTCCTCGACGATCCGACAACGCCTTTGCTGTGGGCCATCCTCGACGAGGCCGCGATCCGGCGACCGGTCGGCGGAGCAGCGGTGATGGCGGAAGCCCTGCGTCACGTGGCCGACCTGGCCCGCAGACACCGGATCATCGTGCAAGTACTGCCGTTCGCCGCCGGGGTGCACGCGGCCATGCACGGCTCCCTGAAGCTCATGGAGTTCGAGGACGCGCCGCCGCTCTCCTTCGTGGAGGCGCCGGACATGGGCAAACTGCTGGACGACCCCGCCACCGTCGGCCGGCACACACTGATGTTCAACCTGCTTCAGGCCGCGGCACTTTCGCCGCAGGAATCGCTGGCCCTGCTGGAATCAGTGGCGCAGGATTACGAGCATGGAGAACACCACTCGTGAGGTTCTGACCTGGCACAAGTCCAGCTACAGCGGAGGTGACGGCGGCAACTGCCTCGAAGCCGCCCTCACCCACCCCACCCTCATCCGTGACTCCAAGGCCCCGCACGGCCCGAGGCTCACGTTCCGGCCGGAGGCCTGGGCGGCGTTCGTCGAACACCTGATCTCGAACCGGATGTAGCGAGGGCGTCCGAAGCTCAAGAGCCGAGCCTTGAGCCTTCTTTTCAAGGAATGGGTGGGGGGTCTCAACCCACCCGCCCACCCTTGGAGTTGACTTTGGGCGATCGAGTTGCGACGGACAGTCACGAGCCTCTAGCGTGCACATAACGCAACAGCCCCCGCAAAGTGCTCACAACACCCGCGGGGGCTTAACCAACGAGATCGCTAGCTGAAAGGTCGATCCCATGGCTGAGGCCAACCCTAGTGCCACCCCGCATCCCGCGCACGCTTCCCCGCACCCGATGGCCAATCCGGGTTACGGAAAACGTTCCGCGCCCGGCCAACTCCGCCGCACCGCAGACGACTTCACGCATCTCCCGCCCCGCGAGGCTGCCGTCGCCGTCTACGTCGACCGGCTTCCCGACGGCGCCGACATCTCCGTGAAGACACTGGCCAAGACGCTGCCGTACGGGCAGTGCGCGCTCCGGACCGCGCTCAACAGGATCCAGGCGGCCGGCCATCTGCGCCGGGGTCGGGAGCGGGTGGCGGCCGAGGACGGTGGCTCGCGCTGGATCACCCGTTCGTGGTGGTCCCGTACGCCACGTGACGACGGCTGGTGGGCGGGCTTCACGCGCGGCGAGGTACCTGCGGCCCCTCCTCCCCCTCCCACTCGCTCCCGCGCCCACACCCTCCTCGCGGCCCTGGGGCGCACCGCCCCCTCCCTGTCCCTCTCCGCCGCCGAATGCGCACGGCTCGCTCCGCTCGTGGAGGAGTGGTTCGTCCGGGGCGCCACCGAGGAGACGGTCACCGCCTCCCTCACCGCCGGTCTGCCGACGCCCGTGCACAGCCCCGCAGCCCTCCTCCACCGCCGCCTGACGGACAAGCTCCCGCCGCCGCCACCGGCCCTGCCCGCGCCCCGCCGGATCCTGGAGTGCGCGGAGTGCGGAGTGCCGGGTCAGCCCGAAGCGCTCCCCGGGGGCGTGTGTCGCGGCTGCCGCGGTGAGCGCGCGCCCGCGCATCCTCACGCGCCCCTTCCCGCCACCGCCGTTCACGCCCGCGCGGCCGGGATCCGTGCGGCAATGGCGCTACCGACACGAGACAGGACACCCGTATGACCGCTCCTACCGTCCGACGACATCACGGCGGGGCACGATGGGAGGGAGGAGGCGACGCCATGACCCCTGACACCGAAGACCGCCCGCAGATGTCCGTCGAGGACTTCGAGGAACTCGTCGAGAGGGCTCCGAGGGAGCTCCGGAACCGATTGGAATTTCTCGGCGGCAGGCTCTGCATCCGGCACGGGCCGCTCGACGTCGAGGAGTTCGAGGAGCTTGCCGAGGCGGCTCCCGAGACCGTGCGGCTCGAATATGTCAACGGAAAGGTAGTAGTCAAGGCGATGCCGGACGGCAAGCACACGTCGATCTTCATGTGGTTGCTGCGCCAGTGCATGCACCAACGCCCCGATCTGGACCTCGCACCCGAGCGGGGCGTCAAGGCCGAGGCCTACCGAAAGGGCCGCGCGCGGACGGACGGCTTCCTCGCACCGGTGAATCACTTCGTCGAAGACGGGGAGTGGTCAGCCCCCGACGGCACGCTCATGGCGGTGGAGATCACCTCCCACGATCGCGACACCGACCAGCGTGACCGCGTCGACAAGCCCGTCGGTTACGCCGGGGCCGCCATCCCCGTCTACCTCCTCATCGACCGCGACAACTGCACCACCGTCGTGTACAGCGAGCCCAAGGACGGACGCTACCAGCAGGCCGTGTCCTACCCCTGGGGTGTCACCGTGCCCCTTCCGGCCCCCGTCGGCATCACTCTCGACACGGAGCAGCTCAAGCAGTTCGCCGACTGAAAAGCCCGAGGGCGGCACCCCCAGCCGTAGCTGGACGTACCGCCCTCGGTCCGAAGGACAGGCGATCAACCGTCAGGTCGATCAGAAGTCCATGTCACCGCCCGGCATACCGCCACCGGCGGGCGCGGCGGCCTTCTCCGGCTTGTCGGCGATGACGGCCTCGGTGGTGAGGAAGAGCGCGGCGATGGAGGCGGCGTTCTGCAGGGCAGAGCGGGTCACCTTCGCCGGGTCGATGATGCCGGAGGCGATCATGTCGACGTACTCACCGGTCGCGGCGTTCAGGCCGTGGCCGACCTGGAGGTTGCGGACCTTCTCCACGACGACGCCACCCTCGAGACCACCGTTGACGGCGATCTGCTTGAGCGGGGCCTCCAGCGCGAGCTTCACGGCGTTGGCGCCGGTCGCCTCGTCACCCTCGAGCTCCAGCTTCTCGAAGACCTGGGAGGCCTGAAGCAGGGCCACGCCGCCACCGGCGACGATGCCCTCCTCGACGGCCGCCTTCGCGTTGCGGACGGCGTCCTCGATGCGGTGCTTGCGCTCCTTGAGCTCCACCTCGGTGGCGGCACCGGCCTTGATGACCGCGACACCGCCGGCGAGCTTCGCCAGGCGCTCCTGGAGCTTCTCGCGGTCGTAGTCCGAGTCGCTGTTCTCGATCTCGGCGCGGATCTGGTTCACACGGCCCGCGACCTGGTCCGAGGAGCCGGCACCGTCGACGATGGTGGTCTCGTCCTTGGTGATGACGACCTTGCGGGCCTTGCCCAGCAGGTCGAGGGTCGTGTTCTCGAGCTTGAGACCGACCTCCTCGGAGATGACCTCGCCGCCGGTGAGGATGGCGATGTCGTTCAGCATCGCCTTGCGGCGGTCGCCGAAGCCCGGGGCCTTGACCGCGACGGACTTGAAGGTGCCGCGGATCTTGTTGACGACCAGGGTCGACAGGGCCTCGCCCTCGACGTCCTCGGCGATGATCAGCAGCGGCTTGCCCGACTGCATGACCTTCTCCAGGAGCGGGAGCAGGTCCTTGACGTTCGAGATCTTGGAGTTCGCGATCAGGATGTACGGGTCGTCGAGGACGGCCTCCATACGCTCCATGTCGGTGGCGAAGTACGCCGAGATGTAGCCCTTGTCGAAGCGCATACCCTCGGTGAGCTCCAGCTCCAGACCGAAGGTCTGGGACTCCTCGACGGTGATGACGCCTTCCTTGCCGACCTTGTCCATCGCCTCGGCGATGAGCTCGCCGATCTGGGTGTCGGCGGCGGAGATGGAGGCCGTGGAAGCGATCTGCTCCTTGGTCTCGACATCCTTCGCCTGCTCCAGCAGGGCGCCGGAGACGGCCTCGACGGCCTTCTCGATGCCGCGCTTGAGAGCCATCGGGTTGGCGCCGGCGGCCACGTTGCGCAGACCCTCGCGCACCAGGGCCTGGGCCAGGACGGTCGCGGTCGTCGTGCCGTCACCGGCTACGTCGTCCGTCTTCTTCGCGACTTCCTTGACCAGCTCGGCGCCGATCTTCTCGTACGGGTCCTCGAGCTCGATCTCCTTGGCGATGGACACACCATCGTTGGTGATCGTGGGGGCGCCCCACTTCTTCTCGAGGACGACGTTGCGACCCTTGGGGCCGAGCGTCACCTTGACGGCGTCCGCGAGCTGGTTCATGCCGCGCTCGAGGCCGCGCCGCGCCTCCTCGTCGAACGCGATGATCTTGGCCATGTGAAGTGGTCCCTCCAGGACTGGGGGTGATTCCTTCGGACCGCGCCCGCGCCCGCGACGGACGGCTCGCATGCCGCGTGGTTCCTTGCCCCACCTGGCCTGCGGGCCTCACCGACCCGGTCCTTCTTTGTCACTCTCACCTTCAGAGTGCTAACGCCAATGATTAGCACTCGGCATGGTCGAGTGCAAGCGCCTCCGCCCGATCCGCAGGTGGACACGGCCTGCCCCGGGCCCCCCGCGCGCCCCTGACCGGGGGGCCCGGGGCAGGCCGAAGGGCCCGTACCCCGGGAGGTACGAGCCCTTCGAAGATGAAACAGAAGAACGACGCTTCAGTCGGCGCGTGCTTCAGCCGGCCGCGAGTCGGACCATGTCCGCCTGCGGCCCCTTCTGACCCTGCGAGATCTCGAAATCGACCCGCTGGCCCTCTTCCAGGGTGCGGTACCCGTCCATCTGGATCGCGCTGTAGTGGACGAAAACATCCGCACCACCGTCGACCGCGATGAAGCCGTACCCCTTCTCCGCGTTGAACCACTTGACGGTGCCCTGAGCCATGCCTAACTCCCCTATTACTGGCCCTTGCACAGATCCACACTTCGCGGATCCGGGTCAGACCTCACCCCCCAGTTGGTTTGGGGGCGTGCGCCGGAACGCGTCGACCGCGGCCGAATGTATCTGTCCAACTGCCGTCTGCAACAGGTCACTCGGACGAGAATTCTGGACGCACGCGATCCGGAATGTGGCGAGAATTCGCCAGAATTCAGGGCAAGTCGGGCCCCGCAAAAGCCGCAAATGCCACGCAAGAGGCTCGCACTTTGGCTACTTCTTGTCGGGCGCCAGGCGGAAATCAAAGATTCCGGATCAGGGTTTCGCAACCCGGTTCCCCAACTGTACCTCGCTCAACCACACTGAATTGCCCCCTCCGCTTCTCTCACGGAGGGGGCAATTCGATGAACACTCGGTAATCGATGTTACCGACGGTTACTACTGGCGGGTACTACTGGCGGGTACCGACCGGGGGTCAACCACCGCTCAGCCGCCGGCGACGGCCGGGATGATCGACACGCCCGCGCCGTCCGGGGTCGCCGTCTCCAGCCCCTGCTCGAAACGGACGTCGTCGTCGTTCACGTACACGTTCACGAACCGCCGCAGCTTGCCCTGGTCGTCCAGGACCCGGGCGGCGATCCCGGTGTGGTTCTTCTCCAGGTCCGAGATGACCTCGCCGAGGGTGGACCCCTCGGCGGTGACCTCGGCCCGGCCACCGGTGTAGGTGCGCAGGATGGTGGGGATGCGGACGGTGACGCTCACTGGGTGACCTCCGGTCAGGTGCGTGCTTTCAAGGGGCGCCGGGGAACCGCGCGACCGGCCCCCACCGGCCCGCAGCCGAACAACGACGCTTACGCGAGCCCGGCCTCGTGGAAGGACTCGAGGCTAGGACGGATCGTCGCGGTGAGTCCGGTACCGGCCACCGCGTCCAGCGTCTTCAGGCCGTCACCGGTGTTCAGCACGACGGTCGTCTTCGCCGGGTCCAGCAGCCCGTTCTCGATCAGCTTCTTCGTGACGCCGACCGTCACACCGCCGGCGGTCTCCGCGAAGATGCCCTCGGTGCGGGCGAGGATCCTGATCGCCTCGACGACCTGCTCGTCGGTCACGTCCTCCACCGCACCGCCGGTGCGGCGCGCGATGTCGAGGACGTACGGCCCGTCCGCCGGGTTGCCGATCGCCAGCGACTTGGCGATGGTGTTCGGCTTCTGCGGGCGGACCACGTCGTGCCCCGCCTTGAAGGCCACCGACACCGGAGAGCACCCCTCCGCCTGCGCGCCGAAGATCTTGTACGGCTTGTCCTCGACGAGCCCCAGCTTGATCAGCTCCTGAAGGCCCTTGTCGATCTTCGTGAGCTGGGAGCCGGAGGCGATCGGCACGACCAGCTGGTCGGGGAGCCGCCAGCCGAGCTGCTCGGCGATCTCGTACGCCAGCGTCTTGGAGCCCTCGGCGTAGTAGGGCCGCAGGTTGACGTTGACGAAGCCCCAGCCCTCGCCCGCCGGGTCGCCGATGAGCTCGGAGCAGAAGCGGTTGACGTCGTCGTAGTTGCCCTCGATGCCGACCAGCTCGCCGCCGTAGATCGCGGCCATCACGACCTTGCCCTGCTCCAGGTCGTGCGGGATGAACACACAGGAGCGGAAGCCGGCCCGGGCGGCGGCGGCGCCGACGGCACCGGCGAGGTTGCCGGTCGAGGAGCAGCTCAGGGTCGTGTAGCCGAAGGCACGCGCGGCCTCGACGGCCTGGGCGACGACCCGGTCCTTGAAGGAGTGGGTCGGGTTGCCGGAGTCGTCCTTGACGAACAGCCTGCCGGGCTCGACACCCAGCTCGCGGGCCAGGTTGTCGGCCTTGACGAGCTTGGTCCAGCCGGGGTTGATGTTGGGCTTGTCGGCCACGTCCGCCGGGACGGGCAGCAGCGGCGCGTAACGCCAGATGTTCGCGGGTCCCGCCTCGATGCGCTTCCTGAGCTCCTCCGGGTCGTAGGCGGAGAAGTCGTACGCGATCTCGAGCGGGCCGAAACACTCCTCGCAGGCGAAGACCGGGCCGAGGGGTACGCGGTGCCCGCACTCGCGGCAGCTCAGTGCCGTGGCGGGACCCAGGTCTACGGTGGATTCGGTTGCAACAGTCTGCGCAGCCATGTGAGGCGAGGCCCTTTCTCCTCATCTTCCTCACGACGCATCTCGCCGTGAGACGGATTTGGCACCTTCCCTAGCCGGGAGCCTCGCGTGAACGAGACCGGCTGGAGGGTTGCCGGGGCTTCATCGGGCCGTTTCCCTCTGCCCCTCTGGATGAGCGGTATGAAGTTGTGGACGGCGGGCCACCGAGGACATGCGATGGTCACCCGCGTTGTTCAAGACTGTAACCGACAACCAGGACAGTTGAGATAGTCGTCCGAACCGCGAGACGGATCACAGGTGAAGGAGCCGCCTACGTGCTGGAAGAAGCTGAGCGCTGGCTGACCACCCGCTCCTGGACCATGACCGATCGGCCGCTGCACCGGATCATGGCGGCCAAACGGTCCTCGGGGCAGCGGGTCAGTGTCGTCCTGCCCGCGCTGAACGAGGAGGAGACCGTCGGCGAGATCGTCGCGGTCATCCGGCACGACCTCATGCAGCAGGTCCCGCTGGTCGACGAGCTCGTGGTCGTCGACTCGGGTTCGACCGACCGCACGGCCGCGGTCGCGGCGGCGGCCGGCGCGCGCGTCGTCCACCGCGACACGATCCTGCCCCGCATCCCGGCCGTGCCCGGCAAGGGGGAGGTCCTGTGGCGGTCCCTGCTGGTCACCAGCGGGGACATCGTCTGCTTCGTCGACGCCGACCTCAGGGAGTTCTCCTCGGACTTCGTCTCCGGCATCGTCGGCCCGCTGCTCACCGACCCCGCGGTGGACCTCGTGAAGGGGATGTACGACCGTCCCCTGGGCGGCGCCGCCGGGCAGGGCGGCCGGGTCACCGAGCTGATGGCGCGCCCGCTGCTGAACCTGCACTGGCCGCAGCTGGCCGGTTTCGTGCAGCCGCTCGGCGGCGAGTACGCGGCCCGCCGCTCCCTGCTCGAACAGCTGCCGTTCCCGGTGGGCTACGGCGTGGAGCTCGGCATGCTGATCGACGCGCTGCACCTGGTGGGCCTCGACGCGCTCGCGCAGGTCGACCTCGGGGTGCGCAAGCACCGCCACCAGGACGGGCAGGCCCTCGGCCGGATGGCGGCGGCGATCTACCGCACCGCCCAGCTGCGGCTGGCCCGCGGCCATCTCGTCCGCCCCGTCCTCACCCAGTTCGAACGCGGCGCCGACGGTTTCGAGCCGCGGACCTACGCGGTGGACACGGAGGAGCGGCCACCGATGGCGGAGATCGCGGAGTACCGGTCCCGCAAGGTCGCCTGAGCTTTCCGAGGGCCTGTTGCGCCGTGCGGGGGGACGGGTCGTATACGGCTGGATACGACCCCCGCACACAGCGCCACCGTACGTTTGAGCGTTTCCCGGCCGGGCTAGGTTGAGGCGTATGGCTTCCACGCACGACACTGCTGCTCGGGGTGCTCAGGTGCTGGTCGCGTCCAATCGCGGCCCGGTCTCCTACACGATCGGCGAGGACGGCTCGCTGCACTCGAAACGCGGGGGCGGCGGGCTGGTCTCCGGTCTGTCGGCGATCGGCCCCGACGCGGGCGCCCTGTGGGTGTGCTCCGCGCTGTCCGACGGCGACCGGGAGGCGGTCCGGCGCGGGGTCGGCGAGGAGGGCGTGCGGATGCTGCCCGTCCCGGCCGACGTGCACGAGGACGCCTACAACGGCATCGCGAACTCGGTCCTGTGGTTCATCCACCACCTCCTCTACCAGACCCCGCTGGAACCGTCGTTCGACGCGGAGTTCCGGCGCCAGTGGGCGTCGTACGAGACGTACAACCGCGCCTTCGCCCAGGCGCTGGCGGAGGAGGCGGCGGACGGCGCGGCGGTCCTCGTGCAGGACTACCACCTCTGTCTGGTGCCCGGGATGCTCCACGAACTCCGCCCTGACCTGCGCATCGGGCACTTCTCGCACACGCCGTGGGCGCCGGTGGACTACTTCGGGCTGCTGCCGACGGACATCCGTGAGCAGCTGCTGCGGGGCATGCTCGGCGCGGACCGGCTGGGGTTCCTGACCCGGCGCTGGGCGGACGCGTTCACCGCGTGCTGCGCGGAGTACGTGGGCGGCACGGGCGGCACCCAGATCGGGGTGCACGGTCTGGGCGCGGACGCCGACTTCCTGCGCGAGCGCTCGCACCGGCCGGACGTGGAGGAGCGGATCGTCGCCCTGCGCGAGGAGATCGGCGGGACGGACCGCAGGACCATCGTGCGGGTCGACCGCACCGAGCTGTCGAAGAACATCGTGCGCGGCCTGCTGGCGTACCGGCAGCTCCTCGACGACCACCCCGAGTGGCGCGAGCGGGTCGTCCACATCGCCTTCGCCTACCCCTCCCGGCAGGATCTCGCCGTCTACCGCGCCTACACGGCGGAGGTCTCGCGGCTGTCGGCGGAGATCAACGAGCGGTACGGCACCCCCGGCTGGACCCCGGTCCTGCTGAACCTGGAGGACGACTTCGCCCGCTCCCTCGCCGCGTACCGGATCGCGGACGTGGCGCTGGTCAACCCCATCCGGGACGGGATGAACCTGGTCGCCAAGGAGGTCCCGGTGGTCTCCGACCAGGGGTGCGCGCTGGTGCTGTCGCGGGAGGCCGGGGCGTACTGGGAGCTGGGCGAGGACGCGATCGTGGTGAATCCGTACGACATCCTGGAGACGGCCCGTGCCCTGCACGAGGCCCTGTCCATGAGGCCGGAGGAGCGCGCCGAGCGCGTCAAACGGCTGGCCGCCGCCGCGACCGCGCTGCCTCCGGCCCAGTGGTTCCTGGACCAGCTGACGGCCCTGCGGGACCTTCAGCCCAGCTGACCGGCCAGGTCCCGCAGGAGGCGTACGACGCCGGCGGGGCCGTCGACGACCAGGTCGGCGCGGGCGGCGAGTTCCGTCACCTCGGTGGAGCCGCTGCACACGAGGAGGCCGGGGACGCCGTCCTGGCGGAGTTTCTCGACGGCGGCGAAGGCGGGGAGGTCGCCGAGGTCGTCGCCGGCGTAGAGCACGGCCCCGGCGCCGGTGGCGCGGACGTGGTCGAGGAGGGCGACGCCCTTGTCCATGCCGGGCGGGCGCAGCTCCAGCACGTACCGTCCGGGTTCCACGATCAGGCCGTGGCGGGCGGCGAGGGCGGCGAGGGGCTCGCGGAGGGTCTCGAAGGCGGCGAGGGGGTCGGTGGCGCGGCGGGTGTGCACGGCGACGGCCCGGCCGCCCTTCTCCTCCACCCGGACGCCCGGCCCCGCGTCGGCCGCTTCCAGGACGGCGGGCAGTTCGGCGCGGACGGCGGCGACGCCGGGGTGGGGGGCGGGGGCGGTGATCTCCTGGGTGCGGGCCTCCCAGCGTTCGGCGCCGTAGTGGCCGAGGACGGTGAGGTGGTCCAGTCCCCGGGCGCCCGCGAAGCCGCCGTTGCGGACGGCCACCTCGGCGGGGCGGCCGGTGATGACGGCGACGGCGGCGACCTTGGGTGCGAGGGCCGCGAGGGCGTCGAGGGCGTCGGGGTGGGCGCGGGCGTCCTCGGGGTTCTCGACGATCGGGGCGAGCGTGCCGTCGAAGTCGAGGCCGACGAGGGTGGCCGCGGGCCGGGCGAGCATGGCGGCGAGGGCCTCACGGCCGGCCGGGGTCGTGGGTACGGGGTCCGTTGAGTGCGTCTCCTGGGTGCCCATACGGCGACACTATCGGTCGCCCCGCCTGGTCTCGCGGACCCTTCTCAGTCTGTTCACCGTCACCGGGTCGTGGGCCAGCGCCCTCGGGTCGTCCAGGAGGGCGTTGAGGAGCTGGTAGTAGCGGACCGGGGAGAGGTCGAGTTCCTCGCGGATGGCGCGCTCCTTGGCGCCGGGGCCGGGGAAGGTGCGGCGCTCCAGGGCGAGGATGTCGCGTTCCCTGGTCTCCAGCTGTTCTGGCACTGCCCGCACCTCCGGCGCTCCCGCGTACCCGAGCACCGTAACCCCGGCCACCGACAGCCGGCTCACTCCCCGGCGGCGCTCTGCGCGGTCCTCGCCTTCGCCTGGAGGTCGGCGAGGACGGCCGCCGGGTCGCCGGAGCGGGTCACGGCCTTGCCGATGCCCTTCTTGACGGCCGCGCTGACCTGCGCCCAGGAGGTCCGTCCGACGGGGTAGACCTCGGCGAGCGGGAGTTCCTCCAGGAAGGGCCGCAGCGCGGCGTCCCGCGGGGAGGTGCTCATGATCTGGGAGGCGGAGGTGGTGACGGGCAGCAGGTCGTACTCGCGGGAGAAGCCGAGCACGTTCCGCTCGCTGTAGACGAAGTCGAGGAACCGGCCGATCTGCTCGGCGTGCCCGTTCTTGCGGAAGGCGGTCATCCAGTCGGCGACGCCCATGGCGACCTTGGAGGGGCCGTCGACACCGGGCATCGGCACCATGCCGAACTTCACGCCGGTCTTCTGGGCCATCTTCATCAGGGAGGGGTGCCCGTCGAGCATGCCGACCTGTCCGTCGGCGAACGCCGCGAAGGCGTCCGCGCGGTTGAGCGAGCCCGGTGCGACCGGCCCGGTGAGTCCCTTGCCGACCAGCTTGTCCTTGAGCCAGTCGAACGTCTCGACGTTCTCGGTCGAGTCGATGCTGTAGCCGCCGGCGCTCCGGGCGTAGCCGCCTCCGCCGCTGAGCAGCCACTGGAGGGTCTCGGCCTGCGCCTCCTCGGGCCCGAGGGGCAGCGCGTAGGGGTACTTCACGCCCTCGGCCTTCAGTTTCGCGGCGTCCGCGGCGAGTTCGGCCCAGGTGGTCGGCGGGGTGACCCCGGCCTCGGCGAAGAGGGTCTTGTTGTAGAAGAGCAGCCGGGTGGAGGAGGCGAACGGCATGCCGTACTGCACGCCGCGCACCTTGCCTGCGGTGGCGAGCTGCTGCACGAAGTCGGCCTGGACGGTGACGGAGAGCAGGTCGTCCGCCGTGTAGAGCTGGTCGGCGGCCGCGTAGTCGGCGTACGAGCCGATCTGCGCCATGTCGGGCGGGTCGCCCGCGTCGACCATGGCCTTGACCTCGGCGTCGACGTCGTTCCAGGAGGAGACGGTGACGTCGACGGTGACGTCGGGGTGTTTCTTCTCGTACGCCTCGACGAGCGCGCCCCAGTATTTGCTGGAGCTGTTGGAGGCGCTGTCGCCGTAGTCGGCGGCGACGAGTCTGAGGGTGGTGTGGTCGGAGCCGGGGGTGAGTCCGCAGCCGGACAGCACCGCCGCCAGGCCCAGGGTGGACAGTCCGCCCACGATCGTCGTCAGTGACCTGCCTGCCCGCCGGTGCACGTGTCGCCCCTCACTCCCGAACTGATTGCTCATACCAATGGGTCCGATATGCGGATCAAGGTCTACACCACAAGGGTGGACTAGACCTCTTTCGGGTCTCATGGGGCGGCACCGTACCGCCAAGACGGGTAAGTGGACTAGACCTCTTGCGGTTCCTCGGTCCACACTGGTCCCGTGAGACATGTCATCGCCCTCGACGTGGGCGGCACCGGGATGAAGGCGGCGCTGGTCGGCGCCGACGGCACCCTCCTGCACCAGGACCGCCGGCCCACCGGCCGGGAGCGCGGCCCCGACGCGGTGGTGGACGCCATCCTCGGCTTCGCCGCCGACCTGCGCGCACTCGGCGTCGAGCGGCTCGGCGAACCCGCGGCCGCCGCGGGTGTCGCGGTGCCCGGCCTCGTCGACGAGACGGACGGCACCGCCGTCTACGCGGCCAACCTGGGCTGGCGGGACGTCCCCCTGCGCACGCTCCTCACCGAGAGGCTCGGCGCCCCCGTCGCCCTCGGCCACGACGTCCGCACCGGCGGACTCGCCGAGGGCCGGGTCGGCGCGGGCCGGGGCGCGGACCGCTTCCTGTTCGTGGCCCTCGGCACCGGCATCGCGGGCGCGATCGGCGTCGACGGCCGGGTGGAGGCGGGGGCGCACGGCTTCGCCGGTGAGATCGGGCACGTCGTCGTACGGCCCGGCGGCACCCCGTGTCCCTGCGGGCAGCGCGGCTGCCTGGAGCGGTTCGCCTCGGCGGCGGCGGTGTCCGAGGCCTGGGCGGCGGCCTGCGGTGACCCGGAGGCGGACGCGGCGGACTGCGCCGAGGCGGTCGCGTCCGGCGACCCGAACGCCGTCCGGGTCTGGCAGCGGGCACTGGACGCCCTCGCCGACGGCCTGGTCACCGCCCTCACCCTGCTGGACCCGCGCACCCTCGTCATCGGCGGGGGCCTCGCGGAGGCAGGCGACACCCTGTTCACCCCCCTCCGGGACGCCGTCCGCGCCCGGCTCACCTTCCAGAAACTCCCGGAGATAGTCCCGGCGGCCCTGGGCGACACCGCGGGCTGCCGCGGCGCGGGCCTGCTGGCCTGGGATCTCCTCGACACCACTGACGGCATGGAGGTATCGACCTGATGGCAACCCCCTCAGGGGCGCGGGACAGCGCCGACATGCGGCTCCGCCGCGGGGCGCAACCGACCACAACGCTCCCGCGCCCCGCGACGGCCGGCACGCCCCTGCTCCTCACCGGCGCCAACGTGGTCATGCCCACCGGAACGGTCAAGGACGGCCAGGTAGCCGTCCACGGCCGGCTCATCACCGGCGCCTCCCCGGCGAACGCCCACGTCATCGACGCGAGAGGCCACTGGCTGGTCCCCGGCTTCGTGGACCTCCACAACCACGGCGGAGGCGGAGCCTCCTTCTCCGGCACGGCGGACGACGTGCAGCGGGCGATCCGCACCCACCGCCGGCACGGCACCACCACCCTCGTCGCCTCCACCGTCACCGACGACATGGACGTCCTGGTCCGTCAGGCCGGCCTGCTCAGCGAGCTGACCGAGCAGGGCGACCTGGCCGGCATCCACTTCGAGGGCCCGTTCATCTCGCCCTGCCGCAAGGGAGCCCACTCCGAGGCGCTGCTGCGCGACCCCGACCCGGCGGACGTCCGCAAGCTGCTGGACGCGGCGCGCGGCGCGGCCCGCATGGTCACCCTCGCCACCGAACTCCCGGGCGGCCTGGACTCCGTACGGCTGCTCGTCGAGCAGGGCGTGATCGCGGCGGTGGGGCACACCGACGCGACGTACGAGCAGACGGTTCAGGCCATCGAGGCGGGCGCGACGGTCGCCACCCACCTCTTCAACGCGATGCCGCCGCTGGGCCACCGCACGCCCGGCCCGATCGCCGCCCTCCTGGAGGACGAGCGGGTCACGGTGGAGCTCATCAACGACGGCACCCATCTGCATCCCGCCGCCCTGGAGCTGGCGTTCCGTCACGCCGGGGCGAGCCGCGTGGCGTTCATCACCGACGCGATGGACGCGGCCGGCATCGGCGACGGCCGCTATCTGCTGGGGCCGCTGGAGGTCGAGGTCAGCGACGGGGTGGCCCGGCTGGTGGAGGGCGGCTCGATCGCCGGTTCGACACTGACCCAGGACCGCGCCTTCAAGCGGGCGGTCACCGTCGACCGGATCCCGGTGGAGGACGCCGTCACCGCGCTGTCCGCGACCCCGGCCCGCGTGCTCGGCCTCTTCGACACCGTGGGCTCCCTGGAGCCCGGCAAGGACGCCGACCTGGTCCTTCTCGACGAGAACTTCGACGTCAAGGGCGTGATGCGCAAGGGGGACTGGCTGGTGGATCCCGAACTGGGCTGAAACGTCCCCGCCGCCGAGGACGGTGGCCGACCGGGGGTCTGGGCCGGTCGCCGTCCTTTTGGCATGATCGGGCCACGGAACAGTCACGCGCACGCGGCATCGCTTCGGGGGAGGTCGGCACAGGTGATCCTCACGGTCACACTGAACACCGCTCTCGACATCACGTACCGCGTCCCGGCGCTGCGGCCGCACACCGCGCACCGGGTGACGGAGGTGACGGAGCGTCCGGGCGGCAAGGGGCTGAACGCGGCGCGGGTACTGGCCGCGCTGGGCCACGAGGTGACGGTCACCGGGTTCGCGGGCGGGGCGACCGGGCGGGCCGTCCGGGAACGGCTCCCGATGGTGGTCGCCGACGCGCTCCTGCCCATCTCGGGCGCCACCCGCCGCACGGTCACCGTCGTCGACACCCGCACCGGTGACACCACCCGGCTCGACGAACCCGGGCCGCTCATCACCCCGGCCGAGTGGTCCGCCTTCCAGGAGGCGTACGAGGACCTGGTCGCCGACGCCGACGCGGTGGCCCTGTGCGGGAGTCTGCCGCCGGGGGTGCCGGTGGGGGCGTACGCGGGGCTGGTGCGCAAGGCGCGGGCGGCGGGGGTGCCGGTGCTGCTGGACACGAGCGGGGAGCCGCTGCGCCGGGGCGTGGCCGCGCGCCCTGACCTGATCAAGCCGAACGCCGACGAACTGGCCGAACTCACCGGCTCGCACGAGCCGCTGAGGGCGACTCAGGACGCCCGCCGCCGGGGTGCCCAGGCCGTGGTGGTCTCCCTGGGCCCCGACGGCCTGCTCGCAGCGACCCCGGAGGGCCGCTGGCGCGCCACCCCACCCACCCGCGTCCCCGGCAACCCGCGTGGCGCCGCCGACTCGGCCACGGCCGGCCTCCTCTCGGCCCTGACCGAGGGCCTCCCCTGGCCGGCCCGCCTGACCCGGGCCGTGGCCCTCTCGGCGGCAACGGCCCACGCCCCGACGGCAGACGACTTCGACCGCACGACGTACGAGGACCTCTTGGAAACCGTCACGGTGACGGGGGAGGCCACGGCGGCCTGAGCGCCTCAGCGCCTGACCTGACCGGCCTTCAGGTACAGCTGGTCGAGCAGGACGTTGCACTTGTCGCCGTTCTCGCAGGACAGGCTGATCGTGTTCGTGCCCTTGGTGAGGGTGGGCCACGAGTACGTCGTCGTCCAGCCGTTGGCGAAGTCGCCGTCCTTGGCGTGGGCGTAGTTCTCCAGGCTCATCGGGCTGCCGAACTTCTTGCCGTTGACGGTGAGCGTCATCGACTGGTCCTCGCCGGCGGTGCTGTAGTGCGCGAAGACCGTATAGGTGCCGTCCGAGGGGATCCCATTGACCGTCCAGGTCACCGAGGCGCCCTGGTTGTTGAGGTTGTTGACGTAGATCCCGCCGTCCGCCGCGGCACCCTGCACGTCGGAGGCCAGCGACGCGCCGCCGCCGAGCTTCAGGGCCTTGGCGTCGATGGTCGGGAGTTCCGCCGCCGCCTTGCTGGTGGAGGACTCGCTCGGGGCGGCGCTCGCCGACGTGGAGGTCGAGGGGGAGACCTCGTTGCCCGCCTGGTTGTTGTCGCCCGTGTCCGAGTCGCCGTTGGCCATGGCCACCGCGATGCCGATCACGACCGCGGCGACCACCGCGACCGCGCCGATCAGCAGGCCCTTGGTGTTGGGGCCGCGGCCCCGGCCGCCGCCACCCGGTACGGGCTGCTGACGGCCGGTCGGGGCGCCCGCGCCGGGGAAGGTCTCGGGCCCGCCGTAGGGCGCCTGGGGCTGGCCGTAGGCGCCCTGCTGGGGGACCGTGGGCTGGCCGTACTGGCCGTACTGCGCGGTCTGCTGCTGCGGCTGGCCGTACTGGCGCTCACCCACCGGACGCACTCTGTTGACCGAGCCCGGGTAGCCGTAGCCACCGGAGGGCGGCTGGGCGCCGTTGGCCTGGCCGTCGGCGTAGAGGTAGCCGAACGGGTCGTCGTCCTCGGGCGTACTCGCGCCGTTGTTGCCGGGCGTCATCCCTTCGTACTCCTCAACAGGTGCGGGGCTGATGCGTTGCAAGGTGCGAATGGCGAGCCTACCCGGTCCAACTGCCCCGAACGGGTGACCCGGATCGCACCACCGCGGGGACGCGGGCGCTGACCTGGCCGTTCATCGCGGTTTCAGCCCGCACGTCTGTGCTGTTTGGGACGAGATCGTTTCTCGACGTACATCCGCTCGTCAGCGGATTTCAGGACTTCGTCGGCGGTCATCCCGCAGTGCGCCCACCCGATGCCGAAACTGGCGCCCACCCGGACGGCCCGGCCCTCGGCCCGGATCGGCTGGATGATCTCGTTGCGCAGGCGTACCGCCAGGTCGGCGGCGTCGGCACGGCCGAGGCCGTCGGCGAGGATCACGAACTCGTCGCCGCCGAGCCGGGCGACGGTGTCGCCGTCACGGACGGCCCGCGACAGCCGCCGGGCGACCTCGATGAGGACCGCGTCACCCGCGTTGTGCCCGAACCGGTCGTTGATCGACTTGAAGCCGTCGAGGTCGCAGAAGAGGACCGCGAGTCCCTTGGTCCCTTCGTCGCGCGCGGCGTCCTCGGGGGCGGCGGTGTGGACGTGGTGGTCGTAGCCGTCGTAGGACTCGGCGCCGGCCGGGCGGTAGTCGAAGCCGTGGCCGTTGGCGTCGAAGGCGGGGTGGCCGTACGTCTGGTCCATGGCATCGGCGGCGGCCGAGTGGGTCGACTGGGGGCGCGAACAGATCCGGGCCGACAGCCGCGAGCGCAGTTCCGCGGAGTTCGGCAGGCCGGTGAGGGAGTCGTGGGAGGCGCGGTGGGCGAGCTGGAGCTCGCGGCGCTTGCGCTCCTCGATGTCCTCGACGTGGGTGAGGAGGAAGCGGGGCCCGTCGGCCGCGTCGGCGACGACGGAGTTGCGGAGGCTGACCCAGACGTAGGTGCCGTCCCGGCGGCCGAGCCGCAGCTCGGCGCGCCCGCCCTCGGCGGACGTGCGGAGCAGGGTGCCTATGTCCTCGGGGTGGACGAGGTCGGAGAAGGAGTAGCGGCGCATCGCGGAGGCGGGGCGGCCGAGCAGCCGGCACAGGGCGTCGTTGGTGCGCAGGATCCGCCCGTGCTGGTCGCCGCCCATCTCGGCTATCGCCATACCGGAGGGGGCGTACTCGAAGGCCTGGCGGAAGGACTCCTCGCTGGCGCGCAGGGCCTGCTGCTCGCGTTCGAGGCGGACCAGTGCCCGCTGCATGTTCGCACGTAGACGCGCGTTGCTGATGGCGATGGCGGCCTGGAACGCGTACATCTGGAGGGCCTCGCGGCCCCAGGCGCCGGGCAGGCGGCCGTTGCGCGGCCGGTCCACGGACAGGACGCCTATCAGCTCACCGCAGGTGCCGCCGCTGCCGGGCGGGGCGGGGGTGTACATCGGGGCGAAGAGCCGGTCGGAGGGGTGCCACTCGTCCTCGAAGCGGGGGGCGGGCCCGTCGGTGTACCACTGCGGGACGTCGTCGTCGTCGAGGATCCAGCCCTCGGTGTGGGGTATGAAGATCAGGTCGCCCCAGGTCTCGCCCATGCCCAGCCGGCGTTCCCAGGACTCACGGGAGCCGACCCGGCCGGTGATGAGGGCCTCGGCGGCGGGGTTGCCGGAGAAGGCGGCCACCACGAGGTCCCCGTCGGGGCGCACGAGGTTGACGCACGCGAGCTCGTAGCCCAGCGCGGTGACCACGCCGTCGGCGACGGTCTGCAGTGTTTCGGCCAGGCTGCGGGCCGTGTTCATCTCGGCCATGACCTGGTACAGCTGTCGCAGGGACGCAAGGCGGACGTACGGTTCCGACTCGGTCTCCATGCTTCGCCCTCCCCCCGAGACTTCGCAGCGAATCAAGGGTTGTCTTCGGCGTAACGTTCGTTTCTGTCGTTCCAGTCCGTTGCGTATGTCCTAGTGACACCTCCGCCACTGAATCACAGCGCGCTGCCCACTCGGTACACAGGGTCAACAATTAATGCGTCTTGTGACTCAAGTCACAGACGAACCTGAACATTTGCGGGGGGTTTCCGCGTTTTCCCTGGGTGTTTCCCCAACACACAGGAAGTGCACAACCGAGCACACGGCAAATCGGTCCACGGACCTACGACCCTACTCGGACCGAGGTCCGATGTGGCGGCTCCGCCATCGACACTAGCGTTCCCGACATGGCTACCGACGTACTGAAGACTTCCGCCCTCCCCGCCTTTGGGCATTCTGGGGGAGTGAGCAGCGAAGAGTTCCGCGCGGTGATGTCCCGGCTGGCCGGCGGGGTGGTCCTGGTGACCGCGCAGGAGCCGCCGCTGGACCCGGACGACCCCGGGGCGCCGGACGGCGAGTACGCCGGCATGACGGCGACGGCGTTCCTCTCGGTCTCCCTGGACCCGCCCCTGGTGCTGGTCAGCCTGCGCACGGGCTCCCGGATGGACGACCTGCTGGACGAACAGCCGCTGTGGGCGGTGTCGGTGCTCTCCGAGAGCCAGCGGCACATCGCGGGCCGCTTCGCCATGAAGGGCCGGCTCAGCGACCGGCTGCTCTTCGAGGACATCCCGTACGTCCGCGGCGAGGCGACCGGGGCGCCGCTGGTGGGCGGGGCGCTCGGCACCCTGGAGTGCCGGACCGAGCAGCGGGTGGCGGCGGGCGACCACACGCTCGTGATCGGGCGGGTGCTGAAGGCGAGGATGCCGAGCGCGGACGGCGGCCCGCTGCTGTATTTCCGCGGCCGGTACCGGCAGTTGGGCTGAACGGAATTCAGTGGCCGGACGGTGCCCGGCCGACTTGCTTTCCCCGGATGACGAACACATCGGGGACTTCTCTCAGGCTCGAAGAAATCACCGCCGCGCATCTCGACGCGGCTCTCGCGGTGAAGGTCGCGCCCGAGCAGGAATTCGCAGTCGCACCCGTGGTGAAGTCACTCGCCGAGGCCTCTGTGCACCCCGGTGTCGCCTGGCCCCGACTGATCATGGACGGTGACCGTCCGGTCGGCTTCCTGATGGCCTTTTTCGACATCGACTGGCGCCTCGACGGCACGCTGTTCCGCTCCGGTCTGTGGCGCCTGAACATCGCCTCCGCAGAACAGGGCCGCGGTTACGGCCGTTTCGCCGTGCAATCGTGCTGGACCTGGACTGGGCGTCAGGCGGCCGCCCGGGCCCGGCACTCCTCCAGGAAGTCCAGCAGGCGCAGATGGTGGCGGCGGGCGGAGTGGCCGAGGCTGATGTTGTGGCCGGCGTCCGGTTCGTGGTCGACGCGGACGAGGGGGGCGGTGAGGGAGCGGGTCAGCTCGCGCAGGGCCGGCGGGTCCCAGGCCCACAGGCGCTCGTACTCCGCGAAGGTGAACCGAATGGGGACGCGGATACGGCGGACCACGTCGGCGTACCGGCCGGGCCAGTCGGGGATCTCCTCGGCCTCCCGGGCCGGTACGGGCGCGAGGAAGCGGCGCGCGAGCCGGAAGGTGTCGGGCGGGTAGAGGGTGAGCGGGCCCCAGTGCAGCCGGGGGTCGGGACGGTGCCGCAGAGCGGCCAGCCGGTCGGGCGGCACGGCCCAGCGGGCGCCGACACCGGAGACGTCCACGCCGAGGAGGCGGTCCTCCGGGGTGGCCGTGGCCGCCGCTGTCAACGCGACCTTGCCGCCCAGCGAGTGGCCGACGAGCAGGGTCCCCGCCCCCGTGTCGTGTCCGTCGGCGTACGCCCGTACCGCCGCCCGCACACACCGGGCCTGTTCGGCGAGGGACTGGCCGTGCGGCAGCGAACGGGCGGAGAGGCCGTAACCGGGGCGGTCGAGGGCGAGCGCGGCGTAGCCGGCGTCGGCGGCGAGGGAGAGGAGGGAGGTGGAGGCGTCGGCCGGGCCGTGGAAGTAGCCGGCGGCCATCCCGCTGCCGTGCAGGGCGACGAGGACGGCGCGGGGCGGTCCGCCGTCCGAGGGAAGCGCGAGCAGACCGGACAGCGGGACGTCCCCGCCGTCGAGCTCGACCCGCCGGACCTGCTCCGCGTGCCGTACGGCCATGATGTCGCTCCTCGTTGCCGGCCCCCGCGGTCCAATGTCACATCGCTGGGGGTGGGCGGCGAGGTGGGGAGAGCCGTACCGGGTGCCGGGCGGGCCGGGACCGGTCAGGACGGGTCGGGACGGGTCAGGTCCAGTTGCGGCCGGACCTGCCCTGCTTGGTGTCGGAGCGGGCCTTCTTCTCCCTCAGGCGCCGTTCGTTGATGCCGCGGGGGATGCGGGTGGGGCGGCGCGGCCTGGGCGGCGGCGCCGTCGCTTCCGCGAGGAGCGCCGCGAGGCGTACGGCGGCGGTCTCCCGGTTGCGCCACTGCGAGCGGTGCTCGGAGGCGCGTACGACGATCACGCCGTCGACCAGACGGCCGGCGAGCCGCTCCAGCGCACGCGCCTTCCACACCTCGGGCAGGGCCTCGGTGCGGGCGAGGTCGAAGCGGAGCTCCACCTGCGAGTCGCTGGTGTTGACGTGCTGCCCGCCCGGCCCCGAGGACCGCGAGAAACGCCACGCCAGCTCGGCCTCGGGGAGCGGGACGGAACCGCGGATGAGATAGGGACCGGACATGTCCCCCATGGTCGCCCGCCGGGCATGCTCGCGTCATCCGAAATTCCCCGGTAAAGAAAGCAAAGGGACCAGGAACCTTGCGTACCCCTCTTGGCGTTCATACCGGTAGCTGTAGCTTTCTGCCGTACCTGAACCGAGGGAAGGGTCCCAAACCATGGCTGTAAGCCTGTCCAAGGGTGGCAACGTCTCGCTCACCAAGGAGGCTCCGGGCCTGACCGCCGTCACCGTGGGCCTCGGCTGGGACGTCCGCACCACCACCGGCACGGACTTCGACCTCGACGCCTCCGCCATCGCGGTCAACAACCAGGGCAAGGTCTACTCCGACGCCCACTTCGTCTTCTTCAACAACAAGCAGACCCCGGACCAGACGATCGTCCACACCGGCGACAACCGCACCGGCGAGGGCGCGGGCGACGACGAGTCGATCAACGTCAACCTGGCCGGCCTCCCCGCCGACATCGACAAGATCGTCTTCCCGGTCTCGATCTACGACGCGGAGAACCGCTCGCAGAACTTCGGCCAGGTCCGCAACGCCTACATCCGCATCGTGAACCAGGCCGGCGGCGCCGAGATCGCCCGCTACGACCTCTCGGAGGACGCGGCGACCGAGACCGCCATGGTCTTCGGCGAGCTCTACCGCAACGGCGCGGAGTGGAAGTTCCGCGCGGTCGGCCAGGGTTACGCCTCCGGCCTGGTCGGCATCGCCCAGGACTTCGGCGTCAACGTCTGATCCAGCACCTGATCGAGCCACCGAGGGGCCCCGGTTCACGCCAGGGGCCCCTCGTGCGTGTCAGGGGGCCGGGGGATCACCCCACGCGCGGAACCCGAAGTCCTCGCCGGCGCTGGTGGCCCCGGGACGAACTGCGGGCGCCCGCCGAGCCGGTGCTCAGACCTTCAGGTGCGGTTTTCCGTCCCCGTACAGCCAGTCGTCCCAGATCTCCTCGAAGTCCTCGTCCGGCGCCTGCCGCTCGACGTACGCCATGAAGTCGTCGGCGTCCGCGCTGCCGTGGCGGTGGGCGGCGGTCCAGCCCTGGACGAGGTCGTAGAAGGCGTCGTCGCCGACGGTCTGCCGGATCCGGTGGACGACCATCGCGCCGCGCTGGTAGACGGGATCGGCCGAGATGTCCTCGGCGGTCGGCGGGTCGCCCGGCGGGAAGTCCCACAGGCCGGGGTAGTCGTCCTCGCCGTGCTCGTAGAGTCCGGTGAAGGTCTCCTCCGCGGTGGCGCCGCCCTCGTCCTCCTCCCACAGCCATTCGGCGTAGGTCGCGAAGGCCTCGTTGAGCCACATGTCGCGCCAGGTCCTCGGGGTGACGGAGTCGCCGAACCACTGGTGGGCGATCTCGTGGACGAGGGTGGCGGTGTCGGGGGCGCCGGGGAAGACGGGGCGGTTCTGGGTCTCCAGGGCGTAGTCGGAGTCCTCCGGGCGGTCGACGATCGCACCGGTGGAGGCGAAGGGGTAGGGGCCGAAGTTGTTCCGCGCCCAGTCCATGACCTCCGGCAGCCGGGCGAGGACCCCGCGGCTCGCGGCCACCTGTGTCGGGTCGACCGCGACGTACACCGGCAGGCCGTCCTTCGTCGTGGAGCGGGTGACGGTGTAGCGGCCGATGGCGAGGGTGGCGAGATAGCTCGCCATGGGCTCGGCGGTGTGCCAGGTGTAGGTGCTGCGGTCGCCTTCGGTCCGCTCCCCGGCCGGCTCGCCGTTGGAGACGGCCGTCAGGCCCTTCGGGACGGTGACCGCGATGTCGTACGTGGCCTTGTCGGACGGGTGGTGGTCGCCGGGGAACCAGGCCATGGAGCCGACCGGTTCCCCGAGGGCCAGGGCGCCGTCGGCCGTGCGCAGCCAGCCCTCCTGCGAGCCGTCGGGGTCGGTGACCGGCCGCGGGGTGCCGGAGTAGTCGACCGTGACGCGGAACGTCTCGCCCCGGTCCAGGGCGCGGGACGGGCGGACGCTCAGCTCCTGGCCGTCCCGGTTCCAGTCGGCGCTGCTGCCCTCGACCGTGACCTTCTGGACGCTCAGTCCCTTCAGGTCCAGGTGGAAGGAGTCGAGGTCCTGCGTGGCGCGGGCCGTGATCGCCGCCGAGCCGGTCAGCACCGGCCGGCCCCCCGGGTCGTAGGCGAGGGTGAGGTCGTAGTGCGTGACGTCGTACCCGCCGTTGCCGGCCTTCGGGAAGTACGGGTCGCCGACGCCCGCCGCCCCGTCGGCGTTCCGGCCGCCGCCGCCCGAGCATGCGGTGAGGAGGAGGAGTACGAGGACCGAGCGCACGTATCGGGGCACGACCGCGATCCTACGAGGGCATGACACCATCACCCTCGTGCTCGACATCGGCTACGCCCTCTCCAACCGCTTCCCCGACCCGCCGCAGACCGACTACCGGCGCGCGGACGTGCACGCGCTGCGGCACGACCTGTTCTGCGGTGACGTCTACCTCGCCGACACCAAGGCGGACCGGGAGCTGTCCACAGCCTGGGGATGGGTGCCGGTGCTGGACTTCGCGTGGGCGCTGTGCGACATCGTGGAGCGGATCGACCGGGATCCGGCGGGCTCGCGCGCCTCCCGCCCCCAGTACGCCGAGCTGGACTTCACCGAGTCCACCGACCGCATGCTCTTCGAGCGCCGCTTCGGCTGGGTGGACGTCGAGGCCGACTGGATGCCGGCCGAGGAACCCCCGCTGACCTTCTCCCACACCGAGCTGCGCCGCGAGTCCCGCGACTTCCTCCACGACCTCCTCGCCGATCTGATCGACCTGCACGAGGACCTGGGCGAGAACCCGGCGATCTGGACCCTCCAGGCCCGCTTCCCCCGCATCGGCTGACCCCAGGGACCACGGGCCTCTCCGCGCCCGGCGGGCGGGTCTGTTCGCGTCCCCGGACGCGCCCGCCGGGCGGGTCCGCGCCCGCGTCCCCGGCTCCAGCCCCTGCTAGCCCTCCACCCTCAGCCCCATCTGCGCCGCCAGCACCGGGGCCAGGTCCAGGAGCTGGGCCGCGCTGATCACCGCGCCCGACAGCCGGTCCACGCCCGAGGCGATCCCCAGTTCCGCCGCGCCGCGCAGGTCGACGTCGGTGAGGGTCGCCGCGGTGAGGTCCGCCGCCCGCACCGCGCAGTCCACGAACTCCACCCGCTCCAGCCGGGCCCCGCCGAAGTCCGGCTCGACGAGCACACAGCCCTGGAACACCACGTCCCGCAGCCGCGCCTGCCGCAGATTCAGGAAGTCGATCTTCCCGCCCCGGATCAGCACCCGCTCCAGCACGGCGCCGTACAGCTGCGTACCGCCCAGCCGGGCCTCGACCAGCTCGACGTCGCGCAGGGTCGCCTCCGCGAGATCGGTGCCGACGCCCCGGACGCCGGTGAGGACCGAGTCGAGGAAGCGGGCGTGTCTGAGCGCCGTGCCGTCCAGTGCGCACTCCGTCAGGACGCAGTCCATGAAGCGGGCCCCCGCGCCGTCCTGCCCGGCGAGGTCCAGCTCGCGGAACTCCACCCCGTCGTAGTCCCCGTCGGGCTCCAGTCCCCCTCCGGCGTACGCCTCCAGCGTGGGCAGCCGCACCTCCGGCCGCCGCGCCCCCTTCACTCCCGTGCCACCGCTCGCTCGCCTCGCCATGCCCCCATCGTGCACCCCACCACTGACAACGCCCCTGAACTGCGGCTTCCCCACCACCCCAGTGACCGCCGCCACCCCCGCCACCTCACCCCCAAGCCGTCGACCAGGGATGCATTACCTCCCGATTCATGGTCTTCTGGGCAAATGAGTGTCACCCGGACAGGTGAAACCTCGACCGAGCCGGACCCCCGCCGCTGGTGGGGGCTGGTGATCATCGCCCTCGCCCAGCTGATGGTCGTCCTCGACGCGACGATCGTGAACATCGCGCTCCCCTCCGCCCAGCGGGACCTCGGCATCTCGGACGGCAACCGCCAGTGGGTCATCACCGCCTACACCCTCGCCTTCGGCGGTCTGCTGCTGCTCGGCGGCCGGATCGCCGACCTCGTGGGCCGAAAACGCACCTTCGTCATCGGGCTGATCGGCTTCGCGGGCGCCTCCGCGCTCGGCGGCGCGGCCGTCGATCCGGGCATGCTGTTCGGCGCCCGCGCCCTCCAGGGCGCCTTCGCCGCCGTCCTCGCGCCCTCCGCGCTCAGCCTGCTCACCACGACGTTCACCGACCCCAAGGAACGCGGCAAGGCCTTCGGCATCTACGGCGCCCTGGCCGGCAGCGGCGCCGCGATCGGGTTCATCGTCGGCGGAGTGCTCACCGAGTACCTGGACTGGCGCTGGTGCCTGTACGTGAACGTGCCCATCGCGATCGTCGCGGTGCTCGGCGCCTCCGTCCTGCTGCACGACTCCCCCGGCCACCCGGCCCGGCTCGACGTGCCCGGTGTGGTCCTGGGCTGCGGCGGCCTGTTCACGATCGTCTACGGCTTCAGCGAGGCCGAGTCGCGCGGCTGGAGCGATCCGTTCGTGCTGGCGCTGTTCGCGGCCGGAGCCGTCCTGCTCGCGGCCTTCGTGTGGTGGCAGACCCGCGCCCCGAGCCCGCTGCTGCCGCTGCACATCCTCAGGAACCGCAACCGCGCGGGCTGCCTGCTGACGATGATGCTCGCCGTGATCGGCATGTTCGGCCTGTTCCTGTTCATGACCTACTACCTCCAGGTCATCCTCGGCTACTCGCCCATGAAGACCGGCTTCGCCTTCCTGCCGCTCACCCTCGCGATCATCGTCGGCTCCACCCAGATCTCGGCCCGCCTGATGAGCCGGGTGCAGCCGCGCGCCCTGATGGTCCCCGGCATGATCCTCGCCGCGAGCGGCATGGTGATCCTCACCCAGATATCGGTGGACTCCTCCTACACCAGCGAGATCCTGCCCGCGCTGCTGCTCATGGGCCTCGGCATGGGCCTGACCTTCATGCCGGTCTTCGCCACGGCCACCGCCGGCGTCGCCCCCCGGGACGCGGGCGTCACCTCGGCCACCGTGAACACCTCGCAGCAGGTAGGCGGTTCCATCGGGACGGCGCTGCTCAACACCATCGCCACCACCAGCAGCGCCGCCTACATCACGGCCCACTTCACCGGCCCCGCCGAACGGGCCGCGGTCACCCGCGAGGGCATCGTCCACGGCTACACGGTCGCCATCTGGTGGGCCGCCGGGATCATGCTCCTGGCGGGCCTGATCGCCGGCCTGATGGTGACGGCGAAACCCCCGAGACACGAACTCCCCTCCCAGGAGGCGGTCCCGGAGTCGGTGGGCTGAACGCCCGGGCGGGCTGACTACCGCCAGTGGCGCAGCGCCCTGAAGGGGCGCGAGGAACTGCGCGACCAGCCACGACGCGCCGCAGACGAACGACGACACCTCAGCAGCCCCTTCCGGCGGAGCCCTCAGTGCCGCCCCGCCACCCGGTCCGCGAGCCGCGCCAGCCGTGAGGAACCCGCGCTGTGGGTGCGCGTCTCACGGCGGTCGGCGGTGCGGTAGGTGGCGTACATGCCCTGGACGCCCAGCCAGCGCAGCGGCTCCGGCTCCCAGCGGCGGACCCGGTGGCCGACCCAGGGCAGCACGGTGAGGTCGGTGTTGCCGCCCCGGCCCGAGTCCAGCAGCACGAGGTCCCGCAGGGTCCGGCCGGCCAGGTTGGTGGTGGCGACGCCCGAGCCGACGTAACCGCCCGCCCAGCCGAGCCCCGAGGCCCGGTCCAGGGTGACCGTGGCGCACCAGTCGCGCGGCACGCCGAGCACCCCGGACCAGGCGTGCGCGATCCGCACCCCGGCGAGCGCCGGGAAGAAGGCCACGAGGATCTCCCGCAGCGCCTCGACGGTCTCGGGCTGGGTACGGCCGTCGTGGTCGGTGCGCGAGCCGAAGCGGTACGGCACCCCGCGCCCGCCGAGCGCGATCCGCCCGTCGGCGGTGCGCTGGGCGTACATGTAGGCGTGCGCCATGTCGCCGAGCGCCTCCCGGCCCGCCCAGCCGACGGCCGCCCACTGCTCGTCGGTGAGCGGCTCGGTGGCGATCATGGAGGAGTTCATGGGCAGCCAGGTCCGCCGCTCGCCCTTCAGCGCGGCCGTGAAGCCCTCGGTGCAGCGCAGGACGTACGGCGCGCGCACGGTGCCGTACGGCGTCACGGCGCGTCCGGCGTGGATCTCGGTGACCGGCGTCGACTCATGCACCTCGACGCCCAGCGCCTCGACGGCCGCCGCGAGCCCCTTGACCAGCTTCACCGGGTGCACCCGCGCCCCGTGCGGGGTCCACGTCGAGCCGACGGCTCCCGCGATCCGCAGCCGCTCGGCGGTCTCCCGGGCGCCGTACAGCTCGCGGTCGGTCTCGCCGTACGACAGCTCGTGCGCGTGGAAGTCCTTCAGACGGGCCAGTTGCGCGGGGGTGCGGGCCACTTCCAGGACGCCGCCGGAGTGGACGTCGGCGTCGACGCCCTCCTCGGCGAGCGCCCGCACCACCTCGGCGACGGTGTCGTTCATGGCGCGCTGGAGCCGTACGGCGGCCTCGTGGCCGTGCAGGGCGGCGTAGCGGTCGCGGCCCGCGATGCCGTTGTAGAGCCAGCCGCCGTTGCGGCCGGAGGCGCCGTAGCCGCAGAACCGCTGCTCCAGGACGGTGATCCGCAGGTCGGGGGCGGCCTTCTTCAGGTAGTACGCCGTCCACAGTCCGGTGTAGCCGCCGCCGACGATCACGACGTCGGCGGACCGGTCACCGCCGAGCGGCTCCCGTACGGCCGGGAGTCCGTCGTCCGCGTACCAGTAGGAGATCCCGCCGTTCACGACACCGCTCGCCAAGGTGCTCATGGCCGGACGTTAACCCGGCGGAACGGCCCGTGTCTCCTTCGGATTCCGTGCTCCTGGCCGCCCTCCCGTGCGGCCTCTGACCAGCGGATAGCAGCCGAGACCGATGAGGGCGGCGACGAAGTGGCCGAAGTCGGTGAAGGTCGGCCCGGCGGTCAGCGGCAGCGCGAAGAAGGCGAGCACGACGGCCAGATAGCCCCATCGCCACGGCGTGCGGATCCGGTAGCCGAGCACCGCCGCCACCCCGGCGAGCGCGTAGCTCACGCCCACGTCCAGGGTGTTGACCGAGGACGCCGGTGCCATCCCGTCCCGGATCGCCTTGAGCAGCGTGCCCTCGCTGACCAGGGTCGCCAGCACATGCGCCGCCACGCACACCGTCAGCCAGCGCCAGGTCCCGAGCCAGCGCTCGGCCTGGGCGTGGAAGACGGAGTACAGCACCGCGTACGGCAGCCAGTACCCGCCGTCGATCCACATCGCACTCGCGATCAGCACCCGCACGGGATGCCGGGACAGCTCGTGCAGGTTGGTCGACCGCTGCCGCAGGAACTCCTGCTCGAACTCCGGGGACATGTGGTGCAGCGCAACCGTGGTGAAGAACAGGACGGCAAGCCACACATAGGTGCCGGGCGCGCTGCGCACGTAGGCCCACACCACCCGCCGCACACCGGAAAACCGCGGGAGCCGATTCACACTCGCAAGTATCGTCCGGGAGGTGATCAGGATCCTGGGCGCACTGGCGCCAGAACAGGTAAAGATCAACGGCACGGCGGGGCGGGCGTTCGTCACCGGGCTGCGGCGAACGGCCGGGCGGCGGCCGAGGGGGAGATCGGCCGCCGGGTGATGGGGCGGTGACGTGGCGTCAGGGGGCCGTCGGGGGTGGGTCGCCGCGTAGGGCGAGGGAGTGGTAGGCGCCTGCCGTGATGGCCTGGACCTTGGTGTTGGCGGTGGCGGGGACCGTGTTCAGGGCGGTGCTGTTCGCCTTCCACTCGATGGCCCGGCCGCTGTCGAGCAGGGCGACGATGTGCCCGTATCCGGCGGCCACCGCGGTGACCTTGGACTGGGCGAGGGACGGCACGGACTGGTTGGCCACCTTGGCGCCCCAGGCGTAGACCCGGCCGCCGACCACGGCGACCGAGAGGTCCTTGCGGGCGGCGATCGCGGTGACGGTGCCGCTCTTGACCTGCGCGGGGATGTCCGTCTGCTTGTTGCGGTTGTCGCCCCACGCGATGACCTTGCCCTCGTCGGTGAGGGCGAGGGCGTGGTAGGAGCCGGCGGCGATCGCGGTGATGCCGGAGTGGGCCGTCTCGGGCACGTCCGTCTGGCCGTAACGGTTGTCGCCCCAGCCGAGCACCGCGCCGTTCTTGAGCGCCAGGGAGAAGAACTGGCCCGCGGCGATGGCGCTGACGTCGGCCTTCGCGGCGGGCGGGACGACCGTGGAGTCGTAGCGGTCACTGCCCCAGGCGACGACGGACCCGTTCTTCAGGGCGAGGGAGTGCAGATAGCCGCCGGAGACCGCGGTGACCCCCGAGGAGAGCGAGCCGGGCACCTCGGTCTGCCGGTAGAGGGCGCTGCCCCAGGCGAGGACGGCACCGTCCTTGACCGCCAGCGAGTGGAAGTCGCCCGCCGAGACGGCACTCGCCCCCGTCAGCGCCTCCTCGGTGACGGTCTTCTGGCCGTAGGTGTCGTCGCCCCAGGAGAGGGTGTCCCAGTCGGTCGCCGCGAGCCGCTGGAGGGACGACCGGGGCACGGCGGTTGCGGGGTGGGTGAGGGTCAGCAGTCCGCAGACCGCGGCCAGGGCGGTCAGTGCGGCCGGTGGCGCCCAGCGGCGTCGGCCGTACGGACGTCGGGTCGTCGGCATGGGATTGCGTCCGTTTCGCTCGGCGCTCGGGGGCGCGGGGGTCGGGTCAGCCACGGTCGGCTCCCTCTGCCGGGGCACCGGCGTCGACGGGGGTCTCGGCGGACGGGCGGTTGGAGCGGCAGCGCGCCTGCTCGCCTGGGGTGAGGGGGCCGGTGCGCTGGTAGAAGCGGTCGGCGAGCTGCGGGGAGGGGTAGTCGACGACGGTGTACAGGCGCCAGTCCTGGTTCGGGTCGGCGGGTGTGGGACTGGACCTGAACCAGCCCTCGGTGCGCTGACGGCCGGTCTGGGTCTCGATCCAGGAGACCTCGCCGGGGCTGATGATCTCCTTGACGGTGCGTTCGGCGGTGGGGCTCCAGGCAGGGGTGGTGCCGGTGCCCCCGGTGAACTGCCCGTTCATGTTGGAGGGCGCGGCGGTCGCGTTGGCCGGGGGCAGCCCGGCGGCGGTCGGCAGGTCGCTGATCGTACGGGCGGAGTACTTCAGCGGGCGGTCGCGATTGAGAGTGGCGCGGGTGCAGTTGACGTAGTTCTCACCGGCCTGGCGCGCGGGCTCGTAGTAGGCGAAGGAGTAGTCGCCCTCGGGGGTGAACGCGCACTGGGCGGCGGCCTTGTTGCACTCGGCGACGGCGTCGGCGACCGTGCGTTTGTCGTTGCCCCGGAAGGCGACCGACGGGGGCAGTTCGTTGCCGCGGATCGTCTTGTCGAGCGGGGGCGGGACCTGGACGGCCTTGATGCCGGCGACCATCGGGCCGCAGTATCCGCCGTTCGTCCCGGTGCCCGCGGCGGCGCCGTACGGCTTCACGGGGACCGTGGAGGCGAAGGTGAGCAGGGGCTCGTACGCGTCGGCGGTGAAGGTGTACGTCCGTCCCGTGCGCCAGACGCCGGAGCCGAGGGTGTTGAACTCCTTGTCGGGGTCGGGCTCGGTCAGTTCCTCCTGAGGCGCTCCGCCTTCGCCCTGGACCGTGTAGGTCTGGCCCTGCTCGACCGTGCGCGCGGTGCAGTAGATGGAGACACCGGGGCTGTCGTCGAAGGTGACGGTGACCCTGGCGCCGGGACGGACGCCGCGCAGCCGCTGTGTGAACGCGTAGGCGGTGCCGTTCTCGCGCAGCATCACGGCGACCTGCCTGTCCGGGTGGCCGGAGGCGTCGCCGGAGTAGCGCCAGACACCGCCGCTGGTTCCGGCGCCGTTGTTCGCCGAGGTCGAACCGACCGACCAGCCGGTGACGTCGGCGTTGTTCTGGCCGGTGCCGGTGAACGCGGGCAGCGACAGATCCCCGTTGATCACCTCGACGGGCTCCTGCTGGGCCCGCTCGGCCCATGCCGGGCCGGCCGGCAGGACGACCAGCCCGAGACAGAGGGCGACGCCGGCCGGACGACGCAGGGCGTGGGATCGTCTTCTCACAGTCGTCTCCTCAGAGGCGAGGGCGCGCGGTGCCTTCGGCGCACGGGCGATCACGAGAGCTCACCGGCCAGTTCGACCCGTCGGACCAGCTCGGAGCCCTCGGGCAGCTCTCGGACGACCGGCACGACCGCGGATCGCGTGCCGGTGTGGGCGTTGACGGTGTTGTCCACGGCGGTCTGGCTGCCGGGTCGCAGCCGCTGGCAGGTGTTGCCGGGGACGGTGAAGGTGTCGGCGACGAAAGTGCTGGTGTTGACGCTGGACGGGCCGTCGACGAAGACGTTGCGGATGCCGAGCCCGCCCCCGGTGGAGATGCTCCCGGCGACGCGCTGCATGGCGGCGCTGGCGCCGAACACCAGGGCGTCACCGGGCTCGACGAGGGTCTCGTAGCTGGTGGACTCGCTCTGCTGGGTGCTCCAGGTCTTGGAATACGCCAGCTTGAACGCGCCCTCGAAGGCAGCCCTGAGCGACGCGGAACCACCGATCGTGCCGCCGGCGTTGGCCCCGCCCTTGGCGTTGACCTCGGCGCTCGGTCCCTTCGACTGGTCCGGTGTCTTGAAGTTGCCGCCGGCCTCGCCGCTCACCCCCGCGGTCACCGAGCCCGAGGCTCCGAGCTGCCCCTCGATCGTGATCTGTCCGGTGATCTCGCCTCCGAGGTTGTCGGAGCTGGACACCTGGAGGGAGACCTGCCGGGTGACCTTGATGTCCTTCTTGCCACAGTTGACGATCGCGTTGCCGATCGACTTGACGGCGGTGTTGTACTCGCTGGAGGCGAGCCGGTCGACCGTGAAGCGGCAGTCTCCGGCGTGTTCAGCGCAGTAGTCACTCACCGCTTTCGTCGAGGTCAACGGCTTGTCGCCGTCGTACGCCTGGGCGGCGGGCGGGGTGAGGCCAGGGTCGGCGGCCGCGGGGGACGCCGGGACGCTCAGCGAGACGACGACGGCGGCACCGAGGGCGAGGAGGCGGCGGTTGACCGTCGTCATGGGGTCATCAGCTCACAGACACGGGTCAGCTCGCCGGAGTCGGCCGAGGAGGTGAGCGCGGTGGGCAGCCCGGCGGCGAAGTCGTCGCAGGCGCCGTCGACGACCGCCGAGGCGTTGTTCTCGGGGGCGGGGTGGACGTTGTTGAGGCCCTGCTCGGCCTTGGCCATGCCCTCCTTCTGCTCCTTGCCCTCCCCCGCGAGGTCGCTCATGCACTGCTTCGAGGTGGGCGGGCACTTGGTGGCCTGGCCCTTGGCGGCGGCCATGTCCTCCTTGGCCTGGGCGGTGTCCTTGCCCACCTGGTCCTTCTGGCCGTCGACGGCGCCGCTGGAGGGCGGCGGGTCGTCGAAGGCGCGGCCGGCGGCGAGGGCCGGGGAGGCGGTGAGGACGGCGGCGGCCACCGCGAGCGCGGCGAGTCCCTGGGATACGCGGATGCGTGGCATCTGAGGCACGAGCCTTTCCGAACATGCGACGAACGCATGTTCATGAATCGGTCAGATCGCCGCAAAGCTATGCAAATAATCACAAGAATCAGCGCAGCCGCGCCGGTCGGCGCACACGAAAACGGCCCCGGACGAAACGTCCGGGGCCGCGCCACAACGAGGGAAGAGCCCCCTGTCGGACTCGAACCGACGACCTTCGCTTTACAAGAGCGGTGCTCTACCAGCTGAGCTAAGGAGGCGTGCGCGGGCGGGGTTCACGACCGCGCCCGTGCAGTGTACCCAGGTCGGCGGGGCGGTCTGTCGAAAATTTCCGCGAAGTTCACATGCCTCCGGGTACTGACAGATCCGCCGGACGCGAGGTAGCGTCCTGAGCCAGTTCACTCGTGTGGACTACACCAACCACCTTCCTACAACGGATCGTCCGGCACGTTCCTGCCGGTAGAAGGGGGCCTCTGAGCCATGGCCACTGTCACGTTCGACAAGGCGACCCGGATCTACCCCGGTTCCACCAAGCCCGCCGTCGACGGCCTCGACATCGAGATCGCGGACGGCGAGTTCCTCGTCCTGGTCGGCCCGTCCGGCTGCGGCAAGTCCACCTCGCTCCGCATGCTCGCGGGGCTCGAGGACGTCAACGGCGGTGCGATCCGCATCGGCGACCGCGACGTCACCCACCTGCCGCCCAAGGACCGGGACATCGCCATGGTGTTCCAGAACTACGCGCTCTACCCGCACATGACCGTCGCCGACAACATGGGCTTCGCGCTCAAGATCGCCGGCGTCAACAAGGCGGAGATCCGGCAGAAGGTCGAGGAGGCCGCGAAGATCCTCGACCTCACCGAGTACCTCGACCGCAAGCCGAAGGCCCTCTCCGGCGGTCAGCGCCAGCGTGTCGCGATGGGCCGCGCCATCGTGCGCGAACCGCAGGTCTTCCTCATGGACGAGCCGCTGTCGAACCTCGACGCCAAGCTCCGCGTCTCGACCCGTACCCAGATCGCGTCCCTCCAGCGCCGCCTGGGCATCACCACCGTCTACGTCACCCACGACCAGGTCGAGGCCCTGACGATGGGCGACCGCGTGGCGGTCCTGAAGGACGGTCTGCTCCAGCAGGTCGACACCCCGCGCAACATGTACGACAAGCCCGCCAACCTGTTCGTGGCCGGCTTCATCGGCTCCCCCGCGATGAACCTCGTCGAGGTCCCGGTCGCCGACGGCGGCGTGAAGTTCGGCAACTCGGTCGTCCCGGTCCAGCGTGACGCGCTCGCCGCCACCTCCGACAAGACGGTCACCGTCGGCGTCCGCCCGGAGCACTTCGACGTGACCACCGACTCCGACACCGGTCTCGGCGTCGTCGTGAACGTGGTCGAGGAGCTCGGCTCCGACGCCTTCGTCTACGGCACCGCCCAGGTCGGCGGCGAGGCCAAGGACCTCGTGGTCCGCGTCGGCGGCCGCGAGGTCCCGGAGAAGGGCAGCACGCTGCACGTCGTCCCGCGCGCCGGCGAGACCCACGTGTTCTCCACCTCCACGGGTGCGCGCCTCTCCGACTGACCCACAGAAACGGCGAACCCGAGAACCCGAGAAGCCGAGCGCCCGAGAACCCGAGAAAACGGGATATTCCGGGCCGGTTGACGACGAGGGCCCCGCAGACCGCTGCGGGGCCCTTCTCGCTACCCGGCCCGACACCGGCACACCGGACATTTCCCCCCGACCGGACCAGTGACCGTCAACCCACTACCCCACAAGAGACACCACTTCATCCCCCGTCCGAGTGACGAAATGTCGCCGAATGATTACGGGGCGCTACCCTCACACGCGTGAAGCACTCCGCGAACCACTCCACCCAGCGCACGCGACGCGGCCAGGGCGGCCCAGCCCGCCGGATCGGCCGCTCGCTCGCCCTCGTCCTGCCCGTCGTCATGGTGCTCTCGGGAACCCTCGCGGTCACCCGGGTCAACTGGTCGGGAGACCCCTCGGACTCGGTGCTCACCGCCTCCGACGTCTCCACCGCCCACCGCACCTCCCACGGCGCCCCGCAGGCTCCGCAGGACGTCCTGCGCGACCACCTGCTGACCGAGCTCCAGGAGAAGGACCCGGGCACCGCCCTGACCCACCTCCAGGCCGCCGTGAACGGCAAGCCGTCGCTGGCGAGGCACTGCACGTCCATCGCCCGCGCCCTGGGCCGCGCCGCGGTCCGCATCTACGGCCCCTCACGCGCGCAGTCCTACGCCCGCCCGGTCTGCGACACCTCCTTCGCCTCGGGCGTCCTCACGGCCCACAGCTGACCCCCCACCCCTCGGCGCGGCTCCCCCTCCCCGACCGGGCGGGGGACCGCCCGGGGCCGCCCACGGGTACCTCTTACGGCACGTACACCGGCGCCGCGTACAGTGCGCCCATGACTCACCCGCACGCCGCGTCCCGCCCCACGCAAGCCGTCGTCCTGGCCGGTGGCCAGGGGTCCCGGCTGCGTCCGTACACCGACGACCGGCCCAAGCCCATGGTGGAGATCCCCGGCACGGGGACACCGATCATCGGCCACCAGCTCACCTGGCTCGCCGAGGAGGGCGTCACCGACGTCGTCGTCTCCTGCGGGCATCTCGCCGAGGTCCTCCAGGACTGGCTGAAGACCGCCGACCTGCCGGTGAACGTCCTGACGGTCGTCGAGACCGAGCCCCTCGGCCGCGGTGGCGGCCTCAAGTACGCGGCCGCGCGCCTCCCCCACCCGGACCGGCCCTGGTACGCCACCAACGGCGACATCTGGACCCGCTTCTCGCTGCGCGAGATGGCCGACTTCCACACCGAGCGCGACGCCGTCGCGACCCTCGCGCTGGCGCGGCCGCGGATCCCGTGGGGCGCGGTGCAGACCGACGGCTTCGGCCACATCACCGACTTCATCGAGGCGCCGCCGACGACGTACGAGATCAACGCGGGCGTGTACGTCTTCTCCCCCGAGTTCGCCGGCCTGCTCCCCGAGCGCGGGGACCACGAGCGGACGACGTTCCCCCATCTCGCGCGGGAGCGCAGGCTCGCCGGGTTCCCGATCCCGCAGGGGGCGTACTGGCGGGCCATCGACACGGCGAAGGATCTGACGGAGGCGGCCAAGGAGCTGGCGGCGCTGGGCCGCTGACGGTTCGGCCGTTCTCCGGGTGCGGGCCGGTGGGGGCTGGTCGCGCTTTCCCCGCGCCCCTGAAAGACCACAGGTGCCGTGCGCTGACGAGCGCACGGCACCTGCGTGTACCTGCCTAGCCCAGCAATCCGCCCACCAGCCCCGGCTGACCGGAGGACGACGATCCACCCGAGGTGCCCCCGGTCGAACCGCCGGAGGTGCTCGTCGCGCCACCGCCCGCCCCGGGACCGGAGCTGGTGCTGGGCGCCTCGCCGCCGCCCGTGGGGGCGGACTGCTGCGGCGGGGCCTGGCCCGCGGTCCCCTGGGTCTGGCTGGGCGCGCCGCCCGTGGTGGCGGTGTCCGTGTCCCGGGCCGTCGGCGTGCTGTCCGTGCCGGCCGTCGGTGCCGCCGAGGTCGCGCCCTGGGTGGGCGAGGTGGACGCCTCGGGGCTGCGGGACGACTCGTGGGTGCCGGACTCCTCCGGGAGCGGGGCGCCGGGCAGTTCGTTGCGCGGGGCCTCGCCGGGGCCGGGGACGACGACCCGGTCGGCGTCGCGGACCGCGCCGCCCAGCAGGGCGCCGATCAGCAGCGTGAGACCGACGGCGATCGCGGTGATGAGGGCGCCGCGGCGCAGGACGTACCGGCGCAGCTCCCAGATGTCGGAGCGGGGGCCGAGCCGGCGCCAGGCCCCGGCCGCCAGCCGGCCGTCGACGGAGTAGACCGGGGCGCCCGCGATGATCAGCGGCGACCAGGCGGCGAGGCAGATGATGTCGGGGGTGTCGTAGACCGGAGCGGTCTTCCAGCTGACGGTGACGAGGATCGCCGCCGACAGACCCGCGCCGACCACCGCCGCGACCCGCTGCCAGCAGCCCAGGACCGTGAGGACGCCCACGACGACCTGGAGGAAGGCGATGACGAGCCCCGAACCGACGGGGTGGTGCAGGGCGAACTGGCGCAGCGGCTCGGCGACTTCCCACGGGTGCAGGGTGTCGAGCCACTTCACCATGGAGCCGCGCTTGCCGCCGTCGAAGAAGACGGGGTCGCACAGCTTGCCCATGCCGGCGTAGATGGAGATGAAGCCGAGGAAGACGCGCAGCGGGAGCAGCACCACGCCCAGGTTCATGCGGCGACCGGGGTAGTAGGCGTGCCGGGAGGCGTCCGCGTCGCCGGCGTGGCGTCTGCCGCGCGGCTCGACCGCCTCCGCGAGCGCCTCCCCGAAGTCCTCGAACTCGGCGTCGTCGTAGGGGGGTTCGTCGTAGGCGCTGCCGACCGTGCGCATCTGCGGCAGCAGCCGGTGCTCGCCGGGGGCCGGGGCGCGCTGGGCGCCGACGATCGGGGTCTCCAGGGTCTGCGCGGTGAGGCCGCCGTCGTAGCCGTCGCCCACGCGCGGGATGACCTGGGTGGCTCCGGCGTCGGCCCCGGGCGGTCCGCCGTGGCCGACGCTGCCTGCCCGCACCGCCTGCAGCAGCCGGTGGGCGCCGGTGTCGTCCGGGGCGGTCTGGCCGCTCCAGACGACGGGCCGGCGGCGCGCCCCGGAGGCGGCACCCGCCCTGCCCGCCGCCCCGACGACGGGGACGCGCGTGGTGTCCTGGCTGGCGCTCGCATGCCGGGCGATCCGCGGGGATTGGTTACGCCGCGCCGACACGCCCAACTGCACGCGGAAGCTCGCGTGATTGACGATGATCTGCGCCGGATCGCTCGGCACCTTCACCATGCTCAGCGCGGGAGCGTCGTCGAGGCCTGATGCGAAGCCCGACGAGCGGCCCCCCGTGGGTGTGCGGGGTGTTCTGGTGTCCACACTCATCTAACCGAGTGACGTGTGGTTAGGACACTGCTTTGACCCGCCGGATCTGTCCGGACTCCGTCAAGGTTGCCCTCCCCGCCGGAATTGACCCGTCGGGGTGAACGGGCGGACGGGCGTCCAGATCCGGCAGGGGGCCGGGGCGGACCGCCGTCAGGCGCGGCGCCGCGCCGCCTCGTACAGCACGATCCCCGCCGCCACACCGGCGTTGAGGGACTCTGCGCCACCGGGCATGGGGATGCGGACGCGGAAGTCGCAGGTCTCGCCGACCAGTCGGGACAGGCCCTTGCCCTCGCTGCCGACGACGATGACGACCGGGCCGTCCAGCGCCTGAAGCGCACCGATCTCGGCCTCGCCGTCGGCGGCCAGGCCGACGACCGCGATCCCGGCCTTCTTGTACGCCTCCAGGGCGCGGGTGAGGTTGGTGGCGCGGGCGACGGGCGTACGGGCCGCCGTACCCGCGGAGGTCTTCCAGGCACCCGCGGTCATGCCGGCCGCGCGGCGCTCGGGGACGACCACGCCGTGGCCGCCGAACGCGGAGACCGAGCGCACGACGGCACCCAGGTTGCGCGGGTCGGTCACCCCGTCGAGCGCGACGATCAGCGGGTCCTCGCCCTCGTCGTGCGCGGCGTGGACCAGGTCCTCGGGGTGGGCGTACTCGTACGGCGGGACCTGGAGGACGAGCCCCTGGTGGTTGAGGCCGTTCGTCATCCGGTCCAGCTCGGGGCGCGGCGCCTCCATGAGGTTGATGCCGCCGCGCTCGGCCGCGAGCTGGAGCGCCTCGCGCACCCGCTCGTCGTTGTCGATGAACTGCTGGACGTAGAGCGTGGAGGCGGGGACGCCCTCGCGCAGCGCCTCGACCACCGGGTTGCGGCCGACGACCAGCTCGGAGGCGCTCTTGCCGCCCCGGCCGCGGGCCACGGGGCGACGCTGGACCTGCTTGGCCTTGGCGGTGGCGATGCGGTTCTTCTTGTGCCCCTTGCGCATCTCGGCGGGCGGGGTCGGGCCCTTGCCCTCAAGGCCCCGGCGCCGCTGGCCGCCACTGCCGACCTGCGCGCCCTTCTTGCCGGACATGCGGCGGTTGTTGGCTGCCATGACCTACCTGATTCTGTGCGGAGGTGTGCGTACGTCTATGCAGTGTGCCGCCCGGGGAGCCGGGCGGCACAATCGATCAAGGGAACGGGCTAGCGCGGCCCGAGGGTCCAGCGCGGTCCCTGCGGGCTGTCCTCGATGGTCAGCCCGGACTGGCCCAGCTGGTCACGGATGGCGTCCGCGGTCCCCCAGTCCTTGCGCGCCCGGGCGGCCTCCCGCTGGTCGAGGACCAGGTGTACGAGACTGTCGACCACGCCGTGCAGATCCTCGCCCCGGTCCGCCTCGCCGGCCCAGTGCGCGTCGAGCGGGTCCAGGCCGAGGACGCCGAGCATGGCGCGGACCTCGGCGAGCCGAGCCACGGCCGCTTCCTTGTCGTCGGCGGCGAGCGCGCTGTTGCCCTGGCGGACGGTGGTGTGCACGACGGCGAGGGCCTGCGGGACGCCCAGGTCGTCGTCCATCGCCTCGGCGAAGGCCGGCGGCACCTCGGCGGCGGGCTCGACGACGCCCCCCGCCTTCTCGACGACGCGCTGCACGAACCCCTCGATCCGCGCGAACGCCGACTCGGCCTCGCGCAGCGACTCCTCGCTGTACTCGATCATCGAGCGGTAGTGCGGGGTGCCGAGGTAGTAGCGCAGCACGATCGGCCGCCAGGTCTTGACCATCTCGCTGACCAGCACGCTGTTGCCGAGCGACTTCGACATCTTCTCGCCGCTCATGGTGACCCACGCGTTGTGCACCCAGTACTGGGCGAACGCGTCGCCGTAGGCCTTGGCCTGGGCGATCTCGTTCTCGTGGTGGGGGAAGATCAGGTCGAGGCCGCCGCCGTGGATGTCGAAGGCGGAGCCCAGGTACTTGTGGGCCATCGCCGAGCACTCCAGGTGCCAGCCGGGACGGCCGCGGCCCCACGGGGTCTCCCAGTCGGGCTCGCCCGGCTTGGTCGCCTTCCACATCGCGAAGTCGCGCCGGTCCCGCTTGCCGGTGATGCCCTCCTCGGTGGGCTGGCGCAGATCGTCGATGTCCTGGTTGGACAGCGCCAGGTAGCCGGGGTAGGAGCGCACGTCGAAGTAGACGCTGCCGTCGGCCTCGTACGCGTGACCGCGCTCGATGAGGCCGCGCATCATCTCGATCATCTCGGGGACGTGCCCCGTCGCCCGCGGCTCGTACGTGGGCGGCAGGCAGCCGAGGGCGCGGTAGCCGTCGTTGAACGCGCGCTCGTTGGCGTAACCGATGGACCACCAGGGGCGGCCCTGCTCGTGCGACTTGGTGATGATCTTGTCGTCGATGTCGGTGACGTTCCGGATGAACGTGACGTCGTAGCCGCGGTACTCGAACCAGCGGCGCATGATGTCGAAGTTCAGGCCGGAACGGATGTGGCCGATGTGCGGGGCCGCCTGCACGGTGGCGCCACAGAGGTAGATCGAGACGCAGCCCGGCTGGAGCGGGGTGAAGTCACGGATCTGCCGGGCGCTGGTGTCGTACAGGCGAATAGTCACGATGCCTAGGGTAGTGGGCGGCAGGTGCTCTCCTCACCCCAGTCTGACCACCAAAGCGGTCGCCACGGCCATCAGGCCTTCCTCCCGCCCCGGGAACCCCAGGCCGTCCGTGGTCGCCCCCGACACCGACACCGGGGCCCCGGCCGCCTCCGACAGGATCTTCTGCGCCTCCGCCCGCCGCTTGCCGATCTTCGGCCGCGGCCCCACCACCTGTACGGCGATGTTCCCGATGGTGAAACCGGCCTCGCGGACGATCCGCGCCGCCTCCGTCAGCAGGGTCACTCCCGAGGCGCCGGACCACTCGGGGCGGCCGGTGCCGAAGTGCTGTCCGAGGTCACCGAGGCCGGCGGCGGAGAAGAGGGCGTTGCAGGCGGCGTGCGCGACGACGTCGGCGTCGGAGTGGCCGGCCAGGCCGGGCCCCTCCCCCTCCCACTTCAGGCCCGCGCACCACAGCTCGCGGCCCTCCTCGAAGGCGTGGATGTCGGTGCCGATGCCGACCTGGGGCAGCGGGGGGAGCTCAGAAGCCATCGTTGAGCCTCCTGCGGGCCAGGACCGCCTCGGCGAGGACGAGGTCGAGGGGACGGGTGACCTTGAAGGCCTCCTCGTGGCCGGGGACGACCACCACGGTCAGGCCGAGCTGCTCGACCATGCTCGCGTCGTCGGTGACGTCCTCGGTGACCGTCTCGTGGGCGCGCACCAGGGTGGCGCGGTCGAAGCCCTGCGGGGTCTGGACGGCGCGCAGCCGGGCGCGGACCGGGGTGGCGACGACCGGCTCGGGCCCGCCGGGGACGGCGGCCGGTTCGACCTCCTTGACCGTGTCGGCGAGCGGCAGCGCCGGGACGACGGCGGGAGCGCCCTCGCGGACGGCCTCGATGACCGCGTCCACCGTGTCCACGGGGACCAGGGGCCGGGCCGCGTCGTGGACGAGGACGATGTCGTACTCGGGCGGCAGGGCGTCCAGGCCGAGGCGCACGGACTCCTGCCGGGTGTCGCCGCCGGGGACGACGACGAAGTCGGTGCGGTCGGGCAGCGCGTGCGCGTCGAGCAGCGACTTGACCTCGGCGGCGCCGTCGGGCGGGGCCACGAGGACCACCAGGGAGACGGCGCGGGAGGCGGCGAGGGCGCGCACCGCGTGGATCAGCATGGGCGTGCCGTTCAGCGCGCGGAGTGCCTTGGGGGCGCCCGGCCCGAGGCGTACGCCTCGGCCGGCGGCCGGAATCACCGCGGCCGTGCGGGCGGGCGCGGGCGAGGGACGCGAATCGTCAGACATCGGTTCCTGTCAGGTTTGTGTGCTCGGCCTAGGTGGGTACGGAGACAGCGTGCCGGGCGCGACGCCTTGACCGGACCCTTCCGTGACGCGCCGGTCGAGCGGCTGCCCGGGCTCGGCACGCAAAGTATCGGGGTTTCCCCGAGGGGACGGTTCGCCGGGATCGTAGGCAGTGCTCCGTGGCAGTGCTCCGGAGGCAGGTCGTGGGGCGGTGCGGTGGGACGGCCCGTGAGTGACGGTCCGTGGGTATGCGTTCGGCATCCGGACGCGGACATGCCGCAGCGCCCGGCGACGGGAATTCGTCATCGGGCACCGCGGCATTTCGGTGTTCAACGGTGTGCGTCGGCGTCGGCCTTCGCCGGCGTCAGGACGCGAGAACCTCGTCGAGCAGCGCTTCGGCCTTGTCCTCGTTGGTGTTCTCCGCGAGGGCGAGCTCGCTCACCAGGATCTGGCGGGCCTTGGCGAGCATGCGCTTCTCACCCGCGGAGAGTCCGCGCTCGCGCTCGCGACGCCACAGGTCACGCACGACTTCCGCGACCTTGATGACATCGCCGGAGGCGAGCTTCTCCAGATTTGCCTTGTAACGACGCGACCAGTTCGTGGGCTCCTCGGCGTACGGCGCGCGCAGCACCTCGAAGACCCGGTCCAGCCCGTCCTGACCGACCACATCACGCACGCCGACGAACTCCGCATTGTCCGCTGGCACACGCACCGTCAGGTCACCCTGGGCGACCTTCAGCACCAAGTAGGTCTTGTCCACGCCTTTGATCTGGCGAGTTTCGATGGCCTCGATCAGCGCGGCCCCGTGATGGGGATAGACCACGGTGTCGCCAACCTTGAACGTCATGTGACAGGTACCCCTTCCGTGGCTATCCAGGGTAACACGGAAACTGCGGTTCCTGAATGGCGTTTTCGCAGGTCAGGGCATATCTCGGGGCTTGACAAGTGCAACACGAACGTGCTTCGGGCGGCTCCGGGAGGCAGGTATTCGCAGGTCGGAGCGGCTCTTCGAGGGGGGTGAAACGCCGACGTTACACGCGTCCCGGGCCCCCTCCGGGCGGCCGAACGTCCACATATGTCCGCTTCCAGATGTGCGACTTGCGCTACTCCGTTCGGTGTCCGTGGCCGGATACCCGCCGTTTCCGGAATTGATCACCGGGGCTTCGAGCAGACCGGTGATCAATTTCCCGGACGGCCCCGCATTCCTTCACGGAAAATCCGCGAGCGGGGCGCGGCGGCGCTTAAGCCCGAGGCCGCGCGCGGATATGTGAATGACGTACGACGACCGACGGGCAGGAAGAGCAAGGATGAAGTCCAAGTGACCTACGGGTCGACCGAGAGTGTCGTGCCCGGTGTGACGACCAGGGAGATCACGGCCCGCGGCGGCCCCCGGAGGCGTTAGAGGCGGGTCGGGTGCGGCGGCGTGGGGACGGCTCGGTAACCTAAGGCCGCTGACAGACCCTTAGGGCGGCTTTATCACAGGTGAGCTGCCCGTGTGCGTTCAAGGAGTTGCCGCCGCCGTGAGCAGCAGCCTTCGACGCGGCGCCCTCGCCGCATCCGCCCTCGCGTTCTCGATCGCCACGCTCGCCGCCTGCGGCGCCGGCAACAACAGCCAGACGCTGGAGATCAAGCCGGACAACGCCTCCACCAGTGTGGGCGACATCAAGATCCAGAACGCTGTCGTCATCACCCAGCCGGACCCCACCGGGGGCGGGCCGGTCGCGGTCTCCGCGACCGTCTTCAACACCGGCAAGCAGGCCCAGACGATCGAGTCGATCGACGTCCAGGGCCTCGGCACCGCCAAGCTCTCGCCCGCCAAGGGGCAGAAGAAGCTGACGGTCCCGGCCGGCGGTGTCGTCGTGATCGGCGGCGAGGGCAACGCCTCCGCCGTCCTGGAGCACCCGGACGCGGCATCGATCGAGGGCAACGCCCAGAAGACCACCTTCACGCTCAGCGACACCGGCGCCGTGAGCCTGGCGGCCTTCGTCGTGCCGGCCAAGAGCTACTTCTCCAGCTGGGGCCCCAGCGACATCCCGAGCACCCCCGCGGCGTCCCCCTCCGAGAGCGCCTCGGCGACGGCCACGGCCACCGAGTCCCCGGCCGCGGGCAGCTCCGAGTCCGCGTCCGCCTCGGCGTCCCCCTCCGAGTCGGCGTCGGGCCACTGAGCCCCGTACACCCACGACAGGGGCGGCACCCTCGCCGAGGGTGCCGCCCCTGTCGTATGCCAGAACCGCTGGGCCGGTCTACGGCTCGAACTTGTACCCCAGCCCGCGGACCGTCACCAGGTACCGGGGTGCGCCCGGGTCGGGCTCGATCTTGGCGCGGAGGCGCTTGACGTGGACGTCGAGGGTCTTGGTGTCGCCCACGTAGTCGGCGCCCCAGACCCGGTCGATGAGCTGCATCCGGGTCAGGACGCGGCCGGCGTTGCGCAGCAGCATCTCCAGGAGGTCGAACTCCTTGAGGGGCAGGTCGACCTTGGAGCCGGAGACCGTGACGACGTGGCGGTCCACGTCCATGCGGACCGGACCCGCCTCCAGGGCGGCCGGGGTCACCTCCTCCGGCTCGCCGCGGCGGCGCAGGACGGCCCGGATCCGGGCGACCAGCTCGCGCGAGGAGAACGGCTTGGTGACGTAGTCGTCGGCTCCTATCTCCAGGCCGACGACCTTGTCGATCTCGCTGTCCTTGGCCGTCACCATGATCACGGGGACGTTGGAGCGGCCGCGCAGCTGCCGGCACACCTCCGTGCCGGGCAGACCCGGCAGCATCAGGTCGAGGAGGACGAGGTCGGCGCCGTTGCGCTCGAACTCGTCGAGTCCGTCGGGCCCGGTGGTCGCGACGGCGACCTCGAAACCCTCCTTGCGGAGCATGTACGACAGGGCGTCGGAGAAGGACTCCTCGTCCTCGACGACGAGCACTCGGGTCACGGAAGGACCTCCGGGGCGGAAAGCGTCTGGTACGCGGTCGAATCGGGGGATGAGCGGCGGGACGAGGTGGGGGAGGGGGTGGGTGAGATGCCGCCGGCCTGCCCGTCCTCGTCATTGAGGTCGTCCAGGTCGTCGAAGGTGTCCAGACCTTCGAGGCCTTCCGGGTCGTCGGGATCCGGATGCTGGTGGGCGCGATCGCGGTCGCGGGCGGCCGCCGCGGCCTCGGGCAGCCGCAGGGTGAACGTGGAGCCCTGTCCCTCGGCGCTCCACACCGTGACCTCCCCGCCGTGCGAGGCGGCCACGTGCTTGACGATCGCGAGCCCGAGGCCCGTACCGCCCGTCTGACGGGAGCGGGCCGGGTCGACTCGGTAGAAGCGCTCGAAGATGCGCTCCTTGTCCTTGTCGGAGATCCCGATGCCCTGGTCGGTCACCGCGATCTCGATCAGGTCCCCGCCCGGCGCGGTCACCCGGCGGGCGGCGATGCCGACCCGGGTGCGGGCGGGCGAGTAGTTGACGGCGTTCTCGACGAGGTTGCCGAGGGCGGCGGCCAGCTGGCCGCGGTTGCCAAAGATCCGCAGGGCGGCGGTGCCGTCCGCCCGTCCCCCACCACCCTGTTCGAGTCCTTCGGGCGCCGCCACGCTCGTGGCCATGGTGATCTGCTTGGTGCCGGCCTGGTGCCGGCAGCGGTCGACGGCCTCGGCGACCAGTTCGTCGACGCCCACGGGCTCGGCGTCCTCCAGCGGATCGTCGTTCTGGACCCGCGAGAGGTCGATCAGTTCCTGCACCAGGTTCGTCAGCCGGGTCGCCTCGATCTGCATCCGCCCGGCGAACCGCTCCACCGCCTCCGGGTCGTCCGAGGCGTCCATGACGGCCTCGGAGAGCAGGGAGAGCGCGCCGACCGGGGTCTTCAGCTCATGACTGACGTTGGCGACGAAGTCCCGCCGCACCGCCTCGATCCGGCGGGCCTCGGTGAGGTCCTCCACGAGCAGCAGCACCAGCCGGGAGCCCAGCGGCGCCACCCGCGCGGAGACCGCGAGGGCCTCGCCGCGCCCGGTGCCCCGCCGCGGCAGGTCCAGCTCGACCTGCCGTATCTCCCCGTCGCGCCGGGTGTCCCGGGCCATCTTGAGCATCGGCTCGACCGCCAGTTTTCCGCCACGGACGAGTCCCAGGGCGTACGCCGCGGAACTCGCCTTGACGACGGCGTCGGCCTCGTCCAGGACGACGGCCGACGAACGCAGCACCGACAGGACCGTATCCACGCCGGGCGGGAGCACGGGATCGGTGTGCAGGGAGCTACGGGTGGGGCGTGCCTGGTCGCGCTCGCTCCAGCGGAACGCCAGCATGGCGATGACACCGGTGAGCACCCCGGCGATCGCTGCCGCTGCGGCGACCGCCGCGTTCACGTCCATGCGTCCAGGTTAGGCACGGGATCCGGCGTGACCACAGCCATGCGGGTGCGACCTCGAACACTCGTCGCCCAGAGTTCACCTTGGAGCCAGTAGTGGTTCATTTGAGGTGACTGAATCCGACGCGTAGCGGGCAGACCGTGGCACCGTGGGGTTCGCCCCGGAGCATACGTACGTACGAGAGGGAATCCTGATGCGGGACGCGTACCACGAGGAACTTGACTCGATAGGCGACAGCCTGGTGGAGATGGCCCGGCTGGTCGGGTCGGCGATCGGGCGCGCCACGACCGCCATCCTCGACTCCGACCTGAAGCTCGCCGAGAGCGTCATCGAGAACGACCAGAGGGTCGACGACCTGCAGCACGACCTGGAGGCGAAGGCCATCGCGCTGCTCGCGCGCCAGCAGCCGGTCGCCACCGACCTGCGGATCGTCGTCACCTCGCTGCGGATGTCGGCCGACCTGGAGCGCTCGGGCGACCTCGCCCAGCACGTGGCGAAGCTCGCCCGGCTGCGCTTCCCGAACCGGGCGGTGCCGCGCGACCTGCACGCCACGATCCTGGAGATGGGCCAGCTCGCGCAGCGCCTGATGGCGAAGGCGGCGGAGTGCATCATCACCAAGGACGTCGACCTGGCGCTCCAGCTGGAGCAGGACGACGACGAGATGGACCTGCTGCACCGCACGCTCTTCCAGCACCTGATCGACGACCGCTGGAAGCACGGCATCGAGACCGCCGTCGACGTGACCCTGCTGGGCCGCTACTACGAGCGGTTCGCCGACCACGCGGTGGCGGTCGCCAAGCGCGTGGTGTTCCTGGTGACCGGTGAGCACGCGGACGAGCTCCAGGCCGACGTCCAGCCGGACATCCAGTCGGCCACGGGGACCGAGGGGGCGTAGCGCCGCCGGGGAGGCAGGTGATGGGCTTCCGGAGGGCGTGCGGGCGCCACTGTGCGCCGTTGATGCGCCCGGCACAAGGGGCATGAAATGGGCACAGGCCCTACGCCTCCGGGAGGAACCCATGGCCGAGTCCCCCAGCACGCCTCAGCCCGACCCCACCCAGGAACGCCCGACCGGGCAGCCCGCCGAGATCAGGAACCTGATGCTGATCGGCGCGTGCGGCTGCGGTTCGGGGTGCGGCTGCGGGTGCCAGTCGGGCAGCCCGTGCCAGTGCGGCTGAGCGCGGCGTCGTAGGTACGACGGGGCGGGGCCCGGTGACCACACCGGGCCCCGCCCTCTTGTCGCGGGTGCGCCGGTGCGGGCGCAGCATGGAGAGGACGTGCAGGCACCTCAGCCGGAAAGGGGGTGGGCACCATGGCCAAGTTCATGGACGTCCACCACAACATGAAGGGCATCACCCGCGAGCAGCTCCTCCAGGCGCACCAGGCCGACCTCGCCATAGAGGGGGAAGAGGGCGTCCACTTCGAGTCCGCGTGGGCGGACCCCGACTCCGGCGTCGTCTACTGCCTCTCGGAAGCCCCGTCGGCGGATGCGGTGCAGCGCATCCACGAGCGCACGGGCCACCGGGCCGACGAGGTCCACGCGGTCCCGCTCCAGGTGTGAAAGCTGCATGATGGAGGTACGGCGGGTGGGAGTCCGTCGGGTGGAGGGGGAGACACCATGGACAGGCCGACGTCGTCCGACGCACAGCTGATGGTCGCGGAGGCACGCAAGGCGTTCTTCGTGATGTTCGGGTTCCTGGTGCTGGTCTGGCTGGTACAGCTGGCCAACTTCGCCGACGACTACGCGCCGGCCCGCGAGTACGGCCTGGTCTCCGGCGACGTCGGCTCCCTGCCGCACCTCCTCACGGCGCCCTTCCTGCACTGGAGCTGGGCGCACATCGAGAGCAACTCCGGTCCCCTGTTCATCTTCGGCTTCCTGGCCGCGTACCGCGGGGTGCTGCGTTTTCTCGGGCTGAGCCTGCTGGTGGCGGTGACCAGCGGCCTCGCGGTCTGGCTCTTCGAGGGCGGGAACGCGGAGACGGTCGGCGCGAGCGGCCTGATCTTCGGCTACTTCGGCTACGTCGTCGTCCGCGGCCTCTTCGACCGCCATCTCGTCGACACGCTCATCGGGATGGTGATGGCGGCGTCCTTCGCCTACATGCTCACGGTGGCGGTCCCCGGCACACCGGGCGTCAGCTGGCTGGCCCACCTGGGCGGCCTGGCCGGCGGGCTCCTGGGCGCGTGGCTGTTCCGCGACCGCGCCAGGCGCCCGCAGGCGGCCAGGCCCCGGCGAGACTCCTCCGACCGTCCTTCCGGCCTTCCCGCCGGCTCGACATCCGGCTCTTCAGCCGACTCGTCCCCCCAACTCCCCGGCACCACGGCCCCCGCCGGGCACCCTCGGGCGGACCTGCACAAGGAACTGGGGGACTTGGGGCTGCTCTGAAGCGGCCGAGGTGCTCCGGGCGGGCGGGCGGCGCGGGCGCGGGCGGAGGCGAGACGGGCACCGGGGCCGGGCTTCGCCCGATAAGCGCTGGTCCGATTCCTCGCTCGCGTCCGCGGCCGCGCCCGCGGCCGCGAGGATGCCGAGGATCACCAGCACGACCACGACCAGCAGGGCCAGAACGGCCACGGTGGTGGTCGTCGGGTAGTTCCACAGGAAGAGGACGAGGCCACCGGCGCCGACGACCACGGCCGTGGTGGCGGCCCGGTGCGTGCGCAGCCACTGTCCGGCAGCCCCGGTCCGCACCCCCCTGCGGGCGAGCGCGTGCCCGGCGGTCGCGGTGCCGTGGGCCGCAGCCGAGCGCACGGCGGTCGCGCCGCGGCCGGGCCCGTACAGATACCCCGCGCTCACGACGAACAGGGCGGCGAGGAGCGCGGTGAGGGCGGCTTCCCGGAGGAACCGCACCAGGGTGTCGTAGACCGCTGCCGCGGCATCCCGCGACTGAGCGGCCGGAGTCACCGCGTCCAGGTAGATCTGACGGCTGACGGCGAGCCCGACGAGGAGGCCGCACATCATGAGGCCGGTGCCGATGCCGCCGGCCATCAGCGCGACCCGGCGGGAGGGCGCCACCCAGATGCCCAGGCCGCCGAGCAGAACCACCGTCAGGGGCAGCCACGGGCCGACGACGCCGAGCCAGCGGGCACCGTCGCGGGCCGCGCCCAGATTGTCGTTGCGGGCCAGCACGATCGACCTGTCGGCACCGGGGATGTCCTCCGCCTTGACGAGCGTCGCGCCGATCAGTTGCCTCTGCACTTCTTCCGCCACCGGGCCCACGTTCAGGGTGAGGGTGTCGCCCTTGATCTCGAGCGCCCCGCCTCCCTCTCCGGTGAGGACGTTCGTCGCGACGGTGTGCGCGCCGCGATTGACGCTGTCCCACGCCTTGGCGAAGGCGTCGCTCGTCACCACTTTCCCGACCGCGAAGCGCACGCCGGTCGTCACCCCGGCCTTGAGCTGGTCGTCCAGCGACCGGGCCGTGTCGACGAGGAAGCGGGGCGCGTCGCGGTCGGCCAGCGTGTCGGCGAGCGCACGGCTGACCCTGTGCACGTCGATCTTCTTCACCAGCCCGTCGGTGACCCGGTCGATCACCACCTTCCGCACGGCGGGGTCCCTGGCGAGAGGGGAGACGGTCTGCTCGTACCGATCGACGTCGGTGATCTCGGAGTTCACCCACGTGGCGACGACGGTGACGGGCGCGAGCAGAACGGCCAGCGTGAGAAGCAGGGAAGCCGCACAGAGTCGGAGACGACGGTGGAATGTGTGACGAGTGCGCGGTGCGGAAGCCACGGAACCACTACCCAGGCTTGTACGACGCCGGCATCAGCGCTTGACGGCGCCCTTGAGTCTCTGTTTCTCCGCACGCATCTTCCCCCGCGCTTCCAGGGCGGCGCCCTTTGCCGCGAGGGTGTTCTTGTGCAGGGCGCGGGCCGCCTTTCGCACGGTCTTCCCAACGACCTGCTCGGCCTTCGCCTTGACTCTCTCTCCGGCGGTCATCTCAGCACCTCCACACGTCACCTCCCGAGTTCCCCGCGGGCACGGGCACAACCACGGCGACGGCGAGGCCACTCGTGCAGGGCAGCGAGTTCCTTCAGGTCGTTCGCGACCATGACCTGAGCGAGACGCCCGGCGACGGCGACGACCTCCGGCCATGACGGCGACCGCAGACACCCCTCGTCCGTGTCGTCGGGCACCTGGGCCACCGCGCTGTTCAGAGCGACTCCCAGCTCCCGCATGAGAGCGACCTCTTCCTCCGTCCTCAAACTGATACCGAGGAACCGCTCCGGTTCGTCGGCATCACAGAAGTCGTCGAACAGCGTGTGGAAGACATGGTCCACGTTCTCGAAAACTGCCGCGTCGAGCCAGACGTCGCGTTGCCACGGCGGATTGGCCAGGGCCAGTACCGCGGGGACGACGTGGACCCGGTGGTTCGCCATGAGGCCGGCGTCTTCACTCACGGCGCCGACCCTACCGACGGCACAGCCCCGGCTCTTGACCACCTGCGTTTTCGCTGCTCTGGGGTGGTGGGCTCGTGCGCCTGGTGGTCGTCGTTGGTCGTCATTGGCCGCTGTCGAGCGTCCTCGGACGGCCCAGAGACGGCCCTGGTTCGGCCGGGCCCCGCCGCGACCGCGCACGCCACGCTCTCACTGGCCCAGGACAGGACGCCCGTGCTCCACAAACCTCGTTTCCCAGTGAGCCATCTATCGGCTTCGATCGCAGTCATGGTCAATGGCGCCGCAGTCGACGTTGCCGACGAGCAGATACTTTCCAACCAAATCATCCTGGGCCTCAAGACACTCCGTGACCATCTCGGCTGCTCGCTTCATGAGGCCCTGGATGTCGTTGCCGCCAGGTACGAGGTGCTGAAGGCGGAGCGTCCGGGTGACTTCGTATGCGGTCATGACGAGTACGGGGCCGGCTTCTACTCATAAGGGTGTGCCAGTTGCTGATCATGCTTGCTGTCAGGAGCACTCAGCTTGGGAAGCTCGGGTCTTCTGGCGGCGACTACCTCACTGACCTGCGCCGGAATGGTGCTCCAGCCTTGGGAAATCTGCGACCGATTCCCCACTATTCCCCGTGAGCCCCTCCAGGATCTGGCACGCGAGTGGCACGACTATCGGCTGGAGGGTCATTGAGGACCGCTGGGCTGGGCACTGGTTCCGCCCTGCCAGCGGAGAGTCTGCCGACTTGGTAGTCGTGTCAGAGCTGGTCATCAACAAGCCCCTCCCGGCCCCGAGACGTCACGGGAGGAGCTTGTGTACGGGTGAGCCTTGTCCGGTTGGCCTTTATCACAAAGCAGATACGACTGTCAGCTTTTTTCGTTGATCCGCTCCGTGAGTGGCTGTTGCCGATAACGTACGAGTAGCAGGCCATTCCGGTGCGAGCCGACATGTCGCATCGGAACTGGATGATCCGTGAACCACGACCCGGACTCCTGCCCTCGTCATCCACCTGTGGCGCCCATTAGTGCGCCGCCTTACAACTCTTTCTTGCATGATCTGAGCTTTACTGTCGGCGTGGATCTCAGTTCTGACCGTTTAAGTTGCGGTCGAGCTGAGTGGATTCACCCGAGTTCGACTGCCGATCAGAAAGTGTCGAACGGGTGGATTCTCAGATCATTCTCTCTTTGCTGGCTGCTTCCGGCGTGGTGACCATCCTGTTGTTTGTAGTCCGGGGATTGCTTGATCAGCTCCCGGATGTGTTTGCGGCATGGCACCGCGCGAAGAAGGCTTATAGGGCGAATGTGTCGCCAGTAGATGAGGACGGGGACGAAGAAGGCCGTGAGGCGGACATGCGGGAGTAATGAGCAAGCGATTAGTCGAGCATTTCTGAAGCGAGTGATTTCAGTGGCTGCCACAGACACGGCAGGCGGCATGACAGCTCCTCACCCGAACTAGAGCCGACTCGCCGACAGCTGAGCTGCACTTCCAGGATCTCTGGCGCACCCGAACACGACCGAAGGGTCAGTCTGGGAGGAAGTCCTCCTGAGCCTGGGATTGCTGGTGTCCGGTGCCGTTGATGTCACTCGTAGATGCCAGAACGGCCGAACTACGCTCGCGCGTTGGCACGATGGCTCCGTGGACGACCTGGAGCGCATCGCAGCAGAGATCATGGCGTACTACCGAGCAATCGACGAGGGCGCCACTCTGCGGCGCCACTTCCGCCACGCTGACGAAGAAGGCGGCCTCTGGTACATCGAGGCCGTACCCGTCCGCGGCGAGTTGATCGTCATCAAGCAGGCCGAGCTTACTGCGGCCGGCCAGCTCCACCGGTACAGCTGGGAGCACCTGGAGGACGAGCACGGCGGCCTGACCGACCAAGCGATCGATCCGGAACAGGATCCGCTGAAGGCCATCCCGACGGAAGAGTTCCATCGCGTGTGGAGTCGGTGAACAGGCTGGACAACCACTGCAGGAGAGAGGAGGGGGCGTGCCGCTGAGCTGGGGCTTCGATACCTGGTCAGACTGCTGGCGACTCGACCGCGAGACACCCCGTTGACCGTGGCTGACCCTGCATCTGGCACGGCAGTGGCACGAACCTCAGCCGACGACAGTCAGCCACGACGGGGGGTGTGTCGGCCGACCACGCACACGTATGCCTCGCTGGCCCCCCGGCCTCAGCCACGCTACCGGCTTGTGAAGTCGACCAGAGCAAGCCGCGACGGCTGGCCCGTCACGACGGTGCGCGAGCCACCAGCTTGGGAAGCTGCGGACATCTAGGGCCTGCTGTGGGCGCTGACCTGCTCGAACGGCAGGTTTGCCACCTCAGCGGGCTCGGCCGCTTTCACCGTGATTCCCCGCGATTCCCGCTCGATCCGGCGCGGTCGTGGTGCTGCCGGCCCCCGACGTGCAGTGCCATACAGCGCAGGAGTGGTCCGAGGGATCGGCGCTCCAACGCGGAGTGCCGTTGTCGCCCCCGTGCGGGTATGTAGTCCTCAGAGGTCTCAGTGCTGGGGGGCATATGAGTGGGATCGTTGACCAGCTGCCGACGCTCTTGGGCGTGGTGGTTGGTGGCCTAATGTCGTATGTGGTGGGGGCGCTGACCGAGCGAAGTCGATGGCGAAGGCAGCAGGAGACACGCTGGGATGGTCAGCTTCTTCAGGCATACAGCGATTACAGCCATGCGGTGAAGGAGTGTGCCACCCGCTACCAGCGGCTTGCCGCACATCGCGGTCTCACTGACCATCCGGCGCCCCTCGAACCGACCGATGTGGAGCTGGAGCAGGCTGCAACCATTGAAGGCCGGAGGTCGGCCATGGTGGAGGCTCTCAGTCTCCTGACCGACGCTGCCACGGCTGAGGCGGTGCAAAAACTCAATCGATGCGTTTGGCATCTCGAATGGCTCGCTCGCGGGCAGTTGGCTGGCGATCCAACATCGTGGACACAGGCTTTCAGTGACTACCGGGCTGCTCGCGTCGAGTTCTACCGGCATGCTCGGCGGAGCCTGCGGATAGCTGAGATTGGCACCTTGCGCGAGGTGCCCTGGCCTCCACCCTGGCGGCCGGTTCGAAACCCTTCTGATCCGTAGCTCTGTATAGATCGGCCGTTGGAGGTCATACATGCTGCGGAGTGGGGCGTGGCGACCGGTATCTGTCGCTGAAAATTGCTGGGGTTGCTGCATTTCGCTGCTGTACGGACTGAACGCCCTCAGTATCTGCGCGAGGGCACCCGCTGCACTGATCAGATGGCGTCGATCTGCCAGGCGATCACACCGGTTGATCCTTTGGCTCCGTCGACATCAATGTGTATCGGCTTGCGAACAGTAATCCGCTGCTGGACCACTTCCTGATCGCACGGCACCTCGGCTTTTGTGCCAGCAGCCGTCGGTATGAATGTGAGCTGCACGCTGCCCTTGCCAACGCATACCAAGTTGAGCTTGTAGGTCTTGCCTTCACCCAGGTTCGGCTCCGTATGGATGCCGTCGGCCATCCGCTCCGCGCCAGCCTCGACCAGCTTCCCGATGTGGACGGTAGAAAGGGCCGCTTGAGCCTGCTTGGTGAACTTCTCCTCGGAGGACCCGGTTGCCACCTGAGACCGATTCGACGCGGACGACGAGGGAGCAGCGGAGGCCTTATCTTCACCGCTGCCAGATGTGCATGAGCTGAGCAGGATCACAGACGCTGCCACAGCGCATCCGGCGAACCATGCCCGCGGGCCTGAATAAATCATGAATTACCTGTCCGCTCGGTAGAGTTTGATGTCCTTGTTGACGAAGAGGTGGACGTAGCCGCACCGCCAGCAGATGAGGCCGGTGGCGTTCTCGTTGGCCCAGGCCAAATTCATGAACTCCATGCCGGCGCTGTTGAGCAGGACATCCCGCTCTCGGAACAGATCCCCGTGGCAGACCTGGCAGTTGAGCCAGACATCACCCAGTGCTGCACGTACCGGCTTCTTCGCCATCGTGTGAACGCCCCGCCCTTGCCGTTTATAGTCGAAGTGAATCTATGTCTCCGGCATGCGCATGACGCCGACTTTGAGCAAGATAAGAGGTTCTCGGCGATCGCAGCACAAGCGCTCGACGGCAACCCACCACCCTCCCGGCTCCACGCTCGCCACGATGTGCCCGCGCCCGGGAACGGCGCCGCCTCCCACCCGGTGCCGGCCGATCCCCCGCCGGAGCCGTGGGCCGCGGACGCCGGGGCTCGACTCTTGGCCCCGGCCCTATCCATATGCGGGTGGGCGTCGGCGCAGCCCAGGCGGAGCGGGCCGAAGGGCAGGAGCGGCGCCCCGAGCGGAGCCGGGAGCCGCCCGGCGGAGCGGAGCGCAGCCTGGGCTTGAACCAGGAGGTTGCAGCTGTGGTCCTGCACAAGTACCCGGACAACCCCACCCCGCAGCCCACCTACACCCACGCCCCAGCGACCCGGCCCCCGCCCGGCGCCCGGCGCTCCCCTCGGTCTCCATCGATCAGAAGACCGTCGCAGCCGTCCTCGTCGGCGTCGTCGTCCTCACCGCGCTCCTGGCCGCCGTCGCCGTCACGGCCATCTCAAGGCCCTCGCCGAGTACCTCGGTCACTCGGACCCGGGTCTGTCCGCGTGTATGCACACCTCATGCCGTCCAGCCAGGAGCGCACCCGAAAAGCCGTGGCTGCCGTTTTCGCGGGCGCATACGCTCCCGTTCGCTGAGCCAGGAGGGCGAGATGGCCGACGACGAGTCCACCGAGTACTACATGCTGCTCTGCGACGACCCGTCCCACGAGGTGGTGCTCATCGACTGCGGGCCCCGGGAGATGGATGTGATCCGAGCAGTGCGCAAGGTGACGGGGCAGAGCTTGTGGCACAGCCGGGTCCTGGCGCGCCAAGCGCCCGTAACCCTCCTTGGGGGTCTGTCTGCGTACAGGGCTCAGTCCGCTGTCGCTGTGCTCCAAAGCGCCGGAGCCGGAGCGGAGTGGAGACAAGAGCCGGAACCCGGAAAGCGCACGGCCCCATCGGCCTGACGGCCCAGAGACGGCCCAGAGGCAGCGAAAAGCCCCCTCCCAGCGAAGAACCCGCAGGTAGGGGGCTTACGCGTGGGCGGTTACTTCTTCTTGCCCTGGTTCTTGACCGCCTCGATCGCCGCGGCCGCCGCCTCGGGGTCGAGGTAGGTGCCGCCCGGGGTCAGGGGCTTGAAGTCGGCGTCCAGTTCGTAGGACAGGGGGATGCCCGTCGGGATGTTCAGGCCCGCGATGTCCGCGTCCGAGATGCCGTCGAGGTGCTTGACCAGGGCGCGGAGGCTGTTGCCGTGGGCCGCGACCAGGACCGTGCGGCCGGCCAGGAGGTCGGGGACGATGCCGTCGTACCAGTAGGGGAGCATCCGGACGACGACGTCCTTCAGGCACTCGGTGCGGGGACGCAGCTCCGGGGGGATGGAGGCGTAGCGCGCGTCCGCGGCCTGGGAGAACTCCGAGTCGTCGGCGAGCGGCGGGGGCGGGGTGTCGTAGGAGCGGCGCCAGAGCATGAACTGCTCCTCGCCGAACTCGGCCAACGTCTGCGCCTTGTCCTTGCCCTGGAGGGCACCGTAGTGGCGCTCGTTCAGGCGCCAGGAGCGGTGGACCGGGATCCAGTGGCGGTCCGCCGACTCGAGGGCGAGCTGCGCGGTGCGGATGGCGCGCTTCTGGAGGGACGTGTGGACCACGTCGGGCAGCAGGTCGGCGTCCTTCAGGAGCTCACCGCCGCGGACCGCCTCCTTCTCGCCCTTCTCGTTGAGGTTGACGTCCACCCAGCCGGTGAACAGGTTCTTCGCGTTCCATTCGCTCTCGCCGTGGCGGAGGAGGATCAGCTTGTACGGTGCGTCGGCCATGGCTATGAGCGTAATCCACCGTCCTGATGCGGTGCGCCCCTGCTCGTTCCTCGGACGGTTGACTGGTTCTGTTAATCCGCTCGCTTCCGGCGGCCCCCGCTTCGTAAGTTGTGCGCATCACTTGCGCCACTTACCGGCTCTGACCCACGGGGGGCTCCGCCATGTCCGTCACCGCACTCAGACGTGCCGCCCGCGAGACCCTCTCCGGGCTGCCCCGTGAGTTCTGGTGGCTCTGGACGAGCACGCTCGTCAACCGGCTGGGCGGGTTCGTCGCCACCTTCATGGCGCTGTATCTGACGCTCGACCGGGGGTACTCCGCCTCCTACGCCGGCCTGGTCGCCTCGCTGCACGGGCTGGGCGGGGTCGTCTCCTCGCTGGGCGGTGGGGTGATGGCGGACCGGATCGGGCGGCGGCCCACGCTGCTGCTCTCGCAGATCGCCACGGCCGGGTCGGTCGCCGTGCTCGGGTTCGTCACCGATCCCGTCGCCATCGCCGGGGTCGCGTTCGTCGTCGGCGCCGCGTCGAACGCCTCACGGCCGGCCGTGCAGGCGATGATGGCCGACATCGTGCGGCCCGAGGACCGGGTGCGGGCCTTCTCCCTCAACTACTGGGCGATCAACCTGGGGTTCGCCGTCTCCTCCATGGCCGCCGGGTTCATCGCCGAGGTCAGCTACCGCGCCGGGTTCCTGCTGGAGGCCGGGATGACCCTCGTGTGCGCGGTCGTCATCTTCCTCAAGCTGCCGGAGTCCCGGCCGGAGCGGGAGAGCAAGGCGGCGGTGCGGGAGGAGTCGGTGGGGCTTGGGACCGTGGTGCGCGATCTGCGGTTCATGAGTGTCGTCGGGCTGTCGTTCCTGGTCGCGCTCGTCTTCCAGCAGGGGTCCGTGGGGCTGCCGGTGGCCATGGGCGCCGCCGGGTTCACGCCCGCCGACTACGGTTTCGCCATCGCGGTCAACGGTGTGCTGATCGTGGTGCTCCAGATCCCGGTCACCCGCTTCATCGAGCACCGGGACCCCCGCCGGCTGCTGGTCATCTCCTCGGCCCTCGCCGGGTACGGCTTCGGGCTCACCGCCTTCGCCGGGTCGGTCGGTGTCTTCGCGCTCACCGTCTGCGTGTGGACCCTCGCCGAGATCGTCAACGCGCCGACCCAGACCGGGCTCGTCGTGGCCCTCTCCCCCACCCACGGCCGTGGGCGCTACCAGGGCATGTACACCCTGTCCTGGGCCGTCGCCTCGCTGGTCGCGCCCGTGATGTCCGGTTTCGTCATCGACCGGTTCGGAGCGGAGTGGCTGTGGGGGACGTGCGCGGTCGTGGGGACGCTCGCCGGGGCCGGTTACGCCGTGCTGATGCGACGTCCGGCGGGCGAGGAGCCCGTCAGCGACGGCGGCGAAGTGGGCGAAGTGACGGAGGAGGGGCGCACGGCGGCGATGCGGAGCGGGTCGGGCACCGGCGCGTGAGGCGGGGGCATCCGCCGACGCGTGAGGCGGGGGCCAATCACCGGCGCGTGCGGTAGGGGGCATCCGCCCGGGCGGGAGCCAGGGGCCGCCACCGCCGCACGGTTGCCGTTCATACGCCCAAGGCCCAGGTGGCCGTGGCGGCCGGTTTCTTCGAGCAGTTCCGTCCCACCCGGCACCTCCGCAGGTCGGTGGGGGTCCCGCCGGGGCGGTACGCGCGCAAGGCGGCCACCCCCCGGCCACCCCCCGGTCACCCTTCGGCCGGCCGGGGCCCGTCCGCGTGCCCGGTGAGGTGGGCGAAGGCGTCCAGGTTGCGGGTCGGCTCGCCGCGGGAGACGCGCCAGGCGTACTCCCTGCGGATCGCGGAGGCGAACCCGAGCTCCAGCAGGGTGTTGAAGGCACCGTCCGCCGCCTCCAGGACCTGGCCGAGGAGGCGGTCCACCTCGTCGGGCGTCACCGACGGCAGGGGCAGCCGGGCGGTGACGTACACGTCTCCGAGCTGGTCGACGGCGTAACTCACGCCGTACAGCTTGAGGTTGCGCTCCAGCAGCCAGCGGTGGACGCCGGGCTCGTTCTCGTCGGGGTGGCGGATGACGAAGGCGTTGAGGGAGAGGGAGTGGCGGCCGACCAGCAGGGAGACGGTCGTCTTCAGCTTGGCGGTGCCGGGGAGCTGGACGACGTAGGAGCCGGGGCGCGGGGCCTCCCACTCCAGCTCCGCGCCCGCGAGGTACGCCTCGATGATCCGCGCCGCGTTCTTCTCCGCCTCACCCATGCTGGGAGCGTACGGGACGGCGGTGGGCCTGGGTCGCGGCCGTGTAGACGTCGGCGGTGACCGCGGCCGCGGTGTCCCAGCCGAAGGACTGGGCGTGGGCGGCGGCGGCCGTGCCCATCCGGGCGGGCAGCTCCGGGGTGTCGGCGAAACGTTCGAGCACGCGCGCGTACGCGGTCGGGTCGTGGCCCTGGACGAGGAAGCCCGTCTCGCCGTCGCGCACGGCGACCGGAAGGCCGCCGACCGCCGCGGCGAGGACCGGGGTGCCGGCCGCCTGGGCCTCTATGGCGACCAGGCCGAAGGACTCGCTGTACGACGGCACGACGAGCACGGAGGCGGCGCGGAACCAGTCCGCGAGCTGGTCCTGGCCGACGGGCGGGCGGAACCGTACGACGTCCGCGACCCCGAGCCGGGCGGCGAGCTTCTGCAGGCCCTCCGGCTTGGCGAGGCCGCTGCCGCTGGGACCGCCGACGACCGGTACGACGAGCCGGGTGCGCAGATCGGGGCGTACGTCGAGGAGGGCGGCGACGGCGCGCAGGAGGACGTCGGGGGCCTTCAGGGGCTGGATGCGCCCCGCGAAGAGGGGGATCAGCGCGTCCTGCGGGAGGCCGAGGCGGGCACGGGCGGCGGCGCGTCCGTCGGCCGGGGAGAAGCGGTCGAGGTTGACGCCCGGGTGGACGACCGCGACCTTGCCGGGGTCGGCGCCGTAGTGCCGGACGAGTTCGTCGGCCTCCTCCGCCGTGTTGGCGATGAGGCGGTCGGCGGCCTCCACGATCTGGGTCTCGCCGATGACCCGGGCGGCGGGTTCCGGGGTGTCGCCGTCGGCGAGGTTCGCGTTCTTGACCTTGGCCATGGTGTGCATCGCGTGCACCAGGGGGGCGCCCCAGCGCTGGGCGGCGAGCCAGCCGACGTGGCCGGAGAGCCAGTAGTGGGAGTGGACCAGGTCGTAGTAGCCGGGGCGGTGGCCGGCCCAGGCCTGCATCACGCCGTGGGTGAAGGCGCACAGCTGGGCGGGGAGGTCCTCCTTGTTGAGTCCCTCGTAGGGGCCGGCGTCGATGTGGCGGACGAGGACGCCGGGGGCCATCTCCACCTTCGGGGGGAGGGCGGCGGCGGTCGCGCGCGTGAAGATCTCCACCTCGATGTTGATCGCGGCGAGGCGCTGGGCGAGCTCCACGATGTAGACGTTCATGCCGCCGGCGTCGCCGGTGCCGGGCTGGTGGAGCGGCGAGGTGTGCACGGAGAGCATCGCGACTCGGCGGGGGCGGCGGTGGAGCCTGAGCCGCGGGGGTACCGCCGGAGAGCGACGCCCGAGCCGGCTGGCGTGGTGGCTCACGTGGCGTTCCTCCTTGTTGCGGGCATGCCGGACGGAGGGGGCGAAAGCCTCCCGGGGGGCTGGAACACCGGAGCGAGGTGTTCCCATTCCCGGGCAGGATCACCGGGACGGTGTATTTTGCCTGAGCATTACCCGGATCGCTCAACCGTTCGATCGCCGCAGGCGTCCGGCGGACGCGTCATAGCCCGTCCCGCACACCGCCTACCCTCGTATGCCATGAGCTCCCGCCCGCCCCTGCGCATCGTGGGCACCGTCACCCGCGGGACCACCAACCCCAATCGGCTGCGCCGTATGGACCGCTGGATCGCCGCGACGCACGGCGCCGAGCTGCGCAGGGCCGCCGACCCGGTGGCCGTCGACCTCGGGTACGGCGCGGCGCCCTGGACGGCCGTCGAGCTGCTCGGCCGGCTGCGGTCGGTGGCGCCACGCGCGCGCGTGGTGGGCGTCGAGATCGAGCCCGCGCGGGTCGCCGCCGCGAAGCCGTACGAGCGTGAGGGGCTGTCCTTCCGGCACGGAGGATTCGAACTGCCCCTCCCCCAGCGGCCCCAGCTGGTGCGCGCCGCCAACGTGCTGCGCCAGTACGACGAGGAGCAGGTCGCCGGGGTGTGGGAGCGGCTGTGCGCGCGGCTCGCGCCGGCCGGCGGGGCGTCGGCGGGCGGGCTGCTCGTGGAGGGGACCTGCGACGAGATCGGCCGCCGGCACGTCTGGGTCGCGCTCGGGCCCGAGGGGCCGCGCACCGTCACCTTCGCGGCCCGGCTGGGGTCCCTGGAGCGGCCGTCGGACCTGGCGGAGCGGCTGCCCAAGGCGCTGATCCACCGCAATGTGCCGGGCGAGCCGGTGCACGCGTTCCTGCGCGACTTCGACCGCGCCTGGGCCGCCGCGGCGCCCTACGCCTCGTACGGCGCCCGCCAGCGCTGGATCCGCGCGGTGCGGGACCTCGCCGCGGACTGGCCGGTGACGGACGGCCCGGCGCGGTGGCGGCAGGGGGAGGCGACGGTGCGGTGGGGGGCGTTGGCGCCCCGGGGCTGAAGGAGGCCCGGGGCTGACGGAGGCCCGCCTCGCCGCTGTTTCACCGATCGTTCACCCTTTGGTGGGACATGGGAACGATCTCCTTGAGTCGTTCGTCACATCGGCAGGGCGATCATCATTCCGGGGGCGTGCCGAAGGGCGCGCGGGGAAGGGCTCAGCTGTTCGGCACCAGTCGGTTCCGGGCCTGACTCTGTCACTTTCGGCCATGACGTGGCACGATCCCCCGAGCACCGTGGGTTACTGACGAGAAATCAGTTGGGGGGAAGAGGTATGGGTCCGGGCAAGCGCGGCCTGTTCGCGGTCGCGGTGGCGGTCGTCTGCGCGGTGACCGTGCTGGGGGCACCCGGCGCGGCGTTCGCCGCCCCTGACAGCCCCACCCCGTCCCCGACGGCGACGACCGCCCCCGACCTCACCCTCCCGCCCAGCGGGGACCTGGAAGAGGTCCGCGAGAAGCTGGAGTCGCTCTACCACGCGGCCGCCGTCGCCACCGACGCCTACAACGCGGCGGAGGAGGCGGCGAAGAAGCAGTCCGCGGAGATCGTCGCCCTCGCCCAGAAGATCGTCGAGGGCCGGGAGCGGCTCGCGGAGCTGAAGGACCGGGCCGGTGCCGCCGCCCGCTCCCAGTACCGCACGGGCGGGCTGCCCGACGAGGCCCAGCTCATGCTGAGCGACGACCCGGGCGACTTCCTCGACGGAGCCGGCCGGGTGCTCCAGGGCCAGCGCGCGACCAAGGGCCTGATCGCGGAACTGACCCGCATCCAGGAGGACTTGGAGCAGTACTCCGCGGACGCCTCCGCCCAGTGGACCAAGCTGGAGGCCAACCGCAAGGCCAAGGCGACGGCCCAGAAGAAGATCGAGAAGCAGATCTCCGCGGCCGAGGAGCTGGAGTCCCAGCTGGAGAAGGCGGAGAAGGAACGCCTCGCCCAACTCCAGGAACAGGCCGACCAGAAGGCACAGACCGCCTGGCTGAACACCGGCATCCTCGACGAGATCGACGGCAAGGCGAGCGCGGCCGGGAAGAAGGCCATCGCCTACGCGACCGCGCAGATAGGGAAGCCGTACGTGTGGGGTGCCGAGGGTCCGGACTCCTTCGACTGCTCCGGGCTGACCTCCGAGGCCTGGAAGAGCGCCGGGCACCCGATCCCGCGCACCTCGCAGGAGCAGTGGAAGCAGCTCCAGCATGTGCCCGTCGAGGACATGCGCCCCGGCGACCTGATCATCTACTTCGGCGACGCGAGCCATGTCGCGCTCTACGTCGGCGACGGCGCGATCATCCACGCCCCCCGCCCGGGCCGTACGGTCACCCTCGCCGGGGCCGGCACCATGCCGATCCTCGCGGTGGTGCGCCCGGACGCATAGGAGCGAAAGCCCCGAACCGGCTCCCTCACCGCCCTCGTGACCCCGGACACGTGACCCACGGCACCCGGCCGGACGCCCCAAACCCCCTACGGACGTGACCTTCGTCATCCGCGTCCTGTACCAGCCTGCCCAACTGCGGCAGGAAACGCGGCATATGACAGTGGCCTGAGATCAAGCAGCGTGCCGCACACCATTCCGCTGTGGCGCCTTCTGCCGCTATGGTCCCGGTCGGTGGGTCGAGGTCCCTCGTCCCCGCCGTGCCCTCGGGGGGAGGGAAGGAACCCGACACATGCCCGCACCCGTACCGCGGCAGAGAGCGATCCCGGCCGCGGAGTGTGGTCAGGCGCAGGCCGTGCCCGCAGCAGGCCGCCCCTCCGGCGACGCGTACCCGCCCCGGCGGGACGCCGCCCGCACCGACGACGAGACCGTGCGCGAGGCCGCCACGGCCGAGAACGACACCACGCACCCCATGCTCACCCTGCTGCTGATCGAGGACGACCCCACGGCCGCGCCGATCGTCCCCGATCTGCTCGACTCGGACGGCAAGCCCATCCGCGTCCGCACCGCCCGCAACCTCACCGAGGCCGAGCGGCTGCTCACCGACGACGTGCACTGCATCCTGCTCGACCTCGCGCTTCCCGCGCCGGGCCGGGCCGCGAAGGCCGGCGAGACCGAGGAACTGGCCGTGCTGCGGCACGTCCTGCGGCTCGCGCCCCGGCACGCCGTGCTCGCGCTCACCGCCTCCGGCGACGCCGAGCGCGGTGCCGAGGCCGTGCGCGTCGGCGCCCAGGACTATCTCTTCCGGGACGAGCTGGACGGCCGACTGCTGAGCCGTGCGATCCGCTACGCCGTTGAGAGGAAACGTTCCGACACGGCCGAACGCAGGCTCGCCGAGGGCAAGCTGCGCGCCCAGGAGAACGCCCGGCTGGAGCGCGGGCTGCTGCCCACACCGCTCCTGGAGGGCTCCCCGCTGCGCTTCGCCGCCCGCTACCGCCCCGGCCGCTCGCGCGCGCTGCTCGGGGGCGACTTCTACGACACCGTCCGCACCCCCGACGGCACGGTCCACGCGATGATCGGCGACGTCTGCGGGCACGGCCCGGACGAGGCGGCGCTCGGCGTGGAGCTGCGCATCGCCTGGCGGGCGCTGACCCTGGCGGGGCTGTGCGGTGACGAACTGCTCGGCACCCTGCAACAGGTGCTGGAGCACGAGCGGGACGACGACGAGATCTTCGCGACGCTGTGCACGGTGGACATCGCGCCCGACGGGCGGCGGGCCGGGCTCTGCCTGGCCGGGCACCCGGCGCCGCTGATCGCCGCCCCCGGGCGGCCGGCGCGGCTGCTGCCGCAGGAGAACAACGGGCCCGCGCTCGGACTGGTGCCGGGGGCCCGCTGGCCCCGGATGCAGGTGGAGCTGGGGTCGGAGTGGAGCCTGATGCTCTACACCGACGGGCTGATCGAGGGGCGGGTGGGCTCGGGACGCAAGGAGCGGCTCGGGCAGGACGGCATGGTGGAGATGATCCGGCGGCAGTTCTCCGAGGGGCTGAGCGGGGAGGAGCTGCTGCGGGCCGCGGTGAGTGAGGTGCGGGAGCTCAACGGAGGGGAGCTCACGGACGACGTGGCGGTGGTACTGCTGGACCGGGTGCCGTAGGGGCTTCGCCGTGAGGGCTTCGCCGTGAGGGTGGTCTTCCTGGTGAGGGCCGTCCGTGGCTGGTCGGGCGGTTCCCCGCGCCCCTGGTGACGGGGCTGCGCCCGTCCCGAGGATTCCTACCGGCCGCCGTTGTACGGGCCGTAGGGGCCGTCGCTGCTGGAGCCCCCGCCTCGCTGGCTGCGGCCGCCGCCGGGGAGGCCTCGGAGGGCGGGGCGGACGTCGACCATGTAGACGATCGTCGCGACGAGACCGATGACCGGCAGGAACGACAGGATCGGGAAGATCAGGTTCACCACGAAGGCGATCCCGAGGATGATCATCCAGAAGGGCTTGGTCTGCTTGTCGACGGCGCGGTAGCCGTCCTCGCGGCGGACGGCCGCGTCGATCAGCGCGAAGCCGCTGAACACGATCAGGGCCAGGCTCAACAGTGACATGAACCCTGCGAAACCCTGCATCAGCACTACGTCCACCACCCGACTAGGCACGACCCGGTTCGTCCTTACGCGGTCACCGTACCCGCAACCGCGCGCTCGTCACCCCGTACAACGGGCCGGGCAGCGTTTCCGTGCCCGGCCCGTGACCGTATCTCCGTGTCGGCGTCGAGGCCGGCGCCGCGTCTCACTTGGCGGGCGGCGTCGTCTTCTTCGCGGTCGTCCGGCGGGCCGCCGGGGCCTTCTTCGCGGCCGTCTTCTTCTCGGGCGCCGGGGCCGGCTCGGCCTTGGCCTCGGCGGCCGGGGCGGACTTCGGCTCGGGCTTCGGCTCGGCGGCGGGGGCAGGGGCCGTGGCGGTGGCGGTGGCGGGGGCGGGGGCGTCCTTGCCCTCGACGACGATCGCCAGCTCCTCGATCTCCTCCGCGGCCTCGCCGCGCCAGGTCTTCACGGCCTGCTCGCCGTGTTCGGCGACCTTCTCGTAGGTCTCGCGGGCCTTGACGGCGTACTCGGCGGCGACGCCGACACCGCGCAGCGCGAGGTCCTGGGCGGACTCGCCGAGCTTCTTCAGGTCGGCGTCGAGCGTGGTGCCGAGCTTCTTGATGTCGCCGTCGAGGGTGGAGATGAAGTCGTTGACCTTCGTCTGGAAGGTCTCCTGCGCCTCCTTGGCCTTGGCCCCGGCCTCCTTGGCGCGGGCGGCGGCCTTCTCCTGCACGGCCTTGGGGTCGGTGTTGCGCACGGCCTCGATACGGGCCGGGGCCTCGGCGCGCAGCTGCTCCACCAGGGCCGGCACCTTCTTCGCCTGCTGGAGGGCCAGGTCCGCGGTGCCCGCGGCGAAGTAGAGCGGGGTCGGGTCGCTGAAGGTCTTGCGCAGGTCGTCGGTGATGGCCATGGTGGTAGGTCCTCCCGGATTCACGTTCGTCGTCTTCGGCTGAGGGTCGTACGAGTCCGCAGTCGGCGGCCGGTCCCCTGGTCCGGTCAACTGGCCGTCTGCTGCGGATCGGCGTCGCCCTCGTCCCCGGGCCGGCTCTCCTGACCGCTCTCGAATCCGTTCTCCTTGCGGAAGGACTCGTAGATCTGCAGCAGTGCCTGCTTCTGCGCCTCCGTCAGGGTGGGATCGGCAAGGATGACCGCGCGGGTCTCGACCTCGTCCCGGTCCCGCTCCGCGTCGAGGATGCCGGCGCGCACGTACAGCGTCTCGGCGGAGATCCGCAGGGCCTTGGCGACCTGCTGCAGCACCTCCGCGCTCGGCTTGCGCAGCCCGCGCTCGATCTGGCTCAGATAGGGATTCGACACCCCGGCGGCGTCGGCGAGCTGCCGGAGCGAGAGCTTGGCGTTGCGCCGCTGCTCGCGCAGGTAGTCACCGAGATTGCCGACGTTGAGCGATGCCATGTCTCCACTGTGCACCACCCGCGCTAACTATTGCAAGCACCTGCTTGCAATAGTGTGTCGCGCCACAGGGGGAAGCGCCGGGTCTTCAGTGTGAAGTTCTCCTGGCTGTGTGAGGTGCGGGCAGTCTCGGAGATGTCCGGGCCTCTGAGCTGACGTCTCAGAGGTCTCCGGGCATTCAGTGGGGTGGGCTCGACTTCGCCCCCTGGTGACAGGCATCCCCTCACAGCCGTTCCGGCTGTCCTGGGCGGAGCCGGGAGGGAGGCCGGCGACTGGAGCTTTCCCCGCTGCTCCCGGCATCTCGGCACGGTCCCGGTGATCAGTGCTGGGGGTGCGGGCGGTGGAACAGAGGCCGCCGCTGTGCGGCAGTGCCGCTCGGAGCGAGGCGACCGACTTCGACGCGCATCCTGATGGCCTGGAACACTTCGACCACCCCCAGGACCACGGCCATGACGCCCACCGCCAGGGTGAGTGCGGCGATCGAGGTGAACGGCGAGACGATCAGCACGATGCCCGCCAGAACGCTGATGATCCCGTAGAAGAGCTGCCAGCCGCGTGCCGGCATGTCCTCGGCGGAGGCCGCCGCAGCCGTCACCATGATGCCGCGCAGCAGCCAGCTGAAGCCGATCCACAGAGCGAGCAGAAATACCGACTGCAGAGTGCCCCGGAAGCAGATCAGCCCCAGCAGGACGGAGAGCGCGCCCGTGAGGAAGTGCAGCACCCGAAGATGCCGGGGGACGTGCGTGCCGAAGGCGGCGGCCAGCTGGAAGACACCGGTAACCAGCAGGTAGATGCCGAAGAGTACGCCGACGACCTGCAGCGTCTCCTCAGGCCAGGCAAAGATCACGATGCCCAGGGCGATCGTCGCCAGGCCCGTGGTGAGAAGTATCTGCCAGCCCATGTTCGCCAAGGCGCCCAGGCCCTCGGTCAAGGGGGCGTCTTGTGGCTCGATGCGGCGCGCAGGGCCGACGCCCGAGGAATCGTGGGGATAAGTCATGCCGCTACCTCCTCCGGGAAAGCACGGTCGGCAGGTACACCTCCATCGTCCCCCCTCCCGGCCCTGTTTCATCTGGCGAAGGCAGGCTTTCGCAAGGTCGAACAGGTGCTGCTTCTGGTAAGTGGTGAGCAGTTCACCTCATTTCCCCATGGCCTCGTACTCAGCGGCGTTACGCGCTGAGCGCCGGAGACTCGGCCCGCTGGGGGGGCGCACGACCCGATGGCCCGGAGGGTGGTGGTCTCCAGCCACGCGTCCCTCAGCTGCTCCTCGCGCAGGAGGCGCCACAGACCCGAGGAGTCGAGCAGGTAGTGGATCACGCGCCACCCTGCTTGTCTTCGACGCGGCGCTGCTGCCAGCTCTCGTAGTCCCACTGCTGGGCGGCATGGAAGTGCTTGGCCACGAGCGCGGCCCGCTCATGGCGTTCGGCGTACTCGCGAACCGCTCGTGGGTCGGGAGGCGTGGCCACCGCTCGTGGACACCGAGGCCGGCAGGAGGTGGCCACGACGGAGGCGGTGGCGGACGGACACCGTCGTTACTGTCCCGTGACAGTTTGAGCTCGGCGCGATCATGTGACATGGCCAGCTTGAGCTGCCATGCATTCGGTACGAGAGCGGGACTCCGCACCGCCCACCGGTGGCCGCCACCGGCCCTCCCACCGCCGGGGAGGTCCGCGGCGCCGGGGCCGGACCCACCTGGCCGCCGCACTGGTGACGGTCGGTCTGCTGGGCTCCACGGCGTTCTTCCTGGTGGACGGTGGACGAGGGGGCACGACGGCCTCCGCGCCGCGCCCGCGCGGCACGGCGCCCACCACGAGCCCCACCACGAGCCCCACCCCGACCCGGACTCCACCCGCGACACCGACGCCTGCGCCGCCGTCGACACCGCCTTCGACACCGGCCTCGACCCCGGCCTCCTCCGGGATCGACGTGCCCGCCGCGGGGCCCGGCACCTTCGTCACCGCGCGGGCCCGTGGCGCCAAGGCCGGTCGGGGAGCGCGTCCGCTCCGCTATGTGGTGCAGGTCGAGACGGGGCTCGGCATCTCGCCGGACCGGGCGGCTAGCGAGATCGCCGACATCCTCGGCGCGCCCCGGGGCTGGACCCGGAACGGGACGACCTCGTTCCAGCTGGTGAGCGCGGGGCAGCCCTATGACCTCAAGGTGAAGATCGCGACACCGGGGACCGCGGACGCCCTGTGCTGGGCGGGCATCCGCCAGGACACGCACGGCGAGTACAACTGCGAGGTTCCCGACGGCGTGGTGGTGAACCTCAAGCGCTGGGTGCAGGGCTCGCCCACGTTCGACGGTCCGATCCACGAGTACCGGGCGCTGATCGTGAACCACGAGATGGGGCACTTCCTGGACTACACGCACCAGGGCTGTGCGGGTCCCGGGCGGCTCGCCCCCGTGATGATGCAGCAGATCAAGGGCCTGCACGGCTGTGTCGCCAACGCCTGGCCCTACGACGAGAACGGCGACCTCGTCTCCGGACCGCCCGCGTAGCGGGCCCGCCGCGAGCGTCCAGGTACGGGCGAACGACGTGGTGGCCCCGGGGGACGTCAGCGGCCAGACCATGGCCGTGGACGGCCGGCTCGCCCTCGGCGCCCCGGTCGCCGGGGCGCTCGTCGGGCTCCTGGCGGGTCTCCACCCGTCACTCCGGGCCTCCCGCATGGAGCCCGTCGACGCGCTGCGCTCCTGAGGCGCGCCCGCGCCACCCGCCCCGGTCCGCTTCCGCGGCCCACGCCCGCACAGCCGCGAAGTCCTCCTCCCCGACCCCGTACCGGTGGTCGATCCGGCGCAGCAGCGCCGGGCCCGGATGGTGCGCCCGCACCCAGGCGCGGTCGGCGTCACCGATCTCGTCGTCGAGCCAGACGAACGGCCGCCCCGCGGCCCGCTCGACCAGCACCCGCGTCTTCCAGTGGAGAGCGGCACCGCACCGCCCGGCCGGCACCTCTGCGTCCTCCGGCCAGTCGACCACGCCCAGCGGGGGCAACCCCAGCCAGGGAGAGAGCAGTTCGTTCGCCTCGTCCAGCCAGGTGGTCGCCCAGACCGGTGTACAGCCCAGCGCGAGCAGCCGGGGCCCCAGGGCCGGGTCCAGGCGGGGCAGCAGAGGGTGGGACGAGGTGCCGTACTCCCGGTAGGGACCCGGTCCACCGAACGGGATCAGCGTCCCGTCGACGTCGAGGAAGAGCAGTGGCGGCATCCTTCAAGGATGAGCCCGCGATCAGCCCGCGGCGGTCTCTTCCGCGCCCCAGGGCAGCTCCGGACGTTCGTGGACCACGTCCAGGCGGGACACGGCGCGGGTCAGGACGACGTACAGGCGGTTGAGGCCGCGCTGCTCGGACTCGGCGATCGTGGTCGGTTCCACGGCGACGACGTGGTCGTATTCGAGGCCCTTGACGAGGGTGGCGCCGATGACCGTCACCCGGCCGTTCGGCGGGACGAGCCCGGCGGCGGTGAGGGCCTCGCGGATGCGGGGGGTCTCGGTGTCCGGCGTGATGACGCCGATCGAGCCGTCGTGGGTGAGGGCGTCGCGTACGGCGGCGAGGACCGTGGCGGTGAGGCCGCCGTCCGGGGCGCGGCGGATGCGGACGGTGCCGTCGTGGCGCAGGGAGCGGGCCGCGGGGACGTCCGTGTCGAGGCGGGCGAGGAGCCGGCCCGCGAGGGCGAGGACGGCGCCGGGGACCCGGAAGCCGGTGGTGAGCGGGACGACCGTCGCGTCGGGCTTGCCCAGGTGGGTCATCTGGACCCGCCAGGAGCGCGCCGCCCACGCCGTGGTGCCCTGGGCGAGGTCGCCGAGCACGGTGAGGGAGCCGAAGGGGACCCGGCGGGCGATGGCCCGGCACTCCATCGGCGAGAGGTCCTGGGCCTCGTCGACGACGACATGGCCGTAGCCCCGGGGGTGTTCGAGGAGCCCGGCGATCTCGTCGAGGAGGACGAGGTCGGCGGCCGACCAGCGTGCGGACTTCGGTGAGCGTGGCGGCCGGGCCCAGAGCAGGGCCTCCTGCTCGGCCGGCTCCAGCAGCCCGTCGGCCGCCCGGGCCAGCGCCTGCGCGTCGGCCAGCAGCCCGGCCAGCACCTCCTCCGGCCGCAGCCGGGGCCAGAGCTCCTCCACGCAGGCGCTCACCGCCCGCGCCCGTTCGATCCGCCGCAGCCAGGCGGCCGGGGGCGGTCCGCCGCGCCGCTCCGCCTGGGTGAGGAGCCGGCGCACGATCCGGCTGCGGACCCGTTCCCGTCCGACCTCGTACGGCGGCTCCTCGGCGAGCACCGCGCCCACGATGTCGGTGAGCCGGTCCCCCGTGATCCGCCAGCGGTAGGTCCCGTCCGGTACGGCCAGGTCCTCGGCGCGGCCGGCCGTCACCCGGCCGTACACCGCCCGGCGCAGCACCTCGGCCATCCGGGGGTCGTGCTTGAGGGCGGCGGCTTGTTCGGTGTCGGTGCCGGTGACCGGGTGCCGGGCGATCTCGTCCACGAGGGTCGACTGCCGTACGCCGGTCTCGCCGAGGGAGGGCAGCACCTCGGCGATGTAGGAGAGGAAGGTGCGGTTGGGGCCGAGGATCAGCAGGCCGCCGCGCTTGACGCGCTGCGGGTGGGTGTAGAGGAGGTAGGCGGCCCGGTGCAGGCCGACGGCGGTCTTGCCGGTGCCGGGGGCGCCCTGCACACAGACCGAGTCGGTGAGGCCGCCGCGCACGAGGTCGTCCTGCTCGGGCTGGATCGTGGCGGCGATGTCCCGCATGGGGCCGACTCGGGGCCTCTCGAGCTCCCGGAGGAGGAGGCCGCCGGGGCCCGCGGCCGGCCCGCCGCCCGTGAGGTGCTCGTCCTCCAGGCCGGTCAGGTCGGCGGAGTCGCCGCGGCTGCCGGGCGCCCATCCGAACCGCCGCCGTACCGTCACGCCCTGCGGGGCGCGGGCGCTCGCCTGGTAGAAGGCGCGGGAGACGGGGGCGCGCCAGTCGACGACCAGGGGCGGGGCGGCGGGGTGTTCGCTGATCCGCAGCCGGCCGATGTGGTGCGCGCCGCCCTGTGCGAGGTCGATGCGGCCGAAGAAGAGCGGTCCTTCGGGGAGTTCGCGCAGGGCCTTGGCGCGGCTGCGCAGCCCGTGGCCGAGGACTTCGGCGTCGGCGCCGGACGCGGAGACGTCCTCGCCGATGACGACCTGGAGGTCGGCGCCGTCGACCATGGCGGCGAGGGCGGCGCGGCAGGTGTCGTGGTGGGCGCGCTCCCGGCGCAGGGCGGTGTCGAGGCCGTGATCGGGTTCCGTCACGGCAGGCGGGGCCGGCTCGGCAGACGTCATGCGACCGAGGATAGCGAAGTCCGTAACCGAGTTAAATACTTTACTGAGTAACACCAGAGGCGAGGTACGGCATCCCCGCCTCCAGCGTCGCGAACGCCCGCTCGGCCGCCCGGGCCGCCTCCTCGCGCACGTCCTCCACCGGCTCCCCGGCCGAGATCCGGCGCCAGTTCTCCTCGGCGAGGATGCGTCGTACGGCGATGATCTGCCCGGCGGCCAGCCGTGCCGCGAGGTCGCCGCCGAGCACCTCGGCGAGGGCGGCCTCGGAACGCTCCAGGTACGCGTGGAGCCGGGCGACCAGGGACGGGGTGCCGTAGAGGAGGTCGTAGAAGGCGCGGACGGCCGGGTGGTCGTTGAGCCCGGTGATCGGGTCGTGGGCGGCGATCCCCGCCAGGAAGTGCCGGCGCAGGGCGACGAGCGGCGCGACCCCCTCGGCCCGTCCGTCCTCCACCACCCGGGCGGCCTCCCGCTCGTGGTCGGCGATCCGGTGCAGGACGAGGTCCTCCTTGGCCGGGAAGTACCGGAAGAGGGTCGGCTTGGAGATGTCGGCCGCGGCGGCCACCTCGGCGACGGACACGGCGTCGAAGCCCCGCTCCAGGAACATCCGCACGGCGGTGTCCGACACGGCCTGGTACATCCGCCGCTTCTTGCGCTCACGCAGCCCGGGGTCGCTCATGGGGTGAGCGTACGGCGCCGTCGCCGTACGCTTCCCGCCGCCGCTTCCCGCCGCCGCCCGGCGCCACTATCTCCTGCGTCGGGCCAGGGCCCTGGCCAGATAGGGGTTCGAGGTGTGCGGGACCGGCAGACCGAGCGCCGCCATGGCCGCCGACAGGGTGGCGTCGTAGGAGTCCACGGCACGGCGGACGTTGGGAGCGTCCAGGCTCGCCCGGGTGACCAGGCGGTCGAGGTCGACATAGGCCGAGCGGACGACCTCGAGGTGCCCGTAGACCCGCGCGTCCCGGCGGCAGTCGACCGTGTACTCCTCCGGCAGCCGCGTCTTCCAGCGCCAGAACATGCGTTTCCTGATCTCGGGCCGGGTCGGCGTCAGATGCATGTGCCGGACCAGGTCGTAGAGGGGATCCCCGACGAGGGCCATCTCCCAGTCGATGACGGTCAGGACCAGCTCGTCGTCTCGGCGCACCAGGTTCCACGGATTGAGGTCACCGTGCAGCAGTACGGACGGCCGACGGGTCATCTGCCGCCCGGACAGGATCTCGCCGAGCCGGACGTGGTCGGGCAGTCCGAGCGCGCGGGCCAGTTGCAGCGTCTCCTTCGGCAGATCGCGTACCAGGGCGACGAGCTGCCGCTTCAGCCACTCGTGGAAGTCGAGGCCACCGGCGTTCCAGCCCACCGTGCCGGTGTCGACCTTCGTCAGCTCGCACAGCTGATCCACCAGGGCGTCCGCCTCGTGCGGGAGCAGACCGTCCACCGGATGGCTGGGCCACGGGCGGTCCGCCGAGCCGACGTAGGTGTGCACGGCGAAGCGGTCGTCCTTGTAGCTGGTCCCCAGGGCGAGCACCCGAGGCGCGGCGACCTTCGCGTTCGACGCGTGAATCGCCCGCAGGACGACATGTTCCTTGAGGTAGACGGGCTCCCTGCGGCAGACGTCGGGCAGTATGCGCCGCACGACCACCGGCTCGCGGTTTCCCGGCATCCGGACGACGGTGTTGAGGTGCGCGGCCCCCTTGAACACCCGGGACGCCGGTGCGCCCCCCTCGGCCAGCAGGGCCTCGTGCACGTCGGACGCGGGGAAGTCGGACGGTTCAGGGAAGTCCGGGTCCGGGTCCCAGTGGTAGGCGGGCGCGATCCACTCGCCGGCCTTTATGCCGCCGCCGCGTGACATCAGCCAGCGGCACAGGGCCCGCTCGATCTCCTTCTTCTTCGGGACGTCGTCGAGGCCGAGCGGTTCCTTCGCGGCGCCCAGGGCCCGGCTCACCTCCGCCGTCGCCAGGTCCAGGCGCTTCTGGGTGAACGCGTCCTGGAGCGACCGCGCGGCCCGTATCACGTCCGGGTAGACCGACTGCGCCCGCTCGAAATCCAGGTAGTGGCGCAGGTCGTTCGCGATGCCCCGGACCGCGGTGGGGCGCATCACCCGCATGGCCTCCACCCACGCGTCGATCACTTCGGCCCACTGGTGGGGCGGGTACTGCATGCGCACCAGATGCGTCGCGAGATCGTGCAGGGGATCGCCGTAGGTCGCGAGTTCCCAGTCGACGCAGACCAGGGGCGGACTGCCGTCGTAGGGGATGATCAGGTTGTCCCGGTGCAGGTCCGCGTGGAGCAGGCTGTACGGCCGCCGGGTCATCGGGGGGATCCGGTCGGCCAGCGCGAGCAGGGCGTCCTCCCGGATGCCCAGAGCGATGAACAGGCCACCGTACTCGTCCCAGTTGGGCACCCGGATCTGCTCGTCGGCGAGCCTCACCAGCCACCGCAGGAAGGCCTGGCTGCCGTTGTGCTGGGCGGGCCATTCGGCAGGCAGCGCCGGAGGACGCACCCGGGACATCCGGGCCAGCAGCTCGGCCATCGCCTTCACCAGCAGGGTGTCGACCGGTTTACCGTTTCCGCAGACCGTGGAGAGCGGGACGCCCTCCACATGGCTGTGGATCGCGAAGTCCGGCCGGCGCGCCAGGCACAGGGGCGCGTCCTCGAACACGCTTCCCACGGCCTCCAGGATCGCGGGCTCGTCCTGCCAGGTCCTGATCACCACGCGCAGGGCGTCGGCACGCCGGATGCGCACGGTCACCCGGGTGCCGGCCTTGCGGCCCAGGAGGCCGGCCACGTCGTCGGTCACCTCGACGACGTAATTCAGGTTGTGGTGTCCGCTGGACACCTTCTCCGACTCCGCCTTCTCGACGAAAGTCCGAAGGGCGGCGCTGGGGTCGGCCACTTGCAGCTCCGAGGAACTCGCACGGTTGAACGGGTACGGCAACAGGGATGCCGGAAAATGCGAAAGGCGGCCCGAGTGACATGGGAGTGGCCGTCATGGGTGGCCTGCCACTCTTCAGTGAGGCCGTTCGATGGTGGCTTGTACGCCATCTCATACGTACGGACGGGAGCGGTTGCTCGCTTGATGTTGGCGCATGCTAGCGCACGCTCCCCCGCGGAAACCGGTGAAAGCCGTGGTCACTCGGCGAGCAGGTTCCAGACCGAGTCGAACCACGCCTGCCAGGTGTCGACGAAGACCGTGCCGACCGAGTTGGGGTCGTCGTCCTTGACGTGATGAGTGAGCGTGGCCCCGAGGCCCAGCACGTCGAGGGCGTTCACGATCTCCTCGGACGGCAGCTCGATCTGGCGCTCGACCACCTCGTAGGGGCCCAGCAGGGCCTCGGTGCCGTTGAGGAGGTAGAGCTTGAACGCCGGGACCAGGGGGGCGTATCGGATCCTGAGGTCGATCGAGGGAACGAGTCCGTCGGTCCGCAGGTCGGTGAGCAGACCCCGCAACGAGGCCGTGTGCCGGTCGGTGATGTCGTGCAGCCGGTTCCCGAGCCGCCCGTCGCTGCTGTCGTCCTTCACCCGTGGATAGGGCAGGACCTGGTCGCGGCCGGGCAGCAGCAGGCGCAGGGTGATGCGCTGCGGTGCGATGGCCTGCAGGTGGATGCGCTCCGCCTGCAGGCGGATGTGCGCGTCGAGGGACTCGGACGTCAGGGTGTAGACGTCGAGGGTGACCTCGGGCTGCTCGAAGGCCTCGCCGATCAGAGGGCCCAGGGTCACCGTCCGGCGCTGCCGGCCGACCCTGTGCGTCGGGGTCGGTATCCGGGGCGTCCTGATCACGCGCGAGCCGCTGCCCTGCCGTGACTCGATCCAGCCCTCGTTGCCGAGGACGCGCAGGACGCGCTGCACGGTGTCCCGGGAGACGCCCAGTTCCTCGGCCAGCTCACGCTGGGACGGCAGGAACGAGCGCACCGGGTACAGCCCGTCGGCCATGCGGGCGCGCAACTCGTCGGCGACCCGGTGGAATTCCCTGCCGCCGCTGTCACTCTGACGATCTCCCACACCGCGACCGTACCGCCGCGCGGTTTCCGACAAACCACTTTCAGTCAACTAGCAGGTCGAATTGGCCTGCTGGTTAAGGGATCAATCGGACAGGGCACATCCGATTCAAGGCAACCAGTCCAATTGGACCGACATATGAAAGCTTCACTGACAGTTGTATGGAGGTGGAATGGCATGCTCCTTTTAGCCGCGTCCCGGGAGTTGTTGAGCGTCGCCCTGGGGAGCCTGGCGCAGGCCAGACTCGGCCCGCTGGGACCGGCCCTCGTGCTCCTGCTCGCCGTGGGCATCCGCGCACGTCACCACGGCCTCGCCGGCACGGCGGCCGTGCTGCTCGTGGTGCTCGCCAGTCAGGCCTGACCTCTGGCCACGCGCAGCACCGTCTCCAGCGAGTTCACCACCACCGTCGCCCCCGCGCCCCGCAACAGCTTCTCCTTGCGTTCGTTACGCGCGTAGCCCAGGAAGGGGACGCCGGCCTCGCGGGCGGCGAGGAAGTCGGAGGGGGTGTCGCCGATCATCAGGGCGGTGTCGGGGGCGGAGCCCGTGGCGCGCAGGGCGCGCTGGAGGCAGTGCGGGTGGGGCTTGAGCAGGTGGAGTTCCTGCGTACGGCCGTAGACGTGCGGGGTGAAGCAGGAGGTGAGGCCCCTGCCGGTGAGGTACTTCGCGACCACGCGGGGGGAGTTGTTGGTGGTGATGGCCAGGCGCAGGCCCAGGGCGGTCCAGGTGCGTATCAGGGGGTCCGCCCAGGCCGTGGGCATCGCCGAGGAGGCGGCCCGCAGCTCCTCCTGGGTGAGGCGCTCCTCCAGCTCCGCGACCAGGTCGCTGCCGGGCCGCAGGCGGTCCACCGCGCGCAGGACGACGTGCGGGTCCAGCGACTCCCGCTCCGACTCCGTCAGCAGATGGTGCAGGCCCCGCCCTTCGAGCCATTCCACCAGTCCGTCGGCCACGTCCTCCGCCGAGTGGCCGGCGAAGAGCCGGCAGATGGGGCCGTCGAAGTCCCACAGGACGACCCTCGTACGCGCGATCAGCTCCCGCAGATCTGCGGTTCCGTTTCCCTGGGTGTGGTCGGTGTCGGCTGCCGCCTGTTCAGTCCGCGTCGTATCAGAAGTCACTAGGAGAGTGTCAGGTCCGTCGTGATGGTTTCCCAGAGGGCGTTGAACCACTTCTGGGATTCCTCGACGAACGCGGTGTCGCGCGGACCGGCCGAGGACTGGAAGGAGAACAGCAGCGACTCCGTGCCGAGGACGTCGTACATGTCGAGCGGTCCGGTGTCGGTGTCCTCCGCCCGGCGCTCGACCATGTAGTACGCCATCAGCGCCTCCGTGCCGTTGAGCAGGTACAGCTTCACGGGCGGGGTGAACGGCAGGGCGCGGAAGGTGATGTCGACGTCGATGCCGTGGGAGCGCAGGGTCTGGAGGTTGTGGCGCAGGACGTGGCCCTGGGCGTTGCGCATGGCCAGCCAGCGCTGGTGGACCGGGTCGTCGTCGCTGCGGCCCTCCACCGGGACGGGAAAGGCCAGATTGATGCGGCGGGAGGGCAGGAGGATCCGGACGTCGATCTTCCGGGGGTGCAGCACGCCCGCGTGGATGAGGCGCAGGGGCTCGCCCAGGGCGGGGATCAGGCTCTCGGCCGTCAGGCAGGCCGCGTCGATGCGGACGTGCGGGGCGGAGAACGCCTCGATGAGGCGGGGGGCGAGGCCGACCATGGTGCGCTGGGGCTCGTCGTGACCGGGCGCGGGCGGTTCGGCGATCCGCGGCGGGCTGCCCTTGCTGACGTGGGTGAGGAGGCCGTCGAGCTGGAGTTCGCGCAGGGCCTGGCGTACGGCGCCGCGCTCCACCCCGAACTCGTCGGCGAGTTCGGCCTGGGTGGGCAGGCGGTCGCCGGCCTTGAGTTCACCGGAGCGGATGCGCCGCCGCAGGACGTCGGCGATCTCCCTGGGCGACCTTCTGCTGCCGTTCACTGCCGTGTTCACTGCCGTGTTCTCCGCCACGTTCTCCTGGGTCACGACCAAACGCTACAACTTAGATCCATCTATGGGGAGTTGCCTGGAAGTTGTTTAGGAGTTGGTACCAAGTGGGGACAACAAATTTAGAGTTGGTTGCCAACTCGATCGAGTTGGCGAAGAAGGGGGGAACGCCATGCCTGTCCTCACCCTCGTCTCCGCCGCCTTCGTCGTCGGCGTCGAGCAGGCCATCCAGTGGAAGTACGGCACCACCGGCGCCGTGGGACTGCTGCTGCTCAGCGTCGGGATCAAGGTCAGGAGCCCGGCCCTCAGCTCGGTCGGCGCAGTGGTCCTCGCCCTCGTGGCCACCGGACCCGCCGTCAGCTCGTGAGCAGCAGCTCCGAGCTGATCGTCTCCCAGAGCGCGTCGAACCACAGCTGGGACTGTTCCACGAACGCCGAGTCGCGCGGCCCGGAGCCCTGTTCGAAGGCGAACAGCACCGACCGCGTGCCCTCGGCGTCGTACAACTCCAGGTTCTCCTGGTCGATCGTCTCCTCGCGCAGCCGCACCGTGTAGTACGCGAACAGCGCGTCCGTGCCGTTGAGCAGGTACAGCTTCACGGGCGGGGTGAACGGCAGCGCGCGGAAGGTGACGCTGACATCGATGCCGTGCGTGGAGCGCAGGCTCAGCAGATTGTGCCGCAGCACCTGCCCCTGCGCGTTGCGGTGGGCCAGCCAGTGCCGCTGGAGCCGCTCGGTGGCAGAGGTGTCCACCGCCGCGGGGAACGCCAGGTCGATGTTCCGGGAGGGCAGCAGGACCCGGACGTCGATCTTGGCCGGTTTCAGCTGTCCGGCGTGGATCCGGCGCAGCGGCTCGCCGATCGCCGCCGTCAGTGAGACCGCCGTGAGGCAGAGGGCGTCGACCTGGACATGCTGGGCCGCGAAGGCCTCGGTCATCCGCGGGGGCAGACCCACCATGGACGGCTGCGGGACCGCCTGCGGACCCATCGGCGGGCCGGCCGCGCCCGGCGGCGGGGCGACCGTGGCCGGGCTTCCCTTGGAGACGTTGGTGAGCAGGTGCTCCGACTGCAGAATGCGCAGCGCCTGGCGTACGGCCCCCCGCTCCACCCCGAACTCGTCCGCCAACCTGGCCTGCGTGGGCATGCGTTCGCCCGGCCGCAGCACTCCGGTCCTGATCCGGGTGCGCAGCTCGTCGGCCACCTCGCGGTGCGAGGGCTGGGGCCGCCCCGCTCTCCCCTGTCGGTTGACGGGGGCATGTTCCGGCTCCACGAAGGAACAGTACAACTTCCCGCCATCTTGTGGCAGTTCTCAGAGAGATGGTTATAGGACGCTTCCAAGCGGACATAAGTACAGTGAAGTTGGCAGCCAACTTCAACAACATGGTCAAACTTCCGGACGGTTGGCCGGTCGGACTCCCATCCGGAGGGGAGCCGGGAGCCCGCGAAGCCGACACCTGAGCACAGCCACAACTTCAGAACGCCGCACAGCCACAACTTCAGATCGCCGCACAGCCACAACCGAACAGCTACGGATGCACCACCACCTTCCCCGCCGCCGGACGTCGAAAGGAGCGTCAGAACAGGTCCGGGCACCACGGTCGCCCGGACGTACGCAGCAGGGCGTCGGCCCCCCGGGCGGCGCCCGCTCGTTCTTCCCGGAGCCGGCCCAGCGCCGCGAGTCGTACCGCCGACTCGTCACCGAGCCACAGGGACGCCAGCTCGGCCACGTCCAGCGTGAGATCGGCGTCGCGGGTCGTCCGCGCGCAGGAGGCGCCGTCGGGGGCCGCGTCCAGCAGGAAGCGGCCCCCGGCCGGGCCGGACCCGTCGACCACCTCCAGGACCAGGGCGCCCGCCGTGTCGTACGACCGTGCCGCCAGGGCCTCCGCGACGTCCAGGAGCCGCACCCACAGCCAGTCCGCCTGGGTGGTGACGCTCGCCGCCCGCGGGTCGGGCAGCAGCAGGGGGAGCACGTCGTCCGGGGAGCGCCAGCCCGACTTCACCCGGGTGATCCAGTCGACGGAGCACAGGTAGTGCCACAGGGCACGGGCGGCGGCCGGGGTCACCGAGAGCAGCCAGTTCACCGAGGCCGTGTTCCGCGGCTGCTTGGCGTCCGTCCAGTGGTCGTCCGCCCGGTACGACACCAGCCCCTCGACCTCGCCGTCCGCCGAGCGGTACACCGCGTAGAACGGCTCGGTCCAGCCGTCCTCGCCGTGCAGGTGGATCACCCCGGTGTTCATGTCCCACCAGTGCTCGTGGCGGCTGACGGCACCCGGCTGACCGCGGCGCAGTCGCTCGTGCAGGACGGGCCCGAGCTTGCGGACCTCCGCGCCGTCCACCAGGTCGATACGGCCGCCGGCCAGCGGGACCGGGTGGCGGGGGTCGAAGCCGGCCCTTGGTACGTCGATCGTCCACTCGGTCATGGTGGTGGCGGGGCCGAAGCCGTACCGGCCGTAGATGCGGTACTCGGCGGCGATGAGGGTCGCCACGACGTCCCCGCGGTCCTTCGCGGCCGCGAGGTCGTCGGCCATCAGCCGCGTGAGGAGGCCCTGGCGGCGGTGGGTCGGCAGGACGGCGACGTTGGAGATGGCGTCCGCGGCGACGAGCGCGCCGCCCGGGACGGTGAGTTCCTGCGGGAAGGAACGGAAGGTGGCCACACAGGTGTCGGCGTCGAAGGCGCCGGTCAGCCGCGAGTCACCGAGCGTGGCCCGCCGGGCGGCGACGGCCTGTTCGGTGACGGCCGGGGGACGCAGGAAGCCCGTGTTCAGGGCGCGCATCCAGGCGGGGAGTTCGTGGTCGGCGAGAGGGCGGACGTCCATGGGGCCACGGTAGGCAGGGCGGGAGCGGGTGTCGCCAGATTTTCACCCCTCCGCCCTCTGCCCGCACTTTCTGCCCTCCGACCGCCGCCGGGAGGGGCACGCCCCGTGGGACCGGGGCGCGTGGCTGGACGCCCAGGAGGTCATCAGCCCGGCGAGGCATCTGTCCGATGAGGTCTGCCACCGGTCGGCCCCCCGGCGAGCCCATCCGCCCCCGCGAGGTCGGCCGCCCTGGCGAGGCCCATCCGCCTGACGAGACCACACGCCCACGAAGCCGTCCGCCCGGCAAGGCCAGCCGCCCCGCGAGCCGATCCGCCCGCGAGCCGATCCGCCCGGCGAAACCACCCGCCCGCCGAAGCCACCCGCCCGCCGAAACCACCCGCCCGGCGAGACCACCCGCCCGGAGAGGCCTATCCGCCCGTGAGGCAGCTGGCCAGCGAGGCCATCCCCACGCAAGGCCACCGCCCGGGGAGGCCAGCCGCGCGGCGAGGCCCACCCGCCCGCGATGTCACACCAACAGGTCGTCCACCTGGGCCTCGCCCTCGCGGTAGCGGCGGGTGATTTCCGCTCCGCAGTCGTCGGCGGTGCGCTGGAGGTGTTGGCGGCGGCGGGAGACCTGCTGTTCGTAGCCGACCAGTCGGGCCATCGCCGCGTGCAGCTCCGGGTCGGTGCGGGCGTCGAGGTCGGAGAGCTCGACGTCGGCGAGCATGTCGGCGGCGAGGCGGCCGTACTCCTCGCTGTGCGGGGTGCCCAGGGTGACGTGCCGCGCCGAGGAGCGGTGGCGGGCAGGGGCGTCGGTGAGGATCTCCGGGAGGCGTTCGACGACCGACGCGGCGCCCGACGGGGAACGGCGGGCCAGCTCCGCGCGCAGGATGTCGATCCGGCCCTGCAACAATCGTCGTACGTAGCTCAGGTCCGCCTCGTCGCGCTGGGCGCCCTGGCGCAGGGTGCGCAGCTCGGGCAGGCTGAGCCGGGCCAGCTCGGGCCCCGGAGGTTCCGCGGGCGGCCCGGTGCTCTCGCCGCGCTGGGCGGGCGGCCGGTGTGTCTCCAGCCGCTCGGTACTCGGTGTGCTCATGTCCCTCTACCGTCCCCTCGACCGGCGTGTGGTGGAAAGCATCGTGCCACCCCAAGTCGCCGCGAGGTGACCGAGTCCCCCCGAACGGCCCCAGACAGGGCCTAAAGGATCAAAATTGGGCCCTCCGCGAGTCCGTGCGGGGCACCCGGCATGATGTCCGCATGCGAGCTGTGGTGCAGAGGGTGGACGGCGCGAGTGTGGTCGTGGACGGCGAGACGGTCGGGGAGATCGTCGGCGAGGGCCTGTGCGTGCTGGTGGGGGTGACGCACGAGGACACCAAGGAGAAGGCGGCCCAGCTCGCCCGCAAACTGTGGTCGGTGCGGATGCTGCACGAGGAGAAGTCGTGCAGTGACATCGACGCCCCGCTGCTGGTGATCAGCCAGTTCACCCTGTACGGCGACGCGCGCAAGGGACGGCGGCCCACCTGGAACGCCGCCGCGCCGGGGCCCGTCGCCGAGCCCCTGGTCGAGGAGGTCGTGGCGCAGCTGCGGGCGCTGGGGGCCACCGTCGCGACCGGCAGGTTCGGGGCGCGGATGCGGGTGTCGCTGACGAACGACGGCCCCTTCACCGTGCTCCTGGAGATCTGAGGCGTCGGCCCTCCTAGGGCTCGACCACCGTCTCCTGGGCCGCCGCCGTCGTACCGGCCATCAGCGGGGCGTCCACGGGGACGTTCCGCTTCACCAGGGCCAGGGCCACGGGGCCCAGTTCGTGGTGGCGTACCGAGGTCGTGATGAAGCCGATCTTGCGGCCGTCGGGGGCCTCGTCGGCGACCCGCAGCTCCGTGCCGTGGGGCGGCAGGTGGACCTCGCTGCCGTCGAGGTGCAGGAAGACCAGGCGGCGGGGCGGCTTGCCCAGGTTCTGGACGCGGGCGACCGTCTCCTGGCCGCGGTAGCAGCCCTTCTGGAGGTGGACCGCGGTGCCGATCCAGCCCAGCTCGTGCGGGATGGTGCGGTGGTCGGTCTCGAAGCCGACGCGGGGGCGGTACTGCTCGACGCGCAGCGCCTCATGGGCGAGGATCCCGGCCGCGGGGCCCGTCTTGTCGGCGTACGACTCCAGGTCCGCGCGCGGGAGGAAGAGATCCCGGCCGTACGGGGTCTCGCGGACGACGACACCCTCCGGCACCTCGGCGATGGAGCCGGCGGGGAGGTACACGACGGCCGTGTCGGCGGTGCGGTCGGCGACCTCGACCCGGTAGAAGAACTTCATCGACTCCAGGTAGGCGAGGAGCGCCTCCTGGGTGCCGGGTTCGACGTGGGCCCAGACCGTGGTGCCGTCGTCGACGAGGTAGAGCGCGTGCTCGATGTGGCCGTGCGCGGAGAGGATCAGGGCCTCGGCGGCCTCGCCGGCCGGGAGGTCGCTGACGTGCTGGGTGAGCAGCAGGTGCAGCCAGCTCAGACGGTCCTCACCGGTGACGGTGACGACCCCGCGGTGCGAGAGGTCGACGAAACCGGTGCCGTCGGCGAGGGCGCGCTGCTCACGGAACAGGTCGCCGTAGTGGGCGGCGACACCTTCGTCCACGCCCTCGGCGGGGACGGCGCCGGGCAGGGACAGCAGAGGGCTCTTCATGTGCCAAGCCTACGACTCGGTAATGGAACTCCTGGCAGCCGAACGTCCGTCCGCCACGGCCTTCGACGTGCAGTCCCGGCACCTGCCGAAGATCGCGAAGTGCTTCATGTCCGTCTCGAAGCCGAAGCTCTCCCGCAGCTTGGCGGTGAACTCGGCGGCCACCTGCACATCCGCCTCGATCACGTTCTCGCAGTCCCGGCAGACCAGGTGGATGTGGTGGTGCCGGTCGGCGAGGTGGTACGTCGGCGCGCCGTGCCCCAGATGGGCGTGGCTGACCAGGCCCAGCTCCTCCAGGAGCTCCAGGGTCCGGTAGACGGTGGAAATGTTGACCCCCGACGCCGTCCTCTTCACTTCCGTGAGGATGTCGTCGGGGGTCGCGTGCTCCAGGGTGTCCACGGCTTCCAGCACGAGTTGCCGCTGCGGCGTCAGCCGGTAGCCGCGCTGCCTGAGGTCGCTCTTCCAGTCGGTGCTCACCACACTCCCCAGTTTAGGCCGGGTTCATCCTGATCACGGCTCAGCCGGCAGAACCCCCCGGTGTCCGAGGACGTGACCCCGCCCGCGTACTGGACGTATGGCCCTGCCCGCCGGAGCGCGTTCGGTTGCAGGACGCTGTGTCGGGGCGGAAGACCTACTTGAAGAACGCGATGCCGTCGTCCGGCATGTCGTCGGGGAGGGCCTTGGCCCAGCGCTCGACGTCCTCGGGCGTGACGACCTTCTTCAGGTGGGCCGACATGTAGGGGCGCAGTTCGACCTCGGGGGTCTGCTTCTCCCCGACCCACATCAGGTCGCTCTTGACGTAGCCGTAGAGCCGCTTGCCGCCGGTGTAGGGGCGGGAGGCGGCCGTGCGGGCGACGGCGTCCGTGAACAGGTCGATCTGCGGCTTCTTGTCGGCCATCTCGCCGTACCAGATCTCGATGACGCCGTCGTCGCGGGTCATCGTCACCTCGACCTTGCGGGAGCCGTCGATACGCCAGAAGCCGGACTCGGACTCCAGGGGACGGACCTTGTTGCCGTCGCTGTCCAGGACCCAGGTGTGGGACCGGTACTCCAGGAAGTCACGGCCGTCGTGGCCGAAGGTGACCTCCTGGCCGAAGTTGCACTTCTCCGCACCCGGGAAGTCGTGCACCCCGGCGCCCGCCCAGGTGCCCAGCAGGAAGGCGAGGGGGACGAGGTCCTTGTGGAGGTCGGACGGGATCTCGATCATGGTTGGCAGTTCCTGGATCGGTGGGTCAGCGCTGGCCCTGGTACAGCTTCTTCACGGTCAGGGCGGCGAAGGCGAGGACACCGACGCAGACCAGGACCAGCAGGGTTTCGAAGAAGATCTCCACGGGGTGCTCCTCGGATGAGCGTGGTTGTTCCGTACGTACACAGGGCCGGCCCCCAGCTTACGCGGCCGGGGACCGGCCCCCTGTGCGAGGGAGCTGATTACGATGCGGCCATGGCGAAGAAGCTCGTGATCAAGGTGACCGCCGGGGCCGACGCCCCCGAGCGGTGCTCGCAGGCGTTCACGGTCGCGGCGGTGGCCGTGGCCAGCGGGGTCGAGGTGTCGCTGTGGCTGACCGGGGAGTCCGCGTGGTTCGCGCTGCCGGGCCGGGCCGCGGAATTCGAGCTGCCGCACTCCGCCGCGCTGCCGGATCTCCTGGAGTCCGTCCTGGCCGGCGGGCGGCTCACGCTCTGCACGCAGTGCGCGGCCCGGCGGGACATCACGGAGAAGGACGTCATCGAGGGCGTACGGATCGCGGGTGCGCAGGTGTTCGTGCAGGAGGCCCTGGCCGACGGCGCCCAGGCCCTCGTCTACTGACGGCTGAGGGCGGCGTCCCCCGACGGCTACGGGCGGCGCTTCCTGCCGTCCAGTTCGTCCCACCACTCGTCGGACTCCGGGTCGCCGGAGGGGTCGTCCCACCAGCGGTCCTCCGGGCCGCGCCGGTTGGCGACCATCGCCGCGAGCGGCGGGATGACCATGGCGACCACGCACATGCCGACCGCCACCGGCACGGACCAGATGCGCACAACGGCCCAGGCCAGGACGAACAGGCCGATGCAGGTGCCCATCATCGCGAAGTAGAGGTGGCGCCGGCGCGCGTACATGCTTCCAGCGTAGGTCCGGGCGGCCGGAAGGGCCGTACCCCACGAGGGATACGGCCCTTCCGGCCTTACACCGTCATACGGTCGTCAGACGTCGTCAGACGTCCTCGGACCGTCGTCAGACCTGTCGGCGTCCGTCACAGACCGCCGAGCCCTGCGGTCTCAGACCGCGATCGCGACCTCGGCGAGTCCGCCCTGCTGGGCGACGACCGTGCGGTCGGCGGTGGCGCCGGGGACGAGGGCGCGGACGGTCCAGGTGCCCTCGGCCGCGTAGAAGCGGAACTGGCCCGTGGCGGAGGTGGGGACCTCCGCGGTGAACTCGCCGGTCGAGTCCAGCAGCCGGACGTAACCGACGACGGGCTCGCCGTCGCGGGTCACCTGGCCCTGGATCGTGGTCTCACCGGGCTTGATCGTCGAGGCGTCCGGGCCGCCGGCCTTCGCTCCACACATGTCTTTCTCCATCGGGGTCTGACCGGACGGAAGGAAGGCCGGTCGGTCGGGTTTGCGGGCTGGGTGGGTTACTTGTTGGCGCCGAGCTCGATCGGCACCCCGACCAGGGAGCCGTACTCGGTCCAGGAGCCGTCGTAGTTCTTGACGTTCTCGACGCCGAGCAGCTCGTGCAGGACGAACCAGGTCAGGGCCGAGCGCTCGCCGATGCGGCAGTAGGCGATGGTGTCCTTGGAGAGGTCCACCTGCTCGGCGGCGTAGAGCTCCTTGAGCTCGTCGTCCGACTTGAAGGTGCCGTCGTCGTTGGCGTTCTTCGACCACGGGATGTTGCGCGCGGTCGGGACGTGGCCCGGGCGCTGGGACTGCTCCTGCGGCAGGTGGGCCGGGGCGAGCAGCTTGCCGGAGAACTCGTCGGGCGACCGGACGTCGACCAGGTTCTGCGAGCCGATCGCGGCGACGACGTCGTCACGGAAGGCGCGGATGGCGGTGTTCTGCGGCTTGGCGGTGTACGTGGTCTCGGCGCGCACCGGGACCTCGTCGACCAGCTCGCGGGCGTCCAGCTCCCACTTCTTGCGGCCGCCGTCGAGGAGCTTGACGTTCTCGTGGCCGTAGAGCTTGAAGTACCAGTACGCGTACGAGGCGAACCAGTTGTTGTTGCCGCCGTAGAGGATCACCAGGGTGTCGTTGCCGATGCCCTTCGCCGACAGGAGCTTCTCGAAGCCCTCCTGGTCGATGAAGTCGCGGCGGACCGGGTCCTGGAGGTCCTGGGTCCAGTCGATCCGGATGGCGTTGCGGATGTGGTTCTTCTCGTAGGCCGACGTGTCCTCGTCGACCTCGACGATGGCGATGTCGGCGTTGTCGAGGTTGGCCTCGACCCAGTCGGCATCGACCAGGACTTCGCTGCGGCTCATGCTCGTTCTCCTCCGGGGCAGTTGCGGCGGGGGTGTGCAAGAAAGAAGAGGGGTGCGCGGCCGGGGCTCGCCGGCGGCCGGCGCACGGATGCCCTCGGTTCGAGGGCGCCGGGAGGCGCGGAAGGCCGGCGGCGCTTCCGCTGTCAGACGGTGCGACAGAGCATGGCGGCGACGCGGCACAGGTCTACTGCCCGCCGCTTCGTGAGATCCGCCTGTCGCTGCATCATGCCGTCGATCGTAGGGACGGACAGGCAGGCGTGTCACCAGCGGGCCGGATGATGAGATGCGATCGTCCAGATGTCGGGACGGAGGAGGCGCCAGGGCGTCCCCGCAGGGGCTCGGGGCTCATGTATTGCTCGCCACATCTACGGTTCGGACGGCGGCGTCTCGCCTGTCGGAACGCTCTCTCGGACGTCTCTCTACAGACGTCTCTCTACAGGCGTCTCTCAGACGCCTGTCACGGACATCCCGGCACCAGGGGCGCTTACCCGGCGAGCCGGACGTTCGAACCCTTCACCGTGATCTCCACACCGTCCCTGCCCGCCTGCACCTTGTCGAGAGTGATGCCGCCGGGCAGCCCCTCGATCTTCTGCCGGAAGTCGGTGACGGTGCGGACCTCCCTCTCGGCGGCCGTCACCCCGCGGAAGTCGGGAAGCGAGTCGGCGTGCACCCGCACGGTGTCGCCCTCGACGCTGACCGAGCTCAGCACGGAGACGGGGTTCTTGAGCCTCACGCCCAGGACGGTCGCCTCGACGGTGACCTTGATCTTGCCGTTGCCGCCGTCGGAGAGGCCGACGACCTCGGCGGTGAGTCCGGGCGCGACCCGGGTCTCCTCGGACTTGGCGGTCTTCAGCAGCTCGTCGTAGGCGACGGTCGCCGTGCCGGAGGCCGTGGTGGCGGTGGCCGAGCTGTAGTCGCCGGAGAACGCGACGCCCCTCATGTCGGCCCGGAGGTCGTCGATGCGCAGGCTCTGCCCGTTGACGCCGGTGTCGGCCTCGTAGTCCTCGATGCCGACCTCGATGTCGTCCAGCGAGCCGCCGGCCATCTGGGTGAGGAAGGGGAAGCCCTTGATGGACACGTCGGGGGTGGTGGCGAGACCCTCGGTGGTCCTCAGCTTGTCCGCCACCTCGCCCTCGGCGAAGTGGACGGCGAGGCGGTCCACGAGGACGAAGAGGCCCCCCAGGACCACGACGATGATCAGCAGTATGCGAAGCGCGCGCATGAAGGTGTCCCCCGGTTCAGGTCGCTTTGCGGCCCACCGTAACCCTGGGGGCAAGGGACACCGCGGAACTGTCGATCAGCTGTGACACGCCGTCCCCTACATCCCGTAGTCCATGCCGTCTAGCCCAGCGCCCGCCCCAGCACGTAGACCGCCGGTGCGGCGGCCGCGAGGGGCAGGGCCACGCCCGCGGTGAAGTGGACGAAGCGGGAGGGGTAGTCGTAGCTCGCGACCCGGTGGCCGATCAGGGCGCACACCGCGGCGCCCGCGCCGAGCAGCGCGCCCGGCGCGCCCATCCCGGTCACCCCGCCGACCGCGATGCCCGCGCCCGCGGCGGCGAGCAGCGAGACGACGACGGAGGCCGGGGTCGGCAGCGGCAGCGCGCGGGCCAGGACGGCGACGGCGACGGCCGCGGCACCCACGGTCACCGCGTCGGGGTCCGCGCCGAGGTGTCCGGTCGCGGTGATCGCCAGCGCGGCGGAGACGATGGTGGCCATCAGGCCGTACATCCGCTCGTCGGGGTCGGCGTGCGAGCGGAGCTGGAGCACCAGGCAGAGCAGCACCCACACGCCGAGGGTGCCGAGGATCGCGGCGGGCGCGTTCCCCCGGCCGGCGGCGAGCAGCGCCGCGTCCGAGACCAGCGCGCCGAGGAAGGCGAGCGCGATGCCCTGCCGGGCGGGCCACATGCCGTTCAGCCGGAACCAGCCGGCCGCCGTCACCGCCTGGAGCACGACGAGCGGCACGAGCAGGGCGTACGAACCGATGGCCGCCGCGCCGGACAGGAGCAGGCCCAGCAGCGCGGTGAGCGCGGCGGGCTGCATCCCGGGCTCGATGATCGGCGAACGCCCTTCGAGCCGCGCCCGCTGGGCGTCGGTCACCCGGGAGTTGCCGGCGAGGGTGGCGGGACCGTAGGCCGCGGCCGCCTCGGGCTGGGCGGGGCCATAGCCCGCGGTCGCCTCGGGCTGGGCGGGACCAAAGGCCGCGGTCGCCTCGGGCTGGGCGGGTGCGGCGGCTTGGCCTGCGTAGGCCTGGTGGGCGGAGTAGCCCTGGTGCTCGGGGTGGCCGGGGTAGCCCTGGTGGCCAGGCTGCCCGGCGTGACGTGCAGGCCCGGCGGGACCCACGTGCCCCGCAGGCGCGGAGGGCCCCGCGTGCCCCCCAGGCCCCGCGTGCCCCGGGTACGCGCCCGGCGCGTCCGCGGTGACCGGCGGCTGGACGCTGGTCTCCCAGGTCTGGCCCTGCCACTGCTGGGTGTACTGGAGGTGCGCCTGCGGGTCGTCGTGGCCCTGTTGCTGCGCGGGCCAGTTCTGCTGGTCGTATCCCGGGTACTGCTGATACGGCTGCTGGTCGGTCATCCTCACCCTCCTGCGAACGGCGGGAGCACCTCGACCGTGCCGCCGTCGGCCAGCCGTACCGTCTCATGTGCGCGGGTGCCCACGGGGTCACCGTCGATCAGGAACGAGCATCGCCGCAGCACACGCGTGAGTTCACCGGGGTGTCGCACACGCGCGGCGTCGAGGGCCTCGGCGAGGGTGTCCGCGTCGTACGGCTCCTCGTCGACCCCGGCCGCGGCCTTGGCGGCCGCCCAGTAGCGCACCGTGACCTTGGGCATCGCGTTCCTTCTCGGATCGGTTGTTCTGGCGTCTCGGTTGTTCCGTCGTCTGTTCTGTCGTCCCGGTCGGTCCGCCGTCTCGTCGGGCCGTCGTCTCGCCGGTCCGTCGTCGGTTCACCGACAGGGTTCAGGCTAGCCCGCCCGGGCCACCGCCCAGTCCGCGATCCGGGCCAGCAGGGCGTCGTCGGCCGCGTGCTCGGCGTGGCCCATGCCGGGTTCCAGCCAGAGTTCGCCGTGTTCGCCCGCCGCCGCGGCGAGCATCCGGGGGTGGTCGAGGGGGAAGTAGCCGTCGCGGTCGCCGTGGACGATCAGCAGCGGGGCGGGCGCGATCCGCGGGACCGCCTCGGTCGGGGAGAGCGGTACGGGGTCCCAGTCGCGGTGGTGGATACGGGTGCGGAAGCCCCAGCGACCGAGCAGCCGGCCCTCGGGGCGGGTGATCAGCCAGTGCACCCGGCGCATGGCGACGGTTCCCCGGTAGTACCAGCGGGCGGGCGCGCTGACGGAGACGACGGCGTCCACCCCCCGGTGCAGGGCCGCGTGCCGGAGCACGACCGAGCCGCCCATCGAGAAGCCGACGGTCACCACGCGCGCGTGGCCGAGCGAGCGGGCCCACGCGACGGCGGCCTCCAGGTCCAGGACCTCCTTGTCGCCGACCGTCGAACGCCCGCCGGAGCGCCCGTGGCCCCGGAAGGAGAAGGTGACGACGGCCCCGTACCGCGCGAAGGCCTCGGCGACCCGGCGTACCTGGGGGCGGTCGGCGTCGCCGGTGAAGCCGTGCGCGATCACGAACACCGGGTGAACGGGGGATGGCGGCGCACTGTTGTATACGACCGAACCCGGGTTGTATACGGAATCGATCGGAATACCGTCGACGGTGCGCCGAAACGTCCGCAAAGGTGTGCGGGTGCCCGTCTCATAGTTCGGACGTACGGTGGAACGGGCCACATGACCTGCCCGGCTGTTGCTCATGTGGGCTATTCTGCTGGGCAGAGGACTCGGGCAGCGTAGCCCCCGGGTCCTTTTGTGCTTTCGGAAGCGTTGTATACGAAGCGGGAAACTCCAGGTGACCGCGGGTGTACGGGGCCTTCGGGAACGTGCAGTGCAGTGCCGCAGTGCCGTAGTGCCGCAAACGTCCTCGCAGGGACCGAGGAGGAACCAGACATATGAGTTCTCTGCTGCTCCTGACCAATGCCCTCCAGCCGTCGACCGAGGTGCTGCCCGCCCTCGGCCTGCTGCTGCACAACGTGCGCGTCGCTCCGGCGGAGGGGCCCGCACTCGTCGACACCCCGGGCGCCGACGTCATCCTGATCGACGGCCGGCGCGACCTCCCGCAGGTGCGCAGCCTGTGCCAGCTGCTGCGCTCGACCGGACCGGGCTGTCCGCTCATCCTGGTCGTCACCGAGGGCGGCCTGGCCGCCGTCACCGCCGACTGGGGCATCGACGACGTCCTCCTCGACACCGCCGGCCCGGCGGAGGTGGAGGCGCGGCTGCGGCTCGCCATGGGCCGCCAGCAGATCGTCAACGACGACTCCCCGATGGAGATCCGCAACGGCGATCTGTCGGTGGACGAGGCGACGTACAGCGCGAAGCTGAAGGGCCGGGTCCTCGACCTCACCTTCAAGGAGTTCGAGCTGCTGAAGTACCTGGCCCAGCACCCCGGCCGGGTGTTCACCCGCGCACAGCTCCTCCAGGAGGTGTGGGGCTACGACTACTTCGGCGGCACCCGCACGGTCGATGTGCACGTACGGCGGCTGCGCGCCAAGCTCGGCCCGGAGCACGAGTCGCTGATCGGCACCGTCCGGAACGTGGGTTATCGATTCGTTACGCCCGAGAAGGCGGAGCGCGGGAGCGACGAGGCGAAGGCCAAGGCCGGCCGGGTAAACGCGGACGATCCGGACAACACGGTCGCCGTCGGCGCCGAAGAGGTCACAGCGGACGCCTAGTACTCGCCGGTACCTCTCGGTTACTCACCGGTACCGGGCCGGATCCGCTCGGCGGAGGCATTGCTTCCGCACAGGGACGTGACGTACGCCCTGCCCAGAGCGGGTCCATCCGCGTAGACTCCGCGCGTGGCCAAGGTGACTCGGGACGACGTCGCACGACTGGCGGGGACCTCCACCGCCGTCGTCAGCTACGTCATCAACAACGGACCCCGGCCGGTCGCCCCGGCCACGCGCGAGCGCGTCCTCGCCGCGATCAAGGAGCTGGGCTACCGGCCCGACCGGGTCGCGCAGGCGATGGCGTCCCGGCGCACGGACCTCATAGGTCTGATCATCCCGGACGCCCGCCAGCCCTTCTTCGGCGAGATGGCCCACGCGGTCGAGCAGGCCGCCTCCGAGCGCGGGAAGATGGTCCTCGTCGGCAACACCGACTACGTCGCCGAGCGCGAGGTCCACTATCTGCGGGCGTTCCTCGGGATGCGGGTCTCCGGCCTGATCCTCGTCAGCCACGCGCTCAACGACCTGGCCGCGGCCGAGATCGACGCCTGGGACGCCCGGGTGGTCCTGCTGCACGAGCGGCCCGAGGCCATCGACGACGTCGCCGTCGTCACCGACGACCTGGGCGGCGCCCGGATCGCCGTCCGTCACCTCCTGGAGCACGGCTGCGCGTACGTCGCCTGCATGGGCGGCACCGCCGAGACCCCCTCCGTCGGCGACCCGGTCTCCGACCACGTCGAGGGCTGGCGGCAGGCCATGGCCGAGGCCGGGCTCAGCACCGAGGGCCGGCTCTTCGAGGCGCCGTACAACCGCTATGACGCCTACCGCGTCGCCCTCGACCTGCTCTCGGGCCCGGACCGGCCGCCCGCGATCTTCTGCTCCACCGACGACCAGGCGATCGGCCTGCTGCGCGCGGCCCGCGAGCTGCGCATCGACGTACCGGGCGAGCTGGCCGTCATCGGCTTCGACGACATCAAGGAAGCCGCCCTCGCTGACCCGCCCATGACAACGATCGCATCGGACCGCTCGGCGATGGCCCGCGCGGCCGTGGACCTGGTCCTGGACGACGGGGTGCGGATCGCGGGCTCCCGCCGCGAACGCCTCAAGCAGTTCCCGTCCCGGCTGGTGACCCGCCGCTCGTGCGGCTGCGCCTGACCGTACGGCGTCACCGTATGAGAGGTCTCTGAGAGGCCCGCGTCCGGTGCCTGTTCCGGCTTTATATCGGGCATACGAGGTTCTGGCGGCGTTCTCAGGGAGCACTCAGGAAGCTCTCATGGTCACGGGACAAGCTTCTTTCCATGACCGAGAGCTTCCGCCGCAGCGGCGAGTACGAGAACTTCGACACCCCTCACCGGGGCGCCCAGCAGCACGCTTCCTCCCCCGTCAACCCGGAGTGGCCGCCCCCGCCGGCGTACCAGCCGATGCAGCAGGGCGCGTACCAGCAGCCGCAGCAGCACCACCAGCCGCAGCCGCAGCCGGTGGTCGAGCCCACCGCGGTGTGGCGGACGCAGGCCGCGCCGGGCGGCGGGGACGGCCACGGCGGCGGAACCGCTCTCCTCACCCCCGCGGCGGCCGGGCCCGGCGCCCCGGAGCCCGGGAAGAAGCGCACCCGCGGTCCCCTGGCCCTGCTCGCCGCCGTGGCGATCGTCGCCGCGGCCATCGGAGGCGGCACGGCGTACGGCATACAGGAGCTGACCGGCAAGGACCAGGTGGTCTCCTCCTCCACCACGACCAGCGTGGTGCCGTCCAGCAAGACCGGGAACGTCGCCTCGATCGCCGCCGCGGTCAGCCCGAGCGTGGTCGAGGTCAACGCCACCCTCAGCAACGGCTCCTCCACCGGCTCCGGTGTGATCATCACCAGTGACGGTGAGATCGTCACCAACAACCACGTCATCGCGGGCGCCTCCTCGATCAAGGTGAGGACCAGCGACGGCAAGAGCTACACCGCGAAGGTGGTCGGCACCGACAGCAAGAAGGACCTCGCGCTGATCAAGCTGGAGAACGCCTCCGGTCTGAAGGCGGCGACCCTCGGCAACTCCGACGGGGTCCAGGTCGGCGACCAGGTCGTGGCGATCGGCTCCCCCGAGGGCCTGACCGGCACGGTGACCAGCGGCATCGTCTCCGCGCTCAACCGTGACGTGACCGTCTCCACCGACGAGAGCCAGGGCCAGCAGCAACAGCAGGGCGGCGGCGGATGGCCGTTCGAGTTCGGCGGCCGGCAGTTCAACGGCGACACCGGCTCCTCGACCACCACCTACAAGGCGCTCCAGACGGACGCCTCGCTCAACCCCGGCAACTCCGGCGGCGCGCTCATCGACGCGAACGGCAACATCGTCGGCATCAACTCCGCCATGTACTCCGCCGCCTCGTCCTCCTCCTCGGACGCCGGCAGCGTCGGCCTCGGCTTCGCCATCCCGATCAACACCGTCAAGGCCGACCTCGCGACCCTGCGGGCCGGCGGTTCCGACAGCTGATCCACCCTCCGGCCACTCAGGGAGCACGTCATGATCAAGCAGGTTTCGCACACGGTGACCGGCGTCGGCGCGGCCGACCTCGCCCTGGCCCTCGGCGTGGCGTACGAGCTGCACGAGCCCGTGCGGGAGACGGTCGTAAGGGCCCCGGAGGTGGCGGCGCCGCAGCTGATGGGCCTGCGCACGCCCGCCACCCGCCCGCACCGCCGCAAGGTTCCGCTGAACCGCCTCACCGCGGTGCGCGGCTGATCCCCCGCCGCCCTCTCTTCCCGCACGGACCGGGAAGCGTGCGAGGCTGAAGGTCTCGTCCCCGTCCGACCCACCGCACCCGAGGATCGACGCCCATGAGCCCCGCCGAAGGCGACCGTGACATCCAGCGCATCCTGATCGTCGACGACGAGCCGGCGGTGCGTGAGGCACTCCAGCGCAGTCTCGCCTTCGAGGGCTACGACACCGAGGTCGCCGTCGACGGCGCCGACGCCCTGGACAAGGCGACGGCCTACCGCCCCGACCTGGTCGTCCTCGACATCCAGATGCCCCGCATGGACGGCCTGACGGCCGCGCGCCGCATCCGGGGCGCGGGCGACACGACCCCCATCCTCATGCTCACGGCCCGTGACACGGTCGGCGACCGGGTCACCGGGCTCGACGCGGGCGCCGACGACTACCTGGTCAAGCCGTTCGAACTGGACGAGCTGTTCGCCCGGGTGCGCGCGCTGCTGCGGCGCAGCTCCTACGCGGCGGCGGCCGGCGCGGCCGACGTGGAGGAGGACGAGGCGCTCACCTTCGCCGACCTGCGCATGGACCTCGCCACCCGCGAGGTCACCCGGGCCGGGCGGCCCGTCGAGCTGACCCGCACGGAGTTCACCCTGCTGGAGATGTTCATGGCGCACCCGCGGCAGGTCCTCACGCGGGAGCAGATCCTGAAGGCGGTGTGGGGCTTCGACTTCGAGCCGTCCTCCAACTCCCTGGACGTGTACGTGATGTACCTGCGCCGCAAGACCGAGGCGGCCGGCGAACCGCGGCTCGTGCACACGGTGCGGGGTGTGGGGTACGTGCTGCGCCAGGGCGGCGCGGAGTGAACAAGCTGGTCCGCCGCTTCCGGACGCTGCCGATTCGGGCGCGGCTGTCGATGCTGGTCGCCGCCGCTGTGGCGTTCGCGGTGGCGGCGGTTTCGGTGACGTGCTGGTTCATCGTGCAGGGGAAGCTGTACGAGCAGGTGAACGAGGACCTGGAACAGGCGGCCCGGATGAAGCCCGGGAACTGGGTGCAGATGCAGAACGCGCTCATCGACTGCACGAAGACTCCGCAGACTCCGAGGCCGTTCCGCAACTTGTACACCCAGGTGGTCACGTCGGAGGGGACCGCCTGCGTGACGGACGACTCCCTCGGCGCGATCAAGGTGACTCAGGCGGACAAGGAAGTCATCAAGAACGGTGCTTCCAAGCGCGGGGTAGTCCGCAATGGCACGGCCGACGACGGTACGCCGGTGCGCGTGATGACCATCCCCCAACCCGCCCAGGACCCCGCCACTGGTGAGCAGTCCTACGTCGCCATCAGCATCGCCGTATCGCTGGCGGGCACCAAGTCCACCCTCAACGACCTCGCCCTCATCCTCCTCCTCGTCTCCGGCGTCGGAGTCCTCGGCGCCGGCGCCGCCGGTCTCGCCGTCGCCCGGGCCGGACTCCGGCCCGTCGACAAGCTCACCGAGGCCGTCGAGCACGTGGCCCGCACGGACGATCTGAACACGCGCATCCCCGTCGAGGACGACTCCGACGACGAGATCGCCCGGCTCTCCCGTTCCTTCAACTCGATGACCGCCTCCCTCGCCAGCTCCCGTGAGCTCCAGCAGCAGCTGATCGCGGACGCCGGGCATGAGCTGCGGACGCCGCTCACGTCCCTGCGGACGAACATCGAGCTGCTCACCCGCAGCGAGGAGACCGGCCGCCCGATCCCCGCCGCCGACCGCAAGGCGCTGCTCGCGAGTGTCAAGGCGCAAGTGACGGAGCTGGCGTCCCTCATCGGCGACCTCCAGGAGCTGTCCCGCTCGGAGGGCCAGCGCGGTGAACGCGTCCAGGTGGTCGACCTGGAGGACACGGTCGAGGCGGCTCTGCGCCGGGCCCGGCTGCGCGGCCCCGAGCTGACGATCACCGCCCACCTGGAGCCCTGGTTCACCCGGGCGGAGCCCGCCGCGCTGGAGCGGGCGGTGGTCAACATCCTGGACAACGCGGTGAAGTTCAGCCCCGAGGGCGGCACCATCGACGTCCAGCTCAGTCGCGGTGTCCTGACCGTCCGCGACCACGGCCCCGGTATCCCCGAGGACGAACTCCCGTACGTCTTCGACCGCTTCTGGCGCTCCCCCAGCGCCCGCGCCCTCCCCGGCTCCGGCCTCGGCCTGTCCATCGTGGCCCGCACCGTCGAGCAGGCGGGCGGCCGGGTCGAGCTGGCCCGCGCCGGCGGCGGCGGCACGGTGGCCACCGTACGGCTGCCGGGGGCGCCGATGCCTCCGCCCGAGGTGCCGGAGACACCGTAGGACCACGGACTTCCCCGTACTCCGGGAGAGCTGAACGGGCCGCCGCGTCGATGACGCGACGGCCTCGTCCGGGGATGAGCCGTGGGCTACCGCACGATCGTGATCCGGTTCGCCGTCGGCGGGGTGATCGGGCTGGTCGCCGAGGAGTTGGCGGTCAGGTACTGCTCCAGGGCTGCGAGGTCGTCCGTGCCGACGAGGTCGCCCGTGCCCTGGCCGAGGGTGGTGAAGCCGTCGCCGCCGCCCGCGAGGAAGCTGTTGGTGGCGATGCGGTAGGTGGCCGACGGGTCGACGGCCGCGCCGTTCAGCCGGATGGAGTCGGTGACGACCCGGTCGGCGCCGCTCTTCGTCAGGTCCAGCGTGTACGTCAGGTTCGCCGAGGGCTGGAGGATCTTCGGCGCCGACGCGTTCGAACCGCTGACCTGCTCCTTGAGGATCTGGATCAGCTGGGCGCCGGTGAAGTCCTGGAGATTCACGGTGTTGGAGAACGGCTGGACCGTGAAGCCCTCGGCGTACGTCACCACGCCGTCGCCCTCGCTGCCCTTGGCCGCATAGGTGAGGCCGGCCCGGACGCCGCCCGGGTTCATCAGCGCGAGGTCGGTCTCGGGGTCGAGGCCCTTGCCGTACGCCAGCTGCGCGTCCGCGATCAGGTCACCCATCGGGGACTCGGTGCCCGTGTTGGGCACGTCGGCCGAGATGTAGCCGATGGCGCGGTTGCCGATCGGGGCGGCGAGCGTGTTCCACCTGCTGATCAGCTCGGTCATGTCCGGCGCCTTGGCGACGGTCCGGGTGACCACGTGGTTCGCCGACTTCACGGACGTGCGCGCGATGTCGCCGGTGAAGCGGTCGTACGTCAGCGTGGTGTCGGTGTAGAGGCGGCCGAACGAGGCGGCCGAGGTGACCATGCGCGGGTTGCCCGCCGGGTCCGGGATCGTGCAGACGTACGCGGCGTGAGTGTGGCCCGTCACCAGCGCGTCCACGGACGGGGAGATGTTCTTCGCGATGTCCACGATCGGGCCGGAGATGCCGTCGCCTGCGCCCGGGGAGTCGCAGTTGTAGTTGTACGCGCCCGACGCCGGCTGGCCGCCCTCGTGGATCAGCGCCACGATCGACTGCACGCCCTGGCTCTGGAGCACCTTGGCGTACTTGTTGATCGTCTTGACCTCGTCCTTGAACTTCAGGCCCTTGACGCCGTCGGCGGAGACGACGCCCGGGGTGTCCTCCAGGGTCACCCCGATGAAGCCGATCCTGACGCCCTTCTTCTTCCACACCCAGTACGGCGCGAGGATCGGCTTGCCGGTCTTCTCGCTCAGGACGTTGGCCGCCAGGTACGGGAAGTCGGCGCCCTTGAACCTCTTGTCCGTGTAGCAGCCGGCCGTGGGGTGGCAGCCGCCGCGCTGGAGCCGGGCCAGTTCCTTCGCGCCCTCGTCGAACTCGTGGTTGCCGACGGAGGTGACGTCCAGGTCCAGCTTGTTGAGCGCCTCGATGGTGGGCTCGTCGTGGAACAGACCCGAGATCAGCGGGGAGGCGCCGACCATGTCACCGCCGGCCGCGGTGATGGAGTACGCGTTGTTCTTGCGGGCCTCGCGCAGATGGGTGGCGAGGTACTCGACACCGCCCGCGTCGATGGTCTTCGTCGTGCCGTCCGCCTGAAGCTCCGTCACCCGGCCGGACGAGCCCGACGGCGGTTCCAGATTGCCGTGCAGATCGTTGAACGACAGCAGCTGCACGTCCTGGTAGCGGCTCGGCAGCGGCTTGCCGTGGTGTGCGTCGTGCGCGTCCGCCGGAAGAGCCGCAGCCAGCGCACCCGTGGTGGCGAGCGTGGCAGCGGCCGCGAGCAGACGGTACGTACGACGTCTGCGGCCCGGGTCCGGCTGGGAAGTGGCTGGCATGCGCCCCCCTGTGTATCGGCTGAGATAGGTGGCCGTCCGGCGCAGCCTAAGGTCAACGCGCGTAGCGCGACAGGGGGTTCCGGGTTACATCCTGGTTTCCCTTTGCCCTCCTCTTTGCCCCCACTTTGCGGCGCCCTCCCCTTACCCTCGTACGCATGACCAGCGACGACATCGCACGGCCCTACGGCTCCCGATCCATCGAGACCCTCGTCGAGCTCTCCCCCGAACAGACCGATGCCGTCCTCGACCTGCTCGCGGAGGCCCTCCGCACGGACGGGCAGCAGGCGGTGTCCGAGCAGGGCCGGCTACAACTGCGCGGGGGTCCCCGCGAAGGCGTCTCCCATCTGGTCCTCACCGTCGGCGGCCAACTCGTCGGCTACGCCCAGCTGGAGGACACCGACCCGATCGAGGCCCCGGCGGCCGAGCTGGTCGTCCACCCCTCCCACCGCGGCCACGGCCACGGCCGCGCCCTCGGCGCCGCGCTGCTCGCCGCCTCCGGCAAGCGGCTGCGGGTGTGGGCCCACGGCGGGCACTCCGCCGCCCGCCATCTCGCCCAGGTCCTCGGGCTGACCCTGTTCCGTGAACTGCGTCAGCTGCGGCGGCCGTTGGGCGACCTCGCGCTGCCCGAGCCGGTGCTGCCCGACGGGGTCACCGTCCGCACCTTCGAGCCCGGCCGGGACGACGCCGCCTGGCTCGCCGTCAACGCCGCGGCCTTCGCCCACCACCCCGAGCAGGGATCGCTGGTCCAGCGCGACCTCGACGACCGCAAGGCCCAGCCCTGGTTCGACCCCGCCGGCTTCTTCCTCGCCTTCCGCGGCGACGAACTCATCGGCTTCCACTGGACCAAGGTCCACGCCGAGGAACAGCTCGGCGAGGTGTACGTCCTCGGCGTCGCCCCCGGAGCCCAGGGCGGCGGTCTCGGCAAGTCCCTCACCACGATCGGCCTGCGGCACCTCGCGGCCCAGGGACTGCCCACGGCCATGCTGTACGTCGACGCCGACAACAAGGCGGCGGTGGCGGTGTACGAGGGTCTGGGCTTCGTCACCCACGAGACGGACCTGATGTACCGGACGGAGACGTGACGGACGATCAGGAGGAGGCGGTGCGGGCGGCCATCGGGGGCGAGCTGACGCTGCTCGATCCCGAGGTGCGTGCCTCCCGCGAGCGGGTGCTGGCGCTGCTGGATCCGGAGTTCGAGGAGATCGGGTCCTCCGGGCGCCGGTGGGACGTGGAGACGATCCTCGCCGTGACCGGTGACGGGGATGTCTCCGCCGAGGCTCCGGTCGAGGTCGATGAGATGACCGGGACCCTTCTCGCTCCGGGTCTCGTGCATCTCACCTACCTCTCCGACCACCGGGGCCGCCGGGTGTGGCGCAGCTCCCTGTGGCGTCTTACCGCGACGGGCTGGCGAATGTACTTCCACCAGGGGACCCCGGCCGCCTGAGCGCCCGCCCCGGGCCGAGCGGTTCCCGGGTCCACAGCGCGCACACCGCCAGCGTCACCGCCAGGACCGACGCCCATCGCAGCTGCGTCGGCTCCCACCAGGGGTCGGACGGAGTGGCGAGCAGGCCCCAGCGGTTGGGGGTCAGGACGGCCACCGCGGATGCCGTGAGCAGGCATATCGCCGTGCTCCTGCCCACCTCGGGGGAGTCCGAGAATCGGACGGCGAGCGTGGCGAGGGCCAGGGCGGCCGCGGTCGTCGCCGCCGCCTGGAGGGTGACCGGGAGGAGCGGGGGGCGGGTCGGCGACGGCACGAGGAGGAGGGCCGTCGTCCACCACAGGGCGGTCAGCGGGAGCACCATCGCCAGGCGCAGGACCGTCCGCAGCGGGCGGGCGACCGGAGTGGTCGCGCTGGTGTTGCGGGCCGGGTCGTCCAGGAGGAAGGCCAGGCCCAGGGCGCCGGAGAGTGCCGTGAGGCGCAGGACGGCCAGGCCCGGCTCGGCACCCGGGGCGTGGTCGGGGAGGCGGGTGCTCGCCGCGAGCAGCAGGCCCACCGCGCCGGCGATCGTCAGGGCCCGCCGGGGCAGGGTGCGCCAGACCGGCACCAGCAGCGGGCGCAGCAGGGCCGCGGTGGGCCGGCTGCTCGCGTCCGCCGTCGCCTTGACGGCCTCGTCCGCCCGGGCCTTCGCGCCGTCGTCCTTCATTCCCCCGGTCTCCTCTACTCCTCGCATTTGTCGGCCTCCTTCGGGGCCGGGACGCCCAGCAGTTCGGCGGCCCGGACCGTCGTCGTCGACGCGGACGTCAGCTCCGTCCAGTGGGCCTTGACCCGCTCGGTGATCGCGGCCCGCGGGCGGTCCAGGAGCTCCCGGACGACCTTCGTCTGGTCCGCCCCCAGGGAGAAGCCGTTGGTCGGGGCGAGGATCACCGCGGAGCCGTGGTCGCTGTCGTCGAGCCGGACGTCACGGAAGGTGGCGAGCGGGTCGGGGTCCGCGCCCAGCGCCAGCCACATGATCGTCACCGCGCGGGCGTCGCCGCAGAGCTGCCCGCTCGTCACGTCCTCCCTGCCGGCCACGAGGACGGAGGCGACACCGACCGCGAACTCCGGGACGCGGTTGCCGCCCCAGTGTGTGCCGACCGTGACCTCGTCGGGCGTGGTGAGGGCGGAGAGGGAGCTGTCCTGTTCCACGCCGCCGCTGAGGTCGATGCGCTGGCGGATCGTCAGCGGTCTCGTCGCGGCGGTGCCGCCCGCCTGGGACCGCACGCGCCGGACCACACCGGCCCAGTCGTCCCGTACCCCGTTCCACTCGGGGAAGGAGCAGTACGTCGAGCCGTCGTACTCGGTGCAGGACTGCACCTTCTGCGGCGTCTCGGTCGCCACCTTGCGGGCCGCCTCCAGAGCTGCCGTGTCCCGGGGTGCCTGGCCGATCACACCGACCGCGGTGGTCACCAGGGCGAGAGCCGTGGCCGCCTTGACGGCACGGGTGCGGCCGCCGGACAGGAGCAGGGCCGCGCAGGCCACCACGGCGCACAGACCGAGCAGGTAGAGGGCGTGCCAGGCGGCGGGGCGGCCGAGCAGGTCGGAGGGGACGGGGTCGCCGCTGGGCAGGGAGTCCAGGGAGAACGGGCTGAGCCACTGCCAGGCCCAGCCCTTGCCCTGGTCGGCGAGGTCGGCGGCGATGACGAGGGCCAGGTAGAAGACGATGACGAACAGTATGGGCGCGAAGGACAGGGGCAGCAGACGGGCCAGCAGCACCCCCACGACCCCGGCCAGCAGGACGGTCAGCGGCCCCACCGCGAGCTCACCGAGCGAGCCGTGGCCGATCGCACCCGGCTTGAGCGCCTCCCGCAGGTACTGCGCGAGGGCGAGCAGCGCGGTGAGCGCCGCGAAGGGCACCACGGACAGGATGTGGGCGAGGGTGCGCCGCCACGGGTCCATGGCCAGGACGTCGAGCTGATGGCCGGTGCCGTGCTTGCGGGACCGCAGCGCGGCCGCGTTCGCGCAGACGAGCACCGCGAGCGCGAACAGCGGCGACACCGCCTGGGTCTCCCGGTCCACCATGGTGAGGATCGGGTAGTCGTCCATGCCCTCCTGCCGCACCATCTGCACGACGACGAGGACGAGGCACAGGGCGAAGAAGAACAGGATCTGGACCTGCGTCAGCAGATCGCGCGTCTCGAAGCGGGCCAGGGCGAGGACCGCGCCGAAGCGGCGGCGCTCGTCGGGCTGCCCGGAGCCGCTGGGGGGCGCCTCGTCGAGGGGCGCGGCCGGGGGGCCGGCCGGGGTGACCGGGGCGTCGGGGGCGGCGGGGGCGGGGCTCATGCCGTCACCTCCGCGCTCTCGCCGTCCAGGGCCAGCAGATAGCCGTCCTCCAGGGTGGGTTCGAGCAGATCGGCGCCGGGGGGCGGGTCGCCGATGTTGCGGAAGGTGCCCGCCCCGGTGCGCCAGCCGGCCAGTGCGCCCGCCGCGCGTTCCGCGCTGCTCCAGACCCGGCCCGCCGCGCGGGCGGTCAGCTCGGCGGGGGTGCCCTCGAAGCGGACCCGGCCGGCGGCGAGGACGACGACACGGTGGCAGAGCATCGCCACGTCCTCGGTCTGGTGGGTGGACAGCAGGACCGTGCGGCCCTCGCCGGCCTGGGCGATCAAGTCCCGGAAGCGCATGCGCTGCTCGGGGTCCAGGCCGACGGTCGGCTCGTCCAGGACGAGGAATCCGGGGTCGCCGACCAGCGCGGCGGCCAGGGCGACCCGCTGGCGCATCCCGCCGGAGAGCCGCTTGAGACGCTTGCCGCGCACGTCGGAGAGGTCGACGGCGTCGAGGACACGGCGGACCTCGCGGTGCCGGGCCCCCCGGTCGGTCAGCTCCTTGAGGATCGCCACGTAGTCGACGAACTCGAAGGCCGTGAAGTCCGGGTGGAAGCCGGGGGTCTGGGGCAGATAGCCGAGCTCGCGGCGCAGGGCGAGGCGGCCGGCGGCGGTACGGGGGTCGTGACCGAGGGCGGTGAACCGGCCGTCGTCGGCCGGTACGGCCGTGGCCAGCACCCGCAGCAGGGTGGTCTTCCCGGCGCCGTTGGGGCCGAGCAGCCCGGTGACGCCGCGCGTCAGCCGGAGGGAGACTCCGTCGAGGGCACGGGTGCCGCCGAACCGCAGCGCCAGCCCGTCGGCCCGCAGTGTGCTGGGCTCGGTCAGGGGGTCGATGGTCACGCAGGGCTCCTGAAGGTCCTGGAAGGGGGAGAGGTCGGGGAGGCGGGCGCTCGGCGGGCCGGGTCCGCGAGGTCGCCGCGCGTGCGGGCAGGGCTCATGCCGGGCCCCCGTCCGCGAAGCCGCGCAGCGGGCGGGCGTCGAAGCGGTCCCGGGCCTGGTAGAGCAGCACGGCGCCGACGACCGTCAGCCCGGCGGCGACGGACTGGCCGGCCGCGGTGAAGGGGGCGAGGGGGCCCGCGGTGTGCGGCTGGGTCTCCAGCACGGCGAGCAGGGTCAGCCAGGCGCCGCCGACCAGCGCGGGCGCGAGGACCGGGCCCAGCCGGGCGGAGAGGGCGAGGCCGGTGGTGGTGAGGGCGAGGGCGGGCAGCAGCCAGGCCAGGGCCAGCAGTCCGTACCCCGGCAGGGCGAGGGTCGCCAGTCCGTTGAGCGCGAGGCCGGCGGTGAGGACCGCGACGGTGCGGATCATCAGCAGCCGGAAGCCGTGCAGCGGGGCGACGACCGCCATCTCGTAGGTCGGGTCGAGTCCGGGGCCGTAGGACAGCGCGACTCCGGCCAGCGGGAGCAGCGGGGCGAGCGCGAGGAACAGTCCGGGCAGGTCCGCGACCCGCACCGCCAGCACCGTCATGACCAGCAGGAACAGCACCGACAGCAGCCAGGAGCGGCGCAGTATCGGGGTCGCCGTGAGCAGCCGCGCGGTGTGGTCGGCCACGCCGATCCGCACCAGCAGGCGCTCGGTCAGGCTCGGCCGGGGCGCGTCCAGTTCGGCGTCCAGCCGCTCCCAGGCGGAGTCCAGCGCCACGGGGTCCGTGCCGGCCGCGAGCCTGGCCCGGCACTGCGCGCACCGGGTGAGGTGCGTGTCGGTGGACCACAGCAGGGGTGGCGCCAACTCGCCGAGGGCGTAGGCCCGCAGATCGTCCTCTGCCACATGCCATGTCATGCCTGTGCCTCCCTCGGTCATGCCTGTGCCTCCCTCGGCAGGTGCCGGTCGGCACCGTCGTCCGAGCGGTCGTCCCGGTCGTCCGCGATCCGTCTCATGCCAGCGCCTCCCGCAACTGCTTGCGGGCGCGCAGAGCCCGCGTCTTGACCGTGCCGGGCGGGATGCCGAGCAGGACCGCGGCCTCCCTGGTGGTGAGTCCGTCGATGACGGTGGCCTGGAGGACGGCCCGCAGCTCCGGTGAGAGGCGGGTGAGGGCCCCGGCGAGGTCCCCGTGCTCCACCCCCGCGAGCACGCGTTCCTCCGCCGAGGCCTCGTCGCGGTGGCGCAGGCGCGACAGGACCTGGCGCAGGCGGCCGCGCGCGCCGTCGCCGCGCAGGGCGTCGACCAGCCGGCGCGCGGCGATGCGCCACAGCCAGCCGGCCACGTCGCCCTCCTCGCGATAGCGGGCGCTGCCCCGCCACACCGCGAGGAACGTCTCCTGCACGACGTCGTCGACTATCCCGGGGTCGGCGCAGCGGCCGCGCATGCGCGCGGTCAGCCACGGCGCGAACCGCCGGTACAGCTCCTCGAAGGCGTGACGGTCCGCGTCTGCCGCGATGGCCCGCAGCAGCTCCCCGTCGCTTCTCGTTTCGCTCACATCCCCTCATCGGTCCGGCCCCGCCGATCGGTTCACGGTCCGGCCCACGAATTTTCCTCGAGCCGTGGCGCGCCGCCGCCCACCGCCGCGACCTGGCCTTTCGTCCCGATCACGGGTCCGCGAAAGGGCAGTTGGGTCTCCGGCGGAAGCGCCCGGGGCGGACCGGCAGCCTTCTCGATCTTGACTTTCCCCCCTCCCTTCCACCACCCTTTCACTACTCAATTAGTGAAAGTAGGGAAGGGGGTGATCCGCGTGGTCGAGTACCGCATCGACCGGCACAGCGGCGTGGCCACCTACGTCCAGATCGTCCAGCAGACCAAACAGGCCCTGCGGCTCGGCGTGTTGCGGCCCGGGGACAAGCTGCCCACCGCCCGCGAGGTCGTCGAGGCGACCGCCATCAACCCGAACACCGTGCTGAAGGCGTACCGCGAGCTGGAGCGCGAGGGGCTGGTGGAGGCGCGACGCGGGCTCGGCACGTTCGTGCGGCGCGGCCTGAGCACCGCCCCGGCCGACTCGCCCCTGCGCACCGAACTGGACGCCTGGGCCGTACGCGCCCGGGACACCGGCCTGGACCGCGAGGACGTCGCCGCGCTCTTCACCGCCGTACTCGATGAACACTTCGCCCCGCCGGCCGCTCGCACGGAGCCCGCACACCCCCAAGGAGACCCCTCATGACCGACCTCGCCATGACGGCCACCGCGCTCGGCAGGCGATTCGGCCGACGCGGGGGCGGGGGCTGGGCACTGCGGAACTGCACGTTCCGGCTGCCCGCCGGACGAGTCTGCGCCGTCGTCGGGCCCAACGGGGCCGGGAAGTCCACGCTCCTCTCCCTCGCCGCCGGGCTGCTGGTCCCCACCGAGGGCACCGTCACCGTCCTCGGCACCGACCCCGCGTCCGCACGCGCGCGTGTCGGCTACGTCGCCCAGGACAAGCCGCTGCACCCCCAGCTCACGATCGCCGAGACCCTGCGCATGGGCGCCCACCTCAACCCGGGCCGCTGGGAGGCCGCGGCCGCCGAGCGGATCGTCGCCGCGGGCGAGCTCGACCCCCGGCGCAGGATCCGCGCGCTCTCCGGCGGCCAGCGCACCCGGGTCGCCCTCGCGCTCGCCCTCGCCAAGCGGCCCGAGCTGCTGCTCCTGGACGAGCCGATGGCCGACCTCGACCCGCTCGCCCGGCACGAGCTGATGGGCGCCCTCATGTCCCAGGCGGCACAGCACGGGACGACGATCATGATGTCGTCGCACGTCGTCGCCGAGCTGGAGGACTCCTGCGACCATCTGCTGCTGGTCGGCGGCGGCCGGGTGCGGCTGGCCGGGGAGATCGACGAGCTGCTGGCCGCCCACGCGCGCGTGAGCGCGACGGCGGAGGGCGTGGAGGCCACGGAGGGCGTGGAGGGCACGGAAGGCGTGGAGGGCACGGAAGGCGTGGAGGGCACGGAAGGCGTGGAGGGCACGGCGGTGGCCGGGCTCGCCGGCCTCTCCGCGCACACGGTCGTCGAGTCCCGGGTGACCGGCCGCCAGGTCACCGCGCTGATCCGCCCCGCCGGCCGCCTCCCCGACGACTGGCGCACCTCGGCGCCCTCCCTGGAGGAACTCCTCCTCGCCTATCTGCGCAACCCCGACGCCGCCTCCCTCGCCCCGGCCGCCCCCGAGGAGGCCCTGGCGTGAGTACGGAGAGCACCGTGAACACCGCGACCACTGCCGACACCGGCAGCACCGTCAGCACTCCCCGACCCGCCCGCTCGCCCTACCCCGCTCAGGAGGCAGCCGTATGACCGCCGTCGCCCGCCCGCGAACCGGCGCCGCCCCGCAGCCCGCCACCGAGGCCGTGTCGCCCGGTGCCTCCTGGGGCACCGTCCGTACGGTCCTGCGGCTGCACCGCACCGCGCTCGTCGTCTGGACGCTCGTCGTCGTCGGCCTGAGCGGCTGCCTGGTGTGGCTCGGCACGGTCACCGCCGACGACGAGCGCGCCGCCCAGGAGGCCTGCGACCGCGTGGGCCAGGACTTCTGCGACACGACGACGTTGTACTTCATGAGTGGCATGGACCTGATCGGTCTGTGCCTCGGTTACTCGTTGCTCGTGGTGGCCGCCTTCGCCGGCGGCTCGCTGATCGGCCGCGAGATGGAGAACGGCACCGCACACCTCGCGTGGACCCAGGGCATCAGCCCCGTCCGCTGGCTCACCGCCAAGCTCGCCGTGCCCGCGCTGGTGCTGACCGCGAGCACCACCGCGCTGGTCCTCCTCTTCCGCTGGGCCTGGGACGGCAACCGGGACCTCCTCTACCACGACTGGATGGGCCAAGCGTTCACCGCCCGCGGCCCGGCGGCCGTCGCCTACGTGCTGTGCGCCCTCGCCATCGGCGCGCTCGCCGGGCTGCTGCTGCGCCGCGCGCTGCCCGCCCTCGCCGCCGCCACCGGTACGACCTGGGCACTCTCCTTCGGCATCTCGCTGTACCGCGCCCGGCTGTGGCCCACGGTGACCAGCACCTCGACGACGAACGGCCACCCCCACATCCCCGACGCCGCATGGCAGGTGGAGAACGGCGCGCTGATCCACGGCCGGCGGGTCGCGAACTTCGCGTCCTGGCGGTGCGACGGCAGCGCCGCCGAGATGCGGCGCTGCGTCGACGAGCAGGGCCTCACCGGCTACTACGCCTCCTACCACCCCGAATCCCACTACTGGCCGATCCAGCTCCTGGAGACCGGGATCGTGCTCGCCGTCACCGTCCTCGCCACCGTGGCCGTCTACCGGCTGGTACGCCGCCGCACGGCCTGAACCGGCGGCGGCCCGGGTGAGCCCGGGGTGCGTACGCCCCTCCGCGGGGGAGACGGCCGTACGCACCCCGTCACCGCACCCAACGCCATCAGATCCCGTCCACCCCACCCAGCGCGCCACCGGACCCCGTCCACCCCACCCAGCGCCACCAGCCCTCACACCACCCGGCCCCGACGCCCGCGAGCCGCCCCCCGATATCCCGCACGCCATGTCTCCGTAACCATCGGTTAAGACGACCTTGCGAGGCTCGGCGAATGAAGCCCGCCGCGCCCGAGGCCTCGCCGCCCCCCGAGGGGAACGACCCCGACGGGCAGCCCGTCATGCTCCCGCCTGCACGTTCTGACGCGCCCGTATCACTGCTGACGCGGAAGAATGGGTCCATGAGCCAGTCACACGCCCCTCAGGCCGATGTCCAGCACCCGCAGCCCTCCGTGGGCTCCATAGCCGCGCACCGCCCGCACACCGTCGCGGCCGCGGTCTCCGATCTGGAACCCGACATCGACGCCGACCTCGACGCGTACGAGGAATCCCAGGCCGACGGGGTCCGGCTCCCGCAGGGCCGCTTCCTCGACCGGGAGCGCAGCTGGCTCGCCTTCAACGAGCGGGTGCTCGAACTCGCCGAGGACCCGAACACACCCCTGCTCGAACGGGCGAACTTCCTCGCCATCTTCGCGAGCAACCTGGACGAGTTCTTCATGGTCCGGGTGGCCGGACTGAAGCGCCGTATCGCGACCGGTGTCGCCACCCGGTCCGCTTCCGGACTCCAGCCCCGCGAGGTGCTGGAGATGATCTGGGCCCGTTCGCGCGAGCTCATGGCCCGGCACGCCGCGACCTACCACGAGGACGTCGCCCCCGCCCTCGCGGAGGAGGGCATCCACCTCGTCCGCTGGAACGAGCTGACCGAGAAGGAACAGGCCCGCCTGTTCACCCTCTTCCGGCACCAGATCTTCCCGGTCCTCACCCCGCTGGCCGTCGACCCCGCGCACCCCTTCCCGTACATCTCGGGTCTCTCGCTGAACCTCGCGGTCGTCGTCCGCAACCCGGTGAGCGGGCACGACCACTTCGCGCGCGTCAAGGTGCCGCCGCTGCTCTCCCGCTTCCTGGAGGCCTCCCCCGGCCGGTACGTCCCCATCGAGGACGTCATCGGCGCCCACCTGGAGGAGCTGTTCCCGGGCATGGAGGTGCTGGAGCACCACGCCTTCCGGCTCACCCGCAACGAGGACCTCGAGGTCGAGGAGGACGACGCCGAGAACCTGCTCCAGGCCCTGGAGAAGGAGCTCATGCGGCGCCGGTTCGGCCCGCCGGTGCGCCTGGAGGTCGAGGAGTCCATCGACCGCACGGTGCTCGACCTGCTGGTGCGCGAGCTGAAGATCTCCGAGGCGGAGGTCTACCCGCTGCCCGGCCCGCTCGACCTCACCGGTCTCTTCCGCATCCACGGCCTCGACCGGCCCGAGCTGAAGTACAAGAAGTTCATCGCCGGCACGCACCGCGACCTCGCCGAGGTGGAGTCCGCCTCCCCTCCCGACATCTTCGGCGCCCTGCGCAGCCGCGACGTGCTGCTGCACCACCCGTACGACAGCTTCTCCACCTCCGTCCAGGCCTTCCTGGAGCAGGCGGCCGCCGACCCGGACGTCCTCGCGATCAAGCAGACCCTGTACCGCACCTCCGGCGACTCGCCGATCGTGGACGCGCTGATCGACGCGGCCGAGTCCGGCAAGCAGGTCCTCGTGCTGGTCGAGATCAAGGCCCGCTTCGACGAGCACGCCAACATCAAGTGGGCGCGCAAGCTGGAGGAGGCCGGCTGCCATGTCGTCTACGGCCTCGTCGGCCTGAAGACGCACTGCAAGCTGTCCCTGGTGGTCCGTCAGGAGGGCGAGACGCTACGGCGTTACAGCCACGTCGGCACCGGCAACTACCACCCGAAGACGGCCCGGCTCTACGAGGACCTCGGGCTGCTCACCGCGGACCCGCAGGTCGGCGCGGACCTCTCCGACCTGTTCAACCGGCTCTCCGGCTACTCGCGCCGCGAGACCTACCGCCGTCTCCTCGTCGCCCCCAAGTCGCTGCGCGACGGACTGATCTCCCGGGTGGAGAAGGAGATCCAGCACCACCGCGCGGGGCGTCCGGCGTACGTCCGGATCAAGGTCAACTCGATCGTCGACGAGGCCCTGATCGACTCCCTCTACCGGGCCTCCCAGGCGGGCGTGCCCGTCGACGTGTGGGTGCGCGGCATCTGCGCGGTGCGCCCGGGCGTGCCCGGCCTGTCGGAGAACGTGAAGGTCCGCTCGATACTCGGCCGCTTCCTGGAGCACTCCCGGGTCTTCGCCTTCGGCAACGGCGGCGAGCCCGAGGTGTGGATCGGCAGCGCCGACATGATGCACCGCAACCTCGACCGCCGTATCGAGGCCATGGTCAGGGTCGTGGACCCGGCGCACCGGGCCGCCCTGAACCGCCTGCTGGAGACCGGCATGTCCGACGCCACCTCCTCCTGGCACCTCGGCCCGGACGGCGAATGGACCCGGCACGCGACCGACCCGGACGGCCAGCCCCTGCGCAACGTCCAGGAGATGCTCATAGACGCCCGGAGGCGCCGGCGTGGCACAGCAACACCATGACGTGACGGACTCCGCGGCCGGGCCGGGTGTCGCCCCCGGGCCCGTGACCGGGGACGCGCTGGCGGGCTATCTGCGGGCCCAGGCCACGGACTTCCTCCGTGCGCTGCGGCTGCACCGGGAGACGGGAGGCGGTGGTACGGCGGTGGGCGGCGCGTCGGCCGCCGGCCCCGCCGCGTCCCCCGGTGCGCCGGGCGGCGCGGAGGACGCCGTCGACGCGGCGCGCGCCCTGCGCCGTACGGCCCGCCGGATCAGCGGCAGCCTGCACACCTTCCGCCCGCTCCTCGACCCCGAGTGGTCGGAGCAGATCCGCCCGGAACTGGCCTGGCTCTCGGGCACACTGGCCCTGGAACACGCGTACGAGGCCCGCCTGGAACGCCTGCTCCTCGCCCTGCACCGCCTCTCGGGCTCCACGCCGGTCCCGCCCCAGACACCGGGAACCCCGGCAGCCGGCACGGCCGGGACCCGCTCGGCCGTGAGCCGCTCGGCCGGGACGGGGACGGCCGCAACCGGCACGGCGGCGGGCAGCCGGGGCGGCGCCGCCGCGGCCCCCCACACCCAGCGAGCGGCAGCCGCCCCGGGCGGTACCCGCACCGCCGCGAACCCCGACCGCGCCAATCTCACCGTGGGTGCCGCCAAGGCCGGCGCCCTCCTGGACCGCCAGCTCACCCTCGCCCGCACCCGCGCCCACAGCACCGCCCTGCAGGCCCTCGGCTCCTCCCGCTTCCACGCGGTCGCCGACCAGGTCGCGGTCCTCGCCAGCGAGGTCCGGCTCACCCCGGCCGCCCCCGCCACCGACCTGCGCCCCCTCGCCGCGGCCGCCGAGGAACGCCTCGCGGACGCCGTCGCCACGCTCCCCCTCCTCACCGCGGGCAGCCCCTACAACGCCGAGGCCCTGATCCACGGCCTCTCCCCGGACCCGGCCCCGCACCCGCAGGACGCCCCGTGGCACCAGGTCCGGCTGCTGCTGCGGCTGCACCGCTACGCCTGCGAGGTCCTGTACGGTCCCGGAGCCCCCTCGGACGTGCGGCTGCTGACCGCGGGCCAGGCCCTCGACCGGCACCGGGACGCCTCGGAGGCGGCGGCCGCCGCGGCCCAGGCGGCCCGCACGCCCCGGATCGCGCCGGCCACCGCGTACGCGCTCGGCGTGCTGCACGCGGACCAGCGGCACGAGGTGGAGGCCGCGCGGTACGCGTTCCAGCACTGCTGGCAGAAGCAGACCGTCGGTACGCCGTAGCGGCGGTGCCGAGATGCGCACCCCGGCCGTCGTGTCGTAGAACAGCAGAGGTCGAACAGCGGCCGTCGGACAGCGGAGGCCGTAGAGCACAGGTAGCGCAGGTAGCACAGCAGCGGTCGGCACGTCATGGACACCCGGCCGTAAGACGCGGGACAGCAGCCCGTAAACAGGAGGACAGGCGGCCGGGAAGACATCAGGCCAGGACGTCGGAATGTAGGAACGTAGGAAAGCCAGGCGGTGAGGACGAAGTGAGTTCCCCGAACCGGACCCCCCTGCAGACCACCCCCGTACAGGCCGCAGGCTGCGTCCTGTGGCGGCGCTCGCCCAGTGGCGGTGAACTGGAGGTGTGCCTCGTTCACCGGCCCAAATACGACGACTGGTCACACCCGAAGGGCAAGCTCAAGCGGGGGGAGGACCCGCTGACCGGCGCCCTGCGCGAGGTCGGGGAGGAGACCGGGTACCGGGCGGAGCCCGGCGCGGTGCTGCCGAGCGTGAGCTACTACGCGAACGGCCGGCCCAAGCAGGTCCGCTACTGGGCGGCCGAGGCCGTATCCGGCGCTTTCAGCCCGAACGACGAGGTAGACCGCCTCCTGTGGCTGTCCCCGTCGGCGGCCCGCACCCGCCTCACCCAGCCCCGGGACCGTGACCTGGTGGACGCTCTCCTGAACACCCTGCGCCTCTCCTGACCCGGGACCCGACCCGGGACCGCGCCGTGTCCTCGGCGTAAGCGTTCCGTGACCTAACCGGGCCTTCCCCATGGGTTCACCCGCCGTTCACTCGTGCCCGTAGGCGCCTTCACCTGATCTGCCTAATTTCAGCCTTACCCGGTGCGGTGCGCGGTCGAAAGGCCCCGCCCATGCCACCCATGACTTTCGCACGCCGCCGAATTCAGGACGGCGGCTACTGGAAGGATCTCCCTCAAGTGAAGCTTCAGCGCATGAACCGGCGGGCCCTCACCCTCGGCGCTCTCGCCGTCTCCGGCGCCCTGGCCCTCACGGCGTGCGGTTCCGACGACACGGGCTCGAGCGGCAACAGCAGCAGCAGCTCCTCCGCGACCGCCGCCGCCGGTTCGATCAAGTGTGACGACGCCAAGGGCCAGCTCCTGGCCGACGGCTCCTCCGCGCAGAAGAACGCGATCGACGCCTGGGTGAAGAACTTCACGCAGGCCTGCTCGGGCGTCCAGGTCAACTACAAGGGCTCCGGCTCGGGCGCGGGCGTCACCGCCTTCACCCAGGGCCAGGTCGCCTTCGCCGGTTCCGACTCCGCGCTGAAGCCCGAAGAGGTCACCGCCTCCAAGTCCGTCTGCTCCGGCGGCCAGGGCATCGACCTGCCGATGGTCGCGGGCCCGATCGCCGTCGCGTACAACGTCTCCGGCGTGGACAACCTGGTGCTCGACGCCTCGACGATCGCCAAGATCTTCGACGGCAAGATCACCAACTGGAACGACGCCGCGATCAAGAAGCTGAACCCCAGCGCGAAGCTTCCCGACCTGAAGATCCAGCCGTACCACCGCTCCGACGAGTCGGGCACGACCGACAACTTCACCAAGTACCTGATCGCCGCCGCCCCGAGCGACTGGAAGTACTCCGGTGGCAAGGCCTGGCAGGCCAAGGGCGGCCAGTCCGCCGCCGGCTCCTCCGGTGTCGCCCAGGGCGTGAAGCAGACCAACGGCGCCATCGGCTACATGGAGCTGTCGTACGCCAAGGACGGCCTGGGTGTCGTCTCCATCAACACCGGCGCCTCCGCCCCGGTCAAGGCCTCCTCCGAGGGCGCGACCAAGGCCGTCGCCGCCGCTCAGGTCGTCGGCACCGGCAGCGACCTGTCGCTGAAGCTCGACTACACCACCAAGGCCGACGGCGCCTACCCGATCACCCTGGTGACGTACGAGATCGTCTGCGACAAGGGCAACAAGGCCGCCACCCTGCCCGCCACGAAGGCGTTCCTGACCTACCTCGCCTCCACCGAGGGCCAGGGCATCCTCTCGGGCATCGACTACGCGCCGATCCCCGACGCGATCATCTCCAAGGTCCGTACCACGATCGACGGCCTGAGCTGATCTGAAGGTGCGGTCCGGCACCGGGGAGACCCGGACCGGACCGCACCCTTCCGGTGCACCGCCGCCAGGGGCCGCCCGAGGGCCGGCCCCGCCCGAGCCGCCCACTCCCGCAGCGGCTCCGCAGACCGGAGACCCCGATGGACATATCCACACAGAAGACAGGCGCCGACGGCGCACCCCCGCCCCACGACAACCCTCCCCCCACGACCTCCGCCAACGGCCCCCAGAAGCGCGCGGCCGGCGGCGCCACCCGACCCGGCGACCGGATCTTCCTCGGTCTCTCCCGCGGGTCGGGCATCCTGCTGCTGGTGATCATGGCGGCGATCGCGGTCTTCCTGACCTACCGCGCCTACCTCGCCATCAGCAAGGACGACGCCAACTTCCTCACCACCTTCGAGTGGAACACCGGCCTCGTCCCGCCGAAGTTCGGCATCGCGGTCCTCGCCTTCGGCACGGTCGTGTCGTCGATCATCGCGATGGCGCTGGCGGTCCCGATCGCCGTGGCGATCGCCCTGTTCATCACGCACTATGCCCCGCGCCGTCTGAGCGGCCCCATCGCGTACGTGGTGGACCTGCTCGCCGCCGTCCCCTCCATCGTCTACGGCCTCTGGGGCGCCCTCGTCCTCGTGCCGCACATGAACGGACTGTTCGGCTGGCTCAACGACTACTTCGGCTGGACCGGGATCTTCTCCTGGGACCAGGGCGCGCCGCGCTCCATGCTGACGGTCGGCGTCCTGCTGGCGATCATGATCCTGCCGATCATCACGAACGTCAGCCGCGAGGTCTTCCGCCAGGTCCCGCAGATGCACGAGGAGGCGGCCCTGGCGCTCGGCGCCACCCGCTGGGAGGTCATCCGCATGGCGGTGCTCCCCTTCGGCCGCTCCGGTGTCATCTCGGCCTCCATGCTCGGCCTCGGCCGCGCGCTCGGCGAGACGATGGCCGTCGCCACGGTCCTCTCCCCCGACTTCGACATCCACGCCAGCCTGCTGAACCCCGGCGGCGGCACTTTCGCCCAGAACATCGCCAGCAAGTTCAACGAGGCGACGGAGTACGGCCGTGACGCGCTGATCGCCTCCGGTCTCGTCCTCTTCGTCATCACCCTGCTGGTCAACGGCGCGGCCCGCATGATCATCGCCCGCCGCAAGGAGTACTCGGGGGCCAACGCATGAGCCACGCAACCGCAGTCGCCGACAAGCGCCCCAGCACGCTGCGCGGCGCGAGCCTGCCCACCTGGTCCCCGTACGCGATCGCCGGCGGCTCGATCGTCGTCGCCGTCGGGATCGGCCTGGCCGCCGGTCTGGACAGCAAGATCCAGTGGGGCCTGATCGCCGGACTCCTGTTCGTCGCCGGCACCTACGGCATCGCAGCCAAGGTCGAGGGCCGCCGCCAGGCGAAGGACCGCATCGCGACCTCCCTGGTCTGGGTGGCGTTCGTCCTGGCCGTGGTCCCCCTGGTCTCCCTGCTGTGGACCACCATCGTGCGCGGTGTGAAGGTCCTGGACATCTACTTCCTGACCCACTCCATGGGAGTCGTCGCCGACTCCGAGCCGGGCGGCGGTATCTACCACGCCATCATCGGCACCCTGGAGCAGGTCGGCCTCGCCACCCTGATCGGCGCCCCGATCGGCATCCTCACGGCGATCTACCTCGTCGAGTACGGCCGCGGCGGCCTGTCGAAGGCAGTGACCTTCTTCGTCGACGTCATGACGGGCATCCCGTCCATCGTCGCGGGTCTGTTCATCCTCAGCCTCATGCTGATGTTCGACATGCAGCCCTTCGGCTTCGCGGGCTCCCTCGCGCTGGCGATCCTGATGATGCCGGTGGTCGTACGCTCGACCGAGGAGATGCTCAAGCTCGTCCCGAACGAACTGCGTGAGGCGAGCCTGGCGCTCGGCGTGCCGAAATGGCGCACCATTCTCAAGGTGGTCGTCCCCACCTCGATCGGCGGCATCATCACCGGCGTCATGCTGGCGATCGCCCGAATCGCGGGTGAGACGGCCCCCGTCCTGCTCCTCGTCTTCGGCAACCCGTTCATCAACAACAACCCCTTCGAGGGCGCGCAGGCGTCTCTGCCGCTGTACATCTACCAGCAGTACTCGCAGAGCGCCGGTTCCACGGCGGCGTACGACCGTGCCTGGGCGGCCTCGCTCACGCTGATCGCCTTCGTGATGATCCTCAACCTCGTGGCCCGGGCCATCGCCCGCTGGAAGGCCCCGAAGACCGGTCGCTGACGCGGCCCCTCAGCTCAGCGACCGAGACGGAAGTGAAGTAGTAACCATGTCCAAGCGAATCGATGTAAGCGGGCTCACCGCCTACTACGGCACCCACAAGGCGATCGAGGACATCTCGATGACGGTCGAGCCGCGCACGGTGACGGCCTTCATCGGCCCGTCCGGCTGCGGCAAGTCGACGTTCCTGCGCACGCTGAACCGTATGCACGAGGTGACATCGGGCGGCCGGGTCGAGGGCAAGGTCCTGCTGGACGACGAGGACCTGTACGGCGCGGGCGTCGACCCCGTCGCCGTCCGCCGCGAGATCGGCATGGTCTTCCAGCGCCCGAACCCGTTCCCCACGATGTCCATCTTCGACAACGTGGCCGCGGGCCTGCGCCTCAACGGCAACTACAAGAAGTCGCAGCTCTCGGAGATCGTCGAGAAGTCCCTCAAGGGCGCGAACCTCTGGAACGAGGTCAAGGACCGCCTCAACAAGCCGGGCTCCGGCCTCTCCGGCGGCCAGCAGCAGCGTCTGTGCATCGCCCGCGCGATCGCCGTGGAGCCGAAGGTCCTCCTCATGGACGAGCCCTGCTCGGCCCTGGACCCCATCTCCACCCTCGCCATCGAGGACCTGATCGGTGAACTGAAGGAGCGCTTCACGATCGTCATCGTGACGCACAACATGCAGCAGGCGGCGCGCGTCTCCGACCGCACGGCCTTCTTCAACCTCGCCGCCGTCGGCCAGCCCGGCAAGCTGATCGAGATCGACGACACGGAGCGCATCTTCTCCAACCCGTCCGTCCAGGCCACCGAGGACTACATCTCGGGCCGCTTCGGCTGACCGAGGCACACCACGAACCCCTCGCGGTGCTGCATGGCGGTGCCACCGCGAGGCCAAAGGGCCCGCCCCCCGACTGCCTCGGGGGGCGGGCCCAGGTACGTCTGAGCCCAGGCCCAAGTGAACTGCCGTCGGGCAACGCCCGACACAACGGCAACAGCAGCCACGAGCACCTCGAACGACGCCCCGGCAGGGGAACCCGCACGGACGCGGCCCTTCCGGGCAACCGCTGGAGCTACGGCAACCGCAGGCGCGGTCGCTCTCGGACGACGACCCGGCAACCCGGCAACCCGGCGCGGCGGCAGGCGCAGGCCCGGTCGCGGCCCCGGCATCGTTCCAGCCTCACGGGGCGCAGCCCCGCCGATGTGTACCCGGGGGGAGACCCCGCCGGTCCCCGACGGCCCGCGCACCCCGCCCCGCCCCTCCCCTCACGTCCCCGACACAGCGCCCACCCCTCGACGGACCGAGACGGGTGGGCGGGTGGGCAAGGCGGGTTCGGGCGGCGCGCAGCCACCACCCCGCGCCTACAGGAACGCCAGGTTCACCACCCAGAACGCCCCCGCAGCGACCACCGCAGCAGCCGGCATCGTGATGAACCACCCCAGCACGATGTTCTTCGCGACACCCCACCGCACCGCGTTGACCCGCTTCGTGGCCCCCACCCCCATGATCGCCGACGTGATCACATGCGTCGTGGAAATGGGCGCCTTGAACAGGAACGCCGTCGTGAACATGATCGACGCCCCCGTCGTCTCCGCGGCGAACCCCTGCGGCGGATCCAGTTCGATGATCTTCCGCCCGAGCGTCCGCATGATCCGCCACCCACCGGCGTACGTCCCCAGCGACAGCATCACCGCACAGGCGACCTTCACCCACACCGGAATCGGATCCTCGGCCGTCTGCACATCCCCGATGACCAGCGCCATCACCACGATGCCCATCGTCTTCTGCGCATCCTGCAGACCGTGCCCGAGCGCCATCCCCGCGGCGGAGACGGTCTGGGCTATCCGGAACCCCCGCTTGGCCTTGTGCGGATTGGCCCGCCGGAAGATCCACAGGATGAGGCACATCACCAGGTACCCGCCGACCAGTCCCACGACCGGCGAGAGGAACATCGGGATGACGACCTTGTCGAGCACGCCCGACCAGATGACCTGGGTCCCCCCGGCCAGCGCCGCCCCCACCATGCCGCCGAACAACGCGTGCGAGGAGGACGAGGGAAGCCCGAAGTACCAGGTGACCAGATTCCAGACGATCGCCCCGACCAGCGCGGCGAAGAGGATCCCCATCCCCTTCGAGCCCTCGGGCGTCTCGATCAGCCCGCTGCTGACGGTATGGGCGACCCCGCTCCCCAGGAAGGCCCCGGCGAGATTCATCACCGCGGCCATCGCCAGCGCGGCCCGCGGCGTCAGCGCCCGTGTCGACACCGACGTCGCGATCGCGTTCGCCGAGTCGTGGAAACCGTTCGTATAAGTGAAACCGAGCGCGACACAGATGGTCACGACCAGAGCAAAGGTGTCCATGAAAAGCTCAGGACTCCTTGACGGCGATGGTCTCCACCGTGTTCGCCACATGCTCGAACGCGTCGGCAGCTTCCTCCAGCACGTCCACGATCTGCTTGAGCTTCAGCACCTCGATCGCGTCGTACTTGCCGTTGAAGAGATGAGCCAGCAGCTTGCGGTGGATCTGGTCCGCCTGGTTCTCCAGCCGGTTGACCTCGATCCAGTACTCGGTGAGGTTCTCCATCGTCCGCAGGTTCGGCATGGCCTCCGCGGTCAGCTCGGCCGCCCGCGCCAGCACCTCGATCTGCTGCTCGACGCCCTTCGGCAGATTCTCGACGTTGTAGAGGACGACCAGGTCGACGGCCTCCTCCATGAAGTCCATGATGTCGTCGAGGGAGGAGGCGAGGGAGTAGATGTCCTCGCGGTCGAACGGCGTGATGAACGAGGAGTTCAGCTGGTGGAAGATGGCGTGCGTCGCGTCGTCACCGGCATGTTCCGCGGCCCGCATACGCTCTGCGATCTCGGCCCGGCCGGCGGTGTCCGCCCCGAGCAGTTCCATCAGGAGTTTCGAGCCCGTGACGATGTTGTCCGCGGATGCGGCGAACATGTCGTAGAAGCTCGTCTCCCTGGGGGTCAGACGAAAGCGCACTTGGGGTCCTCGGGATGCATCGGTTTCGGTCAAGCCAGTGGCCAGGGGTGATGCTAAGCGCACCATCCGGACATGGCTATCGGGCCGTCCCCCAGTGTCACCTATCGGACAGCGTGATCAGCACGGGGGCCGCACGGGGCCTGTACCCGGCAAAGTTCGTTACGATATACCCGGCAGGGGTATATGTCCGTAACGGGAGGACGCGATGACGACGACACAGGCCACCGAGCCCACCGACCCGGCACCCGCCGAGACAGTGCCGCACGTCACGCACGGCTACCACCAGCAGAAGGACGAGCACCTCAAGCGCCTGCGCCGGATCGAGGGCCAGATCCGCGGCCTCCAGCGCATGGTCGACGAGGACACCTACTGCATCGACATACTCACCCAGGTGTCCGCCTCCACCAAGGCCCTCCAGTCCTTCGCCCTGCAACTCCTGGAGGAACACCTGCGCCACTGCGTCGCCGACGCGGCCCTCAAGGGCGGCGACGAGATCGACGCGAAGGTGGAGGAGGCGACCAAGGCGATCGGCCGTCTACTGCGCACCTGACGCGGCCCCGCCCCCGTCCGGCGTCTCCCGCACGCGCAGCACCTGGTCGATGCTCTCCAGGCTGAGCCGTTCCTCCCCGGCCGCCGAGGCCGCGATGATCAGCTCCCCGCACAGCTCTATCTCGGCGAGGGCCACGTAGTCCTGAACTGCCGTACCGCCGACCGGAGCCACGCGCATCACCTCGTCTCTGCCGTCACCGGCTTCCTAGAGTAGGGAGCGGTGCACACGGCGCGCATGGCACGGACGGGCTAGTCCTTGCGCGGGCCCGGTGACCTCAGTCCTCCGCGATCCGCCCCGCGAAGATGTCCCGAGCCGCCGGCAGCCGTACGTCGGCGGGGGCCCCGAAGTCGTACAGCAGCGTCGTCGAGGCGACCGCCACGGCCTCCGCCTGCCGCCCGTTGACGAAGCTGAACCGGTGCCTGACCTTCCGGATCCGCCCCGCGTCGTCCAGGTACACGTCGAACGGCACCCGGGCCGTGGCGAACCCTTTCGCCGCCGCGGCCAGCGCCCCCCTGCTCCCCGCCGACGCACCCTCCGCCGCCACCGCCAGATCCGCCGTCCCCCGGTAGTGCCGCACCGCCGTCCCCGCGACCGCGGTCCGCCCCACGTACGTCACGGTCCGCGCTCCGCGCAGCACCTCCGCCGCGGCGAACGGATCCGTGGCCCCGCCCGTCACCAGGTTCCCGTCGGACAGCGTCGCCGTCTCCACCCGGACCCATTTGTCGTCCGGCACCCCGGCCCCGCGGTGCTTCATGAACAGCGCGCCCGGCGCGAGCAGTTCGGTGATCGGCCGGTGCTCGCTCGTCCCCGCCGGGTCCTGCGGCAGCAGCACCGTCAGCCGCCCCCGCTGCCGGCGGTAGTCGTAGACCCCCTCGCCCCGGATGGTCACCCGGGTCCCGCCGGTGGCCATCTCCATGGACGTACGCGCCTTCGAACTGCCCGCCTCCCGCAGCGTGTCGGCGGCCCCGCGCACCAGCCGTACCGCCTCACCGCCGCGCGCGTGCCCCGCACCCGCCACCCCGTCGGCCATCCCGCCCGCGCCCCCCGCGCCCGAGCACCCGGCCGCCCCCAGACACCCCCCGGCCACCAGCCCGGCGGCCACGACCACCGCACCGCCCCGTCCGCGCCGCCTGTACCACCACTCCGTCATCGTCTGCCTACCCCCAGCCGGTACGTCCGTCACGGGTCCCCCTGTCGTCCCGCCTAACGACGGTCACGTGCCCCCGTCACGCGCGCCACCCCCCGCGCGACCGCCGAACGGGTCGTCCGCGCCGTCCCGTTCCCCGGCATACGTGCCTCTTACATTTCCTGGGTAACGTTGTCTGCGTGACGCAGCAGGACGGCTCGGCCCCTCCCCGCACCGGCGGGGAACACACCACCACGACCGTCGAGCAGGGCCGGTTCTGCCTGGCCCGGTGCACCTGCGGCTGGCGCGGGCCGGCCCGCAGAGCGAGAAGCCTGGCCCGGTCCGACGCCGAGGGACACGCCCGCGGCTGACGTCACCGTTCCGTCACCGCCGCCGCCCGCGGGAACCCGTAGCCGCGGGGCCCCGTCTCGCACCATGAAACCGACAGGCCGCGAGATGCCGACAGGCGGACGGAAGGCGCAGAACATGGAACGGCGTACGTTCATCGCAGGCGGAACGGCCGCTGTCGCCGCGGTCACCACGGCGGCGTGCAGCACCTCGAAGAGCGGCGGAGCGAGCGCCTCCGCCAGTGCCGGCGCCACCGGCCTCACCCTCCTCACCACCACCGCCGGAACCGGGCCCGCGAACTGGGCGGCGCTCGCCCGCGACCTGGACGGCACCCTGGTCCGCCCCGGCGACGCCTCCTGGACGACGGCCCGTCAGCTCTACAACACCCGCTTCGACAACCTGAAGCCGGCGGCCGTGGCGTACGTCGCCCACGCCGACGACATCCGCGCCGTCCTGTCCTACGCCCGCGCACACCGCACCAAGGTCGCGATCCGCAACGGCGGCCACTCCTACGGCGGCTGGTCCTCCGGCGACGGCCGGCTCATCGTCGACGTCTCCCGGCTGCGGACCGTCCGCGCGAGCGGAAGCTCGGCCGTCGTCGGCGCGGGCGCCAAGCTGATCGACGTCTACCGCGCCCTCGCCGCGAAGGGCGTCACGATCCCGGCCGGCTCCTGCCCGACCGTCGGCGTCTCCGGCCTGGTCCTCGGCGGCGGCCACGGCGTCGTCTCCCGCGCCTACGGCCTGACCTGCGACAGCCTCACCCAGGCCACCGTCATCACGGCGGACGGCAAGCAGCTCGTCACCAACGCCACCGAGAACAAGGACCTGTTCTGGGCGCTGCGCGGCGCCGGCAACGGCAACTTCGGCGTCGTCACCGAGCTGCGCTTCCGCACCCACGCCGCCCCGCAGGCCGTGACCGGCTATCTCACCTGGCCATGGGCGAAGGCCGCCGCGGTGATCAAGGCCTGGCAGGAGTGGGGCCCGTCCCAGCCGGACGAGATCTGGTCCTCCCTGCACCTGGAGAACTCCGCGGGCGGCACCCCCCGGGTCGCCGTCGCCGCCTTCTGCATCGGCACCTACGGCCAGCTCCAGAACGCCGTCGACCGCCTGGCCGACCGGGTGGGCGCCCCGGCGTCCTCGGTGTCCCTGCGCCGCAAGGGCTACGAGGAGGCCATGGAGGCCTACGCGGGCTGCTCCTCCTTCAGCGCCGACGCCCAGTGCCACCTGCCCGGCTCCACCCCGGGCCGCTCCCCGCAGGGCAGGCTGGGCCGGGAGACGTACACCGCCCGCAGCGACTTCTTCGACCGTTCCCTGTCCTCGGCGGGCATCCAGACCCTGCTGAAGGAGATCAAGGCCGTCCAGGGCGGCGCCGGCAGCATCGCCCTCACCGCCCTGGGCGGCGCGATCAACCGTGTCTCCCCGACGGCCACGGCCTTCGTGCACCGCCGCTCACGCATGCTGGCCCAGTACCTCGTGTCCTGGCGGGCGGGGACGACGGGTTCGACGGCCCAGTCCTGGCTGAACACGGCCCACCGGGCGATGCAGCCGTACGCCTCGGGCGCCGCCTACCAGAACTACGCCGACCCGACCCTGACGAACTGGCGCAAGGCGTACTACGGCGACGCGCTGCCGCGCCTGACCCAGCTGAAGCGGCAGTACGACCCGACGGGCTTCTTCACCTACCCGCAGGCGCTCTGATCCCCGGGGCGCCTCAGGCGGCGAGGTCCCGCTCCTCGGCGGCGGCCCCGGAGCGGGCCCCCGGGATGAACGCGTCCCGGGCCCGCTCCCTCGCCTGCCTGCTCCGCACGATCCACCCCACCCGGGGCGAGCGCTCGACGGCCTTCAGCAGCGGGGTGAGCGCCAGCGAGGCGAGCGGCGACAGCAGCAGCGCGACGGCGGTCCCGAGCGCGAACCCGCCCACCACGTCGGTCGGGTAGTGCACGCCCATGTAGACCCGGCAGAACCCTTCGAGCAGCGCGATCGCTATCCCGTAGAACCCGAACTTCCGGTTGGCGACGAACAGTCCGACGGCCATGGCCATGGTCAGCGTCGCGTGATCACTCACGAACGAGTAGTCGGTCTTCCCGGAGACCAGCACCTCGAGCCCCTGGTGATCGAGGAACGGCCGGGGCCTCTCCACGAATCCCCGTATGGGCACGTTCACCAGCACGGCGACGGCGGCCGCCAGCGGCGCCCACACGAGCGCGGCGACCGCGGCCGAGGCCTCCTCGGCCCCCCGCACCGTGCGCCGCCCGTCGGCCCAGCACCACAGAATCAGCAGGACCATGGCGAGGAGCAGCCCGTACTCCCCCACGAACTCGACGATCCGGTCGAACCAATGGGGGGCGTCCTTGGCGAGACCGTTGATGTCGTAGAGCAGGTCGACGTCGGGGTTCGACCCGGAATCGGCGAGTCCAGCCATGGTGCTGCGGCCCCTTCGTCGTCTTCTGCCCAGCGCATCTCTCGTGCGCACGCCTCAACAGGAACGCACGGCCCCGGTTGATACGTTCCACTCTCCACTGAATGATCACTCAGACGTTATCGAAGAGAGATGCAAAGCCGCAGCTCAGGGGGATTTTCCCGGACTGCCTCAGACGTTCGTCGGGAGCGCTTTCGCGCCATCTTCGGTCACTCGGGTGGCACCAAAGTACTCAGCCGTGTCGATGGGATCAAACCGGATCACGGCCCCCGTGTAGGGCGCGTCGATCATGTATCCGCCGCCTACGTAGATACCCACGTGGTGGATGGCCCGGGAGTTGCCGGGATCGGTCGAGAAGAACACCAGGTCCCCCGGCAGCAGTTCACTGCGCTTGGGGTGCGGCCCGGCGTTGTACTGGTCGTTGGCGACCCGGGGCAGGGTGATCCCGACGCTCTCGTAGGCGGCCTTGGTCAGCCCGGAGCAGTCGAAGCGTCCCCCCTGGTCAGCCGTTCCGTTGCCGCCCCACAGATAGGGCGTGCCGAGCTTCTTCTGGGCGAAGTAGATGGCCCCGGCGGCCTGCTCCGACGGATCGACCCGGGAGACGGGCGCGGCGAACGACTCCTCCAGCGTCGTGATCGTCTTCACGTAGTTCCGGGTCTCGCTGTAGGGCGGCACACCGCCGTACTTGATGACCGCGTACGCCCCCGCGTTGTAGGCGGCGAGCATGTTCTTCGTGGGGTCCCCGGGAACGTCCTTCACGTACGAGGCGAGCTGGCAGTCGTACGAAGCGGCCGATGGAATCGCGTCATTCGGGTCCCATACGTCGCGATCGCCGTCGCCGTCGCCGTCGATGCCGTGCGTGGCCCAGGTTCCCGGGATGAATTGCGCTATCCCCTGTGCGGCGGCGGCGCTCTGCGCGCGCGGGTTGAACCCGCTCTCCTGGTACAACTGCGCGGCGAGCAGCGCGGGATTGATGGCGGAGCAGAGATTGCCCCACTTCTGCACGATCGCGCTGTAGGCGGCGGGCACGGCGCCCTTGGCGAGCGACCTGGTGCTGCCCCCCACGCCGTTGACCATGTTCCCGGCGACGATGTAGACCCCGACGACGAGCACCATCATGAAGGCGGCACCGGCACCGACGGCAGCGGTCGCCACGATCCATGCCTTACGCACCGTCAACCGCCCCTCGCCGACCGGGAGTCCGCCCCGGCCAGTGTAGAGGCGCCCCCGTCCCTCGGGGTGATCATGTACGGGGTGGTTTCTGCAGGTTCTCCGGGCTCCGGGAGGTTTACGGATCGCAGGCCGCGTCCTGGTACAGCTCAGTGGCCTCCGCGCCCAGCACCACGCTGTACGAGATGTCCGCCGTCGCCCCGCCCTGTTCGTGGCCGCCGAGGACGCCGACTATCCGGTCGTCGCCGTTGACCCAGGGGCTGCCGCTGGTGCCGCCCGTGAAGTCGGGGCAGTCGATGCGCTGCTGGGTGGAGCTGTGGGCGGTGGGGCGGTTGACGCAGCGGACCGGTGTCTCGCGGGAGTTCGGGTAGCCGGTGACGGTCACGGCGGTGGCGCCGGTGGCCGTACGGGTCGCGAGCCGGTTGGCGCCCACGACGTCCTCGATCTGTCTGCCGCCGTCGGCGCGCAGGGTCGCGAAGGCGACGTCGCTGTCCTCGTCCTGGCCCTTCGCCCACCCGTCGGGCAGGAAGACGCGGGCGACCTTCCAGGTGCCGTACGGCGCCCCGCCGTCCCGGTATCCCGGGACGAAGACGAGGTCGCCGTCCCCGCCGAGGCAGTGGGCGGCCGTGACGAGGAGGTTGCGGTGGGGCGAGTGGACCACGGAGGCCGTACAGAAGTGGGCGCCGGTCAGACGGCCGGCGTCCGCCGCGTCGAACAGCGCGCCGACACGTGCCGAATCGGCCGTGGCCGCGGCCACCGTGGTCACCCCCAGGGGGCCCGGCCCACCGTCGGCCGCCGCCTCGGAGGCGGAGGTGGCGGCCACGGCGAGCAGCCCGACCGCACCGAGCAGAGCGTTTCGCTTCACCGGCTTCACCGGACCCACTGTGACCCACAAAGGTGAGAGAAGCGTCAGACAATGGGGGGACCACTGGTCCATACGGATGACGAGAGCCCGACGCCCTGCACCCGGCGGGAAGGAAACACCCCCATGACCGCATCCCCCGACATCCCCGCCGGCCTCACCTGGGTGCGCGCCGCCCCGCCGGAGGCGACCGGCCCCGGACCGTGGATCGAGATCGCCTTCGGCGAGGGGGACGGGGACGACGACGGCGAGGCCCCGGTCTACCTCCGCGAGACCACCGCCCCGGACAACGTGGTCACCACCAACCGCCGCAAGTGGGACGCCTTCGTCCTCGGTGTCCGCGCGGGGGAGTTCGACCACTTCGTGGAGGGCGTCGAGCTCGGCGGGTGACGGGAGGGGCGTTGTCAGTGGGGTGTCGTACGGTTCGAGCCATGACCCGCACCGCCCGGCTCGTCGCCACGCTCGACGCGCCGCTCCCCGGCCCCGATGTCACCCCCGCGACGGTGCTCCGGCTGCGCGGCGGGCGTACGGCGCTCGTGCAGCGCGGTGACCACGAGGTGGTCGTACAGCCGCTGGACGACGCGTTCCGGCCGGTGGAGCGCATACGCATCCCGGCTCCGTGGACCCACCGCTTCGGCACCTGTGCCGTCTCCCCCGACGCCGACGTCGTCGTCTTCGCGGGCACGCACGCCCTGCGCGCGGTGGACCCGGGCGGGGCCACGCTGTGGGAGATACGGCACGGCTGCTGGGGCTGCCCCGAGGCGCACGGCTCGTTCGAGGAGTACGCGACCGACCGCCGGCACCGGTACCCCGAGGGCGGTTCCGCCGGCTTCTCCGTGGACGGCTCGCTGCTGTGGGCCCACATACGCGGCCCGCTGGCCGAGGGCGGCGAGCGGGATGCACAGCCTGTGGACGAGTGGCTGCTGCTCACCCCCGAGGACGGCCGGGTGCTGGCCCGGGTGGACGCACGGTCGGCCGCCGCGGGCAGCGACCACGTCCCGCACCCGGACCCCTGCCGGATGGGCCTGAGCATCGGCGAGGGCCAGGACGGCGCGCCGATGCGCTGGGGCCGCTGGGACGGTGAGCGGCTGGCGGTGGAGTACTTCGAGGGACTGGACCTGGCCCTGCTGGACGTGAGCCCGTCCGGCGCGCACTTCATGACCGTCTCGCACGACCAGGACACGCTCGCGCTGTACGACACGGCGGCCGGGACGCAGGTCGGGGAGTGGGACGTGGAGGAGCGCGTGCCCCGGCACCCGGACGCCGGTCCGGGCGACGACGAGGTGTGGCCCGCCTGGGACTGGGCCGGCGGTTTCGTCGACGACGCGACGATGGTCGCCGGGACCGTGTGGCAGGACGAGGAGTGGGGCGAGGGCCGGCACTGGCTGGTGACCCGGGACACGCCCCGCCCCGAGCCGCTCGTCTACCCGGCCCCGGTCACCAGCTCCCCGGCCGGCCTGGGCCCCGGCCACTGGTACACGTACAGCGAGGACCACCGCACCCTCTCGGTGTGGACCCTCGGCCCTCGCTGAGCGCGGCCGGGGCCTTGGGCGCTCACCCCACGCCGACCCCCGACCGCACGCCCGTCAGCTCCTCCGACAGGGTCCACAGCCGGCGCGCCGCCTCCGCGTCGCTCGCCGCCGCCGAGCGTCCCACCAGCGTGGGCGCCCCGCGCATCTCGGCCACGCCGTCCGGCCCGACGTAGCTCCCGCCGGGCAGGTCCTGGGTGGCGGCGTACAGGGTGGGCAGCGCGCCCGCGCGGTCGTCCTGGGCGAACAGCGCGTTGCCCACGCGCATGAGGACCCGGGCGAGCGGACTGGCCGCGTGGCTCTGGAGATTGGTCGCGGAGTATCCGGGGTGCGCGGCCAGGGCCCGTACGGCCGAGCCGGACGCGGCGAGCCGGCGCTGGAGCTCCAGCGTGAACAACAGGTTCGCCAGCTTGGACTGGGCGTAGGCGCGCTGCGGGGTGTAGCCGGCCCTGAGGTTCGGATCGTCGAAGTGGATCACCGCGCCGCCCCATCGGTGCGCGCCCGAGGCGACGGTGACGACCCGGTCGGTGACGGCCGGCAGCAGCAGGTTGGTGAGGGCGAAGTGGCCCAGGTGGTTCGTGCCGAACTGCCGCTCGAAGCCGTCCGCGGTGGACTCCCGGGGCACCATCATCACGCCGGCGTTGTTGATGAGGGTGTGCAGCGGGGCCCCGGCCCAGTCCGCCGCGAACTGCCGCACGGACGACAGATCGGCGAGGTCCAGCCGCCGCACCTCGGTGCCGCCGCTCACCCGCGCGGCGGCGGCCCGCCCGCGCTCGGGGTCCCGTACCGCGAGGACGACATGCGCCCCCGCCCCCGCCAGCGCCTGCGTCGCGGTGAACCCGATGCCGCTGTTGGCGCCCGTGACGATCACCGTGCGTCCGGTGAGGTCGGGGAGGTCCGCGGCACTCCATGCCTTCTTCTCAGCTGCCATACCGCCAAAGTAGACGCCGACAACAATGATGTCAACGACAACAAAGATGGCGACGTCAACAAAGATGACAGCGACAACAATGCTGACGCCGTCAACACCGGGATACGATGGTCCGCATGCCGTCGTCGCCCACCGAGAGCCGCCCCTACCACCACGGCGACCTCCGCTCCGCCCTCCTCGCCACCGCCGAGCGCACCCTGCGCGACAAGGGCGCCACCGCCCTCTCCCTGCGCGAACTCGCCCGCGAGATCGGCGTGAGCCACGCCGCGCCCGGCCGGCACTTCAAGGACAAGCAGTCCCTGCTCGACGCGCTCGCCCTCACCGGTTTCGACCGCATGGCCGAGACCCTGGAGGCCGCCGACGCGCCGGACCTCCCCCTCGAACCGCGGCTCACCACGCTCGCCCGCGCCTACCTGGGCTTCGCCCTCGACAACGCCGCGCTGCTGGAACTGATGTACGCCCGCAAGCACGCCCCCACCACCCCGGACGTCGCCGACCGGATGGCCGCCGCGATCGACCGCACGGTGGGCAGCCTGGAGCGGCTGATCGCCGACGGGCAGCGGCGCGGCGAGATCGTCGAGGGCGAACCGGCCCGGCTGACCCTGTTCCTTGGCTCCACCCTGCACGGGTACGCCTCGTTCGCCGCGAACGAGATGCTCACCCCCGAGGAGGTCCTCGCGGGCGTCGCCGATCTGGTCCACCACACCCTGCACGGCCTGATCCGCCACTGACCGCCCGCCCCGGCACCCCTGTGGCCCGCCTGTGAGCGGGGTCAAGGACCGGCCACCCGCCACCCATCCTCCCCCCATCGGCGGGCAATCCCCCCACCCCCGCGAGTAAGGCGGAAGTCAGAACTCCGCAACGCTCCTTGTTGTCGCGTACTCAACAAGCGCACAGTCGTCGCGGGCCGCCGCCCGCCGCCGGGGACCGCGTACCGACGGCCACGCATCACCCCCCACCCGCACCGCCCCTGTCACCCACCATCAGGAGCTGTCCGTTGCGTACGACGACTTCCCCCACCCTCCCTGCCTCCCCCGGCAGATGGCGCCGCGCCGGCGCCTCCCTCCTCGGCACCGCGGCCCTCGTGCTCACCGGCCTGGGCACCGCGGCCCACGCCGACGCGGCCCCCACCACCTCCCCCGCCAAGCCCTCGAAGGTCACCTGGGCGGCCACCCCCTGCGCCACCCCCAAGCACGCGGGCGAACTCACCTGCCACTCCTTCCGCGTCACCGGCGGCACCACCGCCTTCCAGAAGGCGCAGGCCCGGCGGACCGGCGACACCGCACAGGTCACCCCCAAGGCCGCCGCCGCCGACCCCACCGGCTACGGCCCCTCCGACCTCCAGGACGCCTACGGCCTGACCGACGCCGCCGCCAGCAACGGCGACGGCGAGACCCTCGCGATCGTCGACGCGTACGACGACCCCAACGCCGAGGCCGACCTCGCCAAGTACCGCAGCCATTACGGACTCCCCGCCTGCACCACCGCCAACGGCTGCTTCAAGAAGGTCGGCCAGACCGGCTCCACCACCTCGCTCCCCTCCGCCGACAGCGGCTGGGCCGAGGAGATCTCCCTCGACCTCGACATGGCCAGCGCGGTCTGCCCCCAGTGCGACATCCTGCTGGTCGAGGCCAAATCCGCCACCATGGCCAACCTCGGCACCGCGGTGAACCGGGCCGTCACCCTCGGCGCGAAATACGTCTCCAACAGCTACGGCGGCTCCGAGTCCTCCTCGGACACCTCCTACGACTCCTCCTACTTCAACCACGCGGGCGTCGCCATCACCGTCAGCGCGGGCGACGAGGGCTACGGCGCCGAGTACCCCGCCGCGTCCAAGTACGTGACGTCGGTGGGCGGCACCGCCCTGTCGACCTCGTCCTCCACCACCCGCGGCTGGACCGAGAAGGTCTGGAACACCAGCTCCACCGAGGGCACCGGCTCCGGCTGCTCCTCCTACGACGCCAAGCCCGGCTGGCAGACCGACACCGGCTGCGCCAAGCGCACCGTCTCCGACGTCTCCGCCGTCGCCGACCCCGCCACCGGCGTCTCGGTCTACGACTCCTACGGCGTCACCGCCGGCTGGTACACCTTCGGCGGCACCAGCGCCTCCGCGCCCATCATCGCCGCGGTCTACGCCCTCGCCGGCACCCCCGGCAGCGGCGACTACCCGGCCTCGTACCCCTACGCCCACCTCGGCACCTCGTCCCTGAACGACGTCACCAGCGGCAGCAACGGCACCTGCTCCTCCAGCGCCGGCTACCTGTGCACCGCCAGGACGGGCTACGACGGCCCCACCGGCGTGGGCACCCCCGAGGGAACCGACGCCTTCACCGGCTGACATCCCCTCACCACCCCAGAACGACCGCAGTGGACCGTGGGGGCCACGGCGGCAAGGGCGAACGGGCCGCGGCAACCAGCCGCGGCCTGTTCGCCGTGCGTTCCACGCGGACATGAGACCATCGAAACGTGCACTCACCCGACCAGCCGTCAGAAACGGTACGGAGCCGCGAAGTGGGTCAACGACGGAACCACACCCAGGTTCCGTTCCGGCCTCATTGCCCGGCGTGACCTCCCGTGATACACAGAGTGACGATACCCACCATTCATACGAATCCCACCCGCCAATGACGCCAAGTCGACATACGACTGCGGCATCGTCGGCGACAATGAGGCCTGACCTCTGCACTCGGCAGGGGCCACGCGGAACTACCCACCAGGGGCGGTGACTTACATGCTGTTCGCGGCCGACAAGGGCGACATCAACACCATCATCGGCGGAATCGCTCCGGACTGGGGGCCCTTCGGCAGCCTGGGCAACGAGGCGAAGGTGATGATCGAGGTCGTGATGGCGGTGGCCATCCTCCTCTGCCTCGGCATCGCCGTGTGGGGTGCGGCCAAACAGCGCATCGGCGCCACGGCCCTGAGGGACACCTTCAGTGCGGAACAGGGCAAGGGCCTCATCATCGCCGGACTCACCGGCGTCTTCATCATCGGCTCCCTCGGCACCCTGTTCACCATCGTGTACGGCATGGCCGTATAGCCGCCCGCCGGCGTCCCTCCTCCCCCACCCACCCGTCGTGCCCACCGGCTGAGGTTGCGTTTCCCTGATGTCGAGTCACCACACCGCGCCCGCGCGGGAACCAGCACGGCTACCGTCGTACTTCTACGCTTTTCGGTACGGCAACGAGGGGGCGAACGCGACATGACTCCCGGCGACGAACACGACTACGGCGAGCCCTCGGGCACCCGCGTCCGCCTCCCCGAGGCCGACCCCTACGGCGGCGCCCGCCGCCCCGCCCGCTCCTCCTCCCGCAGCCTGGTCACGGTGGTCGGCGTCGTCGTCCTCCTCATCGCGGCCATCGCCTTCGCGAACCGAGGCGGCGACGACTCCACCACCTCGGAAACCACCCCCGACACGAACAAGCCGAAGACGACGTCCACCGCGGCGAGCGGGACGAAGCCGGTGGACACGAAGACGGGCGGAATCCCTTCGGGCTTCGCGCACACCGCGCAGGGCGCCCAGTCCGCCGCCGCCAACTACGCGGTGGCCCTCGGCTCGACCGGCATGTTCCAGAAGAACAGCAGACACACCCTCGTCGACACCGTCTACACCAAGGACGCCGCGGCCAGGCTGCAGGGCGCCATGGACCAGGCCTACTCGGCGGACTTCCTCGCCAAGATGGGCCTCGACGCGGACGGCAACGCACCCAAGGGCAACACCTTCGTCTCCCGCGTGATCCCCGTCGGCACGACGGTCGGGAAATACGCGGACACCACCACCCAGGTCGCTGTCTGGTACCTGGGCCTCATCGGCATGTCCGGCACGGACTCGACCGACCCCGTCACCTCGTCGTGGAAGACCTGGACCTTCGACCTGACCTGGACCGACGGCGACTGGAAGATCAGCACCGACAGCCAGAAGGACGGCCCCGCCCCGGTCCCCGGCGACGATCAGGCCGCCGCCTCCGACGAGATCAGCAAGGCCATCGAGGAGTACGGAGGGTTCACTTATGCCCGGTAACCCGCACCGCCTGCTCAGGCTCACCGGAGTCGTGACGGCCGTTCAGACGAGCGTCGTCCTGCTGGCCGGCCGCGCCTTCGCGGCCCCCACACCCGACCCCTCACCCACCCCGTCGGGCTCGGCATCCCCCTCCCCCAGCGGCTCCCTCGACTGCAGCCTCATCCCCGGCGAAGCCAAGAAGTACTGCGAACGCGGCAACACCTCCACCGGCACCACCACCAACCCCGGCGTCTCCGACACCCTCGACCCCCTCTCCTCCCTCGCCAAGGGCTGTGCCGACGCCGCCTCCTGGACCGTCGACAAGCTCAGCGAAGCCGTGAAGGAGACCGCGAACGTCGACTTCACCAACACCAGATTCCTCCAGCAGTACGCCGTCGTCTTCGCCGCCTCCACCGTCCTCACCCTCGTCCTGTGGCTCCTGGCCGTCGCCAAGCGAGCCGTCCGCGGCGTCCCCCTCACCACCGCCATCGGCGAAGCCGTCGGCTTCCTCTGGCTCACCGTCCTCGCGTCCGCCTTCACCCCCCTGATCCTCTACACCGTCGTCTCCGCCACGGACGGCATCACCGAAGTCCTCGCGAAGACCACCGGCGACCAGACCGACACCTTCTTCGGCACCTTCTCCGCCGCCCTCGCCAAGGGCGAGAACATCGGCGGCGGCCCGATCATGCTGATCGTCGTCTCCCTCGTCTCCATCCTCGCCGCCGGCGTCCTCTGGCTGGAGCTCGTCATCCGGGCCGCCCTCCTCTACGTCGGCGCCCTCCTCGGCACCGTCGTCTACGCCGGCCTCGTCGACAAGAACCTCTGGAGCCACGTCCGCCGCTGGGCCGGCATCATGATCGCCGTCATCCTGGTCAAACCGGTCATCGTGATAGTCCTCGGCCTCGCCGGCGCCCTCTCCTCCGACGACGGCCCCAACGCCTTCTCCGCCGTCGTCTCCGGCCTCGCCATCATCCTGCTCGCCATCTTCGCCAGCGCGATGATCTACCGCTTCGTCCCCGGCTTCGGCGACGAGATCGCGAACTCCCGCAGCAACCGGATCATGCAGGGCGCCGAGGGCAAGGCCGCCGCCGTCATCAGCTCCCCCGCGACCCTCGTCGCCCAGGGCATCAAGACCCACAGCACCCGCGCCGACAACAACGGCGCAGGCGGCCAGCCCTCCTCCGGCCCCCGCCCCTCGAACCCCGCCTCGGGCGGCGTCGCCGCACACAGCTCACGTCCCTCGAACGGAGGCGGCGGATCTGTCCCCTCCGCCGCACCCGCGCCCCGCTCCAGCAGCGCGGTGAACACCCCGCACGCAGGCAACACCCGCAACAACCGCACGGGAGGTGAAGGGCGTTGACGACGGATTCCCATCTGGCCCACGTGTCCCACGTGGTCTCGCCCCGCCGCACATATCTGATCGGCCGCGCCCGGCCGAACGCCATCGTCGGCCGCAACCGCGAAACCGGCGAGATCGCGCTCATCGTCATCGGCGCGTTCCTCGGCATGATGTGCGGCCTCCTCGTCCCCCTCCTCCCCCTGCGCATCGTGCTGCTCACCGGCTTCCCGATGATCGCGCTCGCCGCGGTCTACGTGCCGTACAAGCACCGCACCTTCTACAAGTGGTTCGAGATCAACCGCAGCTACAAGCGCACCCTCCGCCAGGGCACGACCTACCGCTCCGGCGCCATGGAGGCCGGCACCCGCATCGACGGCCAGGAGGTCGAGGTCGGCCCGCCCCCGGGCATCGGCCGCATCAACTGGCTCGCCGCCCCCTTCGGCCCCGACGAGATCGCCGTACTCCTGCACGCCGACCGGCGTACCGTCACCGCCGCCATCGAGATCGAGGGCCCCGGCGTCGGCCTGCGCGACAGCGAGGACCAGGAAGCCCTCGTCGACCGCTTCGGCACCCTCCTCAAGCACGTGGCCAACGGCGACGGCTTCGTCACCCGCCTGCAGATGCTCGCCCGCACCCTCCCCGCCGACCCCGACGCCCACGCCAAGGACGTCGCCCAGCGCGGCGACGACAAGGCACCGGGCTGGCTGGCCCAGTCCTACGACCAGCTCCAGTCCATGGTCTCCACCAGCAGCGAGCAGCACCGCGCCTACCTCGTCGCCTGTATGCACTACACCCGCGAGCTGGCCGCCGAGGCCCACGCCATGGCCCGCGCCGCCCGCCCCCAGTCCGGCCGCAAACTGGACCGCGACGCCGGCCTCGCCGTCGTCATGGCCCGCGAACTGACCGATATCTGCTCCCGCCTCCAGGAGGCGGACATCCGCGTCCGCCAGCCCCTGGGCCAGGGCCGGCTGTCCTCCCTCGTCCACTCCATGTACGACCCGGACCACCCCATCGACCACATCCAGGCGATGACCCGGCGCAACGCCTGGCCGGCCGAGCTCGACGCCATGGAACCCACGTTCCTCCAGGCCAAGACCCGCGAATCGACCACCCGCGCCCCCTGGTGCCACGCCACCGCCTGGGTGAAGGAATGGCCGATGACCCCCGTCGGCGTCAACTTCCTGGCACCGCTCCTGGTCCACACCCCGGACGTCATCCGCACCGTCGCCGTCACGATGGACCTCGAACCCACCGAGATCGCCATCGAGCGCATGCTCACCGAGAAGACGAACGACGAGGCCGAGGCCAGCCGGGCCGCCAAGATGAACCGCACCGTCGACCCCCGTGACGTCGCCGCCCACTCCCGTCTCGACCAGCGGGGCGAGGACCTGGCCTCCGGCGCCGCAGGCGTCAACCTGGTCGGCTACATCACCGTCTCCTCCCGGACCCCCGAGGCCCTGGCCCGCGACAAGCGCACGATAAGGGCGTCCGCAGGCAAGTCGTACCTGAAGCTGGAGTGGTGCGACCGCGAGCACCACCGCGCGTTCGTGAACACGCTCCCGTTCGCCACCGGCATCCGAAGGTAGGGGCTTCACATGCGGGACCCGCTGTCCGTCCTCACCGACGCCTTCACGTCCTTCCTCTTCGGCAAGGTCGAGACCACCCGCCTGCCCGTCCGCACCTCCACCGGCCAGGCCCAGGCGGTCTACCTCCCCACGGCCGCCCCCGGCCTCGGCGACTCCGGCGTCATCATCGGCCGCGAGGTCTACTCCGGGAAGGGCTACATCTACGACCCCTTCCAGCTGTACGGCCAGCAGCTCCCCGCCCCGCACTGGCTGGTCCTCGGCGAGTCCGGCAACGGCAAGTCGGCGCTGGAGAAGACCTACGTCCTGCGCCAGCTCCGCTTCCGCGACCGCCAGGTCGTCGTCCTGGACGCCCAGGGCGAGGACGGCGTCGGCGAATGGAACCTCATCGCCCAGGCCCTCGGCATAACCCCCATCCGCCTGGACCCGACGGCCGCCCTCAACGACGGCATCCGGCTGAACCCCCTCGACCCCTCGATCACGACGACGGGCCAGCTGGCCCTGCTCCGCACGATCATCGAGGTGGCCATGGGCCACGGCCTGGACGAACGCTCCGGCTTCGCCCTCAAGGTCGCCCACGCCTACGTCAACGAGACGATCGTCGAACGCCAGCCGGTCCTCACCGACATCGTCGAACAACTCCGCCACCCCGAACCGGAGTCGGCGGAGGCGATGAACGTCGCCATAGACGACGTCCGCGCCTGGGGCCTGGACGTCGCCCTGGTCCTGGACCGCCTGGTCGACGGCGACCTGCGCGGCATGTTCGACGGCCCGACGACGGTGGGCATCGACCTGGACGCCCCCCTGATCGTCTTCGACCTCTCCCACATCGACCGCAACTCCATCGCCATGCCGATCCTCATGGCGATCGTCGGCGTCTGGCTGGAACACACCTGGATCCGCCCCGACCGGAAGAAGCGCATCTTCCTGGTCGAGGAGGCCTGGCACATCATCAACAGCCCCTTCGTGGCCCAGCTCTTCCAGCGCCTGCTGAAGTTCGGCCGCCGTCTCGGCCTGTCCTTCGTCGCGGTGGTCCACCATCTGTCCGACGTGGTGGACGGCGCGGCGGCGAAGGAAGCCGCGGCGATCCTCAAGATGGCCTCGACGAGGACGATCTACGCCCAGAAAGCGGACGAGGCGAGGGCCACCGGCCGGGTCCTGGGCCTCCCCCGCTGGGCGGTGGAGATCATCCCCACCCTCACCCCCGGTATCGCGGTCTGGGACGTCAACGGCAACGTCCAGGTGGTCAAACACCTGGTCACGGAGACGGAACGCCCCCTGGTCTTCACCGACCGGGCCATGACGGAGTCCTCCACGGACCACCTGACCTCCGAGGACGCCCTGCACGCCGCCGAACTCGAACAGGAACGCCGGGCGGCAGCCTTCATGGAACAGCACCTGGCCGACTTGGACGACTCGTCCGAGTCGACGGTGGCCTAGCGGCAAGGGGGTGCCATGAGACCCGGTGACGAGCGCGCCCCCGGCCGCGAAGGCGGCCAGGCCGGCGGCATCCCCGACGGCCTCCTGGTGGGCCTGCTGGCCTTCCTCCTCGGCATGACCCTCCTGGTCTGGACGGCCACGGGCCTGGCCGCCCTCTTCACCCACGGCTCCTGGCCCAAGGGCGTCACCTTCACCCGCACCCCCCTGGCCATGCGCCACCTCATCGCCCAGCCCCACGACATCCCCGGCGCCTGGCCCGACGCCACCCCCACCGCCCTCTCCGGCTACGGCCTCTTCTGGGGCCTCCTCATCGGCCAGCTGATGATCCTCTTCGTCCTCACGGTGTTCGCCATAGGGACGGTGGCCAGATGGCGGACCGTGCGGGCCCGCAGACGAGCCGCCGGCGGCCCACAGCGGCACGAGGTGCCGGTACCGCGCGAAGAAGCCGTTCCGACGGAGGAACCGCCTCGCATCCAGCCACAGCTCCCCGACGCTCCGGCTGTGGGGACGCCCTCGACGTCGGCCTCCCCATCGCCGGATGAAGGGTCGGCGGGCGGCGGGGGAAGCACCCGCGCCGAAGGCGGCGTCCTCTGCGCGCCACCGGACACCCGCAAGGCCGCCGCCGCCCAGGCCCTCCGAGACGCCGAGGGCGCGGCCCTCGTCCTCACCTCCAACCCCTCCCTCTGGCAGGAGACCAAGGACGCCCGGGCCAAACTGGGACCGGTCCACCTCTACGACCCGACTCACCTCTGCGACACCCCCGCCCGCCTCCACTGGTCCCCCACCACCGGCTGCGAGGACAAGGCGACGGCGGCCCTCCGAGCCACCGCCCTCCTCACCCCCGTACGCCCCACGGCTCGCCTCGACCAAGCCGTCACCGACACCGCCGCAACCCTCCTCCGCAGCTACCTCCACGCCGCCGCCATCGACGGCCGCACCATCCGCCACGTCCACCGCTGGTCCCAGGGCACCGGAATCCAGGACGCGGTCCGCACCCTCCGCACCAACCCGAAGGCCGCCCCGGGCTCGGCCGGCGAACTGGAAGCCGCCCTCACCGCCCACCCCGAGCGCCGCGACATCGCCCACGAGCTCGCCTCCCGCGCCCTCGCCGCCCTTTCCACGATCAACATCCGCGAAGCATGCACTCCTCACCGAAATGATGCCCTCGCCTTGGATTCCTTCGTGGAAGAAGGGGGAACGCTTTACGTGGTCGGCGAATCCCTCGAGGACCCCAGGACAAACCCAGGCGCCATGCCTCTCCTTACGGCCCTCGTCTCCAGCGTGGTCGAGCGCGGCCGGCGCATGGCCGAACGGTCATCCTCCGGTCGCCTCGACCCACCACTGACCCTGATCCTGGACGATATCGCCGCCGTAGCACCTCTCCCCCAACTCCCGGACCTTCTGGCAACCGGTGCGGACCGCGGCCTGCCCACCCTGGCCCTGCTGCGCTCCCGCGAACAGGCCAGGGCCCGCTGGCCCCACCACGAACTACCGGTCTGAGGAAGTCCTACCCGCGCTCGCGCACGAACTCGATCTCGATCTCCCCCGAGAGATCCCCGATTCCCTCCCCTACGGGCACCGTGACCCCGCTCGGTGCGAAGCCCGCCTTCCGATAGGCCTGCTGCGCCCGCAGATTCTTCTGGTGCACCAGCAACCGCACCCGCTCCACTCCGACCCCCCACGCCCACGCCACCCCGGCCTCGAACAACGCCTGGATCACCCCCACGCCCCGCCACTCAGGCCGCACGTACACGCCCACCACATGCCCCTGCCGCCGCTCGACGGGCTGCCCGGCCCAGTCGACGCTGCCGGCCTCCTCCACCAGCACGGTGACGGTCCCGACCCACTCCCCATCGGCCGCCTCGGCGACGAACTGGCGCACACCGCCGTCCTCTGCCCCGGCCCCGAGGGCCCGCCCATGCCAGAAGGAGTCCGGCCGCGCCGCGGCGTCCTCGTAGGTCTCAAGAAAGGCGATCGCCGCATCGGAATCCTGGAGCGCTTCCAGTCGCAACGCCTTCACCGGACGCCATTCGTCGGTCCGTATACCCCGCACCACAATGTCATTCATGCGATTGACGGTACCTAAACACAGAAAAAGCCCGC
>NZ_KQ949028.1:0-312717 GCF_001514285.1 Streptomyces sp. DSM 15324
CGCCGTGTCGATGCCGAAGTCCGCGACCTTCTCGGCGTTCGTCGACAGGGCGACGAAGTGCCGGGCCACCGCCTTCTCGTCGCCGCCGAGGCCGTCGAGGAGCCAGCCGCGGGCCGAGGTGGCGTTGGTGATCGTCTCGATCGTGGTGAACGTCTTGGACGCGACGATGAACAGCGTCTCGGCCGGGTCCAGGTCGCGGGTGGCCTCGTGCAGGTCGGCGCCGTCGACGTTCGACACGAAACGGAACGTCAAGTCCCGTGCCGTGTAAGCCCGTAGCGCCTCGTACGCCATGGCCGGGCCCAGGTCCGAGCCGCCGATGCCGATGTTGACGACGTTGCGGATGCGCCGGCCGGTGTGGCCGGTCCACGCCCCGGAGCGGACCCGGTCGGCGAAGTCGCCCATCTTCGCGAGCACGGCGTGCACCCGGGGCACGACGTTCTCCCCGTCGACCTCGATCACCGCGTCGGCCGGGGCGCGCAGCGCGGTGTGCAGGACCGCGCGGTCCTCGGTGGTGTTGATCCTCTCGCCGCGGAACATGGCGTCCCGCAGCCCGGACACGTCCGCGGCCTCGGCCAGCTCCCGCAGCAGCCTCAGCGTCTCGTCGGTGACCAGGTTCTTGGAGTAGTCGATGCGCAGGTCGCCGACGCGCACCACGTACCGCTCCGCGCGCCCGGGATCCGTCGCGAACAGCTCACGCAGTCCCGGGGTTCCCTGCGCGCGGTGGTCCGCCAGGGCGGCCCACTCGGGCCGCTCCGACAGCTGGGGTGAGTCAGACATGGGAGGCGTTCTCCTTGGTGCCCTCGCCCCTGAGGGCGATGGCGTACATCTCGTCCGCGTCGAGGCGCCTGAGCTCCTCGGCGATCAGTTCGGAGGTGGTGCGGACCTTCAGCGCGAGGGTGCGCGAGGGCTGGCCCGGCAGGGTGAGCGTGGCGAGGGGGCCCTCGGGGCGGTCGATGACGATCTCGCCGCCCTCGGTGCCCAGCCGTACGGCCGTGACGACCGGTCCGGCGGTCACGACCCGGTCGATCCGGACCCCCAGCCGGGCCTCCAGCCAGCGGGCGAGCAGCTCGGCGGCCGGGTTCTCCGCCTCGGCCTCCACCGCCCCGGACACGATGGGCACCCGGGCCTGGTCCAGGGCCGCCGCCAGCATCGAACGCCACGGCGTCAGCCGGGTCCACGCGAGGTCGGTGTCACCGGGTGCGTAGGAACGCTTGCGGGTCTCCATCGTCTGCAGTGGGTTCTCGACTGCATACAGGTCGGTGATCCGCCGCTGTGCGAGCGCGCCCAGCGGGTCCTTCGCGGGGTATTCGGGCGCGTCCACCGGCCACCAGACGACGACCGGCGCGTCCGGCAGCAGCAGCGGCAGGACCACCGAGTCGGCGTGGTCGGACACCTCGCCGTAGGTCCTGAGGATCACGGTCTCGCCGGTGCCGGCCTCGGAGCCGACGCGGACCTCCGCGTCCAGCCGCGACCCGGTGCGCTCCCGCGGGGTGCGGGCGTGCCGCTTGATGACGACCAGGGTGCGCGAGGGGTGCTCGTGCGAGGCCTCCTCGGCCGCCTTGATCGCGTCGTAGGCGTTCTCCTCGTCCGTGACGATCACCATCGTCAGGACCATGCCCACGGCGGGTGTGCCGATGGCGCGGCGCCCCTGCACCAGCGCCTTGTTGATCTTGCTTGCCGTGGTGTCGGTCAGGTCGATCTTCATGGCCTGCGCCAGCTCCGTCCGTCTCGTGCGAGCATCTCGTCGGCTTCCTCGGGTCCCCAGCTGCCCGAGGGGTACTGCGCGGGCCTTCCGTGGGCCGCCCAGTGCTCCTCGATCGGGTCGAGGATCTTCCAGGACTCTTCCACTTCCTGGTGGCGCGGGAAAAGATTGGCATCGCCGAGCAGTACGTCCAGGATGAGGCGCTCGTACGCCTCCGGGCTGGACTCCGTGAAGGACTCGCCGTAGGCGAAGTCCATTGTCACGTCCCGGATCTCCATCGAGGTGCCCGGCACCTTCGAGCCGAAACGGACCGTGATGCCCTCGTCGGGCTGGACCCGGATGACGATCGCGTTCTTGCCGAGCTCCTCCGTCGCGCTGGAGTCGAAGGGGGAGTGGGGCGCCGACTGGAAGACGACCGCGATCTCGGTGACCCGGCGGCCGAGCCGCTTGCCGGTGCGCAGGTAGAACGGGACGCCCGCCCAGCGCCGGTTGTCGACGTTCAGCTTCACAGCGGCGTACGTGTCCGTCGTCGAGGCCGGGTCGATGCCCTCCTCCTCCAGGTATCCGCGCACCTTCTCGCCGCCCTGCCAGGCGGCCGCGTACTGCGCCCGCACGGTGTGGTTCCCGAGGTCCTCCGGGAGCTTCACCGCCCTGAGCACCTTGAGCTTCTCGGTGAGCAGCGAGGACGCGTCGAAGGAGGCGGGCTCCTCCATCGCCGTGAGCGCCATCAGCTGGAGCAGGTGGTTCTGGATGACGTCGCGGGCCGAGCCGATGCCGTCGTAGTAGCCGGCGCGGCCGCCGATCCCGATGTCCTCGGCCATGGTGATCTGCACATGGTCGACGAACGACCGGTTCCAGATCGGTTCGAACATGGTGTTGGCGAAGCGCAGCGCCAGGATGTTCTGGACGGTCTCCTTGCCCAGGTAGTGGTCGATGCGGAACACCTGGTCCGGCTCGAACACGTCGTGCACGACCGCGTTCAGCTCGCGGGCGCTGGCCAGATTGTGACCGAACGGCTTTTCGATGACCGCGCGCCGCCAGGACCCCTGCGGAGCCTTCGCCAGCCCGTGCTTCTTCAGCTGCTCGACGACCTTGGGGAAGAACTTCGGCGGCACCGAGAGGTAGAAGGCGAAGTTGCCGCCCGTGCCGCGCGAGGCGTCCAGCTCATCGACGGCCGTCTTGAGCTGCTTGAACGCCGTGTCGTCGTCGAAGTCGCCCGGCACGAACCGCATGCCCTCGGCGAGCTGCTGCCAGACCTCCTCGCGGAACGGGGTCCGCGCGTGCTCCCGCACGGCGTCGTGCACGACCTGCGCGAAGTCCTGGTCCGCCCAGTCCCGGCGGGCGAACCCGACGAGCGAGAAGCCCGGCGGCAGCAGCCCGCGGTTGGCGAGGTCGTACACGGCCGGCATCAGTTTCTTGCGGGACAGGTCGCCCGTCACCCCGAAGATCACCAGGCCCGACGGGCCCGCGATACGGGGCAGGCGCCGGTCACGGGGGTCCCGCAGGGGGTTGTCCCAGACAGGGATGGTGCTCATTCCGCGTCAGCTCCCTTGCTCTCCAGCGACTTCGTGACCGTGTTCAGCAAGTCCTCCCACGCCGCCGCGAACTTGGCGACGCCCTCCTCCTCCAGACGGGTGACGACCTCGTCGTACGAGATGCCGAGTGCCGCTACGGCGGCCAGGTCGGCGCGGGCCCGTTCGTAGCCGCCGGTCACCGTGTCGCCGGTGACGGCGCCATGGTCGGCGACGGCGGCCAGGGTGGCCTCCGGCATGGTGTTGACGGTGCCCGGTGCGACCAGGTCGTCCACATACAGCGTGTCCTTGTATGCAGGATCCTTCACACCGGTGGATGCCCACAGGGGACGTTGCCGGTTCGCCCCCGCCCCGGCCAGCGCGGCCCAGCGCTCACCGGCGAAGACACCCTCGTACGCCGCGTAGGCCAGCCGTGCGTTCGCGAGCGCCGCCCGCCCCTTCAGCGCGAGCGCGCCGTCCGTGCCGACGGCCGTCAGCCGCCTGTCGATCTCGGCGTCGACACGGGAGACGAAGAAGGAGGCAACGGAGTGGACGGTGGAGAGGTCCACCCCGTTGGACAGCGCTTGCTCCAGGCCTGCCAGATAGGCGGCCATGACCTCCCGGTAGCGCTCCAGCGAGAAGATCAGCGTGACGTTGACGCTGATGCCGGCGCCGATGACCTCGGTGATCGCCGGAAGGCCGGCCTTCGTCGCCGGGATCTTGATCATCACGTTGGGGCGGTCGACGAGCCAGGCGAGCTGCTTGGCCTCCGCGACGGTGGCCGCGGTGTCGTGGGCGAGGCGGGGGTCGACCTCGATCGACACACGACCGTCGACACCATGCGAAGTTGTGTATACGGAATGCAGGATATCGGCTGCGGCCCGCACATCGGCCGTCGTCATCATCCGCACGGCCTCGTCGACCGTCACACCCCGCACCGCCAGCTCGGCGAGCTGCTCCTCGTAGCCCTCGCCGGAGCCGATGGCGGCCTGGAAGATGGACGGGTTGGTGGTGACGCCGACGACGTGCCGGGTGGCGACGAGGTCGGCGAGATTGCCGGACTGGATCCGCTTGCGCGACAGGTCGTCCAGCCAGATGGAGACGCCCGCTTCGGACAGGCGCTTCAGGGCTTCCGCGGGGGGCGCGGTCGCTTCGGTCACTGTGATCATCTTCTTTCTGGCGTTCGGATCAACCACGCGCGGCAGCAAGGGATTCCCGGGCTGCGGCGGCGACGTTCTCGGGGGTGAAGCCGTACTCGGCGAACAGGGTGTCGGCGTCGGCGGAGGCGCCGAAGTGCTCGAGGGAGACGACACGGCCGGCATCCCCGACGTACCGGTACCAGGTCAGACCGATCCCGGCCTCGACCGCGACCCGGGCCTTCACGGCCGGCGGCAGCACGCTCTCGCGGTACTCCCGCGGCTGTTCCTCGAACCACTCCACGGACGGCATCGACACCACCCGCGTCCCGATCCCCTCGGCCTCCAGCCGCTCCCGCGCGGCGACGGCGAGCCGCACCTCCGAGCCGGTGGCGACGAGCACGACGTCAGGGGTCCCCGTCGACGACTCGCGCAGGACGTAACCGCCCTTGGCCGCATCGGTGTCGAGGGGGTACGTCGGCACCCCCTGCCGGGTCAGCGCCAGCCCGTGCGGGGCGGGGCGGGTGGCGTGCCGCCGGAGTATCTCGGCCCAGGCGACGGCGGTCTCGTTGGCGTCGGCCGGCCGGACCACGTTCAGCCCGGGGATGGCCCGCAGGGAGGCCAGGTGCTCGACGGGCTGGTGCGTGGGGCCGTCCTCGCCGAGACCGATGGAGTCGTGCGTCCACACGTACGTCACCGGCAGCTGCATCAGCGCGGACATCCGCACGGCGTTGCGCATGTAGTCGGAGAACACGAGGAACGTGCCGCCGTAGACGCGGGTGTTGCCGTGCAGCGCGATGCCGTTCATCTCCGCGGCCATCGAGAACTCGCGGATGCCGAAGTGGATCGTGCGGCCGTAGGGATCGGCCCCGGGCAGCGGATTGCCCTCCGGGAGGAAGGAGGAACTCCCGTCGATCGTGGTGTTGTTGGAGCCCGCCAGGTCGGCGGAACCGCCCCAGAGCTCGGGCAGCACCGCGCCGAGGGACTGGAGCACCGTGCCGGAGGCGGCGCGGGTGGCGACGGACCTGCCGGGCTCGAACACCGGCAGCGCGTCCTCCCACCCGTCGGGGAGCTGTCCCGCCACCACCCGGTCGAACAGGGCGGCCCGTTCGGGGGAGTCGGCGCGCCACTCGGCGAGCCGCTTGTCCCAGGCGGCGTGGGCCTCGGCGCCCCGGTCGAGCGCGCCACGGGTGTGGGCGAGGACGTCGTCGTCGACCTGGAAGGACCGCTCGGGGTCGAAGCCGAGGACGCGCTTGGTGGCGGCGACCTCCTCCGCGCCGAGCGCCGAACCGTGGGAGGCCTCGGTGTTCCGGGCGTGCGGGGCGGGCCAGGCGATGATCGTGCGCAGGGCGACGATCGAGGGGCGGGCGGTCTCGGCCCGCGCCGCCTTCAGGGCCGTATACAGGGTGTATACGTCGATGTCGCCGTTGTCCGCGGGCTCGACGCGCTGCACGTGCCAGCCGTAGGCCTCGTACCGCTTCAGCACGTCCTCCGAGAACGCGGTCGCGGTGTCGCCCTCGATGGAGATGTGGTTGTCGTCGTAGAGGAGGACGAGGTGGCCGAGCTTCTGGTGCCCGGCGAGGGACGAGGCCTCCGCGGAGACCCCCTCCTCCAGGTCGCCGTCGGAGACGATCGCCCAGACGGTGTGGTCGAACGGGGACTCGCCCGGGGGCGCCTCGGGATCGAACAGGCCGCGCTCGTAGCGGGCGGCCATCGCCATGCCGACGGCGTTGGCGACCCCTTGGCCGAGCGGGCCCGTGGTCGTCTCGACGCCCGCCGTGTGCCCGTACTCGGGATGCCCCGGCGTCTTCGACCCCTTGGTCCGGAAGCTCTTCAGGTCCTCCAGGTCCAGCTCGTAGCCGGAGAGGAACAGTTGCGTGTAGAGCGTCAGCGAGGTGTGGCCGGGGGAGAGGACGAAGCGGTCACGGCCCGTCCACTCCGGGTCCGCCGGATCGTGACGCATCACCTTCTGAAAGATCGTGTACGCGGCGGGCGCCAGGCTCATCGCGGTGCCCGGGTGGCCGTTGCCCACCCGCTCTACGGCATCCGCCGCCAGAAGGCGGGCGGTGTCGACGGCACGCCGGTCGAGGTCGGTCCACTCGAAACGGTTCGGAGGATGCGTGCTCATCTTCAAGAAATCCTCGATCGGAGAGGGGAGAGGGTCCTACCGCGTTCAAACTTAAAAGTCTGACTTTTACGAGGAAAGGTCTTCCTGTGTCAGCCTGTGGTGAAAGTGGGACACCGACAGCGGCGGCAGGACGGCACGAGAAGGACATGGCGGACATACGACCCCAGGGCGGCGCCGCCGACGACGGCATCAGAACCCTCCCCTTCCCCGTCGAGCTGAGCCTCGGCGGCGTCGGCATGCGGGTCGGCCCCATGGGCGCCGGCCGCACCTGGCACGCGGGCGACACCCCGCTGGACCGCGTCCACCGCATCGACTTCCACGTGGTGATGCTGTTCGACGACGGACCCGTGCACCACATGATCGACTTCGCGGAGTACGAGGCGACCGCCGGTGAGCTGCTGTGGATCCGGCCGGGCCAGGTCCACCGCTTCTCCCGGTCGAGCGGGTACCGCGGCACCGTCCTGACCATGCAGCCCGGTTTCCTCCCCCGAGCCACCGTCGAGGCCACCGGCCTCTACCGCTACGACCTGCCGCCCCTGCTGCGCCCGGAGGGCCCGCAACTCGCCTCCCTGCGCGCCGCCCTCGGTCACCTCCAACGGGAGTACGAGGACAGCGCGTTGCTGCCTCCCGCCCTGCACACGGCCGTGCTCCGGCACTCCCTCACCGCGTTCCTGCTGCGCCTCGCCCACCTGGCGACCAGTTCCGCGGAGGCCGGACGGCGGAGCGAGTCGACCTTCACCCTCTTCCGGGACGCGGTGGAACGGGACTTCGCCACCCAGCACAGTGTCAGTGCCTACGCCGACGCCCTCGGCTACTCCCGCCGCACCCTCGTCCGCGCGGTCCGCGCCGCCACCGGCGAGACACCCAAGGGCTTCATCGACAAACGGGTCGTCCTGGAGGCGAAACGCCTGCTGGCCCACACGGATCTGCCGATCGGGCGGGTCGGGGCGGCGGTGGGGTTCCCCGATCCGGCGAACTTCTCGAAGTTCTTCCACTTGCATACGGGGGTCACGCCGGTGGGGTTTCGGGCGGAGTTGCGGTGAGTCGGGGATGGTCGGTGGTCGACGGTCGACGGTCGACGGTCGGCAGTTGACGGTAGGCGGTCGACGGTCGGCAACCGGCCGTCGATGGTCGCCGGTCGCGACCGAGCGGGACGTGTCCGTCGCCGTGCCCGTGCTCACGGACGGCGCCTTCACCGTCGTGCCGGAGGCGGGGCGCCACTGATCCGGTGCCGTTCTCTGCAAGGCTCGTACCTGGTACGGGCGGACGGTGAAGGGGTGTGCGGTGATCGCATTGGTGACCGGGGCGAACCGCGGCATCGGGCACGAGGTGTCACGTCAACTCATCGGCCTGGGCTGGGCGGTACTGGTCACCGCCCGGTCCGGGCGGGCCGCGCAGAAGGCCGCCGCGGGGCTCGGCGGCGGTGCGCATCCGTTGCGGCTGGACGTGACGAGCCCGGACGACAGCACCGAGGCGGCCCGGGTGCTGCGGGAGCGGTTCGGTGGGCTCGACGTGCTGGTGAACAACGCGGCGATCACGTACGACACCTGGCAACGGGCTGTCGGCGCCGATCTGGACGTCGTACGGGAGGCCATGGAGACCAATCTGTACGGGCCGTGGCGGCTGACGCAGGCCGTGTTGCCGCTGTTGCGGGCGAGCCGTCGGCCGAGGGTCGTGAACGTCTCCAGTGAGGGCGGATCGCTGGCCGGCATGACGGGTGGAACGCCCGCCTACGCGGTCTCCAAGGCCGGGCTCAACGCCCTCACCCGGTTGCTGGCGGGCGAACTGCGCGCCGACGGTGTGCTGGTCAACTCCGTCTGTCCCGGCTGGGTCGCCACCGACATGGGCGGTCCGGGCGGCCGGCCCCTCGCCGACGGAGCCGCCGGAATCGTGTGGGCCGCGACCCTCCCCGACGACGGCCCCACGGGCGGCTTCTTCCGCGACGGACAGCCGCTGCCTTGGTGACGTACCGTCATATGGCGCTGGACGGACGGGCTTGTCCGCGTACCGGCCGGTGCCGGGCCCGGTCGTGAAGGACGGGTGGGCCCGGCACCGGCCCGGGGCCGGGCTCAGTGACCGAACGTGAACCAGTTGACGTTGACGAAGTCCGCCGGCTGCCCGCTGGAGAAGGTGAGATACACGTCGTGCGTGCCGGTGACGGAGCCGATGTTCGCCGGAACCGTCGTCCAGGTCTGCCAGCCGCCGGTGCTTGCCACCGCGAAGCTGCCGACCGGGGTGCTCGTGGGGCTGTCCAGGCGTACTTCTACCAGCCCGCTGATCCCTGAAGCCGCTCCGCTCGCGACCCGCGCCCTGAACTGGGTCGCCGCCGTGGAACCGAAGGTGACGCCCTGGTAGAGCGCCCAGTCGCCGTTGGCGAGGTAGCCGATGTCCTGGCCGCCGCCGGTGTCGGTGGTGGTTTCCGTCGAGACGCCGGACTGGCCGTCGTAGGACTCGGCCTGGATCGTGGAGTAGGCGTCGCGGCTGCCGGTCGGGGGCGAGGTGGTACCGCTCCCACCGCCCGCCGCCTGGAGCACCTGCACATAGTCGACGACCATCGGGTGGCCCGATTCGGTGGCGCTGTCCAGGCCGCCGCCGAGGGCGTCGGGGAAGGCGCCGCCCATCGCCACGTTCAGGATGACGAAGAAGCCGTGGTGGGTGGCGTTGGCCCAGGTGGTCGCGTCGACCTGACTGGCCGTCACGGTGTGGTAGGTGACGCCGTCGACGGAGAAGCGGATCGCCTCGGGGGACACCGAGCGGTCCCATTCCATCGTGTAGGTGTGGAAGCCCGACTGGCAGGTGGTGCCGGGGCAGGCCGTGGAGTTGCCGATGCCGGTGGTCTCGTTGCAGGGGCCGCCCGGGTTGGTGCCGCAGTGCATCGTCGCCCAGACCTTGTCGAGGCCCTGGACGTTCTCCATGATGTCCAGCTCGCCCACGCCGGGCCAGTTCTGGTAGTTGCCGCGGTACGGGGCGCCCAGCATCCAGAAGGCCGGCCAGTAGCCCTCGGCCGCGGTGCCGGTGACGTTCGGCATCTGCAGCCGGGCCTCCACACGGAGTGTGCCGCCGGACGGGGGCTGGAAGTCGGTGCGGACCGTCTCGATCCGGCCCGAGGTCCAGTTGCCCGCGGAGTCGCGCACCGGGGTGATGCGCAGGTTGCCGCTGCCGTCGAGGGAGACGTTGCGGGTGCTGCTGGTCATCGTCTCGACCTCGCCGGTGCCCCAGTTGGCGGGGCCGCCGGGATACGAGGTGCCGGTGCTGTACTGCCAGTTGGACGTGTTGACGCCGGTGCCCGCGGCGCCGTTGAAGTCGTCGAGGAAGACCTGGGTCCAGCCCGAGGGGGGCGTGGGAGCGGAGGCGTTCGCGGGCAGGGTGACGGCGGTCGCCGCCGCGGCCGCCAGACCGAGGGTGCCGAGGACGGCGACGAGGGCACGCCGCCGTCTGGACATGCCGGAGGAAGCACTCATGGGGGGACCTCTCGGGTACGGAGGGGTGGGGTGCGGGTGACACGGCGGGAGCGCCCGTGAGAGCGCTCTCAAAGTGCGCCCAATGTGCTCTCCGCCCCGAGAGTCGTCAAGACTTGAAGCGAGGAAAGTCCTTTCTCCGCAGGAAAGTTCGGGGAGTGAAGCGCGCAAACAGGCCAAACCGCTCCCGTACGGGGGTCCGGGCGCGGAGAGGGGGCACTGGGGCTCAGTCCCGCGCCCCCTCCGGCTGCCAGCCGAGCGCCCGGGAGATGCCGCGCGCCGCGAGCCGTACGGCAGGGGCGAGGACCGGTACCTGGGCGTCGGCGTGGGGGACGACCACCGACACGGCGGCGACCGCCGCGCCGCCCGGCCCGCGCACGGGGGCGGCCACCGACAGCGCGTCCTCGGTAACCTGACGGTCGCTCACCGCGACCCCGGTGCGCCGGACTTCGGCCAGCATGCGGCGCAACCGCGCCGGATCCGTGACGGTGTGCGCGGTGTAGGACGCCAAGGGCCGGGCGCAGTAGGACTCCTGGAGCGCCGTGCCGCCGTGGGCCAGGAGGGCGAGGCCGACCCCGGTGACGTGCAGCGGCCAGCGGGCGCCCACCCGGATGTGCACCCCGACGGCCGAACGCCCGGAGATCCACTCGGTGTAGACGACCTCGGACCCGTCCCGCACGGCCAGCTGCACGTTCTCGTGCGTGGCTTCGTACAGGTCCTCCAGGTACGGCAGTGCCACCTGCCGCAGGGCCAGTCCGCGCGGTGCGAGCGCGGCGACCTCCCACAGCCGCAGCCCCACGTGGTAGAGGCCCGACGCGTCCCGCTCCAGCGCGCCCCACGCGGTCAGCGCGCCCACCAGCCGGTGGGCGGTGGTCAGGGTCAGCCCGGCGCGCCGGGCGATGTCGCTCAGGGACAGCGCCGGATGGGCGTGGTCGAACGCGGCGAGCACGGCCAGCAGCCGGTCGGGCGCGGAACGGGAGGTCATGGCGGAGCCGGAACGCGGGGGCGTGGCATCAGCGCGGCCCGTCCTCGGTCACCCGCAGCAGCAGGGCGTGCAGCGTCTCGCGTTCGGCGGGGCCGAGCGGGCCGAGGAGATCGTTGGTCACGAGCAGTCCGGCCTCGTCGGTGCCGCGCAGGAAGGAACGGCCGTCCTCGGTGAGGACGACGATCCGGCTGCGCCGGTCGTCGGGGGCGGGCCGGCGTTCGGCGAAGCCCAGCTTTTCCAGGTCGTCGACCAGGCCGACGATCGCGCTCGGGTCGTAGCCGAGCCGTGCGCTGAGCTCACGCTGGAGCGCGCCCTCGGCGGTGGCCAGGAAGCGCAGCACGGCGTAGTGGCGCAGGCGCAGTCCCGACTCCTGGAGGAAGGAGTTGAAGAGCTGGCCGGAGCGCAGGCCGAGCCGGTAGAGCAGATAGCCCGTGTCGGCGTGCAGCCCCCGCATCCACGGCTCGTTCCCGTCGATCGGGGCGCTGGCGTCCACTGCGTTGTCCTGGTGGGCGATGGCGGGCTCCCTGGTCTCGGTCCCCGTCGGCCGGCGGGGGCGGTGTGGCGCGGTGTGTCGTACAGATTCCAGCATGACCCACCCGCAGGTGGACAACAACTATTGACGTCAACAATTATTGCTCTTAGCTTCGATCTCGCGGCCGCACCTCCCGCCGCTCCACGTGACCCCCTCGTGGTCATGGCTCTTTCTTGAAGGGACTCGCTCGTGACCAGCATCGATCTCACCGGCAAGGTCGCCGTCGTCACCGGCAGCGGCCGGGGCCTCGGTCTCGCGTACGCCCAGGCCCTCGCCGCGCACGGCGCCCGCGTGGTGGTCAACGACGTCGACGAGGCCGTGGCCGAGGCGGCCGTGAAGTCCATCGCGGAAGCCGGCGGCACGGCCGTCGCCGAGGTGGTCGCGGTCGGCACCACCGAGGCCGCGCAGCGGCTGGTGAACCGGGCAGTGGAGGAGTTCGGACGGCTCGACGTCCTGGTCACCAACGCGGGCATCCTGCGTGACAAGGTGCTCTGGAAGATGACCGACGACGACTTCGACGCGGTGATCACCACCCACCTCAAGGGCACCTTCACCTGTGCCCGCGCGGCCGCCGTGCAGATGCGCGAGCAGGGCGAGGGCGGCACCCTCGTCCTGGTCGGCTCGCCGGCCGGCCAGCGCGGCAACTTCGGCCAGACGAACTACGCCGCCGCCAAGGCCGGCATCGCCGCCTTCGCCCGCACCTGGGCCATGGAACTGGGCCGCGCGAACATCACCGTCAACGCGATCGTGCCGGTCGCCGCGACCGCGATGACCGAGACGATCCCCGCCTTCGCGCCGTACATCGAGGCCATGCGCGGCGGCGAGCCGCTGCCGGACTTCCTGCGCAAGGGCGAGGGCTTCGGCACCCCCGAGGACTGCGCGGCGCTCGTCCCCTTCCTCGCCTCCGAGGCCGCCCGGGGCATCACCGGCCAGGCCATCGGCATCGGCGGCGACAAGGTGGCACTCTGGTCGCATCCGCAGGAGATCAAGACGGCCTACGCCGACGGAGGCTGGACCCCCGAGACCCTGGCCGCCGCCTTCCCCACCTCGGTCGGCGCCGAACTGCAGACCGTCGGTATCCCGGCGCCCACGTTCCCGGAGGCCTGACCCATGACGACCCTCAACGTCGAGGAACTCGTCGCGATCGACGTCCACACCCACGCGGAGGTGTCCTCCAAGGGCCACTCCTCGCTCGACGACGACCTGCACGACGCGTCCTCCGCCTACTTCAAGGTGGAGGGCAAGCGCAAGCCCACCCTGGAGGAGACGGCCGCCTACTACCGGGAGCGGAGGATGGCCGCCGTGATCTTCACGGTGGACGCCGAGTCCGCGACCGGCACGGCCCCCGTCCCCAACGAGGAGGTCGCCGAGGCCGCGGCCGCCAACGCCGACGTCCTCATCCCCTTCGCCTCCATCGACCCCTTCCGCGGGAAGGCGGGCGTGAAGCAGGCGCGCCGGCTGGTCGAGGAGTACGGGGTGAAGGGCTTCAAGTTCCACCCCAGCATCCAGGGCTTCTTCCCCAACGACCGCGCGGTGGCGTACGACCTGTACGAGGTCATCGAGGAGACCGGCACCATCGCCCTCTTCCACACCGGCCAGACGGGGATCGGCGCCGGGGTGCCGGGCGGGGGCGGCATCCGCCTGAAGTACTCCAACCCGCTGCACGTCGACGACGTCGCCGCCGACTTCCCGCACCTCAAGATCATCCTGGCGCATCCGTCCTTCCCCTGGCAGGACGAGGCCCTCGCCGTCGCCACCCACAAGCCGGGCGTCCACATCGACCTGTCCGGCTGGTCGCCGAAGTACTTCCCGCCGCAGCTCGTGCAGTACGCGAACACCCTGCTCAAGGACAAGGTCCTCTTCGGCTCCGACTTCCCCGTCCTCACCCCTGACCGCTGGCTCGCCGACTTCGACAAGCTGACGATCAAGGACGAGGTGAAGCCGAAGATCCTCAAGGAGAACGCCGCCCGGCTGCTCGGGTTGACGAAGCCGTAAGGGGCGTGGCAGATGCGCAACGAGGGACTGGGGTCGTGGCCCGCGCGCCGGGCACGCAAGACCCCGCACCGCACCGCCCTGGTCCACGGTGAACGGTCGACGGACTACGGCACATTGCATACACGCGTCACGCGGCTGGCCCACGCCTTGCGTGCCCGGGGCGTCCGCCGCGGCGACCGGGTCGCCTACCTCGGCCCGAACCACCCCTCCTACCTGGAGAGCCTGTTCGCGGCCGGCACGCTCGGCGCGGTCTTCGTACCGCTCAACACCCGACTCGCGGGCCCCGAGATCGCCTACCAGCTCGCCGACTCCGGGGCCAAGGCCCTCGTCTACGGCCCCTCGCACGCGGGCCTGGTCGCGGGACTGCCGGGCAGCACGGACGTACGGACGTACCTGGAGGTCGGTGCCGAGTACGAGGACGTGCTGGCCGCGGCCTCCGACGAGCCGGTCGACGAGCCCGTCGGCGCCGACGACACCTGCATCATCATGTACACCTCGGGCACGACCGGCCGGCCCAAGGGCGCCATGCTCACCCACGGCAACCTCACCTGGAACGCGATCAACGTCCTCGTCGACACCGACCTGATCGCCGACGAGCGCGCCCTGGTCTCGGCCCCGCTGTTCCACACGGCGGGCCTGAACATGCTGACGCTCCCGGTGTTCCTCAAGGGCGGCACCTGCGTCCTGGTCGAGGCCTTCGACCCGGACGCCACCTTCGACCTGATCGAACGGCACCGGATCACCTTCATGTTCGGGGTGCCGACGATGTTCGACCAGGTGGCCCGGCATCCGCGCTGGGCCGGCGCGGACCTGTCCAGCCTGCGCATCCTGACCTGCGGCGGCTCCCCGGTACCGACGCCGCTGATCGCCGCCTACCAGGAACGCGGACTCACCTTCCTCCAGGGGTACGGCATGACCGAGGCCTCCCCCGGAACGCTGTACCTGGACGCCGAGCACGCGATCAGCAAGGCGGGCTCGGCCGGAGTCCCGCACTTCTTCAGCGACGTCCGGGTCCTCGCCCCCGACCTCAGCCCCGTCGGACCCGGCGAGACGGGCGAGGTCCTGGTCCGCGGTCCGCACGTCATGCCCGGCTACTGGGGGCTGCCCGAGGAGACCGCCGCGTCCTTCGCCGACGGCTGGTTCCGCAGCGGCGACGCGGCGAAGGTCGACGACGACGGGTATGTGTACATCGTCGACCGTATGAAGGACATGATCATCTCCGGTGGGGAGAACATCTACCCCGCCGAGATCGAGGACCTCCTCCTCTCCCACCCCGACATCGTCGAGGCGGCCGTCATCGGGGTGCCCGACGACAAGTGGGGCGAGGTGCCGCGCGCCGTCGTCGTGCTCCGCGAGGGCGCCGCGCTGGACCCCGACGAGGTGCTGGCCTCCCTGGCCGGACGGCTCGCCAAGTACAAGATCCCCAAGTCGGTGGTGGTCGCGGACGGCCTTCCGCGCACGGCCTCCGGGAAGCTCCTCAAAGCCCGGGTGCGCCAGCGCTTCGGCACCAACTCCTAACGAAGGACAGCGATATGAGCATCACGGTGAACGGCCTCGACGAGCTGAAGAAGCTGGCCGGCAGCGACCTGGGCACCAGCGAGTGGATCGAGGTCACCCAGGAGCGCATCGACACGTTCGCCGACGCGACCGGCGACCACCAGTGGATCCACGTGGATCCGGAGAAGGCGGCGGCCGGACCCTTCGGTGCCCCGATCGCCCACGGTTACCTGACCCTCTCCCTCTTCATCCCGTTGTTCACCGAACTGCTGGACGTCCAGGGGGTGACGACGAAGGTCAACTACGGCCTGAACAAGGTGCGTTTCCCCTCGCCCGTGAAGGTCGGCTCCCGGATCCGCCTGGTGGCCAAGCTCGCCGAGGTCGAGGAGGTGCCGGGGGGCGTCCAGATCACCGTCGACGGGGCGATCGAGATCGAGGGCGGCGCCAAGCCGGCGGCTGTGCTCCAGAGCCTGTCCCGCTTCTACGCGTAGGGCTCTTTGCCGGTGACGCCGTAGCGCCGAGGCGGTGGGGAACTGCGGGACCGTCGTGGCCGGTCGCGCAGTTCCCCGCGCCCCTGTGGGGGCGCTCCTAGCGCACGACGTCCACGAAGACCGGGTTCGAGTAGAACCAGGTGTCCGCCCACGGGTCGCCGTTGCCCGGCTGGTGCGGGACCGGGCCGTGCGGGTCGATGGACGCGCCGAGGTAGCCCGCCCCGTGCCGGTTGCCGTCGCTGCCGCGCAGCCGGACGTAGAAGGACTCGTCCCCGACGGTCAGCGGGACACGCAGGGTGTACGTCCCCTTGCGGCCCGAGACGTCGTCCGTGTGGACGACCTTCGTGTCGGGAGCCTGCCAGGTGTCCCGGTCGGTCACCGGGCCGCGCACCGCGCCCCGGATCACGTCCACGTGCGCCAACTGCGGCAGGACGCCCTGGGAGTTGGTCCGGGAGGCGGTCGTCACGGTGACGTACAGGGTGATCCGCTCGCCCGTGCGGACCCGCAGCCGGCCGCCGAGGGTGACGCCCCGGCCGCCGTCGCAGTCCCGCTTCACCCGCACGTCGAGGCCGTCCAGCAGATGCCCGTGGTCGAGCCAGACACGGCCGGCCCGCAGGCCCTCCATCACCGCGCGGTAGCCGTAGCGGGTCACGCCGACGTGGGTGCGGCTGAACTCGCCGGGCCAGAAGTCGCTTCCGGGCTGCGCGGTGCCGGTGTTCACCGGGTCGGGCAGCTTGCCGGTGTTGTCGAAGTTCTGCCCGGCCGGCCAGTCGCCGTTCTTCCAGGTGTCGAAGACGGTCCGGTGGTTGTCGGAGTTGGTGGTGATCGTGAAAAGCCGGCCCTCGGCCAGCAGCGCGTCCCACAGACCGCCGACGGTCGCGGTCGCCCAGTCGAAGCCGCCGTACGTGAGGTAGGCGTCCGCCGGGTAGCCCGGCCACGACTGTGCCGACGGCTTGTTCTCGTACTCGCCGCGGATCGAGGTGGCACCGCGCCAGCCGGGGATGGCCGCGCCCTGGGCGCCGGGCGCGCCCTCCATGCCGATCATGATCTCGGGAGCCGCGTCCCGCCAGTCGCGCATCTCGTGCGGGGAGTCGATGCCGAGGCGCAGCGGATGGTTGGCCAGGACGAGGACGTCGTCGACGTAGCCCGAACGGCGCTGCTCCGCCAGCCACTTGATCGCCTTGACGGCGTGCGCCTCGTTGCGGGCGGTGTCGGCGGCGCCGGCCGAGCCCTCGGTGTAGCCGAGCAGTTTGCCGTCGTAGGCGAGCTCGAAGCGGGTGAGCAGATCGACCTCGTGGGGGCCCGGCGCGGCGAACACCGTGCAGTGCTCGGCGGCCGGGATGTACCACTCCAGTCCCTGGAAGATCAGCTGGCGCGGGTTCTCCGCGCGGGCCTTGAGGATCTCCTCGTGCTCCAGCGCGGCGCCGTAGTGGGCGTGGCCGAAGTTGGAGTGCTCGTTGAACACCATCCAGTCCAGGCCGTACCGGGCGGCTGCCCTGGCCTGCTGGGAGAACGTGTACTTGGCGTCGTGGCTGTAGACGGAGTGGACGTGGTGGTCGCCGACGAGGTACGCGAGGCGCGGGTCGTGGCCGCCGAGGCCGCGGTCGGAGGCGGCGAACGCGGGCACCGCGGCCGGGCCGAGGGCGAACGCGGCGCCGAACAGGCCCGCGCGGCGCAGGAGTCCGCGGCGGGAGACGCCCTGGGCGTCGAGGGAGGCGGGGGAGACGGACGGGTCGGCCCACTCGGGGAGCTGCTGCTCGGTCATGGTGGTGTGAGTCCTCTTCGAGGGCGTCAGCGGTCGGGAAAGGCGTCAGCGGTGCGGGAGGGCGTCAGCCGTGCGGGAAGGGCGTCAGCCGTGCGGGAAAGGCGTCAGCGGTGCGGGAAGGGCGTCAGCCGTGCGGGAAGGGCGTCAGTGGTTCATGAAGGAGGAGACGGGCAGCGCCCGTGCGACGATCCGGACGTCGCCGAGCCGGCCGTGCAGGATCTGGTCGATCTTCCCGCCGTACTCGTAGCCGCCGAGCAGCCACGGCAGCCCGACGGAGGTGATGCCCACGGCCCTCGCCTTCGGGTTGCGCACGACCGGGCAACCCTCGACGTACAGCGTGGTGTGCCTGCCGTCGTTGACGACCGCGAGGTGCCACCAGGTCTCCAGCGGGGTCTCCTGGCCCCAGTTGGTGGCGATGCCCTCCTGGTTCAGCGGGCGCACGGCCCACTGGGGCTCGCGGTCGTTGGACAACGACAGCGTGGCCAGCGGCTCGTCGGGGTCGTCGCCGGTCTTCCCCGCCGCGCCACCGGTCCCCGTCCGGCTGACCAGCCCCGACCAGGCGTGGTGCGCCGGGTCCCAGTCCGCCGGGAGACGGTAGAACGCTTCGAGGGTGTAACCGTCCTCGAACGTCGCGGAGTTGAGCGGGGCACCGTCTACCGTGCGCAGACAGGCGCCCTTGAGCGGCGACTTGTAGCCGCGGAACTCCAGGCTGCCATGGCCCGGCTGGTCCGGGTGGTGGTCCGAGGACCAGCCCAGGGTGCCACCGCCGACCGTGACCAGGGTGAGGTCGTTGCCGCGCCCGGACAGGTCGCGGACGGTGCCGGAGACGGCGGTGCCGTCGTCGTGGCCGTCGAAGCGCCAGTAGGCGACCGTGCCGCGGACCAGGACCTCGGAGGCCGGGCGCGCGGGGCGGGCCGGGACCGGGGCGAAGCCGGAGAAGCGGTCGGCGAAGTCGATGCCGACGGAGAACCGGTCGACGTCACCGCTGAGTTCGATCTCCTGCCGCTCCAGCTCGTTCAGGCCCTTCGCGGCCCGGCCGAGGATCCACGGGGAGACGGTCTCCACGTCGATGACATCGCGGTCGAGGTCGAAGCGGTACAGGCGGATCATCGCCGCACCGCCGAAGTAACGGTTCTGATAGTTCGTCAGGTGCAGATGGACGTCGTGTCCCGCCGCGTTCTTGCGTGTGGCCCGTCCGGCGGGCCAGTAGTGTCCGTTGAGGGTGAGGAAGATCTGGTCGTGGTCGTTGATCAGCCGGTCCCACAGCAGCTGCCCGTACTCCGACAGGGTGTCGTCCTCGACGACCAGTTCGTGCGTGGTGAGGACGACCGGTGTCGTGGGGTGGGCGGCCAGCACGTCCTTCGCCCAGGCGTACCCCTGGTCCGACAGCCGCCAGTCCAGCGCCAGCACCATCCACTGCCGCCCGGCGGCCCGGAAGAGGTGGACGGTGTTGTAGCCGTCGGGGGAGGCCCCGCCGAAGGAGGACTTGCCGCGGAACCGGCGGGGACCGAACGTGTCCAGGTACGGGGTCGCCCCGCGCTGGTCGGTCGTCGAGGACTTCACGTCGTGGTTGCCGGCCAGGACGCTGTAGCCCACCCCTCGCCGGTCGAGCAGCTCGAACGCCTCCCCGATCGCGGCGCATTCGGCGGCCGCGCCGTTCTGCGTGAGGTCGCCGAGGTGGGACAGGAACACGATGTTCTCGCCCTTGTCGCCCCCGTGCTCCAGGAGGTATCGCAGGGACGCCTCGACCGGCGCCTTGTCGATACTCGGACCGTCGAAGAGGTACTGGGTGTCAGGCATCACGGCGAGCGTGAAGCGGCGGCTCGCGGTGTCCGGGCGCCACGCGCCCGACGCCGCCTGCGCGGGGGCCGCCTCGGCGGCGGCCGGCGGCAGCGCGACCGAGGCCGTGGCCGCGGCGCCCAGCAGCGCCGTGGCCCGCAGGAAGCTGCGCCGTCCGGCGCAGGCCTGCGCGGCCTCGCACGGTTCTTGGGCATGCGAAGTACACACGTGTGCTCCGTTGGGGAAGAGCGGGGGAAAGTGTCCTTGCGGTGATGCGGTGATGCGGTGATGCGGTGATGCGGGGTTACAGGGTGCGCAGGGTCCAGCTCCAGCGATGGACGCCCGGCGCGACGAGGTAGGAGGGGAAGGTGTCGGGGCCGCACGAGGCCGTGCCGAGGCCCCGGTGGGCCGCGTCGACGTGCACCACGCAGCCCGCGCGCGGCACCAGTTCGTCGTGATGGGCGGCGGCCGTCAGATCGTCCGCGCGGTAGCGCGTGACGGAGACCTGCCGGGGCTCGTCCGGGGTGACCGCGAGACCCGGCACGTGAGGACCGGAGAGGACGAAGCGCCGCACACCGTGCCGGCCGCCGCTCTCCTGCGGACGCAGATACGGGGTGAACAACGCGTCGACGTCCAGGGCGTGATGGCCCACCGGGGCGCCGCCGCTGCGGTCCGGGTAGGACTCCCAGGGGCCCTGCCCGAACCACGCGAGGCGGTCCAGCCCGGCGACCGTCTCGAAGACCGTCCCGACCCGCGCCACGTCGTCGAACTCCGGCGGCAGCTCGGCGAGTTCGTCCACCCGGACACCGCCCTCGACGGGGGTGAGCACCTGCCGGTGCCGGACCACGCCGGTGGTGCCCGCGTACTCCGCGAGCACGGTCACCGCGTCGCCGTCGCGCCGTACCGACACCACCGTGCGCACCAGGGCGTCCAGGCCCCACGTCCGCCAGCGCAGCGCCATGCCGCCCAGTTCGTCGTTGTCGGTGGGCGCCCGCCACAGGGACAGCACGGGCCCGGCGGTCAGCAGCGGATGGACCAGCAGCCCGTCCGCGTCGACCTCCACGGCACCGGGGACCGGCCGATCCTCGGCCGCGACGGCAGAGCGCAGCCGCACCTGCGGCGCGCACACCTCGGTGCCGGCCGGAGCCCACGCCAGGTCCTCGGCGGTCGTCACCCGCAGCGTCAGCCATGCCTCGCCGCCGTCCTGCGGCAGCTCCAGCGGCAGCGGGACCACCGTCGTCTCACCGGGGAGCAGCGCGGGGAGTTCGGCGGGCGCGGTCAGCGTACGGCCGTCCGCGAGCGCCAGTTCCCACACGCCCGCGAGCCACTGGAGGCCCCGGAAGTGCTGGTGGTTGGAGACGACCAGCCCCTCGTGCCGGAACAGCTCCAGCCGTACGGGTGCGGCGAGTTCACGGTGCTCGAACATGACGGGCTTCGGGGTGCGGTCGGGGAATACCACGCCGTCCGCGATGAACGCGCCGTCGTGTTCCTTCTCGCCGAAGTCACCGCCGTACGCCCAGCGGTAGCCGGGGGCGGTGACACCGTTGTCGTAGAGCCCGGCGCCCCCGCGCCCGACCGGTCTTCCGTCGTTCACGGACTGAAGGATTCCGTGGTCCCAGAACTCCCAGATGAACCCGCCCTGAAGACCCGGGGTGGCCTCGATGGCGGCCCAGTGGTCGGCCAGCGTGCCGTTGCTGTTGCCCATGGCGTGCGAGTACTCGCACTGGATGAGCGGCTTGGTCTGCTCCCCGGACAGCGCGTGCGCGACGCAGTCCTCCAGCGGCGCGTACATCGGGCAGGCGATGTCGGAGGCGAGGTCCGGGTCCGCCCAGCCGCGCTTGGCCGCGCCCTCGTACTGCAACGGGCGGGTCGGGTCGTGGCGGCGCACCCAGCCGGCCGCCGCGTCGTGGTTGGCGCCGTAGTCCGACTCGTTGCCCAGCGACCAGATGATCACGGAGGGGTGGTTCTTGTCCCGCAGCACCATCCGCGAGACCCGATCCACGAACGCGTTCAGATAGCGCGGGTCGTCGGCGATCTCGTGGGCGTGGTCGTGGGACTCGATGTCCGCCTCGTCGACCACGTAGAAACCGAGCTCGTCGGCGAGGTCGTACAGCGTCGGGTCGTTGGGGTAGTGCGCGGTGCGGATCGCGTTGAAGCCGAAACGCTTCAGCAGGACGAGGTCCGCGCGCATGTCGTCGTACGACACCGTCCGCCCGGTCAGCGGATGGAAGTCGTGCCGGTTCACGCCCCGGACGTAGATCCGCTCGCCGTTGACCAGCAGGTCCCGGCCGACGACCTCGACGTCCCGGAAGCCGACGCGGTGCCGCGAGGTGTCGGCGACGCTGCCGTCGGCACGGTGCAGCCGCACCGTCAGGCCGTACAGCTCGGGCGTCTCGGCGGTCCAGGTGCGCACCTCGGGCACGCGGGTGTGCATCCGGGCTTCGCCGAGGAAGGCGGAGACGCGCTCGTCCTCGGCGTTGGCCCGGTCGAACGCGGTGTCCTGGGTCAGCTCCAGCCCGTCCAGTTCCCCGCTGACGTACCAGCCCCCGGGGAGCGCCCCGCGGGTGTCCCGCACCCGGCAGTCGATGCGCAGCTCCCCGTCCCGGGAGGCGCGCACGGTGACGTCGGCCAGGTGCAGCGGGTCCGTCGTGTACAGGAGTACCGACCGGGTGATCCCCCCGTGCCACCAGTGGTCCTGGTCCTCGATGTGCGAGGCGTCCGACCACTTCACGACGGTCAGCCGCAGCGTGTGCCGGCCGCCGGGGCGTACCGCGTCCGTCACGTCGAAGTCGGCGGCGAGGTGCGAGTCCTTGGAGATGCCGACGGGACGCCCGTCGACGTGCACCAGCAGCACGCTCTCGGCGGCGCCCACCTGGAGGACGACGCGGCGGCCGGCCCAGTCGGCGGGGATGTCGATCTCACGCTCGTAGACACCCGTCGGGTTGTCGTCGACCGGCGACAGTGGCGGGATTTCTGTATACGGCATACGGATGTTCAGATACCGCGGAAGGTCGACCGTCGACCGTAGCGGGTCGTCCGTGTTCTGCATGGTCCATACGCCCGGCACGGCCGCCGTCGACCAGGCACCGCCGACCGGCGCGTGCGGAGCGGACAGCAACTGGAAGCGCCAGTCGCCGTCCAGGGAGTGTGCTCCGGTGCGCCGGTCGACGGCGTTCATGGGCAGCCGCCCCCAGGAGGTCACCTCGGGGGCGGTCCAGGGGCGGAGCGTCAGCAGGGGGTCGTTCACTTGATCGCTCCCTTGGCGAGGTCGCCGATGATCTGGCGCGCGCCGACCGCGAACACGATGAGCAGGGGGATGAGCGCGAGCAGCGCGCCGGTCATGACCATTCCGTAGTCCGTCGTTCCGTGGGTTCCGTTGAGCTGGGACAGGGCGACCTGGAGGGTGACGTTGTCCGGGTCGGTGAGGGCGATGAGGGGCCAGGCGTAGTCGTTCCACTGGCCCATGAAGGTGAAGATGCCGAGGAAGGCCAGTCCGGGGCGGACCACCGGCAGGGCCACGTGCCAGTACTGGCGCAGGAAGCTCGCGCCGTCGATGCGGGAGGCGTCGAGGAGTTCGTCGTGGATGGCGCTCTTCATGTACTGGCGCATCCAGAAGATGCCGAAGGCGTTGGCGGCGGCCGGCACGACCAGCGAGGTCATCGAACCGATCCAGCCGAGCTTGGCCATGATGACGAACTGCGGGATCGCCGAGAGCTGTGCCGGCACCATGAAGATGATCATGAGCGAGGCGAACAGGAAGCGCTTTCCCGGGAAGGAGAACTTGGCGAAGACGAACGCCGCCAGCGAGTCGAAGAACAACACCAGGAATGTGACCGAACCCGCCACCAGCAGCGAGTTGGCCATCGAGCCGTAGAAGTCGATCGCGTCGAGGAGATGGCGCAGGTTCTCCAGGAAGTGGGTGCCCGGCAGCAGCTTCGGCGGGTAGGAGAAGATCTCGCTCGACGTGTGCGTCGACATGATCAGGGCCCAGTAGAACGGAAAGGCCGACAGGAGCACGCCGACGACCAGGATCGTGTGCAGGGCGAGCGCGCGGCGCCGGGAACCCTTGATGGTTGCCATGGGGTGGGGCCTCCTAGTCTTCGCCCCGGCGCTGCACCAGACGCCAGTTGATGATCGAGAAGAGGACGACGACGAGGAAGATGCCCCACGCCACGGCGGCGCCGTAGCCGAAGTCGTTGTTGTCGAAGGTCTGCTGGAAGAAGTAGAGGACCATCGTCCGGCCGGCGTGGCCGGGGCCGCCGGAGAACGTCGAGTCGTTGGACGTGTTCTGCAGCAGGACCTGCGGCTCCGAGAAGCTCTGCAGACCGGTGACCGTGGAGATCACGAGCACGAACAGCAGCACCGGCCGCATCATCGGCAGCGTGATCCGGAAGAACGTCTGCACCGGACCGGCCCCGTCCATACGGGCTGCTTCATACAGTTCACCGGGGATCGTCTGCAGTCCCGCGAGGAAGATGATCGCGTTGTATCCCGTCCACTGCCAGGTCATCAGCGTCGCGACGGCGACCTTGATGCCCCAGGGCGTGTTCAGCCAGGCCACCTGGTCCAGTCCGACGGCCTCGAGCAGCGCGTTCACCAGGCCGAAGTTGGTGGAGAACACCGAGCCGAAGATGATCGCGATCGCCACGACCGAGGTGACGTTGGGCAGGAAGTACGCGAACCGGTAGGCGTTCTTGAACCGGACCGCCGAGTTCAGCAGGACGGCCGTCACCATCGCCAGGAAGATCATGGGGAAGGTGGCCAGCGCCCAGATGACGAGCGTGTTCCCGATCGAGCTCCAGAAGTCGCTGTCGCCCAGCAGGTACCGGTACTGCGACAGTCCGGCCCACTCCATCGGGCCGAGCCCGTCCCAGCGGTGGAAGGACAGATACAGCGAGAAGCCGACCGGGATCAGGCCGAAGCAGAGGAAGAGGAGATAGAACGGCGAGATCGCCGCGTACAGATGCCAGTGCTTGCGCAGGCCCGTGCGGGGCGCGGGAGCGGGTGCCGACTCCACGGTGACCGTGGGCTCGTCCAGCGCGGTGGCCATCAGTGGCTCACCCCCAGATGGTCGGCGATCCGCCGGCACTTGCTCATGGCGTCCTTCCAGGCCCGGTCGGGGTTCTTGCCGAGGACGCCGACGTTCTTGATCTCGTCCTTGATCGGCTGGCCGAGCGCCACGTCGTAGGGGCTGTTGTAGGCGACGGCGATCTTCTGCGCGGCGGGTCCGAAGACGTCCATGGTGACCTGGCCGCCGAAGAACGCGTCGGGCTCGCGCAGCTGCGCCAGGCCGTACGAGGCGGGCGTGGACGGGAAGAGGCCCGCGTCGACGTACCCCTGCGCCTGGTTGGCCGCGTCCAGCATCCAGGTGATGATCGCGAACGCCTGCTCGGGCTCCCGGCAGGCCTTGGTGATCGCCAGGAACGAACCGCCGTTGTTGGAGGGCCGGACCGGCATGTCGGCCACCCGCCACCGGCCCTTGGTCCTCGGCACGCCGGTCTTGAGGTCGTTGGTCGCCCAGGAGGCGCCGAGCTGGCTCGGCAGCTTGCCGTCCTGGACGGCGGAGAGCTGGTCGGGGGTGCCGTTGACCAGGTCCGAGACGATCCCGCGCCGCTTGGCCTCCACGGCGAGCGCCCAGGCGGCGCGCACATGCTCCTGGTCGCCGATGAAGTGGCGGTCCTTGTCGACGTAGCGCCTGCTGCCCTGCTGCACCGCGTTCTCGAACACGGAGTTCACGTCGGTGAGCAGCGAGGTGCCCGGGATCCGCTGCTTGAGCCGCTCGCCCGCCGCGAAGAACTTCTCCCAGGTGTCGAGCTCCTTCGACACGTCCTCGGGTTCGTACGGCAGCCCGGCCCTGCGGAAGACGTCGTACTGGTAGAAGTGGGCGACCGGGCCGCAGTCGATCGGGAAGCCGATCATCGAGCCGTCGTCGGCGATGCCCTGGTCCCATTTCCAGCCCAGATAGCGGCTCCGGTACCGCTGCGCACCCAGCGTGCGCAGGTCCACGAACTGGTCGGCGTTGGGCAGGTAGGACGCCATGTCCTCACCCTTGAGGCCCGCGACGTCGGGGACGTGGGCGCGGCCGGCCATGGTGGTGATCAGCTTGGAACGGTAGTAGCCGCCGATCTTGACGGCCTCGAGGTCGACCGTGCCGCCGTAGCGGGCCCGGGCCTTCTCCACGACGGTGTCGCCCAGACCGCCGTCCCAGTACCACAGGACCATGTTCCGGCCGGTCGAACCGGCCGGAACGGCGCAGCCGGACGCCAGACCGCCGAGCGCGGTCGCGGCCGTACCGGCCAGACCGGCGCGCAGCAGGCCTCTACGTGAGAGCCGCAACTGCTCCCACCGCCTTTCGGATCTGTTCGCGTCTTCACAGACGGGATGCACAACCAGGGCAAAGCTTCATGGAAAACGACGTCAGGCCGGCCGGGCGGGCGGGGTGACCGGCGCGTGGCGCACCGGCGGCCCGACGTCCGCCGGGATGCGGTCGGCGAGGAACCCGTACGCCCGCTTCAGCTCCGGATCCCGCAGCGTCCGCCACCACCGGTCGACGCCGTACCAGCCGGGCGCGGCGAGCGCCCCGCCGTGGTGGCGTACGGACAGTCCTGCGGCCAGTACGGCGAACCGCAGGCGTTCCTCCAGCGGCCAGCCGCCGAGCGAGGCGGCGACGAAGCTCGCGCCGAACACGTCCCCGGCGCCCGTCGCGTCCACGACATCGATGTCAAGGGCCGGGACGTCCGCGTACTCGCCGGTCGTCTGGTCCACGGCGAGCGCGCCGTCGCCGCCCCGGGTGACCACCGCCACCGGCACCAGTTCGGCGAGCGTGCCGAGGGCCGCGAGGGCGCTGTCGGTGCGGGTGTAGGCCATCGCCTCGGTCTCGTTGGGGAGGAAGGCATGGCACAGGGTCAGTTGCTCGAGCAACTGAGCGGACCACTGCTGGGTGGGGTCCCAGCCGACGTCGCCGTAGATCCGGGTGCCGTTCGCCGCGGCCTTGGCGAGCCAGGCCTGCGGCTCGGACTCGATGTGCACGAGGGCGGTGCGCGCCTCGGGCGGGTCGCCCATCAGGACGTCCTGGGAGTACGGCGGCTCCTGGCCGTGGGTGACGAGCGCCCGGTCGTGGCCGTGCGCGAGGGCGACGGTGACGGGGGTGGGCCAGTCCTGCGCGACCCGGGAGCGCGAGAGGTCGACGCCCTCCTGGTCGGCGATGACCTCCTGGCAGTAGGCGCCGTAGAAGTCGTCGCCGAAGACCGTGGCGAGGGAGGTGCGCAGGCCGAAGCGGGAGGCGGCGACCGCGAGGTTGGCGATGCCGCCGGGGCCGCAGCCCATGCCGGCGGTCCAGATCTCCTCGCCCGGCGTCGGCGGCTTGCCCAGGCCCGTCAGGACGAGGTCGTAGAAGAGCAGCCCGGTCAGCAGTACGTCGGGCCGTTCGTCGTCCACGGGGGCGTCCTCTCGTCGGGGCGGGATGTCGGGGAGCTCGTCAAAGTTCTTCATCGGGTGACCGGAATCGTGCGACGCCAGCGGGCTCTGGTCAATACCCGAGCAGAACTGAGCATAGAAATGATTGAAGATGACGAGTAGTGTTCACGGCGTGCTGGCAGAACGACGACATCAACTCATCCTGCGGGCCCTGCGCTCCGGTGGTCCCGCGGCAGTGACGGATCTCTCCGAACAACTCGGCGTGAGCCCCGCCACGGTCCGGCGTGACCTGGTCAAACTAGAGGAGGAGGGCCTGCTCACCCGGGTCCACGGCGGTGCCGTCGTCGAGGAGGGCGACCAGCCCTTCGCCGAGGTCGCCGAGGTACGCGTGGCCGAGAAGGACGCCATCGCCGCGCACGCGGCGGCGATGGTCGCCGACGGCCAGTCGGTGCTGCTCGACATCGGCACCACCGCCTACCGCCTCGCCCGGCAGCTGCACGGCCGCCGCCTCACCGTGATCACCAGCAACCTGGTGGTCTACGAGGAGCTGGCCGACGACGAGGGCATCGAGCTGGTGCTGCTCGGCGGGATGGTCCGCCGCGAGTACCGCTCCCTGGTCGGTTTCCTCACCGAGGACAACCTGCGCCAGCTCCACGCCGACTGGCTCTTCCTCGGCACCAGCGGGGTGCGTCCGGGAGGGCAGGTGATGGACACGACCGTCGTCGAGGTGCCGGTCAAGCGGGCCATGATCAAGGCCGGTGACAAGGTTGTCCTGCTGGCCGACGCGGCGAAGTTCCCGGGTACCGGGATGGCGAGGGTCTGCGGTCCCGGGGACCTGGACGTGCTGGTGACGAACGCGCCGGTCGACCCGGTGACCCGCACCTCCTTCGAGGAGGCGGGCGTCGAGGTGGTCGTGGCAGGAAAGGTGCAGGCGTGAAGCTGACGATTCTGGGCGGCGGCGGGTTCCGGGTGCCGCTGGTGTACGGGGCGCTCCTCGGTGACCGGGCGGAGGGGCGGGTCACCGAGGTCGTTCTGCACGATCTCGACGACAGCCGACTGTATGCAGTCGCCCGTGTACTGGACGAACAGGCCGCCGGTGCCCCCGACGCCCCGACGGTCACGGCCACCACCGACCTCGACGAGGCCCTGCGCGGCGCCGACTTCATCTTCTCCGCGATCCGCGTCGGCGGTCTGCAGGGCCGCGCCGACGACGAGCGGGTCGCCCTCGCCGAGGGCGTCCTCGGCCAGGAGACCGTCGGCGCCGGAGGCATCGCCTACGGTCTGCGGACGGTCCCCGTCGCCGTCGACATCGCGCGGCGGGTCGCCCGGCTCGCCCCCGACGCCTGGCTGATCAACTTCACCAACCCGGCAGGACTCGTCACCGAGGCCATGTCCCGCCACCTCGGCGACCGGGTCATCGGCATCTGCGACTCGCCGGTCGGCCTCGGCCGCCGGATCGCCCGGGTCCTCGGCGCCGACCCGCGGGACGCGTGGATCGACTACGTCGGCCTCAACCACCTCGGCTGGGTCCGCGGCCTGCGCGTCGCGGGCCGTGACGAACTGCCGCGCCTGCTCGCCGACCCCGACCTGCTCGGCTCCTTCGAGGAGGGCAAGCTGTTCGGCGTCGACTGGCTGCGCTCGCTCGGCGCGATCCCGAACGAATACCTGCACTACTACTACTTCAACCGCGAGGCCGTCCGCGCCTACCAGCAGGCCGAGAAGACCCGCGGGGCCTTCCTGCGCGAGCAGCAGGCCCACTTCTACGAGGAGATGCGCGACCCCGGCGCGCCGGCCCTGGCCGCCTGGGACCGCACCCGCGCCGAGCGCGAGGCCACCTACATGGCGGAGAACCGGGAGACGGCCGGCGCCGGCGAACGCGACGCCGACGACCTCTCCGGCGGCTACGAGAAGGTGGCCCTCGCCCTGATGCGGGCCATCGCCCGCGACGAGCGCACCACGCTCATCCTCAACGTGCGCAACCAGGGCACCCTGTCCGCGCTCGACGCCGACGCCGTCATCGAGGTCCCCTGCCTCGTCGACGCCAACGGCGCCCACCCCGTCGCGGTCGACCCGCTGCCCGGCCACGCCACCGGTCTGGTGTGCGCGGTCAAGGCGGTCGAGCGCGAGGTGCTGGCCACCGCCGAGTCCGGCTCGTGGGCGACGGCGGTCAAGGCGTTCGCGCTGCACCCGCTGGTCGACTCCGTGAACGTCGCCCGCCGGCTCGTCGAGGGCTACACCGAGGTCCATCCGGGGCTCGCGTACCTTAGGCGCTGACAGAGAGAGAAAGCGCTTTCCGAGCCCGACGGCTCTCCCCGCCCGGTTCCTACTCCCCGGTTTCCTGGAGACACCCCATGCACGACGAACGCCGCCGCATCGAGGAGCGCGTCGAGCGCGTCCACCACCAGCGCATCAAGCCCGCGATCTACGCGGCCACCGTTCCCCTCGAGGTCGAGGCCTGGCAGGCGCCGGGAGAGCCCGTCCCGTTCGAGGAGGCCGCCGGCGCCGCCTACGAGCCCTTCGCGATGGGCACCCCCTGGGGCCCGCCGTGGGGGACCACCTGGTTCCGGATGAGCGGGCAGGTGCCCGCCGAGTGGGCGGGCCGGCGCGTCGAGGCCGTCATCGACCTCGGTTTCGTCGGCGACTGGCCCGGCAACCAGGCCGAGGCCCTCGTGCACCGCCCCGACGGCACCCCGCTGAAGGCGGTCAACCCGCTCAACCAGTATGTCGCCGTCGGCAACCCCGCGGTCGGCGGGGAACGGATCGACTACCTGGTCGAGGCGGCCTCCAACCCCGACATCCTGGCGAACGACTTCGCCGAGCCGACGCTGCTCGGCGATGTACTGACGGCAGGCGACCGTCCACTGTATACATTCCGCCGCGCCGACCTCGCCGTCCTCGACGAGCAGGTCTGGCACCTCGACCTGGACCTGCAGGTGCTGCGCGAGCTGATGGTCCACCTCGGTGAGCACGAGCCGCGCCGCCACGAGATCATGCACGCCCTCGACCGCGCCATGGACGCCGTCGACCTGGACGACATCTCCGGCAGCGCCGCCGCCGTCCGCGAGGTGCTCGCGCCCGTCCTGGCCCGTCCGGCGCACGCCAGCGCCCACACCATCTCGGGCGTCGGGCACGCGCACATCGACTCCGCCTGGCTGTGGCCGATCCGCGAGACCAAGCGCAAGACGTCCCGCACCTTCTCCAACGTGACGTCGCTGGCCGACGAGTACGAGGACTTCATCTTCGCCTGCTCGCAGGCCCAGCAGTACGAGTGGGTGCGCGACAACTACCCGCACGTGTGGGCCCGCATCCAGGAGTCGGTGAAGAAGGGCCAGTGGGCGCCGGTCGGCGGCATGTGGGTGGAGGCCGACGGCAATCTGCCCGGCGGCGAGGCCATCGCCCGCCAGCTGATCCACGGCAAGCGGTTCTTCATCGAGCACTTCGGCGTCGAGACCAAGGGCGTCTGGCTGCCGGACTCCTTCGGCTACACCGCCGCCTACCCGCAGCTCGCCAAGCTCGCCGGCAACGACTGGTTCCTCACCCAGAAGATCTCCTGGAACCAGACCAACAAGTTCCCCCACCACACCTTCTGGTGGGAGGGCATCGACGGCACCCGCATCTTCACCCACTTCCCGCCGATCGACACCTACAACGCCCGTTTCAGCGGTGTGGAGATGGACCGCGCGGTCCGCAACTACGCGGAGAAGGGCGCCGGGACGCGCTCGCTCGCCCCGTTCGGCTGGGGCGACGGCGGGGGCGGCCCCACCCGCGAGATCATGGAGCGGGCCCGCCGCCTCGCCGACCTCGAGGGCTCGCCCAAGGTGGTCGTCGAGCACCCCGACCAGTTCTTCGCCAAGGCCCGCGAGGAGTACCCGGACGCCCCCGTCTGGGTCGGCGAGCTCTACCTGGAGCTGCACCGCGCCACCTACACCTCCCAGGCCCGCACCAAGCAGGGCAACCGGCGCAGCGAGCACCGGCTGCGCGAGGCCGAGCTGTGGGCGACGACGGCCGCGCTGCACGCGCCGGGCTACGCCTACCCCTACGAGAAGCTGGACCGGCTGTGGAAGACGGTCCTGCTGCACCAGTTCCACGACATCCTGCCGGGCTCGTCGATCGCCTGGGTCCACCGCGAGGCCGAGGCCGAGTACGCGCGGGTGGCCGCGGAACTGGAGGCGCTGACGGCCGAGGCGGTCGCGGCGCTCGGCGCGGGCGGCACGCGGGTGTTCAACACCAGCCCCTACGACCGGGCCGAGGTGATCCGCACCTCCGCGGGCGCGCCGGCGTACGTCGAGGTGGCCGGGAGCGGCAGCGCGCCGCTGGCCGCGGCCGACGCCTCGCCGCAGCCGGTGACGGTGTCCGGGCGGGTGCTCGACAACGGGCTGGTCCGGGTCGAGGTCGCGGAAGACGGCACACTGTCGTCCGTATACGACATCCGGGCGGGCCGCGAGGTCCTCGCCGGCCGGGGCAACCTGCTCCGTCTGCACACCGACCTGCCCAACTACTGGGACGCCTGGGACATCGACAAGCACTACAAGAACCGCTTCACGGACCTGCTCGACCCCGACTCGGTCACCGTCGTCGAGGACGACCCGCTGCTCGGCGCGATCCGCGTCACCCGCTCCTTCGGCAAGGGCTCGACCCTCACCCAGACGATCAGCGTCCGGGCCGGCAGCCCGCGGATCGACATCGAGACCGACATCGACTGGCACGAGGCCGAGAAGATCATCAAGGCCGCCTTCCCGGTCGACGTGCGGGCCGCGCACTCCTCGGCCGAGATCCAGTTCGGTCACGTCCAGCGGCCCACGCACACCAACACCACCTGGGAGTCGGCCCGTTTCGAGGTCTCCGGCCACCGCTGGGTGCACATCGGCGAACCCGGCTACGGCGTCGCCGTCCTCAACGACTCGACGTACGGCCACGACGTCTCCCGTACGGTCCGTGAGGACGGCGGTACGACGACCACGGTCGCCCTCAGCCTGGTGCGCGCCCCGCGCATCCCGGACCCCGAGGCGGACCAGGGCCGGCACCGCTTCACCTACTCCCTGCTGCCGGGCGCCACGATCGGCGACGCGGTCGCCGAGGGCTACGCGCTCAACCTGCCGCTGCGGGTGGCGGAGTCGGCGGGCGCGGCGGAGCCCGTCGTGCGCGTGGAGGGCGACGGCGTGACCGTCGAGGCGGTCAAGCTCGCCGACGACCGGTCGGGCGATGTGGTGGTGCGTCTGTACGAGTCGCGCGGCGGCCGGGCCCGGGGCCTCGTGCGCACCGGTTTCCCGCTGGCCGGCTTCGAGGTCACCGACCTGCTGGAGCGGCCCCGCGAGGAGGACGCGGAGGCGGCCACGGACGCCGACGGCGCCGTCGCGGTGAGCCTGCGTCCCTTCCAGGTCCTCACGCTCCGGCTGCGGCGCGGCGCGTAGGGCCAAAGCTCCGGGCGGGCACGCCCGGACCTCTGCCGGGCGGGCACGGTACTGCACCACCGTGCCCGCCCATCCCCCCGAAGTCCCCCTCTGTGTAGAGGAGTTCCGCCGTGCCCATGCAACCCTGGTTCACCGACGCCAAGTTGGGGATCTTCGTCCACTGGGGCATCTACGCCGTCGACGGCGTCCAGGAGTCGTGGTCGTTCTACGACGACATCGTGCCGCACGAGCAGTACATGTCCCAGCTCGGCCGCTTCACCGGCTCCCGCTACGACCCGAAGGCGTGGGCCGACCTGTTCGCCCGGGCCGGCGCCCGCTATGCGGTGCTGACGAGCCGTCACCACGACGGTGTGGCGCTGTGGGACACGGCGTACGGTGATCTGAGTCTCGGGCGCGACTACCTCACCGGCTATGCCGAAGCGCTGCGGGAGAAGGGCCTGAAGGTCGGTCTGTACTACTCCCACTCCGACTGGAACCACTCCGACTACGCCAGCACCCGCAAGCCGGGCCGTCCGCCGGAGATGGAGGACAACCGCTACTCGGAGTGCTCGGCCGAGGACGAGGACCTTCAGGCCTGGGAGCGGTTCATCGCCTACCGGGACGGCCAGATCAGGGAGTTGGCCTCCCGCTACCGTCCCGACCTGATGTGGTTCGACGGGGAGTGGGACCGCAGCGAGGAGCAGTGGCGCATCCCCGAACTCGCGGCGCTCATCCGGTCGTACAGCCCGGACGTCGTCTTCAACGCCCGGATGCTCAGCGAGGGCGACTACGCGACTCCCGAGCAGGGCGCCCCGATCGTGCCGCCGGACGGCCCCTGGGAGCTGTGCCTGACGATCAACGACTCCTGGGGTTACCAGCATCACGACCACAACCACAAGTCCCTGGCCCAGCTGATTCGTTACTTCACGGAGACCATCGGCGGGGGCGGCAATCTGCTGCTGGACGTCGGCCCGATGGAGGACGGTACCGTCCCGCAGCCGCAGGTCGAACGGCTGGAGGGGCTGGGGGAGTGGATCCGCAGGCACGCCGACGCCGTGTACGGGACGGTCCGCGGGCTGCCGGCCGGGCACCACTACGGGCCCAGCACCCTCTCCGCCGACGGCCGCACCCTCTACCTCACCCTGTTCGACGCCCCGCGCGCGGAGATCGGTGTACGGGGGCTGGCGACGCCGGTGCGCCGGGTCAGCGTCCTCGGCACCGGGACCGAACTCGGGCACCGGGTCGTGGGCGGGCTGCACGAGGCGGTCGGGGTGCTGTGGATCGACCCGCCGGCCGGGAACGACCTCGACCCGTACGCCACCGTGCTCGCCGTGGAACTGGACGGTGAGCTGGAGCTCTACCGGGGCTCGGGCCGGTTCTGAGCCCACCGGACGGGCGCGCCGGGGCGGGAGCGGGCGGCCGCTCCCCGTGACAGCGGCCGTCCGCCCCGATCCCCCGTACCCCCCTGCACCCCGGCGTCCCCCATGACTCCCGGGGCTGGTGCTTCCCCGATCCCCCGCGCACCGAACTGACGGCCAACCCTGCACCGCGGTGCCTCCGCGCCGGCCCACCGGGACCTCACGTTCCCCCGTAGTCCCCGGTGGGCCTTCACGGTTACACCATGGAGAGCCCGCACTTCGCGCCGTGATACACCCCGGGCGAAAGAAATTTCCCCTGTGAGGGGAGTTCGTGGCTCAGCCGGTGAAGCCCGCCGTGATGGACGTGAACTGCCAGGTGCTCTGGCTGATGCCGGAGCAGTTGCTCACCACACCGCCGCCGGGGCAGGGCCGGTCCCGGTTGACGGCCCAGTAGGCCAGCCGGGCGATGTGGTGGGTGTTGGCCCAGTCACGGATCTGCGTCCAGACCGCCGGGGTGGTGTTCTCCTGCTGGTCGGACAGGCCGTTCATACCGGAGATGCCGACGTGGGCGTAGGCGGTGGCGTCGTCCCAGCCGAAGGTGGACTTCAGCTTGGCCTTCAGCCCCTCCGTGGCGTTGACCGTGTTGCCGTACATGTCGGAGCCGCCGCCGAAGTCGAACGGCATGATGGTGAAGACGTCGATGTCGGCGCCGATCGACCTGGCCTGCTCGATGAGACGGTTGCCGTAGTACGTCGGCCCGGTGGTCGAGGTGCCGAAGGTGACGATGGTCCGCAGCCCGGGGTTGTTCGCCTTCACGGTCTTCAGGGCGGTCAGGATCCTCGCCTGCACGGCCTCGTTCTCGAACTCGTCCGTGTTCTCGATGTCCATGTCGATCGCCTTCAGACCGTAGGCGTCGACGACCTTCTGGAGCGCGGCCGCGAGCGCGCTCGCGGAGGAGCAGTTGGCGCCGAGCTTGCTGCCCTGCCAGCCGCCGAACGACGGCACGACGTCCCCGCCCGCCGCACGGACCTGGTTGATGACGGTCTGGTCGACGCCGCCCGTCAGCGGACGGGTGCTGTCCCACAGGGGGGTGCAGCCCCCGCCGTCCAGCATGAACGCCATCGTGAACCACTTGATGCCGGTCGCGCTCATCACCGTGGACACGTTCGGCGGATCGCCCCAGCCCTCGTACAGATAGGGCGCCGCCTGCTTGAACGAGGTCCCGCCACTTCCCGCGTTCGTCGTGACGGACACCGCGTCGGACGCCCCGGAGACGTTCCCGGCGGCGTCGCGCGCCCGCACGGTGAAGGTGTAGGCCGTGCTCGGGGAGAGCCCGCCGACGGTGGCGGAGGTGCCGGAGACACTCAGCACCCGCGAGGGGCCGCTGTAGACGTCGTACGCCGTGACGCCGGTGTCGTCCGAGGAGGCGCCCCAGGAGAGCGACACGCTGGAGGAGGTCTTGCCGGTGGAGGTCAGCCCGGTCGGCGCACTGGGCGCCTGGGTGTCCTGGCCGCCGCCACCGCCGGGGCCGTCCAGGCCGATGTCGTCGGCGTAGTAGGTGCCCTGGGCGTACCAGCCGTGCACGTAGACGGTCGCACTGGTCTGTGCGGCCCCGGTGGTGAAGGCCACCGACAGCCGGCTGTACGCCGAGGGCGAGGAGGTCCAGGTGGAGGCGCCGCCGTCGACGCCGAGGTAGACGTAACTGCCCCGGACCCAACCGCTGAGCGTGTACGTGGTGTTGGGCTGAACGGGGACGGTCTGACTGCACCGGGCGGTGTCGCTGGAACTCACCGCGCCCGCGAGGGCCTTGGAGCCGCCGTGCACCGGTGAGGAGACGACCTGGCCGAGGTTGCCGGTGCAGGACCAGGGGGAGAGGGAGCCGGATTCGAGACCGGGGTTGGTGAGGACGTTCGCGGCCTCGGCGGTGCCGGGCAGCGCGATGGCCCCGGTGAGTGCGAGTGCCGCGGAGCCCAGCAGGGCGAGAACTCGGCGCCAGGGGCGTCGGTGGGGTGTGGTGCGCACGCGATCTCCCTGAAGGTATGGGGGTGTTCGGGAGTGCTGAACCGCTGAGGGTGGGTGCGCAACAAAGTTGGTATGGACCAATCCGCCTGTCAAGGTGAGAGACGGAATTGGTCCATACCGGTGAGGAAAATGCCGGGTGAGGCGCGGCGAGGGCGCGCGGGGAGGTGCAGGGAGACGCGCCGGAGGGCGTCCGTCAGAGCGGCAGGGCCTCCGCCGCGCCGGCCGGTGTCACCTCGACGGTCTCGGCCGCCACGGTGACGACGGCCTCGGCCTGCGCGGGAACGGCGGGCAGCAGCGGTTCGGCGCTGTCCTCGAACCGCTGGTGCGGCAGCGACACTGCACGCAGCGGCCGCGGCCCGGATACCACCGTGTAGTCCTGTCCGAGGAACGGCGGCACGACCTCGCCCGGGTCCTCGCCGAGCGCCAACTGCACGGCGGCCCAGGGGGCGTTGACCCCGCACAGCGACAGCTGGTGCAGTCCGCCGGCCGGACGTGTGTTGACGTCCATCAGCACCGGCTCGTCGCCGAACATGCGGAACTGGATGTTGGACAGGTAGTGCAGCCCGAAGCCCTCGGCGATGCGTCGGGCCGGCTCCAGCCACTGCTCCTGGAGGGTGAAACCGCGCCGACGGCCGTTCTTGCTGCGGCCGATGGCCATCCGCACCCGGTTGTCGGGGCCGGTGAGGCAGTCCACCGACACCTCCGGCTGCTCCAGACGGGGCATCACCAGCCAGTCCACGGCCTCGCCGGACTGCTGCAGTGCCTCGACGACCATGTCCAGCTGGACGTACGGGGTGGGGAAGCCGCTGAGGTGCACGAGCGAGAAGGGGGCGCGCGTGATCACGCGGAAGCCCACCCCGCCCGCGCCGGAGGCCGGCTTGAAGCACGCCCGGTGCCCGGCCTCCTCCAACTCCTCCACGGCGGCGACGAGTTCGTCGGCGTTGCGGGCCCGGTACCAGGGCGGAACCGGCACACCGATCGCCCGAACGGCCTCGTACGCGACGACCTTGTCCTCGAACACGGCGACGGCCTCGGGCGTGGGCGCCAGCAGGGCCGTGCCGATCGCCTCGAAGTCGGCGCGGTGCGCCACGATCGCCGCCTGCTCCAGCCGGGGCACGAACACGTCGATGCCGCGGCGCTGGCACTGGTCCAGCGCGTACTCGACGTAGGCGGCGGGGGAGAGGCCCTCGGGCTCCAGGTCGGCGGTGTCTGCGGCGGCCAGCACGGGCGAGTCCGCGTCGCCGTGCGTCGCATGGATCTCGACCGCGCGGTCGCTCGGATTTCTCCGCAGCTGATCCATGAAGAACACGTTCTCCGCGTACGTGCGGTTGAGCCAGACGCGTACGCGAGAGACCATGCGAGGCCGCCTTTCAGGGGTCGCGGGCACGGCAAAGCAGGCCCGTGCCCGGGCAGGGGGATTGGAGGGTCACCAAACCGCCCTGCTGAAGGGGCATCCATGGCGGTGGTGTTGGGGCGATCATACGGCTTCCCAGCCGTGCCGCGTGCAACGCGCGTGTTACGGATTTTCTGATCTTGTTCACTCATGTCATCCTGTCCGGTAAGGAAGTGACCAATCGGTAACCGTGGGGTGCACCTGCGTGACACGAAAGGTGCGGCCTTGTTCCGCGCCCGCGAATGTGCTGTCGTGGTGACCTTCGTGGGCGGTGGACGGGAGGACACGCGGTGACGTCGAGGGCCGGTGGTGCCGGGCAGCTGCTGGCCATCAGCGATCTGCACATCGGCTACCCCGAGAACCGCGCGCTGGTCGAGCGCATGGCGCCGGAGTCGGACGAGGACTGGCTGCTCGTGGCCGGGGACGTCTCGGAGAACGTGGCCGACATCCGCTGGGCGCTGAAGACCCTCGCCGGCCGCTTCCGCAAGGTCGTCTGGGTGCCCGGCAACCACGAGCTGTGGACCCACCCCTCCGACCCCGTCACCCTGCGCGGCGTCGCCCGCTACGAGCATCTCGTGGGCCTGTGCCGGGACTTGGGCGTCATCACCCCCGAGGATCCCTACCCGGTGTGGGAGGGCCCGGGCGGTCCCGTGGTCGTGGCCCCGCTGTTCCTGTTGTACGACTACTCCCTCCTGCCGGCCGGCTGCTCGACCAAGGAGGAGGGACTCGCGTACGCGCAGGGGACCGGCATCGTCTGCAACGACGAGTACCTGCTGCACCCCGACCCCTACCCGAGCCGCGAGGCCTGGTGCCGGGCCCGGGTCGCCGAGACCGAACGCCGACTCGCCGAACTGCCGGCCGATCTCCCGGTCGTCCCCGTCAACCACTACCCGCTGCACCACCACCCGATGGACGTGCTCTGGCACCCGGAGTTCGCCATGTGGTGCGGCACCCGGCTGACCGCCGACTGGCACCGCCGCTTCCGGGTGGCGACCATGGTCTTCGGCCATCTCCACATCCCGCGCACCACCTGGCACGAGGGCGTCCGCTTCGAGGAGGTCTCGGTGGGCTACCCGCGCGAGTGGCGGCAGCGCGCCCAGCCGCCCGGCCGGCTGCGCCGCATCCTGCCCGCACCCACCGAGGACACGATCCTGACACGGCGCCAGACGCCGGCGGAGAGCGAGGACCGGTGATCGAGGAACTGCTTCCGGAGTCCGTGGTGGCCGTCGAGGCCTTCGGGGAGGAGGGCGTCCGGGAGTTCGGGGACGCGCCGCTGTACCCCGAGGAGGAGGCGCTGGTGGCGCGCGCGGTCCCCAAGCGGCGCCGCGAGTTCACCGTCGTACGCTCCTGCGCCCGGCGCGCGATGGAGAAGCTCGGGGTGCCGCCCCAGCCGGTGCTGCCCGGCGAGCGCGGCGCGCCGCAGTGGCCGGACGGTCTCACCGGCAGCATGACCCACTGCGCGGGCTACTGCGCCGCCGCCCTGGTCCGGGCCGCCGACCTGGCCGCCCTCGGGCTGGACGCCGAGCCCCACGAGGCGCTCCCGGAGGGGGTGCTGAAGGCCGTCGCCCTGCCCGCGGAACAGGAGCGGCTCGCACGGCTGGGCGCCCTGCGGCCCGAGGTGCACTGGGACCGGCTGCTGTTCAGCGCCAAGGAATCCGTCTACAAGGCGTGGTTCCCCCTCACCCGTAAGTGGCTGGACTTCAGCGAGGCCGACATCGACGTCTCGGCCGGGACGGACGGGGAGGGGCGCGGGACCTTCCGCGCCCGGCTGCTGGTGCCCGGACCGGTGCTCGGCGGTCACCGGCTCGGGCACTTCGACGGCTCCTGGACCGTCCGCAGGGGGCTGGTGGCCACGGCGGTCGCCGTCCATCACCGCTGAAGCGCCCGGACCGCGGTCCCGTCAGGGGGCCGGGCACCAGCTCCGCAGCAGCCGGAAGAACTCCTGCTCGTTGCCCGCGAGTCCCGCCTCCGCCAGCGCCCGCTCCGCCTCCGCGAGCACGGCGGGCGGGACCACCGGGGGCAGCCGGACGGGCGGCGGGCCGAAGGCGCGGCTCCCCGCGCCGCCGAAGTCCTCGCCGCCGAAGTCCTCGCCGAAGGCGGCCCGGACGGTGTGCAGCAGTCGCAGATAGGCCTGGACGGCGGTGCGCTCGCGGTCGGTCAGAACGGCAGTGGGCATCGGTCGGCTCTCCCCGTGTCGGCGTCGTCTGCGCGCCGCCGGAGCGGCACGGACGCCGCCCTGCGACGGCGCACCCCCAGCTTGCCGCCCACCACTGACAATCCGGTCGCGCCGCCCGCCGGTTCGCCCGCTTAGCGGAGGTGAAACCTCTGCGAAAACCCCCCGGTCCAAACGCTCTCTACGCTGGGAGGAAGCGGTGCCGATCAGGGAGGAGGACGGGTGTTCGACGTCTCTGCGCGACGTCCGGCGCGCGCCGCCGGACCGCGCCCCGCGGGCGACAAAGGGCCGGCTCTGGAGTACCGGGTGGTCCACGGTCACCGGCGGGCCTTCCGCCGGGCCGGACGGGGCCCCGCGCTGGTCCTCGTCCATGGCATCGGCGACTCCTCGGCGACCTGGGCCGAGCTGATCCCGGCTCTGGCCCGCACCCACACCGTCGTCGCCCCCGACCTCCTCGGTCACGGCGCCTCCGACAAGCCGCGCGCCGACTACTCGGTCGCCGCGTACGCCAACGGGCTGCGGGACCTGCTGACCACGCTCGGCATCGAGTCGGCGACCCTGGTGGGCCACTCGCTCGGCGGGGGAGTGGCGATGCAGTTCGCCTACCAGTTCCCCGAGCGCACCGAACGGCTCGTCCTCGTCAGCGCCGGCGGAGTGGGCCGCGAGGTCATCCCCGCCCTGCGGCTGGTCTCCCTGCCCGGGGCCCCTCTCGCGCTGTCCGCGCTGCGGTTGCCCGGTATGCGGCTGCACGTCGGCCTGGCGGCCCGGCTGTTGCAGCTGCTCGACACCGATCTGGGGCAGGACGCACCCGACTTGCTCCATCTCGTCGACGCGCTGCCGGACACCACCTCGCGTGACGCCTTCATCCGCACGCTGCGGGCCGTCGTCGACTGGCGCGGGCAGGTGGTGACCATGCTCGACCGCTGCTATCTGACCGCCGGGATGCCCACCCTGCTGCTGTGGGGCGACCGGGACAGCGTGGTGCCGGTCCGGCACGCGTACCGCGCCCACGAGGCGATGCCGGGCAGCCGGCTGGAGATCTTCGAGGGCGCCGGACACTTTCCGTTCCACACCGACCCGGCCCGCTTCCTCGCCCTGGTCGAGGAGTTCACCCGCACCACCGCACCGGCCGACTGGAGCCGCGACCACTGGCGCCGGCTGCTGCGCGAGGGCCGCCCCCGGCCCCGCCCGGACCTGCCGGAGGCAACCGTGCGCGAGCTCCGGGAGGCGAGCCGTCGCAGCGCGACCTGAGGGTCGCGCGCGGAGGTCAGTTCTTCGGTCCCAGGTAGCCGAGCGAGGTCTCGATGCGGCCCGCCAGGTCGTCCCGGCCGCGGCCGCGCGGCGACGAACCGGCCAGCCAGGCACGGCACTTGCTGGCGAGGAGCAGGCCGAAGTTCTCGGCGTCCCTCTCGTCGGAGAGGTCGAAGCGGGTGCGCGCGGCGACCCTGCGGACCGTGGCCTGGAGATCGGCCCCGTCGGTGAGTAAACGGGCCGCGACCGAGGCGCCCTCGACATGGTGGCCGCAGTGGCCGGCGTTCATGTGCCACAGTTCGTGCCCGAGGATCACCAACTGGTGGTCGGGCGCGGTGCGTTCCTCGATCACGACGAGGTCCTGGTCGGCCATGTCGAGCCACAGCCCGCTCGCCGTGTCGGTCGGGAAGGCCGCCATGCGGAAGTGGACGGGCCGGCCCCGGCGACGGCTCATCCCGTCGCACAGCGCGCTGTACAGGTCGGCCGGCGCGGCGGGCGCCGGCAGGGTCAGCTCGGAGACGAGTCCGCCGCACAGACGGCGCATTTCCCTGGCGATGCCCACTGTTCTCCCCCGGATCACGACTCGGGCCGCTTCACGCTCTCCAGGAGCATGTCCAGCCACTCCGCGACCTTGTCCCGGTGCTGGTCGGTGGGCAGCTGGGCCGCCCGCCAGGCGATCCCGCGCACGCCGTGGTCCTGGAGCAGCCGCTCCAGCGGGTCCTCGGCGGCCGCGGCCGCCTCCCGCGCGGCGAGCTTCTGCAGCAGCTCCTGCTCGGTGTGCTGCAGGGCGCCCGCGAGGGCCTCGGGGTCCTCGGCGGTCAGGAAGCCGGCGTGCACCCGGAAGAACCGCTGGATCGCGTCGCAGTGCTCCATCGTGGGACGGCGGTCGCCGTTGATCAGGGCGCCCGCCTGCTGCCGTGACATGCCGGCGCCGTCGGCTATCTCCTGCTGGGTGTACTTGCGGCCGTTGGGCTTGAGCCGGGTGCGGCGCAGCAGGTCCAGGCGCTGCAGGAAGCGGGCCTGGACATCGGGCTCGCCCGCCGGGCGGCCGCTCAGCAGCGCCTTGACGACGGACTCGGGGACACCGGAGGCCACGGACAGCCGTCCGGTGTCGAAGACCTCCGCGTGCGGCACACCGAGCCGGTCGGCGGTCACGGCGACACGGGCGACGACGGCCGACAGCAGTACCGTCGCCGTGGCGCCCGGAACCTCGAAGCCATCCGACACCGACAGGTCTCCTACGTCTCTCACGTCGCTCACACCGGCACAGGCCCACCGCACAGGCGATCGCCGTGAACTGCGTGGAGAGTAGCCGGTCTTTCGAACTCACATCCAGCTCTCGCCACAACTGTGGCCAATTTCAGCCGTCCATGAGCAGGTGATGCCACGATAGTGGACACGGCGGGGGCGCCGGGGACGAGACCGGCGGACACCTGACGGATGGCGGACGGCCGTGGAGCGGGGCCTCTCACAGGTCCAGGACCAGTCTCTTGCCCGCGCACCGCGACACGCAGATCATCATCGTCTCGCCGGCCTCCCGCTCCTCTGCCGAGAGCACCGAGTCCCGGTGGTCCGGGGTGCCCTCCAGTACGTCCGTCTCACACGTGCCGCAGGTGCCCTCGGCGCAGGAGTACAGCACCTCGACGCCGGCGGCGCGCACGGTGTCCAGGACGGACACGCCGGGCGCGACGGTGAGCGTACGGCCGCTCTGCGCCAGCTCCACCTCGAACTCGGTTTCCTCGCCCGCCTGTTGCTCCTTGGGCTGGAACCGCTCGAGATGCAGCGCCCCGGCCGGGCAGCGTGCCTCCACCGCGTCCAGCAGCGGCCCGGGACCGCAGCAGTACACCAGCGTCCCCTCGGGCAGCCCGTCCAGCACCGACCCGAGGTCCAGCAGCCCGGTCTCGTCCTGCGGGGCGACGGTCACCCGGTCGCCGTAGCGCGCCAACTCCCCGGTGAACGCCATCGAGTCACGGCTGCGGCCGCCGTACAGCAGGGTCCACTCGGCGCCGGCCGCCTCGGCCGCCGCCACCATCGGCAGGACCGGGGTGATGCCGATGCCGCCCGCGATGAAACGGTAGCGGGGGGACGGACGCAGGGGGAAATGGTTGCGCGGGCCGCGCACCCGCACCTTGTCGCCCTGCCCCAACTGCTCGTGCACATGCGCGGACCCGCCCCGTCCGGCCGGCTCCCGCAGGACCGCCACCCGCCACGCCATGACGTCCGCCGGGTCGCCGCACAGCGAGTACTGGCGCTCCAGACCCGGCCCGAGGACCAGGTCGACGTGGGCGCCGGGCTCCCAGGCCGGGAGCGGCGCGCCGAGCGGGTGGCGCAGGGTGAGGGCGAGTACCCCGTCGGCGGCCGGCTCCCGCCGCTCGACGACGAGTTCGGCCTCGTACACGTCGGTCATGATGCGTTTCCTCGCGGCTCGTGTCCTTCGGGGTGGCCGAGCATCCACTCCCACATCTCGACCGGGTCCTGGGCGGAGTGCTCGGCGCCGCAGTGGCAGGTGCCGTGCAGCACATCGGTGCCCGGCAGCCAGTCGATGCGGTAGATCTCGCCGGTGGGGCTGTTGCTCACAGGGCGCTCTCCACCGGCTTGTCGCCCTCCTCGACCAGCCGGGCGAGGATCCGGCGGGCCGCCAGACCGCCGGTGTCGATGTTGATGCTCAGCTCCTGGTAGCCCGCGCGCTCCGAACCCAGCGTCCGCTGCAGGAGGTTGAGCGCGTCGACGTCCTGCATGACCACGGTGTGGTTGTTGCTCCGCAGGAACTCGGTGACCTCTTCGTCGTCCGTCGCCCAGTCCCGCGAGACCATCCAGAAGTCGTACACCTTGCCGTCGCCGGACGGTGTGATGGCGTACGTGATCTCGGTGTGGAAGCCGCCCGGGTCGCTGCCGTCGGCCTCCGGCAGCACGCCCACCGGCGCGATCCGGCTGTGCAGCAGGTACAGGCAGGGGGCGTGGTACTCGATGTCCTGCCAGCGGGTGATCCGGCCCTCGATGCCGGTGGAACGGGCGTAGAACGGCGGGCACTCGGCGTCATCCATGTGCCGGCTGACCCGGACGATGCCCGCGCCCTCGTCGACCTCGGTGGTGATCGGTGTCTCGGCGACCTCCGGGGTGCCGATGTAGCCGCCGTGCAGGTACGTCTCGTGCGAGAGGTCGAGCAGGTTGTCGACGAGCAGCCCGTAGTCGGCGTCGATGGGTTCCATGCCGCGCACGGTGGTCCAGCCGGGGGAGTCGAGGTGCCGGGCGCGCGGGATCGTCAGCGGGTCGGCCAGCGCCGGGTCGCCGATCCACACCCACACCAGCGCGTCCTGCTCGACGACCGGGTACGACGCGACCCGCGCCGTGCGCGGGATGCGCTTCTGGCCCGGCACGTACACACAGGTGCCGCTCGTGTCGTACGTGAAGCCGTGGTAGCCGCACACCACCCGGTCGCCGTCGAGGCGGCTCGGCTTCTCGTGGAGCGGGAAGCGGCGGTGCACACAGCGGTCGGCCAGCGCGACCGGGGTCCCCTCCGCCTCCGTCCGGTAGAACACGAGGGGCTCACCGAGGACGGTCCGGCCGAGCAGCTCCTCGCGGCCGACCTCGTGGCTGTAGGCGGCGACGTACCACCGGTTCCTGGCGAATGTCGTCAAGTGCGGCATGGCTGCGGCTCCCGTCGTTGGGTGGTGGCGACATCGTCGGGAAGGCCGTCAGGGGGACGCAACACGGCTTCCGCCTCACGGAAGGTTCGACGTAAAAGGCCTGTTCAGGGGGTTGATCTGGATGCGCCCCGGTGCTCGACCTCAGCGGAAGGTGCCGCCGTGTCTTCTGTTCTTCGCCTGCGGCTTGTGCCGCTGCAGTATCGATGATTTGCAACGAGTGACCTATTTGGCTTCTTTGTGGCGACTTCCTGGCTGCATACGGCTGGTACAGCGGCAGAATTTGTATACCTGCAGATCAAGGATGGTCGTTGCCGCGATGGGAGGGGGTGGGGTCGAATTCGGGTCGAATTTGCCTTTCTTTCGCCCCGTTGGGTGGATTGTTGCAGGTCAGCAGCATGATCAGACGTTATGACGCCGGGTTGCGTGAGCGGCAGCGAGGGGCGGTCACCAGCAGGCTCTTGGCCTACTTGCGGTACGCGGCCTCAACGGCTCCTGGCCTGCAGAAATTTGTGAAATTGCCGGACGGGGGGCGAAGTTGATCCGCTCCTGGTCCGGATCTTGGTGGGCGCGGGCCGCTTTCACAGCAGAGGCCTTGAGGTTCGGCGCGTCGAGACATTCTGCACAGGCAGGTCCGGCTGTCGTTCCTCGGCTGGGCGGTGCGGTCATGGGAAGCCATGGCGGCGTGCCCTTGAACATCCCCGCGTTCTCGGGAAGCGGTGGCTGTTACGCCTGAGCGCCGTCCGATAGGGGCTTGTGTCCGATGGGCGATCCGGAGGCGGCCGAGTTCGTCGGCGAGGGTGCGGTGCCGACCGGGCTTTCGGGCGGTGTTTCCGGTGAGGTGGGCCAGGCGGCTTCGCGTAGGAGGCGCAGGCCGTTGAGGCCGACGATGACCGTGGAGCCTTCGTGTCCGGCGACGCCGAGGGGCAACGGGAGGGTGCCGATCAGGTCCCAGGCGACCAGTGCGGTGATGAACACCCCGGCGACGACCAGGTTCTGCACGACCAGGCAGCGGGCCGCGTGCGACAGCCGCATGGCGGCGGGGATGGCGGCCAGTTCGTCGCGGACGACGATCGCGTCGGCGGTTTCCAGGGCGAGGTCGGAGCCGGCCCTGCCCATGGCGATGCCCGTGTGGGCGGCGGCCAGGGCGGGGGCGTCGTTGACGCCGTCCCCGACGACCAGCACCCTGCGCCCCTCGGCCTCCCACGCCCGGACGACGCTCACCTTGTCCTGGGGAAGCAGCCCGGCGTGCACCTCGGTGATGCCGACCTCGGCGGCCAGGTGCCGGGCGGCGCGCTCGTTGTCGCCGGTCAGCAACATCGGGGTGCGGCCGGTCAGGTGAGTGAGGGCGGCGACGGTGGCGACGGCGTCCGGCCGCAGCCGGTCCGCGATCCCCAGCACTCCGGCGGGCACGCCGTCGCGCAGCACGACGATCGCGGTGCGTCCGGCGCCTTCCAGTTGCCGCACTGCCTCACGGTGACTTCGGGCAGAGGCCGGGAGGAGGGAGGGGGAGCCGACCTGGACGGTGTGGCCGTCGAGTGTGGCGGTGACGCCCCGGCCGGGGGCGGATGTGAAGTTCTGGGCGGCTGTCAGGGGCAGGCCGCGTTCGCGGGCGGCGTCGACGACGGCGCGGGCCAGCGGGTGTTCGCTGGGGTGCTCGGCCGCCGCAGCGAGGCTCAGCAGGGCGTCGGCGTCCAGGCCGCTGCCGGGCAGAGGGCGGATGTCGGTGACGCGGGGGGTGCCCTGGGTCAGGGTGCCGGTCTTGTCGAGGGCGACGGCGTCGACCTCGCCGAGGCGTTCCATGACGACGGCGGACTTGGCCAGCACGCCGTGGCGGCCGGCGTTGGCGATCGCGGACAGCAGCGGCGGCATGGTGGAGAGCACCACCGCGCAGGGCGAGGCGACGATCATGAAGGTCATCGCGCGCAGCAGGGCTGCCTGGAGGTCGTCGCCGAGGGCGAGCGGGACGGCGAAGACGGCGAGGGTCGCGACGACCATGCCGATCGAGTACCGCTGCTCGATCTTCTCGATGAACAGCTGGGTGGGGGCTTTGGTCTCGGAGGCTTCCTCGACCATCCGCACGATCCGGGCGATCACCGAATCGGCCGGGTCGCGCTCGACGCGCACGCGCAGGGCGCCGGTGCCGTTGAGGGTGCCGGCGAACACGTCGTCACCTGCCTGCTTGGCCACAGGCAGCGGCTCGCCGGTGATGGTGGCCTGGTCGACCTCGCTCGCCCCGTCGAGCACCTGACCGTCGGCGCCGACCCGTTCGCCGGGACGGACCAGGATGGCGTCCCCGACGGTGAGTTGCTCGGCGGCCACGTTCTCCTCGGTACCGTCGGCGAGAAGCCGGGTCGCGGTGCCGGGGGCCAGATCGAGCAGGCCGCGCACCGAGTCCGCGGTCCGCGCGGTGGCGAGTGCCTCCAGGGCGCCGGAGGCGGCGAAGATGACGATCAGCAGCGCGCCGTCGAGGATCTGGCCGATGGCGGCGGCGCCGAGCGCCGCGACGACCATCAGTAGATCCACGTCCAGCGTCTTGTCCTTGAGAGCCTTCAGCCCTTCCCGGCCCGGCTCCCAGCCGCCGGTGACGTAGGTGGCGGCGAACAGCGTCCCCCACAGCCACCCCGGGGCGCCCAGCAGGTACAGCGGGAGGGCGAGCAGGAACGACACCAGCGCCGCGAGCGCCCAACGGGCCTCCGGGAGCAGCAGGACGCGGGTGCGGCGCCGCGGCGGCACGGCTCGCGGCCCGGCAGCGGCGGCGGCAGACGCGGGCCGCTGGTCCAGGACAGAAGACATGACAAAGCAACCCTTCGCGGGCGGACGGGGCGACGGTCTCCACCGTACAGGAACATCTGAACAGGTATTCATATGTCGTCGGTAGGATGGAGTCATGGGTCATGGGATGGACGGTGAGGGCAGGGGTGGTGCCACCCCGCGCGAGCGCCTCGACGCGGCGGGAGCCTCCGACGTCGCCGCGACCCTTCAGGCCCTGGCCACCCCCTCGCGCCTGTACATCCTGGCCCGCCTCCAGGAGGGCCCCTGTGCCGTCGGCGAGCTGGCCGAGGCCGTCGGCATGGAAGCCTCCGCCTGCTCCCACCAACTGCGCCTGCTGCGCAACCTCGGTCTGGTCTCGGGCGAGCGGCGCGGCCGCTCCATCGTCTACTCGCTGTACGACAACCACGTCGCCGAACTCCTGGAACAGGCCCTCTTCCACGTCGAGCACCTGCGACTCGGCCTGCGCGACGCCCCGGTCCGCGACGCGGAACCGGCCGCATCCCGCCTGTAGGCGGCCCAAGCCTGCGACTCTCGCCGGCTGATCCGGGTGAACTGGTCCCCGGTGCGGTGATCGTCGTCTCCATTCGGTCCTGGGTGGGGGGTCGTGCGTCTGCACCCGACGGCTTCGTATGCGGTGGCGCGTGGATCCCTCCGGCGGCTTTGAACACCCGAGGGCCCTGCTGCGTTCTTTAAGTAACTGCATATGAGTCGCAATAAGAGGCGGCCGTCCCCGTCCCGAGGCCGCGGAAAAGGAAACCAACGTGATGTCCAAGCGCACCGGCCGTCTCGCGGCGTTCGCCGCCCTGCCCGCCGCCGCCCTCCTCACCGTGGCCGGCTCGTCCCCAGTGTTCGCGGAGGAGGACACCCCGGCCTATCAGATCGACCTGGAGCAGTTGAACGACTCCGGCTCGAAGGGAACCGTGCTGCTCAGCGCGCGCGGCACGGAACTCACCGTGTGGATCAAATCCGAGGGCATGGTGCCCGGACAGCCCTCCGCGCAGCACCTGCACGGCTCCACGGAGGGGCACGACTTCGTCTGCCCGGACGACAGCGCCGACACCAACGGCGACGGCATCCTCAACAACACCGAGGCCACGGTCCACTACGGCGACATCAACATCGCGCTCACCGTCTCGGGGGACACCGACGCGGCGACCAGTGGCCTGGCGGTGGACCGGATGCCGGTGGCCGACAAGGAGGGGAAGATCTCCTACAAGCGGACCATCCCGGTCTCGCAGGACGTGATCGACCACATCAAGGACCTGCACGTCGTGCAGCACGGCATCGACCGCAACGACAACGGCAAGTACGACTTCGAGGGCGCCGGCAAGAGTGAACTCGACCCGAAGCTGCCCCAGGAGGCGACCGCTCCGACCAACTGCGGGGAGGTCACGGGTGCGGCGGTCGGGTCCGTCCCGGTCGGCGGGATCGAGACCGGTAGCGGGGCCGAGGGTGCGGGTGTTTCGCCGGTGGCGGTGATCGGGACCGCGGGCGCGGTCTCCGCCGCGGCGGTCGGCGCGCTGATCGTCGTACGCCGGCGGACCGCGTCCGGTGCCCAGGCGGTGGCGAAGACCGGGGGTGCCGCGTGAGCCTTCCCGTCTCTCGTACGCGCGCAGGAGGTCGCGCTCTGGTCGCCATCGCGACCGCGGCACTCCTACTCACTGCTTGCGCGGGCCAGGACATCGCTGCTTCGCAGTCGTCCCCGGGCCAGAGCGCACCCCTTGCCACGACCGACGCTCAGACACCGGCGACGGGCTCGGGGAGCAGCCAGACCGTCGCGGCCCTGGAGCGGTCGGTGCCGCAGCGGGTCGTCATCCCCTCCCTCGGTGTGTCGAGCACGCTGGAGACGCTCGGCCAGAACGAGAAGGGGGCCATGACGACGCCGAAGGACCCCGACCTCGCGGGCTGGTACGAACCCGGCCCCACCCCCGGCTCGGAGGGTCCGGCCGTGATCGCCGGACACGTGACCTGGAACGGCGCCGACGCCGTCTTCAAGAAGCTGAAGACGATCAAGACCGGGGCCACCGTCGAGGTGGAGCGCGAGGACGGCAAGATCGCCACCTTCACGGTGGACCGCGTCGAGGAGTACCCGAAGGCGACCTTCCCCACCCTTGAGGTGTACAAGAACCTCGACTACGCCGGGCTGCGCCTGGTCACCTGCGGCGGCGAGTTCGACGCGGACCAGCACTACTACCCCAACAACGTGGTGGTGTTCGCCAGCATGACGAGCGTCGCCTAGGCGGCCGACACGTTCAGCACGGGCGGGGGCCGATCCGGGCCGCCACCCACGGGATGCTGCGGCCGGTGACCGCCGCCAACTCCCGCAGGGTGGCGCCCTCGGCGGCCCGCTCGCGCAGCCACACCGTGATGTCCTGGGCGCCGACGCGCTCGGCGGCGGCACGGTCGTTGAGCAGGACGCGCGAGCGGCGCCCGGCGGCAGAGTTCTGTCCGGTCGGGCGGATCCCGATGCCGTACTCGGTCAGAAGCCGTCGCAGTCTGCCCTTGCCGACGGCGAGGACGCGTGCCGTGTCCTCGATGCTGTGCTGCCGGTCGACGTACACGGTCTGTAGTGCCTGCCCCAGGTCAGAGAAGCCCCCGGCGCGCAGCGCGGCGGTCGTACGGTCGTCCGCGGCCCGGGACTGGGTGCGGCGCCCGGCGCCCAGGCTCTCCCGGCGGACTTGCCGCAGCTCCTCGGGATCCGCCTGCGCGCGAGCGGAGTTCCGGCGCCTGCGGGTCAGTTCACCGGAGCGCGCCATCGTCCGCCCTGCCGCGAAGCGGGCCTGCGCCTCCTCCGAGGCCCGGTACCCGGCGCGGCGGGTACGGGACTGCTCCCGGGCGAAGGACCGCGCGCTCAGCGCCCGGGCCCGCAACAGACCGAACTCCCGCCGGTACTCCGCCGCGGTCATCCCGTGCACCCGTACATGCGCCCCGAGCGAGCGGAAGGCCCGCCCGCACACATGGCAGATCACTGTGTCCGTGGCCTCGTCCCGGATGAGGCGACCGTAGTCGGGATGCCGGTCCCTGTGCTCGCCGTGCTCGCGCTCCGGCGGGCGGCGGCGGAGCTCGGCGGTGCGCAAGGCGGGGCTCCGGTGGCTACAGGGGTTGAGGTGCCAGGGAACGTGCCGGATGGCGAGGGCCGAGGAAGACGACGATGCCCTTGCCGTCGGGGGAGGGGTGGGTCGCCTGGGTCCAGCCCTGGCGGCGGTAGAAGGACATCGCCCGGCCCGACTGGACGGAGGTGAGCAGCCAGGAGCGGCCGTCGGGGGCGTCCTCGGTGACGGCTGCGAGGAGTTCGGCGGCCAAGCCGGTGCCCCGGGCGTCCGGGCGCACGGCCAGCTCGTCGATCTCGCGGGCCCCGCACAGCCACTCCACCGTGCGGTCGAGGCCGAGGCCGACGGCGGCCTGGGGGTAGCAGCGGTCGGTGGGGAAAGGAGCCAGGGTGGTCCAGGCGGTGGCAAAGCCGATGAGGTCGTCCGGGCCGGCGAAGGCGAGGGCGGCGGTGAAGCCGGGACGCCGTACGTTCACCGGGAGCCGTCCGACGAACTCGACGGCCTTCTCCTCGTCCTCGTTCCAGGGCGGGGCGCAGAAGGCGTCGACGTAGACGGAGTGCAGGGCGGCGGTGTGGGTGAGGAGTGCGGCGTCCTTGACGATCCGGATGGTCATCAGGCGGCCACCGCCCGGGCCGTCGTCACGGGGTGCAGGGCGGCGTACTCCAACGGCGCCGACGGGTCGATCGACACGTCCAGCGGGGCGGGTTCGGCTCCCGCGCGGACTAGGAGGTCGCCGACTGCGGCGATCATCGCGCCGTTGTCCGTGCACAACTTCAGCGGCGGTACGCGCAGTTCGAGCCCGGCGGCCCGACAGCGCTCCTCCGCCAGCGACCGCACGCGGGAGTTGGCGGCGACCCCGCCGACTACGACGAGCGTGCCGACGCCGTGCTCGACGCAGGCGGCCACCGCCTTACGGGTCAGTACGTCGGCGACGGCCTCCTGGAGGGAGGCGGCCCCGTCGGCGACCGGCAGCTCGCGGCCCGCATGGCCTTCCGCCCAGCGGGCCGCGGCCGTCTTCAGTCCCGAGAAGGAGAAGTCGTACGACCCCGGCAGCGGGCGCGGGAACGGGACAGCGCGCGGATCCCCCACGCGCGCCGCCCGGTCGATAGCCGGACCACCCGGGTACGGCAGCCCGAAGACCCGCGCGACCTTGTCGAAGCACTCCCCGGCGGCGTCGTCGAGGGTGTCGCCGAGGTGCAGGATCGGATCGCGGGCGAGGTCGCGGACGAGGAGGAGGGAGGTGTGGCCGCCGGAGACGATCAGCACCATGCAGGGGTCGGGGAGCGGGCCGTGTTCGAGGGTGTCGGCGGCGACATGGCCGGCGAGGTGGTGGACGCCGTACAGCGGGACGCCGAGCGCGTACGCGATGCCCTTCGCGCCGGCCAGGCCCACCTGGAGCGCGCCCGAGAGGCCCGGTCCGGTGGTGACGGCGACGGCGCCGATGTCGGACAGCCGCAGCCCCGACTCGTCCAGCGCCCGCTCGACCACCGGGCGCAAGGCGTGCACATGCGCCCGGGCGGCGATCTCCGGCACGACCCCGCCGTAACGGGCGTGCTCGTCCATGCTCGACGCCACCGCGTGGCCGAGCAGCCGGCCGTCCCGGACGAGCCCCGCACCGGTCTCGTCGCAGGACGACTCGATGCCGAGCACGATCGGAGATCCCATCCCCACCCCTTCCTGCGCTGCACAAGCTATTGCGAGTAGTGTGCAATAAGAAGGCTGGGATGTGTACCCGGACACGTGATTGCAGGTCATCGCCCAGTAGAGTGCGCCCCTGTTGCCCCCGAATCCCGAGGTACCGAGCAGTGACCCCCGTCCGACCAGGACCGCCCCCTGCCGTCACCGTCGTCGGGATCGGAGCCGACGGGTGGGACGGCGTCCCCGATGCCTCCCGGGCCGTCCTGCGTGACGCGGACGTCCTGATCGGAGGCCCGCGCCAGCTGGATCTGCTGCCGTCGGAGTGTCCCGGCGAGCGGATCACCTGGCCCTCGCCCCTGCGTCCCGCCATCCCCGGCCTGCTTGCCGCGCATGCCGGTCGTCGGATCGCCGTACTGGCGAGTGGGGACCCGATGTTCTACGGCATCGGACGCGTCCTCGCCGAGGAGACCACGGCCCTGCGCGTCCTGCCGCATCCCTCCTCCGTCTCCTACGCCGCCGCCCGTCTCGGCTTGCCGCTGGAGGAGGCCGAGGTCGTCACGCTCGTCGGTCGGCCCGCCGCCCGTCTCGCCGCAGCCCTGCACGACGGCCGACGGCTCCTCGTGCTGAGCGCGGATGCCACCACCCCCGGCGAGGTCGCCGCGCTGCTTCGGGACCGGGGCTTCGGGCCGAGCCGGATGCGCGTCCTGGAACAACTCGGTGGCGCGAAGGAACGTACAACTGCCGAAACCGACGCCTACAGTTGGCGGCTCCCGCCCGGCGATTCACTCAACATCGTCGCCGTCGAGTGCCGCCGCGCCCCGGACACCCTGCGGCTCGGCGCAGTGCCCGGCCTCCCGGACGAGGCGTACGAGCACGACGGGCAGCTCACCAAGCGACATGTCCGCGCCGCTACGCTTGGCGCCCTCGCGCCCGCTCCCGGCGAACTGCTGTGGGACATCGGCGGCGGCTCGGGCTCGATCGCGATCGAGTGGATGCGCACCCACCCCTCCTGCCGGGCGGTCACCGTCGAGCGGGACCCGGTGCGCGCCGAGCGCATCACCCGCAACGCCGACCGGCTCGGCGTGCCCGGCCTGCGGGTCGTCATCGGCGCCGCGCCCGCCGTCCTCACCGAACTCCCGCCGCCCGACGCCGTGTTCGTCGGCGGCGGGCTCACCGCGCCCGGACTCCTCGACGCCTGCTGGGAGGCGCTGCCCGTCGGCGGGCGGCTGGTCGCCAACACCGTGACACTGGAATCCGAGGCGCTCCTCGCCGACGCCTACCGGCGCCACGGTGGCGAGTTGGTGCGGCTGGCGGTGGCGCACGCCGTGCCCGTGGGCGGCTTCACGGGGTGGCGGCAGGCGATGCCGGTGACCCAGTGGGCCGTGGAGAAGACCCTCAACACCCTCCCAGGAGACGACAGATGACCGTGTACTTCATCGGTGCCGGACCCGGTGCCGCCGACCTGATCACGGTGCGCGGCGCCCGCACGCTCGCCGCCTGCCGGGTCTGCCTGTACGCGGGCAGCCTGGTCCCGCGCGAGCTGCTCACCGAATGCCCGCCGGACGCACGTCTGGTGGACACGGCCCAGCTCAACCTGGACGAGATCACCGCCGAGTTGATCCGCGCACACGAGGAGGGGCACGACGTGGCGCGGCTGCACTCCGGGGACCCGTCCGTGTTCAGCGCGGTCGCCGAGCAGATGCGGCGGCTGGACGCGGCCGGGGTGCCGTACGAGGTCGTCCCCGGGGTGCCCGCCTTCGCCGCCGCGGCAGCTTCCCTCAAGCGGGAGCTGACCGTGCCCACCGTGGGCCAGACCGTCATCCTCACCCGCGTCGCCAACCGCGCCACCGCCATGCCGGAGGGCGAGGACCTGGCCACCCTCGGCCGCAGCGGCGCACTGATCGTGCTGCACCTGGCCGCCAAGTATGTGGACCGCGTGGTCGGCGAACTCCTCCCCCACTACGGCGCCGACTGTCCCGCCGCGGTCGTCGCGTACGCCTCCCGCCCGGACGAGCTGATCATCCGGGGCACGCTTGACGAGATCGCCGGGAAGGTGAAGGAGGCGGGTGTGCTGCGCACGGCCGTGATCATGGTCGGGCGGACGTTGGGGGCGGAGCAGTTCGGGGACAGTCACCTGTACTCGCCGGAGCGGGAGCGGCATGTCCGCTGACCTGTGGTTCACCGTCGGTTGAGCGGCGCAGGCGGTCAGGCCACCGGGCTGCGCCCCACCACCGTCCCCGCCCGGTCGATGCAGATCACGTCCACGGCGACGGGCGCGCCGCGCAGCACGGCCAGCGCCTCGTCGCGGGCCGCCGTCGCCACCAGGTCACCCAGCGGTACCCCGGCCGCCATGCACAGCTGGAGCGCTGCGAGGCCGGTGTTGGCCTCAGTCACCTCGGCGGCGAGCGCCTCGCCCGCGCCGCCGCGCTGGGCCAGCTCGGCGAGGAAGCCCTTGTCGACCTGGGAGCGGGCGGAGTGCAGGTCGAGGTGGCCGGCGGCCAGCTTGGAGAGTTTCGCGAAGCCGCCGCAGATCGTCAGGCGGTCGACGGGGTGGCGGCGGAGGTACTTCAGTACGGCGCCCGCGAAGTCGCCCATGTCGAGCAGGGCGTCCTCGGGCAGCGCGTACTCGGCGACGACCGTCTTCTCCGACGTCGACCCGGTGCACCCGGCGACATGCGTACGGCCCGCAGCCCGCGCCACGTCCACGCCCCGCCGGATGGAGTCGATCCAGGCCGAGCAGGAGTACGGGACGACGATCCCGGTCGTGCCGAGGATGGACAGGCCACCGAGGATGCCGAGGCGCGGGTTCCAGGTCGAGCGGGCGATCTCCTCGCCGTGGTCGACGGAGACGGTGATCTCCACGTCACCCGTGCCGCCGTACGAACCGGCCACCTCGGCGACGTGGTCGCGCATCATCTGGCGGGGGACGGGATTGACGGCCGGCTCGCCGACGGGGAGGGGCAGGCCGGGACGGGTGATCGTGCCCACGCCCGGGCCGGCCTTGAAGACGACCCCGGTTCCGATCGGCAGCCGCCGTACCGTGGCCCGGATCAGTGCCCCGTGGGTGACGTCCGGGTCGTCGCCCGCGTCCTTCACGATCCCCGCCATGGCGTATGTGTCCGTGAGTTCCTCGGTCGCGAGCGCGAAGGACGGTGTCTGGCCCTTGGGCAGCGTGATCGTCACCGGGTCGGGAAAGGCGCCGGTCAGCAGGGCGGTGTACGCGGCCGTCGTGGCCGCCGTCGCGCAGGCGCCGGTGGTCCAGCCGGGCCGCAGACCCGTGTGCTTGAGTTGGGCCGCGCGGCCGCCCTTCGCCTCACTGTCGCTCATGAACGGACCCTGACTCCCATGCACGTACTGATCCTCGGCGGCACCACGGAGGCCCGCCGCCTCGCCGAACTGCTGCACGGCACCCCCGGCCTGCGGCTGACCAGCTCCCTCGCCGGGCGGGTGACCAGTCCGCGGCTGCCGCCGGGCGAGGTCCGCGTCGGCGGGTTCGGTGGGGCCGAGGGGCTGACGGCGTGGCTGCGCGAGCACGCGGTCGACGCGCTCATCGACGCCACCCACCCCTTCGCCGGGACGATCAGTTTCCACGCGGCGAGGGCTGCCGCCACAGCCCATGTTCCCCTGCTCGCCCTGCGCCGCCTCGGCTGGGTCCCCGTCGAGGGCGACCGCTGGCACGAGGCCGGCTCCCTGAGAGAGGCGGCCGGGCTGCTGCCTGGGCTCGGGCGACGGATTTTCCTCACCACGGGTCGGCTGGGCCTGGAAGCGTTCGCGGACCTGGACGATCTGTGGTTCTTGGTGCGGTCCGTCGACGCCCCCGAGCCCCCGCACCCACCCCGCATGGAGGTGCTGCTCGACCGCGGCCCCTTCACCCTCGACGGCGAGCGGGGACTGCTGCGCCGCCACCGCGTCGACGTCGTCGTGACGAAGGACAGCGGGGGAGCGGCCACCGCCCCGAAGCTCACGGCCGCGCGGGAGGCCGGGGTGCCGGTGGTCGTCGTACGGCGGCCTCCGGTCCCGGAAGGGGTGCCCGAGGCCGTTGATCCGCAGGAGGCGGCCCGCTGGCTCGGCGAGCACCTCGGCCGACACCTCGACCAGCGCGTTTTCCGCGCCACTGACTGAACCCTGACCTGGGCTTTACCGCACTCTTCTTGTAGTTGCAATCTATGTGCAGAAAGCTGGAAGGCGCGGCTGAAAACAGTCACTCGCCCAGCAGTAAGGCTCACGTCCTCATGACCACCGTTCGTCGCATCCGTGCCTCGATGACCCGTAAGGAGTGGGCGAGCCTCGGCGGGATGGCCGCGTTCATCCTGGCGCTGCACGTCATCGGCTGGTTCACGCTCGTGGTGATCGTTGCTCCCGAGCACTACAGCCTCGGCACGAAGACCTTCGGCATCGGCATCGGCATCACTGCGTACACACTCGGCATGCGGCACGCCTTCGACGCCGACCACATCGCCGCGATCGACAACACCACCCGCAAACTCATGAACGACGGCCAGCGCCCGCTGTCCGTCGGTTTCTGGTTCTCCCTCGGCCACTCCACCATCGTCTTCGCGCTCGCCTTCCTGCTCTCCCTCGGTGTGAAGGCGCTGGCCGGACCGGTGGAGAACGACGACTCCTCGCTGCACAGCGTCACCGGCTGGATCGGTACGACCGTGTCCGGGACCTTCCTCTACATCATCGCGATCATCAACATCGTGATCATGGTGGGTATCTGGAGAGTCTTCCGCGAGATGCGCACCGGCCACTTCGACGAGGCCGCCCTGGAGGAGCAGCTCAACAACCGCGGCTTCATGAACCGCATCCTCGGCCGTCTGATGAAGTCGATCACCAAGCCCTGGCAGATGTACCCCCTGGGTGTGCTCTTCGGCCTCGGCTTCGACACGGCGACCGAGATCGCGCTCCTCGTGCTGGCCGGCTCGGGCGCGGCCTCCGGACTGCCCTGGTACGCGATCCTCTGCCTGCCGATCCTCTTCGCGGCCGGCATGTCGTTGCTCGACACGATCGACGGCTCGTTCATGAACTTCGCCTACGGCTGGGCGTTCTCCAAGCCGGTCCGCAAGGTCTACTACAACCTCACCATCACCGGTCTGTCCGTCGCCGTCGCGCTGATCATCGGCACGGTCGAGCTGCTGGGCCTGGTCGCGGAGAAGGCGGACCTGCACGGCCCGTTCTGGGACTGGGTCTCCGGCCTCGACCTCAACATCATCGGATACGTCATCGTCGGCCTGTTCTTCGCGACCTGGGCCGTGGCCCTGCTCGTGTGGAAGGTCGGCCGCATCGAAGAGAAGTGGACGGCGGGCCTGGCCCAGACCGCGGACCAGGGCGCCGAGTAGAGACTCGCTCATGCCTCCGGGTACCGGCGGGGCGTCCAGACGATCTCCTCGCCGTCGCCCCTCCGCACGACCCGGGTCTGCGAGGAGCCGACCAACAGGATCGTCCGCATGTCGACCTCGGCCGGATCAAGGTCCGCCAGCCGCACGATCCTCACCCGCTCACCGGAGCCGCCGACATCCCGCGCCACCACGACCGGGGTGTCCGACGCCCGGTGCTCAAGAAGCAGGTCACGGGCCTTGCCCACCTGCCAGGTGCGGCTGCGCGAGCCGGGGTTGTAGAGGGCCAGTACGAGGTCCGCCGAGGCCGCAGCCCGCAGCCGTTCGGCGATCACCTCCCACGGCTTGAGCCGGTCGGAGAGGGAGATCGTGGCGTAGTCGTGACCGAGCGGGGCGCCCGCGCGGGCGGCGGCCGCGTTCGCGGCGGTCACGCCCGGCAGCACCCGCACGGAGATGTCCGCGTACTCCTTCTGCGAGGCGGCCTCCAGGACGGCGGTCGCCATCGCGAAGACCCCCGGGTCGCCACCGGAGACGACGGCGACCCGCCGCCCGCGCCGGGCCAGGTCCAGGGCGAACTCGGCGCGTTCCGACTCCACACGATTGTCCGAGCCGTGCCGCAGCTGGCCGGGGCGCCGCGGCACCCGGTCCAGATACGTGGTGTAGCCGACCAGGTCGTCGGCGGCTGCCAGCGCGCCGCGCGTCTCGGGCGTCAGCCACAGCGGCCCGGCGGGGCCGGTACCGACCACCACGACTTCCCCGTGGGACCGCGCCGGCCGCTCGGCGTCGACCCGGCTGGGCAGCACGGCCACCGAGAAGTACGGCACCGACTCCGCGTCCACGTCCGCCAGTTCCGCGATCCGCTCCCCGCTCATCGTGGCCCGCTCGACGTACCGTGACTCGTCCAGCCGACCCGAGGCGTCCAGCGCCCGTCGCACCTTGCCGAAGGTTCGCCCGAGCTTCATCACCACCGCCACGTCGGTCGCGGCGAGCCGGGCGGTCAGCTCCTCCTCGGGGAGCGTGCCCGGCAGGATGGTCAGCACCTCCTCGCCCTCCACGAGCGGGGCGCCCAGGCGGGCGGCTGCGGCGGACACGGACGTGACACCGGGGATCACCTCGGTGTCGTAGCGGTCGGCGAGCCGCTTGTGCATGTGCATGTAGGAGCCGTAGAAGAGCGGATCGCCCTCGGCGAGGACCGCGACAGTGCGCCCCGCGTCGAGATGCGCCGCGAGCCGGGCCGACGCCTCGGCGTAGAACTCCTCCATGGCGCCCTGGTAGCCGCCCGGGTGGTCGGTGGTCTCTGTCGTGACCGGGTAGACCAGTGGCTCCTCGACGTGGTCGGCGCGCAGGTGCTTCGCCGCGATCGAGCGGGCGATGGACCGCCCGTGCCGGGCACTGTGGTAGGCGATCACGTCCGCCTCGGCGATGACCTCGACCGCCCGTACCGTCATCAGGGACGGGTCACCGGGGCCGAGCCCCACCCCGTACAGCTTCCCGCTCACTCTTCCTCACTCGCGATCGCGTTGAGCGCGGCGGCGGCGATGGCGCTGCCGCCGCGACGGCCCCGTATCACCAGGTACTCCAGGCCGGACGTGTTGGCCGCCAGCGCGTCCTTGGACTCGGCGGCCCCGACGAACCCGACCGGCACGCCGATCACGGCGGCGGGCCGGGGCGCGCCCTCCCCGACCATCTCCAGGAGGCGGAAGAGGGCCGTGGGTGCGTTGCCGACGGCGACGACCGCGCCCTCCAGCTGGTCGCGCCACAGCTCCAGCGCGGCGGCGCTGCGGGTGGTGCCGAGCTTCGCCGCCAGCTCCGGGACGGCCGGGTCGGAGAGCGTGCACAGCACGTCGTTGCCGGCGGGCAGCCGCCCCCGGGTCACGCCGCTGGCCACCATCTGGACGTCGGTGAGGACGGGCGCGCCGGCGCGCAGGGCCTCGCGGGCGCGGGCCACGACGGCGGGCGTGTAGGCCAGGTCGTGGACGAGGTCGACCATGCCGCAGGCGTGGATCATCCGGACCGCGACCTGGCTGACGTCGGAGGGCAGGCCCGCGAGGTCGGCCTCCGCGCGGATGGTGGCGAAGGACCGGCGGTAGATGGCCGCTCCGTCCTTCTCGTAGTCGTAGCTGGTCACGGTGTTCGTCTCGCTGCTCTCGGTGGTCGTTGTACGGCTCATGGGGTGATCGCCGCTCGGACGGCGGCGAGGTGGGAGTCATGGGAGGGGTCGGCCGACAGCCGGTAGCCGCCGCCCGGGACGGCGATGACGTCGATCCGCTCGCCCTGGGGGTGTCCGCAGCGGCGTTCGCAGCCCGACCAGTACAGGGGGAGGGAAACGGTGTCGGCTACGCCCAGGGCGCGGGTCGCGTCCGCCCGGACGTCGGCGTGGGACCTGGCGCATCCGGGTGTGCCGATGCAGGCGCCGACGCGTGGCCAGGGGGAGGCGGGGTCGGTGACCAGGCCGACGGCACACAGTCGGGCGAGCGGCTCGGCGGTCCCGCCCGGCACCGGGAGGACCACCCCGCGCCATGGGGTCAGCCGCAGTTCGCCGTCGGCCACGTCCGTCAACTCCCGCCACTGGCGGGCCGAGAGTCGCCCCAGTGGGACGTGGACCGACACCGCCCCGCCGACGACTCCGGGAGACGGTCCGTCCGCACGGGTGGTCTCGGTCGGCGCCCTTCGGTGGCCGATGTCCTCGTCGGCCAGGCGGCGGTGGACCGTCCGGGTCAAGTCGTCTTCTGTCAGGGCGAGTTCGGCGATCCGCCAAGCCTGGGTGCCGCTCACGGCAACCGTGTCCAGGAAAGCCTCCGCGGCTACCAGCGCGGCCCGCGGCGCATCCTCCCCGGACACCCGGACCGCTCCCGGGGTGAGCAGCGCGCCCCCGTCCGCCGTCGCCCGTACCGTGACATCGGCGCCGAGCCCGGCCACGTCCCCGCGCCCGTCGTCCAGCGCGAACAGGAACCGCCCCGACAGCCCCCGCGCCGCCTCGCTCGCGCACAGCGCCGCGTCGAGGGCCGTCAACCAGGGCCGTACGTCGCACAGGCCGCGTCCGTCGAGACCGGACAGCGGCGAGGCGACGATGTTCCGCACCCGCTCGTGTCCCGGCGAGGGGAGCAGCCCGGCCGCGTCCAGCAGCGCGGCCAACTCCGAGCCGCAGCCGCCGCGCAGCGCCCGCAACTGGACATTGCCGCGCGAGGTCAGATGCAGCTCGCCGTCGCCCAGAAGCCGTGCCGCTTCCCCCAGTGCCTCGGCCTGGCGGACGGTCAGCACGCCACCGGGCAGCCGGATCCGGGCCAGCGCCCCGTCGTCCGCCGCGTGCAGTCGAAGCGACCCCGGGCAGGCGTCACCGCGATCCCGTGAGACCGCTGTGGCCTGGGATGTTGGACGGAGTTCAGCCGTGGACATGGCGGCGAGCATACCCACGATCACCTGGAATGTATGCCCCGCCCTCATCTCGTGACCCTTACTATGCTCTCCGGTGGATCACCCGGTCCGCCGACGCCACGACGGCGACAGGGGAGGAAGCCCGGTGCGAGTCCGGCGCGGTCCCGCCACTGTGAGCCCGCCCCCGTGGGGCCGGGTGAGTCAGGAACTCCCGCCGTCCGACACCGCCCGGGGCGCGGACACCCCGAGGAAGGCCGACGCCGCATGATCCTTCTGCTGTCGACGTCCGACACCGACCTGCTGAGCGCCCGCGCGGCCGACGGCCCGGTCCCGTACCGCTTCGCCAACCCGGCCCGCCTCGCCCTCGAAGACCTCCCCGCACTCCTCGACGGCGTCGACCTGGTCGTCGTACGTCTCCTCGGCGGTTTGCGCGCCTGGCAGGACGGCCTCGACCTGCTGTTCGCCGACGGCCGCCCGGTCGTCGTCCTCACCGGTGAACAGGCGCCCGACGCCCAGCTGATGGCCGCCTCCACCGTCCCCGTCGGTATCGCCGCCGAGGCGCATGCCTACCTCGCGCACGGCGGCCCGGCCAACCTGGAGCAGCTCGCCCGCTTCCTCTCCGACACGGTGCTGCTCACGGGGCACGGCTTCGAGTCACCGGCGCCCGCCCCCACCTGGGGCCCGCTGCCGAGGGGGGCGCAGCTTGCGGACGGCCCGACCATCGCCGTGCTCTACTACCGCGCCCACCACATGAGCGGCAACACCGCCTTCGTGCACGCCCTGTGCGACGCCGTCGAGGGAGCCGGGGGCCGGTCACTGCCTCTGTACGTCGCCTCCCTGCGCGCCCCCGAGCCCGAGCTGATCGAGGAGCTCCGCGCGGCCGACGCGATCGTCACCACCGTCCTCGCCGCGGGCGGCACCCGCCCCGCCGAGGCGTCCGCCGGCGGAGACGACGAGTCCTGGGACGCGGGCGCCTTGACCTCCCTCGACGTCCCGATCCTCCAGGCCCTGTGCCTGACCTCCTCCCGCTCCGACTGGGACGCGAACGACGAAGGCGTCTCCCCACTCGACGCGGCCAGCCAGATCGCCGTCCCCGAGTTCGACGGACGCCTGATCACCGTCCCGTTCTCCTTCAAGGAGATCGACGCCGACGGTCTCCCCGCCTACGTCGCCGACCCGGAGCGCTCCGCCCGCGTCGCCGGAATCGCCGTACGCCACGCCCGTCTTCGCCATATCCCGCCGGTCGCCAAGCGCCTCGCGCTGGTCCTCTCCGCCTACCCGACCAAGCACTCCCGCATTGGCAACGCGGTCGGGCTCGACACCCCGGCCAGCGCGGTGGTCCTCCTGCGCCGACTGCGCGACGAGGGCTACGACTTCGGCGGCGCCGACGTCCCCGGGCTGGCCTCGGGCGACGGCGACGAGCTGATCCGGGCGCTGATCGAGGCGGGCGGCCACGACCAGGACTGGCTCACCGAGGAGCAGCTCGCCCGCAATCCGGTGCGCATCCCGGCGGCCGACTACCGCCGCTGGTTCGCCACCCTCCCCGAGGAACTCCGCACGGCGGTGGAGCAGCACTGGGGCCCGGCGCCCGGCGAGATGTTCGTCGACCGCAGCCGGAACAAGGACGGCGACATCGTCCTCGCCGCCCTCCGCTTCGGCAACCTGCTGATCTTGATTCAGCCCCCGCGCGGCTTCGGCGAGAACCCGATCGCGATCTACCACGACCCGGACCTCCCGCCCTCCCACCACTACCTGGCCGCCTACCGCTGGATCGCCACCTCGGACTCGGAGGGAGGCTTTGGTGCGGACGCGATGATCCACCTCGGCAAGCACGGCAACCTGGAGTGGCTGCCCGGCAAGAACGCCGGCCTGTCCGCCGCCTGCGGCCCCGACGCGGCCCTCGGTGACCTGCCCCTGATCTACCCCTTCCTGGTCAACGACCCCGGCGAGGGCACCCAGGCCAAGCGACGCGTCCACGCCACTCTCGTCGACCACCTCGTCCCGCCGATGGCCCGCGCCGACTCCTACGGCGACATCGCACGCCTGGAACAACTACTCGACGAACACGCCCAGATCGCCGCCATGGACCCGGCGAAACTCCCCGCGATCCGCGCCCAGATCTGGACCCTCATCCAGGCCGCCCGCCTCGACCACGACCTCGGCCTGGACGACCGCCCCGACGACGACGGCTTCGACGACTTCCTCCTCCACGTCGACGGCTGGCTCTGCGAGATCAAGGACGCCCAGATCCGCGACGGCCTCCACGTCCTCGGCAACCCGCCCGCCGGCACCGACCGCGTCAACCTCGTCCTCGCGATCCTGCGCGCCCGCCAGATCTGGGGCGGCGCCACCGCCCTCCCCGGCCTGCGCGAGGCCCTCGGCCTCGACGAGTCCGCCGCGACCCGTACGACGGCCGACGAGGCGGAAGACAGGGCCCGCGCCCTCGTCCAGGCGATGGAGGACGCCGGCTGGGACCCGGCCGCCGTCCCCACCGAACACGGCGAACAGGTCGCCGCCATCCTGGAGTTCGCCGCCCGCGAGGTCGTCCCCCGCCTGGCCGCCACGACGGCCGAAATCGACCACACCGTGCACGCGCTGGCGGGCGGATTCGTCCCGGCAGGTCCCTCCGGCTCACCTCTCCGCGGCCTGGTCAACGTCCTGCCGACCGGCCGCAACTTCTACTCCGTCGACCCCAAGGCCGTCCCCTCCCGCCTCGCCTGGGAGACCGGACAGGCCCTCGCCGACTCCCTCCTGGAGCGCTACCGCACCGACAACGGCGACTGGCCCACCTCCGTCGGCCTGTCCCTGTGGGGCACCAGCGCCATGCGCACGGCAGGCGACGACGTGGCCGAGGCCCTCGCTCTCCTCGGCATCCGCCCCGTCTGGGACGACGCCTCGCGCCGTGTGACGGGCCTGGAGCCCATCCCCTACGAGGAGTCGGGCCGCCCTCGCATCGATGTCACCCTGCGTATCTCGGGCTTCTTCCGGGACGCGTTCCCGCACACGATCGGTCTGCTCGACGACGCCGTATGCCTCGCCGCGTCGCTGGACGAGCCGGCCGACGTCAACCACGTTCGGGCCCACGTCCAGGCCGACTTGGCGGAAGGCGGCGACGAACGCCGCGCCACCACCCGCATTTTCGGCTCCCGCCCCGGCACGTACGGCGCCGGACTTCTCCAGCTCATCGACTCCCGCGACTGGCGCACGGACGCCGACCTCGCCGAGGTCTACACGGTCTGGGGCGGCTACGCCTACGGCCGCGAGCTCGACGGCCGTCCGGCCCGCGACGAGATGGAGACGGCGTACAAGCGGATCGCGGTGGCCGCGAAGAACACGGACACCCGCGAGCACGACATCGCCGACTCCGACGACTACTTCCAGTACCACGGCGGCATGGTGGCCACCGTCCGCGCCCTGCGTGGCACCGCCCCCGAGGCGTACATCGGTGACTCCACCCGCCCGGAGACGGTCCGCACCCGCACCCTCGTCGAGGAGACCTCCCGCGTCTTCCGCGCCCGGGTCGTCAACCCGCGCTGGATCGAGGCGATGCGCCGGCACGGCTACAAGGGGGCCTTCGAACTCGCCGCCACCGTCGACTACTTGTTCGGCTACGACGCCACCACCGGGGTGGTCGCCGACTGGATGTACGACAAGCTCACCGAGACCTACGTCCTGGACCCGACCAACCGGGAGTTCCTGCAACGGGCCAACCCCTGGGCCCTGCACGGCATCGCCGAGCGGCTGCTGGAGGCGGAGTCGCGCGGGATGTGGGAGAAGCCGGATCCGGCGGTGCTGGAGGAGCTGCGGCAGGTGTATCTGGAGACGGAGGGCGACCTCGAAGGCGAGGGATGACCGGCAACCTCGCGATCTCTATTGCAAGTGGTTCGCAATAGCCTTTAGATTGCAATAGTGCGGGGCGCCGTATGCCTGACAGCTGTCCGTTCCATGGACGGCGCCCCGCACCCTTTCGCCGCTCATTCAGCGCTCATTCACCACAGTCGGCGCACCGGCCGTAGACGAGCAGCGAACCCGAGGCGTCGGGCCGTAGCCCCGTCAACTCCTCGATTTTTCCCACGGCTTCGGTCAGACGCGTGCTCGCCAGGGCCGCGACGTGCCCGCACTCCTGGCACACGGTGTGGTGGTGGGGCGCGCCGGTGATGCCGTAGCGCGTCGCGCCCGGGCCGTGGACCGCGTGGGTCAGGCCGGTGGCCGTCAGAACCTCCAATGTCCGGTAGACGGTTGTGGGGTGGATCGCGTCGCCCAGGCGTGTGAGCCGTTCGCAGGCTTCCGCGATGGAGAGGTGGAGGTCCGGCGCGGACAGCAGGGACAGGACGTGCAGCCGGCCCGGGGTGCAACGCAGTCCGTGCCGTCGCAGGAGTGCGCGGGTGTCCGGCGGTGCCGTCTGGTCGTAGTGCGCCAACTGCGAGTTCCCGCTCACGGCGTTGCCCTTCCCCTGGATCCTGCGTGCAGGTTGTTGCGAACGTCTTGCAACAACAGAAGGTTCCCGGATGGGTGACTTTGCGCCCGACTGCGACACGTCCACAGACCTAGGTCCAATGCCTGATCGATCGGAGGTCGCTAGTACTGTTAGCGTGCAGCTGCATACCATTGGCAATAACGTCGGAGGACGTTGGACATGGCGATCTACACGCTCCCGGAGCTTCCGTACGACTACGCGTCCCTTGCGCCGGTCATCAGCCCCGAGATCATCGAGCTGCACCACGACAAGCACCACGCGGCGTACGTCAAGGGCGCGAACGACACGCTGGAGCAGCTCGCCGAGGCGCGGGACAAGGAGTCGTGGGGTTCGATCAACGGCCTGGAGAAGAACCTGGCCTTTCACCTCTCCGGGCACATCCTGCACTCCATCTACTGGCACAACATGACCGGCGACGGCGGCGGCGAGCCCCTGGAGGCGGACGGCGTGGGCGAGCTGGCGGACGCGATCACCGAGTCGTTCGGCTCGTTCGCCAATTTCAAGGCGCAGCTGACGAAGGCGTCCGCCACCACCCAGGGCTCCGGCTGGGGCGTCCTCGCCTACGAACCGCTCTCCGGGCACCTGATCGTCGAGCAGGTCTACGACCACCAGGGCAACGTCGGCCAGGGCTCCACCCCGATCCTGGTCTTCGACGCCTGGGAGCACGCCTTCTACCTGCAGTACAAGAACCAGAAGGTCGACTTCATCGACGCCATGTGGGCCGTCGTGAACTGGCAGGACGTGGCCAGGCGCTACGCCGCAGCCAAGGAGCGCGGCGACAGCCTGCTGCTCGCTCCGTGACGCCGTAGCCGCGTCCGCACCGATGTCCTGCTCGTGATCGTCTTCTCACCCGACGCGTGCAGGCAGCACAAGGAAGGGCTCCTGCGAGACCGCTCGCAGGAGCCCTTCTGCTGGTCACGGCCGACCCACTGCGCGCTGTGAAAATCCCTACGAATCGGTCTCGATCCGGGCTGTTGCTTGGGCCCCGGGGGCGGTACGGCAATCATGGGGGCCATGTACAGCCCCGTCCGTTTCCACACCCCCGAGTGGTTCACGGCCGACGATTCGACGCTGAACGTCGCGCTCGTGTACCCGATGCAGGGGCCTGCCGGGGTGTTCGGTCCCACCTGCGAGGCGTGTGCGCGGCTGGCCGCCGAGGAGATCAACAAGGCGGGCGGTGTCCTGGGCAAGGAACTGCGGCTCCTCGAAGTCGACGGCGGCGGTGAGCCGCACCAGGTGGCGGAGGACGTCGAGGCCCTGGTGGCGACGGGCACGGTTCAAGGTGTCACCGGCTGGCACATCTCGTCGGTGCGGCAGGCGGTGGCTCCCCGGATCGCGCACCGGGTGCCGTACGTCTATACGGCCCTGTACGAGGGCGGCGAGCGCACCGACGGCGTCTACATGACCAGTGAGACCCCCGCCTGGCAGCTGCTGCCCGCCATGCGCCTGCTCGCCGAGACCCGAGGCGTGCGTCGCTGGTTCGTCGTCGGCAACAACTACGTCTGGCCCCGGCACACCGCCCGGGCCGCCCGCCGCTACGCACGCGACGCACGCGGCAGGGTCTGCGGGGAGGCGTACCTGCCGCTGGGCACCGACGACTTCCACGACGTACTGCGCCGGATCGAGCACGCCGACGCCGACGCCGTACTGATGCTGCTGGTCGGCAGCGACGCGATCCGCTTCAACCGGGCCTTCGCCGCCTCCGGGCTCGATCAGCGGTGCCTCAGGCTGAGCACGCTGATGGACGAGAACATGCTGCTCGGCAGCGGCCCCGAAGCCACCGCCGACCTCTACAGCACGGCCGGCTTCTTCGCCTCACTGGCCGACCAGAACACCATGGACTTCCACGGCCAGTACGCCGACCGCTTCGGGATGGCCGCCCCCACCCCGGGCAGTCTCGGCGAGTCCTGCTACGAGGGCGTGCTGCTGCTCGCCGCGCTCATCGAACGGGCACGCACCCTGGACGTGTCCGCCATCGGTGCCGCCGCCGACACCGTCTCCTACGAGGGTCCGCGCGGCCTGCTGAGCCTGGACGGCCGGCATGTGCGCCAGCGCATCTACCTGGCCGAGGCGGACGGGCTCGACTTCAACGTCCTCGCCCAACTGCGCGCTCCCCACGACCTGTTGTGACCCGGCCGCCCGTCGTCGCACGTCCACCGTCCAGTGCCGCGGCCAGCCGTTCCAGCAGAGCATCCAGCCGCTCCCCGGCCTCATCCGTGAGCAGGGGCTCCAACTCCGCCCAGTCGGCCCGCACTTCGCGAACCAGTTGCTGCCAGCGCTGTGTGCCCCGCGGGGTGAGGTAGGCCAGGACACGGCGTCGGTCGGCGGGGTCGACGCGGCGGAAGACCAGGTTCTGGTCGACGAGTTGGTCCATCAGCTTGGTGAGGCTCGGCGCCGGCAGGAAGGCATGGTCGGCGAGGGCCGTCATGTTGTGTCCCTGGCCGTCGGAGAGCAGGTCGAGGACCCGCCACGCCTCCACCGAGCAGTCGAACTCGTCCAGTACCGACTGCACTCGGCGCACGGAGAGGCGTTCGGCCCGTGTGAGCAGATGGAGCAGTTCCTGGGGCCGCCTAGCCATCGCACTCCTCCGCTCGAAGCCCTGGTCCCCCGTAAGGGGTCGGCTGTGAGCCTACCGCCGATCACCGCACCCTTGACAAGAGGAACCGGGAAAACGGATCCTTTCGGCAGGAAGCATTAATTGCCGTCACTGAGATGCCGTCACCTGCGCATCTTCAGCGACGGCTTTTTCTTTTCGGCCTTCTTTTTACTTCCACTGGAAACTGTTCTTCAATTGCGCCGAAACGCGGCGGAAACAGTTTCCCCACAGGCTGTGGACGCACTTCAGCGACCAGCCCGGACGGCACCCCGATACGGCTGGGGGATCCGTGCGCCAACGCCGCCGTTCCTGAAGCGCGCTCCTTCGATTCCCTCTTCATCCCTCCCCAGAGTCTTTCCGCTCGCTTCGCACCGCCCCTTCGGGGCTTGGAGGTTCTGTATGTCCGGGCTCAGCATCAGCAGACGTGGCCTGTTGGCCGGTATCTCGGCGGCCGGCGCGTCCGCTGCCCTCAGCGCCTGTGGCGCGAAGACCGGCAGCGACACGTCGTCGGACTCCGCAGCCAAGGCCGACACCTCCGGCAGCACGGTCAAGGTCGGCCTGCTCAACTCGCTCTCGGGCACGATGGCCATCAGCGAGGTCACGGTCCACAACGCGCTGTTGCTGGCCATCAAGGAGATCAACGCCGCCGGCGGTGTGCTGGGCAAGAAGCTGAAGGCCGTCAGCCAGGACGGCGCCTCCGACTGGCCGACCTTCGCGGAGAAGGCCGAGGCCCTCATCAAGGACGACAAGGTCGCGGCCACCTTCGGCTGCTGGACCTCGGCGAGCCGCAAGGCCGTCAAGCCGGTCTTCGAGCGGTACAAGTCGCTGCTCTTCTACCCCGTGCAGTACGAGGGCCTGGAGGAGTCGCCGTACATCTTCTACATCGGCGCCACCACCAACCAGCAGATCGTCCCGGCGCTGGACTACCTCAAGAAGCAGGGCCTGACCAAGCTCTACCTGGTCGGCAGCGACTACGTCTTCCCGCGCACCGCCAACAAGATCATCAAGGCGTACGCGAAGGCCAAGGGCATGACGGTGGTCGGCGAGGACTACGCCCCGCTGGGCTCCACGGAGTTCGGCACCATCGTCAACAAGGTGAAGGACTCCGGCGCGGACGCCGTGTTCAACACCCTCAACGGCGACAGCAACGTGGCCTTCTTCAAGGAGTACAAGTCCTCGGGGCTGACCGCGAAGAGCATGCCGGTGCTGTCGGTCTCCATCGCCGAGGAGGAGGTGAAGAGCATCGGCACCCAGTACCTGGCGGACCAGCTGACCGCATGGAACTACTACGAGACCACGCCCGGCGCGGCCAACACCAAGTTCGTGGCGGCCTACCAGGCCGAGTACGGCAAGGACAAGCCGACCTCCGACCCGATGGAGGCCGCCTACATCTCCGTCTACCTGTGGAAGGCGATGGTCGAGAAGGCGGGCTCCTTCGACGTCGCCAAGGTCAAGGCCGCCTCGGACGGCATCACCTTCGACGCCCCCGAGGGCAAGGTCACCGTCGACGGCGCCACCCAGCACGTCTACAAGACGGCCCGGATCGGCAAGGTCGGTGCGGACGGCCTGATCACCGAGGTGTGGAACTCGGGCAGCCCGATCAAGCCGGACCCCTACCTCAAGGGCTACGACTGGGCGTCCGGCCTCTCCTGAGCCACACCCTCACCGGTGGACCCGGCTCCTGTCACGGGGCCGGGTCACGCCCATGGCAAGCCCGCACCCGCACTCCCGTCCCCGACCCGGAGCCGCTTCATGACGGTCATCCTCAACCAGTCCTTCACCGGCATCAGCATCGGTGCCGTCCTCCTGCTCATCGCGCTCGGCCTGACCCTGACCTTCGGTCAGATGGGCGTGATCAACATGGCGCACGGCGAGTTCATCATGGCCGGCGCCTACACGACGTACGTCCTGCAGAAGTCCATCAGCAGCGCGGGCGTCTCCCTGCTCGTCGCCCTGCCCGTGGCCTTCCTCGTCGCCGGCGCCATGGGAGCGCTCCTGGAGTGGCTGCTCATCCGGCGCCTGTACACCCGGCCGCTGGACACCCTGCTGGTCACCTGGGGCGTCTCCCTGATGCTCCAGCAGCTCGCCCGGGACATCTTCGGCGCCCCCAACGTGCAGACCCACGCCCCGGACCTGCTCACCGGCAACATCTCCCTGGGCGGCGGCGTCACCTTCGCCAACAGCCGGCTGTTCATCCTCGGCCTGGCCCTGCTGAGCGTCCTCGCCCTCACGCTGATCCTCCGGCTCACCCCGCTGGGCCGCCGCATCCGGGCCGTCGTGCAGAACCGGGACCTCGCCGAGGTGTCCGGCATCGCCACCGGCCAGGTCGACCGCCTGACCTTCTTCATCGGCTCGGGCCTCGCGGGCGTGGCCGGCGTCGCGCTCACGCTCGTCGGCCCGATCGGCCCGACGATGGGCACCAACTACATCGTCGACGCCTTCCTGGTCGTCGTCGTGGGCGGCATCGGGCAGCTCAAGGGCAGCGTCATCACCGCCTTCGCGCTCGGCGTGCTCCAGTCGGTCCTCGAATACTCGACGACGGTCAGCGTCGCGAAGGTCATCGTGCTCGTGGCGATCGTCGCCTTCCTCCAGTGGCGACCCCAGGGCCTGTACACACTGCGCACCCGGAGCCTGGCATGACGACTGCGACCCCCGTACCTGTGCTGGAACGCTTCCGCGTCCCCGGTGCCTTCGCCCTCGGCGCCGTCGTCCTCCTCGGCGTGGCCCCGCTGGCCCTCTCCGACTTCCGGCTCTCGCTCCTCGCGAAGTACCTGTGCTACGCGATCGTGGCCGTCGGCGTCAGCCTGGCCTGGGGCCGGGGCGGGCTCATGGTGCTCGGCCAGGGCGTCTTCTTCGGCCTCGGCGGCTACGCGATGGCCATGCACCTCAAGCTCACCGACGCCGCCGCGACCGGCGAGACACTCCCCGACTTCATGCAGCTCTACGGCACCGGCGACGCCCTGCCCTGGTGGTGGAAACCCTTCGCCAACCCTGCCTTCGCGCTCGCCATGACGGTCCTGCTGCCGATGGCGGTCGCCGCGGTGCTCGGCTTCTTCGTCTTCCAACGCCGGGTCAAGGGCGCCTACTTCGCGATCCTCAGCCAGGCCCTGGCCGCCGCCCTGTCCATCTGGCTCATCGGCCAGCAGGCCACCACCGGCGGCACGAACGGCCTCACCGACATCCAGGGCTTCTTCGGCTACTCACTGGACGACCCCGTCAACCAGCGGATGGTGTACTTCATCATCGCCGCCGTCCTGCTGTTGCTGATGGCCCTGGCCCGCCAGTTGTTCGTCAGCCGCTACGGCGAACTCCTCATCGCCGTGCGGGACTCCGAGGAGCGGGTGCGCTTCCTCGGCTACAACCCGGCCAACGTCAAGCTCGTCGCGTACGTCGTGGCGGCCGGTATGGCGGGCCTGGCGGGCGCCCTTTTCGTCCCGGCCGTCGGGATCATCTCCCCGGCGCTGATCGGGATCGTGCCGTCCATCGGTTTCGTCATCGGGGCTGCGGTCGGCGGGCGGGCCTCGCTGGTGGGGGCGGTGCTCGGTGCGATCGCGGTGGCCTGGGCGCAGAGCACGCTCTCGGACGCCTTCCCGGCCGCGTGGACGTACCTCCAGGGCCTGCTGTTCGTGGTCGCGGTCGGCTTCCTGCCGGGCGGCCTCGCCTCGCTGGGCATCGTCCTGCGTAAGCGCCGTGCCAGTACCGGCACGGTCGCTGGTACTCGTACTCCTGCGACTGGAGAGACAGCATGAGCGGCGAGGGACTGACCGTCCGCGACCTGCGGGTGACGTTCGACGGCTTCACGGCCGTCGACGGTGTCGACCTGGACATCCGCCCCGGCGACCTGCGCTTCCTCATCGGCCCGAACGGCGCCGGCAAGACCACCCTGGTCGACGCGGTCACCGGTCTGGTGAAGGCGACCGGGTCGGTCCGCTTCGGCGGCGAGGAACTCCTCGGCAAGCCTGTGCACCGCATCGCCCGCATGGGCATCGGCCGTACGTTCCAGACGGCCACCGTCTTCGAGGAACTGACCGTCCTGCAGAACCTCGACATCGCGGCCGGTGCCGGACGGGGTGTGTGGACGATGCTGCGGCGCCGCAAGGACGTACCGGAGGCGGTGACGAAGGCGCTGGAGACCACCGGCCTCACCGACCTGCGCGACCGCCCGGCGGGTGTCCTCGCCCACGGTCAGAAGCAGTGGCTGGAGATCGGCATGCTGCTGGTCCAGGACGTGAAGCTGTTGTTGCTCGACGAACCTGTCGCCGGTATGAGCCACGACGAACGCGAGGCCACCGGCGAGCTGCTGCGACGGGTGAGCGAGGACCACACGGTCGTCGTCATCGAGCACGACATGGACTTCATGCGCTCCTTCGCGCGCAGCGTCAGCGTCCTGCACGCCGGCAAGGTCCTCAGCGAGGGCTCCGTCGCCGAGGTCCAGGCCGACCCCCGGGTCCAGGAGGTCTACCTCGGGCGCGCCTCCGAACCCGAGCCCACCCCCGCAGCTGTCGCCGAGGAGGCGTGACGTGACGTCCATGCTGGAGATCAACACCGTACGGGCGGGCTACGACCGCACCACCGTGCTGCACGGCGTGACCGTCGCGGTGCCGAAGGACGGCGTCGCGGCCGTCCTCGGCCACAACGGCGCAGGCAAGAGCACCCTGCTGCGCGCCGCCATGGGCCTGATCAAGCCGACCGGCGGGACGATCCTGCTCGACGGCGAGGACATCACCCGCCTCGCCCCGCACCAGCGGGTCACCCGCGGCATGGCCTACGTCCCCCAGGGCCAGCAGTCCTTCCCCCACCTCACCACCGCCGAGAACCTCCAACTCGTCGCCGACGGACGCCCGGACGGCAAGGAGGCGATCGCCGAGGCACTGGACCTGTTCCCCGTCCTGCGCGAGCTGTCGGCCCGCCGGGCCGGCCTGCTCTCCGGCGGCCAGCGCCAGCAACTCGCCATCGCCCGCGCCCTGGTCACCCGCCCGCGGCTGCTCCTGCTTGACGAGCCGACCGAGGGCATCCAGCCGTCCGTGGTCGCCGAGATCGAGGAGACGATCCTGGCCCTCGCCCGGCGCGGCGGACTCTCCGTCCTCCTCGTCGAACAGCACGTCGGCTTCGCCATGCGGGCCGCCCAGCACTACTACGTCCTGGAGGCGGGCCGGACGACCTCCTCCGGCGAGGGCGGAACGGGCGCCGAGCAGACCGTACGGGCGGCGCTCAGCGTCTGAGGAATTCCCTGCGTGCCGTCAGAGGACGACGCGGGTGTGGGAGACGAGCCGTTCGCCGTCGAAGACATGCAGGGTGAAGGCGGGCGGCCGGTCGAAGTCCAGCGCGTCGTCCTCGGACCACTTCTCGGGAAGCACCAGCTCGCTCGGCATCATCAGCGTCGAGACGACACCCGGCGCGACCACCAGCGGCCGCCCCGCGAAGACTGCCGATGCGGCCGTGTGCGCATGCCCCACCAGTACGGCCTTTACCTGGTCGTGGCGGCGCAACACCTGCTCCAGCCGCTCCGGGTGGTTCAGTCTGATCGCGTCCACCGGCGGCAGGCCCAGCGCGATCGGCGGGTGATGCATGCCGACGAACACCGGCCCTTCGGCGCGGGCGAGTTCCGACTCCAGCCAGTCGATCGTCTCGTCGTCCAGATGGCCGTCGTGGCGGCCGGGGATGCTGGAGTCGCACAGCAGGATCGTGAGCCCGTCGACGCGCAGTGTCTGATTGACCGGCCCGGCCTCGCCGTCCCTCCCCCCATGGTCGAGGAGCACTTTGCGGAACTCCGGCCGGGAGTCGTGATTGCCGGGGCAGGCGAGGGTGGGCGCGTCGTACCGCATCGCCTCCCGGGCGACCTCGTACTCCTCCACCAGGCCGTGATCGGCGATGTCCCCGGTGACGACGACGGCGTCGACGGGGGAGGGGAACCCGTTGAGGTAGTCCCGTACCCGCATGGCCCGTTCCACGCTCTGCGCGCTGCCGCCGATGTGGATGTCGCTCACATGGGCCACGAGCACGGTGCCTCCCAGAACAGGACTGCCGACTTGCCTTGATCAGTCTATGGACTGATGTCCGACGGTCCTGGGTAACACCTCACTTGCAACTGATGTGCAACAACATGTTCACCGCAGTAAAGTGACAAGGGTGTGAGGCTCATGACGATCCGTCGGATACGCGGTGCCGCCGTCGCGGCAGCGGTGGTCACCGGGATTGCCGCGTGCTCGGCACCCGGTGGCGGGGCGGACGGCGGCAAGACCGACTCGGTGGTGATCGGAGTGGCCTCGGAGCCGGACACCCTCAGCCCCCTGCTCGGCTACGGCAAGGACGGCAACTCCAAGATCTTCGACGGCCTCCTCGCCCGCGACGCGAACCTGAAGCTGACCCCCGCGCTGGCGAAGACACTCCCCGAGGTCGCCGACAACGGCCTCACCTACACCTACAACCTGCGCGACGGCGTGAAGTTCAGCGACGGCGAGCCACTGACCTCCACGGACGTGGTCTTCACGTACAAGACCATCCTGGACGAGAAGACCAACAACACCTCCCGCAGCGAACTCGACGCCATCAAGGACGTGCGCGCGGACGGTGACGACAAGGTCGTCTTCACCCTCAAGTACCCATACGCGCCCTTCGCCGGCCGCACGGTCCTGCCGATCGTCCCCGAGCACGTCGCAGGCAAGCAGGACCCCAACACGGGCTCCTTCAACACCAAGCCGATCGGCACGGGCCCGTACGTCCTGGCCGGCTGGAGCAAGGGCGAGAAGCTCACCTTCAAGGCCAACCCCGACTACTGGGGCGGCGCGCCGAAGGTCGAGAAGTTCACCATGGCGATCGTCGAGGACGACGACGTACGCGCCACCCGCCTGCGCTCCGGCGACCTCGACGGCGCGATCCTCCCGCCCAATCTCGCCGCGACCTTCAAGAACGACGCGGACAGGAAGACGTACGACGCGAAGTCCTACGACTTCCGCACCGTCACCCTCCCCACGACCAACAAGGTCACCGGCGACCGAGCGATCCGCCAGGCCCTCGACGCCGCCGTCGACCGCCAGGCCATGGTCGACAAGATCCTCAACGGCGCGGGCCGCCCCGCGTACGGTCCGCTGCCGGTCGACGACCCCTGGTACGCGAAGGGCATCGAACGCTCCCAGGACCTCACCGAGGCCAAGAGCGTCCTGGACAAGGCCGGTTGGAAGGCGGCAGCAGGCGGCATCCGCGCCAGGAACGGCCAGCGGGCCTCCTTCACCCTCCTCTACCCCTCCGGCGACAAGGTCCGCCAGGACCACGCCCTCGCCTACGCCTCCGACGCCAAGAAGGCGGGCATCGAGGTAAAGGTGGAGAGCGCCACGTGGGAAGTCATCGAGCCGCGCATGAAGAACGACGCGGTCCTCGCGGGCTTCGGCAGCATCGGCGACCCCGACTTCGGCCTCTACACCCTCCTGCACTCCTCCCTCGCCGGAAACGGCTTCAACAACATGGGCCGCTACGACAACCCGGCCGTCGACAAGGCCCTCGACACCGGCCGCCGCAGTCAGGACGAGGCGACGCGGAAGACGGCGTACGACACCCTCCAGCGCGAACTCGTGAAGGACCCCGGCTACACCTTCCTCACCCACATCGACCACGTCTACGTCCTCGCCGACCGCTGGCAGGGACTGACCACGCAGCTGGAGCCGCACGAGCACGGCTTCGCCAGCGGCCCCTGGTGGAACATCGAGGACTGGCAGCCGAAGAAGTGACCCGGACCTCCCTGCCCTGGGGAGCGATGGCCCGGCTGGCCGGGCGGCGGGCGCTGTTCGCCGTCCCGGTCCTGCTCGTCGTCACCTTCGGCGTGTTCGCGATCGCCGCCGCCTCCCCCTTCGACCCGGTCAAGGCATACGCCGGGACCGCCGCGCTCGGCGCCGACCAGGAGACCCTGGACCGGCTGCGCGCCAACCTCGGCGCGGACGAGCCGTTCGCCGCACACTGGTGGCACTGGCTGACCTCCGCGCTCACCGGCGACCTGGGCCGGTCCAGCGTGTTGCGGCAGCCGGTCGCCCAGGTGATCGGCGAACGCCTGGCGTGGTCGACGCTGTTGTGCGCGGTCGCGTTCGTCGGTGCCGTCCTGATGGGCACCCTCCTGGGCGTGCTGGCCGCCCGGCGCCCGGGTTCATGGCTCGACCGTGCGGTCACGTCACTCGCCTACACCCTGGAGGCGGCCCCGGTCTTCTGGATCGCGCTCCTCGCCATCTGGCTGTTCGCCCTCCAACTGGACATCCTCCCGGCCGGCGGCCTCACCGACACCGCCAGCGAAACGGTCACAGCCAGCCAGGTGACGAGCCACCTCGTCCTCCCCGCCGGCGTACTGGCCGTCTCCCAACTCCCGTGGTTCACCCTCTACGTCCGCCAGGGCGTCGCCGACGCACTCGCCGAAGACCCCGTACGCGGCGCCCGAGCCCGCGGCCTGAGCGAACACACCGTCCTCCTCGGCCACGCCCTGCGCTCCGGCCTCCTGCCCGTCCTCACGCTCATCGGCTCCCGCGTCCCCGAACTCATCACCGGCGCCCTGCTGGTGGAGAGCGTCTTCAGCTGGCCGGGCATCGCGGCGGCCACGGTGGAGGCGGCCACCGCCGTCGACTTCCCGCTCCTGGCCGCCCTCACGACCCTGGCCACCGCCGCCGTCCTCGCCGGAAACCTCCTTGCGGACCTGCTCTACGGACTGATCGACCCGAGGGTGAAGCTGAGTGAAATGTGACTCCCATGGCTGAAGCCGCAGTTGAACCCAGGTGGCGTACCCACGGCACCAATCGCCGCTCCACGCACGCCATCCGTCTGCGCACGTCCGCCGCGCTGGTGACGATGACCGTCCTTGCCGTCCTGCTCGTCCCACCCCTGGTCCAGCTCGACCAGCAGGCCGTGGATCTGGCCGCCAAGCTCCAACCCCCCTCCTGGGCACACCCGTTCGGCACCGACGACGTAGGCCGCGACCTGCTCCTGCGCTGCGTCTACGGCCTGCGGGTCTCCCTGCTCGTCGGCGTGGCGGCGGCGCTGACGGCGACGGTGATCGGCACCGCCGTAGGGGCCACGGCCGGGGCGCTGGGCGGCTGGGCCGACCGGGGCATCATGCGCCTGGTCGACACGGTCTCCTCCGTCCCCCACCTCCTGCTCGGCATCTTCATCGTGGCGATGTTCCGCCCGGGCGTGTGGCCGGTCGTGATCTCGGTGGCTTTGACGCACTGGCTGTCGACGGCCCGGATCGTCCGCGCCGAGGTCCTGTCCCTTCGCTCACGCCCGTACATCGACGCAGCCGTCTCCGGCGGGGCGTCCCGCCGACGGGTTGCGGTACGACACCTGCTGCCGGCCGTGCTGCCCCAGGCCGCCCTGGCCGCCGTACTGATGGTTCCGCACGCCATGTGGCACGAGTCGGCCCTGTCCTTCCTGGGCCTCGGCCTTCCCACCCACACCGCGAGCCTCGGCACCCTCATCCAGACCGCGCGAGGCTCGCTCCTCGCCGGGCAGTGGTGGCCGACGCTCTTTCCCGGCCTGTTCCTCATCATCCCGACCCTCGCCATCGCCGGCCTGGCCGGGGCATGGCGGGAACGGATCAACCCGCGCCGCCGATCGGAGCTGATGCTGTGACCGCCCCCGTGCTGTCGGTACGCGGCCTGTCGGTCCGCTTCCTCATGCCGCGCGGGCGCCGGATCGCCGCCGTCACCGACGCACACTTCGACGTGGCCGCGGGGGAGTGCCTGGCCCTGATCGGCGAGAGCGGCTGCGGCAAGTCCGTCCTGGCCTCCGCCCTCCTCGGCCTGCTCCCCGCCAACGCCCAGACGGCGGGCGAGGCCCGCCTCGGCGACCTCGACCTCCTCTCCGCCGACGAACACACCCTCGCCCGCACGGTCCGGGGCCGCATGATCGGCCTGATCCCACAGAGCCCGGCCGCCCACCTCACCCCCGTCCGCACCATCCGCTCCCACCTGGAGGAGACGGTCGCCGCCCTGACTCCGACCCGGGGCCGCACGGCCGTACGCACCACCGCCGAGGCAGCCGCCGAACGCGCCGCCTACCCCGCGACCCACCTCGACCGCCACCCCCACGAACTCTCCGGCGGCCTCGCCCAACGCGCCGCCACCGCCCTCGCCCTCGTCGGCGACGCACCCCTCCTCCTCGCCGACGAACCCACGAACGGCCTGGACCGCGACCTGGTGAACCACACAGTCGACGAACTACGCCGCCACGTGGACGCCGCCGACCGGGCCCTGCTGATGATCACTCACGACCTGGCGGCAGCCGAACACATCGCGGATCGCATCGCCGTCATGTACGCGGGCCGCATCGTCGAACTCGCCGACGCCAACGCCTTCTTCGGGACTGCGGGCCCCCGCCACCCCTACAGCCACGGCCTCCTCCAGGCCCTCCCAGACCGCGCCTTCACCCCCATCCCCGGCATGCCCCCCGAACTGGGCGACCTCCCCGCCGGCTGCACCTTCGCCGCCCGCTGCGACCGCTCGACGGCCGACTGCGCCACCCTGCCTCCGATGACCGACGGCGTCGCCTGCCACCACCCGCACGTCCCGGAGGACATCCGTGCTTGAACTGCGCTCCATCACAGCGGGATACGACCGCCGCACCCCGGTCGTCCATGACGTCTCCCTCACCATCGCCCAGGGCGAGGCGGTCGGCCTGCTCGGCCCCAGCGGCTGCGGCAAGTCCACCCTCGCCCGCGTCGCGGCCCTGCTGCACCGCCCCGAATCCGGAACCCTCCTCCTCGACGGCGAACCGGTCCACCGCTGGCGCCACCGCGCCCCACGCGCCATGCGCACCGCCTTCGGCGTGATCTTCCAACAGCCCAGACTCTCCGCCGACCCACGGCTACGACTCACCGACCTCATCGCCGAACCACTGCGCGCCACCGGCCGCCGCGCCGAAGCACCCGACCGCGTCCCCGAACTCGCCGCGACCGTCGGCCTGACCCCTGACCTCCTGAGCCGACGGCCCCACGAAGTCAGCGACGGCCAACTCCAACGCGCCTGCCTCGCCCGCGCCCTCGTCCTACGCCCCCGCTGGCTGATCTGCGACGAGATGACCGCGATGCTTGACGCTTCCACGGCAGCCGCCCTGGTCACTGCAGTCGAGGACTACCGGGCCTCGACCGGTGCCGGCCTGCTTGCCGTCGGCCACGATCACATGTTGCTGAACCGCTGGTGCGACCGTACGGTGCGCTGGGAGAGCCTGAATTCCTCTGGGGCTCTCACGGCGACGGCTTGAGGCTTGCCCCTCCCCGCCGCGGGGCAGAACATGACCGGCCCGAAGGACGGCGGCGGCGAGCCTCTAGCCGCCGACGGCGTGGGCGACCTCGCCGACGCGATCACCGAGTCTTTCGGCTCCTTCACCGGCTTCAAGGCCCAGCTCACCAAGGCCGCCGCAACCACCCAGGGCTCTGGCTGGGGTGTCCTGGCCTACGAGCCCGTCAGCGGGCGCCTGATCGTCGAGCAGGTTTACGACCATCAGGGCAACGTCGGCCAGGGTTCCACCCCGATCCTGGTCTTCGACGCCTGGGAGCACGCCTTCTACCTGCAGTACAAGAACCAGAAGGTCGACTTCATCGACGCGATGTGGGCCGTCGTCAACTGGCAGGACGTGGCCCGGCGTTACGCCGCAGCCAAGGAGCGCGGCGACAGCCTGCTGCTCCGCCCGTGACGCTGTAATCGCGTCGGCACCGACGTCCTGCTCGTGATCGTCTTCTCACCCTTCACGGAGCAGGCGGTACAACGGAAGGCTCCCGCAGGCCCGATGCCTGCGGGAGCCTTCCTGTTGCTGAGGACGGCTTGAGAGGCTGTTTGTCGGTCTCAGATGGTGGTGAACCGCAACTCGGGCCGCTCCCAGTTCACCATCAGTGGTGAGGGGGCGACGGCCCCCACCCGCACGGCGCCCAGGCGTCGGTAGAACTCCTCGGCCGGGGGATGGGAGACCACCCGCACCTCGGTCAGGCCGGCCGCCCCGGCCTGAGTGATCATGTGCTCGATGAGGAGCCGTCCGACCCCCCTCCCTGAACATCGTCCGCCACGAAGGCCAGGTCCAACTCCGGTGGGTTCAGCAGCAGGGCGTAGAAGCGCTGGAGCCGTCCGGTCTCATCGACGGCCACGAAGACCTGGTGCCGGGTGATGTAGTCGGCGGTGACCCGGTAGTCGGGGATGATCGAGGCGTACGGTCCCCGGTAGGCACCGCAGTTCTGGATCAGGCTGGTGAGGCGGTCTGCGTCCCGCGCGACGGCGCGCTTGATCGTCGTGGACTGCATCCCTATTGCTCCCTGGCTTTTGCGGCGGTCAGTTTCTCCCAGTGGACGGTGCGGTCGCACCAGCGGTCCAGGAGCACCTGGTCGTGGCCGACGGCGAGCAGTCCAGCACCGGTGGCGGTGCGATAGTCCTCGACCGCTGCCACCAGGGCGGCGGTGGTGGAGGCGTCGAGCATCGCGGTCATCTCGTCGCAGATCAGTCCGGAACCCCTCATCTACCTCACCGTCGCCGTCCCTGCCAGAAGATCGCCGCGACGCCGTTGGGTAAGACGGCCAAAGTGATCTGTTGCGGGCCCCCGGTTGCAGCAGGGGCTCAGGGCCGGGCCGTCGCGACCCCGTGCAGGCGCTCTACACCCTGGTTGAAGCGACGCAACAGGAGCAGCGCGGTCGTGGCGAGGCCGGCGAGCAGGCCCAGCCAGATGCCGACCGTCTCCCAGCCGGTGGCGAAGCCGAGAAGCGCGGCGGAAGGCAGGCCGACGAGCCAGTAGCCGACGAGGGTGACGCGGAAGCCGCCCTTGGTGTCGTCGAGGCCGCGCAGCAGGCCGACGCCGATGTTCTGGGAGCAGTCGAAGAACTGCATCACCGCGGCGATCAGCAGGAGGTTCGTGGCGAGGTCGGTGGCCGTCCGGCTCTCGCCCTCGAAGAACGGCGCCAGCACCAGGCCCGGGAGAGCGACGTAGACGACCGCCACGACCGCCATGACCGCGGCGGCGCAGGCCAGGGCCGTCGCCTTCAGTCGCTGGGCGGCCCCGGTGTTGCCGAGGGCGAGTTCGCGGCTGACGCCGAGGGAGGCGGCGTGGGAGAGGCCGACGGCGATCTGGAAGACGATGTAGACGAGTTGGTTGACGGCGGTGTGCGCGGCCAGCGCGGCCGTGCCGAAGCTGCCCACCAGCAGGGCGACGACGGAGAAGAAGCCCGCCTCGGAACCGTAGGTGGCGGCGATCGGCGTTCCGAGTGCCGTCAGTCGGCGCAGGGTGGCCGGGCGGGTCTTCCAGATGCTCAGCGACAGCACCGGCGCCAGCCGTGGATCGCGGCGGGCGGAGAGGTACAGCGCCAGGAACGACAGCCCGTACACCGAGGTCGTGGCGAGCCCGATGCCCGGCAGGCCCAGCTTCGGCAGGCCCCAGGTTCCATGGATGAAGACCCAGTTGAGCCCCGCGTTGACGGCGATGGAGGCGATCGTGATGCGCAGTAGGGCCTGCGGGCGGCGCATGCCGACTGTGAACTGGCGTATCGCCTGGAACCACAGGCAGGGCACCAGGCCGGGTGCCATCGTGTACAGCACCGGCTTCGCCGCGGCGACCACGTCCGCGTCCTGGCCGAGGAACACCACGGCATGCCCGATCAGCACCATCAGCAGCGCGCCCGCGAGACCCGCGAGGGTGGACAGCAGCAGGCTCGCCCGGACGAGGTCCCGGACCTCCTCGCGAGCGGCCTCCGCCTCGGCGCCCTCGGCCTCTGTGCCCCGCGTCTCGGCGCGCGCGTCCGCTGCGGCGACCTGGTTGCCGACGGCCGTGACGAGGCCGACGCCCATGGTGCGCAACTGGTTGAAGATCACCATGGCGAGGCCGCCGGCCGCCAGGGCCTCGGTGCCGAGCAGGCCCATCATGATCGTGTCGGTGGTGGTGAGCGCGACCTGGGCGAGCTGGGTGAGCGCGAGCGGCACGGCGAGCGTGGCGAGGGCACGGCCGTCGGTGAGGAGGCGGGCGAGGGCGGGCTGCATCAGTCCTGTTCCTGCGAGGGGTCCGGCGAGGAGTGCGGCGGGGTGGGGAGTCGGCGGAGTTTGGTCAGCAACTCGTCGACTTCGCGCTCCACCTGGGGGGAGAGGAGAGCACGGGCGGCCATCCAGTCGTCGTCGAAGACGGTGTCCATGTACTTCTCCCCGCCGTCGTTGATCAACGCGACCATAGTCGTGCCGGGCGGCAGCGCGGAAAGCCGGGCCAGGGCCTCGTACACGACGCCGCCTGCCGAGCCGCCGAGGAGCAGCCCGGTGCGCCGGGCGACGGCCCGCGCCGTGGCGAAAGCCTCGACGTCGCCGACCTTCACGCCCTCGTCCAGCAGCGAGTAGTCGACCATCGCCCCGATCGTCGCGCCCTCGGGCGTGCCGGTTCCCGACTGGTGGTAGTCGTGCGCGGGCGGCCCGAACGCGATCGAGCCCTTCGGCTCCACGCCGACGATCCGCACCCCGGGTACCGTCTCCCGCAGCGGACCCCCGGTCCCGAACAGTCCGCCGCCTGTGCCCACCGCGCCGATGAGGATGTCGATACGGCCATCCAGCGCGGCGTGGAGTTCGCGGGCCACCGGGTGATAACCCACTCCGTTCGCCATGTTGTTGTGCTGCTCGGTGAAGTAGGCGTTGTCCAACTCGGCGGCCATCTTCTCCGCGAACTCCTCGCGGGCGGCGGTGGCCAGTTCCTCGTCCCCGTCGTCGGCGACGTACACCAGCTCCGCGCCGAGTGCCTTCATCGCGCGCAGCTTGTCGACGGCGGCGTGGTGGTCGACGACGGCGGTGAAGGTGTAGCCGCGCTCGGCGGCCACGACGGCGAGGCCGAGCCCGGTGTTGCCGGAGGTCGACTCGATGATCCGGCCGCCGGGGCGCAGCAGGCCGCGTTCCTCGGCGTCGACGACCATCTGCCGGGCCATCCGTATCTTGGCGGTGCCGGTCGGGTTGAACTGCTCCAGCTTCAGCAGCAGCCGGGCGTCGCTCTCCGTACGGGCCAGCTCGAACAGCGGGGTGGCGCCGATGAGTTCGGAGACCTGCCGCACGATGGGCGGCCGGTACAGGGGGTCGTCCATGGAGGCTCCTGTGGTCTTCAGGCGGTCTTTGGTCGGTCGTCGATCGGTCTTCAGCGGGGATGGCGGTCGAGGCGCCAGCGGAAACGGGATCCCGAGAGCTCGACGACGACCTTCGGGGGCAGCGGAAGGTCGTGGAACGGCGACTCGTTGGAGTCCATCTGGTAGCCCGCCGTGTTCAGGTACACGAGCAGGTCACCGACGGCCGGCCGCACCGGGAAGGGGATCTTGCGCCAGGTCAGCATGTCCGACTCCAGGCAGGTCGCCGCCCCCACGCACGCCGGGTACGGCCCCGCGTCGGCGACCGGACGGGCAGTGGCGGGCACGAGCACCGGGTCCGGCAGGAACTCGCTGTCGAACCACTGCTCCGACAGGCTGAGGCTGCTGCCATCCACGGTCAGGATCGCGTACCCGTCGCGCTCCTTGACGCCCTGCACGCGGAACACCGTGAACCCGGCCTGGTCCAGCAGCGCCCGGCCCGGTTCGACGAGAAGGGCGACCCCGGCCGCACGCAACAGCTCAGCCAGAGTGGCGACTTGGCCCGTCGGGGTGGCCGCCAGGATCGTACGCAGGGTGTCGGCGCCCGCGACGGGGGAGTGGTACGGATAGAAACCCCCGAAGGACTTCTCCGCGTGGAAGTGTTCGGGGCGCCGGCTCTCCTCGAACCGCCGCCAGTCCTCCGCCGCCACGTAGTCCACGGCGAAGCCGCCGCCGACGCTGATCCGGTCGGCGCGCAGTCCGAGAGCCCGGGCGCGCGTGCACAGGGTGACCAACTCTGCGGCGAGGTCGGTGCGTTGGCGGACGTCGTAGCCGGAGAGATGGAAGCTGAACCCCTCCACGTCGACGGGCCCTTCGACAGCGCATCGCCGCAGGGCTGCTTCCAGCTCTCCATCGTTTAGACCGAAGCGGCTGTGCGGCTGCTCCGGAGGCAGGCGGCGCAGCAACACCCGTGCCGTACGGCCGAGTTCATCGGCCAGGGGGATCAGCCGGTCCAGTTCGTCCAGCGCGTCCACGGCGATCAGCGCGCCCTGGAGCACGGCGACCCGCAGCAGCCCGTCCGCCTTGGCCGGACCGGTCACCACCAGGTCCTCGCCGCGCACCCCGGCCGCCAGGGCCTCGCGCAGCTCCCCATGGCTCGCCACGTCCACGCCCAGGCCGGCCACGGCCGCCCGTTCGGCGTAGACGGCCGCCTTGTTGGCCTTCTTCGCGTAGTACACACGGCCGTCCACCCCCGTCTCGTCGAACACGTTCCGGAACGCCGTGGCGTTCGCGTCGAAGCGTTCGGGGAGCAGTAGGTGGTACGGGCCGTCGAGGCCGTGGCTCAGCTCGTCCAGCAAGGGGCCGGCGAGTAGGGCCCGTACCGCGGGTGTCGTGTGTGAGGGGAGCGCCGTGGTCACCTCCACAGCGGTACCGCCGTGCCCAGCCCCTGGGCCAGGGCCAGTTGGGCGAACCGGTGGCCCAGGGCGATGTCGGTGACGACCAGCCCGCTGTTGTACGCGAAGATCCGCTGCTCCGGGTCCGTACGGCCCTCGGCGCGGCCCGCGAGGACCTCGGGGAACTCGGCGTCCACGTCACGGAGTTGCCCGTCCGCATCGGCCATGTCCACGCCCGTGACGCGCATCTGCGCCGCGCTGGTGGCGATCACCCGGTCGGCCCGGTGCAGCGTCGACGGCCCGATCCCGTAGCCGATGAGGACGGACAGGGCGGCGGGCCTGAGCCACTCCGCGTCCACGGACGCCGGGGTGTTGGGGCCCGCCGTGGCGAGCACGATGTCCGCGTCGCCGGCCGCCGCGCGCAGATCGGTCACGATCTCCAGCTCCCGGTCGGGGAAGTACGCGTGCAACTGCTCGCGCACCGCCCGGATGCCGTCCGCATGCGTGCCGAAAAGCATCAGCCGCTCCAGGTCCGGCAGCGTGGTCAGCAGGAACGGCAGCGCGAGCCGTCCCTGCGTGCCGGTGCCGATGACCAGGGCGTTGCGGGCGCCGGGCACGGCCAGTTCGCGGGCCAGCAGCGCCGAGACCGCCGGGGTGCGCAGCGCGCCGACCCGGCCGCAGTCCAGCATCGCGACCGGCAGCCCGGTCTCGTCGTCGTACAGGGTCAGCGTCGTGTAGTAGTGCTGCTTGTCGCGGTCCTCGTGCAGGCCGTACTTGTACGACGTCTTCACCGCGACCACGCCCCGCTCGCCGTCGCGGCCGAGCATCGCGTACGCCACCGAGTGGCCGTCCTCCGGCTTGACGGTGAGCTTGCGCGGGTTGTCGGACCTGCCGTCGGCCAGCGTGCGGTACGCCTGCTCGACGACGGAGACGACGTCGGACAGGGTGATGTCGATGCCGGCCACGTCACTGGTGCTGAGGATCCGCAGGGCAGTGTCGTCGGACGCCATGGTGCTCCCCGTCTCCGCGATGTCGGTGTCTGTGCCGGTGCCGATGTCGGTCATGCGAACGCCTCGACGGCCGCCTGGCCGTAGCCGTGCTCGAACCGCTCGGCCGGCGGACGGGTACGGCGGCCCGGCACCCGCACGGAGGAACGTTTCAGCCAGCGGTCGGTGCCGTCGTAGCGCGCCTTGAAGGGGACGCGGCCGTGGACGACGAGGTCGTTGTCGACGACCAGGACGTCTCCCGGCGTCAGGGCCACCGCCACGGAGACCCGGGAGAGCTCGGCCTCCAGCCGGCCGTAGGCCGCGCGGTGTTCCTCGGGCGCCTCGTCCAGGGGGGTGTAGGCGGGGTCGAAACGCAGGGTCGGCCCGTCCGGCGACTGCCACACCGTCGGCACGGGCGGCGGGGTGCCGTCGTAGCCCTGTGCCTCGGCGTAGGCGTCGTCGGGCAAGATCGGCAGTACCGGCAGGCTGAGCAACTCCTGGTCCTGCACGTCCAGTTCGACCCGGCGGATGCTGGCGGCCGTGGTCGCGACGGCGTCCGGGTTGCGCAGACAGCCGAGTACCAGCAGATGGGCGCGGCCGGGGTGGAAAGCGTCCTCGGTGTGCGGGCTGAGCAGCACACGGCTGCTGGCGCCGGTCTGTTCGGCCTCGTGCCCCGGCGAGGGGACGATGTTGTGCACGAACCGGCCGTCCTGCTGGCCCTCCCAGGCCAGCGGCGTGCCCATCACCGTGGAGAGCAGGAGCAGGACCACGTCGTGCAGCGCGCCGGCGTTCCCGGCGGTCGACCAGTGGCCGGGGGTGAGGCCGATCGCCTCGTCGTCGACCGGGAGGCCGCGCAGCACGAACAGTCCGTCGGCGGTGTCGACCGGGCGGCAGGCGTGCCGGATGCCGTCGCTCAACTTGGCGGCGGCATCGGGGACTTGGGTGAGCAGTCCGGGGTGGGTGGAGACGCCGTCGAAGACGTCGAGCAGGGCACGGGCCGTGGTGAGCAGTTCGGTCACGGCCTGGGGGTGGAGCTGACGTACAGGCGTGGCTGCCGTCGGCATGGGTGAACCGTCCGTTCCGGTGCGGGTGAGGGGCGGGCGGTGGGCCTCTGTCGATGGAGAGGCCGCGTTGACCGAACGGAAACATAGCCACACCACAACAAGTAGGCAAGGCTTACCTAAGTTGATCAGGATCACAGTACGTGCCCTCTTGTGCGACAGCCGTAAATCAGGATAGGCAAACCTAAGCATTCGAGCCACGCGTGAAATCGAGGACAAAGTGGACCTGAACAGACGTCAACTCCTGTGGGCCGGTGGCGCCGTCGGCGCGACCGCTCTGCTGGCCGCCTGCGGCGGCGGCGATGACGCCGAACCGACCGGGTCCGCCACCGGCTCCGCCAAGCCCCGCAAGGGCGGCACCCTCCGTGTCGGCGCCCTGGGCCGGGCCGGTGCCATCACCCGCGACCCGCACGGCTCCCAGGCCAACGAGAGCGACTACCTGATCATCAGCCTCGTATACGACACGCTCACCGTGCCTGGTGTGAAGCCGAACACCGAGCCCCGGCTGGCCGCGAGCTGGACTCCTTCCGGGGACCTCAAGACCTGGAAGTTCAAGATCGCCCGAGGAGCGACGTTCCACGACGGGTCCCCGGTCACCGCCAAGGACGTCGTCTACTCCCTCAAGCGCCTGCGCGCCACCCCCGCCGGCGCCTCCCGGCTGCCCGGCATCCAGGCGAAGAACATCACGGCCGAGGGCACCGACACCGTCGTCCTGGTCTCCGACTACGCCAACGCCGAACTGCCGCTGCTCACCCGCCTGACCACCTTCGTCGTCCCCGACGGCACCACCGACAAGGACATCGCGAAGGCGCCCGGCACCGGCCCCTTCAAACTCGACTGGTTCCGCACCGGCAACGCCCGCCTGGTCCGCAACGACGACTGGTACGGCGGCGACGTGTACCTCGACGCCATCGAGGTGAAGATCTTCGAGAGTCCGCAGGCCATGGCCAACGCCCTGCTGGCCGGGCAGATCGACCTCGCCTCCAACGTCGGCGCCGTCGCCGCCCGGACCGCCGAGTCCCGCAAGGACGTCCAGACCGTGCGCCGCCCCAACGACATGGCGATGCCGATCGTCATGCGCACCGCCGACGGCCCCTTCGCCGACCCAAAGGTGCGCGAGGCACTGCGCCTCGCCGTCGACCGCGAGGCCATGGTCAAGCAGGTCCTGTCCGGCTACGGCACCATCGCCAACGACATCCTCGGCACCGGCGACCCCGCCTACGACAAGAGCATCCCGCAGCGCGCCCGCGACCTCGCCAAGGCCAAGGAGCTGCTGAAGGAAGCGAAGTTCGACACCTCCAAGACCTACGAACTGCTCACCACCGAGGACATAGCCGGCCTCGCCGAGTCGGCCACCCTCTTCGCCACCCAGGTCCGCGAGGCCGGCGTCAAGGTGAAGGTCGTCAAGCAGGAGTCGGCCGTCTTCTGGGACAAGACCTGGCTCAAGGGCGACCTCTACACCACCTACTGGGGCACCAACGACTCCGTGGTCTTCTTCGCCAGCAAGACCATGGTCTCGGACAGCGGCCAGAACGAGGCCGGCTGGAAGTCCACCGAGTTCGACACGGCCTACCAGAAGGCCATCGGCACTGCCGACGCCGCCCAGCGCGCCCAACTCCTGGGGCAGCTCCAGCAGATCGAGTACGACAGCTCCGGCTACCTCCTGTGGGGCATGGCCGACGGCATCGACCTCGCCGGGGCCAAGGTGCGCGGCCTGCCGAAGCTGCCCGGGTACGGAAGGGTGCAGCTAGAAGGCGCATGGTTGGCCAGTTGACCTCCGAGCCCGTCGCACCGGTCGCTGCCCCGCCCGCCCCGGGGAAGCGGCCAGCCCGCGCGTCCTTCCTGTTCCTGGCACGGGTGGGGAGCGCGCTGCTGAAGCGGACGGCTCTGCTGGCGCTCCTGCTCGCACTGGTCTTCGTCGCCGTCGAACTGCTCCCGGGCGACGCCGCCGACGCGACCTCCGAACGCGGTGAGAGCGCGGCCGACCTCGCGGCGCGCCGCGAACTGCTGGGCCTCAACCGCCCTGCCCTGGAACGCTTCTGGGACTGGATGACCGGCCTGCCCACCGGCGACCTCGGCATCTCCGCGCGCGGTGAGAAGGTCACCGACCTGGTCTCCTCGGCCTTCCCCAACACCCTGCTCCTGGGCGGTTTCGCCCTGCTGCTCACCGCGGTCCTGTCCCTCGCCCTGGGCTGCTGGGCCGCCCTGAGGCCCGGCGGACGTCTGGACCGGGCCGTGTCGGGCTCGGCGACCGCGGTCCTCGCCCTGCCAGAGTTCGTCGTGGCCGTCGCCCTGGTCCTCGTGCTGTCTCTGTGGACCGGCTGGCTGCCCGCGGTCACCCTCACCGGCGCCGACGGATCCCCCGCCTCCTGGGACATGCTGGTGCTGCCCGCACTCGCCCTGACCATCCCCCAGGTCGGCTGGAACACCATGATCGTGCGCGCTGCCCTCGCCGACGAGGCCCGCGCCCCCCACGTGGAGACCGCCGTGCTCGACGGACTGCCGCCCCACCGCGTCCTCACCCACCACGTACTGCCCGGAGCCCTGCCCGCCATCGCCACGGGCCTCGCCACCTCCACCGGCATGCTGCTCGGCGGCGCGGTCGTCGTCGAAACCGTCTTCAACTACCCCGGCATCGGATCGGTGCTCGCCTCGGCGGTCAGCGACCGGGACAGTCCCGTCATCGTCGGCGTCACGGCACTGTCCGGCGCCGTCATCACCGCAGTACTGCTCCTGGCCGACCTGGTACGCACCGTGGTGACAGGAGGACGACGATGACGACACCCGGCAGCGACGCCGAGCCGACGCTGAAACCCTCCCGCACCGAGGGGAGGCCGACGGCGAAGGCATCCCGCACGAGGTTCGCCCTGCGCGTCCTGCCGGCAATCCTCCTGACCGGCCTCGCCCTGATCGGCCCCTGGATCGCCCCGCACGCCATCGGCACCCCGGTGACTGTGCCCTACGCGGAACCCGGCGCGGACGGTGCCCTGCTCGGCGGCGACCAGCTGGGCCGGGACGTGCTGAGCCGGCTGCTGGCCGGCGGACGCGACCTCGTCCTGTCTTCCCTGCTCGTCGCGGCCCTGGTCACGGGCACAGCCGCGCTCCTCGGAGCGATCGGCGCCGTACGCCCCCTCGTAGGACGGCTCGTGGAACGGACCGCCGACCTGATGATGCTGCTCCCGGCCGTCCTCGGCATCCTCCTCGTCACCCTGTCCTGGCCCGACGGCGGCCGGCTCGCCGTCATCGCCGCCGCCGTCGTGCTCGGTGTGCCCTACGCGGTCCGCCTCGCGGCCAGTGCGGCGGCGCCCATCGCCGAGACCGGGTACGTCGAGGCGGCGGCAGCGGGCGGCGAACGCCTCTGGTATCTCGTCGTCCGGGAGATCCTGCCCAACCTGCGCGCCACCCTGCTCGCCCTGTTCGGGCTGCGCTTCGTCGCCGCCGTGTACCTCGTCGCCACGGCCGGCTTCCTCCAGGTCGGCCCTCAACCCCCGGCCGCCGACTGGGCGTTGATGATCCGGGAGAACTCCCCCGGCATCCTCCTCAACCCCTGGTCCGTGGTCGCCCCGAGCATCGCCGTCGCCCTCCTCGCCCTCAGCGTCAACCTCGCGACCGCCGCCCTCGCCCCCCAGACCGGCCGGAAGGCGATGACCGCCCTGTGAGCCACACGCCCGACCCGTACGCCAAGCCCGAGAACCCGCCGAGCGGCACACCAGCCGTCCAGGTCACCGGCCTGACGGTGACCGCGCCCGACGGCCGCCTCCTGCTGCGCGACGCGTCCCTGACCGCACACCCCGGGCGACTGGTCGCCCTGACCGGCCCCTCGGGCGCCGGCAAGACGACCCTGCTGCGCGCGCTGACCGGCCTCCTGCCCCCCGGAACGACACGCACCGCCGGCCACGTCGACGTTCTCGGCCACGACGTCTTCGCCCTCTCCGACCCGCAACTGCGTGCCCTGCGCGGCACCCGACTCGCCTACGTCGGCCAGGACCCCGGCTCCGGCCTCAACCCCCGTATGCGAGTCCGCAGCCTCGTCCGAGAACTCGCCGCGGACCGCAGCGCGGAGGCAGTCGCAGCAATCCTCACCGAGGTCCGACTCCCCGACGACGACGGCCACCTCGCCGCGCGCCGCCCCGGCGCCCTCTCCGGCGGACAGCAGCGCCGCGTCGCCCTCGCCCGCGCCCTGGCCCGCCGCCCCGACATCCTCCTCCTGGACGAGCCGACCGCCGGCCTCCATCCCGAACTGCGCGACGAGATCGGCCAGTTGCTGCAGCACCTCGCCCGCGAACACCACCTCGCCGTCGTGTTCGCCTGCCACGACCCCGCTGTGGTCGAGCAGTTCGCCGACGAGGCCGTACAACTGGGTGTCCACCTGCCCCCGCCGATGCGCACGCCCGCCGCACGGCCCTCAGCCGCCCTGACCGCTGAGAGGAGAAGCGCACCCGCCCTCGAAGTACGGGACCTGCACGTGAGTTTCCGTGGAACGCCCGCCCTCACCGACGTCGGCCTCACCGTTACCGCCGGTTCCGCGGCCGGCATCGTCGGCGTCTCCGGCTCCGGCAAGACCACGCTCGTCCGCACCGCCGTAGGACTCCAGCGCAGCACCTCCGGCACGATCCACCTGTCCGGCACGCCCCTGAGTACCGGCCTGCGCGGACGCACCCGTACACAGCGGCGCCGACTGCAACTCGTCACACAGAACCCGCTCGGCGCGCTGAACCCGAGCCACACCGTCGGCGCCGCCGTGGGGCGCCCGCTGCGGCTGCACCGCCGCTGCGCGTCCAGGGACGTCGGCGAACGAGTGGCCGACCTCCTGGAGCAGGTCGGACTGCGGCCCGCCTTCGCCGCCCGCTACCCGCACGAGTTGTCCGGCGGGCAGCGCCAGCGCGTCGCCATCGCGCGAGCACTGGCCGCCGAGCCGGAGGTGCTGATCTGCGACGAGATCACCTCCGCGCTGGACCCCGACACAGGCCACGCGATCATGGACCTCCTCACCGACCTGCGCGAGCGTCGCGGCACGACCCTCGTCCTCATCAGCCACGACCTGTCCCTCATCGCCGACCGCACGGACACCGTCACCGTCCTGGAGGCGGGCCGCGTCGTCGAGTCGGGCCACACGGCCGACGTCTTCACCGACCCACAGCACGAGGCGACACAGGCACTGCTGGGCACGTCCGCGCCTGCCGCGAGGCCCTGACCGCGGGCCGCCGTGCACCGCCGAAGAGACTTGAAGCCGGTGACGCGGACTCGGCCCGTATGGGTTCTCGTGCGGTGTCCGTACGAGATCGATCCAGGAGGCGGAGGGCGCTGCACGCTGTTTCGACCTGCCTGAGTCTCTGCAATCTTGTGTGTGCCCAAGTAGGAGCGTCGTGAGGACGGGCGTGAGCCGCTGCGGCGAAATCCGGAGTTGAAGGGGGACACCGACAGCCGAGGCTCCCTCTTCGATCAAGCTCACCCCCTGGGAGGTCTTGCATACGCTCGGACGTGCCAGCCACCGTGCCGTCCCGGCAGGGGGTGGGCCGGAGTCGAGTGTCTGGCCGGGGCAGATGGAGTATTGAGAGGCGAGAATCTAGGGTCGGCACGTGGCTTTCATCCTGGTGTGTGAAGACGACGCGGCGGTTCGCGGCATTCTCAGGCGTGCCCTGGAGCACGACGGTCACACCGTTTCCGTCGCTGCCACGGCGGACAGCCTGCTACGGCAGCTCGCACCGGTGCCCCAGCTGGTCGTCCTGGATCTCGGGCTGCCGGACGCCGACGGCCGCGATGTCTGCCTGGCCCTGAGGGCTCGCGGCGTCGATGTGCCGGTGTTGATGCTCACCGCCCTGGACGGTCTGCATCACAAGGTGGGCGGGTTCGAGGCGGGCGCCGACGACTACATGACCAAACCCTTCGACATCCCGGAACTGCTGGTCCGCGTCCGGGCCCTGCTGCGCCGTTCCACTGTGGCGCCCGCATCGCACGAGGTCGTCCTCGATCCGGCGAAGCACATGGTGACCTACGATGCGGCGAGCATGAGCCTGACCCCGACCGAGTTCCGTCTACTGGGCCGCCTGATCGCCTCGCAGGGCGACGCGGTGCGCCGTCACGCCCTCGTCGCCGCCGGCTGGCCGCACGGGGCGCATGTCAGCGACAACACCCTCGACTCCTATGTGCGTCGGCTGCGGACCAAGCTCGGTCCGCTGGGTGTGGCCGAACGGCTCGCGACGGTCCGTGGCGTGGGCTACCGATGGCAGTGACGGGATTCCGCAGAAGCGTCGTCGCGCTCACCGTCCTGATCGCCACCGCCGTGGTCGCCATCCTGGTCGTCGTCTCGCACGTGCTGCTGAGCAGGGTGACGGACGCCGACGCGCACGATCTGGCCCGTACGCGCGCCGAGGCGGTCGCGGCGAACATCACCGCCAAGGGCGGCCGTGTCGTGCTCACGGAGAACGGCAGTGAGGCGTTGGACGAGGTCGCCTGGGTGTATGCCGACGGCCGCCTGATCGACGGGAACGTACCGGCGAGCGTGGTCAGGCGTGTCGCGGAACTGGTGGACTCGGGGCGTTCGCAGACCGCGACCGTCGGCGACTCCCTCCTGTACGCGCGGCAGGTCCCCGTCGACGGCCACCACGTCATGGTGGTCGTCCGGGTGGACCTCACGCCTTATGAGACGTCCGAGCAGCGCAGTCTGACCTTGTCGCTGATCCTGGGCGGCCTCACGATCCTCCTCGCCGGCGGTGTCGCGCATCTCGTGGTGCGCCGCGCGCTGCGGGTCGTGCACGAAATGGCCGCCCTCGCCGACGACTGGGGCCATCACGAACCCGGGCGCCGCTTCAACCTCGGCGCCCCCCGGGACGAGTTCGGGGAACTGGCACAGACGCTGGACCGCCTCCTGGAGCGCGTCGACAACGCACTGGCGGACGAACGCCGGCTCACCGACGAGATCGCCCACGAACTGCGGACACCGCTCACGGTCCTGCGGGGCGAGGCGCAGCTGGCGCAGCTGTCCGGCGAACCGGTACCACCGGAGGCGGTCCTGAGCGAGGCCGACCGCCTCGACGCGGCGATCACGACGATTCTGCGCGCCGCGCGCGCCCGCACGGACGAGGGGACCCGGTGCGATCTGCGCTCCGCCGCGCGGCAGGCGATTGGCGGTCGCGCGGTCGAGGTCGCCTTTCCCGCGAAGATCGAGGTGGCCGTGGCGCCCGACGTCGCCGTGTCGCTGCTGTCACCCCTGCTGGAGAACGGCCTGCGGCATGCGAAGACGCGTGTGTGGATCACCGCGCGCAAACAGGGGGCGGCTGTCGTGGTCGATGTCTTGGACGACGGCCCCGGGTTCGATCCCTCGGACGTCGAGCGGGTCTTCGAGGCGGGTGTGACCGGCGGCGACGGATTTGGGCTGGGGCTGCCGGTGGTCCGGCGCATCGCCGCCTCGGCCGGTGCGGAGGTCCGCGCGATCGCGGACGGCCGCGGTCACGTCGAGGTGACGCTCCCGGCCGTGGGTGCGGTCACGTAGTCAGGTTGCTTGCAGGTTCTCCGCGCGAACCTGGCCCGCATGACAACGACAACGGAAGCGCGCACGCGCAACGGGCGCCTCATGCTCAACAAGGTCCCCGAGGTCACCATCTGGTTCTGGGTGATCAAGATCCTGTGCACCACGGTGGGTGAGAGCTTCGCCGACTGGATCAACATGAAGCTGGGCGTCGGCCTGGTGAACACGGCCTGGATCTTCACCGGGGTGTTCGTGGTGGTCCTGGCCGTGCAGCTACGGCTGAAGCGGTACGTCCCCTTCCCCTACTGGCTGACCGTGGTCGTTGTCAGCGTCACGGGGACCCTGTACACCGACATCCTCACCGACCAGCTCAACGTGCCGCTGTGGATCAGCTCCGCGGTCTTCTCGGTGCTGCTCGCGGTGGTCTTCGGCGTGTGGTGGCTGCGCGAGCGCACGCTGTCGATCCACTCGGTCACCACGCTTCCGCGCGAGTCGTTCTACTGGCTCGCCGTTCTCGTCACCTTCGCGCTCGGCACGGCGACCGGCGACTGGACCCTCGAGCTCACCGGCTGGAGTCCGGGCGCCTCGGTGCTGCTGCCGCTCGGCCTCATCGCCGCGATCACGCTGCTGTGGAAGTTCGGCGCGAACCCGGTGCTGTCCTTCTGGCTCGCCTACATCCTGACCCGCCCGCTGGGCGCGAACATCGGCGACTGGCTCGCCTCCCCGAAGGTCGCTCAGCCGGGCGAGCCGACCGGCCTCGCGCTGGGCACCTTCACCACCAGCCTGATCTTCCTCGGCCTGATCCTGGCCACCGTGGTCTACCTGACGGTGACGCGCTCGGACGTGACCGAGACCTACGAGGCCGCCCACGCCGCCCACACCACCGGCGACCTGCGAAAGGAGCGCGTCGGTCTGGCCGGCTTCGCACTGCTCGCGGTCGCCACCACGGGCCTGCTGATCTGGGCCCACGGTCAGCCGCACACCGGCCCGGCGCCGGAGGAGGACAACACCTCCGCGGTCCAGATGGCCCCTGGCGAGGCGGTGAAGAAGTTCCCGCCCGCCAAGGTCGCCGCTCTGAAGACCCTCGCCTCCACCTCGCTCAAGGACGCCCGCTCCGGGAACGAGAAGGGTGCGCATGCGGCCGCGCAGTCGCTGCGTGACCTGTGGGACGCCGACCAGGCCTCGCTGCAGCCGCTGGACGAGACCGGGTGGACCTCCATCGACGCCCAGATGGACAAGGTGCTGGGGACCTTCGGCATCGACCACTCGAACCCGCCGATGCCGCCCGCGCAGCAGGAGAAGGAACTGAACGCCCTCCTGACGGACATGGGCTGACCGGTCACCCCCTCTCCGCTAACCCCGTCGGGGCGGTCGAAGCCGGTGCCGATGGCTCCGACCGCCCCCGTGTCCCGCAGCAGAGCCCACCGGGGCGCATTGCGCGGCCTCACCTCATACCGCCGCGTGTGCGCCCCTGTCGCGCTGTGACACGGCCAGGTAGCCGACGAATCCGATGATCGCCACCGTCCAGGCGAGGGTGACCGGAGCCAGGCCGAGGGCGAGGCCGCCACGGGTGTGGGGGAGGGCCATCCAGTCGGCGAGGGACGCTCCGAGGGGGCGGGTGATGACGTAGGCGGTCCAGAAGGCGGTCACCGCGCCGAGGGCCCCGAAGCGGTGGGCCAGGGCGGGTACGCAGATGGCGGCCGCGAAAAGGGCGACCGAGCCCAGGTAGCCGAAGCCGACGGTGGCCGTGAGATCGCCCGCCGCGGTGCCGAGGGCGAAGGTGGCCAGGACGGCCGCCCAGTAGAACGCCTCGCGGCGACGGGACCGGATCGTGTGGATGGAGAGGGTCCGTTCGCTCGCGTACCAGAGGGCGAACACCGCGGCCAGTACGACGAGGAACGCAGGTGTCGAGACGGCGTACGGCACGCCGAGGCCGACGTGCAGGACATCGGCGGCCATCGTGCCGAAAACGCTGACCATGACGACGGCGGTCCAGTAGACCCAGGCGACATACCGGCGGAGCGTGAACTGCACGGCCAGAGACGCCACGAGTGCGAGGCCGCCGAGCGCCACCGCAGGGATCGGGCCGAGCGTACGGGCCAAGAGGTCCGACGCCGTCTCGCCCATACCGGTGGTCAGCACCTTGATGATCCAGAAATAGACGGTCACCTCCGGCACCTTGTTCGCAAGCTGGCGTGCGGGGGTGAGGGGGCGTTCGTCGAGGACAGGCTCAGCGGTCATGATCCGCACGATGGCAGTCCGAGCATGAACGCAACCTGAACGGTCCACTACGCCGTTCGGGCCTCCCGCGTGGGCTGCGGCCCGCCCTCCCCTCACCGTGGACCGGGGTGAGGGAGGCGACTCCTCTCACCCGTCTCTAACCGACAAGCCGTACGGTGAAGGGATCTCCTACGACGTGTAGGAGATCCTGGTTCCGGGGCGCGTGATGACGAAAGGTGCAGGATGGCCGACGGCTCGAACGTCACGACGACCGGTGCCTCCCGCACCGGCTTCCCGACTCGGTCGGCCCGGCCTCGGCGCCGGTGCGGCGAACCTTGGCTCGCGGCGGTCGCGGGGGCTTTCACACTCGCCCAGCTCGTCCTCGTACGACCGGATCTTGGTCTCGGCTGGGACGAGACGGTCTACGTCAGTCAGGTCAGCGGCCAGGTTCCCGCCGCCTTCTTCAGCGCGCCCCGCGCCCGTGGCATCTCTCTGCTCGTCGCGCCGATCGCGTCATGGTCCGACTCCACCGCCCTTCTCAGGGTCTACCTGGCAGTCCTCTCCGGTCTGGGCCTCTACTTCGCCCTGCGCATCTGGCGAGCCCACGTCATGCCGCGCGTCCTGGCGCTGGCGGGTGCCCTGTTCGCCTCCCTCTGGGTGACCCTGTTCTACGGCCCGCAGGCCATGCCCAACTACTGGGTCGCCGTCGGCGCCCTGGTCGCCGTCGGCTGCTTCGTGCGGGTCCGGGAGAACGCACGTGACAGGGCGGCCTGGTGGGGCGCGTTCGCGGGCACGGCGCTGATGGCGTGGATGCGCCCGATGGACGCCGTCTACGTAGTGCTGCCGCTGCTCGCCCTGGCTGTACGCCGCCCCCGCCTCCTCGCCGTACTGATCGCCGGCCTGCTGGCCGGCGCCGGTGAGTGGGTGATCGAGGCGTACCTGAGCTACGGCGGCCTCGCGCAACGCCTCTCCGACGCCTCCCGCATCCAGGGCGGCCTCGGCTGGCATCTGGCGGTGGTCGACCAGCTGCGCAGTCTCGGCGGGCGTACCCTCTGCCGTCCCTGCACCGGATCGGCCCCCAACCCGGTGGTGAGCCTGTGGTGGTTCGCGCTGCCCGTCCTCGCCGCGCTCGGAGCGGTCACCGCCGTCCGTGTCCGCCGCGCCCTGCCCGTCCTGCTGCCGCTGACCTGCGCGGTCACGGCCGCCGTCCCCTACCTGTTCCTCATCGGCTACGCGGCCCCCCGCTTCCTGCTGCCCGCCTACGCGCTGCTCGCCGTCCCCGTCGCCCATGGTCTCGCTCACCTGGTCAGCGCCCCGACTCGGGGGAGCGCGCGCACCGTCGCCGTAAGCCTCGTCGCGGCCTGTCTGGCGGCTCATCTGGCCGTGCAGTACGTCGTCCTGGAACACACTCTGCGCAGTTCCGCCGCCAGCCGTGACGACTGGTCCCGCACCGCCTCAGCCCTCCACACGCTCGGCGTACGGCCGCCGTGCCTGCTCAGCGGCCACGAGGCCGTGCCCATCGCCTTCTACACCGGTTGCGGCTCGGCACAGACCGACGGCCACGACACCAGCACCACCGCGGCCGCACTGGCCCGGGCCGCCCACCGGACCTCCCTCGCCGTCCTCGCCCAGCCCGGCGACCGCCCGCCCGCCTACGCACGCACCTGGTCCATGGAGCGGGCCGGCGCTCTGCACGCCTACGTCGCCCCCTTCGTCCGGCAGGGGCGGTGACCGTGGCGACCGTGTCCGACAGCGTGACCGTGACCGCGGGCCGACGCCTCTACGTCCGGCTGGGCATCACTCTTGTGGTGCTCGTCGCCGCCGGCGCCATGCTCGCGGCGCACCGGGCCACCCTCGACACCGGTACCGACCAACTGGCCGCCGCCGACGGGGAATGGCTCGTGCTCGCCTGCTTCGCCACTGTCGCCACGTGGGTGTGCGCTGCTGTGGCGCAGCAGGGGGCGGTCGTTGAACGGCTGCCGAGGGGACGGCTGGTGGCCGCTCAGTTCGCGGCGTGCGCAGCCAACCACATCCTGCCCGCGGGAGCCGGGGCGAGCTTGGTCAACCTGCGGTTCCTGACGCGGTGCGGCCTGTCCACCAGGCGCTCGGCGACCGCGCTGGCGGTGAAGGCGGCAGTCGGCGGGATCGTCCGGTGCGTGCTGGGAGTCGTCCTGCTGGTGGCGTCACCGGGCACTGTCTCGCTGTCGGTGCGGGGCCCCCACGTGCTGGTCCTGGTGCCGGTCGTGGCGGCGGCCGTCGTGCTGGCGGTGGTGGCCAGCGGTCGGATCAGGCGGGCTGTGGGGCGGGCCGTGACCGACGTGCGGGAGGTGCATCGCTCCCGAGGGCGGGCCTGCGCACTGTGGGGCGGCTCGGTCGCGTTCGCGTTGCTGCACGCGGGTGTGGTCGTGGCCGTCGTCCGTGCGCTCGGTCTCGCGTTGCCCACGAGCCATGTGGTGATGGCCTACCTCGTGGCCAGTGGGGCGGCGGCCCTGCTTCCCACGCCCGGTGGACTGGGGTCGCTGGACGCCGCGCTCGCCTTCGCGCTCACCGCCGCCGGAGCACCGGGGCAGACGGCGATCTCGGCGGTCATCGGCTACCGCCTGCTCACCGGCTGGCTGCCGATGGCACCGGGACTGCTGGTCCTGGGGTTGCTCGCCCGTCGTTCGGCGCTCTGAGGCAGCGGAACGCCCTTGCACCGTGCCTCTCCAGCGGCCGCACATCTCCCTGTCCTCAGCGACACGGCAGCCGCTTCATCGGCCGCCTCGCCGTGCGTTGCGATCCTTTCGGCGCTCCGGGAACCGGGCGGTGCAGGTGATCGCGGGCTACGAGTTCGAGCGTCACCGCGACCGCGACGGACTGCACTGCCATGAGCGCGATCAGGACGAACAACTGGACCGCCCCGGCCATCACGGGACTCGCTCCTGCCATCAGCATGCCGACGAATGCGCCGGGAAGGGTGACCAGCCCCACGGTCCGAGTCTGGTCAAGGCCCGGCAGCAGTGCCTCTGACGCCGCGGGGCGGGCGATCTCCATCCGTGCGTCTCGGTCAGGGAAGCCCAATGCCATCGCGGCTTCCACCTCCCCATGGCGCTGAGTGAGTTCGTCCAGGGCACGGCGTCCGGCGAGGACGGTCACGGTGAGTGCGCCGCCGATGAGGATGCCCGTGATCGGGATCAGCGCGATGCCTCGCAGCGGGACGAGCCCCGTCAGCAGGAGTGCCGCGACGACCGGCACCACGCCGGCGGCGATCGGGGCGGCCGTGAGCCACCAGGTGCGGTCGCTGGTGACTCTCCGTCCCGCCGTACGCACCGCCACCGAGAACATGACGACAAGAAACGCCAACAGCCCTGGCACGGACTTGACGGCCCACGTGATGACCACCGACACGACGGCCAGCTGCGCCGCGGCCCTCAGCCCGGCGACGAGGATCTCCCGGGCTCGGCTTTTGTACGGGTGGGGGTCGAGACGGAACCGCCCCGCGACCACAGCCGCCGCCAGGAGCAGAGCGGCGAGCAGGACGCCGAGGGTGATGTTGACCGGGACGAGGGATGCCGCACTCGACGTCACGTTCCCCACCTCAAGGACCCGCTGCCTGGGCCGAGTGATGCCGTGCAATCAGCCAGACCACGCACCTGATGTGAACGAGACAGTCTACGTCGACGCCGGGCCGCCGCGGTCCGGGTGCCCGGCTTTTTGACTGAAGGTGGGAGTCGTTCGGCGGTGACTGTGGGCGTCGGCTTCTGACCGAGTTTGCGGTATCGGTTTTGTTCCGGCGCCACCTGGGGCTTGCGGTGGGGCGGGCTTCTATCGTTGGCGGCCGGATGGGGAAGTCGTCGTCTGCGCGCCGCACACCGGTGTTGCCTACCTCCACCTCATGCGACCCGCTCGCCTCCCTCCGGCGGCGAGGTGCCCTCGCCCAAGAACGGCACCCGCAGCCCCCCCCCCCGGTGATCAAGGCGAGCTTGGCTGGCCGGACGGATCCGCCGTCGCGGGCCGTCCGGAAAGCAAAGCCACGCCTGGCCGCGTGAGCGCAGCTCGGCATTCACCCACACCGGAACACCCCGCAGCACACCGCCCCACTGTGACGCCCCCGCAAGGGAGAACTCCCCCAGCGCCACATCAACCGCCACCTGCCGGTCAGCCACCACCAGCAGGGCAGCACGATCTGACGCCTTGGCCACCCAGCTATCCGGCACCCGCCGCCATTTACCCGCGACTGCGGCGGCAGGAGCAAGGGAAGGGATCGCGAAACCGCTCCAGGCGCGAGCGGCCCTTGTCCGTGGGCGCACTGCCCGACTGCCCCACCAGCTCCGGCGGTGCCCCTCTGTGAGCCAGTAGCCCGGCGGCTCGGCGCAAACACCACCTGAACGGCGCACGTTCCCGTGGCCTGGCGTGCGAGGCGACCCGTCCGGCCGCACGCTGAACTCCACTGCCGGTACGCCTCAGGTGTGATCACGCTCCGTCCGGAAGGCCCCGTTCTCCTCATGGCTCTCTTTATCCCGATGGGGCTGCTGACGGTGATCACCCTCGACGCATTCGAGGACTACCCCTACCCGCCCCTCGACCGCGGAGGAAGGCGTCCCGAGCAGTCGGAATCCGGCTGAGCAGTCCATCGAACGGAGAAGACAACCATGAGCGCTCCTTGCGAAAAGCTACTCCGCCTTGAGAAGGGCCATGCCGACCCCGATGAGCTGGCCGCCATCACCGTGGTCCTGATAGCTCGTGCCGCCACCCAGACCGCAGCCGACCCGGCCCAGTGCGCCCGCTCCAAGGCCGGCTGGCGTCGTCTTGAGCGCACTCCCGGCTTCCGTGCCCCGCACAGCTGGCAGCACTGACCAAGGCAGGTCCGGCTGACCCGCCGGGAACTGGTTCGGTGACACCATTCCACCGACATTGATCATGCAGACGCCCCCGAAGCGACTCTCGCTCGCTGACACGTCAGCCGCTTCTCAATCCACCGGATCCGGCGGCCGTTCCAGCCGGTATCCGTGCCCCCGCAACGTGGCGATCTCCGGCAGGCGGACAGGACCGCCCCCGGCCTGCGCCGCCTCGGTCAGTCTGCGTCGCAGGCCCGCCATCGTCACGTCGAGAGTCTTGGTGGGTCCGAACCAGTTCTCGTCCCACACCTCGGACATCAACGACTCCCGCGACACCGCCTCGCCGACCCGCTCGGCCAGCACCGCGAGCAGGTCGAACTCCTTGGCCCGCAGGGGGATCTCGACACCGTGCAGCGCGCATCGCCGGGCGGAGACGTCGACGACCAGATCGCCCAGCCGCACCGGCTTCCGGACCGGGGCGGCCACGGACTGCCGCCGCAGATGCGCTCGCAGCCGGGCCAGCAGCACGGTCATGCTGAACGGTTTGACGAGATAGTCGTCGGCCCCGGCATCCAGTCCGGCGATGACGTCGATGTCCTCGGTCCGCGCGGTCAGCACCACGATCAGCAGATCGGGCAGGCGGGCCCGCAGATCCCGGGCCACGTCCAGGCCGTCCATGTCGGGCAGCCCCAGGTCCAGCAGCAGCACGTCGTACGGTGCCCGCGCGGCCTCGGCCAGCGCGCCCGCCCCCGTACGGCACCAGGTCGGCGCGTAGTCGTGGCCGCGCAGGCCGGAATTCAGATGGCGGCCGATGGTGTCGTCGTCCTCGACGACAAGGACACGGTGACGGTAGCGGTCCGGTGCGGCGGGCGTGCGCATGGACCACAGCCTAGGAGTGCACAGGGTGGGGAGCTCGTCCTGCGCGCGGGGCGTGTTCACAGGTCGCGGAGCTCCTCCACGGCGGGGCGTCGGGTGGTGCGGATGCCGTTGAGGGCCGCGGCGAGGATGGCGGCGACGGCGGCAGTGGCGGTGAGTGCGAGGTAGAGTCCGGGGACAGAGAGGCCGGCGGGTGGCGGATCGAAGACGCCGGTCAGGACCTTGACCAGCATTTGTGACAGGGCCCAGCCGATCAGGGCGCCTCCGGCGAGACCGCCGGCGGCCAGCAGCAGGGCCTCGGTGAGGACCATGCCGCGCAGGTGACGGGCCCGCGCGCCGAGGACCGTGGCGATCGCGAAGGTACGGCGGCGTTCGGCGAGCCCGAGGGCGAGGACGAGCCCACCGGCTCCCGCGGCCAGCAGGACCGCGAAGGCGAGTTCGATGCGTGTCAGGCCCGCCAGATCGACCGACGTCAGGCTGGTGCCGACGCTGCCGCGGGTCTGGGTGAGGTCGGTGACGGTGGCACCGGTGCCGAGCTGCCTCCGCAGCTGTGCGGCGATCTGCTTCTGGTGGCTGCCGCCGGTGTCGAGGAGAAAGGCGCCCACCGCGTCGCTGCCGGTGGCGTTGGCGACGTAGGAGGCGTTGGCGACGAAGAAGCTGTCCTTGGGGGCGGTGGGGAATTCCTTGGCGATGCCCGCGTAGTGGAAGGGGACTGTGTGCAGGGCTTTGGTGCGGGCGTCCTGGACGCGCAGGTTGACGGTGTCGCCGGGGGAGAGCTGGAAGTCGTTGACGGTCTCGACGCTGACCAGGAGGTTGTCCGGGTGCTGGGCAAGGCGTTGCATCAGCTGCCGGGCGGTGCCGCCGGCGAAGTAGGCGTCCTGGAGTGAGGTGGCCCTGGCGATGGTGTCCGGGCGGACGCCGTAGAGGTCCTGGAGGTCGGAGCCGACGTAGGCGAAGCGGTGCTGGAGGGGTTCGACGTGCCGTACACCTGAGATCTTCAGGGCCGCTCCGGAAGCGGGTGGGACCTGGGCCCCTGGTGGTTCGGTGACGGTGACGTCGGCGCCGTTGGTGAGCCGGGCGTCGACTTCGGCCTGCTGGTGGTACGTGGCGTTGAAGACGGCGGTGGACACGGCGAAGGAGACGGCCAGGGCGAGCAGCACCACCGAGCGGGCGAGCGGTCGTCGGCGCCGGGTCAGTACCGCCGCGGTGGTCCCGGCCAAGGTCGCGGTCAGTGGGCGGGCCAGCCGGGTCAGGACGGGGCGGCCACGGGTGAGGACCAGCAGGGTCAGGCGCCACAGCAGCAGGGCCGCGCCGATCCACAGCAGGGCGGGGCCGAGGAAGGCCCAGTAGGACACGGAGATGCTGGGAACGCCCTCGGGGGCGAGGACCAGCGCGTACTGGTTGCCGGAAGAGGCACGGAAGACCAGCCACGAGCCGATCAGGAGCACGAAGTCCAGGCCGTACCGCAGCCACCAGGGCGATCGGGAGGGACGTACGCCCTCCTGTTTGCGGGTGTCGGCGACGGTGACCGAGCGCAGGTCCCGCAGCGCGGGGACGAGCACGGCACCGGCGGCCACCGCGGCTCCCAGTACGAAGGCGATCGCGTACCACACGACCCACTGCCCCGCGCTCGCGCCGAACGAGGCCGCACCGAACGCCAGACGGCCGGTGAGCGCGGCGACCCATACCCCCGCGAGGCCCCCGACGAGACCGATGAGGGCGGCTTCCAGGCCCGCGAGACCAGTGATCTGACGGGGCCGCAACCCGCGCAGTCGCAGCAACCCCTGTTCCTGGCGCCGCCGTTCTCCGCCGGCCGAGGCGACCGCCGCGGTCAGCGCGGCTGCGAGGACCGCTCCTGGCACGCCGAGGAAGAGGAAGAGGATCTGGGCGTACAGGGCGTCCTGGCGGGCGGAGTCGAGGGCGGCGCCGATGTTGTTGCCGACCAGGGCGGTGCCTGCGGAGTGGGCCTCCAGGTTGTGGGCGGCACCGGTGACCGAGGAGAACGCGGCGGCCGGGTCGGATGGCAGCCTGGTGTTGTCGCGGGCGACGTGGACCTGGGTGGTGACGGCAGTGGCGCCGCGGGTGAGGGAGGCGAACCGGGCGGCGGGCAGCAGGACGACGTTGTCTGGGGGCGCGGTCGGCTGCGACTGGCTGGGGGCACCGACGGTCTGGAAGAGGGAGTCGGCCTGGGGCAGGTCGACCACGCCGTCCACCTTGACCTGGCGCGGGCCGGCACCGGGAAGCTGGATGCCGATGGTGTCGCCCGGGGCGGCGTGCAGGTTGGAGGCGGTCTGCTGGGCCAAGAGGACGCCGGAGGAGGAGCCCGACAGCGTACGGAGGGCGTCCGGGAAGCGGGCACGGTAGCCGTCGGGCAGTCCGAGGGCGACGCCGGGGCCGGTGGTCTGGGTGCTGCCCTGCACACGGGCCGTGAAGCCGCTGGTGTGGGCGAAGCCGACGGGCAGCGCGGTGCGGGTGCCGGGAGTCTTCTGCACGAGGGACAGAACGGCGTTAGGGTCGGCGCCGGGCTGCACCTGGACCTGCCAGTCCACGGCGACCGAGCGCAGGGCGCGCTGGGTCATCGTCGCCTTGGACGCGGTGAGGAAGGAGCCGAGCGCGGCGACGAGGGCGACCGCGAGCGTGACGCCCGCCAGGGCGGCCAGCAGCCGGCCGGTGCGGTGGCGGGCCAGGCCGCGAGCCCATGCGGTGATCATGACACCTCCTCGGGTGCGAGCAGTCGTCCGTCGCGCATGCTGCGCCGGACGGTGAGCCGGGCGGCGACGGCCGGATCGTGGGTGGTGACGACGAGGGCCGCACCGGTGTGGTCGGCAGCCGTCAGAAGGGCGTCCAGGACATGGGCGCCGGTGGCGTGGTCGAGGCGGCCGGTGGGTTCGTCGGCGAGGATCAGGCGAGGCGCCTGGGCCAGCACCCGGGCGGCGGCCACCCGTTGGGCCTGGCCGCCGGAGATCTCCTCGGGCAGCCGTTCGGCGAGATCGGCGGCGTCCACCAGGGCGAGCGCGGCGAGCGCGGCCTGCCTGGCCTCGTCTTCCGCGCGGTCGGTGAGGACAAGGGGCAGGGCGGTGTTCTCGGCCACGTTCAGGGCGGGGATCAGGCTGTCGCCCTGGAACACGAGGCCGATGTCGTACGGCCCGAGGGAGGCGGCGCGGGTGACGGTGCCGCGGGTGGGCTGTTCGAGTCCGGCGATCAGATGGAGCAGCGAGCTCTTGCCCGATCCCGAGGGGCCGACCACCGCGAGCCGGTCCCCGGCCCGGATCGTCAGGTCGGCGCCGTGCACGGCCACGACCGCCTGGGCTCCTCGGCCGAAGGTCAGGGCCGCGTCCGTGCAGCTGACGAGCACGTCATCCGACGACATCGTGTGCCTCCTCGCGGTCGTGCGGCGGCGCGGCGCTGGTGGCCCTGCCGTCTGTCAGCGTGATCACCCGGTCCGCGACCCGGACCGCCTCCGCGCTGTGCGTGACGAGCAGCACCGCGCAGCCCTGCGTGGCCCGCTCCTGCAGCAGTGAAAGCACCAACTGCTCGGTCTCGCCGTCCAGTTCACCGGTCGGCTCGTCGGCAAGCAGGACGGCGGGCGCGTTGGCCAGGGCGACGGCGAGCCCTGCCCGCGCCAGCTCGCCGCCGGACAGCTGCCGGGGCAGGGCACGTGTCCGCCCGGCCAGCCCCACCTGCGCCAGCAGGGTCTCGGCCGGGACGGGGGCCCTGCGGCCCTGCGCCCGTTGCGGCAGGCGGACGTTGTCGCGCACATTCAGGTGGGGCAGCAGGTTGCGGGTCTGCAGCAGGACGCCGATGTGCCGGGCGCGCAGCCGGGCCCGTTCGGTCTCCGGCCGATGGCTGATCCGTACGCCGCTCACGCGGACCTCGCCGCCTGAGGGTTCGTCGAGTCCGGCCAGGCATGCCAGCAGAGTCGACTTTCCGGCCCCGGACGGTCCCACGACCGCGACGGTCTCACCACGTCGCACCGTCAGCGACACCCCGCGCAGCGCGAGCGTCTCTTCCTCGCCGGCCCGGTAGAAGCGGTACAGCTCTCGGGCTGTCAGTACATCGTCGGCGGAGCCGCGGGAGTCGTACGAGTCGACTGGCATCGGGCTCACCGCCACGCGAAGGAGTCGCTGACGATGCGCCAGGGGTCGACGTTGTCTGCCTTGACCGGGCCGGACAGGGTCAGGTCGACCTCGTGTCCCGCGCGATAGAAGGCATACCGTTCGAACGCGTCCCGCACCACCTTGCCGGTCACCGGGTCCTTCGCCGAGTCGCCCTGGTAGGTCAGCAGGACCACACGGCCGGAGTGCCGCGTCACCTCCGACACCTTGGGAGCGGCGAACTTCGGTACCTGGGAGCGCAGTTGCGGTATCACCTTGCTGGTGACCGAGCCGGTCGTCGGCGCGGCGGCAGCGGAAACCGCCGTGATCTTCACAGTGTTGAGCTTGTCCGTGAACACGGTGGTGCCGCCCTGGCCGGTGCGGGCCCAGCCCTCGGGCACCTTGACCGTGAAGCCGGTGAAGGCACCGCCGCTCGGCTGGTAGGCGACGAACGCCTGGTTGTCGGGGATGTCACCGGGAGGGTTGGACTCGGTGGGCGCCGCGTTGTTCTGCCCGCCGCTGCCACCTCCGCCTCCGGAGGAGGAACCGGCCGTGGGAGCGGCCGGGGACGTCGTCGAACCGGAGCCCGAACCCGAGCCCGAGCCTGAACCCGTCCCGGAACAGCCCACGGTCACCGCTGCCACCAAGGCCAGTCCGACGACCGCGTACGTCCGTGTGCGTGCTGCCATGACCACTGCCCTCCAGAGGAGTCCTCGGACCGGACGATCCACAGCACCGACGCTAGGGAGAGGCCGGTTAACGCCCTGCTCGCCGTGGGTTAGAGGACGGCAAAACCGTGTGGCGCAGCACGTCCGCCCTGGTGAACGGCCCGCATGATGGGGTCATGAGACAGCGTGTGGTGCGAGTCGCCCTGACCGCCGCTCTGGTCGCCGTCGTCCTCCTCGCCGTCCCGCTCGCCCTGGCCATCAGGTCGTCCCTGTACGCCGACCAGCGCGACACCCTGGAGCGGTCCGCCCTGGCCGCGGCCGTACGTGTGAGCCCGGACTACGCAGCCGGCGACCCGGCGGAACTGCCGAGGCCCCCGGCAGGCGGCCACCTCGGTCTGTACGACCCGCAGTCGCGGTTGCGGGCGGGCAGCGGCCCCCGTTCGGGCGACGCACCGGTCCGTCGAGCCCTGGGCGGTGAGGCCGTACGGGGCCACTCGGGTGGCGACCTGGTGGTCACCGTGCCCGTCTCCCACGCCGAGCAGGTGATCGGCGTCGTGCGGGTCTCGTCCCCCGCAGCCTCCGTGCGCGACCGCGTCCTCGTCGCGTGGGCGGTGCTGCTGGGGGTGGCGGCTCTGGCGCTGGCCGTCGCGGTGGTCGTGGCCCGCCGTCAGGCACGGGCCCTGGCAGCCCCGTTGGAGGATCTGTCCCGCCACTGCCGGGCCGTGACCGAGGGCGACCTGAACGCCCGTGCCGCCCCCAGCAGCATCGGCGAGATCGACCAGGTCGCCCGCACCCACAACGAGATGCTGCACAGCCTCTCCGAACTCCTCCGTCACGAACGCGACTTCACCGCCAACGCCTCCCACCAGCTGCGCACCCCCCTCACTGGTCTGCAACTCGCCCTGGAGGCGGGCCTCGCCCAGGACGACGACGCCGGGCTGCGACCCGTCCTGACCGAAGCACTGGCCACCACCCACCGACTGCACCACACGGTGGAGGAGGTGCTGCGCCTGTCGGGTGCCAGCAAGGTGTCCCCCTCCGCCGCCGGGAAAATCGCGGTGGGGCAACTGCTGCGGGACGCCGAGGCACGCTGGCACGGCCTGTTCGCCAGGGACGGCAGACGCCTGGAGTGCGCCGCACGGGACACACCGACCGATGTCCTGGTCCCAGGCGCGCCCGTGTCGGAGGTGCTCGGCATCCTGCTGGACAACGCCCGCGTGCATGGGCGCGGCACCGTCCGGGTCACCGTGCGGGACCTGGAGGACGCCCTCGCCATCGACGTCAGCGACGAGGGTGCCGTGGCGGGCGAGCCGGCCCGGCTGTTCGACCGGGGGCACACCGGGGGCGGACCGGGAGCGGGTATCGGCCTGGCTCTCGCCCGGGACCTGGCCGTCTCGCTCGGCGGCAGGATCTCCCTGGCCAGTGCTCGCCCTGCCACCTTCACCTTGCTCATTCCCGTCGACCGGGACGAGGCACAAGAGTCGTCTGGATGAGAGGACCGTCCTGCGCCGCCCTCCCGGTCGTGGCTCTCTCACGGACCGGGCTGCTCGACAGGTCTGTGGCCTTCCGTCGGTCTTGAAGAAAAGCAGACCTGCTTGATGAAGACGCGACCGCTTCTTCCGTGGGCGTTCACACACGCGCCGTTTCCGGTACGCAAGACGCGACTCTGATGGGCCCGCCTCGCAAATCGCCCCAAAGAGCCGGGAGATGCACACATGTCCAGAAGTCATGTCAGACTCGCAGCCGTTTTCGCTGCTGCCGGAGTCCTGACCGGCGTGACTGCCATCCAGCCCTCGGCGTTCGCCGCCTCCCACCACCAGGCCCCTGCCAAGCACGTCCTGCTGATCTCGGTCGACGGACTGCACCAGTCGGACCTGGCCTGGTACGTCTCCCGGCACCCGAACTCGGCACTGGCGCGGCTGGTCGGCGGCGGCGTGGAGTACACCCACGCCAGGACCACCACGCCGTCCGACTCCTTCCCCGGCATGGTCGCCCAGGCGACCGGTGGCGGCCCCGGCACCACCGGCGTCTACTACGACGACACCTACAACGCGGCGCTCCTGCCCGCCGGGACCACCAGCTGCAAGGCCGTCAAGCCCGGTGTCGAGGTGGACCTCACGGAGGACCTGGACAAGAACCAGGCATCCATCGACGCCGGTCAGGGCCTCACCGGCCTGCCGGACAGCATCCTGTCGATGACGGGCAACCCGGCGAGCCTGATCAACGCCTCCAAGCTGCCGGTCGACCCCAAGACCTGCAAACCGGTCTACCCGCACTCCTACCTCAAGGTGAACACCATCTTCGAGGTGGCCCGCAGCGCAGGCCTGCGCACCGCGTGGTCGGACAAGCACGCGGCGTACGAAATCCTCAACGGGCCCTCGGGCACCGGCGTCCAGGACCTGTTCACGCCCGAGATCAACAGCGACGCCCTGGGCTACCCGGCCGGCGACGACTGGACCAAGGACAACCAGGCCACCGAGCAGTACGACGGCTACAAGGTGAAGGCCGTCCTCAACGAGATCGACGGCTACGACCACAGCCGTACCCACAAGGTCGGCACCCCGGCGATCTTCGGCCTCAACTTCCAGTCGGTCTCCACCGCGCAGAAGCTGCCCGCCTCCGACGGCCTCAAGGGTGGCTACACCGCCAAGAACATGCCCGGACCGCTGCTGACGAAGAACCTGGACTTCGTCAACGCGCAGATCGGCGCCCTGACTTCTGAGATCGCCAAGCGGCATCTGGCCGACAGCACCACGGTCATCCTGTCCGCCAAGCACGGCCAGTCGCCCACCGACCCCACCGCGCTCACCCGGATCGACGACGGCCCGCTGCTGGACGGCCTCAACGCCGCCTGGAAGAAACTCCATCCCGCCGCCGGCGATCTGGTCGCGCACTCCGTGGACGACGACGCGATGCTGCTCTGGCTGACCGACCGCTCGCAAGCCGCCACCGAGTTCGCCAAGAGGTACCTGCTGGCGCAGAGCGGCACCGGCACCGACATCAACGCCGCGCCCAGGACCTTCACCCGCAGCGGGCTCAGCAAGGTCTACGCAGGGAAGGCCGCGGCCCACTACTTCCACGTCGAAGCCGGCGACACCCGTGTCCCGGACATCTTCGGCCTCGCGCAGTACGGCGTCGTCTACACCGGCGGCACCAAGAAGATCGCCGAGCACGGCGGCGCCCACGCTGACGACCTCGACGTTCCGCTGGTGGTGTCGGGCGCCTCGGTTCCGGACGGCGTGCGCGACTCCACGAGCGTGCAGACCAAGCAGATCGCACCGACGATCCTGAGCCTGCTCGGTCTGAACCCCCGCTCTCTGCAGGCTGTGCGCGAGGAGCACACCACGGTGCTGCCGGTCCGCTGACCGGTCCGGTGCGCCCCGCCTGACGCGGGCGGGGCGCACCGGCCGCTTCCATCGCGGTCGGGATCGCGGAACTTCGCAACCGTGACGGCACGGAGTTGTTGCTGGACACGGCTGCGGTGCCGGCGTCGACGGACGGGCTACCAGCAGGACGTCCACCGTCGATCGGCGGCGGCGCGCGGCTGCTCCGACTGGCTGGGGCGTGGCCTGCTCGCGACGTCAAGACACCGGCCCGGCGTTGTGCGGCCTCCCTGTCGAAGCGTGTGCTCACGGCTCCCGCAGCAGTGCCGTGACCTCGATGCGGCCGATGCGGCGCAGCGCCAAGCCCAGTGCGAGTGCGGAGAGGGTCACGACCAGGCCGGCCAGCAGGGCGAGGGCATCGACGGGGACGGTGACCAGGGGCGGAGGAAGGGCGAAGAACAGGCCCAGGACGCGGATGGAGAGCACGCCGACGCCAAGGCCCAGGGGTATGCCGATCAGCAGGCTGCCGACCACGGCGACGGTGCCCTCGACGACGGGGCCGGTCAGGGCCTGTCCGGTATCTGCGCCGACCGTGCGCAGGACGGCGAACTCCCTTCTGCGTTCGAGGATCAGGAAGGCGCCGAGCAGCCCGACCCCCAGCGCGGCGACCGCGCCGGACGAGACGGCCTCGATACGGCTCAGACCGTCGAGGTTGAGCGCGGTCAGCCCGCGCTGCTGCTGCCGGACGCGTTCGGTGAGCGTGGAGACGGTGTAGCCCGCGGGTTTGCCCTCCCGCCGCATCCGGTCGGCGACCGCGCCGGGGCTGACTCCCGGGGCCACGCCCGCGAGATAGAAGTCCGGTGGAGGCACCGGCGCGGGGACTTCGGAGACGCTCATGACCATCTCGGAGAGGGGGTCGGTGGGCGGGAAGGCGCGGTAGACGCCGATCACATGCAGGTCGAGTTTCTGGGACAGGTCGAGGTCGTCCGGGAAGACGGTGACGGGGATGGTGTCGCCGGGGGCCACGCCGAAGTCCTGGGCGATCTCCTGGGAGACCAGTACGCCGTTCGCCCGGTGGGCCAGGGAGTCGAGCCCTACGCCCCGGGTGATCTGCGGCGCGGTGACGGCCGCCGAGCGGTACGAGGCGGGATCCACGGCCATGATCGTCTTACGGTCGCTGCCCGCGCGGGCCGGAACGGCGCGGATCGGTGTCATCGCCCGTACTCCAGGCCCTCCGTCGGGCGGCGGCTGTGTCACCTCGGTGGCGGGTGTGAACCGTAGATCGGCGCCGAACGATGCCTGGGCGTCCTGGTGAGCGGCAGTGCGGTAGGTGGCTGCGAAGGTCGCTGTCTGCGCGGCGAACGCCACCGCGAGTACTCCGAGGGTCAACGCCACGGCCGTACGGGACGGTCGGCGGCCCAGCCAGCGCAGCATGGTCCCCGGCCAGGTGGTCAGCGGCCGGGGCCGATCGGGCCTGCTCCAACGGGCGAGCAGCGCCAGCAGACCGCGTACGGCGAGCAGGGCCGTGCCGAGCCAGAGCAGCAGCGGTGCGAGCAGTACGTAGAAGGTCAGGGCCAGGGCCGGTCCCTGAACCGGGACCGGCTTCAGCCCGCCCGAGGCGAAGTTGCCGACGAGGATGCCCAGCCCGACGGCGAGAGCTACGGCGTCCAGATGGGCGCGGCGCCACAGCGGGGGCCGTGGCGGCGGCAGCAGGCGCCGGTCGACGACGAGCGCGGCCTTGCGTCCGGCCCGGACGAGCGGGATGAGGCGGGCGGCGGTCACCGAGGTGCCAACGAGGGCCGACAGTACGACGGCAACGGTCAGCGAGCCCGCCGGGATGTCGCGCCACGCGGGGTGTCCGACGACGCCGGACACCGCGGCGCCCGCTGCCACGAGACCGATGACAGTCCCGGCGGAACCGGCGAGCGTCCCCTGCTCGACGGCCAGCCGTACGAGGTGGGAGTCGGACGCGCCCCGCAGGCGCAGCAGTGCGTCCTCCCTGCGGTGGGCCTCGGCCAGTGCGGAGGCGGCGGCCAGGCCCAGGGCTGCCGACACCAGCACTCCGGGGATGCCGAGGAGGAAGAAGAGGGACCTGGCGTTGGTGGCGTCGGTGCCCGCTTCGAGGAGTGGTTCGGCCACGTTGTCGGCGACGAGGACGTCACCGGGTGCGCGGCGCTCGAGCGTCCGGCGCAGGGTGCCCGACCACCGCTCGGCGGCGGACGGGTCGGCGGGGTAGGTGCCGTGGTCGACGGCGACATGCGATTCCAGGCTCACCGGCGGCAGTTCGGACAGCCCCGGGTTGGTGATGGAGGTGGAGGGCCCCAGCGCGTGGCGGACGGCGGGCAGGACAGTCCGCCGGAAGGTTGCGTAGTCCATGACGATCGCCCGTGGCACCTCGGCGATGTCGCCCTGGACGTCTCCGGCGGGGATGGCGTACCAGGTCGTGGCATCCCGCAGGTCGGCCCGGCCCGCGACCGGCACGGACAGCCCGAGCGGCTTGTAGTCGCCGCGCAGGTCGACGGTGACCCGCCGCGCCCCGGAGAAGCCGGGTGAAGCAGCCACGGCGTCGTTGAGCAGCACCCCGGCCCGCAGGTCGCCGTACGCGTGCACCCACGGATGGTGCGCCAGGTATGCCGGGTCGACGGCGAACAGCCGCGCGCTCACCCGGGCCTGCGAGCCCGGCGCGGACACCACGACGTCGGCGGAGGCGAAGACGTCGGCCTGTTTCACCCCGTGCACGGTTTGCAGCTGCTGCCCGAGCCGTACGGGGTCGCTGTCCAGGGTCGTGGCGAGGGCGCGCATCTCCACCTGGATCGGCTGAAGGGCGACCCTCGTCATGGCGCGGGAGGCGTCGTCGACGTACAGGAGAGTCGCGGCCAGCGTGGCCACGGGGAGCGCGACGGCCAGTGCTGCCAGCAGCAGTCGCAGCGGCGCGCGGCGCGCGATCTGCAGGACGAGCCAGAACATGCCGCTCACTCCTTGGGTGACTCGTGTACGGGGGTGTCGAGCCGCCCCGAGTGGAGGCGGGCGCTCGCATCGGCGTGCCGGGCGACCTGCGGGTCGTGGGTCACCAGCACCACCGCGGCTCCGCGTTCCCGGGCCGCAGCCAGCAGCAGGCGGACCACGGACGCGGCGGTCGTCGAGTCGAGGCTGCCGGTCGGCTCGTCGGCGAGGATCAGGGCCGGTCCGTTCACCAGTGCCCGGGCGATGGCCACGCGCTGCTGCTGACCGCCGGAGAGCTGGTCGGGCAGTTTGGCGCCCTGGTCCTCCAGGCCGACGAGGGCGAGGGCTTCGGCGACCCGAGTCCGCCGGGCGCCCGGCGCGACACCGTCGAGCAGCAGCGGAACCTCGATGTTCTCGGCGGCCGTCGCCTGCGGCAGCAGGGCCAGCCCCTGGACGACGAACCCGCAGGTGCGCCGTCGGAAGCGGGCCCGTTCACTCCCGTGCAGCGTCTGCCAGTCCGTCCCGGCGACACACGCACGGCCCTGGTACCCGGTGTCGAGGCCGCCGAGGATGTGGAGCAGGGAGGTCTTGCCCGCCCCGCTGGGACCGGTCACGGCCACCACCTCGCCGGCCGACACGGTCAGCGACACCTGGTCCAGGCTCTTCAGCTCGCGCCGCCCGTCGCGATGGACGCGGGTCACACGCTCGGCGCGCACCGCCGGGGGCTCGGTCCGAGCCTTGGCCGAGGACGCGGAGGGGAACTCTGGCGGGCATTCGGGCGCCGGTTCACTCGATGACGATTCCATCGCGCATCCTCAGACGTAGGTCCGCCCGTTCCGTGACGGACGGATTGTGGGTGACCGTCAGAATCGCCGCGCCCTCGTCGTCCCGTACGCGAGCCAGGATGTCGAGGACACCGGTGGCGGTCCGCGCGTCCAGCTCGCCGGTGATCTCGTCGGCGAGCAGCACGGTGGGCCGGGCCGCGAGGGCGACAGCGATCGCCACCCGCTGCGCCTCGCCGCCCGAGAGCTGCCCCACCGGCTGTCGCGCGCGGTCGGACAGGCCCAGGCTGTCGAGCAGCTCGCGTACGCGACTGCGGATGTGAGGCGCAGGCCGCCCGTCCAGGCGCAGCGGGAGGGCGATGTTGTCCCCCACATCGAGCAGCGGATGGAGATTGTCGCGCTGCAGCACCATGCCGATGCGGCGTCGGCGTCGCTGGGCGCGTTCCGCGGGCGGCAGGCGGGTGATGTCCTCGCCATCGATGACGACGCGGCCACCGCTCGGTTCGAGCAGGCCGCCCAGGACATGGACCAGGGTGCTCTTGCCGCTGCCGGACGGGCCCATCAGGCTGGTCCAGGTGCCCTCGGGCAGAGCGATTTCCGCTCCCCGCAGGGCGACGGTCTCCAGGTCGCGCTCGCGGTAGATGACGTAGAGCCCGTCGGCTTCGACGGCCGCCGCGGTGGACATCAGCCGCGCCTCTCGACGAGTGCGATGTGTTCGTGGTGGCCGCTGCGGACCCGGTCGGCCAGGACCAGTCCGACGCCCGGTGCGTACGACTTGTGGTCGGCCTTGTCGGGGTTGAGCGGGTCGGTGTCGTTCGTCACGACGACGTTTGTGAACCGCCCCACCGGCACCTTGACCGTGGCCGTCGTACGCAGCACCTTCGCCATGTCCTCGGCCTCGCCGGGCCGGTACTCCTGGCGGTAGCTGTCACCGGGCCTGGGGTGCGCCTTCATGACGACGCCCGGCTGAGCGGTGTCCACGCCGGCCTCCCACGAGCCCTTGGTGCTGGTGAGGTTGCCGTTGGTGTACTCGCCGGTGGCCTCGCCGAAGTACCAGACATCGCCGGCGGCGGACTGCGCGTACCAGTCGGTGGTCTTCTCCACCAGGGCCCCGTTGCTCGTCACGGTGTCCCGGACGACCGTGCAGCGCACGCCCATGATGACGCGCGTCTCCTTGGTGATGACCACCTCGTCGCGCTGGGGACGTCCGTCGCGGGTCCCCTCGTACACCAGCGTGGTGCCGACCGGGAGCGAGAAGTACCGGTTGGTGACGCGGTTGCTGAACTTGGCCGGATCGATCACGGGGTGGTACGCCCGGTCACGCGGTGCGGTCGATGACGGAGCGGAGGGGGCCGGAGCGGGGCTGGACGAGGTGCCCGAGCCGCCGGATGGGCCGGCACCGGAACTGCAGGCACCGACGGCGATACCGGAGCCGATCAGGACGCCGATCATGGTCAGCAGGGTGGGTTTGCGGGTCATGGCTCCTCCCCAGGGCCTGGTGAACCCACAGCGTGTGCGGCCCCGGGTAAGCGCCCATTAAGAGAGAGCCCGTTCGGGAGGTGACGGCCGTCTCTTGCCGCTCTCTTACTGGGGCGAGGTAAAGTCAATGCAAAGTGGTAGTCAGGGGAGGTGTCGTCATGACAGCTCGCCAGTCGGCCCGGGTTCTTGTCGTGGAGGACGAGACCGCGCTCGCCGAGGCTCTGGCCGAGGGCCTGCACCAGGACGGTTTCGCCGTGGAGACGGTGGAGGACGGCCTGCTCGCCTGGGACCGGCTGCTGCACCGTACCTATGATCTGATCCTCCTCGACCTGATGTTGCCGGGGCTGGGCGGCCTGCCGCTGTGCGCCCGGCTGCGTGACACGGGCGTGGCGACCCCCGTCCTGGTGCTGACCGCCCGCAGCGCCGAACCCGACCAGCTCCGCGCCTTCGACACGGGCGCCGACGACTTCCTGGCCAAGCCCTTCTCCTACCAGGTGCTGCTCGCCAGGGTGCGGGCGCTGATCCGCCGTACGACGAAGGCCGACGCCCGGATCCTCACAGCCGGTGACCTCGTACTCGACCGGGGCGCCCGCAGTTGCCGCCGTGACGGGACCGAAATCGAGCTGACCCCCCGGGAGTTCGCCCTTCTGGAATTGCTCATGGCTCGGGCCGGGCAGGTTGTCACCCGGCGATCGGCCCTGGACGAGGTGTGGGACTTCGCGCTGGAGGAGGAGTCGAAGGTGCTCGATGTCTACATCGGCTACCTGCGGCGGAAGGTCGACCTGCCGTTCTCTCGGCACGCGGTGCAGACCGTGCGCGGTGTCGGCTACCGGCTCGATGCCGGCGGCGGATAGGGCCGGGGGAGTTGTCCGTCGTGGCCGGCCGCATTGCCGACGGAGCGTCGCGACCACAGGGACGGTTGGGGTGGTCGGGGCGGCTGCTCCGATGCCGGCCGAGCGGTATTCGTGTGCGCCTGACGCTGCTTGCCGTCCTGGTGGTCGGAGCCGGTCTGGTGCTCGCCTCGGTCGTCGTACTCGCCCTCGTCAGGAACGACCTCAACGGCAATGCCCGCTCGGCGGCCACGGAGCGGGCACAGGACACGGCGTCCCAGCTGACGTCCGGTGCACTGCCGGTGCTGCCCGGCACCAACGAGGACCGTCCGGTCCTGCAGATCGTCGACCAGCACGGAACAGTGCTCGCCGCCAGCCCCGAACTGCGCGGCCTTGGCCCCCTGTTGCCACAACGCCCGACGGATCATGCGGTCGGCAGCCGACTGCGCCGGCTGCCGATAGGTGACGGCGCTCCTTACTGGGCGGTCGGTGTCCCGGCCCACCTTGCCGGCCGCCCGGTGGCCGTCTATGCGGCTGCCTCACTCGAACCTGTCGGAGAAGGCGTGGACGCCGCGCTCTCCGCATTCCTTGTCGCGAGTCCGGTGATCCTGGTCGTCGCCGGAGGTACGGCCTGGCTGCTGGTCGGGCGGGCGCTGCGTCCGGTAGAGGCCATGCGCCGCCAGGTCGCGGAGATCACCTCCAGCGAACTGGACCTTCGCGTACCCGAGCCGCCCGGTACGGACGAAATCGGGCGGCTCGCAAGGACGATGAACGCCATGCTGGAGCGGCTGCAACAGGCAGGCGAGCGACAGCGCCAGTTCGTCAGCGACGCCTCGCACGAACTGCGCAGCCCGCTCGCGGTGCTGCGGACGCGTACGGAAGTAGGGCTGGCCCACCCGGCGGCCACCGAGTGGCCGGTCTTTGCCCGTGACGTGCACCGCGAGGTGGGGCGACTGGATCAACTCGTCGAGGAACTGCTGGAGTTGTCGCGGTCGGGCAACGGTAACGGCGCTGCTCCCGCTTCGTCGGTGGACCTCGACGAGCTGTTGCTGACCGAGGTCGAGGCGATCCGTGCCCGCGGTCAAGTGGACGTCGACCTGTCTGGGCTGTCGCCGGTCCGCGTTCAGGGCTACCCGCAGCAGCTGCGGGCTGTTGTACGCAACCTGCTCGACAACGCGGAACGGCACGCGCACGCCAGGATCGCCGTACGTCTGTTCCCCGTCGGGGATGGGAGTGGGCGCGGGTACGGGAACGCCGGCCGAGTCGAGGCGGACCCGGCTGCCGAGCTGGTCGTGGCCGACGACGGTCCGGGGGTCGACCCCACCCACCGCGAGCAGGTCTTCGACCGGTTCTTCCGCGTCCAGTCCGCCCGCGACCGGAACTCCGGCGGCGTCGGGTTGGGCCTTGCGATCGTCCACGACGTGGTCACCTCTCACGGCGGCCGCGTGTGGGTCGCCGATTCTCAGACCGGCGCCGAGTTCCACGTGCGGCTGCCCGTGATTCCTCCAGGGGCGTTGCCGTGATTCATCGGTGTCGTAGGTGCCTCTCCGCCAGCCCGGGTGGGCGGCGTTCCCCAGGGATGCCGTGGTGATCGTCATGGGGTTGGCGGTGACGGCGATCAGGTACATGTGCTGGTCCGTGCTGGTGGGGAGCGCGCGGTGGCAGCCCTGTGGTCGTACGGCGTACACAGCGGTGCTGTGCGGGGCGAGGGTGGCGGGCGCGGCGGTGACGGTTGCGCGAGCATCGCCTGGGTCCGGGCCGAGCGGGTGCCGATGAACAGGCTGGCCGTGGCGATCAGCGTCATGCCCCGGTGCCACTGCTGAGGAGTGTCGGCGTTGCCGGTGATTTGGGGACGAACGGGGGCGGACGGGGAGCGTCACGCCACCCCACTCTCGTCTCGACGGTATGGGAGCTTATGTCCACCTTCTCCGCTCTTGAAAGTGGCCTGGTGATCATTTTTGGGAGGCGGGTCACGGGCCGGAGCCGCCCGGCCGACTGGGCTTGGGCGGCTCCCTGAGCGATGAGTGCGGCTCAGCCGTTCGGTCCTGCTGGGGTCGTGGTGGTCTTGAAGCCCTCGGTCTTGTTGGCCTGGAGGGCGAAGTCGTTGGTGAACGTCTTGCTGAGGTCCACCGACCCCTTCACATTGCCGACCAGTTTCTCCGTCGCCAGGGAGGTCTTCGGACCGCCGGCCGGCATGAGGCCGTCAGGGAGGAACTGCCCCTTGTCCTCGGTCAGGGCCGAGATGTAGTCGGCCTTGGTCACCAACTGGTTCGACACGTACGACGCGGGCAGCTTGTTCGCGATGTCGGTCGCGCTGTGGGTGTTGATCCAGTGCATGGTGGCGACGAGCGCGTCGACGACCTTCTGCACCGTGTCCTTGTGTGAGTTCACCCAGTCGGTGCGGGCGAGCACACTGGCCGCGGGATAGGCGCCGCCCATCGCCGCCGTGGCACCCTGCGTGGTGGCCAGGTCGATCGCGGAGGTACCGACGCCCTTCTTCTGGATCGCGGCGACCGTGGGCTGCGTCGTCATGACGCAGTCGACCTTCCCGTTCTGCAGCGCGGCGATGGCGGTGGAGCCCGCGCCGACCGCGATCCGGTGGAACTGGCTGGTCTTGATGCCCTTCTTGGCGGCCAGGAACTGGGTGAGGGTGTCGGTGCCCGACCCCAGGTCGGTGACGCCGAGGGTCTTGCCCTTGAAGTCGGCGCCCGAGGTGACGCCCGACTTCTTGGTGCACATCTCTCGCTCGCCCGGTGCACCGGACAGCTGGACGACGTCCTCGACGGCCTTGCCCTTGGCCTGGAACTCGATGGTGTGGTTGTACCAGGCGCCCGCCATGTCGACCTGCCCCGAGGCCATGGCTTCCTCGGCGCCGACACCGCCGTCCTGCTCGGTGCTGAGCTGGACGTCGACGCCGTACTTCTTGTAGAAGCCGAGTTGCCGGGCGAGCTGGTACGGCAGGTAGATCTGCTTGTCGAGGCCGCCGGCCATGAGCTTGACGGTCGGCGTGGAGCCCGAACTGCCGGTCGAGGCGGAGGAGTTGCTGGAACAGGCGCTGGTGGTGCCGAGGGCGAGAACGGCGAGGACGGACGCGGCGACGGCGGCGGGTCGTCTGGACATGGCTGATCACATTCCTTTGCTGAGGGTGCTGAGGGTGCTGAGGGAAGGAGGGGGGGAAGGGCGAGGTGTCAGATGGTGTTGGCGGCCTCGGACGGGGCCGGCGGGCGCCAGGACAGCAGCCAGTGCTCGAGCTTGCCGATCAGCCACTCGGCGCCGAGCACGATGACCGAGATGACGAGCATCGTGGCGAACACGCCGTTGGGGTCGAAATTGTTCTGCGCGGTCTTGATGACCAGGCCGAGACCGCTCTGCGCGCCCAGCACCTCGCCGACCAGCGCGCCGACGATGGCGAAGCCGAAGGCGCTGTGCAGGCTGGCGATGATCCAGGTGAGCGCGGAGGGCACGGTGACGTGCCGGATTGTCTGCAGCTGCGAGGCGCCGAGGACCTTGGTGTTGGCGAGGATGTTGCGGTCGACCTCGCGGACGCCCTGGAAGGCGTTGAAGAAGACGATGAAGAACACCAGCACGGCGGCGAGCAGGATCTTCGGCAGCACACCGATGCCGAAGGCGACGATGAAGATCGAACCGAGGACGATCCGCGGGATCGCGTTGACCATCTTGATGTAGGGGCCGAGCACGTCGGCGAGGAAGCGGCTCTGACCGAGCGCGACGCCGAAGACCACTCCGGTGACGGCCCCGAGGGCGAAGCCGGCCAGCGCCTCCTGGATGGTGGTCCAGATGTTGGCGTAGAAGGACCCGAACTCGGTGCCGTGCCGGAACAGGTCGACCAGCCGCTGGGCGATGCCGGACGGCTGCCCGAAGAAGAACTTGTCGACGATCCCCCAGGCGGTGAAGGCCTGCCAGCCGCCGAGGACGAAGGCCGCGAGACCGATGCGCCCAGCCCACACCAGTGCGGTGCGCCGCCGGACGGCGCTCCTGGCGGCGGCCGCGGCCGAGATGGGTGAGTCGCCCTTGACCGGGGCCATGGAGACGGTGGACGTCGTGCTCATGCCGTACCTCCTGCGGTGCGTGCGTAGGCGCGCTCCACCTCCTCGCGCAGCGAGTCCCAGATCTGGTGCTGAAGTTCGATGAAGCGGGGCTGGAAGCGGATCTCCTGGACCGAGCCGCGCGGGCGGGGCAGGTCGATGTCGAAGACCGCCTTGACCGAGCCGGGGCTGGACGTCATGACGACGACCCGGTCGGCGAGCGCCACCGCCTCGTCGAGGTCGTGGGTGATGAAGATGACCGACGGGCGGATCTGCTCCCACAGACCGAGCAGCTCGGTCGACATGATCGCCTTGGTCTGCACGTCCAGGGCGCCGAACGGCTCGTCCATGATCAGGATCCGGGGTTCGTTGATCAGCGCCGCGGCCATCGCCACGCGCTTGCGCATGCCGCCGGAGAGCTGGTGCGGGTAGCGGTCCTCGAACCCCGTCAGGCCCACCCGGCGCAGCCAGTCACGGGCCGAGGCCTGGGCCTGCTGCTTGGGCACCCTGCGGAAGACCGGGCCCATCAACACGTTGCCGAGGACCGTCTTCCAGGGCAGCAGCGCGTCGCTCTGGAACATGAAGCTGACGCCTTCGGTGACGCCGTCCACCTCACGGCCGCCGACCTTGACCGATCCCTCACTGGGCCGGTCGAGCCCGGACACCATGCTCAGCGTCGTCGACTTGCCGCAGCCGGTCGGGCCCACCACCGCGCAGAACTGGCCCGGCTCCACGGTGAACGAAACGTCCTGCAGCGCCGTGAACACCTCACCCGCGGGAGTCAGAAACCGTTTGGTGAGTCCTGAAATCTCGACTCGTGCGCTGTCCCGGCCGGTCTTCTCGGCGCCGGGGCTCGTCGCAACATCGTTTCGCGAAGCCATCTGAGGCTGTCTCCTTCCTGACCTCGGAGGTCGAGGAAGGCAGACGCTAGGGGCCGGCGGGTGTTACGTCGCTGTTTCATCCGTATCCCGCGTTAGTCGTGTTAGCCATGCTTTTGCTCGTTCTGCTCAGCGGTCGGGGGTGGGCAGAAGGCCGGTGCCGGGAGCACAATCACGCCACCACGGGTACGGCGCAGGGGCCGCGCCCGGGCCCCGTACGACAGGCAGAGGCACCCGTGAGACGCATCCGTATCCCGATCGGCCGCGGTGGGAAGGGGCGGCTCTCCGCGCGAATTCTGGCCAACCAGCTGGCCATCCTGGCGCTGACCGGGCTGATCGGTTTCGTGCTGTTCGCCTTCGCGCAGCGCGGCGAGATCGACCGTGCCTACGAGAAGCGAGCCCTGGCCATCGCCGAGACCACGGCCGCGGAACCACAGATCCGCCGCGCCATGCAGTACGGGGGCGGTGGCGACGTCGTACAGACGGTGGCCGAAAGAATCCGCAAGGCGTCGGGCGCGTCGTACGTGGTCGTGCTCGACCTGCGCGGTATCCGCCACTCGCACCCCGACCCGGCACTGGTCGGTGAACCGACGGGGGACCGGATCGTGGTGCTGGACGGCAGGACGCATGTCGGCACCGACCAGGGCGCGACGGGGCGTTCCGCCAACGGCAAGGCCCCGCTGTACGGGCCCACCGGAAAGCTGGTCGGCGAGGTGTCCGCAGGGATCCCCGAGCACTATGTGCTGGGTGAGCTGTGGCGTGAGCTGCCCACCTTCGGCCTGTACAGCGCCATCGCCGTCGCGCTCGGCTCGACGGCCGCGTTCCTGCTGGCCAGACGGCTCAAGCGGACGACGTTCGGGCTGGAGCTGGAGGAGATCGCCGGGCTGTTGCAGGACCGGGAGGCGATGCTGCACGGAATCCGTGAGGGAGTCGTCGCCTTCGACCCGGACGGCCGGATCACGCTGGTCAACGACGAGGCACGCGACCTGCTCGGACTGGGGACCGCGCTCGGCAGCACGCTGGCGGAAGTCCTGCCCGACGGGCGGCTGCGCCGCGCCTTGGACGGCACCCTGGTGGGCAGCGACATCAGCGTGCTCACCGACGACCACTGCCTGGTCGTCAACCGGATGCCGGTCGCCCTCCACGGACGGGAACTGGGTGCCGTGGTCACCGTGCGCGACCGCACCGAGATGATCGGGCTCTTGCGCGAGCTGGACTCGGTGCGCGGGCTGACGGACGCGCTGCGCGCCCAGCAGCACGAGTTCACCAACCGTATGCACACCGTGGCAGGGCTGCTGGACATCGGCGACCACGACGCCGCCTACGAGTTCGCCGTCGACACGGCCGGCGCCGAGCAGGCGCTGACCGAATCCGTACGGGAACGGATCGGCAACCCGCTGCTCGTGGGACTGATCGTCGCCAAGATCACGGTGGCCGCGGAACGCGGGGTGCGGATCGTCCTCAGCGAGGACTCCGCCCTCGGCGAGGACCCGCCGCATCTGCCTCGGCTGCTGACCATCATCGGCAACCTGCTGGACAACGCGATCGACGCGTCCGCGACCGGATCGGCTCCCTCGGGCGGTGCCGAGGTCTGTCTGTCGCTGATCGAGGCCGTCGACGCGGTGCGGGTGGAGGTGGCCGATACCGGCCCCGGCATCCCGCCGGACACCGCCGAGTCCATCTTCGAGGACGGCTGGTCGACCCGTCCGGACCGCGGCACCGCCCGGCGCGGCCTCGGCCTGGCGCTCGTCCACCGGCTGGTGCAGCGGCACGGCGGCACGATTGCCGTCAGTGAAGGGCCCGGCGCCGTCTTCACCGTCATGCTGCCGGTGCCCGATACCGCGCCCGGCCCACGGGGCGCGCTCTTCACGACCGCTTCACCGGTACTGGACGGCGTGGCAGGCGGTGATCGCTGGTGATCCGGACCCTGGTGGTGGACGACGACTTCCGAGTGAGCCGCATCCACTGCGACTACGTGTCCCGCGTCCGGGGCTTCGAGGTGGTCGGCCAGGCAGCGACGGTGGCCGAGGCGCTGGCCGCGGTGCGCCACCTCCACCCAGACCTGCTGTTGCTCGACATCTTTCTGCCGGACGGCAGCGGACTGGACGTGCTGCGCCGGCTGAGCGGTGACGAGGGCGGCGACCGCCCCGACGCCATCATGATCACCGCCGACCGGGACATCACCTCGGTACGGATCGCGATGAAGCTCGGCGCCGTCGGATACCTGGTCAAGCCCTTCGGCGCGCCCGACCTCGCCGAGCGGCTCACCGCCTACCGGGAGCTCCAGCACCGTATGGACGCCCTGGGTACGGTCCCCGAGACCGACCAGGCTGACGTGGACGCTCTGTTCAGCGCCGCCCGGCCGCCGGCCGTGCCCCGTGTCCCTGCGAAGGGCCACTCCGCGCCGACGCTTGCCCTGCTGCACCAGACCCTGCGCGGCGCGCACGACGCTCTGTCGGCTGCGGAGGCCGCCGAACGCACCGGCGTCTCCCGCGCCACGGCCCAGCGCTACCTCTCCTACCTGGTCAGGGAGGGCATGGTCCGGCTCGAACTTCGCTACGGGACCACCGGCCGCCCCGAGCACCTCTACCGCATCACGCACTGAGCGGACGTTGTTGTTCATCGAGCCCGTTCACGGTGACGCGGGGCAGGGCGGGTGCCGACGACCCGCTGCCTGCACGACCCGGCTCGCGGCTGTCTTCTGCAGCAGCCCGTAGGCGAGCACTGGCAGGAGCAGGTGTGGTTTGTCGGGCAGCGTGGTGGTGATCAGCACCGCGCTCGCGCTGCTGTTGTTCATGCCGCAGGCGAGCGTCAGCGAGGAGGAGACGGGGCCGTCCAGATGCAGGAGCCGCGCGGCGGTCCGGCCCAACGCGAAGGACAGCAGGCAGACGAGCGCAGCCACGGCCAGTGCGGCGGCGAACAGGAGGGGGCGTGGGTGGGCGAGGAAGGAGCTCAGGGCGCCACTGGCGTTGACGTAGGTCAGGACGAGCGATCCGGCCAGCGCCACGGGCACGATCACGCGCAGGACCCGGTTGAGCCACGTCGTCGGCAGCGCGAGTCGGAGCAGGATACCGACGGCACAGGGGAGGACCACGGTGACGAGGGCGAAGCCGCCGTTGGCCGTGCGGCCGGTCGTTGCGAGCGTGTCCGCGTAGCTCTCGTCCAGGAGCGGCACCAAAGTGGTGATGACCAGCGGGATGGTGAGCGGGCTGAGGAGGGTGGAGGCGAGGACGAGTCCCACCATGGTGGGTTGGTCACCGTCACCCTTGCCGGTCCAGACGGTGGCTCCGGCGGCCACAGGCATCGCCACGATCAGGATCATCACGGTGATCAGTCCGCTGCCGCCGTCGCTGTCAGGGGTGCGGTGCAGTCCGAACGCGACGACGGGGATGACCAGAAGCGGGATCACGAGGTGGAGGACCATCCCGGCCAGCAGGGCGGTCGGCTTGCGGAGCAGGCGGCCCAGTTCGCGGACCGGTACCTGGAGTCCGGCGGAGAAGAGCACCAGGGACAGCAGCAGCGGGGCGGTGCTCAGGGGCAGGCCGGTCACCGTGCCGATCGGCACGGTGTGGTCGCTGCGCAGCCACAGGCCGGGGCCGGGCAGGAGGAGGGCGGCGACGTAGGAGAGCACTACGGCCCGGCCGAGCCGGTGGCGCAGCCAGGCCGTCACCCGGTCGGCAGGCGGTGGGGAGGCTGGCGGACGGTTCAAGGCGGACTTCTTCCATGGCGGCGGAGGGGACGGGGCGGAACGCCGCTATGCAGGCGCCGTGATCACGAGTCGTCATGGCACTCATGGTGCTCGGGTGAGGCGGATGGGGCAGCCGGTGACGCACGGCAGTCAGGATGCGTTCAGGTATCCCGTGGCACGGTCGGGCCTCATGCCATACGAGACCTCACAGACGCCCGGGCTCTCGGCGGCCGACTCCCAGGTGTCACCGTCCGGTCGCCGACTGGGCTGGAACAAGGTGCCCGAAGTCACCGTCTACTTCTGGGTCATCAAGGTGCTGTGCACGACGGTCGGCGAGACCGCGGCCGACCTGCTCAACGAGAAGGCCGGTCACTGCTGGCGGTCGTCCTGGTGGTGCAGTTCCGCGGCGTGAGCGGACCCTGTCCATCCACCACATCGACACCACGAGCCGCGAGTCCTACTACTGGCTCGCCGTGCTGTTCACCTTCGCCCTCGGCACCGCGGCCGGTGACCTGGTCTCGGAGCGCATGGACCTGGGCTACTGGCTCTCCGCGGTCCTGTTCGGCCTGGCCATCGCCGCAGTCGCCCTCGCGCACCTCAAGCTCGGCCTGGACGCGGTGTGGAGCTTCTGGATCGCCTACATCCTCACCCGTCCGCTCGGCGCGTCCATCGGCGACCACCTCTCCCAGCCCACCGGCGACGGCGGCCTGGGCCTCGGCACCGTCATCACCAGCGCCCTGTTCTTGACGGTCATACTCGCTCTGGTCGTGTATCTCTCCGTGACCCGAAGGGATGTGACGGAGCCTCAGCGCGGCACGCGGCCTGAGCAGGCACGCGGCAGGCGTTCAGGATGCGTTCAGGTTTACGCTGCCAAGGTCGGTTGCGGCGATCACTCTTCGAGGTCGCCTCATGGCACAGGGCGCTCGTCCCCATCGCGGGGCGGGCGCCCTGCCGTTACAACCGCATAGGAGCCCCCCACCTTGCAGCAACCGGAAATGTTCACCGATCTCGACGTCGCGAGCACGACCAAGTCGGTGATGAAAAAGCTCCCCGAGGTCACGCTGGCGTTCTGGATCATGAAGATCGCCGCCACCACCCTCGGCGAGACGGCCGGCGACCTCTTCGCGCAGACCCTCAAGCTCGGCTACTTCCTCACCACGATCGCGCTGTTCCTCGTCTTCGTGGTGACGCTGGTCGTCCAGCTCAGGTCCAGCCGCTACCACCCGTTCTTCTACTGGACCGTGATCCTGTCGACCAGCATGGCCGGCACCACGACGTCCGACTTCATGAACCGCGACGCCAGTACCAAGTACCTCTCGGGCGGCACCACTTCACTCGGCTGGGGACCGCAGGGCCTGGGTCTCGGCTACCCCACCGGCGCCGCGATCCTCATCTCGATGCTGCTGATCATCTTCGCCGTCTGGAAGGCGACCGGCATGACCTTCCAGATCCGCGACATCGTCACCTTCCGCGGCGAGGCCCTGTTCTGGTCTGCAATCCTCGTCTCCAACACCCTCGGCACCTCGATGGGCGACTTCCTCTCCGACAGCTCCGGCCTCGGCTATGCGGGCGGCGCGCTGCTCGTGACCGGGGCGCTCGCCGTCCTCGTCGTCCTGATGAAGGTGCCCGCCGTCCCGAACGTGCTTCTGTTCTGGATCGCCTTCGTCCTCACCCGCCCGCTGGGCGCCACGGCCGGTGACTTCCTGACCAAGCCGGTCGCCAAAGGAGGCCTGGATCTCGGTACCGCGGGCTCCTCGGCCGTGCTGCTGGCCGTTCTGGTCGGCCTGATGGCCTATGCACAGGTCCAGGAGCGCAGGACCGCCGTCCCGCGCACACCGGAGCGGGAGACGGTCGCCCAGCAGGCCGACTGAGTCCGGTCACCCGGCGGGCAGGTCGACCAGGAAACGTGCCCCGGGTGTGTGCTCGGGGTCGTGGGAGACCTCGCCGCCGACGGCGCGGGCCAGGCGCCGCGCGAGCGGCAGTCCCAGGCCCGCCCCGTCGTGCCCGTCGTCGGAGTCCGCGCGCCGGCCGGGCTGGAAGAGATGGTCGAGGAACTCCTCCGGTACGCCAGGACCGTCGTCGGTGACGTCGATGCGGACGCCGCTGGGCAACTGCCGTGCGGACACGGTCACCGTGGAGTCGGCATAGCGAACGGCATTGGCCAGCAGCGGGCTGACGATGCGTTCGAGAAGAGCGGAAGCGACGCCCGCCTCAAGCTCCTGGTCCGGCACGTCGACGACGGTCTTCAGCTGCTTCCGTGCGTCGAGGTCCTCGACCAGCCGCCGTAGCACGGGAGCGACAGCGGCGGCACCCACGGCCGTGCCGGTGGTCTGCCCGCCTTCGCGGGCGTCGTTCAACAGCGTGTCGCAGATGGTGCGTATGGACTGGGCGGCCTCCGCGATCACCTCGTGGGTGGCGTCGGTCTCGGCCGCCGAGCGCGGGCGGGCCCGCCACCAGTCGAGCTCGACGACGATCCGGGTGAGCGGGGTGCGCAGTTCGTGGGACAACTCCCCGGTCAGCTGCTGCTCGTGACGCAGCACGGTGCGGATACGGTCCAGCAGTGCGTCCAACGAGGTGCCCAGGCGGGCCAGTTCGGCCGGCTGGTCCTCGGCGCCGAAACGCTGGCCGGAACCGACGGCGCTCCACTGGGTGGCCTGGTCGGTCATGGTGCGCACGGGGCGCAGCGCCCGCCCGACGGCCAGCCGCGTCAGCGCGTAGGTGCACGCGAGCATGACAGCGTCCAGGATCAGCGAGCCCGACAGCAGGGTGCCGGCGGAGCTGCGGTACGGGGCGAGATCCACGGCCGTGACGACGATGGCGGTGCTGCGAAGGCCGGTCACGGGTCGGGAGCACAGGCGGACGAAACGGGGGTTGTCGGTGTGCACGGTCGCGCAGACCGGCCTGCCCCGCCCGGCGAGCCGGTCGGCGGCCTGGGTCAGCGCGCTGTCGGCTGCGGCGGACGGTGGTTTCTCCAGCAGGCGTGTCCCGGTGTAGATCCACACGTTCGCGTCGAGCAGGCTGTCGTTGACGGTCTCCAGGACCCGCACTCGGGGCCCGCTGGTGTCGACGGTGGTGGCGACGGCGGCGGCGCGGTTGCGTAGTTCGTCGTCAGCCTGGTGCTGGAGGTGCCGGTCCATCGCGGTGTTGAACGCGACGGTCAGCACGGTCATCAGGAGCGCGGCGGTGGTCAGCGCCACGAGCGAGAGCCGACCGCGCAACGTGCGGGGCGCCAGTCGGCGCGCGAGCCGGTTCATGACAGCCGGTGCCCGATCCCGCGTGTCGTGGTGAGGCCGAGGCCGCTGCCCGCTTCGCGCAGCTTGCGGCGCAGTCGGCTCAGATACTGGTCGAGGGTGTTGTCGCTGACCTGGGCGCCGTCCGGCCAGGCGGCCCTGACCAGGTCGCGGCGGGATACGAGGGTCCCGCCTGCGGCCATGAGCGTGGCCAGCAGACGGAACTCCGTGGGAGACAGGTCGATGTCGACGTCGCCGACGTGCGCGCTGTGCCGGGTCGCGTCCAGGACCAGGTCTCCGGCGGTGGCCACGGCCGCGGGGGCGGCCCGTTTGAGTGCGGCCCTCAGCCGGGCGACGAGTTCGGCGAGATGGAACGGCTTGGGCAGGTAGTCGTCGGCTCCGGCGGAGAACCCGGACAGCCGGTCCGTGAGGTGATGGCGGGCCGTCAGGAAGATGATCGGGGCGGCGAACCCGCCCGCACGCAGCGCCTGGCACACGTCCCGGCCGTCCGCGTCGGGCAGCCCGACGTCCAGGACGACGGCCGCGATGTCGTCCGTGGCCAGCCGCAGGGCGGTGGCGCCGTCGGCGGCGGCCACGGGGTCGAAGTCCTCGTCGAGCAGGCCGCGACGCAGCACGTCACGCAGGGCGTGATCGTCCTCGACGACCAGGATCTTGTGGCGCATGGTCCTCCGTTGGAATGTCCGGCGCACGGGGCGTACCAGAGACGAACGATGCGGGCAGCCATCGGGTCATCGCGTACAGGCACACTCCGAGCCATCCGGTGGCGAACAGCCAGCCGCCGATGACGTCGGTGAACCAGTGCACGCCGAGATAGACCCGGGACAGGCCCACCAGCACGCCCCAGCACCCGATGACGACCCGGAGCGGGGTGGCGCCGCGCGGGGCGCGCAGTGAGACCGCGACGATCAGCAGTCCGGCAGTGAGGGCCGCTGTGGTGGTGTGTCCCGAGGGGAACGCCCAACCGCCCGCGGACGCCGCCCAGCCGGCACGGGCGGGACGTGGCCGCTGGACGGCTTCCATCACCCCGTAGCGCAGCGCCTGACCGGCTCCCAGACAGGCAAGGCCCAGTGCGGCGGCCCCCATCCGGCGCCGTGCGGTTCGTCCCGCGACCATGCCGGCCAACACGGTGAGGACGTAAGGGGCGGCACCGCTGCCGGTATCGGTCACCCCTCGGGCCAGAGCCCCGGCGACGTCCGGCCGATGGCCGAGCGACCAGGCCAGGAAACCGTTGTCCGGCCACAGCTGAGCGCCGTCCTGGCCGATCACCACCATCGTGAGGACGCCGAACGCCACCCAGGCGCCGAGACCGACCATCCCGGCCAGGTCGGCGGCGTCGCGCCGGTTCATGAGGCGCTCAGCAGTCGGCGCAGGCGGCCGGAGCCGATCCACCGGGCCACCGATCGCGACCACCGTCGCAGTGCGAGCATCGCCATCAGTGCGACGAGGCCACCGACCAGCACGCCTGCCAGGACGTCGTGCGGATAGTGCGCGCCGACCCACACCCGCGAGACTGCCATCGCCAGGGCCGCGACGACCGCGGCCGCCCCCAGCCGACGCGAGACGAAGAGCAGGGCTACGGCAGCGGCGGCCGCGATCGCCGCGTGGTTGCTGGGGAAGGACCAGTCGCCGGGCGCCGGACATGTCTCCAGGGTCTTCACTCGAAGGCTCTGGCACGGCCGGTCCTCGCGCATCGCCAGCTTCACCAGGGCATCCACGCCGTACGCGACGACCACGACCACCGGGACGGCCAGCGCCCTCACCGCAGCCGCATCTCCGCCCCGTCGAGCGAACCACCAGCCCACGACCGCGAGCACGGCGAAGACCGCGAGCCCGTACGTCGACCAGAACGACACCGCTCCGTCCAGCCAGGACGGCGCATGCCGGGCCAGTCGCACCACATCCAGATACGCGGTGCCGTCGACAGACGACCCGTCGAAAGCCATGATCACCGGTGTCCCCCCTCGGGCCGGCCGTCCCGCCGTGCCCTGTACGCCTCGGCGGCCAGGGGGATCAGCGACACGAAAATGATCAACGCGACCAGCGGGAGCAGGTAGCGGTCGACGTTCGGGATCGACGAGCCCAGCGCGTACCCCGCGAGGGTGAGTCCGAGGCTCCACACGAGGCCGCCGATGATCTGCCACAACGTGAACGTGCGCACCGGTACCTCCAGCGCGCCGGCCATCGGGTTGAGTACGGTCCGCACCACCGGCACGAAACGGGCCAGCGTGATCGCCTTCGCATGTCCGTATCGCTCCAGCAGTTCCTCGGCGCGTTTCGCACCCTGGTGCAGACGCTGCGAGCGGCTACGGGCCAGCAGTGCTCCGCCCGCCTTCCGGCCGAGCACATAGCCGCACTGGGCTCCGGCCAGGGCGCCGGCCGCCGCAGCGATCAGGAGTGGTCCCAGCGACAGGTGCACACTCGACTCCGCCGAGCCCGTGCACAGCAGACCGGCTGTGAAGAGCAGCGAGTCGCCCGGCAGGAAGAAGCCGACCAGCAGCCCTGTCTCGGCGAACATCACCACTCCGACGCCCAGCACGCCGAACGTCGCCAGCAGCGAATGAGCGTCCAGCACGTTCACGGCCAGCTGTGATGCCGGATGGAACGGTGTGGTCATGGCGAGGAGGCCTTTCCGGCAGGTGATCTGGTGTCTGCGATTCGCCCAACCACGTGTACCTGGCCTGGAGGGAACCGCACTCGCCGAGCCTACATCTACAAGATGTAGTAGATGTTCTGTGGGTGGCCGGATGCAAACGGCCACTCAAACGGAGCACGAGGCGGAGGAGACGGGCGTCATGGCTGACACCTATCGCACAGGGACCGGCACCTGGACTCTGCGGCGTGGGGCCACGAACTCGACGGCGCCGCCCCCGACCCCGGTCCGGGTGTCCGGTGTCCCGGGCGCCGGGCCCCAGCAGTTGCATCGCGGGATGACCCTCGTGGCCGCGATCAGCCTGTTCATCGGGACACGGGCCGCCTGGACGACCGCGATGGCCTCACGTCCGGCGGTCGCCGGCGTCATTTCCGTCTGTTACGCCTCGATCCTCGTCTGCGCCGTTCTCAGCCTCCTCGTACGGAGCCGTCGCGCGCTGATCAGGGTCGACGTCGTCGTACTGATGACCGCCGTCGCGCTGGTGATCTGCGGCTACCTGCTCGATCACGCGGGCACCGACGAGGGAGTGCTGACCGCCCAGGCGGCGAACGAGATCCTGCACGGCCATCCCGTCTACGGCCGGCCGTGGCCCTGGCTGTTCGGCTCGCCGCGCGTCGGGATCACCAAGACCATGTCCGGGGGCGCCGACTACACCTACGGCTACCCGCCGCTGACCGCGCTGCTCGCGGCACCGGTGCACGCCGTCGTCCACTCGACGGCGGCCGCCACCCTGGTCACCACGGCTGCGCTGCTCGTCTCCTCGGTCCTGCTGTGGTTCTTGCTTCCGGCACCCTGGAGGTCAGCCGCCACCGCGGTCTGTTTCGGTTTCGGCCTCCTGCCCCACTACGCCTACGCCGGCTATCCGGCGATCACGGCTCTCGCCCTGCTCGTCCCCGTGGTGGTCCGCTGGCCCGCCACCGGTGAGGGCGGCCGTCTCGGCTCGGGGGGAGTGGTGCGGGCGGCGTGCCTGGGCGCTGCCTGCGCGGCCCAGCAGCTCGCCTGGTTCCTCGCCCCGTTCCTGCTGATCGGCCTGTATGCCGTCCGGCGCGGGGAACTCGGGCCGCGGCGGGCTCTGGCGGTGACCGCCCGCTACACGGCTGCCGCCGCTCTCACCTGCGCAGCGGCCAATGCCTACTTCGCCATCGAGGGCTTCTCCGCCTGGCTGCAGGGCGTACTCCTGCCGCTCGACCAGAAGGCGATCCTGCACGGCCAGGGCCTGATGGGCATCTCCTACTACTTCACCGACGGCAGCGGCCGCCTCGACTTCTACTCCTACGGCAGCCAGCTGCTCCTGCTCGGCCTGCTGGCCGCCACCCTGCTGTTCGTCCGGCGTCTCGGCCCCGCCCTCACCGTCCTGCCATGGGTCGTGTTCTACCTCGCCACCCGCTCGCAGGACGGTTACTTCCTGATGATGACTCCACTGTGGCTCGCGGCCGCCGCCACCGTCCCGGCCGCCGCGTTCGCCACCGCCTGGCAGCCGCGACTTCCCCACGTCTTCGGCCGTGCGAAGGCTGTCTTGGCGGGCGGATTGCTCGCCCCCGCCCTGGTGTGCGTCGCGATCGCCGCGGCGAGCCCGCCGCCCCTGCGCATGAGCCTCTCGCCGCGCTTCGCCACGCACCACGCGCGCGTGGGCGTCACCGCCATCGACGTGCGGGCCGTCAACACCACCGGTACGGCGCTCACCCCGCACTTCGCGAGCCGCACCGGCCAGGGCGCCTCCAACTGGTGGACCATCTCCTCCGGCCCCGCAGTGCTCGCCCCGCACGCCTCCGCCGAGTACCACGTGAAACCCGCGGGAGGGTTCCGCGCCCTGCCCGGTGGCCACGGTCCCGGGACCTATCTCATCGCCGTCACCGGTACCCCGATGACGATCACCACGGCCCACATCCCGGCTGCTCCTCCCGCGATTCAGTAGCGAGGGCGCCAGGCGGGCCTACACGCGCAGGCGCGCCTGGCGAAGCCGCGGCAGCTGCCGGCGAGGCGTGCTGCCGAGCCGGTACCCCGACTGTTCGGCGTTCGTGCTGGTCAGCTGTGGTCGCATAGCGGGCCGACGTCGTAACCCCGTTCCTGGCAGGTGTCGAGGATCCGGGGCAGTGCGCCGAGCGCCGAGCGCCAGGCGCCGGGGGCGGAGGTGCAGTCGGAGTCGTGGAGCAGGATCGTGCCGCCGCCGTCCAGGTCGGTGGTGACGGTGCGGTGGACGGAGTGCGGGGTGGCGCGTGCCGTCCAGTCCTCCCCCCAGCAGGTCCACAGCACCGGGGTCAGGTCGAGGCGGCGGGCCGCGAGGTGGGCCGCGGTGGACATGACGCCGTACGGGGGCCGGAAGAGCGAGGGCTGCCGTCCGGTGATCGCAGCGGCGGTGTCGCGGGCCCGGCGGAAGTCGTCGTAGGTGGCGCGCGGGCCACGCAGCAGCAGGGGGCGGTGCAGCCAGCCGTGGACGGCGACCTCGTGACCGGCCGCCGCGATCTCGCGGACCAGGCCGGGGGAGCGGTGTGCCTCGCTGCCGAGCAGGAAGAACGTGGCGTGTACTCCGCGTCCGGCGAGCAGCCGTAGAAAGTGCGGGGTGGAGCGGGGGTCGGGGCCGTCGTCGAAGGTCAGGGCGATGTGGTTGGTGCGGCCGCGGCCCGAGAGGCGGGGCATGAGGCGGTTGCGCAGCGGTCCGAAGGTGGAGACGACGGGTGCGGCGTGGGCGGCGGCGAGGAGGGGTACGGCGGCGCGGGCGGCCGTGCGCAGCGTCGGGGCGATGTTCACGAGTGGTCGTCCTCCGACGGGGAGGTGTGCTCCGGTGGGAAGCCGTCCGGGTCGAGGCGGTGGCTGATGGCGTGGATGAGGTCGGGACCGTCGTAGGTCGTCGCCACCCCGGTGGCGACGGCGCCGGCGCACACGACGGACGCGAGGACGGCCGTGGTGGCGAGCCGGCGCTTCGTCCGGTGCCGTTGTACAACCGGGCGGAAACCCCGGCCGGGGGCTCCTGACCGGTGCACGCGCGCAATCTCGGCCGTCGGGCAGCCGTCGGGGGACTGAGCGAACAGGGCGAGTCCCGTTGCCCGTTGCCGGCGTCCGAGCGGGCCGTCGATCAGGTCGCACAGCACCGCCTTGAGGTCGGCCGGGTCGCGTATCCAGACGGCCGCACCGGCCTCGTCCAAGGCGGCGGCGTTGGTCAGCCCGTGCCCGGGTATGCAGCGGTAACTGGCGACGGGCAGGCCGCAGGCGAATGCCTCCAGTGAGGTGAGCCCGCCGGCGTTCTGGACGAGGACGTCGGCGGCGTGCATCAGGGAGGGCATGTCGTCGACCCAGCCGAAGGCATGGTCGATGCCGTCGGCGCGCAGCTGTTCGGCCAGGGCCTCGTTGCGGCCGCAGACGACGACCGGGACGGCGGCGCCGCAGTCACGCAGCTCCCGGGCCACCGTACGGACCGGGCCCACCCCCCAGGACCCTGCGACCAGCAGAGCCAGCGGGGCGTGGGACGGCAGCCCGAACCTCTCCCGGGCGCGGCCACGCTCCCGTACGTCGCAGGGCCGGAAACGGGGGTCCGTGACCGGCCCGCGCACGCGCACGTCCCGGGCCCCGGCCGTGCGCGCCTGGGCGGCGGGCACGGCGTGGGCGGCGAGGTGGACGTCCACGCCCGGCGCGACCCACAGCGGATGCACCGAGAAGTCGGTCAGATAGGTGAGGACCGGCACGGCCAGTCGACCGTCCAGGCGCAGGTTGCCCAGGACTCGGCTGGCCCCGGGGTAGGTGGAGACGACGGCGTCGGTGCCCGGCGGCAGGGCGCGCAGCACCCGGTCCTGTGCCGTGCGCAGCAGCGCCCGCGCCACCGGGCCGCCGCCCCCGGCCCGCTCGGTGCTGGAGTAGATCCGCTGGTAGGCCCAGGGGGCCCGCACCAGCATCCGGTGGTAGCCCTCCTGGACCGTGCGGCCCAGGTGGGCGGGGAGCAGGTCCAGCAGGTCGAGCCGGTCCACGGCATACCCCTGCGCGGTGAGACGGCGGGCGAGCTCGGCGGCGGCACCGTCGTGACCGGCCCCGACGCTCGCGGAGACGATCGCGACCCGCCCCGCGCCGGGCGTGGCGGCGGACTGCGGAGGAGGGGCGCCCGTGGGTGTGTGTCTGGGCGCCGTGCTCGCGCGGTGGGGCATGGGTTTCCTCCGCAGGGACGGGAGCGATGGAACTCTACGAGTTGTAGTAGTTCGCGGTTCGAAGCCCGGAGCATACCTCCTACAACTAGTAGGAGGTGGGCGGGTAGTCTGTGCGGACAGTCGGCGAACGGAGGCATCCGGTGCAGGAACGAGGGGATGGCGGCGCTCGCGAGGCGTCCGGCAGGCGAGCCCGCGGCGAACTGGAGAGCGATGTGCTCGCCGCACTCTGGAGCGCCGACGGCCCGCTGACCGCCGGCCAGGTCCGGGAGGCGCTGCCGGGCGACCTGGCCTACACGACCGTCCTGACCATCCTGTCCCGGCTGTACGACAAGGAGATGCTCGTCCGCCACCGCGAGGGCCGCGGCTACGCGTACGAGCCGGTGCGCGACGAGGCGTCGCACACCGCCCAGCGCATGCGGTCGCTGCTTGAGGGTGGTTCCGACCGCGAGGCGGTCCTGGCCCGCTTCGTCTCGGAACTGTCCGAGCAGGACGAGCACGTGCTGCATCAGCTCCTGTCCGGGCACGACGCTCGCACCGGAGATGACCGCTCGGCGGGAAGGGCGTGAAGCCGTGCTGATCAGTGTCTACGTCCCTTTCGTAGTCGCGGCTGTGCTCGCCGTGCTCACGCCCCGACTGGCGCACGCGCTGCCCCCTCGCCGCGCTGCCTGGGCCCTGGCCTGCGCCGCGCTCGTGACCGCGATCGGCTGGGCGGGGGCACTCGCTTTGCTCGCCTTCACCGGCGTGGCACAGATTCCGGAAGTCGCGGAGGAGGGCCGCTGGTCCGTGGCCGCCCTGCAAGCCGAGGATCCGGTCTACCTCGTCGTTGCGGGAGGCAGCGCCCTCATGCTGGCCGTGAGCGTCGTCTCGCTGGGCGTGGCCGTCGTGGGACAGGTCCGCCTCATCGTCCGGGCGCGGCGGGAGTGCGCCCGGCTGCCGGAGGGCACGGAGCTGGTCGTGGTCGACGACGACGTCCCGATGGCCTTCGCGTTGCCCGGGTCGCCGGGCCGGATCGTGGTCTCCCGAGGAATGCTGCGCTCTCTCAGCGACGGCGAGCGCGAGGCCCTCCTCGCACACGAGCGTGCTCACCTGCGCTGCCGCCATCACCTCTTCCAGATCCTGTGGCGGCTCACGGCGGCCTTGAACCCGCTGCTGCGGCCGCTGGCCGTCGCGGGCGGATTCGTCCTGGAACGCTGGGCCGACGAAGAGGCCGCGCAGCGCGTCGGCGACCGAAAGATCGTCGCGCACGCCGTCGGGCGCGCCGCGCTGGCATCCGCCGGTACCTCGTTCCCGGCCGCACTGGCCGCGACCGGCGGGGCGGTGCCGCAACGGGTGCGGGCCCTGCTGGCCCCGCCGCCCCCGCGCCGGAGCCTCCCCCTGGTCGCGGGTGGCCTCCTGCTCGCTGCGTGCTGCGCGAGCCTCGCCAACGCTGCATCCGACAGCGATCAGATGGTGGACAGTGCGCAGTGCGCGGCGTACGCCGCCACGGCGAGCGCCCCGTCGGCCGGAGAACACCGGCATGGGCCCGACTTCTGCTTCGGGGAACACGATCGCCGGGAACTTCAGGAGCACCGCCCGTAACGAGGCGGCCGGACCTGTCGGCTACGCGTAGTCAGATCGCCCGCAGTCCGCGGCCGAACCAGTCCTTGCTGTCGCGGACGCCGGGCAGGGCGAAGAAGTAACCGCCGCCGGTGGGGAGAGTCGACGAGAGGTTCGTCGATCAGGCAGGCCGTGCTGCAGTCAATCGCTGCTCTGCTGCATTGAACGGAATGCATCGCCGAATGCGGTCACGCGCAGGCCTTCGGCCGCCCTCGGTGGGCGCGCATAGGTGTCCCATGTTTCGGTGAACCGAGCGTGCCGAGAAAGGGCTTGAACCGTCTTCGGATCGTGCTGGCCTGGTCCGCCGAGTGTGGTGGTGTAAAACACCTTGAGATCGTGGAAACGGGTGCCTTTGGGTAGGCCGGCCAGGGCGACAACCCGTTGCCACTTTTCGTTGAAATCACTGCTCTGAACTGGCCTTCCATATCGGTTCGTTACGATAAGGTCTTCGTCAATTGGCTCGACGTGTCGGCGAGCCCGACGCTTGCGTGCATCCATCAGACTGCAAAATCGCAGATGACGGCTGGCTCGTGACACCCGTCGTGGAACGAGTCTGGAACACCGAGGGCCACGACCCCGCACGGCTGCAGGACGTGTGCAGGAGAGCAGGCGATGAAACGGCATCCGATCCTTCGCCGCAGATCGGGGACCTGATCCGCCTGATCAAGTTGGACATGCATGCCGGGCTGACAGGCTCAGTGCAGAGCCTGTGTGAACAGGCCGAGCAAGAGATCAGTAGATGTCGGGGTACAGCCCTCAGCCGGCTGAGCGCGGTGCTCGCGGAGGCCCGTGACTGGCTCAACGGACAGGACCGTGATCGGCAACGCCTCTTCAACCGCCTCGGCAAGGCTCAGCGAAACCGCGACGTTACCCAGACACGCGCTCTGGTCGCCCGGGTAGAAAAGCTCCTCAAGCGGGGCACGCCAGCCTCACAGGCAGAACAGGACATCCTGGCGTCCGCGAGGCGAATGATGGCGACACCTGCTCCGGTGCCAACGCCCAGGCCTCCCACTCCGTCTCTCACGGTCAACGTTCAGCCGCAGCCCCAGCCCGAGCACCAGTCCCCGGCAGACCGTTCACGGCAAAAGCAGCGGGCTGAGCGCGAAGACCTGACGAAAGCCAAGGAAATTATCGTTCGTCTGCGCAGCAAGAGACTGTCTGACAAAGAACGGCTGGACCTCCTTACCCGACTGGTCTCGCTGGAGGAGACCGTCGGCCACCGTTTCTCCGTCCGAGAGCGACATGACGTACAGCGCTGGAAGAGGAGGTTTCCCTCCCTGCGCGGTAGCGCCGCAGGCACGGCCGTTGCTGACAGTGACGCACCGGCGGCCGCTGCCATGACCGAGTGATGCTGCACCGACTCAGGGAAGGATTTGCCGTTCCCTCTTCTCCGGAGCGAGGTAAAGAACGATGCCCGTCATGGCTGGGAGCGGTCATCTTCGCCCGGCAGCACCCCTCGACGACGGCCCAATGTGACCCAAGCAAGGCGCTCGCCGTCCAGTCGGCATCGTGACCGCAGCCGCCGTGCCCAAGACATGCTGCGCGACCAGGTCGCAGGAACGGCCGAGAAGGCCGGTCAGGAAACGTCTGTCTCTCGTGGCTTGAGGTCGGGCGGGTAGCCCTTTGCGCGGAGCCAGGTGTCGAGGGCGAGAGCGACGATGTCTCCGTGCGGTACGCCGGTGTCGGCGTTGTAGCGGCGGATCCGGCGCTGGAGCTGGAGGACTTCGGGGACGGCGTGGTTGAACTGTCCGCGTTTGGTGTGCCGGTTTCTGATGACGTCCAGGGTGTCCGGGTGCGGCGTGAGAACGTCATCGGTCTGCTGGGGCTCGGCGTCGAGCGCGTCGGCGATTTCACGTAGTCGGCGGGCGTAGGGGGAGTGATCAGGCACGCGAGCTGCTCCGGTCGGTCCGGATAGGCGGATAGCTATCCGCCTATTGGATTATTGGAATAGTCGGCACGGGGCGGCCGCCCCCTTGCGTGAGGGTGGCCGCCCTGTGCCTTGCGGTCGGGTCAGAACCCGCGGGTGGTGAGCCACTCGTCCAGTGCGACCGAGACGATGTCGCCGATGGGCAGGTGGTCCAGTTCGTTGTCCAGCGCGAAGCGCTTGAGCCGTTTCTTCAGCTTCAGCGCCGCGGGGACCGACGAGTCGAGACTCTCGCGCGCGATGATGCGCTGGTTGAGAACGACGGCGGTCTCAGGAATGTCCTTGGGACGGCCGGATCCCTGAGCCCACGGTGTTCCTTCGCTGGGCGCTGCCTGCGATTGCGCATCCTGCTCCTGGTGAGCCCGTGGAACATCGGTCCTCACCGGGAACCCGTTGCCGCCTGCGGCCGTCGGGGAATCTGCAGGGCGAAGCGCCACCTCGGCGCCCCAGGCTGAGCCGGGAGCCGCGGACGTGCCGTGCTGCACAACGGGTGCGGCTGGCTGCGTGGGCTGGATGGCAGGTGCTGCGGGCTCGGTAGCCGGAAGAACAGGCGATACCTGCTGCTCCACCGGCTGACCGGCGAATTCCGTCTCCGCCCTGGTGGCGGCGACGGCCGGGCGAACTGGCTGACTGGCGGCCGGCTCCGGGACGGGGCCGCTCGGGGCCTCTGCAGTCGGCTGGGCGGACGTCTGTGCCACTTCGGGCATCGCCTCGGCCCGGCCCTGTGCCGACCCCTCGGGGCTGGGAACAGCGGAAGGAGCGGGCTGAACCTGCGGCTCGCTGACCGTGGGACGGCCTTCGCCCGGGGCGGTGGCCTGTTCGGCAGCGTACTGCTCGGGCGTGAGCTCGGCGGCCGGGGGAGGGGGCGGAGGGGTCGTCTTCCTGGCTCCGCCCAAGGTACGACCGCCGGTGCGGCGGGCGGGGGGCTTCAGGCGTTCGGTCATGCTGCGGTCAGCTCCTTCATCAGCTCGGCGTACTCGCTCAGTTCGGTGGGGATCTCGCCGAAGGCCTCCATGTAGTGCACCCAGGAGTGGATGGTGGTCTCGGCGAGCGGGAACGCCTCGTCGCGGTCGGGGCCGATGCCCTCGCCCTCTGCGGGGTCGAGCAGTTGGTCCTTTGCCCGGCCGGGCAGGCTGGTGCGGTCGTCGGCCTTGACCATGACGACATGGGCGGTGACGCCGTGTTCGTTGCGGGCGGCGGCGCGCTCGGCCTCGTCGAAGGTGGCCACGAGCTTGCGGCGCTCGATCTTGGTGGGGGCGACCGGGACGAGCAGCAGGTTCGCCTCGGTGACAGCCTCGTGGAAGATGCGGGCGCTGCCGCCGCCGGCGTCGACCACGATCGCGCCGAACTCGGCGCGCTTGAGCCGGATGTACTCGGCGATGTCGTCGAACGGGTACCGCTCGACAACCAGGTTGGCCGGGATTTCGAAGCCGGCGGCCTGGGCGACCTTGAACCAGTCGTAGGCGGACTGACTGGTCGCGTCGGCGTCCAGCAGCAGGGTGGGCAGGCCGAGGACTACGGCGTAGTAGAGGGCGATGAACCAGGCCGAGGTGGTCTTGCCGGTGCCGCCCTTGAGCATGCCGACGACGATCACGAAGGCGTCCCAGACGTGGTCTGTGGCTGCGGCCAGGGTCTTGTGACGGGTGTTCTCGTTCACGTGTGCTTGATCTCCTGAAACGGGAAGGGGTGTTGTTTGGTACGTGCGTTGTCGAGCGGGCCGACGACGGGGGTGCCCGTGCTGCCACGTGGCGGCCGGATTGGCGCATGGCCGCCTTTTTGATCTGCCAGGCGGGGTGGGGCGCACCTACGAGGAGGTGGGGGCTCATGGCCGCTTCCTCGGGGTGTGGGCGGGTCCGTGGTGGTGCTGGGGCCGCATGTGGGTGCCTGCTTGGTGCAGGAGCCGGTAGACGGTGGCGACGGAGTAGCTGTGCTCCCTGGCGAGTTCCGGCACCGTGGCGCCGGCCTCGTACCGCGCCCGCAGGGACAGCGCGACCTTGTACCGTTCGGCGGCCCGCGCTGCGGCGCGTATCCGCAGGGTCTGCTGGGTGGTGCGCACGGTGCCGCCGGCCTCGATCAGCAGGCGCCGGGCACCGCGCCTCGTCTCTCCCGCTGCCGTGGCGAGTTCGGTGAGGGTTGCGCTGTGCTGCTCGTACAGGGTGCGCAGATGGGCGGCGAGGCGCTGGCGGGCTTGTGGGTTCTGCCGCATCCTGCGGGTCTGCCAGGAGGTGCGCATGACGGTCCCGGCGTCGTGCAGCCGGTTGAGGACGGTGCCGTAGGACAGGCCGCTGGCGGTGACGAGTTCGTCGACCGTGGCACCGGCCTCGTACTGCTGGCGCAGAGCCTGGGGCGTCACCGCCTCGCTCGTGCCGGGGGTGGGTGGGGAATGTGGGTTCATGCGACGGACTCCCATTCGCTGAGGGCTTCGGCATGGGCAGCGGCCAGCTCGTCGTAACTGCGCTGGTCGGATGGAGTGATGAGGATCAGCCGGCCGTCTGTGGCGACCCGCCAATCGGCGGCCGGACGACCTGTGACCGGGTCGAGGACCCGGCCGTCCGGGGCGTGCCACGTCGGCGGGATCTCGTCGGGGCGCGGCACGGGTACCAGGACCTGACGGCCGTCGCGGACGATCACGAGAGCCCTGCTGTGGTGCTCCGCAAGCCGGGCCAGTGCCTCCTGGTAGGCCTTCCGTTCCGCCGTGTGAAGGGCCTTGCGCCGGGCCGCGATGCCCCAGGTGCCGTGTTGCTCGGCGACCTTGGTCCAGCCCTGTGCTGGCGTGTGGCCGTTGCCAGCGTCGTCCGGGAGATGGATACCGAAACCCTCCAGGGCACGCGGTGTGAGGGTCCAGGTCTCCCCGGTGTGCTGGACGAGGCCGTGGTCGGCGAGGCGTCGCAGGGTCCGGTAGGTGGTGGCGCGGGAGACCGAGGACGTACCGAGGAGCTCGGCAACGGTCTGGTCGGGGCGCACGTGCAGGGCACTGATGATCACGAGCGCGGCGCTGCCGAGGGCGTGGTGGGCGAAGGCGTCGTGGCCCATGAGTTGTCCGAGGACGGTGGAGTCGATGTCGGCCGTCGTGGCCGTCTCAGGGGTGGTCCACTCCTCAAGTGCCGGGTCGGGGGGGAACTGAGTGGACCGGAAACGAGACAGCAGAACCGGGCCACCGCGATCGGGGATGTTGCCGTCGCCCAGGTACCAGGTCGAGCCCTCCCGGCCATGACCCACCCGCAGACGCCGCAGCCAGCCACGCGGCTTGAGGACCGTCTCGTAGACGACCCGCAGCGTCGTACGGGAGACTCCGGCTTCCTCCGCGGTCTGCCGCTCACTGGCGTGGTGCAGGGGTCCGCCCGCGATCTCGGCGAAGTTCAGGTGCGCCCGCAGCACCCGCAGCGCGGTCCGTCCACGCTCGCCGCGCCACGGTGTCGTCTCGATCCGGTCCCGCAGTGCGGCGAGGACTTCGTACGCGTGGTGCCGGGAGCCCAGCGCACTGGTGCTGCTGATCGCGTCCGAGGCGCTGGCCCACACCCGGCGGATGTAGTCCAGGGCGCGTGCCTGCCCGGAGCGCAGCGCGATGTGCCGGGTGTGCCGTCCGCCTTCGTGCTCGGGGTGCAGCAGAAGTTGCGTGAGCTGGTCGATGCTGCCGCCGGCGCGGGCGACGTGGCAGGCGATGGCCGCGGTGATCCGGTGTCCGTGCTCGGCCGCGCCCTGACGGTCCCCGCGCGGGATCACGGTCCGGCCGTCGGAGGAGAGTCGGCTGTAACTACCGGTGGCATAGCGTCCGGTGAGATCGCCGAGCAGAATGAGATCGGTTGCGGCCGACGGAAGTTGGGCGTAGCCCAGAACAACGCCGTTGATTTGGGATGCGTTTGGTCGAGAGAGGTCGTGATGGGTGCTGTCTGTCACGGTGGGGTCGTCTCGCAAAGACGTGGACGCCACCCAGGCCCGCTAAAACCACGGGTGGTGTCCGGGACCGACCTCCATCGGCGTCGGCAAGGTCTCCAGGATTGCCGTCCTGGAGGCCCTCGTCATACCGGCCCCGAGTGGAGGCAGGCGTCCCCATCGCAGCTCGACCGAGGTCGAAACAGAGCCCCGCCAGAGTCGCTCACTCGTGATCCGCACCGGCCAACTCAGGTCCCTCAAAGGCCAGTTTCAGGGGCTGATGCCTCTGACTGCCTCCGAGCGACCCGGGTCGAACCGGGGTCGAATCAGAGCGGTTTCCTCTGACTGCCTCCGTACGCCTCTGCAACCCGTCCTAGCAGGTCACAGCCTCGTCGCCTCACATAAGCGCAGGTCAGAAAGATGCGCTAGCTGTACCACTGGTTCCTGGCGAAAGCGGTGATGTGCGGCATGAAGGTTCCCGTCCCTGTCGGCGGGGCGCCGTCGCCCCGCGTGCCGTGGTTGGAAACAGGGTCGTGAGGCGTGCACGGGCTCGGCAAGGCGGCTTCTGTCAGGCGGAAGGGCTTCTGTAAAGAGGCTGGTCAGAGCCCTGTTCTGTCAGCCCCTAGTCGCGAGAGTGGAGCGCCGGGTGGTGCTGCTGTGCGGTTCGCGCTCGGGGGAGCCAGAGGCGGCGCCGGCGGGTGCGACCACTCACTACGTGGCGCTAATCGCCCAAAAATGTCCACTTAGTTTCAATTGTGAAACTCCTCTGTCGACGGATGCTCGGTACAGCGGCAGGAATCAGCATCACTGCAGGTCAACTGCTGTTCGTTTTGGAGTCTGGGGCCCTCGGGGCGAATCCGGGTCGAATCCGCACCCTTTTAGGTTGTCGAGCGTATTGCCGCTGGTCAGGGTGATGTGAGGTCGCGCTGATTCGCCTTGCGGATGGGGGCGGCGCGGGGAGCAGTCGGGCCGATGAGCCGCTGACGGGGCGCTGAATGGCGGTGGTCGGCTGCCAGGGGCCGGGGGCTGACCAGCGGATTCTTCGCTGCCGGTGGCGGTCACCTTTCGAGGTTCCGGACGCAGCCCCTGGCAGGACGTGTCGGAGAGCTACGGCTCCTGGTCGAGGCCATGATCGCTGAAGCTGTGGCCCGCGGTGATGTCGATCTCGGCCTGGTCAGCGTGGATTCCACGGTCGCCTGCCCACCTCACCAGGCGGCCGGGATGGCGGTCGAAGCGGAGCTCCTCGACGAACTGGAACAGGCCGTGGCGTAGGGAACGGGACACCGGCGAACGGGCAAATCGACCCGGCAGGCGAGGCGCCCGTCGAACTGGTGAGACCGGGCGGGAACGGCGCCGTGCCCTGCGCCTGCGCCATCGTGCACGACTGCGGGCCGCCGAACTGGGCCGCTCCCGGGGCGGGTTAACCAGCAAGGTCCACCTCGCTGCCGACCGACGCTGCCGACCGTTGTCCCTCATCCTCACCCGTGGTCAGGCCGCTTTGATCCAGGACGGGTACCGGTCCGCTGCCGCTGCGCTGTACGCCGATGACGGGCGTGAGCCGCATCGTCGTGGTCCCGCCTGTAATGCCGTCCGGGGGTCCTGGGACGAGGCGTCGGTGAGTGGGCCACAAGATCCGGTTCACCGGTCGTCGTCGAGGCTCACCCTTGAGGTGGAGGAACCGGGAAGAGCAGGCAGCTACTGGTGGCGTGGGCGACCAGACGGTCTTTCGCATCTATCAACTGCGCCTGGGCCAGTGCCGTTTGACGGCTCTTGTTCACAACCGTGCCGACGGCGCGCACCGTGCCTGTCTCCACGGTGATCCGCCGTAGGAACTTCACCGTCAGGTCGAGTGAGGTGTACGCCATGCCTTGCGGGAGGGTGCTCTGGACGGCGCATCCCGCGGCCGAGTCGAGCACGGTGGCGAAGATGCCGCCGTGCACGCTGCCGATCGGGTTGTAGTGCTCCTCTCCCGGCGTCAGGGAGAAGACCACCCTGCCGAGTTCCACCTCGTCCAGATCAAAGTCGATGGCGGAGCTGATGGGCGGCCCTGGCAGTTGCCCCGCCTGCATCGTGCGCAGGAAGTCGATGCCGGCCATGCGTCCGGCGGCTTCCGCCAAAATCGCGGGATCTTCCCATTGGTATGTACGTGTTCGTCCCACGACCGAGCGCCTTCCGATCTGACTTTTGTAAGTGAAGTTAGCTTCCGACTCACCTGGCTGTCAATGGCGCAGCCAGGCCTTACCATGGTTGGATGGAGTGGCTTGAGGCGAGCACGGAGAACTGCCCCGTCCAGCGCACGCTCGACGTGGTCGGAGAGAAATGGACGTTGCTGATCCTTCGGGACGCCGTCAACGGAGTCCGCCGCTTCGACGACTTCCACCGCCACATCGGTCTGTCGGAGGCCGTCCTCAGCGACCGCCTCCGGAAGCTCATCGCGGCCGGCGTCCTGAAGACAGTCCCCTACCAGGAACCGGGCAGCCGCTCCCGCAACGAGTACCGCCTGACCCGCAAGGGCTGGGATCTGTGGCCCGTCCTGATGGCGCTGAGCCAGTGGGGCGAGGCGTACGCCCTCGGCTCCGAGGGCCCCCTACTGGACGTTCGCCACACCGACTGCGGCGCTCCGGTCCGCGTCGTCGTCGAGTGCTCCGAGGAACACTCCCCCCTTGCTCCTAAGGAAGTCACCGCCCGGCTCGGCCCCGGTGCCCGGCTTCGATTGTGAGTCATCGGCATGAGACCTACGGCTGGCTCATGCTCCACCGACGTCCCGCCCGCGCCACCATCTCCTGGCGCGGCCCGACATCACGGGATCAAACGCTAATTCTGAGGTTCCCCCGAGATGCGGGGAAAGGTGACAGCAGGTCAGATGGGTCTCATGAGAGGAGCCCAGACGATGCCTGCCCCGAGGAAGTACCCGCTGGAGTTGCGTGAGCGTGCGGTGCGGATGTACCGGACGGCCGAGCCGAAACCCGTGATCCGCCGCATGGCCGAGGAACTCGGCGTGCATCACGAAGCCCTGCGGAACTGGATCCGGCAGGCAGAGGCCGACGCCGGCGAGCGGGATGACCTGCTCACCACCGAAGAGAAGAACGAGCTCGCCCAGCTGCGGCGCGAGGTGCGGGACCTGCGCCGGGCGAACGAGGTCCTGCGGACGGCCTCGGCTTTTTTCGCCGCTCAGCTCGACCCGACCCGGCCCAGGTGAGAGCGCTCCTCGACGAGCACCCGCACCTGGGGGTCGAGCCCGTACTGCGGGAACTGCACATCCCCTCTTCCACCTACTACCGCTGGCGCCAGGCCGGGAAGGATCCCTGCGAACGGATCTTCAAGGACGCCGAGCTGACCGGGCAGATCCGGCAGATCCATCAGGACTCCGGCGGGGTCTACGGATCGCCCAGGATCCATGCCGTCCTCAAGCGCGAGGGCGTCCATGTCGGCCGCAAGCGGGTCGAGCGGCTCATGCGCCAGGCCGGCCTGGCCGGGATCAGCCCCCGCAGGAGCAAGAGCTTCACCCGCCGCGACCCAGACGCCGACCTCGCCCCTGACCTGGTGCAACGCGACTTCACGGCACACGCGCCGAACCGGCTGTGGGTCACCGACCTGACCATGATCCCCACCCTGGAGGGGCCACTGTGGCTGTCGGCGATCCGCGACGCCTTCTCCCGCAGAGTCGTGGCCTGGGAGGCCTCCGCCCGCGCGGACGCCGACCTGGTCCTCACCTCCCTTGAGTACGCGCTGGCCAGCCGCGAGGTCACCCCCGGCGAACTCGTCCACCATGCCGACCACGGCACGCAATACACGTCCATCAAGCTCACAACACGCCTGGTCAGAGCAAGTGTTCAAGCGTCCATGGGCTCGGTCGGCGACTCCTTCGACAATGCCCTGGCGGAGAACCTGTGGATGCTGATCAAGACCGAGTGCATCCGCGGACGGACCTTCGACACCAGAGCCGAGGTGAATCTCGCGCTCTTCGAGTACATCGACGGTTTCTATAACCCCCGCCGCATTCAAAAGCGCCTCGGCTACCTCAGCCCCATCGAGTTCGAAGAGAAGCACTACGGCGACCAGGCAGCGGACGAACCAGTGAACCTGAAACCACGTCAACCCGCCCTGACCTGCTAGTCAGCCACTCCCGCGCAGCGGGGGAACCTCAGCCCAGGATGAAACATCGGGAGAAAACGACCGCTGACATCCACCGGAAACGGTGCGACGGGCACTGCCCGATCCTCCTCCTGATCACAGATACGCAGGGATCAACCTCCTTGCACCAGGCCAGCCAACCAGCTTGTCACCACCGGCCGCGCCCGCAGCCACGCTCTATGACCCACCCCGATCCCCCAAGCCTGCAGACCACCCTGACCAGCACAGACTCGCTCCGCCAGAGCCACCCGGCAATAGAAAAACCCACGGAGATCACTACATTCCGAAACGATCACTGGATTGGCAGCTCAGCGCATTACGCAGGCAGTCGTCCTTAGCGGATTCGTCAGATCGCCATCGCTCTCTCCAGGCCGGGGGCGGGTGGGCGACAAGCACCCCGCCGCCACCTCCAGCGCCGCCGCGCGCTGCGACGGGTCGTCACGCGCTTCACGCTGGCAGGGGCGGCCTGTGACGGCTGTATTGAGTAGCGTCCCTCTGGACTCAAACGGGACGATGACCTTGATCGCGGGACGTCGGGGTCCTGGCAGCTATGGCCAGTGACCCTCGACGTCGTCGAAGCGGCTGGAGGCCGTCGTGTGGGAACAGGGCATCGGGACCTTCCCCGTGGACTTCACCGAGCACGGCAACGAGTGGGCCCACCACCTTGGGAACGCCATGGGCGGAGGGTTTCGCAGCATCAGCGGCACTGACAGCCACGGCGGCCCGGTGGAAATGGGGCCGCCCCTCGACGACTCCGTGACGAGCATCCTGCGCGTCACCCTCACCCCGACGGCATCAGCTGCACGGTCGTCGGCGACGTCGGCACCCCGTCACCGGACCAGTTAGACCCCTGGCGGACTGGCACGCGGAAGGCCATGGACGAGATTGGGCACCACCAGCGGACTCACGTATGGGATGCGCTCGTTGGGGGCAGGCGGAGCGTTGCTGGTCGCCTGCGCTGCTCCCCGGGCCCGCGCTCGGGACTCCCTGCATGGAGACCGTCCTGACCGTTACCACCGTCCTGGCTGCCATCGCCCTGGTGGCTCTGCTGCTCGTGCTCCAGGCCATCCTGGTCCACCGCGACTTCCGGTCCGGCCAGCCTGATCCGGCCTTTCACGACCCCGACCACTGAGCTCGGCGCGGTCCGTCAGCGGACTGCCCCGGCGAGTCCGACGCCCGCCGCCCACGAGCATCGCGACCCCGGCACGGACCGGATCGAATCGGTGATCAGGCGGTGCTCGTCCGGCAGCGGCCGACCGCCCTCGTCAGGGGTTCACGCCAGTTCGTTCGTCCTATCGACAAGCCGCCGCTGCCCTCCTACACTCCAATTACTGAACTGTACGGACCAGTTCATATCGGTGTGTTCTTCCCGATCCTTCTGACCCCCCGCGCTTCGACGCGGTCGCACGCCTGTCCACGATCCGCTGAGGAGGCCAACGGTGGTCCAGCCCGAAACAGATCATTCCGCGGGGGGTACGGTCACAGCGGCACACCCCGGCGCTGCCTATCTCACCGCTCTGCGGCTCTATCCGGCGCAGGCCTGGAAGGCAGCCATCGCCTGCGCGATCGCGATCACCTTCAGCCCCGCCGGGTTGTCCGTCACGACCACGTTCGCGATCGGCCCGCTCTCCAGGGACTTCGGCTGGTCGAGGTCGGCGACCCTGACCCTGTTCACACTTCCGCTGCTGATCGCGCCCATCGTGCTCCCCTTCGGCGGCCGCTGGGTGGATCGCTGGGGTGCCCGGGCCGTAGCCCTTCCCAGCACCGTCCTGTACGCCGTCGGCACGGCCGCCATCTCGATGGTGGGCCGCAGCCAGGCGCAACTGGGCCTGGTCCTGGTGGTGTCCTCCGCGGTGGGCTACGTGGCCAGCCTCGCCGTGGTGTTCAAGGTGATCTCGTCCTGGTTCCCCCGCCATCGCGGCGTCGGCTTCGGGATGATCGGGGTGGCCACCAGCCTCGGGGGCACCATCCTGTCCCCGATCTGCGACCTGCTGTTCCGGACCATGGGGTGGCGGGACACGTACCTGGTGCTGGCGCTGTGCGTGCTGGTGATCGCACTGCCGGCGCAGGTGTTCCTGCTATCGGAGCCGGCCGACGTCCGGCAGTCCCGCCGGGACCGCTCCGCCACACGGCAGGCACCCCACGACACGCCACCGCCCCCGCCACTTCCGGGAGTGTCGCTGTGGGCCGCCGTGCGCACCCGCACCTGGCTGTCCATCGTGGTGCTGCTCGGCCTCGCCGCCGCCGGAGCGATGAGTGTCCGGTTGAACGCCGTGGCACTGCTGGGCGAGCGCGGGTACACCGAGACGCAGGTGTCGCTCGCGCTGTCGACGATGTTTTTCGCCTCGATCGTCGGTCAGTTGCTGGCCGGCGTCGTGCTCGACCGGGCCCGGACGCCGCGGGCCTGCCTGCCCTTCCTCGGCAGCGTCCTCGTCGGGCTGGTCATCCTGACCGCCAGCCACGGCACGGTCTGGACCCTCTTCGTCGGGATGGCGTTGCTGGGCGTGACGATGGGGTCGGAGAGCACCATCGGGCCGTTCCTGCTCGGCCGGTACTTCGGGCTGCGCGCCTTCGGCCAGATCCAGGGCCTGGCCCTGGCGCTGGACATGTTGATGCTCGGCGCCATCCCCGTCGTCGTCCAAGCGGTCAAGGACCAGTCGGGCAGCTACACCCCGGCCCTGTTCGGCCTGATCGGGGCCTGCGCCCTGGTCGTCGTGATGGCGGCGCTCCTGCCTCGCTACCCGATCCGGGTGCCCGATCCGGGCCCGCAGTCGCACGGCCCCGAAACCCCGCACGGCGCCGAAGCCTCCGACGCCGAAGCCTCGCAGGGCGCTGAAGCCCCGGACGCCGCCCGGCAGCCCTGACCGAGCTCCGGCGCCGCCCTCTGTGGCATGGGCATGGCCTGGCCGACGCCGCGAAGGCAGTCCCCATCGGCTCGCACCAGCTCTCGAGCAACACACCGCACATCTGGAGGAAGAGCGTTGAGCCGGCAGACCCAACTGAACGAGGACACCCCCGCATTCGTGCCGCCGATCACTACCTTGCGGGAGTCGCCCTACCTCAGCGAGACCGGGAATCGGATCCGCGACGAAGTCCAGGCCATGGTCCCGATGCTGCGGCGAAACGGCGCCCTCGGCGAAGAACTCGGCGAACTGGAACCGCAGACCTGAAAGCGATGAGCGACCTGGACCTGTTCAAGATCACCATCCCGCCGGAGCTGGGCGGACACGCCTTGCGCGCCCTGGACATCGTCGAAATCATCACCGCGCTCGGCACCGGGGACGGCTCCGCCGGCTGACTGGTGATCGTGGCCACCGCCTTGCGCAACTCCCTGGGATTCCCCGACCAGACGGTGGAGGAGGTGTTCAGCTCCCTGGACACCTGGGTCGGTCCGCTGATGTTCGGCGCCTCGGTGCTGTCCACCTCGGTGGGTTCGGCCCGCCGCGTGGACGGCGGGTTCGAAAATCCGATCCAGCGGTTCGCCCGGGACGCGCGGGTGCTGGCCACCCACGGCGCCCTCCGGCTGGACCCGATGGCAGAGATCAACGGCCGTGAGGTGTTGAGGCTCCCCCCGTTCCCGCTGATCGCAGCGATGCAGGAGGCGGGGGCTCCCGGCGGTCCGGGCGGGCCGGGGGGCTTCCCCGGCGGTTCCGCTGGTCCGGGCGGGCTGGGCTTCCCCGGTGGTCCGGGGGCTCCTGCTGGGCCTACGGATCCCGTGGGTCGGTAACGCGTGACCGTGACGGGATCGCCGGCGGTGGAACCGCCGGCAGACGCCGTTGGGCCGAGGAAGGCCTGCGGCAGTTCCCCGGCGGGCCGGCCTTCCACAGCAGCCGGTTCCGTCGCCTGGCGACCGCCGGGCCGGTGCCGTCGCCGTCCTGACGTCGACCTGGCTCGACAGGTCCGGCGCGCTGCAGCAGCACCGACGTCCCCGCTCCTTCTCCTCGCGCGTCTGGCTCGACCGGCCCACCCCGGTCCGTTACCGACACGACCATCGGCCTTCGCCGTCCGCCGTCCGCCAGGAGCACCGTGACTCCTCGTGCAGGACTGTGCGGTTCAGTGCAGTCGGGTCGAGGTCCTGGTCCCGGCGCCATCGGGCCGGTCTGCCGTTGTGGCAGGCTGGTGGGCTGGAGCCAGGAGAAGGAGCGATTGCTGTGCGCAAGGACCGGGCAAGGATTGCCACCAACGGCACGCGGGACAAGAAGACACTGATCCTCGACGCGGCCGTGGAACTCTTCCTGGACGACGGCTTCGACCGGACGTCGATGGACGCCGTGGCTGAGCGAGCCGGCGTGTCGAAGACGACCGTCTACGCCCACTACGGCGACAAGGTGGGTCTGTTCCGGGCGGTGGTCGACCGCGGCGCGTCGACGTTGAACGTCGACCTCGAGAACAAGCTGCACGGTGCCGACAACTCACCGGAGGAACGGCTCGCCCAGGTGCTGGTCGCCCTGCTGCGCGGGACGACGGCTCCCCCGATGATCGCTTACCTTCGCATCATGGTGGCCGAGACCACTCGGCGCCCCGAGCTGGCCCGGATCCTGCTGGGCAGCTCCGCCGTTCCCTACGCCGTCGAGGTCGTCGCCTCGATTCTGGCGGACGATGCCACCCTGCACGGGTACACGCTCGCGGACCCCACCGCGCACGCATCGTTGTTCATGCGCATGGGCGCCGCCTGCATGCAACTCGATGCCATCACCGACGCCCGGTTCCATCCGTCACCGGATCTCCTGGAGAACCACGCGACCTGGGTCACGAAACTCTTCCTGCGTGGGCTGCGCCCTCGCCCCACCGACGACGAAGGCGAGCCTGCGGCCATGGAGCCTCCGGCCGGTTACTCCTACCCGTGGATGCCGGGCGCCGAACAGAACTAGGACCGCGACGGCGAGGCTGCACCGACTTGCCGGGACGATCGGCACGCCTCTCGCCCGTACTGGGGACGTTCGGTGTCGTCCAGACGACACCGAACGTCCCCAAGAGTGTCGGCCGCCGAAAGGTCCACGGACCTGGCGCACCCTCGTGGTCAGCGGCCCTAGCGCGTCGAACGGAGCGGCTGCGGCAGTTGGGCGATAGCCGAGTCGGGTCCGGAGGCAGAGCGGGTGGTGGGCCGGGGTGCCGGGGAGGAGCGGCCTTCGTGATGCCGCTCCAGTGCTCGGCGAGCAGCTTTCCCCGCACCCGATAGGCGTCATAGACGAAGTAGGGATACAGAGCGCCGCTGCCGTCCGGTTCCGGCTGGGGGAGGAGCCCGGCGGGCACCACGACATCCCCTTCGGCCAGGAGCAGTACCGGAGGGTTGAGGGGCTCGGGAGGGGCCGGGACCGGGCCGCCAGGGAAGAGGCTGCGGACGAAGGCCTGGAGGCCCGACCGCCCTTCCGGGCAATGCGAGACGTGCTGGTGGTAGTCCTCGGCGACGAAGTCGATGACGGCATCCGCGTTCTGCGCATCGAACACGCAGCGGCAGAAGTCGAGCACCAGTCGCTTGTTCGCCTCGGGATCGTTGTCGGCGGCGGCGCCGATGGTGACCGCCCGGGACGGCGTCCCCGCCACTGGCGGTCGCGGCGGGGCCATCTTGTTGAGGGACGGCCAGCGCTCCGCGATCCGGCCGTCGTGGACGCGGTACGTCGTGAACGCGTAGTAGTCGAAGGCGGCGCCGGGAATATCCGGATCCGGCTGCGGCAGGTACTCGCAGGCGCAGACCAGGTCATCGCCGCCGACCACGAAGACGGGCTCGCGCGGCTCGGGTGGAGCGCCCTGCTCGCGCGCGAACTCCGCGCGCAGGTGCACCGCGAACGCCTCCGCGCCGTCAGGGAGGTCGGCGCCGTGCTGGACCAGCCCGGGTGCGACGTAGTCGGCCACCGCATTGGCGTTGCGGGCCGCGAAGACGTCGGCGAGGAAGCCGGTGATCAGCAGCTTGCTGGCGGTGGTCCGGTGGTCGGTTGCGGGGGTCCCGTGCGGCCTACCCTGGCGCGGCCGCCGGCGCCCTGGTGCCGTTGCGCGGCATCTGACGGCAGACCTCGCCTCGCCGCACGCGGCGCACCCCGCACCCCGCACGCCGCGCGGCGCACCCCGCGCACCGGAGTCTCAGGAGGTGCTCGACCCGGCGGTCACCAGGCCTGCCGTCGGCTCGTGACTCTCCAGCCGCCGGAAGCGGCTGCCGTGGAAGACCAGCGGCTCGGCCGGCCGGCTCCACAGGCGGTCGATCTCCAGCAGCGCGATGCAGTGGTCGCCGGCCGGCACTTCGGCGCGCAGGGTGCAGGAGTACCAGGTAACCGCGCCATGGAGGAACACCGTGCCATCCTCGCCCGCCTCCCAGCCCACCTCGGTGAACCGGTCATTCTCCGGGCCTGCCAGCGCACTGCACACGGATCCCTGATCCTCGCCCAGCACGCTGAGCCCAAGCCGCGGCAGATCCCGCAGCCGGGGCCAGGTCTTGGAGGACAGTTGCATGCACACCGACACCATGGGTGGCTCCAGGGACACGGAGGTGAACGAGCTCACCGCCATGCCGGTCGGCCCACCGTCCGTCAGGCCGCAAACGGCGATCACTCCGCTGGGGAAGCAACTGAACGCCTCCCGCAGGGTCCGGGCGTCCAGCGCGGCCGCGGGGTCGGGTCGCGGCCCGCGGTCCACGGCCCAGTGGGAAGCAGTCTGTTGGCTGCGCACGGTCATCAGTCCTTTCGGAGCGGGACGGCGGTCGCGTCGGCGACCGGCGTCCGCGCTCACCGCAGTATCCAAGGCTGCACTGTACCGTTCAGTACAGTCAGACTGTACGGTAGAGTGCAGCTTGTGGTCAACCGGTAAGGCCAGGGCGGTGACGAGGAGCGAGATGGCCGAGTATGGACACCTCCGGAAGCGCGCGCCTCGAGGCAAGCGGGAGTCCGTGCTCGATGCGGCCGTCGAACTCTTCCTGTCCGGCGGTTTCGACCGGACCTCGATGGACGCCGTGGCGGCCCACGCCGGCGTCTCGAAGACCACCGTCTATGCCCACTTCGGTGACAAGCTGGAACTCTTCCGCGCCGTGACCGAGCGCTCCGGCACCGCTTTGGACCTGGCGCTCGACGAGGCCGCCCTCGCCTCCGACGGCGATCCCGAGGACCGACTGACCCACGTCGTCCTCAAGGTGTTGCAGGCGACGAGTTCCCCGCAGTTCCTCGCCTTCCTCCGGGTGATGATGGCCGAGTCGAACCGGCACCCGGAGCTGATCGAGACCATGCGCACCCTGGGCGTGCCGCACGTCGTCGACGTGGTGGCCGCGACCCTGCGCGAGGACGCCGTCCGGCACGGGTACCACCTGCCCGACCCCGAGTCATACGCCGGGCTGTTCATCCGCATGGCGGCGGCCGGAGTCCAGATGGACGCGCTGATCGCGCTGGGCCAGGAACTCGACCACGCCTTCCTGGAAGGGCTGGCCCGCTGGACGGCGGCCGTCTTCCTGCGCGCCCTGCGCAACCGGGATGCCGGCGAACTGCCGAAGGTTCCCGATGGCGCCGGGGACGTCCTCTCCTGGGCGCCGCCCAGGAGACGCTGACCGCGTTCGGAGGTCGGCGGCGGCCGCTGGGAAGTCGCCGTGAACTGTGCAATTCCCTTGACCGGCTTCATATGTACCGCACCGTCAGTGCAGAGTGGACCACCCCGCTCGGTGCCGCCGCGCAAAGCCCTTCTGTGCATCTCACCGACTCCGGACCGAATGGCGGGCGTGCGTCATCCCCCCTCGCGTGCGGAAGGACGACGATGTCACTGAACCCTCATACCGACGTCACGGCACTCGACCTGCCGGCACCCACCGATACTCACTTGTGTGTCCTCGCTGTTGGCGCAGCGGGAAGACACCCGGTGGTCCCGGGACACCTCAGCCGGTCGCTCATTGATCGGCGCTCATTGGCGCATAGCCCTGTAGTCAGTCGGGGGTGTCCTGGGCCGCCGGGCCTCGCAGAACTCACAGTGGACCTCGAAGGTCGAGCGGTCGTGGCGATGGCCCGGCGAGGACCAGGGGTGCGCCGGAACCCTTTCATCTGATCACCCGATGACCGGCTCCGACATGAGGATGGTGCACCAATGAGTACGAAGGACGGGCTGTCCCTGGCCGTCCACGACCGCGGCATGACCAGGGTCACCGCCGCTCGCGCCCCCTTCGACGACGACGCCCGCCGGGGCCGGACCCACCCCCGAGGACACGATCCGCCAGGCGGTCGCCCTGGTGCTCGAATCGTTCGCCCGCAACGCCGCCCTCCTGCGGTCCGTCATCCTGCTGCCCGGCGCCCGCCCGGAGATCCTGCGCCGCGGCTCCGAACATGCGGCGCCAGCTGCAGGCCCTGTTCGAGCAACTCGCCACCACCGTCGCGCCCATGCAGATCGGCTGTCTCGGAGCCGGTCCTCGAGCTGAGGTGGAGGGAGGTCCTGGCGCCTCACCCGGACATGCCTGTTGCCCGCGACGGGGGGCGGCGCGGGCAACAGGAGATTCAGTGGTCAGTCTTGGTCAGTGTTGGGTCAGAACTTGTTGGCGGGCATGCTGTCCGCGCCCAGGGCACCGGGGGCCGGGGTGGATCCGGGCCGGATGATCGGCGGGCCGGGCAGCGGCGACGGGGGCGGCGGCCCCATCCGCAGCGGACGGAGCGCTTCGGCCCAGCGGGCGAGTTCGGTCAGCATGGGCGGGACGGCGCCGGCGACCGGCGGGGGCGGGGTGAACACCCCGTCCTGGACGTATTGCATCACCATGGGGATGGCGACCCCTTCCGGGATCGGCATCATGCGCACGCTGGTGACGACCTGCTTCATCACCTGCACCGAGCGCAGGCCGCCGGCCACTCCGCCGTAGCTGACGAAGGCGACGGGCGCGTACAGCCACTCATCGTGCAGGTAGTCCACGGCGTTCAGCAGGCTGACGGACGGCCCGTGGTTGTATTCCGGGGTCACGAAGACGAAAGCGTCCGCCTCCTTGATTTTCGCGCTCCAGCGGCGGCTGTGCTCGTGTTCGTAACGGCTCATCCGAGGATGGCCGGGTTCGTCGAGCACGGGCAGCGCGTAGTCCATGATGTCGACCAGCTCCACCTCGAAGCCGCCGTGCTTCTCGGCCGCCTCCACCGTCCAGTCGGCGACCGGCAGGCCGAGCCGGCCCGGCCGCGTGCTGCCCACGATGATCTGGAGTTTCAGGACGCCGTCCGCGCCGCTCACATCGGCTCCTCTCGGGGTACGCGCTTCTGGTAAGCGCTCCAGTGCTCCGACAACTGGCCGTTCTTGGTGCGGAACAGGGTGAGGATGTTCCGGTCATAGGTGGCACCCGGGATCACCGGGTCCGGGTTGGGCCGGCGCATCATCCCGCAGGCGAGGTCTCCCTCGACGACGACGCTGACCACCGGAGGCGGCGTTCCGCCGTTCAGCGGCACGTGCCGGAAGAACTCGATCAGGAGGTCACGCCCGTGGCCGGGAGCGTTCGGGTCGTGCTGGACATAGTCCCGCACGACGTACTTCTCCATGACCTCACTGATGTTCTTCTCGATGGTCCGGTCGCGCACCAGCCCCGCCAGGTCGGCTTCGAAGCCGATGACGAGCCGTTTGATCGCCTCGACGTCCGGGTCGGTAGACGCCGCGACCGCATCCTTGTAGTCGGGCTGGTCCAACCGGGTCCGGTACAGCTCGGGATCGTGGATCGTCGCGACACCGTCCACCACGCTGAAATCGCTCATCGCACGAACTCCTACGCGGGGGCGGGCGCGTTCCCGGGGGCGGGCGTGCCGCGCTGCGGGACGGCGGCGCCGATCATGGGGAAGGGCGCGATCCCCAGCAGCCGCCTGCCGTTCTGCTCGGCGAGCGGGTCCACCCGGATCGCGCCGTGCGAGGTGACCACCCGCGCGTCCCGGACGAACCGCTGGATCGGGTTGGACAGCGAGATGGTCGAGGACCCGAGCGTCTTCTGGAGCAGGTTGATCGCGTCCTCGCAGAGGTTCGCCGAGTACGCCAGCGCGAGGCTGATCTCGGACTCCTCGGCGTCGCTGAACTCGAGCCCGGCCTCGGTGCGGGCGTCGACCTGGTCGGCGTACCGCTCGATCGTCGAACCGGCGAGCACGATCATCGCCAGGGCACGCCCGGCGGCCACCTGTGCCGACGCCATCTCGGACACCGTCGGATACGGCAGGGTGAACGGCTTGCTCTTGCGCGCCTGTTCCGCGAAACACGCCAACGCACCACGCGCCATACCCAGATTGATCGAGGTCTTGGTCAGCACCACCGTCGTCAGAAACCCCCGCATGCTCTGCCGGAACGCGCCGCCGTAGCGGCGCCGGAGCTCGTCCAGCCGAGGCGGGAACTCGCCGACGTCGAGGAAGCGGTAGTCGGGGACGAAGACCTCCTGCTCGACCTGCAAGCTGTTGCTCGCCGTTGCGGACATGCCCATCACGTGCCAGTCGTCGAGGATCTCGAACTGCTCCCGTTCCAGCACCACCACACCACGGCCGGTGCCGCCGCCCACCGCCGGGTCGAAAGCGACCCCGACCATCGCCCAGCGGGCGTGCTTGGAGCCGCTGCCGAACGGCCACGGGCCGCGGACCATCCAGCCGCCATCGACCTTGCGGGCGTCCCCGACCTTCGTGGCGAACACCGAGGCACCGACCATGGCCGGCCCCACCCAGCCTTCGACGTCCTTGCGGATCTCCTCGACCAGCCGCGGCTCGAGCGCGAGAAAATGCCGCAGCCCGACCCCGACGAAGGCACTCCAGGCGGCCGAGCCGTCCCCTTCGCCCAGGGCCGCGACGACCTCGACCAGATCCCGGGCGCCGAGGGCAGTACCGCCCCATTCGACCGGCATCGTCATCCGGTAGATGCCGGCCTCGTCGAGGGCCTTCAGCACGTCGGGAGTCAACGCCCCGATCCGCTCGCCCTCGCGTGCCTGCTCCCGGATCAGCGGCTGCAGTTCCCTGATGCGATCGCGCACCGCGCGCCCGGCGTCGGTGAGCCACGGCGACTCCACAGCCCCGACATCCTCGACCGGGCCCGGCGGAGGCATCGACGGAGGCATCGGCGGCTCCCTGCGGGCAGTGGATTGAGACATGGACTCTCCTTGCCTAGCGAGACAGCGGACTTGGGTGAACTGTACGGGTCAGTACAGTGTGACTGTCAAGGCGGCTGCCCCATTCACGGAGGCTTGCTCGCGCTAATGATGTACTGTACCGTACAGTTCACTGATCGGGCGGCGCCGGCCGAGTCCACGCGGGCCGCACGCTGCCGAGCAGCAGAGGTTCCGGTCCGGAAGGGGAGTTGAACGGTGAGGATTGCCAGCTACGCAGGCCGGCTGACCATGCTGGTGGACGGCGGTGGGATCGACATCGGGGCAGCGACCGGCGGTTCGTTCCCCTCCGACGTGCTGGAGGCGCTCGAGCGCTGGGACGAGCTGAAGGACGTTGTGGCCGGGTTGCGCGAGCCGCTTGTGCATCCGGTGGATCCGGCCCTGCTGGAGGCACCGGTCCGGCTGCCCCGTCAGGTGTTCGCGATCGGGCTCAACTACCGCGATCACGCCACCGAGGCCGGCATCCAGGAGCTACCGAAGGCCCCGCCGGTCTTCACGAAGTTCCCCGTCTGTGTCACCGGTCCCGAGGCGACCGTGGCGCTGCCCAGCCCGGACGTCGACTACGAGGTCGAACTGGTGGCCGTGATCGGCCGGCGGGCCGAACACGTCGCCGAGGGCGACGCGTGGGACTACGTGGCCGGGCTGACGGTCGGTCAGGACCTGTCCGAACGGAAGGTTCAGCTGGCGGGGCCGGTACCGCAGTTCTCGCTGGGCAAGTCGTTTTCGGGTTTCGGGCCGACCGGGCCCGCCATCGTCTCGATCGACGAGTTCGCCGACCCGGGCGCTCTCGACCTGGGGTGCTCGGTGGGCGGCGAGCTTTTGCAGGCCGGCAACACCAAGGACATGATCTTCGGTGTGCCCGAGCTGATCGCACGCCTCTCGCGGGTGTGTCCGCTGTTGCCGGGGGACCTCGTCTTCACCGGCACACCCGCCGGGGTCGGGATGGGCCGCACGCCGCAACGGTTCATGCGTCCCGGCGACACCTTGACGAGCTTCGTCGAGTCCGTCGGAGCGATCCACACCACCTTCACCGCAGGCCCCGGCTACGGCTCCGGCAGCGCCGCATCGGAGGAATGAGATGACACTGCACGGTCTCCGGTCCATCACCATCGGCGTCCCGGACGTGCCCTCGGCGGTGGCTTACTACGTGGACTTCGGGCTCACTCACTCCTCATCCGGGAATCGCACCACCGCCCGGTTGTCGACGACGGACGGCGGGGAACAGCTCGAGCTCGTCCACGCTCCGCGCCGTCACCTGGCGTCCCTCACGGTCGGGGTGGACGACGCCGATGACCTCGACCGCGCGACCGCGTCGCTGACCCGCCTCGGGGTGGGCGTCGATCGCTCGGAGACGGCGCTGGTCACCGCCGACCCCGTGACGGGCGTCCAGGTCCGGCTGGAGGTCGCCCCGCGATTGGCCGCGGCCGGCACGCCGGCGCCGGGCTACAACGCCCCCGGGGACGTCGTGCGGGACACCAGCCGCGCCCCCGGCGTGCTGCGCGAGACCCGGGTACGGCCCCGGAAACTCGGCCACGTCGTCTTCGGCTCCACCGATCAGCCCGCCACCGAACGGTTCTTCACCGAGGGTCTCGGGTTCAAGGTCAGCGATCGCATCCCCCCGTTCGCCGCGTTCCTGCGCTGCTCGACGGACCACCACAACGTCCTGGTCCAGCAGGCGCCGTTCCCGTTGCTGCATCACACCTCGTGGCAGGTCGACGACGTGGACGAGGTGGGCCGCGGGGCGAGCGCGATGCTGGCCAAGGACCCGGCGCGGCACGTGTGGGGACTGGGTCGCCACCACATCGGCTCGAACTTCTTCTGGTACCTCAAGGATCCGGCCGGCAACTTCAGCGAGTATTACGCCGACATGGACTGCATCGTCGACGACCAGCTCTGGACGCCCCAGGACTGGACCGATTCCCGCGCACTCTACAGCTGGGGTCCGCCGCCGCCGCCGTCGTTCCTGGAGCCCGAGGACCTGGCAGAACTGATGATCGGTTCGCACAGCGGGTGAACCGGCCAACCGGCGCCCTGCCTTCGTGGGCCAAGGCAGCGGTCATCACGGCCGAGGGCGACCATTTCTCCGCAGGTCTCGACTTCGACGAGATGAGCGAGCGGAACGCGTTCGAGGGTGTTCATCACTCCCGTATGTGGCACGCCGCGTTCGCCAAGCTCTAGGGCAGCGGTGTGCCGGTGATCGCGGTACTCAAGGGGCCTGTCGTCGGCGGTGGCCTCGAGTTCGCCACCGCCGCCCACCTTCGGGTCGCTGAGCGGGACGGCCTTCTTCGCCCTCCCGGAGGGCGCACGCGGCCTGTTCGTAGGTGGCGGTGCGTCGGTACGGGTCTACCGCGTTGTCGGCGTGCAGCGATGACCGACTTGATGCTCACCGGCCGCCTCCTGGACGCCGAGGAGAGCCTGCGTGACGGGCTGGCGGTCTACCTCGTCGACAGCGGTCAGGGACTCGACAAGGCTTTGGAGCCGGCCAAGCAGATCGCCAACAACTCGCCTGTCATCAACTACGCGATTCTGCACGCCCTGCCGCGCATCGCCGAGACCGACCCCGAGACGGGTCTGCTGATGGAGTCGCTGATGGCCGCCGTCGCGCTGAGCAGCCCTGAAGCCAAGCAACGAGTGAACGACTTCCTGACCGGCAAGTCCACCGAGGTGGTACAGCGATGAGCGAGATGACACTCCCGACCGTCCCCGAGGTCCTCTACGAGCCGGACCCGGAGGCCCGCGAGAAGACCCGTGTGCAGGATTACCTGCGCTGGCTGCGCGTGCAGCGCGGGCACGACTTCGCCTCCTGGGATGAACTGCGCCGCTGGTCCGTCGACAGCCTCGAAGACTTCTGGCAGAGCGTGTGGGACTACTTCGGCGTCCGGGCACATACTCCGCCGACCACGGTGCTCACGGACCGGCACATGACCGGCGCGCGCTGGTTCCCCGGCACCACCCTGAACTACGCCGAACACTGCTTCGGACAGCCCGAGGACGCCGATCGGCCGGCGGTCATCGGCGTCTCACAGACCCGCGACCGGGTCGAGCTCACCTTCGCGGAGCTGGCCGAGCAGGTGCGCCGGGTCCGTGCGGGGCTGCGGCGCCTGGGAGTCACCCGGGGCGACCGGGTGGCGGCCTACCTGCCAAATATGCCGGAGACGCTTGTCGCGTTCCTCGCCACTGCGAGCCTCGGCGCCATCTGGTCCGCCTGCGCCCCGGAGTTCGGCGCTCATAGCGCCATCGACCGGTTCGAGCAGATCGAGCCAAAGGTACTGTTTACCGTCGCCGGCTACACCTACGGTGAGAAGCGGATCGACAAGCGCGCCGAAGTCGCCGAACTCCGTGCCGCGCTGTCCACCGCCGAGCATGTTGTGCACGTGCCTTACGGCCCACTGACCGTCGAGGACACCCTGCCTTGGACGGGCCTCCTGGCGGACACCGACGAGCCCCTTTCTTTCGAAGCCGTACCGTTCGATCACCCCCTCTACGTTCTGTTCTCGTCCGGCACGACCGGAAAGCCCAAGGCCATCATGCACCGCCACGGCGGCATCCTCCTCGAGCATCTCAAGAACCACTCGTTCCACTGGGACCTCGGCCCTGGCGACCGGCTGCTGTGGTTCACCACTACCGCCTGGATGATGTGGAACACGCAGGTCTCGGCGCTGCTGGTCCGCAGCGGCATCGTCATGATCGACGGCAATCCGCTCCACCCCGACCTGCGGTTCCAGTGGAAGCTGGCCGCAGAGACCGGCGCGACCTTCATGGGGGCGAGCCCCGGCTACCTCATGTCCTGCCGCAAGGAGGGCGTCCGGCCTGCCGAGGAGTTCGACCTCTCCAGGCTGCGGCAGCTCAGCGCGGCCGGCAGTCCCTTCGCCGCCGAGGGCTTCCGCTGGGTGTACGAGCAGTTCGGCGACCGCGTGCTGCTCAACGTGGGCTCGGGCGGGACGGACGTGTGCACCGGCCTGGTGCAGGCATCCCCTCTGCAGCCGGTCTACGCCGGTGAGATGTCCGGCCCCAGCCTGGGTGTCGACGTGAAGGCCTTCGACGAGAAGGGCGACGTCGTCGTCGGCGAACTCGGCGAACTGGTGATCACCTCGCCGATGCCGTCCATGCCCGTGGGTTTCTGGGGCGACGAGGACGGGAGCCGGCTCCGGGCGGCCTATTTCGAGGACTTCCCCGGCGTCTTCCGGTTCGGTGACTGGTGCCGGTTCACCGAGGCAGGTTCGTGCGCCATCACCGGTCGCTCTGACGCCACCCTCAACCGAGGCGGAGTCCGCCTCGGTACCGGTGAATTCTACGGGGTCCTGGAGGACGTGCCGCTGGTGGCCGACGCCGTCGTGGTCCACCTTGAGGACCCGCAGGGCGGTATGGGCGAGCTCATCCTCTTCGTGGTGCCGGCACCTGGAGTGAGTGTCGACGACACCGTGAAGGCGCAGCTGGCCAGAGAGATCCGCACGGCGTTGTCCCCGCGGCATGTGCCTGACCGCATCGTCCCTGTCCCCGCCGTGCCGTACAGCAGGACCGGCAAGAAGCTGGAGGTTCCGATCAAGAAGATCCTCCGTGGCGCGACCACCGACGAGGTCGCCTCGCCAGGAGTGTTGATGGAACCGAGCGCCCTCGACGCCTACGCCGCCTACGCGCGCGCCCGCGAGGAGAACCGATGAGCCGCGTCACCGTCGTCGGCACCGGACTCATCGGTGCGAGCTGGACGGCACTTTTCCTGGCCAACGGCCACGACGTCGTCGCCCACGACCCGGGAGAAGGAGCCGAACAGCGCCTGCGGGAGAGCGTCGCCCAGGCCTGGCCGACCCTCGAGCGGCTCGGCCTGACCGACGGTGCGTCGCCACAGCGGCTCACCTTCGCCGAGGACCTGGCCACGGCCGTCGCCGGGGCGCGGTTCGTGCAGGAGAGCGGCCCGGAGCGGATTGACCTCGAGCAGAGGCTGTTCACCGACCTCGACGCCGCCACACCGGCGGACGTGGTCATCGCCAGCAGCTCCTCCGGGGTGACGCCAAGTCAGCTGCAGGAGATGTGCGGCCACGCCCCGTCTTGTGCTGTGTGGTCTGGGCCTTGTTGACCATGTGCCGGGCGGTGTCGTCCGTGACGACTCTGGCGGCCACCGCCGGACGGCGCAGCACGTCCGTGGCCACCTGGGCCGCGACCTCGTCATCGTCGGCCAGGCGATGAATGGCCGCCACCTTCTGAGCGGGTGTCTCCGGGCGGTCCGGGCGCTGCCCGACGTACTTCTTGGCCAAGTCCGTCGTCCAGCGCCGTATCTGCACCCGTTCGTCCAGCGGCGGGGCGTCGATCGCCTCGAACCGCTCGGCATCGTCCACGATCCCGGCGAGGATGTAGTGAACCTTGTGGGAGACGCCGCGCACCGCTGGCCCGCGGGCCACCGGTGCGCGGCGAACCGGTAGCTGCGGACCGTACTCAGCGACAGCCCCAGGTCATCGGCATAGATCTGCAGCGACACGTTGACGCCGAACGGCTCCTCACCCGCCGCGGGATGCGCGCCGCCGTTGGGCTGCATCGGCTCGATCTCCAGCGCATGGTCGCCGATGGTGAACTGGATGCGCTGCATCTGCCCGACCAGTTCCCGGTCGGCGGCGGTGATCTGCTCGTAGCGTTCGCGGGATATGTGGCCGATCGTTGACGTCACACCCCTGTGTGCAAAGCGATGTGGCCGATCGGCGATGGCCGGACGCGTGCCGTCTCCCAATCCATAGCCGTCTCTCGGCTGGTTCCCGGGCGCCTGACCTCGGCTTCCCGGGTCGCCCGGTGAGGATCAGTGCCGTCCTCCGCAGCTGCCGTCGGCGGAGTGACAGCGAGCTCCCCGCAAGTTCCCAGCTTGCACCCCGCGTTTCCCCTGCTGCGCACGTCAGAGTCGGCTCGCGCACCGTGGGCCGCGGTCGCGTACGGGAGCCGCCCCACAGACCCCCACCGCCAGAGGATTCCATGACATACACCAGCAGTGGCCTGCGTACCGGGCGACGCTTCGTGTCGCCGTCGCCGGCCGATGCCTCCGACGCTGCCACCCGCACGCCGACCGTCGAGATCGTCATCCCGGTCTACAACGAGGAACGGGCGCTGCCCGGATGCATCCGCACCCTGCACGCCCGGCTGCGCGACGAGTTGCCCTACCCGTGGCAGATAACGGTGGCGGACAACGCCAGTGTCGACGGCACCCTCACCGTGGCCCAGGAGTTGGCGCAGGAGCTGCCGGGCGTCGGTGTGGTGCATATGGACCGCAAGGGCCGCGGCCTGGCCCTGCGCACCGTCTGGGGTGCCAGTGACGCCGACATCGTCGTCTACATGGACGTCGACCTGTCGACCGGCCTGGACGGACTGCTGCCGCTGATCGCTCCGCTGGCCAGCGGCCACTCCGACCTCGCCATCGGCAGCCGTCTCGCCCCAGGTGCCCGTACGGTGCGCGGTCCGCGCCGCGAGTTCATCTCCCGCTGCTACAACGGGCTGATCCGGCTCACCCACGGCGCCCGCTTCACCGACGCCCAGTGCGGATTCAAGGCCGCCCGCACCGAGGTCCTGCGCCCGCTGCTGACCAAGACCCGGGACGACGCCTGGTTCTTCGACACCGAACTGCTGCTGCTCGCCGAGCACAACGGGTTGCGGATCCACGAGGTGCCCGTGGACTGGGTGGAGGACGTCGACACCCGCGTCGACGTCGTCGGCACCGCCACCGACGACCTCAAGGGGCTGTGGCGCATGGCCCGGTTGAAGGCGTCAGGGGCGGCACGGGTGCCGGTGCCGAGCCGTCCGGAGCCGGCGGCCGAACACCCGGACGCGGTGCTCGCACCGGATGCCGCACGTGCCCAACTCGCTTGGCAGATCGGCTGCTTCGTCGCCATCGGCATCGCGTCGACCGCCGGACAGGCCCTGCTGTACTGGCTGTTGCGCGGCTGGTGGCCGCCCGTCCTGGCCAACTTCGTCTCCCTGCTGGTGCTCACGCTCCTCAACACCGAGGCCAATCGCCGTCTCACCTTCCGCTATGCAGCGCCCGACGTCGGCGCCCGTCGCGCCCACCTGAGCGCCGGAGCCCTGTTCGTCCTCGGCTACCTGGTGACCTCCGGTGCGGTGCTGCTGTTCCGGGACGCGGAGCCCGACGCGTCGGCGGGCGCCGAGACCTTGGTGCTGGCCGTCTCCTCGGTCCTGGTGACCGGTGTCCGCTTCCTGGTGCTGCGGCTGGCCGTGTTCCGCCGTCGCACGTCCTGAATCCCCGTCCCCTGATCCCCGTATGACCTCCTGAGAGTGAATCCCGCCATGACCAGCGCTACTGAGGCGCAGACAAGCACTGTCGTGCGTCTGCCGGGCACGGGCCGTGCCCTGCCACGTTGGGCGGCCCCGGCCGCCCTGGGGGCGATCCTGCTCCTGTCCGCTCTGCTGTACGGCTGGGCTCTGGGCTCGCTCGGCTGGGGCAACACCTACTACTCGGCCGCCGTGAAGTCGATGGGCCAGAGCTGGACCAACTTCCTCTTCGGCGCCTTCGACCCGGCCGGAGTCGTCACGGTCGACAAGCCCCCGGCCGCGCTGTGGCCGCAGGTGATCAGCAGCAAGATCTTCGGCCTGCACGGCTGGGCGCTGATCCTGCCCCAGCTGCTGGAGGGCGTCGCCGCGATCTTCGTACTGCACCGAACGGTCCGCCGCTGGGCGGGCGAGGCAACCGCGCTGATCGCGGCCCTGGTGATGACGCTGACCCCGATCACCGTGGCGATCAACCGGGACAACAATCCCGACACCCTGCTGGTGCTGTTCCTGGTGTCGGCGGCCTATGCCCTCACGCGGGCCCTGCAGTCCCAGGCGACTCGGCAGGGCACATGGTGGCTGTGCGCGAGCGGCTTCCTGATCGGCTGCGGCTTCCTCACGAAGATGATGGCGGCCTGGATGGTGCTGCCGGCCCTCGCCGCGGCCTGGCTGGTCGGCGCGAGCGGACCGTGGCTCGCGCGTATCGTGCGGCTGCTGATCGCTGGTGCCGTGTGCGCGGTGTCCTCGCTGTGGTGGGTGGCGATGGTCGCCTGGTGGCCGGGGGAGCAGCCCTATATCGGTGGCAGCACCGACGGCGGTGCCTGGGACCTGGTGACCGGCTACAACGGGCTCGGCCGGATCTTCGGTGGCGGGAGTACCGGTGGGATGGGCAACTTCGGGGGCGGGTTCGGCGGGGAGTCGGGTCTGCTGCGGTTGTTCAACGACCAGGTCGCCGGGCAGATCAGCTGGCTGCTGCCCGCGAGCGGTGTGGCGCTGATCGTCGCGATCGTCGGAGCGGTGCTGCGCCGGCGCGGCACGACCTCGGCGGGGGAGTCCCTCGCCGGGTCCGGGTGGGTGCTGTGGGGGACCTGGCTCGTGGTGTCCGGCCTGGTGTACTCCACTCAGGAAGGTACCTTCCACCCCTACTACACCACCCAACTCGCCCCCGCTGTAGCCGCGTTGACCGCCGGACTGGTGACGGCGCTGGCACGGGCGCACCGGGCCGGCGCGGTCTGGGCGCTGCCCGTCGGCGCTGGAACCGTGCTGGTGAGCGTGATCTGGGCCGCGATCGTGATCCGCCGGGTGCCGTCCTGGAACGGGTGGCTGGCCTGGCTGGTGCTGGTGATCGGACTGGCCGTCGTCGCACTGGTGCTGGCGGCTGCGCTCAACGCCAGGCTGCTGCCGGTCGCCCTGGGCGGTGCCCTGCTGGCTGTGCTGCTCGCGCCCGCCGCATGGGCGGTGAGCGTACCGGGCGGGTCGGGATCCGCGATGGGCGGCTCCAACCCGACCGCCGGGCCCGCCTCGATGTCCTTCGGCGGCGGAGGACCGTTCCGCGCTGGCGGAAGTGGTGGCAGTGGCGGGAGTGGTTTCCAGCTGCCCGAGGGTATGGAGATGCCTGAAGGGTCCGGCGGCGGGTCGGGCATGCCCGGCGGGGGCACCGCCGAGATGCCCGAGGGCATGGAGATGCCGGAGGGATCCGGCGGTATGCCTGGCGGGACCTCGGGCGGTATGCCGGAGGGCATGCCGGGCGGGACCAGCGGCGGCGGTTCGAAATCGGGATCCGGCAGCACCATGCCCTCGCTCCCCGGAAACGGCGGCGGCAGCGGATCCGGCATGGTCCGCCTGGGCGGCGCCACCACCCTCACCTCCGAGCAGCGGAAGATCCTGAACTACGCCACCGAGAACTCCAAGGGCGCTCGCATCACCCTTGCCGTCGAAGGCGGCGCCCAGAGCGCGACAGCGTTCATCCTGGACAGCGACGCCACGGTGATCGGCATGGGAGGCTTCATGGGCAGCGACGACGCGCCCTCCGTGGCGCAGCTGAAGAAGTGGACGAAGAGCGGTGAACTGCGCTACGTCCTCGGCTCCGACTCCTCGGGCGGTATGGCCGGCATGGGCGCCATGATGGGCGGCAAGGACAGTGCCGCCTCGCAACGTTCGACCTGGATCAGCGAGAACTGCACCAAGGTCCCGGCCAAGGAGTACGGCGGCAGCACGAAGAGCTCCACTAGTGACCAGACATCGGGCGGCATGATGGGCCGTACCGGCACCACCCTGTACGACTGCGCTGCGAAGTAGCAGCAGAGGCAGAACGGACGACTCCGCATCCATGGCCGAACAGCCCGCCGCCCGTGCTCCGCACCGCCTGCTGGTGGTCGAGGACGACCCCAGTATCCGCATGCTGCTGGAGTCCGCGCTGCGGCTGTCCGGCTATGAGGTGGCCAGCTCTGCCACCGGCCAGGCGGCGCTGCGGGACGTCGAGGGCTTCCGTCCCGACCTTATTCTCCTCGACGTCATGCTGCCCGACCTGGACGGTTTCGCCATCACCCGCACCTTGCGGGCGGCGGGGGTGCGAACGCCCGTGCTGTTCCTGACCGCCCGTGGTGAGGTCACCGACCGCATCACGGGCCTGACGGCCGGCGGCGACGACTATGTGACCAAGCCCTTCAGTATCGAGGAGGTGCTGCTGCGCATCCACGCCATTCTGCGCCGCACGGACCCGGACGCCATGTACGACGTGGAGGGCGCCGAGAAGGGCGTCCTGCGCTTCGCCGACCTGGAAATGGACGAGTACGCCCATGAGGTGCACAGGGCCGGCGAGTACATCCCGCTCTCGCCCACCGAGTTCAGATTGCTCACCTACCTGTTGGAGAACAGCAACCGCGTGCTGAGCAAAACCAAGATCCTCAACCAGGTGTGGGGGGTCGACTTCACGGGCGACGGCCGCATCGTGGAGACCTATGTGAAGTACCTGCGGCGCAAGATCGATCGTTTCGACCCCCCGCTGTTGCACACCGTGCGCGGGGTCGGCTACTGCCTGCGGCTGCCTCGGGACCACCACAGCACCGGAACCGACCGGTGATCCGCGGATTGACACGGTGGCTCCGATCGCTGCGGAGCCGCCTGGTACTGGGAGCAACCCTGCTCGCGGCGGTCGCCGTTTTCACGGCACAGACCATCGGCATCCTCGTGCTCCACTCGTGGCTGCTCGACCGTGTCGACCAGCAGCTCACGGAGTTCATCCTCCCGCAACAGGCCTTCCCGGGCCGGGACAGGCCGGCGAGTGAGCCGGTTCCGGGCTCCGTCAGCCTGCCCTCCGACTTCAGGGTCACCTTCTACGACGCCTCAGGTGCGAAGCGCGGCACGCTCGGCGGCGGGGACCCGCCGGGGCCGAAACTCCCGAGCTCCACGAGCGAGTTGAACCTGACTCCGGGGCAGCAGGCCACCGTGCCGGCCGAGTCCGGAGACAGCCACTGGAGGGTGTTGTGGGGAACGGGAGCCGACGACACCAGTTATGTGGTCGCCCTTCCCCTCGACACCGTCGAGGGGACCATGTCCCAGCTTCTCGTCCTCAACGTGGCCGTATTCGCCGTAGCGGTGGTCGGGCTGGTCGCCGTCGGCCGCTGGGTGGTCCGCCTCGGCCTGCTCCCGCTGACCCGGATGGAGCGCACGGCCCAGGACATCGCCGCGGGCAACCTGAGCCTGCGGCTGTCCGACACCGATCGGCGTACCGAGACCGGCCGCCTGAGCACCGTACTGAACGACATGCTCGACCGGCTCCAACAGGCCCTCCGCCAGCGCGAGTTCTCCGAGGCCCGGCTGCGCCGATTCGTCGCCGACGCCGGACACGAACTCCGTACGCCCCTCACCTCCATCCAGGGCTTCGCCGAACTCGCCCTGCGCCATCCCGACCGGCCCGCCGACCAGCGTCGGGAGGCCGACGAACAGGTCGCCAAGAATGCCCTGCGCATGAACCACCTCGTCGACGATCTGCTGCTGCTCGCCAAACTCGACCAGGAGCCCGAGTACCGCAGGGTCCCCGTGGACCTGCTCTCGCTCGCGGCCGACGCGGTGAGCGCGGCGACCGTACGCGCGCGCGGCCTGCACCGTGTCACGCTCAGCCCGCTGGATGCCACGGCAGAGGACTCCGAGTTCGACGTGGTGGAGACCGTGGGCGACCCCGCTCGTCTTCTCCAGGTCGTCAACAATCTGTTGTCCAACGCCCTGGTCCACACAGCGCCCGGCACCCCGGTCGACGTCCGTGTGGGCACGGCCCGTGCGGGTGCGACGACCGGTGGCACCGACCGCCGGGGCCGTACCAGTGCCGCTCCTCCGCTGGCGGTGGGCACGGCGGTCTGTGTGATCGAAGTCGTCGACCAAGGCCCTGGTCTGCCCGCCGAGGAGGCTGAGCGGGTCTTCGAGCGCTTCTACCGTGTCGACCCCTCCCGATCCCGCGACCAAGGCGGCAGCGGCCTCGGCCTCGCCATCGCCTCGGCGATCGCCCAGGGCCACGGCGGACGTCTTGAGCTCGACGTGCGAGCCGGATCGGGATGCACCTTCCGGTTGCTGCTCCCAGTGGTCGATGGCCGAGCAGGCTGTGTATCGGAGCCGGACGTCCCCTCGGCGCTGCCCGCCTTCACGCGCCGACCGCCCGGCCGGTTCACGACGTAGGACATCGTTTGTCGGCCGACTACGACAGGAGCACCGATTCGGCACGCAGGTGCGTGATGAGGCCGTCGGTGTCCACGATCACCCGTTTCGTGGTTCTGGCGTCGAGTACTTCGGTGGTCCAGATGTGCTTCATATCAGTGACACACGACAGGAAACGCCGGTAGAACTCGGTGATCGCGGTCAAGCCGGCCACTGGCCCGAACACGCCGATCCCCACGGATCGTCACTGCACTCCCGGCAGGCGATCCGGGAGCGGCCCAGCGGCGGTTTCGCATCCACGGTGAATCCCCCGGTCGCGACCGGACCGATCGCGACCTGGCCGCCGACAGCGGCGCTCCGCTCCAGCGAGCTGATCAGCCCGAGGCCGGTTCCCCCTCGTCCAGACAGTTGGTCAGCCGGCGCACCGCCAGGGGCAGATCGTTCTCCACGGTGATACGCAGGGAGTCGTGGCCGAATGACAGACGGACCCGGGCGTGCTCGCCTGCGGCGTGCTTGCGCACGTTCGTCAACGCCTTCTGAACGATGCGGTAGCCCGCGACGTACACGGCCAGGGGCAGCGGCCGCCGGTACTTGGTGACAAGCACCAAGTGTCCGTGCAGGTTGTAGACGACGTGACGGCCGCGCCGTACGTCGGGGTTTCAAGCAACACGGCTTGCCGGGGGGAAGGTGCATGCTGTGCAGCAGGAGATGACGGCTACGGCTTGGCCCTGACCAGCCCGGCGTCGTACGCCATGATCACGGCCTGGATGCGGTCACGCGCCCCGATCTTGGCGAGGACCCGGCCCACGTGTTTCTTCACCGTGGACTCGGTGAGCACGAATCGCTCGGCGATCTCCGAGTTCGTCCAGCCCTGTCCGATGGCGACCAGGACCTCGCGTTCGCGATCGCTGAGCCTGTTCAACGGTGACTCCGGGGATGCGGGTGCGTCGGACGGGGCGAGGACCTGGTGGGCGTAGGCGTCCAGCAGACGGCGGGTCAGACTCGGCGCTACGACGGCGTCGCCGCTGGCGACCGCCTGGATACCGGCGACGAGTTCTTCAGGGCGGGCGTCCTTGAGGAGGAAGCCGCTGGCGCCGGCGCGCAGGCCTTCGTATGCGTACTCGTCGAGGTCGAAGGTGGTGACGATGAGGACGCGGGTGCGGCCGCCGGAGGCGACGATCTGGCGGGTGGCCTCGATGCCGTCCATGCCCGGCATGCGGATGTCCATGAGAACGACGTCCGGGCGGAGTTCGGCGGCCATGCGGACGGCCTCGGCGCCATGAGAGGCCTCCCCGACCGGTTCCAGGCCGGGGGTGCCGGCGATGAGCATGCGGAAGCCCATGCACTGCAGGGGCTGGTCGTCGGCGATCAACACCGTGGTCATGGCAGATGGTCTCCTGGAACCGGCTCTTCTCCTGGAACCGGCAGGGCGGTGGCGGCGGGTACGTCGAGTACCACGTCCACGAGCCAGCCGTGTCCGGTGTCGCGCGGACCGATGGTGGCGGTACCGCCGTACATGGCGGCCCGTTGGCGCATGCCGACGAGCCCGTGGCCGGGGTCGGCGGTGCTCCGCGGCTCCGTCATCGGTTGTGGTGTGACGCCGGGCGGTACGCCGGTGTCGGTGACCCGAATCCGTACAGTGCCGGCGTCGGCCGTCACGGCGACCTCGGCGGTGGTGCCCGTACCGGCGTGCTTGAGGGTGTTGGTGAGTGATTCCTGGACGACGCGATAGACGGTGAGCTGTACGCCGCTGCCCAGTGAGTCGAGATTTCCCATGGTCCGGTAGGTGACCTTCAGGCCTGCCGCACGCACCCGGGCCAGGAGAGGGTCGAGGTCGCGAACGGTCGGCTGCGGGCTGAGCAGGCGCTTCTCATCCTGGTCGTCGCGCAGCACGCCGAGCACGCGGCGGAGCTCGCTCAGGGCCTGGCGGCCGGTGTCGGCGAGGATACGGAGGGCCTCGGTGGACTGTTCGTTGTTGTTCGCCGCGAGCCTCGCGGCGCCGTCCGCGAGGCTGACCATGACGGAGAGGTTGTGGCCGACGATGTCGTGCATCTCGCGGGCGACGCGGGAGCGTTCGGCGGCCGCGGTGAGGCGGACGCGCTGCTCCTGTTCGACTTCCAGGCGTTTGGCGCGGTCCTCCAGGGCCGCCAGATACATCTGGCGGGTGCGGAGGGTCAGGCCGATGGTGATGGCCGCCGTGGTCGTTCCCAGCAGGAAGAAGGAGCCGAGCAACGGGTGGTCGACCGGTACGAGTACATAGGCGGTCAGGAGCACCTCGGTCGCGGCCAGCGCGGCGGCCCAGCCCAGCACACGCAGTGAACCCCGCCGGGCCAGCGTGTAGAGCGCGATGAGCGTGCTGATGCCGGCCGGAGACCAGAGGCCCGCCGACCACTGGACCAAGGACACGGACGCGGTCACGAAGTACGTCACGGAGGGCGCCCTGCGGCGCCACCACAAGGGGATGGCCATCGCAGCGACGAATCCGAGGACGACAGCGGTCGGCAGTTCGTCTCGGGAGTCCATGCCCCCGAAGGGAGAGCTGCTGCTGCCCCCCAGGAGGTCCGGCAGGCTCAGGGCGATGACGAACAGCACCACCGCCGTGTCGAGCAGCCACGGATGCCGGCGGTCCAGCCACTGGCGGTGGTTCTGCCCGCGCAACAGGCTGCCCAGGACCGGGTGCGCCCAGGCAGCGTCGAGCCCGGGGGACAGCGGGAACGCCGTCCCCCGGTCGGTGCCCGCAGCAGAGGCTGCGCGTTCCGGGAAAGTCGACACCATTCGTCCTTGTGCCCGGCTTAGGCGTCGGCTTTGCGGAGCCGGTAGGCAGCGAGGGCGAGGGTCAGGGCGACCCAGCCGACGAAGACCGCGAGTCCGGTGCCGGGGGAGAGCGAGTCGGAGGAGTCGTGGAGGGCGTAGACGGCGGAGCCGGCGTTGCTGGGGAAGTAGGGGTTGAGGGTGTCGTACCAGGAGTCGGGGAGGAGGGAGGCGAGCCCGGGGAGGATGAGCAGGATGCCGACCAGGGCGGCGATGGCTCCGGCGGAGGAGCGCAGCAGCATGCCGAGGGCGACGCCGAAGACGGCGACGAGGCCGAGGTAGACGCCGGCGCCGAGCAGGCTGCGGAGCACACCGTCGTCGGACAGCGACAGGGAGATCTTCTCGTCGTCCAGACCCGGGACGCCCAGTTGGAACGCGGCCAGCGCGCCGACCGTGGTGAGGACCAGGGCGACCGGGCCGATCACGGCGGCCTTGGAGAACAGCACCGGCAGCCGGCGCGGTACGGCGGCCAGGGTCGAGCGGATCATGCCGGTGCTGTACTCGCCCGCGGCGAGGAGGACGCCGAGCACGCCGATGGCCAGTTGCGCGAGGGACACCCCGGTGAGGGCCAGGCTGACCGCGTCGCTGTCGGAGGACGAGCCGCCGGGCGGGCCGCCGGGCGCGGCGCCGTCGGAGCTGTAGGTGTAGGCGGCGACCGTGCCGAAGAGGACGAGCAGGAACACGGCGACGCCGAGGGTGATCCAACTGGAGCGCAGCGACCAGAACTTGCCCCACTCAGAGCGCAGCACCCGGATGCCGGTCACCTTGTACTTCGTCGGGGGGACGGCCGTCCCGGGCTCGGGTGCCGCGGAAAGGTTCTGGCTCTTGTCGGCGCGGCGGTGTGTGAGGGTGGGCATCAGGCGGCCTTTCGTGCAGCGGCGTCGGCCGAGGCGCTCTGGTACTCGACGACATCGCGGGTGAGGTCCATGAAGGCCGTTTCCAGGGAGACGGCCTGCGGGGTGAGTTCGTAGAGGGCCACCCCGTGCTGGGCGGCAATCGCTCCGATCTCGTGGGCGCTGCGTCCGGCGACCAGGAGTTCCTCGGCGGACGCGGAGCTGATGGTGACGTCCGGGCCGGCGAGCAGCGCGCGCAGCCTCGCGGCCTCGGCGGTGGCCACCTTCACGCCTCCGCCTCCGGCCTGCCGGGTGAAGTCGTCGACAGTGGTGTCGGCGAGGAGGCGGCCGCGTCCGATGATCACCAGGTGGTCGGCGATGAGGGCGGTCTCGCTCATCAGGTGGGAGGAGAGCATGACGGCGCGGCCTTCGTCGGCCAGGCTGCGGAGAAGGTTGCGGACCCAGAGGACGCCCTCGGGGTCGAGGCCGTTGACGGGTTCGTCGAGCATGATGATCGCCGGGTCGCCCAGGAGGGCCGAGGCGATGCCGAGGCGCTGCCCCATGCCGAGGGAGAAGGCGCCGACCCGCTTGCCGGCCACGCTGGTCAGACCCGCCAGCTCGATGACCTCGTCGACTCGCTTGCGCGGGATGCCGTGGGTGTGGGCAAGGGTCGTCAGATGGCTGAACGCGCTCCGCCCGGGGTGGACGGACTTGGCCTCCAGCAGAGTGCCGATCTCGTGCAGCGGCGCGGCGTGTTTGGCATAGACCTTGCCGTTGACGGTGACGGAGCCCTTGGTGGGGGCGTCCAGGCCTACGACCATGCGCATGGTCGTGGACTTGCCCGCACCGTTGGGGCCGAGGAAGCCGGTCACCTCACCGGGCTTGACGGTGAAGCTCAGGTTGTCGACGACCGTCTTGTCGCCGTAGCGCTTCGTCAGCTCACGCACTTCGATCATGGGTGTGGGCCTTCCCTTCCTCGAACTCAGCCGCGGATGCGCCGCGGCGTCTGAATGCGACGCTACGGGCGCCGCGGCGCAGAACTGTGGGACTGCGGGCGAATCTTCGACGCCCGAGTGGTACCGCGGTACCACTCGGGCGTCAGAGTCAGGCATTGCGTCGAGGGGGTGCCGCATGACCTGCAGCGTCCGGTGCGGCTTCGGCCGGCCCGGGCGCTCCCAGAAACGGCCCGTCCGGGGATCTCCTCGGCTACGCCGTTGGTCGTCCCGGCGACGTCAACAACGAGGGTGAGCTTCGGAGATGGGGCGCAGCGGGCGTTGACGAACGCAGCCGGGCGGGAAGGAGTTCCCGCCCGGCTGGGGAGCCCGAGGCCCGGTGTGGCGAGGCCGCCTTCGGATCAGGCGGCGGTGTGCGTGCCGGCGAGTTTGAGCGCCGGGTCGGCCTTGTGGAAGCGGCCCTCCTGGACGATCGCGAGCAGGTTGTCCCGGTCTTCGAGAAGGGTGACGTCCTGCACGGGGTTGCCGCGGACGACCAGCAGGTCCGCGAGGTATCCGGGGGCGAGGAGGCCGAGCTCGTCACCCATGCCCATGATCCGGCCGCCGAGCATGGTGGCGGCGGAGAGGGCCGCGGCCGGCGTGTAGCCGAAGACCCGGACGAAGAGGTCGAGGTCGCGGGCGTTGCGACCGATGGGGTTGTTCGGGAAGCCGTAGTCACCGCCGGGAAGCACGGGAATGCCGCGGCGGCGCATCTGCGGGTAGAGCTCGGCCATGGTCTCCAGACACTGCGGCTGGCCCATCCGCTCGGCGACCTCGCGGGTGATACCGAACTCCTCGCCCTCGTACACGTTGGCGTACACGATGCCGACGGCGGGGGCGACATAGAGATCGTCGTCCTTGCGGGACTCCAGCAGATCGAGGGCCTCCTCGTCCGCGTAGGTGCAGTGGTACACGGCACGGAAGCCGTGACGGGCGGCGAGCTTGACCGCTTCGGCGGACTGGGCGTGGCAGTTGAGCCAGACGCCGGACTCCGCTGCCTGTTCCTGTGCGGCGCGCACCTCTTCGGTGGAGTACTGGGTCTGCTGCGAGCCGCCCGGGGTGAACACGTCGTCGTTGCTGAGCAGGAACTTGACGTTGTCGAAGCCGAGGGCGGCCTGTTCGGCGATGAAACTGCGCACGGCGGGCGGACCGGTCTCCACGGAGACCGCTCCGTGGTGCAGCGGGTTGTTGTCCCGCTCGAAGCTGCCCGCACGCAGCCGGGGTCCGGGGACGGCCCCGGAGCGGATGCGCTCGCGCAACTCGACCTCGACCGAGTCGGCGGTGAGCGAGCCGGCCGAGTAGGCCGTGGTGAATCCGGCGTCGAGCAGGATGCGGGCATTGCGCTCCGCCCTGGCGAGATGGTCGGCGGGTGTGACACCGCGGCGGAAGAAGGAGACGTCCACGGGCGGGTTGAAGCCGGGGTCGATATGACCCACCGCGGACGGGAACGTGAGGTGGGAGTGGGCCTCGATCAGACCTGGCATGACGGTGTTGCCAGTGCAGTCGACCAGGATGTCGTCCTGTTCTCCTGGCGCCTGGGACCAGCCGTGTGTCACCCGCGTAACCCGCCCGTCTTCGACGACCACCTCACCGGGGAAGGGGTCCGTGCCCGTGCCGTCGAAGACCAGACCACCAGTGAAGACAGTGCGTCGCATCATCACGCTCCAAGTCGGTTCCCGACGCAAGTTTTTCGTCCAGTGAAACTTGCTTTCACATTGTCGGTTGCGGTGAGTATTTGCTCGCAAGCAGGCGCTGTCAAGGTCTCGTGGCCGTGGACAGTGGGGCTGCCGCCGTTTACATTGAAGCCCGCGGTTGATGTGAAAGTAACTTTCGCTTAATGAAAAATCTCTGAGAAAGGGGAAGTCCGTGACTGAGCAGACCCCCGCCGCTTTCGTCCCCCGTCGCTTCGAGGGTCGCACCGTGCTGGTCACCGGCGCCGGCACCGGATACGGCGCCGAGATCGCCGTCCGCGCCGCGCAGGAAGGTGCCCGGGTCGCCGTGCACTACCGCAGCTCGGCGGCCGGGGCGGACAAGACGGTTGCCCGCATCAAGGACGTGGGCGGCGAGGCGTTCACCGTACAAGCGGACATCGCGATCCACGCCGACGTCATCCGCATGGCCGACGAGGTCTTCGAGCGCTTCGGCGGGCTGGACGTGCTGGTCAACAACGTCGGCGACGTCGCGGGCGACCAGATGTCCTGGCGGGACCTCACCGAGGAGTCCATCGACCACGTCCTTGCCGTGGACGTCAAGGGGACCATGCTCTGCGTCCATGAGTTCGGCGCCCGGATGCTGGAGCAGGGTCACGGCGCCATCGTCAACATCGGCTCGACGGTGATCGTGCGCGGCAGTGCGCGGGCTCCGCAGTACGCCGCCGCGAAGTACGGCATCCTCGGCATCACCAAGTCCTACGCCCAGGCCTTCGCCCCCACCGTGCGGGTCAACACCTTCGCGCCGGGCTTCATCGAGACCCAGACGCTCCTCGATCGCGCGGACTGGAAGTCGGGCCGCCGCGAGGACATGATCGCCAAGACGCCGATGCGCCGCATCCCGGGCCCGGCCGAACTCGCGGGCACGGCTCTCTTCCTTGCCACCGACGACGCCGCCCACATGACCGGCGTGTACCTCAACGCCGACGGCGGCTTCAACATGATCGGTGCCTGAGGTGGCAGTGGACGGCCACGCCACTGGCGTGCGGGTCCACGAAGGTCTGGTGTACGCCGAGCCGCTCGGCTTCCGTCCGCTCCAGCTGGACCTGTATCTGCCGTCCGCCGGACCCGGACCTGCTCCGCTGATCGTCTTCGTGCACGGCGGCGGCTGGCTGCGCGGCAGCCGGAAGATGTTCGCGCCGACCTTCTCGGGCTGGCAGCCGACGCCGTTCGAACGCCTGGCCATCCAGGGTTTCGCCGTCGCCTCCGTCGACTACCGGCTCAGCGGAGAGGCGCTGTTCCCAGCGCCCCTGGAGGATCTGGCGGCGGCGCTGGACTGGCTGACCGAACGGCCGGAACTGTTCGGCCTGGACGCGGACCGGGTCGTCCTGTGGGGCGAGTCCGCCGGGGCCCATCTGGCCGCGCTGCTCGCACTGCGCACCGATCGGCCGTTGCGCGGGGTCGTCGACTGGTACGGCCCCGCGGACCTGCCGGCCATGGCGGGCGCCGATCCGAAACACAGCCTGTCCTCCGACCCCGAGGACACCCGTGAGGCGCGGCTCCTCGGCGCTCCCGCGCGGAAGGTGCCCGAGCTCGCCCGTGAGGCGAGTCCGATCAGTCACGTCCACCGCGACGCCCCGCCGTTCCTGATCGCGCACGGAACCGCCGACAGCGCGGTGCCCTTCGGGCAGAGCGAGGCCCTCGCGGCAGCCCTGGCCGCCGCGGGCGTACAGGTCCGGCTCGATCCCGTCGAGGGCGCCGACCATCTGTGGCAGGGCCTCACGGACCTGGAACCGGTCTTCGCCTCCGCGGTGGCCTTCGTCCGTGACGTGACCGCCCCCCGTTGACCTGGTGGGCGGCGGCCCGCCGCCGCCCACGGGAACGGATGGCTTCCCGCTTACCGGAGGCCGTTCGGCAGCAGTGCGACCCAGAAGGCAGTTTCACCGTGAGGTGACCTCAGACGATGCGCCACCGAACACTCGGAGCCACCATGCGCACGCGAACGTCGTACATCCCCTCAGCCCGACGCCCGGGGAAGCGGGTCCCCCGGCGTCGCCTCACCCGCATGGCGGCGGCCATGGCTCTGGCCATGTCCGCATTCGCCACGGCCCAGGCAGCCGCCACCTCGGCCGGACCCGCCGCGGCAGCCGCCGACGCCTCCACCACTACCGTGGTCAACGCACCGGTCGCCTACCGGGAGACCGTCGCCGACCTCGACGCGACCATCCGCTTCTACCACGGCGTCCTGGGCCTCGAACTCGCGAGCAGACCCAGCCGGTGGTCACCGGACCCCACGCAGTCCGCGCTCGGCGGCACCCGCGTCCGGTCGCGCACTGTCGACATCGCCGTACCGAACGAGACCTTCGTCCTGCGTTTCACCCAGTACCGCGGGGTGCTCCAGACCCCGCAACAGGCGGGTCCCGCCGACCCGGGCCAGATGCAGCTGACGCTCAGCGTGAAGAACGCCCAGGCCGCCTTCGCGGCACTGCGCGCCGCCCACACCCCGACCCTGCGCGAGGGCGGCTCGATCCCCGACGGCACCGGGACCGGCACGATCACCACCTGGGTCCGTGACCCCGACCGCATGCCCGTCGAGGTGGTGCAGCGGTCCGGTCCCGACGACTGGTTCACGGTCGACCCGCCCGCGGTCACCGACGGCCCGGGCATGCGTTACGTGATCCGGGGCCAGATCGACTTCGTGGCCAAGAGCGACACCGCCTCCCTGGCGTTCTACCGCGACCTGCTGGGTTTCGATATCGATCCGGGCTTCTCCTGGCTGGTGGGCCCCTACGAGCACCCGGTCATGGCGGACTTCCTCGCGGACATGTTCGGCATCACCCACGGCTCCACCTGGGCCGCGGCCACCGGCAACTGCGCGCCCGAGGTGCGCTGCGAGTTCTTCGAGTACGACGACCTGGCCCGTACGGACTTCCGGCCCGCCCGGACCGACCCGGGCGCACCCTCCTACGAGATCTCGACCACCGACCTTCCGCGCCTGGTCGCCCGTCTGAAGGCGGCCGGTGTCACGATCGTGACACCGCACGGCCACGCGTCGGTGGCGCGTGGCACCCAGAGCGTCCTGGTGCGCGACTTCAGCGGCCTGCTGGTCCAGATCGACCAGGCCGGCAGCCCGCGCGGCTGAGCCCGACGCCCCGGGCCGACGGACCGGCCCGGGGTGGTCCCGCACATCACTTCACTTCACCCGCCCACACGGGAGTCCGCCGTGCCGCTTTCGACAGGAAGAACCCGCGACACCGCACTCGCGGCCGCAGTCGTGGCCACCGTCCTCCTCACCGCCGGCGGCCGGCTCGACTCCGACGCGATCGTCCGCCCAGACAGAGAGACCTGACCAGCCCACGGACGGCAACATCTGACGGCCGCACTCCTGGAGGAGCGCGGCCGTCTGCGGGTTGTCGTGCCCCGAGAAGTCGTTTCCGGCGCGCTTCGCCAGGGTTACCCCGAAGAGGCCGTAGACACGTGCGGACACCTGCGGTTTACTGTCCCCCACGCAACTGCGAAAGGCGCTTTCTCTCAATGAAAGTTGCTGGATGTTCTCTTCCCAGCGAAACCCGATCCACCTGAGCCCGGGGCACTCGACCTGCACACGCAGCAACGATCCGGGATGAGGAGCACCCCATGCCGATCGACGCAGGTCATGTGCTGGCCAACCTGATGAGCAGCGCCGGGATCCACCACATCCACGGTGTCGCGGGCGGCGCCCTCGGACCGCTGCTGCGCGCGATCGGGGAGCACCCGGAGCTTCGTTACATCGGTACCCGCCATGAGGCCGCCGGGGCCCTGATGGCCACCGCCGTCTACCAGGCCACCGGGGTCCCCGCGGTCTGTATTGCGGAGCAGGGCCCGGGCACGCACAACCTGATGGCCGGGCTCGGCAGCGCCAGGGCCAACAACCTCGCGCTGGTCGCGATCACCGTCAGCGGTCACTCCGCCGACACTTCTCCGGGGCGCGGCGCGCTGATGCAACTCGACGCGGTCGACGCGCTGCGGCCGCTGACCAAGTGGAACACCCAGGTCCGCGACGCCCGCCGTCTTCCGGAGGCTTTCGGGACCGCCTTGCGGCACGCGCTGACGGGTACCCCGGGGCCGGTCCACCTGGACATCCCGCGGGACGTGCTGGCCGCGTCGGTCGACTTCGGCGCGGACGAGTCGGCCGTCACGCGTGCGGCTTTCGTCTCCCCACGGCCGGCGGTCGCCGATCCGGTGGCGGTCGCCGATGCGGCCGCACTGCTCGCGCGCTCCCGGCGCCCGTTGGTGATCGCCGGCGGCGGTGCCGTGGGAGCTGACGCCCCATTCCGCCGGCTTGTCACGCAATTGGGTGCCGCCGCCACCACGACACAGTCGGGTATCGGCGTCGTCGCCACCGAGGATCCGGCGTTCGTCGGACATGGCGGAGTCATCGGCGGGCCTGCCGTCATCCGGGCGATGCGTGAGGCGGACCTGGTCCTCGCGATCGGATGCCGGTTCTCCTCGTGGCTGTGGCAGGACGGCGCTCCGGTCGTACGGGGTGAACCGGAGCAGCGGCTGATCCAGGTGGACATCGAGCCCTCGGTCATCGGACACGCTCGACCCGTGTCCATCGGGCTGGTGGGAGACGCCACCGCGGTGCTGGCGCAACTCGGCGACGCACTGACTCAATGCCACGACGTGCAAGAGGATTCGGCCGCGTCCTCCGCCAGGACCGACTGGCTGGCCAGTCTGCGAGAGGAGTACGAGGCACACCTGACCGAACTCGACAAACTCGCAGCGGACACCGGTCCGGTCATGCATCCGGCGGCCCTGGCGAAGGCGCTCGGGGAGCTGATTCCGGAGGAGAGCCTGGTCGTCTACGACGGCGGTCACACCAGCTTCTGGAGCAACAGCCTGACCCCGACGCACAGTTCACGGACCCGTTTCCACGAGGCGGGGATGGCGCAACTGGGTTTCGGCCTGCCCTACGCCAACACCCTGGCAGCCCTGAACCCCGACCGGACCGTCGTGCACATCACCGGGGACGGCTCCATCGGCTTCACCATCCAGGAACTCGACACCGCCCGCCGCTACGGCCTGCACGCGCTCCACGTCGTCCACAACAACGAAGCCTGGGGCGTCATCCGGGCGAGCCAGCAGCATTCGGGATTCGAGCTGGGAACCGAGCTGGCGGGCACGGACTACGCGGCGGTCGCACGCGGCTTCGGCTGCCACGGCGAACGGATAGAGACCTGGGACGAGTTGGCGCCCGCTTGGGCCCGTGCCCTCGCCAGTCCGCTGCCCGCACTGCTCGACGTGCGCGTGCGCTTCGAACCACACCCCATGTTCCCGGCCTTCGGCGCGGCGACCCGCCGCCCCGTCCGCTGAGGCAGTTCCCGTTCCTCCTTCTTCTCGCATTCCTGCCTTGTCCACCACGCACGTGCACTCAACGAGGAGTCGTCATGCCCCCTGTTCGTGTGGGAACCCAGTCCAGATTTCTGAGTCTCGTGGCCGTCGCGGCGGCCACCATGCTGCTCACCTCGTGCTCGTCCTCGGACGACACCTCCACCGACTCGGCGGCGGCCTCGGCCGACATCCTGGGCAAGAAGAACCCCGCCGGCGGCACACCGGTGGTCTTCGGTGTCCTCAACCTGGAGTCCGGTCCCGTCACGTTCCCGGAGGTTCTCAAGGGGGAGCAGGCCGCCGTCGACTACGTCAACGAGTACCTCGGCGGCATCGGCGGCCACCCCATCAAGCTGGTCAGCTGCGTCACGGACGGACAGCCGGCCACCTCCACCCGCTGCGCCAACCAGATCCTCGACCAGAAGCCCGTCGCGATCCTGGGTGCCGCGGACACCGGCGCCGGCGCCGCGATGAAGGTGTGGGAGCGGGCCAACCTCGCCTACCTGGGCGGCATGACCTTCACTCCGGCGGAGAACACCGGCAAGAACTCCGTGCAGTTCTACAGCACGTCCCAGGGCGACAACGCCGCGCTGTCCGCGTACGCCGTCAAGGAGCTCGGCGTCTCCAAGGGCGCGGTGATGTACACCGACGACAGCCAGGGCAAGTCGACCGGCCTCGGCGTGATCAAGCCCACCATGCTGAACGCCGGTGCCAAGAGCGTGAAGGGAGTCGCGGTGCCGCCGGCGGCGGCCGACCTGTCCGCACAGGCCGCGGCCGTGGTACAGAGCGGGGCCGACGCTGTCTACGTCAACCTCCCCAACGGCTGTTCCAACGCGCTGCGCGCCCTTCAGTCCGTCGGCAACCACGCGAAGCTGCTCGGCATCGGCCCCTGCATAGAACCCAAGGCGCTCGAGGCCGCCGGTGCCGCCGCCGAAGGTCTGTACACGGCCCAGCCCTTCGAACCCCTGGACGGCGGCAGCAAGGACGCGAAGCTGTTCAACGCCGTGATGGACAAGTACGCGAAGGACACGGTCCGGGCGACCGGCACCCTGGCCGGCTTCGGCTCCGTCCTGAACATCCAGGCCGCGCTCAGGAAGACCGACCCCTCCAAGCTGACGACGCAGAGCATCCTCTCCGCCTTCCGCACCGGCCCGGACCACCACAACTTCCTGTCGCACCCGTACACCTGCGACGGCAAGCAGCTCGGCAAGAGCACCGCGGTCTGCAACGCCTACCAGCGCATCTACCAGGTCAAGAACGGAAAGTCCGCTTCCGTCGGCGACGAGTGGGTGACGGCGGGCTCCGACTTCACGGGCTGACACGCCCCTGAGGGCCGGGCACATGCCCGGCCCCTGTCCGTCGACCGCACTGCCCCGCACCGGAGATGGTGGCATGTCCTCGTACTTCCTGTTCCTCCTGCTCGGGCTCGGGTCCGGTGCCGTCTACGGCATCCTCGCCCTGGGCCTCGTTCTCAAGCACCGAAGCGCCGGAGTCGTCGACTTCGGCCACGGCGCCGTCGCGATGTTCGGCGCCTATGTCTTCCTCGACCTGCGCGACCGCGGCACCCTGCAGTTCCCCTGGATCGGCCTGCCGCACGCGTGGACCTTCTCCTCGTCGGGCCTGTCCACGCCGGTCGCGATGGCCGCGGCGCTCGTCTACAGCGCCCTTTTCGGCCTGCTGCTCTACGTCGTCGTATACCGCCCGCTGCAGCACGCCGCACCCCTGACCCGTGTCTGCGCCTCGGTGGGCGTCATGCTCGGTCTGCAGGCCATCGCCGTCCTCAACTTCGGCACCCAGGGCCGCTCCACGAACCCGATCCTGCCCACCTCGACGCTCAGCCTGGCCGGGGTCACCTTCCCGGTGGACCGGCTCTACTTCGCCGGCCTCGTCGTCGTGCTCGCGGCGGTCCTCGCGGCCGTCTACCGCTTCACTCCCTTCGGGCTGGCCACCCGTGCCGCCGCGGAGAACGACGCGGGCGCGGCGCTGATCGGGCTGTCCGCCCATCGCATCGCCGCCGTCAACTGGGTGATCGCCAGTGTCATGGCCGCGGCCGCCGGCATCCTCATCGCGCCGATATCGACCCTGGACCCGTCCTCGTACACCCTTTTCATCGTCCCCGCCCTGGGTGTCGCGCTCGTGGCCCGCTTCTCGTCCTTCGCCGTCACAGCCGCCGCCGGTCTCGTCCTCGGCATGGCCCAGTCGGAGATCACCAAACTGCTCACGGTGTGGACCTGGCTCCCCCAGCAGGGCGTGGCGCAAGGCCTCCCGTTCCTCGCCATCCTGATCGCCCTGCCGCTGCTGACGAAGCGTCTGGCGGCCCGGGGGGAGCTGGCGGAACTGCGCACGGCCACAGTGGGCCGGCCGGTACGTCCCGCACTGACCGCCGTACTGACCTTCGGCGCCGGCCTGCTCCTGCTCGCCGCCCTTCAGGGCTCGCTGCGCTCCGCGATGATCAACTCGATCGGCACCGGCGTCATCTGTCTGTCGCTGGTCGTGCTCACCGGCTACGTCGGCCAGGTCTCGCTCGCCCAGATGTCGCTCGCCGGCATGAGCGCCTTCCTGCTCAGCCACCTCTCGCTGTCGTGGGGCGTACCGTTTCCGCTGTCCTTCCTGCTCGCCGCCGTGGGCGCGGTCCCGGTCGGGATCGTCGTCGGTCTGCCCGCGCTGCGTATCCGCGGGGTGCACCTGGCGATCATCACGCTGGCGGCGGGCTACACCCTCGACGCGCTGGTGTTCAACGCGACGTCGTTCACCGGTGGCCTGGCCGGCAAGGACGTGCCCTCGCCCCAGCTGTTCGGTCTCGACCTCGGTATCGCGCGCGGCGACGACTATCCACGTCTCATCTTCGGGGCGTTCGCCCTTTTCGTCGCCGTTCTCGCGGGCTGGATGGTGGCCCGGACACGCCTCGGGGCGCCTGGGCGGATGTTCCTGGCCGTGCGCTCCAACGAGCGGGCCGCGGCGGCCGCGGGTATCAACGTCTCCCGGGCCAAGCTGTCCGCCTTCGCGCTGTCCTCCTTCGTCGCGGGCATCGGCGGCTGTCTCCTCGCCTATCAGCAGGGCACGGTCTCCCCGTCGCAGTTCGCCGTGTTCAACTCGCTCAGCCTGCTGGCCGTCGTCTACGTGGCCGGCGTCGGACGGATCACCGGAGCCGCCATGGCCGGTGTCATGTTCGCTCCCGCCGGGCTCTTCGTCAGTCTGCTGGACCGCTGGTTCCACATCGGCCAGTACCAGGGGCTGGTGGCCGGTATCGCCCTGACCCTGACGGCCGTCCAGAACCCCGACGGAGTCTCCGGCCAACTCCTCGGTCCCAAGGGGCCGGTGGCCGCGGTCCGCCGTCTCGGCACCCGGATGTCCGCTTCCAAGGACACCGATGCACCCTCGCCGGCCCCCGACGACAACAACACACCGGCGACAGCCGACCCGCGCAGGACGGTGACCTCATGACGCACTCGACGCTGCTCTCCGTGGACGGGTTGACCGTCGCGTACGGCGGTGTGACCGCGGTCGACGCCGTCACCTTCGCCGTCCCCGAGGCCCAGGTCACGGGCCTGATCGGCCCGAACGGCGCGGGGAAGACCTCGTTGATCGACGCCCTGACGGGTTACACGCGCCCGGCGGCGGGGCGCGTTCTCCTCGACGGTACGGACATCACCCGGCGGCCGGCCCACTGGCGTGCCCGTCAGGGACTGACCCGGACCTTCCAGTCCGTGGAACTCTTCGACGACCTGACCGTCCGGGAGAACCTCCTCACCGCACGCGAGCGCACGGCTGCGGCCGCCCTCGGAAGTCTGACCCCTCGGCGTGCGAAAGCCTCCGACCACACATCGGATGTGGCACGGGCCCTCGAACTCACCGGCCTGGAAGCGGTTGCGGATCGCTATCCTGCCCAACTCACCCTGGGCCGACGGAAGTTGGTCGGGGTCGCGCGGGCGCTCGCCTCCCGGCCACGCCTGGTTCTGCTGGACGAGCCCGCGGCCGGGCTCGACAGTGACGAGAGCCAGGAGTTCGGCGCCCGGCTCCGCTTGCTCGCCGACGACGGTGTGGGCGTACTCCTCGTCGACCATGACATGGGGCTCGTCCTGAGCACCTGTGACCAGGTCATGGTGCTGGACTTCGGCAGAGTGATCGCCTCCGGCCCCGCAGACGAGATCCGTCGGGACCCCGTCGTCATCTCCGCCTACCTGGGAAGCGAGGCCGCGGCATGACCAGCACCCTCACCGATGCGCTCGCCCTGCGACTGGACTCGCTCACGGCCGGATACAACGGTGTGCCCGCCACGCGCGAGGTGACCTTGGAGGTGGCACCCGGCGAGGTCGTGGCGTTGCTCGGGCCCAACGGCGCGGGCAAGACGACCACCCTCGCGGCGGTCGTCGGGCTCGTGCAGACGATGCAGGGCACCGTGACGGTGCACGGCGAGCCGGTCGCCGGCAAACCCGTCCACCGCCTGGCCCGAGAGGGTGTGTCCTACGTCCCCGAAGGCCGGGCTCTGTTCTTCGGGCTCACCGTGCGCGAGCACATGGCCCTCGCCCGCTCTCGCGGCGGCGCGTCCGTCGACGAGATCCTCGACCTGATGCCCGAACTCCGCAAGTGCCTCGCCCGCAAGGCGGGCCTGCTCTCCGGGGGAGAACAGCAGATGCTCGCCATCGGGCGGGCCCTGGTGTCCCGCCCCAAGCTGCTGCTGGTGGACGAGCTGAGCCTCGGCCTGGCACCGGTCATCGTGCAGCGGCTGCTGCCGGTCCTGAGCCGTGCCGCGGGCGACATGGGCGCGGGGGTGCTCTTCGTCGAGCAGCATGTGGCCCTCGCGCTCGGTGTCGCGGACCGTGCGTATGTGATGTCCCACGGCCGCATCGTCCTGACCGGCACGGGCGCCGAACTCGCCGCGCGCCGAGACCTGCTGACGGCCAGCTACCTCGGTGAGTCGGCGGGCGGTGATGCCGCAGAACCAGCCGACAAGGAGGGGTGATCAGACCCCGCTCGCCATCCGCACTCCGGCGGCCGCAGTCACCTTGTGGCCGCCTTCCCATGACTTGAGGATCCACATGCTCCACATCGTCTCGCTCGGCCTGGACGACGCCGTACTGCTCGCGGACGCCACGGTCGCGGCTTCGCACCGCGCGGGCATCACCGTGGCGGTCGCCGTGGTCGACGCCTCAGGGCAGCTCGTCGTCCTTCACCGCATGGACGGCACCCAGCCCGCCGGTGTCGACATCGCCCTCGCGAAGGCACGCACCGCGGCGGGGTTCCGCAAGCCGAGCAAGCACTTCGAGGACATCGCGGCATCCGGCGGGCGTCCGGGCCTGCTCGGTCTGCCGGAGATGTTCGGCGGGATCGCCGTCGAGGGCGGTGTCCCGGTGTGGGTGCCCGCGCGGGACGGTCGCCCCGCAGTGTGCGTGGGCGCTCTCGGCGTCTCCGGAGGGCGCTCCGACCAGGACGCAGAGGTGGCCGAGGAGGCCATCGAGGCCTTCCTCAAGACGCTCTGACCGCCTGCTGTCAACTGGCATGAAGAGAGGGAGCCGGCCCGTGACGGGCCGGCTCCCTCTCTTCGTCGTGCGGGTCAGGCGGTCGGTGCGGAGAACCGCTGACGGATCTCGCCGATCCCCGGGATCCGGCTGACCAGTTCGTCGCCTACGGTGAGGTAACGCGGAGGGTTCATCCGGTTGCCGACACCGGCGGGTGTGCCCGTGAAGACGAGGTCACCCGGCAGCAGGGGCACGATGGCCGAGAGCCTCGCGATCAGCTCGGGAACCGGGAAGATCATCGACTTGGTGCGGTCGTGCTGGACGACCTCGCCGTTGAGCAGGCCCGTGATCTCCAGATCGTCCGGATCGTCGAACTCGTCCGGGGTGACGAGAACCGGTCCCGTCGGCCCGAACCCGGGGAAGGACTTCCCCAGGCTGAACTGGGCCGGCTTCCCGGCCAGCTGGACGACTCGCTCGGATAGGTCCTGCCCGACCGTCAGCCCCGCGACGCTCTCCCAGGCACGGTCCTCGGACACACGGTGGGTGTGTGCGCCGATCACCGCGACCAGCTCGACCTCCCAGTCGACCTTGCCCGGGGGCAGTTCGACCGTGACCTCGGGGCCGGTGATGCACGTCGGGAACTTGGTGAAGACCAGAGGTTCGTCCGGCGGCGTGTAACCGGCCTCCGCCGCGTGGGGCGGGTAGTTGAGGGCGACGGCGAACACCTGACGAGGGCGTGGCACGGGAGCGCCGAGCGCGTCGGGGGCGACGGGCAGCCCGTATGCGTCACGGGACAGGCCGCCGGCCCATTCCCGCAGCTCCTGCCAGCTGTCGAACAGCGCCATCGGGTCGGACGAGAACCGTGCCTGCGACGCCGTGGCGATGTCGGCCGCCCAGCTTCCCTCGACCAGGACAGCGCGTCCGTCGAGTACCGCGAGCCTCACCAGTCCACCTTCTGCGGTACGGGGGTGCCGTGGCCCTCTTCCCAGCTGACGATGCGGTTGCGCAGGACGCCGAGGCGCTCCACCTCGGCCTCGATGACGTCACCCGGCTTGAGGTACATGTCGGGGTCGCCGCTGAAGCCCGCGACGCCCTGGACGGTGCCGGTGGTGATCAGGTCGCCGGCGCTGTAGCCCTGCGGGGAGTGGTAGGCGACCAGGTGCGGGATGGAGACGGACATCCGGCTGGTGTTGGACTTCTGGCGGACCTTGCCGTTGACGCGCAGTTCCATGCCGAGGTTCTGTGCGTCGGGGATCTCGTCGGCGGTGACGATGTAGGGGCCGACGGGGCAGAAGGTGTCGATGGCCTTGCAGAAGGAGAAGACCCCGGACTCCATCTCGCGGCGCTGGATGTCGCGGGCGGTGATGTCGTTGAAGACGACGTATCCGGCGATGTGGTCGGGGGCGTCGTCCACGCCGAAGAACTTGCCGGGCTTGCCGATGACGACCGCGATCTCCAGCTCGTAGTCCAGTTCGGTGGTGAGGTGCTCGGGGTAGATGACCGGCTCGTCCGGGCCGACGATCGCGTCGACGTTCTGGAAGAAGACGATGCCCTTGTGCATGGGGTGCGACCAGTCGACGTTCTTCGACTCGTCCTCGTGCTCACGGAAGTTGCCGGAAGTGTGGAAGAACTTCTTCGGCACGATCGGCGCCCGCAGCTTGACGTCGTCGAGGGCGATGCGCTCGCCGGTCTCCGAGACCTTGCCGTCGAGCTCGAAGTACTCGCGTGTTGAGCCGACCTCCAGAGGGAGGACGAGCTGCTCCTCCAGCTCCAGCCTGCCGACGCGTCCTTCGTCGAAGGTGACCAGCTTCATGTGTTCCGCCTGTCCGATGGTGATGGGTGAAGGGTGGTGGTGGGTAGGGATGGCAGTTCTGCGGCCGTCTGGTCGGCCGACGGTCCTTCGCCGGCGAAGACGCGCAGCTGGAGGGCGAGCAGGCCGTAGTACCCGACCAGCGTGGTGAGCTCGAAGAGGCCGCGCGAGCCCAGCGTCCGTACGGCGTCGTCGTACTCCTCGTCGGTCAGTTCCCCGGTGAGGATGAGGGCTTGTGTGATCCGCAGTGCGGTCTGCTCGGTCGGATCCGTGAGAGGGGGTACGGCTCCGACGCGCAGTGCGGCCATCACGCGGTCGCTCAGTCCGCACGTGCGCCCCACGGCCTCGTGGGCTTCGCGCTCGAAGTCACTGTTCCAGTGGGCAGCGACGGCGAGGATGGCCATCTCGCGCACCCGGTCGGTCAGGACGCTGTCGTAGCGCACGGCGCTGCCCACGGCCTGCACGGCGTGACCCACCGGGGGGCTCAGGAGCATCGCGTTGAACGGGCCGCGCAGACGGCCGTCCGCGTCGGCCAGGGCGAACGACTGTGGTCCCGCCGCGCGGCGTCCGCCCGTGATGGCCTGGTAGACCTCCGTCTGCTGCCCGTCGAGTTCTCCGGGCAGCAGCCCGGCCAGTCGAGCCCTCATCAGCACTCCTTCGGCCGTTTCATCGATCTGTCCTCACCCTAACGTCTGGATTCGCTACGCAAAAGAAGGTTTCGCATGACGAAAGTCATGCTTCCGGAAAGTGAGAATTGGCAGGCCCGTGTCCCGGACCCCAACTCCGTCAGCAGAAAGCGAGCTGCCGACGGAGTTCCGTCTCGCCGCCACGCTGATAACCGAGGGGTTCCTTGAGTGACTGCTCGACGGCTCATGCCATCCCGCCCCCAAGGTCCTGACCCTCGGTCTCTCCGCGCTGCGCGGCCTCGGTCTGGTGCAGCTGGCGGAAGGTCCCCTGCGCCGCCTGGCCGAAGCGACCGCCTGACGGCGAACATGGGGACGCTGCCCGACGACCGCGTTCTCCGTCTCGTCCGGCTGCGCAACGGCGACCTGGTCACCGCCAATATCCAGGTGGGATCGCGCCTTGCGGCGGTCACCATCTCGATCGGCAAGATGCTCCTCCCCAGCCTCGACGACGCCGAGTTGGAGCGGTGCCTGAGCGAGCGGCCCTTCGCCGGGGCGGCCGGCCCCAACGCCATCGGGCCGCTGGACGAACTACGCGATGCACTGGCGGGGATCCGTCGGCGGGGCTGGGTGGCGCAGGGCGAGGAGCTCGCCTATGGCCTGCGCTCCGTGGCGGCGCCTGTCACGGACGCCGTCGGAATGGCTGCTCCGGCACGGGGGTTGCCCGTGGAACGCCTCGTCGCAGAGCTGTGCCCGGTCCTGCAGAGCGCCTGCGGCGAGGTCTCGCGATTGCATGGCGGTCGTCGAGGAGCCGGTCAGACGAGCGTGCGGCCGCCGTCCACGTAGAGCACCTGGCCCGTCACGAACGAGGCGCGCTCCGAGGCGAGGAAGAGCGCGGCCCCCACCACGTCCTCCGGGGTGCCGAGGCGTCCGGCGGGCACCAGGCCGACCAACTCCTCGCGCATCCCGGGCTTGTCGAGGTAGGCGCGGGTCAGCTCGGTCTCCGTGTATCCCGGCGCTACCGCGTTGACCGTCACTCCGCCGTCGGCCCACTCCCGCGCCATGACCTTGACCAGCTGGTCGAGGCCACCCTTCGTCGCCGCGTACGGGGCGTGGTGTCGATGGGCGAGCTTGGAGGAGACCGATGAGAAGAACACCATGCGGCCCTGTCCGGCCTCGCGCATGATCCGCCCGGCCGCCCTGCCGATCCAGAAGGCGCTGGAGAGGTTCAGGGTGAGGATCTGCTCCCAGACCGCGTCGGGAGTGTCCAGTACCGGCCGCCGGTCGTTCGTGCCGACCGCGTGGATCAGTACGTCCAGTCCGCCGAGCAGGCGGGCGGCGGCGGCCACGGCCTCGTCGCAGGACTCCGGGGTGGTGACGTCGGCGACCAGTGTCCGGATCTCCGCGTTCGCCGACCCGGGATCCTCCCGCAGTGCCTTGAGGCGGGTCTCGTCCACGTCCACCACCACGACGCGCGCACCGGTATGGGCCAGCCCTCGGGCGCAGGCCGCACCGAGGCCGCCTGCTCCGAACACCAAAGCACTTCTGCCGTCCAGGCCCAGCCATCCCATCGAACGCCTCCGAATTTCGCTGAGTAAAAGCTAGTTTCACCCTACGGGAGGACGATAGCGACTGACCCGTGCGGTGTCCACGGTGTCCGGCGTCTTGACTGCCCCTGGGGTGCATGCTTGTGTTTCATCATTGCAAAAGTGACTTTCATTCAATGAAAGTATGAGCTGGAGCAGCCCCCGACTGGAGCTCAATGAGGAGCTGCCATATGGCTGTCACGAATTCACACAGCACCAGCACCACCCAAGAGGCCGCCGAACTGATCGGCCGCATGGAACGAGTGCCGGTCTCCCGGTTCCACGGAAAGATCGTGGGCACGCTCGGAGCCGGAACCTTCTTCGACGCATTCGACATCGTCTCGATCGGCGCCGTCCTCAGCGCCGTGTCGGCGACCTACGGACTCACCTCGAGCGAGGCCGGACTCCTGGTCAGCGCCGGCTTCCTGGGACAGGCGCTCGGTGCGATCGGCTTCGGGCTCGTCAGTGAGCGGATCGGGCGTCGTCCGGTGTTCCTCGCCTCGCTCGTCGTCATGGGCGTGTTCGCGCTCATCTCCGTGTTTTCCTGGAGCAGCGACAGCCTGGGCGCCATCAGGCTCATCCAGGGCTTCGGCCTGGGGGCGGAAGCCCCGGTGGCCTCCGCGATGCTCGGCGAGTTCGTCGCGGCCAGGCAACGCGGCCGCGTCACCGTGCTGTACAAGCTCGCCTCGCCGCTGGGCAATCTCATGACCTCACTGACCGCGGCGGTGCTGCTGGCGACGTTCGCCGACGAGAACGCCTGGCGACTGCTCTTCGCCATCGGCGGCGCGCCTCTCCTTGTGGCCCTCGTGGCCTGGCGCACTCTGCCCGAGTCACCGCGCGTGCTGATTCGCCGCGGCCAGCTGGCGCAGGCCGAGGCCGTGGTCGCGTCGATGGAAAAGGCGGCTGGTGTCGTACCCGGTCAGAGTCGTGTGGAGCAGTCGGCCACCGCCGATGTCGCGGTGCCGCAGGCGGACCTGCGCTCCACGAGGCTGGCCGAGCTGTTCTCCGCGGACTACCGACGGCGCACCCTGATGGTCTGGGTGCTGTGGTTCACCGTCTTCTTCGTGCTGCTCGGCGCGACATCCTGGATGCCCAGCCTCTACATCAAGACCGCCGGCGTCGCGCCGTCGACGGCCAGTCTGCTGAGTGCCGTCGTCACGCTGGCCGCGATCGGCGTGATCATCCTGGTCGGCAACACCGTGGACCGGACAGGGCGCCGCCGCTGGTTCCTCATCGGCTATGCGACAGCACTGGTGGGTGCCGTACTCGCCACGGTGCTGGCGGCGACGGGCAACCTCCATACCTGGCCCGCCCTGCTCATCGCCGGTGGGATCATGCTGGTCGGCGTCAGTGGCATCGACCCCCTCGTCTACGCCTACACGACCGAGCTCTATCCGACCCGCATGCGTGCCTGGGGTGTGATGAGCGCCAGCTCGCTGCGTGGCTTCGGAGCGGTCGCGGCACCCACCGTGATCGGCTGGATTCTGGACAGCGAGGCAGGTGTCGCGGGGGTCTTCGGCCTCTTCACCGCGTGCCTGGTCGTCGGACTGGCCGTCCAGGCGCGCTCGGTATCGAGACCCGCCAGACCTCCCTCGAGGAGCTCTCGAACTAGTCGAGGCGCTCCTCGGCAAAAGCACCGCGGCGCCAGTTCGGACGGCCGGCGGGAGGCCGCGGTAGGTGCGGGTCCGGCCGGCCGGCGCGGGGCCCGGGCCCGTACTGGTCACCTGCCGCCCAGCAGCCGGGAGATCTCCGCGCAGGCGTCCTCGACCTGCGGGCGCAACTCCTTGACCAGCCGGGTGGTCGGGAACTCCATGGCGGGTACGGCGATGTTGACGGCCGCGACGGTGGTGCCCGACGCGTCCCGCACCGGTGCGGCCACCGAACGCAGTCCGTAGGCGAGTTCCTCGTCCTGAACCGCCCAGCCCTGGCGGCGGATCTCCGCGAGCACCGGCCGCAGCTCCTCCAGAGACCGGGACGCGTTCGGGCCCGTCGGTCCGGCGAAGGACTCGGGGGGCAGCCGGGCCTGCAACTCGCCGTCGTTCAGCTGGCTCAGCAGCAGCTTGCCCATGGAGGTACGGACCGCGGGAAGCCTCGAACCCACCTGGATGTTCGCCGTCACGAGGTCGTTGTTGCGCAGCCGCACCAGATACAGCACAGAGTCGTCCGACAGGACCCCCAGGTTGACGGTCTGCCCCGTCGCAGCGGCCAGCCTGCGCAGCGGACCGTCCGCCAGCTGTACGAGGTCCAGGCCGCGCAGCGCGGAAAAGCCGAGGGTGAGTACTTTGGGAGCCGGCCGGTACGCACCGTCCGGGAGCTGCTCGAGGAATCCCTCGGTCACCAGGGTGGCCGCCATTCGGAACGCGGTCGGCAACGGGACTCCGGTCTCGGCGGACATGTCAGTGAGCTTCATGGTCGGCCGCTGCTCGGAGAACAGCCCCAGCATCCGCAGACCCTTGGCCAACGCTTCGACCTGGTAGCTGCGCTTGGCCGGAGCGGATGCGCTGTCGCCCGAGCCGGTCGTCTCGGCCGTCGTGTCCTTGCGCTGCGGCACTCACGTCTCGCTTTCTGGTGCGGACCAGGGCACTGGTGCGGCGCCGTCGGACCGGGCGCCACGACTTTCATCCTATGGAAGTGACTATTGAATCACCTGGGATCCGGGGAATGCGACGATCGAGGTCGGCCTCGCGGACCGGTCTGTAGAGACGGGCGCAAGGGCACCTTGGCTCGGGCGCCGATCTCGGTGTGCTGACATCGGCCCCTGCCACTCTCGGCAGTATGACGGAATCACCTGCCGCTACGGCGTGGACGGCCGCGACAAGGAATTTCAGGGCGGCATCGGTGCTGACGACTCCGCCGGTACCGCCCGCAGGCTTCGGCGCGCAGGGGCTGGCCGTCGATGATCGGCGCCGTGGTCATGGCAGCTGTCCTCCCGCAATAGGCAGCGCCGGCGTGGACGGTACGTCGAGCACGACGTCCACGATCCAGCCGTGGCCCGTGGCCCTATGGTGACGGCGCCGCTGTACATGGTGGCCCGTTGACGGATACCGACGAGTCCATGGCCGAGATCACCGATCGGCGGCTGGAGTTCGTCGGATCGGCTGCTCCGGCCGGGGCGCCCGTGTCGGTGACCCGGATGCGCACGATGCCGGCGCCGGAGGTGATGCTGACCTCTGTCCGGGTCACAGAGGGTCGCGGTCGCGCCCATCGTGGTGATCGCCGCAGCGGCATCGGCAGCCGGTCGACGGTCTTCGAGGTCGGCCTGGGGACCCCCTGTCTTGCCGCCGCATCGATGCGCCAGCACCGCCAAGCACGCGACTGGAACTATCGACTTGTTCAGTTGACTGAGACAGTCGATTGAGTCGATGATTGTCCTATCGGGGGCCGGAGAGCCCGCGACAGCAGCCCACCGCTTCGCCTGCGCCACCTCGTACTTTTCTGGAATCCGAAGGAGAGACTGATGACCGACATGATCGCCGTCGCGTACCCGAACCAGGACGTCGCCGAGGCGGCGCTGGTCGAACTGCGCCAACTGGACACCGAGCACACGGTTCACGTCGTCGACGCGGTCTTGGTGACCCGTGACGACGAGGGAGAGGTGAAGCTCCACGGCCGGCTCAGCCCCGCCGCCGCCGGCGCAGTGGACGGCGCCCTGTGGGGCGGCATCATCGGGATGCTGCTCCTGCAGCCGCTCCTCGGCGCCGCCATCGGGGCGGCCACAGGTGGCGTCATCGGCGCCAACTCCCGGGACGAGGACCAGACCGAGTTCATCAAGAAGCTCGGTCAGCGTCTGATTCCCGGCGGCGCAGCCGTGATCGCCCTCATCGCCGAGGCCACACCGGACAAGGCGCTGCCGCGCATGGCCCAGTTCGGCGGCGAGGTCCTGCACACGTCACTCGACGAGCAGGACGAGGAGACCTTCCGCCTTGCGCTGCGTTCCTGGTCCCATACCGCCAAGGGGCAGACGGCCGACGCCGGCGCCCAGCACGTCGGCCTCTCCTCCGCCACGCATCAGCAGTAGGGCGCCCGGGAGTACGTGTTTCCAAGTCCGTGGTCGACCGCCGCGAACAGTGCCCCGTTACGGGCAGTTCGTTGGATCCGGCGGTAGAGGTCAATGCCGTGTCCGGTGGTGACGGCGTCGATCAGGGCCTGGAACTCGGAGGGCGGCTCCTTGTCCGTCCAGGCTCGCCACCAGCGATTAAGGGTGACGGGGAAAGCCAGGAACGGATGGCGCGTAAGACCCTGGGCCAGCAGGGCTGTTGGGGCCGGTGGGTCAGGGCCAGTCCTCCTCTCCCTCGTCGGGGGGAACCATTGGTCCCAGCAGAAGGAGAAGGCACAGTTGACCAGGGTCTGGTGGCGGCGGATGGCGAGGTCGGAGCGGACCTGGAAGTCGGCCCGGCCGAGTCTCGGCGAGGTCGGCCGGCGGGTGCGGGCTGGTCGCGGCGTGGGGGGCGTCGGGGTGGGGCAGGTTAGTGGCCAGATACCAGGTGGCCTTGTCCGGCAGGCTGGCTGGGGCGGTGGTGGCTACGACCAGGCGGCAGGGTGAGGTGGGGCCGTATCCGCCCAGGCGGGCGTCGGAGGCCCACCAGGTCTCGGCGTGCCCGGCGACGAAGCTACGCGGTCAGCCGCTGGGACGCCCCACAGGACTCAGGGCTGCGCGACCGGGCGCTGTTCGACCCGGGGGAGCGGGTCCGGCAGCGCTTCGGGGTGGGCGACGACACGCTGGTCCTGCTGCGGCCGGACGGTCATGTGGCGGCCATCGTGCCGTACGACCCGGCCGGCGAAGGCCGCGCGGCCGAGCTGTACGAGCGGATCACCGGCCGCCCGGTGCCCCGTACCTGACGAGCCATCACAGAATATCGAAAACACTGGGAGTCCCCATGACGACCGTCACCGCCCCCGACGGCTCCGAGGTCGAGCTGGCCTCTGTGGGCCAGGAGATCGTCTTCGAGAACGACCATGTGCGGGTCTGGGAGATCACCCTGGCACCGGGCGCCAACCAGCCCTGGCACCAGCACCGCAACCCCTACCTCGTCATCGCGCTCGAAGCGGCCGACAACCGCATCGACGCCCTGGCCGGCGGTGAACCCCGGCTGGTGCACGAGCCGTCCGGCGGGGTCGTGTACCGCGAGCCCGGCGAGGTCCACATGCTCACCAACCGCGGCACCACCCGCTACCGCAGCCGACTGGTCGAACTGAAGGACCTCGGCGAGAACGCCCCCCAGGAGCACACCCATGACTCTCGCGGCACTCGCACGCCTCCAACCAGTTCATGTTCTGCCTCAAGGGCCGCTACACGTACGTGCCGACGGGCCTGACCCTCACCGAGGGCTCCTTCTACTGGAACCCCAAGGGCAGCCTGCACGGCCCGACCCTGGCCGAGGAGGAGTCGATCCTCCTGGAGGTCTATGACGGTCCGCACTACCCCACCCAGCCCGACTGGTACTCCAGCCCCGACGACGCCCGCTGACCATCCCGAAGGATCACCCATGCCCAAGCAGGAAATCATCTCCCCCGAACTCGGCGCCCCCAACGGTCACTTCGCCCAGGCGACGTGGCCGAGGCCCGCGGCCGGCTGCTGTTCGTCTCCGGTATGACCGCCCGCGCCAAGGACGGCACCGTGACTGGCGTCGGCGACATCACCGCGCAGACCCACCAGGTCTGCCAGAACCTCCGCGCCGCCGTCGAGGCGGCGGGCGGCACGCTCGACGACATCGCCCGGGTCGACGTCTACGTCCGCAACATGGAGGACTTCGACGCCATCCACGCCGTACGACGCCAGTACTTCACCGGCGTGGCGCCCGCTTCCACGATGGTCGAGGTCTCGAAGTTCGTGAACAAGGACTACCTGATCGAGATCAACGCCATCGCCGCGATCCAGGACTGAGGGGCGGTCGTCATGAAACTCGCTTCCCTCACCGTCGGCGGTGTCCGCAGGGCCGGGGCCGTGAACGAGGCCGACGCGACCGTCGCTCTGCTGCCCGCTTCCCTCGGCACGGTCGACGACGTCGTCCGCGGCGGCCCGGCGGCACTCGACGCGGCCCGCGCGGCTCTCCGCGGAGCCGAGACGAGGCCGCTGTCCGAGGTCCGCCTGGAGTCACCGCTGCACCGCTTCAACCGCGACATCCTGTGCACCGGCTGGAACTACTGGGACCACTTCGAGGAGTCCAAGGGCAAGCGCGAGGGCCAGGACCCCGCCTCCCGCCCCGAGCACCCGGCCTTCTTCACCAAGGGGCCGGACACGGTCATCGGTCCGGTGGACGCCATCGCCTACGACCCCGCCGTCTCCGCCAAGTGGGACTACGAGGCCGAGATCGCCCTCGTCATCGGCCGCGACGGGCGGTCGATCCCGGAGGAGAAGGCCCTGGAGCATGTCTTCGGCTACCTCGTCGCCAACGACGTCTCCCAGCGCGACCTCCAGCGGGCGCACGGCGGCCAGTGGCTCAAGGGCAAGAGCATCGACGCGACCATGCCGCTGGGTCCGTGGCTGACCACCAGCGACGAGATCGACGACATCGGCGGTCTCCAGGTGCAGTGCGAGCTCAACGGGCGGCTCCTGCAGGACGCCTCCAGTGCCCAGATGGCCTTCTCCATTCCCCGCATCATCGCCGAACTCAGCCACGGCATGACCCTGCGCGCCGGGGACGTCGTCCTCACCGGCACGCCGAGCGGCATCGGCAACGCGCGTGAACCGCAGATCTTCCTGGGCCACGGGGACGTGGTCGTCACCCGGGTCAGTGGGCTGGGGGAACTGCGCAACAGGGTGACGCTCACCCAGCTGACCTGACTGGACCATGTGACGAGGAGCGGATGATCGACATCGCCGCGGAGCTGGAGGAGTGGTGCGCGGACGGCCGTCCCTTCGCGCTCGCCACCGTCGTCGAGGTGACGGGCAGCGCGCCACGGCCGCCGGGCACCTGTGTCGCGGTCGACGCCGGCGGACGGGTCCTCGGCAGTCTCTCCGGCGGCTGCGTCGAAGGCGCGGTGTACGACCTTGCCCTGGAGGTGCTGGAAACGGGGGTCCCGCAACGGATCTCCTTCGGCTACAGCGACACCGACGCGTTCGCGGTCGGGCTGTCCTGCGGCGGGGTCATCGATGTCGTGGTGCGGCGCGTCACGGACGACGCATCCCGGGAAGCAGTCCGCTGCGTCCTTGCCGCCCTCGCCGAAGGCCGGGCCGTCGCACTGGCCACCGTCGTGGAAAGCCCCGGAGACGAGCTGGGCTCGGCAAGAGCCCTCACCGCCTCCGGCGCGGTGGGCGACCCGCCGGCCCATCCGGACGCGGACCGCCTCGGCCGGGCGCTGCTCGCCCGAGGCGCGGGAGGCACCCACCGTTTCGCCGCCGACGGCGGCTGCGACCCCGCCGCACCGGGCGAAGTGACCCTCTTCACCGCCGTGTACGCGGCGCCACCGCGCATGCTGGTCTATGGCGCGATCGACTTCGCCGCCGCCGTCGCGCGCATCGGCGGCTTCCTCGGCTATCACGTCACCGTCTGCGACGCCCGTGAGGTCTTCGCCACCCGCGAGCGCTTTCCCGACGCCGACGAGGTCATGGTCGACTGGCCGCACCGCCACCTGCGTTCCCTGGCCGACGCCGGGGCACTGGACGAACGTACCGTCGTCTGCGTCCTCACCCACGACGCCAAGTTCGACCTCCCGCTGCTGGAGTCGGCCCTGCGTCTGCCCCTCGCGTACGTCGGGGCCATGGGGTCACGCAGGACTCATGCGCAGCGACTGGAAGCCCTTCGCGCCACCGGACTGACGGACGACGACCTGCTCCGGCTTCATTCGCCCATCGGTCTGGACATCGGGGCGACCACGCCGGAGGAGACCGCTGTGTCGATCGCGGCCGACATCGTCGCAGCTCGCACCGACGCCCCGGGATGTCCGCTCAAGGCCACCGAGGGTCCGATCCACCACCGTTTGCATACGGGGCGCATCGGCCAGGAAGGGAGAGGGCTCGGATCGGCTGAGGGCTGTCCGCGCTGAACGGCGTTGGGATGGAGTTTCCGTGCTTGGTCATGGGCCCGAATTCATGGGCTCGAGGGTGCTTTTCGGCGGCCGCTGATTCGAGCGACGCCGAGACGAGTTCCAGGGTTCTGGGCGGCCCTGGGCCGTGGGCCTGGGTGCAGGTTGTGGTGTCGCTGGTGTTGGGGCGGGTTGTAGAGCCTGTGGCTGTTCTTCGTGGCCGGCCTGGGTCGCGCTGGGGCTGGCGGTTTTTGCGGCCAGCGGCTGGAGGGGTGCACGGTCGTAGGCGTTCGCCCTGGGGCCCAACATGATCAGGTACTCGACCGGTTGGCCGGGGCCGGCGTTCGCCACGCCGTGTGGGGTGCGGGTGTCGAACTCGGCGACGTCCCCGGCAGTCAGGACGTGACCGACCGGCCCAGAGGCACCGTCCTGGTGCGCACACCGTACGGGTCGGCGTCGTGGTGGATGGTGTGCGTGCACGGTCCGACCCGCTGACCGCACCGCTGGAGATCATGGGAGCACCGGTCGACGCGGACTGATTGACCATCAGCAGGCCGGCGGACACCCTGCGCCGACCGAGTACCCTCCGCGCGTGTCCGGCAGCCCACGCGATGTGTTCGATCGCGAGCCCTGCCTCGAGCGTCGCGTCGCCGACCGGTTTGCCGGTCTCGCGGTGCACCGTTTCGATGAGCTCGGGCAGTCGCCGGACCATCGTGGTCTTCCACGCCGTCAGGTGCCGCCCGCGCTCCGTGAAGCTGAGGCCGGCCCACCAGGCGGCCTCGGTGCGGGCGAGGTCGACGGCCGCGCGTACCTCCTCCTCGGTGTGCACCGGGGGGTGGGTACCGACGACCTCGTCGTGCCTTGTGGCGCCGGCGCCAGGAGGTTGGGTCAGGGCCGGTATCCGCTGGCTGTGGCACGGCGCCATACGTCTTCGAGCTGCTCGCTCGTCAGCGTCGCCGGCTCTGCGACGTGGGCTGCCCGCAGGTACAGGCATGCGAGCCATTCGACCGATTCGGCGTTGTGGACCGCCTCGGCCAAGGTGGCGCCACTGGCGACCGCACCGTGGTTGCGCATGAGCGCGGCCTTCCGGTCGAGCATCGCGTGGCGCACGTTGTCGGCGAGTTCCTGGGTGCCGAAGGTCGCGTAGGGCGCCACGCGGACCGGGCCTCCGAGCAGGAGGATGGAGTAGTGGACGCTGGGCAGCTCGTCGCGCACCAGGCCGAGGGCGGTGGCCCACGGCGCGTGCGTGTGCACGATGGCCTCGGCGTCGGTTGTGCGGTAGATCCCCAGGTGGAGGGGGGTTTCCGAGGAGGGTGAGGTCGCGCCCGCGTCGAGGACGTCGCCGTCGAGTGTGACGCGGGCGATGTCGGCGGGTTCCAGAGTCTGGTAGCTGACTCCGGACGGCGTCACGAGTACCTGGTCACCGATGCGGACGCTGAGGTTTCCCGATGTGCCGGTGACGAGCCCGGTGTCGTGGAGGTGCCGGCTCGCGTCGACGAGAGCTTGCCGGGTCTTCCGTTCGGTCGTGTCGTCCACTGCGTGGTCACCGTGTCCGTTCTTGTGCCGTTGCTTCTTGCCGTTGCATGGGGTGACGGCTGTCGGGGGCTTGTGCGGACGGTTCAGTGCGTCAGGGCACCGGCCGTCACGTTGCGGACCACGAGGGGGAGCCGGCGTGCGAGTTTCCTGCCGAGCAACACGGCGTAGAGGCGGTGCAGGGGGCCGTCGAGGACGACGCCGTGGGTGGCGCGCATGCCCTCGCCGACGGGCTCCATGTCGTGGGTGATGGTCAGGGTGGCCAGTGGCAGCCGGATGACGAAGTCCATGGCGCGTTCGTGTTCGACGCGGGTGAACTCGATCTTCTGGGCCGGGGCGCCGTGGTCCTTGACGACTCCGGTGGTTCCGACGGTGAGGGGGCCGTCGATCTGGGCCCAGGCGACGCCGGGGTCGTCGAGCTGCCACAGGGCGGCGTTCGTCCATCGCTCCCACAGCTGGGGGGCGGTGGCGGTGGTCAGCTGGCTGTGGTGGGTGCTCCAGGTCATCGGCTTGCCTTCTCGTCGTGCGTGGTGGCGGTGAGTTCGATGGCCGTCTTGCGCGCGGCGCGCTCGCCGGCCGCGACGGCGCCGTCCATGAATCCGGCCCAGCGTCGCGCGGTCTCGGTGCCGGCCCAGTGGATGGGGCCGACCGGCTCCGCCAGCCGGGCGTGCAACGAGGCGACCGCTCCGGGGCCCGGTGCCGCCGTGGGCCCGCCGCCGAGCCAGTCCTCCTCGCCCCACCGCTGGTCGGTGTAGCCGCGTGGTTGCAGTGCGCGTTCACCGAAGAGGTCCGCGAGTGCCGAGAGAGCGCGCACACGCCGTTCGTCGGCGTCCACCGCGTCCCACTCGCGTGCGTAGTCGCCTCCGATGAAGCCGAGGACGACGCCGCGGGAGCCGTCGGGAGGGCTGGCGTCGAAGGTGATGAAGACGGGGCCTTCGTCGGAGATCGTCATGCCGCTGAGGCCCTGTTCGCGCCAGAACGGCGTGTCGTAGACGGCGTAGATCTTGGACAGGACGCCGGGCGACCAGCGCTGTGAGAGGCGCCGGTGCGCGGCGGGGAGTTCGGGGACGAACCGGATCCGGCGTCGCATGGCCGGCGGCACCGCGACGATGACGCGCCGTGCGGTGGTGGGGCCGTCGTCGGTGTGGACGGTCACGGCGTCGTCGCTCCAGTCGATCCGCAGGACCGGCGACCCCAGGCGGACGGTGTCCGCACCCAGTCCGTCGGCGACGCGGACCGCGACCTCGTGCGAGCCCTCGACGAAGTGCTGCTCCTGGGCGCCGTCGCGGGTGTCTAGCATCGAGTCGAGCCCGCCGGCCTGGGCGATGTAGTGCAGCACGTGCAGCAGTGAGATCTCCGAGGGTTCGCAGCCCCACGAGGTCTTGCACACCACCGCCATCAGGTCTTGGGTGCCCTGCCCGGCGTGCTTGGCGGTGAGCCAGCCGCCGAGCGTCTGGGCGTCGAGGCCCGCAGCGTCGGGGGCGTCAAACGGGCGGCCGACGGGGATCCTGCGACTCATCCGCTCCAGGGTGGAACGGATACGGGCGAGGTCCAGCAACGAGGTGGCACCGATCGGAGGTACGGCCCCGCGGTACCGCTTGCGGTCCTTGCGCCACATCAGCAGGTTGTCCCCGGCCTCGTGCGTAAGGTAGCGGCCCACGCCGACCTCGTCGGCGAGGGAGTTGATGTGGTCGTGGTCGGGACCGACGAAGGTGCCTCCGAGATCGACACGCGCGTCGGCGACGGTGGCGGAGTCGACCCGGCCTCCGACTCTGTCGAGCGCCTCGAACACCTTCACGCGCAGTCCGTACCGCTGCAGGCTGCGGGCGGCGGCGAGACCGGAAAGCCCGGCTCCCACCACCACGACGTCGAGATCGACGCTGTCGGTCATGCTGGTTCTCCTTCGGGCAGAGGCTTGAGGGAAGCGGAAGTATGCGTCGGGAGCCGACGGGCGAGGGACAGCACGAGCAGGAGCGCGAGCGCGGGTGCCACGAACCCGAGCCGGAGGCCGGCACCGGTGCCGAGCAGGCCCGGGACGACAGCTCCGGCGACGGCGCCGGCATAGTTGAAGATGTTGACGCGGGCGATGACCTCGTCGCTGCGGGCGGGCAGCAGCAGACCGGCGGCCTCGAAGGCGATCGGCACCAGGACGCCGGTGGCGATCCCGGCGACCGCGAACCCCGCGACCGTCGCCGCGACGCCCGGGCCGGCGACGACGAGGGCGCACCCGATCGTGCCGACAACGAGGGCGCCGACACCGACGCGACGTCGGCCCCAGCGCAGCGTGGCCGGGTCGGTCACGAGCCTGGCGAGCAGGACCATCGCCAGGTAGGCCGCGTAGCCGACCGGCGCGACAGCGGCGGAGGTCCTCAACCCGTCGGAGAGATAGACAGTGCTCCAGGTCGAGACCGCCGCGTCCAGCACGTACGCGACGAGGACGAGCGACCCGACAGCCCAGATCGCCGCTCGCGGGAGCGGGATGCGCCGGCGGCCGGGCGAGGTGGTGTCCGCCGGGCGGGGCGGAGGCTGCGGCACGAGCCGGAACCGGCCGGTGAGCGCCACGGCGAGCTGCAGCAAGGCAACGCCCCCGACCAGGGTCAGTGCGGAGACACCGCGGGTGGCCAGAGCCGAGCTGAGGAGCGCTCCGATGATGCCGCCGACGGTGAAGGCCGAGTACAGGCGGCCCATCATGGGCACCCCGGTGCGGTTCTGCAGGGCGACGCCCTGCATGTTGTTGCCCGCGTCGACCGTGCCCAGGCCCAGACCGTAGACGGCGACCGCGCCCAGGTAGACGACTCGGTCGGGGGCGAGGCTCATCCCGGCGAGAGCGGCGGACTGCAGCAGGAATCCGAGGCACAGCGCGCTCCGGCTCCCACGGCGCACGGCGACCGCGTCCGCCAGCACCGACCCGAACACCGCGGCGACGCAGACCCCGAGCAGAATCACGGAGAGGACGGTGTCGCTGAAGTCCATGCGGTCCTTGGCCGCGGGAAGCGCGGTGACGACCGCTGCGTAGCCGACACCCTGAGCGGCGTACGCAGCGCAGACCATCAGCGTCGTCCCGCTCGGTCTCCTGCGGCGGCTCACTGTGTGTCCAGGCGGTCGGCGGTCGCGGCGAACGCGCGAACGGCGTCGAGCGTGTAGGTGCCGGCGTCGGTCCCGAGGCCGGCGACGACCTGTGCCGACGTCGCGCAGCCGATCTCGGCCGCCTCCCGCAGCCCCAGCCCGAGCGACCGCGCACGCAGGAAGCCCGCGCTGAACGCGTCGCCGCACCCGGTGGTGTCGACGACCTTCACCGCGTAGGCCGGGACCTCCACCACCTCGTCCGCGGTCACCACCACGGCACCATGGGCTCCGCGGGTCACCGCCACGCACCCGGCGCCGGCGCTCACGAGCGCGCGGGCGCCGGTGACCAGGTCGTCGGCGCCGGTGAGGCCCATCACCTGCTCATGGTTGGGCAGCAGGTAGTCGGTCTCGGGCAGCGCGGCGGCGATCCACTGAAGGATGGTCGGGTCGCCGGGGGCGAGCATGTCGACCGAGGTCGTCGCACCGCACGCGCGGGCCCGGGCCAGCAGCGAGGCGGCGGCGTCGCCACCCAGGAACTCCGGACCACCGAGGTGCAGATGCGTCAGGTCACGCAGTTGTTCGTCGGTGACGTCGACGGGGGTGAACACCGCGTTCGCCCCGATGCAGTGCCAGGCCGGGCGGTCGCCGCCCGGGCGGACAGGCAGCACGGAGGCCGATGTCTGGTGGCCCGCCTTGCGCAGCAGACCGGAGGTGTCCACGCCTTCGCGGACCAGGAGCGCCAGGAGCGTGTCCGCGAGGACGTCGTCCCCGATCGCTCCGATGCTGCGGACATCGGCTCCCAGCCGCGCCGCCACCAGTGCTGTCCCGCCGGCAGTGCCGGCGGCTGTGGCCCGGATGGTCTCGACCAGCTGACCGTCGTTGTGCTCGGGGATGGACGCGATCCCGATCACCAGATGGTCGAGCACGTGCACGCCCACGCACGCCATCTTCATCACGTCGCTCATCGTGTGTTCCTCCTCCACCTCGCTCCGGCTCGTGGTGCGACGTGCGTCGCCAAGCGCCGGCCGGTTGCCGGGCCGCGACCACGAACGGTTGAGTGACGGTAGGAAGCGCCGCTTTGAATCTGGGCGCGGTGTGACGCTTATGGCAGCATTTCCCCCCGTCATGGCGCGAACGCGCACCCTCCTCGCCTCCGGCGCTGGGAGATTGCGGCGACAGGATGCCGAGGAGGCGGACTGTGGACAAAGCCAAGCTGAACCAGGCCACGATTCCTCCGGTGATCCTGACCGGGTTGCTCGAACTGGCCGACCAGGACCGAATCGAGACGGCCAGGTGGTTCGCGGGCACGGGCCTTGACCGGGCCCGGCTGGAACAGTCCCGGACGCTGGTCTCCTACCGGCAGGCGATCACCGTGATCCGCCGCGCCCTGAAGGAACTGCCCGCCGGACCGATCGGCCTCATGATCGGAAGCCGCGACCCACTCCTCACCTGGGGAACACTCGGCACCGCCGTGCGGTCCGCGTCGACGGGCGCCGAGGCTCGCGAGGTCGCGACCCGGTTCCACCAAGGGGCGGGCACGATGATGGACTACGTCGTGTCCCGCACGGACCAGGCAAACGTGATCGAGCTCCTGCCCCGCACCCACGAGCCGGACCTGCTGACCTTCCTCAGCGAGGAGGCCTTCGCCGGGATCGTGGTCCTCACCCGGCTCATGTTCGGCCCGTCATCCGGCCCGCTGGCCGCAGAACTGTCCTACCCGCCGCCACCGTGGGCTGCGGCGTACACCCGACTGTGGCGCTGTCCGGTCACCTTCGACTGCGAACGCACGACTCTCACCATGCCCGGTTCCCTCGAGGAGCGGCGCATTCCCACGGCGAACGCCACACAGTTCGACGCCGCTCTGCAGGCAACGCGCGCGATCCTGGAGGCTGACCCGGTCGACGACGTCGTAGCGGCCGTCGAAGGCACACTTCGCCAGGACCTCCGCTCCCGCCGAACGGCGACGCAGGTCGCGGACGCGCTCGGCATGAGCCCCCGCACCCTTCATCGTCACCTCGCCAAAGCCGGGTACAGCTTCGGCACGATCCAGGACCGGGTACGGCGGCAGCAGGCCGACGTACTGCTGACCCAAACACGCAGGTCGATCACCGCCATCGCAGCTGAAATCGGCTACAGCGACCCGCGTGAGTTCCGCCGCGCCTACAAACGATGGACCGACACCACGCCCACCCAAGCGCGAAAAAGCGTGCGGCTCTTTTGACGCTTGACTCCGCTGGCGGATCCCCATCGCCATCCTGTCGGGCGAGCTGACCTGCATCACGGAGTCACCGGCTTACCAGGCGCCCGGCCCGATTTTCCCGTCAGCGAGGAGGCCGACGCAGTCGGCCTGGCATTCCTGTCGGGGATTTGGGAGCGTCGATGAATTAGTGGGTTGATTTGCCTTCGCGGTGTGCGGATGTCGCGTGCATGACATAGTTGGCGAGGTCGCTGGGGTCGATCAGACGGGCGGGGATCGGTGCCGGGTGGTCGCCCAGGTCTTCCAGGTGGGGTCGGACCTGCTTGATCAGGGCTCTCATCTGGTTCTCTCCGACGCGGAAGAGGTAGGCGGTCAGGGAGCGGCACAGGCCGCGCTGATCGAGGACGGCGGCCCAGATGACGTTCTCCGTGGTCATCTTGCGGTGCCGGGCCGCTGCAGGGGCGGGAGAGTGTCGAGGCGTTCGCGGACGTTGGCGGTGAGCGCGTCCAGGTCGTGACGCTCGAGGCCGGTCAGGAGGGGGTGGGTGGCCAGGGTCGCGCCCAAGGTGTGCGCATGACGGGGCTGCGATCTGGGGCCGGGCGGATGGAGGGGAACGTCGGGGATGCCGGGCTCATGCGGGATCGTGTGGTTCCACTCCCCCTGGAAGTCGGCGGGGCGGATGGTGAGCGCGGCGGCGTGCTGTTCGCTGATCTCGATTCCGGTGGGGTAGCTGCCGGTGTCCAGGCGGGCGGTCACGGTCAACCCGGGTGCGGGTGGTAGTCGCCGAGATCAGGTTCAGGGCGGTCTCGTAGCCGGTCAGCGGGCGGGCCCGCCAGTTGAAGGAGATGAAGGAGAACAGGCGGCGCTCGACCCGGTAGGCGAGGCGCCCGTCGAACTGGTGAGACCGGGCGGGAACGGCGCCGTGCCCTGCGCCTGCGCCATCGTGCACGACTGCGGGCCGCCGAACTGGGCCGCTCCCGGGGCGGGTTAACCAGCAAGGTCCACCTCGCTGCCGACCGACGCTGCCGACCGTTGTCCCTCATCCTCACCCGTGGTCAGGCCGCTTTGATCCAGGACGGGTACCGGTCCGCTGCCGCTGCGCTGTACGCCGATGACGGGCGTACACCCCGATCATGGCGGGAGTGGAGAGCACCCGATCGTGCGGCAGACCCGTCAACGGTGTGGAGGACATGGGTTTAACGACCACCTTTCTGCCATGAGCTGTGGACAGGGCCGGGTCAGTCGCCCAGGACTCGTCGAAGGTATGGGTTGCCGAAGCGCCGATCCGGATCGAGGCGGTCACGCAGCGCGGTGAATTCACCGAAGCGTGGATACGCCGCCGAGAAGTAGTCGGCGTCACGTGTGTGCAGCTTGCCCCAGTGCGGGCGTCCGCCGTGCGCGGTGAAGATGCGCTCCGCCGCGGCGAAGTACTCGCGGTAGGGCATGCCCCGGTAGGTGTGGACGGCGATGTATCCGCTCTCACGGCCCGACGCCGTGGAGAGGGTGATGTCGTCCGCGGGTGCCGTACGCACTTCGATGGGAAAGCTGATCCGCAGATCCGAACGGTCGACCATGGCCTTCACCTCGCGCAGGGCGTCGATCAGTGCCTCGCGCGGGAGGGCGTACTCCGTCTCGATCATCTTCACGCGGCGGGGGGATGTGAAGACCTTGTACGGGATGTCCGTGTAGGTGCGGGCGGAAAGAGCCCGGCTCGACACCCTCGCTATGGCCGGGACGGCGGCGGGCACGGCCCGCCCCAGCGAGTTGGCTGCCTGGAAAACACCGTTGGAGAGAAACTCGTCCTCGAACCAGCCTCTGAACCGGCCCGTCGGGGCGAGTGGACCGGTGCTGCGGTTGTTGCGCAGGGTGTTGCAGTTGTCGGTGTGCGGGAACCAGTAGAACTCGAAGTGCTCATTGGTGGCGTGGAGTTCGTCGAAGGTCGCGGTGACCCTGTCGAATGTCATCGGCTCATCGCGCGCGGTGAGAAGGAACAGCGGTTCCACGGCGAACGTGATCGCGGTGACCACGCCGAGCGCGCCCAGCCCGATGCGCGCGGAGGCGAACACCTCCGGGTTCTCGTTCTCCGAGCATGTGAGCAAGGAGCCGTCCGCGGTCACCAGTTCAAGACCGCGTATCTGTGCTGCGATGGCGGCGGAGTCGCGGCCGGTGCCGTGGGTGCCCGTACTGGTTGCTCCCGCGACGGTCTGCTCCATGATGTCGCCCATGTTCGTGAGAGACAGACCGCTCTGGGCCAGGGCGGCATTCAGGTCTTTGAGTCGCGTACCTGCTTCGACGGTCACGGTGCCGGCGTTCCGGTCGATGGTGCGGATGCCGGTGAGGCGGTCGGGCCGTATCAGTACGCCCTCCGTCGCGGCCGCGGCGGAGAACGAGTGGCCGCTGCCGACGGGCTTGACCGTCAGGCCGTCCTCCGCGGCCTGGCGCACGACGGCGCGAAGTTCGTCGACCGAGGCGGGGGCGACGTCTCGCGCCGGTCGGACTGCGACGTTACTGGCCCAGTTGCGCCACACGCCTCTGTCCGCACCGTGGTGAGTCGTTGCCATATCCGTCTTCCTTTCTTGACAGCGGCAGGTGATGGCGCCTTCGCGGCGCTGCTAGCGGACGGAACGGATGCGGTAGACGAGCAGGGCTCCGATGGCCGCGGTCACGCCCACGAGGGTGAACAGGAGCGGATAGCCGTGTCGGGAGTTGATGATGACGCTGGCGATCAACGGGGCCAGGGCCGGTGGGATGATGGAGCCGATGTTCATGATGCCGAGGTCCTGGGCGCGGCTCTCGGCATCGGGCAGCACCTGGGTGATCAACGCTTGGTCGACAGCCATGTAGGCGCCGAAGCCTGCGCCCATGAGCGCGGATGTCACCAGCAGGACGGAGTAGGTCGGAAAGCTTGCCAGAAGGAAGCCGGACGCCGCCTGGAGCAGCGCTGCCAGGGCGACGAAGATCCTTCGCCTGCCGAGGCGGTCCGACAGCGCTCCAGCGACAGCGGTCGCTACCAGCCCGGCCAGGAGGTAGACGACGGTGCAGACGAGCAGCCCGCTGTCAGGATCGGGCACCTTGAGCGCGTCGGTGAGGTAGTAGAGCGTATAGCAGACACCCAGCGAGTTCGCCAGGTTGACCAGCAGCCGTCCGCCGAAGGCCCAGGAGAACTCACGGTTCTTCAGTGAGCTGCCCATGGAGGTGAGCACGGCGCGCAGCCGCAGCGGCGGTTCACTGCCGTAGGCGGCCTCACGGTAATGCAGCAGGAACGGCACCATGCAGATGATCAGCATGGCTGCCATGACGGCGAACGCTGCCTGGGGGGAGAGGGCGAAGGCCGAGGTAGCGGCGATGCCGACCACCACGCCGAGGGCCTGAGGGCCGTAGATGGCGCTGGAGATCATTCCCCGCTGGTTCTCGGGGACGCGGTCGGCGATGACGGCGGTCAGTGCGGCGGTGACCGCGCTGAGTCCCAGCATGCTCGCCGACCATGCCACCGTCACGCCTGTGACCGTCGTTTGTGCGCCGGTGACGATCAGTCCGGCGGCGAAGGCCAGGGCACCGACGGCGAGCCAGAGTCTGCGCCGGCCGAAGCGGCTGCGGGAACGGTCGCACAGCGCGCCGCATAGGGGGAGGGCGACGAGCGCCGCCAATCCGGAGACACCGTTGACGACGGCGAAGTCGGAGACCTTCGAGGCCGGTTCGATGGCCTCCAGTTGCTGGGGGAGCAGCAGCTGGAGGGGGACGAGGTTGCGTCTGCCAGGTGTGCCGATGTGTGTCGATCATGCCGGGCGCCACGATGTGCCCCGTGACGTCCACCGTCTCCGCCTCGTCGACGGAGAGGTCCGGTGCCACCGCGGCGATCACACCGTCCTCGATCAGCACGTCACCTCGGGACAGGTCCCCCAGACGCGGATCCATGGTGAGGACGGTGCCGCCGCGCAGCACAACGCGATGCCGAGCCATGATGACTCCTTCGTCATCCGAGCCACAGAGGCAGTGCCTCCCGTGGACTCACCTCACCAGAGGAGCACGCCGGGGATCATCAGCCTAAATGGTTGTGAACCGGCCGTGACCGAGGTGTTGACGGCCCGGACTCCTCTGACGTAAACGGAAGCACCGGCAGTGCGGGCGGTACGGAGCGGGAGGCACGGAGGTACAGGCAGGGACATCCGGGCGCTCCGCTACGCGGTGACACTGGCAGAGGAACTGCACTTCGGCAGGGCCGCACAGCGGCACTACATCAGCCCCCAGCCCTTCGGCCGCCACATCCAGCGGCTGGAACGGGAACTGGGCACCCGGCTCTTCGAATGCACCAGCCGCCGGGTGACCCTCACCCCTGAGGGCGAGCGGCTGATCGCCGAGGCCCGGACTCTGCTCGACACCGTGGACTCCCTCACCGAACACCGCCGCCGCCGCGCCGCTGACGAAAAGCTCCTCACGCTGGGCGTCCTGGGATTCGGACTCGCCGAACGCTGGACGGACCTGACCGCGGCGGTGCACGGACACGATCCCGGGATCGCCTTCTCCTACGCCGAACTGGACCTGGCCGACCAGTACGAAGCAGTCCGCAGCCACCGGGTCGACGTGGGCATCGTCCAGTACGTCGGCCCCGTCGACGGGCTCGTCTTCGAGCACGCCCTGACCATGCCCCGGGTCGTGGTCGTCCCCGCCCGCTCCCCTCTCGCCGACGCCGACCGTCTGACCGAGGCCGACGTCAGTGACTGCCCGTGGCTGCCCACCGCCCTCGCCCATCCCGCACTCGAAGCATGGTCCGGCCCCGCCGCCGACGGATCCCACAACCGCGGCGCCCTGCGCCACCCCGCCGCCATACCGTCAGCTGTGGCGACAACCGGCCGCATAGCCCTGCACGCCGAAGCCGCCGGCCGCTTCTACCCCCACCCGGAGGTCCGGTTCGTCCCGCTCGACGGACCGCCCGTGGAGATCGCCGTCGCCACCCGCGCAACCGACGACCGTCACGCCATCACCGTCATCCGCCGCGCCACACGCCTGCTCGGCAGAGTCGGGTCTGTCTGAAAGATCGTGTAGGTCCGTGACGTGACAGGTTGGTCATGCCCCAGGTGCCGTGTTGCTCGGCGACCTTGACCCAGCCCTGTGCCGGCGTTGCGGTGTGGCCGTTGTCAGCATCCGGGAGGCGGATACCGAAGCCCTCCAGCGCACGTGGCGCGAGGGCCCATGTCTCTCCGGTGTGTTGGACGAGGCCGTGGTCGGCGAGGCGTTTCAGGGTCCGGTAGGGGTGGTCCACTCCTCAAGTGCCGGGTCGGGGGGAACTGAGTGGACCGGAAACGAGACAGCAGAGCGTGGTCGCCGTGTCCGGGGATGGTGCCGTCGCCCAGGTACCAGGTGGAGCCCTTGGCCGTGACCGGCTCGCAGGCGGCGGAGCCAGCCTCCCGGCTTCAGGACCGTCTTGTAGACGGCCCGCAGTGTCGTGCGGGAGACTCCGGCTTCCTCCGCGGTCTGCCGCTCACTGGCGTGGTGCAGCAGGCCGCGCGATCTGGGCGAAGTTCAGGTGCGCCCGCAGCACCCGCAGCGCGGTCCGGCCCCGTTCCCCGCGGCACGGTGTCGTTTCGATCCGGTCGCGCAGTGCGGCGAGGACCTCGTACGCCTCGTGCCGGGAGCCCAGTGCGATGGTGGTGCTGATTGCGTCCGAGGCGCTGGCCCACACCCGGGCGGATGTAGTCCAGGGCGCGCGACTGCCCGGAGCGCAGCGCGATGTGCCGGGTGTGCCGTCCGCCTTCGTGGTCGGGGTGCAGCAGGAGCTGCGTGAGCTGGTCGACGCTGCCGCCGGCGCGGGCGGCATGGCAGGCGATGGCCGCAGTGATGCGGTGACTGTGCTCGGCCGCGCCCTGACGGTCCGCGCGCTCTATGCGAACGCGGGCCTGCCCGCCAGACCTGTCGGCCGTCGATGGTGTGACGGTCGGCGTGTTCGGCGGGGACATGATCGGAGGGGTCTGGCTGGTCGGGCAGGGTGTCCGCCAACACCGAGGACGGCTGGGGGCCGGGGCCGGTGCCATCGTCTCTGCCTGTACGCGGCTTCGTCGCCACGTTCCAGCCCGACGCGCACTTCCGACGCATCCCTGCCGCTTGCGGTGGCATCTTCCTTGCCGGACGGCCTCTTGGCGAGGAGATGTACGAGGCCAACCTCTGTCGCCGCTTCAGGCGTGGTTGGTGCGGTGGTTGGTGCCTGCGGACCACGCGCACACCAGCACCCGGTCAGCTGCGGAGGGAGTCCGTGTCAGCTGGCTCGCAGGACATCGAGTGCTGTGAGTGCCACGTGAAGCTCCGTGCGCTGGTCGCCGGATTCGAGGTCACGGTCGAGGAGACGCTCGATGGTGCGCAGGCGTTGGTACATGGTCTCGCGGGAAAGGCCGCCCCGGCGGGCGGCGGTCGTCTTGTTGCCGGCCGCTTCGAGGTAGTGGCGCAGGGTGGTCAGCAAATCGGTGCCGTGCTGAGCGTCACGGTCGATGAGGCGCCGGAGCTGCCGTTCGGTGTACTCCTGGACACGAGGGTCCTCTCGAAGGGCGTACAACATACGGCGGAGACCGATGTCGGACAGCTCATGGAACGAGCGGTTCCGGGGGAGGGACTGGCCGGGCGGGGTGGCCTCGGCGACGCGGGCCGCCTCGCGGAAGGACCGGGCGCTGTCGGTGAGGTCGGTGACCTCGCACCCCGCACTCACGATCGCTTCCGGGGCCAGCCCCCGCACCGCTTCGGACAGGCGCTCCATGAAGGGATGCCAGGGCTGGCCAGGGCGCAGAGCCAGCAGGATGCCGAGGCGGCCGGGGGCCAGCTCGCCGACGAGGGCCGCCACCCCCACCGTACTCAACTCCTGCACAAGACGTGACTCGGTCTCGACCGCCCCCTTCCCGTCTGGCAGGTCCACCAGGGCGGCGACGAAGTGGCCTCGATCCGTTGCCAGGCCCAGGGCGGCGCAGCGGGCGTGTGCGTCCTCCGCGGAGCGGTGGCGCTGTTCCACGAGGTCGAGCAGGGCGTTGCGGTGTGCGGTGCGTTCCCATGGAGCGGGGTGGATGAGTCGCGCGACGGTCAGTGCCATCGCGGTCCTCTCCAGCAGAGTGATGTTTTCCGGCCCGAACGCTGCTCCTGAGCTGCGCGCCGGGAGCATGACCACTCGGCCCCAGCGCTCGCCCTGGTACTCGACCGGTGCGGTGAGCCAGCCTTCCGGGCCGCCTGTGGTGGTGGCGTCGCCGGGGCCGGTCGCCCTGGAGCGTTGTTCCCAGTCGGCGAGTGCCTCCTCCACGGTGAGCCCGGACGGTTCGCAGATCAGAGCCTGGTGCACCAGGTTCTCCAGCACCACCGTGCTTCCGCTCATGTCCGCAGCCGCACGCACCACGTCCTCCGGGCCGGCGCCGCGCAGGGTCAGGGCGGTGAACGCCTCGTGGATGCGCTGAGCGCGGCGCATCGCCTCCGTCTGGTTGCCGAGCAGCAGGGAGTGCACGACCTGCGTGACCTCCAGGAAGTTGACGTCCTTGGCCAGTGTGACGAGGGGGAGGCCGCGCCGCCGGCAGGCGTCGACGAGGGTGTCCGGCGGGCGGTGGTAGCGGCGTACGAGTTCGATGACCAGGGCAGCGGCCCCGGTGTCGGCGAGTTCGTCGACGTACCGGCGCACGCCGGCCGAGTCCTGGGGCAGGGGCATTCCGGTGGTCAGGACTAGCTCGCCGCCCTTGAGGAACGACGCGGGGTCGGTCAGCTCGGTGATGTGCACCCACCGGACCGGACGGTCCAGATGCGGCGCGCCGGTGACGACCGTCGGTTGTCCGGCAGCCAGAACAGGAAGGGCCAGGACAGTGGCGACGGTGAGTGGACGGGTGGGTCCCTGGACGGCCGATTGGTTGTCGTTCACGGTCTCTCCAAGGGTTACTGCACGGACGCGACCGGCTGTGTCCGGTCACTGTGACAAGCGTCCCTGACCTGCGCAAGAGCGATCAGGGCGTCGTTGGTGTCCGATGGGTCGTCGATGAGCCTGACACAACGTCCGGATGTCGTGTGCCGGCCGGACAGATTGCGCGTTGGTGCGGCCCCGCTCCGCCGAGATGCTCGGAAGGCCGCAGCAGACCGCACACCGAGGCCGGGAGATGAACATGACCGCACTGTCGCCGCACCTTCGCCAGGCCACGCCCGTGGTGGTGGCTCGGGGCGAGGGCGTCCACCTCTTCGACCAGGACGGCCGCCGCTATCTGGACTTCACCGCCGGCATCGGCGTCACCAGCACCGGTCACTGCCACCCCAAGGTCGTGGCGGCGGCGCAGGAGCAGGTGGGCTCACTGATCCACGGCCAGTACACGACGGTCATGCACCAGCCGCTGCGCCGCCTCGTCGACAAGCTCGGCGAGGTGCTGCCGACCGGCCTGGACAGCCTGTTCTTCACCAACTCCGGCAGCGAGGCGGTGGAGGCCGCGCTGCGGCTGGCCCGCCAGGCCACCGGCCGCCCGAATGTGATCGTCTGTCACGGCGGCTTCCACGGTCGTACGGTCGCCGCTGCCTCCATGACGACTTCGGGTATTCGTTTCCGCTCCGGCTTCTCCCCGCTGATGAGTGGCGTGGTCGTCACCCCCTTCCCGGCGGCCTTCCGCTACGGCTGGGACGAGGAGACCGCAACCCGGTTCGCACTGAAGGAGCTCGACTACACCCTCCAGACGATCTCCTCCCCGGCTGACACGGCCGCGATCATCGTCGAGCCGGTCCTGGGCGAGGGCGGCTACGTCCCCGCGACCCGCGCCTTCATGGAGGGCCTGCGCGAGCGTGCGGATCGCCACGGCATCCTCCTCATCCACGACGAGGTGCAGACCGGCGTCGGCCGCACCGGCCGCTTCTGGGGCCACGACCACTTCGGTGTGACGCCCGACATCCTCGTCACCGCCAAGGGCCTGGCCAGCGGGTTCCCGCTGTCCGGCATCGCCGCCTCGGAGGAGCTGATGAGCAGGGCGTGGCCCGGCTCGCAGGGCGGTACGTACGGCGCCAACGCCGTCGCCTGCGCCGCGGCGTGCGCGACCCTGGACGTCGTACGCGACGAGAAACTGGTCGAGAACGCCGAGGCGATGGGCAAGCGGCTGCGCCAGGGACTGGAGGCGGTGGCCGACCGGACGCCCGGCATCGGCGACGTGCGCGGCCTCGGCCTCATGCTGGCCACCGAGTTCGTCACCGAGGACGGCAGCCCCGACCCGGAGACGGCCGCCCGCGTTCAGCGCGCCGCCGTCGACGAGGGCCTGCTCCTGCTGCTGTGCGGCGCCTGGAACCAGGTCGTGCGCATGATCCCGGCACTCGTCATCGACGAGATGGCAGTGGACGAGGGCCTCCGGGCATGGGTGAGCGCGGTCGAGGCCGGCACGTCCGGAGAGGCGAGCCGATGACCGGCGCCGCCTCGGCCGTACCCGGCACGCGGGTGGAGACCGCTGTCAACCGGCTTCTCCGACGCCTGCCACCACCGGCTGTCCGGAGAGGGCCACCGTACGCGGTGGCACCAGCACGTCGGACGCGGGGTCGTGCTCTTGCCCTGGTCGCTCTGATCACAGCCGAAATGCTCCGCGATCCGCACCACGAGCACTCGGCGGCCTGACCGCTCTTGACCTCGCTCGTGGTCACCGCGGTTACCTGCCCACCGGGCTACGTCCTCCGCCGGCTGCTGCCGGTCGGACGCGCCGACTGAGTGCTCCAGGAGGTGCGCCCGGGCGCGGGGTTCATCCATCGTCACGGTGGGCTGTTCCTGGTTGGAGCCCTCGCGGCAGGCCCCCGCGGCGCCGTCGGGCCGGGCCGGGTCGGATGGGAGTGCGCGATCGCCTCGGGGGAGCAGGCGGAGCCGGGGGAGTGCGGTGATGACCGCGCGCCGCGCGAGCGGCGTAAGGGCGCAAGTCATGACGGTGTCCGTCCGGCAATGGGTGTGGTGCGATTGGTCTTGATCGACCGTGTGGCGATGGCACCGGGTTCCTGCCTCGGACCGACAGCAACTGCGTGCCTCCGTCGGCTGTGACCGACGTTCGGTGACGCATCGGTGGTCCGTGCTTCGTCGGGGCGGTCCTTCGGACCACCATGGTCGGGACCGACGAGTCGTCGGCTTGTTTCTTGCAGGGACAGAGGGCGTGTATGGACGTTCGGCAGTTGGAGTACTTCCTGGCGATTGTCGACCGCGGTGGGTTCAACCGTGCGGCCTCGGCCCTGTACGTGTCGCAGCCGTCGCTGTCGCAGGCGGTGCGGGCACTGGAGCGTGATCTCGGATCCGAGCTTTTCCACCGCATCGGACGCAGGGCGGTGCTGACGGAAGCCGGAAGAGCCCTGATCGAGCCTGCCCGGGAGGCCGTGCGGAGTCTGCAGACGGCCCGGGCGAGCGTCGCGGCGGTGCACGAGCTCCGTGAGGGCCGCCTGGACGTGGCATCCGTGCCCTCGCAGGCGGTGGAACCTCTGACAAGTCTGGTGAGTACCTTCAGCCACCGCTACCCCGGCGTCTCCGTGGCCATCAAAGCGGCGTTCACCGCACGTGATGTGGTCGACATGGTGCGCACGGGTGCCGTGGAACTGGGTCTCCTGGCGTCCACCGGGCCGTTCTCCGACAAGGAGGTCGTCGCCTACGCGCTGGAGCGGCAGCGCTTCGTGCTGATGGTGCCGGCCGACGGGCCGTTCGCCGGTCGGACCGCGGTGGAATGCCGCGAGCTTGCCGGACAGCGGCTGATCGTCGGACAGCCGGGTACAGGGATGCGCGCCTACGCCGACGCGCTGCGGGAACAGGGGATCGAGTTCACCATCGCCGCCGAGACGGAGCACCGGGTGTCGCTCATGCCGCTGGTGTTGGCCGGGGCAGGGCTCGCGGTGATCATGGATTCCTGGCAGGACCTCGCCCGGCGGCTGGGCGCCCGCGTCCTGGACATCGAGCCGGAGACCAGCTTGGACATCGCTCTCGTCAGCCGTCGCGGCAGCCTGTCACCGGCAGCCGCCGCGTTCGTCGCGGCCGCCACCTCGGCCACCGGCGGCCGACAGGCACCAGTGGCGGCCGACAGGCGCCGCTGAAGCTGATAAGCGCCGCCTATAAGGGATATCCGCTTTGCGTCTTGGACGCCCCACGGCCTGCCTTGCTGCAATCGACGGCATGACGACAAACCACCGCATTGCCCTGATCCCCGGCGACGGCATAGGCGCCGAGGTACTGCCCCCAGCACAGCAGGTGCTCGACGTTCTCGGCCGCCGCCACGGCTTCAGCCTGTCCTACACGTCGTACGACTGGTCGTGCGAGCGGTACCTGCGGGAAGGCGCCATGATGCCCGCCGACGGGCTCGACCAACTGCGCGACAAGGACGCCATTCTGCTGGGCGCCGTGGGATACCCGGGAGTGCCCGACCACGTCTCGCTGTGGGGACTGCTGATCCCGATTCGGCGCAGCTTCCGCCAGTACGTCAACCTCCGGCCCATCCGTGTCTTCGACGGCATCGAGAGTCCCGTGCGGGGCGCGCGTCCGGGCGAGGTCGACATCGTCGTCGTCCGGGAGAACGCCGAGGGCGAGTACAGCGAGATCGGCGGACGGCTGAACCAGGGCACGTCCGAGGAACTGGCCATCCAGGAAGCGGTGTTCACCCGCGCCGGGGTCACTCGGATCGCCGACTACGCCTTCTCGCTCGCCGCCCGCCGCCGAGGAAGGCTCACCTCCGCCACCAAGTCCAACGGCATCATCCACACCATGCCGTTCTGGGACGAGCTGATCGCCGAACGGGCCGCCGGGCACCCCGACGTCACCTGGGACCAGGAACACATCGACGCGCTGGCGGCCAAGTTCGTTCTCGACCCCGCCCGCTTCGACGTCGTCGTCGCCTCCAACCTCTTCGGCGACATCCTGAGCGACCTCGCGGCCGCGGTCGCCGGATCCATCGGCATCGCCCCGTCGGCCAACCTCAACCCCGAGCGGGACTTTCCCTCGATGTTCGAGCCGGTGCACGGTTCCGCGCCCGACATCGCGGGCCAGGGCATCGCCAACCCGCTGGGCGCGATCTGGTCCGCGGCCCTGATGATCGACCACCTCGGCCATGGAGCGGCGGCCAAGGACATCACGGATGCGATCGCGGCGATTCTGGCCAAGAGTGATACCCGTACCCGTGACCTGGGCGGAACCGCGACCACCGCCGAGTTCACCGACAAGCTGATCGAGCTCCTCTGAGCCGTCCCCCTCCGCGGTGCGCGGCGGGGACGACGCCCCCCGCCGCTCGCCGGGCCACTCCGGCGCGCTGCGCCTTTCCGATCCGCGCCCTGCCGGCACCCGTGGCAGGGGTCGTTCGAACGGTGCAGGGCGCTCTGCGGTATCGGCGATGCCGACGGTCCGGCCCCGTGGTAGGGCCCCGCCTGCTTCCAGTCGGGCCCCCACCACGGGGCCGGACTGTCGTCGACGCTCTTCAGAGCGGCGCCGGGTGTGCGTACCTGCCCTCGCCGCCCCCGCAGGCGCCTAGCCCGCGTCCAGGACCAGTACCGCGACATGCAGGGACGTGCGCTGCAGTCCGGATTCCAGGTCGCAGCCGAGGAGACGTTCGATGGTGTGCAGTCGCTGGTAGTACGCCTGCCGGGACATGCCGGCGTGTTTCGCCGCGACCGACTTGTTTCCGGCAGCCGCGAGATAGGCGCGCAGCGCCGGGAGCAGATCGCCGTTGTTGCGGTCGTCGTGCTCTATGAGGCGGGTCAGTTGCCGTTCCGCGTACCGTTGAAGGCGCGTGTCCGCGCGCAGGACGCCCAGCAGGTCCGGCAGCTGGACGTCGGCGGGTACGTAGAACCACCGCTCCGGGGTGGCCGCGGTGATGGCCTCGGCGGTCTGCTCCGCCTCCTGCCACGACCGGGCGATCCCGCCGAGGTCGGTCACGCCGGGGCCGACGGCGACGACCGCCCGCGGTCCGAGTTCTTCCCGGGTCAGCCGACCGATCCGCTCGGCGACCGGCTGCCAGGCGCTCGCCTGTGCCAGTGCCATGAGGACGCCGATCCGGCCCGGGGCCGTCTCGCCGACCAGGGCGCGCACGCCCGTGTGCGTCAGCGCCTTCGCGATCCGTTCGTCGAGGTGCTCGTCCTCGGTGCTGGAGCACGGGTGGCGGATGACCACGGCGAAGAGCCGGTGTCCGGAGGTGGGCAGCCCCAGCGCCTCGGTGCGGGCACGCGCGTCGGCGGGGGAGCGGAAACGCCGTTCGTACAGGTCGCGCAGTACGGTGCGGTGGGCCCGGCGCTCCCACCAGGCCTGTCCCGCAAGGCGCGCCATGGTCAGCGCGACCGCCGCGCTTTCCAGCACGAGGACGTGTTCGGGGTCGGGCTCGGCGTTGAGCCGGCTCTCCAGCAGCACAAGCCGCCCCCATGGCCCGTGATGGTCCTGCACCGGTGCGATCAGCCACCCCTCCGGGCCGCTCGGCGTGATCGTCTCCGGTGTCGGTGCGGCTCGTGAGCGCCGCGACCAGGCCGAGACCACCGGTTCGTACGGCCGACCGAGCAGTTCGCACATGAGGACCCGGTGGGTGAGGTCCTCCAGTACCACGGGGGCTCCGGTGAGCTCCGCGGTGGTGTGCACCAGTTCCTCGGGGTCCGCGCCGCGCAGCGTCAGGGCGGTGAAGATGTTCTGGATGTCCCTGCCGCGGCGCAGCAGGGCCCCCTGGGCGTCGAGGATGAGCGTGTGCACCGTCTGCGTGACGTCGACGAACCGGACGCCACGGGCCAGCTCGACCAGCGGCACGTCGTGAGCGCGGCACGCCGCCACCAGCTCGTGGGGCACCTTCTGGTATCGGTAACCGAGCTCTACGACCAGGCCGGCCGCGCCGACGTCCGCGAGCTGGTCGACGTAGCCGCGCAGCTCGGAGGGATCCTCGGGATGCGGCATTCCGGTCGTCAGTACCAGCTCGCCGCCCTCCAGGAAGTCCGCGGGGTTGAGGAGCTCGGTGACGTGCACCCAGCGCACCGGGCTGTCCAACCGTGACTCCCCGGCCAGCACGCGCGGCATCCCTTCGGCGAGCACGGGCAGGAGCAGTACCTCCCTGAGGGTGGGGAAGTGCCCGTTTGCGGGGTGTCTGGGCGGCATAGGGGGTCTTTCTTCCGAAGGAATGCGGCTCACCATGACACCGGCCACTCATCGTGACAAGAGGCGGCCCGTCATTCGGGCAGTCCGGTCGTCCGCCGTGACAGACCGTCTCGAGAAGGCTCCAAGCCGGAACAGAGTGTGGGTTGACCTGCAGGTTCCGCCGGGCGGAAAGTGAACGCCATCCCCGGCAGGATCCGAGCTACGAAGGTCCGCACGGTATCCGCAGCGTGCTGGGGCCCACTGCCACCCAGACCACACCATCGAGAGGAGCGACCTCATGCGCATCCCGAAGCGCGTCGCCGTGATCGGTGCCGGCAGCATGGGCAGCCAGGCCATGTGGCGACTGGCCGCCCGCGGAGCCGAGGTCATCGGCTACGACCGGTACGCACCGGGTCACGACCGCGGCGCGGCCGGGGGCGAGAGCCGCATCTACCGGGCCGTCCACCTCGGGGAGCCCGCGTACATTCCTCTGCTGCGGCTGGCGGACCGGATGTGGGAGCAGCTGCAGGCGGAGACGGGCCGGTCGCTGCGACGCCGCAGCGGCAGCCTGGTGATGGGGGAAGCCTCCTCACCGTCCATGAGCCTCCTCCTCTCCACCAGCACCGCCCAGGGACTGGATCACGAGGTCCTGGAGAGAGAGGAACTTGCCCGCCGCTACCCGCAACACCGGCTCCCGGACGGACACATCGCCGTCCTGGACCGGTTGGGCGCCGTCATCAGGCCGGAGGCGTCCATCCAGGCCGCCGCTACGCGTGCCGAGCACCTGGGCGCCCGGCTCCACCGCTACACCACGGTGCGCGAGGTCGTCCCCGCGGCGGGCGGCGGGGTGCGGGTCGTCACCGACCAGGGCACCGACCACGTGGACACCGCCGTGGTGACCGTGGGCCCCTGGATCAACACACTGCTCCCGGACCTTCCCCAAGCCGTCGACGTACGGCGGGTGGTCTGCTCCTGGCACCTGCCCACCCGCCACGACTGGTTCGCGGGCGGTGCTCCCTCGTTCGTGCGCGCCGTACCGCACGACTGCTTCGGAATCCCGTCACCCGACGGCATCTCCGTCAAGCTCGGTCTCTCCTTCAAGTACCACACGCCGGTGCCCGAGCCCGAACGGCTCGACCGCACCGTCCGCCCCGAGGAACTCGGCACCTTCCGCGAGCTCATCGATGAACTCATGCCCGACCTGAACCCCGACCCCATCAGGATGTCGGCCTACATGGAGGGCTACACCCGGTCCGGGAACCCGCTCGTCGGTCACCTCCCTGGCGAGGACGACATCATCGTCATGGCCGGGTTCTCCGGCAGCGGCTTCAAGATCTCGCCCGCGATGGGAGAGATCGCCGCCGACCTGGCGCTCGACGGCACCACCCGGCACCCCGCCGCCTTCCTCGCTCCGGCGGGTGTCGGCGCCGCCTGATCACCGGCGATCGTCCACGGCGTCGCCCCGCACTCCATTGCCTGTCGCGAGCATGACAAAAATGCCGCATCTGATCGGTCACCCACGCACAAGAGACTGGAGTACCTCCATGCCCATCCCCTCGTTCCAGTTCCGCCCGAAGTACGTCTCGTTCGACTGCTACGGCACGTTGATCGAGTGGCCGATGACCCCCATCACCCGTGAACTCGTCGGTGACCAGATCCCGGCCGAGCACTGGGACCAGTTCGTCAAGGAGTTCCGCGGCTACCGCTACGACTCGATCCTCGACGCGTTCCGCCCCTACGAGCAGACGCTGCAGGACGCCTTCGAGCGGGTCTGCCGCAAGTGGGGCGTGAAGGCCGCTCCGGACGGCGGCAAGCGGTTGGCCGACGGCGTGCGCAGCTGGGGCCCGCACGCGGACGTGCCGGAACCGCTGAAGAAGATGGGCGAGCACTACAAGCTGGTCATCCTCTCCAACGCCGAGGACTCCTTCCTCGCGGAGAGCGTGCCCCGGCTCGGCGCGGACTTCCACGCGGTCTTCACCGCGGAGCAGGCCGGCTACTACAAGCCCCGCTACGCGGCGTTCGAGTACATGCTCGACCAGCTCGACGCGTCCCCCGACGACTTCGTGCACGTCTCCTCGCACACCCGCTACGACCTGCTGCCGATGCACGACATGGGTTTCCGCAACCTCGTCCTCCTGGACCGCGGATACGACCCGGTCACCCACGGCTACGACTACGTGACCGTCAAGTCCCTCGACGAGCTCAACCGGATGCTGGGCATCTGACGCGCCACGACGACGTCCCACCCCCGGACCGACCCACACATCGTCCCCCCGCATCACGGGCTCCCCGTATCCCCCGCATCACGGCCCCCGTGTCCCTCGCATCACAGGCTCCCCGTATCCCCGCGTTCCCCAGGAGGCACCGCCATGGAAATCAACCGCACAGGCCGCAGAACCGTACGCCGCACCGCAGGCGCCGTCGCGGCCGCCATGCAGGTCAACAGGCAGTTGAGCATCCCGATCGTCACGACCGCCCTGGCCCTCGCACTCGCCGCGTGCGGGGCCGGCGCCACCGGGCAGAACGTGGGGGCGAAGAGCACGGCACAGGGCGGAGGATCCGGCCCCTCTGCCGAGCACACCGACGACATCTCGATGGGTGTGAAGCCCGACCCGAACGCGGTGAAGCTGCTACCCGCGGCGGTGAAGGCCAAGGGCACGCTGTCGGTGGCCATGGACCTGGCGTACCCGCCCACCACGTTCATGGCATCGGACAACAAGACCCCGGTCGGGTTCAACCCGGACATGGCCCGGCTGATCGCCGCCGAGCTCGGGCTGAAGCTCCAGATCAACAACGTCAAGTTCGACACCATCATCACCGGACTGCAGGCCAACCGGTACGACTTCACCGCCTCCACCATGGGCGCCACGAAGGAACGGCTGCAGGCGCTCGACATGGTCGACTACTTCAACGCCGGGACCGGGGTGTCCGTGCCCTACGGCAACCCGCAGAAACTGGGCACCCACACGCTGTGTGGCCACCGGGTCGGTGTCACGTCCGGCAGCACCCAGGAGCTGCAGTGGCTGCCCCAGCTGTCGAAGGAGGACTGTACGAGCAAGGGCAAGCCGGCCATCAAGGCCGTGACCCTGCCCAGCGTGAACGACGCTCTCACCCAGCTGGTCTCCAAGCGGATCGACGCCGTGATGTACGACTTCGTTGCGCTCGAGTGGGCGGCCACGCAGCAGCCCGAGACGTTCGACGTCCTCAAGCCCCTGGTGACCACCAAGCCCGTGACCGTCGCCCTGAAGAAGGACTCGCCGCTGACCCCCGCGGTGCAGGCCGCCCTCCAAGCGATCATCGACAGCCCCAAGTACGCCCAGGCACTGGGCCGCTGGGGGCTCCAGGACCTCGGCATCAAGACCGCGGCCGCGGCCGTCCCGCAGGACTGAGACGCCGATGGACGTGATCGAGACGACGACCAGGAGCGGACCGGTGCCTCAACTACGGGCCGAAGAGAAGAAGAGGATCACGCCGAAACGTCCGCGCGACTATGTCGCCTGGGCCGTCGCCATCGCGATCGTCGGCGGCCTGGTGTGGACCGCGGTGACGAACGAGCACTACCGCTGGCCCGTGGTGTTCAGCTACTTCACCACGCAGACCATCCTCGACGGCCTGCTGGTCACGCTGCTGCTGACCGCGGCGAGCATGGGTCTGGGCACGCTGCTGGGACTGGTGCTGGCGGTGATGCGCATGTCGCACCAGCGGCCCGTGTCCGGGCTGGCCCAGCTCTACATCACCTTCTTCCGCGGCACCCCGGTGCTCGTGCAGCTGGTCTTCTGGTTCAACATCGCGGCGCTGTACCCGAATCTCTCGATCGGCGTCCCGTTCACCGACATCTCCACGCCGGTGAACGTGAACGCGATCATGACGCCGATGACCGCGGCCATCGTGGGGCTGACGCTCAACCAGGCCGCCTACATGTCCGAGATCATCCGCGGCGGGTTCGCCTCGGTCAGCCGCGGACAGCATGAGGCCGCAGAGTCACTGGGCATGTCGGGTTTCACCAAGCTCCGCCACGTGATCATCCCGCAGACGATGCCGGCGATCATCCCCGCCACCGGCAACCAGGTGATCGGCATGCTCAAGGAGACGTCGCTGGTGAGCGTGCTCGGCGTCGCCGACCTGCTGCAGAGCGCCCAGGCGATCTACGCCCGCACCTACCAGACGATCCCGCTGCTGATCGTGGCCAGCCTCTGGTACCTGATCATGACGCTGGCGCTGAGCGTGCCCCAGTCCATGATCGAACGCCGCTTCTCCCGCTCCACCCGGGCACGGCTGACCCCGGCCGCCACCTCGGCCGAGCCCGGGACCGGGGCCGGCCAACTCGTTCCCCCTACGAGGGAGTCGCTACTGTGAACCCGGACGGAACAATCGTCGCACGCAAGCTGTGCAAGAGCTTCGGACGTCACCAGGTCCTGCGGGACATCGACCTGACCGTCGCGGCCGGGGAGATCTCCTGCATCATCGGACCGAGCGGCTCGGGCAAATCAACCCTGCTGCGGTGCATCAACGGCCTGGAGACCGTCGACCGCGGAGTCCTCAAGGTCAACGGAGAGGACTTCGGCTACGTCGAGAAGGACGACGCCTACCACGCCGTGCGCCCCAAGCGGCTGGCCGAACAGCGCGCCCGTATTGGCATGGTCTTCCAGCAGTTCAACCTCTTCCCCAACATGACCGCCGAGAGCAACGTCATGTCCGGACCGGTGCTGGTGCAGAAGAAGGACCGCGCCACCTGCCGGGAGCAGGCCCAGGAACTGCTGGCCACGGTCGGCCTTGCGGGGTGCGGCCACAAGTACCCCGCCCAGCTCTCCGGCGGCCAGCAGCAGCGCGTGGCCATCGCCCGCGCACTCGCGATGGAACCCACCATCATGCTGTTCGACGAACCCACCAGCGCACTGGACCCCGAACGCGTGGGCGAAGTACTCGCCGTCATGCGCGACCTCGCCGGCAACGGAATGACCATGCTCCTCGTCACCCACGAGATGGCCTTCGCCCGCGAGGTCGCCGACGAAGTCCTCTTCATGGACGAAGGCATCGCCGTCGAACGCGGCGACGCACGCGAAGTGCTGGCCAACCCACGCGAGAAGCGCACGCAGGCCTTCCTCGAAAGAGTGCTGTAGAAGCGGCTGGACACGCGGAAGCGGCCGTGCCGACAAGCGTGGAGAAGGCGCCGGCCGACCGCGGGTGACGCAACGCCCTCCCGCCCGTCCGCGTCCTCAACACCCCCAATACGACGTCGAACTCGCCCTCGCCGGCGTCAGCGCCCCCGCCATCTCTCAGTCCGCGAACTCCGGGCGGTGCCCGGTCACCCCCCACTTCGAAACTCCCCGCTAAGGACCCGACATGAAGACGATTCCCTACTGGATAGAAACCGCCGGGGCGTTTCCCGACCGATCAGGCAAGCCGCTGACCGAGGACACCGACCTGGTGGTCGTCGGCGCCGGCCTGACGGGTCTGTCCACCGCCCTCCACTCCGCCCGCAAAGGCGCCCGCGTCACCCTCGTCGAGAAGGGCCAGATCGGCTCCGGTGCCTCCGCGCGCAACGGCGGCATGGCCAACCTGGGCTTCACGATCGGCGTGGGCCAGGCCATCCGCCGGTACGGACTGGAGCGGGCCCGCGAGATCTACAACTCCTACGGCGAGGCCGTGGACACCGTCGAGCGGATCGTGAAAGAGGAGTCCATCGACTGCCAGTTCCGCCGCGTCGGACGCCTGGGCGTCGCGTCCCGCCCCGCGCACTTCGAGAGCAAGAAGGCCCAACAGCGCGACCTGGCCAAGCACTTCGGACACGAGACCACTCTGGTCGGCAAGTCCGAGCTGCGTTCCGAGATCGGATCCGACGCCTACCACGGCGGCCTGCTCGACCCGTTCAGCGCCGCACTGCACGTCGGCCGCTTCGTGCGCGGCATGGCCGAGGCGTGCGAGCGCGCCGGTGTCGAGATCCACGAGCGCAACGCGGCCATCGGCGTGCGCCGTACCGCCGCGGGCCGGTTCGAGGTCAGCACCGAGCGCGGTGTGATCCGCGCCGGGCAGGTCATGATGGCCACCGACGCCTACACCGACAAGAACTTCCCGTGGCTGCGCCGCCGGCAGGTCTGCCTGGGCAGCTTCATCATCGTGACCGAGCCGCTCGGCGAGGACCTCGCCCGGGACATCATCCCGAAGGCCCGCCTCATCGTCGACTCCAACCAGGTCTGCCACTACTTCCGGCTCACCCCGGACAACCGGCTGCTGTTCGGCGGCCGCGCCCGCTTCGCACCCTCCGACCCCGCCTCGGACAAGAAGAGCGGGGCCGTCCTGTTCCGTGAGATGTGCGAGATCTTCCCCCAACTCGCCCGCACGAAGGTCGAGTACGTGTGGGGCGGCTCCGTCGGTTTCGCGATGGACCGCATCGTGCACGCCGGGCAGACCGAGGACGGCGTCCACTACTCCATGGGATACGCGGGCCACGGCGTGCAGATGGCCACGCACATGGGGCAGGTCATGGCCGAGGTGCTGGACGGCCACCCCGAGGCCAGCCCGGTCCGCGACCTGGCCCCGCCCCGCATCCCCCTCTACAACGGCACTGCCTGGTTCCTGCCCTTCGCGGGCGCCTACTACAAGACGCTGGACCGCATCCGCTGACCGGTCGGCAGCCCCTCACCACACATCCAAGGAGATACCCACGATGACTGTCGTCCGTGATGTTCCCAAGCAGCTGTTCATCGGCGGTGGCTGGCAGGACGCCGAGTCCGGCCGGACCCTGTCCGTCGCCAACCCGGCCACCGGCGAGGAGCTGTGCCAGGTCGCCGACGCCTCTCCCGCGGACGGCCGGCGTGCCGTCGAGGCGGCGGTCGCCGCGCAGGCCGCCTGGGCCGCCACTCCGCCCCGGGTGCGCAGCGAGATCCTGCGCCGCGCCTACGACATCATCATCGCGCGCACCGAGGACCTCGCGCTGCTGATGACCCTGGAGATGGGCAAGCCCCTGGCCGAGGCGCGTGCCGAAGTCGCCTACGGCGCGGAGTTTTTCCGCTGGTTCTCCGAGGAGGCCGTCCGTATCGACGGCGGGCTGACCACCGCCCCCGACGGCAGGAACCGCCTGCTGGTCACCCGCCAGCCCGTGGGCCCCTGCCTGCTCATCACCCCCTGGAACTTTCCGCTGGCCATGGGCACCCGCAAGATCGGCCCCGCCATCGCCGCCGGCTGCACCATCGTCCTCAAACCCGCCCCCCAGACCCCCCTGACCAGCCTCGCCCTCGCCGCGATCCTGAAGGAAGCCGGTCTGCCCGACGGCGTCCTCAACGTCGTCGTCACCACCGACGCCGCCGGCGTCGTCGAACCCCTCCTGCGCGGCGGGAAGATCCGCAAACTCTCCTTCACCGGCTCAACCCAGGTCGGCCGGATCCTGCTGGCCCAGTGCGCCGACACCGTCATCCGCACCTCGATGGAACTGGGCGGCAACGCCCCCCTCATCGTCTTCGACGACGCCGACCTCGACGTCGCCGTCGAAGGCACGATGGTGGCCAAGATGCGCAACATGGGCGAATCCTGCTGCGCAGCCAACCGCATCTACGTCCACACCTTTGTCGCCGAGGAGTTCGCCACCCGCCTCGCCGCCCGCATGGCCGCCCTGAAGGTCGGCGACGGCACCGAACCCGGCACCGACGTCGGCCCCCTCATCGACAACGCCGGCCGCAGCAAGGCCCACGACCTGGTGCGGGACGCCGTCAAGCGCGGCGCCACCGTCCTGACCGGCGGTGAACTCCCCGAGGGACCGGGCTGCTTCTACCCGCCCACCGTCCTCACTGGCATCGCCCCCGACTCGGCGATCATCGACACCGAGATCTTCGGCCCGGTCGCCGCGATCCGTACCTTCGAGACCGAGGACGAGGCCGTCACCGCCGCCAACGACACCGAATTCGGCCTGGCCGCCTACCTGTTCACCCAGAACCTCGACCGCGCCCTGCGCGTCAGCGAACGTCTCGAAAGCGGCATGATCGGCCTGAACACCGGACTGGTCTCCAACCCGGCCGCGCCCTTCGGCGGGGTCAAGCAGTCCGGCCTGGGCCGCGAAGGCGGACGCGTCGGCATCGACGAGTTCCTGGAGTACAAGTACATAGCCGTACCCGTCGGAGCCTGACATGCCCGAGCGACTCGTCGTCCTCTACCGCGGCAACCGGCCCCCAGCCACCGCACTCATCGAACGCCTCGCGGACACCGTCTACGCCACCGAGGAGGAACTGCCCTACCTCCTCCCCGGTGCCGACGCCCTCCTGGCCTGGGTCACCATCACCTCGGCCATCCGCGAGGCCTGGCCCGACAACCCGGACAAGGCGCCCCGCTGGGTCCACGCGGCCTCAGCGGGCGTGGACTCCTTCCTGTTCCCCGCCCTGGTGGACGATCCGGGCGTCGTCCTGACCAACGCCCGCGGGGTCTACGACCAGCCGACCGCCGAGTACGTCCTCGGCCTGATCCTCGCCCTCGCCAAGGACTTCCCCGGCACCTGGGAGCACCAGCGGCGCCGCGAGTGGCGTCCGCGCCCCAGCGACAGCATCACCGGACGCACCGTGCTGGTCTGGGGGACGGGCCCGATCGGCCGGGCCATCGCCCGGCTGCTGCGCGCCGTCGGGATGCGGGTGTCCGGCGCGGGCCGCAAGGCCCGCACGGACGACCCCGACTTCGGCACGGTCCACGGTGCGTCGACCCTGCGCTCCGCCCTGACGGAAGCGGACTACGTCGTCCTGGCCGCGCCCCTCACCCAGGGCACCCGGGGAATGGTCGACGCCCCCGTGCTCGCCGCCATGAAGCCGGGGGCACGGCTGATCAACGTGGGCCGGGGCGGACTCGTCGACGAGGAGGCGCTCGTCGACCACCTCGCCGCCGGACGGCTCGGCGGCGCAGCCCTGGACGTGTTCGCCCAGGAACCGCTGCCTGCCGCATCACCCCTGTGGAACATGCCCGGTGTGATGATCTCCCCCCATACGGCGGGCGAGACCACCAGCGAGCGGGAGGCGCTCGTCGAGGTGTTCCTCGACAACCTCACCCGGCACCTCGAGGGCCGACCGCTGCGCAACGTGGTGGACAAGCGGCGCGGATACGTGGTCGACGGCACGCACCCCGCCTGAAGGCCAGCAGCACGGATGGGACCGGGCGGTAGCCGCCCGGTCCCATCGCCTCGTACCGCATCGCCGAGCTGGGTCTATGAAACGGTCAGGCAGATCTTGCGCACGGTTTCGACGGTTTTCCAGACACCGACGTAGCCCGGCTTCACGACAAAGCTGTCGCCTGCCCTGTAGACCACCGGCTCGCCGCCTTCCGGCGTGAGTTCGATGACGCCGGAAAGGATGTGGCAGAACTCGAAGAACTCGCCCTTGATCGAGTGCGTCTCGCCGGGGGTGGCTTCCCAGACACCCGTTTTGACCGTTTCCCCGCGGGCGGCGTCCTGGGCCCACGTCTTGTAAGTCGGGTCACCGGAAATCAGGCGTTCCGGCTGCGGGCGGAAGGAGGGTCTGACGGCTGCCCGCGACGCTCTCGGCGCACGATGGACCGACACGCCCGGGGTGGGCGCTACGCGGAAGTGCTGCATAGTCGGCCCACAGGCGTTGAGGCGGTGCTGCCCGGCCTGCGCCGGCGGCGTGAAACGTGTGACATCACAGGTCAGCGCGATGGCCAAGCACCTGGACGAGCAGGTCGCCGCGTTTCGTAACCGCCCCCTGGACGCCGGCCCCTACGCCTTCGTCTGGGTCGACGCACTCACGCAGAAGGTCCACGAGGGCGGCCGCATCACCAACGTCCACGCCCTGATCGCGGTCGGCGTCAATGCCGACGGGCACCGCGAGATCCTCGGCCTGGACGTTGCCACCGCCGAGGACGGCGCCGGCTGGCTCGCGTTTCTGCGCTCGCTCATCGCCGCTCGCTCATAGCCCGCGGCCTGTCCGGCGTCCAACTCGTCATCTCCGACGCCCACGTGGGCCTGGTACACGCGATCGGCGCCACCCTGTCCGGCGCGAGCTGGCAGCGATGCCGCACCCCCTACGCCCGCGCGCTGCTGAGCCGGGTGCCCAAGTCCGCCCAGCCATGGGTGGCCACCTTGCTGAGGACCGTCTTCAGACCCGGTTGTCGGTTCTTCGAGCCGAGCGGGCGGCCGGGGCCGGGCCTGGTGGCTTTCGGTGCACCGGCTGGCGTGCCCGTCTTCGCCCACAGGTTCCTGAACCCCCGCCTCACTCGGGCCGGGGTGAGCCTGCTCGGTTCCGCCGGCCGCTCACACGGCCGACGGAGGTCCCTTGCGAGCGGGCGAGTGAGGGGGAGCTGAGCATGTGCGGCCAGGACGAGCCAGGTCCAGCGGTCGGCCGCTTCCGAATCCCGCAGACGGGGCCTGGTCGAACCGAGCGTCTGCTTGAGCAGCCGAAACGTGGGCCCGATGGCAGATCGAACGGGGACAACTCAAGAAGCTCATCCTCGCGCCGGCCCTGGACTCGGGCCGGTGGGCGGACGAGCAGGCCGAGGACCAAGGCGCGCCGCGACCAGATCGTCGAGGTGCTCGGCACGCACCCCGGCGCCCGGCGCCCACGCCGCCCGGGGTACGGGTGAGGATCAGGTCGCCGGGCAGCAGCGTGATGACGGTGCTGATGTAGGCGATGGTGTCGGTCACGTCGAAGAGCAGGTCGGCGGTGTTGGACTTCTGCATGGTGTGGCCGTCGACGCTGCAGGAGATGTCCAGTCCCGAGGCGCCGGGCGGGAGTTCGTCGGGGGTGACCAGGACGGGTCCGACCGGGGTGGTGGCCTCGAAGGTCTTGCCTGAGAGGAACTCCCGGGTGCGGTGCTGCCAGTCCCGCACGGTGACGTCGTTGGCAACCGTGTATCCGGCCACGTGGGGGGTCGGGCGGCCCATCTCCCGGATGTGGGTGCCGTAGTTGAGGCCCAGGCAGACGATCTTGTTGGGGTGGGGGACGAGCGGGGCCGGTGAGGCCCCGGCCGGCTGCAGGCGCTCGCCGTCCGCGGCGGCCGCCCGTTCCTGCCAGTCGTCGCCGGTGGCGAGCAGCGCGCCGACGTCGGAGTGGGGCAGCAGGACGAGTTCGTCGCCTTCCTGCCGGGCGGCAGCGGTGTGGCGGCCGTCGGCGACGCGAACGGTGCTCAGTCTCATCGGGGTGTCCCCGTACGCCGTGGACGTGCAGCCCCGTGGCCTCGACGCCGAGTACGTCAGCGGCGGCGAGAGTCTGGGCCGGGTTCGCCGCCCGCTGCCGCTGGCCAAGGCGCTGGACGACGTGCTGCTCGCGTACGAGATGAACGGCGAGCCGCTTCCGTACGACCACGGCCACCCGGTGCGGGTGCTCGTGCCCTCGTGGGAGGGGATCGCCTCGATCAAATGGGTCGGCGACATCGAGGTGTCGGCGCAGCCGCTGTACTCGCCGTGGAACACCCACCTTCTACCGGCTGTTCGGCCCCGCCCACCCGCAGGAGGGCAGTACGCCGCTCACCCGGCAGACGATCAAGAGCGCCTTCGAGCTCGCGAGCGGCGCGACGTTCCCGGCAGGGGAGAGCCAGGTGCTGCACGCCCGATCCTGGTCGGGTGCGGGCGCCGTCGTACGGGTCGACGTCAGCACCGACGGCGGTACGACATGGCGGCGGGCCCGACTGCACGAGCGGCCGCGTTCCGCCACCTGGACGCGCTGGTCCGTCCCCTGGACACCTGGTACGCCCGGCCCGACCCATTTGCCGGCCCGCGCCACGGACACGGCGGGCCGCACCCAGCCGGACACCGCCGTGTTCCACACGCAGGGCCATCTGTTCGACGCGGTGGTACGCCACCCGGTGACCGTGGTCTGACGTCGGCTACGACGTGATGCCCGGGCCCACCCAGCGCTTCCACGGGCGCGACGACTTCGCCGCCCTCATGTCCGCGGGCCGGTCCGGCCGGCACGAGCCCACGGTCGCGCACGTCGTGGGCCAGCCCCTGATCGAGTGGACCGACGGGCGGCCCCACCGGGAGGCCTACGCCACGGTGTGGCACGGGATGGCCACCCGCACGGCGGACGGGCGGCACCGGCCCGCGGACTGGACCGTGGTGGGGCTGGTCGAGGACGATCTCGAACACGAGGACGGCCGCTGGCTGATCAGCCGCCGCCACGTGGAGCCCGTCGCGGGACTCGTCGCGGCCGGCAGGGGGCCGGTGCAGCCCCCGTCAGTCGATCCCGGACCGTTCCCCGCCCGCCACGATCCACCGTCGGAAGCACAGGAACACGACCGGCAACGGCAGGATCGACACGGCCGCCGCCTTCACGGCCTGGGTGGACCGGGGGAGACCCGGATCGGCCGCTGTCCGGGGGCAGACGACCGGTACGTTGCCGGGGTGGTGTCCGTGGCCCGGTCCGGCTGGACGAGCCGCCGGATCAGGAGTCGGCCCCTGCCTCGAGCGTCCCACGGACGTCGCGCCGAGGGGACGCAGGCCCCTCGGGGCCGTACCCGAGGCGGATCACCATCTGCGCTCGGGCGCTACCGGCATTCGTCGACGGTTCGAGCTGTCGGCGCAGGTCGGGCCATTCCAGTGCCTGGTGCAGAAGTGACGTCCGGACGCCGTGGACGGTGGCGACCAGCAGGACCCGCTGGAGGGCCTCACCCGCCCGCAGCCAGTCCGCCCGGCGATCGTGCGGGGTGGAGAGTACGGCGATCGAGGGCCGTTTCTCGAAGGTGAGGGCGGGCAACCCGCCGAGTGTCCGGTGAGCGGCGAAGTCCCTCATGGGGACGACTTCCCGGAAGTCCTGTGGGCCGAGCGCTTCGGGCGGCATACCGAGGCCGCTGACGTCCTCCGGCCGCACCCAGCGGCGGCTCTCCGCGGCACGGTCGTGATGGGTCGCGTTCCGGTGCTCCGCGTCGCGGGTGAGCCGGAGGAGGCGGTCGGTGTCCGCGGAGGAGAAGTGGCGCAGTACGGCCCCTTCGGCCTGGGCGGCTTCGGTGAGTCCCGTGACGACCGCCGAGGGCAGTGGCCGCTCGGAGAACGGGAACCGGCTGCTGTGCCGGCGCCAGACGGCGTCGTACAGACCAGGGAGGGTCCCCCGGGCAGGGCCGCCGATTCGTACGGCGGCGAGCAGGTCGGGCCGGTCGGGACAGGGCAGCAGCCGGGTCACCGGCTCCCAGCCGAAGTGCGTGATCGCCACCCTGAGGTTGAACACCGCGCAGCCGGCCGAAAGATGGAGGGCGCGGCCGAGCGGGTCCGTGTGGGGCAGTCCCCGGTCCGTGTTCGCGTAGATCCGCAGCGTGCGTGTCTCCGTGTCGAGCCGGAAGCGCCAGGGCTGGGTGTTGTGGATCGAGGGGGCTGTCACAGCGGCGGAGACCATCGTCTCCAGGGTCTGGACGTCGAGGGCGACGGAGGACATCGGGGCTCATCCCCTCACTCTGCGGAAAGGCGGCGCCGGCATCGGCGGTCGTCCCAGCGTTTCGTGCGGGGTGTCGTCGAGGCAGGGGCCGTCCGGCCCGTCGGGGGTTCCGATGGGCCCGTCTCTCACGTGGTGCGGGTCCGACCGACAGGTAGAGCTTCTTGCCGATCTCCCGGCTGGTGAGCCCCTCGCCGATCAGGTCCAGGATGCCTTCTCCCGTGGCGAGAGGCCCGCGAGTTCGGACGGCACGGCCGGGCTCTCCGCGGGCTCCGGGCGCAGCGAGCGCATCGGACGGGCCGTGGTCGCGGGGGCCGGCATCGACTGGCCCGAGGCCACCGTGCGGACCGCAGAGGAGAGGCCGGAGCCCTTGATCCGCTGAGATCGTGCACGGCCGCTCGGGCACCCGGGTCCGCCCGGACCTCACGGGCGGCTGACGAAGTGGGCCGTACGGCCTTTCGCCCCGGGGCCGTACGGCCCCGGCCGTGGGCGCCGTCCGACACTCCCCGCGACGATCAACGCGGACCAGCATGGGAGTGCCGGACAGACGACGAGGAGAGGAACGGCGATGACCGCAACCGGGACAGTCGGCGACCGGGCCACCGCGACCTGGCGTGGCTTCGCCGGGACCCGCTGGCGCGAGCTGATCGACGTGCGCGACTTCATCCAGGCCAACTACACCCCGTACGAAGGTGACGCGTCCTTCCTCACCGGCGCCACCGACCGCACCCGGACCGTCTGGGAGAAGGTCAGCTCGCTGTTCCCGGAGGAGCGGGAGCGGGGCGTCCTCGACGTGGACGCCGCGACTCCGTCGACGATCACCTCGCACGCCCCCGGCTTCATCGACCGCGACCGCGAACTGATCGTCGGCCTGCAGACCGACGCCCCCTTGAGGCGCGCGATCATGCCCAACGGCGGTCTCCGTATGGTGGAGAACGGGCTCAAGGCGTACGGCTACGAGCCCGACCCGTTCGTGACGAAGGTCTTCGGCACCTACCGCAAGACCCACAACGACGGAGTCTTCGACGCCTACACACCCGAGATGCGAACCGCACGCAAGGTCGGCATCATCACCGGGCTGCCCGACGCCTACGGCCGCGGCCGGATCATCGGCGACTACCGGCGCGTCGCCCTCTACGGCACCGACCGGCTGATCGAGGCCAAGCGCGCCGAGAAGGCCCTGCTCGACGCCCGGCCGTCCACCGACCACGTCATCCGCGACCGCGAGGAACTCGCGGAACAGATCAAGGCGTTGGGCGAACTGACCCGTATGGCGGCGACCTACGGCTGTGACGTCTCCCGCCCGGCGCTCACCGCGCACGAGGCCGTGCAGTGGCTCTACCTCGGCTACCTCGCCGCTGTGAAGGAGCAGAACGGCGCCGCGATGTCGCTGGGCCGCACCTCGACCTTCCTCGACGTCTACCTCCAGCGCGACCTCGACGAGGGGACCCTCGACGAGATTCGCGCGCAGGAGCTGATCGACGACTTCGTGATCAAGCTGCGGATCGTCCGGTTCCTGCGCACGCCCGAGTACGACGCCCTGTTCTCCGGCGACCCGACCTGGGTGACCGAGTCGATCGGCGGCATCGGCGTCGACGGCCGTCCGCTGGTCACCCGCACCTCCTTCCGTTTCCTGCAGACCCTCTACAACCTCGGCCCCGCCCCCGAGCCCAACCTCACGGTCCTCTGGTCGCCCCGGCTGCCCGCCGGCTTCAAGGAGTTCTGCGCGCAGGTGTCCATCGACACCAGCGCCGTCCAGTACGAGTCGGACGAACTGCTGCGGCCCGGCAACGGTGACGACACCGCCATCGCCTGCTGCGTCTCCGCGATGGCCGTCGGCAAGGAGATGCAGTTCTTCGGGGCCCGGGTGAACCTGGCGAAGGCGCTGCTGTACGCCGTCAACGGCGGCCGGGACGAGATGACCGGTGACCAGGTCACCCCCGTGATGCCCGCGCTGACGGGCGAGTACCTGGAATACGAGGAACTGTCCGCGGCGTACGACCGCGTCCTGGACTGGCTGGCGGAGACGTACGTCAACACGCTCAACGTCATCCACTCCATGCACGACAAGTACGCCTACGAGCGCATCGAGATGGCGCTGCACGACCACCCCGTCCACCGCTTCATGGCCTGCGGCATCGCCGGTCTGTCGGTCGCGGCGGACAGCCTGTCCGCCGTGAAGCACGCCCGGGTGAAGGTCTTCCGGGACGCGACCGGGCTGGCCGTCGACTTCCGCACCGAGGGCGAGTTCCCGGCCTACGGCAACAACGACGACCGCGCCGACGCCATCGCCGTCGGCCTGGTGGAGTCCTTCATGGCCAAGGTCCGCCACCACCCCACGTACCGGGACGCCGAGCACACCCAGTCGGTGCTGACCATCACCTCGAACGTCGTCTACGGCAAGCACACCGGGAACACGCCCGACGGACGCAGGTCCGGGCAGCCCTTTGCGCCGGGCGCCAACCCGATGAACGGCCGTGACCGGCACGGGGTGGCCGCCTCCGCGCTGTCGGTGGCCAAGCTGCCGTACGAGCAGGCCCGCGACGGCATCTCGCTGACCACGACCATCACCCCGGAGGGACTGGGGCACGCCCCCGAGGAGCGCGCCGGCAACCTGGTCGGCATCCTCGACGGCTACACGGCCGCCGGTGGCTTCCACATGAACGTCAACGTCCTGGACCGTGCCACCCTCAAGGACGCGATGGAACACCCGGAGAAGTACCCGGAGCTGACCATCCGGGTCTCCGGATACGCCGTCAACTTCGTCCGGCTGACCCGCGAGCAGCAGCTCGACGTGATCAGCCGCACCTTCCACGGAACACTGTGAAGGCCATGACGACCGGCCGGATCCACTCCTGGGACCTGTCCACCGGCGTGGACGGTCCCGGGACCCGGTTCGTGCTCTTCGTCTCCGGCTGCCCGCTGCGCTGTCTGTACTGCGCCAACCCCGACACCTGGCACATGCGCGACGGCCGGGAGACGACCGTGGACGAGGTGATGGCGGAGATCGAGAAGTACCGCGCCTTCCTCACCACGGCCGGCGGTGGGGTGACGATCACGGGGGGAGAGCCGCTGCTCCAGTCGGCCTTCACCAGTGAGGTGCTGCGGCGCTGCAAGGAGACCGGGTTGCACACCGCCCTGGACACCTCCGGCTTTCTCGGGGCCCGTGCGGGCGACGAGCTCCTCGCCGACACCGACCTGGTCCTGCTGGACATCAAGTCCTTCGACATCGGCGCCTACCGGAAGCTGACCGGCGGCCGGCTCGCACCCACCCTCAGCTTCGCCACCCGCCTGGACCGCCTCGGCGTCCCGACATGGATCCGCTACGTGCTGGTCCCCGGCTGGACCGACGACCCGAGGTCCGTGGATGCCCTGGCCCGGTTCGTCGCCGGTCTGGGCACGGTCCGACGGGTCGACGTGCTGCCCTTCCACAAGCTCGGCGCGCCCAAGTACGCGGCCCTCGGCATCCCCTTCCCGCTGCGCGACACCCCGGTCCCCGACCCGGCCCTGACCGAGAGCGTCCGCGCCCGCTTCCGCGCGCGGGGTGTGCCCGCCTACTGACGGTCGAGCATGCGCGGGACGCTCAACGGCCTTCCGACGCAGGGACGTTCGGCCCCACGACCGCAGACCTTCGGCATCCGGTGCCGCCCGGCGACCGAGGCCAGAGTGAGTGACGTCAGGCAACGCCCCGACCGTCCCCGAAGGGAACCACGACCATGGCCGTGCACGAGCACCCTCACCGGAGCTCCGGCTTCCACCTGCCGTCGCTGCGCACGAACCGGAAAGCGTCCGCATCCGAGTCCGCCGCATCGGCGGACACCGGCACGCACACCGCGCGGGCCTACGCCTTCGCCTCCCTGCGCCTGCTCACCGGGTTCGTCTTCCTGTGGGCGTTCCTCGACAAGACCTTCGGCCTGGGCTATGCCACCCAGTCCGGTAAGGCCTGGACCGACGGTGGCTCGCCGACCAGGGGCTTCCTCGGATCCGTCGCCGTCGGGCCGATGGAGTCGACCTTCCACGCCTGGGCGGGTGACCCGTGGGCGGACTGGCTGTTCATGCTCGGTCTGCTCGGGATCGGCCTCGCCCTGGTCGCGGGGGTCGCGCTGCGGATCGCCGCCGTCACCGGCACCGCCATGATGGCGCTGATGTGGATCGCCGAGTGGCCGCCGGCCAAGCACCTCTCGGACGGCTCACTGAGCATGTCGACGAACCCGTTCGCCGACTACCACGTCGTCTACGCCGTCGCCCTGATCGTCCTCGCCGCTGCCGCCGCGGGCGACACGCTGGGCGCGGGCCGGCTCTGGGCCAGGCTCCCCTTCGTCCGCGACCACAGCTGGCTGCGCTGACCGCCGACGGTGGGGTGCCCGCGACGACTCTGGAATCGGTCCTTCACCCGAGGAGGCAGAAGTCATGCTCCGCACCATCACCGTGGGCATCGACGGCTCGCGCGAGAGCCCCCTGCTCGCCGGCGAACCCGCGCGACTGCACGAGCAGCACGCACCGAGGTCCTGGAGAAGGCGCCCAACCACGCGCCGGCGGACCTGCAGGTGCACGCGCGCACGCTGGAAGGGCCGACCCGAGAGGTTCTCCTGGCCGCCTCGCACGCGGCCGACCCGCTGGCGGTCGGTGCCCGACGCAATCCCGGGCACTTCGGCCTCCGGCTGGGACGGGTCGCCCACGGGGTGCTCCACCACGCCGCCTGCGCCGTAGCGGTCGTACCCGAGCGGACGTGAGAGAAGCGCCCACCCACGTGATCGTGCCCCGTCGCCCGTGACCGCTCCTGCCGCCTCCACCAACCGATGACTTCCGGAGCACCCCATGCCCAAGGTCGAACACCAGGACGCCACCGCTCTCTCCGCCGAGGAACTGCGCACCCTGGATGCCCACTGGCGGGCCGCCAACTACCTGGCCGCCGGGCAGATCTACCTGATGTCCAACCCATTGCTGACCGAGCCCCTGAAGCCGGAGCACATCAAGCCCAGGCTGCTCGGCCACTGGGGTACCTCACCCGGCCTCAACCTCGTGTACACCCACCTCAACCGCGTCATCAAGGCGCGCGGACTCGATGCCCTGTGCGTGTGGGGGCCGGGCCACGGAGGGCCGTCGATCGTGGCCAACTCCTGGCTGGAGGGCAGCTACAGCGAGACCTACCCGGACGTGCCGCGGGACGGCGTGGGCATGGCGCGGCTGTTCCGGCAGTTCTCCTTCCCGGGAGGCGTACCCAGCCATGTGGCCCCGGAGACGCCCGGCTCGATCCACGAGGGCGGTGAGCTCGGCTACTCGCTGGCGCATGCCTACGGCGCCGCCTTCGACCACCCGGACCTGCTGGTCGCCTGCGTCATCGGCGACGGCGAGGCGGAGACCGGACCGCTGGCCGCGTCCTGGCACTCCAACAAGTTCCTCGACCCCGTCCATGACGGTGCCGTCCTGCCGATCCTCCACCTCAACGGCTACAAGATCGCCAATCCGACGGTCCTCTCGCGGCTCCCCGAGTCCGAACTCGACGCCCTGCTGCGCGGCTACGGACACGACCCGATCCACGTCACGGGCGACGACCCCGCCCGGGTCCACCGGGCCATGGCCGCGGCGATGGACGACGCGCTCGACCGTATCGCCGTCATGCAGCGGACCGCCCGCGAGGACGGCGTCACCGAACGCGTCCACTGGCCGATGATCGTGCTGCGCACCCCGAAGGGCTGGACCGGCCCCGCCGAGGTGGACGGCGAACCGGTCGAGGGCACCTGGCGGGCCCACCAGGTGCCGCTGGCCGGCGTCCGCGAGAACCCCGCGCACCTGCGTCAACTGGAGGACTGGCTGCGCTCGTACAAGCCCGAGGAGCTCTTCGGGCCCGACGGTCGCCCGACCGCCGACGTCCTCGACTGCGTCCCCGGCGGTGTCAAGCGGCTCGGCGCCACTGCGTACGCCAACGGCGGCCTCCTCGTGCGCGACCTGCCCATCCCCTCGCTCGACGACTTCGCCGTGTCCGTCGACAAACCGGGCACGACGCTGCACGAGCCCACCCGAGTCCTCGGTGACCTCATTGCCCGGGTGATGCACGACACCGGCGGACGCCGGGACTTCCGCCTGGTCGGCCCCGACGAGACCGCCTCCAACCGGCTCCAGGCCGTCTTCGACGTCAGCGGCAAGGCCTGGCAGGCCCTGCACCTCCCGATCGACGAACACCTCGAGCACCACGGCCGGGTGCTGGAGATCCTCTCCGAGCACACCTGCCAGGGCTGGCTCGAGGGCTACCTGCTCACCGGCCGGCACGGGTTGTTCTCCTGCTACGAGGCGTTCGTGCACATCGTCGACTCCATGGTCAACCAGCACATCAAGTGGCTGAAGACCTCCCGGGAGCTGGCGTGGCGCGCGCCCATCGCCTCCCTCAACTACCTGCTCACCTCCCACGTCTGGCGGCAGGACCACAACGGCTTCTCCCACCAGGACCCCGGTTTCGTCGACCACGTCCTCAACAAGAGCCCCGACGTCGTACGGGTCTACCTGCCGCCGGACGCCAACACCCTGCTGTCGGTGGCGGACCACGCCCTGCGCAGCCGCGACTACGTCAACGTCATCGTGGCCGGGAAACAGCCCTGCTTCGACTGGCTGTCCATGGACCAGGCCCGAGCCCACTGCGCGCGCGGAGCCGGGATCTGGGACTGGGCCGGCACCGAGAACGGCGGCCAGCCGGACGTCGTCCTCGGCTGCGCCGGGGACGTGCCCACCCAGGAGGTACTGGCCGCCGCCCAGCTGCTGCGCAGGCACCTCCCGGACCTCGTCGTCCGCGTGGTCAACGTGGTCGACATGACCCGGCTGCTGCCGCGCGAGGAACACCCGCACGGCATGAGCGACTTCGAGTACGACGGACTGTTCACCACCGACAAACCGGTGATCTTCGCCTACCACGGCTACCCGTGGCTGATCCACCGCCTCGCCTACCGCCGCACCGGACACCGCAATCTGCATGTGCGCGGCTACAAGGAGTCGGGGACGACGACCACACCGTTCGACATGGTCGTCCGCAACGACCTCGACCGCTACCGCCTCGTCATGGACGTCATCGACCGCGTCCCCGGCCTCGCGGTGCGCGCCGCCGCCGTACGCCAGCGGATGGCCGACGCCCGCACCCGTCACCACGCCTGGATCCGCGAGCACGGCACCGACCTGCCCGAGGTCGCCGACTGGACCTGGGACGCCTGACCGCCTCTCCCCTCGAAGGAGTTCACCGCCATGACCGTCCGCGTCGGGATCAACGGCCTCGGCCGCATCGGCCGCACCTATCTGCGCGCCCTGGACCGTGCCGAGGCGGGGCCGACGGGGTGGGTGGAAGGGCCGTTCGGTCCCTGTTCGGGTGGGTCCGGCGGTGCCTTTCGCCCTGACCCACGGGACTGTCGGCAGGCGAGGGAGGAAGGACTGCTCAAGCGGATCGTGCGATTGCCGGACAAGCTGGATGTGAGAGGAGATCCCGTCAGTCGTGCACAGGAGGGTGAGGAGCGTCATGAAGGGCTATGTCTTCCACGGCCCCGGGCAGTCCGCATGGCAGGACGTCCCGGACCCGGCCGTCAAGGAACCCACCGACGCGATCGTGCGGGTCGGAGCCGTCACGATCTGTGGCACGGATCTGCACATCCTCAAGGGCGACGTTCCCGAGGTGCGGCCGGGTACGGTCCTGGGCCACGAGGCGGTCGGCGAGATCGTCGAGGTCGGCAGCGACGTGCGGACCGTCCGTCCGGGTGACCGGGTGCTGGTCTCCTGCATCAGCTCCTGCGGCCGCTGCCGGTTCTGCCGGGACGGCATGTACGGCCAGTGCCGGGGCGGCGGGGGCTGGATCCTCGGTCATCTGATCGACGGCACGCAGGCCGAGTACGTCCGCGTCCCCTATGCCGACCTCTCCGTGCACGCGCTGCCCGGATCCGTGCCGAGCAAGGACGCCGTGCTGCTGGCGGACATCTTCCCGACGTCGTACGAGGTCGGCGTGCTCAACGGCCGCGTACACCCCGGCGACACGGTCGCCGTCGTCGGCGCCGGGCCCATCGGCCTCGCGGCGATCGCCACGGCGCGTCTGTTCTCGCCCGAGCGGGTCGTCGCCGTCGACCTGGCCGCGTCCCGGCTGGAGGCCGCGAAACAGCTCGGCGCGGACGCCGTGGCCGACGCCGCCGAGGACCCCGGGCAACTGATCGCCGACCTCACCGACGGGCTCGGTGCCGACGTGGTCATCGAGGCGGTCGGCGTCCCGGAGAGCTTCGAACTGTGCACCCGCATGGTGCGGCCCGGCGGTCGCGTGGCCAACATCGGCGTCCACGGCCGGCCCGCCACGCTGCACCTCGAGGACCTGTGGATCAAGAACGTGACGATCACCACCGGTCTGGTGGACACCCACTCCACCCCCACCCTGCTGCGCATGGCCGCCGCCGGCCGGCTGCCCACCGCGCAGTTGGTCACCCACACCTTCCCCCTCGATCAGATGGAGCAGGCGTACGACGTCTTCGCCCGGGCCGCCGACACCGGAGCCCTCAAGGTGGTGCTCGGCGGGCAGCCGCACGACGAGGTCGCCGTCCCGGCGGCCTGACGAGGCGGCCGACCGGGCGGACCACCGCGCTCACCGGGCCCGGCAGGGCCGGTCTCGGGCGGTCGGGGAACCGATGGCCCCTGGCCAGGGACACGGGTGGCCGTCGACGATGGGCAGTGCCCGTACGGCGATGTCAGCCGAGGGACGAGAAGGAAGATGGACGCCAACGACGGATTCCGCGAACTCGACCGGCAGGAGTGTCTGCGTCTGCCGGCCGAGGTGCCTGTGGGGCGCATCGTGTACACACGGCGGGCGCTTCCCGCCGTTCTCCCGGTCGACTTCGGCCTGGACTCCGACAGCGCGGTGCTGGTGCGGACCTCCGCCTCCTCCGAACTCGTGAGCGCGGTCGACGGAGCGGTGATCGCTTTCGAGGCCGAGAAGTCGACGCCGCAGCCCAGGCCGGATGGAGCGTCGTGGTCACCGGGGCCGCCACCCTGGTGACCGACCCCGCGGAGCACGCCCGGCTGCTGCGGACCGGGCCCCGTCGCTGGGAGCCGACGCCGCAGCAGGTCTTCGTACGCATCGACCTGGAACTGGTCACAGGACGCGTACTCGTCGGCGGACACACCCTGTACGGCGCACGCCTCCCCTTCTGAACGCCCGTCACCACGCCCTCTCAGGGCATCCGGCATGGGAGGGGTGATGCTCCCGGGCAGCCTCGCTCGTCAGCGGGGTCCGGGAGCAGGTCCCGCCGGTCCCTTCGAAGGGCTGATCGGTCCCGGAATCTCCTCGTCCACGACAGGCGGTCGTACCTCGGCACAGGCACTCGTACCTCGGCGGCAGCACGGGCGGAGAGGCGTGGGTGGGGAACCCACCCGCCCTCACCGAGTCCGCCCCCCTGTCACCCGCTGTCGCTCGTGCCGGTGTCGGGGAGCGCGGCCCGCCCGGCCTCCAGACGGGCGACCGGGACCCTGAACGGCGAGCAGGAGACGTAGTCCAGTCCCGCGGCGTGGAAGAAGTGGACGGAGCCCGGGTCCCCGCCGTGCTCGCCGCAGACGCCGATCTTCAGCTCGGGGCGTGCGGCGCGCCCTTCGTCGACGGCGATGCGGACCAGCCTGCCCACGCCGTCGCGGTCGAGGGTCTCGAACGGCGAGGTGGCGAAGATGCCCTTGTCGAGGTAGGCGGAGAAGAAGGCCGCCTCGACATCGTCGCGGGAGAAGCCCCAGGTGGTCTGGGTGAGGTCGTTGGTGCCGAAGGAGAAGAACTCCGCCTCCTCGGCGATCCGGCCGGCCGTGAGCGCGGCCCGGGGAAGCTCGATCATGGTGCCGACCGGGCAGTGCACGGGCACGCCGGAGTCCTCGGAGACCTCGGCCAGGACGCGTTCCACCTCGGCCCGCTCGATGCGCAGTTCCTCGACCGCGCCGACCAGCGGCACCATGATCTCCGCCCGGGGCCGCCCCCCGGAGCGGGTGCGTTCGACGACCGCCTCGGCGATCGCGCGGACCTGCATGGCGACCAGCCCGGGGACGACGAGGCCCAGCCGCACGCCGCGCAGTCCGAGCATCGGGTTCTCTTCGTGCATGCGGCCCACCGCGTCGAGCAGTTCGGTGTCGTGCGGATCGGGAACGGCGCCCCGGGCCTCGGCGGCGGCGATGCGCACCGCGAGGTCGGTGCGGTCGGGCAGGAACTCGTGCAGGGGCGGGTCGATGAGCCGGATCGTGACCGGCAGACCGTCCATCGCCTCCAGGATGCCGGTGAAGTCCCGCCGCTGGAGTGGCAGCAGAGCGCCCAGCGCCTTCTCGCGCTCGCTTTCGTCACGGGCCAGGATCATCGCCTCGACCAGCTTGCGGCGCTCCCCGAGGAACATGTGCTCGGTGCGGCACAGGCCGACGCCCTGAGCGCCGAACCGCCGCGCGCGGGCCGCGTCCTCGGGGGTGTCGGCGTTCGCCCGGACCTCCAGTCGACGCGTGCCGTCCGCTCGTTCCATGGCGCGGGCCACGGCCTCGACCAGAGCGCCGGACCGCTCACCCGTTTCGAAGTACCGCATCACGGCGGAGTCGGCCGGGGGAGCGGCGCCCAGGTACACGGTGCCCTCGGAGCCGTCGACGGAGACGACCGTGCCCTCCTCGACGACGGTGTCGCCCACGGTGAACCGGCGCGCCCCGGTGTCCACGGTGATCGCCTCGGCGCCGCACACGCAGACCCTGCCCATGCCGCGGGCGACCACGGCCGCGTGGCTGGTCTTGCCGCCGCGGCTGGTCAGCACCGCCTGCGCGGCGATCATCCCGGGCAGATCGTCCGGGGTGGTCTCCTGACGTACGAGGACGACCTTCTCGCCGGCTGCGGCCCGGCGGACCGCCTCGGCCGAGTCGAACACGGCGGCGCCCACCGCGGCGCCCGGCGAGGCCGGCAGCCCGTGCGCGAGCGGCTCGCCGACGGCCGAGGTGTCGAACCGGGGGAACATCAGCCGGGCGAGACCCTCCCCGTCGACGCGGTCCAGCCCCTCGTCCGGGGTGATCAGGCCCTCGTCGGCCAGTTCCGCGGCGATGGCGAACGCGGCTTCGGCGGTGCGCTTGCCGACCCGGGTCTGGAGCATCCACAGCCTGCCGCGCTCGATGGTGAACTCGGTGTCGCACAGATCCCGGTAGTGGGCCTCCAACGTCCTCATGTGCATGAGCAGTTGCTCGTACGACACCGGGTCCAGCTCCGCGAGAGCGGTCAGCGGGACGGTGTTGCGGATGCCCGCGACGACGTCCTCGCCCTGCGCGTTCGCCAGGTAGTCGCCGTACAGGCCGGGCCGCCCGGTGGCCGGGTCCCGGGTGAAGGCGACCCCGCTGCCGGAGTCGGCGCCGAGGTTGCCGAACACCATGATCTGCACGTTCACCGCGGTGCCCAGGTCGTCCGGGATGTGCTCGCGGCGGCGGTAGACGCGGGCGCGCTCGCCGTTCCAGGACTCGAAGACGGCGAGGACCGCCCGGCGCAGCTGTTCGGCCGGGGACTGCGGGAAGTCCTCGCCGGTCTCCCGGCGGATCAGCTCCTTGTACGTCGCCACGAGCCCGGCCAGGTCCGCCGCGTCGAGGCCCAGATCGTTCACCGCGCCCCTTGTCCGCTTGAGATCGGCCATGGCGTGCTCGAAAACCGCGCCGTCTACGCCCATGACCGTGCTGCCGAACATCTGGACGAGTCGGCGGTAGGAGTCCCAGGCGAAGCGATCGTTCCCGGAGACCTTCGCCAGGCCGAGCACGGACTCGTCGTTGAGGCCGATGTCGAGGATGGTCTCCATCATGCCGGGCATCGAGAACCGCGCCCCGGAGCGGACGGACAGCAGCAGCGGATCGTCGGGTTGCCCCAGCCGCCGTCCCGCCGCGTCCTCCAGAGCCGTGAGACGGTCGGAGACCTCCTGGGCCAGCCCCTCCGGCTCGGTGCCGGTGGCGAGGAAGGCCCGGCAGGCCTCGGTGGTCACGGTGAAGCCCGGCGGGACCGGCAGCCCCAGCCGGGTCATCTCGGCCAGATTGGCGCCCTTGCCGCCCAGCAGGCCGGCCAGGTCACGGCCGCCCTCGGTGAAGTCGTACACGTAACGGACCATGACGTCGGTCTCCTCCGTCGGCCTTCTGGCTGGGTACTTCTTCAGCCTCCGCCCGTCGGGACCCGAAGGGGCAGGTGCTGTCGGTCCCCTCCACAGGGCCGGTCGGCCCAGCGGATCCGCACCCCTTTGCCCGAGACATCCCCGGAGAGGTCCCGTCGTGGGGCGCGAGGCACATGCGGCAGGGGCGCACGCCGGGCCTGCCGCCGGGTGGATGCATGCAGACACAACAGGGAGCTTCCACCGCTCCATGAGCCGTACGACGTCCTTGAACGGCGCGTGGCGGTCGTCGGCGACACCGTGCGCGGCGAGGCGGGTGGGCTGAGGGGGCCTGGCGTCGATGCGGTAGGAGAGGTGGTCGACGACGTCCACGACGCCGTCCGGGCGCCGCGTCATACCGACCGCGATCGGAACCCCGCTGCGCCGTGCCGGCTGACCGGTCAGCGTGACCGACCACGCCGTTCTCCACGGCTGCCTCGACGGTGTACGGGGCCGGCCAGAGCGTGTTGAGGAAGACCTCATGCCGCACGTCCCGCCGGATCTCGTCGTCGGTGCGCAAGAGACCTGGAGCAGGTCCCGGCGCGTGACGACGCCGACGAGTGTGCCCGTTTCGTCCACGGCGGGCTTCGCCATCACCCCGTCGGCCGCCCCGGGACGGTTCCCGGCCTCGGTGGGCCGGGCACGGGCGCTGAGCAGACGCCGGCAGCGAGCCCGGACGCCCTCGGGCTGCGGCCTGCGATCCCGGCGCAGTACGAGGTCGGGTCGGAGATCACTCCGACGACCTCGCGGTCGTCGTCGATCACCGGGAGCCCGCTGACGCGGTGCTCCTCGAGCAGACCCGTGGGTGTGCGCGGGCCGCCACGGCCGAACTCACGGAGCCGAGGAGCAGGACCTTCACCTCCGGACGACGCACGGGACTGGACGACAGCGGCTCAGGAACCGTGCGCCCGCCGTCCGCCGGGGTCACTCGACTCACCGGTGAGCTGCGGTTCGACGTCCACGACGCCCTCGACGGCGCGTGCCAGGCGCACGGCGACCGAGATGAGCGAGGAGTCGCCGATGTGTCCGCGCAGGGTGACGACACCCTCGTGCACGTCCACATGGATGGCGTGGCTGAAGCTCGGGAACAGGTACGACACCACCGTGCGGCGCACCTCTTCCTCGATCTCGTCGTCCGGCCGGAGGAAGACCTTGAGCAGATCGGCACGGCTGACGATGCCCTGGAGCATCCCTATGCCGTCGATCACGGGCAGCCGCTTGACATGCCGGACGGCCATGATTCTCGCGGCCTGGGCGAGGGTGGCGTCCGCGTGGACGGTGACGGCGGGGGTGCTCATGAGTTCCTCGGCCCTGGTCGCACCGGCCTTCGCGACATCGACCAGGCGCTGCCGCTGCAGCGTGAGGCTCTGCTCCTCGTCACGGAACTCCTCCTTGGGCAGGAGGTCCGCCTCGGAGACGACACCGATCACGCGTCCCTCGCCCTCCAGCACCGGCACGGCGCTGACCTTCCACTGCTCCATCGTCCGCACGATCTCCTTGAAGGGCGCGTCACGTCCGACGGCCACGACCGTCTGGGTCATCACATCGCTCACGATGTGCGGAGTGCCGGTCATGTCCGACCACCTCGTCTCGGGTTCGTCAGGTCACGTTTCGGTGGCACCCATGTCCAGGCGCAACGGGGGATGGGCGTTCGCAGGAGCGTCACCGCGTTCATGGCGATCAGCTCCAGCCCCGGTCAGGAGGCCAGTCCGGCGCGGTGTGACGTCTCGGGTCCCGGCGGGGCGGACGCGGTGTCGTCCACCCTGTGGTGCAACTCCGCGGCGACGTCGACCACCCCGTCCACGCCCTGGCACAGCCGTACGACGACCGGGACGAGCGAAGCGCGCTCGACGGTGCCCGTCAGCGACACCCGTCCGTCAACGACGCGCACGGTGACCGCACCGGGGGTGACACCGAGGGTGCGTACCAGCACCTCCCCGGAAATCTCCTCCCGGATGGCGCTGTCGCCCCGGAGGAAGACCCGCAGCAGATCGGCCCGGCTGACCAGACCGACGAGTCGGTCGGCCTCGTCGACCACCGGCAGCCGTTTGACGTGGTGCCGCTCCATGACCTGGGCCGCCTCCACCGCCGTCCACTGCGGCCTGGCCGCCACGGCCGGGCTGTTCATCAGCCCTTCGGCGGTGGTGGCCGCCGCCTTGGCGCGGTCGGCGGGCCCAGGGCGCAGGACCGGCAGCAGACCGGCCGGATCCAGCAGGCCCGCCTCCTTGCGCAGCAGATCCGCCTCGGAGACCACGCCCAGGACGCGGTCGTCGTCATCCACGACCGGTACGGCGGTGATGTCGTGCTCGGCGAGCAGCTTGGCGATCTCCTTGAAGCCGGTGTCCCGGCGCACGCCGACGACCGGTGTGGTCATGAGGTCGCTCACCATCCGGTGCCACATGACTTCCGCCTCCTCGTGTCGTGTGCGGTCCCTCCCTCCACTCTCCGCCGGACCCGCGCGAGCCGCATGGGCCGATCGGCCCCAACCGGCCCGACGCCGCGGAGCCGCTGCGCGCTCGTGGAGCCGTGGCGTGGCGGTGTCCGACGGACGGGGTGAGGCTGGAGGGAGAGCGGGCCGAAGCCGATGTCGAGGTCAGAGGGAGGACGACATGGTCGGTGCGGACGGACGTCGGCCGATCGTCGTGGGCGTCGACCCCGACCCCGCGAAGCGGCTCGCGCTGGCCTGGGCCGCCGACGAGGCGGACCGGCGGGGGCTGCCGCTGCGTCTCGTCCACGTCCGGGGGGTGCTGTTCGGCGGATACCGGCAGGGAGAGGCACGGCCGGCCTGGGAGCAGTGGGGCCAGGCGCTGCGCACCGTCGGGGAACGGGCGCTCGACGAGGCGGCCGCCTTCGTCGGGTCCCGGCGTCCGGCGGTGGAGGTGTCGGCCACGCTGGCCGACGGGGAGCCGGCATGGGCTCTGCGGGAGGAGGCACAGGGCGCCGCGATGGTGGTCGTGGGGTCCTGGCATCTGAGTACCCGGCGCGAACTGTTCGGCTCCGCCTCCGTGGCGCTCCCCCTCACCGCCCATGCCCCTTGCCCGGTCGTGGTCGTCCCGGAGCCGGAACACGTCACGCAGCAGCCCGCGTACTTCGTGGTCGGTGTCGACGGCAGCCCGCATTCGACGGCCGCGGTCGATCTCGTGTTCGAGGAGGCGGCCCTGCGCGGCGCGGCCGTCAGGACCCTGTACGTGTGGCACCCACCGCTCCTGGGGGTCCTCGACGAGGGCGCTGCGATCCGGGAGTGCCGTCGGGTGCTGTCCGAGACGGTCGCGGGCCGGACGGCGACGCACCCGGAGGTGGAACTGCACCACGAGGTCGTCCGCGGTCACCCGGTGCGCGTCCTGACGGAAGCCTCGGAGCACGCTCTCGGCCTGGTCGTGGGTACGCGCGGGCGCGGCGGGTTCGCCGGCATGCTGCTGGGTTCGGTGAGCCAGGGAGTGCTGCACCACGCCCGCTGCCCCGTCATCACCGTCCCCACCCGAGGGCCGGACGGCCCGGCCCCCTGACCCGGACGGCCCTGGTGACCCCGGTCGGTCCGGCAACACGATCAGAGGGCGCCGTCGCCTGAACCGCGAGAGGGTGAGACCGCCGCCGGACTCCGGGAGTTGGTGATGGAAGCCTCATGCAAGGCCTTCCGCGTCATCCGTGCGGCGATCCCGTCCCCGTCACCGTACGGACGTGTCTGATGCGCACGAGCGAGGCCCCGCCCGGCGCCGGTGAACGGACGACGACGGCGCCCGACTCCGGCCCGTCGCCGCGGGTGCGAGAACTCGCCGCCGCCGAGGTCTTCTCCGCACTGGACACCACACGCCGTGGCCTCACGCCGGCGCAGGCGGCGGAGAGGCTGGAGGAGCACGGGCCCAACGAACTGCCGCGGACGCGGCGCCGAGCCGTATGGCGGGACCTGGCGGCCCAGTTCACAGACCTCTTCGCGGTGGTCCTGCTGGTCGCCTCGGCGATCACCTTCCTGGCGTACGGACTTCAGGAGCCGCGTGAGGCGGGCACCCTGCAACTGGCGATCGCCATCCTGGCCGTCGTCGTGCTGAACGCGGCCATCGGCTTCGCGCAGGAGTACTCGGCGGAGCGCACGGCGCAGGCCCTGGCGGCGATGGTGCCGCACGCCTGCCGGGTGCTGCGCGGTGGGGAACGGCTGGAGGTGCCCGCCCGCGACCTGGTGCCGGGGGACGTGGTGGTGCTGGAGGCCGGGGACGCCGTGTCGGCGGACTGCCGGGTGGTCGAGGCGCACGAACTGGCGGTCGACAACGCGCCGTTGACCGGTGAGAGCAACCCGGTGGGCCGCACGGCCGAACCGGCGGCGGCCGGGCCCGCGCTGGAGGCCCGCAACTGCGTCTTCATGGGGACCGACGTCGTCGCCGGATCCGGGCGTGCCGTGGTGATCGCCACGGGCGCGTCCACCGAGTTCGGGCGGATCTACCGGCTGGCCGCCGCCGCGCCGCGGCAGAAGACCCCGCTTCAGCTCCAGGTGGCCGTCATGGCCCGCCGGGTGGCGGGGGCGGCCCTGGCGACCGGGGCCCTGATGTTCGTCGTACGGCTGCCCACCGGCGAGTCGGTCCTGCCGGCGTTCGTGTTCGCGCTGGGGGTGATGGTGGCGCTGGTGCCGGAAGGGCTGCCCGCCACCCTGTCGGTGTCCCTGGCGATCGGCGTACGGCGGATGGCGCGCCGGCAGGCCCTGATCAAGCAACTGCTGGCGGTGGAGGCGCTCGGATCGACCACCGTGGTGTGCACCGACAAGACCGGCACGCTCACCCAGGCGGAGATGACCGTCACCCGGGTGTGGGCGGACGGCGTGACGCATGACGTGACGGGCGTGGGCTACGCCCCGGGCGGGGAGGTCGCCGACGCGGCGCCGGTGCGCGAGCCGCTCAGGGTGGCCGGCCTGTGCTGCGACGCCCGGCTGGTGCCGCCGACGGGCCCCGGGGAGCACTGGCGCGTGCTCGGCGACACGACCGAGGGCGCGCTGCTCGTCGTAGCGGCCAAGGCCGGTCTGGACCTGGAGGCGGAGGCGGCCGCGACACCCCGGGTGACGGAGTTCCCCTTCGACTCGGACCGGAAGCTGATGACCACTGTCCACCGCACCGCGACGGGCCACCAGGCATACGTCAAGGGAGCCCCCGGGGAGGTGCTGACGCGCTGCACCGCGAGGAAGCGGGAGGGACGGCAGGAGCCGCTGACGGAGCGGGACTGTGCGGCGGTCGTCGCGGCGGGCGACGCGCTGGCCTCCCAGGGGCTGCGGGTGCTGGCCGTCGCGCGGCGGGAGGTGGACGGGCCCCGCCCCGCGCAGGCGGAGGCCGAGTCCGGGCTGACCCTGCTGGGACTGGTGGGCATGCTGGACCCGCCGCGCCCGGAGGTCACCGACGCGGTCGCCGCATGCCGCCGGGCCGGCATCCGGATCGTCATGGTCACCGGGGATCACCCGCTGACCGGGGAGGCCGTGGCCCGCCGGGTGGGGATCGTACAGGGGCCCGATCCGGTCGTCGTGACGGGTGCCCGGCTCGACGCGATGGACGAAGGCGAGCTCGACGCGCTGCTCGCCGAACCGTCCGAGCTGCTGCTGTGCCGGGTCAGCCCGGAGCACAAGATGCGCGTGGTCACCGCCTTCCAGCGGCGGGGCGAGGTGGTGGCGGTCACCGGGGACGGTGCGAACGACGCCCCCGCGCTCAAGCACGCGGACATCGGTGTGGCGATGGGGGCCGGGGGCACCGACGTGGCCCGCGAGGCGGCCGCGATGGTCCTGCTGGACGACTCCTTCGCCTCCATCGCGGCGGCGGTACGGCTCGGCCGCGCCGTCTACCAGAACATCCGCAAGTTCCTCGTCTATCTCTTCAGCCACAACATCGGCGAACTGGTGCCGATCCTGGCGGCCACCTTCGCGGGATTCCCGCTGGTGCCCATCAGCGCGGTGCAGATCCTCGCCATCGACCTGGGCTCCGACGTACTGCCGGCCCTGGCCCTGGGCGCCGAACCGCCCGAGCCCGATGTCATGGAGCGTCCGCCGCGCTCGCGCCGGGAGCGGCTGTTCTCGGCCGCCGTGCTGGGACGGATCCTGTTCCTCGGCGGCATCCAGGCGGCCTGCGTCACCGCCGTCTTCTTCTGGCACGTCGTCGCCTCGGGGATCCCGTTCGACGACTTCACCAAGGACACGCCCGTCTACCGGGAGGCGATCACCATGGTCCAGGCGGGGATCGTGCTCAGCCAGTTCTTCAACGCGCTCGCCGTACGCACCGAACGGCAGAGCATCCTGAAGGTGGGCCTGCTGTCCAACCCCGCCCTGCTCGCCGCGGGCGGCTTCGGCGTCGCCCTCATGGCCGCGATCAGCTACCTGCCCCCGCTGCAGGCCGTTTTCAACACCGCCCCGCTCGACGCCGCCGACTGGGCCGTCCTGGCCGCACTCGGCACCCTGCCCCTGCTCGCGGACGAGATCCGCAAGGCGTGGCTGCGCCGGCACGACGCGCGCCGGAAAGGAGCCCCACGGTGAAAGTGATCGTCGTCGGCTGCGGACGGGTGGGCGCCGGCCTCGCCGCCCTGCTCGCCTCGGAAGGACACGACGTCGAGGTCGTCGACCGGCGCCCCAAGGCCGCCCGGCGGCTGCCCGACAGCCCCCGCATCCGCTTCCACGAGGGCAACGGCTTCAGTCGCGCCGTCCTTCGGACCGCCGGGATCGAGCACGCGGACGCCTTCGTCGCCGTCACCTCCGGAGACAACAGCAACATCGTCAGCGCACGTACGGCGAAGGACACCTATCGCGTGCCGATCGTCCTCGCCCGCATCTACGACCCACGGCGCGCCGACATCTACCGCGACCTCGGCATCCCCACCATCACCAGCGTCCGCTGGACCGTCCACCAGCTCCACCGGATGCTGCTGCACCGCCACCTCAGCCCCGAACTCGGCTTCGGCAACGGCGAGACCCTGCTCGTCCGCTCGGAGGTGCCCGCCTACCTCGCCGGCCGGCGGCTGTCCGAGTTCGACGTCGACGGCGAGATCCGCGTCGTCGAGGTCACCCGCGCGGGCCGCTCCCTCATCCCCGCGCACGGCACGTCCGCGCAGACGGGCGACCTGGTCACCTTCGCCGTCGCCGCCACCGCGCTCGGCAGGCTGCGCGGCTTCCTCGACAAGGAGCTGGGAACGTGAACGTGCTCATCGCCGGCGCGGGACGGCTCGGCACCCAGATCGCCCAGGTGCTCTGTGCCGCCCGCAACGAGGTCACCCTCATCGACACCGACGACGACCGCCTGGCCGCAATCGAAGGCCGCGTCCCGGTGCGGCTGGTGGCGGGCGACGCCTGCGAACCGGCCCTCCTGGAACACTCCGGCGTCCTGACCGCCGACCTCGTCATCGCCACCACCGGCGACGACGAGGACAACCTCGTCATCAGCCTCCTCGCCAAACGGCAGTTCTCGGTGCCCCGCGTCGCCGCCCGGGTCAACGACGGCGACAACGCCTGGCTCTTCGACCAACGCTGGGGCGTCGACGTCGCCGTCCCCTCCGCCACCCCGCTCATCTCGCTCATCGAGGAGGCCACCGGCGCCACCGACACCGTCGCCCTGCTCCGGCTCAGCAAGGCGGGCGTCGAGGTCATCGAGACCGCCATCACCGAACGGTCCAGGACGGCGGGCCGGGCCCTGGGCGACATCGCGCTGCCCGAGGGCACGGTCGTCGCCACCATCGTCCGCGACGGACAGCCGACCGCGCCGGACCCGGCGGAGCGGCTGCGCCCCGGCGACGAACTCCTCCTCGTCTCCCACACGGCTACGGAGCAGGAGATCGACGCAGCCTTCCAGTGAGCCCTCACCGCTCTGTCCGCTCTGTCGTCCGAGTCGCCCACCGCCGCCGGACACCGTCCTCGTGCCCGGCCTGCTCCCACGCGAGGTCGGCCCGGTCGAGCGCCTCCCGCAGGCGGGGCATCCAGTGGCGCCGCAGGGCGCGGCCCCCGGTGCCGGGTGCTCAGCACCTCCGCGCCCACGAGCTCGGCGGCGGTGCGGGCGCCACGCGCGTGAGCGGCTTCGGCGTGCACCCGAGCCGCGTTGGCGGGGGCAGCCGCGTCGCGGGCCTGTTCCCCGCTCAGGAGCAGCCCCCGCAGCAGCCGGCGCTCGGCCTCGGGCCTTGCCGCCTCACCCCGGACCATCGGAGACCTCCTCCGCCGGCCGGCCACCGGGGCCGCCGCCCCGCGCGGCCGGTTCCAGCGCGCCGCAGTTCGGGGACGAGGTCCTTGTCCAGCCGTCCCGTCCATGTCACCACGCCACTCAGCACGGTCACTTCGACGGCACGCGGATCCACCAGGTGCCGCCCGACCTGTCGGCCGACCACGCCGACGAGCCGGCCGTGAAGGTCGGTCACGGGAAACCGCTTTCGTCGACGCCGTCGTGGCGGTGCGAGCCGGCATCCTCACGGGGCGAGGGAGAAGTAGTTCTCCTCCTCCTGGGTGAAGTGCAGCCGCAGGACGGTGTTGAGGCCGTAGAGGCAGGAACGCAGGTCGTCGAGTTGTTCCGGGGCCAGGCCGCCGTCGGCGCGGGCCAGTTCGAGGTGGGTGGCGATGCGCCGCGAGAGGCGCTCGATCTCGGTGTGGGCGCGGCTCATGGTGGCGGTGGCCTCGGGGCCGCCGAGGGTGGGGGCGAGCGCGGGATAGAGCTCGTGCTCCTCGGCGTACTCGTGGGGCAGCAGCCGTTCCACGAGCAGGCGGTGGGTCTCCTCCACGGCGGTGAGGGCTGTGGGGCCGGGTGCGTCGGAGAGACGGTCGGCCGCGTCGCGTACGGCGTCGAGGACGTCCTGAAGGTCGTGGTGTTCGTCGGCGAAGCGGTGGATGAGCGCTTCGGCGGCGGGGGTGAGGGCCGGGCGTGCACTCTGGTCGACCCGCAAGGCGCGCAGGGCGTTGAGGATGACGGCGACGTCGATGCCCTCCTGGAGCAGCGCGCCGACGGCCGGCGGGAGCAGGCCGACCGCGGCCGCGGCCATGGCGGCCAGGGACATCAGCATGCCGCCGAGGGCACTCTGGACGGCGATGCGGCGGGCGCGCTGCGCGATGACGACGGCGTCTGCGAGGCGGTCGACGCGGTCGGTGGTCAGGACGATGTCGGCGGCCTCCGAGGACGCGGTGGAGCCGCGCGCGCCCATGGCGACACCGATGTCGGCGGCGGCCAGGGCCGGGGCGTCGTTGACACCGTCGCCGACCATCACGGTGACCGCGTGCTCGCGTTCGGCGCGCACGGCGGCGACCTTGTCGGCCGGGCTGAGCTCGGCCCGTACGTCGTCCAGGCCGAGGACGGCGGCGACCTCCCGGGCCGGGGCGGCGCGGTCGCCGGTGAGCATCAGCAGCCGCCGGATGCCGGCCGCGCGCAGGTGGCGCAGGGTGCGCGGGGCGTCATGGCGCAGGGGGTCGCGGAGCAGGACGGCGCCGGCCGGCTCCCCGTCGAGGGCGAGCCAGGCGACGGCCGCGCCGTCGAGGAGGGCGCGGTTGTCGACCGCCCCGGTCCAGGCGGGCCGTGGGCGGCCGGGGTCGAGGCGCCCGATGGACACGTGCCGTCCGGCAACGGTGCCGGTGGCGCCCCGGCCGGGTTCTTCTCTGACGTCCGTCGGGACCGTCAGCTCCAGTCCCCGTTCCCCGGCGGCGTCGACGATGGCCTGGGCCAGGACGTGCGGCGAATACTGGTCGACCGAGGCGGCCAGACGCAGGACGTCCGCGGGCTTCAGATCGGGAGCGGCGACGACGTCGAGGACGCGCGGGCGGCCTCGGGTGAGCGTGCCGGTCTTGTCGAGCAGGAGGGTGCGGGCACGTCCGAGGTTCTCCAGTGCGCCGCCGTCCCGGACGACCACCCCGAGACGGGAGGCTCGGGACAGGCCGGAGACGATCGCGACCGGCGCGGCCAGCAGCAGCGGACACGGCGTGGCGACGACCAGGACGGCGACCGCACGGACGGCGGAACCGCTGATCAGCCACGCCAGCCCCGCGACGACGAGGGAGAGCGGCAGGAACCAGGCCGCGTAGCGGTCGGCCAGCCGTACGACGGGCGCGGACTCGGCCCCGGCCTCCTGGGCCAGACGCACGATCTGTGCGTAGGTGCTGTCCCGCTCGGTGGCGGTGGCGCGCAGTGCGAAGGCGCCTCCGGCGTTGACGACGCCGCTGCGCACCGACGCGCCCGGGAGCCGCTCGACCTGGACCGGCTCACCGGTGAGCACCGATTCGTCGAGGACGGCGACGCTGCTCTGCACACGGCCGTCGACGGGAACGACGTCACCGGGACGGACGACGAGCAGGTCACCGGGGACGACCTGGGCCAGCGGCACCGTGGTCACTCCCGCGTCCGTGCGCCGATGTGCGGAGCGCGGCGCGTGTTCGAGGAGGGCCCGCAGGTCGTGGGAGGCGCGCCGCTGCGCCGCGGCCTCCAGGGTCCGCCCGGTGGCGAGCATCAGCGCGATCAGGGCACCGGCCAGGAACTCGCCCACGGCCAGGGTCCCGCCGAGCGCGAGGACGGCGATCAGGTCCACGCCCGCCTGTCCGCGCCGCAACGCGGCCAGCACCCACCACACCGCGGGGACGACGGCTGCCACGGTACCCACGGCCCAGAACAGGTCGGCGAGGTCCGGAGCACCGGCGAGCCAGGCGAGGCCGCCGCCGGTGAGGGCGGTCGCCGTGACGGCCAGGAGGACCGGTTCCAGCCGCCGGGACACGTCCGGGGCGGTCAGGCGGCGCGGTCGCGCGGCGAGAGGGGAGTGGTTCATGGCGCACCTCGGTGGATCCGGCACGGTGACCGCCGGATCGGTTCCCTCCATCCCACCGCGGCACCCCGGCCGTACGGAAGGGGACGTCCGGCCCTGCTTCCGGGCCGGACGGACGGCACGCGAAATCCTCAGAAGAAGCTGAGAAGTTGCTGTGCCAGGCCGGCGTGCCCGATCGACACAGGGCACCCCGACGCGCTGGAGGATCTCACCGGTGAGCCTGGTCAACGGCCTGCCCGCACACATACTGCTCGTGCATGTCGTCGTCCTCGTTCCGCTGACCGCGCCTGCACTCGGGCCGGGGAGTGGCTGGAGCGACACGTCGACGGCGACGCCCTGGTGCGCCGGCACGCCGAGCTGGGCGACGACGGCCTGCTCCCCTGGGCCGGGGGCCTGTTCGTCCTGGCCGCCGCCGTCTGGTGGGCGTCCGGCCGTGCCGCCTCCGCCTCCGGGCCTCGGGCGGCGCACGCCGGCCCGCCGTGCCGGTGCCGGTCGCGGCGGCGGTGCTGTCCCTCGTGGTGGCCGCGGGAGCCGTCGTGGACGTCTACCGCATCGGCGACTCGGGGGCGAAGGCGGCATGGCACGACGGCTTCTCCAAGACGGCGTCGGGCGGCGGGGACGGCGACTGACGCGCACCGCGAGTCCACGCGCCCGCCGGGCCTGCCGCCTTCACCCGTCCGGGCCATCCGCCCTCACCCGTCGTCGACATGGAGGGCCAGCCGGGGGCAGGCGGCGACGGCCCGTCGGGTGTGGGCGCGCAGCCGGTCGGGGACGCTCCGGTCCTTGAGGATCGGGTAGCCCCACTCGTCGAGGTCGATCAGCTCCGGGAGCAGTTCGCCGCACAGTCCCCGACCGGTGCAGGCGATGCGGTCGACGCGCAGGGTCCGGGCCGGGGTCATCGCCAGGTCTCCGGGGGTGTGGCGGGTGGCACGGGGATCGCCGGTGGCCGGTGGGCCGCGGGGCAGGTCGCGTGGGTGAGGTGCTGGTCGACGTCACCGGCGAAGACGCGCAGGGCGGAGGCGGCCAGGCGGGCGGCACCGTCGGGGTGACGGCAGGCGCCCCGGTCCGGGAGCAGAGCGGTCCGGTGGTGCAGGCGGGACATCAGCTCCGAGTGGGCCCGTCCGGCGGCCAAGGCCGCGAAGTCCGCGGCGACGGCGGGCAGTCCGTAGCGGCAGGGGCCGCACTGGCGGGCGCCGTGGGCCGCCAGGTAGGCGAGGATCCGAGCCGTCTCGACCAGCCCGCAGGCCGAGCGCGCAAGCGCGACGAGGACGCCCGCGCCGGGCGCCGCGCCCAGCGGAGCCAGGTCGCGGCGGGCCAGGGGCGTGTGTACGTTCTCCGCCGGGAGCCAGGTGCCGCCGAAGCCGCCGAGCAGGATGGCCAGGAGAGGGGCCGTGGGGCCCCCGGCACGGTCGAGCACCGTGGCGAGCGGTGTGCCGAGCGGTGCTTCCAGCACACCGGGAGCGGCGACGGCTCCGGAGACGGTGACCAGCGTGGTGCCGGGCTCTTCCGCGGTGCCGGCCTGCCGGAACCAGTCGGGTCCGTGGCGGGCGATGAGGGCGAGGTGGGCGAGCGTCTCGGCGTTGTGGACGAGAGTGGGGCGCCCGGCGAGGCCGCGTTCGTGGCTGTGCGGAGGGCTGCCCTGCGGGCGGGCCGGGCCTCCGCCGAGCCAGCGCACCAGTGACGTCGACTCGCTGGAGACGTAACCGTGCGGCAGGGCGTGCAGCCGGATCCGTACGGGATCGAGGCGGGCGCGTCGCCGCTCCTCCACGGCGGCGCCGAGCTGCCGGTGCTGGGCGGTGCGGGTGCGGGGCAGGCACACGTGGACGGTGTCGGCCCCGACCTCGGCCGCCGCGAGGACGGCACCGTCGAGCACCAGATGGGGTGCGACGGCCAGCAGGAACTGGTCCTTGCGGCTGGCGGGTTCGCTCTCCATGGCGTTGACGACGACCACGGGCCGGCCGCGGCCGGCCGCCACGCCCCGCAGTTTGCGCGCCGTCGGGAACCCGGCACCGCCGCGTCCGGTGAGCCCGGCCGCCTCGACGGCGTCCACCAGCGGTCCCGGCATGTCCCCGGCGAGGGGAGGCGGCCCGTGGTGTCGCAGGTGATCGGCCAGGGTGGCCGGGCGTCCCGTGGCATGCCATCCCGTGAGCAGCCGGGCACCGTAAGAGTCGGGTCCGAGGCTCCCGCGGTGGGGCCCGGAGGGGGCCGCAGTCGAGGTGTTCACCGTCCGCCTCCGATCAGGAGCGCGGTCGTGGCGGCCCGCTGGGACCAGCCGGGCTGCAGCGGCCCGGCGGCCAGGAACGCGGTCAGCACCACCGGTACGGCGGTCGCGGTCACGGCGGCCGCCAGGCGCCCGGCCACCCGTCCCGGACCGGCCTTCGCCAGGCGCCACCACACGGCGGCGACGACCGAGGCAAGGCACACGGCGTAGAGCCACAGCTGGAGGGGCAGCCGGGTGTCGGTGCCGGTACCGACACCGTGGAACAGGGCGAGCGGCCACGCGGCGTAGGCCAGCCAGTGCACCGCCTTCCAGCGCCGCACCCCCAGCCGGAGCCGCAGAGCGCTGGTGACCAGCACCGCGAGCAGCAGATCGGCAGCGAACGTGCCCAGCCCGAGCCAGAGCGGACGGTACGACGCCCCGAACGGGATCACGGACACCGCCCATCCCAGGTGCACGAACGGATCGAGCACCGCCGTCACCACGTGCACGACGAGGAACACCAGGGTGAGCAGGGACAGATTGCGGTGCAGCAGGGCGATCTCGAACCGGCCGATCCGGCGTGGTGCGGACCGCCCGCCGGAGGCGATCCCGAGCACCACGGTCGCGGTGAGGAGGATCAGCGCGAGGGTGCCGCCGGCACGACTGGCGTACCACAGAGGGCTGCCGGTCAGGGCGAGGGTCGTCATCGCGCACCTCCGGGGGCGGGGGAGTCCGGGGGCCAGCCGCCGACACGTACGACGGTGCCGTCGAGGGCGACCAGGCGGGCGGGCAGGCCGGTGGAGCGCAGCCAGGGCACAGCCCGTTCGCCGAGCACGACCGCCGCCGTACTGGCCGTGTTGGCGTCCACGCAGGTGGCGGCGGCGACGGTGACCGTGCGCCAGACGGGCGCGGCCGGTTCCCCGGTGACCGGGTCGACGATGTGGTGCAGGGCGCGCCCGCCGCGCCGCCAGGTACGCACCCCGACGCCGGAGGTCGCCAGCGCCCCGCCGGTCACGGCCACGGCGGGGCCCGGCTCCGTCACGGACCGCGCGTGGTCGTCGGCGAGAGCGACCCGCCAGCCGCCCTCCGGGACCGGCCCGGCCATCGCCAGGTCGCCGCCGAGACCGACCAGCACGCCGCAGCCGGTTGCCGCGGCGGCCTGCCGGGCGGCCCGGTCGGAGGTGAGGGCCTTGGCGGTCGCGCCCAGATCGAGACGGGTGCGCGGAGGCAGACACAGCCGCCGGGTGCGCGGGTTCCACCTGATGCTTCGCCAGCCGGGCACGCGGCGGCCGACGGGCACCGGGCGTGCGTCGTCGGGGCGTACGGAGGCGAAGGTACGGTCGTAGCCGAGCGCGATCACCGCGCTGCCCACGGTCGGGTCGACGGCGCCGCCGGTGATCCGGGCGGCCCGCAGGGCGGCCTGGAGCGCGTCGGCGAAGTGTTCGCTCACGGTCGTCGGGGCACCCGCGCCCAGGTTGACGCGGGTGAGTTCGGAGTCCGGCCGGAAGCGGCTGCACGTCAGGTCGACGGCCCGGAGCTCGGTCCGCAGGACCTCCTCCGCGACGGGCAGGGCGCCCGGGGCGGTGACGAGCAGGGTGGCGGTGGTGCCCAGGGCGGGGAAGACGGTCCGGGCGGGGGAGGGAGCGTGCGTGTGCGCGGTCATGACGCCCCCGTCGTCGTGTGCGGCTGCTGCCGGGTCGGAGCCGGTGCCTGGGCGGGAGGCTGCGGTGCCGGTCGAGCGGCGGGCGCCGCGCCCTCGTCCCCGCCGTCCTCGTGATGGTCGCTTCCTTCGTTCTCGCCCGCCGGGGCGGAGGAGGAAGTCCCGGGGTTCTGCGCGGACGGGGTGACGGCCGGGGCGGGAACTGGCGGGCTTCCCGGCAGCAGGTGCGTGTAGAGGCTGCCCAGCCCCGCCGCGCCGGCCACGGCCGCGACGGCGATCCACCGGGTCAGACGGCGGCTGCGACGCAGGCCGCGATCGCGCGCAAGGGGACCGGTCGGTGGGGGCTTCGGAGGGAAGCCGTCGGGTGCGGATGCCATGGCGGGGCTCCTCGAGGTCAGCGGCCGGGTCGGCCGTGTACATCTCCAGGCTGGGCCGACGGCACCGGGGAACTTGCTCAGGTCGTCTTCGGATCCGGTTAAGATCTCGGTCCGCCGGCCCGCCCCCGTCCGCCTTCCGGCCACAGCGGCAGCGCCAGTACGACGGTCAGCCCGCCCCCGGGGGTGTCCTCCAGCCGTACGGTGCCGCCGTTGACGGTGACCAGCCGGTGGACGATGGCCAGCCCGAGCCCGGTACCGCCGGCCTCGGGGTTGCCGAACCGGCGGAAGGCGACCGCCTTCGCCCCGGCGGCCATCCCGGGACCGTCGTCCCGGACACGCACGCGTGCGACGTCTCCGGCCGCACGGCGGTCGATGGTGATGTTCCCGCCGGACGGCACGGCGTCCACGGCGTTGGCGATCAGGTTGTCGAGGATCTGCTCCAGGTGCCCCGCCCCCAGCGCGACAATCGGCGCCGCACCGTCGGACCCGGCGGCCAGCCGGATGCCGCGTTCCTCGGCGACGGGCGCCCAGGCAGCCACGCGTTCGGCCACCACCTCGTCGATGCGCACGGCGGTCGGGCGGGGCGTGGCCTGCTCGGCGCGCGCGACCGCCAGCAGCCCGTCGACCAGCCGGGACAGCCGCGAGATCTCCTCCTGGGCGGCGGCGAGATCGGCGGCGGTGGCGTCGTCCGCGCCGGCGGCCAGGACATCGAGACGCAGCCGCAGCGCGGCCAGCGGGGTGCGCAACTGATGGGACACGTCCGCGATCACGGCGCGGTGGCCGTGCACGAGGGCTTCCGTCCGCGCCGCCATGGTGTTGAAGGTGGCGGCGAGCCGGCGTACCTCCGGCGGACCGGCTCCCACGTCGGCCCGCTCGTCGAGAGCCCCCTCGCCCAGCCGCCGGGCCGATGCGTCCAGCGTCGACAGGGGCCGGCTCACCCAGCGGGCGAGGCGGACGGACAGCAGCACGGAGGCGGCGAGCCCCGCGGCACCGATCGCCGAGGACCAGCCCCAGATCGCGGCGATCCGGGCATCGAGGGGAGCGGAGGAACGGGCCAGGACCACCGCGCCGGCGGGTTCACGCACATCACCGGCCGGTTCCGCGGCCAGCAGACGCCCCTCGTTCTCCGGGGGTTCCGGCTCGCCTCCGCGCAGTACGTCCGCCACCAGCTCCGCCGCCTCCTCACCCTGCGCCGCCTCGCACGGCGTACCGGCCACCCACCGCGCGGAGGCGTCGTACACCGCGGCGCAGTCACCCGCCCGGGCCGCGGCATTCAGTTCCTTGCGCATCGTCGTGGCCGGTCTGCCGTCGGAGAGGTGTTCCTCGGCCGCCGCGGCGATCACCCGGGTGGCCGCGCGCTGGCTGTCGCGGTAGGCGACGCGCTCGCGCGCCGTCAGCGACACGGCCAGCGGCACGACCGCCAGGACCAGCAGCACGGAGGTCAGGACCACGAGCGTCCAGGTGATACGGCGGGTCACGGCTACTCCGGGGGTGTCCGGACCGGCCCGAGCCGGAAGCCGTGCCCGTAGGCCGTCTCGATCAGCCCTGGTACGCCGAGCTTGCGGCGCAACGCCGCGATGTGCACGTCGAGCACCTTCGTCGGTCCGTACCAGTGGGCGTCCCAGGCCCGCTCCAGGATCTGCTGCCGGCTCACCACCCGGCCCGGATCGGCGGCCAGGCACTCCAGGATGGCGAACTCCTTCGGCGTCAGCGCCACCGGGCGTCCGTCGACCGACACCTGCCGGGTGCGCAGGTCGAGGGCGAGCGGACCGTGCCGGACGATCTCCGGCCCGGCCGGGCGCCGCCGGCGCAGCACCGCACGGATCCTCGCCAGCAGCTCGGCCAGCCCGAACGGCTTGACCAGGTAGTCGTCGGCCCCCTCGTCCAGGGCCACCACCCGGTCCGCCTCCTCACCCCGCGCCGTCACCGCGATGATCGCGACGTCCGACCGGGCACGCAGCCTCCGGCACACCTCGACCCCGTCGATGTCCGGCAGCCCCAGATCCAGCAGGACGACATCGGGGGAGGCGGCCGCCAGGGCGGCGCCGCCGCTGCGGACGTCCTCGACGGCGTAGCCGGCCTGTCGCAGCCCGCGTACCAACGACTCCGCGATGCCCCGGTCGTCCTCCACGACCAGCACGCGCGTCTCGTCGGCCGCGCCGGTCGCCTCAGCGCTCATCGGGGTCCGCCTGCTCAGGACAGAGGAACCGAGTGGGCGAGCAGGAAGTCGGCGCTGCCGGACAGCGTGGTGAGCCGGGGGGTGTCCTCGTCGTCGATGCGGACGCCGGACCGTTCGCTGAGGACCTCGACGAAACTGAGGAAGTCGAGGGAATCCATCTCCAGCACGTCGCGGAACGCGTCGTCGGGCCCCAGGGCGGCGACATCGGCGCCCGGGACGACACGGGAGATCGACTCCCTGACCATGTCGAGTGCTTCGGTTCGGTTCATGTTCACAACTGCTCCGGGTTCTGCAGGAATCGGGCGACGGCCGTGAGGTAGCGGGCGCCGACGGCGCCGTCGGTCGCGCGGTGGTCGGCCGAGAGGGTCGCCGTGACCACGGGCCGCACGCCGAGCAGGCCGTCGACGGCCCACGGCCGGTCGACGACCCGGCCGAAGCCGACCAGGGCCACCTGCGGGGGGTGGATCACGCCGAAGACGCCCTCGACCCCCTGATCACCGAGGTTGGTGACCGTGATCGTGGCGTCGGACACCTCGGAACCGCGCAGCCTGCCCGTCCGGGCCCGGGTGACCATGTCCTTCAGGGCGGCCATCAACTGCGGGAGCGCGAGCGTGTCGGCGTCGCGCAGCGTCGGTACGACGAGCCCTCCGCCGCGCAGGGACACGGCCACGCCGACGTGCACCCCCTCACCGGCCGTGAAGCGGTCCTCGCTCCAGTGCCCGTTGAGCTCGGGGACCTCCCGGGCGGCCAGCGCCGCCGCCTTGAGCAACAGGGCCGCCGGCAGCAGTCGTTCGCCGACCGGGCTGCGCCGGTTGTGCTCGTGCAGCCATTCCGTCGCGGCGGCCAGGTCCACCGTGGTGGAGAGGTAGTAGTGGGGGATGTCCCGGTTGGCGCGGCTCATCGAGTCGGCGATCACCCCGCGCATGGCTGTCGCCCGGTCGTCGGACGGTGGCGCGATGGCGGGGTGTTCGGCGGCAGGACGCATGTCCGTGCGCCTGGGTGCGGCCGGACCGGGCGCGGCTCGGCGTACGTCCGCGGCCCGGACCGCCGAGTCCGTGCCCGTCCCCGCCACCGTGGCCAGGTCGACGCCGAGTTCCGCGGCGAGCCGCCGGGCGAGCGGGGTGACCCGTGCGCGCGGGGGGCCGGCGGCCGCCTTCTCGACGTCCGTCCGCGTGACGCGTCCTCCCGGTCCGGTGCCGCGCAGCGTCTCCAGATCGACGCCACTGTGCTCGGCGAGGTGTCGGACCAGGGGCCCCGCTTCGACGTGCACCTGGTGCGGGCCCGTGGCGGGTACGGCGGCCGGGACCGGCGGCGGGGGAGGCGGTGAAGGCGGCGTCGGCTCGGCGCGCCCGCCCTTCTTCGGCGCGCGGCGCGTCGTCCGCTTCCCCGGTTTCCCCGCTCCGTCCTTCGCCGGCGTCCCGATCACCGCGAGCGGAGTGCCCACCGGGACCGTCGTACCCGGCTCGACCAGCAGCTCCGCCATGGTCCCGGTCGCGAAGCACTCCACCTCGATCGTCGATTTCGCGGTCTCGACGACCGCGACCGGATCGCCCTTGTGGACGGGGTCCCCCGGCTGCACCAGCCATTCCAGCAGGGTGCCCTCGTCCATGTCGGCGCCGAGGGACGGCATGGTGAAGTCGGCCATGTCAGTCCACCGCCCGGTGCGCGGCCGCGACGATGTCGGTGGTCTGCGGCAGGGCGGCTTCCTCCAGCTGCCGTGCGTACGGCATCGGGACCTCGGCGCTGCACACCCGCTCGACGGGGGCGTCCAGTTCGTAGAACGCGTCCTCCGCGATCCGGGCCGACACCTCGGCGGCGAGGCTGCCCGTCCGCCACGCCTCGTCGACGACCACGGCGCGGTGGGTGCGGGCGACGGAGGAGGTGACGGCCTCGACGTCGAGGGGACGGAGCGTGCGCAGGTCGATCACCTCGGCGTCGATGCCCTCGGCGGCCAGTTCGTCCGCCGCCGCGAGGGCCTTGGACAGCGAACCTCCGTAGGCGATCAGGGTGATGTCGGTGCCGGGACGGCGGACGGCCGCGTGGTCCAGGTCCACCGGCCCCTCGGACGGCGGGAGTTCACCGGAGACGTTGTAGAGACTGCCGTGCTCGAAGATCAGCACCGGGTCGGGGTCGGCGAGCGCCGGTGCCAGCGTGTGGCGGGCGTCCTCCAGCGTGGCGGGGGCCAGGACCCGGATGCCGGGGATGTGCGCGTACCAGCCCTCCAGACTGTGCGAGTGCTGCGCGGCGAGCTGCCGTCCGGCGCCCGTGGTCATGCGGATGACCAGCGGTACCGCCAGCTGACCGCCTGACATGTGCAGCAGGGTGGCGGCGTTGTTGAGGATCTGGTCCAGAGCGAGGAGGCTGAAGTTGACCGTCATGATCTCGACGATCGGGCGCATCCCGGCCAGGGCGGCACCGATGCCGGCGCCCACGAACGCGGACTCGGACAGCGGGGTGTCGCGGACCCGTTCGGGGCCGAACTCCTCCAACAGCCCGAGGCTGACGCCGAAGCAGCCGCCGTAGCGGCCCACGTCCTCGCCCATGAGGAAGACGCGGTCGTCGGAGCGCAGGGCCTCCCGGAGCGCCTCGCGCAGGGCCTCCCGGTACGTCGTCTTCGCGGCCGTGGTATCTGTGCCCATGGTCAGGTCACCGCCTCCGCCGCGCTGGTGACGTGCCGGAGCAGGGTCTCGACCGGCTCCTGCGGCGCCTGTTCGGCCGCTTCGACGGCGTGGTCGATCTCGTCGGTGAGGCGCCGCTCGATCCGTGCGACGTCCTTGTCGACCGGTGCTCCGCTCTCGCGCATGCGGTCCATGAGCAGGGCGATCGGGTCACGGGACTTCCACCGCTCGACCTCCGCCCTGTCGCGGTAGCGGTCGGGGTCGTACATCGAATGGGCGCGGAAGCGGTAGGTGCGCAGTTCCAGGAAGTGCGGACCGGTGCCGGTCCGGATGCCCTCCACGGCCCGCCGGGCGGCTTGTTCCACGGCCTCGACGTCCATGCCGTCCACGGACCAGGCGACCATGCCGTAGGAGGTGGCGCGCATCGCCAGATCGGTCTGTGCCTGGTGGCGCTCCAGAGCCGTGCCCATGGCGTAGAGGTTGTTCTCGCAGACGAACAGCAGGGGCAGGTTCCACAGGGCCGCGAGGTTCGCCGTCTCGTGGAACTCGCCCTCGGCGAAGGCACCGTCGCCGAAGAAGCAGCAGGTGACGCGGTTGCGGTCGCGCATGCGGTCGGCGAGCGCCAGCCCGGCGGCCAGGGGGAGCCCGCCGGCGACGATCGCATTGCCGCCGTAGAAGCGCCGGCTCGCGTCGAACAGGTGCATGGACCCGCCCCGGCCGCCGCTGCACCCGGTCGCCCTGCCGTACATCTCGGCCATGACCGCCTCGGCGGTGATGCCGCGTGCCAGGGCGTGGCCGTGCTCGCGGTAGGTGGCGACGACCGCGTCCTCGGGGGTCAGCGCCTCGTTGACGCCGACGGCGACGGCCTCCTCGCCGATGTAGAGGTGGACGAAGCCACGGATCTTCGTGGCGCTGTACAGCTCGACGCACCGCTCCTCGAAACGCCGGATGCGCAGCATCGCCTCCAGCAGATCGGTGCGGTGCCCGCTGTCCGTCCCCTGTCCGGGTCTCCTGGCCCCGGAGGTCTTCCGGGCGGGTTCGCGTGTGCGGGTCGTGCGGGCCGGCCTCATGCGGATCCCTCCAACGTGGACAGATCGCCGGTGGGCAGGCCGAGTTCCCGTGCGCGCAGCAGCCGGCGCATCACCTTGCCGCTGCGGGTCTTGGGCAGGTCCTGGTCGAAGGTGATCTCTCGCGGGGCGACGGCGGGACCCAGCTTGCGGCGGCCGAAGCCGAGCAGCTCCCGTTCCAGGTCCGGGGTGGGCTCCGTACCGGGGCGCAGGGACACGAACGCCTTGACGACGTTGCCGGCGACCGGGTCCGGCCGTCCGATCACCCCGGCCTCCGCCACCAACGGGTGTTCCATCAGGGCGCTCTCCACCTCGAACGGGCCGATGAGATGCCCCGCCGACTTGATCACGTCGTCGGCGCGTCCCACGAACCAGTACCAGCCGTCGGCGTCCCGGCTCACCAGATCGCCGGTCAGGTACCAGCCGTCCGCGAACGCAGCGTCGTAGCGCTCCTTGTCGTGCAGATACCCGCGGAACATCGACGGCCACCCCGGGCGCAGGGCCAACTCACCCTCGACACCGGGGGTGCCCACCTCGGTCACCTTGCCGTCCACGACCAAGGCTCGGCCGTCCCCACCCTGCTCCAGCACGGCCGCCTCGACGCCCGGCAGCGGCCGTCCCATCGAGCCGGGCCGGATCTCGCAGCCCGCGAAGTTCGCGATCATGATGCTGCCGGTCTCCGTCTGCCACCAGTTGTCGTGCACCGGCAGGCCCAGCACGTCCCGGCCCCACAGGACGGCCTCCGGATTGAGGGGCTCGCCGACGGAGGCGATGAAGCGCAGGGCGGAGAGGTCGTGCGCTCGCGGCAGGTCGTAGGGGCCATGGCGCGGTGTGGCGCGCATCAGCATGCGCAGGGCCGTCGGGGCGGTGTACCAGACCGTGACCCGCTGTTCGCCGAGGATCCGGTACCAGCGCCGTGCGTCGTAGTCGCCCTCGTCGACGACCACCGTCACGCCGTGGACGAGCGGGGCGATGACGCCGTACGACATGCCGGTGACCCAGCCGGGGTCGGCGGTGCACCAGTAGACGTCCTCGGGATGCAGGTCGAGCGCGTAGGCGGCCGTGGCGTAGTGGGCGACGACCGCCTCGTGGACGTGGACCGCGCCTTTGGGGGTCCCGGTGGTGCCGCTGGTGAAGTGCAGCAGGGCCATGTCGTCGGGGGACGTCGACGGGATGGCGAAGGTGTCGGGGACGGTGGACATCAGGTCCTCGAAGGAGGCCGTGCCGGGCAGGTCCGCGGCGCCGGGGCCGACGATCAGGACGTGCTCCAGGCCGGGCAGCGACACGCGTCGCCCGGCGACCTTGCGCCGGTAGAGGTCCGCGGTGGTGACCAGGACCCGCGCGTCCCCGAGAAGCAGCCGCTGCGCGACCGGGTCGGGGCCGAAGGCGGAGAAGAGGGGGCACAGGACGCTGGTGTTCTTCAGCGCGCCCAGCACCGTGGTGTACAGCTCGGGGCAGCGGCCGAGCAGGGTGAACACCCGGTCCCCGTGACCGACGCCGAGGGACCGCAGGACGTTCGCGAAGCGGGCGGTGCGGCGGGCCAGCTCGGCGTACGTGACGGTGGAGACGGAGTCGTCCCGGGCCACGCAGCTCAGCGCGACCTTGTCCGCGTGCTCCGTAGCCGCGTGCCGGTCGACCGCCTCGTGGGCCATGTTGAGGCCGCCGCCGGGAAGCCCGGCCAGCTCTTCGCGGGCCTGCGACCAGGTGAAGGCCGAGCGGGTCGGCTCGTAGTCGGCGAGACGCGGAGGTACCACGGGGTGGGTGTCCTTGGGGACGGTTTCCCAGTGCATCGGTGCTCCTCCCGGCACTGCCCCGATCTCCAGGGTCTCCGAGCGGGGCCATGACTGCACTTCGGCCGCGGAGCACGGTCCGGCGCACCGGCGGGGCGTGCTCACGGCGTGGTGGAGCCGGGGGCCGCCCGCTTCTTGCGGGCCCGAATCACACGGTGAGCGGCTCCGCTCCGCTTCTCCGTGTCTCTTTGTGGCCCCTCGGCTCACTTCCATGACACCGCTGAGCACCGGCGGAGGACAGGGCCGAAGGGCCCAGGCTGTTCGGCCGGCCGGCCCTGCCTTGCGCGCGCCGGTCGGCCTGTCGTCAGCGGTGCAGTACGACCTTCAGGGTGCCCGTGGTGGTGCCGTGGGCGAACTCCTCGTAGGCGTCGTCCATCCGGTCCAGGGGGAAGGATTCGAGATGCAGCGTGACGGGTCTGCCGTGCACACCGATGTTGGCGATGTGTCCCCGGTGCGGACGGCGCGGGTGCTCAGCACGAAGTGGCGCGCGGCGCGGCGGAGCACCGGTGTCGAGGAGGGCGAGGGCAGTGGCACGGCCGTGCGGTTCGCGTCGAGAGAGGCGCGGGTGGGGCGTCGCCCGCTGGTGGCGGTGCACACCTGGAGCCGTCGACCGTGCCGTTCCGCTGGATGCGAGGTACGGCTCCCTGGGCCGTACGCCGGTCCGCCAAGGACCTTCGGCCCATGACCCGAACCCTTCGGTGTCCGAGACTGGACCAGAAGCGGAGGAAGTGACCAGCGACCCGCTGGAGGCCGGCCCATGGACGCGCAAGGATCGCCGTACACGTCCGGTTCGCCCTCGCCGCGTGGCGAGCACATGCCGCCACGCGCGAATCCGCTGAGGCGTCCGTCCGACAGGTTCGAGTGGTGGTTCCGCCGCTTCCTGACGACCCTCCTCGTCCTGGGACTGCCGCTGACCGCCTACAGCGCCGGGATGACGGCGTACCAGGCGTCGATGCGCACCGTCCGGGCCCAGGAGGCGGAACGACACCAGGTCACCGCCCGGTTGACCGCGGACGTCAAGCGGGACAGCAACCCGGCGAAGCGGTATGCGCAGGTTCGCTGGACCGACGCGGCCGGCGTCGTGCGGACCGGAACCACCCTGGTGAAGCCGGGAACGTCCAAGGGCACCGCCGTGCGCCTCTGGGCGGACCGCAACGGAACCGTCACCGTCCCGCCGGCGAGCACGCTCAACGCGAGGACCACAGGGTGGCTGATGGGCGGCGCGGCGGCGTTCGGCATGGCCTACGGCTCCTACGCGCTCTGGCTGGGCACGCGTCTGCTGCTGGACCGCAGAAGGTACGCGCAGTGGGAGGCCGAGTGGGAGCGGGCGGAGCCGCTGTGGTCCGCGCGCTTCCGCCGGCGATGAGCCCGCGACCGCACGCCGACCACGCAGGCCCAGGAGGTGGCACCCATGTCGGACGCGACGACCACCGATCTGTACGAAGTCACGATGGCCATGTCGTACCTGCGGGAGGGCATGACCGGCCCGGCGACGTTCAGCCTGTTCGTACGGGATCTGCCTCCCCGGCGCGGCTTCCTGATCGCGGCCGGGCTGGAGTCCGCCCTGGACCACCTGGCCGGCTTCCGTGTCGGCCCCGAGGACGCCGATGCCTTCGCCGCCGCGCTGCACCGGCCACCGCGAGATCTGGAGCCGCTCCTCGGCCTGGAGTTCACCGGCCGGGTGCGGGCGGTGCCGGAGGGACGGGTCGTCCTCGCGGGCGAGCCCCTGCTGGAGGTGACGGCTCCCCTTCCGACGGCGCAACTGGTGGAGACGTACGTGCTCAACCTGCTCAGCCATCAGACGGCGATCGCCTCGAAGGCCGCGCGCTGTGTGCTCGCGGCGGCCGGGCACCCGGTCGTGGACTTCTCCCTGCGGCGCACCCACGGCCCGCAGGCCGGATTCCAGGCCGCTCGTCTCGGCGCACTGGCCGGATTCGCCGGCACCAGCAACGTGGCCGCGGCCACCGTCCTGGGCATACCCGCCGTCGGTACCATGGCCCACTCCTACGTGGAGGCGTTCGCGTCCGAGGAGGGTGCCTTCCGGGCCTTCGCCCGCTCCCACCCCGGGCCGGTGACCCTGCTGGTGGACACCTACGACACCGAGGAGGGCGTCCACCTCGCGGCACGTGTCCTGCGGGACCTTGACCGCGGGCCCGGCTGCGCCGTCCGGCTGGACAGCGGCGACCTCGGAGACCTCGCCGCACGCGCACGGTCGATCCTCGACGCGGCCGGCCTGCCGGACGTCCGGATCGTCGCCAGCGGCGGCCTCGACGAGTACGCCGTGGACGACCTGGTGCGCTCCGGCGCGCCGATCGACACCTACGCCGTCGGCACGCGCGTAGGGGTGTCGGCCGACGCCCCGTATCTGGACTCCGCGTACAAGATGGTGGAGTACGACGGCCGCCCGGTGATGAAACTGTCGTCGGCGAAGGCCACCGCACCCGGTCCGAAGCAGGTCTTCCGGCACGCCGGCTGCGTGGACGTGATCGCTCTCGCCGACGAGCGGCCACCGGACGACGGCGTCGCGCTGCTGGAGACGGTGATGGAGAACGGCCGGCGCACCGCCGCGCGGCCCACGCTCGCCCAGTGCCGGGCGAGGTGCGCCGCGGACCTGAGCGGCCTGCCCGCCGCGGCCCGCCGGATCCGCGCACCGGCCGCGCCCCGCGCCGCGACCTCGGAGCGGCTGAACGCGCTCACCGCCCGCGTCCGGCACGGTATCGAGGAGCGGCTCGCAGCGCAGCGGTCGGTACCGACCTGAGGAGGAAAGCGATGCCGCACACGTCGGAATGGAAGGTCCGTCTCCACCTCTTCGAGGACGACGACGGAACGACGAAGGCACATCCGGTGCTGGACACCGGCACCACGGAGCTCACCGGTCACGGGTCCCCGCACCGCCATCCGGCGGACGCCGACGTCCCGGAGATCGGTGACGAGCCGGCGGCCGGCCGTGCGCTGAACGACCTGGCCAGGCAACTGCTGCAAGCCGCCGAGCGCGACATCGAGGGCGTGGGCGCACCCCGGCCCAGAACGCGCGAGACCACCGCGTGGTCCCTGTGAACCCGCATACAAGGCCCCATACGGGCCGAATTCCGTGAAACCGAGGAGGGAACACCCATGACACACCCCGCACGACACACCAGCGGCGCGCTTCCGGCCGCCATGCGTGAGCTGGACGACCTCCGCACCAGGGTGGACCAGCTCATGCACGCCGCCTTCACCGGCGGCGGATGGCCCGCGTTCGGCGGGACCGAGCCCTGGGCGCCCATGGCCGACATCGAGGACGCCGAGGACGCCTACCTGGTGGAGCTGGAGCTGCCCGGCATGGACAAGGACCAGATCACCGTCGAGGTCTCCGAGGGCGAGCTCGACGTCCACGGCGAGGTCAAGCAGCGGGAGCACGCAGGGGCGGTCCGCCGCCACACCCGCCGCATCGGCCAGTTCGACTACCGCGCGACGCTGCCGCCGAACGCCGACACCGAGCACATCAGCGCGGAACTGACCAACGGCGTTCTCACGGTCAGAGTCCCCAAGACCGAGAAGGGCCAGACCCAGCGCATCCAGATCACCGGCTGAGCCAGGAGCCCCGACACGGACGAGGTGACGCCCGTGTTCCCCGGGCCGGACGCGCACATCCACCGTCTGGAGCACGGAAGGCCCGGGACGCCTGACGCGCCCGCACCGGACACCGGCGAGGCTGAGGCGGCCGCCCGGGGGGTCCCGCCGGCCGGTGCGGCCAACCCCGGTGACATCGGCCGACGCATGGCCGCCGAGCGCCGCAGACATCGGGCTGGCCGACGCACTGGGCATGACGGCCGCACCCACGGCGTGATCGCGGGCTCCGGGTCGGTCAGGGCCACCGCAACCCGACCAGGGTGGGCCCGACCTGTGTCGCGGTGGCTCGCGGGCGGTGCGACGGTATTCACAGGGGGGTCTCTCAGCAGCCGGACGGGAAGGCGGTGGCGGAGATGGAACTCCCGCTGGTCGTGGGCGTCGACGGATCGGACTCCAGCCTGCTGGCGGTCGACTGGGCGGTGGACGAGGCGGCACGGCACGGACTGCCGCTACGGCTGGTCCATGCCTTCCGGTGGGAGCGTTACGAGCGTGCGCTGCCGCAGTTCACCACCGGCCGTCGCGCCGGGGAGGTGATGGCGCAGAACATCGTCGCTTCCTGTGCGCAACGCGCCGGACTCCGGGAACCGGAAGTGAAGGTGTCCGAGGAGGTCCTCCCCGACGACGCCGTGTCCGCACTGCTGCGCGCGGCGCCCGACGCGTTCGCCCTGGTCGTGGGAGAACGCGGCCGAGGTGAGGTGTCCGGGCTGCTCCTGGGATCCGTCAGCCTGACCGTGGCTGCGCGCGCGGCATGCCCGGTCGTCGTGGTTCGGGGCGCCCCGCCCAACGTCCGGGGGTCCCTCGGCCGGATCGTGGTCGGCGTCGGTGACGCGGCCGAGCGCACGGGTGTCGTACGGTTCGCAGCCCGCGAGGCGCAGGCACGGGGCTGCGCCCTGACAGCCGTACGGGCATGGCGCCGCCCGGCCTTCGAGCACGGGGACAGCACCACCACCGCGGATGTCGTGGGCCCGGCACACGACGAGCGCGCCTCAGCCGAGCTGCAGGACGCGTTGCGCGACGCCGAGCGGGAACACCCTGATCTCTCCGTCCACCGCCACACCGTCGAGGGTCCGGCCCACCGCGTCCTGCTCGACGCGGCGGCCGACGCCGACCTGGTCGTCGTCGGAGCCGAACGCAGGCACGGCCACTTCGGCCTGCAACTCGGCAGGGCTGCCCACACCCTGCTGCACCACTCCGCGTGCCCGGTCGCCGTAGTCCCCCATCAGTAGATCACCCGGGGCCGTCCCCGATCTCCTGGCCGGCCGACGCATTGACTACGCCGTGAACACGTACAGCGGTGACCTTGTACTCGGGGCAGGACGTGACGGTGTCCACATGGTCGGAGGTGAGGCGGTTCACCCCGCTCGCGGGGAAGTGGAAGGAGCTGAACACCTGGCCGGGGGCCGTCTGCTCACTGACGCGGGCAATGAGCCGGGCGCTGCCGTGGCGGCTCTCGACGCTGACCGGCGCCCCCTCCCGTACGTCGTACCGAACGGCGTCGTCGGGGTGGAGGTCGAGGTGGTCGACGGGATCGAGTGCGAGGTTGCCGCCGCGGCGGGTCATGCTGCCCGAGTTGTAGTGCGCCCAGCGCCGCCCGGTGACCAGGAGCAGCGGGTAGTCGTCGTCGGGTTGCTCACCGGGCGGGAGGTACGGGGCTGCGGAGAGGTGGGCCCGCCCGTCCGGCGTGGCGAACCGCTCCTCGTACAGTTTGGCCTCCCCCGGGCGCCCGGGGTCGGGGCACGGCCACGGCACGGCGCCCTCCCGGTCCAGCCGTTCATGGGAGAGACCGGCGAAGACGGGCGCGGCCCGCCCGCATTCGGCCAGGGCGTGGGCCGGAGTGGGGCAGCCCAGGTCGGCCCCCATCGCGGCGGCGAGGGCGTGGACGATGCCGAAGTCGCTCCGTGCCTCACCCGGCGGAGGCACGGCGGGGCGGACCCGCTGGAACCGTCGGTCGAAGTTGACGAAGGTGCCGTCCTTCTCCAGCCAGGACGCGGCCGGCAGGACGACGTCGGCATGGCGGGCGGTCTCGGACAGGAAGAGTTCATTGCACACGACGAGAGGGCACGCCCGAAGTGCTTCGGTCACCCGGTTGCTGTCGGGGTCGGTCGCGCAGACGTCCTCGCCGATGACCCACAGCGCGCGCAGGTTGCCGGCCCGCGCGGCGGCGAACATGTCCGGTATCCGCAGACCTGGGCGTTCCGGAGTCCGTACACCCCACACAGCTTCAGCCCTGGATCGTACGGCGGGGTCGGTCACCTTCCCGTAGCCGGGCAGCAGGTCGGGCAGAGCGCCCATGTCCGAGGCGCCCTGGACGTTGTTCTGGCCGCGCAACGGGTTCACACCGTACCCGCGGTCGGTGCCGACGGCGCCGCGCAGGATCGCCAGGTTGGCCAGTGAACGCACGCCGTCGGTGCCGTGCAGGTGCTCGGTGACGCCGAGGCCGTAGACGATGGCGGGCCGCTCGGCCCTGCCGTACAGGCGCGCGGCGGCGACCAGGTCCGCGGCGGGTACCCCGGTGATCTCCGCGACCAGGTCGGGCGGGTAGTCCTCCAGCAGCCGGGTGAGCTCCGGAAGGCCGGTGGCCCGCTCGCGCAGGAACTCCTCGTCGGCCAGTCCTTCGGTGACCAGGACGTGGGCGAGCCCGTGGAAGAGCGCCACGTTGGTGCCGGGGCGGGGCCGCAGATGGACGTCGGCGTGCGGGGCGAGCCCCACGGCGCGGGGGTCGGCGACGATCAGCTCGGCTCCGCGCAGTACGCGCTGGAGCAGCCGCGCGCCGACCACCGGGTGGGCTTCGACGGGATTGGCGCCGACCACGAGCAGGCAGTCGGACCGCTCCACGTCGTCGAAGCAGTCGGTGCCGCCGGAGAGCCCGAAGGAGGCGGTGAGGCCGGCGGCGGAGGGGGAGTGGCACAGGCGGGAGCAGTTGTCGATGTTGTTGGTTCCGATGACGGTCCGCATGAACTTCTGGACGAGGTAGTTCTCCTCGTTGGTGGCGCGGGCGGAGGAGATCGCTGCCACGGCGTCCGCGCCGCCGTCCGAGACGGCCGCGCGCATCCCGACGGCGACGTGCCCGAGCGCCTCCTCCCAGCTCGCCGGCTCCAGGCGGCCGTCGCGCCGCAGGAGGGGCCGGGTGAGCCTTTCGGGGGAGGTGAGATATCCGTGTGCGAAGCGCCCTTTGACGCAGGCGTGTCCCTGGTTGACCGGGCCGTCCCGGGCGGGGAGGACCGCCGTGACCTCGCTGCCTGCGGTGACGACGTCGAGGGCACACCCGACACCGCAGTAACCGCACGTCGTACGTGTCGCGGTCGGCCGGTGGGCGGAGGTGAGTCCGCGTCCTGGTCCCGGTTCGATGATCGCGCCGGTGGGACAGGTGTCCACGCATCCGCCGCAGGCCACGCAGTCGGATTCGGCCCAGGGCCCGCCGTTTCCGGGAGCGACCACGGTGTCGGCGCCCCGGCCGGTCAGGGTCAGGGCGAAGGTGCCCTGCACTTCGGCACACATGCGGACGCACCGCCCGCAGGCGATGCAGAGGTCCCGGTCCAACTGGACGTACGGGTGGGAGCCGTCCCTGCCCCTGCCTCCGGCAGCGCGAGCCGTGTCGGGGCCGATGCCCAACGACCGGCAGACCTCGGCCAGTTCGCTGAGGTTGTCCTCGGAGAGGGCGCGGGGAGGCAAGGCAGAGGCGATGAGTTCGACCGCGTCCCGGCGTAGGTGCCGGAGATCGTCGGCGGCGGCCTCCACACGCGTCCCCGACGCGGCCGGTGTCACGCAGGCCGCCACGACCGAGTCGTCGGCCCGCACGAGACACGTACGGCACGACCCGGCTGGGCTGAGCCGGTCGTCGGAGCACAGCGCGGGCAGCTCGACACCGGCCGCCCGCACGGCCGCGAGCAGTGACGCTCCCTCGGGAACAGCGACGGCCGTACCGTCGACCTGGACCTCGACCTCGACCTCGATCTCGCTCCCGGTCATGACGCCCACCCCGGCAGGCGCTCTCCGTAGGCGCGGGCGAGGCTGCGCACGGCGGGTGGGATGCGCCGCCCGAAGGCGCACAGGCTCGCCTCGGCCAGAACACGTCCCAGCCGTTCCCATTCAGGGCCGGGCGGGGTGTCGGCGGACGCCAGCTCCAGGCCACGACGCGAGCCCACACGGCAGGGGGAACAGGCGCCACAGCTCTCCGCCGCTGCGAACTGCCAGATGTGCCGCAGCGCTTCCTGCGGGGTGACCCGCCGGTCGAACGCGACCAGCCCGGCATGACCGAGCGCTGCGCCACGCGAAGTGAGGTCGGCGGTGGTCAGCGGTACGTCCAGCGCGTCGGGGCCGAGGAAACCGCCCAATGGACCGCCGACCTGCAACGCGGCGAGCTCGCTGCCGTCCCTGAGACCGCCGCCCAGCTCGGTGACGATCCGCGGCAGTGGGGTGCCCAGCTCGACCTCGTACGCCCCGGGCCGGGCGAACCCCTCCGACAGGCAGACCAGCTTCGTCCCGGTCTCGTCGAGGCTCCCTCGCCGCGCGTACGCCGCTCCGCCCCGCGAGACGATCCACGGGACGGAGGCAAGGGTCTCGACGTTGTTCACCACCGTCGGCGCGCCCCACAGACCGTGCCGGGTGGGGTAGGGCGGACGTGGACGGGCACAGCCCCGGTCTCCCTCCAGGCTCGCGATCAGGGCGGTCTCCTCGCCGGCGACGTAAGATCCCGCGCCCTCCACCACCTCGACGTCCAGAGCGGTGTCCGTGCCGTGCACGGACGAGCCGAAGTGCCCGTCGTCGTACGCCTGCCCGACCGCCTCCCGCATCCGCGCCAGCGCGAGCGGGTACTCCGAGCGCACCAGAACCACGCCCCGGCCTGCCCCGCACGCGAAGCAGGCCAGGGCCAAGCCTTCCAGCACCCGCTCCGGCTCCGCCTCCATCAACAGCCGGTCGGCGTAGGAGCCGGGGTCCCCCTCGTCCCCGTTGGCCACGACGACCGTGCCGGGCGCCCGGCCGGCCGCCTCCCACTTGGAGGCCACCCGGAAACCGGCGCCACCGCGCCCTCGTAGCCCGGATGCGGCCACCTCCAGTCGGACCTCGTCCGAAGAGCCGGCGCTGACCACCCGCGGCCAGACCTGCCACGGGAGCTCGCCGGCGACCACCCCACCCAGCAGCACGGGGTCGCCGGTGTCGTCGGCCGCCGGGATCGCCGGTGCCCGCGGGGGCTCGCGTCCGGCGAGCTGCCCGGCCAGTGCTGGGCCGACGCGGGGGGTGTCCCCGTCGAGCGCGGCAGGACCCGCGTAGCAGTACCCCAGACAGCGGACGGCCTGCAGTGAGGTCCCGCCGTCCGGTGAGGCCATGCCCACGGTGACACCCAGCTCGTGCTCCACCTCCGTGAGGTGTTGTCCGGCCTGTGCGGCGAAGCACGCCGTCCCTGCACAGACGCGGACATGACGGCGGCCGCGGGGGGAGGCGAGGTCCGCGTAGTACCCGGCCGGTCCGAGCGCGGCGGCAGCGGGAAGGCTCATCTCGGCGGCGACAGCCGGAGCCCAGGTCTCGGGGCTGTCCGTGGTTCCGGCCCTGGCCTCTGCCAGCGACTCGATCAGTCGGCGTCCAGGCCGGCCACGCCGGTCGGCCAAGGCCTGCAACGCGTCGAAACGGTCCGCGCGGCCCACGGGAGTCATGACCTCATCGTGGAGCCGGTAACCAGGGACCGCAATCCGGGCAACGGCCCTGTCCGCTGCTCGACGTGACCCTTGCAGTGGGAGGCCGCCTGAGCGGGGGCAGCAGACGATGTGCGGGCTCGCGTTGTCTCCGCAGTCTTCACACCTGGCCCGGAAGGGTGCGTCGGGGGCGTCGCGGCTTCCGTCCTCGTACTGGCAGGTCTGGCCCTCACCGCCACGGCGGGACGGAGTACGAGCACCCAACAGGCCGACACCGTCTCCACGATGTATGTGGCCTCCGCGCTGCTGACGGCGTTCGGGGGCGGCGTCTTCGCCGTCTTCTTCTTCGGTGTGGCCAAAGTGATCTTCCGGACGGGCGCCATGGCCACATGGCTGGGCCGGCTCTCGGTCGTCGCGGCACTGCTGTGCGCCTGTGCCTTCATGACGCCGGGACCCGTCCGGCCTGGATGGCATCGACCAGGGCCTGGTGGTCCTTCTCGTTCTGATCCGCGTACAGCTCGGCGAAGGTCACCAGCGCGCGGTCGAAGGAGTCGCCGCCGCCCAGGTACGCGGCGATCGCGATACGGTCCCCCGACCTGGCGTGGGCGCGGGCCAGCGTGGCACATGAGCCGCTGGCCGGCGACGACCCGCTCGCCCCCGGGTGCTGAACGTGGAATCCTCTTCAGCTCGGCGGGCGTGCCGACCAGCTGCCCCTCGACTCGGCAACACCCATCACGGAGCAGGCGGTACAACGGAAGGCTCCCGCAGGCCCGATGCCTGCGGGAGCCTTCCTTCGGAAGTTCTCGGCCGGGGGATGGCAGACCACCCGCACCTCGGTCAGGCCGGCGGCCCCGGTCTGGCGGGTCATGTGCTCGATGAGGAGCCTTCGGTGACGGTGCGGTAGTCCTTGACGGCTGCCACCAGGGCGGCGGTGGTGGAGGCGTCCGGCATCGCGGTCATCTCCGCTGCGAAATGATCTTCGAGGGGGAAGGAGCTGACCCGGGCGGGGGGACGCAGGGCCGCCGTTGGGCAGCGGCGGCTCTTCGGCCTCGCCGACACCCCCTACAAGCAGCAGATCAGCCGGATCGGAGACCGGTCGCTGCCCCTGCTGCGCCTGCCGTCATGCGATCGTCAGCTCCGGATGATGCTTCCTCACCACCGCGGGGTGGGCGCGGACCCAGCCCTTGAGCTCGTTCCAGCCGAACTCCGCGAACAGCGGGTTGTCCGGGTCCTCCGTCACGCCGGTCGCCTCCGAAGCGCCGGGGAAGGGGAGCGGGGCGATCCGGGCGTCGAGCCGGGGGTTGTAGAAGAACGGTGCGGAGAAGCGCTCCCGTGCTCCCGGAGGAGAGACCACACGGTGGTTCGTCGCCTTCAGGTAGCCGTTCGTCGCGACCTCCAGCAACTCGCCCAGGTTCACCACGAACGCTCCCGGCAGATACGGCACGTCGATGAAGCCCTGCCCGTCCGGCGTCTCCACCTGGAGTCCGGGCACCTCGTCCGTCAGCAGCAGGGTCAGGAAGCCGTAGTCCTTGTGCACACCGACGCCCTGGTCGTCCCCTTCCGGGGCCCGCCCCGGGTAGCGGACCAGTTTGAGGTGGTTGCGCGGGTGGCCGGAGAAGGCGTCGTCGTAGAAGTCCTCGGGGCCGCCGACGGCCGCGAGCAGCTCGTGGAGCAGCCGGTGGGCGATCGCGCTGAGCCGGTCCATCCACTCCAGCGAAACCTCCCGCAGCACGGGCAGGGCCGCGGGCCACTGGTTCGGCCCCTCCAGCCACCAGTAGGGCGGCTCGCCCGGGGCCGGCACGTGAGCGGGAAGCTCGTTGCTGATGTCGAGTTGGTCGCGCCAGTCGCGGCGGCCCTGGGTGTGCTCGTTGCCGATCCGCGTGTAGCCGCGGAAGTGGGGCGAGTTGAGGTTGTCGAGGGCGTGCCGGTCGGCCTCGGGCAGGGCGAAGAAGTCGCGGGCGGTGCTGAGCAGCCGGGCCTGTTCGGCGGGGCTGACGCCGTGGCCCACCAACTGGAAGAAGCCGACGTCGCGGGCGGCCCGGTGGAGCGCGTCACGGTCGGGGGCGGAGAGGTCGATCACCGGGAGGGAGTCGGGCTGGGACATGGGTGGCGTTCCTTGCGGGCGGTGTGTGCGGAGGAGGGACGTGCGGTGGTCGGTGGTGTCCGGCGCGCAGGGCCGGGTGCGCGGAGCACCTGGCGCTGCACGGGCGCGTGACCACCTGGCTCGTACGGGTGCAGGGGTGTGCGGTCGGCCTTGGCGTGCCGCTCAGCGGCCTGCCGGTGCAGCGCCGACGCGGTCGGCCAGCTCCTTGATCTCGGCGGGGCCGACCCGGCAGCAGCCGCCGACGAGCGCCGCGCCGGCGCGCAGCCAGGAGGGCGCGAGGTCCGCGATCTCGTCCTGGGCGCCCAGCCAGCGTCGCGATTCGGGGTCCCAGGTGCCGCCGCCGTTCGGATAGACGACGCCGGGCAGTCCGCTGATCAGGGCCAGCGCGGCGGCCGTGTCGGCGCCGGGGGCGCAGTTCACCCCTGTGGCGACGACGGCGTCGCTGCTGCGGGCCAGCGCGAAGGCCTCGGTCAACGGCTGGCCCGCGCTGGTGGTCGTCCCGCGGATGCTGTACGAGAGCCAGGCCGGGATGCCCAGCCCGTCGAGGGCGGTCAGCACGGCCTCGGCCTCCCGCAGGTCGGGAATGGTCTCGACGGCGAAGACGTCGGGGGCGGCCTCCGCCAGCGCCTCCAGCCGGGGGCGGTGGAAACGGGTCAGCTCGGCCACCGTGAGGCCGTAGTCGCCCCGGTATTCCGAGCCGTCGGCCAGCATCGCGCCGTACGGGCCGACGGACGCCGCGACCCAGCGTCTTCCGGCGGTCTCGGCCTGGGCGGCCTCGGCGGCCTGGCGGGCCAGGGACACGCTGCGTCGCAGCAGTGCCGTGGTCTCGGTGCGGGAGATGCCCAGTCGGGCGAAACCGTCATAGGTGGCCTGGTAGCCGGCCGTGATGGCGACCTGTGCGCCTGCCGCGTAGTAGGCGCGGTGGACGGCCGCTATCGCGTCGGGGGCGTCGCGGAGCAGACGGGCGGACCAGAGGGCGCCGCCGCTCAGGTCGTGGCCCTGGGCCTCCAGCTCGTTGGACATGCCGCCGTCCAGGACGAGGGGGCCTGCGGCCAGGGCGTCGCGGAAGGTCGTCACAGCACTCTCGTCACGAAGTCGCGGGTTCGGGGGTGGTCGGGGGCGGTCAGGACGCGGGTGGGCGGTCCGGACTCCAGGATCCGGCCGTCGTCGAAGAAGACGACCTCGTCGGCGACCTCGCGGGCGAAGCCCAGTTCGTGGGTGACGACGAGCATCGTCATGCCGTCGGCGGCGAGGCCGCGCATGACGTCCAGCACCTCGCCGACCAGTTCCGGGTCGAGTGCCGAGGTCGGCTCGTCGAACAGCATGAGCTTCGGCCGCATGGCCAACGCGCGGGCGATGGCGACCCGTTGCTGCTGGCCGCCGGACAGCTGGGCGGGGTAGGCGTCGCGCCGGTCGGCGAGACCGACGCGGTCGAGGAGCGCCAGCGCCTCGTCGGTGACCTCGGCGCGTGACCGTCCCGCGCCGACCGGACCCTCGGCGACGTTGGCGAGGGCCGTCAGGTGCGGGAAGAGGTGGAAGCGCTGGAAGACCATGCCGATGTCACGACGCTGCCGGGCCAGGTCACGGCGGCGCAGTTCGCGCAGCCCGTCCCGGTACGGCTCGTACCCGATCGGTTCGCCGTCCACCAGGATCCGCCCGCCGTCGGGCCGCTCCAGACGGTTCACACACCGCAGGAAGGTGGACTTCCCCGACCCGGAGGGCCCGATCACACAGGTGACCGTCCCGCGCGGTACGGAGAGGTCGACCCCGCGCAGCACTTCCTGCCCGGCGAAGGACTTGCGGACATCGGTGGCCTCGATCATCATCGGCTGCCGCCCTTCGCGAAGTGACGTTCGAGGTAGTGCTGGCCGATGTTCAGCAGGGTCGTGACGGCCAGGTACCAGATGCTGGCGACGATCAGCAGCGGGATCGTCTGATAGGTGCGGGCGTACACGATCTGCACCGAGTACAGCAGCTCCGCGTAGGCCAGCACACTCACCAGGGAGGTCGTCTTGAGCATGGAGATGGTCTCGTTGCCGACCGGCGGGATGATCACCCGCATCGCCTGGGGCAGCACGATCCGGCGCAGGGCCCTGGCCCGGGACAGACCCAGCGCGTCCGCCGCCTCCAGCTGTCCGTGGTCGACCGAGACGATCCCGGCCCGGATGATCTCGGCGAGATAGGCGGCCTCGTTGAGGCCGAGACCGAGCAGGGCCGCGGTGAAGGTCGTGATGACGGAGTTCGCGGGGACGTCACCGATCGCCGGCAGGAGGGGCAGGTGCAGCGACAGCGTCGGGTACAGCGCGGAGATGAAGCCCCAGAACAGCAGCTGGACCAGCAGCGGGGTGCCCCGGAACAGCCAGATGTACGCCCAACTGACGCTCCGGGCGACGGCGTTGTCCGACAGCCGCATGAGCGCCAGCGCGATGCCGAGTACGAGCCCGATCGCCATGGCGGCGGCGGTGAGTTCCAGGGTGGTCAGCAGGCCCGTCATCACCGTACGGCTGAACAGCCAGGCACCGACCGTGTCCCAGCCGAAGCGCCGGTTGGTGATCAGCGACTGGACCAGGCTCGCGGCCAGCAGCACGACCACGAGGGTCAACACCCACTGGCCCGGCCTGCGGCGGCGGTAGACCGGCAACTCCTCGCTCATGAGGCCGCGTTGATCTCGAACTTGTCCAAGGCGCCGGACTGTAGGCCCCACTTGGCGAGGACCTGCTCGTAACCGCCGCTCGCCTTGAGGTCCTCCAGAGCCGACTTGAGCAGCCCGGTCAGCTCACTGTTCTTCGGTACGGCGATACCGAAGGGCGCGTTGCCGTAGGAGTCCCCGGTGACCTCCAGCTTGCCGCCGGACTGCTTGGCCGCGTAGGCGGCGACCGGCGAGTCCGCGAGGGCGGCGTCGGCGCGGCCACTGGTGACGGCGAGGTTCACACCGGTGCCGTCCGGGAAGGTGCTGACCTTGATCGGGGTCTTGCAGGTCTTCGCCCGGGCCGGCAGGTCCACGAGGGCCTGCGTGGACCCCTTCGCCACGGCGACGGTACGACCGCACAGCGAGTCGTCCCCGGGCTTGAGCGCCTTGGGGTTTCCGGCCGGGACCAGCAGGGACGTGCCCGCGTCGAAGTAGGTGACGAAGTCGACGACCTTCTCCCGTTCGGCGGTGTCCGTGAAGGACGAGATGCCGAGCTGGTACTTGCCCGACTGGAGGCCGGGCAGGATCGAGTCGAAGGGCACGTTCACGATGGTGACCTTGACACCGAGGACAGTCCCGAGGGCCTTGTCGAGGTCGGCCTCGGCGCCGACGACCGTCTTGTTGTCGGCGGCGAAGAAGTCCATCGGCGGGTAACTGACGTCACTGGCGATCGTGATCCCGCTCGCCTTCAACGCCGCCGGCACCTTGGCGGCGAGCGCGGTGTTCTTCGCGATCGCGGCGGTGGCGGCGGAGGCGGCCGAGGAGGCGGCGGACGATGTGCCGGAGGAGGAGTCGGCCGGCTGGGAGGGGTCGGCGCAGCCCGCCAGAAGCAGCGTCGCGGAACCGAGGAGTACTAGCGGGCGCAGAGCGGACAAGGCGAACTCCTGATGAGCCTGAAGTGCGAGGGATGGCTGGAGACTATCCCTGGATGCGTAATAGGCAAGTCCAGTTGCGCATCCTGCACGGACCTTGCCATAAGCCTGCAATGTCCCCGCAATAAAAGGCGCGCGGCGGCACCGCGGCCCGGCGCTATGCTCGGCTCGCGATGACCACCGACAGCAGCCTGAAACGCGGCCTGGCCGTACTCCGACTCTTCGCCCAGCACCCGTCGCAGGACCCGCGAGGCCACACCGCCGCCGAGGTCGCCGCGCTGCTCGGCCGCGAACGAAGCCAGGTCTCCCGCATCCTGCGGAGCCTCGAGACAGCCCGGTTCCTGCGCCGTGATCCCGGGTCGCTGCGCTACTCCGTCGCCTGGGAGCTGTACGCGCGTGCCCAGCAGATCACCGAGGCACGCCTGCGCCGGGACGGCCGCACCGCGCTGGAGGGCGTCGCCGCCGACACCGGGGAGTGCGCCTACCTGGGAGTCCTGCGGGGCGCCAGCTCGGTGACCATCCTCGAGTCGATGCCGCCCGCGCTGTCCTCGTTCGTCTCCTGGGTGGGCCGCGCCTATCCCGCCTACTGCAGCGACGCCGGACAGGCCCTGCTGTTCGACGCCGACGACACCGAGGTCGCCGCCGTTCTCGCCCGCACCGCCTTCGTCCGGCACGGCCCCCACACTCCGGCCGACCTCACCGACTTCCTGGCCCGCCTGGACGGGGCCCGCAAACGGGGCTACTCGGTCGTCGACCAGGAGGCCGAGCCCGGCCTGTACTCGCTCGCCGCTCCGGTCAGGGACTTCCGTGGGGAGATCGTCGCCGCCGTGCAGGTCGTCGGCCCGCGCCGCCGTCTGGAGCCGGCGACGGCGGCCTGCGCGGAGTCGGTGGTCCGCTGGAGCGACTGGCTGACCGCCGCACTGCGCTCGACGGACCAGGAGACGGGCGCGGGGACGGACCAGGACTGAGCATTCCCGAACCGGTCAAGATCAGCCGAGGGATCTAGGGATCAGCCGAGGGATCTCGGGATCAGCCGAGGGATCAGCCCGGGGATCAGCTGAGAAGGGAGGCCAGTCGCGCCGCCGCGTCACCGATCGCGGCGACGATCTCGTCCCGGTCGTCCCTGGCCGCCGCGTGCGGCACGACCGCACTGACCGCCGCCACCACGTCCCCGCGTGCGTCCCGCACCGGCGCGGCCACCTCCAGCACGTCCTCGTCGTACTCGCTCTCGCACAGCGCGACGCCGCGGCCGGCGTCCGCGGCGACCCGTGCCAGCAGATCGTCCACGGTCCGCGGAGCGTAGGGGCCGCCCGCCCCGATGAAGTCCTCGCCGCCCAGGAGTTGTGCCACCTCCGCCCGCGAGTGGTCGAAGAGCAGCGCCCGCCCTGCCCCGGTGCACCAGACCGGCGTCAGCCGTCCCGCCCGCGCCCAGGAGAACTCGGCCCAGGCCGCCAGCTCGGCCCGCACCGAGAGCACCATCGCCCCACAGAGCACGTCCACGTACGCACACGCCCCGAACCGGACCACCAACTCCCGCAGCAGCGTCCGGCTCTCCACGCCCCACGGCCCGGCCTCGGCCGCGACGGCCAGCAGATCCGCCCCGGCACGGAACTCGTTCCCGTCCCGGGCGAGTGTGCCGGTGCCGACCAGATCCCGCAGCAACCGCGACGCCTGCCCCTTGTCCAGCCCGCCCTCCTCCGCCAGCCGGACCACCCCGGGTCCCCCTCGGCTGTCGAGCTCCCCCCGGACAACCCGTTCCACCAGCCCGAGCCCTCTGGGCAGGGCACCCGTCGCAACGTCCATGCGCCGGATGCTACAGATTCCGGCGAGGCCGCGGGCACCGGGACCGAGGCAGCACGGCCTCGGCCTCCCGTGCGTCGGGGACGGTGTCGACGGCGAAGACGTCGGGGCCGGCCTCGGCCGGGACCTCCGGTCGGGCGGTGGCGAAATCGGGTGCCGCCGCGAGGAGCCGACCGGGCCCGGACTGCCGGACGGTTCGGGTCGACGCGGCAACCGGTCCGGGTTCCGCGCCGGAGATGAGGCCGGCGGGTCCCGGAGGCACCGGCAGGGGCTCAGCCCGTGGCCGCCAGATGAGGGGTCCGGCCGCGCAGTGCCGCCGAGAACCGGTCCGTGACCTCCGCCAGCGCCTCGGCCGACGCGGGGGCCACGGACACCCTGCCGTCGGCGTCCGTCGTGATGTCCTTGTCCAGGGTGAACCAGCCGGGGACGATGTGCGTCGCGCCCATCGAGCTGAGCACCGGGCGCAGGGCGTAGTCGATGGCCAGGACGTGGGCCGTGCTGCCGCCGGTCGCCAGCGGCAGCACGGTCTTGTCGGCCAGCGCGTACTGCGGGAGCAGATCGAGGAGGGACTTGAGGAGGCCCGAGTAGGCCGCCTTGTAGATCGGTGTACCGATCACCACACCCTCGGCCCGTTCGAACAGCGCGGCGGCCTCGACGACGGCCGGGTGTGCGAAGTCCGCGCCCAGCAGTGCTTCCGGGGGCAGGGTCCGCACGTCGAGGGCGATCACCTCGTGGCCCTGCGCGGCCAGGCGGCGGTCCAGGTGGCGCAGCAGACGCGCGGTGCGCGAGGTGGCGGACGGGCTTCCGGAGACGGACAGGACAATCGCCATGGTGGGCCTTTCGGAATCGGGCGGGAGATCGGTCAGGAGGCCGAGTGGTCCAGGGCGCTCACCACGCGCTCGCCTGGAGGTGACCACCTGGAGGGGAAGGTGCGCGGTGCCTCCAGCAAGGTGACGGCCTTGGGGGGGCACGGCTCAGGGCAGCTCGAACCGGTGCCGTGGGGACGACCAGTCGGCCGCCGCCGTCACCGCGCGGTCGACGTCCTCGGCGAGCAGGAACCGGCGCACCACGAGGTCCTCGGCGGCGGCCCTGATCGCGGCGGTGTAACCGTCCGCGTCCCGGTACCGCTGCTGGACGCTCGGGCGTGGGTCGCCGGTGATCGTGCGCTCGTCCTCCGTCGCGGCGAAGGGAAACGTGGAGCCGCTGAACTCGTGCAGCGCGCCGTGCCCCTGGCCCGGGGCGCGGGTGTTCCAGCCGGTGTAGGTGGCGAGCGGGACGGCCACCATGGGCGCGCGGACGCCCGCCGTCTCGTTGCCGTCGGCGTCGACGGCCGGCACCAGGACCGTGTAGCGGCGGGAGCGGTCGGCGACCGGCGGCACGGCCGAACGGTCCACCGCATACAGCTCGTTTGGCCCCTGCGGGCGCAACGCCCCCGGTACGGCCGGAAACTGATGCGGTGTTCGTCTTTCCGGTCGTGGTCGTCTCGGGGGCGGCCGGTGGTCAGGAACCGCCCCGCTCGCGGGGGATCCTCTGCCCGGCCTCGATCGCCACGGGCAGCCGGTTCTCGGCCGGCGGCAACGGGCAGGTGGCCAGATCGGTGTAGGCGCACGGCAGGTTCACGGCCCGGTTGAAGTCCAGGACGACGGTGCCGTCGGCGGCGGGCGCCTCGAGGGCGAGGGCGCGGTTGGCCGCGTAGGTGGTGACCCCGGAGGTCGCGTCCGTGAACAGCACCAGCAGACTGCCCGGGCTGTGTCCGGGGAACGCGGTCAGCGCCACGGACTGTCCGTCCAGCTCGAACTCGACCCGGCCCGGCGCGTCGTACACGTGCTCGAGGCCCTCGACCGCCGCGCCCACGGTGGTCGGACGTGGCTCGTCGAAGGCCGTGTAGCGGCCGGTCACCGCCCAGCGGGGATGCGGGGCGTAGGCGGGCGTGCCGGTGAAGGCGGTGCGCAGGGGGGCGTCCGGGTGCCGGGGACGGACGATGTCGTGGCCGCCGCGTCTGGCCACCTCGATCACGGCGTCGCCCCAGACCGCGTTCACCCCGCCGCGCTCCGGGAGTACCCCGAAGCGGTGCTCGCCGTGGACAGGGGTTTCCTCCACGAGCAGTTCCTCGCCGTCGCCGAGGATCACCACGACCCCGTCCGGGCCGGTCGACCAGGCGCCCGGAGCGTCCGGGAAGCGCTGCGGCTCGTCGCCGAGCCAGTGCAGGCCGGTGATCGCGAGGAACCCGTGCGGGGCGGCGAGCCGCTCCTCCTGCCCGGCGTGCCACTCCTGCCAGTCGCGGGTGAACGCGGCCGGCTCCGCGGTGGTCTCCTGGATCGTCATGCGAGCTCCTTCGTTTCCTGTGGTTCGGGCGCGGCCGTGGTGTGACGGCCGGGAATGGCCGCGAGCAACTCGCGGGTGTACTCATGGCGGGGCTCGGAGAACAGGTCCTCCGGTGGGCCCGCCTCGACGACTCGTCCGGCCCGCATGACGGCGACCTGGTGCGCGATCTGCCGTACGACGGCCAGGTCGTGGGAGATGAACAGGTACGCCACACCGGTGTCCGCCTGCAACTCGGCGAGCAGGTCCAGGACTTGAGCCTGGACGGACACATCGAGGGCGGAAACCGGTTCGTCGCACACCACCAGGTCGGGGGAGAGGGCGAGGGCGCGGGCGATCGCCACGCGCTGGCGCTGTCCGCCGGACAGCTCCGCCGGGCGGCGCTCCAGGGTGGCGGCGGGCAGCGCCACCCGGTCGAGCAGGAGGCGGGCGCGGTCGAGCCGGGAGGCACGGTCGCCGACCTTGAACGCCCGCAGCGGCTCGGTGATCACCTCGGCGATGGAGAAACGCGGGTCGAGCGAGGCGTACGGGTTCTGGTAGACGAGCTGGGCGCGCCGGCGCAGCTGCCTGACCTCGGCTCCCTTGGCGGTGGTGACGTCGGTGCCGTCGAACAGCACCCGTCCCGAGGTCGCATCGGCCAGGCGCAGCACCAGCCGGGCGGTGGTGGACTTGCCCGAGCCCGACTCGCCGACCAGGGCGAGGGTCTGCCCGCGCTGCAGGGTGAGACTGACGTCGTCGACCGCGCGCACGGTCCGGGCCTCGCCGCCGGCCCGCGGCAGACTGAACTCCTTGACCAGGTTGCGCGCCTCGACCAGGGGTACCGCCGTACCGCTCGGGGCGGTGGAGACGGGGGTACGGGGGCGGGCTGTGATCAGGCTGGGGGCGCTGGCCAGCAGCCGCCGGGTGTACTCGTGCCGCGGGTCGGCCAGGACGGCACGGGTCTCACCGGCCTCGACCACCCTGCCCTGGGACATGACCACCAGGCGCTGGGCCCGGTCGGCGGCCACCCCGAGGTCGTGGGTGACGAGCAGGATCGCGGTGCCCGACTCCTCGGTGAGTCGCTGGAGATGGTCGAGGATGACCCGCTGCACGGTGACGTCGAGCGCGCTGGTCGGCTCGTCGGCGATGATCAGCCTGGGCTTCGCGGCGATGGCGACGGCGATCAGGGCCCGTTGCCGCATGCCGCCGGAGAGTTCGTGCGGATACTGCCGGGCCCGGACGGCCGCGTCGGACAGCCCGGCCCGGTCCAGCACCTCGACCGCCTCCGCGGCCGCCGTCCGGCGGGTCGCCAGGCCGTGGATGCGCAGCACCTCGGCGACCTGGTCCCCGATCCGCCTGACCGGGTTGAGCGAGACCGTCGGATCCTGCGGGACCAGCCCGATCTGCGCGCCGCGCACGGTACGCAGCTCCGCCTCGGAAAGGGTGGCCAGGTCGTGCCGGCCGAAGCGGACCGCGCCCGCGTCGATGGTCCCGTTCGCCGCCAGCAGCCGGGTGACGGCGTGCGCGGTGGTGCTCTTGCCGGAGCCGGACTCGCCGACCACGGCGGTCACCTGCCCGGGCCAGACGTCGAGGTCCACGCCCCGCACGGCCGAGACCGTGCCGCCCCTCGTGCGGTACGACACGGACAGGCCGCGGATCTCCAGGAGTGGTGCCGTCACGTCCTCACCGTTCTCGTGTGCGTCGTCGGTCATCGCTGCCGCGCCCATTCGCCGTCCAGGGCCCTGGCGACGCGGTTGGTGGCCAGTACGGTCGCGGCGATCGCCAGCCCGGGCAGCGCGGTCAGCCACCAGGCGTTGGCCAGGTAGTTGCGGCCGTCGGAGATCAACGTCCCCCACTCCGGCGCCGGCGGCGGTGCGCCGTAGCCGAGGAAGCTCAGCGCCGACACGGCCAGGATCGAGGCGCCGAAGTCCAGCGTGGCCAGGGCGATCACCGGCCCGGCGGCGTTCGGCAGGACGTGCCGGCCGAGCACCGAGTACCAGCGGGACCCACAGGACCGCGACGCCTCGACGAACACCGCCTGCCGTACCCGCAGGACCTCGGCGCGCGCCACCCGGGCGAAGGAGGCGACGCTGGCGATGCCGACGGCGACCGCCACCTTCACCGTCCCGTACCCGAGCGCGGTGACGAGGGCCAGCGACAGGAACAGCGCGGGGATGGAGAGGAGGACGTCGACGAAGCGCATCAGCACGTCGTCCACCCAGCGGCCCACGAAGCCGGCGACCACCCCGAGCAGTCCGCCGACCACGAACGCGACCAGGACCGCGATCAGCGTGGCCTTGAGGGAGAGCTGGGCGCCGTGGACCACGCGGGAGAAGACATCGCGGCCCAGTTCGTCCGTGCCGAACCAGTGACTGCCGCTCGGACCGCGGAAGTTGTCGGTCGGTACCCCCTTCAGCGGATCCTGCGAGGTGAACAGGTCCGGCCGGAACGAGGCCAGCACCACCAGCACCAGGACGACTCCCGACAGCAGCAGACCGGGCCGGCGCAGCAGGAAGCGCAGCACCCGCCGTACGTCTGCACGACGGCCCGGTCCCTTGGCGGGTCCCGCGTCGACCGGTCGGGCGAGGCCGAGTGCTGCCTCGGCCTGGTCGTCGAGAAGGCTCTGACTCATGCGAAGCTCGCCCTTCTGTCCGAGGCCACCACGATCCGCGGGTCCAGGAGCGGATAGACGAGGTCGACGACGAGACTCGTCGCCACGAAGATCAGCGCTCCGAGCACCACCACCCCCTGGACCAGCGGGATGTCCTGGGAGGTGACCGCCGCCGCGGTCACCCGGCCCAGACCGTCACGGGAGAACACCGTCTCGACGACCACCGATCCGGCGATCAGCTGCCCGACCAGCAGGCCCACGACCGTCAGCGCGGGCAGCGACGCGTTGCGCAGCGCGTGCCGCAGATGCACCCGCCACCGGCTGGCGCCCTTCGCCCGCGCGGTTTCCACATAGGCCTGATCCAGGGCGGTGAGCAGGCTCTTGGCCAGCACCTGGGCGACCTGCGCGCCGGTCGGGACCGCCAGCGTGAGGGCCGGCAGCACCAGTCCCTTCAGCCCGTCGTTGCCGAACGCCGGGAACCAGCGCAGCCGGAACGAGAACACCTCGACGAGCAGCAGCCCCACCCAGAAGGTCGGGACCGACACCCCGAGCGGGGGCAGCGACAGCAGGAACTGCCGCAGCCACCGCTGTGCCGTGTAGGTCGCCGCCACTGCGATCCCGTCACCGAGCAGCACCGCCAACAGCAGTGCCGCACTGGTCAGTTGGAGTGTCTGCGGCAGCGCGTCGGTCAGGGTGGAGGTCACCGGGCGGCCCGTGGAGATCGAGTCGCCGAAGTCCCCGCGCACCGCCCGGCCCAGATGGTCGGCGTACTGCACGAGCACCGGCCTGTCGAAGCCGTACTCGTGCCGCAGCGCGGCCAGCCGTGCCGGATCGACCTCCCCCGAGTCCATCCCGGCACCGGCCATCGCGCTGACCGGATCGCCGGGCAGGTAGTCCAGCACCAGGAACGACACCGTGTACGCCGCCCACAGCACCCCGACCGCCTGCGCCAGCCGCTTGATCACATAGCGGCGCATGCGCTAGCCGATCCAGGTGTCGTGCAGCCGGACGCGGCTGCCCGAGTCGAAGTCGAGGTGGTGCACCTTCTTCGACACGCCCAGCTGGGTCTGGAGCTCGACCACCGGCACGTTGTACGCGTTCTCCACGATCGACTTCTGTGCCTCGTCCACCAGCTGCCCGCGCTTGGCGGTGTCCGTGGTCGCCGCCTGCCCGGACAGTGCCGTGTCCAGCGAACTGGGCGGCAGCTTGTAGGAGTTGTTCAGCTGGGTGGAGAAGGAGGTACGCAGAATGTCCGGGTCGGCGCGGGTCACGTTCCCCCACACGACGTCGAAGTCACTCGTCTGGACCGTGAGGGCGAACTCGCTGACCTGGCGCTGCTTGAGCACCACGTCGATCCCGACGGCCTTCAGCTGCTGCTGGACCAGTTCCAGCGCGGGCTGGTTGGTGGACGCGTTGGGGAACCAGGTGATGGTCAGGCTCAGCTTCTTGCCGTCCTTGACGCGGATGCCGTCGCTGCCTTCCTTCCAACCGGCCTCGTCCAGAAGGGACGTGGCCTTGGCCGAGTCGAAGGCGAGGTCCGAGGAGAGGTCGGTGTAGTCGGGCGTGGTGTGCGCCAGGACGCTGGTCGCGGGCTGCGTGCCGGTCGGGAACACGGTGTCGGCGATCTGCTTGCGATCGATGGCGGCCAGGATGGCCTGGCGTACCTTCGTGTCCTTGAGCAGAGGCCGCGAGTTGTTGAGCCCCAGCCCGAACACCACACCGGGGTTGGCCCGGCGCAGAAGGGTGACCTGGCCGCCGCCCAGCGCGGCCTCGTTGGCCTTGCCGACGCTGCTGATCGCGTCCACCTGCCCGGACTGGAGACTGCCGGCCCGCACCCCCGCCTCGGGCACGACCTTGAAGACCACCTTGTCCAGGTAGGCCTCTCCCTTCTTGGACCACAGCGAGGAGCCCCAGTCGTAGCCGGTGCGTCTGGCCAGCGTGATCGACTGGTTCTGGACGTACTGCTTCAGCACGAACGGCCCGGACCCCACCACGCCGTCGCTGCACTTCTGCTGCGGGGTCTTCTTCACGCTCGCCGACGACTCGATGCCGAGCGAGTGGGTCGAAGTGGCCTGGAGGAACTGTGCGTTGGGCTGCTTGAAGGTCACCTTGACGGTGAGCGGGTCGACCACGGCGGTGCTCTCGACGCTGCTCAGGTAGCCCTGGGCGAGGGCTCCGAGGGGCCCGAGCTTCGGTACGGCGTCGAAGTTGTCCTTGACCGCCTGCGCGGTGAGTGGGGAGCCGTCGCTGAAGGTGACGCCCGAGCGCAGATGGAAGGTGAACTCCGTCGCGTCGGCGTTGATGTCCCAGCTCTTGGCCAGCCACGGCACGATCTTGCCGGTCCCCGGGTCCTGGTCGGTCAGGGAGTCCACGGTCTGGCGTACCGAGTAGATGCTCTCGTTGCTGCCGACCTGCTGCGGGTCCACGCAGCCGGCATCGGAACCCACCGCGAAGGTCAGGGTCCCGCCGGACTTCGGCCGGCCGCTTCCGCTGCCGGAGCCGTCGTCGCCCGACCCGCACGCGGTCAGCAGGACACTGGTGGTCAGGAGCGCGGCCAGGGGCGCCCATCGGGAGGCTCTGAAATCCGGGAGTGCTGTCACGGAAAGGTTTCTCCTACTCGTGTCACCCGGCACGGGGTGCCGGGCCTCGGGCGCGAGGCACGGCCGTGCGGGGACGTGCGGGGCTCCGGCCGGAGCGACACCGGCCGGAGGAAGCGCTGTGCAGACAGGGGTGTGCAGACAGGGGGAGTAGACAGGGGTGAGCAGACGACACCGAGGACCGGTGGCGAGGGGAAGGACGGCGCGCAGGAGCCGTGGCCGGTGACGGAGGTCAGCCGGCGGCGGGCAGGCCGGTCAGGCCCGACAGAGGCAGCTGGTCGAGCGCTTCAGATCGATGTGACGCCGGCGCGAGAGCCGGGAGTACGCCGTGGCGTCGGCGGAGGAGGCAGTCGGGTCATCGCTGTGCCGCATACCGGTCCTCCCCGTCTCCGGCCCCGGTCACCGGGGCCACGCGCTTGCGGGAGTCATCGGTGATCCCGCCGGGCTTTCACCTGGAGCACCCCACCGCGTGGGAGGGTTGCCGGTCAGCGAGCCAGGGCTTGATGCTGACACTCAATGCCGTTGACGATCGTACGTATCGGTTTTGTCGTACGTCAATGCCACAACCGACGCCCTGTTCCAGGCGCCGACTCGGCACACGTCCCCGCACCGACGACCCGGCACCCGGTGCCGGTCCGGTGCGGGGCCCCGTCGCCGGGCTGGTCAGCCCGCCTGCCGCTCGGGTGCGGAGCGGTGGGTGAGGGGTGCGCGCAGACCGAGGTGGTCGCGGAGTGTGGTGCCGGTGTACTCGGTGCGGTAGACCCCGCGTTCCTGCAGTTCCGGGACGAGCAGGTCGACGATGTCGTCGAGGCCGTGGGGGATGAGGTACGGCGTGACGTTGAAGCCGTCGACCGCGCCGTGCCGCACGAAGCGCGCGAACTTGTCGGCCAGACCGGAGGGGGTGCCGACATGGCCACGCTGCGGGCCGAGGGCGATCACGGTCTCGCGCAGCGACCAGCCGTGCGCCTGCGCCTTCTGGCGCCACTCGGCCACGACCGCGCGCGGGTCGGCGGTGCGCCGGGCCCCGAAGGAGCCGTCGTTCTCGGCGACGACCGGGTCCTCCGCGGGCAGCGGGCCGTCGGCGTCGCGGTCGGACAGGTCGATGCCCCACAGCAGTGAGGCGATCCCCAGCGCCGTGGCGGGCGTGACCTGCTGGAGCCGGATCCAGCGCTTCTTCTCCTGGGCCTCCTCCTCGGTGGCGCCGATGATGATCTCGGTGCCGGGCAGGATCCGCAGGTCGTCGTCGGGCCGGCCGACGGCGCGCAGGCGGGTGCGGATGTCCTCGGCGAAGGCAAGGGCGTCGTCGAAGTCGTTGCCGTGCGCGGAGAAGATGACGTCGGCGTTGCGGGCGGCGAAGTCGCGTCCCGCGCCGGAGTCGCCGGCCTGGAAGATCACCGGGTGGCCCTGGGCACTGCGCGGCAGGGTGGGGGCCAGGTCGACGTCGAACTGCGGTCCCCGGTGCCGCACTTGGCGGACGGCGCCGGCCACCGACCAGGCGGGCGCGTCGACGGACGTGGCGACTGCCTTGTCGTCCCAGCTGTCCCACAGGGCGCGGGCCACCGTGAGGAACTCCTCGGCGCGCCGGTAGCGGTCGGCGTGGTCGAGGTAGCCGCCGCGGCGGAAGTTGGCGCCGGTCCAGGCGTTGTCGGTGGTCACCACGTTCCAGCCGGCGCGGCCTTCGGAGAGGAGGTCGAGGCCGGAGAGGCGACGGGCGAGGTCCGCGGGCTCGTTGAAGGTGGAGTTGGAGGTGGAGACCAGGCCGATCCGGCGGGTGACCGCGGCCAGTGCCGCGAGCTGGGTGACGGCGTCCGGCCGTCCGGCCACGTCGAGCTCGTGGATCTTGCCGTCGACCTCGCGCAGCCGGAGTCCCTCGCCGAGGAAGAACGCGTCGAACAGGCCCCGTTCGGCGGTCTGGGCGACCCGCCGGAAGGAGGCGGGGTCGATCTGCGAGCCGCTGTCGGGGGCGGACCAGATGGTCCAGTGATTGACCCCCTGGAAGAACACTCCGAAGTGCAGCTGTGCGTGCGGCCTGGGGACGTCGAGGGGGTCGGTGCGGGTCATCGGGCTTCCTCCTGGACGGCCGCGGCCGCGAAACGGTTGGCGGGGCGCTTAAGACCCAGGGTCGAGCGCAGGGACGCGCCGGGCAGGGGGCGGGCGACGAGGCGCCGCTCGGACAGGGCCGGCAGGACGAGGCGGGAGAGGACGGGCAGGTCCTCGTCCAGTACGAGCGGATGCAGCCGTACCCCGTCCACATGGCGGCTCAACTCGGCGAGAACGGCCACCAGTCCGTCCGCGGAACCGATGTGCCGCAGCCGTCCGCGGTCGGTCCACGGTGCGTGCCGCTCCAGGTCGGCGACGCGCTCGGCGCCGGTCGCGTCCGGCGTGTCCAGCGCCACGTCGACCTCGGCGAAGACGCGGGGCGTACCGGCGTCGGCGGCGGCCGCGGCGACCGATGCCGGGGCGCGGCCCTCGACCAGGGCGACGTCGAGCTGCGCGGCGGGCACCCGGTCCGGGCGGCCCAGGACGACGAGCTGCCCCTGCGGCGGGCGCGGCACGATCGCCGGGCCCTTGACGGCGTAGGTCTCCCCGGTGAAGTCGACGTAGTGCAGCCGGTCGCGGTCGAGGTAGCGGCTCGTGGCCACGGACCGGACGACCGCGTCGTCCTCCCATGAGTCCCACAGGGCGCGGGCCACCTCGACCCCGTCCCGGGACTCCCGGGCCCGCGCGGCCGCGTCGGCCACCAGGGGGCGCCCCCACACACGAGCCGCCTCGGGACTGTCCTCCTCCGTCACCACCCACCCGGCGCGGCCGGCGGAGATGTGGTCCAGGGACGCCAACTGGCTGGAGACGTGGAAGGGTTCGGCATACGTGACCGGGACGACGGGTGCGATCCCGATCGTGCTCGTGGACGCCGCGACGAAGGCCGCCCGCTCCACCGCTCCGATACGGCCGACGGGATCCGGTGCGGCACCGGGCGGCAGCACGCCGTCGTCCAGGGTGATGAGGGTGAACCCGGCGTTCTCGGCCACGGTGGCGAGCCCGGCCACCCGGCGCGGGGTGAGCAACTGGTCGGGTGCGTGGGCGGCGCGGCGCCAGGCCGCGGGATGGGCGCCGTCACCGTCGATCTCGACGGCGAGGTGCAGGGCGGGGCCGGACAATGGACGTTCCTTCCGAGACATACGCGAACTCACGGCCGAGAGGCCGCGACGAGACGGCCGGTGGGGGTGGACCGGCGGGGGTCAGACGCGTGCGGAAGGACAGACGGCGGAGGAGGTGCGGCAGTAGTCGACGTGCCGCCGGGTGATGAGCCGCGCACCCGTGCGGACACCCGGCTGTGCCGCGCCCGGTGCGTGCATGGAAGGCCTCCACCCGTCAGGAGTTCGCCGGTTCAACGTACGTCGTCCGCCCTTGCGATTGTCAAGGGCACCTGACGCGGAGGCGTCATGCCCGGAGGCCCGGCCGGGCCCACCCACCGCAGCCCGCCGCGACCCGTGAACGCGCGACGGCGGACACCGTCACCGGGACCAAGACCTGCCGCGGCCCTGACAGCGGCGCCGCGCACCGCCTACGCTGCCTCCGCCGCACGGACCGAAACGGCCGGCGGCGTGGGCACGAGGACGGAGTCTCCACATGATCGAGTCGGCGATGCAGGCGCTGGCCGGGAAGGTCGACCCGGCACGGCTCCGGCGCGACGTCGACGTCCTGGCGGCGTTCCCCCGCAGCCGTACGCGCACGCCGAACGCGATGGCCGAGGCGGAGCGGCATGTGACGGACGAGCTGTCGGCGGCCGGATGGCAGGTCGAGCGACAGCCGTTCGACCTGCGCTGGCAGCCGGGCACGACCGACCGCCAGGGGCACCGGCTCCTCCCCCTCAAGCCGCGCCTGCACCGGCGGCTGACGGGAGCCAACCTGCTCGCGCGACGTCCCGGCCACCCGCGGCGGCCGACGGTGCTGATCGGCGCGCACCTGGACTCCGTGGACGCGAGCCCGGGAGCCGACGACAACGCCTCCGGTGTGGCGGTCCTGCTGGAAGCCGCCCGGCTGCTCGGCGCGCTGGAAGAGCCGCCACCCGTCACCCTCATGTGCTTCGACATGGAGGAACTGGGACTGATCGGCTCGCGGTACGCCGCCCGGCAGTTCACCGACCGGCAGGAACAGGTCGCGGGCATGCTCTGTCTGGAGTCGGTCGGGTACTTCGCGCCTGAGCCGGGTGGCCAGCGGCTGCCCGCCGGTTTCGGACTGGCCTTCCCGACGGCAGCACGCGAGGTCCGTGCGCAGCGCTTCCGCGGGGACTTCACCCTCGTGGTCCACCGGCGATCCACACAAGGTGCGGCCGCCCTGTGGCAGCGCGCGGCCGCGTGCGCGGGTCCGGCACTGCCCGCCCTTCCGTCGATCGCCCTCCGTGACCGCCGTCCCGAAGGGCCGCTCGGTCTGCTCATCGGCCTCGCGGTGCCGCCGGCGAACCATCTCGGGCGCAGCGACCACGCCTCGTTCTGGAACCGCCGGATCCCGGCGCTCATGCTGACCAGTACCGCCAACTTCCGTAACCGGCACTACCACCGCCCCACGGACACGCCGGACCTCCTCGACTACGACCGGCTGGCCGTGGTCACCGCCGCGACCGCGGCCACGGCGCTGCACTGGCCGCGCGGGTGAGGCGGTAGGGGCACCCGGGTCACCAGGCCACCGGCAGCTCCGACACGCCGTGGACCGCGCGGCCCTCGAACGCGTGCTGCTCCGCGGGCGGGCCGGTCAGGCGCAGGCCGGGCAGGCGGTCGAAGAGCATCGGCAGGGCGATCTGGAGTTCGGCGCGGGCGAGCGACTGGCCGAGGCAGTGGTGGGGGCCGTGGCCGAACGCCAGCTGGCGGCCGGCGTCCCGGGTGAGGTCGAGGGTGTCGGGGTCCTCGAAGGCCGCGGGGTCCCGGTTGGCGGACTGGAGGGCGACGACCACGCCCTCGCCGGCGCGGATCGTCACCCCGCCGATCTCGACGTCCTCGACGGCGATGCGGCGCAGCCCGATGTGGACGACCGTGAGGTAGCGCAGGAGTTCCTCGACCGCGCCGGGGACGAGGCCGTCGTCGGCGCGCAGGGCGGCCAGCTGGTCGGGATGGCGCAGCAGGGCGACGACGCCGAGCGAGAGCATGCTCGCGGTCGTCTCGTGACCGGCGATGAGGAGCTGGACCAGCATGCCCGCCGCCTCCTCTGCCGTGGCCTCGCCGGTGGCCACCCGCTCGACGGCGAGCTTGCTCGTGAGGTCGTCGCCGGGTTCGCGCGCCTTGGCCGCCAGCAGTTCCCGGAGGTGGCCGAAGAGGGCCGCCCAGCCGGCTCGCATCGCCTCCGGTCCGGCCGAGACGGTCGCGAAGGCGGCGGCGTGCCGGTGGACGAACTCCCGGTCGGCGTACGGCACTCCGAGCAGTTCGCAGATGACGAGGAGCGGCAGCGGCAGGGTGAAGTGCTGCACCAGGTCGGCCGGCTCGCCCTTCTCGGCCAGGCCGTCGAGGAGTTCGCCGGTGATCCGTCGTATGGCCGGGCGCAGTTGCTCGACCCGGCGGAAGCTGAACTCGGGGATCAGCATGCGGCGCAGCCGGGTGTGGTCCGGCGGGTCCATGGAGAACAGCTGGCCGGGGGTGGGCGGCGGGGGCGTCGGCTGGAGGCCGGGGAAGCCCGGGCGGACGTTGCGCGCGCTGAAGCGCGGATCGCCTAGGACGGCCCGGGCGTCCTCGTGCCGGGTGACGAGCCAGGGGTGGGTGTCGCCCCACAGGGTGATCCGGGCCAGGGGGCGTTCGGCGATCCAGTGTCCGTACTCGGCGGCGGGGTCGAGGAGGGGGCGGTGGCGGGGGAGGGGCGGCGGGGTGTCCGTCGGGTGCATGGCGGGGGGCTCTTCCGGGCTCTGAGGTGGGGGAGAGGGGGGAGGGGACCGCAGGGGGAGGGCGGGTCGCTCAGCCGGTGAGGCCGGCCAGGTCGAGGAGCAGGTCCTTGACCTCGGTCGCGGCGATCCGGTCGCGCGCGGGGCCGGGCCGTGAGCACAGCAGGACGGGGCTGTCCTGCGGGTCCTCGGGGAGCCGGCCGTGGCTGCCCCGGACGCCCGACGGGTCGAGCGGGACGGTCCGGATGCGGTACCGCAGACCGGCCTTCTTGCGCGCGACCTGGCCCAGGGCGCGGGCCTTGACGCCGGGGACGGTGGGGTCGTAGAGGAGCTCGGCGGGGTCGTAGCCGGGCTTGCGGTGGATCTCGACCTGGCGGGCGAAGTCCGGGGCGCGCGCGTCGTCCAGCCAGTAGTAGTACGTGAACCAGGCGTCGGACCGCGCCACCGCGACCAGTTCGCCCGAGCGCTCGTGCGCGAGTCCGTGCCGGGCCTTGCCCTGCTCGTCGAGCACCTCGTCCACCCCGTCGAGTCCGGCGACGACCTCGGTCGCCTTGGCGAGGTCGGCCGGGTCGCGGACGTAGACGTGGGCGATCTGGTGGTCGGCGACCGCGAAGGCGCGGGACGTCATCGGGTCGAGGTACTCCATGCCGTCCTGGGTGTGGACCTCCAGCAGTCCGGCCCGCCGCAGCGCGCGGTTGATGTCGACGGGGCGGGACGCGGGCGCGATGCCGTACTCGCTGAGGATCACGACGGTGGCGCCCTCGCGGCGCAGGTGTGCGAGGAAGGGCCGCAGCGCCTCGTCGAGGCGACGGGCCTCGCGTGCCGACCGGGGCGAGCCGGGGCCGGAGCGCTGGGGCTCGTAGTCGAGGTGGGGTACGTAGACCAGGGTGAGGTCGGGCTGCTTCTCGTCGAAGATCTGGCGGGCGGCGGCGAGGATCCACTGGCTGGAGGGCAGGCCCGCGTTGGGACCCCAGTAGGTGAACAGGGGGAACGGGCCCAGTCGGTCGGTGAGTTCGTCGTGCAGGGCGGGCGGCCGGGTGTAGCAGTCGGGTTCCTTGCGGCCGTCGGAGTAGTAGACGGGGCGCGGGGTGACGGTGAAGTCCACGTCGGCGCCCATGGCGTACCACCAGCAGACGTTGGCGACCGTGTAGCCGGGCCGGGAGCGGCGGGCGGTGTCCCAGATCTTCTCGCCGCCGACCAGGGCGTTGTGCTGGCGCCACAGCAGGACCTCGCCGAGGTCCCGGAAGTACCAGCCGTTGCCGACGACACCGTGCTCGGCGGGCGGCGCGCCGGTCAGCAGGGTGGACTGCACGGAGCAGGTCACGGCGGGCAGGACGGGGTCCAGCCGGGCCCGGAAGCCCTCTGCGGCGACGGCGGAGACGGCCGGCATGTGGCGCAGCAGGCGGGGGGTGAGGCCGACGATGTCGAGGACGACGAGTCGTGTCATGTGACGGGCTCCTTGCGGGGGCGGGCGGTGTCGGCCGTCATGGCGAGGCCGAGTTCCTCGAACCGGGCGCGGGACCAGGCCAGTTCGGCGGCGATTCCCGCGACGAGACCCTCGCGGTCCCGTGGCCGCAGATGTTCGGGCAGGACGGACCAGGTGTAGGTCTCCACCTCGACGTGATCGCAGACCGCCTGGGGGCCGCCGAGCAACTCCCGCAGTGCGGTGGTCAGTTCGGCGGCGGTGGTGCTCAGGGGCGGTTCGGGTGCGGCGTGCAGCGGCGCGTGGAAGTGCACCCGCCAGGGGGAGTGGGGGTCGAGGCCTCCGGCGAGGGCGTCCGGGAGGTCGTCCACGCCGCTCACCACGCCGCCCGGGGCCGTACGGGTCTGGTGCAGGAAGCGGGGTTCGGCGAAGCGGGCGAGGGCCCGGCGTGCCTGCGGGGCGGTGGGGTCGTCGGCCTGGAGGGCGCTGGAGGCCTGCACCTTGACGACGGGGAGGCCGGCGTCGGCGAGGCGGCGCAGCGCCTGCGCCGGGTTCTCGAACTGCACGGCGAGATGGCAGGTGTCCAGGCAGACACCGAGCCGCTCGGGGTCCAGCCCGCCGAGTTCCCGGGCGGCCTGGACGGTGTTCTCCACCACGCAGCCCGGCTCCGGTTCGAAGCCGACCCGGATCGCCCGGCCCGTCTCCCGCTCCACCTCGGCCAGGTCGGCCGCGAGTCGGTCCAGGGACCGGCGGGCGGTGTCGCGCGCCCCGGCCGGCCAGGGGGTGCGCCAGGCCAGCGGCAGGGTGGAGACGCTGCCGCGCCGCGCGTCGTCGGGGAGCAGCCCGGCGAGGATCCGGGCGCAGTCGACGGTGTAGCGCAGCCGGGCGGGGTCGGTCCAGTCGGGGAGGTAGACGTCCTTCTTGACCACCTCGCGGTGGAAACCCTCGTAGGGGAAGGCGTTGAGGGTGACGGTCTCCAGGCCGCGCGAGGTCAGCTCGGCCCGCAGCCGGCGTACGGCCCCGGGCCGGGCGGACAGCTCGGTGACCACGTCCCGGGCCAGCCACAGCCCGATGCCGAGCAGATCGGCGCCGAGGGCCTCCCGGACCGGTTCGGCGTGGGAGGCGAGCTGGCCCACCACCCCGTCCAGGTCCTCCGCCTGGTGGACGTTGCTGCAGTAGGCGAGGTGGACGGTGGTGCCGTCGCCGTGCCGGAAGCGCACCTGGGGCTCACTCCCCGCCGCGCTTGACGGAGTTGCCCTCGAACAGGGCGCTTCCGTCGGCCTTGACGTCATCGAGGTCCAGCCGCCCGCTCTGCCCGTAGAACGCCACCGGGTTGCGCCACATCACCTGGTCGACGGTGTCCTCGTCGAAACCGGCGGCCAGCATCGCGTCGGCGGTCTTGCGGGTCTTCAGGGGGTCGCTGCGGCCCCAGTCCGCCGCGGAGTTGACGAGCATCCGCGCCGTGCCGTGCTCCTGGAGGATCCGCACCATGCGGTCCTCGCTCATCTTGGTGTCCGGGTAGATGGAGAAGCCCATCCAGCAGCCGCTGTCGGCGACCAGGGCGACGGTGAGTTCGTTGAGGTGGTCGACGAGGACGTGCTCGGGCGGGATGCCGGACTCCCGGACCACGTCGAGGGTGCGGCGGGTGCCGGCGGCCTTGTCGCGGTGCGGGGTGTGCACCAGCACGGGCAGCCCGTGCTCGACGGCGAGGGCCAGTTGACGGGCCAGTGCCTCGTCCTCCTCGGGCGTCATGGAGTCGTAGCCGATCTCCCCGACGGCCACCACCCCGTCCTTGGCGAGATAGCGCGGCAGCACGTCCAGGACCCCGGCGCAGCGGGGGTCGTTGGCCTCCTTCGGATTGAGGGCGATGGTGCAGTGGTGCCGGATGCCGAACTGCGCGGCACGGTAGGGCTCCCAGCCGAGCAGCGCGTCGAAGTAGTCGGTGAAGCTGTCCACCGAGGTGCGCGGCTGGCCGAGCCAGAACGACGGCTCCACCACCGCCCGGACCCCGGCCGCGTACAGGGCCTCGTAGTCGTCGGTGGTGCGGGAGGTCATGTGGATGTGGGGGTCGAAGATGCGCATCAGACGGCTCCTGCCGGCGCCGCACCGGGTGCGGTACCGCGTGTGGGTGTGAGTGCGGTTGCGGTTGCGGGTGCTGTGTCTGTGTCTGGGGCTGGGGCTGGGGCTGGGTCTGCGGAGGTGGACACCGCGGTGGCGGAGAAGGCGGCCAGGGCCCGGACGGCCGCGTCGCGGCGGTCGGGAGAGGCGGATGTGGTCTCGGCAGGCAGCCCGGAGGCCTCCAGCGTGCCGGGGTGGGCGCGCAGGACCGGCCAGACGTCGGCCGGCACGTCACGACCGGCGGCGACCCGCTCATGGGCGAAGTCGACCAGCATCCGGGCGAGTTCACCGTCGGCGCGGTCCGCCAGGCCGGCGATCCGGGCGAGCGGTATGCCGCAGAAGACGCTCTTCAGCACGGCCTGCCGGTAGCCCTCGGCGTCCAGGTGGCGCGCGGCGTACGGTCCGAGGGCCGACTCGATCAGATCGGTGTCGTTGCCACGCAGCGCCGCCCGCACGAGGGGCAGCCCCCGATCGGCGAAGGACGCGTCCCCGTCCTCCAGCAGGGCCAGACAGAGCAGCACCGCCCGCTGCTCGGCGGGGTCGCCGTACCGGTGCAGGGCGGTGATCTCCTCGGCGAGCGCCGCGCCGCCGAGCGGCAGGGCGGTGAGCAGCCGGGCGCGGGCGGCGTCCGCCACCGTCCAGCCGGCGACCAGCGGGTCGCGGCCGCAGCGCCGGCCCACGGCCGGGAAGAGGCCGCGCACCGCCGCCGCGTCCTGGCCGATCCGGGCGACCGCGTCGGCCAGCCAGGCCGCCGCGTCCGCGGTCAGCCGTTGGTCGAGGGCGATCGGGATGCGAGGGTCCACGGCACATGCCTCCTTCGTCGGGCGTGCGTACGGCGACCGCCGTACCGGGAAACGGAAGTGACGAGACGTCGGCGCCGACGAGCCGTCAGTGCGGCTCGGCGGCCCGCAGGAACTCCAGTGACGTGCGGGCGACTTCGGGCGCGTTCAGTGCCGCGCCCTGGATCTCCACCGAGACGGGTCCGCGGTAGCCGGCGGCCTTGAGCGCGGCCAGGACCGGCGGGAAGTCGATCTCGCCCGTGCCGAGTTCGAGGTGTCGGTGCACCCCGCGCCGCATGTCCTCGATCTGCACGTTGACCAGATGCGGTGCCGCCGCCGCGACACAGTCGAGCAGCGGAGTGTCCTCGACGCAGTGGGCGTGGCCGATGTCGAGGGTGACACCGAACAGGTCGGGGTCGCCGAGCCGGTGGCGCAGCTCCAGCACGCGCTGCACGGTGTCGACGAACATGTACGGCTCGGGTTCGAACCCGAGGGCCACCCCGTGCTCGCGGGCGGTCTCCAGGATCTCCTCGCAGCCCCCGGTCAGCCGCTTGAAGGCCTCCTCCCGTGGGACGCCCTCGGGGGCCGGCCCGCTGGCCAGTTGGACGGCCGGGGCGCCGAGGTCGGCCGCGATGCGCACGGCCCGCCCGAGGAGGTCCAGGCGCCGTTCGGCGCCGGATGGGCACATCAGGGTCGGGACGTGCCCCCGCCAGGGGTCGAGCAGATACGGCGCCCCGGTCTCCACCATCACGGCGAGACCCAGCCGGTCCAGCCGGGAGGCCAGCTGTGCGACCCGGCGCGGCAGATCCGCGGCGAAGGGATCGAGATGGCCGTGGTCCAGGGTGAGCCCGACGGAGTCGTAACCCAGGTCGGCGAGGACGGTCAGGACGTCGTCGAGACGGTGGTGGGCGAAGCCGTTGGTCCCGAAGCCGTAGCGCAGCCGCGCGGGCGCGGCGGGGAGGGTGCTCATGTGGGCGACACCTTCCGGGCCAGTCGGCGGGCCGTCGGATGGGCCGCGGCGAGCAGACCGGCCAGGGCCGGGGCGCCGCCGCCCGCGGTCAGCGCCGCCTGGAGGGGCATCAGCGACAGGATTCCGGCGCCGACGGCCTCCCTGACGTGTCGCGCGGACGGGCGGTGGGCCGCCCGCGCCTGCGCGCCGCCGTACGTGGTCAGATAGGCGAGCGCCCCGGCGGCGGCACCGAGGCGGGCCGCCCGTCCCTCGGGTCTTCCGCGTCCGGTGCGCCGTAGCGGACGGGGTAAGGCGAGCGCCCCGGAGTAGGGAAGCGCGCCGGCGGCGAGGGCGGTGGCCGCGGTGCCGGCCAGGGTCGCGGCCGGTACGGAGCGGGGCGCGCCCGTCACCTCGTGGCGGCTCAGGGCCGTGACGGTGTAGGTGTGGGCGCCGACCAGCAGCGCGGCCGGGAGCGCCGCCGTCCGACGGCCCGGGTCGGCGCCGGCCAGGACGTTCAGCGCCCGTGCCCCCGCCATCGCGGCGGGCCCGGCAGGGGTGGACTTCAGGCGCAGGTCGTACGCCCAGACCAGTCCGGTCAGCGGTATCGCCACTGCGAGCGCGGCGCGCCCGCCGGCCAGGGCGGCGAGACCGAGACCGGCGGCGGTCAGCCCGCCGGCGGTGGCCAGCGCGGTGCGGCGGGCGACGCGGCCGGAGGGCAGCGGGCGTTCAGGGCGTTCCACCGCGTCCACGGTCGCGTCCGCGTAGTCGTTGAGCGCCATGCCGGCCCAGTAGAGAGCGACGGACGACGCCATCGTGGCGACCGTACGGGGGCGGACGCGTCCGGTGCTCGCGACCGCGCCCGCGAGCACGTCACCGGGCACGCTCAGGGCGGCGGGCAGCCGGACGAGGGCCGCCAGATCGGCGAGACGGGGGGACCCTGGGATGTCGTTCAGGGCTTGCATGATCGGCACCCTACGCCCACTGCTTTAATCTTCAGACACCTTCGTGTCAGCCATTGTGTGAAGACTCTGTGTGTACGGCGGGTCGAACAACCCCCTTGCTGGGTAAGGGACTTGGTGTCCCATGGCGTCCGGCGGCCCGGACGTCCGGCGGCCCCGGCCACCCCGTCCGGGTGCCCTTCCCCACCCCTTCTTCTACGCTGGTGTAGTCGACCGGAGCGGCGGTGCGCGGTGCGTCGGGTGAACCGGGGGCGTCGATACGATGGCGGGCCGCAAAAGCGTCGGCGGCGGAAGGGAGACAAGGGCGTGACGGACGACCGGCAGGGTCCGCGGCGGCGCAGACAGGGCGAACTGGAGGCGCTGGTGCTGTCGGTGCTGGGGGAGGCGGAGGGGCCGGTGAGCGCCGGGTGGGTGCAGGAGCGCCTCGGTGACGACCTCGCCTATACGACGGTGATCACGATCCTGACCCGGCTGCTGGCCAAGGGTGTGGTGACGCGGGAGCGGGCGGGCCGGTCCTTCGCCTGGACGCCGGCCGCGGACCAGGCGGGTCTCGCGGCGCACCGGATGCGCAGGGTGCTGGACGCGGAGAGCGACCGCGAGGCGGTGCTCGCCAGCTTCGTCACCGGTCTGGGCCCGGACGACGAGCGGCTGCTGCGGGAGCTGCTGGGCCGTTCCGACGGCGAGTGAAGGGGAAGGCCCGAATCCGATGGGGGTGTTCGTCTTTCTGCCGCTGGTGCTGCCGTTGACGGCGTGGCCGGTGGCCCGCCTGGCGGAGCAGCATCTGCATCCGCGCGCGGCGACCCGGCTGCTGTCGGGCGTGGCGGTGGTGATGGCGGTGTGCAGCACCGTGTGTCTGGCACTGGTCATGGTGGTGGGCACGGCCCAGCTGCCGGGCAATCCGCTGCCCGACGGGTGGTCGGACCCCGAGGTGCGGGCGGCGGTGCCCTACGACGAGGTCGCCGGGAAGGCGGCCATCCCCGCGCTGTTCGCGGTGCTCGTGGCCTGCGGGCGGACGCTGTGGCGGCACGGGCGGGTACGGCGCGGGGCGCATCGCGCGCTGGCCGGGCTGCCGGGTACCGAGGTGGTCGTCCTGCCCGACGGGGTGCCGTACGCCTATGCGCTGCCGGGCGGCCGGCGGGGCCGGGTGGTGGTGACCACCGCCCTGCTGGACCGCCTCGAACCGGCCGAGCGGCGGGCCCTGTTCGCCCATGAGCGCGCGCATCTGACGGCCGGGCACCACCGGTTCCTGCTGGCGGTACGGCTCGCCGCGCGCGCCAACCCGTTCCTGCGGCCGCTGCGCACCGCCGTCTCCTACACGACGGAGCGGTGGGCCGACGAGGACGCGGCCCAGGCCGTGGGCAGCCGCCGTACCGTGGCCCGCGCGATCGGCAAGGCGGCCCTGGTCTCGCGGGGCACCCCCGTGCCCACGCTGGCCGGCTTCGCGGCGGCGGGACCGGTGCCGCGCCGGGTGGCGGCCCTGCTCGGCCCGGCCCCGGTCGGACGCAGCTGGCCCTCGGCGTTCACCGCCGTGGGCCTCGCGGCGTGGGGCGCCGCCGCCGGCACGGCCGTCTCCGCGATGTCCTCGGCGAACTCCGCGGTGAGCATGTTCCTCATCCTGTACGCCGCGACACCCCTCTAGAGCCCGTCGTCGGGATCAGGCCGACCGGCCGGCGGCAAGGCCCTCAGGGGCGTACCCGACGGCCGGACGGGTGGGGCGGCGCCCCGTGCGCCGGTCCGTCAGAGGTCGAACTCGTGCGGAGGCAGGTCGAGGGCGAAGCAGGCCTCGCGGACGACCGCCTGCTCGGTCTTGTCGAAGTCGCCGTCGGCGCCGCCGATCACGATGCCGATCTGGATGACGGCACGGGCCTCGGCGGGCTTCTTCCGGGCCTTGGCGATCTCCTGGAGCACGCTCACCTTGCCGAAGTCGAAGTCGGCGGTCAGCTTGTTCAGGTTGTCGTCGAAACGGCGCTGAAGGTCCGTGGCGTCGAAGTTCTGCAACACCTCGTTGGTGGCGATGAGCTGGGCCACGCGGCGCCGCTCGGACGGATCGATGGTGCCGTCGGCGGCGGCGACCAGGGCACACATCGCCATGCTCGCGTCGCGGAAGGCGCCGCTCTTGAGGTCGTTCTTCTTCGCCACGAGCTGCGTCTGCATCGACGACGCGGATTCCTTGATGCGGTCCCACAGGGCCATGAGAACTCCATACGGTCGGTTCGATATCTACAACAATGTAGAAACTAACGGGGGGTCGGACAAGTTCCCGTCTGCCCCGCTCAGTTCCGCGAGTTGCCGAACAGCAGCCGGTAGGCCACGAGGAGGACCAGCGAGCCGCCGATGGCCGCGCCCCAGGTGTAGAGGTCGAAGAACTGGTTCTCCACCGGGCGGTCGAGGAACCGGGAGGAGAGCCAGCCGCCGACGAAGGCGCCCGCGACGCCGATGAGCGTGGTGCCGATCAGGCCGCCCGGGTCGCGGCCGGGCAGCAGGACCTTGGCGATGGCTCCGGCGAACAGGCCGAGGATGATCCAGCCGATGATGCCCATGTCGTCGTGTCTCCAGTCGAGTCGCTCGGGCGGCACCCGCTGCGCGGGGTCACCGGCCCCAGTATGAGTTGCCTGTTTGCGCAACCCTAGAGACGCGACGGAGTGGCGGGCGAGCCCGCACAGGTCACTGCGTTCGAGTCGTCGCGGTTCTGTCACTCGTTCAGGACATTGCGCAAACCGTCAAGCGGAGTTGGGGGCTTCGGGCGCTCTCGGGGCCGCCGCCGACGGCTACACTGGGTACCCGTACGTGCGTCGGTGGTGACGCGCAGGGGACGGGAGAGGGCTGTGGCAACCAGCGTCGGTCGCTTCGAGGACCCGTCCGTCGAGGTGCTCGACGAGGCGGCCGCCGCGTTCGGCCTGCTCGCCGCTCCGGCCCGACTGCACCTCATGTGGGCCCTGTCGCAGGGCGAGAGCGACGTCACCCGGCTCGCCGACCGCGTCGGCGGGGCGCTGCCCGCCGTCAGCCAGCATCTGGCGAAGCTGAAGCTCGCCGGACTCGTCGGCTCGCGCCGCGAGGGCCGGCGGCAGGTGTACTACGTCGACGACCCGGACGTCGTCACCGTGGTGCGCGTGATGGTCGGCCAGCTGACCGCCCGCGCACACCAGAGGGCCGTGCCGGTACGGCGACTGCCCGGCGCCGGCGGCTGAAGCCCGCCCCCGGGCCCCTGAGGGGAAACCCTCCCCGCAGGTTGCATGAGATCCCTCACCTGTGAATTCGCCCATGATCGGGGCTGCCGCGGTCAGGGCTTTGTTAGATTGCGCAACTACGCAAGCAACCTCGATCGCGATTGCCGCCTCTATCTGTGTGCATCTGTCCGACCGTTCGGAGGAGTGGTGAATGAGCGACCCGTGGGACGGTCCGGCCGGCCAGGCCACGCGCAGCCGCACCGACAGGGTGCCCGGGCAGCGCACGGCCGGGCCCGACGAGCCGCTTCCGACGGGCGGGCGGAGCGCGGCACGGGTGGCCTCCCGCCGACGCCCGGGCCGGGGGACGCGCCGCGGCCGGCCGGTGCGGCGCGGCAGGCGGCTGCTGCGGATCGCCGGACTGTGCCTGGCGGTGCTGGTGCTGGGGACGGCCGGTGCGGGCTGGTGGTTCTACCAGCACCTCAACGGCAACATCAACAGTGTCCCGATCGACGGCAAGGGCGGCGAGGAGAAGGCCGACGCCTTCGGCCGCACCCCGATCAACATCCTCGTGATGGGCTCGGACGGCCGTACCAGCAAGGCGGACTGCAAACTGGGCGGCGGCTGCTCGCACACCGGGGTGCAGTCCGGCAACGGCAACGCGGATGTGCAGATGGTGGTCCACATAGCGGCCGACCGCTCCAACGCCACCGTCATGAGCATCCCGCGGGACACCATGACAAGGGTCCCGGCCTGCAAGGACAGTGAGACCGGGCAGTCCACGTCCGGCTACTACGGCCAGATCAACAGCGCCCTGCAGTACGGCCCGGCCTGCCAGGTGGCCACCATCCACGAGCTGACCGGCATCCCCATCGACCACTTCGTCAAGCTCGACTTCTCCGGCGTGGTCAAGATGTCCGACGCGGTCGGCGGTGTCTCCGTGTGCGTGGACGCCAACGTCTACGACACCTACTCGCACCTGAAGCTGTCCAAGGGCACCCACACCCTCAAGGGTGTCGCCGCGCTGGAGTTCGTCCGCTCGCGGCACGGCTTCGGCGACGGCAGCGACCTCGGCCGTACCGTCTCCCAGCACATCTTCCTCAGCGCGATGATCCGCAAGTTCAAGAGCGCGGGCACGCTCACCGACCCCACCGCGGTCTACGGCCTCGCCGACGCCGCCACCAAGGCGCTCACCGTGGACGACGGCCTCGGCAGCGTGAACAAGCTGATCGGGCTCGCGGCCGACCTGAACAAGGTCCCCACCAAGCGGATGACGTTCACCACCATGCAGACGGCCCCCGATCCGGCGGACAGCGACCGGGTCGTGGTGGGCGCGGGCGCCAAGACGCTGTTCGCCACCATCGCCGAGGACCAGTCGCTCACCACCGGTTCCGGCGGGAAGTCGGCGGCGGCCTCCGCGACGGCGAAGGCCACCGCCGCCACGGTCCCCGCGTCCCAGGTCGCCGTCACCGTGGAGAACGGCACGACCATCACCGGCCGGGCCTCCGCCGTCGCCGGCGCCCTCACCGACGCGGGCTTCGACTCCGCGACGACCACCGCCAACGCGCCGAGCCCGGCGACCACCACGACCCTCACCTACGGCACCGGGCAGAAGGGCGCGGCCCGGACGGCCGCGAAGGCGCTCGGACTGCCGTCCTCCCATCTGAGGCAGGGGAGTGGAACGGGCGTCACCCTGGTCATCGGCAGCGACTGGCCGAGCGGCACCACCTACCCCGGCGGGACCTCCTCGTCCGCCCCCGCCGACACCGGGGCCGCCGTCTCCAACGCCCACGCCCAGACCGCCGACGAGGCCACGACCTGCGCCGAGGTCAGCCGGTTCCGGACGGTCGAGCTGAACGGCGTCCCCATGACGCCCACCCAGGCCTACGCGGCGGCCGGCGGCAAGCCCGACTCCGACGACTGACCGAGCGGCGAAACGGTCAGGGACGCGGGGCGGAGTCGTCCCGGCCGACGACCGTGCCGGGGACGATCCGGGGCGCCGACGGGTCCCGGCCGGGGGCGTCCGGGTCCTTCAGGGCCCTGGACTCGCTCTTGAGGATGCGGGCCGCCCTGCCCGCCGAACGGGTCAGCTCGGGCAGCTTCCTGATCGCGAGGACCACGACGACGACCACCAGGATCAGTGCCAGCTCGCTCATGCCGAACATACGGGTCCGCTCTCTCCCGAGGTCGTCTACAGTTCTGTAGAAGTATCCCCCGGGAGGCGATCGTCAACAAGCCTGCCTTCCGGCCGCGTTGGCGCAAACGCCGTACGATCCGAGGAGTGTCGGCAGCAGGATGTCCGAGCAGTACCACCAGGCGACCGTCAGCGCGTCCGGGGCGGCCCGCCGGGACCTCGCGCACCGCTGCCGCACCGTCACCGAGGCCCGCTGGTTCGCGCTGACCGTGTTCGCCGTGATCCTCCTCAACGCGGCACTGCTCGGCGTGGAGACGTACTCCGGCCTGGTCGAGGAGTGGCACCGCTGGTTACGGCTCGCCGAGCACGCCTGCCTCGTCGTGTTCACCGTCGAGATCCTCGTCCGGATCGGCGCGCACGCCGACCGCCCCCGGGGCTTCCTCAAGGACCCGTGGAACCTCTTCGACCTCGCCGTGGTCCTGTGCGCCTTCCTGCCGGTCGTACGCGAGAACACCACCGTGCTGCGCCTGCTCCGGCTGGCCCGTGTCCTGCGTACCGCGCGTTTCCTGCCCCAGCTCCGTGTCCTGCTCACCGCGGTCGCCCGTAGTCTGCCGGGCACCCTGAGCTTCCTGCTCGTCGGCGCCCTGCTGCTGTACGTGTACGCCATGATCGGCTGGGTCTTCTTCGGCCGCGCCGACCCCGGGCACTACGGCTCCATCGGCCGGTCGGTGCTCACCCTGTTCCTCCTCATGACCCTGGACGGCATCGGCGACGCCGTCCACGCCGGCCTGGAGATCTCCCGCTGGAGCCTGCTCTACTACGCCTCGTACGTGCTGCTGGCCTCCTTCGTCCTGGTCAACGTGCTCATCGGCGTGGTCATCACCTCCCTCGACGAGGCCCGCGAGATGGAGGACAGCCGGCAGCCTCCCGCCCCACCCGCGCAGGACCGACCGCTGCTGCTCACCCGGATCGCCGCCGCCCGCGAGGCCCTCGACGCCCTCGAACGCGAGCTCGCCGAGGCCGCCTTGACCCCGCCCCCGCCCCCGCAGCCAGATCGCGCGGACCGCGGCCCGGTCGGCCGTACGGGCTGAGGAGAGGCGGACCGCGGGGGGCCTGCCGCGGCTGCCGGGACGCGCGGGCCGCCGCCCGTTCAGCAGGGCTTGCGCCAGACCCCCAGCTCCAGCTTCTTCTGCATCGAGGACAGCCCCAGGCGCCGCGACACGGGGCAGAAGCTGCTCGTGGGCTCGGCGTACTCCACGTGGAAGACCGCCTTGCCGGCCTTGACGAACGGGGTGAGCCGCGCGCACTCGCCGTACTGGGCGCACTCCTCGTTGACCGCGAAGTCGAAGTGGGGGAGCAGCTGCGGGATCTGCGGCAGGTCGTTCTTCAGGCCCACCGACATGCCCCGGTCGTGCGCCAGCTCCGCGATCATGCGGTTGTAGCGGAGCTGGTCGCGCGCGGTGAGCGGGAAGCCGGTCGTGTTGCCGTACCCCTCCACCAGGTCCGGCTCCACCGCGTCGAAGCCCTTGTCGCGGCACATGTCGAAACGGCGTTCCATGATCGGCCGCAGCACGGAGATCTTCCGGATGTCCAGCCAGCGCTCGCCCGCCCAGCCGTTCTGCCGCCCCAGCACCGACTTCGGGAAGGCGCCCTTGTCGGACCGGAAGTCCTCCCAGGCGCCGACGTTGACGTAACAGATGACCCTGCGCCCGTCCCGGTGCAGCCGGGCCACGTCCGCGGCCGTGTTCTCGAAGCCGTCGATGTCGTAGACCGGCACGTCCACCGACGGGTCGACCCGGCTGTTGAGCTGCCACTGCCAGGCCAGTCCCGGCCGGGGCCGCCACCGCGCCCCGGTCGAGGAGTCCGCCGTACCGGAGGGCGAACCGGAGGCCGGCGGTGACCCGTCGTCCCCGCCCCCCGTGCCGGAGCAGCCCGCCAGCGCCAGCGCGCCGGCCAGCAGGAGTGCGCGTACCGTGTGCCTCATCGTCCTGTTCCGCTCAGTGCAGGGGTCAACTCACCCCAGGGATTGGGAAGTACGCCCGTGACGGGACCGGACACGGCCGCGCCCCGCTCGCCCGCGGTGCGCACCGCGAGCGGCACCAGCGCCGCCGGGACGCCGTACACGAGGTGGCAGAGGCGCTCGGGCGCGTGCCGGGTGGTCCACGCCGGCCGGGTGAACGCCGAGACGTACGTGGACCAGTGCCCCTCGAAGGTCACGGTCAGGTCGGCGAGGCGGGCGTAGCCGGGCGCCGGGTGCACCCCCGGATTGAGGACCACCGTCCCGGCACCGGTCCGGCGCACGCCGTTCACCAGCCGGCGGCAGGCGGGCAGCCCGTCCGGGGTCGCCGTCACCCGGTCGAGGAAGCAGCCGTCGGCCGCGTACCACGCCTGGTGCCGGCGTACGTCGGCCACCACATCGGCGCGCGGACGCACCCCGTAGTCGGTGTCGACGTACCCGAGGACGCGCGTGCCCGCCTCCCGAAGGGCTCCGGCCGCCGCGGCGAACGCGGGGTCGGGGCCCGCGCCGGGCCCGTTCGCGGGGTTGAGGACCACGCCGTACGTGCGCCCCGCGCCCTGGATCAGACGGTGCCAGGCGCCCGGATCGTCGGCGGGGTGCACGTACAGCGGAATCAGCAGGCTCACGGCGTGCCGTCGCCTTCCCACAGCGCGGCCAGCGCGTCGTCGAGGGTGTGCGCCGGCCGCCAGCCCAGGGCCCGCTCGGCGGCCGTGACGTCGGAGCACTGCCAGGACACCTCGCCCGAGCGGACCGACCGTCCGCCGCCCGCGCTCTCCTCGACCCGTCCCCGGAACCCGGCCTGCGAGGCCAGCCCGAGCACCAGCTCGCGCACCGGCACCGCGCGGCCCGCGCTGACGTTCAGGATCCGCGGCAGGGGGCCGGGCGCCGTGACCGCGAGCTCCACCGCGTGCGCCACGTCCCGTACGTCCACGAAGTCCCGGTACGAGGACAGGTCACCGAGCCGCAGGACCGCGTCCGGGTCCCGGCCCGCCTCCCGCAGCAGCGCGGTCAGCCGGCCCGGCAGTCCGGCGGGCGGCGCGCCGGCCCCCACCGGGTTGCCGACCCGGAGCACCACCGCGTCCAGGCCGGACGCGCTCACCACCGCCGTGCCCGCGAGCTTCGTCGCGCCGTACGGGCCGGCCGGGCAGGTCGCGTCGGACTCGGTGACCGGGCTGCCCGCGACGCCCGGACCGTACTCGGCGGCCGAGCCCAGCTGCACCAGCCGGGCTCCCGGCGCCGCCTCCCGCAGCGCCGCGCACAGCACGGCCGGGCCGCGGGCGTTGACCTCGGCGAGGGTCACCGCGTCCCCGCCGGTCGCGCCCGCGCAGTTGACCACCGCGTCGGGCGCGGCGAGGGCCAGTGTCTTGGCCAGCTCCGCCGGGCCGGCCGAGGCGAGATCGACCGTGTGGTCCGCGCCCGGGGAGCGGCCGGCGCCGAGGACCAGCGCGCCCGGCAGGGCCCGCAGCCGCGCGGCGACATGGGCTCCGAGGTAGCCGGTGAAGCCCAGGACGAGAATGCGCATGGGGTGCTCAGGCCCCCTTGAGGAGATGGGACTTGCGGGTGGTGAACTCCGCGTTGGCGCGGTCGTAGTCGTCGGGGCGCCCGATGTCCAGCCAGTACCCGTCGAACTCGTAGGCCTGCGGCGGGTTCTGCGCTCGGATCAGATCGATGACCAACTCGTCGAAACCGAGCGGCAGTCCGGGGGTGTACCCCTCCAGCGTCGAGCGGGACAGGCCGTAGACGCCCATCGAGACGCGGTAGTCCATGCTGGGCTTCTCGGTGAAGGCGACCACCTTCGAGGAGTCGGTGGTGAGCACCCCGAAGTCGATGTGCACCTTGCGGGCGTACGTGGCGATGGTCAGCGGTGCCCCCGCGGCGCGGTGCGCGCCGAGGACGTCCGCGTAGTCGAGGTCGGTCAGGACGTCGCCGTTCATCACCAGGAACGACTCGGGCAGGTGCTCGCGCAGGGTGAGCAGCGGGCCGAGGGTGCCCAGCGGGCTCTCCTCGGTGGCGTAGTCGATGCGCAGGCCCCAGGCGGCGCCGTCGCCGACGTAGGCGCGGATGATCTCGCCGAGATGGCCGATGGCGATGGTGCAGCTGGTGAAGCCGGCCGTGGCCAGCTGGCGCAGCACGATCTCCAGGATGGCGTGCTGGTCGCCGATGGGCACCAGCGGCTTGGGCAGCGCGGTGGTGTACGGCCTCAGCCGAACGCCCTTGCCCCCGGCCAGAATCACTGCGTGCATGGGTCTCCCCCTTGGTGTGTACTCGGTGCGTGCTCGGTGCGTGCTCGGTGCCGGGCCTACCGGACGAGCGGGACGGTCAGATGTTGTAGATGCCGGTCTTGTAGCGGGCCAGGTTGGCCGGGTCGCGGAAGAACTCCACGGTCCGCGCGAGCCCTTCCTCCAGGGTGTGCGCGGGCTGCCAGCCGGTGGCGGCGGCGAGCCGGCTCGCGTCGGCGACCAGCCGCATCACCTCGGAGTTCGCGGGCCGGACCCGGGCGCCGTCCTCGCGGACGTCGAGCGGGGTGTCCATCACCTTCCCGATCAGCGCGACCAGGTCGCCGACGGAGATCTCCCCTCCGGTGCCGGCGTTGAAGGTGCGTCCCACCACCCGCTCGGCGGGCGCGGTGCCGACGGCCAGGAAGGCCCGCGCGGTGTCCTTGACGAAGGTGAAGTCCCGGGTGGGCCGCAGATCGCCGAGGGTGAGGGTGCGCTCCCCGGCGGCCACCTGGCCGATGACGGTGGGGATGACCGCGCGCATGGACTGGCGCGGCCCGAAGGTGTTGAACGGCCGCAGGGTCACGACGGGGGTGTCGAAGCTGGCGTGGTAACTGTCGGCCAGCCGGTCGCCACCCGCCTTCGAAGCGGCGTACGGGGACTGGGTGTTGATCGGATGGTCCTCGGTGATCGGCACGGTCTGCGCGGTGCCGTACGTCTCACTGGTGGAGGTGTGCACCAGCCGGGGCGTGCCGAGGGCGCGCACCGCCTCCAGCACGTTCAGCGTGCCGGTGACATTGGTGTCCACATAGCTGTGCGGCGCCCGGTAGGAGTACGGGATCGCGATCAGCGCGGCCAGGT